>NZ_CP110836.1:0-4800000 GCF_026239515.1 Streptomyces sp. Je 1-4 4N24 | reverse complement strand
CCGGGCAGGAAATCGGGCTGACCTGGTCCTTGGGGAATCCGCCGAAATAGGTCGCCGGGTCCTCCGGGTCACCGCAGACCAGGAACAGCCGCCAGTCGAAACGGTCCGCCGCCGGGTCGTCCGACCGCTCGCTCAGTTCCAGAACCTGCCCGTGCTTGTTCTCCTTGCGCGGATTGACCTCGTCCGCCGGAGCCTTGCCGGCCTTCCCCCGGTCGCTGTTATTGGTCAGCGCGATATAGACCCGTCCGGTACGCGGGCTGGGCTCGACGTCCTCCGGCCGGTCCATCTTCGTGGCGCCCACCTTGTCGGCAGCGATCCGCGTGAAGACATACACCTCTTCCGCCGTCATTCCCGGCACATACGAGGTGTCACCGCTCGCCAGCGGAATCCACTCCCCCGACCCGTCGAACGCCCCGTCCTTCGGCAGCTTGCCCGACCCGTCGATCTCCCCCGCCGCACTGTCACCGGTGAACTTGGCGGCATAGAGCGTCCCCTCGTCCAGCAGCGTCCGGTTGTGCTCCCGCGCGGCCCGCGAAGTGCCCCGCTTCATCCGCCGGGCGGAGACGAACTTGTAGAAGTAGTCGAACTTCTCGTCATCGCCCATGTAGAGAACGGGCCGGCCGTCCGCCGTCAGGCGCGGTTCGGCCGCCTCGTGCTTGAACCGCCCCAGCGCCGTCAGCTTCCGCGGTGTCGACTCGGGGTCGTAGGGATCGATCTCCACGACCCATCCGAACCGGTGCGCCTCATTCGGCTCCCGCACCACATCGAAGCGCTTGTCGAACCGCTCCCACTTACGCTGGCTCGCCCCGCCGGTAATGCCGTACCGCTTGAGCCGGGCCGCCGCCGTCGGATCGGTGACACTGTCCCCATTGGCGAAATACTGGTTGAAATTCTCCTCGCCGGACAGCACCGTCCCCCACGGCGTGATGCCACCGCCGCAGTTGTTGAGCGTCCCCAGAATCCGCGTCCCCTCGGGATCGGCGGAGGTCTTCAGCAGATCGCTGCCCGCCGCGGGGCCGGTGACGTCGAATGGCGTGGTGCCGGTGATCCGCCGGTTGAGCCGGTGCCGGGACACCGCCGTCAGCCGCCCGCTGTGCCGCTCCTCCTGTACGACCAGCACGGACAGCCCGTGCGCCGCCCAGCCGATCTCGGCCTGCTCCCGCGTCGGCGCCTCCGCGTCGTACCCGGCGAACATCAGCTGCTCGTCGGTGTACTCGTGGTTGATCACCATCAGCTGCCGGTGCCGCTCGCCCGGCACGTCCAGCACGGCCATGTAGTCGTTGTTGTAACCGAACTGCCCCGCCTGCGCCTTCGCCGACTGCCGGTCCGGGTCGAACGCCGGCGCCCCACGCAGGATCGGGTCGCCCCACCGGACGATGATGTTCTGGGTGTGCCCCTCCGGGACGACCACCGCATCGGCCGTATTCGGCGCCACCGTGGCGAACCGCAGTCCGCGCGCCGCCTTGTGGCCCTTCCCGCCCCGTGGCGCCTGGCCAGGACCCGGCGCCGCCACGGCCGCCGGCGCCCCCACGCCGCCCGCCACGCCCCCGGCTGCCGCCGCCACCGTCACGACCGCGGCGGCCCGCACCATCGAACGCCGGGACAGCGCACCGGCGATGACCTCACCGACGTAGGCGTTGTCGCTCGTATTGGGCGTCTCGTGAAAACAGGCGTCACCACAGCGGTACCGGCACGTCAGGGCCGAACGCCCACCAGGGTGCGAGCCGATCAACGGCAGGAACTTGCGCACATTTCCCCCTCTTTAGCGGTGTCGAACGATGTCGAACGGTTTTGAGCGCAGTCGAACGGATTCGAGCGCAAGCGTTCGGTTCGCGGTCATGGTTCGCCGCGACGCTAAGGGGGCCGTTCCGCCGCACGACGACGCAAACATGAACAGACGGTGAATCCGGGGGTACGGCAGGCCCGCGCGGCACCGTACGAGGGGTCAATCCCGGTTCCAGGGAAGGTCGAGACGGCGCATACGACTGCGGCGCAGATCGCGGGAAGGATTCAGTCCGGTATCGAAAATCCCGCACGGGACCATGCGCCGCGATGGTGTTCACACTGCTGATCAACCTCGTACGCAGGACCGATGTCTTCTCGGCGGGACTCCGGCGCCCCGGCCGAAACCATTCGGCCCGCCACAGCCCCCGGATGGCCCATCACACAAGGCGCGGGGTCCCACGATGAGGCCGGTCCCGGCCGCTACGCTTACGTATCCGTCCTGGTCAGGGACATGTCCGTGCTTCACGGACATACGCCGCACCCAGCACACGCAAGAGAGGTTCGCCGATGGGCATTCGGAGTCTGCTGCGCAACGCTTTCGGTCGCTCCAAGGCGACCCGTGAAGAAACCGGCGCGGCCCCGAGCGGCGCCGACAAGCCGGAGTCCGCGACCATCCCGGAGGCCCGCGAGGAGTCCACACCGGCCCCCGCCACCCCGGAAGCTGAAGTTCCGGCCGCCCGGACGGCCCCCTCGGAGGCCCCCGTCGCGGACCCGGCGCCGACCACCGCAACGCTGCCCGCGCAGGGCAGCCGCGCGGACCGTGCGGACCGGGCCGCGGCTGAGCCCGCGCCGGACGCCGCCGCGACGGCCACGCCGTCGGCCCCGGCCGAGGCCGTCGAAGCGGGCGACGCGGTCGAGGAGGCCGAGAAGGCCGAGGCGGGCTCGGCCAAGGAGGCAGCTGCGGCCGAGGACGACGCCGTCGCCGATCTCGTGAGCCAGGCCTTCGACAACCCGAACCCGGCGCCGACGGCCACGGCCGAGCCCACCGCCGGGCCCTCCGCCGGGTCCGCCGAGCCGGCGGCCGAGGCGAAGGCGGAGCCGGCGGCCGAGACGGAGGCCGTCGCGGAGCCCGAGGCCGAGGCGGTCGCGGAGTCCGTCGCGGAGCCCAAGGCGGACGCAGAGCCCAAGGCGGACGCAGAGCCCGAGCCGGTCGCGGAGCCCGCGGAGCCGGAGGCGGACAAGAAGGCGGCGGCCGAGCCGGAGCCCGTACAGCAGCCGGAGCCCGAGCCCGAGGCGAAGCCGGAACCCGTGGCGGCGGAGGCACAGCCCGCCACCGAGCCCGAGGCCACGCCGGAACCGGCACCGGAGGCCGAGGCGAAGCCCGCGGCCGAGCAGCCCAAGGACGAGCCGAAGGCAGCGGCGCCCAAGACGGCCGAGCCCAAGACGGCCGAGCCGAAGGACGCAGCGCCGAAGGCCGACCAGCCGGCAGCGGACCAGCCCGAGGCCGAGCCCGAGGACGTCACCGCTCCCGCCGCCGCGGCCTCGCTCCCCTCCGTCGCCCCCGCCCTGGTCAGCCTCTACAAGTCCGCGGGCAGCACCCTGGACAAGCACGGCCTCGCCACCCAGCGTGCCGCCGTCTACCTGGTCCTGGACCGCTCCGGCTCGATGCGCAACTACTACAAGGACGGCACCGTCCAGAACCTCGCGGAGCAGGCCCTCGGCCTCTCCGCCCACCTCGACGACGATGCCACCGTCCCGGTCGTCTTCTTCTCCACCGACATCGACGGCACGGCCGAGATCGACCTCACCAACTACGAGGGCCGCATCGAGGAACTGCACGCCGGCCTGGGCCACATGGGCCGTACGAACTACCACTGGGCCATCAACGCGGTCGTCGAGCACTACAAGAAGTCCGGCGCCACCGCCCCGGCCTTCGTCATCTTCCAGACCGACGGCGCCCCGACCTCCAAGCCGGCCGCCGAGAAGGCCCTCTGCGAGGCGGCCGGACTCCCCATCTTCTGGCAGTTCATCGGCTTCGGTGACCCGGACGCCAAGGGCTTCGACTTCCTCCGCAAGCTGGACGACCTGGCCGTCCCGGAGAAGCGCGCCGTCGACAACGCCGGCTTCTTCCACGCCGGCCGCGACCCGCGCAGCCTCTCCCACGACGCGCTCTACCAGCAGCTGATGGTCGAGTTCCCCGAGTGGCTCGCCGAGGCCCGCACGGCCGGCGTCCTCAAGGACAGCTGACCACCCGCACCTCCACCACACCCGACACCTCACCGGCCGCGGCCGGGCTCCCACGGGCCCGGCCGCGGCCGCCGTCTTGCGCGCCCGTGACCACGGCGCCGCCGCACACCACAAGAGGCGAGGCCCCGCGCCCCTACCTACGCTGAATGGGTGAAGCGCTCCGTTTGATCCGGTTGCTCCGGGGTGGGGCGGCGGGGTGGCCGGGGTGGCCGTACCAGCCGAGCGAGGCGGGTCGTGATGAGTGACGCGAGCCAAGAGGGAGGTCCCGCTCCCCCTCCCAAACCCAGCACTCCCCGTTGGGCCGCGCCCCCGAAGCCGGATCCGCGGCGCTGGTGGGGCCTCGTGGTGATTGCGATTGCGCAGCTGATGGTGGTGCTGGACGCGACCATCGTGAACATCGCGCTGCCGTCGGCCCAGCGGGATCTGGGGATGTCGGACGCCAACCGGCAGTGGGTGATCACCGCGTACACGCTGGCGTTCGGCGGGCTGCTGCTGCTCGGCGGGCGGATCGCCGACCTGGTGGGGCGGAAGCGGACGTTCATGATCGGGCTGGTCGGGTTCGCGGTCGCGTCGGGGCTGGGCGGTGCGGCCACCGGGTCCGGGCTGCTGTTCGGGGCGCGGGCGCTGCAGGGCGCCTTCGGGGCGCTGCTGGCTCCGTCCGCGCTGTCGCTGCTCACCACGACGTTCACCATCGGGAAGGAGCGGAGCAAGGCCTTCGGGATCTACGGGGCCATCGCGGGCGGTGGCGCGGCCATCGGACTGATCGCCGGCGGGCTGCTGACCGAGTACCTGGACTGGCGCTGGTGTCTGTATGTGAATGTGCCGATCGCGGTGATCGCTTTCGTGGGGGCCGCGGTGTTTCTGCACGACAAGACGGAGCGGGGCCGCGTTCACCTGGACGTTCCGGGTGCGGTGCTGGGCTGCGGCGGTCTGGTCGCGATCGTTTACGGGTGCAGTGAGGCGCAGCCACGGGGGTGGGGTGACGGGGTGGTCATCGGGCTGCTGGTGGGCGGTGCGGTGCTGCTGGCCGTCTTTGCGTGGTGGCAGACGCGGGCACCGCATCCCCTGCTGCCGTTGCACATCGTGCGGGACCGGAATCGCGGTGGCGCCTTCCTGACCATGGGACTGGCGGTCATCGCGATGTTCGGGATGTTCCTGTTCATGACCTACTACCTGCAGACCGTGCTCGGCTATTCACCGGTCAGGACCGGGATGGCCTTCCTCCCGATGGTGGCCGCGATCGTGGTCGGCTCGACCCAGATCTCGGCGCGGCTGCTGCACCGGATCCCGCCACGGTTCCTGATGGTCCCGGGCGCACTGCTCGCCGCCGTGGGGCTCTACACCCTGACGTATCTGACCGCCCTGCCCGCGTATGTGTCGCATGTGCTTCCGGCCATGCTGCTCGTCGGGCTCGGGATGGGCCTGATCTTCATGCCGGTGATGGCGACGGCCACGTCCGGGGTGGCGCCGCACGACTCGGGAGTCACGTCCGCGACGGTCAACACGGCGCAGCAGGTGGGTGGTTCGATCGGTACGGCGCTGCTGAACACGATCGCCACCTCGACGAGTGCGGTGTTCATCGCGGACCACCTGGCGGACGCGGCCCGCAAGGGCGGCGGACTGGGGCTCACCCCGGCGGTGCGGGACCAGATCGTGAAAAACGGGGTGGTGCACGGCTTCAACGTCGCCATCGGGGTGGCGTCGGTGATCATGCTGCTCGCCGCGCTCGTCGCCGGACTCATGGTCAACGGCCGGGCGCCGAAGCACGGCCGGACCCCGGCGGGGGACAGCGCGGAGTCGGCGGACGCGGCCGTGTGAGAGCGGGCGGCGGGCGGGGTGAGCAGGGCCTCGTCCGCCGCCGGAAAACCCGCGCGGGCGCCCCTGGCCCGTCCAGTACGATATTGACGTTCCGTAAAGCAAATCCTCACTCACCGTAGCGACTTGGGAGCAGCCGGCAATGGCTCGACACCTCATCACCAGCGCCCTTCCGTATATCAACGGGATCAAGCACCTGGGCAACATGGTGGGGTCCATGCTCCCGGCCGATGTCTATGCCCGGTATATGCGGCAGCGCGGGCACGATGTGCTCTACATCTGCGCGACGGACGAGCACGGGACCCCTGCCGAGCTGGCGGCGAAGGACGCGGGGCAGTCGGTCGACGCGTTCTGTGCCGAGCAGCACGACAAGCAGAAGGCGATCTACGAGGGCTTCGGCCTCGAATTCGACTACTTCGGGCGGAGCTCGTCGCGGGAGAACGTGGAGCTGACGCAGCACTTCGCGCGCAAGCTGCACGAGAACGGCTTCATCGAGGAGCGGGCGATCCGCCAGGTCTTCTCGATCGCCGACGACCGCTTCCTGCCGGACCGCTACATCGTCGGCACCTGTCCGCACTGCGGCTACGACAAGGCGCGCGGCGACCAGTGCGAGAACTGCACCCGGGTGCTCGACCCGACCGATCTGATCGACGCCCGCTCGGCGATCAGCGGCAGCGGCGAGCTGGAGGTGCGGGAGACCAAGCACCTCTTCCTGCTCCAGTCGAAGCTGCAGCACGAGGTCGAGGGCTGGCTGGACGGCAACGGCAGCCGGGAGTGGCCGACGCTGGCCTCGTCCATCGCGCACAAGTGGCTGACGGAAGGCCTCCAGGACCGGGCGATCACCCGTGACCTGGACTGGGGTGTTCCGGTGCCGGCCGATGTGTGGCCGGAGCTGGCGGCCGAGGGCAAGGTCTTCTACGTATGGTTCGACGCGCCGATCGAGTACATCGGCTCGACGAAGGAGTGGGCGGACGTCGACCCGGAGAACCGCGACTGGAAGTCGTGGTGGTACGAGGCCGATGACGTCCGGTACACGGAGTTCATGGCCAAGGACAATGTGCCGTTCCACTCCGTGATGTTCCCGGCGACGCAGCTGGGGACCCGCGAGCCGTGGAAGAAGGTCGACTTCCTCAAGGCCTTCAACTGGCTCAACTACTACGGCGGGAAGTTCTCCACCTCCCAGCGGCGCGGCATCTTCACGGACGCGGCGCTGGAGCTGCTGCCGGCCGACTACTGGCGCTACTTCCTGATCGCCAACGCCCCGGAGTCGGACGACACCTCCTTCACCTGGGAGCTGTTCTCGGCCTCGGTCAACAAGGACCTGGCGGACACGCTCGGCAACTTCGTCAACCGGGTGCTGTCGTTCTCCCGGAAGCGGTTCGGTGACGAGGTGCCCGCGGGCGCCGAGGCCGGGGCCGCGGAGCAGAAGCTGGGCGAGGAGATCGCCGGGCTGCTGGCGGAGTACGAGGGCCACATGGAGGCCCTGCAGTTCCGCAAGGCCGCGGCGTCGCTGCGCGCCCTGTGGAGCGCGGGCAACTCCTACCTGGAGGAGAAGGCCCCGTGGCTGGAGATCAAGACCGACAAGGACGCCGCGGCCCTGACGCTGCGTACGGCGATGAACCTGATCCATCTGTACGCGATCATCTCCGAGCCGTTCATCCCGTCGTCGGCCAAGGCGATGCGGGGCGCCTTCGCGCTGGAGAACGACACGGCCGTGTGGGTCTCCCAGGAGGAGGCGAAGGCGCTGGCCTCGGTGCCGGCCGGCACGCCCTTCACGGTGCCGCCGGTGCTCTTCGCGAAGATCACCGAGGACGACCTGGAGGCCTACCGCGAGCGCTTCGGCGGCGCGGAGCAGTAGCAATCCCCTCCTGACCGCGGACGCCTCCGCGGCGGGGAGACGGCAAGCCCTGCGCGCCCGTCCGGCCTTCGAGGCCGGGCGGGCGCGCGTCTATGCGGGCCCGCCCGGCCGTGGCGGGCTCAGGGCCGGGTCGGCGGGGACACAAAGGCGTGCAGTGACTCCATGCCCGGCATCGGCGGCAGCGGGACCGGGCGCCAGCCACGGGCGTAGGCCGGCGGCTTACGGCCCATGACCAGGACGGCGGCGGGCCGGGTCGTGGCCAGCCGGGCCAGGCCCGCGGGGGTGATACCGGCGTCATGGCCCTCGGGCTGCCGGGACGCACAGCCCGCCTGGTACGCCACCCGTACCGCCTCCTCGCCGCTCACCACACAGGGCGGCCGCAGACCGGCCCGGCGCAGCGTCTCGGAGATCCGGCCGAGGCCGTTCTGGGCGCGTACCGTGCTCTGCTCCATCTTGTGCAGGATCGCCAGCTGGATGACCTCATGGCCCATCAGGATGAGGACGAGGGCGGCCACCGCCCAGGCGTGCCGGCGGCGCGGCAGCCGGGTCAGCCAGTACAGGAACCATGCGGCGGGCATCAGCAGCAGGGCGTACGCGGGCAGCAGGAAGCGCGGCGCCGCGTAATCCACCGTCAGAAGGTAAGGGGCGGCGAGACAGAGACCGGTCAGGGCCGGGACGACGAGCGGAGCCGGTCCGTTGCGGTGCAGCGGGCCGACGGGGTCGCGCAGCCGTACCGCGGGCCACACCGGACCGTGGCGGTGCGGCTCACCGACGGGCTCGCGGCTGCCCGGACGGACGGGCGCCAGCCCGAGCGGCTGCGGGCCACCGCCACGCTCCGCGGACGCCCACGCCGGACCGTACCGGTGCAGCGCACCACCGGACTCCCGGGCGCGCAGCGCCACCCACACCGCCCCGATGACCGCCAGGGGCAGCAGGAACCACCACACCGCCGTCACCGGATGCTCCCAGGACAGCTGGCAGGGGCGGCACAGCGTCTTGCCCTGCAGGGAGCGGGCATGGTCGTCGAAGGACAGGTGCCAGCCGAGGCCGCCCTGGATCCCCGCGGCCTGCCGCAGCCGGGCCAGGAGCCCGCCGTAGGACAGATACGCCTCCGCGACCCACTCGGCGCACCCCAGGGCCAGCCCGGCCGGCAGCGCCAGCAGCACGGCGGGGCGCCGCCATGACGGGACGCACAGCGCCGCGGCGAAGAGCGGCACGGTCAGCCAGACGGCGTCGGTGGGACGCATCAGCGCGGCCACCGCCACCGCGAGGGCGAGTCCGGCCGCCGCGCCCCGGCCGGCACGGGGGGCCAGTTGCCGGGACGGCTGCCGTACGGCGAGCAGGAAGCAGCCGGTGGCGGCGAGCGCGGCGTAGGCGACCCACAGGTTGGGCATCGCCTGCGGGCCGTAGAAGAGCGTGATCCACAGACCGGCGAACAGCGCGCCGCCCAGGGCCGGTACGGGGGCCGGCAGCAGCCGCCGCCAGACGCACAGGCTGAGCAGGAGCCCGGCGCCGGAGAGCACCGCCAGGTAGCAGTGCAGCACGGTGGCCGAGGTCGTCAGCACGGCGACCGGGGCGAGGAGGAAGCTGACGCCGCGGGCGCGCGGGGCGCTGAAGAACGCGGCCGGCGTATGGCGGTCGACCTGGCTGACGTACACCGTCTCGTCCCAGCCCAGACCGGGGGTGGTCAGGGCGGAGTGGACCAGGAGGACGGTGAAGGCGGCGGCCACGGCGAGGAGCCACCACAGGTCATGGGCCGCAACGGAACGCGTTACGCGGGCCCTCGGCCCCGGGCCGGGCGGAGCGGAGAGGAGGCTGGCTTGCTGCATGGGCACCACAGTGCGGGCGCCGACGGGGCACGGCCACATGAGTGGAGCGGTCGGGGCACCCGGGCCGGTGCGCCGTGCCCGTTCCGGGCCGGGGACCGCCTGACCGCCGCGACCCGTCCGACAACGCAGGGGCCCCGAACGGGCCGGGGCGGCGTTTCACGTGAAACGCCGCCCCTCAGCCTGTCCGAGGCCCTTTGTCCCTCAGCGGTGCCTACTTCACCTGCGGCTTGCGCAGGGAGAGGTGCAGCTCCTTGAGGCGTGCCTCCTCGACCTCGCTCGGGGCGCCCATCAGCAGGTCCTGGGCGTTGCCGTTGAGCGGGAAGGCGATGGTCTCGCGGATGTTGGGCTCGTCGGCCAGCAGCATGACGATGCGGTCGACGCCGGGGGCGATGCCACCGTGCGGCGGGGCGCCGAACTTGAAGGCGCGCAGCATGCCGCCGAACTCGGCCTCGACCGTGTCCTTGTCGTAGCCGGCGATCGCGAAGGCCTTGTACATGACCTCGGGCTCGTGGTTACGGATCGCGCCGGAGGACAGCTCGGTGCCGTTGCAGACGATGTCGTACTGCCAGGCCAGGATGTCCAGCGGGTCCTTGGTCTCCAGCGCCTCCAGACCGCCCTGCGGCATGGAGAACGGGTTGTGCGAGAACTCGATCTTGCCGGTGTCCTCGTCCTTCTCGAACATCGGGAAGTCGACGATCCAGCAGAAGCGGAACTCGTCCTCGACGAAGTGGCCGGCACGCTTGGCGACCTCGACGCGGACCGCGCCCATGATCTTGGAGACCTCGTCGAACTCACCGGCGCCGAAGAAGACGGCATGGCCGGGCTTGAGGTCCAGGGCGACGACCAGCGACTTGATGTCGTCCTCGGTGAGGAACTTGGCGATCGGGCCGGTCAGTGCGTTGTCCTCGCCGACCCGGACCCAGGCCAGGCCCTTGGCGCCCTGCTGGACGGCGAAGTCGCCCAGCTGGTCGAAGAACTTGCGCGGCTGGTCGGCGGTGTCCGGCACGGCCAGGGCACGGACGTGCTTGTCGGCGAAGGCCTTGAAGCCGGAGCCCGCGAAGACGTCGGAGACATCCACCAGCTCCAGCTCGGCGCGCAGGTCCGGCTTGTCGGAGCCGTACTTGAGCATCGCCTCGCGGAACGGGATGCGCGGGAACGGGGAGGTGACCGTGCGGCCGTTGCCGAACTCGGTGAACAGCTCGGTCATCAGCTTCTCGACGGGCTGGAAGACGTCTTCCTGCTCGACGAAGCTCATCTCGACATCGAGCTGGTAGAACTCGCCCGGCGAACGGTCCGCACGGGCGTCCTCGTCGCGGAAGCAGGGCGCGATCTGGAAGTAGCGGTCGAACCCGGCGATCATCAGCAGCTGCTTGAACTGCTGCGGGGCCTGCGGCAGCGCGTAGAACTTGCCGGCGTGCAGACGGGAGGGGACCAGGAAGTCGCGGGCGCCCTCGGGCGAGGTCGCGGAGAGGATCGGGGTCGCCATCTCGTTGAAGCCGAGGGCCACCATCTTGTGGCGGATGGCGGAGATCACGGCGGTGCGCAGCATGATGTTGCGGTGCATCCGCTCACGGCGCAGGTCAAGGAAGCGGTACTCGAGGCGCTTCTCCTCGTTGACGCCGTCGTCCGCGTTGATCGTGAAGGGGATCTGGTCGGCGGCGCCGAGCACCTCGACCTCGGTGACCTCGATCTCGATCTCACCGGTCGGCAGGTCGGGGTTGACGTTGTCGGCACCGCGCGCGCTGACCTTGCCGTCGATGCGGACGACGGTCTCCTTGGTCAGCGAGCCGAGGGCCTCGTTGGCCGGGGTGCCGGGGCGGGCGACGAGCTGGACCAGACCGTAGTGGTCGCGCAGATCGATGAAGAGGATGCCGCCCAGGTCACGTCGATTGTGCAGCCAGCCGCTGAGGCGGACGTCGGTGTCGACGTCCGTGGCTCGGAGCTCGCCGCAGTTATGGGACCGGTACCGATGCATCGCTCATCCAAGTCGTCGCGAGTGTCGAGGTGAGGAGTTGTCGGGAGAGGGAGAGGAAAAGGAGTACGGGCTCACACGCCCGGTCGCTCTCCCCGTGGATCACCCGAAAGGCCACCCCAGGATTGACATAACCGCTCCAGGTTACCGTCCCGGCCCGCAGGCCTTCGTTGACATATACGCATCAGCGCCGTGGGGACCGGGTCGGGGCGTCCCGACTGGGACGATGGTCACGTCCGGCTCACTGGTCGGGCCTCGCCAAACACACCTAAAGTGAGGCAATGCGCACCGAGGATCTCCTGGCCGCCATCGCGACCGGCCTGTGGCGCTGGGACCACGCATCGGGACGGGTGACCCTCGACGCCGAAGCGGCCCGGCTGCTCGGGCTGCCCGCAGAACCGGTGGAACTGACCCAGGCCGCGGTGCGCTCCCGTTTTCATCCCGTCGACTTCGCCGAGATCAACGGGATCGTGCAGCTCGCGGTCGCCGAGAAGACGCTCGCCGAGGCCCGGCTGCGCATCGTGGACGAGCACGGGCGGGTGCAGCGCATCGTCCGCTCCCGTTCCCGCCCACGGATCGTCGACGGTGACTTCGAGCTGGTCGGCACCCTCCAGGAGGTGCCCGAACCACAGCCCGGGACCTCTGCCGCGCACACCCCGATAACCGGCGACTGGCGCCGCTCCCGCGAGGCGTTCCTGCTGGACGCGGGCCGGGCGCTGGCCGAGGCCCGGTCCACCGCCGAGGTGCTGCGGGTCGCGGCCGGACTGTCCATGCCGGGGTTCATGCCCGACGGGCTCGCGGTCTTCGGCATCGAGGGCGACCGGCTGTCGGTCATCGGCCACCACGGACACCATTCCGGTGATGAGCGGCCGTTCGCCGACATGGCGCTGGCGACCGACTATCCGGCCGCCGAAGTCGTCCGTACGGGCCGGGCCCTCTACCTGCCCACCCCGGAGGAGTACCGCCGCCGCTACCCCGCCACCTGGCCGCTGGCCGCCCGTTTCCGCCGGACGTCCTGGGCGTTCCTGCCGCTGGTGAACGCGGGCCGGACGATCGGCGCCTGGATGGCGGCGTTCGCCCAGCCGGTGGCGTTCACACCCGATGAGCGCTCGGTGCTGACCACCGTCGCCCGGATGCTGGCCCAGGCGCTGGCCAGGGCCGGTATGCAGGAGGAGCAGCAGGAGCTGGCGCTGGGGCTGCAGCGCAGCATGATGCCGACGGTGCAGCCGGACATCCCGGGGATGACGGTCGCGGCCCGCTATGTCCCGACCGGCGGCGGACTGGAGGTCGGCGGCGACTGGTACGACATGATCCCGCTGCCGTCCGGCCGGATCGCCCTGGTCATCGGGGATGTCCAGGGGCACGACGTACGGGCCGCGGGCCTGATGGGGCAGTTGCGGATCGCGCTGCGGGCCTACGCGTCCGAGGGCCACCACCCCGATGCCGTGCTCTCCCGCGCCTCCCGCTTCCTGGCCGGGATCAACGAGACCGAGCTCCGCGGGCACGGCGAGGACCAGCGCTTTGCGACCTGCCTCTACATCGAGGTGGATCCGGCGACGGGGCTGCTGGACATCGCGCGGGCCGGCCACCCCGATCCGGCGATCCGGATGAGCGACGGCACGATGCTGGTCCGGCCCACCGCGGGCGGGCTGCCACTGGGCATCGTCCCGGACACCGACTACCCCACCACCCGGCTCGTCCTGGAACCCGGCGAGACCATGATGGTGTGCACCGACGGGCTGATCGAGACCGGCGGCCACGATCTGGAGACCGGCTGGGCGCGACTGCGCGACATCCTCGAGTCCTGCGAGGCCGGTGAGGACGGCGAGAGCCTGGAACGGCTCGCCGACGCGCTGGTCCAGGCCGTGCACGGGCCGCCGTCGCACCACACCACCGGGCCGCTGGTGGACCGCCGCGAGGACGACATCGCCGTACTGCTGCTGCGCCGCGACGGCGCCGGCTGCGGGGTCGGCACCGGCGGACCGCTGGCCCCGCAGCCCGTCCGGCGCACCGTGCTCTCCGTCGCGCAGGCCGAGCCGGAGCGGATAGCCGAGGCGCGCCGGCAGGTCCGGGACGTGCTGCACGACTGGGCGGACCCGGACCAGGTGGACTCGGCGGTGCTGATGGTCTCCGAGATGGTCACCAATGTCCTGCTGCACACCGACGGGGACGCGCTGCTGGTCGCCGAGATCACCGGTGAACGGGGCGCCCGGCGTATCCGCGTCGATGTCGCCGACAGCAGCGATGAGCTGCCGCACCGCCGCTGCCCCGGTGAACTGGCGTCCTCGGGCCGCGGTCTGATGCTGCTGGAGCTGCTGGCCGGGGCATGGGGCGTGGATCCGCGCGGCGACGGCAAGTCGACGTGGTTCGAGCTCTACGAGGAGGCTGGGGAGGCGGCGGGTCCGCTGTCGTCGGAGTCCGAGCCCGCGGCGTAGTGCACCCGCAGCTCGTGGAGCACACCCGTAACGGCGGCGGTCAGCGGTACGGACAGCAGCATGCCGAGGATGCCGGCGAGGCTGGCGCCCGCGGTGATCGCCAGCAGCACGGTCGCCGGATGCATCTGGACCGTACGGCTCTGGATCATCGGCTGGAGCACATGACCCTCCAGCACCTGCACGGCCAGGACGACACCGAGCGCCCAGAGCGCGATCACCACGCCCCGGTCGGCCAGCGCCACCAGGATCGCCACCGCGCCGGAGATGAAGGCACCGAGGTAGGGGATGTAGGCGCCGACGAAGACCAGTGCGCCCAGCCCGATGGCGCCCGGCACCTGAAGGATCAGCAGTCCGACGGTGATGCAGATGGCGTCGATCAGCGCGATGAAGGTGGTGCCGCGCATGAAGCCTTCGATGCTCTGGAACCCACGGCGGGCCATCCGCTCCAGCTGCGGTGCGGAGCTGCCGGGCGCCCAGTCCCGCAGGGCGCGTACGGCCTTGCCGGAGTCGCGCAGGAAGAAGAAGGTCAGCAGCAGGGCCAGGACCGAGGCGGCGAGGAACTGGCCGACGACGCTGACCCCGGCCAGCAGCCCGGAGGCCGCGGTGCCACCGAACTTGGTGACCAGCTCCTTGGACCGGGAGGCGAGGTCGTCGAGCGACGTACCGGCCGAGCCGAAGTGCCGGGAGAGGTCCTTGGCGGCTTCCCTGAGCGAGGCGATGATCTGGTCACCGGTGTCGATCAGCGCGTTGACGACGATGTATCCGGCGCCGCCGACCACCACCACGAGGACCGCACAGGTCAGTCCGGCCGCCAGTGAACGGTTGAGCTTCATCGCCACCAGCCGCCGGTAGAGCGGCCCGAGCAGCCCGCTGCCGAGCAGCGCCAGCAGGACGGGTGTCACGGCCGCGCTCAGCTCGACGCACAGCCAGACCCCGAGGGCCACCACGGCCGCGATCAGCAAGACCACCAGACACCAGGCCGCGGCACGGCGGGCCTGGACCGGCAGCAACGGGCTGGGGGGCTGCGGTCGTTCACCCTCGGCGCCGCGCCCGTTCTCTTCCGAGTCGTTTCGCACCCGGACAGTCCACCACGGCCGCACCCCGGGTACGGCCCCCGGGAACGGGCGGGGGCGGCGTTTCACGTGAAACGCCGCCCCGGTGCCGATGTGGCGTCAGCGCGCGTCGGCGGGGATCGTCCCGAGTCGGCCGGCCTGGAAGTCCTCGAAGGCCTGGGCCAGTTCGGCGTGGGTGTTCATCACGAACGGGCCGTAATGCCTCATCGGCTCGCGGATCGGCAGCCCGCCCAGCAGCACGACCTCGAAGTTCGGGCTCCGCGACTCCTGGGACTCGTCCGCCCGGATCGTGATCGAGTCTCCGGTACCGAACACCACCGCCTGCCCCATGCGGAACGGGCGCCCCTCCGCACCGGCCGCACCGCGTCCGGCCAGGGCGTAGGCGAGGGCGTTGAAGTCCTTGCGCCAGGGCAGGGTCAGTTCGGCGCCCGGGTTCACCGTCACATGCACCATCGTGATCGGCGTGTGCGTGATGCCCGGCCCCTGATGGCCGTCGATGTCACCGGCGATCAGCCGCAGCAGTGCGCCACCGTCGCCCGAGGTCAGCAGCTTGACCTGGCCCCCGCCGATGTCCTGGTAGCGAGGGGCCATCATCTTGTCGCTCTTCGGCAGGTTCACCCACAGCTGGAGGCCGTGGAAGAGGCCACCGGACATCACGAGCGACTCCGGCGGCGCCTCGATGTGCAGCAGCCCCGAACCGGCCGTCATCCACTGGGTGTCACCGTCATTGATGACGCCACCGCCGCCGTGCGAGTCACGGTGCACAAAGGTGCCGTCGATCAGATACGTGACGGTCTCGAAGCCGCGGTGCGGGTGCCAGGGCGTGCCCCTGAGTTCTCTCAGTTGGGGGCGTAGGGTCGCCGACATGACACAAGGGGTTGTGACCGGGGTGGACACGTACGCGGGTGCTTACGACCGTCAGTCGCGCGAGCGCGAGAATTCGAGCGCAGCAAGCCCAGCGACACAGCGTAGCGCCAACGAAGACAAGGCGGCCGACCTTCAGCGCGAAGTCGAGCGCGACGGGGGCCGGTTCAGGTTCGTCGGGCATTTCAGCGAAGCGCCGGGCACGTCGGCGTTCGGGACGGCGGAGCGCCCGGAGTTCGAACGCATCCTGAACGAATGCCGCGCCGGGCGGCTCAACATGATCATTGTCTATGACGTGTCGCGCTTCTCGCGCCTGAAGGTCATGGACGCGATTCCGATTGTCTCGGAATTGCTCGCCCTGGGCGTGACGATTGTTTCCACTCAGGAAGGCGTCTTCCGGCAGGGAAACGTCATGGACCTGATTCACCTGATTATGCGGCTCGACGCGTCGCACAAAGAATCTTCGCTGAAGTCGGCGAAGATTCTCGACACGAAGAACCTTCAGCGCGAATTGGGCGGGTACGTCGGCGGGAAGGCGCCTTACGGCTTCGAGCTTGTTTCGGAGACGAAGGAGATCACGCGCAACGGCCGAATGGTCAATGTCGTCATCAACAAGCTTGCGCACTCGACCACTCCCCTTACCGGACCCTTCGAGTTCGAGCCCGACGTAATCCGGTGGTGGTGGCGTGAGATCAAGACGCACAAACACCTTCCCTTCAAGCCGGGCAGTCAAGCCGCCATTCACCCGGGCAGCATCACGGGGCTTTGTAAGCGCATGGACGCTGACGCCGTGCCGACCCGGGGCGAGACGATTGGGAAGAAGACCGCTTCAAGCGCCTGGGACCCGGCAACCGTTATGCGAATCCTTCGGGACCCGCGTATTGCGGGCTTCGCCGCTGAGGTGATCTACAAGAAGAAGCCGGACGGCACGCCGACCACGAAGATTGAGGGTTACCGCATTCAGCGCGACCCGATCACGCTCCGGCCGGTCGAGCTTGATTGCGGACCGATCATCGAGCCCGCTGAGTGGTATGAGCTTCAGGCGTGGTTGGACGGCAGGGGGCGCGGCAAGGGGCTTTCCCGGGGGCAAGCCATTCTGTCCGCCATGGACAAGCTGTACTGCGAGTGTGGCGCCGTCATGACTTCGAAGCGCGGGGAAGAATCGATCAAGGACTCTTACCGCTGCCGTCGCCGGAAGGTGGTCGACCCGTCCGCACCTGGGCAGCACGAAGGCACGTGCAACGTCAGCATGGCGGCACTCGACAAGTTCGTTGCGGAACGCATCTTCAACAAGATCAGGCACGCCGAAGGCGACGAAGAGACGTTGGCGCTTCTGTGGGAAGCCGCCCGACGCTTCGGCAAGCTCACTGAGGCGCCTGAGAAGAGCGGCGAACGGGCGAACCTTGTTGCGGAGCGCGCCGACGCCCTGAACGCCCTTGAAGAGCTGTACGAAGACCGCGCGGCAGGCGCGTACGACGGACCCGTTGGCAGGAAGCACTTCCGGAAGCAACAGGCAGCGCTGACGCTCCGGCAGCAAGGGGCGGAAGAGCGGCTTGCCGAACTTGAAGCCGCCGAAGCCCCGAAGCTTCCCCTTGACCAATGGTTCCCCGAAGACGCCGACGCTGACCCGACCGGCCCTAAGTCGTGGTGGGGGCGCGCGTCAGTAGACGACAAGCGCGTGTTCGTCGGGCTCTTCGTAGACAAGATCGTTGTCACGAAGTCGACTACGGGCAGGGGGCAGGGAACGCCCATCGAGAAGCGCGCTTCGATCACGTGGGCGAAGCCGCCGACCGACGACGACGAAGACGACGCCCAGGACGGCACGGAAGACGTAGCGGCGTAGCGAGACACCCGGGAAGCCTGTTAGGCGCTGAGACGGGCGCACAGCGGGCTTCCTGGGGCAGCGGGAAGGGTCGGCCGGTCCCCCGGTCGGCCCATTTCTCTTGTCTCGGTTTAGTTAGTTAGCCTAAGTAACAGTGACTCCGTCACCACAGCACAGCGGGGCGAGCCGTTGACCTGGGGGAAGTGATGCTGTGACGGAATGACTCGAAACACACATTCCTAATGACTTCTCATTGGGTAATCCAGACTTCACGCCACTTCATCACAGCGTCACCCGGGCGCCCTTCGCTGTGACCCCGAATCAGGTTGCCGACAACCTTCATATAGGTAGAGGGGTTTACGCGCCACGCATCAAGCACCGCTAAGGAACGGCGTCGAGCGCTACCCACTCAGGCCGGTCACTCCCCTGATCTCTCCCAGGGTTGAGCGACCGGCGTTGCCTCCCTAGCTCAGTTCGGTTAGAGCGCCTGTTTCGTAATCAGGGGGTCGGCGGTTCGAATCCGTCGGGGGGCTCAATGAGCGGATACACAATCGCTTGGCTCGCATGGCTTGCCGCGTTCGGCGTCATTGAGGGTCGAGCGCTCTTCAATAAGAAGCCGGGCGACACGCTGAGCGAACACGTCTGGTCATGGTTCGCCACGCAAAGCGGCAGTACAGGCAAGCCTTCGGGTTGGGTGCGTGCTCGACGCTTTGCGCTACTGGCCTTCATGGGTTGGCTCACTGCCCACTTCATGACGGGCGGTCGCTTCTAGCGCTGCCGCGCCCAGCCTACTCACGTGAGTAGGTAGGGGGGTGGTCGACGGATAGGGGGGTGTCCCCGGAAGGGGGGGGTGCCCTATGCGTACCCGGTGTCTCGACTGTAGGGACTGGGCTACTCATGGTGGGCGCTGTGCTCAGCACCACGCCACCTATCAGGCACAGCGCAGTGTGAAGAGCCATGCGAAGCGGCGTGCTGCTATCGCCCGTGGGAACAACGCTGCGGCGAAGATGCGTCGTGCTATCCGTAAGGCAGTGGGCGCGCACTGTGCTACCTGCCTGGGTTGGTACCACTAGAAAGCTTCTCGAGCGGATCGATCCTGCAGGAATTCCCGGGCATAACTGTTCCACTTGTATCGTCGGTCTGATAATCAGACTGGGACCACGGTCCCACTCGTATCGTCGGTCTGATTATTAGTCTGGGACCACGGTCCCACTCGTATCGTCGGTCTGATTATTAGTCTGGGACCACGGTCCCACTCGTATCGTCGGTCTGATAATCAGACTGGGACCACGGTCCCACTCGTATCGTCGGTCTGATTATTAGTCTGGGACCATGGTCCCACTCGTATCGTCGGTCTGATTATTAGTCTGGGACCACGGTCCCACTCGTATCGTCGGTCTGATTATTAGTCTGGAACCACGGTCCCACTCGTATCGTCGGTCTGATTATTAGTCTGGGACCACGGTCCCACTCGTATCGTCGGTCTGATTATTAGTCTGGGACCACGATCCCACTCGTGTTGTCGGTCTGATTATCGGTCTGGGACCACGGTCCCACTTGTATTGTCGATCAGACTATCAGCGTGAGACTACGATTCCATCAATGCCTGTCAAGGGCAAGTATTGACATTCGTCGTAACCTGTAGAACGGAGTAACCTCGGTGTGCGGTTGTATGCCTGCTGTGGATTGCTGCTGTGTCCTGCTTATCCACAACATTTTGCGCACGGTTATGTGGACAAAATACCTGGTTACCCAGGCCGTGCCGGCACGTTAACCGGGCTGCATCCGATGCAAGTGTGTCGCTGTCGACGAGCTCGCGAGCTCGGACATGAGGTTGCCCCGTATTCAGTGTCGCTGATTTGTATTGTCTGAAGTTGCTTTTACGTTAAGTTGATGCAGATCAATTAATACGATACCTGCGTCATAATTGATTATTTGACGTGGTTTGATGGCCTCCACGCACGTTGTGATATGTAGATGATAATCATTATCACTTTACGGGTCCTTTCCGGTGATCCGACAGGTTACGGGGCGGCGACCTCGCGGGTTTTCGCTATTTATGAAAATTTTCCGGTTTAAGGCGTTTCCGTTCTTCTTCGTCATAACTTAATGTTTTTATTTAAAATACCCTCTGAAAAGAAAGGAAACGACAGGTGCTGAAAGCGAGCTTTTTGGCCTCTGTCGTTTCCTTTCTCTGTTTTTGTCCGTGGAATGAACAATGGAAGTCCGAGCTCATCGCTAATAACTTCGTATAGCATACATTATACGAAGTTATATTCGATGCGGCCGATCTAGCAGAAAGTCAAAAGCCTCCGACCGGAGGCTTTTAACTTCTGTCACCTAGGTTACGCCCCGCCCTGCCACTCATCGCAGTACTGTTGTAATTCATTAAGCATTCTGCCGACATGGAAGCCATCACAAACGGCATGATGAACCTGAATCGCCAGCGGCATCAGCACCTTGTCGCCTTGCGTATAATATTTGCCCATGGTGAAAACGGGGGCGAAGAAGTTGTCCATATTGGCCACGTTTAAATCAAAACTGGTGAAACTCACCCAGGGATTGGCTGAGACGAAAAACATATTCTCAATAAACCCTTTAGGGAAATAGGCCAGGTTTTCACCGTAACACGCCACATCTTGCGAATATATGTGTAGAAACTGCCGGAAATCGTCGTGGTATTCACTCCAGAGCGATGAAAACGTTTCAGTTTGCTCATGGAAAACGGTGTAACAAGGGTGAACACTATCCCATATCACCAGCTCACCGTCTTTCATTGCCATACGAAATTCCGGATGAGCATTCATCAGGCGGGCAAGAATGTGAATAAAGGCCGGATAAAACTTGTGCTTATTTTTCTTTACGGTCTTTAAAAAGGCCGTAATATCCAGCTGAACGGTCTGGTTATAGGTACATTGAGCAACTGACTGAAATGCCTCAAAATGTTCTTTACGATGCCATTGGGATATATCAACGGTGGTATATCCAGTGATTTTTTTCTCCATTTTAGCTTCCTTAGCTCCTGAAAATCTCGATAACTCAAAAAATACGCCCGGTAGTGATCTTATTTCATTATGGTGAAAGTTGGAACCTCTTACGTGCCGATCAGATTAAAACGAAAGGCCCAGTCTTTCGACTGAGCCTTTCGTTTTATTTGACCATGTTGGTATGATTTAAATTAATACGACTCACTATAGGGTCAGTGCGGCCGCGACTTCAAGTCACGTGAATTCCAA
The DNA here is from genome assembly GCF_026239515.1 of Streptomyces sp. Je 1-4 4N24. Lineage (NCBI taxonomy): Bacteria > Bacillati > Actinomycetota > Actinomycetes > Kitasatosporales > Streptomycetaceae > Streptomyces > Streptomyces sp. Je 1-4 4N24. The sequence continues at coordinate 4,779,124 of NZ_CP110836.1, read as the reverse complement.
GCTTCGGATCCCCTGCTCAGTTCGAGCAAGGGGTCGATCACGTACATCGCCGCGATCATGGGGGCCTTCGCCGACAGCGCGGACCGCGACGGTCGATACCACATCCGTTACGACGTCCCGGCGCTCACGCATCTGTTCCAGGGCAGCGACCTGGAACAGTGGGAGCGGCGGCTCCGCGAGAAGCCGAGGGACGAGCCGCTCTCCCCGAAGAACCCGATGGCCGAGTGGGCGAAGCGCAACCGGGTGTTCCTCGACTCCGCCATGCCGCTGCGCCCTTGGGACAAGGACCCCACGCCCACGACGCCCACCCCGCAGCCGCCGCCCACCCCCGAGCCGACGCCCGGACCGAGCCCCACGCCCCGCTGAGGCCGGCGCCGCCCGGCCCGCTCCCTCTTGCCGGGCTGCCGGACGTTCCCGGACCGCCCAACGGTTCCGGGACTGCGGGTCGTTCCCGGACCGCCGGACGGCTTCCGGACTGATGGCCGGTTCCCGGGGTACGGACGGTTCCCCGGCCGCGGACGGCCGTTCGGCCGGTCTCAGTCTCCCCCGGGCGCGGTGTGCCGCAGCAGAGGGCCGGTGTGGCGCTGGAGGACGGCCGTGGCCTCGGCCGGGGTGCGGTGGCCCGCCAGGACGTGGACGGTCAGCCCCTCCGCCAGGGCCAGCAGCGTGCGGGCCTCGCGCCGGGGGTCGATGTGCGGGGGGATCTCCCGGGTGTCCTGTCCGTAGCGGATGAGCCAGCACAGGAGGTCGTCGAGTTTGGCGTAGGTGTCCCGCAGGACGGCGGCCAGCTTCGCACTGGCCGGGGCGTGTGCGGTGAAGGCCAGCCAGGCGTGTGCGTGAGTCCTCGACTCCTCGTCCAGCAGCGCGAGTTCGGCCAGCGTGTGGGACAGCAGGGTGGAGGCGGACCGCGGGTCGGAGGCGGCGGCGATGCGCTGGTTGGCACGCTCGGTCACGCCCTGGGAGATGTGCTCCAGTGCGAACAGCAGCATGTCCTCCTTGGTGCGGAAGCAGCGCTGGACGGCGCCCATGGACACCTCCGCCTCTGCGGCCACGTCCCGGAGGCTGACCGCGTCCATGCCGGAGCGGGCGATCAGGGTGCAGACGCTCTCGGCGATCCGCCGGCGGCGTTCCTCGTAGTCGACCTGTCTGGGCACGTTCCCGCTCCTCCCCAGGTTCCGATGCACTTGCATCATATCCGGATCTCCCGCACGATGTGATGCGACCGCATCGGAACGGCGCGGGCACATCACAGGAGGGGTATTCCGTTCATGGCAAAGCAGACCAAAGGGGCGGGCAGCGACTCGGTACAGGGGCTGCTGTGGCTGTTCGGCGCGATCCTGGTCGTCCAGGGCTTCGGATCCGCCGTCACGGAGGCCGGGTGGGACACCAGCTTCGGGGTCTCCGGTCTCCTGCGGGCCGCCCATGTGCCCGTCTGGGGAACCCTGGTGGTCGGGGTGGCGGGCGTCGCCCTGCTGGGTGCGGCGGCGCGTCGCCGCCACCGCGAGAAGCGGGCGGGGCGCGGCTCGTGACGGGACGGGCCAAGCTGCACCGTCCATGACCGGTACGGAGTGACGCACCTCGTGACCGGTACGGAGTTGCCGCGCCTCGTGACCGGTACGGAGTGACGCATCTCGTGCCGACGCGAGGTGTCGCACCTCGTAGCCCGTGCGAAGTGCCGTGTCTCGTCGATCCGTCGGCGACGGGCGCGGGCCACCGGAGGCGGAGCGCCTGCCTAGGCAGGGAGGCAGGGAGTCAGTCCGCTCGGCGCAGTCCCGCGATGAGGAGAGCGACCAGCCGGCGGGCGTCGTAGCGGGGGTCGGTGTCCGCGCCGATGCACAGGTTGCCGACGCCGCGCATCAGTTCGTAGGCCCCTAGGCCCGCGCGGATCTCGCCGGAGTCGGCCGCGGCGTCGAGGAGTTGGGCGCACACCGGCACGAGGCGGTCCAGGAAGGAGGCGTGCAGCGTATCGAAGCCGGCCTGGTCGGACTGCAGCACGGCGGCGAGTCCGTGCTTGGTGACCAGGAAATCGACGAACAGGTCGATCCACTGCCGCAGCGCGGCGTACGGGGTCGCGCCGCTCTCCAGCAGAGCCGGCCCGGCCTCGGCGCAGGCCTCGATCTGGTGCCGGTAGACGGCGATGATGAGGTCGGCGCGGGTGGGGAAGTGGCGGTAGATCGTGCCGACCCCGACGCCGGCCTCGGCCGCGATGTCGCGTACCGGCGCCTCCACGCCCGACGTGACGAACACCGCGGCGGCCGCGTCGAGCAGGGTCTCCTGGTTGCGCCGGGCGTCCGCCCGCTTGGACCTGGCCGCGGGACCCGCGCCCTCGTCGCTCCCGTGCACCGCCGCTCCCTCCGCCGTCTCGCCTACGGAACAGGGTTCCGCTTGCCCATCGTGCCAGAGCCGGGACCCGGCGGCCAACCGGGCCCCGCGCGGCATCCTCGCCGGCGGAACCGGACCCTGCCCCGGCCCCGGCGCCGGGTGTCAGGGCCGGGAGCCCGCCTCGATCCCGTCGAGCAGGAACTCCAGCCCGAGCGAGAAGTTGGCGTCCCAGTCGTCGTCGGCGATGTAGTTGTTCGCGGCGACGGTCGGGTACCGCTCGCGCCTGTTCTCCAGGTACTCCTGCCCCAACCGGGTCTCCTCGGCGGAGAGCTGGAGGCTGGACTGGGCGGCGGTGGCGCCCATCACATGGTTGTAGAGCGCCCAGGTCGCGGCGTGCAGCCGCTTGCCGGTCACCCCGGCACGGACCAGCGCGGACTGCAGGAACTCCATCCACGCCAGGAAGTTGGGCCCCATCAGCGGCCGTTGGCGCGCGGGCAGGGTGGCCGCCCAGGGGTGCCGCAGCATGGCCTTGCGCCAGCCGTCGACGAGGGTGGCGATGTCCTCGCGCGGACTGTCGGCGTGCCGGTCGGGGACCTGGGTCTCGCCGAAGATGGCGTCGACGGCGAGATCGACGACGTCGTCCTTGGTCGCCACGTGCCAGTACAGCGTCGTGGCACCCACCTGGAGGCGCTCGGCCAGCCGTCGCATCGTCAGCCGGCCCATGCCCTCGTCGTCCAGCAGCGCGACGGCCGCGTCGACGATACGCGCCCGCGTCAACGGGGGTTCGCCCTGTTTCTCCCGCGAGGCCCGCAGCCAGACGTTGCCGACTCCGCCGCCGGACCGGCTCTTCGTGCGCTCTTTGTCTGCGATGACGTTCACCTCCGAAATCACGCGGCCCGATCCCAGGGCGCGAGACGCCGCACCGAGCGTGCACTGGAGTCTCGCATGCCCTGGCCCCCGGTCCGTACCAGGTGACCGGCGCACCGGGACCGAGCCGCAGTCCTACTTCTTGAAAAAATCTTCGCCCCCCTGTTGACCAGGCATTTCAACGCTCTCCAGGCCGCCCGGGGAGAGGCTTCGCACCCCCTTTTGGTCACGTCCCGCTGCGCAGAGTTGTAGTAGAGTCACTCGTCACTAGACCAACGTTCGAGACACCCGACCATAGTGCGAGTGACTGTGACAGACATCAAGCAAGAAGCCCCGGCTCCCCCCGCTCAGTCCCCGAAACGCTGGTGGGCCCTCCCCGTCGTGAGCCTGGCCCAGCTGATGGTCGTGCTGGACGCGACCATCGTGAACATCGCCCTTCCCTCGGCCCAGCAGGACCTGGGAATGTCGGACGCCGACCGGCACTGGGTCATCACCGCCTACGCCCTCGCCTTCGGCGGGCTGCTGCTCGTGGGCGGCCGGGTGTGCGGCGCCCTCGGCCACCGCCGCTCCTTCACCCTCAGCCTGATCGGCTTCGCCGTGACCTCCGCGCTCGGCGGAGCCGCGAACTCCGCGGGCATGCTGTTCGCCGCCCGCGCGGGCCAGGGAGTCTTCGCCGCCCTCCTGGCGCCGGCCGCGCTGTCCCTGCTGATCCTGACGTTCACCGACGGGCGCGAACGGGGGAAGGCCTTCGGTGTGTTCGCCGGGGTCGGCGCCGGCGGCGCGGCCCTGGGCGTGGTGGCCGGCGGTCTGCTCACCGAGTACACCGACTGGCGCTGGTGCCTCTACATCAACGTCCCGATGGCCGCCCTCGCCCTGCTGGGCGTGCCGTTCATCATCCGGGACCGCCCCAGCGGCACCCTGCGCCACCTGGACCTTCCCGGGGTGCTGCTCAGCGTCGCCGGCCTCGTCTGCCTGGTCTACGGCTTCACCCAGGCCGAACCGCACGGCTGGGGCGACCCGAAGGTGCTCTCCCTGCTGATCGGCGGCATCGTGCTGCTGGGGCTGTTCGTCCTGGTCGAGGCCCGGACGGGGCACCCGCTGCTGCCGCTGCGCATCCTCGCCCACCGCACACGGGGCGTCGCCTTCGTCTCCGTGTGCGTGATGTTCATCGCGATGTTCGGCTTCTACCTGTTCGTCAGCTACTACACGCAGACGATCCTCGGCTACTCACCCGTCAAGGCGGGCATGACGCTGCTGGTGAACGCCGTGTGCACCACCATCGGCGCGATGCTGATCGCCGGAAAGCTGACCGGCCGCGTCCCGGCGAACGTGCTGATCGCGGGCAGCCTGCTCTCCTCCGCCCTCGGCATGCTGATCCTCACCCAGCTGGAAGTGGACAGCTCCAACGTCTTCCTCGTCTATCTGACCCCCGCGATGATCCTGACGGGGCTCGGACTCGGCTGCCTGCTGGCGGCGGCGACCAACATGGCGACGGTGGAACTGGGCCACGCCGAGGCGGGTGTCGCCTCAGCCGCGTACAACACGGTGCAGCAGGTGGGCGCCGCGTTCGGTACCGCTCTGCTCAACTCGATCGCTACCAGCGTCACCGGTGACTACCTCAAGGAGCACGGGGCCGGCCCGGAATCCGTCAACGCCGGGACCGTGCACGGATACACGGTGGCGCTGTGGGTCGCCTTCGGCATCCTCCTCGCCGGTGCGGTGGCCGTCGCCCTCTTCTCCCGGCGCCGGGACAGCGAGGGCCGGCCGGAGGCCGTCCTCGAGTCCACGCACTGAACCGTCCCTCTCCGCTCACTCAGGCCATCCCCCAGCCGAACAAGGAGAAACAAGGCCCATGGACAATGCGCAGCTGCCCCCCACCGCTGCCGAGGGTTTCGTACCCGTCATCGATTTGTCCGCGAAAGACACGGCCCCAGGACGCGCCGCGATCGCCACCGCGATCGACCAGGCGTGCACGAGTTCCGGTTTCTTCGTGATCGTCGGTCATGGTGTCCCCGAAGACCTCATCGGCCGCATGTTCACCACGACGAAAGCCTTCTTCACCCTGCCGGACGAGGAGAAGGACCTCGTCGCGCACCGGCCGGGGGTGTCCGGATACCGGCGGACCGGCGGCACCACCGCCCTCAGCCTCGATCAGGAGACGCCGCCCGACCTGTGCGAAGCCTTTTCCGCGCACGTGACGGGGGAACTGAGCGACAGCGAGCGCGGCAGGCTCGGTGACCAGTGGGCGACCTGGACGCTGGCGAACATCTGGCCCGAACGGCCCGCCGGCTTCCGGGAGGTGTGGCAGGAGTACATGGCCGTCATAAGCGATCTCGCGGCGGACCTGATGCGACTGTTCGCCCTCGCACTCGATCTGAAAGAGGACTTCTTCGACGACAAGTTCGACCACCACGGATCATCCGTCGCCGTCAACTACTACCCCCCGCAGCACACCCCGCCCCTCCCCGGCCAGTGGCGGCGGGGCCCCCACACGGACTTCGGCAGCCTCACCATCCTCTACCAGGAGGACGACCGCGGCGGCCTCCAAGTCCTCCAGGGAGAAGACACCTGGCGCGACGTCGCCGCCATCCCCGGCAGCTTCGTCGTCAACATCGGCGACCTCATGGCCCTGTGGACCGGCGGACGCTGGGTCTCCACCATGCACCGCGTCGTCAACCCCCCACACGGAGACACCACCTCCCGCCTCACCATCCCCTTCTTCTACCTCCCCAACCACGACGCCACGATCGAACCGCTGCGGCCGTGCCCGGACGCGGCCGGCGGCCCGGTGGGCAGTCGCCGGACCGATCTCACCAGCGTGATCGCCGGGGAGTGGATGTCCCGCAAGATCCAGAAGATGTTCGCCGGCACCCCGTAACACGCCGCGCGTGCCCCGACCCCGATCCGTTGCCGAGGTGCCCTCCCCCGCATGCGCACCTCGGCAACGGGTCGGCTTTCCGCTGTTGCGGCAGCGGTACCGACAGAAAGACGTAAAGAAAAGGATCGAGCAAACCGTGGGGACCGTACGGTCGGCGGATGAGTTGACACATTCGGCCACCGGCCGTGGCGACCGGCAGCCGGCCGGACCTACCGTCGGGCGGGACATCACTTCCCGGGCGTCGGCGCGGAAGCCTCGGGAAATGCAAGAGGAAGGAAAAGTCGTGAGTAATGCTCAGCCGACCGTCACCGTGACCGATGGGTTCGTGCCGGTCATCGACCTCTCCTCGCGGAAAACCCCCGAGGGTCGCGCCGCGATTGCCGACGCGATCGGAAACGCACTGCGCAGTTCGGGCTTTTTCATCGTCGTCGGCCACGGGGTTTCCCGGGACCTCGTCGACCGCATGTTCACGACGACGAACGCCTTCTTCAAGCTCCCGGAGGAGGAGAAGGACCTCGTCGCGTCCCGCCCGGGGGTGTCCGGATACCGCAGGGCCGGCGGCACGCTCGCGCGCAGCCTCGACCAGGAGACGCCGCCCGACCTGTGCGAGACGTTCGCGGCCCACGTGACCGGGGAGCTGAGCGACGAGGAGCGCGCCGGGCTCGGTGACCAGTGGGCGAGCTGGACGCACCGGAACGTGTGGCCGAAGAACCCCGAGGGGTTCCGGGGCGCCTGGCAGGACTACATGGCCGCGATGGAGGAACTGGCCGCCGACCTGATGCGGCTGTTCGCGCTGGCACTCGAACTGGACGAGGACTTCTTCGACGACAAGTTCGACCACCACGGATCATCCGTCGCCGTCAACTACTACCCCCCGCAGCACACCCCGCCCCTCCCCGGCCAGCTGCGGCGCGGTCCGCACACGGACTTCGGCAGCCTCACCATCCTCTACCAGGAGGACGACCGCGGCGGCCTCCAGGTCCTCCAGGGAGAAGACACCTGGCGCGACGTCGCCGCCATCCCCGGCAGCTTCGTCGTCAACATCGGCGACCTCATGGCCCTGTGGACCGGCGGACGCTGGGTCTCCACCATGCACCGCGTCGTCAACCCCCCACACGGAGACACCACCTCCCGCCTCACCATCCCCTTCTTCTACCTCCCCAACCACGACGCCTCCATCGAGCCGATGCGGCCGTTCACGGATTCCTCCGCCGTCGAGCGGTTCGACACCGTGACGGTGAGCGAATGGGTGTCGCGCAAGGTCCAGAAGATATTCTCCTGAATTTCTTCCGAGTTGACAGATCCAACGGCTGAACATGGTCCGCCCGCTCAGCCGTATCTACGGTCGGAATCACCTACCGCTGACGGCTCCGCAGAAAGGCACGGAAGATGACCAAGAGCGTCCACCACGACAGGATCAGCGAACAGTACCAGGCTTCGAGCACGCAGTACGACAACGTCAAGAACCTGCCGTACGCCTTTGTCGAGCGGGAGACGCTGCTCTCCGGGGTTCCCGACCTCACCGGGAAGCGCGTGCTGGACGTGGCGTGCGGAACCGGTTTCTATTCCCGCATTTTCAAGCGGCTGGGCGCCGACAAGGTCGTCGGCGTGGACATCGAGCAGTCCATGGTCGACGTCGCCCGCCAGATCGAGGCCGAGGCGCCGCTGGGTATCACGTACGACGCGGTGGACGCCGCGGAACTGCCGGTGCTGGGGGAGTTCGACGTCGTCGCCCCGATCTGGGCGTTCGTGCACGCGAAGGACACCGCCGAATACCACGACATGGTGGCCCGGTGCGCGGCGAACCTGGTGAGCGGCGGCACCATGGTCGCACTCTGCTCCAACCCGGACATCGACCTGGACAAGATGTCCGTCTACCCCCGCTACGGCCTCTCCATCACCCCGAAGGAGAAGCACGGCGATCTCCAGGTCATCCACATCGAGATGGATGTCGAGCCGCATGTCGGATTCGACGGCTTCTTCTGGCCGGCGGGCGCCACGGAGGAGGCGATGGAAAAGGCCGGGCTGATCGATGTGAAGCGCCACCCGAATCGCGCTCCGGGACACGTCGCAGGAATGTCGGAGAAGGGCTACTGGGCCGATTTCGTGGCCAACCCGCCGTTCGCTCTCTACACGGCGGTCAAGCCCTGAGGATCCGGTTCGGGAGACCGGACGAGTGGCACCCTCTCGAGACGGAGAATCGCATTGAAGCTCGCTGTGTTCGGAGCAAACAGTTCCACCGGACGTCACCTCACCGAGCAGGCGCTGGGTGCGGGACACACGGTGACCGCGGTCGTGCGACGGCCCGAGGCGTTCCCGCTGTCCGGCCCGCAGCTGCGGGTGCACGCCGCTGACGTGTTCGACAAGGCGGCGGTCGAGGAGGCGGTGGCCGGCAGCGAGGCGGTCATCTCGATCCTCGGCGTCCCCTACCAGCGCAAGCCGGTGACGGTGCTCTCCCGCGGCATCACGCACATCACCGACGCGATGGCGGCGCACGGCGTCAAGCGGCTGGTCGCGGTGACCTCGCGCCTGCTGGCCGTGCACGCCCCCCGCTCGGAGGGCGAGAAGCCGCTGTACGAGAGGTTCGTCTACCGCAGGCTCCTCTACCCCTTCCTCACCACCCTCGGCCGGACCCTGTACGACGACATGCTCCGCATGGAGCACATCGTGCGCGCGACCGAGCTGGACTGGACCCTGGTGCGGCCCTCCGCGCTCTACAACACCGACGTGGTCAGCGACTACCACTTCGGCCCGCCGGAGTCGCCGGGCCTGTACACCTCGCGCATCGACCTCGCCCATTCCCTGCTACACGAGGTCACCGAGAACTCCCATGTGCGCTCGGTGGTCTCTGTATTCACCACGGAAGGGGTGCCGACCTTCGGTGACGTACTGAAAAAGGAAGTCATGCGCATCGGCTCCTGGGAGCATAAGTAGGATTCAAGCCGCGCACGGACCGACGACACCGCCCCGGAACGGGGTGGTGTCGTCCCCATGCGCGTTTTCCCCGCGTTTCCCGGACCGCACACCGGCTCATTCCGTACCCAACTCCAAAGCAGCGTGGTAAGACTGGAACAGACCTGTGGCATGGACCAAGCGGCACCATCCGACCGTGAATCCGGGAGAACTTCCAGGGGGGAGATGCACCGGTGCACAAAGGATCGCAGCTCGCAGTATTCCTCGAAACCCTGCACTGGTCGCCCGAGCGACTGGCGCGGGAAATCAACAGGCGATACGGCGAGGGCACCGTCAGCCTCAAGGCTCCGTACGGCTGGGCGAAGGGAGCCTACCCCCGGGGCCAGGTGCCGGGCTTCGTGGCCGCCATCCTCTCGGATCAACTGGGCAGAACGATCGATATCAGCCAGATATGGCCGCAACGCTTTCCGGACGCCCAGCCGGGCGGTGTCGGCGACCCGGCCCTCGGCCCCCCGTGGACGGAGGAGCACGTCGGCCGCATCCTGCGGCCGCTGCTGGACCAGGAGGACGGTAAGCGGGAGCCGTGGCCGGCCGAACCGGTGCCCGGCGCCGTGCTCGTCTCGCTCGCCGTGGACTGGCTGACGGCCGAGGGCCGGCTGGCGTCGGCGCGGTCACAGGGCGCCGAAGTGTCCACCGAGATGGTCGACATACTGACCAGTCGGATTGCGCGACTGCGCCGGGTGAGCGCCGCGGAGGACGACTCCCTGGTCATGAACTGGGTGGTGCACGAGCTGCGCTGGGCACTGCACATGTCCGAGAACACCGCCTATGACGCCCCGACCGGCAGACGGCTGTACGGCGCCATCGCCGAACTGGCGCAGCTCGCCGGCTGGCTGGCCGAGGACCAGGGCCACTACGCCCGCGGCCAGCACTATCTACTGGCCGCGCTCCGCGCCTCCGGCCTGGCGGGCGACCGCAACCTGGGCGCGTACGTCCTCTCCTGTCTCAGCTACCACCTCACCAAGTGCGGCAACGGCCAGGACGCGCTGCGGCTCATCAAACTCGCGGACGTCGGCATGGACGACGCGCTGCCCGGCGTACTGCACTCGCTGCTGGCCTCACGCGAGGCACGGGTGTACGCGCACTTCACGGACGGACCGGCGGCCGAGCCGGCGGGCCAGGCGGGGCCGACGGTCCACCGCGTCGGTTCGGCGGGACACCCCGCCGGCGGGCCTCCGGAGCGCCGTGACGCGGAGGGCAGACTGCCCGGACCGGGGCCCCGCTCCCCCCTGATCGGCGCGCACTCGGGGGTGGTCACCCCGTCGGGCCACCGCGGGCTGAGCCCGTGCGACTGCGACCGGTGAGCGCCGCCCGGCCGGCACCGGCCGGAGCGTCACGGCCCGTGCCCTGACCAGGACACGGGAGGGGCGTGGCCGGAACGTAACCGGGACGTGGCTGGGGCATGTTCGGGGCACGGCCGGGGTACCGCCGGGTCAGGCCACCCGGAACATCCCAGGCAGGGCAGGGCACGGCGCGGCGCGGCCGGCCGTCCCGGCGGGGGAGCCGGTGCCGTCCCCGGCGACCGGCTCCCCTCCCCTCCGCACCCGTGCCCTCCCCTGCCTGCCTCCCCTCCCCCGATCTCAGGCCGCCCCGTCGTGAGGCCGCGAGGGGGCGGGCAGCTCGAGGTAGCCGCCCAGGGTGTGCGTGCCGGGCGGCGGTGCGGGCTCGGCGGCGCGGGGAGCGTCCCCGCCCGTGGGGGCGAGATAGCCGCCCAGCGTGTAGGTGCCCCCGTCCAGCGGGCCGGGACCGGACCGGGCACCGGCCGGGGCGGCGGGAGACGGGACAGGGCGCGCGACGTCGGTCGGGGCCACGGCGTCGGGGGGTGCGACGGCGTCCGGGGCGGCGAATTCGCGGGCCCCGTGCAGCCATGCGAGGTGGTCGTTGAGGTCGTCGGCGCTCATCCCCGCCAGCGTCCTGTTGCGGGCCGCCGCCGTCTCGCCGCGGGCGTGCCACAGTCCGATGCTGTCGCGGGCCGTACGGTGCACGCGGGCGGTGCGCTCGCGGCGGGCCGCGTTGTAACGGCGGAACCGGGCGGGGAACTCGTGTGCGGAGCAGTCGAGCAGGTCGCCGAGCACCACCGCGTCCTCCAGCGCCATGCAGGCGCCCTGCGCCGCGTAGTGCAGCATCGGGTGGGCCGCGTCCCCGAGCAGGGCGACCCGGCCGTCGGTCCAGGTCCCGACGGGTTCGCGGTCGACCAGCACCCAGGCCTTCCACTCCGTGCCCAGGGCGAGCAGCCGCCGCGCGGTGTCGCACAACTGGGCGAACTGCTCCCGCACCCGGGAGCCGGGCACCGGCACCCCGGAGAACACCTCGGCCGGCTCGTTCTCCACGCTGGGTGCCAGGTTGAGCAGTCGGCCGCCGGCGATCGGATAGTGCACGAAGTGCCTGCCCGGCCCTGCCCACCAGGTGACGGACCGGTGGCGCAGGTCGTCGGGTACCCGCTCCATCGGCACGATCGAGCGGTAGACGGTGATGCCCGCGTTGCGCGGCATGCCGTCCCCGACGAGCTGTGCGCGGACGGCGGAGTGCAGGCCGTCGGCCCCCACCAGGGCGTCCGCCGTCAGCACCTCCCCGTTCCCCAGCCGCACCCGCACACCGTGGTCGGTGTGGGTGTAGCCGGTGACGGGAGAGGACGCGCGCAACTCGACGCGGTCGCTGTCCCGGCACGCCCGCAGCAGCAGCCGGTGCAGCTCGCCACGGTGCACCACGACGTAGGCGTTGCCGAAGCGGGCGCGGTACCGGGCGTCGAGCGGCATGCTGACGACGTGCTCTCCCAAGACGCCGTCCATGAACCGCAGTTCCTCCACCGGTACGGCGATGCCGCCGACGGCCTCCGCCAGGCCCAGCCGGTCGAGTGCGAGCATGCCGTTCGGTGCGAGCTGGATGCCCGCGCCCAGCTCCGCGAACTCGGCCGCGCGCTCGCACACCACGACCCGGTGTCCTCGGGCGGAAACGCCGAGCGCCGTGGCGAGTCCACCGATGCCGCCCCCGGCGACGGCCACCGTCGTCATGCCTCTCCCCCGGCCGACCGCGCCTCGGCGGGGCCGACGGTGACGGGCGGCTGCCCGGCCGCCGGCGCTGCGGCCCGCCGTGTGCCCGCTTCCTCTCCCGCCCCCACGAGACGGGCCAGTTCCAGCCGCTTGACCTTGGTGGTGGCGGTCTGCGGAAGGTCCGCCTGCCGCCACTGGACCGGCGGGGCCATCCGCGGCAGATCGGCCACCGCCGCCCGCCAGGCCGCCTCGTCCAGGGGACGGTCGTCCTTGGTGCAGACGACCGGCAGCGGGAGCCCGTCCTCCGTCTCGATGATCACGACCTCGGTCAGCTCGGCGAGGCGGGAGAAGAGCCGGTCCTCCACCGAGAGGGTGCTGCCGAACCCGGGGATCTCGTCGACCTCCCGGTCGAGCAGATGCAGACACCCCCAGCGCGTGCGGTAGCCCAGATCCCCCATCCGCCACCAGCGCGCGGAGGCCTGCTGCTCGAACCGCTCCTGTTCACCGAGGTAGGTGCGGATCCGGCCGTCGCTGCTGACCTCGATGTATCCGGGCGAGGAGGCCGTGGGCCGCTTGCCGTCCCGGCTCACCACCCGCACCCCCGTCATACCGGGGAAGGGGATGCCCACGCAGCGGCCGTCCGCCGTGGGCGAGCGGCGCTTGCCGTAGGAGCGGGCGACGCTCGGGCCGACCTCGCTCTGCCCGTAGATCTGGCCGAACTTGGCCGACCGGCGCCGGGAGGCCCCGATCAGGGTGCTCACCGTGCGGGGGTGCAGAGCGTCGAACGTGCTGCTGAAGAACTTCACGTTGGCCAGCGGCCGGCGCGGGTCGGAGGCCAGTTGCTCCCAGCTCAGGTACGTGTTCGGGTGGGCCTCCAGGACCGCGGGCCGCAGCCGCGCGAAGAGCGGGGCGACCCGCTGCGGGTCGGCGTCCGCGAGCACCGCGACGGGGAAGCCGCGCAGCAGCGAGAGGGCCAGCGCGGTGAACAGCCGCGAGTGCACGAAGGAGACGTGGATGGCCACCGGCTCGCGCCGCCGCAGCAGCGCTGTCGCCAGCGCCTGCGGCCGGTAGCGGGCCTCCAGGCTGAAGGCGGTGTGGACGGCCAGCTTGGGCAGGCCGGTGGTGCCGGAGGTGTGGGTGACCAGGGTCGGGTGCTCCGGCGGCAGCGCCAGCGCGGGGATGCGCGGCGCCCCCGCCAGCTCGGCCAGCGCGGTGGCCCGCCGGTGGCTGCCGGAGGCCAGCAGGACGCGACGGCAGAGCGGGAAGACCTCCTTGGGCAGGGAGCCGGTCAGCTTCGCCTCGTCGGTGAGCAGGTACGGGCGGTCGACCCGGCGCAGCAGCGCGGTGACCGTCTCACCGTCCAGATGGGGCGACAGGAGCACCGGAACGGCGCCGATCCGCGCGGCCGCGACCGCGAGCAGGGTGATGTCGAAGGCGTTGCTCTTGTGAATCACCAGATGGTCGCCGGGGCGTGCCCCGGCGCGCCACAGGCGCGAGCCGAAGTCGCTCACGAGATCGGCGACGTCGGTCATCGTCAGGCTTCTCCCCCGGTCCGGCGCGATGTCCAGATCGTGGTCGAGGAGCAGGACGTTCGTCGGATAGCGGGCCGCCGCCCGGTCGAACAACGTGCCCAGCCGAATGCCGCTGTTTCCTATGCGCTGGAGAAGCATGCGTCAACCTCGATGCGGGTCTGCTGATGAAGGTCAGGGGGTCAGGACGACTCGACGACTTTCTTGAGGCGTTCGACAGTGGCGGCCATATCGGATCTCACCTTGGCCCCCCACTCGGTGAAGAACGCCTTCTTCTCGTCGTCGCTCATTCCGGCCGTGATGCCCGTGATGCCCTCGGTGGGTCCGCCCATCCGGAAGTGGTGGGTGAGCGAGGTGCCGCCCGGTGCGGGCCGCAGCGTGTATCCCCAGACGCTGTCCTGGGCGCGGCCGGCCTCGGTGCGCATCGCCCAGGAGAAGCGGTGAGGGGGTTCGGCCGCCACGACCTCGGCCGTCGTGGTCCACGCGCCGCGTACCACGGGGGCCCAGGCCACCACGTCGGCGCTGCGGTGGTTGTGGCCGCGGAACACCGCGCCCACGGTGCCGGGGGTGCCGTGTGTCCACTCCCCGCCGGTGCACTCCTCGCTCCACTGGTGACAGCGCGGCAGATCGCTCACCACGGAATAGACGCATTCCGGGGACCGGGCGACATGCACCTCGACGCTGATGTCGAAGAGGGGTTCTGCTTCGTTCGGAACTTCTGTGGCGTTCATGGCGAAATCCTGTCCGGGGGTGGGAAGGGCGGCAAGAAAACGCGGTCCGGGTTCGTCAGGTCCCGTCGGCCGCGAGGGCGGCACGGCTCTTTCCGCCGCGCCCGCCGGCCCGCGTCGTCCGCCATTCGACCAGGGCCAGGCCCGCGGCCATGCCGCCGCCGAACCCGGCGAGCACCACCAGGTCGCCGGGCACGAGCCGGTCGGCGGCCCGGTCGAGGGTGACCGGCACCGACGCGGCACCGGTGTTGCCGAGGAACCGCACCGTCGTATGCGTGTGCTCCGGCAAAAAGCCGAGGCTGTCGGCGAGCGCGGCGATCATCCGCCCGTTGGCCTGGTGGGGGACGAAGTGCGCGCGCCGGGCGCGGTCCGCCAGATGGCGGTCGAGGAAGGAGCGGATCAGCGGCCCGACCCGGTTCTCCACGAAGTGGCGGACCGCCGGGCCGTCCATGGCGAAGTAGTGGAGGCCCTCCTCGACCGAGGCCCGGGACGCGGGTATCCGGGAGCCGCCCGCGGGGACCCGGATCAGGTCCCGTTCCTGCGGGAAGGTGGCCAGCTCGGTGGCGAGGACACCTCCGGTCGCGGTGGGCCCCAGCACCACGGCTCCGGCGCCGTCGCCGAAGAGCACGACGGTCCTGCGGTCGGTGGGGTCGAGAGTGCGCGAGTAGATGTCGGCGCCGATGACGACGGCGTGGCCGCCCGTGCCGCGGATCATGCGCTCCGCCGCGGTCAGCGCGAAGACGAAGCCGCTGCACACCGCGTTGATGTCGAACGCCGGGGTGCCGGCCGGGACGCCGAGTTCGGCGGCGACCGCGGTGGCGGTGGGCGGCTGGGGCGCGTCGGGTGTGGAGGTCGCCACCACGACGAGGGAGATGTCCGCCGGGCAGACCCCCGCGTCGTCGAGCGCGGCGCGCGCGGCCATCGCCGCCAGGTCGGAGGTGGCCTCGTCCGCCTTCGCCCAGCGGCGTTCGCGGATGGCGGTCTTCCGGGTGATCCACTCGTCCGTCACGCCGGCCGGTGCGCCGACCTCGTCGTTGGTGACGACCTTTCCGGGAAGACAGGAACCGGTGCCGAGAATTCCGATCGCTTCGGCGTCATGGACCGGTGCTGCTCCAGGGGCCATGATGACTCATTTCAGCTCGTCGCCGCGCGGCATTCCCGGGCGGGAGTGCGGGGCGGCGTCCGGTACGAAGGTTTGCCCCGGACGGTATTCGGGGGCCGGGCGGCGCCCTAGGAAAACGCGGCAACAAGTGTCAGCTCCGTCGGCGGCGGTGGCCGTTGCGCCAATCCCGCGGCGACCGGAAGTGAACGCCTCGGGGTGCGGCAGAAGTTGACAGACTTCCCGGCCCGTACATCGACCTTCTCCCGCAAGCGGTCCTAGCGTGGGGCGCCGAGGCGGTGGCCGTCCGAACAAGGGATTTTCATGGGGACAAGCAAGGAGGCGGCGGCACAGCCGCCTTGGACCGGTGCCATCGACGTGCACCACCATGTCATTCCGGAATTCTACGCTGCGGAACTGAGGGACCTCGGATTCGCCTCCACACTGCCCGGTGTCGACAAACCCCGGTGGGAGATCGGGACGAGTCTGTCGATGATGGAGCGGCAGGGCATCCGGGCGGCGGTCGTCAACGTCTGGCCCGGGGTGCCCGCCGTGGACGCGGCGACGGGCGCGCGGCTGGCCCGCCGGGTCAACGAGTTCCTCGCGGAGCTGACGGCCGCGCACCCCGGCCGGCTCGGCGCGTTCGCGGTGCTGCCGCTGCCGCACGTGGACGCCGCGCTGGAGGAACTCGCCTACAGCATGGACGTCCTCGGCCTGGACGGGGTCGGCCTGGTCACCCACTACGGCGGTGTGTACGTGGGGGATCCGGCGCTGGACGCGTTCCACGCCGAGGCGGCGCGCCGGGGCACCCCGCTGTTCGTCCACCCGACGGCGCCGCCCGTCGACCAGCCCGCGTTCGGACTGCCCGTCTCGCTGTGCGAGTTCCCGTTCGAGACCGTGCGGCTGACGGCGCAGCTGCTGTACAACCGCACGCTGGAGAGGCATCCGGGGCTGCGCGTGATCCTGTCCCACGGGGGCGGCGGTGTGGCCTACTACGCCGCACGGCTGGCCTGCGGCCCGCTGATCCGCGCCGATCTGGCCGAGCGGCTGCCCGAGGACCCGGTCGGCTATCTGCGGCGCCTCTACAGCGACACCGCCATGATCGGTGATCCGCACGCCTTTCCGTCGGTGCGGGCGTTCACCGGAGCCGGCCGGCTCCTGGTCGGCTCGGACTTCCCGTTCATGCCGGAGTCCTTCAGCGCGGCCGGCGGCCGTCACATCGTCGGGCAGGGCGGATTCACCCCGGACGAACTGGCGCGCATCGAGTTCGGCAATGCCGCCGAGCTCTTCCCACGATTCGCCCACGAGAGGCAGGAGGGCCGTTAGCATGCTGGACGACACCACGGTCGCCGCGTATCTGGACCGTATTTCGGCGCGGCGCCCGGCGAAAGCCGACCTGGAGTCGCTGCGGAACGTGCAGATGCGTCATCTGCTCTCCGTGCCCTTCGAGAATCTGGGCTATCACCTCGGTGAAGAGATCCACATGGACGAGCGGGCCGTCGACAAGGTCGTCCAGGAGCGCCGGGGCGGTGGCTGCTACGAGGTCAATCCCTCGCTCAAGTTCCTGCTGGAGAGCCTGGGGTACGAGGTCTCCCTGCTGCCGGGCAGGGTGTGGATCAAAGGACGGCTGACCGCCCCCCTGTGCCATCTCGCGCTCAAGGTGCGGGCGGAGGGCGCGGAGTGGCTGGTCGACGTGGGCTTCGGCCGCAACAGCCGCTACCCCCTCTCGCTGGCCACGCGGGACGAGCAGCAGGACCCGCACGGCAGCTTCCGGGTGGCGGCGGCCGACGACGGCGGTATCGACGTCTCCTTGAACGGCACGCCGCAGTACCGGGTGTACGACATCCCGTGCGACATCTTTGACTTCGGGCCCACGCTGTGGTGGTACCGCACCGCGCCCGACTCCCCCTTCCTGCAGAACCTCTTCTGCTCGCTGCCCACCGAGAACGGCCGGGTCACCCTGAAGGAGGACCAGCTCACGCTCATCGTCGGCACCGAGCGGGAGAGCCGGCGGCTGTCCGGCGAGGAGGAGATCCGTGAGGCGTACGACAAGTGGTTCGGCATCCGGCTGGAGCGGCTGCCGGTGAAGGCGTCCCAGGACAACGGCATCTCCATGTCGTTCGACTGACAGCGGGCGCGCCCGGCGCGGCCACGGCGTCCGGCCATGGCCTCCGGTCGTCCTTCCCCGCGGCCGGAGGCCGCGAGCGCTCCACCCCCGGAGCCGTTCCGGGGGTGGAGCGCTTCGTCGGCCTTCGGCGTCCCCGGGCCTGGGTCCCGGACCCGGGACGGTAGGTCGCAAGGTGCCGGAGTCAGGAGGTGCCGGAGGGGTTGGAGACCAGGTAGCGCCAGTACCCGTCCGGGCCCCGGCGGGCGATGTCGGTCGCCGTGCCCTCGGTGTGCACGTGGCTGCCGTCCGGCCCCACGCCGTCGTGCACGTAGTCGTTGATCAGCAGTGCCGTGTCCCCCACCACATAGACGTGGCGCAGCGTGACGGTGATCGGGATGCGGTCGCGCACCACCGCCGGGAGCCCGGCGCGGCGCTGCTCGCCCGCCGACACCTCACCGGGCCGCACCACATGGACGGCTTCCGGTTCGAAGAGCGCGTCGAGGAGTTCGAGGTTCCGCGCGTTGAAGGCGTCGGCGAAGACGGTGGGCAGGTCGGCCGGCTCGACGGGAAGTCCCGCAGTGTGCTGAACGGCATTCGCGAGGTCATTCATGCGCCGAGTACAGCAGCCGGGAAAACCCGAGGGCACGGGGTAGCGCCGGTCTCTGTCAGCTCCGCGCCTCCGGACGGAGTATTCCGTGCGGACCTGACAGATGACGGAATCAGCCGTGGCTCCGGCTTTCGCGCGAACGGCATGATGCAGCCGTCATCCGCGTGCCGGTACGCCCGAATCGGTCGACAAGGAGTTTCCCTTGACCACGCTCACTCTGCTCTTCCATTCCCGCAGCGGAAACACCTACCAGCTCGTGGAGAAGGCCGCGAAAACGGCGCTGGACGCGGGTGCCGAGGTGCGGGTCCGCAAGGTGCCCGAGCTGCCCGACCCGATGATCCTGGACAAGGGTGCCTACGCGGAGCTGGCGACCGCCACCGCGGACGTCCCGGACGCTGGACTGGACGACCTGCTGTGGGCCGACGCGATCATGGTAGGTACGCCGGTCCACTACGGGCTGCCCGCCCCGCAGATACTCAACTTCATCGACCACACCGGCCCGGTCGCCATCCCCGGCAAGCTGATGAACAAGGCGGTGTCCGCGTTCGCCTCCGGTTCCATGCCGCACGCGGGCCAGCAGGCGGCCATCCTCGCCCTGCACAACGCCTTCTGCCACTGGGGCGCCGTGATCGTGCCGAACGGCTCGGCCGCCGCGGTGCTGCACCAGCCCGGGAACGGGGCCCCGTACGGCACCGGCACCATCTCGCGGCACCAGGCGAACAGCGTGACCGAGGACAACCTGGGTGCCATCGAGTACCAGACGCTGCGCACCCTCCAGGTCGCCGGCGCGCTCGGCCGGGGGCTGCGGCCGGAGCCGGGGATCACCATGGTGAGCGACGAGCGGCTGCGCACCTTCGGCCTGGACATCTGACGGGGCGGGCATGACGTTCCGTGACTCCCCGTGGCCCGAGGGGACGCCCTGCTGGGTGGAGGTGCGGGTGGCCGACCCCGTGCGCACCAGCACCTTCTACGGCAAGCTCTTCGGCTGGACGTTCTTCGACCACGGCCCCGAGTACGACCACTATCTGACGGCGCGGCTGAACGACCGCGCCGTCGCCGACATCGGCCCGCGGGCGCCGGGGCAGCCGGCGGCCGGGCCCTCGGCGTGGCTCGTCTGCTTCGCCGTCACCAGTGCGGACGCGACCGCGGCGCGGATCACCGAGGCGGGCGGCACCGTGCCGCTGGCGCCGTGCGACGTCGGCGACCACGGCAGGTTCGCGGTGGCGGCCGATCCCGCCGGGGCCGAGTTCGCCGTCTGGCAGGCGTACGCGTACCCCGGCGCGGAGGTCACCGGCGTGCCCGGTGCGGCCGTGTGGCACCACTGCGCGAGCCGGGACGCCGGGGCGTCGCTGGCCTTCTACGCGGCCGTGTTCGGCCACACCGTGACCCGGGCGCCCGGCGGCTGCACCACGCTCGGCCTCGACGGGCGCCCGGTGGCGAGCGTCGGCGAGGTCCCGACCGGGGACGGCGGCGCACCCTCACACTGGGACGTCACCTTCGGCGTCGAGCACCTGGCCACCGCGCTCACCCGGATCACCGAGCTGGGCGGCACCGTGCGCGAGGGACCGTTCGACACCCCGCACGGCCCCGGCGCCCGGGTCACGGACGCGCAGGGCACCCCGTTCGACGTCCTCGAAACCGGCGGCGGGCACTGAGGTTCGGTAGGGGGCGCCCTCCCGCCGCGCCCCGGCACACCACCGGGCCGCCGGCGGACCACCGCCGAGCCGCCGCCGGTCCACTGCGAGAGGGCCGCCCCTTGACGCCTCCACGCCACCTGGGGGGCAGCGGGCGCGACACGGGCGCGGGCGCGGATCCGACATGAACGCCGGCGCCCGCACCCGGATCCGGACCGGATCCGCAACCGCACCCGCACCCGCACCCGCACCCGCACCCGCACCCGCACCCGCTGCGAAGGGTGACGCCCGCACGGCACCGTCGCGGGAACTCCGGCATGAACAGCGGACGCCCGCGGCATGACGCGTTCCCGGCGGTTCCGTTGCCGAGGACTCCACCGCGCGGGCGCCGCCCGCACAAAATCCGGGGCCCGGGCGGCGGTTGGGCCCGAAAGGACGTCGGACATCCGCCCCGTGCCGGGTCCACCGGGTCTGACGGCCGGCCGGGTCCCGGCAATTGACAGATTTCCGCTGACCTGACGAACCGGTTCGTCGCGCCTTGGCCCGCACCCGCCGAGGCATCAGGGTGGAGCCGTGTCCCCGATATTCCTTTCGGATCGATATCCAGGCGACGGCCGATGCCGGGCGACGGCGCGGAACAGCCGTGACCGGCTCGGGTCGCCGTGCGAAAGCTGGAGCCGGCATTGACTAGCGACATGCTCCCCATTCCCTTGGAAAAGGCGCGGCAACAGCCGGAATGGGAGGACCGGGCGCAGGTGCAGCGCGCGCGGGAGACCCTGGCCGAGCGCCCCGGACTCGTCCGGCCGGACGACGTGCGGACGCTGCGTGCCCATCTGGCCCTCGTCAGCGAGGGCGCGGCCCAGGTCGTGCAGGCCGGTGACTGCGCGGAGGACCCGGCCGAGTGCACGGCGGACCACGTCGCGCGCAAGGTGGCCGTGCTCGACCTGCTCGCCGGTGCGATGAAGCTGGCCGGGCGGCGTCCGGTGCTGCGGGTGGGCCGGATCGCGGGACAGTTCGCCAAGCCGCGGTCGCAGCCGACCGAGCGTGTCGGGGACGGCGAACTCCCCGTCTACCGGGGCCACCTGGTCAACGGACCGGCGCCGGACGCGGAGGAGAGGCGCCCCGACCCGCTGCGTCTGGTCACCGGGTACATGGCCGCCGCCGACATCATCGCCCACCTCGGACAGGGCCGTGCCACCGGCATCGACCAGCCGGTGTGGACCAGCCACGAGGCGCTGGTCCTCGACTACGAGGTCCCCCTGGTGCGCCGGACCGACGAGGGGGAGCTGCTGCTCTCCTCGGCCCACTGGCCCTGGCTCGGGGAGCGCACCCGCCAGGTGGACGGGCCGCACGCGGCGCTGCTCGCCCAGGTGGTCAACCCTGTCGCCGTCAAGGTGGGGCCCACGGTGGAGGTGGCCGAGCTGCTGGCGCTGTGCGCCCTGCTGGACCCGGAGCGGCGCCCGGGCCGGCTGACGCTGATCGTGCGGATGGGCGCCGGGACGGTGGCCGAGCGGCTGCCCGCGCTGGTCCGCGCGGTGCGGTCGGCCGGGCATCCGGTGGTGTGGCTGACCGATCCGATGCACGGCAACACGGTGGTCACCCGCAGCGGCCACAAGACGCGGTACGTCCGCACGTTGCAGCGCGAGGTCCGCGAGTTCCGCGCCGTGCTGGCCGGGGCCGGTGCGTTCCCCGGCGGTGTGCACCTGGAGACGACGCCCGACCAGGTCACCGAGTGCGTGCTCGACGCCTGGGAGGCCGACCGGGTCCCGGAGGTCTACACGAGCTTCTGCGACCCGCGGCTCACCGTCGACCAGGCGCTCGAGGTCCTGAGCGCCTGGGGCGGGGCCGAACCGCCGGCGATGGCGGCCGAGGTGGCCGGGCCGCGGCAGGCGGCGGGGGGCTGAGACATGGCAGGCAGCGGCGCCGACAGCCCCCCCGGGCGGCCACGCGCGGCGACAGCGACGACAGCGACAGCGAAATCGACAGCCGGGAAGTCCGGTCCACCCGGTGGGCCCGGAGCGCTCGGCACACGGGCTCGGCACGTGAGCGGCGTCCGGGCGCGCACGCAGCGGCACCCAGAGGAACGGAGAGGAACCGCCATGTCCGGGATACCCGACATCCCCGCGTACCCGATGCCCGGTGAGCAGGATCTGCCGGCGAACACCGCACGCTGGACGGTGCGTCCCGAGCGGGCCGTCCTGCTGGTGCACGACATGCAGCGCTACTTCCTGCGCCCGTTCGCCGACGAGCAGCGCCGCACGCTCGTGGGCAATGTCGTCCTGCTGCGCGAGCGGTGCGCGCGGCTCGGTGTCCCCGTCGCCTTCACGGCGCAGCCCGGCAGCATGACCCCCGAACAGCGCGGTCTGCTGCGGGACTTCTGGGGGCCGGGGATGCGCCTCGACGCGGCGGACCGGGACGTCGTGGGGGAGCTGGCCCCGCGCCCGGACGACTGGCTCCTCACCAAGTGGCGCTACAGCGCCTTCTTCCGGTCCGATCTGCTGGCCCGGATGCGGGGGGCGGGCCGCGACCAGCTCGTCGTCTGCGGCGTCTACGCCCACATCGGGGTGCTGGCCACCGCCGTGGACGCCTTCACCCACGACATCCAGACGTTCATGGTGGCCGACGCCGTCGCCGACTTCTCCGCGGACGAGCACCGGCTCGCGCTCACCTACGCGGCGCGCCGGTGCGCCGTGGTGGCCACCACCCGCGGACTGCCCGTCGAAGGCGGCACGCTGCTGGGCGACGTGGCCGACGGGACGGCGGAGAGGCGGGCCGCCGCGTGAGCGCCCGGCGGACGGCCGCCGACCCGGCGCGGGTGCTGCTGGAGCGGGTGCTGGCCCCCTCCCCTCCCCCGTTCGCCCTGCTGCACCGCCCGACGGCGGCCGGGTCCGACCGGGTGGAGGTCCTCACCGGACCGGTCGGGCCCGTGGAGCGCATCGCCGACCTGCCCGTCCCCGCCTCGGCGCGGGGCCCGGCCGGCGCCGACGTGCTGGCGCTGGTGCCCTACCGGCAGCTGGCCGAGCGCGGCTTCCCCGCACCGGACGACGGGGAGCCGCTGCTGGCCATGACCGTACGGGAGCAGGCCGCGCTGGACCGGGCCGAGGTGCTCGCCACCGTCCCGGACGTGCCCATCCGGCTGGAGAACGAGCGCTTCGACATCGACGACGAGGAGTACGCCGGGCTGGTGCGCCGCGTCCTGGCCGAGGAGATCGGCGCGGGCGCCGGCGCGAACTTCGTCGTCAAGCGCCGTTTCCTGGCCGATCTCACGGGCTACACCCCGGCCACGGCGACCGCCTTCTTCCGGCGGCTGCTGGCGCGGGAGGCCGGCGTCTACTGGACGTTCCTCGTGCACACCGGCGACCGCACGCTCGTCGGGGCCAGCCCGGAGAGGCATCTGAGCCTCGCGGACGGGGTCGCGGTGATGAACCCGATCAGCGGGACCTACCGCTATCCGCCTGACGGCCCCACCCTCAGCGGGGTGATGGACTTCCTGGCGGACCGCAAGGAGACCTACGAGCTGTTCATGGTGGTGGACGAGGAGCTGAAGATGATGTCCCGGTTCTGCGACGCGGACGTGCGCGTGGTGGGGCCGTACCTCAAGGAGATGGCACGGCTCGCCCACACCGAGTACGTCATCGAGGGGCGCACCGAGCGGGACGTACGGGAGATCCTGAGCGCCACCCTGTTCGCGCCGACCGTCACCGGCAGCCCCCTGGAGAGCGCGAGCCGGGTGATCAACCGGTACGAACCCGCTGGGCGCGGCTACTACAGCGGGGTGGCGGCGCTCATCGGCAGGGACGGCCGCGGCCGCCGCACGCTGGACTCCTCCATCCTCATCCGCACCGCCGACATCACCTCCGAGGGCCGGATGGCGATCGGAGTGGGCGCCACCCTGGTGCGGGACTCCGAACCGGCGGCCGAGGTGGCCGAGACGCTCGCGAAGGCGACCGGTCTGCTGTCCGCCCTGCGCGCCGAGCCGGAGGGCCCGCTGGGCCGGCACCCCTCGGTGCGGTCGGCGCTGCGGGCCCGCAACCAGGAGATCGCCCGCTTCTGGCTGGACGGGTCCGGCCCCGCCGCCGGCCGCCCTTCCGCACTGGACGGGCGGCGGGTGCTGGTCGTCGACGCCGAGGACACCTTCACCTCGATGATCGCCCACCAACTGCGCTCCGCGGGGTTGGAGGTGACGGTGCGGCGGTTCGACGAGCCCTACTCCTTCGCCGAGCACGACCTCGTCGTCATGGGGCCGGGTCCGGGCAGCCCGCTGGAGGTCGGTGAGCCCCGGATCGCCCATCTGCACGAGGCGGTGGACACGCTGCTGGAGGCGCGCCGCCCGTTCCTCGCCGTCTGCCTCAGCCACCAGGTCCTCAGCCACCGGCTGGGCCTGCCGGTGCGCCGGAGGGACATCCCGCACCAGGGGGTGCAGAAGGACATCGACCTGTTCGGGCGGCCGGAGCGGGTGGGCTTCTACAACAGCTTCGTGGCGCACAGCCCGTCCGGGCTGCTGACCCCGTACGGTACGGGCCCGGTCGAGGTCTGCCGGGACGCGGCGACCGGTGAGGTGCACGCGCTGCGGGGACGGCACTTCGCGGGAGTGCAGTTCCACGCCGAGTCGGTCCTCACCCACGACGGGGTGCGCATCCTCGGGACGCTGCTGGCCGGTGTGCTCGACGGCGCCGGGCAGCCGGTGCGGTCCTGACGGTGGGCGGGCGCGGCCGCGCGCTGCCCCGCCGTACCGCCCGCGGAGCCGGGGCGGCGACCGCACCGGCCCCGTCAGCCCGTCGTCAACGCGACCCGGCGGCCGTGCAGTTCGCCCGCCTCCAGCATGCGGTGGACCTCGGCTGTGGCGCTCAGCGGAAGGACCCGTACCTCGCGCGGCCGCAGACGGCCCCCGGCCAGCAGCCTGTTGACGCAGCCGGCCGCCTGCGCCAGCTCGCCGGCCGTGGCCCCGGTGATGGCGAAGCCGACGACGGACCCGTCCCGCACGTACAGCGGTCCGGCGGGCAGCACGGGCGTGGTGTGCAGTCCGGCGAGCAGGACGACGCGTCCGCGCCGGGCGAGCAGCCGCACGGCGGTGGTGAGGTCGTTGACGCCGGCCGCGTCCGCCCAGACGTCGACTCCTTCCGGGCACGCGCGCGCCAGCCGGTCACCCAGCCCGTCCGCCTCCCGGTCCACCACCACATCGGCTCCCAGGTCACGGCAGTAGGCGGCGTCCCGGGCCCGGGCCACCGCCACCACCCGGGCACCCGCCGCGGCGGCGACGACCAGCATGGCGGCCCCCACGTTCCCCGCCGCGCCGACCACGACCACGGTCTGGCCCGCCCGCAGCCGGCCGTGGGTGACCAGGCCCAGGTACGCGGTGGCCGCCGGGTGCACCACCGTCACCGCGGTCTGAGGGGCGACACCGTCGGGCAGCCGGTAGAGCCGTTCGGCCGGCACGACGGCGCGTTCGGCCGCCGCCCCCTGCCGTCCGGCGTGTCCGAGGCTGTTGCACCACACCCGCTCCCCCACCCGGAACCCGGTGACCCCGTCGCCCGTCCCGGCGACCCGGCCGACCAGATCGCGGCCGACCACGAACGGGAAGTCCACGGGCGTCTCCACCGCCCCGGACCGGATGAAGGTGTCCACGTGGTTGGCGGTGGTCGCCTCGACGTCCACCAGCACCTCGTGCGTGCCCGGCCGGGGGTCGGGGAGCGGACCGAACCGTATGGAATGTGCCGGACCGAATTCGTTGATGTAGGCAGCACGCATACGGGGATTCTCCCAGAGGACGCGGCGCCGGACACGCGGCGGCCCGGTCGGGTGCGGAATGTGTCAACTCGCATCGCCGGGCCGCCTTTTACCGTTCCTTTTCCCCACCGCCCGCACTTGACTGATTGCTCCCGCCGGCGTTGCCGGGCACCCGCCCGCCCTTTCAGAATGCGTGCGGTGTTCCCTCGCACGTCCTCGCCGTATTCGGGCAGGTCCGGCGCTGCCATATGTCCCCGGCCGGAATGAGAAGGGGTGCTCGGATTGAACACGACGGCACACGAGATCGCGGTCATCGGCGCGGGCCCGCGCGGGCTCGCCGTGCTGGAGAGACTGTGCGCGAACGAACGGGCGCGGCCGTTCCGTTCGCGGGTGCTCGTCCATCTCGTCGACTCCGCGCCGGCCGGTGCGGGATCGGTGTGGCGCACCGGCCAGTCGCGGCACCTGCTGGCGAACACGGTCGCCTCACAGATCACCGTCTTCACCGACGTTGCCTCGCGCATCGCCGGTCCCATCGAGCCGGGACCGAGCCTGTACGAGTGGGCCGCGTCCCTGCCCGCACCCCCAGCGGGGGACGACGCGGCCGGCAGCACCCCCGACACGGCGTACGACGCAGCCACCCTCGCCGAGGCGCACGCGCTCGGGCCCGACTCCTACCCGACGCGCGCGCTGTGCGGGCGCTACTTCGCCGACTGCCTCCGCCGCGTCGTGGAGGGCGCCCCCGCCCATGTGGAGATCAGGGTGCACAGGTCCCGGGCCGTGGCCATGGCCGACACCCTCGGGTATTCCGGCGGGCCGCAGGGCGTCCGGCTGGAGAACGGCACCCGGCTCAACCACCTGGACGCCGTCGTGCTCGCCCAGGGACATCTGCCGACCCGGCCGACCCCGCACGAGGAGCGCATCGCGAGCCTCGCCCGTATCAACCACCTGACCTACCTGCCGCCGGCCAACCCGGCGGACGCCCGCCTCGACGGCATCCGGGCCGGGGAGCCGGTGCTGCTGCGCGGCCTCGGGCTGTGCTTCTTCGACTACCTCGCCCTGTTCACCCTGGGCCGCGGCGGCCTCTTCGACCGCGTCGGCGGGGAGCTGGTGTACCGCCCCAGCGGCGAGGAGCCGCTCCTGTACGCCAGTTCGCGCCGGGGTGTGCCGTTCCACGCGCGCGGCGAGAACGAGAAGGGCGCGCACGGCCGCCACCTCCCCCGCCTGCTGACGGCCGACCACGTGGCCCGGCTGCGCACGCGTGCCGCACGGGCGGGCGCCGGGCTGTCCTTCGCCCAGGACCTGTGGCCGCTGATCGCCCGCGAGGTGGAGACCGTCTACTACGAGACCTGGCTCAGGCACCGGCGCGGCGCCGAGGCGGCGGAGCTGTTCGCCGCCCGCTACGCGGCCTGCGCCGAACCGGCCGCGCGCGAGGCCCTGGTGGACGCCCACCGGATCCCCGCCGCCGACCGGTGGGACTGGGCGGCCCTCGCGGACCCCGCACGCACGCGTACGTTCACCGACCGCGACGACTTCCGGGCCTGGCTGCTCGACCGGCTGGCGGAGGACGTCCGGCAGGCCCGCGAGGGGAACGTCGGCGGACCGGTCAAGGCCGCCCTCGACGTCCTGCGCGACCTGCGGAACGAGATCCGGCTCGCCGTGGACCACGGCGGCCTGGAGGGGTCCTCGCACCGGGACGAACTGGACCGGTGGTACACGCCCTTGAACGCCTTCCTCTCCATCGGCCCGCCGCCCCGGCGCGTCGAGGAGATGCGTGCCCTGGTGAGGGCCGGTGTCCTGGAGCTGACCGGCCCCGGCACCCGGATCAGGATCGACACCCGTCGCCGGGCGTTCGTGGCCGACTCCGAGACGGTGCCCGGCCCCACCGTCCGGGCCGGGGTCCTCATCGAGGCACGCCTGCCCGCGCCGGATCTGCGCCGCACGGCCGACCCGCTGCTGCGGCACCTGCGGCACACCGACGCGTGCGCCCCCTACCGGGTCGCCACCGCGGACGGCGGCACGTACGAGACGGGCGGACTGGCCGTGACCCCGCGGCCCTACCGGCTGCTCGACGCCCGGGGGCGGGCGCACCCGCGCCGCTTCGCGTACGGGGTGCCGACCGAGGCGGTGCACTGGGTGACGGCGGCCGGCATCCGGCCCGGTGTGGACTCGGTGACGCTCGCCGACGCCGACGCCATCGCCCGCACCGTGCTCGGCCTGGGGCCCAGCGACGCGGCAGCCGGTGCCACGGCGGCCGGGGTCCCGCACGGCGAGGTGCTGCTGTGAGCACACCGCCCGCGAGAGCCGCCACGGCCGGTACCGCGCCGCCCCCGCCCGCGCCCCACGTCCTCGACGCGGGCCTGCTCTCCCCGGTCCGCGCGGGCACCCCCGTCGAGCGGGCCGTCTCGGACTCCGCGTGGCTCCAGGCCATGCTCGACGCGGAGGCCGCGCTCGCCCGCGCGCAGGCGAGGCTCGGCCTCGTACCGGCACACGCCGCCGAGGTCATCACGAGGACCGCGCGGGCCGGCCGGTTCGATCCGCGTGAACTGGCCGTCCGCGCACGCGAGAGCGCCAACCCCGTGGTCTCTCTGGCCGGAGCCCTGACGCGCGCGGTCGCGGAGGCGGACCCGGCCGCCGCCGAGTACGTGCACCGGGGCTCGACCAGCCAGGACATCTTCGACACGGCGGCGATGCTCGTCTCCCGCGACGCGCTGCGCCTGCTGCGCGCGGACCTGGCCCGTATCGCGGACGCGCTCGCGCGCCTCGCCCGCGCACACCGCGACACGGTGCTGCCGGGACGCACCCTGGCGCTGCACGCCGTGCCCACCACCTTCGGGCTCAAGGCCGCGGGCTGGCGGCGAGCGGTGCTGGACGCCGACGCCCGCGCGGCCACCGTCCTGGCCGCCCTGCCGGTCTCGCTCGGCGGTGCGGCGGGCACCCTCGCCGGATACGTCGAGCACGGCGCGGACCCGGAGCGCCTCGTGGCGGCGTTCGCCGCCGAGACCGGGCTGCGCGCCCCCGCCCTGCCCTGGCACACCCTGCGCACCCCGATGGCCGACCTCGCCGCCGTCCTGGCACACGGCGCGGGCGCGCTGGGCAAACTGGCGGTGGACGTGCTGTCCCTCACCCGTACCGAGGTGGGCGAGGTCGTCGAACCCCATGTACCAGGACGCGGCAGCTCCTCCGCGATGCCGCAGAAGCGCAACCCCGTCCTGGCCACGCTGGTCCGCAGCGCCGCCCTTCAAGTCCCGGCGCTCGCGGGGGTGCTGACCCAGTGCATGCTCACCGAGGACGAGCGTTCCGCGGGCGCCTGGCACGCGGAGTGGCAGCCGCTGCGTGAATGCCTCCGCCTGACCGGGGGCGCCGCCCACACGGCGGTGGAGCTGGCCGGGGGACTGACCGTGCGGCCCGCGCGGATGCGCGCCAACCTCCGGCTCACCGAGGGCGGGATCGTCGCCGAGCGCCTCGTGGCCGCGCTGGCACCGCTGCTGGGCAAGGCCGCCGCCCGCACCCTGCTGACCCGCGCCACCGCGGCGGCGGCGGAGGACGGGCGCCCCTTGGCCGTACACCTCGCCGGCGCGGCCGAGTTGGCCGGCCGGATCCCCCCCGCCGAACTGGACCCGCTGTGCGATCCGGCCGGCTACACCGGCGCCGCGGCCGGCCTGGTGGACCGCGAACTGCGGCCGGGCGGCGCGGAAGGAGACGGCTGAAACCCCGCCCCCGCCTCGTCCCCGACGGAACGGACGGCGCCCTGCGCGCCCCGCCGCACCACCGGCTTCTGACCCGCCGTGACCCGCACCTGACCCGTTCCTGACCCGTTCCCGACCGCTGCTGACCGCGACGACCCACCGCCGGCCCGTCCCGCACCGTGGTGCCCGCTCCGGTGCGAGGGGGGCCGGCAGGCCGGGCGGAGTCCACGCGAGGGGCGGGGTCGTCCCCGGCACGGGCCCGCTCCGGAGGGCGGCTCCCCGCCGGAGGGGCTCGGTGGGGAACCGTCTGGTAGGAAACCACGAGTCCCCCGGGGCCACCCGCCGCATCCGCCCGCAGCGGAACCGGACATCCCCATCAGCGGAGCGCGCCGTCACCCACGGAATCCGTGGCTTTCCCCGGCGCCGCACACGGATTCCTGACTGTCTCGGGGGCGTTCACGGGAATATCGGCTGCCCGCCGTCCCGCTGACCACCCTGACCCGGCTCATGACCAGCTGACCCGCTGACGACCTTGCGCCGCACACCGCCCGTGGGTTTGGATTTTCGCAGCCTTAGGGAACGGGGGAAGAACAGGCTGCGGATTCTTATACACATGGTAACCGCAGCTATTCGCCCCCTCATTCCGACGACCAATCGACCCAGGGCCGGAAAAATAGGGGGAGAAATGTACGTGTACCGAGCACCGCGGGAATTGACCGAACCCTGGCGCCGTACCGCCCCAGCGACCGCGCCGCGCCCGCGCGTCCGTCCCGACCGCCGCGCGCCACGCCCCGCCTTCCCGCGAGGGCGTGACTGAGCCTCCCGCGTCCCCCGCCGTGCCGGCAGCCCGCACGGTGCCCCTCCGCTCCGTACGCCGCTTCCGCTCCGTACGCGACCGACTCGGCCCGCCACGCAGTGCGCACCCGCACGCGGGGGCCCTCTCCTCCCGGACCCGCTCTCCCCTCCGCCCCTGACGGGCCGGACCGAGGCCCGGAAGCCGGTACCCCCGTACCGGACATGTGACAGCCACTCCCACCCACCACCGCGCTCCGGACCGCCGACGACGTGCGCCGACGACGCCGCACGCTCCGCCAGGCCGCACCGGAGCCTCCTTCCGCGGACCCGGCGGACGTGCCCGCGCACGACCGGGTGCGCCGTACCGACGCGCCCGCGCACGGCACTCGCGACGTGCCCAGGTGCCGGTCGTCCCGCGCCGGAGACCGGGACCAGGGCACGGACACCTCGCGGCCGGCCCCGGCGGCCCCTTGCCCGCAGGGCCCACCGGCAGGCCCCAGGCCCGTATCCGCCCTCGCACCTGTCCGCTCACCACATCGATCACGACCGCGCACGCCCGTGCGCGGTCCGGGAAACGCACCGCGCACCCACCAGGAGGCACGGCATGACTCTCGTCAACCGCGAACCCGACTGCATCGCATTACTGGACGACCCGACGGACGGCCCCGGCCCGGAAACCACCGGAAGACCTGCCCTCGACCGTTCGGTGGCGGAACTCTCCCCCGTCGTTTTCGCCTCGCTCCCGCGGGCGGACCAACGCCGAAAAGGATTGATGTACCTGCGTGGTCTGCTGGGAGCGACCGGAAGGAAATCGGTGCGGAACATCGCCGCATTCCTGGGGGACCAGGTCAACGATCAGGGCCTGCACCACTTCATCAACGACTCGACATGGGAATGGGACCCCATGCGGGAAGCCCTGGGACGCCATGTCCTCCAACGGCTGCCACCGCGCGCCTACGTGGTCCATCCGCTGCTCATCCCGAAGTCCGGCACGCACTCGGCGGGCGTGACCCGCACCTTCTCCTGGGAGCGGGGGCAGGCCGTCACCGCCCAGCAGGTGACCGGCGTGTGGGGCGTGACCGCGCAGACCGCGCACCCGCTGAACTGGCAGCTGCACCTGCCCTCCCAGTCGCCGAGAGGCACCCCCGACGACTGCCGCGGGACGGTGCCGGGCACGGACCCGGCCGCCTGGCGGACACCGGAGGAGGCGATGGTGAACGCCTACGTGGAGAC
Source organism: Streptomyces sp. Je 1-4 4N24 (assembly GCF_026239515.1). NCBI lineage: Bacteria > Bacillati > Actinomycetota > Actinomycetes > Kitasatosporales > Streptomycetaceae > Streptomyces > Streptomyces sp. Je 1-4 4N24. The sequence continues at coordinate 4,747,949 of NZ_CP110836.1, read as the reverse complement.
GGCGGCGCGCCTGTCGCTGCCGCGTCGCCCGGTGGTGCTCAACGCCGAGCGGCTGGACGGCATCAAACTGGTCGCCCGGCTCGGCGCGGCGGGGCTCCGGCACGTCTCGAAGATCGCCCCGGACACCTGGCTGCTGCCCAACGACCCCTCGCTGCCGGGGTGGGGCGACAGCCCCCTGCAGGCGAGCCGCATCGCGCGGATGGCCAGGGCCGGCCGGAACCGCGTGGCCCTGATCCCGTCCGGCACCCCGGACACACCGGAGCTGGTCGTCACGGCACGGGTGCGCCTCCCGGCCGTACGGGAAGCCTCCGGGCAACGCGGCACCGGGAACGGGGACCTGCTGCTGATCGGTGTGGGCGGCGGCCGCTCCCGGTGGCCCGAGGAACTCTGGCTGACGGACATGGCGCGGGCCGACCACTCCGCCCTGCTGCGGCTCGTGGGGCTGAGCCGCCGGGTGGAGCGGCAGGGCGTGCCGCTGGCCGAACGCGTGGGGATACGGGACTTCGTGGGCCGCTCGTACGCGGGGTGGAACCGGCACGCCACGCTCGCCTCGGTCGCCCATGCGGCCACCGAACTGGCCGGACTGCGGCCGGACGCCGATCCCTTGGCGGCGAGGGGGTGGGGCCGCGCCTGCCTGTGACTGGGGGCGCGCGTGCGGCCGGGAACCTGTGACCGGAGGCCCGCGTGCGACCTCCCGCCTGTGACCTGGGGTCCGTGGCCTGGGAGCTGTGACCCGGGGTCCGGGACCGGGAGCTGTGACCGGGGGCGGGCCGGGCCGGGCAGGGTCCCGGTCTCAGTGGCCCCTGCTGTGCCGGCCGCCGAGCTGGTCCCGGTGGCGCGGGTCGCCCAGGTGCCTGTCCTCGTCGAACTCGGGGGCCGCCTTGACCTGTTCCCTGGACAGGGCGACGCGGACGGTCCGGTCGGCGTTGCTGATGCCCAGGACCGCGCCGGCCGGGAGGAGCACCTTCTTGCCGAAGATCCACGGGCCGGTGTCCACCACCAGGTACCCGGAACCGATCTCCGTGGAGTTCTCGTCGACCGTGCCGGCGCGGCCGTCGGGCGCCTCGACGTGGTACCCGGTCAGGTCCGCGTCCGGCGTGTGGCCGGCGGTCGGCGCGTAATTCCCCAGGTTCTCCGTCACCAAGACCTCCCGAAACCTCTCGCCGGACCCTCCGCACGCCGGCGGACGCGCCCACCACGGGTGCCCCGCCGGACATCCCGGTACACACCCTCGTCTGTTTCCATGAGAAGGCAGGCGGGGGAGCGTCGGACGCCGAAGGAGCTGGGCGGTGGCGAAGGGGAAGGCGGAAGCGGGGGCGGTGACCGCGCCGGTGGTGGTGTTCGATCTGGACGGGACGCTGGCCGATGTCCGGCACCGGCTGCCGCTCCTCCAGCGGCGCCCCCGCGACTGGGAAGCCTTCTTCGCCGCGGCCGTCCACGACCCGCCGCTGGCCGAGGGCGTCGCTCTGGCCCGCGAGAAGGCGCGGGAGGGGGAACTCGCCTACGTCACCGGACGCCCCGAACGCTGCCGCGCCGACACCCTGGCGTGGCTCCGCGAGCAGGACCTGCCCGGCGACCGGCTCCTCATGCGCGCCGAGCGGGACCGCCGCCCCGCGCGGGTCGCCAAGCCGGAGCTGCTGCGGCACCTCGCCCGCGAGCGCCCCGTCCTGCTGGTGGTGGACGACGACGCGCAGGTGTGCCTCGCCTACGAGCGCGCGGGCTTCCCGGTGCTGCGCGCGGACTGGATGAGCCAGGAGCCGGTACTGGAAGCCGTCCAGGAAGCGGAAGGGCGCACTTGACGCGCGCCGGGCGACTCGCGCCGACAGCTGCCGCACCCGCCGAGGGCTGCCGCGTCGAAGACGCCCGCCGACGGCTGCCCCGGTGGAGGCGCCGATCACCTGCCCCTCCCCGATGCCGCGCCCGATGCCGCGCCCGCCGGTGACACCTCCGGGGGACGGCCCACCCCGCGAACGGCACACGTGGCGACGACGGGGCGGGGAGGGGGCGTTCAGCCTGCCGTTTCCGGCAGTCGGCGGACCGCGAACCCGCCCCGGCCGTCGAAGCCCACCTGCCAGACGGTGTCGAAACCGTCGTCGGCGGCGGGGGCGCGGAGCCGTCGGAGAGTGGCCAGCACGCCGGCCTCCGGCACCCGGTCACGCCCCTCCCGGAGCGCGTTGCGCCGCAGCGACCCCGCCGGATCGGGCGGGAACCAGTAGGCGGTGACCGTCGCGCCGTGCGCGTGCGCCAGGGCGACCAGCGGCTCCCATTCCCGCGCCGAGGGGTTGGTGTTATCCACGGCGACCGACCGCCCCGCGCCCAGCGCCTCCTCGACGAGGCGCAGTTGCCTTCGCTGCTTGTTCCGCGCGGAGCGGGGAAAGAAATCCTTGCTGACCAGCAGGTACCGACCGGTGAGGTGCCGGTCGCAGAACGTGGACTTCCCCGAGGCCTGGAGCCCGACCAGCACGGCGACGTCCGGGACCGTCCTCCTCACGGGCATCCGCACCACCTCCTCGCCGTCGGGGTACCCACCCCCGCCCTGGGAGCGGCGGGGTCGGTGCGACCGTGTGCGTCCGGGCCATCGCCATCCGTGCCGCGGCGGCGCATCCTGTCCCCGACGGGAAGGCCCGCACCGCCGCGCGGGGCGGGTGTGCCGAGGCGAGGAGGGAGCGAGTCGATGCCCACACCCGTGTGCTCGCTGATCCTGAACGAACGCCAGAGAGTCGCGAGCGGGTCGTACCACGTGGTGCGGTTCCCGTTCGGCGGCGGCGAGTCCTACGACGCGGAGGGGATGCACCAGGTACGGCAGCCGGACGGCTACGAGGTGACCAACTGGCGCGCCGACGACCGGTCCGGCCTCATCTGGCCCTCGGTCGACGGCTGGGGCTCCCTCACCGCGCTGATCTACTGGGAAGCGGGCGACTACAGCGAGCTGCGCGACCAGTTCGTACGCGACCCGCTCCGGCTGACCGACGATCCGGTGAACACCACGGCGACCGACCACAGGCGCCCCTCCCCCGGGATGCAGTGCTTCACCAAACACCACGAGTTGTTCGTGCACCCGGGCGTACCGCTGGCGCTCCGCGTCTCGCACAACGACTCCCGCGCCCGCCACCTCGTCCACGCCCAGTTCAAGCTCGCCATCCACACCTGAGGCGACGGGCGCACAGCGCGGCATGGGGCCGCCTCCGGCGCGTCGCCCCCGGGGGCCGGCGTTCGCGCACGCCTGCGGTTGACCGACCGGGCAGTCGGGAGTCGGCCGGCCGGCGCCCCCTCCGTACGGACACCCCGAACGGCCCGCCCGCCCGGGTCCCGTTCGGGAGGGCGGCTCCGGGGCGGGCCGAGAGGGCCGTGGGCCCGGGGACCGGAACGGCGGGGTCCGACGGGTCCGGCCGTCACGAGGGTCCCCCGGTGCCGTGGAGCGCGCCCGGCGCTCCGGTGCCGGGCGGGGTGAACCGTCCGAGGACACCGGCCATATGGGCGGCGAACGGCGCCAACGCGGGCCGCAGGTCCGACCAGTGCTCGGCCTCCTCCCCCCGGTAGACGGCGCGGGCGCGGGCCAGGACGGGGCGGTGCCGCGCGGGCAGCCGCTCCAGTGCCCAGGCCGCCGCCGCGTCCTTGGGGTCGATCACGCCCGTCGCGAGGGTCCGCCAGATGCGGGCCAGCGTCAGGACGGCGTTGCGGGTGTCGCTCTCCAGCTCGGACAGCAGCTCGGGCACGGCGGCGATGAGCGCCCTCTCCAGGTCCTCGTCCGGCACCGGGTCGAGCAGCCGCGCCGGTGGCGGCCCGTACAGCGCCGTGTTCCCGCGCAGCACCACCGTGACCAGCAGGGCCAGATCCGGACTCGGTGCGGGGGCGGGGATCTCACCGCGCTCGTACTCCTCGCGCAGCCACTCGCCGTACTGGAACTCGCACCACGGCGGATAGCGCCAGGGACGGATGTCGCCCTCGGCCACGACCGTCAGCTCCACGGGGCGCGCCGGACCCGTCCGGGCCTTCTCCCCGGAGACCGGGAGCAGTTCGGCGACGAGCGCCCGGCGTTCCTCCTGGGTCGTGCGCCGCCGCGCCACCACGAACACATCGACATCGCTGTGCGGCCGCAGCCCGCCCAGTACCGCGGACCCGTGGAGGTACGCCCCCCGTACAGCGGGCCCGAGCACCCGCCGGACCACCTCCACGACCTGCTCCGCCAGCGCCACCCGACCTGCCCTCCCCTTCACCGACGCACCGGGTTCCGCCCGGACCGCTCCGGGGCCGGACCGCCACCGAAGACCGCCGCCCCCCGTGCCGGCCGTTCTTCGGGAGCGGCATTCTCCCCCGTCGGAAGACCTCTGGCCAAGGCGCATCCGGGTGGACCGGGCGCACGGATCAGGAGCGCTGGAGCGGCGGGGCCGGCGCCCTGAACGGCGGCGCGGGCGCGGAACCGGACGGGGGCGGGGGCGGGCACAGGCGTCGGCGTCGGCGTCGGCGCGGAACCGTACCGACCGCGGTCCCGCTCTCCGCGGCACGGCGTGACAGCGCGCCGCCCGTTGCCGAACGCCCTTCGGACAGCGCGGCGGCCCCACTCTCGGCGCACGGCGTGACGGCGCGCCCCCGGGCCGAGCGCGACCACGCCGTCGTGCGCCGGCCGGAGCGAGGTCCGGCGGCCACCTCCTCGCCATGGAGGCCCCGGAACAGCTCGCGGCGGACACCCGGGGATTCTTCGGCGGCCCGCGCCGGCTCAGCCCACCGGGCTGCTCGCCGCGGCGGCCAGCCGTTCCAGCTCGGCCGCCGCGTCCGCACGGAACGCGGCACGGGCGGCCTCGGTCTGCCGGGTCCGGGCGGGGCCGGGGGCCGCCAGCGCGCGGACCGCCCGGACCGGCTCCCCCTCCCCTTCGGCGTGGCAGGACAGTCCGGCCCGGGCCATCGCCTCGACGCCCGCCACGGCGTGCCCGGGCAGGGGGCGGTAGCCGACGACGGGCAGCCCCGCCGCGAGGGCCTGGGCGGCGGTCTGCCCGGCGGCGTTGTCGAGCAGGACATCGGCGGCGGCCATCAGCCGGTGCAGATCGGTCACCCAGCCGAGGGGCGATCCTAAGCTTAGAATTCCACGTGGACAAGTTGTCGCGGCCGCTTCTATAGTGTCACCTAAATACTAGTGACTCCAGCGTAACTGGACTGGCCACAGTTAGGCCGCAAATGTAATCACACTGGCTCACCTTCGGGTGGGCCTTTCTGCGTTCGCGAGTGGACCCGATAAGCTCATGGAGCGGCGTAACCGTCGCACAGGAAGGACAGAGAAAGCGCGGATCTGGGAAGTGACGGACAGAACGGTCAGGACCTGGATTGGGGAGGCGGTTGCCGCCGCTGCTGCTGACGGTGTGACGTTCTCTGTTCCGGTCACACCACATACGTTCCGCCATTCCTATGCGATGCACATGCTGTATGCCGGTATACCGCTGAAAGTTCTGCAAAGCCTGATGGGACATAAGTCCATCAGTTCAACGGAAGTCTACACGAAGGTTTTTGCGCTGGATGTGGCTGCCCGGCACCGGGTGCAGTTTGCGATGCCGGAGTCTGATGCGGTTGCGATGCTGAAACAATTATCCTGAGAATAAATGCCTTGGCCTTTATATGGAAATGTGGAACTGAGTGGATATGCTGTTTTTGTCTGTTAAACAGAGAAGCTGGCTGTTATCCACTGAGAAGCGAACGAAACAGTCGGGAAAATCTCCCATTATCGTAGAGATCCGCATTATTAATCTCAGGAGCCTGTGTAGCGTTTATAGGAAGTAGTGTTCTGTCATGATGCCTGCAAGCGGTAACGAAAACGATTTGAATATGCCTTCAGGAACAATAGAAATCTTCGTGCGGTGTTACGTTGAAGTGGAGCGGATTATGTCAGCAATGGACAGAACAACCTAATGAACACAGAACCATGATGTGGTCTGTCCTTTTACAGCCAGTAGTGCTCGCCGCAGTCGAGCGACAGGGCGAAGCCCTCGGCTGGTTGCCCTCGCCGCTGGGCTGGCGGCCGTCTATGGCCCTGCAAACGCGCCAGAAACGCCGTCGAAGCCGTGTGCGAGACACCGCGGCCGGCCGCCGGCGTTGTGGATACCTCGCGGAAAACTTGGCCCTCACTGACAGATGAGGGGCGGACGTTGACACTTGAGGGGCCGACTCACCCGGCGCGGCGTTGACAGATGAGGGGCAGGCTCGATTTCGGCCGGCGACGTGGAGCTGGCCAGCCTCGCAAATCGGCGAAAACGCCTGATTTTACGCGAGTTTCCCACAGATGATGTGGACAAGCCTGGGGATAAGTGCCCTGCGGTATTGACACTTGAGGGGCGCGACTACTGACAGATGAGGGGCGCGATCCTTGACACTTGAGGGGCAGAGTGCTGACAGATGAGGGGCGCACCTATTGACATTTGAGGGGCTGTCCACAGGCAGAAAATCCAGCATTTGCAAGGGTTTCCGCCCGTTTTTCGGCCACCGCTAACCTGTCTTTTAACCTGCTTTTAAACCAATATTTATAAACCTTGTTTTTAACCAGGGCTGCGCCCTGTGCGCGTGACCGCGCACGCCGAAGGGGGGTGCCCCCCCTTCTCGAACCCTCCCGGTCGAGTGAGCGAGGAAGCACCAGGGAACAGCACTTATATATTCTGCTTACACACGATGCCTGAAAAAACTTCCCTTGGGGTTATCCACTTATCCACGGGGATATTTTTATAATTATTTTTTTTATAGTTTTTAGATCTTCTTTTTTAGAGCGCCTTGTAGGCCTTTATCCATGCTGGTTCTAGAGAAGGTGTTGTGACAAATTGCCCTTTCAGTGTGACAAATCACCCTCAAATGACAGTCCTGTCTGTGACAAATTGCCCTTAACCCTGTGACAAATTGCCCTCAGAAGAAGCTGTTTTTTCACAAAGTTATCCCTGCTTATTGACTCTTTTTTATTTAGTGTGACAATCTAAAAACTTGTCACACTTCACATGGATCTGTCATGGCGGAAACAGCGGTTATCAATCACAAGAAACGTAAAAATAGCCCGCGAATCGTCCAGTCAAACGACCTCACTGAGGCGGCATATAGTCTCTCCCGGGATCAAAAACGTATGCTGTATCTGTTCGTTGACCAGATCAGAAAATCTGATGGCACCCTACAGGAACATGACGGTATCTGCGAGATCCATGTTGCTAAATATGCTGAAATATTCGGATTGACCTCTGCGGAAGCCAGTAAGGATATACGGCAGGCATTGAAGAGTTTCGCGGGGAAGGAAGTGGTTTTTTATCGCCCTGAAGAGGATGCCGGCGATGAAAAAGGCTATGAATCTTTTCCTTGGTTTATCAAACGTGCGCACAGTCCATCCAGAGGGCTTTACAGTGTACATATCAACCCATATCTCATTCCCTTCTTTATCGGGTTACAGAACCGGTTTACGCAGTTTCGGCTTAGTGAAACAAAAGAAATCACCAATCCGTATGCCATGCGTTTATACGAATCCCTGTGTCAGTATCGTAAGCCGGATGGCTCAGGCATCGTCTCTCTGAAAATCGACTGGATCATAGAGCGTTACCAGCTGCCTCAAAGTTACCAGCGTATGCCTGACTTCCGCCGCCGCTTCCTGCAGGTCTGTGTTAATGAGATCAACAGCAGAACTCCAATGCGCCTCTCATACATTGAGAAAAAGAAAGGCCGCCAGACGACTCATATCGTATTTTCCTTCCGCGATATCACTTCCATGACGACAGGATAGTCTGAGGGTTATCTGTCACAGATTTGAGGGTGGTTCGTCACATTTGTTCTGACCTACTGAGGGTAATTTGTCACAGTTTTGCTGTTTCCTTCAGCCTGCATGGATTTTCTCATACTTTTTGAACTGTAATTTTTAAGGAAGCCAAATTTGAGGGCAGTTTGTCACAGTTGATTTCCTTCTCTTTCCCTTCGTCATGTGACTTGATATCGGGGGTTAGTTCGTCATCATTGATGAGGGTTGATTATCACAGTTTATTACTCTGAATTGGCTATCCGCGTGTGTACCTCTACCTGGAGTTTTTCCCACGGTGGATATTTCTTCTTGCGCTGAGCGTAAGAGCTATCTGACAGAACAGTTCTTCTTTGCTTCCTCGCCAGTTCGCTCGCTATGCTCGGTTACACGGCTGCGGCGAGCGCTAGTGATAATAAGTGACTGAGGTATGTGCTCTTCTTATCTCCTTTTGTAGTGTTGCTCTTATTTTAAACAACTTTGCGGTTTTTTGATGACTTTGCGATTTTGTTGTTGCTTTGCAGTAAATTGCAAGATTTAATAAAAAAACGCAAAGCAATGATTAAAGGATGTTCAGAATGAAACTCATGGAAACACTTAACCAGTGCATAAACGCTGGTCATGAAATGACGAAGGCTATCGCCATTGCACAGTTTAATGATGACAGCCCGGAAGCGAGGAAAATAACCCGGCGCTGGAGAATAGGTGAAGCAGCGGATTTAGTTGGGGTTTCTTCTCAGGCTATCAGAGATGCCGAGAAAGCAGGGCGACTACCGCACCCGGATATGGAAATTCGAGGACGGGTTGAGCAACGTGTTGGTTATACAATTGAACAAATTAATCATATGCGTGATGTGTTTGGTACGCGATTGCGACGTGCTGAAGACGTATTTCCACCGGTGATCGGGGTTGCTGCCCATAAAGGAGGCGTTTACAAAACCTCAGTTTCTGTTCATCTTGCTCAGGATCTGGCTCTGAAGGGGCTACGTGTTTTGCTCGTGGAAGGTAACGACCCCCAGGGAACAGCCTCAATGTATCACGGATGGGTACCAGATCTTCATATTCATGCAGAAGACACTCTCCTGCCTTTCTATCTTGGGGAAAAGGACGATGTCACTTATGCAATAAAGCCCACTTGCTGGCCGGGGCTTGACATTATTCCTTCCTGTCTGGCTCTGCACCGTATTGAAACTGAGTTAATGGGCAAATTTGATGAAGGTAAACTGCCCACCGATCCACACCTGATGCTCCGACTGGCCATTGAAACTGTTGCTCATGACTATGATGTCATAGTTATTGACAGCGCGCCTAACCTGGGTATCGGCACGATTAATGTCGTATGTGCTGCTGATGTGCTGATTGTTCCCACGCCTGCTGAGTTGTTTGACTACACCTCCGCACTGCAGTTTTTCGATATGCTTCGTGATCTGCTCAAGAACGTTGATCTTAAAGGGTTCGAGCCTGATGTACGTATTTTGCTTACCAAATACAGCAATAGTAATGGCTCTCAGTCCCCGTGGATGGAGGAGCAAATTCGGGATGCCTGGGGAAGCATGGTTCTAAAAAATGTTGTACGTGAAACGGATGAAGTTGGTAAAGGTCAGATCCGGATGAGAACTGTTTTTGAACAGGCCATTGATCAACGCTCTTCAACTGGTGCCTGGAGAAATGCTCTTTCTATTTGGGAACCTGTCTGCAATGAAATTTTCGATCGTCTGATTAAACCACGCTGGGAGATTAGATAATGAAGCGTGCGCCTGTTATTCCAAAACATACGCTCAATACTCAACCGGTTGAAGATACTTCGTTATCGACACCAGCTGCCCCGATGGTGGATTCGTTAATTGCGCGCGTAGGAGTAATGGCTCGCGGTAATGCCATTACTTTGCCTGTATGTGGTCGGGATGTGAAGTTTACTCTTGAAGTGCTCCGGGGTGATAGTGTTGAGAAGACCTCTCGGGTATGGTCAGGTAATGAACGTGACCAGGAGCTGCTTACTGAGGACGCACTGGATGATCTCATCCCTTCTTTTCTACTGACTGGTCAACAGACACCGGCGTTCGGTCGAAGAGTATCTGGTGTCATAGAAATTGCCGATGGGAGTCGCCGTCGTAAAGCTGCTGCACTTACCGAAAGTGATTATCGTGTTCTGGTTGGCGAGCTGGATGATGAGCAGATGGCTGCATTATCCAGATTGGGTAACGATTATCGCCCAACAAGTGCTTATGAACGTGGTCAGCGTTATGCAAGCCGATTGCAGAATGAATTTGCTGGAAATATTTCTGCGCTGGCTGATGCGGAAAATATTTCACGTAAGATTATTACCCGCTGTATCAACACCGCCAAATTGCCTAAATCAGTTGTTGCTCTTTTTTCTCACCCCGGTGAACTATCTGCCCGGTCAGGTGATGCACTTCAAAAAGCCTTTACAGATAAAGAGGAATTACTTAAGCAGCAGGCATCTAACCTTCATGAGCAGAAAAAAGCTGGGGTGATATTTGAAGCTGAAGAAGTTATCACTCTTTTAACTTCTGTGCTTAAAACGTCATCTGCATCAAGAACTAGTTTAAGCTCACGACATCAGTTTGCTCCTGGAGCGACAGTATTGTATAAGGGCGATAAAATGGTGCTTAACCTGGACAGGTCTCGTGTTCCAACTGAGTGTATAGAGAAAATTGAGGCCATTCTTAAGGAACTTGAAAAGCCAGCACCCTGATGCGACCACGTTTTAGTCTACGTTTATCTGTCTTTACTTAATGTCCTTTGTTACAGGCCAGAAAGCATAACTGGCCTGAATATTCTCTCTCGGCCGCCGCCGCCTTTTCCTCAATCGCTCTTCGTTCGTCTGGAAGGCAGTACACCTTGATAGGTGGGCTGCCCTTCCTGGTTGGCTTGGTTTCATCAGCCATCCGCTTGCCCTCATCTGTTACGCCGGCGGTAGCCGGCCAGCCTCGCAGAGCAGGATTCCCGTTGAGCACCGCCAGGTGCGAATAAGGGACAGTGAAGAAGGAACACCCGCTCGCGGGTGGGCCTACTTCACCTATCCTGCCCGGCTGACGCCGTTGGATACACCAAGGAAAGTCTACACGAACCCTTTGGCAAAATCCTGTATATCGTGCGAAAAAGGATGGATATACCGAAAAAATCGCTATAATGACCCCGAAGCAGGGTTATGCAGCGGAAAAGATCCGTCGACCTGCAGCTCACGGTAACTGATGCCGTATTTGCAGTACCAGCGTACGGCCCACAGAATGATGTCACGCTGAAAATGCCGGCCTTTGAATGGGTTCATGTGCAGCTCCATCAGCAAAAGGGGATGATAAGTTTATCACCACCGACTATTTGCAACAGTGCCGTTGATCGTGCTATGATCGACTGATGTCATCAGCGGTGGAGTGCAATGTCGTGCAATACGAATGGCGAAAAGCCGAGCTCATCGGTCAGCTTCTCAACCTTGGGGTTACCCCCGGCGGTGTGCTGCTGGTCCACAGCTCCTTCCGTAGCGTCCGGCCCCTCGAAGATGGGCCACTTGGACTGATCGAGGCCCTGCGTGCTGCGCTGGGTCCGGGAGGGACGCTCGTCATGCCCTCGTGGTCAGGTCTGGACGACGAGCCGTTCGATCCTGCCACGTCGCCCGTTACACCGGACCTTGGAGTTGTCTCTGACACATTCTGGCGCCTGCCAAATGTAAAGCGCAGCGCCCATCCATTTGCCTTTGCGGCAGCGGGGCCACAGGCAGAGCAGATCATCTCTGATCCATTGCCCCTGCCACCTCACTCGCCTGCAAGCCCGGTCGCCCGTGTCCATGAACTCGATGGGCAGGTACTTCTCCTCGGCGTGGGACACGATGCCAACACGACGCTGCATCTTGCCGAGTTGATGGCAAAGGTTCCCTATGGGGTGCCGAGACACTGCACCATTCTTCAGGATGGCAAGTTGGTACGCGTCGATTATCTCGAGAATGACCACTGCTGTGAGCGCTTTGCCTTGGCGGACAGGTGGCTCAAGGAGAAGAGCCTTCAGAAGGAAGGTCCAGTCGGTCATGCCTTTGCTCGGTTGATCCGCTCCCGCGACATTGTGGCGACAGCCCTGGGTCAACTGGGCCGAGATCCGTTGATCTTCCTGCATCCGCCAGAGGCGGGATGCGAAGAATGCGATGCCGCTCGCCAGTGGCTGAGCTCATGAGCGGAGAACGAGATGACGTTGGAGGGGCAAGGTCGCGCTGATTGCTGGGGCAACACGTGGAGCGGATCGGGGATTGTCTTTCTTCAGCTCGCTGATGATATGCTGACGCTCAATGCCGTTTGGCCTCCGACTAACGAAAATCCCGCATTTGGACGGCTGATCCGATTGGCACGGCGGACGGCGAATGGCGGAGCAGACGCTCGTCCGGGGGCAATGAGATATGAAAAAGCCTGAACTCACCGCGACGTCCCGAAGGCGTGGCGCGGCTTCCCCGTGCCGGAGCAATCGCCCTGGGTGGGTTACACGACGCCCCTCTATGGCCCGTACTGACGGACACACCGAAGCCCCGGCGGCAACCCTCAGCGGATGCCCCGGGGCTTCACGTTTTCCCAGGTCAGAAGCGGTTTTCGGGAGTAGTGCCCCAACTGGGGTAACCTTTGGGCTCTCCCGGCGCGTACTCCACCTCACCCATCTGGTCCATCATGATGAACGGGTCGAGGTGCTGGTAGTCGATCCCGGCGAACGCACGGCGCACCGGGAAGCCCTCGCCCTCGAATCCGCTCGGAGCAGTGGCAACGGCCAGCACGGGACGGGTGTGCGCCGCGACGGGCGCCGCCACACGCGGCAGGGTCAGCGGATTCTCTACGGTCACAGCGGGCATGGCGGCCTCCTCGGTCGTTCGGCCAACTTAGTTGAATGGTGAACAACCTGCAAGGCCCGCGGCATTCCCGCCCGTGTTTCCCCAGGTCAAATGGGTGCTCCAGAGCCCCCGCGGAGGCACCCCGACACAACTCGGGCCGGCCCCCTTGGGGGGACCGGCCCTCGACTCAGCAGCGGCAGCGGCCATCGGCCCACTGCGCGCCCGGGCGGCTAGCCATACATCCGCCGCATCGCGAAATCGACCATCTCCTCCACGGCCTTCGCGTCGAAGACCATCCGGTGGTCGCCCTCCATGTCGAGGACGAACCCGTAGCCGGTCGGCAGCAGGTCGAGCACCTCGGCGCCGGTGATCACGAAGTACTTGGACTCCTTGCCCGCGTACCGCCGCAGCTCCTTGAGCGAGGTGAACATCGGGATCACCGGCTGCTGGGTGTTGTGCAGCGCCAGGAAGCCGGGGTTGTCACCGCGCGGGCAGTAGATCTTGGACGTGGAGAAGATGCCCTGGAAGTCCTCGGCCGACATCGAGCCGGTGGTGAAGGCGCGCACCGCATCGGCGAGGGAGGGCGGGGACGGCTCGGGATACAGCGGCTGCTCGCCGTAACCCCCGGGGGCCGGTTGCTGCGGCGGGGGCGGCGGCGCTCCGTACTGCTGCTGCCCGGCACCCGCGTTCTGGTCGTAGCCGTACATGCGCCACAGCGTACTGAGTCGGCGATTCTCCGGGGGACGCTCGTCACAGATGGGCGGTAGGGGTTGATTCTTATTACCGGTGGGTAGCATCATCGTAGACACTTGCTACTTGCTGGTATTGCGTTTGAGGTCCTCCCTCCCGAACCCTTACGGAGCCGTATCCATGGGGCACTACAAGTCGAATCTCCGCGACATCGAGTTCAACCTCTTCGAGGTGCTCGGCCGTGACAGCGTGTACGGCACCGGACCGTTCGCGGAGATGGATGTCGACACCGCCAAGAGCGTGCTGTCCGAGATCGCCCGGCTGTCCGAGAACGAGCTGGCGGAGTCCTTCGCCGACGCCGACCGGAACCCCCCGGTCTTTGACCCGGACACCAACACCGCGCCGGTGCCGGACACCTTCAAGAAGAGCTACCAGGCCTACATGGACGCCGAGTGGTGGCGTCTGGGCATCCCGGAGGAGCTCGGCGGCACCACCGCGCCGCGCTCCCTGCTCTGGGGCTTCGCCGAGACCATCCTGGGCTCCAACCCGGCCGTGTGGATGTACGCCTCCGGCCCCGCCTTCGCCGGCGTCCTCCACGACGAGGGCACCGAGGAGCAGCACCGCATAGCCCAGCTGATGGTGGACAAGCAGTGGGGCTCCACGATGGTGCTCACCGAGCCGGATGCCGGTTCGGACGTCGGCGCCGGCCGCACCAAGGCCGTGCAGCAGGAGGACGGCTCCTGGCACATCGAGGGCGTCAAGCGCTTCATCACCTCCGGTGAGCACGACATGTCCGAGAACATCGTGCACTTCGTCCTCGCCCGCCCCGAGGGTGCCGGTCCGGGCACCAAGGGCCTGTCGCTGTTCATCGTGCCGAAGTACGACTTCGACTGGGAGACCGGCGAGCTGGGCGAGCGCAACGGCGCCTACGCCACCAACGTCGAGCACAAGATGGGCCTCAAGGCGTCCAACACCTGTGAGATGACGTTCGGCGCCAACCACCCGGCCAAGGGCTGGCTGCTCGGTGAGAAGCACGACGGCATCCGCCAGATGTTCAAGATCATCGAGTTCGCCCGGATGATGGTCGGCACGAAGGCCATCGCGACCCTCTCCACCGGCTACCTCAACGCGCTGGAGTACGCCAAGGAGCGCGTGCAGGGCCCGGACCTGGCGGCCTTCACCGACAAGACCGCGCCGCGCGTCACCATCACCCACCACCCCGATGTGCGCCGCTCCCTGATGACGCAGAAGGCGTACGCCGAGGGCATGCGCGCCCTGGTGCTCTACACCGCCACGGTCCAGGACGAGATCCTCGTCAAGGAGGCCGCGGGCGAGGACGCGAGCGCCGCGATCCGCCTCAACGACCTGCTGCTGCCGATCGTCAAGGGCTACGGCTCGGAGAAGTCCTACGAGCAGCTGGCGCAGTCGCTGCAGACCTTCGGTGGCTCCGGTTACCTGCAGGAGTACCCGATCGAGCAGTACATCCGGGACGCCAAGATCGACACCCTCTACGAGGGCACCACCGCGATCCAGGGCCAGGACTTCTTCTTCCGGAAGATCGTCCGCGACCAGGGCCAGGCCCTGACCGCCCTCTCCGACGAGATCAAGAAGTTCCTCGCCGACAACACCGGCGGTGAGGAGCTGGAGCAGGCCCGCGGCGAGCTGGCCAAGGCCGCCGCCGACCTGGAGGCGATCGTCGGCACCATGCTGACGGACCTCGCCGGCACCGAGAAGGACGTCAAGTCCATCTACAAGGTCGGTCTGAACACCACCCGCGTGCTGATGGCCTCCGGCGATGTCGTCATCGGCTACCTCCTGCTCAAGGGTGCGGCCGTGGCCGCCGAGAAGCTGGCCGGCGCCTCGGCGAAGGACAAGCCCTTCTACACCGGCAAGATCGCCGCGGCGAAGTTCTTCGCGCACAACGTCCTGCCGGGCGTCTCCGTCGAGCGCGGCCTGGCCGAGTCCGTGGACCAGTCGCTGATGGAGCTCGACGAGGCCGCGTTCTGAGTGCGGATTCCGCGGCCCGGCTGCGGCGTTTCTCTTAGAGGTCTCTCAGATTGACCGTCCAGACTGACGGGGCCCGTCTCTCTTCCCCCGGAGAGGCGGGCTCCGCCATGTCCGGGGAAGGTGCGGCGGATGGCAGGACAGCGCAGCGGGCATGCCCCCCGTATGCCGGTACCTCGGCCGGAAAACCCGGAATCCACCGCTCCGCAACGTTTACCGGTCCGGAGTGCAGAAATCCTGGCCGGAAGGGTGCGCAGTCGCGACGCATGCGCACGGGGAATGCGGGGTCCGGCTCCTTATGCTGAATCCATGACCAACTCCGCCCGCTTCGATCGCGGCCACACCGACGACCTGATGTCCTATCTCGCCGCCAGTCCGTCGCCCTACCACGCGGTGGCAAATGCGGCGGAGCGGCTGGAAAAGGCAGGTTTCCGGCAGGTCGCCGAGGTCGACGCATGGGACGGCGAGAGCGGCGGGAAATATGTGCTGCGCGGCGGCGCGATAGTCGCCTGGTACGTGCCCGAGGGCGTACACGCGGCCACTCCGTACCGAATTGTCGGGGCTCACACCGACTCTCCCAATCTGCGAGTCAAGCCGATTCCGGACACCGGCGCCCGCGGCTGGCGGCAGATCGCCGTCGAGATCTACGGCGGCACCCTGCTCAACACCTGGCTGGACCGTGATCTGGGGCTGAGCGGCCGGGTGACGCTGGGGGACGGCAGCCACCGGCTCGTCCATGTCGACCGGGCGCTGCTGCGGGTGCCACAGCTGGCCGTTCACCTCGACCGCTCGGTGAACGCCGACGGTCTGAAGCTGGACAAGCAGCGCCATATGACGCCGATCTGGGGCCTGGGCGGGGTGGCCGAGGGCGATCTGATCTCCTTCGTCGCCGAAGAGACCGGCGTGCCGGCCGGCCACATCAAGGGCTGGGACCTGATGGTGCACAGCATCGAACCACCCGCCTATCTGGGCCGCGACCGCGAGCTGGTCGCCGGCCCGCGGATGGACAACCTGCTCTCCGTACACGCCGGTACGGCCGCGCTCACCGCCGCCGCGGCGACCGGCAGCGCCCTGACCAGCATTCCGGTGCTGGCCGCCTTCGACCACGAGGAGAACGGCAGCCAGTCCGACACCGGGGCGGACGGCCCGCTGCTCGGCACGGTGCTGGAGCGCTCCGTCTTCGCCCGCGGCGGCTCCTACGAGGACCGGGCACGGGCCTTCGCCGGCACCCTGTGCCTGTCGTCCGACACCGGGCACGCCGTCCACCCCAACTACAGCGAGCGGCACGATCCGGGCCACCACCCGATGCCCAACGGAGGACCGATCCTCAAGGTCAACGTCAACCAGCGCTATGCCACGGACGGCAGCGGACGGGCCGTCTTCGCGGCGGCCTGCGAGCGGGCCGGGGTGCCGTGGCAGAGCTTTGTGTCCAACAACTCGATGCCGTGCGGGACCACCATCGGGCCGATCACCGCGGCCCGCCACGGCATCTCGACGGTCGACATCGGCGTGGCCATCCTGTCCATGCACTCGGCGCGTGAGCTGTGCGGTGCCGAGGACCCGTATCTGCTGGCGAACGCCCTGACGGCCTTCCTGGAGGGCTGAGTTGGAATTCTCACTGCTCGGCCCGATCGCCGTGACGACCGGCTCCATGGAGCTGTCGCTCGGGCCCGCCAAACGGCGCAGTGTGCTGGCGCTGCTGTTGCTGCAGCCCAACACCACCGTCCCACTGGAGCAGTTGATCGACTCCCTGTGGGAGGACGAGCCGCCCGAACACGCCCGTACGGTCGTCCAGGGGCATGTCTCGCGGCTGCGCGCCACGCTCGCCGAGGGCGGTGCGGAGGCGTACGGCATCGAGCTGACCACGCATGGCTCCGCCTATCTCCTGCGGCTGCCGGAGGAACTGATCGACGCTCACCGGTTCGGTGAGCTGGTGGCGCTGGCGCGCCCCGAGGCGGCGCCGGCCGATGCCGTACCACTGCTGCGCGAGGCGCTCGGCCTGTGGCGCGGGCCCGCGCTGACCGGCACGGTCACCAGCCCGCCGTTCGCGGCCGCCGCCCATGCGCTGGAGGAGCGGCGGCTGACGGCCGTGGAGGCGCTGGGGCGGGCGCACGGCACGCTCGGCGAGCATGAACAGGCCGCGGCCATCCTCTACTCCGCGGCCGTCAACCACCCCCTGCGGGAAGGGCTGATCGCCGGGCTGATGCGGGCGCTGTTCCGTACGGGGCGGCAGTCGGATGCGCTGGAGTGGTTCCACCGCACCCGCCGGCTGCTCAACGAGGAGCTGGGCGTCGATCCCGGCGAGCGGCTGCGCGGCGCCTACGAGGAGATTCTGCGGGCGGAGGCGGCGACGAAGCCGACGGGTGGGGCCCGTGCGACGGGTGCCGCTGCCGGTGGGACCGCCAGGGACGGTCGCGCCGGGGCTTCCGGAGAGAGCCGTTCCGCGACAGGCGCAGGGCCACGGCCCGTACCGGGCGGCACCGGTGCGGCGGACGCCCGTGGTGGCGAGGCCGGGCCAGGGGCCGACGGGACCCGGACGGGCGCGCCGGACGGCGCCCGTGCCGGGTCCGGCTCGGGGCGGGCCGGTGCGGCACCGCGGTTGCTGCCCCGCCCGCCTGCCCGCTTCCTGGGGCGGGAGGACCAGCTCACCGCGCTGACGGCCGTGTTGACGGACCGTGCGACCGGGGAGAGCCCGCTCGCGGTGGTGGCGGGACCGGCCGGTGTCGGCAAGACCGCCTGTGCCGTGCAGTGGGCACATCTGCACGCGGGGGCCTTCCCCGACGGCCAGCTCTTCGCCGATCTGCGGGGCTTCGGCGAGGGCGACGAGGCGGCGCCGGCCGAGATCCTGCGCGACTTCCTGCTGGCGCTCGGCACGCCGCCGGAGCGGGTGCCCGGTTCGGCCCAGGCCGCGTCCGCGCTGTTCCGCTCGCTGGTCGCGGAGCGCCGGCTGCTGGTCGTCCTCGACAATGCGCGCAGCTCGGCGCAGGTACGGCCGCTGCTGCCCGGCGGCCCACGCTGTGCCACGGTCGTCACCAGCCGCAGCCGCCTCGACGGGCTGGTCGCCACCGACTGCGCCCGTCCGGTCGGCCTCCAGACGCTCGGCCACGAGGAAGGCGCGGCGCTGCTCGGCGCCATGCTCGGCCCCGACCGGGTCGCCGAGGACCCGGCAGCCGCACGCGAGCTGGTCGATCTGTGCGACGGTCTGCCGCTGGCGCTGCGGGCCGCGGCCGCTCAGCTGACCGCCCGGCCGCGCTGGCGGCTGGCCCGGCTGGCCGCGGCGCTGCGCGACGAACGGCGGCGGCTGGCGCTGCTGTCCGCGGAGGACACCGGGATCGCGGCGGCCCTGCGGATGTCCGTCGCCCGGCTGTCGGCCGATGACGCACAGCTGCTCAGCGCGCTGGCGACCAGCGCGGACGGACACCTCAACGCGTCGCTGGCGGCGGCGCTCGCCGGATACGACCCGGAGCGCACCCAGGACGGTCTGGACCGGCTCGCGGAGATGCATCTGGTGGACGAAGAGGCCACCGATGTCTACACGATCAGCACGCTGACGCAGCTGTTCGCGCGGGACGAGCGCGGGGAGAGCGGCGACGGGGGCAAGCGCGGTACGGGTGAGGGGAGCAAGGGGGAGTGACGGACGCGGCTGAGCCCGTGGCTGTCCCCGTGCGGGGACGTTAGGCGCACGTTAGTGGCACGCCAACGGCGAGCGGCAGTCTTGTGGTTGAACGCAGGACAGGCCACAGGCCAGACCGCAGGACGTACCGCCGGCGCGGTACGGGCCACTGACCGGGGGAGACCGGAATGCCGCGCAGCCACCACCGCTCCGAGTCCGTCATCGAGACCGGCGTCCGTGCCGCCAACGGCGCCCCGCACCCGTCCCGTGCGGTCCGCCGCCGTACCCTGCGGATCGCCGCGGCCGGACTGACCGCCGTCGCCGCGCTCACCCTCACCGCCTGCGGGGGCCAGGACAATCCGCTCCAGACCGGCGCCGCCAAGCCGTTCAACCCGGCGCCCCAGGTCTCCGAGGACCCGGCGGCGAAGGGTGACGGCGGCCTCCAGGACGGTGCCCTGCCCGCACGCGGCCGGACGGAGCAGGCCTCCGCCGAGCGCGGCGGCACGGGTACGGGTGCCCGCACGAGCGGCACCGGGGCGGGCCCGAGCAGTGCGGGCAAGCGCGGCGCCGCCGTCGGCACCCGGCACACCGCCTGCGACGCCGCGAAGATCCGGATCGTCGCCCAGCCGTTGAAGCGGCCGGTCAACCATCTGCTGCTGGAAGCCACCAACACCTCCGGCGCCGCCTGCGATCTCCACCTCTCCCCCTATCTGCGGTTCGGCGACGCACAGTCCCCCCTCGCCGAACTGCCGGACAGCAGGCCGCAGTCCGTGATCACCCTCGCCCCCGGCGAGTCCGGCTACGCCGGCGTGCTCACCTCGTCCGCCGACGGTTCCGGCCGGAACGGCCATACGGTGACCTCGCTGTCCGTCAGCCTCCCCGGCCGCGACGGCAAGGGCAGCATCGGCGGCTCAACGACGGTGGCGCTCCCCGGAGGCTCGGTGTACATCGACGACAGTGCGTGGGTGACGTACTGGCAGTCGGACGCGAGTGCCGCGACGGAGTGGTGAGCCCCGGCCGGTGGTTCGTCGTCCGCGGTCCCGGTCCGGTGAGCCGTGTGCCGGTGAGCCGTTGAGCCGATGGCCGGCAGGCCGTCAGGTGCCTGACGCAGGCTGAAGAGGCCGACAGCACCACCCCTTGAACCAGGGCGCCCGCATCCCCCAGCGGGCGCCCTTTCCTCTGCCCGCTGTCACTGCCCGCTGTCCGCTCTGTCCGCTGTCCCGTCATGTCTCACACCGCGGGCCGTCCCGTCCCGATCTCCCGGCGTCTTTGCAGGTCACAGCCGTGCGTACGGCCGGGACATCCCATGGGACAGGGAACCTCCGGGCAGCCCCGGTGCCCCGCTCCACGATGGTCTCCGTCGCCGTCAGCAGACCGTCCGGCGGCTCACCGATCGGGCCAACAGGCCCTGTACGGAGGGGAATCGGCATGTACGAGCACAGCAGCACGCACCCGGCGGACACCACAAGCCCCGCGGACCGGCCCGCCCCGATGACGCGTCACCGGCAGTCCCCGTTCCGCAGGACCGTGTGGCGCACGGTGCTGCCCGCGGTGGCCGCGGCCGGGATCAGTGTCGCCGGGTTCACGGGATTCGCCCATGGCAGTGACGTGGGCAGCGCGACCGCCGGCGGGCACTCCGCGACCGCCACCAAGCTCTCCCACGACAGCTCCGCCCGCACCGTCCGCGCCGCGGGCACCGGCTCCGTACGGCAGGCCGCCGCCGACTTCCCCACGTGGGGCACCCGTTGGGTGGTGCACGCCACCGCCGACGCCGGCTCCCCCGCCGTCGGGATGATCAACAAGACGGCGCCGGGGCAGGACCGGATCACCGCCGACTACCAGGTCGACACCGGCCGCAAGGTGTGCGAGGGCAGCTCCTGCTCGACGTTCATGGCGCATCTCACCGGGCCGGTCAGCGGCTTCCTCAGCGTGGTGGCGGTGGACATCCCGCAGGACCGGCTGCCGGGCGTCCCGGTACAAGGCGGCGGGGGGCAGCCGCAGCCGCAACCCGGCGGTTCGCGCGAGGAGATGCTGAACCGCGCCGCCACCTGGCTGACCGCGAACAACGGCGCCCAGGTCCCGTACAGCCAGGCCAAGGTCTGGAAGGACGGCTACCGTCAGGACTGCTCGGGCTATGTGTCGATGGCGCTCGGCCTGCCGACGCCCGGCACCAACACCGTGGGGCTGGCCACCAACCGCGGCATCACCCGGCCCATCTCAGTGGGCGAGCTCAAGCCCGGTGACCTGCTCATTGACGCCTCCGGTGACAACAACACCCGGCATGTGGTGATCTTCGAGAAGTGGAACAACGACGCCCACTCCTCGTACACCGCCTATGAACAGCGCGGCGACCACGGCACGGACCACCGGACGCTGACCTACGGCCTGCCCGGCGGCGACGCCGAGTTCAAGCCCTACCGTCCGGTGAAGTTCGGCGACTGACCCCGCTCGGGGAGCGCGAGGCCCGACGGAAGATCTCACGCTGTTTCACGTGAAACGTCACCATCTGATCCGGCTGCGGTCCGGATCGTGTCACGAGGGGCACTTCCGCCACAGGGGAGCGGAAGTGCCCCTCGCGCGCGTATGCCCGCTGTGCTGGAATGCGAGACGTGCCTGGCCATCAGAACCACGCTCATGTCCGCCGTAAGCCGTTGGCTCCGCTGCCCGACGAACTCTCCGGCCCGGTACGGGACTTCGTCGCCTCCTTACGCCGTATGCACGGCGAACTCGGCTACAGCCTGAAGCAGTTGGAGAGCCGGCTGCCTGTCAGCCGCTCCTCTCTTTCCCGCTATCTGCGGGGGCAGAGCCTGCCCGACGAACGGCTGCTGGTGCAGTGGTGCACGCTCTCCTTCACCGGCGAGGACCGCCTCCCCGCTCTCGTCGAACTGCTGCACCGCGCCCAAGAGGCGGTGGACGGGGGCGAGCCGGCAGCGGAGCGGGACGGTGCGTCCGACGGGGAACGCCGGGCGGGCGCCGAGGGCCGGGCCGGCGGCGACGGGACGGAAGCGGGAGCCGCGGCGACAGTCGGCCGGCGTCGGGGGCTGGTGCTCGCCGGGCTCGGGACCGTCGCGGCACTCCTCGCCGCGGCGTTGGCCGTACCGGCGCTGACCAGCTCGAACGGGTCGCCGGACTACGGCGGCGACGGCCGGGCACCAGGCGCGAAGAGCGCGGCGTCGGCCACCGGGTCCGCCAGGATCACCGTCCACAATGTCGAACGGGACTGTCAGCACCGGCGCACCGAGAACTGCGCACTCGGGCTGGCCCGCGATCCGTACCGGCTCTATCGCCGCTCCAATGTCGTGGGCCATGTCTGGCACGGCGAGGTACTGCGCGCGGTCTGCCGGATCGCCAACGGGATCACGGTCACCGATGAGGTGGGCGGGCACAGCAGCATGTGGTTCCGGGTCGATCACGACCGCGAGCAGGTGTGGGTGCCGGCCATCCGCATCCGCCCGGAACAGGTCGAAAACACCGCGCTGCCCGGCTGCCCGGACTGACGCTTCGGCCCCCGCTCCGGACCGGTTCTGCGTCACCCGCAGGTTGATCTTCACCCTCGTCACGGACCGGCCCTGCCCCCGCACGCCCCCTATGACCTGCGATGACTCCATATCGCCAGGGCGCTCGCCGCACCCGCCCTGGTGCATCGACCGGCAATGGATATCGTGGCCGTGCCATGACAGACACACCACGCTGATACCGCAGCAACTCACGGGGGAACCACCCATGACCGCACGCCGCTCCCGCCACCGCTCCGCCGCGTACGCCGCGCTGGCTCTCGGGCTGGCCGGTTCGCTCGCGCTGACCGGCTGCAACAGCCACTCCTCGAAGAAGTCGAAGAAGTCGTCCTCCTCGTCTTCCAAGAGCAAGAAGCGCAAGATCATCGGTGGCGGTGCGGCAGCGGCGGGCGCGGGAGCGACCTCGCGCCGGGTGCCCGACTGCTACCCCAGCACGTACAAGCTCACGTTCTCCCAGCAGACCGGCCCGAAGAGCCATGTGGCCGTGAAGTTCAAGAACTCCACCAGCCGCGACTGCAAGCTCTACAACGCGCCGCTGCTGCGCTTCAACAACGCCAAGGACCCGCTGCCCCTGTCGCAGGGCACGCCCGGCCACCTCGACGGCACCCGGATCACCGTGCCCGCCCACGGTGACGCCTACGCGGTCATCCCCACCAACACCGCGGCCACCAAGGGCACCGAGCAGAAGTCGGTGACCGTCGACTTCATGGGCATCTCGGCGAGCTCCGTCACGCACGGTCCGGCGACCGTCAACTTCGCGGAGAAGCGGCTCCACATCTCCGTCGGCAAGAGCAAGGTCACCAACTGGAGCGCGAGCATTCACGGGGCGCAGCTGGCGGCAGGCGTCGGGAAGTAACCCCGGCGCACCGGCCGGCCCCACCGGCCGTCCTCGGCCCGGTCCCGGTCAACGGGCCCGGGGTCCGCGCTCCTACTCGGCGTCCAGCCCGGCCAGGACGAGCCCCAGTCGGGCCACCCCGCCCTCGGCGATCTCGACCGGGACGCCCCAGTCCTGCTGGTGTACATGGCAGGCGGGGTATTCGATGTCCGGGGCGTCGTCGCAGGACGCGGCCATCGCCGAGACATGCAGCACGCCCTCGGTCACACCGTCCGCGAGCACCAGATCCCGGGTGAGGTCGGTGCCGGCGCCCGCGCCGTCGGCGAGCAGCTCCGGCGGCGTCGCGCTGACCAGCAGCCGGGTCGAGGGACCGTAGCGGGTGTCGAGCTTCTGGCCGACCGGGGCCTGGAAGACCACCTCCAGCCGCAGCGCACCCGGAGCGACCTCGGTGGCCGCGCGCTGGGTGCGATGCGCCACCGACTCGACGCGGATCGCCTCCTCCGGCAGCCGCAGCCGGGTCAGCCGGTGCCGCGCCGACTCCACCACCACGATGTCGCCGTCGACGAGCACCGCGTCGGACGGCTCGCGCAGATCCTTCGCCAGCGTCGTCACCTCGCCGCTCGCGGGGTCGAAGCGGCGCAGTGCGTGGTTGTAGGTGTCCGCGACGGCGACCGAGCCGTCGGGCAGCGCGGTCACTCCCAGCGGATGCTGCAGCAGCGCCTGGTCGGCGGCGCCGTCGCGGTGTCCGAAGTCGAACAGACCGGTGCCGACGGCCGTACGGATGACATAGCCGTCGCCCGTGTCGGCGGGCTCCACCCAGCGGACCGCGCTGGTCTCCGAATCCGCGACCCACAGCCGGTCGCCGGCCGCCGCGAGCCCGGACGGCTGGGCGAACCACGCCTCGGCGGCCGGGCCGTCCACCAGGCCCTCGTTGGTCGTACCGGCCGCGACCTGGACCGTGCCGGCAGCCGGGTCGTACGTCCACAGCTGGTGCACTCCGGCCATCGCGATCCACAGCCGGTCCTGCCACCAGGCGAGGTCCCACGGCGAGGAGAGATCCACCTCGCGGGCCGGGCCCGAGGCCGGTGAGCCCTGCCACCACTGCTTGCCGGTGCCGGCCACCGTCTCCAGCGTGCCGCCGGCGGGGTCGAAGACGCGGATGGCGTGGTTGACCGTGTCCGCGACGGCCACCCTGCCGTCGGGCAGCAGCGTTAGGCCCTGCGGCTCGTTGAAGGAGTCCGCGGTCAGCCCGCGCTCGCCGGTGCCGATCCGGCGCAGCACCTGCTCGCCGTCCGCCGCCAGCTCCACCAGCTGATGCCGGGTGGTGTCCGAGACGAGGAAGCTGCCGCCCGGCAGCCGCACCGCCTTGCCGGGGAAGCGCAGATCGGTGGCGACCGGCTCCGGCGGGACGTAGGGACCGTCACCGCGGCGCAGGGTGCCCTTCGCCGCGTGCTCGGCCTCCAGCTCCTCGACGAGCTTCTCGATGGCGTGCGCATGGCCCTCGCCGGCGTGCTGGGCGACGACATATCCCTCGGGGTCGATCACCACGAGCGTCGGCCAGGCCCGTACCGCGTACTGCTTCCAGGTGGTGAGCTCGGGGTCGTCGAGGACCGGGTGCTCGACGCCGTACCGCTCCACGGCGTCCACGACGGCCTGGTGCTCGGCCTCGTGCACGAACTTCGGGGAGTGCACACCGATGATCACGACCGTGTCGCGGTGCCGCTCCTCCAGCTCCCGCAGCTCATCCAGGACATGCAGACAGTTCACACAGCAAAAAGTCCAGAAATCCAGGACGACAATGCGTCCTCGCAGGTCGGAGAGGGTCAGATCCTTGTTGCCGGTGTTCAGCCAGCCGCCCTTGCCGGTCAGCTCGGGGGCGCGGACGCGTGCACGTGAAGCCATGTGGACATTCAACGTCACTCCGGTGCGTGCGCATTCCACAGGGCCCCGGGGGAACACGTCAGCCATGCAGCGATCTCCCGGGGAAGCCTCCCCGCGCCCTGGCAAGTACGTGGTACGCGACCGCATCTTCGGCATCGGTGACGACTACTGGATCGAGGACGAGCACGGACGGCACGCCTTCCTCGTGGACGGGAAGGCGCTGCGGCTGCGGGAAACCTTTGAGCTGAAGGACCCCGAGCGGCGGGTGCTGATCACCATCCGCAAGAAGATGCTCAGCCTGCGCGACACCATGACCATCGAGCGGGACGACCAGCCGCTGGCCACGATCAAGCGGAAGCGGCTCTCGCTGCTGCGCAACCACTACCGCGTCGAGCTGGTGGACGGCACCGAGCTGGACGTCAGCGGAAAGATCCTGGACCGGGAGTTCGCGATCGAGTACGAGGGCGAACTGCTCGCGGAGATCTCGCGGCGCTGGCTGACGGTGCGTGACACCTATACGGTCAACGTCGTACGGGACGACGCGGACCCGCCGCTGCTCATCGCCATCGCCGTGTGTGTGATCCGGCTGGCGGAGCGGGAGCGCGGGGAGGACTGAGAAGCACGCGTTCCGGGCGTACGGCGCACCCCTCTGCGGCCGGGAAGCATCGGCCTACGATGGTCGTCCGAAAGCACTGCCGGGGTGCCCGTGCGCAGCGTAACTTAACTGCACAGACAGCAGCCCGCGTACGAACCGTCCGAGGGGTCCCGTGACCGTCCATCCCAGCCTTCAGTCCTCCATCGATGCCTGGACTCACTCCATAGAAGCGATAACCGAGCTGGTTACTCCGCTCGTCGAAGGCGAGTGGAACAGGGCGACGGACCTCCCAGGATGGTCCGTGCGCGATGTGGTCTCCCATGTCATCGGCCTGGAATGCGAAATGCTGGGCGACCCACGGCCGATCCACACCCTGCCGCGCGATCTCTACCACGTCCGCAGCGAGTCGGCGCGACGGATGGAGGTGCAGGTCGACGTCCGCCGGCACCACACCGCGCCGGAGATGCTCGGCGAGCTCGAATACACCGTCATCCGCCGCTCGCGGCAGCTGCGCAACGAGTCCCGCCAGCCGGACGCCGTGGTGCGCAGCCCGCTCGGCGAGGACCGTTCGCTGGAATTCGTGCTGCAGCAGCGGGCGTTCGATGTCTGGGCGCATGAGCAGGACCTGCGCCGGGCGCTCGGCAAGCCCGGCAATCTCGACTCCCCCGGCGCGCAGGTGACGCGCGATCTGCTGGTGACGGTGCTGCCCGGCATCGTCGCCAAGCGGGCCCAGGCGCCCGCCGATTCAGCGGTGGTCTTCGACGTCAGCGGACCGCTGGAATTCCTGCGTACGGTCCGCATCGACGCCGAGGGCAACGCCACGATCGACGGCAGTGTCTCGCTCGGTCCGACCGTGACCCTCGCCCTGGACTGGGACACCTTCCACCGGCTGGCCTGCGGCCGGGTGCGCCCGGCGGCCGTCACCGAGCAGATCAAGATCGACGGCGACGCCGGACTGGCCGCGGCGATCCTGGACCACTTCGCGGTCACGCCATAGCACCAAGGGTGGGCGGACGGCTTCCCGGCGGGCATCCGCCTCGTCCACGCCCCCGCCCGTCGGCCGGCCGGAGATCGAGAGCCGGCCCCGGAGTATGAGCCGTTTCACGTGAAACAGCCCTGTCCGTTCCACGTGAAACGGACCCGGCCGCCGCGTGCTCGGCCGCCTTACGCCGGAACGTGAACCGCCTCGACCCGGCTGACGACCAGCCGTTCCCGCTCGCGTCGCGCCGCACGCCGCCGCAGCCGCAGAATCTGCGAGACGCCGAGCGCCTCCAGGACGAAGATCGAGGCGAAGGCGATCCGGTAGTTGTCCCCGGTCGCGTCCAGCAGAACACCGACGGCGAGCAAGGTCGTCATCGAAGCGGTGAAGCCGCCCATGTTGACGATGCCGGAAGCGGTGCCCTGACGCTCGGGCGGGTTGGCGGGCCGCGCGAAGTCGAAGCCGATCATCGAGGCGGGGCCGCAGGCGCCCAGCACCGTACACAGCACGATCAGCAGCCCCATCGGCGCATGATCGGCCGGCCAGGCAAGCACGATCGCCCACATCAGCCCCGTGGCGCCCACGGTGCCCAGTGCCAGCGGGGTACGGGCCGCGTGGTGGCGGGCGATGATCTGGCCGAAGACCAGTCCCACCGCCATGTTGGAGAGCACCACGAGGGTGAGCAGTTCACCGGCGGTGCCGCGGGACAGCCCCTGCGCCTCGACGAGGAACGGCAGGCCCCAGAGCAGCAGGAACACCATCGCGGGGAACTGGGTGGTGAAGTGCACCCACATGCCCAGCCGGGTGCCGGGCTCCCGCCAGGCGTCCGCGATCTGCCGGCGCACGAACCCGGCGCCGGCGTGCCCGGCGGATGCGGGCGGCGGCTCGAAACCCTCGGGGTGGTCCTTGAGGAAGAGCAGCAGCACGATCAGCACGACGATCCCGCCGGCCGCACTGGCGGCGAAGGTCGGCGTCCAGCCGAAGGAGTGCAGGAACCGGGCGAGGACGAGCGTGGAGATCAGGTTGCCCGCCATCCCGACCAGCGCGGCGATCTGAGCGATCATCGGCCCACGGCGGGCCGGGAACCACCGCGAGCCCAGCCGCAGCACGCTGATGAAGGTCATCGCGTCCCCGCAGCCGAGCAGCGCACGCGAGCCGAGCGCCATGGCGTACGACGAGGAGAGCGCAAAGCCGAACTGGCCGACGGTGTAGAGCACTACGCCGATCGTCAGCACCTTCTTGGGGCCGAGCCGGTCGACCAGCAGACCGACGGGGATCTGCATCCCCGCGTACACCAGCAGCTGGAGGATGGAGAACGTCGACAGCGCCGAGGCGTTGATGTGGAAGCGCTCGGCGGCGTCCAGCCCGGCCACGCCGAGGCTGGTGCGGTAGGTGATCGCGACGAAGTAGACCGCGACACCGATGCCCCAGACGGCCATCGCCTTACGGCCACCGGGCGGGTCCGCGGGCATCAGCCGGGCGGAGCCGCCGCCTATACCGGAGCCGTCCGGGCCGAGGGAGCCGCCGGCACGTCCGCTGCCGGCGCTCATCGCACGTCCCCCTGCGCGAGGTTGCGGACCCAGCTAACGTGCCGCTGCACGACATCGGTCGCGGCGTCCGCGTCTCCGGCGCGCAGCGCCTCCAGGATCTCGGCATGCTCGGTGATGTTCTTGGCGATCCGGTCCGGGTGGGCATGCATCACCGCGACACCCATCCGCAGCTGACGGTCGCGCAGCTGCTCGTAGAGCCGGTCCAGGATCTGATTGCCGGCGCTGCGCACGATGGCGGCGTGGAAGGCGCGGTCGGTGACGGACACGGCGGCCAGATCGCCGGACGCGGCCTGCTCCCGCATCGTCTCCAGCAGCTCGGTCAGCTCGCCGACCAGCGCCTCGCTCGCGGGCACCGCCTTGGCCGCGGCGTGCTTCTCCACCAGTAGCCGGGTCTCGACGACGTCGGCGATCTCCTGTGCGGAGACCGGCAGGACCAGCGCGCCCTTCTTGGGGTAGAGCTTGATCAGCCCCTCGACCTCCAGCCGCAGCAGCGCCTCGCGCACCGGCGTCCGGGACACCCCCACGGCGTCGGCCAGCTCACCCTCGGTGAGCAGCATGCCGCCCTCGTAGCGGCGCTCCAGGACGGCGTCCTTGATGTGCGCATACACCCGCTCCGCGGCGGGCGGCTGCTTGGCGGCGGTCTCTCTGGCAGGAGCGGTGGGCGTGGACGCTGAGGGCATGCGCACAGGATAGATACAACAGGTATGCGTTCGACACTTCATTCCGCGATGCGGACAGTTGATGTCACGTTTGCCCTGGTAGAGGCGCTATGGTCCGTCGTGGCGCGGAACGGCCGCCGGGGCGCCCGCGTGCGCCCCGGCCCGTCCGCCGCCCGGCGGTGCCCTCAGCCCGGCGGTGCCGTCAGCCCCGCATCCGCCCCTGCGCGACCAACCGGTCCACGACCTGCGCATGGGCGGGTGCACAGCGTTCCCGCGCCTCCTGACGGTCGAACCAGGCGTATTCGGCGATCTCCCGGCCGGGGGCCGGTGCGATGTCCTGGGGCCCGCCGGTGAAGCAGGTCATATGCAGCCGGCGCCCGTTCTTCCCGTGGGCGACGTCATGGATGACAAATGCCTCTGCCAGTTCCTCGGCGGGCACCACCAGTCCGAGCTCCTCACCGAGCTCACGCGACAGCGCCTCCCGTGCGGTCTCCCCGGGCTCGTACTTGCCGCCCGGGAGATAGAAGGTGTCGTTCCCCCGCGTCCGTACGCTCAGCAGCCGCCCCTCCCGCAGATGCAGCCAGCTCACCGACTTCAGCGGCGCGGCGCGCTCCAGGGTGATCAGCGGATGGCCGGTCTCCTCGTCCGTCCGCCGCCCCCGCTCCGTGAAGCCCAGGTACGCGCAGAAGCGTCGGGCCCGGCCATTGTCCTCGAAGACCTCCAGGGTCAGCGCGCCGTGCAGCGCCGCCGCATGCTCCAGCAACTCCCGCCCGGCTCCGCCGCCTTGCGCCTCCGGTGCCACGAACAGCCCGCCGACCTCGGCCCCGGGTCCGGTGCCGTCCCCGGGCCCGCCGGCCCGCAGTCCGAGCAACCCGATGACACTGCCCTTCCGTTCGGCCACCCAGTTCTCTGCCCGGACGAGGTCCACCTCGCGGAGGAGCCGGGCCCGTTCGCCCGCGCCCTCCCCGTCGAGGAACGGGTGTGCCTGCCGCGCGGCCCGGGACCACAGATCGGTGACAACGTCCTGGTCGGACGGCCGATAGCGCCTGATGATCATTTCGCTGCTCATTTCGCCGACCGTAAACAGCGCGGCCGGCTGCGGCAAACCCTTTCCCGGCCACCGCAGGAAGGGGGACCCCAGAGTGATGTCGAGTCCACCTCAAGTCGGACAGGAGTCCGTACCTGCCGCGTACGGACCGCGGCGAATCTCATGGGTGAATAGAGACAGGGAGCCGGGGAGGCTCCGACACCAAGGGGAGTTGACCATGCAGTCCAGGACGAACGCCGGCCGCCGTACGCGGAACACCGTCGTGCTGGCATTGATCGTCGCCGGCCTGTGGGCGGGCATCGCCCTGACCCGCGGCGCCGCACGCACCGACGAGTCCGGCCCGACCGGGCCGGTGGGCCACTTCAGCCGCGCGGTGGAGCTCATCCGCGGCTGACCGGCCACCGGCCCCGTCACCGGCCCGCTATGCCTTGCGCGGCTCTCCGCGATACGTACCGAACGACCAGAGGTTGCCCTCGGGATCGCGGACACCGAATTCCCGCGATCCGTAATCGGTGTCGGCCGGCTCGGCGATGATCTCCGCCCCGGCAGCTCTGGCGCGGGCACACAGCTCGTCGGGACGGTCGGTGACGACATAGCCCCCGAACGTCCCGGGCCGCAGCGGCCAGCGGTCGTCCTCCGCTTCCTTGACGGAGCCGAGCATGATGCCGCCGCCTTCGGGCCAGGAGAGCTGGGCGTGCTCGACACGCTCGCCCTTCGCGTGGACCACGGTCTCCTCGAAGCCGAACGCATCGACCAGGAAACGGATCAGCGCACGGGCATCGCGGGCCCGCAGCGTCGGCCAGACCTGGGGTGCGGGGGTGGTGTCGGACAGGTTCTCGGGCATGATCGCCGGACCTCCTGGATCGGAACGCGGCCCCCGGTGGGCCGCCGTCTTCAGCGTTCCTCGATGGCGTCCCCGGCGGCTTGGACGTTTCGGAACTCCTCGGCGAGCCACTGACTGGGCGGACAGCCGGCCAGCGAGCGGAACTCCCGGGCGAGATGCGCCTGATCGAAGTAGCCGCAGCGCACGGCCAGATCGGCCAGCAGTGATGGGCGGCCCGCACGGGCCTGGGCACCGAGCAGCCGGCATGCCCGGTCGAAGCGGATGACCCGGGCGGCGGTCTTGGGCGCCAGACCGGTCTCCTGCCGGAAGCGGGCGGTCAGATGGCGCGCGCTCCAGCCGACGTCATCGGCGAGCAGGGCCACCGGAGCGGCGCCCCGGGTCCGCGCCAACAGCTGCCAGGCACGGACCACTTCGGGTGACGGTCCGGAGCCGCCCGGCTCCCGCGACAGGCAGCGCAGCAAGTAGGCATCCAGCAGCGCGAACCGCTCCGGCCAGCCGTGGGCCGCTCGCAGCCGCTCACCGAGCTCCGCACCGTGCCGTCCGAGGACGGCATCCGCGGGGAGGTCGATGCTCGCCAGCTCGCCGGCCGGCAGCCCCAGCAGGGCGCGGGCGCCCAGCGGATGCAGACCGACCTGGATGCCGGAATGACGGCCGGGGTGGGCGATCAGCGCAGGGCGGGTGTGCAGACCGCCGATGAGGGTGTCGTAGGTGCCGGGGGCCTGCCCGGGATCGGGGTGGCCGGTCAGCGTGAGCGGCTCGTCGAGGGTGAAGATCAAAGTCAGCCGGGGCGAGGGGAGCCCACGGTGCCGACCCGGCGGCAGCCCGGCCTGCCGGTATCCGGTGTAGGAGCTGACGTACGGCCGGAGCGGCGGCGCGGGGCAGGCGACCGGCTGCTCGTCCACAGGGCCGGAGCGGGCCCGAGGCGGCGTTTCACGTGAAACGCCGCTCCGAACCGCCCGGCCCCGCATTCCGGCTCATCCCCAGGTGATGAGCCGCTTGGGCCTCTCCAGCACCGCCGCGACATCCGCGAGCAGCTTGGAGCCCAGCTCGCCGTCGATGAGCCGGTGGTCGAAGGACAGCGCGAGGGTGGTGACCTGACGTGCCTTCACCTTGCCCTTGTGGACCCACGGCTGGAGCTTGACCGCACCGAAGGCGAGGATCGCCGACTCCCCCGGGTTGAGGATCGGCGTACCGGTGTCGACCCCGAAGACGCCGACGTTGGTGATGGTGACCGTGCCACCGGTCATCGCCGCCGGCGAGGTCTTGCCCTCACGAGCGGTGGCGACCAGATCGCCCAGTTCCTCGGCGAGTTGGGGCAGCGTCTTGGCTCCGGCGTCCTTGATGTTCGGGACGATCAGCCCACGCGGGGTGGCCGCCGCGATCCCGAGGTTCACATAGTCCTTGTAGACGATCTCCTGACGCGCCTCGTCCCAGGCCGCATTGACCTCCGGGTGGCGCCTGATGGCCACCAGGAAGGCCTTGGCGACGAGCAGCAGCGGATTGACGCGCAGCCCCGCCATGTCCGGGTCCTGCTTGAGCTCCTGGACGAGCTTCATCGTGCGGGTCACATCGACGGTGATGAACTCCGTGACATGCGGCGCGGTGAAGGCGCTGGAGACCATCGCCTGCGCGGTGGCCTTGCGTACGCCCTTGACCGGCACCCGCCGCTCACGGGCGGCGGCGTCGACGACACCGGCCGGGGCGACCACCTCGGCGACGGGGGCCGGCCCGGGAACCTCGGCCGGGGCGGGCGCCGCCGCCGGAGCGGCGGCCGCATGGACGTCCTCGCGGGTGATGATGCCGTCCGGCCCGGTGGGGGCGATCGTCGCCAGATCGATCCCGAGGTCCTTGGCGAGCTTGCGCACCGGCGGCTTGGCCAGCGGCCGGCCGACGGCACCGGCGGCCGCACCGTTCGCGACCGGAGCCACGGGTGCAGCCGGCGCGGGCGCCGTCCGCCCGTTCAGCTCCGCCTGGAGCGCGGCGCTCACGGGCTCCGGCTGGGCCGGAACCCCGGCCTGGGGCTTGCGTGCCCGGCGCTTGGTCGAGGACGGCGCGGCACCGTAGCCGACCAGCACCGCCTGCCGGCCCTGCGGCTCGGCCTCCTCCTCGTCCTTGGCGGCGTCCTGCGGCGCCTGCTCCGGCGCCGGTGCCGTGGCGGGCCCGGCGCCGGGGTCGGTGTCCACGGAGATGATGACGGTGCCGACATCGACGGTTACGCCCTCGCCGAAGTTCAGCTCGTGCACCACCCCGTCGTAGGGAATGGGCAGTTCGACGGCGGCCTTGGCGGTCTCCACCTCACAGACGACCTGGCCGTCGGTGACGGTGTCGCCCGGCTGGACGTACCACTTGAGGATCTCGGCCTCGGTCAGCCCCTCGCCGACGTCGGGCATCTTGAACTCGCGGAAGCGCTGAGCCTTGGCGGTACTTGCAGTCATGGTCACGAACTCTCCTCAAACCCTCAGTACGCCAACGCACGATCAACGGCGTCGAGCACCCGGTCCAGTCCCGGAAGGTACTCGTCCTCCAGACGGGAGGGCGGATACGGGGAGTGGAAACCGCCGACCCGCAGGACCGGGGCCTCCAGGTGGTAGAAGCACCGCTCGGTGATCCGGGCGGCGATCTCGGCACCAGCGCCGAAGAAGACCGGGGCCTCGTGGACGACGACCAGCCGGCCGGTCTTCTGCACCGACGACTGCACGGTGTCGAAGTCGATCGGGGAGAGCGAGCGCAGGTCGACGACCTCGAGCGACTTACCCTCCTCGGCCGCGACGTTGGCGACGTCCTGGCAGACCTTGACCATCGGACCGTAGGCGGCCAGCGTGAGGTCGGAGCCGGTCCGGGCGACCCGGGCCTTGTGCAGCGGGTCCGGGATCGACTCGGTGTCCAGCCGCGACTTGTCGTGGTAGCGGCGCTTGGGCTCGAAGTAGATGACCGGGTCGTCGCCCGCGATGGCCTGCTGGAGCATCCAGTAGGCGTCGGAGGAGTTCGAGGGGGAAACGATCTTGAGGCCCGCGACATGCGCGAACAGCGCCTCGGGGGACTCGGAGTGGTGCTCGACCGCGCCGATGCCGCCCGCGTACGGGATGCGGATGACGACCGGCACCTTGACCTTGCCCAGCGCGCGGGCGTGCATCTTCGCGAGCTGGGTGACGATCTGGTCGTAGGCGGGGAAGACGAAGCCGTCGAACTGGATCTCGACGACCGGACGGTAACCGCGCAGCGCCATACCGATCGCGGTGCCGACGATGCCGGACTCGGCGAGCGGGGTGTCGATCACCCGGTCCTCGCCGAAGTCCTTCTGCAGACCGTCGGTGACGCGGAAGACGCCACCGAGCTTGCCGACGTCCTCGCCCATGACGAGGACCTTGGGGTCGGCCTCCATGGAGGCGCGCAGCGATTCATTGATCGCCTTGGCGATGGTGATCTTCTCGAAGACG
Source organism: Streptomyces sp. Je 1-4 4N24 (assembly GCF_026239515.1). Taxonomy (NCBI): domain Bacteria; kingdom Bacillati; phylum Actinomycetota; class Actinomycetes; order Kitasatosporales; family Streptomycetaceae; genus Streptomyces; species Streptomyces sp. Je 1-4 4N24. The sequence continues at coordinate 4,713,730 of NZ_CP110836.1, read as the reverse complement.
GCCATGGTCAGTTCCCCTCCGCGACAAGATCGGCGTCGGCGAACGACGCCTGGTACGCGGCGAACTGCGCGCGCTCCTCATCGACGAGCGCATGCCCGTCGGCATAGACATTCTCGAAGATCGCCATGGTGTCCGGGTCGGGCATGGCGCGTACGGCATCGCGGACCCGCTTGCCCAGGGCCTCGCTCTCCTCGTCGATCGAGGCGAGATAGGCCTCGTCGACGATGCCCTCGGCCTCCAGGTACGTCCGCAGCCGCAGGATCGGGTCCTTTGCCTCCCAGGCCGCCCGCTCCTCGTCCGCCCGGTACTTCGTCGGGTCGTCGGAGGTGGTGTGCGCGCCCATGCGGTAGGTGAACGCCTCGATGAGCATCGGGCCCTGGCCGGTGCGCGCCCGCTCCAGTGCCGCCTTGGTCACCGCCAGACAGGCCAGTACGTCATTGCCGTCGACCCGTACGCCGGGGAATCCGAAGCCACGGGCGCGCTGGTAGAGCGGCACCCGGGTCTGCTTCTCGGTGGGTTCGGAAATCGCCCATTGGTTGTTCTGGCAGAAGAACACGACCGGGGCGTTGTAGACCGCGGAGAAGGTGAAGGATTCCGCGACATCGCCCTGGCTGGAAGCACCGTCACCGAAATAGGCGATGACCGCGGAATCCGCGCCATCCTTCTGCACACCCATCGCATAGCCGGTCGCATGCAGAGTCTGCGAGCCGATGACGATGGTGTAGAGGTGGAAGTTGTTGGTGTTGGGATCCCAGCCGCCGTGATTGACACCGCGGAACATGCCCAGCAGGTTCGTCGGGTCGACTCCGCGGCACCAAGCCACACCGTGCTCGCGGTAGGTCGGGAAGACGTAGTCGTCGTCGCGCAGCGCGCGGCCGGAGCCGATCTGGGCGGCTTCCTGGCCCAGCAGCGAGGCCCACAGGCCCAGTTCGCCCTGGCGCTGGAGGGTGGTCGCCTCGGCATCGAACTTCCGCGTCAGCACCATGTCGCGGTAGAGCCCGCGCAGTTCTTCGGCGGAAAGATCGATCGAGAAATCCGGGTGCTCGACCCGCTTCCCTTCGGGCGTCAGCAGTTGTACGAGCTGATCCTGCTCCGCCTGGTCGGGCCGGCCGGAGTTCCGGGCCTTGGCCGGGGACGCCTTCTTCGCCGACGTCGCCTTTTTGGCGGTGGTGCGCTTGGTGCTGCCGCGGGCGTTTTTCCGCTGCGCAGTGCCTTCCACGGTCACGTGCTGCTCCTCCGTCTGTCCGGCCCCCGGGGTCCGCCGGTGGCCGTATTGCGGCTCACCCGGTATCCGATACGGCGCACGGGGTGTGTGCGATCGCGGCCGGATCCGGGTGGAACAAAGCTCCCGGACAGTGGCCTGCTCATTGCACGTTACCCATTGTCAAAGCCGAAGTGGAAACGGCGCTGACCTGCGATTTTGCTTGGATTTCCAAGTAAAATCGCGAAGGCTTGGAACAACTCCTGGTCACAGCGTTGCAGGCCGCCGGGACAACGGCACGTTATATCGGTGACCTGGAGCACGGGAAGGGTTGATGTGTGAGACTGGTGGGGTGCGCGAAGACGGAAAAATCACGGTATTCCTGCTCGATGACCACGAAGTTGTCCGGCGTGGCGTCCACGAAATGCTGTCGGTCGAGGACGACATCGAGGTGGTCGGGGAGGCGGGTACTGCCGCAGATGCCCTGGTCAGGATCCCGGCGACCCGTCCGGACGTCGCGGTGCTCGATGTCCGGCTGCCGGACGGGAGCGGTGTCGAGGTCTGCCGCGAGATCCGTTCACAGGATGAGGACATCAACTGCCTGATGCTCACCTCGTTCGCCGATGACGAGGCCCTCTTCGATGCGATCATGGCCGGTGCGGCCGGTTATGTCCTCAAGGCCATTCGGGGGAACGAACTGCTCTCCGCGGTGCGCGAGGTGGCCGCCGGGAAGTCACTGCTCGACCCCGTGGCCACCGCCCGGGTGCTGGAGCGGCTGCGCGACGGCAACTCCGCGAAGGGCGACGACCGGCTGGCGAGACTCACCGACCAGGAGCGCAGGATCCTCGATCTGATCGGCGAGGGAATGACCAATCGCGCCATCGGCGAGCGGCTCCATCTCGCGGAGAAAACGATCAAGAATTACGTCTCCAGTCTGCTTTCCAAACTCGGAATGGAGCGCCGTTCCCAGGCCGCCGCCTATGTCGCCCGTATGCAGGCGGAACGGCACTGAACAGCCCAGGGGTGTGGCCCGCATTCCCCGCGTTCGGCTGCGCAGTGCCACGGCTGCCGGCAGCCCCCGTCGCGCGGGAGCCGATACGCCGTCTTCCTCCTGTGCGCACTCTGCGTAAGGCCTTCCGGCACGGCCACTCCGACGGGCGTAGTTGATCTAACATCTGGCGCGTGCTGCGCTCATCTGTAGTCCGGACGGCGGCGACGCCCGACAAAGACACCCTCGGATACCTGCTCCGCCACTACGCGGGCGCCGGTGCGCCGCTGTCCTGTGAACCTGTCGCCGAGGGCCTGCTCAACCACGGCTATTTCCTCGCCACCACCCGCGGCCGCTACTTCCTCAAGCACCACCTCGACGGCGACCGCGCCGCCCTCACCCGCCAGCACCGCGCCACCTACCGGCTCGCCGCGCTCGGCCTGCCGGTCGCCCCGCCCGTCGCCCATGCGGACGGCCGCACCGTCACGGTCCTCGACGGCCGCTGCTACGCCCTGCACCCCTGGGTCGAAGGCCGCCATCTCGGCGGCGCCGCGCTGACCCGCGGCCAGTCCCGGCGGCTCGGCGCCCTGCTCGGGCTGGTGCACACCGCGCTGGAGGAGGTCATGGCGGACGAACCGCATCCGCCCCGGCCGCCCTGCGCGGACGCCGGCGCCGACCCCGAGCGGACCTTCGAGACGATCGACGAGCTGCTGGCCCTGGCCCGCGGCGCCCGGCCGCGCACCAGCTTCGACGAGCTCGCCGAACACCGTCTGCTGGAGCGCCGGGCCTTACTGGCGGAGCAGGCGCACCGCCGCCCGGCCCCCGGCGCCGAGCCCCCGGCGGGCTGGGTGCACGGCGACTTCCACCCGCTGAATGTGCTCTACCGGGGCACGGAACCGACCGCGATCGTCGACTGGGACCGGCTGGGCGTCCAGCCGCGCGCCGAGGAGGCGGTACGCGCCGCCGCGATCTTCTTCGTACGCCCCTGCGGCACGCTGGACCTGGCCAAGGTGGCGGCGTACGCGGGCGCCTACCGCAGCGCCTGCGGGGCCGGTGCCGAGGAACTCGCGGCGGCCGTCCACCGTGTGTGGTGGGAGCGGCTGAACGACTTCTGGATGCTCACCTGGCGCTACCAGCTGGGCGACCGCCGCACCGATCCACAGTTCCCGGCGGCGGCCGCCCTGGCCGTGTGGTGGACCCGCGAGTACCGGGCCGTACGGAACGCGTTCACCCGCTGAACGGGGAGCGGGGCACCCGTCAGCCGGTCGTGCCCGACGTCACGCCGGTGTCCGGGCCACCGGTGCCCGCGCCACCGTCATCGGTCCCGCCCGTGGGGTCCGTGGGCTCGGTGGGATCGGTGGGCTCGTCCGACGGCTCGTCGGTCGGCGGCTCGGACGTCGGCGGCTCCGAGGTCGGCGGCTCCGAGGTCGGCGGCTCGGACGTCTCCGGCGTGCTGGGCTCCTCCGTCGGCGGCTGGGAGTACGTGCCGCTGTCGCCCGTGTCTTCGGGCTCGGTCTCCGGAGTGCTCGGCTCCTCCGTCGGCGGCTCGCTCGTCTTGTCGTCCTGCGACGGCGTCGGCGACTGCGTGGTGGGAGTCTCGTGCTTCTGGTCCTGGCCGCCGGTGTTCTGCATCGCGAAGGCGACACCCACCGCAATGGCGATCACCGCCAGCGCCGCGATCAGCCAGATCTTGCCGCGGCCGCCCTTGGCCGACCGGGGCCCGCCGTCGAAACCGCCGTCGTCGTCGCGCATACCGGGCGTCAGGATCGGCTGCGCCGTGGTCTGGCCGGCGTCGGGGTGCGGCAGCGCCGTGGTGGCCGCGGTGCCCATGGACGGGGTGAGCCCGCCCTCGTGCACGGCGACCGGGCCGGTGCTCCAGGTGCCCGTGTGGCCGCCCTGCTCGTGCAGCATCTGCAGCGAGTACTGGACCAGACCGCGCATCTCCTCGGCGGACTGGAAGCGGTCGTCGGGGTCCTTCGCCAGCGACCGCATGACCAGGCCGTCCAGCTCCGGCGGCACCGCGTCGGCGACCTGGGACGGCGCCACCGGCATGTCCTGGACATGCTGGTAGACGACCGAGAGCGGGGTCTCGCCGGTGAACGGCGGCCGCAGCGTGAGGAGTTCGTAGAGCAGACAGCCGGTGGCGTAGAGGTCGGAGCGGGTGTCGACGGTCTTGCCGAGCGCCTGCTCCGGGGAGAGGTACTGGGGCGTGCCCATGACCATGCCGGTCTGGGTCATGGTGGACGCGGCGCCGTGCAGGGCGCGCGCGATGCCGAAGTCCATGACCTTGACGGCGCCGCTGTTCGTGATGATCACGTTCGCGGGCTTGATGTCCCGGTGCACGATGCCGTGCTGGTGGCTGTAGGCCAGCGCCTCCAGCACACCGGAGACGATGATCAGCGCCTGGTCCGGCGGCGGGGCATCGGCGTTGAGCAGCAGATCGCGGATGGTGTGGCCCTCGACCAGCTCCATCACGATGTACGGCACGGTGTTGCCGCCGACCAGGTCCTCGCCGGAGTCGTAGACCGCCACCACCGCGTGGTGGTTCAGCCCGGCCACGGACTGTGCCTCCCGCGTGAAGCGGGCCTTGGAAACCGGGTCCTCGGCGAGGTCTGCACGCAGCAGCTTCACGGCGACGGTACGGCCAAGACGTACGTCCTCGGCTGCGAACACCTCCGCCATACCGCCGCGGCCGAGCCGTCCCGTGAGCCGGTAGCGGCCATCGCCGACCAGCCCGCCGTTGCCCCACATCTCCGGTGCGTCGGGGATATTGGAGCCGGTGGCGTCAGGATCGGACGGGCCCTGGGGGCTCTGCGTCGGTGCCATCGGTCCTCGCCGTCGAATCGATCCGCATGAGAGCGGTAAGGTCATCGGTCTTCGCTAGAGCACGCTACAGGTTCCGCGGCACCCACCGGTCCGTCGTGGACCGGCCATCAAACCCGCCGGACGCCAAACGTCGCAAGTTCACCGGGGGTAATCAGGCGCCAAAACGTCTCATGGCCGTGACGGGATCTTGCACATCTGGTCACGGAACGGGCACACAGCTTGACGTGTCCGGGGGCTGGGGCAGACTTGGCTGCGAAATTCCAGATTTTGATCGCTATACGTACGGGTAGTGCGCCTAGGGGGAAGCGGAACGATGAGCCAGGACGGCGCTCAGGGCCAATACGAGGGCCGTTCGGTCGGCGGAGGACGTTACCAGCTTCGTGATCTTCTCGGCGCGGGCGGAATGGCTTCCGTACACCTCGCCTACGACAGCGTGCTGGACCGCGAGGTCGCGATCAAGACCCTGCACACCGAGCTCGGGCGCGAGCAGGCCTTCCGTGAGCGCTTCCGCCGCGAGGCCCAGTCCGTGGCGAAGCTCACGCACACCAATATCGTCTCCGTCTTCGACTCCGGTGAGGACGAGCTCGACGGCGGCATGGTGCCGTACATCGTCATGGAGTACGTCGCGGGTCAGCCGCTGCGCTCCGATCTGGACACCGACATCGCTCAACATGGCGCGATGCCGACGGAAAAAGCCCTGAAGATCACGTCGGATGTGCTGGCGGCGCTCGAGGTCAGCCATGAAATGGGCCTGGTCCACCGGGACATCAAGCCCGGCAACGTGATGCTGAACAAGCGCGGCGTTGTCAAGGTCATGGACTTCGGCATCGCCCGCGCCATGCAGTCCGGTGTGACGTCCATGACGCAGACCGGCATGGTCGTCGGCACCCCGCAGTACCTGTCGCCCGAGCAGGCGCTGGGCCGCGGTGTGGACGCCCGCTCCGACCTCTACTCCGTCGGCATCATGCTCTTCGAGCTGCTGACGGGTCAGCTGCCGTTCGACGCGGACTCCCCGCTCGCCATCGCCTACGCCCATGTCCAGGAAGAGCCCCCGGTCCCGTCGAGCATCAACAGCTCGCTGCCGCCGGCCGTGGACGCGCTGGTGGCCCGTGCGCTGAAGAAGAACCCCAACGAACGCTTCCCCACCGCCGAGGCGATGCGGGACGAGTGTCTGCGGATCGTCGGGTCCGGGCAGTCCGGTGCGACGCCGCTGATCATCGGCGAGGGCCCGCGGGCGCGTACCAGCGGTGCGTCGGTCTCCTCCGCGGTCTTCCCCACCGCCTCCGGCAACCCGCACACCCCGGCCCCGCCGAACGTGCAGCAGCCGTACCAGCCGACCCAGGCCGCCTTCGGTCCCTCGACGCCCCCGCCGCCGCCGAACAACACCTACCCGACGCCCGCGCCGGGCCCCGTTCCGGGCCCGGCGCCGTTCAATACGGGTGGCTACCAGCCCCCGACCTACACGCCGCCTCCGGTGACGGCGTCGATGCCGACGAGCGGCGGTCCCGCCCCGCGGAAGAACAACTCCGCGGTGATCGTCGTCTCGGCGATCGTCGGCGTCATCGTGGTGACCGCGATCGCGATCGGCATCGGTCTGAGCGCCGGTTCCAGCGACGACAACGGCGGGGACATCAGCCCGACGTCGGCGTACTCCGAAACCGCCTCGCCCACCGAGAGCGTCCGGCCCGAGGACAAGACGGCGACGATCCTGACCTCCGAGTGCACCAGCCCGTCCAAGGTCTACGGCGATGAAGGCACGATCTACATGCCTTCGTTCCGCTTCAAGAATCTGGACTCGGTGAAGAAGTGCATCGAGGCGGCCGGCTGGAAGTACAAGGTCGACCACGAGGACAGCGCGCTCTGGGGTAAGAACACCGTCACGGACCAGTCCCCGGACCCGTTCGGGCGGTGGGAACCGAGTGACGGCGAGACCATCGAGCTGACCGTCTCGACCGGCCGGAGCGGCTGACGGCATACGGCCCACGGGCCTCCCGGACAGACGGAAGGGGCCGGCACGCATTCCGCGTGCCGGCCCCTTCCGTCTGTCCGGTTGCTGTGGCTCCTCGGTGCGCTCCGGCCTGCCGCGCAGATGCCGGGCGAACGCTCAGAGGTACGGGCCCGAGCGGGCGCCGCCGTGACCGGGCGTGCCCTCCTCGCCCTCCATCGGAACGGCCCCGGGCGGCAGCGCACGGCGCATCGACTCCAGCTGGGCACGGGCCGCCATCTGCTGGGCGAACAGTGCGGTCTGGATGCCGTGGAAGAGGCCCTCCAACCAGCCGACCAGCTGGGCCTGGGCGATCCGCAGCTCCGCCTCCGTCGGCACCGATTCATCGGTGAACGGCAGCGACAGCCGCTCGAGCTCCTCGACCAGCTCGGGCGCCAGTCCGTCCTCCAGCTCCTTGACCGAACTGGAGTGGATCTCCTTGAGGCGGACCCGGCTCGCCTCGTCCAGAGGAGCGGCCTTCACCTCCTCCAGCAGCTGCTTGATCATGCTGCCGATGCGCATGACCTTCGCAGGCTGTTCCACCATGTCCGTCAAGGGGGTCTCCCGGGATTCTTCGCCGTCATCCCCGCCGCCGGAGCCGACGCCGCCGAGCGCCATGCCGTCCGGGCCGACCACCAGGACGTGCGGATTCTCCTGCGACCGTTCATTCATCGGCATATCCATGCCGCCATTCTCTCGTACGCGGGCTCCTGACAGGTGGTGCCCCCGGGAGAACGTGATCCACCATTCCGAGCGGATCCTGGCGGCGCTGTTTCACGTGAAACAGCGGATTCTCGCCGTTTCACGTGAAACCACCGAAATCATCAGTTCCGGCGCAGCCGCAGGGCGAAGAAGGCCAGCCCCAGACCGGTGAGAGCAAGGCCGGCCCCCATCGGAAGAACCCGCTCGACCGGGGCCCCGGGGGTCTCCATGGCGTACGGGCTCGCCGTGGCCTCCGATGCGTCATCCGTGCTCTCCGGTGCGGAGCGGTCCTCCCCCGGGGTGGGCGTCGGGAGTGGCGGCAACGCCTCGTACGAGCGCCGGGTGAACCGGTCCGCGACGTCGAAGCGTCGCGAAGGGGACGGCCGTGACGGAGTGGCCGCCGCGGCAGGGGCTTCGGACGCCGCAGGCTTGCGGCGCTTCGGCTTCGGGGCATGCCGACCGGGCCGCGGGTGCGCACGGTCGGTGTCGGGCGAACCCGTCGCGGCGGGCGGCCCGTAGCTGCCGTGCCGCGGGAGGTCGGCACTGCCGCCGTCGGTTCCCGGGGCGGAGTACGGCGGGCCCGGCACGGAGTAGCCGGGGCCGAACGGGTGATGCGGGTGGTGGTGCCACCGTCCGTGCCCGCGGAGCCCCCCGAAGTGGTGATGCGGCGACCGGTGCGGGAAGCCCGGAAGGCCGTGCGGCAGGCCGGGGAAGCGGTCCGGCAGCTCCGGGAGATGCGCCGGGGCCCCTGGATGACCGGGATGCCCGGCGCGCGCCCGGCCCGCTCCGGCCCCGGGCCCCTCGGCCGGCGGCGGGCCGGGCGTGAAGTCGTCGGCGCCGTACCCATCGAGACCAAAACCGTCGGCGCCGGCCGCACCCGGGACGTCGTCCGGCGGATCGCCCGGCCGGGCGAGATGCGGGGGACGGTCGACCGGTGTGGCCCGCCGGTCCGCGGCCACCGCGGAGGTGGCTCCTATCGGAACGGGCAGCACGACGGCAGCCGCCAACAGACCGGTGGCGATGCGCGAACGGAATCCTGGAGCGACCACAGTGCCCCTCCCGTGCCGAGCCGTCGAGTGACCTGTTCAGCGTCACATGTGATGACAATCACGGCATCTTGGACATGTCGGCCGGGTTACCGGGCGCATGCGCGGGAGGGGCGGGCGCGGACGGCCCGGTTGCGGAGGGGGCGGCCGTCGGCTCAGACCGTCAGCACGACCTTGCCGACATGCGCGCTCGCGTCCACAACCCGGTGCGCCTCGGCGGCGTCCGCCATCGGGAGCGCGCGGTCCACGATCGGCCGGACCTGACCGTTGGCGATCAGCGGCCAGACGTGCTCCCGTACCGCGGCGACGATGGCCGCCTTCTCGTTCAGCGGGCGGGCGCGCAGCCCGGCGCCGGTGATCGCCGCGCGCTTGGCCATCAGGGCGGCGAGATTCAGCTCCGCCTTCACCCCGCCCTGCAGCCCGATGATCGCCAGCCGTCCGCTGACCGCCAGCGCCTTGACGTTCCGCTGCAGATACTTGGCGCCGATGATGTCGAGGATGACATCCGCGCCCGTGCCGTCGGTGGCCTTGCGGATCTCCTGGACGAAGTCCTGTTCGCGGTAGTCGATGAGGATGTCCGCGCCCAGCTCGGCGCAGCGGGCCAGCTTCTCGGGACCGCCCGCGGTCACCGCGACCCGCGCGCCGACGGCCTTGGCGAGCTGGATCGCCATCGTGCCGATGCCGCTGGCCCCGCCGTGGACCAGCAGCGTCTCACCGGGCCGCAGGTGCGCGATCATGAAGACGTTCGACCAGACCGTGCAGGTCACCTCAGGCAGCGCGGCGGCCGTGACCAGGTCCACGCCGGCCGGCACCGGCAGGACCTGTCCGGCCGGGACGGCGACCTTCTCCGCGTATCCGCCGCCCGCCAGCAGCGCACACACCTCGTCACCGACGGCCCAGCCGTGCACACCGGGGCCGAGCGCACTGATCCGCCCCGCACACTCCAGACCCGGATAGGGGGAGGAGCCGGGCGGCGGATCGTAGAAGCCCTGGCGCTGGAGCAGGTCGGCGCGGTTCACGGCGCTGGCCGCGACCTCGATCAGGACCTCGCCCTCGGCGGGCTGCGGATCGGGCACGTCCGCCCAGACAAGTGCTTCGGGGCCACCGGGCTCCGGGATAGTGATCGCTCGCATGGGCGCGAGGCTACTCGCCGTCCGCGCACGGGGCGAAGGTGCGGGGGCCGACGACTACCGCCGGGTCGGCCATCTGCCCCCGCACGACGTGCGGTTATTCATCCGCCCGGCGCATCGGGGCGACGCCGGTGCCGGGGAGGGTCGGCTTGGTGGGCTGCTTGCCGGAGAGGTCCGCCGCCTCTGTCGGGGCCGCCCGCACGATGGTGATCAGACGGTCCGTGCTCTGCAGCGGACTGGCCTCCGGATCGTCGTAGCCGAGGAGCCGGTGGCCGCGCAGCACAGACACGACCAAGTCGTCGGTCTCCCGTACGGACTTGCCGACCTCCGCCTTCACCACCGTGCGTTCCACCAGGTCGAGGCCGCTGCCCTGCTGGATCAGATCCTCCATGACGGTGCCCGCGCTGGGGCTGTGGACGGAGAGCCCCAGCAGCCGGCCGGCCGCGCTGGCCGAGGTGATCACGGCATCGGCGCCGGACTGCCGGAGCAGCGGGGCGTTCTCCTCCTCCCGCACCGCCGCGACGATGTTCGCCCTCTTGTTGAGCTGACGGGCGGTCAACGAGACCAGCACGGCGGTGTCATCGCGCTGGGTGGCGATCACGACCTGGTGGGCGCGCTGGACCTCGGCCCGGAGGAGCACATCGCTGCGGGTCGCATCGCCGACCACCCCCGCGAACCCGTCGGCCACCGCCGCGTCGATCACTTTGCTGCTGGGGTCGACGATGACGATGCGGTCGCGGTTGAGCCCCGTCGCACACAGGGTCTGGGCGGCGGAACGGCCCTTCGTCCCGAAGCCGACGATGACGGTGTGGTCACGCAAGGTGTTTCTCCAGCGTTTCAGTTGCCACTGCTCACGGGTGCGCTCGGTCAGCACTTCCAGTGTGGTGCCGACCAGGATGATCAGGAACAGCACGCGGAGCGGCGTGATGAGCAGGATGTTCAACAGCCGCGCACTGTCGCCGTACGGGACGATGTCGCCGTATCCCGTGGTCGAGAGCGTGACGGTCGCGTAGTAGAAGCAGTCGAGCAGGTCGACCCTGCCGTCGGCGTTGTCGTGGTACTCGTTGCGGTCGATCCAGACGATGAGGACCGTCGCGAGCAGGACGAGCAGCGCCATCAGCAGCCGGCGGGCGACCTGCCGCAGCGGCGGCATGGGGGTGCGGCGCGGCAGCAGCACCCGGTGCGACCGGTCCTCGGGCACCTCACGCGCCGCGGCGTCCTGGGACGGGAGCTTCACACGCGGCCTCCGGTGGCCTCAGGGGGATCGTACGGACCGCCAGGGGCGGCCCAGCCGGGCGTCCAGCCCGCCGACCAGCTCGCCGACCAGGGGAATTCCAGGAGTTCGAGCTCGGTGCCGCGCTCCGCGCCACCGGGCGGGACGACGGCCAGCGCATCGGCGGAGGCGATCCCGCGCAGCATGGCCGGGCCGTGGAAGCGCAACGGTACCGCCATCAGGCCGTGCCGCTCGTCGTCGCGGTAAGCCACCGGAACGAGCCGGGTGTCGCGTGGATGTCCGGCAACTGCGGCCGCCAGCGGCGTGCGGTACGGCGCGGCGGGACGGCGGGCGGCGAGCGTACGGAGCAGCGGTTCGGCGAGGGTGAGCAGGCCGGAGACGGCGGCGAGGGGGTTGCCCGGCAGGCCGACGAGATGTCGGCGCGGGGCCAGGCGGGCCAGCAGCATGGGGTGTCCGGGGCGGACCGCCACCCCGTCCACCAGCACCTCCGCGCCGAGCCGGCGCAGGGTGGGGTGCACATGGTCGACGGGACCCGACGCAGTGCCGCCCGTAGTGATCACCACGTCGGCGGTGGACCCCGCAAGGGCGGCGTACAAGGTGTCGGCCTCGTCGGCGAGATGGCGCGGCGGCGCCGCCTCGATGCCCAGTGCGTGCAGCCAGGGGGCGAGCATCGGGCCGAGGGCGTCGCGGATCCGGCCCTCCCGCGGCAGCCCGTGGTCCAGCAACTCGTCGCCCAGGACGAAGACTTCGGCACGCGGGCGGCGGTAGGCGGTCAGCTCGTCGTAACCGGCCGCCGCGGCCAGGCCGAGGACGGCGGGGGTCACCAGGGCGCCCGCGGGCAGCAGTTGATCGCCGCGGCGGCACTCCTGGCCGCGCGGGCGGATGTCCTGGCCGGGCGGCGCGGGTCGTGGTGCGTACAGCCGCCGTCCGCCGTCGCTCAGCTCACGGACCTCGCCGTGCTCGCTGCGCAGCACGGCGGTGGCGCCGGACGGGACGCGCGCGCCGGTGGCGATCGGGATCGCATGGCCGTCGAGGAGCGCCTCGGCGGGGGCGTGACCGGCGAGAATGCCGGAGGGAAGGCTCGCCTCGGGTGCGTCGGCGGGCCGGTCCAGGCGCCAGGGGCCGGGGCCGGAGACCGCCCAGCCGTCCATCGCCGAGGTGTCGAACGACGGCAGATCGGTGAGCGCGGTGAGGGGGGCAGCGAGCGTACGGCCGAGCGCCTCGTCGAGCGCCGAGGTCTCGGGCGCGGGCGGCCCGGGTACGGCGCGCTCGGCGAGCCGGCGGGCGGTGTGCCAGGGGACGGCGGCCGGGGTGGGGCGCGGACCGGTGCCGGTGGGAGGCACGGGGTCCGCGGGGCCGGAGGGGCCGGGGGACCTGGAGGGGCCGCTCCGGGCAGCGGCGGGGTCGTCGGGGGAGAAGGGGTCGTCCGGTGTGTAGGGGGCGTCGCCGCCGTTGTCGGTCGCGGAGGAGGTGGCTGCCGCGCCCCCTCCGGCGGCGTACGGCGTCGTCACGGTCGTGGCCTCGGGCCCGGCTCCGGGCCGTACCCATGTCGGCGCCGTGCCGTTGGCCAGCGCGAGCGCATCATCGAAGGGGTCGCCGTGCCCCTCGGCCGCGGGGCGGCCCCACGGCCGGCCCACCGCGCCGCCGGCCTCCCCGCCGCACTTCCCGTCGGTCATTCCGCGGGCTTCGCTTCGCCCTGGGCGCTGCCGGCCTCGGACGCGCCCTCGGCCGCCCAGCGGTGGGCCAGCGCGGCGGCCCGGTCGGCCAGTTCCTTCACATCCCGGTCCTGGCGGCCCGCCGCATAGCCGATCAGGAAGGTCGTCAGCGGCGCGGCGGGGCGGGTCACGCCATGGGCCGCGTCCCGCGCGAGATCGAGAAGCGCCGCCGTGTCGACATCGAGCTCGATGCCCAGTTCGGCCTTGACTGCGGTGATCCATTCATCCAGCACGTTCCCATGCTCCCTGATACGGGCGCGGGCCGCGCTGATGTCTTCCCAGGTGTCGCAGTCGAAGGACGCCGCGGAGAGGGCGTCCGGAACCCGTTCGACCACCAACTCGGCCAGCAGCGCACGCAGCGGCAGCCCGGCCAGGCTGCCGTGTGCGGCCCGCAGCCGCGCCAGCTCACGGCGCAGCGGCTCGGCCCGGTAGGCGGCCACGAGCGGCTGGTCCCGCCCCGAGGCGTCCCGGAGCATCGCCCCGTCGCGGGGGGAACTCTCGCCCGGTCCGGCAGCGCCTGCCGTTCGCGTCGCCTCCAGGAGGCTCCGTACGGTCGCGGCCGTCAGGAACGGGAGGTCGGCGGAGAGGACGAGCACCGTCGGGGCGGTGGTGTGCCGCAGGCCGGCGTCCAGTGCGGCGAGCGGGCCGCCGCCGGGCGGGTCCTCCAGGGCGTGGACGAGGTCGCGGGCGGTCGGGCGGGCGGGGCCGACGACGACGGTGGTCACCGCATCGGGGCAGGCGGCGAGCACCCGGTCCAGCAGCGGGCGGCCGCCGACGGACAGGGCGGGTTTGTCCGCCCCGCCGAGCCGCCGGGCCGCGCCGCCGGCCAGCACGATGGCGTCGTGGTCGGTGAGGTCGTTCACCCCTTGAGTATCGCCGGGCGCACCGGAATCACACCGCTGCCGGAGCGACTGCGGATGTCAGCTCCGCCACAGCGGGCGCAGCCGGGACGGCCGGGACGGCTGCCCCGGCCTCGCCGCTGCCATCCGCCGCACTCCCGTCACAGCGTCCGGAGCAACAGCGCGGGCTGCTCCACGCAGTCGGCGACGAACCGGAGGAAGCCGCCGGCGGTGCCGCCGTCGCACACCCGGTGATCGAAGGTGAGCGAGAGCTGGACGACCTGCCGGACGGCCAACTCGCCTTCGTGCACCCAGGGTTTGGCGGCTATCCGGCCGATGCCGAGCATCGCCGCCTCCGGGTGGTTGATGATCGGCGTGGAGCCGTCGACACCGAAGACGCCGTAGTTGTTGAGGGTGAAGGTGCCGTGCGTCAGCTCGGCCAGGGAGAGCCCGCCGGCCCTGGCGGTTTCCGTGAGCCGGGCGATCTCGGCGGAGAGCCCCTCGACCGTACGGGCATGGGCGTCCCGTACGACCGGCACCACCAGGCCGCGGTCGGTCTGCGCCGCGAAGCCCAGATGGACGGCGGGCAGCCGGACGATCTCCTGGGCCTTGGTGTCGACGGTGGAGTTGAGCGCGGGGAACCGTGCGAGCGCGGCCGTACAGATCCGGGCCAGCAGTGCGAGCAGCGACACCTTGGGGGCGCCCGGCACATTCATCGCCTTACGGGCGGCGAGGAGTTCGGTGGCATCGGCCTCCACCCAGCAGGTCGCCTCCGGGATCTCCCGGCGGCTGCGGCTGAACTTCTCGGCGGCCGCACCGAGCATCCCCTTCAGCGGGATCCGCTCCTCACCCGCCGTGGCACCGGCCCCGGCCGCGGGCCCGACGGCCGTCACGGCCCCGGCCCCCGCCACGCCCGTCACACCGGCCCCGGTCAGCTCACCGGTACCGACCGCGGGGGCTGCTCCGGCAGCGGCCGTTTCCCGCTCCCGCCGCTCCCGGATCGCGCACTCGACATCCGTACGGAGGATCAGCCCATCCCGTCCTGACCCGGTCAACTCCCGCAGATCCAGGCCGTTCTCCCGCGCCATCCGACGCACCAGCGGCGAAATGACGGCCACCGTACGGCTGCCGTCCTCCACCGTCCCGGCCCCGGCCAAACCGTCCGCACCGGCGTCCGCACCGGAGGTCCCGGCTGCTCCGGCGATGCCGACCGCCCCTATGGACGTCGCCCCGGAAGCAACCGCCCTTGCATGACCAGGCGTCCCCTCGGCCTCACCGGCCCCGGCCGAACCGTCCGCCACCTGGCCGGGCGGCCGTGGCACTCCCGCCATGGGGCCCGCTCCGGGCCCCGGCCTGATGCGGCGCCGGCGGGCCGCCGCCGCACTCGTGCCGTACCCGACGAGCACATTCCCGGACCCGGCGTCCGCCGCGCCGTCCGCGGGCGGCCCGGAGACCCGGCCGGTGGCCGCCGCGCCCCCATCGGGCGCACCGCCTTCCGCACCCGCCCCGGAGTCCGGTCCCGTCCCAGGGCCGGCCCCTGCCAGATCAGCGGGCACGGCCCCCACGGCGACCGTCACCAGCGGTGCCCCCACCGGGACTTCGGCCCCCTCCTCACCGAAACGGGCGGTCACCACGCCCCCGTACGGGCACGGCACCTCCACCATCGCCTTGGCGGTCTCGACCTCCACCACCGGCTGGTCGATGGCCACCACCTCGCCGACCTCGACCATCCAGTGCACGATCGTCGCCTCGGTGAGGCCCTCCCCCAGGTCGGGCAGGGTGAATTCGCGGACCACGGCCATCACTCACCACGTCCCTCGGTCCAGTCCGACTCCCACTGGAGGCGGGCGACGGTGTCCAGAATCCGGTCCACGCCCGGAAGGTGGTGCCGCTCCAGCATCGGCGGCGGATACGGGATGTCGAAGCCGGCGACGCGCAGCACCGGCGCTTCCAGGTGGTGGAAGCAGCGTTCGGTGATCCGGGCGGCGATCTCGCCGCCGGGACCGCCGAACCCGTTGGACTCATGGACGACCACGGCCCGCCCGGTCCGCCGCACCGAGGCGCAGACCGTCTCGTCGTCGAACGGCATCAGGGACCGCAGATCGACCACTTCCAGGTCCCAGCCCTCGGCGCGGGCGGCCTCGGCGGCCTCCATGCAGACCGGGAGCGACGGGCCGTAGGTGATCAGCGTGGCGCTGCTGCCGCGGCGCCGGATCGCGGCACGGCCCAGGGGCGCGACCTCGGTGGGTGCGTCGGGCGACCAGTCGGCCTTGGACCAGTACAGCCGCTTGGGTTCGAGGAAGACGACCGGGTCGTCGGAGGCGATCGCGGCGCGCAGCAGTCCGTAGGCGTCCTCGACGGTCGCCGGGGTGACGACCTGGAGCCCCGGGGTGGCGAGGTAGTACGCCTCGGAGGAGTCGCTGTGGTGCTCGACCCCGCCGATCCCCCCGCCATAGGGGATCCGGATGGTCAGCGGCATCGTCAGCGCGCCGCGAGTGCGGTTGCGCATCCGGGCGACATGGCTGATCAGCTGCTCGAACGCCGGGTAGGCGAACGCGTCGAACTGCATCTCGACGACCGGCCGCAGCCCGTACATCGCCATGCCGACGGCGGTGCCCAGGATGCCAGCCTCGGCGAGCGCGGTGTCCGTGCAGCGGTCCTCGCCGAATTCCTTGGCGAGGCCGTCGGTGACCCGGAAGACGCCGCCCAGGGTGCCGACATCCTCGCCCATGACATGCACGGACGGGTCGTCGGCCATGGCGTCGCGCAGCGCGCGGGTCAGCGCCTGCGCCATGGTGGCGGGCTTGCGCGCGGTCGCCGGAGCGGTGGTCGTCATGGCCTGGCCTCCTCGGCGGACCCGTCGGTGCCCGCTGCGTCCTCGGTGTGTCCGGCGGCCTCGGCGTCCAGCTCGGCGCGCAATTGTGCGGCCTGGGCACGCAGTTGGCTGGTCTGCTCGGCGAATACATGGGTGAACAGGTCCATCGGGTCCACCTCCGGGTCGGCGTTCATCCGCTCGCGGAGGTCGGCCGCCAGCTGCTCGGCACCGTCCCGGGTGGCGCCGACGAAGTCGTCGGTCAGCAGATCGCGGGCGGCCAGCTCACGCTCCAGCAGGGCTATCGGGTCGTGTGCCTTCCAGGTCTCGACCTCGGCATCGCTGCGGTAGCGGGTGGCGTCGTCGGCGTTGGTGTGCGCCTCGATGCGGTAGGTCACGGCCTCGATGAGGGTGGGGCCGCCGCCCCTGCGGGCCCGCTCCACGGCCTCGGTGAGCACCTCGTGCATCGCGGGGGCGTCATTGCCGTCGACCAGACGGCCCGGCATGCCGTATCCGACCGCCTTGTGGGCGAGGGACGGCGCGGCGGTCTGCTTGGCGAGCGGCACGGAGATCGCGAAGCCGTTGTTCTGGACGAGGAAGACGACCGGTGCCTGCCAGAGCGCCGCGAAATTCAGCGCCTCGTGGAAGTCGCCCTCGCTCGTGCCGCCGTCGCCGACCATGGCCAGCGCGACCACCTCGTCGCCCTTGAGGCGGGCGGCGTGCGCCAGGCCCACGGCATGCGGGAGCTGGGTGGCGAGCGGGGTGCACAGGGGGGCGATGCGGTGTTCGTGGGGGTCGTAGCCGTTGTGCCAGTCGCCGCGCAGCAGGGTCAGGGCCTGTACGGGGTCGAGGCCGCGGGCCACGGCGGCGAGGGTGTCGCGGTAGCTGGGGAAGAGCCAGTCACGGTCTTCGAGAGCCAGCGCCGCGGCGACCTCGCAGGCCTCCTGGCCGGTGGAGGACGGGTAGACCGCCAGGCGCCCCTGCCGGGTCAGGGCCGTGGCCTGGGCGTTGTACCGACGGCCGCGGACCAGCTGGGTGTACAGCCGGGTCAGCAGTCCGGAGTCGAGCCGGGCCGCGGCGTCCGTACCCAGAAGGCGGTACGGCTCCGCGTCGGGCAGGAGGGGCGCGGGGTCGACGCGCGGCTGCCAGGCGGGCGGCGGACCGGCCAGGCTGCTCTTGTTCCTGCTGCTGCCGGGCTGCTCAAGGACCGTCATGTCGAGCACCTCCTCGGATCGAAGGGGGTGGCGCGATGCGCCTCATGGGGGTGGTGGGCGGACGGCGGGTGGGCAGGATGGAATCGGCCAGGGCGGGTACGCCCTGCCCTACCGATTGTTCGGTCGCTGATGCATTTTGGCTACAGGCGGGCTCAGCCTGTGGACAAACGGTTCTCCACAGCTTGAGATGAAGCCAGGGCGTCCACAAAGGGGAGGCGGGACCATATGCCGGACGAACAGATGGCCAATTCCGGTGGGCAACCGGCGACACCGGTCGGCCCGCCACCGACGGCATCCGCCCCGCCCTCACCGGCCGCACGCCCGCTGGACACCATCGACCGCTCGATCCTGCGCATGCTGCAGACCGACGGCAGGGCCTCGATACGCTCCGTGGCCGAGCGGGTGCATGTCTCGCGCGCCAATGCCTACGCCCGGATCAACCGGCTGATCGACGACGGTGTGATCCGTGGCTTCAGTGCCCTGATCGACCAGGAACGGGCAGGTCAGGGCGCCTCTGCCTACATCACGCTGAAGATCGTGCAGAACTCCTGGCGGACCGTGCGCAAGCAGCTCACGGCGCTGCCGGGGGCCACGCACATCGCACTGGTCAGCGGCGATTTCGATGTGCTGCTGCTGGTCCACACCAAGGACAACCGGGAGCTGCGCGAGCTGGTCCTCACCCGCATCCAGTCGATACCGGAAGTCCTGAGCACCCGCACCCTGCTGGTCTTCGAGGAGACCGACCTCGGCCCCGAAGAGGAATGACCGGCCCGGCCGCCGCTGGAGTGAGCCCTCACCGGGCACAGCCCCCTCAGGGAATGCCGGGATCCCGCCCCCGGATCATGTGGTTCCCGGGGGCCGGCGGTGGTGCGGATCAGGGCTTGCGCAGCCCCGCGAACGCCGTACGCACCACGGCCTCGGCGACCTCGTCACGGCTCACCGCGCCACCCCGCCCGGGCCGGTACCACTCCACAATCGAGTTGATCATGCCGAAGAGCAGCCGGGTGGCCAGCCGGATGTCCACGTCGTCCCGCAGGTCGCCGTCGGCGGCGGCCTGCTTGAGCAGGTCGGACACCTCGTGGTCGAACTCCCGGCGGCGCTCCATCGCCCACCGCTCGGTGTCCGTGTTCCCGCGCACCCGCAACAGCAGCGTCACATAGGGGAGTTCGTCCATCAGCACCTCGGCCACGCGCCGGGTGACATGCTCCAGGCGCTCGATCGCCCGCCCCTGGAGGGCGCCCGGCTCCTCCAGCACGCCGAACAGCCCGTCCAGCGCACGGCTTATGGCGCGGTGCAGCAGCTCTTCCTTGCTGCGCACATGGTGGTAGATCGAGGACTTCGAGATACCGGCCGCCTTGGAGAGGTGCTCCATGGACGTGCCGTCGTAGCCGCGCTCGATGAACACCTCGACGGCGACCGCGAGCAGCGAATCAGGCGTATAGGTGTCGCGCTTGGCCATGGTCATGATTAGAGCACCAAATCCTCGAGGTCTGCACGGCGCCTCAGCGCCCAGGACGGCGCGTACCGTCCGCCGGCGTCCTGGGCGTGCATCGAATGCAGCAGATCCCACACCCAATGGGCACCGAGCCGCTCGACCCATTCCATGGGGCCGCCGGGGTAGTTCACGCCCAGCCGCATGGCCGTGTCGATGTCCTCGGGGGTCGCGACCCCGCGGGCCGCGGCGTCCACGGCGAAGTCGATGATCATCGCGATCGTCCGGCCGACGATCATTCCCGGCACGTCCTCGATCACACTGACCTGCTTGCCCAGCGCCTGGAACAGCCCGACAGCCTCCGCGAGGTCCTCCTCGGAGACCGCCGCCGAGGCCGCCAGGGCGATCCGGGTGGCGGCACGGTAGTCCAGGGACAGGTCGAAGCGGATGGATTTCTCATAGACGAGAGTCGTGGCCGGATAACCGTTGGTCAGCGCCAGAGAGGCCCCGCCGGGAAGACGGAGGAAGCCCTCCGACACCCCCGCCGTGCGGTCGCGGGTGACCTTGATGCCCGCCTCCTCGATGAGCTCGCGCAGCACCACAGCCGGGCCGGGCAGCTTCGCGTGCAGGCCGACGTGCTCGGGCGCCGGGCAGGGCTCCGCGGTCCGCGGTTCCGGCCGGCGGGCGCCCTCGGAGTAGTCGAACCAGCCGCGCCCCGCCTTACGGCCGTGCAGCCCGGACTCGACCAGCCGGCGCTGCGCCAGGGAGGGGGTGAACTTCGGGTCCTGGAAGAGGGCCTGCCACACGGAGTGGGTGACCGCCTCGTTCACGTCCTGCCCGATGAGGTCGGTCAGCTCGAAGGGCCCCATCTTGAATCCGGCGCCCTCCCGCAGCACCGCATCGATGGTGGCGGGGTCGGCGACCCGCTCCTCGTAGGCCCGCAGGGCTTCGGCGTAGAAGGGGCGGGCGATGCGATTGACGATGAAGCCGGGGGTGTCGGCGCAGCGCACCGGCCGTTTCCCCCAGGCCGCGGCGGTGTCGTACGCCGTGGTGGCGGCCGCCTCGTCGGTGGCGAAGCCGCTGATCACCTCGACCAGGGGGAGCAGCGGCGCGGGGTTGAAGAAATGCAGGCCCGCGCAGCGGCCGGGGTGGCGCAGCCGGCCCGCGACCGCGGTCACGGACAGCGAGGAGGTGTTGGTGGCCAGCAGGCAGTCCGCCGCCACGATGTCCTCCAGGGCGGTGAACAGTTCCTGCTTGGCGGGAAGCTGCTCCAGGATCGCCTCGACGACCAGCGCGGCATCGGCCAGCTCCGCGAGGTCGGTGGCGGGAGAGAGACGCGCGCGGGCGGCGTCCCGCCCGGCCGCCGGGATCCGGCCTTTTTCGACGAGCCGGTCCAGCCGCCGGCCGATCTCCTCGGCGGCCTGCCCGGCGCGCCCGGGGGCGCTGTCATAGAGGCGTACGCGATGGCCGGCGACCAGCGCCACCTGCGCGATGCCCTGTCCCATGGTGCCGGTGCCCACCACTGCCACGGTGCTGCTGGTCCCGAGTGCCGTCATGCCAGCTGATCCTCCCCGACCGACTTTTCCACAGGCTGGCCGGGCCCTCTTGCCCCGACCGATCGTTCGGTTACTCTAACTCCGTTGCCTTGTCCGCTCCCAGCCCTTATCCACTCTCCGCCCGGCTCGACGAGGAGTTGGTCATCGATGGCCGCCGAAATGACCGCAGCGCAGTTGATCGAGAAGCACCGCCCGACCCTCGACCAGACGCTGGAGGCGATCCGCACCCGCGCGTACTGGTCCCCGCACCCCGAGCACCCGAAGGCGTACGGCGAGACCGCCGCACCCGACGGGCTGGCCGCCTTCGAGGCGCTGCGCGGCAAGCGGTTCGAGCTCGACCAGCCCGGCACGGACGACTGGACGGGCGAGGAAGTCTCGCCGTACGGCCCGGAGTTGGGCATTACCTACCCGCATCCGGATGTGGACGAACTGCTGCCTGCCATGCGCGCCGCGCTCCCCGTCTGGCGGGACGCCGGTCCCGAGACGCGGGCGGCGGTGTGCCTGGAGATCCTGGCCCGGATCAGTGCGCGCACCCATGAGTTCGCGCAGGCCGTGATGCACACCAGCGGCCAGGCCTTCATGATGGCGTTCCAGGCGGGCGGGCCGCATGCCCAGGACCGTGGCCTGGAGGCGGTGGCGTATGCGTACGCCGAGCAGGTCCGCACGCCGCAGCAGGCGCCGTGGTCCAAGCCGCAGGGCAAGCGTGACCCGCTCGAGCTGTCCAAGAGCTTCACGGCCGTACCGCGCGGTGTCGCCCTGGTGATCGGCTGCAACACCTTCCCGACGTGGAACGGCTACTCCGGCCTGTTCGCCTCTCTGGCGACCGGCAACCCGGTGCTCGTCAAACCGCATCCGCGCGCCGTGCTGCCGCTGGCGCTGACCGTCAAGGTGGCCCGCGAGGTGCTCACCGAGGCCGGTTTCCCCGCCGACCTGGTGTGCCTGGCCGTGGACAGGCCGGGTGAGGGCCTGGCCAAGACACTGGCCGTCCGCCCCGAGGTCCGCATCATCGACTACACCGGCTCGACCGCCTTCGGCGACTGGCTGGAGACACATGCCCGGCAGGCGCAGGTCTTCACGGAGAAGGCCGGCGTCAACACCGTCGTCATCGACTCCACCGGCGACTACAAGGGCATGCTCAGCAACCTCGCGTTCTCGCTGTCGCTCTACAGCGGCCAGATGTGCACCACCCCGCAGAATCTGCTGATCCCGCGCGACGGCATCAGCACGGACGCCGGCCCGAAGTCGTACGACGAGGTGGTCAGCGATCTCGCGGGCGCGGTGAGCGGCCTGCTGGGCGATGACGCACGGGCCAACGCCCTGCTGGGCGCCATCGTCAATCCGCAGGTCAAGGAGCGGCTCGACGCGGCTGTCGGGCTCGGCGAGGTGGCGCTGCCCTCCCGTGAGGTGGTCAACCCCGAGTTCCCCGGGGCCACGGTCCGTACACCGGTGATCGTCAAGCTGGACGGCGCCAAGCCGGACGACGAGGCGGCCTATCTGTCGGAGTGCTTCGGCCCGGTGTCCTTCGCGGTGGCCGTCGATTCCGCGGCCGACGCGGTGGATCTGCTGCGGCGCACGGTCCGCGACAAGGGCGCCATGACGGTCGGCGCGTACACCACCTCGCCCGAGGTCGAGCAGCTGGTGGAGGAGGCCTGCCTGGAGGAGTGCGCCCAGCTGTCGCTGAACCTGACCGGCGGCGTCTATGTGAACCAGACCGCGGCGTTCTCGGACTTCCATGGCTCGGGCGGCAACCCGGCGGCCAATGCCGCGCTGTGCGACGGCGCCTTTGTGGCGAACCGCTTCCGGACGGTGGAGGTGCGCCGGCCGGCGTGACCGGCGCGGCCCGGGCCCGGGACCTGTTCCTGGGCCCCGCCCGGCGGCCGGCGGTGCCCAGGGACTGTCAGAGGCCGCCCGGCCCCTCGATCCGCGCATGGCGGCCGATCCAGGCGTGCATCGCGATGGCGGCCGCGGCCCCCGCGTTGATCGAGCGGGTCGAGCCGAACTGCGCGATCGAGCAGACCAGCGAGGCGTGCCGGCGCGCTTCCTCGGTCAGCCCCGGCCCCTCCTGGCCGAACAGCAGCACACAGCGGCGCGGCAGCTCGGTCGTCTCCAGCGGTACGGCGCCGGGGAGATTGTCGATCCCGATGATCGGCAGCTCCTCGGCCGCCGCCCAGGCGGTGAGGTCGGCGGTGTCCGGGTGGTGGCGGACGTGCTGGTAGCGGTCGGTCACCATCGCGCCGCGGCGGTTCCAGCGGCGCTGCCCGACGATATGGATCTCCTTGGCCAGGAACGCGTTCGCGGTCCGGACGACCGAGCCGATGTTGAAGTCGTGGCCCCAGTTCTCGACGGCCACATGGAAGTCATGGCGGCGGGTGTCGAGGTCGGCGACGATCGCCTCGCGCGTCCAGTAGCGGTATTGGTCGACGACATTGCGGCGGTCGCCGTGCGCGAGCAGCTCGGCGTCGAACCGCTCGTCCTGCGGCCAGGGCTGCGGATGCGGTCCGACGCCGATCTGGGGCCCGTACCCCTCGTCGTACTGGAGGGGCTCGGCGGGGGCGGTTTTCTCGCTGCTCACCCCACGAGCGTATGGCCACCGCCGCTGTGCTCCGTACGGGCGTCCGGCTCACCGCCGCCGGAACCGCCGGCCGGGCGGGCCGGTCCGCCGCGCGAGAACAGCCGTTCACGCAGACCGGAGATCCGCCCGGAGAGCCAGGTCAGGAATTTCGTCGGCAGGAACACCGCGTCCGCGGTGACCATCGCGAGCGAGAAGAACGGCAGCCCCAGCAGGAACGCGATCGTGAGGTGCTCACAGATCATCGCGACCAGCAGCACATTCTTCAGCCGGCGGTTGAAGAGCGTGAACGGGAAGGCGACCTGCACGATCACCGTGCCGTAGGTGATCAGCATGATCATCACGCCGTTGCTGCCCAGGAGCTCGGACAGCGCCGGCCAGGGCGAGAAGTAGTCCAGGTGCATCGGGAAGTAGACCGCGGTGCCGTCCTGCCATCGACTGCCCTGGATCTTGTACCAGCCGGCGGTGGCGTAGATCAGGCAGACCTCGACCATGATCACCAGCAGTGCGCCGTTGTGGGCGAGCTTGGCGAGGGTGTCCAGTACGACACGGGGCTCGCCGGGCGCGTACCGCTGCACCGCCCACCACAGGCCGTGCGTCGCCCACAGCCCCCACAGCACCAGGCTCCAGCCGATGTGCGGGAACGGGCCGTTCTCGAACCAGCCGAGGCCGTAGTTGCCGCCCAGCTGGGCGACGGCCAGGGCGAGGCCGAGCACGGCCCACAGGATGACGCCGGGCAGATCGCGGGAGCCGGTGGGAGCACCGGATTCGTCCGCGGCGGCCGCGGCCCGCTTCGCCCGGCGCGCGTCCAGCGACCAGACCTGCCCGCAGCGGGTCAGCACGAGATACATCGACATCAGGTGGATGACGTTGTCGCCACCGTCCCCTATGAAGATGCTGCGGTTCTGCAGCGAGATCACGCCGACCATGAAGAGCACCGACATGGTGCGGGTGCGCCAGCCGAGCATCAGCAGCGCGCTGGCCACGATGGCCATCAGGTAGACGCACTCGAACCAGCCGCGGCCGTCGGACCAGGGCAGGACGGAGAAGGCGTGGTTGCCGCTCAGCAGCCGGCGCGCCATGTCCAGGCTCCAGGGGCTGTCGGGCCCGTAGAGAACCTCGCGGTGCGGCCATTCCCGCAGCAGGAAAAACAGCCAGGTCGCCGAGAAGCCGATCCGGATCACGGCGGTCTGGTAGGGAGCCAGCGCCCGATCTGTGACGTACCGAAAACCGCGGCCGATGGCCCGCTCGATACGGGTCTCTTCGTAGGGAGCGGGCTCCTGGGGAGCCTGTGGTGCCTGCGCTTGCTGAGGCACGTCGGTCGGCTCCATGGGGAGCTCGGGCTGCTGTGCGCCGGGCGTCTGGTGAGGCTGCTGGGGCGTCGGTGACGTCACTGGTTCTTCGCCCCCTCGGGCAGGTCGTCTGCGGTGACCTGCCACCAGGGCAGTACGCGGAACACGGGCTTGTCGCTGATCTTCTCGGAGCTCCACGGCGGCGGACGGACCGCCGTCGTCTGCGAGCGGACCTGAACCTGCTCGATCCGGCCGCCGCTCCTGGTCCACTCGTCCTCCATCCGGAACAGCACGATCCGCCGGATGTAGCGCTCGGACAGCTCACCGCGCAGGCCCACCGGGCGGTTCTGCGCGTTGTGGGTGTTGAGGAAGAGTTCCCACCCGCGGCGCAGCTGGTTCTGCTGGGTGTGGCTGGGCAACGGGTTGTGGAGGATGGCCCGGCCGTCGCGGGCGGTCAGATCGGTCCAACCGGTGGTCCGCGCGGCGCCGTCCTCGGTGCGCAGCTGTGCGCGGACCTGGACGTCGCTGTTCTGCTGGAGCGGATTGGGTGCGAACAGCTTCCAGTTCTGCTCGTACTCGGGATAGACGTAGTCGCTGATCAGGGCGCCCTGCTGCTTGCTGAGCGTGTTCGACGGCGCGACGTGCAAGAACATCATGGCGAGGTGCATCGCGACGACGACCGCGATGGCACAGGCCGCTGTTCCGATGACGATCCGCGAGGGCAGCGAGAGCGCGGCCAGTGGCCGCGATTCGTCCCCGTATGACTGCATTCCCGCCCCGTTCCCAGAATCCAAGCGGCTGACTCCGCTTCGGAACCGTACCTAGGCGGCCCCGCCGGGCACACCTCCCCCGAGTTATCCACAGGCTTGACACCCGGGGTCCGCCCACTCACCATTGAACCGAACGATCGGTCGGTCGGGAGCAGCGAGGGGGCACCACATGACGACGATCGCGCCGGAAGAGACGGCCCGAGAGGCCGTATTCGACGCCACCGTGGCCGCGGAAGAGCGCATCGAGCCGCGGGACTGGATGCCGGACGCCTACCGCTCGACACTCGTGCGGCAGATAGCGCAGCACGCCCACTCCGAGATCATCGGCATGCAGCCCGAGGCCAACTGGATCACCCGGGCGCCGTCCCTGCGCCGCAAGGCGATCCTGATGGCGAAGGTGCAGGACGAGGCCGGCCACGGCCTGTATCTCTACAGCGCCGCCGAAACCCTGGGCACCGGCCGCGACGAGCTGCTGGACAAGCTGCACTCCGGCCGCCAGAAGTACTCCTCGATCTTCAACTACCCGACCCTGACCTGGGCCGACGTCGGAGCCATCGGCTGGCTGGTGGACGGCGCGGCGATCACCAACCAGGTCCCGCTGTGCCGGTGTTCGTACGGCCCCTACGCCCGCGCCATGGTCCGCATCTGCAAGGAGGAGTCCTTCCATCAGCGCCAGGGCTACGAACTCCTGCTGACCCTCAGCCGCGGCACCGAGGCCCAGCACGCCATGGCGCAGGACGCGGTGGACCGCTGGTGGTGGCCGTCCCTGATGATGTTCGGCCCGCCGGACGACGAGTCGTCACACTCCGCGCAGTCCATGGCCTGGAAGATCAAGCGGCACTCCAACGACGACCTGCGCCAGCGCTTCGTGGACATCTGCGTCCCCCAGGCCGAGACCCTCGGACTGACGCTCCCCGACCCGGATCTGACGTGGAACGAAGAGCGCGGTCACTGGGACTTCGGCCCGATCGACTGGGCCGAGTTCCGCGAGGTCCTCAAGGGCAACGGCCCCTGCAATGAACAACGGATCAGCCGCCGGCGACAGGCCCATGAGGAAGGCGCCTGGGTGCGCGAAGCAGCCGCCGCCCACGCGGCCAAGCACGGGAAGGCCACCCGATGACCACACCACGCCCCGCCGAACCCGCCACCGCCGCCGCGCCCACCGACTGGCCCCTGTGGGAGGTCTTCGTCCGCAGCCGCCGCGGTCTGTCGCACACCCACGCCGGCAGCCTGCACGCACCGGACGCCGAGATGGCGCTGCGCAACGCCCGCGACCTCTACACCCGCCGCTCGGAAGGCATCTCCATCTGGGTGGTGCCCTCGGCGCAGGTCACCGCCTCCTCGCCGGACGAGAAGGACGCCTTCTTCGAACCGGCCGGCGACAAGCCCTACCGCCACCCGACCTTCTACGAGATCCCGGACGGGGTGCATCACCTTTGATGAACATCACCGCCACCCCGGCCCTGCCCCTCGGGGACGACGCCCTGATCCTCTCCCACCGCCTGGGCGAGTGGGCCGGCCACGCCCCGGTTCTGGAGGAGGAGGTCGCCCTGGCCAATATCGCGCTGGACCTGCTCGGCCAGGCCCGCGTACTGCTCTCCCTGGCCGGCGACGAGGACGAGCTGGCCTACCTGCGCGAGGAGCGGCAGTTCCGCAATCTCCAGCTCGTGGAACAGCCCAACGGCGACTTCGCCCACACCATCGCCCGCCAGCTCTACTTCTCCACCTACCAGGAGCTGCTGTTCGACCATCTCGCCGCAACGGAGGGCGAGTTGGCGCCACTGGCCGGGAAGGCCGTCAAGGAGGTCGCCTACCACCGCGACCACGCCCACCAGTGGACGCTGCGCCTGGGCGACGGCACCGACGAGAGCCGCGCCCGCATGCAACGCGCCCTGGATTCCCTGTGGCAGTTCACCGGCGAACTCTTCGAGCCGGTGGACGGACTGGAAACGGTGCCCTGCGCGGCCCTGGAAGACAGCTGGACCACCCGCATCACCGCCACTCTGGAACAAGCCACCCTCACCGTCCCCGAAGGGCCCCGGCACGGCGCCTGGCGAGCCGGGGCGGGCCGCCAGGGACTGCACACCGAATCGTTCGGACGGCTGCTGGCCGAGATGCAGCACCTCCACCGCAGCCACCCGGGGGCGACATGGTGACCACCACCGCCCTCGAGGAGGAACTGCTGGCACTGGCCGGCTCCGTTCCCGACCCCGAGCTGCCGGTGCTCACCCTCGCCGAGCTGGGCGTGCTGCGCGGTGTGCAGCTCACGGCCCCCGGCCGGGTCGAGGTGCAGCTCACCCCGACGTACACCGGCTGCCCCGCCATCGAGGCGATGTCGGCCGACATAGAGCGGGTGCTGCACGACCACGGCATACCCGACGTCGAGGTGCGTACGGTCCTCAGCCCTCCGTGGACCACGGACGCGATCACCGCCGAGGGGCGCCGCAAGCTCGCCGAATTCGGTATCGCACCGCCACGTCCCACGGGGCCGGCCGGCGGACCGGTCGCCGTCGACCTCACCATCCGCTGCCCCCACTGCGGATCGACCGACACCACCCTGCTGAGCCGGTTCTCCTCCACGGCGTGCAAGGCACTGCGCCGCTGTGAGTCCTGCCGCGAACCCTTCGACCACTTCAAGGAGTTGTGATGTTCCACCCGCTCCAGGTCCGGGAGATCGAGCGGCTCACGGACGACGCGGTGGCCGTCACCTTCGCGGTCCCGCCCGAGCTGCGCACGGCCTTCCGGCACACCCCAGGGCAGCACATCGCGCTGCGCAGATCGGTCGACGGCCAGGAGATCCGCCGTACGTACTCCATCTGCACCCCGGCCACCGACCAGCCCGTGCTGCGCGTGGGCATCCGGCTGGTCGAGGACGGTGCGTTCTCGACGTACGCGCTCAAGGAACTGGCGGTCGGCGACACGGTGGACGTCATGGCCCCGGCAGGCAGGTTCACCCTCGAACCGCGCCCCGGCCACTTCGTCGGAATCGTCGGCGGCAGCGGCATCACCCCCGTGCTGTCCATCGCCGCCACCCTGCTCGCCCAGCAGCCGGACGCCCGCTTCTGCCTCATCCGCAGTGACCGTACGGCGGCGTCGACGATGTTTCTGGAGGAGGTGGCCGACCTCAAGGACCGCTATCCCCAGCGCTTCCAGCTCATCCACACCCTCTCCCGCGAGGAACAACAGGCCGGCCTGCCCTCCGGCCGCCTGGACGAGGCCCGGCTCCGCTCCCTCCTGCCCGCGCTCCTGAAGATCGACTCCGTCGACGGCTGGTACCTCTGCGGCCCCTACGGCCTGGTCCAGGGCGCCGAACGCGCCCTGCGCGCCCTCGATGTGCCCCGCACCCACATCCACGAAGAGATCTTCCACGTCGACAACGGCACCCCGACCGCCCCCGCAGCCGCCACTCCCGCGCACAGCACCGTGACCGCCACCCTCGACGGCCGCTCCGGAAGCTGGCCCGTCCACGACAGCGAATCCCTGCTCGAAGCAGTCCTGCGCAACCGCGCGGACGCCCCGTACGCGTGCAAGGGCGGCGTCTGCGGCACCTGCCGCGCCTTCCTGGTCTCGGGCGAGGTCCGCATGGACCGCAACTTCGCCCTGGAATCCGACGAGGTCGACGCCGGTTACGTGCTGGCCTGCCAGTCCCACCCGGTCACGGAGAAGGTCGAGCTGGACTTCGACCGATAAGACCGACCCGAGCGGGTCAGCCCCACGAGCCGGGCGCGGACGCCCCACCGGTCGGCGCCCCGGCCGCCACACCAGGGCGGCGTCTCGGCCCCGGACGCCCCGCCCCTTGATGCCTGGTTCCGTTTGATGCCTGGTTCCGTGCCTAGCTGCATCCGGGAGGCCGCCTGAGCCGCTTGGCCACGCCGAGGTCCCCACCTTCACCGCCGAGGACCCGCCGCTGGTCCGCGTGCCCTGAAGCCCGACATCGGCAACCGGCCCCGGCATCGGCATCGGTCTTCGCAACCGGGCTCGGCTTCGGACTTCGGCTTCGGCCTCTTTCCGGCAGGTGCCGACATCGAGGCGGTCACCGAAGCCGGTGCCGGCCGGAGCCCAGCACGTCCCATCCGCTCCCCAGCCGCCTCCTTCGCCCACCCTCAGCTCCCTCGCCCTTCCGCCGCCTCCGCCATTCCCAATTCCTGCAACATGTTCTACCTTGACGCTTCGTCAGATCGAGGCGCCGCGTGGGAGGACAGAGCAGTGGACTTCACCTTCACCGAGGAGCAGCAGGCCGCCGTCGAAGCGGCGAGGGCCGTCTTCTCGGGGGTCGCTCCGGACAGTGTGCCCAGCCCGGCACTCACCCCCGGTGCAGTCGCCGACGACTTCGACCGCGCGCTCTGGCACAAGCTCGCCGACACCGATCTGCTGAGCCTGCCGATCGCGCCCGAGCACGGCGGCGCAGGCCTGGACCCGATCGCGCTCTGCCTCGTACTCCGCGAGTCGGCCAAGGTGCTGGCACGGGTACCACTGCTGGAGTCCGGAGCCGCCGCACTCACCCTCCAGCGTTATGCGACCGACGAACTCTGTGCCGAGGTGCTCCCCCGGATCGGTGCCGGGGACCTCGTCGTGACCGTCGCCGCCCACGGCCGCACCGGCCACGAACCGGCCGACCTCGCCGTGGAAGCCCATCAGGAAGGGGCCGAGTGGGTCCTCGACGGCGTCCAGACCGCTGTCCCCTGGGCCCGGACCGCGGACCGGGTCCTGCTCCCCGCCCGCACCCCCGAAGGCCACACCGTCCTCGCCCTCGCTCCCCGCACCCACCCCGGAGTCACGCTCGACGACCAGGTGTCCACCAGCGGAGAGCCGCTCGCCGAGGTCCTGCTGGATTCCGTACATATCAGCGCCCGGGAAACGATCACCGACCCCGCAGCCTGGGACTCGCTGCGCCACGTTCTGACCACCGGCACCTGCGCACTCGCCCTGGGGCTCGGGGAACGCGTACTGGCCATGACCAGCGACTACACGAGCAAGCGCGAACAGTTCGGGTTTCCGGTGGCCACCTTCCAGGCCGTCGCCTGCCAGGCCGCCGATCGCTTCATCGACCTGCGTGCCATGGAGGCCACGCTCTGGCAGGCCGCCTGGCGTCTCACCACCGAAGCGGCCGGCCCGCTACCGCTCGCCGGTGATGTGGCGGTCGCCAAGATCTGGGCCTCCGAGGGCGTACGCCGCGTCGTCCAGACCGCTCAGCATCTGCACGGTGGCTTCGGCGCCGACACCGACTACCCGCTGCACCGCTACCACGCCTGGGCCAAGCAGCTCGAGCTCTCCCTCGGCCCCGCCGCGGCCCACGAGGAGTCCCTGGGCGAGCTGCTCGCGGCACATCCGCTGGGCTGAGCCGAGTACAAGCCGGAGCGTGTGCCCGGTCGGCGGGGTGCCGGGTCGCCGAAGGGGCGCCGGGTTTCAGGGTTCTGGCCACGGGCCGCCACGGGTCACGGGTGGCGACCGCCGGCCGCCGCACACTCCGTCAACAGCCCGGACGATCATCCGGTGCGGCCTCCGTCGACCACCAGGGAGGAGGCGACTGACGACTGTTCGGGAGCTGATAGCTACCCGGGGCTGATGACTGTCCCGGGGGAGGACGACCACCCGGGCGGACAACCCTCCAGCCACCCGACAGCCCAACTCTCCGGCTCTCCGGCTCTCCGGCTCTCCGGCTAGACGACCGAACCCGAGCCGCCCTTGCCGTCCGAGACCGGACGGCCGGCGGCCTCCCATGCCTGCATGCCGCCCGCGACGTTCACCGCGTCGACGCCCTGCTGGATCAGGTACTGCGCCACCTGTGCCGAGCGCCCGCCGACCCGGCAGAGCACGTACACCTTGCCGTCCTGGGGAGCCGCCTCGGTCAACTCCCCGTAGCGGGCGACGAATTCGCTCATCGGGATGTGCAGCGCGCCCTCGGCGTGCCCCGCCTCCCACTCGTCGTCCTCGCGCACATCCAGGAGGAAGTCCTCCGACGTGAGAGTGTCGACACCGACCGTGGGCACAGAACCAAATTGCATGGTCTCGACGCTACCCGACCAGCTGCGCGAGGTACGTCTCGCGTTCCGCGACATCGGCGAGCAGCTTCTCGGCGATCTCGTCCAGCAGCGCGTCCGGGTCCTCCGGCGCCATCTTGATCATCGCGCCGATCGCGCTCTCCTCCAACTCGGCGGCCATCGCGGCCAGCAGCTCCTTGCGCTCGGCCAGCCACTCCAGCCGCGCGTAGAGCTCCTCGCTCTCGCTGAGCCGCTCCTCGACCGGCGCGGGACCGGCCTCCCACTCCCGCGCCAGCTCGCGCAGCACCGTCTCATCGCCCTGGGCGTATGCCATGTTGACCCGCGCGATGAAGGCGTCCCGCCGCGCACGCTCCGCGTCGTCCCGCGCCAGGTCCGGGTGGGCCTTGCGCACCAGGTCGCGGTAGACCTTGCGGGCCTCTTCGCTGGGCCGCACCTTCTGCGGCGGCTGCACCGACCGCTCGGTGAGCATCGCCTCGGCCTCGGGAAACAGCCCGTCCGAACCCATCCAGCCGTGGAACAGCTCCTCGACCTCCGGCATCGGCAGCACCGACGCCCGCGCCTCCCGCGCCTTACGGAGGTCCGCGGGATCGCCCGTACGCGCCGCCACCGCCTCGGCGATCTGCGCGTCCAGCTCGTCCAACCGTGCGTACATGGGGCCGAGCCGCTGGTGGTGCAGGCGGGAGAAGTTCTCCACCTCCACCCGGAAGGTCTCCACCGCGATCTCGAACTCGATCAGCGCCTGCTCCGCGGCCAGCACCGCCTTCGCCAGCCGCCGGGTCGCCTCGTCCTGCGCCGCGGTCGCCTGCTCGTCCGGCACACCACCCGGCTCGGGCTCTTCCGCGACCTGACCGATCCCCGGCTCGGAAGCCCCGGCCGGACCGACGCCCTCATCGGACCCCGCCCCGGCCCCACCGATGCCCTGATCAGGCCCTGCCGCGGCCTGACCCACGGGTGGATCGGTGTGGGTCCCGCGGCCGAGGTCCAACCCCTCCGAGCCCGCGACCTGATCTTCCGGGCCGTTGTCGTGCCCGAGCTGGGCGCTCTGCCCGCCGTCGCGGGCGTCCGGTGCCTGCGGGTCGGCCTGGGCGTCCGGGGTGCCCGGTACGTCCGGTCGGTGCTGGCCGTCCTGCGCGTTCTCCGCGTGCGAGTTCGTCACCCGGCCAGCGTACGGCCCCGCCGGGCGCGGTCCTCCACGGCCGTTCAATCGCTTCCTGCTGGGATCGGGGCCCCCTCCCCCCAGCCCACCCACCCCACCTACCTCCCACCGCCAACCGCCCCCAAGCCCCCCACACCCCGACCCGACCGCCCCCAAGCCCCCCAGCAGCCCCGGACCCACCAAGCCCGCAACCCACCCCGAACCGACCACCGAACCCGAGCCCGAGCCCGACCACCAAGCCCCAGCCCGCCAACACCCAGAGCCCACGAGCCCACGAGCCCACCAGCGCCCCACACCCCAGCCCCAGGCTCAGCCCCTGAGCCCGAGCCCGCCCCCGACCTCCCCTCCTCACACCCCCATCTCTGCCTCAACCCGCCCGCTCTTCACCGCCGCTGTCAGGGCCGCGTGGTCCGCTTCCGTGCGGTCTGCGTAGGAGACCGCGAAGGCGGCTATGGCCTCGTCCAGTTCGTCGTTCTTACCGCAGTAGCCGGCCAGCAGGCGCGGGTCGGCGCTGTGGGAGTGCGCACGGGCCAGGAGGGCGCCGGTCATCCGGGCGTAGTCGTCCATCTGGTCGCCGGAGAGCTGCGTCGGGTCCACGCTGCCCTTGCGGTTTCTGAACTGGCGGACCTGGACGGGCAGCCCTTCCTGTGGGCCGCTGCCCGAGGCCACGCCCCCCGTGCCCGCAGATGCCACGCCCTGCACCGTCGTCCAGCCCAGCAGGATGTCACTGACCACCTGCATCCGGCGCTGCCCGAGCACCACCCGGCGGCCCTCGTGCACCACCGACGGCACCGGGAAGCCGGCCTTCTCCGCGAAGGGCGCCAGCACCGAACTGCGTGCCTCCTTCACCTGCAGGACCAGCGGCTCGCCCCGGTGATCCAACAGCAGCACCACATACGACCGCAGGCCCACACTGCCCGTGCCGACCACGCGGAAGGCCACATCGTGCACCGCGTACCGGGCCAGCAGGGGCAGCCGGTGCTCGGCGACCGTGTCCAGATAGCCGGTGAGGGACGCGGCCACGGCTGCCGCCTCCGCATCCGGCACCTGCCGCAGCACCGGCTGTGCATCCACGAACCGGCGGCCGCCGTCCGCCGTCGGCTCCGTCGCCTTGGCCGCGAACCGCGCGCTGGTGTTCTTGCGGGCCTTCTCCGCGACCCGCTCCAGCGTTCCCAGCAGATCCCGGGCGTCGGCGTGCGAGACCAGCTCCTCGTCGGCGATCGCGTTCCACGCCCCGATGACCGGCAGCTTGGCCAGCAGCCGCATCGTGCGCCGGTAGGAACCCGCCACGTCCAGTGCCGCCTTGCGGCAGTCGTCCTCGTCGGCGCCGGCCTCCCGGCCGGCCAGCACGATCGATGTCGCGAGCCGCTTCAGATCCCACTCCCACGGCCCGTGCAGGGTCTCGTCGAAGTCGTTGAGGTCGATGACGAGGCCGCCGCGGGCGTCGCCGTAGAGACCGAAGTTGGCGGCGTGCGCATCTCCGCATATCTGCGTGCCGATGCCGGTCACCGGGCCGGCGGCCAGGTCGTACGCCATCAGGCCTGCGGAGCCGCGGAGGAAGGCGAAGGGGCTCACGGCCATCCGCCCGACCCGTATCGGCGTCAGCTCGGGCAGCCGGCCGGCGTTGGACTCCTCGACCGCCGCGACCGCGTCCGGCCGCCCGTCCGCGATCGACAGTACGGCCTGCCCGGAACGCGGGAGCCGCTCCCGCAGCGCCCGCCCCACGGCCTTGGGCGACAGCCCCTGTGCATCCGGATGGGCAAACCCCGGTACGTACGGCACACGCGGCATAGCGGGCCACCTCCCCCTTCACGACCTGTGTCCGGTGTTCTTGATGTCCTTGCGCTTCAGTTTCTCTGTGTACTGCGCTCGTCCGCGCGCCGGGCGGTTCCGGTCTGCCGACGTGCATGACGTTACCGAGGTCCCGGCGCGGCCCGCAGAGCCTGTGGATAACTTTCCGGACGGCTAGACGCCCACCACTTCCTCCATCTCCTCCTCCCTCTCGCCCTCCAGCGCCGCGGCCGCCTCCGCGGACCCGTGACCCGCCCCCGCTCCCCCTGCCGTCCGCACCGGCCGGCCGCTCCGTTCCGGAGCCGGTTCCGGCACCGTCGCCGCCACCGCGGCCGCCGCCACCGCCGCGGCATGGGCCGCCGCCTCCGCCTCCGCGGTACGCCGCCGCTTCTCGGCCAGGGCCGCCACCCCGATCGTCACCAGGCCGACGACCAGCCACCACACCAGCGTCCAGAAGTGTCCCGACAGCCCGTAGCCGTCGAAGTAGACATGGCTGCGGGTGCCTTCCACGAAGCCCGCACCGTTCCAGAAGGAGTGCAGCGCCGCGAAGAACCCGTTCTGCATCTCGGGGCGGAAGATCCCGCCGGAGGACGTGAAGTTGAGCATCACGAAGAGGGTCATCACACCGAGCGTCGTCCAGCGCCTGAGGAAGGTGTGCAGGCCGGTGCCGATCAGCAGAATGCTCGCGGAGTAGAGCCAGGCCATGCCCCACAGGCCGCCGAGACCGTGGTCGACGAGGTGGAAGACCGGGCCGGCGAACGCCGTCCCGATGAGGCCGACGACGAAGGAGGTCCCAAGGGCCAGCGCCGCCCGCAGCCGGAGCGGCAGCACGGCTCCGGCGCCGCCGATCACGGCGACCGAGGCGTACGAGCCGATGCTGATCGCGACCAGCAGGAAGAAGATGCCCTGACCGGTCGGGTCCTCCTCGGTGGTCGGCGCCACGTCCGTGACCTTCAGCGGGGTGCCCTGTTGCGCCGCGATCGGGGTGAAGACCTTCTGGACGACGGTTGCGCTGGTGTCGGAGGCAGCCGTCGCCACCAGCAGCTCGGGCACCGGCTTCCCCCTGCCCGCCACCCCGCTGGCACCGGACAGGCCCGCCGACGTACTCAACGCACTCGCTGCACCCGCCTCACCGGCCCTGTCCGCCCCGTCCACCCCGTGCGAAGCCCCCTTCGCCCCCGACGCATCCGCCGTGCCCGCCGCACCCTTCGCACCATGCGCAGGGATCACATACGCGCCGAAGATGTCCTGGTGCTTGAGCCGGTCGACCGCCGCCGACCGGTCACCGACAGTCCGTACGTCCAGTTCACCGCCCGCCTTGTCGTTGATCGACTGGGCGAGCAGCTGGGCGCTCCGGCCCGGTCCGACGACGGCGACGGGCAGGTGGTGCGGCGCGGGGTGCGCGAAGGCGCCCAGATACGCCAGTCCCATCCCGATGCACATCAGCAGCGGGGTGATCAGGTGCGTCAGGACGTGACGCAGCCCGGTGGCGTGGGCGCCGCGCGCGGCACGGCGCTCGCTTCGGTGGTCGGGACGTCGGACCGTACTCATGGGCCAGGCCCTCTCAGCTCGCCGGATCAGCTGTCGCCACCAGGTGGCCGGAAGCAGTAGTTGGCTATTACAACTCTCAATCACGTTGTACTGTACAACTACCTCTACGAAAGGCAACCCGTGGCTCACCGCGAGGACTCCGTCGAGACCATCCAGCAGGAGATGACCGCGTTCGCCCGCCGAGCCCGCGCGGCCGCCGCCCGGATGCATCCCGAGCTGTCGCTGGTCTCCTACACCCTGCTTGCGCACCTCGATGACCAGCAGGGATGCCGCGCCACGGACCTCGCGGCGCACTACTTCCTGGACAAGTCCACGGTCAGCCGGCAGATCGCCGCACTGGAGAAACTCGGCTTCGTCGAGCGCCGCGTCGACCCGGAGGACCACCGGGTACAGGTGCTGCACCCCACCGGGAAGGGCGCCCAGGTGCTCGCCAACGTCACCGCCAGCCGCCGCCAGGCGTTCCACGAGCGGCTGGCCGACTGGGACGAGGAAGACCTCGACCGCTTCGCGACGTATCTGCGCCGCTACAACGCCGCACAGGAACGGCTGGGGTAAGCGGGGCAAGACAGCCACCCGAGCACCACCCCGAGCGGGCCCCAAAGACGGAGGCCGCCGCACCGCCCGCCGGCGCCCCCGCCCCGCGGCGTCTACTTCCGGAACCGCTCCGGACACTGCCCGCCGTCGGCGAGGTAGGTCTCCGCCCAGCGCCCCAGCTCCTTGAGCGCGGGCTCCATCGCCAGACCGGCCTCCGTCAGCCGGTACGAGACCCGCAGCGGCGGCCCCGCGTCCACCTCGCGGACGACCAGGCCGGTCGCCGCCAGCTCCATGAGGCGGTCGGAGAGCATCCGCTCACTGATCCCGGGGATGGCCCGCCGCAGCTCGGCGAAGTGCACCGGCCCCGGCATCAGGGTGGCGACGATCAGCCCCGTCCAGCGCTTCCCGAACAGCTCGAAGACGCGCGTCATCCTGCCGTCGACCTGCCTGCACATCGCCTCGCCGTGGTCCGCCATACACCCAGAGTACCGCCTTCCCGTTGGCTACTGCGGAAAAGTAAGTTCCTGTGCTATCAATAGTGACGTACGGAATTCAATCAGCGGTCGCGCACCGCCCGGCCGCCTACCGAAGGACCGATCCCATGGCCACGCTTCTGCTCATCGACTCCTCCGTCTTTCCCGAGGGCGGCTCCGCCTCCCGTTCGGTCACCGCGGCCTTCCGCAAGGCCTGGGAGGAGCAGCACCCCGACGGCACCGTGATCCACCGCGACCTGGCCGCCGATCCGCTGCCGCACCTCGACGGCGTCGGCACCTCCGCCGGCTTCTCCGACCCGGCCACCCACACCCCCGAGCAGCAGGCAGCCTTCGCGCTGCGCGTCAAGCTCGCCGAGGAGCTGGAGCAGGCCGACGCGATCGTCATGGGTGCCCCGATGTACAACTTCACGATTCCCTCCACGCTCAAGGCGTGGCTCGACCAGGTGATCATCATGGGCCGTACGGCGGGGGAGCAGCCGTCGGCCAAGGGCACCCCGGTCACCGTCGTCGCCAGCCGCGGCGGTTCCTACGCCCCGGGCACGCCCCGTGAGTCCTTCGAGTACGTCCAGAACTACCTGGAGGCCGTGCTGAACGGCGGTCTGGGCCTCGAGGTCGACTTCATCGTCCCCGAGCTGACCATGGCCCCGAGCAACCCGGCGATGGCCGAGCTGATCCCGCTGTACGAGACCTCCCGCGACCAGGCCCACGAGGACGCGGCGGCCAAGGCCAAGGCTCTCGTCGAGCGCCTCGCCGCCTGAAGCACAGCCGAGACCCGAGCCGGGGAGTGGGCTGCCGGCACGGCCTCCCACGGCCTGACGCAGCCACCTCCCGGCGGGCGGCCGCCCGTATTGCATCGCCACCCACGCGCCCGCCCCGGGGGCACCGGGCCACGCGGCTCCTCCGCCCCGTGCCCACGCCCCCGGGCCCGCGCCCCTTGCCCGCCTTTACTCCGGGCCTCACTCCGGGCCCGAGGACACCTCCCGTACCGGTGCCCTCCCCACCCCCACCGCCACCAGCGCCCCCACGGCGAGCGCCCCGCCCAGCCACATCACACCGACCGCGCCCCAGCCGTCCGCGGCCCGCCCGCCGGCCAGCGCCCCCAGTGCGATGGCCCCGTTGAACACCGCCACGAAGAGTGCGGAGGCCGCCTCGCGCGCACCCGGTGCGGCCGCCATCAGCCAGGTCTGCGTGCTGACCGAGACGCCCCCGTAGGCCAGCCCCCATACGGCCACCACGAGCGCCGTCCCCGGCACCCCTGCCCCGCGCCCCACCAGCGGCATCAGCAACACCGCCCCCGCAAGCACCCCGCAGATCACCAGCAACGCCGCCCTTGGTGACCGCGCCGCCCCGGCCCCGGCCAGGAAGTTCCCGGCCAGCCCCGCGAGGCCGAACGCCAGCAGCAGCGTGCTGATCTGCCCGGCCTCCGCGCCGGCCACCTCCTCCAGCACCGGCCGCACATAGGTGTACGCCGCGAAGTGCCCGGTCACCAGGAGCGCCACCAGGACGAGCCCGGTCCGTACGGGGGCGCCGCGCAGCACGGCCAGCACCCCGTTCAGCCGCACCGCAGCCGTCTCCGGCAGCGGCGGCAGCAGTACGGCCAGCGCGACCGCGACCGCCCCGCAGACCACGGCCATCGCCCCGAACGCCGTTCGCCGGCCGCCCAGTTCACCCAGGAACGTGCCGGCCGGCACACCCAGTACGGACGCCGCCGCGACCCCGCTGAAGATCAGGGATGTCGCCGCCGCCACGCTCCGCGCGGGCACCAGCCGCACCGCGAGCCCCGCCGCGATCGCCCACACCCCGCCCATCCCCAACCCCACCAGCACCCGTGCCACCAGCAGCACCACGACATTCGGCGCATACGCCGCCAGCAGATTGGCCGCCGCCAGGGTGCCCATCAGGGCGACCAGCACCGCCCGCCGGTCCCGCCGCCCCACCAGCATCGTCAGCAACGGGGCCGACACCGCCGCGACCAAGCCTGTGACCGTCAGCGTCAGCCCCGCCGTACCGGCCGAGATCCGCAACTCCCGGCCGATCGGGGTCAACAGCCCCACCGGCAGCATCTCCGACGTCACCACCGTGAACGTCGCCGCGGCCAGCGCCCCGACCGCCGGCAGGCCACCGCCCCGCTTCCGCCCCGACTCCGCTGTTCGCGCGGCCACTTCGGCGCCCCGGGCCGCCGCCCCGCCCTCGATGTTCGTCATGCCCCCAGCCAACGCCCGCACCGCCGGGGGAACAACGGCCCACCTCTCACCCTTCTATGAGCAGGACTCATCGATCCACCGCGCAAAACCGCCCGATCCCCGGAGGAGCCCCATGAGCGGCCCGCCCGCCGCAACCGCCGGCCTGCCCGCCCCCGGCCTCGAACTCCGCGAGCTGGAATGCTTCCTCGTCCTCTCCGAGGAGCTCCACTTCGGCCGCACCGGTGAGCGGCTGTATGTCTCGCAGAGCCGCGTCAGCCAGCTGCTGCGCGCCCTGGAGTCGCGGATCGGCGCCCGGCTCGTGGACCGCACCAGCCGCCGGGTCCGCCTCACCCCGCTCGGCGAGGAGTTCCGTACCTCGCTGCGCCCCGCCTACGACGCGCTGCGCACCACCGTGGAGAGCGCCCGCAGCGCCGCCCGCGGGATCGAGGGCCGTCTGACGATCGGCTTTCAGGGCACCGCGGACGACCGGATCATGCGGGCCATCGACGTCTTCCACCGCCGTCACCCGGGCTGCGCCACCGAGATCGTCGAGATCCCGCTGTGCGATCCCTTCGGCGCACTGCGCAGCGGCGCGGTCGACGCCGCCGTGACGCTCCTGCCCGTCGCCGAGCCCGATCTCACCCTCGGCCCCGTCTTCCCGGCCCAGCAGCAGACCCTCGCCGTCTCCGTACGGCACCCCCTGGCGTCCCGCGCCACGATCGGCGCCGAGGATCTCGCCACCACCCCGCTGATCTCCGCGGCCGGCCCGGCGCCCGCCTACTGGCGCGCGGCACACGCCCCGGCAGCCACCCCGCAGGGCCGTCCGATCCCTGCGGGGCCAGGCGTCAGCACGCTGCAGGAGGGCCTCACCCTCGCCGCGGCCGGCCGCGGCGGCATGCTGCTGTGCCGCCCCACCGCCGACTACCACGGCCGCCGCGACCTCGTCTTCGTCCCCGTCACCGGCCTGCCGGGGTCGGTCCTGGGGCTGGTCCACCACACCGCCCGGGAAACCGCCCGGGTCCGCGCCTTCCGTACGGTCGTCACGGAGATCGCCGGGTGACGGAGGCCATGGCGGGGGCGGCAGCGGCCACGGTGAGGGCGGCGGCGGGCGCGGATGTGACGTAGGCCTCAACGGGCCGGCCGAGGCCTGCCCGTGAGGGCGTCCCCCACGGCGCCCGTGACGTACCCAACAACGTGATGAAGACAACGAAAGACCCCCGGCCCGGATTTCTCCGGAGACCGGGGGTCTCATCTGTGCGCGAGGGGGGAGTTGAACCCCCACGCCCTTTCGGGCACTGGAACCTGAATCCAGCGCGTCTGCCTATTCCGCCACCCGCGCATGGGTGCTGCCGATTGATTCTCTCACGTGATCCGGGCTGTTCCGTCCGGGTCTTGTGCGAGCGCCTTTCGACATCCAGAACACTAGCACGCTGTCGGGGGTGCCTTCACACGCCTTTCCCCCGGTCCCCGCCCTGCGGCAACCCGGGTGGCACCCCGCCCCACACCGGGCATTCGCCGAGCGCTGCCCAGAGGGTTCACACTCGCGGTAGCCGCAAACAGAGTGAGGGCCACCCGGTCCGCCTCCGGGCCGGCCGGGGCCCGCGCCCCGCGCCATGTCCGACTCCGGCCCCCGCCCGGCCGGAGTGGTCGGCGGTTGCGGGACACTGTCTGCGGGGCACATCTACGATCGCAGTGCACGAGCAGTGGGCAAGGAGCAAACAAGCACCGGGCAACCCTGTGAGGGGCGACACTCGTCCTCAAGGCGGGAAAGGGGAACCAGCCGATTTCCCGACGCGTGGATACGATCAGTAAGCAGTATCAGGACGACTCGACCAGGACGACCCCGACGAAGACTGAGGAAGGAGGTGCCCCGTGGGAGTACTGAAGCGTTTCGAGCAGCGGCTCGAAGGTCTCGTCAACGGCACCTTCGCCAAGGTGTTCAAGTCCGAGGTGCAGCCCGTTGAGATCGCCGGCGCGCTGCAGCGTGAGTGCGACAACAACGCCACCATCTGGAACCGCGACCGCACGGTCGTCCCCAACGACTTCATCGTCGAGCTGAGCACCCCCGACTACGAGCGGCTGAGCCCCTACAGCGGGCAGCTCGGCGACGAGCTCTCCAGCATGGTCCGCGACTACGCCAAGCAGCAGCGGTACACCTTCATGGGCTCGATCAAGGTCCATCTGGAGAAGGCCGACGATCTCGACACCGGCCTGTACCGCGTCCGCAGCCGCACGCTCGCCTCCAGCTCGTCCCAGGACCAGCCGGGCCCGGCGGCCGACCGGCGCTCCGCGGCGATGCCCCGCGGCGGCCAGCCCGGCGGCGGCCATGTGAGCCCGCCCCCCATGCCTTCGTCCCCGCCTCCCGGCGGCGCACAGTCCGTACCCCGTACGGCACCGCCCGGTGCAGGACCGCAGCCCCAGGCACAAACCAGGCGCTGGATCGAGATCAACGGCACCCGCCATCAGATCTCCCGCCCCACGCTCGTGCTGGGCCGCAGCACCGACGCTGACGTACGGATCGACGACCCGGGTGTCTCCCGGCGTCATTGTGAGATCCGGGTCGGAACGCCCCCCATGATCCAGGATCTGGGTTCCACGAACGGCATCGTGGTAGACGGGCAGCACACCACTCGCGCTAATCTCCGCGACGGCTCGCGGATTGTCGTGGGCAGTACCACCATCGTTTACCGGCAAGCCGAAGGGTGAAGCGGGGGCAATGTCAGAGCTGACCCTCACGGTCATGCGGTTGGGTTTCCTCGCCGTACTGTGGCTGTTCGTCATCGTGGCCGTTCAGGTCATCCGCAGCGATCTGTTCGGCACGCGCGTCACACAGCGCGGTGCCGCCCGTCGCGGCGGACAGGAACCGCGTGCGCAGCGGCAGGCTGCCGCGCCACCGCAACAACAGCGCCGCCAGGAAGGCGGACGCGGCAACAACAACCGGCAGCGCCGCGGAGCCCCCACGAAGCTCGTGGTCTCCGAGGGCTCGCTGACCGGCACCACCGTCGCCCTCCAAGGCCAGACCATCTCCCTGGGCCGTGCGCACGACTCCACGATCGTGCTGGACGACGACTACGCGTCCAGCAGGCATGCCAGGATCTACCCGGACCGTGACGGCCAGTGGATCGTCGAGGACCTCGGTTCCACCAACGGCACGTACCTGGACCGGACCCGACTGACGACCCCGACACCGATTCCTCTGGGAGCCCCGATCCGCATCGGCAAGACCGTCATCGAGCTGCGGAAGTAGTACGACAATGAGCGAGCGGAGCGAGCGAGCCGCGGCGGTCCACTCGGCGGACCCGGGCGTGCTCCCGACCGGAGGGTGGGCAGTGTGGCTCGAAGAGACCGGCTGTACCCCGAGCCGACGGGTGAGGTGCGCATGAGTCTGTCACTGCGCTTCGCCGCCGGATCGCACAAGGGCATGATCCGCGAGGGCAACGAGGACTCCGGCTACGCCGGGCCACGGCTGCTCGCCATCGCCGACGGCATGGGCGGCCAGGCCGCCGGTGAGGTCGCCTCCTCCGAGGTGATCTCCACACTCGTCCAGCTCGACGACGACGTTCCCGGCTCCGACCTCCTCACCTCCCTGGGCACGGCCGTCACGCGCGCCAATGACCAGCTGCGGGTGATGGTCGAGGAGGACCCGCAGCTGGAGGGCATGGGCACGACCCTGACCGCCCTGCTGTGGACCGGGCAGCGGCTCGGTCTCGTCCATGTCGGCGACTCGCGTGCGTACCTGCTGCGTGACGGCGCCCTGACCCAGATCACCCAGGACCACACCTGGGTGCAGCGGCTGGTCGACGAGGGCCGGATCACCGAAGAGGAAGCCACCACCCATCCGCAGCGGTCGCTGCTGATGCGGGCGCTGGGCAGCGGCGATCATGTCGAGCCCGATCTGTCGATCCGCGAGGTGCGGGCCGGCGACCGGTATCTGATCTGCTCGGACGGACTGTCCGGGGTGGTCAGCCACCAGACGCTGGAGGAGACCCTCGCCAGCTACCACGGGCCGCACGAGACGGTGCAGGAGCTGATCCAGCTCGCGCTGCGCGGCGGCGGACCCGACAACATCACCTGCATCGTCGCCGACGTCCTGGACGTGGACGGCAACGAAACGATGGCCGGTCAGCTCAACGACACCCCGGTCATCGTCGGCGCCGTCGCGGAGAACCAGCACCAGCTCAGCGACCCGAGCACGCTGCAGACCCCCGCCGCCCGGGCCGCCGAACTCGGCCGGCCCGGCGGACCGAACCCGGGCGCCCCTGGTGCCTTCGGACCGCCCGGCAGCGGTGATCCGGAGGTCGGCGGACCGCCGCAGGGCTCGTTCGGCGCGTTCATGGACGAGGACTTCGTCAAGCCCCGGCGGCGCGGGCGGTGGCTCAAGCGGTCGCTGCTCATCGCGCTGGCGCTGGCCGTCGTGGGCGGCGGCTGCTACGCGGGCTACAACTGGACGCAGACCCAGTACTTCGTCGGTGCCAAGGACGACCACATCGCGCTCTACCGGGGCATCAGCCAGGATCTCGCGTGGATCAGGCTCAATGATGTGGACGAGGACCACCCCGAGATCGAACTCAAGTACCTGCCGCTGTACCAGCGCAACCAGGTCAAGGAGACGATCGCGGTCGACAACCGCACTCAGGCGGGAGAAAAGGTCACCGAATTGAGTAAGCAGGCCAATGCCTGCCGTACCAAGGAGCAGCGGGAGGCCGCCGAGCGTGACGCGGCGCGTCACCCGGGCCAGGGCCAGACGGGCACACCGAGCAAGCCCGGCTCTCCGTCAGCTTCACCGTCCGGTTCGCCGAGCGCCAAGCCCGGCAGCACCGGCAGGAACAGCGGCACCGGCACGGCCGGCGCACTGGCGGCGACCACCTCTCCGTCTCCCAAGGCCACTCCCAGCCAGGCCCCTTCCCAGGAGCAGCAGAAGCTGGAAAAGAATTGCAGCACCCAGCAGTGAGGGCGTAGGGGGCCGTAGATCTCATGAGCAGCACCACCAACACCACCACCATCGGCACCATCGGAGCCCCGAGCCGCCGCAACACCGAGCTGGCGATGCTCATCTTCGCGGTGCTGATTCCGGTGTTCGCGTACGTCAACGTCGGTCTGGCGAAGGACGGTTCGGTGCCGGCCGGTGTGCTGGGCTACAGCCTCGGGCTCGGCCTGCTGGCGGGCGTCGCGCATCTCGTCGTCCGCAAGTGGGCGCCGTACGCGGATCCGCTGATGCTGCCCATCGGCACCCTGCTCAACGGCCTGGGTCTGATCTTCATCTGGCGGCTGGACCAGGAGCCTTCGCTGGGCAAGGCGATGGCGCCCAACCAGCTGATGTGGTCGACCCTCGGTGTCGCCTTCTTCCTCGCCATCCTGATCTTCCTCAAGGACCACCGGGTCCTGCAGCGCTACACCTACATCTCGATGGTGGTCGCGCTGGTGCTGCTGATCGCCCCGA
Organism: Streptomyces sp. Je 1-4 4N24; assembly: GCF_026239515.1. Classification (NCBI taxonomy): domain Bacteria; kingdom Bacillati; phylum Actinomycetota; class Actinomycetes; order Kitasatosporales; family Streptomycetaceae; genus Streptomyces; species Streptomyces sp. Je 1-4 4N24. Next base: position 4,669,269 of record NZ_CP110836.1, on the reverse strand, counting down.
TGTTCTTTCCCGGTGTGAACGGCGCAAAGATCTGGATCACGATTCCGGGTCTCGGCTCGCTGCAGCCCGGTGAGTTCGCGAAGATCATCATCGCGATCTTCTTCGCCGGCTATCTGATGGTGAAGCGGGACGCGCTGGCGCTGGCCAGCCGCCGCTTCATGGGCCTCTACCTCCCCCGCGGCCGCGACCTCGGCCCGATCCTCGTCATCTGGGCGCTGAGCCTGATGATCCTGGTCTTCGAGACCGACCTGGGTACCTCGCTGCTGTTCTTCGGCCTGTTCGTCGTGATGCTGTACGTGGCGACCGAGCGGACCAGCTGGATCGTGTTCGGACTGCTGCTCAGCGCGGGCGGCGCGGTCGCTGTGGCGACGTTCGAGTCGCACGTCCAGATCCGTGTGCACAACTGGCTCAACCCGCTGGAGCTGCAAGGCGGCGGTGTCACCGAGACCGCCCAGGCCATGTACTCCTTCGGCTCCGGCGGCATCCTCGGCTCCGGTCTGGGCCAGGGCTACTCCCGCCTCATCCAGGGCATCGCGCCGAAGAGTGACTACATTCTCGCCACGGTCGGTGAGGAGATCGGGCTCGCCGGGCTGATGGCCATTCTGATGCTGTACGGCCTGCTGATCGAGCGCGGTATCCGTACGGCGCTGGCGGCCCGCGACCCGTTCGGCAAGCTGCTCGCGATCGGCCTGTCCGGTGCCTTCGCCCTGCAGGTCTTCGTCGTCGCCGGTGGTGTGACGGGCCTGATCCCGCTGACGGGTATGACGATGCCGTTCCTCGCCCAGGGTGGGTCGTCCGTGATCGCCAACTGGGCGCTGATCGCGATCCTGCTGCGGATCAGCGACACCGCGCGCCGCCCGGCGCCGGCCCCCGCTCCCTCCACCGACGCCGAGATGACCCAGGTGGTCCGTCCGTGAACAAGCCCCTGCGCCGGGTCGCGATCTTCTGCGGCCTGCTCGTCCTCGCCCTGCTGGTGCGCGTCAACTGGGTGCAGTTCGTCCAGGGTGACGAGCTCAAGGACGACCCGCACAACCGGCGGGTCGCCATCGAGCGATACAGCATCCCGCGCGGCAACATCATCGTGGACGGCAAGGCCATCACCGGCTCCTCGACCACGGACAGCGGCGACTTCAAGTACAAGCGGACGTACAAGAACGGCAAGATGTGGGCGCCGGTCACCGGCTACGCCTCGCAGGCCTTCGACGCCAACCAGCTCGAGAAGCTCAACGACGGCATTCTCACCGGTACCGACGACAGGCTCTTCTTCAGCCGCACGGTCGACATGTTCACCGGCAGCAAGCAGAAGGGCGGCAACGTGGTGACCACCCTCGACGCCAAGGCCCAGAAGGCGGCCTTCGACGGGCTCGGCAAGCAGAAGGGCGCGGTCGCCGCGATCAACCCGGAGACCGGCGCGATCCTGGCACTGGCCAGCACCCCGTCCTACGACCCGTCCACCTTCGCCGGGATGAGCAACAAGGACGCCGAGGCGTACAACGGGCTGCAGAAGAAGAACAACCCCGACGAGCCGATGCTCAACCGGGCGCTGCGCCAGACCTACCCGCCCGGCTCCACCTTCAAGGTCGTCACGGCAGCGGCGGCCCTGGAGAACGGCCTCTACGACGACGTCGACTCCAGCACCCGCTCCCCGCTGCCCTACACGCTCCCCGACACCTCGGGCGTCGAGCTGAAGAACGAGGGCAACATCCCCTGCAAGAACGCCAGCCTGCGCGAGGCGCTGCGGGTGTCCTGCAACACCGTGTTCGGCAAGATCAGCGCCGACCTCGGCAACAAGAAGATGAAGGCCGAGGCGGAGAAGTTCGGCTTCAACGACCCGGGCATCAACACTCCGGTCCGTGCCTCGGAGAGCATCTTCCCCACGGACAACCGGCCGCAGAACGCGATGGCGGGCATCGGCCAGGCCTCCAACCGCGCCACACCGCTGCAGATGGCCATGGTCGCCTCGGCGGTCGCCAACGGCGGCAAGCTGATGAAGCCGTACATGGTCGATCAGCTGGTGGCGACGAACCTCAATGTGGTCCAGCAGCACACTCCGCAGGAGATGAGCCAGCCGCTCAGCCCGGAGAACGCGCAGAAGATCCAGAGCATGATGGAGACCGTGGTCAAGTCGGGTACGGGAACCAACGCCCAGATCCCGAACGTCACAGTCGGCGGTAAGACCGGTACCGCACAGCACGGTGAGAACAACAAGGACAATCCGTACGCCTGGTTCATCTCCTACGCGAAGACCGACAAGGGCACCCCCGTCGCGGTCGCTGTCGTCATTGAGGGATCCGACACGCTCCGCGATGACATCGCCGGTGGCAAGCTCGCAGCTCCGGTCGCGAAGCACGTCATGCAGGCGGTACTCGAAGGCGAAAAGTGACTCGGATCATGCCAATACCGGTCACGTATCAGGTTGCGGCTCCGGCCCGGTCCGGTACGGCGTGCCGGGTACGGTATGCCCGGACAGCACACCGCCGGACCACACACCGGTGCGGTCGGGACTGACGGAGAGGGCTGGAGAAGCTTATGGAAGAGCCGCGTCGCCTCGGCGGCCGGTACGAGCTGGGCTCGGTGCTCGGCCGCGGTGGCATGGCCGAGGTGTACCTCGCGCATGACACCCGCCTGGGCCGCACCGTAGCTGTGAAGACGCTGCGGGTGGACCTCGCCCGTGACCCGTCCTTCCAGGCCCGGTTCCGCCGTGAGGCCCAGTCGGCCGCCTCGCTGAACCATCCGTCGATCGTCGCGGTCTACGACACCGGCGAGGACTACGTCGACGGTGTCTCGATCCCGTACATCGTCATGGAGTACGTCGACGGCTCCACGCTCCGTGAGCTGCTGCACTCCGGAAGAAAGCTGCTGCCCGAGCGCTCGCTGGAGATGACTACCGGTGTCCTCCAGGCGCTGGAGTACTCCCACCGGGCCGGCATCGTCCACCGCGACATCAAGCCAGCCAACGTCATGCTGACGCGCACCGGCCAGGTCAAGGTCATGGACTTCGGCATCGCCCGCGCCATGGGCGATGCCGGGATGACGATGACGCAGACCGCGGCGGTCATCGGCACGGCCCAGTACCTCTCGCCCGAGCAGGCCAAGGGCGAGCAGGTCGACGCCCGCTCCGACCTGTACTCCACCGGCTGTCTGCTCTACGAGCTGCTCACGGTACGGCCGCCGTTCGTCGGTGACTCACCGGTCGCGGTGGCCTATCAGCATGTCCGCGAGGAGCCGCAGAAGCCGAGCAACTTCGACCCCGAGATCACGCCGGAGATGGACGCCATCGTCCTGAAGGCGCTGGTCAAGGACCCGGACTACCGCTATCAGTCGGCCGATGAGATGCGTGCCGACATCGAGGCGGCGCTGGATGGCCAGCCGGTCGCGGCGGCCTCCGCCATGGGTGCGGCCGGCTACGACCAGGACCAGCCGACCACCATGCTGCGTCCGCAGGATCCGGCCGGCCAGACCGCCATGCTTCCGCCGATGAACCCGGACGACGGGGGCTACGACGACCGCGGCGACCGCCGCCGCGGCAGCGGTCAGAAGAAGAGCAGCACCTCGACGATCCTGCTGGTGCTTGCGGCCGTCCTCGTCCTGGTCGGTGCGATCTTCATCGGCAAGGCGATGTTCACCAACACCAATACGGGCGGCAAGGTGTCGGTGCCCGACCTCGTCGGCAAGACCCGAGCCGAAGCGAAGGCCTCCGGACGGAACGGCGGCTTCAACATCTCCGAGGCCGGTCGTAAGGCCTGCGACAACGTGAAGAAGGGCCGGGTCACCGAGCAGGAGCCGGAGGCCGGCGAGAAGATCGACAAGAATGAAACGGTCAACGTGACCATGTGCACGGGCGCCATCAAGGTCACCGTTCCGGACGTGGAGGACCTTTCGTTCGAAAGTGCTCGCGACCGCCTCAAGCGCAAGGGCTTCGAGAACGTCAAAAAGGTCCCTGAGGAGTCCGACCGGACGCCGGGCATCGTGCTCAAGCAGAACCCCGCTGGCCAGAGCGAGGCGCCCAAGAGCACAGTGATCGTCCTCACCGTCGCCCAGGAGTCTCCCAAGCAGAACGTCCCGCCCGTCACGGGACAGGACTTCGCGACGGCCGAAAAGCAGCTGAAGGACCTGGGCTTCGTGGTCGAGAAGAGCGAACAGGAAATCACCGACCCGAACCAGGTCGGCAAGGTGCTCAGCCAGAGCCCCGAGGGCAACACTCCGGCCAAGGAGGGTTCCACGGTGACCCTCACGGTCGGTAAGGCGGGGGCCCAGACACCGGTTCCGAGTGTCGTCGGCCAGCCGGTGAAGGAGGCGAAGAAGGCGCTGCAGCAGGCCGGCTTCACCAACATCCAGTTCGCCGCCGGCAGCTCGCAGGACGACAACGCCCGCGTGGTCACCCAGGACCCGCAGCCGCAGACACCGTCCGACCCCAAGACCACCACCGTGACGCTGACCACCATCGGTGGCGGCAACGGCGATGGCGGCAACGGGGGCGACGACGGCGGCGGCTTTATCGGCGGACCGTTCGGCTAGCAGAGCAGCGGTCGCTTCGGCGAGGCGAACAGGAAGCCCCGGCAGCCCTCCAAGGGCGCCGGGGCTCTCTGTTGTGCGCTAGCGGATTTCCTTCGGGGGTGTGCGGTTCGCGTCGACCTTCTCGGTGCGCTCCAGCTCGCCCCAGACGACATAGCGGTAGTCCGAGGTGTAGACCGGGGTGCAGGTCGTGAGGGTGATGTAGCGGCCCGCCTTGCGCTTACCGGATTCCTTGGGGATGTCGTCGAGGACGTCCACGTTGTACTTCGAGGTCTCGGGCAGGGTCGCGAAGACCTTGTAGACGTACCAGGTGTCCTTGGTCTCGAAGACGATCGGGTCGCCGTCCTTGAGCTTGTCGATGTTGTGGAACTTCGCGCCGTGGCCGTCGCGGTGCGCGGCGAGCGTGAAGTTTCCCTTCTTGTCCTTGGGCAGCCCCGACTTGACCGGCTTGGTGTAATAGCCGGCCACGCCCTCGTTGAGGATCTCGGCGTCGGTGCCCTTCTCGACCAGCACTTCACCGTTGTTCATCGCCGGGACGTGCAGAAAGCCGATGCCGTCCTTGGTGTCCAGCTCCCCCGGCCCCTTGGGGCCGCCGCTCGCCCAGTGCTGACGCACCTGGTCACCCTGCTTGTGCGCTTCGCGGTCGGCGAGGACGTTGGTCCACCACAGCGAGTAGGCGACGAACAGGCCCAGGATCAGCCCGACCGTGATCAGCAGCTCCCCGATGACGCTGACGGTGGAGGCGATGGCCCGGCGCACACGGCGCGGCTTGAGTGGCGGCGCGGACCGGTCGCATGCCTCGTCGTTTCCGGTGGCAGTCACCGCGTAGCACCCCTCTTATGTTTGCTCAGCCGGCGAGCGCATCCGGTTTGCCCTTGCTCCGCGGCCGCTCGTCGACCATCTTGCCCCAGACGATCATCCGAAAGGTACTGGTGAACTCCGGGGTGCAGGTCGTCAGGGTGATGTAGCGGCCGGGGCCGGTGAATCCCGAGCCAGGCGGCACCGGACCGATCACGCTGGTGTTGCTCGGAGACGTCTGCGGGAGGATGCTCTCCATCTCGTACGTGTAGTACGAGCTCTTCGTCTCGACGATGATCTTGTCGCCCTTGGTGAGGCGGTTGACGTAGCGGAACGGCTCACCGTGAGTGTTGCGATGGGCCGCCACCGCGAAGTTGCCCTTCTTGTCCCAGGGCATCGCCGTCTTGATCCCGCTGTTCTTGTCGTAGTGACCGACCATGCCGTGGTCCAGCACTTTGTGCTTGTCGATCCCCTCGGCTATCGGCGCCTTCACATCCAGCTTGGGGATATACATGATCCCGAAGCGCTCGCCGTCCGCGAGATTCTTCTTCTCGCCGCCGCCCTTGTCCCATTCGCTCTGCAGGTTGCTGGCGGCGCCGCCCGCCTCCTGTTCCGCCATCACGTTCGTCCACCAGAGCTGGTAGGTGACGAACAGCAGCATCAGCACGCCGAGGGTGATGAAGGCCTCGCCCAGCGCGCGGCTGGCGATCAGGCTGGGGCTGTCCTTGGCGGCCCGTGCGGCCTGCCGGGCCTCCAGCCGGGACATGGGGGCGGGCGCCGGTTCGGAGGCGGTGGCAGCGGTGGCCGGCGCGGCGGCGCCGCTGTGGCGCCCACGCCTGCCGCCCCGCTTTGCGGCCTCCTGAGCAGCCTTGCGCCGGGCCGCTCGGCCTCCGGGCGCCGGGTCCGCTGCCGCGGTTTCATGTGAAACCGTCGTGTCGGTTTCACGTGAAACGCTGTCCCCGTCGGGCTTCTCGGCCTGCCGCAGCGCCATGGTCTCGTCGTCCTGCCACGACGCGGAGCCCGCGGCCGCTGCCGGAGGGGGGCTCACGGCGGAAGCGGGTCTCACCCTCGGTGTGGGGGCCGGCGACGCCGGTGTCTCCGGGGCGGTACCGCGCTGAGATATCGGCTCGGCGGTGGCGGGGCGGCGAGCGGGGCCGGGCCCCTGGCCGTAGGCGGCCGCCTGAGGGCCGTACGACTGCCGTCCCGGCGGGGACGGCTCTTCGGGCTCCAGATGCGGGCGGAACCACGGTGAGCCCTGTCTCACGCCCTCCTGAGCCGGTTTGCCCCGCCGACGCCCCCGGCCCGGCTGCCCGTAGGGATCCGGCGCGGGCGCGGGTGCCGGTGGCACCTGGCCCGGCAGCGGATCGGTCAGCGGGTCGGCCAGCTGCTCCACCGCCGCCTCGAACGCATCGGGCTGCCCGTACGGGTCCTGCGGAGCGTAGGACCGCTCCGGCTCGTCCGGCTCGTAGGCTCTCCCTTCACGTTCGGGGCGCAGGTCGGTCACCCGCCGGCCTTGCCGACCACCGGGGCCAGCCCCGTCGAGCGCTCCACTGCCCCCTTGTCGCCGCATTCGACGAGCCAGTTGGCCAGCATCCGGTGGCCCCACTCCGTCAGGACCGACTCGGGGTGGAACTGGACACCCTCGACCAGGAGTTCGCGATGCCGCAGGCCCATGACGATCCGTCCGCCGGGGACGTCCTCGGCCTCCGTCCAGGACGTGACGATCAGTTCGTCGGGGACGGTCTCCGGCTCGACCGCCAGGGAGTGATAGCGGGTGGCGGTGAAGGGGGACGGCAGCCCGGAGAAGACGCCGACGTCGTCGTGGTGGACCGGCGAGGTCTTGCCGTGCAGCAGCTCGGGGGCGCGGTCCACCACGCCGCCGTACGCGACCGCCATCGACTGCATGCCCAGGCAGACACCGAAGACCGGGACACCGGTCTCCGCGCAGTGCCGGACCATGTCGACGCAGACGCCGGCCTGCTCGGGTGTGCCGGGTCCGGGCGACAGCAGCACCCCGTCGAAGCCGTCCTGGGCGTGCCGCGGCGCGACCTCGTCGTTGCGCAGCACCTCACATTCGGCACCGAGTTGGTAGAGGTACTGGACGAGGTTGAAGACGAAGCTGTCGTAGTTGTCGACGACGAGAATCCGTGCGGTCATCGGGCGGCCATCCCTTCATCGACAGTGACGTCATTGAAGGGGAGCAGCGGCTCCGCCCACGGAAAGACGTACTGGAAGAGTACGAAGACGACCGCCAGGACGAGCACCAGGGAAATCAGCGCTTTCACCCATGTGTTGCCCGGCAGATGCCGCCAGATCCAGCCGTACATGCTGTCGCTGTCCCCTTGCCGATGTGCCGATGACGATGTCGATTGCGACACCAGAGTAAGGGGCGAGGGCGGGCCCAGGTGGGTCAGCCGGTCAAAGCCGATGGCCTTCCCTGTGCCACGGGTTGGGTGGAATCGAGGTGTGCCCAGGCGATCAGCCGGTGGCTGTGGCCCCATTCCGGCTCGCAGGTGGTCAGCGTGAGATAGCGCCCGGGGCCGTTGAATCCGGACTTCCGCGGTACGGGGTCGATCACCCCGATGTCGCCGGGCAGCGTCGTATAGGGCCGGTTGTCGATGCGGTAGGTGAACCAGGTCGTGCCGTCGGTCAGCACCACGGCGTCACCGGGGCGCAGCCGCGGGAAGTCCTTGAAGGGGTCGCCATAGGTGCGGCGGTGACCGGCGACGGAGAAGTTGCCGGTCTCGCCGAGGCGGGCGGTGCGGGCGTAATGGCCGAGGCCGCGCTTGAGGACATCGGTCGCGGTGCCTTCCAGGACGGGCTTGGTCCAGTCGCTGCCCAGACGCGGGATGTACATGACGGCGAAGGAAGCGCCCGGGGTGTAGCGGCGGGGCCACTCGGCCGGGGCGGAGTCGCCGTCGGGGGCCGGTGTGCTGTCGGGGGCGGTGACCGGGCCCGTGGCCCACTGGTGCTGGAGCCTGCCGATCTCGCCGTCCATGGCGCTGTCGGCCCGTACGCCGGTCCAGAAGAGGACGTAGGCCACGAAGAGCACGATCAGTGCACCGACGGTGACGCAGATCTCGCTGAGCGTCCGCACGATACACCGCACCGTCGTCCGGCCCCGCAGCGTCATCCGGCCCCGTCCCTCCCCGGCGCCCGCGGCGTGCGGACTACGGCTTCACAGGCTGTGCGTAGTGGAGTTCCACTGTGCCGGAGTAGCCGGGAAGAGTCACCGCCTCGTGCTGGTCGACCTTCCAGCCCAGGCCGTAGGCGTTCACGTACTGGAGGTAGTTCTGGATGGCGGGGGACGCGGTCAGCGCGTTGGCGAGGGCCTCGCGGTTGCCGACGGCGGTGACCTTGTACGGCGGGGAGTAGACCCGGCCCTGGAGGATCAGCGTGTTGCCGACACAGCGCACCGCGCTGGTGGAGATCAGCCGCTGGTCCATGACCTTGATGCCCTTGGCTCCGCCGTGCCACAGGGCGTTCACCACGGCCTGCAGGTCCTGCTGGTGGATGACCAGGTCGTTGGGCTGCGGCTCGGGCACCCCGGGGATCTTGGCGGTGGCGTTCGGCGGGGCGTCGGTGAGCGTGACCGTCACGCCCTGGCCCTTCAGCGGCTTGGTGCCGGCGTTCTTCTCCAGCGCCTTGAGCTTGGCGTCCTCGGCCCGGGAGCTTCCGTTGTCGCGCTGCGCGAGAGCGTCGACCTCTTCCCGGAGAGTGGCGTTACGGTCGTCTTGGGCACCGTTTTTGTGGCTGCGTTCCTGGATGAGGTCGGACAGCCGCAGCATCGAGTCGTCCGAGCGCAGATTCGTGCCGCGCGCGGTGTCGAAGCTCAGCCAGAAGAGCAGACCGGCGAGCGCGAACACGACCAGAGTGAGGAGCCGCACGGGCCGCAGGCGGGAACGGGTGGGGCGGTCGGGGGAGTCAGCGGAATTGCTCAACGTACCCTTACTCCTTACGGCGCCACGGAAGCACTACGCTAACGGACGCCCGGGAAAGGAATCCGCTCCCCACCGCGTCCGCGCCCTGGCACACACCTCGTACCTCCCCCGCGGAGGGGGCACCGCCCGCTCGAGCGAAGCCGAGAGCGGGGGAGCAGCGCATCGACAGGAGAGTTCCTCGTGCCGAAGTCACGGATCCGCAAGAAGGACGACTTCACGCCGCCCCCGGCGAAGACCACCAACCTGAAGATGAGCTCAGGCCGCGGTTGGGTGGCGCCACTGATGTTGGCGATGTTCCTGATCGGGCTGGTGTGGATCGTGATGTTCTACGTGTCCGAGGGCGATCTGCCGATCGCCGCCATGGGCAACTGGAACATCGTGTGCGGCTTCGGCTTCATCGCGGTGGGCTTCGGCGTATCCACCCAGTGGAAGTAGCGCAAGCCCTGCCCAAGGCCATCCACACGGTTATCCACAGCCGGGGAAAACTTCAGAAGATCTGTGGATAACCCTCCGGAGGTTGACGCCGGTGTGATCGGCGGCACCCTCTTCCGGCCTCCTGCTCCCCCTTTCCTTACTGGGGAAACGCAGGTCGGAGCGGACCGGAACGAGAGTTCCGCACAGCATGCACAAGATCGGCCACGCACTGTGGACAACGTGCCGGGACGGACTCTCAGCCCACCAGCTGAAGAGTCCGTACCCACACCACCGCGATGATCGCCAGCAGCGCCACCACACAGGTCGCGCTGTGCACCAGCGTCCGGCGGTCACGCGGCGCATGCACCATCCCGAACGCCACCACGGCGCCCACCACCAGGCCGCCGACATGGGCCTGCCAGGCGATGTGCGGCCACAGGAACGTGAAGGCCAGGTTGAGGCCGAGCAGGATCAGCACCGGCTTCATGTCGTAATTCAGCCGCCGCAAGAGGACCGCCGTCGCGCCGAGCAGCCCGAAGATCGCGCCGGACGCACCCAGCGAGGGCTGGTTCTGCGCGGCGAGGAGATACGACAGGGCGCTGCCGCCCAGACCGGCGAGCAGATAGAGCCCGATGAACCGCAGCCGGCCGAGCGCCGCCTCCAGCGGCGGTCCCAGCCACCACAGCGAGAGCATGTTGAACGCGAAGTGCGCGATCTGCTGGTGCAGGAACGTCGCCGTCAGCAGGCGGTACCACTCACCCTCGGCGACACCGACGAGCTGAAACCGGCTCGGGTCGGCGGCCAGCCCGAGCAGATCGAGCCGGTTGACCAGCGGACTCATGTCGCCGCCGGTCGCCAGCACGGCGACGAACACAGCGGCGTTGATGCCCAGCAGGATCTTGGTGATCAGCCGCGGATCGGCGGCAATCGTGCCGCCCGCGATCGTGCGCGGCGCGGCGGCCTGCGGCGCATGACCGGTGCCGCCACCGCTGCGTACACAGTCCGGGCACTGGAAACCGACCGAGGCGCTGACCATGCACTCCGGGCATATGGGCCGGTCACAGCGGGTGCAGCGGATTCCGGTGGAGCGATCCGGGTGGCGGTGGCAGCCCGGCAGGCCATCGTCACCCCGCGCGTCCTGCGGCTCCTTCGGGCTGCCTGGCACCTGATCCATCCGTCCCCTCGTCCCCTTCTCCGTCCGGCGCGTCAGCACTTCGCCGTTTCCGCCCGGCCTTCGCCCGTGGACGAGCGTCGCGCCCCGCCTGATGTACGACCGGGCGGGGCGCAATGGTTCCCCGGACCCGGCCGGGGCGCACGACGCGGGTCAGCGGGTCTCGATGGCCACCGACTCGATCACGACGTCCTGGAGCGGACGGTCGGTGCGCGGGTTGGTCTGGGTGGCGGCGATGGCGTCGACGACCTTCTTGCTCGCCTCGTTGCTGACCTCACCGAAAATCGTGTGCTTGCCGGTCAGCCACGCGGTGGCCCCGACGGTGATGAAGAACTGCGAGCCGTTGGTGCCCGGGCCGGCGTTGGCCATGGCCAGCAGGTACGGCTTGTTGAAGGCCAGGTCGGGGTGGAACTCGTCCCCGAACTCGTAGCCGGGGCCGCCGGTGCCGTTGCCCAGCGGGTCGCCACCCTGGATCATGAAACCGCTGATCACCCGGTGGAAGACCGTGCCGTCGTACAGCCGGTCCGTGGACTTCTTGCCGGTCGCCGGGTGGGTCCACTCCCGCTCACCATTGGCGAGCTCGACGAAGTTCTTGACCGTCTTCGGTGCATGGTTCGGCAGGAGCCGGATCTCGATGTCGCCCTGGTTCGTCTTCAGGGTGGCGTAGAGCTGTTCAGCCACGATCGACCTTCCATAAGTCTTCACTGACGGTTCCTGATCCTCGCATGGACCGGCCCTCCGAAGACCTCCGCGCCGCATGTGCGCGCCGCCCCGACCGCACCTCTTGACGGTTTTCGTGCGCATTTCCTGCGCCCGGAGCGGCAAATCGTGGCATTGTCGTCAACAAGACTCCGGAAGGTCCGCAATGACCCGGATGCCCGCTCGCACATGCCGTGCGACGCATGAGCGGGCATGATCTCCAAACGGGTGGACAGGCGACAGAGAAGACACGGGGGACCAACCCCCAAGCCCCGGACACGCCACCGAGGAGGAGGATCCCGTGACCCGCAAGAAAAGCGTGCGCGCCGCGACCGATACGGCCAAGGACAGCGTGCGGCACGCCGCGGAGGTGGTGGCCCCGTATGCCGGTACGGCCAAGGAAGCCGCCGTGCACTTCGCGCACGAGGCCCGTACGCGAGCGGCTCCCAAGGTGGCCGAGGCCGCTCATCAGGCACGTGTGCAGTACGACGCGCATCTGCACCCACGTATCGAGCACGCCCGTGGCACGCTGCCGCCCAAGGTGGACGCCGCGGCGACCCGGGCTGCCTGCCGGACCCGTAAGGCGGCCCGCCAGGCGGCCGACTACACGGCACCGCGGCTGGAGCACGCGGTGACCCACGCCCGCGCCGCGGCCGAGCCGGTGCGCGACGAGGCCCTCGCCCGCGGTACCGCCGCGCTCGCCGCACTCCGCGGCCAGGTGACGGCCGCCGAGATCGCCAAGCTCCAGAAGAAGCACAGCCGGCGGGCCAAGTGCGGCAAGCTCGCCAAGCGCCTCACCGTGCTGGGCATCCTGGCCGGCGGTGCGATCGCCGCCTGGAAGTGGTGGGACAAGCAGGCCAACCCGGACTGGCTGGTCGAGCCGCCGGCTCCCACCGAGGTCAGCGACCGCGGCCGGCTGAGCGCGGTCGACGGCAGCGAGGGCGCCTCGCTGGACCCCGACGTCCAGGCCAAGCAGGCCGAGGCCGATGAACGCGGCGGCAACACGGCCTGACAGCGGAGCAGCGGAAACCGGGCCGGGCCCGTCACCCCAGCGAAGGGCGGCGGGCCCGGCCCGGTCGCGTACGGACGGCGAGGCCGGCTCCGGGCAGTGCGCCAACACTCCGTCAGAAATCTCAAAAGCCCTTCTGACCAGCGGTTACGCCGATCGGAAGGGCTTTCGGGAGTGGAGCCTAGGGGAGTCGAACCCCTGACATCTGCCATGCAAAGACAGCGCTCTACCAACTGAGCTAAGGCCCCTTCGCCGACCAGGGTACCCGGTGTCCGGTCGCTTTCCCGACCGGGTATCGCCGCACACCGTTGCTCTCCGTAGGATGCTTCGCGAGATTCGCGGCAGCGAAGCGATCGGGGAGACAGGGGAGACGGTATGGACTCAGCACAGCAGGAAGCCACCGCGCGGGCCCGGGAGCTGCAGCGCAGTTGGTACGGGGAGCCTCTGGGTGCGCTGTTCCGCCGTCTCATCGACGATCTCGGCCTGAACCAGGCCCGGCTGGCCGGCGTGCTCGGTCTGTCCGCCCCCATGCTGTCCCAGCTGATGAGCGGGCAGCGCGCGAAGATAGGCAACCCGGCCGTGGTGCAGCGGGTGCAGGCGCTGCAGGACCTGGCCGGCCAGGTCGCCGACGGCAGCGTGAGCGCCGCCGAGGCCACCGACCGCATGGAGGAGATCAAGAAGACGGCTGGCGGCTCGGTGCTGAACAACACCGCGCAGCAGACGTCGTCGACGGGGGCGACCACGGTGCGGCGCGTGGTGCGGGAGATCCAGTCGCTGCTGCGGTCGGTCGCCGACGCCGGGGACATCATCGATGCGGCGAACACCCTCGCCCCGGCTCACCCCGAACTGGCAGAGTTCCTCCGGGTCTACGGTGCCGGTCGCACCGCGGACGCGGTCGCCCATTACGAGGCGCACCAGAGTTAGCCACAGGGGACGTTGCGAGTTCAGAAGGCGGACGGGGCGCAATGGGTGAGATCTTCGCCGGTCGGTATGAGCTGATCGACCCGATCGGACGAGGCGGGGTGGGCGCGGTCTGGCGCGCCTGGGACGCCCGGCGCCGCCGCTACGTTGCCGCGAAGGTGCTGCAACAGAGCGACGCGCACACACTGCTGCGCTTCGTCCGCGAGCAGGCGCTGCGGATCGACCATCCGCATGTGCTGGCCCCGGCGAGCTGGGCCGCGGACGACGACAAGGTGCTGTTCACCATGGATCTGGTGAACGGCGGCTCGCTGGCGCATCTGATCGGGGACTACGGTCCGCTGCCGCCGCGGTTCGTGTGCACGCTCCTGGACCAGCTGCTGGCCGGGCTGACCGCGGTGCACGCCGAGGGGGTGGTGCACCGCGACATCAAGCCGGCGAACATCCTGCTGGAGGCCACCGGCACCGGCCGGCCGCATCTGCGGCTGTCCGACTTCGGCATCGCGATGCGCAAGGGCGAGCCACGGCTCACCGAGACCAACTACGTGGTGGGCACGCCCGGTTACTTCGCTCCGGAGCAGCTGCTGGGCGCCGAACCGGACTTCCCCGCCGATCTGTTCGCGGTCGGTCTGGTCGCGCTCTATCTGATCACCGGCACCAAGCCGGACGCCGAGGCGATGAGCCGGCACTTCGGCGAGCACGGCATCCCGAACGCGCCCGAGGGCGTCCCGGAGCCGCTGTGGCAGGTGCTGGCGTCCCTGGTCCACCCGGATCCGGAGGCGCGGTTCAAGACGGCCACCGGGGCACGTAAGGCGATGCTGTCGGCGGTCGAGCTGCTGCCGGACGCGACGATCGAGGAAGAGATCGTCGAGGTCTTCGACCACATAGGGCCGCTGCCGGCCGAATTCGGGCCGGACGGGCCGCTGCGTCCCAGGGACACCGCGGGATCCGCCACGGCCGGCGCCACCGCAGGCAGCGGGGCCACCGGGCAGGTCTCCATGTCGGACACCGGCAGCTTCCAGCTCGCCCCGCCGGAGCCGAGCACCCCGCCGACACCGACCCCGACGCCTACGCCCACCCCGATGCCGAGGGCCACGCCGGGGAGCACCCCCACGGGCCACGGCAGCACGCCCACGGGCCACGGCGCCACCTCCACCGGCCATGGCGAAAGCCTCACAGGCCACAGCAGCGCCTTCCCCCACCACGGCGGTACGCCCACCGGCCACGGCACCCCGGCCGGGCCGCCCGCCTCGTCCGGTATGCCGACGACGCCACCCCCGCCACCCGCGCCCGCGTACGAGCCGACCGCCGCCGCCCCTCCGGAACGGTCCGCGACCCGCCCGTACACGGCGGGCCCGCTCCCGGTCCCCGGACAGCCCCCGGCGGGCGTCTCCGTCACCGTTCCGGCCATGGCGCACCCCGCCCCGTACAGAAAGCCGGGACCGCCCCCGAAGGTCGCGGTCCCGGTGCTGATCGTGGCGTTGCTGTGCATCGCGGTCGGTGTCTGGGCGCTGATCGCCGCCTGATGCCCCACCACGGGGCCGGTGGCCGGCAGTGGAGCCGGGACGGCACCCGGCCCCGTGGAGGCCCGCTACCAGCCCTGTGGCGGCCCGAACTGACGGTTCTGCACCGCCTGTTGGGTCGAGTCCGTCGACTGTTCCGGCAACGAGGGCCGGCCACCCGGTCCGCCGGCGGTACCCGGCCCGGCCGGAGTGCCCGCCGCACCGGCCGCCGACCGCCGCGCCGCCAGCGTCCACGCTCCCAGTCCCACCAGCAGCACCACACCCGTGCCGATCCCGGCGTAGGCCACCGTCATCAAGGTGCCGTTCTTCGACGCCTCCTGTGCGGACTGGCCCTTCTCGGCCGTCTCCCGGTCCTCGGGCGTGACGGAGAAGACGCGGGTCGGCTCGGCGTAGCCGGGTCCGGCCTTGGCGGTGCCGCGGACATCCACCCTCAGGGTGAGCTCCGCGGCCTTGGGGAAGAACTGCGCGGCATCGGGGTGCAGGCTCACCTCGAGGTAGTACCAGCCCGCGAACCGCATCGCGTTGACCGAACCGCTCGTGTCGAAGCGGTTGCCGTAGTCGACGGGCGCGGTGAACTCCTTGGCGGCGGTCGGCTTCCCCGTGTACGAGACAAAGCTGGGGTTGCCGACCACGCCGCGCGCCGGGTTGTAGACGCTCAGGCCGAGCACCCTGGGGAGGAAGCCGGTGGCCTTGGCCGACGTCGCGTTCGGCAGCTCGGCGCTCAGGTTGAGCCGCTGTCCCCAGTCCACCGGCACACGGTAGAAGCGGGTCTCGCCCGGCCTGATCCGGTCCTTCCAGACGCCCGTGGCGACCGAGCCCGCGTCGTTGAAGCCGGTGCCGCCCTTGGCGCTGCGCTTGGTGTTGTCCGTACGCGGCGCCGGTGTCGCGGTGCTCCAGAGGCCCTTGCCCGGTTTGGCGGGGGTGTTGCCCTCGAGTGGGGGCTCGTTGAGGTAGTTGAGTTCCAGCGGCCAGGTGTCGGGGCCGGAGGTTGCCGATCCCTCGCGGGTGATCACGAGGTAGTACGGGCCCGCCTTCTGGCACTCCGTACGGTCGGCGCCGATGCGACGGGTGGCGTAGTCGGCGATCGGGTACGCCATGCCGCCGCCATTGAAGGACGGCCGGGATTCCGAACCGCAGGTCGTGCCGTTGCTGTCCTGGACGGTGAGGGTCAGCTTGTCGCCGTAGTCCTCGACCTTGGTGCCGGGCGGGGGCGCCGCGACGGCCGAGAAGTATGCACTGGTCCTGGCGTCCAGGTTGACGGCGTACCACTTCTGCTCGCCGCGCTTGATGGCGTCGGTGTGCAGTCCGGGCTTGAGTTGTGGTGCGTGCGCGGCGCTGGAGGAGCCCTCGGTCTTCGTGGCGCCGTCCGCCGTGCGGTAGTGGGGGACGGCATCGGCGGAGGCCACGCCCACCGCCCCCGGCAGGATCGGCACCGCGGCGAGCGCCGCCAGCACGGCTATGCCCCTGTACGTCGTGCGCCCCGTCACCACGAGCCACCCCTCATCGGATCCGAATTCCCGCCGTCGGCATGCGGCTTTCTGCGCGCCCGCCCGTAGGCGACCGCGAGACCGGCCAGCAGCAGTACGCCCACGCCGCCGACGGCGACCGCCGCCACACGTCCTGTGGACCATCCTCCACCGCCGCCCGGCGTCCCGTCCTGCGAGGGACCGGAATCGCCCCGGGAGGTATCGGCCGCGACCGTGGCGGCCCCGGCCTGGGGGCCGCTCTTCTCCTTGCCCAGCACCTCGATCCGCAGCACCACGCCGATCTGCGGGTTCTCCGCGATCTGGGACGCCTTGGCGCCCAGCGTCACCGCGAGGTAGAAGTCGCCCTTGCGGTGCACGGGAATGACGTTCGGGTGGTTCTCGTAGCGGTTGGTCCAGGCGACCGGGACCGTGCCCATGCTGAGCGAGGCCGGACGCCCGTTGTAGGACACCTGGCGGCTGAATTCCGTGGTGCCGCTGCCGACCGGCGCACGGAACGGTGTGTAGACCTGGGTGCCGCCGGAGGACGTATGGGCGCTGTAGCCCCTGACCGTCGGCTCGTTGGCGAACTCCACGTCGTAGCGCAGCTGCTGCCCCCAGCCGACCGACACCTTGTACCAAAGGGTCTGCGCGGGCAGGACCTTGTCCCGCCAGACGCCCTGGTGCAGCGTACGGGCGTCATTGAAGCCGGTGCCGCCGGTGACGTCCTTGGGGGCGGTGGTGGGCAGCGTGGCGTTCTTGCCGCCCGCGCCGTACTCCGGCTCCGACTGCGCGGGCGTGACGCCCTTCTTCAGCGGATGTTCCACGTGAAACGTCAGCTCCATCGGCCACCGTGCGGCGTCCGAGCCCTTGGCGGCCTTGCGCTCGACGACCAGCCAGTACCGCCCTGCCTTGTCACAGCCACCGGTACCGCTCTGCGAAGGGACCCGGCTGACGCCCGAGGTCAGCGGCGTCGCGCCCTCCTGTTGCCCGAAGAACTCGGTGGTGGACTGGCAGGCGCTGTCGGCGCCGTACGCGATCCGGGTGTGCAGCGCGTCGAGGTAGTCGACGGCCGCGCCGGGCTGGGGCACCACGGTCGCCGAGAAGTTGGCCGTCGAGGCGGCATCCAGGTCGGTGGCGTAGTAACGCTCCTCGTTGGGCCCGATGGAGTCGAGGTACTGCCCGGGGGCCATGGCGGGGGCGCCGCTCCGGGCCGCCGTGCCGCGGATCTGCTTGCCCTTGAAGCGGTAGCCGTCCGCGGAGAGTTGGCCGGCCCGCTGGAGCTGGCGGGCGAGCGACCGGGCGTCCGGGGCGTCGTAGTACTGCCCGTTGCCGGCCTTGGCGATGCACTCCAGCTGTGCACGGGCCTTGCCCGCCACCTGGAAGCCGATGGCGTCGATGTGCAGATCGACGCCGGAGTCGGCGAGTTGGGCAGCGACCTTGCAGGGCGGCGGTGTCTGGCAGTTGTCCTCGCCGTCGGAGATCAGCAGGATCGTGCGCTTGCCGATCGAGCCCCCGGCGAGCCGGGGCAGATCGGCGGCAGCCTTGCGCAGGGAGAGCCCGATGGGGGTGTCGCCCTTGGGCTCGACGCGCGCGACGGCCCGCTTGATGCCCGCCCGGTCGAGGGCGGCGACCGGCTGGGCGAGACGGGTGTCGTCACAGCCCTTGGGCTTGTCGGCGCCATAGACCCGCAGACCGGTGGGGTAGCCGTCGGGGAGTGCGTCGACGACCGTGCCGACGGCCTTGCGGGCGGAGTCGATCCGGGTGCCGCCGGAGCCGTCCTTCCCGGCCATCGAACCGGACGAGTCGAGCACCATCACCATCCCGCTGCCCTCGGCGGCGGGCGCCCTGGCCGGTGTGGCGGCGGTGGCCTGAAGTGGTGTGGCGGTCAGGGCCAGCAACAGCCCCCCGAGCAACGCCACCACCCCCCGGCGTGGTCGTGGTGCCATGTCCTGTTCCCCCTTGTGTCCTGCTGGTCCCCGCCACAGACAGAAGCTTTGCTATTGCAAGCTAATGGTGTGCTATAGCAAACTCAAGAGGATCACCGTCACGGTCCTGCAACGACAACCAGCCACCCCGGCACAGCCGCCGGCCCCGGGAGCACCGGCCTCCCGCCCGCCCCCGGACGCACGAAACCCCGACCACCCGGAGGCAATCGGGGTCCGTACGAACCTGCTGTGCGTTTATGGGTCTCAGACACCCGAACCTGCGGGCACGGAGTCGGTCGCCTCCGTCCACAGATCCTGCTCGGCGCGATCCGCCTGGATCTGGCGGTACACGAGGAGCCCGCCGATGGCGGCCAGTGCGACCAGGAGAAGCTTCTTCACCGCGCGACCTCGTCTTTCGTTGACGTAGGGGACCTATGTCGGCCGATGATACACACCGACCGATACCGATCGGTTACCTAGCCCGCGGTCGGCAACACCTCTTCCGAGACGCGCTCCGCGAGCCAACTTCCGCCTCCGTACAACGAATCGGCCCGGCCGGGGAGTTCCCCGGCCGGGCCGATTGTGCAGTGCGGCTACCAGGACTTGAACCTGGGGCCTCTTCCTTATCAGGGAAGCGCTCTAACCGTCTGAGCTATAGCCGCGCGCTCGCTGCACCAGAAGATTAGCGCACTTCAGAGGCGTTCCCAAAATCGGTTCACGGAGCCTGGCGAACGCCCTCTCACGAGGGACTCACTCGTCCTCGGCGAGGGTGAGCTCCACGCCTCCGACGAACCCGGCCGACAGGTTGTAGATGAAGGCACCGAGCGTGGCCAGGGCCGTCGCCAGCACCACATCGATCACCGCGATGATCGAGGTGAACAGCAGCGCCCGCGGCAGCGACAGGAACGACTGGAGATCGAAGCCGCCGCCGTCACTGGAGCCGGTGGCCTCGCTGATCGTCGCGCCGACCGTGGAGAAGACGCCCATCGCGTTCATCACCATCCACAGCACCGCGACGGCCACGACCGTGCAGATGCCCAGCGCGATGGAGAGCAGGAAGCTGACCTTCATCACCGACCACGGATCGGCGCGGGCCACCCGCAGCCGGGCCTTGCGGGTCCGCGGGGCCGTGGTGGCGCCCGTACGGGGCCTGCGCACCGCCTGCCCGCCGGTCTCCCCGTCCTCGGTGGGATACGCCTGAGGCGGCTGATACGGCTGCTGTGCGCCGCTCCCGGCCTTCGCCTGGGGTTCCGGCCGGGGCTGTGGCTGTGGCTGTCGGGTATCGGTCACGGGTCCCCCTTGATGCGAGCCCTCGTCCCGGGGGCCGGTGTCGGAAACGGCGGAGCCACGGGCGCTGTCCTCCGTCACGGTCGCGGGTCCGGACGAGGAGCCCTTCCCGGCTCCCGATCCACCCGCCGCAGCGCCCGTGGCTCCACTCACGATCTACTCCTCGTGTTACTCCGCGGGCTGCTCGCCCTCGGTCTCCGCGGGCACGGTCCCCTCCGCCGCCTCGGTCTCGTCGGGCTCGGCGCCCCCGTCGACCTCTTCGGCTTCACGGCCGGCCTCGGCGTTCCATGCGATGCCGACGACGGCATCACGCTTGCCCAGGTTGATCAGTTGGACGCCCATGGTGTCACGGCCCGTCTCACGCACCTCGTTGACCCGCGTACGGATCACGCCACCCCCGAGCGTCACTGCGAGGATCTCATCCGTCTCCTCGACGACCAGCGCGCCGACCAGCGAACCCCGGTCCTCGACGATCTTGGCGGCCTTGATGCCCAGCCCGCCGCGGCCCTGGACGCGGTACTCGTCGACCGCGGTGCGCTTGGCGTAGCCGCCGTCCGTGGCGGTGAACACGAAGGTGTTGGCGCGGACCACGTTCATCGAGAGCAGCTCATCGCCCTCGCGGAAGCTCATGCCCTTCACACCGGACGTGGCCCGGCCCATCGGGCGCAGCGCCTCGTCCGTCGCCGTGAACCGGATCGACTGGGCCTTCTTGCTGATCAGCAGCAGATCGTCGTGCTCCGACACCAGCTCGGCGCCGATCAGCTCGTCATCCGTGCCGTCCTCCTGCTCGCGCAGGTTGATCGCGATGACACCGCCGGAACGCGGCGAGTCATAGTCCTTGAGCGGCGTCTTCTTCACCAGGCCGGCCTTGGTGGCGAGCACCAGATACGGCATGGCCTCGTAGTCGCGGATCGCCAGGATCTGCGCGATCTGCTCGTCCGGCTGGAAGGCGAGGAGATTGGCCACATGCTGACCCCGCGCGTCCCGTCCCGCGTCGGGGAGTTCGTACGCCTTGGCGCGGTAGACCCGGCCCTTGTTCGTGAAGAACAGCAGCCAGTGGTGGGTCGTGGAGACGAAGAAGTGGTCGACGATGTCGTCTTCCTTGAGCTTGGTGCCCCGGACGCCCTTGCCGCCGCGCTTCTGCGAGCGGTAGTCGTCGGTCTTCGTCCGCTTCACATAGCCGCCACGGGTGATCGTGACGACGATGTCCTCCTCGGCGATCAGGTCCTCGATGGACATGTCGCCCTCGAAGGGCACCAGCTTGCTGCGCCGGTCGTCGCCGAACTTCTCGACGATCGCCGCGAGTTCCTCGCTGATGATCTGGCGCTGCCGCTCCGGGGAGGCCAGGATCGCGTTGTACTCATTGATCTTGCGCTGCAGCTCGTCGTGCTCGGCGGTGATCTTCTGGCGCTCCAGGGCGGCCAGTCGGCGCAGCTGCATCTCCAGGATCGCGTTCGCCTGGATCTCGTCGATCGTCAGCAGGCCCATCAGGCCCTCGCGGGCCACCTCGACCGTCTCACTGCGCCGGATCAGCGCGATGACCTCGTCGATGGCGTCCAGCGCCTTGAGCAGACCGCGCAGGATGTGCGCCCGCTCCTCGGCCTTGCGCAGCCGGAACTTCGTCCGGCGGACGATGACCTCGACCTGGTGCGTCACCCAGTTGCGGATGAAGGCGTCCAGCGAGAGCGTGCGCGGCACCCCGTCGACCAGCGCCAGCATGTTCGCGCCGAAGTTGGTCTGCAGATCGGTGTGCTTGTAGAGGTTGTTGAGGACGACCTTGGCGACCGCGTCCCGCTTGAGCACGATGACCAGACGCTGGCCCGTACGCGAGGAGGTCTCGTCGCGGACGTCCGCGATCCCGCCGATCTTGCCGTCCTTCACCAGGTCGGCGATCTTCTGCGCGAGGT
The DNA here is from genome assembly GCF_026239515.1 of Streptomyces sp. Je 1-4 4N24. NCBI lineage: Bacteria > Bacillati > Actinomycetota > Actinomycetes > Kitasatosporales > Streptomycetaceae > Streptomyces > Streptomyces sp. Je 1-4 4N24. Next base: position 4,647,696 of record NZ_CP110836.1, on the reverse strand, counting down.
TGTCCGGGTTGACCTGGTAGGGCAGCTCGGTGACCACCAGGCACTGGCGGTTCTGGATCTCCTCGACCGCCACCACCGCACGCATCGTGATCGAGCCACGGCCGGTGCGGTAGGCCTCCTCGATGCCCTTGCGGCCCACCACCAGCGCGCCGGTGGGGAAGTCCGGGCCCTTGATCCGCTCGATGAGCGCGTCCAGCAGCTCCTCGTGGGAGGCCTCCGGGTGCTCCAGCGCCCACTGGGCACCGGCCGCGACCTCGCGGAGGTTGTGCGGCGGGATGTTGGTGGCCATACCGACCGCGATACCGGCCGACCCGTTGATCAGCAGGTTGGGGAAGCGCGCCGGCAGGACCGTCGGCTCCTGGTTACGGCCGTCGTAGTTGTCCTGGAAATCGACGGTCTCCTCGTCGATGTCCCGCAGCATCTCCATGGAGAGCTGCTTCATCTTGCACTCGGTGTACCGCATGGCGGCGGCCGGGTCGTTGCCCGGGGAGCCGAAGTTGCCGTTGGAGTCGACCAGCGGCATCCGCATCGACCACGGCTGTGCCAGGCGCACCAGGGCGTCGTAGATCGAGGAGTCGCCGTGCGGGTGGTACGTACCCATGACGTCACCGACGACGCGGGCGCACTTGTAGAAGCCCTTCTCGGGGCGGTAGCCGCCGTCGTACATGGCGTACAGGACGCGGCGGTGGACGGGCTTGAGGCCGTCCCGGACGTCCGGCAGCGCACGCGAGACGATGACGGACATCGCGTAGTCGAGGTAGGAGCGCTGCATCTCCGTCTCGAGCCCGACGGGCTCGACACGCATCCCCACGCCTTCGATGGCGGCGGGCGCGCCCTCGGCGGTCACGCCGTCCGGGGTCACAGGGGGGTTCTCGTCGGCCATGGTGGTTCAAAGTCCTTTCGAGCTGCGGCTGTTGTTCGGGCCGACAGGGCTCAGATGTCGAGGAAGCGGACGTCCTTGGCGTTGCGCTGGATGAACGAGCGGCGCGCCTCGACGTCCTCGCCCATCAGCACGGAGAACAGGTCGTCCGCGCGGGCCGCGTCGTCCAGGGAGACCTGGCCGAGGACACGGTGGTCGGTGTCCATGGTCGTGATGCGCAGCTCCTCGGCGTTCATCTCACCGAGACCCTTGAACCGCTGGATGGAGTCCTCGCGGATCCGCTTGCCGTTCTGCTTGCCGAGCTCGATCAGCGCGTCCCGCTCCGGGTCGGAGTAGGCGTACTCGAAGTCGTCCCGGCCCCACTTGATCTTGTACAGCGGCGGGCGGGAGAGGTAGACGTGCCCGGCCTCGACCAGCGGCCGCATGAAGCGGAAGAGGAAGGTGAGCAGGAGGGTGTTGATGTGCTGACCGTCGACGTCGGCGTCCGCCATCAGGATGATCTTGTGATAGCGGAGCTTCTCGATGTCGAAGTCCTCGTGCACACCCGTGCCGAACGCCGAGATCAGCGCCTGGACCTCGTTGTTCTGCAGGATCTTGTCGACCCGGGCCTTCTCGACGTTGAGGATCTTTCCTCGGATCGGCAGGATCGCCTGGTACTCCGGGTTACGGCCGGACTTGGCCGAGCCGCCGGCGGAGTCACCCTCGACGATGAAGATCTCGCACTTCTCGGGGTCGTTGGACTGGCAGTCGCTCAGCTTGCCGGGCAGCGACGCGGTCTCCAGCAGGCCCTTGCGGCGGGTCAGATCGCGCGCCTTACGGGCCGCCACACGCGCGGTGGCCGCCTGGATGCCCTTGCGGATGATGTCCGCGGCCTCGTTGGGGTTGCGGTCCAGCCAGTCGTTGAGGTGCTCGTGGACCACCTTCTGGACGAAGGTCTTCACCTCGGTGTTGCCCAGCTTGGTCTTGGTCTGACCCTCGAACTGCGGCTCGGCGAGCTTGACCGAGATGATCGCCGTCAGACCCTCGCGGATGTCCTCACCCGTGAGGTTGTCGTCCTTCTCGCGCAGCAGCTTCTTCTCGCGCGCGTAGCGGTTGATCAGACCGGTCAGCGCGGCGCGGAAGCCCTCCTCGTGGGTACCGCCCTCATGGGTGTGGATGATGTTCGCGAAGCTGTAGACACCCTCGCTGTACTGGGTGTTCCACTGCATCGCGAGGTCGATGGAGAGCATCCGCTCCTTGTCCTCGGCCTCGACCGAGATCACCGTCGGGTGCACCAGCTCGCCCTTGCGCGAGTTGAGGTACGTCACGAAGTCGACGATGCCGCCCTCGTAGTGGTACCGCACCGAGAGCGGCGTGCCGTCCTCGTCCACGTGGTCCGGGCGCTCGTCGGTCAGCGCGATCGTCAGACCCTTGTTGAGGAACGCCATCTCCTGGAAGCGCCGCGACAGCGTCTCGAAGCTGTACGTGGTGGTCTCGAAGATGTCGGGGTCGGCCCAGAACGTCACGGTCGTGCCGGTTTCGTCCGTCGCCTCGTTCTTGGCGAGCGGCGCGGTCGGCACACCGAGCTTGTACTCCTGCGTCCAGCGGTAGCCGTCCGTGCGGACCTCGACCGCCACCCGCTGCGACAGCGCGTTCACGACGGAGACACCCACGCCGTGCAGACCACCGGAGACCGCGTAGCCGCCGCCGCCGAACTTACCGCCGGCGTGCAGCACCGTCATCACGACCTCGACGGCCGGCTTGTTCTCCGACGGCACGATGCCGACCGGGATACCGCGGCCGTTGTCGACGACGCGGACGCCGCCGTCGGCCAGGAGCGTCACCGTGATGGTGTCCGCGTGGCCCGCCAGCGCCTCGTCGACGGAGTTGTCGACGACCTCTTGCACGAGGTGGTGCAGACCACGCTCGCCCGTCGAGCCGATGTACATGCCAGGGCGCTTGCGGACCGCGTCCAGGCCTTCGAGGACGGTGATCGCACTGGCGTCATACGACTTCTCCACCGCGGAGTCGCCCATGGCGCCGGCAGGAACCCCCTCTTCAGTAGAAGCCGTGTTGTTCTCGTTGAGGTCGCCGGAGTCGGCCACGAAGCGCCCTTTCTGGCACAGCACGAGCCCTTCCGCGCCTGTGGGATTCACCCCTGGGAAGACAGGCGGGAGCGGCTGCGTCGTTCGACATGTTCCGCGAGTGGGCGGGATTGCCACCAGTGTACCGGTGGCGCCGACACTCATGGGGGTTTGGAGGCACCTGAGTCGTCATGTGCCGCCCTGAACTGGCGTCCGCCGACTCCCCATATCCGAGACGGGGCCTCAGGACGCTCACGCGGGCACTCAGCGCTTCGGACTGTCAACCGGCGGCTACCGTGAGCGGAGTCTCATCCGCCTCACCCGTATATAGGGGACCTTCGCAGGTCACCCAGGGGGTCCGGGGCTCAGCCGTAGGTGTCGCCAGGGCCCTTGCTGCCCGGTGCGCGCAGCGATCCGTAGCGCCGGGCGGGACCGCCAGGGCCCAGCACCTTGATCACCTTTACGGTGCCGTGCCCCAGGTCCTCGTTGAGGCGGGCCACCAGCGTCGGGGCCAGCAGCCGCAGCTGCGTCGCCCATGCCGTCGAATCGCACTGCACCGTCAGCACCCGGGCGTCCTCGTCGTACTTCTGCGGCTCACAGTGCTGTGCCACCTCGGGCCCGACCAGCTGCGGCCAGCGCCCCATCACCCCGCCGACCGCCGCCGGGGTCTCCCAGCCGCGCTCCGTGATCAGCCGGTTGATCGCCGCACCGAGCGGCAGCGGATCGCGGCCGTCCGCCCGCGCCCCCGAGCGCAGTCCCCCGCGCCTGGCCTGCTTCTTCTGCTGCGCGGCCGCGCCCCGCGCCCGCGCCTGCTCCTTTGCGGCCACCAGCGCCTGGCGGGCCAGATCCACCCCGGAGAGCTCCGGCGGCCGGGGCCGGTCGGGCTGCTCCTCGCTCACGGGGTCACCTTCTCCACGGCGCCGCCGGCCACCGCAAAGCGCGTCCCGGCCAGGACACCCGGCACATCGTCGTCCACCGCGGCCGTCACCAGCACCTGCTCGCCCGGGGCCACCAGCTCCGCCAGCCGCTCGCGGCGTCGCGCGTCCAGCTCGGCGAAGACGTCGTCCAGGACGAGCACCGGCTCATTGCCCTCGGCGCGCAGCAGGTCGTACGAGGCCAGCCGCAGCGCCAGCGCATACGACCAGGACTCACCGTGGCTGGCGTAGCCCTTCGCCGGGAGCTGCCCCAGCTTGAGCACCAGATCGTCGCGGTGCGGGCCGACCAGCGTCACCCCGCGCTCGATCTCTCCCTTACGGGCCTCGCCGAGCGCCGCCAGCAGCACGCCGTACAGCTCCTCGCGGGTGGTGGCCTCGGCCATCGCCTCGCCCGCCGAACCGCGGTACTCCAGCGCCAGCGGCCCGCCGCCCGGCGCCAGCTGTTCATAGGCCTTGTCCGCGAGCGGCTGCAGCGCGGCGATCAGATCGAGCCGCTGCGTCAGCAGCTCGGCGCCCGCGCGGGCCAGATGCTGGTCCCATACGTCGAGAGTGGACAGGTCCATCTGCCGGCCGCCGTGCCGCCGCGCCAACGCGGCTGTTTTCAACAGGGTGTTGCGCTGCTTGAGGACCCGGTCGTAGTCCGAGCGCACCCCGGCCATCCGCGGCGACCGCGCGGTGATCAGCTCGTCCAGGAACCGCCGGCGCTCCCCCGGATCGCCCTTGACCAGCGCCAGATCCTCCGGCGCGAACAGCACCGTCCGGACGATCCCCAGCACGTCCCGCGGCCTGACCTGCGAAGACCTGTTGATCCTGGCGCGGTTGGCCTTGCCCGGGTTGAGCTCCAGCTCGATCAGCTGCTGCCGCTCGCCCTGGACGACCGCGGCCCGGACGACCGCCCGCTCGGCGCCCATCCGCACCAGCGGGGCGTCCGAGGAGACCCGGTGGCTGCCGAGCGTGGCGAGATAGCCGATCGCCTCGACCAGATTGGTCTTGCCCTGGCCGTTGGGGCCCACGAAAGCCGTGACGCCCGGATCGAGCGGAACCTCGACCCGGGCGTACGAGCGGAAGTCGGCGAGGGACAGATGCGATACGTGCATGGCTGGGTGCCGACCTCCCCCGGCTGTGCGTGCTGTTGGTGCCTGTTGCTTCTGGTTGCTGCGGTGTCCGCTACTTCGTGCCCTCGACCGCGTGGCCACCGAACTGGTTGCGCAGCGCGGCGATCATCTTCATCTGCGGGGAGTCGTCCTGACGGGAGGAGAAGCGCGCGAAGAGCGAGGCCGTGATCGTGGGCAGCGGTACGGCGTTGTCGATCGCGGCCTCTACGGTCCAGCGGCCCTCACCGGAGTCGGCGGCGTAGCCGCGCAGCTTCTCCAGGTGCTCGTCGTCGTCGAGCGCGTTGACGGCCAGGTCCAGCAGCCAGGAGCGGATGACCGTGCCCTCCTGCCAGGAACGGAAGATCTCCCGCACGTCCGTGACGGAGTCGACCTTCTCCAGCAGCTCCCAGCCCTCGGCGAAGGCCTGCATCATCGCGTACTCGATGCCGTTGTGGACCATCTTCGCGAAGTGGCCGGCGCCGACCTTGCCGGCGTGCACCGAGCCGAACTCGCCCTCGGGCTTGAGCGCGTCGAAGATCGGCTGCACCTTGGCGACGTCGTCCTTGTCGCCGCCGTACATCAGCGCATAGCCGTTCTCCAGGCCCCAGACGCCGCCGGAGACACCGCAGTCGACGAAGCCGATGCCCTTGGCCTTCAGCTCCTCGGCGTGCTTCTCGTCGTCGGTCCAGCGGGAGTTGCCGCCGTCCACGACGATGTCGCCCGGCGAGAGCAGCTCGGCCAGCTCGTCGATCGTGGACTGGGTGGCGGCACCGGCCGGCACCATGACCCAGACCACCCGCGGACCCTTGAGCTTCTCCACAAGCCCCTGGAGGCTGTTCACATCCGCCAGGTCCGGGTTGCGGTCGTATCCGACGACGGTGTGGCCGGCGCGGCGAATGCGCTCGCGCATATTGCCGCCCATCTTGCCGAGACCGACGAGACCGAGCTCCATCAGAGACCCTCTTTGCACGTAGTCGTTGCTGGTGTACCCGAGACCGAGCCTACGCCCGCAGGTCCGTGCACACCTGTGGGCTCAGCCGCTCATCAGGGGCCTGTCAGCCGGTCGCCACAAGGCCCGTGGCCAGGGCGGCTGTCCGGCACCCGCCGGACAGCCGCACCGGCGTACCGCCGTCCGCGTGGCCCTCGCGCTCCCGGCCGTCAGCCCGACAGCCGCACCGGCATGATCAGGTACTTGTACGCGTCGTCCGCCTCGGCGTCCTTGGCCGGCCGGCCGCTCAGCAGCGCCGGCTTCGTCGAGGTCGTGAAGGACAGCTGCGCCACGGGGGAGTCGATGGCCGACAGGCCCTCCAGCAGGAAGCCGGGGTTGAAGGCGATCGAGATGTCGTCACCGTCCAGATCGGCGTCGACCCTCTCCACAGCCTGTGCATCGTCGCTGGAGCCGGCCTCCAGGATCAGCACGCCCTGCTCGAAGCTCAGCCGGACCGGAGTGTTCCGCTCGGCCACCAGCGCCACACGCTTGACGGCCTCGACGAACGGGGCGGTCTCGATCACGGCGACCGAATTGAACTCGGTCGGGAAGAGCGTGCGGTACTTCGGCAGGTCGCCTTCCAGCAGACGGGTCGTCGTCCGGCGCCCGGCACCCTCGAAGCCGATCAGGCCCTCGCCCTGGCCGGAGCCGGACAGCGCCAGCGTGACGGTGTCGCCGCTGCTGAGGGACTTGGCGGTGTCCAGCAGCGTCTTGGCGGGGACCAGCGCGACCGCGGAGGCGTCCGGGCTCTCCGGCTTCCACAGGAACTCGCGCACCGCGAAGCGGTAGCGGTCGGTGGAGGCGAGGGTGACCGTGTCGCCCTCGATCTCGATCCGTACGCCGGTGAGCACCGGAAGGGTGTCATCACGGCCGGCGGCGATGGCGACCTGGGCGGCGGCCGCGGCGAAGACCTCACCGGGGACGGTACCGGTGGCGGTGGGCATCGTCGGCAGGGACGGGTACTCCTCCACAGGAAGGGTGTGGAGGGTGAACCGCGAGGAACCACAGACGACGGTGACTCGTACACCGTCGGTGGAAATCTCCACCGGGCGGTTGGGGAGCGCACGGCAGATGTCGGCGAGCAGCCGGCCGGAGACGAGGACGGTGCCCTCCTCTTCCACCTCCGCGTCCACCGAAACCCGCGCGGAGACCTCGTAGTCGAAGCCGGAGAGGCTCAGCGTGCCGTCCTCCGTCTTCAGCAGCAGGCCCGCGAGGACGGGCACCGGCGGACGGGCCGGGAGGCTCTTGGCCGCCCAGGCCACTGCCTCCGCGAGTACATCGCGCTCCACCCGGATCTTCACCGGAAACCGCCTCCTGCTGTTGCTGGCTCTTCGCCCTGCTGGCCTTCGTCGTCGGCTGGGTTGCCGGAGACCAGTCTGACGCACGCCACCGACAGTCGGTGCGGCTCGGGGTCAAGTCGACTCGACCGGGGCCGGACGCTCGGCGGCCAACTTGTGCACAGGCCCCGTTTCCGAACGAGTTCCCCGGTAGATATCCGTGGTCGTAGTAGTAGGGGCTGTGGAAACCGTGGACAACCGCTTTTGCGCAGGTCAACGCGGATTTTTTGTCCACCGCCCCTGTGGGTGGCGGCCGTGGATAAGCGGGCGGTTCTGTGGACCGCCGGAAGTTCTGCACACCCGATGCACAGGGGACAGGTACTTCTCCCCAGTGCCATCCCCAGCTTTACCCACGTTCCCCACAGCCCAACCGACCACCTTGGTGTGACCGCTTTCACTCGGCCCGGTGAGGGTGGGTGTCGTGTTGCCGAACAGTGGACAGCGGTGTGGAGAAGCCGGTGATTGCTGGGGACAACGGCGGCTTGCCTGTGGGCGGACGGTGGACAAGATGTCGGCCCTCCTGTGGACGAATCCGCTGTCCACACCCTGTGGAGGAAGGTTGGCCACAAATCCACACGCGGCTGACCTCCCCCGATGCCCCGTCAGTACACCGGCCTGTGGATCCCACAGGGATAACTTTCCCCTCCCCAAGGTGTGGACGGAAGATTCTTGCCCAATCTGTGGAGAGAGGCCGTGTCCCGCCGCGGAATCGAACAGAGCCGACGCGTTCCACAGGTTTGGGACGAGGGCGGGGCGTCTCGGAGCGGGGGTCAGAGGGGTTCGGGGAGGGCCCGGGAGAGGCGCTCTACGGGATCGGACGCCCTCCCCAGGCGCGCGCAGGACGACGCAGAGGAAAGCGGAAGGAAGAAGGGGAAGCGGGGAGGGCGGTGCGGCCGGGGCGCTCGTCGGCCCGCGGTCCCCGTACGGCGAAGGGCGCTCCGGGAGCGTTCCCGGAGCGCCCTGGGCGTCCTGTGGGCCGGCCTCAGCCGTTCTTGATGCGGTTGGTGAGCTCGGTGACCTGGTTGTAGATCGAACGTCGCTCGGCCATCAGCGCGCGGATCTTGCGGTCGGCGTGCATCACGGTCGTATGGTCCCGGCCGCCGAACTGCGCACCGATCTTCGGCAGCGAGAGATCGGTCAGCTCGCGGCACAGATACATGGCGATCTGGCGGGCGGTCACCAGCACCCGGCTGCGCGAGGAGCCGCACAGATCGTCGATGGTCAGCCCGAAGTAGTCCGCGGTCGAGGCCATGATCGCGGTCGCGGTGATCTCCGGCGCGGCATCCTCGCCGCCGGGGATCAGATCCTTCAGCACGATCTCGGTCAGCCCCAGGTCCACCGGCTGCCGGTTGAGCGAGGCGAACGCCGTGACCCGGATCAGCGCGCCCTCCAGCTCACGGATGTTGCGCGAGATCCGTGACGCGATGAACTCCAGCACCTCCGGCGGCGCGTTCAGCTGCTCCTGCACCGCCTTCTTGCGGAGGATCGCGATCCGGGTCTCCAGCTCGGGCGGCTGGACGTCGGTGATCAGACCCCACTCGAAGCGGTTGCGCAGCCGGTCCTCCAGGGTGACCAGCTGCTTGGGCGGCCGGTCACTGGACAGCACGATCTGCTTGTTCGCGTTGTGCAGCGTGTTGAAGGTGTGGAAGAACTCCTCCTGCGTCGACTCCTTGCTCGCCAGGAACTGGATGTCGTCGACCAGCAGGATGTCCATGTCGCGGTAGCGCTTGCGGAACGCGTCCGCCTTGCCGTCGCGGATGGAGTTGATGAACTCGTTGGTGAACTCCTCCGAGCTCACGTACCGCACCCGGGTCCCCGGATAGAGGCTGCGCGCATAGTGCCCGATCGCATGCAGCAGGTGGGTCTTGCCCAGACCGGATTCCCCGTAGATGAACAGCGGGTTGTACGCCTTGGCCGGTGCCTCGGCGACGGCCACCGCGGCGGCGTGCGCAAAGCGGTTCGAGGCACCGATGACGAAGGTGTCGAAGAGGTATTTCGGGTTCAGCCGGGCGGTCGGCTCTCCGGGGCCGGTCGCCGGCGCGGGCTGCGCGGCGAGCGGGCTGGGCGCACCGCTGGGCGCGGGCAGCCCGGCGCCGGGGCCGGAGCCGGGAGCGCCCGAGCGGCCGTTGTGCCCGCCGGGCTGGTGCTCGGAGAGGTCGCGGCGCGGCTGGTCATACGGGGAGCGCGGACCGTCGGAGTGCTGCGGCGGCCCATTGCGGTCGGGCGCCTGCGCACGGTAGTCGTTCTGCCGCTGCTGATGCTGTGAGACGTGGGACGACGGGGAGGCGTACGGGTCGCGCTCGGGGAAGCCGCCGAGGTGCTGCTGCTGCCAGCCGTAGTCGTCGCGCGGCCCGGGGCCGCCGCCCATCTGCGGCCAGCCGCCGGGTTCGTGCCGGGGCTGCTGGTAGTCCGGGTAGGCGGGCCGGACGCCGGGCAGGTCCTCGCCCTGGTGTCCGTAGCCCTGTCGGCTGTCGTGCCGGGAATCGTGCCGCGCTTCGTAGCCGTCGTACGCATTGTGCTGCTGCGGTTCGTGTTGCTGCTGTGACTGATGCGTCTGCTGGTGGTGCGGGGGGTGCTGCTGAGACGACTGGTGCTGAGGAGCGGGCGGCGCGGACTGCGCCGGGGGCTCCTCAGCGGAGTCGTCCACGGTGATCGCGATCCGGATCGGACGGCCGCACTCATGACTGAGGGCCTCCCCGATCAGCGGCGCCAGCCGGCCTTCGAGCACACCCTTGGCGAATTCATTGGGGACAGCGAGCAACGCGGTGTCGGCGACCAGCGCCAGCGGCTGGGTGCGCTTGAGCCAGTCCTGGTCCTTGGGCTTGAGGCCGTCGGCCTCCGCACGGAGGAGATGGTCGAGCACGCGCGGCCACACTGCGGCAAGATCGGCAGGTACATCAGCCACAGGGCACGCTCTCTCACAGTCCCACGAATGTGTGATTCTCAGGACGGGCGGGAAGGAATCGAAGTTCAGCCACGGTAGTCAGGGCGGGCCTGGGGATTCAAGTTGTTGTCCACAGGCTGTGCATAGTGTGTCCTGACAAGGGGCCGGTCGGCGCCGCCGAGGAGCCGGTTTGACCGGATGGCGTAGCCGCGCGTACCGTGACCAGGTCGAGTTGTCGATGGCTGCTGCCGCCTGCCTCCGATGGGCAAAGATCACGCTCGAGTGATCGTGTAGCGGTGCACTTAGGCGTTGCGAGCTACTCGTGGGCGCACGGTGACAGCCAGTCGACGCCCCACATCTGTCTCTCCTGAGACAACAAGCATTCCTGGAGCCCCCGAGTGAGCAAGCGCACCTTCCAGCCGAACAACCGCCGTCGCGCGAAGACCCACGGCTTCCGTCTGCGCATGCGGACCCGTGCCGGCCGCGCGATTCTCGCGTCCCGCCGTGGCAAGGGTCGCGCCCGCCTGTCGGCCTGAGCAGCAACCTAGGTCCATGACGTGCTGCCTACCGAGTATCGGCTGAGGCGGCGCGAGGACTTTGCGACCGCGGTACGCCGGGGACGCAGGGCCGGGCGCCCGCTCCTTGTCGTTCATTTTCGTAGCGGTGCAACGGACCCGCACGGGTCGGGGGAAAGCGTTCCCCCGGCACGTGCGGGTTTCGTCGTGAGCAAGGCAGTGGGCATCGCTGTCGTCCGCAACAAGGTCAAGCGCAGGCTGCGTCATCTCATGCGCGACCGGCTGGACCGGCTGCCCACCGGTAGCCTGGTTGTCGTACGGGCCCTGCCCGGCGCGGGTGATGCGGATCACGATCAGCTGGCCCGCGACCTGGATGCCGCCCTCGAGCGGCTGCTGGGAGGGGTGCCGCGAGGCTGCCATCCCCCGGGGGCTGCGACCGACGGCCGCTGCGCCTCGGGCCCCCGGAACCCCGGACGGGACCCGGGAGGGAGCGCACAGTGAAGTACCCGCTGCTGCTTTTGATCAAGATCTATCAGTGGACCATCAGCCCCCTGCTGGGACCGGTCTGCAAGTACTACCCGTCGTGCTCGCACTATGGCTACACGGCCATCGACCGGCATGGCGCGGTGAAAGGGACTGCGCTGACAGCCTGGCGCATTCTGCGATGCAATCCGTGGTCGCTCGGTGGCGTCGACCACGTCCCTCCCCGGAAGCGTCCGGTTTGGCATCAGCGGCTGAGGAGCCGCCTGGGCGGGCCCACCGTCCCTGAGCCTGTCGCCCAGCCCGAGACTCAGCCCAACGCCCAAGGAGCCTGATTCGTGGACACGATCCTCGGTCCCCTCTATATCGCTGTTTCCTGGATCATCGTCCAGTTCCACTCGTTCTACAGCCTCATCTTTGACAAGGACAGTGGCGCGGCGTGGGGTCTGTCCATCGTCTCGCTGGTGGTGCTGATCCGTATCTGCCTGATCCCGCTCTTCGTGAAGCAGATCAAGTCGACGCGGAACATGCAGGCGCTCCAGCCGAAGATGAAGGCGATCCAGGAGCGCTACAAGAGCGACAAGCAGCGCCAGTCCGAAGAGATGATGAAGCTCTACAAGGAGACGGGCACCAACCCGCTCTCGAGCTGTCTCCCGATTCTGGCCCAGTCGCCGTTCTTCATCTCGCTGTACCAGGTCCTGAACCACATCGCTGAGAACAGGGTGGTCGGCGTTATCGACCAGCCGCTTCTGGAGAGTGCGCAGAAGGCCCATATCTTCGGTGCGCCCCTGGCGGCGAAGTTCGTGGACAGCGCGGAGAAGATCCAGAGCCTGGGCGCTTCTGTGGTCGACGTCCGCGTGGTCACCGTCATCATGATCGTCCTGATGTCGGCGTCGCAGTTCTACACGCAGCGCCAGCTGATGACCAAGAACGTCGACCTCACGGTGAAGACGCCGTTCATGCAGCAGCAGAAGATGCTGATGTACGTCTTCCCCATCATGTTCGCCGTCTTCGGTATCAACTTCCCCGTCGGTGTTCTCGTCTACTGGCTGACCACCAACGTGTGGACCATGGGCCAGCAGATGTTCATCATCCGTCGTAACCCGACCCCGGGCAGCAAGGCCTTCGAGGAGCGTCAGGAGCGGCTGCGGGCCGCGGGCAAGCTCGTCGAGGACCCGGCCGAGATCGCCGCGAAGCAGGCCGTCGAAGAGGCACGTCAGAACCGCCAGCAGCCCAAGCGCCAGACGAAGAGCAAGCGGCAGACCGGCGGCGCTGCGGCCGGCGGTGCGCAGGCCCGTACGCGGGCCGGATCGGCGTCGGGCTCCGGTCAGGGTGCTGCGAAGAAGCCGTCGCTGGAGAAGAAGGACGCGCAGGAGGACAAGGGGAAGGGCGGCGCCTCCGGGTCCCGCACCACCAAGTCCGGACAGCGCAAGGGCCAGCAGCGCCCCAAGCACCCGACCAAGAAGTAAGAAGGAGTCCTTTCGTGACGGACACGACCCCTGCCACCAAGGGCACCGACACCCTGACCCGCCTGGAGCAGGAAGGCGAGATCGCGGCCGACTACCTCGAGGGTCTGCTGGACATCGCCGACCTCGACGGTGACATCGACATGGATGTCGAGGCCGACCGCGCCGCGGTGTCGATCATCAGCGACTCGACCAGCCGTGACCTGCAGAAGCTGGTGGGCCGCGAGGGTGAGGTGCTGGAGGCTCTGCAGGAGCTGACCCGGCTGGCCGTTCACCGTGAAACCGGTGATCGCAGCCGTCTGATGCTGGACATCGCCGGATTCCGGGCGCGTAAGCGTGAGGAGCTTTCGGAGATCGGCGCGAAGGCGGCGGAAGAGGCCAAGGGCACCGGCGAGCCGGTGAAGCTCGACCCGATGACGCCGTTCGAGCGCAAGGTCGTCCATGACGCGGTGGCGGCGGCCGGGCTCCGGAGCGAGTCCGAGGGCGAGGAGCCGCAGCGTCGAGTGGTTGTTCTCCCGGCCTGACCGCTCAGCGCTCCCGTTTTTCTTTGGCCCCGTCTGCCCGCAGGCGGGGCCAAACGTTGTCAGCGTTCTGTGTTATCCCGGGGGCGTAACCCGGGTTCCCGGCAGAAGAAGCAGTCCAGAAGAAGGGCGGTTCCCGTGACGGAGGCAGCAGCAGAGCTCCCTCCTGCGCCGAAGGCGGCGGAGGAGGTATTCGGTGAGCGCTTTCCGGAAGCCGTGCGGTACGGCGAACTGCTCGCCGACGCCGGGGTGAAGCGTGGGCTCATCGGCCCGCGTGAGGTGCCGCGGCTGTGGGAGCGGCATCTGTTGAACTGCGCGGTGCTCTCCGAGGTGGTCCCCGAGGGCGTCACGGTCTGCGACGTGGGCTCGGGGGCCGGGCTGCCCGGTATCCCGCTGGCCCTGGTGCGCCCGGATCTGAAGATCACGCTGCTGGAGCCGCTGCTGCGGCGTACGAACTTCCTTCAGGAGGTCGTCGAGCTGCTCGGGCTGGACCATGTCACGGTCGTGCGCGGGCGGGCCGAAGAGGTCATGGGCAAGCTCCCCCAGGTGCATGTGGTGACGGCGCGTGCCGTCGCCCCCCTCGACCGGCTGGCCGGCTGGGGTGTGCCGCTGTTGCGTCCCTACGGCGAGATGCTGGCGCTCAAGGGCGATGCGGCGGAGGAGGAGCTCAAGGGGGCCCGGGCGGCGCTGAGCAAGCTCGGCGTGGTGGAGACCTCGGTGGTGCATGTGGGCGAGGGCATTGTGGATCCGCCGTCGACCGTGGTGCGGGTCGAGGTGGGCGAGAGCCCCGGCGGTGTCCGCTTTGCGGCCAAGCGGGCGAAGGCGGCACGCGTGAGCCGTGCGTCGAGGGGGCGCCGTCGCTGATGCCCGATGTCGGCGCGATGGAGGCCGGCGTTGATATGAGGGCATCCCGTTCCACGAAGGGCAGGAACGGGCGAATTCCGTAAATGCCATCAAAACGACACAAGACGGAGTGTCGCGGCTGATTCAGGCGCGACGCTGGCATCGTGTTTCACGTGAAACGTCGTTCTCTGCTGCAAGGGATCATCGACCGTGGTCGTGCGGCCGCCGTGCCGCGTGACCGTAGACCCACAAGGGTCAGCGAAGTATCCACAGAAGTGGATTCGTCCACAGGAGAACGGACCTCACTGGTTCACGACACCGAAAGCATGGCAGGCTCTGAACATTGCGAGCCTGATGTCGAGGAGAGTGAATCCTTGCGGTCCGACGCCAACATCGCGGGACCGATGACCGATCCGGTCCCCGGTCCCCGTAGCGAGTCGTTCGGGGACGACGTTTCACGTGAAACGCCGCCCCCGATGGACGACACCCCGATCGGTCGTGCAGCTCAGCTGGCGGTGGAGGCACTTGGCCGCGCGGGTGAGGGGCTGCCCCGGCCTGAACAGACGCGGGTCATGGTGGTTGCCAACCAGAAGGGCGGGGTCGGAAAGACCACGACCACGGTGAACCTGGCGGCCTCCTTGGCCCTGCACGGTGCCCGGGTTCTGGTGATCGACCTCGACCCCCAGGGCAATGCCTCCACGGCGCTGGGGATCGACCATCACTCCGAAGTGCCCTCCATCTATGACGTGCTGGTGGACAGCAAGCCTCTCTCCGATGTGGTGCAGCCGGTTGTGGATGTGGAGGGCCTGTTCTGTGCGCCCGCCACGATCGATCTGGCCGGTGCGGAGATCGAGCTGGTCTCGCTGGTGGCACGTGAGAGCCGGCTGGACCGCGCCATCAAGGCGTATGAACAGCCGCTGGACTACATCTTCATCGACTGCCCGCCCTCCCTCGGCCTGCTCACGGTCAACGCGCTGGTGGCCGGCGCCGAGGTACTGATCCCGATTCAGTGCGAGTACTACGCCCTGGAGGGACTGGGGCAGCTGCTGCGGAACGTCGATCTGGTGCGGGGGCATCTCAATCCCAAGCTCCATGTCTCGACGATCCTGCTCACCATGTACGACGGGCGCACCCGGCTGGCGTCCCAGGTCGCCGATGAGGTGCGTAGCCACTTCGGCCATGAGGTGCTCCGTACGAGCATCCCCCGCTCGGTGCGCATCTCCGAGGCACCCAGCTATGGGCAGACGGTGCTCACCTATGACCCGGGATCCAGCGGTTCGCTTTCCTATCTCGAAGCGGCCCGAGAGATCGCATTGCGTGGGGTCCCGCAGACCGGGGGCCAGGGCCTCAGCGTCAACTATGAAGCACAGCACAGCATCTCGGAGGGGACTCAGTGAGTGAACGACGTAGAGGCCTGGGCCGTGGGCTCGGTGCGCTGATCCCCGCGGCACCGCAGAGCACGGATCATGCCGGGGCCGCGGGGCAGGGGGCGACGTCACCGTCGTCCGTACCCGTCCTGGCCCCGGAGCGTGGGGTGGCGGCTGCCAAGGTGACCTCGCTGTCGGCGCACGGTGTTTCACGTGAAACGGAAGCACCGGCCGGGGCCGAGGCATCGACGGCGGGCGTCTCGGAGGTGTCCGGCGCGCACTTCGCCGAGGTGCCGCTGGACGCAATCAAGCCGAACCCGCGGCAGCCACGGGAGGTCTTCGACGAGGACGCTCTCGCCGAGCTGGTCACCTCCATCAAGGAGGTGGGCCTGCTCCAGCCGGTGGTGGTCCGACAGACGGGGCCGGGGCGGTATGAGCTCATCATGGGTGAGCGCCGCTGGCGGGCATGCCGTGAGGCCGGGCTGGAGAAGATCCCCGCGATCGTGCGGGCCACGGACGATGAGAAGCTGCTGCTCGATGCGCTCCTGGAGAACCTCCACCGGGCCCAGCTCAACCCGCTGGAAGAGGCAGCCGCCTATGACCAGTTGCTGAAGGACTTCAAGTGCACGCATGACGAGCTGGCCGACCGGATCGGGCGTTCGCGCCCGCAGGTCTCCAACACGCTGCGACTGCTGAAGCTCTCCCCGTCGGTGCAGAAGCGGCTTGCCGCGGGTGTGCTCTCCGCGGGCCACGCCCGTGCGCTTCTTTCCGTGGAGGACTCGGAAGAGCAGGACCACCTTGCGCGCCGCATCGTGGCGGAGGGGCTCTCGGTCCGCTCCGTCGAGGAGATCGTGACGCTCATGGGGTCGGCCCCCAAGGGGGCGAGCAAGACCAATGGGCCCCGCGCGGGCGCCCGGGTGTCTCCCGCGCTCACGGGCCTCGCCTCCCGGCTGTCCGACCGCTTCGAGACCCGGGTGAAGGTCGACCTGGGACAGAAGAAGGGAAAGATCGTCGTTGAGTTCGCCTCGATGGACGATCTGGAGCGCATTCTCGGCACGCTCGCCCCGGGGGAGGGGCGCGTCCTGGACCAGACGCTGGCCGAGGAGAACAACGACGAGGAGTGAGCTGACGCTCTCGGCTCCTGGGCGGGCCGTGTTCCGGAGCCCATACCGGAACACGGCCCGCCCTTTGCACTCGTGCGGTACCCGTGCCCGTAAAGGGTGGATACGATGCGTTCGGGTATGGCACGCATCCATGTGGACATCTCACACCGAGGAGAGGGCCATGCGATCGGTGAGCCGCACCGGACTGTTGGCAGCGGGGTTCGGTCTCGCAGCCATCGGAGGGTTCGTTGGTGGTCTGCTCAGAGAGCAGGTGGCGCTGACAGCGCTTCGGGGTGTGGCAGGCGAGGAAAGTGAGGACCTGGGTTCATGGGCCGTCGGCTCGTACCGCTCACGCTGGACAACCTTCCGGACCTCCCCAAGCGCTGCCGCTCCTGTGTCTTCTGGGAGCTCGACCCCGTCAGTGGCGAGGCCGCGGTAAAGGCGGGTCGCCCTGAGCTGGAGAAGGAAGCCTGGATTTCGGCAGTACTGCTGGAGTGGGGGTCCTGCGGGCGGGTGGTCTATGTCGATGAGGTGCCGGTCGGGTTCGTGATGTACGCCCCACCGGCCTATGTGCCACGCTCCACGGCCTTCCCCACCAGTCCCGTCTCGCCGGATGCGGTGCAGCTGCTGACGGCATGGCTGATCCCCGGCTACCAAGGCCAGGGGCTGGGGCGGGTGATGGTCCAGACGGTCGCCAAGGACCTCATCCAGCGTGGCTTCAAAGCCATCGAGGCCTTCGGGGATGCCCGGTGGAGTGAGCCGGCCTGTGTGCTGCCCGCCGATCATCTGCTCGCGGTGGGCTTCAAGACCGTACGTCCCCACCCCCGCTTTCCTCGGCTGCGTCTTGAGCTGCGCACCACGATCTCGTGGAAGGAAGATGTGGAGCTCGCACTCGACCGCTTGCTGGGAGCCGTCCAGAAAGAGCCCGCACTGCGACCGTTGTAGAGCCGACGGTTTCCCGTGAAACAGAGAACGGGCCCGCTCCCTCAGGGGGCGGGCCCGTTTCCCGTGAAACGTGGCGGTGTGACTCAGCCGAGGAAGTCCGCCAGGTCGCGCTCGATCGCGGCCTTCGGCTTGGCGCCGACGATGGTCTTCACGACCTCGCCGCCCTGGTAGACGTTCATGGTCGGGATCGACATGACGCCGTACTTGGCGGTGGTGGCCGGGTTCTCGTCGGTGTTCAGCTTGGCGATGACGATCCCGTCGTGCTCGGCGGCAATCGCTTCCAGGGACGGGGCGACCTGGCGGCACGGGCCGCACCAGGTGGCCCAGAAGTCCACGAGAACGGGCTTGTCGCTCTTGAGGACGACCTCTTCAAAGTTGTCGTCCGTGACGGTCACCGTGGCGCCGGCCATGGGATTCTCCTTACTGGGTGGGTGGTGGGAAAGCTGGGTGCGCGGATCAGGCGGAGGGAGTCTTCTCCGGCTCGGCCGTCGCCTCGCTGTCCGACAGCGACGCGAGGAAGCGCTCGGCGTCGAGGGCGGCGGAGCAGCCCGTGCCAGCCGCGGTGATCGCCTGACGGTAGGTGTGGTCGACGACATCGCCGGCCGCGAAGACGCCGCTCAGGTTGGTACGCGTGCTGGGCGCGTCGACCTTGAGGTAGCCGTCGTCGTCGAGCTTCAGCTGGCCCTTGAACAGCTCGGTCCGCGGGTCGTGGCCGATCGCGATGAAGAGGCCGGTGACGGGGAGCTCGGAGGTCTCGCCCGTCTTGAGGTTGCGCAGCGTCAGACCCGAGAGCTTGCTCTCACCGTGGATCTCGGCGACCTCGCTGTCCCACACAAACTTGATCTTCGGGTCGGCGAACGCACGCTCCTGCATGGCCTTGCTGGCCCGCAGGGTGTCACGGCGGTGGACGACCGTGACCGACTTGGCGAAGCGGGAGAGGAAAGTGGCCTCCTCCATCGCGGTGTCGCCCCCGCCGATGACGGCGATGTCCTGGTCCTTGAAGAAGAACCCGTCACAGGTGGCGCACCACGAGACGCCGCGACCGGACAGTTCGTCCTCACGGGGCAGGCCGAGCTTGCGGTGCTGGGAGCCGGTGCTGACGATCACGGTCTTCGCCCGGTGCACATTTCCAGCGGTGTCGGTAACGGTCTTGATCTCTTCGGAGAGATCGACCGCGACAATGTCGTCCGGCACGAGCTCGGCGCCGAAGCGCTCCGCCTGGGCACGCATGTTGTCCATGAGGTCCGGCCCCATGATGCCGTCGCGGAAACCGGGGAAGTTCTCCACGTCGGTGGTGTTCATCAGCGCGCCTCCGGCGGTGACGGCACCTTCGAAGACCAGCGGCTTCAGGGACGCGCGGGCGGTGTAGAGCGCTGCGGTGTAGCCCGCGGGCCCGGAGCCGATGATGATCACGTTGCGGACGTCGCTCACGGGTGTCTTCCTTGTCTCTGCCGACTGCTTGCTGGGGCTCTCGGTTCTCTCACCCCACCCAACGGATCCTACGGGGCGAGCATTCCCGGAGTGTCACAGCGCACTTCTCGTTGATCAGTCTCGCTGGAACGAGTGCGACAGCAGGACCTTCCCGGGAGCCGGCGGCGTGGCAGAGACACAAGAGGAAGCGATGACATACGCGGTGACGCGCTGGGGATTGGCCGGAGCCGGCAGCACTACGAGGTAGGCGTCCTGGCCCTGGTAGCGGGTGTGGCGGGTCGCCAGCGGGCTCTCAGGACGTTCGATGGCATGGCGGACGCAGGACGGGATGGTGTCGGCGCTACCGCGCATCGGGGTGTCGGGAGTGCTCCGGGTGCTGATGTCCGGGGACTTGTGTGAGCCCTTGGACTCCAGCAGATCGTGGACATGTGATCCGAGGCTGGCAGCGGTCAGGGCGCCCGCGCCGCCAGTGGTCTTCTCGGGCGTGGCGGTGGCTCGGTCCTGGTTGCTCGCCTGGGTGCCGTCGACGGCGGCGTTCTGGATGAGAAGCCCGCCGAAGCTGAGGACTGCCGCGGCCGCTGCGGTGCCGAGCAGAATCCGCGGCCAGCGCCGCGCACGGGACGCCCGGCCCCCTGGCGTCTGGCGTCCCGGTCCGGAGGAGCCCCGGGGGCGTCCGGCGGGCCGGGCGGACGGCGTTCCTCGGCGGGGAGCCTCATCGTCGGTTTCACGTGAAACCACGACGGGGACGGTGGCTGTTTCACGTGAAACAGCCACCGTGGCGACGGGAGTGGTGGCGTCCAGCAGCGCTTCGGCGGCGAGGGCGGCATCGATGCGGCCGGCGACATCGGTCGGCATCCGCAGCGGTCCGGGGAGCGTGCCGAGCAGTGACCGGATTTCCTCCAGGGACGCATAGACGTCGTTGCACAGGGGGCAGGTGGCGAGATGGTCGCGTAGTTCCGCGGTGCGCGAGGGGGAAAGTAGCCCGTCCGTGAGTTCGGAGATCTCGGAGACCTCCGGGTGCTCACCCGTGGGGTGCTCACCCGTGCCGGTCGTCGACGTCACGCTCGCCCACCTCCGCCCTTCACGGCACCTGTGTCCTTCGGCCCTGCCGTCGGTGGGACGGATGTCCCCTGCGCCCGGTTCCTTCCCCCGCTCACGGGTTTGCTATCCCCGTTGTCGGCGCGCAGATGGGTGACCAAGGGGAGGAGCCGAGCCCGGCCTCGTGCGCAGCGGCTTTTCACCGTTCCGGTCGGGATTTCGAGGATCGACGCGGCCTCCGCGACGGGGTACCCCTGCATATCGACGAGGACGAGCGCGGCCCGCTGCTCCTCGGGAAGGGTGCGCAGGGCGCTGACCAGTTCCCGGTGCAGATCCTGGCGCTCGGCGGGCGCCGCGGCGGATTCCTCGGGTTCGAGCAGCTGCTCCAGCCGCTCGGTCTCGGCAACCGGTGAGGTACGTCGCGAGGCGGTCTTACGGGCCCGGTCCAGACAAGCATTGACCGTGATGCGGTGCAGCCAGGTCGTCACGGCGGACTGTCCGCGGAAGGTGTGGGCGGCACGATAGGCGGAGACCAGGGCGTCCTGGACGGCGTCGGCGGCTTCCTCGCGGTCACCGAGGGTGCGCAGTGCCACCGCCCAGAGCCGGTCGCGATGGCGCCGGACTATCTCCCCGAAGGCATCGGGGTCGCCTTTCACATGCAGGGCAAGGAGATCGGCGTCGGTTGGTGTCGAAGCCTCGTCGCTGTCGGTGGACACGGGCCCCCCGGCCGTAGCTGCCTGATCTCGGTCCCATTCAAGCCCGCCAGGTCACGAAAGTAAATGCTGTCGAAAAGCAGCGATCAGCTGACGTGGGCGGATATACGCCGTTCTCGCGTGGTCTCGATCCGTACCGGAGTGGAGACCCTATGCGTGGGGGCCCCGGCCGGATTCCGGACCGGAGCCCCACAGTCGTGCCGTGCTCACCACTTGCTCAGCTGGTGAAGGACACCTCTGTCACACCCTGCCGGTAGCCGGGGTCGGTGTACCCGTCACTCGGCGCAAACGGCATCGCGGTGATCCATACGACGACAAAACGCGTGTTCGCCGGTTTCTTCAGCTTGATCTTTGCGACCGACCCCGAGGTATCGCCCGTGCCGAGCCGGCGCATGGAGCTCAGTGGCTCCGACGGGGAGAGCGAATGGGCGCCGTAAAGCGTGATGGTTGTGCGCTTGCCGACGAAGTGAAGTCCGATCGACGCGCCGCTTATCTGCCGCTTCGATCCGAGATCGTAGACGAGGCCAACGCCCTTCTTGAAGGCCGGATTCAGCGCAGGGCCCTCGTGATAGCTCTTGCTGCCCCAGAAGGTGCTGGGGTCCCCGTCGTATGTGTCCTTTGCCTGATCCGCGTGCTGCGGCTGGCCGTCGGGGTAGTACTCCCCAGCGTCCACGATCTTGATCGGCTTGCCCGTGGGCTTCTTGGCCGCGCCGCCGCTCGTCTGCGAGTTACCCGGGTCCTCCTGGTCGCTCTCCCGCTTCAGCAGAGTGTCCGCCAGCTGCCAGCTGCCGAGCCCCAGCGCCGCGATCAGCAGCGCCGAGACGGACCACTTCAGGGCCCGGCCGGTGCGGCTCTGCAGCGGCGACGGAGGCGGGGTGACCGGCTGCGTGGCGTGCGGTGCCGGCGCTCCGTGGGCGGACGACTGCCGATAGCTGCCCTGTTGGTAGCCGGTGCGCTGGTACGGCGGCGGGGCGTTGAACGCCGTCTCCGGGGGCCGGATGCGCGGCATGGCCGCGACGGCCTTGGCCAGCTCCTCAGGGGTGGTGCACGGCTGCTCCTGGCGGGAGGCCGTCGCGCCATCGTTGATCAGCGCGCGCATGGCCAGCTCGGACAGCCCGCGGTGAACTCCGGCGCGCACCTGGTCGGGCGCGATCAGCCCGACACCCTTGGGCAGGCCGGTGAGGCCATGGGCGTCGTTCTCGTACGGCCAGCGCTGGGTCAGCGCGGCGTAGAGCAGCGCGCCGATCGCCTCGGTGTCCGTGCGCTGCGGGGACTCGCAGGTGATGCCGCGCAGTGCCGCCATGACGGCCAGGCCGCGGATGCGGTACTGCCCGGACTCCGTACGCAGCACCGAGCCGGGGGTGATCCGCAGATGGGAGAGACCCTCGCGGTGCGCGGCGGCCATGGCCTGGGAGACCTGGCTGACGAGCTGGTAGGCGTCGTGCGGCTCCAGCGGGCCGTTGGCGAGCACCGTCGTGAGCTCGGTGGCGTCCGGCAGCCACTCATGGACGACGTAGACGAGGTCGTTCTCCTCGACGGCGTCCAGGACCTGGACGAACCGGGGGTCACCGAGCAGCGCCGACGAGCGGGCGGCGGACAGCACCGGCCTGGCTCTGGGATGGTCGGCGGGCAGGATATGCACACCGACGGCGCGGCGCAGCATCTCGTCGACCGCACGCCAGCTGCTGAATCCGTCCAGACGGGTGACGCACTCTTCGAGGCGGTAGCGTCTGGCAAGCTTGTGGCCGCTGTGCAGCTCCGGTGGCTGGGCTTCGATCGCCTCGGCACGCTCCTCATCGGTGCCTGCGGCGTCCTGTTCCCTGCCGGATACCTTCTCGGCCTTAGCACCGTCGTCCGTGGCCTTACCCGCCTTGGCGGTCAGCGGTTCCTCACCGCTCGTGTCAGCCACGTCGACGGCAGCCGTGCTCCGTTCCGCCACCGTCGTTCCTGCCTCCCCATCCGTTGCAGGCTCAATGAGCCAAGACAATTGTGCCCACAGTCCGCCACTATGCACGACACACGGTGGCAGTCGATGGTTGTGCTCAACTAACGTCCAAGCTTCGACCGGACCATGCCGACCAGGGCGTTCAGTTCCTCGATGCGCATTTTGCGTGCGGCTACGTAGAACACGGCCAGAAGTGCGGCAGCACCGGCGACCAGTGCGGCGATCGACCCCAGGAACCCGCTGCCGAGTGTCTGCATGATTCCGTACACCACGGCCCCCGAGATGATCGTGGCAGGAATGCTGGCGCCGGCCAGCCGTGCGTAGGTCCGGACGACATGAGCGGAGTCGAGGTCGCCGTCCATGCGCTTGCTCAGACGACGCCAGGCCACACCGACGCCGATGATGTACGCCAGGCCGTACGAGGCGGCCATGCCCACCACGGCCCAGCGCGCGGGCAGGATCAGGAAGCAGAGACCGGAGGCCACGGCGTTGACGGCGGCGACGATCACCGTGTTGTAAAAGGGGGTCCGGGTGTCCTCGTACGCGTAGAAGGCGCGCAGGACGACGTACTGCACCGAGAACGGGATCAGACCCACACCGAAGGCCATCAGCATGTAGCCCATCGGGATGCCGGCGCCGGACGAACCGTAGACCAGCGTGCACAGCGGGATGCCGAGGGAGAGGAAGCCGAACGAGATCGGGACGATGGCGACGGCGGAGGTGCGCAGGCCCTGCGAGATGTCGTCGCGGACGGCTCCGGTGTCGCCGTCGTGTGCGGACCGGGCCAGCCGCGGCAGCAGCGCCGCCATCACGGAGACGGTGATGATCGCCTGGGGCATGTTCCAGATCAGCTGTGCGCTGGCGTACGAGATGAAGCCGGTGCCCGGGTGCCCCTGGTCGTTGGCGGTGTTTCCGGCCCAGGTGGAGAGCTGGGTGACGACCAGGACGCCAGCCTGGTTCGCGAGCACGAACAGCACCGTCCACTTGGCGAGCTTGGCGGCCTTGCCCAGGCCGTGGCCGCGCCAGTCGAAGCGGAGCCGGAGCTTGAAGTCGGCGTCGCGCAGGTACGGGATCATCGCCAGCGCCTGGACGACGAGCCCGAGGAGGGTGCCGATGCCCAGGAGCCGGATGCCCTCGTCCGGGATGGTGGTCACGCCGATGTGCGAGGTCTCCGCCGTGCCGTAGACCCAGATGAACAGGCCGAAGGTGGCGATCATGACGATGTTGTTGAGGACCGGGGTCCACATCATCGCGCCGAAGCGGCCGCGGGCGTTGAGGATCTGTCCCATCACGACATGCAGACCCATGAAGAAGATCGTGGGTACGCAGTAGCGGGTGAACGCGACGGCGACCTCGTTGGCCGCCGGGTCGCGCGAGATGTCGAAGGAGACCAGCTTCACCAGCAGTGGCGCCGCGACGACCGACAGGACCGTTAGCACGCCGAGGACCACCATGACCAGCGTCAGCAGCCGGTTGGCATAGGCCTCGCCGCCGTCGTCGTCCTCCTTCATCGCGCGGACCAGCTGCGGGACGAAGACGGAGTTCAGACCGCCGCCGATGGTCAGGATGAAGATCATCGTCGGCAGCTGGTAGGCGACCTGCCAGGAGTCACCGAGCACCGCACCGCCGAGCGCCGCGACGATCAGTGCCGAGCGGACGAAGCCCGTGAGACGCGACACCATCGTGCCGGCGGCCATCACCGCGCTGGACTTGAGCAGACCGGAGGCCCGGCCACCGGAGGGCTTGCCGGCCGCCGCCACGGGGGCGGGCTCCGGCTCCGGAGCGGGCTGCTGGGGCACCGCCTCCGGGCCGGGCGCCGCGCCGGCCGTCGCGGGCCCGGGAGGCACCGGAGCGGGCTGCTGGGGCTCGTAGTGCTGCTGGTCCCGGTAGAGATGCGCGAAGGCGTCGGGCTCCGGACGCTCGTTGGAGGCGTGGGTCCTCAGATGGTCGATGCCCAGGAGCTGTGTCGTCGCGTGGTCATCGCCGTACGGGAGGTGAGGGACCGGCCCCTGCGGCTCGGGTGGCGGGGGCGGGGCCCACTGCTGCGGGTCGGGCGTGTGCCGGCCCGCGGCGGGCTGCTGGTAGAGCGGGGGCGCGGGCTGTCCCGGGGGCGGCGGGGGGTGTGCGGCGCGGTCGTAGAGCGCCTCGGTCACCGGGTCCTGAGCCGTCGGGTCCTGGGCGCGGAACGGATCGTTGCGGTAGGCATCCTGGACGTAGGGGTCCTGGTCCGCGGGCAACGGGGGCGTCGGAGGGACCGGGCCTGTGGGGTCGCCATTGGCGCCCCGGCCCCGGTCACCGTCGTACGGCGCATTCATCGCTGCCCCACCTCATCCGTCGCCGGCCGTCCGGCCCCGCTATCTATCAACGGTCCACTTTCTCACCTGAGCCGGACGGGCCGGAGCTTTCCGATCCGGTGTCCGGCGTGGGGTCACTCGGCTGCTCGGGCTCGTCGCCGTCCGTGCCGCCGTTGTCGCCGTCCGTACCTGTGTCGTCATCGGGACCCTCGCCGTCGGACCCGTCCTCCGCGCGCTGGGCGGCCCCCCGCTTGCGCTGGAGATAGATCCGCACCCCGGCGAGGACGAGCAGCAGCACCCCGCCGGCGATGACGAGCATCACCGTGGCGGTGATCTCCGTGACGTTCACCTGGAACATCATGGGCTCACCGTAGGGCTTTCCGTCGGCCGTGTAGAGCTGGGCGGTCACCCAGGCCCGGCCGTTGGCGTTCGCCGTGGTGGCGAACTTGAACGACTGGCTGTGGCCGCCGTCCACTGTGATCTGCTGCGCCTTGCCCGCATCCAGACGGTTGGGCTGGGACGAGGTCAGCTTCAGCGTCATGTCCTTGACGCCCTGGACCAGGTTGTTCTGGACCGTCACCGGAATCGTGGCGCTGCGCCCGGAGAGCGTCGCCCCCGACTTCTGGATCAGGTGCACCTTCTTGGTCAGACCGTCGAGGTAGCTGCGGACGGAGTGCCGGAATCGTGCGGCACCGGAGGCATCGCCGCGCCATTCCGTCGACATCTCCCGCATTATGGCGCTGCCGAACGGGGTCACCACACGCTCCGGCTGGGCCAGGATCACCCGGTAGTCGTCCAGCGCGGCCTGGGTGCCCTGGATCTGCCGGAAGGCGCTGGTGGGGAGTTCCTGGCGGCGCAGCGAGGACGGATAGGCGGCACCGCTCGGCACCTGGCGGGTGGCCGAGCGGTCGGGCTTGGCCTTGGCCGCCTTGCCGAGGCTCAGCGGCTGGGTCCAGCTCCCGGAGTCGTCCAGCGTCCGCAGCGCGGTGGCCATGGCGTGGGCCTGGCTGACGGACGGCATGCGCTGCGGCGCGACGACGATGCTGCGCTGCCGGTCGGGGTCCTCAAGACTGATCATCTGGGTCTGTGCGACGAAGTCCTGGACCGCGTGGGCGGAGTTTCCGGCCTTCGACATATCGCCTTCGAAGGCCCGCGAGAGCTGTGCATCCGCCACGATGGCCGTGTTGCCGCCACCGATGGGGCGGGCCGCCGTCGGGGTGTAGGACAGTCCTCCGGTCTCCCGCAGGCTGTCGCTGCGGGTGATCACGTTGTGCGCACCGGCCGAGGTCGCGACATCCACGACCGAGGAGTCGATCGCACCGTCGACGGGCCAGGCGAAGTCCGTACGCGGCTTCACGCCGAGGATCGTGTCCACGGTCGTCTCGGCGAGGTCGGTGGCCGGGCCGAGGTGGCTGAGCGCGCTGGGCACGCTCTTGCCGTGATGGGCGAGCGAGGCGAGGTCGGGGTCGGCGAAGGGCAGCGCGACGACCTCGTGCGACTTGACCGCTTCTTCGAGCTCGTGCAGCCACTGCTTGGCGACGGCCTGGTTCTTGCCCATGGGGCCGTCCGGGCCGTTCACCCGGTACGACTTGGTCATCGCGTCGACGGTCGCGAGCAGGTCGGGATCGATGACGAAGGTCACCGGCAGGTTCTTGCCGAGCGCGACCATCTGCTGCAGCCGGCCTCCCGGCGCGAGCTCGGCAGCGAGGTCGTCGTTGCGGAAGACCGGCGTCTGCTGGGCGTCGGCGTCGGTCTCGGCGGTGAGATGGGTGGAAGAGATCAGCGGCCACAGGTACGTGAGCTGCGTCTTCTTCTGGGCGTCGGCCTCCTGCCAGGGCAGCAGCGTGCGGTCGAAGCCGAGGACCTGGTTGTAGGGCGCGGCCTGCGAGCGCCCTGACACAGAGACACCGAGCTGGTACACACCGTTCTTGTCGAGACGGAGGTCCTTGACCGGCACGCTGACGCTGAAGGGGCGGCTGACGCCGGGCTCCAGCTTGCCGATCTTCTCCGCGCTCCCGTTGATCTCCTCGCCGTCGGTGCCGGGCAGATAGCCGGTGCGACGGGACACATTGTCGATGGAGCTCCGGCCGCCGAGGGCGTCCCCGCGGTTCATGCCGACATGCGCGTTGGTGATCGTGTCGCGTCCGTCGTTGGTCAGCGTCCCGGAGACGGTGACCGTGTCGCTCTTGGCGGGAGCGGACGGGGACATCGAGTCGATGGTGACGTCGACCGTGCGGGAGCCCGTCGGGGCCGCCTGGGCGGTGGCAGCGTGCGGAACCTGGAGCAGCCCCGTGAGCAGGAGCACTCCAGTGAGCAGTGTCACGGTCCTTCGCAGCCATCGACCACGCGGCCGTTCAGTCCCCTGGAACCCTGCCGCCTCGGCCACGCGCTCGTCCGTCCCTCGTCTTCGTCAGTGGTCGTCGGAATGTGCGTCCACGAATGGTAACGAGGCCCGCTGCGCCGTAGTGCCGGGGACTGCTCCACATGATCGCGGTGCGGAGAGCCGGGCGCCCAGCCTGTCCCCTTTATTACGTGGCGCCTCGCGCTCCGCGGCCACGTACCCTGTTTTGTTGTGCCGAACGCCAACAATGACCTCCCCGCCCCGATCGCCGAGCGGACCCCGCAGTCGACGAACGCGCTGAACCATGTCCAGCGCCGAGCCGTGAGCGAGCTGCTGCGGGTGTCCCCCGTCGCGGATGACCTGGCCCGTCGATTCCAGGAGGCCGGGTTCACACTTGCCCTGGTCGGCGGTTCGGTCCGGGATGCGCTCCTGGGCCGGCTCGGCAACGACCTGGACTTCACCACCGATGCCCGCCCCGAAGACGTTCTGAAGATCGTCCGGCCGTGGGCGGACGCGGTCTGGGAGGTCGGCATCGCTTTCGGCACGGTCGGCTGCAAGAAGGCCTCCTTCGACATCGAGGTCACGACCTACCGGTCCGAGGCGTACGACCGCACCTCCCGCAAGCCCGAGGTGTCGTACGGCGACTCCATCGAGCAGGATCTGGTGCGCCGGGACTTCACGGTGAACGCCATGGCGGTGCTGCTGCCGCAGAAGGAGTTCGTCGACCCGCACGACGGTCTGGAGGACCTGGCGGCGCGTGTGCTGCGGACGCCGGGGACGCCGGAGGAGTCGTTCTCCGATGATCCGCTGCGGATGATGCGCGCGGCCCGCTTCGCGGCCCAGCTGGACTTCGAGGTGGACCCCGAGGTCTTCGCCGCGATGAAGGCGATGTCGGACCGCATCGAGATCGTCTCCGCGGAGCGCGTACGGGACGAGCTGAACAAGCTGGTCCTGGCGCCGCACCCGCGCGAGGGGCTGCGGCTGCTTGTCGAGTCGGGCCTGGCGGACCATGTCCTGCCCGAGCTCCCCGCACTGCGGCTGGAGAGTGACGAGCATCACCGCCACAAGGACGTCTACGAGCACTCGCTGACGGTGCTGGAGCAGGCGATCGACCTTGAAGAGAACGGGCCCGATCTCGTGCTGCGGCTGGCGGCACTGCTCCACGACATCGGAAAGCCGCGGACGCGACGCTTCGAGAAGGACGGCCGGGTCTCCTTCCACCACCACGAAGTGGTGGGCGCGAAGATGACCAAGAAGCGGATGACCGCTCTGAAGTACTCCAATGACCTGGTCAAGGACGTCTCGCGGCTGGTGGAGCTGCATCTGCGCTTCCACGGCTATGGGACGGGCGAGTGGACGGACTCGGCGGTGCGCCGGTATGTGCGGGACGCCGGCCCGCAGCTGGAGCGGCTGCACAAGCTCACGCGCTCGGACTGCACTACCCGCAACAAGCGCAAGGCCGGCGCTCTCTCGCGCGCCTATGACGGGCTCGAGGAGCGCATCGCGCGGCTGCAGGAGCAGGAAGAGCTGGAAGCGATCCGCCCGGACCTGGACGGCAACGACATCATGCAGATTCTGGGTATCCGCCCGGGGCCCGAGGTCGGCAAGGCGTACAAGCAGATGCTGGAGCTCCGGCTGGAGCACGGGCCCATGGAGCGGGAGGCGGCAGT
Organism: Streptomyces sp. Je 1-4 4N24; assembly: GCF_026239515.1. Taxonomy (NCBI): domain Bacteria; kingdom Bacillati; phylum Actinomycetota; class Actinomycetes; order Kitasatosporales; family Streptomycetaceae; genus Streptomyces; species Streptomyces sp. Je 1-4 4N24. Next base: position 4,618,843 of record NZ_CP110836.1, on the reverse strand, counting down.
CGCTGCGCTGAAGGAGTGGTGGGCCGCTCAGAGCTGAGCGTGAAACGGGCGGTGTTTCACGTGAAACAAGGAGCGGTGTTTCACGTGAAACACCGCTCCTTTGTCTTCCGGCGCGTTCGGCGTGCGCTACTTCACCGAGGTCAGGCAGATCACCATGCGGGTGTCGCCGCTCCGGCGACGGTGCACGCTCTTGGTGTAGGCCGACTCTCCCTCTGCGCACAGCGTCGGGTCCGTGGTGTCGTTGTGCACCTTGCTCACCTTGTACTGCGCTTCGGAGCTACTGCAGTCCACCACCTTGAGCCCGTCGTCGAGTGAACTGCTGGACTTCTGCACACAGTCACCGGCCTCAGCGTTCTCCGCGTCGTCCTGGCTCACGATCCAGAAGAACGCGAAGACGATCACCGCGATAACGAGCCCGATACCCCTCAGGATCGCCTTGACGGACCGGCGCTTGGCGGGCTGAGGCGGAGGCACCGGAGCTCCGCCGTGCATGGGCTGCTGAGGAGCCATTGGGTAACCCGCCGGCGGCTGCTGCCCGTACGGAGCCTGCGGCTGCGGGGGGTAGGCGTAGCCCTGGGGCTGGCCGTAGGGAGCCTGCGGTGCTTGCGGCGCCTGCGGATACGGGTTCTGGCCGTAGGGCGGCTGTCCGTAAGGCTGCTGCCCGTACGGCGCCTGACCGTACGGATTCTGGCCCTGAGGCGGCGTGGTCATGGGACTCCCCCGATTTTGATGTGTACAGGCTTGTGTAGGACGCCCGTAAGGTATCGGGTCCGGGTGCGCCCCGTTGCAGGGACCGGGGCGCTGGGCGGGCGCGGGGGCGACGCCTAACCGCGCCCCGAGCGGATCAACGCCGCGGCGACCAGCGCATACAGCACGGTCACCATGCCGAGCAGGGCGGCGGACCGCCCGTCCGGAGGCAGCATCAGGGCCGCGACTGCGGCAGCCCCGACGAAGGCGACGTTGAAGAGCACGTCGTAGATGGCGAAGGACCGGCCGCGGAAGGCGTCGTCGACCGTCGACTGGACGATCGTGTCCGTGGAGATCTTGGTTCCTTGGGTGCTCAGGCCGAGCACGAACGCGGCGGCCAGCATCGGACCCGGTGTGAAGAACAGCCCGAGAGACGGCACCAGGACCGCGCCCAGTGCCGCACAGCCCGCGATCCAGCCGAACGCGGTGAACCGCCCCACGGCCCAGGGCGTGACGAGCGCCGCCGCGAAGAAGCCCGCTCCTGACACTCCGACGGTGATCCCGAGCAGCGCCAGCCCTTCGGACTCGGTCTCGGCCCAGGAGTACCGGCACAGCATCAGCACCATGACCGTCAGAGCCCCGTAGCAGAAACGGATCAAGGCCATCGCGATCAGTGCGCGGGCCGGGATGCGCCGCTCGGCGAGATGGCGCAGCCCTTCTCTCAACCCGCGCACGGTGCTCAACAGGGCTTCCCGCAGGTGTGGTTGGAGGCGTGCGGGGTCGGGGCCGAGCAACTGTGGGGCCATGCGCAGAGTGGTCAGGGCCGAACAGAAATAGAGGGCCGCGGCGAGCAGCACGACGAAGGCGTCCACGTCCGAGCCGGCCAGCCGGACGGCGAAGGCGAGCCCGCCGCCCGCCGTCGCGGCGAGTGTGCCGGCCGTGGGGGTGAGGGAGTTGGCCATGACCAGCTGCTGTTCACCGTCGACCACGCGCGGGAGCGCGGCCGAGAGCCCGGCCAGGACGAAGCGGTTCACGGCGGTCACGGAGAGGGCCGAGGCATAGAAGAGCCAGTCCGGGACCTTCGACACGATCAGCGTCGCGGTGGCCATGGCCAGCAGGGTGCGCAGCAGATTGCCGTACAGCAGCACCTGACGGCGCCGCCAGCGGTCGAGCAGCACACCGGTGAACGGCCCGAGGAGGGAGTACGGGAGCAGCAGGATCGCCATGGCCGAGGCGATGGCCGCGGGCGATGTCTGCTTCTCGGGCGAGAAGACGACGTAGGTGGCGAGCGCGACCTGGAACACCCCGTCGGCCGCCTGGGACAGGAGCCGTGCGGCAAGGAGCGAACGGAAGTCGCGTAGCCGGAGTAATACGCGAAGGGCGCGCACAGCATGCATGAGGCACAGCCTCACACAGCCCGCAGGCCCCCGGGCGGAATACCCGGGGGCCTGCGGAGGGAGGGCGCGTCGGGCGGCTCAGCGCTCGGCGTCACCGCTGATGAACTTCTCGACGTTCTCCCGTGCCTCGTCGTCGAAGTACTGCACCGGCGGCGACTTCATGAAGTACGAGGACGCGGAGAGGATCGGGCCACCGATGCCCCGGTCCTTGGCGATCTTCGCGGCACGCAGGGCGTCGATGATGACACCCGCGGAGTTCGGGGAGTCCCAGACCTCGAGCTTGTACTCCAGGTTCAGCGGGACATCACCGAAGGCGCGGCCCTCGAGGCGGACGTAGGCCCACTTGCGGTCGTCCAGCCAGGCCACGTAGTCGGAGGGGCCGATGTGGACGTTGTCCTCGCCCAGCTCACGGTCCCGGATCTGGGAGGTGACGGCCTGCGTCTTGGAGATCTTCTTGGACTCCAGGCGATCACGCTCGAGCATGTTCTTGAAGTCCATGTTGCCGCCGACGTTCAGCTGCATCGTGCGGTCCAGGATGACGCCCCGGTCCTCGAAGAGCTTGGCCATCACCCGGTGCGTGATCGTGGCGCCGACCTGCGACTTGATGTCGTCACCGACGATCGGGACACCGGCCTCGGTGAACTTGTCCGCCCACTCCTTGGTGCCGGCGATGAAGACCGGGAGTGCGTTGACGAACGCGACCTTGGCGTCGATGGCGCACTGGGCGTAGTACTTGGCGGCGTCCTCGGAGCCGACAGGGAGGTAGCAGACCAGCACGTCGGCCTGCGTGTCCTTGAGGACCTGGACGACGTCGACCGGGGCCTCGGGGGACTCCTCGATCGTCTGGCGGTAGTACTTGCCCAGGCCGTCGAGGGTGTGACCGCGCTGGACCTGCACGCCGGCGTTCGGCACGTCGCAGATCTTGATGGTGTTGTTCTCGCTGGCGCCGATGGCATCCGCGAGGTCGAGCCCGACCTTCTTGGCGTCGACGTCGAAGGCAGCCACGAACTCGATGTCACGCACGTGGTAGTCGCCGAACTGCACGTGCATGAGGCCGGGCACGCGGCTCTTCGGGTCGGCGTCCTTGTAGTACTCGACGCCCTGTACCAGCGAGGCGGCGCAGTTGCCCACGCCGACGATGGCTACGCGAACCGAACCCATTCCGGTTGCTCCCTGTGTTCTCGATGAGGACCTGCACAGCAGAGCCTCATGTGGTGGTGTCATCGGACGGATCCGGCCGGGTACCACCCCGGTGCCGGGGCAGGCCGCCCGTATCTCCTGACTGGTTCTTCTTGTCCTGCGCTGCGGAGCCCGTGGGGCGCTGATCACGCCCGGCGCGCTCGCTCTCGATGAGCTCGTTCAGCCAACGGACTTCGCGCTCCACGGATTCCATGCCGTGCCGCTGCAGTTCGAGGGTGTAGTCGTCCAGCCGCTCGCGGGACCTGGCCAGGGAGGTGCGCATCCTCTCCAGGCGCTCCTCCAGCCGGCTGCGGCGGCCTTCCAGCACGCGCATCCGTACGTCCCGCGAGGTCTGGCCGAAGAATGCGAAGCGGACGCCGAAGTGCTCGTCCTCCCATGCATCCGGCCCGGAGTGGGCGAGCAGCTCCTCGAAGTGTTCTTTGCCCGCCGGTGTCAATCGGTAGACGATCTTGGCGCGGCGCCCGGTCAGAGCCGCGGGGGGTACGCCCTCCGGGGCGCCGTCCGTCTCCTCGATCAGCCAGCCGCTCGCGACCAGCGCCTTGAGGCAGGGGTAGAGGGTGCCATAGCTGAACGCACGGAAGACCCCGAGCGAGGTGTTGAGCCGTTTTCGCAGCTCATAGCCGTGCATCGGGGACTCGCGGAGCAGGCCGAGGACAGCGAACTCGAGGACGCCGGAACGTCTGCTCATCCTCCGCCTCCTTGGTCCGGTGCGCTCTTTATGTCGTGCTGATGTATCGACTCGATACATCCAGACGATAGAACGGCCACCTGGGCGGAACAAGAGGGGGCACGGTGAACGGCATCACATCACCGAATCGTTCTCATCAACCTGACTGATTTGGAGTGAATTTCAACACTGGGCAGGTTTTGGCCGTGCGTAGTCTGTGCGGCATGCAGACTGCCGGGAACCGTGGGCCGATATCTGGCGTCCTCGTCCTCGGTGTAGTGCGGCTCGCGCCTCAGGAGCGGGTCGTGCATCGGGGGGACCTGAAGACAACTGCCGCCTTCAGGCGACGAGATAGCGCGCCTGCCCGAGGAGTATTCGTTCCATGAGCGAGCACCGTCGCAAACCGCCACAGCCGCAGAGTGGCGGACGTGCCGCGGCCCGACGCGCCGCACAGCAGCCATCGGGGCGCCGTGCCGCCCCTTCCCGTGGCTCCGCTGCCGGTTCTGCCGCCCACTCCGAGCCGTCCGGCCACGAGCCGCGGCAGGGTGGGCGTGCCGACGCCCGTAGAGCCGCCCAGCGTGGTGGCCGCCGGCGGTCGTCCGATGCCGCGATGGCCTCCGGCGATGGCGCCGGGGGCCGTGGTGGCGGTGGCCGTCGGGGCGGTGGCGGCGGTGGTCCCGAGGGAGGCCGTGGCCGCGGTCGCGGCGGCGGGAAGCCTGCCAAGAAGCGCTTCATCGACTACCCGCGGGCCAACCGGGTCGGCTGGCGGCGCTTTGTGCCGTCGTGGAAACAGGTCACGACCCTGTGCGTCGGATTCATAGGGCTGATCGTGGGTGCCTCCGGCGTCGCGCTGGCCCTGGTGCACGTGCCCAGCGAGAGCGACGCCGCCAAGTCGCAGAACAACGTCTACCTCTGGGCCGATGGCAAGGTCATGGCGCGTGACGGGGAGACGAACCGACAGAACGTCACGATCAACGAGATTCCGCTCGAGATGCAGAAAGCGGCGATCGCCGCGGAGAACGCATCGTTCCGGACGGACTCGGGCGTGGACCCGATGGGCATCGCACGTGCGCTGGTCAACATGGCCAAGGGCGGCGAGACCCAGGGCGGATCGACCATCACTCAGCAGTACGTGAAGAACGCGATGCTGAGCCAGGAGCAGACCCTTGACCGTAAGTTCAAGGAGCTGTTCATCGCGATCAAGGTCGGCTGGTCGAAGAGCAAGGACCAGATCCTCCAGGGGTATCTGAACACCAGCTACTACGGCCGCGGGGCGTACGGGATCCAGGCAGCGGCGCAGGCGTACTACGGAGTGGACGCCGAGAAGCTGGACGCGAACCAGAGTGCCTTCCTGGCCACCGTGCTCAAGGGTGCGGATCTGTACGACCCGGCGGGCGGTACCAGCCCGGGGGCCACGCGGGCGGCGAACACCCAGCGCGCCAAGGCGCGGTGGTCCTGGATTCTCGACCGGGAGGTCGAGAACAACCTCCTCTCCAAGGCGCAGCGGGACAAGTTCCGGGGGCACTTCCCCATGCCGCATCTGCCGAAGCCGGTGGCCAGCAAGAGCGGTCAGATCGGCTACATGATGGACACCGCGAAGAAGTACGTGCTGAAGCACTCGGGTCTCAGCGAAGCCCAGTTCGACAAGGGCGGCTACACGATCCACACGACCTTCAGCTCGAAGAAGACCAGCCAGCTCGAGTCCGCGGTCAAGAATGTCAACAAGCGGTACATCGACCCGAAGAAGCGCGCCAAGGACAAATTCGTCCAGTTCGGCGGTGCCTCAGTGGTGCCGGGCGACGGCAAGATCGTCGCCCTGTACGGCGGCGAGGGCTACGACAAGGGGCACTTCAGCAACAACGCGGACACCTTCGGTGTGCCGGTCGGCTCGACCTGGAAGCCGTTCGTGCTCGCGGCGGCGATGAAGAACGGAACGGCCAAGAGCAACGGGGTGCCGATCAGGCAGGACAGCCGCTACAACGGCGACGACCACCTCAAGGTGAAGGACGCCGAGGGGGGGTACGTCAAGAGGAGGGACGGCTCGTTCTTCTTCCAGGAGAACGAGAGCGACCATCCCTGGGGCTATATCTCGTTGACCAAGGCGATGGAGCAGTCCGTCAACACTCCGTTCGTGCAGCTCGGTATGGATGTCGGGATGTCGAAGGTCCGGGACATGGCACAGGCCGCGGGTATCTCGGAGGGAAGCTTCGACAAGAACCTGAACCCCTCCTTCGCGCTGGGCACCTCCACACCGAGCGCGATTCGTATGGCCGATGCCTATGCCACGTTCGCCCAGTCCGGGACGAAGGTGGAGCCGTATTCCGTGACGCAGGTGACGTACAAGGGCCGGGACCTCGACGGCTTCGAGAAGCCCCAGAGCGAAACGGCGATGGATGCCAACATCGCCAACAACGTGACCAAGGTGCTGGAAAACGTCATCGACAACGGCACGGCCAAGGAAGCCAAGAAGCTGAACATGCCGGCGGCGGGCAAGACCGGCACCACCGACGAGAACAAGTCGGCCTGGTTCGTGGGCTACACCAAGCAGCTGTCGACGGCCATCACGATGTTCCGTGAGGACGCGGGGAATCCGCGCCAGCTGTCCATGAACGGTGTCGGTGGCTTTGACTCGATCCACGGTGGTGCGCTGCCCACCGAGGTGTGGACCGAGTACATGCTGCAGGCGATGAAGGGTGTCACCCCGGAGTCCTTCCCGCCGGCCACGCCCGTCGGGCAGCGGTTTGACCAGGAAGGCATGCCGACGCCGACGCCGACTCCCACGCCGTCGGACACTCCGTCGAGCTCGCCGTCGGAGTCTCCCAGCGAGTCCGTTCCCCCGACGAACTCTCCGAGCCCGACTCCGACAGACAGCTGCTCCCCCTGGGATCTGGAATGCCGGAACAGCGGTGGGGCGAGTACTGGCGGAGGTAACGGAAATGGCGCGGGTGGTCCCGGAGGTGGCCCCGGCGGCACGAGTCCGACGCCAGACCCGACGGATGCGACAGACAGTGGAGGCTGGCTCGGCGGCCCGAACGGCTGACCGTTTCACGTGAAACGCTGAATGTTTCACGTGAAACGTGGAGCAACGAAGCCCTCGCCCGGTTTGCCCGGGCGGGGGCTTCGCCGTCTTCTGCCCGTGGGCGTACGGCAGGATGGGGCCATGACGAGCGTGCGACGGGACGATCCGGTACGGCCGACGAAGCGGGATGAGGTGGCGGCGGCCGGCAGCGAGCTGATCGGGGGGCCTCTCGGCCGCCACGCACTGCTCGGGAGGCACTGGCTGACGCCGGTGCGCATCATCGCGCTCGTCGCCATCGGCATGTTCGCACTCGGCATGGTGCAGAAGCTGCCCTGCTACAACGGCGGCTGGTTCTTCGGCGCCACGACCCAATACACGCACGCCTGCTACTCCGACATCCCCCATCTCTATGCGGGGCGGGGCTTCGCCGATGGGCTGATCCCGTACTTCGACCGGCTGCCCGGCGATATGGAGTATCTCGAGTACCCCGTGCTCACCGGCGTCTTCATGGAGGTCGCCTCCTGGATGACTCCGCACTCCGGAAGCATCCAGCACCGCGAACAGATCTACTGGCTGGTCAACGCCGGCATGCTGATGATCTGCGCCGCTGTCATTGCGGTGTGTGTGGCCCGCACCCACCGCCGCCGCCCCTGGGACGGTCTCCTTGTCGCCCTGGCGCCCGCCTTCGCCCTCACCGCCACCATCAACTGGGATCTGCTGGCCATCGCCCTGACGGCCGCCGGGATGCTGATGTGGTCACGCAGCCGTCCGCTGGCGGCCGGCATCCTCATCGGGCTGGCCACCGCGGCGAAGCTGTACCCGGTGTTGCTGCTGGGCCCGCTGCTGGTGCTGTGCTGGCGCGCAGGCGCCTGGCGCGCGTTCCGGAGGGCGCTGACAGGTACGGTCGCGTCCTGGCTCGTGGTGAACCTGCCGGTGATGATCACGCATGATGCCGCGGGCTTCCACATCCGGGAGGGCTGGGCGAAGTTCTACACGTTCAGCCAGGAACGGCCCATCGACTTCGGTTCGATCTGGCTCCTGATCTCGCAGCGCACCGGCAACCCCCTGGAGAACGCCAACACCTACGCCACGCTGCTGATGATCGTGGGCTGTGGCGCCATCGGCCTGCTGACGCTCTACGCACCGCGTCGGCCGCGCTTCGCGCAGCTCGCGTTCCTCGTCGTCGCGCTGTTCATCCTCACCAACAAGGTCTACTCGCCGCAGTACGTCCTGTGGCTGACCCCGCTCGCCGCGCTGGCCCGGCCGCGTTGGCGGGACTTCCTGATCTGGCAGGCCTGCGAGGTCATGTACTTCCTGGGGATCTGGACGTACCTCGCCTACACAGGAAGCGGCGACAAGCACCAAGGACTGCCGACCGAGGGCTACCAACTCGCCATCGCGCTGCACCTCTTGGGCACGCTCTACCTGTGCGCCCTGGTCGTACGGGACATCCTGATGCCGGAACGCGATGTGGTCCGCAGGGACGGGGACGACGATCCCTCGGGCGGAGTCCTGGACCGCAGCTCCGATGTGTTCGTGCTCGGACGGGCCTACCACCGGCCCCGGCACGCGGTGCAGTTCCAGGCGGCGCCCCAGGTGCGCTGGGGCGTCGCACGGGAGTGATTCCGGCCCCAGGCCCCAACGCATCAGGCCCGGTCCCGCAGAAGGCGTCTCTGCGGCACCGGGCCCTTGTCTGTCTGCGTCGTGGCTCCGGCTCAGCGGTCCACGAGGCGGTCGAACTGTGTGGTGGTGTGCCGCAGATGGGCCACCAGCTCCTCGCCGACCTGCGGCTGCGGGGCATCCCCCGGCACGAACAGGATCGACACCTGCATGTGCGGGGGCTCCGCGAACCAGCGCTGCTTCCCGGCCCACACATACGGTGCGAGATTGCGGTTCACGGTTGCCAGCCCGGCCCGGGCCACGCCCTTGGCACGCGGCATCACACCGTGCAGCGCCTTGGGCGACTCCAGGCCGACCCCGTGCGAGGTGCCGCCCGCCACCACGACCAGGTAGCCGTCGGAGGCCGCCTTCTGCTGGCGGTAACCGAAGCGCTCGCCCTTGGCGATCCGGGTGACATCGAGCACCGAACCGCGGTACTCGGTGGCCTCGTGGTCGCCGAGCCACAGCCGGGTACCGATCCGCGCACGGAAGCGCGTCTGGGGGAACTGCTGCTGGAGACGGGCCAGTTCATCGGCCTTGAGGTGGCTGACGAACATGGTGTGCAGCGGGAGGCGGGCGGCGCGGAGCTGGTCCATCCAGCCGATGACCTCTTCGACCGCGTCGGAGCCGTCGGTGCGGTCCAGCGGGAGGTGGATCGCGAAGCCTTCGAGCCGGACGTCCTCGATGGCCGTGGCCAGCTTCGGCAGGTCCTCCGGCTTGACGCCATGGCGCTTCATGCTGCTCATGACCTCGATGACGACCCGGGCGCCGACCAGGCCCCCCACGCCTTCGACCGACGACACCGAGCGGATCGCCCGGTCGGGCAGCGGCACCGGCTCCTCGCCGTGGCGGAACGGCGTCAGGACGAGCAGATCGCCGCTGAAGAAGTCCTTGATGCGGGCCGCCTCGTAGGTCGTCCCGACCGCGAGGATATCGGCACCGAGGCGGGTCGCCTCGTCGGCGAGGCGCTCATGGCCGAAGCCGTAGCCGTTGCCTTTGCAGACCGGGACCAGCCCGGGGAACTGCTGGAGAACGCTCTGCTGGTGCGCCCGCCAGCGCGCGGTGTCGACGTAGAGGGTGAGCGCCATGGCCGGGCCCGGAACCTTTCTCGTGGCTGGTGTCTCAGGGTGACGAACGGTGCGGTGGAGCGGTCAGCGGCGCGCCATGTAGAGGTCGAACGCCTTGTGCAGAAGCTTGTTGAGCGGGAAGTCCCACTCACCGAGGTACTCCGCTGCCTGCCCACCTGTGCCGACCTTGAACTGGATCAGGCCGAAGAGGTGGTCGTTCTCGTCGAGCGAGTCGCTGATGCCGCGGAGGTCGTAGACCGAGGCGCCGAGCGCGTAGGCGTCCTGCAGCATCTTCCACTGCATCGCGTTGGAGGGACGGACCTCACGGCCGATGTTGTCCGAGGCCCCGTAGGAGTACCAGACGTGCCCGCCGACGACGAGCATCGTCGCGGCCGACAGGTTCACGCCGTCATGGCGGGCGAAGTACAGCCGCATGCGGTTGGGGTCCTCGGCGTTGAGAGCCGACCACATGCGCTGGAAGTAGCTGAGCGGACGCGGCCGGAAGTGGTCACGCACCGCGGTGATCTCGTAGAGACGCTGCCACTCGGCCAGGTCGTCGTAGCCGCCCTGGACCACCTCGACACCGGCCTTTTCGGCCTTTTTGATGTTGCGGCGCCACAGCTGGTTGAAGCCCTTGTGGACCTCTTCCAGCGAACGGTCGGCCAGCGGCACCTGGAAGACATAACGCGGCTGTACGTCGGCGAAGCCGGCGCCGCCGTCCTCGCCCTGCTGCCAGCCCATGCGGCGCAGCTTGTCGGCCACCTCGAAGGCGCGCGGCTCGATGTGGGTCGCCTCGACGTCCCGGAGTCGCTTGACGTCCGGGTTCTGGATGCCGGCCTTGATCGCCTGCGAGTCCCAGCGGCGGATGATGACCGGCGGGCCCATCTTCACGGTGAAGGCGCCCTCCTGCTTGAGATGCGCGAGCATCGGCTGCAGCCAGTCCTCCAGATTCGGCGCGTACCAGTTGATGACCGGGCCCTCGGGGAGGTACGCGAGGTAGCGCTTGACCTTGGGCACCTGGCGGTAAAGGACCAGTCCGGCGCCGACCATCTCGCCGCTCGGGTCGAACCAGCCCAGGCTCTCCGAACGCCATTCGGCCTTGACGTCCGCCCAGGCGGGGACCTGCATGTGGCTGGCCGCGGGCAGACTCTGGATATATGCCAGATGCTGCTCTCGGCTGATGGTCCTCAGGGTCAGGCTCATGCGGGGCGCTCCTCGGCAGGTGTGTCCCCATGGTCGGGGCTCCGGCTCTCGCGCCGAAGCCTACTGTGACCGTGGAGCGCCCCGTCTGGGCCATACGGGCTGGGGCCCCGTATGCCGCATCGGCTAGCCGATGACACCGCCCCAGAGGCCGCCGTGTGCCAGGCCGAGGTAGAAGCCGACGGCGGCTGCGCCGAGGCCGATGATCAACAGGAAGCGCTCGCCGGTCGTCGACGAGATGAACTGACCCCACAGGCCGGTGCCGATGCCGATCAGGCCGACCCAGGAGCTGACCAGGTGCAGGCTGGGAGAGAGCGTCGTGAAGATGGCGATCGCGCCGAGTACCACGGTCACGATGGCGAAGGTGTTCTCGACGGGATGGTCCTTGCCGTCGCTGTTGAGAAGCGACAGCCAACTGCGCTGGGTCCGTGCTGCCTGTGCCATGCGGCACCTCCGATGACAGGGCGGCGCACTGTAACGCCGCTCACACCCGTTGTGTTCCAGATTGAGGGGTGGAGCGGACGGATTTCAACCGGAAGGCCTCAGGCAGGTACTCTGTACGGTCTGCGCCTATGTCTGTCCGGAGCACCGGACGGGCGTGGCGCGGAACGCATACGACCCTCCTGCCACGGAACGACCGTGGCCGCTGAGTCCAAAGGAGGTGGGTTCTACATGCGTCACTACGAGGTGATGGTCATCCTCGACCCCGATCTCGAGGAGCGCGCTGTCTCCCCGCTGATCGAGAACTTCCTCTCCGTCGTCCGTGAGGGCAACGGAAAGGTCGAGAAGGTCGACACCTGGGGCCGTCGTCGTCTCTCGTACGAGATCAAGAAGAAGCCCGAGGGCATCTACTCGGTCATCGACCTGCAGGCCGAGCCTGCGGTCGTCAAGGAGCTCGACCGTCAGATGAACCTGAATGAGTCGGTCCTCCGGACCAAGGTCCTCCGTCCCGAGACCCACTGAACGCGTCAGCGTCCAGCGGTAACCGGGTTCGAGTAGCAGCAACACCAGCAGCCAGCAGCACACCCGCCGAGAGGTTCCCCTAATGGCAGGCGAGACCGTCATCACGGTTGTCGGCAATCTTGTCGACGACCCCGAGCTGCGCTTCACCCCGTCCGGTGCGGCGGTCGCGAAGTTCCGCGTCGCGTCCACTCCCCGCACTTTCGACCGCCAGACCAATGAGTGGAAGGACGGCGAGAGCCTGTTCCTGACCTGCTCGGTGTGGCGTCAGGCGGCGGAAAACGTCGCCGAGTCCCTGACGCGGGGTACCCGCGTGGTCGTCCAGGGCCGCCTCAAGCAGCGGTCGTACGAGGACCGCGAGGGCGTGAAGCGCACGGTCTACGAGCTCGACGTCGAGGAAGTGGGCGCGAGCCTCAAGAACGCCACGGCCAAGATCACCAAGACCAGCGGTCGCGGTGGCCAGGGCGGCGGCTTCGGCGGCGGTCAGCAGGGTGGCGGCGGCCAGGGTGGCGGCGGCTGGGGCGGCGGCCCCGGCGGCGGTCAGCAGGGCGGCGGCGCTCCTGCCGACGACCCGTGGGCGACCGGCGGTCCGGCCGGCGGTGGCCAGCAGGGTGGCGGCGGCGGTGGCTGGGGCGGTAGCTCCGGCGGTGGCTACTCGGACGAGCCGCCCTTCTAGGTCCGTAGAGCTGGTCGACTCCGCGCTGTTTCACGTGAAACAGCGCCGTGGGACGGCCAGGGGCCTTGAGGGCGTCAGCACAAACTTCTTGAACTCATTGGAGAGAGACAATGGCGAAGCCGCCTGCTCGCAAGCCTAAGAAGAAGGTTTGCGTGTTCTGCAAGGAGAAGATCTCCTACGTCGACTACAAGGACACGAACCTGCTGCGGAAGTTCATCTCCGACCGCGGCAAGATCCGTGCCCGCCGGGTCACCGGCAACTGCACTCAGCACCAGCGTGACGTCGCCACGGCTGTGAAGAACAGCCGTGAGATGGCGCTGCTGCCCTACACGTCCACCGCGCGATAAGGGAAGGGTGACCGAATCATGAAGATCATCCTCACCCACGAGGTCTCCGGCCTCGGCACCGCCGGCGACGTCGTTGACGTCAAGGACGGGTACGCCCGTAACTACCTGGTCCCGCGTGGTTTCGCGATCCGCTGGACCAAGGGTGGCGAGAAGGACGTCGAGCAGATCCGTCGCGGTCGCAAGATCCGCGAGATCGCCACGATCGAGCAGGCCAACGAGGTCAAGGGCCGGCTCGAGGGCGTCAACGTGAAGCTGGCCGTCCGTGCCGGCGACGCGGGCCGCCTGTTCGGCTCCGTCACCCCGGCCGACATCGCCTCGGCGATCAAGGCTGCCGGTGGTCCGGACGTCGACAAGCGTCGTGTCGAGCTCGGTTCGCCGATCAAGACCCTGGGCGCGCACCAGATCTCCGTGCGTCTGCACGCCGAGGTCGTGGCGAAGCTCGGCGTCGAGGTCGTCGCCGCGTAATCGCAGTACCACGCCGAAGGGCCGCATCCCGTCACCGGGGTGCGGCCCTTCGCCGTGTGCGGAGCGCGGAAGGACCGCGTCAGTCCTCGTCCTGGGCTCGCTTGTAGAGCGCGGCGATGTCGTCGTCGAAGTACGCGGCGAAGGAGACATCGTCCTCGTCGCCGCCGCCTTTGTGGCCGCCCAGGACGCCGATGACCGTGCCGGTGTGGCTCTTGGGGTCGTAGTCGGCGAGCCAGGGGCTGCCGCTCGTACCGCCCTCGAAGTCGGTGCATCGGATGCGCAGCTGGGTGTCGCTGAACCTCGTGGTGCGGTTCTGGCAGGAGATCGGGGTGTCGCGGCTGGTGGGGTAGCCGGTGATCTTGACCTCGTTGTCGTAGCCACGGTCGATCCCGAGGGTGTTTCCGCCGAGGACGTCCTGGATCTCCTTGCCCTTCTTCTTGTCGAGGACGAGGAAGGCGACATCGAGGTCTTCGTCGTTGGAATTGGCCCAGCGGTCGTCGAGGATCACCTTCTTGACCTTCCACAGGCCGGTGGGCTCATCGCCGTCGCGGTAGTCGGGGGCGAAGACCAGGTCGTTCACCGGGGTTTTGCCGTCGCTGTCGAAGGCACAGTGCGCTGCGGTGATGAGCATGTTCCGGCCCGGACTCTGCACCACGCTCGCGGTGCAGAAGTGGTCGCCGGAGTCGTCCTTCTCGAAGACCGCACCGACCCGGGCGTTCTGCTCGGTACGGCGCGGGGTGTACGCATTGCCGTCATCGGCTGGTGCCGTAGCGGCGGGATCCTGGTCCTGGGGGTCCTGGCCCGCCTCGCCGGATTTGCCGAAGCTGCTGCGGCCGCCACCGCTGCTGCTGTTCGTGTCGGCTTCCTCCGTGGCGTACCCCACCACAGCAGCAGCCACGATGACGACGAACGTCAGGGGCAGCACGGAATTCCTGGCAAGCGAGCGCACAGGGTCATTATTGACACGCGCTGCGTATTACGGGAGATGCTTCAGCGGGAGGCTCCGGTCACAATCCACCGGCCCGAACGGGTGCGCAGCCACAGGGTCAGCATCCGCACGGTCATCATCAGGGCCATCGCCCACCACAGGGCGACCAGTCCGCCGCCGAGCAGCGGGACGGCCAGAGCCACCGGCGCGAACAGGGCCAGCGTCGCGACCATGGCCCAGGCGAGATAGGGGCCGTCCCCCGCTCCCATCAGCACGCCGTCGAGGATGAAGACGATGCCGGAGACCGGCTGGGTCACGGCCACGACCAGGAGCGTGGTGAGCAGCGGGCCCTGTACGGCCGGGTCGGCGGTGAACAGGGGGATGAACAGCGGGCGGGCGAGCGCGACCAGCACACCGAGGACCAGGCCCGAGACGATGCCCCACTGGATCATGCGGCGGCAGGCGGCCCTGGCGCCGTCGCGGTCCCCCGCGCCGAGGTAGCGGCCTATGATGGCCTGCCCGGCGATGGCTATCGCGTCCAGCGCGAAGGCCAGCAGGGACCACAGTGTGAGCACGATCTGGTGGGCGGCGATCTCGGCGTCGCCGAGCCGGGCGGCGACGGCGGTGGCGATCATCAGCACAGCGCGCAGCGAGAGCGTACGGACCAGAAGCGGCACACCGGCCTGGGCCGAGGCACGGATTCCGGCGGCATCGGGACGCAGCGAGGCCCCGTGCCGTCGCGCGCCGCGAACGACCACGGCGAGGTAGACCGCGGCCATGCCGCACTGGGCGATAACCGTGCCCCAGGCGGAGCCCGCGATGCCGAGGCCGGCGCCGTAGACCAGTCCGATGTTGAGCGCGGCGTTGGCGGAGAAGCCGCCGAGGGCGACGTAGAGCGGGGTCTTGGTGTCCTGGAGGCCGCGGAGCACGCCGGTGGCGGCGAGCACGACGAGCATCGCGGGGATGCCGAGCGCGCTGATGCGGAGGTAGGTCGTGGCGTACGGGGCGGCGGTGCCGGAGGCGCCGAAGGCCTCGACGAGCCAGGGGGCGGTGGGCAGCACCGCCGCGATGACGGCGGCGCCGAGCAGCAGGGCGAGCCAGATGCCGTCCATGCCCTGGCGGATGGCGGCGGGCAGATCGCCGGCGCCGACCCGGCGGGCGACCGCGGCGGTGGTGGCGTAGGCGAGGAAGACGAAGACGGAGACGGCGGTGGTCAGCAGGGCGGCCGCCACACCGAGGCCGGCGAGCTGGGGAGTGCCGAGATGGCCGATCACGGCGCTGTCGACCATGACGAAGAGGGGTTCCGCGACCAGTGCGCCGAAGGCGGGCAGCGCGAGGGCGATGATCTCGCGGTCATGGCGGCGGCCGGTGCGGCGCGGTGTCGCGGGAGCCAGGGTCATGCGCGCAATCTAATCTTCCACAGGTAAGAGATGCAAACCCTGTGCAGTCCTTACTTTCCGCTGTGTGGAGTCGTCTCCCCTGCGCCGTTTGTCGCGATCTTGAACCGCTGGCAGAAGTTTTTCTCCCCCACAGGCTATGGATGAGGAAAGTGCAGGTCAGGGGCGTGGTGGTGGGGTGATTGTGTGCTTGTCCACAGAAGTTTCCCCCGGGCCGTGCACAGGATCCGGGGACTTCTCCACAGCTGTAGGCCAGTCATCCACATGGCCTGTGGATAACCAGATTGGCGGACGGTGCCCACGGGCCTACCGTGGTCCGGCACCCGCCGCCTGTTCCGGCCTGAGACATCGTCCGAACTCGACGCGCCGTAACCGGAGTCGGGCGTCTCGATTGTCAGAGCTGTGCCGTAAGAAAGAACAGCACAGCAAGGTCCGCGTCGCGGACGGGAGGAGGTGCCGGGGTGAGCATTCCCGAGCCCATGGAAGACCCCTGGGCGGACTCCGGTCCCAGCGACCTGCTGCCGGCCGCCCGTTCCCGACGGGGCGAGGGCAAGGGCCGCGGCCGCGGCGACCGGCAGGAACGCGAGGACGACGGCGGCTCCTGGACCGGCGGCTTCGAGCGGGTCCCTCCACAGGATCTCGACGCCGAGCAGTCCGTGCTCGGCGGCATGCTGCTGTCCAAGGACGCCATCGCGGACGTCGTCGAGGTCCTCAAGGGCGAAGACTTCTACCGCCCCGCCCATGAGCTGGTCTTCCAGGCGATTCTCGACCTGTACGCCAAGGGCGAGCCGGCCGACCCGATCACCATCGCCGCGGAGCTCACCAAGCGCGGCGAGATCGCGCGGGTCGGCGGCGCCTCGTATCTGCACACCCTCGTCCAGTCGGTACCGACCGCCGCGAACGCCGAGTATTACGCCGAGATCGTCCATGAGCGTGCCGTGCTGCGCCGCCTGGTCGAGGCCGGCACCCGTATCACGCAGATGGGATACGCGGCGGACGGCGATGTCGACGAGATCGTCAACAGCGCCCAGGCGGAGATCTACGCCGTCACGGAGCAGCGGACCAGCGAGGACTACCTTCCGCTTGGCGACATCATGGAGGGCGCCCTCGACGAGATCGAGGCGATCGGCTCCCGCCAGGGCCAGATGACGGGTGTGCCGACGGGCTTCACCGACCTGGATTCCCTGACGAACGGCCTGCACCCGGGCCAGATGATCGTGATCGCGGCCCGTCCCGCCATGGGTAAGTCGACCCTGGCGCTGGACTTCGCGCGGGCCTGCTCGATCAAGAGCAATCTGCCGAGCGTGATCTTCTCGCTGGAAATGGGGCGCAACGAGATCGCGATGCGTCTGCTGTCCGCCGAGGCACGGGTCGCGCTGCATCACATGCGCTCCGGCAGCATGACGGACGAGGACTGGACGCGGCTGGCGCGCCGGATGCCGGATGTCTCGGCCGCGCCGCTGTACATCGACGATTCGCCGAACCTGTCGATGATGGAGATCCGCGCGAAGTGCCGCCGGCTCAAGCAGCGCAATGAGCTCAAGCTGGTCGTCATCGACTATCTCCAGCTGATGCAGTCCGGCGGCTCGAAGCGCGCCGAGAGCCGTCAGCAGGAGGTCTCGGACATGTCCCGAAACCTCAAGCTGCTGGCGAAGGAGCTGGAACTCCCCGTCATCGCGCTCTCCCAGCTGAACCGTGGCCCCGAGCAGCGCACGGACAAGAAGCCGATGGTCTCCGACCTCCGTGAGTCCGGTTCGATCGAGCAGGACGCGGACATGGTCATCCTGCTGCACCGCGAGGACGCCTACGAGAAGGAGTCCCCGCGCGCCGGCGAGGCCGACCTGATCGTGGCCAAGCACCGTAACGGCCCCACGGCCACGATCACGGTGGCGTTCCAGGGCCACTACTCCCGCTTCGTGGACATGGCACAGACATAAGGGGCCGGACTGCCGGTTCTCCGGCTCCGCGTCATTTTCTCCGCTGTCATGTCATGACGAGGGCAGTCCTGAGGCCCTGGCTCACTCCGTTACGGGCAGGCAGTCGGCGAGCAGGTCGACGATGTCGCGCCAGGCCCGTTGCGCGTGCTGCGGGTGGTAGCCGACGCCGGGGGGCGCGGGGTGGTCGACCGGTGGGTGGTGGAAGGCGTGCAGGGCTCCGCCGTAGACCACGAGGCGCCAGTCGACGCCCGCGGCCTGCATCTCGGCGGCGAAGGCGTCCCGTTGCTCAGCGGGCATGATCGGGTCCTCCGATCCGACCCCGGCCCACACGGGGCAACGGATGCGCGCCGCCTCGCCCGGTCGGCCCGTGGTCAGTGCGTTGACCGTTCCGATCGCCTGCAGGTCGACGCCGTCGCGCCCGAGTTCCAGCGCGATGGCGCCCCCGGTGCCGTAGCCGATAGCGGCGATCCGGTCGGGGTCGGTCCGCGGTTCGCCGCGCAGCACATCGAGTGCCGCATGGCCGATGCCCCGCATCCGGTCGGGGTCGGCGAGCAGCGGCATGCAACGGGCCAGCATCTCCTCGGGGTCCCCCAAATAGCGCCCGCCGTGGAGGTCGAAGGCCAGCGCCACGTATCCCAGCTCAGCCAGGGCATCCGCTCGGCGGCGCTCGACATCGCTGAGACCCATCCCCTCGGGCCCGATCAGGACCGCGGGCCGGCGGTCGACACCGGCGGGGAGCGCGAGGTGCCCGATCATCGTGAGGCCGTCAGCCGGGTATTCGACCGTGTGTGTGGTGACCGTCGTCATGAGGCTGGACTGTAGTGATTGGCGAGGCCGGTCGGGCCGGTCTTCACCGTGGGCAGAACGGCGCGGGCAATGTACTCCGTCGAGCGCCAGGGCCTCCGCCTCGGTCTGTGAGCAGGCGAGGTGCTGCCCGTACGGCTGCGGCCGGCGCTCGACGAAAGGGTCCGGCCGGTCTCGGCGAGCGGGAACCCGGTCCTTCGGCGCTCGGTCTCAGCCGTTCTCGTTCTCCTCCTCCGTGCCGGTTGCGTACGGCCGATGAGTCGTTCGTAGCGCTGCCGGGCGGCCTGCGGAGTGCCGAGCCCCAGGCCGACGGCGACCTCCTGCCAGGCCGGCCGTCAGCCCGCGCGCAACCACGCGTCGAGGGCGGCGAAGTCCGGGGCCGTGAGGCCCTGCCGGGGGTCGATGCGATGGAGCAGTGCGCGTCCCGGGTGGTGTGCCGCCACCCAGGCCCGGTCGGCATCGGTGAGCTCGTCGTCGACCCAGACGAACGGCCGGCCGTCCGCGCAGTCGACGAGGGTGCAGGTCTTCCAGTGCAGGCCGCCCTGGTCGTCCTCGTCGGACGGCTCCGGCCAGGCCACTACCGGCAGCTCCGGCAGGCCGATCCGCGGTGCGATGCACTCGTTCGCTGCGGACATCCATGTCGTGGCCCACACCAGGTCGCACGGGAGCGCCAGCAGGCGGGGGCCGTGTGCGGGATTGATCCTGGCCAGCAGCGTCCCCTCGGGCACCGGCCCCGTGGGGGCGGTCCGATACGTCGGATAGCCGTCCGGCCTCGACCCGAAGGGGATGAGTGGCCCGTCGACGTCGAGAAAGAGGAGCGGACGCTGGTCAGAACCGGTCACCATTGCACGGTAGCCGCCCTTCCCGCCCTCGGTCAGGGTGCTGTCGTACGCGCCCGGCACGGGCGGGAGCACCGTCGCCGCGGGGGTGGGAAGGGGCCTCGGAGCAGTGACCGCCGTCAGGGCGCGACCGTGAGGACGATCTTGCCGGTGGTGCGGCCGGTCTCGCCGAGGGCATGGGCCTTTGCGGCGTCTTCGAGCGGGACGACCGTGTCGACGTTGACCTGCAGTTTTCCGGTGTTCACCAGCTCGGCGACGGCTTGCAGGCCGGCCCGGTCGGGCTCGACGAGGACGAACGCCGCGCGTACCCCCGCCTCGCGCGCCCGGTCGGTCGGGAAGGCGTCGTCCAGCGGCAGGATCGAGACCAGCGAGCCGCCGGGGCGCAGGGTGCGCAGCGAGCGGGCGCCGTAGTCGCCGGCGATGCTGTCGAGCACGAGGTCGACGTCGCGTACCGCCGTCGCGAAGTCCTGCTCCGTGTAGTCGATGAGCTCATCGGCGCCCAGACCGCGCAGGAAGTCATGCTTGGCCCGCCGGGCGGTGCCGATCACATACGCGCCGCGGGATTTGGCGATCTGCACCGCGAGATGACCGACGCCGCCCGCCGCGGCATGGATCAGCACCCGTGCGCCGGGCCGCACCTGCGCGGTGTCGACCAGGGCCTGCCAGGCGGTCAGTGAAGCCAGCGGGAGGGCGGCGCCCTGGATGTGGTCCAGGCCCGTGGGCAGGTGGGCGAAGTGGCGCGCCGGGGCGGTGACGTACTCGGCGTAGGCCCCGGCAGGGTGCGGGAAGCGCGGCATACCGAAGACCTTGTCGCCCGGTGCGAAGAGGGTGACGCCGAGGCCGACCGCCTCGACCACACCGGAGACATCGAAGCCCAGGATGAACGGCGGCTCGCTGCCGGTGAGGAACCGGCCGCCGGCCCGCGTCTTCCAGTCCACCGGATTGACGCCCGCGGCATGCACCCGGACCAGGATCTCCGTGGGGCCGGGCACCGGCCGGTCGGTCGTGATCACCTTGAGGACCTCAGGGCCTCCGGCGGTGTCCTGGCTGACGGCCCGCATCTGCGGGGTCCCGGTCTCGGACATCGTGTCTCCTTCGTACGTGCCTATGGCGGGGAGCGGGTCTGCGCGCCGCCCGGCGGCCGCGTTTCCCGAGGTGCTGCCAGCTTTCCGCGGCGGCCGGGCGCCCGGCGGTGTCCAGATGGCCAATGTTTGAAAGAATCGGGTCATGCATCGCGTCGGTGTTCTCGCCCTGGACGGGGTCGTCCCTTTCGAGCTGGGGATTCCCGCGCGGATCTTCGGTGCCGCGTGCAGCGCCACCGGCGAGCCGCTCTACTCCGTCGTCACCTGCAGCCTGGACGGGCGCCCGGTGCGCACCGAGGCCGACTACGACATCGCGGTCGCCGAGGACGCCTCCGTACTTGCGGATGTCGACACCGTCGTCATCCCGCCCTCCCATGGGCAGTCCACGCTCCGCGAGGGCGGCCTGCTGCCCGATGATCTACGGGCGGCGCTGGAGCGGGTCCGGCCCGGCACCCGGATGGTGGCCATCTGCACCGGCTCCTTCGTTCTGGCCGCCGCCGGGCTGCTCGATCACCGGCCGGCCACCACACACTGGCGTGAGGCCACCCAGCTGCAGCACCTCTTCACGACCGTCCGCGTCGACCCCAATGTGCTGTTCGTCGACGACGGCGATGTCCTCACCTCGGCCGGCGCGGCCGCCGGGGTGGATCTGTGTGTGCACATCGTGCGCCGTGACCACGGCGGTGCCGTCGCCAATGAGGTGGCCCGCTTGTGTGTGGTGCCGCCCTGGCGGGACGGCGGACAGGCCCAGTTCATCCGGCAGCCCGTGCCGGAGTCCTCGGGTGGCGGCACCGCCGCCACCCGCGCCTGGGCCCTGGAGCGTCTCGGCGAGCCCCTCACCCTGACCGATCTCGCCGCGCACGCCCGGGTCAGCGTGCGCACCCTCACCCGGCGTTTCCGCGACGAGGTCGGGATGAGCCCCGGTCAGTGGCTCGCCGGACAGCGCATCGAGCGCGCCCGGCATCTGCTGGAGACCACGGACTGGCCGATCGACCTCGTCGCCCATCACGCGGGCTTCGGCACCGGGACCTCCCTGCGCCAGCATCTGCACAGTGCGGTGGGGGTGGCACCGCTGGCCTACCGGCGAACGTTCCGGAGCGCCGCTGCGCTGACCGCTTGAAGCGGCGCCCCGCGGCGGGCCGCATACGGACCCGCCGCGCGGCAGCCCGTATGAGCAGCTAGGGGCCGCCTTCCCGGTGTTGACCTTCAGGCTGGTCGAAGCTCCGCAATCGCGCCCATGGACGACACCGAACAGCTGTTGACCATCGGCGTTTTCGCGCGCCGGGTGGGGCTCACGTCGAGTGCCCTGCGGTTCTACGACGACTGCGGGCTGCTGCGGCCGGCGCGGGTGGATGCCGTGACGGGGTACCGCCGCTACGGGGCGGGGCAGGCGCCGCGGGCGGTGAAGCTACGGCAGTTGCGTGCGGCGGGGCTACCGCTGGTGGATGCCGCGGTGGTGCTGGACGGTCCCGAGGACGCGGCGCGTGACGTTCTGCGGGCCCACCTGGAGCGCACTCGACGGACGGCGGACGAGGCGCGAGCCGTGGTGGAAGGGCTCCTGCGGGAGGCGTCCGGCGCCCCGGAGCACCGTGGGATCCGGGCACGGGCGAGGATCGGCGGTGCCGAACTTGCCAGTGCGGTACGGCAGGTGGCGCCCGCGGCCGCGACCGGGGCGGCCCGGGAGGAGTTTCCGGTGCTGGGCTGTGTGCTGCTGGAACTCGTCGACGGCGAGGTGCGCTGGGTGGCGACGGACCGCTATCGGCTGGCGGTGCGGGTGCTGCGGCCGGACGGGTTCGAGGGCGGTCCGCGACGGGTGCTGATCGCCGCGGATACGGCGCGGAGCCTGGCGGAGTGGGCCGTACGGCAGGTGACGGTCGACATCGAGTGCGCGGCAGAAGCGGCGGGGGCCCGGCTGCGGAGCGGGGCGGACCGCCGGGAGGTGCCGGAGGGCGCCGGCCAGGGGCGGAGCGGCGGTGAGGAGCCCGGTGTGTTTCCGGACTACCGGCTGATGCTGGAGGGCCTGGAGACGGGGCGGCATCGGGTGATCGTCGACCGGGTGGGGCTGCGGGACGCGGTGACCGGGCGGGCGGGGCCGGTGTCGTTGTCGGTCGGTGCGGGGCAGGGGGACGCGGCGGACTCGGGTGGCTCGATGGTTCCGGACACGGCGGGAGACGCGGGAGACCTCGCGGCAGGGCCGGTGGTGGAGGTGACGGGCGGGGGCCGGGAACCCGTCCGGATGCGGGTGGTGCGCACCGGGCCCGGGGCTGCGGATCGCCTTCGATCCGGCCGTACTGGTGCCCGCGCTGGAGGCCGGGGTGGGGCCGGATGTGCTGCTGGAGATCGCTGCGCCGGACCGGCCCGTCCTGGTCCGCTCCGCCGACCAGGGGAGTTTCACGACGCTGGTGATGCCGGTGCGCGAGGGTGCCGGGGCGGACGTCTCCGATGCCGGGCGCACCGACGGCTGATGTCACCCGACCGACGACTGAGGACGGATGAGGGGAGCGGACCGGTGGATCCGGAACTGTCTGTGGTGCGCCTGTGCGTGGCGGGGATGCAGGCCGAGGCGGAGGGACGGGCCGGTGCGGCACGCGCACTCTTCCAGCAGGCCTGGGACAGCGCTGCCGATGACTACGAGGCATGCATCGCCGCGCACTACCTCGCACGGCACCAGAACTCGCCCGAGGAGACGCTCCGTTGGAACCAGGAGTGCCTGGACCGCGCCGACCGGGTGGGGGACGAGCGGGTGGCCGGGTTCTATGCGTCGCTGCACCTGAACATGGGGCACGCCTGCCGGCAGCTCAGCCGGCCGGCCCTGGCGCATACGCATTTCGTGCGCGCCGCGGAGCGGGTGGAGCAGGCCCCCGAGGGCCAGTACGGCGACTGGAACCGCTTTGCGATCGCGGCGGGTCTGCGGGACACGGCCGGTGCGCGCGAGGACTCGGCGGGGGAGGACGGAGCCGGTGCGGAGGTGGTGCCGCGGAGCCTCGACGAGGTGGTCGACGGGCGGGTGCGGGAGCTGGTGTCGCGGTGGTGTGCGCGGGGCGAGCTCATGGCACTGGGACTGGCGCTCCCTGCCTACCTCGGATACCTCGGAACGGCCGCGGACCGCATACGGCTGCGGTCCGCGCTGCACATGGTGCATGCGGCCCGCCGGCTGCCGGCGGACGAACAGGCCGAACTCGGAGCGGTGATCGGGTCGGCAGCGCTGCGGTGAGACGGCGAGGATGGGGCCGGCCGAGTCGGATCCGCTGTTGAGGAGCGCCATGACCATCGCACAGTCCACGGAGTTTCCCCGTCCCGAGCCCGTCGGCCATGGACCGGGTGCGGTCGGTACACCCGACGAGTTCGCGCAGCTGCTGCCGCAGACACGGCGGGCGTTGCTGCACCGGCTGGCGGTCGGGCAGGCCGAAGGGCGCGCGCCGTCGATGACGGGTGCGGTCGTCCGCGACGGACGAGCGGTGTGGACCGGGGGCCGGGGCGCGGTGGCGGGGGAGGTACCGCACGGCGATGTGCAGTACCGGATCGGTTCGCTCACCAAGACCTTTGTCGCCGTGCTGGTGCTGCGGCTGCGGGACGAGGGGCTGCTGCGGCTGGAGGACCCGGTCGGCAGGCATCTGGAGGGCACTCCGGTGGCGGACGCGACGATCGCGCAACTGCTCTCCCACAGCGCGGGGTTGGCCGCCGAGCCACGCGGGCCGTGGTGGGAGCGGACCGCGGGCGAGCTGCGGCCCGCGCCGGCCGACCTCTTCGAGGAGCGCCCACAGCGGCTGCCCGCCGGGCGGCACCATTACTCCAACGTCGGCTACGCACTGCTCGGCGCGCTGGTGGAACGGCTGCGGGACGGTGTCCCGTGGGACGAGGTGCTGCGGCGCGAGGTGCTGGAACCGCTGGGCATGGACCGTACGACGCCGCGGCCGGAGAAGCCGTACGCGAGTGGCTGGGCGGTGCACCCGTGGGCTGACGCGCTGCTGCCGGAGCCGGCCGAGGACACCGGCCTGATGGGCCCGGCGGGGCAGTTGTGGTCGACGCTCCAGGACCTGTGCCGGTGGGCGGCGTTCCTGCTGAGGGGCGATGCGCGGGTGCTCGGTGCGGCGAGTCTGGCGGAGTTGCGCACACCGGCCGTACCGCCGGAGAGCGGCACCTGGGATGCGGGGTACGGGCTGGGAGTGCAGCTCCTGCGGCGGGAAGGGCGGCTGCTGGTCGGGCACCAGGGCTCGATGCCCGGGTTCCTGGCGGCGCTGTGGGCCGATGCGGAGGAGGACGTGGCCGGCGTCGTCCTCACCAACTGCACCTCGGGCCCGGCGGCCGGGGCTCTCGCCGCCGATCTCACCGGGATCGTCCTCGCGCACGAGCCCCGGATCCCCGAGCCCTGGCGTCCGCTTCCCGGGCCGCTGGATCCGGAGCTGCTGGCGCTGACCGGGCCCTGGTACTGGGGCGCGAACCCCCATGCGCTGCGGCTGCGGGCCGAGCGCGGGCTGGAGCTCACTCCGGGTGAGGCGGGACCGGGACGGTGCGGTGAGCCATCTGGATCTCGGCACCTTTGTGTTCACCCGCGGTCCCTACGAGCCGTCGGCGCCGGTGCCCGGCCGGGTGGATCCGGAGGGTTGGCGGGTCTGAGGCCTGCACGGCAGGTGTGCGGCGCGCGGACGTACAGTCGGTCCAGATGTCAGGAGCCGCGCCGAGCCGGCTCGCTACCGCTGGAAGGCCCCGTGACTGCTGTGTCTGACCCGACCGCGAACTCCGCCGCCCCGGACCTGCTCGATCTGCCGCCGCTCACCGCCGCCCGCTTCGCGCGGATCGAGGACAAGGTCGGGGCGCTGATGCGTACCCGTGGCGATGTCGTGGCGATGCAGGGCGAGGCGCTGCTGCCCCTGGAGGCCTGCATCCGCTCGGCCGTGCGGCCCGGCAGCACCGCGCTCAACATCGTCACCGGTCCGTACGGCGAGACCTTCGGCGGCTGGCTGCGCTCCTGCGGGGCCGAGGTGGTCACCCTCACCGCGCCGTTCACGGGTGCGGTCGCCCCGCAGCAGGTGGCGGAGGCGTTGCGCGAGCGCCCCGAGATCGACTTCGTGAGCCTGGTGCACGCCGAGGCGGCCACCGGCAACACCAACCCCGTGGCCGAGATCGGTGCGGTGGTGCGGGAGCACGGCGCGCTGCTGATGCTGGACGCGGTCGCGTCGGTGGGCGCCGAGCCGCTGCTCACCGACGAGTGGGGCGTGGACCTCTGTGTGATCGGCGGGCAGAAGGCGATGGCCGGGCCCGCCGGGGTATCGGTGGTGTCGGTCAGCGACCGTGCCTGGGAGCGGATCGCCGCCAATGAGCAGGCTCCGCGGCGCTCGTACCTCTCGCTGCTGGACTGGAAGGAGCGCTGGATCGACGGCGGACGCACCGCACTTCCGCATGCTCCGGCGCAGCTGGAGATGCTCGCGCTGGAGCAGGCCGCGGACCGTCTGGAGTCCGAGGGGCTGGAGGCGACCCTCACCCGGCACCGGGCGGCGGCCGCGGCGACCCGGGCCGGTGTGCGGGCGCTGGGCGGGCTCGCTCCGTATGTCGTGCGCGAGGAGGACGCGGCACCGGTTGCCACGACGCTCCGTGCGCCCGAGGGAGTGGACGCCCGGGAGATCGTGACCGCCGCGGTCGCGGTGGACGCTGCGGTGCCGGTGCAGGCCGCGGCGGGCGCGCTCGCCAAGCAGATGATCCGGGTGAACCACTATGGCCGCGCCGCCGACCGGGCGGTGGTCACGGCCTCCCTGGTGGCGCTGGCGGGCGGGCTGCGTGCCCTGGGAGTGTCCGTGGACGCCGAGGGCGCGGCCCAGGCGGCGGGCGCGGCGTGGGACGCGGTGGTCGCCGGCTGAGCCGAGCGGGCGCCTGGCTGTAGGCGCGTTGTCGATGTGGGGTCGTGTTTCACGTGAAACACGACCCCACGCGTATGCCGGGAAGTGGCGTCGTTTCACGTGAAACACCCTTGTACGCAGGGGGCGTTGTCCATGACGCGATGCTGTGGAGCACGCGAAACATGAGCCTGCCGAGCTATCCGAGAGCGTCGGCGGCATGTCGTCAGGCGAGCAGTCGCTTCAGCTGCCGTGCGCCGTCGCGCTCCAGCCATGTGTCGAAGGAGATCAGGTCCGGGTGGAGGGCACGCAGTGCGTCGATGTCCGCGCCACGGGCCCGGCGGTCGTTCAGCCACTCATGGCCCTCGGCGGCATCCGGGCTGAGCTCGCGGAGCGTCTCCATCGGCATACGGACATAGGGCACCGTACGCCCGGTCGCGCGGCTGATGGCCTCGGCGATCTGCGGGGGCGTAAGGGCGTCACCTGCCAGCTCCAGGGCCCGTCCGGCGAGTCGGTCCGGTTCCATGAGGGCGAGCGCGGTCAGGGCGCCGATGTCGGACAGCGCGATGAGCTGCTGGGGGATGTCGGGTGCCAGGGCGGTGGTGAGGGTGCGGTCCTGCAGGCCCCATACCGGGTGGAGGTAGTTCTCCATGAACGAGGTGGGGCGGAGCACCGTGGCGGATATCCCGAGCTCGCGGATGTGCTCCTCGATGGCCCACTTGTTCTCCAGGATCCGTATGCCGGACCGGAGTTGGGCGCTGTTGGCGGAGGCGTAGACGAGGTGCCGTACGCCCGCGGAGGCGGCCGCGTCGGCGACATTGCGGCCCGCGGCGATCTCGTCCTGCCAGGAGTAGTCCGGTGGCGTACCCGGGGCTCCGGAGGCAGGCTGGACGCTGAAGACGCCGTAGGCGCCGTCGAGCGCGGGCTTCAGCGCAGCGGGGTCGGCCATGTCGACGGCTCGTACGTCCGCGCCGGCGCCTGCCAGGGCGCGAGCTCCGGGGCTCGTCGGATCGCGGGTGAGCGCCCGCACGGTCCAGCCGTCCGCCAGCAGTCGGCGGGTCACCGCGCCGCCCTGCTGTCCCGTGGATCCGGCCACCGCGACGATTAAGCCATTAACGATCATGCTGGAACCCTCCTATGGAATCGGAACAACCGACCCGGTTAGAATTCCGGAGCGCCGACCCGGTGTCAATCGTTTCTCAGGAGGCCCGGCAGTGACGGACGGTGGTGTGACGCCCTCCCGTGCGGATGCGCGGCGCAACAGGGCGCTGGTGCTCCAGGCGGCCCGATCCGCCTTCGAGGAACAGGGGTTGGGGGTACCGCTCGGCGAGATCGCGCGCCGCGCCGGGGTCGGCGCCGGGACCGTCTATCGCCATTTCCCTTCCAAGGAAGCCCTGTTCAGGGCGACGATCGTGGACCGGATCGAGCTGTTCACCGACACCGCAAGGGACTTGGCCGAGGTCCCGGATCCCGGTCCGGTCTTCTTTCGCTTTCTGTCCTCGGTGGTACGGCTCGCGGTACGGAACAAGGCGCTGTGTGACGCGCTGGAGGCGGCCGGCGCGGGCCGCTTCGAGCCGTGTCCAGGAGTCGGACAGGACTTCGACGACGCACTGGAAGTCCTGCTCAGGAGGGCTCAAGAGGCGGGCACCGTACGGCAGGACGTCGGGATAGCGGATCTCAGAGCGCTGCTGGTCGGCTGTCTTTCGATGGAGCGGGCCGTGCCGGGAAGCGGTTCCGAGGGCGGGGCTCTGGGCCGGATGGCGGCGCTGATGTGTGATGCGCTGCGGACGGAGCGAGCTGTAACGGAACTCGAAACGGAGCCGGTGAAACGTAACGAATCGCAGTGTGGGGTGTGCGGTGCGGCGATCGCGGCGGCGCGCACGGGCCGGCCCGCGCGCTACTGCGGTGGTGCCTGCCGGCAGAAGGCACACCGAGCGCGGGAGCGTACGCGCCAGACGTGATCAGGCACGGCCGGGTGCCGGCCGGACCGCTCCTCAGAGCGGGAGCTTGAAGCCCAGGTGCGATGCCTCGAACCCGAGGCGCTCGTAGAAGCGGTGTGCGTCGATGCGGGTCGCGTCCGAGGTGAGCTGCACCATCTGGCAGCCGAGCGTGCGGGATTCCGCGACCGCCCACTCGATGAGCTGGGTGCCGAGACCCCCGCCGCGCTCGTCGCGGTGGATCCGTACGCCCTCGATGATCGAGCGGGTGGCGCCGCGCCGGGACAGGCCGGGGATGACGGTGAGCTGGAGCGTGCCGACCGTCCGCCCCGCGCGGACGGCCACGACCAGGTGCTGCTGCGGGTCGGCGGCCAGCGCTTCGAACGCGGCGCGGTACGGAGCCGGATCGTCCGGTGACTCGCGGGTGGCGCCCAGGGGGTCGTCGGCGAGCATCGCGACGATGGCGGGGAGATCGGATTCGGTCGCGCGGCGTATCTCGATATCGCTCATGGGCGCGACCTTATGCCGTGTGATCGCGGGGGCGGCAGGCAGGCGGCCCTGCCGCCCGTCCCTCATCCGCCCGCCGGCGTCACTCCGGCGGCGCGAGCGTCTCGACGGCGGTGACCAGGGGTGCCAGTTCGGGGCGCTGCGCGGCGTCCTTGAGGGCTTCGCGCAGTGCGCCGTCGTGGGTGGGCCGGGCCTCCACCAGGAGCGCGAGGCCATCGGACGTCACGTTGGTGTAGATGCCGCGCCGGTCGTCGGGGCACAGATAGCGCGAGAGGAGCCCGCGCTCCTCGAGCCGGGTGACCAGGCGGGTCGTGGCGCTCTGGCTGAGGACGACGGAGTCCGCGACCTGGTGCATCCGCAGATGACCGCCCGGTCCGTCGTGCTGCTCGCTGAGCACATTGAGGACCGAGAACTCCCGGACGCTGAGGTCGTGAGCGGTCTGGAGCGCGCGCTCGATGTGTGACTCGATGCGGCCGTGCAGTGCGGACAGGGCGCACCAGCCCTGCGCCAGCCCGGGGGGCTCGGCCGGCGGGCAGCCGGGCTCGGCCGCTGCCGACTGCGGGACCGCCGCCTTCTGCGTCTCCCGCTTGTCCCGTGTCTGCTGCGTCATCGAAGACCTCCTCATGGCCGCATCAACCAGGATAGGCCACCTCCGAAATATACGGCGCTTGCAATAGCCCGCGTCTGCAATTATTGTGGACGCTCGTAAGGGACGGACGCAATGATTTGAAAGGGATCCGTCATGCCTCTCGCACTCCTGGCGCTTGCCATCGGTGCCTTTGGGATCGGAACGACCGAGTTCGCGGTCATGGGCCTGCTGCCCGACATGGCGGCCGGCTTCGGTGTCTCCATCCCCCTCGCCGGATACGCGACCACTCTCTACGCCCTCGGCGTGGTCATCGGCGCGCCGCTGATGACCGCTCTCGGCACGCGCTTCACCCGCAAGCAGATGCTGATACTGCTGATGGGCCTGTTCATCGTGGGCAATCTGCTCACGGCCCTCGCGCCCAACTTCGGGATCATGCTGGCCGGGCGGATCGTGGCGGCGTTCACGCATGGCGCGTTCTTCGGTATCGGCGCGCTGGTGGCCGCCGACCTCGTCGCGCCCCAGAAGCGCGCCACCGCCCTGTCGCTCATGTTCAGCGGTCTGACCGTCGCCAACGTCGTGGGCGTACCGGCCGGCACCATGCTCAGCCAGCACTTCGACTGGCGCGCCACCTTCTACGCCATCACCGCGCTCGGTGTGATCGGCCTGCTGGGGATCGTCAAGCTGGTCCCCGCGCAGCGGGCAAAGGCGGCCTCTCCCATGGGCAGCGAGCTCGCGGTGTTCCGCAACCCGCAGGTCGGCCTCGCGATGCTGATGACGATCCTGGGCTTCGGCGGCGTCTTCGCGGCCGTCACCTACCTCGCCTCGATGATGACCGAGGTCACCGGCTTCGCACCGTCCTCCGTGATCTGGCTGACGGCCATCTTCGGTCTCGGCATGGTCGGCGGAAACCTGGTCTCCGGCCGCTTCACCGACCGCGCCATGATGCCGATACTGTTTGTGTCGCTGACCGGTCTGGCGCTCTCGCTGGCCGCGTTCACCTTCACCGCGCACGACAAGACCGCCGCCACCGTCACCATCGCGCTGATCGGCATCTTCGGCTTCGCCACCGTGCCGCCGCTGCAGAAACGGGTGATGGACCAGGCGGCCTCGGCACCCACCCTGGCCTCGGCCGGCAACATCGCGGCCTTCAACTTCGGCAACGCGCTGGCCGCTTGGCTCGGCGGGATCGTCATCTCGGCCGGCCTGGGCTACACCGCTCCCAACTGGGTCGGTGCGCTGATGACCGTCGCGGCGCTCGGAGTGGCGATATTCGCCTCCGTCCTGGAGCGGCGTCAGACGAGCCATGGCCAGGTGGTGGCCGCCGGCGGACCCGGCGTCGTCGCCAACGAGCCCGTACCGGCGGCACACGGCTGACGGCCGTTTCCGTACCGCACCCTCCGCACCGGCACTCCGCGCACCACCCGCGCGGCCGGCGTCACCACACCCAAAGGACCACCCTCATGAGCACCACCACCGTCACCCCCACCGTCCGCCCCCTCACCATCCGCGAGGCCGATGCCCTGATCGAGGCCGCCGTCCGTGCCGCCGATGGCCTCGGGGTGCGGGGCAGCGTCACCGTTCTGGATGCGGGCGGTCAGCTGCTCGGCTTCCGGCGGGACGACACGGCCGTGCTGATCTCCGGGGAGACCAGCACCCGCAAGGCGTACACCGCCCTGCAGTTGGACGCGCCGACCGCCGACCTCGTCGACCTCGTACGCCCCGACGGGATCTTCCACACGCTGCCCACGGCGCTGGACCGGCCGCTGCTCTTCATCGCGGGCGGTGTGCCGCTCCACCGGGACGGCCGGCTGATCGGTGCGCTCGGCTTCGGCGGCGGCGCCCCCGACCAGGACCACCGGATCGTCACCGCAGCGATAGCGGAGGCCGAGCTCGGCTGACCCCGGCCCCGCCCTCCGCTAGCGGACGCCCGCGCCCTTGATGCCGCTCCTTCGTGCCCGGCCGGCGTGGGCCTCGGCCGACTGCGCCTCGCGCAGTCGCCTGCCGCGTGCGGTCGGCCCCCAGGGCTTGAGGACGGAGATCGCGGTGACGAAGAGATAGGTGGCCGTGGCGACCGCCGGCGCGACGACAAGGCTGATGTCGGGGGCCGGGGTGCCCGCGGCGGCCTCGGCGGCGAGGTGGTTGATGCCGGGCCGGAGCGAGAAGACCGACAGCAGCACGGTGACGAGCGTCAGCCAGAACTTCACGAGGACCCAGCGGTGCCGGGCCAGCCCCCAGACGGTGCCCAGGGACAGCACCAGCCCGCTGACCAGCGAGGCGAAGGCGATGGGGAGGACCAGCCAGTCACCGAAGATCTTCATCGCCCGGTAGGCGACCGTCGTCATCTCGGGGGAGCCGGTGGTGTAGCCGGTGATGCCGAGGGTGAGCAGGCCGAGGGTCAGTCCGAGCCAGCTGACGGATACGGCGACATGAACGACGAGGACGGCCCGGCGGGCGGGGCGGCTGAGCTGCTGCATACCGCCACGGTCCCGCCTCGCGTCGCGCGGTACATCTGACGGCGGGAGTATCCGGGCGTACGCGGCCTTGAGTAGGTACCCGAGCCACGGCGCCGAGAGGCGCTCACCTTGTCGGATTTGGGGTCGTAAGAACCCGGTTGCACCTATACCCCCTCCCGCCCGTGCTTCCCGTCGACGGGCGCCCTAGGCTCCGGGGCCATGAGCAAGCTGCATCTGTTCGACATGGACGGGACCCTGCTCTACGGGTCCGCGGCCGCGATCGAGATCTCCCGGCAGCTCGGGCTGGACCGGGAGATCGGCGAGCTGGAACGCGGATTCGCGGCGGGTGCGCTGACGCCCGTGCAGTTCGCCCAGCGGGCATGTGAGCTGTGGGCCGCCGAGCTGACCGAACTTCAGGTGGCCGCGGCCTTCGACGGTGCGCCCTGGCTGACCGGAATCCGGGAGGTCTGGGCGGATATCCGGGCCCGTGGCGAACGGTGCGCGGTGATTTCCCTGTCCCCGGCCTTCTTTGTGGAACGGCTGCTGACCTGGGGCGCCGACGCGGCGCACGGTTCCCGCTGGCCGGCGGTGCCGATCCGGCAGGCGGTGGAGCCGGCCGGCATCCTCACCTCGGCGGCGAAGGTACGTATCGCGGATGAACTCTGTGTGCAGTACGGGCTGACCCGGGCCGACTGTGTGGCGTACGGCGACTCCCAGTCGGACACCGAACTGTTCGCGGTGGTTCCGCAGTCGGTGGCCGTGAATGCGGATCACCATGTCAGCGGCCTGGCCTCATATGCGTATGTGGGAGGTGATCTGCGCGAGGCATACGAGCTGGTGCGTACTGGTCAGTAATTCCGGACTTTCCGCGGAGGATTCGTCCGCTGTGTGCGCTGAAAATGCACTCTGTGGGGAGGATCACTGTTATCGGAAGGGCCGCGCGGAGTGTTCCAAGATCAGGACTTGTGGTTTCAACTACTGCCGGTATGGTCGAGTCCGGCTTGGCGGAGTGAGGGCTTCCGGGGCTGCGCGAAGGGCGGGTAAAGCTCGTCAGCTTAGCGGCGAAGCGGCCCGTGACACCCGGACTTCCGACTATTTGTCCATCGTGATGAGGAGGAGTGGCATGCTGCTGACATGGCATCTGTTCCACCTTGTCGCAGGGAAGTAAGATTTGTCCGCTTTGGAGGATGTTGCCGGAATCTCTTGAGTCGATGAAGAATTCCGGGGCAGGGCGGGGGAATTCCGGGCAGTTCCGATCCACGGAAGTGCGAAGACGACCGAAAGACGTTCGAGGCGAGGCAGACCATGGACGCTCCGACCACTACGTCGGCCGATAACGGCTCTTCCGGCGGGAGCAGTGGCGATTGGGGTTGGTTCACTCCGCCGGCGAAGAAGTCCTCCGGAGAACAACAGGAGCGGCAAAACAGCCAGGAGCGGCAACAAGGCCAGGACGGCCGGGCCGAACCGGACGACCGGAGTGCGCACCCCGACCGCGGTGACCACAGAGATCACACCGAGCGGAACGAGAGAGACGAGCGGAACGACCGGGAACGCATACCCAGTCGGCCGGTCAATCCGATCCGGCCGGTAGGCACCGCCGCCGCGCGTGAGCGCGAGACGGAGCCGTCGCAGGTTCCGCAGTCGCGGCACGAAGCGGGCGGAGCACCCACCGCCCCCGTTTACCCCGAGCAGACCGCGGCCGCCTCCGGGTACGCCGCCCCGGCATACGCACCGCCGCGCCGCGAGGCCGAGCCCTCCTGGGATCGTCAGCCGGTCCGGGACGGTCAGCCGCCCTGGGAGCGCGAGTCCGTCCGCGGCCGGGAGCCCGAGCCCGTACACGAATCGGCGCGCGCCGCGGGAAGCGCCGCCCCGGCACCGCCCGCCCAGAGCGTGGCCCCCGCGCCCTCTGCCTTCACCCCCAAGGCCCGTGCCGCCGCTCCCGCGCCGGAGCCCTCCCTCGACGCCCTGACCGCTTCGGCCTCTTCCGCGAGCCCCGCCTCTCCCGACGCGGTTCTCATCCGTCGCACCATGGCGGAGATCGAGCCCGTGGCCGACAAGGTCACCTCGTACTTCTACGCGCTGCTCTTCGTCCAGTACCCCGACCTGCGGGCGCTGTTCCCCGCCTCGATGGACACCCAGCGCGACCGGCTCTTCAAGGCGCTGCTCACCGCGGCCCAGCATGTCGACGACGCCGATGTGCTCACCGCGTACCTCTCGAACCTCGGCCGCGGGCACCGCAAATACGGCACCCAGCCCGACCACTACCCGGCGGTCGGCGAATGTCTGCTCAGCGCGCTCGCGCGCTATGCGACGTCCAGTTGGGGGCCGGAGGCCCAGGCCGCCTGGGTGCGCGCCTACACGGCGATCTCGCAGATCATGATCGACGCGGCCGCCGAGGACGAGGCCGTGGCTCCCGCCTGGTGGCAGGCCGAGGTCGTCTCGCACGAGCTGCGTACGCCCGACATCGCGGTGGTCACGGTCCGCCCCGACCAGCCCTACCCGTTCCTCGCCGGGCAGTACACCAGCGTGGAAACCCCCTGGTGGCCACGTATTTGGCGGCACTACTCCTTCGCCTCCGCGCCCCGCTCGGACGGTCTGCTCTCGTTCCATGTCAAGGCGGTCCCGGCCGGCTGGGTCTCCAACGCCATGGTCCATCGCGCCCGCCCCGGCGATGTCATCCGGCTCGGTGCCCCCGGTGGCTCGATGACCGTGGACCACACGACGCGCAGCGGTCTGCTGTGCGTCGGCGGCGGCACCGGCATCGCGCCGATCAAGGCGCTGGTCGAGGATGTCGCGGAACACGGTGTCCGGCGTCCTGTCGAGGTCTTCTACGGCGCCCGAAGCGACCATGATCTCTACGACCTCGACACCATGCTGCGGCTGGAACAGACCCACCCCTGGCTCTCCGTCCGCCCGGTCGTCGCCACCGGACCGGCGGCGCGTGGCGGGACGAGCAGCGAAACCGGACAACTTCCGGACGCAGTACGGCAATACGGACCGTTCCGGGAATACGACGCCTTCCTTTCCGGGCCGCCAGGGTTGATCCGCAGCGGTGTGGACGCTTTGGTGGGAGTCGGCATCCCGACCGACCGCATACGGCACGACTCCATAGAAGAGCTGGTCTCGGCAGGAGATTGACGTCTTGGCAGCACAGGGCGAATTCGGTCCGACAGGGGAGGGGTGGGGTATGCCGCGGCAGGAACGCCCCGGGAGCGACGGCGAGCACTTGGTGCAGCAGAGACTCGGTACGACCGAGCGCGCCGAACGCTTCTACGGGGATCAGGTCCTGGACCATCTCAATGTCCGTATGCAGGAGTTCGTGGCCCGGCAGGAGATGTTCTTCCTGGCCACGGCCGACCGGCACGGCGAATGCGACTCGACGTTCCGGGCCGGCCCGCCGGGGTTCGTCCGGGTGCTCGACGACCGGACGCTGGCCTATCCGGAATACCGTGGAAACGGTGTCATGGCGTCCATCGGCAATATCTCGGAGAACCCGCGCCTGGGCATCCTCTTGATCGACTTCACCCGGGACCGCATCGGGCTGCACATCAACGGCCGCGCGCGGGTCGTCCTGGACGAGGAGATGCGGGCGCAGCACGCCGGTCTGCCGGTCGACCCGGTTCCCGGGCGGCGCGCCCAGCTGTGGGTCACGGTCGAGATCGAAGAGGCGTACATCCACTGTGCCAAGCACATTCCGCATCTGCAGAAGGTCCCGGCACAGCAGCGTGGGGCGCGGGCATGGGGCACCGACGACAGCAAGCGCAAGGGCGGCGACTTCTTCGGCGCGGCTGCCGAGGCGAGTGAGCGGCCGCCGTTCCGGCGCGCGGAGCGCCGGAACGAGCACCTTAGGGGCGGACTCCACGAGGACACGGGTGACGCTGCCTACCAGGGCGCGGCCCCGGTGTACGGCGGCGGTCCCGAGCAGGTCGGCGTGCACCGTGCCGCACGGGCCGAGCCCGCGTACGGCGCCGGGCCCGGTGGCTCCGGCCGGGGGGATTTCGTGGAGGAGCTGAACGCGGAATTCCTCGACCGGGTGGAGCGGGTGCTCGCCCGCGCCCAGCCCCGTCGCCCGTCCGAGGACGAGGCCGAATTCCGTGGATGGTTCGACCGGCGCGACGGCTGACCCGGCGCTGCCGCAGCGGCCGGTGCGGTGGCTGGGCGGTCCGCTCAGCCCAGGTCGGGGGCGTGCATGGCCCGCACGCCCTCGATGTTGCCGTCCAGGTAGTGGCGTAGCGACAGCGGTACGACCTCGACGGAGGCGATGCCGACGCGGGTGAAGGGCACCCGCACGATGTCGTAGTCCCCGCAGGGCTCCTCGACCTCGGGGCCGTGCCGCCGTGTGAGGTCCATCGAGTCGAGCCGGCAGACGAAGAAGTGCTGGACCTTCACGCCGTCCACCCCGCCGTCGCTGAAGTGCTCGACGGTGTCCACGAAGACCGGCACCACGTCCTTGATCTTGGCGCCCAGCTCTTCGTCCAGCTCACGGTGGAGGGCGTCGATGACGGTGGCGTCCTCGGGCTCGACGCCGCCGCCGGGAGTGATCCAGTACGGGGCCCGGCCCGGCTTGGTGCGCTTGATCAGAACGAGGTCCGCGCCGTCGAGCAGAATCGCGCGGGCGGTGCGTTTGACGACTGGCCGTTCGTTCATAGGGGACAGATGCCGCAGTCACGGCCTGGTGAAACCCTCGCCCCTCGGTCACCAGTCGACAGCGGTTCGCAGCAGGCCTTCATGCGCCCGCGCGATGTGCGGCAGGCCGAGCGTCCCGGTCCGTACGGCCAGGAAGTAGGTCCGCAGCGGGGGCACCGGCGGGTCGAGCAGGGTGAGGACGTCGCCGCCGGCCAGCGCGTCGGCGCACAGATAGCGGGGCAGTACGGCGAGCCCCGCGCCGGCCGCGACACAGGACAGCACCGCCCGCAGATCGCCGGCGATCACGGCGGCGGAGGCCGTGGGCTTGGCGTCGAAGACCGCGGACCAGTAGCGGGTGATCAGCGGCAGACTTTCGTGGACCTCGACGATCGGTACGGGGTCCAGCAGGCGGACGCCACCGGCCTGCAGTGCTCCGGGGCCGCCCAGATCGGCCGCCCAGTGCGGCGCGGCGATCAGTACATGTTCCTCGTCGCACAGCGGTGTGGCGGTGAGCAGTCCGCCGCGCGGCCGGGTCGTGGTGACGGTCAGATCGTGGTGACCGGCCGCCAGACCGGTCAGCATCTCCTCCGCGGGCCCGAAGGCGGTGCGGATGGACAGGCCCTGGGCTATCAGCGGGGTCAGCGCCGGGAGCGCGCGCTCGGTGAGGAACTCCGGGGGGCCGGCGAGATGGAGAGTGCGGGTGACGGAGTCCCGGTCGAGACCTGCCTCGGTGATCTCGGTGAGCGCGTCCAGGTGCGGCGCCACTTTGTGGGCCAGTTCGTCGCCGATGGTGGTGGGGGTGACACCGCGGGCGTTCCGGAGGAAGAGCGGACGGCCCAACTGGCGTTCCAGCGCCCGGATCTGGCTGGTCACCGCGGGCTGGGAGAGGCCGAGTAACGCCGCGGCGCGGGTGAAGGAGCCGGCCCGGTGCACCGTGACAAAGGTGCGCAGCAGAGCCAGATCCATCGCATACCTCCTGCGCCCCTCGGAAGCCTGGTCGCGGGCCAACTATAAATTTGTCGATAGGGATGTGTCGCTAGCGTGATTGGACACTGACGCTCGGTCAACTAGCCTTGTTCGAGCGGTTGGTTTCACGTGGAACATCTGGTTTCACGTGAAACGCGTGGACTCGGGGCCATGGGAACCGCAGGCCGGCAGGGTGACGAGGGGGGATACCCTGCCGGCCTTCCTTACGTCTTCAGGCGTGCCGGACCTGGTGGCGCGCTCCGCTTGTTCGACTCGTCCCGATGGTGTGGTCAATCCTGGTTGTCCGGTCAGTTCTGTGCGGCCACGTTCAGCGCCCGGAGGACATCCGCGATCAGATCCTCCTGCTCCTCGACGCCGACCGAGAAGCGGATGAAGCCCTCCGGCACCGCGTCTCCGCCCCAACGGGCCCGCCGCTCCGCACTGGACCGTACGCCCCCGAAGCTCGTCGCATCGTCCACCAAGGTCAGCGCGGCCAGGAACCGCTCGGCGAAGGACTTGTCGGGCAGCACGAAGGACACCACGGAGCCGAACCGTCCCGGGCGCATCTGCCGGGCGGCGAGCTCGTGGGACGGGTCGGACGGCAGTCCGGGGTGGCGCAGGCCGGTGACCTCCGGGCGGTCCGCCAGCGCCGCGGCCAGAGCCAGTGCACCGGCCGACTGCTGGCGGACGCGCAGCGCGAGGGTGGCGAGGGAGCGATGCGCGAGCCAGCTCTCCATGGGGCCCGGGATGGCGCCCACGGTCTTGCGCCACAGCCGTACGGAATCGGCGAGCGCGGCATCGCGGGTGCTGGCATAGCCCAGCAGGACGTCGCCATGGCCGGTCAGCGCCTTGGTGCCGCTGGCCACCGAGAAGTCCGCGCCGAGGTCGAGCGGGCGCTGGCCGAGCGGGGTGGCGAGGGTGTTGTCGACGGCGACCAGGGCGCCCCGGCGGTGCGCCGCGTCGGCCAGCCGCCGGATGTCGCAGACGTCGAGGCCAGGGTTGGAAGGCGTCTCGATCCACAGCAGCCGGGCGCCGTCCAGCGCATCGAGCTGTGCGTCGTCTGCCGTCGGCGCGGTACGGACCTCGATGCCGTAGCTCTCCAGACGCGTGCGGACGGCAGGCAGCAGCTGATAGCCGTCGCTGGGGAGGACCACCGCGTCGCCGGAGCGCAGCTGGGAGAAGAGGACCGCGGTGATCGCCGCCATCCCGGAAGCGAAGGCGACGGTATGGGCGCTCTCCTCCGGCGATTCGAGCTCGCCGATGGCCTGTTCCAGACGGGTCCACGTCGGGTTGGCGTCGCGGCCGTAGGTGTAGGGGCCGACGGCATCGCCGGGGAGGTGGTAGTGGGCCGCGAACACCGGCCCGGGGAGGGTCGGCTCATAGGCCTCGGGCTCCGGGAGCCCGGCTCGTACGGCGCGGGTGCCGTCGCCGGTCATGCGCTCTCCTTCTGCTGCGGCTGATCCGGTTCCCGGGCAGCGCGCCGCTTGTCGTGCTCGGGGGCGCGGGCCGTGACGACGGTACGGCCCGGGAGGGCGGCGCGGACCGCGGCCAGCAGGCCTTCGCTCGCTGTCTCGACCATCTCCAGGCACTCCTCGAAGCCCTCGAAGCCCCCGTAGTACGGATCGGGTACGTCGAGATCGTCGAAGAGACCGAGGTCGGAGGGATCCATGTCGGAGGCGGGGGCGGAGGCGGGGGCGGACACCGGGGCCGAGCCGCTGTCCGCCGTCGCTTCCGTCGCCGGGCCCGTCCCGTACGCACGCAGCAGGCGGACCTTGGCGGCGTCCCGCGCGGTGGGGGCCAGGCGCCGCAGCTCGCGCAGATGGCCGGAGTCGAGCGCGATGACCAGGTCGAGGCGGTCGAACCAGGAGGCATGGAACTGGCGGGCGGTGTGAGCGTGTTCATAGCCGCCCGCGCGCAGTACGGCGACCGTGCGCGGGTCGGCTCCATCGCCCTCGTGCCAGCCGCCGGTCCCCGCGCTGTCGACCTCGACCAGGCCGTCGAGCCCGGCCTCCGCGAGGCGGGCGCGGAAGACGGACTCCGCCATCGGCGACCGGCAGATATTGCCGGTGCAGACGAAGCAGATGCGGAAGGGAGCGGTCAAGGGTCAGTCCTCGTCGGGAAGGACCACATGCATCGCCCAGGCGACGATGGAGATGATCACGCCGCCGAGCAGTGCCGTCCAGAAGCCGTCCACATGGAAGGCGAGATCGGCCTTGCCGGCGAGCCAGGAGGTCAGCAGCAGCATCAGCGCGTTCACGACCAGCGTGATCAGGCCGAGCGTGAGGATGAACAGGGGGAACGAGAGCAGCTTCACCACGGGCTTGACCAGGAAATTGACCAGTCCGAAGATCAGCGCGACGAGGATCAGTGTCAGTATTTGGCGGCCGGTGTTCTCACCGGTGAGCGTGATGTCCTTGAGCAGCCAGATGGCCACGGCAAGCGCCGCGGCATTGGCGATCGTCTTGACCAGAAAATGCTTCATGGTGAGATCGTCGCAGACGAGTCTGAATCATCGAGGGGTGCGATCGGCATGAAGGCTTTCAGACTGGAAGAGCTGGAAGCGGAGCGGGCCGCGAACGACGGTGCGTATCTGCAGTTCCTACGGG
The DNA here is from genome assembly GCF_026239515.1 of Streptomyces sp. Je 1-4 4N24. Taxonomy (NCBI): domain Bacteria; kingdom Bacillati; phylum Actinomycetota; class Actinomycetes; order Kitasatosporales; family Streptomycetaceae; genus Streptomyces; species Streptomyces sp. Je 1-4 4N24. The sequence continues at coordinate 4,578,997 of NZ_CP110836.1, read as the reverse complement.
AACGCAACATGTCGGTCGGGCTCTATGCGCTGGATGCCGGCAGCGTCGATCCACAGCAGCCGCATGCCCAGGACGAGGTGTATCTCGTGGTCAGCGGCCGGGCGGCGATCACCGTCGGGCAGGAGACACAGTCGGTGGCGCGGGGCAGTGTGGTCTATGTGCCGGCCGGGGTGCCCCACAAGTTCCACCACATCAGCGAGGACCTCCGGGTGATGGTGGTCTTCTCTCCTCCTGAGAGCTAAGGGCCGGGCCCCGGGACCCGTAGGGGACGGGTCAGGGGAGGACCGGGGCTGCGGAGCCCCCACGGCCGTGATCCGCGTCCTAGCATCGTTGGTGAAGGGAAATCTGAGGCGTGAGGCGGCAGACACGCAGCACGCGGACGGTGCCATCAGCGCGATCACAGCGCGGCAGACAGATAGCGCGGTACGGACAACGGCAGCGCGACAGACAGAAAGCAGGGGAGAGCAGTGGCCGGTAAGGGGATATTCGCAGGGCTTCCGTGGTGGGTCACCTGGGTCGTGGTGCCCGTCATCCTGATCGTCGTCTTCGGCGGACTGATCGCCACCGCGCTCGGCTTCCTGATCGGCGTGCTGTTCAAGGTCCTCATCGCGGCGGCCCTGATCGCCGGAGTCGTCTACCTCGTCCGCAGGGCGAGCGGCTCGTCCTCTTCCTCGTCGAAGAGCGACTGGTAAGTCACAGCCGTCGCGACCGACCGCCGGGACCCGACCACCGGCGGTCGCCGCAGCCATGATCCCGCTCGGCGATGCTCGCCGAACAGCTCACCCCGCAAAGCACCCCAAATGCACCTCGTCATGACGCAGTTGGGTCCGCTGTCGAACCCCGCCCGCACAGCCCCGCTCAACGGTGCGCGGGCAGGGTGACTCCCCCGGCTTTCGGTCTTCCGCCCCCCTCCGCCGAGTTAGAGTGCCGATCGCAGGCGTCTTCCGGACGATGGCGTTCCGGAAAGCCCCGGGTGAGGCGAGCCCGGTCCGGGCGTGGTCGTGGGTGCCTGGGAGACGTGCGCGGGTCACGGGAGTGGTCCCATGGCCGGGGCCTCGTGTCCCACCGCGAGCGGACCTGGGGGTTGGTGTTGGCAATCGTGAACGGTGAATCCGCCTCCCACCCCACCTTGATCGGCTCGGTGCAGCGCGCGCTCCGGCTGCTGGAGGCGGTGGGCGCACATGTCGACGGCGCGCCCGCCAAGCAGCTGGCCAGAGAAGCCGGGCTCCCGCTGCCGACGACGTACCACCTGCTGCGGACACTGACGCACGAGGGCTATCTCCGGCGTGAGGGCGGTGTGTTCGTCCTGGGAGAGGCGGCCGAGGTCATCGGCCGGGCCGGGGCCAGGCGCCGGCAGCGGGCCCATATCTCCGAGGCGCTGGCCGTGGCGGGACGCGAGCTGGGTGCCGCCGTCTACTTCGCTGTCTACCGGGAGGGTGAAGTGGAGGTGGTGGCGGTGACCGATGACCCGGCGCGGCCGCCGGTCACGGAGTGGGTCGACTTCCGTGCCACCGCACGGCCCATGCGATCGGGCAATGTCTGCTCGCGCAGCTCGACGAGGCAACGAGGAAGGAGCATCTGGCCCGCCATCCCGTCCAGTCGATAACGCCCTTTTCCGTGCGAACTGAGGACGATTTGCTGCACCGTTTGGATACGGTGCGTCGCGGCCAAGTCGCTTACGAGCGTCAGGAATATGCCCTGGGCACGGTGTGCTCCGCTCTCCCGGTCCAGGTCGGGGCGGCCGCCGCGACGTTGGCGGTTTCCCTGCCCGTGGACGAACTGCGTCGATTGCGGTCCGTTACAGACCGACTACGGAAAATGGCGGAGGCGACACTAACGACACTCGCCTTCTCTATCAGTATCTGAAAACTCACTCCTTGTGATCTGCTGGCGCGTGGCAGACGATGGCGCCAATAGGGCTACGGGGGTTGTTTCCCGGCCATCTCCGATCAAGTGCGGGGCAGTGGTTGATGACCGACACAGTTCAGGCAGAAGTGATCATGAGCTTCGTCGTCTCGGAGGAGCTTGCGTTCCGGATTCCGGTGGAGCTGGACTTCGCCAGCGCCGATCCGTATGCCGTCCGCCTCACCTTCGATCTGCCCGGCGATGCGCCGGTGACCTGGGCGTTCGGCCGGGAGCTGCTGCTGGACGGGCTGAGTCGGCCGTCCGGTGAGGGCGATGTGCGTATCGAGCCGGCCTCCCCCGAGCACCTCAGCGATGTCCTCATCAGCCTTCAAGTCGGCGCCGAGCGTGCGCTGTTCCGGGTGAGCGCGGCGCCGCTGGTCGCCTTCCTGGACCGTACGGACCGGCTGGTCCCGCTGGGCAAGGAAGAGGTCTGCGACACCCTGGAGGCCGTACTGGACCAGATCCTCACGGAGGCCCCGGCCGGCTGACCCGGCCCCCGGCCTCCCTCCCCCGCTCCCGCCTGCCCGTCGTCACTGCTTACGTCGCTTGCCGCGTCCCCCACGTCGTCCCTGCCTGCCACCCGTGGGGCTCGCCGGCACGCTGCCGGTGACCCCGACCGCACCCGCCCCGGCTTCGGCCCCGGTCAGATGTCCGGCTCCCGTCTCGTCGCCGGTCGGCGCGCTCCGCTCCTTCCGGTCCGCCGAGACGACCAGTGTGGCCAGCAGGGTGGTCAGGGGCACCGCGGCGACCAGCCCGATGCTGCCCACGAGTGTGCGGACGATCTCCTCCGCGACCACCTCGCTCGAGGCGACCGTACCGACGCTGCTCTGTGCGATCGAGAACAGCAAAAGCAGCGGCAGTGCGGCACCCGCATAGGCCAGCACAAGGGTGTTGACGACGGACGCGATGTGGTCCCGGCCGATCCGCATCGCGGCGCCGTACAGCTTGCGCCAGCCGGCCGACGGGTCCGCTCCCTTGAGCTCCCAGACCGCGGCGGTCTGGGTCACCGTCACATCGTCGAGCACACCCAGCGAACCGATGATGATCCCCGCCAGCAGCAGACCGCGGATCTCGATGTCCGGGTACAGACCGTGCACCAGCCCGGTCGTGTCGTCGGTGTTGCCGGTCAGCAGTGCCCAGCCGATGAACACCGACCCGAGCAGCCCGATCAGCAGCAGCGACGCGAGGGTGCCGAGCACGGCCACGGAGGTTCGGGCCGTCAGCCCATGGCACAGGTACAGCGCGATCAGCATGATGGCGCTGCCCCCGACCACTGCCACCACCAGCGGATTGGAGCCCTGCAGGATCGCCGGAAGGATGAACAGCGTCAGGACCACGAAGCTGGCCGCCAGCGCCACCAGGGCGAGCAGTCCGCGCAGTCGGCCGACGATCACCACGGCGAACGCAAAGATCGCGGCCAGCAGCCACATCGGGAACGACCGGTCGACATCGCTGATCGAGTACTGCAGATCCTTCGGCGCCTTGGGGGAGTACGACACCACCACCTCCTGGCCGGTGGTGTAGTGGCGCAGGGCGTCCGGTGTCACCACCGTCTGGAAGGTACGCCCCTTGTGCTCCCCGGTGGTGACTTCGATCGTCGCCTGCTGGCAGGGCTTGCCCTTGTCCGCTCCCCCGGTCGGTGGCTGCCCTGTCGGCGACGGGGGCTGGGGCTGCTGTTCGGCATGGACGTCCGCACAGTTCACCTCCGCCACTTTGACCACTCTGGCCGTCTCTGTGGGCTGGTCGAAGCCGACCCCTGACGGTTTGTGGGGCGGTGCACCGCCTGGCCAGAGCACGACCAGGCCGACCGCCACTGCGGCCGCGAACGGGATCAGTACCGCCGCGATGACCTTGCGCAGATGTCGGGAGACGGGCGCGGCAGGGCCATGGCTGTGCGCATGGGAGTGCGGGGCGGGGTGGTGGTGGGACTCGTGAGCGGACACCGCCCGATCATCGCAAGAACTCAAGGGGCCCACTGTTCACCGCGCCACATCGGCCGCTACCGTGGTGGCACCTTTGCAATCGCGGGAGCTCGGAGCACCGGGCTGAGAGGGCGCTGACCTCCGTCCCAGCGGCGTTTCACGTGAAACGTCGGCGGACGGAAGCCGCTGCGTCGACCGCCGAACCTGTTACCGGGTAATGCCGGCGTAGGGAGTTGGGTCTCATGACTCTGCAGGATGCACGCACGCCCGAAAACGGTGCCAACGATGGCGAAAAGCCGCAGATCGGCTGGCACAAGGGCTATGTCTCCGGATCGCGTCCGGACCTTCGGGTGCCGGTCCGGCGGGTGCACCTCACCAACGGCAAGGACGTGACGCTCTACGACACGTCAGGGCCGTATACCGATCCCAATATCGAAACCGACGTCCGCCGTGGCCTGGCGCCGCTGCGGGAGAACTGGATCATCGGCCGCGGCGACACCGAGGAGTACGCGGGCCGCCCCCTGAGGCCGGAGGACGACGGCCTCAAGCACACCTCGCCGCGCGGCGGACTCAAGAACCTCGACGCGGTCTTCCCGGGCCGCCCCCGTCAGCCGCGACGCGGCCGTGAGGGCGCCGCGGTCACCCAGCTCGCGTACGCCCAGCGCGGCGAGATCACCACGGAGATGGAGTACGTCGCCCTCCGCGAGAAGGTCACGCCCGAGTTCGTCCGCGACGAGATCGCGGCCGGCCGTGCGGTGCTGCCCGCCAACGTCAACCACCCGGAGATCGAGCCGATGATCATCGGCAAGAACTTCCTGGTGAAGGTGAACGCCAACATCGGCAATTCCGCGGTCACTTCCTCCATCGAGGAGGAGGTGGAGAAGATGACCTGGGCGACCCGCTGGGGCGCCGACACGGTGATGGACCTGTCCACCGGCCGCAATATCCACACCACCCGAGAGTGGGTGCTGCGCAACTCCCCCGTCCCCATCGGCACCGTCCCCCTCTACCAGGCGCTGGAGAAGGTCGACGGCAAGGCCGAGGAGCTGACCTGGGAGATCTACAAGGACACCGTCATCGAGCAGGCCGAACAGGGCGTCGACTACATGACGGTGCACGCCGGTGTGCTGCTCCGCTATGTGCCCCTCACGGCCCGCCGCAAGACCGGCATCGTCTCCCGCGGCGGTTCGATCATGGCCGCGTGGTGCCTGGCGCACCACCAGGAGTCGTTCCTCTACACGCACTTCGAGGAGCTCTGCGAGATCCTCGCTTCCTACGACGTGACCTACTCGCTCGGTGATGGTCTGCGCCCCGGCTCCATCGCGGACGCCAACGACGAGGCACAGTTCGCGGAGCTGCGGACGCTCGGCGAGCTGAACACCATCGCCAAGCGGCACGGCGTACAGACCATGATCGAGGGCCCGGGACATGTCCCGATGCACAAGATCAAGGAGAACATCGACCTCCAGCAGGAGATCTGCGAAGAGGCGCCGTTCTACACGCTCGGCCCGCTGACCACCGACATCGCGCCCGCCTACGACCACATCACCTCCGGTATCGGCGCGGCGATGATCGCCTGGTGGGGCACCGCGATGCTCTGCTACGTCACGCCCAAGGAGCACCTGGGCCTGCCGGACCGCGACGACGTCAAGACCGGCGTCATCACGTACAAGATCGCGGCCCATGCGGCGGACCTGGCCAAGGGCCACCTGGGTGCCCAGGAATGGGACGACGCGCTGTCCGACGCCCGCTTCGAGTTCCGCTGGGAGGACCAGTTCAACCTGGCCCTCGACCCGGACACGGCCCGCGCCTTCCACGACGCGACGCTGCCCGCCGAACCGGCGAAGACGGCGCACTTCTGCTCGATGTGCGGCCCGAAGTTCTGCTCGATGAAGATCAGCCAGAGCATCACCGAGCGGTTCGGTGGTGACGAGGGCTCCACCCCCGAGGAGATCGAGGCGGGGATGCTGGAGAAGTCCAGGGAATTCGCGGAGAGCGGGAACCGGGTGTACCTGCCGCTGGCGAACTGAGCTCCTCCCCAGGGTCCCGGTCCGGTCGTCGCACCCGGACCGGGACTTCGGCTCGGTCAGGCTGCGACGTCCTGCGGGTACCAGCGCAGTTCCACGGTGTTGCCGTCCGGGTCCTGGACGTAGATCGATATGGCAGTGCCCCGCGCGCCGAAGACCTCGATGGGGCCCCGGACGACGGAGAAGGCTCCCGACGCGATGACCTCGTCCCAGTCCAGCGGTTCCACGGTGAGACAGATGTGGTCGACGTTGGCTTCCCCCCGAGGGCCGCTGACCAGGTCGATGATGGTCTCCGGAGTGACTCTCACCGACGGGAACGGGACCTTGCCGGACCGCCACTCCGCCACGCGTACCGGTTCCAGGCCGAGGAGTCCGATGTAGAAGTCCAGGGACCGCTCGATGTCCTCGACGTTGAGGACCAGGTGATCGAATCCGGTGACGCGCACAGTGGTCACGTTCCCTCCAGGGCAATGGCGTTGGCGGCCGGGTGGGCGACTGCCCGGGGCCGGCTCGGGTTCTCATGGATGACCGGGTGGTCGCCCTCTACGATCCGCCCCCGTGAATCCGTGATCAAGGCATGATCGAAATAAGACCGTTGAGCCGGATTCAATGCCGGGGGGCATCTTGCTGGAACGGCTGGAGACCCAGATCTTCCTGACGCTTGCCGAGGAGTTGCACTTCGGCCGGACCGCCGAGCGGCTGCGGATCACGACCGGGCGGGTCAGCCAGGTGATCAAGAAGCTGGAACGCCGGATAGGCAGCAGGCTGTTCGACCGCAACAGCCGTACCGTTCGGCTCACCCCGATAGGACGGCAGTTGGCCGACGACCTGGCGCCCCTGGTTGCCGCCATGGAGGGGGCGCTGCAAAGGGCGGTCGACGCCGGTTGCGGTGTGACGGGCGAACTGCGGGTCGCCTTCCTCGGCGAGTGGACGGCACCTGTACTGCTCAGGGCGGTCGCCCTGTTCGCGGAACGTCATCCCGACTGCCGGGTCGACGTACGGGAGGTTCAGCTGTCCAATTCCCGGGCGAGCCTGCTGGACGGCTCGATCGATATCCTCCTCGCCTCCTATCCGTTCGACGAAATGGCCTGCGGGCCGGTGTTGCTGAGGGAGAAGCGGGTGCTCGCCGTGGCGGCGGGGCATCCGCTGGCCGGTGAGCCGGCGGTGTCGGTCGAGGTACTCGCGGAATACCCCGTGGTGCAGTACCCGGCGGCGACCTCAGCGGTATTCAAGAGGGACCGCACACCGGACCGCACCCCGTCGGGCAGGCCCGTGGAGAAGGGGCCCGCCGGCGGGTCGTTCTCCGAGATGCTCACCCTGGTCGCGAGGGGCAGGGGCGTCCTCCCGGTCGGGGAGTCCTCCCGGCAGTACTACCCCCGGCCGGACGTCACCTATGTGCCCCTGCACGACGCGAAGCCGATCGAACGGGGACTGGTCTGGTCGGAGGGGAACACCACGAAGCGCGTGCGCGAGTTCGTGCGGGCCGCGGCCGACCTCGCCGAGACGCCCTGAGGCCGCTTCACACACCTGCCCTGATGGTCGAGGACGGCACAGGCCGGCCGCCGCGGGCCCGGCCCTGACCGGAAAGCCCAGCCCTAATCCGACCGATGGTCCGGTCCGCCGTAATCCGGGCTGGTGAAGTCCGGGCTGGAGTAGCGCGGGCGGGAGCCCGAGGAGCCGCTGTCGGGGCTGGTGAACTGGGGACGGGTGTAGCCGAGGGTGGGGATGCGGCTCTCGGGGGACGTGGTGCTGCGGGGGACGTAGCGCGCGGGGTCGTCGTCCGGGATGGCGGTGGGGTCGGCCAGGGCCTCTCGGAAGAAAGGCAGCAGACCGCGCTCCAGGAGGGCGCGGCGCCAGGCCTCGCGGGCCCGGTCCAGCGCCTCGGCCGACTCCTCGGCTCTGGCGACCTGGGCGGACGCGCCGTTGCGCAGCGCCGTGACGAGCAGACCGGCCATCGCGACGAGGGTGCCCACCGCGGTCAGCGCCGCGAAGATCCAGCCGACGCTGATCAGCGGCTGGGCCAGGGACTTGTCGGGGCTGATGGCGCGCAGCACATAGCCGAGGAGGAGGAAGAGGACGGCGGCGATGCCGGCGAGCACGGGGGCGAGCACCGCGATCATGGCGGTCAGCCCGGCGCCGGTGGATTCGGCCTCGTCCATGACCGCGTCGCTGTCCGGTCCCGGTCTCCCGTCGTCGGCCGCGTTCTGCTCCTCGCCGCCCGCATCGGCGACGGACGCGGTGGGCGCCGGTGCGCGCAACTCGGCGCGGAGCTGCACATAGCGCTGGTATTCGGCCGTGGCGCAGGCGGCGATGGCGGTGGTCGCGCCGAGCGCCATCGTGCGCAACTGCTCGGTGTTGAGAGGGTGTCCCGCGGCGGTGGTCAGGTCGTCCGGGCGGTATGGGGCGGTACGCAGCGCCTCATCGAGGATCCGCGCAAATTCCGCGCGATCCTCGTTCAGCAGGTGCGGAGCGCTGTTCATGTGCATCCCCCGATGCTCCGTAGGGCCGTACGGCCGGCGTTGGCCGGGCAGTGGGCGGAAACGGAGGAGAGCCTGCTACGGATAGTCCGATGGTAGAGCGACTCAGGTACGGGGTGACAGAGAGTTTGCGGAAATTGAGTAATGCCTCGACCGGTTTCCGCCGGTACCGCCCCTCGTTTTCGTCCTGACCGCCCGTCGGCCGGTCCGGTGTACGACTACCCGGACAATCCTCAGCCAGCCAGCGGGAGTTGAACGACCAACAGCTTTCCGGCCATCGTGATGCCGCCGTCCATGGCGATGGCCAGACCGTCGGCGTAGACATGCGGACCGTCGACCGCGACGCTGTCGCTCTCGCCGTCCTCCGTGCCGACCTCGCCCAGCAGATACGGGATCGGGCTGTGGCCGTGGACGACGCGGGCGCCGCCGTAGGCATCGAGGAGTTCCCGGACGGCTTCCGAGCCGGATTCGTCGCGGAAGGCGAAGCGCTTGGTGAACTTCCGGAAGAGATCCCAGACTTCATCCGCCTCGCTGCGGGTGAGCACGTCGTGGACGGTGTCGTTGACGGCCTCGATGGAGTCGCCGTATTCGAGGTAGGCGGTGGTGTCGGAGTGCACGAGCAGATGCCCGTCCTCCTCCATCACGGCGTCCAGCCGGGCCATCCACTGCAGGTGGTGGTCCTCCAGGCGGTCCATATCGGTCTTCTGGCCGCCGTTGAGGAGCCAGGCGGCCTGGAAGGACGCGGTGCCGGCGCCGGACTGTACGGGGGTGTCACCGAACCGCTTGGCGCCCAGCAGCAGGAGTTCGTGATTGCCCATCAGGGCCTTGCAGTAGCCGCCGGCCGCCGCGGCCTCGGCGGAGAGCTGCATGACGAGGTCGATGACGCCGATCCCGTCCGGGCCGCGGTCGGTGAAGTCGCCGAGGAACCAGAGCCGGGCGTTGCCCGCCGCCCAGTTGCCGTCGGCGTCGATCAGGCCCTCGGCGGCCAGCGCCTCGCGCAGCTCGTCGTAGTAGCCGTGCACATCGCCGACGACGTACAGCGGGCCCATGTTCTCGGGCGCGTCGGGGTCCGTGGCCGGTTCGGGCACCGGGACGACCGCCGGGCGGTCGATGAGGGTGTCCGTGCGACCGGGGCTGATGACCGGGAGGTCACGCGCGGTCGGGGTGTACTCCTCGGGCAGCTCGGCAGGCGGGGCGGCCGGCGGCGCAACGGGAGGCGCGGCAGGGGCACCGGCGGGCAGATGGAGCGGCGGGCCGACGGGCGGCACGGGGGACCCGGCGGGCGTGCCGGAAGGCACTCCGGGCGGCGGAGCAGGCGCCGGAGTTTCTCCCGCCATGGTCCGCACCATGGGTCCCAGACTGGCCCCCTGAGTCATCGACCCCTCCACCGTCGCGCCGCCGTGCACCTCTCGGACCTTTGCCTGGTCGACGGCGGTCCGCGGTGTCGTGCGCCCATCATAGGAATGCTGGTCGCGGGTTGTGACGCACCCGGGGGTGGTCAATCCGCCGAAGCCCGGCATTCGCGGCTGATTTCTCCCGTGATCACCCGGTTTTTTCCTCGCAGAAGGGAACGCCCGGTCGTCCGTATGTGGCAGCCCCTCAGTCGCAGGTCGGCCCCCGTGGTGGGCTGACGGTCGTTCTCGGTGACCGTCGCTGGGACGAGGCACGGACGATCAGGTCGGTAGGTATCACCTGTTCGATGGGCCGTCCGTTGTCCAGCCCTTCGATGGCGTCGATGAGGATCTGGATGACGGCGGTGCCGATACGGCGCGGTTTGAGGGAGAGCGTGGTGACCGGCGGTTCGGTGGCGGCGTAGAGGGTGGACTCGCTGCAGCAGACCAGCAGCAGGTCCTCCGGCACCCGCAGGCCGTAGCGCCGGGCGGCGGCCAGCAGGTCCGTGCCGTTGGGGTCGAAGAGCCCGTAGACGGCGTCCGGGCGGTCCGGGCGGGCCAGCAGCCGGTCGGCGGCGACGGCCCCCGCGCACGGGTCGTGGGCCGGGTAGGACTCGTACACCGGATCCTGGCCGACCCGCTCGCACCAGTGCAGATAGGCGGTGGTCGACAGGCGGGTGTAGGTGTCGGTGGTGTTGCCCGTGAGGAGTCCGATGCGGCGGGCGCCGGCATCGGCGAGGTGGTCGAGCAGGCCGAGGACGGCCGCCTCGTGGTCGTTGTCGACCCAGCCGGTGACCGGCAGTGCGCCGCCGGGGCGGCCGTCGGAGACGACGGGGATGCCGTGCCGGACGAGTTCGGTGACGACGGGGTCGCCGTCGGCGGGGTCGATGACGACGGTGCCGTCGAGGGCGACGTTGGACCACACGTCGTGACGGGAGGTCGCCGGGAGGATGACCAGCGCATAGCCGCGGGCCAGGGCAGCGGAGGTGGCGGCTCTGGCCATCTCCGCGAAGTAGGCGAATTCGGTGAAGGTGAAAGGTTCGTCCCCGTACGTGGTCACGGTCAGGCCGAGGAGCCCTGACTTGCCGGTACGGAGGGTGCGGGCGGCTGCGGACGGGCGGTAGCCCAGCCGGTCGGCCACCTCGCGGACATGGCTACGGGTGGCATCCGGAAGCCGGCCCTTGCCGTTGAGCGCGTCGGAGACAGTCGTGATCGACACACCGGCTGCGGCGGCCACGTCCCGGATGCCCGCCCGCCCCAGCCGGCGGCCGGTCGACCGGCTCACCTGGTGCTTCCCTGCTGCTGTCATGGCGAGCCGATAGTAGGGCTCGTTAGGGGCATTCACGGGGGGCTACCAACGGCTGTGGAAAGGCACGTTTCTGCACGGTGATCAATCACCAATTCCCTGGAAAATAAAGGGAGTTGGCGTGAATAGTGATCATTCTGCGGGAGATTTTCCGCCTTGACCTGTCGATCTGTTCCGGTCCCGAAGTGGTCCCAAGTCACCTTGACGGGGGATGCGCGCCACGGCGTAAGCCACCGGCGCGCGCCGGTTCGGGGAGCGCTCCCAGGGGGCTTTGCGCGGGCTTTCCGGGAGGGCCGTCCCGGGAGGGGAGAGGCGCCGCCGCCGGGCCGGGGCTGCCGCCGAACGGGTCAATCCTCATAAGGTGTGCAGTATTGGAGACGAGCGGACGGTCGAGGAGGACCTGCGGTGAGCGAGAAGACCCCGAGGCTGCGTGCTGCGCTGGACGGCGTACCCACCTACAAGCCGGGTCGGCCGGCGGCGGCCGGCGGCCCCGTCACGTACAAGCTGTCCTCCAACGAGAACCCCTATCCGCCGCTGCCGGGCGTCCTGGAGAGCGCGGTGACCGCTGCCGGGTCCTTCAACCGCTACCCGGACATGGCCTGCACGGGCCTGATGGCGGAGCTGTCCGAGCGGTTCTCGGTGCCGGTGGAGCATCTGGCGACGGGCACCGGGTCGGTCGGGGTGGCCCAGCAGCTGGTCCAGGCGACGTCCGGGCCCGGTGATGAAGTGATCTACGCCTGGCGTTCGTTCGAGGCGTACCCGATCATCACCCAGGTTTCCGGTGCCACGTCCGTGCAGGTCCCGCTGACCTCCGGCGAGGTGCACGACCTGGACGCGATGCTGGCCGCGATCACCGACCGGACCCGGTTGATCTTCGTCTGCAATCCCAACAACCCCACCGGCACCGTCGTGCGCCGGGCCGAGCTGGAGTCCTTCCTGGACCGGGTGCCGGGCGATGTGCTGGTGGTGCTGGACGAGGCCTACCGCGAGTTCATCCGGGACGCCGAGGTGCCGGACGGTATCGATCTCTACCGCGACCGCCCCAATGTGTGTGTGCTGCGGACCTTCTCCAAGGCGTACGGCCTGGCGGGGCTGCGGGTTGGCTTCGCGGTGGCCCATGAGCCGGTGGCCGCGGCGCTGCGCAAGACGGCGGTGCCGTTCGGTGTCAGCCAGCTTGCCCAGGAGGCGGCGGTCGCGTCGCTGCGCAGCGAGGGGGCGCTGCTGGAGCGGGTCGATGCGCTGGTGGCCGAGCGGGCGCGGGTGGTGGACGGTCTGCTCGGGCAGGGCTGGACGGTCCCGGAATCGCAGGCCAACTTCGTCTGGCTGCGGCTGGGGGACCGTACGGTCGACTTCGCCGCGGCCTGTGAGCGGGCCGGCGTGGTCGTGCGGCCGTTCCCTGGCGAGGGGGTGCGGGTGACGATCGGCGAGAGCTCGGCGATGGATCTGTTCCTGCAGGCCGCGGAGGAGTTCCGCAAGGCGCTGTAAGCCGTCGTCAGGACGTCGTACCGAGGCCGTGGGTCTGCCGACCCGCGGCCTCGGGGCGTTTTGACGGCGACGTGACCGCAGTCACGTACCCCCCGGGGATTGGCCGAAAAGCGGTAGGAGATAATTGCTTGTGAATGTGAACGCGTTCACAAGCCTGTCCGTTATGCGTCTCTTTATAGGCCGCATAAGGGACATTGCCGTAGTGCAACACGGCGACGTAAGGAGCACGACATGGAACTGGCGTTGGCGCCAGAGACTCTGGCGCGATGGCAATTCGGCATCACGACCGTCTACCACTTCCTGTTCGTCCCCCTGACGATCTCCCTTGCCGCTCTGGTGGCCGGACTGGAGACCGCATGGGTACGCACGGGTAAGGAGAGGTACCTCAAGGCCACCAAGTTCTGGGGCAAGCTGTTTCTGATCAATATCGCGATGGGTGTCGTCACCGGCATCGTCCAGGAGTTCCAGTTCGGGATGAACTGGTCCGACTACTCGCGGTTCGTCGGTGACGTCTTCGGTGCTCCGCTGGCCTTCGAGGCGCTCATCGCGTTCTTCTTCGAGTCCACCTTCATCGGTCTGTGGATCTTCGGCTGGGACAAGCTCCCGAAGAAGATCCACTGCTTCTGCATGTGGATGGTCTCGATCGGCACGATTCTCTCGGCGTACTTCATCCTGGCGGCGAACTCCTGGATGCAGCACCCGGTCGGCTACAAGTACAACGCCGCGAACGGCCGTGCCGAGCTGACCGACTTCTGGAAGGTGCTGACCCAGGACACCACCCTGGTCGTCGTCTTCCACACCCTGACCGCGGCCTTCCTGACCGGCGCCGCGTTCATGGTCGGCATAGCCGCCTTCCATCTGATGCGCAAGAAGCACATCAAGGTCATGCGGACCTCGCTGCGGCTCGGGCTGATCACGCTGGTGATCTCCGGCGTCCTCACCGCGGTGAGCGGTGACGAGCTCGGCAAGGTGATGTTCAAGCAGCAGCCGATGAAGATGGCCGCCGCCGAGGCGCTCTGGGAGACGGAGAAGCCGGCGCCGTTCTCGGTCTTCGCCTACGGGGATGTCGACGAGGGCCACAACAAGGTCGCCATCGAGGTGCCCGGTCTGCTCTCCTTCCTCGCCCACAACGACTTCACCTCACCGGTCCCCGGCATCAACGACGTCAACCGGGCCGAGCAGCAGAAGTTCGGGCCCGGTGACTACCGGCCCAACATCCCGGTCGCCTACTGGGGCTTCCGCTGGATGATCGGCTTCGGGATGTCGTCGTTCGCCATCGGGCTCGCCGGGCTGTGGCTCACCCGTAAGAAGTTCTGGCTGGCGCCGGGGCTGCGCACGGGCGACGAGGAACCACCCCGGCTCGCGCTCACCAAGAACAAGGAGCTCGGTGCCCGCCTGAGCAAGTGGTACTGGTCGCTCGCCTTCGTCACTCTCGGCTTCCCGCTCCTCGCGAGCTCCTGGGGCTGGATCTTCACCGAGATGGGCCGCCAGCCCTGGGCCGTCTACGGCGTGCTGCGCACCTCGGACGCGGTGTCCCCGGGCGTCTCGCAGGGCGAGGTCCTCACCTCGATGATCGTCTTCACCACGATCTACGCGATCCTCGCCGTGGTCGAGGTCAAGCTGCTGGTGAAGTACGTCAAGGCCGGCCCCCCGGAGCTCACCGACTCCGACCTCAACCCGCCCACCAAGATCGGCGGCGACAGCACGGACGCCGACCGGCCGATGGCCTTCTCGTACTAGGAGGCGACTGTGCAACTCCACGACGTCTGGTTCGTTCTTATCGCCGTTCTCTGGACCGGGTACTTCTTCCTCGAAGGATTCGACTTCGGCATCGGCGTCCTCACCAAGCTCCTCGCCCGTGACCGGCAGGAGAAGCGGGTACTGATCAACACCATCGGGCCGGTCTGGGACGGCAACGAGGTCTGGCTGATCAGTGCGGCCGCTGCGACCTTCGCGGCCTTCCCCGAGTGGTACGCCACCCTCTTCTCCGGCTTCTATCTGCCGCTGCTACTGATCCTCATCTGTCTGATCCTTCGCGGTGTCGCCTTCGAGTACCGGGTCAAGCGGACCGGGGAGCGCTGGCAGCGGAACTGGGAAAACACCATCTTCTGGACCTCGCTGCTGCCCGCGGTGCTGTGGGGTGTGGTGTTCGGCAACCTCGTGCACGGGGTCAAGATCGATGCCCACAAGGAATATGTGGGGAGCGTGCTCGATCTGCTGAACCCGTACGCGATCCTGGGCGGCCTGGTCACGCTGACCCTGTTCACCTTCCACGGCGCGGTGTTCGCCTCGCTCAAGACGGTGGGCGACATCCGGGAGCGGGCGCGCAGGATGGCGGCCGTCCTCGGACCGATCGCCGCGGTGTCGGCGGTCGGCTTCCTCGGCTGGACCCAGGCCGACCAGGGTGACGGCAGCAGCCTGGTCGCCATGATCGTGGCGGTGGTCGCACTGGTCGCGGCGCTCGGGGCCAACCGGCTCGGGCGCGAGGGCTGGGCGTTCGCCTTCTCCGGCCTCACCATCGTGGCCGCGGTCGTGATGCTGTTCCTGACGCTCTTCCCGAACGTCATGCCGTCGACGCTGAACGAGAGCTGGAACCTCACTGTCAGCAACGCCTCGTCCAGCCCCTACACCCTGAAGATCATGACGTGGGGTGCCGCTTTCGCCACACCGCTCGTGATGCTCTACCAAGGGTGGACGTACTGGGTGTTCCGTAAGCGCATCGGCACCCAACACCTGGCCGAGGCCCACTAGTTGAGCTGCCGCCCCTCGGGGCGGCCTCAGCAGGATGGATGTTTCACGTGAAACCCGTCGACCCGCGTCTGCTCCGTTACGCCCACGCCACCCGCGGCTTCCTGATCGCGGTGGTGGTGCTCGGGCTTGCCGGAGCGGGCCTGGTGGTCGGCCAGGCCATGCTGATCGCGGAGGTCGTGGTCGGTGCGTTCCAGCACGACCTCGCGGTCAGCGCCCTGATCACCCCCCTGATGCTGCTCGCCGCGGTCTCCGTGGGGCGCGGCCTGGTCTCCTGGCTCACCGAGCTCGCCGCCCATCGCGCCGGTGCGGCGGTCAAGTCCGAGCTGCGGATGCGGCTGATCGAGCGGGCGGCGCGGCTCGGGCCCGGCGCGGTGATCGGCCGTACGGGCGGCGGTGCGCAGGTCCCGGATGCGTACGGCGCGGAGGCGGCCGGTGCGGGCGCCGCTGCCGGCACCCTGGAGATGCGCACCGGCGAACTCACCGCCCTCGCCACCCGGGGCATCGACGCACTGGACGACTACTTCGCCCGCTATCTGCCGCAGTTGGGGCTGGCGGTCGTCGTTCCCCTCGCGGTGCTGGCCCGGATCGTCACCGGCGACTGGGTCTCGGCGCTCACGATCGTGCTCACCCTTCCGCTGATCCCGCTGTTCATGATCCTGATCGGCTGGGCCACCCAGTCGCGGATGGACCGTCAATGGCGGCTGCTCGCCCGGCTGTCGGGCCACTTCCTCGATGTCGTCGAGGGCCTGCCCACCCTCAAGGTTTTCGGCCGGGCCCAGGCCCAGGCCGCCTCCATCCGGGCCATCACCGGTGAATACCGCCGGGCGACGCTGCGCACGCTGCGGATCGCCTTTCTCTCCTCCTTCGCGCTCGAACTCCTCGCCACCATCTCCGTCGCACTGGTCGCGGTCGGCATCGGTATGCGGCTGGTGCACGGTGAACTCGACCTCTACACCGGGCTGATGGTGCTGGTGCTGGCCCCCGAGGCGTATCTGCCGCTGCGGCAGGTCGGTGCGCAGTACCACGCCGCGGCCGAGGGGCTCTCGGCCGCGGAGGAGATCTTCGCGGTGCTGGAGACGCCGCTGCGGACGCCCGGCACTGCACCCGCGCCGCGGGGCACCGCGCTGGCCGTCGAGGAACTGGTGGTCCGCCACCCCGGGCGGAGCGCCGACTCGCTCCCCGCGACCTCGTTCGAGGTCCGGCCCGGCGAGACCGTCGCGCTGGTCGGGCCCTCCGGCACCGGCAAGACCACCCTGCTGAGCGTGCTGCTCGGCTTCACCGAACCGGCCGAGGGCCGGGCCCTGGTCGACGGCCACGACATTGCGTCCCTCTCCCCCGAGAGCTGGCGGCAGCGGATCGCCTGGGTGCCGCAGCACCCGCATCTGTTCGCCGGCACCATCGCCGAGAACGTACGGCTGGCGCGGCCGGACGCCGATGACGCCGCGGTGCGCACCGCCCTGGGGGACGCGGGCGCGCTGGACTTCGTCGACGCGCTCCCGGACGGTGCGGCGACCCGGCTCGGCGAGTCCGGCGCCGGGCTCTCCGCAGGCCAGCGCCAGCGCCTCGCGCTCGCCCGCGCCTTCCTCGCCGACCGCCCGATCCTGCTCCTGGACGAGCCCACCGCGAATCTGGACGGCGCCACCGAGGAGGCGATCGTCGCCGCGGTCCGCCGGCTCGCGGCCGGCCGTACGGTCCTGCTCGTCGTCCACCGTCCGGCGCTGCTGGCGGTGGCGGACCGGGTGGTGCGGCTCCCGGACCCGGCGGCCGGGGACGTGCTGACCGGAGCGCCGAGCGCGGTGCGGGGCGCCGCTGCGGACGCGTCGTTGGCGGTGCGCCCGGAGACGGCCGGGGACTCGGCTGCCGGGGAGGGAGGCTCCGCCGGGGCCGCGGCCGTGGACCTCGCGTCCGATGCCGCTCTCGATACGTCCCGTGACTCCGCCCGTGGTGCCGCGCTCACCCGGCTGCGGCGGCTGGCCCGTGCCCATCGGGCGCAGTTCGCATGGGCGCTGCTGCTCGGGAGCCTTGCGCTGGGCAGCGCGGTGGGCCTGATGGCGACCTCCGGCTGGCTGATCTCGCGCGCGTCGCAGCAGCCACCGGTGCTGTATCTGATGGTGGCGGTGACCGCGACCAGGGCGTTCGGCATCGGGCGGGCGGTGTTCCGGTACGCCGAGCGGCTGGTCGCCCATGACGCGGTGTTCCGGATGCTCGCCGAGGTACGCGTCGCCGTTTTCCGGCGGCTGGAGCGACTGGCGCCGGCCGGGCTCAGGGAGCGCAGCCGTGGCGATCTGCTGTCGCGGCTGGTGGCCGATGTCGATGCGGTGCAGGACTACTTTCTGCGCTGGCTGCTGCCCGTCGGTGCGGCGGTGCTGGTCGGTGCCGGCGCGGTCGGCTTCACCGGCTGGCTGCTGCCGGAGGCCGGTGCGATCCTCGCCGCCGGGCTGCTGCTCACAGGGGTGGGCGTACCGGTGCTCTCCGGTGCGCTGGCCCGCCGTACGGAACGCCGGCTGGCACCGGCCCGCGGCCGCCTCGCCACCCGGGTCGTCGAGATGCTCACCGGTACCGCCGAGTTGACGGTGGCCGGCGCTCTGGGGGCCCGTACGGAATCGGTGCGGTGCGCGGACCGGGAGCTGACCCGGATCGCCTCCCGCTCGGCCGCCGTGACCGGGGCCGGCGCCGGGCTGTCGGCGCTGCTGTGCGGGCTGACGGTCGCGGCGTCGGCGGTGGCCGGCGTCCAGGCCGTGCAGACGGGCCGTTTGACGGGGGTGGCGCTGGCCGTCGTCGTGCTGACTCCGCTGGCCGCGTTCGAGGCGGTGACGGGGCTGCCGCTCGCCGTCCAGTACCGCCGGCGCACCCGGCACGCCGCCGAGCGGGTCTTCGAGGTGCTGGACGCTCCGGCGCCGGTGCACGAGCCGGCCGCCCCGGCCACCGCTCCCGGGACGCCGTTCCCGCTGGCCGTACGGGAGCTGACCGCGCGCCACCCGGGACAGGACCGGCCGGCGCTGGACGGCGTCGGCTTCACCCTGACGGCCGGGCACCGGCTCGCCGTCGTCGGTGCGTCCGGCTCCGGGAAGACCACGCTGGCGCAGGTGCTGCTGCGCTTCCTGGACGAGGAGTCGGGCACCTACACGCTGGGCGGCACGGAGGCCCGGGAGATGGCCGGTGACGCGGTGCGGCGGCTGGTGGGGCTGTGTGCGCAGGACGCGCACCTCTTCGACAGCTCGCTGCGGGAGAACCTCAGGCTCGCCCGTCCGGACGGGCGGGGTGCCGCGGGCGACGCCGACCAGGACCTGTGGGACGCGCTCGGGCGGGCGCGGCTCGCGGACTGGGTGCGGGGGCTGCCCGCCGGCCTGGACACCATGGTCGGGGAGCGCGGCGCCCGGCTGTCCGGTGGCCAGCGGCAGCGACTGGCTCTGGCCCGTGCGCTGCTCGCGGACTTCCCGGTGCTCGTCCTGGACGAGCCCGCCGAGCACCTCGACCTGGCCACCGCCGATGCGCTGACCGCCGATCTGCTGACCGCGACGGAGGGCCGTACGACGGTGCTGATCACCCACCGGCTCACCGGTCTCGATGCGGTCGATGAGGTGCTGGTCCTGGACCGCGGGCGGGCAGTGCAGCGCGGGACGTACGCGGAGCTGGCCGCGGCCGACGGCCCGTTCCGGCGGATGCTGGAGCGCGAGCGGGCGGTGGACGCGGCGTACGGCGAGGCCCAGCCGGTGGCGTAGCGCAGGGGCCGGTGGCGTAGGGCGGGAGCCGACCGGTGGGATGTGGCGGTACGGCCGGTGGCCTGTGGCGGCCCCGGCCGGTGGCGTGCAGCCGTCCGGCCGGTCGCCGCCCTCGCAAACCTGGACTTTCCCCGGAAAACTGCCCTTATTAGGCTCATGGCATGGCAGCCACGGCAGGACCACCCCCCTCAGACCCCAGGGACCTCGGGAGCGGTGGCCAGGACGCGGTCCCCGACCCCATGGACGCCGCCACCGAGGCGACCCGCAGTCTGCGGGGTCTGTCGTCCGAGCTGACCGCCCGGGTGCCGCAGCTGCTGGAAGCGATGCGCACGGTCGGTGCGGGGCTTGATCTGCATGTCACCCTCGACCGGATCGTGGAGACCGCCGCCGAGCTCGCCGACGCCCGCTATGCGGCGATCGGGATCATCGACGAGGCCCGCGAGGGGCTGTCGGACTTCGTGACGTACGGCGTGACCGCGCAACAGCACGAGCGGATCGGCGCGCTGCCCGACGGCCACAAGGGACTGCTCGGTGCGCTCATCCACGATCCCAAGCCGCTGCGCCTCGACGACCTCACGAAGGACGCCCGCTCGGCCGGCTTTCCGCCGGGGCACCCGCCGATGCGGACGTTCCTCGGGGTGCCGATCCGCGTCCAGGGCGACATCTTCGGCAACCTCTATCTGACGGAGAAGCGCGACGGCGGGGTGTTCAGCGAGGAGGACCTGCACATGGTGCGGGTGCTGGCCACCGAGGCCGGTATCGCGATCGGCAACGCCCGGCTGCATGCGGCGACCCGGCAGCGGGAGCGGTGGATCGACGGATCCGTCGCGGTGACCACCGAACTCCTCGCCGGCAGCGATGTCGACGATGCGCTCGCGGTGGTCGCCGAGCAGGCCCGGAAGCTGGCGGACTCGGCGGCCGGCATCGTGCTGCTGCCCGATGAGGAGGGCGGTCTGGAGATCGTCGCGGTGTCGGCGGACGAGCCCGCCGGGATCATGGGGACGCAGATTCCGACCGACAGCCCGGTGGTCGAACAACTCCTTGCCGGGGAGCCGGTGTTCGTGGACGATTCGGCCACCGACCCGCGCATGGTCACCGATATCGCGCAGCGCTTCGGCCCCAGCATGATGCTGCCGCTCAAGAGTGGCGGCCGGGTGCTGGGCACCCTCGCGACACCGCGGGCCCGAGGTGCCCGCCCGTTCACCGGTGCCGAACGGACGCTGGCCACCCAGTTCGCGGCGCAGGCCGCGCTGGCGCTGGTGCTGGCCGACGCGCAGCGCGACCGTGAGCGGCTCGCCGTCTATGAGGACCGCGACCGGAT
This sequence comes from Streptomyces sp. Je 1-4 4N24, assembly GCF_026239515.1. Taxonomy (NCBI): domain Bacteria; kingdom Bacillati; phylum Actinomycetota; class Actinomycetes; order Kitasatosporales; family Streptomycetaceae; genus Streptomyces; species Streptomyces sp. Je 1-4 4N24. The sequence continues at coordinate 4,558,690 of NZ_CP110836.1, read as the reverse complement.
CGCCCGTGACCTGCACGATCTCGTCATCCAACGGCTGTTTGCGACGGGCATGATGCTGGAAAGCGCACAGCGCAGGACCGTCGTGCCGGAGGTGGCCCAGGGCGTCGGCAAGGCCGTCGACGAGCTGGACGTGACCATCCAGGAGATCCGGACCGCGATCTTCGCCCTCCAACAGGGCCCGGCCGAGGCGCCGTCCGGGCTGCGGACCCGGGTCCTGCGCGAGATCGGCACCGCCGCCGTACCGCTCGGCTTCCAGCCGTCGGCCAGTTTCGTCGGCCCGGTCGACTCCCGGGTCGGCGAGCTGACCGGAAAGAACCTGATCGCCGCGTTGCGTGAGGCGCTGTCGAACGCCTTCCGGCACGCCCAGGCCTCCCGGATCGAGGTCGTCGTCGATGCCACGGTCCGGCTCCCGGACGGCACCGACGGCGTCCGTCTGACCGTCGCCGACGACGGCATCGGCATCCCGGACGGCGGCCGCCGCAGCGGCCTCAGGAACCTCGCCAACCGGGCGGAGGCGCTGGGCGGCTCCAGCTCGTACGGCCCGGGGCTCGGCGAGGGCGGCACGGGCACGATGGTGCAGTGGGAGGCACCTCTGTGAGACGGCACGGGGGGCCGGGCCGACGGCCTTGTGGGCCGGACGGGACGTGGCGGCGCCCTAGAGGTGGCCGTCCTGCAGGATCCGCTCGATGACGGCCGCGACACCGTCGTCGTTGTTGGACGCGGTACGGCGCGTCGTGGCGGCCAGCACATCCGGATGCGCGTTGGCCATGGCGTACGAGGTGCCGGCCCAGGACAGCATCGCTATGTCGTTCGGCATGTCCCCGAAGGCGACGACCTCGTCCGGCGCGATACCGCGCTCCGCACAGCAGCGGGCGAGGGTGCCGGCCTTGCTCACGCCGGGCCCGCTGATCTCCAGGAGGGCAGTGGGGCTGGACCGGGTGAAGGTCGCCAGACCGCCGGCGGCCGTACGGGCCAGGGTGAGGAAGGCGTCGGGGTCCAGCTCGGGGTGGTGCGCGAGCAGCTTGATCACGGGCTGGTCGGGGAAGGCGGGGCGGTCGGTGCCGCCGGCCGGGCCGTCCGCCTCGGTCTCCTCCGGTCCCAGCGGCGGGACGAAGTCGTCGGCGAGCAGCTTCTCCGCCGGTGCGACGACCGCTGCCGGGTCGAGGAGAAGGGGCGGGTACTGCGGTTCGTAGTGGATGCCGCCGGTGCGCTCGACCGCGAACGAGGTACCGGGCGCGGCGCTGCGCAGCGCGTCCACGACCTGGCGCGCGGCGGTCCGCTCCAGGGGGCTGACCTCGACGATCCGGCCGCCGCGGTGCAGATCGACGACGGCCGCGCCGTTGGCGCAGATCGCCAGGCCGTGACCGTGCACATGGTCGCTGACCACGCCCATCCAGCGGGCCGGGCGTCCGGTGACGAAGAACACCGCGAGGCCGGCCCGTTCCGCGGCGGCGAGCGCGGCGATCGTGCGGTCGGAGACCGTCTTGTCGTCGTGCAGCAGCGTGCCGTCGAGATCGGTGGCGATCAGCCGGGGGGCAACGGCCGTTTCGGGCACCCGGGACGGTGGGGCGGAGGCATCAGTCACGGGGCCATCTTCCCGTACCGCCGTGCACAGGCGTGCGGTGGGTTGCGCGCATGAGCCCGCGCGCCGCCGGGTCGAAGGCCTATGGGCAGGCGGACGCAGCCGTCCACAGCGCCGAGGAGAATCGTCCGGCCCTCGGACGGCCGTACGCTCGGAGTATGCGACTGAGCACCCTGATACTCCCCGTCCGCCGCTGGTCCGAAGGCGGGCGGGAGGTGTGGCAGCGCGCCGAGGAGCTGGGCTTCCACGCCGCGTACACCTATGACCACCTCTCGTGGCGGAGCTTCCGTGACCGGACCTGGTTCGGCGCCCTGCCGACGCTGACCGCGGCCGCGTCCGTGACCTCCCGGATGCGGCTGGGCACCCTCGTCACCTCGCCGAACTTCCGGCACCCGGTCACCCTCGCCAAGGAACTGATCTCGCTCGACGACATCAGCGACGGCCGGATCACCCTGGGCGTCGGCGCCGGCGGCAATGGCTTCGACGCCACCGCGCTCGGCCAGGAGCCCTGGGCGCCGCGGGAACGGGCCGACCACTTCGACGAGTTCGTCGCGCTGCTGGACCGGCTGCTGAGCCAGGACGTCGTCTCCCACGAGGGGGCGCACTACTCCGCGCACGAGGTGCGCAACATTCCCGGATGTGTGCAGCGGCCGCGGCTGCCGTTCGCGGTGGCGGCCACCGGCCCGCGCGGGCTGAAGCTGGCCGCCCGTTATGGGCAGGCCTGGGTGACGACCGGCGATCCCAAGGTGTCGAACGGGGGCGGCACCCCGGCCGAGTCGCGTGCGGCGATCCGCGGGCAGCTCGAACGTCTGGGGAAGGCCTGCGCCGACCAGGGCCGCGACGTCGCCGACCTGCAGAAGATCATGCTGGCCGGCTTCACCCCGGACCGTCCGCTGGACTCCGTGAACGCCTTTGTCGACTTCGCCGGCCGCCACGCCGAGCTGGGCATCGATGAACTGGTCCTCCACTGGCCGATCGCCGATTCGCTCTTCGAGGCCGATGTCGCGGTCTTCGAGCGGATCGCCACGGAGGGGGCGGCGCAGCTGGCCGCCCGGTAGACGGGCCCCGGCCCCGCGCTCCACAGGGGCCGGGGCCCGTCTACCGGCGCTCCCCGTCCCGCGCGCCCGACGCGCCGGGCCGTCTTCTGGCCTGGGCTTTACCCCGCATATAGCCCGGAAGAGGGAGAATCGGGACAGCGGCGCAGTGCGCGGCACGCGGCGCGCGGTGCGAAGACGGCGCGCGAGCGGGCCGGCGCACTGCGCGGAGTGCGGCGTGTGTGGAGGAGCCATGGCACAGACCCGATTCGCCCCGGACCGCGGGCTGACCTCACGCATGGTCACGACGATGTTCTTCATCGGACTGCTGTACGTCGTGGTCGTCGGCGTGCTGGTGGTGCTGCTCAAGGGCGCCTGGGTGGTGGTACTGCTGATCGCCGGTGCCCTGTTCGTCGCGCAGTTCTGGTTCAGCGACCGGATCGCGGCATTCAGCATGGGCGCGCGCGAGGTCACCCCGGAGCAGGCGCCCGAACTGCACGGTGCCGTTGACCGGCTGTGTGCGCTGGCCGATATGCCCAAGCCACGGGTCGCGATTGCCGAGTCGGATGTGCCGAACGCGTTCGCCACCGGCCGCAGTCAGAAGAACTCGCTGGTGTGCGCCACCACGGGGCTGCTCCGGCGGCTGGAGCCGGCGGAGCTGGAGGGGGTGCTGGCCCACGAGCTCTCGCATGTCGCGCACCGCGATGTCGCCGTGATGACCATCGCCTCGTTCCTCGGCGTACTGGCCGGGATCATCACCCGGGCCGCCCTGTGGAGCGGTATCGGCCGCAGCAACCGGGACCAGAACACGGCCATCGCCGTGCTCATCGTCACCGCCGTCAGCGCGGTCGTCTACGCGCTCAGTTTTCTGCTGACCCGGCTGCTGTCCCGTTACCGCGAGCTGTCCGCCGACCGGGCCGCCGCCCTGCTGACCGGCCGGCCGTCGGCACTGGCCGCCGCGCTGACCAAGGTCACCGGTCAGATCGCGCGGATCCCGACCGAAGACCTGCGCAAGGCCCAGCCGTTCAACGCCTTCTACTTCGCCCCCGCGTTCAACAAGGAGAGCTTCAGCAGGCTGCTGTCCTCGCACCCGACGCTGGAGCAGCGGCTGGACCAGCTGGGCCGGATCGCGGCGGAGCTGGGACGGGCGTGAGGCACGGTGCGCGCGGGGCGCGGCCTTTGACCGGCCGGTCGTGACGATCAAGGAGCAGGCAGCACATGGGTTTTCTGGACGCCATCCTCGGCCGCAGCAAGCCGGTCCGCCCCGACCTCGACCAGCTCTTCGCGCTGCCGTCCGCCGCGGTGACCCTGCAGGCCGCGGCCGGATTCGAACCCACCGGCCTGGGGTCGGTGTGCTTCGCGAGCGTCGAGGGCGGCGCGTTCGCACGTATCCAGGAGGAGGCACGGTCCCTGCTGGACGGCTCCGTGGAGTTCACCCAGGACGCCTACGGCTATACCTGGCTGCTCGTACGGCATCCGCCGGAGGACGTGGCGGGCCTGGTCAACGACCTGCATGCGGTCAACACGTCCCTGGAGGAGGCGGGCTTCGGTCCGCAGCTGCTGTGTTCGCTGGTCGGCTTCCGCGATGACCAGCAGCGGTCGCTGGCGCTGGTCTACCTCTACAAGCGGGGCACGTTCTACCCCTTCGCGCCGGCGCGGGACGGTGGCGAGAAGCGCGACAACCCGCTGGAGCTCCAGGTGCGGGCGATGCTCGGGGACGATCTGACGATCGAGAAGGACCTGGCGCGGTGGTTCCCGGTGTGGGGTGCGCCGGGGCTCTGAGCCGGCCCCTGCCCTACGGGCGTGGTGGTTTCAGCCCGGGAAACGCAGGAACTGGGCCGGTACGCGGCTGGTGAGCCAGACCCCGTTGGCGCTGACCCGGAAGACGTGGCCGGCGCGGTGCATGGCGCCCGCGTCGACGGTCAGGACGACGGGCTTGCCGCGTCGCGCGCCCACCCGGGTCGCGGTCTCGCGGTCGGGGGAGAGATGGACGGCATGCCGCGACATCGGCCGCAGTCCCTCGTCCCGGATGGCGGCCACACTGCGGGCCACCGTGCCGTGGAAAAGATGGGCGGGGGGCACGGCCGGCGGCAGATCGAGGTCGACCGGTACCGAATGGCCCTGGTTGGCGCGGATCCGGTCGCCGTCGATGGCGTAACGCTGCTTGTCGTTGCCGGCGACCACTGCCGCCAACTCGGCCCGGGTGAAAGGGAACCCGTGCCGCGCGGCCGCTGCCATGAGCTCGGCGACGGGCACCCAGCCCTGGGCGTCGAGGGTGATCCCGATCCGCTCCGGTTCATGGCGCAGATGCTTCGCCAGATACTTCGAGATGCGTACGGAGCGCTGGTCGTTCATGTCTCCAGAGTGCCGCGCGGGGCGTGCGGCGGCATCTGAATTCCCGGCCGGGAGTACTGCGGGACCCCCAGCGCCCCCGGCGCGTCACTCCCCCTCGCCCGCGCGGTCTTCCGTGTGCGACGCAGTGTCGATGCCGATGCCGATGCCGATGCCGATGCCGCCGCCGCTGCTGCCCGCCACCAGGGCGTCCATCGTGCGGGCCTGCACCTCCCGGTGTGCGGCGGCGGCGATAAAGGCGGCCGTGTTCTCCGCGCCGACCAGAGCCCGCACGGCCTGTACGGCCTCGGCGGGGAGCAGCACGGTCTCCGGGACGGCCGCCGGGTCGGCCGAGGTACGGGGGTCCGCGACTGACCCGGGGGCGGACGGCGGGGCGGTCTCGGTAGGGGAGTCCGCGACGGGCCCAGGGGCGGGCGGCGGGACAGGCGGCAGTCCGGGGGCTGCCCGAGGCGCGGGGACGCTCCCGGCCCCGGCCTCTCCTACGGAGCTGCTCCCGGCCTCGGCGTCCGCCGGCCTTCCACCGGGTCTCCGCGCCTCTGCCGGAAGGGCCTCGCTGAGGTGATGGCGCAGATACTGGGTGGCCAGGGTGCGCATGGCGCGGGCGAGTTCGGCGTCGATGGTCTGCTGGGCGAGGGGGCGCAGCCGGCGTACGAGGGAGGCGGCCTCCGCGGTCTCGGCCTCGGTGGGCGGGTGGTCCAGGAACTGCTGGAAGACATGCTCGGTGGTGAAGTCCAGGAAGCGGGCGGCGATGTGCTCGACCTGGCCGCGTACCTCCCGCAGATGACCGGAGATCGCCGTCAGCGGGACACCGGCGGAGTGCAGTTCGGCGGCGACGGCGAGTTCCTGCGGGCTGGGGACGAGGTACTCGTCGTCCCGGCCCGGGATGCGTTCCAGGACGCCCAGTTCGACGGCTTCGGCGAGCGCTGTCTCATCGGGGCTGCCCCCGAAGGCGGCGTCGAGGTCCGTGCGGCTGATGCGGGACGCCTCCTCGTCGGTCCACGGCCCGTCGATCTCGGCGACCAGGCCCAGCACCCCGCCGAGGTCACGGCCCGCGTCCCAGGCCTCGAGGAGTTCCTTGATGCTGGCGAGGGTGTAGCCGCGGTCGAGCAGATCGGCGATCTGGCGCAGCCGGGCCAGATGGGCGGCGCCGTAGACATTGGCCCGGCCACGGCGTTCCGGGCGGGGAAGGAGTCCACGGTCCTGATAGGCGCGGATCGTGCGGACCGTGGCGCCGCTGAGGTGAGCCAGATCCTCGATGCGGTACTCGGCCGTGCGGTACTCGGCCCTTGGCGGCTGCTCGGTCACTGTGGTGCTCCTTACGAGATGGCCGCGCGCTACGAGACGGCCGCGTGGCCCACCGCACCCGCCGCGGCCCGTGCGGCCGGGGAGGACGCCGGGCAGGCGACGGCCGTGCGCAGCGACCCTTCCTGCGAGGGATGGTACGACCGCCCTCGATAGCGAGGGTCCGCCGCACCCAGCTGCCCCCCCCCGAGCGCTCCGGCCCGGCCGCATCCCGGAGGTCCCAACCCCGCTGTGCCCCAAACCTCTTCGCCCACCCCGAGGCACCCCATGAGGCGGCGGATGCTCTGGGTGGCGGATGCTCGGGGCGGCGAAGGCCAAGGGGGCGGCGGGGACCGCCCGGACGGGCCCCTGCACGCGGCGGCGCGTCGGCCCGCGCCCCCGCGTCCCGACCTCCTCCTAAAGTCGCGGCTCGAAGCGGGCGAGGGCGCGTAGGACGCGTGGGGCGAAGCGGGAGAGGAGATGGGCGCCGCGTGCTTCGGGGGTGACCGGTACCACCGCCTGGTTGCGGACCACGGCCCGCAGAATGGCGTCGGCGACCTTCTCCGGCGGGTAGTTGCGCAGCCCGTACATCCGCGCGGCCTTGGTCTGGCGGCGCTTCTCCTCGTCGGCCGAGACGCCGGTGAAGCGGGCGGTGGAGGTGATGCCGGTGTTGATGATCCCGGGGCAGATCGCCGAGACGCCGATGCCCTGCCCCGCCAGCTCGGCGCGCAGACACTCGCTGAGCATCAGGACCGCCGCCTTGGAGGTGCTGTACGCGGGCAGCGTCTTCGACGGCAGGAAGGCCGCGGCCGAGGCGGTGTTGACGATATGGCCGCCCTGTCCGCGCTCCGCCATGCGTTTGCCGAAGATCCGGCAGCCGTGGATGACGCCCCACAGATTGACGTCCAGGACCTTCTTCCAGTCCTCGGTGCCGGTCTTAAGAAAGGAGCCGGACAGGCCTATCCCGGCGTTGTTCACCAGCACGTCGACGGTGCCGTACTCCGTATGGACCTTGTCGGCGAGCTTCTCCATCGCCGTCTCGTCCGAGACATCGACGACCTCCGCCCAGGCCTGTGGTGCACCGATCAGCCGCGACATATCGGCGGTCCGTGCCGCGCCCTCGGCGTCCCGGTCGACGGCGATGATCCGGGCGCCGGCTTCCGCGAAGGCGAATGCCGTCGCCCGGCCGATGCCGCCGGCCGCGCCGGTCACCAACACCAGCTGCCCGCCGAACCGGTCGGCGTAGGTGCCGGATGCCACGACCTGCCGCGCCGGATCCCCCTCCTCCTTGGCGGTGATGAACTCGCCGATCCAGGAGACGAGCTGGTCGGGGCGGGTGCGTGGCACCCAGTGCTTGGCCGGGAGGGTGCGGCGTACCAGCTGGGGCGCCCACTGCTCCAGGTCGTCGTACAGCCGCGGCGAGAGAAAGGCGTCGCCGGTGGGCGTGATGAGCTGGACCGGGCAGTGCGCATACGCGTCGGCGCGCGGGCGGCGGAGCCGGGGGCGCACATTGTCGCGGTAGAGCCAGGCTCCATGGGCCGCGTCGGTCGGCAGCGAAGCGGTCGGGTAGTCACCGCCAGGCACCTTCTCCACCCGCTGCAGGATCTTCGGCCAGCGCTTGCCGAGCGGTCCCTTCCACGCCAGCTCGGGGAGCACGGGGGTGTGCAGCATGTAGACGTACCAGGACTTGGCGCTCTGGTTGAGGAGTTGGGCGGCGCGTCGGGGGGTGGGGCGCACCGTCCGCTTCTTGATCCAGTGGCCGAAGTGGTCGAGCGACGGGCCCGACATGGAGGTGAAGGAGGCGATCCGGCCCTCCGTACGCCGCACCGTGGCGAACTCCCAGCCCTGCACGGAGCCCCAGTCATGGCCGACCAGATGGACCGGGCGATCCGGGCTGACGGCGTCGGCGACGGCCAGGAAGTCGTCCGTCAGCTTCTCCAGGGTGAAGCCGCCCCGCAGCGGCCGCGGGGCGGTGGACCGGCCGCAGCCCCGGACGTCGTAGAGCACCACATGGAACCGGCCGGCCAGACCACGGGCGACCTCGGACCAGACCTCCTTGCTGTCCGGATAGCCGTGCACCAGCAGCACCGTGGGCTGCGCCGGGTCGCCCAGCTCGGCGACGCACAGCTCGATGCCACCGGTCCGCACCCAGCGCTCCCGCGCCCCGGCGAGCCCCGCACCGGTACCGGACACGGCCCCGGCCTCAGCCGCAGCCTCGCCCCCGGCCCCGGACCGCTGCCCCCGCCCCGAGCCCCGCCCGCTTCCGCTTCCCCGTCCGCTTCCCCGCTCGCTTCCCGGTTCCCGTCCGCTTCCCGACTCACGTCCCGTGTTCATGCGGCCTTCTCCTCCTGCCGGCGCCGCACATGCGGCAGATCGTCGTCCAGCCAAAAGGCGCTTTCCTGTGGGTCCTTGGAGTCCGTGACGACCAGGATCTCCTCGAACTTCGCGCCCGTTCCCCGGAATCCGAGGTGGGGTTCGACCGCCCACAGTCCCGGCTGCGGCGGGTGGTCGGAGAAGCGGTACGGGCTCCACAGCGGGGACCAGCCGTCACGGTGGCCGTGCAGTGCGTCGGAGGCCAGGCCCCTGAGGGACTGGGTGCCGAACCCGAAGAGAGTGGGGGACCAGCGGCGCTGCCGGACCCGGTCGACCTTGTGCGCGATGACGCCGAAGGGGTAGGCGCGGTGGCGGTTGGCATAGCCCTGCCGCACCATCAGCCGGTCGACGTTCTCGTAGATCTCCCGCAGCGGGCGCCGTTCGCGCACCTCGCGCAGGATCAGCTCCCGGTGCGCTTCGAGGTCGGCGAGCAGCCGGTCGTGCACGGGGTTGAGCCCCAGGCAGCCGGAGTAGCCGATGTCGGCGGTGTAGCCGTTGTGGATGGGGGCCATGTCGAGGATGAAGGCCATCCCCGGCTCCAGCTCACGATGGGTGGGGAAGAACTGCAGCGGCACGCGGAAGTCGGCGAAGGCGGTGCGGTCGCCGAACCAGGCGAACGGCAGGTGGAACCAGTCCCGCACTCCGTGCTCGCGCAGCCACTCGCGCTGCATCCGCGCCGCAGCGCGCTCGGTCACCCCGGGCCTGAGCTGGGCGGCCACCGCTTCCGCGCAGGCGTAGGCGAGGCGTTGGACCTCTCTGAACCCCCTTAGCCCGGCAAGGAGTTCTCCGGCTCCTGGTGAGGTCGCTGAGGTGACTGAGGCCATCGCCAACCGTCCGTCCGTCCGTGAGCAGTGCATCGCGGTACGTGCCCGTAACTTGACACTGATGAATGTGACAATGACCGGCGGCTGCGTCAAGAGGTCCGCAATTCCGCACGAGAGATCCGCGTCCATGCACCGGCATCCCTTACGCCGGGGCAGCTCACAGCAGGAGACCCCTACGGGCACGTAATACCGGAGGGGGAGGGACATCCCATCGTCTGGGTTGACGACCGGTGTGGCGGGCACCACTACCGTCGATGACGTGACTGTGATCGTGACCGAAAGCCTGAGCAAGCGGTTCCCGCGGGTGACCGCCTTGGACCGGCTCTCCGTTGACATCGCCCCCGGCGTAACGGGCCTGGTGGGTGCCAATGGTGCCGGAAAGTCCACCCTGATCAAGATCCTTCTCGGGCTGGCCCCGGCGACCGAAGGGACCGCGCATGTCCTCGGCCTGGACGTGACCAAGGACGGCGGCACCATCCGTGAGCGGGTCGGCTACATGCCCGAGCACGACTGCCTGCCGCCGGACGTCTCCGCCACCGAGTTCGTCGTGCACATGGCCCGGATGTCCGGGCTGCCGCCGACCGCCGCCCGCGAGCGCACCGCGGACACCCTGCGCCATGTCGGCCTCTACGAGGAGCGCTACCGCCCCATCGGCGGCTACTCGACGGGTATGAAACAGCGGGTGAAGCTGGCCCAGGCGCTGGTCCACGACCCGCAGCTGGTGTTCCTCGACGAGCCCACCAACGGCCTCGACCCGGCCGGGCGGGACGAGATGCTCGGCCTGATCCGGCGGGTCCACAGCGACTTCGGGATCTCCGTCCTGGTGACCTCCCACCTCCTTGGTGAGCTGGAGCGCACCTGTGACCATGTCGTCGTCATCGACGGCGGCAAACTGCTGCGGTCCTCCTCCACCGATGAGTTCACGCAGGTCACGGCCTCGCTGGCGGTCGAGGTCACGGACACCGACGCCCATCCGGACGGCACCGAGGCACTGCGTGCGGCGCTGGCCGCGGCCGGGGCAGCGGTGACCACCCGCGCGGCCGGTTCCGAGGGTCTCGCCGCCTCCGGCCGCCTGCTGTATGTCGAGGCGGCCGGTGAGGAGACGTACGACCTGGTGCGGGACACCGTCGCCGGACTCGGGCTCGGCCTGGTCCGGATGGAACAGCGCCGCCATCAGATCGCCGAGGTCTTCCGCGACGCGGATGCGGCGCAGTCCGCCCCCGTCACCGCAGGCGCCCCGAGCGCCCCGTACGCCACCCAGGACGGAGGCGCCCACGATGTCGCCTGAGCCCATGACGTCCGCGCATCCGACGTCCCCCGACGCCGCGCCGGGCGGCGCCTATATCCACAACATCGGCTACCGCCACTACGACGGCCCCCGCCTGGGCCGCGCCTACGCCCGCCGGTCACTCTTCTCGCAGAGCCTGCGCGGCGCCTTCGGTCTGGGCCGTTCGGCCAAGAGCAAGGTGCTGCCGATGCTGCTCTTCGTCACGATGTGCCTGCCCGCCACGATCATGGTGGCGGTGGCGGTGGTCACCAAGGCCAGTGCCCTCCCGGTCGGCTACTCCCGCTACGCCGTCTACCTCCAGGTCGTCATCGGCCTGTATCTGGCCGCGCAGGCCCCGCAGTCGGTCTCCCGCGATCTGCGGTTCAAGTCCGTACCGCTGTATTTCTCCCGGCCCATCGAGCGGGTCGACTACGTGGCCTCGAAGTTCGCGGCCATGGCCGCTGCCCTGTTCATCCTCACCGGCGCGCCGCTGCTGATCCTCTACGTCGGGGCGCTGCTGGCGAAGCTGGACTTCCTCGACCAGACCAAGGGCCTGGGGCAGGGACTGGTCGCCGTGGTGCTGCTCTCGCTGCTGTTCGCCGGGATAGGGCTGGTCGTCTCCGCGGTCACCCCGCGCCGCGGCTTCGGTGTCGCCGCCGTGATCGCCGTCCTCACCATTCCGTACGGCGCGGTGAGCGCGGTCCAGGCCATCGCCTTCGTCCAGGGCAATGAGTCCGCCGTCGGCTGGCTGGGGCTGTTCTCCCCCATCACGCTGATCGACGGGGTGCAGTCGACGTTCCTCGGCGGCACCAGCTCCTTCCCCAACGGCCTGGCTCCGACCACCGGCGCCGGATTCGTCTATCTCCTCGTGACGCTGGCCGTCATCGTCGGCTGCTACGGCCTTCTGATGCGCCGCTACCGAAAGGCCGGCCTGTGACCTCCCACCCGTCACCCACCACCGCCCTTCCCAGGGATGGGCTGCGCCCATGCGCCTTCTGCCCGTCGCCCGCCACCACCCTCCGAAGGACTGGGCCGCGCCCATGACGACTCTCCACATCGACCATGTCTCACGCTGGTTTGGCAATGTCGTTGCCGTCAACGACATCACGATGACCATCGGCCCCGGTGTGACCGGCCTGCTGGGCCCCAACGGCGCCGGCAAGTCCACCCTCATCAACATGATGGGCGGCTTCCTCGCGCCCTCCAACGGCTCCGTCACCCTCGACGGGACGACGATCTGGCGCAACGCCGGCATCTACCGCCACATCGGCATCGTCCCGGAGCGCGAGGGGATGTACGACTTCCTCACCGGGCGCGAATTCGTTCTCGCCAACGCCGAGTTGCACGGCCTCGGCCTGACGGAGGCGGCGAGGGCGCTGGCCACCGTCGAGATGGAGTACGCCCAGGACCGCAAGATCTCGACGTACAGCAAGGGCATGCGGCAGCGCGTGAAGATGGCTTCCGCGCTGGTCCACGACCCGTCGGTGCTGCTGCTGGACGAGCCGTTCAACGGTATGGACCCCCGCCAGCGGATGCAGCTGATGGAGCTGCTGCGGCGGATGGGCGACGAGGGCCGTACGGTCCTGTTCTCCTCGCACATCCTCGAAGAGGTCGAGCAACTCGCCGCGCACATCGAGGTGGTGGTGGCGGGACGGCATGCCGCGTCCGGTGACTTCCGCAAGATCCGCCGGCTGATGACGGACCGCCCGCACCGCTATCTCGTCCGGTCCGACAACGACCGGGCGCTGGCCGGGGCGCTGATCGCCGACCCCTCGACGGCCGGTATCGAGGTGGACCTCGCCGAAGGCGCGCTGCGCATCCAGGCGGTCGACTTCGGCCGCTTCACCGAACTCCTGCCGCGGGTCGCCCGCGACCACGGCATCCGCCTCCTGACGGTCTCGCCCTCCGACGAGTCGCTGGAATCCGTCTTCTCCTACCTCGTAGCGGCCTGAGGCCTGAAAGGAGCCCTGACGCATGTCCACGACCACTCCGACGGCCCGGACCGCGCCCCCCGGCGCCCCCCAGTTCACGCTGTTCCACCCGACCGTCGCCCGGCTCACCTACCGCGCCCTGCTCGGCCGGCGGCGGGCCCTGATCCTCTTCGCGCTGCCCGCCCTGCTGGTGGTGCTCGCGGTGGCCGTCCGCTTGCTGACCGGTGCCGACGATGCCACCGCCGGCGACATCCTGGGCGGCTTCGCGCTGGGCACGATGGTGCCGCTGATCGGCGTCATCGCCGGTACGGGCGCGATCGGCCCGGAGATCGACGACGGCTCGGTGGTCTACCTCCTGGCCAAGCCGGTGTCCCGGCCGTCGATCATCTTCACCAAACTCCTGGTCGCGATAGGCGTCACGGTCACCTTCTCGGCCCTCCCCGTCCTGTTCGCCGGGTTTCTCCTCAACGGCAACAGTCAGCAGATGGCCGTGGGATACGCGGTGGCCGCGGCCGTCGCCTCGGTCGCCTACAGCGCTCTCTTCCTGCTCTTCGGCACGATCACCCGGCACGCCGTCGTCTTCGGTCTGGTCTACGCCCTGATCTGGGAGGCGTTCGTCGGGACGCTCATCTCGGGCGCGAAGACCCTCAGCATCCAGCAGTGGGCGCTGGCGGTCGGCCAGAAGGTGGCCGCGGAGGGTGCGCTCACCTCCGAGGTCCAACTTCCGCTCGCCATCTGCCTGTTGGTGGGTCTCACGGGTGCCGCCACCTGGTATGCCGCCCGTCGTCTGAAGGCGCTGACCCTGTCGGGCGAGGAGTAAGGACGCGGGCGGGGAGTGAGGACGTCCGGGCGGCGGGGCGACGGACGGCCGCGCCGCCCTAAGCCCCGCTCCCGGCGCTGCGCTGCCGTGCGTTGAACTCCCGCACGTTGCGCAGATGCTCCTGGTAGTCGGCGGTGAAGCGGGTGTCGCCGGGTTTGACGGTGACGAAGTAGAGCCAGTCGCCGGCGGGCGGCGCACCGGCCGCCTTCAGCGCGTCCGCACCGGGATTGTCGATCGGCGTCGGCGGCAGTCCCGGGTACCGGTAGGTGTTGTACGGGCTCTTGGTCCTGGTGTCGGCGTGGCTGGTGTGGAGCGTGCTGCGGCCCAGCGCGTAGTTGATCGTCGAGTCCATCTGCAGCGGCATACGGTGTGCGAGCCGGTTGCCGATGACCCGGGCGACCTTGCCCATGTCGGCCGGCCGGTCCGCCTCGGCCTGCACGATGCTGGCGATGAGGACCGTCCGGTAGGAGGCGATCTTGTCGGCGGCGAGGCGCTGCTTGGCGGTTTTGACCATGTAGGAGAGCAGCGACGCCGGGGTGGTGTCCGAGCTGATCGGATAGGTCGCCGGGAAGAGGTAGCCCTCCGGATTGCCCTTCGCCTCGGCCGGCAGCGGGAGATGCGCGCGCTTGGCGGCCTTCGCGGTGGACCCGGCGGGCATGTGCAGGGCCTTGTCGGCGGCGGCGTAGATCTGGGTGGCCCGCTGCCCTTCCGGGACGGTCAGCGTCTGCTCGGACTGCGGCCCGCGCAGCAGTCGCGGCAGCAGCAGGACGGCAAGGACGGCCAGGACCAACAGCACGGCCACAAGAACGAGCCGGCCGGTGCGGGAGAACCGCGGACCTGGCCGGCGAACGGTGGGCGAAGCATCGCTCATGGGCAGCACGGTAGGCGAGGGCGCGGGCAGGTGGGCCGGCCGACCCCGGATCGTTGCCGACCGCGAAGATCCTTCACCACCTCGCCATGCCCCCGCCACCTGCGACGTTGCCCGCCCGGCGGGCCCCGGCGGACCGCCGTATCGCTCCACCGCCGCCCGCCGGACCCGCCGGACCCGCCGGACCCGCCGGTCAGCCGACCACCCACCGCTCGGCCGCCCCGCCCTCAGCTGATCCGCCCGTCAGCCGCCCCGCCCGTCCGTCACCCCGCCCGTCAGCCGATCCGCCGGTCCCGTCCCGCGCCCATGCCCAGCAGGGCCAGGCCGGCGCAGACGCCGAGCAGCAGTACGAGGGGGACGGTCCAGCCGTCGGTGGCCTGGTGGACGGCGCCGAGGACCAGGGGGCCGACGGCGGCCAGGAGGTAGCCGCCGGTCTGTGCCATGCCGGAGAGGCGGGCGGCGGTGTGGGCGTCGCCCGAGCGCAGAACCATCATCGTCAGGGCCAGTCCCAGCGCGCCGCCCTGCCCGATACCGAGGAGCGCGGCCCACAGCCAGGCGCCGGCCACCGGTGCCACCAGCAGACCCGTGATGCCGCAGGCCATCAGCCCGGTCACGGCCACCGCCAGCAGCCGCTGCTGTCGCATCCGCCCCGCCAGCATCGGCACCACGAACGAACCGGCCATCTGCACCAGCGTGCTGAAGGCGAAGACCAGGCCCGCCTCGCCCTTGCCCATGCCGTGGTCGGTGAAGATCGTCGGCATCCAGGCGATGGCCACATACGCGATCAGCGACTGTGAGCCCATGAAGAGCGTGACCTGCCAGGCCAGCGGGGAGCGGCTCAGCCGCGGTCCGTCCTCGGTGAGGTGGGCCGGGGTGGCCGCGGCCGCGCCATGGCGAGTGCCGCGGCGGGCCATGAGGGTCTGCGGAATCCAGACGACCGCGGCGACGGCGGCCAGCAGTGCCCAGGAGACCAGCGCGCCCTGCCAGCCGCCGAGCGCATGCTCCATCGGCACCGCGGAGGCGGCGGAGACCGTGGCGCCCAGGATCATCGCGGTCGAGTAGAGCGCCGTCATGCCCGCGGCCCGCTCCGGGAAGTCCCGCTTGATCAGGCCCGGCATCAGCACATTCAGCAGGGCTATGGAGGACCCCACCACCGCACACCCGGCGAACAGCGCGACCACCGGCGGGGCGATCCGCAGCACGATGCCGCCGCACAGCGCCACCAGCGCCGCACAGAGCGCCGTCTCGGTGCCCCAGCGGCGCGCCAGCTTCGGCGCGGCGATCGAGCCGAGGCCCATGAAGATCAGCGGAATGGTCGTCACCAGGCTGCTGGCGGTCGCGGTCAGCCGGAAATGCGCGCCGATCTCACCGAGCAGCGGTGAGACCCCGGCCAGCGCCGCCCGCATATTGAGCGCGGCAAGCACGATCCCGGTCATGACCAGCGCCGGGTGGGCCCGCAGCCGGCGGCGGGCCGCGGCGACCGGCGGTGCCGCGACCAGGTCCTCCTCGGCGTCGATCAAGGGTGTTTCGGACCTGGGCCCTGCCATGCGCGCATACCTCGTCAGGAGTGGGGATCGGGAAGGAAGGAGAGAGGGGATTGGGAGAGGGAGCTGAGAGAGGAACTGCGGGGGAAGGGCCTGCCCTCAGCGGGCGGCCAGCAGGGCCTCCACGGCCCGCTTCGGCTTGTCCAGCAGTGCGCGGGTGGCCCGCTCCGCCGCTTCCGGGTCGCCCGCCGCGATCGCCTCCATGACCGCACGGTGATCCCCGTGCACGATCCTCGGCATCGCCTGGTCGTCGAGCGCGCTGACCAGCGCCTCCCGCACCGAGCTGCTGAACCAGTCGTAGGTCGCCGTCAGCGCGGTGTTGTGCGCGGCCTCGACGACGGCTTTGTGGAACGCGACGTCATGATCGGCGTGGAGCTCCAGACTGCCCGCGTCGGGCTGCCCCTCCGCGTCCCCCAGTTCGGCCTGGGCATCCAGGGCGGCCCGCATCCGTTCCAGATCCTCGGGCCGGTGGCGCAGCGCGGCCAGCCGGGCGGCCTCCGCCTCCAGCGCGATCCGCAGCTCCAGTACGTCGCGGATACCGGCCCGCTGGATGCCGCGCATGATGTCGCCCGGGTCCGCGGTGGAGACGACGAAGGTGCCCTCGCCCTGCCGCGAGCGCAGCATCCCGGCGTGAACGAGGACCCGCACCGCCTCGCGCACGGTGTTACGGCCGACCTGGAGCTGCTCGGCGAGCGCATGCTCGGTGGGGATCCGGGACCCCACCTTCCACTCCCCGGCCGTCAGCTGGGACCGCAGGGCGTCGACGACGGTGTCCACCAGGGATTGCCGCCCGGCTGCCTGCAGTGCCATATCCATTCCGTCCGCGTCGATGAATCCGTAGACCGGCCGGACCCACAGGGCCCGTAGGGACCGGCCCCCGCAAGACCGGCCCCCGCAGGGCCGGTAGCAAGTCCCGTAGGCCGGTCGAGGGCCAGTTGAATACCAGTTGCCCAGTCATCCTACAACTGGTCGATTCATCGTACACGGAAACGCCGGCGGCGAAGGGGCGAAGAAGCCCGTCGCCCCTCGCCCCGTCGCCCCTCGCCCCCGCACCTCACAGCCCGATATCCCGCTCCTGGATGTCCGCGAGGGATTCGCGCCGTACGAGAAGGCGGGCATGCCCGTCGGTGACGGCGATGACCGGCGGCCGGCCGACGAGGTTGTAGCCGGAGGCCATCGAGAGGTGGTACGCGCCGGCGACGGGCACGGCCAGCAGGTCGCCGGAGCGGATGTCGCCGGGCAGCCGGGTGTCGGCGGCGAGGACATCGCCGGCCTCGCAGTGCCGCCCGACGACGGTGACGGGTTCCGGTGCGGCGGCCGAGGCGCGGCCGACCAGTCGTGGCGCATAGCGCACCCCGTACAGCGCGGGCCGCGGGTTGTCGCTCATCCCGCCGTCCACCGCCACGAAGGTGTGGGCGCCGGTCCGTTTGACGGACAGCACCCGGTAGAGGACGACCCCGGCCGGGCCCGCGATGGCGCGGCCCGGTTCGACGGCGAGCCGGGGCACCGGCAGACCGGCCGCCGCGCAGCCGCCGGCCAGTTCGGCGCGGATCTTGGTGCCGAGGGAGACGAGGTCGAGCGCGGGCTCCCCGGGGCGGTAGGCGACGCCATGGCCGCCGCCGAGGTCCAGCTCGGGCAGGGTGATGCCGTGGTGCTCCCGGATCCGGGCCAGCAGGCCGATCAGCCGCCGTACCGCCGAAAGATAGGGCTTGACGGTGGTGATCTGCGAGCCCAAGTGGCAGTGCAGGCCGACCAGTTCGAGGCGCGGCTGGCTGAGTATCCGGGTGATGGCGTGCTGTGCGGAGCCGTCGGCGATCGACAGGCCGAACTTCTGGTCGTCGGTCCCGGTACGGATCTTGGCGTGGCCGCCGGCGGCGATCCCCGGCACGACCCGGACCAGTACCTTCTGGCGGCTGCCCGCCGGGACCGCGACGGCCAGCCGGGCGATCTCCGAGGTGCTGTCGATGACGATCCGGCCGACACCCAGCCGCAGCGCGGCCCGCAGGTCGGCCGGGCTCTTGGCGTTGCCGTGCAGCACGATCCGCTCGGGCGGAAAGCCGGTGGTGACGGCCAGCTCCAGCTCGCCGGCGGAGCAGACGTCCAGCCCGAGCCCCTCCTCCTGCACCCAGTGCACCATGGCGCGGCACAGGAAGGCCTTGGCCGCGTAGTAGACCTCGGTGTCGGGGAAGGCCCTCAGGTAGGCGCGGCAGCGGTGGCGGACTTCGCCCTCGTCCAGAACGTAGGCGGGGGTGCCGAAGCGGTCGGCCAGCTCGGTGAGCGAGACACCGCCGACGGCGATGTCGTCATGGCCGACCGGCGCCGCGGACGCGGGCCAGATGGACCGCGGTTCGCTGTCGGACGGCGGCCGGGCGGCGGTACGCGGCGGGGGTGCCAGGGCGGTGGCCGGCGGCGGGGCACCGGCCTCGTGGCCGGCCGGGGGCAGAGTGCGGTGACTCATCGCGATCGCCCCTCCCTCAGGCTGCCCGTAGGTGGTGACCACGGGAAATGTCGGGGATGAACCGGGGATCGACGGTCAGGACCGTCGCTCCGACGGGTTCGGCCAGCGCCCGCAGCGCCGGTTCGGAGAGCCGGACCCAGGGCTGTCCGCCGCCGAGGGCCGCGGCAAGCCGTTGGGGCGAGGTGAAGGCGACGGCGGTACGGCCGCCGAGCGGAGTGCGGAACAGGCGGGCCGTGCAGCCCGCGGGGCCCGACCGGACGGGGACGAACAGCGGCCCGGCCGGGACACGATCGGCGGG
The DNA here is from genome assembly GCF_026239515.1 of Streptomyces sp. Je 1-4 4N24. Taxonomy (NCBI): domain Bacteria; kingdom Bacillati; phylum Actinomycetota; class Actinomycetes; order Kitasatosporales; family Streptomycetaceae; genus Streptomyces; species Streptomyces sp. Je 1-4 4N24. Next base: position 4,540,058 of record NZ_CP110836.1, on the reverse strand, counting down.
CTCGGGATCTTCCGCGTACAGATGGTGGGACACGGCGTTGCTCCTCGGACAGAACATCGGCCCCGGACCGGTGGGAAACGCGTACGCCGGGGCTCGGCTCTGACGCTATGCCCGGCGCACGGGGCGCCCCGCCGGTCGCTGACGCGTCATTGACGGATTGCGGGCGCTACTTGACGCGATGCTGCCGCTCGGTGGCCGGTTGTGCGGCGGTGGTGACGCGAGGTGTGGGCCGTGGGCGGCAGGCCGGGCCCCGCCCGCCGGTCCGCCACCCGGTCCATCGTCCGTGGACCGCCGCGCTTGACCTTGACACTGTGGAAAGCACTCCACTGGAAGGCGTCATGTTCAGCATCGGAGATTTCGCCCAGTACGGCCGTGTATCGGCCCGCATGCTGCGCCATTACGACGCGATCGGGCTGCTGCGCCCGGCCCGTACCGACCCCGTCAGCGGCTACCGCTTCTACGAAGCGGCCCAGCTCGCCCGGCTCAACCGCATCATCGCGCTCAAGGACCTCGGATTCAGCCTCCAGCAGGTGGGGGCGATCCTGGCCGAGGAGGTGAGCGTGCCGGAGCTGCGCGGGATGCTGCGGCTGCGGCAGGCGGAGCTGGAGGCGGCGCTGACGGCGGAGGGTGCGCGGCTGGCGCGGGTCGAGGCGAGGCTCCGGACGATCGAGAGTGAGGGACGCATGTCTGCCGACGATGTGGTGGTCAAGCGCACCGGGACGGTACTGCTCGCGGAGCTGAGCGGGATCGCCGCCAGTTACGGGCCCGAGGACATCGGCCCGGTGATCACGCCGCTCTACGCCGAGCTGTGCCGGCTGCTGGCGGCGGCGGGGGTGACACCTGCCGGGACGGGGCTGGCGTACTACGAGGACGTACCCGAGCCGGGCGAGGGGAGCGACCGGCCGGCCGGAGGGAACGACGGGAAGGACGCCATCATCGTGCACGCGGGGATGGTGATCACCGAGGAGGCCCTGGCGAAGGCCGGTGCCACGACCGGCACCTCCGGCCGCCCCGGAGCCCCCGCCGCCACCGGCCTCGGCTTCGATGTCGTCACCCTCCCCGGCCTGGACAGCGCCGCCACGGTGGTGCACCGCGGCCCGATGAGCCGGATTCTGCCGACCGCCCAGAATCTTGCCCACTGGATCGACGACAACGGCTATCGCTCCGCCGGGTACGCCCGCGAGCTGTACCTGGAGTGCCCGCCGGACCTGGAGAAGTGGGTCACGGAGATCCAGGAGCCGGTGGTCAGGGCGTAACGACGGGGCCTGGAACCCGGCGGGACACCAGGGCGTAAGGCCGGGCCGGAGACACGGCGTCACACCGGGCCGGACCCCAGGCCGCCCCGCCGGGCCACACCCGGCCTCAGCGCATGACCTCTCCGCCCGGCGCCGCCCCGCCCAGACCGGCGGTGACCGTCTCGGCGAAGGCCACCGCCGCCGGGCTCAGTGCCGCCCACCGGCGGACCGCCCAGCCGGTGGCCAGCGGGGGCAGGCCGGTGATCGGTACCAGCCGCAGGGCCGGGTGGGCGGTGGCCGGCAGGCCCGGCAGCTGGGGTACGACCGCAGGGCCGACGCCGAGTTCGGCCAGCAGCAGGGCGGTGTCCCAGTCGGCGACGCTGGTGGTGCTCGGGGGCGGCACGGGCCCGGCGTCCCGGTGGCCGAGGTGGCCGTCGAGGCGCATCCGGGAGGTGGAGTTCTCCGGCAGCCGGATGTGCCGGATGCCGGCCAGCTCCCCGGGCTCGATGCACTCCCGGTCGGCGAGCGGGTCATCGGCGCGTACGGCGAGCACCCACGGCAGGCGGATCACCGGATGCTGCTCGATACCGTGCTCCGGTGGGCCGATGGTGATCCAGGCCAGTTCGGAGCTGCCGTCGGCGACCGCCTCGAAGCAGCGGCGGCTGGAACTCTCGGTCCGGAACTCCAGGTTGACGTGCGGATGGCGGGCGCGGAAGGTGACCACCGCGTCGGACATGAAGTGCCGTACGGACGTGGCGCCGGTGGTCACCCGGACCGTGCCGCCGTCGCCCGCGCGCAGATCGGCCAGCCGGCGCAGCGCCAGATCCAGCCCGCCGATGCCGTCCGCCGCCGCGCGGTGCAGGATCCGGCCCGCCTGGGTCGGTGCCACCCCGCGTGGCCGGCGTTCCAACAGCCCGATGCCCGCCGCCCGTTCGACGCGTTTGATGCGCTGGCTGACGGCCGACTGGGTACAGCCGAGATCGCGGGCGACGGCGCTGAGATTGCCCGCCTCGCACACGGCCACGAAGGCGCGCAGGTCGTCGAGGGTCACCGACGTACGATATTCCGCCAACCCAAGCTATAGCTAAGGGATTTGGAAGGAGATCAGAGGATTGACTTGGGGGTGAGAGCGCGGCGAAGATCGTCACAGGGCCCAGGGCGGCAACCCGGAACCGCGTACGGCCGTACGGTTCCGGGTGCCGACCCGCATGCACTGACACGCTCCGACTCGGCCGCGCCGCACGGCCGTTGCCGCCGGCTACGCCGCCCGGTGCCGCTGGCTACGCCCCGCCCGGCGCACCCGCCCGCGCCGGAGCGGCCGCCGCCCGAGCCGCCGGGAGGTCACCGTCACCGTCGTCACCGTCGCCGCCCGCCCCGCGCCGTACGACGGCCAGGACCAGTACCCCGCCCGCCAGCGCCACCGTCCCGGAGATCAGCAGGATGTCGGTCAGCCCGGAGACATGGGCGGCCGCGACAGCCGTACGGGAGGCACCGGGTCGGACGTCGTGCAGCGCGTCGGCGAAGACGGTGCCGAGGGCCGCGACGCCCAGTGCGAAGCCCAGCTGCTGGGAGGTGTTCATGGCACCGCTCGCCATCCCCGCCCGTTGCGGGGGAGCCGCGCCGAGCGCCGCCGAGACCAGTACCGGCATCGCCGCCCCGATACCCAGCCCGCTCACCGCGAGCCCGGGGACCAGCGCCGCCCAGCCGGCGCCGTCGTCCAGCAGCGCGTACTCCAGCAGCACCCCGGCGCCCACCAGCAACATGCCGATACCGATCGGGAGTTGGGGTGCCATCCGCTGGAGCAGCCGGCCGCCCAGCGCGCCGACCAGCAGGGACACCAACGCCATCGGCGTCACCGCGAGGCCCGCCTGCACCGGGCTCAGACCGAGGATGTTCTGCACCCACAGCCCCACGAAGGTGAGATACGGGAACGCCGCGGCCTGCAGCAGCAGCGCCGCCGCCGGCAGCGCCGCGAACGAGGGGCGGCGCAGCAGCCCCAGGTCCAGCAGCGGCCGCTGCACCCGCCGTTCGACGAGGACGAACACCAGCAGCGCGAGCGCCGCGCCGCCGAGCGCGATGAGCGTCCCGGACTCCGTCCAGCCCTGCTCGCCGCCGCGCATCAGCCCGTATGTCAGCGCGCCCGCGCAGGCGGTGAAGGACGCGGCACCCGGCCAGTCGATCCGGGCGAGGGGAGTCCTCCCGGCGGAGTCCGATCGAGGACGGGGGAGGCCGCCGTACGACTCGGGAACCCTGCGCACCGTGATCCATACCGCGACCGCGGTCAGCGGCAGATTGACCAGGAAGATCGCCCGCCAGTCCACATACTCGGTGAGCAGGCCGCCCAGTACGGGGCCGGTCGCGGCCGCCGCGCCGCTGGTGCCGCCCCAGACGCCGAACGCCACGCCCCGGTCCCGGCCCTGGTAAGCGGCCATCAGCAGCGGGGTGTTGGTGGCGATCATCGCCGCCGCGCCCACACCCTGCACAGCGCGGGCCACGACCAGGACGCTCGCGTCCGGGGCCAGACCGCAGGCCAGCGAGGCGAGCGCGAACACCGTCAGCCCGGCCACATACAGCCGGCGCCGGCCGAAGAGGTCCGCGGCCGAGCCCGCCAGCATCAGCAGCGCGGCCAGCGCCAGCGCATAGATGTCCAGCACCCACTGAAGCGAGGTGAGGGTGGCGTCCAGGCCGTCGGCTATCCGGGGCAGCGCGGTGTTCACGATCGTCACATCGACCAGCAACAGGAAGTTGCCGAGGGCGATGGCGGCCAGCGGCCACCACTTCCCGGCCGGTCCTCCGCCCGGCTTCCCGCCCGCGTCCGGCGCCCGGACGCCCGCCGCGGTCCCCCTCTCGGGTGTGCTCCGCATGATCCTTTCCTCCCGTGGGTAGCGGCCGGTGCCCACGGGCCCGGCGCCGCCCGCAAGGCCGGCCCGGCCCGCCGATTCCCCGGCCGGCGACGTGTGTTGCCGACGCCACGGTGTGGTGCGCACCGCCCGCGCTCCCAGCCATCGCGCGTCCGGCGGCGCAATCCGACACGCGTTAGCCTCGAACGGTGAAATCCGACCGGAAGCCCGAGGCGGCGGACCGGGGGAACGGCACCGGTGACCCCGGCGGCCCGACCGGCTTCGACGCCCTCGACCACCGGCTGATCCATGCGCTGCAGCTCGACGGCCGGGCGCCGTTCAGCCGGATCGCCGCCGTGCTCGGGGTCTCCGACCAGACCGTCGCCCGGCGCTACACCCGGCACCGCACCCACGGCATGCTCAAGGTGCTGGGCCTGCCGGATGCCCAGGCGCTGGGCGAGGTGCAATGGCTGGTGCGGGTCCAGTGCACCCCGGACGCCGCGGTCGCCGTCGCCGAGGCGCTGGCCCGCCGCCCGGACACCTCCTGGGTCAGCCTGATGTCCGGCGGCACCGAGATCTCCGCGGTGTGCCACGCGGTGAGCAGCGACCACAGCGATGTACTGCTGCTGCAGAAGCTGCCCCGCACCCCGAGCGTCATCGGGGTGACCGCACACTGCCGGCTGCACCAGTTCTACGGCGGTCCCCAGGGCCTGATCAGCAAGTCCGGCGCGCTGACCGACGAGCAGATCGCCCGGCTGAGCCCGCCGCCGCCGGACCCGGCAGCCGCCCCCGTCACCCTCACCGACACCGACCGCCGGCTCTTCGACGTCCTCGCCCGGGACGGCCGCGCCCCACTGGCCGAACTCGCCGCCGCCACCGGCTGGTCGCCCACCACCGTCCGCCGCCGCTTCGCGGAACTGCGGGCGAACGGTGTCCTGTACTACGACGTCGACTACGACCTGCGGCAGTTCGGGTACGGCGTGATGGTGGCTCTCTGGCTGTCCGTCGAGCCCGCCCGGCTCGCCGCCGCCGGAGAGGCGATGGCGGCACACCCGGAAGTCGCCTACGCCTGCGCCACCACCGGTCCGAACAACCTCTTCGCCTCGGTGCTCTGCCGCGACGTCGGCGCGGTCTACACCTATCTGACGACCCGGGTGGCTGCGCTGCCCGGCGTACGGTCCATGGAGAGCGCGCCCCGCATCCGGCACATCAAGGGACCGGGGCCGCTGTTCTCCGCCGGTCACACCGCCCCGGGGCGCCGCCGGTGAGGCCGCCGGTGGAGCCACCGCGCGGCGGCCGTCGGCCGGGCTCCGGCAACCCCCTGGCCTGGGCGAGGGACTGGGTACGCAGCAGCCCCGGAACCCACATCTGGCTGCTGGTCATCGGCATCACCAGCCTGGTCATCGCCTCCGCCTCCGAGGGGCTGGGGCAGTTCCTGGTCCACCGCACCAGCAGCAACATCCACCAGCTGAACGAGCATCCGCTGCCGTCGCTGCTGATCAGCGGCTTCTGGATCGAACGCCCCTCGTCCTTCCTGCTCTACGTGGTGCTGTTCGAGCTGCTGCACGCCAACGTGGAGCGCTGGACGGGGACCCTGCGCTGGCTGCTGACCGTCGGCGGTGCGCATATCGCCGCCACCCTCGCCAGCCAGGAGCTCGTGCTGCTGGCCATCGAGGGCCACCAGCTGCCGCGGTCGATGACCCATGTCGTGGACATCGGGGTCTCGTACGGGCTGGCGGCGGCCGCCGGGGTGCTGACGTACCGCCTGCGGCAGCCCTGGCGCTATGGCTGTCTCGCCGGGGTGCTGATCTTCTTCGGGATTCCGCTGCTGACCGGTGCGACCTTCACCGACTTCGGCCATGCCATCGCGCTGACCATGGGCTTTGCGGCCTGGCCGCTGACCCCGGCGGCCGCCGAGGGGCTGCCGCCGGAGGAGGAGCACGGCCACGAACCCGCCGGCCCGGCCGAGGAGCCACCGCCGGGCCGGGATCCGGAAGGCTGTCAGGAGAGGTAGAGCCGCTCCAGCACCACCGCGACACCGTCGTCCTCGTTGGAGGCGGTGAACTCGTCCGCGACGGCCTTCAGCTCGTCATGGGCGTTGGCCATCGCCACACCGTGTGCGGCCCAGGCGAACATCGGGATGTCGTTGGGCATATCGCCGAAGGCCAGGGTCTCCTTGGCGGTGAGGCCCAGCCGGCGGGCGGCCAGCGACAGCCCGGTGGCCTTCGACAGGCCCAGCGGCAGCAGTTCGACGATGCCCTCGCCGGCCACCGTCACCCCCACCAGATCCCCGGCGACCTGACGCGCGACCTGGGCCAGCGCATCGTCGTCCAGGGCCGGGTGCTGGATGTAGACCTTGTTGATCGGGGCCGCCCACAGCTCGCCGGGGTCGTTCATCAGGACGTTCGGCAGCGGGCCTTCCTGGACGCGGTAGCCGGGGCCGACCAGCACCTCGCCCTCCAGACCGTCCCGGCTCGCCGCCAGATACAGCGGCCCGACCTCCGCCTCGATCTTGGACAGCGCGAGACCGGCGAGCTGGCGGTCGAGCGTCACCGACGTCAGCAGCCGGTGTTCACCGGCGTGGTAGACCTGACCGCCCTGTCCGCACACCGCGAGGCCCCGGTAGTCCAGGGCGTCGAGGATGTGCCGGGTCCAGGGCACGGCCCGGCCGGTGACGACGATATGGGCCGCGCTCGCCGCGGTGGCCGCGGCGAGCGCCTGGCGGGTGCGCTCGGAGACGGTCTCGTCGGAGCGCAGCAGCGTGCCGTCGAGGTCCGTGGCGATGAGCTTGTAGGGCAGCGGGGCACCCGCGGCCGGAGCGGGTGCGCTCACTTGGCGACGGGCTCCAGGATCTCCCGGCCGCCCAGGTAGGGGCGGAGCACCTCGGGGACGCGCACCGAGCCGTCCGCCTGCTGGTGGTTCTCGAAGATCGCCACGATGGTGCGCGGTACGGCGCAGAGCGTGCCGTTGAGGGTCGCGAGCGGCGAGACCTTCTGCTTGCCGTCGACGTTCTCCCGCATCCGGACCGAGAGGCGGCGCGCCTGGAACTCGTCGCAGTTCGAGGCCGAGGTCAGCTCGCGGTACTTGCCCTGGGTCGGGATCCACGCCTCGCAGTCGAACTTGCGGGAGGCGGAGGCGCCGAGGTCACCGGTGGCGACATCGATCACCTGGAAGGGCAGCTCCAGACCGGTCAGCCACTGCTTCTCCCAGTCCAGGAGCCGCTGGTGCTCGTTCTGGGCGTCCTCCGGCGCGACGTACGAGAACATCTCGACCTTGTCGAACTGGTGGACCCGGAAGATGCCGCGGGTGTCCTTGCCGTAGGTGCCGGCCTCGCGGCGGAAGCACGGCGAGAAACCGGCATAGCGCAGCGGCAGCTTGGCCGCGTCGACGATCTCGTCCATGTGGTACGCGGCGAGCGGGACCTCGGAGGTGCCGACCAGGTAGTAGTCGTCCTTCTCCAGGTGGTAGACGTTCTCCGCGGCCTGGCCGAGGAAGCCCGTGCCCTCCATGGCGCGCGGGCGCACCAGGGCGGGGGTCAGCATCGGCGTGAAACCGGCCGCGGTGGCCTGCGCGATGGCGGCGTTGACCAGCGCGAGCTCCAGCAGCGCGCCGACGCCCGTGAGGTAGTAGAAGCGGGAGCCGGACACCTTGGCGCCGCGCTCGACGTCGATGGCGCCGAGCAGCTCGCCGATCTCCAGGTGGTCCTTGGGCTCGAAGCCCTCGGCGGTGAAGTCACGGATCGTGCCGTGCGTCTCCAGGACCCGGAAGTCCTCCTCGCCGCCGACCGGGACGTCGGGGTGGACGAGGTTGCCGAGCTTCCGCAGCAGCGCCTGCGTCTCTTCCTTGGCTTCGTCCTGCGCGGCGTCGGCGGCCTTGACGGCGGCGGACAGCTCACCGGCCTTCTTCAGCAGCTCGGCCTTCTCGTCGCCGGCGGCCTTGGGGATGAGCTTGCCGAGCGACTTCTGCTCGGCACGCAGCTCGTCGAAGCGGACGCTGGACGACCTGCGCCGCTCGTCGGCGGAGAGAAGCGCGTCGACGAGGTCGACGTCCTCTCCACGGGCGCGCTGGGACGCGCGCACACGGTCGGGGTCCTCACGGAGCAGGCGAAGGTCAATCACCCCCCCAGGCTACCGGGGCCACGCCCCGCCACTCGACGGCATATTGCCCGGCAAGTCATTTTGCCCGTTTTGGGGCTGTTTATTCCCTTAGGGGTGGGGGACGAAAGGCGGTGCGGAATTCCCGCGCATTCCATGGCGCGGGGTGGTCGGCGAGGTCCCTTCGCGGTGTCCGGGATGGGGTTTTCGCGGTCTCCGCACCGATGATCCACTGTGGGGACAGCGGGAGTTGGGCGGGCGTCGAGGCGGGCCGCGGGTCCCGGGTTATCCCCCGGGATCCCCTGGTTGTCCACAGGGGTCGGGGGTTTCGGGAATCTTATCCACAGGCTGTGTGTGAGATCTGTGGAAGTCAGAGGTGATCATTCCGCTCCCGAAATGCTCGGCTATGGATTCCCTGTCCAAACCCCGTTCACGCACTCTTTCGTGTGGGATTGCCTCGCCCTAAAGGATTGATCACGTGAATTGTGCTGACGGTGCCCGACGTGGGGTGTTGTGGAACGGTGTGTGGTCAGTAGGGCGATATGTCGACTGTGTCCGACCCGGATGTCGACTTACCCACAGGTCGAGAACTGGCCCTGTGGATAACTTTGTGGATAACCCACTGGCCTTCCAAAGCCGCAGGTCGTGCTGTTCCACAGCGCCCGCCGCCCGCCCGTGAAGCACCGGGCGCCCGCTCAGCTCCGCCCGTCCATGCAGCGCGCCAGCCAGTCCGACGCGTCGGTGAACGCCACGTCGGTCATCTCCGGCCGCACGCTCGCCGTCACCTCGTCCGCCCGCGGATACGAGCCGAGGAAGCGCACCTCCTGGCAGACCCGCTTGAGGCCCATCAGCACCTCGCTGACCCGCCGGTCGGTGATGTGCCCCTCGCAGTCCACGGAGAAGCAGTAGCGGCCGATGCCCTCGCCGGTCGGCCGGGACTCGATGCGCATCATGCTCACCCCGCGCACCGCGTACTCCTGGAGCAGTTCGAGCAGCGCACCGGGGTGGTCCTCGCGCAGCCACAGCACGACCGAGGTCTTGTCCGCGCCGGTGGGCGCGGCGGGCCGGGCCGGGCGGCCCACCAGCACGAAGCGGGTGGCCGCGTTCTGTGCGTCATGGATGTCGGTGACCAGCGGTGCGAGGCCGTATGTCGCCGCCGCGAACTCGCCCGCGAACGCGCCGTCGTAGCGGCCCTCCTGCACCAGCCGCGCGCCATCGGCGTTCGAGGCCGCCGACTCCCATACGGCTTCCGGGAGTTGCGACGCCAGCCACTTGCGCACCTGCGGCTGGGCGACCGGGTGCCCGGTCACCGTCTTCACGTCGGTGAGCGCCGTACCGGGGCGCACGAGCAGCGCGAAGGCGATCGGCAGCAGCACCTCGCGGTAGATCATCAGTGGCTCGCCGGACGCCAGTTCGTCGAGGGTGGTGGTCACACCGCCCTCGACGGAGTTCTCGATCGGCACCAGTGCCGCGGCGGCCTCACCGGCACGCACCGCGTCCAGGGCGGCGGGCACCGACACCATCGGCGTCAGCTCGCGGGTCGCCGCCTCGGGGAGGGTGCGCAGCGCGGCCTCCGTGAAGGTGCCCTCGGGGCCCAGATAGGTATAGCGGCTGGCCGACATGGATTAGGACTCCCTCGCGTAACTGCGGGGGCACCCCGCCGATCTTCTCCCTGTCCTGCCACGATACCCAGCCGCTCCGCTGCCCGGCCGGTACACGGGAATACCGCCACCCCCCACCCCGTTGTGGCCCCGAGGGGGCGCTCCCCTCCCCTACGGCATCCGTTCGACCCCTCCTTAAGGCCCGGCTGCCCGCCGCCCCCAGGCCCCAGGGCGTCTACCCCTCCAGCAGCGGCTGCCCCACGTAGTCGCCCGGCTCCGCCGCCGGGGGCACCGCGAACAGTCCGCTCGCCTCGTGTCGCAGGAACGGCGACAGCGCGTCGCCGCGGTCCAGCTTCCGCTGGACCTGGGTGAAGGCGCGCAGCGGATCGGCCTGCCAGCAGATGAACAGCAGCCCGGCGTCCGGGGCACCGTCCTCCCGGAACCCGTCGTGGTAGGAGAACGGCCTGCGCAGCATCGCCGCGCCCTGGTTGGACTCCGGCGCCGCGATCCGCGCGTGCGCGTTGGCCGGGATGACCGGCAGCCCGTCCGGGCCGTTCGCGTCCAGCCGCATCGGAGTGGTCTCGGAACCGCCGGTCAGCGGCGCCCCGTTGTCCTTGCGGCGCCCGATGACCCGCTCCTGGTCGTGCCGGGAACGCTTCTCCCAGTCGTCCAGCAGCATCCGGATCCGGCGCACGACGGCGTACGAGCCGCCGCGCATCCACGCCTGCTCGGCGTCCCGCCCCACGAAGATCCGCTCGTCGAAGTCCTGGTCCGACGGCTCGGGATTGTTGGTGCCGTCGATCTGGCCCATCAGATTGCGGGTGGTCATCGGGTGTGCGGTGGCGCCCGGGGTGCGGTTGAAGCCGTTCATCTGCCAGCGCAGCCGCGCCCGGCCGGCCGCGTCCTTCTGGAGTGCGCGCAGCGCGTGGAAGGCGACCAGGGCGTCATCGGCGCCGATCTGGATCCACAGATCGCCGTTGCTGCTCTTGGGGTCCAGGGCGTCGGCGGAGAAGTCGGGCAGCGGGTCCAGCTCCAGGGGGCGCCGCTTCGTCAGGCCCGTACGGCCGAAGAAGCTGTGGCCGAAGCCGAAGGTGACCGTCAGCGAGGAGGGGCCCGCGTCGAGGGCGACCCCCGTGTCGGCGTCCGGGGCCCGCCCGGCCATCAGCTCCTCGGCCGTCCGCGACCAGCGGCGCAGCAGCGCGGCCGCGGCCTTGCGGTCGCTGCCCGGTGCCAGGTCGAAGGCGACGAGGTGGCCCTTGGACTGCAACGGGGTGGTGATCCCCGCCTGGTGCTTGGCGCCCGCCGTCCGGAACGGAACCCGGGTGGAGCCGAGGGTGCTCAGGGCCTCGGGGGCGTCGTCCTGCGCCGCCGAGACCCCGGCGGCGCCACCGGCCCCGCCGACGACCAGCCCCGCCGCGCCCGCCGCGCCGACGGTCCCGAGCAGCCGACGGCGGGAGAACTCCTTGGCGGCTGCCCCGTCCGCTTCCGGTGCCGGGGCGGCGGCAGGGGCGGGTATGCGCCCGCCGCCCGCCCCGGCGGACCCTGTGCCGGGGCGCGTGCCGGGGGTCTTCCCGCCGGCGGTGGCCTGCTTCGCTGTGGCCTGCTTCGCTGTGGCTTGCTTCGCCGTGGCCTGCTTGGCGGTGGTGTGCTTCGCGGCGGTCTGCTTACGGGGGGTCTGCTTGCTCATGAGCCGATCTTCACGTTCTTGATCTCGGTCACCTGGTCGATGTCGGAGGTCCGTACGACCAGCGACAGCTGCCACTTTCCGGGGACCGGCAGCTGGACCCCGCTCGCCCGCCATCGGCCCTTGCCGGTGTGCCGGGTGGTGACCGACAGCGGCCCGAGCTTCTTGGCCTTCTCCGTGAAGGAGACCTTCACCTCGGGGACGTCCATGGGCTTGCCCGCGGGGTCGGAGATCCGCAGCTGCAGCGTGTTGGCGCTGCCGCTGCGCCCGGGGGCGAGGTCGATGCGGGCGGTGCCCTTGCCGCGCGGGCCGCCGGTGTCGAAGGGGATGGTCAGCACCTGCGGCCGGCCGGCCTCGGCGGACTGCCCGCCCGAGGTGGCCTTGACCGCCGCTTCGGTACGGGCCGGCTCGGTGGCGGTCAGCGCCGTGGTGACCACGAGCAGGACGACCGCGACCGACGCCTCGGCCAGCACGGACCGGCGCAACCCCAGCCGTTCCGGGTCGGCGTCACGCTTCCGCTTGGTCCGGGCGGTACGCAACGCCGCTTGCTGCCGGGCGAGTTGGGCGGCGCGGGCGGGGTCGGGCGCGGAGGTGCCGTCGGCGGGGGAGGCGGCGTCGGCGGAGGTGGGGGCGCCGTTGGTGGCGGGGGTTTCGTCCGGAGCGGGGGCGGGGCCGCTCTCCGGGGCGGGGCCGCTCTTCGGGGCGGGGCCGCTCTTCGGGGCGGGGCTCGGGGCCGTGCCCGCCGTGGCAGCGGCGGCCGAGGCACCAACGGGCGCCTTCTCCGCTTCCTCCTCCGCTTCCTCCTCCGCCTCCTGCTGGTCTTCCTTCCCGGCTTCCTTTCCGGCTTCCTTCCGGGCTTCCTGCTCCGCGCCCTGCTCCGTCTCCTTCTCCGCTTCCTCCGGCGCCCGGAGTTCCGCAGCCGGTACCTCGGCCAGCCGCCCGGTCCACTGGCGCGACATCCAGGCGATCCCGACGAGCACCACGACCAGCGCCACCTTCACCAGCAGCAGCCGCCCGTACGTGGTGTCGGTCAGCGCTTGCCAGGTGCCCACCTGCCGCCAGGACTGGTAGAGGCCGGTGGCCACCAGCACCACCACGGAGCCGAACGCGAGCCGCGAGAAGCGGCGGACGGCGGACCGCTCGACGGGCGGGCCCCAGTACAGGGACACGACCAGCGCCGCCAGCCCGCCGAGCCAGCCGGCGACCGCCAGCAGATGCAGCACATCGACCGGCATCGCCACGGTGGGCTGCAGCCCGGTCGAGGCGTGTTCGGCCATCGCCCAGGTCGCGGCGAGCCCGGTGGCGACGATCACTCCGCCGAAGCCGAGGCCGAAGGTGAGGTCCTTGCGCCGCCTGGCCTGCTCGGCGGCGTCCACGGCAGGCTCCTCGGCGTCCGAGGCTCCTCGGCCCGACCCATCCGACCCATCCGACCCATCCGACCCATCCGACCCATCCGTCCCATCCGACGCACCACGCTCGTCCGACTCATCCGAAGCACCTGAGCCGCCACGCGCGCCCGCCGCACCCGACCCGCCACGCGCGCCCGCCGCCCCCGGCCCGTCCGCCTCCGCCGGTTCGTGCGCCCGCGCAAACGCCCCGAACAGCACCGCCACGAACAGCGCCGCGGCGGCGAGCAGCAGCAGCCGGGAGATCAGCGCCGCGCCCGGCTTGGTGATCAGGACCTGCTGGAGGCCGCCGAGGTCGAAGACATCGGCGAGATCGCCGGAACCGGTGTAGGGGTTGCGCAGCAGCAGCATCACGACGGTGGTGCCGGCCAGCAGCGCCCAGCCGTAGACGACCAGCCGCTGCACGGACCTCACGAGGGCCGCGGCGGGCCGGCAGGCCACCACGAAGGCGGCGCCGCCGGCCAGCAGCACGAACCCGGCGTAGGCGAGATAGCGGGCGATGCCGTAGAGCGCGCCCACCAGGCCGCCGCCGGCCTCCTGTTGGGGTACCGGGGCGGTGGTCTTGGACGGTGCGCCGACCGAGAAGGTGAAGGCACCGGCCACGGGGTGGCTGTCGGCGGAGACCGCCTGCCAGGCGACGGTGTAGGTACCGTCGCGGAGCCCCGGCGGCAGTGCCGCGGCGTATTTGACGACGCGGTCGCTGCTCAGATTGCGCAGCTTCTTGTCGTCCACCCGCTTGCCCTGCGGATCCAGCACCCGGATCGAGTCGTCGCCCAGCGCGACGCCCTCGGAGAAGGTGAGCGTCACCTGCTCGGGGGCGCGGTCCACCACCGAATCCCGCGCGGGGGTGCTGCCGGTCAGCGCGGCATGCGCCGAGGCCGGTGCGGCACCGCCGAGCGCGCCGAGGAGCGTCCCGGCCAGCGCGAGCGCGACGACCAGCAGGCGCAGCACGGCGGACCGTCGCGGCCGAAGCCCGGTGGTGACCATAGTGATCGCTCCCCTTACTCCCGTTGTGTGTACCGGCCTGTGCGGTGCTTCCGGCCGCTGCTGGTTTTTCTCCGGACCTCTGGGTGCTTCTCGGCTCTCCGTTAGTGCTTCGGCTGGTAGTCGGCGGCCTTGACCGGGATCTGCACCCTGACCGGGTCGGCGGCGGCGAAGTGCAGCGTGACGGTGAAGACGTCGCCCTTGGCCGGCTTGCTCTTCAGCCCCATGAACATCAGGTGGTTACCGCCGTGGCTGAGCCGGAGCGTGCCGTTGGCCGGGACGGGCAGGGACTCGACCTGCTCCATCTTGTTGCCCACCGTCTTGTGGATCGTGATGGTCTTGGCCAGGTTGCTGGTGACCTCGGTGAGCTTCTCGGCGGTGTCGCCGTTGTTCTTGACGGTGAGGTACGCGCCGGCCATCTGCTGGGTGACCGGCTGCGGCATGTACGGGTCGGCGACCTCGATCCTCGGGACGCTGTCCCCACCGCAGCCCGCCAGTGTGAGACCGGCCGTGAGGGTGAGGGCGACGGCGAGGGTGGTGTGGCGGTTCACGGGTTCTGCCCCTTGAGGATCTTCGGAAGTGCCTTGGTGTAGTCGTCGGAGGTCGCCTTCTGCATGGCCATCCAGTGGACCTTGTCGTCCTTGGGGGAGGTCAGCAGCACCTGCGCGCCATGGGTGGAGACGACATCGCCGTTCTTCTTCTTGACCGGCTTCTCGATCCCGATGTTCACGCTGCGCGCACCGGCCTGGATGGTGTCGAACTTTCCGGTCAGGCCGGTGAAGTCCTTGTTGATACCGCCGAGCCACTTCTTGAGGGCGGCGGAGGTGTCGCGCTCCGGGTCGGAGGTGACGAAGACGACCCGCAGATCCTTCTGTTCGGCCTTGGGCAGCTGCTTCACCGCGACCGCGATGTTGGCCATCGTCAGCGGGCAGACGTCCGGGCAGTTGGTGTAGCCGAAGTAGATCAGGGTCGGATGGCCCTTGGTCTTCTCCAGCAGGTCGTACTTGGCGCCGTGGGTGTCGGTCAGGACCAGGTCCGGCTTCGCCATCGGGCTGTCGAGCGTGATGATCGACTTGGCGGAGGTGCCGCCGGACACGACGGCGGCGGGCTTGCTGTCGTCCCCGCCGCAGGCGGTCAGGCTGAGGGCCGCGGCCGCCGTGAGGGCGGACGCGAGCAGGGTCGTTCTACGCATTGCAGATAAATCCCGTGAGTTGAATCCCGTGTGTCAGGAAAGGGGCGTCGGGCCGGCGCGGGTCGGGCGCCGGCCCGTCCGTGATCAGGCGCTGCGGCGCCGGCCGGCGAAGACACCGAAGCCGACTCCGATGATGCCGACGACGATGCCGATGGCGCCCAGGACGCGCGCCGTGGTGTCGCTGGTGGAGGCGTCCTCGGCGGCCGCGGCGTTCTTGAGGTGGTCCTTGCCGCCGTTCTTGTCGGCCGCGGCGGCGGCGCCGTGGCCGTCCTCCTCGGCCGCGGTGAGCTTGAGGACCGGCGCCGGGTTCTCCGGCTCCGGGCCGCCGTCCTTCGTCGGCTCGATCCAGCGCACGACCTCCTTGTCGTCGTACGTCTGGAGAGCCTTGAAGACGACCTGGTCGGCGTCCTCGGGCAGCATGCCGACGGAGACCGGGAACTGCTGGAACCGGCCGGGCTCGACGCCCTTGTCCTCCGCGGTCCAGGTGATCTTCGAGGGGGCCTCGTTGATCTTCTCGCCGTGCATCTCGATCGGCTTGGCCAGCTTGGACTTCTTGACGTCCACCTTCCAGCCGGGCACCGGCTGCGGCATGACGGACGCCAGCGGGTGGTCGGTCGGCAGCGTGACCTCCAGCTTCACCGTGGACGCATCGTCCCGCTCATTGGGCACCTTGAAGTTGACGGTCGCGTAGCCGCCCTTCGGGGCGGCGCCCGCCGGCTGCACGCTGACGTGCGCAAAGGCCGGGGCGGCGAGCAGCACCACACTGCCGACCGCGGCGGCGCCCACGAGCGGCAGCCGTCGTGCGAGCCGCCGCGTCCGCGAGAGGTCCGGCTGCTGCTGCGGCATCTGCGTCGTCTTCGAGATCTTCGACATCGGAAAAACACTCCACAGGAAGGAGAAAGGTGCTGGTGACGGTGTAGGTGGCGCGCGTGCGACGACGGCGCGCGAGCCCGTACCCCTCCCCCATGCCCAAAGGGCATGGGAGGGGCCCCCACGTGGGAGCGTGCTTCGCGCGATGTCAGGCCGCGAGGGCCAGGGTGGGTGGCCCTCGCCTCACGACACTGTGGTGGAGTGCGGGGTCCTTCGGGCCGGGTTTGTCATCCCCGTACGAAACCGGGGCGCGCCGCGGCTCGTCGTGCGCCGCGCCGAGGCCCCTGAGCAGGGCCCGGACCAGCACGAGCGCCCCGCGCACCGCACCGACCAGCGTCTGTACCGCCGGAGCCGACAGCCGGACCAGCCGCCACAGCGCGATCTCGCCCCGCCGCAGCAGCCAGCCGACGGCGAGCGCCGCCAGCAGATGCCCCAGCAGCATGGGCAGCGACGGCAGCAGAGTGTGCGCCGTCACGGTGTCGGCGGCGGCCGTGCCACCGGCCGTACCGTGCGCCGCCGGTGCGGCCACCCCGGCGGCGGAGGCCGCGTCGAAGCCACCCGAGCCGAGCACCCGGCGCGCCTGCGCCCCGTCCATCCGGCCGCTGCCGAGCCCGCACATCAGATGCCGGGCCATGCTGATCGCGGCCTGGTCCGAGAGCCCGCCGGCGCCGGAGCCGCCCCGCGGCGCGGCGGGCACCGGCTGCTGCCCCCAGGTGAACACCGCATGCAGGACGAGCTGTCCCACGGCGAGCCCGACGGCGATGCCCGGCAGTGAGCGTTCCCGCCCGGCCAGCGGCGCCGCGACCGCGAACACCGCGGCGGCGGCGACGCCCAGCGTCCACAGCGGGACGGTGGCGCACGAGGCGAGGATGTGCCCGGCCGCGGACAGCGCGACGCAGGCCGCGGTGAAAACCGCGGCCCTCAACAGCCGGAGATCGGCGGCTGCGCGCGCTGTGGAGGCGGGCGGTGGAGTCATGGCCGCGCCATCATCCCACTGGTCTCAAGGCCCCCCGACGGCAGGTCGGTGTCAAGGGGCGCCCAGCGGGGCGTCCGAGGACGCAGGCGGGCGCGCGACGGCGCATGGGCAGCGCGGCACCTACACCGATGCGCTCACTCTTCGCATCCGCCGAATGAGCGGTATCACGTCCCGGACATGCTTACGGACCTTGCGGCGCGGCAATAGGTATCGATATGTCGAGCCGCGGCCAGGAGGCTGGAGCGATGAGCATCTGGTGGTCACTCCATTTGCGGCGCGAGGCTGCGAGCGTGCCGCTCGCCCGTCGCCTGCTGCTGGGCACGATGGAGACAGCGGGCGTGGACCCGGACATCTGTTACGACCTGTCGGTGGCCCTCTCCGAAGCCTGCGCGAACGCCGTCGAGCACGGGGGCGACGCCACCGAGGACTACCGCGTCACCGCCTTCATCGACGGCGACACCTGCCGCATCGAAGTCACCGACTCGGGCCCCGGCTTCCACCACTGCCCCGCACCCCCCGCCCCACCCCATACGGCGACGGACCGCGCCCTCCCGCCGGCCCCCGTGCCCACCCCCGCGCAGGCCCCCGAGTTTGCCGAGGACGGCCGGGGGCTCTTTCTGATCGAGGCCCTCACCGACCACGTCCGCTACCGCAACCGCACCGGCCGCCCCGGCGCCGTGGTCAGCTTCGACAAGATCCTCAAGTGGCGCGAGGGGGCGGCGCTTCCCATGGCGTCGTGAGGCGGGGCAGGCGTCACGCCTCCGGGCCGCCGCGACCGTCCGGCCGCCGCGACTCCTGCTTGTCCACGGGAACCCGGCGAGCCATGCCCGAGACGCCGGGAGATGAGGTGTCAAACCGGGCGAACGTCGGCAGTGGGATAATTGGCCGGAAATAGCCTGGCGGAGGGACTGGGCCGCGCGGTCTCGCGGTGGGAGGACCTCCCCCGCGGCGTCCCCTGTCCCTGCGAGACCAGCGCGCACCAGGGTTAACGCGAAGTTGCTCGCGTTAACTTGTCTCGGACAATACTTGGCGTGAACCCGCACTGCAATACGGAGCCGTCGTGACGACAGCGCACCATGCCCCGGGCGAGACCCGGCCCGGCGGACGTACGGCCCGCACCCGACAGGCCGTACTGACCGCTGTCTTCGAGGAGTTGGACGAGGGCGGCTTCGCCGGGCTGACCATGGAGAGGGTCGCGCAGCGCTCCGGAATTCACCTCGCGACGCTCTATCGCCGCTGGCGCTGCATCGAGGGTCTGGTGTGCGAGCTGCTGACCGAACTGAGCTCCGATGTGCCGCTGCCGGACTCCGGCACCCTGCCCGGGGACCTGCGTGAACTGGCCCGCTCGATAGCCGCCTTCTTCGCCGAGGCGCGGATGAGCTGTCTGATCGAGGCGGTGGTCTCCGCCGCGGCGCGTGACGCGCAGGCGGCGGCCGTGCTGCGGTCCTTCTTCGGCGAACGGCTGACGCTGGCCGGCCGGATGGTGCAGCGAGCCGTCGACCGCGGCGAACTGCCCGCGGACACCGACCCGGAGGAAGTGATGTCGGCGCTCGGCGCGCCCTTCTACTACCGGATTCTGATCGCCCGAAGACCCGTGGACCGGCACCTCGCCGAGTCCGCCGCCACCGCCGTCTGGGCGGCGGCCTGCGCGGGCGCCTACAAGAGGAAGGGCGGCCGCCCCGCCAACGACACAGCTCCCGGCGGCGGTTGACGCCCCCGGGAGCCGTACGCGGTGTCCTGCGCTACTACGTGCCGAGCAGCCCGGCCATCCAGGCCTCGACCTCGTCCGACCGGCGCGGCAGCCCGGCCGACAGATTCCGGTTGCCGTCGTCCGTCACGAGGATGTCGTCCTCGATGCGGACGCCGATGCCCCGGTACTCCTCCGGCACCGTCAGATCGTCCGCCTGGAAGTACAGTCCGGGCTCGACGGTCAGCACCATGCCGGGCTCCAGCGTGCCGTTGACATAGTGCTCGGTGCGGGCCGCGGCACAGTCGTGGACGTCCAGGCCGAGCATGTGGCCGGTGCCGTGCAGGGTCCAGCGGCGCTGCAGCCCCAGGTCCAGCACCCGCTCGACCGGACCCTCGACCAGACCCCACTCGACCAGCTTCTCGGCGAGCACCCGCTGCGCCGCGTCGTGGAAGTCGCGGTAGGCCGCGCCTGGCTTGACCGCCGCGATGCCCGCCTCCTGGGCCTCGTACACCGCGTCGTAGATCTTGCGCTGGAGGTCGTTGTAGCGGCCGTTGATGGGCAGGGTGCGGGTGATGTCCGCGGTGTAGAGGGTGTGGGTCTCCACACCGGCGTCCAGCAGCAGCAGATCGCCGGAGCGGACCTCGCCGTTGTTGCGGACCCAGTGCAGGGTGGTGGCGTGCGGGCCGGCGGCGCAGATCGAGCCGTAGCCGATGTCGTTGCCCTCGACGCGGGCGCGCAGGAAGAACGTGCCCTCGATATAGCGCTCGCTGGTCGCCTCGGCCTTGTCCAGGACCTTCACGACGTCCTCGAAGCCGCGCACCGTCGAGTCGACGGCCTTCTGCAGCTCGCCGATCTCGAACTCGTCCTTGACCGCGCGTGCTTCGGAGAGGAAGACCCGCAGCTCTTCATCGCGCTCGGCGGTGACCTTGTCGGTCAACGCGGCCTCGATACCGGCGTCATGGCCGCGCACCATGCGGACCGGGCCGGTGGCCTCCTTCAGCGTGTCGGCCAGCTCACGGACGTCCTTGCAGGGGACGCCGAGCAGCGCCTCGGACTCGCTGAGGCTGTGGCGCCGGCCGACCCACAGCTCGCCCATGCCGTTGAGCCAGAACTCGCCGTTCTCACGGTTGGAGCGCGGCAGCCGGTGGATCGTCGCCTCGTGCGAGTCGCCCTTCGGCTCCAGGATCAGGACGCTGTCGTCGGTCTGGTCGCCGGTGAGGTAGACGTACTCCGTCGAGGCACGGAACTGGTACTCGGTGTCGTTGGAGCGGGTCTTCAGATTGCCCGCCGGGATCACCAGGCGCTCGCCGGGGAAGCGCGCGGACAGCGCGGCCCGGCGCCGGGCGGCGTGCGGGGCCTGCTCGACCGGCTGCAGATCGCGCAGCTCGGTGTCGGCCCAGCCGCTCTTCATGTTCTCCGCGAGCTCGTCCGAGACGCCCGGGTAAAGGCCGTTCTTGCGCTGCTTGATCGGCTGCTCGTCCTCGTCCGGGGTCTCCGGAGTGAGCTCGTCGGTCACAATGCCTCCTTTAAAGACTGAACCGCATTCCATCGTATGTGCGGATCGAAAGCGGTCCAGGGGCCGGAAGGCGTGACCTCTCCGGCAGACCGGCCATAGGAGGCATGGCGCCCGGCGGGTCCGGGGCGGCAGGTCCGCCGCCCGGCCCTCCGCCGTATGGGGCGTGCTCAGGGCCGGCCCTGCGACCAGGGCCGGGGGCCGCCGGACCGGCCCTGAGCCGCCGGACCGGGGGCTACTCCTCGAAGTACGCCGCGAGCAGCACGACGTCCTCCTCCGACGACGGATCGTCCAGGCCCTGCGGCAGCATCGTGCGCACGATGTGGTCGACGACCGCCTCCGGATCATGGCGGGCGGCCTGGGGGACGCCCGCGGCGGCCGCGTGCAGCCGGGCGAAGGCGCGGTCCATGGGCTCGCCGGTGCGGTGCAGCAGCCCGTCGCTGTAGAGCAGCAGGGTCTCGCCGCCGGCCGGTTCGATCTCCACGCTCGGCGCCTCCCAGCAGGCCAGCATGCCCAGCGGCGCGGACAGCGAGGTCTCCACGTACTCGGTCCGCAGATCGCCGAGGATCAGCGGCGGGCAGTGGCCGGCCCCGGCCAGGACGATCTTGCGGGCGAACGGGTCGGTGATACCTCCCGGCATCGGGGGTGCGGGCGGCCCGCCCGGCGCGCCGGGCGGCGGCTCGGTGAAGGCGAACAGCGCGGTGGCGCTGCGGGCCGGCTCGGTCAGCCGGAGCAGCAGTTCGAGGTCGGAGAGGACCGCGACCGGATCCTCGCCCTCCATGACGGCGTAGGCGCGCAGGGACGCCCGCAGCCGCCCCATGGCCGCCACCGCGCTCGGCCCGGAGCCGGTCACCGAACCGATGGCCAGGCCCAGTGCGCCGTCGGGCAGCGGCAGCGCGTCGTACCAGTCGCCGCCCCCGCGCGGTCCGCTGTGGTGCCGCACCGCGAGGCGGACTCCGGGGATCCGCGGCAGCCGGTGCGGCAGCAGCTCCTCGCGGAGGGTCCGGACGGCCTGCCGGCTGCGGTGGAGTTCGAGGAGGCGGGCGAGGTGTTCGGCGGCGTGCGCACGGTAGAGGCCGATGAGATGGCGCTGCCGTTCGGTGGGCTCGGCCGGTTCGTCGTAGAGCCAGACCGCGGCGCCGGTCCTGCCGATGGGGTCGGCGGCGAGCGGGACCGCGTAGCTGGCGGCGTACCCGAGCCGGGCCGCGACCTCACGCAGGCGCGGGTCGAGGTCCTTCTCACCGGGGATGTCGGGTTCGGAGATCTCGGTGCACGGTCCGGCCGCCGCCGCGCCGCGCGGACCGGGGGGACGGCCCGTGTCACACGTCCCGGGCCGGGTGTCGTGGACCGGTCCGGTCCGGGGGCCGTCGCCGCCGGCGCCCGGCTCCGGGAGGCCGTCCAGTATCCGCGCGTACGACAGGGCGCGGCGCGGGATGGTCTCGATGGTGCCGATCTCGGCGTGGCCGAGCCCGAGCCCGACGGTGGTCTCCGGGCCGAAGCCGTCGGCCGGGGCGAGGACGACCAGACCGCGCCGCGCGCCCACCAGGGAGGCGCCCGCGCGCAGCAGCTCGTGGAGGGCGTCCTCCAGCGTACGGGTGCGCGCGAGCCGTTCGGTCAGGTCGTGCAGGGTGCTGAGGTCGGAGATCCAGCCGGCCAGCCGGTCCTGGACGGCGGCGAGTTGGTCGACGACGGAGATGTCGGGGGCGGCGCCGGGGGCGGTGCCTGACGCGGCGTCGGGTCCGGTGTCCCGAGGGGCGCCCTCAGGAGTGCCGGACGGGGTGTCGGAGGGGGGATCCGCGGGGGTTTTCCCCAGGTGCGGGTCGACAGTGTGAGTGGGGGCGGGAAGGGCTGGTTCGATTCCAGCCACTTTCGGCACGTGAGGGGCGGTCATGGCCGGCGACTCTCGTGGTGCCAGGTAATGACCCAGGTCAGGCCGCTTTTTGGTAGGGAGTGCGGCATTTTGTTGAGTGATGTTGCGCGGTACGGTTGGCCGCTCAATTTCCTCAATAGCATCGCAAACCCCCATGTCATGCTGCTCCGCTATCAATGCCTCCAGATGTACACGCACCAGCGATGTGATGTCCAGCACTCTCCCCATGGGGTTTGTGGTGTCAGCGAGGTCTGTAGATTGGCCTGAAAAAATCCCCCCAAGCGTCAATTTGAGGTCGACTGACGGCGATCAACAGCGCGTCATCACCACAGTGGCGGGTACGTACTCGGAAAGGTGCGGGGTCAGTTGGGGCCGCACCGGAACTCTCCGGCGGACACCGGCGTCTAATACGGCGACGACCGCGACGCACTCCCAAGAGGCGGGGACTGCACCACGGAGGCGCAATCGCCAGGCGCGCGCCACCCCCCGCCATGTTCCACGCTCGGCGTACGGCGTGATGCGCTGCCTTGTACACGCGGTGACCAGTGATCCACGTGGCGTGATCGAGATGCGATCGACCCCGGGAAGCCCGGCCGGGCCGCAGGAAACGCCACACCACGGCATGAAGCGGCACGGCACGAACGACGGTGAACCGGCAAGAAGTGCCATGTAGTGCGATGGACCAAGCCCTCGGCGTTTACGGAAAGGAACGAGCGCTCATGCGCGAGATCCTCGGAAGGCGACGCAAGCTCCTGTTCCGGCGCGGCGGAAGGTCGGCGCTGCTCGGTGCGGCGCTCCACTGCGCCACCGAGTGGCAGTGGCCCGTACTTCCCGGTGTGGGGATCAGGCCCGCCGGCCGCCAGCCGGCCGGTGCCCGGCTCGGCCTCGGCGAGCGGACCGGCCGCCGGTGCAGCTGCCCCGACCCCGACTGTGTGGTGCCCGGCGCGCACCCCTTCGACCCCGGCCTGCTGGCGGCCACGACCGATGCCCGGATGGTGCGTTGGTGGTGGGCGAACCGCCCCGATGCCCCGATCGTGCTGGCCACCGGAGGCCGCGCGCCCTGCGCGGTGAGCCTGCCCGCCGTCGCCGGCGCCCGCGCCCTGGCGGCCCTGGACCACTTCGGGGTGCGCCTCGGCCCCGTGGTGGCCACGCCCACCCGCTGGTCGCTGCTCGTATCGCCGTACGACCTCGCGGAGTTGGGCGAGCTGCTGCACTCCCAGGACTGGGTGCCCAGCTCGCTGCGGTTCCACGGCGAGGGCGGCTATGTGGTGCTCCCGCCCTCCCAGATCGGCGCGGGCCGGGTCCGCTGGGAGCGGCCGCCGGCCTCCCCCAAGCTCTCAGCTTCGTTCGAGCAGGGGGGACCCCCACCCTCGGCCGCGCCCTGGCTGCCGAAGGTGAGCACGATCGTGGACGCACTGGTCACGGCGAGCACCAGCACTCCCGACGGCGGCAGCCGGCTCGCGTACTGACGTCCGCGCGGGCGCCCGTCCGGTCTGTGCGGCGGGCGGTCGGAAACAACGCGCGGGCGGATCACCCGTTCGGGTGTGACCGGCCCGGACAACTACGGGAAACCCGCGTCCGGGTGCCTGGGCGCACCCCCGCCGCCCGATAGGTTCGGCCCACCGTCAAGCCGTCGTCAGCGGCATCTCGATCCAGGTGGGGGCCCATGCAGCGTGCGCAGAAACTCCGCATGACCGGGCTCGCCGGCGTGGCGGTGCTCGCCGGCGTCGTGCCGCTGGGCGCCGCAATGGCCGGTCCGGCCGACCTCACGGCTTCGGGGGCGGCCGCCACGTCCGAAAACAGCTCTGCGGCCGAAAGGGGCATCAGGCCCAATAGCGGCGCCAAGCCGGGCAAGAGTCCCGTCACTGCCGGCGCCCGGAGCTCCACCGGTTCCCCCGCCGGCCCCGGCCTGCCGCCCCCCTCCGGCCGTACCTCCCGCTGCGGCCCCCAACTCGCCGCTCCCGGGCGGATCGAGGCCCAGACCTGCGTGCTCGCCGAGGACGGTCTGACCTGGGGGCGGACCTACTACCGCAATCTCACCGGCGACCCGCTGCGCGCCGCACTGACGCTGCTGCGACCGGACGGCACGACCGTCCAGGTGCACTGCGAGGTAGCGGGGGCCGGTGTGCCGGGCATGTGCGAGACGCCGACCGGGGCGACCGTGCGCGGGGGCGGGCCGTACGGCGCGGTGGCGGAGTTCTCCGACGTGGCGGGGGAGCGGCTGCTGCTGCGCTCCGGCAGCAACTAGTCCGCGGGAGGCGGTGGTTCGCCCCGCTGACGGCACGGAGCCCCCGGCGGCAGGGGTCGGCCGAGCGGAGCACCCGGCTCCGGACATGGAAGCGCCCGGTCGCTGGCGACGGGGGATGCACCAGCGACCGGGCTTCTAGAACCGTAACAAGAGATCGGCAGTTCGCAAATTCGATCGTGGAATTCCGGACGCCTATTTACCGGCAGGTACGGGGAGTTGTGACAGGTGTCACGCCTGAGGTCCCCGGAGGCATCCATTCCGCACGGTCGGGGGCGGTCCGGTCAGCTCAGGGTCACCTGGCGGTTGGTGAGCCCGCCGCGCGCCCGGCGCTCCTCGGGGGACAGCGGGGCGTCCGACGCGAGCGCCTCGGCCAGCCGCTCGGCGAACGCCGCGGCCGGCTTGGCGACGTCCTCGGCGCTCATCGACGAGGGCAGGTCCCACACCGGAACGACCAGACCGTGAGCGCGGAACGAGCCCACCAGACGGGTGCCCTCACCGAGCGAGGAGTCGCCCGCGGCGTGCAGCCGGGCGAGTGCGTCCAGCAGCTGCTCCTCGGGGTGCCCGGTGACCCAGCGCAGATGGTTCTTCTCCGGGGCCTCGCACCAGTACGCGCCCTCCAGCCCGGGAATCCGGGAGGTGGGAATGGCCGCCGCGTTGGCCCGCTCCAGAGAGGCGGCGACCTCGCCGGTGGCGTTCTCGGCGTTCTCCACCCAGAACTCGAAGCCGGTGTGGACGGTCGGCTCAAAAGCCGCGTCCGGGTCGAGCAGATCCTGCAGCCGCGGACCGTCGGGGGCCGGGCGCGCGGCGGCGACCGGGGTGCCGGGCTCGGCGGCCAGCGCGCGCTGCAGGGTGTCGGCGAGGTCGCGGCTGAGGTCGCCGGAGGCGGTGTCGTTCTGCAGGCCGAGCAGCACCGCGCCGTTGTCGCGGCGCAGTGCGGGCCAGGCCATCGGCAGCACGGTCGCCAGCGTCACGGACGGGACGCCCTCGGGCAGCCCGCCCTTCAGCGTCAACTCGGCGGTGGCGGCGGGCACCAGCTCGCGCAGCGCCACCCAGTCGCACTCACCGGGCAGGCCCTCGAAGGGGCGCTGCACCAGCTCGGTGGCGGCGTGCGCCGCCTGTCGCCCGTGACAGGCCTTGTACCGGCGGCCGGAGCCGCACGGGCAGGGCTCACGGGCGCCGACGACCGGCACCTCGCCGTCCTTGATCTGTGATGCTGCGGCCTGGGGCTGGGGACGGCGCTTCTTGGCCATGGCGACGGTGTCTCCTGGTCGATCCTGGGCGTACGGACGCGTTTCGGCGCGAGCCTAGAGGATTGCGTACGGCGCCGCGCTCGGCCGCGTGTCCGGCCGTGTCCCGCCGTGCCGCTACGTCAGATCGTCGAATTCCGGGAAGCCCGGGGTCAGCGGCCGCACCGTGCTCACCCCGGCGCCCCTGGCGAGCGAGGGCGGCAGATCGGGCGTCAGATCCACGCGCGTAGCGAACGCGCCCTGGAGCGAGAGGGCCGCCCAGACCGTGACTTCGCCGACGACGGAGTCGTGTACGCCCCAGTCCTTGGCGAGTGAGCGGATGATGGCCAGCCCGCGGCCGCCGCGCGCCGTGACCGACGGTGTGGCCGGAAGGGGCCGGGTCGGGCCGCCGCCGTCCGTGACCGCGACGGTCAGTCTTCCCTGTGAGTCGATACGCCAGGACGCCCGGATGGATGCCGACGGGGCGTCCGTTGCCTCAGCCGTTACGGAGCCCGGTGATCCGTTTTCGTATATCGGACGCGCATGGCGACACGAATTGCTCAGCAGCTCCGAAAGAATGAGGACCGCGTCATCGACGACTGCGTCCTGAACTCCACTTGCCAACAGCTCTTCACGCATGCGCCGCCTGGCCATGCCCACACCCACGGGACCATGGGGTACGGCCATGATCGACGACGTCGGCACCTCTTGTGCCACCACCAACGCCACCCCCGAGACCTCCTTTGCCCCACGCCACGGGATGAATGCCCCAATGGACTGGACCGGAAACCGGCCAAGCAGCACATGGTGACGCATTGGACACAATCGAATACGGGCCGAATGCGCCGGTGCACACCCTGTGATGAGCTTTAGCCAAGGCCGAGTTGGATTCGTACCTGCTTGGGGCGGTTCGTAATCACCGCGTCCACGCCCAATTCCTGACAGAGCTCGACATCGGCGGTGTCATTGACGGTCCATACGTGGACGCGGTGGCCCGCGCGATGCGCCTTGGCGACGTAGTCGGGGTGCGAGCGGAGGATGCGTATCCCGGGGCCCGCGATGCCGACGCCGGGCGGGAGCCGGCCGTCACGGTGCCGCGGGGTGAGGAACTGCATCAGGTAGACGCCGGGGACCTCGGGTGCCGCGGCC
The DNA here is from genome assembly GCF_026239515.1 of Streptomyces sp. Je 1-4 4N24. Classification (NCBI taxonomy): domain Bacteria; kingdom Bacillati; phylum Actinomycetota; class Actinomycetes; order Kitasatosporales; family Streptomycetaceae; genus Streptomyces; species Streptomyces sp. Je 1-4 4N24. The sequence goes on along the minus strand of NZ_CP110836.1, from coordinate 4,513,480 downwards.
CGTACGCGGTGCAGGGAGCGCGCCGAGAAGCTCATGACCCGTACCGAAGGGGTCCAGTCGGTGCGCATGGCCGGATTCGTGTGCCCGAATCGGGCCAGCAGCTCCACCAGCCGCTCCTCCACCTGTCCGGCCCAGCGCGTCGGGTGTTTGGTCTCGATGGCCAGCTCGACCCGGCGGTCCGCGTCGGCGACCAGCTCCAGCAGCCGCTCCAGTGTCAGTACGGAGGTCCGCTCGGGGTCCTCGTGCTGCCGGTCCGGCGCCTCGTTCGCGTACCCGTCGTCCTTCCAGGAGCCGAAGTCGAGCATGGCGAGATCGGCGAGCTCCAGGGCGGAAACCGAACCGCGCCCGTTGGACGTGCGGTTCACCCGGCGGTCGTGCACGCACACCAGATGCCCGTCCGCGGTCAGCCGGACATCGCACTCCAGGGCGTCCGCCCCGTCCTCGATCGCCTTGCGGTAGGCCGCGAGGGTGTGTTCCGGGGCGTCCTCGGAGGCGCCGCGATGGGCGATGACGGAAATGGCGGGACGGCCCGGACGGGCGTCCTGGGCAGGGCGTGCATAGGTCACCGCGTTATCGTGCCATCCACCGCTGAGGGGGCGCCGGGCGCATACCCAAGGCGCGGAACAGGGGATGCGCCGGTTTTGTCCGGCATAAAGGATGAGGGGACAGTCACAGCCTCGGCTTACGGTGCTCTGACGCGCGGTGGGCAAGGGTGGTAGGGAGACTCGCCCGTATCGCCCGGCCCGGACCGCCGGACCGGACCTGCGGACGGGGCTCGCGCACGGCCGGGGCGTGCGGGACGGGACCTGCGGATCACGGCCGGCCGCCCCCCGGACCGGCGGACCGGGACTCGCCCGTATCGCCGGGATCCTTAATCCTGGAGTACCGGGGCTCCCCGTCCACCGGCACGAGGAGCCATACGTTCCGGAGGGCCCCAGGCCCGCCGGACCGGAACAACCGCACCACCCGGCGGACCGCGAGGCCCGCCGGCCCAGAGAACCGCACCACCCGGACGCACCCCCAGGGTCCGGCCGAACTGCAAGCCCCGGAAGAAACGGCCCGCCCCGGATCTCGGGCATGGATGAGATCCGAGGCAGCAGGGAAGCAGCCTGCCGAGGCCGTGGGCGCCGACAGTCATGAAGCTGAGGAGAGAGCTGTGAGCACCGAGAACGAGGGAGTCGCCGTCCCGTCGGAGGCCAAGCCGCCGACCGGGCCGCAGCCGGACAGCGCCCCCGCGTCCGCCTCCGGCGCCCAGGCTCCCGATGCCCCGTACGCGCCGCCCCCGCCGGGCTTCGCCCCGACCGTCGGCTCGGCCCCGGGCGCCGGACACCCTCCGCAGCCCGGCTTCGGCCACCCCGGCGACGACCCCACCACCGAGCAGACCGCCCAGATCCCGCCGTACCCGGGCGCCGGTCATGGCGCCCCCGGAGCGGGCGGCGGCTGGGGCCAGCAGCCTCCGTACGGCGGTGACCCCTGGGGTGTGACCGGCAGCCCGGCGCCCAAGCGGCGCAACGGCGGCCTGATCGCGGCCGTCCTGGTGGCGGCGCTGGTCGCCGGCGGTGTCGGCGGCGGCATCGGCTTCTGGGCCGCGGGCCAGAACGACAGCGCCTCGACGACTGTCTCCGCGCCCGGCGACCCCGGTGCGCTGAACCGCAAGCCCACCTCCGTCTCCGGGATAGCGCAGAAGGCGCTGCCGAGCGTCGTGACGATCGAGGCGCAGGGTGCCACCGGCGAGGGCGGTACCGGCACCGGCTTCATCTACGACAAGCAGGGCCATATCCTCACCAACAACCACGTCGTCGCCAGCGCGGCCGGTGGCGGCAAGCTCACCGCGACGTTCTCCAACGGCAAGAAGTACGACGCCGAGGTCGTCGGCAACGCCAAGGGCTACGACGTCGCCGTGCTCAAGCTGAAGAACGCCTCCGGCGCCCCGCTCAACCCGCTCCCGCTCGGCAAGTCCGGCAGTGTGCAGGTCGGCGACGCCACGATCGCCATCGGTGCCCCCTTCGGCCTGTCCGGCACGGTCACCACCGGCATCATCAGCGCCAAGGACCGCCCGGTGGCCTCCAGCGACGGCGGCGGCACCAGCGCCTCGTACATGAGCGCCCTGCAGACCGACGCTTCGATAAACCCCGGTAACTCCGGCGGCCCGCTGATGGACGCCGCCGGCAATGTCATCGGCATCAACTCCGCGATCCAGTCGGCCGGCAACGGCGGCGGCCTGGGCGGCGAGTCCCAGCAGTCCGGCAGCATCGGCCTGGGCTTCGCGATCCCCATCGACCAGGCCAAGCGGGTCGCCCAGGACCTGATCAGGACCGGCAAGCCGGTCTACCCCCAGATCGGCGTCCAGGTCGGCATGCGGGACACCGGCGACGGCGCGACCATCGCCAAGACCGGCAACAACGGCTCCGAAGCCGTCACCCCGAACGGCCCCGCCGACAAGGCCGGTCTCCGGCCCGGCGACACCATCACCAAGCTCGACGACACGGTGATCGACAGCGGCCCCACCCTCATCAGCGAAATCTGGCAGCACAAGCCCGGCGACGAGGTCACCCTCACCTACAAGCGCGGCGGCAAGGAGCACACGACCCAAGTCACCCTGGGCCAGCGCACGGGCGACAAGTGACGCGCTAGTCTGATCCCGCGACACCCACGCGCCCCGCGCACCGGTGCCGCGGGGAGGCTTGCCCGAGCGGCCTAAGGGAACAGTCTTGAAAACTGTCGTGGCGGCAACGTCACCGTGGGTTCAAATCCCACAGCCTCCGCCCAGGTCAGCGAATTAGCTGGTCAGAAGGGGTGCTCCGCTTCGGCGGGGCACTCCTTCTGCGTTCGTCCTGTCTCATCCCGGGTCGCCTGTATCCCGGCGCTGACCAGGGCGTACGGGCCAGCGGCGGGCCAGGATTCCGAGGGTGGCAGGCGCCCTCACCCGTCCAGCTCTTGCTCGATCAAGGCGTTCGCTCGTGTCTGCGTTCCGTGCAGCACCTTGGCGTAGAAGCGGTAGAGCACAGCCACGCTGTGGCCGGCTCGCCGGGCAACCTCCACCGGGTCCACGCCCGCCTTGATCCACAGCGAGACGATCGCGTGCCTGAGGGAGTACGGAACGGCCGCGAGCGGAGAGGCCAGCTCCGCCGGCGTGAGCGCCTTCTCACGCGCTCGTTGCCAGACGGCAGTGTACTCCGTGGATCGGATACGGCCGCCCTGTGCCGCGCGGAAGAGACGGCCGTCCTCAGCCGTTCCGAACTGCTTCAGGTGCTGCCTGAGCGCTCTCACCAGCTCGGGTGGGATGGGGATGGAGCGTGTGGTGTTGCGGGCCCGCCGTTTCAACCCACGCGCCTCGTAGGACTTTCCGTCGTTCGTCCACCCGGAGCCGACCTCTGGCCGGCTGTTGGCCAGGACCAGCTCGCCCCACCCGTCCGCCGGGAGCGTGCAGGCCTTCTCGTCCAGTGCAGCGACTTCGGACGGTCGCATGCCGGCGTAGTACACGCACCCGAAGAAGCCGGAGAGGTGTTCCCCGCGGTCGCCTTGGCCGCGAACTGCCTCAAGCAGTGCACGGGCGAGCCGGGCGTCAGGTACGAAGCGGAAGTCGACTTCATCGTCGTTCGGAGGGGCGGCCCAGTCGACTCTCTGCAAAGGATTGGCAGGGAGCTTGCCCCTCTCAACCGCGAAGCGCAGAGCGTTATTCAGGACCGTGCGCTTGCGTCGAATCGTGGTCTGAGCTGCAGTGTCGCCGTCGAGCTTGATCGAGAGCGCATCGAGAGCCTTCCGGAGCTGGTCGGGCTTCGCGGCTGCGTCCAACCTCAGCGAGTTCCTTGCCAACCACACGAGCGCTGCTTGGACATCGCCAGGGGGCGTTTCGCCCTGAGCCCTGGGTGTCAGCTGGCCGTCGGGTGTGCGAATGGCGCGGTAAGCCCACTGGTGCAGTGCCATCCGCAGCACGGCCGGGGCAGGGGCACCGCGTGAGGTAGAGACGAAGACGGGGGTGACCGTAGCGAGAGACTCGGCGATGTTCGCTCGCTGCTTCGCCGCAGCCTGCGGCCACTTCATGAGTGCGTACGCGACGCTGTGGTCGTACCAGGTCGGGCTGTTGAGGGCCTCCAGTTCGTTGGCCGGCAGACCGCTCTCCTCATCGAATTGCTGCCGGTCTCGGAGGGCAGACAGCAACTCAGACCTGCGGCCGTCGGCCTGTGCCTTGGTCTTGTAGCTCTTCGAGTGCGGCCGAGTGCCGACGCGCCACCGCAGCTCGAACGGCTTGGGACGGTTCTTGCGCGAGCGGATGGACCAGATTTCGACTTCGTAGGTGAGCACGGCTCTCCACAGGGGCGCGAAGAAGGGGCCCGCCGAGTGGCGGGCCCCTTCAGGGTGGTCACGGGATCAGGCGGCGGATTGCTCGCACTCCGCCCACCAGGCGTCGAGGTCCGTCCTCCGGACGCGCAGCTGGCCGTTGGGGAGCTTGATGAGCCTGGGGGCCTTGCCGCGGGCGCGCATCCGGTAGAAGGCGGCGCGGCTCATGCCGATCTCGTCGAGGACTTCGGGGAGCTTGAGCATCTGGGTGCGGGGCACAGTTGCATCTCCTTCGCGGCGGGTTGCGCCTGGCTGCGTGTACACGCAGCGTGAGTGTGATGTGGTCCGGACGCCGTCACGGCGCGGAAAGTGTCAGCAGTGTCAGCAAAAATCGCTGACCTGTGAGAACGGTGTTGGCAGCCCTGTCAGCGGGTGTCAGCAGTGTCAGCAAAACCAGCTTTCTGCTGACACTGCTGACGGCTGCTGACGCGTGTCAGCGGGGTAAAGGAGCAGGTCAGCGATTTTTGCTGACACTGCTGACGTTCTGCGGGCTATGAAGCGTCCAGCGACGCCTTCACGGCGGGGTGGACACGAAACGTGACGCTGGCGCTGCGGCCTTTCCCGCCCTGGGCGGGAGGCGCGTCGGGGCGGAGGTAGCCGTGTTCCTCCAGGAGGCGCAGGGCGGGGTCGATGGCGTCGGTACGTCCGCGGAAGCGGCGGTGGGCGGCTACGACGTCTCGGCGTTTGACGGTGGTTCGGTGGGTGCCGTTCTGCTTGGGGCGCTGGAGCCAGGTGAGGATGTGGCGGGCGTCCTCGGTGGCGGGGTCGGCGGCGATGAGGTCGAAGACGGCCAGTGCGTGGGCGGTGTAGTAGGCGGCGATGACCGCGGCACGTTCGACGCAGTCGGCGCTGACGGGGTCGCCCCAGCCAGTGGTGATGCGGTCGGCGAGGTGCAGCAGGCAGGCGATGCGGACGGTGGCGCCGACGAGCTTTCCGGCCCAGTCGGTGACGTGGGACAGCGGCTGGTCGGGGCGCAGCTTCTCCTCGACTTCCTCCTGGAGGCGTTCGACGACCGCGTCGGCCTGTGCGGACAGCGGCACGGTGACGGGATCGGGCAGGTCGGTGAAGGTGCGCACCATCGCTTCGAGCCGGGTGTCGTAGGTGCTGCTGACGGCCTCGGGGATGGGGTGGGTGCGGATCTTGCGGTAGCCGAGGTTGGAGGGTGGCAGGGCGAACAGGAAGCGGGCCAGGAGCCCGCGGTCGCGGGCGCCGGGGGTGGCGGCCAGGTCCTGGAGGACGGCGGGTTGAGGGGTGACGCCGATGGTCAGGGCAGGGCGGTCGATGGTCGGCTGGTCACGGGTGATGCGGTCGGTCTGGAGGCGTTCGCCTTTGTGCGCCTGGAGGAAGACGCCCAGGTTGGGGCGGGCGCTGTAGCGGCCGGCGATGATGTCGAAGAGATCGCCTTCGGGGGAGAGGGCGGCCAGACACCGGTGAGTGGCCAGCAGGTGGGTGAGCGGTTCGGGGGTGATGTCTCCGGAGACCGTCAGCCGCGGGGCGGGCGGTACGTGGATCTCGTCGGCGAGCATCCGAGCCGCGGAGGCTTCGGCGACGAGCTGCTGGCGGTCGATGGAGTCGCTCTTGCGGGCCTTAGACAGCAGGGCGTCGACCTCGGCTTCGGCTGCTTCCTTGGCGGTCTGAGCCTCGATGATGGCCGGCTTGGCCTGTTGGGCGAGTTCGTCTTCGATCCGGTAGATCGGGGCGGTCATGGCGGAGAAGACGTCCGACTTGCGGGAGGCCGGCGGCATCGCGCACACGAGGTAGAGGTTGGACTGCTCGGTCCAGCCGGGGCGGATCTGGACGTGGACCCGGCCGCCAGCGGCGGTGGACAGGGCGGCCAACCCCATGGTGGCGGCCATGTCCGGCGGCGTCTGGGTGAACTCCGCCAGCGCTACGACCTGTTCGCGCAGCCAGCCGGGCAGGGCATCGACGGGGAAGCGGGGCAGCGGACCGTTCTCCCCCAGGGGGGTCGGCTCGCTCCATGTCCGCTGCTCGGCTGCCTCCAGGGCGGCGAGGGCCTCGGCGCGGGTGGCGTCGGCGGTGAGTTCGCCGGCGCGGGCGCGCTGGCTCAGGCGGAGACCGGTGGCGTCCAGGCGCCGGTTGTCCGCCGCGTCCCGGGCGATGACGGCGTAGTACTCACCGTTGCTGGCGGTGGGCACCTGCTGGACCAGGGAGTGGAGGTAGGAGGCACCGCCGACCCGGTTCAGGTCACCGGTCGTGCCGAGATAGGCGGTCACGGTGATCGGGTCCACGGGTTCGTCACGCTCGTGCATGGCGGTGATGGCGCGATGGATCGTTTCGTGCGCGGGGCGGTAATAGTCACCCGGGTCGAGGACAGCCGTGATCTCTGGGATCACGTCGGGCGAGAGCAGCATCGCTCCGAGCGCTGCTTGTTCGGCCTCAATGGCGTGATCGTGCGGCCCCTCCCTCAGCGGGTGGACGCTGGCGAACCCACCACCGGAGTGGTGCGGTTCGGGGGTCGGTTGAGTCATGCTGGATGTCTCCTGTTCTGTGGAATGAGCGGAGAGACCAGGGCGGGCCGCTTCTCGCCAAAGACCGCGGCCCGCCCTAGCCATGGCTAGGCGCAGGTGCAGTTGGTGTACTGGCTGGAGCCGTCGGCGCCGCAGCCGCAGCAGTGCGCGTAGGGGTAGGGCTCGCTGCCGTCGGTGGGGTCGCACAGGTCGCAGTCGATGAACTCGTCGTCAAGGGGCATCAGGGCCACCTCGGGTTCTTTCCGGACTTGTTGTTCCGGTCGCGCAGTTCGCGCTCCATCCGCTCGCGCTGTTCCTGGTCCATCACCGGGCTCCCTTCGGGGTGCCGGGGACGGGGCGGGTGGAGGGGGCGCGGGTCCACCCGCCGGTGCTCGCGCTGTACTCGCGTACGTCCTGCGGGCGGGCCTTGTCGGGGTCGCGCGTCGGGAGGTTCTTCGGGAGTGCCACGATGGGGCTCCTGTCTCTGCGAGATGGGAGCGGGCCCGGTCGGACTCTTGGCGGATGACGACCGGGTCCGCGTTGCGTCGTGGGGCCGGTGACGGCCCCCCGCCCGCCCCCACGGGGGAGGGCGGACAGGCAACCGTCAGCGGCCGTGGACCCAGTTCCAGATCGCCATGACGGTGCCGACGATGCCGATGCCGGCGGCCATCCGGAGCGTGGGCCGGAAGCTGGTCGGCTCGTGGGCAGCGTGGTGTTCTTCGCGGTCGTGGTCGGCCTCGGCGAGGGTTTCGCGGTCCGGCCAGGAGATGCCGCAGCGGTCGCAGCGGTAGCGGTAGCTGACTATCGGGGGCCCCTTTCAGCGGGCGGTAGGGCGGTAGGTAGTCGGGTGGTAGGCGGGGTGGTAGAGCGCGGGCTGACCTGCGGTTTCTACCCATCTACCGAGGCCCCTTGGGAGGGGGCCGGAGCCGGGTGAGGGGAGGGGGCGGCGGCCGGAGCGGGGCCCGCGGACGGGGTGCTGGCGGGGGCCGAACCGGGCGCCTCGGCGGGGTGTTGAGAGGGCGCCGGGGTGGGCCCCTCCCCGGCCACGGCGGGGGCCTCTCCGGCACCGGCCGGGAGGTCCCGCAGACGGACCCCCTGCCGCACCCGCTGACGGCCGCCGAACCGAAGCGTGAACCCCTTCTCCTCGACCGGGATTCCCCACTCGGCGAGAGAGGCCTTGAGCTCGTCCTTGTCCCAGTCGCCGAGCTCGCCCGTGGCGAGAAGGTCTTCGAGGTGGGCGCCCTGGTGCTGCGTACCGGCCAGACGCCGGACGAGACCGGCGACGGTCTCCATGTCCGGCTCGACGAAGTCCTCGTCCTCCTCGCCCGCCTGGTCGTGCTCGTCCTCCTGGGGCTCCTCGGCGGCCCCCTTCGTGAGGTTCACCGCCGGGTGGGCGGAGCTTCCCGGCGGGGGAGGGGAGGGGGCGAGCATCAGCGCCGCACCGATCCAGCCGACCACCACGGCGGGCATGACGATCTGCGGCATGGAGTCGGCGACGTACACGCTCGCGTAGGCGCCGAGGGCGGTGTAGCCGAGGCGGGCCCGGGTCTCCTTGGGGCCTTCGGCGGTGACCCAGGCCCAGCCGCGGCCGACGAGGACGGCGGAGCCGGAGCACAGCGCGCGGACCATCTGGCGGTTGGGGAGGTAGGCCCGGAGGCCGGGGGAGTCGTGGCCGGCCTCTGCCCGCTCCCCCGCCTCCATCGTCGTCTCGGCGCTCATCAGGCCACCCCGAGAGCCTGGTTGAGGAAGGCGGCCAGCGTGGTGTTGAGCACGCCCCAGATGCCGCCCGCGGCCGCGAAGATGGTCGCCGCGGCGATACCGAAAAGCGCGGCGGTCCGGGGCTTGAGCTTCTTGCCGTAGATGATCGCGACGAGGCAGACCGCGATGGCGCCCATCCCGACGTTGCCGCCGACTCCCCCCTGGATCGCGGCCGTCAAGCCCTTGGTGACGTTGGCGGGCGTGCTCCAGATGCTGGCCGCCGTCGCGTACAGCGTCCCGGCGACCAGGCCGACGATCGCCGCCTGCATCTGGTCGAGCTTGATCTTGTGCTGCCCCTTGACCCCCATCACGAGGATCACGGTTGCGGCCAGGGCAGCGCCGCTGGCACCGAGGGTGCCGAGGATCTGTCCGCCCTGGATACCGGCGTGCGCTGCTGCGAGCGTGAACATGTGAACTCCTAGATCGTGGCGGGGGCGTAGAGCAGAAGGGCGAGGACGGCGGCGGCCAGCGGGGCGCGGCAGACCCACGCGAGCGGCGGCCACCAGTGGCGGGTGCGGCGGTCGACGAGGACGGCGACCGCGCCGCAGATGCCGACGCCGACGAAGAGGGAGGCACCGATGCCGGCCTCCCGGCCGCACGTCTCGACGAGGTGCTTGATGGGCGGGCCGATGTGGAGGAACCAGCCCAGCCCGGCGGCCGAGCCGTTGTAGAGCAGGCGCCGGGCGCGGGGGTTGAGGGTGATGCCGGTCGCTCCGGCAGGCAGCCACCCGGAGGCCTTCTGGCCGACGGACCGGGCGCTGGCGGCGAGCCGCTCGTACGGCCGCGGCTTGGGCTCGTCCTCGTCGGTGTCCACCTCAAGCTGGGCGTCGCAGGCCGGGCAGAGGTAGGCGACCAGCTCGCCGTAGGTGTCGTGGACCTCCAGCAGCTCGGGGTGCTCGCACGGCGGCACCGGGTCGGTGTCCACCTCCTCGGCGTCCTCGCCGAGGGCGACCCCCTCCCCTGTCCACCAGAACGGGAGGCGGCCAGCCGGGGCTGTCACCGCACGCGGCGTGGGGACCTCGGCAGCGTCGGCGGTGCCATCGCCGTAGAGGGCCTCCCACCAGTCATCTGCGGTGGTGTCCGCCGGAGTCGGGAGGTGGACGGTCGGCGGGGTCGAGGGCGGAGGAGGCGTCGTCATGCCGCACCGCCGAGCCGCCGACGCAGCCACGCGCGCACCCGCAGCTCGTCAGCGTCCGGACCGGCGATGACCGGCCGCCGGGCGGCCACGTAGCCGGGCGGGAGGCTGGCCGGGGCGGGCTCGACGTCCCGCCACCAGCCCTGTACCGGCAGGATCGTGCGCGTCAGCACGATGGGCTCGCTCATGCCACCTCCCTCAGCGGCATGGCCATCTGACCGGCGAGGCAAGGGCGTTCGGGGATGTCGACGACGAACGGCTGGCTGGAGGGACGCCCGGGGCGCTGCCGCGGGGAGGTCCAGGTGTTAGTGCGCATTGTTCGTCCTCCTTGAGGCTGGCGATGTCAGCTCGCGATGGCGGTGGGAAAGGCGGCCAGCTGGGGTTCGCGGGTGCGGACTCGGGCGCGTGCGGTGCGGGCGGTGGACTCGGAGGTGCCAAGGCCGGCTGCGGCCATGGCCTCGGTCATGCGGGCGGTGTTCGGCTGGGTGAAGTCCGTGCCGTACAGGGCGCGGATCAGTTGGTCGACGCGGTTGGGGTAGATCACCGGCGTGCACAGGTCGACGGGCGTCGAGGTCTCCTCGACGGGTTCGGCCGGTGCGTCGACGGGCGTCGACGGTGCCTCGGCGTCAGCCGCTTCCAGGAGCGGTTCCGGTAGCGGGATATCCGCCGCAGGGGCGGACTCGGTGACCGGCTCGGCGGTCTGGTCGGGCGCCTCTTCGACGGGCGTCGACGGGCGGTCGACGGTGTCGGCATCTGCGTCGCCGGGCGTCGTGATGCGGGCGGCGAGATAGGCGTGGACCTGCCGCATCAGGGCGCCGAAGGCCAGGAGGGCAGCGACCGGCGGTACGGCAGCTACGACGTAGTCGAGCCCTTGGGCGTGGTCGCCGACGCCTGCCACGTTCAGGGCGATGGAGCCGCCGGATCCGGCGGCGGCCAGGAGGATTGCCCATCCGTCGACCCGGTGGGCCAGGGAGGCGCGCAGGATGAGGAGTTCGCCGATGACGATGAACAGGTCGACGGTGGCGGGCCAGGCCCAGGAGCGGGCGGTCGCGTCGGCCATGCCGTGACGGGCGGCGACCTCCTGCAGGTGCTCGTAGGACAGCCAGAACGCCGCGGCGGTCAGGAGCACGGTCAGGGCGCCTGCCAGCACGGCGATGACGTAGCCGATGTCGACGGGCGTCGACGAGGCGTTGACGCCCGTCGACCGGTCCTCGACGCGGAGTGACGCACCAAGATCGGTGGTGGTGTCTTCGTAGCTCATGCGTCGGTCTCCCTGGGCTCGTAGACCATGCCCAGGTGCCACAGATGGCCGCTGGCCGCCTGGAGTTGGCCGAGCAGTTCAGACAGGGCCAGCCGTGCGTCCAGGAGCGCCACACCGGCACCGTGCGCGTGTTCCTCGGGCGCGGTCCCGTCGTCCGGGGCGAGCCTTCCGGCCGCCAGATCGCGGTGCACATGCCTGTCCATGTGCTCGGTCGCCTGCTGCAGCCGCTCGCACATCTCCACCAGGGCGATCACGGCGCGGCTGACCTCGGGCGTGCTGTTGTACCCGCCGGCCATGGCTGCGTGGTTGTGCTGGCGCACCGCCTCGGATGCGGCCTGCAGGTGCGCGGCGGGGGGCAGGGTCTTGTTCATGCCGCATCCCCCATCCCGAAGGTGCTGCCGGAGGGACGGTGGGTGCGCAGCGGGAGGACCATGGCGAGGGCGTCGTCGTGACCGCGGCGGAAGGGGCCGCGGGCGGTGCGCTGAATGGCCGCCAGTCGGCGGGTCCGGTCATCGCGGAGCGCGGTGGCGGCGGTGCGCAGGGCGCGGTCGTGGAGGTCGGGGTCGTCGGCGAGGATGTCGCGGGCCGCGTCCAGGCGGGCCGCGCTCTCCTCGACGCTCTCGCCGTCCTCGCTCAGCCACAGCTCCAGCGGGGTGCCGAGGGCGAGTTCGAGGACATCGGTATCGGTGAGGACCTGGTGACGGCCGATGTACGTCTTCATCAGGGGGTACTCCGAAGTCGGTGTGTGGACGAAGGCCGGGGCGCCCGCAGCGGCTCATGGCCGGCGGGCGCCCCGGTGGGCGGTGCTACAGCGAGCCGCCGGGCTGGCGCTGGGGCAGCGGCGGCAACTGGTCGGTGGTGTCCGGTGCGCGGTCGTGCTGGGGCTCGGGCTCGCTCATGAGCCCCCCTTGAGAGCTGCCGCCTGAGCGGCGGCCGCGGCCGCCGCTGCAGCTGCTCGTTGGGCTTCCTCGATGCGCTGCTGGGCGAGCGCGTCGGCGGCCTGCTGCTCGGCGATCTCGCTCACCGGGAACCACCCCCGGAGCGCGTCGCGTCGGCCTGCCGGGCGCGACGCAGGAACTCATCCATCTGATCCGAATCGCTGGACTCACCAGCGATCAGGAATGCGAAACTGGGAACCACAGGACTGCCTCCAACTAGGTGGCCTGTGCGCGGGTCTCGGGGCTGCAACCCCGGGGCCCGCACCTGTTTCGGTCGCTCGTCACGAGTGACCACGGCCCTCGGCACCACCAGCTCGATGCCAGTGGTGGCGGGGACCGTGAGCACTGGTGCTCAGGCGGCGATGCCAGCCCCGTCGACGGGAGATCGGCGGGGCCGGCATCGCAAGTGACGCGGTGGGCGAGCTGCCGCGCCGGTCCAGCCCGGCAGCGCCCCCGTATGTCGGCGACCCATGACGGGCCTCCTCTCAGTGGTTCGGGTCTCGGGTGACCCGTAGCCGTCGGACTCCGCCGGCCGGAAGGCCGGGGTAGCGACGACCCCCGCCCACTCCCAAAGGTCAGTGGACGGCGCTCCTTTTTTCACCCCGGGGAGGTGAGTGGCCCCGGACCGCCCTGTGCAGGGGGCGGCGTCCTGTTGCCTGGATCGCTCCGGGCTCCTCCCGAACCTTGCGAGGGTTGGAGGCGTCCTCCCGGGCCCCTTTGCGCTGGGCCGGAGGCGGCCCCATCGACCACCGTGTGCAGGTGGCTGGGGCGGCACGCTGTTCAGTTCTCAAGCAACGACCGCTTCCTTTCACCCCCTGTCGCCGGGGCGTCCGGGCGGTGCTGATGGAGCTTCTTTGCAGGTCAAAGCCATGTCCTGCTGGCTGTGGTCACCCCGGACGGGATGACCATCAGCGAGACTGTTCTAGCACGACTGATACAACCAGCACAATGTGTTGTGCTGTGTGTGCCGGTTGGACTGGTTCAAGGGGCGGATAGCATCGCGGTATGACGCCCACCGCTGATGCCTCGCGCAGAGTGAACGAGCAGATCGCGGACGCCCTGCAGAGGGACATCGAGTCAGGCAAGCTCAAAGCAGGTGAGAAGCTGCCGGCGGTCCGGTCGATCGCGAGCGACTTCGGGGTGGCTGCAGGCACCGCGACCAAGGCGCTGCAGCTGCTCGCCCAGCGCGGTGTCGTACGCCCCGACTCGACGCGTGGCTACTTCGTGAACAGTCAGCCGGCGAAGCCGGAGGGCGGGGAGCCCAGCCCGGAGTTCGTAGCGATCATGAAGGAGATTGAGGCGATCCGGGCTCATCTGGCGCGCCTGGACGACCGTCTCCATCAGCTGGAGGAGCCGAAGCATCCGGAGTGATCCCCACAGGGAGGCGCTGTGCCCTGCGGGACAGTGTGTCCACCTGCGCGGTGAGCTGCCTGATCTCCGCAATCACCTGCTGTCGCTCACGCTCCGTCAACCCCACTGCTGAACCCCCAAGTTGCTGTCTCAGCGCATCTCACCCTGTACGCCTTCGACGCTATGGCGCGCGTCCAGGGAGACCCCGGAAAATCCTTCCGGGACCCGTGCCGAACCGAACTGAGGCTGTAACCATGCGAGGAATGACGCAGCACCTGACGACCGGCGAGCGCGTTGCCTGGTACCGCCACCGTCGTGGTCTGTCCCAGGACGTACTGGCTGGACTTGTTGGCCGAACGGCCGACTGGCTCGGCAAGGCGGAGAACAACCGCATCGAGCTGGATCGGCTCTCGGTGATCCGGACGCTCGCCCACGCGCTCGACGTGTCCATCGGCGATCTGATCGGTGAGCCGACCCTGCTGGAGTGGTCGAAGGACAGCGGCCGGCGCACCCTGCCCGCTCTCCGCGAAGCACTCATGGACTACCGACAGCTCGCCCCACTCATCGGGACGCCGGCCGTAGGCGAACCTCCGACGCTCGCGGCGCTCCGCTCCGATGTGGCCGAAGTCTGGGACGCCTACCAGGACTCCCGGTACGGATTCGCCGCCCGACAGCTCCCATCGCTCCTATCCGACGCGCTGCTTGCGGCCCGGTCCTGCTCCGGTGACGAGCGCGATGAAGCGAACGGCCTGCTCGCCATGACCTACCAGGGGGCCGCTCTGGTGCTCGGCAAGCTCGGCGAGAACGAGCTGGCCTGGATCGCCGCAGACCGAGGACTCGCCGCGGCGCAGCTGAGCGGGAACAAGGTGATCATTGGGTCGCTCTTCCGGTCCGTGACCCACTGCCTGCTCTCCGTGGGACGCTTCGAGACGGCCGCGCAGCTCGTGAAGGATGCGGCCGGCTTCCTGGAACCGGGCCTCGGCGAACCGACACCGGCGTACTTGTCCATCTACGGGACGCTGTTCCTCACCGGCGCCATGGCTGCGGCCCGAGCGGAAGACCGAGCGACGGCTCAGCAGTTCCTCCAGGAGGCGGAGACCGCCGCGTTCCGGCTCGGCGCCGACGCCAACCACATGTGGACGGCCTTCGGCCCGACGAACGTGGCTATCCACCGTGTAGCCGCTGCCGGCGAGCTGGGCGACGTACAGGTCGCGCTGGACCTCGGCCCGCAGGTGGACACCAGCAGCCTCCCGGTGGAGCGGCGGGTCCGGCACGGCCTGGAGGTCGCTCGGGCGCTGAGCGCCTGGAACCGCACCGACGACGCGCTTGCCGCCGTGCTGGAAGCCGAGCAGCTTGCCCCTGAGCAGGTCAGGCACCACTACATGAGCCGAGACCTCGTCCTCGGCTGGGTCCGCGGAACCCGAGGCCGCCCGAGCCAGCCGATCGCCGAGTTGGCGGAGCGGCTACGAGTGGTGTGAGCTGGTTAGGCTCGTTCGCATGAGCGACAACGAGCACGAGGCGAAGATGGCGCGCCCGAGAATGGCCTCGGGCGCGCTGTTCTTTGACGACCGGGGCCGGGTTCTGATGCTGGAGCCGACGTACAAGGACTACTGGGAGATCCCGGGAGGTTACGTCGAGATCGGCGAGTCTCCACTGCAGGCGTGCGTCCGGGAGGTGCGCGAGGAACTGGGCATCTCGCCAGAGATCGGCCGACTACTCGCTGTGGATTGGGCGCCCAGCCCTGCAGAGGGCGACAAGGTGCTCTACCTGTTCGACGGTGGTGTTCTCCCTACGGAACTCCGGGAGCAGATCCAGCTGCAGGTAGCCGAGATCGGTGCGTACGACTTCCATCTGCTCGACGCTGTTGCCAGCCTCACGATCCCGCGGCTTGCCCGGCGAATCGTGGCCGCGGCGATGGCGCGCGCTGAAGGGCGGGTGGCGTATCTGGAGCACGGACATATGCCTGGTGCGCCGACTGGCCAGGGAGCCTAGAAACCAGGGAGTCCCGAAAGCTGGCAGTCCCGGCGGGGGTGTGGCCCTTAACCGGGTGTGGAAGTCGGCACGTTCACCGGACCCGACGGTTCAGGAATCGATCGATTCCCGGACAGCACGGTGCCGCGGGGCTTTCACCGCGCGGCACCGTGGTGGGCCGTGTTCAGGAAGGGTGTTCACGCCGCTCGCGCCCAACCGTCAGCGGCCGGCGACAGAACCCGCGGGAACCGGTCCGCAGCGGCGCCGTCTCAGAGTTTCAGGTACCCAGGGCGTCGGCCAGAGAGGTGAGGGCGGGGATAGGGCGGGGCATGGGGCGAGCGCGCAGGGAACTGCCGGCCGGGCTGGTCGTCTCGCCGGTGAGGGTCTCGCTGAAGGCGTGGAGCATCTCCTCGAGTTGAGCACCGCGGGGGCGGGGTGGCGTCGCAGGTGACCGCGGTGGCGGGGGCTCGGTGGCGTGTTCGCTGACCTTCTGCCAGAGCGGGGTGAAGTAGGTGGGTTCGCCGTCGAGGACGAGGACCAGGCGCCGGATGGTCTCCCAGTCGGGGATGACAGTGCCGTCCAGTACTGCGGCGACGAGGTCTTGGTCGAGGATGCCGCCGGAGGCGACGGCGATCGACCAGAGACTGGGGGATCCGGCACGGTGGTGGAGGTAGCGCAGGGCGGAATCGAGGCTGTGGGGGGCCTGGCGATGACCGCGCTGCTGGTGGGCTGCGTCCCATACGGTGCGCAGGACGGAGGGGTCGGCGCCGCAGGCCTGAGCGATGCGGGCAGTGGTGCTCCAGTCCGGGAAGCGCTCGCCGCTGAGGATGCGTGAGAGGTAGCTGGCAGAGATTCTCGCCCGTTCGCCAAGGGCGCGCAGAGTCAGCTGGGAAGCCCGCTGGAGTTGGCTGAGGACGGGGGCGAGCTGGTCGGTGGGGGGCGGCTCGATGACAGGGACGTCCTGGGGGCAGGCGGGGGGCCGGGGTGTTCGGTGGGGGTCGCTGTCCTCGTCGGCGGGGCGGGTGGGGGTGGTGCGAAGCCGGACGATGCCGCGCACGATGCGGTCGACGTCGTGGTACTTGCGGCGCACGGTGTCCTTGTTCAAGTTCAGCAGGCGGCCGATCCGGGTCCAGGACACGCCGCGGCAGCGGGCGCGGGCCACGAGGGCGGGCCGTAGTTTTTCGGCGCGCTGTTGAATGCGCATCAGTGAGGTGAGCGGTTCTTCGCCCCGGGCGTTCGGGTTTTCCAGCGACTCGGCGAGGCGGTGCACTTCGCTTTCCAGGTTCTTGGTCCACAGGGTCAGCTCGGCATCGAGCATCGCGGTGTCGGGCGCGTGATTCTCGCGCTGCCGCTTGCGGTGGGCGGCCTGGCGGCACGCGGTGCCGCAGTATTCGCCGGGCCGGCCGGTGTGCTGCGCCTTGAGTTCGTTGCCGCAGTTCGCGCAGCGTTCCTGCGGTGGGAAGTATCCCTGCATGTGAGGTCCTCGGTTCCCCGGGCCCGGGCGACGAAAGGGGTTTCGTCGCCCGGGGATTCGTGACAGATGCGGGGGATCTCCGTCTGTTTCGTAGGGAACTCACGGAGATCGATGGCACGCCGGGTCAGCCGGCGCTGCGTCAGGTGCGCTTGCTGCTGGTCCGGTTGCTCCAGAGGGCAAAGGTCCACACCACAGCTGTGACCAGGAGCATTACCTGCGACAGAGTGTCCTGAGGCGGGTTGATCACGATGAGCGGCGGAGCGGGCAGGGCGGCAGCGGCCGGCGCTGCGGGCCAGTTGCCCGGGACGCTGCCAGTGTTGCCCGGCATGTTCACGCCGTAGGGGCCGCTGTTACTGTCGCTCGCGGATCGGCGCTCGAAGCGTTTGATCTTGAAACGTTCAGGGAATGTCGGCATCGGCACTTCCTTGTTCGTGCTTGAGGGGAGCGCGAGTCCGGAACCTCGGCCAAAGGGATGGGGCTCGCGCTCCGTGAGCGTAGTAACACGCCCAGTCGAAATGCCATTCGGCAAAAGCCGTCATCTGCCACCCAATCCGGCACCTTTCGGGCAGTTTCGTCGCGGAAGGGCGGTCATTCGTATCGCTTTCCGAATTACCCACCCCTTGACGCGATGATCTTGATATGTGGCAGGGTCCTATATCTCACATCGGGGGCGCCGGTGAAGGCGAGGGCTGCGGGCGGCGCGGAGGTGGCAGCTCCGGCCCCGAGCAGGGGCAGAGCACGGGTGCGGTCATACACGGGCAGGCCGGCGCGCCAAAGGGGCCCGCTGCGCGCCATACCTCTTTCGGCGTAACTGGTTCGACTGATGCCGTGCGGCACCCTGGGCCCACGGGTGCTGAGGTCGAGCGCCACGCTCACGACGGCGTGGTGTGGGTGCGGTCGAGTTCCACGTCAAAGCCCCGTGGTGGAACCCTCCCGGGCAGGCGTCTGTCGGTCCCCGGGGCTGCCGTGTGGGGGTTTGGGTCTTTCTCCGCATCCGTCCGGAAAGATCATCAAATGTTCTGGGGATCCAGGCTGCTGGGGGTATCGCGTCGGCTAACCGTTAGGTCTTGGGCAGGGGCGTCCTGGCGTCGACGCACCGGGCCGGGATGGGTTCCGGTGTCCAACAACGGCGTTCTCCCCCACTGGTCGGCACCCGTCGTCGCCATGCACCAGGACAGATAGGTTCATATCAATAATCATGGACATATGGCCACTAAGGAAACAAACAACCAAGTCGAGGCAGTTGAGAACGCCACGCTCGGCTTGCCAGAAGTCCTGGTCGCTCTTGGTCAGGATCTCCTGGCTGCGCAAGACAGGGCGAGACAGGACGGCGGCTTCGGCTTGGCCGTTGAGCGCGCCACTGTGGAACTAGAGCTGGTCATCACGAAGGGCGCCGGAAAAGCTGGGAAAGCGGGCATTCGGGTGTGGGGCGTCGGAGCTGGCGCTGAGCTGACTCGGCAGGAATCTGACGTCACATCCCACAAGATCATTCTGAATCTCATTCCCACCCCAGATATCGACGAGGGTAAGCAGGTCCAACGGCAAATCCGGCAGAGGGCCGGATTCGGGGCGGCCGTGGTCGGTCCAACCAATCGGGCGGCCGTTGCCGGAAGGGAAGAGGAATAGGCTGACGAGAAGCCCGAGAGAAAGAGGACGGCCTGACGGCGTCCTCGGGCCGTCCGCGCTGACCGGGCGGGTCGCGCTCGCTTCCGTGTCTCGGCGCTCTACAGCACCTCGTGCAGCGCGTTCTCCTTGAAGGCATCGTCTTCCTCGCGGTAGCGGCGCATGACCTTGGATCCGGGGGCCCATCCGCCCTGTCGCTCCATGAGGGCGTCGGGGTTGCCGGCGCGGGAGGACTCGGTGACCAGTCCGCGGCGGGGGCTGTGGCCGGTGGGCCGGATGTCGAGCTGGGCGCGGTCACCGATGCGGGTGAGGATGTCGCCGACCGACTCGGGGTCGAGTCCGCCCTGCAGCACGGTGTGCCACCCGTTGTGGAGCGGGCGGAAGGCGAACGAATCCGGGTCGACGTCCTGGCCCAGCTCCTGCCTCCAGCGGCGCCATGCCCGGATGGGGCAGAGGTGAGCCCGCGACCCGAACGGGACCGCGACCACGCGCGGGGCCACCTTGGAGACTCGCACGTCCACCACCAGGCCCCGGCCCTCGGTGATGTCGCGCACCCGGAGGTGGGCCACGCCGGGCGCCGATGAAGCCCTGCAACCGGCAGGAGGGGCTGAGTGGTCCTGGTGGGTGTGAATCTTCCTATGCCCCGGTCCGGTACCGGCCAGCGCAGCCTGCGCCTGTGGCACGTCTGGATCGTCCTGCCCGCGGCCTTCGCCACTGCGATCGCCGTGGCCGCCGGCGCGTTCTTCGCCGGCTGGGACCTCCTCGGCGCCCAGGGCCTGAAGCCCGAGCGCCAGCTCAGCGCCACGACGCTGTTCGACCTGGTGAAACTGTCCTTCGGGGTGGTCGCCGGGGCGGGCGCCCTGGTGGCCCTGGTCGTGGCCTACCGGCGCCAGCGGGTCGATGAGGACGGCGCCCTGCGGGACGCCACCCGGCTGCACACCGAGCGGTTCACCACCGCCGTCTCCCAGCTTGGTGAAGAGTCCGCCGCGGTTCGCCTCGGCGGTGTGCACGCCCTGGCCGGCCTCGCCGACGACGCCCCCACCCCCGCCCTGCGCCAGACCTGCATCGACGTCCTGTGCGCCTACCTACGCCTGCCCTACACCGCCAAGGCCGATCTCCCGGCAGACGACGGGGACGCACTCCACGGCTACCTGGCCCTGCGTGAGGTCCGGCACACGGTCATCCGCCTCATCCGTGACCACCTCCGCCTCCGCTGCGACCACTCTCACTCCTGGCAGGGCCATGACCTGGACTTCAGCAACGTGATTTTTGACGGTGGAGACTTCTCGCGTGCGGAGTTCTCCGGCGGCACGGCCATCTTCAACGGCGCGGAGTTCTCCGGCGACACGGTCACCTTCAACGGCGCGAGGTTCACCGGCGGCACGGTCACCTTCGACGACGCGAAGTTCTCCGGCGGCACGGTCTTCTTCAAGGGCGGGGAGTTCTCCGGCGGCACGGTCGCCTTCAACCGCGCGAGGTTCGCCGGCGGCACAGTCTTCTTCGACGACGCGGGATTCTCCGGCGGCACGGTCTTCTTCGGCGGCGCGGAGTTCTCCGGCGGCATGGTCGGCTTCAACGGCGCGAGGTTCTCCGGCGGCACGGTCTTCTTCGACGGCGGGGAGTTCTCCGGCGGCACGGTCGCCTTCACCAGTGCGGAGTTCTCCGGCGGCACGGTCGCCTTCACCAGCGCGAGGTTCTCCGGCGGCACGGTCGCCTTCATCAGCGCGAGGTTCACCGGCGGCACGGTCGCCTTCATCAGCGCGGAGTTCTCCGGCTCCGGCGGCACGGTCACCTTCAATGGCTCGGAGCTCTCTGGCGGCACGGTCACCTTCGACGGTTCGGAGTTCTCCGGCGGCGCGGTCACCTTCAACCGCGTGAGGTTCGCCGGCGGCACGGTCACCTTCGACGGCTCGGAGTTCTCCGGCAGCACGGTCGCCTTCAACCGCGCGGAGTTTGCCGGCGGCGCCGTGAGCTTCTCCGCAGCGCGCGGTGACGCGCCTTGTGGCCTGCTTCCGCCACCCGGGCAAGCCATGCCAACGGGGCTGAGCCTCCCTGAAGTGTGGCACCTGATCAGGCCCTGACACGTACGCCTCCTCGTCGACCACACGGGTCGGACATCGGCCGCCCCCCTGCTGGCATGGCGGGCCCCCTCGTGGCAACAGTCGCCCTCGGTCTCGCTCGCCGATGAGCGAGTCTTGAACCGCCAGGCTTCGCCACCCTCACCTACCGCACATATGCCGCGCATTCCTGCAAAAAAGTCCGAATGGAGTGTCGTCGTCCGGATGTACCGGGGCCGCGCGCGTCGAGGTCATCCGTCATCCCGTCGCCGTCGACCGGTCTCCGCAAGTACGGACCAGCGGCGGGATTCCACGTAGCTCCCTGAGCGTCCGACGGCACGCGGCGGGCCATCTGCGGGCCAATGGCGCCAGCCTGGAGGGGCCAAGATCGATAATCGCAGGTCAGGCCGCTGGTGGTGCCCGAAGCCGGAACGCTCTTGAAAACTGTCGTGGCGGCAACGTCACCGTGGGTTCAAATCCCACAGCCTCCGCAGAGGTAGGAAAACTGCAGGTCGGAGCGGGTTCCGGTGCTACCGGGGCCCGCTCCGGCTGCGTTTGCTGTCGCACCTCATGCGCCCGGATCTCAGTCGTGACCAGGGCGTGTGGCCAACCTGTGGCCAGGATCCGGGCCGGCGGCGCGACCTCACGCTGTGGTGACGGGCTCCTCGGGCGCCCCCAGGGCGTCATCGATGAGCTGGTTCGCCAGGTGCTCCCGGCCCCGCAGGATCCTTGCGGGGGTGGATCAGCCGAGGCAGCCGTCGACCGGCGGGGTGCTGTCGGCGCAGTTGGTGGGGTGGTTCTTCTTCACGTTGGTGTTTTGCAGCGTCACCGTGCCGCCGGTGCGGTAGATGCCGCCGGGGGCCTTGTCGGCGATGTTGTCGATCACCCGGCTGTCCGTAAGGGTCACGGTGCCGACGAAGATGGCGAGGCCGCCGCCCTGGCCGCCCGGGCCGATGGCCTTGTTGGCGACGACGGCGCTCTTGTTGAGGGCCAGCGTGCCTTCGTGGTTGACGATGCCGCCGCCCGTGCCGCTGCGGCCCAAGTCGCGCGGGCCGGTGACCCTGTTGTCGCGGACGAGGGTGTTGTTGAGGTTCGTCGTGACGTGGTTGTCGATGCCGCCGGCATGGTCGAACGCGGTGTTGTCGGTGACCTTGCTGTCGTTGAGGGTCAGGGTGCCGCCGGTGCCCAACCGGACGTCGGCAATGATGCCGCCGCCGGTAGAGGCGGCGCTGTTACCGGTGACTCTGCTGTGCCAGAACTTTGCGGTGCCACCGAAGTGGGCCAGGCCGCCGCCGAATCTCGCGGAGTTGTGCTGGAGGTCGCTGTCCCGGACCGTGACCGCACCGCCGTCGCTGCCGAAGAAGTCGCCGTTGGCGATGCCGCCGCCGCTCGCGGTGGCGGAGTTCTTGGTGATCCTGGTCTTGATGAGCGTGAGCTTGGCGCTGCCGGCGCTGAGCAAGATGCCGCCGCCGTCACCCTGTGCGCGACCGTCGCGGACGGTGAGGTGCTTGAGGGTGAGGTCTCCGCCCGGGTCGATCCGGAAGATGCGGAAGTCGGGCGCCGGCGGCTGTGTGCTGCGCTTGATGGTGCTGTCGTTGCCGTAGATGGTGATCTCAGTGGTGATCACCAGGCCGGTGCCGGGGTTGTTGGGGTCGTCGTCGGTGAGGGTGTAGACGCAGTGGGGGGTGAGCTTGAGGATGTCGGCGTCGGGGTTCTGGTTCGCCTGGTCGATCGCGTTCCGGAGGGCGAGCTCGCTGCAGGGGACCAGGTCCTGGGAGGTGGCGGTGGCCGGAATCGCGGTGGCGGTAGTGACGGCCGCGGCGGCCGCCACCGCGAATCCGGCAAGAGCCCGGAGTCTGAACATGGGTCTGCCTTCTGTCGGGGCGGCGGGCGCAGGGCGGGAGCGCCGCGGGGCGGGAGCGCCGCGGGGCGGGAGCGCCGCGGGGCGGTGCAACCGTCGACACAAACGAACTGTTGGCAACTTTTCGTAACCTATGCATCACTGAACGTTGCCGCACCTTGGTTGTGCTGCCCGCTGCTCCGTTTGTGGCGTGGGTAGGCCGGACGGCCCGCTCCCGGCAGCCGCAGCTTGCCGTCCTCGGTGATGTGCCACCGACGCGCCCAGCAGGATCCCCCCAGACCCCGCACGGAAGTCCCCGGGAAAGCGTGCTGCCTGCAGTTCACGCGGAGGGACCTGGGGGTGACATCCATGCCCCGACATCAACGGGCGTGGCCGCCAACGGATCCGGACGGTTCAGCACGAGGCGCCACCACCCGTTTGACCCCGCCGCCCAGGGCAGGCATGCCGGGCCGAGCTCCCCTGATGCGGTGCCTACCAGTTGTGGCTCACCGCAGCCTGAGGGGTCCGTCGGGTGAGTGCTGTTCAGTGTGCGGCCAACCTCTGGACCAAGTTGGTTCCTCGGGCTCCCGACCCGACGGCGATTCGACATGACCGAAACTCTCGGCCTGTCCAGCCTCTGGCCTGCACGATGTGGCTGGCCAGGGGCTGGGTGAAGCGGTGGTGCCAGGCGCGGGGCCGCGGAGGTTGGCTGAAAAGCGATTGCCCGGGTCGAACGCGCGTTGGGATGCTCGTTACTGACCATGATCCATACGGGGGAACGGAGTACCACCCTTGAAGACGAAGCTCATTGCGCTCGGCGGCGCTGCGCTCATCGCGACGCTGCCGCTCGCCACCTCAACGACTGCCTCTGCCTCGTCCGTCTGCCGGAAGGGCTCGGTCTGCACGTGGTCGAAGAATGACTTCGGTGGCACGAAGCGCACCAGCGGCGTGAACCCCTCGCCGGGCTGTTACCCGTGGAACGGCAAGACCGTCTCCAACCAGACCAAGAGGAAGATCCGGGTCTACAGCGACGTCTCGTGCTCCGGCAAGACCGTCGACATCAAGCCCGGTCACTGGGGGCAGACCAAGCCGGGGGCGACGATTAAGTCCATCGCGGTCATCGGCCCGTGACCGCCTGCTAGGAGTTAGTCAGCACCTGCAGAAAGCGAGACACGGCTCCGGCCATCGCATCCGGATCCGGGCCGTGTATTTGCCGGAACCGACGAAGGGGCCGTGCCCGCCGGACAGTGGCGGGCACGGCCCCTTTGGGCTCTGAGGGGCTTGAGTCAGCAGTCGGAGCGGGTTCCGGTATTTTCGGGGCCCCCTCCGGCTGCGTTTGGTTTCCACCCCGGGCGTCCCTGTCTCGCCCGTGACCAGGGCGTGTGGCCAGGCTGCGGCCAAGGGGCCGCCGGGGAGTGGACCGGCACCGTCAGGCCCGGAGCCCGGAGCCCGGAGCCCGCAGCGCCCGAGCCCGCGGCGTGGATGTCCGGCCCTCGCCGAGTGGTGGGGCTGCACGGGAGGAAAACCGCTACTGCTTGGCGTCACGGGCGCCAAGTGGCGGATGCTGCAAGGGTGTTAGCGCCCGCGCGCCAGGGAGTGGCGTGCTCAGGTTCGAATCGCGAACGCCGACCCGAAAGCGGCAGCCGGCCACTGAAACAGCAGGTCAGGGCCGCTGGAGCAGCGCACAAGGACCGAAGGAACAGATCCCCGGGATCTCACGTGGCGGGATTTCGGCGTTGCGATTGAGTGAATGTCTCGTTCTTCGGGTGCGGAAGGGCCCAGATCTGGTTACAGTTCTGGTTACAGGTTCGGTTCACGCAATACGCCACACGATCTCATGCAGGCTGCTGGTTCCACGGGAACGGGCTAGTGAGACACAGTCCAGACAGCTAGGCAGGTGAAGGGGTGAGCGGTCTCAATGTATCCGGGACGCGAGGTCTTCCTCCATGCACCACTGGTCTATGTAACAGCTGAGATCACCCTTTCCTATGAGCCACGGGTCAACCAGCCCGCAGTGCGCGATGCATTCGCCGAGGGTGTCCGGCAGAGTTTTCCACTGCTTCAGCAGGAGCGCGCTCTTGCCGTGAAGCTGGAGGAGGTCGATGAAGACATCCCTCCTCAGGTCTTGCCGGCACTCCGCGCTTTCACTGCCGACTCCGAGGCGTCCGTGCTGCTCAAGGCCAGCGCGCTGACCGTGGATACGACCTCCTACACACAGTTCGAGAAATTCGACGCGTTTCTCGGAGTGGCTCTGGCGGCGCTGGCGGAAAGCGTTCCGGGAGCCATGGTCCGCCGGGTCGGGGTCCGCTATGTGAATGAGATTCGTGTGCCGGGAGAGACCGCCGCGGATCCTGATTGGCCGAAGTGGGTGTCCGAGTCTCTGCTGGCCGGCCAAGGACTGCTGCCGAGCGGCCATGCGGCAGGCTCCATGGGTCATGTTCTCTTCCATCTCGAGGACGACTGCTGGACCGGATTTCGCTATGGCGATGTCATCGGTACCACCATCGTCGACCGGGATGTGGCCGTGCGGCGAAAGAAAAGAGCGGAGCCGGAGAACAGCAGGTTCTTTGCTCTCGATATCGATAGCTTCTGGGATCCGAGTGAGCCCGTGAAGTTCGATCCCGATCAAATCGTGAAGATCTGTGATCGACTTCATCGCCCCGCCGGCGAACTCTTCCAGGCATCGATCACGGAGCGCGCGAGGAAACATTTCAGGGGGGATCCGGATGAATGATCCGAGAGCAAGAGGGCGCCTCGACTTAGACGTCTTGCGGGCCGTGGCGGACAGCATCCGGCCACGCGCCGAGTGGGCTGCGGAGCAACAGAGTTACACCAGCTATCAGGCCCTGGACGCGCAGTGGCGGGAAGACGGCCAGCGCTTGCGCATGCGTCACCGGCGCCATGAGCGGGGGCGCCAGGACCACCGCAGGAAGTGGCTGCGGGAGAGGCGACAGGAACTGGCCAGGTCCCTGTCGGTCGAGGACATGCTCCGTGACCTGTCGACAGAGCAAGGCCTCTCGTGGGTGGCAATGTCCCGGATGCTCGGGGTGAGCGTCCCGGCGTTGCGAAAGTGGCGTAGAGCCGGCGGTGTGACTCCTGATAACAGAGATAATCTCGCCGGACTGGTCGCCTTTCTTCGGATCCTCGGCGAAGCGGGTGTGGCAGATCCCGCTCAGTGGATCTCCCTTCCTGTACTTGACGGGTACACCGTAACTCCGCTCGATCTCTATACGCCTCTCACCGCAGTGGATTTGCTCGAACTGGGCGCAGGAGACGAACAACCGGCTACGCTGTTGGAGCGACTGCTGCCCGAGTGGCGCAGTACCCAAAAGAGTGAGTACGAAGTATTCATTGCCGAGGACGGAAGGCCATCGCTCCGGCCTCGAAGTTGACGGAGGCGTGCATGGCGGAACAGCTCGACCAGATTCCGTGCATCGGCGAGCTGTACGCCTACAGGGGCGTCCCCGATGTGGACGAGGACGCCCCTCCTCTAGTTCTTCCGTGGCATCAGGGCGACATTTTCGAAAACGTCAACTTACCGGGCCTGGCAAGCACAATGGGCATGCTTTTTCTGCACCCCTGCACCATGCGGAAGGGTGCGGTCCTGGTGGATCACGTCACAATGATCGCGGTCGAGGAGTTCAGCGGCAAGAAAGTGCTGGACGGTGCCGATGCATGGGATCGTCTCTGGAAAAGCCGGTATGCGCTGATGCCGCTCGCCAATTTGCGGGACCGCGAGGTGCGCGGCGGTACGCATGTCGCCGACTTCTCCAAGCTCGCCACCGTCCCCTCTTCGGAATTGAACCGGGGTAAGCGAATAGCCACCCTGACGGACACCGGCCGACTGCATCTCCTGCAGCGCTCTTTTCATCACTTCTCACGCGTCGTCGTCCCGCTGGGCGATCTGCGGGCCGGGATGCGGGGAGTGAACAGGGAGATCGAGCTTCAGCACGACTGGGTCGAGGCGGCGTGCGACTCGTGGAAGGAGTGGACGGACGACAGCCTGGCGCGGGCGGAGCAGGAGTTCGATGCGTACCTGACCGCGGAAGACCGTCGCCGGCGGCTGTCCGACATCCAGCAGGAGACGGACATCGTGTGCGAAGTGATGAAGGAGATCGAGAGTCGCTACAAGTCCTGATCGAGAGCCGCTTCAAGGACTCCTTCCAGATACAGGGCAGTACTTCTCTGCCGAATGGCAGATGTGGGGGGCCTCGGGCCGGGTTGAGACTGCGGAGGCGCGTCGGGGGAGCGGCTGAAGTCGGCTTGCTGTGGTGGGCGAACGGTGCGCATCTGCTGATGACTTGAAGGTGGGCGGCCCATGGGTGTCTTTCCGTTCGTTCCGGCCCGGCGTGTGGTGCCTCTGGTGGGGATGGCGATGGTGATGGCGCTCGCGGGGACAGGGGGAGCGGCGGGCGGCGGTGGTGCCGCGGCTGATGTGGATGCCGCGGGGCAGCGGTCGGCCCGTTGGACGGAGACGTGGGGGGCTGCCGTGCAGCGGCCCGTCGAGGGGGATGTGGATGACGTTCCGAACTGGTCGGAGAAGGGCTTTCGGCATCAGTCGGTTCGTCAGGTCGTGCGGGTCAGTGCGGGTGGGGCCCGGGTGCGGATCAGGCTGTCCAACCGGTTCGGTAAGGCGCCGCTGCGGGTGGACGGTGCGGTGATCGCGCGGTCCGGGGGAGGGGCGCAGGCCTGGCCCGGGACCACACGGAAGGTGACCTTTCGGCACTCCGGTCGGCACTCCGGTCGGCACTCCGGTTCGACGGTGATTCCGGTCGGCGGGGAGGCGGTCGGCGATGCGGTGAGGCTGTCCACGTCCCCGCTGGAGAATCTGGTCGTCACTCTCTACTTCGCCGGGGCGACCGGGCCGGCCACCTTTCACCGGGCCGGGCTGGTGACGTCCTATCGGGCCGGCGGGAATCACCTCAATGATGTGCTGGCCAGGGTCTATCGCCAGTCCTCGCAGTCCTCCTACTTTCTCAGTGGGGTCGATGTGTCCGGGCCGTTCCGGGAGCGGCGGAACACGGTGGTGGCGTTGGGGGATTCGGCCACCGATGGGGTGGGGTCCACGCCGCAGGCCCATGGCCGGTATACGGACGACCTGGCCGAGCGGCTGGTTGCCGCCCGCCGGAACCTCGGTGTGGTCAATGCCGGCATCGCCGGAAGCATGCTGCTGACCAGCAGTTCCTGCTTCGGGGAGAAGGGCGTCACGCGGTTTCGCCGGGACGTTCTGGACCGGCCGGGGGTGCGTACGGTGATTGTCGAGCTGGGGGCGAATGATGTCGGGGCCAACTGGGCCACGGGTCCCTGCTTCCCGTCGTCGCACAAGCCGGTCTCGGTGCGCCGGATCACCGAGGGCTACCGGGCGTTGATCCGCGCCGCGCACGGGCGGGGGATCAAGGTCATCGGGGCCACCCTGGTGCCGCTGAGGGGGTATCCGGGCTACTCCGCCAAGGTCGAGCGGCTTCGTGCGCGGGTCAACCACTGGATCCGCACCAGCGGGGCCTATGACGCGGTCGTCGACTTCGACAAGGCCTTGGCGGACCCGGCCCATCCGGACCGGCCGCGTCCGGGATATGTCTACGAGGACGGGCTGCACCCCAACGACGCCGGCTACCAGGCGATTGCCAACGCCTTTGATCCCTGGGGACTTTGAGGGCGCGTCGGGTGACGGAGTGACGGAGTGACGGGGGCGGTACGGGGGACCGCGGCCGGGCATGGAGATGTCCGGCACCCAGTCGCCCGAGTTGGTTTATTGGGCCACTTTTTATTGAGGCATCCTTTCCTTTTGTTGTGGTGGTGTCGTGTGCGCCGGGATTCCGGCATGCCCGTGGTGGGCTCTGGCGGTAAAATGACCGCGGTGAAGTCGGGAGTTGGGCAGTCAGTGGCTGCTGTGAGGAAAACGTGCGGGTGCCTGGAAAGGCTTCTAGCGTGAGTGTCATGAGCACTCAACAGACCACACAGGACAAGTACTACGTCGTGATTGCCGGTGACACGCTTTCCGGGATCGCCTCTCGTTTCCATACCACTGTGAAGCAGCTTCAGCTCTGGAACAAAATTTCAGATCCCAACGTCATCAAGGTAGGACAGCGGCTGATTGTCGCCAAGGCTTCGACGGGAGAGCCGCAGCCCGGCGATCCCAGCTTCGTTCCGTTCCCCGGTGGTGAATGGTTCAAGACGCTGCCGACCAGCCCGATCATCCAGATGATGGGGCTGCGCCTGGTGGAGGAAGGGTGCGGCTCCCCTTACGGGTTCAGCGGGCCCGGGCCCAAGTGGAATGACAAGCACCGCCAGGCCTATGCCTCCTTCCAGCGCGCCTTGGGGTACTCGGGCTCGGACGCGGACGGCTGGCCGGGGCGGAAGTCCTGGGACCAGCTGCGTGTTCCGTTCCCGGAGGAGGACGTCGGCGCCGCTGAGTGAGACTGGCCGGTACGCCGGTGTGGCGCCCGATCCGGCCGGTGTGCCGTCAACTCGCATTGCGTTGCGTGAAATCCCTGCCGTGGCTGCCGGGGGATATGGCGGCTGCGGGCGGGGATTTCTGTGAGGTGGGGATTGCCGGATTGCCGTGGGGGTGGGGATTCGGGATTGCTGTGGGGCGGGAGTGCTGTGGGGTGGCGCGGTAAACTGGTGGAATTCGGAATTACCTTTCAGGTGTGATGCGGAAAGTGGGCAGTGGTCACGGTGGGTGCGCGGAGGGCGGGGGAAATGGGCGGGTCCCGGTGGGGGGTTGTGGTGATCCGGCGGGCCGAGGGGCGGGATGCCGGGCGGCTCACCCGGCTGGTGCGGAGTTCTCGCGCCTATGAGGGGCGGTATTCCTCGATGGTCGAGGGGTATCGGGTGGGGCCGGACTACATCGAAGCGCATCGGGTGTTTGTCGCCGCTGAGGAGGAGGGCGGTGGTGCGGGCGCGGGTGAGCGGGAGTCTGAGCGGGTGTTGGGGTTCTATGCGCTCATGGTGGAGCCGGCCGAGCTGGATCTGATGTTTGTGGCGGACCATGCGCAGGGGTACGGCATCGGGCGGCGGCTGGTTGAGCACATGCGGGAGGAGGCGTGCCGCGCCGGGCTCGACAGCGTGCGGGTGGTGTCGCATCCGCCTGCCGAGGGTTTCTACCGCAGCATGGGTGCCCGGCCGGTCGGAACGGTGCCGGCGAATCCGCCTGCGGTGATGTGGGACCGGCCGGAGCTCGCCTTCCTGGTGGGGCACGGTGGGGAGAGTTGATCCTGTGATCGCAGGGCGGGGCAGGGCGCGGACCGGGGCGTGAGAGCGCGAGGGGCCGCCGGGTGGCAGGCTGCGGGCAGGGCGGCGTAAATCGCTGGCCAGGCAGGTCATTTGCGGTGATTGTGTGGGTATGACGCGATCATTTGAGGAACTGGTGGCCGAGGCGGAGGCCGTATCGGTCGAGGGGTGGGACTTCTCGTGGCTGGCGGGGCGGGCCACGGAGGCGCGGCCCTCGTGGGGATATCAGCGGGCGATGAGTGAGCGGTTGGCGGGTGCGTCGGCGGCGTTGGACATCCAGACGGGCGGCGGTGAGGTGCTCGCCGGGGCGGCGAAGCTGCCGCCGGTGATGGTGGCCACGGAGTCCTGGCCGCCGAATGTCGCCAAGGCCACCGCGCTGTTGCATCCGCTCGGCGCGGTGGTGGTGGCCGATGCGGACGAGCCGCCGCTGCCGTTCGCCGATGAGGCCTTCGACCTGGTGACGAGCCGTCATCCCGTAACCGTGTGGTGGGAGGAGATCGCCCGGGTGCTGCGGACCGGCGGTACGTACTTCTCCCAGCAGGTCGGCCCGGCCAGTGTGTTCGAGCTGGTGGAGTACTTCCTGGGGCCGCAGCCGGAGCACATTCGACGGGGCCGTCATCCCGAGGACGCGCGCCGGGCGGCGGAGGCCGCGGGCCTTGAGGTGGTCGAGCTGCGTACGGAGTCGCTGCGGACCGAGTTCTTCGACATCGGGGCGGTCATCTACTTCCTGCGGAAGGTGGTGTGGATGGTGCCCGGCTTCACGGTCGCGCAATACCGGGACCGGTTGCGGGAGTTGGATGAGCTGATCCGCAGGGATGGGCCCTTTGTGGCGCAGACGACCCGGTTTCTTATCGAGGCGCGGAAGGTCTGATCTTCTTCGGGCCGCTTCTGCGAGCTGCTTCTTCGGGCCGCTTCTGCGGTCGGCCTCCGGGCCGGCCTCGCCGGCTGGCCCTCTGCGACTGGTCTCTCCGGTCTGTCTCTCCGGTCAGTCTCTTCGGCTCGCCCTTTTGGCCGATCTCTTCGGTCCGTCTCTTCCGGCTGCCTGTTCTGGCCGCGCCGCTGGACGGCCGCTGGACGGCCGCTCCCTACCGGCGGCGGGCCGCCGAGGCGATCGTCGCGCGGGCCTCCTCCGCGGACAGGCCGGTGTGGCGGGCGGCCTCCAGCAGCCTGGCGGCGAGTTCCTGGCCGAGGCCGGACTCCTCGGCGCGGCAGGCGGCCCAGAAGAGGCGGGCATTGCGCTGGCCGGGCGGGGATGCCCGGACGAACCGTATGAGCGCGGCGGCGGGCTGGGGCGGGACGCCGTACGGCGGCTCGCGGTGGGTGGCCGGGGGTGGGGCCGTGAGGAGCGTGAGCAGGGTGGTCGGTACGGGGGCGGGGCGGTGTGGTGTGTCCGGTGCAAGGACATAGCGGCCGTGGGTGGTGAGCGAGCCGGGGCCGACGAGATAGCCGCCCGCGCCGCGGACGTCGATACCGGGGGCGAGCCGGCCGACCGAATTCGATACGGGCGGGGACGGCGGGCCGGTGAACCAGAGGTGGCGGCCGCCGCTGGGGGTCAGGACCGTGACGGTCGGCGGGACCGGGAAGTCGTGCTGTTCGGCGAGGAACCGGAGGGCGGTCAGGCCGTCGGCGCCGTTCTTGGTGTCGAGGTCGATGCCGATGAGGCGGTGCGGGGGCCGTCCGCAGGCGATGCCGTAGCCGGTGGCCCACGGCGCGGCGGCGAACATCCGGCGGACGGCGAGCGGGTCGGTACGCGCGTCGTGGACCCCGTGTCCGAGCCGGCCGCAGGCGCCGCGGCAGGGCGGGACCTCGGGGTGCCCGCGGTGCGGGGACCGGAGGGCGGGGAGCTTGCTGCGGGTCAGCGGTATGACGGAGTAGCCGGCCTCGGCGGCGAGGAGTGCCTGGGCGAGAGCGGTGGCGGGTGCGTCGGTCGTGGGCCGGGCGAAGCGCAGGTCGGCCCACGGATTGGGCTGAGCATCGGGCTGCGGGCCGGCCCCTGGGGCAGGGCGGCCGCCGGCCCAGGGATCGGGCGGGTGGTCGGTCGGTGTTCCGGCATGGCGGCGGTGCATGGCCATGGCTCTATTTTCGTACGAATGTTCGACGAAGGGAAGGGGGGCGTGTGCGCAGTGGCCCGCGCACCGGTTCGTCGGTGCGCCGGGTGGGGCCCGTCGGCCGTGCCGTGGGCGGGGCCCAGGCGCGGGCGGGCGTCGATGTGGGGGTGTGACCGGGGTGACGGGTGCGACGGGGGTTTACCCGGGGTTCCTCATGCTTGCGGGGGAATCGCTGGTTCGCGACGGGTTCACCGGGGATTCGTGGGCAAGGCTGAGTTCGCGACGTCGAGGCAAGCGTCACAGTGGTCGGCCAACTACCTGATGAACAAGCGGAGTTCAGTAATTCGTATGCGGATCGAGCAAGGCGGATCGAGCACAGCGGACCGGCCAGGGAGACCGGCAAGCGGGCCCGGCAGGCGGGCCCAGTAGGCCCGCCCAACAGGCCCACACAGCAAGCCCGCAGGTCAGTTCCAGAAGTCGTGTTCCGTAGGAGGAAGAGACATGGCAAGCATCCGTACCGCCCGCGTCACCGCCGTGGCCGCCGCACTGCCCTTTGCTGCCGCGCTTTTCACCGGCGTGGCGCAGGCCGACAACGGCGGCTTTGCGACCAGTGGGTCGAGCTCGGCGGCGACGAGCCAGACGGGGACCGGCGTCGGAGGCGACAACCTCGGCAACTCGACCACCGGGCAGCAGGTCGCCAACGGCGCCGGCGCCTCCAACCAGAACAACACCGCGAGCGTGAACGGCCCGTCCGGCCCCACGGAGATCGAGCAGACCAACGCCACCGTCACCTTCAACAACCCCGGGTAATCCGGTTCCTCAACCCTGGGCGATCCAACAACTTCGGGTGATCCGGCCCGCCGCGCAGGGGGCGCGGCGGTCGGCCGGAAGGGGAGACGTCAGGGTCGGCACGGAGAGAATGGGGCTTCTCCGGGGTTCACTGCGCCGACCTTGACAGTGAGCGGGTTTCTGACGGACAGTCAGAAACCCGCTCGCTCGTTCGTATGCCCGGACCCAGCGCACCGGGCGTACGGCCACCAGAAGGGGAGGCCGCCGACGTGCACCTCGCCCCCACCGCGCACCAGGAGCGACTGCGCACCGCACTCCGTTCGTACTTCCGGGAGGTGCTGCCGGACGGGCCGGTCGAGGACTCCGCGGCGCAGCGTGCGGTACTGCGCCGGATCGGCGCCGACGGCATGCTGGGACTGGGCTGGCCGACCGCGTACGGAGGGCAGGGCCGCGGCCCCGACGAGCAGTTCGTCTTCTTCGACGAGGCGTACCGCGCGGGCGCCCCGGTCTCGATGGTCACCCTCAACACCGTCGGCCCGACCCTGATGAAGTACGGGACCCAGCAGCAGAAGGACTACTTCCTGCCGCGCATCCTCAGTGGCGAGCTCGTCTTCGCGATCGGTTATACGGAGCCCGAGGCCGGCACCGACCTCGCCGCCCTCCGTACCCGCGCGGTGAAGCAGCCGGGCGACGGCGCCCCTGAGGGTGCCCGGCCAGTGGGTGCCGCCGAGGGGGCCCAGCCAGGTGGCACCCCCGAGGGTGCTCAGCAAAGTGGCGCCCCCGAGGGTGTCCGGCCCGTGGGTGCCCAGTCAGGTGGTGCCCCCGACGGTGCCCACTGGCTGATCAACGGCAGCAAGAGCTTCACCAGCAATGCCCAGCGGGCCGACTGGATCTGGCTCGCCTGCCGTACCGATCCCGACGCGCCCAAGCACCGGGGCATCTCGATCATCCTTGTGCCCACCGACGCCCCCGGCTTCTCGTGGACGCCGATCGAGACCGTCGGCGGGCTCACGACCACCGCCACGTACTACGACGGCATCCGCGTGCCGGCCGGGAACCTCGTCGGTGAGGAGAACGCCGGCTGGCAGCTGATCACCCATCAGCTCAACCATGAACGCGTCGCGTTGGCCGCCATCGGCATGCAGGCCGAGGACGCTTTCGGGGCGGCGCTGGCGTACGCCCGTACGCCGGACCGGGAGACCGGCGAGCGGCCCGCCGACCGCCCCTGGGTACGGTCCCGGCTCGCCGAGGCGCACGCCCGGCTGGCCGCCACCCGGCTGCTGAACTGGCGGCTGGTCGGCGATGTGGGCGCCGGGACGCTCAGCCCCGGCGACGCCGGCGGCGTCAAGTTCGCGGGCACGGAGAGCACCGTCGAGGTCTACCGGATGTGCCAGGAGGTGGCCGGCGACGCCGCCCTGATACGGGCCGGTTCGCCGGGCGTCTTCGGGGGCGGGGAGCTGGAGCGGATGAACCGTGCGGCGCAGATCAACACCTTCGGGGGCGGAGTGAGCGAGGTCCAGCGGGAGATCGTCGCGACGATGCGGCTGGGGATGCGGAGGGGACGGCGATGAACGGGGTGAGCGGTGTGTCTCCTGAGGGGGCGAAGGCGGCCGGGCCCGGCGACGGTCCTCCCCCCGACCTCACACACGAGCGGCTCAAGGCCTATGAGGGCCGGCCGACCGCGGCCGCCGGTGTGGGGAAGGACCTGGTCAACGAGCCGATGATCCGGCACTGGTGCGAGGCCGTGGGCGACACCCATCCCGCCTACCGGGGACCGGACGCCATCGCCCCGCCGACCATGCTGCAGGCCTGGACGATGGGCGGCCTCTCGGGCCACGCGGACCGCTCGGGGGCTTACGACGAACTGTCCCGGCTGCTGGACAGCGCCGGTTACACCTCCATCGTGGCCACCGACTGCGAGCAGGAGTATCTGCGGCCGCTGCGGCCCGGTGACCGGATCACCTTCGACTCGGTGATCGAATCGGTGTCGGAGCGCAAGACCACGAAGCTGGGCACCGGGCACTTCATCACGACGCGGATGGATATCCGCGCGGACGGCGAGCCCGCCGGGACGCATCGCTTCCGCGTCCTCAAGTACGCCCCGGCGGCACGGCCCCCCAAGACGGCCGAGCGGCCGAAGGCGACCGAGCGGCCGAAGGCGACCGAGCGGCCGAAGGTGACCGAGCCGTCCCGCGCGGCCGCGCCGTCCCGCGCGACCGAGCAGCCCACAGCGGCTGAGCAGTGCATAACGCCCGAGCAGCCCACAGCGGCCGAGCAGCGCAAGACGCCCGAGCGCCGCACACCGCTGCGCCCCCGCCCCGTCATCAACCGTGACAACGCCGGCTTCTGGGAGGGCGTCCGCCGGCACCGGCTGCTGATCCAGCGCTGCACGGGCTGCCGGACGCTGCGCTTCCCCTGGCTGCCGGGGTGCAACGCCTGCGGGTCGCCCGAGTGGGACACCGTCGGGGCGAGCGGTGCGGGAACGGTCTTCTCCTACGTCGTGATGCACCATCCGCCCTTCCCCGCCTTCACGGCGCCCGACCAGCAGGCCGACGGGGCGGGTCCGGGCGCAGCGGCGGACCCGGCCGCGGCAGGCCCCGACCCAGCAGGCCCCGACCCAGCAGGCCCCGACCCAGCAGGCCCCGGCGCGGCGAGCCCCTACGCGGTCGGTTTGATCGAGCTGGCGGAGGGGGTGCGGATGGTCAGCAACATCGTCGGCACCCCCTACGACAAGGTGCGGATAGGGATGCCCGTACGGCTCGAATTCCTGCGTGCGGACGAGGAGTTGGAGCTGCCGGTCTTCCGGGTGGCCGAGGGCGGTGAGGGGTGAGATGGACTTCACGCCCACGCCGGAGCAGACGGCGGCCCGTGAGCTGGCCGCGGAGATCTTCGGCGATCTGTCCACACCCGAGCGCCTCGCCGCGGGCGGCAGCGGCACCGACGCCGGACTGTGGAAGGCGCTGTGCGCGGCCGGTCTGCCGGGCGCCGCGGAGGAGACCGGCCTGCTCGGCCTCGTCCTGATGCTGGAGGAGCAGGGCCGTACGACGGCGCAGGTGCCGTTCGCCGTGACCTGTGTGTACGGCCTGCTGGCGGTCGGCGCGCACGGCAGCGCGGCGCAGCGGGCGCGGCTGCTGCCGGCGCTGCGGACCGGTGAAGCGGTCGCCACCGGGGCCTTTCCGGCACGGCGCGGCGGCGTACGGGCCGAGGAGGCGGCGGACGGGACGGGGCGGCTGACCGGCATCGTCCCCGTGGTGCCGTGGTTGCGCGCGGCCACCCATGTCCTGGTGCCGGACGGGGGCACGCGGACGCTGTGGCTCGTACGCCCCGACGACGCCGGGGCGCGGCGGGAGCCGGTCGAGACCACCGCACCGTGGTCGGCCGCCCGCCTCACCCTGGACGGCGCCCGCGCCGAACGCCTGGGCCACGACGCCGAGTCCCTCGCCCACGTCGCCCAGGCCCCGGCCAACAACGCCCAGACCCCCGCCCGCGACGCCCAGACCCCGGCCCACGACGCCCAGGCCCCGGCCAACAACGCCCAGACCCCGGCGCACGACGCCCAGATCCCGGCCCGCACCACCGAGCCCCCCGCCCCCACCCGCCCCGACGCCTACACCGACATCCTCGCCCTCGCCCGCACCGCCTTCGCCGGTCTCCAGGCAGGTGTCTGCGCCGGTTCCCTGGCCCGTGCGGTGGCCCACACGACCACCCGCGAACAGTTCGGCCGCCCGCTCTCCACGAACCAGGGCGTGCTGCTGCGCGCCGCCGACGCCCACATGGACATCGAGGCCATCCGGCTCACCGCCTACGAGGCGGCCTGGCGCCGGGACGCGGGCCTGGACGCCGGACCGCATGCGCTGACCGCCGCCTGGTGGGCGTCCGAGGCGGGCACCCGTGTGGTGCACACCGGCCAGCATCTGCACGGCGGTATCGGCGCCGACGTCGACCACCCCGTCCACCGGCACTTCCTCTGGGGCAGACAGCTCGCCGGATATCTGGGCTCGGGAGCCGAAGCC
The DNA here is from genome assembly GCF_026239515.1 of Streptomyces sp. Je 1-4 4N24. NCBI lineage: Bacteria > Bacillati > Actinomycetota > Actinomycetes > Kitasatosporales > Streptomycetaceae > Streptomyces > Streptomyces sp. Je 1-4 4N24. The sequence continues at coordinate 4,477,181 of NZ_CP110836.1, read as the reverse complement.
CTGGAGGAGCTGGGGGAGTTGCTCACCGGGGAGCGCGCGACGCCGCCCGCCCGCCCGGACCAGCCGACCCGGACCCGGACGGAGGCCCCATGAAAGCCGGTGACGAGATGAAAGCCGGTGACGAGATGAAAGCCGGTGACGAGCTCCCCACCCTCACCATCCCCCTCACCCGCACCCTGATCGTCGCCGGAGCGCTCGCCTCCCGCGACTACCAGGACGTGCACCATGACGCCGAGGCGGCCCGCGCGAAGGGCTCCCCGGAGATCTTCATGAACATCCTCACCACCAACGGGCTGGTCGGCCGCTACATCACCGACCACTTCGGCCCCCGCTGCACCCTACGCAAGGTCGCTATCCGCCTGGGCGCCCCCAACTACCCCGGAGACACCATGGTGTTGAGCGGAACCATCACCGAGGTGACGGACGGTGCGGCGGTGGTGCGGGTCGTCGGAGCGAACGGCATCGGCCACCACGTCACCGGCACGGTGACCGTGGGCCTCCCGGAGGGCACGATATGAGCGTTCACCGCCCCGACTCCCTCGGTGGCCGGGCCGCCGTTGCCGGTATCGGCGCGACCGAGTTCTCCAAGGACTCCGGCCGCAGCGAACTGCAGCTCGCCGTCGAGGCCGTACGCGCCGCCCTCGACGACGCCGGGCTGACCCCCGCGGACGTCGACGGGCTGGTCACCTTCACCATGGACACCAACCCCGAGATCACCGTCGCCCAGGCGGCCGGCATCGGCGAGCTCTCGTTCTTCTCCCGGGTCCACTACGGCGGCGGCGCGGCCTGCGCCACCGTCCAGCAGGCGGCCCTCGCGGTCGCCACCGGCATCGCCGAAGTCGTCGTCTGCTACCGCGCGTTCAACGAACGCTCCGGCCGCCGCTTCGGCTCCGGTGTGCAGCAGCGGGAGCCTTCCGCCGAGGGCGCGGCGCTCGGCTGGAACCTCCCCTTCGGCCTGCTCACCCCGGCCTCCTGGGTCGCCATGGCCGCCCAGCGCTATCTGCACACCTACGGTCTGACCCCGGACGCCTTCGGCCCGGTCGCGGTCACCGACCGCCGGCACGCCGCCCGCAATCCGGCGGCGTACTTCCACAACAAGCCCATCACCCTCGCCGACCACGCAGCCTCCCGCTGGATCGTGGAGCCACTACGGCTGCTGGACTGCTGCCAGGAGACGGACGGTGCCCAGGCGATCGTGGTGACCTCGCCGGAGCGGGCCCGTGCGCTGCCCCACCCGCCGGCGCTGATCACGGCCGCGGCACAGGGCGCGGGCCGCGCCCAGGAGCAGATGACCAGCTTCTACCGCGACGGTCTGACCGGGCTCCCTGAGATGAACGTGGTCGCCCGCCAGCTCTGGCGGACCTCCGGCCTCGCCCCCGCCGATATCGACGTCGCGATCCTCTACGACCACTTCACCCCCTTCGTGCTGATGCAGCTGGAGGAGTTCGGCTTCTGTGCGCCCGGCGAGGCCTCGGACTTCGTCGCCGCGGACACCCTCCCCCTGAACACCCACGGCGGCCAGCTCGGCGAGGCCTACCTGCACGGCATGAACGGCATCGCCGAGGCTGTCCGCCAGCTCCGCGGCACCTCCGTCAACCAGGCGGGCACCCCCGCACATGTGCTGGTCACCGCGGGTACGGGGGTGCCGACCTCGGGGCTGGTCCTCGGCGCGGACGGCTGACGGGGCCGAGGACCAAAACCGTGATCGCAGACCCTAGGGGTACGCCTCGCCCTGTCCCCCTGAAGGAGGTGAGGCAGACCCCACCCGTACAACTTGAGGCGGATAGGGCTTCGGCACCTGGGGGCGATCCCTTCACCCCACCCTCGCTCCTAGCGTGGTGCCCATGACCACGCCAGTGTGCACCAGCGCTTCGACCGCCGCTGTGTTCCCGACGTTCTCGTCCTATGTACGGGCCCGGGGGCCGGTCCTGCTGCGCGCTGCGCGGTCGATGTCACCCAACCCGAACGACGCCGAGGACCTCCTCCAGACGGCGCTGACCAAGACCTATGTGGCCTGGGACCGTATCGAGGACCACCGCGCCCTGGACGGCTATGTCCGCCGCGCGCTGATCAACACCCGCACCTCCCAGTGGCGCAAGCGCAAGGTCGAGGAATTCGCCGTCGACGAGATGCCGGAGCCGGACCCGCTGCCGGGCCCGGACCCGGCCGAACTCCAGGGCCTGCGCGACGCGATGTGGCGCGCGGTGATGCGACTGCCCGCCCGTCAGCGGGCCATGGTCGTCCTCAGGTATTACGAGGACCTCAGCGAGGCCCAGACCGCCGAGGTCATGGAGGTCTCCATCGGCACGGTCAAGAGCGCCGTCTCCCGCGCCCTGGCCAAACTCAGGGAAGACCCGGAACTGGGGATGCTCTCGTCCTGATCCGGACGGTGTAGCGCCCCGATCGGGCACCCTCGGTGCCACCAGGTGACCTGCATCGACGGCTTCATCGCCCCGGCGGGCCTGGACTTCGACCCTCCATGAAGCCAAGCCAAAGCTTACGAGATTTGGCCTGATCGACATTTGAATAGGGGAATTGCAAAGCCTTAGCTTGGTAAGTATGGGTGATCCAGACGAGGCATCGAATGATCTGGCCCTGGCTGAGGCGTTGCGGTGGGGGGTGTCCCGCCTGGCTTCCCGATTGCGCGCCGAGCAGCCGGGGAACCACCGGTCCCTGACGCGACTGGCCGCATCCGTGCTTGCCAACCTTCGGCACAGCGGCGCGCTGACCCCTTCAGAACTGGCCGCCATCGAAGGGCTGCAGACCCAGTCCCTGACCCGGGTGCTCAACGAGTTGGAGGAGCAGGGGCGAATCCGCCGGTCGCGCAGCGACGTGGATGCCCGCCGGCAGAACATCGAGGTCACGGAAGCGGGCCGCGAGGCGCTGCGGGAGCATGTGCGGGACGGCAATGCCTGGCTGGCGGCGGCACTGCGCCAGACGCTGTCGCCGGCCGAGCGCGGTGTGGTGCAGATCGCCGCCGGGCTGCTGGAGCAGGTGGCGGCGGCCGAGGTTGCCACCGAGGGGCGCAGTGGGCCTGCGCAGGCGTCCGCGCAGGGCGAGGGGGCGGCCCCGGCGCTATGACTGCTCACTCAACCGGCCAGGCGTCAGGAGGCCTTCCGAGTCCGTCCTCCGAACTGCCGAACCGACTCCCGCTGTTGATGGTTCTGGCCGGGCTGAGCGGCGCCAGTCCGCTGGCCACGGACATGTACGTCCCCGCCCTCCCTGACCTGGCCCGGTCCTTATCGACTGATGCTTCCGGCGCACAGATGTCACTGACCGGCTTCTTGGCCGGGATCATCGTCGGGCAACTTGTCCTGGGCCCCCTCAGCGATGCGGTCGGCCGCCGGCCCGTCCTCATCGGCGGCTCCGTGCTGTTTGCCGCCTTCTCCACCGTGTGCGCTCTGGCGCCCACGGTGGAGGTGCTCATCGCGGCACGGGTCGGGCAGGGCATCGCGGGAGCGGCCGGGATCGTCGTCTCCCGTGCTGTCGTCGCCGATCTCTTCGACGACCGTGAACTTCCCTCGGTCTTCTCCCGCCTGGGGGCCATCACCGCGGCGGCCCCGGTCCTGGCACCGTTGGCCGGAGGTGCTCTGCTGCTGGCGGTTTCCTGGCGCTACGTCTTCGCCGTCCTGGCCCTCATGGGTGTACTCCTGGCACTGGGCGTATGGCACTGGATTCCCGAGTCCCATCCGCCGCACACCCGCCTCACCGGCGGGCCGGCCGCAAGTTTGCGCGCCATCGGACAGGTCGCCGCACAGCGCGCGGTCCTCACACCGGTGCTGGCCCTCGCCTGTGGTGGAGCCGCCGTGTTCGCCTATATCGCCGGAACCACTTTCCTCTTCCAGGACATCTACCGCCTCTCCCCAGCTCTTTCCAGCCTCGTCTACGGCGTCAACGCCGTCGGCAACATGGCAGGAAGCCTGGCCTACGGCCGCCTGGCCAAACGACGGCCCCCTGAGGATCTCCTCATCATCAGCGGCGCGCTGGCGGCGACAGGGGTGGCGGCGTTGCTCCTCCTCCAGGCGACCGCCGGCAGCACCATGCCGACGACCTGGCTATGCCTGTTGATCACTATCAGCGCATGCGGCATCTTCTTCCCAGCTGTGATCACCGTCGCTCAGAGCCGCGGACGCGCTGCCCCCGGAGCCACCTCCGCACTCCTGGGGGGAGGCCAGTTCCTCTTCGGCGCGGCCGTCTCCCCCTTGGTCGGGCTGTTCGGTACGCAAAGCCCGGCGCCCATGGCCGCCGTGATGACCAGCTGTCTCGCGTTGGGCACCCTGGCCGCGATCGCGGCCAAACGCGCACACGCCTCGTAAGGATTGCTGCCCCCCTTCTGCTGCCGCGGCCCGGTGGCGCCGAAGTGCAGGTGGTGGAAGCCGCGTTCGACGAATTGCTCCGCTGGGACGTGTGATGCAGGCCACACGATCCGCCGTCATACGGGAGCGCGCCGGGATTCGTGTGGCGGGTGACAGTCCACACGACAGAAGGAGAAAGCAATGCGCAACCGTCGTCTGCGGACCGGTGCCGTACTGTCCGCCGCGGCCGCCGGCGTGCTGACCCTTGGCCTCGCGACCAGCGCTCAGGCGTCGTCCGGCGACGCGGCCCAGAGCGAGGCGAGGGCCAAGGCCGCCTGCCCGGTCGACAATGTGTGCTTCTTCCCCGAGCCCGACTTCCGCGGGACCCCGTCGAACGTCAACCCGGCGAACATGCCGATATGTGGTGCGACCCCGACCATCGCGAAGTCGGTCGTCAACCACACCGGCGAGGTCTACTCGTTCTACGACCACCCGGGTTGCGGTGGCGCGAAGGTGACCCTCAGCCCGGGTCAGGAGAACCCCAACATGACCGCTGTCAGCTGGCGCTGAGGGCGACACCCTTGCGTGGCTGACGGCCGGCCCGGTTCGGGCGGTCCGACGCCAGGAGCACAAAGGAAGAACCGGAGTCCCGCGACTAGCGCTGGTCGCGGGACTCCGCGGTGTGAACGCCGCAAGCGCGGCCGTTTGGTTGGTCAGGAGCGCCGTCGCGTAGCCGCGTAGCGCGACGGGGTCGTGCCCACGTGCCGGGTGAAGTGCCGGTTCAAATGGGCTTGGTCGTGGAAGCCCACGGTGGCCGCGACCTCCGCCGGACGCCGGCCGTCGAGCAGGAGTCCACGGGCCCGCTCGATGCGCTTGCCGGTCAGGTAGGTGTGCGGCGGCAGACCGTAGGTCTGCTTGAAGCAGCGGATCAGATGCGTGGGGTGGGCGTGCAGGACGGCGGCCGCCTCCTGCAGCGAGATACCGGTCGGCAGCCGGGCGTCCAGGAGGTCCCGCAACGCGGCGGCCAGCCGGTTTGCCTCCCGGCCCGGCGTACGCGGCGGCCGGAGCGCGGCCAGGTGGAAGAACAGCCGCTCCCGGATGAAGGCCAGCCGGGATTCGGCTTCGAACGCCTCGCCTGTGGGCACGGCGCTCGTGTGCACGTCATCCAGGTGCACAGCGGCTGCGTGCCCCTCGCCAGGGTGGCCCAGGGACGTGTGCAGCTGGTGGATGCGATGGCGCAGCAGCTCGTCGCCGAAGACCGGGCCGTCCACCGCCCGGCCGGTCAGTTCCTCGGGGAGCACGGTCGCGTCGAGGTAGAGCACGCGCTTGCGGAACCCGGCCGCGGTCACCGTCCTGCCGTCATGGGCGACACCGGGCGGCAGCAGTACGACCGTGCCGCTGCCGGCCGCGCCATGACGGTGGCGGTCACAGGCGAAGTCGACCGCCCCGTCATTGAGGATCATCAGGGCCCAGGTGTCATGGGTGTGGGACGGATACGCGTGCTCGGTGAAGTGCGCATGGAAGACCTCGGCGATGCCCGGCACGGTCGGGCGCCAGGCGCTGATCGTCGTACGGGGCGGGCCGTCTGTCATGCCAGGAACGTACAAGACCGCCGGATACCGGGCACGGCAGTCTCAAGGCATGAACAATTCTCCCGTTCCCGTCAATATCGCCGACAGGCTCGCGCAGTTCAGTGACCTGTGGTCGCAGAAGAAGATCGCCCAACTCAACGACTACGAGGTCAAACTCGCCAAGCTGAAGGGCGAATTCGTCTGGCACAAGCACGACGACACCGATGAACTGTTCCTGGTCATCAGCGGCCGGCTCACCCTCCAGCTCAGGGACGGCGACGTGACGCTCGGACCCGGCGAGCTGTACGTGGTCCCCCAGGGCGTCGAACACTGCCCGGTGGCGGACGAGGAGACCGCCATCCTGCTCTTCGAACCGGTCGGTACGTCCAATACGGGCGACGCGGGAGGGCCGAGGACCAAGGCCCCCGAGTCCTTCGTCTGACTCAGCCCTGGGCGACGGCGTACGCGACGAAGTCGGCCCAGGCGGACGGCCGGAGGTGCAGTTGTGGCCCGTGGGGGTTCTTGGAGTCGCGGATGTGGATGGTGGAGGGGGTGGGGGCGACTTCGAGGCACTCGTTGCTGTCGCTGTCGCCGCTGTAGCTGCTCTTCTGCCATGCGACTTCCAGGCACTCGTTGCCGTTGCCCTGGCCGCTGTAGCTGCTCTTGGTCCACTCCAGCTCGGAAACGTCTCCGGCAGAGGGCTTGAGGGTCATGTCTCTCCCAGTACTTTCTCGATGAAGGCCAATGATTCCCGGGGCGTGAGAGCCTGGGCCCGGATGATGCCATACCGCAGTTCGAGGATCCGGGTCTCTCTCGGGCCGGAGATCAGACGGCTGCTGAACTGGTCATCGGGGCGTCCCACTACTGAACCGTCCCCGAATTTCAGAATCTCGATCTCACCGCCCATCCCGGCGTGATCGTCGAGGTTCGTCGGCATCACCTGGATCTCGACGTTCCGCAACTGACCTACCTCCAACAGGTGTTCGAGTTGCTGTCGCAGGACCATTGTGCCTCCGATTGGGCGGCGCAGTGTCACTTCTTCCTGGACGAACATGAGGGCCGGTGCGGGCGTCCGGGCGAAGATCGACTGACGAGCCATACGCGCGGCCACCTCGCGCTCTACCTTGTCCGGCGAGTAGGCAGGGCGTCGCATCTCGAACAATGCGTGCGCGTACTCCTTTGTCTGCAACAGTCCATGCAGGTTGTGATTGCCGTACGCGCCCAGCTCGACGACCTCGGCTTCCCACCTCGTCAGGTCTCGAATCCTCTTCGGGTACCTGGCCCGCTCCACGTCCTTCTTCATCGCGGCGATCTTGCCGCCCGCGCCCAGCACTTCATCGGCCTTGTCGAGAAGCTCGGGGCGGGGGATACGCACCCCGCGCTCGATCTTGTAGATCAGGTTCTCCCCGTACCCGACGGCCGCCCCGAACTCAGCCGGACGCAGCCCCGCCGCCTCCCGCCACATTTTGAGCTGGCGCCCGACTGCCTCAACGGCCGCCTGTGCGTCGTCTTCCGGGTCGAGTTCCCAGCCTCCGTCTTCCGGACCGTCAACATTCATCCGCTTCCACCTCCTGGACAGCTGGGACGCCTCTGGACAACCCGTGGACATCACCATGAGTACTGGCGTCATCACTATTCAGCGTAAGCACGCGCGACCACGCTGAGTGACATGAATCAGGAAATCGCCGAGTACAAGCTCCAGTTCAAGGTCCAGCTGTCCGCCACCCGCCGGGGCGCTCGTCTGGCGCGGCTCCTTGCGACGGAGGAACTGCGGTCCTGGGGCTTGTCGTTCGAGGCCCCGGCCCATGTCATCGCCGAGCTGGCCGCGAACGCCGCCACGCACGGGCGCGTACCGGGCCGGGACTTCCGTCTCACTGTGCTGTCTGACGCGGACACGCTCCGTATCGAGGTGACGGATGCACGCGGCGACCGGCTTCCGGACCGGCACGTCCCGGGCGTACGGGAGTCGGGCCACGGCCTGGTGGTGGTCGACGCGCTCGCCGACCGCTGGGGTACCTGTCGGGGACCGTTCCCCTGCAAGACGGTGTGGGCGGAATTCGACCTGCCGATGTGGGGCTGATGGGGCGGCCGTCCGCCCGTCAACCGGAGGCCGGAAACCCGGACGCCGGTGCACCGCGCGCCGGGGTTTCGGCCCGTAAAAGACCCCATAACCCCAGGTACAGAAACCGACCCAACCCAGCCCAACCGCCCCCGACGGGCCGCGTCGTCACTCACGCGGGTGATCCCCGACCGGAAGACTCGCTTCCGCAGCACCCGCCCGTGCACTCTCGGCAGCAACAACCCCGAAAACCCGCACACATGCGACGGCCCCCGGCCGGGACTGGCATCCCGATCGAGGGCCTGACCAACGAGGAAGTCGAGCCTTCCTGATGGCTGAGCAGCAGTTTAATGCGCCTGCGCGCGCCCAATACGGCATTCGCCGAACCCCGTCCGGCGTCCACAAGGTCACCGAGCACCAGGACCCCGGCTACACGATCGTCGGCAACCACCTCACCCAGCATCGTTCGCTGTCGGGCCTGGCGATCGGGCTCGCCGCCCACATCCAGTCGCTGCCGGAAGGTGCGCCGGTCGACATCCGTACGCTCGCCAGGCGGTTCCCCGAGGGGCGGGACCGGATCGCCGCCGCCTTACGGGAGTTGGAGGCGTACGGCTACCTCGAACGGGTCCGGCGGCGTACGGACGACGGGCGGGTGGTCACGCTCACGATCTCGTACAACAACCCGCAGGCCACCCGCGCCCGCCGCGCCCGCGAAGCCGCCGAGCAGGCCAAACGCCGCACCGCCGTCGAACCGGTCCCGGCCGCTCCGGCGGACGCCGCCCGCGCTCCCGCTCCGACCCCGCAGCCTCCCCCCGTACGCACCACATCTCCCCGCGTACGGAGCGAGCCCTCGCCGCCACCACCCGAGCCCCGCACCCGCGCTCACCACACCCCGGCCGCCGCCCTCCTCGCGAACCTCCGGCGTGACGATCCCCGGCTACTGCTCTCCGTACGGGACATCCAGCGCCTCACCCCGTCCGTCGCTGCCTGGCTGGAACGCGGAGCCTCCCCGGAGGCCGTACGCGGTGCCCTGACGGCCGGCCTCCCGGCCACCCTCCGCCACCCGGCAGCCCTCCTCGCCCACCGCCTCACGGACCTGCTGCCACCACCCCTCCCGGCCGCGTCCCAGGTCGCCTTCTCCCGCGACCGCCCGTCCCCGCTCCAGACCTGCGACGGCTGCGACCGCGCCTTCCGCGCACCGGCCCCGGGCCGCTGTCGCGACTGCCGCCACCCGGCGGCGGAGCGGGGCGCCGCCTAGCATGAAGCCGAGGACTCCGGCCGGCACGTCGGCGGAAATGCCGACAGAGATCGACAGAGACAAGGAGCGAGCGCCATGACCATGGCCCCCGACGACGCGCAACGGGACGCCCTTCTGTACCAGGCCATGCGGGAGTTCGTTCAGTCGATGGACGACACCCTTCCAGGCAAATTCGAGATCACGAAGGAAGGAATCGTTCACGACATGATGGCGCCTGCCGGGCCTCATGAGCTCACCACGCTACGTGTCCGGAAGCGCCTGGAGAAGGTGATGCCGGAGGAACTGGTGGCCCACACGGGGACCCCCGATGTGGAAAGTCAGGCGGAGGGCATCATGCGCCATCCTGACGTGATGGTGATCGCCGAAGCGGACATGGAAGTCGAGGGGGCCTTCGACCCACGCGCCCTCATCGCCGCCATCGAAGTGGTGTCCCGCTCCAACCCGGACAACGACTGGGTGAGCAAGATGCGCGACTATCCGCTGCTGGGCGTTCCGGTGTACGTGATCTTTGACCCGCGCAGTGGCTCGGGCGCGGTGCTCACCGACATCCATCTGACGCCGATCGGCCCCCGTTATGCGACCCGTAAAGAGTTCGTCTACGGCGAGGACGTGACCATCGGGGAGTGGACGATCACGACGCGGGATCTGCCGCGTTACCCGTAGCAGGTCACCCGTAGCCACGCTGAGCAGCCCGCCTCGCGACCGCTGCCGCCGGTCAGCGGCAGCGGAGAGATCCCCTACTGGCCCTACTGGCCCTACTGGACCCGGATGACCGGCTCGTGACGGATGGGGAAGTTCACCGAGCGGGCGATGAAGCACAGCGCGTGCACGTCGCCGTGCAGGGCGCGAGCCGTGTCCACCGTCGACGCCTCGGCGACGGTCACCTCGGGGCGCAGCACGACCTCGGTGATCTGTCCCCCGCCGCCGTGCGCGTCCATGGTCATGACCCCGTGAGCGCGGTCCTCGTAGTCGACAACGGTCACTCCGCCGACAGCGCAGAGGTGGAGGTACCAGAGCATGTGGCACTGAGCGACCGAGGCCACGAGCAGTTCCTCGGGGTTCCAGCGGGAGGAGTCGCCGCGGAAGGCCGGATCGGAGGAAGCGGCGATCGGCGTCTTTCCCGTGGCCAGGACTTCATGGGCACGACTGAAGGAGCGGTAGGTATCCGTGCCCGATCCGAGGTTGCCGGTCCATTCGATCGCTACGTCGTAGGTGTGCGTCTCAGTCATGCGGCCAGGGTAGGAGAGTGGACGTCGCCCAGGGCCAACTCAACGCAGCGTGTGTGCCGTTGGCGGCGAGGTGCGCGGGATGTTGAAGACTGCGGGCATGGAATTCTTCTGTTACCACCGCGACCGGTCCGACTCCCTGGCGCTGCGTGACGAGCTGCTGGAAGAGCACTGGTCCTATATGGACGGGTATGCGGCGGAGATGATCGCCCGCGGTCCGACCCTCACCGGCGACGGCGAGGTGCCCACCGGCAGTGTGCACATCGTCGACCTGCCGGATGCTGCCACAGCCCGCGCGTTCGCCTTCGGCGAGCCCGGCTACCAGGCAGGTGTGTACCGCGAGGTGATGCTGCGTCGGTGGCGCAACCTGCTGGGGCGCACCATGTGGGATTTCCCCGGCGGCCCGATCGAGGGGAACCGGTATCTGGTGCTCGGCCTGGGGGCGGGGCAGGCCGTTGACCTCGTCGTACCGCCCTTGCCCGGGCAGGACGAGTTGATCGCGTACGGGCCGCTGCTGTCCGACGACGGGGCCGCCTGGCTGGGGACGGCGGCGCTGGTGCGGGCGCCGGACCCGGACACGGCACGTGCCGTCCTCACCCCGGACCGGTATGCCGACGTCGAGGTGCACCGCTGGCAGTTCGGCGGACGGTCGTAGTCGTGAAGCGGGGCGTCGCCGGATGGTGCGCACGGCACGGGCGTTTCAGGTCCCCCGGCTCACCATCAGCCTCCCGACCGACGCCTCCAATTCGGCGATGCGGTCGGCGAGGCGCTCCTTGTCGGAGCCTTTCGCGTCGCGCAGGAGGAGTTCCACCTCGGCGAGCTGGCCGGCGATTTCCGCGAGGCGGGACGCGTCGCCCGCGGCGGGGGCCGCCGGCTGCGGGAGCGGCTCGGACGGCGCCGGGGCGCCGGGGCCCTCCGGGGGAAGGGGAGGATGCCCGGCCTGCTGTCCGGGTTCCGGGCGGTGCTGCGGATCCGGGAACTCCTGGGGTGCCGTGGGTGAGGCCGGAGCCGAAGCCGACACCACGGGCGGGGCCGTGGGTGCACCCGTGTCCGTTCCGGTCGTGGCCGTGGTCGCGGCGGTCGTCGGGGCGGCGGGCGGACCCTCGCCGCCGGGGCGTTCGTCCGAGGTCAGCAGGCGTTTCAACTGCTCGGCCTGGGCGGCCAGCTGGCGGTTCTTGCGGTGCAGGTCCAGGAAGACGTTCACCTTGGTGCGCAGCAGCCAGGGGTCGAAGGGCTTGATGAGGAAATCGGCGGCGCCGACCGTGTAGCCGCGGTAGGCGTAGTTGGGGTCGACCGAGGCGCCGGTGAGGAGAATGATCGGGACGTCCTTGGTCTGGTCGAGGCCCTTGATGTTGGCGGCGGTCTCGAAGCCGTTCATGCCCGGCATCAGCACATCGATGAGCACCACCGCGAATTCCTCGCGGAGCATGGCCTTGAGGGCCTCTTCGCCGGAGCGCGCCCGGACCACTTTCTGGGTGAGGGATCCCAGAACGGCTTCCAGTGCGACCAGGTTCTCCTCCATGTCGTCGACGATGAGGATGCTGGATGAGGTGTCGGGTGTGGTCGTCATGATTCCTGCCCCGTCGTTCCCTGGTCGTCCTGGTTGTCCTGGTCGTCCTGGTGGCCGCTGCCGTCGGCGGCAGGGGGGTTGTCGGGGGTCTCGGGGTCAGGGTGCGGCGAGGGATCGGCGTGCTCCGGGTCGAGGAGGCGGCAGATCACGGACAGCAGCCGGTCCACATCCATCGGCTTGGGGATGTAGTCGTTGGCCCCGCTCTCGATCGCCTTTTCGCGGTCGCCCGGCATGGCCTTCGCGGTGAGCGCGATGACCGGCAGCTCCGCGAATCGAGGCGCTTGTCGGATCGCCTTGATCATCTCGTAACCATCCATTTCGGGCATCATGATGTCCATCAGCACCAGCGAGACATCGGGTGTCCGGTCGAGGACTTCCAGGCCCTCGCGGCCGTTTTCGGCGTACTTCACGCTGATACCGACCCGGCCCAATACGTGCGTGAGCGCGAAGACATTGCGGATGTCGTCGTCGACGATGAGGATGCGGCGCTTGGCCAGCACCTCGCCGGCGCGTCCGCTGAGCCAGTCCTTGAGGCGGGTGGTTTCGGGCCAGGTGACGGAGGTGCCGTCGGTGGGGTGCTCGCCCGCGGCAGGCGTCAGCTCCCGGTCCGCCGGGGTGGGGAAGCGGTCACCGGCCGGCCCGTTCCGCTGTGGTTCGGGCTTGGCCGTGAGCTGTTCGGCCAGGACGGGGCCGGACTGTGCGGTGCTGTCCGCGGGGCGGGTGGCGGCGGTCGGGCTCGGTGCGGGGAAGGGGCCGGTGTAGCGCGCGGGCACATACAGGGTGAAGGTCGAGCCGACGCCCGGCTCGCTCTCGGCGATGATCCGGCCGCCGAGCAGCGCGGCCATATCGCGGCTGATGGAGAGGCCGAGGCCGGTGCCGCCGTATTTGCGGTTGGTGGTGCCGTCGGACTGCTGGAACGCCTCGAAGATGCCGTCGAGTTTCTCCGGCGAGATGCCGATGCCGGTGTCCTTGACGGAGAGGGCGATGACATCGTCGGCGGTGCGGAGGGATTCCTCTTCGAAATCCGTGCCCGGTACGCGCTGGACGATCAGTTCCACACCGCCGGTTGAGGTGAACTTCACCGCGTTGGACAGGAGGTTGCGGAGGATCTGCTGGAGGCGTTGTTCGTCGGAGAAGAGTTCCTTGGGGACGTTCTCGCCGACCGTGACGTCGAAGGTGAGGCCGCGGTCGACGGTGAGGGGCCGGAAGGTGGCGCGGACGTAGTCGAGGAGTTTGATCAGCGGCAGGGTCTTGGGGTGGACGTCCATCCGGCCGGCCTCGATCTTCGACAGGTCCAGGATGTCGTTGATGAGCTGGAGCAGGTCGGAGCCCGCGCGGTGGATGGTGACGGCGAACTCCACCTCCTGCGGGGAGAGCCGGCCGTCGGGGTTGTCGGCGAGCAGCCGGGAGAGCACCAGCAGGGAATTCAGCGGGGTGCGCAGCTCGTGCGACATGTTCGCCAGGAATTCCGACTTGTACTGGGAGGAGGTCGCGAGCAGGGCCGCCTTCTCCTCCAACTCGGCGTTCGTCAGCTGGAGTTCGTCGGAGCGCTGACGGAGTTCGGCGGTCAGCCGCTGGGATTCCGAAAGCAGGGATTCCGTACGGGAGTTGGCGATGATGGTGTTGATCGAGACGCCGATGGTGTTCACGAACTGGTCGATGAAGGCGAGGTGGACGTCGCTGAAGCGGCTGAACGAGGCCAGCTCGATGACGCCCAGCACCTGGTCCTCGAAGAGGATGGGCAGGATGACGATGCTGGCCGGGGCCGCGGCGCCGAGTCCGGAGCTGATGGTGATGTAGTCCGGCGGCACGGCCTCGACGACGATCCGCTTCTTCTCCATGGCGGCCTGGGTGATCAGGCCCCAGCCGGGGGTGCCCAGCCGCAGCCGCGGCAGGGAACGGCGGCCTTCGGGCTGGCCGGTGCCGTAACCGGCGATCAGCTCCAGGCCCTCACCCGGCTCGGCGCCCGCCTCGGCCAGGAAGAACGCGCCGAACTGCGCGTTCACCAGCGGGGTCAGCTCGCGCAGGATCAGATCCGCGACCTCGACCAGGTCGCGGTGGCCCTGCATCAGGCCGGCGATACGGGCCAGGTTGGACTCCAGCCAGTCCTTGGCGCGGGTGGTCTCGCGGAGGTTGGCGACCATCAGGTTGACGTTGTTCTTCAGGGCGGCGACCTCGCCCTGGGCGTCCACGGTGATCGAGCCGGACATATCGCCCTGGGTGACCGCGCTGGCCACCTCGGCGATCGCCCGGACCTGCGTCGTCAGGTTCAGCGCCAGCTCGTTGACGCTGGTGGTCAGCCGCTTCCAGGTGCCGTAGACGCCCTCGACGCGGGCCTGGCCGCCGAGCTGGCCCTCGCTGCCGACCTCGCGGGCCACCCGGGTCACCTCGGACGAGAACGAGGAGAGGGTGTCGACCATCGTGTTGATCGTCGTCTTCAGCTCCAGGATCTCGCCGCGGGCGTCGACGTCGATCTTCTTGGACAGATCGCCCTTGGCCACGGCGGTGGCGACCTGGGCGATGTTGCGGACCTGGGAGGTCAGGTTGTCCGCCATGGAGTTGACGTTGTCGGTGAGGTTCTTCCAGACCCCGGAGACGCCATGGACCTGCGCCCGGCCGCCCAGCCGGCCCTCGGTGCCCACCTCACGGGCGACCCGGGTGACCTCGTCCGCGAAGGCCCGCAGCTGCTGGACCATCGTGTTGACGGTCTCCTTCAGCTCCAGGATCTCGCCGCGGGCATCGACGTCGATCTTCTTGGACAGATCGCCGTTGGCCACGGCCGTGGTCACCTGGGCGATGTTGCGGACCTGGGACGTCAGGTTGAGCGCCATGAAGTTGACGTTGTCGGTGAGGTCCTTCCAGACCCCGGAGACGTCCCTGACCTGCGCCTGACCGCCCAGGTTCCCTTCCGTGCCAACCTCGCGGGCGACGCGGGTGACCTCGTCGGCGAAGGCGGAGAGCTGGTCGACCATCGTGTTGATCGTCGACTTCAGCTCCAGGATCTCGCCCTTGGCCTCGACGGTGATCGTCTTGCCGAGGTCGCCCTCCGCGACGGCGGTGGCGACCAGTGCGATGTTGCGGACCTGCGACGTCAGGTTGTCCGCCATGAAGTTGACGCTCTCGGTGAGGTCCTTCCAGACCCCGGAGACGCCCCTGACCTGCGCCCGGCCACCCAGCCGCCCTTCGGTGCCGACCTCGCGGGCGACGCGGGTGACCTCGTCGGCGAAGGCGGAGAGCTGGTCGACCATCGTGTTGATCGTCGACTTCAGTTCGAGGATCTCGCCCCGGGCGTCCACGGTGATCTTCTGGCTCAGGTCACCGTTGGCCACGGCCGTGGTCACCTGGGCGATGTTGCGCACCTGCCAGGTCAGGTTGGACGCCATGAAGTTCACGTTGTCGGTGAGGTCCTTCCAGACCCCGGAGACGCCCCTGACCTGCGCCCGGCCGCCCAGCTGGCCTTCGGTGCCGACCTCGCGGGCGACCCGGGTGACCTCGTCGGCGAACGCCCGCAGCTGGTCCACCATCTTGTTGACGGTGAGCTTGAGCTCCAGCAGCTCACCGGTCGCCTCGACCGTCACCTGCTGGGTCAGGTCGCCGGTGGCCACCGCGGTGGTGACCACGGCGATGTCCCGCACCTGCGCGGTCAGCCGGGACGCCATGGTGTTGACCGCCTCGGTCACATGGAGCCAGTCCCCCGAAAGCCCCTGGACCTTGGCCCGGCCGCCCAGCCGGCCCTCGGTGCCGACCTCCCGGGCGACGCGGGTGACCTCGCCGGTGAACAGCGACAGCTGGTCGACCATGCGGTTGACGCCGTTGCCCAGGCGGCGGAGATCGCCGCGGAGCTGGCGGTTGCCGTCGTGCAGATCGACGCGCTGGGTCAGATCGCCGTCGGCCACCGCGTCCAGCACCCGGGTGGCCTTGGCGAGCGGCACCACCAGCGCTTCGAGCACGGTGTTGGCCGCGTCGATGTTCGATGTCCAGGTCCCCTGGCCGGGGCTCGCGGAGATCCGCTCATCCAGCCGGCCCTGCCGGATGATCTCGCTGCGGACGCGTTGCAGCTCGGAGGCGAGATGGGCGTTGCGGGCGGTGATCTGGTTGAAGACGCCGGCCATGTCGGCCAGCACACCGTCGGTGGAGCCGCCGTCCGGCAGGCTCTCCACATGCGCGGTGAAATCCCCGTCGCGCACCGCGTTCATCGCCGCGAGCAGCGGCCGCAGCGCACTCGTGCGTACCCACTGCCCGTCGGGCGGGGGCGCGGCGGGCTGAACGGGCCGGCCGGACGCGGTGGGCTCGGGCGACGGCTCGGACGACGGCTCGGACGGACCGGAGGGCTTGGAGGGCTGAGAGGGCTCGGGAGGCTCCGGGGGTGAAGAAGCAGACTCGGGCCGGGCCGGGTCGAGCGCCATGGCACACCATCCCCCAGTGATCGATGTGGGGAAATTCAGTCGGGCAGAGTGATCCATTTGGGCAGGTATGACATAGTATAAAGCGCTCGTAATTACTTTTTCCCGGCATATCCAGGGGGCGCAGTGGTAGCGCTGTCCTCCCCGCACACGACGGAATCCGTGTCCCGAAAAGGGCTGCCCGCGAACCAGCTCGCGGCCGCAGGCGCCCGGAAATTCGTGCGCGCGCTGCTCACCGAACGGGCGGCCGCACCCTCCGCCACGGCAGGACCCGGCGCGGCGGCGATCAACGCGGAGCTCATCCACGACGCCGTCCTGCTCACCAGCGAACTGGTCACCAATGCCGTGATGTACGCCGGTACCGAGATCGATGTGACCTGCCGGCTGGAGCACGACCAGGCCTCCCCCGACGGCGACGGGGAGCACCGCCCGGCCAAGCTGGGCCTGGTGATGGAGGTCTCCGACCGCCACCCCGCCCGGCGCGTCCGCGGTGGGGTGGATGCCCGCACCGGAGAGCCGGGATACGGCCTGCAGCTGGTGAGCGCGCTGGCGGAGTCGTGGGGCGTGACCTACCGCAAGTCGGTGAAGACCGTGTGGTTCCGGCTGGAGGCCACCGAGGGCGAGCCCGGAACGGTCGCCTCCACGTTCCGGCCCGAGGCACGGGCCGCCGAGCCTGCGGTGCGTCCGGCGGCCCAGCCCGCTGCCCCGCGCCGCCGCCCGCACGGGTACGCCGCCGAGTGGGCGGACCGCGGCGGTCCGTCTTTCCTCGCCGAGACCAGCGAACTGCTGGCCGGGCAGCTCGACCAGGACATGGTCACCGCGCTCGCCGCCCAGCTGCTGGTGCCCCGGCTCGCTGACTGGTGCGCGATCTGGCTGACCACCGAGGGCGGCCGGATGCAGCTGTCCCGGGTCTGGCATGTCGATGAGCGGCGGATCGCCCCGCTCCGCGCCGACCTGGAGCTGGACCCGCCGGCCGACCTTATCCGCAGCGCCGGTACCCCCTGGCCCTGGCCGGAATGCGCCGGCGCGTCCTCCTCGGGCGGGTCCGCGCTGGCCTTCCCCCTGGTCGCCCGGGACACCGACCAGGGGATGCTGCTGCTCGGCCGGGCGGGGCACCTCCAGATGACCGACACCGTGGTGCGGATGGTCGAGGATGTGGCGCGCCGGGTCGCACAGGCCGTGTACACCGCCCGGCAGTACACCCGGCAGACCACGATCAGCCTGGCGCTCCAGCGACGGCAGCTGCCCGCGACGCTCGCCAGCATCCCCGGCGTCGACACCGCGATCGTCTACGAGCCGCACGGCGAGGGCCAGACCGTCGGCGGTGACTTCTACGACGTCTTCCCGATGGGCGACCGCCGCTGGTGTTTCCTGCTCGGGGATGTACAGGGCAAGGACCCGGAGGCGATGTCCGTCACCGGTCTGGCCCGCCACCTGGTGCGGCTGTTGGCCCGCGAGGGCCATGGCGTCGAGTCGGTGCTCGGCAGGCTGAACCTCGCCATGGCCGAGGAGAGCGCGGAGGCGGTGGAGCTGGGCGGCGAACAGGCCAGCTCCCGCTTCCTGAGCCTGCTGTACGGCGAGCTGGAGGTCGACCCGGGCGCACCCGGAGCCCGCTGCACGGTCGCCACCGCCGGCCATCCGCCGCCGCTGCACATGTTCGTCGACGGCACCGTCGAGGCGGCCTCCGAACCCCAGATGCTGCTCGGCATCGACGGGGGCACCGAATTCCAGGCCAGCACCTTCGCCCTCGCCCCGGGCGAGACGCTGCTGTGCGTGACCGACGGTGTCACCGAACGCCGTTGCGGAAACTGGCAGTTGGACGACAACGACGGTCTGATCGAGGTGGTGCGGGACGGTATGGGGCTGGGGGCCAAGGCCCTGGCCGAGCACGTACGGCGTGCCGCGCACGACTTCGGTACCGGCCCGGTCGAGGACGATCTGTCGGTGCTGGTCCTCCAGGCGGTGACCCCGGTGGCCGATCGGCGCCCGTGAGCAGCCGGCCGGGCCGCCGGTGTCCGGCGGTCAGCGCCGTGGCATCAGATCCCGCCGCCGGCCTGGGTGACCACCGGCCTTCCGCCACCGGAGATCACGCCCCCGCCCAGCCCGCCGACGGGGTCGAACTGCCCGCCGAACAGCGGGCGGCCGAGGGAAGGGCCGTCGCCGGAAGCCCGCGGGGCCGGTGCGGTGGTGGGCGCCGCCTGAGCGGTGCCGCAGGCGAGGACGCTGACACCGCCCAGGGCGGCAATGACGAGGCAACGACCGAGGTGGGGGCGCATATGACGCTCCTGTCAGGAGAGGAACCGGGAAACCGGATGATCGTCAGCGTGCTGCTCCGTCCGGATACGGCACAAGCAACGTGCCGTAAGGGCCATCCCTCCGGGTGAACGGCGGCTGCTCGTGCTTTGACCTGGGAGAACATTTGACCTGGGAGAACAAGGGACGGCCTTTCCCGGCGGGGCGGCGGCGCCGGCGAACCGTCGTGCAGGCGCACTGCCCGGGGCGGGGCCGTGGGTGCTCCCCAGCCGTTCGCGGCCGTCCACGCCCGGCCGGGACGGCTCACCCGGACTGTGCCGTGGCCCGTACCCCGAAGTGCACATACCGGGAGCCGTCCGCCAGGGCGTAGAACACCACCGGTATCCAGCCGTCCTTCTCGTTGCGGCGCCCGGCGAACACTGTCTTCGACGGGGCGTCCGAGACCGGGACGAGGTTCCAGAAGAGCGGCTCGAAGGTGTCCTTGAGGCCGTCGGCGCCCTCGTACTTCACCCGCAGCACCCCTTCCCCGGCGGGCCGGTCGGTGACGGTCATCAGGAACCCCTCGCGGCGGTAGCTGCCGACGAACGGCGCCGGGTCCACGGCTGGTTCCTCCGCTGCCGGCCCGAACTCCGGCATGCCCACCCCGGCGAGCTCGGCGGTCAGTTCACGGCAGAGCGTCTCGAAGGCCTTCGGCGCGGCGGCCCCGCCGTTGGTCAGCAGGGCGACGGCTATCCCTGCCTCCGGGAGGGCGCGCAGATAGGCCAGCTGCCCGAAGGTGCTGCCGTCATGGCCGAATCCGCGTACCCCGTCCCACTCGAACAGGCCCCAGCCCAGGCCCCAATGGGCGCCGAGGGACCACTGGTCGGGCATCTCGACCTGGCGGCTGAGCATCGCCTCGACGGTCTCGGCCGCGAGCACCTGGCTCCCGTCCGGCGTCCTGCCGCCGTCGACGAAGAGCCGGGCGAACCGCGCCACGTCGCCCGCCGTGGCACAGATCCCGCCGTACGGACCCGCCGAGCGGGGCAGCATGTTCCACAACGGAGTGGGGACGGGGTCCTCGCCCGGCTCGCCCATGTGTCCCATCGCCGCACGGAACCGGAGCACCTCCTCGGGCAGCGTCATCGTGTGCGCGAGGCCGAGCGGGACACAGAGCATCTCCTTGAGCGCCTCGTCCCAGGTCCGCCCCGTCACCACCTCGACGATCCGGCCGAGGATGTTGTACGCGGTGCTGGAGTACGACATCGTCGCGCCGGGCGGGTTGGTCAGGCCCACGTCCCTGACGCCCTCCACATAGCGCGCCAGGCAGTCGTCGCC
Source organism: Streptomyces sp. Je 1-4 4N24 (assembly GCF_026239515.1). Classification (NCBI taxonomy): domain Bacteria; kingdom Bacillati; phylum Actinomycetota; class Actinomycetes; order Kitasatosporales; family Streptomycetaceae; genus Streptomyces; species Streptomyces sp. Je 1-4 4N24. The sequence goes on along the minus strand of NZ_CP110836.1, from coordinate 4,457,232 downwards.
GCGACCGGTGTCACTCACGAAGTCGCCCTCGATACCGCTGGTGTGGTTGAGCAACTGCCGGGGTGTGACGGTCTTCGTGGCCTCCGCGTCGGCGACGGCGAAGTCCGGCAGGACGTCCGTGACCGGTGCGTCCAGGTCCAGCTTTCCGGCGTGGGCGAGCAGCACCACGAGGGTGGCGGTGTAGCCCTTGCTGATCGAGCCGATCTGGAACACCGAGTCCGTGCTCACCGCCACCCGGGTCCCGGTGTGCAGCACTCCGCTCGCGAGTTCGTGGACCGCGCCGTCGGAGACCACGGCCAGGGCGGCGCCCGGCACATGATGCGCCGCCAGGAGCTCGTCGAGCCTCGCCTGCCAGCGGGCGGAGTCGAACGCCGGAGCGTCAACTCCCGCACCGCGCAGCGGACTTCCGGCCTTGGTCGCTTCCTGCTTCAGGTACTCCGACATGGGCGTCTCCATGGTTTCGGACGAGGCACACTCGAACGCTGTGCGCTACTCCGAACACTGTACGGACTTCCGAGCGGTGTGCGCAAGCACGCACGATGTACGACCTGGAGCTAGGGTGTCCGCCGAGGAGAGGAGGCCGGATGCCGGTCGACAAGAAGCAGCCGATCCCGTCGGTGTGGACGCGCCCGCAGCGCCGCAAGCGGGAGCAGCCCGCGCTGAGCCGGAGCCAGATCGTGGCGGAGGCCGTCCGGCTGCTCGACGAGGAGGGGATCGACGCCCTGAGCCTGCGGCGCCTCGGCACCCGTCTGAATGCCGGGGCCACGTCCTTCTACTCCCACGTGACCAACAAGGACGAGCTGATCGAACTGGTCGTGGACGAGGTCTACGGCGAGATCGAGGTGCCGGACGCCGACGGCCGGGAGGGCTGGCGCGGCGCCGCCGGCGGCTGCGCCGACAGCCTGCGGGCGGCGATCCTGCGGCACCCGTGGATGGCATCCGTGCTCGGCGGCGTGGGCGCGGCGTACCTCGGTCCGAACATGATGCGGATCTCCGAGGCCATGATCGGCATGTTCCGCACGGCGGGCTTCCCCGCGGACGAGGCCGATGCCGCCGTGAGCACCCTGACCGCGTACGTCATCGGCATGGCCGTCAGCGAGGCCGCCTGGCTGACGCTGCTCGCCCGCGGCGGCGAGAGCGAACAGGAGTGGATGGAGCTCCTGTTGCCGGCCGCCGAGGAGGCGGCCCAGGGGCACCCCCAATTGCAGGAGCAGTACGCCGCCCTACGGGAAAAGGACCCCCGCGAGACGCGCGACGCCAAATTCGCCTACGGCCTTCAGCGGGTGCTCGACGGGCTGGCGGTCCGTATCGACCGTACGGGCGGATAGCCCGGCGGCACCCCTGGGGCCGCCCCGGCCCCGGGACCCGGCCCCGCTCCTGGCCATATGCCGCCTGAGCGGGCAAGAACACACCTCTGGGGGCGTGACATACCGACTGGTATGCGTTGACAATCTCAGCACCATTACCCGCCCGTATAAAGCGGAGGCACCCGGTGCTCAGCACGATGCAGGACGTACCGCTCACCGTCTCGCGAATCCTGGCCCACGGGTCGACGGTTCACGGGGAATCGCAGGTCATCACCTGGACCGAGGGGGATCCGCACCGGCGCACCTTCGCCGAGATCGGCCGCCGGGCCGCACAGCTGGCCCATGCGCTGCGCGACGAGCTGTCCGTGGCCGACGAGGAACGGGTCGGCACGCTCATGTGGAACAACGCGGAGCACATGGAGGCCTATCTCGCGATCCCCTCCATGGGGGCGGTGCTGCACACGCTCAATCTGCGGCTGCCCGCCGAGCAGCTGGTGTGGATCATCAACCACGCCGAGGACCGGGTCGTGCTCGTCAACGGCACGCTGCTGCCGCTGCTGGCCCCGTTGCTCCCGCAGCTGCCGAAGCTCCGCCACATCGTCGTCGTGGGCCCCGGCGACCTGTCGGTCCTCGGCGGCGCGCAGGCCCGGGTGCACGACTACGAAGCGCTGATCGCCGAACGCCCGGAGAGCTACGCCTGGCCGGAGATCGACGAGCGGGAGGCCGCCGCGCTCTGTTACACCTCCGGGACCACCGGCGACCCCAAGGGCGTCCTCTACAGCCACCGCTCGCTGTACCTGCACTCGATGCAGGTCAACACCGCCGAGGCGTTCGCGCTCAGCTCACGCGACCTCACCCTGCCGGTCGTGCCGATGTTCCACGTCAACGCCTGGGGTCTGCCGCACGCCGCGTTCATGGCCGGTGCCTCGCTGCTGATGCCGGACCGTTTCCTGCAGCCCGCGCCGCTCGCCGAGATGATCGAGACCCTGCGGCCCACCATCGGCGCCGCCGTGCCCACCATCTGGCAGGGCCTGCTCGCCGAACTGGACGCCAAGCAGAGGGATGTCGCCTGTCTGCACACGGTCGTCATCGGCGGCTCCGCCTGCCCGCCCGCCCTGATGCGCGGCTTCGAGGAGCGGCACGGCATCCGCGTCGTACACGCCTGGGGCATGACCGAGACCTCCCCGCTCGGCAGCGTCGCCCACCCGCCGGCCGGCGTCAGCGGCGACGAGGAGTGGAACTACCGCGCCACCCAGGGCCGCTTCCCCGCCTCCGTCGAGGCACGGCTGATCGGCCCCAACGGCGAGCGCCTTCCGTGCGACGGCCGGGCCGCGGGCGAGCTGGAGGTCCGCGGCCCGTGGATCGCGGGCGCCTACTACGGCGGCGCGCAGGGCGAACCGCTGCGCCCCGAGGACAAGTTCAGCCCCGACGGCTGGCTGCGCACCGGTGATGTCGGCACCATCACCCCGAACGGCTTCCTCACACTGACCGACCGCGCCAAGGACGTCATCAAGTCCGGCGGCGAATGGATCTCCTCGGTCGAGCTGGAGAACCATCTGATGGCGCACCCGCATGTCGCGGAGGCCGCGGTGGTCGCCGTACCGGACGACAAGTGGGGCGAGCGGCCGCTGGCGACGGTGGTGCTCAACCAGGGCGCGACCATCGGCTACGAGGAGCTGAAGGCGTTCCTCGGCGAGCGGATCGCCCGCTGGCAGCTGCCGGAGCGGTGGGCGGTGATCCCGGCGGTGCCCAAGACGAGCGTGGGCAAATTCGACAAGAAGGTGCTCCGCAAGCAGTACGCGGAGGGCGAGCTGGACGTGACGCTGCTCGCGTAGGGGGTGTCTCCCTTAGGACATCCCCTGGTGGGGCCCGTAGGACATCCCCTGGTGGGGCCCGGCGGTCCGGGCTCCACCAGGGGTCAGTTCGTGCCGATCTTGGCGAGCAGGTCGACGATCCGGGCCTGCACCTCGGCGCTCGTGGAGCGCTCCGCCAGGAAGAGCACCGTCTCGCCGGCCGCCAGCCGGGGCAGCTGCGCCGGGTCCATGTCGGCGGAGGTGTAGACGACCAGCGGCGTGTGGTCGAGCAGCCCGTTGGCGCGCAGCCAGTCGACGATGCCGGCCCGGCGGCGCCGCACCTGCATCAGATCCATCACGACCAGGTTCGGCCGCATCTGCGTCGCGAGGGTGACCGCGTCGGTGTCCCCGCCGGCCCGTGCGACCTGCATCCCCCGCCGCTCCAGCGACATGGTCAGGGCACCCGCGATGTCGTCGTTCTGCTCGATCAGCAGCACCCGCGCCGGGTGCTGCTCGCTGTCGCGCGGGGCCAGCGCCTTGAGGAGCACGGCCGGGTCGGCGCCGTACGCGGCCTCCCGGGTGGCCTGCCCCAGACCGGCGGTGACCAGCACCGGGACCTCGGCCGCTCCCGCCGCCTGGCGCAGCGACTGCAGCGCGGTGCGGGTGATCGGCCCCGTCAGCGGGTCGACGAAGAGCGCCGCCGGGTACGCGGCGATCTGGGCGTCCACCTCCTCGCGGGAGTTGACGATCACCGGGCGGTAGCCACGGTCGCTCAGCGCCTGTTGAGTGGCGACATCCGGCGCCGGCCAGACCAGCAGCCGGCGCGGATTGTCCAGCGGCTCCGGCGGCAGCTCGTCGTCCATCGGCATCGGCTGGCGGTCCATCACCTCTATGGCGCCGTTCGGGCCGTCCAGCGGCTCGGGGCCCTCACTGCCCTCATCGGGCGCGGAGATCGCAAAGGCCCGGCCCTCGCTGGCATCCATCAGATGCGGCGGGGGCTGGGGCGGGGACTGCGGCGGGGCCGGGGCCTGCTGCGGCTGCGGCTGCGGTGCACCGGGGTGCGGACGCGCCTCGCCGGGCGCGGGCTCGGCGGCCGTCGCGCGCTGCCCCTCCTGCGGGGGCGCGGCAAGCTTACGGCGGCGGCCCGAACCGGCGGACGTGCCGCCGGGCGGGGTGCTGCCGGGCGGCACCGGCGGGCGCTGCTGATCGGCGATCTGCTGGGCGAACGGCACGCCCTGACCGAGCGTCCGCACGCTGAACGCCCGCCCCTGGGAGTGCCCCGCGGCATGCCCGTCGTCCTCGGCGGCCGGCGGCAGCGGCTGACGGTGCGCCGCGGCGGCGGGCCGGTCCTGCGGAGGCACGGGCAGCGGGCCCGCGGCCTCTTCGGCGGGGCTGGGGCGGCCCCGCCGACGGCCGGTGGGAGTCTGGGGGCTCTGGGGTTCTTGAGGTGCGACGGGAGTGGGGGACGGCTGCGGTGCGTCGGGCGTCCGGGGTGCACCGGCGTCCGGCGCGGGGGCGATCCCGGACGCCGTGCCGCCGACCGTGCCCGTCGCCTCGGCCGGTTCGGTGGGCTGCGCCACGAGCCCCTCCGGGCCCGCGACAAAGGTGCCGGACGACTCGGAATCGGCCATCGCGGCCGCCGCGCGCTCCTCGGCCGCGGCCCGTCTGGCCCGCCGTCTGCCGGTCGGCTCGGCGTCCCATGTCCCTTGTGGCGCACCGGAGTTGGCGGACGCTTCGAGCTCGTGCCCCGGCTGCCCGGCGGGCAGCGCCGCCTCCGGGCCACCGGCCACCGGCCGACGCGCCCGACGGCGTCCCGTACCGGCGGCCTCCTGCGGACCGGTCGACTGCGCGGGCACCTGGTCGGCGGTCGCGGCCAGCGCCGGCACCGACGATTCCGGGGTCCGGTCCGCGGCGGCGGGCGGCAGCGCGAAGGCGGTACGCGGACCGGCCGACTGCTGCGCCCCGGAGGCCGCCGACGCCCGGTCCCGCTCACCCGGGGCGGTCCGCTCGGGCGCCTCGGCCAGCGCCCGGCGCGCCCGCCGGCCGCCCGTCTGGACGGGTCCGAGACCCTGGGGCCCCGGGGCCGGCGCCTGGCCGGGGGCAGTGGCCTGCCCCGGAACGTGCGGCCGGCCCGGCGCCGGAGTCTGCTCCGGAGCCGGGCTCTGACCTGGAATCTGCGGGCTCGCCGGTGCGGGGGCCGATGCGGAGGCCGGCACCGGCCCGTTGGCCGGCGGCGTCGCGGGCCCCTGCGGACCGGCCGCCGGCCCCCGGCCCTGCGTGCCCGCCGCGGGGACCGGCTGCTGCTCCGGAGCCCCGCTCGCCCCCGAGGGGAGCGCGGGCAGTCCGCCGCCCTCCGAGGTCCCCTGCCGGGCCCGGCGCCGTCCTGACGGCGGTACGGCCTCGGCCCCCGCCATACCGGGCGGCAGCCCCCTGCCGTCCGTGGCCGGGCCGCCCTGGGCACCGCGTGCGGCGTCACCGTGCTGGGGGTGCGCCCCCGGGGTGCCGCCGTCCACCGCTCCCGGGCCCGCCGCACCCTGCGTGCCGTCGCCGGCGGCACCGTGCGGAACACCGGCTTCGGGGCCGCCCGGATGCGCGCCCTGCTCCGCACCCGAGTGCCGCGCCCGCCGCCGGCCGGTCGGCTGGGCCCCACCCGCCTGGTCCGGCACCGCCGCGCCGTGCTCGCCACCACCGCCGCCGAGCGGCTCACCGGACCCGCCGGTACCGCCCCCGCCGCCGGAGGGGCCCTCGCCGCCCTCGTGTCCCTCGTCGTCCGGCCCCTGGGAGCCGCTGCCCGGGTCCGCCGCATTGCCCTGGGTGCCGCGCGCACGCGCCGCCGGTACCGGCATCACCGTGGTCTCATTGCCGGTCGGCACGTCCGCCCCGGCCGTCGCACCGTCCGGGGACGTGCCGTCCGCCGCCACCGGCAGCTCCAGCACATACGAGCTGCCGCCCGCGCCGGGCCCGCCGCCGGGCACCTCATGCGTCTGCATCAGCCCGCCGTGCTGCCGCACGATGCCGCGGACGATCGGCTCATGGACCGGGTCGCCGCCACCGAACGGGCCGCGCACCTCGATCCGTACGACATCACCGCGCTTGGCCGCCGCCACCACGATCGTCGAATCGCCGGGGACCGGCCCCGAACGCCCGCCCGCGGCGGCCTCACCGGCCGGCATCCGGCCCGTCGAGTCCACCCCCGCGACATCCGCGATCAGATGCGACAGCGCCTGAGCGATCCGCTCCGCGTCGACCGTCGCCTCTATCGGCGGCGCATGCACCGCGAACTGCGCCCGGCCCGGACCGATCAGCTCGATCGCGCCCTCCACACCCGCCGCGACGACACCGTCCAGCGAAACCTTCGTGCGGTTGAGCTTCTCCTTGCCGGCGTCCAGCCGCTGATAGCTCAGCACGTTGTCCACCAGCGTCGTCATCCGGGCGTGCCCGGCCGCGAGGTGGTGCAGGATCTGGTTCGCCTCGGGCCAGAGCTGGCCCGCCGGGTCGGACGCGAGCGTGCCCAGCTCGCCCTTCAGCTCCTCCAGCGGCCCGCGCAGCGCCTGGTCGAGGACGGCCAGCAGCTGGGTGTGCCGGGCCGCCAGCGCGTCGAAGGCCCGGCGGTCGGTGAAGGTCATCACCGCGCCGACGAGCTGATCGCCGTCCCGCACCGGCGCCGTCGTCAGATCGACGGACACCGCCCGTCCGTCCTTCGCCCACAGCGCCTGCCCGCGCACCCGGTGCTTGCGCCCCGACTTGAGGGTGTCGGCCAGCGGGGTGTCCTCCCACGGCAGCGGTGAGCCGTCAGCCCGCGAGTGGTGGATCAGCGGATGCAGCTCCTTGCCGCCCAGCTCGCTCGCCCGGAACCCCAGGATCTGCGCCGCGGACGGATTGACGAGCACGACCTTGCCCTCGGCATCGACCCCGACCACACCCTCGGCCGCGGCCCGCAGAATCATCTCGGTCTGCCGCTGCTGGCGGGCCAGCTCGGTCTCGGTGTCCAGCGTCCCGGTCAGATCCCGGACGACGAGCATCAGCAGCTCATTGCCCGTATAGCCATTGCGGTGATCGGCGTACGCGGCCTCGAAGGCCGACTCGTACGGGGTGCGGCCGTCCTCGAGATTGGCACTGGTCACCTCGACCAGCAGCTCGGTCCCGTCCGTACGCCGCGCGACCATCCGCGTCGGCTTCGTCCGGCCCTCTGCCGTCTCCTCGTCCCGGCGCCGCATGGACCCCGGGATGCGCTTGGAGTCGAAGGACGGCAGCAGATCGAGCAGCCCGCGCCCCACCAGGGCCGTGCCCGGCGCCTCGAAGGTCTCCAGCGCGATGGTGTTGGCGTTGACGACCGTGCCGTTGCAGTTGACGAGCAACAGCGCGTCGGGGAGGGCGTCGAGTATGGCTGCGAGGCGAGCAGCGCCTCGGGATGGCCTGCTGCTCACGACGACGCTTCCTCCCTGTTACCGCACCTTGCCGACCCACCGTGGCAGGTCGCTGGAATGGAGTCTACGGGCACTTGCCCGGGACGCGGAGGCGGATGACGAGGAGGTAATGCCACGGCCCTGTGCGACTCGCCGCACGCCCGACATGTGCCCCATCGTCCTGACCTGGCCCGCTACTACGGCATGAACCGGGTCATGAACTCGTCGAAGGGAGCAGGGGTTCGAAGCTGCTCCAGCGGCTGATCTCACACCCATTGGTGCGTCGGAAGTCCGCGTTGACGGGGCGCCCCGCCCAGGTCCCGGTGACATGGGCGGTGGCCGGGCCCCCGTAAATCATCGTGCAGTTCACGCCCTGCGGCACGGGGGCGAAGGGGTCCCGGCCCCACCGCGTCATCCCGTCCAGCTTCTTGCAGGCCTTCTTGGCGTTGGGGTGGTTGCCGCGTGCGGGGTGGCAGTACAGCTCGAAGGTGCCGTCGGTGGCCGCCGAGCCGGTGCCGCGGACGGTGAGCGTGAGGTGATCGACGGAGGAGAGGTCCGGGGCCGGGGCGCCCTGGCGGGTCGGCGGGCGGTGGCTGGCGGGGGCGGGCTGAGCGGCGGGGCCACGTTGCCCGGCCGGGGCGTCGTTGCCTGCCGGGCCGGGCTGTGTGGCGGGGGCGTGGTGGCCTGCCGGCGCGGGCCGGGCGGCTGAGGCGTGGTGGCCCGCTGGGCTGGGTTGGGCGGCCGGGGCGTGGTTGCCGACGCCGGTGATGCCGTCGCCGGACCGGACGTGCGGCAGCGGGATCGGGGCGGCCGACGCGGCGGGCGCCGCCAGGGCCAGCGCGGTGGCGGCGGAGACGACGGACACGGCGGCGGTGGTGGCAGCGGCGGCGGAGAGACGGGCCACGGCCGTGGTGGCGGAGGTGGCAGGGGTGTCCAAGAGGCGGTTCACGGCCGTGCTGGCGGCGGTGGTGGAGAGACGGGCTACGGCCGTGCTGGCGGCGGTGGCGGCCGCGGTGAAGAGGGACGACGTCCGGCGGTACGGCATCACAGGCTCCAGAGGCGAGTGCGGGGCGGTACGCGGTACGTACACGCCGGGGGCGCACGACAACGCATGCCGTCGCGGCCCCGACACCTCTAACGCGCCGCCGCCCCCGACGTTGCGCTGCAGGAACGTCTTTGCCGGGTGGCCCACGCGCCTAGTACCGTAGGGGGCGATTGGTGACAGCCCTTGAGGCTGTGCCATTATCTGGACACGCCACAGCGTGCATGCGCGCGTGGGGTGTGTGGAGGCGTCGCCTAGTCCGGTCTATGGCGCCGCACTGCTAATGCGGTTTGGGGTTTACCCCCCATCGAGGGTTCAAATCCCTCCGCCTCCGCTCCTCTTCGTTCAGGCCCCGGTCTCCACCAGACCGGGGCCTGAACGCTTTCCGGGGTTCTGCCGGTGTGCGCCATCTGGTCCCTTGCTGGGGGCGGGGCAGCGGTCGGGCGGCTGGGTGGTGTGGGCGAGTGGCGGCGGGGCGATTGAGCTTCCCGATGATCCGGTGATCCGGTGTCTGGTCCCAGGCTCGGTGATCCGGTGTCCGGCACCAGGCCCGAAGATCTGGTGTCCGGCGCCAGGCTCGGGGATCTGGTGTCCGGTGTCCGGTGTCCGGTCCCAGGCTCGGCGACCCGGCGGCTAGCCCCACGCCTGGCGGCTGGCCCCACGCCCGGCGGCCGGCCCCACGCCCGGCGGCCTGCTCAGCCCTCGGTGTCGGTGCCACCTGGCCCCACGCCCTCCGCACCCCCGCGCCGCCCGGCCCCAGTCCTCGGTGTCGCCTGCCCCCTGTCGCCTGTCCCCGCGCCGCCCGCGCCGCCCGCGCCGCCCGCGCCGGTCACCCGACCGGCCCTCCGCGGTTCACACCGGCGGCACCTTCGCCGGTCACGTCGACGGAGGTACGCACGCCGGGCGGCGCACGGGCGGCGCCGTCCGCCGGACCGCGCGCCGACTGGCCGGGAAGCCACCGAACTCAACCGCGACGTCGCCGACGACCTGATCTACCACCACTCCCGCCACGTCAACCTCCTCGGCGCCCGCCACGGCCGCCACCACGGCTTGGACGTCGACCCGGAGCTGCTCTACGCGGGAGCCCTCTTCCACGACCTCGGCCTCCCCGGGAAGTTCCGCACCTCTCAGCTTCGCTTCGAGCTGGACGGCGCCGATGAGGCCCGCACCTGACCTCAGAAGTGGCGCGCGTCACAGCCGGCGACGAATTCGGCGTCGCGAAATCGGCTGCGACACCCTCCCCACGGAAACCCGCGACGCCATCGTCGCCACCCACCCGCGCCCCGACTTCAACCGCCGGATCCTCCACGCCTTCCACGCCGGCCTGACCCACCGCCCCCGGATCACGTTCGGCAATGTGAAGACCGATGCCCTGGACCGCTCCGAAGAGGGCTACACCCGCCCGAACTTCGTCCGGATCATCGAGGGCTTCCCCTGGCCCGAGTGCCCCCGAAACCCCCGCCACAAGGGCGTTTCCCCAGGTCAGAGGTGCTACGGGCAATGGATTTCGCCTCACGGCGCAGGTCATGTAATGTTGTTCCCGCAACGCCGACCGGCAAGAAAAACCGCCGGAAAGCCAAGCGCTCGTAGCTTAACGGATAGAGCATCTGACTACGGATCAGAAGGTTGCAGGTTCGAATCCTGCCGAGCGCACAGCAGGTCAAAGCCCCCGCCGGGTAATCCGGACGGGGGCTTTGTCGTGGCGTACAGCAGCGAAGTACAGCAACCGGGTCAGCCGGTGCCACCCATCGCTTCGGAGAGCTTGCCCAGGGCCGAGCGGACCTCTTCCTCACTCGCCTCGGCATAGACCTCCCTCGTCATCGCGATCTGCGAGTGCCGCAGGATGCGCTGAGCCACCTTGGGGTGCACGCCGAGGGCGACCAGGAGCGAGCTGCAGGTGTGCCGGGTGTTCCGCAGCGGAATGACCCCGAGGCCGGCGCGGCGGGCACGGAGAGCGAACATCCGCGTCAGGTTCCCCGGCTCGATCGGGGTGCCGTACTTCGTCGTGAAGACCAGCCCGTGACTGTCCTGCCAGAGATCACCGGACGCTTTCCGGTCCCCGATCTGCTGAGCGTGTCGCATCCGGAGGGCTTTGAGGCAGAGCGCCGGCAGTGGCAGGAAGTCGTCCGACTCCTCGGTCTTGGTCTCCCGGTGGAGGATCTGACGCCCCGCCCGCTGGATCTGGTGTTCTACGTACAGCTCGCCCGCCTCGAAGTCGATCGACTTCCAGGTGAGGCCCAGCACCTCCCCGCGGCGGAGCCCGAGGCACAGCACGAGGACCCATGCCGCGAACAGGGGATCTTCGTGGGCAGCCCCGTCAGCGAGGAACTTGCCGGCCTCGGCGACCGGCCACGGCTTGATGCGGCGGCGACGCGGCTTGGGCACCTTCACCAGGGAGGCCACCGTTCTTCCCGATCTCCTCTTCCTTGTTGGCCAGTTCCTGAAGACGGTCACCTCTACAGCTCAGCGGCTAGTAGGGCCCCGGCCCGGCTGGAGGTTGGTTTCGGCTCTCACCGTTGGGTGGCGGGAACCCGTGCGGCGCGAGCGGCACATGTGCGGTGCCTGGTGCGGTGGCAGGTGGCCACGAGATTGGCGATACGCCTCCGCGGTTAGCGTGCCGACGGCGACAATGAAGCCCTTGCTGGTGCGGCTACCGGGGGGCGACTCATGGTCGAACAGGTGTTAGCGATCCTCACGCAGATGGCGAGCGGAACAGCCGCAGTGGTCGGGGCCGAGGTGGGCCAGACCGTGTCGACGATCGTGCGCGATCGCCTCGGGACGACCGATCGGGGCCGTACGGCGATCAGCACCGTCGACACCAGCCCCACCGACCCGGCGGCCGTCGCGGAACTGAGGAACGTGATCGAGGCGGAGGTGGCCGCTGACCCGCAATTCGCCGAGCGGATTGCCCTGGCTCTGGTTGGTCCTCCGCCCGCGTCCGAGCCACGCATCAATGCGGGCATCTCGTTCGCCAACAGCCCGGTACGGGGCCGGCCCATCATCTCCATGGCGGGTGTGAGCATCAGCAATACCCGCAATGTCCGTTTCTCCCTGCTCGCCGCGGCTCTCGTGCTGGTCGCGCTGGTGGCCCTGGGGCTCTATGGCGGGGTGCGGCTCTTCAACGGCGACGGTTCCCTCGAACAGGGCGGAGCCGGGTCCGGAAACTCTGAGATGGCCATCAAGGACGCAGCGCTGGCCAAGAAGATCTTTCCCGGCCTGGACAGCCTGCCGACCGGCTGGAGCGTGCGGGCGGGAAATCCCAAAGAGGTGAAGTGTGGAAAGGGGCGTGCGATGTGCAAGGACTCGCTGCTCGACGTCCAGACTTCCTACACCCCGGGCTTCGACTTCGACCAGGCGCAGATCGAGGTGGTGACCTACAAGAGCGTCGGAGCCGCTACCGCCGGATACGCCGAAATCAAGCGGCAGAACGCGGACTTCGGGTCCACGCCGAAGCCGGTGGCCATGTCGAACGTCGGCGGAGACGAATCCGCCGCGGTCGAATGGGCCAACAGTCCGACGCCCGGTATCACCGAGGCGACCGGCGCGTTCGCGGCGGTCCGGGTGGGGACGGTCGTCATCAATGTCGTCATGCTGGACAACGGCGCCGGCGGTACGGACCTGCGCATCCTCCAATCCTTCGCCGCGACTACGACGGCCCGCGCCCAGCAGGCACAGAACGGTGAGGCTCCCAGTGCCGTCATGACGCACAACTAGCTGTTCTGTCCGGGGTGGTTGTGGACGGTGAGGCCGGTTTCGGCTGCGGGATCTTGAACGGGTGAGGGCCTTCCGGGTTCGGTGTGGATTACGACGTCTACACCGACCGAATGGCCCTCGTGCCCCGTCCACGTGGACATCACGCAGCTTGGCAACGGCTCCTGCTATAAGTCACGACTTCCCCCGAATCTCTTTGTGCCGATTGGTCGCGCCGGCGAATCGAAGCTACATGCGGGAATTTATGGAAGTGCGTCTGGTATGCCTGTTATTCAGATGGCTGTAGGGGGTCGTGCGAATCGAATGGCTGACACGGCGTGGGCGAACTTCGTCGAGCCGGGGCACCCGCATCGACGTAGTTTGCGGCTGTACCGACGTGGGTCGTGACCCTCGTCGATTGCGCTGCCCTGTCCGATCGAGTACGGGGCGATGCCTACCGACAGCCACAGTCGGCGAGGAATCGGCGGGGCTTCTGGTGTTTCTTGTGACGGCAGTGGTTGATGGCAATGCCTCCAGCGGGCGGAGTAAGACGGCTACCGGAACACCGGCCGTGGCGTCGTGGTCCTCCGGCCCGCTGAGGTCACCGTCGCCGGCCGGGGCAGTACGTGTTGTTGGGCGCTGTGTCCACGCTCCTGTGGTTCGGTCGGGAGGCGGCGGGGGGTTTGGGGCCGGGGCCTGAAGAGGGCTTCAGGGCTTCAGGTTGTGTTCAGGTTCGGGGCGGCACTGTGGTGAATGTCGGAAGGGCGCGACAGGGCCCGCCGACGGAACGAAACCGCGACACGATCCGGAGGAACGTCCTCATGAAGGCCACCGCCAAGCGCACGCTCACCCCCCGCGCCGTCGTCCTCGCCACGGCTGCCGCTGTCGCACTGATCGGCGGCACGGGTGCCGCGACCGCCTTCGCGGACGACGACGGCGGCCCGGCCCCGCAGTCCTCGGTCCAGCTCTCCCAGAACGAGCGCCACCTGGACGACACCGCCAAGGACCGCGCGCAGGTCAAGGCCGACAAGATCAGCCAGTCCGAGGCCACCGCCAAGGCTCTCCAGGCCGTCCCCGGCACCGCGACCTCTGCCGAACTCGACAACGCGGACCGCAACGGCTCCCTCATCTGGGAGGTCGACGTCTTCGGCAAGGACCACAAGAGCCACGACGTCACCATCGATGCCGGCAACGGCAAGGTACTGAACAAGCACACCGACCGTGACGACGACGCCGCCCAGGACGCCGCCGAGACCCAGGCTCTGCTCAAGGGCGACAAGATCGGCCACGACAAGGCCACCGACAAGGCCTTGAAGGCGGTGCCCGGCACCGTCGTCTCCTACAGCCTCGACGACAACGACCGCAACGGCTCCACCGTCTGGGAGGTCGACGTCCTCGGCAAGGACCACAAGAGCCACGACGTCACCATCGACGCGGCCAGCGGCAAGGTCCTCAACCAGCACGTCGACCAGGACGACCAGGGCGACAACGACGGCGACGACGGCGACGACGACTGATCAGGGACCAGATGCCTGGCTGAAGCCCGTTACTTCGAGGGTGATGCGACAACAACTTGTCACTGAGCCACCCCCTGAATCCCGCTGATGTCGTCACGCACAGAAGGCCGAAGCCCCCGCCGGGTCATCCGGGCGGGGGCTTCGGCGTGCCGTACGGCAGGGTTGGTAGTGGTCGATCAGGCCTGCGTGTTGGTTGGGCCGGGCGGCTCGGTGGGATTCGGCGTGGTCGAGCCGGGGGCGCCGTCCGTGCAGCAGGAAGGAGGCCGTGCGGGAGGCCAGACGGCTGAGGGGGGTCTTCATCGGTCCTCCGTTCGTAGTGCCCTGTACTTCGAGTACTTCGAGTACTTCGAGGGCACGGAAGGCCGGGCGAGCGTGTAGCGGTCTGAGCCAGACTTGAGGTGCACGGCGGGACTTGCTGATCGCTGGTGGTGCGTGCAGTGGGTCGGGGCGGGGGTGACTGGGTGACCGTGCCTGGCTGGCAGTCAACTTGGCGTTGTGGGTGTGTTCTTGTGCGGTGCCGGGGTGCCGCTGGGTGGTTTCGGGCGGGGCGTCGCGCGGGTCGGGAAGGGGGTGGCCGGGCCTGTGGAAAACCCGGTGGCCGGGGAGGTGCGCTTCTATGATGTGGGCCTGGAGCGGCGGCGACGGAAGGGGCCGGAGCGGGTGGAGGTCAACCTGTCGTTCGGAGGGGGCGCGGCGGATGCCGAGGAGGCCGGGCTCGCGGAGTCGGCGGCGTCCTTGTACCGCTGGCTGGTGGCCGAGCCCGAGCTGCGTGGTCAGGTGGAGGTGTCCCTCGGGCCGAGGCGGCCGGAGCCGGGGCACATGGGCGGGGCGCTGGACATCGTCAATGTCGTGCTCGCCAACAGCATTGCTCTGGGCAGCCTGATCACCGCAGTGGCCACCTGGCGGGGCTCGCGCCCCCGTCCGCCGCAGATCCGGCTTGAACGGGACGGTGTGGTGGTGACCGTGCAGGACGGCTCTCCCGAGACGGTCGAGCGGATTCTGCGGGTCTGGAACGAGAGCGGTGCGCCCGCTCCGGCACCGGCGGACACAGACAGCGAGTAGCCGTGGCCCTCTTGTCGGACCCGGCCCGCTCGGAGGCCGTATTGGTGGGCGTGCATGACTACGTCAACCTGGAGAAGCTGCCCGCGGTCGCCCGGAATCTGGTGGGGCTGCGGAAGGCGCTGACCGATCCCGCGGTGTGGGGGCTGCCTCCCGAGGCGTGCACGGTGCTCTCGCAGCCGAATAGTGCCGGGCAGGTGCTCGACACGGTGCGGGAGCGGGCCCGCACGGCCCGGGACACCCTGCTCGTCTACTACGCCGGGCACGGTCTCACGGACCTGCACACCGACGAGCTCTATCTCGCCCTGCCCGATTCGGACCGCGAACGCGAGTACACCTCGCTGCGGTACGAGTATCTGCGCCGGGCGGTGCTGGATCCGCAGGCGGGTGCCCGGCGGACGGTGGTGATCCTCGACTGCTGTTACAGCGGACGTGCCCTGCTCGGGAAGATGAGCGCCAGCGAGCACATCGCGGACCAGGCCGTTGTCGAGGGGACCTGCCTGCTGACGGCCTCCGCCGAGACCCGGCCGGCGCTGTCCCCGCCCGGGGAGACGTACACGGCGTTCACCGGTGAGCTGATCACGACGCTGACCGAGGGCGTTCCGGACCGGCCGGATCCGCTGGACATGGACACCCTCTACCGGCATCTTCGCGGGCGGCTGGCGAGCAGGTCCCGGCCGGTGCCCCAGCAGCGCAATCGCAATACCGGAGGCCGTATTGCGATCGCCCGCAACCGGGCCGTACCGGAGGGGGCCGTATCGGAGGGGGCCGCCGTGCCGCCGTCCCTGGCCGATGTGGAGAGCCTTGCTTCCCGGCGGAGTGAAGCCGAGAAGCGGATCGCGGAGATGGAGCGGCGCGCGGAGCTGTTACGCGTGGAGACCGAGGTGCTGCGTCAGGAGGCGGAGCGCCGAGCCCTGCAGACGGTGGAGACCGCGCAGCGGCTGGCGAACGCCCTCGCCGCCGCCCCCGACCGGGAGGTCCAGCCGTTCTGGTTCGCCGTCCCGGTATCCCGTCCGCTCATGGGCCAGGACGGCTCCCTGGAGCCGACGGGGGAACTGGTGCCGGGGATCTGGTACCTCGCCGTCGAGCAGCGGGGCAAGGCTCTCGTCGTGCAGACCGAGGACGGTTGTAGGGGGCTGTTGCTCGACGCGGACGGGATCGAGCGCGGGTTCTACGTGGACCACGGGGCGGCCGGGGAGCCGGGCTTCGAGCCGTTCTGGTTCGCGGTCCCGGTGGCCCGCGAGATGCTGAGCGAGGACGGTTCCCCGGAGCCGGTGGCGGAGCTGGCGCCGGGGCTCTGGTACCTCGCCGTCGGGCAGAGCGAAGGGGCCCTCGTGGTGCAGACCGAGGACGGTCGCAGAGGGCTGCTGTTCGAGACGGACGGAATGCAGCACGGGGGCAGCGACGTGGCGGAGAGCCATGCCCGGCAGACCCTGCGCAAGGCCAAACGTCTGGCCGGGGCCGTGGCGGCCTCGCCGGAGCCGGGCTTCCAGCCGTTCTGGTTCGCGGTCCCGGTGGCCCGCGAGATGGTGCGTGAGGACGGCTCCCTGGAGCCGGTGGCGGAGCTGATACCGGGGACCTGGTACCTCGCCGTCGAGCAGCGGGGACCGGCGATCCTCGCGCAGTCCGCGGACGGCCGCCGGGGGTTGCTGCTCGACACCGAGGGAATCCAGCGGGGCTGATCGTCGGTGCTTGGGCGGGCACGGGGCTGATCGTCGGTGCTTGAGTGGGCCCGCACCCCGGAGCGCGGGGGACGCCTGGGTGCCGCGAGTGTGAGCCACTGCGACCGCTGCTGCGGCCGCGACGTCTGGTGGGTGGCTGAGGGGTGCGGGTGCCCCGTGGCAGGGCCCATCGGCAGGGGCGTGCGTCGTCAGCCTGTGACGTCCAAGACGGCGGTCAGGTGGTCGCGGACGTGCTGGGCCGTGCGGAGGGCGTCGAGGTCGGCGACGTCCACGGTGAGGACGTGCCAGGGGGTGGCGGCGAGCAGGCGGTGGGTCAGGGCGGTTTCGTGGCGCAGGTGGGCTACGGCCGAGGGGAAGTCGTGGACGGAGCGGGTCCCAGGGGAGCCGGAGAGCTTGGTGAGATACCAGTTCTCCCAGTCGGGGCCCTCGCGGTCGACGGCGCGCCGGAGTGCGGTCGCGGGGTCGTCCGCCACGTAGACCACGGTCACCCGGGCCGGTTCGACGGCGGTGGCCAACTCGCGCAGGAACCGGGCGATGGCGGGCTCGTCGTGGCCCCAGGCCACCAGGGACGGGACGAAGGGGATCAGGGCGTCGGTGACCAGGACGTCGATACCGGCGGCGCGGGACTCGGTGACGTAGGCGCGGGTGGCGGCGATCAGGGTCTCGGGGCGGACGCTGTGGGCGCCGCCGGCGAACTCCTCGGCCACGGGTCGGAAGGCGGGACGGGTGAGGATGTCGGCCTCCTGGAAGTGGTCGACGGTGGCTCCGGTGCTCCTCATCCAGTCGGCCAGGGAGCGACAGAGGGTCGACTTGCCGACCCCCGGGCTGTTGCCGGCCACCGCAATCAGCTGGGTGCGGCCTTCCGGACGGGTGGGTGCGGTGGGGTCTGTGAGGCGTGTGGGCTGTGTGGGGTGTGTCGACGTCATGGGGTCAGTTTTGCAAGGGCGGGCCAACCACCGTGTGCCAGGCGGTAGTTGGGGGTCGGTGGGGTGACGGTCGGAGAAACGATTAGGCATTGACCGGGGAGTCGCGTAGTGTTCATTTCACCGACGCGGGGTGGAGCAGCTCGGTAGCTCGCTGGGCTCATAACCCAGAGGTCGCAGGTTCAAATCCTGTCCCCGCTACTGACGCCGTAGGCCCAGTGGAATCACTTCCACTGGGCCTACGGCTTTTTGTGCGTGCGGTTCATCCGTGGACCGGTGGCGGCGGGGCCGTGTAGTGGGCGGCCGGGCCGGTGCGCGGCGGGGGCAGCTGGGCCAGGTCGGGGTGGAGGAGCAGCTCGTCGTCGTAGTCGCTGCTGTTCTGGTGGCGGAACGGGAGCGGCTCGGTGGTGGGGAGGGTGCGAAGGCGCTCGCGCAGTCGGGTGGCGGCGGTCGCGTAGGCGGTGGGGGTCATGCGGTCCGCGCCGGGGACCAGGAGGGGCGGGACGACGGAGATCCCGGTGTACCAGAGGGTGCCGTGCTGGAGGGGGAAGAGGAGGTCGTTGAGGTCTCCGTTGACACCGCGCGGGCCGAGGGTGGCGGCGCGGGCGCCCGCGGTGGTGATGACCATGGCGCGCTTGCCGGCGAGTTTGCCGTCGCCGTAGCGCTGGGGGCGGCCGGTGGCGGGGTCGGTGATGCCGAAGGCGAAGCCCTTGACGAAGACCCGGTCGAACCAGCCCTTGAGGATGGCCGGCATTCCGTACCACCAGAGGGGGAACTGGATGATCAAGGTGTCGGCCCAGGCGAGCTTGTGCTGTTCGGCGCGGATGTCGGGGGCCAAGTGGCCGTCTGTGTAGGCGAGTTCCGAGGCCTCGCCGACGAGCAGGCGATCGGCCGGGTCGTGGTCGTAGTCGGCGGCGTCGACCACCGGGTTCCACTTCATGGCGTACAGGTCGGAGACGCGGTGCTGGTGGCCCTGGGCGTCGAGGGCACGGAGACCCTCGGCCTTGAGGGCGCCGCTCAGGGAGCGCTGGTCGGGGTGGGCGAACAGCCAGAGGACCTTCATGCAGTCCACTCTCCGCGGGGGCGGTGCCCCGTACGAGTGGCCCGATGGCCATAGTGTGCAAGGATCGGGCCATGGGTGGAGTGGAGAGCGGGAGCAGTCATGGCGGTAGTGGTGGGTCCGGGCGGATGCGTGCCGTACCGGGGAGCGGGCGGCGGCACCGGGTGGCGGTGCTGGTGCGGGACGGGATGCTGCCGATCGAGGTGGGCATCGTGCACCGGATCTTCGGGGAGGCCCGGTCGGCGGACGGCGAGCCGCTGTACGAGCTGGTGACCTGCGCGTTGGAGCCCGGTGAGGTGCGGACGGACACGGACTTCACGGTGAATGTCGCGCACGGGCCGGAGGCGCTGGCGGAGGCCGACACCGTGGTCGTACCGGCGTCCGGGACGGACTACGACCTGGGTGCGGAGCGGAGTGCCGGTCGGCTGAGGCCGGCGATGGCCGAGGCGCTGGGCCGGATCCGGCCCGGGGTCCGGATCGCGTCGATCTGCACGGGGGCGTTCGTGCTGGCCGCGGCCGGGCTGCTGGACGGGCGGCGGGCAACTACACACTGGCGGTCGGTGGACGACTTCCGCCGGTTGTTCCCGGCCGTCGAGCTGGATGCGGAGGTGCTGTACACGGACGAGGGCGAGGTGCTGACGGCAGCCGGGGTCGCCTCCGGGATCGATCTGTGTCTGCACATGGTCCGGTGCGACCACGGTGCGGCGGTGGCCAACGATGTGGCGCGGCGGACGGTAGTGCCGCCACACCGGGAGGGCGGGCAGGCACAGTACATCCGGCGGCCGATGCCGGAGCCGCAGATCTCGTCCACGGGGGCGGCGCGGGCCTGGGCGCTGGAGCATCTGGACCGGCCGCTGAGCCTGCGGGAGCTGGCGGCGCGGGAGTCGATGAGCGTACGGACCTTCACCCGGCGGTTCCGGGAGGAGGTCGGCATCTCGCCGCTCCAGTGGCTGACGCAGCAACGGATCGAGCGGGCCCGGCAGTTGCTGGAGGAGACGGATCTGACGGTGGACCGGATCGCGGCGGAGGCGGGCTTCGGGACGGCGGCCTCGCTGCGTCAGCATCTGCAGTCGGCGTTGGGGGTGTCGCCGCGGGCGTATCGGAGCACGTTTCGGGGGCCGGGGGGTGGGGGCGGGCTGGCGGCTTGAGGGGAGAGGGGAGTTGGCGGTCTGAGGGGGCGGTGGCCTGAGGGGGTGGGCGGGGCGGTGGTGGCCCGGCCCGTGGGGGCTCGTTGGTGGGGCGGGGGATGGTGCTTGGGGGCGCGGGACCCGGGTGGGTGTGGGTCCCGAGCTGTCGCGGAGAGCCGGAGAGCCGGAGAGCCGGAGAGCCGGGGGCTGGGGGCTGAGGGGCGTGGCGGTGCCGGGTGCGGGCGGGTGGGGTTGTCAGTGGGTGGTCGTACGCTGGCGGTGTGTGGCGATGTACGGGACCGCGCTGGTCGGGCGGCGGGCCGGGGTCGGGGCCGGAGGGGCGGTTCGGACAGCGGCTCGGCTGGCATTGCGCCGAGCGGGGCGAGGAGCGGGTGAGCCTGCTCCCCGCGGGCAAGCGGCTGGCCTTCGCCGCGCAGGGCGAGCGGCTGTGTCTGGGGGTGCGGCGGGCCGGCCGCTGGATCGTGTGCCCGTACAGTGCGGTGCTCGACGGTGCGAGTGCCAAGGATCAGTGTGCGCGGTGCGCCCAGTTGGACCGGTCGCGTTCGGTGGCCGCGGACACCATGGCCGACGATCCGCGTCCGTACGGCGTCTATCTCGCGTACTTCGGTCCCGGTCTCCTCAAGGTGGGGATCACGGCCGCTGAGCGCGGTCCGGCCCGGCTGGTGGAGCAGGGGGCGGTGGCGTACGCATGGCTGGGGCGGGGGCCCCTGATGGCGGCGCGGCGGGCGGAGGCGCTGCTGGGGAGTGCGCTGTCGGTGCCCGACCGGTTTGCGAAGGCGGCCAAGCGAGCGGCGCGCGGGGCGCTGCCCCCGGTGCCGGAGCGGGCCGCCGAGCTGGCTCAACTGCATCGCACAGCACGGGAATTGCCGGGCTGGCCGGAGACGCTCGAACCGGTGGAGTTCGCCTGTGCCGACCATACGGAGCTGTTCGGGCTGGACCGGATTCCGGGTGAGGTGGCGGAGCTGGGCGGGATGACGCCCGGGGCGGAGATCGTGGGGGAGGTGCTGACCGGGGTGGGGGCCGATGTGTATCTGCGGTTGGCCGGGGCCGGGGTTGAGGCCGGTGCCGGTACCGGGGCCGGGGAGCGGGAGAGGGGTGCTGGAGCTGGTGGGGTTGCCGGTGTGGTGGCGGTGATGGATGCGCGGCTGTTGTCGGGGTGGGTGCTGGGGCCCGCCGTGGGAGAGGCGACGACGGTGCCGGTGCGGGCCGCGGCGCGCGGGGCGGGGGAGCGGGAGGGGAAGGGGGGCCAGGAGGGGTTGTTCTGAGGTGGCTGCATGGGGGGCATCTGCCGGGCCGGCATTGTCCGGCTTGCCGGGGCCCTTGCCGGGGTCCTTCGGGGCCCTTCGGGGCTGGTGGTGCGGTCGGCGTTGCGCGGAAAGGGGCTGAGAGGGGTTGTTCCGGGCCGGGCGGGGGCGTTTGGATGCCAGGGTGCAGGTAGAGGGTGGGCTGGTGGGCTCAGCGGGCCGCTGCGTGGGCGAAACGGGTCCGTGGGACATGCGGGTGCGTGGGCATGCGGGCGCGCTGGTCGTATGAGCGGGCGGGACATACGGGCGCTTGTCATGCGGCGCGCGGGCCATACGGGTGTGTGGGCCACACGGGTGCGCGGGCCACACGGGCCGGGCGGCCCTCCGGGGTGCCGGGTTGCTCCGTTGCCGGTTGCCGGTGTTGGGTGCCGTGTGCCGGGGGCGCGTTCGGCAGGGAGGCGTCGGATCCGGATATCTGCGATGGGTCGGGCCGTGCCGGTCGGGGCCGTAGGGGCGAGGCCGTAGTGGTCGAACCGTAAGGGAGGGGCCCGGCGTGGCGGAGGGTGATGAGCGGGTCGGCGCGTTCTGGCGGGAGTTGGGGCTGCCGGGGCTGATCGATGTGCATACGCACTTCATGCCCGAGCGGGTGATGGCGAAGGTCTGGGCGTACTTCGACTCGGCCGGGCCGCTGGTGGGCCGGGCGTGGCCGATCACGTACCGGTTCGAGGAGGACGAGCGGCTGGCGGTGCTGCGCGGCTTCGGCGTACGTGCCTTCACCTCGATGATCTATCCGCACAAGCCGGGGATGGCGCAGTGGCTGAACGGCTGGGCGGCCGACTTCGCGTCCCGTACGCCCGACTGTCTGCGGACCGCGACATTCTTCCCGGAGGACGGCGCCGCGGAGTATGTGCGTGCCGAACTCGCCGACGGGGCGCGGGTCTTCAAGGCCCATGTGCAGGTGGGCGGGTACGACCCGGCCGATGTGCTGCTCGACCCCGTATGGGGAGCGCTCGCGGAGGCCGGGGTGCCGGTCGTCATCCACTGCGGCTCGGGCCCGGCCCCGGGCAAGCACACCGGACCCGAGCCGATCGCACGGCTGCTGGCCCGCCACCCCCAACTGCGGCTGATCGTCGCGCACATGGGGATGCCGGAGTACGCCGACTTCCTGGACCTCGCACAGCGCTATCCGGGCGTGTATCTCGATACGACCATGTCGTTCACGGACTTCGCCGAGCGGATCGCGCCGTTCCCGCGGGCGGAACGAGGCCGGCTCATGGACCTCGGTGAACGGGTGCTGTTCGGCAGCGATTTTCCCAACATCCCCTACGGGTACGCGCATGCGCTGGAGGTGCTCGCCGGGCTGGAGCTGGGGGAGGACTGGCTGCGCGGGGTCTGTTACGGGAACGCGGCGCGGTTGTTCGGCGTGTGAGCGGGGCGGCGGGCTGTGCGGGCCTCCTTCAGGGTGCCGTGAGGGGTGGGAGGGCTGTGGTGGACGCCTCATGTTCAAGGTGGCGTGCGCGATGGAGGAGTTGAAAGCCGCTCAGTAGGTGCAGGACGGGAACTTCAGGGTGCGGGTGGGGCCGCGGCCGCGGCCAGATGAGACAGGGCCACGCCCAGATCGGCGAGGGTGGCCTCGTCCGACACACGTTCCGTAGCGGGGTCGATCTTCGGGCCGATAGCGGGGATTTCACGGCAGGCCGACGCCACGACCTCGCCGGACACCATCCGCAGGACCTCGCGCAGTTGGGCGTTGGCGTGGTCACCGCCGGTGGGGAACGGTGAGGCGGTGATCACCGCGACCGGTTTGCCGACGCATTCGCCGCTGCTGACCAGCCAATCGAGGGCGTTCTTGAGGAAACCGGGGACACCGTGCGCGTATTCGGGGCTGACGAGGAGCAGGGCGTCGGCGCTCGCAACGGCGGTGCGCAGGGCGGCGACCGGGGCGGGGGGTGTGGCGTCCTCGCCGTCCAGGTCAGGGTTGAAGTGCGGGAGCGCGGCGATGTCCGCGGTGGCGGCCGGGCCGTCCCAGAAGGTGAGAGCGGAGCGCAGCACCGCACCGTTGGAGGAGCGCGCACGCAGACTGCCGGAGAGGGCGAGGAGTCTCATGGAGCGACAGTACGTGGTCCGGGGCGGGGCGGGATGGACGCACCGGACGGGGCGGGATGGACGCACTGGTGGGGGCGGGGCGGGCGCACCGGAGGGGCGGGGAGGGTCTCGCGGAGGGCGTCCGCGGGGGTTTGGCATGGGGTCAGGGGAACCAACGAACGTGCAGGTCAGGCCGATTGTCAGTGGCAGGTGCGATGCTTAAGAAGTGGTGATCGACCTGGGCCGCGCGGGGGGCGGCCCAGGTCGGCCCACGGCCCACAGCCCACGGCCCGCGGCTGACGGGGACGGGGACGGGGACGGGGGGACTGGCTCGGTCGGGGGCGGGGGGGAAGTCCGGCAGGGGGGCGGGCCGCCTCGGGGGGAGGGGCGGCGCTGGACGGCGGCAGGCGGCGGGCCGGGTGCCCGCTAGCGGTTAGCGACTGGCGGCGGGTGGTTGGCCGTTGGCTGGTGGTGGTGGGCAGGGGTGGGGCGGGGCGGGGGCCCGGGGAGGGGGAGAGGCACACGGGGCTTTCTCAGGAGATTCACAGAAAGGCGCAAGGGAGCTCTCACAGGGGCGGGTCAGGCTCCGGGCATGACCGTGACTTCCTCGTCCTCAGTGTCGTTCCGTATGCCGGCTCCGGCGTCGTCCTCCAGCGGCGCGCCAGGGAAGCAGCCGGAGCTGTTGCGGGCCGACGGCAGCCCCGTGCGGGTGCTGGTCGTGGACGATGAGTCCTCGCTCGCCGATCTGCTGTCGCTCGCGCTGCGCTACGAGGGCTGGGACATCCGCGCGGAGGGGGACGGCGCCGGTGCGTTGCGCTGCGCCCGTAGTTGGCGGCCGGATGCGGTGCTGCTCGATGTGATGCTGCCGGACATGGACGGGCTGACGGTGCTCGGCCGGCTGCGGCGTGAACTGCCGGATGTGCCGGTGCTGTTCCTCACCGCCAAGGACGCGGTCGAGGACCGGATCGCCGGACTGACGGCGGGCGGCGACGACTACGTCACCAAGCCGTTCAGCCTGGAAGAGGTGGTCGCCCGGCTGCGGGGGCTGCTGCGCCGGGCCGGGGCGGCCGCCGCGCGGAGCGCATCGCGGCTGACGGTGGGGGATCTGGTGCTCGACGAGGACAGCCACGAGGTGTGGCGGGACGGCCAGGAGATCCATCTGACGGCCACCGAGTTCGAGCTGCTGCGCTATCTGATGCGCAATCCGCGGCGGGTGCTGAGCAAGACCCAGATCCTCGACCGGGTCTGGAGCTATGACTTCGGCGGTCAGGCCAATGTCGTGGAGCTGTATATCTCGTATCTGCGGCGGAAGATCGACGCGGGGCGGGCGCCGATGATTCACACCCGCCGGGGCGCGGGCTATCTGATCAAGCCGGGTGGGTAACGGGCCGTGAGCGGGAAGCCCCCCGCACCTCCGTCAACGGCACCCTCCCCAGGCCCCACGACCTCCCCGGCCCCCACGACCTCCCCGGCCCCCGTGACCACCCCCCGCCGCTGGTCGCTCCGGACCCGGCTCGTGGTGTCCGCGGTGGCGCTGATCGCCGTCGTCGGGGCGGTCATCGGGACGGTGACTGCCATTGCGCTGCACTCCTATATGCAGCGGCAGTTGGACGGGAAGGTGCACGAGTTCGTGGTACGGGCCCAGCTCCCGCGGCCCCATGAACCGAGCCCTGTGCCGGGCAACCTGGACTTTGTGGCGATGGGTGGTCAGCCCCTTGGCGCGGTGGGGGCGCGGGTCGGGCCCGGAGGAACCGTCGAGGCCGGGGCGAAGCTGGACAACCCGAGCGGCCCGCTGTCCGAGCGGCTGGCGGGTCTGACCCGAGCGCAGGTCGCGGCGCTGAAGAAGGTGCCGCGGGACGGCCGGTCGCACACCGCCGAACTGCCCGGACTCGGGTCCTACCGGGTGGAGTCCGCCAAGGACGGCAGCCTGGTGCTCGGCCTGCCGCTCGACTCCGTGCAGAAGACGGTCGGCACGCTCGTCCTCATCGAGGCGTGTGTGACGGTCGCCGGTCTGGTCGCGGCCGGGATCGCGGGGTCCGCCATGGTCGGGATCGCGCTACGCCCGCTGCGCCGGGTCGCCGCGACCGCCACCCGGGTCTCCGAACTCCCGCTCCATCAGGGCGAGGTGGCACTGCATGTCCGGGTCCCGGCGTCCGAGTCGGACGGGCGTACGGAAGTGGGGCAGGTCGGTGCGGCGCTCAACTGGATGCTGGGCCATGTCGGTTCGGCGCTCGCGGCCCGTCAGGAGAGCGAGACGCGGGTACGGCAGTTCGTCGCCGACGCCAGCCATGAGCTGCGTACCCCGCTCGCGTCGATCCGGGGCTACGCCGAGCTGACCCGCCGCGGGCGGGAGCAGCCGGGACCGGAGACCCGGCACGCCCTGGGGCGAATCGAGTCGGAGGCGGAGCGGATGACGGGGCTGGTGGAGGACCTGCTGCTGCTCGCCCGGCTCGACTCCGGGCGCCCGCTCGCGTATGAGCGCACCGATCTGTCGCCGCTGGTGATCGATGCGGTGAGCGATGCGCGGGTGGCCGGGGCCGGGCAGCGGTGGCGGCTGGAGCTGCCCGAGGAGCCGGCGGTGGTGTACGGCGATGCGGGACGGCTGCACCAGATCCTGGTGAATCTGCTGGCCAATGCCCGTACGCATACGCCGGAGGGGACGACGGTGACCGCGCGGGTACGTGCCGCCGCAGGCGCTGCCGCCGGTCGCCAGGGGGGCGTCCAGCTGGAGGTGGAGGACGACGGGCCGGGGATTCCGGCGGCCCTGCTCCCGCATGTCTTCGAGCGCTTCGCCCGCGGTGATGCCTCGCGTTCGCGCGCCGCCGGCAGTACGGGGCTCGGCCTCGCCATCGTGCAGGCGGTCGTGGCCGCGCACGGCGGCACGGTCGGGGTCGGCAGTGTGCCGGGACGGACGGTCTTCACGGTGACGCTGCCGACGGCGGCGGCCAATGCGACGGTGGCAGACGATGCGACCGCGGTGGCCAATGCGACGGCGGCGGCCACCTCGGCGGTGTGGGATGCGGCGGGCCGGAAGCCGCCGGTCATGGGCCGGGAGGCACGGCCCGTCGGCGGGGAGGCACCGTCCGCCGGCCGGGCGACACCATCCGCCGACTAGGACGCACCGCCCGCTGACCAGGCCGCACCGCCCACCGCCACGGCCGCACCGCCCCGGCCGCACCGCCCCGGCCGCCCCGGCCGCACCGTCCACTCCCCCCGCACCGCCCACCGACCCAGCCGCACCCCCCGCCGCCCGGCCGAACCCGCGCCCTCGCCCGCGGGCCCGTCCCCGCCCCCGCCCGCGCCCAAGAATCCCCAGGTCACGCTACCCTCCGCGGACTCACAGGCAGGCTCACAGCCCGGCCACAGGCTCAGCACACCGCCATGACAGCGGGGGTGGCGAATGTCGTCGCATGACGACGACACAGCCGCCCGGCACACCGCTGGGCTCCCTGCCACCGCGCGAGCATCTGCGGCTCGGCCAGATCGCGACCGTTCTCGATGTGGTGATCCCGGTCTACAACGAGGAGCGCGACCTGGAGCCCTGCGTGCGGCGGCTGCGTGAGCACCTCGCCCGCACCTTCCCGTACGGGTTCCGGATCACCATCGCCGACAACGCGAGCACGGACCGGACGCCGGAGGTCGCCGCCCGGCTCGACGATGCGCTCGAAGAGGTCACCGCGGTACGGCTGGAGCAGAAGGGGCGCGGGCGGGCGCTGCGCACCGTGTGGTCGCTGTCCGAGGCGCCGGTGCTGGCCTATATGGACGTCGATCTGTCCACCGACCTCAACGCGCTGCTGCCGCTGGTGGCGCCGCTGATCTCCGGGCACTCGGATCTGGCGATCGGCTCCCGGCTCCGCCGTGGCGCACGGGTGGTGCGCGGGCCGAAGCGGGAGTTCATCTCGCGGATGTACAACCTCATTCTGCGGGGGTCGCTGGCCGCACGGTTCTCCGATGCGCAGTGCGGGTTCAAGGCCATCCGCGGCGAGGTCGCCGAGCGGCTGCTGCCGATGGTCGAGGACACCGGGTGGTTCTTCGACACCGAGCTGCTGGTGCTCGCGGAGCGGGCCGGGCTGCGGATCCACGAGGTGCCGGTGGACTGGGTCGACGACCCCCACAGCACCGTGCGGCTCGTGCGGACGGCCACCGACGACCTCAAGGGCGTCTGGCGGGTGGGGCGGGCGCTGGCGACCGGCGCGCTGCCGCTGGACCGGCTCGCCCGGCCGTTCGGGGACGATCCGCGGGACCGTGAGCTGTCCGGGGTGCCCGGCGGGCTGGCCCGTCAGCTGGTCGGCTTCTGTGCCGTCGGCGGGCTGAGCACGCTGCTCTATCTCGGTCTCTACTCCCTCTTCCGTCTCGGAACGGGCGCCCAACTGGCCAATGCGACGGCGCTGTTGCTGTCGGCGGTCGCCAATACGGCCGCCAACCGGCGGCTGACGTTCGGGGTACGGGGCCGGGACCGGGCGGTCCGTCATCAGGCCCAGGGGCTGGTGGTCTTCGCCATCGGGCTGGTGCTGACCAGCGGCTCGCTCGCGGCCCTCGACGCCGCCAGCGGCACGCCCTCGCACGGCACCGAACTCGCGGTGCTGGTGTCCGCCAACCTCGCGGCGACGGTGCTGCGGTTTCTGCTCTTCCGCGCCTGGGTCTTCCCGGACCGCGCGGGCCGGGACGACCTCGCCACCCCGCCGTACCCCTCGCACGACCGGAACGATCTCCCCAGGAGCACGCGATGACCCCGCAGCACCGGCCCGGCCCCCCGGCCCAGTTGCCGTCCACCTCACCGGAGGGTCCGCCGGCGTCGGTCACCGCTCTCCCGGCGCCCGTGGCACCGGAGCCGACAGCGCGCTGGGCGCGGCCCGCTTTGCTGGCGTTGTTGCTGGTCACGGCGGTTCTGTACCTCTGGAGCCTGTCCGCCTCCGGGTATGCCAACCAGTTCTACTCGGCCGCCGTACAGGCCGGCAGTGAGAGCTGGAAGGCCTTCTTCTTCGGTGCGTCCGACGCGGCGAACTCCATCACCGTCGACAAGCCGCCGGCCGCGCTGTGGCCGATGGCGCTGTCCGTACGGCTCTTCGGGCTCAGCTCCTGGGCGATCCTGGTGCCCGAGGCGCTGATGGGGGTGGCGACGGTCGGGCTGCTCCACGGGGCCGTACGGCGACGGTTCGGTGCGGGCGCCGGGCTGCTGGCGGGCGCGGTGCTGGCGGTGACGCCGGTCGCGGCGCTGATGTTCCGGTTCAACAACCCCGATGCGCTGCTGTGCCTGCTGATGGTGGGTGCGGTCGCCTGTGTCCTGCGGTCCCTGGAGGAGGGCCGGACGAAGTGGCTGGTGCTGGCCGGGGTCTGCTTCGGGCTCGGGTTTCTCACCAAGACGCTGCAGGCGTGGCTGATCCTGCCGCCGCTCGCCGTGGTCCATGCCTGCTGTGCGCCGGTGGCGGTGCGCCGCCGGTTCGGCCAACTGCTGCTCGCCGGGCTGGCGCTCGTGGTGTCCGGCGGCTGGTGGGTGGCGATCGTCGAGCTGTGGCCGGCGGCCTCGCGCCCGTACATCGGCGGCTCGCAGACCAACAGCTTTCTGGAGCTGACCTTCGGCTACAACGGCTTCGGGCGGATCAGCGGCAACGAGACCGGCAGCGTCGGCGGGGGCGGTGGCCGTCCCGGTGGCGACGGTGGCGGCTGGGGGGAGACCGGAATCACCCGGCTGTTCTCGTCCGACATGGGCGGGCAGATCTCGTGGCTGCTGCCCGCGGCGCTGATCCTGCTGGTCGCGGGGGTGGCGGTGCTGTGGCGGGCGCGGCGGGCGGTCGCCGCCGAACAGGCCGGTCAGCGGGCGGAGTTCCTGGTCTGGGGCGGTGCGCTGCTGATGACCTTCACGACCTTCAGCTTCATGTCCGGGATCTTCCATCAGTACTACAACATCGCGCTGGCCCCGTACATCGCGGCGCTGGTCGGGATGGGGGCGGCGCTGCTGTGGCGGCGCGGCGGGCGGCCCGCCGCGCTCGTCCTGGCCGGGACGGTGGCGGTGACCGCCGGATGGTCGTTCGTGCTGCTGAACCGGTCGCCGGACTGGCTGCCGTGGCTGCGCTGGACGGTGGCGGCGCTCGGTCTCCTGGCGGCGCTGGGCCTGCTGCTGCCCGTGTGGGAAGGAGGGGCGGCTCGTAAGGCTCGTAAGGCTCGTAAGGAAGCAGCGACGGCCGAGGGCGTGCCGGGAGGGGACGGAGTGCCGGCACCCGGCCGGGCGCCGGCACCGGGCGGAGTGACGCTACGGGCGAGCCGGCGGGTCGTGGTGCTCGCGGCCGGGCTCGCGGTGGTGACGGCGCTGGCCGGTCCGGTCGCGTACACGCTCAATACGGTCAACACGGCCAAGGGCGGCTCGATCATCACGGCCGGTCCCTCGGTACGGGGCGGTATGGGCGGCCCCGGCGGCTTCCCGGGCGGCCGGATGCCCGGCCGTATGGGCGGCGCACCGGGCGCAGGCCAGGGCGGGGCCGCCGGCCAGGCCCTTCCCCCCGGCCAGGGCGGCCAAGGCGGCCAGGGCCGGGCTCCGGGCGGCAATCAGGGCAATGGGCAGGCCGGGAAGCAGGGGCCGTTCCCCTCGCCGGGTGCCCAGGGGCGGCCGGGCGCCCGGCCGGGCTTCCCCGGCGGCCGGGGCGGCTTCGGCGAGGGCGGTGCCGGCCGGATGCGCGGCATGGGCGGGCTGCTCAACGGCAGCAAGGTGAGCGACCGGGCCAAGGCGCTGCTGGAGAAGGACGCGGACGACTACACCTGGGCCGCCGCGGCGATCGGCTCCCAGAACGCGGCGAGCTACCAACTCGCCACCGGCAAGCCGGTGATGGCGATCGGCGGCTTCAACGGGAGCGACCCGTCGCCGACTCTCGCCCGGTTCAAGGAGTACGCCGCGGACGGGAAGATCCACTACTTCCTCGCAGGCGGGCAGGGCGGCCCCGGTGGCGGCCGGGGCGGCTCGTCGGAGATCACGTCCTGGGTGGCGAAGACCTTCCGGAAGGTCACGGTCGGCAGCGCCACCTTCTACGACCTGACCCGGAAGGTGTGACCGAGGAGGTGTGATCCGGAGGGGCGCGCCCCGCGAGGCGCGCCCCGGACGGGAAGGCCGGCAGACGCGCCCCGGACCGGAAGGCCGGCAGGCGCGGCCCGGACGGGAAGGCCGGCAGGCGCGCCCCGGACGGGAGGCATCACCCGGACCGGAAGCCGCGCCCCCGACCGGCATGCACGCCCCCGCCGGCGCAGCCGAATCCGCCCCCGCTTCCCCCCGCCCCACCGGACGGCCGAAAACAAAATGTACGGCGTATAAGACTCCCTGTACGGTGTATGTCATCCGCTCACACCGTCCAGGGAGCCCGTATGTCCCCTGTGGCCTCCGACGCCACCACCACACTCCAGCCGCCGGGCCGGACCGCCGCCCGCTGGCTGATCCTCGCCGTCATCTGCCTCGCCCAGCTGACGGTCATCCT
This sequence comes from Streptomyces sp. Je 1-4 4N24, assembly GCF_026239515.1. Classification (NCBI taxonomy): domain Bacteria; kingdom Bacillati; phylum Actinomycetota; class Actinomycetes; order Kitasatosporales; family Streptomycetaceae; genus Streptomyces; species Streptomyces sp. Je 1-4 4N24. The sequence goes on along the minus strand of NZ_CP110836.1, from coordinate 4,426,816 downwards.
CGACAACACCGTCCTCAACGTCGCCATCCCCTCCCTCACCGAGGACCTGGGCGCCAGCACCGCCGACGTCCAGTGGATGATCAACGCGTATTCGCTGGTCCAGTCGGGCCTGCTGCTCACTGCGGGCAATTCCGCGGATCGCTACGGCCGCAAGAAGATGCTCGCCGTCGGCCTGGTGCTCTTCGGGGTCGCGTCGCTCGGCGCGGCGCTCGCCCAGTCGCCCGGTCAGCTGATCGCCGCCCGCGCCGGGATGGGCGTCGGCGGCGCGCTGCTGATGACCACCACCCTCGCCGTCGTCATGCAGATCTTCGACGACGACGAGCGCCCCAAGGCCATCGGCATCTGGAGCTCGGTCAACTCCCTCGGCTTCGCCGCCGGACCGCTGATCGGCGGGGTGCTGCTCGACCACTACTGGTGGGGTTCGCTGTTCCTGGTCAACCTCCCCGTCGCGATGGTGGCGCTGGCCGCCGTCCTCACTCTCGTCCCGGAGTCCAAGAGCCGCGCGGGTGAGCGGCCGGACCTCCTGGGTGCCCTGCTGTCCATGATCGGCATGGTCGGAGTGGTCTTCGCGATCATCTCCGGGCCGGTCACCGGCTGGCTGTCCGGCCGGGTGCTGGTCTCCGCCGCCATCGGCCTCGTCGGCCTCGCCGTCTTCGCGCTGTGGGAGCTGCGTGTCCCGTATCCGATGCTGGACATGCACTTCTTCCGCAACCGCCGCTTCATCGGGGCCGTCTCCGGCGGCATCCTCGTCGCCTTCGGGATGGGCGGCTCGATGTTCCTGCTCACCCAGCATCTGCAACTGGTCCTCGGTTACGGACCGTTGGACGCCGGGCTGCGGATGGCGCCGCTCGCCGTCACCGTCATCCTGCTCAACTTCACCGGCGTGAGCGCGCGTCTGCTGCCCCGGCTCGGCACCCCCGGAATGATCGTGTCGGGGATGTCGCTGCTCGCGGCCGGCCTCGCCGCGATCTCCCTGCTCGGCGGCGAGAGCTATGGCGGCATGCTGACCGGCCTGATCGTGATGGGTGTCGGTGTCGCGCTCGCCATGCCGACGATGGCCAACGCCATCATGTCCGCGATCCCGCCGGCCAAGGCCGGAGTGGGGGCGGGCGTCAACGGCACCCTGATGGAGTTCGGCCAGGGGCTCGGCGTCGCCGTCCTCGGCGCGGTCCTCAACTCCCGCTTCGTCGCGCTTCTTCCGCTGGTCGCCGCGGGCGCCGGCTCACTGCCCGCGGCGCTCGCCAGGACCCGTACGGACGCCGAACGCACGGCCGTCCATGACGCCTTCGCCGCCGGAATCGGCACCAGCCAGCTGGTCGGCGCGGCCGCGGTGTTCCTCGGCGGGCTGGTCGCCGCCGTACTGCTGCGCCGGGCGGAGCGCACCGGCCAGGACACCGAGGCGCCTGCCACGCCCTCCGGTGCGGAACCGGCGGCCGCCGCGGCGGAATAGCATCGTCGGGTACGTGATCGTGAACGGCACGTACACACGGCACGTATGAGAACCCGTACGTGCCGTGCACCGACGAGGACACCGACGACGACACCGACGACGACACCCAGGACGTCGAAGACGCTCAGGGCAAGGAGGGGCGCCATGGCAGCGACGGACGGCCGCACCGGGAAGCGGCCGAACAGCGTCTGGCTGACCGAACGCCCCCCGCTCAAACGGAAGGCGGACCAGCCGGCCGGACTCGGCCTCGACAAGATCGTCGCGGCGACGGTCCGGCTGCTGGACGCCGAGGGCCTGGCGAAGTTCTCGATGCGCAGGCTCGCGGCCGAGCTCGGCGTCACCGCGATGTCCGTCTACTGGTACGTCGACACCAAGGACGACCTGCTGGAACTCGCCCTGGATAGCGTGATGGGCGAGATGCGGCTGCCGGACGAGTCCGACACCGACCGGGACTGGCGGGACCATCTGCGCTCCCTGGCCGACGAGTACCGCACCCTGCTGACCGGCCACGCCTGGGTGGCCCGGTTGCTGGGCACGTACATCAACATCGGCCCGCACTCGATCGCCTTCTCCAACGCCAGCATGCGGGTGATGAAGGAGAGCGGGCTGTCGCTCCAGCAGATCACCGGCGGGCTTTCCGCCGTCTTCCAGTTCGTCTACGGCTTCGCCACGATCGAGGGCCTGTTCAACGACCGCTGCGCGGAGGCGGGGCTGCCCGTCGACGAGTACTTCCAACAGGTGATGACCGCGGTCGAGAGCCGTCCGGAGTTCGCGGAGACGCTGGAGAACACCACCAAGGTCATGGAGGCCCGCGGCGGCAGCACCGTACGGGAGATGCGCGACCGCGACTTCGCGTTCGCCCTGGATCTGCAGATCGCGGGCATCGAGGCGATGCGCGACCGGCCGGGGGGCTGACACGACCGGCCGGGGCGCCGACGTGACCGGCGGGGCCTGACGCGACCGGCCGGGGGCTGACGTGACCGGCGGGGGCTGAACGCCGTGGGCCCGGGGGGACCGACCGGGCGTGGGCGGCCCGGGGGAGACCGGAGGGCCTCACCCCATCGGCAGGCTCTCCCCCTGCACGGCCTGGATGTCCAGCTCGACCTTCAGCGTGGTCCCGATGGCCGCGATACCGGCCGCCACGACCTGGTTGTAGTTCATCTTGAAGTCCTCGCGGCGCAGCTCCGCGGTGGCCCGGAACGCGGCGCGCACCCCGCCCCACGGGTCGGGGCCGGTGCCGAGGTAGCTCAGATCGAGGTCCACCGGCCGTACGACGCCGTGCAGTGACAGCTCACCGTGCACGGTCCAGCGGTCCGGGCCGGCCGGTGCCAGGCCCGAGCTGCGGTAGGTGATCTCCGGGTACTCCTCGACGTTCAGGAAGTCCTCGGAGCGCAGATGGCCGTCGCGCATCCCGTTGCCGGTGTCGATGGAGGCGGCCTTGATGTCCGCCTCGACCCGCGAGGCGGACAGGTTCTCGGCGATCTCGATCCGGCCGCTGAACCCGGTGAACCGGCCGTGCACGCTGGAGATCCCCAGGTGCTGGGCGACTGCGGCCACCGTCGAGTGCATCGGGTCGATGGTCCAGGCACCGGGCGGCGGCAGCTCGGCCCCGCCCTGCCGTGCCAGCACGACACCGCCCACGTCCATCCGGCCGCTGGCCGTCACGATCGCGCTGGAGGCGACCGGTGCGTAGCCGACGGCCGTCACGATCACCGTGTACGGGCCGGCCGGCAGCGGCTCTGCGCTGCGGATGGTGCCTTCGTCGTCCGCCGAGGCCCGCAGTACCTGCGCGCCGGTCATGTCGGTGACGGTCAGTACGGCGTGCTGGACCGCCCAGCCGTCCCGTGTGCGGACCTGCGCCCGCAGTCCCGCGGCTGCCGCGCCCGTCGAAGTCATTGCCTCTCCCGTTTGTTGCCTGGTGGTGTCCCCTGCCCCTGCGGTCTCTCTCCTGATCGAAGCCGAACGGGGGAGGAGCCGGGAGCGTGGGGAAGTGTTCGGGCTCCGGACGGCGGCGTGCAGGCCGTCCCCTGCCTGTGCGCAGCGCCGCCGCCGGAGCCCTTGGGTCCGGTCCGGGGCGCGTGTCCGCTCAACGCGCGCCCCGGACCGGGGTATTGCTCCCGGGTGAGATCCCCGGGCCCGGGGGATTTCAGTCCCCGGGGTGCGCGAGTTCGACGTCGTAGCCGTCGACCCCGCGTGCATCGACCGCGAGGCCGGTGGCGACGGGCGGGTAGCCGCTCGCGATGACGGTGTAGTCGCCGGCGTCCAGGTCGGTGAAGGCGTAGGCGCCGTCCTCCCCGGTCGTCGAGGTGGCCACCACATTGCCCGCCGCGTCCACCAGCGTGACCCGTGCGTCGGGCAGCGGCCGGCGGTGCGCACCGGCCCGCACGACGCCCTGCACCCGCGCCCCGGACAGCAGCTCGATCTCGATCCGGGTGGTGCCCTGGCCGCCGATCTCGACCGGCAGTGCGGCCGGGCGGTGGTCCGGGGCGTTCACCGCGACGGTGAAGGTCCCGGGCGCCAGCTCGTCGAAGGCGAAGTGGCCCTCGGCGCCGGTCTTTCCGGTGGCCAGCACCTCGCCGCGGACGTCGGTGACGACGACCATCGCCCCGTCGACCGGTGCGCCGGTGGTCGCGCTGCGGACCTGGCCGCCGAGGCCGCTGGTGCCGCTGAGCAGGATGTCGTAGGCGTGCGGCTGGTCGCCGATGACGACCGTGGACGCCTGCGGCTGGTGGCCGTCGGCCGCGGCGATCAGCACATACGAGCCGGCGCCGGGGGCGCTGAGCACATATGAGCCGTTGGCCTGGGCGACCGCGCGGCCCAACTGCCGCCCGCCGAGCGAGATCAGCGTCACCGCGGAGCGCGGTACGGGGTGCCCCTCCGCGTTGCGGACGAAGCCGTGGACCGCGGAACCGGCCGGGGTGCCGTCCCCGCCACCGGCCGACGCGTACGCCGCCGGCGGCTGGGTGGCCGTCGCCACGGCCGGCCGCGCCCAGGAGGGAGTGTGCGCCTCGTCGTCCGGGGCGACCGGCGCGGCGCCCACCAGGGCGGGCTCCCGCTCCTCGGCCCGCGCCGGGACGACGGCCTTCGACGAGGCTTCCGACGGGGTGGCGGACGGGGTGGCGGACGGGGTCGCCGCGACCGGTGCGTCCTCCGAGCTCTGGGACAGCCCGCCACGCGTCTTCAACGGGACCTCCTTGATGAACAGGGTGAACAGGAAGGCGAGCAGCGCGCAGGGCGCCGCGTAGAGGAAGACATCGGCGACACCGTGGCCGTAGGCGCTCTCCATGACGGTGCGCAGCGGCGCCGGGAGGGCGTCCAGGTCGGGGATGCCGCCGCCGCTGTTGCCGGCGTGGGCGGCGGCCTTGGCGGCCTTGGGGCCGAGGTCGGCCAGACCGTCCTTGACGTAGTGGTCGACGCGGTTGGCGAGCACCGCACCGAGGGCCGAGACGCCCACCGCACCACCGAGGGAGCGGAAGAAGGTCACGACGGACGAGGCGGAGCCGAGGTCCTCGGGGGCCACCTGGTTCTGCGTGGCGAGCACCAGGTTCTGCATCATCATGCCGATGCCGAGACCCATCAGGGCCATGTAGATCGCGATGTGCCAGTACTCGGTGTCGTAGCGGATGGTGCCCAGCAGCCCGAGTCCCGCGGTGACCAGCACACCGCCACTGACCAGCCACGCCTTCCACTTGCCGGTCTTGGTGATGACCTGGCCCGAGACGGTGGACGAGATGAACAGGCCACCGATCATCGGAATCGTCAGGACGCCGGACATCGTGGGTGACTCGCCGCGCGCCAGCTGGAAGTACTGGCTGAAGAAGACGGTGCCGGCGAACATCGCGATACCGACGAACAGCGAGGCCACCGACGCCAGGGTGATCGTCTTGTTGCGGAACAGCCGCAACGGGATGATCGGCTCCTTGGCCTTGGTCTCGACGAACACGAAGATCGCGCCGAGCACGACCGCGCCGCCGACCATCGCGGCGGTCTGCCACGACATCCAGTCGTACTTGTCACCGGCGAGCGTCACCCACACCAGCAGCAGCGAGACCGCCGCGCTGATGAAGAACGCGCCCGCCCAGTCGACCTTGACGCCCTCGCGCTTGACGACGGGGAGCTTCAGGGTCTTCTGCAGCACGATCAGCGCGATGACGGCGAACGGGACGCCGACGTAGAAGCACCAGCGCCAGCCGAGCCAGTCGGTGTCGGTGATGACGCCGCCGAGCAGCGGGCCGCCGACGGTGGCGACGGCGAAGGTGGCACCGAGGTAGCCGCTGTAACGCCCGCGCTCCCGCGGCGAGATCATGGCGGCCATGACGATCTGAGCCAGGGCGGACAGACCGCCCACGCCTATGCCCTGCACCACGCGGCAGGCGATCAGCATGCCGGTGTTCTGCGAGAGACCGGCGACGACCGAGCCCGCGACATAGATGACCAGCGAGATCTGGACCAGCAGCTTCTTGCTGAACAGATCGGAGAGCTTGCCCCACAGCGGGGTGGTCGCGGTCATCGCGAGCAGCGAGGCGGTGACCACCCAGGTGTAGGCGCTCTGCCCGCCGTCCAGATCGTGAATGATCTCCGGCAGCGCGTTGGACACGATCGTCGACGACAGAATGGCGACGAACATGCCGAGCAGCAGCCCGGACAGCGCCTCCATGATCTGTCGGTGCGTCATCGGGGCCCCGTCGGAGGCGTGCTGTCCGCCTCCGTGTCTGGCGTGGCCGCCCCGCACACCGGCTGGTGTGGTCGTAGCCATGTAGTTCCTTTTCATCCTGCGGGTGTACGGGTGAGGGAGTCGTGATGCGCCCGGGTGCGGCAGTCGCCGAAGCTCGTGCGGAGCCTGGCGAGGAGTTCGACGAGGTGCCCGACGTCGGCGTCGGACCAGTCGTCCAGGTACCGGGCGAGCGCCGCCGTGTAGCGCTCGGCGAGCTCCTCCAGGAGCGCGGTGCCGCTCGGGGTCAGCCGCAGCAGCCGCGACCGCTTGTCCGCCGGATCGGGCTTGCGCTCGATCCAGCCGCGCTCGGCGACATGGGCGACATGCCGGCTGGTCACCGACATGTCGATCGCGAGCAGCTCGGCGAGCTGGCTCATCCGCATCTCACCGTGCCGGTCGAGGAGGGTGAGCACACCGGCCGACGCGGGCGGGCAGTCCTGGGGCAGCATCCGCCCCATCTCGCGCTTGACGGCACCGATGGCGCTGAGTTGCCTGGCCAGCTCCTCGTACTGACTGTGAGCGGCCACCGGCTCCTCCAAGCGTCGTTCGCACTCTTCGCATCTTTTGTTGCTTGGGGCAACCATAAGCAATGTTGGTTGCTGAAGGCAAACGATTCGTCCAGCCTTGAAGTAAAGGGAGCCAAAAGTCTGGGCCGCGGATCGGTCAATGAAACCGGCGCGGCCCACAAATCCGCAGGTCGGAGGCGGGATGGCGACCGCCGGCCGATACCGGTCGCTAGCAGGACACCCCCAGACGAGCCGCCCGCACCCTCGCCCACGCCCCGTCCGCGGTCCGTGCCCGCTCCGTAGGCGCCCCGCGGGTGCTGCGCAGGCGCCCCAAGGGTGCCGCTCCGCCCCCGGTTCGCTAGGGTCCTTCCCCATGGCGACCAACCCGCAGAACCAGGCCGGCGGCAACTACGACCCGGCGGGCAGCACGCAGATGTTCCGCGCCTTCGTGGACGAGGGCGGCACCCCGCAGACCGGCGGCCGCCGCGCCCCGGCCCCGCAGCAGTCGGCCGGCCCCCGCGTGGGCGTCATCGTCGGCGTGATCGTCGCGATCCTGGTCGTCGCGGGCGCGGCGTGGCTGGCGCTGTCCTGACGCACCTCTTCACAACTGCCTTCATGCGCACGGGGCCCGGCATTGCGATGCCGGGCCCCTGATCGTTTGCCGCTGCCCGCTCTCCGCCCGTTACGCCAGGCGCTGGCCCCTGCTCTCCGCGACCCGCAGGGCGTCCCGCAGCGCTTCACGCAGCCTGTGGACGCAGAAGCGGAGTTCCCGGGCGCTCGCCTCCGCCGGCCCGTTGAGCAGCTCGGCCGTCTGCTGAAGCAGCTCCTCGCCGGTGTCGAGCTGTACCTCTTCCATGTCGTCGGCGAGCTGGGACAGATACCCGCCCTCCTCGTTGGTGGAGAGATGGCAGCGCTGCCCGTCCGGCCCGTTCCAGGGCAGCAGCCGCATCCCGCCGCTCATGAGGCGACCGCCATCTCGCGCAGGAACGCCTCCTCGCGCCGCGCCTCTTGGCGCTCGTGCGCGAGGAGGTAGGGGCGGACGAGAAGGGTGGCCTCACCGTCGAGGGGGGATTCGGGGCGGTGCAGGGGGAGGGGGCGGTGGCGCGGCCACTGTGGCCGGTACGTGACGGTGGGGGCGGGGCGAGTCCGGCGCTTCCTTAACCGGGCGAGGAGGCTGCGCATAAGGTTTTGCACGTCGACCTGCTTTCTCCAGGTTGGCCATGCCCCGGGGGTGTTGGAGCACCCGCCGGGGTCTTTACTGTGCCACCGTAGGCGCTCCTGTTAGCCCCTGTCTATAGCTATAGCCCTCTATGCCTGTCTAATTACCCGTGCGTACAGTCCCGTTCGTGATGGAGTTCGACCCGACGTTGCCCAAGTGGACGCAGATCGCCGACGTGATCCGAGCGCGGATCGCGGACGGCACGTATCCTCCACGCCAGCTCATCTCCGAGGTGCGGATGGAGCAGGAGTTCGGCGTCGCGCGCGTGACCATTCGCAAGGTCACCGCCGCTCTCCGGGAGGAAGGGCTCATCGTCACCACACCTGGTATGGGCTCCTTCGTGACGGAGCGGCGACCGGACGCCTGACACCATGAAGTTCGCCCAGGTGCGGCCCCAGCGGACGCGGATCGCCGGGGCCGTCTCAAGACCGTTGCGTGATCAAGGGCGAGACCCTCTTATACACAGCTGATGGGCCCCCCGGGCGACGGCTGGTACAGGTACCAGACCACGAAGAACTGCAGCGCCACCAGCAGGACGTCGATGACGACAGCAACAATCGCGAGCTTGCCCGGCCAGCTGTCGCCCACCCATGTGCCGCGTCGCCGGGCGCGCCTGGCGAGCCACCAGAACAGCGCGAGAGCGACTATCCCGCAGGCCAGCGCGCCGTAGGCGCTGAGGTAGATCTGCCAGGTCAGCGGGAGGTCCCCGCAGTGTGCCCACTCCGCGGCGACATGTGCGTCGTCAGCCTTGCTGTAGGCAGTGAGACCGCCCACGCCGAGCAGCGCGAACAGCGGGACGAGCAGTGGGGAGCGTCGGGTGCTGGTGGAGGTGTCCGTCATCAGTACCAATCCGGGTGTGGGCGCACGATGCGCACCCGCTGCTGTCCCTCGCCCTTCTCCACTGCCGGGAGACGGCCTTGCAAACTCGCGTTCTGATACGGGTCGCTGTGCTGGGTGTACTTGATCTCGCCGTCCGGCATCACCCCGGTGACGATCGCGGCGTGGTGCGCCGCCCCCTTCTGGAGCCCGTCGTTCGGGCCGGCCTGGTCGTAGTAAATGATGTCGCCGGGCCTGGCCTGTGAGCGGTCAACCTCTTCGCCACCGTGCCCGAGCATGAAGCTCTTCTGGTTCTCGGCACCGGCCCATGTTTTGGAGTGCCCGAGAGAGCGGTCAATCTGCTCGAAGCCGGGAAGGGGAATTCCGGTCGGGTTGCCCTTCATCCAGGTGTCGTCTCCGCGAGTTCCCTCCCAGAAGGAGGTCTTCTCCTGCATCCCGGCATGGGCCAGGGCGTTGGACACGAAATTGGTGCAGTTGTTGCCGAAGTCGACGGGATCCTCTTTGTTCCAGTTCTCCAGCGCGTACTCCACCATCTTCACCCGGTCGAACTTCCCGTCCGTGCCGCGCATTTCACGCTTGGTGCTCTCGGGAATGCCGTCCAGCTGCGCGAGTTTCACGGGTTCGGCGCGCGCCAGGTCGTACTGCTGCTTCTCGCTCAGGCCGTTCCACCAGGCACGTACCGCGGCCGGGTCGGTGTTCGGCTTCGGGATCTCGGCGGCGAGGATGTCCATCTCGACATGCGAGGCGCGGTTCTGTTCCTTGAGGGCCTTTTCCGGGTCGCTGATGCCGACCGTGCCTGCCAGGCGGTACAGCTCGGCCGCCGTCTTTTCGTCCGCTTCCGTCGCCTGCCGCAGCGCGTGTTCGCGCAGCGCGACGATGTCGTTGTACGCCTGCTGTGTGTCCGCGCCCGCGTTCGGGGCGGGGCATTGCAGCGGCATGCCGTCATCGCCGAGGGGAAGGTCGTGGGCCCGGGAGAGATCGGTGATCTGGCATGCGGTGCTCATCGCCGTTTCCAGGCTGCTGTGCATGCCTTCCATGACCATTTTGACGCTGAGCAACAAGTCGTACGCCGACTCCAGTTGATCCGCCAGCTTCACGAAGTCGCCGGCCGCCGCCGCGCCGACCTCGTCGGCCCAGTTGTCGGCGAGGGGCTTGGCTCCCTGCTCACGTACGTCGTTCGCGGCGTTCAGCGCGTACTTCGCCAGCGCCGCCCAGTCGTCCGCGGCGTCCTTCCACTTCTGGGGGTGGGCGCTGATGAGTTCCGCGTAGGTGACCACGGTCAGTGCCTCCCCAGGTCCTGCATGCCGGCCCTCAGCCGTGCGACCGCTTCCTGGTCCGCGGCGTCGTAGCCGTCGGCGGAGTCCTGCAGCCGCTGCCCCAGTTCGCCCATCTTCTTGGCGAGCTCGATCATGTGGTCCTGCCAGGCGGTGCGGCACGACATCACAGCGTTCCCGCTCTTCCAGAACAGGGCGTCGAAGTAGACGTCCTGAGAGCTGTCGAGACTGTGTGACAGGCGCCGTTGGGTGTCGCTCGACAGCGCCTTCATGTCATCGCCGGTGCTGCGGACCTTCGCTGTGTCCACCCGTATGTCACCCACTGGTGACCCCCGTTGTGTGTGATCCCCCTGCGCGCATGGCCATGGGCATGACCAGTGCGCCGTACATCCAACACCGTAGGAGGGGGTGGAAGGAGCACGCTGAAGGGGTGCTCACCAGGCGTTTCTGCCCGAAAGTGGGTCAGATCAGGAGGGGGGCAAGGGTGCGCGAGTCGTCCGGCGAGGCCGAGGGGCGCCGGCTTCGACGCTCGGTCTCCCCGTACGGGGCCCGGCGCTCCGGGCTCCCGTACGGGTGGCGGGCCTCAGCCCGCCGCCACCAGCCGCTCCGCGGACCGGTGTGCCGTGTCCAGTACGCCGCCCAGCGCTCCGTAGACCAGCTGCCCCGCGCGCTTGACCGGGCGGCCGTCCACCAGGACCGTGTCGATGTTTCCGGGGTGGGCGGCGGTCACCACGGCTCCGATCGGATCGTGGGCCACCGGGGCGAGGTTGAGTGCGTCGGCGCGCAGAAGCACGAGGTCGGCGCGTTTGCCGATGCCCAGTGAGCCGACCTCGTCGGCCAGGCCGAGGGTCTGGGCGCCCTCCGCGGTGGCCATCCGCAGCACATCGGCCGCCTTGACCGTGGAGCTCCCGGCCTCGCCGTCACCGTCGCCGTCGAAGTGGCTGCTCATCAGTGCGGCGCGCATCTGGGAGAACATATCGCCCGGTGCCGAGGTCACCGCGTCCGCGCCCAGACCCGTCGGGATGCCTGCCCGGCGCAGCCGTCCGGCCATCGGTGCGCCGAACCGCATCGAGGCCTCGATCGCCGGCGTGATCGCCACCGCACCGCCGGACTCGGCGATCAGCCGCAGCTCGGAGTCGGGCAGCGAATTGCCGTGCACGTAGAGGGTGCCGGCGGTGAGCAGTCCCTGCTCCTGGAGGGCGGTGATCGGCCGCATCGCCACCGGGCCGGCGGTCACATGGACGGCGATGGGCAGCCCCAGCTCGCGGGCGAGCAGCCAGTCCTCCCGGACGGTCTCCGGTGGGGCGAAGGAGGGGCCGACGGGGGCCAGGGCCATCGTGAGCAGTGCATCGCGCGAGGGGAAGTACCGGGTGCGGACCTGCCGCACCCAGTCGGCCTGCCGGGCGGTGTCGTCGAAGACGGGGTAGCCGTAGCCGAAGACGGCGCGGATGCCCGCCTCCTCCAGCGCCTCGACGGCGGCCGCGCTGTGCTCCGGCGTGTACTGGACGTGCGAGAAGTCCTGCACGGTGGTGACACCCGAGTCCAGGCACTCCAGCGCGCCGAGGAGGTTGCCGGTGTACACATCGGCGGGGGTGAAGCGGCCGGAGAGGTCGCCGAGGATCCGGCCGAGATAGCTGTCGAGGCTCTCGTCGACCGCGGCGGACCGCAGTACGGCCTGCCACAGATGCCGGTGGGTGTCGACGAAGCCGGGCAGCACGATCAGGTGGCGGGCGTCGATCACCTCCAGGCCGGTATCGGCCTCGTCGAAGGGCAGCGCGCGGCCCACGGCGGCGATCCGGCCCTCCTCGACGAGGACATCGGTGTGCGGGTGGACGACGGGGTGGGGGGCGGTGTCGATGACCAGGCCGCCGCGCAGAAGCAGGCGCGGTGAGTGGTGGCGCTCGATTCCCATGGCAAGTCACCCTCTACACGTTCGGAAGAAAGCTTTATAGAAAGCTATCATGGTGCTGATCTATCCTGCCGACGTGACTGCACCACCCGGACCGCGCCCTGACCCCGTCGACGCGCTGATGGACGCCTGGCACACCGAGCTGCCGGACGTGCTCCGCCCGACGACGGAACTCTCGAAGCGCATAGCCCAGCTCGCCCGCGCCCTGGACCAGGCCACCCGCGGTGTGCTGCCCGAACTCGGCCTGACCGTCGCCGAGTTCGACATCCTGGTCGCTCTGCGCCGGGCGGGTGAGCCGTACCGTATGAAGCCGAACGAACTGGCCCGCGCCCTGCTGCTCTCCTCCGGCGGCATCAGCAACGTCGTCAACCACCTCGCCGGCCGCGGCCTCGTCCGCCGCGAGCCCTCACCGGACGACGGCCGGAGCACCATGATCAGCCTGACGCCGGAGGGGGTGCGGACCGCCGAGCGGGCCGTCCGCGCCAACGCCGACGCCCACGAGGCCGTCTTCGCCGAGGCCTCCGCCACGTCCGTGGACGCCGCCACCCGGGCGCTGCGCGAAGTGGACATACGGCACAGCCCCGCCCCGCGCCCCCTGCGGACCGGACGGAATCCCAGCCGGTCCTGAGGTCGCGGCCCGGGCCGCGGCGGCGAGCCGGTTCGGGGGCCGATGATCCGGGTCGGGGCGCGGCGACGAGTCCCGGACCACGGGCGGCCCGGGACTCCCGTGAGGCGCGGGCAGCCGCCGGAAAGCGGCCGCCTAGGCCTGGTCGGCAGCGGCCTGGAGAGCGGCGATATCGATCTTCTTCATGCCGAACATGGCCTTCATGGCACGGGCCGCGCGCTCCTGGTCCGGGTCGTTGAGCATCTCCGACATACCGCCGGGTGCCACCTGCCATGACAGCCCGTACTTGTCCTTCAGCCAGCCGCAGGGGCCCTCCTCGCCGCCCTCGGAGAGCTTGGCCCAGTAGTAGTCGATCTCGTCCTGGTCGGCGCAGTCGATCATCAACGAGATCGCCTCGCTGAAGGTGAACTCCGGCCCGCCGTTGAGCGCGAGGTACTCCTGGCCGTCGAGCTCGAATTCCACCGTCAGCACGGTGCCGGCCGGCCGCGGGCCCGCCTCGTTGTAATAGGTGACGGTCTTGATCTTCGAGTTCGGGAACACCGAGCAGTAGAACTCGGCGGCTTCCTTGCCCTGGGTGTCGAACCAGAGGTTGGGGATGATCTTGGGCATGGTCTTCTCCCTGAGACGGGGTCGCGGCCGGTGGCTGCGTCTGTGCCTCTATAGACCGTCGCACCGCTCGGAAGTCATCGCTATCCAGAGACGTGTTTCGCGGGCCGACGGGGGGAGCGGAACGGCCCGGCCCGGGGGTATGACGGCCTCCCCGGCGGCCTCACTTCCAGGTGAAGGTCACGTCCTTGGTGTCGATGTGCATGCCCGCCGGCACCCGCCAGCCGTCCACGCACACCCGCCAGCTGCCCGTCTTCTTCCTTCCCGGGGCGAGCGGCAGCGGAAGCTTGTGGGTGGAGGTGACCGTGGCCCAGTCGATGCCGAGGGCGCCGATGATGTGGGTCCCGAAGGTGACCGTGCCGGCGGTGACGGGCCGGTCGCCGGTGTGCAGGAAGTCGAGGGTGACCCGCTCGCACCAGCGGACGTCGGTGCCGGACCGGCCGGGCATGCCGATCAGCAGGCCGTCGGGGGCGTCCGGGCCGGCCGGGAGGGTGGGGGAGGGCGGTTCGGGGGCGGGGGAGCCGTGCGGCGGGGAGGGATCGCCGGGGCGCGAGGGGGAGTTGGGCGAGCCGGGCGACGACGGGGGTGTGGTGCCGCCGCCGTGGCCGGGGCGCGTGCCCGTGGGAGGTGCGGAGGGGCCGGATGGGGTACCGGAGGCGCCGGGGGCCCGTGCGCCGTCTGCCGCATCCCCCTTGCCGGAGCCGTCGGACGCCCCCGCACCGGGCCGGCCGGCTTCCCTGCCGCCGCCACTGCCGTCTCCTCCGTCGCCGCTTCCGTGCCGTTCACGGCCCCGGTCGCCGTCCAGCGGAGTCAGCTCGACGCCGTCCTCGGGCGGTACGGCCCGGTTCGGCACCCGGCCGTCGGCGGGGCCCGCCGCGCCCACCGCGGCATGGCCGGCGCCGGCCGCGCTCCCGCAACCGGTCAGCAGGACACCCAGACACAGCACGGCCGCGGAGGCCGAGGCAACAGTCGTCGTCCGTCGCATCGGGCCAGTGTTGCTGACGGTGCGTCAGGTGTACAGGGTGGCCGAACGCCCGGTTCGGGTATGGCCGGATGGTGACCCTGGCACGAGCGCCACGGCGACGGGACCTTCTCCGCCGGGGCCGGCTCACCGCCGACGGCGCCGGGCGGCTGAGACGCTCACGGACGGCGGGCAGGCGGCCAAGGCCCGTATCAAGTCCCTGATCGACGGGCTGCGTTCACAGATTCACGAGGGCATCACGGACGAGGAGTACGCTGTCGCGCTGACCGTTCTCCAGCGCATGATCCGCCATGTCGGCGGTGCGGCGGCACCCCGCTGATGCCGCGAGGGCGGGGCCACGGAACACGGACGGGGCACACGAGCCGCGTACGGCCCGGACGGGGCACACGAGCCGCATACGGCCCGCGCAGGCACTCCGGGCAGCCGGGACGCGCATCTTCCGTGCGACGCCCCCGCGTTCCTCCTGCTCCTCTTGCAACTGTCCGCCGAGCGGCACGAGCGCAGCACAGCCCCTCGGCGGACCGTTCCTCAGTCGGAGATGAGGCCCTCGCGCAGCTGCGCCAGGGTGCGGGTGAGCAACCGGGAGACATGCATCTGGGAGATGCCGACCTCCTCGCCGATCTGGGACTGCGTCATGTTGGCGAAGAAGCGCAGCATGATGATCTGGCGCTCACGGGCCGGGAGTTTGGCCAGCAGCGGCTTGAGGGACTCGCGGTACTCCACGCCTTCCAGGGCGCTGTCCTCGTAGCCGAGGCGGTCCGCGAGGGAGCCCTCGCCGCCGTCGTCCTCGGGGGAGGGGGAGTCGAGCGAGGAGGCGGTGTAGGCGTTGCCGACGGCCAGCCCGTCGACCACGTCCTCCTCCGACACCCCCAGGCACAGGGCCAGTTCGGGAACGGTCGGGGAGCGGTCCAGCTTCTGGGAGAGCTCGTCACTGGCCTTGGTGAGGGCGAGCCGCAGCTCCTGGAGCCGGCGCGGGACCCGCACCGACCACGAGGTGTCGCGGAAGAAGCGCTTGATCTCGCCGACCACGGTAGGCATCGCGAACGTCGGGAATTCCACGCCGCGTTCGCAATCGAAACGGTCGATCGCCTTGATCAGGCCGATGGTGCCGACCTGGACGATGTCCTCCATCGGCTCGTTGCGGCTGCGGAATCGGGCGGCCGCATAGCGGACGAGCGGAAGGTTCAGCTCGATGAGCGTGTCGCGTACGTACGTACGCTCCGCGCAGTCCTTGTCGAGCGAGGCCAGCCGCAGGAACAGGGAGCGGGAGAGCGTGCGGGTATTGATGGCGTCGTCGTCATGCACGTGCGGTGCGGGCGCGGGAATCGCGGGAAGCACCTTCGAGCTGCCCAGTTCTACGGACATGCCACCCCCTTGAGGTCGCGGTCGGGTCGCTGCGGCGTCCTCGGACCGGGGCGGACCGAGGAGTTATGCCTCCACCTGAATACCGGAGGCAGCGCCGTGGCAAACGCGGTTCCTGCAGAATGTCACATGTCGGCAACACGCTGTAGCGTCATGTCGACATATCTGTGCAGGCTGTGCGGGCCGGGTCGCTCGTCCCGGTTAGGCGTCGATCCTGTTTGCGGATCGCAGCCGGGCGAAGCTCCGCGACAGTAGCCGCGAGACATGCATCTGCGACACCCCTAGTTCCGCACTGATCTGTGACTGCGTCAGATTGCTGTAGTAACGCAGCAGGAGGATCCGCTGCTCGCGCTCGGGCAGCTGGACGAGGAGGTGCCGTACGAGGTCGCGGTGCTCGACGCCGGCCAGCTCCGGGTCCTCGTATCCGAGGCGGTCGAGCAGGCCGGGCAGGCCGTCGCCCTCCTGTGCGGCCTCCAGCGAGGTGGCGTGATACGAGCGGCCCGCCTCCAGGCAGGCCAGTACCTCGTCCTCGCCGATCTTCAGCCGCTCGGCGATCTCGGCGGTGGTGGGGGAGCGGCCGTGCAGCACGGTCAGGTCCTCGGTCGCGCCGTTGACCTGGACCCACAGCTCGTGGAGCCGGCGTGGCACATGGACCGTGCGGACATTGTCTCGAAAGTAGCGTTTGATCTCGCCGACGACAGTAGGCATCGCGAAGGTGGGGAACTGGACGCCGCGGTCCGGATCGAACCGGTCGATCGCATTGATCAGGCCGATGGTGCCGACCTGGATGACGTCCTCCATCGGCTCATTGCGGCTGCGGAAGCGCGCCGCGGCATAGCGGACCAGCGGCAGATTGGCCTCGATCAGTGCGGCGCGGACCCGTGTGTGCTCCGGCGTGCCGGGTTCGAGGTCCGTCAGTTCCGCGAACAGCACCTGCGTGAGCGCCCGCGTGTCCGCGCTTCGGCTCTCGCGGGATGGAGCCTTGGGCGCAGTACGGGCCGTCACGGTCACGCCACCCTTCACAGTGCATGTATCCGGCAAAAGCGGTCATAGCATCACAAGACATGTGCACTGTGTGCAAGCACCCCATAACGCCGTGTTGAACAGAGAGTTGAGTGGGCGTGGGGCGGCGTGCGGGCGGTCGGGTGGCGGCGGGGCCCGGGGTACGACAAAGCCCCCCGCCCACGAGGGGCGAGGGGCCCGGCGGGACCGGCCGGGGGTGTGCCGCGGCTCAGAATGCGTAGTCGGCGATCACCCAGGTGGCGAATTCGCGCCACTGGGCAGCGGCCGCCTGGTGGGCCGGGTGCTCGATGTAGCGCTTGAGGGCGTCCTGGTCGGCCACGGCCGAGTTGATCGCGAAGTCGTAGGCGATCGGGCGGTCGGTGATGTTCCAGGCGCACTCCCAGAACGCCAGCTCCGGAATCTCGCCCTCCAGCGCCGCGAACGCGCGGACGCCGGCCTGCACCCGCTCCTCGTCGCGGGAGACACCTTCGTTGAGCTTGAACAGGACCAGGTGGCGGATCACGGGAGCCTCCGTGCGGCGGACGGGGCGCAGCCGGTCCGGTCGTCGGGCGGCTGGGCCGGGGCTGGGGCACCGGCCGACCGTGGGCCGGTCCGGTCGCCGGGCGGCCCCCAGGGCCTGCCGGCCGCGGCGGGCGGTCCCTAGTTGATCAGCTGGGTCATGAACTCGCCGACGCCCTGAGCGGCGGACGAGATGCCCTCGAAGCCTATCTGCACCATTTCGGCGGCCCGCTGCGGGGAGGTGATGATCGTGTACAGCACGAAGACAATGATCATGTACAACGCGATCTTCTTCGCCTGCGCCATCAGTCCCGTCTCCCCTACGCAGTCCCCTACGGCAGTGCCTGCAGTTCCCGTTTGCAGTCGGGCGAGTGTAACCACACGTGTTCGATCTCGGGAGTCGAGGTCGCGGGCCCGGTAGCGGGGCAGGTCCGGCGCCGTCCGGCGCTGATCAGGACTTTATGGACCAAAGGCCCACCAAAGGGGGCCCTTCGGCTGCCTGTTGAACGGCTCCCGGGAGGCACCCTGAGAAGTGGGCCGGTGGATCTGGCAGGAATCCACGGCCCCGGGACCGAAGCCTCGCTGCGGGGCCCGCGCCAGGACCGTCCCCGGACGGTGGCGTGGACTTGAGGCGCGGTCCTGCTCGGGGGAAGCGGCCGTCCCTTACGCCGCCTCCCCCGGCCGAGCAGGAGCCCCGCCGCCGAGCCGCCCCTGGGCACCACGGGGGACACCAGGAAACGGCCGGCAGCGGGGCTCCGTCGTGTGCGGCGACAGCCGCCGGGCCGCGGCACATAATGGCGGGACGTCGTCCCAAGGGGGAACCGAAGGATGCCCATGAACTCCGCCTCACCCGCGCCCGATTCGTCCCACCGAGCTGCCCGGCCGGCCCGGAGCGGCCCCCGCTCGCCCCTGACACGGCGGCGGCCGGCCGTCGTGCTGGCACTGCTGGCCGGCCTGCTGGCCGCGACCGTCGCCCCGGCAGCGGCGGCGGGCCGCGGCACGGCGGACACCGCACGGGCGGTGGCCACCTCGGGCGCTCCGAGCCGGGGCGCCGATGCCTCCGTACGGCTCGCCGCCGCCCCCGCGCAGCCCGCCTCGTACCGCCATCACCGTGCGCAGCGCGCGCCGCACTTCTCGACGGTCGCCAAGTCCAAGGTGTCGAAGTGGAAGAAGAAGGCGAAGAAGAAGGGCAGCTTCTTCAAGAAGCTCGGCATCGTCCTGATCGTGCTGTTCGTCCTCTTCCTGGCGCTCGTGGTCGTGGCGGTCTGGCTGCTCGTGCGCTTCCTCCGCCGCTCGCGCAACAGGCGTAGCGCCCAGTAGACGCCCTACCGGCCACTCCGGCCCCGCGGCGCGCCCGTCCCGGCGGGCGCGCCGTCAGGACATGGGTGCGGACGAAGGCGTCGGCGCTCTCGACGGACCGGTCGACATACGGCTCGGCGGCGAAGCGCACGATCTGATCGTGTGCGGCGACGAGTTCGCCCACCAGCAGCGGATCGCACACCAGAATTCCCTGCGGGGTCATGGCGGCACCTGCACTGCGCTGTCGGTCGTCGCGGCCCCGGACACGACGAAGGCCCCGATCCTTGTGTGGATCGGGGCCTTCGCCCTCTGAGCGGTAGCGGTGGGATTTGAACCCACGGAGGAGTTGCCCCCTCACGCGCTTTCGAGGCGCGCTCCTTCGGCCGCTCGGACACGCTACCGAGAGAGAGCTTAGCCCAAGGGTGGCCGTGCGCCGAAATCGGATTCCGGAGTGCGGCCGCCGGGGGCGCCGGCGGCCGGTCAGCGCTCGCGGAAGAAGGCGGTGAGCAGGGCCGCGCAGTCGGCTTCGAGGACGCCGGTGATGACTTCGGGGCGGTGGTTGAGGCGTCGGTCACGGATGACGTCCCAGAGGGAGCCGGCCGCGCCCGCCTTGGCGTCACGGGCGCCGTAGACGACCCGGTCGACCCGGGAGAGCACGCTCGCACCGGCGCACATCGTGCACGGTTCGAGGGTGACGACGAGCGTGCAGCCGGTCAGCCGCCACTCTCCGACCGCTTGGGCCGCCGCCCGCAGCGCGAGGACCTCGGCGTGGGCGGTCGGGTCGCCGGTGGCCTCGCGTTCGTTGTGGCCGGTGCCGAGGACCGTGCCGTCCGCGGACAGCACGACGGCGCCCACCGGGACATCGCCGGTCCCGGGGGCGCGGGCGGCCTCGCCCAGCGCCTGCCGCATCGGCGCGATCCACGGATCGCGCAGCGGGTCGGGCGCGGGGGAGGGAAGAGAGGCGGATGGGGGGACGGTCATGTCCCCAGTGTCGGGGACGTGACCGGGGCGGGGCCGGCAGGCCCCGGGGCAGGAGCCCGGCCGGGCCGGCTCAGCGCACGGCTTCGAGGACCTCCGTGCAGCCCAGCGAGTCCGCGATGGTGCTCAGCGCATCACCGTCGAGGGCCAGCAGCTCCTTCTCGCTGACCCCCAGGTCGGCCAGCAGGGCGGCATCGCCGAGCGGGCCGTGCGGCGGGCCGTCCGAGCCGTTCACCGCCTCCAGGGGGTCGTCGTCCTCCACGTTGTTGTCCGATTCGGGTTCGCCGTCCTCCGTGCCGTCCAGGTCGAGGCTGTCGAGGTCGTCGGTCGCGTCGTCATCGTCGCGGCCGAGCAGCTCATCGGTCAGCATCGCGCCGTACGAGCTTTTGGCGGCGATGGCGGCGTTGGAGAGGAAGACCCGGGGGTCGTCCTCGCCGTCCACCCGGACGACGCCGAACCAGGCGTCCTCCTGCTCGATGAAGGCCACCACCGTGTCGTCGTCGACCGCCGCCTCTCGGGCCAGATCGGCCAGATCGGTCAGCGTCTCCACATCGTCGAGCTCCTTGTCGCTCGCTTCCCACCCGTCTTCGGTGCGCGCGAGCAGTGCGGCGAAGTACACCGTGACTCTCCCACTGGTCATAGGCGTGCCGGGCCGGGCGGGGCGGCGCTGCACGCCGTTGGTCCCGCCCCCTTCGGAATCGTGGCAGAAACAACGCGTTCGCGCGGGGTCTTCGGCGCTGCGTCGTGCGGAGGTTGTGAGAGATGTCGCTCACGTGCCGCAGTGCGAGCGGGGGTGCGAAGGTGTTCCGCTACCGGCGCAAAGGGCTCCGCTACCAGCGGAATGTGCGCATCCGCATGGCCTGGCGCATCCGCTCGGCCCGTGCGCGGCGCGGCTGGACGCGGTCCCGCAGCTCCTTGGCCTCATGCAGTTCCCGCAGAAATTGTGCGCGGCGCCGTCGGCGCGCCGCTTCGTTCCCGGCGTCCGGGGACAGGCCCTGGTTGCCGGAGACGGCGTCGTTCGTGTCATCGGTCCGCTTACGGTCGGGCACACGCACACCACCTCGGGCGAGCTCTTCGCCTGATCACGGAACGGCCAATCGGGCGTACGTGCCCACTTTCCCTCCTTTCGGTGGTTTGATGCCGGCCACCTCGCGCTGCCGCGTCCGTCTGCCGGGCGGTGCACGGCGGGCGCCGGGGCCTTCCGGCTCGGTTACTGTCGATGTCATGCGGATCCACGTCGTCGACCACCCGCTGGTGGCGCACAAACTCACCACTCTGCGCGACAAGCGCACCGACTCCCCCACCTTCCGGCGGCTCGCCGACGAGCTGGTCACCCTGCTCGCCTACGAGGCCACCCGCGATGTGCGCACCGAGCAGGTCGACATCGAGACCCCGGTGACGGCGACCACCGGTGTGCGGCTGTCGCACCCGCGCCCCCTGGTCGTCCCGATCCTGCGGGCCGGTCTGGGCATGCTCGACGGCATGGTCCGGCTGCTGCCCACCGCCGAGGTCGGCTTCATGGGGATGGTCCGCAACGAGGAGACGTACGAGGCGCACACGTACGCCACGCGGATGCCCGACGACCTCTCGGGCCGTCAGGTGTATGTCGTCGACCCGATGCTCGCCACCGGCGGCACGCTGGTCGCGGCGATCCGTGAGCTGATCAAGCGCGGTGCGGACGATGTCACCGCGATCTGTCTGCTGGCCGCGCCGGAAGGCGTCGAGGTCATGGAGAAGGAGCTGGCCGGGACCCCGGTGACGGTGGTCACCGCGGCGGTCGACGAGCGGCTGAACGAGGCCCGCTACATCGTGCCGGGCCTCGGCGACGCGGGCGACCGGATGTACGGCACCGCCGGCTGAGCGGTCCCGCCCTTTCCACCTGATCATTGTCCGGGCCCTGCACCACGGTTTGGTGCAGGGCCCGTTTGTGTGCGGTCAGCACTTGGCGTCGCCGGCGGGGGCCGGGGACGGACGGGTCAGCAGGGACAGGGACTTGGTGGCGTCCTGCTGGGTGGCCAGCGCCTTGAAGGCGTCGCCGATGATCAGGTCGAGCTCGGCGCCCTTGCGGGTGTCGGTCTTCTGCTGGGCGCCGGTGAGCTGGGTGGCGAGCACCTTCAGCGGGCCGTCGACCGCAGCCTTGGGGCCGAGCAGTATCCCGGCGCCCTTGATCTTCTTGTCGTAGGCGGCGGGGGCGTTGCCCACCTTGCCGATCTTGAAGCCGCGCTTCTGCAGTTCGTCGGCGGTGCGCTTGGCGAGCCCGGAGCGCGGGGTGGCGTTGAAGACATTGACGGTCAGCGTGCCGGGCGCGGGCAGCTTGCGGGCGGCGGTCTTCGCCTGGGCGGCGTCCGCCCCGGCGCCGTCCGGGCACTTCTGTTTGTCCTGACCGGCGTGCGCGGTGTTGCTCCGGCCGCCGAAGACGTCGATGAGCTGCAGGGTCCCCCAGCCGGCCAGGCCGAGGGCGCAGGCGGCGGCGACGAGGGAAAGAACGATCCGGCGACGGTGGCGGGGACGGCGCATCCGCGGATACCTGTCGCCCGTGATGCGGTACTTCTTACCGCCCATGCCTGGGGGCGTCAGCATGCTCATGGGCGCAGCGTAGTGCGGGCGGAGGTCCGTGCCTACTAGATGATCAACGCGTGGCGCGAGAGCCAACCCAAAAGGGTCAATTCGGGCAGGGTGGGTTGGGTGGCGCCGGGTGGTAAAAGGCGATTTCCCGCCTGTTGGCCAGGGAGGCCCGGGGCGTCAGTCCAGTTCGAGCACGCGGGCGTGCAGAACCTGGCGCTGCTGAAGGGCCGCGCGTACCGCGCGGTGCAGCCCGTCCTCCAGATAGAGGTCGCCCTCCCACTTCACGACATGCGCGAAGAGGTCGCCGTAGAACGTCGAGTCCTCGGCGAGCAGCGTCTCGAGGTCGAGCTGCTGCTTGGTCGTCACCAACTGGTCGAGGCGTACCGGGCGCGGGGCGACGTCCGCCCACTGGCGGGTGCTCTCCCGGCCGTGGTCCGGGTACGGCCGGCCGTTTCCGATGCGCTTGAAGATCACACGGAAAGCCTACCGGGCGAGCGGCACCGGGCGCAGCCATGCCGCAGCAGTGCAAAAGGATCATTGACGGCAAATTTGGATCATTGGGGAGTGGAGGTCCGGCGGATATGGCCGGATGCGACCCGAACGGCCTAGGGAATGGCCTGCCGCGGCGGGCGCCGGCCCGCTCTTCGGGTCCGGGCGTCACCACTTCGCGGTGGCCGCCAGACTCGACTGCCAGTACGTGACGGTGGCGGTGCGCGGGTCGATCCGGACCGGGGCGCGGCCGTCCAGGCCGACCTGGGTGGGGGTGGCACGGGCCGTCAGGGCGACGCCGAACTGGGAGATCTTCCGGCCCCGGTGGTGCTTGGCGTCCGGCCCGTCGGCGGCGGAGGTGGCGATCAGGGCGTAGGCGGTCCTGTTGGGCGGCAGGGAGACCACGGCCGGCGGTTCGCTGGCCTCGATCGCCGGGAGGGGGGCCTGCCGGTCGTCGCCGAACCGCAGCAAGGGGTAGGGCTGGGCGGCGAAGGTGCAGGTCCGGTCGGAGAAGTTGGTGACCGTCAGCAGCATGCGGTGGGTCCGCCGCGGCATCGCGCCGGCATGGAACCTGAGCATCTCGGGGGTGCAGACGAGCTGGCCGTCCGGGCCGGGGGGCGGGTCACCGCCGTCGTTCGCGGAGGGCGGGGCGGGGGCCGGCGAGACGGCCGTGGCGGCGCGTTCGGCCTTGTTGCCGACGCCGTCGTGGCAGCCGGCGGTCAGGGCCAGCGTGGCGGTGGTGAGGAGAGCTGCGGCGGCGGCCCGGCGGGTGGTGGCGGTGACAGTGATGGGCATGGGGCTCCCCGGACGATGGCGTGTAACCGACCTTGGGCGCGGGTGCTGGCGATCCGCTAACGCCTGGCTAACGCGCCCGGCGTGCGGCCCGCCGATCCCGGAACTGGACGAAAGTCGGGGGTCGTTCCTGCCGAACGGCAGCGGCGACGGGGGAGCCGTCGCTCCTAGCGTCCCGGTAGGCATCGAGCGATGCGTACGGGGAGGACGAGAGGAGAGCGGCGTGCTCGGGATACGGGAGCGCAGGAGAGAGGGAGCGGGAGAGAGGAAGGGGGAGGCCCGGGGAAGGGGGCCGGAACGGGGGAAGAGGACGGCGCGGGTCCGTCCGGCCGGGCGGTGGCTGTGGGGGGCGGGCACCGTGCTGCTGGTGCTCGCCGTGCACAGCAACTGGCATCTGGCGTCGGCCGCCTGGCTGTTTCCGGTCCTTCTGCTGCGCTACTCCCGGCTGCGGCCGGCCCGTCGGGGGCTGCTGCGCGTCGGCTGTGCGCTGGGCCTCGGCCAGTTGGTGTGGCTGATCTCGACGGGGATGGTGTTCGTGCCGTCCGTCCTGGCGGTGTTCGCGGTGCTCGCCGTGGTGCAGACGCTGCCCTTCGCCGCCGACCGGCTGGTCGCGGCGCGCTCCGGCTCGGTGTGGTCGACGCTGGTCTATCCGGTGGTGCTGGTCTGCGGTGAATACCTCTTCACGCAGCTGGCCGGCTTCGGCGACTACGGGGTGCTCGGCTTCACCCAGCACGGCTTTCTGCCGCTGGTCCAACTCGCCTCCGTCACCGGAGTGTACGGAGTCAGCTTCGTGGTGGCGTGGACGGCCTCGGTCGCGCACTGGGCATGGGGGCGCGGCTTCCGGTGGCGGGAGATCCGGCGCGGCGCTCTGGTGTGGGCGGGGGTGACGGCGCTGGTGCTGGGCGCCGGTGGCGTACGGCTGGTGTGCTTCGCGCCGACGACGGACACCGTACGGGTCGCGGGCATCAGCGCCGGCCGCGCCGCGGAACGGGCCACCGAACGGGCGCTGCACACGGCCGGGCAGGAGCTGTGGCGGCCGCGGAACCTGGTGCGGGCCGATCCGCGCCGGGTCCGCGCCGCGCTGGCGCCGGTGGCCGACGACCTGGTGGCGGCCACCGACCGGGAGGCGCGGGCCGGTGCGCGGATCGTGGTGTGGCCGGAGACCCAGGCGCGGGTACTGGCGGACGGCCAACAGCGGCTGCTCGGCCGGGTCGCCGAGATCGCCCGCAAGCGCCAGGTCTACGTCAACACCGCCTTCGCCCTCTCTATCCCGCAGCCGCCCTACGTGCGCAATGTCGCCGCCCTGGTGACACCGGAGGGGAAGGTCGCCTGGACCTACGACAAGACGCACCCCACCCCGATGGAGCCGATGACGCCCGGCAAGGGGGCGGTGCCCGTCACCGGCTCGCCGTACGGGCGGCTGGCCACGGTGATCTGTTACGACGCCGACTTCCCCGGGCTGATGCGGCAGGCGGCGGACCGGGACACCGCCCTGATCATGGTGCCCGCCAACGACTGGGCGGGGTTCGAGTCGCTGCATGCGCAGCGGGCCGTCTTCCGGTCCGTCGAACACGGCTATGCCATGGTCCGCCAGTCCGTGCACGGCGTCGCCACCGCGGTGGACCACCAGGGCCGTATCCGGGGCAGGGCCGACTACTTCACCGCGGACCGGCAGACGCTGGTCGCCGAGGTGCCGGTGCAGCCGCGGACGGACACCCTCTACAGCCGGACCGGTGATCTGTTCGCGCTGCTGTGCGCGGGCGGGACGCTGCTCGTGGTGGCGCTCGGGGTGCGGGGGCGGCGGGCCCGTGCCGGTGTGCCCGGAGCAGGCGACGACCGTCCGTGACATCCTCAACTCGACGATGCCGTAGGGGAGTTGCTCTTGTCGCCGCCTTGTGGGGCGGGGGTGGTGGCGGACGGGGTCGCGGAGGACGGCGGGGTGGTGCCGGAGGGACTGCCGTCCGGCTGCTCCGACGGCGGGGCCGTGGGGGTGTCCGTGGGGCGGTTCCGCGGTGGCCGTGGCGAGCCGGTGGCGGGGGGCGGCGAACCGGAGGGCGTGGAGCTGCGCCCGCCGCCCGCCGACGGCTCGCTCCGCGACGGCGCGGGGGTCGGTTCCGTAGGCGTCGAGTCCGGTGACGGGGTGACGGAGTGCGGCGGCCGCGCGGGCACCGGCCGGTCCGGCGGGCCGTCGGGGGCGGTCACCAGATAGCCGATCGCGACGGCGGCGGCCGCGCCGGCCGCCGCCAGCGGCAGCCCGAAACGGCGCAGCCAGGGCCGCCGCGGACCGGACGGCCGGCCGCGGCGCAGGGCGGGCCCGGGGGGTGCGGCGGGCCGCAGGTCCCGGATGCCGATGCTCTCGGCGCGCGCGGCGAAGGCCCGTCGCAGCCGGTCCTCCACGGGGCGCCCGGACACGCCGCCCTCGGAGCCGGACCCGATGCCGCCCCCACCGCCTCCCGGTCCGTCTCCGGTGCGGCCGATACCCGTGCCGGGGCCGTTCATGACCGCGCCTCCAAGATCTTCTCCAGCGAGTCCAGGGCGCGGCTGGCGAGGGACTTCACCGAGCCGCGGCTGATGCCCAGTGTCGTCGCGATCTGTGCCTCCGTCAGATCGCCCCAGTAGCGCAGCACGAGCACCTCACGGCGGCGGGCGGTCAGTCCGCTCAGCGCGGCGAACACCTCCCGGTGCTCCTCGTCCAGCACGACCCGCTCCTCGGCGGACGGTGCGTCCGCCTCGTACGGCGGGGTGTACTCCCGCGCGGTCCGCCGGCGCCGCAGCACCGAGCGCGCGGCGTTGACCACCGCGGTGCGCAGATAGGCGAGCGCGTTGTCGACCTCGTCGAGCTGTTCGCCGTGCCGTTTGTAGAGCGCGGCGAAGGCGTCCTGGACGACGTCCTCCGCGGTGGCGCGGTCGTCGACGAGCAGGACGGCCAGCCGGACCATGGTCAGCCGGTGCGCGTGGTACAGCTCGCTGATCGTGGGCGGGGGATCGGGCGGCGCGGCGCCCTCGCCGTCCGGCAACCAGGGCCGGGAGCCCGCCGGTTGACCGTATGCGGCGGGCCGGTGCGGGTGGCCGGGACGCGGCGTCTCACGGCGGGCGGCGGCCGGGCGGACGGTGCGCAGCAGCCACCGCCACAGGGCAGGCCGGAGCCCCGGCAGGGCGAACCGTACCGGGGCGTGGTGCGGGGCGGCGGAGTACTCCATCGCTTCCTCGGGCGAGCGGGGGGGGGAGCGGCTCAGCCGCGGCGGCGGCGGACCGCGTAGACGGTGCCGCCACCCGCGGCGATCAGGGCAGCGGCGACGCCGCCGAGCGCCATGGTGGTCGCGGAGGAGGCCCCGGTGCGGGCGAGTTCCTTGTCGCCGCCCTGTCCGTTGGCGGGGGCGGGGGTGGCCTTGTCGGGGGAGGAGGGCGTGGCGCTGGGCGGCTGCGTTCCCGGGTGGGTGGGGCTGGCACTGGGCCGGGGGGTGCCCGGAGGGGTGGGCGGCGCGGTGGGCTCCGGGGAGGCGCTGCTGGGCGGTGTGGGCTGCGCACTGGCGTCGGTCGGGGAGGGCGACGGGGTCGACGACCGGCCGGAGGAAGGGTGCTGCGACGCGGTCGTGTGGTCGTCGGCGTGCGCGGTACCGGCCGACAGCGCGGCCAGGGCGAGCGCCGCGGCCACCCCGGCGCCGGCCGCACCGCGCAGACGGGGACGGGCGGCGTACGGCCGGGCGGCGGAGGGGGTGCGGAAGGTGCGGGTGGACTTCACGGTCGGCTGCTCCACGTTCTTCGACGGGGCGGCGCCGGATGGCGCCCTCACCCCTGACGACGTGCGGCGCGGGCGGGGGTTGCCGGGCGGAGCAGAAATTCTTCCGCCGGCCCGCGCCCGCCCCCCCGAACGGCCCTCAGCCCACGCTCTGCAGCAGCTTCTCCACGGCCTTGACCCGGTCGCCCAGCTCGGCCAACTGGGCGCTCATCGTCTCCTGCTGGGCGGCGACCCGCTCCGCGAGCCGGCGGTACTCGGCGAGCGCCGCGGCATCCGCGCGGTGCCGCTGCAGCTTGAAGTACGACGCCACGATCGTGGTGACCGAGGCAAAGATGATCACCAGGACGGCTATCGGGATGATGATGCTGCCGTTCATCGTGTCTCCTTGGTGGGTGTGCCCGGCTTTAGCCGGGTGAGGAAACGAAGCTCCCGCGCGAGAGGGGCAGGGAAGGCCGATGCGCCGTCGGGGCGGATCGGTGTCCACCGGCAACCGTGGCGAGGTGGCCCACTTGGGCCAGGAGCTCTCAACTGTCAGTCCTCGCGGGTAGGTTGCTGTTCATGGCGAGGGAAGCGAAGGCAGCAGGGGGCGGGCATGCCCGGTTCGCCTACCGGCTTCGTGTGTCGTCCACGGCCCGCGCCGCACTTGAAGCGGAGTGGGACCGGTGCCGGTGGGTGTGGAACGAGTGCGTGGCGAAGTCCAGGCAGGTCGGCGCTTGGAACAAGACCCGTCCTGACGGGGTGGAGAAGCGTACGTGCGTTCCGGTGCAGCTGGCCGCGATGCTGACCGAAGCCCGCGCCCGGATCCCGTGGCTGCGGGAGGGTGCGTGTGTGCCCCAGCAGCAGTTGGTTCGGGACTTCGGCAGGTCCCGGGCGAAGGCGCTCAAGGACATCAAGGCCCGGTTGCCGGTGCGGCAGCGGGCGGGGATGCCGAAGTACAAGAAGAAGCGCGAAGCGCCCCCCACCCTCGAATACACCAGGCGGGGTTTCTGTCTCAGGGATGGCCGCCTGCACCTTGCGGGCGGCACTGTGGTGAGGGTGGTGTGGTCGCGGGACTTGCCCAGGCCGCCGTCCTCGGTGCGTGTGTACCGCGACAGTACCGGCGCCTGGTACGTCTCCTTCGTCGTCCCCACCGTGCCCGAGAACCTGCCGACCACTGGGCGTGTGATCGGGATCGACTGGGGTGTCAAGGAGACTGCGACCACCACCAGCGGCGACCATGACCTTCCCCATCCGCAGTACGGGAAGGGGGCCGCCCAGCGCCTTGCGAAGTACCAGCGGATGATGGCGCGCCGCAGACCCGCGAAGGGGCAGGCCGCGTCGAAGGGCTATCGCGAAGCGAAGCGGCAGACCGCGAAGCTGCACAAGAAGGTGGCGCGGCAGCGTCAGGACACCGCCCGCAAGTGGGCCAAGCGCGTTGTCCGCGAACACGACTCCCTGGCGGTGGAGGACTTCAAGCCGAAGTTCCTTGCCAAGTCCTCGATGGCCCGCAAGGCCGCCGACGCCGCGATCGGCGCCACCAAGCGAGCGCTGGTCGAGATGGCTCGCAAGCATGGGCGGGCGGTGCACCTGGTGCACCCCGCGCACACCACGATGGACTGTGCGCAGTGCGGAGCGAGAACCAAGCACGCACTTCCTCTTTCCGAGAGAACCTATGCCTGCACCGCGTGCGGAGCCGTATCCCCCAGGGATAAGAACTCCGCCCGCGTGATGCTGGTCCGGGCTGGTCTTCAACCCGGCTGGTGCTGATCGTGTAAGACCTGTCGGCCCGCCGGGCCGCAGGCGACGTGAGCTAGGAATCCCCCTCGTTCACGAGGGGGAGGAGTCAAGTACGCGTCCCCCTAGGGTCGTTCGGTCCCTTTGCGGACGGCGGCTCCACCGCGCCGCCCGGGTCCCCGGTCTCTTCGGGCGGCGCCGCCCCGGACCGGTCCTCCTGGAGGGCGGCGAGGACGGTGGCCACGTTCAGCTTCAGCTCGAACGGCGCCAGTTCGAAGTACTTCAGTGCCTTGCCGTCCTCGGACAGCTCCAGCCGGCCCACCACCAGACCGGCCTTCTCCAGCCGGTCCAGGTGCATGTAGAGCAGCGGCCGGGACATCTCCAGCCGGCGGGCCAGCTCGCTGACGTACAGCCGGCCGTCGGCCAGTTCGCCGATCACCCGCAGCCGCTGCGCATGGCCGACGGCGGACAACAGGGCCAGCAGCTCCTCGCTGTTCATGGCCCACCTTCTTGCCGTTCCGGTCGTCTGTCAGCGGAGGTTTTCGCATGGCACGACGGACTGTCAAAACAGCCCGGCGCCCTCCGGCCACCACAATCTTACGGTTGACGCCTTGGGTAGACACCTGTAATTCTCGACTTACATGCGTACCAGTGGGGGGCGCGACGTGCGGTCGAAGGAGCTGGGCAAGTGAACGTGGCGGTACGGATGCGGCCGGTGGAGCCCCGGCCGAAGGAAAAACGGCCGGTCACGGTGCGGGTGGCGGTCTGGAGTGCCCGGCATCCCTGGCGCGCGCTGGCCGGATGGCTGGCGTTCGTGGTGCTGTGCCTGGGGGTGGGTCTCGCGATGGGCACCCACAAGGCCACCGGGGAGGACTACCGCGTCGGCGAGGCGGGCCGGGCCGAAACCCTGGCCGCCGAGGCCCGGCTGGACCGCGAGCCGGTCGAACAGGTGCTGATCTCCGCCCGGTCCGGCCCGCTGACGCAGGCCGCCGCCGACCCGGCCGTCCGGGACGTGACCGCCCGGATGCGGAAGCTGCCCGAGGTGGCGCGGGTGGCGCCCCCGGTGCGTTCGGCCGATGGTCGTGCGCTGCGGGTCGCGGTGATCATGAAGGGCGCGGAGGCGGACGCCGACGACCATGTCGCGCCGCTCGCCGCCCAGACCGCGGCGGTCCAGCGCAGCCACCCGGAGCTGCGGGTGGCGGAGACCGGCAGCCCGTCGGTCAGTGTCGGCGTCGACACCCAGCGCGGCGACGACCTGGCGCTCTCCGAAGCGATCGCGCTGCCCGTCACGCTGCTGACGCTGCTGGCCGTCTTCGGGTCCGCGCTGATGGTGGCGGTGCCGCTGCTGCTCGCACTGACCTCGATCGCGGCCGCCATGGGCCTGTCGATGGTGGTCTCCCACCTCCAGCCGGACGCCGGGGTGGGCAACAACATCATCCTGCTGATCGGCATGGCCGTCGGCGTCGACTACACGCTCTTCTACCTCAAGCGCGAACGCGAGGAACGGGCCCGCTCGGGCGGCCGGCTCGACCCCGAGGCGCTGGTGGAGCTGGCCGCGGCCACCTCCGGCCGGGCGATCGTGGTCTCCGGCCTCGCGGTGATCGTCTCCACCGCCACCCTCTACCTGGCCACCGACGTGGTCTTCTCCTCGCTCGCGACCAGCACCGTCATCGTCGTCCTGGCCGCGGTCCTCAGCTCGCTGACGGCGCTGCCGGCACTGCTGGTCAAGATCGCCCAACGTGCCGACCGCCGCGCGGCCCGCCGTGCGCAGCGGACCGGCCGCCGCCCGGCGCCGCGGGAGAGGCCGGACGGGCCGGGCCGACTCTGGCGCGCCCTGCTGCGTCCGGCGAGCGAGCACCCCGCCCGCACCCTGTGTCTGTCCGTCCTGCTGATGCTGGCGCTCGCCGCACCCGCGCTGGGCATGCAGCTGCGCGTCCTCAACAAGGACAGCCACTCACGCGAGATCCCCGCCCTGCAGACCTACGACCGGCTCACCACGGCCTTCCCCGAGCTGCGCGTCCAGCATCAGATCGTGGTCCGGGCCCCCGCCGCGGAAGCCGCCGAAGTGGCGTCAGCACTGCGGGAGTTGAGCGAACGGGCGCAGTCCGATCCGCTCTACGCCAAGGGCGTCACCCCGCTGGTGAAGACCTCGCGGGACCGCCGTACCACCACCATGGAGCTGTCGACGCCGCACAAGGTCAGCTCCCCCGAGGCGATCGCCTCCCTCGACCGGCTCCGTACGGACCATCTGCCGGACACCGTGGGTGCGGTGCCCGGGGCGGAGTTCGCGGTCAGCGGCGATGTCGCCCACGACACCGACTACCTCGCCCACCAGGACGGGAAGCTGCCAGTGGTCGTCGGCGCGCTGCTGCTGCTGACCTTCCTCATGACGACGCTGGTCTTCCGCTCCGTCGTCATCGGTCTGATCGGTGTCGCGCTCAATCTGCTCTCCGCTGCCGCGGCGTTCGGGCTGGTCGTGGTCTTCTTCCAACACGGCCTGGCGAGCACACTGTTCGGGTTCGACACCGCGGCGACCAGTGCCATCGGCTCGCGTGTACCACTGTTCCTGTTCGTGATCCTCTTCGGCCTGTCGATGGACTACCAGATCTTCGTCGTCAGCCGGATACGGGAGGCGGCGCTGCGCGGGGTACCGACCCGTGAGGCGGTGCTCCACGGGGTCGGTGCCTCCGCCAAGGTCGTCACCAGCGCGGCGGTGGTCATGGTGACGGTCTTCGCCAGCTTCATGTTCCTGCACCTCGCGGAGATGAAGCAGATCGGGTTCAGCCTCGCGGTGGCGGTCCTGCTGGACGCCTTCGTCATCCGTGTGGTGATCCTGCCGTCGGCGCTGACCCTCCTGGGGCGGGCGAGCTGGTGGCCGTCCCGGACGATGCGGCGGGCACAGAGCGCCAGCGCCCTGCCCGTGCCGTAACTCTGCGCCCGTCCCGCGCCCGCGTCACCCGGCGAGCGGCACCGCCGGGTGGTCCGCGGGCCGGTCCGCAAGCCGGTCCGCGGCGCTCTCGTGGAGGCACAGGTCCTCGGTGCCGTGGACGCCCCAGGCCGGGAACGGGTCGTCGGCCGCCGTGGGCGTGGGCTCATCGGGGGCGAGGAGGCAGGAGGTCAGGGCGGTGTGCAGCGGTCCGGCGCGCAGCCCGGTGCCGATGAAGACCAGCTCCTGACCCGCCGGGCCCGGCTCCGCCCTGTCTGCCGTGACGGACTCCGTACGCCCGTCGTCCACGCCCGACGGCTCGAAGCGGGCGACCGAACCGGCCTGGGACCACAGCCCGGTGACGCCGGGGCGGGTGGCGAGCCGGAAGAAGCCCTTGGAGCGGAGGATGCCGCCGAAGGCGCCGCTGTCGAGCTGTTCGGTGACGAAGTGCCAGAGGCGGGCCGGGTGGAAGGGCCGGCCGGCGCGGAAGACGGTGCTGGAGATGCCGTACTCCTCGGTCTCCGGGACATGGTCGCCGTTGAGCTCGCGGACCCAGCCCGGCGCCAGCTGGGCGCGCTCCAGGTCGAAGCGGCCGGTGCCCAGCACCTCGGCGGGCGCCACCGTGCCGTGTCGTGCCGGAACGATCCGGGCGGCCGGATTGAGCCGGGCCAGCGTCGCCCGCAGGCGTTCCGCGGTCCCGGCGTCGACCAGATCGGTCTTGTTGAGCACGATGACGTCGGCGAACTCGATCTGGTCCATGAGCAGATCGCTGACCGTGCGCTCGTCGTCCTCGTACTGGCCGAGGCCGCGCTCGGCGAGGCCGTCGCCGCCTTCGAGTTCGGGGAGGAAGCCGGCCGCGTCGACGACGGTGACCATGGTGTCCAGGCGCGCGAGATCGCCGAGCGTGGCGCCGTCGTCGCGGGGAAAGGCGAAGGTCGCGGCGACCGGCATCGGCTCGGAGATACCGCTGGACTCGATCAGCAGATAGTCGAAGCGCCCCTCCCGGGCCAGCCGGTCGACCTCTTCCAGCAGATCGTCGCGCAGGGTGCAGCAGATGCACCCGTTGGTCATCTCGACGAGCCGCTCCTCGGTGCGGGACAGCGCCGCGTCGCCCCCGCGCACCAGGGCGGCGTCGATGTTGATCTCGCTCATGTCATTGACGATCACGGCGACGCGCAGGCCTTCCCGGTTGCCCAGGATGTGGTGGAGCAGAGTGGTCTTGCCGGCGCCGAGGAAGCCGGAGAGGACGGTGACCGGCAGCCGGGGGTGCGCCATGGCCGGTCAGCCCTTCGGGTCGATCAGGCCGAGCCGGTAGGCCTTCGCCAGACGGCGCGGCACCTGGTACACGGAGCCGTCGACGGTGACCGGCACCAGCTGGGGAGGGGTGGCCTTCCACTGGGCCCGGCGGTGGCGGGTGTTGCTGCGGGAGAGCTTGCGCTTGGGTACGGCCATGGGGCGGGCCTCCTACGGGACGGGCGGGTGCCGGCACGGTGCACCGGCGGACATCGTCGGGAGGCTATATGGAAATGGGTCCCATTTTCAATTGCGGCGCCCGGTCACGGGGACGGGATCGCGGGGCGGCCCCGGTCCGCCGGCGGCAGGAACGCAGCCGCCCGGGGCGGCCACCATGGGCCACCCCGGGCGGTAGCGCGCCTGGGCGGGAGATCCCCGACGGGATCAGCGCGATCAGCGGAATCAGCAGGAGCAGCAGATCAGATCGTGGCGGTGTCGATCACGAAGCGGTAGCGCACATCACTCGCCATGACCCGCTCGTACGCCTCGTTGATCCGGTCCGCGCTGATCACCTCGATGTCCGCGGCCAGCCCGTGCTCACCGCAGAAGTCGAGCATCTCCTGGGTCTCCGGGATGCCGCCGATCATCGAGCCGGCGATCGACTTGCGCTGCGGGATCAGCGCGAACGGCGCGACCGGCAGCGGATTCTCCGGGGCGCCGACCTGGACCAGGGTGCCGTCGGTGCGCAGCAGCCCGAGGTAGGCGTTCAGGTCCAGGTTGGCCGAGACGGTGTTGACGATCAGGCCGAAGGTGCCCGCCAGCGCCTCGAAGGTGGCCGGGTCGGACGTCGCGTAGTAGTGGTCCGCGCCCAGCCGCAGCCCGTCGTCCTTCTTGCGCAGCGACTGGCTCAGCACGGTGACCTCCGCACCCATCGCATGCGCGATCTTCACGCCCATGTGGCCGAGGCCGCCCAGGCCGACGACCGCGACCTTCTTGCCGGGGCCGGCCTTCCAGTGGGCGAGCGGGGAGTAGAGGGTGATGCCGGCGCACAGCAGCGGGGCCGCGGCGTCCAGCGGGATGCTCTCGGGTATCCGTAGTGCGTAGTTCTCGTCGACGACGATGTGGGTGGAGTAGCCGCCGTAGGTGGTCTCGCCGTCCCGGCCCGTGGCGTTGTACGTGCCGACGTTGCCGAGCTCACCGGTGCAGTACTGCTCCAGCCCGGCAAGGCAGTTCGCGCACTCCCGGCAGGAGTCGACGAAGCAGCCGACGCCGACCCGGTCGCCCGCCCGGTACCGGGTGACCTCGGCACCGACCTCGGTGACCACACCGGCGATCTCATGGCCGGGGACGATCGGGAAGGCCCCGCCGTCGCCCCACTCGGCGCGCACGGTGTGGATGTCGGAGTGGCAGATGCCGGCGTACTTGATGTCGATCAGGATGTCGTGGGCACCCAGCTCGCGGCGCGGAATCGTGATCCGCTCCAGCGGTGCTTTCGGGGCGGGTGCGGCGTACGCGGAGACAGAGGTGTGCTTCATGCCACCGACAATGCTTCGTTGCGCTTGCCCGGACCAGTGCCCCCTTCAACATAGGCATGGTGTGCCTACCCCTGCCGGAACCCCCCTCCGGGTCGGCCGCCGACCCCGGTCAGCAGGTGATCACCCACCAAGCTGAACGGGGTCGCGGTCGGGCCGAAGCGCTCCGGCGGCCGGTGTCGGCTCAGGAGAAGACCACCGATCAGGAGAAGACCACCGAACGCACCTTCAGCCGCTCCGAGCCATGACCACCGTTCGGCCGGAGGCTGAAGAAGTCGCCCGTGCAGTCGACGCCGGTGAACACCGTCGCGACCGACGAGGTGTAGTTCTTCGGGGTGTGCGCGGGCGGTACGGCAGGGTCGGCCACTTCGGGGAGGGTGATGCACACCCGGCTCACCGGGTCGGGCAGCAGTCCCACATGCGGAGTGCCGGTCTGGTCGGTGTAGACGTAGGTGAAGGGGCCGGTGGCCGCGCCGGCCGGGGTGGCGGGCAGGGACAGGGTGAGCGCGAGCGCGCTGACGGCGAGGGCGGCGGTGTGACGAAGGCGCATACGGATATTCCTTCCATTCCGGTTCCGTGCGGAATGTGTGCTTCCCGGTCCTTCGTCCGGTGATGTGCGTCGTCACACGAAGGAGTTGCGGCGAAACGATCCCTCGGCCGTTGTTCGGGGCGCCGGGGGTCTGTCGATGAATGCCGGGCCGCCCTAGGAGCGTTGGTGGCCGTCGTGCCGCGCCCGCAGGATGCCGGCGCTCCGTTCGCACCAGTCGCGGGTCTCCCGTTCGAAGGCGAGACCGCGCAGACAGGTCAGATACGGGCCGAGCCGCGCGCCGTGGGCCAGGAACTCCGCCTCGTCCCGTCCACCGCGCAGCCGCACCGCCAGCTGTTCGAGAATCTCGACCTTGGCGGCGGCGGTCCGGGCCCGCGCGTCCAGCTGCTCGATCACCGGCCCGGCGTCGATCCGGTCCACGGCCTGCACCTTGACCAGCAGATCGTCACGGATGAACGACGGCTTGGCCGTGGTCGCCGCAAACCGCTCAAGCTCGGCCAGGCCCTCCTCGGTGACATGGAAGAGCCGCTTGTTGGGCCGGGTCTCCTGGATCACCTGGCGGCCGGCGACCAGCCCGTCCGCCTCCAGTTTGGTCAGCTCCGCGTAGAGCTGCTGCGGCAGTGCGTGCCAGAAGTTGGCGACGCCGGCGTCGAATGCCTTGGCCAGCTGATAGCCGCTGTACTCACCGTCCAGCAGTGCCGCCAGCACCGCGTGCCTGAGGGCCATGACCCGGCCACCCCTTCCCATACTCAAGAATATGACTAATCATAGTCGCGACTATGAGAGGGCGGGGTCCGAACCGTGGCCGAGGTATGGCCGAGGCCGCTCGGACGGCTGCCCGGCCGAGGCGAGGAGAAGAGTCATGGGGACGACCGCGGAGCGCTTCAAGGCGGCGGTGGAGGCACAGGAACTCGACGCGGTGGAAGAGCTGTTCACCGAGGATGTCCGCCTCTACAGCCCGGTGAAGTTCACGCCCTTCGAGGGGCGGCCGATGGTGCTCGGGCTGTTCGGGGTGCTGCTGCGCACCTTCGAGGACTTCCACTACGTCGGCGAGCTGACGGGCAGTGCCCAGACGGCGGCGGGACCGGACGGCGGCTCCGCCGACTCCACGGTCCTGATCTTCCGGGCCACCGTGAACGGCAAGCAGATCCATGGCATCGATCTGCTGCAGTTCGACGAGGAGGGCCGGATCAAGGAGTTCACGGTGATGGTGCGGCCGCAGTCCGCGGTGCATGCGCTGGGCGAGGCGGTGCTGGCCGGACTGGTCGAGGACGGGCTGGTGCCGCAGGAGTAGCGGGGCCCGGCGGGCCGGTTCCTTGTGGCCGGCCGGTGCCGCTGCCCCGTGAATGTCGCCGCCGTCAGGAGGGAGTCGTCCTCCTGACGGCGACAGCACATTCCGCGGATCACGTGGTGGCGGGCGCGGAGGGGGCGTGCCGCGGACCGGATGCCGCGGCGCGCTGGTTTCAAAGGCGTCGGCTAGACCCGCTCCGACTGCTCCACCGTGATCGCCGCGGCCGGGCAGATGGCCGCCGCCTCGTGCACCGCTTCGTGCAGTGCGGCCGGTGGTTCGGCGTCGAGCAGCAGGACGATGCCGTCCTCCTCGCGCTGGTCGAACACCTCCGGCGCGGACAGCACACAGCTTCCGGCGCCGCAGCACTTGTCCTGGTCAATGAGTACGCGCATGGTTCTCTCCATGATGGGCCGCCCGGCTACCGAAGGCCGTGGGCGGACGAGCTGGAACGGGATGACGGGAACTGCCGGGGCGGCGGTGCCGGTCGCGCGGACTCACCATGCGACCGGCAGGGCGTGCACCCCGTATATCCCCATGTCGTGCCGGAACGGGACGTCCTCGAAGGGGATGTCGAGCCGCAGGCCGGGCAGCCGGCGCAGCAGTGTCTCCAGGGCGATCTGGAGTTCCACGCGGGCCAACGGCTGGCCCAGGCACTGGTGGACGCCGAAGCCGAAGGCGACATGACGGCGGGCATCGCGGCCGACATCGAGCGCGGCGCCCCCGGGGAAGATCTCCTCATCGCGGTTGGCGATGTTGAGCACGCACAGCACGCCCTCGCCCGCGCGGATGGTGTGGCCGCCGATGGTGACGTCCTCGTCGGCGATCCGCGGGAGACCGTTGTGGACGATCGTCAGATAGCGCAGCAGCTCCTCGACGGCCCCCTTGATGAGCGAGGGTTCCGCGCGCAGCCGCGCCAGCTGGTCGGGGTTGCGCAGCAGGGTGAGGATGGACAGTGCGGTCATGTTGGCGGTGGTCTCATGGCCCGCGACCAGTAACAGCCGCCCCATGGAGGCGATGGCCGCGTCGTCGAGTTCGCCGCGGGCTACCAGCCGGCTGATGATGCCGTCGTCGGGCTCGCGCCGCTTGGACTCGGCGAGCCCGCACAGATAGTCCTGCAGCTCCTTCTGCGCGAGGTGCACCTCCTCGGGCGTCGACCGGAGGCTGAGCAGGACGCTGCTGTGCTTCTGGAAGAACGCATGGTCGCCATAGGGGACACCGAGCAGCAGGCAGATCACCAGGGACGGCAGCGGCAGCGCGAATTCCGCGACCAGGTCGGCCGCGTGGCGCCCCTCGGCCATCCGGTCGAGCAGGTCGTCGGCGATGCGCTGCACCTCGGGGCGCATCGCCTCCACCTTCTTCACCATGAAGTCGGCGGTGAGCATCCGGCGCAGCCGCGCATGCTCGGGGTCGTCCTGGCGGATGAACGACGGGTTGCCGGTGG
Organism: Streptomyces sp. Je 1-4 4N24; assembly: GCF_026239515.1. Taxonomy (NCBI): domain Bacteria; kingdom Bacillati; phylum Actinomycetota; class Actinomycetes; order Kitasatosporales; family Streptomycetaceae; genus Streptomyces; species Streptomyces sp. Je 1-4 4N24. The sequence goes on along the minus strand of NZ_CP110836.1, from coordinate 4,389,266 downwards.
CGAATTGCCGTGCGCCGGCGGTGAGGAACGGGAACCCCGGGCGGGTCGCGTCGGCGCTGAACCGCGGGTCGCCGAGCACCTCCCGTACGTCCTGGTGCCGGGTCACCAGCCAACAGGAGGATCCGTCCCACAGGGTCGCCCGGGTCATCGGCTCCTCCCGGTGGGCCCGTTCGAGCGCGGGTGCCGGGTCGAAGGGGCAGCCGGTGGCCCGTGCGGCCGGGACGGCGACGGGGGTGCGGTCCGCGCCCGGTCCGGTCTCCTGCTCCCTCTCGATACGTTCTGCAGTCGTCATTCGGCTGGTCCTTCCACGATCGGGACACGGCACTGCCGTGGCGAACGGTGCGGGTAGCGCCACTCCTTGACGGGACATGCGAACTCGGTGGCCGGCTCGGCAGCCGCGGTGACCAGCGGCGATCACGGTCGGCGATTACTAGTTACCTAACTTAAGCAACTAAGTTTTTCCACGCTAACTCACCCGCGGAGGGGGAGGGAAGGGGAGAGCGCGGCGCGTACGAGGTTGGCTCAAACCGAGCGGGCGCCCCTACGGAACGGGCAGCTCACGGGGCGGATCGCGGCGTTGCGCGGGCCGCTAAAGTGCCTGCATGCCGGACCCCGGAAGAGACCAGGACCCCACCGCCGCTCTGCAAAGAGTGCTGGCCACGCTGTCCTACCTGCTCACCCGCTCCCGGGCGCACGAACGCCAGGCGGCCGAGGCGGGCGTCACGGCGGCACGCTCCGATCTCTGGCTGCTGATGGCCCTGGAGGACAGCGGAGGCAGCAGCAGGGTCGGTGATCTGGCCGCTCTGCTGATGGTCGAACCGCCTCATGTCACCCGGCAGATCAGCCAGTTGGAGGCTCAGGACCTGGTCGAACGGACCCCGGACTCACTCGACCGCCGCGTCCGCAAAGTGGCGATCACTCCGCATGGCAAGGCGGTCCTCAACCGGCTTCAACAAACCAGCCAAGCCGGTCTCCATGAGGCGCTCGCCGGATTCGACGACTCCGATATCGCCGCCACCGTCGCCGTGCTCAACCATCTGGTGTCCTACGCCCGCCAGAAGTTCACGGCCGAAGAGCGGTAGCGGGGGCGGGAGATGTGAGCGGGGTGGGGGATGCGAGCGGAGCGGGGATGTGAGTGGAGCGAGGGATGTGAGTGGGGCGGGGCCCGGTGCGGGTCGGGCGAGGTGAGGGGGGCGGGGGATGTGAGTGGGGCGGGGGATGTGAGGGGGCAGCGCCCGGCGCGGGGCGGGGGCGTGAGTGGGCAGCGCCCGGCGAGGGACGGGATGCCGTGCCGGACGCCGGTAGCCCGGCCTGATCCGTGATCCGTGCGTACGTCCCCGGCCGGGCCCCCGCGCCGCCCCTCGGTGCTACTCGATCTCGACCCGGCCGCTGTGGCCGTTGGCCGTGCCGGAGCTGCCGTTCTTGTCGGCGTTGGCGGTCTCCCCTTCGGGGGTGCCGAGGTTGCGGCGGACCGAATCGAGGATGGTCAGGCCCTGGCCGACCAGGCCGGCGGCGATCTCGCCGAGGCCGTCGGTGCCGTTGAGGACATTGACGTTGGCGTTGGCCAGGCCCGCGGAGGCCTCCTTGACGATCTGCGGGAGCTGGTCGATGAGCATCCGGTCCAGGGCCACCCGGTCGTGCGAGGCGGCGGCCTCGGCCTGGATCTTCATCCGCTCGGCCTCGGCCATGGCCAGCAGCCGGATGCGCTCGGCCTCCGCCTCGGCGGGCTTGACGACCTCGGCCACCAGCTCCTGCTGGCGCAACTGCGCGGCGCGCTGAGTTCGGTCTGGGCGGCGAGGACTTCCTGCTGTGCGTGGGCCTGGGCGAGCGGGCCGGCCTGGGCGGCGTGGGCCTGGGCACGGTCCACCTCGGCGGAGTACTCGGCCTGCACGATGGCGGTCTGCCGGGTGTATTCGGCCTGGTTACGCGCGGCCTCCTGCTGCGCCTCGACCGAGGCCTGGGTGGCCTGGGCCTGGGCGATCTGCGCCTGCCGCTGGATGGCGGCCTTGTGCGGGGCGGACATCGCCTCGATGTAGCCGGTCTCGCCGTCGTCGATCGACTGGATCTGCAACGAGTCGACGATCAGACCGATCTTCGCCATCTCGGTCTTGGACGTCTCCAGGACCTCGGTGGCCAGCTTCTGCCGCTCGGTGACGATCTCCTCGACCGTCATCGAACCGATGATGGAGCGCAGATGACCGGCGAAGATCCGGCCGGTCAGCACCGCCATCTGGTCCTGTTCGGACAGGAACCGCTGACCTGCGTTGACCACGCTCTCGGTGTCGTTGCCGACCTTGAACGCGATCACGGCGCGCACGGTCAGCGCAATGCCCTGCCGGGTCACACAGGTCTCGGCGACCTCCGACTCACACATCGCCAGGGTCAGAAAGCGGACCTTGCGGAAGACCGGCAGCACGAACTTGCCGTGCCCGGTCACCACTCGGAATGGCGCGCCCCCTTGTCCACGCCTGCCGCCCGAAATCAGCATGGCTTGATCGGGGGCAGGAACGCGGTAACCGAACATCTTTTGTCTCCTCAGCCTGCGTCGCCGGCCCCGCCGGTCAACGCGTCCAACGGATCGGCCCACTCCATGACGTCGACCTGGCGACTGCCACGGCACTCGATGACGAGCACGGTCGCCCCTACCGGAAGGGGCTCGGCGGACCAGGCGAGAAAGGCCTCGGAGCCGCCCCTGATCCGCACCAGAACCTCACCGGGACCGGCAGCCCCACGAGTGCCGATCAAAAGCACTCCCGTACAGCCGATTACGGCATTGTCCTGCGCCATCGGCGGCTGCCCTCCCCCGTTTACGTTCCTGGAAATCCGACCTTAGCGCTCCGCTGCGCGGCGGCCCATGGGGGGATGGTGGCGAGTTGGGGCACCGGCTTGGGCCCGATCAATTTCCCGTTAAGAGAAGCCCGAATGCGGTGTGGATTTCCGTTGGGTCGAGCTGTCGCGGATTTCGGGAGTGGAGGCCGGTGTCCCAGTCTCCCGGTGTCCAGCCTCCCGGTGTCGCGGTGTCGGCGGGTAATTCAGTGTGCCGAAGGCAGGGCGTCAAGGGCGGTGAGGATGTCGGTCGGTTCGGCGCGGGTGGTGTAGTCGGTGTCGAGGTAGGTCCAGCGGATGGTGGCGTCCTGGTCGATGACGTAGGTGGCGGGGAGCGGGAGGGTGCGCGGGTGTCCGCCGTTGACCCGCTGCAGGTCGAAGCCGAAGGACTCGTACACGACGGCCAGATCGTCGGGCAGGTCGAAGCTGATGCCGAACTGCTTGGCGGTGTCCGAGCCGAGGTCGCTGAGCACGTCGAAGGCGAGCGAGTGCTTTTCGGTGAGGGTGAGGGACTCGTCGGGGATCTGCGGCGATATGGCGACCAACTGGGCGCCGCGGGCGGTGATATCGGGGTGGTGCCGCTGGAGGGCGCGCAGCGCGAGGTTGCAGTAGGGGCACCAGGCGCCGCGGTAGAAGGTGAGCACGACCGGGCCCGCGGACAGCAGGGCGTCGAGGGTGACGGTGTCGCCGGTCGCGCTCGGGAGGCTGAAGCGGGGGGCGGTGTCGCCGGTCCGCAGGGCGCGCGCGGCCAGGCCGGAGGCGGCGAGGTCACGGGCGGCGCGCTCCATCACCTCGCGGGCGGCCTCGGGGAGTTGGGGGAAGCCGGTGCGGAGAAGGGTGCTGAGTTCTTCCTGAAGGCTCATTGCGGTGGGTGCTCCTGAGGTGAGAGAGGGGCGCGCAGTGGCGCGAGGGCGGCGGTCACCGTGTCGGTCAGGGCCTGGGCTTCGGCGCCGGCACGGGAGCGCAGATTGACGCCGTACGCGAGGGTCGCCAGCACCGCGGCGGAGGCGTCGAGATCGCAGGACGGCTGGAGGTGCCCCAGCTCGGCGGCGTTGGCCAGGGCCGCGCGCATGGCTGACTGGAGCATCTGGTGGTGGTCTTCGAGCAGGGTGCGGATGCCGGTGTCGTCGCATTCCGGGCCGGCGTAGGCATTGGTGACCATGCAGCCCCAGCCGGCGACCGGGCCGGAGCAGCGCACCTCGATCAGCCCGGCGAAGAACTCCTCGATCGAGGTCAGCCCCGAGGACGCCTGCGACAGATGGGCGAAGGCGGGTGTCGAGTGCTGCGCTATATAGCGGCCCAGCGCCGCGGCGTAGAGACCGTCCTTGTTGCCGAAGGTCGCATAGAGGCTGGAGCGGCTCACGCCGGTCGCGGTCACCAGCGCCTGGATGCCGGTCGTCGGAAGGCCGTGGCGCCAGAAGACCTGGATCGCTTCGTCGAGCACGAGGTCGGGGTTGAAGTGCTTGATGTCGGGCATGGCCGGGCTGCTCGTTTCGTTGTCACGAGAAGTCATGCAGGGTCGTCACGAGAAGTCATGCAGGGTCGGTCGGTCCCGCCCCGTATCTTGGAACGGTTATTCCAAGATAAGTCGAGAGCCCTTCCCTGACAAGGAGTTGGGGAAATCGGCTGTGGACAACATCTGGAACCCGCCCTTCCGGCAAGGGGGTTGGGGAAGGGCAGGGCAGGGCGTACATCTAGAGCCGGCTGAGTGCCTGCATCGCCTCGCGTTCGACGCGCGAGAGCTCGTGGAGGAGGGAGCCGGCCTGCACGAGGTGCTTCGCGTCGCCGGATTCGCCTGCTGTCGCGACGAGTGCGGCCACCTGCGTCCAGAGGGTGGCGGCCTCGGTATACAGGGTGTGGCCGGTGCGCAGATGGCCGCTGTCGATCATCTGGGCGCACTCGGCGAGGAAGTCCCGGTAGAGATTGCGGAACAGGGCGCCGCCGGTGCCGGCCCTCTCCATGAGGACGGCGGTCCGTGGCAGGTCTTCCCGCGGATTGTCGCTGCGCTGCAGCCACGTCGGCACGTGCTTGGCGGTCTTCTCGATGCCCCGGTGGCCCAGGTTCGCGATGGGCGGGTTCAGGAAGGCTTCGGCGCAGGTCTTGATCGCGGGGATGATCCGGTCCGGCGGTGGTGTCGGGCTGCTGGGCGCCGTGATGGTGAAGGAGCGGTGCTTGGCGGTCATGGGGCCGCGCTCGGCCCTGGCTCTGGCCAGGCCGGCGAGGCTGGTGGAGACGGCTCCGCCCTGCGGGGCGGTGTCCACCAGGTAGGCGTCCTGTTCGTCGTAGCCGTACATGGCCACGACGTGCCCGCCGAAGTGCACCTTGGTGGTGAAGTAGTCCAGGTGGTAGCTGTCGAGTTGCAGGCCGACCGGCCGACCGGCGTCGATGGGTGCTGCCACGTTCCGCCAGGCCTTGCGCGGGGAGGTGGTCTCCCCGATCAGCAGCTCAAGCCCGAGGGCGGCGGCCAGGTTCCTGGTGAGCTCGAACGGCTTGACCCGGCCTCCCAGGAAGGGAAAGCCCATGGCTTTGCTGTCCCAGTAGATGAAGGACAGCCCGGAGCCGAGCCCGAACAGCATGGGCTCGGACAGGTCGAGTCCCTCATGCCGCAGAAGCACGCCCAGCGCCGTCGTCTCGCAGTGCTGCATGCCGCGGACATCGATGTCTTTCACCATGGCCATGCCGCTCATTCTCCTCCCCTCACCTGACCACAACCCTGCAGATGAGGTTGCCTGGCCGCCGCGTCCCAGGCCTGATCCGCCGGATACCCCCTAAGCGCGGCGGCCCGCGGCCGGGTCCGGGAGGAGGGGCAGCAGGGCCGAGATCGCGGCGGACAGGGCGACGTTGAGGGCCACCGAGGCCGCCAGCGCATGCCCGTACGCACCGGTCGCATGATGCGCGGCGCCGCCCAGCGCGCCGTAGTAGAGGATGCCGACGACGGCCACGCCGACCGCGCCGCCGATCTGCTGTCCGGTGGAGAGCACCCCGGAGGCCATGCCCACCTCCTCCGGACCGACGGTGCCCAGCACGGCGTTCAGCAACGGGGTGACCAGCAGACCGTTGCCCGCGCCCACCAGGACCAGGGCCGGTGCCAGCTCCCAGGCGGTCAGCGCGGCACCGGCGCGGGCGGCCAGGAGGAGGGTGCCCAGGAAGCCCACTCCGCCGAGCAGGGCGCCGAGCTGTAGCACCCGCCGCCCGAAGCGGGCCAGCCGGCCGGCGAGCAGGCTGGCGGCGAAGAAGGCGACGGCGAGCGGCGTGTAGACCAGGCCCGCGCCCAGCGCGTCCAGCCCCAGACCGTCCTGCAGCGTCAACGACAGGATCAGGAAGAAGGAGTTGATGCCCGCGTACGTGAGGACGACCAGGGTCATCCCGACCGCGAACGGCCGCTCGCCGAACAGCCGCAGCCGTACGAGCGGGGCGCCGCCCCTGGCCTCCACCCGCCGCTCCACCAGGCCGAACGCGGCGAACGCGGGCACGGACGCGGCCAGACCGAGCCAGGCCCACAACGGCCAGCCGTACGCCCGGCCCTCGACCAGCGGCACCACGAGCAGAGAGAGGGCCACCGTCAGCACCACGGCGCCGGGCAGGTCCAACCGCCGGGACCGGGGCGCCCGCGACTCGGGCACGAACCGGCCCGCGAGCAGCAGCGTCACCACTCCCACGGGCACATTGACCCAGAAGACCGGCCGCCACGAGGAGCCGAAGAGGTCGGCGGCGATCAGCAGACCGCCGACCAGCTGCCCGGACATCGTGGCGATGCCGATGACCGCGCCGAGCGCGCCGAAGGCCTTGGGGCGTTCGCCTTCCGGGATCAGTATCTGGATCACCGCGAAGACCTGCGGGAACATCGCGGCCGCACCGAGGCCCTGGACCAGCCGCGCGGCGATCAGGGCGCCGGAGCCGGGCGCCAGGGCACAGCCCACGGAGGCCAGCGTGAACAGCGCCATCCCGGTCAGGAACAGCCGCTTGCGGCCGTAGCGGTCGCCGAGCCGTGCGCCGGTGATCAGGGCCAGGGCGTAGGTGAGTTGGTAGCCCGCCAGGATGAGTTGGACATCGGCGGGGGAGGAGTGCAGATCGGCCTGGATGGCGGGGGCGGCGACCAGCACGATGAAGGTGTCGAGCACGGCCATGAACGCCCCGACCAGTACGACGGTCAGGGCCCGCCACGGCGCCGCACCGGCCTGCCGGGCGGACGGCGGGACCGGCGCGGTATGCCGTCCGGTGGTGCCTGCGGGTGAGGTCTGGGTCATGCCGCCAGCGTCGGACGGCCCCGGCCGGACATACAGAGACCACTTATGCTGGTGTCCCCACAACCCCCCATCCGTCACCGTGCTGCGCCCGGAGACATCCGCGGCGAGCCCCTTCCGGCCGCAGACGCGGCGGGCCCGTCCGGCCGGCACCCGCGACCCGCGGCGAACGGGAGTACCGATGGCTGACCAGCAACGGCGGCGGAACCTCGCGGAGTTCCTGCGCTCACGCCGGGAGCGGCTCTCGCCCCGGGAAGCGGGCATCCTCGCCGGACCGCGGCGGCGCACCCCGGGGCTGCGGCGCGAAGAGGTCGCCCAGCTCTCCGGGGTCAGCGTGACCTGGTACACCTGGCTGGAGCAGGGCCGCGACATCACCGTCAGCGGACAGGTCCTCACGAGCCTGGCGCGCGCCCTGATGCTGAATTCGGTCGAGCGCCGGCATCTGTTCGCGCTGGCCGGGGTGCCGTTGCCGGAGCGGCCGCCGGGCCGCGGTCCCGGGCCCGCCCTGCAGCGGCTGGTGGACGCGCTCGCACCGAATCCCGCCTACCTCCTCGACGCCAACTGGGACCTGGTGGGCTGGAACCGCGCCGAGGCGGGGCTGATCGGCGACCCGGGCGAGCTGGAGCCGGCCGAACGCAACCTGCTGTGGCTGGTGTTCATGGACCCGGCGATGCGCACGCTGCTGGCCGACTGGGACGGACAGGCGCGGGATCTGGTCGCCCAGTTCCGGGCCGATTCCCGGCAGCGCTCGGGGGACCCGCGCCACGAGCAGCTCACGGGCGGCCTGCGGGAGGCGAGCGAGGAGTTCCGGGCCTGGTGGGAAGCGCATGACATCGCGGAGTTCGGCAGCAGCCGACGGACCTTTTCCCATCCCCGCGTCGGGGCGCTGACCTTCGACTACGTGAAGCTGGCGGCGCTGGACGCGCCCGGCATCAAGCTGTTCGCGTGTATGCCGGCCGATGCCGCGACGACGGAGAAACTGCCCGCGTTGCAGCGGTGTGCGGCGGGCGGGGCGGCCGCCTCGCCGATGTGAGGAGCCCGGCCCCCCGTCGTAGGCCCCGGCGGGCTCCCGGTCCCCTACGGCCGCGGGTTGACCGCCACGGCCTTGAAGAAGGTGTAGTGGAAGGTGCCGCCCTCGGCGGCGGCCAGCCGCAGATCGGCGATCCCCCGGTCCCAGTCGGCGGCGGTGCTCAGACCGGTGCGCAGCGCCTCGTCGCGGACCGCCTCGACCATGGCGATAAAGGTCTTCCGGGTGAGGCCGTCCACCAGCGCGGGCCGGGTGGCGTCGGCATAGGCCGTGCGCGGCCGGACCACCACCTGGTCGAAGCCGGCGCCGCTGAGCAGCGGCTGCAATGCCCGTCCGAGCAGCGCGTTTCCGCCGGCGGCGGCCTGCAGCCGTACCTGGTGGCTGATCACCTCATGGGCGTGGACGCTGTCCGGGTGCAGGACCACCGATCCGTGGTCGCCCTCGATCACGGTGAGGGTGCCGCCGGGCCGCAGTACGCGTCGCAGCCCGGCCAGCGCACGGCCCGGGTCCGGAAGGTGCTCCAGCACGAAACAGGCGAAGACATGGTCGAACTCCGCGTTGCGGAAGGGGAGGTGGTGCAGGTCGGCGGTCCGCCACTCCACCTCGGCGGCGGGCTCCTGGGCCGTCACATACGCGCGGGCCTGCGCCAGCGACTCCGCGGAGCGGTCGATCGCGACGATCCGCGCCCCCGGGCTGCTCCGGGCCAGATGCACGGTCTGCGCGCCCACCCCGCAGCCGACCTCCAGCACCCGGCTGCCCGCGGCGTACGCCGTCCCGGCGTGCAGCAACGCGGCCAGGGTGTCCGCCTGGTCGCCGAGCCGACGTGCCTCCTGAGGTGAATAGCCGTGCACATACGCCGTGTTCGTGGTCATGCCTTCACCGTGCCGCGACAATGGCCCGGTGCACAGGTCCAAAGAGCACCCTGCCAACCGGTCCATAACCTCCGAGTCCCCAGCCTCCGCGGCCCCCTCGTCCCCGGCTCCGCCGTCCCCCGGCTCCTCCGACTTCCTGCAGCTGAACCTCGATGACGCGCCCGCGGGCGGCCGGTCGGACTGGCTGGCCCAGGAGTTGCGGCGGGCGATCGCGGACGGCCGGCTGCCGGTCGGGAGCAGACTGCCCGCGACCCGGACGCTCGCCGCCGACCTGCGGGTATCGCGGGGTGTGGTGACCGAGGCCTACCAGCGGCTGACCGAGGACGGGCAGCTCGCCGGGCGGGGGAGGGGCGGCACGATCGTCGTCGCCGCGCCCGTGACGGCCGCCGCGACGATCACGGGAGCGACGCCCGGCGCCGGCCGGGCCCCCGTACCGTTCGCCGCACCGCCCGGCCCGGAGATCTTCGACGAGCTGCGCACCGCCCCCGCCCGGATCGACCTCTCGCCCGGTGTGCCGGACCTGGCCGCCTTCCCTCGTGCGGCCTGGCTGCGCGCCGAACGCGCGGTGCTGGCGGACCTCCCGTCGGCCGACTTCGGATACGGGGACCCCCGCGGCACCGTCGCGCTGCGCCGGGCCGTCGCCAACTGGCTGGCCCGCAACCGCGGCATCAGGGCGGACCCGGACGAGGTGGTGATCGTCGTCGGCACCGTGCAGGCGCTCGGTCTGATCGCCCAGGTGCTGCACCGCGACGGCATCCCGGAGATCGCGGTGGAGGACCCCGGATCGCTGGGCGCACGACAGCATCTCCAGCACTGGCGGATGGCGACGCCGCCGGTCCCGGTGGACGACGACGGGATACGGGTCGACGCGCTGCGGGCGAGCGGTGCGCGGGCCGTTCTGCTCACCCCGGCGCACCAGTTCCCCACCGGGGTGGTGCTCGGTGGCGGACGGCGCCGTGAGCTGATGCGCTGGGCGGCCGACGGCGGCCTGATCGTCGAGGACGACTACGACGCCGAGCACCGCTACGACCGCGCGCCGGTCCCCGCCCTGCGCTCGCTCCTTCCCGAGCAGGTCTGCTACGCGGGCAGCGTCTCCAAGCTGCTGGCCCCCGCTCTGCGGGTGGGCTGGCTGCTGCCGCCGCGGAAGTACCGGAAGGCGCTGGTCGACGCCAAGCGGTTCGCCGACCTCGGCAACGCCGCACTGCCCCAACTCGTCCTGGCCCGGCTGATGGAGTCCGGTGAACTGGAGCGCCGGCTGAGGCTGTTGCGCCGCCGCCACCGCCGCCGCCGGGACGCCATGATCGCGGCGATCCGCGACCGTCTGCCGGGCGCGACCGTGCACGGCGCCGCGGCGGGCCTGCATCTGACGCTCACCTTCGGACGGGACGGCTACCGGGGCTCCGACACGGACCTGGCCGCGGCCGCCCTCGCCCACGGCGTCAAGGTCCACCCGCTGTCCTGGCACAGCCAACGCCCGGCCCCGCCGGGCCTGGTCCTCGGCTACGCCGCCCGCACCCCGGACGAGATCACGCAGGGTGTGGCCGTCATCGGCGAGGCGCTGACCGGCGGGTGACGGGGCTGCGGGCACACTGCGCGCCACCCCGAGCGCAGCAGACCATTCCGTGCGCTCCTCCTCTCGGAGCGCACGGAATGGCGGGGTGCCGTCCTGGTGACCGGGCGCGGCATGGCGGGTGAGTGGGGTGGTGCCCGCCGGTGCCGCCGGGTCGGCCGGTGACCGGTCGGGAATCAGGGTTCGATGACTCCCGCGTGGTCGCTGGACGGCGACAGGATTGCCGACCCGGTGGAGCCGCCGGCGAACTCGGCGTCATAGCCGCCGTTGGCGAGGATGAGCGTCAGGATGAGCGTCTCGTTGAACCGGGCGACGCCTTGGGCGTCGGTGGTGGCGGTGCCCAGCAGGTTGCTTCCGATCTTGAAGATGATGGTCTGGCCGGGCACGGGCAGCCCGGTGACCTGATCGGTCAGCGTGGCGGTCAGGAACGGGAAGTACACGTGCGGCGGGAACAGCTTCGCCAGCGCCGGGGTCGCGGTCAGCGAGGTGGCGTGGACGGGCAGGAGGTAGGTGAAGCCGTTCACCAGGCCGGCACTGCCACCAGGGGTGGTGACGGTGACGGTCACGGGACCGGCCGCCGCCCCGGGCGGAGTGGTGGCGGTGATCTGCGTGCCGGTGGCGTTGACGCTCACCCCGGTGGCGGGGACGCCGCCGAAGTCGACACTCGCCCCGGTCAGGTTGGTGCCGGTGATCGTCACGACCGTGCCGCCCGCGATGGGACCTTGGGTGGGGTTGATGCTGGTCAGCGTCGGGTCGAATTGGATGACGCTGACGTTGTTCCCGTTGATGTTGCTGACGTAGACCTTGTTGTTGGGGGCGACCGTCACGGCGATGGGTCCGGCGCCGACGGGGATCGGGGCGCCGACGACGGTGTTGGTGGCGGTGTCGAACACCGTCACGCTGTTCGCCGCCCGGTTGGCCGTGTAGGCGATCCCGTCGGCGCCGACCGCGATTCCCCACGGCTGGTTGCCGACGGCGATCGGGGCGCCGACGACGGTGTTGCTGATGGTGTTGATCACCGTCACGTCGTTCGACCCGATGTTGGCGACGTAGGCGTTGCCGTTGGGGGCGATCGCCACGAAGTTCGGCTGGGCGCCGACGGGGATCGGGGCGCCGATGACGGTGTCGGTGGCGGTGTCGATCACCGTCACGGTGTTCGATCCCCGGTTGGTGACGTAGGCGTTGCCGTTGGGGGCGACCGCGACCCCGACCGGCTGGGCGCCGACGGCGATCGGGGCGCCGATGACGGTGTTGGTGGCGGTGTCGATCACCGTCACGGTGTTCCCGGCGAAGTTGGTGACGTAGACGCGTCCGCCGGGGACGGCCGCCACCACGGCCGGCTGGTTGCCGACGGCGATCGGGGCGCCGACGATGGTGTTGGTGGTGGTGTCGATCACCGACACGGTGTTCGACCCGCTGTTGGGGACGTAGGCGTTGCCGTTGGGGGCGACCGTCAGCCAGACCGGCGTACCGCCGACGCCGATCGGGCCGCCGACGACGGTGTCCGTGATGGTGTTGATCACCGACACGTTGGCCGACCCGGAGTTGGCGACGTAGAGGTCGCTGCTGGGGGCGATCGCCAGCCCGACCGGGTTGTTGCCGACGGGGATCGACGTGACGGCCAGGAAGATGTTCGCCGGGACTGCCGCCTGGCTCACCTGCCCCGCCTGGCTGGGGAGCGCCGCTGTCTGCAGCAGCTCCTGCATCGGCGACTGAACTTGCGTACTCATGTGGACCCCTTTTGTGGGGGCCATCCAGATCCCGCTCCGGGGCACCACAACCACAGACCGCGCGTCATAAAAACGCCGCGGGCTGCCCATCCCCGAGGAGGGATGGGCAGCCCAGTAGTTCGGTTATCGCCCCTTTTTCCCATGCTGCGGGGAAGCGAAACATTCGCACATGCCTGCCCATGGCCGGCGCTTTCACCCGTCGGCATCCAGATCATCCGGTACGGGCAGTCGCCCGTCCCTGCCGGCCGCGACGCGCCGCACGTCGCCGAGCGCCCGGGTGGTCTGCTGGAGCGTCACCCGGAGCGTGAGCGGCCCGGCCGCCGGATCGTCCAACACCTCTTCCGCGGGGAGTTCCCCGGCGTCGGCTGATCAGCGGAACGGGAGCGGGTGGCCCCGCTCCTCCTCCGGGCGGGGGCCGAAGATGCGGCGTTCGTCGCCGGTGATCGCGACATCGTGGATACCGGCCTCCCGGCGCCGCATCAGGCCGTTCTCGTCGAACTCCCACAGCTCGTTGCCGTAGCTGCGCCACCACTGGCCGGCCGCGTCATGGGACTCGTACTGGAAGCGCACCGCGATGCGGTTGCCGCTGTACGACCAGAGTTCCTTGCGCAGTGCGTAGTCCAGTTCGCGGGTCCACTTCTGGCGCAGGAAGTCGACGATCTCGTCGCGGCCGGTGAGGAACGTGTCGCGGTTCCGCCAGACCGAGTCCTCGGTGTAGGCCAGGGCGACGCGTTCCGGGTCGCGGGTGTTCCAGGCGTCCTCGGCCGCCTGCACCTTCTGCAGTGCGCTCGGCTCGTCGAATGGGGGGAAGGGTGGGCGTGGTGCCATGACGGACTCCCTTTCTCTGCACAGGAGAACGTTCGTTCTCCCCGTTGTCGGCTAGTGTAGAGAACGTTCGTTCTCCTGCAAGGTCACGGGAAGTGTCATGGGTCACGACGAAGCCCGCACGCGGATACTCGACGCCGCGGAGAAGCTCTTCTACGAGCGCGGAATCCAGTCCGTCGGGATGGATGAGCTCCGCACCGCGGCCGGGGTGTCGCTCAAGCGGCTCTATCAGTGCTTCCCCGCCAAGCACGACCTCGTCGAGGCGTATCTGCGCCGCCGCGACACCCGCTGGCGCGCCGCACTCGCCGAGTACGTCGACGCGCATGCCGACGATCCCGCGGCCCGGCCGCTCGCGGTCTTCGACTGGCTGGGCGACTGGTTCACGGAGGGCGGCTTCCGTGGCTGCGCCTTCATCAACGCGTACGGAGAGCTGGGGGCGACCTCCGACCGGGTCGGGTGTGTCGCACGGGAGCACAAGGAGGCGCTGCTGGGGTATGTGGCCGGGCTGGTGCGGGCGGTGCCGGTCGCCGAACCGGAAGCGCTGGCACGGCAGTTGGTGCTGCTGATCGACGGTGCGATCGCCGGTGCCGCCCTCATGGGCGAGCCCTCCGCCGCCCGGCAGGCCCGTACCGCCGCCGCCGCGCTCATGGAGGCGGCGGGGAGTGCGGCGGGGCCCGGGGCGGCGCACAGCGAGACCTGATGGCGCGTTAGTTCAAGGTGCGAACTAAGATCAACTACGTGACCGCGGTCCCCGCCACGCCCCATTCGTGGCGGGATTTTTCGCGTCTGCCGCCCGTACTCCGAGGAGAGGAATCCCCCCTTCTAGGGGTGAACGACGACGCGGCCGCAGCTCACCCCGAGCTGTGGCCGCGTCGGCTTTCGGCGAGGGTGGGGCAGTCCGGCCCCCGCTCCGGATTCTCGGGTGCCGGCCCCCCGGGCCTGACGACGGGCCCGGGACACCTGCCGTTGGGACGGGCTTCAGGTTGCCTTCAGGAAGGGTGCGTAAGGGTGGCCTTACGTGCTCAGGGAGCACGCCCGGCAGGGGAACCGTCCCGCGCCGGGCGCGCCGCCGTCTCACCGTCGAGGCAGCGGCCGCGCCACCCATGACCCGACCACACCACGCGCCCACGGAGGGCGAGTAGGAGGCAGGCCACCATGCAACAACTCACCGCGCACGCCCGTTCCTTCGAGAACCGCTGCGCCGAGCGCGGCGAGGAGTTCCGCAGGCTCGGAGCCGGGCAGTCGCCGCAGGCGCTGTTCGTCACATGCTCCGACTCGCGGGTCGTTCCCGCACTGATCACCGGGGCGGCGCCGGGCGATCTGTTCGAACTGCGCACCGCGGGCAACATCGTTCCCGAGTACCGCCCCGAGCGGCCCGCGGGGGAGGCCGCCACCATCGAGTACGCCGTACAGGTCCTGGGCGTGGAGCACATCGTGGTGTGCGGCCACTCACACTGCGGGGCGGTCGGTGCGCTGGTCCGCGGGGAGGACCTGACCGGGGTGCCCGCGGTCCGGGGCTGGCTGGAGAGCGCCGCACCGGAACTCCCGGGCGGCGCCGGGACGGACGGCGGCACACCGGAACTCGCCGACGCCGTCCAGCGGCACGCGCTGACGCAGGCGGAGCGGCTGCGGTCCTACCCGTGCGTGGCGGAGGGTCTCGCCGCCGGGCGGCTGTCTTTGGACGTCTGGTTCTACGAGGTGCATACGGGGGCCGTGCGCAGGCACCGGCCGGAGACGGGGCACTTCGAGTCGCTGTGAGCGGGCGCCTGCCCGATCCGCCGGCCAACCGACCCGCCGCCCGTCCCGCCCCACGCACCCCATCGGAGAGATCTCCATGCTCACCGCGCTCCAGCGCACCACCGCCAAGTTCCCCAACCTCAGTCCCGGCACACTCCGCCGTGATGTCCTCGCCTCACTCGTCGTCTTCCTCGTCGCCGTCCCGCTGTGTGTCGGTGTCGCCGTCGCCTCCGGGGTGCCGGCCGAACTCGGGCTGATCACCGGCATCGTCGGCGGCCTGGTCGTCGGCTGTCTGCCGGGCAGCTCGTTCCAGGTCAGCGGCCCCGCGGCCGGGCTCACCGTGCTCGTCCACGAGGCCGTGCAGCAATTCGGCCTGGCGTCCCTGGGCGCGATCGTGCTCGCTGCCGGACTGCTGCAACTGGCACTCGGCGCGCTGCGCTGCGGCCGGTGGTTCCGGGCGATCTCCGTCGCCGTCGTCCAGGGCATGCTGGCCGGGATCGGGCTGATCCTCATCCTCGGCCAGGTGTACGCCATGGCCGACACCGACCAGCCCAGCAGCGGCCTCGCCAAGATCACCGGACTGCCCGGCCTCGCCGCCGGGATCGCGAACAGCCCCGAGGCCTTCACCGCGTTCGCGGTCGGCGTGGGCACCCTCGGCCTGCTCGTGCTGTGGCCGCAGCTGCCCGCGAAGGTCCGTCTGGTGCCCGGACCGCTGGCGGCCATCGCCGTCGCCACCCTGGTCACCGCGGGGTTCGCGCTGCCCATCGCCAAGGTGGAGGTGCAGGGTCTGCTGGCGTCGATCCAGCCGCCCGGCCTCGGTGAACTCGGCGGACTGGCGCAGCTGTCCGTCCTCGGCACCGTGCTCGCCTTCGCCCTCATCGCCTCCGCGGAGAGTCTCTTCAGCGCCGCGGCGGTGGACCGGATGACCGGGGCCCGTACGGACTACGACAAGGAGCTGATGGCGCAGGGCGCGGGCAACACGGTCTGCGGGCTGCTCGGTGCCCTGCCGATGACCGCGGTGATCGTCCGCAGCGCGGCGAACGTACAGGCCGGGGCACGGACCAAGGCCTCCCGGGTGCTGCACGGCGGCTGGCTGCTGGTCTTCGCCGCGCTGCTCCCGGCGGCCCTCGGGGTCGTCCCGCTCGCCGCGCTCGCCGCCGTCCTGGTGCACGCCGGGGCGAAGCTGGTGCCCGTACGGCAGCTGCCGCAGCTGTGGCGGGAGCACCGGGGCGAGGCGGTGATCCTCGGGGTGACCGCGGGCGCGATCGTCTTCACCAACATGTTCGAGGGCGTGCTGCTCGGCCTGCTGCTGGCCGTCGTGAAGACCGCCTGGGAGACCTCCCATGTCCAGATCGACGTACGGGAGTTGACGGGCGGACGGACCCTCGTCGCGCTCAGCGGCAATGCGACCTTCCTGCGGCTGCCCAAGATCCTGGACACGCTGGAGGCGCTGCCCCGTGACAAGCCCGTCGAGCTGGACCTGACGGAGCTGCGGCACCTGGACCACGCCTGCCGCACCGCGCTGGACGGCTGGACCACCCAGCACAACGCCGCGGCGGCCCCGCCCTCAGCGGACCGGCCGGCCACGGTGACGGCCGGGCGGTCCACGGCCTCCTGACGCGAATGCGCGGCGCGGGCCCCGGCGGTGAAGGAACCGCCGGGGCCGCGCTGTGTCTTCCGGGGCCGGCCCGCCCGCCCCTAGCCCAGCGCCCGCTCCAGGCTGCCCAGCGCCGACTCCAGCTCCTCGGCGGTGATGGTCAGCGGCGGGGCCAGCCGGATCGTCGAGCCATGGGTGTCCTTGACCAGGACGCCTTCCTTGAGCAGGCGTTCGCTGATCTCCCGGCCGGTGCCGAGGGCGGGGTCGATGTCGACACCGGCCCACAGGCCGCGGGCGCGGAAGCCCGTCACACCCTTGCCGGTCAGCGCGGCCAGGCCGCTGCGCAGCTGTGCGCCGAGTTCGGCGGCGCGGCGCTGGAACTCCCCTGTGGCGAGCAGCTCGACCACCGCCGAACCGACCGCGGCCGCCAGGGGGTTGCCGCCGAAGGTCGAGCCGTGCTGGCCGGGGCCGAGCACGCCGAGCACCTCGCGGCGGGCGACGACCGCGGAGACCGGGACGATGCCGCCGCCGAGAGCCTTGCCGAGCAGCAGCATGTCCGGCACCACGGATTCGTGCTCGACCGCGAGGGTGGTGCCGGTGCGGCCCAGCCCGGACTGGATCTCGTCGGCGATGAACAGGCAGCCGTTGCGCCGGGTCAGTTCGCGTACGCCGGTGAGGTAGCCGTCGTCGGGGATGAGGACGCCCGCCTCGCCCTGGATGGGCTCGATGAGTACGGCGGCCGTCGTCTCGTCCAGGGCCGCTTCGAGCGCGGCGAGATCGTTGTACGGGACGGTGCGGAAGCCGGGGGCGAAGGGGCCGAAGCCGATGCGGGCCGTGTCGTCGTCGGAGAAGCCGACGATGGTGGTCGTCCGGCCGTGGAAGTTGCCGCCCGCCACCACGATCGTCGCCCGGTCCGCCGGGACGCCCTTGACGTCGTACGCCCACTTGCGGGCGACCTTGATGCCGCTCTCCACCGCCTCGGCGCCGGTGTTCATCGGCAGCACCATGTCCAGGCCGGTCAGCTCGGCGAGGCCCTCGGCGAAGCCGGCGAGCCGGTCGTTGTGGAACGCCCGCGAGGTGAGGGTGAGCTGGTCGAGCTGGCGGTGCGCGGCCTCGATCAGGGCCGGGTGGCGGTGGCCGAAGTTGAGGGCCGAATAGCCGGCCAGCATGTCGAGGTAGCGGCGCCCCTCGACGTCCTCGACCCAGACGCCTTCGGCGCGGGCGACCACCACGGGCAGCGGGTGGTAGTTGTGCGCGAGGACCGGGCCCTCGGCCTGGATGAGCTCCGCGGACGAACGGGGAGCGGCCTGCGCGGGGACGGTACGGGTGGGAGCGGTCATCAGCGGATCTCCTGGGTGCAGCACTTGATGCCGCCGCCGGCCTTGTGGAACTCCGACAGGTCGACGGGGACGGGGACATAGCCGTGCGCGCCGAGCTGCGCGATCAGGCCGGTCGCCTGCGGGGCGACGAAGACATGGCGGCCGTCGGAGACGGAGTTGAGGCCGAAGGCCATGGCGTCGTCCCGGGTGGCGAGCACCGCGTCGGGGAACAGCCGCCGCAGCACCTCACGGCTGCCGGACGAGAAGGCCTCGGGGTAGTAGGCGATGTTTGCCTCGCCCGTCTCCGGCGTCTCCTCCAGGACGAAGAGCGCGGTGTCCAGGTGGTAGAAGTACGGGTCCACCAGCTGGAGGCCGATCGTCGGTACGCCGAAGAACTCCTGCACCTCGCGGTGCGCCGCCGGGGTGGTGCGAAAGCCCGTACCCGCCAGGATGTAGCGGCCGGCCGGTACGAGATCGCCCTCGCCCTCGCACTGCGACTCCGGCCGGTAGACGTCGTATCCGGCCGCCTTGAACCAGGTCTCGTACTCCGTGGACTCCGGCCGCCGCTGCGGTGCGTGGAAGTGCGAGCCGAAGACCCGGCCGCCCACGACGAGCGCGGAGTTCGCCGCGAACACCATGTCCGGCAGGCCGGCCACCGGGGTCACGGTCTCCACGGTGTGCCCGTGCGCGCGGTAGGTGCCCATCAGGGCCTCCCACTGGCGCCCCGCGAGCGCGGTGTCCACCGGCACATCCGCTCGCATCCATGGGTTGATCGCGTAATGCACGGCGAAGTGTCTGGGCTCGCAGACCAGATAGCGCCGGGGGCGCGACACACGACTCATCGGCACGGGACGATCCCTTCGCTTCCTCAGGGGCATACGGGTGACCAGGTGTCACAGAGGGTCACCCGGAGTGCTTCCAAGGTAAGGAGCGAGGGAATCGGGACACAAGAAACAAATGCTGCTCAGCTGCGCAGCAATGCTGCGTCTCGCGGGCACTGAACGCAGCATTCCTGCGCGATCCCGTCACGCATTCCGCGTCCGGGGCGTGGGTGCCGGGCTCCCGGCGGCTGTGACGGGCCGCGCGCACCGGCCCGCTTCAGCGGGTGGTCCCTCCCGAGGACTGCTGGGCGCCCGCCTCCGGGCTGTCCGGCAGCAGATGGGACAGCACCATGTAGCTGATCGTCTTGCGGATGAACGGCTCGGCCCGGATGCGTTCGAGCACCTCCTCGAAGTGCTCCACATCGGTCGCCCGGACGTGCAGCAGCGCATCGGCGCCCCCGGTGACGGTCATCGCCGCCGCGATCTCCGGGTGGTTGCGCACCACCTCCGCGAGCCGGCGGGGCGGCGCCGCGCTGTCGCAGTACACCTCGACATACGCCTCGGTCAGCCAGCCCAGTGCGGCAGGGCGGACGGTGGCGGTGAACCCCGTGATCACGTTGTTCTCCCGCATCCGGTCCACCCGCCGCTTCACCGCGGTGGACGACAGCCCGATCGCCGCACCGATCTCCGCAAAGCTCGCCCGGCTGTTGTCGATCAGCGCCGCAACGATCTTGCGGTCGAGGTCGTCGAAGGGCACGGCCTTGTTGGTCACAGGGGCCTCCCGATTGATCCCGGTCCATCCCGGTGATGCTCCGTCGCGGTCGCCTCACGGTAGCGACACCGGGGGCGGGAGGAGCGGGGGCCGGGCTGGTGGCTCGCCAGGAGTTCGGGACCGGGCTGGTGGCTCGCTAGTGGACAGCCCTTAGGGGTTCTGGGGATGGCGTGACGTATCCGGCATACGGGGCGGGGCCGGGTGCGTGGGTCCACCGTCCCCGGCGGACGCCGCATGGGATCCTGGTGTGTCATGGATCTGCCGGACGGTCGGTGGACGTGCGGCGATGACGAGGGTGCCCGATGAGACTCTGCTTCCTGGTGGAGGAGCAGTACCGCCATGACGGCATGCCCCTGGAGGTGATCCACCAACTCCGCGCCTGGGACCACCAGGTGGACGTGGTGTGGCCCGGCCGCTCGCTGATCCGGATATCCGAGGCGATACGGGCGGGCAGCCACGACGCCTGGGTCCTCAAGACCGTCTCCGGCGGTCCGGGCCTGACCCTCCTGGAAGCGGCCGCTTCCGTCGGGCTGACGACGGTCAACGACGTCCGGGCCATCCGTGGCGTACGGGACAAGGCGCTGGCCGCGGTGATCGCCCGCGGCAAGGGGCTGCCCGTCCCCGTGACGTATGCGGCGGCCCGTCCCGAGGAGTTCGCGGAGATACCGGAGGCGGAGTTCCCCCTCGTGGTCAAGCCCGCCGACGGCAGCTCCGGGCGCGCCGTCCGGCTGGTGGCGACGCCGGACCGGCTGCCGGCCCCGGTGGAGCCGGACGGACCGGCCGGCGGGCTGCTCATCGCCCAGCCCTACGTCCCCAACTCCGGTACGGATCTGAAGGTGTACAGCGTCGCCGGTGAGCTGTACGCGACCGAGCGGTGCTCCCCGCTGCACCCCGCTCACGCCGTCCGCGAACGGCAGGTACCGCTCACCCCCGAAGTTGCCCGGATCACCGCCGAGATAGGCGACGTGTTCGGCCTCGACCTCTACGGGGTCGACATCCTGCTCGGCCCGGACGGCCCGGTGATCGTCGATATCAATGACTTCCCCAGCTTCCGCCAGGTGCCGGACGCGGTCGCCCGGGTGTCCGCCGCCGTCCTGGACCTCGCCCGTCATGGGACGAGGGGGCGGGTGGCGTCCGTACGGGAGGCGTCCGTACGGGAGGCCGCCCCGGCGGCCCCGTTCGCCGTGCCGTCCGTTCCCCGCCCCGCCCGGCCCGCGGCGTCGATCGGCGGCGGCCGGTGAGGATCTGTCTGCTCACCGCGGACCCCGGGCATCCGCTGCTCGCCGCGGTCACCGGTCTGCTGACCCCGGAGCACCGGGTGGAAACCCTGGACCCGGGCGCCGAGGGGCCGGGACCGGACCTCTCCTCGCTCGCCGACGTCTATCTCCTCAAGGCGCGGACGCCCCGGGCGCTGGCGCTCGCCGCGCTTCTGGAGGAGCACGGCGCCCCGGTGCTCAACTCGGCCGCGGCGACCGCCCGGTGCCAGGACCGGGTGGAGATGGCCGCGGTGGCCCGCGCGGCCGGGCTGCCGTTCGCCGGCACCCGCTTTGCGGCCACCCTCGGGGAGCTGGCCGCGGCCGGTGCCCCGGCCGGGCCGCTGGTGATCAAGAGCCGGTTCAGCCGGCGCGGGGACCTGGTGACCCGCGCCCACAGCGCCGTACAGCTGCGGGAACTGGCCGCCGACTGGCACGAAGAGCCCGTGGTGGTACAGGAGTTCACCGTGAACAGCGGCTGGGACCACAAGCTGTGGGTGGTCGACGGGCAGCTCTTCGCCGCGTTGCGGCGCTCGGAGCTGGCCCCCGACGGCCGCGGCCCGACGCTGCCGCTGCCGGTCGGCGAACTGCCCGCGAGCTGGACGGCCGCCGCGCTCCGGGTCGGCGAGGTCTTCGGGCTGGAGGTCTACGGGGTGGATCTTCTCGACGCCGGGGGCGGTGCGCCCCTCATCGTGGACATCAACGCCTTCCCCGGAGTCCGCGGCCAGGCCGGTGCCCCGGAGGCGCTGGCGGCACTCGCCCTGCGGACCGCAGTGAGCGGCCGGACCGGCAGCGGGGCCGAAAGAAAAGTGCCACAAGTCAGCGAGAAATGAACCCGGTTCGGAGCACTACGGACCGAAGAAGAGTGGAGGCGGAAGCTCCTCCTCCATAAGGCCTAAGGCGCCGACCCCTGGGGTAGCGCTGCCCCCGTCAAGGAGGGCGTGGTGCAACGCGCCTTCCTTCCATACGTATTGGGGAGAGGCCGGCACCGGTGACACAGCCATTTGAATTGCCCCACTTCTACACGCCCTACCCGGCGCGGTTGAACCCGCATCTGGAGACGGCGCGGGCCCACTCCAAGAAGTGGGCCCGCGGTATGGGGATGCTGGAGGGCTCGGGCATCTGGGAGGAGAAGGATCTCGACTCCCACGATTACGCTCTGCTGTGTTCCTACACCCACCCGGACTGCGATGCCGATGCGCTCTCGCTGGTGACCGACTGGTACGTCTGGGTCTTCTTCTTCGACGACCACTTCCTGGAGAAGTTCAAGCGGACACTGGACCGGAAGGGCGGCAAGGAGTACCTCGACCGGCTGCCCGCCTTCATGCCGATGGACCTGACGACGCCCCTTCCGGAGCCGGTCAACCCCGTCGAGGCCGGGCTCGCCGACCTGTGGGCGCGCACGGTGCCGCGGATGTCCATGGACTGGCGGCGGCGGTTCGCCGAGAGCACCGAGCATCTGCTCAACGAGTCGCTGTGGGAACTGTCCAATATCAATATCCACCGGGTGCCCAACCCCGTCGAGTACATCGAGATGCGCCGCAAGGTCGGTGGCGCGCCCTGGTCGGCGGGCCTGGTGGAGTACGCGACCGGCGCCGAGGTGCCCGCGGCCGTCGCCGCCTCCCGGCCGCTGCGGGTACTGCGCGACACCTTTTCCGACGCCGTGCATCTGCGGAACGACCTGTTCTCCTACCAGCGGGAGACGGAGGAGGAGGGCGAGCTGAGCAATGGCGTCCTGGTGCTGGAGACCTTCCTGGACTGCACCACCCAGGAGGCGGCGGACGCCGTCAACGATCTGATCACCTCCCGGCTGCAGCAGTTCGAGAACACCGTCGTCGCCGAACTCCCCGCGCTCTTCCTGGAGAAGGGCCTCGATCCGGCGTCCTGTGCGGAGGTGCTGGCGTACGCCAAGGGGCTCCAGGACTGGCAGTCCGGCGGCCACGAATGGCATATGCGCTCCAGCCGCTACATGAACGGCGGCGGGGCTGCGGCCGGCCGCTCGCAGCCCTGGTCGCCGTTCTCCTTCGGCGGGCTCGGCACCTCGGCGGCGGACCTGGACACCGCCCTGGCCACGACCGGTGCGCTCCGCCTCCGCAGCGGTACCCACCTCCCGCACCGGAAGGTCGGACCGTCCCGACTCCCCGACTTCTTCATGCCGTTCACCACCACCCTCAGCCCGCACCTGGAGGGCGCCCGGCAGCGGCTCCTCGACTGGGCCCACCGGATGGGCATCCTCCAGCCGCAGCCCGGGGTGCCGCTGTCCGACGTCTGGGACGAGCCCGCGATGATCCGGCACGATCTGGCGCTGTGCGCGGCCGGCATCCATCCGGACGCCACCCCGGAGCAACTGGACCTGAGCGCCGCCTGGCTGGCCTGGGGCACCTACGCCGACGACTACTACCCGGCGGTCTTCGGCCGCACCCGCGACATCGCCTCGGCCAAGGTGTGCACCGAGCGGCTGTCGGCCTTCATGCCGCTCGACGCCACGACGTCCGCACCGGAGCCGGTCAACGCCCTCGAACGCGGGCTGGCGGACCTGTGGACCCGCACGACGGTCTCCATGGGGCCCGAGGCGCGCCGGGCGTTCCGTGCAGCCGTCGACACGATGACGGCCAGCTGGCTCTGGGAGATCGACAACCAGATCCAGAACCGCATCCCCGACCCGGTCGACTACATCGAGATGCGCCGGGCGACCTTCGGCGCCGACCTCACCATGAGCCTGAGCCGGATCGGCCGCGGCCGGCAGGTCCCGCCGGAGATCTACCGCACCGGCACCCTGCGCTCACTGGAGAACGCCGCCGCCGACTACGCGGGCCTGATGAACGATGTCTTCTCGTACCAGAAGGAGATCGAGTACGAGGGGGAGGTCCACAACGGCATCCTGGTCGTCCAGACCTTCTTCGGCTGCGACTACCCGGCCGCGCTGGCCATCGTCCATGACCTCATGACCTCGCGGATGCGCGAGTTCCAGCATGTCGCGGCCCATGAACTCCCGGTCGTCTGCGAGGACTTCCAGCTCTCGGCCGAGTCGCGCGAGGCGCTGGACGGCTATGTCCGCGAGCTGGAGCACTGGATGGCCGGCATCCTCATCTGGCACCGGGACTGCCGGCGCTACCAGGCCTCCGAGCTGCGCCACCCGACGGGCTCGCCCGGCCGGGTGGGCGAGCCGACCGGTCTGGGCACGTCCGCGGCCCGCCTCTTCCGGTCGGTTGCGCGCGTGGGGTAGACGGGCGGTGGCCTGGCATGTCCGCGGCCCGGCCCGCCCTCCCGCCGACTGCGGGGCGGGCCGGGCCCGTCGGCCGCGGACTCCCGGCACCATGCGCCCGTGCCCCTCCCGTGCGCACTTCCGCGTCATGTGCCATCGACCTATGGTTCATGACTCATGCCTGCGGGGGCGAGACGTCAGGGGGCGAGCGATGGCGGCAGGGAGTGCACCGGGCGGGTCGGCAGGTGCTTCGGCGGCACGGCGGGCGCAGCAGGCCCGCCGCCAGGAGCGCCTGTTACGCGAACAATGGCAGGCCGCCAGGCAGCGGGCCGAGCGCTGGGAGGCGGCGAGCGAGGGGGAACAGCGGGTCGCCGCCCAGCTGCTGATGCTGACCGAGCGGGGTTGGCGGCTGCTCGTGGACCGGCGCTGGCCGGGCACCCGCGCGGCCAATGTCGACATGCTGCTGATCGGCCCCGGCGGGGTCTTCGTCATCGACGTCAAGAACTGGCGGGCCGCACCGGAGACCTCGGGCGGCCGGCTGCGGGCCGGGGGGTTCTCCCGCGATGAGCACCGTCGCAAGCTGCTCGCGGTCACCAAGGCCGCCGAGAGCGCGGTGGCGTCCCTGGGGATGTCCCCGGTGGCGGTGCGTCCGCTGCTGGCCTTCGCGGGACACCGGGTCGACGCGGAGCTGGGCCGGATACGGCTGCTGGGCGAGCGGGAGATCGGACCGGCGCTGCTCTCGGAGCGCACCCGGCTGTCAGCGGAGTCCGTCCGGGCCCTCGCCGATCATCTGGAGCGGGCCTTCCCCGAGTACGAGGCCCCGCCCGCCGCCGCCACCCCGGACGCCGTCTCCCGCACCCCGGACGCCGCCACCCGGCCATCGGCCGCCGGGTCCGACGGTCTCTTCGACCTCGACGGGCTGCGGGAAGCCGCCCTCGACGAGGTGCGCCGGGCCCCCATCGAGCGGTGGATGACCTTCCTCGATCCTGACCAGCTCGCGCTGGTACGGCGCAACTGGGCCGGCCCGGCCAGGATCAGCGGCCCGGCCGGCACCGGCAAGACGGTCATCGCCCTGCATCGCGCCGCCTACCTGGCTCAGCGCACCAACGGCCGCATCCTGTACGTCACCTTCGCCAACAACCTCCCCCGCGTACAGGCCACCTTCCTGAAGACCATGGCCCCGGCGGTGGCCGACCGGGTCGACTTCCGCAGCCTGCACTCCTGGGCACAGGAGTATCTGCGCGACCGGGGCGTCCCGGTCCATCTGCACAAGGAGAAGGCGGAGACGGCCTTCAGCTTCGCCTGGAAACACGTCGGCCGGAACAGCTGTCTGACCGAGATCGATCCGCTGCACCCGTACTGGCGGGAAGAGATCGACTACGTCATCAAGGGCCGCGGCCTCACCTCCTTCGAGGAGTACGCCGCCCTCCCGCGCCGTCGCCGCCGCGCCGGTCTGCGCCGCCCGCACCGGCAGGCCGTCTGGTCCCTGTACGAGGCGTACGAGGCACAGCGCACCGAGCGCGCCGTTCACGACTTCAACGATGTGCTCTCCCTCGCGCTCGCCGAGGCGGCCGGCCGTACCGGCCACAGCGCCTACACGGCCGTCGTCGTGGACGAGGTCCAGGACCTGACCCTCGTCGGGGTGCGCCTGCTGCATGCCCTGGTGGGCGACACCCCCAACGGACTCCTCCTGGTCGGGGACGGCCAACAGGCCGTCTACCCGGGCGGGTTCCGTCTCTCGGACGCGGGCATCGACATCCGCGGCGACCGTGGCCAGGTGCTGCGCGCCAACTACCGCAACAGCAAGGAGATCGTGGACACCGCGCTCTCCGTGGTCGCCGAGGACGCCTTCGAGGACCTCGACGGCACGCGCACCCCGGGCCGCCGGGACGTCGACCTGACCTACCACGACGGCGAGGTGCAGCGCGCCGTACTGCCCACCCCCGTCGCGCACGACGAGGCCCTGCTGACCGCGCTGGGCGCCCTGTCCCCCCAGGAGCTGGCCGGCTCCGCCGTTCTCTGCCCCTCGAAGCGCGCCATCGAGCACTACCAGCGCCTCCTCACCCGGGCGGGCCTGCCCGTCTGCGCGCTGGACCGCTACGACGGACACCCGGTCGAGGCCGTCAAACTCGGCAGCTACCGCCGTGCCAAGGGCCTGGAATTCAAGCGCGTCTATCTGCCGCAGCACGACGCCCATCTGCCCAAGGGGACCCCGGACGGTCCGGCCCCCGCCGAAACCGCCCACGAGCGCGCGGAACTGGCGCGCAGTCAGCTCTACGTCGCCATGACCCGCGCCCGCGACGTCCTCTGGCTGGGCAGCGTCCGGCCGGTCGAGGAGAGCTGACCCACTGGAGCCGCCGGCGACGGCCGTCCGTACAGCCGACGGCGGCGGCGAGGGCGAGGGCGACGGCCTACGGCTGCGGTGGCGGCGGCTGCGGCGACGGCCTGCGGCTGCGGCGACGGCCTACGGCTGCGGCTGCGGCGAAGACGGCGGGGCCGGTGACACGGGCGGTCGGCGCGCCCAGCCAGCCCGAAATGTGCTGCTGCTCGGTGAATCTCCCCTTCGAGGTGAATATCCCGAGAGGGCGTCGGGAACCCCACATGGCGACATTCCGTATGGGCCTGACCCAGGACCGGCCCGCCGTCATGGCTGACAGGAGTTCCGACTGTGCGACGCAAGACCGCTTTCCTTGGTGCGCTGGCTCTCACCGGGGGGCTCGTCGCGTTCGCTCCCTCCGGCGCACATGCCGTCACCGGCGTCATCACGTACCACACCCGGCCCGAGAACCGGCCGCACGAGATCCTCGACCCCGGCGACGACCACTGCTACGGAGTGGGGGACGGCTACGGCGAGGTGGACAACGACACCCCCACCGACCTCGTCCTCTACACCGGCCGCGACTGCACCGGCCGCGTGGTGACCGTCGTGCGCGCCCGCTCCTGGCTCAACGCCAAATTCGGCAGCCTCCAACTGAGCGCGAACGGCCCCCGGGAAGCGGTCACGTCCGCCGACGAGGACCGCCCGGATGACCAGGATCGACGCGATGGCCAGGATCGACGCGATGGCCAGGATCGTCGGGACGACCAGGATCGTCGGGACGACCAGGATCGTCGGGACGACCAGGACCGTCGCGACGACCGGGATCCTCGCGATGACCAGGCCCGCTCCGATGATCCAGACCGTTCGGACAACCCGGATCGCTCCGATGACCCGAACCGCTCCGATGACCGGGACCCTTCCGGCAGCGACAGCCCGGACCGCCGCTCCGACGGTCAGGACACCTCGGACGACCCGGCCCGTTCCGACGACTCAGATGCCTCCGGCAACCCGGACCCGTCCGGCAGCTCCGACCCCTCCGACAGCTTGGATCACTCCGACCACCCGGAGAGCCCGCTGGACCCGGACAAATCAGCCGACAACTCGGCGGACACCTCGGAACGCCGCGATCGGCCCGCGAGTTCGGCGAGCGCGAGCCCCGTGGACCCGGTGAACGCGGGAAGCCCGGGACGGCCGGGACGCCCGGGGCGTTCGGGGGGCGCGGGCTAGGAGGACGACGCGGCGCACTCCCGCCGTACGGGCCCGTGCCAGGAACGGCAGCATCACGACGGCCGGGTCCGGCCCCGCTCGGTCCGTCCGTCCGCCGCGCCGCGCGATCGGCCACGACGCGGCTGCGGACGAGACGCAGGACGGCACCTCTCGGCACCCGCGCATCGCTCAGCGCCGTGTGGGGCGGCCGGCCCAGTCGGTCAGGGCGTGGTGTCGCTCGATGCGGCGGGCCGGCAGCGCCGGGGTGCGGGTGGCCCAGGCGATATGGCCGTCGGGGCGGATGAGGATCTCGCGTACCCCGTCGAGGTCGGTGCGGTGCCCGTGCCGGGTGACGGTCAGGGCGGTCACCCGCTGCCCCCAGCCCGTGGTGACGGTTCGCCTCAGCTGCTCGTCACCCGCGAGGTCCAGCAGGACGAACCGGCCGCGCGGCAGGAGTTCATGGGCGCGGACGGCCGCTGAACCGGCCGCCGTCAGGGCGACATCGGGCATTCGTCGTCCCACCAGGGGATCGGCGTCGGCGGCGGTGGGCGGATAGGCCGTGTCGAGCGCGGAAATCCGCCCGGCCAGACGTCGGTTGACCTCCTCGATACCCAGCAGCTCCGTCAGCAGTTTTCGCAGCGCGGCGGCCGGGCGCTGATACGGGGGGAGCAGGGGCAGCTCCATCAGCAGCGTCTGGACCTCGGTGTTCTCCGTGACCGCCTGTCCGATCGGATGACGCTCGGCGTGGTAGCTGTCGAGCAGTCCGGGCGGCGCCCAGCCGTTGATCTCGCCGGCGAGCTTCCAGCCCAGGTTCATCGCGTCCTGGAGCCCGGTGTTGAGGCCCTGGCCGGCCGCGGGGAAGTGGATATGCGCGGCATCGCCCGCCAGCAGGACACGTCCGGCGCGGTAGCGGGCGGCGAGCCGGGTGGCATTGCCGAAGCGCGACAGCCAACGGGGCTGGGCCACCCCGCAGTCGGTGCCGCAGATTCCCGCCAGGGAGGTCCGGAACTCCTCCAGAGTCAGCGGCTCGGCGGCCGGTGTGCGCATCCGCCGCGGATCGACGAGGACGATCCGGGTGAGGCCTCCCGTCCGCCCCTCCGCCGGGCCGCCGTCCGTCCGTTCGTCCCCCGGCTCCGGCTCCGGCTCCAGCGGGGCGATCAGTACGCCCTGGGCGCGCGCACGGTCGAGGGCCGCCGGGTCGACGACCGCGAAATCCCCCAGTGCGCCGGTCAGGGTCTCGTCGGTGCCGGGGAACTCGATACCGGCGGCCCGGCGCACCGCGCTCCGTCCGCCGTCGCACCCGACCACGTACCGAGCGCGTACGGTCCTCAGGTCACCGCCGGGCACGCGGACGTCCACCTCGACACGGCCCGGGTCCGTGCGCCCGTCCCGCCCGTCGCCGCCACCTCGGCCGCCGTCTTCGCCGATGTCACTGCCGATGCCACTGCCCCTGTCACGGCCGTCGTCCTGGCGCAGGCCGACCACCTCGTGTCCGCGCCGGATCGGTACGTCGAGTGCGCGGGCGCGCTCCGCCAGCAGCTGCTCGGTACGGGCCTGGGTGAGGAACAGCGTGTAGCCGTGCCGGGTGTCCAGCGCGCTGAAGTCCAGCCGGGTGTCCAGTCCGGCGAAGTGCCACCCCGGTACGGCTCGCCCGCGCGCCAGGAAGCGCTCCACCAGGCCCCGTTGGTCCATCAGCTCGACACTGCGGGGGTGCAGGGTCAGCGCCCGCGAATGCCGCTGGGCCTCGGTCCGCCGCTCAAGGATCTGCACCCGCACGCCGCCCAGCGCCAGCTCGGCGCCGAGCATCAGCCCGGTCGGTCCCGCACCCACCACGATCACATCGACATCGGTGTCGGCATCCATCAGATGTCTCCCCGCAGTTCCGCCCACCATTTAGTGAACAACGTTCACGTGAACGCTGTTCACTATAATGAGAGCCATGAGCGCCGCGTCAACCCCCAGCCCTCCCAGCTCTCCCAGTCCTCCCAGGCCTCCAGGCGCCCGGTCCGCCGCCACCACGGGGCGCGGCCGGCCCCCGAAGCTCGACCAGGTGCGCACCGTCGAGGCGGCTCTGGCGCTGCTGGACGAGGTCGGGCTCGACGCGCTCACCATGCGGCGGCTGGCCGAGGCGATGGACGTACGGGCCGGTGCCCTGTACCGCTACTTCGCGACCAAGCACGAGCTGCTGACCGCGATGGCCGAGGTGCTGCTGGCCGACTGCCTCGAACGGCCGCTCTCGTCGCCGGACTGGAGCGAGCGGCTGGCCGAACTGGCCCGCCGGATGCGTACGGCGCTCCTCGGCCGCCGCGACGGCGCTCGCGTCTACGCCGGTACGCATGCCACCGGCGCACACACCCTCGGCTTCGCCGACGCCCTCATCGGTGTCCTGTGGGAGGCGGGCTTCGCCGCCGACGACGCGGGCCGGGCCGCCCTCACACTCGTCCACTTCACCCTCGGCCACACCCTGGAGGAGCAGGCCGCCCGCCAGGGGGCGGCGGACGAAGGCCCGGCGGACCCGGACCTGCTGCGCGCGGCGGTGGCGCCGGGGCGATACCCCCATCTGGCCGCCGCGTTGCCGGTGCTGAGCAGTACGGATTTCACGGCCCACTTCGAGTTCGGGCTGGGGCTGCTCCTCCAGGGCCTGCGCGCCCTCGGGCCCGGCTCCACGCCCCCGGGGACCGGCGGGTGACGCCGTGCCCGAACTGCCCGACGTCGAGGCGTTCCGGGGGATTCTGGCCTCCTGCGCGCAGGGGAGGCTGATCCGGCGGACCGAGGTGTACGACGCGGGCGTCCTGCACGGGGTGAGTGCCCGGCGACTGCGCCGCGAACTGACCGGCCGCCGGTTCGCCGAGCCGGAGCGGCGCGGCAAGTGGCTGCTCGCGCACACCGACGGCCCCACCGTGCTGCTGCACTTCGGGATGACCGGCGAGCTGGTGTGCGCCGGCCCCGCCGACCCGCCGCACGCCCATGACCGGGTGGTGTTCACGGTGGGCCGCGATCGCCAGCTCCGCTACCGCGACCAGCGCAAACTCCAGGGCCTGTGGCTGGTCGACGAGGCCGGTCTCGACCGGATGCTGTGTGATCAGGGGCCGGATGCGGCGACGGTGACCCGTAAGACGCTGGAGGCGGTGCTCGCCGGGCGGCGCGGCAGCCTCAAGTCGGTCCTCATGGACCAGTCGGCGCTGGCCGGACTCGGCAATCTGCTCGTCGACGAGATCCTGTGGCGCGCCCGGCTGCACCCCGCCCGCCGGGCCGGTGCGCTCTCCGCCGACGAGTGCGGCCGGCTGTACACGGAGCTGCGCCGCACCCTGCGGTCAGCGGTACGCGCCGGACGCGTACCGCCGCGCCGGTCCTGGCTCACGGGGCGCCGCGACGGCCCCGGGGCGACCTGCCCGCGCTGCGGTGCGACCCTGTGCCGGAAACGCCTCGCGGGCCGCGGCACGGTGTGGTGTCCCCGCTGCCAGCCCGGCCGTACCGGCGGCGGGGACGGGGGCTGAACTGCGCCTGCCGCATGCCCCGTTGGCTGCACGCCTGTTGGCTGCTCGCCCGGTTGGCCGCATGCCCCGGTCGGCCGGTCGTCCCGGTTGACCGCGCGCCCCCGTTGGCCGACCGCCTCGTCGTCCGCTCGCCCCCGACAGGCCAACCGCGCCCCCGACAGGCCAACCGCGCCCCCGCTACCCGCCGTTCAAGTACGCCAGTACCGCCAGCACCCGACGGTGGCCGGTGTCGCCGGCCGGGAGGCCCAGCTTCGCGAAGACATTGCCGATGTGTTTGCTGACCGCCCGGTCCGACACCACCAGCAGCTGGGCGATCGTGGTGTTGTCCCGGCCCTCCGCCATCAGCTGCAGCACCTCACGCTCGCGCGGCGTCAGGGTGTCGAGCGGATCGTCACGGCGCCGGGTCAGCAGCTCCGTGACCACCTCCGGGTCCAGCGCGGTGCCACCCGCCGCGACGCGTTCCAGCGCGTCCAGGAACTCGTCGACCCGGCCCACCCGGTCCTTCAGCAGATAGCCGACGCCGCTCGCGCCGCCGCCCAGCAGCTCCGCGGCATAGGTCTCCTCCACGTACTGCGACAGCACGAGCACCGGCAGACCGGGGATCTCGCGCCGGGCCGCCAGCGCCGCCCGCAGCCCCTCGTCGCGGAACCCGGGAGGCATCCGGACGTCCAACACGGCGGCGTCCGGGCGGTGTTCGAGGAGCGCGGGCAGCACCTCGGGCCCGCTGGCCGCGACCGCGGCCACCTCGTGCCCGGCGGAGGTCAGCAACAGGACCAGCCCCTCCCTGAGCAAGGCATTGTCCTCGGCGATCACCACGCGCACGGCAGCTCCACATCGATCACGGTCGGGCCCCCGGCGGGGCTGGTCACTTCCACGGTCCCGTCGAGCGCCGCGACCCGGCGCCGGATGCCGAGCAGCCCACTGCCGCCCGACGCCCCCGCGGAGCCGCTCTCCGCGCCGCCGCGCCCCTCGTCACGTACCGACAGCGTCAACCGGCCGGGCCGGCGGACGAGTTCCACCCGGGCCCGGTCCGCCCCGCTGTGCTTGGCGGCATTGGTCAGGGCCTCCGCGACGACGAAGTACGCGGCCGCCTCGACCGCCGCCGGGGCGCGCGGGCCCTCCGCCAGCCCGTCCTCGCCCACCGTCACCTCCAGGCCGCTGCTCGCCGCGAGCGCCCGCACCGCCCCCACCAGGCCCCGGTCGGTGAGGATCGGCGGATGGATGCCGCGGACGACGTGACGCAGCTCCGTGAGGGCCTCCTCGGCCTGGTTCTGTGCGTCGTCGAGGAGCTTGCGGGCCGTCTCGGGGTCCTTGTCGTAGGCCCGGCGGGCCAGCCCCACCCGCATCGACAGGGCCACCAGCCGGGCCTGGGTGCCATCGTGCAGATCCCGTTCGATCCGCCGCAGTTCGGCGCCGTGCGCGGCGACGGCACCGGCCCGGGTGACGGTCAGTTCCTCGACCCGCTCGGCGAGCCGGGCCCGGTGCCCGCTGTCCGGTGACGGCCGCAGCAGCGCACGCGACCAGGCCGCATCGAGGTCGGCGAGGCGCTCGATCAGCGGTAGTACGACGGCCCGTTGCCGCAGCAGCCCGCACCACACCCCGTCGGCCGGCAGCCCGACGGCCCACAGCGGCAGCGCGAGATACGCCAGGAGCCAGCCGTAGCCGAAGTGGACGGCGAGCCAGCGCAGATCCCGGTAGGTGCCCGGATCGGCGAGCGCGGTACGGACCCGCTCGGAGAGCCCCCCGGTGAGCGGCACATACGCCTCGGGCACCGTCGTACCCGTCCAGGCCGCCACCCGCCGCCGCTTGAACCCGGCCGTCCTGCGCAGCAGCAGGACCGTCTCGGGCAGCACACCCGCGCCGATCACGATGACCGTCGCCACGGCGGTGAACAGCAGCACCCCGAGGAAGAGATACGACAGCAGTGCCAGCCCGGCCGCCGTCATCAGCTGGGCCGTGGCCCGCCCCGCCCGCCGCACTGTCTCCCCCATGGGGCTCAGGCTAAGCGACCGGTCGCCGCGGCGCGGGCGGGTGCGCTCCCCGGCCGGGGGTGTAGTGCGCTCCACCCCGTATTCGGGAGGACGCTCCCTCGAACCGCCGGTCCGGAGCGGGCAGTCTCGACCACAGAGGCTCGGCGCACCGGCACGGTGCTGCGCCTTAACCCTTACGTCTTACCTCTTACGTCTTACCTCTTGCGTCTGACCCTTACGTCCGACCCTTCGGAAGGAACTCCCATGAAAGCCCTGCTCTGGTTCGTGCTCGTGGTCGCCGTCGCCTTAAATGTCAGCACCAGCTTCGCCTTCGACGGGGTGCAGCAGGTGCTGATCAGTGTCGGCAGCGGTGTCGTGGTGATCGGCTCGGCGGTGGGGTTGTTCCTGATGCGCACCAAGCGGTCCTGAGACGGGCACGGCCCGGGTCAGGTGCCGATCAGCCGGAGCGAGACCCACAGCGCCACCGTCGCCAGCGCGAACAGCGGGAGTTCGGGCGGCTGGGCGGGGTGCGGGCCGGGTGCCGCGGCCCGCAGCGCGGGGGCGAAGAAGCGGCGGAAGACCAGGTATTCGTCCCCACGCCTTAAGGGCGCGGGAGGTGCCCCTATTGCTTGCCCTGTACCTTGCGGACCGGGCTCCGCCAGGCGCTCAGTGCGACAGGAACTGCTGGCACTGGTACGGCCCGGCGCGTTCCTTGCCGGTCACGAGGGTCACCTGGACCTTGTCCGGGCGGGTGCCGTGGAGGAGGACCTCGGCACGAGCGAAGGTGCAGACCAGCTGGCCGGTGCTCTGGTCCCCGGGGGATTCGGCGGTGTAGCCGGGAGTCCTGACGGTGACATTGCCCTGGTGGGCGGTGACGTTGACCCACTTGTCGGGGCGGACGAGATTGGCCAGTCCGTCGGCCCGCTCTTCTTCGGTCGGCCCGTCGACCAACAGCCGGTAGGCGACGTTGAAGTTCTCGACCGTTTTGCCGGGCCGGGGCACCCCCCGCAGCCCGCTGTCGGAGGCGAAGTAGATCCGCATGTTCTTCGAGATCCCGGAGGGCGCGGTGCCGCCGGACGTGACGCCGGTGGGACGGATGCCGCAGCCCGCGGTGACGAGGGCGAGCACACAGCAGCTGAGGGCGGTGCGAGGACGCGTCATGAGGCGGATTCCGTACGGAGGGGGATCTGGAGGATGAAGACCGCGCCGACGCCCGGCGCCGGGGGTGCGAGCTCGATGGTGCCGCCGTGCAGACGGGCGTTCTCCAGGGCGATGGCCATGCCCAGGCCGCTGCCCTCGGACCGGCTGCGGGCGCTGTCGGCCTTGTAGAAGCGGTCGAAGACATGACGGGCGACCTCGGGGGCCAGCCCCGGCCCGTGGTCGGCGACCGCGACGGTGAGCCGGTCGTCCGCCGCCCGAACGGTGACGGTCACCGGTGGCGCACCGTGCCGGAGGGCGTTGCCGACGAGGTTGGCGACGATCACATCGAGTCGGCGGCGGTCGAGCCGGGCCCGGATGCCCGGGGGGAGATCGGCTTCGACCCGGTCGGTCCAGCCGCGGGCCGCGAGCGTGCCGCGCACCGCCTCGGCCATGTCCACGGAATGCACCGTGAGCGCCACGGCGCGGGCGTCGAAGCGGGATATCTCGATGAGGTCGTCGACGAGCCGGGTCAGCTTGGCGGTTTCGGCGCTGACCGTACGGGCCGCGTGTGCGGTGTCGGGGGTGAGCTGGTCGGCGTCCTCCTCCAGGACGCTGGAGACGATGGTCATGGCGGCCAGCGGAGTGCGCAGCTCGTGGGAGACATCGGCGACGAAGCGCCGGGCCAGAGCCTCCTGTTCGCGCAGCTCGCCGACGCTGTGCTCCAGCGCACCGGCGGTTTCGTTGAAGGTGTGGGCGAGTTCGGCCAGTTCGTCGCGGCCCTTCTCCTCGACCCGGATGCTCAGCTCACCGGTGGCCAGCCGGCGGGTGGCCCGCGCCAGCTTGCGGACCGGCCGCAGCACCGTGCGGGCCGCGAGCAGCGCCAGGGCGGCGGCCAGCAGCACCACGGGCACCAGGCCGCCCTGCACACTGCGTACCAACTCGGCCGCGTCGCGTTCCTCCTCGGTCAGGGAGACGACCGCGAATATCTCGACGCCGGACGGCTGCCCGGGGCTGTCGCGACCGGCCCGTGCGTCCATCCGGACCGGGGCGCCCAGGACCAGCCAGGGCTTCCCGCCGTGCTCCACCCGCTGGAGGGAGACCCGGGTCTGGGTGCGCACGGCCGCGCGCAGCTCGGGAGTGATCCGGGTCCGGTCGGCGGACGGGTCGGAGCTGGCGGTGTAGTCGCGGTATTGGGCGACGACCAGCGACCCGCGCAGGCCGGACGAGATGTCGTTGGCGAAGCGGGCCATGGAGCGGGGGTCGCTGGGGACATCGAGCTCCGGCGCGAGCTGCTCGACGCGGTTGCGGAAGTCGTCGACGGCGGTGTTCTGGGCCCGCTTGAGGACCGCGTTACGCGATTCCCGGTACGCCAGCCCGGTGGCGGTGACCGCGCTGATCAGGGCGACCACGACGACGGTGATGATCAGCCGCCCGCGGAGCCCGTCGAGGCGCGGGAGCCGTATACGGGCCCGCAGTCCGGTCCTCGCGGGCGACGAGGGGGCGGACTGCGCCGTGGTCTCCTCCGTGGTGCTCATGGCGCGCTCACAGCGGTCCGAAGCGATAGCCGAAGCCGCGCACGGTCTGGATGTAGCGCGGCTTGGCGGGGAGATCCTCCAGCTTGGCGCGCAGCCGCCCGACCGCCGCGTCCACCAGCCGGGAGTCGCCCAGGAAGTCGTGTTCCCAGACGAGTTCGAGGAGCTGCTCCCGGCTGAAGACCCGGCCGGGGGCCGCCGACAGCTCCAGCAGCAGCCGCAGTTCGGTGGGCGGGAGGGGGACGGGGGTGCCGTGCTTGGTGACGGTCAGGCCGGCCCGGTCGATGACGAGTCCGGCGAAGTTGTCGCTGTCCGTACGGGTCACCGGTCCGGCCCGGCGCAGGGCCGCCCGGATACGGGCCTCCAGCACCCGGCCGGTGATCGGCTTGATCACATAGTCGTCGGCGCCCGCCTCCAGCCCGCTCACCACGTCCAGATCGTCACCGCGGGAGGTGAGCATGATGATCGGCAGCTGGCCCCGGCCCCGGATGCGGCGGCAGACCTCGAAGCCGTCGATACCCGGCAGCATCAGGTCGACCACCGCGAGCTCGATGCCGCCGCCGCCCGGGCGGGACAGCAGCTCCAGGCCCGCCTCGCCGGTGGCGACGGCGTCGACCTCGTGGCCGTGCCGGCGCAGCACCAGCTCCATTCCGTCCCGTACGGACGTGTCGTCCTCGATCAGCAGCACATGCGGCATGCCGACGATTATGGGCGAGGGTTTGTGCAGCTCAGGAGTTATCCACAGGCCGAAAACGCGGTCCGGCGGCATTGTTACGTTCTCATCATGCGGCCATGGAGTGGCCACCAATTCCGGCCCCGACATTGTCCGCATGACGCAGAAGACACGCTCCCGCTCCCGTGCCGCACGCCTCGCGCTGCTGATCGCCGCACCCGCCCTCGTCCTGACCACGGCCTGCGGCGGCGGGGCCGAGTCGTCCGACGAAGGGGTCGCCTCCGTCGGCAAGGCGCCCTCCACCGAGCAGACCAAGGACGGCGCCGACGCGTCCAAGGGCGGTGCGCCCAAGGGCAAGAGTGCGTTCTACGACGCACAGATGAAGTTCGTCCAGTGCATGCGCAAGAAGATCAACAAGGACTACCCCGACCCCAAGCTGAGCGGCCATCTCGACTGGACGAAGATCGACGCACTTCAGGAGGCGTCGGGCGACGACAGCATCACCAAAGGCGGCCGGAAGGGAGCTTGTACGCCCGAGATGCAAAGGGCCATGAGCCTGGAGCCGCCCCGCGACACCCAGAAGGACTACGAGTCGATGCTCGCGCACGCCAAGTGCATGCGCGCCAAGGGCGTCTCGAAGTTCACCAACCCGCAGCTGCAGGACGGCAACGTCGTCCCCGGCGGTGACCCGAACCCCACCTCGCCCGAGGTCTCGTCGGACTCGTCCACCTACAAGCAGGCCCGCCAGGCATGCAAGGGCAAGCTCCTCGACGGCCTGGACGGCATGCAGTGAGCCCCGCACC
Organism: Streptomyces sp. Je 1-4 4N24; assembly: GCF_026239515.1. Classification (NCBI taxonomy): domain Bacteria; kingdom Bacillati; phylum Actinomycetota; class Actinomycetes; order Kitasatosporales; family Streptomycetaceae; genus Streptomyces; species Streptomyces sp. Je 1-4 4N24. The sequence continues at coordinate 4,352,327 of NZ_CP110836.1, read as the reverse complement.
GAAGCGCCGCCGGGGGCTCGTCGCCCTGGCGGCGGCGGTCACCGCGACCGCGGCGACCGCCGGGGTCATGATCCTCACCGGCACCGGCCAGGACGCCTCGGCCGACGGCCGGGGACCGAAGGGGCCGCCCACCACGACCGAGATCACCCGCACCGATCTGGTCCAGAGCAAGACCGTCGACGGAAAGCTGGACTACGCGCAGCGCCGGGTGGTGAAGTCCCCCGTGGAGGGCACGGTCACCAAGGCCGCCACATCGGGGAAGACCGTGTCGCTCGGGCAGCGCCTGTACGAGCGCGACGCCCGGCCGGTGACCCTCCTCTACGGCGCGACACCGATGTTCCGCACGATGAAGGCCGGCGCCCGCGGCCCGGACGTCCTCCAGCTGGAGCGCAACCTCCGCGACCTGGGCTTCGGGGCGGGGCTGTATGTGGACGTCCGCTTTGACGAGGCGACCAAGGCCGCCGTCAAGCAGTGGCAGAAGTCCCTCGACGTGACCCCCAACGGCGAGATCGGCCAGGGGGACGTCGTCTTCCAGCGCGGCCCGGTGCGGGTGGTGTCCGCCGACGCCGCCCTCGCCGACAGTGTGGGCCCGGACAGCAAGGTCCTGACGGTCGCCTCCACCAAGCCGGTCGTCCGGGCCGAGCTCGACGCGGCCGACGGGGCGCTGGCCGCCAAGGGCACCAAGGTGGAGATCGCCATGCCCGGCGGAGGCACCCAGCGCGGCAAGGTCAGCGGCGTGGTGGCCCCCGAGGAGTCCGATTCCGATGACGGCGGGGCGGCCGGCTCCGGTAGCTCGTCCTCGGACTCCATCAACGTGGAGATCACGCTCGACGACGGAGCCAAGCTCCAGGAGAAGGACCGCCAGGGCACCCTCCGGGTGAAGTTCGTCAGTGAAAGCCGCAAGGACGTGCTGACGGTGCCGGTCGAGGCGATCGTCGCGCTGCGCGAGGGCGGCTACGGGCTGGAGCTGGTCCAGGGCTCCAAGACCCGCATGGTGGCGGTCGAGACGGGCCTGACGGCCGACGGCCGGATCGAGGTCAGCGGGACCGGCCTGGCCGAGGGCATGAAGGTCGGAGCGGCCGAGCAATGACCCCACCCGTGATCGAACTGCGGGCGGCCACCAAGTCGTACCCGGGCGGGGTGCACGCCCTGCGGGGCGTGGACCTCCGGGTGGAGCCCGGCGAACTGACCGCCATCGTCGGCCCGTCCGGCTCCGGCAAATCCACCCTGCTCAACCTGCTCGGCACCCTCGACCGGGCCACCTCGGGCGAGGTCCGGGTCGCCGGGTACGACGTCAGCACGCTGTCCGACGCCCAGCTCTCCGCGCTGCGCGCCCGGCACATCGGCTTCGTTTTCCAGCACTTCCACCTCGCCCCTGGCCGCAGCGCCCAGGACAACGTCGCCGACGGGCTGCTGTACGGCGGGACGGGCCTGCGTGAGCGCCGTGCCCGCGCCCGTACGGCCCTGGAAGAAGTGGGGCTCGGGCACCGCATCGGCCACCTCGCCCACCAGCTCTCGGGCGGCGAGAAGCAGCGGGTCGCCATTGCCCGCGCGCTGGTCGGCGACCCCGATCTGCTGCTCGCGGACGAACCGACCGGTGCGCTGGACACCGCCTCCGGTGAGCTGGTCATGAAACTCATCCACGAGCTGCATGCGGCGGGGACGACCGTCTGCGTCATCACCCACGACAACGACATCGCCGACTCGCTGCCCCGCCGGATCCGCTTCCGCGACGGCGAGATCGTCGACGACTCCGGTGCCGCTCCCGCCGCCCCCGGCTCCTTTGCGGAGCCCACCGAGGAGGTGACCCGATGAGCGGCCCCGCACTCCGGGCGGCCCGGCTCTCCCCGGCCGATGTGCTGCGGGTCGGCGCCGAGGGGCTGCGCAGCCGCCGCACCCGTGTCGTGCTGTCCGCCCTCGGCATTGCGATCGGTATCGCGACGATGGTCGCGGTCATCGGGCTGTCCACCTCCAGCCGCGCCGATCTCATGAACCGGCTGGACCGGCTCGGCACCAATCTGCTCACCGCCGAGGCGGGCAAGGACGCCATGGGCCAAGATGCCAAACTCCCCAAGAACGCGGTGTCGATGGTCGAGCGGATCGGCCCGGTCCAGCACGCCACCGCCATCGGCACGGTCGACGCCCGGGTGCGGCGCAGCGATGCCGTGCCGGAGGAGATGGCGGCGGGTGTCACGGTGCAGGCCGCCCGTAGCGATCTGCTCGATACCCTCAACGCCCAGATCGATCAGGGCAGTTGGCTGAACCGCGCCAGTGAGCGACTGCCCACCGTCGTACTGGGTTCGGTGGCCGCCGACCGCCTCGGGATCACCGCGCCCGGCGCCAAGATCCTGCTGGACGACCGCTGGTACGTCGTCACCGGAATCCTGGCGCCCATCGAGCTGGTGCCGACCCTGGACCGTACGGCGCTGGTCGGATACCCGTCCGCCGAGCGCTACTTGGGCTTCGGCGGTCACCCGAGCGTCATCTTCGAGCGGTCGTCGGACGCCTCGGTGGAGGCGGTCCAGGGGGTCCTGGCCCGCACGGTCAACCCGAGCGACGAGGCCTCGGTGAAGGTCTCCCGCCCCTCCGACGCTCTCGCGGCCAAGGCCGCCACCGACAAGGGGCTGACCAGTCTGATGCTGGGCCTGGGCGCGGTGGCGCTGCTCGTCGGCGGTGTGGGCGTGGCCAACACCATGGTGATCTCGGTGCTGGAGCGCCGCCAGGAGATCGGGCTGCGCCGCGCCCTGGGGGCGACGAGAGGCTCGATCCGGATCCAATTCCTCACCGAGTCACTGCTGTTGTCGGCGCTCGGCGGGCTGGCGGGCGCGGCGCTGGGCGCCGCCGCCACCATCGCCTTCGCCCGCGCCCAGGGGTGGACCGCCGTCGTACCGCCCTGGGCTCTGGCGGGCGGACTGGGCGCCACTCTGGTGATCGGGGTCGTCGCCGGTCTGTACCCGGCCGTACGGGCTTCCCGGCTGCACCCGACGGTGGCGCTCAGCGCGACCTGACCGATGGCGGCGGCGCCGGTGCTCCGTAGTGATCCGGCGGAACGGACGGGCGTCACCAAGGGGCGCCCGTCCCTTCCGTCACGCTCTCTGCCCACGATATCCGGAGAGTTACGTTTCGGCACTCTTGGGCATATTTGCTAAGAATCTTGGCTTATGTCTGAATTTTCACGCAAATCTCCTTGTTGGAGGTAGATAAGCGTCGTAGCTTGGGAGTTGTCGTAGCCGGTAACGGTTCGACAGCAAGGAACAAACTTCCTAGGAGGCGAGAATGAGCTTCCGCAAGGTCTTCCCTAGAAGGCGTCACGACGACGACGATTACGACCACGACCACGACCGCCGCAGGCGCCGCCGCAGGAGGCGCGGACGCAGGTATCTGCGCAGGCGTCGTTTCCACTGACTCAACCCTGAGTCCTGACTCAAAAACCTGAGTCCGAGGCAGGCTCGCGTACCGCGCGGGTCCGCCTCGTTGGTGTGAGGGGCCCCCTTCGGCCCCGGCCCACCGTCCGAGCAGCGACGATATGACGTAGCGACCATGCATCTCCGCAGCTCACGCCGGCGCCCGGAGCGCCGTGAAGCGTCGCCTCAACAAGGCACGGAGTCATCTCCTGTTGGACACGGTTCGTCCGTGTCCAAGCAGGACGGCGACGCGTCCGCCCTCCCAGCGGTCGGACCGCGGGCGGCGGCGCAGCCGACCCTGGAGACCGGTGCGGACCGGATCCTCGGGAGCGGCCTCGTGGCGGATGCCCCGATCCGCACCCGGCGGGTGGGGTTCAAGGAATCGGTGCGGCGCTTCTGGCCGCTGACCCGGGGCGACCGGCGCTGGATCCTCATGGTCTGCCTGAGCGCCATCCTGGCCGCGTTCGCGGAGACCGTGGCCATCCTGGTCTTCGCCGAACTCACCGACAACGCTCTGCAGAAGGGCTCGGTCAGCGCCTTCTGGGCACCGGCCGGGCTGTGGCTGGGCGTGGCCGTCGCCGGCGGGATCGTGGGGTATCTGGGCAACTCGCTCGCCGCATGGACGGCCGAGCGCTTCGTGATGCGGCTACGGGCCCGCGTCTTCGCCCACCTCCAGACGCTTCCGCCCCACTTCTTCCAGCGCAATCGCCGCGGTGACCTGGTGGAGCGGATGACCGGCGACGTGGACGCCATCGAAGCGCTGGTGGTCTCCGGCCTGGTCCAGGCGGCCACGGCCGTATTCGGCGTCATCTTCTATGCCGGTGCCGCGTTCTGGCTGCGCTGGGACATGGCCCTGGTCACCTTCGCCCTGGCCCCGCTCTTCTGGATCGCCACCAAACGTTTCACCGGCCGGGTCAAGGAGGTCTCCCGCAGGGAGCGCGCGGCCGACGGCGCCATCACCTCGGTGGTCGAGGAAGGCCTGGTCAACGTCGTCCTGACGCAGGCCTACAACCGGCAGCACGACGAGCAGGAGCGGCTCGGCCGCGAGGCCCGCAGGTGGCTGCGGGCGTCGGTGACCAGCGCCCGCCTCAACGAGCTGTACGAGCAGATCGTCGAGGTCCTGGAAACGCTCTGCGTCCTGGCGATCATCGGCCTGGGCGCGTGGGAGATCTCCACGGGGCGGATGACGCTCGGGGAGCTGCTGGCCTTCGCCGCCTTCGTCGGCTACCTCTACCCGCCGATCCGCGACCTCGGCCAGCTCGGGCTGACGGTCACCGAAGCCACCGCCGGATCCGAGCGGCTGCTGGAGATCCTCGACGCCCGGCCCGCCGTCACCGACCCGGACCCCGCCGTCGTCGTCCCGGCGCCGAACCGCGCGGTCGGCGCGGTGGAAGCGTGCCGGGTGCACTTCCGCTACCCCGGCGGCAAGAACGAGGTCCTCCAGGACTTCTCATTCGGCGCCGTACCCGGGGAACTGGTGGTCATCACCGGCCCCAGCGGCGCGGGCAAGTCGACGCTCGCCGCCCTGCTGCTGCGGTTCTACGACCCGGACGCGGGCAGCATCCGGCTCGACGGCATCCCCGTGAACCGGATGCCGCTCGCCCGGCTCCGCCGCAACATCACGCTGCTGCCCCAGGAGACCCTTGTCCTGCACGACACCGTGGAGGAGAACATCGCCTGCGGGCGCGACCAGGTGACCCACGGCGATGTCGTCCGCGCCGCCCGGGCGGCCGACGCCGAGGTGTTCATCGACGCCCTCCCCGACGGCTATGACACCGTCATCGCGCCCGGCACCTCGCGGCTGTCCGGCGGCCAGCTGCAGCGCGTCGCGATCGCGCGGGCCATGCTGCGCGACGCCCCCGTGCTCATCCTCGACGAGCCCACCACCGGCCTGGACACCCTGGCCACCCAGCGCATCCTCGCGCCACTACGGCGCCTCGCCGAGGGCCGCACCACCATCGTGATCACCCACGATCTGGACCTCGCCATGGACGCCGACCGCATCCTGGTCCTGGACGAGGGACGCCTGGTGGAGTCGGGCACCCACGCCCAACTCCTCGCCGGCAGCGGCCTCTACTCCACGCTGTTTCACACCCACCCCCCGCCTCGCAACGGCTCTCCGCACCCCCTCGCGCACCCCTCAAGCAGTCACTGGCGGTAATCGGCAGGGGTGCCGCGCCCGCGGATGACGTACGGCGTCCGCCCGTGCGCACACCACACTCCCCGCACCCGGCGACCGCGCTCCCTACGCCGATGACCGGCCATACACTCCGTCACCGGCCGCACGGCCCGACGAGGGAACTCGCGCGCCAGGCCGGAACCTGACCGGCATCCACGCGTTTACTCTCCGTATACGAGGCGACGCGGCGCGCCCCAGAAGCGCGAGGTCCGCGTCCCGGGACCAGATGGCTCGGTGAACCAGGAGCGCGCGTGAGCAAGCCAGCCGTAGCGGGGAGTGACAGCGTCGGCGGTGGCCGCCATCTGCGCCGGGTGGTCGGGTTCTGGGGGCTGATGTTCATCTGCCTGGGATCGATCATCGGCTCCGGCTGGCTGCTGGGCGCGCTCACCACCGCCGTCGTCGCCGGCCCCGCCTCGCTGATCTCCTGGGCGCTCGCCTCGGTGATGCTCGCCGTCCTCGCGCTGGCCCACGCGGAGCTGGGTGCCACCTACCCGATCGCGGGCGGCACCGCCCGGTTCCCGTTCTTCGCCTTCGGCCCGCTGGCCGGCTTCTCCGCGGGCTGGATGTCCTGGCTGCGGTCGGTCCTGATCGCGCCCATCCAGGTCGAGGCCACGCTCTCGTACATGGACCGCATCGGCTGGATCCATGACCGGGCGGACCTGCTGCATGCGAACGGCACCCTCACCGCCGCGGGCCTGCTGATCGGCAGCGGCCTCATGCTGATCTTCACGATCATCAACATCCTCGGGGTCCGGCTGCTGGCCGGGATCAACTCGGTCACCGCCGTGGTGAAGACGGTCGTCCCCCTGCTGACCGTCGCGGTCCTGATGACGCTGGCCTTCCACCCCTCGAACTTCACCGCGGGCGGTGGCTTCGCCCCGCACGGGGCGCACGGTGTCTTCGCGGCACTGCCCGCCGGAGTGGTGTTCGCGCTGCTGGGCTTCGAGCAGGCCATCCAGCTGGCCGGTGAGGCACGCGATCCACAGCGCGACATCTCCCGGGCGGTGATCGTCGCCATGGCGATCGCCACCACCCTCTACCTCCTGCTCCAGGTCGCCTTCATCGCCGCCCTGGATCCCGCTGCCCTGACCCGCGGCTGGGACAATCCCGTGGGGGCGGGCAACTTCGGCCCCTACGCCACTCTGGCGGCCGCCGTCGGCGCCGCATGGCTCGCGACCGTCATCTACGTCGACGCCGTCATCTCCCCGGCGGGCACCGGCCTGGTCTACATGGCGGGTGCCGCGCGGCTCTCCTACGCCATGGGCCGCGAGCGGGTCCTGCCCCGGCCCCTCGCCCGGATCGGCCGCAGCCGGGTGCCCGTCGTGTCGACCTTCCTCGCCTTCGTGGTCGGCGAGCTGGCCTTCCTGCCGTTCCCCAGCTGGCAGGCCCTGGTGGGTCTGGTCACCTCGGCAGCGGCCATCATGTACGCGTTCGCGCCGGTGTCCCTGCACGCCCTGCGCGTACGGGACGGCGACCGGAACCGCCCCTACCGGATGCCGTCCGGACCGGTGCTGGCCCCGCTGGGCTTCGTCTTCGCCAACTTGATCTTCTACTGGTCCGGGTACGAGGCGGACTGGAAGCTCGGCATCGCCGCCCTGATCGGCTTCGTCTTCCTCGCGCTCACCCGCCGCGGCATCCCGTCGGGCGAACGCAGCGGACTGCGCGGCAGATCGGCCGCCTGGGTGTGGCCCTGGCTGGGCGGCATGGTCCTCATCGGCTATTTCGGCCGCTACGGCGGCACCGGGGCGCTCCCCGAATGGTGGGACCTGGTGATCGTGATCGTCTTCAGCCTGGCCGTGCACTACACCGCGGTGCGGCTCGCCGTCCCCGCGGAGGCGGTGGACGCGGCCGTACGGCACGAGGAGGAGGGCGAATCCGTGCCCCCACCGCCCGCCGCCTCCGCACGATGACGGCCCAGGGGGAGGGGGCCGCCCCCTACTGGCCGGCGGCGGCCGCCGCGCGCAGCGCCTCGGCGGTGAACTCGTCGAGGGGGTAGAACAGTTCGATCGCCAGCTCCGAGAGCGTCACATCGGCCGGGGCGCCGAACGTGGCCATGGTGCTGAACAGCGACAGCTCGCCGCCCGGGACACGCATTCTCAGCGGCACCTGGATCGGCCCCGGCCGCGCCGCCGCGGCACCGGCCCGGAACGTCTCCTGCTCCGCGGGGGCCGGATAGCGGCACACCTCCTCGTACAGCGCCCGCAGTTGCGCGTCCCCGGTCGCCTGCACCTGGCGCAGCAGCCGCTCCAGGAGCAGGGCGCGGACCTCACCGGCATTGGCCAGCCGGGTGGCCAGCCCGTCGGGGTGCAGGGTCAGCCGGAACACATTCGGCCGCGGCAGCAGCACCTCGGGCGGGATGCCCGACATGAGGACGGACATCGCCCCGTTGCCGGTCACCACGTTCCACCAGCGGTCGACCACGACGGCCGGGTACGGCTCGTGCGCCGTCAGCATCATGTCGAGCGCGGCCCGGATCTGCGCCATCCCCGCGTCATCGAGGTCGCTCTCCCGGTACGCCGGCGCGTAATCGGCGGCCAGCAACAAGGTGTTGCGCTCGCGCAGGGGGACCTCCAGGGCGTCGGCCAGCCGCAGCACCATCGTCCGGCTCGGACGCGAGCGGCCCGTCTCCACACAGGACAGATGGCGGGTGGAGGTGTCCGCCAGCAGCGCGAGATCGAGCTGGCTGAGCCTGCGCCGCCGGCGCCACTCCCGTAACAGGACTCCCACCCGCGGCGACTGATCCACATCCATCTCCGGAGGATAGCCACCCGGAGATCACCACGGCCATGACCTCCCAGGTCATTGAGACCAGGACCCACGCGATGCCACGGTCTACCCCCGGCCGGACCACTCGGCCCGGCCCCACACGGAGGAGACCCCATGGCCACGCCGACCACCCCTGCCCCGACCACTCCTGGTTCGGCTCCCGCCGCCCCGCACCCCGCGGCCGCCCGCGGGGCACAGGACCTGCTGCGCACCGTCCTGCGGATCGACAGCTGGGGCACCGCCGCCTTCGGTGTCGTCCTGCTGGCCGGCGGCAGCGCACTGAGCGGCCCGCTCGGCCTGCCGACCACCTGGTCCGTCCCCTTCGGCATCGCCATGCTCGGCGGCGCCGCGGCCCTCGCCCTCATCGCCGGCTATCCACGCATCCCCGCCCGCCTCACCCAGACCGTCATCGCCGCCAACACCGTCTCCTGCCTCGCCCTCCTCCTGCTCCCCTTCACCGGCGCCCTGCCCCTGACCACCCCGGGAACCGCCTTCCTCCTCATCGGCGCCGTGGTGGTCGCCGTTTTCGCCGCACTGGAATACCGGGGGTATTGCCGTGGGGGGACGGTGGGGTAGGGGCCTGGCACTCCCCACGTCGTTCTGGCAATGCGGGCGTCCGCGTTACGCCTCGGCCTTCCCACTCGCCACGGAGAAGGCCGAGGCGGCACCTGGGACCGCTCCGGCCGTTGGGAACCCGCGCCCGAAAGAGAGTTCATTCGTTCGATCAATACGGGGCGGCTCAGGGGCGTAACAAGCCATATGCCGCCTGCTCACTTGCCTTCTCGTGGCCCGACGGCAGCATGGGCAGGCCAGTTGAAAGGGCGCGATGCGCGCAGTGTGAAGCAGGCGGGGGTTTGGATGAAGCATGCGTGGCCGCACTCCACTTTCCTCGGACGGCTGCGGAGCAGCACCTTGGAAGACCTCATGAGCCTGGGGACCCCGATGGTGTACCCCGCTCATCGGCAGCTGCTCCAGCAGGGTGACGAGAGCCGGCATGTCCTCTTGCTCACTCGTGGTGTGGCCAAGGTCGTCGCCAGCTCGGAGAGCGGCTACGAGATGCTGCTGGCCATACGCGTAGGCGGTGATCTGGTGGGGGAGATGGCGGCCTTCGAGGACCAGCCCCGCTCCGGCACCGTGATCGCCTGCAGTGAGGTGACCGCGCGCATCATTCAGGTCAATGCGCTGGAGGGCTTCCTCGCCCGCCACCCGGACGCGATGAGGGCCATGCTGGCCATGCTGTGCGCGCGGCTGCGGTGGGCCAATCGCCGTCGTATCGATTTCCGCGCATATGACTCGCTCACGAGGCTCGCACGGGTGCTTGCGGAATTGAGCCAGGCGTATGGAGACCATGTGCCGGACGGCAGCGTAAAGCGGCAGGTACTCGACGTCACGCTCAATCAGGCGGAACTCGCCTCACTCGCCGGACTCGCCCTGCCGACGACGGAGAAGGCCCTTGCATCGCTTTCCAAGCTCGGACTGGTGGAACGCAGTTATCGAAAGATAACCGTCTGTGACGCGCCGAAACTGCTTGTGTTCGCCAAAGTCTTTGCGGAAAACCCATATTGATACGGGATCAGCTCTCGAACGTCCTTCTAGCCTCTCGGGCAGCACTTCGCGGGGAAGTGCCGTCAGAGAGAGGAATGGCCGGGTGGCCGAGTGGTCCGGGTTCTACCCCTGCACATGCATCGCCGTTGACGCGCAGGCGTACGGAGGCAACAACGATCGAAGGCAGTCCGAAATCCAGCACGACCTGCCGCGGATTCTCTCCCGTGCAGCCAGGGGCACCGGACTGGACCGGTCGCAGTGGCACATCCAGCCCAAGGGGGACGAGGAACTGGCCGTCCACCCCATGGACGGCACGGAGCCACGGCTGGTCGACGACTTCGTACGGCATCTCGTGTCCGAGTTGCGTGAGTACAACGAACTGCGGGTCCCCACCGGCCGGATGAGGCTCCGGGCCGCCATCCACCACGGACCGGTGGAGCTGGCCGACAACGGGTTCGCCGGATCGACGGTGGTGACCACCGCCCGGCTGCTCAGCTCCCGCCACCTCTATGACGCCCTGCAGGCGAACGGCGATGCCGACCTCGCGCTGCTGCTGTCCGACGACGTCTACCGGTCCACGGTGGCCGGCGGCCACACCACCCTGTCCACCGCGGACTTCCGGTCCGTCACCGTCCGGGAAAAGGAGTACGAGGCCGCCGCCTGGCTCCAGGTCCCCGGGCACGACGTGCGCGGGTCCGGTGCCGAGGGTCCCGCGCCGGCTCGACCGCATGCGCCCGCCGCCGGAGGCTCCGGCGAGGACTCCGCGGTGCGCCACGACTACCGGGCCGAGCAGATCAGCGTCAACAACTTCACCGCACCGGTCGACCTGCGCGGCGGCGTCGTCGGTTTCGGGAGTGCCGGTGGCTGACGACGCCGAGGTCCCGGACCTCAGCGAAGCTCCTGTCCCCGGCCCTGAGGACGATCTCCCCCAGGGGCAGCAGGAGGACTCCGCTCCGGCGGACCGGACGGACGCCGAGGGCGGCCCACCGCCCCGCGCCGAGTGCGACGAACGTGAGGAGGACGGCAAGGGATACGACGACCTGCGGCGTGTCCTGGGCCAGCGGGTCTACAACAACTTCTACGGGACCGTGGACGCCTCCGGAGCGGCCTTCGGCTTCGGTGCGGCCGCCGCTCCTGGTCTGGCTCCGGGTTCCGTGGGGCCCGATGAGGTGGACCGGGCGCTGCGGTTCTACCTCCCGCCCCAGCCGTGCTTCCACGACGCGCTCAGCAAACTCCGCGCGGAGCACCTCGTGGTCCTGGCCGGTCCGGACAGCACCGGACGTGGAGCAGGGGCGTTCGCGCTGCTGCGGGAGGTGAGGGGCGAGCGCACCGGGCTGCGGAGCCTTTCCCCCGCCAACTCGCTTGCCGAACTTGCCACATCGAGCGCCCTCAAGGCCGGACAGGCCTATGTGATCCTCGACTACGTCGGTGAGATGAACGTCGACGCCGTGCAGGCCTTCGAGATCCGCCGGCTGGGCGAGGAGCTGCGCCGCAAGGGCTCGTATCTGGTGCTCACGGCGCCCGAGGCCACCCGGCGGCGACTGGCACTGCAGGACCACTGTGTGCCGTGGCAGGCGCCGGACCCACTGGAGCTGTTCGACCACGCCAGACAACTGCAACCGCCGGCGGACATCCCCCCGGACGTCCTGGCCGAGCTGCTGGAGCGGGTGGCCGACCTGCGCCGCCCGGCAGACGTCGTCGCCGCGGTCACCGGACTCGCCGACGGCCCCGATGCCGCGCTGAAGACGCTGCGTGACAGCGACAAGGCGCTGGTCCGGAACTGGTTCCGGGAGGAACCGTCCGCCGGCGACCTGCTGCCGCTGGCAGCGCTCGCCTTCCTGGAAGGCATACCCGAGCGCAACTTCGAGATGGCGTCCGTCCTCCTCGGCATCCACGTGCGGGACTGGGAGCAGACCGGGGAGATACCTGCCGCCGAGCCGGACGCCACGGCGACGACGGCGCTGCGCGGAGTGACCTTCGAGCAGACCCGCGCCCGGTGGAAGGAGCGGGCCACCGGGCTCGTGCGCACCGAGCGGCGGCCCGGCCCGGGACAGGACCCCAGCCGCAGCGAACGGCGCCTCGTCTTCGCCTCCCCGCGGATCCGCGCCCTGGTCATCGGCGAACTGCACGACCTGTACGGATACGAACTCTGGTACCCGCTGCGGCAGTGGCTGAGCCAGCTGTCGAGGAGCGTGGACCTGGATATCCGCACCGAGGTGGCCCGTGGAGTGGCGCTGTACGCCCGGCACGCGCTCGCCGAGGTGGACGAGAACCTCCTCCAGGTGTGGGCCGACGGTCTCGCCGCCCAGCGGGTGACCACCGCTCTCACCCTCCAGTTCATGTGCGACGACGAGCATCTGGCTCCCCAGGCCCTGAACCTGTCGCTGAGCTGGGCGGACAACCGGGGCCCTGCCCGTGCCGTCACGACAGCCATGGCGCTGACCGGAACCCTCGGCTCCCTCTACCGCCTCGAAGCTCTCAACTGGCTCTGGTTCCTGACGAACCGCGGTGAGCGCATGGCGTCCGCCGCCCGCCGCTCGCTGGTCCTGCTGCTGCAGACCGCCGAGCAGGAGCCCGAGCGCGCCCTGTTCACCCTTCGGTATGTGCGCACCCGGATCGCCGAGACCGCTCAGCGGTCCAAAGCCCGGTCCCTTGCCCTGCGGACGACCGTCCAACTGCTGGAGGCCGAACGGCTGGAGGGCCCCGGCACGCTCGCGGCGGCACTGCTCCGGGACACCCCGGGGAGCGCACGCCATCTGGGCCTGCTGTGGGTGAGCGTGCTGCTCAGTGTCTGCCGTCGCGGGGCCGTCCGCGCCCTGTGCCAAACCCTGGCGGCGCTGCGTGACGACCCCTCGGCCGCCGAAGCCGTACGGGCCCTCGGCAAGGCGATGCGCGACGGGATGACGCCCCGCCAGTGGCAAGCGTTGGGCAACGACCTGCCCAACGCCCTGCGGCATCCCGATTACGCGATCCCGGGCACCCGCCGGCTGGCGCAGGTGCTCCTCGGGTCGCTGCGGAGCTAGCCGGCGGCCGCCGGCCGTCCCTGCTCCCTCACTTTCCTTTCCGTTCAAGGAGGTTGAAGCAAGTGAACTACCCCGTAGTCGGCGAGCACGTGCTGGGCGCCGTCCAGGGCAACTGGTGGTCGCGGCGACGACGCCGCGATGACGTCCCCTCGCTGCCGCCCGGCGCGACCTACGTCTTCAGGGTCGGCGGCAACTACCGCCAGTTCCCCGAGGGAATGGTGTTCGACCCGTCCCACGCCGATGTGCTCGACGCCTCGTCCGTCAGCCTGGTGGACACCAGGGCACGCATGGTCGAGGTCGAGCGCACCGTCCCGTCGGTGAGCGAGGCCGACCACTTCACGGTCCGAGCCTCCTTCGCCTGCCAGGTCACCGACCCCACGGTCGTCGCCCGGCAGGGCATCATCGATGTGACCGTCCCGCTGCGGGCCTATCTGGCGGGCGACAGCGAGCTGCCCCGGGTGAGCGCCGGTCATCGCGTGGAAGAGGTCAACGCGGTGCGCCGCGAGGTGAGCCACCGCATGACCGCCTACAGCGCGATCGTGACGCCGCGCGTCGCGGGCATGAGCGTCGAGTTCGTCAGCGCCGAGGTGCACGCCTCGGACGATCTGCGGAACTGGGAGCAGAAGCTGCGCGACGAACGCCGTTCGCAGGAACTCCGCCGGGGCCAGCGTGACTTCGAGACACAGGACACCCAGCGGATCGCCGAGCTGCTCTCCCAGGGCTCCGACTACGCGGACGCCTTCGGGATCGCCAGGAACCGCATCGACGTGGCCCAGGCCGCGGCACGGATCCATCGGACCACGGACGAGGAATCGGCCCGGCGCGACCGGGCCGCCGAAGAGGACCGGGCACACACCCGCGCGCGCGAGACCGCGGACGCGCAGATGCGGCGCGACATGGTGCTCACCCTGCTGCGGCAGATGGGCCAGACCGAGGACTACGTCGACTACCACCAAGTGCTCGAACAGGTACTGCGGGACAGCGGTGGACCGGCCGTCCCGGCGGTGGAGTCCGGACCGGGACGCCCCGGGCCCGACGCGCCCAGGCGCCTGAACAGTGGCACCGACCGCCCGCACGACGGCTTCGTCAAGGATGAGGACGATCTTCTTGACTGACTCCCCGACCACCGACCGGGCCCTTTCCGAACGATTCGACCTCGCCCGGCGGCTGCGTGTCCTGACCGGCGTCGACGAGAGCCTCCTCGACAGGGTCGGCTACGAACGGAACCGGTACACGGCTCTCGGCGGTGTGGTGCTCGGCACCTCCGTCATCGCGGCGTTCTCCATGTGGAACTTCGCGACCGAGGCACTGGGCAGGGCATCCTTCCTCGCCGTCATCCCGACGGTGATCTGGATGCTCTTCATCCTCAACCTGGACCGCTGGCTGGTCACCCCCCAGCCGAACACGCGGCGCCGGGTCGGTCCGCTGCTGCTGCGGCTGATGATCGCCTTGGTACTCGGTGCCGTGGTCGCCGAGCCGCTGGTGCTGCGCATCTTTGCGACGGCCGTGGAGGAGCGCATCGCGGACGAGCGGAACGGGGATCTCGACCGGCTGCGCGGGAACCTGCTGCGCTGCAACCCCGTGCCGTCCGCGACCGAGGCCGCGTCGCCCGCGGGCTGCGGCCGGTATGTGCTGTCCTTCGGCGCCACGCCCGGTGGGCAGTCCGATGAACTCTCGTCACTGCGCTCGGAGTCCGCCGTGCTCCAGAAGCGGGTGGACCGGGACAGCGACAAGCTGGAGGGCCTCCGTACGGAGGTGCGCAACGAGTGCCGGCAACTGATCCGTAACGCCTCCACGGGGTGGCTCCAGCGCACATCCGAATGCCTGCGGTTGCGCGAGAGGGAGAGGGACTACCGGGCCACTCACCGCACCGACGAGAACGAGCGACGGCTGGCCGCCATGCACGGTCGCATCGCAAAGATGGAAGGCAAACTGACCACTTCCCGCGGCACCTTCCTCCAGGCTCGTGCGGAAGGCATCGAGCGGCGCCTCGCCAAGGAGCGGGCGAAGCAGAAGGAGATCGGCGTCCTGGAGCGGATGGGGGCGCTGGACGGGCTCGCGAGCGGCAACACGGTGCTGTTCGCCGGTATATGGCTGGTGCGGGCGCTGTTCGTGCTCCTCGACGCGCTTCCGGTGCTGGTGAAGTTCCTGAGCGGGGAGAGCGCCTACGACCGGATGCTCACCAGCGAGAGCAACAGTGCCGTCAAGATCCACGGTGAGCAGGTGCGGCTCACCGAACGCCGGGCCATGGCGGACATCGAAATCGCCCAGGAAGCCATCGAGCAGGAGGTCCGGCGCAGCCGGGCCGAGTCCGAGGCCGCCCACCGCGAGCTCGTGGCGGCGGTGAACATCCGGCTGCGGAAGGCGGTGAACGGACTGGAGGAGGAGCTCCGACGCACCTCGGAAGTCTGACGACGATCCGAGCACGGACGGAGCGACGTACGGCCGCCCCGGATTGCCCGGGGCGGTCCCTGGGCCTCCAGGAGGGAGAGGACATGTCCACCCGCAGACGAGACGCAACGGACGGTCACGGCGGAGAACTCATCCGCACCCTGATATCCGAGACCCGTGAGGAGCTGCAGAAGGCGGACAGCAAGGCGGGAATGATGCTGACCGCCCTGGGAGTGGCGCTGACCGCACTGCTCGGCGCGATCAGCGCCGGCGGCATCGCACCACAGCGCTACGGTCCGGTGCCGCAGGCGCTCTTCTGGACGGGCTGTGCGGCCTGGGTACCCGCTCTCGTCATGCTCGGACTGGCTGTGGCGCCACGCGCCGGAAAGCCACAGCGGCTGCGCGCGCACTACTTCGGGGACGCGACCGTGACGGCCTCCGTCCGGCTGCTGGCAGCCGTCGTACAGCGGACCGATCCGGAGGACCGTGACCTGAACCAGTTCGTGACGCTGTCCCGGACCGTGTGGGTCAAGTACCGCTGCATACGTCACGGCATGGCCTGGGGCGCCGTATTCGTTGTGCTCACGTCGTTGGGACTGCTGACGGGGGCCTCGGCCTGACAGCCGGCGGACGCGAAGAGGGCCGGGGCCGTCGAGCGGGCCGGCCCTCTTCCGACGGAGACCACGACATCCGCGCCGTGGCCGCAAGCCGCGGAACGAGAGAGCATGGAAGGGCATGGAACCGAGGTCACCTGCGGGCACCGGGCCCGCACCCCGCGTCGCGCGGGAGGTGGAGGTCGATGTTGTGCTGGTACGGCCGTCATGGCGGCGGGTGGTCCTGGCTCGCGATGTCGGTCAGCCTGTTCCTTTTCCTGGCGCTGCTCTTCGTCATCGCGCTGCTGATCGTCCGCGCCCTGGGCCGCTCGGGCCCCGGCCACGACGCGCACCAGGGCACCCGCCGCGCACCCGGCCCCGAACAGATTCTCGCGGAGCGGTACGCACGCGGTGAGATCGACGAGGAGGAGTACCGACGACGGCTGGCCACCCTCCGCGGCGCCCCACCGGGCGGCCCCTCGCCCTGAGGGGGCGGACGGCGGGGCCGGTCAGCGAGGAGGCCTGGTCGGTGGGGAGGCCTGGCGGCGGGGTCCACTCCCATCCGGGGCATGGCCCCCGCCGCTGACGCCTGACCGCCGCCCGTCGTCCGCGAAAGACTCGACGGACAACGGTCAGGCGGGGTTACGGCCTACCTCCGGTGGTTACGGCCGACGGCCGACGGCCGTATGGACTCGCCCTGCCTTCGGCGCTCAGCCCTTCCCCAGCAGCTTGTTCATCCGCACGATCTCCGCGTTCTGGGCCTTGATGACGGCGTCCGCCAGAGTCTTCGCGGGGCCGTGAGCACCCTTCTTCTTCTCGGTGCCCGCCATCTCCACCGCGCCCTGGTGGTGCTCGACCATCATCTCCATGAAGGCCGTGTCGAAGTCCTTGCCCGACTTCTTCTTGAGCGCCTCCATCTCCTTCGTGCTCATCATTCCGGCCATGCCGGAGTGGGCGGAGTGGTCCATGCCGGGCATCTCCTCCGGCACCTGCTCACCCCAGGCCGTCAGCCACCCGGACATGGTCTTGATCTCCGGGTCCTGGGCTTGCTCGATCTTGGTGGCGAGCTCCTTCACCTGGCTCGACGAGGCTCGGGTCGCAGCCAGGCCGGCCATCTCCACGGCCTGCCGGTGGTGCGGAATCATCCCCTTCGCGAACGCCACATCGGCCGCATTGTGCGCGCCGGCCGAGGCCGAGGCGCCGGGCGAAGAAGCGGACTTCGACGGGGAGCGGTGAGCGGAGTGGCTGCCGCTGTCATTGCCGCCGCAGGCGGCCAGCAGCACCGCGGAGGCGGCGGTGGCGGCCACGAGTGCGAGGCGGCGCGTGGACGGACGGGTGGGATTCATTCGGTGAACTCCTGGAAAGCAGCGGTATCGGAACATGCCGGACGGCGGCACCGCGCCCTTGAGCGGGGCGCTGTGCCGTCGGGGTGTTCCTAGATCCGCAGGAGTTGCAGTTCGGCCAGAGAGGGCGGTGCTCGCCCGCCGTCCCTCTTCATCGGTTCGCCGACGCCTGCCCCCTCGGCGGGCTGTACGCGGCTGCCGAGGGAGGGAGTCAGGGCCGGGGGCGCGGGTGGCCCGTGGAGTGCGGCGGACGCACAGGTCGGGTCCGCGTGATGGACGTGCCCGGTGCCGCCGCAGTCACCATCCGGGCAGTGCGCATGGGCCTTGGCCACCACGGACATGCGGTGATCGTGCGCGGAAGAGGGCGCGGCAGCGACGGGACCGAGTCCGTGCATGCCCAGCAGCCCTGCCAGCAGCCCGAGCACGCACAGCACACGCCACCGCCGGGCGGCGGGCCGTGGTGGTACGTACGGGCGGCTGGGCATCACGCCTTCATGCTAGGCAGTGGGGGAAGGCCGCCAACGGGCGGCTCCCGCAAGGGGATCGGCCAAGCCCCTCAATCCCACCCGGGCAACGAAATTCGGTCAGATGCGACGAACCCGTGCAGCGATCCCATGTCCCAGCAGCAGGTATAGCCCAGCAGGCAGACCGTAATTGAGGAAAACCCGCACACCTTCGCTGTCCATGGTGAAGATGTCCTGCGACCACCAAGCGAGCGCGTCGGCCACTCCATGGACAAATTCGACGAATACGTTTCCCTGGTTCGCTTCGAGCAGGTACAGCAGGATCCACAGGCCCAGGAAGCCGGCGGCCACATCCCCGATCGTATGAATGAACAGCGCGGCCCGATTTGCGCCGACACCGGACCGGTTGCGGTCATAGGTGCCATAGCCGTCATAGGAGTTATTTGTGGGTATGGGTTCGTGGGCATTGTTCATGCCTTCTTGTTTGCCTGGGACGAGTGCGCGAAACCACACTCATGCCTGCGATTCGATAACCACTCGGCATCATTGGCGACCGCTCATTTTCTCGCGCCCAGTGCGCCGCACATCATCGGCTGCTTTCCTTCTGCGAGTGATCCGGCGTCGCGCTGGTTTCCGTACCGGACAACGGGAGTTGGCGTGGCGCCGGGCGCGATGAACTACCCCGGCGCCACGGTCAGAGGCCCTACTGCACGTCGACGTGGTCGCCCGTCGCCGCGACAGCGGGCGTGGTCGAGGTGCCGGCGAAGTTCCAGCGCCAGTAGCCGTCCACGGACGCGGTGGCCGTGGTCCTCAGGTCACCGGTGCTGGAGGTGTTCACCGTCTTGACGGTGGTGTACGTGCTGGTGCCCGCCTTGCGGAACTGGAGCTTGACCGGCTGGACGGTGTAGCCCGCGTAGACATCGGTGTCCCAGTTCGCCCGGCTGAGCTTGCCGGTGACCGTGAGGGTCTTGCCCTTGACCACCGGTCCGGGCTCGCGTTGACGGTCAGCTTGGAGAACCGCTGGATGCGGGTGCTCGTGTAGGCATCCCGCTGGACCCGGCTGTCGTCGTTGGCCCATACCTGGACGCCGACCTTCCAGGCTCCGGCGTCCGCGTTCGTGAGCCACCCGTCCGGTTCGAAGGTGAACGTCTTCGAGCAGGTGGAGGTGGTCGCGCCGGAGGCGACGCAGTCCGCGGGAGTGGTGTCCTCATTCGGCTTGATGTAGTCGGCAGGGTTGTCGGGGTCGGTGCCGCGCCACAGGTGGAAATCCGCGTCCCAGATGCCCGACGGATCGGTGGCGGTCACCAAAACCGTGATCGTCTTGTCGGCGAGGCCGACAGTGATGTCCTTGCCCCCATTGACGGTGACTCCCGTGATCTGAATGTCGCCGACGGTCTCGTCCGCATACGCGGACGGGACGATGAATCCGCCCGCCGCGGTGATCCCGGCGAGCACAGCGAAGATTGCGCGCTTGCGCATAAATCTCCCCACATATGAAGATGCGCCCGCCGGATGCATGACACGGCGGGCGAATGAGGGGCTAACTGTAAACAGCTGAACATCCCTGCACAACAGCTGGTTGATCACGCTGATTCGTTACGCATGGCCGCCGTTGTCGGACCCTGTGGCCTTTCACGACAGGCATCCGGGGTATAGCGCTCCGTACGGGACGAATAGAGACAGGCAGGGCCACGCCGGCAGGTCCGGCAGGCAGATCCAAGCGGGGCGTCGTTCCCTGCGGGGCCCGGCCGACGGAGCTTCGGTTGTCGCTGGTCAGCGGGGTATCGAGGCGCAGTGGTGACATGGGTCGGGTGACTCGCTCACGCCCTCCGGAGCCCGGGTGGATCAGAGGCGCGGTCTGCATGGTGGCGACGCCGCGTCCACGCCGACCTACTGGCTAGCAGTCTTTGCACTCCTTGAGTCCCGCGATCGCCAGCGCGCGCTCCTCAGGGTGCTCGTCGGCTCCGGGCAGGGCGAGCGCGGTCGGAACTGCTCTCGTGCCTCGGCGACGCGGCCTGCCGCGGAGTAGGTGCGGCCCAGCCGGTAACGGATGTCCATCTCCAGCCGGTCGCAGTTGGGTTCAGTGAGTGGGGACAGCGTCCGGTGCTGGGAGAGAGCCTGGTGGTGGAGGGCCGCCGCGGCGCTCAGGTTTCCCTCTCCATGCTCTGCCGTGCCCAGCCGGGTCAGGACGATCGCGTGCATGAGTACGTCCCCGACTCGCTGAGCCAGGTCCGCCGCTTGGCGGTAAAGGATCTTGGCCTCAGCGTACTGGCCGAGGTCGAGGTGGACGCCGGCGGCGTTGCCCGAGGCCATGCTGATCATGCGAGGTCTGCCGTTCTTCTCGGCGTGGGCGCGGGCGGCGGCGAAGCAGGCCAACGCCTCCTCGCATCGCCTCTGGCTGTGGTGGACGGCGCCGAGTACGCAGAGCCCCATCGCGGCGAGCCAGTGGTCGTCGAGCCGCTGAGCCAGCTCAACTGCCTCGGTGAGACGGGGAATTGCCCGCTCGGCCCGGCCCGAATTCAGGTCGGCGGCCCCCAGCCCGGCCAGGGCCCGCGCCTCTTCGCGCCGGTCCGCGCGGTGGCGGCTGAGGTGAAGCGCCTCGGTGAACCAGGCGTGCCCTTGGAGGATGCGGCCCTGATAGATGTCGGTGATGCCCATGCAGTTCCGCAGTGCGGGGGCCATCCGCCGGTCGGTGGCCTCGTCCGCGTGCGCGAGCGCGATCTCCAGGGCTGTTCGGCACTCGTGGTAACGGCCCCGGCGTACGAAGTAGTCGCTCAGGGCCTCGGCGATCCAGCACGCGTAGTCGGCCTCGCCGAGCGCTGCGGCGTGCCCGACGACGTCGACGAGCTCTCCGCTCGCCGCGTCCAGCCAGCCGCCGGCGTCCTTCCAGTCCGCGAACGGCGCTCCGGCGGGTTGCGGCCCGGTGGGGAAACCGCCTTGGCCCCAGTCGCTGGTGATCCGGCCCGCGTCCAGATAGAGGCGGAGTACGGCTGTACGGGCCGCGCCGGCTTCGGCGGGGGCGGCTTCCGCGAGCCGCCGCGCGTGCACCCGAACCAGGTCGTGCAAGCGGTAGCGGCCCGGACGAGTCTGCTGCAGCAGACTCGCGTCGACCAGGCTTTCCAGGGTCTGCTCGGCGTTGCGGGACGAGCAACCCAGCATGGCCGCTGATGTCAGCGGGTTGAACTCGACCGTCGGCGACAGGCCCAGGGTACGGAATCCGCGCTGCTGCGCCGGCGCGAGCTGGTCGTACGACAGCCGGAAGGCCGCCTCCACGCTGCGATCCCCGGCACTCAGCTCGCCGAGGCGGCGCTCGTCGCCCGCCATCCGGGCCACCAGGTACGCCAGCGTCCAGGCAGGGCGGGTCTGCAGCCGTGCCCCGGCGATGCGCAGCGCCAGCGGCAGCCCGTCGCACAGCCGGACCAGCTCACGCGTCGCCTCCGGCTCCCGGTCCGCGCGCTCCTCC
This sequence comes from Streptomyces sp. Je 1-4 4N24, assembly GCF_026239515.1. NCBI lineage: Bacteria > Bacillati > Actinomycetota > Actinomycetes > Kitasatosporales > Streptomycetaceae > Streptomyces > Streptomyces sp. Je 1-4 4N24. The sequence continues at coordinate 4,331,156 of NZ_CP110836.1, read as the reverse complement.
CCGACGATGTGCCTGAGCAGGGAGCGCCCATCGCCTGTCTCCAGGGGCTCCAGCGTGACTCGTCGATCGGTGTCCAGTCCGGCCAGCTGCCGCCGGCCGGCCACCAGCACCATGCTGCCCGGCCCGGCGGGCACCAGCGGCCGTATCTGCTGCGCGCTCAGCACATCGTCGAGCACGAGGAGCAGCCGCAGCGAGCTGGTCGCGGCCCGCCAGGCCGCGGTGAGTTCGTCGAGGTCGTCAGGCACCTCGCTGTCGGCTGCGCCGACCGAGCGCAGCAACCGCCGCAGCACTCGCTGCGGCGGTTGCCTCTGCCGTTCCGTGCTGTGCGCGCGCAGGTCCACGAACAGGCAGCCGTCCGGGTAGTGGACGCGCAGCGCACCGGCCGCGTGGACGACGAGCGCGGTCTTGCCGACGCCGGCCGTGCCGTCCACCGCCACGATCGACACGGATTCGGGCGGCGAGGACGCGGCCAGCAGCGCCAGTTCGCGCTCCCGCCCGATGAGGCGGCCGGTGTCGCCCGGCAGTTCGTTGACCGCGCGGCGGGGCCGGGGCCGGTCCGGCGGAGCGGCAGAGCGCGCCACCGCCGGACCGAGGAGCTGCTCGTCATCCCGGCGCAGCACCGCCTGGTGCACCCGACGGAGTTCCTCGCCGGGATCGACCCCGAGCTGGTCGCGCAGCCGCTCGCGCATGTCCTCATAGGCGCTCAGCGCGGCCACTTGGCGTCCGATGCCGTACAGGGCACGCATCCTCAGCGCTGTCAGCGACTCGTCGTACGGATCGGACTCGGGCAGAGCGGACACAGCGGCGAGGTCGTCCAGGGCATCGGCGGACCGGCCGAGAAGAACCAGACACTCAAGCCTCTCCCGCTGAAGTGTGCGCTGGCGCTGCGACAGCCGCTGCCGCTCGCCCTGCGCGAACGGCCCCGGCAGCCCGGCCAGGGGCTCGCCTCGAAACAGGGTGAGCGCCTCGGTGAACCGGTCCATTGCGGTGGCCAGGTCACCGGATGCCCTCGCGCGCTGTGCCTCACCGACCCGCTCGGCCAGCTCCGCCACATCGAGCCGCACTCCGTCGCCGACGAAGCTGTACCCGCCCCGGCCACTGCGGATCACCGACCCTGTCCGTCCGGCGCCCTCCGCGTCGAGCGCCTTCCGCAGCGGGTAGACGTAGCTCGGCAGTACCCGGCGACCGGACCTCGGCGGCTGTCCACCCCACACGCCGACGAGCAGCTGCTCCTGGCTGACCAGCGGGCCCGGACGCAGCACCAGCGCGGCCAGCACCGCCTGCCGCCGAACCGGCCCCAGGTCCAGCGGCGTCCCGTCACGCCAGGCCCGCACCGGCCCGAGCACCGCGATCCGAAGCCGCTGATGCGATCCCCCGTCCATCCCGAAGCCTCCGCTCCCCCGCATCATCGAGATTTCATCGGCATTTCAGCGCCTCCCGCAAGGGTTGGCAAGTCACCACCGAGAACCGCTGGGAAGCAAGGGAACGGCGAGAGAGGGAAGGCACCGGGCGCGGGCTCGGCCGGCTCCACGGCACCCGCCACGGGGGAACTCACCATGACGTACCCGAGTGTTCCGCAGCAAGCGATCCGTTCGTGCAACTTCCCGACCAGGAGGTCAGATTGAGCGAGCACCTCTCCACCCGCAGGAGTGTTCTGAAGGCCGTCGGCGGAATCTCCGCGGCGATGGCTCTTGGCGGCGCAGGCGTCCTTGCGACGGCGTCGCCGGCCAGTGCGGCCAGTGCGGCCGACGACGGCTTCGGGCTGACCATCAAGGACCGCAACGAGGCCGACCCCCGCATGTGGTACTACCGGTTCGCGACCGACGCGGTCGAATGGGACCCCGCCGTCAACGTCCTGCTCCCTGACGACTACCACACCAGCGGCCGCACCTACCCCGTCCTCTACCTGTTCCACGGCGGCGGTACCGACCAGGACTTCATGACCTGGGACCGGCTGCCGGAGGGAGGCATCCGCGCCTGGACCGCCGGCAAGCCGATCATCGTCGTGATGCCCGACGGCGGACACGCGGGCTGGTACTCCAACCCGGTCAACTCCAATACCGGCCCCCGGAATTGGGAGACCTTCCATATCGACCAGTTGCTCCGGTGGATCGACGCGAACTTCCGGACGTACGCCGAGTACGACGGCCGCGCCGTCGGCGGGTTCTCGATGGGTGGCTTCGGCGCGCTGAAGTACGCAGCCAAGTACTACGGCCACTTCGCCTCGGTGAGCGCCCACTCCGGCCCGCCCAGCCTGCGCCGCGACCTCAGCGTGGTCGCCCATTGGGCCAACGTGTCCTCCGCGGCCCTGGACCTGGGCGGCGGCACGATCTACGGCGAGCCGTTCGACGAGGCCAGGGTCAGCGCCGACAACCCCATGGAGCACATCGAGAGCTACCGCAACAAGCGGGTCTTCATGGTCGCCGGCACCAGTCCCGTCCCGGTCGACCCGTTCGACTTGCTCAACGAGACCGAAGTGCTGGCCGGCCAGCGGGAGTTCCGAGCCCGCCTCGACCAAGCCGGTATCCCGCACGAGTGGCACGAGGAGCCCGGCGGACACTTCGTCCGCCCCGAGATGGCCATCCGCGACATCGACGGCATCATCGCCCGACTCCGTCAGGCGTAGAGCCGGCCACGCACAGACGTATGGCCACGCCCTCCGGGGCGGGCAGACGGACGAGAGCGGGGGCGCCCCCGACAGCGTCGGCAGCAGCCCACTCGGCCTCAACCGAGACGGAACACGACGAAGGCCCCGGCCGGTTTCCCGGTCGGGGCCTTCGTTCAGCCCGGTGAGGCCGGGCGGAGGATACGAGTAGCTGTGGAGTTACGTCGCGGCCGGTACTGAGCAGCCTGCGGGCGACCGCGCAGAGGGGCGGAAGCCGGTCAGCCGGCGAAGCCCGGGACCACCAGGCCGGACTCGTACGCGATCACCACCGCATGGGTCCGGTTCTGCGCGCCGAGCTTGGTCAGCACGTTTCCGACGTGGGTCTTGACCGTCTCCAGGCTCACCGTGAGGGACTCCGCGATCTCCGGATTGGAGAGCCCGGTGGCCATCAGGCGCAGCACCTCCTCCTCCCGGCCGGTCAGGGCGGAGTGCGGCAGGGCCTCGGCGGAGCCCAGCGGGCGGGCGGCGACCATGCGGCCCAGTGCGGCCGGGAAGAGGACCGCTTCGCCCGCCGCCACCACCCGGACCGCCTCAGCGATCTGACGGACCGGGAGGCGCTTGAGGACGAAGCCGCTGGCGCCCGCGCTGAGGGCGGCGGTGACGTAGCCGTCGTTCTCGAAGGTGGTGATCACCACGACCTTCGGCGGGTCGGCCGCTTCGGCCAGCAGTTGGCGGGTGGCCTCGATCCCGTTGCGACGCGGCATCCGCACGTCCATCAGGACCACGTCCGGCCGCAGGCTCTGCGCCCGTTCGACCGCCTCGACGCCGTCGGCGGCCTCGCCGACCACCGTGATGCCCGGCTGTGCGGCGAGCAGCATGCGCAGGCCGCTGCGGGTCACCTCCTCGTCGTCCGCGATCAGGAGGGTGACGGCGGGGCTGGTGACGGGGGGAAGGGGCATGCCTTCGCCCGCGTCGGATCCACTCACGCCGACACCCGTACCGGCAGCCGGAGGGCCATACCTTCGCCCGCGTCGGATCCACTCACGCCGGCAGCCGGACGGCCAGCCGCCAGTGCTGCGTCCCGTCCGGGCCGGCCTGGAACTCACCGTGCAGCAGCCGGACACGCTCGGCCAGTCCGGGCAGACCGTGGCCGGAGGTCGGGAAGGCCCCCGGGCCCGGGCCCGTCCGTACCCCGGTCCGGTTGACCACCGTGAGATCCAGTCCGCCCGGCCCGGCCGCCACCCGGGCCACGATCGGGCCGCCCGCCCCGTGGCGCAGCGCGTTCGTCAGCCCTTCCTGGAGGATCCGGTACGCCGCCCGGGAGAGCGTCCCCTGCACCTGCGCCAGGTCGCCCGACAGCTCCGGTTCCACCACCGCGCCCGCGTGCCGCAGGCGGTCCAGCAGCTCGGGGAGGTCGGCCAGGGTCCGGGTCGGCGCCGTCCCCGACTGGTCCTCGCGCAGCACTCCGAGCACGTAGTCCAGGTCCTCCAGCGCGGCCCGCGTCGACTCCTCGATGCTGCGCATGGCGGCCCGCGCCGTCGCCGGGTCGGCGGAGAGCGCCTCGCCCGCCACCGCCGCCTGGATGGTGGCCGCCGTCAGCGTGTGCCCGATCGAGTCGTGCAACTCGTGGGCAATCCGGTTGCGTTCGGCCAGCAGCTGTTCCCGCTCGGCGGCCAGCGCGAGCCGTTCGGCCGCCGACGGCCCCAGCAGCCGTGGCGCCGCCCACCGCAGGGCCTTCGTCACCAGTACGCAGATGGCTACCGCCAGCAGGATGCATACGGCCGCCACCACCCAGCTCCACCCGCCCGACACCCGGACCGACGTACCGAACAGACTCGCCCGCGCCTCGGCGCCGAGCCAGTTCCCCGGCAGGGAGAGGCCCATGATGAACAGCACCCCGCTCGCCAGCGCCCCCGTCCAACCGACGGCCACGTGCAGCACCAGCCAGAGCGGGGTCCGCCAGCGGTCGAGGCCGAGTGAACCGGAGGGCCGGAGACCGGCCACCGGATTCGGCAGCGGCACCCGCAGCAGCCGGCGGGCCGACACGACCAGCGCCCGTCGTACGGGGCGCGCCAGGCCGACCACGCCGACCAGTACCGCCCAGACCAGCAGGACCAGGACGATCTGCACGCTCTCGGAAGCGGATCGCCACGACAGCGCCGGCAACAGGGCGAAAGGCAGCAGCGGAAGGCTCGCCAGCGCGCCGCAATAGGCGAACAGCACACCCGCATACGTGGAGCCGCGCAGCAGCGGCCGAATTCCCCTGATCATGGGCGCCAGTATCGTCGGGCAGCCCCCCGGCAGCCTCCCCCGATCGGGGGAGCGATTTCTCCCGCCTTCCCGCGATGCGGTCAGCGGGCCCTGGAAACCAGGATCGTGCCTCGACCAAACGATTCCCCAGGAGTTGACTTATGCGTGCTCAGACCCGGCAGGGCCTTCGTTCCTCGACCCGGCAGCAGGGCGGCAGACGGCGACGAGCCGTGTCGGCCGCGGTCGCGGTGGCCATCGGCTTCATGACGCCGGGCGCCCTCGCCCCGCCCGCCGCCTCCGCCTCGGATTCTGCCGCCTCCGCTGCTGCCGCCGCCAGGCCGGACGCCGTCCAGCAGGCCCTGAACACGCTGGTGCGCGACGACGGGGTGCCCGCCGCGCTGGCGAGCGTCCAGGACCGGAACGGCCGCATCCGTACCTACACCGCAGGAGTGGGCGACCTGACCACCGGCTCGAAGGTGCCCAGGGACGGCCAGGTACGGATCGGCAGCAACACCAAGGCGTTCACGGCGGTCGTGGTCCTGCAACTGGTCGGCGAAGGGAAGATCGGCCTCGACGCCACCGTCGACACCTACCTGCCCGGCCTCGTCCGCGGAAAGGGGATCGACGGGCGCCGCATCACCGTCCGCCAGCTCCTCCAGCACACCAGCGGACTCCCCGAGTACGGCATCCACGTCGACGACGACGAGATCAGGAACCGGTACTTCGAGCCCCGCGAGCTGCTCGACATCGCCCTCCGGTACAAGGCCGACGCGGCTCCGGGGACGACGTGGGGGTACAGCAACACCAACTACGTCCTGGCCGGCCTGATCGTCCAGAAGGTCACCGGCCGCCCCCTCGCCGAGGAGATGGACCGGCGCATCATCAAGCGCATCGGGCTGCGCCACACCTACTTCCCCACCCCCGGCGAGATGACCATCCGAGAGCCGCACCCCCACGGTTACCACCGCAACCCGGCGAACACACCGCTGCGCGACTTCACGGAGATGGACCCCTCCGCAGGCTGGGCCGCAGGCCAGTTGATCTCCACCAACTCCGACCTCAACCGCTTCTTCACCGCGCTCCTCGCCGGCCGCCTCCTCCCGGCGGCCCAGCTCGCCGAGATGCGCACGACCGTCCCCGCCGGGACCTCCGGCCTCCGCTACGGGCTGGGGCTCACGAGCAGGCCGCTGTCGTGCGGCGGCGTCTACTGGGGCCACGGCGGCGACATCGCGGGGTACGAGACCCGGGGCGGTGTCACCGACGACGGCCGCGCCGCCAACGTCGCGGTCACCAACATTCCGACGGACGAGGCAGCCACGCAGCACGTGAAGGACGCCGTGGACAGGGCCCTGTGCGGCTGAATCACGCACCCGGCAACCCGGCAAACCCGAACAACGGTCCAACGATGCCTCAGGAGTTGACTCATGCGTGGACAGACACGGCAAGGGCTTCGCTCGCCGGGCCGGCAGCAGGGCACGCGGCGACGGGCCCTGCCCGCCGCGGTCGCGGTGGCCATTGGCGTCGTGACACTGGGCGCCCTCGCCCCGCCCGCCGCCTCCGCCGCCAGGCCGGACGTCGTCCAGCAGAGCCTGAACGCGCTGGTGCGCGACGACGGGGTGCCCGCCGCGCTGGCGAGCGTCAAGGACCGTGACGGCCGCATCCGCACCTACACCGCAGGAGTGGGCGACCTGACCACCGGCTCGAAGGTGCCCAGGGACGGCCAGGTACGGATCGGCAGCAACACCAAGACCTTCGTCGCGGTCGTCGTCCTCCAACTCGTCGCGGAGCGGCGGGTGCACCTGGACGCCTCCGTCGACACCTACCTGCCCGGCCTCGTCCGCGGGGAAGGGATCGACGGACGGCACATCACCGTCCGCCAGCTCCTCCAGCAGACCAGCGGACTCCCCAACTACAGCGACCACCTCGGGGACGACGTCCGGTACTACACCCCCCGCGAACTGCTCGCCACAGCCCTCCAGCACCCGGCCGACTTCGCCCCCGGGACGAGTTGGAAGTACAGCAACACCAACTACGTGCTCGCCGGCCTGATCGTCCAGAAGGTCACTGGCCGCCCCCTCGCCGAGGAGATCGACCGGCACGTCGTCCAACGCGCCGGGCTGCGCCACACCTACTTCCCCGCCCCCGGTGACGCGAGCATTCGGGAGCCCCACCCCCACGGCTACTACCGGGAATCGGCGGACGTGCCGCTGCGCGACATCACGGAGACCGACCCCTCCTGGGGCTGGGCGGCAGGCCAGATGGTCTCCACCGGCTCCGACCTCAACCGCTTCTTCAGCGCACTCCTGGCCGGCCGCTTCCTGCCCTCGGCCCAGCTCGCCCAGATGCGCTCCACCGTCCCCGCCGAAGCGACCTTCGGCCCCGGCGCCCGCTACGGACTTGGACTCGTCAGCAGGCCGCTGCCGTGCGGCGGCCTCTCCTGGGGCCACGGCGGCAGCTTCCCGGGGTACGAGACCCGGGGCGGCGCCACCGACGACGGCCGCGCCACCAACGTCGCGGTCACCCTGCAGCTCACAGACGAGGCGGCCCGGAGGAATCTCGAACGCGCCGTGGACACCGCCCTGTGCCGCTGAACCTCGCCGAGGGCGTTCCGTGAAGCAAAACGACCGATGGGCCCGACATGGGGTCGGGCCCATCGGTCTCATGTGTGCGCACAGCCGCCACATCGTCACCGCCCACGACGTCGGCCCGGCCGATCTGGGGAACCCCGGAAACAGCTCTTGTGGACAAAAACCAGGACAACGAGGTCTTAGGAGAACGTCGAAGGGCCCCACCGCAAGCGGTGGGGCCCTTCGACGTATTGCCCGGTGAGAGCAATGGCGGAGGATACGAGATTCGAACTCGTGAGGGGTTGCCCCCAACACGCTTTCCAAGCGTGCGCCCTAGGCCACTAGGCGAATCCTCCGCCGCAAACAATACAAGACGTTGGGGAGTGCTCGCGACCATGATCGCGGGGAGGGGTCCGGAGGGGAGCGATGTGAGCCGGGGGCGAGGGTCCGGGTCGTTTCTTGGGCGGGGGATCCGCTACTGTGGTGCGCAGCCCCTCACGTGGCGCTATCTGACTGAACTCCCCCAGGGCCGGAAGGCAGCAAGGGTAGGTCGGCTCTGGCGGGTGCGTGGGGGGCGCTTGCGTTTACGGGGCCCGTCGGTTGTCAGTGCGGGCCGATATCGTCGTATGCGTGTCGTCCCTTGCGCTGTACCGCCGCTACCGGCCCGAGACCTTCGCCGAGGTCATCGGGCAAGAGCACGTGACCGATCCGCTGCAGCAGGCTCTGCGGAACAACCGGGTCAACCACGCCTATTTGTTCAGTGGCCCACGCGGCTGCGGCAAGACGACGAGTGCGCGGATCCTGGCGCGCTGCCTCAACTGTGAGGAAGGTCCCACTCCCACACCCTGCGGAAAGTGCCAGTCGTGTGTGGACCTGGCCAGGAACGGCCGGGGCTCGATCGATGTGATCGAGATCGACGCGGCGTCGCACGGTGGCGTGGACGACGCCCGTGAGCTGCGGGAGAAGGCGTTCTTCGGGCCGGCCAGCAGCCGCTACAAGATCTACATCATCGATGAGGCGCACATGGTGACCTCCGCGGGCTTCAACGCCCTGCTGAAGGTCGTCGAGGAGCCGCCGGAGCATCTGAAGTTCATCTTCGCGACGACCGAGCCCGAGAAGGTCATCGGGACGATCCGGTCGCGCACCCATCACTACCCGTTCCGGCTGGTGCCGCCGGGGACGCTGCGGGAGTACCTGGGCGAGGTGTGCGGGCGGGAGGAGATCCCGGTCGAGGACGGGGTGCTGCCGCTGGTGGTGCGGGCCGGAGCCGGTTCGGTGCGTGACTCGATGTCCGTGATGGACCAGCTGCTCGCCGGTGCCGGTGCGGACGGTGTGACCTATGCCATGGCGACGGCGCTGCTCGGGTACACCGACGGGTCGCTGCTGGATTCGATCGTGGAGGCGTTCGCCGCGGGGGACGGCGCGGCGGCCTTCGAGGTCGTGGACCGGGTCATCGAGGGCGGCAACGACCCGCGGCGCTTCGTCGCGGATCTGCTGGAGCGGCTGCGGGACCTGGTGATCCTGGCGGCCGTGCCGGACGCGGGGGAGAAGGGGCTGATCGACGCCCCCGCCGATGTGGTGGAGCGGATGACGGCGCAGGCGTCCGTCTTTGGGGCGGCCGAGTTGAGCCGGGCCGCCGACCTGGTCAATACGGGCCTGACGGAGATGCGCGGGGCGACCTCGCCGCGGCTGCAGCTGGAGCTGATCTGTGCCCGGGTGCTGCTGCCCGCGGCGTACGACGACGAGCGGTCGGTGCAGGCGCGGCTCGACCGTCTGGAGCGTGGCGCGGGCGCGGCGCTGCTGGGCGGGGCCGGTGGTGCGGGCGCCGGGGGAGACCTCGGGCCGGGAGCGCCGCCCGTGGTGGCGTCCGGTGGCGGGCCCGCGGCCGGCTATGTGCCGGGGCCGGAGGCGCATCCGGCGATGCCGGCCGGACCGTCCGGGCCGGCCGCCGCGCGTGCCGCGGTGCGGGGCGCGGTGGGCGGCGGCCCGTCCGGTGGCGCGGGCACTCCGGCCCCTGCCCCGGCGGCGCCGGCGGCCGGTGCGGGCGCGTCCGGGGGCCCCGCGGCCGGGCCCGGTGGTGAGCAGCAGCGGGGTGACGGCGGTGGCGCGGCGGCGCCCCAGGGCGCTCCGGCGGACGCTCCGCAGGGCGTCCAGGGCGGTGGCCGTGAGGCGGCCGCCCCGCGGCCCGGGGCCTGGCCCGGAAGCGCGGGAAAGGGCACCGGCGGCGGAGGCCCTGCGGGCGGCAACGGCAACGGCGGTGGCGCCGGGCGGCAGCCCGGGGGCTGGCCCACGGCCGTGGCGCCGGGGCAGGGCGGCCAGGCACCGCAGGGCGGAGCGCCCGCCGCGCCGCCCGCCGCACCACCCGTCGCGTCCGGGCCTCCGGCCGGTGCGCCCGCGCCCGTGTCCCCGCAGACGCCGCCCGCCGGTGCGGCCCCGGGGGCCGCGCAGGGTGCCGCCCAGGTGCGGCAGATGTGGCCGGACATCCTGGAAGCGGTGAAGGACCGCCGCCGCTTCACCTGGATCCTGCTGAGCCAGAACGCCCAGGTCTCCGGCTTCGACGGCACCACCCTCCAGATCGGCTTCCCCAATGCCGGGGCCCGCGACAGCTTCGCCAACGGCGGCAGCGAGGACGTCCTCAAGGACGTACTGGCCGAGCGGTTCCAGGTGCAGTGGCGGGTCGAGGCGATCGTCGACCCGTCGGGCGGCGCCAATCCGCCGTCCGGTGGTGCCCCCCGCAGCGGCGGAGGGGGCGGCGGCTTCGGCGGCGGTGCGCCCGCCGCACCGCAGCAGGGCGCCCCGCAGCCCCCGCCCCAGCAGAGCGGCCCGGCGGCACCCCCGTCGTCCGGCGGCCAGTACGGGCAGGACGGCGGCGGCGGCGCCGGCGGAAGCCAGGGTGCGCGGAGGGCGCGGGAGGCCGTGTCCTCCCCGTCGTCCACGGGCGGCGGGCAGACCGCACCCGCGGCGGAGCCCTCGTACAGCTCGCCGGAGCCCCCGCCGATGTCGATCGAGTACGACATGCCGGCCGAGGACGACCCCGATCTCGTCGACTCCGCGCTCAGCGGACACGACCTGATCGTGCGCGAACTCGGTGCGACGGTGGTGGAAGAGTTCAACAACGAGTAGGCGCCGCACGGCACCGCGTAGGCGGGCCGGGCGGGGCGAAAACGGGTAACCGGGCGTACGCCGGGCGTACACCCGTGCTCCTCCCTACGGCGTAGGGCGCGGGGCCCGTGAAACACGTAGGCTCGGGCTACCGCACCAATCGTTGTCGTATGGCAGGAGTCACGTCGTGATCCCCGGTGGTCAGCCCAATATGCAGCAGCTGCTTCAGCAGGCTCAGAAGATGCAGCAGGACCTCGCGGCAGCCCAGCAGGAACTGGCGGAGACACCCGTCGAGGGTTCCGCGGGCGGCGGTCTGGTCAAGGCGACGGTGACCGGCTCCGGAGAGCTCCAGGGCCTGGTCATCGACCCCAAGGCGGTCGACACCGACTCCGCGGAGGAGACGGCCGAGACGCTCGCCGACCTCGTGCTGGCGGCGGTCCGGGACGCCAACGCCAGCGCCCAGCAGCTGCAGCAGCAGAAGCTCGGTCCGCTCGCCCAGGGTCTGGGCGGTGGCGGAATCCCAGGTCTCCCCTTCTGAGGAGTAGCCAACTAGCGTACGCAGCACGGCAGAAGAGAAAGAAGACGTTCCGTGTATGAAGGCGTGGTCCAGGACCTGATCGACGAGTTGGGCAGGCTGCCCGGCGTCGGTCCCAAGAGCGCGCAGCGGATCGCCTTCCACATTCTTCAGGCCGAGCCGACCGATGTCCGCCGGCTCGCGAACGCGCTGATGGAGGTCAAGGCGAAGGTCCGGTTCTGCGGCACCTGCGGCAATGTGGCGCAGGAGGAGCAGTGCCGGGTCTGTCTGGACCCGAGGCGCGATCCGGCGGTCATCTGCGTCGTGGAGGAGCCCAAGGACGTCGTGGCGATCGAGCGGACCCGCGAGTTCCGCGGTCGCTACCACGTCCTCGGTGGGGCGATCAGCCCGATCGAGGGCGTGGGCCCCGACGACCTGCGGATCAGGGAACTGCTGGCCAGGCTCGCGGACGGCACCGTCACCGAGCTGATTCTGGCCACCGACCCGAATCTGGAGGGCGAGGCCACGGCCACGTATCTGGCCCGCATGATCAAACCCATGGGCCTGAGAGTGACGCGACTGGCGAGCGGACTGCCGGTCGGCGGCGATCTGGAGTACGCGGACGAGGTCACGCTGGGGCGGGCCTTCGAAGGGAGGAGACTTCTCGATGTCTGATGCCACGCTGCACAACGCGACACAGGACCCGGACGACTTCGCCGTATCGATCTCCGATTCGATCGAGAGCTTCATCGTCGCGGTGACGGAAGTCGCCAAGGGCGACGAGCCGGACAGCGCGGTGCCCTTCCTGCTGCTGGAGGTCTCCCAGCTGCTGCTCACCGGCGGCCGTCTGGGCGCGCACGAGGACTTCGTCCCCGACGAGCGCTACGAGCCGGACATCGGCCCGGAGCCGGACGTCGACGAGCTGCGCGAGCGCTTCGCGACCCTGCTCGACCCGGTGGACGTCTACTCCGAGGTCTTCGACCCGTATGTGCCGCGCAGCGAGCCGGTCGCCAGCCGGATCTCCGACGACCTGGCCGACATCATCACCGATCTGCGGCACGGCCTGGCGCACTACCACGCGGGCCGGATCAGCGAAGCCCTGTGGTGGTGGCAGTTCTCCTACCTCTCCAACTGGGGTCCGACCGCCTCCGCCGCCCTGCGCGCGCTGCAGTCGCTGGTCGCCCACGTACGCCTCGACCAGCCGCTGGTCGAGCTGGACGGCCTGGACACCGACAGCGACGTCACCGCCGGCGACGAGGAGCTGCTCGCCGAGGAGGCCGGGAAGGTCATGGCGGCCGAGATCGCCGGGCCGCTGGGGCTGCGCGAGGTGTGAGTCCGGGCGCTCTCGCCGCGCCCGGACCCTGTGACCTGGGTTACGTTTCCGTGTGTACCGGCCTGGAGCGGGCATGTGCTCGCCGAGCAGGCGCAACGGTGCGCCTTGTGGATCCGCCGCGGGACGTGGAACTCACGAGTCAGGTGATCACGGTGAGGTAGCCGTGATCAATGAGTGAGTCCCATGTCTCACGATGTGGTATTAGCAGGGCGGACTCCGCTTGCTCGTTAGACTGAGCCGACCGCAGTACCCCCATTTCCGGGGGTCCGGGAGGAAACTCCCGAAGAGACAGTTGCGAGGAGCGCACGTGGGCCTTGTCGTGCAGAAGTACGGCGGCTCATCCGTTGCGGATGCCGAGGGCATCAAGCGCGTTGCCAAGCGAGTCGTCGAAGCCAAGAAGAACGGCAACCAGGTTGTCGTAGTGGTTTCGGCGATGGGCGACACGACGGACGAGCTGATCGATCTCGCGCAGGAAGTGTCCCCGATTCCGTCGGGGCGCGAGTTCGACATGCTGCTGACCGCCGGAGAGCGGATCTCCATGGCCCTGCTGGCGATGGCGATCAAAAACCTCGGCCACGAGGCGCAGTCCTTCACGGGCAGCCAGGCCGGTGTGATCACCGATTCCGTGCACAACAAGGCACGGATCATCGACGTCACGCCGGGCCGGATCAAGACCTCCGTCGACGAGGGCAATATCGCCATCGTCGCGGGCTTCCAGGGTGTGTCCCAGGACAAGAAGGACATCACGACGCTGGGGCGTGGTGGGTCGGACACGACCGCCGTCGCGCTGGCGGCCGCCCTGGACGCCGACGTCTGTGAGATCTACACCGATGTGGACGGTGTCTTCACCGCCGACCCGCGGGTCGTGAAGAAGGCCCGGAAGATCGACTGGATCTCCTTCGAGGACATGCTGGAGCTGGCCAGCTCCGGCTCCAAGGTGCTGCTGCACCGTTGCGTCGAGTACGCACGCCGTTACAACATCCCGATCCATGTCCGCTCGTCCTTCTCGGGACTGAAGGGCACGTGGGTCAGCAACGAACCGCAAGGGGACCAGCCGATGGAGCAGGCAATCATCTCGGGCGTCGCACATGACACCTCCGAGGCGAAGGTCACGGTCGTCGGAGTCCCGGACAAGCCGGGCGAGGCCGCGCGCATCTTCCGTGCGATCGCGGACTCCGAGGTCAACATCGACATGGTCGTGCAGAACGTGTCGGCCGCGTCGACCGGTCTGACCGACATCTCCTTCACGCTGCCCAAGGCCGAGGGCCGCAAGGCCGTCGCGGCCCTGGAGAAGACCCGTGCCGCGGTCGGTTTCGACTCGCTGCGCTACGACGACCAGATCGCCAAGATCTCGCTGGTCGGTGCGGGGATGAAGACCAACCCGGGCGTCACCGCGACGTTCTTCGAGGCGCTGTCGAACGCGGGCGTGAACATCGAGCTCATCTCGACCTCCGAGATCCGCATCTCGGTCGTCACCCGTGCCGATGACGTCAACGAGGCCGTGTGCGCCGTGCACACCGCCTTCGGTCTCGACACCGACAGTGACGAGGCCGTGGTCTATGGCGGCACCGGTCGATGATTCCGGCCGAGGCGGGCCGTCCGTCCCTCGCTGACACGCTGAGGGCGGACGCCCGCACGGCCGCCAAGCCGCAGCTCGCCGTCGTCGGTGCCACCGGCGCCGTCGGCTCGGTCCTGCTCGGCATCCTGTCCGAGCGGGCCGACATCTGGGGCGAGATCCGGCTGATCGCCTCTCCCCGCTCGGCCGGCCGCAAGCTGACCGTGCGGGGCGCGGAGGTCGAGGTCGTCGCGCTGAGCGAGGAGGCCTTCGACGGTATCGACGTCGCGATGTTCGACGTCCCCGACGAGGTCTCCGCGCAGTGGGTGCCGGTCGCGGTCTCCAAGGGCGCGGTCGTCATCGACAACGCGGGCACGTTCCGGCTGGACCGGGACGTGCCCCTCGTCGTGCCCGAGGTCAATGCGCACGCCGCTCGGGTACGCCCGCGCGGCATCATCGCCAACCCGAACTGCACGACGCTCTCGATGATCGTCGCGCTGGGCGCGCTGCATGCCGAGTACGGGCTGAGCGAGCTGATCGTCTCCTCGTACCAAGCCGTTTCCGGGGTGGGCAAAGCAGGCGCCGACACCTTGCGGGCGCAGCTGTCCGCGGTGTCCGGTACGGAGCTGGGGACCACGCCCGGTGATGTCCGGCGGGCCGTCGGGGACACCCTGGGGCCGTTTCCGGCGCCGATCGCCCTCAATGTCGTGCCCTGGGCCGGCTCGCTCCAGGAGGACGGCTGGTCCTCCGAGGAGCTCAAGATCCGTGACGAGTCCCGCAAGATCCTGGGGCTGCCGGAGCTGCCGGTCACCGCGACCTGTGTACGGGTTCCGGTGATCACGACCCACTCGCTGACCGTGCACGCCCGGTTCGAGAACGAGGTCACGGTCGGCGGCGCGCACGAGATCCTGGCCGCGGCCCCCGGTGTCGTCCTCAGCGACGACCCGGCCGAGGGCGAGTACCCCACCCCGGCCGATGTCGTCGGGACGGATCCGACCTGGGTCGGACGGGTGCGGCGTTCGCTGGACGATCCGCGGGCGCTGGAGCTGTTCGTGTGCGGGGACAACCTGCGCAAGGGGGCGGCTCTGAACACGGCGCAGATCGGTGAGCTGGTGGCGGCCGAGCTGCAGGGGTAGGTCCGGTCCGGGACCGGTCTCCCCGTGCCTTACTGTCGTGCTGTTCCGGTGCTCTGCCGTTCCCTGTTTTTCCGGCGTCCCCGCGTCCTGGTGCCGCGACGGCCGGGGACGGTATACGACTTGGCGGGATCGGCCGTCGTGCACCGGCCGACTGGGAGATACTTTGTGGAGCGTGTGAAGATTCTGTGAGCGAATTGCCGGTCCAAACCTCTTGATCTGGGCTGACGATCTGTTCGACCATTCGCTCCCCGCCGCACTGCAACCGGCAGTTGGGCGGGGAGCGTCTTTGTCGCCGCCCTCAGGGGTGGCTCCGGGGGTGCCGGGCGGGCCACATGGCGAGCCCTTGGGTATGGGGTCTTCGCGTCGGGGCAATTAGGGCATTCAGGAAGAGCTGGTACGCATGAGGGCATTTGATGCATCGTCAAAAGCGGTGCCTTGCGCGTACAACCCTTATAGGGGGAAGCGTGTCCAACAGGCGTGGCAGAGGTACTCGGATTCACCATCGCCCCAGCGGGCGCAGCCGGCGCGGCAGTGCGCCCACCGCGGCCCCGTGTGTCCGGGGGCATGCCAGTGATCGCTCCCTGGCCCACCACGCGCCCCGCGCAGATTCCACCTCAGCGTGGGGACACTGACGACGCGATGGCAGCGGGCACCACAGTCGACCACCTCACCGAGACCTATCGCGCGCACTACCGCTCGCTGCTCGGTCTCGCCGCGCTGCTCCTCGACGACACCGCCTCCTGTGAGGACGTCGTCCAGGAGGCCTTCATCCGCGTGCACTCCGCGCGCGGACGGGTGCGCGACCCCGAGAAGACCCTCGCCTATCTCCGGCAGACCGTCGTCAACCTCTCGCGCTCCGCGCTGCGTCGCCGCATCCTCGGGCTCAAGCTGCTCTCCAAGCCGATGCCCGACATGGCGAGCGCCGAGGAGGGCGCGTACGACCTGCTGGAGCGGGACCAGCTGATCAAGGCGATGCGGGGGCTGCAGCGCCGGCAGCGCGAAGTGCTGGTGCTGCGCTACTTCGCGGACATGACCGAGGCACAGGTGGCCCAGACCCTGGGCATATCGCTCGGTTCCGTGAAGGCCTACGGCTCGCGGGGCATCGCGGCGCTCCGCGTCGCGATGGAGGCTCCGGCATGAGTGGCACGACGTCTGGCCGGCACCACCCGTACGACGCGTACGGCTCGCTCAGCCCGAGCCGCCCCAGCACCCCGGACTTCCCGAGTCCTCCGAACTACCCGAGTCCTCCGAACTTCCCGAGTCCCCCGGACTTTCCGAGCACGTCGATCCACCCCATGAACCACAGCGGCACCCGCACCAATCCGCCCGGCCCGCTCGACCCGGCGCGTTTGGGCACCCCGTACGGCCGGATCCACGAGGCGCCCGGCGCCCGTGGGGCTCCCGGCGCGGGGGAGCGGCGCGACCTGGGCCGGCTGACCGGTGCGCGCGAAAAGCCCGCCGATGTGGCGCGTGGGCTGTATGCGGCGCGCGAGGCGCAAGGACGTTCCGACGGCGAGCCGGGTGGCGGCCGTCGGCCCGACGCCGGCTGCGGGCAGGGCGTGGAAACCGGCCAAGTATCCGGCCACGGCGATGACATCGGTGTCACGGACGGTGCGCCGGATGGCACGGAGGGTGCGGCGGACGCCGGTGACGAGGCCGACAGCCACGCGTACGGCAACGACGGGCCCACCGGCTCCGGAGGCGGCACCGGCAACGGCGGCGGCGACGGACCCGGCCGAAGCCACCCCACCGGCGGCGACTTCGGCGGCGAGGACGATCTGAGGCGGCTGCTGCACGCCCGCGTCGACGACCTCGAACCCTCGCCGGACGCGCTGGAGCACCTGCGGCGCGCGGTGCCCGCCCGTCGCCAGCGCCGCCGGCATGCCGTCGTGGGCGCGGCGGCCGCACTGCTGCTCGGCGGTACGTCCATCCCCGCCATGGTCCATGTGGCCAACCTCGCCGGCAGTTCCGAGGAGCGGCCCGCCAACGCGGCGAGCAGCCCGCACCCCCAGGGCGGCGCCGAGGGGGCCCACGGCGAAGGCACCGAGCAGGCCGGTCCGCGGCCGGCCGGCAAGGACGGCGAGAAGCGGGGCGAGGACAAGCCCGCGGGCAAGGGCAAGGCCGCGGAGAAGGGCGGCGCGGGCCACGGTGCGGGCGCCGGCTCCCCCGCCCCGGACGAGACCATGGACGTCACCTCGCCGGTCTGCGGGCGGGAACAGCTCGGCCAGGGCACCAGCACCGTCGGTGCGGCGGACTCCGCGGGTCGCGTCTACGGCGCGTTCCGGGTGGTCAACACCTCCGCTGCCGCCTGCTCCGTCGAGGGCGGCGGCACCGTCGGCCTGGTCGCCCAGGGCTCCACGAACCCCGACCGCATCCACGTCGTCGACCACACGTCAGGCGACGAGGCAACCGGACTGCCCGACCCGGCCACCACCCCTGACCAGCTGGTTCTCAAGCCGGGGGAGGCGTACGAAGTCAAGTTCGCCTGGATTCCGGAGTCCGGCGGCGGCGCCACGGGGTGCGTCAATCCCGGCCCGACACCGACGCCCGACGCCTCCAGCGACCCCGGGCAGTCACCGGACGCCGGGGCCACGACCGCCGGCGACAGCGGCGGCCAGGCGGGCGGCAACGAGGGCCCCGGCGACGGCGGTACCGCGTCCGGGAGCATCGTGCTCAGCCACACGCCGGAGGCCGGCGAGCCCGCCGCGGCCGATGCCAAGGTCACGGACGCTTGCGCCGGAACGGTCTACCGCACCGAGGCGCTGGCGGCCCGGTAGCAGCCGACGGCCCAGGTCCCGGCCATCGGGACCGGAGCGTGGAGGGGCCGGTGCGGCCCCGCCGTCCGGGCCCCGTACCGTTGAGGGCGTGTACCGGTTCCTGCTGACCCCGCGGTGGTGGGGGATCAACGTCTTCGCCGTACTGGCGATTCCCTTCTGCATCTTCATGGGCAGCTGGCAGCTGAGCCGCTTCGAGGACCGAGTCGACACCCACCAGCAGCAGGAGGACCGCTCCGCCCGGGCCAAGACCGCGGCCGCCCGCCCCCTGGAGCGGCTGCTGCCCGTCGACAAGGTGACCTCCGGCCGCCAGGCCGCCGCCCGCGGGCGCTACGACGCCGGGCACCAACTGCTCGTACCGGCCCGGCCGTTGAAGGACAAGCACGGCGAGCGGCAGGGCTTCTACGTCCTCAATCTGCTCCGCACGGACGGCGGCAAGGCCCTGCCAGTCGTACGGGGCTGGCTGCCCGGCGACGCCGGTACGAAGGCCGACACGGCGAAGGTGCCCGCGCCGCCCAAGGGCGAGGTGACCGTCACCGGAGCGCTGCAGGCCTCCGAGAACCAGGGCACCGACGGCGTACAGGCCGGCGGCGGGCTGGCACCGGGACAGCTCGGCATGATCAGCGCGGCGTCGCTGGTCAACATCGTGCCGTACGAGGTCTACGACGCCTGGATCACGCTCACCGACACCCAGGCACCGCTGCGCGCCGTTCCCCCGGCCGCCGTCGAGGGCAACGGCCTGGACCTGAAGGCCTTCCAGAACCTCGGCTACACCGGCGAGTGGTTCGTCTTCGCCGGCTTCGTCGTCTTCATGTGGTTCCGCCTCTTCCGCCGCGACACCGAGGCCGCCAAGGACGCGGCGCTGGGGATTGTTGTGGGGGCGGAGGGCGAGGGCCTGGGGCCCGGCCGGGGTCAGGGCCAGGAGCAGGGGAGTGGCGTGGCTGTGGGTCCGGGGGAGGACGGCCTCGGCCGGGACGAGGACAGCGGCGACGGGCAGGGGGAGGCGGCGCGGGCCGGGAAGGTCTGAAGCTGCTGCGGGTTGGGGCTGGCCTGGTCGGGGCTTGTTCTGGTTTGGGGTCCGCTTCGGTTCGGGGGCGGCTTCGGTTTGGGGGCGGTTTCGGTTTGGGGCCGGTTTCGGTTTGGGGCCGGTTTCGGTTCGGGTCTGGCTCCGGTTTGGGGCCGGTTTCCGTTCGGTAGTCGCTCCGGTTTGGCGCTCCCTTCGGTTCGGTACCCGCTGCGGCCGCGGGGCCCGCTCCGTTCCGCGACCCGCACGGGCTCTGCTTCTGCAACGACGTTGCACCTGGTCAGAGGGCGTATCACGGTGGTAGCTGCAATCGGATCGGCGTGCCACGGTAGGCCATATGGCAGACAATGGCACTCACCCGCACGGCCATGATCACGTGCACGGCCATGGTCATCCGCATATCCCTGATCACGTACAGCGTGATCCCCGCGCGCAGGGGCACCAGCCCGAGCAAGCCCCTCGCGATCATCACACGCGGAAGCCCGCCCACGACCACGCAAATGGCCGCGAGCACGGCCACCGGCATGACCACGCGCATGATCCTCACCGCTTCGGCCGCTGGGCGCGGATGCGGCACCAGCTCGCCCATCTGGTGACCCCGCACAGCCATGCGGCCATGGACAAGGTCGACGCCGCGCTGGAGACCTCCCGCGAGGGCCTGCGCACGCTCTGGATCTCGCTCGGCATCCTGGGCCTGACCAGCCTGATCCAGCTGGTGATCGTCGGGCTGTCGGGGTCGGTGGCACTGCTCGGCGACACGATCCACAACGCTGCCGACGCCCTGACCGCCGTACCGCTGGGCATCGCCTTCCTGCTCGGCCGACGGGCCGCGAACCGCCGTTACACCTACGGCTACGGTCGCGCCGAGGACCTCGCAGGCATCGCCATCGTGCTGACGATCGCCGCCTCGTCGGTATGGGCCGCCTACGAGTCCGTGGACCGGTTGCTGCACCCCCGCGATGTCAAGCATCTGTGGGCCGTGGCCGCGGCCGCCGTGATCGGGTTCCTCGGCAACGAATGGGTCGCCCGCTACCGCATCCGCACCGGCCGCAAGATCGGCTCGGCCGCGCTCGTCGCCGACGGCCTGCACGCCCGTACCGACGGCTTCACCTCCCTCGCCGTCCTCCTCGGCGCGGGCGGCGCGGCGCTCGGCTGGCGGCAGGCCGACCCCCTCATCGGCCTGCTGATCACCGCCGCCATCCTCATGGTGCTGCGCGACGCCGCCCGGGAGGTCTACCGGCGGCTGATGGACTCCGTCGATCCCGCACTCATCGACGCCGCCGAGACCGCACTACGCGCCGTGGACGGCGTCCACGGCGTCGGGCAGGTCCGTATGCGCTGGATCGGCCACACCCTGCGGGCCGAGGCGGACATCGTCGTCGACTCCCGCCTGACCGTG
Source organism: Streptomyces sp. Je 1-4 4N24 (assembly GCF_026239515.1). NCBI lineage: Bacteria > Bacillati > Actinomycetota > Actinomycetes > Kitasatosporales > Streptomycetaceae > Streptomyces > Streptomyces sp. Je 1-4 4N24. The sequence continues at coordinate 4,310,897 of NZ_CP110836.1, read as the reverse complement.
GTCCGGGCCCATGCCCTCGCCGTCGCCGCCGAACACGCCCTGATCCACGCGGTCCCCCGCCTCACCGCCGCGACCGTCCACACGGACCACACCCCCGACGACACCCCCGAGGGCCGGAACCCACATGCGGCCCTGGCCCACCACATCGCAGCTTGACCACCCCCGGGGGCCCCTCCCCCCCCGCCCCTCCCCTCCCCCTCGCCGAATCCCTAGCTCCTCTCGATCACATACCGCTGGGCGAAGTCGAGTTCCAGGCGGACCTGCTTGATGCGCTCCTCCACCACGAGGGAGCCGTGCCCGGCGTCGTAGCGGTAGACCTCGTGCGGATGGGCGCGGCCCTCCAGGCGCTGGACATAGTTCTCCACCTGCTGGATCGGGCAGCGTGGGTCGTTGACGCCGGCCGAGATGTAGACCGGGGCCCTCACCGCGTCCACATACGTCAGCGGTGACGACGCCTCGAAGCGCTCCGGGACCTCCTCAGGGGTGCCGCCCAGCAGGGTCCGGTCCAACGCCTTGAGGGCTTCCATCTCGTCGTTGTACGCCGTGATGTAGTCCGCGACCGGAACCGCCGCCAGGCCCACGGCCCAGGCGTCCGGCTGGGTACCGAGCCCCAGCAGCGTCAGATAGCCGCCCCAAGAGCCGCCCGCCAGCACCAGCCGCTCCGGATCGGCCAGCCCGGACGAGACCGCCCACTCGCGCACCGCGGCGATGTCCTCCAGCTCGATCAGCCCGACGCGATGCTTGAGCGCATCCGTCCAGGCGCGGCCGTAGCCGGTCGAGCCGCGGTAGTTGACGCGTACGACCGCGAAGCCGTGGTCCACCCAGGCCGCGGGCGACGAGGCGAACGCGTCGCTGTCGTGCCAGGTCGGACCGCCGTGTATGTCGAACACCGTCGGAAAGGGGCCTTCGCCCGCCGGCTGCTGCACCAGCGCATGGATGCGGCCACCGGGGCCCTCCACCCAGATGTCTTGCACCGGCACCGACCCGGGCGCCTTCATGCCGGGCGGGTCCAGCACGACCTCGCCGCTCGTCGACCGCACCTCCGGGGGCTGGGCCGCCGACGACCACAGGAACTCCACCGTGCCGTCGGGCCGCGCCGTGGCGCCCGAGACCGAGCCGGCCGGGGTCTCGACCCGGGTCAGCTGACCACCGGCCGCGGCGGCCGCAGCACCGGCACCGGCCGGGGCGCCGTTGCCGTCCGGCGTGCCCAGCTCATAGCGCCACAGCTCGCTCCGTGCCTGGTACTCGTGCGCCACCAGCAGCGCCGACCCGTCGGGATACCAGTCGGCACCCACATCTCCGGGAAGGTTGATGTCCAGGGCCGTCTCCACCCCGGTCAGCGGGTCCCAGATCATCGGCTCCCAGCGGCCCCGCCGCTGATGCCCGACCAGCAGCCGGGAATCCCCGTCCACCGGTGCGAAGCCCATCACCGACAGGCCCAGCTCCTCGGTCCCGCCCTTGGTGTCGTCCAGCTCCGCGACCGTGGAGCCGTCGGGCCGTACGACGCGGATCGCGGAGTGCATCGCATCGCCGTGCTCGGTGTGCTCAAGGACGATCAGCGAGCCGTCGTGCGAGAGATCGCCGACGCCCGCGGACTCGCGGTGCCGGTAGATCTCGACCGGCGGCTCCCCCGGCCGGACGACATGGACCGTCGAGCCCTCCTCGTCCGTCGAGCACCCGACGACCGATGTCCCGTCCCGGCCGATCGCCAGCCCTCCCGGATACGAGGGGGTGAGACCAGGGGTCGCCGGCTCATCCGGGCCACCCTCGAACGGCTGCCGCATCCAGACGCCGAACTCATCGCCGTCGGTGTCCGAGAACCACCAGATCCACCGGCCGTCCGGCGACAGCACCCCGTCCGTCGTGCCGTTCGGCCGGTCCGTGGCCTGCCGCTGCTCGCCGGTGGCCCGGTCCCAGGCATAGAGCTCGAAGGTGCCGGTCGCATTCGAGACGAACAGGGAACGGTCCGGGGCGTCCTCGGCCCAGTCCGGCAGCCCGATCCGCGGCGCGCGGAAGCGCTTCTCCCAGTCCGGCATCGCGGCGTCCATGCCACCGGGGGCCGCCGAGCCTGTCGCGCCCGTCGCCGACCTTTCCGCTCCCGCTATCGGGCCGGCCGCGCCCGTCCTCGTTCCGGCCGCGTGCCGGGTGTCGGTCGTCGAAGGGTGCGGAGTGGTGGTGTCGGGGCCTGGGGCTGGGGTCGTCTCGTCAGTCATGGGCCCATTCTGCGCCCGGTGCAAAAAATCCGTTGGCGAGGGCCACAAGGCTGTGGATAACTTCGCCGAATGCGAAAAATTACGGGCCCCGAGGACTGGCGGGAGGCCAATCGTGCGAGGTGGGACGAACGTGTCCCCATCCACATCGCGAGTGATTATTACGACCAGGACCGATTTCGCCGGGCCCGGGACGTGCTCCGTGACTTCGAGATCGCCGAGGTCGGCGACGTCACCGGCCGGTCCCTCCTCCACCTCCAGTGCCACTTCGGCCAGGACACCCTCTGCTGGGCCCACCGCGGTGCGGCCCGCGTCGTCGGCCTGGACTTCTCCGAACCGGCCATCGAAACCGCCCGCGGACTCGCCGCCGAGCTCGGCTACGGCCCCGACCGCGCGTCGTTCGTCGCCGCCGACGTCTATGACGCCGCCGAAGCCGTCCCCGACGCCGCGTACGACATCGTCTACACCGGCATCGGCGCCCTGAACTGGCTCCCGGACGTGGCACGCTGGGCCGAGACCGCCGCCTCCCTCGTCGCCCCCGGCGGCTTCCTCTACCTCGCCGAATTCCATCCGCTCTGCGATGTCTTGGACGACGAGACCGGATCGCGTATCGTCCACGACTACTTCAGCCGTGACGCATGGGTGGACGAACTCCCCGGCTCCTACACGGACTTCGGCGCACCGACGGTCAACAACCGAAGCGTCGAATGGCAGCATCCGCTCGGCGACGTCGTCTCCGCCCTGGCCGCCACCGGTCTGCGCATCGACTTCCTGCACGAACACGACATGACGATGTTCCAGCGGTTCACCGCGCTGCGCCGCGACGACGACGGTTACCACCGCTTCCCCGGCGACCGCCCCCGCATCCCTCTCATGTATTCGCTGAGGGCCGGCCGCCCGCGCTGATGACGGCCGGGCGCCGGGCGCCGGCCACCCGCCCACGCTCCGGTCGTACGCCCCGACGCCGCCCTGACGCCGCCCCGACCCCCGGACCCGACCCCGCCCCGGACGGGCCAGGGACCGCCGCCGACCGCCCACCCCCGGGCGGCTAATCTTCGGACCGGCCCGGCCCGATGGCGCCCCGGCCGGGCCTCGGCTCACCGGCACCGCCCCGGCTCACCGGCAGCGCCCCGGCCCACCGGCCCTGCCGGTCCGCGCGTCGAGTGACGTGACAACGGTCGCGTGGTGCGTGCGGCACCGCGCGGTACACAACAACGGGGGTTCACCGTGCGCATGCCCATACGTATTGCAGGCGCTGTCAGCGTCAGCGCGCTCGTGCTGCTGACCGTGGGGTGCGCCGGTCCGGGCGCCGGCAAGGCGAAGCCGGGGGCGTCGGAAGCCGTCACGCCCGCCAAGCCGCTGCCGGTGAAGGCCACACCCCGCCCGGCCACCTGGACCGACTCCGACAACAAGGAGCACCGCCTGCGGATCACGCCCACCAGGCTGGCCCGGGGTTCGGACTCCGACCTGGCGCACATCCAACTCGACGACGATCTCAAGGGGATGGTGCCGTACTACCTCACCTTCTCCTACACCAACACCGGCAAGAAGACGCTGAGCCAAGTGGACCCGGCGCGGAACTTCTCCGTCAGCGGGGCGGACGGCCAGGCCGCCGAGCAGGTCTCCCTGTTCCGGAGCAATCCGATGGCCACCGGCTCGGGCCTGCCGCCCGAGTGCCGCGAGAGCGGCGCGGCCGAACTGGCGGCCGGTGCCACGGCGGCGACCTGCCGGATCTTCATGCTGCCGAAGGACCAGCGGCCGGCGACCGTCTCGTACAAGGACGACGGCGGTGACACCCTCATCTGGCAGGTCGGTGGCGGCAGGGGCGGTGCGTCCGACGGAGTGCTGCCCGCGGGCAAGCCCGCCGACGGCACCACCGAGGACAGCCGCAGCCGTTCCGTCCCGCTGCTCGTCACACCGAAGGGCGTGCGCGCCGGCTCCCGCGCCGACCTGAGCCGCTTCGACCTGGATGCGGACGAGAAGAAGCTGGTCCCGTACTACGTGACGATGCAGTACCGGAACAGCGGCAAGTACGACCTGCTGCCCAGCATGAGCGACGGGGTGACGCTGCGGACCACGGGTGGTCAGACGGTGCAGAAGCTGACGCTGATCGACATCGGCGGCCCCGGGGTCGGCCAGTGCCCCGACGCCGTCCCGCACAAGATGGTCAAGCCGGGCGGCACGGTCACCGAGTGCTCCATCCACCTGCTGCCGAAGGGCGATGCCCCGGCCGCCGTCGTCTTCACCGGCGAGGGGGAGGGCGCGGAGCAGGTCACCTGGCGGGCGTCGGTGGACGACGGCAAGTAGCGGGGGCAGACGGGCGGCAAGTAGTGGGGGCAGACGGGAGCAGACGGGGGCCCCGTGCGGAGAACCGTTCCACACGGGGCCCTTGTCCGCGGCGGCGCCTGCACGGGCCCTCGTCGGCGTGGGCGCCTGCACGGGCCCTTTGTCCCTGTCGGCGCCTGCACGGCGGAGCGGCGGTGTGCCGTCCGTACGGGGCGGCGGCCGTGCGCTGTCCGTACGGGGCGTTACCCCAACCGCAGCGGCAGGGAGTCGAGCCGCCAGCTGCCGGGCAGGGGTGTCCGCTCCAGTTCTTCCGGTGCGACGGCCAGCGACACCTTCGGGTAGTGCGCGAAGAGCTTCGCGAACGCGACTTCGCCCTCCTGTTTGGCGAGGGTGGCGCCCAGGCAGTAGTGCATCCCGTGGCCGAAGCCCACATGGTTCTCGGCGTGGCCGGCGGGATGACGGGTCAGGTCGAGACGTTCGGGGTCGGTGTAGTGGCGGGGGTCGAAGTTGGCCGATACCAGGATCAGTTGTACGGCGTCGCCCTTGCGGATCCGCGTCCCGGCGATGTCGACATCCTCGGAAGCAAACCGCAGCTGGGTCAGGTGGACCGGTCCGCACCAGCGCAGCAGCTCGTGGACGGCACGGGGAAACAGAGCCGGGTCGTCCTTGAGCAGCCGCAGCTGGTCGGGGTGGGTGAGCAGCGCCGCCGTGCCGTTGCCTATGAGGTGAGCGGTGGTCTCGTGGCCGGCGAGCACCACCGTGAGGATCATGGTGACCATCTCGACGTCGCTCAGCCGGCCGCCGTCGTCGTCATGGGCACGGATCAGCTCGCTGAGCAGATCGTCGGTGAGCGCGCCGCGCCGCTCGCGGATCAGCTCATGGATGTGCTCGATCATCGCCGGGAACGAGGTGCTGAGCCGGTCCGGCTGCAGCGAGACGAGGTCGGCACCCCACTTCCGCCACTGCGGACGATCCGCTTCGGCTATGCCGACCAGCTCGCAGATGACGGTGATCGGCAGGGGGTAGGCGAAGTGCTTGATGAGGTCGACCACGCCGTCCTCGGCGTGCTCGGGGAGCCGGGCCAGCAGCTCGTCGGTGATCTGCTCGACCCGCGGCCGCAGGTCGGTGATCTTACGTGCCGTGAAGGCGCGCGACACCAGACGGCGCAGCCGGGTGTGGTCGGGAGCGTCGTTGTTCAGAATCGAACCGAGCAGATACGGCCGGAAATGCTCGGGCAGCCCCATCATCTCCAGCAGCCTGGCCGTGGGGCTGTCGTCGAACGAGCGCCCCAGGGAGGGGGCGGTCGGATCGTTCAGGAACCGCTGGTCGCGCAGGACTTGGCGGACCTCCTCGAAACGCGTCACGAGCCAGACGGGTGAGTCGTCCATGAACCGGCCCCGTACGACCGGCCCTTGTTCACGCAGTGCGCCATAACCACCGAACGGATCGGCGATCAGCGCCGGGTCCATCACATTCGGCTCGCCCGGGTGTTTCCCGACATGCGCGGCGAACGGGGAGCTGGATAGTGCCGACATCTTTTGATCTCCTCCGGGTTGGGAGTCGGCCCGCGGTCCGGGTGGGACCCGGCCGGGCCAGGGCTTGGACGTGGCTCTTTTCTTTCGCGGAACGCGCAGGAGCAGTCGTGGCCGGATGTCCGTCAGGCGGAGTCAGTTGGGTGGAGTCGGAGGGGAGGGATTCCGCTCCGTGGAGCCGGCGTCATGAAGCCGTTTCCAGGGAGCCCCTTGCGCGGCTCCGAAGCGGTACGCATGCACCGCACGGATCCGCCGCCCAGCAATCCACTGCGCAGCTTCAGTCGCGTATCTGCCGGCGCGTCTCCTGGGCGCAGAATTCGGTGAATTGCTCGTAGACGGCGATGATTTCGGGAGCGGCCGCGGCCGCGGCGACACGGAGACGGGCGGAAGCGGCGTCCGGTCCGGAACCTGAGTCCGGCCGGGTGCCGGAGCCCAGGTCAGGGCCGGTGTCCGAGCCGGCTCCGACCGGCACCTCCAACGCGCTGCGGAGGGTGTGGGCGAGGATTTCGGCGCGTACTTCCAGGCTGTCCGGCGCGCGGTCGGCGAGCAGTGCCTCGGACAGGAAGAAGCCGGTGGCCGTCGCCAGCAAGCTGTATTGCTGGTGTTGTACGTCGGTGTCGTGGCGGACCAGACCGTGCGCACGGAGCACTTCCAGATGGCGACGCAGAGTCCGGTCGCCCTGGACCATCAGCTCCGCGAACTCCTTCTTCGCGGTCTCGGTCAGCCGGCCGAGGATATCGGCGTCATCGGTGTAGAGCGCGCGCAATACCGGTTCGGCATGGAATTCGAGGAAGTGCCGGCGCATCATCCGGCTGGGCAGCAGCTCCAGCGGGTCTTCCCGCAGACGCGTCAACTGCCGCTGGTGCATTCGGAATTGAGCCCTCAGCACGACGGCGAGGAGCAGTGAGTCCTTGGTCTTCCAGTGCAGATAAACCGTGCCCTTGCCGACCTTGGCGCGGCGGGCGATCTCATCGATCGTCACTCGCCCGTAACCCCAGGCGAGCAGCAACTCACCTGCCGCGTCCAGGATGCGGTCAGCGCGTTGCTCTCGTTCCACGCCTTGCCCCCCTCGACTCCATGACCAGATTTCGAATCCGGTCACACAGTCAAAGTTAGGTCGGACGGAGTCAGGGGATAAGGGTGTTTTCAGTCACCGGCCGGGACGGCGATCAAGGCGCCCAGGCGAGGCCAGGTGTTAGAACACTCTCAGGCCGAGCCGGCTGAACGCCGCGTTGCGGAGGCCGCAATACTGGGCAAAGTTCACCAGTGTTAACCGTCTGACCTGGGCAAACGCTCCCGGGGTGCAGGGGGCGGACCGCCGGTCCGAAGCCTTGTCACCCAGACAAGGGATCTTGGGAGCAGGCCGCTACCCGAGATCGGTGATGAGTACACTCGCCGACCATGTGTGAGGCCAGCCGGAACGCAAAACGGCAGAAAATACGTGTTTCCCAGTCATGTGCCGATCCTTCCGTCCGGCACGAAAAGGTGCTGCGGAACTCGGTCGCCGCTGCCGGAGGCGCCCCCTGCCGGGCGTCCGCCGCGGCTGCCGACGGCGTCCCGACGCTCCTCACGCGCGCCGCGGCGGCCTCGGTGGCAGCCGCCGGCGCAGCCCTCCGCAGACACCCCGCCCAGACCGTGACCGAGGTCACCCCGGGCGTCACGTGAGGCGCCGCTCGAACCGTGCCCGGCACGCGCAGTCCCGTGACCCGCGCGGTCACTGGCTGCTGCTGATCCTCATCCTGCCCCTCGCCTTCAGCGCCCTGCTCTTCGAGGGCTGGACCACGCACGAGGTCGACGCCGCGAAGACCCGGCGCGACTGCACCACACCGGTGCCGAGCGCGGTGGACAAGGGCGGCCCGGTGGTGCGCCTCAACGGTGACAAGGTGAAATCCGCCGGGATGCCCGCCCGTAACGTGGCGCTCACCTATGACGGGGGCCCCGACCCCGTATGGACGCCACGTCTGCTCGATCTGCTGCGCAAGCATCATGCGAAGGCCACCTTCTTCCTGCGCGGCGCCCAGGCAGCCCAGCACCCGGACCTGGTGCGGCGGATCCAGGCCGAGGGTCATGACATCGGCTCGAACACCTACACCGGCGCGGTCATGGGCTCGGCATCGGACTTCCGGGCGGGGCTGGAGCTGGAGCTGACACAGAAGGTGCTGGCCGGCACGGCGGGCATTCAGACCAACCTGCTGAGGCTGCCGCAGACCACCGCGGTGGACACGATGTGCGGCGGCGAGTGGAAGGCGGCCCAGCGGGCCGGCGCGGACGGCTACACGCTGGTGGCCGCCGACCGGTGGTTCCGTAAGCCGTCGCAGGGCGTGATCCGGCAGTTCAGCCAGAACGATGTCGCCTACAGCGACACCAAAAAGCTGCTCAAAAACCCCAGAATCGACAAATTCACCACGGTGACCTGGGGGGCCGGGCTGCCCGCGGCCGATGCGCCGGCGCCCGTCCATGAGCGCTGGCTGGGCAAGGCGCTGGTGTGGACCAAGGCCCTCGGGCATGCGTTCGTGAGCGGGATGGCCTGGGTGCTGGGCATCGCCGGCGGTCTGGGAGTGCTCCGGCTGGCCTCGCTCGTCTTCTTCGCCCGCGCCCATGTCCGGCGGCTGGTGCGGTTCCGTCCGGGCTCCCCCCGGCTGCGCGAGGTCGTCGACCCGGTGACGGTCCTGGTCCCCGCCTACAACGAAGCCGCGGGCATCGAGTCCACCGTCCGTTCGCTGCTCGCCTCCACACACCCGTATCTGCAGATCATCGTGATCGACGACGGATCGACGGACGACACGGCGGACATCGCGACCTGGATCAACGACCCCCGCGTGGAGGTGATCCGCCAGCCCAATTCGGGCAAGGCGGCCGCCCTCAACACCGGTCTGGCCCATGCGCGGTACGACATCGTGGTCATGGTCGACGCCGACACCGTCTTCGAGCCGGACGCCATCTACCAACTCGTCCAGCCGCTCGCGCACCCGGCCGTGGGCGCGGTCAGCGGAAACACCAAGGTCGGCAACCGGCGCCGCCTGCTGGGCAGATGGCAGCACCTGGAGTACGTCTTCGGCTTCAACCTCGACCGGCGGATGTTCGAGGTGCTGGAGTGCATGCCGACGGTCCCCGGCGCCATCGGCGCCTTCCGCCGGGACGCGCTGATGGGCGTCGGCGGGGTCAGCGAAGAGACCCTCGCCGAGGACACCGACCTCACCATGGCCCTGTGGCGGGCGGGCTGGCGGGTGGTCTACGAGGAGTCCGCGATCGCCTGGACCGAAGTGCCCACCTCGCTGAGCCAGCTGTGGCGACAGCGGTACCGCTGGTGCTACGGGACGCTCCAGGCCATGTGGAAGCACCGCCGTGCCGTGGTCGAGATGGGCCCGGCCGGCCGCTTCGGACGCCGCGGACTGAGCTACCTCATGCTCTTCCAGGTCGCCCTGCCGCTGCTTGCACCGATCGTCGACGTCTTCGCCCTCTACGGGGCGCTCTTCCAGGGTCCGGTGCTCGCGGCCGGAGTATGGGTCGGCTTCCTCGCCCTCCAGCTGGCCTGCGCCGGATACGCCCTGCGGCTCGACGGCGAGCCGGTGCGAACGCTGTGGGCGATGCCGTTCCAGCTCTTCGTCTACCGGCAGCTGATGTACCTGGTGGTCATCCAGTCCGTGGTGGCCTTCCTGCTCGGCACCAGGCTGAAGTGGCAGCGTATGCACCGCTCCGGCACCGCCGCGCAGCACATCGGCCAGCCGGTCGCGTACGAGAGTTTGCCGTCGAGATGACCGTCGTCGGTACGCCCTCAGGGGGCCCGCCCGGTTCAGAACCGGACGGACCCCCTCAGGGGCGCGGCCGGGCGCTCCCCACCCGCCGCCAGACCGCGCATTCCCCGCATTCACCCCATTCGCTTGTGCAGATCTGCGCACCATTTGGTGAAGAGCGCATGAGCATGCAGACTGCCGCGCATGACTGATTGGCTGGAGGGGCCGCTCGACGGGAACTGGCGCGGCGGCGAAGCGCAGGCGGAGCACATCAGCGGGCAGATATGGCGCCCGGCCGACCATCCGCCTCAGGTACACCAGGCACGGCCACCGCACTTCGACGCGCCTGGCGCCGCCCCACAGGCGCCGGTGCCGGTACCCCCACCCCGTTTAAACGGTCACACCGGCAACGGGCGCCCCGCGGTCCGCACCGGCCCTACCGGCCCCGGCGGCGGCAACCCCGGCCGCGGCAGGCGCGCCGCGGGCCCTCCCAGCCGGCGCCGCCGGATCACGCGGGCGCTGATCGTCCTGGCCACCGTGCTGGGCCTCGGCTCCGCGGGCACCTACGTCTGGGCCGACACCGAGCTCAACCGCGAGGTCGACCTGGGCAAGATCGCGGACCGCCCGTCGTCCGGCGGGGGAACCAACTATCTGATCGTGGGCTCCGACAGCCGGGTGGGCCTCTCCGACCGCGCCAGGAAGAATCTGCACACCGGCGGCTCGGCCGACGCCGGGCGCCGCACCGACTCGATGATCCTGCTGCACACAGGTGAACACGGAACGACGATGGTGAGCCTGCCGCGTGACTCATGGGTGACCATCCCGGCACACATCCGCCCCGAGACCGGCAAGCACTACCGCGCGACGAAGAACAAACTCAACGCGGCGTTCTCGTTCGGCGGCCCCGACCTGCTCGTCCGGACCATCGAGCACAACACCGGCGTGCACATCGACCACTACACGGAGATCGGCTTCGCCGGCTTCGTCGGCATCGTGAACGCGGTCGGCGGTGTGCCGATGTGCCTGGACCGGGACATCAAGGACGAGAAGTCGGGCGCGGACCTGAAGAAGGGCTGCCACACCCTCGACGGCCGTACGGCACTCGCCTTCGTCCGCCAGCGCCACCAGGAGGCCAAGGGCGACCTGGGCCGCGGCGAGAACCAGCAGAAGTTCCTGGCCGCGCTCGCAAAGAAGGCCGCCACCCCCGGCGTCCTGCTCGACCCGTCCACCGTCTACCCGACCATGAGCGCGGGTCTCGGCACCCTCATCGTGGACAAGGACACCGGCCTGCCGAACCTCACCGCGCTCTTCAAGGCGATGAAGGCCGTCACGGCAGGCGACGGCAAGCGCCTCACCGTCCCCGTATCGAACCTCGCCCTCCAAACCCCCAAGGGCAGCGCCGTGAAGTGGAACCCGCGCCTCGCAAACCAACTCTTCACCGAACTGAACAACGACCGTCCGGTGACGGTGGGGGCGAAGAAGTGAGCGCATCCGGCAGGGGGCGGCCGGATGGGGGCGGGCGAGGGAACCCGGCGGCCACACGGGCCAGAAGCCCTCTGTCACCCATGCCCTCGGCCCCGCGGGCGCCACGTTCGCTTCATGCGCTTTGGTCCTCATGCAGCGCCAGCAGACCCTTGGAGAGGGCGACGGCGACGGCGGAGGCGCGGTCGTTCACCTCAAGTTTGTGGAACATGCGGCGCATGTGAGTTTTGACGGTCGCCTCCGAGACATGCAGGGACGCGGCGATCCTGGAGTTGGACTGGCCGCGGGCGACAAGTTCGAGGACCTCACGCTCGCGCTGCGAAAGCGCGGGTGGCGTCGTAGGAGACACGACCTCGGAGACGAGGTGGGGCAGGGTGCGTGGCGAGACGGGGACCGCACCGTGCACCACCTGGCCGACACCGGTCACGATCTCGTCCGTCGAGCAATCCCTGAGCAGGAAGCCGCGGGCACCCGCCTTGAGGGCGGTGACGACCTGCCCCGGGTCCTCGGCGAGGGCGATGACGGCTGCCTTGCCGCCCTGCCGCCGGAGGGCATCGACCAGGTCGGGGATGTGCGAACCGCCGCAGCCGGGCGTCAGTTCGGCGATCACGGCGTCGGGCTCGGCGCGCAGGATGTCCGTCAGGCCCTCCGCCACAGTGGGCGCGGTGGCGACCACCGTCATGTCGGGGCGGATGTCGACGACCGAGGCCAGGCCGGCGACGGTGATGGGGTGCGAGGCGATGATGGCCACCCTGATCCCCGCGGCCTGCGGAACGTTCATCGCTCGCCCCCGCCGTTCCGGCGAAGCACGAGATGGGCAACGGTGTTCATCTGCGCGCCGGAGCCGGGACGGGCGCCGGCGGAGGCGAGCAGGCCGCCGATACGCGGAGCCCGCGCCCATATCCGCCGGGCTTGCGGGGTGCCGGGGCCGTGCCCGCCGAGCCCGCCCTGGTACACCTCGGACCGGACGTCAAGCATCTGGCGTTCGACCTCGGACGCCAGAGCGCGGAGTTCCGGCAGGGACATGGACGCGGCGAGCTGGTCGCGCAGATAGGCCTGTTCGGAGGCGTCTTGAGCACCGAGTGCAGCGGGGACCGTCCGGCAGTCCCAGTCCTCGGGGCGCAGGAGATCGACGACGTAGCAATGGCCTCCCGGTGTCAGCATCCCGGCCAGGGTGTGTACGACGGTGAAGGGATCGCGCATCAGTGCCAGGCTCAGGTGGACCAGGATCAGGTCGAAACGGCCGAAGCGGTGGTCCGCCGGGGCCGCCAGGTCTTCGGCGGCAACAGCGTGGACATGAATTCTTCGGCCGGGACCCAGAAGGCGGCGGGCGGACCGTACCGCGGTCTCGCTGGGGTCAATGCCGACCAGCTCGGCATCGGGTAGGTGCTGACGGATCCTTGCGAGGCTCCCCCCGGTGCCGCAGCCCACATCGAGAACACGGGAGGGCGGGTGTTCTCCCAGGACCAGTCCCACCTCCACACAGAGAGCGCGGGACAGCTCCGTCTCCCGGTCGTCGTAGCACGTGCTCACGGCCGCCATCGAAGGGTGCTCGAACCATTTCCTTGCCTGGTCCCGCTTCCCTTCCCCGGCGCGTAACGTCCGATGGACTAAGTTCCGCTCGTTGATGTCGGACTCCTCGAGATCGAGACAGGGGCACGGGAACCGGAGGGCTCCTTGCCCGAGTTCTGAAGGCGGTGGTCGTCGGTCCAACAGAGGACGGGTGGGCACGGGGAAAGACGGAAGCCACTGTCCGTGCGTTGCATCGTGGTGTGTGCGACGGACGGAACGCCCGGGGCACGGAAGCCGTACGCAGACGGGTGGGACGTCCGACGACACCGCGGCCGGCCTCGTGGGCGGCGGGGGACACCTGCCGGCCCCGTGGCGCCGTCACCGGCACGAAGATCTGTCCCGTTCACGCGTACGACCGCCCTCCCCCGTTACAGCAGTCCTGTCGCAGCGCCGTAGCCGGCGCCGGGCTCACGAAGATTCGTGACCGGGCGCTTGGGCGCAGGACGCAGTCCCTGGGCCCCCACGCAAGCTCGTCGCCCCGTCTGCGCCCCCCGACACCCGAATCACCGTCAGTTCTCCTCGCTGCCAGGCGAATTGACGTCTTCTGCTCTTCACCCGTGTCCTGGACTCCATGGAGTCAGGCATGGAATCGCTCACCCGGGCCACGAGAACGGCGCGGGAACACAGGTGGCCAGGCAGAAACACACCCCGGTCATGACTTGTCCCTATGCTAGATCGGTCCCTTCGCGGTTGCGGGTCCTTCCGGCCAGAGATTCGCTCACCAGCTCGAGGCCGGCGTCCTGTGCCACCGTTCAGTCCCAGCCGCCCGGAGCGGGCAGGCGCGGGACCTCCTCCACGGGCCCGGAGGTTCCCCGCCTCCGGACGTCGCGCCGTACCGGAGCCGCGACGGCCAGGACCGCGTTGTGCGCGATATGCGCGAGGGCCGCCGCCGGCAGACCGCCGGTCGCCGCGGCGACCGTGAAGAGCATCGCGGTGACAGCCACGTACGGCAGGGAGCGCCATCCGGAGTTCGGCGGGTGGAGAAGACAGAAGGCGACCAGGCACAGCGCGATCGCTGACAGGAGCGGGATCCCCAGCGCGGTCAGCGCCACCGGCCCGGCCATGCGCCACAGAAGCTCCTCCCCCAGGGCGCACCCCGCCAGGTGTGCGCCCTCCACCGCGCGCTCACGACGGCCTGCACGGGGCCTGCCGTGACGGCGCCTCAGGGGCCGCCCGGTGCACCGCGCGGCCGCCCACGGGAGCGCGACTCCCGCCGCGACGGCCGCCACCAGGATGGCCGGTTCCCATGATGGCCAGGCCATGAGGGAGACCGGCCACGCCGCGTCCGCGGGGGACTCCGCTGCTCCCCATGGAACGGTGAAGGCCGTCGGGCCGGCACCGATGGCGAGCGCCGCGCAGAGCGCGAGCAGCATCGTTGCCCTGTCGTAGTGACGCAGCCGGTTGCGGGAGCGCAGGTGCCGAAGCAGCCACGGAACGGCGGTGTGCGCGGCGAGAGCAGCGAGGGCCAGGACGCTCCCCGCCGTGGCGGGGAGCAGGGCGGCGGTCATGCCGTCGGCGGCCCGGGACGGTCTGCGGTGCCCTCGCCGGCAGGCGGGCCGAGCAGTACGACGTAGAGCGGGGACTCATTCACCCCGTCGTAGTCCATGTCGGCCGTGAAGTCGTCGTCCAGGAAGCCGCCGATCGGGCGGGAGGCGAGCCCGTAGGCGGTCCCCAGGAGCAGCAGGTTCTGCCCCAGGTGACCGGCCTCCAGCAGGCAGAACCGCAGGGAGCGCTGGCCGTACTTGAACCGGGAGCGCCAGAAGGAGGCACCGATGACGAGCATGGCCGCCGCGTCGCCTGCCATCTCGGGCTGGAGCGTTGCCAGGTGGAGTGCCTCATGGTCGACCTCCCGCAGCCAGGTGAGGCCGTGGCGGAACGGGTCGTAGTGGTGCAGCCCGGGTCGCAGGCCCTCCACACGCTGGGCGATCACGTAGAGGTCGAGGGGGTAGAGAGCACCCCCCGAGGGGACGGGGCGGCGGGGCCACCCCTGGACCAGGCGGACCCGATACGAGCGCTCCAGCATCCCGGAGAGTACGGGCAGCGGCAGTTCGCCGGCGCCGAAGGCCTCGGAGCTGCGCCGGGCGTCGATGGCGTCGGCGAGATCTGCCTGCAGCGGCGCCGGGTCCGGCAGGGGTATGAGCGAGCGGCTGGGGTTGAGGCGGGCGGCGCGCTGCGTCAACAGCCGCAGTTCCTCCGATTTGTCGAGGGCGACGCCACCAGGGACATCCCAGCTCAGTGCTCGGAGGTGAAGCTTGGAGGCTTCGAAGTAGCACTCCATGGGGTCATCGAGCGGGGGAGGCGACTCACCGTAGACGGCGTCGATGAGGTTCGCCCCGTGCAGGTTCTCTGTTTCGGGCATGGTCGCCTCCGGCTCAGGGATAGGGGTGCGGGAAGGGGTTCAGCTCGGTGTCGGTCAACGGTCCGTCCAACAGGCCCAGTTCGACCGGTCGTGAGCGCAGGCGCGGTGGTCCGATGAACCGCGCCCGGAAGGAGGAGTCGAGCGGGACCAGCGCGGGAGCGAAGACCCGAGCCACGATGAGGCCGGCGTCATAGACGTCGGGGCTGGTGGCGTCGGCGAGATACACGTCGATGCCCTGGCGCTGGAGCCGTTCCAGGACGGCGCGAGCCAGGGCGCGCGGACGGTGGTCGGGCAGTACGGGCAGGTCCGCGACGGCCACCCGCTCCGCGCTCGCGTCCAGGAACTCCGTCTCGTGCTCCAGCCCTGGCCCGGCATAGAGGCGCACATGGTCGTCGAAGCGATGCACCTCGGCCGCGAAGTCGGTGTCCGGGGGCAGGAGGTTGCCCTCGCGCTGCTCGGCCCGCATCCACACCCGGGTCTGGAACGCCTCGATGACCGATTTGACGATCGCCCGCTGCGGAGTGCCGGCCGCAGCACCGCCGACCGCGATCGGGCTGATGTCGGTGACACGGTTGCGCACGACGGTCAGCACGGCGGGAACGTCACAGAAGCGACTCAGGTCGACCAGGGAGACATCCAGTCCGGCCGGCCGGACATGGCGGTCGAAGAACGCCTTGACCTCGGGGTCACTGTCGGGGTCGATGAGCGGCATGCTCAGCCGGTTGTGCCACACGGTGCTGAACCCGTCGCGTTCGACGAGTTCCAGCAGTCCCGAGCAGAGAGCTTCGTCCCAGGTACAGCCGGCGGCCAGCCCGTTGCTCGTGCTGTTGGAGATGCGTTCGGCCGTCTCCCGGTGCGGCCCGGACAGGAACACGAGAACGGCCGGGAGCCAGGTGGCGCTCCCGTCCCGCAGATCGGTGCCCCGTACCCAGCTGATGCGGGTGTCCTCGGTGAACCGAGTGAACGGAAACTCCGGGTCGGCGTACTGCGCGTCGGTGAACAGCCTCAGTTGCTCAGGAGAGACGGCCGGTTCGCCCCTGGCGGTCAGCTCCGACCAGGTCGCCTGGACCATGGCCTGCTCCCACCAGTAAACGGCGCTGTACCGCTCTACGGTCTCCGCGATGGCCGAAAGGGTGGCGGAGCGTTCTTCGAGGCCGCCGCCGCCGGCCGCCTGGGCGCAGGGCTCGCCCACGAGGTGCTCGGACTGGCAGGCGCGGGCGCCCACGGCGAAAGCGAAGGCGTCGTCGACGTCGTGCATCTGGCGGTACAACCGGGTTGCCACGCCCACGACTTCGGACAGCAGGGGCTTGAGCAGGCGCTCGGACTCCGCTGCGGGGGTCCACTCCGGCCCTTCTCCCTCAGGGAGCCCGTCCCGTACGCGGGAGGTGGCGAGGTGATCTGCAGTGGTCGTCAACTCCGCCGCCCTCCATCCGTGTCGTCGTGGCGGTGCAGGGGCACGCCGGCGTCGGGATGGAACCAGATCATGGGATAGCCCCGGTCACGGGCCGGTGAGCACTCGGGGCAGCGCGGCACCCGGAACAGGCGGTGGGTGTCCAGCCGGAGCCCGCTGGAGGTCATCTCCAGAGTGTGCAGCCCGCCGGGGGTGGCAAGACCGGCGTTGGTGTCGGTGAGTCCGAACCACTCCACGACCCGCTCGACGACCAGCCCTACCTGCATGGTGGTCAGCCCGGGCCACAGGGCCGCGCGCTCTCCGCCGTCGCGTACGGGACGGGCGGCCAGGATGTCGTCGATCAGGGCCCGGTCGGGGAAGGACGCCGCGCGGCGCAGCCGGTAGCACGCGAAGCATGCCGACTCGGAGGGCAGCGTCCACGGCCCCACCAGGGCACGCCGTCCGTCGAAGGGAATGACCGGAAGCCAGGTGCGTCCGCTCTTGAGCGCCTGGGTGTTCCACTCGCCCAGGACGGGGTCGCTCTCGCTCTCTCCGGCGACGATCACCACGTCGCGGACGTGGTCGGTCGTCTCCGGTACGGCGTCCGGTACGGCAGCGGTCTCGGTCCGCACACCGGCGTCGCGCAGGGATGTCACCAGGCGTTCGGCGAGCAACCCCCGGCCCAGGACGGTGGCCGTTGCCTGTTCGAGGCGGGTCTGCACCGTGCGCAGCGGGACATTGCGCAGTACTCGCAGCCACATGCCGACGGCCGCGGGCGGGACGTCATGAAGGTCGTCGGCGGCCTCGTCGCGGTGGAGCAGGCCGGCTTCGGTCATCTGTGTCAGCACGGATTCGAGTGCCAGCCTGCGGGTGTCGTCGATGTCGGAACCGACATCCAGGGTGCGCCTCCCGTCGGAGAGCACGGTCAGCAGGGCCTCGGTGAAGGCCGGTAGCCGTCCGCCGACGAGGCGGGCGACGTGGTCTCCCTGCCTGATCAGGACCGCGTCCTCGGTCACTTCGACCTTCACGCCGGGGTTGACGGCGACGGCGATGCCGTCCTGGGGACTCATGAGCGTGTTCCTTTCGTCGGGGCGGCGAGCTTGTCGGCGGTGCCGGGGCCTGGCTCCGGCGCGGGTCCGGCGACGGACGCTGCTGCGTGTGCGATGCATGCCTCAAGGAGGCGCGGCGGGCGGCCGAGAGCCCGTTGGACGAGCGGGCTCGTCGGATGCTCGGTACCGATCCACTGCTGGTGGTGGGGCACCCGCAGGGCCACGTCCAGGCTCCATCCGACGCTCACGCACAGGGCGTCGACGAGCTGGGCGGGCTCGAGCACGTGGTAGTCGGCCCGGGACCCCAGGGCCGAGGCCAGCCGATCGACGGCTGTCGCCACCGTCACGGACTCGTGGCCGGTGATCTCGTAGACCCGGCCGGCGCGTCGTGCCGGCTCGGCGGCCACCACCGCGGCGATGTCGAGGAGATCCTCGACGGCCAGCCAGGGCACTCGGCCACCGGAGAAGCAGCCGTAGACGGTGGAAAAGTCCTCGATCTGCCGAGCGACCTGGACGAGGTCCACGTCCATCGGAGCGCAGCGCAGGACGCAGTGGTCCGCGTGGGCCTGGGCCGCCGTGCTCTCGGCGCGGGCAACTTCGGCCAGGTAGGGGTTGCTGTCCGCGGCGGTGTCGGCCCCTAGGGCCGAGGTGATGATCAGCGGAAGGGACGGGGCGAGCGGATAGCGGCACGCCTCGGCGTGTGCGGTCGGGGTCAGGGACGCCACGTCCACCAGTGCACAGTTGGCTTCGGCAGGATCGCTGACCAAGACCGCCCGGGATGTGGCCTCCAAGGCCCTGCGTAACGCGGGTCGGCCACCGATGAACAACAACCGCAAAGGTGCGGGAGTTCCGGATGTTTCTGTACGCATGACAAGAGTTTTGCGCTGTTTTTGTCCGGGCGAGGACATCCGATCAACTGAATTCCCCTGTCCGTCGATCAGATGACGCCGCATTTCATCCCGTGAACCGGCAGTCGGGGCCCAAGGCCAGGCCCTGCGGCCTGCGAAGGCGCCCCGAGCCAGGGTGCGAAGAGAACGGCTATCGCCGGCGGAGAGGGCGGAGGTAAACCGATGGGTGGACGCCCATAATCATCCGGGGGTCCCCCTTGAGCCGGGCCGAGGAAACATCCGATGCTCTTTGCGCGGCAGTCCCAGCCGTACTCTCCGACAACACATCAGGGGGAATTCATGATCAAGGTTCTTGAGATGGCCGGCGATGTGGAAGAGATCGAACTCTCTTTCCACGGTGAGGAGTCGAGCTACTTCGAGCCGACCGCGGCTCGTTGCAGTTCATCCAGCACCTGTACCTGCTGCTGCACCGGCTGACGCAGCCGACGTGCGGGCCCGGACCGGCCGGTCCGGGCCCGCACCTCCTGTGGTCCGGTGCCCGGGGCGACCCCGAGCACCGGACCGTACCGTTCCGACCGCAGGTGAGGATGCGCCAGTGACCGAGACACCAGCATTGCGACCGTACTCCGCCGCCCGCACCGGGCAGCGCTCCGGGCTTCTGGACCTGGAGATCACCCGGACAGATCCGGGCTACCTGGCCCGTCTCCATCCGGACCTGCGGCAGTTCGTGATGCGCCGTTTCCTCGACGATGCCATCGACGACTTCGAGGAACTGCACGCAGTGTCCGAGCGAGGGGTGGCAGGTGACCGGCGGCCGGGCATCGCCGCGAACCTGGCCGGTGCGGTGGCACACCGGGACGAAGAACAGCTGGTGATCGCCGGGCAACAGGTCATGCAGAGCTGGGAGCGCCCCCTCATGGCCGAACTCAGCAGGCTCGCTGCCGGCTCGCACGGCCATGTTCTCGAAGTGGGCTTCGGCATGGGAATCTCGGCATCCCTGCTCCAGGAGGAAGGGGTCGCCTCGCACACCGTCATCGAGGCCAACCCCGAGGTGGCGGAGGCGGCGCGGAAGTGGGCGGGCGAAAGGAGTGCAACGACGCGTGTCGTCCAGGGCCGCTGGCAGGACGTCATCGACTCACTCGGCACCTTCGACGGAATCCTGTTCGACACCTACCCCGCGGATGAGCACGAATACGACCAGTATGTCGTCCGTGACGCCGCCTACATCGAACACTTCCTGCCCGCCGCTGCCGGACATCTGCGGCCGGGTGGCACCCTGAGCTACTACACGATGGAGATCGACTCGCTCAGCCGCCGCCACCAGCGTGCGCTACTGCGCCACTTCAGCAGCTTCCGGGTCGGTGTGGTCTCCGGCCTGGAGCCGCCCGTCGACTGCACGTACTGGTGGGCCGACTCCATGGCCACGGTAGCCGCCATCCGGTAGCTGCGGCGGGGTGCACGAGCCCGCGTCGCCCACGGATCCGCGTTGCCCACGGCCCGGCTCGTCAGCCCGGCAAGCTGATCAGCCCCGCCGACAGCGCCGCCATGACGGCTTCCGTGCGGTCCGATACGCCGAGTTTTCGGAAGGCGCTGAGCAGGTGGGTCTTGACGGTGGCTTCGCCGATGCCCAGTTGTTCGGCGATGCGGGCGTTGGTCCGCCCCTGGGCGACGAGGGCGAGGATCTCGATTTCGCGCGGGGTCGGGGAGGAGGTGGCCGTACCGCTGCGCCGCCGTGCCATCTGCAGGGTGACCGCGGGGGTGATCACGGAGCGTCCCACGGCGGCGGAGCGTACCCCTGCCACGAGTTCGGGTGTGGAGGTCGACTTCAGCAGATAGCCGATGGCGCCCGCCTCGATGGCACCGACGATCGATGCGTCGTTGTCATAGGTCGTCAGCACCAGGACGCGGCAGTCCGGCACCAGCGAGCTGATCTTTCTGGTGGCGGCGATGCCCCCACCGCCGGGCATGCGCAGATCCATCAGCACGACATCGGGACGCAACGCTGTCGTCGCGCTGACCACGGACGTACCGTCCTGGGCCTCGCCCACGATCTCGATGTCGGACTCCAGGGACAGCAGCGCCACGATGCCCTGGCGTACCACGGTGTGGTCGTCCGCCACGATCACGCGGATCGGTCGGGGACGCTCACCGTCACCGTTGTTCCCTTCCCCGGTCCGCTCCACAGCAGTACCTCTCCCCCTGTCCCGGCGATCCGTTCCCGCATGCCCACGATTCCCAGTCCTGTTCCGGGACTTGCCGACTGGTCGAACCCGACCCCGTCATCGGCCACGGTCAGTACCACTCGGTCCGGGCGGTACTCCAGTGTGAGCTCGACCGATGTCGCCCGCGCGTGCTTGTGCACATTGGCGACGGACTCCTGCGCTGCCCGCAGGAGTGTGACCTCCCGTGTGACCGGGACCGCGCGTGGTCTGCCGCGTATCCGGAGCCGGGCCTCGCACCCCCAGGTTCCGTCCAGGAGACGTTCGAGGGCCTTGGGCAGCGTCGACTCCAGGCCTTCCGAGACCCCCTCCATGACCAGGGCCCTGGCCTGGCGATGGTTGTCCTCGGCCGTGCGGCGGGCCAGCCGGATGTGTGCCACGGCCTTCTCGGGGTCGGTGGCGAGTTCGGCCTCGACGGCCTCCAACAGCATCCGGATACTGCCGAAGCCCTGGGTGAGGGTGTCGTGGATCTCCCGGGCAAGCCGCTGCCGCTCGGTCAGCACCCCGTTTCTGTGGCCCGCCTCCACGAGTTCGGACTGTGTTTCCTCCAGCCGGGTCAGCAGGCCCTTGCGGTCGTGCGATTCCGCCACGATACGGGCGATCCACCAGCCAAGGGCATGGCTGTATCCCGCGGCCGTGGCGGCGAGAACCAGCCGTGAGCCGACCGGGAGGCCGGGTGCGGACAGCAGGATGGCCAGGCCGCCGGAGAGCGCGAAAAGCGCCGACCCCACATGGGCGACCGCGGTCCGTGCCGTCGAATACAGCAGCAGCGAGACCGGCGCCGTGCCCAGCCAGACCACCGGCGCCGTGGCGAGCGCCGCACACCACAGAACGATGAGCAGCACGGCGGCGCGCTCCGTTCCCTGCCCACCACCGTCCCGGTGACGCCTCACCAGGCGTCGCGCCAGCAGCGCATGCCATAAGAGCGCCGCGCAGAGCACACCTGCCGCAGCCCAGGTCCGGAGCACACCGCTCGGTGGAAAGGCGGCCAGGGCCCCGGCGGAGAGGGAAGCCGTACACACCCACAGCACGGACCACACGGCGGGGCGGAACTGCCAGACATCGGAAGCGGCCGTGGAGGGCGGGCTGTTGGACTCCGGCACGGCGCGGCTGCCCTCCTCGGATCGCTGGGCGTAGAGCCCCATTATCCGCGCGGAAGGTACGGACACCCCTCCACCGATAGGTGGAGGCGTGCTCAGCCGAACGGTGGTGTCCGCGTCTTCGTGCCGGCGCCAGGCTGAACTGCATGAGACAGGAACGGGCTTCCCGGGAGGCGGTGCTCAGTGCGGAAGGCATCGGCCTGTCCCGTGCGGGCGTTACGGTGCTGGCCGATGCCGGCCTGACGGTGGCCGAGGGCGAGGTGGTGGCGCTGCTGGGCCCGAACGGGGCCGGCAAGACCTCCCTCGTCGAGTGCCTTGAGGGATTCCAACGGCCGCAGAGCGGGCGCATCGAGGTGCTGGGTCGCGATCCGTGGCGGGCCCCCGGTCACTGGCGTGCCCGCATCGGAGCCGTGCTGCAGGACTGCCGGATCGAGAGCGAACTGACCGTGGGTGAGTTCACCGCCATGTCCCGGGGGTACTACCCCGATCCCCTGCCGGTACAGGACGTGCTGGCGGCGGTGGGCCTGGAGGGCCTGCACCGCCGCAGGGTCGCCAAGTTGTCGGGTGGCGAGCGCCGCCGGCTGGACATCGCCATGGCCCTGATCGGCCGGCCCGAACTCGTCTTCCTGGACGAGCCGACGACCGGGCTGGACGCCCAGGCCCGCCGGGACCTGTGGGAGATGCTGCGCTCATTACGCACCGATGGCGTCGCGATGCTGCTCACCACCCACCTGCTCGAAGAGGTGGAGGCCCTGGCCGACCGGGTGGTGATCCTGGTGCAGGGGCGCGTGAG
Organism: Streptomyces sp. Je 1-4 4N24; assembly: GCF_026239515.1. Classification (NCBI taxonomy): domain Bacteria; kingdom Bacillati; phylum Actinomycetota; class Actinomycetes; order Kitasatosporales; family Streptomycetaceae; genus Streptomyces; species Streptomyces sp. Je 1-4 4N24. The sequence goes on along the minus strand of NZ_CP110836.1, from coordinate 4,288,323 downwards.
ACGGGAGGGGACCGTCGCCGGACTGCGCGAGCGGAGCGGGCTGCCCGCCCGGGTCGGGTTCCTCGCGCCGGAACTCACCGGCGGTGCACGGCCACCCGCGCTGAACGAGGCGGAGTACGACGCTCCGACGGGGCGGTGGACCATCACCACGCACGATCCCGCGGAGACTGTGCAGCGGCTCTCCGCGGCGGCGTCCCGCGAAGGCTTCGGCCTGCTGGACCTCGCAGTGCGGACGCCCACCTTCGAGGACGTCTACCTCGACCTGCTGCGCGGCCTGGAGGTGGCGCCCCGATGAGCCGGCACGTCCCCGCCCGTAACCGGAAGGAGCAGAGCGCCGACGCCGTGCCCGGTGCGGTGCGCACCTTCGGACGCCAGCTCCGCTACGACCTTCTGGCACAGGCGCGCAATCCTGCGGCGGCCTTCTTCTCGCTCGGCCTTCCGCTGATCTTCCTGATCACCTTCACCCTGATCGGGGCGAGGGGAGACGACACGGCGGTCTACTACGCCCCGGCCACCATGGCGATCGCAGTCGTCAGCGGCACCCTCTCCAACATCGCGATCACGCTGGTCTACCTGCGGGAGTACGGCCTGCTCAAACGCCTTCAGCTGCTGCCGGTGCACCGTTCGGCACTGCTCGGCAGCCGGGTCGGCGCCTCGGGACTGCTCTCGTTGGGAGGCGTGCTCCTGCTCGCCGCGTACGCCGCCGCGGTGCACGCAGTGGTGCCCGAGCAGCCGATGACCGTGGTGGCGGCCGTGCTGATGCTCGCCATGGCGGGCAGCGCTCTTGGACTCGCGCTCACCGTCCTGATCCCTGGGGAGAACGCGGCCGGCCCGATCGCCAACGCCCTGGCACTGCCGCTGCTGATGGTCTCCGGCGGCTTCTTCCCGCTGGACGCTTCCCCCGAGTGGGTCCGGCAGCTGGCCGCCTTCCTGCCCTTCGGCTCCGGAATCGACGCGGCGGTCGCCGGCTACGAGGGTGCGGCGACCGTATCCGATCTCGGTGAGACGGCCCTGGCCACCGGCGTCTGGACGGCCGCGGCGCTCACTCTGGTCGCCACCCGCTTTCGCTGGGTGCCGCGGCGCCGCCGATGACCCCGTGGGAGGGCATGGAGGGCCCGTGGCCCGATCACCATCCCCAGGAACGAAAGAGGAGTTCGATCCCCGTGCAGAACATGAAGGACACGAAGAACAGGAAGAAGCAGCCCTCGTCAGCCAAGGATGCCGCGGTCGGGGCAGCGGTCGCCCTCGTCATGAGCCTCCTGGGAGGCTGGGCGGCCTACGGATTCTCGGGCAGCTATTCCGTCGCCGCGGCCGCGACAGGGATGGGCCTGGCCATAGGCCTGGTGATCTACCTGATCGTCGCCCGCTCCGGCCGCTGATGAGGAACTGCCGGAGCCCCCACCAGTCACCCGGCGTCCCAGCGCGTCACCAGTTCGTGCTTCTTGCGCTGCCGTTCCATCGCGTAAGTGGTCAGGTGCGTGGAAATCGAACCCAGCAACACCGCGGCGATTGTTGCCCATTGCTCTCCGGCATCCATGCGCCCCCCAGTCCACGCACTCCTCAAAAGGACCGGGCGATCGTATAAGTGCGGGCCCGCTGCCGGCCCGGCTACAGAAACAGCCCCCAGGCCCCGTCGAGCGACCAGGTCTGCCAGCTCATGGCGAACAGTGCGGCGACGGAGATCAGCGTCATCATCAGGTTCTGACCCTGCTCCGCCCAGTCGTGGATCATCAGCGCGAGGTAGATCAGGTTGAGCACCGCCCCGGCGGCCAGGGCTATCGGCGTCAGGAAGCCCACGATCAGTCCGAGGCCGAGGGCCAGTTCCGCGTAGGCGACGAGGTACGCCATCAGGCGGGGGTGGGGCTTCACGAAGCGGTCGAAGCTCTTGCGGACGGCGGGCCACCGGTGTTCGGCCGCGATGCCGGCTGCCCAGGTGATGCCGCCGCCGGTGAACCAGGTCCTCTTGTCCTTGTGGCGCCAGCTCTCCAGCCACCACAGCCCGAGGCCGATACGGAGGACGGCGCACCATTCGGCACCGCTGAGCCAGATCGTCTGCATGCTGTCCCCTCGACTTCGAAGCTGAACTGACGATGCGTCAGTTCAGCGGACGACGCGCGATACCGCAAGGGGTGGAGTTCCCGGCCCCGCCTTGTCGTCGCAAGGGTGAGCCCATAACCTCCGAACTGATGGGTCGTCAGATATCGGTCCGGCGGCGCGGCCATCCGGCAGGCAGTTGGGGGTACAGCGTGATCAGCAACGAGAGCGGCACGGCGGAGCTTCCCAGGGTCATCAGCGTGGATGATCACGTGATCGAGCCCGCGCACCTCTTCCAGACCTGGCTTCCGAAGAAGTACCAGGACAGGGGGCCGAAGCCCTTCACCGCGGGCATCGGCGAGCTGGAGTACGTCGGCGGGAAGTACCGGTTCACGACGGACCCCGAGGGGCAGATCACGGACTGGTGGGAGTACGAGGGGCTGATCTTCCCGTACAAGCGCATCATCGCCGCCGTGGGCTTCTCCCGCGACGAGATGACGCTGGACGGGATCACCCGGGAGCAGATGCGGCGCGGCTGCTGGGACCCCAAGGCCCGGCTGGCGGACATGGACCTCAACCACGTGGAGGCGTCGCTCTGCTTCCCGACGTTCCCGCGCTTTTGCGGACAGACCTTCGCCGAGGCCGAGGACAAGGAGGTCGGGCTCGCCTGCGTGCGGGCGTACAACGACTGGATGGTGGAGGAGTGGTGCGGGGACAGCGGGGGCCGGCTGATCCCGCTGTGCCTGATCCCGCTGTGGGACATCGACCTGGCGGTCGCCGAGATCCGGCGTAATGCCGCGCGTGGGGTGCGTGCGGTGACCTTCAGCGAGATTCCGACGTATCTGGGGCTGCCGTCCATCCACTCCGGCTACTGGGACCCGTTCTTCGCCGCGTGCGAGGAGACCGGCACGGTCGTGAACATGCACATCGGCTCGTCCTCGCAGATGCCGGCGGCGTCACCGGACGCACCGCCCGCCGTGCAGGCCTCCCTGAGCTTCAACAACGCGATGGCCTCGATGATGGACTTCCTGTTCAGCGGGGTCCTGGTGAAGTTCCCCCGGCTGAAGCTCGCCTACAGCGAGGGCCAGATGGGGTGGATCCCGTACGCCCTGGAGCGCGCCGACGACGTCTGGGAGGAGCACCGGGCGTGGGGCGGGGTGAAGGACCTGATCCCCGAGCCGCCGTCGTCGTACTACTACCGGCAGATCTTCTGCTGCTTCTTCCGCGACAAGCACGGCGTCGCCTCGATCGAGACCGTGGGCGTCGACAACGCCACCTTCGAGACCGACTACCCGCACGTCGACTCGACCTGGCCGCACACGAAACAGGTGGTGGCCGAGCACGTGGCAGGCCTCTCCGACGACGTGACGTACAAGATCCTGCGCGGCAATGCCATCCGGATGCTGGATCTCTCCTTCGACCAGGAGTGACCGGCTGCCCCACGCCCGCCGGCCCTGTCCGGCACCGTCCACGTCGTGGTCATGCGGTGCCGGACAGGTCCCGGGTCGCTCTACACCCAGCCCGCGGCCCTGGCAGCGGCGACGGCGGCCGCCTCGGCCGCCTCCGCCTCGGCGTTCAGCACCTCGTTCCGGCCCAGGCCCTCCCTCCCCGCGGCCGTGCCGGCGGCCTGCGATGCCTTGAGGGCGGCCTGGTACGCGGCATCGGAGAGCGCGTCGGCGCCACGGTCCCGGGCCGTCCGGGCGGCGAGTACGGAGGCAGCGGCGGCGTTCCGGGCCTGACGGGCATCGGCCGCGGGGTCCGGGGCCCCCTCCGCCAGCGCCACCAGCGCGTCGGCGGACAGCCGAAGGGCGTTGGCGGCCTTTGCGGCGGCCTCGGTCGGTACGGCTATGACGGCGCCCGGGTCCGTCTCGACGCCGGCCCGGCGGCACGCGGCCCTGGTGCGGTCGGCGGCGCTTCGCGCGCGTGCGGTGTGCCTCTTCCTGAGGGCTTCCTCGGTGCTCGGCACCCCCGTTTCCTGGATCAGGGTGGCGTGGGCCTGCGGGGCGCTCTCTTGCTCAACTCCGTGGGACTCGCTCATTGCCGTCTCCTTGTCCGTCACAGCGACGTGTCTGTCAGAGCGACAGCGCTGCGTCATGGATATCCCTTGTCGGCCCTGGGCACGGTGACGGTCAGGGCCGAGCGGCGGGTGTCGCGCAGAGTGGCACGCCGGGCCGCAACAGACCAGAGCGGTGCCCGGTCCCCTCGCCCGCACGGCAGACGCCGGGGGCGCGGAGGCAAGGGCCGTACGGGGGTGACCGGGCGCTACGGTTCCGGGAGAACCCGGCGGCGGAGGACGATCGGATGAGCAGCACCATAAGTGAGACGCTGGCCACTCTCGGGCGCGGATATGTGAGGGACGGCCCCGGCTCGCTGGGAAAGGCGGCACTCGCCACGCGGTACCTGAACCCATGGCTACGGGATCACCCACGCCAGAGGGTCGTCCGTACCCGGTTCGGCGCCGCCATGGCCGTGGACACACAGGATCTGATCCAGCGCTTCGTCTACCTGTTCGGCCTGTGGGAGCCGCACATGACGCACTGGCTGCAGCGCCGGCTCCGACCGGGGGACACGTATATCGACGTCGGCGCCAATGTCGGTTATTTCAGCCTGCTCGCCTCACAGCTCGTGGGGGAGGAGGGCCGGGTGGTGGCCATTGAGGCCTCGCCGACGTTTCACGCCAGGGTCCGCCGGCACGCCGAGATCAACGGTTGCAGCAACCTCCGCACCGTCAATTCCGCCGTCGCCGACGAGCCGAAGACGGTGACGCTCATCCTCGCGAGCTCAAGCAACATGGGGGCGGCCAGCATCGTTCCGTACGGCGGTCCGGCGGAGTCCACGCTCGATGTCGAGGCGTACCCGCTACCCCAGGTGCTGGACGCGGACGAAATCGCCGGGGCGCGCGTGATCAAGATTGATGTGGAGGGGGCGGAGGGCGCCGTGATCCGTGGCCTGGCTCCGGTGCTCGACAAGCTCCGGCCGGATGCGGAGATCACTGTGGAGGTGACCCCTGAGCGGATGGAAGCGCTGGGGGAGTCGCCCGGTGAGCTGCTCACGACGATGCGGGAGCACGGGTTTCACGTCTACCGACTCCCCAACAGCTATGCCCCGGGCAGCTATCCGGCGGCGCTGCGCGGCTCACCGGCCGTGCCGGTGCGATGGCGGCATCCGGTGGTCGAGGAGAGCGATCTGGTCTTCTCGCGCGTCGATGCGGAAACGCTGCCTTGAGAGGCGGTACCCGTCGGCGGCTGAGCCGCCCCCAGATCAATCCGTGGCCGGGTAGCGCCACTTGAACTGTGTGAGCTGTCGCGCCCTGGCCTCCACGACCGCCATGCGGGCATCGCGTTCGGCGGTGTCGGTGTGGGATGCCTGGCCGGTCGCCTGGCCGGGCCACTTGCGGTAGTGGAGGCCTACTTCGGAGGAGAACCAGCCGCGGCTCGTGGCATTCAGGGCGAGCAGCAGCCCGGTGTCCTCCGAGGCGGGCAGGGCCATCCACCCGCCGAGGGCGAGGAGCAGGTCGCGCCGGACGCAGAGGGTCGCCGGGTGGACCTGGGCGCGGAAACCGTTCGCCTTCCAGAAGTCGAGCACGGCTCCCCGCTCGACCGGCCCCGGCTCGGGGTCCCCGGGAAAGCCGGCGGTGGAGCCGTCGGGCAGCAGATCGAGGACGCGGGACGTCGTCCAGCTGATACCGCCGTCGCCTTCGAGCGCGGCCAGGTCCCGGGCCAGCGCACCGGGCGTCAACTGGTCGTCGGCGTCCAGGACCTTGATGTACTCGCCCTCCGCGTGCGCGAGGGCGATGGTGCGGGCGACGCCGGGGCCACCGGGCCGCCCCTGCCGGAACGTCACCCGCTCGTCATCGGGGACATGCGGAGCAACGTCGTTGCTCTTTCCGTCCTCCTGGATGACCCAGTGCCATTCCCACCCGTCGGGGAGGTCCTGTTGGCAGAGCGACTTGTAGGCCTCCGGCAGGAAGTGCGCCGAGGGCGCATGCACGGCAGTGACGATGATGAGGCGCCGGCGCACGGCACTCACCACCTTTCCAGGGGAGTGGTGAACAGCATTTCCGTGCGGTCGCCAGGAAGGATGACGTCGGAGACGTCAACTACCCGGTCGTTGATGTCGATCGAGGTCTTCCGGAGGGCGAGTACCGACGTGCCGGGCCACAGCTCCAGCTCCGCTGCCTCCTCCGGCGTCGGCGGGCGGGCGGTGACGCGCTCCTCGACGCGGTCCAGCTCGATGCCGACGGTGTAGAGCTGGCTCTGCGAACCCCCGGGCCACGGCTCGTTCGACTCGTCCAGGAGAGCGGGGTTCCTCGCGACCAGGTGGTGGACGAGGTACGAGGTCACCAGGCTGAAGGGCGCGCTCTCGGCCGCGTACCTGGTGCGGTAGGTGCGTTCGAGGAGGGCGGTGCCTTCGGGGAGACCGAAGGCTTCCGCGAGGCCCTTGTCCGCCTCGACCTTGCGGTACGAGGCATGGAAGACCAGGTCGTCGACCGTCAGGCCGGTGTCGTGCTCGGTGGCGCCGGTCTGGGCCCGCTCCGCCAGCGGCTCGCGTGCCCGGTTCTTCTCCCACTGGTGGCGGCGGTTCGTGCGCAGCGCGGAGGTGCGTTGCCGGCGGACGAAATTACCGCGCCCGTGTTGCTTCTCGATCAGGCCTTCGTCCCGGAGGGCGCGGAGCGCCTCGCGGATGGTCGGCACGCTGCGCCGGAACCGTTCGGCGAGCTTCGACTCCGCCGGCAATTTGTCCCCGGGCTTCAGCTCACCTGCACGGATGGCCTCGCGGAGCTCGTCCGCGATCCGCTCGTACGCCACTGCCATGGGCGCTCACCGTTCCGTTCCTGGCGCCCCGGCCGGCTCACCGGCCGGACAGTGCCAGCTTACGACTCCTAAAGAGATGTTGACGAGTGGAGCGCGTACACCGCGGTGGGGGCCGCTCATGAAGAGGAGTTAAGGGCTGAACGGCGTGCCATTCCTTCGGCGGGGTGGCGGTATTTGAACCCGCGACCATTTCGTCCCGAAAGGGCCCGGACGAGATGCGGGCGAGATCCGGACGAGATGGGGCCGGCCAATTCCGGCCCCGCACCGTAGCGAAAGCGCCGCGCAATATGTGCGGCGCAGGGCGCGAAAACGCCCGATCGCTGGCGACGGGGGATGCACCAGCGATCGGGCTGTGGCCAAGACTAGCAAGGCTGTCCGCGATGTGGGGGCCAACTGCCGAATTGCCATACAGAGTTGTGGTTGGAGTCACGTAAAGCGGTACGTGAGGGGTGGAAACGCAGGACCGAGGGCGCGGCACGGCCGGCCGGGAGCGTCCCGCCTGATGCTTGAGCCGAGGGCGTTCGGCCGGGCGGCTTCGTTACTTGCCGCACGGTGGCGCGTACGAGAGAAGAGGCAGATACTCGCGCCATTTCTCCGGCGTCAGAACGCCCCGCGTGGTGGAGCAAATGTGGCGAATGGCCTTGTCGGGGTCCAGGTCCCACAGCCGGACGGTACCGGCGCCGCTCGACACTCCGAGCATGTGGCTCTTGGGACTGAACGACAGGAAATTGCCTGTCTTGGCGTTGGGGCTCGTCGACTGACCGATGGGAGCGGCCTTGGACGGATGCGTGATGCGCCAGAACCGGACCGTGTTGTCGTTGCCGCCGCTCGCCAGGGTGTGGCCGTCCTCGCTGAACGTCAGCGACACGACCGCTTCGGTGTGGCCGGTGAGAGGGGAGCCCAGCCGGGTCGCCCTGCGGGGGTCGGCCGTGTCCCAGAGCCGGACGGTGTCGTCGTCGCTGCCGCTGGCCAGGGTGTGGCCGTCCGGACTGTAGGCGAGCGCGTTGACGGGTCCCAGGTGCCCCGTGAGGGGCGCACCGAGTCGGTCGGCGTGACGGGGGTCGTCCGTGCTCCAGAGCCGGACGGTGTCGTCCGCGCTGCCGCTGGCGAGGGTGCGTCCGTCGGGGCTGAAGACGAGGGAGTTGACGTAGCCCTTGTGGCCCGTGAGCGGTGTGCCGAGCCGACGCACGTGGGACGGGGCGCTGACGTCCCACAGCTGGATGGTGTGGTCCTCGTAGGCGGTTGCCAAAGTGCGCCCGTCCGGGCTTATGGCCAGCGCATCGGGCCCCACGAACCGGGTCCGCAGCTCGACGGGCTTCCCGTAGGAGACCGGACGGGTCGGGTCGGCGACGTTCCACAGCTCCACCGTCTGGCTTCCCATCAGCACCGCGAGGGTGCGGCCGTCGGGGAAGAACGCCAGCGACCGCACATCGCCCTTACCGGGCGTGAACGGTTTGCCCAGCACTGCGGGCCGGTGGGGATTGTGCACATTCCACAGCCGCACCCTCCGGTCGCGGGCGCCCGTGGCGAGCACCTGTCCGTCCGGGCGGAACGTTCCGATGCGGCCGACCATGTTCGAGGTCGGAATCGACCAGAGACGGACCTTGCTGTCGCCGCTTCCCGTGGCCAGCGTCCGGCCGTCAGGGCTGAACCCCACGGCGTACATCTCCCCACTGCTGCCCGCGAGAGGCTCGCCGACCTGCGACGGGTACGCCGGATCGCTGACGTTCCACAGGCTCGCCGTGCTGTCCGCGCTGCCGGCGGCGAGCATGTTGCCGTCGGGGCTGAAGGCCACGGACCACAGCGGACCGGTGTGGCCGGTGAGGGGCGCGCCGAGCGGTGCCGCGTGACGTGGTGAGGCCACGTTCCAGAGCCGGATGGTGTTGTCCGAGCTGCCGCTGGCGAGGGTGTGGCCGTCGGGGCTGAAGGCCACGGAGTGCACCGTGTCCGTGTGGCCGGTCAGGACCTTGTCGAGCCGCGCCGGACGACGCCGGTCGGCCACGTCCCACAGCCGGATCCTGTTGTCGTCGCCACCGGCTGCCAGGGCCCGGCCGTCGGGGCTGAACGCCACGGAGCGCACGGCGGCGGTGGGGCCGGTCAGAACACCGCGCGTCGTCGGCCGCTGCGGATCGCGGAGGTCCCACAGACGAACGGTGTGCTCTTCGTTGGCAGTGGCCAGCGTGTGCCCGTCGGGGCTGAAGGCGAGCAGGAAGACCGTGCCGTCATGGCCGGTCAGGGGCGCCCCGAGCGGGCGTGGGTGGCGGGGGTCCCGCACGTCCCACAGCCGGACCGTGCCGTCGTCCGAGGCAGTGGCGAGAGTGCGTCCGTCCGGGCTGAAGACAGCGGTGCTCACCCAGCTCGCATGGCCGGTGAGGGGCTTGCCCAGGGGTTCGGGACGCGTCGGGTCCGCCACGTCCCACAGCCGGACGGTCCGGTCATAGCTGGCGGTGGCCAGGATCCGCCCGTTCGGGCTGAACGAGGTGAGGTAGACGGCGCCGGTGTGGCCCAGGAGCGGCGTGGCCAGCGGCGTGTTCACCATCGAGATCAGGCGGTTGTTCGTGCCCTCGTCGTCGGGCCGCAAGCCGTGTGCCACCAGGTCGATTTGCGCCGACAAGGAGGGATCCGTGTACTGGGCGCGGTCGGCCTGGGCGAGCACCTGCGCGAAAACGGTGTCGTCGCGCTGCTGCCATGCGACCACCGCGGAACCGACCGCCAGCATCGCCATGACGATCAGAGCCGCCACCGCACCACGGCTGAGCAGGACGAAGCGCTTGCGCAGCCGGACCGAGGCGGCCAGGAATTCCACCGCGCTGCGGGTCAGAAAGGTGTCACCGGCAGAATCGGCCCAGTTGCGGGCCTGCTCCAGACGGGAACCCCGGTAGAGGAGTGAGGTGTCCCGGTTCGAGCCCTCCCAGGCCCTGCCGTCCTCCTCCAGCCGCTGGCGCAGCAGATTGCCGTTCCGGTCCTCGTCGATCCAGTCGCGCAGCCGCGGCCAGGCGTGCAGCAGCGCTTCATGGGTGATCTCCACCGCGTCCGCGTCGAGCGTCACCAGACGGGCGTGCACCAGCGCTTCGAGCGACTCCTTCGTCTTGGGCGGGTCCGCCGACTCGTCCGCCAGTTGGCGCCGCGTCCCCCGCCGGCGGGTGGCCTGGGTGTCTTCGCCCAGCCGGACCAGCCGGAGGAGGAGCAGTCTCGCGGCCAGGCGTGCGGTCGGGTCGAGGCCGGACCAGGCCCGCTCGGCGGTCGCCGCCACCGCGCCCTGGATCCCGCCCGCCGCGCGGTAGCCGGACAGCGTCAGCCGTCCCGCCTTCCGCCGCTGCCAGGTGGCGAGCAGGGCGTGCGAGAGCAGCGGCAGCACCCCCGCGTCGTGCGCCCCGCTGAAGCCGTCGGCGCTCACTTCCCGGACGATCAGTTCCGCCAGCCCCGGTTCGAGCTCCAGACCCACGGCCTTGGCCGGGCCGGCCACCGCTTCGCGCAGCTCCGTGGTGGTCAGCGGTCCGAGCACCATGTGCCGGTGCTGCAGTGCGTCGGCCAGTTCGGGATACCCGAGGCACTGTTCGTAGAAGTCGGCGCGTATGCCGAGGATGACGAGGACGGGGGCCGGGCCGTCCGGGCATGGGGGTCCCCCCTGTTCGAGCGATGTCGAGAACTCGGGGGAGGGGGTGCACGCGGCGTGCAGGAGCTGGATGAAGGTGCGCCGGGCCGCCTCGTCGGAGCAGAGGGTGAACGCCTCCTCGAACTGGTCCACGATCAGGACCGGGCGGGCGGCGGAGGACGTCCCGCGCCCCGCCCATGCCGTGACGGCCTCCCGCACCGCGCGCGCGAAGTGCGGCGTACCGGGCTCCTGCGCCGCCGACTCCTCCGCGCCGGAGAGGACGTGGGCGAGCTCAGGGACGCGGCGGGTCAGCTCGGCGAGCGGATCGCCGCCCGGCACGAGCTGCAGGACCTCCCGCTCCGGGCTGTCCTCGTCGCCCGGAGCGCCGTTCTGCAGTGCGGGCACCAGGCCGGCGTTCAGCAGGGAGGACTTTCCGGCCCCCGAGGCGCCCACGAGCATGACCAGGCCGCCCGTCTTCTCCGCTGCGCGGAGCTGAGCGACGAGGGCCTCCGTGCTCCGCTCCCGTCCGAAGAACCACCGGGCGTCCTCCTGACGGTACGAAGCCAGCCCCCGGTACGGGCACACACCCTGGACGGTCGCGGCCTCGTCCGGGGGACGTTCCTCCTCCTGCGCGGAGGCCGCGGATGCCGCGGCACGGTCGTCGACCGCCCGCTCCCACAGCCGCTGCCACTGGGCCAGGTCGTACAGGCCCGTGGACACCGGCGCGGGGCGCAGGCGCCGGGCCTGCGGGATCAGGATGTGCAGCACCGCTGCGAGGGCGGCGAACTGCGCGGGCACGTTCTTGGCCCGCCGCCAGTCGCTGATCCTCTGGACGGACACCCGCACGGGCCGCCCGCGTTCGTCGACCCGCTGAAGCCGGACGACCGCCTCGGCCACCTTCTTGAGAGGAGGGTTGCCGGCCTCCTTGTACAGCAGCGCGAGACGTTCCGCGAAGGCTCTGCGTGCCCCTGAGTCGGCACTCAAGGTCTCCACCCCCTACGTCCCCCGCACTTGGACATCCGGACCGGAAAACTCACCTTAGCGGGCTGACCTGTGGTTAAACCGTCGGCCCGATGCCGGAACCTCCTCGGCGGGAGCCTCAGCTGGCAGGATCACGTCGCAGCGGCGCAGCAACCGGGCGTTGCCCGGACAGGCCACCAGTTCAGTGCTCGGAGACAACTCCTGATGCATGCGGTCTCCTTCCGTCGGAGTCACGAGACGGTCGTGACGGACTCGGCGCAATGAGCGCGAGGGAACTGTGGAACCGTCCCATCCGGACTGCCGCCGCGTCGACCACGGGCCCGGCCCTTTCTGGATCCGCGCCGGTACGGGGGGCGCGGATCGACGCCGCCCGCGCCGTTCGGCACCGGTCCCCACGAGGGGAGGGACCGGTGGCGAACGGCGCGGCGTTGGTTCTGCCGTACGACCCGGGCCAGGCGTGCGGACCGTGCGGCTTGCCCGGCCGGACCGTGCGGCCTCGCCGGCCGGACCGAGGGTGAGTTGGGCCCGCGACCTGTCCCGCCGAGCGAACCCGGCCCCGTGCGGCGCCGCCGATTGTGGCCCGGATCACTTCTGGTGCGGTGCCCGGCGACCAAGGGGAAGTCCCTGAAGGGGCGTCAACAGGCGGCGGCCGGGAGGCGGGCGCGAATTCAAGATCCAATCCTCGCTGCTCCCGGGGCGGCCCGGAGTACGCGTCAGGCCCGGCTTCCGTTTCCGGAAGCCGGGCCTGACCTGCTACTTCTCAGTCGGGGTGGCGGGATTTGAACCCACGACCTCTTCGTCCCGAACGAAGCGCGCTGCCAAGCTGCGCTACACCCCGAAGCAACGAGCTCTACTTTAGCGGACCGATCCCCTGAGGCGAAATCCGGTTGTTGTGGAGCCGGGGAGCGGGCCTGACCTGGTCGATCCCGATGGTGATCAAGGGGAGCAGACAGATCGCCAGGGCGAGGGTGAGGGCGGTGGCGACGGTGGGGGGCGGGGCGCCGGCCGCGGCGGGGAAGGCGAGGGCGAACGCGAGGTGCAGGAGGGGGTAGGCCGGCCACTGCCAGGCACAGGACAGGCGGAAGCCGCGGGGGCCGGTGAGCAGCAGCCAGTCGGCGAGGGCGGCGAGCGGGGTGAGGACATAGAGGAGCAGAGGGGCGATGACTCGGGCGGCGGTGGGGGTGCCGGCTTCCGGCAGCGTGAAGGCGGTGGTGGCGGCCGGGAGGGCGTAGTGGGCGAGGGCGGGCAGGGCGAGGAAGAGGAGGAGGGCGCCGGTGATGCGGGGGCTCACGGGGCGGCGGCCGGTCCACGCGCGGTGGGCGGAGCAGGCGGAGACCAGCGCCACGGCGAGGTTGGCCTGCACGGTGAAGCGGGTGAGGAGGTGGGCCGGCGCGGCGGAGCCGAGAGCGGCGAGGAGCAGGCCGGTCAGGGCGGCCGCGGCGAGCAGGGCGCGGAAGGCGGCTGCCCGGGGGCGGCGGATCGTGGGGGCGACGGCGGCGGCCGGGGTGCGGGCGGCGGCAGCGGCAGGGTCGGTGGCGTGGCGCGTGGACTGCGAGGTCCGGGTGGGGTCGGACATTCCTCCACGTTAGGGGGATGATCAGCGGGCGGGGGAGACCCGATCCGGCAAAACCCCGGAACGGGCCCGGGGACCACACCTCTGCGCCCCGGCCTCAGCACATGAGGCCCCGGGCCCGAGCCTCCGATCCGCGGCCCGAGCCCCCACACCTCCGGGGTTTCAGCCCCCGGGCCCCTCTCAGTCCCGCGCCGTCAGCGTCAGCAGCGTCGCCTCCGGGGGGCAGGCGAAGCGGACGGGGGTGTAGCGGTTGGTGCCGCAGCCGGCGGAGACATGGAGGTAGGAGGTGCGGCCGGTCGCGGTGTGGGTGGACAGGCCCTTCACCCGGTCGGTGTCGATGTCGCAGTTGGTGACGAGGGCGCCGTAGAAGGGGATGCAGAGCTGGCCGCCGTGGGTGTGGCCGGCCAGGATCAGCGGATAGCCGTCGGCGGTGAAGGCGTCCAGCGAGCGCAGGTAGGGGGCGTGCACGACGGCCAGGGAGAGATCGGCGCCGGATTCCGGGCCGCCGGCCACCTCGGCGTAGCGGTCCCGCTTGATGTGCGGGTCGTCCAGGCCGGTCAGGGCGATCTCGATGCCCTCCAGCTTCAGCCGGCCGCGGGAATTGGACAGGCCGACCCAGCCGGCCGCGTCGAACGCGTCCCGCAGCTCTTCCCACGGGTTGTGGACGACACCCACGGCGGGAGCGTTGCCGTTGAGGCCGTGCCGGCCCTGGACCCGCTCGATCAGGTAGCGGGCAGGGTTGCGGAGCTTGGGGCCGTAGTAGTCGTTGGAGCCGAAGACGTACGCGCCGGGGATCTCCATCAGCGGGCCGAGCGCGTCCAGCGTCTCGGGGACGCCCTCGGGGTCGGAGAGGTTGTCGCCCGTGTTGATGACGAAGTCGGGGCGCAGCCCGGCGAGCGACTGCAGCCAGCGCTGCTTCTTGCGCTGCCCGCCGACCATGTGGATGTCGGAGACCTGCAGGACGCGCAACGGCCGCATACCGCGGGGCAGTACGGGCACGGTGACGCGCCGGAGGCGGAACGAGCGGACTTCGAAGCCGGCGGCGTAGGCCAGGCCGGCCGCGCCGACTGCGGTCAGGGTCAGGGGTACTCCGTATCGCGCGCGCATGCGTCCCATCGTCGCAGAGTGAGCGGGGTGGATGCGGCGGAGGAGCGGCCCGTGGGGCGGCGGGTGTGGCGGGCCGGGAGGAAAAGGCGCGGCAGGTGTCGGTGGGTGGGGGCATACTCGACGTCATGACCACGCTCAAGTCCAAGCTGCAGGACGACCTCACCGTCGCGATCAAGGCGCGCGACGAGCTGCGCTCCTCCACCCTCCGTCTCACGCTGACCGCGATCCAGAAGGAGGAGGTCGCGGGCACCGAGGCGCGTGAGCTGTCCGACGGCGAGGTCGAGAAGATCATCGCGCGCGAGGCGAAGAAGCGCCGGGAGGCCTCGGACGCCTTCGAGAAGGGCGGCCGGGCCGCGCAGGCCGAGCGGGAGCGCGCCGAGGGCGAGGTTCTCGCGGACTATCTGCCCCAGCCGCTGACCGACGACGAGCTGGAGCAGCTGGTCGCGGCGGCGGTGGCGGAGGCCAAGGGCGCCGGGGCCGAGGGCCCGCGGGCGATGGGCGCCGTCATGAAGATCGTCAATCCGCAGGTGGCGGGCCGCGCCGAGGGCGGCCGGGTGGCCGCGGTGGTCAAGAAGCTGCTGGCCGGCTGAGCGGCCGGACGGAGTCTTTGAAGGACGGCTGAGGGGCGCCCCCGTGGTGGGGGCGCCCCTCAGCCGTTGTCGTACGGGCCAACCGGCCGCCTACCAGCCGCCGTTGCCGCCGCCCAGAATGTCGGGGAAGCCCGGGATGCTCCAGCCGCCGCCCGGCTTGTTGTCGCCGCCGTGGCCGCGGCCCGGCTTGTGCTTGCCGCGGCCCTTGTCGCCTTCGTCGCCGTGGCCCCTGTCCTTGGCCGGATCGGCGATCGGGACGGTGGGCAGCTCGGGCGCGGGCCGGTCGGCGAGCGCACCGGCCATCGCGTCGCGCCAGATGGGGCCGGGGGTGTCGGCGCCGTAGACCTTGGCGTGGGGGACCCCGCCGATGCTGATGTCGTACATCTTGCGCTTGTGCATCGGGTCGCCGACCCAGACCGCGCCGGCCGCGTTCGGGGTGTAGCCGACGAACCAGGCGGCGTAGCGGCTGTCGCTGGTACCGGTCTTGCCGGCGCTGTCCCGTCCCTGGAGACCGGCTTCCTTGCCGGTGCCGTCCTCGACGACGCCCTTGAGGAGGGTGTTGATCGTGTCGGCGGTCCTCTTGGACATCGCGCTGCGGCAGCTGGTCTGCGGGACCTTGAGCGCCCGGCCCCGTGCGTCGGTGATCGACTCGATGGCGACGGGGGAGCAGTACTCACCACCGTTGGCGAAGGCGGCGTAGCCGGCGGCCATGGTCAGCGGCGACATCTCCTGCACACCGAGCGTCATCGACGGGACCTGCTGCAACGGCTTGCCGTCCGCCCGCTCGATACCCATCTTCTGGGCCATCTTCACCGCGGGGCAGATGCCGATATCGCTGATCAGCTGCACGAAGTAGGTGTTGACCGATTTCGCGGTCGCCTCCTTCATGGCGTACGGGCCGACCTCTTCCTTGTTCTCGTTCTGCGTCATGTCGGTGCCCTGCCACTCGCCGTCGCAGGTCTGGACCGGGCTCGGGTACGGCATCCGGTACGGCGAGGGGTACTCCTGCTCCGGATTCGTCCCCTGCTCCAGCGCGGCCGCCGCGATCACCGGCTTGAAGGTCGACCCGGGCTGGTAACCGGCGCCGCCGCCCATGTCGTGATCGACCGAGAGGTTGATCACGGTCTGGTTCTCGCGGAAGCCGTACGGGCGTGACTGGCCCATGCCGAGGATCTTGCCGGTGCCCGGCTCGACGATGGTGGCGGCACCGGCGACCGGGTCGTCCTCGTAGACGTGGTCGCGCAGCGACGCCTGGATCGACTTCTGGGACTGCGGATCGAGGGTGGTGCGGATGGTCATGCCGCCCTCGTTCCAGCGCTGCAGGCGGACCTTCCGGCTCTTGCCGAAGTTCTTGTCGTTGAGGAAGGCCTTGCGGATGTAGTCGCAGAAGAAGCCGGCGCCGTCGGCGGCGGTGATGCAGCCGTTCTTGGGACGGCTGACCGCCAGCTTGATCGGCTTCTTCGCGGCCGCGTCGGCCTGCGCCTGGCTGACGTCCTTCAGATCGGCCATCCGCTGCAGCACGGTGTTGCGCCGCTTGGTGGCCTCCTGCGGGGCGTTGACCGGGTCGTAGCGGGTCGGCGACTGGACGATGCCGGCCAGCAGCGCCGACTCCTCCAGGTTGAGGTCCTTGGCGTGCTTGCTGAAGTAGCGCTGGGCGGCCGCCTCGACGCCGTAGGCCTGCTGCCCGAAGAACGTGATGTTGAGGTAGTTCTGCAGGATCTTCCGCTTGCCGAGTTCCTTCTCGACCTGGATCGCGTACTTGAGTTCCTTGACCTTGCGGCCGAGGGTCTGCTGGGTGGCCTGCGCGACCTTGTCCGCGTTGTCCCCGGCCTCCTCGACGAAGACGTTCTTCACGTACTGCTGGGTCAGCGTCGAGGCGCCCTCGGAGACGCCGCCCGACCGGGCGTTCTTGTTGACCGCCCGCAGGATGCCCTTCAGGTCGATGGCGCCGTGCTCGTAGAAGCGCGCGTCCTCGATCGCGACGATCGCCTGCCGGATGTACGGCGACATGTCCTCGAGGCCGACGACCGTGCGGTCACGGGAGTAGACCTTGGCGATCTCGCCGCCCTTCGCGTCCAGAATCCTGGTCCGCTGGCTGAGCGGCGGCGTCTTGAGGTTCGCCGGGATGTCGTCGAAGCCCTCGACCGACCCCTTGGCGGTCAGGCCGAGCGCCCCGGCCGCCGGGAGCGCAAGACCGGCGAGTACCGCTCCGGCCAGGACGCTGACTCCGAGGAACTTGGCGGCCTGCTGCGTCTTGGACAGACCTCCGCCATCGCGCTTCTTAGGCATGAGGGCAGCCTACGTTCTCAATCCGCCGGACAGGGGCGCACGTGTTCGTTTAGCCTGTCCTCAGCTACCACAGCCGAACGGTTACGCATCGGTTCGTCAACCCCTACTTCCCGCGGGACGCGCCCCCACGTGCCCGCAGGTGCCGAGGAAAACCCCGTGTCAGGACGGTGAACTGTCCTGCCTTGTGCGCAAAGTGACGTATGCCGCACGGTCACTCCGTTGGGTGATCTGCCGCATACGCATAGTCCGTTCGGGCCATCCAAGATTGGGCCCGAAGGGGGTGTTGCGCCCTGCCTGCCTTCCGTAACGTCCTCAACTGGCAACGGTGAATATGCCGCTTGCCGCCGTGGGGGAGCCTCGATTCGGGAGAGGACGGCGCCAGCATGGGCTGGGTAACCGACTGGAGTACGCAGGCAGCGTGCCGCACCACCGATCCGGATGAACTGTTCGTGCAAGGGGCGGCGCAGAACCGCGCCAAGGCGGTGTGCACCGGATGTCCGGTGCGCACGGAGTGCCTGGCCGACGCCCTGGACAACCGGGTGGAGTTCGGCGTGTGGGGCGGGATGACCGAACGCGAGCGGAGGGCGCTGCTGCGTCGCCGCCCGACCGTGACGTCATGGCGCCGGCTGCTGGAGACAGCGCGTACGGAATATGAGCGCAGCACGGGCATTCTGCCGGTGGACTGTGACGACGACGCCTTCGACGAGTTGGCCGCGGTGGGGTAGCGGCGGGCAGGCCGGGAGAAGTCGGCCGAGAAGGTTCGGTTGATGGCGCGGTCTGATCGGTCAGCAGACGCAACGTGCCGTCGGTGACGGTGACTTCCACCGGAGTTGGAGGCATGGATGGGGGGCGGGCGCGCTGATCAGCGCGCCCCGTGAAGACATGGTGAGGCGCCTGGCGGGTGCGTGGTGAACCGCGCCGTGTCGCTGGGCGGATGGCTGAACCGGCCGTGCGTACGGCTCAGTCGTCGGTGTTCGTGAGGTCCTCGGTGTCCGTGGGATTCAGCGCCAGGCGGTCGCCGATGGCACGCAGCCCTGCGAGGTCATGGACATCGCCGGGCAGCGCGGCGACCTCCGTCACCGGAACCTCGGGGTGCAGCGCGGTGAAGCGGTCCCGCGTGCGCCGTTCGCGCGCGAGGACCTGCATACGTTCTGCGTGCAGTCGTAGCAGCCCGGCGGCCAGTTGCGCCGCTGAGGCCGAGGTGGGTGTCACTTGCTCCGCCGCGGCAGCGGGGGAGAGGCCGCCGGCGGTACGTGATCCAGCCTTCCCGCCGTCGAGATCCACAATGCCGGTGGTTTCAAGATTATTTTCTGTGCGGTCGGGGGCGGGACCGGCCGCGGCGTCCGGGGCCGACTCTGCCTCCGCGTCGGTGTCCGCGGGGGCGTCCGCTTGGGTGTCCGCATGGGTGTCCTCCGCCAAGCGGTCCGTGAGGGCCTCGGCGGCGGCCAGTGCGCGCTCGGCGCTCAGTTGGGCGGCGCCGCTGCCGTGCACACGGTTCAGCACCAGGCCGGCCAGCGGCATCTGCTCGGCGGCCAGCCGCTCGACGAAGTACGCCGCCTCGCGCAGGGCGTCCCGCTCCGGCGCGGCCACCACGAGAAATGCCGTACCGGGCGCCTGCAGCAGGCGGTAGGTGGCGTCCGCGCGGGTGCGGAAGCCGCCGAACATGGTGTCCATCGCGGCCACGAACGTCTGCACATCGCGCAGCAGTTGGCCGCCCATGAGCTTGCTGAGGGTGCCGGTCATCATCGACATGCCGACATTGAGGAACTTCATGCCGGCCCGGCCACCGACCTTCGCCGGCGCCATCAGCACCCGGATGAACTTGCCGTCCAGGAAGGAGCCCAGGCGCTTGGGCGCGTCCAGGAAGTCCAGTGCGGAGCGGCTCGGAGGGGTGTCGACGATGATCAGGTCCCACTCGTCGTTCGCGCGGAGCTGGCCCAGCTTCTCCATGGCCATGTACTCCTGTGTGCCCGCGAAGCCGGCCGACAGGGACTGGTAGAAGGGGTTCTCCAGGATCGCGCGGGCCCGGTCGGCGTCCGCATGGCCCTCGACGATCTCGTCGAAGGTGCGCTTCATGTCCAGCATCATCGCGTGCAGTTCGCCGCCCGCGCTCTCGTCGACGTCCTTGACCTGACGCGGGACGTTGTCGAGCTCGGAGATGCCCATGGACTGCGCCAGCCGCCGGGCCGGGTCGATGGTGAGCACGACGACCTTGCGGCCGCGCTCGGCGGCACGCACACCCAGCGCCGCGGCGGTCGTGGTCTTGCCGACGCCGCCCGAACCGCAGCACACCACGATGCGGGTGTGTGGGTCGTCGATCAGCGCATCGACCTCGAGCCGCGGGGCCGAGGCGTCCAGCGTCGTGGTGTCCGAGGTCATATGGGCCCCTGTTTCCGCAGGTCTCTCGCCAGGTGGTAGAGCCCGGCGAGGTCCACTCCCTCGGGGAGCAGCTCCAACTCGTAGGTGGGCAGGCCGATGGCGGTCAGCTCGGCGTACTCGGCGCGCTCCAGCTCGACCCGCTCGGCGTGTTCGCGTGCCTGCTCCAGCAGGGGGTCGATCAGCCGGTCCGCCAGCCCGCCGCGGCGGGCGCCGCCCAGACCGGCCTCGGAGAGCGCCTTGGCGACGCCCGCACGGGCGCCACGGGCGGCGATGTCGAGATCGCCGTTGTCCAGCAGCGCCGGGCGGGTCATGTTGATGACGATGCCGCCCACCGGGATGCCGGCGGCGCGCAGCTCCTCGACCCCGTCGGCGGTCTCCTGGACGGGCATCTCCTCCAGGAGCGTCACCAGATGCACCGCGGTCTCGGGCGACTTGAGGACCCGCATCACGGCCTGCGCCTGGTTGTGGATCGGGCCGATCTTCGCCAGACCGGCCACCTCGTCATTGACGTTCAGGAAGCGGGTGATGCGGCCGGTCGGCGGGGCGTCCATCACGACGGCGTCGTAGACGAACTTGCCGTTCTTGTCCTTGCGGCGCACCGCTTCGCATGCCTTGCCGGTCAGCAGGACGTCCCGCAGGCCCGGCGCGATGGTCGTGGCGAAGTCGATCGCGCCGAGCTTCTTCAGCGCCCGGCCCGCGCTGCCCAGCTTGTAGAACATCTGGAGGTAGTCCAGGAGGGCGCGTTCGGCGTCGATGGCGAGGGCGTGGACCTCGCCGCCCGCCCGTCTCCCACCACTGCCGCGCGCGGAGTCCCCGACGGATTCCGCGCGGGGCGAACCCCACGGTGAGGCCCCTTCCGATGCGGGACCCACCGCGATCTTGCGTTCCTCGTAAGGAAGCGCTTCGGTCTCGAACAACTGGGCAATGCCCTGCCGGCCCTCGACCTCGACCAGGAGGGTACGGCGCCCCTCGGTGGCCAGGGCGAGGGCGAGGGCAGCGGCGACCGTGGTCTTGCCGGTGCCGCCCTTGCCGCTGACGACATGGAGCCTGCTCACGCCAAGGAGCCTAACCAGTCCGCGTCCCGGCTACGCACGGGATACGCCTGGGAAGCCCCGGATATCTACCTCTGATCTCTCCGGGACGGGTCGGGGATGCTCCCCAGGGGCCCGGCGGCCGGTCCGTTGAACGCCGTCCGGGACGGGTGCGGGCGGGCTGTGGCGGACGGCGTCCGCGGCGGTCGTGGACAGGCATTACGCTCGGCCCATGACCAAGTGGGAATACGCGACCGTGCCGCTGCTCGTGCACGCGACGAAGCAGATTCTGGACACCTGGGGCGAGGACGGCTGGGAGCTGGTCCAGGTCGTCCCGGGCCCGAACAACCCCGAGCAGTTGGTGGCCTACCTGAAGCGGGAGAAGCAGGCGTGAGCGCGGCGGAGGAAAAGATCGCGGCGCTCGGCCTCAAGCTGCCGCAGGTCGTGCCGCCGCTGGCCACCTACCAGCCCGCGGTGCGCTCCGGCGCCTATGTGTACACCTCCGGCCAGCTGCCGATGGTGGACGGTGCGCTGCCGGCCACCGGCAAGGTCGGCGCCGACGTCAGCCCGGAGCGGGCCCAGGAACTCGCCGCGACCTGCGCGCTCAACGCGCTGGCCGCCGTGAAGTCCGTCATCGGCGACCTCGACAAGATCCAGCGGGTCGTGAAGGTCGTCGGCTTCGTGGCCTCCGCGCCGCACTTCACCGGCCAGCCGGGTGTCCTCAACGGCGCCAGCGAGCTGCTGGGCGAGATCCTCGGCGACAAGGGCGTGCACGCCCGGTCCGCGGTGGGCGTGGCGGTGCTGCCGCTCGACGCGCCGGTCGAGGTCGAGATCCAGGTCGAGATCGCCGAATAGGCACCCGCAGGGACGTCGGCACCCGTAGTGCGTGCCGTGTGCCGGAGGGCCCCTCGTCAGCAGGGGCCCTCCGGCGCGAAAGAGGGCCTCGAACATCCGCGCGCGAGCGCATAGCATCCGGCCATGTCGTCCACGACCAATGGCCAGTGGTACCCGCCGGAGTGGCCGGACCGTATCCGGGCGCTCGCGAACGGCGAGCTGACCCCTGCCGAGCCCCGGCGGGCCGCGACCGTCCTGCTGCTGCGGGACTCCGACTCCGGCGGCCCCGCCGTCCACATGCTGCGCAGACGCGCCTCCATGGCCTTCGCCGGAGGCGCGTACGCCTATCCGGGCGGGTCCGTCGATCCCCGTGACGAGCGGCCGGTGGCCTGGGCCGGGCCGTCCCGCGCCCAGTGGGCGGTCCGTATGGGCGTCGACCCGGCCACCGCGCAGACCATCGTCTGTGCGGCGGTCCGCGAGACGTTCGAGGAGGCGGGGGTGCTGCTCGCCGGTGCCTCGGCCGCCACGGTCGTCGCGGACACCACGGGTGAGGACTGGGAGGCGGACCGCGCCGCCCTGGTCGCCCATGAGCTGTCCTTCGCCGACTTCCTGGGCCGGCGCGGTCTGGTGCTGCGCTCCGACCTGCTGGGCGCCTGGGCCCGCTGGATCACCCCGGAGTTCGAACCGCGGCGCTACGACACCTGGTTCTTCGTCGCCGCGCTGCCCGAGGGCCAGCGCACCCGGAACGCTTCCACGGAGGCGGACCGTACGGTGTGGATCCGGCCGGAAACCGCCGCGGCCGGCTATGACCGCGGTGAGCTGCTGATGATGCCGCCGACCATCGCGACCCTGCGCGGGCTCCAGCGGTACGCCACCGCCGCCGACGCGCTGGCCGCCGCGGAGGCCCAGGACCTGACGCCGGTGCTGGCCCGGGCCCGCCTTGTGGGCGGCGAGATCGAGCTGAGCTGGCCGGGGCACGACGAGTTCACCAAGCACATCACACAGACGGACGCCGGTACCGGTGCCCCTGGGGGCGGCGAGCCCGACGGGTCCACGGACGGCGCCGGCCCCTCGGGAGGGACCCCCACATGACCGATGCAGCCGCCCTCCCCGGTCAGCCCCGCGGCGGAGTGATTTCGGGGCCCGCGACCGCGCGCGCCCAGTGCGTACTCGCCCCGAACCCCTCGCCGATGACGCTGGACGGCACCAACACCTGGATCGTCGCCGAGCCGGACTCCGACCTCGCCGTCGTCATCGACCCCGGGCCGCTCGACGAGACCCATCTCCGCGCCGTCATCGAGACCGCCGAGCGGGCCGGCAAGCGCATCGCACTGACCCTGCTGACCCACGGTCACCCGGACCACTCCGACGGCGCCGCCCGCTTCGCCGAGCTCACCGGCTCGTCCGTACGGGCGCTGGATCCGGCGCTGCGCCTGGGCGGCGAGGGGCTCGACGCGGGCGATGTCATCACCACCGGAGGCCTGGAACTGCGAGTGGTGCCCACCCCGGGCCACACCGCGGACTCGCTCTCCTTCCACCTCCCGGCCGACCGCGCGGTGCTCACCGGCGACACGATCCTGGGCCGCGGCACCACCGTGGTCGCGCACCCCGACGGGCGGCTGGGCGACTACCTGGACTCGCTGCGCCGGCTGCGCTCCCTCACGGTCGACGACGGGGTGGCGACGGTCCTGCCGGGCCACGGGCCGGTGCTGAACGACGCCCAGGGAGCCGTGGAGTTCTATCTGGCGCACCGGGCGCACCGGCTCGCCCAGGTGGAGACCGCGGTCGAGGCCGGCCATCGCACGCCCGCCGAGGTCGTCGCGAGCGTGTACGCCGATGTCGACCCCTCCCTGTGGCCGGCCGCCGAGCTGTCGGTGCGGGCGCAGCTGGACTATCTGGGCGAGCACGGGCTGATCGAGGACTGACGGCGGCGCGGGCCGGCCGGCGGGCCGCCCCCGGGCCGGTTCCTCGGAGCCGGTCCGCGCAGTTGCCGAGAGGCTCCGTCAGCGCGCCTACGGGCGGGGAGCCTTCGCCCCGTGGACGGCCAGATACTCGTCGGCCAGCCAGGGGGCGAGGCCGCAGAGCAGCTCGTCCAGCAGCTCCGGGTACGCGGCGGGCGTCCGGGCGGCGCGGGCCGCGGCGCGCATCTGCCCGGCGTGCGCCGGGTAATAGCGGCCGAACACCTCGGCGGACCGGGTGAGATCGCTCGTCCAGCCGCCCCAGCGCGGCATGACCAGGGTGAATCCGGTACGGACGAGCCGGCGCGCCACACCCCGCGTCAGCCGGGTGCGCTCGGCTTCCGTGGTGGCCGCCGCGGCCTTCGCGCGCAGACCGGGCAGGCTGCGGAAGAGATCGCCGTTGGTCTCGCGGGCGAGGAGCGAGGTGGGGCGGTAGCGGGGCAGCCGAGCGGCGAGATCGGGTCCGCTGAGCGGGGTGCACAGACAGGCGACGAACCACGCCAGGTCGTACCGCTCCGGCTCGCTCAGCACCCGGTCCACGCCGACCAGCAGGATTCCGACGCCGTTGATCTGGGGGAAGGCCGCATCGAGGCCGTCCTCGACGGCGCGGGCGGCGGCCCGGTCCGCCTCGGTGGGCTCCTCCCGCAGGGCGAGCAGCGCATCGAGGTCGGAGGTGCCGGGGACGGCGGTGCCGCGCGGGATGCTGCCGTAGAGATAGCTGCTGTGCAGCCGGCCGGGCCCGAAGTGGCCGCCGAGCCGGGCGCCCAGCTCCGCCACGACGGGCGCGAACTGCGCGGACACCCGGTCCAGGGATCCCTCCCGCAGGAAGCAGCCGTCCCGGTCCAGTCCGGTGCCGTGGGTCATGGCGTCACTATGGCGAGGCCGTCGGCGGTCCGGCGAGCCAATTACGGGCCCGCGGGGCCATGGGCCGCCGCCGGGCCCGCGCGGCCATGACGAAGGGCCCCGCCGGAGCGGGGCCCTTCCAGGCTGTCTGCGAGCCGGTCAGCGCGAGCGCTTGGCCAGCCGCTCGACGTCCAGCAGGATCACGGCGCGCGCCTCCAGGCGCAGCCAGCCGCGGCCCGCGAAGTCCGCCAGCGCCTTGTTGACCGTCTCGCGGGAGGCGCCGACCAACTGGGCCAGCTCTTCCTGCGTCAGGTCGTGGACGACGTGGATGCCTTCCTCGGACTGCACGCCGAAGCGGCGCGACAGGTCGAGCAGGGCGCGTGCCACGCGGCCCGGTACGTCCGAGAAGACCAGGTCGGACATCTGGTCGTTGGTCTTGCGCAGCCGGCGGGCGACCGCACGCAGCAGGGCCGTGGCCACTTCGGGGCGGGCGTTCAGCCAGGGCTGGAGGTCGCCGTGGCCCAGGCCGAGGAGCTTGACCTCGGTGAGGGCGGAAGCCGTGGCCGTACGGGGGCCGGGGTCGAAGAGCGAGAGCTCACCGATCAGCTCTCCGGGGCCGAGGACGGCGAGCATGTTCTCCCGGCCGTCGGGGGAAGTGCGGTGCAGCTTCACCTTGCCCTCGGTGACCACGTACAGGCGGTCGCCGGGGTCCCCTTCGTGGAACAGGGCGTCGCCGCGGGCGAGCGTGACCTCTCCCATAGAGGCGCGCAGCTCCGCCGCCTGCTCGTCATCGAGCGCCGCGAAGAGCGGTGCGCGCCGCAGAACGTCGTCCACGAGATCTCTCCTTGTCGACATGCTCCGGGGGACTGTGGTCCCCATCATGCCGGAATGCAAAACAGTGCGATCAATCACAAGTTTGCCGGACCGGTGCCCCGAGCCATAAGGCAGGGGGCCGATTGGGGTCAGGAATCACAGCGATCAAGCCGGATGTCAGTGGCTGGCCTTAGTCTGGCCGAGTGTCCAATACGCCGGTGAGAGCAGAGGACTGGGGGGCCGGACGAGTGAGCGCAGGGCGTGATTCCGCTGTGGGCGAACAGTCGTCCGGCCGCACACCGGATTCGGATAAAAGTAACAAATCGCTCTCCGGGGTGATGCCCCGCCGGAAGCCGCCCGTCCGGAAACCCGGCGCGTCGCGACCGTTGGCGCAGGACACGACCGTGCAGACCGCCGCGAGGAAGACTCCGGCAGGCAAGACCTCGGCAGGGAAGAAGGCCGCCCCGTGAACGCAACCCCCGAGAAGCCGGCGGCGGCCAAGAAGGCCGTCACGAAGAAGGCGGCCGCGAAGAAGGCCGTCGCCAAGAAGGCCACCGCGGCCACCGAGCAGGCCCCCGCCAAGAAGACGGCCGTCAGGAAGACCGCCCCGGCCAAGAAGGCGACGGCGACGAAGGCGACGGCGACGAAGGCCACGGCGAAGAAGACCGCAAAGACGGCCGCCGGGCAGGCCCCCGCCAAGAAGGCCGCCGCGCGCAAGCCCGAGTCCCGGGTCGCCATGGTGCGGCGGGCCCGCCGGATCAACCGCGAGCTGGCCGAGCTGTATCCGTACGCCCACCCCGAGCTGGACTTCACCAACCCCTTCGAACTGCTGGTCGCGACGGTCCTGTCCGCGCAGACCACCGACCTGAGGGTCAACCAGACCACCCCGCGTCTCTTCGCGGTCTGCCCGACGCCCGAGGACATGGCCGCGATGCCCCCGGAGAAGCTGGAGGAGCTGATCCGGCCGACCGGTTTCTTCCGGGCCAAGACGAAGTCGCTGCTCGGCCTGTCGGCGGCGCTCCGCGACCGTTTCGGCGGTGAGGTGCCGGGCCGTCTGGAGGACCTCGTCACCCTCCCTGGGGTCGGCCGCAAGACCGCCAATGTGGTGCTGGGCAACGCCTTCGGCGTCCCGGGCATCACCGTCGACACCCACTTCGGCCGTCTGGCGCGCCGCTTCGGCTGGACCACCGCGGAGGATGCCGAGAAGGTCGAGGGGGATGTCGCCGAGATCTTCCCCAAGAGCGAGTGGACGATGCTCTCGCACCGGGTCGTCTTCCACGGCCGCCGCGTCTGCCACTCCCGCAAGCCCGCCTGCGGAGCCTGCGCCATCGCCCCGCTGTGCCCCGCGTATGGCGAGGGCGAGACGGACCCGGAGAAGGCCAAGAAGCTGCTGAAGTACGAGCTGGGCGGCCAGCCGGGGCAGCGGCTGAAGCCTCCGGCCGACTATCCGGGGCAGCCCGCGCCGCCGATGGCGCCCCCGGTGGCCGCTTCCTGACGCCCGCCGCCCAGAGGTGACCGACGATCGACGCCAGGCCTGAGGGGGCGCGTATGAGGAGTGCACGGGAGCAGCAGTACGGCAAGGAGGCGGACGCCGGAGAGCCGGCGTCCGGCCGGGAGGCGGCGGTCACGGCCGAGGGCCTGCCCGAGTGGCTGGACCCGGTGGCCCAGGTGGCCGCCACCATCGAGCCGCCCCAGCTCAGCCGCTTTCTGCCGCCCGAGAGCGGTGGCCGGCAGTCCGCGGTGCTGATCCTCTTCGGCCACGGCCCCAGCGGCCCCGAGCTGCTCCTGATGGAGCGCGCCGGCACCCTGCGCTCACACGCCGGCCAGCCCTCCTTCCCCGGTGGCGCCCTCGACCCGGAGGACGGCGACCCGGAGGGTTCCGGTCCGGTACGGGCGGCGCTGCGCGAGGCCCAGGAGGAGACCGGCCTCGATC
Source organism: Streptomyces sp. Je 1-4 4N24 (assembly GCF_026239515.1). Lineage (NCBI taxonomy): Bacteria > Bacillati > Actinomycetota > Actinomycetes > Kitasatosporales > Streptomycetaceae > Streptomyces > Streptomyces sp. Je 1-4 4N24. Next base: position 4,261,549 of record NZ_CP110836.1, on the reverse strand, counting down.
CCTCCGGTGTGCAGGTCTTCGCCGTCCTGCCGCGGCTCTACATCCCCGTCAGCGGCTTCGTGGTGACGCCCGTCCTGGGGTGGTGGCGCCGGCCGAGCCCGGTCGGCGCGGTCGACCAGGCGGAGACCGCCCGGGTGTTCACGGTTCCCGTGGCGGATCTCACGAACCCGGCCCATCGCGTGACAACGCGCCATCCCAGCGGCCACATCGGGCCTGCCTTTCTTGTCGAGAACGCCCTGGTCTGGGGGTTTACGGCCGGAGTCATCGACCGGATCCTGCACTACGCGGGATGGGAGATTCCGTGGGACCGTGACAAGGCGGTCCCGCTCGACTGGCGCTCGTGAGACGGTGTCCGGCGTGAACGTCCTGGACATCCTGTTGCTGGTCGCGGCCGTGTGGTTCGCGATCATCGGCTATCGGCAAGGCTTTGTCGTCGGCATCCTGTCCGTGATCGGCTTCCTCGGAGGCGGTCTGATCGCGGTCTATCTGCTGCCCGTGATCTGGAACGAGATCACCGGTGATGCGACCCCCAACACCTTCGCGGCCATCGCGGCGGTCGCCATCGTGATCGTGTGCGCATCCGTGGGCCAGGCGTTCACCACCCACCTGGGCAACAAACTGCGCCGCCACATCACGTGGTCACCGGCGAGAGCGCTGGACGCGACCGGCGGCGCGCTGGTCAACGTCCTGGCGATGCTGCTGGTCGCCTGGCTGATCGGCTCGGCGCTGGCCGGTACCTCCCTGCCGACGCTCGGCAAGGAGGTCCGCAACTCCAAGGTGCTGCTCGGGGTGTCCCGGGTGATGCCCCAGCAGGCCGGCACGTGGTTCGCGGACTTCTCCTCGGTCCTCGCGCAGAACGGCTTCCCGCAGGTCTTCACGCCGTTCTCCAACGAACCGATCACCAATGTGCCGGCGCCCGATCCCCAGCTGGCCACCAGCCCGGTCGCGGCGCAGGCCAAGCGCAGCATCGTCAAGGTCGTCGGCACTGCTCCCAGCTGCGGCAAGGTCCTCGAAGGCAGCGGCTTCGTCTTCGGCCGGCACCGCGTGATGACCAACGCCCATGTCGTCGGCGGGGTGCGCGAGCCGACCGTCCAGGTGGGCGGCGAGGGCCGTACGTACGACGCCAAGGTCGTGCTCTACGACTGGCGGCGCGATATCGCGGTCCTCGACGTGCCCTCGCTGGAGGCCCCGGCGCTGCAGTTCACCGGAGCGGACGCGGACAGCGGCAACGGCGCCATCGTCGCCGGCTTCCCGGAGAACGGCGGCTATGACGTCCGCGCCGCCCGTGTCCGCGGCCGTATCCAGGCGAAGGGCCCGGACATCTACCACCGCGGCACGGTCGGCCGCGATGTCTACTCCCTCTACGCCACGGTCCGGCAGGGCAACTCCGGCGGCCCGCTGCTCACCCCGCAGGGCAAGGTCTACGGTGTCGTCTTCGCGAAGTCGCTGGACGACTCGCGCACCGGCTACGCACTGACCGCCGACGAGGTCCGCGAGGACGTCACCAGGGGGCGTACGGCCCAGCAGCAGGTCGACAGCCAGGGCTGCGCGATCTAGACGCTCCGCGGGTCACTGCCGGGCCCGTCGGCGGGACGCGGGGGAAGGAATCCCGCGCCCCGTCGGCGGGCCGGGGATTCAGGTACGGGGATGGCGTAGCCGCGCGCTCATCCAGCGCGCTCTGCGGCGCAGGATGCGCGGGATCCCCATCGGGTGCGTCGGGTCGGGGGATTCACCGGACCTGAGGTCCGGGGTTCCCCTTTCCTGAGTACCCACTGCAGCGGCACTGCTGCGGCGGTTGCGTGCCACGTCACGGTAGTCGTGCGTCCAGCCCATACCCTCGACTCTGCCCGTGGCCCAAGGTCCGTAACCGCCCAGGGGACCGCCAATTGGCCTATGCGCCGGGCAAGTGGCTGTTCGTCATACGCGCGTTCGAGTGCGGTGCGGAGGGCTCCGCTGAGCGGTTCGGGACGCCCGCTCAGCGGTCCGCGGGCCTACGGGCGAACCAGTCCGCGGGCCTACGGGCGAACCCGTTCGCACGGCGGGTTCAACGGTCCGCTCCGGGGGCGCCGTTGCCCTTGGCCCGTCCCGGGCCGCGGCTTCTCACCGGTCCGGTTCCGGGTCCTTCAGCCAGTTGATCAGCTCGGTGGAGAACGCCACCGGGTCCTCCTCGTGCGGGAAGTGCCCCAGGCCGTCGAACAGCCGCCAGCGGTACGGCGCCTCGACGTACTCGCCGGAGCCGGCCGCACTGCGGGTGCGCATCACCGGGTCGAGCGAGCCGTGCAGATGGAGCGTCGGGACCCGTACGGGCATCTTCATCCGGCGGTTGAACTGGAGACCGTCGGGGCGGGCCATCGACCGCACCATCCAGCGGTACGGCTCGATCGAGCAGTGCGCCGTCGAGGGGATGCTCATCGCCCGCCGGTAGACCGCCAGCGTCTCGTCCTCCGGCGGCCGGGGCCCGGACCAGTCGCGGATCATCCGCCCCACCAGCGCCGCGTCGTCCGCCGTCAGCGCGCGCTCCGGCAGCCAGGGCCGCTGGAAGTTCCAGATGTGCGAACTCCGGGCGCTCTGCCGGACGTCGGCCAGCATCGCCGAGCGCCAGCGGCGGGGGTGCGGCATCGAGGACACGGCCAGCCGGCGCACCAGCTTGGGCCGCATCACCGCCGCCGTCCAGGCGAGATAGCCGCCCAGATCGTGCCCGACGAGCGCGGCGTCCGGCTCTCCCAGGGACCGTATGACGCCGGTGATGTCCAGGGCGAGGTTCGCCGGGTCGTAGCCGCGCGGGGTGCGGTCGCTGCCGCCGACGCCGCGCAGATCCATCGCGACCGCGCGGAAGCCCGCGTCGGCGAGCGCCGGCATCTGGTGCCGCCAGGTCCACCAGAACTGCGGAAAGCCGTGCAGCAGCAGCACCAGGGGGCCGTCGCCCATCTCCGCGATGTGGAAGCGGGCGCCGTTGGCCGCGACGTCGCGGTGCGACACCTCTCTCCCGCCGGGGACGTCGATCCGTACGACCGAAGCGGTGCTGTCAGGGGCTGTCATACCGATGAGCGTGTCACAGACTCCAGCACCGGGTGCTCCACGGCCGCCACGCGCGGGTGCGGCTTGGCCTTCTGGAGTACGGCCGCGGTCTCCTTGGCGGAGTTGATGGACTTCTCCGGCTTCTTGATCTTCTTCATCTTGGCCATCGCGATGAGGGCCAGCAGTCCGGCGAGGACCAGGAAGGCACCCCCCACGATCAGGAAGGACCAGGCGAGCCCGAGGCCGAGGTTGTGGATGCCGTACGCCGCCGCGAAGCTCAGCACCGGCAGCGCGAACAGTGCCAGCGCGCCGGCCACCATGAACGCGGCGCTGCCGATGCCGGCGCGCTTGGCGTCCTGCCGGAACTCCGCCTTGGCCAGCGCGATCTCGTCGTGCACCAGCGCGGACATTTCGGCCGTGGCCGTGGCCACCAGCTGTCCGAGGCTGCGGTCCGTGCCGTCGTGCACTGCGCTCATCGCCGTCTCCCTCATCTCTTCACCCGGATGCAAAGCCTCTCAGATCATGCCGGACCATCGTCTCCGGCATGCGTGCCGGAGGCCACTTCGGCAAGCCGCCGGTGCTCGGCGGCCTTGGCTTCGTGGATTGCCGCCATCCGCAGGTGGTACTCCGGCTTGTCGCGTTCGTAGATGTCGGGGATGCCGTCCTGGTCCTCGTCCCGCTCCTCCTCCTCGCACAGCTTCTTGTACTTGGTGTTGCGGACCTTGAGGAGGATGCCGGCGAAGACGGCCGCCAGCAGCGAGCCGATCAGCACCGATGCCTTGATCTCGTCGGTCAGCACCAGGTCCCCGGAGAAGGCGAGTTCGCCGATGAGCAGGGAGACCGTGAAGCCGATGCCGGCCAGCGCGGCGACGGCGAAGACATCCGGCCACTTGAGGTCGGGGTTGAGCTCGGCCCTGGTGAAGCGGGCGGCGCACCATGTGCCGCCGAAGATGCCGAGGGCCTTGCCCACCACCAGGCCGAGCACGACCCCGAGCGTCTCCGGCCGGGTGAAGACCTCATGGACCGCGCCGCCGGATATGGACACACCCGCGGAGAAGAGGGCGAACAGCGGCACGGCGAGGCCGGCCGAGAGCGGGCGGACCAGATGCTCGATGTGTTCACCCGGGGACTGTGTCTCGCCGTCGCGCCGGGTGCAGCGCAGCATCAGGCCCATGGCGACGCCGGCGATGGTGGCGTGCACCCCGCTGTTCTCCATCAGACCCCAGATGACCAGGGCGAGCGGGACGTAGACGTACCAGCCGCGGACGCCCTTGCGGAGCAGCAGATAGAAGATCACCAGGCCGGCTACGGCGAGGCCGAGCGCCAGAAAGTTGATCTCCGAGGTGAAGAAGATCGCGATGATCAGGATCGCGAAGAGATCGTCGACGACGGCGAGGGTGAGCAGGAAGGCACGCAGTGCGGAGGGCAGGGACGTACCGATGACCGCGAGGACGGCGAGTGCGAAGGCGATATCGGTGGCGGTGGGGACCGCCCAGCCCTGCAGCGAGCCGCCACCGATGATGTTGACGGTGAAGTAGACGAGCGCCGGCATCGCCATCCCGCAGAGCGCGGCGATCACGGGGAGCGCGGCGGCTTTGGGGTCCCGGAGCTCACCGGCGACCAGTTCGCGCTTGAGCTCGATACCGGCGACGAAGAAGAAGACCGCGAGCAGCCCGTTGGCGGCCCAGTGCTGGATGGACAGGTCCAGGCCCAGCGTGGCCGGTCCGAGATGGAAGCCGCGGACCGCCTCGTAGCTTCCGCCGAGGGTGTTGGCCCAGATCAGAGCGGCTACGGCGGCGACGAGGAGGAGGATGCCGCCGACGGTTTCGGCGCGGAGCGCCTCCGCGATGAAGTTCCGCTCGGGCAGGGACATCCGCCCGAGGAACGGGGCGCGACGGTTTCCGGGGCCGCTCATGCGCCGGCCTCACTGCGCTCGGCGGGGCGGTATGCGCGCAGCACACGCCTCTTGATCGTTTGCTTGCTGGCCCCGCTCACTGGGTGACCTCCGGCTTTCGGCAGCTGTGTACGGCTGTTGCAGTTGCCGACCAGACTTCCCGGCGCACCCAGAGTTTTAGCGTGTCATTGACGCGTGTCCCACTGTACCGGGCGGGCGCAAACGGCTATCCGGTGACCTCACTTTACGGTCGATCCGGGCGCCCGGCCGCTGGAGGGACGGGCCACGGCCGGGGCGCTCCCGCCGCGCGCGGCCGACGGGCAGGCGGGCCGCCGGGCCACGACAGGCAGGCGGGCCGCCGGGCCGCGACGGGCCACGGCAAGCCGGGCCTGCGACAAGCCGGGGCCATGACAAGGGAGGCCGCGACAAGGGAGGCCGCGACAAGGGAGGCCGCGACAAGGGAGGCCGCGACAAGGGAGGCCGCGACAAAGGGGGCACCCGGCCGCGCCGGCCGGATGCCCCCTGCGCCTTCCGTCCCGCTCAGTCCTCGCTGGCCGCGCTCGGCAGCTTCGCCTGGATCAGGTCCATGACCGAGGAATCGGTGAGGGTGGTGACATCGCCGAGGTCGCGGTTCTCGGCGACGTCGCGCAGCAGCCGCCGCATGATCTTGCCGGAGCGGGTCTTGGGCAGCTCCGCCACCGGCATGATCCGCTTGGGCTTGGCGATCGGGCCGAGCTGCTGGGCGACATGGGCGCGCAGCTCCTCGACCAGGCCCTCGTCCTCCGCCGCACCGCCGCGCAGGATGACAAAGGCGCAGATGGCCTGGGTGGTCTGCGGGTCGGCGGCGCCGACGACCGCGGCCTCGGCCACCTTCGGATGCGAGACCAGCGCCGACTCGACCTCGGTGGTGGAGATGTTGTGGCCGGACACCAGCATCACGTCGTCCACCCGGCCCAGCAGCCAGATGTCGCCGTCGTCGTCCTTCTTGGCACCGTCGCCGGCGAAGTACTTGCCCTCGAAGCGCGACCAGTACGTGTCGAGATAGCGCTGGTCGTCGCCCCAGATCGTGCGGAGCATGGCCGGCCAGGGCTCGGTCAGGACGAGGTAGCCGCCGGCACCGTCGGGGACCTCGCGCGCACCGTCGTCCACGACGGTCGCGGCGATACCGGGCAGTGCCACCTGGGCCGAGCCGGGCTTGGTCGCCGTGACGCCCGGCAGCGGGCTGAGCATCATCCCGCCGGTCTCGGTCTGCCACCAGGTGTCGACGATGGGTGTCTTGTCGGCCCCGATGTGCTTGCGGTACCACATCCATGCCTCGGGGTTGATCGGCTCGCCCACCGACCCGAGGACGCGCAGCGACGACAGATCGAACTTCGCCGGGATGTCGTCGCCCCACTTCATGCAGGCGCGGATCGCGGTCGGCGCGGTGTAGAGGATCGTCACGCCGTACTTCTGCACGATCTCCCACCAGCGGCCCTGGTGCGGGGAGTCGGGCGTGCCCTCGTAGAGCACCTCGGTCGCGCCGTTGGAGAGCGGGCCGTAGGTGATGTACGAGTGGCCGGTCACCCAGCCGACGTCGGCGGTGCACCAGAAGACGTCGGTCTCCGGCTTCAGGTCGAAGACCGCGTGGTGGGTGTACGACACCTGGGTGAGGTAGCCGCCGGTGGTGTGCAGGATGCCCTTGGGCTTACCCGTCGTGCCGGAGGTGTAGAGGATGAACAGCGGGTGCTCGGCGTCGAAGGCCTCGGGCGTGTGCTGGTCGCTCTGCCGCTCGACGATCTCGTGCCACCAGACGTCCCGGCCCTCGTGCCAGTCGATGTCCTCCTGGCCGGTACGGCGCACGACGAGGACGCTGCGGACGTTCTCCGTGCCGGGCTTGGTCAGGGCGGCGTCGACGGCGGGCTTGAGGGCGGAGGGCTTGCCGCGGCGGTAGCCGCCGTCGGCGGTGATCACCACGCGGGCGTCCGCGTCATTGATACGGGTCGCCAGGGCGTCCGCGGAGAAGCCGCCGAAGACGACGGAGTGCGGGGCACCCAGGCGCGCACAGGCCAGCATGGCGATGACCGCTTCCGGGATCATCGGCAGGTAGATGGCGACCCGGTCGCCGCTGCGCACACCCAGCTCGGTCAGCGCATGGGCGGCCTTGGAGACCTCGCGCTGGAGCTCGGCGTAGGTGATCGCGCGGGAGTCGCCGGGTTCGCCCTCGAAGTGGATGGCGACCCGGTCTCCCAGGCCGTTCTCCACATGCCGGTCCACGCAGTTGTAGGCGACATTGAGCTTGCCGTCGGCGAACCACTTCGCGAAGGGTGCGTTGGACCAGTCGAGGGTCTGGGTGGGCGTGGTCTCCCAGGACAGGCGTTCGGCCTGCTCGGCCCAGAAGCCCAGCCGGTCTGCCGCGGCCTGCTCGTACGCGGCAGCCGTGACGTTGGCGTTCGCGGCCAGATCGGCGGGCGGCGCGAACCGCCGCTCCTCCTTGAGCAGGTTGGCCAGGCTTTCGTTGCTCACAACTTCTCCCAATCCCAGGGCGTCCGATGTGTCCCCAGGTCATAGCTCATCAGCCCACGCCGGGCCCTGACAAGGGCTGTGGACAAAAATTGGTGTAGACCTATCAGTTCGTGGTCCGCGCCAGGGCTGTTGAGGAGAAGCCGCGCAGGTCAGACCGTCGCCGGCGCCGGTTCGCCGCGTACCGCGCAGAACCGCCCGGCGGCCTCGTCGAGCACATATGCCTGGGCCTCGCCGACATGGAAGTACATGCCGTGCAGGGCGAGCGTGCCCTCGGCCACCCGGCGGGCCACACACGGGTGCGCCCGGAGGTGGTCGAGCTGCTGCATGACGTTGACGAGTGCCAGCCGCTCCTGGTCGTCGCCCACCGGCCGCCCGCTGAGAGCGACTTCACCCCGGCCCAGCCGTCCGATGCGCTGCATACGGGCCAGACTCGGCCGGCCGTGCCGCAGCCAGCGGGCGAGCGGGGTCGGCTCGGCGTCTTCCGGTGCGGCGGCGCCCAGCAGCGCCGCCATGGCGCCGCACCCCGAATGCCCGCACACCGTGATCGAGCTGACCCGCAGTACTTCCACCGCGTACTCGATCGCTGCCCCTACGGAGTCGCAGGAGGCGTCCGAGCCGGGCGGCGGCATCAGGTTGCCGACATTGCGCACGGTGAACAGATCGCCCGGCCCACTGGACGTGATCATGCTGGTGACCAGCCGGGAGTCGGCGCAGGTCAGAAACAGCTGGGTGGGCCGCTGGCCCTCGCGCGCCAGCCGGGACAGCTCCTCGCGCACCAGCGGAGCCGTGTGGCGCTGGAATGCGGAGACCCCGCCCAGCAGTTGGCTGCCGCTGCTCTCCGAAACCGCCGCCCGCTCCGGGGCGGGACGGGTGCAGTGATGGTTGCGCCAGGGCGTCCACGGCCGGCAGGAGTGCGCACCGGCCTGCGCGGCGTTCGTCCGGCCCGAGCGGCCGCTGAGGGTCACCCGGCCGCCGTGCGCCCGGTGGGCGGCCGACCAGGACTGCAGCGCCTCGTAGGCGGCATGATCCATGAACGAGCCGCACACCTCGACGACGACATCGGTGTGCGCCGGCACCTGCGCCAGCGCCCGGGTCAGCCGCGGCACCGCCAGGAACGTCAACTGCCCGCTGACCCGCACCAGGTGGCCGTCGGCCTCCTCCGTGACCGTGATGCGGGTGTGCGTCAGCCGGCGCAGCGCCAGGAAGACCGCGACCGCGATGCCCGTCACCACACCCTGGAGCACCCCGAAGAGGACGACGCCGCCCAAGGTGGCGGCATACACCGGGAATTCGCGGTGCCGCTGCACATGCCGGATGTGCGCGAAGCTCACCATCCGTACGCCGACGATCATCACCAGTGCGGCGAGCGCGGCCAGCGGGGTCATCTCCAGCGCCGTGGCCAGCAGGCCCGCGCACAGCAGCACCCATACGCCGTGCAGCACGGTGGCGCGCCGGGTGACCGCACCCGCCCGCACATTGGCCGAGCCGCGCATCGCGCCCCCGGAGACCGGCAGCCCGCCCAGCAGCCCGGAGACGGTATTGGCCACCCCCTGGCCGGCCAGCTCGCGGTTGAGCTGCGCACGCCCCGTGGGAGCGTCCGGCCGCTCGGCCGCCAGCCGGTCCACGGCCAGCGCCGACAGCAGCGACTCCATGCTCGCGACGAGGGTGACGGTCAGCACCGCGGCGGCAAGAGCCGGAAGGGACCCGTCCGGAAGTACCGGCAACTCGGGCATCCGCCAGGACGGCAGCTCCACCCTGGCCACCTCCGTCCCCGCGCTGACGGCCGTCGCGGCGAGCACGGCGGCCAGCGGGGCGGGCAGCACCCGCGCCCACCGCCCGACGCGGCCCGGCAGCCGTCCCCAGCCGAGGAGCACGGCGACGGTGACGGCGCCGATCAGCAGCGCGACGGCGTGCGGGTGCGCCAACTGGCCGGGCAGCGCGGCGGCGTTGTCGAGCGCCGAGCTGTCCGGGCTGCCGCCGAGCACCACATGGAACTGGCCGAGGGCGATGGTGGCCCCGATGCCGGCCAGCATGCCGTGCACGATCGCCGGACTGATGGCCAGCGCCGCACGGGCCACGCGCAGTGCGCCCAGGGCGATTTGCACGAGCCCGGCCAGCACCGTGATGGCGCAGGTGGCGCGCCAGCCGTAGCGCTGCACCAGATCGGCGGTGACCACCAGGAGGCCGGTTGCCGCGCCGGTCACCTGGAGCGGGGCGCCGCCGAGCAGGCCGGCGACGATCCCGCCGACGACCGCGGAGACCAGACCGGCCTGGAGCGGGGCGCCGGTGGCCAGGGCGAGGCCCAGGGACAGCGGAACGGCGAGCAGGAAGACGACGGCCGAGGCGGAGAGGTCGCGGCGGACGGCCCGGCCCCTCTCCGGACGGGTGCCGGGCCCCGAGGGCATATGGGGGCCGGGAGCGATTTCGGTGCGGTGTGGTGTGCGCGGCGGCTGCGGCGGCGACTTCTCGGTCTGCGACATTCCCGTCTCCTCCGGGGCGACGCGATCGCGCGGGGCGCGATCGTGGGGCGGCGGTGTACTGCGGCGGGACGTGAGCCGACCGGCGGTCGTCGCCGTTGGGTGACGGTCCGGTGACTCTCAAGCTTCGGTAAATGAACCGTAATGAGAGGTAAAGGTAAGGAGAAGCTTTTGCAGGCATTCGCCGCAATCCTTCCCCCTATCTGGTGAACAGGGTGACTTTCGTCTTGTGGTTTTCCGCTCTTTTCTTCGTGCGGGAAGGTGTGCGCGGTGATTTCGACGCACCACTCGGAAGGCGCTCACCGGTGCCGTGAATGAGGGGCCGGCTGTTCAGCCGCGACGTAGAACGGGCTGCGGTCCGGCTTATGGGCGGGCGTTGCCGGCGGGTCGGGCACCTAAGCGCGAATGGGCGGGCGCCGAAGGGCGGCGGGGCGGGCGCCGAAGGGCGGCTGGGCGGCGTACCTGCCCTGTGCCTCTCCGGGCCCGCCCGCGCCGTCCCACAGGTCAGGCGGGCTGTGGCGTGGCTGCTCCCTCGGAGAGCACGAAGGAAGGGTCGACCTGAGCGGCGAGGTCGACCCCGGTCTTCGCATTGCCCCAGCTCTCCGCGTTCTTCAGGTGGAAGTGGACCATCTGCCGGGTGTAGCGCTCCCAGTCGCGGCGCCCGTAGGCGGCGTCGGCTGTGTGGTGCAGCATCTCCAGGGCGTGCCGGTTGGCCTCCTCCAGGTGGTCGAAGCGGGCCGGGCGGCCCTTCTCCATGGCGCGCACCCAGTCGGAGTGGCCGACGGTCACCAGCAGATCGTCGCCGGCCTCGTCACGGAGGAACGCCAGATCCTCCGGGCCCTGCACCTTGTTGCCCACGACCTTCAAGGGGACGCCGAAGTCCCGTGCGTACTCCTTGTACTGGCGGTAGACAGCGACGCCCTTACGGGTCGGCTCGGCCACCAGGAAGGTCATGTCGAAGCGGGTGAACATCCCGGAGGCGAAGGAGTCGGAACCGGCCGTCATGTCGACGACGACATACTCCTCACGGCCGTCCACGAGGTGGTTCAGGCACAGCTCCACGGCGCCGACCTTGGAGTGGTAACAGGCCACACCGAGATCGGCCTCGGTGAACGGCCCGGTCGCCATCAGCCGCACGGCGGCGCCGTCGAGGTCCACCGTGCGGACGCAGGCGTTGTAGACGGGGTTTTCCTCGCCGACCCGCAGCAGTCGCGAGCCCTCGCCAGGAGGGGTGGTCTTGATCATTGATTCGGAGGACGGGATCCGGGGATTGCTGCCGCGCAAGTAGTCCTTGATCAGCGGCAGATGGGCACCCATTGCGGGAAGCGCGGCGGCCTCCGCCTCGTCGAGGCCGAGGGCGGCGCCCAGATGCTGGTTGATGTCGGCATCCACGGCGATCACGGGGACCCGGGAAGCGGCGAGATGCCGGATGAACAGGGAGGACAGGGTGGTTTTGCCACTGCCGCCCTTGCCTACGAAAGCGATCTTCATGTTCACCAAGGGTAATCTTGATCTCGCTCCGAGTGAGAGGGCCGGGTGAGGAAGACCACTCCTTCGAGGGGTCCGGCCTGGTGGTGCGTAGGGTCGTACCCATGGCTGGAATCTCCCGGGGGACGCCCCCCGAACCCCCGCAAGCGAGCGCCGACCCGCTCGTGACCCTGGCCTCGCTCCCGGGAGTCGCCGACTCCGTGGACTCCGTACGCAAGGGCGTCGACCGGGTCTACGGGCACCGGGTCATGCGACGCCGCAGCAATGAGGTGACGTCCGAGGCGGCGCTGCGCGGAGCGCGCGGTTCCGCGGCCCTCTCGGGAGCCGACTGGGCGCTCGAAGAGGTCCGGCGCCGCACCGACTTCGGCGTCGAGGGCGAACCGCGGACGGTCGGCGCGGCCCTGCGGCTGACCGCCGAGGCCGGGCAGCTGCTCAGTGTGTGGCGGCAGTCGCCGCTGCGGGTGCTGGCACGGCTCCACCTGGTGGCCGCGTCAGGCGCCGGGCGAAGTGCCGACGAGCCCGGCCGTGCGGCAGACGAGACGGTGGGACGGCCCCGGCTGGGCGCCGAGCCGGTCGACGAACCGCTCATCGAGCTGCCGCTGCCGAATGCCGACGAGGTCGCCGGGCGGCTGGACGGGCTGGCGCGGCTGCTCCTCGCGGGCAGCGAGGCGCCGGCGCTGGTGACCGCGGCGGTGGTGCACGGCGAGCTGCTCGCCCTGCGGCCGTTCGCCACCTGCAACGGGCTGGTCGCGCGGGCCGCGGAGCGGATCGTGCTGGTCGGCAGCGGGCTGGACCCGAAGTCCATCTGCCCCGCCGAGGTCGGGCACGCCGAACTGGGGCGCGCGGCGTATGTCGCGGCCCTGGAGGGCTATGTCTCGGGGATCCCGGAGGGCGTCGCGGCGTGGATCGCGCACTGCGGACGCGCGGTGGAGCTCGGCGTACGGGAGAGCACCGCTGTCTGTGAGGCGCTGCAGCGCGGCGCGGCATAAGGGGCGACCGGGCGAAACCCTTTGGGCGGCGCTCGAAGAATTCCGGAAGGATTGCTTCATTCGGCCCTGAACAAGAGATGCGGCGGTACCAATCTGTGGTACCGCCGCTGGCATGTCCGCCGGGTTACCAAGCGTGCTCGAATATTTGCCCATCAGGTCGGAATCTTCGTCCGGTTACCTGGTGCGGCTGGCCCGCAATCGACGGGTCGACGTCGCGTGGGTGCCCGGCATTCATGCATCGGTCCGTGGGCCACTTCCTGCGTTAAAGGTGTTCCTCTCGGATGTCCTTGGTCTCGCGGGCCGTTAAGTCCTTTGTACTACTCGGGCGGGGGAAGCGGAACCCCGTGCCCCAGATCTTTACGTTTGGCTTCAAACGCGGGCATTACGGGCGGTGCGGCCGCTCCGGCCAATAAGGAGGCGCGGCTTTGTGATTTTCCGCCGGCTCGCGTACCAGACCAGCGTCGCGGTGGCCATGGCCGCGCCCACCGCGGCCATGGCGGCGAGCACCGGCCGCGAGGGCATCGACAGCGCCGGCAGCCGCTGCTTGAGCGGGACCGGCCGATTGAAGGAGAGAACCGGCCAACCCCGCGCGACCGCCTCACGGCGCAGCGCCCGGTCCGGGTTGACGGCAAAGGGGTGGCCGACCGTCGCGAGCATCGGGACATCGGTGGCCGAATCGCTGTAGGCGTAGCAGCGCTCGAGGTCGTAGCCCTCGGACGCGGCAAGCTCCTGGACGGCCTCCGCCTTGGTCGGGCCGTAGGCGTAGTACTCCACCTCTCCGGTGAAGCGGCCGTCCTCGCCGACGACCATGCGGGTGGCCACCACCCGGTCCGCGCCCAGGAGTTCACCGATCGGTTCGACGACCTCGGCGCCCGAGGTGGAGACGATCACGACGTCCCGCCCCGCGGCATGGTGCTCCTCGATGAGTGAGGCCGCCTCGTCATAAATGATGGGGTCGATCAGATCGTGCAGCGTCTCGGCAACGATCTCCCGCACCTGGGCCACGTCCCAGCCGCGGCACAGTGAGGAGAGATATTCCCGCATCCGCTCCATCTGATCGTGGTCGGCGCCGCCCGCCAGGAACACGAACTGGGCGTACGCAGTGCGCAGTACGGCCCGCCGATTGATCAGGCCGCCTTGGTAGAACGACTTGCTGAAGGTCAGCGTGCTCGACTTAGCAATGACGGTCTTGTCCAAGTCGAAGAACGCGGCAGTACGGGGAGTCGAGTGAGGCACGGAGTGGTTTTCCACGGGGCGAGCATAGGCGCCCACCATTCGGCGTAAGGTGTGGCGCGTGGGTTTGCCTGAGAAGGCTCTCGGGTACACCATGGAAGTCACGGATCGTTCGCGACCGTGCTAACCCGGTCCGGCTCCTCCCCCCCCGAGTCGGCCGTGGGGACGACCCCCGCTCTCCCCCCCGGCGGGGGTCGTCGCATGTCCGGACGCATTTTCCGGCACCGGACGCCGATCCACACTTCTCGTTGCCCGCGCGGCGCCCGCTGTCCCGACGCTTCCATGTCATTACGCACCGTAGTTGCCGCGCTGCTCTGAGGAAGGCTCCCTTGAGCCCCAGAAGTAGCCGCCCTCGCTGGAATAGGTGACAGGGATATTCACAGCCGCGGAGTTGTCCACAATTTCGGGTCAAGATCCACAAGATTTTCCCGATCGCTGCAGCGTAAAAGTCCGCGAGTTCGCGGAGGTGCGAGTTGCGTAGCGACAGGGGGACGGAACGTGGCCGGAATGACGCCATCGGAACGGCTGGTCCACACGGGCGAGGAGCGGGGCGGGCCGCTGATCATCACCGAGGACGAAAGGCTCCTCGACGATCTTTTGCGGCTGTGTGCGGCGGCCGGGGCGCTGCCCGAAGTGGCGCACGGCCTGCCCGCCCGTAGAGGGGACTGGGAAGCGCCGCCCCTGGTGATCATCGGAGCCGACTGCGCGCCCCGGTTGCGCGGCGCCGGACGCCGGGCGGGCGTCATCCTCACGGGGCGGGATGCGGACGATCCGGCCTTCCTGCGGCTGGCCGTCGCCCTGGGGGCCGAGCGGGTGCTGGCTCTCCCCGACGGCGAGCGCTGGCTGGCGGACCGGATCGCCGATGCGGTCGAGGGCGTCGGACCGCCGGCCCTGACGGTCGGCGTGATCGGCGGCTGCGGGGGCGCCGGAGCGAGCACCCTGGCCGGCGCGCTGGCCGTCACCGCAGCCCGCACGGGACGGCGCACGCTGCTCGTCGACGGAGACCCGCTGGGCGGCGGGCTGGACGTCCTGCTGGGCGGCGAGAAGGAAAAGGGCCTGCGCTGGCCCGCCTTCGCCGAATCACGGGGCCGGGTGGCCTGCGGCGCCCTGGCCGAGTCACTGCCGCGGCTGCACTCGCTCCGGATCCTCAGCTGGGACCGGGGCTCCGATGTCACCATCCCGCCCGCGGCCATGCGCGCGGTCATGGCCGCGGCGCGCCGCCGCGGCGGAGTCGTGGTGGTGGACCTGCCGCGCAGGGTCGACGCCGCGGTGGCGGAGGCCCTGGCCCAGGTGGACATGGGTCTGCTGCTCGTCCCTACGGAGCTGCGGGCGGTCGCGGCGGCACAACGGGCGGCCGCCGGGGTACGGAAGGTGCTCGGCGATCTGCGAGTGGTGGCGCGCGGGGCTCCCGGCCGCCACGGACACGGCCTGCCGCCCGACGAGATCGCCCGCCTCATGGAGTTGCCCTTGGCCGGTGAAGTGCCGTGGGAGGCGGACCTGTTGGCCGATCTGTCGCGAGGGGTGCCACCGGGGGCGCAGGTGCGCGGACCGCTGGCGAGATTCTGCACGGCGTTCTGGGAGCGGCTGACGGAGAGCGGGGGAGACGGCGGCGGGCCGCCGGCCGCCGCGGCGCCGGGGCCGGGCGGTGGCCCCGCGAGGGGCACGGGTCCCGGGGCCGGTGCGAAGGGGCCTGCGCCCCTCCCAGTGACGTCCTGTGCGGCCTGCTGGGGCGGGGGCCGGGCATGAGCCAGGGACAGGACTTGCTTCAGGTGGTGCGCCGGCGGCTCGCCGAGACCGGGGCGGAGCCGACACCGGCCCGGGTGGCCGTGGCACTGCGCGAGCAGGGGCGGCTGTTGGGGGACGCCGAAGTGCTGGGCGTGGTGGCCGCGTTGCGGTCCGAGATGGTGGGCAGCGGGCCGCTGGAGCCACTGCTGGCCGCGCCGGACGTCACGGATGTCCTGGTCACCGCGCCGGACGAGGTGTGGGTGGACCGCGGTGGCGGGCTGGAGCGCACGGACGTCCGCTTCCGGGACGCGGCGGAGGTGCGCAGACTTGCGCAGCGGCTGGCGGCGGTGGCCGGCCGGCGGCTGGACGATGCCCGGCCGTGGGTGGACGCCCGCCTTCCGGACGGGACCCGGCTGCATGCCGTGCTGCCCCCGGTGGCCGTCGCCGGGACCTGTCTGTCCCTACGGGTGCTGCGGCCGCGCGCCTTCGGCCTCGCGGAGCTGGTGGCAGCCGGCACGGTCCCGCCGGGCGGCGACCGGCTGCTCCGGGCGCTGCTGGCGGCCCGGCTGTCGTTCCTGATCAGCGGCGGTACGGGCTCCGGCAAGACGACTCTGCTCAGCACCCTGCTCGGCCTGGTCGGCCCGGCCGAGCGGATCGTCCTGGCCGAGGACTCGGCGGAGCTGCGGCCGGATCATCCTCATGTGGTGCGGCTGGAGACCCGGCCCGCCAATCAGGAGGGCGTCGGCCGAGTGACGCTGCGGGACCTCGTACGCCAGGCGCTGCGGATGCGCCCGGACCGGCTGGTGGTCGGCGAGGTGCGCGGTGCCGAGGTCACGGATTTGCTGGCGGCCCTGAATACGGGCCATGAGGGGGGCTGTGGCACGGTCCATGCCAACGCCGCATGCGATGTCCCCGCGCGGCTGGAGGCCCTGGGTTCGACCGCGGGCCTGGATCGGGCCGCGCTGCACAGTCAGCTGGCGGCCGCGCTCTCGGTCGTCCTGCACCTCGTACGCGACCGGTCCGGGCGGCGGCGGATCGCCGAGCTCCATGTCCTGGAGCGGGACCGCGACGGCTTCGTGGTGACCGTGCCGGCTGCCGTCTGGGGCCCGGCCGGCTTCCAAGAGGAGCGCGGCTGGGGGCGGTTGCGGCAGCTGTGTGAGCGGGGCGGGGGTGCGTCCCGATGAGTGTGGCCGCGGTGGCGCTGGTGATCGCGCTGCTCTGCGCGGGCGCCGCCCTCCGGTCGGGCGGTGGCCGGCCGGAGGACGTACGGCGGCGGGCCCGGGCGCTGTTCGGGGGCCGCGGAGAAGCGGACCCGGCAGAGGGATGGCGGGCCTGGCTGCGGGGCGAGGGGGTGCGGAAGTGGTGCGCGGGGCGGCTGGTCGAGGGCGAAGCGGGGCGCCGTTGGAGCGTCGGCCGCCGGTGGGACGCCGGGCGGGAGGTCTGGTGTCTGCCGGCGGGGCTGGTGCTGGGGGTCCTGGGCGGATCGGTGTTCCCGGTGATCGCTTCCGTGGTTGCCGTCTTCCTCGTCCGCCGGTGGCTGGTCACTCGTGGCGCGGGGCGGGCGCGCGACCGGCGGGCTGCCGCGGTGATCGGGCTGTGCGCGGCGGTGGCCGGGGAACTGCGGGCCGGGCGGCAGCCCGCCCAGGCCCTGCTCGCCGTGGGGGCGCCGGGCCTCGGAGCGGAGGGCTCGGCGGTGCTGGCTGCCGCGCGGTACGGAGGAGATGTGCCCCAGGCGCTGCGGGTGGCGGCGCGGCAGCCGGGGGCCGCGGGACTGACCGGCATGGCCGCGTGCTGGCAGGTGGCCGTGGAGGGCGGCGCGGGGCTGGCTTCAGGGCTGGAGCGGATCGCGGCCGGGCTCAGGGCGCAGCGCGATCAACGCGACGAGCTGCGCGCCCAGTTGGCGGGCCCCCGGGCCACCGCGCTGATGCTCGCACTGCTGCCCGCGGCCGGGCTCCTGATGGGCAGCGCCCTGGGTGCCGACCCACTGCGGGTGCTGCTGCACACCCCGGCCGGGTGGGGCTGCCTGGTGGTCGGCGGGCTTCTTGAGTGGGGCGGGGTGGTCTGGACGGCCCGGATCGTCGCGGCCGCGGAAGACGCGTAGGGAGGGGATCGGTATGAGCGCGGAAGTTGTCCACAGGGTGGGGATGGCGCTCGTCGCCATGACGGCGGTGCTGTGTGCCGTGGCGCTGGTGCGGGAGGCACAGCATGGACGCGCCGTCCGGAGACGGGTCTCGGCGGTGTGGGGCGCCGGACAGGACCGACGGGGGAGGGACGGGGCCGGGACCGGATCGTTCGCCCGTGCCCGGTGGCGCCGGCGCACAGCGACGGTGAGGGACGGCGAGTCACGGGACGGCCGACTGTGGGAATGGGCCGGGCCCCTGGGGGCGGCCGGCCTCGTGGTCATCCTCGTCGGTGGCATGGCGGGGGTCCTGGCGGGACTCGCTGTGGGCTATGGGGCGCATCGTTATCTGGCCCGCCAACGGGGCGCGGAGGCGGTCCGTTCGGCGGCCGCGGAGGTACGGGCGGAGCTGGCCCCGGCCGGCGATCTGCTGGCAGCCTGCCTCGCGGCCGGGGCCGGACCGCGGGGATCGGCCGAGGCGGTGGGCCGGTCGCTCGACGGACCGGTCGCCGAGCGGCTGCGCCAGGTGGCGGCGGAACTGCGCCTAGGCGGTGAACCGGCCGTCGTATGGCCACGGTTGGCCGCTCTCCCTGGCGCCGAAGGACTCGCGCGCTCCATGGAGCGCGCCGGGATATCCGGGGTACCGGCCGTCGAGTCGGTGTCCCGGATCGCCGCCGAACTCCGGGCGGAGCAGGCCCGGGCGGCGACCGCGCAGGCCCGACGGGCCGGGGTGCTGGTCACCCTGCCGCTGTCGGCGTGCTTTCTGCCGGCATTCCTGACGCTCGGGGTGGCACCCGTGCTGATCGGCCTGGCGAGCGGCCTGCTGGGGCGTAACTGACCGGCGGGCGCGGCGCGTTCACGGGCCGTTCCGGAGACGGCGGCGAGGGTTGCGGACCGGGCCGGGCCGATGAAAGGACCGGTTCACCGGCCCGGCCGGCCAGGCGGGGCCGGAGGCCACAGGCCATTCAACCGGCAGGTCAGCAGCCCTCCACCAAAGCCATTCACCAAGGTCATTCACCAAGTCATTCATCAGAAGTCATGGATCAGCGGCCCTTCTCAGGGCCGTTCAAAGGGGGTTCACATGTTTCGGTGCGGAAGGTTGCGACGGTGGTGGGCGGGGCTGCGCGCGCTCGGGGCCGACGACCGGGGGATGACCACGGCGGAGTACGCCGTCGGGACGCTCGCGGCGTGTGCCTTGGCCGCGGTGCTCTACAAGGTCGTGACGAGCGGACCGGTGCAGGCGCTGCTGCGGTCGACGCTCGAGCGGGCGATCAATGTCCAGTTCTGACGGCGGTGCCCCGGGCCTGCGGGCCCGTGGCACCCCGCGGACGCGCGACGCCGGATTCGTGACGGCGGAGACGGCCGTGGTCATACCCGTCCTGGTGGCGGTGGTCGCGGCGCTCGTCTGGGGGCTGATGGCGGTCTGCGCCCGTATCGAGTGTGTGGATGCGGCGCGGGCCGGGGCGCGTGCCGCGGCGCGGTCGGAGCCGCGGGCGGCGGTGATCTCGGCGGCCCGTGGCGCGGCTCCACGGGACGCGCGGATCGCGCTGGCACGGGAGGGAGATCTGGTGCGCGTACGGGTCGCGGCCGAGCTGCCCGGTGTGGGGCGGCTGACGGTGCAGGTCACGGGGGAGGCGGTGGCTCTTGCGGAGGAGACGGTGCGGCGATGAGGGCTCGGCGACGGTCTGGACGGTCTTCGCCGCGGCGGCGCTCTGCGCGGTCTTCGTGGCCCTGATCGGTGTGGGCCAGGCCGTCACGGCGCGGCACCGGGCGGGTGGCGCCGCGGACCTGGCGGCGCTGGCCGCCGCGGATCACGCCCTGCGGGGCCCGGCCGTGGCCTGCGCGGCGGCCCGCCGGGTGGCGGCCGCGCAGCACACCCGTTTGGTGCGCTGCGCGGTGACCGGGCAGGTCGCGGATGTCTCGGCCGAGGCGGGCGGCAGCCCGTTCACCTCCCGGGTACGGGCGCGGGCCGGGCCGCCGGGGCGCGGTGACCCGGCGCGGGCACGGGCCGGGCCGGCCCCGGCCGTCGCGGTCCGCGCCCGGCCCGCGGCGGCACCCCCGCTACGTCCCCTGCGGCGCGCCGCGCAACAGCTCGCCCAGCAACCGGATGGCTCCCCGCTTGTGGAGCGGGTCGTTGCCGTTGCCGCACTTGGGCGACTGGATGCAGGAAGGGCAGCCGGCCTCGCATTCGCAGGAGGCGATGGCGCTGCGGGTGGCGGTGAGCCAGTCGGCGGCCGTGTGGAAGGCGCGCTCGGCGAATCCGGCGCCGCCCGGGTGGCCGTCGTAGACGAAGACGGTCGGCAGGAGGGTGTCCGGGTGGAGGGGAACGGAGACGCCGCCGATGTCCCAGCGGTCGCAGGTGGCGAAGAGCGGCAGCATGCCGATGGAGGCGTGTTCCGCGGCGTGCAGAGCGCCGCCCAGCTGCTCGGGATTGACGCGGGCGGCGTCGAGTTGGTCCTCGGTGACCGTCCACCACACCGCGCGGGTGCGCAGCGTACGGGGCGGCAGGTCGAGCTTGGTCTCGCCCAGCACCTCGCCGGTGATCAGCTTGCGGCGCAGGAAGGAGACGACCTGGTTGGTGACCTCGACGGACCCGAAGCACAGCCGGGCATCGCCCCAGGGGATCTCGGTGTCGGTGTCGAGGATGGAGATCGCGGTGGTGTCGCGGGCGGTCGTGGAATAGGGCGGGCTGGCCTCCTCGACGAGCGCCACATCGTCGGCGAGGTCGAGCTGCTGCACGACGTAGGTACGGCCCTGGTGGAGGTGGACCGCGCCGTCGTGGACGGCGGTGTGCGCGGCGGCGGCATCCACGGTGCCCAGCAGCCGCCCGGTACCGGCCTCCACGATCTGCACCGGCGAACCGCCCTGCCCGCGGATGTCGGTGAGGTCGGCGGCGCGCTCGCGGCGCGTCCAGTGCCAGGCCTTGGCGCGCCGGCGCAGCAGGCTCGCGGCCTCCAGCTGCGGCATCAGACCGCCGGCCGCGGGCCCGAAGAGCGGGAAGTCCGATGCGGTGAGCGGGAGTTCGGCGGCGGCCGCGCACAGGTGCGGGGCGAGCACGTAGGGGTTGTCGGGGTCGAGGACGGTGGACTCGACGGGCTGGTCGAAGAGCGCCTCGGGGTGGTGCACGAGATAGGTGTCCAGCGGGTCGTCGCGGGCCACGAGCACGGCGAGCGCGCCCTGCCCGGAGCGGCCCGCCCGCCCCGCCTGCTGCCACAGGGACGCCCGGGTCCCCGGATAACCGGCGATGACCACGGCATCCAGCCCGGAGACGTCCACGCCCAGTTCGAGCGCGGTGGTGGCGGCCAGGCCGAGCAGCTCACCGCTGTGCAGGGCGCGTTCCAGGGCGCGGCGCTCCTCGGGCAGATAGCCGCCCCGGTAGGCGGCGACCCGTCCGGGCAGCGAGCGGTCCACCTCCGCGAGCCGCTCCTGCGCGATCAGGGCGATCAGTTCGGCGCCCCGCCGGGAGCGGACGAAGGCGACGGTGCGCACGCCCTGGACGGCGAGGTCGGTGAGCAGATCCGCGGTCTCCGCGGTGGCGGTCCGGCGGACGGGGGCGCCCTGCTCACCGTGGAGTTCGGTCAGCGGCGGCTCCCACAGCGCGAAGACCAACTCGCCGCGCGGCGAGGTGTCCTCCGTGATTTCCACCACGGGCAGGCCGGTGAGCCGGGTCGCGGCCTGTCCCGGCTCCGCGGCCGTGGCGGAGGCGAGCAGAAAGACCGGCTCGGAGCCGTAACGGGCGCAGATACGGCGCAGCCTGCGGACGACCTGCGCGACATGGGAGCCGAAGACGCCGCGGTAGCTGTGGCATTCATCGATGACGACATAGCGCAGCGCCCGCAGGAAGGAGGACCAGCGAGGGTGCGACGGCAGGATCCCGCGGTGCAGCATGTCGGGGTTGGTCAGGACGTAATTGCCGTACTGGCGGACCCACTCGCGCTCCTCGACGGGGGTGTCGCCGTCGTAGACCGCGGGCCGGACGGCCGGGCCCAGCGGGGCGGCCAGCTCACGTACGGCGCGCCGCTGATCGGCCGCCAGCGCCTTCGTGGGGGCCAGATACAGGGCCGTGGCCCCTCTCCCGTTCGGGGCCTCGGAGCCGTCCAGGAGCGTGGAGAGGACCGGCGCGAGATAGGCCAGGGACTTCCCCGAGGCGGTGCCGGTGGCCACGACGACCGATTCGCCGCGCAGTGCGTGTTCGGACGTCCGTGCCTGGTGGGCCCAGGGACGATCGATTCCGGCCGAGCGGATGGCATCGATCACTTCCGGCCGGATCTGTTCCGGCCAGTCGGCATGGCTGCCGATGCGCGGGGGCAAGTGCTCCGTATGAGTGATGCGCGCAGCGCGGGTCGCGCCCCTGGCGAGACGTTCGAGAATCATGCCTGGGGACGGGCGCGCGCCCGCATCCGGCGGGACTGGATTGGAGGCCATCGGCACCGAGTGTGTCACCGGAGTGACGGACAATGCTTAAAGGGCGTCGTGCACGCCTACTGGTAAGTGATTGAATGCCATCGCGGCTGCCAGATCCGCCCCTACCTTCGGTGGGGAGGCCCCAGGGGGGCGACCGCTCGATAGCAAGGTGCTGGAGGATCCGTGGACCTGTCCCTGTCGACCCGGACCGTTGGCGACCGTACGGTCGTCGAGGTCGGTGGCGAGATTGATGTATACACCGCGCCCAAGCTGCGGGAGCAGCTGGTCGAGCTTGTGAACGACGGAAGCTACCACCTCGTGGTGGACATGGAACGTGTCGACTTCCTGGACTCCACTGGGCTCGGCGTGCTGGTCGGCGGGCTCAAGCGGGTGCGTGCCCATGAGGGCTCGCTGCGCCTGGTCTGCAACCAGGAGCGCATTCTCAAGATCTTCCGTATCACCGGACTGACCAAGGTGTTTCCGATTCACACCTCGGTCGAGGAAGCCGTCTCGGCGACTGACTGACGGTTTTGCCGGTCCCCCGCGCCACCAGGCGCGGGGGGAGGAAGAAGTGGGGGGTACCGGACGGAGGTCCGGCCCCCTGCGTCGCACGCCCGCATAACGAGGGGGATGGCATGGCCACCGTCGAACTTCGCTTCAGCGCCCTTCCCGAGCATGTCCGCACCGCGCGTCTGGTCGCGGCTGCTGTGGCACGGCGCGCGGGGGTGGACGAGGCCGTGCTGGACGAGGTGCGGCTCGCCGTCGGTGAGGCGTGCAGCCGGGCCGTGGGCCTGCACGAGAGCCATGAGATCGCGGCTCCGGTGCGGGTGCTCCTGATCGAGGACGAGAAGAAGTTCTCGATCGAGGTGGGCGACGGGGTGACCGGCGACTCCGGTACGGCGCGCGGCGCCGACGAGGCCGAGGGCGTCGCGGAGAGCGATGCCGAGGGCGAGGACGAGATGGGTCTCGCCGTGATCAGCGGGCTGGTCGACGATGTCGAGGTGACCGCCGGCAAGGACGGCGGGCTGATCCGCATGACCTGGCCCACCACGACGGCTGCGGTCCTGCCGTAGCGCTCCGGCGATGCGTCAGCGGGATGCCTCCCGATCCGCGCTGTCCGTAGGTGACGCGGCACGAACCGTCACGTCCCCAGATTCTCCACGCACCGGCGCCTCAGATTCTCCACGCACCGAGGCCTCCAGGACGCTGACGGTGGCTGTGGCGGGCTCGGTCACGGCAGTGGCGCCGCCCGGCCGTGAGATCGCCGGAGAGACGTCCATACGGCCTTCTGCCGCGCCTCTGGCCCTGTGATGGCCCCGGGCGCCCCCTGACGGCTCTTGAAGGCTCTGACCCCGTGCACACCGACGTGTGTCGGCCCTGCGTCCTGTGCACCCCGTGAGCCCCGTGAGCCCCGTGTGACTGTGCGACCCGACGGTGCCCCGGACCGTCACCGGGCACGGACCGGGGGAGCCCCACCGGCTCGCCCCGGGCTCCGCTCCTGTCTCATGCTCCTGTCTCATGCGTTGCGATCCGGACTCGATCTGACGGCTCTTCATCGGGTGGCGGGGAGCGGTCCGCGCGCTCCGGGTCACCCGTTCGGCCGTAGTCGGGCGGAACAATTCTCTCCGGTGTCCCGCACACCTCAATCGGCCCAGGCTCCGGGGCGGCGTCCTTGAGCAGCGGCGATCAGTGGGCGATCCATGGGCGATCAGTACGACAGAGAGATCATCGGGCAGTGGTCAGCGAATTCGCTGCTTTCCTTCGTCCGGGCGAATTGCGTACCGCGTCGGCCTTTTGATCTTCGCCGCTACCGGCGAATTCCCTTTGACGCGTACTGTTTTGATCAACCGCGGCTCCCTACAATCCGTCCACATCTTGCTCAGGACGCCTGAGCGTGCTTCCGCGCGCCCATGTGCCAAACGTCAAGGAGGACGAATGGCGGGGCCTTACACCCCTCAGTTGCTTGACACCCCCACTTTTCTGGCCGGGCCGTCACTTACGGCGGGCAACCGCGTCATCGTGCTGGTGATCGCCGCGGTCGCCCTGGCGGCGCTGGCAGTCGCGGCGGTGCTGGTCCGCCAAGTGCTCGCGGCCGGTGAGGGAACCGACAGTATGAAGAAGATCGCGGCGGCCGTGCAGGAAGGCGCAAATGCCTATCTGGCACGGCAGTTGCGGACTCTCGGCGTATTCGCCGTCGTGGTGTTCTTCCTGCTCATGCTGCTGCCCGCAGACGATTGGACGCAGCGCGCCGGACGCAGCGCCTTCTTCTTGATCGGCGCCGGATTCTCGGCGGCCACCGGCTATATCGGCATGTGGCTCGCCGTGCGCAGCAATGTGCGCGTTGCGGCGGCCGCCCGGGAAGCCACTCCGCAAGAGGGCGATACCCGGGAAAGGGATCTTACGGCCGTCTCTCACAAGGCCATGAAGATCGCATTCCGCACCGGTGGCGTCGTCGGAATGTTCACCGTGGGGCTGGGCCTGCTCGGTGCCTCCTGCGTGGTGCTCGTGTACGCGGTCGACGCGCCCAAGGTGCTGGAGGGCTTCGGCCTCGGCGCCGCGCTGATCGCGATGTTCATGAGGGTCGGCGGCGGCATCTTCACCAAGGCCGCGGATGTCGGCGCCGACCTCGTCGGGAAGGTCGAGCAGGGCATCCCCGAGGACGACCCGCGCAACGCCGCGACCATCGCGGACAACGTGGGCGACAACGTCGGTGACTGTGCCGGTATGGCCGCCGACCTCTTCGAGTCGTACGCGGTGACCCTGGTTGCCGCGCTCATCCTGGGCATGGCGGCCTTCGGCGACGCCGGGCTCGCCTTCCCGCTGCTGGTCCCGGCCATCGGCGTGCTCACCGCGATGATCGGCATCTTCGTGGTCGCGCCCCGGCGCAGTGACCGCAGCGGCATGACGGCCATCAACCGCGGCTTCTTCATCTCCGCGGGCATCTCGCTGGTCCTGGTGGCCGCCGCCGTGTTCGCCTACCTGCCGTCCAGCTACCAGGGCCTGCAGGGCGTCACCGACGTCGAGATCCTGAGCACCAGCGGCGACCCGCGGATGCTGGCGCTGGTGGCGGTCGCCATCGGCATCGTGCTGGCCGCGCTGATCCAGCAGCTGACCGGCTACTTCACCGAGACCAACCGGCGACCCGTGCGGGACATCGGGAAGACCTCGCTGACCGGCCCGGCCACGGTCGTGCTCGCCGGTATCTCGATCGGCCTGGAGTCGGCCGTCTACTCGGCGGTGCTGATCGGCCTGGCCGTCTACGGAGCGTTCCTGCTGGGCGGTGCCTCCATCATGCTGGCGCTGTTCGCGGTGGCGCTGGCCGGCACCGGTCTGCTGACCACCGTCGGTGTGATCGTGGCGATGGACACCTTCGGCCCGGTCTCCGACAACGCGCAGGGCATCGCCGAGATGTCCGGCGATGTCACCGGTGACGGCGCGAAGGTGCTGACGGACCTGGACGCGGTCGGCAACACGACCAAGGCCATCACCAAGGGCATCGCCATCGCGACGGCCGTACTGGCCGCGGCCGCGCTCTTCGGCTCGTACCGGGACGCGATCGCCACCGCCGTACGGGAGGTCGGCAACGCCGCCTCCGGGATGGGCCTCAGCCTGGACATCTCGCAGCCCAACAACCTGGTCGGGCTGATCCTCGGCGCGTCGGTCGTCTTCCTGTTCTCCGGGCTGGCGATCAACGCGGTGTCGCGGTCCGCGGGAGCGGTGGTCTTCGAGGTGCGCCGGCAGTTCCGGGAGCACCCCGGGATCATGGACTACAGCGAGAAGCCCGAGTACGGGCGGGTCGTGGACATCTGCACCAAGGACGCGCTGCGTGAGCTGGCCACTCCCGGGCTGCTGGCCGTGCTCACCCCGATCGCGGTCGGCTTCTCGCTCGGCGTCGGCGCGCTCGGCTCGTTCCTTGCGGGTGCGATCGGCACCGGCACGCTGATGGCGGTCTTCCTCGCCAACTCCGGTGGCGCGTGGGACAACGCGAAGAAGCTGGTCGAGGACGGGCATCACGGCGGCAAGGGCAGCGAGGCGCATGCCGCGACGGTCATCGGTGACACCGTCGGTGACCCGTTCAAGGACACCGCCGGCCCGGCGATCAACCCGCTGCTGAAGGTCATGAACCTGGTGGCGCTGCTGATCGCGCCCGCTGTGGTCCAGTTCTCCTACGGCCAGGACAAGAGCACGGGCGTCCGGCTCGTGGTCGCGGGGCTGGCGATCGCCGTCATCATCGGTGCGGTCTACGTCTCCAAGCGGCGCGGAATCGCCGTGGGTGACGAAGACAACTCCGAAGATCCGGAAAGTATCGCCAAGTCAGCCAAGACGGCGGTGGCGTCCTAGCCGCAAAGGACCACCAACAGGGCTCGCGGACCGCTCAACTGGGCGGGTGGACGGCGTATTTTGCAGGCGCCGGCCACCCGCCTTCCGCGTGCCCGGGTGGCCCTGCGGTCCTTGGTGCAAATGGCTGCAATGAGGGCAGGGCGGGATGCCCGACCGGTGGCCCAGGCCGTTTGGACGTGTATGTTCCGGGGCCGAGAGCCATGGAAGGGACCAATCCGGTGAACAAGAAGCTTGTGGCTGCACTGTCCGGCGGTGCCGCACTGGTGCTCGCGCTGACCGGCTGCAGCGACGACAGCAACAAGAAGCTCAATGACTGGGCGAAGAGTTTCTGCGACCCTGCGCAGGCTCAGTTCAAGAAGATCCAGGACGCCAACGCCGCCATGCAGGTGGCTGACAACGGCAGCACGGACTCCAAGAAGGTCCAGCAGACCGACTCGGCAGCCTTCCAGAAGATTTCCAGCGCCTACGCCTCGCTGGCCAAGTCCCTGGAGAAGGCCGGGCCTCCGCCGACCGACCAGGGCAAGCAGGCCCAGCAGAACGCCGTCAAGGAGCTCAACTCGCTCTCCAAGGGCTATGCGGACCTCCAGAAGCAGGTCGACGGCCTCGACACCAAGGACAAGCTCAAGTTCGCGGACGGTCTGCGCGACCTCTCCAGCGGCATCAACAAGCTCAACAAGCAGAGCGAGGCCGCCTTCAAGAACCTCGAGGCCGGTGACGTCGGCACGGCGATGGCCGCCCAGAAGGGCTGCCAGAACCCCGCCGCGTCCGGCGCCCCGGCGCCCACGCAGACCAAGAAGTCGTAGCGGCCACGGGAGCCGGCCCAGCCGGTGAGCCGCGGCATCCGCGAACCGGCAGCGGCTCCGACGGCCCGGCGACGCGCCCGGGAAGGGCGTGGCGCCGGGCCGTCGCCGTTTGTCAGTGGCAGGGCCGACAATGGTGGGCGTGAGTACGCACCTCCCCACCGCAGATGCCCAGGACCCCGAGAGCAACGCCCGCACGGCCCGGTTGCGCGAGGCGCTGCTGGCCGCCGCCTTCACCGCCGATGGGCTGCTGGAGCTGCTCGGCGCGCCCGCCTATGCCGCGCTGGCGCGCAGCGAGACCGTCCCCGCTCTGCGGGCGACGCGCGGCGACAGCCCGCTGGAGACCCTGGTGCGGCTGTTCCTGCTGCAGCGCCCGGTGGAGCTGCGGCAGGCGCAGGCCGCGCTGCCGGTCGCGGACTGCCTCACCGACGGCTGGCTGGTGAAGGACGGTGACGAACTGCGCGCCAGTGTGGACGTGCGCCCGTACGGCGGCCCCGAGGGGCAGGACTGGTGGATCGTCTCCGACCTGGGCTGCGCGGTCGGCGGGGCCGGCGGCATCCGGGGCGTCGGGGAGGCGGACCGGGCACAGCTGGTGCTCGGCGTCGGCGGTGCGTCCACGACCCTGGCCGGGATCACCGTGCGCCGGCCGGTCGCCAAGGCGCTCGACCTCGGTACGGGCTCCGGCATCCAGGCGCTGCATGCCGCCCAGCAGGCCACCCGCGTCACGGCCACCGACCTCAACCCCCGGGCGCTGCGGGTCGCCGCGCTGACGCTGGCGCTCTCCGGGGCGGAGGCGGCGGACCTGCGGGAGGGCTCGCTGTTCGAGCCGGTCGGTGACGAGACGTACGACCTGATCGTGTCCAACCCGCCGTTCGTGATCTCGCCGGGTGCCCGCCTCACCTACCGGGACGGCGGCATGGGCGGCGACGACCTGTGCCGGACGCTCGTGCAGCAGTCCGCCGCGCATCTCAACGACGGCGGTTACTGCCAGCTGCTGGCCAATTGGCAGCATGTGGCGGGCGAGGAGTGGCACGACCGGCTGCGGTCCTGGGTGCCGCGCGGCTGTGACGCCTGGATCGTGCAGCGCGAGGTGCAGGACATCACCCAGTACGCCGAACTGTGGCTGCGCGACGCGGGCGATCACCGGGCGGGCGACGAGGCGTACACCGCGCGCTACGACGCCTGGCTCGACGAGTTCGAGGTACGCAAGACCAAGGCCATCGGCTTCGGGTGGATCACGCTGCGCAAGTCCGGTTCGGACGCGCCCTCCATCACGGTCGAGGAGTGGCCGCACCCGGTCGAGCAGCCGCTGGGGGAGTCGGTCGTACGGCACTTCGACCGCCAGGACTATCTGCGGGCCACGGACGACGCGGCGCTGCTGGCCGGCCGTTTCCGGCTCGCCGACGAGGTGGTCCAGGAGCAGGTCGGGCTGCCCGGCGCGGAGGACCCGGAGCATGTGGTGCTGCGTCAGCACCGCGGTATGCGGCGGGCCACGAAGGTGGACACGGTCGGTGCCGGCTTCGCCGGGGTGTGCGACGGCTCACTGCCCGCCGGGCGGATTCTGGATGCCATCGCCCAACTCGTCGGCGAGGACCCGGTCCTGCTGCGGGACCGCACCCCGGCCTCGATCCGGATGCTGGTCGAGCAGGGGTTCCTGGAGCCGGTGGCCGCGGACGGCTGAGGAGGATCCGGAGCGGCGGACGACATGCGGACGCCGTTCATCCGGCGTTCGCCGGGATGCCGTCCCGGGGTGCCAGGCTGCCCGCATGGAGAGTGGACCCGAGGCATTCGCCGGTGTGGCGTTCGCGCTGTTCGGCGCCGGACTTCTGGTGTGGACGGGCGTGTGTGCGCGGACCGGTGCCCCGGTCGCCGACGGCGTCAGCCGTCCGGTCGCCACCGTGACGGCGCTGCTGTCCGGGGTGGTGTTCCTGGCCACGGGCTGCTGGCTGCTGGCGGCGTTGTAGCCGCAGGCGTCGCCCTGTTGTTCCGTCGCCCTTCGGTTCGTCACCATCGTTGGCGGGGCGCCGTCCTCAACTGCCGTCGGAAGGCGCTACGTTCACTTCCGGCCAGTTCTGTCATAAATGGCCGGTGTGTGCCGGTACGCGGGAACTTTCCGGTGCGTCAGGGCATGTTCCTCAGTGAAGGTCACCAACAGGCCGGTCGCCCAACGGGCCGGCCCCCGCAGTGAGGAAGCCCTATGAACCGTGCACTTCGCTACGCCACCGTCGGCGCCATCGCCGTCTCCCTGCTGGCCGGCGGCTCGGCCGCTGCCTTCGCCGCGCCGCAGGACCTGCACTCGTCCACGCCGGCCGTGGCCACCGCACCGGCCGCCGCCAGCCTGACGGCCAAGGCGAGCGCGACCACGGTCAAGGCCTGGGAGCAGTTCCGGATCACCGGCGTCGCCAAGGGCATCAAGGCCGGCACCAAGCTCACCGTCCAGCAGAAGCAGGGCACGAAGTGGGTCTCGCTGCCCGCGCAGACGCCGGTCAACAGCAGCGGTGCGTACTCGGTCCGGGTCAAGCTCGGCATCAAGGGCGTCAACCAGCTCCGCATGGCGACCGGCAGCACCGTCTCGCCGGTGGTCACGGTCACCGTGCGCTGAGCTGCTGACGCACTGACGCACTGACGCACTGACGCCGGACGGTCCGGACCGCGGCCGGACCGTCGGACGTACTCAGCCGACGAGATTGCGGGCGAGCATCCACACCGCGGCGATGCCGAGCACCACGGCATTGCCACGGCCCGACAGCCGCGGGCGGTACACCCGCCCGCGGAGGCCGGCGACCAGCCAGCGCCCGACGGCGTACGCCACGGCCGGCCCGCCCAGGGTGAGCAGCACGGCGTTGTCGTGGAAGGCCGTCACGACCTCGCCGTGCATCAGGTCGTACGCCATCCGGGTCCCGCCGCACAGCGGGCACAGCAGCCCGGTGGCCCATTTGAAGGGGCAGGGGATCAGCAGCTGGCCCGGCTGGTGCGGATCGGTGTGCCAGAGGTAGACGGCGGCCGCCGCACCGACGCCGAGCGTGACCGACGCCCGGCGGAGGGTGCGGGTCCGCACCGATGCCCCGGTGGGTCCCGCGGGCTCGGCGGGACCCCAGGGCTCCCCGGCGCTCACACGCTCAGCGACCGGGCGTAGTTGACCTGGTTGAGCACCCACATCACCTGCTCGCGTGACTGCACCGGGATCATCGTGGAGTGGTGCCGGCCGCCGCTGTTCACCGTGACCTGCACGAACCCGGTCGTCACCCGCTCCTTCATCAGGAGGAAGAGCAGACCGAGCAGACAGAAGAGGAAGAAGACGATGGCGAGCACGACCGCGTGCGTCGGCATCTTCTCCTCCGTCCGCGACATGTCGGTCGCCGTCCACACCGCGCCCTTGAGCGGCATCGGCCCGGCCGGCGTCATGATCGTGTCGCCGCTCACCGCGATATCGCCGAGCGACAGCGACATCCCGCCGGGCTGGGCCCCGGGCTGGAAACCGCCGGGCGCCGGCTGCGGCGGCGCGCCCGGCGGGAAAGCGGGCGGGGGCGCCGGCTGCGCGGCGTCCTGCGGATAGCCGTAGCCGGGCTGCGGCTGCGGCGGCGAGCCGGCCTGCGGATAGCCGTATCCGGGCTCCCCGGGGCGGCCGCCCTGCGGATAGCCGTAACCGGAGTCGGCGGGCTGACCGCTCTCCGGCGTGGCGTAAGGGTTCTGGCCGGGCCCGCCGGGCGGCTGTTCCGGAGGCGGTCCGGGGTACTGGTTCGCCATGGGTGGTGTTCCCCCCGAGAGTGCGTGCTGACGGCAGTACTCGGCTCGAACGGCGAGCCGTGCCGTGTCCATCCTGCCAGCCCGGTCACGTGCTGTATCAAGGCAATGACGGCATCCGGCGCCGCCTTGTGACAGTCGTCGGCCGGCGGACGCTGCGGTGCGCGGCCCCGGGCGAGCGAGGAACCGCCGGGGATCGTCACTGTGTGAGATCACCGAAGGTGCCGCGGCCGCGGCCCGCGGGGAACGGCAGGAGTGGACACCGGGGAGCAGCACGGCCCCGTCATGATCCATAACGTCGCCTCCGGGGCCCGTGGCGGGCGCCTGATGCGGTCCGGGCGGCATGAAGGCATGTAGTCGGGTTACCGTTCGAGTGGCGTTGCGGGGTTTTTCCGTTTGACACGGGGCCGGGAGGTACCGTCACACTCCGCAGCGTCAAGCGTCACCGCAGTGCGTCCCGGCGTCCGGCCGGGAAGCAATCCCAGCGTCGACCGGAGAGAAGAGCGAAGTTGTCCCCGACCAGCGAGACCACAGACGGCGGCGGCCGCCGACTCGTCATCGTCGAGTCGCCTGCCAAGGCGAAGACGATCAAGGGCTACCTCGGCCCTGGCTACGTGGTCGAGGCCAGCGTCGGACACATCCGCGATCTGCCCAACGGCGCCGCAGAGGTCCCGGCGAAGTACAAGGGCGAGCCCTGGGCCCGCCTCGGCGTGAACGTCGACGCCGACTTCCAGCCGATCTACGTCGTCAACAGTGACAAGAAGGACCAGGTCAAGAAGCTCAAGGAGCTGCTGGCCGAGTCCGACGAGCTCTACCTCGCCACAGATGAGGACCGCGAGGGCGAGGCCATCGCCTGGCACCTCCAGGAGATCCTCAAGCCCAAGGTCCCCGTCCACCGGATGGTCTTCCACGAGATCACCAAGGACGCGATCCGCGAGGCCGTCGCCAATCCGCGCGATCTGAACCAGAAGCTGGTCGACGCCCAGGAGACCCGCCGTATCCTCGACCGCCTCTACGGCTACGAGGTCTCGCCGGTCCTGTGGAAGAAGGTCATGCCCCGGCTGTCGGCCGGCCGGGTGCAGTCCGTCGCGACCCGTCTCGTCGTCGAGCGGGAGCGCGAGCGCATCGCCTTCCGCTCCGCCGAGTACTGGGATCTGACCGGCACGTTCGCCACCGGCCGGGCCGGGGACGCCAGCGACCCCTCGACGCTGACCGCACGGCTGAACACCGTCGACGGCCGCCGTATCGCCCAGGGCCGCGACTTCGGCCCCAACGGGCAGCTCAAGAACGACGTGCTCCATCTGGACGAGGCGAACGCCCGCGCGCTCGCCGCCGCCCTGGAGAACACCGACTTCGCGGTGCGCTCGGTCGAGTCCAAGCCCTACCGCCGCTCGCCGTACGCCCCGTTCCGTACGACCACCCTCCAGCAGGAGGCCAGCCGCAAGCTC
This sequence comes from Streptomyces sp. Je 1-4 4N24, assembly GCF_026239515.1. NCBI lineage: Bacteria > Bacillati > Actinomycetota > Actinomycetes > Kitasatosporales > Streptomycetaceae > Streptomyces > Streptomyces sp. Je 1-4 4N24. The sequence goes on along the minus strand of NZ_CP110836.1, from coordinate 4,229,364 downwards.
GGCTTCGGCGCCAAGGCCACCATGCAGGTGGCGCAGAAGCTGTACGAGAACGGCTACATCACCTATATGCGTACGGACTCCACCACGCTCTCGGACACCGCGGTCGCCGCGGCCCGGGCGCAGGTGACGCATCTGTACGGCGCGAACTATCTGCCGGACAAGCCGCGCACCTACGCCGGCAAGGTCAAGAACGCCCAGGAGGCGCACGAGGCGATCCGCCCCTCCGGCGACCGCTTCCGCACCCCGGCCGAGACCGGTCTGACCGGCGACCAGTTCAAGCTCTACGAGCTGATCTGGAAGCGGACCGTCGCCTCCCAGATGAAGGACGCGACCGGTAACTCCGTCACCGTCAAGATCGGTGGCCGGGCCGCCGACGGCCGGGACGCCGAGTTCAGCGCGTCCGGCAAGACCATCACCTTCCACGGCTTCCTCAAGGCCTATGTGGAGGGCGCCGACGACCCCAACGCCGAGCTCGACGACCGCGAGCGCCGGCTACCGCAGGTCGCCGAGGGCGATGCGCTGGCCGCGCAGGAGATCACCGCCGACGGGCACGCCACCAAGCCGCCCGCCCGCTACACCGAGGCCACGCTGGTCAAGGAGCTGGAAGAGCGCGAGATCGGCCGACCGTCGACCTATGCGTCGATCATCGGCACGATCCTCGACCGCGGTTATGTCTTCAAGAAGGGCACCGCGCTCGTCCCGTCCTTCCTGTCCTTCGCGGTGGTCAACCTCCTGGAGAAGCACTTCGGCCGGCTGGTCGACTACAGCTTCACCGCCAAGATGGAGGACGACCTCGACCGCATCGCCCGCGGTGAGGCGCAGTCCGTGCCGTGGCTGCGGCGCTTCTACTTCGGTCAGGGCCACGGCGAGGGCGGTGCCGCGGACGCCGGCAACGGCGACGGCGACCACCTCGGCGGGCTCAAGGAACTGGTCGAGGACCTGGGCGCGATCGACGCCCGGGAGATCTCGTCCTTCCCGGTCAGCGAGGACATCAAGCTGCGGGTCGGCCGCTACGGCCCGTATGTGGAGCGCGGGGAGAAGGACGCCGAGGGCCACCAGCGCGCCGACGTCCCCGACGACCTGGCGCCCGACGAGCTGACCGTGGAGTACGCGGAGGAGCTGCTCGCCAAGCCGAGCGGCGACTTCGAGCTGGGCATGGACCCGGTCAGCGGCCACCAGATCGTCGCCAAGGACGGCCGCTACGGCCCGTACGTCACCGAGATCCTGCCCGAGGGCACCCCGAAGACCGGCAAGAACGCGGTCAAGCCGCGCACCGCCTCGCTCTTCAAGTCGATGTCCCTGGACACGGTGACGCTGGAGGACGCGCTCAAGCTGATGTCGCTGCCGCGCGTCGTCGGCAAGGACCCCGAGGGCGTGGAGATCACCGCGCAGAACGGCCGCTACGGCCCGTACCTCAAGAAGGGCACCGACTCGCGCTCCCTGGAGAGCGAGGAGCAGCTCTTCTCGATCACCGTCGACGAGGCGCTGGCGATCTACGCCCAGCCCAAGCAGCGCGGACGGGCCGCCGCCAAGCCGCCGCTGAAGGAGCTGGGCACGGACCCGGTCAGCGGCAAGCCGGTGGTGGTCAAGGACGGCCGGTTCGGTGCGTATGTCACCGACGGCGAGACCAATGCGACGCTGCGGCGGGACGACGACGTCGAGACGGTCACCGCCGAGCGGGGCTACGAGCTGCTCGCGGAGAAGCGCGCCAAGGGGCCGGCGAAGAAGACCGCGAAGAAGGCGGCCAAGAAGGCGCCGGCCAAGAAGACGGCCGCGAAGAAGACGGCCGCCAAGAAGACCGCGGCGAAGAAGACGACCACGGCGAAGAAGACGACCGCCAAGAAGGCCACCGCGAAGACGGCGGCGGCCAAGAAGACGGCGGCGTCGGCCGAGGACTGAGGCGGCACCGGCCGGTTCCGGCCGGCAAAGCCGCAGGACAAGGGCGGGCAAGACGGACACGTTCCGTCGGGCCCGCCCCTTTGTTCGGGCAGGCGCTCGACGCTCCGCGCCGTATCGATAGGCTGGCGAGATGACGCGTGCCGAGCAGCCAACGGTCGTGACCCCCACTTCAGGCGCCCTAGCGGCGGATTCCCGCGAGCGCGCCGTGCGAGCCCTGCTCCGCTTCCCCCCACTGAAGCGACTGTGGAGCGCCCAATTTGTCGGGGGCATCGGCGATGCCCTGTCCATGCTTGTCCTCGTACTGCTCGCCCTGCAGGCGGCGCTGTACGTCCCCCTGGGCGGCGAAGCCGTCTTCGGCGGCGGTTATCGGGGAGCCGCCCTCGCGGTCACCGCGGTCTTCGCGGCCCGGATGCTGGCGATGCTGCTCTTCGGAGCCGTCCTGCTGGGCCCGCTGTCCGCGCTCACCGCGCCCGCCGGGCCGCTGGACCGGCGCTGGACGATGATCGGCGCGGATGTGCTGCGGCTCGCGCTGCTGGTCATCGCGCCCCTCTGGATCGACTGGACGCCGGACGACGCACTGGCCTGGCTGCTGGTCACGGTCTTCGTCACCGGTGTTGCCGAACGCTTCTGGACCGTCGCACGGGAGAGCGCCGCCCCCGGGCTGCTGCCCACCCCGCCCCCCGAGGGCGCCGCGGTCCGCCCCCTGCCCGACAACATGGACGCCCTGCGCCGCCTCTCGCTGCGCACCGCCTTCGTCTCGCTGCCGATCGCGGCCGCCGCCCTGGTGGTCGTCACCCTCATCAGCAAGCTGCTGGGCACCGGCATCGACTGGTTCCACCTCCACCAGGCCGCGCTCGGCTCGTACGTCGCCGCCGGGCTGTTCGCCGCCTCCGTATCGATCCTCTACTTCATCGAATTCCCCGGTGTGCCGACGCCGCGGCCGCGCTCCCCTCTGGAGGGGCTGCGCCGGCCCAAGGCCGCAGGAGCGAAAACCGGACAGCCGGCACCGGGCGAGAAGGCGGAGAACGGCACCGCCCGCCCGGCCGTCGACAAGGGCCGTACGGGCGCGATCCCGCTGCTGGTGGCGGCCTGCGCCGCGGTGGCCGCGGCCCTCGCCGCGGCCGTCTCGCTCGCTGTCCTGCACGGCTACGACCTGGCCGGCGGGCCGGCCGCCTTCGCGCTGCTGGTGCTCGCGCTGACCGGTGGCACGGCCGTCGGTATCCGCGGCGCCCACCGGGTGCTGCCGACCCTCTCCCGGCGCCGGCTGCTCGCCCTCGCGGTGGCCGCCACGGGCCTGGCGCTGCTGGCCATGGGCCTGGTCCCGGACCCGACGACGGTGCTGGTGCTCGCGCTGCTGGCCGGTATCAGTGCCGGGATCGCCGCCAATACGGGGCACGTCCTGCTGGACCAGGAGTCCGAGGAATCCCGTACCGCCCGTACGACCGAGCATCTGCACGCCGTCGTCCGGCTCTCCATCGCGCTGGCCGCCATCGTCGCGCCGCTGCTCGCGGCCGTCATCGGCCCGCACCACGTCGGCGACGGCCCCTTCAGCTTCGCGTACGGCGGCGCCGCCTACACGCTGATGCTGGCCGGTGCGCTGCTGCTGCCGGTCGCCGCCCTGGTGCTCGGCAAGGCCGACGACCGGCAGGGCGTACCGCTGCGGCGTGATCTGCGGGAGGCGCTGCGCGGCGGCGACCCGGCGCAGGCACCCGCCCCCACCGGCTTCTTCATCGCCCTGGAAGGCGGCGACGGCGCCGGCAAGTCCACCCAGGTCGAGGCGCTCGCGGAGTGGATCCGCAGCAAGGGCCACGAGGTCGTGGTGACCCGCGAGCCGGGCGCCACCGCCATCGGCAAGCGGCTGCGCTCGATCATCCTGGACGTCTCGACGTCCGGGCTCTCGGACCGTGCGGAGGCGCTGATGTTCGCCGCCGACCGGGCCGAGCACGTCAGCAGCGTCATCCGGCCGGCCCTGGAGCGCGGCGCGGTCGTCATCACCGACCGGTACATCGACTCCTCCGTCGCCTACCAGGGCGCCGGGCGCAACCTCGCCCCCACGGAGATCGCCCGGATCTCGCGCTGGGCCACCGACGGTCTCGTCCCCCATCTGACGGTGCTGCTCGACATCTCCCCGGAGACCGCACGGGAGCGCTTCACCGAGGCACCGGACCGGCTGGAGTCCGAGCCCGCCGCGTTCCACCAGCGGGTACGGGCCGGCTTCCTCACCCTGGCCGCCGCCGACCCCGCGCGCTATCTGGTCGTCGACGCCGGCCAGGAACCGGAAGCCGTCACCACCGTCGTCCGGCACCGCCTCGACCAGGTGCTCCCGCTGTCCGAGCCCGAGCTCCAGGCGCAGGCCGAGGCCCGTAAGGCCGCCGAGGAAGAGGCCCGCCGCAAGGCCGAGGAAGAGGCCGCGCGCAAGGCGGAGGAGGAGCGCCAGGAGCGCGAGCGCCAGGAGCAGCTCGCCAGGCTGCGCGCCGAGGAGGAAGAGCGCAAGCGCCAGGAGGCCGAGGCGGCCAGGGCGCGCGAGGAGGCCCGCCAGGCCGAGGAGGCCCGCAAGCGCGCCGAGGAGGCCCGGCAGGCCGCGGAGGCGGAGCGGGCCCGCCGCGAGGCGGAGGAACGGGCCCGCCAGGCCGAGCAGGAGCGGCTGCGCAAGCAGCACGAGGAGGAGGCTCGGCTGCGCAAGGAGGCCGAGGAGCGCCGCCTGGAGAAGCAGCGCAAGGCCGAGGCGGCCCTGGTGCGCGCCGAGGAGGCGCGGAAGGCGGCGGCCGAGGCGGCTGCCGCGGCGGAGGCCAAGGCCGCGGCCGAGGCGGCGGAGGCGGCCGACGCTCCCACGGCGGAGACCTACGTCGCGGATCTGCGCAAGCGGTTCGGCGAGAGCGCGCCCGACGACGCGTCCCCGTCCGCCGGTTCCGGCTCGGACAGCGAGCGGACCGAGGAGTCGCTGCCGCGGCCCGGGACACCGGGCGGTGACGTTCACCGTGCGGCGGACGAGACGGCGGTGCTGCCTCCGGTGCGTGACGCGCAGGACGCCTGGCACGGTCATGGCGCCGACGTGGAGGAGACCGCGGTGCTGCCGCCCGTACGGGGCGACGTACGCGGTGACGACGGGCGCAGCGGTGACCCCGCCGACCGCGTGCCGCCGTGGATGTTCCGCAAGGAGACACCGGACGCGGCGGCCGGCGGGAACGGCCCGGGGTCGGGACAGCAGTCCGCCCCCGCGGAGTCTCGCGTCGAGCGCACCCGCGAACTCCCGCAGATCGACCCGGCGACGGGCCACCCCGTGGAGATCCCGCAGCGCAGCCGCCCCCGCCCCGAATGGGCGGAGGAGACCCCGCTGGATGATCTGCCCACGCTCGCCGACGAGCTGCTGGGCCCGCGCGGGGACGAGGACGCGGACGACGGCAGGGGCGAGGACGGCCGTCGCGGCGGCCAGGGACGGCGCGGCTAGCCGGCCGGGACGCCCGTACGACCGGCCGTGGCCGCAGCGGAAAAGCTGCGGCCACGGCCGTTCTCCGTTTCCGGAGGGGGCGTCCGGCCACCCGGCGCCGGCTTCCGGATTCGTTTGTCAGTGGGTTGCACCACAATGGGTCAGGCGCGGAGCGCTGCGCGGTGTGCGAGGCCGGGCGCACCCGCACGCCGCGCGGCACGGGCAGGACGGAACGGCACAGGAACGGCGGACAGCGATGGCGGTATGGGACGACGTGGTCGGCCAGGACCGGGTGACGGCGCAGCTGGCCGCGGCCGCGCGCGATGCGGACGCCCTGGTCTCCGCGGAGCGGGCCGGGCAGGAGCCCCCGCCCGGTGAGCGGCCGGAGCCGCCGTCCGCGGACAGCGGCGGCGCCTCCCAGATGACGCACGCCTGGCTGTTCACGGGCCCGCCCGGCTCCGGACGCTCCACCGCTGCCCGTGCCTTCGCCGCCGCCCTGCAGTGCGTCAGCCCGGACCGCGCCCTCGGCGGCGCCCCCGGCTGCGGCTTCTGCGACGGCTGCCACACCGCCCTGATCGGCACCCACGCCGATGTCGAGATCGTCCGTACGGACCTGTTGTCCATCGGTGTCAAGGAGACCCGCGACCTGGTCCGCCGGTCCTCGCTCTCCCCGTCCGGCGGCCGCTGGCAGGTGATCGTCCTGGAGGACGCCGACCGCCTCACCGAAGGCGCCGGCAATGTCCTCCTCAAGGCCGTCGAGGAGCCCGCGCCCCGTACGGTCTGGCTGCTCTGCGCCCCCTCCGTGGAGGACGTCCTCCCCACCATCCGCTCGCGCTGCCGCCTGCTCTCCCTGCGTACACCGCCGGTCGACGCGGTCGCCGATGTCCTCGTCCGCCGGGACGGCATCGAACCGGAGGCCGCCGGCCGGGCCGCCCGCGCCACCCAGGGACACATCGGCCGGGCCCGCCGCCTCGCCACCGACGAGCGCGCCCGTGCCCGCCGGACGGCCGTACTGAAACTCCCCCTCCGCGTCGACGACATCGGCGGCTGCCTCAAGGCCGCCCAGGAGCTGATCGACGCCGCGGGGGAGGACGCCAAGCAGGTCGCCGAGGAGGTCGACACCAAGGAGACCGAGGAGCTGCGCGCCGCGCTCGGCGCCGCCGCCGGCACCAACGGACGGCTGCCGCGCGGCACGGCCGGCGCCATGAAGGAACTCCAGGACAAGCAGAAGCGCCGCTCGACCCGTACCCAGCGCGACAGCCTCGATCTGGCCCTGGTCGACCTCACCGGCTTCTACCGCGACGTCCTCGCCCTCCAGATGGGTGCATCGGTACCCCTCGCCAACGACGAGGTACGCGACAGCGTCCAGCGCATCGCCACCGCCTCGACCCCCGAGCGCACCCTGCGCCGTATAGAAGCCGTCATCGCCTGCCGTGAGGCCCTGGACCGCAATGTGGCCCCCCTCCTCGCGGTCGAGGCGATGACGGTGGCGCTCCGCGCCGGCTGACCACCACCCACCCAGGGCACCGGCCCCCGCCGGTCACCCGGCCACCTACTCCAGGAGCCGCACACACCACGTCCTCACCCGGATACTCTCCGTGCGGGAGTGTTCACGTCACCCGCCCACAGCCATCCGCCCTACCGGCCGAAGTTCGGCTCTCTGCCCGAAAACGCGCCCCCGGACCGCCCCTACCGCTCACCGCTCCACCCCCGCACGGCACGCCGTACCGAAGTACCTGCACTCCATCCACCGCACTCCATCCACCGCACTCCATCCACCGGACTCCATCCACCGCACTTCATCCACCGCACTTCATTCACCGGACTCCACCGCACTCCACATCCAGGGACCGACTCCGCACTCCACACCCCACACTCCACTCCCAGGGACCGAGACCAAGGGACCGCCCATGGCCACCAGCCGCCTGCTCCGCACCTCTGCCGCCGTTCTCGCGGCCACCGCTCTGCTGATCTCCGGCTGCTCCTCGGGGAGTTCGTCCCCCGGCAGCGAGGCGTCCCCGGGCCACAGGACGGAGGCCGGTGTCCAGCGCCCCGCCGAGGCCGCCTCCCTCGCGCCCCTCCCGGCTGCCACCCCATCCGGCCTTCGCCCGTATTACGACCAGAAGCTGAGCTGGCATCCCTGTAAGGTGGCGGGCTTCGAGTGCGCCACGATGAAGGCGCCCCTCGACTACGCCAAGCCCAGCGCGGACACCGACCTCAAGCTCGCGGTGGCCCGCAAGAAGGCCACCGGCCCCGGCAGCCGGATCGGCTCCCTCCAGGTCAATCCGGGCGGCCCCGGCGGCTCGGCCATCGACTACCTCCAGCAGTACGCGCCCCAGCCCGCCTCGGTCCGCGCGCGCTACGACCTGGTGGCGATGGACCCGCGCGGTGTGGACCACAGCGAACCGGTCGAGTGCCTGACCGACAAGCAGATGGACCGCTACACCCAGACCGATGTGACCCCGGACTCACCGGCCGAGGTGAACAAGCTCATCAGCGCCTACCGCAGCTTCGCCAAGGGCTGCGCATCCCGCGCCGGCAAGCTGCTCTCCCATGTCTCCACCATCGAGGCCGCCCGCGACATGGACGTGCTGCGCGCCGTCCTGGGCGACAAGAAGCTCACCTACGTGGGCGCCTCCTACGGCACCTTCCTCGGCGCGACCTACGCCGGCCTCTACCCCTCCCGCGTCGGCCGCATGGTCCTGGACGGCGCCATGAACCCGACGCTTGACTCCCGCACCGTCAACCTCAACCAGACCGCCGGCTTCAACACCGCCTTCAGCGCCTTCGCCGCGGACTGCACCAAGCACAAGGACTGCCCGCTCGGGACCACCAGCGTCGAGGACGCCGGCCGGCAGCTCTCCGCCCTCTTCAAAAAGCTGGACGCCCATCCGGCGAAAACGGGCGAGGAGCGCAAGCTCACCGAATCCCTCGCCACTACGGGCGTCGTCGCCGCCATGTACGACGAGCGTGCCTGGCCCGTCCTGCGCGAATACCTGGCCCAGGCCAAGGCCGGCAACGGCCGCGGGCTGCTCGCCCTCTCCGACAGCTACTACGAGCGCGACCCGAACGGCACCTACGCCAACCAGATGTACGCCAACCCCGCCGTCAACTGCCTCGACCTCGCCTCCGCCTTCACCGGCCCCGACCAGGTCCGCGCCGCCCTGCCCAGCTTCCGCAAGGCCTCCCCGGTCTTCGGCGAAAACTTCGCCTGGGCCGCCCTGAACTGCGCGTACTGGCCGGTCAAGCCCACCGGCACGGCCCACCGCATCGAGGCCAAGGGCGCCGCCCCGATCCTCGTCGTCGGCACCACCCGCGACCCGGCCACCCCCTACACCTGGGCCAAGGCCCTCGCCGCCCAGCTCTCCAGCGCCACCCTCCTCACCTACGAGGGCGACGGCCACACCGCCTACGGCCGCGGCAGCAAGTGCATCGACACCGCGATCAACAACTACCTCCTCAAGGGCACCGTCCCCCCGAAGGGCAAACGCTGCAAGTGACCCGCACCACACCCGTCCCCCTCTCCCCCCGCCGCCCTCTGACCAGCCCCTGAACGCGTTACAGAGCACCCCTCCGCGATGTGTAGACTGGGCCGCGCACCACGCCGCCTTAGCTCAGTTGGCCAGAGCAACGCACTCGTAATGCGTAGGTCTCGGGTTCGAATCCCGAAGGCGGCTCCGACGAGAAGCCAGGTCAGACCCCCTCTGACCTGGCTTTTCTCTTACCGGAGGGGTTCACCTTGGCCGGTGGCGGCGCTTCGATTCGTGCCGCCAAATCCAAGGGGAGCGCAAGGGGAGCGCATGAGCGCAGAGCTTGTGCAGAGGGGTGCGCGAGAAAAACCGTCGCCGGGCCGCCGAACGGGCCGGCGAGGTTCCTTGGCGATCAAACCGGTTTTGTAGAAACGCTCCAACGACGGCTTCTAGGCTGGGCAACGTGGCAGACCCAATGGACACCCTCCCGTTCAAGACGCTCGTGGCGCAGGCGAGCGCCGTGCTGCTGACCCACGGAGTCGAGGTGGAGCCGACGGCCGTGCAGGGTGTCGCGACCCACCTCGTCGAGACCATGGCCAAGCAATCGGGCATGGATTACGAGGAAGTTGTCCACCTGGTGACCGCAGAAGCAGTGGCCGAGGTCATCATGCAGGCGGCTGCTGCGGATGATCAGAGAGCTGCGCCACCGCATGCCATTCGCCCGGTACGGATCGAGGACAGCGCGGTCAGCGTGCCCGTCGAGGTGCTCGGCCACCTGGTCATGGCCGCCTCGCAGGCCGGCAAATACGCCAGCGTGAATGACGACGGTCCAGCCGCGGCCCACCTCCTGGACCTTGCCACCGAGATCGGTGCCGCCCTCGTGAAGCGCCACGCGGACGGCTCGGCGGACATCCCGGTCGGAATCCTCGACGAACTGGCCGAACTGGTGGACACGGTGGCCGAACGGATCGAGGAGGACGGCTGGAGCATTTGCCCCTGTGGCGAGGACCACGACCAGAATGAGGTGGACGCTGGCACCGTGCCGGTCATGCGACATCACGCCGCGCTCGCCCGTGGTCTCCGCGAACAGGCTGCCGGATAGGCTCGGCCGACCGGGGAGGGGCAGACGGAGCAGTGGCAGCGCGGACCGGCTGTGCGAGCGCGGATGTGAGAGCGCGGCGAATTCTGTTCGCTGAGAGACCTATCTGAGATCAGGCAGGCAGGGCCCGAGAGGTGGCGCCCGGCGGCAGGCGTAGCGCCCCACAGTGTCATGAGACCGGGGCCGGCGAAAGCGTGCACGGTGACACGTGCAACTGAGCTGTCACGCGATCGAGCAGCAGCCAGGAACGGCGCACCACCTGCTGCGTAGCTCCGCGCCGGGGCAACGACCAGGACAGGGCCGCTACTTGAGCAAGTTCGGCCACCGTCGAGCGGCTCGGCGAGGCTCGGCCGTCGACGCGACCACGGAATGTGGAGAGCGGCACAGTGAGAGGATTGTGAGCGTGACGGCAAGGACGACGAGTGACATCGAGAAGGCGGCCGGTGTGCTGCGCGCCGGCGGCTTGGTGGCCCTCCCGACCGAAACGGTCTACGGTCTGGGCGCCAACGCCGAGGATCCCGCTGCTGTCGCGCGCATCTTCCAGGTCAAGGGGCGTCCGCCCTCCCACCCGCTGATCGTCCACATCGGCGGCGCGGAGCAGCTGGACGACTGGGTTGAGGACGTGCCCGCGGCGGCGCGCGTTCTGGCCGAGCGCTTCTGGCCGGGGCCGCTCACGCTGGTCCTTCGGCGCGGTCCCCGCGTGCCCCTGGAGGCGACCGGCGGCCTTCAGACGGTGGCTGTGCGGGTGCCCGACCATCCCGTCGCGCTCGCGCTGCTGGCGGCCTTCGGTGGTGGTGTCGCGGCCCCGTCCGCCAACCGCTTCGGCTCGGTCAGCCCCACAACGGCGGACCACGTTCGTGCGGAGCTCGGTGATGCCGTCGACTTCGTGCTGGACGGCGGCCCCTGCGAGGTCGGCGTCGAGTCGACCATCGTCGACGCCACGGGCGAGATCCCGAGCGTCCTTCGGCCCGGCGGGGTGACGCGCGAGGACCTCGAAGCGGTGCTGGGGTTCCCCCTCGCGGTCCCCTCGACCAGCCGGGTCCGGGTGCCGGGCCAGCATCCGTCGCACTACGCGCCGCGGGCACGGGTCGTCCTCGTCGAACCCGAGAAGGTCATCGCCCAAGCGGAATTCTCGCAGGAGCTCGGTCACCAGGTGGGCGTCTTCCTTCCCCCTTCGCTCGCCGACGCTCCGGTCAAGGCGCACGCCGTGGTGGCGGTCCCCGATTCGATGGCCGCCTACGCGCACGGGCTGTACGGGTTCCTGCGCGAGCTCGACCAGCAGGGGTGCGACCTCATCGTCGCGTCCTTGCCGGTGGAGGAGGGGCTGGGACTGGCGATCGCCAACCGGCTCCGCCGCGCCGCGGGCCCCCGGCCCTCTTAAGTAACCAGCACCACGGCACAACAACCTGCTCCAGCCCACCCGTTCAGCGGGCTTCATGATCGCAATGCTGTCGTTGTGCACTGCATGGCGGTGCACAACGAACAGCGCCTCCGTGGCACGGCGCCGGACGATGCGCAGGTGACCGGTAGCTACTGGCCCTATCGGGGAGACCGGGCCCGCCACGCGCTCAGACTCCTGCTCGAAGCCGCCGTCGCCCAGCGCCTGGGGATGCCCGACGACACGAGGGCGCTCAGTCCGCAGCCGCCGCGTCCTCGGCTGCGTCAGTGGCCCCCGACCTAGCGGTGAGCTGGGCTCGGCCGTACCCTGCGGCCATGACTGACGCACCGCCCCTGACTCCCTCCGAAGCCTTCGAACTGCTTCTGGCCGGCAACCAACGCTTCGTTGCCGGCACACCGGAACACCCGAACCAGGACGCCGCCCGCCGCGCCGCAACCGCACCCGGCCAGCGCCCCTTCGCCGCGCTCTTCGGCTGCTCCGACTCCCGCCTGGCCGCCGAGATCGTCTTCGACCGGGGCCTGGGTGACCTGTTCGTCGTCCGCACCGCAGGCCACGTGGCAGGGGCCGAGGTGCTCGGCAGCATCGAGTACGGAATCAGCGTGCTCGAATGCCCGCTGGTCGTGGTGCTGGGCCACGACTCGTGCGGCGCGGTCGCGGCCACCCGCGCCGCCCTGACCGACGGCCTCGGCACCACCGGGTACGTACGCGACGTCGTCGAGCGCGTCACGACCAGCGTTCTGGCCGCCCGCGCCGCCGGACTCACCGAGGACGACGACATCATCGACGAGCACATACGGCACACCGTCGACCTCCTCCTGGACCGCTCCCGAGTGCTCGCCGACCAGGTCACCGCCGGAAAGACAGCCGTGGTGGGCCTGTCCTACCGGCTGGCCGACGGCAGCGCCCGACTCGTCACGTCCCGCGGCCTGCCGGAGGAAGCAGCCGCCCCAGGCACGGCCGCCTGAACCATGCACATGCAGACGACGACAGCGACCAACTCCACAGCGTGACATCCCTAACGCTGAGTGATCGCACGAATTCCATGGCCGCCCCTGTGGCCGCACTCGCCGTCCTGGGGATGGCCTGAAATCTCGGCCTCGTCAGCGGCACCGCCCCGTCACCGGCGCGGTGCCGCCCGCCATCCGCGCTTCAATCCAGGGCCTGATCGACGTTGGCACAGCGTTCATCCGTGTCACCGGCGGGGATGACCTCGGGCATGGCTGCCGCATCCGTCAGACACTCCGCCACTGGCAGCCGGAACAGCATCAGCGCTGGTAACTCTTGCCCCTCGCCCTGGCCACTCGGCCGCATACCGCCCCGACACACATGCCGCTGAGCCCGCTTAGCACAAGCGAACGATAAGCGAGCAGGGCGTGCCAATTTGATGAAACCTGATTCCGAAGAGTCGGGGCACTCGTGGAAGCCCGCTTCCGCTCTCGCCTTATAGGGCGTACGCCTGGGCACATCACAGTCGGCAATGCGCCAATCACCCGTATGGTCCGTTGCTTGACCGTGACTTGACCTTCAGTCGTGAGGTAATCTCCGTGCAAAGAGGTGTTCGCGGTTGCACCAAGCGAAACGGCCTTGACGCAGTGGCAGGCATGTGGCCTGGCCAACGGCCACGTTATCCGGGGGGAGATGTGCTGATGGAGAGACGACGGGTTCCATGCGATTCCGGCCACTGGTCGGCATGGTCCCTCCCCGACCACAGACGTCCCCGCTCCTGCCGCTAGCGGCGGTGACGCGTTCCGCCCTGTAGGCGCGGGCGCCATCCCGTCTCGGATTACCTCTTCGCGTCGACGACGACGCACCAACCCACCGGCTGTCCCGCTCTTCGGGCACGCCGACGTACATCCCATCGACTGATGACCTGAACACACCGCTCCCACAAGCATCGCTTGTGGGCGCAGGAGAAAGGCCACCATGAAGTCCCTGGTTGACAACGCACGTTCCTTCACGACGCATGTGGCAGAGCGCGCTGAGGAGTTCAGCGCCCTTGAGGCCGGGCAGAGCCCCGAGGTCCTGTTCATCACGTGCTCCGACTCGCGCGTGGTGCCGTCCCTGATTACCGGCGCACGCCCCGGTGAACTGTTCGAGCTGCGAACGGCGGGCAACATCGTGCCCGAGTACAGCAGCGACCACCCCGCCGCCGAGACCGCCACCATCGAGTACGCGGTGCGCGTGCTCGGCGTCCGCGACATCATCGTGTGCGGCCACTCCCACTGCGGCGCGGTCAACGCCCTGGTCAGCGGAGGCGATCTTTCCAACCTGCCTGCCGTGCAAGGCTGGTTGGAGCGGGCGGCATCGCAGCCCGAGACGACCGCACCTCTCTCCCCGGACGTTGCAGAGGCGGTCCAGCTCCACGCGGTCGCCCAACTGGAGCGGCTGCACTCCCACCCTTGCATCGCGGAACGGGTCGCGGAGGGCACCTTGGCGGTGCACGCCTGGTACTACGAGGTGCACACCGGAGCCGTGCAGCAGTACGGGCCGGACGACAAGTCTTTCCGACCGCTGTGACCCGCATCCGCCCGCCTCACGGGCCGCCGAGTACCTCTCCCCTTCCGCTTCCGCTGTGCGAGGAAGTCCACTGATGCTCTCCACCCTCACCAAACCCGCCCACCTGCGGCGTGACCTCCTAGCCTCCCTCGTCGTCTTCCTGGTCGCCCTACCCCTGTGCGTGGGAGTGGCCGTAGCCTCCGGAGTGCCCGCCGAACTCGGCCTGATAACCGGCATCGTGGGCGGCCTGGTCGTCGGCTTCCTGCCCGGCAGCAGCCTCCAGGTCAGCGGCCCGGCCGCCGGCCTGACCGTCCTGGTCTTCGAGGCCGTCCAGGAATTCGGCCTCGGCGTTCTGGGCGCCATCGTCCTGATCGCCGGCCTGGTCCAAATCGCGCTGGGAGCAATGCGGTTCGGTCGCTTCTTCCGCGCGATCACGGTCGCCGTCGTCCAGGGCATGCTCGCCGGCATCGGACTCGTTCTGATCTTCGGCCAGCTCTACACCATGGCCGACGTCAAGCAACCCCGCTCCGGCCTCGACAAGATCGCGGGACTCCCGCACCTGGTCACCGAGATCGCCACCTCCAGCACTGCCCTGACCGCGTTCGCCATCGGGGCAGCCACCATCGCCATTCTGGTCCTGTGGAAGAAACTCCCGGCCAAGGCCCAGATGGTGCCCGCGCCGCTTGCCGCGGTCGCCCTGGTCACCGCCGCCACTGCGGCATTCGGCTGGTCCGTGCCCCGCGTCGAAGTCCAAGGGCTCCTCTCGGCCATCCAGCCGCCGGGGATGTCTGACTTCGCCTCGCTGGGCAGCCTCGCCGCCCTGGGCACGGTCCTCGCCTTCGCCCTCATCGCCTCGGCTGAAAGCCTCTTCAGTGCCGCCGCCGTCGACCGCATGCACGACGGGCCACGCACCGACTACGACAAGGAACTGATGGCCCAGGGCGTGGGCAACACCATCTGCGGTGTCCTCGGTGCCCTGCCGCTGACCGCGGTCATCGTGCGTAGCTCGGCCAACGTCCAGGCCGGGGCCAAGACGAAGCTGTCCCGCATCCTGCACGGTCTGTGGCTCGTGCTGTTCGCCGCGCTCCTGCCGGCCGCGATCGGCATCATCCCGCTGGCCGCGCTCGCCGGGGTACTCGTCCACGCCGGATGCAAACTCATCCCGGTCAAGGACCTCCTGCCTCTGTGGCGCGAGCACCGCGGCGAGGCCGTTGTCCTGGCCATCACCGCGATCGCCATCATCGCCACCAACATGTTCGAAGGTGTCCTCCTGGGCATCGTCCTCGCCGTGGTCAAGTGCGCCTGGGAAACCTCCCACGTCCACATCGACACCCATGAGACGACCGACGGGCGGCTGCTCGTCACCCTCACCGGGTCCGCGACGTTCCTCCGGCTGCCCCGCATGCTCGAAACCCTCGAAGCGCTCCCGCACGACAGGCCCGTCGAACTCGACCTCTCCGAGGTGCGCCACCTCGACCACGCCTGCCGCCTCACCCTGGAGAACTGGGCACAACAGCGGGGAACCACCATCAAGGCGCTCGCGAAAGCCTGACCGGTCCCTCATCGAACGCGCGACCTGCGATGGCTCACATTCACAGCAGGAGCGCATGACTCATCCACTGCCGCCCCTCGCCCGATGCCGGGCGAGGGGCATCACCCAAGACACTCCTGCATCGTCCGAGGCGCGGAACACTCAAAGGGGGCAACGATGTTCGATCTCAGGACAGAGGCAGAAATGCGGCTGTACTCGGAAAAGCTGGCCAAGGAACTCGCCCTGAAAAAGCTCCGTGAGAAGGGCAGCGACAGCAACACCGACACCCCAAAACCGCCTCCGGCCGACGAAGGACACTCGCAGGGCACCGAGGCCCCGGATACCGAGCTGAAGCCCATGTAGAAGCAGCACTGCGAGGCGCGAGCCACCCGCCGATACCTGACTGGGAGCGGAGAGAAGCAGCCTGCACTTCAGAGCGGTGAACAGCGGTCAATCGGCACAACTCGCGAGGTTCGAGTGGTGACTGTGGCGCAGCCGGGAGGGGTTGCGTCGATACCCAGCGCCCGGACGGGGCACCCGTATGGCGCTCCTGCTGTGGCCGACACTGCGCGCGTCAGCGCAGTATTACGTGCGCAACACCGGCCGGCGAGGACAAGGACGGGCGACGATGGCCGAGGCCGCCGGCCCTGAGGGTGACGGTTCCGCGATGGCTTCCTACGTCAGTTTTCTGTCCCGGATTCGGGGGAAGTGGTGGCTGGTCGTGGGACAGTTCCTGGCTGCTGGCCTGTGACTTCCCTGGGGGAGGTACCCGGTGGGGCGATGCGTGCTGGGTTTTCGTGCCAGGGGACGTGAGTATCGGGCAGGGGCGCGGGACGGGATGGGGGCGGGCCCAAGAATGCCTGCGGGTTGCTCACCCCGGCGACCTTGGCAAGGCCCTCGAGATAGGGGCGTGCCTGGTACTGGAGCACTTTGAGGTCGTAACGGAATTCGTCGTTGAAGGGCCACAGGGCTTCGTGTTGTTCGGGGTGGTGCTGGGCGTACCAGGTGAGTTCGTAGTGCCACTTGGTGGTGAAGGGCCGGATGACCTTGTTGAGCAGGTCCGAGGCGTAGTGGTCGACGGTGTCGATGCCTTCTAGCCCTGCTTTGGCCGGCCCGGCAGGGCGTGTCTGCTCGCGGCGAAAAGTGATCCAGGCGTACAAGGAGTCGCTGGCCGCACAGATCGAGCCCCGACCGTCGTCCAGCGGCTGGGCGATGATCCGGTCTGCCGCCTCATGAAAGAGCTTGGCGGCGAGCAGCCGTTTGTCGCCGTCGAATCTGATGGTGACCGTGCTGCCCGGACCGCTCCACAATTGCAGGGACTCGACGCGAAAGGCGTTGCGGTAAAAGGCGGCGGCAACGGCCAGCGCGGCGCCGACGGCCATACCCACAGCCATGAACTGGTTCTGAGCGCCTTGCTGGCTGATGGCATGGACCTCAAAGCCCACAAGGCCGCCCAGCGCCAGGCCGACAAGGCCCCAGACCACGGCCCGTACGGCGGTCGGTACTTGAGCACGTATGCGCATCACTGTCCCTCCCCCTTGGCCAACGGCATCCGTGAACCGCTGTACAACAGAACGTACATGCCTCAGCCGGAAGGTGGCACTGCATGCCGGACAGGCTGCGGTGTGCGGATGCCGACCTCCTGCGGGGCAGGAGGGGTCAGGTGTGATTTCTCGACGGTAGTAGGTCGGTTCCGGACAGCTCGGCGAGTGCCATGGCGATGGAGGTGAGCGGCTCGCGCAGGGCGCCGAGCGCGTCGCGCATTTCATCGGAGCGTTCCCAGAGACGTTCGTGCTCGATGGAGCTCATTCCCTCGGGCCGCGTGGCCTCATGCATCTGGAGTGCGGCGTGCCAAGTGGCCAGAAAGGGTCGTAGGTGATCGTTGGTGAGGGCGGAGGCGATGCGGGGGAGAGTCGCCTCGGCAGGATTTTCCGCACCCATGCGGTGTAGCACTTCGCGCGATGTGCCGAAGACCGAGTGGAGTGAGGTGAGAGCTTCCCGCAGGGAGCCCTGATCGGGAGCGAGGGGCTGCACGCCGATCCTGGTGATCAGTTCGACCTGCAGGTCGAAGGCGGCCACGCGCTCGGTCTGGCTAGGGCGCCCGGACCTGCCGCCGATGACCGGCGCCGCGCGGCGTTCGACCTCGGAACGAGATGAAACCGGAGGCTCGTCGACCAGTGTGGACAGGGCATGGAGGAGGGCGCGTCGGAGATCCTCCTGGCGTGCCGTGTCGGTGTCGTGCCGTTGAACGGCCCGTGCCAGCAAAGGGTGTACGGTCCAGGCCGATTCGCCGGCGCCGGCGGGCTGTACGACCCCTTCGCCGAGCAACGCCTCAACCGCCTCGGCGATCAGATGGGGGGCCTCCCAGGGGTCGTAGGAACTCACCGTGGACAGGATCTGTTCGAGCAGGTGCTGGGTGAGCGGCGCGGGGCAGGCGAGGGCGAGCAGCCGCAGTACGTCGTCGGCAGGGGTGCGGGAGTCGAGTGCCCGGGGGAGCAACTGGGCGGTGAGGGGTCCGCGACCGGCGACGGCGCGTGCTCCGTCGGCCGGTTCCGGTACGGACAGCACATCCGTCAGGGAGCTGTGCAGGCGGCCACGGACGTGGTGGAAGCTGCTGGAGAGGGTGAGCTCGGCGACGAGGTCGAGCGCATAGGGGTGTCCGCCGAGATCGTGGACGAGAGAGTGTGCCGCCGCTTCCTCCGCTGCCTCGTGCGGGGTGCGCCGTGACGTCACCAGGTGATAGCTGTCCCGCTCGGGCAGGGGCTGGACGTCGATGGCCTCAGCATAGGAAGGGTAGCGCCGAGAGCGCGTGGTGATGAGGGTGGACGCCAGCAAGTGGGGGCCGCGCAGAAGATGCAGCTGGTCGGGAGGCAGGCCGTCCGGCACGCCGTCCACCACCCACAGGCATGCGGCATTGCGCTCTCCGATCTTCACCGCAAGGCTGCTGAGCAGACGGGGGAGAGGGGCGGAGCCGCTCTTCAGCCCGAGTGCGGACGCGACGGTGTTGATCTGCTCCAGGTACGTCTGCATGGCGTCGGCGGGTGTGCCCACACGGCAGCGATGCAGATCGAACCAGAAGACCCCGCCGGGGAAGGCAGGACTGAACCTCAGCGCGTACTCCTGGGCGAGCAGCGACTTCCCGATGCCCGGCATCCCGCGCAGTTGCGCGGTGCGACCGTCGCCGCCCTGCACGCTGACCAGCGGGGCGCGATGCCGGTGCAGCGCGGTGTGAATCCGCCATTGTTCGGCCAGACGGCCGGTGAAGTGCGGCGAGCCCGGACGAGCGGGGGCGGGTAGCCAAGGAACGAATGGCACTGCCGCGCCCGTGCCCATGGGCCCGTCGAGCGTGGCGCTATAGGCCGCAACGCTGGCGGCGAGGTCCTGCGCCGACTGCGCGTCGGCCGGCCATGGCCAATGACGCGCGTCTCGCAGTTCCACAGGATGCACATGGTCGGTTGTCGGCTCCGGATTGACCACCAGGATGCGGCGGCGCGGATCGCCCTCCCGCAGACCCGTCAGGTAGGCATAGGTGAGTTCCCACTGACAGGCTCGTCGATGCGGGTATTCCTCGGAGTACAGAGCCAGGAGGACTCGGGCGTGAGCCAGCGCGCTAGTGATGGTCGTCGTAATGGAGGCGAAGTCGTCCACGGCGGTGTCGTCGACGAATACGCGCATTCCCTGGCTATGGAGAGCGGCGATCAGCCCAGCGGCCCGCTCGGCGTCGGACCGGCTGTAGCTGACGAAGACGTCCCATCGGTCATCTGGGGCTTCGCGTGGCAGCTCCTCCACGCCCATCAGCCGGTCTCCCTCGTGCGGTCTTCAGGCGTCCTGCCCTGGCGCGGGGCGCCAGCGGCCCGAACACCACTGCACTGGTGAACCCGCTTGGCAAGTCGTGAGCATCCTGGCCTGATAAACGCTCGGGGCTTCGGAGAGACCGGTGTCCTCACAGCAACATCAGCCTGCCAGCGCTTCTCCACTCTCCGTAGCGACAAAACTAGCGGGGGGGGGGATAGCCAGCATTCGACTCAGCAGGCACAGGAACAACTGTGCGGAACGGGATCGTCACGGCAACATCATGCGTCAAGGACCGACCAAATCACGCAGCGGGTCGCGCGACAGACGCTGGTGTCAGTCAAGGCTGGCTTGCCCCGGGGTACGGCTTGGACGCTGAAACCGCGAAGAGGAAGTGCTCACCTGTCAGGACGCTGCCAGGCGGCACGAGGTACCTGAAGCGCTGACCGGAGCCGCTGCCTGGCAGCGAATGGGGCGCGCTGGCCGGCGTGGAGGCGCCCGGCGGCCACCTGCTCGGCCGGGACGCGAGAGAGTTCCAGCAGCAGGTCCATGGTGCTGGATGTACTCGGTCGGTGTCTCTTCGGTCTTCTCGCGTCCGCCGCCCCAGGCCGCCAGCACACTCGGCGTCGCCCGCTCAACAACGTGTTTGCCCTCCCTCAGACCGCTACCGCCCGGACCCAACTGTCCCGGATCGCCGGGCAGATGGCCGGGACAACCGCCGTTCTCCTCTACGACCTGGGCGACCGATGCCAGGCGCGAGCCTGGTTACGTACCGCCGAGGCAGTCACCGAAGAATCGAGCGACCGGACCCTGCACGTCTGGGTCCTGGCCCGAGGGGCGATAGTTCTACCCAACTACGGGGCCCCAGAGCCGCTACCGACCTCGCCGACAGCGCCCGCCACGTCGCCGGAGGCAGGACCTCCGCATCGGCCACCCTCGCCGCCGCCCGTGCGCCTACGCCCTCACCGGGGAAAACGACCGCGCGCATGCTGCCCTCGCAGCAGCCGACCAGGCCATGGACCGCCTCAACGCCGCTGAGCGCGCCGACACCTGGTTCGGGCACGGCGAACGCAAGCACCACGTGCACCTCTCCCACGCCCTGACTGCGCTCGGCGAGACCGGCCGGGCCCGGGAGAGCCAGAACTGGGCACTGTCCCTGTCCGGAGCCCCCACAAGCATGTCCTCCACCCTGCTCCGGATCGACGCGGCGGCATGTCTTCACCGCGACGGCGACACCGAACAAGCCTGCCGCACCGCTGCAGGCGTACTACGCGCCCTGCCACCGGCCTACTCCACCGGACTCACCCACGAACGGGCCAGGGACCTGCTGCGGTCCATCCCCGTCCAGCGCCACCGTGAGCCAGCCGTACGAGAACTCCCGGCAGTGCTTGTACGAGACCCGTCCCTCGTCCGGACGGCTGATGTTCGCCCGACGGCTGCCGCCCATTCGGGCGATGGCGCGGGCGCCATGGCCTGGCACACGGCAGTGCGTGATCTCATGGCTCGGTGCCAGCCGCAATCCGGGCCGCTTCCGGGCCGGCCGCCGGGGCCGTCGGCTCCCAGCCGGACCTGATCGCCCAGACGGTGCCCTACCCGACAGGTGGCATGGTGGAAGAAAGGGCTGGAGTCGTGTGAGCGCCCGGTCCCGATCCACGCAGGGATCAACGTGAGCGCGAGGGCTGCGGCATGGAGCCGGAAGAGCCGGACGAGGACGAGTTCGTCGACGAGAACGACGACGGCGAGCCGTTTCTGGACACCTGCGATCAGTGCGGCGGGTTGCTCCAGCTGGGGCTGTACGAGGGCGATGACCCGCTGCTGACCGTGCTGCCGGACTCATCAGCGATCTATCAGGACAATCCCAAGAGGGACGGCACCGTGATGGTCATGGTCTGCTCAGCCGAATGCCTGCAGAAGATCGAGGAGAAATTCCGGCAGAGGCCCTTCGTTCACGAGGAGCTGTGGGCGGGCAAGATCGTTCGCGCCATCATGGAGCATCCGCAGGGGCTCAGTCCGCGGGAGCTGGACCGGGAGACGGGGCTGAAGCCTTCACAGATCCTGGCGGGGTTGGCTTGGCTGGAGGAACGGCGCCGCGGTTCGAAGCGGTCAGGGGGACCCGGCGGATCGGCAGCGGGTTGACCCCTGCCCAAATTCGCTCATCCCGATAGTCCCAGTCGTTTGCGGGATGCCTCACCGCTGGCCCTTCGACGCAACGGCCTCGCGGCGTTCCAGCTGTAGCGACGGCGATCTGCACCAGCTCAGAGGTCCCGGATACCGGGCCGGCGGTAGATTGGTTCCTAGACGGCGTTCACGGCTGTCTTGGCGCCTTGTAACTCCCTACAGCTCGGTGGGCGGGGCAGTCGGCGGATGCCGGCTCAAGGTGTTCACAACACGGGTGAGGAGGCTCCTCGTGGCAACCATGACACTTCCCACCGGCTATACGAAGGCCGAATGGGAACCGATCGTTCGCAAGGGCCGGAAGCTGATCAAGCAGAAGTCCAGCATTCAGTTCGCCTTGGGCGATCTAGTGATCGACGCGCTGGTAGGCCACCCACGTGGGCATGGCGAGGTGGGAGAGGTCATCGAACTTCTCGCCCACCAGATCGGCATCAACGCGAGCACTCTGCGTGAGTACCACCAGATTGCGACGCAGTGGCCGGAGGAGAAACGGCGGCCGGATGTCTGCTGGAGCGTCCACCGGAATCTCGCCTACGTACGAAGCCGCTACATCCTGATCCGGAAGGACCCGTACGACCCGATCTCGAAAGAGAACCGCTGGACTGTGAACGAGGCACAGAAGACCGCGAACCGGTCCTTCGACACACCGAGTAACAAGGAAGAGCGGCTCGCCAGGACCCGGCGGCTCCTGCACAGCGACGAGGACGCGGCCGAAATCGTGAAGGAGGTGATCACGCGGCCTGAGGTCCGTAGTCGGGTTGTAGCCGACCGGCGCGCGCGGAACCTGCTCCGGGAAGCCCAGTACGAACACTGGCGGGAAGTCGACCGCGAGGTTGAGGCCGAGGCCGAGCTTGCGCCGGCCGAAGACGCCGAAGAGGTCGAGGAGGCTTTGGAGGAAGCGGCACCAGGGATCAGCTACCAGGAAGCTCCTCTGGAGATTCTGCGGCTGTTCGGAAGTTTCGCATCGTTCTTCGTCTCCCTGCAGCGGATCATCCCCCAGGTCCACTCCCAGGACTACAGCGAGGAGACGAAGGCAGCGGTCCTCGACAACGTCCACAAGGCCCGGATGCTCCTCGACTGGTGCGAGAGCGCCATCAAGACGGGCCGTACCGACATGGACAAGGCGTTGGCCAAGCTGCTTCAGGACGAAGAAGGTGAGTAACCGTGGCGGCGCGGAGCCGCCAGACGGCGCATGACAGCGCAGAGGACATTTGGAACCGGGTGGCCAGAGCCGGTGACGAAGGACTTCCCCGCGTGGAGGCGATGGGTCGCTACACGTCGGCCCAGTTCGAGAGGGCAAAGGACTGGATCCGCGACTGCCAGCCCGCGAACACGGGGAAATTCGTCCTGGTAGACGGTCGCTACATGATGACCAACGGTGGGGATCAAGAAGGTGAGTAACCATGCCCACGCAGCGCCGCCAGGCGGCGCACGACAGCGGAGAGGACATATGGAACCGGGTGGTCAAGGCCGGTGATGACGGCCTCCCCCGAGAGGATGCGATCGGTCGTAACACGCCGGCCCAGTTCGAGCGGGGGAAGGCGTGGATCCGCGACCACCAGTGCGCGAACAAAAAGAAGGGGTTCGTCCTGGTGCACGGTCGCTACACGGCGACGAACAACGTTGACATGTGCAAGCTGTACGCGTCGTCGAGACTGCATTCGTTGGAAAAGCAGGCCGCGCGTATCTACAAGTGCTCTTTGGCGAACCTGCCGAAGGAGGCACAGAGCGACCTGACGGTGATAGTGCTGCTCAAGACGTGCAACGACATCTTCGCCGCGCTGAAGTTCCTGAAGGACGCGGGCTTCTCGCCGCAGGCCGCAGCAGAAGCCGCCCAGCAGAAGCCCAAGGCGTCTACGGCAGCGGGTAGGGGCCGCAAGACACCTGGAACCCCTGGACGGCGTTGAATCTGAAAGGGGCGCGAGCCGGGCTCACAGGTAGGGTGGGCCCGACCCGCTTGAGTTGAGCGTCACCGTGAGGATCGCCTGCCGCAAATCAAGACCGCGATCCGCGCTGCGTCAGGGTGATAGTGGCTGGATTCCTCATGCGCCACATGGTGCGCGTCTCCGAGCGGATGCGAAACCTCAGCCTGGCCATGCCCAGCCGGTCAAGACGCCCAAGGGCAAGCGGCGCCGCTCGCGCCACATGACAACGAAAGACCTTCGTACAGGCGGGCGCCGAGATCATGACGCGATCGTCAGCTTCCCGGCCGGCCAGCGCCGCGGCCTTGCACCGCGCGCTGGCCGCACTAGGTACTGCCCCCACGCTGGACCGCACCCACCGGCCCCACGGGCCACGCCCGGAGGATGCCCCACTGCTGCTGGGCATCCTGCTGGCCAAAGCCGAACTCGATGCGACCGTGATTGCCGACCCCGGGGAAGAGCCCCCCGAAGGCATGACGTCGCTGATCGAGGGCTACAACACCCTTATCCGCTCTGAGGAGATGCGCCTGCGACTGCTTGCCCTGCGGCTGATCAGAACCGCGTTCGACATCGGCCTCTACGAAGGCGCCGACGACCCGTGCACCCCGGCAGCGGAAACCGCCGTCATGACAGCGGCCAACATGATCAACGCCCGCCGTCTCGCCTGGCACGGCAGCGGCCCGGCCGACCAGCAGGCCCTCGTCACCGCTCTCAGGTCCGCCGACCAGTTCAGCCGAAGCACCCTGGAGGACCTTGAACAGGCACGTGACCAGTTCGCACCTGAACCCCGAAGCAAGGTCGGCCCCAAGCGCTCGGCGCAAGCACGGCACCGCAGAAACCGCTGATCAGAGCGCCGTCGGCCGAGGAGGCGAGCTGACCTGCTCGTTCCTGTCCGCGTCACTGCGGCAGGGTGTGGCCGATGTGCTCCTTCCACAGGCTTCGGGCGCGGTCCAGGTGCAACAGCGATATGTACCACCACAGGTCCCCCTCACTGGGGTCGCTGCCCGTGGTGGTGCGGCGGGCAGCGTGCTGAGCTTCCTGGAGAGCGTTGCCGACCTTCCACCACTCAGGGGCAGCCATATCCAGGGAGGCGATACGACTGCGGGTGCCCTCACTGACCGCTTCCCACAGAGCCTGCAGGCTGTAGCGCAGGGAGCGTTCCTCCAACGCGGTCACTTCCGTAAACGGGAGAGTGGGATCGATGACGACCCGGCCCCAGTGATTGAGGTGCTGGGCGACGAGCGTGAGCGTGACCTGGCGCGGCGGGACGGAAGCAGCCTCGACGGGTGTTCCCGGTGCGACGGGCGTCCGCGAGGCCGGATCGATGAGACCGGCCTGCGCCAGCAGCCGCGCCGTGGGCACGCACATGTCGTCACGGCGATGGAAGGGACAGTGTTCCGGCTGCATCGGTCGCCTCTCGCTCTGGGAGCGGACCATCCTAGCCTCGGCCACATGGCGTGCAGCCTGGCCTTGATCGCTAGAAGAAAAGGGGCGATTCTCGCACTACGGTTCTGCGGCAGCTCTCGCGAGTGGCCCCCGCGTCGGCCTCGTCCGTCGGTGTCGCTAGGCGCCGTGCGTTCCGTCAGTGAAGAGGGCGTCCAGCTTTGCCTCCAAGCGGCTCCAGCTCCGGACCGGCTCCGGGTGCTCAGCAAGGAACCATTCCCACATGCCGACCAAGTCCTGGTGCGGATTGCGGAGCTCGAACCAACAGGCATCAATGTCCAAATCCCATCCAAGATTCCTCAAGTAGCCGGCTTCCTCGGCAATGCTGAGACAACAGTGCAAAGCCTCAATACCAAGTCCCACGGCCTCGGCAACATCCTCATCAACGCACGCAACCGTTATGCCCTCCTCTGGCTCATCGAATGCTGCGAGCAAGACCAGCTCGTACAGGACCGCCTGGACAACGAACGGAAGATCCGCCTCACGCACGAGGCCGATGTAGGCATCGCGCTCCGGAGCGACGCCCTCCTCGCGCTCAGCCTGCCGACGTGGTCGGAAATGCGCGGCAGGACCACGGAGGGTCTTCGAGGATTCCGTGTGGCGTGTCTGCCGTCCGAGCGCCCGATTGGCGGCATCACAGGTCCAGCGCCGCTCGCCAGTGCGAGGGTCGACGGGAGGCGCCTTGATCATCTCGAACCGGTCAGGATGGTGAGACAAGATCGAATGAACCGTCCAGCACACGTCCGAACGCCGTTTGGTCTCTGGCCACTGCATCGCGACCTGGTAGTAGTCCCGGAGCGTGTTCGCACTGATGCCGATCCGGCGGGCGAGGAGTTCGATGGCCTCAGTCACTTCGCCATGCCCACGGGAGCGGCCAGCCAGCACATCGATCACGAGATCGCCCAGCTGGAACTGGAGCGCGGACTTTGATTGCGCCAGGCGGCGCCCTCGCACGACCCACCCATCCCGGTCGGCGGAGTGATGATCAGGAAACCGGTTCATAAGCCCTCCAAGAACCACACCCCACCGATCGAGTCTATTCCGCTCACGTGTTCCCCCGGGCCGCGTACGCGCCCGGGCCCCACACCATCCCCCGACACTCAGCCGACCGTGGCGGTACCGCGACGGAATACGGCCACCGGCCAGCTCGCCTGGGACTGAACGCCATCGATGAAGTTCTCGGAATGGCCCAAGCAGCGAAGATCGCCGGCCTTCCTCGGTGCTCTGCCGAGAGGCGAATGGCCCGTCCGCCCGTCCGCACCGCGATCGGTTCGCACCTGGAGACCAGGGCCGAGCGGGCGGGTGTCTAGATCGGAAACTCGCCACGCCGGACTGCCGCTATGAAGTCCAGCCATGCTTCCGCTCTGAAAACGATCATTGAGTCGTCAGGGTCTTTGGAGTCCCGGACAGGGGCCTGGCCCGGTGGGGGGGGTGAGTATTTCCAGGCAGGCGTTCTCGTTGCCGCTATAGCTGCTCTTGCGCCAGACGCGGATGATCGGTTCGTTCAAGGCTGCGTGTCCTCACCGGGGGCGGAATCGTTCATGTGTGCTCTTCGGTGGCGGCTAATTTATATACCTCGCGGCAGTTGAGAGTGCCGGGATGCTCGGGGCCCATTACGCGTGTGCTGACCGTGAGGGTGTGGGCTGCCAGATCCCTCGCCTGCTGGCGGTGCCCGGCGCCGATGAGGATGCGGGCGAGCCGGGTCTGGATGGCCAGGGTGTGGGGGTGCTCCAGCCCGAAGATGCGTTCGCGGACTTCCGCCACCCTCCTGGCGACGTGCTCCGCCTCGTGCCAGTTGTCCTGGCGGAGCAGGATGCCGGCCAGGAGATCCTGGGCGTTCAGGGTTCGTGGGTGTTCTGGACCCAGGACGCGTTCACTGCCGCTGACTGTGGCCCGAGCGAGGGTTTCGGCCTCGTCCAGCTGGTCGTTTCTGGAGAGCAGCCAGGCCAGGGCGATCCTGCTCTGCAGGGTGTGTGGATGCTCGGCGCCCAGGGCGCATTCGCTGATTGCGAGATTGGGCCGGGCGAGGTCTTCGGCCTCCGCCCAGCGCCCCTGTTCGCCGATGGACTCCGAGAGGCAGGCCCGGCTCTCCAGGGTGTCGGGGTGCTCAGGCCCCAGGACGCGGCGGCGTCCGTCTGCCGCACGCCGCATGTGCTGCTCGTCCTCGGCGAATCTGCCGAGTCCGTACAGCGCGAGGCCGAGGGCATGGGCGCTGGCCAGGGTGTCGGGATGGTCAGCGCCGAGGAGGGCTTGCCGGGCGTCCAGGGTTTCCTGGTGGAGATCGGCGGCTTCGGTGAACCGGCCAACTCCGGTGAGAGCGCGGGCCAGTTCGTAGCGGTCGGCCAGCGCGTCGGGCGTCGCGTCGTCCCGTGTGGCGGCGGTAGCCGCTTCGCCCAGAGAATGGGCGGTGGCGTAGTCGCCGCGGGCGTAGCTCTGGAGGCGCAGCCCGCGGACGACGGTCAGCGCGGGCGCCAATGCCCGGCTGCCCGTGGCGGCGGAGCGCCGCAGCAGTGCCGTCGCGTGCGGAGCGAACAGGCGCAGGCTCTGGCTGTCGATGTACTGGCCGTCGCTCGTGGCCAGGAGCTGCGAGAGGAGTTCGGCTGCGGCGGTGAGCACGAGGTCGCGTTGGTCGAGCGGGATCCGGGCGGCGACCGTGTCGAGGAGCAGGGCATGGGCCTGCACGGTACGCACGGTGGGTCGGCCCGAATCTCCGGGGACATCCTGGAGCGAGATGAGCGACTGGGACTTCAGCCCCATGACGGCGGCGTTGGCCCGGCCGCCGGTCAGAGCCGGATCAGCTTGCGCGAGGGCGGTGGCGTCCAGGCGGGGCGGGGCAAGCAGGCCGACCGGCAGGGGATCGGGCGCGTAGCACGACAGCAGCCGCAGCACCGTGGTCGTTTCGGGGAGACCCTGCCGGTGAAGGGCGTCCAGCGACAGCTGCCAGGTGCTGCTGATCAAGCGGCGTAGATCGCGTTCGCCGGGCTCGGCGCCTAGGTCCAGGACGGTGCCCGGATCGTGCCGCAGGCGCTGGAGGTAGTCGTGGACGGTCACCGGTTCCAGGACCTGCTGGCCCAGGTAGGTGCCGGCCAGCATGAGCGCGAGCGGGTGGCATCCCAGGCTGTGGGCCAGTTGCCCCAGCGCGGCCAAGTCTGTGTCGCCGACCTGGAAGTCCAGCAGCACCTCCACGGCGTCTGACACGTCCAGTACGCCGAGGGGGTGCGATGCGGCCCCGTGCCATAGCGGAGCGGTGCCGTGCCGGGTGGTAACGAGTACGGTCCCGCGTGGGCTGGAGCGCAGCCAGCCGGGCTCCTGGAAGATGGCGGGTTCGTCGGCGTTGTCGAGAACGAGGAGCCAGCGTTCGGCTGAGCGGTCGAGGTAGTGCCAGACCAGGTCCGCCGCAGGGCGCCTGCCGGCCCGGGCGGCGTCGACCTCGTCCTGGGAGGCGCCCCGGTCGGAGGCTACGGCGAGCATTCCCGCGCGGAACGAGGTGGTGCTGGAGGCGTTGACCCACAGCCCGGTGATGTCGTGGCCGCCCACCGCCTCGTCGAACACGGTCAGTGCCACCGCGGTCTTCCCGCAGCCGGGCATGCCGTGCACGAGGTGGATGCCTTGCGGCTCCGGCTCGCTGCCCAGGATTGCGGCCAGGAGCGCGCGTCGGAGGTCTCGACGGTCCCGGATCGGTGAGTGCATCCGGGCGGCCAGAGGTACGCGTACCGAGTCCGGCCCCGCCCATTGCTGATCCCCCAGGGCGCCGAGGGTCGCGGCGATGTGGGTGTGGTACTCGGTGATGTGCTGGTCACGCTCGGCGCGGAACAGCCGGCCGTGATCGCTCACGGCGGTGCGCGGCACCGGCGCCTCGGGCGAGTTCGGTTCCACGCCCTCGGTCACCGTTCGGTGATGTGCTGGTCACGACCGGCCTGGTAGACCCGGCCGCTGCCAGAGACCTCGGCACGCATGTGGACCACCGGGGCCTGGATCTCCTGCCCTGGGGGAAGCAGAGCGCGAGACTCCTCCAGGATACGGAGCAGCTCGTGCGCGGTGTCCGGATCGGCGATCAGCAGGCGGCGCAGCCTTCCTTGCCACTCACCCGCCAGAGCCTGCTCGCCGAGAGTGTCGCCATCCTGCCGAGCGGCCAGAATCTCCGCCCGGGTCACCTCCAGCTCAGTGCCGACCTCTTCGGCCTGGCCAGGGCGCACGCGGCGCCACAACGCGACGACGCCGTCACGGGTGTGCTGCCAGACATCGGTCGCCATCAGGGCCACGACGGTGGCGCTCGCGGTCTGCGCCATCGCCGTCAACTGCGGATCCATGCTCCCCCCAAACCAGCTGTACCTCGCATCTGCCCCATGGTAAGCGGCTGTTGGCATGAACGGGCCCTGACCGGCTCCAAGGTCATGACGCGGCGGGTGTATGAACAAGCATCAGCCGGCCTCTCCAGCCACGATCATGCGTCCTTCTCGCCCAGCGGCCCCGCAGGTACACGAACAGGTGCACCCCTCTACCGTGCCGATGGAGGGTCCAGGCCGCGAAGCGCGCCGCTCGATCGCCGTACGGATCGCTCGGGGAGCACGGGGCACGAGCTTGACCACCGCTTCCGCCGCCGCGCGGGCCAGGTCGTCGAGGACGGACTGGTAAATGTCGCGGGTGATGCGGGTGTCGCTGTGGCCCAACGTCTCCGAGACGACCTTGATGTCGACGTCGGCCGCCAGCATGAGGGTCGCGGCGCCGTGGCGCAGGTCGTGGAGGCGGATCGGCGGCAGGTCGGCCTCGGCGACGAGGCGTTCGAAGAGGTCGGAGATCTTGCCTGGGTGGAGAAGGGAGCCGTCCTCCTCGGTGAAGATGCGGCCTGTGTCCTGCCAGGCGTCATCCCACTTTCGCTTCTCCTCCTCCTGGGCGACCTTGCGCAGCTCGATGAGGTCGACTGTCTCTTCGTCGAGCGCGATGGACCGGATGCCGCTGTTGGTCTTCGGGAGACCCTCAAGGATCTCCCAGCCGTCCTGGACGAGCTGGGTGGCGATCTCCAGCGACCGCGATTTCTTCGAGTAGTCGATCCAGCGCGGAGCACAGCCCTCGCCACGGCGCAGGCCACGGAAGGCGATCATCCGCCACATGGCCTCCAGACGGTCGCCGACGATGTGGTCCAGGAACTTGCCGGTCTGCTCCGGCGTCCAGACCATGACCGGGCTGGGCTTCTCGCCGGTGGCCAGCCAGTGCGCGACGCGCTCGTCGGTCCAGACGAGGGCCTTGGGCTTGGTACCGGGCTGCAGCTCGACGTGCTCGGCCGGGTTGTAGTTCGGGATGACCCGCTGGGCGATAGCCGTGTTGAGGGCCGCCCGCAGGGTGGCCTTGATGTGGTGCTGTGTGTTGACGGTGGTGACACGTCGGAAGGGCGGCATCTGGTCGATGGCGACCTTCAGCCACTTCCGGCGGGCCCGGTTCTCCGTGCCTTTCCAAGGTATGGCCTTGAGTTCGTCGACGGCCGCTCGCCGCTGGGAGTTCTGCTCCTGGATCTCGATGTTCGCCTCGTTGATGGCGTCGAACATGCGGTCCAGGTGGGGGACGTTGAGCTTGTCCAGGCGTATCTCGCCCAGGTGGGGCTTGAGGTGGACGCGGACGTCGCACTCGTACCGCTTGTGGCCGCCCACGCGGAGGCGCTTCTTGCCGGCGAGCCAGAGGTCGAGCCACTCAGCCACCGACATCTTCGAGTTCAGTGCCTGACCTGCCGACAGCCGCCGACGCGTTTCGTCGTAGTCCGGCAGCGGCTCCTTCTTCTTGGCGCAGTCCTCCAGCATGTCGCTGATCGCCAGATGCCCCGCTTGGTCGTCCTCATCGGGTATGGCGAGCAGCGCGCGGACCTTGCCCAGTTCCTTGGTGGCGTCGGTCGAGGACTCGAAACCGCTGCGGCGGAATTCCCGCCGAGTGCCGTCGGATCGATTGACCAGTTCGTGGCGTATGGACCAGTTGCCATGGCGGCGATTGGCAAGTTTGGGGCACGCCTTGCCGTAGTTCTTGCCCGTCGTGGGGTTGCGGCAGGAACAGCGGCGGGTGACCGTGCCGCCGTAGGTGGTGCTGGCCAAGGCTAGTCCTCGGGATCGTGCTCGTCGACGAAGGAGAGTTCGGTGGGGAGGGACGGTGGGGTGAGGCCGCGCTGCTGCATCGTGAGGCGGAACTCCCGGAGCTCTCTGCAGTCGTCGAAGGCGAGCTGTTCGTACGCGCCCGCGGCTTCGAGCAGAGCCTCACGGCGGCCGGAGCCGAGGGTGGTGCTGGCTTTCCGGCGGCGCTCCTTGGCCAAGCGGGTCGAAGCCAGGGCGGTTGCCACGGCGTCGCAGTGGGCGCGGAAGGTGTCCAGCACGCCGCGGGCGGAGTCCTCCGGCGCGGGCCTCTCCAGCCGTGTCTCGCCGGTGAACCAGGCCACAGCATCCCAGGTCGAGACCTCCCGGTCTGGAAGCACTTCGACGGAGGCTTCCAGGCCGAGGGGGAACAGCAGGCTGACCGGCGGGACCTTGTAGACCTCGGCCAGGACGAGGAACTCCGCGAGGTCGATCGAGCTTCGGCGCCCGGTCTCCAAGTTCGTGATCGTCGTCTTCGGGACCGCCAGGCCCAGGGCCGCGCATGCCTCGGCCGCTTCCGTGACGGTGAGGCCGGCGGCCTTGCGCGCACGGCGCATCTGCTCGGCGACGCGGGCGGTGAAGGTCGGTGACCACTCCCTGTTTGTCATGGTGACAACTTACGCCAGGGAAATGTGTTGCAGCAACATTCGTGGTACACAGTTCGCCGCCAGGGCAACTTTAGTGATCGGAATACATCATGACTACACGCAAAGCTGTACGAGGGATGACCTACGAAGAGCTGCTCGCGCTGCCGGCTGCCGTCGACCTCGACACAGCCAACAAGGCGCTGACGATCGGCCGGAGCACCGGATACGCCTTGGCGAAGAGGGACGAGTATCCGGTCACCGTCCTCAAGCTCGGGAACGCGTACCGCGTGGTTACTGCGGAGCTGCACCGGCTACTCGGCGTACAGCCTGAGGAGGCGGTCGGGTGCGGTGCCCCTTCCACGTAGCCGTCGGGGACGTTGCCCCCTGGCCTGGATGCCGGAGCGCGGAATGCGGGGCTCGCGGAGGCGAACCCTTCCATGGGGTGGGCATGCCTGCGGAGGTTTGTGGGTGCCATGCTGCGACCTCGTGCCCGCGGCCGGGTCAGGACACCGCTTGGAACGGTGGGGTCGGCGCGAGGGGGACAGGACGGAGCATCGGGCCTGTGAGATCAGCGGGTGCATTCAAGCCGTCCAGAAGCACGATGATGCGATCGATGTTCGTGAGCCGCCGCTGCCCAGACTCCAGCATCGACAGGAAAGCCTGGCTCAGCCCCGTCAGGAACGCCATGTCCTCCTGACGGAGATGGCCGCGTTCTCGCACGAGCTGGCATAGCCTGCCGAAGTCCCGCTGAACTAAGGCGTCTTTGACGTCCTCGTACGCCCAGACCTGGGTCGGGATGAAGGGGCATGTTGTCTGTGCCGCCGTCCCACTGCGGTTACAGACGGAACAGACGGTTTCGCTGTTATACCGGCTCAAGCGGCACCGGCAGGCGGTACACCGGCGACCGCCCCACGCAGCAGCTACCTCGGTGGTTCGCCGTCTTGACACTGTGATCGTCTCCCTCGCCGAGTGATCAACCTTGGCTCCGGCAAGTACTCCGCCGGGGTGGGGCCCATCACATCTGCGTTTGGTGCCGCGGAGTATCACTGGTGCTTGGCCAAGCCGCTCATCATCGGGCGACGTGACTTTTCAACATCCGCTTACACATGCGTTCGCGCGGGGCAGACTTAGTGTCCCGATCATGGTGAGTAACGGGCAGGCGGTAGCAGTCATGGCGAAGAGCCGTGCGGGGTGGCAACCGGGCCAGCTTCGCTCCATGCGCGAAGCACATGGCCTGACGCTTGAGGGCGCCGGTGAGCGGCTACGTGAGGTGGCGCGCGCTGCCGGACTCACCGTGCCGGCGGCGAACTTCCAGACCTTGTGGCAGCACGAGCAGGGTGAGGTGTACCCCGGCCCGCATTACCGCCGGGCCTACTGCCTTCTGTACCGGGCTACCGAGCCTGAGTTGGGGTTCCGGAAGGCGTTGCCGGGTGAGCAGACTCAGCTCCGGCTCACGCCCTCGAAGGTAGAGCCGCTCGGCGACCATGTGCTGGCCGTTGAGCGCGCGGTGCTGCAGATCGCTCCGGGTAATGCCGACAGCAACGGTCAGGAGGTTCAGCAGCGCATCATTGATGCGTGGAGACGCCGTCACACGGGCGGCGACCCGAATCAGCCCACGCTATTGATGGTGGGCGGCCTCGCCGGCAGTGGGAAGTCGGAGTTCTCACGGTTCATCTCGCGGCTCACCGGGTGGCCGGTCCTCGATAAGGATCCCATCACCCGTCCGCTTGTTGAGCGGCTGCTCGTTGAGATGGGAAGCGATCCAAACGACCGCCATTCCCCGGTATATCGGGAGAAGGTGCGGCCCTTGGAGTACCAGTGCTTGCTGGAGACCGCCTACGCCAATGTGGACTGTTCGATCAGCACTGTGCTCACCGCACCGTTCGTTGCTGAGGTGAGCGACGAGCGGTGGATGCGCCGGTTGATCAACCGGTGCGAGGCGCGGGGAGTGACGGTGGCGGTTATCTGGATCCAATGTGACCTTGAGACCATGCACGAGTACATCAGCTTCCGCTCGGCAGCCCGCGACAGCTGGAAGTTGCAGAACTGGGATGAGTACGCGGCGACGATTGATCCGGAACTACGGCCGGTCGTACCGCACTTGGTGGTCGACAACCGTCTCGGTACCGCGATATCCCTCACCGATCAGGTTCGGCAGGTCTTCGGGACGGTGTTCGCATGAGCCAGGGCATTCTGCTGTACGGTCCACCCGCATCCGGGAAGGACACCATCACCACGGCACTGTGTGACTTCAACGACGCCTATCGCGCGTTCATGCGTCTCAAGATTGGTAGTGGCCGTACTCGTGGCTACCGGATGGGGACCGCCGATGAGCTCGGAGAGCTTGAGGCACGCGGAGACGTGATCTACCGCAACGACAGGTACGGCAACATCTACCTCGTAGACCGTCCCGGCCTTGCCCAGGCCATGCAGGACGGGTGCATTCCCATCCTGCATCTCGGACAGATCGCAGGTATTGAAGCGGTGGTGGAGAAATTCCCCACCTCGTGGACCAGCGTGCTCCTGTGGTGTTCGCGGGAGAGTACCGCGAACCGCTCCAAGGGACGCGGTGACAGCGATACCGAGGCCCGCCTCTCCGCCTGGGACGCGACGGCCCAGGACATCGAGACCAGCACGGATTTCGCTTGGGACCTACGGCTCGACACCGACGCCATCTCGCCTGCAGAGGCGGCGCACGAGATCGACCTGCTGATTCGCCGCGGCATCTGACCGCGGGTGAACCGCACGGACCGGCTACGGTTCGTCATGCCCCTCACGACCGTGGTCGACATGCAGGAGCGCGAGCGCCTCGGCGACGGTGAGTTCACGGTCTCGGGCGCTCGCCCACTGGTGAAGAACTCCGCTGGATGCGCGCATCAGCTCGTCCGGCAGCCCGGCCTCCCGCAGCAGAGCTGCTGCATCGTCCAGTTCAGGGCCCCAGCGCCAGGCACGGGAGGCAGTCTTGGGGATGTAGCCGGTCTCGGTCAGGTAGCTGCCACCCCGTTTCCCAGCGATCTTGACGAGCTCGTCGGCAACGCCGTTCGCATCAGCGACGCCGTAGGCGAGCGCCGCCAGGATGCGGGAGACCTTCTGGTAACTCGAGTACGACAGCTTCAGCGCAGAGGCCGTACCCACCTCGGCGCCCAGCACATGGGGTTTCACGTCACTCGCGGCGAACAGGGACGCGACCTGAGAGCAGCCGTCAGGGGCTCCGGACAGATACAACGTGGGCTGCTTGCCACCCACCGGCGGGGAGCCGACCACCGCGCCATCGATGACCACGGCGCCAGGAAGAAGCCCTGAGACCTCCCTGACGCGATGCGGCGTGATCGCGTTGGCCTCGATGTACAACCCGCCGTCGAAGCCACAGGCCGCCACCTGCTGCGCGACATCCACCGCGGCGGCAGGCGGGCACAGAGACAGCAGCACATCGGCACGTGCCACGAGCTGCGCAAGGTTCTGTACGCCTTCGAGGCCGGCATCCTCGGCCCGCGCCCGGGACCGGCTGCTGCGGCCTTCCAAGCACCACAGCACCCGCACGTTGCGCCGTCGCAACTGGGCGCCGAAAGCGGCGCCCATGCTGCCGGGATGCAGCAGCCCAACCGTGATCGCTTCAGAGTTCACGACGAGGTCCTCTCAGCTCACGGTGGTGAGCAGCAGATCGATCGCTTGGCATACATCAGTGGTGGCGTGGTCCGGCTCCGCGTCGTCCCCGGGCCAGGACCTGCCGCCGCTGATCCAGATGGTGCGTAGTCCGGCCGCTCTGCCGCCGCGGATATCGGTGTCCACGCCGTCGCCGATCATCCAGCCACCGAGTGCGAGGTCGGCTCCGCATGAGGCGGCCGCCTTCTCGAACATCGCTACCTCCGGCTTACGCACTCCGGCTGCCTCAGAGGCGCACACCGCATCAACGTGATCGACGATCCCCGACATGGCCGCTTTCTCGGTCTGGATCTCATTGGCGCCGTTCGTGGCGACGGCGATCTTCCAGCCGGTACGTCGGAGCGTGGACAGGCCCTCAAGCACATCAGCAGGGCAGCTGACTGAGCGAGCCATGTATACGCAGTAGTCACGCCACAACGCCTCGGCCGAAGGGGCAAGGCCGTACTGCGCACGGATCGTCTCGAAGGCCGAGGGGTAGGCACGTGCGTGCACCACCTGGAGCAGATCCGCTCGGTCGTGATCATTCAGGGCGTACTGCGAGGAGAATGCCGAGACCCAGTCCGTCAGGGGACCTTGGCGGTCAACAAGGGTGTTATCAAGATCGAAGATCGCCAACCGCTGCATGGAAGCAGACCTTACGGGACCGTGAGTTGCCCGGAACGCGCAGTTGGGCGCCATGATGACGAGGTCTCGCGCAGCGTGGGCTGACCGGCCGGCGGGCGCGTCGATGACGTGGCGGACCCGATTCGCCAAGTCCTGCTCTATGCCGTGACGTTCACAGCGTCGCTGCTCAGCCCTTCAGCGATCGATTGGCGCGCAGGGCATGGGCGTATCACAACGGTGATGTGATCGACTCGCGCCGATGAGCCACTCTTGCATCCACCCTCCGCTCGCGCTCACGGCTGTCTCCCATGACCGTCGGCAGGGGCTGATCCAACGAGGTACCGAAGGGGGATACCGCTGATGACGAATATGCCTGCTCAGCTGGATCTAGATACGGGCGAGCGGGATCCAGACCCGCGAACTGTAATGATTCAGGTTAAGTCCTGCCTCGACATACAAAATGGGCAACGCGGGTGGTGCGAGGATGCTCTCGCCGGGATGCCGTTTCCTCGCTCGCCGGAGTTGCTGGAGCCGCTGAACCGGCTGCATGCGAACAACAGCCGGCAGTGGGACGCCGAAGATCGGGTGCGGCGAGCTGGAGACGGGCAGATTCCGGCCATCAAGCGGGAGATCGACGAACTCAACAGCCGTCGCCACGAACTCATCGAGCAGATCGATCGAATCTTTGATGCGGCGTGGGGTGCGGACCAAGACGTGCCTCCCCTTACTGAGTCGATCGGCTCGGCGCTGGATCGCCTGTCGGTGGAGACGCTGCGGATCATGCATACCGAGCAACTCGTCGAGGATGACGCCGGCGCGGCGGAACGTGTCGCGATTCTGCGTCGTCAGCGTGACGATCTCGTGTGGTCTATCGCAGTCGCTTGTGAGGACCTTGCCTCCGGCCGACGGCGCACGCCCCGACCTGAACGCATGAAGCTCTACGGGAAGCCCGGACGATGAGCGCGGTCGGGTTGCTCCTCCAACGCACTGGGGTCCACCATGACAACTGATTGCTCCGGGTATGGGGATGATTTCGCAGACTGGCGCAATGGCCTGTTTCTGCGCCCCGATGGCGACAACGCCGACGTGCTTGTCGAACTCATCCGCTGTGCCCTCGATGAGGCGCTGAGCCATCAGGGTGCAGGGCCCGTGTATCCGCGCTGGGACCAGGAAGACGGGCGTTCACCGGTGGGTGGCGGACACCTGCTGGAGAACCCTGTCGCCGCGGAGACGGTTCTCAGCCAACTGCGTTGGTGGCTGGCTGGATCGGTCAAGGTGCACCACCACATGTTCGCCAAGAACGTCGTTCCGCCGCCGTCGTTCGTCAACCTGGCGGCGCTGTGCGCGGTGTCGTTGTTCATGCCGAACGGCGTCACCGGAGAGGACGCCGCCGAGACCCTTACCGCCGAGCTGTCCTGTGCCCAGGCGATGGCGCGGCTGGCGGGGTACGACTCGGATCAGGCAGGTGGCCTGTTCACGTTCGGGGGCACTGCGACCAACCTGTACGCGATCAACGTCGGCATCTCCAAAGCGCAGCCCGACCACGCCGAGCGGGGCATCGAGCCTGGGATGGCCGTCGTCGGTTCCTGGCCGGCGCACTACTCGCAGAAGTCCGCCTGCGCGTGGCTTGGGATCGGTACCCAGAACTACATATCCGCTGCGTCGTTGCCCGACCAGACCACAGACCTGGAGTCGATGGAAGCGGCCTGCCGCGACGTGCTGGCACGCGGGCACCGACTTGCATGCATCATGGGCGCTGGCGGGACGACCTCCAATATGGCTGTCGATGACTTCGTCGAGATCGCTGCGATGCGGGATCGGCTGGCCGCCGAATATGGACTGAACTACACGCCCCATGTGCATGCAGACACCGTTGTCGGGTGGGCCTATCTCTGCTTCATCGATTACGACCTGCATCGCAATCCCCTCGGATTCAGCCCGCCCGTGGTGGCCAAACTGTCACGTCTTGTGGAGCGCCTGAGAACAGTGCGGCACGCCGACTCGTTCGGAACCGATTTCCACAAGACCGGTTTCGCACCGTACACGTCCAGCATGATCATCATGCGAGACGGGCGAGACTTCTCGCGGCTACGTCGCGACGGCGGAGTCATGACTCCGCTGTTCCATGACAAGGACGCGTACAACCCCGGGACCTTCACACTGGAAACCTCTAGGTCAGCGGCGAACATGGTCGCGACCTGGGTTGGCCTGCAGGCCCTGGGCAAGCAGGGAATGCGGAAACTTCTCGGTCACGCGCTTGAGACAGCCGAATCCCTCCGACGCCACGTTGATGCCGTGGCAGCTGGCAACGTGACAGCCATCAACAAACATTCGTACGGCCCGGATGTGTTCTTGCGCTGTTACCCGCCGGACGACCCGGCCGCTTCCGAGGAGGACTTCAGCGACACCAGCGCGGTGCGCCGAATAAACCAGTACACCTCTGACCTGTTCGCGTGGCTATCGCGGCAACGTGTACCGGAGGCCGAGCAGATCGCGCTGAGCAAGACCTCCGCGGCCTTCTACACGCCGGCCGGCGAGCCGGTCGTGGCTCTGCGGGTGTACTCCCTCAACCCGTACTTCTCCGATTCTCACGCCAGGGAGCTGGTCGCGCGCCTCCTCAAGGGCAAGCGACAGTTCGACGCCATTCATCCGGATACAGATGTGTACGAGGGGGCCCAGTGAACGGACCATCGATCAACGGACGAGAAGAGCTGCCGACGCACTTCGCCGCCGCCGACCTCCCTATCCGTGACTGCGTCGAGTTGACGGCTGGCCTGGCCTCCTACGCCCGGAGACACGGACTAACCCAAGTCGAGGTGAGCGGGCCACCAGCGATCGGTGAACTCATCGAGGAATTCGGATTCGATGAGGTGCGCTTTGTCGAGGCCCACGGGAAGCCCGCTGCGGATATCCCGGCGGTTCCACGGACTTGGCGCTGCGGCCAACGTGGGCTGCGCTGCCTAAGCGAACAACTCGCGGACGCGGCAAGACTTCCGTCCGAGGCAGACAAGGCGCCGCCGACGACGCTCCCCGGCGGATCCGTGATGCGGTTCGCCCGGCACAATCGTCTCGGCGATGCCCTGGGCATTGTCACCGGCCTGGAGCAATACTGCCGCGACAACGCCATAGCATCAGTTGCCGTAACCGGTTCGCCCATCCTCGCCGAAGTTGTCGAGGTGTTCGCATGCGGGCGAGTGAGCTACGTCCCTTCGCCCAGCGAAGCGATCAGTGGCGACGCGATCTTCGCCCGGTCTTCATGGAGCCTCCCGTGGCTTGACCGGTTCAACCACGCCGTGACCGACGCCTTCGGGGGACGAGTCCGCCACCGAGTGCCGCCGCTTCCCCTCCGTGAAGCTCCAACGCCCAGTGGCCAAGAAGACGTGGTGTATTGCCAGCTCGATGCGCGTTC
Source organism: Streptomyces sp. Je 1-4 4N24 (assembly GCF_026239515.1). Classification (NCBI taxonomy): domain Bacteria; kingdom Bacillati; phylum Actinomycetota; class Actinomycetes; order Kitasatosporales; family Streptomycetaceae; genus Streptomyces; species Streptomyces sp. Je 1-4 4N24. The sequence continues at coordinate 4,190,339 of NZ_CP110836.1, read as the reverse complement.
CAGCACCCCGCTGCCGCGACAGTCAGCCCGACGGCTTCTGAACCAGGTTGCAGCACACGGCGAAGTCCAGATCCTCGGCGGCCCTGACACCCAGGACTACCTCGGCGACGACCTGACCTACGTGCGGGCAGACCTTCCCGAGATGGTCACCCGCCTCCTGTCATGCCGTCTTTTCGTGGGGTGCGACAGCGGCCTGGGCCACCTCGCGGGTTACCTCGGCGTTCCCGGCCTGATCGTCAGCACCGACGACTTCGAGACGACCTGGGCATTCTTCCGTGGCTACGCCAGCCTCAGCGTTATCCCGCTCGCGGCAACAGAATTGCTCCTGCCATGAAGCCCCCCACAGAGCAGGAAGCCCTGAAAGCGGCCAGTCGGTGCCTGCGCCAAGAGGCCGTGACCGCCCGCCGAATCTCGATGGGCCGCAGCCACTTCGTGTTCACGGTGGGGCTGAAGTCCGGTGAGTCCGTGATTGCGCGGATCACTCGACACGACCGCGCCGAGTGCTTCGCGGGATTCGCGTATTGGCGGCGCCAGCTCGCTCGGGTGGGAGTGCCCGTCCCCCGCGTGCTGTCCATGGACCTAACCGGGACCGTACTGCCCTGGCCGATCATGCTCCTTGAGCAAGCCCCAGGGGATGATCTCTGCAACGTCTACACCGACCTTACGGCCGCGGAGAAGCACGCCGTTGCCAACGACCTGCTCGCAATCCGGCACCGCATGAGCGGCCTTCCACCCGGTCCCGGATACGGCGGCATCGCCAGCTACAGCGACCTGCGCTGCCACTCCCGCTGGTCGGACGTTCTCTGGGAGTACTTCACCGGCGCAATCGATCAGCTGACGCCCTCGCAGCGGCAGAGGCCGGCCATCGGAGAAATCCGCAGAACCATCCGCGAGCTACGCCCCGAGTTCGAACGCATCGATCCGTTGCCCTACCTGATCGACGCCACCCACCAGAACGTGCTGGTGGATGGCGGGAGAGTCACGGCGATCGTCGACCTCGACGAGCTCGGGTTCGGTGACGCCCTATACCCCCTCGGCGTCGCTCGCGCCGGCCTTTTGGCCCGTGGACCGGAGGCGGACTGCATCGAACGAGTTGCCGCACCACTGTGCGTCGGCCCCATTAGGCAGCGCATATTCGACCTGTACTCAGCGGTCGCCAGCCTCAAAATGCTCTCCCCCAGTCCCCTCAGCGTCACCGGCCCGCCCTCGGCTGACAGCCCGATCGCCACCCGGCTCTGGACCTTGGTCGATTTCTTCGCCGCCGCCGCGGCCCACAAGGAGTAACGCCATGCCCGGCACCGTCTTCGTGAGTCTCGACGACTTCACCCGCGAGGGCTTCACCAATGGCCTGTTCCTTCAAGTCCGCGAACTACTGCAACGCGTCAAGCGCCGAGGGCACCCAGCCAGCCTCGCCTGCGTCGCCCAACACAGGAATCCCGGAATCGAACGCAGAACCCGGACCGTCCAGGGCAGCACTGTCCACGAAACCTTCATCGGTGCCCCGGGGCCAGCGAGCGCGTACCGGCAGGCGCTTCGAGATCTTCTGAAGGAGCTGGACCCCGACGTGATCCTGCTCAACTCCTGCGCGGTCCGGCTCAACGAAGCGCATCGTGCCGTGCTGGACGAATGCCTCGCGAGTGGTCGGCATGTAGCGGTGCTCGTGACCGACCAGCTTTACCCCACAAGCCATGACCACCCCGCCGACGAGGTCCGGGGTTACTACGATCTGATGCGGCAGGCCAGTGTGCACGCGGTCAGCCAGACGATCGCCGACGCCTTCCACAGCCAGACCGGCGTGCCGGCGCAGGTGCTCCCTAACCTCCTGCCTGAGCGACGAGTCAGCCCGACGCCCATAGGCGCGGCGGGTCGATCCCTGACATTGATCAACCACCACCCCATCAAGGGCCGACGTGTCTGGGACGCACTCATTCGTCAGCGCCCCAGCGACGCCTACCTTGTCGTGGAGACCTGGCCCGACGTCCCGCCGTACGCGCCGCCCTCCGCGAACGTCCAAGTGGACTCCTTCAGCCCGGACCCCACCGCGATTTACAACCGCACCAGGATCCTGCTCATACCGTCCCTCGGCCCGGAAGGTCTCCCACGAGTTGCCCTTGAAGCAATGGAGTCAGGAGTACCTGTCGTGGCTCACCGAATAGGCAGCCTGCCTGAGCTGGGGAATGCCGCGATGTTCGTCGCCCCGCCACCAATCGCTGGCTACGAGCTCGAAGGCAATGTGCTGTATCCCCTGGTGTCTCCCAACGACATCAACCGGGCCGCACGGGATTTCGGACAGATCATCGACGCGATCGATCATGACCCCGCGCTCCGTACCCGACTCGTCGCCGACGGCAAAGCACTCGTGCGTGATTATCGCGATCACAGCGAGGCTGTGATCAGTCGACTACTCGACGTATGGTTCGGGATGGTGTGAACCAGGACACTCCGGGTGTGCGGCGACCTGGTCACTGCACGTAGACGGCCGCTGACCAGTACAAACACGAATGGCAGCCTGGAGCACTACACTGGCCGCCACACTGACACACGCGACTCTAGGAGACACAGGACCGTGACGGCCATCGTCGACGAGTTCCAGTGGCGTGGGCTGATCGCCCATGCCACTGACCAGGATGCACTGCGCAAGGCTCTCGCGGATGGTCCCGTCACGTTCTATTGCGGCTTTGACCCGACCGCGGCCAGCCTGCACGTGGGCCACCTGGTCCAGGTGCTCACCCTTCGCCGGCTCCAGCAGGCCGGGCACCGGCCGCTGGCGCTCGTGGGCGGCGCGACCGGCCACATCGGCGACCCTCGGCCGACCGCCGAGCGCACCCTGAACGACCCGGAGACCATCGCCCAGTGGGTGACCCGGCTGCGCGCGCAGATCGAGCCGTTCCTCTCCTTTGAGGGCGACAATGCAGCGACCATGGTCAACAACCTGGACTGGACCTCGGGCCTGACCGTGATCGGATTCCTGCGGGACATCGGAAAGCACTTCCGGGTGAACAAGATGCTCACCAAGGACTCGGTCGCCCAGCGCCTGGCGTCCGACCAGGGCATTAGCTTCACGGAGTTCAGCTACCAGTTGCTCCAGGGTATGGATTTCCTGGAGCTGTACCGGCGGTACGGCTGCACCCTCCAGACAGGCGGCAGCGACCAGTGGGGCAACCTCACGGCCGGCCTGGATCTGATCCACCGCATGGAGCCGCACGCCGAGGTGCACGCCCTCGCGACGCCACTGTTGACGAAGGCGGACGGCACCAAGTTCGGCAAGACGGAGACCGGCACGCTGTGGCTTGACCCGGAGATGACCACGCCGTACGCGTTCTACCAGTTCTGGCTGAACACCGACGACCAGGACATCTCCCGGTACATGCGCATTCTCTCCTTCAAGTCCCGCGAGGAGCTTGAGGAGTTGGAGAAGGTGACCGAGGAGCGGCCGCAAGCCCGTACCGCGCAGCGTGCGCTCGCCGAGGAGCTGACCACGCTGGTGCACGGCGCCGACCAGTGCGCCGCGGTGATCGCCGCGTCGAAGGCGCTGTTCGGGCAGGGCAAGCTCGCCGACCTCGACGAGGCGACGCTGGCCGCTGCGCTCTCCGAACTCCCGAACGCCAAGGTGAGCGAGCTCGGCCTGGTGACCGATCTGTTCGCGGAGGTTGGCCTTGTGGCGAGCAAGTCGGCCGCCCGCCGCACCGTGAAGGAGGGCGGCGCCTACGTGAACAACGTGAAGGTGGCCTCCGAGGACACGGTGGCCACGGCTGATGAGCTGTTGCACGGACGCTGGTTGGTGCTTCGCCGGGGCAAGAAGAACCTGGCGGCGATCGAGGTCACCGGGGTCTGAAGCAGCCCGGGAGATGGAAGCTCAGCCGTGAGCTGGAGGAGTACCTCCGGCTCACGCACCTGGGCTACGGCTACCGTGAGGTAAGAGGCCCGTCGGCAATAACCCGCGGACCGGTCGTGAATGGCGCAGCGGCCGGTCCAATTGCCTGCGAGGCACTGCTGAAGTTCAGTGCGTAGGGGTGGCCAGCAGCTTGGGCAGGTCGCGCATATCGTCGAACAGGGTGGTGCCTGGGCCTTCCAGTCGCGTGGCCGGCGTGAGGCCGCCGCAGTAGCCAAAGGACCGCATGCCAGCGGCACGCGCTGCCTGAACTCCGTACGCGCTGTCCTCGATCACCGCGCACCGCTCGGGCTTCACGCCCATGGAGCGAGCAGCGTGCAGGAAAAGGTCGGGGGCAGGCTTGCCTCGGGGGACGTCGTCTGCGCTGAAGATGCGCTCCTCGAAGTGGTCGCTCAGCGCGGCGATCTCCAGGTTTCTCCGGATGCCGGCGTGGTGAGTGTTCGATGCGACGCAGACGGGTGTGGTGAGGCTGCTCAGGGCTTCTGCGACTCCATCGACAGCGGTCAATTCCGCGTCGAAGGCCGCCTGGTACAGATGCTCGTATTGCTGCAGCCAGTCCTTCTCCAGACGCCGTCCAAGCTGTTCCTCTACGGCGGCCGTGTAGACCTCGGTAGACGAGCCGACGAACTTCTCGATGATCTCTTCCTCGGTGAACGTGCATCCCAGGTCAGCCATGATCATCGCGTCCACTTCGACGCATATCCGCTCGCTGTCCACCAGCACGCCGTCACAATCGAAGATCACCAGCTCGACAGGGCTCTGCGTCATGATCGGCAGTGTAGACCCGTGGCGTATGGGCCTGACAGGACTGTCGCTCTCCGGACGAGGGGTGCCTGTTCAGGGTGTGACGGAAGAGATCGCAGCCACCAACTGCTGTACGTTTTCCAGGCTGTCGAGAACAACATCGGCCCCCGCTTCCTTGAGGTCCTGTGCGGAGGTCTTGCCCGAGGGCACACCGAGAACCGAGGCGCCGCCCTCAAGGCCCGTGCGGACATCCTCAAGGGAGTCTCCGATGATCACGGTGTTCGAACGCGTGAATGGCGTCCTGTGCTTGGCCTGTGCGCGTCCCTGTGCGATGCCCACGAGCGCGGGCCGATGGTCGTCGTCGGAGGCGAATCCGCCGATCTCGGTATCGAGGTAGGCGTCGAGGTCGAAGGCCGCGAGCTTCAGCAGCGCATTCGGCTTGAGGTTCCCGGTGACGGCCGTTGGCACCAAGCGCGGGTCGTGGTGGACGGCTTGGAGTGCGGCCCTCGCACCGGGCATGAGAACCCCTTGCTGCCGTAGGTCTTCGCTGTGGGCCGCGAGCCGTTTGGGCAGCAAGTCCACGATGCGCGGCAACAGGTCAGGGACGGCTGCCTCGGGCACACCGTTGTCCAGGAGCAGCGACCGGATCGCGAGGGGCATGGTGACGCCCGTACCGCGGGCCGGCAGGTGTTCGGCTGGGCGGCCGACGACTTCGGCGAAGGCTTCGCGGTACACCTGACGGTCGATGTCACCAACGTAGAGCAGCGTACGGTCAATGTCCCAGAGGACGAGGGTCTGTTGGTTGTCGGTCACGTGCGATTCCTCGCTCCCGTCACGGCGGCGCCACGGTCCAGTAGATCTTGAGCGTATGTGGCGTCCCCCACTGCTTCGAGGTCGCTGAGCATCGACTCAACGTGCTCGTTGAGTCGCGCGGACTGGAGCTGCTCGGCCAGGTCGAGAGCCCGGTGCGCGGTGTCACACCCTGCTTCAGCGTCCCCTTGCCGTACGTGAGCGGACGCGGCCCGCGACAGGAACAGGGCCCGCGTGCGCTGGTCTGAGGGGTTCAGCGAGTCATGCGCCTGCGTGAAGCTGGTGACGGCTTTCTGCGGCTCACCCAGATCGAGGTAGCAGCTGCCGGCTTGGCCGTGGATCTCACCTTCGTTGATCCAATACAACCAGTGGGGATCGCGTTCGGAACGTCCTTGCGCGCACAGGTCGGCCGCCTGTCCTAGCGCGGTGAATACCTCCTGCCGTTCGCCGAGCCTTGCGTGCCCGCGGGCTTGCCGCGTCAGCAGCATTGCCTCCAGGGCTGGGGCGCCGAGGTGCTTGATCTTCTCGCGAGCAGCTCGTGCTGCGGTAACCGCATTGCGTGGTGCACCCGTGGAATAGCCATGGATGGCCAGGTAAGAGAGAGCTCCGACGCCGAGCCGCACGTCGCCGGATGCCTTCGCGGCGCGGAGCGCAGCGAACAGGTAGGTAGGGCTTCGGTCTCGATCTCCGGAGTCGAAGGTGAACCATCCTGTCTGGATGGCGGTATCCGCGGTGATCGCAGCGAGTCGCTGCCCCGTGCCCTCGTCGTAGGAAGCCTGCTCAACAAGTCGCTTGAGGAGTAGCAGATGAGCGTTGCCGAGGTCGGCCAACGTGCCGCTGCCAGCGCTCGCGTCCATACTGCGCAGGTTGTCCGTGGTCTCCTGGAGGCTGTCGAGGAGCTTGTGTGTGAGCCGACTGCCCTCCGCGGCGCGGACGAGCGGTTCCGCTTCGGCAGTGCTCCAGTGGTGCACGAAGGCGGTGAGCGCCAGGCCGCTCACCGCAAGGAACCGTCGGCGGTCCATCGCGCTCCCTCCAACTGCAGTGCCTAACGCCGTCACCATACGACTTGCCGTCCATGGCAAGGCCGGGTCGAGATCGCCGGAGTACAGGTCCCGGGAGGGACGGAGGGGGCGGGGAAGCGGGAGCGGGGCCAGTTCGGGGGGAACGCCGAGACCAGTGAGGAACTCGACGATCTTGTCGATGTTGGTGAGACGGCGATGCCCTGACTCAAGCATGGAGAGGAACGCCTGGCTCAGGCCCGTCAGATGGGCAATGTCGTCTTGACGCAGCGACCCCTGCTGGCGGATCAGGCGGGTGGCCTTGCCGAAGTCCCAGGAAGCTAGGGCTTGTTGGATCTCTTGGCTGCGCCACACGCGTTCTGGAACGGAGAGGGCGTGTTGGTTCAGGGTGCGGGAGCGAACGCAGGCCGAGCACAGCGTCCCAGAGTTGTACTGGCTCAGTCGGCAGCCGCACTGTTCGCAGCCTCGCGGCGACTGCGCAAGCACCTATGCCTCCCCCTTTGAAGAGATTCATGCGACCTCAACTTGCCCTGGCAAAACCGAAATCACTCAAGTGATATCACCTCGGAAATGTGTGCACCGGGCGTTTCCCCATCACTCTGGGACTCCCGCAGTGCACGGCGCTGGCGAACCGCCCGAGAGTGGATGATTCGGACGGACTCGTAGCCCTCCTGCTGTGGATCACCTGTTGTCCCTGAACTCGTCCACCGGAGTCGAAGGTGTCCTCGGTCCCGTACGTACGGATGGCGCAGTACCTGCCGCTGGATCGCCAGCGGAAGACGGCGTGGCGGCCCCTCCCGCGTTGTGGCAAGCGGATCTCCTCAGAGGTGGCCCGTGATCGTTAGCTTCTCAGCCGTGGTGTTCCTGGGCGTGATCGTCTTTCTCCTGGTGAAGAAGGGCGGCCTGAACATGGGCCACGCCATCGTGTGCGTCCTGTTCGGCTTCTTCCTGGCAGGGAGCTCCGCAGCGCCGAGCATCAGGGACGGTGTGCAGGGCGCGGTCGAGCTGATCAAAGAGATCGACTTCTAGACCGGCCGTCGGGGCGCTGGCGAGGTTCTGGATCCCCTCCCTTTACCCCTGGGCCCTGACGGTCTTTCCACTTCCGGACGTGACGCGAGGACTCTTGATGAAGCCGATACCAACTGTGCCTCTGGGCCTGGCTGTGGGTACGGCCACCGCCGAGCGAGGGCGTCGTGAGTAGTCGTAAACCGGCTCTGGACCGGCATCCGGCCCGCGACGACGCTCAGTTACGGGTGGTGGTCGAGGACGCGGCGATGGGCCGCTGGGAAGGGGCCCGGGGACTGCTGGCTGCAACGGGCGCAGACTGGGACCGGCGCATCTTCCGCCTTCAGGTCCTCGCCCGTGTAGGCGCGCGGCTGACGTTTGCTGACACGTGGGCGCAAGCCGAACCGCAGTCGCCGCACGCTCTTGCCCTTCTGGCCCATGTGCTTGCTCTGCGGTCGATGGCCGGAGGTCGAGGACGGGGCCGCAGTGAGGCGATGGAGCTGGCATGGGACGCCTGTGACGCAGCCGCCGACGGGATGCCGAGCGACCCCTCGCCGTACGTGGTGATGCTCGCATTGACCCGCTTTCACTCCCCTCCCCAGGATCCCGAGTGGCGCGCGACGGTGCGACAGCTGTGGCAGCAGGTGATAGAGCGCGACCCGTGGAACCGGGAGGCGCACCACGAGCTCCTCACCTACCTGTTCCCCTCCTGGCACGGCACCGGAGGGGAGATGTTCCACTGGGTGCAGGAACGGTGCACTCACGCCCCGCGTGGCGTGCCGGCGCATGTCCTGCCCCTGGTCGCCCTCGCAGAGTCGCACCGGCAACGGATGGAAGTGGAGGGGCACCGGTACGGACTGACCGTTCACCCCTGGACGGACAATCCGTCGACCTGGCAGGCGTGGGACAACTGGTGGTCCTATCGAGCCCCGAACCGTCCTCACGCCGCATTCCACGAGGACGCTAACTACCTCGCCCACGCACTGTCGTTCGCGAACCGGCATCGCGAAGCCGGTGAAGTCTTCGACGCCATCGGCCCGTACGCCACCGACGTGCCGTGGAGCTACTGCGGAGACGCCCCAATGCTGTTCAACCGCCACCGCGCCTGGGCTGTCAAAGCCTACGCGCCGTAGTCCGTACCGCCGGGACAGAGCCGGAGCCTCTGTTGCCGTCCCACCAGTTAGCGCCGACGAAGATGAAGGAGTCATCCGAATGCCCCTGGATATACCAAGCGTTACGCCTTCGGAAGAAGAGCGCCTCGCCGAACTCGGCATCACCCAGACCCTGGACCGCTCGATGTCCGGGCGTCAGAACTTCGCCGTCTCGTTCACCATCATCAGCATCCTCTCCGGCTGCCTGACCATGTATGGCTTCGGCATGAACACCGGCGGACCTGCCCTGATCATGTGGGGATGGGCCATCGTTGGGCTGATGACGCTCTTCGTCGGGCTGGCCATGGCGGAAGTCTGCTCCAGCTACCCGACGAGCGCCGGCCTGTACTTCTGGGCCCACAAGCTCGCTCCCCGCGGGTCGGCGGCCGCCTGGGCATGGTTCACCGGCTGGTTCAACACCCTCGGCCAGATCGCCGTAACCGCGGGCGTCGACTTCGGCGCCGCTTCGTTCCTCAACGCCTACCTGAACCTTCAGTTCGGCTACGCCGCCACCCCCGGGCACACCATCACGCTCTTCGGCATCATCCTGGTGCTGCACGCCCTCGTGAACACCTTGCGCGTACGCATCGTGGGCTTCTTCAATACGGTCAGTGTCTGGTGGCACCTGATCGGCGTGGTAGTGATCGTCGGCGTGCTCCTGCTCGTCCCCGACCACCACCAGTCCCCGAAGTTCGTGTTCACCGAGTTCGTCAACAACACTGGCTGGGGATCTGCCGTCTACGTCGGCTTGATCGGCTTGTTGATGGCCCAGTACACCTTTACCGGGTACGACGCCTCCGCCCACATGACGGAGGAGACGAAGAACGCCTCTGTGGAGGGACCGAAGGGGATCGTCCGCTCCATTCTTGTCTCCTGGGCCGCCGGATTTGTCCTGCTGTTCGGCCTGACCTTCGCCATCCAGTCCTACACCGGCGCGCTGGAGTCGAAGACGGGGGTGCCGCCGGCGCAGATCTTCATGGACGCTCTGGGCGAGAGCGCGGGCGAGATGATGTTGCTCATCGTGATCGGCGCCCAGCTGTTCTGCGGCATGGCATCGGTGACGGCCAACTCCCGGATGATCTATGCCTTCTCCCGCGACGGTGCCCTGCCCTTCTCCAAGGTGTGGCACAAGCTGCACCCGGGGACTCGGACCCCGACCAACGCGGTCTGGCTCGCCGCCGGCGGCGCCTTCGTCCTCGGCCTGCCCTACCTGTTCAACAGCACCGCGTACGCGGCCGTCACCTCTATCGCGACGATCGGCCTCTACATCGCCTACGTCATCCCGACGCTGCTGCGGCTGCGTCAGGGGGAATCCTTCCGACGCGGCCCGTGGCACCTGGGCCGCTGGTCCAAGCCCGTCGGCGTGCTCGCGGTGACCTGGGTCGTAGTGATCACCGTGCTGTTCATGCTGCCGCAGGCCGCCCCGGTGACCATCGAGACATTCAACTACGCGCCCATCGCGGTCGGCGTCGTGCTCGCCTTCTCCGGCACATGGTGGCTTGCCACCGCCAGAAGGTGGTTCCTCAACCCGACCCACCCGAAGAACAGCACTCCGCCGCTGCCAGCCTCGCAGGGAGCGACACGTTAGCCGGCACGTTGATCCACCTCCTGTAGGTGGCAGACGGCGGGGCGGCGGCGTTGCACTGCCGCCGCCCCGGCAATGCCGCGGCCTCCCGTTCGTGGGGCTGACGAGGCAACCGTGACCTGGACGACCCCGTGCGGCAGCTGATTCCAGTGGCGCCATACGGGTCTTGTTGTGAACAGAAAGGTGCACCACCGTGAAGCCCCTTCCCACCGCGTACCGCAGCCTGCTGCCCACGGTGACCGACACCCTGCGGGCCGAGCGCCCCCACCCGACTGCCGCCTGGTGACGCACATGCACGACGAGACAGTGCGCGGCGACGAGCTCCTCGCCAAGGTCCTGTCCGATCGGTACGGCGTCGAAGTGGGCTCCGCTGAACTTGTGCCGATCGGCACTGAGACCATCAACCGGCGCGTCATCCTGTCCGACTCTCGTCGGATCTTCGTCAAGCAGTACCTCTCGTCCGCCGACCTGCGACAGGCCAAGATCGCGTGGACCATGTCGGAGTTCTGTCGCACCGCTCACGTGCCCGCCCCACGAGTCTGGTCCAACCGGGACGGAGAGTTCCTCACCCGCGTCGATGGCACTGCGTGGGTGGTGACTGACGAGATGACCGGCCGTGTCGCGACTGAGCCGATGACCGTATCGCGCGCCCAGTACATCGGTCTGGTGCTCGGCCGCATGCACTACGTCCTGGCCTCGTATCCACCGCCGGCGCGCATCCGTCAAACCAGATGGCGAACCGCGTCCGTCGACACCGCACTCGCGGCGACCGAGGCGGTCCTGGCCCGCGCGACCGAACAACATGATCCGCGGCTTTGCCAGCTGCGTGAGGAGCTGGAGCAGCGGCGAGACGACCTGCACAGCCATGTGCCTCGACTCCGTAGCGGCTTGCCTGACCATCTTGTGCTCCAGGCCGGGCACGCCGACTTCACGCGCACGAACCTCCTGGCTCAGGAAGATGTGATCACTGCGGTCCTGGACTTCCAGGGAGAGACCTGCCTGCCGGCATGGGAGTTGGGGCGCGTAGCGTTCGACCCGCGGACCGTGGCGAATAGCCCGTCCTGGCGGCAGAGAGCGATCCGGCTGGTTGGGGCCTACCTGGTAGAGAACCCGCGACTGCCCTATGCCGACGTACGGGCCTGCGCCCGCGTCACTCTGCTGTATCTGCTGTTCAGCCTGTACGGGGCCACCACAGCCGAATACGGGCTGCCTGCCCCGGCGGAGTTCGACCTGCGGCGCCACTGGGCCGAACGGCAGGTCACCATCCGACGACTTCTCGACGAGCTCGACGACATCGAAGCCGCGCTCGCGGAGATCAGGCCAGGCAAGTGGGACAGGCCATGACCAGAGCCCGTCCTACCGGAACGGTTCGCCGATGGTGAGTTCGCCGCTCGGATGCGGTCCGCGGTCCACGCGCCACTGGCGTACTCCGTCTCGGAAAGCCTTCGGTCATGGGGCCCTCGATGTTCCCCTTCCTGCGGAGGCACAGGTGGTGGTCAGCGCGTTCAGGCCCAGTTCACTGCCGGACGGTCTTCCGCCGAGCGCGATGACGAGCAGGTGAGGGTGTGGAGAGAGGAGGCGTGGGCGCACCTGGGAAGAAGGCGAGGAAGCAGGACGCGCGGCGGGTGTTCGAGGACGAGTCGGGACAGGGACAGGCGCACCGACCGCTCAAAGCCTGCACTTGGTCTCGGACCGGTCGGATCGGTGGAGCTGCACTCGGAGCTGGCGCCGGCGATCGGACACTGGAATGGCGTCGTCTCGGCGGGCCGAACTACCGGGACTCCGGTGGCTGCGGTGGTCACCAGCCTGGTGGTTTTGCCGTGCCCATAGCCTTAGTGACCGTGATCTCGATGACTACGCGTTCAGGGTTGAGCCGTGGCTGCTTGTACCGCCGGGCGTAGCGCGCTTCGGCGTCTGCGACCGATTGCGGGTCGTCTTTGATGACGGCGGTTCCTTCCAGCGTCGACCAGCGACGTCCCTCGGCCTGGCTGACCGCGACGGTGACGTCCGGCCCGGCGGCGAGGATGTTGCGGACCTTTTTGCTGGTGCGGCTGCTGATGACGCGGGCGATGCGAGTCTCCGGGTCGTACGTCACTCCGACCGGGACGAGGTGCGGGGTGCCCTCGGGCCGCGGCGTGCTCAGGAAGCAGATGCGGCGTTCCTGCCAGAAGTCCAGCTCGGCGTCGGGTTGTGAAGGAGGTTGTGCTGCCATACGGCCATCTTGCCTGGCGACGCCCACGCGGTTGTTCAAGGGGCAGCAGCCCAGGTCCGCCGCCCTGTGAGTCGACGGACCTGGGCTTGGCGGGATCAGATTTCGTCGACCGGGTGCCAGATGTACGGCACGTTCTTCGGGTCGGCTTGGTACTCGTCGCGATGTATCTCCTCCAGCACCTCGATGCGTCGGCGCAGCTGGGCGACGAGGCCCTGGATGCGTTCGACTGCCTCAGTGGAATCGGCGGGGAGGATGGCCCGGGTGAGGACTTTGTACTCGTCCTTGGCGCCGTCCACGTGGATGGCCTGGGGCATACGGACGACGATGGTGTAGGGCTCGACCTCGGCGATGCCCCAGCGACCGTCGTCCTGGCGCGTCGCCCAGATGACTGTCCGCGTGGACGGGGAGTAGGCAAGCCGGGAGTCGTGTCCGATGAACTTGCTGAGGATGGGCAGCTCCGCGCGGTCGTCTCCCGCCAGTGCCATGGCTTCGTCCGCTGAGGCGACGGTGACATGTTGGGAGAGGCGGCGGGCGATACGGCGGCGGAGCGCCTGGTCGGCGTCGGATGCGGCAGGCAGTGGCGCGAGGGGGTGGCCGGCGTCCGTGCCGCAGGCTTCGGCGCCGTCCTCGCCGCGGGTCCAGGTGATGACCGTCAGGCGGCAGTCCGGGAGGCTCGCGGGGTACAGGACGTGGCTGACGAGATCGGCGGTCTCCCAGTTCATTGCCGGGAGCGTCATGCGATAGGTCGCGCCGTCCCGGTTCTCGGCGATCTCGGTGCTGGAGTCCCAGATCTTGCGGACCTCGTCATCCTTGCGCAGCTCGGTGATCAGCTGGGCGAGTTCGGGGTTGTCCGGGTGCCGGGGGATGGCGAACTTCAGCAGCTTGATGTACTCGGCCGCATGACGGGCCCAGTCGTGGAACTGAGTGCGGGCCTCGCGAGAGAGCAGGGCCCAGCGCATGAGGTTGGGCTTGTCCTCCAGTACCCAGGGCCACCACTCGGCCATCGCGGCGTTGTAGCCGATGACGTTCCAGGTGGCGTCCGTCAGAAACGTGGGGCTGGGCATCTGCTTGTCGATGAGCAGCTGCAGCGCGCGGCGGGTGGGGGAGTCGCCGGCGGGTGAGGGGCTGGTGATGGCGCCGCCGTGGCCGTAGAGGACCAGGGCTTGCAGTTCGTCGCGGCCCAGCATGAGGACGTTGCCGAGGCCCTCGCACAGCTGCCGGTCCAGGCGGACCGTGGCGCCGTTCTCCAAGTCGCGGTACCAGCGTGTGGAGCGCTGCAGGGCGGATGCGACGTCCTTCTGCGTGAGCGGCTTGCCCAGCCGTTCACTTGCGGCAGTCCTCCAGGCCCGCAGCAGACCAGCCAGCCCCATCAGCTGGCCGGGGGCGAGCGGCGAGGCGTCGTCGCGCTCTGCCGATGTCGTATCGCGGGTCGGGAGCGATTCCTCGTCTCCACGCTCGGGTCCGCCGTCGGCGATGCCCATTCGAATCCTCTCTGACTTCGCTTGGTGTGCCTGCGGTGACGCCCCGAGCGCAGGCACGAAAAAGGGGCCGTCCACTGGCAGGCCCCACTTAGTTTTCTTGTCCCCATCGACGATACGTAACTCTTATTTGATCTTGATGCCCTCCCTTGATCGAATACGGAGGAATCGTGAGCCAGGCCACAGGAATCGCCGAGGATGGTTTATTTTCTTACTGCATTGCTCGGGCAAGCCGTAATCTAGGGCCGCGATTCGGACATTACCGGCGGAAATTTATTTCCCCTCCAGGTGAGGGGAAATAAATTGCCCCTCCCTATTTTCCGAGCCGTGCGGGCCCTGTGGTCAAGTCGCAAACGTCAAGTGGGTTCAGTGTCGTGCGGCTGGATTTGCCTTGTGCGTCAGGGGAGTTGGGTGACTCGGCGGCGAGCGGAAGGCATCTTCTACCTCCTGCCGTCTGTGCCCGTTTGTGTGGGTTTGTGGACGCGTTGACTAGGTCCAAAGGGCCGGGATTAAATCCTCCATGAGCGCTGATTTGAACCATCACTCGCGGCGCTGAGTAGCGAGGAGAACGGAAGTGAATGCTGCGCCGACGAGAATCTTTGAAGTCCTGCGCGCTACTCCTCGCATAGTGACGGCGACTCTTTGCACAGTGGCGGATCCCACCCCTCGCCCGCCGACGGCATGGGGCCGTTAGAAGCCCGAACATCTCGCCGTTTGCGCGGTGCAGAGATACAGGAGTGGATCTTGCGAGGGTCTCCGCATATGTTGCTGGTGCGCTCGGCGAAGCCACCGGGCCGAACTAACCGCAGGGGAGGACTCAGGAGCATCCCCAGCGCCAAGTGCGCATAGTCCCAGGGGAAATGGAACCGGCGCCCAGGAGTTAGCAGCTCCTGAGCGCCGGACCGCCACCCCGAAGGGCGCGGATTCATAACTGGAGCGGGTCGGCTGGCCTTTTCGACGAGAACGGCCGCCCCGCCCCACCTACGATTAAGGGATTCTTGCATGCCCAAGTACTGGAGCGAAAGGGCGCTCCCGGCGCAGACGCCCAAGGCTGATGCGCCTGCAATCGGCGCACGCCAGCAGCGTCTTGCCCGCCTGCTTGCAGACATGGTGCCCGGAGCCGCCACCATCCGCGTCTCGCAGCGCCAGCCCGGCCAGAACTGGCCGAGCCCCTACGCCCGTGCGTACGACGCCCAGGGGCAGCTCATAGCCCTCAACCGGGCCCAGCGCGTGACGGTTGCTCGCTGGGTGATCCGCGCTCACCCCGACATGCTCTGGGACGAGACGTACGACCTCGATCTGGCCACCGGCACCCTCCGGCTCGCCCTCGCGGCAGCCACCGGGACGGGCGGGGGCCGCTGATCATGGCCAGGATCCGCACCATCAAGCCCGAATTCTTCACCAGCGAGTCGCTCGCCGAGGTGAGCGTTCACGCCGAGCGGACCTTCGCCGGCCTCTTCACCCTGGCCGACGACCACGGCCGCTACCGCGACCACCCGGCCATCATCGCCGGCCGGCTCTGGCCGCTGCGCGCCGAGCACACCGCGGTGCACGTGGAGGACGACCTGCAGCAGCTGGCCGATGCGGGGCTGATCTGCCGATACACCGCCTGCAACGGCCGCCGGTACCTCCACATCGTCACCTGGTTCGAGCACCAGAAGATCGACAAGCCGTCGCAGACCCGCATCCCGGCCTGCCCGGACCACCACGCCACACAGCGCTGCGGGGTCTGCAAGGGCACCTGCACCGTGTTCACCGAAGGTCAGGCGAACGCTCCCCGAGGACTCCCCGAAGCCTCGGCGAAGGCTCCCCGAACCCTCGATCGGCCGTCGAAGGCCCCCGCGGCGCCTCCCGCCGCCCGATCCGCGAGTACGAGCGCCCAGCAGTCGACGCTCGACGGCACCATCGATGCCCCCAAGCGAATCGCGAAGAAAACCGCAGGTCACAAGCCTGTCAGGGAGGACTCCCCGAAGGCTCCCCGAAACCTCCCCGAGGGCTCGGCGCCTGGATCTAGGATCTTGGATCCTGGATCTACTAATCCTTCGGGGCGCACAGCGCCCGCAGCCATGCCCTCCGCGCAGGATCTCGTCGGCGAATACGTCGCGGCCTGCCAAGAGCGTCCGCCGGGCGACGTGGTCGGCCACCTTGGGCGCATCGTCAAAAAGCTTCTGGGCGAGGGCATCTCGCCGGACCACATCCGGGGCGGCCTGCAGCGCTTCGCCGCCAACCCCAAGCACCCCAGCGTGCTGACCAGCATGGTCAACGAGGCCATGAACGCCTCACCGGCTGGTTTGGTGCGGCCGGAATCGCGGTCTAACCTCCCCGGTCACCGGGCCTGGGCCAATCCCGCTGACCCTGCCGCCGCCTACGCCGAGGAGCTGTGATGCGCGACCACGACGCCCAGCCCGTCGGCGGTATCGCCCGCCGCCTGGCCCACATCCTCACTTCCCGCGGCATCGACCCGACTGCCCAACTCACTGACCCGGCCGAGCCGCTCCCCGCTCTACAGGCGGCACAGGCCCGCATCCCGGCCCGCTACCAGGAGGCCGTCGCCGACCACCCCGCGGTCGCCGCCTGGGTCCGCGAGGTCGCCCAAGCAGGCCGCCCCGGGCCGAAGGGGGCCCCGGGTATCGCCCAGGGGCGCTCGCTGCTGATCGTCGGCACCACCGGCACCGGCAAGACGCACCAGGCGTACGGCGCGGTCCGGTCCCTGCTGCTGGCCGGTGTCCGGTTGCGGTGGAAGGCGATCACGGCCGCCGACCTGTACGCGGAGCTGCGGCCCCGCCCCGGCCACGACGGCGAGCGGGAGCTGATGGACCTCTCCCGCTGCCCGCTGCTGATCATCGACGACCTCGGTGCGGCCAAGAGCAGCGAGTGGACCGAGGAGATCACGATGCGGCTGATCAACCGCCGCTACAACGAGATGCTCCCGACCCTGGTGACCACCAACCTCGGCATGGCCGACCTGCGCGCCCACATCGGTGACCGCGTCGCCTCCCGCCTGACCGAGATGACCGACAAGGTCATCCTCGACGGCCCCGACCGCAGAAGAGCTCTCGCAGCCCAGCGCCGCAGCCCCGCTGCCACCACTGCGCCGCGGACACGCACTGAACCCGCTGCACCAGCTGCTGCCACCGCGGTATCGGCTGCTCGCCACTTCAGCCGCTAACGGCCAGCTCGCGACCGCCGTTACCGGTCGCCTCCCCTCACGCACCAATCCCCACGACGCGGCTTCCTGCCCGAACGCGCCCTGGGGGCAACGGAGATACCCATGCACCACACCGAGAACGACATGCTGCGCGCCCTCGGCGACCTGACCTGGCATGACGAAGCCGCCTGCCGTGCCAGGGGCCCCCACCAGGTCGATCCGGATGACTTCTTCCCCGAGCCGGACGAAATGGACCGCATCCGCGCCGCCAAAGCCCTGTGCGCGCAGTGCCCCGTCCGCAACACCTGCCTGGACGCCGCCCTCGAAAACGGCGACAGCATCGGAATCAGGGGCGGCATGACCGAAGAGGAACGGGCCGATCTGCATCGCAAATTCCAGCGGCGCCTCAACTACGCCCGCGTCAATGCTGTCCTGGCCGGCCAGGACGTCCACCTGACGCACGCCGAGCGCGACGCCGTCGTCCTTGCCGCCTACCAGGCCGGAACTCCGGCCGAACAGCTCGCCCGGATGCTCAAGATCACGAAGGAGCACGCCCAGAGGCGGTACCGCAATACCCGCCGCCAGATCCGCGACCGTGAGGTCGAACAAAAGAAGAAGGCGAACAAGGGCAAGAAGAAGTCGATAAAGCCCGAGAGCCGGACCATGGTGCTCAAGGAGCCCAAGACGAAGACGTCCCGCGGCGACCTCGGGACGGCCGCGTGAACCACATCGCCCCGATACCCGCGCGGATCACCGGCTGGGACCGGGCCGCCATCGTCGCCCTCGGCGGCGCCGGATGCGCCCTGTCCTATGACGCCCTCCAGCAGATGGCCATCGCCATCCACATCCGCGGATTCCTCACCTACGTCTTCCCCCTGGTCATCGACGGATTCATCGCCTACGGCGTACGCGCCCTCCTGGTCCTGCGCACCGCACCGCTCGCCGCCCGCTGCTACGTCTGGCTGCTCTTCGGCACCGCAACGGCCGCCAGCATCTGGGCCAACGCTCTGCACGCCGTACGCCTCAACCAACAGCGCCCGGACGGCACGGGACTCCGGCTCGGCGACGTTACCGTCGGCATCCTCTCCACCCTCGCCCCGCTCGCCCTGGCCGGAGCAGTCCACCTGTACATCCTGATCGCCCGGGGAGTCACCGAGCCCGCTGTCCCCGGACACCCGGACACCACCAGCGTCCGAGCTGACCGGGTCACCGCCGACCGCCAGGACACTCCCGTAAGCCAGGACGAGCCCCGTCCGGCGCCGGTCACCTCCGGACACCAGGTCGAGCTGCCCGCCCAAGAGACCAACCGCCCAGCGGTCACCGTCGGCCAGGACACCCAGGAGGCGGGTGCCTCGCAGGACCCGTCCGGACAACAGGACGGTCTGGCTGAGCCGGAGCCGGAGCACAACGGCCGAACCACTGACCTGGGCGGACACCCGGCCAGCAGACCCTCCCCGCTCACCCGCCTTCATCCGGCCACACAGCCGGAGACTGACCCGGTCACCACTGCGCAGAACGAGGACAACCACACTCCGGACACCGACCCGGTGACCGAAGAACTCCTGCCGATCGCCCGCCAGGCGGTCACCGAGGCGGGCAAGGCCACCCGCCAGGTCGTCGCCGACGCCATCCGCGGACAGAACCTCCCGCTCAGCAACGACCGGCTGACCGTCCTGATGCGCCGACTTCGCACCGAGACCCACACGAAGCCGGTCACCAAGACGGGCTGACCGAACGCACGACGCACAGCCGGTGACCTGACCGATCCGCATCGCCAGGTCACCGGCCCCGCACGCCACACCATCGACTTCCCCACACAGCGGAGGCACCACGATGCGCACCACACCGGCCACCCCCGCCGAGGCCGACGCCTGGATCACCGTGCTTCGCCACCACGGCCACCTCCACCGCGCCGAACCCGGCCCCGACGGCAGCTGGACCGTCCAGCAAACCCCGGAATGCATCCCCCGAACCCTCCACCACCCAGTCCTCGCGCTCGACTACGTCGCCGAGATCCTCCGCGACGTACGCGGCCACACCGCGGAGACGCCCCGATGAACCCCTCCGAACCGTCCAGCACGACCCCTGAACTGCAGCAGGACCACTGCCCGGCACGAGGCCGAGCAAGCTGTACATTCCGAAACTCCTCCGCAGCCCCTGGCAGCGGAGGAGTTTCGGAACGGCATGCCCCCGCCCTAGAGGGAGCGGGGGAAGCCCGGCACCAGGGGGTGCCGGACTCTGGGGCTGCGACCGAGGGCGGACCGCAGCCGGGAGGGGAACCGAACACACCCGCCGCGCCACGCACGCGTCCTCGCCTGCGCCAGAGCGTGCACCGCGACCAAGTCCGCAGCGTCCGCCTGACCCAAGACGAACTCGACACCGTCAAGCGCGCCGCCGAAGCCGCCGGCCTGAAGACCGCCGGGTTCATAGCCGACGCCGCAGTCGCGGTCGCCCAGGCCCAAGGCAGTTCCAAGGCGTGGCTGTTGGATCAGCGGGGCCGGGTGGAGGAACTCATGGCTGCCAGCGCACAGCTCGCCCGTGTCGGCAACAACGTCAACCAGATCGCCCGCATCCTCAACTCCGGTGGCCACGTCGATTATGTGGACGAGGCGGTGGCCCGCGTCCTGCGAGCCGCGGTGTGCGTCGAGGCTGCGGCCATCGAGATCGCGAGGCGCTGACGGTGGTGCCCGACATCTCCACCGGAAGCCGCACGTACGGATTGCTGAACTACCTCTACGGCCCCGGTCGCAGGGAGGAACACACTGACCCGCACCTGGTCGCTGCCTGGATGCCGGGCCTCGCCCCCGATCCGGGACGTGATCCGGCTGCCACCCTCAAGCAGCTCACCGACCGGCTCGATCTGCCCGTCCTCGCCCTTCCGAAGCACCGCCGCCCGGCCCGGCACGTGTGGCACTGCCCTGTACGCACGGCCCCCGGCGACCGCCACCTCACCGATGCCGAATGGGCCGAGGTCGCCCGTCGGATCGTGCACGCCACCGGCATCGCCGAGGAGGGCGACGACAAGGCATGCCGGTGGATCGCCGTACGCCACGCCGACGACCACATCCACATCGTCGCCACCCTCAAGCGCGAGGACGGGCGCAGCCCGCGCCGCCACGAGGACGGCATCCGCGCCCAGGCCGAATGCCGCAAGATCGAAGCCGAATTCGGCCTGCAGATCCTCAACGACGGAGACCGCACCGCCGCCCAACGCCCCGCCAGCGCCGAACGCTCGAAAGCCGAGCGCGCCGGACGAGTCGAGACGCCCCGCGAGACCCTGCGCGAGCGCGTCCGCCAGGCGCTGGCCGGGGCCACGACCGAGGAGGAGTTCTTCCGCCGCCTCGCCGAGGCTGGCCTCCGCGTCGAAAAACGCCTCGCCCCGTCCGGCGACACCCTCGGATACAAGGTCGCCCTCCCCGGCGACCGCAACCGCGATGGCGAACCCATCTGGTTCTCCGGCTCAAAGCTTGCCCCGGACCTTTCCCTCCCCAAGATTCGCCAGCGCCTTGATTCCGGGCTGCCCGACGACGACGCATCCGCCATCGACCGCCCCGGTGAACGAGTGCCACGTCCGGCTCGTGTTCGGCGTGAGGCAGCTCCCGCCGTCGAGCGGGCCACTTCGGTACTGAGCGGCGACGACGACGCAGACTCCGCCGCACAACTGGTCGGCCTCGGCGAACTCCTTGACGGCCTCGCCCAGACCTCCCCGGCCTCAACCCGCAAGGAACTCACCGAGGCAGCCCGCGCCTTCGAACGCGCAACCCGCTCCCACACACGGGCCGAAGGCGCCGACAACCGCGCCCTCCGCTCCGCCGCCCGCGGCATCATCCGGGCCGGCAACGCCCTCGGCAAGGGCGAGGACGGCGGGGCCACCGCGATGCTCCTGTCCACGATGGTCCTCGTCACCATCGCCGCCGCCCGCTGGCACTCCGCCCGCGGCCACGCCCAGCAGGCCGCCGCAGCCCAACAAGCCGCCCAGCACCTGCGTGCCGCCTACCGGACCGCTGCCACCACCCCCATGAACGCTATGCGCGAGCACGGCCGCCGCCTCCCCGAACCCATACGACAGCGGTACGCCGGCACCCTCGAAGCCACCCTGCCCGAACAGGCCGACCGCCTGCTCCGCGAACCAAGCTGGGACGCGCTCGCCGCCACCCTTGACCAGGCCGAGCGAGCCGGACACGACCCCGACGTCCTGCTCCAGCAGGCCATCGCATGGCGCGAACTGGACACTGCCGACAACGTCACCGATGTACTCGTCTGGCGACTGCGACGGCTGGGCAAACTCCCCGCCACGGTGAACCCGCCCCGAACACGTACCAACTCGCGACCACCCCAGCGGCAACCGCAGCCCCCGAAGCCGCAGGCGCCCGAGTCTGCCGCCCGGCCCAACCTCAACGACCCCCGCCAACGTGGCGCGAGGCGCTGACCAGCACGACAAACAGATGGACACCGGCCGCCGACCCTGTTACGGCTGGTCAAGAGAGACAAGGAGACGATGCGGATGCTCAGCGAAGACCTGCAGACCCCGAGAACCGCTCAGCCGGCGACGACCGGCGACGACCCGCTCCTGCGGCTCCAGCAGGAGACGCAGCCCGCAGGCGACAACATCGGTCTGCGCGCCACCACGCACCCAGAGGAAATCCGCATCACCGGCATCGCCGTCATGTGCCCGCAGTGCGGCGCCCGGCGCGACTGGATGGTCATCTGCGACCGCAACCAGATCAGCATCCGCTGCCGCTGTGCGCACCAGTGGGTCGAGCGCGAACTGACCCGCGCGGACTACCTGGCGATGATCGGCGAAGGCATCGGCCAGGACTACCCGACCCTGGAGGCCGCAGCCCAGGCCGCGGGATACGACGGCACCTTGGCCGGTACCTATTTCGCTGAGCCCGGTGCGGAGTGAAGGCTCATCATCAACGCCTGAAGACTAGGCTGCGACGCGCGCACCAGCTGGGTGCGCCCTTCGTCCGGACGCCGGAGCCGCTGCCCACAGCAACTCGGAACGGAGAACTCATACGCCGAGAGGGCTGCCCTGCTGGGGCAGCCCTCTGTGGTCGGAGTGGATGGCCGTCAGGAAGAGGCCAGGTGGTTGGCGAGGCGCAGGGCGTCGGTGGCGACGGTCAGTGCGGCGTGAAGGCCGGTGACCTCGTAGAGCGTGGGGTGAACGATGGTGGTCCAGTCGCCGTGGAGGCTGGGCCAGGTGGCGAGTACGACGGTGGTCGCGGCTAGCCCGAGGCGGGTGGTGACGTCCGTGCCGCCGCCGCGGCCGGACTTCCAGCTGAGCAGGATGGCGCCGGGCCGGAGCGGTTCGGGTTCCGGGGCGGTGTCCCACACGGCGAGGATCGGTGCGCCGCGTTGTGGGGGGACAGAGCGCAGGAGAGCACCGCGTGCCGACGCAGGCATGGGGTGACGGGCCAGATTACTGAGGGACAGGTACGGGTCCGAGCCGATGGCCTCCGACGAGAGGGGCGCAGGGGCGCGGTGGGTCACATGTCCGCCCAGCCCAGCTCGGTGCGTACCTCGGGAGGCAGCACGCCCTCCTGGCCGTTCTCAGCGAGGTACACGGCACCGTTCTGGCCGGGGACTTCGACGATGCAGCCGACGTAGTGGGTGTGGGGCCAGTCGGGGTTGATGGCGAGGTAGGCGGGAAGGTCGGGGTCGACGGTCTGGAGCTGGTGGATCAGTTGGCGGACGGTGATCTGGTGCGACAAGACGGCCTCCTGGACGAAGAGCGAGCGGGGAGGGGGAGTGAGCGAGGCGTGCAGGGGTTTGGTCAGTCCTCTGCGTCGAATTGCAGGAGCTCGCGGAGTACGGCAGGACCCTTCGGCGGCGGCGTGGAGTTCGCCGGGCGCTGGTCGGAGCGGTGGCGTCTGCCCAGCTCGGCGGCGTAGGACTTGGTGGACGAGGGGCTGCTGGTCCACACGTTGCAGCTGCACGTCGCGACGAAGCGCTCCCGTCCGGTACATCCCTCGGTGAGGGGCGTACCGCCGGTGGTGTGCCGATGGCCGGAGGGGCAGATCGTGCCGTCGGCGTGATACGCGGTCACGGTGATCGAGTGGCGAGGCATGAGGCTTTCTCCTGGTCAGATGCAGGCGCAGTAGCGGCTGGGGGAGGAGACGAGGGCGGCGAGGAATCCGGCGACGGCCTGTGCCGGGGTGTCCGGCCCGAAGCTCTGGTGCCAGGCGGCTGTACCGCCCGTCCCCTTGACGTTTATGTGCCACAGCTCGCCGCGCGCCGCTGCCGGGCTCTCGGGAAGGAACCCCACGTACACGCGTTGGTCGGGGCTGGAGCAGTGGACGTTGCTGTCCAGGTCGGAGACGACGTCCCACCCCTGATCCTTGAGGAGGTCGGTCACGGGCCCTGCGCAGTGGCAGCCGAGCAGCCACTCACGCGCACCGAGGGCGGCGAACGGAAGCGCGGCGGGAGCTTGGAACGGGGTGGTTGCGGTGAGCGTCACGAGCAGCAATCCCTTCGTTGACCTGCGGTTTTCGCGGCGTCCGTACGTTGACATGGTCTGGGGCGGGGTCTCCAGTCCTGTCCGGCGGTGTGCGTCTGCCGTGGGCGAACTGGGAGGGGCACCGGCTGCTGATGTCCGTGCAAGGGGGAATGAATCGGTCGCCCCAGGGGCTGTTCCGGGAGCGACCGATCACTGTGGGAGGTTGGGTTGGAGAGCCAGGAGATCCGTACGTACGACGAGGCGGTCGACGATGTGCAGGCCGCGTCGCTGGGCCGTGCACGCATGGCCGACGGCAGACGGATCGAGCTGACCGTGGACGAGCTGGCGCAGCTCGTCGGCGCCGAAGCCACGGGCGAGCATGGCACGGGCCGGCATGGTGCGGCCGATGCCGTCTAACGACGGGGCGATCGCACCTCGTTGCGTGTTCCGACACTCGTCGTGTGGCCGGCGTTCTGAGTGTCGGTGGGCGGTGCTGGTACCGACGTGGATGAACGTGCGCGTGCCGCCTCGGCGCGCACGGCCGCAGTGCGGTCCAGGGACCGGGTGAGTCCCTGGGCAAGGTGCCCTTCGGGGTAGGCGTCGATGATGGAACGGATGGCATGAAGGCGTGCCTGGTTCGCCGCGTGGGCTTGCCGCAGCTCGGCCGATGAGGAGCTGAGTTGCTGGAGATCGTGGTGGAGCGGGAGATGACCCCGGCGGGTGAGGCTGTGTATCCGTTCCCGATGCACGGCGACGTCGCTGTCGTCGATGACGAGCGCCGTGCGGATCCGTAGCACTGCGACGAGTGCTGGGTCGTGAGTGCTGCCTTCGCGCAGGTAGTCGTACAGCTCGTCAACGGAGTGTCCCCAGGCGGCGCTGATCAGAGCATCGGCGCTGGTGAGGTCGGATGTGTCAGGCACGGATGGCTCCCGAATTCTGTGGTGACGGATGGCTGATCAGTGAGATCGGCGGCTGTCCTCGCCGGACGGGGTGTGGAGGCGCGCGGGGAAGCTGCGGTCGGCGTAGCCGGGCGGCGGCGGAGGTCATCGGCGGCGGGAGGCATGTGTCGGCAGTGCGACGCCCGGCCCGCTGGCGGCCATCGTCGGGGCTCGGACGAGGGAGCGACGGCCGACGGAGCGGGCACGGGCTGCCGTTGCGCGACGGACGTCGAGCGGAGTCGGTACTGGTGGGGGCACCGGCGTCAAACGGGCCGTGGCGAGGTTGCGCTTGGGGATCTCGGCCTCATACCGGGGCACCGGGGTGGGGTCGGCGAGGGCGGTGGCGGTGGCGGCGATCAGGTGCGAGGGGGTGTGGGTGGAGAACGTGGCATGCCAGCTGGAGCGGTAGCCGTCGCGTCCGCCACTGGCACTCCAGCGGTACTGGTAGCCGGACAGCTCGGCCTGATGATCCAGCGCGCCTCGGACATGGGTCATTTCCGCCAGGCCGTCGGGTGCGACGGAGACGCTGAGGTGCGGCCCTTTGTCGGTGCGCCAGCCGGCATCGACGAGCGGCTCGAAGCCTCGATCCCTGCCGGTGCCGCCGTAGACGTACGTGTCATGGCCCTGCGCGTAGTCGTAGGCGAGGGCCGTGGTGAAGGCAGTGACGAGTTCCGTTGGCGTGCAGTTGTCAAAGGTGGCCAGCCAGCGGGGTGGGCCGAACGGGTCGGAATGCACCGCGATCTTCCACAGGACGTTGTCTTCACCTTCGGGGAGGTAGCCGAGCCGGATGCGCTGTTCGGGCGAGCTGACGAAGACGTTCGCCAGTTCATCGTGATGGAGGTGAAACCCCTGGGCGAGGAGCGGCTGGAGGGCGGGGTCACCAGTGACGGTAGAGCCGGCGAGGTAGACCGGGGAAACGTAGAAGTCCCCGTCAGGAGCGTGCGTGGGCATGAGATCGGATCTCCGAGGCAGGGTGCGGGCGTCAGCGCTGACGGCGTGAGCTGGCGATGACAGGCGTGACGGGGGCGACTGCGGCAGCCGGAGGCTGGACGGGGTGCATCACGTTGGTGCGCGAACTGCGTGCCAGCGCAGCCGTAGTGCGCGGATTCGCCTGGTCGAGGCGCAGGGGCTGGGTCTCGACCAGGGAGCGGTGGCGGTCGGGAATGAGGAAATCAGCGCGGACGACGGGCCTCGGGTCGGTCAGGGCGAGGGCCGTGGCGGTGATGAGGTGCTCGGGGGTGCCCCGGCTGAAGTACGCCTGCCAGCTCGGCGCGGAGAGGGGGTCGGGGCCGGCGGACATGCGCCAGGTCGACTTCTCCGGGTCGAGTAGCTCGTCGTATTCGTGGAGCCAGCCGCCGCGCATCCGATAGGCGGCGTGACCGTCGGGCGAAACCATCCGGAACGGCCGCGTATCGCGGACGGCCTCCCACTGGTGACTGGAGAGCACGGTGGCGGGCGTGTGCCCGGTGTGGTGCTCGCCGCCACTGAGGTAGTCGGCGAAATTGTTGGGCAGCCCGGCGACGAGCGTGTCCGTGAACGCCGCCACGATCTCTCGGGGGGTGTCGCGGTCGAAGGTGGTGATCCAGTCCGGTACGCCGAGCGGGTCCTCGGCATACGAGATCGTCCAGCCGCCGTAGTGGCTGTCCATGACATTGGCCATGCGTACGCGCTGGCACGGGCTGGTGTAGTACGTGTCCTCGCCGAAGGCCACGACCTTGGTCCAGCCTGCCGCGGAATCAAGGGTGTTGAAGACAGCTTCGCCGGGGCCGGTTCCGGCGAGGTAGACGGGGGCTATCAGGACATCGCTGTCCGGGCCGAAGGCGCGAGAGCCGGTGGTGGGCATAAGGAACAACTCCGAAGGGGTGGTGCACGGGCGCCCGCGCGGCTCGTACCGGAACGTGCGCGGGCGCCGGTGTGGCGGCGGGGTCTGACGGAGGGCATGCGGATCACCTGGTCCGTGAGGGGTGGGAGAGCGCCGTGACGTGGGCCGGGACACGTGGCTGGGCGGCTGGAGCGTGGGAAAACAACCCCGGGAAGCCCGAGGGGGTTCGCCGTACGGCTGCGTCGGCCCTCGCCGTGCTGGCCGATGCCAGTGCCGTGGGCTTGTGCTGCACAGTGACGGAAGGGGTCAGCGACTCGAAGGCGGCCAGCTCCGCGTAAATGGGACCGAGCGCCTGGGCGGCCGGAGTCAGGGTGTACGCGGCACGGGAGGAGGGGCCGGTGCGGGTCAGGAGCTGATCCTCTTGGAGCTGCTGGAGGCGGTAATAGAAGGAGCCCGTGGCGAGTCCCGATGCTTTGCGCAGTTCGCCGTTCGGAAGGGGGCCGTGCTCCGAGAGAGCATGGAGGACGTCGATGGCCCCCTCGCCGCGCAGCCGGCGCAGGGCGTCCTCCGTCCGTTCTGCCTCGGCGACCGCCGAACTGCTTCCACCGGAGTGTGTGCGGTGCCAGGAGGCGAGCGCGCCATGGGCGTTGTGCGCAGTGCGGCCGAGCGCGGAGACCTCGTAGACCCCGTATTCCGGCCAGTCCAGCAGGCCATTCGTGTGCATCCGCCGCATGATTTGCTGCGTGTTCTGAGTGCTGAGCCACGGCAGCGCCGCGGCTATCTTCGCGAAGCGCATCTGGCCGTGCTGCGCGATGGTCTGCAGTGTCCAGGTAGTCCAGCGGGGAGCGAGGCGGTCGATCGCCTCGCTGACGAGCTTGGCGTCGTGCGCCGATATGCGGTGGTCGGGCATGTCCAGTTCTCCGGAAGTCGTCGGGGGCGTCAGCGGGAGTGCACAGAGCGTCCGGCAGGCGCGGGTGCGGTGAGCTGGGGATCAGGAACGGGGTCGCCGGGCCCGTGGCTGCGTGGCGGAATCCGCAGGCGCAGGCGTCTGCGGATGGGCGTTGACCCGGCTGCTGCTGTGCGGGGAGCGGGCCCTGGCGGCCTGGGCCCGACGCCCGAGGGGCTGCGCGGCGGCCGATGCCTCCCGCTCGCGCTCCAGCCGGCGCGCTGCGGTCCGGTAGGCAGCCTGGTCCTGACGCTCGCCGACGGCCAGGAGGTAGATCTCCCTCTTGTGCTGAGAGGAGGCCGGGGCGTCCCGGTACTGGATGACCAGCCGCCACCGGGTCTCCGGGTCGACGTAGACCTTGTGGCAGCCAGCGAGTTCGCGGTGCAGGGCGGCTCCGCGTTCGTTGCCATGGACCAGATGCTGCAACTCCAGCAGCGCCAGGTCGCGGATATCCTCCGGGACGGACCGCAGGTCGGCGAGGGCCTCGGGATGAGCCGCGAAGGCATACCGGGCCCGACTCACGGCGCGCTCCAACGCAGGAGCACGTCGTCCGAGAGCGTCACCGAGTAGAAAGCGTCCACCGTCTGTTCGGTGGCGGCTTCGAAGCCGTCGAGCTGGGAGTCCGGGTGCGGTGTTTCGTAAGTGTTGGCCATGTCAGACTCCGGCCGGTTCGGGCGAGGCCAGCAGACGGTGGTTGGGGCGGACCGGGCTGGTGGTGCACGCACCGAAGGGGCCGTCCGGCGTGCGGAGTTGGAGCAGGACCGGGTCGAGGTGGTCGCGCTGCCACACCGAGGGGCCGGTGGGGCCGGCCTCGATATCGGTGAGCTGCTGCCACGCCAGCCACAGGGCATGCAGCCGGGCGACGGCTTCGGGGTGCTCGTGCCACTGCTGGCACCACGGGCGGCCGGTGGTGATCTCCCGCCCGTAGACCGGCAGCAGAAGGTGGTGCACCCAGATCGTCAGCGCGGCGAGTTCCTCGGCGTACGCCTTGCCGTCAAGCGCGAGGATGAAGATGGAGGACGGCGCCTCCGCCCCGGTAGCAGCCGGATCGCTGCCCGCCGGGGCGGAGGCTGGCGTGGCGCCTTCCGCGCGACCGGCCTCGTCCTGTTCGCCGTCCTCCCGGGGTGGCTGTTCGTCGGTCAGCCGAGCGAGCGTCTCGCCCTGCTTGCGGCTCTCCGCGACGAGCCGTGTCACGGTGGAGACGAGGTCGTCCAGGTCGTGGTCCGGTATGCGTACCGGCTTGCTCTCGTGAGCGGGTTCAGACATCGATACCCCTTGGCGTGAACGTGTGGGGTGTCGAGGTTCCAGAGAAATCACGGTTTTGCCAGGCCGGAGATTTGGTGTAGAAGGCGCAGCTCAGAGCGATGTGTGGTGGCGGCAGGGCGGCCGGGGCGGGGCAAGGATCTGCAGGGCGCGGGCGGCCTGTTGCGGTACAACACCATTGCCCAGAGCGGCAAGTTGGGCGGGGCGTCCTAGTCCTGGGGTGGCGGTGACCCAGCCGGGGTCAAGGCCCTGCATCCATTCCACGAACAGTGGGCTCAGGCGGCCCGCGTCATCGGTCGGCCGTGGCGCAGGGCGGGTGATCCTCTCCCATCGGGTGATGGCGGCGGCGTACGGCCACCAGATCCCGGCCTGGGTTTCGTGCCCGTCGGCTCCGCGAACAGCGGCAGCGGCTCCGTCAGCGGCGCTCGGCTCACGGGGCGTTTCCGCGCCCGCCCCGTGTGCATGCGCTCCACACCGGATGGGCGTGAGAGCGGGGCTGCTGCTGACGACAGGGGCACGTCCCCCTTGTCGGGGCGTTGGTTCGGTGAGCTCTTGATCCGATCGGAGGCTACGGGGGGCAGGAGCCACTCGACCTCGTCCGCCAGGTTCGGGCCGTGGCCCCCCTCCTTGCGTTTCGCCGGGTGCTGGCTGCCGCCGTTGGTCGCCAGGTTGCTCGTCGGCGTCTTGAGCAGCGGCGGCCCGCCAGGATGGCCAGGCGGCGAGGAAGACCCGTGCTCGGTGGTGTGGGGCGCCGACGTCGGAGGCGCGAAGCACGCACCAGCGTGCATCGAACCCGAGGTCGGCCAGGGATCCAAGTACGGCACCGAGTGCTCGCACAGCAGGCTGGCCTGCGGCGTCTCCCAGACACCACGGGCAGGGTTCCACGTCGCCAGGGGAACCGGCAGGGGAGGACAAAAGTCCTCGGACATTCTCGATCACCACCAGGCACGGGTTGAGGGCATCGATGGCACGGACGACGTGATGCCACAGGCCGGACCGGGTGCCGTCAGCCAGCCCGGCGCGGCGCCCGGCGACCGAGACGTCTTTGACAAGGGAAACCCGCCGTAAGGACGCACACCCCAGGAACGCCGGACCAGTTCACGGTCGAGATATCGCCGAGGTTGGGCACGGTCGGCCAGTGACGGGACAGGATCCGGGACGCCCCCGGATCGATCTCGGCGTGCCAGGCGAGGGTGCCGCCGAGGGCGGCCTGGACGCCCAGGTCCAGGCCGCCGTAGCCGGAGCACATGCTCCCGATCAAGGGTGAGGCCGGCGGCACCGTCAGGTCAGCGCGCATGGCGGGGCGCGGGGGTGTAGGCCAGCCGCGTCGTACTTGGCGTGGGTGTTTGTGGCGGGAGGCGGTAGATCGAGTTCGTCGGGCGGGCTGAGCGGCTCAGCGCGGCCAGGGTGCGTGGTGGGGTGCCGTCCAACCGGTCTGCTGAGCGCCTCAGTCCGCGGGCGGCGTCTGTGAGGTCGTTGCGTACGGTCCCCGTCCGTTCCTGGGCGATCAGGAAGGCGGCGTGGCGGGCGTCCCGTAGTTCCTTGGTTTCGGGGGCGTCGGCGTAGCGGTGTAGGAAGCCGAGTTGGATGTATGCCTCGGTGTAGTTCTCCGTCGCTTGTCCTGCCAGTGATGCTGCCGATGTGTAGGCGTAGATGACTGGCTTGAGGTCGAGTCCGGGTTCATTCTCCGTGACGCGGAAGACGACCTCGTCCGACAGGTCCTTGATCAACCCCGTCAGGGTGGCGAGGTGCTTGGACGCGGTCGCGAGGTCGGGAAGCTCGCGCGGTGTCCCGGGAACACTGATTTCGGTGCGGAGCTTGTCGAACTCGTGGGCAACGGCGTACAGCTCGTCCTTTTCCAGGCCGACGCGGCCAGTGTGATCGGTCATGACGGACTCCGGCGGTGGGGACGGTCGAGGACAGCGGGTCGCGAGGCCGCGGTGGGCGCCGTGGCAGGGGCGGCGTCCACGAAGTGAGGGCGGCTGCGCGATCGGGCCGCCTCGATACGGGCAGCCGGAGGGCCGGCACCCGGTTGGCCTTCGGTGAGGCGGGGTTCGGGTTCGGTGCCGGTGGCGATGCGCCAGCGGCGGCGGACGTCCTCCAGCGGTCCCAGGGCGTGGAGGGCGTAGCCGATCAGCCGCCCCGGTGCCAGCGACTCGTCGTCGGCCAGCGCACGCACCTGCCGGGCCGATGCTGCTGCCGTCCGCACGAGGGAGGCTTTGACGACCTGCTCGCCGACGTATTCGGCCGACCCTGCGAACGCCGAGGGGTCGCAGATACGCAGCACGCGTTCGGTATCGAGGGTCTGGTCGGCCAGGGCGCCTCGGCGTTGGATCTCCCACAGCACGGTCAGCTGGTCGATGGGCTCGCCGCGATGGTGGAGCGCTCCCAGGGACCGGTAGATCTGCTGATGGCCGGCATCGGCGAAATCGCTGGGGTGGAGCCAGCCCACGACCTCGTCTAGCTTCTGGGGACGCGCGCTGAGGCATCCGAGGAGGAACTCCTCATCGGCCAGGAGTTGTTCATCCACCGGCTGTGGATGAACAGGAGGGGGCGGGGCCGACGCCGGGGGTGCTACGGGGCGGGGCTCGCCTCCCCAGCGGCGTGCGAGATCGGACAGTACGTCGGTCAGGACTTGGGCGTGGTGCACCGTTTCCTCAACGCCGCCGCGGATGGCGTCGGCGCGGGCTGCCTGGTGCAGTCGTGTGGCGTGCTGGGTGACACTTCGGTGGATGGCGCCCTCCAGCACCATCCGTCCGTAGACCACCGCATGCTCCGGCCGCGGACAGGCCGACACCAGCGAGTGCGCGTAAGAGGCGGTCAGGCCCCGGGTGTGCTGGCTCGCCTCGGCGACCGTGTCGGCCATCCACGACATCGGTACGGGTCCCGCGCCCTGCGCCTTCGCAGCGGGGTGGTCGTCGGCCCGGAGTTTGAGCATCGCGGCGTAGAGAGCTGTGTGCACGGGACGGGAGAAGTGTTCCGGTCGCAGCCAGGGCGAGAGATGGGCAAGCTGGCCTGGGGCGAGGAAGACCGCCCCCAGGACCGCCTGCTCGGCTTGGACGAGCGGAGTCATCGCCGCGCCTTACGCACGGGATTGCGTGCTGCCTTGTCCTCGACGTGCAGCTCGGCGACGGCACGGTTGGCGGCGGCCATGTCGTCAGCGAAGCGGTCCAGTTCAGCCGCGAAGGCTTGGTCCGAGGTGAGCATGGTTCCGGCTGGGGAGACGAGCCACCAGTGGCCGCCGCGCCGTACGGCGGGGGTGTCGGCAAGCCGCTCGGACCGGTGAACGGAAGTCCAGGACGGTGCGGATGGGGGCATGGAGCACCTCAAGAGACGGGGAACAGGAAGCGGATCGGTGACGCAATACGGGGCGGGGAGGGCGCCCCGTCGGTCTCGTCCGGGCGCCGGATTGCCGGGGGCTGGTCATGCCGCCGGTCCGAAGTCGTCCTGGTGCAGGGGCTTGGCGAGGGCGCGGTCGGTGATGGCCGTGGTGGCCTTGGCGGAGGCCGCGCTCAGCTGGTCGGCGTCGGGCTCCTTGTACCAGGGCTTGAGGTCAAGGAGCGTGGGCCGGATGCCGGTGGCCAGCAGGTAAGCCGTGCCCTTGGGCAGTGCGCGGATCGCGTCAGGCGGCAGGACGCGTTCCTGGCGCATGGAGACCGAGGTGGACTTGCCGGACTCACCGGTGGAGACGGAGACCGTGCGCACGTCGTGGTCGCCAGCCAGGCGCGAGAGCTTGTCGGCGAAGTCCGCGTCGTCGATGCCGGAGCCGATCAGCTTGATCGTTGAGGCGGAGAACAGGGCGTCCATACCTGCCTGGCCCCAGACCCGGACGCCCTGCTGGTACGACTGCAGGATCGTCATCGGGATGACCCCGCGGGACCCGAGGTGCGAGTACAGATCGGGCAGATCGGAGATCTTGCAGACGTTGGCGGCCTCGTCGAGGATCGCCAGCAGCGGGGCGTCGAGGCGTCCGCCGTCGCGTTCGGCCTGGATGACAGCGGCGCGCATCACGGCGTCGGCGGCTGCGGCGATGATCGCCGAGGCGGACCCGCCACCATCCTTCGACAGCAGGAACAAAGTGTCCTTGCTGGTCGCGAACTCCTCCGGCTTGAACTCCCGAACTTTCTCAAGGTCATTGGGCGGGGTGACCCAGGCGGCGATGGTGGGGTCGAGGAGGCAGCTGGCGTACTGGCGGGCGGTCTCGAAGATGCCGTCGCGGGTTTCGACGGCGCCGGCCACCGTGCCCTGGAGTTGGGCGGCGACGGCGTCCAGGCCGGCGTCCTGGAGGAGGTCGATGGGGGTGCGGTCGGCGGGGGAGGCGAGCCAGGCCAGCACGTCGGTGATCGGACGGCCGTCGCGGGCCGCGGCCAGGAACAGCGCGGTGAGGGTGTTGGCGGCGGCGGTGGACCAGAAGTCTCCCGCGCTCGATTCGTCCACGGAGGCAGTGACGAAGTGCCCGGCGAGACGGCGGGCCCCGGCAAGGTCCCGGGCGTCGGCGAGGATGTCCCACCACATGGTCCGGGGAGCGTGCGCGATCTGCTGCGGATCCAGCGTCCAGACCGTCCCCACCTTGGCGCGGGCGTCGAGGGTGGCGGTGTAGGCATCGCGCGCCGCCTTGTTGGAGGTCAGCAGGACGGGGCCGGGAGCGTGCAAGATCGCGGGGATCGCCAGGCACGACGTCTTGCCGGAGCGGGGCGCCATGATCGCGAGGATCACGTCCTCCCACGAGGAGCGGACCTCGGCCTTACCCGGCTTGAGGGTGCCCAGCAGCACGCCGCGGTCTTCGGGAGCGACGTCCTTGGGCTTGCTGCCCTTGAGACTGGGGCGCAATTCGATGGCCTTGGCCGCTACTTGCTTGGGCAGCAGCGGAGCCAGTTCCCGGCCGGTGGCAAGGCCCGAGGGGTTGTGGCGGAGGCGCAGCCACACCTTCGCGGCGAGGACGGCGGCGGCCAGGAGGACGAGGCCGGGCAGGACGTAGCAGCCGGTGATGGAGGCGGGCTGGGCGAGATGGGGCCAGACCTGCTCGGGGTGAAGGAGGGCTGTGGTCGGTTGGTAGGCGGCCCACGGGTCGGTTCCGGCAACGGTGTTGGCGAGATTGCCGAACAGCCAGGCCAGCGAGCCTCCCCCCATGCCGAGCGCGGCGAGGGCGATCAGGAGATAGAGGAGAAGGTCGGTGCCGGTGGTGGTCGAGGGTGTGGTGGTGCGTGGCGTAGACAAGGCGAGTTCCAGGGGTGCGCGGCGCGAAGGGAGGGGAGTACGGGGCGGCGCGTTCTTCTGGTGATCACTGCGGGGCTCCTGGGGGTTGTGTGGGAGGGGGTGCTACGGCTGGCGGGGCGTGGCGGTCTGTGTGCAGGCGGCAGGGTCGGCTGTGCCGGTGCGGTCGGAGCGGTTCTTGCGGATTTCGGCCCATGCGGCGTCGAGGGCGGACTCGCAGCGGAGGTCAGAGGCGATGTCCGCGTAGTGGCCCGCGTGGAAGAGATGGACTGCGGCTCGTGTGGAGCGGGCCTTCTTCTCGGCCTCGCTGAGGTCCCGGGGGAGACGGAGGCGGAAGGGTATCGGCGACTTCTCGAAGCCGCACGTCAGGAGGATCTGGCGGGCACATATCTGGCGGCACTCGGCGACCACCTCGGCGCTGTTCGGCTCGCGGTAGATCTCGACGTCTCGGCCGTACACCTCGTGGAGGAAGGACACAAAGCGGGACATGGATCGGCTGATGCAGGACATGAAACGGCCTTTCTGGAAGGTCAGTGAGTGAGCTGAGCGGTCAGGTTGCGGGCGTGGTGGTCGCATGAGGAGCGTGCGTTCCAGGTGTCCTGGTGGATCCGGGCCCAGCGCCCGTCCTGGCGGATCACGTTGGCGACGATGTCGAGCGAGCGGTGGTCATGGCGCAACGCGGCCCACCGGCAGGCGAATCGGTCGCCGTCGGGAGCGATCCCCGTGGCGTCGACGACGTCCTCCACGAGGCGCAGCCACTGCTCGTCGGAGAGGGGGACACCGGTGGTGTTGACCACGGAACAGTGCCAGGCGGGCCGGGTGGGGCGTCGTCCCGTGCGCTGCTCGCGGGCGCCGAGAGGCTCATCGAGCAGCTGGGCGAGGTGTGCGAGGGAGAGTGCGTTGGCGGCTTCCAGGTCCGGCGACCAGGCGGCCAGGAGGTAAGGCTCGAAGCCGTCTTCGCGAGACTCGTGGAGCCGGGTGAGGAGCATGGCGGTGTCGGCGGAGCGGCGTATGTGGCAGTCGAAGGACGGATGCACGGCAGAGCCTTTCGAGACGGGGGAAGGGGCTTTTAGAAGTGGGGGTTTTCGTTCGGCCGTTCGCCGTCGGTGGCGGCTTGTAGCAGTTCAGGCAGGTCGGCGGGGTCGGCGTCGCGCTGGTCGATCCACCAGCCGGCGCGGGTCACCGGCCGCACCGCGTCCTCGATGGCCTCCCACTCGGATGCGCTGGTCGTCCCTTCGAGGACGAGGGCGGTGTAGGCGGCGGAGACGAGCTGGTGGCGGCAGCGGGTGCCCCAGACGAGGGCGCGGTCGGTGCCCTCCAGCGGCGGCATGCGGTACTGCTCGGACCACTCATCGGCCTCGGCCTGCTCGGCGGCCCGCTTCTTCGCCAGCCACTCGGCCTTCGACTCGGTATCCTCGCCCCGCGCGGCCCGCCAGCAGTCGGTGCAGTCACGTGCCGAGAGCCAGCGGGCGTATCCGGCACGCCGGTCGGCCGGACGGTCGGAGAGGTTGGCCTCGGCGGTGTGCCCGCAGGCGTGATCGACGGTCCACAGCGTCTTGACGGCCATGGGATGGACTCCTTCTGTGATCGGGATGATGGTCAGCGCGTACGGCGGGCGCTGGTCGGCGCGGCCGTGGAGCGGGCCGCTTCTTCCGGGGCCGCAGGGAGGCCGGCGGGGCGGTTCGGTGAAGGCGCCACGGCTGCGCGGGAGCGGGCGGTGCGTGACACAGAGGGGATCTCGTGCCGCGCTGGGAGTGGCACGTCGGCCAGAGGCGGGGCATCCTGCGGCGTCACTTCCGGCATGACCGACAGGTCGAGCTGTGCGTCGGCCAACCGGTCGCCGAGGAAGGCGACATGGTGCGCGATCGTGCGCAGGTGCTGGCCCAGTTCGCGGCCGCCCGGGGTGTCGAGTCGTTCACACCAGGCGGCGGCGGTGTCGATGAACTCCTCCAGATCGCCGACGGCACCGTGGTGCTCATCGAGAATCTGCTCCAGGACCTCCGCGACGTCGGCCGAGCGACGCAGCTCGTGCAGCTCGCCGGTCAGCGCGGTCAACGACTGACCAGGCTGCGTTTTACGTGCGTCCACGCCGCCTGGTGTGGGGACGGGCGGCGGCAGCATGATGCGGGGATCGGCGGCGACGGTATGGCCGGCGCCCTGGAATTCGCGGGTGGCAGCGGCCATTGTCCGGACCGCGGTGTTGTGCCCGGTGCCCTCCGGCAGGAGGTAGACGTCCAGGTCCTGGCTGTAGCGGAAGTGGTGCTTGCGCAGGACCTCGTCCAGGTACGGCCGGTCATCCGCGACGGCGGCGGCCACACCGAGATCGGGGTGGACTCCGAAGGCGACGTCGGGCTCGTAGGGCAGATTCATCGGTGGAGACTCCTTCGAGGCAGCGGTGTCAGCGGGCGCGGACCGGCTGCTGGGTGGTGGAAGCTGGGCGGTATGCGGCGGCTACGGCCGGTTGCTGCGGCAGCGCGGCGCCTGCGCGGGCCGGGGAGACGGCGGTGGCGGCCTGAGCGCGCTGCATCATCGACAGCCTCGGATCCGGACGCTCGTTGCCGGGCATCGCGTAGAAGACGTCAAACGCGCGGCCTGTGTGCTCCAGCCGGGACTCGACGTACCGCAGATCGCCCTCGCCGTGGAGCAGCAGTCCCTCGCGGGTGCGTATGTCGGTGCCGACCGCCCACAGCGTTCCGTGGGGATCGCGTGCCTGGTCGTGCACGACGATCCGGGCGGCCCGGATGTCGGCGTCGAGAGCGCGGGCGGAAGCGAAGGACGCCTCCCCGATGCCGGCACCCATCACGGCGGAACGATTCTCCGGCCGATCGAGGAGGCTGCGGTTGGTGGTGAGCGGGGTGTGGGGATGGAGGTCGTATGCCGCGGCGGACGTGACGTTGTACTGCGCGGCCCGCAGGGACTGGACTGCCTGCTGTCCACGGCGGGTCGGGTCTCGGTCCGGCTCGGTGAGGGCGTAGAGGTTGCTGCCGGGCAGCCGCTCGAAGCCGACCCGGCGCAGCATGTGGTCGGCGACGTGGTTGTCGTGCGAAGCAGCTGCCACGACGCCGAAGCGGTCGTGGTGGCTGACGGTGATGTGCGGACGTGTTTCCGCCACGAGAAGTGCACCTCGCAGAGGTTGGGGCCGTGCGGACGACGAGGATGCGGCCCAAAGACGGGTTTGGTGATGCCGGAAAAATGCGCTAGCGCAAGCGAGGCCGACGGTCGTGCCCTCGCCGGTCGACCGGGCGTGAGGCGGACTCCTGCACCGGCGCGGCGCTCTCCCGCGCGGCGAGTGGCGACCGGGCGCTGGCGGCCTTGGCCTGTGCCGACCGCTTCAGCCCCTCCGAGCCGCGCTGTAGTGCCTGCTCGGCCCGTGACATCTCGACGAGCGCGCCAGCGTTCTCCATCCAGGTCAGGGAGCAGTCCCAGCCCTCGGCATTGCGCTCGACGACTGCCCTGTCGAAGACCTCCTTGGCACGCGGGTGGCCGGGCACCAGAGCATCGGCGACGACCTGGAAGTCCGCCTGGACGCGGGCGCCGCCGTCCAGGGCATCGCGCAGAACACGCAGCCGGTACGGCCAGCGTCCGGCCGCACGATCGGGGGGATCCAGGAGCGGGAGGGCCGCCTCGGCGTGGGACAGAAGGGCCGGACCGTGGTCGAGAAAGGGGGCGAACTGGGCCCACATCTCGGCGTCCCGCTGCTGCTGGCGCAGGCCGTAGCGGTCATCGAGCGGCCAGTGATCGGCGTCGCACAAGCTGTCGGAGACGGCATCCCACTCGGCCAGGGCGCGCTCTCCGGCGGCCACGGATTCGGCGAGGTGCTCGATCCGTGCCTGATGCACGGCCTGTTCGTACTGGGGGAGCAGCCGGTCCGCCACGGCGGAGGCTGCCCGTGCCGGGTCGGCGCTGACGACAATGCCGTCGGGCGCTTTGACAGCGTCTGTGACGTTGATCCCTTGTGGGGCGAGGGCGGCGACGAGGAACTCGTGCCTGCGCAGCGGACGGTCGACGACGACCAGCTCCGCACCGCAGTCGCTGGTGAGCACGGCGTCCCGTTGCAGCACGAACTCGGACAGGGCCCAGCGGGCATGCCCGAACCCCCACAGCCGCTCGCGGAGCGGGAACTGATCACTGTTTTCCGCATGCTCGCGGGCGGTTGCGGTCCACGAGCCCGGCAGGCGGGCCGAGAGTGCTGCGGCGAACAGCGCAAGATCCGCACGTTCCTGCGGCCGGTGGGACGAGCGGGTCTTCTCACGCTGGGCAGCCCGTGCGGCGGAGTTGGGGCGCGTCACTTCAGGCATGACGGGTCCCAGTGCGATCACCAGCGGGTACCTGGCGTGCCGCACTCATGCGGCGAGTCTCATCCAGGACGCCGAAGGGGCCTGTGGCCAAAGGGATGTGGCTATGGGAGGCGTTGGCCTTCGCGGCGTCGATGTACAGCTGGACGAGCCGACGTGCGGCACGGCGGATGGTGATCTGCAGAGGCATGGGAACCGATTCCATCGATGCTTGGGAGGGGAGGGCGGAGGGAGCCGAAGTGCGGCTTCGGCTCCCTCCGAGGCATGAGCCCGGCCAGCGGATGCGCTCATGTCCGTAGGCCGCCGAGTTCGTTCAGGGCCGGGGCGGTTGGAGTGGGCTGCAGGCCAGGTGGCATGGGATGCCCAGACAGAGTGAGGAAGTTTGACGGTTCGTCGGAAATCCTGAAGCTCTGCCGGTAATCTCGACTCAGTCGTTGTCTCGATGAACTGAGCGGCCCATGGCACTGGCAGTCATCCGGAACATCTCCTCGGCTCGTGCGCTGCCGACGCAGCGCGACATCGAGGACTTCGAGCAAGAGATCGTTGATCAGTTCGCCCTGGCCATGGCCGCGGCCAACCTGACCGACAGCCACATCGGCAATGCACGGGCAGCCATCTTCGAGTTCGCGCGGACTCTGAACGGCCCGCTGTGGACAGCGTCGTGCGACGACGCCGACCGCTTCCTGACCGGTCTGCGGCTTGAGGGCCGCGCCCACAGCACGCGGGCGGGCAAGGCCGGCATGCTGGCCTACTTCTACGACTTCGTGGTCAGCCGGTACCAGGGCGACATCCACGCCTTGACCGGCTCCGTCGTCCAGCAGCCGATCGACGAGTACAACCGCCCCAGCAGCCCGGTCTTCGCGAACGTGCGGATCCCGCCCTCCGACGCGGAAGTCGACCAGCTCTTCGGGCAGTGGCGAACGTCGGTCTCCGAGGCCCGCAAGTACCTGCCGGCCGCCCGCAACTACTTCGCAGCCTCGCTGTGGCGCCGCCTGGGACTGCGGATCAACGAGGCACGCATGCTCGACATCCGCGACTGGCGCCCTGACCTGGGCACGTTCGGCAAGCTCCACGTCCGTCACGGCAAGGGCAGCCGTGGCCGAGGGCCCAAGCCGCGGCTCGTCCCGGCGATCAACGGTGCTGACCGTCTGATCACCTGGTGGCTCACCGACGTACGCCACCAGTTCGGACCCGACTGGTCCCACCCCGACGCCCCGCTGCTGCCCAGCGAACGGCACGACGAGCTCACCGGACATTGCACGCGGATCAATCACAGCTCCCTGCGTGCCGGCCTGGCGGGCGCCACCGAACTGTGGCTGCCGGCCTGGGCGGGAAGGCTCACACCTCATGTCCTGCGGCACTACTGCGCCTCCTCGCTCTACGGGGACGGGATGGATCTGAAGGCCCTGCAAGAACTCCTCGGACACGAGTGGCTGTCCACGACCACCCGCTACATCCATGTGCACAGCGATCACGTCGAGCGCGCCTGGGTGAGTGCGAACGAGCGGCTCGAAGCGCGCTTGGGAGAGGTGTGAACCCGTGCAGTGGAACCTGCGGCTGAAGGCCGCCGAGCGCGGCATCTGGAAGTCGACCGAGATGCGGCGTCTGCTGGCCGAGGCCGGGTTGGAGATCAGCGCGGGCAAGATGTCGGCGCTGTGGACAGGGACACCGACCTCGATCCGCCTGGACGACCTGGACGTGATCTGCGCGGTCCTGGACTGCGAGCCGACCGCGCTGCTGATCTGCGAACCGGAGAAGGTCGCCGCCCGCCGGCCGCCCGAGCAGGAGACGGCCACAGCCTCCGATTCGGGTCCGGTCGTCGCCCCGCGGTTCGGCCGTCCACGCTCGCAGCCGCCGCTATGAGCACCCCACCGCCCCCGAAGTGCGCTGCATGCCGGGTCAACCGTGTCGCCTGGACCAAGCCGCGGATGGACTTCTGCTACAGCTGTCTGCCCGGCGGCCCGTTCGTCCCGCCGCCGTGCCGGGCCTGTGGCGGGGCGGACTACTTCAGCCAGGGTCTGTGCACCCGATGCCACCCCGGAGCCCCGCTTCACGTCGGCTCCTGCCGGGGCTGCCTGGCCTGGGGCGTCTACCGGTCCAACAGCTGGCAGTGCTGGAGCTGCCGTTGGTGGTTCACCCACTATCCCGTCGACACATGCGAGTTCTGCGGACGCGAGAGCCGGATCAACGGCCAGGGCGCCTGCCGACTGTGCTGGGAGAACGCCCGCCTTCATCAGCAGCCCGGCCGGGCCCCCAACCTTCAGACCGCCAACCAGTACGGACAGCAGCTCTTCTTCGCCAACCTCCAGTACGACAAGACCGGAGCCGCCCGGCGCCGTGCCGCCCGTGCCCGGGAACTGCACCAGAAGCGGGCACCAGCAGTTCCCGAGACCATCACCGGCACGCGCCAGCTGCTGCTGTTCCGTATGCCACCTGGCCACGGGGCCATCAAGGACCGTGCGCTGACGGGCGATTCGCGGCTGCTGCGTTACTGCGAGCCCGTCCTGCGCGAGCACGCCGAGCGACACGCGTGGACGCGGCGCCAGACCAACAGCGTCGTCCACACGCTCAAGCTGCTGGACGCCCTGCAGGACTGGCCGGGCGCGAAGATCTTGGTCAGCGACGTCACCGCCAGCATCCGGTACGGCGGCACCCAGACCTCGACGCTGGAGATCCTCGCCGCCGCCGGCCTCCTGGTCGACGATCGGACCACGGCCGTCGAGCGGTACTTCGCGAAGAAGACCACCGGTCTGCCGCAAGAGATGATCGGGCAACTGCAGCTGTGGTTCGACGTCATGCTCAAGGGCAGTGCCACCGTTCCGCGGCGACGTCCCCGCCACGAGCAGACGATCCATCTCCATATCCAGGGCATGGCCCCGATCTGGCGACGATGGGCGGAGCAGGGACATACCTCGCTCGCCGAGATCAGCCGGCAGGACTTCGTCGAGGCGTTGCCGGCCGAGGGGGCCAACCGAGTCTTCGCTGACCAGGGCCTGCGCTCGGTCTTCGCCGTCCTCAAGTCCCGCAAGAAGGTCTTCACCAACCCCACCAGAGGTGTCGCCATAGCCCGGAGCAACACCACCGTCCCCACGCCCCTGGACACGGCGAAGATCCGTGACGCGCTCAACTCGCCCGAGCCTGCCGTGGCCCTGGCCGTCGCGCTGGCCGCCTTCCACGGGCTGACCAGTCCGCAACTCGCTGCGATCCAGCTCACGGACATCAGCGACGGCAAACTCACCCTCGGTGAGAAGACCATCCCGCTCGCCGGGCCGGTCCTGACCCGCCTTGCTGCCTACCTCGACCACCGAGCACGGACCTGGCCCAGCACCCTCAATCCCCACCTGATCGTGAACCGCAAGACCGCCCCGCGGACCACGCCGACCAGCAGGCTCTATGCCTGGCGCAACCTTGGCGTGACGCCCCAGGCCCTCCGTGAAGACCGCATACTCCAGGAGATCTTCGCGACTGGCGGCGATGTCCGCCGCATTTGCGACTTCTTCGGCATCGGAATCGACGCAGCCATGCGCTACACCCTGGTCCTCACGCAGGCCGACCCCGAGGGCGACTCCGTGCAGTAGCCGACAGGAACTCAGGACCTCACCTAGACTCATCGCTGCACCTCCCGGACCCGAAGAGGCAGCAGAGGGGCTTCAGTTTTCGTGAACTCGGCGCCTTTGGCGGACATCCGGGCGTCTGTATCGAATAGCTCGCGTTCGCGCGGGTGGAGGAGATGCTGAGTAATGAACGACCGGCCCGCGACCTTCCACAGGCCACGCCCCTTGGTGAGGGCGGATACGGCCTGGGTCTCCACGCCGGTCAGTCCCAGCAGGGCTGCGGCGGAGGTGAGTTGGTCGGCTTCCTGGCGGTAGATGATCCGGGTCGAGCAGTCGGTGAGCAGACCCTCGGCCAGCGCCCGCCCCCGCGATCCGGCATCGCCCGCACTTAGCAGATCGCTCAAGCGGTGGATCACCATGAGGTTCGCGATGCCAAGACCACGCGAGAGCTTCCACTGGCTCTGCATGCGCTCCAGCAGCGCGACGTGCCGCATGACGCGCCACGCCTCGTCGTAGATCACCCAGCGCCGCCCGCCGGTGGGGTCGGCGAGCGCGGACTCCATCCATGCCGAGGCGCAGGTCATGGCCAGGACGAGTGCTGTGTCGTCGCCGGCACCGCCCAGGCGGGAGAGATCGATGGACAGCATCGGCGCGCTCGGGTCGAAGGCGACGGTGCTGGGGGCGTCGAACAGTCCCGCCAGATCGCCGTGGATGAGCCTGCGCAGCGCGTGGGCGAGGTCTTCGGCTGCGTGTCCGAGGCGGCCAGTCAGCTCGCCGAGCGCACAGTCGAGCCGCTCGGGAGAGCCGAGAACATGCGCGACGTCACCCAGCAGCGGGGTGGTGCCGCTCGCCTCGGCATGGGCGACGGCTTGGTCGAGCGCCACATCGAGAGCGGTGTGCTCCATCGGGTGCAGATCCCGTCGCAGGACGGTCTTCGCAAGCGATCCAAGAAGGAGAAGACGCCGCTTGCGGACCTCGTTGGCCCAGTCTTCCTCGCCGACGCCGTGCGGCCTGGCGGGCGCGTCCAGAGGGTTCAACCGCCCTGGCAGGCCGGGGCCGAGGGCGATGGTCTGGCCGCCCAGCTCCTGGGCGACGACGGTCCACTCGCCCTTGGGGTCGCAGGGGACGTAGATCCGGTAGCCGAAGGCCACGGCCCGCAGGGCGAGGGACTTGGCCAGGGCGGACTTGCCCATGCCGATGATCCCGGCGAGCAGGATGTTCGGATTCGTGAACCCATCGAGACGCCCGTACAGCGCGAACGGGTCGTAAGTAAATGCCGCCTCGGCGTGGACATCGCGGCCGATGTAGATCCCCTGCGCCCCGAGGCCGCCCTCGGCAAGGAAGGGATACGCGCCAGAGGCCGTCGCCGTGGTCATGCGATGGGCGGGGAGCTTGAGACGGCCACCTCGGGCCGAGTACGGGCCGGGCCGTCCGGCGGTCGGGTAGGTGGCCCGCAGTTCGGGGTCGATGCCCGGTTCGGAACGGCGGGCTTCGGGACGCGCGGCGTGGCGGGCCTGATCGCGGGCGGCGGCGAACTGGTTACGGGCCGCGCGGGCGGTGCGGCGGTCGGTCTTGCGGGGGACGAACAGCGGGCTGGCGCTGGCGCGGTCGCGGGTGTGGTTGGGCATGACGTGGTGCTCCAGCGGGTCAGTGGCGGGTCAGGCCGGTGAACGGGTCGCGCAGGTCGGCCGGGGTGTGGTCACGGCGGACGTGCGCGGCGGTGGCCAGGTGGCGCTGGCAGATGGTGAGTTCGGGCGCGCCTTCGGGTAGCCGGGCCCGGCATGCCTCCCGGCCGGGGAGGCGGCCGGTGCCGTGGTGAGCGGCTGCGTGGTAGGCGTCGTGGAGGTGCTCGGCGGCCTGCCACAGGCGGACCCGGCAGGCCCGCAGGTGGTCGCCCTCGGCCTCAGCTACCGGGGTGGTGCGGCCGGTGTGGGCGTCAAGTAGGCCGTACAGGGCGGTGAGGTGGGCGTGGAGGGCGTCCAGCTCGGTGCGGTGTGCGGGACCGGTCCCGGAGGGGAGGTTGATCGCCCGGTGAAAATCGAGCGCCGCGGTGGCGAACGGGACGAAGTCCTCCGCCAGGTCGGGCAAGGGGTCGGTCGGCATGACAGGGGCCCTTCGGTAGAGCGCGGTGGTGGAGCTGGTGCGCTACGGGCGGGCCAGCGGGAGGGCGGCGTTGCTGAAGGCTTCGGCCTGCTGCCAGGTCAACAGCCGCAGATCGAGGAGGGCGGAGACAGCAGCCGTCTCGATCGCCGCACAGGCGGAGTTGAGCTGTTCGTCGGTGTCGGCGCTGACGGTGAGCAGGCCGGTCAGGGCGACGTCGGCATGGCCGGCGATCAGCTGGCGCTCGCGGGCCTTGATGTCGGCGTACTCGACCGAATCCTCCTCGGAGTCGACCTGGCCCTTGCGCTGCCGCTCGGCGGCATCCGCGATCACCGTGGCCTTCTTGCGCTGCACGTCCTTGAGCGCGGCATCCAGACCCTTGGGCGCGTAGGTCAGCGACAGGGTGCGGCGCACCCCTGAGGTGAAGAGGAGCTGGTGAAGGAAGCCGGGGCTGGTTTCGATGCGGGGCCAGTTCTCGATCCAGTACGTGGCGTGGCGGGCCGAGTCGGTCTGAATCCGGTCGGCCTTCTCCACCAGGACGACCGGGCCGGCAGCCGCCGGATCGGCCTGCGGACGGCCGGCCTCCGACCACTGATCCAGGGCCGCGGACGCCTTCGGGTCGTAGGCGGTGCGGATCACGGCGGCGATCTCACTTGCCCCCAGCCAGCCGCTGGGCATGAGGCCGGAGTTCCGGGCGGCCTGGTCGAAGGTGGACGTGAGCTGGGAAAGGACCGCGAAGGCGCCGGTGAGTCCGCCGCCGGCCTGGTTGATCAGGCGTCGGGCGGCCTTGAGATCGAGGGCGAGGGCGACGTACGCCTCGTGCGGCGCTGCGGCCGGGCCGGCGGCGGCCAGCAGATCGCTGTAGATGGGGCCGGCCAGGTGG
This sequence comes from Streptomyces sp. Je 1-4 4N24, assembly GCF_026239515.1. Classification (NCBI taxonomy): domain Bacteria; kingdom Bacillati; phylum Actinomycetota; class Actinomycetes; order Kitasatosporales; family Streptomycetaceae; genus Streptomyces; species Streptomyces sp. Je 1-4 4N24. The sequence continues at coordinate 4,145,841 of NZ_CP110836.1, read as the reverse complement.
GTGTCGGCGTTGCCGTGCTCGGTCCAGTAGCGGTTGAGCGCGTCGCCGGAGTCGGGCACGGTCCGCTCCAGCACCTGGACGCGAGCGATGTGACCGGTACGGGAGAGAGCGGCCAGGGTGCGGCCCCAGCCTGCGACGTTGCTGCTCTGGGTTGCCGGATCGAGCAGGGCGAAGGCGCGGGAGGAGACCTTCACCACGGCGGTCAGGGTGCCTTGGTGCGGGTCGTGCACCGCACCGAACTGGCCGTCGGGGGAGGTGGCCACCCGCAGGGAGGCGGCTGTGCCGGGCAGGTGGAGCAGGCCCTCGCGCCGCGGGCGGCGGGACGGGCGGGAGAGCCAGATGAGCTGGCCCTTGAAACGCCGCAGCGCATAGCGCAGGGCGATGGGTGCCCAGTCGGCGAGGGAACGCCCGCGGTGCCGGATGAAGACCGCCGCCAGGATGACCACCCACAGCGGAATGAGCTTCAGCGCACCGGTGACGCCGGATTGCATTAGCACCGCGAGCAGGGCCAGGCCGGTGAGGGTGACGACGACGAGCTGGGCGACCGAGAGACCGAGCAGCACCCCTCGGCGTGAGCGATGGGGGAACTTCACGGTGGCAGGGCCGTCAGGCTGAGGAGCGTCGGGATGCATGGCAAAGCCGTCCTTGGAACGTGGAGAGAAAAGAAGGAAGGGGAAGACGGGGGCGGGCGGGCCGAGCGCAGCCGGGCGCCCGCCCCCGTCAGATGAGGGCTACGAGCCCGATCCGCCTGGTGGCTTGGGGTAGATCCACCGCTGCGGCGTGCTACCGCCCTGCGGCGGAGGCCCACTTGCCGGTGGCGGCCCGCTGGGCCGTGGCGTCGGCGGGTCCATCCGCGTACCCGCTGCGGCCGAGGGCCCGGACGAGACCGGCGCTGAGGCTGCCGCCGCGCCCGAGGTGGTCCCCTGGCCGGGGCGCTGGATCAGGGGCTGGCCGCGGTCGCCGTCCGTGGGAGGCCGCTGGATCAACGCCCGGCCCTTGTCGCCCGTGGCGTTGGGGTCTTCGCCGTAGCGGAAGCGGGTCTGCTTCGGCTTACTGCCACCGCTTGAGCCGCCGGTCGGATCGATGCCGGAGGCGAGGCCATCCGTGCCCTGGCCCGGCACCTTCGACGGCCCCTGCGGAGCAGGCGTCCCGGTGCCCGCCTGCATGGCGAGCTGGCCTGCGGTCTTGGCCGCACCCGCAGCTACCGCCATTCCGGCTACGCCGGTGCGGTGCAGGTCATCGTGGCCCCCGCCATCAGCGGCCCAGTGGATGAACTTGTAGGTGGCGTAGGGGCAGAGCATCACCAGGACCATCACGACGATGCCCGCGATCGCATCCGACAGGGCAGCGAGCCCACCGTGCGAGTCGGACTTGCCCATGGCCGAGACACCCAGCAAGAACACGATCGTCATCAGCAGTTTCGAGACGACCAGGGTGGCCGTGGCCTCGATCCAGCCGCGGCGCCAGCGCTTGGCCACTTCCCAGCCCCCGCCGGCCCCGGCGAAGACCGCCAACGTGACCAGGACCAGGATGCCGACCTTGCGGGCGACCATCACGGCCCAGTACAAGAACGCCCCGATCGCGCAGCCGAGCGCGATGATCGAGGGGACACCCCAGCCCAGGCCGTACATCGCCCCCAGCTCGTTGACCTTGATCATGCGGCGGACCGCGTCATCGACGGAACTGTTGGCGGCCTTGAACAGACCGGCACTGAGCACGTCGACCACGGTGATGGCGACGGTGGTACAGGCGATGGCGGCGAAGGCGAAGAAGACGCCCACCATAGTTCCGAACGCAGCCTGGACAAGGGCACGTTCGTCCCTGCGCCAGGCAGCACGGGTGAGCTGCAGGCAGAACGTGCCCACCGTCAGGATCAACCCGATCGGCAACAGCAGCTCGTAGTTATTGCGGAACCACTCGGCGTTCAGGTCGATGGCGGTGGTCTTGTCGACCGCCTTGGAAGCAAGGTCGGCCGCGGACTGGGCCACTTCGCCCATCGACTTGGCGATCCAGGCACCGATGCCGTCGGTGACCGCCTTGCCGGTGGAGCTGACGACGCCGCCGACGGCGTCGCAGACCGTATTCATCAGGGGAAGGTCGCAGGCTCCCATCAGGGCACCTCCTTATCCGGGTTGTGGGCGGTCATGGCGCGGTGTTCGGCAGGACGGCGGCCAACGCGCAGTTCTGGTGCGGCCGGCACTGGACGGCGAGGGTCATCGAGCGGGCCTCGGCCCCGGCCCCCGAGCCCTTCCAGGCGAGGGTCTGGTTGCCGGTGACCGTGACGGCGTAGACGTACGCCTCGGTGATCGCACCGGGATCCTGCGCCAAGGCGGTCTTGAACGCCTGCGGGAAGTGGCCCTCGCCGACCGTGGCGCTCGCGTGCTGGCGGTTGTCGTGCAACCGCGACCACAGCACCGGGCTGGGCACCTGGTCGGAGACGGACTTCCAGTCGGCGTACTTCTTCTCGCCGGACATCCACCGCTTCAGCCCGGCCAGGTGCTCGGACTGGGAGAAGGCGCGGGTGTCGTACGTCCACAGGACCTTCGTGGCCGCCTTGGCGAACGCGATCGGATCGGTCGTCTTCGGCGGCGCCGCGACAGCCACGCCCTTGCCGTCAGTAGCGTCGGGCGAGGGCGACGACTCCTGAGCGGATTGCGACGGTGGTGAGGGCTTGGCCGAGGGCGGGCTCTGCGTACGGTTGAGATACGCGACGAGACCGGCGACGGCCAGCAGCACGGCGAGGATGATGCCGCCGATCAGTGAGCGCCGCAGGACCGAGGTCGGTTCTCCGTGCGTACGCTCCTCGGGAATGCGGAGACGTTTCTTCGGCATCAGTGGACCTGCGTTCCCATGGCGGAGAAGAACGCGACGATGCCGTTGGCCGCGCCCAGCAGCAGGGCGCAACCCGCGGCAACCGCCGTGCCCTTCTTGCCGTTCGCCTCCGCCTGATGGCCGCCGCTGTGGTGGCCCCAGGCCCAGACGACCGCGGAGATGACCAGGGCGCCGACCGCGGCGATGATGCCGAACAGGTTGATGCTGCCCATCACGTTCTTCAGGACATCGAGACCGGGAAGCCCGCCCTGCTTCGGCGTAACGCCGGGGTTGTAGGCCAGGTACTGGGCGTGCTGCATGAGCTTCATAGGAACTCCAGTGCGAATACGGGCATGCGAAGGCCCGGAAGGGGAGGAAGGGGGAGACGGGGGAGAGGGAGAGGTCGGTCAGACGACTCGGCGGGCGGCGAGGACGTCCGGCCGCCAAGTAGCGAGAGTCGAGATCTTGACCACGTCGCCGGTCTTCGGAGCCTGCAGGATCAGCCCCTGGCCGATGAACATCCCGACGTGTTCCGGCACGGCTGCTGTGCCGCGGGTGAAGAGCAGATCGCCAGGCTTGAGGGCATCGACGCTGACCGCCTTACCCTCCTTGACCTGCGTGTACGTGGTCCGGGAAATCGAGACCCCACCGGCCTTGTACGACGCCTGCATCAGCGACGAGCAATCACACCGGCCCATCGGGTCCTGACCGCGCGGATCGGTACAGCTGCCACCCCACTGGTACGCAGTGCCAAGCTGACCGAGCCCCCAACGGATCGCTGTGCGAACCGACTTGGGTGCGTCAGCCGGGATCTTGTAGCCCTTGGGGACGGACCCGGCCGGGATCGGGCCGAACCCGCTCCCATCGCCTCCCGTCCCACATTCACCAGAAGGGACCTCCGGATTGGCTTCCTTGTCGTCGTCCTTGCCGGAACCGCCCTTGGCCGGGAGGTTCTTGGTGATGGCCTTCTGGAGCGCCGTGGCCAGCGGTTCCCACTTGGCGTAGGCGTCCGGGAACCCGCTCGCCTGGACCGCCTGCGCGGCCTGGGCGATGGTCATCGACTGCCAGCCCGAGACCTTCAGCAGCCCCTCGTAGAACTTCGTCGAGGCGTGCACCGGATCCCGGACCTGCTGCGCGGTGCCCCAGCCCTGGCTGGGCCGCTGCTGGAACAGACCGAGAGAATCCCGGTCGCCGTAGTTCAAGTTCCGCAGCCCCGACTCCTGCAAAGCAGTCGCCAGCGCGACGATCTGCCCGCGCGGGGGCACCTTCATCGCGACGCCGGTGGCCAGGATCGTCTTGGCGTTCGGTATCTGCTCCTTGGGGTTGTCCAGCCCCGGAACGGACACCGAACCCTTGCCGCCGCCCTTGAGGATCGACTGCACCTGATTGGCCACGGCCTTGGCGTCCACCGCACCGGCACCACCGGCTTCGCCGCAGGCGGCCTGGGCGTTGCTGGCGCCGGCCAGGGCGACGGCGATGGGCGCGATCACCAGCATCGGGGCGAGGACGACGCCCCCGGCTATCGCAGCGACCTTCTTCACAGCCGGCCACCGGACGCTCGGAGTATCCGAAGATCTGGCTCGGGGGAAGGGCGCTCCTGGGCATGCTGCATTAGCAGCTCCTTACTCGTAGGCAGTGCGGTGCCGGCGTTCTCGTCGAAAAGGCCACCGGCACCACACCGGTTAAATATCCGAAAGTCCCCGAAGGGAGGGCCGCGCTTCGGAGTTGCTAACTCCGAAGCGCCGGACCCTTTATCGCAATGCGGCAGCCAGCCGCGCTCGTAATCTCAGGCGCCACACGGTGAATTCCTCTCCCTCGCATCCATCAGGGTTTTCACGGGTGTCGAGTGGGTCGCCAATTGGACGAGGCAACACGCATCAACACAGCTCAACAGGGCCGGAACCAGGGCCCGTCCTGCGAACATGCCGAGACTGTAGAGACAAAATCCGGCCGCACCAAACGAGCCGTGATCATGAAAGGGGCGACCAAGATCCTGCCATTGGGTGCGGCCGGAAAAAGGCGCTAACCTCCAGCCCACTGCTCACCCCAGGCACCGTCCATGCGGTTGTCCCGAGCAGCACTGGCACGCATATCCCGTTCCACGGGTGCGTGCATGTGGCCGTCTTCCGGAAAGAGAGATCCGCCGAATGTCGTCGTACACCCTGCACCGAGGCGATGCGCTCACCGTTCTGAAGTCCCTGCCGGACGAGAGCGTCGACAGCGTCATTACCGACCCGCCGTACAACTCCGGCGGGCGCACCAGCTCTGAACGCACTGCCCGCACCGCGCGGGCGAAGTACACCAGCGGCGACGCCCGGCACGACCTGGCCAACTTCCCCGGCGAAAACCGCGACCAGCGCTCCTACCGCGCATGGCTGACCGAACTGCTCACCGAGGCATACCGTGCCAGCCGCGAACACGCCGTCGTCATGGTCTTCTCCGACTGGAGGCAGGACCCGACGACGTCGGACGCGCTGCAGATGGCCGGATGGACATGGTCCGGCACCATCCCGTGGATCAAGCCGACCTCACGGCCCCGCAAGGGTGGGCCGAAGCAGGACTCCGAGTTCATCCTCTGGGGCGTCAAGGGAAGCCTCGACAACACCCGAGACCTCTACCTGCCCGGCCACTTCATCGCCTCCCAGCCCCGCAAGGACCGCGTCCACATCACCCAGAAACCCGTCGAAGTCATGCAGCAGCTCGTCCAGGTCTGCCCGCCCGGCGGCACCGTCCTCGACCCCTTCACCGGCAGCGGCTCCACCGGCATCGCCGCACTGAAGGAAGGCCGCAACTTCGTCGGAGCCGAACTCTCCGACCACTACGCCGGCATCGCCGAACAGCGCCTCCGCAACGCCCTGACCCGGGACGACTTCGCACTCGCCGGACCTGAAGAGTGAGAGCGAAACGCCCCGGCAGACCGGGCCAGAACACAGACAAAGGGCGGTTGCGTCATCGAAAACCCGATGACGCAACCGCCTTTGGCCGTTCGAGGTCAGGATGCTTCGACGCTCTGCCGGATGAGGTCACCGGCTCGTTCAAGGTCCTCGCGTGATCTGATCCGCACCTCGACGCCGTCCTTGATTCCCAAGCACCCCAGGCCGCGGACGTCTCGGGAGAAACCCTCCTCCAGCTCCACGGCGTCCGGGTCCAACTTCAAGTTGGCCACGAGCATCCGGCTTCGCGGCTGGACCCGCACCGTGGCGACATTCCTGATCCGCCGGTACGCGAAGTAGTGGAGCTGTGGCTCCATCCGCACATCGTCGTGCGACAGCAGCACGTCATTGAGGTCCGCGAACAGCTCTTGAAGATCCTGCGGAGACTCATCTAGGTGCTGATGAACCGGCTTCGGCGACGGCACATTGGCAACGTGGCCCGCTTCGAGTGCCTTCCCCCGTGTCCGCGATGGGGCACCGGCAACGGACGCGACCAGCTGTAGCGTCAGCACGTCATCGAAGACCCGGTAGCTGACCAAGTCGATCCGGCGGCCGATCATCTCGATCGCGACCGTGTCGTGATGCGTGAAGTCCCCCGCGATGCAGACGAGCCGTGGATTGCTCCAGTCGACGGACTCCACTGCCTCGACGCCAAGCTTCGCCTTCACCAGGCTCTCGAACTCGTGGTGGTGATCGTAGAGCCACGAAAGATACGACAGCGCCTGATTCGTGACGTTCTGGTCGCGGGAGCGCTTGTACTCGATCAGCGCAGGCGCGCCGTTCTCGTCTAGACCAAGGGAGTCGATCCGGCCCCGGTGCCGGCCCGTGGCGTATTCGCTGGCCAGGAAGCGGATGCCGAGCATCGCCTCCATGTTGTTCTCGATCAGCGTCTGAAGGTGACGCTCCAACGGCATCGACGATCCCGGTATCTCCGTGGCCCGCCCGTCGCGGACACGGAACGCCTTCAAGTTGCTCATGCCCCTCCCCCGTCTGCACTTCGATCCTGCGCAGGAACAATCGAGGAGCGGAAGTAATTATTCCGGGAGCAGCCGCGGTGCTGAGCTGGTTAGCCCGTAGCTGCCCCACAGGGAGATCACGGCGGGTAGTACCGTCATCGGCATGGGGAACGGGGCCCGCTGGCGGCGGCTGGAGAGCGAGATCTTGTTCACGGGCGGCCCCAAGGACCGTATCCGTCTCGCGGTGGACCAGGCCGTACGACCCGACGGGGCCGTCGTAGCGTATCCACACGTTGCCGCACCGGACTCGGTGCGCGTACTTGCAGTTCACCACGGCCGCGTGCCGATGGTCACCCAGCATCACTACCTGCACAACACGGAGATCACCGACTTGCCTGGCGGTCTCATCGATGAAGGCGAAGAACCGGCAGACGCCGCGCGTCGCGAACTCGCCGAAGAGACGGGGCTGCACGCGTCTTGGGTGTATCCGCTCGGCGTCGTCGCGACCGCCCGGTCTGCGACCACGGAGACGGCCCACCTCTTCCTCGCCCACGGATGCGTGCTTGGAGAGACGAGCCTCGATGCCGGCGAGGCAGTCGCAACGAAGTGGTGCTCATGGCACGAACTCGCAGAAGCCGACGTCATGGCGGTGCATGGCGCCATTCCCCAGGCTCTCGCCGACGCCGCGTCCCTCGCAGCCGTGCAACGAACTCAAGCGCCGATGCGTGCTGTCGGAGGGGCACTTCCCGAACCCCATGACGACCTGCCCACGGCCGCCTATGCGGCGTACACCGTGACCGAGCTGCGCGATCCGATCGTGGATGAGCGGCTGACGCTCGTGTGGCTCGACCTGGCCGTCGGTCGGTACCCGGAAGGTGCATCCATCCTGGCCGAACTGAAGGGGGCCTACGGAGGGCCGGACGCTGAGCGAGCTTGGACACGCGCCACCGAGCGGCTCTGGGCTCTGGCCCAGGGGGCGTGACCCGGCCTCGACAACCTGGCGCGCTCCCACAAGCTTCCCCCGGAGCACTATCCGCTGGCCTGTCCGGTTCTATTCGAGCTCACGGCCTTGTCTGATTTCCCACGGACCTGTCGGCACCACGCGCACTTCGCCAAAGTACTTGAGCCACTCCCCGATGTTCTCGGCTGCGCGTTGAGCCTGTGATGTGGTGCATTCGTCAGCGTCCAAGAGCTGCTGCTGCAAGTCGGCCATGCTCAGCCGGCCCTCGGTGACCAGCTGCCCGACCTCCGGCATCTCGTACAGGCGTGCCCGGACTGCCTTGGAGAAGGCTTGCTCGTCCAGTCCGGGCGGCACATCCAGGTGCGCCAGGTCGCGGATCACGCCGGCGAGGATCTCACTGACGTAATCGTGCTTCGCCCCGCGGTACACGCGGTAGAGCCGGTTAGGTGATCGCGTCTCTGGTCTCCAGGCAGTTCGCTGCTGATCGGCGTCACCAGTCACCAGGATGAGGGCAGGACGGTCCTCGTCCTGCTTGAGCAGCTCAGCCTGCTCGCGTATCTGGCGCGCCAACTCCAGGCTTGCCGGGATGCCATCGCCATCTATCTGCTCGAGCAGCCGCTGGACCTCGGGGTGGGACGTCGGCGCCTCGATGAGCAGCTCCAGATTCTTTGGGCGCCTCCTTCCGGTCGCTTTGGCGGTGAGGTTGGCTGACCCGACGAGACATCGGTCATCGGCGAGATAGAGCTTCGCGTGGAGATCGTGGCAGAGCAGGATGGTGACGCGGCCGTCCTGAGCGGCGAGTTCGGCGATCTCGGGGTCTGACACCCCGGCCGCCACCTCCAGCACAGACCACCGCGTCACGCAGAGGATCTCGGCATCTGGTGCCGTGATTGCCGCGAGAGCGGCCCTGAACACGTCCTTCTTGATGAAGGGAGCGATCAGGGCCACACGACCGCGAGCTGACGCAAGGAGATCTTCGATCTGCCGCCAGACGTGGTCAAGTGTCACTCGTCGTCCTCTTCGTCATCGGCGGTGAAGAACTCGCTGGCCAACCGCCCCCAATCCTGGCGCATCTTCTTGACGCGGTCCTTGGTCTTGGAGCCTTCCGGCAGTTCATCCTCAAAGCGTGCCCAGGAGAACATCAGGAGCTTGAACGCGCTGGCGGCCCGCTCCAGCCGATCAGCCAATTCGCGCTGGCTTGCGCCTTCAACATCGCTGTCGAGGACCGCTACGAGGTCGTTGTAAACCGGGTGGTCCATGTTGAGGGCAACCTGGAGCATCCCGGGGATGAACTCGATGTTGAAGAAGGCAGGGGAGTCCGGGTTACGGCTGGTCAGCAGGCGCACGTGCCGGTGCTGAGCCATCGTCTCTTCGATGATGCGCTTGGCATCCGCTTCGGGGTACTTGTGCGTCTCGACCAAGCTCTCGAACTGGAGCTGCTGGCTCTCCTCCGGAGAGCTCTCCTTCTCCAAGGTATCGGTCAAGCTTGGACCGGCCTCGACCCGCCTCTTCTTCACTGCCTGCTCAGCCGCGGCTTCTGCCTTCTCATGGCGCTTGCGGCTGGTTCCAGTGCCGCGCGTCTGGTCCTCCAAATCCTTCCGCAGCTTACTGATGAGCTTTTGGCGGATTTGGTAGACGATGTCCATCAGCTTCAGCTTGGGATCGCCGTCTTCGGCGAGCTGTTCCTTGAACTCGTCCCAGGTCATCCCGGACCCGTCCGCTTCTTCGTTCCAGTCGAAGTGGGCCAGCTCTGAGAAAGCTGTCGCGGACTGCTTGTTGTTGGTGACGCCGAAGACCTCGTCGAGCTGGGGATCGAATTCGATCTCAATTCCCCACCAGCGCTCAACCGGGTCGTAGACGCTTACCCAGCCTTTGTCGAGGTCGAGTTCACGGTCAGCGCGGATGAGCGAGACGCCGAGATTGCGCGCGGCGTGCTTGCCCCATGGAGTGGCGCCCGGCTTCATAGTGGGGGAGATGTTGTCCGGCCAAGGCTGTCCCTCCACGTCGGGCCGCCGGGAAGCGTCCTCGGCGATGGAGGCACGCACCCGTACGGGGTACTTCTTGCCGTCAATGCCCTCGACCATGAACTCTTCGACTCCGACCTTGCCGACGGAGCCGCCACCGTAAGCGCGGAACATCGGCCTATTGTCGAAGGGGAACGGTGTCGAAGTCCGCTCGGTCAGATACAGGGGGTCATTCGGGAGTGCGTCTCGCTCCTCAAGGATGTCCCACCCATGGACCGGGACGAGACGGATGCGGCACCGACCATCGGCGATAAACCTCCGGTAGATGCGGCCGATCAGCTCCTCGGTTCTCCGGAGCGTCGTCTCCGCTCCCACCCACTGAACTCGGTCCAGCTTGGTCCACAACACAAGCGTCCCTGACGGGCCGAGCCCCTGGCTCAGGTTCTGCCACTCTTCCGGCACCGGGTCGTGTCGAGGCTCAGGGACCTGCGCGTCCTTCCCATTGATCTCTTCGAGATCGAGGTGAGTATGCAGGGCGTTCTCGGGGCCGTTCTGCCAGGACCACACATCTACTCGCTGACACTGCGACATGCTGGAGTTGGGCAGACCGACGCCAAAGCGGCCTATCCCTTTACGCTCCTGTCGGCTGCCCACGCCAAACCGCAAGGAACGCCGGAGCGTCTCACGGTCCATACCGTTGCCGTTGTCCATCACAGCGATCTTCTCGACGTGGTAGCGCGCCCGTTCAGACCGCCGCTGTGTGCTCTCAACGGCGAACAGCTCCACGAGATCGGCATTCTCTTCGATGCCGTTGTCGATCAGTTCGGCGATGGCGTGTGCCGTCGACTTGTAGCCGCTGTCCCTCATGGCCTTGATCGTCATGTCCGAGCTGACGATCGGGTAGGCCGCAGCGGCGTCGATTACCTGTTGCTCCATACATCCTCCCAGTTCGTGAATGCCTCTGCGACGTCTCCGAATCCTGGGAGATCAGGATCGACAACGGTGACTACGTCACATGTGGGTGTTCCGCCGGCATGAGGCCCGCGGATGACCCGCCCGACCATCTGGCTATAGAGGACCAGGGACCTGGTGGGGCGGGCGATGACTGTGGCGCTCGCCGCGGGGGCGTCGAAGCCCGTGGTGAGTACGCCAAAGTTGGAGAGCACCATGGGCTTACTGGACGGGCTCTTGAACCGTGCAATGGCGTTGTCGCGGTGTCGGGTTGAGGACTCGGCCGTGACCTGAGCGGCGTCCAGACCCAGTGCGGAGAGGATGGCGACGATCAGGCGGCTGTGCTCGACGGACGCGGCGAAGAGCAGGATCCGTCGGTGGTCCTTGATCAGGTCGAGGACCGTGCGTACGACCTGCAGATTCCACTGCACATTTGTCGCCAGTCGATCCACCAGCGTTTCCGGGATCTCGAACGCGTTCGCAATCCCCTGCTGATCGGCTGCACTGAGCTTCATGCCGGACTGAGTAGCGACAGTGCGGAAGAGAGGGCGGGCAAGGTAGCCCTGTTCGATCAGGGCGGTGACCGGGTTGTCGTAGCCGTCGATCTCAAGCATCACCTTCTGGCGGGCGAAGAACTCCGACAGTTTCTCGTCCTCGGAGATGTTCGCCCAGGTCCGCCCCGGTGTCGCGGTGAGGCCCAGCAGACTCGCGTCACGGCGCAGTGTCAGTGCGTCGACTACACGGCTGTAGGTGGGGGCGACGGCCTGATGGGCCTCGTCGAAGACTGTGAGCGTGGCATGCAGGGCCAGGCGGTCCAGGAATGTGCGGTCGCTCTTGGCCGCGGAGACAGCTTTGTCGAGCCCGAGGACCACGATGCCGTCGGTGATGCCCTCTAGTTCCACCGGAGCGTCTCCCCACATGCGGATGACGCTGACCTCGCGGTTGCCGAGCGCTCCCCAAGCCCGCTCGAACTCGGTCGCCGCCTGTTCGAGAAGTTCACGGCCTCTGGCGAGCCAGACCACCACCGTCGGCTCATGTCCGCGCAGGTGGTCACAGATGAGGTTCATCCCGGTCCGGGTCTTACCCACACCGGTCGGGAGATGCAGAACGGCCCGCCGTTCGCCGGAGTACAGCAAATCACGCACACGCCGGGCAGCGCGGCGCTGGTGAGGGAACATGCCATACGCCGGTGCAGTGGCGCTGCGGAAGGCCGTCGGAGCCTCTGATGCCCTGTCGACCACCAGGCCGAGGAAGCCGAGAAGCGTCCGCCGCTGGTCCGCGGTCCATTCGGCTTTGGACAGGAATGAGTCCGCTCCGGTGGAGCCATCCCATCCGAGCCTGTTAGCGAGTTCACTGCGCTTCGCCTCGGGCAGGAGCGCGAGGAAGCTCTCGCGTTCATCTGGCTGCGAGATCAGCCGCTCGGGAGAGACGGCACTGACGGCGACCCGGCGGAGCATTGCCTCCTCCGTGGGGCCGCCCCCGAGAAGGTCAAGAAGAGCGCACGTATCCTCACCAAGCAGGCCACGCACGTAAGTTAGGGGTGCGGCGTCAAGGACGTGGCGGAAGGATAGCCCTGGTGATTGCGTAGTCATCTGTCCCCCTGCCGTACCCATGTCCCCTTTCGGTGCCGCGAGTACGCGTTCCACCGCTGCAACCCAGCTCCCTGTCCTCGGTGTTGTGCGCCACGACTCGCGGGAATACCAGCGTCCTGACGTGCGATCAACACTAGACCGGACCACTGACAGCCGGGGCCTGATCAGCGAATTTCGGTCGAGACAAGAGCTGCCCGTCTAACGAGGAGGGCCCCTGCGGCCGACTTCAGGGCGTGTCGGGACAGGAAGCGGGCTGGAACCGATCAGTAGCACAGCGTGTCCGCCTCGCGTGGGATCCGGCGAGCCTGTCTCGGTTGTCTCAGGCGTTCGTTAGGATCTCATTGCACTCCTGGCGGAACCCGAGGTCCGGCCGTGGAGAGCCACCAGGAGTGACCAGAGGAGCGCATCGCAGCAAATGGGGGCAAACGTGACAGGTGACGCACTAGGGGTGGACGATGTGGTGTACCTCGACTACAACGCCACCGCGCCGCTGCGGCCCGAAGCTCTCGAAGCAACCCTCGCCGCGCTCAAAGACGTGGGCAACGCCTCCAGCATGCACCACCTCGGGCGTAGCGCGGCTGGCCGGGTCGACGAGGCTCGTCGGCAGCTTGCTGACCTGATTAGCTGCGCCCCTGGCGAGATCGTCTTCACTTCGGGGGCCACGGAGGCGAACAACCTAGCTCTGCGGACTGCTTATGCGCGCGGCGGACTGTTGGTGACCGCCGCGGTGGAGCATCCGGCAGTACTGGAAGCCGCACGCGCCGTGACAGCAGAGCGGCCCGACTCTCTCGTCGTACTGCCGGTCAACGGCGACGGCATTGTTGACCTGGAGCCTTTGGATGCAGCACTCCGCGGCGGCAAGGTGGCCCTCGTCTCTCTCATGATCGGGAACAATGAGACCGGGGTACTGACCGACCTGGTACCGGTCTGCAAGGCGGCCCACGAGGCCGGTGCGCTGGTCCACACTGACGCCACGCAATATGTCGGGCGTCTCCCGCTGGATCTCCGTGAGATCGATGTCGATCTGCTGTCACTCTCCGCTCATAAGTTCGGCGGTCCGCAAGGTATTGGTGCCCTCTTCATCCGCCGGGGGACCTCACTGCCTCACCGTCCGCTCCTCGTGGGCGGAGGGCACGAGCGCGGGTGGCGTGCCGGGACGCTGAACGTGGCAGGCATCACAGGTCTGGGAGCAGCCGCTGAGGCCGCCCGGCTGCAGCTTGCGCACGAAGCAGCCCAAACCGCCGCTCTGCGTGATGCCCTCGAAGCAACACTGACTGCTCAGATTGAGGGCTGCCGGATCAACGGTGCGCGCGTGCCCCGCCTGCCTGGCGTCACGAGCATTACCTTCCCTGGCCTGCCGGCGGATGCTGTCCTTGCAGCAATGCCGCACGTGGCCGCATCTGATGGCAGCGCATGCTCGTCAGGGGCCCCAAGCCCAAGCCATGTGCTTCTCGCTATGGGGCTCAGCCGCGACGACGCGGACTCCACGGTGCGGTTCTCCCTCGGATACGCCACGACCCAGCGCGACGTCGATCGGGCAGTGACTGCCGTCACGGAAGCAGTGCGCCACGTCCGGTCGGTCATGGCTGCCACGGCCGAACCTTGATCGGCGTTGCACCGCATGCATACCTCTCTGCCCAACATGCCCACTGAAAGGCCCCATCGCATGTCAGACAGCCGGCTCGCTGAAGCCGTCGAACTTTCCTTCGGGCGCCATGAGACCTTCGCCCCGCGCTTCGGCTGGCTGCATAAGGCGTACACGCGAGTTAAGGACGACAGCGAGATCTTCCACCGTGAGGACGCACCCGTCCGGCTCGGCGTGGGTAAGAACATGGTCTATTCCATGAGGTACTGGTCTAAGGCTTTCAAGCTCACCCAGGAGCACGAGCACGAAGAACCGTCCTATCGTGCGCATGTCGCCTCGCCGACCTGGCGGGCTCGGTGGCTGCTGGACGAGGAGGGGGCCGACCCCTATCTCGAGGACACGGGCAGCCTGTGGCTGCTGCACTGGTGGCTGCTCTCGTCCGAACCTCAGGCCAAGTGCTGGGTACCCAGCTGGTACGTCATGTTCAACCTGGCTCACCGTTCCCGGGTCACGTCGACGGAGATGGCCAGCGTCATCACGCGTCACGTTCGCGAGAACTTCGAGGAGGGCGATTGGCCCGCGCCGGAGTCGATTGGCCGTGACGCGGAGTGCTTGATCAAAATGTACGCGTTGGACCAAGAGTTCAACCCACTCTCTCCTGGCAGCTTCGAGGACCTGCTCCTGTCCCCGTTCCGTGAACTGCGTCTGCTGGAGGGCCAGGGCAAAGGCAGGAACCGGACCTGGCGCTTCACGAGCGGGTCCCGCTCCAACTTGCCTGCACCGGTCCTTGCGTATGCCTGCCTGGACTACGCATCCCGATCCTCGTCGCAGGCCGGCTCCATCTCCATCGCACGGCTCGCTGAAGACCCCGGATCCCCGGGCCGCGCCTTCCGCATGCGGGAGCCAGAGCTCACGAAGGCGCTCGAACCCCTCATCAACGAGCATCCGGATCTGCAGATCATCTCTGCACTCGGTCAGCGCAGCCTGCGCTTTGACGTGGCTCCACAGGCGTTGGCTTGGAACGTCCTTGATGAACATTACGGACGCGTCCGGGAGCGCGAGGGCTTCCCCTCGCCGCAAGAATGGATCAAGAAGTACCCCGGGCTTGACGGTGACGCCCCGAAGCGCGCACGCCGCAAGCCGCCCCAGCAGACCGAGGTGCTGGAAATGAGCGAGGAGACCGCGTGACCATGGCCCCGACCACCAGCCACCCCGGCCCGTCCGCCGACTCCGCCCAGGTTCCCGCAGGCATCACCCTGGTCGGATCCGAGTTGCGCTCCACCAACCTGGAGCGTGACATCCGCGAGAAGCACCTCAACTCGCCATATGTGGGCGTGCGCGCCCTCGATGTACTTGAGCGCGTCACCAACGCCGTCGCAGACAAACGACGTACCCGTGCATGGTCGTTCACCGGTCCTTACGGCTCGGGCAAGTCCACCCTGTCGAACCTCTTCGACGCCTTCCTCGGACACGACACGACGCGCAGGTCGGAGGCTGAGGCCGCTGTGGCGGCCACCAGCCCAGGACAAGCGGCGCGATTGGCACGGGTTCGTGATGAGCTCACCAGTGAGGGTTTCCTGGGAGCAGTTGCTACTGCACGTCGAGAGCCTCTCGCAGCGACCGTGTACCGGGCGCTGCAGACCGCGGTCGAGCGTAAGTGGAAGAAGCGCGCCCCCAAGGACGTCGCTCAAGCACTCGCCGCCTGCGCAGGCGACGATGTACCGACCACGCAAAACCTCATGGACGCGGTTACGGTTCTTTGTGACCGGCATCCTGTCCTGCTGATCCTCGACGAGTTCGGCAAGACCCTCGAATACCTCGCCGCCGACGGCGACTCCGGAAGCGCCGACAGCGACGTCTTCCTGCTCCAGATGCTCGCCGAAAAGGGCGCAGGTTCCTCGGGCATGCCCTTGTTCATGTTCACCCTGCAGCACCTGGCGTTCACGGACTATGCGGCACGTTCCAGCAGCATCCAGACCCAGGAGTGGGCCAAAGTCCAGGGCCGCTTCGAGGACATCACGTTCGCACCCAACCTGGGCGACTCCATCCACTTGATGGGCCGCCGCCTTGACCACTCCG
The DNA here is from genome assembly GCF_026239515.1 of Streptomyces sp. Je 1-4 4N24. Taxonomy (NCBI): domain Bacteria; kingdom Bacillati; phylum Actinomycetota; class Actinomycetes; order Kitasatosporales; family Streptomycetaceae; genus Streptomyces; species Streptomyces sp. Je 1-4 4N24. Next base: position 4,130,009 of record NZ_CP110836.1, on the reverse strand, counting down.
GTGTTGCGGAGCCGGGCCGCAGGCTCATCCAGGAGCAGGCACGCGCTGCTGAAGCCGCGTGGACCGACCATGCTCTCCACGCAGTCGTGGACATCTCCACCGAGATGTTCGGCGACCTGTACCCGCTGCACCCGCTGACTGCCGTCGCCGCACCGCAGCTCGCATTCCAGATCGGCCAGCACGACCGCAGCATCAATGGCTTCCTTGCCAGCGACGAGCCGAACACCGTGCGCCGCACCCTGGACACGAAGAAGTCCGCGGCGCCCGAGCGGGCTTCGACGATCCGCCTGCCGCAGCTGTACGACTACTTCTTTGCCTCCGGCCGCACGACGATCCTGGCCTCGTTCAACGCCAGCCGTTGGCTGGAGGTCGACAACCGTCTCAACGAGGCCAACGGGATGTCCACCGAGGACCAGGACGTCCTCAAGGTGGTAGGTCTCCTGAACCTCATGGACGTCGATGGCCTGCTGCGCGCCACACCGTCGATGATTCAGTTCGCACTGCACGACCCGGCTGATGCCCCTGACCCTGAGCGCTTCGCCGCCCTGCAGGGCCGACTCGATAAGCTCGTGGACGAAGGCTTCCTCGTCCATCGCTCCTACAGCAACGAGTACCGGGTCTGGCAGGGCACCGACGTCGACATCGATACGCGGGTCAGAGAAGTCGCCACCCGTATCGCCCCGGCCGACGTCGTCGAATACTTCAGCGAACACCTGGGCACAGTGCTCCCCGCCGCCGTAGTCGCCGGCGGCCACAGCCAACGCACTGGCATGCTGCGCTACTTCGTCACGGCAATCAGTCACAAGAGCGACAGCATCGACGGCCCCGACGTTGTCCAGGACGCGGCAGACGGCCTACTCCTGTACCACCTCGGGTCGCTGGAGTCTCGCCCCACGGTCAACTCACCACTGCCCGTGCTTATCGGCACAACAAAGAATCCCGATGCCGTCCTGCAGGCGGGTATCGACCTTGTGGCCCTTGAGGAACTGCAAGACGACGACACCATCGACCACGTCGCCGCGCGGGAGATCAAGGAACGTGCCGCATATATCTCCCAGAACATCAGCGTTCTGCTCGACGAGGCATTCAATCCGCTGAGCCCTCAGTCCACCTGGTACCTGTGGGACGAGGGGACCGAGACCCGGGGCGACCGCAGCGAGCCCGTCGAGGCCCGTAGCTACGCCGGCCTGGCCTCCCAAGCATGCGACCGCGTTTACCCCCACACGCCGCATGTCCGCAATGAGATGGTTGGCCGCCACCAGCTCACCAGCAATGCCGCCCGCGCTCGCCGCGAGGTGCTCACCGCAATGCTGCAACGGCCCGGTAACCCCCTGCTCGGATACGACCCAACGAAGTACGCCCCCGAGCGCGCGATGTACCACGGTGTGGTCGAGTACCTCGGCCTGCACGGCGACGGAGAGGCCAGCAGCGGAACCGATGACACCAGCATTCTGACCCATGCCATCTCGCATCCCAGCCCCAAAAGGAATCCCAGTGTCATCAAGGCATGGGAAGCTCTCGAAGAAGCGCTGACCAATGCGAAGCAGCCCACGCCGATTGTCGACATCTATCGTCAGCTCATGGCGCCGCCCTTCGGTGTCAAGGCGGGCGTCGTGCCCATCCTCATGGTGGCCGCACTGATCCTGCGGGCCCAAGACGTTGCCTTGTTCGAAGATGGCAACTACTGCCCCCACCTCACCCCGGAGATCGTTGAGCGGCTCAACGTCTCTTATCCAGACCGCTTTACGATCAAGGCCGCGCCAGTCGGTCGTGGCCAGCGTCGTCTCGTTGTAGAGGGCCTTGCCAAGGCCCTGAGCGTCGACACTCGCCGTGCTCGATCCGCTCGCAATCCCGCGCTGCTCGGTGTGACGCAAGCGATCGTCAAGCGGGTCCTGAGCCTTAAGCCCTACGCCAAACAGACTCAGCGCCTCAGTGCCGGAGCCCTCGCGGTCCGTGAGACCCTCCGTCACGCCACCGACCCAGACGAGCTCGTCTTCACAGCACTGCCCAAGGCACTGGGCTTCGACCCAATTCTGCCCAGCACCACCAAGGACGAGGCGACTGCAAAGGCGTACGTCGCCGGCCTGGCTGCGGCCCTCGACGACCTCTCCGGCGCCAGCCTTGCCCTGCGACGGGAGGCCGTGGCCACGATCGGACGGGAATTTCGTCTCCCCACTGAGCTTGCAGAACTGCGTGCCGGTCTCACGGGGCAACTGCGTGGATTCGCCAACGCCCAACTCGACCTCGACCTACAGGGATTCGTCTCTCGCGTCCTCGATGAGAGTTCGCAGGACGAAGGCTGGCTCTCCCCGATCATCATCCGTCTGATGAACAAGGCGCTCGACGACTGGACCGACAAGGACGTCAAGTCCTTCCCCCAGCGGGTCAGGGAGATGGCCCGCGCGCTCGACCGCGTCAGCCACCTCTATGAAGTTCACGATGTACCCGACGCCGGGCAAGAGCCGTCCGAGGCAAGGCAGATGGACACCCATCTGCTGACGCTGACCACCCCCAAGGGAACGGAAGAGCGCACGCTCATCCATGTACCTAGGCAGTCCCGCCAGACGGCAGACGACCTCGTTGTCAGTGTCATCAGGCAGGCTGAGAAGGCACTGGGCCCGGACGGCGCACGCATCCTGCTCGCTGCCCTGGCCGAGCGCCTGGCCGCGCAGGACTCCGCCGCGGCCCTCCAGAAGGAAGAGACGCTGTGACCGACATCAACAGCTCAAGCGGGAAGACACGCCACGTCCTCGGTCTGTCCGGAGGCAAGGACTCCTCCGCGCTCGCGATCCATATGCGCGACCGCGTGCCGGACATGGAGTATTTCTTCTGCGACACCGGTGCCGAACTCCCCGAAACATACGAGTACCTCAACCGCCTCGAAGCAGCGGTCGGTAAGCAGATCGTGCGCCTCAACGCGACCCGCGACTTCGACCATTGGCTCGAGGTTTACCAGGGCACCCTCCCCAGCCCCCAGATGCGGTGGTGCACGAAGAACCTGAAGCTCAAGCCACTGGAAGAGTGGGTCGGTGACGACGAGGTGATCTCCTACGTCGCGATCCGCGCGGACGAGAACCGCCTTGGATACGTCAGCACGAAGCCGAACATCAGCGCGGTCTTCCCCTTCCGCGAGGACGGCATCGATCGTGCCGGCGTCGACCGCATCCTCGATGAGGCCGGCATCGGCCTGCCGGCCTATTACGAGTGGCGCACCCGATCCGGCTGCTACTTCTGCTTCTTCCAGCGCAAGCACGAGTGGGTCGGTCTGAAGGACCGCCACCCAGACCTGTTCGAGAAGGCCATAGCGTACGAGGAGAAGGTCAACTACCGGCGCACGGCCATGCAGGGCCGGGAGTACACCTGGTCCCAGGGCGAGTCACTGCACGAACTGATAGCGCGCCGGGACGAGATCGAAGCCAAGCACCAGGCGGCTCTCGACCGGGCCGCCAAGCGCGTGAAGCCGAACACCCCTCTGCTCGAAATCCTCTCCGACGCCCACGACGAGGACGACGACGAGCCAGGCTGCTCCGCATGCCACCTGTGAAGCACTGACGCGATGAAGGGCCTTGCTGTCTCCTGGGGAACCGGAGACAGCAAGGCCCTTTCACGTCTTTGGTGTCTGCACCTCGCCCTGTGGGGCCTCGAACTCATCTACGCGTGCCGGCTCATCACGGTGGTGACGCCGTGGCCACTGAACAGGCCATCGGCGGGGTGGTGGGTGAGTAGGTCGGGCCGCACCAGCCTGGTGGGCCTGGGCATGATCCCATTATTCGAGTAGGCGCTGGAATGCCTGGACTGCAGGCTACGGAGGTCGCCAGTTACCGTGCCCGAGACCATGCGATGCCAGCTCTCCGGCTGCACCGATCACGGGAACGCAGGTCCGGATGACCGCGCCATGGCCCCGGAGTTTAGGCGCTGCAAGGACAAGTGCGCTTTCCGAACACCTCCGCAGCATCACACGCAACTATTCGGGTCTCCTGTTCATGCCAGTCGGCTATAGGTGTGCATAGGTCCGCTTGAAACCGCCAGAACCATCAATATCCGATGGTTTGGGACTCGTCCTTCCGGGATTTACGGCTCTACTCACATCTCAGGTGTCACCTGGCTGTAGAAGCAGTTTGACTTCTCCCATGAGGTGTCGTTGGTTGTGTCGTCCCAGCAGACGCTCGAAGCGAGGAGAGAAATGGCGGAGGCTCACGTCAAGGTGATCTCTTATGGAGGGGGCGTCCAGTCAACGGCGCTTCTGGTACTGGCTGCGCAGCGCCGCATCGACTTTCAAACCTTCCTCTTCTCAAATGTGGGCGATGATAGTGAGAATCCCGCGACGCTGAAATTTATTGAGGAAGTAGCGGGACCGTACGCGCAGGACAACGGGATCGACCTCCACATGCTAGAGCGTCGACGCCGCACCGGTGTTACCGAGACCCTCTGGGAGCGGCTCCACAAGCCAGAGGCGAGGTCGATACCAATTCCTGTCCGCATGGCCAACGGGGCACCCGGCCGACGCAACTGCACCGCCGATTTCAAGATCAAGGTGATTTCGAGATGGCTTCGAGAGCACGGCGCTACCGCCGAATCTCCTGCGACTGTCGGCATCGGAATCTCAGTTGACGAGATCCATCGAGCGAACAGGCGAAGGAGCGATCCCCGCGAGCAGATCACCTATCCCTTGCTCGACCTCGGGCTACGCCGCGAGGACTGCACGCGCCTCATCCGCGAGGCTGGTCTTCCTGTTCCCCCAAAGAGTTCCTGCTTCTTTTGCCCATTCCATACGGTCAGCGATTGGCAGGAGCTGCGTAAGACGGACCCGGAATTGTTCGCCAAGTCTCAGCAGCTCGAAGCGTTCATCAATGGTCGAAGAGCGGCTCTCGGTCGGGACGCTGCGTACCTCACCCGCTACGGTGTTCCGCTGGGCGAGGCGATACCTGACGTGCCGAGCGATGACGAAGGCGACGGGGACTGCGACTCTGGGTGGTGCATGACCTAGGAAAACCGAACCAGGTGAGACATCTGGTCGGTGAGGGGGTGCGCGCCAGCGCTTCACAGGCGCCGACGCCACCCCCTCGCGTGCTCCAACCCCTCCCGCTCTACCTCCTCCAGCCTCAGGAGATGGGGGGCTCCCCATGCTCCAGGTGCAGAAATACGAGGTAGTCCCTGTACGGGATTTCGTCGTCGACCCAGACTGCCGCCCCCGTCGAGCCCTTGATCCACATTCCGTCGATCAAGTACTTTTCCTCATTGGGGGCTTGAACAACTTCCTTCTCTACAGCCCAGGCGAGCAGGATCTGTCCGCCGATGAGGAGGGAAGAGGCGGCCTCCCTGCTTGCACAGACAAGCTCCCGTCCGGTTGCCAGGAAGTGCGTTTCGCGATCTTCTGGCTCGGGAATGCGCAATTCACCGCGGGCCGCCCGATTACGTAGGTCCATTGCGGCGCCCACTCCAGCGGATATAGAAGGTCCAATCGAAGCCTGACGGTGATGCTGCAAGAGATGCTGGGCAACACTGCCCGCATGTGTGGGGTGCGCTCTGCCCAGACGTCTGAGAGCTGCTTCGGCTTCTTCCACGGCGGACCTGACCTCGGTGGTAGGCAGATCAAGAGCCCGAACCAGGGCTCCTATCGCAGCAGCCGCGTAGCCGAGACGGATCTGGTGCAACTGCCAGTCGGCCATCATCTCCGACCAGACGACGTCGAAGTCCCCGCCGACGCACACCCCGCCATCGTCATAGGCCATGTCGAACGACACCGCCCTGAGTCCGCTGGTCAAGCGGAGCCAGGAATAGGTGCTGTCCCATCCATCTCGCTGAGAAGAGTGCGCGGTCGCCGGGATCCGTTCGATCCAGTCAGCAAGCTCATAGGCATGCTCTTGAGGGTCGAGAACAGCGAGCTCGGGCAGTGAGCGATAAAGGGGCACGCACGCACGAGACGATCCAGCGGTTGTCATGCTGGCAGGCTCTCACTTGGCGTCAACGTGCAAGTAGTCCTGCGGGCCGGTGGCAGGTAGCTTGCGCACCTCGTCCAGCGGCCCGACCCGGCAGGCCACCGGGCCTTGCTGTGCGTTGCCAGAGGCGAAGAGCGCGGAGCCCACTTGCATGGCGAGAACCCACGACTCCCAGGTTTCGAGGTCGCCCGCAACGGGGTCCTGGAGGCGGTGCCACTGCGCCGCCGAGAGTGCGAAGGGCAGGGCATCGTAGCGGTCGTCCTCGGATGCCTCGATCCCTCGATGGCGTCCCGGGAGGCCGCGACGACCGGTGCCATGATCACGGCCTCGTTGTCCATACGGAATGTGTGGCGTGAGATGACGATGGTCGTGTGTGCGCCATACGTGGGGTGCGGTGTTACGCGTCGAACTCGTCGCGCCAGGCGAAGTCGAGGAGGGCCTCGGGGAGGTAGTCGGACTCGACCTCGACCGGGATGCCGTTGGCCTTGGCCAGGCAGGCGATCGCCAGCGGAGCGAGAGCCACGATCCCGAGGATGTTTTCGGCGCGGTCCTCGTCGGCGGTCCAGTACTCCTTGTGCCAGCGGACGGCGTCGGCCAGGGCCTCGTTGAAGCCGGCGGCGTCGTTGCGCAGGTAGCGGTAGAGCATCATGATCGGCGGGTACCGGAGGTTGCCCATCTCCTCCGCGTCGACGACGCGGGCCTGCTCGGGAGCGCTCAGGTCCACGGCGCGCACCAGGTGTGTGCGCAGGTCGTCTCGGTGGAGCCAGAAGCTCTGGAGGGTTTCCACCCAGGCGTAGGTGTACTCGTCCAGGGCGCCGCCGAAGTTGCGCAAAAGGGACACCGGGATCCGGGCCAGCCTGTCGAGGCGGGCTGCTTCACGGCAGATGACCGCGAGGTAGAAGGCGTTGAGCCAGGTGTTCGCGTTGAGGTAGGTCTGCGGCCCGGTGGTGGCGAGGTGGCGCTCCTCCTGGCGGACCTTGCAGGTGACCGTTTCCCGGTTGGGATCGGCGGCGGCGAAGACGGCCGAATGTACCTGCATGGCCAGCAGCCAGGACTCCCAGGTCTCCAACATGCCGGCAGTGGGGTCCCCGACACAGCGGACGAGGGCGACGTTCAGCGACCTCATGACTGCGCCCGACCTGGAGTTGTGCGAGGTCTCGATCTCCTCCAACGAATAGGACAGCGACCCCTCCATGACGGGAACCACCGCCGCCATCTGTTCCAGGTGTCTCACGTGGGGAACTCGCCGCACCAGTTGCGTTTGATGAGGACGGCGGGCAGGTACTCGGACTCGACCTCGATGGGGATGCCCGCGTCGTGGGCGATGCAGGCCATGGCGAGGGGGGCGAGCGCGACGAGGCCCGGAATCGTGGCGGCTCGGTCCTCTTCGGTCCAGTACTCCTTGTGCAACTGGAGGGCGGCGACGAGCGCACGGTTGAAGCCGACATGATCCTTGCGGACGATCCGGTGGAACATCTCCATCGGCGGGTACATCAGCTTGCCCACCACCTCCGGGTCGGTGACGGTTTCCGGGTCCGTGCCGTCCACCGCGGCCACCAGCTTCTGGCCGAGGTCGGGGCCACCGAGCCAGTAGGTCTGGAGGGTGTCGATCCAGGCGAATTGGAACTCGTCGAAGCGCGAGCCGTTCTCGCGCAGCAGGGACAGCGGCACCTGGCACAGGGCCGTGATCCTGTCCCGTTCCCGGCACACCACGGCCAGGTAGAAGGCGGTGAGCCAGGTGTTCGGGTGCACATACCACTGCGGGCCGGTGGCCTGGAGTATCCGATCCTTGTGCGCAATGCGGCACTCAACTTGCGCCTCGGCCGTGGTCGCGGCAGCGAACACGGCGGAGCCGACCTGCATCGCGTTCACCCAGGCATCCCACGTGGGGAAGATCGAAGCCCTCGGGTCCATCAAGCAGTGCGCCTTGGCCAGGGTGAGCGTGCTGCCCAGGGCATCGCCCAGTCTGGTGGAGTGTGCCTCCAGCCCGTCGATCACCTTCTGTGCGTTGTCCTGGAGCACGGCGAGGCCCTCTTCCGCGTTCCCCGTGGGAAAGGGATGGCGGGGGATGTTCGAGACCAACGCGATTCTCCTTAGAAGAGCTTGAAGTGCTTGAGCTCGGCCCCAGCATACTTACCGGTGTTCTCGGTAGCCTGTACTAGAACGTAGCGCAGGGTCTTGTTCAAGATGGCGTCTTCTATCTCCGCGGCGTACTTGGCATCGCCCGGTGATGTGAAGGCCCGTTCCTTCATGTCGGCCACGACTGTGCGGACGTACTCGATGGTCCCCTGCTGCACCTTGGTGTTGGCGTCGAGCTCACCGTTGCCCTGGCGCCAATCCAGTGTTCCATTGGGGCCCTTCGCCTCGACGATGATGAGGTTGCCGTCCTTGTCACGCCAGAGCTGATCGAACTTCTTGGACCCGTTGGGCGTCTCCGGCAGCGGGGGGTCGTCGACCTCCTTGGCGCCCTCGAACTCCTTCTGAAGGAGCATGTGGCGCCTCGCGGCCTCTTCTCCGAGTGCCTCGCCGAGCTTGGTGTTGTTGGAGACGTCCGCGCCGACGGTCTGGTCGTAGTGCTTCTGCGCGTCGGCGAGCGCCTGCGCGGTCTCATCGGTTGGATGGTCCTTGAAGGTCCCCTCCGCTTGCTTCAGCTCCATGCCTGCGAAGCGCTTGGCCGAGACGTCGTCGAGGTGGTTGAGCTCACCCGGAGCGACCGTGTGCCGGCCCCTCTCCAGGGGAGTGAGGTGGAACTGCTTCGGGTTCGCGTAAGGCATTTCGTCGGCTGCCATCCAGCTGCCGTCCGGCTTCTCATTGAGCTTCGGCAGGAGCTGGCCGTCGACCATTTCCTCGGCATTGTTGCGCTTGCCGGGCCCCCACTTGTCGTAGTGTTCTGCGCGCCAAACCGGGTCCTCATTGGCCAAGCGGACGTGCTCGCGGGTGACGGCCATCCGTTCTGTGGGCGTCCGCTCGCTGGCCGGCTTCTCACGGGCAGCCTCGTACTCCGCTCGGTGAGCCGCGTCGTCGGCGCCGCGGGCTGCGTCATCGCTGCCTGGGTGGCCGGCGCCCGTCGACGGGGTGTCTGGGTGGCCACCGCCCGGGATTCCGTTGTCCGTGGAGGAGCCGCCCGGGATGGCATTGTCGGTCGTGGAACCGCCTGGCACGTCGTGGCCGCCGCCTGTGGACGGGGTGTCCGTGTGGCCCGCGCCGCCCGTGGGATTGTTGTCGCCGGTGCGGCTGGTGCCGCCTGCCCCGTTGTCCAGGTTGTTCGTGGGCATGTGGTCGCCCGCGTGGCCGCTGGGGGCGTGGCCCGCGGTGGTGTCCGGAGTCGTATCGGAGCGGCCGGGCGGAAGATCGTCCGCGGCCCGCACCGGGTCGGATATCTCTGAGCCGACGCGTATGGTGTCGTCGCCCCGTCCGCCGACGCCGGCCGGGACCCGTTGTTCCTCGCGGACCGGGGTCTCGATTCGTGGGTTGTCGGCGTCCGCGGCAGATGCGGCGGACTTCTCCTTGTGGGCGTCCTCGGCGCGCTGGAAGAGGCTGCCGTCCTCGTTGTAGAGGTCGGTTCTGGGGTCCATGTACTTGCCGGTGAATGGGTCCTTTACCGTCCCCGGCGGGAAGGTGACCGTGCCCTTGGGCAGCTCGATGCTGCCGTCCTGGAGCTTGGTCGCCCCTTCTGGGATGGCGGCGCCCTTGGGCAGCTGGATCGTGCCGTCCGGATTCTTGACGGCCCCCTCGGGCAGGCTGTAAGCGCCCTCGGAGATCTTCGGGACCTCGACGTGGCCGAGATCCTTGAGGTGGGCCATCACGTCGCCGACCTTCGACAGGCCCGCGCCTGCGCCCTTGATGACGTAGGTCATCGGGTCGACGGCACTGCCCACCTTGCTGACGACGGAAAGGCCCTTGGCCATCGCGCCGGCCTTGCCCGCGCCTTCCACGGCGGCACCGCCGCCGCGGGTGAAGACGGCGGTCACGACGTTGAAGGTGACCGCGCCGGCGGCCCGGGAGCCGTTCGATTCCCACTGGTCCCACGCCACAAGAGCCTTGCCGGTATCCAGCACCGCGGTACGCGAGTCCCGCAGCCAGGAGGGGAGCATCTTCCCCGGCAGCATCCAGTAGGTCTGTCCCACAATCGGCATGGCGGTGATCGTAAATGCGGTGGAGAGCTTAGCCAGGCCCTTCCACGCCTCGCCGGCAGCATCCCCGCCGTGCCCGCCGAACAGGGTGTACAGGCCGTCGATGGTGCCCCCCACACCGTCGACGATGAAGCCCTTGCCGAATTCGTAGGCGTGCTCCCACACCTGCCACGCGGGAATGGATTCCTCGACCGCCTCGCCCCAGGGCAGGCTCTTGGAGGCTTTGAGGGCTTCGGCGTCGTAGCCGTACCCGTTCTTGTGGGAGGCGTCGATAGTGTGGAGCGCATGGCCGCCGACCAGGGCGACGATCTTGGCGTGGCAGTCGCGTTCGGCTTCCTGGAACGCGGCCCAGACCTCGGCGATCTTGTTGCGGCGGCCCAGGTTCTCGTCAACGAGGTCGCCGTCCTCGCTCCAGTCGTCTTCGGCGGCCTCGTTGTCGCGGAAGTCGGCGGCTTCCTGCTTGAGCTGCTTCAGTTGGTGGATCAGCGGCCTGATCTCACGGGCGTAGGTGCCCAGAGCCTTGGCGATGACGTGCATGTCGTCACTGAGCTCGTGTGCCGTGCGTTCCACCGGTTTGGTGACGCCGAACAGCTGCTCTGCCTCGGGTGCCTTGTAGAAGGCGGCCAGTCCGCCGAAGGACTTGTGGACGTCCGAGCCAGCGGTTTGGACCTTGGAGCCGCCGCGGGACAGCGCCTTCGCCTTGGCTTCGAGAACGTCCAGATTGCCGGTGTAGACCGGTACATCGGCCGGGTCGACCGGTCCGCCGCTCACTTCTTCTTCCCCCCGAAGTCCTTGAGAGCGTCCAGCCGCACGTGACGGGCGGCGTTCTGGGCGTTCTTGGCCGCCTCCAGATCGCCTTGGACGTATTCATTGGTGGCTTTGGCAGCCCCCAGGACGGCGGCCTGGCAGCGCTCGGCCATCTTCTTCATGTGCGGCTTGCGCTTCGTCACGTACTCGGCCAGGGCGGTGGCGACCGGTCCCGTTGCTTTGTGCGGCAGCAGGTCGGGGGCCACCGGTCCCACCGGCTTGCCCTGCGGCAGCGCGCTGAAGGACGCGGGCCCGCGCATCGGGGTGGTCATGGCCTGCGTGCCCGGCACGGCCGTACCCGCCGCCTGAGCCACTTCCTGAATGTCAGAGAGCAGTGTGTTGAGGGCTTTCCCCAGATCTTCGGCATGCGTGCCGACGACCTTCAACTGGCCCTGTACTCCCTGTGGCTGGATGTCCCATGACGCCATGAACGCCCCCCTGCGTACACATATCTTTCACCGGCGCCGCGACCCGCGCGGCGCCGTCCCCACGGCCGGCAACCCGTCGGCGCACTCCGAAGGATCGCCTCTTCTGTCGATGTGCTGAGGCCGGCTCAGCCGATGTTGTTGACCGCGGCCTTCGCGCGCGCGAGCGTCTGGTGCGCGGTGCCGTCGTTCTTCTCCAGCGTCGTCTTCAGCAGCTGGATGATGCTCCTGACCTCCTGCGAGGCGCTGTTCCAGCGCATTTCCTTGCCGTGGTACTCCTCCGCGACACCATCCGCGGCGAAGTCCGACATCGCAGCCTTCACCTGCGCATCACGCGCCGCGATCACCTGCTCCAGGCGCGCGATCACCGCCTGGATGTTGCCCTGTGCCTCCGCTGATGCGCCCGAGTCGTACGAACGACGGTCCATGCCAGCAGCCATCACAATCACTCCCCGCTGAGATCTGAGTACTTGCGCCGCAATCGGGCTGTCAGCGGCCCGAGAAGCGGGCCGCGTCGAAGTTCGCCGCGGACATCTGCGACCGGGCGTTGTCGGCCTGCTCCTGGTCGCCTGAGCCGAATGCCGTCTCCATGCCCGATTGGCCGCCCACAATCGCGGCCAGCGCACTGTTCAACGCCGACGTGATCTCGTCCGCGCGTGACTTGAACGAGTCGAATGCCGCCTTGCCCGACCCGTTGAACTTGCCCTCCAACGGCTGTGCTGCTTGCACGAGCTGGCGGATCAACGTCCCCAGCTCCGTGCTCGACCCCTGCGACTTCGACCTCAGGGTCGAGAGCGTCTGCGCCCCCATGTCGAACTTCATCGGGCTCCCCCCGCCAGACTTGACGATCGTATGTACGGTCATGCCTATCAACTGCGAAGTCCTTGGTGCAATCCGCAATCCCGATGCTATGACCAAGGTCTGACAACGGCTCAAAACAGCTAAGAGTCCACCTGCCTACCCATGCCTGCAACGTGATCGGTAGGGAGATCCTGCGCAGGTCCAGCCGGTCCAGGTGCTTTCACTCGCCTTTCAGATGCCGCACCAGGCGCTCGAAGTCCTGCCAGCCCGACAGGTCCAACGGGTCGCCCGGCAGCGGGTAGTACATCGCCGGGCGGGTCTTGGGGCCGAGGGGGACGGGCGGCTGGGCCAGGGGCGTGTTCCGGGCGCGGTCGCCGGGCATCTGGCGGACCTCCTCCGCGCCGAGCACGAAGGCCAGCGGGACACCGGGGCCCTCGAAGCGGGGCGGCACCGCCAGGTCCCGGTGGGCTTTGCGGATCTGGACGAGCATCGACAGGAGGCGGTGGCGGGTGGCGAGCACCTCCGCGGCCCGGGGCAGGGCGTCCACAGGCGGCTTCTCGTCGGGGCCGTAGCCGAACATCAGCGTGACGTCCTCCTCGACGCCCGCCTTCGTCCGGCTGACGCGCACCGTGGCGAGGCCCGGCCGGTCGGGGCTGCCGACGACCACGAACCAGGTCGGCTCGGGCGCCCTCTCGTAGGCGAGGTCGGTCATCTGTCGTGGCGACCAGGGGAGGTTGGCGGGTTCCGCGGTGCCCCATCCGGCTGGGGGCTCGCCGGTGAGTTCGCGCCATATCGACTCCAGTGCGCCGCCGAGGACAAGACGTTCGTCTGCGGGGTGGACCGTGCGGAACGTGACGGCCAGCTGCTGCTCACCGGTGTCGGTGACCTCCTGGTAGGAGGCGGCTACCGGGGTGCGGGGGTCGTCTGCGGTCGCGTCGGCCGCCGCTATGGGGGCGAACATGCCGTCCTGCCAGCGCAGGACGGCTCCGGACTGTCCGTCGTAGTAGCCGTCCCGCTCGTCGCGCACGACCCAGCGGGAGGGCCAGTTGCTCAGGCTGTGGCGTACGGCCGGGGAGAGCGTGGTTCCTGGTGGGGTGACGACCTGGAGGCCCAGCTCGGCGTTGGCGGCGGTCTGGAACGCGTCCTGGAGCCAGGCCGTCATGGCGACCACCGGGCGGTCCTGGATGACGACGGCGACCTTGTCGGTGAGGACGTCGACGGCGGGCTGCGCGGCGGCGGGCGTGGGCGCGACGCTCACACCGTCGGTCTTCACCACGGCCAGGGACTGCGCGGCCTCAGGCGGCCAGGCGGAGCCGTCGGCCAAAGCGGCCAGCCGGGCCGCGAAGGTGCCCGCGAGCCGCTCGGCTTCTTCCACACCGGTGGTGGCGCGGGCCTCTGTCCACCAGTACGGAAGCGGCGGCGGAGTGGCCCCGAGCAGCCGCTCGGCCTCGCCCGCGACCTGCACGAGCAGCGGTGCCTCGACGGAGACGAGAGGCCGTCCCTCCGCATCGCACAGTCGCACGACGGCGCCCTCGCCCGCCGTGTCCACCAGCTTGTCGGGGCCCCCGGAGAGCAGGCCCGCGAGCATGGCCCACGGGTCGGGCATGCGTTGGGTCAGGGCAATGACGTCCTTGGTCATGTGGTCGTCCGGTCCTTCATCGTTCGGGGCATGGATGCCGTACGTGGCGTGGTCCGCGCGGGCGGGAGAGCTCTCCTGTAGGTCACGCGGGGGAATACACGGTCTGGATCAGGCGGTTGGACTGGCCCCTGCGGATGAGGACACCGCGGCCCGGCGGCTGCCACGAGGCGTAGACGCCGGGGAACAATTGGCCTTCGCCGCGGTCCCCTGCCATGAGGAGCGCCGAAGATCCCGACTCGCGCAGGCCCTGCACCAGGGGCTCGTAGATGCCGCGTGAGGCGCCTGCCACGCGGCGCGTCAGGACGAAGTGGAGGCCGATGTCCACCGCAGAGGGGATGTACGGCAGGAACGGTTCCAGCGGTTCCTGGCCGGCGGTGGTCAGGATGTCGTAGTCGTCGACGAGGACCACAATCCGCGGACCGCCGCCCCAACTGCCCGGTTCCAGGTCCTCAAGGCGCGCGCTGTCATCGGGCAGCCGCTTCTCCAATACGCCGGCGATACCGGCGGCGAGGCCCGCGCACAGCTTGGCGTTGTACGCGTAGCCGCCGTTGAATTCCTCAGGGATCGCGCCGCGCAGACTGCGCCGCGGGTCCATGACGGCGAAGACCAGCTCGTCCTCGCTGTAGCGATCGATGAGGCCGGCGGCGATGGTCTTCAGCAGATTGGTCTTGCCGCACTCGCTGTCGCCCATGATCAGCAGGTGCTGGTCATGCTGGAACAGGTCGAGCAGCACGGGCTCGAGGGCCGCCTGGTCCAGGCCGATGGGCACCCGCTGGGGTTCGGCAACCGGACCCGGCAGGAGGTGAGGGTCCAGGAGGTGCGGCAGCACCCGCACCGGCTGGGCCACCTCACCGCTCCAGGTGGCGCGGATCGTCCGGGCCGCACGCTCCAGGACCGCGCCCATGTCCGCGGTGTCGGCGAGTGAGTCCGTACGGGGCAGCGCGACCTGCGCGAAGAGCTTGCCGGCGGTCAGGACGCGACCGGGTTCGTCGGGCGAAAGGGTCACTGCCAGCTTGCTGTCGATGCTGGACTCGCTGGGGTCGTTCAGCCGCAGCTCGACGCGGGTGCCGAAGTTCGACTGGACGGCGATGCGCACGTCATTCCAGCGCAGCATGCCCGCAACGACGTGGATGCCGTAACCGCCGCCGCGTTGGAGGATGTCGGCGACGGTGTCCTCCAGCTCTTCGAAGTCGTCGCGCAGCGCCCCGAAGCCGTCGATGACGAGCACGATCTCGGCGGAGGCCAGCTGGGGCAGCCGGCCCGCCGCGTGCAGGTCGCGCAGCTGCTCGACGGAGTCGATGCCGTGCTCGCGGAAGAGATTCTCCCTGACCGCGAGCATGTTCCGTACCTCTTCGACGGTGCGGGCTGCGCGCTCGCGGTCGGCGCGGCCCGCGATACCCCCGACGTGCGGCAGGCCGGCCAGGGCCGCCAGGCCGCCGCCGACCAGGTCGAGGCCATAGACGCCGACCTCCTGTGGGGTGTGGGTCAGCGCGAGCGAGAGGACGAGGGTGCGCAGGAGCGTGGTCTTGCCGGACTGCGGGCCGCCGATGACAGCGGCATGGCCGCCCGCCACCGTCAGGTCCAGGTACCACTGGCCCTGCCACTGCCTGGCCGGATCGTCGAGCAGACCGAGGGGTATTTCGAGCGGGCCGCGGCGCCCCGCGAGCTGCATACCGCGCGCACCGACGTCCAGCGGTCCGGCCACCGCGTCCAGCGTGATCGCATCGGGAAGCGGGGGCAGCCAGATACGGCGCACCGTACCGGCGGCGTTCACCAGCTGCTCGACCATGACGCCCAGCTCTGTCGGCCCCATCTCGCGACGCCGCACCGTCGGCTCCTGCGCGCCCGAGTCCTCGGCAGGGGAGAGGGTGTTGAAGGTGTCGTAGGGGAGGGCGAGGGGTCCGGTGTCCTCTTCGTCCGGGCGTTGCACGGGGCCGCGGTAGGCGCCGGAGACGTAGCTTGCCTTGAAGCGGTCGTAGTGGCTGGTGTCGACCTTGAGGTAGCCGAACCCGGGCAGCGGCGGCAGGTGGAAGGCGTCCGCGGTGTCCAGGACCGTACGGGATTCGTCCGCGGAGAAAGTGCGCAGGCCGAGCCGGTAGGAGAGATAGGTGTCCAGGCCCTTGAGATGGCCGCCCTCGATGCGCTGGCTGGACAGCAGCAGATGCACGCCGATCGAGCGGCCGATGCGGCCTATGGACAGGAACAGGTCGATGAAATCCGGCTTGGCGGTGAGCAGTTCACCGAACTCGTCGATGACGACGAACAGGTGCGGCAGCGCCTCCAGATCGGGTCGACGACTGGCGCGCAGCGCGGCGTAGTCACCGATGTCGGCGACGTTGCCCGCGTCCTTGAGGACCTGCTGGCGGCGCTTGACCTCACCGGCGAGCGAGCCATGGACGCGCTCGACGAGGCCGGCCTGGTTCTCCAGGTTGGTGATGACACCGGCGACGTGCGGCAGGTCCGCGAACGGGGCGAAAGTCGCACCACCCTTGTAGTCAACGAGGACCAGTGCGAGGTCCTCGGGCGGGTGCGTGGCCACCAGGGCGAGGACGATGGTGCGCAGGAGTTCCGACTTCCCGGAGCCGGTGGCGCCGACGCACAGGCCGTGCGGGCCCATGCCAAGTTCCGAGGACTCCTTGAGATCCAGGAGCACCGGTTCGTGGGAGTCGTTGATGCCGATCGGTACGCGCAGGAAGGCACGTTCGCCGCGCGGCGCCCACAGGTGCGAGAGGTCGAGCTGTGCCACGTCGTCGACGCCGAGCAGCTCGGCAAAGTCGACGGGCCCGGTCAGGGGAGCGTCGGCGAGCGACTCGGCGGACAGACGCAGCGGCGCCAGCATCCGGGCCAGGCCCTCGGCAAACGGGATACTGACCGTATCCACGGTCCCGTGGGCGAAGACCGGCTCCTGCGCGCGCAGGTCTTCGATGACCACCTGGTCGCCGTCCACGGTGATCCGGACACCGACGTGCCCTGGTTCCTGGACCCGCTGCTCCAGCAGATGCAGGACGGTGACACCCATCTCCCGCAGGCCGACCGCTTCGTCGGGACGCGGCAGGTCGACGGCGTCGTCCCCGTGTCCGTCGGCGACGACGAGCAGCCGGGACGTCATGGACAGCGCGTCGTTGCTGGACAGGCCGCGGCGCACCTCGGCCGCATAGGAGGCACGGCGGCGCAGTTCAGGGCCGAGCTGTCGGGCGAGCTGGGGGACGGAGGGAGCGATACGGCGAGCGGCGACGGGACCGTCCAGTTGCTCGCCATCGAGGAGATGCGGCAACCACTTCGCCCACTCCCAGTCGGCGAGCCGGTCGCCGGGCATGGCGAGTGCGATGGCCACGTCGTCCGGCGCGTGCATGGCAGCGGCCTGCACGAGCAGGGCACGCGCAACGCGAAGGCAGTCCTCGCGGGGGCCGATGACGCTGACGTTGCCGACGCGGTCGAGCGGGACGGTGAGGGGGAGTTCGGTGCCGGTGCGGAAGCGGGCCATCAGCGCCGACGCCTCGTTGAGCATGAAGCGGTCGGGCGGGGTAAGGACCGACGAGCCCTGCTGAGCGATCTGCAGATCGCGCACGGGCATCTCGCCCGTGCCGACGCGCACGCGCAGGAAGTCGCCGTCGACGCGGCGGCGCTCCCACAGACGAGCCGGATCACGCACGATGTCGTAGAGGGCGGGCGGCGGCGGGTTGAGGACGTCGGCGCGCTCGCGCCGCTGGCGCTCCTCGACGGAGAGCTCCTCGCGCAGGTCCTCCAGATAGGCGAGATACGCCTCGCGCTGGGTGCGGCGGGTGCGCTGGGCCTTGCCACGCTGCGAGAAGACGAGCGCGACGGAGCCGATGACGGTGACGACGAGGATGATCGCTCCGAGCCCGGCGAACTGGCTGTTGCGCACGACCGTCATCATCACCACGGACGACATGACACCGGCGACGGGCAGCAGCGACATCGCGATGTTGCCCGCCTTCCCCTCGGGGAGGTTGGGCGGGGCCTCGATGATGCGCGCCTCGGAGGCGACCGGAGGTCGGGTGGTCCGGGCCGGGCGGTGTATCAGTCGGGTACTCATCGTTGTCCGTCATTCACGATCGGGCTCGGCATCTGGTTAGTGATGCTGCTGGGAGAGGGAGAGCTGGAAGACGTCCGCGGCAAGGCGGGCAGCGGCTTCCCTGGTCGGGTGAGCCAGCAACTCGGTATGGACTGGGCCACCGGCTGCCAAATGCCGGTCATACGGCAGAACCTGGACACTTACCCCAGTGGACTTGAGCCTCTGGACCGCCTCATCGAGGTCGACTCCCGAGTGGGGCACCAATTCGGTGAGCACGACGACCGTGCCGGCGATCACATGTCGCGGCAGCCCCTGCATCCACTGGAGCACCGAGAACGTACTGGTGATGCCTTCCGGCGTGGCCGGTGTGGTCAGCACACGGCCATGGGCGGCGGCGAGTGCGACCCGGGCGACTTCGGCGGGCAGCGTCTCGCAGTCGATGACCATCACACCGAAGTAGCGGCGCAGCGCGACCACGGCCCGCTCATACGCCTGGCTGTCCAGCTTCACGCCGATCTGGCCCTGGCTCGCCGGCAGCAGCCAGGCGTTGTTGGGGAGCTGGACGAGATAGCCAGTGACGTCGAGCAGCGACATGTTCGGCTTGACGATGTCCGCGATCTCGCTGGTGGTCCAGCGTCGCGACTCGGTGCCGAGCCGCAGCGGCAGCGAGCCGAGCGCCGGGTCGGCCTCCAAGAAGAGGACTGGGTCCTGCCGGTAGTGCGCGTACGTGGTACCGAGCAGCGCGGCGACGGTCGACTTGCCAGACCCGCCCCGGATGGAGGTGACGGCGATCTGCCGCCCCGTCGTCACGGGCTGCTGCAGCACCGCAGCGGTGCGGGTGATCTCGGCGACCTCGCGTGCGGCTGACGAGGAGAGCGTACGGCGCAGGGCACGTGCGGCACGCGCCGCGAAAGGCTCGCCGTGCCGCGGCTTGCTGCTTAGCGTGTCGGCCAAGCCCTCGTCCACCACGGGCCGGGAGCCAGGTGGGCTGGGGGGATGGGGGCCCGGAGTGTACGCGGCCGGGGCCTGCTGCTCCTGCCCCTGGTACGGGTAGCCGGCCTGCTGCGGCGCGCCACCGCTATGGGCGGTGCCTGGCGCCTGGGCGCCCTGTGCGGGCAGGGCCGGGCCCGGCGCGGAAGCGGGGTACGCCTGCCCTTCGGGGTCCTGTGCGCCCTGGTGGGCACCGCCTCTCAGGTCGCGCAGCACGTCACCCTGCCAGCCGTCTCCGCTCGGCATGCCTGCCTCTCACCCCCAACTGCTGCCCCGCCTGCAGCGCCTGCACATCGATTCAGAACTGGTTGAGCAGCTGCCCGTACACACCGAACACACCAAACGCGAGGGGGAAGAGTCCCACCATGCCAATGGACTCGACCAGATCGCCCATGCGCCGCAGCCGCACCTGCACATGCTCGGGCACCTGCACCGCCAAAACGACCAACGGCAACACCGCAGCCACACACAGCACAGCCAGCGGCCCGACACCCCCCGCATGTTCCATCCACCACGTCACCAGGCGCACCACCAGGCACGACGCGGCGGCGAAGAGCGCAACAACCTCAGCGACCAGCGGGAACGCTCGCGCCCTCGACACCAGCACCACGACAACGAGGGCCGCCAGCGCCACGGTCCATCCGGTCGGCTTCTCGGCCAGCGTGAGCAGCCAGCCCGCGGAGGCTGCCGAAATCGCAGTGACGATCGTCGAGAGGGCAAGGCCGCGGTGCGTCGCCGCAAGCGCGGTACCTACCTGGTGACGGCTGACAGAGACGCCGCCCGAGCGGCGGTCATCGAGCGCGGTGAGCCCCGACGCCATCAGAGCCAGCCGCGGCAGCACACCGAGCACCACCAAAGAGAAGACAGCCATCACGGCACCGAGCCGGGCCGGATCACCCTGAACAGCGGCCACCACTTCCCACACGATGGCGAGCGTGGCAGTGGTCACCGCACCAACGAGCCCACCCTTGCCCAGCGGAGAGAAGTAGCCAAGGAACACAAGTGTCACGACCAGCGCGCCCGCGACGGCAGCGAGCCGCGCGGTGCCCGGCCAGCCGAACGCATCGGCGGCCGTCCACGCCGTAAGAACCCCAAGCCCGCCAGCAGCGAGTAGCAGCGCGGTCGCCAGTCCCCGATTCCCCCGCCCGACCTTGGCGACGAGCGCACCGGCCGCCAGGAGCACAGGCGATACAGCTGACAGAGCACTGACCAGGGCCCCAAGCGGGAACTCACGGCGGGCGAGCAGCGCGGCAATCACGGCGAAGGCGACGGTCGCCACACCCGCACTGGCCCGGCGCGCAGCAGGACGCCAGCGCCAAGCCCGCAAGTCGAGGTCGTCAGCCACCTGATCCGTGACGTCGTGCACAACGGGAGCAGGCGGCGCAGAATGCGTCGTCACGAGCCGGAGCACGGCGCCGTCGGATATCCCGGCCGACGCCAGCGTGCTGTCGTGCGGCAGGACGGAGCCGTCGGACGTAATCAACTGCCGAGCTACCGGCCGCGATGCGGGCCGATCGCCCAGCAACGGCAGGACATCCGGGATCAGCTGCCCTATCGGCGTGTCGGAGAGCAGGACGACATCGGCCCGGCGTCGCTCGCCGACCAACGTCACTCGGCTCAGTTGAGCCCGGGAACTCACTGCTCTGCTCACCACTTACCGGAACCTATCATCGCGGGGTTGACGAACTCTTTGACCAAGCTGGACACGCGTCCACCCAGGCCCTGCGTCAGGGAAGCCTTCTCCCGCCACGGGGAGCTCTTCCCGCATTCCCCAGGAATTCCGCCAACTCTGTCCGAATCCGATCCGTGGACTTCTAGGATTTCGCCGACCTCGTTGGCTGCCCGTACTGCTGCACCTGACGCTGCTGCTTCTCCTGCTCAGCCTTCTGAGTCGCCAGCGTGTGCTGAAGAAACGACCACCCCACGCACCCCGCACACAGGACAGCCGTGATCGCGATCCCCGCGAAGACCTTCCCCAATCGCTCGTCCGCGGTGCGACGCCCCCGCTGCGCACCGAACAACAGGGCATCCCGCATCCTGCGCCGGCGTACTGCCACCGACTCCAGCAGCTGACTGTCGTAATCCCGCGCCATGTCCTCGTCCGTCGCCTCAGCCGTCTGCCGCTTCACTCACGGTCGTTGAACCCTCTGCCATCACGGCCACAAGCTGGCCGCCATCCCGAGGTCCTCCCGCATGATGGCGCACTTCCGCGTCTGCCGCCGCGCAGTCGGCTCGTCGAGCGTCGTCATACGCCGTGCGAACGCTTCGTGGCTCCTCGACAGCGCGCATGGCCGCGTAAACTCAAGCGCCCTTTTCCACCTAAGATCTCGGCGCCCCCACCCCGTCCTGCAAGCCCCTGGTCATGGGCTCCAGCCTCTGGGAACAGGGGAGGCCGTCGACCTGCCGCGTCGGACGTCTGCCTTGGCCACGATGTGCCTCGGAGGATGAGCGAGGTTTGCGGTTCGGGGAGCAGCGTAGGGATGTGACGTCTGAGAGCTGTTGATGTAGCAGGGAGGGCAGTGTGCCGCCATGGATTCCGGCAGCCGAATAACGCTGATCGTAGGGGTAGTGACTGCCGCGGTGGCCTTGATCGGCTATTGGTCGAATCAGCACGTCAAACGCCGCGAGATCAAGATCCAGATGTATGCAGAGGCGCTGCAAGCGGTCCACGACTACGAAGAACTGCCCTACGCCATCAGGCGCCGGCAAGGCTCCAACGGCGAGGTGCGGGCAGCACTGGCCGGGAAGATGAGCGAGGTCTTCGCCAGGATCAACTATCACCAGACGCTGTTGAACATGGACTCGCCGGTGGTTGGCGAGACCTACGCCCGCTTGTTCGCCCGCACACGGCAGCACGGTGGGCCGCATCGCAAGGAGGCGTGGAACACGGCTCCGATTACATCGGACGAACAGATGCCAGGCGCTGCCTATTACCCCTACGACAACAGTGCTGAACTCAACGCATGCCTGCTTGCCATGCGGCGGGAGCTGACGCCCTGGGGATGGCTCCTGAGGACGAGTACGCGTCGACGTGTGCGGGCGTCGTTCGAGGGGCGTCCGCCGTACCGAGAACCAGAGTGGATGCAACAGCGACGGGGCCAAATCCTGAGTAATGAGGATTGAGTGCGAGGGTTCCAGCCCGGGGCTGTCTCCAGCGCTTCCGTAGTCCAGCGGTCGGCGTTCTGGGATGGTAAGGCGCGATGGTGACCCCGGATGCTGATCTTGTTCGATACTTACAAGAGCCCATCGTGTGGCGGCGTGGCGTCGCGGTCCGGGGCTGGAGTGTCACCAGACGCGACCAGGGGAGCGCAAGGGGAGCGCGGACGCCTTTGGACGGTGCAACACGAGATGCGAACAGCGGGACCGGGACATGTGCTCTGATCTGGGAAAACTGGATCAGGCATGACCACTCAGCACAGCCCAGCACGAGCACTAGTGTGCTCGTAATGCGTAGGTCTCGGGTTCGAATCCCGAAGGCGGCTCCATGGGAAATCGCAGGTCAGTCTTCTGACCTGCGATTTCTTTTTTATTGACCTTGGAATGTGTGCTCGATGGGCTTCTTTGGGTTGTGCGTGGAATGCGGAGGTCAGAGGTTTCACCCTCCGGGATCGGGGGCGCGTTGTTGATGTCGGATGAGGTTGCCGGCCTGCTGTTTCCTGGGGTGCTGCTGACGGATCGGTCGGTAGCCGCACGGTCAGGGTGGTCAAGGGGTGGTCGTTTGTGCAGCGGCGGTGTTCTGGAGGGGGCGGAGGGGCCGTGAGCGGAGGCTGGGAGAGGCTCTGTTTTTTGTGCCCAGTCGACAAGCGGCGGAGGACTGGGTACGTGCCGGCCTGCGGCTAGGCAGTTCAGACGCACCACATCACTCAGACCGGTGAGAGGAAGCCGCGGTGGAACGGGTCAGTGCGGCGTACACGGCTGCCGGGTATGAGGTTGAGGGCACTCAACAGGGCCCCACGTACTCACGGTTGAGCGTCACGGATCCGTCCATCGGTCATCACGGCAGGGGCGAGCTGGTCGCTGAGTTTCTGCACCGTCCGCCGGTTGAAGCGGCACCGGGGCCAGTTCTGCACAGGGACGACGTGGGCTGCGGGCAAGGCCGGAGCGTGGTTCAGCCGGGCCGAGGCAAGCCCTGAGCGACCTGGGTGCCGATCAGGTGGTCCTCTACGTGGACGACGATGAGCCTCCCGGCGGAGAACGTGACCGTACAGCGGCCAACGCCCTGTATGAATCGGCCGGGTTCATCGAGGTGGATCATTGTGGTCGTACACCCTGTACCGGGGCCTATAGGGGGAGACGCCACGCCACTCCACTCCGGTCTGGGCCAGGGCGTCATGGGGCACCTGGCCCGCGCCGGGAGCGCCGACTACGTCCTGCACCCGGAATCCGGCCATGTCGCCCTCGGCACCGCGCAGCTGGGGACCCTGGTCAACGTCTTTGTCCCCGAGTGCCTCGTCGCCCATTGGTGGGAGCATCTGCCGGACAACCGGACGGCGTTCCGTCTGAGGATCTCTCTGTTGTTCGTCCCTGGAGTCGCGGTGATGAACGTGCCGTGGCAGCTGCGGTAGGGGCAGAGGCCGGCGAAGTGCCCTGAAGGCCCGGACCGGCATTCAGGGGCAATTTGCGCTCGCCGCCGGGGCCGGTGATGTGAACAGTGAGGTGGCGTGGACGAGGGCGGCGAAGCCGGCGCTCACGGCGGCCAGGAGGAGCCAGAACTGGTGGTTCACTGCTCCGTGGTCGGAGGAGAGCAGCGCGGCCAGGGCATTGGCGGCGGCTCCGCCGATGGCTATGGAGGTGCCGATGAAGCCGAAGGCCGTGCCGCGGTGTTGTGCCGGGACCGATGCGGCGACCTCACTGTCGATGCAGGGGTCGATCAGGACCTCTCCGACGGAGAAGAGCAGAATGCACACCACAAGGCCGGCCATCGTCCCCAGAGAGGCGGCCGCGAAGCCGGTCGCCATCAGCAGGAGTGCGCCGGAGATGACCAGCGCGCCACTGCGGATACGGCTGACGGACCGGTTCAGCGGCACCTGGAGCAGCACCACGGCGACCGCGTTGACGGCGAACAGGACACCGACGAACGACGGGCTCTGCACGCTTCCGGTGAACACCGGGAGCGCGTACTCGAGTTGGATGTAGCAGAAGCCGAAGGCGAAGGCGCAGAGCATGATCCATGCGAGCTTCCGGGTGCCCTTGGGCCGGTGTCCGGGGGCGGCCGGGGAGTCCTCGGTGGTCGAGGCGTCCGTCGTTCTGCCGATAGCGGGCAAGGCGCGCAGCCGCAGCAGGATGACGGCCAGGACCACGAACACGGCGCTGGTGACGATGAAGCTGACCCGGGCGTCGGCGAGGAGCAGCAGGAGGCTGCCGGCGAGGGGGCCGAGGGCGTTGCCCGCGTTGTTGGCGGTGCTGCGCAGGGCGAACACGGTCCTGAGCTGTTCGCTGGTGCCCAACAGCTGTACCAGTGCCGACTTCGAGGCCGGTACATAGACCGCGCCGCCGAATCCGAGGAGCGCGCAGGCGGCGACCACCGGCACGGGACCGGAGGCGGCCAGGAGAAGGAGATACGACAGGGCTCTGACCAGCAGCCCTCCGCACATGGCGCCCACCGCGCCGAGACGGTCGGCGATCCAGCCTCCCAGCAGGGTCAGACCCTGCTGGGACCAGAACTTCACCGTGATCGCCACGGCCACCACGGCCGGGCTGAGGTGCTCTTCCCGGGTCAGGAAGACCGCGAGGTAGGGAAGGACGAGGTTGCTGCCGAACGCGACCGCGAAGTTGCCGCTCAGCAGCAGCAGACAACCCGGCGTACGTCCGGCGGTGCGCAGCGTGGTGATCACGAGGCGCTGCCTGCCCCGGTGCCGTCCGTGGCGGGCCGGATCACCGTGGAGCGCTCGAACCACGCCAGGGCCTCGGCGAGCGCCGTCTCGACCTCGCCGCGGGTACGGCCGGTGGCGAGTACGGAACCGATCTTCTCCACGCTCAGCCGGGCGGGTTCGAGCACGGTTCCCGGTTCGGCGTGTCTGCTGTACGTGTCGATGCCGGGCACCGGGCAGGTGTCGGGGATCGTCACCAGGGTGCCGACACGGGGCGGGAACAGGGAGAGGCCGGCGATCCGCTCGGGCACGGCCGGGACGGCGGCGGGGGCGTTGCCGCTGAGGGAGCGGACGTAGACCTCGGGCAGGGTGATGCCGAAGCCCAGCTGCAGGACGTGCTCGATCATCCCGCCGCCCATACGGCTGGCGACCTCGTTGAACACGAGGCGGCGGTCCGCGTCGAGGAAGACCTCGGCGTGGAACATGAAGGTGTCCGGGACCGGCAGCGCGGCCAGGGCGCGGCCGGTGAGTTCCCGTACGGGATCGAGGAGCGGGTCGTCGGCGTCCAGCAGACAGCTGTGCAGCGCCTGTCCCTGCTTGATGTCCAGACAGGTGCTGTCGCCCTGGGTCGAGGGCCACATCAGGCGGGTCTCCCCGGCCACGACGATGCCGTCGACGTGCAGCAGCTCGTGCTCGATGTACTTCTCGGCAAGCAGCTGGGCTCCGTCGTCGGTGCCGAGGTCCCGGTGGGCGGCGAGCAGGGATTCGACGTCCTGCAGGTCGTGCAGGACGTGTACATCCATGGAGCCGCCGCCGCGCCGGGGCTTCACGACGACGGGGAAGCCCTGTTGCCCGACGAATCCGAGCAGGTCCTGGAGGTTCGCGACGGGGGCGTAGGGGGCCAGCGGAATGCCGGCCTCCGCCAGGATGTGCTTCATCATGAGTTTGTCGCGGAAGGCGGTCGCGCTCGCGACGTCCTGGCCGGGCACGCCGAACAGCTCACGCAGGCGCGCGGCTCGGAGGATGTCGAATTCCGACAGCGCGATGACGCGGTCGACGTTCCATTTCCGGTGCAGTGTGAGGGCCCGGCTCTCCACCAGAGGGTTGAAGTGGAAGTCGTCGATCACCTCCACATGTGCGTATCCGCCGAGTTGGGCCGAGCGCACGTCCGGTTCGGCGGAGACGGCCGCCGCGTCGGTCAGCAGGATGGCCTCGTGATCGGTGCCGAGCCAGTCCGGAAAGGGACGCCCGGTGAGAGGGGTCCGGTTGAGGACCAGATACCTCATCGGACCTCCACGGCGATGGCGTCACGGAACTCGTGGAACGCCGCCTCGACGGCTTCGGCGGTGGCGGCGGAGAAGACGACATGTCCGTGGGCCGCCGAGGCATGGGGCGGTACGAGGACCTGGTCGCCGGGCTGCCCGTAGAGCATGATCTCGCTGACCCGGTCGTCGGCCTCGACCCGGTCGAGACCCGCCACGCCGACGAGTTCGCCGGCCCGCTCGGCGAAGAAGAGGTAGAAGCCGGTGGGCCTCGGCGGGCCCGCCATGTCCAGGCGCGGCGCGCGGCCGGTCGCGAGGTCGAGCTGGGCCTCGACCATGTCGATTCCCGTGCTCAGGAGGACGGACTGGTAGACCGGCCCGCCACCCAGGCGTGCCGCCGTCTCCAGGATGTACGGCTCGCCGTCCGCGGTGATGCGGAACTCCGTGTGGGTGGCGCCGGTGGTGATGCCGAGCGCCTCATGAGCAGTGCCGACCGCAGCGGTGATGCGCCGGACCAGTCCGTCCGGGAGCCGGGTGGGGGTCGTGTAGTAGACCTCTTCGAAGAAGGGGCCTTCCATGGGCAGCGGCTTGTCGTGGACGGCCACGATGCGGGTCTCACCGTCGACGACGAGTGACTCGACGCTGATCTCGGACCCCGGGACGTATGCCTCAAGGAGCAGGGCCTCGTCGTACTGCGCGCGGGTGCGGGTGTGTAACGGGTCGTGGGTGAAGCCGGTCCAGGCGCCCCGCTGCAGCGGCTCGAAGTGCTCGGCCAGCTCGGCGTCGTTGTCCACCCGGCGTACGTACTTGCTGCCCCCGCCGATCAACGGCTTCAGGACCAGCGGGTATCCGAGCTCCGCGGCACCCTTGACGGCCGCGTCCAGGTCCGTGGCGAGCTGGAATCCCGGCTGTGCGAGGCCCGCCTGTCCGAATGCGGAGCGCATGGCGTACTTGTCACGCGCGAGGTACGCGGCCTTTTCGCCAATGGACGGAAGGCCGAGTTCCGCAGCCACCGCGGCTGCCGCGGGAACGCTCTGCTCGACGAACGTCACAATGCCGCGTACGGGTTCTTCCTCCGCGGCGATCAGCGTGCGAACCGCTGTCACCGTCTCTTCGATGCTGGTGGTATCCGCGGGGACGACGCAATCGACGTAGGAACTCTCCCAGGTGGCGTCTTTCATGATCATCAAAAGGCGCTCACCGTGTTCCCTGGCGTAGTCCCTCACCCTGGCCAGGTGCTTGCGGCGACTCAGATTCCTCGTGTGCAGCAGCAGGATGCTCACAGTGTCATTTCTCTCAATTGTTGGTGGGACACGCCACGCTGAAGGCTGCGAGAGCCGGCCCCCCGGTCGCTTCAGCGGCTACTCGTACTCAACTCAGGCATGGGTCGCCATCATCATCAACTGAGCCCCCGTTGTGGTCAGTTGCGGTCAAAATAATAGACGCCGCGCTCGATCAGACCATGTTACCGTTCAGGCGGTCAATCGCTCGGGGGAGGGAGATGTCCGCTTTTTGACCCCCTCTTCCGCGCTGTCGTGCAAGTAGGGGGATATCTGCTCATGACCCACAACATGACTATCGGTGACACCTTAATCACTGACAGCTCGGGGGCCTATGTCATCGCCGAAATCGGGCACAATCACGGCGGTGATTTAGAGAAGGCGGCCGAACTCGTCCGCATGGCCGCGGAATCCGGTGCACAGGCAGCCAAGCTGCAGAAGCGCGATAACAAGGCGCTGTTCACCAAGGCCATGTACAACGAGCCCTACACGAGCCGGAACAGCTTCGGTGCCACTTATGGCGAGCACCGTGAAGCCCTGGAGTTCGGCGTCCGTGAGTACCGTGAACTCGCCCAGCTCGCACGAGAGCTGGGAATCGATTTCTTCTCGACCGCCTTTGACTTCCCGAGTGTTGACTTCCTCGCTGAGCTGGGTGTTCCCGCCATCAAGATTGCTTCCGGCGATCTGACCAACACCCCCCTGCTCGCCTACGCGGCCAAGACCGGTATTCCGCTCATCGTGAGCACCGGTGGCGCGGACATGGACGAAGTCCGCCGGGCCGTCGACACCGTCGCTCCGATCAACGACCAGCTGGCACTGCTGCAGTGCACCGCGGCATACCCCGCCACCCCGGAGGTGCTGAACCTCTCGGTGATCAGTACCTACCGGGAGGAGTTCCCGGACGTGGTGGTGGGGCTGTCGGGCCATGACGTCGAGACCGAATCGAGCGTGATCGCCTACACGTTGGGCGCCCGCGTCGTCGAGAAGCACGTCACCCTGGACCGCGGCCTGCCGGGCAGCGACCACCACTTCTCCCTGGAGGGGAGCCATCTGCGGGAGCTGGTGGACAGCCTGGAGCGGACCCGTCGCTCCCTGGGGAGCCCCGAGAAGCGTCAGCTGCCGGTCGAAGCCCCCGCTCTGCGCAAGATGGCCAAGAAGCTCGTGGCCGCACGCGACCTGACTGCCGGTCATGTCCTCACCACCGAGGACATCGCCATCAAGTCTCCCGGCGACGGCCTGCGTCCGTATCTGATCGACCAGGTCATCGGCCGTCCGCTGTCGGTGGCGCTGGCAGCCGACGACGCCATCCAGTTCACCGACCTCGGCTGAGCGTCCCGTGAGCACGCACATCGACCTCACCGGTCAGGTTGCGGTGGTGACCGGCGTCCTCGGCCGCTTGGGCGCGATCTGGACGGACGCGCTGCTCGGCGCGGGCGCCGTCGTGGTGGGCCTCGACCGCACCACAGTGGTTCCGGAGGAGTTCCAGGAGCTGCTCGCCCGTCGTCCGGCCGGCCGCTTCCATCTCCTCGAAGCGGATGTCACGGACACCGAGAGCCTCCGCACGGCACTGAAAACGTGCCTGGCCGAGGTGGGTTCCCCGACGGTCCTCGTCAACAACGCGGGGATCGACCAACCGCCGAGCGCCACGGGCGGCAGCTGGCTCTTCGACGACATTCCCGCCGAGGTCTCCGAGGCCGTCCTGAGCGTCAACGCTCTCGGGGTGCTCCGGGTCTGCCAGGTGTTCGGCTCGGAGATGGCCCGTAACGGAGCCGGTTCCGTCATCAATATCGGTTCCCTGTACGGCAGCATGGCGCCGGACCCGCGTCTGTACGAACATCTGCCGCAGGACCCGCCCTTCCTCAAGCCGCCGGCCTACGGCATGTCCAAGGCGGGGGCCGCGGCGCTGACCCGGTATCTCGCGGCCCTGTGGGGCCCCAGGCGGGTACGGGTCAACACGCTGTCGCCGGGCGGAGTGCTGGGCGGCCAGGATCCGCTGTTCCGGGGCAAGTTCAGCGACCGTGTGCCCCTGCGCCGGATGGCCGACGCCTCGGATCTGACCGGCCCTCTTCTCTTTCTCGCCTCGGACATGAGCAGCTACGTGACCGGCACGGAGCTGCTGGTGGACGGCGGCTACGTCTGCTGGTGAGGCCCGGCCCGCCGCCCGTACTTCTGGAGAAGTCATGAACACCTCTCTCGCCTGGCTGCCGGCCGACGAGTTCACCCGCATTCTTGAGGGCATCGGCGATGTGCACGAGCGCAGTCGCGCCTTCGCTGACGCCTCCCGCATCAACACCCTCTACAGCATCGTGCGAGCCGGGTCCGGCCACCTCGGGTCCAGTTTCAGCGCGGCCGACACGGTGTCCTGGCTGCTGCTGCAGGAGATGCGGTCGCCCTTCGAACCCGGTGGAGACATCTACTTCTCCTCCAAGGGCCACGACGCTCCCGGCCTCTACGCCTCCCTGATCGGGCTCGGCGCGCTGCCCGAGGAGAAGCTGCACCAGCTGCGCAGGCTGGGCGGGCTGCCGGGGCACCCCGATGTGAGCATCCCGCACATGCACGCCAATACCGGTTCTCTCGGTATGGGGATCTCCCGGGCCAAGGGCATGATCCTCGGCGACCGGCTGGCCGGTGCCAGGCGCCGGGTCTACGTCCTGACCGGCGACGGAGAGCTGCAGGAGGGCCAGAACTGGGAGGCACTGGCGGGTGCGGTCCGCCATGGCATGGGCGAACTGACCGTCATCGTCGACCACAACAAGATCCAGTCCGACACCTGGGTCGCCGAGGTGAGTGATCTGGGCGACCTGGAGGCGAAGTTCAGGTCCTTCGGATGGGGCGTGCTGCGCTGCGACGGCAACTCGGCGCAGGAGCTGGACTCCGCCTTCCGGCTGCGGGAGAAGGAGCACGCCGGGGTTCCCGCCGTCATCATCGCCGATACGGTCAAGGGCGCCGGAGCCGCCACCTTCGCGGCCACGTCGATGCCCGAGGGCGAGTGGCGCTACCGCTTCCACAGCGGCGCCCCGGCCCGGGAGGACTACCTCAGGGCACACGGGGAGCTGGTCGCGTCGCTGGACGCGCTGCTCGGCCGGCACGGACTGGCCCCACTCGCGTTCTCCCGGGCCGACCTCACCCTGCCCGTCAAGCCGTCGGGCCCGCAGCTCCCGCAGGTCTACGGCCGTGCCCTCGTGAACCGGGCGCTGGCCGACGAACGGATCGTCGCCCTGGACGCGGACCTGGTGCTCGACACGGGTCTGATCCCGTTCTCCCAGGCTCTGCCGGAGCGCTTCGTCGAGTGCGGTATCGCGGAACAGGACATGGTCTCGATGGCCGGAGGTCTGGCCTCGCGCGGACTGCTGCCCTTCGTGCACTCCTTCTCCTGCTTCCTGCACGCCAGGCCGAACGAACAGATCTACACCAACGCGTCGGAGCACCGGAAGATCGTCTACGTGGGCTCCCTCGCCGGCCTGATTCCGGCCGCGCCCGGCCACTCCCACCAGGCGGTGCGGGACATCAGCGCGCTGGGCGCGGTTCCCGGGCTGGTCGTCCTGGAGCCCGCCAACTCGGCCGAGACGGAAGCGGCCGTCGACTACTGTGCCGACGCCGAGTCGAGCACCTATCTGCGGCTCGTCAGTACTCCGGTCTCCGAGGAAGCCGAGGCGCTCGGCGCCGAGCCGCTGACGCTCGGACACGGCCGCGTCGTGCGGGCCGGCGGCAGGACGGTGGCCATCGGCTCCGGGCCCATCGTGCTGACCCAGCTGCTGCGGGCCGCCCAGCTGCTGACCGCGGAGGGCATCGAGCTCACCGTGGTCGCCCTGCCCTGGCTGAACCGCGTCGACTCCGCCTGGCTGGCGGACCTGGCCGCCGGGGCCGACCAACTCTTCGTCGTCGAGAACCACTACACACACGGCGGACAGGCGGACCTGATCGCCCGTTCGCTCCTCGAACTCGTCCAAGAGGGCCTGCCCGCCTTCACCGGAATCGGTCTGACCGAGGTGCCCGAGTGCGGCACCGAGGCGGAGGTCCTCGACGCCCACGGACTGAGCGCGAAGCGGCTTGCCGAGCGCATCCAGGAGCGCGTCCGCCGCGGCGCGCACCGCTGACCGACAGACCAGAGAGCCGCCCACCACCAGAAGAGGAAACAACCATGGAAACCGTCTACAACGAGCTGAAGCGGCCCCCGCAGGAGATCATCGACGGCTTCCGGGAGCTGCTCGCCGAGTACAGCCCCAGCTGCGTCGTCACCGATGCCCAGCGCCGTGTCGGGGCCATCGGTGGCTTCCAGGTGATCCGCAATGATCAGAAGATCGCGGGCCCCGCCTTCACCATCGACCTCTCGATCGACGACTGGGTCAACACCCTGCCGATCCTGTCCCGGGCCAAGCCCGGCGACGTCATCATCATGGCCTGTCACGGGCTGGCCACCACCGCCATGTGGGGCGGCCTCACCGCGACGGTCTCCCACAAGTTCGGTGTGGCCGGGGCCATCATCGACGGCGCCGCCCGCGACGTCGACGAGATCCGCGACATCGGCTTCCCCCTCTGGTACCGCACCACGTCCCCGCGGCAGTCCCCCGGCGCCGTACACGACCGCATCGAGCCGGTTCAGGTGAATGTCCCCGTGTCCGTCGGCGGCCAGGTCATCTTCCCCGGCGACATCATCGTGGCCGACGAGAACGGCGTGGCCACGGTGGCGTCGGAGAAGGCCAAGGAGGTGCTGGAGAGCGCCCGCGGGGTGGCGGCCCGTGAGAACGAGATCCGCGACCGCATCAGTTCCGGCGCGACCGCCGCCGACCTCCGGGCCGAGTTCGGCAACCTCTGAGGAGAAGCCATGCGCCTCTACATAACCGGTGCCGACGGCAGCCTCGGCAAGGCTCTGACGCAGGAACTGAGCGCCGACCCCCGCACCGCCGACTGGACCGTCCAGGGCGTCTCCGTCACCGACTTCGACATCGGTGACGAAGCGGCGGTCCTGGCGTCCGTCGAGAGCTTCCGGCCGGACATCGTCCTGCACCTGGCGGCCATCTCCATCGTGGCCCCTTGCGAGACCGACCCCGGGCTGGCCCTGCGCGTCAACGTCTCCGGAGTCCACCAGGTTGCAGAGGCCTG
This sequence comes from Streptomyces sp. Je 1-4 4N24, assembly GCF_026239515.1. Lineage (NCBI taxonomy): Bacteria > Bacillati > Actinomycetota > Actinomycetes > Kitasatosporales > Streptomycetaceae > Streptomyces > Streptomyces sp. Je 1-4 4N24. The sequence continues at coordinate 4,097,784 of NZ_CP110836.1, read as the reverse complement.
CCGCCGGGTCGGCAGCAGGATGGTCTACATCTCCAGTGACTACGTCTTCGACGGCGCCGGCGCGCCCGAGGACGGCTACCGGGAGACCGACGTCCCCAACCCCCTGAGCGTGTACGCGCTCACCAAGCTCGCGGGCGAGCAGATAGCCGCCCATGTGCCGGAGCACCTGGTGGTCCGTACGTCCTGGCTGTTCGGCGGCGCGGCCGAGAACAACGACGACGTCCTGGCCACCATCCGGGCGGCCGAGCGCGGCGAGCAGCAGAAGCTGATCGACGACCAGTACAGCAGGCCCACCTACACCGTTGACCTGGCCCGCGCCCTCATCCACCTGATCACGCTCGAAGAGTTCCCCACCGGCACGGTGCACGCGGCCAACGAGGGCCGGGCGACCCGGTACGAGCTCGGGGCGTATGCGCTGAGTCAGTACGACCCCAAGCTCAACGCGGACCACCCGCCGACCGCGATCTCCTTCGACGAGTGCGAGTTCGTCGGCGGCAGGCCCAAGTTCTCCGCCTTCAACACCGACCGGCTCGCGGGCCTCGGCTTCGCGATGCCCGACTGGCGGGACGCCGTGAACCGGCACTGCGCCGTGCTGCCCCGCCCGGCCACCCCGGAAAGGACCATGTGATGAGTCAGCGGACCCCCGCGCGCCCACGCGCCATGACCCGGTGGCGCAACTGGGCGGGCTCCGCCGAGTGCGTACCGCACCGTCTGGTCCATGCGACCGACGAGGGCGACCTCGTCGACGCCGTACGGTACGCGGCGCAGCGCGGTCTGACGCTGCGCGCGGCCGGGACGGGGCACTCCTTCAACCCCATCGCCACGACCAGCGGGGTGCTGCTGGACCTGACCGGCTACACCGGCATCGTCGCCCTCGACCCGGCGGCGCCTTCGGTGACCGTGCGCGGCGGCACGCTGCTCAGAGAGCTCAACCAGTCCCTGGACAAGGCCGGTCTGGCCCTGTCCAACATGGGCACCCTGGAGGAGCAGACGATCGCGGGCGCCATCTCCACGGGCAACCACGGCAGTGGACTGCACCACCGTCCCTTCTCCGGACAGGTCCTGGCGCTGACCCTGGTGACCGCCGACGGCACCGTACGCGAGTGCAGCCCCGAGAAGGACCCGGAGCTGTTCCAGGCCGCGGTGACGTCCCTCGGCGCGCTGGGTGTGATCTCCACGGTCACGCTGCGATGCGTCCCCAAGTTCCACCTCAGGGTGACCGAGGGCAGTCAGCCGCTGGAGAGCATTCTCGAGGACATCGAGGCGTACGCCGGAAGTGCGGAGCACGCCACCTTCTCGCTCAAGGGCTGGAGCGACAACGCCTCGACCCTGAAGCTGGAGCCCAGCGAGGAGCCGGTCTCCGCGGACGCCGCGCAGCGCCGGAGGGCCAACACCCTCGGCGAGGTGCGCTGTGCCACGGCCGGCCTGGCGGGCCGGATCGACCAGCGTGCCGTGCAGCGGATCATGACGGCTCAACTCGGCGGCGATGCGGGCCCCGCGGACTACGTCGACGTCAGCTACAACGCCTTCACCTTCCCGCAGCCGGTCAAGTTCCTCTCCCTCGAATACGCCCTGCCGCTGACGAGGGCCACCGACGCGGTGCGCCACGTCCACGAGGACGTCAAGGCTTTCGGGCTGCGCACCCCGTACTCGATCACCGTGCGCTTCGGCGCCGGTGACGACTTCCTGCTCAGCCCGGCCCAGGGGCGTACGACGGCATATGTGAACATCACCGTTCCGCGCACTGTCGGCTACACCGAACTCCTCCGCGTCTTCGAGGCAGCGCTGCGGGAGCACGAGGGGCGGCCGCACTGGGGCAAGGCGCACACGGCGACGGAGGAGACGGTCTGCGGTCTCTACCCGGGCTGGAAGGCGTTCCAGGACATCAGGGCCGAGCTCGACCCCGACGGCATGTTCACCAGCGACTACCTCCGGCGTGTCCTCGGCGGCACGCGTCGCGCGCGCTGATGCTCACGGAGATGCCCGCGGACACGCTCCTGCTGGACTTCGACGGTCTCATCTGCGATACGGAGCGGGCCGCGCACCGGTCGTGGGAGCTGCTCTACGACCGGCACGGCCTGGTCTTTCCCGACGAGGTCTGGAACGCGATGGCCGGTCGCGCGAGCGGGGAAGCGTACGCCGCGCAGGACCTGTCCGGGCGACTCGGCCGGGCCCTGTCCGCAGCGGAACTGGCCGAGCGCCGCGCGGAGAAGGCCCGGCTCGCCGACGCCGAACCGCTGCGGCCCGGTGTGGCGCGTCTGCTCGAAAGCGCCGCGCTGCGGGACATCCGGTGCGCGGTCGTCTCCAGCTCGGACCGGCACTGGGTGCTCGGCCACCTGGAGAGGCTGACGGTGCGCGAACGGTTCGCCGAGGTGGTCACGGGCGAGCAGGTCGAGGCCCGCAAGCCCGCCCCGGACCTGTATCTGCGCGCCCTCGGCCTGCTGGGGGCGGGGCCGGAGACGAGCCTTGCTGTGGAGGACTCCGCGGTCGGGGTGGCGGCGGCCAAGGCCGCGGGGCTGAGGTGCGTGGCGGTACCGGGGGCGCGGGGCACGCGCCCCGCGGTCGCGGCGGCCGACCTGGTTCTCGACAGTCTGGAACAGCTCGATGTTCCCCGTAACACAGCAAAGGTGGCATCCGCATGACGACGGAACAAGAGCTCGGCGCGGCACCCATGTCGATCATGGATTCACTGGTGCGCAACGACCGCGGCGGCCCCAAGTGGCTGTGGCGCAGCGGCAGTCTGGTTCCCTGGGCGGACGCGCGCATCCACGTCAACGCCGTGGGGCACGCGTCGGTCGCCTCGGTCTTCGAGGGCATCAAGGCGTACGTGTCCCACGACGGGAACCGGCTGCTCGCCTTCCGGCTCGATGAGCACCTCAGGCGTCTGTACGAGTCCGCGCGCCTGGTCAGGATCGACATCCCGTACGGGGTCGAGACCCTGCGCGACGCCGTGATCGAGGTCCTGCGCGCGAACGAGTACCGCGAGGACGTCTACCTCAGGCCGTGGGCCTTCCCCGCGGGCATCGTCCAGGAGCAGATGGTGCCGGCCGGTGTGACCTGCGAACTCGTCGTGGACAGCTGGACGTTCCAGAGCGGCCTGGGCACCGACCGCGGTTGCCGCGCGGCGGTGAGTTCCTGGACGCGTATCAACGAGGCCTCCATGCCCCCGCGCGTGAAGGCGTTCTCGAACTACCACAACGGCCGGCTCGCCATGATCGAGGCGCGGGAGAACGGCCATGACTGGCCCATCCTGCTGAACGAGCGAGGGAAGGTCAGCGAGGGTCCGGGGGCCTGTATCGCCATCGTCCGTGACGGTGTGGTCTCGACGCCGTCCACCACCAGCGGGATCCTCGAAAGCCTGACCCGTGAGACCTCGATCACCCTGCTGCGGGAGCTCGGTCACACCGTCGTCGAGCGTGAGGTCGACCGTACGGAGCTGTATCTGGCGGACGAGGTCTTCTTCATGGGCACGGGGTGGGAGATCCTCCCGGTGACCTGGGTGGACGGCCTCAAGGTGGGGGAGGGGGAGGCCGGTCCGGTGACCCGTGCGCTGGATGCGGCGTACCACTCCGTGGTGCGGGGCCGTTCTCCGGAGCATGCAGACTGGTTGACCGAGATCCCCTTCTGATCGTCCAGGGGCCGGTGCCGCACCGCGGCATCCGGCCCGGCTGTCGGTCCCGGCGGACCGCTGGGATGATGCTCGCCACCGTCGACCGGCAGTCACACACGCGCGTAGGAGAGAGCTTTGCCCACTACTGATCCTGAGACGTCAGCATCTTGGGCCGAGGAAGCGCCCGAGGACGCGGCTCGCAGGCCGTCGCCTTCGAGACTGTCGGTCGCCGATGTGCTCACCCTGGGCAACGCGGTCTGTGGCTTTTCCTCGATTTACTTCATCACCACATCCGTCCTGGTTCCCTACCTCACGGAGGGCCGGGGTGACGGCATGGTGCGCCACGGCGCCGCCACCGCGGTCATGCTCATCCTGATGGCGTCGCTCTTCGACCTGTGCGACGGGCTGGTCGCCCGCAGGTTCCGCAGTTCGGGCATGGGCGCTGAGCTCGACAACCTCTCGGACCTGATCAGCTTCGGTCTCTCGCCCGCCTACTTCGTGGTGGTCTGGGGCCTGGTCAATGACAGCTCGCATCTCGGGCTGGTCGTCGCGGCCGCCGTCGCCGTGCTCCTGGGCGGTCTTCTGCGGCTCGCGCGCTTCTCCATCACGACGATGCAGGACGGCATGTTCCAGGGCATGCCGATCCCCTTCGCCGCGCTCACGGTGGTCTCGATCGTCCTGCTCGAACTGCCCTTCGCGGTCACTCTGGTCGCCGTGGTCGGTGTCGCCTGGCTCATGGTCAGCCGGGTCGAGTACCCCAAGCCCACGGGCAAGCTGGCGATCGCCGCGGTGGGGTGGGCAGCGGTCAACATCGGCTGCCTGGTCGCCTGGGCCGCCGATGTTCCGGGCGCCGAGACCCTCCTGGTCACCGGCTGCGTGCTCCAGCTCACCCTTGCGGCGGTGCTGCCGCTGTTCGCCACGGTGCGCCGCATCAACACGGCGCGGCAGGCGTTCGGCCGGGGCAAGGCAGCCTGACAGCGGCCGGTGGGCCCTGCCGGCGGAGCGGCGGGGACCCCGGCCCCCGCGGCTCAGCGGCCGCCCGCCTCCCCCACCGGCGGGATGGCGATCAGGGGTTTGTAGTGGCCCTTGGGGTGGGGTTCGCCGACGGGGTGGCTGTCGGCCTCCACCCAGGCGTGGGCGGCGAAGGGGTGGGTGCGGACGCCGGTGCACCAGGTGGGCCAGGCGCCGCGGGCCCGGCAGAGCAGCGCGGTGGCGATGGAGCGCTGCAGACAGCCCTGGCCGGCGCAGCGCAGGCTGACGGAGACGACGGCCTCGCGGGCCGCGAGGGCCTGGTCGGCGGTGGCCGGCCGGGCGCCGCGGCGGGTGAACTCCAGGACCTTCCGCAGCCGGGCGGGCTTGGCCTTGGCCAGCAGCCGGGCGATGCCGACGGCCAGGAGGGGCACGAGGCGGCGGTGCAGCGGCAGTCTGCGCCGCTCGGACAGGGCGACGGGCAGGCTCACGCGATCACCAGCTGCGCGGCCCGGAGCTGCTCGATCACCGCGGTCACATCGAGCTCGGCCCGCTGGGGATCGATCCGGTGCCGGTCCGCGACATCGGCGGCGATCCGCGCGGCCTCGTGGCCGTCGAGCAGCCGGCGCAGGACCTGGCCGCCGGTGGAGTTGAGCTGCCAGTAGCGGCCGGTGCGTTCGTTGAGCAGCACGGTGCCGTCGTCGGTGTCGGTGGCAACCACGTCAGGGTGAAGACGTACGGACATCGTCGAACCTCCAAGCAGGGGTGGGGCGGGTGGCGGCGCGCAGCCAGAGTTCGCAGCCGATCAGGGGCTCCAGCGCGATGCCCATGGCGTTGTCCGCCTGCGGGGACAGCAGCCCGGCGCGCAGTTTCCCGGGGTCGATCAGGCCGTGGGCGGCCAGGGCGGAATCGGTGAACAGATCGAGGATCGCGGGCAGGTTGCGGCGCAGCCCCGTGCTCGCCTCTTCGCTGAACTCGCCCTTGGTGGAACGGCCCAGCACGCTTTCGGGGACGATGCCGCGCATCGCGTCGGCCAGCAGCGGCTTGTAGCGCCACGGGCCGGCGTGCTCGTGCACCCGGACGCCCAGGACCGCTTCGACGACCCGGTCGTCGAAGAACGGGGAGTCCAGCTGCACACCGGCCTCGGCGAACGGGCGGGCCAGCAGGCGGTACCAGGGGGCGCTGGTGCGCAGCGCGACCAGGGACTGGTGCTGCCCCAGGTCGGTGGAGAGCGGCCGCGTCTGTGCGGCGGTCTGCCGGAGTGCCTCGCGGGCCGCGTCGGTTGCCGTGGCGGTGGCCCAGGACGGTGCGCGCAGCGGCCACAGGCCCCAGCCGAGGCTGGGCCGGCGCTTGCGCAGGGGCGGGTCGGTGAGGTGGTCGGCCTGGTCCTGCCACCATGCCGCCTCGTCGCCGGGGCGCACCAGCGAGGCCAGGGTGTGCAGCACGGGCCAGCGTTTGAGGGCGGCGTATCCGCGGACGTGCCGTAGCGCGGTCATCGGACGGCGCCGGAGCAAGGGGTGCAGATAGCCGGGGAAGGGGGTGAACAGCTCGTCCCCGCCGTGGCCGGCCAGATGCCGGCGTGCGCCACGGCCGGCGAGGAGCCGGGCGGTGTGCCGGGTTCGCGCGGCGGTGCGGACGAACGGGTAGGGCTCCTCCGTGTCCATCAGCGTGTCCGGGTCGGCGAACAGCGGGGGGAGTTCGGCGGGCGGCACGATCAGGTGCTCGGCGCGGTCGAGGGCGCCGATGGACCGGGAGGCGAAGGCGGCGTCGTCGTTGCCCGCCTCGGCCTCGCCCCACCGGAACGTCAGCAGCTCCGGGGTGTTCCGGGCGGCGAGGAAGCAGAGGGAGGTCGAGTCCATGCCCCCGGACAGGTCGGTACTCAGGCGGCCCTCGGCGGGCGCCCGGTCGTCCAGTGCGGAGGTGAGCGCCTCCCGCACGGCGTCCGCACCTGCCGACAGCGGCTGTTCGGGCGCGGGCGGCCGCCACCAGCGCAGCGCGCGGGCGCGTTCGCGGTCCCACACCAGAGCGTGGTCCGGGGCCAGGGCCGCGATACCGGACCACAGGGGCTGATCGGCCAGCGGGGAGGGGACGAGTCCTCCGCAGGCGACCCGTACGGCCAGTGCGCCGGCGTCGATCCCGGCACCGGTCATCGCGGCGAGCACATCGGCCCGGTCCGCGGCGATGTCCACCTCGCCGATCCGGGTGTGGAAGACCCGGCGCAGTCCGGTCAGGCTGCCCTGGACGCGGACCTGTCCGCCGACCGAGGCCACCACATGGCAGGAGCCCGGCAGGGCCGCGGCCAGCGCGTCCACATCGGACACCGTCCGTATCCGCGCGGTGAGTTCGGACAACCGGGTGGCGGTGACCGGGCAGACCCCGGCCACCGCCACCTGCACCGGGCCCGCCGTGGCCACCCGCAGTTCCCCGGGTGACCACCGGCCCACCAGCCACGGCCGCCCTGACGCATGCGAGAGCACCCGCGGGGCCGCCCAGGGCGTCACCGCGCGAGCCTCGTCTGCGGCCGCCGTGTCCGGCAGGACCACGAATCCGGCACCGGTCATCTACGCATACTCCTGAGAGTGATCAGGGAGGGGACGGTTCAGCCGCCGTAGTGGCCGAAGATGTCCTTGCCCCAGCCGATGAAGCCCAGCGTGTCCTCGTTGAACTCGCCGACCTCGGCCAGCATCGGGGGTGCGTAGGGCTCCACGGTCGACAGCTCGTTCTGCTCTTCCATCACAGCCTCCTTCAGTGAAACAGGTGGTCATCCGGCCACCCGCGGTGTCCGTCCGCGCCCCGCCGGGTGCGGGGGAAGACGTTTGATCAGCCGTCCGGTTGGGCGCGTGCTGAGATGAACGCGCTTGTTCCGGACGGACGTTGAGGGGGTGGGAGCTCGCGAGGTTGCGGGCTCCTACCGGCGCGTGAGCTGCTCGCGCTGGTGCAGGTCGGGGGTGAAGAACTCCTCCACCCCGATGACGCCCGCCAGCGTGGCGAAGTAGCGGTCCATGAGCTCCTGGTCCCCGGCGACGGTGCGCAGCATGGACAGCCGGTGCTCGGCCACTTCGAGAGCCGCCACCGACAGCGTCGAGTGGTAGGCGTCGACGAGGATCTCGTCGCGCTGGTAGGCGTACTCCTCCAGCCCGTCGAGCAGCTTCTCCGGGTCGCGCAGCCCGGTGCCGACGCAGTCCACCAGCAACTGCGCCTGGCGGAAGGCGTCGGTGATACCGCGGGCGGTGATGGAGTCCTTGTGGTGGCCGGCGTCCCCCACCAGGGCCCAGCCGAGCCCGGCCGCCTCCCGGAAGTAGTTCCGCTGGTCGCCGGTGCCGTGCAGCCGCTCCAGCGGGGTCTGCGACGCGATCTTCGCGTACAGCTCCGGGGCCGTGCTGCGGACCGCTTCCATATAGGCGCCCATCGCGTCCTTGCGGACCCGCTCGAACTCGGCCTGCGGGAAGTACGCCGCGATCAGCGTGGCGTTGTCGTTCGTGGGCACCGTGCCGACCCAGCGGCCCGGTGCCTCGTAGAGCTCGAAGCGGTCGGTGACGCCTTCCCAGTACGTGTAGTAGGCGCAGGTCGCGGCCGGGTGCTCGGTGGTGATGCGGGAGTCGACCATGGTGGCGAAACGGGAGCGCATCCCGTCGGCGCCGACCACCAGGCGGGCGTGCTCCTCCGTGGTGGTCCCGTCGGAGGTACGGCAGCGCACCCCGACGGCCTGGCCCTCGTCGTCGGACAGCACCTCGGTCACGGTGCAGCCCTGGCGGAACTCCACGCCCGAGGCGACCGCGGCGTCCGCGAGGATCTCGTCCAGCAGATAACGGCGGGGGGCGTACGCCGCGCGGTGGCCGTCGACCGGGATCGAGCACCCCTCGATGCGGATGTCCGCGATCCGGTAGACGGCCCGGTCCAGTGGCGGGCAGCCGGTGGCGATCACCTTGTCGAGCACGCCCCAGCGCCGCAGCAGCGCCACACCGGGCTGGTGGATGTAGAGCGTGCTGAGCGTGTCCCGGGGGAACTCGGCGCGGTCCACCATCAGTACCTGGTATCCGGCACGGGCGAAGAGCATGGCTGTAGAAGCCCCGGCGCAGCGCGCCCCGACCACGATGACGTCGTACACAGTCGACTCCCTGACCTGCTCGTGACCCGCGGTTGGGCGGGCCGAGTTCCTGATCGGGACGTTAGGGAGGGCGGCAATCGCCGCGTCATTGAGTCGTTATTCCTGGCCGGTTTTCGTGAGGTCGGCAGGATCTTGATACGGCGTCGATAGGGGCGCCCGCTACCGTTCCCGGCCGAGTCCGGCCCCGGTCGTACCTCCCCTGTGCCGTATCTCCCCGAAGGGTTGAACATGACTGTTTCCCGTGCCGCGAGGGGGCCGCACCGCGCCCTTGACCAGGAGTGGTTCCGCCGTCCCCGGCCCGTGACGGACCCCCGGCTGCGGCTGGTCTGCTTTCCGCACGCCGGCGGCGCTGCCAGCTTCTTCCGCGACTGGCCGCAGTGGCTGCCGGCGGACATCGAGGTGGCCGCGGTCTGTTATCCCGGCCGGGAGGACCGGATAGCGCTGCCCTCCGTCGAGACGATGGACGAGCTGGCCGACCGGATCGCCGAGGAGCTGGTGCCCGCCCTGGACCGGCCGCTGGCCTTCTTCGGGCACAGCATGGGCGCGTCCGTCGCACACGAGGTGGCGATGCGGATCGAGCGGCGTCACGGGCGCGTGCTGAGCGGACTGCTGGTCTCCAGCCGCAGCGCACCGTCCCGGCTGCGGCCCACCGGGCTCTCGCGGGAGAGCGACGAGGTGCTGGTGCGTGACGTCATGGAGCTCGGCGGTACGTTCTCCGCCGCCCTGGACCACCCCGACCTGCGGGAGCTGCTGCTGCCCGCCATCCGCTCCGACTACCGGCTGATCGACGACTACCGGCCGGCCGATCCGCTGCCCCGGCTCGGGGCGCCGGTGACCGCCCTGCTCGGCGACCGGGACCCGCATGTCCACGAGGCGGACATGCGGGCCTGGTCGGAGGTGACGGACGGGGACTTCGGGCTGCGGATCCTGTCCGGTGACCACTTCTACCTGCTGCAGCAGGCCCCTTATCTCGTGGCCGAGGTGGGCAGGCTGCTCACCAGCCGCTGAGGGGCCGGCAGACCCGCCGAGAAGCGGACGGCGAGGGTGCGCAGGGCGTCCACCGTCCGGTCCGGGCCGTAGCGTTCCGTCAGGTCCCTTGAGACCAGGTGGAACTCGGTGCAGCCGAGCACGACGCCCGTGCAGTCGTGGCGCTGCATGAGGCGCTCCACTTCCGGCAGCGCCTCGTGCGGCAGCGGACCGTGGCGCTTCATCCGGTAGATGAGGCGGTGGACCCGGGCCTGATCGTCCTCGCCGGGGCGCACCACCCGGTGGGCGACGGTGTCCCAGCCGGGCTGCGACTCGAAGATCCGCGCCCGGCGGCTGCCGTCCGTGGACAGCATCAGGAACCGGCCGGTGGCACCGGCCAGTTCGGCCGCCGTGGTCTCCACCAGGGACACCACCCGCCCGCGCAGCACCGGATCGACCAGCGGGAGGAAGTGGTGCGCGGTGAAGCACACCACGACCACCTGGTCGGCGCCCCGCTCCAGCAGCTGGGACAGCCGGTCCTCCAGCCGCTCGGTCATCTCCCGCGCCCTGCCCTGCCGGATGGCCTCGGTGCGGTCGGGGAAGGCCGGGTCGGAGTCCAGCAGCACCCGCGGACGGGACTGTTCCGGCCCGTGCCACTCACCCGCGTACAGCGTCCTGAGGAACTCGGCCGAGGCCAGCGGGCCCATCCCGCCCAGGACGCCGAGGACTCCCGCGGCGGGGAGCACCGAGGTGGTCATCGGGCGCTCCCCGGCGCCGCGCCGGCCGTGGCGCTCCCCGGCCCGGCGCTCCCCGGCCCGGCGATCCGCGGTGCGAGGACGGCGCAGATGTCGGCGGCCGGTTCCGGCTCCAGCATCTTGGCGTGCTCACAGTCCACCTCGTGGATGTCCAGCTCGCCGTCGAGGAACTCCTTCCACGCCTGCGGGCTGGTCCACTCCTGCTGCTTGCGGGTGGCCACCACCAGCAGCATCGTGCCGCGGAACCGGTCGGGCCGGCGCGCGTTGGTGAGCGCCACGTTGTTCACCATGATGTCCAGCGCCACCGCCCGCTGCCCGTCGTCGAGATGGCGCAGCTCGCTCTCGCCGCGGCCCAGCCAGTCGGTGATCCGGGCCCGCATCACCTCGGTGGCCGGCAGGTCCGGCGAGGCGCCCTCGGGCAGGCCGTAGATCCCGGCGTAGCCCTCGTACATCTGCGTGAGGATCTCCTCGGGCCCGCCCGTGCCGGGTCCGTCGACCGCCGCCGGGTAGGCGTCGAGCACGGCGAGCAGCGCCACTTCCTGGCCCTGCGCCTGGAGCGCGGTGGCCACTGCATGCGCCATGATCCCGCCGAGCGACCAGCCCAGCAGGTGGTACGGGCCCTCGGGCTGCACCCGGCGGATCTCGCGGATGTAGTCCTCGGCCATCTCGTCGAGGGAGCGGGCGGGCGGCTCCGTGCCGTCCAGGCCCCGGGACTGCAGCGCGTACACCGGATGGTCGCTGCTCAGCGCGCCGAGCAGCGCCGAGTAGCGCCAGCTGAATCCGGCGACCGGGTGCACACAGAACAGCGGCGCCGTGCTGCCCGCCGTGCGCAGCGGCAGCATCACCTCGAACGCGCTGCTGCCGCCGCCGTCGAGCTGGGCGGCGAGCCGGGCCGGGGTCGGCGCGGCGAAGACGTCCCGCAGCGCCGGGGCGCCTCCCAGGAGCGCCGTGAGCCGGCTCACCAGCCGGGTGGCCAGCAGCGAATGCCCGCCCAGCTCGAAGAAGTTGTCGTCCACGCCGACCTGTTCGGCGCCCAGGACCTCCGCGAAGAGCCGGCACAGCAGCTCCTCCTGCGGGGAGGCCGGCGGCCGGGTGTGCTGCCCGGTGACCGGGGCGGGCGCCGGCAGCGCCCGGTGGTCGAGCTTGCCGTTGGGCGTCAGCGGCCAGCTGTCGACGACGACGAACGCCGAGGGCGTCATGTACGACGGCAGCAGCGCGGCGGTCTCGTCGCGTACCGCCGCCGGGCTCAACGGCGGCTCGTCCGGCGCCTGCTGGACGTACGCCACCAGACGGCGGTCGCCGGGCCGGTCCTCGCGGACCGTCACCACGGCGCGGCCCACCCCGGCGCACCGGCTCACCGCGGCCTGCACCTCGCCGAGTTCGATACGGAAGCCGCGCACCTTGACCTGGCTGTCGGCCCGGCCGCAGAACCGGAGCTGCCCCTCGCCGTCCCAGTAGGCCAGGTCACCGGTGCGGTACATCCGGGACCCGGGGGCGCCGAACGGGTCGGCGACGAAGCGGTCCGCGGTCACCGCCGGCTGGTGCAGATAGCCGCGGGCCACGCCGGTGCCGGAGACGTACAACTCGCCGACCACACCGGCCGGGACCGGCTGCAGGGCCGGGTCGAGCAGATACACCCGGGCGCCGTCGATCGGACGCCCGATGACCGCCGCCCCGTCCGCCGTCCCGTTCGCGGTCCGCGGGCCGCGCATCGCGAAGCTCACGTCGCAGGTGGCTTCGGTGGGGCCGTACGCGTTGATCAGCATCCGGTCACGGCCCCAGAACGCGGCCAGCTCCCCGGGCAGCACCTCGGCGCCGGTGATCATCACGCGCAGCTCCGGCAGGTCGGCCCGGGGCACTTCGGCCAGGACCGACGGCGGGATCATCAGATGGCTGATCCGGCGCTCCCTGAGGACCCCGACCAGCTCGGCGCCCGTGGGCGTGCCCTCCGGCACGACCAGGCACCCGCCGCACAGCAGCGACCAGAAGAGCTCCGCCACCGAGACGTCGAAGCTGGGCGAGGCGAGCTGCAGCGCCCGACTGCCCTCCTCGACGCCGTAGTGCGCGGCCTGGTTGGCGGCGAACGCGGCCAGGCCGGTGTGGGTGACCACGACGCCCTTGGGGCGGCCCGTGGTGCCGGAGGTGAAGATGGTGTACGCCGGGTGGTCGAGCCGCAGCGGTGCGGTCCGCTCCGCGTCCACGAGGTCCGCGCCGGACAGCTCCCCGCACGCGGCGACGACCTCGGCGCCGTCCACCAGCAGCACCGGCACCGCACCGGTCTCCGGCAGCCGCCCGGCGAGCGGCGCCGTGGTCAGCAGCAGGACGGGACCGGCGTCCGCCACCATCGCGGCCAGCCGCTCCGCGGGATAGCCCGGGTCCAGCGGCAGATAGACCGCACCGGCCTTCTGTACGGCGAGGACGGCCTCCACCAGGTGCCCGGACGGCGGCAGCGCGACCGCGACCGCGCGCTCGGGACCCGCGCCGCGCGCGATGAGCAGCCGCGCCAGCCGGTTGGCCCGCGCGTTGAGTTCCGCGTAGCTCAGCACGCCGTCCGCCTCCAGCGCGGGGCGGTCCGGGGCGCGGCGCACCTGGCGCTCGAACAGCTCGGGGAAGGTGGCCGCCGGCGGGGCGGGGCGACGGTGCGGCCCGTCCTGGAGCAGTGCGGCACGCTCCTCGGCGGAGAGCACCTCCAGACGGCTGACCGGCAGCTCGGGGGTGGCCGAGGCATGAGCCAGCACCCGCACCAGACGTTCGGTGATCAGCCGCGCGGTCGCCGGGTCGAAGAGGTCCTCGGCGAATTCGAGCATGCCGCCGATACCCGCCGGGCGGCCCTCGGCCGTACGGGACTCGCTCAGGTTGAACGCGAGGTCGACCTTGGCGGCCCCTTCGGCCTCCCCCTCGAAGGAGACGGCGAGGCCCGGCAGTTCCAGCGTGGCGCTGCCGGTGTTCTGGAGGATGAGCGCCACCTGGGCGAGCGGTGCGTGGGACAGCGTGCGGGTGGGGTTGACCGCCTCGACGACCCGCTCGAAGGGCACGTCCTGGTGCGCGTACGCGGCCAGGTCGATCTCGCGGATGCGCCCCAGCAGCTCCAGGAAGGTCGGATCGCCCGACACATCGGTGCGCAGCACGAGGTTGTTGACGAAGTAGCCGACCAGCTCCTCCAGCGCCTCGTCGGTGCGCCCCGCCACCACGGTGCTGACCGGGATGTCGCTGCCCGCGCCGAGCCGCGACAGCAGCAGGGCGAGTCCGGCCTGGAGCACCATGAAGACCGTGGCGTCGGACCGGCGGGCCAGCTCGACGAGCCGCTCGTGCGTCGCGGCGTCCAGGGTGAACGGCGCCGTCGTGCCCCGGTGACTGGCGACCGCCGGGCGGGGACGGTCCAGCGGCAGGTCCAGCAGCTCCGGGGCGCCCGCCAACTGCTCGCGCCAGTAAGCGAGTTGCTGCGCCAGGACGCTCTCCGGGTCGTCCTCGGAGCCCAGCAGCTCACGCTGCCACAGCGCATAGTCGGCGTACTGCACCGGCAGCGGCTGCCACCGGGGCGCGCCGCCCCGCTGCCGCGCCCCGTACGCCACGGAGAGGTCCCGGACCAGCGGCGCCAGCGAGGAACCGTCGCTCGCGATGTGGTGCATGAGGAGCAGCAGCACATGCTCACGGTCCGAGATCCGCAGCAGCGTCACCCGCAGCGGGAGCTCCCCGGCCAGGTCGAATCCATGCCCGGTCCGCTCGGCCAGAGCGGCGGCCAGCCGCTCCTCGCCGTCGAGCGCGACGAACTCCAGCTCCGGGCGGGCCTCCTCGGCGGGGAGCACCACCTGGCACGGCTCGCCGTCCACGTTCGCGAACCGGGTGCGCAGCGACTCATGCCGCTCGACCACGTCCCCCACGGCGGCCCGCAGCGCGTCCCGGTCCAGCGCGCCGCGCAGGCGCAGCGGCAGCGGGATGTTGTACGTCGGACTCGGGCCCTCCAGCTGGAAGGCGAACCACAGACCGCGCTGGGCGTACGACATCGGCAGCCGCTCCGGGCGCGCGGCCCGCACCAGGGCCGGGCGCGTGGTGTCCGCCTGCGCCAGCCGTGCGGCCAGCCCGGCCACGGTCGGCGACTCGAAGACGGACCGCACCGGCAGCTCCACCCCGAAGGCGGCGCGGATCCGGCTGAGCAGCCGGATCGCGGTGAGCGACTGCCCGCCGAGCGTGAAGAAGCTGTCGTCGACACCCGGGCACGGGCGGCCCAGCACGCTCTCGAAGAGCCCGCGGAGGATGTCCTCGGTGGCCGAGTACGCCGTCCTGGCGACCGGGGGCAGCGCCTCGGCCTCGTCCGCGGGGCCGGTCTCCGGGGCCGGGGCGCCGGAGTCCAGGCGCCGGAAGGCGGCCGGCAGCGGGCACCCGAGGTCGGCCACGGGGTGGCCGGGACCGGCGAGGATCTGGGCCAGTACGCCTTCCAGCGCGCCGAGTACGGCCTCGGCCTCGTCCCGGTCGAAGAGGTCGGGACGGTATTCGAGCTCGACCTGCAGCCGCTGTCCGGTGAGACCGGCGACCACCCGCAGCGGGTAGTGCGCGGAGTCATGGCCCTCGACGACCTCGACCCGCACCCCCGCGTACGAGGGCCGGGTGCCGTCGTCCCCGGGGGCGTTCTCGAACACCATGAAGGTGTCGAAGAGATCGCCGGTCCCGGCCAGGCGCTGGATGCGCGCGAGGCTGAGGTGGTGCCGGCTGAGCAGCGCGGTCTGTTCGTCCTGGAGCCGTGCGAGGCTGTCCGCCACCGGGGCGTCCGGGGCGAGCCGTACCCGGACCGGGACGGTGTTGATGAACATCCCCACCATCGTCTCGATCCCGGCGACCTCCGGCGGACGGCCGGAGACCAGGGTCCCGAAGACCACGTCGTCGCGGCCGGTGAGCCGGCCGAGGACCACCGCCCAGGCGCCCTGGACCAGGGTGTTCACGGTCAGCCCGCGCTGCCGGGCGAAGCGGTCGAGGTCACCGCCGAAGCCCTCGGGGAACGCGGCCACCACCCGCTCCGGCGCGACGGGCGCCCGGCCCGGGTCGGCGGGCGCCACCAGCGAGGGACCGGGCAGGGCGTCGAGCGCCTGCTGCCACGCCCGCTCGCACCCGGCGTCGTCCTGGGCGGCCAGCCAGCTGAAGTAGGTCCGGTGCGGCACGACCGGCGGCAGGGCCCGGTCGGCGCCCCCGTGCTCGTACAGGGTGAACAGCTCCCGTACGAGGATCGGGGTGGACCAGCCGTCCAGCAGCAGATGGTGGTTGGAGATCACCAGCCGGTGCCGGCCGGGCCCGAGCCGCACCAGGGTGAACCGCATCAGCGGCGGGCGGTCGAGCGGGAAACGGCGGGCGCGGTCGGCGGTGAGGAACTCCGCCAGCCGCCGCGGGGCGTCGTCCGAGGCCGCCAGGTCGAGTTCCTCCCAGGGGAGCGGCACCTCGCGGTGGATCACCTGGAACGGCTGTCCGTTGGCCCGCTGCCGGAAGCCCGCCCGCAGGTTGGGGTGCCGCTTCAGGAGCGCCGCCACCGATGCCTTGAGCAGGTCCGGGCGCAGCGGTCCGTCGAGGGCGAGGACCATCTGGACGCCGTAGACGTCGACCGCCTCGTCGTCGTACCAGGAGTGGAAGAACATGCCTTCCTGGAGAGGCGTCAGCGGAAGGACGTCTTCCAGCGCGGACTGCTTTTTCATTCAGAGCATCCCCAGTTCTGCTTCAAGTGCGTCGATCTCGTCCTGGGAGAGCCCGAGGGAGAGATCGGAGGGTGTGTGGCCGCCGGTTTCGGTGCCGGCGGTGTGGACGACCAGGGCGTCCAGCGCCTCGAACCAGAGCTCGGCGAGTTCTCGTACGTCCGGCTCCGGGAGGAGACCGGCCGGCCAGGACCAGGTGGCGTTCAGCCGCGGGCCGCCGGGCAGGTCCTCGGTGATCGCGTTGACCTCCAGCGCGTGCGGGACCGCGGCCCCGGCGTCGCGCGGGGCGGGGGAGGGCAGACCGTTCGCCATGGTCCACAGCCCGCCGTCGGTCCCGCCCGCCGCGGTGAACCGGCCCAGGTAGTTGAACCCGAGCTGCGGGGTGGGGAGTTCGGCGAGCCGCGGTGCGGTGCGCGGGTTGAGATAGCGGAGCATGCCGTACGAGACCCCGTTGCCCGGCAGCGCCCGCAGCTGCTCCTTGACCGCCTTCAGCGCGGCTCCCACACCGGGGCCGCCCGCCCGCAGCTCCGACCGGTCGAGGGGAGCGGGGGCCAGCAGCGCCGGGTAGAGGCTGGTGAACCAGCCGACGGTGGCGGACAGGTCCGCGCCCTCGACGATGTCCTCGCGGCCGTGGCCCTCCAGGTCGACCAGGACGCCCGTCGCCGAGTGGTCTCCGCGCCGGCGTCGCCACTCCAGGACGGCGAGGGCGAAGCCGGTCAGCAGGACGTCGTTCACGTTCGCGTGGAAGGCCGCCGGGACCGTCGTCAGCAGCGGTTCGAGGCGCGCAGGCGGCAGGCCGAGCGTCAGATGGCGCACGGTCTCCGCCGTGTCGGTCCGCGGGTCCAGCGGCCGTACGCCGGGCAGCGGGCCGGCGGCCGATGGGTCGCTCAGCACCGATGTCCACTGCGCGAGGCCGTCCTCCCAGCGGGCCTCCTGCGCGCTCTCGGCCAGCCGCTGGGCCCACTGGCGGAACGAGGTGCGCACCTCGGCGAACGCCGGGGTCCGGCCGTCCGCCGCGGCCTCCCAGGCCGTCCGCAGATCGGGCAGCAGGATGCGCCAGGAGACGCCGTCCACCGCGAGGTGGTGGATCAGGATCTGGAGCAGTCCCGGTGCCGTGTCCCCGGCGTCGTACCAGACGAGCTGGACCACGGAGCCGTCGTGCGGGGAGAGCCGCAGCCGGGCCTTCTCCCCGTGCTCGGCGAGCGCCAGGTCCCGTTCGCCGTCCGGCAGTCCGGCGATCTCCACCCGGTGCACGACGGAGTCCGCGGGCACGGACCCGGGCGCGCCGGTCACCGGCCGGGGCGCGCCGTCCCCGGTCCGTGCCATCCGCAGCCGCAGGACGTCGTGGTGGTCGAGCCAGCTCTGTACGGCGTCGGTGAGCCGCCGCTCCCCGAGTCCGGCCGGGACCCGGACCGTCACCGACTGGTTGAAGCCGTCCGTGGGCCCGTCCTGCCCGTACAGCCAGTGCATGATCGGCGTCAGGGGGAAGTCGCCCACTCCGTCGTCCGCCGGGCGCGGCGCGGTGTCCCCGGTGATCTCGGTGGCGACGGCGGCGAGCGCGGCGACCGTACGGCACTGGAAGACCTGCCGGACCGTCACGTCCAGCCCCGCGGCCCGCGCCTGGGAGACCAGCCGGATGGAGCTGATGCTGTCCCCGCCGAGCTCGAAGAAGCTGTCGTCGATCCCGACCTTCGTCAGGGTGAGCACCTCCGCGAAGACCCGGCACAGGGTCTCCTCACGGGCGGTGCGCGGGGCCCGCCCGCCGGTGCCGCTGGTGTACTCGGGCGCGGGCAGCGCCTTGTGGTCGAGCTTGCCGTTGGCCGTCAGCGGCAGGGCGTCCAGGGCGACGACGGCGGCCGGGACCATGTAGTCCGGCAGCGAACCGGACACATGCGCCCGCAGCACGCCCGCGGCGGGGAGCCCGCCCGGCCCGGCCTCCGGGACCACGTAGGCGACCAGCCGCTTCTCACCGGGCCCGTCCTCCCGGACGACGACCCGGGCCTGCGCCACCGCCGCGTGGGACTCGAAGGCCGCCTCGATCTCGCCGAGTTCGATGCGGAAACCGCGCACCTTCACCTGGTCGTCGGCCCGTCCGAGGTAGTCGAGCTGCCCGTCGGCCGTCCAGCGTGCCACGTCACCGGTGCGGTACATCCGGGCGCCCGGCGGGCCGAACGGATCGGCCACGAACCGCTCGGCGCTGAGGGCGGACCGGTGCAGATAGCCGCGGGCCAGTCCGGCACCCGCCACATACATCTCACCGGGCACGTTGGGCGGCAGCAGCTCCAGCCGGTCGCCCAGCACATAGACCCGCAGATCCGGGATGCCCCGGCCGATCAGGCTGCGGGTCTGCCCGGCCACCGCCCGCTCGTCCAGCGGCAGATAGCTGACGTGCACGGTGGTCTCGGTGATCCCGTACATGTTCACCAGGACCGGGGCGGTGTCCCCGTGGCGGCGGTACCACTCGGCCATCCGGCCCAGATCCAGCGCCTCCCCGCCGAACACCACGCGGCGCAGCGCCAGTTGGCGGCCGAGTTCGGGGTGTTCCGCGTCGGCCTGCATCAGCTGGTAGAACGCCGACGGCGTCTGGTTGAGGACCGTCACCCGCTCGGTTGCCAGCAGCCGCAGGAAGTCCTCCGGGGAACGGCTCACCGCGTACGGCACCACGACCAGCCGGCCGCCGTACAGCAGCGGCCCCCACAGCTCCCACACCGAGAAGTCGAAGGCGTAGGAGTGGAACAGCGTCCACACGTCGTCCGGGCCGAAGCCGAACCACTCCTCGGTCGCCGCGAACAGCCGCGCGACATTGCGGTGCGGGACGACGACGCCCTTGGGGCGGCCCGTCGATCCCGAGGTGTAGATGACATACGCGGCGTTCGTGGGCGACAGGGGGCCGCCGCGGTCCTCGTCGCTCAGGTCGCCGGTGTCGTACTCCGCCAGCGCACGGACGGTGCCGGGGTCGTCCAGCAGCAGCGTCCGGGGCCGGGATTCCGGCAGCCCGGCGGCGGCCTCGGCGGTGCTCACCAGCAGCTCGGGGCCGGCGTCGGCGAGCATGTAGGAGGTCCGGTCCACCGGGTAGGACGGGTCCACCGGCACATACGCCGCCCCGGACTTCACCACCGCCAGCAGCGCCACGACCAGGTCGGCGGTCCGCGGCAGCGCGAGCGCCACGAAGCGCTCCGGACCGGCGCCGTGCGCCACCAGCAGCCGGGCCAGCCGGTTCGCCCGCGCATTGAGCTCGCCGTAGGTCAGCGAGGCCCCCTCGTACACCACCGCCACGGCGTCGGGCGTGCGTGCCACCTGGGCCTCGAACAGCTGCGGAAGCGACGCCGGGGCCGCCTCGCCGGCGGCACCGTTCCACTCCACCAGCAGCCGGTGCCGCTCACCGGGCGCCAGCAGGTCGGCCTCACTCACGGCGCGGTCCGGTGCAGCCGCGGCGGCTGCCAGCATCCGTACCAGCCGCTCGGCGAGGTCCCGCGCCCCCTCACGCGCGAAGAGATCCTCGGCGTACTCCAGGGAGCCGGTCAGGCCCGCGGGTTCACCGGCCTCGGTGAACCGCTCCCGCAGCCCGAAGGACAGATCGGACTTGGCCGCCTCCAGCGTGGTCGGCTCGGTCGTCATCCGTACCCCGTCGTGCAGGCCGACCGGTGCGTCCGCGTTGTTCTGGAGGTGCAGCATCACCTGGGCCAGCGGGATGTGCGAGAGCACCCGGGAGACCTGCGCCGCCTCGACGACGCGCTCGAAGGGCACGTCCTGGTGGGCGTAGGCGGCCAGGTCGGTGTCCCGGACCCGGGCGAGCAGCTCGCGGAAGGTCGGGTCGCCGGAGACATCGGTGCGCAGCACCAGCGTGTTGATGAACAGGCCGACGAGGTCGTCGAGGGCGTCGTCGGTGCGTCCGGCGACGGCGGTGCCGACGGGGATGTCGGTGCCCGCGCCGAGCCGGGACAGCAGGGCGGCGACCGCCGTGTGCAGCACCATGAACAGCGTGGAGTCCGTGGCCTGCGCGAGCGCGACCAGCCCCTGGTGGACCTCGGCGTCGACGGTCAGCTCGACCGTGCTGCCCCGGTGGGAGGCGACGGCGGGGCGGGAGTGGTCCAGCGGCAGCTCCAGAAGCTCCGGAGCGCCCGCCAACTGCTCGCGCCAGTAGTCCAGTTGGCTGGATATCAGGCTCTCCGGGTCATCCTCGGAACCCAGGAGCTCCCGCTGCCAGAGGGTGTAGTCGGCGTACTGGACGGTGAGCGGCTGCCAGGTGGGTGACGTGCCCTGGTGGCGTGCGGTGTAGGCGGTGGCGAGGTCCTTGAGGAGCGGGGCGATGGACCAGCCGTCGCCGGCGATGTGGTGCATGAGGAGCAGCAGGACGTGCTCGTGCTCGCCCAGGCGGTAGAGGGTGGCGCGCAGGGGGTTTTCGTGGGTGAGGTCGAAGGGGTGGGTGGCCTCTTCGGCGAGGAGGTGGGCGAGTTGGTCCTCGGCGGTGTTCACGAGCGGGAGGCCGGGGCGCGCCTGGTCGGCGGGGAGGACGGTCTGGTGGGGCTCGCCCTCGTGCTCGGTGATGCGGGTGCGCAGGGTTTCGTGGCGCTCGGTGAGGTCGGCGAGGGCCTCGGCGAGGGCGGGGTGGTCGAGCGGCCCGGTGAGCCGCAGGGCGTGGGGGATGTTGTAGGTGGGGCTGGGGCCTTCGAGCTGGTAGGCGAACCAGAGGCGGCGCTGGGCGGGGGAGAGCGGGAGGTGTGCGGGGCGCGGGGTGGTGGCGGTGAGCGGGGTGCGTGTCGTGTGTGCGGTGGTGAGGCGGGGCGCGAGTTCGGCGACGGTGGGGTGCTCGAAGAGCGCGCGGAGCGGGATTTCGGCGTGCAGGGTGGTGCGGATACGGCTGATGAGGCGGGTGGCGAGCAGGGAGTGTCCGCCGAGGTGGAAGAAGCTGTCGTCGATGGTGACGGCGGGCAGGCCGAGGACGTCGGCGAAGAGGGCGGTGAGGGTTTCCTCGGTGGCGTTGCGGGGTGCCCGGCCTTCGCTCTCCGAGGCGTAGTCGGGCGCGGGCAGTCGGTCCCGGTCCACCTTGCCGTTCGGGGTCAGCGGCCACTGCTCCAGCACGACCACGGCCGACGGAACCATGTAGTCCGGCAGTGATGCGCCGAGCAGCTCCCGCAGAGCCGCCGGGTCGGGTGTTTCCGCATCCCCCACCCCCGTCACATAGGCGACCAGCCGGCGCCCGGTGGCCGCGGCGTCATGCACCGTGACCAGTGCCTCGGCCACCAGACCGGTGGCGCCGATCGCCGCCTCGATCTCGCCGAGTTCGATACGGAAGCCGCGGATCTTCACCTGGTGGTCGGTCCGGCCGAGGAACTCCAGCTGACCGTCCGGCCGCCACCGTGCCAGGTCGCCCGTGCGGTACATCCGGCTGCCCGGGGCGCCGTACGGATCGGCGACGAACCGCTCCGACGTCAGCCCCGGCCGCCCCAGATAGCCCCGCGCCAGCCCCGGGCCCGTGACGTACAGCTCGCCCGCGACCCCCGCGGGCACCGGACGCAGCGACGCGTCCAGGACGTAGACGCGCGCATTGAGGATCGGGCCGCCGATCGGCGGCACCTGGGCGCCCGACAGCGGTTCGCTCATGGTGGCGCAGACCGTGGCCTCGGTGGGGCCGTAGGCGTTCACCATCCGTCGCCCGGCCGACCAGCGGCCGACCAGCTCCGGGGCGCAGGCCTCGCCCGCGACCACCAGGGTCATGCCGGCCGGCAGGCTGTCCGGCGCCATCACACCGAGGGCGGCGGGCGGCAGGGTGGCATGGGTGACCCGCTGTTCCGCCAGCAGCCGGGCCAGTGGCTCGCCGGGTGCCAGCCGGGGCGCGGGTGCCACCACCAGCGCGGCGCCGGTGGTGAGCGCCATGATCAGTTCCCAGGCCGCCGCGTCGAAGCTCAGCGAGGCGAACTGGAGCACCCGGGACCGGGGCCCCACCGCGAACGCCTCGGCGTGGGTGGCCGCCAGCGACGCCACTCCGGCATGGGTGACCTCGACGCCCTTGGGGCGGCCGGTGGAGCCGGAGGTGTAGATGACATAGGCGGGGTGCTGCAGTCCGGCGCGGGGGGCGAGAGGTGTGGCGGGCTGTTCGTTCAGGGCGGCGACGACGGCGGGGTCGTCCAACAGGAGGCGGGGGCAGCCGGTTTCGGGGAGGGCGACGCCGGTGAGGGTGAGCAGGCAGGTGGGGCGGGCGTCGTCGAG
This sequence comes from Streptomyces sp. Je 1-4 4N24, assembly GCF_026239515.1. Lineage (NCBI taxonomy): Bacteria > Bacillati > Actinomycetota > Actinomycetes > Kitasatosporales > Streptomycetaceae > Streptomyces > Streptomyces sp. Je 1-4 4N24. The sequence continues at coordinate 4,075,491 of NZ_CP110836.1, read as the reverse complement.
CATGTAGGCGATCCGCTCGGCGGGGTACTCCGGGTCGACGGGCAGATACGCCCCGCCCGCCTTGTGCACCGCCAGCGCCGCCACCACCATCTCCGGTGAGCGCGGCACCGCGAGCGCCACCACCCGCTCCGGACCCACGCCCTGCTGCACCAGCAGCCGGGCCAGCCGGTTCGCCCGCTCCGCCACCTCCGCATAGCTCAGCACCAGGTCCTCGAACACCACGGCGGGCGCCTGCGGATCGTTGGCCACCCAGGTCTCGAAGAGCTCCGGCATCGTCGCCGGGGGGACCGCGCGGCCGGTCGCGTTGCGCTCCACGATCAGCTGCCGGTGCTCGGCCGCGTCAAGGACCGGAGCCTGGCTCACGGCGCGGTCCGGGGCCGCGGTCACCGCTTCGAGCACCCGGACCAGACGCTGCGCCAGGATCTGCGCGCTCTCCTCCCGGAACAGATCGACGGCGTACTGGATCTCGCCGACCATGCCCGCAGGAGCCTGCCGCGGGGTGTACCGCTCCTCCAGGTAGAAGGTGAGATCCACCTTGGCGACCCCGGTCGCCACATCGCCGAAGGACGCCTCGACGCCCGGGATGGAGAAGGTGCTGTCCGCATTGCTCTGCAGGGTCAGCAGCACCTGGAACAGCGGGGTGTGGGACAGCGACCGGCCCGGGTTGACCGCCTCCACGACCCGCTCGAAGGGCACGTCCTGATGGGCGTAGGCCGCCAGGTCGGTGTCCCGGACCCGGGCGAGGAGCTCCCGGAAGGTCGGGTCGCCGGAGAGATCGGTGCGCAGCACCAGGGTGTTGACGAAGAACCCGACGAGATCGTCCAGCGCCTCGTCCGTACGGCCCGCCACGGCGGTACCGACCGGGATGTCGGTGCCGGCGCCGAGCCGCGACAGCAGCACCGCGAGTCCGGCCTGGACGACCATGAAGACCGTGGCGTCGCAGTCGCGGGCCAGCTTCACCAGCCGCTGGTGGAGTTCCGCGTCCACGGTGTAGCGCACCGTCGCGCCCTGATGACTGGCCGCCGCCGGACGCGGGTGGTCCAGCGGCAGTTCGAGCAGCTCCGGGGCGCCCGCCAACTGCTGCTGCCAGTAGCCGAGTTGCTCCGACAGCAGGCTCTCCGGATCGTCCTCGGAACCCAGGACGTCCTGCTGCCACAGCGCGTAGTCGGCGTACTGGACCGGCAGCGGCTCCCACTCCGGGCCGGCGTCCGCGCACCGGGCGGCGTAAGCCTCCGACAGGTCACGGGCCAGCGGCGCCATCGACCAGCCGTCGGCCGCGATGTGGTGCATCAGCAGCAGCAGGACGTGCTCCCGCTCCGAGACCCGGTAGAGCGTGACCCGCAGCGGAACCTCGGTGGTGAGGTCGAAGCAGTAACGCGCCTGCTCCGCCAGCGCCCCGGTCAGTGCCGCCTCCCCGGGCAGCTCCACGAGCCGGACCTCCGGGCGCCCCTCCTCGGGGGACAGCACCACCTGGCAGGGCTCACCGGCCTCCTCCGCGAACCGGGTCCGCAGCACCTCGTGCCGGCCGGTCACATCCGCGACCGCCGCCACCAGCGCGTCCCGGTTCAGCTCGCCCGCCAGGCGGACGTACAGGGGGCAGTTGTACGTCGGGCTGGGTCCCTCCAGCTGGAACGCGAACCACAGCCGGCGCTGGGCGAACGACATGGGGAACAAAGCGGACTCCTCAGGGAACTGAACAGAAAGGGACCGGCCGGGCGGACTGCGCCACCGGCGGTTCAGGACGGGCGGCGGCGCATGGAACGGAGCGAAGGACGGGCCTTGCGGGCGCCGTCGAGCTGCTGCGCGAGCTGGGCGACCGTCGGATTCTCGAAGATCGTCCGCACGGTGACCTCGGCGCCGAGCGCGGCCCGGACCCCGCTGATCAGCCTGGTCGCCAGCAGGGAATGCCCGCCCAGCCGGAAGAAGCTGTCGTGGATGCCGACCTCCGGCAGCCCGAGCAGCTCGGCGTAGAGCGTGCAGAGCGTCTCCTCGCGCGGTGTCCGCGGTGCCTGGTGCCCGGCGGACGGCGCCGGCCGGCCCGGAGCGGGCAGTGCCTTGCGGTCGACCTTGCCGTTCGGCATCAGCGGCCACTGCTCCACCACGACGACCGCGGAGGGCACCATGTGCCGGGGCAGGCTGCCGGAGATCTGCTCCAGCAGATCCTCGGCGGGAAGCGGACCGGACAGCTCCGGGAGCAGCTCGGTGTACGCCACGATGCGCTTGTCACCGGGGCTGTCCTCACGGACCAGCGCCACCGTCTGCTTGACCCGCGGATGGGCGTCGAGCACCGCCTCGATCTCGCCGAGTTCGATGCGGAAGCCGCGCACCTTCACCTGGGCGTCCGTCCGGCCGACGTACTCCAGCTCGCCGTCGGCGCGCCAGCGCACCAGGTCCCCGGTGCGGTACATCCGCTCCCCGGGCGCACCGTACGGGTTCGCCACGAAGCGCTCCGCGGTCAGCGCGGCCCGGTTGCGGTAGCCGCGCGCGAGACCGTTCCCGGCGAGGTACAGCTCACCGGGGATACCGGCCGGCACCGGCCGCAGCCCCGCGTCCAGCACATACACCCGGGTGTTGGGGACCGGGGCGCCGATGGGCGGGACGCCCTCGCCGGACAGCGGGCGGCTCATCGTGGCGGCGACCGTGGATTCCGTCGGACCGTACGAGTTGATCATGCGGTACCGGGTGGCCCAGCGGCCGGCCAGCTCGACGCTCACCGCGTCGGCGCCGGTCACCAGGGTGCGCAGATCCGGCAGTTCACCGTCCGGGAGCGTCGCCAGGGTGGCCGGCGGGATCAGCGCATGGGTGATCCGCGCGTCCCGCAGGACCTCGGCCAGCGCCTCGCCGGCCAGCGGCTGCCCGTCCGGGACCACCAGGGCGGCGCCGGTGGTGAGCGCCATGACCAGCTCGATCACCGAGGCGTCGAAGCTGGGCGAGGAGAGCTGGAGCACCCGGCTGTCGCCGTCGAGGAGGTAGTTCTCCCGCGCGGCGGCGGAGAGGTCGGCCACTCCGGCGTGGGTGATCTCGACGCCCTTGGGGCGGCCGGTGGAGCCGGAGGTGTAGATGACGTAGGCGGGGTGCCGGGGCTCGGCGCGGGCGTCGAGGGGCGTGGTGGGCGCGTCGTTGAGGTCGGCGACGACCACGGGGTCGTCCAACAGGAGGCGGGGGCAGTCGGTTTCGGGGAGGGGGAGGCCGGTGAGGGTGATCAGGCAGGTGGGGCGGGAGTCGTCGAGCATGTAGGCGATCCGCTCGGCGGGGTACTCCGGGTCGACGGGCAGATAGGCCCCGCCCGCCGTGACCACGGCCAGCATGGCCACGATCAGGTCCGCCGACTTCGGCAGCGCCAGCGCCACCACCCGCTCCGGGCCCACGCCCTGCTGCACCAGCAGCCGGGCCAGCCGGTTCGCCCGCTCCGCCACCTCCGCGTAGCGGTAGGTACGGTCCCCGTGGACCAGCGCCGGAGCGTCCGGAGCCTGGGCCACCTGTGCCTCGAAGAGCGCGGGCAGGGTCGCCCCGGCCTCGCCGCGGGTGGTGTCGTTCGAGCCGGAGAGCAGCCGGTCGCGCTCCTGCGGAGCGAGGATCTCGATCTGCCCGACCGTGCCGTCCGGGTCGGCGACGGCCGCCCGCAGCACCCGCAGCAGCCGGTCCGCGACGCTCACGACGGTCCGGTGGTCGAACAGGTCGGTCGCGTACTTCACTTCGAGACCGATTCCGTCCGGGACCAGGTCCGCGTCCTGCCGCTCCTCCCAGAAGAAGATCAGGTCGAACTTGGCGATCTCGTTGGTGACCTTGGGTGCGGTCGCCTCCGTACCGGGGAAGTCCAGGGCGCCCTGCTGGTAGCTCTGGAGCGTCGTCACGACCTGGACGAGCGGTGAATGGGACAGCACCCGGTCCGGGTTGACCGCCTCGACGACCCGCTCGAAGGGCACGTCCTGGTGCGCGTAGGCCGCCAGGTCGGTCTTGCGCGCACGGGCCAGCAGCTCGCGGAACGTCGGGTCCCCGGACAGATCGGTGCGCAGCACCAGGGTGTTGATGAAGAACCCGACGAGGTCGTCCAGCGCCTGGTCCGTACGGCCCGCCACGGCGGTACCGACCGGGATGTCGGTGCCGGCGCCGAGCCGCGACAGCAGCGCGGCGATCGCCGCGTGCAGCACCATGAACAGCGTGGCGCCGGAGCTCTGGGCCAGCGCGACCAGCTGACGGTGCAGCTCGGGATCCAGCTCCAGCTGCACACTGCCGCCGTGGTGACTGGCCACCGCGGGGCGGGGCCGGTCCAGCGGCAGCTGGATCAGCTCGGGGGCGCCGGCCAGCTCACGTTCCCAGAACGCCAGCTGCTGCGAGATCACGCTGCCCGGGGTGTCCTGTGACCCCAGCAGCTCCCGCTGCCACAGCGCGTAGTCGGCGTACTGGACGGGCAGCGCACCGCGTGAGGGCCGCCCGCCCGCCAGGCGCGCGCCGTACGCCTCCGACAGATCACGGGCCAGCGGCGCCATGGACCAGCCGTCGCTCGCGATGTGGTGCATCACCACCGCCAGCACATGCTCCTGCTCGTTCAGCGAGAACACCCGGACCTGCAGCGGGAGTTCACCCTCCAGCCCGAAGGGGTGCAGGGCCGCCTGCGCGAGCGCCTCGGTCAGTTCGGCTTCCCCCGCCACCGGGACGAAGGTCACGTCCGGGGTGAGCTCACCGGCCGGCAGGACCTGCTGATACGGCTCACCGGCCTCCTCCGGGTAGACGGTGCGCAGCACCTCGTGCCGCTCCACCACGTCCGCGACCGCGGCCCGCAGCGCGTCGTGGTCCAGCGGACCGGTCAGCCGGATCCAGGTGGGGATGTTGTAGGTGACGCTGGAGCCCTGGAGACGGTGGATGAACCACAGCCGCCGCTGGGCGAACGACAGCGGAACCCGCTCCGGGCGGCCGGCCGCCACCAGCGCGGGCCGGGCGCGCTCGGCCTCGTCGAGCCGGGCCGCGAGCCCCGCCACCGTGGGCGTCTCGAACACCGCCCGGATGGACAGTTCCACGCCCAGCGTGCCGCGCAGCCCGGCGATCAGCCGGGTCGCCAGCAGCGAATGGCCGCCCAGATCGAAGAAGCTGTCGTCCACGCCCACCCGCGGCAGGCCCAGGACCTCGGCGAACGCACCGCTCAGGATCTCCTCGTGCGCGGTGCGCGGCCCCCGGCCCGGGGCGTGCGCCGATCCGTAGTCGGGCACCGGCAGCGCCCTGCGGTCCAGCTTCCGGTTGACGGTCAGCGGCAGCTCGTCGAGCAGGACGAAGGCCACCGGCACCATGTAGTCGGGCAGCTGCCCGGCGGCGTACCGGCGCAGCTCCGCCGGGTCCGGGGAGCACCCGGGGGCGGGCACCGCGTAGCCGACCAGCCGCTTGTCGCCGGGCCGGTCCTCCCGCACGATCACCGCGGCCTGGGCGAGTTCGGGGTGGGCGCCGAGAACGCCCTCGATCTCGCCGAGCTCGATCCGGAAGCCCCGGAGCTTGACCTGGTCGTCGACGCGGGCGATGAACTCCAGCTGTCCGTCCGCCCGCCACCTGCCGAGGTCACCCGACCGGTACATCCGGCTGCCGGGCGGCCCGAAGGGGTTGGCGACGAAGCGGGTGGAGGTCAGGTCGGGCCGCCGGTGATAGCCGCGCGTCACCAGGTCTCCGGCGATGTACAGCTCACCGGGGCTGCCCACCGGGACGGGCTGCAGCCGCGCGTCCAGCACGAACATCTGGGTGTTCCAGACGGGCCGGCCGATGGTGACCACACCCGCCGGGACGGTGTCCCCCGGCTCGATCCGGTACTCCGAGCAGCCGACGGTGGTCTCCGTCGGACCGTACTCGTTGATCACGGTCGCCCCGGGGTGCCGGCCCCGCCACTCGTCCAGCACCTCGCCCATCAGCGATTCCCCGCCGAGCACGAGCTGTTCGTCGGGGGAGAACACGTCGGGCAGCTCGATCAGCAGCGGCAGATGGCTCGGGGTCGCCTTGACGAAGCTGGGGCTCTGCCGGCCCTCGGCCGCCGCGCTCGACGCGTCCAGTTCGATCAGCTGCACACAGCCGCCCGAGGTGAGCGGGGCGAACAGACCGGTCGCCGTGAGGTCGAAGGCGACCGGGGAGTGCACCAGCGCCGTCCCCGCGACGCCGGGGTAGGCGGACCGGGTCCAGGACAGATAGCCGTCGAGGGAACGGTGCTGGACCGTGACGCCCTTGGGGCGGCCCGTGGAGCCCGAAGTGAAGATCACGAAGGCGGCGTTGTCCAGCGACAGCGGGCCGCCCCGGTCCGCGTCGGTGAGGTCGGCGGCGGACTGCGCCGCCACCTCGGCGGCCGTAGCGGGCTCGTCGAGCCGCAGCAGCGGGCAGAGGGCCGGGACCTCCTCGACCACCCCGCGCCCGGTCAGCACCAGCACCGGCGCCACGTCCGCCAGCATGAAGCCGAGCCGGTCCGCCGGATAGGACGGGTCCAGCGGCAGGTAGGCGCCGCCGGCCTTCAGCACGGCCATCAGCGCGACCACCAGCTCCACCGACCGCGGCATCGCCACGGCGACATAACTCTCCGGCCCCACGCCCCGGGCGGCCAGCACCCGGGCCAGCCGGTTTGCCCGCTCGTTCAGCTCGCGGTAGGTCAGCGCACTGCCCTCGTGCACGACGGCGGTGGCCTCCGGAACATCCGCGGCCCGCTCCTCGAACAGCTCCGGAACCGTCCGCCCGGACAGCTCGCGCCGCTCACCCTGCCACGCGTGCAGCAGCCGGTTCCGCTCGGCGGAAGTCAGCAACTCCAGCTCCCCGACCGGCAGATCGGGTCCGGCGACGGCCGCGCCGAGCAGCCGGACCAGCCGGGCGACCAGCGCCTCGGCCGTGGCCTGGTCGAAGAGGTCGGTGGCGTACTCCAGCAGCCCGTCCACCCCGGCCCACGAGCCGTCGGCGGCCTGCTGCTCCCAGGTGTGGAAGGACAGGTCGAACCGCGCGGTCCGCCGCGGCACCTCCTCGGGCACGGCGTCGAGGCCGGCCGTGGCCGGGCCGTGGTCCGGGATGTTCTGCGAGGTGAGCATCGTCTGGAACAGCGGGGTGTGCGAGAGCGTGCGCGCCGGGTTGACCGCCTCGACGACCCGCTCGAAGGGCACGTCCTGGTGGGCGTAGGCGGCCAGGTCGGTGTCCCGGACCCGGGCGAGGAGTTCGCGGAAGGTCGGGTCGCCGGAGACATCGGTGCGCAGCACCAGCGTGTTGACGAAGAAGCCGACAAGGTCGTCGAGGGCGTCATCCGTGCGTCCGGCGACCGCGGTGCCCACGGGGATGTCGGTGCCCGCACCGAGCCGCGACAGCAACGCGGCGACCGCGGCCTGGAAGACCATGAAAACGGTGACATCACACTGCCGGGCCAGCCGCGCCACCCCCTGGTGCAGCTCGGCGTCCAGGGCGAAGCGCACGCTCGCGCCGCGATGGCTGGCGACAGCGGGACGGGGCCGGTCGAGCGGCAGCTCCAGCAGCTCCGGCAGCCCCGTCAACTGCTCACGCCAGAAGTCCAGTTGCCCGGATATCAGGGTCTCCGGGTCGTCCTCGCCGCCCAGGATCTCCCGCTGCCAGAGGGTGTAGTCGGCGTACTGGACGGCGAGCGGCCGCCAGGTGGGCGCCGTGCCCTGGTGGCGTGCGGTGTACGCGGCGCCGAGGTCCTTGAGGAGCGGGGCCGTGGACCAGCCGTCGCTGGCGATGTGGTGGGTGAGCAGCAGCAGGACGTGCTCGTGCTCACCCAGACGGAACAGGGCGGCGCGGAACGGGTTCTCGCGGGTGAGGTCGAAGGCGTGGGCGGCCTGTCCGGCGAGGTCGTGGGGGAGCTGCTCCTCGGTGGTGTCGAGGAGCGGGAGACCGGGGTGCGCCTGACCGGCGGGGGAGACGGTCTGGTGGGGCTCGCCGTCGCGCTCGGTGATACGGGTGCGGAGCGGCTCGTGCCGGTCGGTGAGGTCGGCCAGGGCGGTGGCCAGGGTGGCGTGGTCGAGCGGCCCGCTGAGCCGGAAGGCGTGGGGGATGTTGTACGTGGGGCTGGGGCCTTCGAGCTGGTAGGCGAACCAGAGGCGGCGCTGGGCGGGGGAGAGCGGAAGGTGCGGCGGGCGTGGGGTGACGGGCGTGAGGGGGCTGCGGGTGGTGGATGCGGTGGCGAGCTGGGGAGCCAGCGCGGCGACAGTGGGGTGCTCGAAGAGCGCGCGGACGCTGATCTCGGCGTGCAGCGTGGTGCGGATACGGCTGATGAGACGGGTCGCGAGCAGGGAGTGCCCACCGAGGTGGAAGAAGCTGTCGTCGATGGTGACGGCAGGCAGGCCCAGGACGTCGGCGAAGAGGACGGTGAGGCTTTCCTCGGCGGAGTTACGCGGCGCCCGCCCGCCGCTCTCCGCCTGGGAGGCATAGTCAGGAACGGGCAGTTGAGCCCGGTCCACCTTGCCGTTCGGCGTCAGCGGCCACTGCCCCAGCACGACCACCGCCGACGGAACCATGTAGTCCGGCAGCGACTCCCCGACCAGCTCCCGCAGCACCGCCGGATCGGGCGCTTCCGAGCCGCCGGTACCCGTCACATAGGCAACGATCCGCTGGTCACCCTCGCGGTCCTCGCGGACCAGCACCACGGTCCGGGAGACCAGCGGATGCCGCATCAGCGCCGCCTCGATCTCCCCCAGCTCCACCCGGTGCCCGCGCACCTTCACCTGGTGGTCGGTCCGGCCGAGGAACTCCAGCTGACCGTCCGTCCGCCACCGTGCCAGGTCGCCCGTCCGGTACATCCGGCTGCCCGGCGCACCGTACGGATCGGCCACGAACCGCTCCGACGTCAGCCCAGGACGCCCCAGATAACCCCGCGCCAGCCCCGGTCCAGCGATGTAGAGCTCACCCGCGACGCCCTCCCCGACCGGCCGCAGAGCCGCGTCGAGGACATATCCGCGCGCGTTGTCCATCAGCCGGCCCAGCGGCAGCACACCGTCGGGGGTCGGCTCACCGGGCTCCAGACGGAACTCGGCCGCGTTGACGGTCACTTCGGTCGGCCCGTACACATTCAGCACGGTGGCCGCCGGGTGACGCCGCCGCCACTCGTCCAGAACGGAACCGATCAGCGCCTCACCGCCCAGCATCAGCTCCTCGGTGGGGGAGAAGCCCGCCGGGAGCACATCGAGCAGCGGCAGATGGCTGGGGGTGGCCTTGAGGAAGGTGCACTCCGGCGCACCGCCGAACGCGTCCTCCTCCAGCGGGCCCGCCAGCACCCGGCCGCCGGTGACCAGCGGCACCCACAGCGAGGTGACGGTCATGTCGAAGGACACCGACGAGTGCCACAGCGAGGTGCCGCGGGCGCTCGGGTACGTCTGCCGCGACCAGCCGAGATAGTCGGCGAGCGCACGGTGCTCGATCACCACCGCCTTGGGCACACCGGTCGAGCCCGAGGTGTAGATGACGTAGGCGGGGTGCGCCGGACGCAGCGGGGATATCCGCTCCCCGTCACCGAGGTCCGTCTCCCCGGCCCGGGACAGCGCCTGCACCACGGCGGGGTCGTCCAGCAGCACGGCCGGCCCGGCGAAACCCTCCGCCGCCGCACCGGCCCCGGCCCCGGCCGTGGTGAGCAGGCAGGCCGGACGGGCGTCGGACAGCATGAAGGCGACGCGGTCCACCGGGTAGTCGGTGTCCATCGGCAGATAGGCGGCACCGGTCTTCGCCACCGCCAGCAGCGACACCACGAGCTCGAGTGAGCGCGGCACCAGGACCGCGACGATCCGCTCGGGGCCGACCCCCCGCTCCGCCAGCAGCCGGGCCAGCCGGTTGGCGCGGGCGTTCAACTCCCGGTAGGTGAGCTGCTCGTCACCACAGCCGAGCGCCGGCGCGTCGGGAGTTCGCCGCACCTGGTCCTCGAAGAGCTCGGGAAGCGTCAGCGCGGCAAAGTGCCGCTCCATTCCCTGCCACTGCGCCTGGGCCTTCGGACCACTCATCGGGGAACTCCTTGTGCATCAGCAGAAACGCGGCACATCACCGACGGGAGGCTAAGAACCTCGGGTTTCAGTGCGCTATTGAAGCCATTTCGCTTGCTGAGCTGGGGTTTTTCCGCGTATGGCAGGGGTCTGTCGGGACCCGGATTCAGGAAAGCGGCCCCGCTGATATCGCACCTCGATGCGTAGTGGTCGAGACAGCCGACTCCTGCGAACCGGGCCGCATCGGGGTACGGGTCGCTAGCCCTTCTCGTCCCCCCGGCACTGACATGCCGTGTCGTGGCGCAGATACGCAGGTCAGTTCAGGTGGGGCCGCGGTCGCTACTCGGCGTGCCGACGTGACAACGGCCCTCGCCGCGTGGCGAGGGCCGCTCACTTGGGGGCTGCTCGGGAGTCAGGCGGGGAACTCCTCGCCCTTGACGGCGGTGACGAACGACGACCAAGCGGCTGTCTCGAAGGTGAGCGAGGGGCCGTGCGGGTCCTTGCTGTCACGGACGGGGACGACGCCGGAGGCTGCGAACGCGGGGGCCCATTCGATGCAGTCTCCGCCGTTCCCCTGGCTGTAGCTGCTCTTGACCCACTCCACGGCGGAGAGATCGGGAGTGGTGCTCATGGGCGCACTCCTTCATGGCGTGCTGAATGAGGGCTAGCGATTCATCACGTGACAGTGCGTCGGCGCGCAGGCGGTCGTATGCCGCCCGAGCTGCGGCCACTGCTTCCGCGCCGATGCGTTTTGCCTGCGGCACCCGGCTTCCGGGACTATGGCCGTATGGCCTCGTTGAAGCAGTTTGAGCCCGCGTCCGGCACCCGCGATTTCCTCGCCGCCGAGCATGAGAGGCGGGAACGCGCGTTCGCGACAATCCGGGAAGTGTTCGGCCGCTACGGCTTTCAGCCCCTGCAGACGCCGGCGTTCGAGCGGCTGGACGTCCTCACCGGCAAGTACGGCGACGAGGGCGACAAGCTGATCTTCAAGATCCTCCGCCGCGGCGAGCATGAGGCGACCGGCGAGGCTGATCTTGCTCTCCGCTACGACCTCACGGTGCCCCTGGCGCGCGCGGCGGCGGCCTACGGCAGCCAGCTCCCCTCCCCGTACAAGCGGTACGCCATCGCTCCGGTGTGGCGCGCCGACCGCCCGGGCAAGGGACGCTTCCGCGAGTTCGTGCAGTGCGACCTGGACATCGTCGGCTCCTCCTCCCCGCTGTCCGACGCCGAAGTCGTCCTCGCCCTGCACGACGCACTGGATGCGCTCGGGGTGCCGGAGTTCCGGTTCCTGGTGAACTCCCGGCATGTGCTGTTCGGTCTGCTGGAGGCATACAAGGTCCCCGAGCACCTCGGCTCCGGTGTGCTGATCACGCTCGACAAGCTCGACAAGCTCTCGCCGGAGGCCGTCGTCGCCGAGCTGGTGTCCAACCGTGGGCTGTCGTCCGAGGTGGCGCAGGGCCTGGTGGATGACCTCACCTCGTCGGATGCGGTCGAGCGGATCCGGGGTGAGCTGAAGTCCAGCGAGATGGGTCAGGCGGGCCTGTCGGAGGTGGACCGGCTGTTGGAGTTGACGAAGGACGCGATCCCCGCTGAGCGAATCGGGTTCACGCCAAACCTGGTGCGCGGCTTGGACTACTACACGGGGATCATCTTCGAGGTCGTGGCACCGGGTATGCCGGGCTCGATCGCCTCGGGTGGCCGGTATGACGGGCTCATCGGTCGGCTCGGGGGTAAGGACTCGCCCGCCTGTGGCGGTTCGCTGGGCATCGAGCGCATCCTGCCGCTGCTGAATCAGGCCGACCAGGACAGCTACTCGCAGATTGACGTGGCCGTCACGGTCATGGGCGAGGACCAGTCTGCGGACAGCTTCCGGCTGGCGGCCGAAATCCGGCGCGCCGGGGTTCGAACGGGTGTCTACCTCGGATCCAGTGGGAAGTTCGCCAAGCAGATGAAGTGGGCCAGCGACCAGGGGGCCCGCTTCTGCGTGATCTACGGCAAGGCCGAGCGAGACGCCGGTACGGTCACGCTGCGGGACATGGACAGCGGCGAGCAGGTCCAGGTCCCGCTCGATCAGGCTGCCGCGGAACTCGCGCGGCGGTGCGCACCATCCAGTTGACGCGTAGCGGGCCCTGCCCGCTGCCGACTTTCGAGGAGGAGCGGATGGGAACGCAAGGCGATCGGATCTTCGAGGTCACGGCCGAGCGCGGGTTTCCGGACCCGTGGCTCAGCTTCGGAGACTCACTGTGTGACGAGGCGGCTCTCAGCACGGAGTTAACCCGTGCGATCAGCAAGGCCCGCAAGGAACCCACGGGCGAGGCGCGCACCGAGGCCGCCCGGGTCTTTCAGGCGAAGAAGGCGAACCTGCGCCGCTGCGCCGGGATCCTCGACCAGGTGCTCGGCGACTACGACGCCCAGGGCATGTGGACCGTCCTGGACGAGCGGGCCGGCAGGCTCGACGTCGAGGACGTACTGGAGACCTGGGGACGCACCCAGTCGCTGCATCCATTCCCCGTCGTGCTTAAGAGCCTGGAGTTCAACTGGGGCTACATGAAGGAGCACGGCGTCCGGGCGTTCTACGAGATGACCCGCGGCTACGTCTCGCGGCTCCAGGAGAACACCGAACGCTGGAATGACGCCTGGCGGGGCGAGGTCGAAACCGGAGCGGTGGACCGCATCACATCCATCGAGTGCGACCTGGCGAGCATCGAGGCGCCGATGCACTGCGACGTGTGCAAGAAGACGATCACCGCGCTGCTCTACCTCGACGGGTAACTCGCCCGCGGCGCATCAAGCCGCTGCTGGGCTGATGCGCTGCGCCCCGGCGCCGGGTGACACTGCTGACGAGGACGACGCGACGAGGCCATGAGCGAGGATCGGGGAGGCGGTCAGGGGCGAGGAAGCGGTCCGGCGCATCGTCGGACTCCGCCCGGACGTCGCGCCCGGGCCGCCGTCTTCGCGTACCAGAGACGAGGGCCGGATACTCAGGGTCTGCTGCGGGCTCAGGCGGGGATCTCCCCACCCTTGACGGCAGCGACGAACGACGACCAGCCGTTCGCGGAGAAGGTGAGCGCCGGGCCGTTGGGGTCCTTGCTGTCGCGGACGGGGACAGCGCCGGTGCCAGTGGCGGCAACCTCGATGCAGTCGCCGCCGTTGTCGCTGTATGAGGACTTGAACCAGCGGGGGGATTCGGTCGTCACGGGGTGCCCTTTCGTAGCTGCTCGATCATGGCCACGGATGCCGCCTGTGAGAGAGCTTCGGCCTGCAACTGATGGTAGGCGGTCAACAGGGGTACTACGGAGGTGCGTTCCCGTTCCAGCTGGCCATGCTGCGCGGACTCCGTGTAGGAGAGGAGGGAATTGAAGCCATTTCGCTTGCTGAGCAGGGGATTTCCTCGTACGGCGGGGGTCTGTCCACACCCGGATCCAGGAAGGCGGCCCGGCTGATGTCGCACCTCGATGCGTAGTAGCAGCGGGGCGATGTCAGACCAGGCGATCCCGTCGCAACGGGCGGCCGGCCCGGCGCCCTCGCCTGGTTCCGCCGTCGGGGCACCCCCGAAATATCTCTTCTCCTCCGCACCGCAGCCGATGCGGTACCTGGCCCGCACGGATCGGCCTCTGCCGACTGCCGCTCCTTGCCACGGGCGTCGGCGCGCTGCTGCTCTCCGTCGCTGGCCCTTCCTGGCAACCCCCAGGTACCGACAGGCCGGAATGCAGGTCAACTGGGCTGCGATGCTGCCAAGCCATTTGGCTACCCCTCGGCACTGGTGACCGAGCGGCCCCATGACAACGGCCCCCGCCGCTTGGCGAGGGCCGGTTACTCAGGGTCTGCTGCGGGCTCAGGCGGGGATCTCCCCACCCTTGACGGCAGCGACGAACGACGACCAGCCGTTCGCGGAGAAGGTGAGCGCCGGGCCGTTGGGGTCCTTGCTGTCGCGGACGGGGACAGCGCCGGTGCCAGTGGCGGCAACCTCGATGCAGTCGCCGCCGTTGCTGCTGTAGGAGGACTTGAACCAGCGGGGGGATTCGGTCGTCACGGGATGCCCTTTCGCAACTGCTCGATCATTGCCACAGACGTCGCCTGCGACAACGCTTCGGCCTGCAACTGATGGTATGCCGTCAGCATGGGCAGCACGGCTGTGCCTTCGCGCTCCAGGTGCCCCCGTGCCTGAGACTCGGCATACGCGACCACGGACCTGTCAGCCAGAGTGAGGAGGTTCACCGGCAGGTTGAACGCCCGCCTTGCTCCTATGTCGAAGGGTGCCACTTGCAGTACCCAGTTGGGGAGGGAAGCGACTTCGGCCAATCGCCGGAGCTGACCTTCCATGACCTCGGCACCACCGATCTCGTGACGGAGACAGCTCTCATCCATCACCACAAGCACCATGGGAGGCCGGGACCGCACCAGCGCGGCTTGCCTCTCCGCGAGGAAGGAGACCCGCTCTTCAGCTTGTTCGGGCGTGATGGCCCCACGCTGCACATCGCCGTCGGCCACCGTCCGCGCGTACTCCGGTGTCTGCAACAAGCCGGGGATCAGCCCGATCTGAAACAGCCGGATCTCTACCGCCCGGCCCTCGTACCCGACGTACTCCGGGAACCCCTCCAACAGGCTGCCGTGCTTGATCTCGCGGTACTCACGCTCGAACGAGTCCGGTGTGCCCTCAAGGTCGAAGACACGGTCCACGCTACGCGCGAATCGGAGAGTTGGAGGTTTCCGACCATTTTCGACGGCCGAAACATGCACGCTCGAATATTCCGCGCGTTCGGCCAGGTCCTCTTGAGTCCAGCCGCGCGCCTCTCGCAGGCTGCGTAAACGTGCTCCGTAGGCCGCTTCAGGGGAGGCGTCAGGGTTCAAGTCGTTGCGATTCAAAGGGCCTTCACTGTCCTTCCGTCCGCAAGTGACACGTTGAATGGCCCCTGACTCTAGGCCACGCTGAGGACTCCTGGTAGTGGAATCACTACGGAGAGGAGTGGTCGTGTCCGGCAGTCTGACCCCACCCGTACAGCTCGGCGAACCCCGGCCCGCCCCGAAGCCCGCGGCAGAGTGCGATATCTGCCAGGCGCTGGTAAACGAGCGGCAGTTGGCAGAGGCACGGGGCGACAAGAGCAAGGTTGTTGACCTGAACATCGAACTCAGGAACCACCCCGAGCACGAGGGGCAGTGACTCCCGCCCCGGCGTCCAAAACCCTGGACAGGTGAGCGCCGGGACGGGTGACCAACCGCGGAGGAAAACCTCCGCGGCCTACGGGTCATGCCCTCGACCGTACGGCGGCATGGCCCCTTACGAAAGAGGAGGCTGGTAGATGAGCGCCTTGGCTGTCGAGACGTATGAGACGCGCACGCCCGACGCCGAAGGCTGGCGCGGAGTCCCGTTCCGGCACCCGGCGGAGTTGGAGGCGGACGGCGGCAAGCACGACGGCGGGCCCATGCCCCCGGAGGCACCCCGCGAGCCGCAGCCGCAGGGCGGGGACGGCAAGTAATCCCTGTGCGGACGGGCCGTCGCCGGTGTCAGGCCGGCGACGGCCCCCCCCCGCGCGGCCCGGTCAGACCCGAGACCGGTACTTCCACACCGACAGCGGCACGAACACCGCGATCAGCCCGGCGATCCACAGCAGCGCGCCCTGGGCGGGCGCCGCGACCGGGCCGCCGATCATCAGGTTGCGGGAGGCGTCGACGACCTGGGTCATCGGGTTGTTCTCCACGAAGATCCGCAGCCAGCTGGGCATGGTGTCCGGTGCGACGAACACCGAACTGCCGAACTGCAGCGGCAGCATGGCGATCGTGGACACGCTCTGCACCGTGTCGATGCTCCGGGCGGCCAGGCCGATGAAGGCGTTCACCCAGCACAGTGCGATCCCGTACAGGAGCAGCAGACCGAAGGCGGCGATGGTGGGCAGCAGGCCGTTGTCCGCGCGGAAGCCGATGAGCAGGGCGAAGGCGAACACCGCCAGCTGGCTGATCAGCAGCCGTACCGAGTCCGCCGAGACCCGGCCGATGAGTACGGCGGAGCGGGCGACGGGCATGGACCGGTAGCGGTCCATCACCCCGGAGGAGAAATCGGTGTTGAGGGCGATGCCCGCGGTGCGGGAGACGATGGTGTGGTTCAGCGCCATGATGCCGGGCATCAGATACTGCCGGTAGTCCGCGCTGTTCCCGGCGATGGCGCCGCCGAAG
Organism: Streptomyces sp. Je 1-4 4N24; assembly: GCF_026239515.1. NCBI lineage: Bacteria > Bacillati > Actinomycetota > Actinomycetes > Kitasatosporales > Streptomycetaceae > Streptomyces > Streptomyces sp. Je 1-4 4N24. The sequence goes on along the minus strand of NZ_CP110836.1, from coordinate 4,059,394 downwards.
GCATAGATGAAGATCACGGACAGGACCACCGGCATCAGCGCGGTGTCCAGCACCTGCCCCGGACTGGCCAGCGACTTGCGCAGATTGCGGCGCGACAGCGCCAGCGAATGACGTACCAGTGCACTCATGCCGCGCTCCTAGCGGCGACGGGTTCCCTGGCCGCGGGTCCGGTGAGCTTGAGGAAGACCTCGTCAAGGCTCGGAATGTGGGTGTGCAGTGAGGCGAGCGGAATGTCCGCTTCGCCGAGGGCTCTGACGACCGCGGTGAGCTGGCTTCCGCCGCCGGTCAGCGGCAGCTGGAGCCGTCCGGTGCCCCGGCCGCCCTCGTCCGCCATGACGGTGGCCTCGGTGTGGCCCGCGGCCACCAGGACCTGCCAGATCAGTGCCAGGTCGCCGGGCTCCTCCGGCTGGATGCGCAGCATCTGGCCGCCCAGGCGCGCCCGCAGCTCGGCGGTGGAGCCGGACGCGATGACCCGGCCGCTGTCGATCACCACCAGGGAGTCGGCGAGCGCCTCCGCCTCCTCCATGTACTGGGTGGTGAGGAGCACGGTGGTGCCCTGTTCGGCGAGCCGGTTCACCTCCGCCCAGAGGCTGTTGCGGCTGTGCGGATCGAGGCCCGTGGTCGGTTCGTCGAGGACCAGGACGCGGGGGTCGCCGGTGAGGCTGGCCGCCAGGTCGAGGCGGCGGCGCATCCCGCCCGAGTAGCCGCCGACGGGCCGTTTGCCGGCCTCGGTCAGACTGAAGCGTTCCAGCATCTCGTCGGCGCGGGCGCGGGCCCTGCGTCCGCGCAGGTTGAACAGCCGGGCGATGAGATAGAGGTTCTCCCAGCCCGAGATGTCCTCGTCCACCGAGGCGTACTGGCCGGTGAGTCCGATCAGCGGGCGCACCCGGGCGGCCTCGCGCACGACGTCGTGCCCGTGCACCAGGATGCGCCCGCTGTCGGGTCGGACGAGCGTGGCGACCATGCGCACCAGCGTGGTCTTGCCGGCGCCGTTGGGGCCCAGCAGCCCGAGCACCCGGCCGGCCGGAACCTCCAGGCTGACCCCCCGGATCGCCGCCGTCCTGCCGAAGTTCTTCGCCAGATTCTCGATCCGGATGGCAGGGGTCATGGGCTCCAGGTCCTTTCGGGAGTTGCGGTACGGAGGCTGTCAGTCAAGGACGTAACCGTCTCCGGACCGGGATCCGCGGGAGCGGCGCAGATCGGTGAGGACGAAGGTGCGCTGGAGCCAGCGGTCGCGGCCGTCGTAGCGCGGCCGGAAGGCGCTGCGCCCGTGGGTGGTGACCCGGTTGTCCACGATCGCCAGATCGCCCGGGGCCAGCACCGTGCTCTGGCCGGTCCGCTCGAAGGCGTCCCCGAGCTCGTCCATCGCCCGGCGCGCCCGGTCGGTGACCGGCCGGGTGGCCGCGAAGTCGATCCGCAGATCCGGGTCCTCGGGCGCCCCGAAGATCACCGGGTGTGGTGCGGTGCCGCCGTCCGACCCGCCGAAGGACGGCGGGGGAGCGGTGACGAACTCCGGTGCGGCCAGCGCCGCCCGGGTCTCCTCGCTCAGCAGCGGCATCGCCCCGCGGATACCGGCGGTGCGCAGCGCGGCGGCCTTCTCGTGGTCGGCCCGCAGGCACAGCAGCATGACGAAGTCGGGGCGGTGCGGATGGAAGGCGTTCTCGTTGTGGAAGGTCAGCAGGACCGAGCCCGCGTTCCCCTGGAACTCCTCCTTCCCCGGTACCGGCACCACGTCCTGGACCAGGGCGCCGGTCTTCTCCGGCCGGAAGGCTGCCGGATCGCCGAGACCACAGGCCACCATGGTCAGCATCGCGGCGGAGACCGAGCCCGCACGCTGCACGGAGCCGGCGCCGGACGGGGTGTCGGGCAGCGCGGCCTCGTCCACCGGAAGGCCGCGCAGCAGCAGCACTCCGCTGCGCCCGGAGTCGCGCCGGAACTCGTGCAGCGGCCGGCGCAGCCCGAGCGGCAGCTCCGGCCAGCCGGAACGCGCCGCATCGACCCAGCCGGCGCTGTCGACCAGGGCACCGCCGGACGCCATCACCCGGCGGGCGGCCTGTTCCGCGTCCACGGATTCGTCCGGGGTCAGCGACGCGACCCGCGCCGCGGCCCCGGTATCGAGTGTCACGGTCATCAGGAGGCCGCCTTCGGGGTGCCGGCGGCGTCCTCCATCGCACGGACGAGACTCAGCGGACGCATATCGGTCCACTGTGCGGCGATGTACTCCAGGGCCTCGGCGCGGCCGGTCTCGGGCAGGGCGGCCTTCCAGCCGTCCGGGACCTCGGCGAACGCCGGCCAGAGGGAGTACTGGCCCTCGTCGTTGACCAGGGCCAGGTAGCGGCCCTCGGTGTCCTCGAACGGGTTGGTCATCGTATTGCCTCTCTCGTCTCATGACTGGGGTGCGCGGGCCCGAGCGTGTCCTCGCCGTAGACGCCCTGCACCCAGTTGGTGTGGTAAACGGTGTCGAGATAGCGCTCGCCCATATCGGGCGAGATGGCGACCGAGGAGAGCCCCGCCGGTCTGCCGTGCTCCGTCAGCCACCGGTCGGCGCCGCTGACGACCGTCCCGGTGGAGCCGCCGAACAGAAAGCCGCGCCCGGCCAGCCGGTGGCACATGCGCACGGTGTCCGGCTCCGGTACCAGCAGCACCTCGTCGACGTAGTCCTCGTCCAGCAGCGGCGGACGGACCCCGGACCCCAGGCCCGGGATCATCCGGGGCGACGGCGGGTGGCCGAAGGCGACGGAGCCGACACTGTCGACGGCCACGATGCGGACCTCGGGCCGGTGCTCCCTGTACCAGCGGGCGCAGCCCATGAGGGTCCCGGTGGTCCCCGCCCCGACGAAGAGGACATCCAGCTCCGGGTAGCTCCGGTGGATGCCGGGAGCCGTGTACCGGTAATGCGCCCGCCAGTTCGCGGGGTTGACGTACTGGTTGAGCCAGACGTACCGCCCGTCCTCCTCGCACAGCTGCCGTACGTAGGCGATCCGCGCACCGAGGAAGCCCCCGTCGGCGGCGGGCTCCGCGATCGTGTGGACGGTGGCGCCCAGGGCCTCCATCAGACGCTTGGAGGCCAGATTGCACCGGGAGTCGGTGACACAGACGAAGCGGTAGCCCTTGCTGGCCGCGATGACGCTCAGCGCGACGCCCAGGTTGCCGGACGAGGATTCCACCAGGATCGAACCGGGGGACAGCGTCCCGGCCTCCTCCGCGGCCTCGACCATTTCCAGCGCGGCCTTCTGCTTCACCGATCCGGTGAAGTTGAAGCCCTCGCACTTGAGGTGGAGCGGTATACCGAGTACGGCGTCGAGATCGACGTACAGGTCTTCCTCGTTGAATTCCTGCGGAGCCGAAATAGTCGGCACGGGTGCCTCCCGCCCTAGCCGTAACGGCGCATCTCGTGGAAGAAATCGTCGACGACCCGCAGCTCGCCCGATTCCTTCACGGATTCATAGACATGCCTGCCGAGTGCCAGGTCCAGCACCCCCAGGCCGAACGGGGAGAAGATCACCGGCCGGTCGGCCGGCGGCTGCACCTTCCCCGTCAGGACGTCGTGGAGCGTGCCGTCGAGGAAGTCCCGGTGGCCCACCCGCTGTTCCGCCAGGTGCACCGAGGTGTCCGCCTTCAGGCAGTGCTCCACGTCGTCCACGATGTTGGCCGCGCCGAGCACCACCTCGGGCGACAGATCGCGCAGCGAGACATGCAGCACCAGCGGGTTGTGCGCGAACCAGCCGGGCTCGGTGACATGCGGGGTGCCGGCGACGGTGGCGAAGACCACCAGGTCGCAGGAGCGGATCAGCTCCTCGGCGGAGCCGTGCACGGTGACCGTGCCGGACTCGCCGGACTGGCGCAGGTAGTCGGCGAAGCCGCCCGCGTGCGCCGCCGACAGATCGTGCACCCCGATCTCGTCGAACTGCCAGCCGGTGCGCGCCAGATAGGTGTGGATGTAGCGGGCGATCAGACCGACGCCGAAGAACCCGATCCGGGCCGGCCGGCCGCCGCGCGCGGCGCTGATCCGGTCGGCGGCGAGCGCCGCGGAGGCCGCGGTGCGCGCGGCGCTGATGATGGAGCTCTCCAGACACGCCAGCGGGTAGCCGGTGTCATGGTCGTTGAGGATGAGCACCGCCGAGGCGCGCGGGATACCGGCCGCCACGTTCTCCGGGAAGCTGGAGATCCACTTCAGGCCGTCCGTGGGCAGTTCACCGCCGATCGAGGCGGGCAGCGCGATGATCCGGGAGGTCGGGCGGTCGGGGAAGCGGAGGAAGTACGACGGCGGGTTCACCGTCTCGCCTCCGCCGTGCAGCCGGTAGGCCGTCTCGATCAGGTCGACGACGCCCTGGTGGTGCGCGTCGAGGACCCGGTGCACCTGGGCTCCGGAGATGACGGAGAACGAAGGCGCAGCGTGCTGCTGGGGCATGTGAAGCTCCGTGGAACCGTAGAAGAGAAGAGGGACCTGCGGGTGTCTTCCGGGCGGCCCGGCCTCCTAGGTGGCGGAGGGCCGGACATGCCCGTCGAGGCGCACCGGGTCGCCGAAGAGCGCCACGATCTCGCGGTCGCCCTCGTAGGCCTCGCGGCTGTGCGCCATCCGCAGGTTGTCGACCACGAGCAGATCGCCCGCCTGCCACGGCTCCCGCACGGTCGCCGCCGTGTACACCTCGTTGATGGTCTCGACGACCTGCGCCGTGACGGGCTCGCCGTCGCCGTGGAAGGTGGTGAACGGCAGGGAGCCGGGCCCGTACAGGGACACCAGGTACTCCCGCACCGCCGGGTCCATGGTCAGCTCGTTGAGGAAGGCGATCTGGTTGAACCAGAGCCGCTCACCGGTCGCGGGGTGGCGCACCACCGCCGCGCGGTGCTGGACGGTGCGCAGCGCGCCGTCCGGCAGCCACTCGTGGTCCAGGGCGTGCGCACGGCAGTACGCGTCGACCTGCGCGGCGTCCTGGGTGCCGAACGACTCGGCCCAGCTCACGCCGATGTCACGGTAGGTGCGGGCCAGCCGCCAGCCGTCGCGGGCGAAGCGCTCCACGAGGTCGGCGGGCAGCTTCGCCAGCACCGTCCGGGCGTCGGCCACGGCGGTCGCGCCGCCGGTACGGGGTGCCGTCAGACAGCCGAACAGGGCGATACCGGGCACCTCGTCGCCGTAACTGCGCTCGTGGTGCATGCACATCGGCTCGTCGGCCGGCCACTCCGAGGCGCCGTACACACCGTCGCCGAAGTCGGTCCGGCCGGTGAAGCCCTCCCGCTCGGTCATCGGCGTCACCCCGAGCGCCTGCGCGGCCCGGCCCAGATCGGCGGGCGCCGCCAGGCCCAGGCCCCGGACGAGCAGGGCGCCGTACCGGCCGAGCAGGGCGCGCACGGTCTCGCCGGGGAGGTCCGGACCGGTCACCCCGAGGACCGGGGTGCGGCCTTCGCCGAGGATCAACTCGGCGCCGTCACCGAGGGTTTCGGGGACGGCCGTACCGTCAAACGTGGCTGTCAACTGGCTGCCTTCCTGGGTTCGGAGCCTCGGCGGCCCGGCGGTCGAGCAACGCCGCACATTCCGCGAGAACCGGGTGCTGCTGGAGTTCGACGGGCGTCACCACACGGTCGAGCGCGATCGCCAGCCGCAGCATGGACAGCGAGGTCCCGCCACTGTCGAAGAAATGGGAGGCACGGCCGATCCGGCCGGCCGGCACCTTCAGGACCTGGGACCACAGCTCCGCGAGCCGCCGCTCGGTGTCGCTGCGCAGCTCCACGCCGTCGCCCGCGGACTCCTCCTGCCCGGCGAGCCGGGTCAGCGCCTTGCGGTCGATCTTGCCGTTGGCGGTGAGCGGCAGCACATCGAGCCGGCGGAACCGGCTGGGGATCATATAGCTGGGCAGCGCCGCGCCGAGCGACTCCAGGAGCGTGGCCTCGGACAGTTCCTCGCCGCTGTGGAAGGCCACCAGCTGCCGGCTCTCGCCCTCGCCGGTGACGACGACGGCGCTGTCCCGCACCCCGTCCACCCGGAGCAGCTGGTTCTCGACCTCGCCGATCTCGATCCGGAAGCCCCGGATCTTGACCTGGGCGTCCCGGCGGCCGAGGAACTCCAGCCGCCCGTCCGGCAGCCACCGCCCGAAGTCGCCGGAGCGGTACATGCGTTCACCGGGCAGCAGCGGGTCGGGCATGAACGCGGCCTTGGTGCGCTCCTCGTCGTTGACGTAACCCCGTCCGACGCAGACGCCGGAGAACAGGATCTCGCCCGGGGAGCCGAGCGGCACCAGGCGCAGCCGCTCGTCGACCACATGGATCCGCACATTGGCGACCGGCCTGCCCAGCGGCACCGAGGCCTGTTCGGGCACCCGGCGCATCACCTCGTGGTTGGTGTCGTCCGAGGTCTCGGTCAGGCCGTACGCATTGACCAGCGCGACATCGGGGAACATGGCGAACCAGCGCTCCACCAGCTCCTTCTTGAGCGCCTCACCGGTCGCCGACACATGGCGCAGCCGGGGCAGCGCGCGGGGGCTGCGCTCCAGCTCCGTCAGGACCACTTCGAGATAGGAGGGCACGGCCTGGAGGACCTCGACACCGCCGGTGTCGAGCGTCTCGATGAAGCGCGCGGTGTCCAGGATGTCCGGCTGCCCGATGATGAGGGTGCGTCCGCCGACGGCCAGTGCGGCCACCAGCTGCCACAGGGAGATGTCGAAGCACTGCGGCGCGGTCTGGGCGACCACCCGGCCCTCGGTGATCTCCAAATCGTCGATCTTGGCGAGGAGATGGTTGAGGAAGCCCGCGTGCTCGCATACGGCGCCCTTGGGCGCACCGGTCGAACCGGAGGTGAAGTAGATGTACGCGCTCTGGCCGGCGGCCACCGGGATGCCGGGGTCGGTGACCGGGTGGTCCTCGGCGAGCAGAGTGTCCAGATGATCCGCGCGCACGCCGGGCAGCCCGGTCAGCGCCTCGGTCAGGCCCGGGGACGCGTCCCGCTCGGTCAGCACCCGGCGGCAGTCGGCGCGCACCAGCATGCCGCTGATCCGGTCGGCCGGGAAGTGCGGCTCCACCGGCAGATAGACACCGCCGGCCTTGAACACGGCCAGCACGGCGACCAGCCAGGGGAGGGTGCGTTCGGTGACCACCGCGACGACGTCCTCGTCGCGCAGCCCGCCGTGGCGCAGCGCGTGGGCGACGCGGTTGGCGCGCTCGTTGAGCTCCCGGTAGGTCCAGGACTCGGTGCCGTGGACGGCGGCGATGTCGTCCGGGCGCAACCGCACCTGGTCCTCGAAGAGTTCGTGCACCCGGCGGTCGGGCAGCTCCCGCCGCGGGCCCGCGAACTCGGCCAGCTGCTGTGCGACCTCCCGCTCCGGCACCGGGCTCCACTCCTGGTGGTCCGCCCCGGGCCGCTCGGCCGGCTCGCGCAGCGCGGCGAGCAGATAGCCCGCGAACCGGTCGGCCTGCTCGCCGTCCAGGGCGTCGGGGCGGTGGCTCAGCACCAGTTCCAGCCCGTCCCCGGTCCGGGCGAGGCCGGCGGCGAGCACGGTGCCGTCCGTCAGGTCCTCGGGGCCGGGCGCCCGGCCGGCGACCAGGACGGTGTCGAACAGCGGCTCCGTCCGGCCGGTCTCGGCGCGCAGCTCGTCCAGGGCCTGCGGCGCATGCCGCCGGACCTCGTCCGCCAGCTGTGCGACCTCGGTGACGAGTTCTTCCCACGAGCCCCCGGAAAGCGCGGCCCACAGGGGCAACGGGCTTTTCTCCGGGCCGTCTTCGGGCAGATATCCGGTCACCACGGAAGAGTCGCCCGTCACCGCCGCCAGGACGCGGACATAAGCGGCCAGCAGCAGGGTGTCCGGAGAAAGGCCCGGCCCTTCCGAAAGATCCGGCCGTTCCGAAAGACCCCTCTGTTCCGAAAGGCGAAGCAGTGCCTGTGCGGTGCCGGCGGGTATCGCGGTGCGACGCACGGCAGGCAGGTCCGCCGGAATCCTCGACCACCGGGGCAAAGGGGTGAACCCGCCGCCGAGAACTCTTTGCCAGAATACGCGGTCCGCAGCCATCACACCGCAACCTCCCTAATGGCCCTGCCGGTTGTCATTACTCGGTGCTGTCCCATGAGCGAACAAGACGCTAGGTCGGCGGCTTATTGGCCAGATATCGTGCCGCCGACCACGGGCGATACTCGTATTGCACGGGCCGGAGATATTCGGCGGACCGGGAGAACGCCGGCTTCAGGCGTCCGCCCGGAGCCCGGCTCAGACGTCCGCCCGGAGCGGCGCCTCCTGCGGGACGGCGACCGGGGAGTCATCGGTCTCCCCGGGCGGGGGCTCCGGCGGTTCCGTCCCCAGCAGCTTGAGCAGCGGCCCGGTCATCGCGGTGGTGCCGACCGCCATGAGGACCAGCACCGTCAGGCCCGTCGTGCTGATCAGATGGCGTTGCCAGCCGATCCCGGCGACCACGAGTTCGGTGACCCCGCGGCAGTTCATCAGCGCGCCGAAGCGCAACGACTCCTTCGGCGGGTAGCCCATCGCCCGGGCGGCGCCGCCCGCACCGACGATCTTGGTCAGGGTCGCCACGACGATGACCCCGGCGAGAACCAGCCAGTGCCACGGGTCCCGCCCCAGCGCCCCGACCGAGACATTGAGCCCCACCCCGGCGAAGAACAGCGGCAGCAGCACCGTCAGGGTGAAGCCCTGCAGCTGCTGGTTCATCCGGTGGGTGACCGCCGAGTCGCGGGGGACCGCCGTACCGAACAGGAACGCCCCGATGACCGCGTGCAGCCCCAGCAGATGCGTCAGCACGGCATAGCTGATGGCGCCGACCAGCAGCAGCGGCAGCAGTGTCCCCTTGCCGGGCCGTTCCTCCGCCCGCTGCACCACGGTCGCCAGCAGCGGACGCACGACCAGCGCGGTGAACACCACCAGGGCCACCACCAGCGCGATCGTGCTGCCCATGTCGGTGGCGTCACCGGACCCGGTCGCCGCGAGGATGACGGTCAGCGCGAGCCAGGCGATACCGTCGCCCACCGCCGCACTGGCCAGCGCGAACTGCCCGACGGGGGAGCGGTCCAGACGCAGATCGGTGAGGATCCTGGCGAGCACCGGCAGCGCGGTCACCGATATGGCCAGCCCGAAGAAGCAGAGGTAGCCGAAGTCGTGCGGGGTCGAGCCGCGCAGCATGGCGGGGGCCGCCGCCGCGAGGGCGAGCCCGGCCACGAACGGCAGACCCATCGCGCCGAGCACGCTCACCCCGAGCGAGCCGACGGCCTTCTTGGGGCTCTCCATGCGCAGCTCGCAGCCGAGCAGGAACATGAAGACGATCAGCCCGAGCTGGGCCACCGTGTTGAGGGCGGAGACGACATCGGCGGAGAGCAGCCAGGCCTGCCCGGACGGCCACACCCAGCCCAGCAGCGAGGGGCCGAGCAGCAGGCCGCCGAGGATCTCACCGATCACCAGCGGCTGGCCGAGCCGGCCCAGCAGCGCTCCCAGCAGATGGCTGAGCAGAATGATCACCATGACGGCGAGCAGGAACCTGGCCGTCGTGTCGACCTCGGTCGACGAGCCCCCGGAGCCCAGCCGGCCCCACCACAGCCCTAAGGCGCCGAGCAGCAGGACGACGCCTGCGATGACCTTCAGCATGACGACACGGGGGTGCCGAGGGCGAGCGGCGCGGCGGGTGCCTCGCCGCCCGGCCAGGAGGCGAAGCGCCGCACCCCGTACAGCAGCGGGGTCCCGGCGTCCTGGGTGACACCGGTGACCGCGCCCACCACGAGGGTGTGGTCGCTCACCTCGACCAGCTTCGTCACCCGGCACTCGGCGACCGCGAAGGCGTCGTCGGCCAGCCACGGCAGCCCGGCCTCCGGCGAGCGCCGCCAGCCGACCTGGGAGAACCGGTCCGCGACCGGGTGCGCGAACACCTCACCGGCCCGCTGCCCCCGGTCGTGCAGGAGGTTCACCGCGAAGGCGCCGTACTCGCGCAGCGCGCCCAGGGTCTCTCCCCGGCTGGTCAGCCAGACGGAGAGGGTCGGCGGCGCGGTGGTCACGCTCGACAGCGAACTGCACGTCAGCCCGCGGGGCCGGTCGTCCGTCCCGTACGTGGTGATCACGGCGACGCCGGTGGGGAAGGCGCCCATCAGGGAGCGGAAGCCGTCGGCCGGCACCGGGCGGGTGGCCGTGTCCGGCGCGGACGAGGGTGGGGGAAGGCTAGCCATGGTGAGGTCGTCCTCCGGTTGGGGCGCCGGGCCGTTCCGGGGACCGGCCCCCGGACTCCCGGCCGAGCAGGCGGGTGAAGCGCCGACGCCCGTACCCGCCGGGGGACAGGGGTAGGGGCGTCGGCAGCTGAAGTGAGCCCGGGGGCTCAGCTGTTGAGGGAGGCGATGTACTCGTAGCAGCTGGGCAGGGCGGCGACCAGCTCGTCCGCGTCCGCCTTGAGCCGCGCGAGCTCGGCGCGCGCGTTCGCCGGGTCGATGTGCGCGAGGGAGGGGCGCGGCCGCTTCGGCTCGTGGCCCAGGCCCAGCATCATCGTGATCCACGAGTACTGCTCGAAGCCGTGGTACGGCTGGTAGATGGTGCGCTCGTCGAGCAGGTGCGAGGAGCCGATCGCGAGGCGCTCGGCGAGCCCGTCGGGAAGGGCGCGGGTCTTCGCCTCCTTCCAGTACGGGGTGTCCTCGCGCTGCGCCGCCTTGTAGTGCAGTACCAGGAACTCCTTGACCCCGTCCAGGACCTCGGCGACCCGGTGGTTGTAGTCGTCGGCCAGCGCCGGGTCCCAGTTCGCGTCCGGGAAGTTCTTCACCAGCTGCTCGATGCCGTGCTGGATGAAGAAGATGCCGGTGGACTCCAGCGGCTCGACGAAGGCGCTCGACAGACCGATCGCCACACAGTTGTTGACCCACGAGCGGCGGTTGCGCCCGATGCGCATCCGGATGTGGTTGGCCTCCAGGTCGTCCTGGCCGGGGGCGACGTGGTTGCGCAGGGTGCGCTCCGCCTCCTCCGGGGTGCAGAACTCGTCGGAGTACACATAGCCGTTGCCGTTCCGCCCGAACAGCGGGATGTTCCAGATCCAGCCGGCGTCCATCGCGGTCGCGGTGGTGTACGGGTTCATACCGGTCGTGGCCTGGTCGGCCTGCGGTACGCGCAGCGCGACGGCGCGGTTGTTCGGCAGCACGTCCTGGAAGGACTCGAACGGCTCGTCCAGGGTCTCGTTGATGAGCATGCCCTTGAAGCCGGTGCAGTCGATGAACAGGTCACCGGTGAGGTCACCGTGCTCGCGGGTGGCGACATGGCTGATCCAGCCGCGCTCGTCGCGGGCCACCTGGGTCACGTCGTCGACGACATGGCGGACACCGCGGTCGGTGCCGTACTTGGTCAGGTACTTCGCCAGCAGCGCCGCGTCGAAGTGGTACGCGTACGGGAACTGGGCCCGCTGCTCCTCCAGCGTCGAGCGGCCCAGCGAGCCGTCGAGACCGCCCGCGAACAGGGAGCCGTCCATCAGCCGCGGCGAGCGCTTGGCCTCGCACAGCGCCGGCGTGATGAAGCAGGAACGGTCGAACGGCTGGCTGCGGTCGCCCTCCTGCAGCCACCAGTCGGCGAGGGTGTAGCCGTCGGACGTCCGCAGCCGCTCGAAGGGGTGGTAGAAGTGGTGCCCGGGCTCCCGCCAGTTCTCGAACCGGATTCCCAGCTTGTACGAGCCGGAGCACTCCGGCATCCATTCGCGCTCGTCCAGGCCGAGATAGTCGAAGAAATGCCGGACCGTGCTGAAGGTCGCTTCGCCGACACCGATGGTCGCGACGCGGTCGGATTCAACCAGAGTGACGTTGATGCGGTCACCGTACGCCGCCTTCAGGTACGAGGCGCTCATCCATCCCGCAGTGCCGCCGCCGACAATGACCACTGAATTAATCACGCTGTGACTCCTGTTGTTCGTGAACGGGCCTCAGAAGGGCGGGTGGGCTGATTCACGCACAGAAGTTAGACAGGTGGGCTTTTACTTCGTTATCGGGAAAGGAGCGATCTATATTAGCGGCGTCGCGCCGTCATCGGCAGATTCTTCGCGCCGTACATTCCGCGGGCGTGATAGGCGACGTCGCGGCCGTGGTCGACGCGTAGCTCACGGAAGGTGTCCAGCAGGGCATTGAGCGCCACTTCCGCCTCCATCCGGGCCAGCGGCGCGCCCACACAGAAGTGTCCACCGCGCCCGAAGGCGACATGCCGGTTGGGCGTGCGCCGGATGTCGAAGCGGTGCGCGTCCGGGAACTGGTCCTCGTCGTGATTCGCCGAAATCACCCACGGAGTCACCATGCGGTCGGCCGGGATGAGATGGCCGCCCACCTCGACATCGGTCACGGTGACCCGGCTGACCGTGGTGAACGGAGAACGGAACCGCAGGACTTCCTCGATGGCGGACGGGATCAGGGAGCGGTCGGCGCGGAGTTCCGCATAAGCGTCCGGGTTGCTGTCGAGGCACTGCATGGCGTTGCCGATCAGCAGCGTCGTCGTGAGATGACCGGTCAGGAAGAGGATTCCGGTGAATTTCACGACTTCATCGTCGGTGAGCCGTTCGCCGTCGATCTCGGCCGTGGCCAGCCGGCTGATCAGGTCGTCCTTCGGGTCCGTCCGGCGCTTGCGGCAATGGCCCAGCAGATACTCGTCCATCTCACGGGTCGCGGCCTGGAACGTGGCGACGAAGTCCTCCGGCGCGATCGGCTGGTCGCCGAGCGCGATGAACCGGTCCGCCCACACCCGGAACAGGTCACGGTCCGAGGCGGGCACACCCAGCAGCTCGCTGATGACGATGACCGGCAGCGGATACGTCAGCACGTCCACCAGGTCGAACCGCTCCGCATCGACCCCGGCCAGCAGCTCGTTCGTCACGGACGCGATACGGGGCTCCAGCCCGGCCACCGTCTTCGGGGTGAAGGCCTGATTGACCAGCCGGCGCAGCTTGCCGTGGTCCGGCGGGTCCATCGAGTTGATGTGGCCCTCGGTCAGCGGCTTCAGATGGGGCATGACACGGCTGGAGTCGTTGGAGAACGTCTTCGGGTCGGAGATGACCTGCTGCACGTCCTCGTAGCGGAAGACGTGATACGGCCCGTCCCCCTCCTGCCACACGGGACGGCCGGTCCGCATCCTGCCGAGCCAGTCGAACAACTCGTTGCTGCCGTCGGCATCCGGGACGGCGATCTCGTCGCGCACAGTCATCTGAACCTCTCGGTGGTGCCGGCTCGAAGGGCAGCGGACGCTACCGCGCACCGTTTTTCGTGCGTTATCGGTACGACGCGTCCGCTGTCCCCCCGGTCAGCGCCCCGGCAGCGTCCGGCCCCCGCAGGTCTCGGCCGACAGCCGGCTGATGTCCGCGCTCGCCTGCAACTCCCCCCACACCGAACCGATCTCGTGGAAGGTGTTGCGCGCGATCAGCAGATGCTGGCTCGCCCGGGTGAGCTGGTTCAGCTGCTGGCTGCAGCTGCCGAGCGCCAGATGGACCTTGGCGAGGAGGAAGAGGTCGTCGACCCGCTCCGCTATCTCCAGGGCGTCCGCCAGGATGCTCTCGGCCTCGTCGTACTGGCCCGACGCCACCAGGGTCTCCCCGATGCCCATCAGCGCATACGCCTCACCACGGGTGTCGCCCTTGCTGCGCACGATCCGCAGCACCCCGTCGTACGACTGCTTGGCGGCGTCGAAACGGCCCTGCTTCACATAGGCGGCGGCCAGCCGGTTGAGGGCCTGGGCCGCACCGCGGGTCTCCCCGAGCGCGGTGGCTATCCGCACGGCCTCCAGCGAGAGCCGGACCGCGGCGTCCGGGTTTCCCCACTCCAGCTCGATCTGTGACATCTGGTTCAGGGTGTGCGCCTCGGCGGACGCGTCGCCCACGACCCGGAAGGTGTTGCGTGCCTCGTCGAGCCGGCTCATGGCGGACCGGAGGCCGCCCTGCACCCGGTCGGTGATCGCCATGTTCCGCAGCGTCAGCGCCCGGCCGTGCACCTCCCGCACACTGTCGAAGAGCTGGAAGGCCCTGGTGAACAGCGGTGTGGCGGAGTCGAAGCGCTGCTGGAACATCTCCACGGAGGCGAGTTCGTAGCACATCGCCGCCTCCCCGCGGATGTTCCCCGCGTTCCGGTTCGCCTCCAGCGCCTTCTCGCTGACGGCGCGCCAGTCGTCGTAGTAGTTGCGCGTCTCGAAGAGGACCACGCTGGACATCGCCAGGTCCCAGGCGAGCTCCTCCATCCGGAGCGTGCAGGCCTGGAGGATCGAGGCCACCAGGGACGGGCGCTCGGCCTCGAACCAGTCGAGCGGCGATCCCAGGAGCCTGCCGACGAGCGGGGCGTCGAGGTGCCGGCGCGGCGTCGACCCGTGGATGATCGCGAAATCGCCGCCGTACTCCCGGATATGGCCCTGCTCGGCCAGCGTGAGGTAGGTACGGAACACCCGGTGCAGCGCGGCGCGGCGCTTGTCCTCGGCCTCGTCGGACTCGGCCCGCTCCCGTGCGTACAGCCGCAGCAGATCGTGGAAGCGGTAGCGCATGGTGCCGGTGGCGTCGCTGCCGATCGGGGTGAGCAGATGGGCGTCCACCAGCCGCTCGATCATGTCCTCGGCCTCGGCCGGCGAGACATCGAGGAGCGCGCCGCCCACCCATGCCGGGAAGTCCGGCACGTCGAGCAGCCCCAGCAGGCGGTACATCCGGGCCGTCTGCTCGGTCAGGCCGCGGTAGCTGAGGGCGAAGCTCGCGCGCACCTCCAGGCCGCCGGTGCTGAGTTCATCGAGCCGGCGGTGCTCGTCGCGGAGCCGGTCCACCAGATGCTGTACGGACCAGTGCTGCTTGGCGACCAGGCGGGCCGCCGCGATCCGCAGGGCGAGCGGAAGCCCGTCGCACAGCCGGCAGAGTTCGTTGACCGCCGCCTTTTCCGAGGTGGCCCGCCCCTCACCGGCGATTTTGGTGATCAGGGTCTGGGACTCGTGCGCGGTCATCAGCCCCAGGTCGACCCGGACCGTGCCGGAATCGGCCGCCAATTGCTCCCTGCTGGCCGCGAGGACACAGCTGCGGCCGGTGCCCGGGAGGAGGGCCGTGATGTGGCTCATCGTGCGAACGTTGTCGAGCACGATGAGCGTTTTCCTGTCGGCGAGCACACTGCGATAGAGCGAGGCGAGCTCGGCGGGGTCGGACGGTATCTGGTCCCCGGGCACACCGAGCGCCCGGAGAAAACGCCCCAGCAGGGCGCCGGCCACGAATTCCGGCTGCTTGCCGTCGTACTGGGACAGATCGGCATACAGCTGGCCGTCCGGGAATTCCCCGGCGACGTTATGGGCCCAGTGCACAATGAGGCCGGTCTTGCCGACGCCGGCCACTCCGGTGATGAGTCCCATCCGCGGGGCCTTCTCCCCGAGCAGCCGGTCGAGCTTTCCGAGTTCCGCCGCACGGCCCTGGAACAGATCCACGTCCGGCGGAAGCTGGGCGGGCACCACCATGGGCTTGACTTGCACCGGAAGAGTGAGACCCGGGTCGTCCTGAAGAATGGACGCGTGCAATTCCTTTATTGCCACGCTCGGTTCGAGACCCAGTTCATCGACGAAGTTGCGCCGCCACATCCGGAAACCCTCGGTCGCCTCGGCCCGGAGGCCGGCGCGGTACTGGGCGAGCATGAGGTTGTACCGGAGCTGCTCGTGCAGCGGGGAACTGTTCGCGATCGAGGTCAGCTCGGAGATGATTTCCTGGTGGTGCCCCAGGGCGAGTTCCACCTCGGACCAGGCCTCGTAGGCCGCGTAGCGCCGCTCGTCGAGCCGGGTCGCCTCGTCCTCGACCGGCCGCCCGGTGACCCCCGCGAGGGCGGGGCCCTTCCACAGGTCGAGCGCCTGCCGGTACAGGACACGGCCCTGTTCGTGGCGGCCCTGCTTGACCTGTGCGGCGGCCTCGGTGACGAGTGAGGTGAACTGCAGGGCGTCGAGATCGCTCCCCGTGGTCTCCAGGCGATAGCCGGGATGGGTCGTCAGAATGACATCGCCCTCGACGCCCGCCTGTTTGAAGGACTTTCGCAGCGCCCCGATGCAAATCGCCACCTGCGTCCTGGCCGTGGCCGGAGGTTCGTCACCCCATACCGCGTCGACCAGGCTGTCGACCGATACGACACGCCCCCACGCGAGGATGAGCATCGTGAGAATGGTCCGCTGCCGGGGACCGTGGACCCCTATGATCCGGCCACTACCGGTGATGACCAAGAGCGGCCTGAGTACCGAGTATTTGATGGCGCGAGGTATGGAACGGTCTTCTGGCATGGCTGTGTTACCCCCCGTGTAGCACGGCCCGCGAGGCCCGTGATCCAGCCACTATAGGGATCGTAACGCGACCGCTGAGCGTGGCTCCTGCCGAGGCCCGGGGCAGAGGTCTACTCCACCACGTTTGCGGGCTTTCGCGCCGTGATTTTTGTTGCCGAACAGGGCATCGGGGCGCCGGGCCGGTGGCCGGGAACCGCCGTTGCGGAGCGCCCTCGATGGGGGGAGGGTGTGCTGCGGGCGCCGGGCGAGGTGACCGGGCGGACGGTGACGGACCGAGGGCACCGCGCTGACGGCACATCAAAGCCCCCTGACCGAAAGGCGCCCCGGGAAGACCGCTTCCTGAATCCTGGGCGTCGTTGTGCCGGTGTTCATCCGCCGGACACCGCCGCGCTGCCACGGCCTGACGGACTGAATGGTCCACGGCGCCCGCCCACCGCCCGGAAAAGTAGGCCAATAACGATGTGAAGCCGTCCCCGGATAAATTCATGCTTGATGGCACCGACGGTCGACCACCGTTCGTGCACGTATTAACTAGGGGGAATCATGACTGCGACAATCGGCGTCACTGCCCGACGTGCCACCCCGGACCGAATCGCCTGCGCCACCTTAAAGTTCCCCGCTGCTGTCCGCGTATCGCAGCAGGACTTTTCCGGGCGCCACAGGCGCAACCAGGACTGGGTGTGACAGCAGGCCAGTTGGGAGCCCGGGACCCGCTCGCCGGGCCCGGCCCCGGCCGGCCCCGCGGTAGCGCGCCGTGTAGTCGACCCCCTACCTGAGAGCTACCGCGAAGTGCGCTCCTCAGTGTGATTTCTGCCGCCGCTCCCGTCACTAACCTCCTTTTCCAGTTCCCCGAACGGACAGGAAGGCAGGCCGGCGATGCGCGCTGCACGTCTCAGGCGTGGGCTGGCTATGGCCCTCACCGCATGCTCCATCGTGGTGACGGTCGCCGCGGCGGCACGGTCCACCGTGCCGGGTACGCCCGAGCAGCCGCGGCTCCCCGCGCTCCGGGCGGACACCCTGGCGGCGCGGTACGCGGCGAACCACCGCTTCATCGACCGATCCGAGCGCGCGGCCCGGGACATGGGCGACACCGGCCGGGCCACGGTGCTCGGCCGGCTGGCGCGCAAGGACCGGCACTTCCTCTCGTTCAGCCCGCGTGGCGACGGCCAGGTCGTGGAGGTGCTCGGCGACCTGGCCCACGCCGACCGGATCGCGGTCGTGGTGCCCGGCTCGGACACCACGGTCGACACCTTCGACCAACTGGGCACCGTCTACGCCTCGTTGAACGGCGGCGCCCGGTCCCTGCACGCCGAGATGACAAGGCTCCAGCCGGAGCGGAAGACCGCGGTGGTGGCCTGGTACGGCTACCCGGCACCCCGCACCATGAGCCGGGACATCGTGCTCACCGACCGCGCACTGGACGGCGGCCGCCGCCTGGCCGGGCTGCTCGGGGACCTGCGCACGGTGAATCCTTCGGCCCCCGTGGCCATGCTCTGCCACTCCTACGGATCCGTGGTGTGCGCGACCGCCCTGCGCCGCATGGACGCCGCCGCCGAGTCCTCCCTGGCGGACGTGGTGCTCTTCGGCAGCCCGGGAACGGGCGTGCGCTCCCGGGCCGAACTGCACACCCGGGTCCCGGTGTGGGCGGGCCGGGGAGCGACCGACTGGATCGAGGGAGTACCCCACGTCAGCCTCGATCTGCTGGGCGAACAGGTCGGGTTCGGCACCGACCCCGTCACCGCCGCGTTCGGTGCGCGGCTCTTCCCCGCGGGCGCCGGCAGCCACAGCGACTACCTCCGCCCCGGCGGACTCGCGCTGCGCAACATATCCCTGATCGCGCTCGGCCGGGGCACGGAGGTCTCCCATGACTGATCTGGAACTGCGCCCGCCGTCACCGGTACGGCAGCCACCGCTGCCCACCGGCCCGCTGCGCCCCCGTCCCGCGCGGCGCACCCCCTGGCAGGCCCTGCACACGGCGGCCCTGCGCATCGACGCGGCGACCCCGGCGGAACGAGACCGGGCCATAGATGTGCTGCGCGCGCTGGCCATCGCGGGGGTGGTCCTGGGCCATTGGCTGGTGAGCGGTGTCGTCCTCCAGGCCGGCGGTCATCTGGTCGGCGACAGCCCGCTGGGACATCTGCCCGGCCTCGCCCCGGTGACCTGGATCCTGCAGCCCCTGGCCGTGTTCTTCCTGGTGGGCGGCCGGGTGAGCGCCCGCAGCTACGCAACGGCGCAGGCCCGCGGAATCGGCTACCGGACCTGGCTGGGCCGGCGGCTGGCGAGACTGCTCCGCCCGGCGACGGCGTTCGCCCTCACCTGGGGACTCGTGTGGCTGGGCCTGGTGCTCGCCGGCACCGCACACGAGACGATCCACACGCTGATGTGGCTGGCGTACTCCCCGCTCTGGTTCCTCGGTGTGTACGCACTGCTGATCGCGGCCACTCCGCTGGTGCACAAGGCAGGGGGCCGTATCGCGGTGGCGGCCTGCCTGGTCGTGGCCGCGCTGGACGCATCCCGGGTGCTGTTCGCGGACAGCGGCTGGCCCGACACCCTCCGCCTGCTGAACATCCCGGCGGGCTGGCTGGTCCCGTACTGCCTCGGCGCGGTCTGGGCGGCCGGCGGATTCAGCCGCAGCCGGCCCGCGGTGGCGCTGCTGCTCGGCGGCGGCGGTGCCATGGCGGCGCTGATCCTCTGGGGCGGCTATCCCGCGAGCATGGTCGGCGTCCCGGGTTCCACCCTCTCCAACCTCAGCCCGCCCACCCTCGCGGTGGTCGCCTTCGGCCTGGCCCAGGCGGGCGCGGCACTGCTGCTGCGCGGTCCGCTGCGCCGGGCGGTGACCGTTCCGGCCCCCACGGGCCCCGCCGCGGCGCTCCGAAGCCGCGCGACTTCGGCGCAGTTCCTCTGGGCGGCGGTGGCGCTGCTCAACCTCTCGGCCGTCACGGTCTTCCTCTGGCACCAGACCGCGATGCTCACCACCACCGTCATCCCGCTGGGCCTGGGGCACACCTTCCCCGGCCTGCACACCAGCCCCGACTCCCTGGCCTGGATCGCGGCCAGATCCGGGTGGATCGCGGTGTTCGTGGTGGTCCTCCTCGTGCTGGGAACGGCCTTCCGGGACCGGGAGGGGGCCCGCGGCAACCGAGCAATAATCAACCAATAACGTCATGTGAGAAGGTAGTTCGCCGCCGCGTCGGCCGTTGAAGCCCCCAGTGTCCGTTCGTCAGCACCACCCGCAACTCGTCCCCTCCGGAGGATTGATGTCCACCCTCACGCTCGAATCGATAAGCACCCTCTATGCGAAGTACGCGGACGACTTGAGGGCGGTGCGTGACGCGCAGCGGAAGTTCCTCCAGGACAACAAGGACACGGTCAAGGCCCAGCTCGACGACTACGAGGCGGAGATCACCTACCTGCTCCTGCGGGACCTCAAGCCGGAGGTCGTTGTGGAGGTGGGCACCTTCCGCGGCTGGTCCACCACCTGGATCCTGAGCGCGCTGCGCGACAACGGAACGGGCCACCTGTACTCCTTCGACATCGTCGACAACGTCGTGAAGAACGTGCCGGCCGAACTCTCCGAGGGACGCTGGACGTTCACCAAGGGCGATCTGCGGGACACCATCGCCAAGGTCCCGACGGAGACCGACTACCTCTTCATCGACGCCGACCACGGCGCCCGGTTCGCGCGCTGGTACATCGACAACCTCTTCCCGGTGGTCCGCCCCGGGACCCCCACCAGCGTCCATGACGTCTTCCACGGCCGCCGCCCGAAGCCCATGAGCGAGGGCTCGGTCGTGATCAAGTGGCTGGCCGCCCAGAACGTCGAGTACTTCACCCCGTCCGTGGCCAAGGCCCCCGAGGTGACGGCGCGACTGGCCGAGGTGAAGAAGGAACTGAACCTCAGCGAGCCGGTCCGCGAGAGCCGCCACAACCCGATGATCTACTTCAACCTCCCGCAGAGCTGAGCCCCTAGGCGGCACACCACGAAGTCCCCCACCTCGCCCGAGGTGGGGGACTTCTGCGTCCGGGGTGCTCAGGGGCCGGTCACGGCAGCTGGTGCACGAAGGCGAGGACGAAGAGCAGGCCGAGGACAACCGCCAGGACCGCGGTGGGCAGCGCCCAGGCGGGGCGGCGTTCACCGCGCAGCGGAGCCGTCGTATGGCGGTTCAGCCGGGTGAGGCCGGTCAGTATGACCAGCGCGAGGGCGACGCAGGGCACCGATACGGCGAAGTGCGCCAGCCACGCCCCGGCCAGTGAGGGCCCGCCCCAGTCGTTGATGTGCGGAGTCCGGTCCACGAACCCGTACAACAGCCCCCGTGCGACGGCCAGGGCGAGCGCACCGGCCAGCAGCAGGGCGACGACGCCGAGGAGTATGGTCAGCGCGCCGTGGAACACCAGCCGGGCGACGCCCGGTGAGCGGGCGCCCAGCGGCAGCGGCCCGGCGCGCAGCCACCGCCGCCGGGCGGCTTCCCGGTGACCGGTGAGGGTGGAACAGAGCGCCAGGGCACCGGCGGGGAACAGGGTCACCGCGAGACCGGCGTGCCGGGCCGCCTCGGCCAGGCGGGGCGGGCCCGACGAGCTGGCCGGACGCCGCACGACGACAGGGGGTCGGTTCGTCATGCCAGGACAGTAGGTTCGCGCCACGGTCACCCGCGTCACTCCCCGGCGGTGTCCCCGCACCCGTACCGCAGTAGGGCGTGGGGTACGGCTGCTTGGCCTACAGGCACGCAGATGTCCGGGAGAGGGCCCGGCCTACGGCAGACGGACAGCGGGGGCCGGGGGAGCCGGGTCCCCTGGGCGGAACGGTGCGGCTGTCAGCTGTCAGCTGTCAGCTGTCGGGATCGAGATCCACCGTGGCCAGGGCCCCGCCGTCCGGGGGGTTTTCGTAGGTCACCCGGGCGCCCAGCACCCGCGCCTGCCCGGCGACGATGGTCAGGCCCAGTCCGATCCCGGCACCGCGCTCGCGGGCACCGGTGCGGAAGCGCTGGGGGCCGTGCGTCAGCAGCTCGGCGGGGAAGCCGGGGCCGTGGTCGCGTACCCGCACCGCCGACCCCGCCACCTCCAGGGTCACCGGCGGGGCGCCGTGGAGCCGGGCGTTGGCGACCAGGTTGGCCAGGATCCGTTCGACCCGGCGGTGATCGGTCGCCACGACGGACTCGCCCCGTACGAGCACCTCGACGTCCCCGCCCGCCAGGGCGGCCGCCCGGTGCGCCAGCGCGCTCGGGAGCACCTCCTCGCACTGCGCCTGCTCGACGCCCGGCACATCGAGCCGGGCCACCTCCAGGACGTTCTCCACCACGCTGCGCAGCGTGTCCACACCGCCGCTGACCAGCTCGGCCGGGCGGCCGGGCGGCAGCAGTCCGACGGCGGTCACCAGCCCGGCCACCGGGGTGCGGAGCTCATGGGCGATATCGGCGGTGACCCGTCGCTCGGCCTCCAGGCGGGCGCTGAGGGCGTCGGCCATGGTGTTGACGGCGGCACCGAGCCGGGCGATCTCGTCCTTGCCCCGGGGCCGGACCCGGTCCGTCAGATCGCCGTCCGCGATCCGCTGGGCGGTGCGCGCGGACGCGGTGATCCGCCGTCCCGCGCCGGCCGCCGCGACGATGCCCAGCACACAGCCGAGCGCGGTGACGGCCGCGCCGGAGCCGACCAGCACCCGGTCGAGATCGGCGAGGGCACGCACCTGTGGCGCGTAGGAGCGCCGGACCGCGACGATGTCCCGCCCGCTGCGGGTGGCGGCCCACAGCACCGGGGCGGAACCGCCGGTGTGCTGCAGACAGGTGGCCCGCACGGGGCGGTCGGTGACGGTCCTGCGGAGCGCGTCGGGCAGGCCCCGAGGATTCACCAGGGCGCCGTTGTCGATTCCGGAGGCGTATTCGTTCACCGCCTCCAGGAGTTGGGCGTCGACCACATGGGCCGCGTTCTTCCGCTGGTCCTCGGCGGTGAGTTGATGCACCAGCAGCCCGATGAGCATGGCGACGAGCGCGGCGGTCGCGGCGATGACCAGGGCGGTCTTGGTGCGGAGTCCCATGGCGCTCAGGGCGCGAGCTTGTAGCCGAAGCCGCGAACGGTCCTGATGCGGTCGTGGCCGATCTTGGCGCGCAGCCGGAGCACATGGACGTCGACGACCCGGGTGTCGCCGCCGCAGGCGTAGTCCCACACCCGCTCCAGCAGGGCCATCCGGGACAGCACGACCCCGGGCTCGGCCGCGAGCTCCAGCAGCAGCCTGCGCTCGGTGGGGGTGAGTTCGAGCCGCCGGCCCGCCCGGCGGACCGCCAAGGAGGCGGTGTTCACGCTGAGGTCGCCGAACCGCAGCACCGTGTCGTCCTCGTGCGGCCCGTTCCGGTCGACCGCAGTGGCGCGCCGCAGCGCCGCGCGGATACGGGCGACCAGCACCGGGATGTCGTACGGCTTGGTGAGGTAGTCGTCGGCGCCCGCCTCCAGGCCGAGGACGACATCCACCGGGTCGGTGCGCGCGGACACCATCAGCACCGGCAGCGGGCTCTCGTCCCGCATGCGGCGCACCAGACTGACCCCGTCGAGCCGGGGCAGCATGACGTCCAGGACGGCGACATCGGGCACCCGGTCACGGAACTCCGCCAGCCCGGCCTGCCCGTCGGAGGCCGCGCGCACCTGGTATCCGTAGTGTTCCAGGGACAGTTGGGTGGCCTCCCGCAACAGGGAGTCGTCCTCCACGAGCAGCACGTCGGTCATTGGTTGCGTTCCCAGGGCTCGGGGATGGGCAGCCGGACGTTGCGCAGTTTGGATGACTGGTCGGACGGGAGGTGGGCGGGGGACCGCACCACGGCGAGGGTGTAGTAGCCGACGTTCTCACGGCGCTGCAGGCGGCTGAGCTCGACGGTGGCCGGATACCCGTGGTCGGGGCAGTGGGGGATGCACCACATGCCGCTCAGCCTCCCGGTGGCCACGGCCTTCGCCTCTCCCCAGGAGCGCCAGCTCAACCGGGAGACCGACGAGAACTCGGTGAGGCCGAATTTTGTGGGGCGGGTCAGCGGGTGGCCCATGGTGTCGGAGACATAGACCGGGCCGGAGGCCTGCGAGGGGCTGGGGGCGGGGCCCTCGACATGGGGCCGTTCGGGATTGCCGCACCCCGAGCAGCCCACGGCCGCCAGCACCAGTACGCAGACGGTGGCCAGGGCCGTGGGCTTGTTCATCGGGAGAGTTCTCCGTCAGATGGTGGACATCGGACGCTTGCCCTTGAGGTCTTCGGCATCGTACATACCGCTACCGACGGGCAGCTTCAGGGTGAAGGACGAGAAGACCTTCTTGCCGTTCACGGTCTTGGGGTCCGAGAGCGTGAGGGTCGCGTTCAGGGGCTTCTCGTCGCAGGCTTTGCCGCACCAGCCGCTGGAGATCTTGCCGGTGGCGACGGCCTTCTTCGCGCCCCACTCCTTCCAGTCGAGGTTGTTCACCGCGGTGAACTCGGAGAGCACCAGATTCTCGGGGCTGCGCTCGGCCTTGCCCCAGTCCGCGTTCTCCTCGCCGTAGTGGTTCACGACATAGGGAGTGCTGCTGGTGCGGGCGACGCTCGCGGTGTGCTCCGAGGCCGTGGCGGCCTGCGCCCCGGTGGCGGTGGCGACCGTACCGAGGACGGCGACACAGGCCAGTGCCGCGCCGAGGGCCGTCTTGTGGCGCCGGGCGATGCTCGTGGTGCGCTTCATGGTTCTCGCTCCATCGTGTTGATCATTTGGGGCACGACCGAAGCTATGAGCGACGTTTCCCGGTGCTCTGACAGCTGTGTAACAGCCATCCATCGACCTTTGTAACCTGATCGACATACGGGGGAGAGCGTCGGCAGCGGAGCCCGCCCGGCCAAGGGAAAGGCCAGGTCAGGGAGTTGAGGGTCGGCGCTCGTCCGGGCCCGTTGCGCCCGGCGGATCGGTTGCCCTGCCGTCCCGGATCACCGCGACGCCCCTGGGCACCTCGACCTTGAACTTGGCGTCACAGAAGGCGATTCCGCTGCACCCGGCGTCGATGTCGAGGGTGTCGCCCTTGAGGGTCCAGGTCAGATGCTCGCTGCCCGCGGCGTGGTCGAACCAGCGGGTGACCTTGATGTCCCTGCGGTCGGCGGCGACCAGTTCGGTGGCCACCTCATGCGTCGTCAGTTTCAGGGAACTGCCCGCGTACGCGAAGCTCTTCGACTCGGGTTCCACCGTCGAGGCGTCCACCGAGCATCCGGTGAGGCCGAGCGCGGCGGCAACGGCCGTCGCCGCGACGACGAGAGGGAGCGGCCGCTTCGGTCCGGTGCCTGTGAACATCGGTTCCTCCAGAGGTACGGGTGGGGCGCTCCCAGGAGGATCCCGGCCCCGGACGGGCGGCACATCTGCCGATCGGCAGAGATCGGGTCACCGGACGGCGGGCACCGGCAGCCGGCAGCTGACCCGCCACCCCTGTGCGTACGGGCCCGCCTCCAGGGCGCCCCCGACGGCACCGACCCGTTCGGCGAGGCCCGCAAGACCGGTGCCGCCGCCCGGGCGTCCCCCCTGCTCCCGGAGAGCGCGGGGGAGGGCGCCGGTGGACGCGCCGGTCCCCGCGCCGTCGGCGATCGAGAGCTCCACGGCCCCGTCGGCGCTCCGGGCGGCGCGCACCTCGACCCGCCCGGCCCGCGGCGCATGCCGCCGTACGTTGGTCAGCGCCTCCAGCACCACGCGGTACGCGGTGTCCTCGGCCTCCCGTGAGAGCGTGCCGGCCACCTCGTCCTCCAGGGACAGCGTCACCTCGGCCGCCGTCATGGCGGCGAAGCGGCCGATGAGTTCGGGCAGATCGGCCAGACCGTGCGGCCGGGTGGGCAGCGGCTCCTCCCAGGTGCGGCCGTCCGCCTCGCGGAGCGTCGCCACCGTCCGGTCCATGGAGTCCAGCGCCCGCAGCCCGGCCTGCTCGATGCGGTGCAGCAGCGCGCGGTGCTCCCCGGGGCCGCAGTCCTCGTCCAGCTGGGCCGCCTGGGCCTCCAGCACGATGCCAGTCACCTCATGGGCCACGAAGTCATGCAGATCGCGGGCGACTTCGAGCCGCTGCTCACGCCGGGCCAGCGCCACGGCATGCGTCCGGCGGCGGTCCAGCGACCGGAGGTAGAGCCCGACGCCCGTCGCGGCGGCGGCCGGGACGAAGGCCAGTGCGGCCAGGAAGACCGATTCCTTGATCCCGGTCTGCGGGGCGTGCAGGGTGAAGCGCAGCGGCAGCAGTACCGCGGCGGCACCGGTCAGCCCGCCGACGAGGCCCACCCGGGAGCCGGGCACATGGCGGACCACCCGCTCCAGGAGGACGAGCAGGGCGACCGCCTCGAACGGGAGCCAGAGCAGCGCCAGTCCGGCCTTCCCGAAGGAGACGGTGTCCGCGGCGAGGGAGAGCACCGCGGTCCCGGCCGCCGCCCGCGCGAGCGAGACCCGGCCCACCGGCCACACCGAGAGCGCCACGACCAGAGCCAGCGCGGCCATGACCGCCGGCAGGTAGGCGCCGGGGGGCGAGAGGAGGGCGGGGAGGAGCATCGCCGCCGCGGCCGCGCCGCACCATCCTCGGCGCCGCCCGCGCCGCACCGGAACGTTGTCCTTCATGCCGGTGAGGCTACGCAGCGCGTCCGTGTCCGGCCCGGTATCCCTCCCGGAGCCCGTCACCCCGGTGTCCGCCCCGTGGCATATCCCAACTCCCAGGCCCGTACGGCGATTCCGACCCGGTTACGGACCTGCAGCTTGCGCTGAATGCTGGCGACATGGGTCTTCACGGTGCCCGCCGAGATGAACAACTCCCGGGCGATATCGGCATTGGTCTTCCCCTCGGCGACCTTCCCGGCGATCTCCACCTCCCGCTCGGTCAGCACCGCGTCGCGGCGGCGGGGGCGGCGGCCGGCCGTGGGGCCGGTGACATGCCGCAGCAGCCGGACGGTGACCGAGGGGCTGATCAGACTGTCGCCGGCCATCGCCGCCCGGACCGCCTCGACCAGCAGCGTCGGCCCCGAGCGCTTGAGCAGAAAGCCGGAGGCGCCGAAGCGCAGCGCGGGATAGACGTATTCATCGAGGTCGAAGGTGGTCACGATGACGATCCGGACCGGGTCGGCCAGCGCGGGGTCCGCCAGCCGGCGGGTCACCTCCAGGCCGTCCATCCGCGGCATCCGGATGTCCACCAGCGCCACATCCGGCTTCAGCGCGCGCCCCATCGCCACGGCGTCCAGGCCGTTCGCCGCCTCGCCGACCACTTCCATGTCGGGCTGGCTCTCCACGATGCGGCGTATTCCCCGGCGGACCATCTCCTGGTCGTCGGCGATCAATAAGCGAATCGTCACGGGCAGGGATTCTGCCGTACGGGCGGGGCACGGGCCCTTGCCATTTCGCCGCCCGCACGGACCGAGGGCCGTCCGGAACGCCCGGCCGCCCGGAGGGACCGCCCGGATGGCGGGCCGCCCGGAAAAGCGCCGAGCACCCGCTCCGCACCCCGGCCCGCCCCTGCTGACCTGCAAAAAGGCGACTTCCGGGGCAGGGGGTGCGGAGCCGTCCGGCCGCTGCTCGCGTGGCGGGTGACGGGGGATGCGGTCATGTTGAGCAGACAGCGGCATTCCTGGACGGGAGGAAGGGCCCCAGGGGGCCATGCCCGACGCGGCCGGCGCCGTCGGGCGAGCGGACCAGGAGGCTGCCGCATGGTTCGGAGATCACTGCGGATACCCGCTGCCGGCATCGCCTATCTGATGACGGCCGCGATGGCGTCGTCCGCGATGGTGTCCGGGCCGGACGAGTTCGCGGATGTCGCCGTGAGCAGCGGGACGCGGGCCGGACCCGGCACCGCGGCGACCCGGGTGATCGCCCACCGCGGCGCCTCCCGTTACGCGCCCGAGAACACCCTCGCCGCCGTCGACGCCGCACACCGCCGCGGATACATCTGGGTCGAGAACGATGTGCAGCGGAGCAAGGACGGCCGGCTGGTGGTGCTGCACGACACCACGCTGCGGCGGACGACGGACGCCGCCAGGGTGTTTCCCGGGCGGGCGCCGTGGCGGGTGGGGGATTTCACCGCCGCGGAGCTCGCGCGGCTGGATGCCGGCAGCTGGTTCGGCAAGCGGTTCAAGGGGGAGCGGATACCCACGCTTGCCGACTTCTTGCGCCGTCTGGACCATAACGGGCAGCGTCTTTTGCTGGAGATCAAGGCTCCAGAGAAGTATCCCGGAATCGAGGCACAGGTCCTCCGTGAACTACGCGCCAAGGGGTGGCTGGATCGCGCCCATGTCCGGAGCCGGCTGGTGGTCCAGAGCTTCTGTGTGATGTGCGTAAAAACCGTCCATGAGTTGGCGCCACAGGTGCGTACCGGGATTCTCGGGGCGCCCGATGTGCGCAAACTGGCGCGCTATGCGCGGTTCGCCGATCAGATCAACCCCCGTGTATCCGCGCTCAGTTCACGCTGGCTGGCGGCCGTGCACCGGCTGCGCGGGCCGCACGGCCGCCGGTTGGAGGTCTATGCGTGGGACGTGGCGAAGAACACGACCGCGCGGTCCGTGCGGGCCAGAGGGGTCGAAGGTGTTATTGAATAGCGGGCAACGGCCGGAGATTGAGGCAGCATTGTCCAGATCTCCCGGGGTGCCGGGCCGCGCTGCGGCCCGCCCTGCCGCCCGCGGTGCGTGAAGGAGCTGTGGAGGGCGGATGCGCCGTGTGTGGCCGCGACGGGCGGGGATTTACGTGATTCCCGCCGCGGGGCTAAGGTGCCTGAGATGTTCGACGCCGCCACACTCCCCGTAAAAGAACTAAGACGCAGGATTTGGCTTTTGGGTTCCGATTTGCGGCCCGGCGCGGGCCAGCGTCCAGCTCCTCCCCTGGGATCCTTTCGGGAGGCTCCTTGAAGAACGAATTTCCGGCGTATGGTGAACGGCGGGTGCCGCTTCCCCCGCCGCGGCAGATGTCGCACGACACGCTGAGCCGGACGGGCACACCGGCGCCGCCGCAGACCGGTGGGGCCACGGCAACGGCAACGCTGGCACCGGAGACGGTGACGGCGACCGTGCCCGGTGCGGCGACGGCCGGCGGTGCGGCGACGGCCGGCGGTGCGCACGCCAGGCCCAGAAGCCATGCCAAGGGCCGGGGCAAGGACCGTGCGAAGACCGAAGCGAAGGCCGATGCCAAGGCCGATGCCAAGGCGAAGCCGCGCGATGCCTTCTTCGACAACGCGAAGTACCTGGCCATCGTGCTGGTGGCGATGGGGCACTCCTGGGAGCCGCTGCGCGACGGCAGCCGCTCCGCTGCGGCGCTCTACATCACCGTCTACGCCTTCCACATGCCGGCGTTCATCATCATCTCCGGTTATTTCTCGCGCAGTTTCGATATGCGCAAGGACCGGCTGCAGCGGCTGATTACCGGAGTCGCCGTCCCGTACATCCTCTTCGAAGTTGCCTACACGCTCTTCAAGAAGTGGGCGGACGACGATCCGGGTTACCCGATAAGCCTGACGGACCCCTGGTATCTGACGTGGTTCCTGCTGGCGCTGTTCGTCTGGCGGCTGACCACCCCGCTGTGGAAGATCGTGCGCTGGCCGGTCCCCCTGGCGCTGGCCATCGCCGTCCTCGCGTCGCTGTCCCCGGACGTCGGCGACGGCATGGACCTCCAACGGGTGCTGCAGTTCCTGCCGTTCTTCGTGATCGGGCTGTCACTGCGGCCGGAGCACTTCAAGCTCGTACGCCGCAAGAAGGCGCGGATCCTGGCCGTACCGGTCTTCGCGGCCGCGCTGGTCTTCGCGTACTGGGCGGCACCGCGGATGAATGCCGCCTGGTTCTACCACCGTGACGCCGCACAGGAGCTCGCCGCTCCGTGGTGGAGCGGTGCGGTGATGACGCTGGCGATGTTCGGCTGTTCCCTCGTGCTGGTGGCCTGCTTCTTCGCCTGGATCCCGGGCCGCACGATGTGGTGCACGGCGCTGGGCGCGGGCACCCTCTACGGCTATCTGCTGCACGGCTTCCTCGCCAAGGGGTCGCGCTTCTGGGACTGGTACGACAACCCGTGGATGCACACGCCGTGGGGTGCGGTACTGCTGACGCTGATCGCGGGCACCGTGGTCACGGTCTTGTGCACACCGCCCGTGCAGCGGGCCTTCCGCTGGGCGATGGAGCCCAAGATGACCTGGGCGTTCAAGAAGGACCCGGTGGGGATGGCGCGCAGCCGCAACTGAGCGGCCGCGCTCCCACGAACGGGGTGACGCGGCAGCGCGTACAGGACGGGGCGTACGTCCGGAACAGCGCCAGGGGCGCCCGCCCCGCCGGGAGACCGACGGGACGACGGGCGCCCCTGGTGTGTGCGGGGCGGTGGCCGGCGCGGCCGGAAGCGTCGCCGCGGTCGGCGCGGTCGGCGCGGTCGGAGTCACCGGAGTCACCGGAACCGCCGGAGTCACCGGAGTCACCGGAGTCACCGGAACCGCCGGAGTCACCGGAGTCGCCGGAGTCGCCGGAGTCGCCGGAACCGCCGGAGCGGTCCGCTAGCGGACGACGGCGATGCCTTCGATCTCGACCAGCGCGGTCTCGTCCCACAGGCGGGTGGCACCGATCACGGCCATCGCCGGATAGTCGCTGCCCGCCAGGCGCTTCCACACCCGGCCGATCTCGCGCGCATGCAGGCGGTAGTCCGCGACATCGACGGCGAAGACGGTGAGTTTGGCGAGGTCGGACGGGCCGGCGCCGGACGCCGCCGCGACGTCCAGGAGATTCGTCAGCGCCCGCTCGAACTGCTCGACGATGCCGTCGCCGACGATCCGGCCCGAGCCGTCGAGAGCGGTCTGTCCCGCGAGAAAAACCAGGGTGCCCGGGGCGGCGCGCACCGCATGACTGAACCCGGTCGGCGGCGCGAGATGCGCCGGATTTACACGCTCCAGCCCACCGCCGCCCGCACCTGCCTTTGCCTCCGTGCCTGCTTCTGCCTCCGGGCTTGCTTCTGCCTTCCGGCCTGCGTTTGCCTCCGCGCCTGCTTTTGCCTCCGGGCTTGCTTCTGCCTCCCGGCCTGCGTTTGCCTCCGTGTCTGCCTTTGCCTCCGGGCTTGCTTCTGCCTCCCGGCCTGCCTTTGCCTCCGTGTCCGCCTTTGCCTTCGCGTCCGGGGCCGCGCCCGCGCCTCCGCCCATGATTGCGTGCGCGCCTGCCTTCGCGTCCGCGCCGTGCTCGGCAGGCCGCTCCGATCCAGCGCTCGTTCCGGTCCCGGCACTCATCCGGCCGACTCCCTCCGCCGCCAACTCTTCTCGCCCGTCCAGGGATTGAAGCGCGTTCCGCTCCTTCTGCGAAAGCCCCGCACCGGAGCGAACGAGCACCCGCACGGGCCCGGCTCCTTCGCGGCCCCTTCCGTCGCGGAGACTCACCCAGCCGACTGCCGACTGCCGCTCCCCGACCGCTGATCACCGACCGCCGACCGCCGACCGCCGACCGCCGACCGCCGACCGGCGCTCGCCGCTGGCACCTGCCGGCGAGTTTAGGGCGTAGCGGACGGATCGCCAGGGGCGACGGGGCGAGCACGGCACGGCACGTCGGGAGGAACACGGCACGGCCGGGAGGGCCTTGCACGGCTGGGACGGCATGGCGAGGACGGGAGGACGTGGGGCACGGACGGGGATGGCATGGCACAGCCGTGATGGCGCTGCCCTGCCCTGCCCTGCCCTGCACGGCCGGGGCGGCCGCGGGCCCGCGGCGCGGGGCCAGGGCAGGCGGCGCGGGTCAAGGACACGCGGGCAGGCGGGCCTGAGCCGCGCCGCGGTCAGCACAGGCCCACCCCCGTGGGACCCGTGCGGACCGCGGCGCGGCTCAGGGTATGCGCGGGGCCAGGGCGGTCGTCGCCACCGGCTCCTGGCCGTCCAGCGTGCCCTGGGCGCCGTACGGCCGGCACCGCAGGAACCCTGCCTCGTGGTGGAACGGCTTCGCCTGGTGCTCCCTGACCACCTCCTTGTGCTCGGGCTGTGCGGATCCGTAGGCGTAGCGGCGCATCGCCGACGCGCTCTGCCACAGGGAGAAGGTGCCGACGAAGCGGGGCGGCCTGGCCAGGGCGACCGAAGCGGTCATCGCGGGATCGGCGGCGGCCCGGCCGGCGGCCTGGGAGTTGGCGCGCAGGAACGGCAGGGCGCGGCGCAGCCGCAGCTGCCCGAGGGTGAGGACCGCGACCGGCCCGTCCTCCTCGTCCTCCGCGGCGCCGGGGCCGATCTCGACCGGCATCGGGCCCCAGGAGCCGGAGAACCGGAGCGGCCGCAGCCGCACATGCCAGCCACCGGTCAGCCGCCGCGGCAGCGGGTCCTCGGCGAGAAAGCGGTCGAGCGCGGCATCGTCGTCCCACGAGGCGAGCAGCGCGGCGCGGCCGGGGCGCACCTTGGGCGGCCCGGACGCGATGGCGCCGGTGAGCGTGGTCTCGGCATAGCGGAGGCCGGGGGTCTCGCCCGGCCGGGGGCGCTCGCGGAGCACGGCGCGCACCGCGCGGACGCCGATGTCGGCGATGTGAACGGAAACGATCACGATGAGCCCCCGCATCTCGAACTTACTCCTGCGTATACCAAGCGGTACACGACCCAGTATCCTTCAATCCCACGGCCATGGCGAGCCGAATTCACCACTGGATTGAGCCAGATCGCAGGGAGGGGACGAGATGAGCGAGATCGACCGGAGCCGCGCCGCGCGCGCCGAGGCCAGGACCCGTATCGAGGAGGTCGCTGCCCGGCTGTTCGCCGAGCGCGGCTTCGCGGGCACGACCATCGGGGAGATCGCCGCCGAGGCGGGCCTGAGCAAGCCGATGCTCTACCGCCACTTCGACTCCAAGCAGGAGCTGCACCTCGCCCTGCTGGAGCGGCACCGCGACGAGTTGGCCGCCGCCCCGATCCGCGAACTCCTGCACGGCGAGGGCGATCTGGACACACGGATGACGGCGATGTACGACGCCTGGTTCGGGTATGTGGAGAGCCACCCGTACACCTGGCGGATGATGTTCCGGGACACCACCGGGGACGCTCAGGTGCAGGCCTTCCACCGTGAGCTGCAGCGCCGGCAGCGCGAGACGGACATGGCGCTGCTCCGCGAGTTCGTGCCCGGTATCCCCGAGGCCGAGCTGGAGCCCCTCGGCGAGGCGATCCGCAGCGCGCTGTACGGGCTCGCCCTGTGGTGGCTGGACCGCCCCGACCAGCCCCGCGAGCTGCTGGTGGCGACGATGACGCGGATCACCCGTGGCCTGATCTCGACCGTCGAGGGCCCGAACGCCGAACTGCCGGGCGCTACGAGCGCCGAGCCCCCGGAAACCACGAGCACCGGGACCCCGGACGCCCCGGGCCCGAGCGGAACGTCCCCCTCCGGCCCACCGGGCAGCACGGACTGAGAAGCCGGCGCCCCGGGCGGCGCGACGGCGCCCGGTGTCCCGGGGCGGCACGGACTGAGCCCCGGCGTCCCGGGCGGCACTGACGGATTCTCGGCGCCCCGGGCGGGACGCCCGGCGCCCGGCCCGGCTCAGCCCGCCAAGCTCAGCCCGACACCGTCAGCCCCCACCGTCAGGCCGCCACGGTCAGCCCGCCACGGCCAGTCGTCCCCCCACCGTCAATCCGCCACCGTCATCCCCCCACCGGATACAGCGCCTCCCTCAACTGCCCCGTCCAGTGCGCCGTCATCTCCTTCGCCACCCGGGTGTCCGGCGCGAACAGCTCGAAGCCGTGCCAGGCACCGGGCACATTGCGGACCGTGACCGGCACCCCCGCGTCCATCAGCCGCCGGGCATACGCCAGCCCCGCATCGCGCAGCGGATCGAGATCGCAGACCAGCACATAGGCCGGCGGCAGCCCCGACAGGTCGGTGGCGCGGGCCGCCGCGGCATACGCCTCCGCCTCGGCCGTCCCCTCCGGCAGGTAGTGCCGCCACGCCCTCTGGATGTCCCGCGCGGTGGTCACCCGCGTCTCCACGGCTTCCGCGTCCTCCTCGGCATCCACCGCCGCCTCGTCCGCCCCGACCCGGTCGTCCACATCCGGGACGCACAGCGACTGGTGGACGATCGCCGGGCCGCCGCGGTCCCGGGCCATCAGGGCGACCGCGGCGCTGAGCCCACCACCCGCGGACTTGCCGGTGAGGGCGATCCGCGCGGGATCGATGCCCAGGCCGGCGGCTCGCTCCGCCGCCCACTCCAGGGCGCGGTAGCAGTCCTCCACCCCGGCCGGATAGCGGTGTTCCGGAGCGAGGCGGTATTCGACGGTGAGGACGACGGCGGGCAGCTCACGGCAGAGCGCGATCGCCGCGCGGTCCTGCCCCGGCAGCGACCGGCCGAGGGCGAACCCGCCACCGTGGAAGTGCAGCACGGCGGGCAGGGCGCGTCCGGCCCCCTCGGGAGCGGCTCCCCGCGTGTCCTGCCCCGTACCGGTGTCCGCCCCGCCCTCCGGGCGGTAGACCTCGACCGTCAGCGCACTGCCGTCCGCCCGCGGGATCTCGAACCGCTCGCTGCTCACGCCCGTACGGTCGGCCGGAAACGCGGCCAGCATCTTGTGGAACCCCTCGCGGGTGGCCTCGATGTCCTCGTACGGATCGGGGAACTGCGGCAACGACTCAAAGGCCGGGAGGAGTTCGGGATGCACCTGCATCTCGGTCCGGAGCTGCATCTCGGGCGGGACGCTCATACGGGGCACTCCTCGTTCGGGACGGACGCACTACGCCTTCTGCTCACGATCTTCACTCTGCACGCCCGCACCGCCGCTGTCCCGGCGGTTTTCGCACCACGCCGCCCGGCACCTGCCCCGCCCTCACTTCGCCTCCGCATAGCACTCCACCACCGCCGTGGTGAACGGGAAGCGGACCGGGGTCTCCCCGAACGCGATCCGCCCCGCCGTATCGGCCGCCGCCGTGATCGCCTCGGAGACCGCCGCCGCCTCCTGCGCGGGGCAGTGCACGATCACCTCGTCGTGCTGGAAGAACACCAGCTCGGCGTGGAGTCCGCCCGCCCACAGCGAGTGGCGCAGCGCGGCCAGCAGCAGCAACGCCCAGTCGGCGGCGCTGCCCTGGACGACGAAGTTACGGGTGAACCGGCCGCGGGCACGGGCGGCCGCCGAGCTGCCGCCGTACGCCGCGGGCTCCTCCTGGGGCAGGCCCGCCTCATCGGGCGGCACCACGGACGCGGGCGGGCAGGTGCGGCCCATCCACGTGCGCACCAGCCGGCCCTCCTCGCCCGCGCGCGCCGCCTCGTCCACATACGCCACCGCGGCCGGATAGCGGCGGCGCAGATCGGCCATGTGCTTGAGGGCGTCGCCGGACGTCTGCCCGTAAATGGCGCCCAGCAGACCGAGCTTGGCCTGGGCACGGTCCCCGCCGAAGGCACGGGCCGCCAGATCCGCGTACAGATCCTCGCCGCTGCCGGCCACCTCCATCAGGCCCCGGTCACGGGAGACGGCCGCCAGCACCCGCGGCTCCATCTGGTCGGCGTCGGCGACCACCAGGCGCCACCCCGGATCGGCGCGCACGGCCTGCCGGATCACCTTGGGGATCTGCAGCGCGCCGCCGCCGTTGGCGGTCCAGCGCCCGGAGACCGTGCCACCGGGCAGATACTCGGGACGGAAGCGGCCGTCGTGCACCCACTGCTGCAGCCAGGACCACCCATGGGCGGTGTGCAGACGGTAGAGCTTCTTGTACTCCAGCAGCGGCGCCACCGCCGGATGGTCGATCTGCTGCAGCTCCCATTTGCGGGTCGAGGTGAGGGAAATCCCGGCGCGGGCGAAGGCCTTGATGATGTCGTTCGGCAGATCCGGGCGCACCCGCGCACCCGCCCCGAAGGCCCGGGACACCTCATCGGCCAGCTCCGCCATACGGCGCGGCTCCAGTCCGCCCGGAAAGCGCCCGCCCAGCAGCCCGTCGAGCAGCGCGCGGTGCACATCCGCCCGCCAGGGCACCCCGGCCCGCCCCATCTCCGTGGCGACCAGCATGCCCGCGGACTCCGAGGCCAGCAGCAGCCGCATCCGGTCCGGGTGTTCGGCCTTCTCCGCACGCGCCACCTGGCCGGCGTAGACCTCCAGCAGTGCCGTCAGCTCGTCCGTGCCGGGCGGCAGCGGCACCGGACCCGGCTCGAACAGCGACGGCTGGGTCTCGGCAGTACGGACGGGCGGGTCCTCGGGGACGGGCAGGCCGTGCAGCCGCGCCCAGGCGGCGGCCAGCGAACGCGGCTGGCCCGACTGGCCCTCCTCATGGCCGATCAGCAGCGCCTCCGCGGCCTCCACGTCATAGCAGCGCTCGACGCGCACCCCCGCCGCCTGCAGCCGCCGGTAGATCTCCGCGGTGGACCGCCACACCCACCGCTCGACCTCGGGCCGGGAGCGCACCGCCGCCGCGAGCGAAGGCTCCTGCACCACCGGCCCGGCGGGCCGCCCGTCCTGGGCGAGCGGGCAGAGACGAGCACCTCCGTCGCCCGTCTCCACCACCGCCCATCTCATGCCCCTGAGTCTTGCACCAGGCTCTGACAATCGCCCTGACCAGCACGGACGACACGGACGACAGGGACGGCACGGACGGCACGGAGGACAGGGACGGCACGGACGGCACGGACGATGCGGAGCCGGCGCCCGAGGGGCCGGCCCCTAAGCCGTACGCATGACGAGCGCCCGCTCGCGCCCCGTGCAGCGGGCGAGATGGCCGGCCTCCGCCTCCAGGCCCGCCCGCGGCACCTCGCCGTGCTCCGCGAACAGCGTCACCGCCACCGACTCCTCGGTGAACTCCCACACCCCGGCCACCCGGCCTTCGTGCACCACCACCGGCGAGATCCAGCCCCCGGTCCGGCTCACCGCCGTACGCCGGCCGGCCGCGATCAGCCGGGTGTCGGTGGTGCCGGGCCCGAGGACGTACTGATCGAAGCCGCCCAGCAGCCGCACCTCCCGCGACGGCTCGGTCCGCGCCAGCGCCGCGGCGTCCTCGCTGCGCACGAACGCCCCGCCCACCCCGTCGACCTCGACCTCCGTCAGCCGGTCGCCGAGCGCCGCGAACCAGCCGCGCAGCACGGCCTTACGGGTCGCCCCGCGCAGCAGCCAGGCGTCGAACGCGGCGGGCGTCGCCGGCCCATGTGCCCCCAGGTACGCGGGAATCACGGCCGGCGCGGCCTCCTCCGGGTCCGGCACTCCACGCCATCCGGGCACCCAGGACCGCGGCGAGGTGAAGGTCACGTGCTGCCCCCGGGGCGGCCCCTGACACAGCCGCCCCGTCCAGGCGAGCGGTTTGAGAACGGTGCCCCAACCGGAGGACAGCTGCTCGCCCAGCCCCTCCAGGCCGGCACGCGCCGACACCGCCTCGATCAGCTCCTGCCGGCTCAGCACCTGACCGTCCAGGATGTCGTCCACGGCCTCCCCGAGCGCCGCCATCTGCCCCGGGTCCACCCCGAACGCCCGCTGCCAGACGGGCTTTTCCCATGTACGCGCCGCCCCCAGCAGCGCCAGATACGACGCCATCCCCTCGGCCGGCAGCAGATGCAGCGTGCCCCGCATCGCCCAGGTCCTGACCAGCGAGCGCGCGGCGAGCGCCGACGGCACGGCCCCGCCGCGCGGCGTCTTCTGCCGTACCGCGAGCGCGAGTTCGGCGGCGGAGCCGACCTGCGCCTGCACCCCCGCCAGCCGCGCGACGAGCTCCTCGACC
The DNA here is from genome assembly GCF_026239515.1 of Streptomyces sp. Je 1-4 4N24. Taxonomy (NCBI): domain Bacteria; kingdom Bacillati; phylum Actinomycetota; class Actinomycetes; order Kitasatosporales; family Streptomycetaceae; genus Streptomyces; species Streptomyces sp. Je 1-4 4N24. The sequence continues at coordinate 4,022,614 of NZ_CP110836.1, read as the reverse complement.
GGGGCGTCCGTCCGCGGCACCAGACTCTGCTGCCGCAACCGCCAGGCCACCACCTGCGCATGAGTCACCTTCATGACGCCATTGCACACGACGTCGCCGACAATCCGCGCTGACCGAAGGCCGGTTGGCTGTCAGCTGCCAATATGTATATCCCTCTCACCAATGCCGTCCCCCGGGCTCATCGGCCATGCATTCACCCGAATGAACCGCTACTTCTGCCCTGGGTGGTGAGTTGAGCAGCTTGTCGCTCTAAGCGGCGCGTACAGATTTCTGCTTGCTGCTCAGTGAAGAGGTTCACCGTGAAGTTTGTTTCCAAGGCCGCCGTCCTGTCCGCTGCCGCGGGTCTCGCCGTTGTGGGCGGAGCCGGTGTGGCCAGTGCGCATGGCGGCGCCGGCGCGGCAGGAGTTGCCCAGAACTCCCCCGGCGTTCTCTCCGGCAACCTCATCCAGGTCCCGGTCGATGTGCCGGTCAACGTCTGTGGCAACACCCTCAACTTCATCGCCCTGCTGAACCCGGCGTTCGGCAACACCTGCCTCAACGTCTGATCAACGTACAGCTCTTGAGGCCCGGCCGTATTCGGTCGGCCCCCTCCTCGGCAAAGGCCGGTACGAAGAATTCGTACCGGCCTTTGCCGTGCAAAGCGTGCTGCAGGCCGCAATGTTGTCCCGCCGCAGTGATATGTATCTATGGTTTCGTGGCATTCGGGTGAAACGGCGAAACCGCACCCCCAGAAGGGAGTTGACCAGGGCGCTCCGGATACGGGCACTCCGCTTCGAGAAGGGTAAATCGTGATCAAGAAGGTCCTCGCCACGACGGCTGTAGCCGCGTCCGTCGTCGGCATTTCGGCGGCGGCCGCACCCCAGGCGATGGCTACCGGCAACGACAAGGGCACCTCCACGGTCAACGGCAACGGCGCCACGTCGGCGTTCGGTAACTCCACCACCCGCGGCAGCATGAGCCCGCAGCTGGAGCTGATTCAGGGCTCGCTGAACAAGCTGTGCCTGGCCCTGCCCAAGGTCAACCTTGCGGCGGTCGCCCAGGACATCAACGTGCTGTCGTCGCCGCAGAACCAGCAGTGCGTCGAGAACTCGAGCCAGGCCAAGGGCGACGAGCCGCTGTCGCACATCCTGGACGACATCGCGGTGCTCGCCGCCAACGGTGTCGGCAACCGCTGAACCGGCCATCGGTCGCAGGCCCGGCCGCAGGCTCTCTCTTCGTGAGCGGTCCGGGCCCGCGACACCCTCCTACGAACCGTGAAGCCGAAGATTTTCGCGGCTTGTTCGGTAGGAATTCGTATTCGGCGGATACCTCGTACGTTCGAACTCCGGTGTTTTTTCCGCGTCGTATGCGCGGTGGCAATCTCCTGAAACGGTCTTGCATCATTTGGGCGATTCCTCCGAAAACTTCTCGGGAAGAGTTTCGTCCACGAGGAGAAATCGTTACCAATATCGGCAGCGGCGTTACGGGCGAGCAGATCAGCGCCCGAGCGACACGACGGTCGTGTTCGCTACGGACCCGCTGCAGGAAGGGCTGAAAGTGAAGTACGCAAAGGTCGCAGCAGTCACCGCCGGAACCCTCATGGCGGTGGGCTCGGCTGCGCCGGCGTTCGCCGACGCGGGTGCCGCGGGCGGCGCCAAGAACTCCCCCGGTGTTCTCTCCGGAAACGCCATCCAGGTTCCGGTCCACATTCCGATCAACCTGTGCGGCAACACCATCAACATCGTTGCTCTGCTGAACCCGGCGTTCGGCAACAACTGCCTGAACCACTGACTCGAAGAATTTCGAGCCGTGTCTTCTGACCCGGCCCCGGTGCGCGGACGCCTGCACACCGGGGCCGGTCGGTATTCGACCCCGGCCGCCGCAATCGACCGCCGTAATCGCAAAATCCCGCATCTTTAGGGTGGCGTTGTCAAGAAGGTGAAACTTCAGAGTTTCTCCGTGCGGCGGTACTCGTTAGTCAGGGTGAATGCGGTGATCCGAGCAGCGAAGTGAGTGCTCACGCGGCACTTGTGCCGCGGGACCTTCAAGCACCGCCCGAGAAGGGACAGTTGAAAGTGAAGTACGCGAAGTCTGCCGCAGTTGCTGTTGGTTCCGTCATGGCGCTGGGTACGGCCGTGCCCGCTTTCGCCGCCCAGCCCGGCGCTCCGACCATGAGCCTCAACGGCGGTCTGACGGACGCGCTGCACAGCAAGCAGCTGGACGGCCACCAGATCGCACCGCTGGTCAAAATGGTCAAGACCACGAAGGACAAGGTCAAGTCGACCAGCGCGAAGAAACTTCTCGGGAGCGTCGCCGGAGCCACCAAGAAGGCTCCGCTGCTCGGTGGTCTGCCGCTCGGTAAGTAATTCCCGGGCGCGCGGGATCGCCCGCCGGCCGCGGCGTGGATATTCACATTTCATCGTTTCCGGCGATACCGCAGCTGCCGAATGCTTCACGGGCCCGGCCGAAATCACCGGGCGGGGCGCGGTGGCCCACCGAATGACTCCCGCCCGTATCTCCCGGGCGCTTCCCCTGCTCGTAACGCTGACCAGGGCAAGCTCATTGGAGTGAATCAGCACAACCCAACTCAATTCTTTCGAGTTGGGCAGCTTGTCCGTCCCAAGGGCAACTCGAAACACGAAGGACTAGCAATGATCAAGAAGACGCTGGCGACCGCAGCTGCGGCTGTGTCCATTGTCGGCATTGCCGTCGCTGCCGCCCCGCAGGCGATGGCCACCGGTAACGACCAGGGCACCTCCACCGTCAACGGCAACGGTGCCCGGCAGATTTACGGCAACTCCACCACGTACGGCTACATGAGCCCGCAGATCGGCTTGATCCAGGGCTCTCTCAACAAGCCGTGCCTCGCCCTGCCCAAGATCAACGGCTTGGCGGGCCTCCAGGACATCAACGTGCTGTCGTCGCCGCAGAACCAGCAGTGCACCGAGAACTCGACCCAGGCCAAGGGCGACGAGCCGCTGTCGCACATCCTGGACGACATCGCGGTGCTCTCCGCCAACGGCGCCGGCAACCGCTGAGCGGCTGAGCAAGGCCCGGGCTGCCCAGTCCTCCTTCTTCTGGGCGGCCCGGGTTTTTGCTGCCATCGCCCGGCGAAGCCGGGGTTGGTGCGGAAATCCCGGCCTCCGCAACGCGATTTGTTATTCGCCTGTGACCGATACGCGGTGCGCCGGATCGTTAAGAATGATGTGTGGAGGGAAGCGTGCCAATGCCCTTGTGCGATTGATGGGGTTGCCGGGGCATTGGCACGCCGGCCGGAAACACAGGACAGGGCCTGCTGACCCGTTTACCGGCGATGTAGGCCCTTTGTCATACGGTCCGTCCGGAGAGCCCAGGGGGAGGCTCGCGCGGAGGTATGAGGCCCGTTGAAGCGCAGGACGCCTTTCGGGAAATGCATCGCCATCTGTTCGGGTGATGATGCGGAACTCGTGCGGCTGCGACGGGTTATTCAAACAGGGCTCCCGTGCCGGGAGTTCCTTCTCCTGAAGGGTTTGCGCGATGAAGAAGATGATGGCGGGCGCGGCGATTGCGGCGTCGCTCGTGGGAATGACCGCGGCGGCCGCGCCGCAGGCCATGGCGATCGGCAACGATCACGGCACGTCCACGGTCAACGGCAATGGTTCCAAGTCGATTTACGGCAACTCCACCACGCACGGCAATCTGAGCACCCAGCTCGGGCTCGTGCAGGGCTCCCTGAACGACCTCTGCCTGGGCCTTCCGAAGGTCAACCTTGCGGCGGTCCTTGCCCAGGACATCAACGTGCTGTCGTCGCCGCAGAACCAGCAGTGCGTCGAGAACTCGAGCCAGGCGAAGGGCGACGAGGCGCTGTCGCACATCCTGGACGACCTCGCGGTGCTGTCCGGCAACGGGGTTGCCAACCACTGACGACCAACGGCCTCGGCCGTTCCACCGCTTGTGCCCCCGGGCGGTCGGCGCCGCGTATGCGCTGCCGGCCGCCCGGCCGTGCGAGCAGCACGGGGGAGGGGTGCGGGCGGCGGTCCGTACGCCTCGACTGCAGATGAGGGATGACAGATGCGACAGAGCCTGAAGGCGTGCGTGTTCGTGGCGGCGGCGTCGGGCGTGCTCGGTGCGAGCGGCAGTGCGGCGTACGCGGATGCCGGTGCCGGGGGGAGCGCGACGAACTCTCCCGGGGTGCTGTCCGGGAACAGCGTCCAGGTGACCGTGGACACCCCGGTCAACGCGTGTGGCAACTCGGTCGACGGGGGCGCGGCGCTCAACCCGGCCATGGGGGCGTCGTGCGGGAACGGAGCGCCGGCCGCGCCGGCCTTCCGGCGACCGCCGCCGGCGCAGCATCCCCCGGCGGACCGGCTGCCTGCCGGGGCGGAGCATGCCCCGGGAGTGCACTGGACGGCCCCGGAGCCGGAGCACCGCGCGGAGCCGGAGCGGCGACCTGCCCCGGAGCGGCGAGCGGCCCCGGAACGGGACGGGCGCCCGGTCACGACGCCGGTGGAGCACACCGCCCCCAGGCCGCCCGCCCCGCGGCCCGCACAGGAGGCGCGGGTGGATGCGGTGGCACGGGCCGGGGCCTCGGCGGGCTCGGCGCTGCTGGCGGCCACCGGGGCGGACGAGCTGGCCGCGGTGGCCGCGGTGGGCGGCGGACTGCTGGTGGGCGGGGCGCTGCTGCTGCGCCGGGCGCATACCCGGCGGCGATGAGCGGGCGGGCCGCGCACGGACGGCCGGGCGGTCCCTGGGGTTCCGGGGGGCTCGGCGGCCGGCCGAGCGGGTCCGGCGGGCCGCTCGGCCGGAGCCGCCCGGTCGAGCCGGCCGTCGGCATCGCCGGACGACTCGACCGTGGACCGTCGTACCGCTGCCGCCGGGCTGAGCTGCGGCTGGAAGCGGCCCTGCGGGGCGTACGGCGGATCGTGCGGATCAACGGGTGAAACCCGTGTCCGGCACGGGAAGGATCGTTCTTTCGCTCATTGGTGGGGACCGGTCTTCCGGGTGTTTGAAACAGGGCGGAACCGTGAGCTCCGCCGGGCCGTGCCGCTGTCTCCAGGCTCTGGCAAAATTGGGGTGAAAGCCGCAATAGTGATGAGTCGATGAGGTGGGGACATGCTCATTGCGCTGGCGCAGACCGACTGTGTGCTGGGTGACGTCGAGGAGAACCTCGTCATCGCCCGCGAGCAGATCGAGCAGGCGGCGGCGCAGGGCGCGGATGTCGTCGTGTTCCCCGAACTGAGCCTGCACGGCTATCACTTGGGTGCCCTCAAGCGCGATGAGTCCCTGGAGGGGAACGATCCCCGGCTGCTGGAGCTCAGCATCCACGGCCCGGATGTGCTGGTCGGCTTCCACGAGCACACCAGTCTGCGGGCGTACAACACCGCGGCGCACTACTCGGGCGGTGAGCTGGTGCATGCGCACCGCAAGCTGTACCTCCCCAACTACCTGGCCTGGGAGGAGCGCAAGCACGTCAGCCCGGGGCAGTCGCTGCGGGCCTACGAGCTGAAGCGGGACCGGAGCGGCGGCCGGGGGGCCACGCTGGTGTGCAATGACGCCTGGCAGCCGGCGCTGCCGTGGCTGGCGGTGCAGGACGGCGCCGAGGTGCTGTTCATCCCCACCAACAGTGCGGCGAGCCTGGATCCCGAGGCGATGGACACCGGCCTGTACTGGGACACCCTGCTGTCCTATACGGCGAAGATGCTGCAGTGCTGGGTGGTCTTCGTGAACCGGGTGGGCAATGAGCACGGGGCGGCGTTCTGGGGCGGCTCGCGGGTGGTGGATCCGCGCGGTTTCGTGGTGGCGCAGGCGCCCAAGTGGGAGCCCGCGCTGGTCACCGTGGAGATCGATCTCGCCGAGGCGCGGCGGCAGCGCCGCTCGGTGCCGCTGGTCGCCGAGGCCCGGCTGGGGCTGATCGACCGCGAGGTGCGGCGGCTGATCGACGAGGGCGGCGACCACTGAGGGCCCGGGGCCCCGGCGTCAGTGGCGGGTGGCGGACTCCGGGCGGGGCGCCTCGGCCTGCTCGTCGTCCTTGATGGCCCGCGCCTCGGACTTGAGGATGCGCATCGAGCGGCCCAGGCCGCGTGCCATGTCGGGCAGCTTCTTCGAGCCGAAGAGCAGTACCAGGACCGCGAGGATCAGGATCAGGTGCCAGGGCTCGAAGGCGTTGCGGAGCATGGGCGCGCTCGCTTTCGTCGGGGGCGTCGGACGTTCTGTCCAGTATTACCCGAAGGGTCCGGCCGTCCGGTCCAGGGGTGCCCCGGGCCGGACGGCCGGTGGTGCGGCTACCAGCTGGACTTGCGGACGCCCGGGAGATAGCCCGCGTGGGCCTGTTCGCGCAGCCGTACGCGGGACAGGCCGAAGGCGCGGAAGTAGCCGCGGGGGCGGCCGTCGACGCTGTCGCGGTTGCGTACCCGGGTGGCGCTGGCGTCCCGCGGCTGGCGGGACAGCTCGCGCCGGGCGGCGGTGCGCTCCTCCTCCGGCGTGTGCGGGCTGCGGATCAGGGCCTTGAGGACGGCGCGCCGGGCCGCGTAGCGGGCGACCGTCGCGCGGCGCTTCTCGTTCTTGGCGATCTTGCTCTGCTTGGCCATCAGACCTTTCCTCCTCGTGCGCGGATGCGGGCGACGGCCGCCTCGATCCCGATCGTGTCCACGGTCTTGATGCCCTTGGCGCTCAGCGTGAGCCGGATGTGCCGGCCCTCGCTCTCCAGCCAGTAGCGCTTGCGCTGGATGTTGGGGTCGAAGCGGCGGGGGGTGCGGCGGTGCGAGTGGGAGACGGACTTGCCGAAGCCCGGCGTGCGGCCGGTCAGCTGGCAGTGGGCGGACACGGGGTGATCCCTTCGGTCGGCGGCCCTGGTGAGAGCCTATTGAAAATGGAAACCATTTCCGTATACTAACCCCATGGCCCGCAACGAACTACGCCCGGTCGTCAAGCTCCGGTCCACCGCCGGCACCGGCTACACCTACGTGACCCGCAAGAACCGCCGTAACGACCCCGACCGCCTGGAACTGCGCAAGTACGACCCGGTGGCCGGCCGGCACGTCGCTTTCCGAGAGGAGCGCTGAGCACCGTGAAGACTGGAATCCACCCCGCCTACGGGCCGGTCGTCTTCCGCGACCGGGCCGCCGACTTCGCCTTCCTGACCCGCTCGACCGCCGCCAGCGAGAAGACTGTGGAGTGGGAGGACGGGAACACTTATCCCGTCATCGACGTCGAGATCTCCTCGGCGAGCCACCCCTTCTACACGGGCACCGCCCGGGTGCTGGACACCGCAGGCCGCGTCGAGCGGTTCGAGCGCCGCTACGGCGCGCGCGGGGCCCGCTGATGGAGCGGCTCAACGTCGTGCTGGTGGGCGGCCTGCACTCGGACGCGCGGCGGGCCGCCGTCGAGCGGCTGCTGCGGACCGTCCCCGGCAGCGTCGCCCTCCACCACGACCTCGCGTCGGCCACCGACGGCACGGTGCGGCGCACCGTCCGTGACGCGGGCGGCACCCTCGACACCGGGGACGCACCGCTGGTCAACGACTGCGCCTGCTGTGCGCTGCGCGAGGATCTGGTGCCCGAGCTGGAGCGGCTGGCCGCCGGCCGGACCTGCCGGCTGGCGATCGTCGAACTGTGGGACTCGGTCGAGCCCAAGGCGATGGCCGAGGTGGTCACCGCCTGCGGCAGCGAGAACCTCGTGCTGACCGGTGTGCTCACCGCCGTCGACCCCGCGCTGCTGCTGCCGTATCTCGGCTGCGGCGACGACCTCGCGGAGGCGGGCCTCGCCGCCGCGGCCTCCGACCAGCGCACGGTCGCCGACACCTGGGCCCGGCAGCTGGAGTACGCGCCGGTGCTGGCGATCGCGACGGGCGAGGAGCCGGCCGAGCCGGCCGACCTGGCGCTGCTCGGCCAGCTGCACCCGATGGCACACCAGGTCTCAGTGGAATCAGAGGAGTTGGCGGCCGCGGCGACGGCCGGCTTCGATGTGGCCGCGGCCGCGGACCGCCAGCACCCGGCCTGTGCGCTGCTGCCGCAGGAGGCCGACGCGGAGGGCGTCTCCACGCTCGTCTGGCGGCACAGCCGTCCCTTCCACCCCGAGCGGCTCTACGCCGCGCTGGAGGACCTGACCTGTGCGGCCGCGCGCAGCCGGGGCCGGTTCTGGCTGGCCGACCGCCCGGACACCCTGCTGTCCTGGGACGCGGCCGGCGGTGCGCTGTGTGTGGAGAACGCCGGGCCGTGGCTGGCCTCGCTGCCGGACGCCGCCTGGGAGATGGTGCCGCCGACGCGCCGGGCCGCCGCCGCCCTGGACTGGCACCCCGAGAACGGTGACCGCACCCAGCATCTGGTCTTCACCTCGCCGGGTCTGGACCGCGAGGGCCTGCGGTCCCTGCTGGACTCCTGTCTGCTCACCGACGCCGAGTACGCGGGCGGCCCGCCGGCCTGGAAGAGCCTGCCGCCCGCCTTCGACGCCCTCCTCGACCCCGTTTCGTAAGGCCGGCCGCGTCCGTACGCACGGAACCGGCCCCCTCAGCACGTACAAGGAAGCTCCCCATGCCCCGACGGCACGACCCGCGCCGCTCGTCCAAGCCCCGCCGCAACCCGCTGGACGCGGCGGGCATCACCTACATCGACTACAAGGACACCGATCTTCTGCGGAAGTTCATTTCGGACCGCGGCAAGATCCGCAGCCGCCGGGTCACCCATGTCACCGCGCAGCAGCAGCGGCAGCTGGCCCGCGCGATCAAGAACGCGCGGGAGATGGCGCTGCTGCCGTACGCCTCCCGGTGACCGCCGTCATCCGCTGATGAACAGGAGGTTCCCTACGTCTGTCGTGTAGGGGACCTCCTTCGTTTGTCCGTGGGTGTGCTGAGGGGCAGGGCCTTCGCCCGGGCGGACGGATCACCCGGATCCGGAACCCGAAGGGCGTGGCACACGTCTTTTCCTCGGGCATGAGGGCTTGAGCCCCGTCGATCCGTACCAGGTGACGGCGTATCGCGCCGGGGGAGACGGTCGGCCGGCGACCGTGTGTGAGGGGTCGGTGACCGTGCTCGACGAGCTGTGACGGCGTCGGCACCCCGTGTCGTGCACGTGCATCTGCGCATGCATCCGCATGTGAACGCAGCTATGATCCCGGGCAGTTGACACCATTTATCACCGGGAGACCCCTGTGCCCCACGCATACAACGGCATGGCCGCCACAGATCTCCGTGATGTGGCATGGCAGAAGAGCAGGCACAGCAACTCCCAGGGATCCTGTGTGGAGTTCGCCAAGCTGCCCGGGGGAGACATCGCGGTGCGCAACTCCCGTTTCCCGGACGGCCCGGCGCTCATCTACACGCCGGCCGAGGTGCAGGCGATGCTGCTCGGCATCAAGGACGGAGAGTTCGACCATCTCGTCCGGGACTGAGTGCCCGCAGGGGACCACGCGGTTGCAGGGAAGTGCGCGCCCGTAGGCGGTGAAGCGCCCGCACAGGACGACCGGGCGCCCGCGTGTCACGGTGCGCCCGGTGTACGGAACGGCTACGGCAGCCGGAAGAGTGCCCACACGATCTTGCCGTGCGCGGCGCCGGCCAGCGGATGCCAGCCCCAGCTGTCGCTGAAGGAGTCCACGAGATACAGCCCGCGCCCCGATTCCGCGGCGGAGTCCGCCTCACCGGCGACCGGGGAGTCATCGCTCGGGTCCCGTACGGCGCAGACCAGCCGGGAGGACCAGCGCATCAGATGCAGCCGGGCGGGCGGAGTGGCGTCGCCGTGCTCCGGGGCGGCGAGGATCGCATGCCGCAGGGCGTTGGTGACGAGTTCGGAGACGACCAGGGCGACCGAGTCGAAGAGCTCGTCCAGCTCCCAGCCCTGCAGGGTCTCGCGGGTGAACGTCCGTGCGCTGCGCACCGATTCATAGCGCGGTGGGAGCGTGCGGGATGCGGATCCGGAGACAGCCAGGGGGTCGACGGGAGGAAAGCCCTGCCATAACGGCTCGAGCATGGTCAAAACCTTGGTCCCCATGCGAGGCACTCCTGGCGTTCGCGGACGTCATGACCCTGGCCGGTCAGCCGGATCTGGCGGATCTTTCACGAGCGTGCATGCGTGCGACGCCTATGGTTCCCAATGTGCGAGACAGATGCAAGGGCAGATGCACGTGCACGTGCCGTAATTGCCCTTGTGTGCATGGATTTGATCGGGATTCTTCCTGCGGCATCTTGTGGAGGGCTTGCGGGGGCCGCACGTATCCGTAACCGGATGAGCACTCAACGAAGCCCGAACGTGGCAGACTGCGGCCCACTGTTGGACGGGGTGGGGTCACAGGAGGGTCTGAGAGGTGTCCGCAAGTGAGTCGAGCGGGTCGGTGGTGCGGCGCATCCTGCTCGGATCGCAGCTCCGTCGGCTGCGTGAATCGCGCGGGATAACCCGCGAGGCGGCCGGCTACTCGATCCGTGCGTCCGAATCGAAGATCAGCCGCATGGAGTTGGGCCGCGTGAGCTTCAAGGCACGGGATGTGGAGGATCTGCTCACCCTGTACGGGGTCGGTGACGCCCAGGAGCGCGAGGCGCTGCTCTCCCTGGCGCGGGAGGCGAATGTCGCCGGCTGGTGGCACAGCTACAGCGATGTGCTGCCCGGGTGGTTCCAGACGTATGTGGGGCTGGAAGGCGCCACTTCTCTTCTCCGCGTCTACGAAGTCCAGTTCGTCCACGGGCTGTTGCAGACGGAGAGCTATGCGCAGGCCGTCGTCAGACGGGGCATGCCCGACGCCGGGTCCGCGGAGATCGAGAGACGGGTCGCGCTGCGCATGGAGCGCCAGAAGCTGCTGGTGGCCGAGCGGTCGGCGCAGTTCCACTGTGTGCTGGACGAGGCCGCGCTACGGCGTCCGTACGGCGAACGTGCGGTGATGCGCGAGCAGTTGAAGCATCTGATCGAGGTGTCGGAGCGCCCCAATGTGCGGCTCCAGGTGATGCCCTTCAGTCTGGGCGGGCACGCGGGCGAGAGCGGTGCCTTCACCATGCTCGGCTTCCAGGAGTCCGGCCTGCCGGACGTCGTCTATCTGGAGCAGCTGACGAGTGCGCTGTATGTGGACAAGCCCGAGGAAGTGGCCCAGTACGCACGGGTGATGGACCGCCTCCAGGAGGAGGGGCCGAATCCGGCCGAGACCAGGGACCTGTTGCGTGGTCTGCTCCAACTGATGTGACGCGTCGGTAGGATGGCGCACCATCAGGAGTCAGCACCCCCCAATGCGGCGCCCTGAGCGCCCTGTTCTCCAGATCGGGATGGCATGTCCTACTTCGACGAGTTGGCGTATCAGTTCATCGACGGTGAGTGGCGGTCCGGCAGCGGCTCGTGGGACATCGTCGATTTCAATCCGTACAACGGCGAGAAACTGACCTCCATACCCGTCGCTACGGTAGAGGAGATCGACCAGGCCTACCGTGCTGCCGAGCGCGCCCAGCGGGAGTGGGGCGCCACCAATCCGTACACCCGGCGGCTCGTCTTCGAGCGCGTGCTGCGGATCATCGACGACCGCGAGGCGGAGCTCGGCGAGGCGATCGCCGCGGAGGTCGGCGGCACGCTCGCCAAGGTGGGCTTCGAGCTCCATCTGGCCCGGGAGTTCCTGCGCGAGGCCATCCAGCTGGCGCTGCGCGCGGAGGGCCGCATCCTGCCCTCGCCCATCGACGGCAAGGAGAACCGCCTCTACCGGCTGCCGGTCGGTGTCGTCGGGATCATCAGCCCCTTCAACTTCCCCTTCCTGCTGTCGCTCAAGTCCGTCGCGCCGGCCCTCGCGCTCGGCAACGCCGTCGTCCTCAAGCCGCACCAGAACACCCCGGTCTGCGGCGGCGGTCTGGTCGCCAGGATCTTCGAGGAGGCCGGGCTGCCGGCGGGGCTGCTGAACGTCGTCGTCACGGACATCGCCGAAATCGGTGACGCGCTCATCGAGCACCCGGTGCCCAAGACCATCTCCTTCACCGGCTCCGAGAAGGTCGGCCGGCATGTCGCGACGGTCGCCGCCGCCAACTTCAAGCACACCGTGCTGGAGCTGGGCGGCAACAGCGCCCTGGTCGTCCTCGACGACGCCGATGTCGACTACGCGGTGGACGCCGCCGTCTTCAGCCGCTTCGTCCACCAGGGCCAGGTCTGTATGGCCGCCAACCGGGTGCTCGTGGACCGCGCCGTGGAGCGGGAGTTCACCGAGAAGTTCGTCGCCAAGGTCGCCTCGCTGAAGGTGGGCGACCCCACCGATCCGCAGACGCACATCGGTCCGCTGATCAACGAGGGCCAGGCCGAGGCGATCTCCGCGCTGGTGGACCGCGCGGTCGAGGACGGCGCCTCGGCGCTGCTGCACGGCGAGACCCGGGGCACGCTGGTCGCCCCGAGCGTGCTGAGCGGTCTGCCGGAGGACTCCCCGCTGCTGCAGCAGGAGATCTTCGGGCCGGTCGTGCTGCTGGTGCCGTTCGACGGCGAGGAGGAGGCGGTGCGGCTGACCAATGCGACCTCGTTCGGGCTCAGCGGCGCCGTGCACACCGGCGACATCGAGCGCGGGGTGCGGTTCGCCAAGCGCATCGACACCGGGATGTTCCACGTCAACGACGCCACCGTGCACGACGAGCCGATCGTGCCCTTCGGCGGAGAGAAGAGCTCCGGAGTGGGGCGCCTCAACGGCGAGGCGATGGTGGAGGCCTTCACCACGACCAAGTGGATCTCCATCCAGCACGGCCGGTCGCAGTTCCCGTTCTGAGCTTCTGAGCTTCTGAGCGGACGGGTCCGGGACGATCCGCTGCGAGTTGCGGACAGAAGCTGACCGCAAGGGCTCCTACGTTGAGTGGTGTCGGAAGGCGGACGGCGAAGGGCCGGCCGCCGAGGACGTCACGAAAGGTGGACCCCATGCCCACTCACGTTCTTGCCGAGGCCCACGGCGACGAGACCGGCGCGCTGCTGGCCTTCCTGGAGGCCCAGCGCGGCGGGCTGCGCCGGGCGGTCCTGGGGCTGACCGACGACCGGGCGACCCAGCGGCCGAGCGCCAGTGAGCTGTCGCTGGCCGGACTGGTCAAGCATGTCGCGGAGACCGAGCAGGGCTGGGTCGAGACCGCGCAGGAGCTGCCGCACTCCATCGAGCGGACCCAGGACACCTGGCATCTGAGCTTCCAGATGGAGGACGGCGAGACCCTGGCCGAGGTGCTGGCGTTCTGGGACGGCGTGGCGAAGCGGACGGAGAAGTTCATCCGCTCCGTGCCCAGCCTGAACGACACCTTCCCGCTGCCCCCGGCGCCGTGGTTCCCGCCGGAGGCCCGGCAGTCGATGCGCTGGCTGCTGCTGCATCTGATCGAGGAGACGGCCCGGCACGCCGGCCACGCCGACATCCTCCGCGAGTCCCTCGACGGCAAAACGGCCTTCGAGCTGGTGGACGAGGAGCGCGCGGCCCGGGAGGGGTAGCGGGCGGGGACCTCGCGCGCTCTAGGCTGGCGGAAGGGGGCGCGCGAGGAATTGAGGAGACGATGTCGGCGATCCGGCTGTTGGTACTGGGCGCCGTGCGGCAGCACGGCCGGGCGCACGGCTACCAGGTGCGCAACGACCTGGAGTACTGGGGCGCCCACGAGTGGTCCAACGCCAAGCCCGGCTCGATCTACCACGCGCTCAAGCAGATGGCCAAGCAAGGGCTGCTGCGCGCCCACGACATCGCGCCCAGCACCGCCGGCGGCCCGCCGCGTACCGAGTACGAGCTGACCGCGGCGGGCGAGGCGGAGTTCTTCGCGCTGCTGCGCGCCGCGCTCTCGCAGCACGACCAGAAGGTCGACATGCTCAGCGCGGGCATCGGCTTCGTCGTCGATCTGCCGCGGGCCGAGGCGGTGGCGCTGCTCAAGGAGCGGGTGCGGGCGCTCCAGGAGTGGCGCGGCACGGTCACCGGGTACTACACCCCCGAGGGCGGGACCGGACAGCTCGGCCACATCGGCGAGATCATGCATATGTGGGTGCACTCCGCGGACAGCGGTGCCGAGTGGACGCGGGGACTGATCGAGCGGATCGAGGGCGGGGCGTATGTCTTCGCCGGTGAGGGGGAGCCGTTCGTCGGCGTACTGGCGGACGGGCAGGAGAACCCGTACGCGACCAAGGGTGCGGAGGAGCCGGACGCGGAGGAGCCGGGCGAGGGCGGGAGCGGTGGCGCGGGCGACGGCGGCGCCGCCACGGAAGCGCGCTGACCGGGGCCCGGCGCCCGTCAGTGATGGAACGCCGTGGCGACGCTCTCCGGGCGCTCCATCGGGCCGGGCTGGTCGCGGAGTTCGGGCAGCAGCGACTCCAGGTCCGCGAGGAACAGATCGGCGAGGTCCAGGGAGAAGCCGTTGCGGCAGACCACCCGTAGGACGGAGAGGTCCTCGCGGTTCTCCGGGAAGGTGTAGGCGGGGATCAGCCAGCCGCGCTCCTTCATCCGCCGGGAGACGTCGAAGACGTCGAAGGCGGTGACATGGTCCGCGGTGGTGAAGGCGAAGACCGGCAGCTGGTCGCCGTCGGTCAGCAGCCTGAAGTCGCCCAGCGCGCCGATCCGTTCGGCCATTGAGCGGGCCACGTCACGGGTGGCCTGCTGCACGGCGCGGAAGCCGGCCCGGCCGAGCCGCAGAAAGGTGTAGTACTGCGCGGCTACCTGGGCGCCGGGGCGGGAGAAGTTGAGGGCGAAGGTCGGCATGTCGCCGCCCAGGTAGTTGACCCGGAAGACCAGCTCCTCGGGCAGTGCCTCCGTATCGCGCCACAGTGCCCAGCCGACGCCCGGGTAGACCAGGCCGTACTTGTGCCCCGAGGTGTTGATGGAGGCGACCCGGGGCAGCCGGAAGTCCCAGACCAGCTCCGGGTCGAGGAACGGGGCGATCATGGCGCCGGACGCGCCGTCCACATGGACCGGGATGTCCCAGCCGTGCTGCCGGTGGACCTCGTCGAGCGCCGCGCAGATCTCGGCCACCGGCTCGTACGACCCGTCGAAGGTCGAGCCGAGGATCGCCACCACGCCGATGGTGTTCTCGTCGCACAGCGCGGCGGCGGAGGCGGCGTCCAGATGGAAGCGGTCGCCCTCCATCGGGACCATGCGCGCCTCGACCTCCCAGAAGTTGCAGAACTTCTCCCAGCAGACCTGGACATTGGCGCCCATGATGAGGTTCGGCCGGGCCTGCCCCGGATACCGGTCCTGGTTGCGCTGCATCCAGCGGCGCTTGAGGGCCATCCCGGCGAGCATGCAGGCCTCGCTCGACCCGGTGGTGGAGCAGCCGACGGCGGTCGCCGGGTCGGGGGCGTGCCACAGGTCGGCGAGCATCGCCACACACCGCTTCTCCAGTTCGGCGGTGCGCGGGTACTCGTCCTTGTCGATCATGTTCTTGTCCCGGCAGTCCGCCATCAGGACGCCGGCCTGGGGCTCCATCCAGGTCGTGACGAACGTCGCCAGATTCAGCCGGGAGTTGCCGTCCAGCATCAACTCGTCGTGCACGAACTGATAGGCGGTGTGCGGGGAGAGGGGGCCGTCGGGCAGGGTGTGCCGCGGTGGCGCGGTCTCCATTCCGGCGACCGGGTCGGCCTCGCCGTAGAAGGGGTTGACCGGATGCCCGGAGTGCTTACGGTCGGAAGGCGATGCGCCTTTGTGCAGAGTCATCTGTCGCGCCTACCCGTCAACTGGCTGGAGAGAGGCCATGTTTGATGGCTTTGGTGAACTTCACCACGCGCTCCGCCTGGATGCGGGCGGCGGTGCGGGCTTCGTCGTCGAGCGGGGTATCGGGGCCGCCGACATGGGAGGTGCCGTAGGGATTGCCGTCGGTGAACTTCGCCGGGTCGGTGTAGCCCGGCGTCACGAGGATGCCGCCGAAATGGTGGACGGTCTGGTAGAGCGCGAGCAGCGTGGACTCCTGGCCGCCGTGCTTGGTGGCGCTCGCGGTGAAGCCGCTGTAGACCTTGTCGGCCAGCCTGCCCTGCTGCCAGAGGCCGCCCAGGGTGTCGAGGTACTGCTTGAGCTGCGAGGTCACATTGCCGAAGCGGGTGGGGGTCCCGAAGATCACCGCGTCCGCCCAGAGCACGTCCTCATGGGTGGCCTCCATGATGTCGGCGGTGGCCGCGGCGTTGGCCGCCCAGGCCGGGTTCGCGTCGATCGCGGTCTGCGGGGCGAGTTCCGCGGCCCGGCGCAGCCGGACATCGGCCCCGGCGTGCTCGGCGGCGTCCGCGATCAGCCGTGCGAGCTCGGCGACGGTGCCGGTCGACGAGTAGTAGATGACGGCGACATGGACGTCATGCACGGGCATCGGCGTACCTCCTCGAACCCGACAATAAGGGCATAGGGGGTACGTGGCCTCCAGGGTTCACCCAGGGGAAGCGCAGCGGGCGGGCGGCCGCCCCGGAGGACCGCCACCCGCCCGTACACAAGCTCCTGCCGCGAGCCCCCGTCAGCTCGCGCTGGCCAGCGACAGCTTCGCGGCGAAGCCGAGGAACGCCGCCCCGGCGCCCGCGGACAGCCCGGCCGTCAGCCGCTTGCGGCGGCGGAAGGCCGCCGCCAGAAACGTCCCGCTGAAGATCAGAACCGACAGATACGTGAAGCTGAACAGCTGCGCCCAGGCGCCCAGCGTCAGGAACGACAGCACCGGGTGGGCATAGGACGGATCCACGAACTGCACGAAGAAGGAGATGAAGAACAGGATCGCCTTCGGGTTGAGCAGACTGACCACCAGCGCCCTGCGGAACGGCCGCTCCACGGCCTCCTTCGGCGCCTCGGGTGCCCCGTCGCCCCGCTCGGCCCGGCGGGCCTCCCGGCCGCGCCACAGCGCCCAGGCGCCGCGCAGCATCCCGACCGCCAGCCACGTCAGATAGCCCGCACCGGCGAACTTGACGACGGTGAACAGCACCGGAGTGGTCTGCAGCAGCGAGGCCACCCCGCCCGCCGACAGCGTCATCAGCACCGTGTCACCGCACAGCACCCCGGCCGCCGCACGGTACGCCACCCGCGGGCCGCGCCGGGCGGCCACCGACACGACGTACAGCGAATTCGGCCCCGGCAGCAGAATGATCAGCGCGAGCCCCACCAGATACGTGGACAGATCCGTTATCCCCAGCATGTGCGGCAGGATCTCACCCCCGGTCCCGCCGCCTCACCGGGTTTTCAGGATGCGGACTTGCACCTCACGCGGCGTGAGGTCACATCGTGGAGCGCGTACCCAGAAGGGAGCGGAAGTGAGCTATTCGGTAGGGCAGGTGGCGGCCTTCGCCGGTGTGACGGTGCGCACCCTGCACCACTACCACGAGATCGGGCTGCTCCAGCCCGGCGAGCGCAATCACGCAGGTCACCGGCGCTACGGCGATGACGACCTGGACCGGCTGCAGCAGATCCTGTTCTACCGGGAGCTCGGCTTTCCGCTCGATGAGGTCGCGGCCCTCCTGGACGATCCGCACACGGACCCGCAGCAGCATCTGCGGCGCCAGCACGAACTGCTGACCGAGCGGATCGGCAAGCTCCAGAAGATGGCCGCCGCCGTCGAACACGCGATGGAGGCACGCAAGATGAACGTACGGCTCACACCGGAGGAGAAGTTCGAGGTCTTCGGGGACTACGACCCCGACGAGCACGCGGCGGAGGTCGAGGAGCGCTGGGGCCACACCGAGGCCTACAAGGAGTCGCAGCGCAGGACGGCCGCGTACACCAAGGAGGACTGGAAGCGGGTGACGGCGGAGCTCGATGCCGTCCACCGCAGGATGGCGGACCAGCTCGCGCAGGGGGTGGCGGCGGACTCCGCGGCGGCCATGGATGTCGCCGAGGAGCACCGGCAGTTCATCTGCGGTGCGTACTACGACTGCTCCCCTGAGATGCACACCTGCCTCGGTGAGATCTATGTCACCGATGAGCGCTTCACCGCCACCTACGAGGCGATCAGGCCCGGCCTCGCCGTCTACATGCGGGACGCGATTGTGGCCAACGCGGCCCGCCACCAGTGATCCGTACGGGCCGGGGAGCGCGCCCCCGGCCCGTACGGAGCCTGCACCGGGCTCAGGCCTGCGGCGAAAGCACCACGGCCGTCCCGTAGGCGCACACCTCGGTACCCACGTCGGCGGCCTCCGTGACATCGAAGCGGAACATCAGCACCGCGTTCGCACCGCGTGAGCGGGCCTGCTCCACCAGCCGTTCCATCGCCTGGTTACGGGTCTCGACCAGGGTCTTGGTCAGGCCCCGCAGCTCGCCGCCGATCATCGACTTCAGGCCCGCGCCGATCTGGCTGCCGAGGTGCCGGGAGCGCACCGTCAGGCCGAAGACCTCACCGATCACCCGTTCCACGTGAAACCCCGGGACGTCGTTGGTCGTCACCACCAGGACGTCGGACTGCGCACGCTGTCCGCCGCCGTATTCTTCGATGCCCATGGCGCGCACCTCCTCATGGCCAGCATCACCCGGCCCGGTGGGGGCGGCCAGCGGTCGGGGGCCGTCGGGTGAGGCCCGGGGGCCGCCTGGAACCATGGCGGGTCACCCGGCGTTGATAGTTTTGGCCGCACACGCGCCTGTATCCCGTCGCTTCGCCCGTCGCACCGCACGATCCGGCGCCCTCGACCCAGGAGCCTTCACCCCGTGAATACTCTCGCGCTCGGCCCCCAGTGGCTGGACCCGGACTACCTGATCGCGACATTCGGCCTGATCGGCGTCCTGGTCATCGTCTTCGCGGAGTCCGGCCTGCTGATCGGCTTCTTCCTGCCGGGCGACTCGCTCCTGTTCACCACCGGTCTGCTGGTGACGACGAACAAACTGGACAAGCCGCTGTGGATGGTGTGCTCCCTGATCGTCCTTGCCGCCGTCCTCGGCGATCAGGCCGGCTATCTCTTCGGCCGCAAGGTGGGCCCCGCGCTCTTCACCCGCCCGGACTCCAAGCTCTTCAAGCAGGAGAACGTCGAGAAGGCGCATGAGTTCTTCGAGAAGCACGGCCCCAAGTCGCTGATCCTGGCCCGCTTCGTCCCGATCGTGCGTACGTTCACGCCGATCATCGCCGGTGTGAGCCGGATGAACTACCGCTCCTTCATCACCTTCAACGTCATCGGCGGCGCCCTGTGGGGCGCGGGTGTCACCCTGCTCGGGGCCTCGCTGGGGAAGGTCGAGTTCGTCCACAAGCACATCGAGCTGATCCTGGTCGCGATCGTGCTGATCTCCGTCGTGCCGATCGCCATCGAGTACTTCCGTGCCCGTGGCAAGTCGAAGAAGGCCCAGTCCGCCCCACCCCACCCCGCGGACAGCCCGCAGGGCGCCCCCGCCGACACCCGCCGCGGCCGCCACGCCAAGCGCTGACCACAGGCGGAGAAGAGCGCGCGCACCCACCCCCCCCACACACAACTCCACCCGCACCCACCACGCGAGGCGACGGCGACCGCGACGGCCGCCGGAAAGTGTTGCCCCCGTGCACGCGTCCCGCATCCTCATCAGGCATCGTGTCCTTGACATCCGTCAGGAGGCTTACGAGGAGAGCGAAGACCCGTGGCGTCGGACTCACAGCGCGGCCAGCGCGGCCAGCGCGGCACGAACGGCAGCAGCGGCAGCGGCGCCTCGGATCAGACCGGCGCCGAGGACCGCAAGCCCCAGTCGGACGAGGCCCACAGCGCGTTCACCCCGCCCCTGGGCGTGCCCTACCCGCCGCTTCCCGAGGACGAGCACCCCACCTCCGAGTTCGCGCTGCCCGTGGGCCTGCGCCCGGAGACGCCGGCCGAGCAGGAGGGCTCGGCGTTCACCGCGCCCAGCAGCACCACCGGCCAGACCCCGCTGCCCGCCCCCGTCGGTGCCACGGCGATGAGCGCCTTCACCCCGCCGCACGGCATCCCCGCCGTCAGCCTCACCAAGGAAGCCCCCTGGCAGGACCGGATGCGGACCATGCTCCGGATGCCGGTCCACGAGCGCCCGGTCCCCGAGCGCCCGGAGCGCGGCGACGAGGACACCGGCCCGGCCGTCCCCCGTGTACTCGACCTGACGCTCCGTATCGGCGAGATCCTGCTGGCCGGCGGTGAGGGCGCGGAGGACGTCGAGGCCGCGATGTTCGGCGTCGGGCACGCCTACGGGCTGGAGCGGGTCGAGCCGACCGTCACCTTCACCCTGCTGTCGATCTCCTACCAGCCGTCGCTGGTCGACGACCCCGTCACGGCCAGCCGGACGGTACGGCGCCGTGGCGTCGACTACACCCGGCTGTCCGCGGTCTTCCGGCTCGTCGACGACATCACCTCCGAGGGCATCACCCTCGAAGAGGCCTACCGCGGCCTCGCCGAGATCCGCCGTAACCGCCACCCGTACCCGAGCTGGGCGCTGACGGTGGCCTCCGGACTGCTGTCCGGTGCCGCTTCGATGCTGGTCGGCGGCGAGTTGCTGGTGTTCCTCGCGGCCGCGCTGGGCTCGATGCTCGGCGACCGGCTGGCCTGGCTCGCGTCCGGGCGCGGGCTGCCGGAGTTCTACCAGTTCGTGGTCGCGGCGATGCCGCCCGCGGCGGTGGGCGTCGGCTTCGGTCTGGCCCACGCCAATGTGCAGGCGTCCGCGGTGATCACCGGTGGGCTGTTCGCGCTGATCCCGGGGCGGGCCCTGGTCGCCGGCGTCCACGACGGGCTGACCGGCTACTACATCACCGCCGCCGCCCGTCTGCTGGAGGTCGGCTACCTCATCGTCGGCATCGTCGTCGGCGTCCTCAGCGTGCTCTACATCGGACTCCAGCTGAACCCCGGTCTGCGGCGGCTCAACCCCGAGGAGGCGCTGGGGGCGTACAACGAGCCGCTGGTGCAGATCACCGCGTCGATGCTGCTGGCGCTGGCGTTCTGTGTGCTGCTCCAGCAGGAACGTCACACCGTGGCGTTTGCCACCTTGAACGGCGGCGTCGCCTGGGTGGTCTACGGCGCACTGCACTACGTGGCCGGGATAAACCCCGTGCCCGCCACCGCCATCGGGGCCGGACTGGTCGGCCTCTTCGGCCAGTTGCTCTCCCGATACCGCTATGCCTCGGCCCTGCCGTACGTCACCGCGGCCATCGGCCCGCTGCTGCCCGGTAGCGCCACGTACTTCGGGCTGCTCAACTTCGCCCAGGGCCATCTGCCGGAGGGCCTCACCTCGCTGGTGCAGGCCGTCTCGCTGGCGCTCGCCATCGCCGTGGGAGTCAACCTCGGTGCCGAGGTCGCCCGGCTGTTCCTGCGCGCCCCCGGAGTCGAGGAGGCCGGTATCGGACGCCGGGCCGCCAAGCGCACCCGCGGCTTCTAGACGGTCGCGCCGGGGCCGTGGCCCGGCCCCGACACGCACGAACGGGCGGCAACCCGACTGGGTGCCGCCCGTTCGCGTACGAAAATCAGCGGGCGCGGACCCGGGCGCCGCGGTCAGGGAAACCCCGCCGGACGCCGGGCCGACGACGCTGCGTCAGTGCGCGCCGCCCTGCGCCTCAAGGCGCTTGAACGAGGCCTCGATCTCCGCCTCGGCCTCGGTGCGGCCGACCCAGTTGGCGCCCTCGACGGACTTGCCGGGCTCCAGGTCCTTGTAGACCTCGAAGAAGTGCTGGATCTCCAGGCGGTCGAACTCCGACACGTGGTGGATGTCCCGCAGGTGCTCCACTCGCGGGTCGGATGCCGGCACGCACAGCAGCTTGTCGTCGCCGCCGGCCTCGTCCGTCATCCGGAACATGCCGATGGCGCGGCACTTGATGAGGCAGCCGGGGAAGGTCGGCTCGTCCAGGATGACCAGCGCGTCCAGCGGGTCGCCGTCCTCTCCCAGGGTGTTCTCGACAAAGCCGTAGTCGGCCGGGTAGCTGGTCGAGGTGAAGAGTCGACGGTCCAGGCGGATCCGACCGGTCTCGTGGTCCACCTCGTACTTGTTCCGCGAACCCTTCGGGATCTCGATGGTGACGTCGAACTCCACGGGTGGCTCCTCCATGATCAACACATACGTCTGGTGATTAAGTGTCCCCCACGCAGGTGTGTGGTGGCGAAAGGGGCTGGTCCGAGGTGCCGGAGACCGGAAAGTGGCAGGTCAGATGGCAGTCGGCGGCACGGTCCGCGCGGTCGGCGACGCGCGCGGCGGTCCGGTCGGCGCAGACGGCGGTCGATGCCACGCGGCAGGCCTGGCAGGCCACACCGCGCCATACCCAGCAGACCTGGCGGCTGACGGCGGTCTCCGCAGCCACCGGCCTGGCGGTCGCGATCGTCGCGGTGGCGGCGTCCGGGCCGTGGGACTCGGGTCAGCGTACGGCCGAGCGTGCGGAGGCGGCCGTCATGGACGGTGCCAGTGGCGAGCATCACGCTCCGGACCCCCGGCCGGCGCCCAGCGCACCGCCCGTGCTGCCCGCGCTCGGCGGCCCCGCGCCCGGCGCCGCGGGCCGTGGCGCGGCCCCCGCACCCACCGACGCGGGCCTGGCCGACGCACTCGCACCGCTGCTGAAGGACCCGGCGCTCGGCCCGCTGCGGACGGCTTCCGTCCTGGACGTCGCCGCGGGCCGCGAGGTCTTCGGCGAAGGGCAGGGCAAGGCCGCCACCCCCGCCTCCACCGTCAAGCTCGCCACCGCCGTCGCCGCGCTCTCCGCGCTCGGCCCCGACCACCGCATCGACACCACCGTCGTCCTGGCGGGCAAGAAACGCATCGTCCTGGTCGGCGGCGGCGACCCCACCCTCACCGCCCGCGCCCCGCGGCACGGCGCCGAGGAACAGCCCGCGAATCTGCGCACCCTCGCCGACGCCACCGCCCGCGCCCTCAAGAAGCGCCACCTCACCAAGGTCAGCCTGGGCTACGACACCAGCGCCTACTCGGGCCCCGGCCGGCACCCCATCGGCCCGAACGAGAACATCGCCCCCGTCACCGCGCTGATGACCGACGAGGCCCGCCTCGACGACTCCGACCACGGCACCGCCCCACGTGACGCGGACCCGGCCCGCACGGCGGCCGGCACCTTCGCCGATCTGCTCCACGACCGCGGCATCACCGTCGACGGCGACCCCGGCGGCGCCAAGGCCCCCAAGAAGTCCGACCGGATCGCCGCCGTCCACTCCCTGCCGCTGTCCGCGCTCGTCGAGCGGATGCTGACCCACAGCGACAACGACATCGCCGAGGCGCTGGCCCGCCAGACCGCCCTCGCCACCCGCCGGCCGGCCAGCTTCGCCGGTGCCGGAAAGGCCGTGCGCACCGCCCTCCAGCGGGAGCACCTCCCGCTGTCCGGCGCCGTCTTCGAGGACGGCAGCGGCCTGGACCGCGACGACAAGGTCTCCGCCGCCCTGCTCTCCCGCCTCCTGCTGCACGCCTCGTCGCCCGACCACCCGGCCCTGCGCCCCGTCGTCACCGGCCTCCCGGTGGCCGCCTTCACCGGCACCCTCAGCAACCGCTACCGGGGCCAGAGCGCCGGCGCCGGCGCCGTACGCGCCAAAACCGGCACCCTCACGGGCGTGAACACCCTGGCCGGCACCGTCGTCGACGCCGACGGCCGCCTCCTCGCCTTCTCCTTCATGACCACCGGCACCACCGACCCCCAAGGCGCCCAGACCGCCCTGGACAAACTCGCCTCAGCAGTAGCCAACTGCGGCTGCCGCTAAGCCCGGAGCCCCCCGCCGATCGCCGAGCCCCTGGGCCCACCGACACGCCCCTCGGCCCCGAGGGGTTTCCCACCCCCACCCGAGGGTTTCCCCACCCCCAAGCCTTCGCCCGCCCGCCAACCGTCCCCACCCACCGCCCTTTTCCCACCCACCCACGGGAGGGGACGGGCCGGAGGGGCAGGGTGTCCGGACGTAAAGCGAAGCAGTCCGGACACCCTGCCCCGGAGGCCCGTCACCGCACCCCAACAGCCCCGCGCAGCGGACCGGCCCGCCGCGTGGGGGTACCTCCCACGCCCTTCAGGCAGTGGGGGAGCAACGACGAGACCCCCCACGGCGGGACAGCCGAACACGTGGGCCGAAGGCAAAGCGCAGCGAACCGGCTACCCCCACGCCAAGCGCCCACGTACGGTGAACTCATGACGAGCATCGGTGGAACCGAGATGGTCGACTGGAATCTCGCGGTCGCGACCGCGACCCGGTTCGTGCGGCCGGGCCCAGAGGTGAGCCGGGACGAGGCGCGCGCGATCGTCGCCGAGCTGCGCAAGCACGCCAAGTCCTCCGAGGCGCATGTGCGCGCGTTCACGCGGATGGCACAGCCCGACGCGACGGGCGAGGCGCCGCATGACACGCCGGTCCTCGTCGTGGACCGGCCCGGCTGGATCAAGGCGAATGTCGCCGGGTTCCGGGCCGTGCTCAAGCCGCTGCTGGCCAAGATGGAGGACCGCCGCTCGACGGTCCCCGGTGGCGCGGTGCTCGGCGCGGTCGGCGGCAAGGTGACCGGCGTGGAGCTGGGCATGCTGCTGTCGTTCCTGGCCTCGCGGGTCCTCGGCCAGTACGAGACGTTCGCGCCGGCCTCCCGGGATCTGCCGGCCGCCGCACAGGGCGGCCGGCTGCTGCTCGTCGCGCCGAACATCGTGCACGTGGAGCGCGAGCTCGAAGTGGCCCCGCACGACTTCCGGCTGTGGGTGTGCCTCCACGAGGAGACCCACCGCACCCAGTTCACCGCCGTCCCGTGGCTGCGGGACCACATCGAGGGCGAGATCCAGTCGTTCCTCGGTGAGACGGACATCGACCCGGGCACCCTCCTGGAGCGGCTGCGCGAGGCCGCCCAGTCGCTGGCCGGCGCCAAGCCCGAGGGCGAGGAGGGCGAGGACGAGGGCCGCTCCCTCGTCGATCTCGTCCAGACGCCCGCACAGCGCGAGATCCTCGGCCGGCTGACCGCGGTGATGTCCCTGCTGGAGGGGCACGCGGATTATGTGATGGACGGTGTGGGGCCCGATGTCGTGCCGTCGGTCGCCGAGATCCGGGAGAAGTTCCAGAAGCGCCGGGCCAGCGGTGCCGGCCGGCTGGACCAGGCGCTGCGCAAGCTGCTCGGCCTGGACGCCAAGCTGCGGCAGTACCGTGACGGCGAGCGGTTCGTCAGCGCGGTCGTCGAGGAGGTCGGCATGGACGGCTTCAACCGGGTCTGGACGTCGCCGAACACCCTGCCGACCAAACAAGAGATCGCCAAACCGGCGGACTGGATCGCGCGGGTGCACCGCAAGGCGGACGGGGCACCGTAAGCGAACGGCGTGAGCTGGGCACGCCGCGTGGCAGTAGAGCGCCCCTTCAATCACCCGTCTGAGGGACCGATACCGATGGATAGGCGTGCAATGCTCGGGGAACCGCTCGCCTCTGTCACCATCTAGGCACTCTGTGTGACGAAGTGCCGTCCACGGCCCGAGGCTCCCCAGCTGAACGATTGGAAACGGACATGGGTCCCCATCCAGCGGTCGCCGCGATACGCCTGGCGGTCCGCCGCGTACTCCACGACGTGCTCAACCACCACTGCGCGCAGGACCGGCACGAGCCCCCGCTCGTGCTCGTCGCGTGCTCCGGCGGCGCCGATTCCATGGCGCTCGCCTCCGCCCTCGCCTTCGAGGCCCCCAAGCTGGGGGTCCGTGCCGGGGGCGTCACCATCGACCACGGCCTCCAGGAGGGCTCGGACCTCCGCGCCTCCGAGGTCGCCCTGCGGCTGCGGGCCCTGGGGCTCGACCCCGTAGAGGCCGTCGCCGTCGACGTGGGCGAACCGAACAAGGTGGCGCACGGCACCGCGTACCGGGGGAGCGGCAGCCGCCCGGCCGGCGGCCCGGAAGCCGCCGCCCGTGACGCCCGCTACGCCGCCCTGGACGCCGTCGCCGAGCGCCATGGCGCCACCGCGGTCCTCCTCGGCCACACCCGCGACGACCAGGCGGAAACGGTGCTGCTCGGTCTCGCCCGCGGCTCCGGGACCCGCTCGCTCTCCGGTATGGCCGCGACCAGCGGCCGGGACGGGCGCTATCGCCGGCCCTTCCTCGACGTGGACCGCCAGACCGCCCGTAAGGCCTGTCTGATCCAGGCGCTGCCCGTCTGGGACGACCCGCACAACGCCGACCCCGCCTACACCCGCTCACGGCTGCGCCACGAAGGTCTGCCCGCCCTGGAGAAGGCGCTCGGCAAGGGCGTCGTCGAGGCGCTGGCCCGTACCGCCCAGCTCTCCCGCGACGACGCCGACGCCCTGGACGCCTGGGCCGCCGACGCCGAGGGCTCGGTGCTCGACGACAGCGGCTCCCTCGACATCGCCGCCCTGTTCGCCCTGCCCCCCGCGGTGCGCCGCCGGGTGCTGCGCCGGGCCGTCATCGGCGCCGGCGCACCGGCCGGTTCGCTCTTCGCCCGCCACATCGAAGAAGTGGACCGGCTGATCACGGCCTGGAGGGGGCAGGGGGCCATCAACCTCCCCGGGCGCGTAGGTGTGCGACGGCAGGGTGGCAGACTGGTGATTCGGCAGGGCTGAGCCGCAGACGCTGCCCCGCATCCGAAGTCTCACGACTGACGCGAACACCGAACAGAGCGAGAGTGGCACGGGTGGACGACAAGGACATGGGTTCCGACCTTCAGTCGGTACTCATCAGCAAGGAAGAGATCGACGCGAAGCTGGCGGAGCTGGCGGCGAAGATCGACGCGGAGTACGCGGGCAAGGACCTGCTCATCGTCGGTGTCCTCAAGGGCGCCGTGATGGTGATGGCGGACCTGGCGCGCGCGCTGTCCACCCCCGTCACGATGGACTGGATGGCCGTGTCGTCGTACGGCGCGGGCACCCAGTCCTCCGGTGTGGTCCGCATCCTCAAGGACCTCGACACCGACATCAAGGGAAAGCACGTCCTGATCGTCGAGGACATCATCGACTCCGGTCTGACGCTGTCCTGGCTGCTGTCGAACCTCGGCTCGCGGGAGCCGGCCTCGCTGGAGGTCTGCACGCTGCTGCGCAAGCCGGACGCGGCCAAGGTCGCCATCGACGTGAAGTGGATCGGCTTCGACATCCCCAACGAGTTCGTCGTCGGGTACGGGCTCGACTTCGCGGAGAAGTACCGCAATCTGCCGTTCGTCGGTACTCTCGCGCCGCACGTCTACGGCGGCTGAGGGCGTCCCCGCGCTCGTCCGGCCGGTGTGGCCGGGCGAGCCTCGGACCGTCCGCTGCGGCCCGGCGGGAACCCTTCGGGGCCGCCCGGCGTTGGAGCAGGGAGAACGGAATCCTCGGCTGCATGTTCACCGTCGGCGCAGGCGCCGGGTGACAATGCTGGGGTACCGTCCGAAGGCAGTTCTTTTTCGGGCCAGTAATACACCGTACGCACGACCAGCCCTCCCAAGGGCGTTGTGCCTCACTGTGGCAGGAGGGACGGGGCCTCAGCGGCTCCGTATGGATGGACGTGAAGCGATACTTCCGTGGGCCGGTCATGTGGATCGTGCTGGCCGTCCTCGCCGTGGTCGTGTTGATGCAGGTCGTCGGCTCGTCCGGCGGCTACAAGACGGTGGACACCGGTCAGGTCGTCAAGGCGATCGCTGACAACAAGGTGAAATCCGCCGAGCTGACGACCGGTGACGAGAACAAGATCAAGATCGAGCTGTCGGGCTCCAACAAGATTGAGGGCTCCAACAAGCTCCAGGCGAGCTACATCGGCGACCAGGGCGTCGACGTGGCCAAGAACCTGCAGGCCAAGTACCAGACCGGCGAGATCAAGGACGGGTACACCGTCTCCCCGTCGAAGCAGAACCCGTTCGTCGGTGTGCTGCTTTCGCTGCTCCCCTTCGTCCTCATCGTGGTCGTCTTCCTGTTCCTGATGAACCAGATGCAGGGCGGCGGCTCCCGGGTGATGAACTTCGGGAAGTCGAAGGCGAAGCTGATCACCAAGGACACCCCCAAGACGACCTTCACGGACGTCGCGGGGTCGGACGAGGCCGTCGAGGAGCTCCACGAGATCAAGGAGTTCCTCCAGGAGCCGGCGAAGTTCCAGGCCGTCGGCGCCAAGATCCCCAAGGGCGTGCTGCTGTACGGCCCGCCCGGAACGGGCAAGACGCTGCTGGCGCGCGCCGTCGCCGGCGAGGCGGGCGTCCCGTTCTACTCGATCTCCGGTTCCGACTTCGTCGAGATGTTCGTCGGTGTCGGTGCCTCCCGGGTCCGTGACCTCTTCGAGCAGGCCAAGGCGAACGCCCCGGCGATCGTCTTCGTCGACGAGATCGACGCCGTCGGCCGGCACCGCGGTGCGGGCCTGGGCGGTGGCCACGACGAGCGTGAGCAGACCCTCAACCAGCTCCTGGTCGAGATGGACGGCTTCGACGTGAAGGGCGGCGTGATCCTGATCGCCGCCACGAACCGTCCGGACATCCTCGACCCGGCGCTGCTGCGCCCCGGCCGTTTCGACCGGCAGATCGCCGTCGACCGTCCGGACCTGCAGGGCCGTCTGGAGATCCTCAAGGTCCACCAGAAGGGCAAGCCGGTCGCCCCGGACGTCGACCTCTCGGCCGTCGCCAAGCGCACCCCCGGCTTCACCGGTGCCGATCTGTCCAACGTCCTCAACGAGGCCGCGCTGCTGACGGCCCGGAGCGACGAGAAGCTGATCAACAACCACTTCCTGGACGAGGCGATCGACCGCGTCGTGGCCGGCCCGCAGAAGCGGACCCGGATCATGTCCGAGAAGGAGAAGAAGATCACCGCGTACCACGAGGGCGGACACGCCCTGGTCGCGGCGGCCTCACCGAACTCCGACCCGGTGCACAAGATCACGATCCTGTCCCGCGGCCGGGCCCTGGGCTACACCATGGTCCTGCCCGACGAGGACAAGTACTCCACCACCCGCAACGAGATGCTCGACCAGCTGGCGTACATGCTGGGCGGCCGCGCGGCGGAGGAGCTGGTCTTCCACGACCCGACCACGGGCGCCGCGAACGACATCGAGAAGGCCACCGCCACGGCCCGCGCGATGGTCACGCAGTACGGCATGACCGAGCGGCTCGGTGCGATCAAGTTCGGCACCGACAACTCCGAGCCCTTCCTGGGCCGTGAGATGGGTCACCAGCGCGACTACTCGGAAGAGGTCGCCGCGCTGGTCGATGAGGAAGTCAAGAGGCTCATCGAGACCGCGCACAACGAGGCGTGGGAGATCCTGGTCGAGAACCGCGATGTGCTCGACAACCTGGTGCTGACGCTGCTGGAGAAGGAGACCCTCAACAAGGAGGAGATCGCCGAGCTCTTCAAGCACGTGGTCAAGCGCCCGGCCCGCCCGGCGTGGACCGGCTCGTCGCGCCGTACGCCCTCCAGCCGCCCGCCGGTGCTGTCGCCGAAGGAGCTGGCCCCGGCCAACGGCTCGGTGACCACGACCGCCACCGTTTCCACGGAGAAGGTGGAAGCACCCGAGGAGCGGCGCCCCGAGAGCTGATCCCGGCGGTCCTCCCGGGGCCCCGGAATAAATGCCGCGCCCCCCAGGTTTAGCCTGGGGGGCGCGGCATTCCGCGATTCCACCGCGATTCGAGCGGGCGCAGAAGGAACGAGGCACCACATGACGGACCCTGTGACGCTGGACGTCGGCGGCAAGATCGGCACATTCGACGAGAAGCGCGCCGAGAACGCCGTACGCGAGCTGCTCATCGCGGTGGGCGAGGACCCGGACCGTGAGGGGCTGCTGGAGACGCCGGCACGGGTGGCACGGGCGTACAAGGAGATCTTCGCCGGCCTGTGGCAGAAGCCGGAGGACGTGCTGACGACCACCTTCGACCTGGGCCATGACGAGATGGTGCTGGTCAAGGACATCGAGCTGGTCTCCAGCTGCGAGCATCACCTGGTGCCGTTCGTGGGTGTGGCCCATGTCGGCTACATCCCGTCCACCGACGGCAAGATCACCGGCCTGTCCAAGCTGGCCCGGCTGGTCGATGTGTACGCCCGGCGCCCACAGGTCCAGGAGCGGCTGACCACGCAGATCGCGGACTCGCTGATGGAGATCCTGGAGCCGCGCGGCGTGATCGTCGTCATCGAGTGCGAGCACATGTGCATGACCATGCGCGGAGTGCGCAAGCCGGGCGCCAAGACGACGACCTCGGCCGTGCGCGGCCAGCTGCGGGACGCCGCCACCCGCGCCGAGGCGATGAGCCTGATACTGGCCCGCTGAGGCACCGGGCCCCCGAGGCCCGTACGGCCGGCCCGTCGAGTGCCCTCGGACGGCCGGCTCCGCACACGTAACCGGACGGCCGGGCCCCTCGCAGGAGGGACCCGGCCATTGCCGTGTCCGGGGCGTGCGGGCGCCGGCCCGTCAGGCCTTGAGGTGGTTGCCCAGCCACTCCAGGGCGGCGGGGATCTCCCGGCGCCAGGTGTTGAAGTTGTGGCCGCCGCTGTCGAGGATGATCGACGAGACCCGGCTCGGCGACTTCGTCTGCTCGATGAACCGCAGCGTCTGCTGGTAATTCCCCTCACCCTGCTTGCTGCTGGTGACCAGCAGGTTCACCGGGGGCGCGGGCAGGTTCCGCTGACGCCACAGCAGGTTGTTCTCGCGCTCCAGCTGCTGGTTGCCGCCGAAGAGGTCGCCGGTGGTGGCGTCGCGCGGGGCCTTGTAGGCGCCGGAGAGGGCGACGGCGCTGGAGTACGCCTCGGGGTGCCGCATGGTCATCTTCAGCGCGCAGTAGCCGCCGGTGGAGTCACCGATGACACCCCAGCTCTTCGCCTCGCGGCCTATTCGGTAGTGCTCGGAGATATCCGCGCGCAGGTCCTTGGTGAAGAAGGTCTCGGTCTGCGGGCCGTTCGGTATGTCCATGCACTCGGTGTCGCGCGGCGGTGCGACGGTCGGGCGCATCATGACCAGGACGGTCGGACGCATCTTGTTCTGCTTGAGCAGCTTGTGCTGGGTCTGCGGGAAATGCAGCTTCTTGTAGAGCGCCTCGGCGGTGCCGGGGTAACCGGTGAGCACCAGGGCCGCCGGGAATTTCTGGTGGGCGAATTTCTTCTGGAAGTACTGCGGCGGCAGATAGACATATGCGGGGCTGGCGATCCGCGAGTGTTCGCCGCGGACCAGCACCTTGTCGATGCGGCCGCCGGCCGCCGGCCGGGCGCCGTTCTGGACGCTGACCCGCTGGGTGCCCAGCATCCGCAGCTTGGTGCCGTCCGGACCGGTCTGGTATTCGGTGACCACGCCCGGCTCCTGCTCCTGACCGAAGAGGTCGGCCCAGGACGCGTAGAAACCGAAGGAATTGTTGGCGTACAGACCGATCGTGGCGAAGAGGGAGAGCTGCGTCGCCACCAGGAGCCCGATACGACCGAGAACGGCGCGCCAGTTCTTCCTGGACAGGCGCGGCCAGAGCCAAATGGTGAGGACGAACAGTGCCACCGCGACGAGGACGGCAAGAAGCAGCACTTTCTTGCTGGTGAGACCCATGTGGTGCTTTCTTCCGGGCGGCCGGGCCATCCGTACCGCTAGTGGAACCCCGAGCCCTGAAACGCCGTCATACAGGGCGCAAAAAGTCCAGATGCTGCGACAAGGCTCGCACGTTCTCTCGACCGGGGCGACGGGAAAGTGATGTCTGACAGGCTAGATGGCGAAAACTCGGAGACGGTTGCGTGGCGAACACCACGCTGGCTCCGCGGCCCGCGGCCCGAAGCGGTGCCCGCGTGCGTCGGTACGGCCGGCGCGGTCGTCGGCCTGCTGAACCTGGCGGCAGGGGTGTTCCCGCGGTTCCGGCACAGCCGGATGCACGCCCTGGCGGAGGTGCTGCCGGGCGCGGTGAGCCCCTTGGCGGCCGCCGCCTCCATCGTCGTCGGCATCCTGCTGCTCCTTCTGGCCCACGGGCTCAAGCGGCGTAAGCGGCGGGCCTGGGGAGCGGCCGTGGCGCTGCTTCCGGTGGGGGTCGCCGCCCAGCTCGTGTACCGCCACTCCGTCTTCGGAGCGGTGCTCTCGCTGGCGCTCCTGGTGTTTCTGGTGTGGCACCGGCGCGAGTTCGCGGCGCTGCCCGACCCGCGCAGCCGCTGGAAGGCCGTGGCCAACCTCGTCGTCCTCGGCGGGGTCAGCTTCGCCATCGGCATGGTCATCGTCAGCTCCCACCCCCACAAGACGGTCGGCTCGCCCTCCGTCTGGGAGCGCGCCCAGCACGTCCTGTGGGGCCTGTTCGGCTTCGAGGGCCCGATCGGCTACACCCACCACGTCGACTACACCGTCGGCTACTCGCTCGGCGCGCTCGGCCTGCTGACCGTCGCCACCACCGCGTACCTCGCCTTCCGCCCCGAGCACCCGGCGGCCCGGCTGACCGACGACGACGAGCAGCAGCTGCGGGCGCTGCTCGAACGGCACGGCGCCCGGGACTCGCTCGGCTACTTCGCGCTGCGCCGCGACAAGGGCGTGGTCTTCTCCCCGACCGGCAAGGCCGCGGTCTGCTACCGGGTGATCTCCGGTGTGATGCTCGCCAGCGGTGACCCGATCGGCGATGTGGAGGCCTGGCCGGGCGCCATCGAGCGCTTCATGGCGGAGGCGAAGGCGCACTCCTGGACCCCGGCGGTCACCGGCTGCAGCGAGACCGGCGGCCAGGTGTGGACCCGGGAGACCGGCATGGACGCGCTGGAGCTCGGCGACGAGGCGATCGTGGACGTCGCCGACTTCACCCTCACCGGCCGCGCGATGCGCAACGTACGGCAGATGGTCAAGCGCATCGAGCGCAACGGTTACGAGACCCGGGTGCGGCGGGTGCGCGATCTGGCGCCGGCCGAGCTGGAGCGGATCCAGAAGGCCGCGGACGCCTGGCGGGACACCGACACCGAGCGCGGCTTCTCCATGGCACTGGGCCGGATCGACGCGGTGGCCGACGGCGACGCGGTGATCGCCACCGCGCATCAGCCGGCGGCCGAGGGCGAGGAGCCGGGCCCGTACGGCGACCTCAAGGCGATGCAGCACTTCGTGCCGTGGGGCGACAGCGGAATCTCCCTGGAGCTGATGCGGCGCGACCGCAGCGCCGACCCCGGCATGAACGAGCTGCTGATCGTCGCCGCGCTGCAGGCCGCCCCGGACCTCGGGATCAAGCAGGTGTCGCTGAACTTCGCGGTCTTCCGCTCCTCCCTGGAGCGCGGCGAGAAGCTCGGCGCGGGGCCGGTCATCCGCATCTGGCGCGGGATGCTGATCTTCCTGTCCCGCTGGTATCAGATCGAGTCGCTGTACAAGTTCAACGACAAGTTCCGGCCGCGCTGGGAGCCCCGCTTCGTGGTCTTCCGCAACAGCCGCGACATCCCCCGGATCGGCCTGGCGGCGCTGCAGGCCGAGGGCTATCTGGAGCTGGGCCTGCCGCGCGTGCTGCGGCGCAGGAAGGCCGTGGAGCCCCGGCCGTGCGCGCATGTGCCGCGGCCGGTCACCTCGCCGGGCACCGTCGAGCGGGCCGCCTGACGGGGGACCGGACGGCCGGGCGGGCAGACCGTCCCGTAGGGCGTCCGGCGGGCCGGCGCCCCTGACGTCCCCGCAAGCGGTGGCCGCAATCCGGCCGGTCGGCACACGGCCTACGCTGGTGCCATGAGTACCTTGCGTGGCCGGGTGGCCGGACTGCCGGACTGGGAACGCTGCGCGGTGATGGGCGTCGTCAATGTGACGCCCGATTCGTTCTCCGACGGCGGCGACTGGTTCGATACCGAACTCGCCGTCAAACACGGTCTCGACCTGGTGGCGCAGGGCGCCGACATGGTGGACGTGGGCGGCGAATCGACCCGGCCGGGCGCGGCACGGGTGGACGAGGCCGAGGAGCTGCGCCGGGTCGTTCCGGTCGTCCGGGAGCTGGCCGCCGCCGGTGTCACGGTCTCCGTGGACACCATGCGCGCCTCGGTCGCCGAGCAGGCCGTGGCGGCCGGTGCGCGGCTGGTCAACGACGTCAGCGGGGGCGCCGCCGACCCGGCGATGGTGCCGGCGGTGGCCGCGCACCACGTGCCGTTCGTTGTGATGCACTGGCGCGGCCAGTCCATCGACATGAACAACCGTGCCGTCTACGGGGACGTGGTCGCCGAGGTCGTCGATGAGCTCGGGCGGAGCATGGAGCGCGCGGTGTCCGGCGGGATCGACCCGGACCGGATCGTCATCGACCCCGGCCTGGGCTTCGCCAAGGAAGCCGGGCACGATCTCGCCCTGGTCGCCCAGCTGTCGCGGCTGCGGGCGCTGGGCCGGCCGCTGCTGGTGGCCGCATCGAGGAAACGGTTCCTGGGCAGGGTGCTGGCGGGTGGCGAGGGAGCCGCCCCACCGCCGGCCCGGGAGCGGGATGCCGCGACGGCGGCGGTGTCGGCGATCGTGGCGCGAGAGGGGGCCTGGGCGGTGCGGGTGCACGAGGTCAGGGCGAGCGCGGATGCGGTACGGGTGGCCCGTGCCGTGGAGTGCGCGGCAGCGGCCGGCAGTGGTGGCACGGCGGTGACGGCCGCCGGCAGTGAGGCGAGCGGGACGACGGCGAAGACGACGGGAACGGTGTGAGCGGCTTGGGCCCACGGACGGACATCGAGCTGGTCGAGCAGGCGAACACCACCCTGTACGAGACCATCGAGCGCGGTGATCACGAGGCGCTGTCCGGACTGTGGCTGGACGGCCAGGTGAGCGTGGTCCACCCGGGGTGGCCGGTGTTGCGGGGGCGCGGCGAGGTGCTGCGCTCGTACGCCCTGATCATGGCGAACACCGAGTACATCCAGTTCTTCCTCACGGACGTGGAGATCGACGTCATCGGTGACACCGCGCTGGTGACCTGCACCGAGAACATCCTCAGCGGCGGGCCCGCCGAGGACGACGGTTCGGTGGGGCCGCTGATCGGCCAGCTGGTCGTGGCGACCAATGTCTTCCGGCGTACGGAGGACGGCTGGCGGGTGTGGTCGCACCACGGCTCGCCGGTGCTGGCGGACCGCGAGGACGAGGATGAGGACGAGGGGAACGGGGGAGCCGGCGAGGGCGGCGAGGAGGCCCTCTGAGCGCTTTCCGGGAGGCGGCGCCGGACCGGGGGCGGATCCGGGCGCGGGCGGGGTGTGAGCCTTGCCATGGCCACGCGCCCTTGCATCGGGAGCAAGGGGCTGCGCCACCGTCAGTGGTCGGCGTCAGCCATTTGGGTGAGGGCGCACCCGTTCGAGCCAAGTGCGGCACGGGTAGGGGTGGGGCGTGGGCAGGGGGGTAAGAGGGCCGCGCGGACGATCTCCCGGCCTGCTGGCTGCTGTCCCGCGGGGCAGCGCTTAGCAGCAGGACGGGGTCTTGTCCATAGCCCCCGTGGGCGAGGACTGTCGGTACTCGAAGGTAGATTCGACGGCGGGGCAGTGTTGCCGGATCGCTCCGGCGGCTGCCCGGATCCGACGAACAGTGGCGCCAGAGGTGCCGTGGACCAGTGGGAGTGATTCGCGTGGATCGTGTCGCGCTGCGTGGGCTGAAGGCCCGGGGCCACCACGGGGTGTTCCCCCGGGAGCGCGAGGAAGGCCAGACCTTCATCGTCGACCTGGCGCTCGGTCTGGACACCCGCCCGGCGGCCGCCAGCGACGATCTCGCGAAGACCGTGCACTACGGCGTCGTGGCCGAGGAGGTGGTGGCCGTCGTGGAGGGCGAGCCCGTCGACCTCATCGAGACCCTGGCCGAGCGCATCGCCGACCAGTGCCTCAAGCACGAGGGCGTGCAGGAGGTGGAGGTGGTGGTGCACAAGCCGGACGCACCGATCACCGTCCCCTTTGACGACGTGACCATCACCATCACTCGGAGCCGAGTATGAAGCCCACCCGCCACCCGACCGCCACCCCGCACGGCGCCGCCGCGCACCGCCCCGGCCTGGGTGACCCGACCGTGCAGCCGGTGCCCGCCTCCGTAGTGGAGCAGGTGGACGCCGCCGATGTGACGCTCTCCAACCCCAAACGCGCCGTGATCTCCCTCGGCAGCAATCTCGGCAACCGCCTGGAGACACTCCAGGGCGCCGTCGACGCGCTGGAGGACACGCCCGGTCTGCGGGTCAAGGCGGTCTCCCCGGTCTACGAGACCGTGCCGTGGGGCGTGGACCCCGGCTCCCAGCCGACGTACTTCAACGCCGTGGTGCTGATCAAGACGACGCTGCCGCCGGACTCCCTCCTGGAGCGCGGGCAGGCGATCGAGGAGGCCTTCGAGCGGGTCCGTGACGATCGCTGGGGCCCCCGTACGATCGACGTCGACATCCTGGCGTATCAGGACGTGATCTCCGACGACCCGCGGCTGACGCTGCCGCACCCGCGCGCCCACGAGCGGGCGTTCGTGCTGGTGCCGTGGCACGACATCGACCCGGAGGCCGTGGTCCCCGGGCGGGGCGCGGTGGCCGAGCTCCTGTCCGCGGTCGGCCGCGACGGTGTGGAACCGCGGGCGGACCTGGAACTGCGGCTGCCGGAGTAGTCGTTAGGGTTGCGGGCCGGCTCCCTGCGGGATGCATCCGTACGGAACGGACACGGCGGCCATGACGACAAGGATGGTTGTGACGGCAGGGAAGGGCATGACGGCGCGAGGGGCGATCGCTCGGTGAAGCAGCTACACATCAAGGTGCTGGTCGGGCTGTTCCTGGCGGCCGGGGTGCTGGCCTGGGGCGGCGCCCGGCTGTGGGACTCGTTCGGCACCCTGCCCAGCGTTCCGGTGGCCGCCCCGATCGTGCTGGCGCTGATCGCCGCGGTGCTCGCCGCCACCGCGTTCTCGCTCCGGTCGCGGCTGCGCGCACAGCGCGAGCGCCGGCCGGGCGCCAAGGGCGTCGATCCGCTGGTGGCCGCCCGTGCGGTGGTCTTCGGGCAGGCCAGCGCGCTGGTCGCGTCGCTGGTCGCCGGGCTGTACGGCGGTGTCGGCGTCTTTCTGCTGACCGCCGGGCTGGAGGTCACGGCGCGCCGGGACCAGGCGATCTACGCCGGGCTGTCCGTGTTCGCCGGAGCGGCGGTGGTCGCCGCGGCGATCTTCCTGGAGCGGGTGTGCAAGCTGCCGGACGATGACGGCAACGGCGGGGTGGACGCGGCGGTGTGACGCCGGTCCGGGCCCGCGGTCCGGGCCCGCGGCGCGGGCGGTGACGCCGTGCGCCGTGGCGGACCGCGGTGTCCTGGCGGGCCGGGGGCCGCGGCGGGCCGCCGCCCCGGTCAGCCGGCCGGGTCCGGGGCCGGGACGCCGGGGCCCGGGACCGTATCGAGCGACACCTCGCCGCGCGGGACGTTCGCGGCGTCCGCGGTGGTGGCACGGCGCAGCGCGGTGTGCAGCCGCGCGGGGGTGAGGACCCCCAGGAAACGGTCGCCGTCCTGGACCGCCACCCAGCCCGCATCGTGCTGCAGCATCGTGCTCAGCGCCTGCCTGAGCGGGGCGCCGAGCGGCAGCCGGGCATCCATCCGCCGGGCGTGATCGCGGACGGTGGCGCCCTGCGGGGCGCGCTTCTTCAGGCCCGGCCCGGCGCCGTCCGCCGGCGCCGCGGGGGCGGCCGTGAGCGCCGCGGCCGGGACCCAGCCGTGCAGTGCGCCGTCGGCGTCCAGGACGACCGCCC
Organism: Streptomyces sp. Je 1-4 4N24; assembly: GCF_026239515.1. Classification (NCBI taxonomy): domain Bacteria; kingdom Bacillati; phylum Actinomycetota; class Actinomycetes; order Kitasatosporales; family Streptomycetaceae; genus Streptomyces; species Streptomyces sp. Je 1-4 4N24. The sequence goes on along the minus strand of NZ_CP110836.1, from coordinate 3,985,376 downwards.
AGGAGGCACCGTCGGCGGAGAGCCGGCCGGCGGCGCGGTCCGCGGGGTCGTCGAGGCGGACGACCGGGGGCCGTTCCAGGTCGCCGGGTTCGACGGGCGTGACGGAGAGCCGTTTCAGGCCCCGGTCGGCGCCGACGAACTCGGCGGTGTACGGGGTCGCGGGGGCGCCCAGCACCGTCGCGGGGGTGTCGAACTGCTCGATGCGCCCCGCCCCGTAGACGGCGATCCGGTCGCCGAGCCGCACGGCCTCCTCGATGTCGTGGGTGACGAAGAGGACCGTCTTGCGCAGTGTGGACTGCAGCCGCAGGAACTCGTTCTGGAGGTGCTCGCGGACGACCGGGTCGACCGCGCCGAACGGCTCGTCCATCAGCAGGACGGGCGGGTCGGCGGCGAGCGCACGGGCCACCCCGACCCGCTGGCGCTGGCCGCCGGAGAGCTGCTCGGGGTAGCGGTCGCCGTAGGTGGACGGGTCCAGGCCGACCAGGTCGAGGAGTTCGGCGGCGCGTGCTCTGGCTTCCCTGCGGGGCCGGCCGAGGAGGTGCGGGACGGTGGCGGTGTTGTCCAGGACGGTCTTGTGGGGGAACAGGCCGACCTGTTGGATGACATAGCCGATACGGCGCCGCAGCTGAACGGGGTCGAGGGTGGATATGTCCTCGCCGTCGAGGAGGATGCGGCCGCCGGTGGGCTCGATGAGCCGGTTGACCATCTTCATCGTCGTGGTCTTGCCGCAGCCTGACGGCCCGACGAGCGTGACGAGTTCGCCCTCGTTGACCTCGAAGGTGAGGTCGTCCACGGCCGTGGTGCCGTCGGGGTAGCTCTTGGTGACGTGCTCGAAGCGGATCATGCTTCCCCCCAGTGGTGTGCGGCCCATTGTGGCCGGGCGGTCGTGAACGCGGTGTTGCGGGTGGATGGCGAAGTGGCCGGTGAGCTGCGGGAGCGGGCCGATTGTCAGTGGTCGGGCTTAGGGTCGCAGACAGTCACCGGATCGGTGAGCGACCGGGGCGGGGGAGGTGACGGGCCATGCCGGGCAGTGCTGCCGGGCCGAGCTGTCTGGAGACGAACGACTGGATCTGCGGTGAGTATCTGCGCACCCGCAGCCAGGAATTGGTGGACGCGACGGTCCAGCATCTCGGCATCACGGCCGTGTCCGTGGCGATCGGCCTGCTGATCGCCTTTCCGCTGGCGCTGGTGGCCCGGCGGTGGCGGGGCGCCGCCGGACCGGTCCTGGGGCTGACGACGGTCCTCTACACGATCCCCTCGCTGGCGATGTTCGCCCTGCTGACCCCGGTGTTCGGGGTCTCGGCGGCCGTGGTCGTGACGGGTCTGGTGCTGTATTCGCTGACGATCCTGGTGCGCAACATCCTCGCCGGTCTGCAGGCCGTGCCCGCCGAGGTGCGGGAGGCCGCCCGGGGGATGGGGTACGGCCCGGCGCGGCTGCTGTGCGAGGTGGAAGTCCCGCTCGCGCTGCCCGCGTTGGTGGCCGGGCTGCGGATCGCCACGGTCTCGACGGTGGCGATGACGACCATCGGCTCCGTCGTCGGCTACGGGGGACTGGGCAATCTGATAGCCAGCGGTATGGCGGGCTTCTTCAAGGCGGAGGTGCTGACGGCCTCGGTGCTGTGTGTGCTGCTGGCGCTGCTCGCCGATCTGCTGCTGATGGGGCTGCAGCGGCGGCTGACGCCCTGGACGAGGGCGCAGGGGCGGGCGACGGCCCGTGCGCGGCGCGGCGCCCGTGTGGCGAAGGCGGGGGGCTGAGCGATGGGGGCGATCGCGGGCGCATGGCAGTGGCTGACGACGGCCGCCCACTGGGCCGGGGAGAAGGGGGTGTGGCACCGGCTGGCCGAGCATCTCTGGCTCAGCGGGCTGTGCCTGGCCCTCTCCTGCCTGATAGCCCTGCCGGTGGCGCTCTGGCTGGGACACCTCGGCAAGGGCGGAGCGCTGGCCGTCAATCTCTCCAACGTGGGGCGCGCGGTACCGACGTTCGCGGTCCTGGTGCTGCTGACGATCGGTCCGCTGGGCACCCGGGGCGACTGGCCGACGATCATCGCGCTGGTGCTGTTCGCGGTGCCGCCGCTGCTGACCAACGCCTATCTGGGCATGCGGGAGGCGGACCGCGATGTGGTCGAGGCGGCACGCGGGATGGGCATGTCGGGGCCGCAGCTCCTGCTGCGGGTCGAGATACCGCTCGCCTATCCGCTGATCATGACCGGTCTGCGGTCGGCCACGGTGCAGGTGGTGGCGACCGCGACGCTGGCCGCGCTGGCCGGCGGCGGAGGCCTGGGCCGGATCATCACCGCCGGCTTCGGCAACTACGACACCGCTCAAGTCGTCGCGGGCGCACTGCTGGTGGCCGTGCTCGCCCTGACCGTGGAGGGCGTCCTCGTCCTGGCGGAGCGGCTCCTCGACCCGATGCGGGGCCGACGGCGTGCCGCGCGCAGGGCCCCGTATCCGGCCAAGGGCACGGGGCCTGGCGGGACCCGTGCCGCTCCGGCCTCGGCACCCGTCCCGTAGGCGACGACCCGACCCTGATCCGGCACGACTGGGCCGGACCCGATCCGAACGGACTGAATGGTGGCATCCATGAGCAGCAGGTCGCGTGTGGCGCGCACCGCGGTGGCCGCGGCCACAGTGATCACCCTGGCGGCCGGTCTGGCCGCCTGCGGGGGCAAGAGCCTGGAGGAGAAGGGCGGCGGCAAGGGCGGTGGGAAGGGCGAGCTCGTCATCGGCTCGGCCGGTTTCACCGAGTCGAAGGTGCTCGCCGAGATCTATTCCGGGATCCTGGCCGATGCCGGTTACCGCACGCGGGTACAGACCCTGGCCAATCGCGAGCTGTATGAACCGGCCCTGGAGAAGGGCCAGATCGATGTCGTTCCGGAATACGCCTCCACCCTCGCCGAATTCCTCAACGCGAAGAAGAACGGCAGCAAGGCGAAGCCCGTCGCCTCCAGTGACATCGACAAGACGGTGACGGCCCTGGAGATGCTCGCCTCCCCGCGCGGGCTGAAGGTACTGCCGGCGGGCCGGGCGACGGACCAGAACGCGTTCGCGGTGAGCAAGGAATTCGCCGCCGAGAACAAGCTGAAGACCCTCTCCGACCTCGGCGCATCGAAGCAGAAGATCAAACTCGCCTCGGGTGAGGAGTGCGAGACCCGGGTGTTCTGCAAGCCGGGCCTGGAGAAGACGTACGGCATCGACATCACGGCGCTGGACCCCAAGGGCGTCGGGACCCCGCAGGCCAAGCAGGCGGTCAAGGACGGCACCGACCAACTGGTGCTCACCACCACCACGGACGCCACGCTCGACAACTTCGGTCTGGTGCTTCTGAAGGACGACAAGAAGCTGCAGAACGCCGACAATGTGCTGCCGGTGGTGAATGCCAAGAGCGCCGGTGGCAAGGAGATAGCGGCCGCTCTCGGGAAGCTCACCCGTGCGCTGACGACGGAAGACCTGATCACCTTGAACCGCAAGGTCGATGCCGAGCGGCTCAAGCCCGCGGATGTCGCGCAGGCCTATTTGGAGTCCAAGGGACTGGTCAAGAAGTAACCAGCGGGAAACGGATCGGCGTGCGGGGCCCCATAGATCCCGCACGCACGGTAAGTTTCTGGCCATGCCACGAGGACGCCACCGTCATTCACCACCCCTCCACCGGCTGCTTCCTCCCTCGACGGTCGCCGGTGCGTCAATCGCCTGCGCCGCGGGCGCGTGGTTTGTCGGCGACGACCTGGTGCAACGGGTGCTCGCCGCGGGCGCGGCGGCCGCCGCGCTCACCGGCGCCGTCCTTCTGCGGGTCTGGGACCGCAAGGCCGGCCGGCAGGTCGCCGAACTCAACCGCGCCCGGGTGCGCGACGAGTGGCGCACCGAGGAGCGGATAGCGGAGCTCGAAACGGACGTCGAGGAATCCCGCGAGCTCCGGGCCGGCCTGGAGACCAAACTGCGCGCCAAGCGCGCCGAATTGGCCCGGCTGCGCAGCGAACACGCCGAGCTGCTCCGCCGTTACGCCACCGCCGAGACCGAGCGGGCCAGCGCCCTGGAGGGCCGCCGCCTCCTCGCCATCGAGGCCGCCGCCCCGGCCAAGGCGCTGCCGGCCGTCGCCGGACTCTCCCCGGCGCTCCAGCCGTCCCTCAAGCTCTCGGCTCCTCCCCCCAGCTCCCGGCTCCGCTCGGACAAGGGCGAGGGCCCGGCCCAGGGGGAAGCGCCACGCACGGAGGAAGCCACCGTCCCGGCCCGGCGCGAGCCCACCACCGCGGACCGCCCCGCCGCCACCTTCGCGCAGGCCGACCAGGCGCTGCGCCGGCTGGCACGCAACGCCGCCCGGCAGCGCGCCGCCCAGAAGTCCGGGCGCTCGCCGAAGGACGGTGCCGGGGCCGCCCGTTCCGGACCGTCCGCCGGCCGCGATGCCCAGGGCGGCCAGGACGGTGAGAAGGGCCGGGGGAAGGCCCCGGCGGCAGCCGCACAGCGCACGGGCGGGACCGACCACGCCCGTACGGCCACCGCCGCCGGACCCGCGCTCCGCCCGGTGCCGGCCACCGCCGCTGCCCTCGCCCCGTCCCGCCCCGCCGCGTCCCGTGCGATGGGCGGTTTCGACTTCTTCGGCAATGCGACCGCCGCCGGCCCCCGGCAGCTGACCGGGCCGCTGGAGGAGGATCTGGCGGACGTCGTCGGGGACGAGGCCCTCGCCGAACAGTCGGCCCGTACGCAGCCGTCCGCGGAGCAGGCCGCGGACCAGGCCGTGCAGACCGAGGGGGAAACGACCACCGGCAGCGGCGAGGTCATCGACCTGACCGCGCACGACGAGACCGAACAGCTCGACCTCGGCGCCCTGCGCACCGCCATCTCCTGACCCGATCGGACAGCGGTCCGGCCCCGGAGCGTTCCCCGGCTCCGGGGCCGGACCGCGTTCCGGGCAGCGGCACCGCGCCCCGGGCCGGCGGCCGGCCGTGCCCGACGGCCATCCGTGCCCGACGGCCCCTCGTTGTCCACAGGGTGTGGATACCTGTCGCGGCAGGACCGCCGCCCGCCCGGACCGCCGCCTACTTGTCGATGTCGCCGACGACGAAGAACAGCGAGCCGAGAATGGCGACCATGTCGGCGACCAGCGTCCCCGGCAGCAGCTCCACCAGCGCCTGAATGTTGTTGAACGACGCCGACCGCAGCTTGAGGCGGTAGGGGGTCTTCTCGCCCTTGGAGACGAGGTAGTAGCCGTTGATGCCGAGGGGGTTCTCGGTCCAGGCGTACGTCGCGCCCTCGGGCGCCTTCAGGACCTTGGGGAGCCGCTGGTTGACCGGCCCAGGCGGCAGCTCCGCGATCCGGTCCAGACACGCGTCGGCCAGATCGAGCGCATTGTGGCTCTGCCCGAGCAGGCACTCGAAGCGGGCCAGGCAGTCGCCCTCCTCCCGGGTGACGACCCGGAGCGTGGACTGCAGCTCCCCGTATGCCAGATACGGCTCGTCGCGCCGCAGGTCGAAGTCCACACCGGAGGCGCGGGCGATCGGCCCGGACACCCCGTACGCATGCACCGTCTCCGGCGCGAGCACACCGACCCCGCGGGTCCGGCCACGGAAGATCTCGTTGCCCAGGACCAGGTTGTCGTAGACGTCCATCCGGGACCGCACATCGGCCACGGCCTGCCGCGCCCGGCCGAGCCAGCCCGCCGGCAGGTCCTCCTTGAGGCCGCCGACGCGGTTGAACATGTAGTGCATCCGGCCGCCGGAGATCTCTTCCATGACGGTCTGGAGCTCCTCCCGCTCCCGGAAGGCGTGGAAGACGGGGGTGATGCCGCCCAGCTCCAGAGGGTACGAGCCGAGGAACATCAGATGGTTCAGCACGCGGTTCAGCTCGGCCAGCAGGGTCCGCAGCCAGACGGCGCGCTCGGGCACCTCCATGCCCAGCATCCGCTCGACGGCCATGACCACGCCCAGCTCGTTGGAGAACGCCGACAGCCAGTCGTGCCGGTTGGCGAGCATGATGATCTGGCGGTAGTCGCGCGCCTCGAAGAGCTTCTCGGCGCCGCGGTGCATATAGCCGATCACCGGCTCGGCGTGCTGAATGCGCTCGCCGTCCAGGACGAGGCGCAGCCGCAGCACGCCATGCGTCGAGGGATGCTGCGGGCCGATGTTCAGCACCATGTCGGTGCTCTCCGCCGCGCCGCCGATGCCGACCGTCGTCTCCGTCATGGGAACAGTCTTGCAGCACGCCCTCCCGGCGCCCGCCCTGGCCCTCAGGCGCCCCCGGCCCCCAGCAGCCCCGCACACGCCCCGCCCACCGGCTCCAGCAGCCAGCCGAAGCCGCCGAGGCCCGCCGGATCGGTCAGCTCCGCCGCCGACCCGGCCGCGCTGAGGGCCCGTACGTACCCGGACGGGTCGGTGGCGGCCAGGGTGAGCGGCGGGCGCCGGCCGTCCACCCCCAGGGCGTGCAGCGCCGCGCGCTGGGTCAGCCGCTCGGCCGACGGCCCGGCGCAGGCGTCCAGCGCCACATGCGCCGTGATGTCGCAGCTGCCGTCGGGGACGGGGCGCACCTCGCGACCGTCGCGGAAGCCGGTGAGGGTGCCGAACAGCGGACGGTCGCCCCGTTCGTGCGCATAGTCGGCGGCGACGGCCAGACCGGCCCGCAGTGTCCCGACGGCCCGTGCCCAGGCCTCGTCCCGGGGGCGGCCGATTTCGGCGCGCAGCCCGGGGGAGCCGCCTCCGGTGGCGTCGGGGGCCAGGGGCGGCGCCCACCAGCGGCGGAGCCACTCCGCGTCCGCGCCGTCCACCGGCGTGCCCAGCCGCTCCGTGCCGTCGGCGCGGACCAGCACCCGGCGCGGCACCCCGTCGTCATCCGTCTCGACGACCTCGACCGGCACATTGTCGAGCCACTCGTTCGCGAACAGCAGCCCGGTGACCGAGCCCGGCGCGGGCAGCTCGCTCCGCCAGTCGATCCGCTGATCGAGCCCCTGGGGGCGCGCGGCGCGCTCGACCGCGTACGGGTGCACCCGCGCGGACACCTCCGCGGGCAGCGCGGCCAGCACGCCGGTGAGCAGTTCGCCGCGCCCCGCGCCCACATCGACCAGCGCCAGCTCGTCCCGATGGCCGAGAGCGGCGTCCACACGGCACAGGAGGGTGGCGACGGCGCCCGCGTAGAGCGGGGAGACATGCACGGAGGTGCGGAAGTGACCGGCCGGGCCGGGGCCGCCGGGCCGGGTGTAGAAGCCGTCATCCGGGCCGTACAGCGCCCGCTCGGTGGCCTCGCGCCACCCGCACCACTCGTTCATCATCTGCCCCACGGTACGGGCGGGCGCCGGACCGGCCGGCGGCACGAGGTGCCGCCCCTCCAGCGGTCCGCCACATTTGGCGCAGGGATTCTCCACCTTGGGGAGTAGGCCCGGCGCACAGGATCGCTCGCTCGGTTGACTCGTACACGTATTCACGATGCCTACGCTGGGTTACGTGCAGCGCCTCTACGACTTCCTCCGCAGGCACCCGACAGGGGTGGACACCTTCTGGGCCCTCCCCCTGTTCGGGATCACCAGCCTGTGGGTCGGCAGCCGCACCGATGGGTACCAGCAGCTCATCGCCGCGATCTTCACGATCGGCCTGTGCCTCGTCGTCGCGCTGCGCCGCAAGGCCCCCGTGAAGATGCTGCTGCTGACGGCCGCCATCGGCGTCGGCCAGCTGGTCTTCCGCATCGAGACCAACCCCGGCGACGCCGCGATGTTCGCGATCACCTACACCGTCGCGTCCGGGCCCACCGTGCCCCGCTGGGCCTCCCGCTGTGCGCTCGCCGGCGCCGTCTTCGGCCCCGCCCTCTCCTTCTGGCGCTTCAGGGACGAGGAGGGCGGCCAGCCGGTGGGGGAAAGCCTGTTCATCACCGTGCTGCTCACCGTGCCCTTCGTGCTCGCCTGGGTGCTCGGCGACTCCATGCGCACCCGCCGCGCCTACTGGGCGCAGCTGGAGGAGCGGGCCGCCCGGCTGGAGAAGGAGCGCGAGGCGCAGTCCCGGATCGCGGTCGCGGCCGAGCGCGCCCGTATTGCCCGCGAACTGCACGACGTCGTCGCCCACAACGTCTCGGTCATGGTCGTCCAGGCCGACGGCGCCGCCTATGTGCTCGACGCCGCGCCCGAACAGACCCGGCAGGCCCTGGAGACGATCTCCGGCACGGGGCGCCAGGCGCTGGCCGAAATGCGCCGCCTGCTGGGCGTACTCCGCACCGGCGAACAGCCCGAGGGCGGCGAATATGTCCCCCAGCCGGGCGTCGAGCAGCTCACCGACCTCATGGACCAGGTACGCAGCGCGGGACTGCCGGTCGACTTCCGGACGGAGGGCGAACCCCGCGAACTGCCCAGCAGCGTCGCCCTGACCGTGTACCGCATCGTCCAGGAAGCGCTCACCAACACCCGCAAACACGGCGGCCCCGACGTCGGTGCGACCGTCCGGCTCTCCTACCGGGACGACGATCTCGATCTGCTCGTCGAGGACGACGGACGGGGCGCACAGCGCGAGCTCTACGAGGACGGCGGGGCGGACGGCCTCGGCCACGGCCTCATCGGGATGCGCGAGCGGGTCGGCATGGTCGGCGGCACCCTGACCGCGGGGCCGCGGCCGGGCGGCGGCTTCCGGGTCAGCGCCGTACTCCCGCTCAAACCGGCCCGGTGAGGGCGCCAACCGGCCAGGACCGGACGGCGTCCTACCGGGGAGGACTACCGACCCACCCGCACCTCACCCCGTACGCTCAGCCCCACTCCTGCTCGAAGGGACCCCTTGCCATGACCATCCGTGTGATGCTCGTCGACGACCAGGTGCTGCTGCGCACCGGTTTCCGGATGGTGCTGGCCGCACAGCCCGACATGGAGGTCGTCGCGGAGGCGGGCAACGGTGTGGAGGCCCTGGAAGTGCTGCGCGGCACCCAGGTCGATGTGATCCTCATGGACGTACGGATGCCGCATCTGGACGGTGTGGAGGCCACCCGGCGGATCTGCGAGGGCGGGCAGAAGGAGGGCGCCCCGAAGGTGCTCATCCTGACCACCTTCGACCTGGACGAGTACGCCTTCTCCGCGCTGAAGGCCGGGGCCAGCGGCTTCATGCTCAAGGACGTGCCGCCGAGTGAACTGCTCGCCGCGATCCGGGCGGTGGAGAGCGGCGACGCGGTCGTCGCACCGTCCACCACCCGCCGGCTCCTCGACCGCTTCACGCCGATGCTGCCCGCCACCTCCGGCGAACCGTCCCGGCCCGAGCTGGAGCGGCTGACGGACCGCGAGCGGGAGGTGCTGCTGCTGGTCGCCCAGGGCCTGTCGAACGGTGAGATCGCGGCGCGGCTGGTGCTCTCCGAGGCCACGGTCAAAACCCATGTGGGCCGCATCCTGACCAAGCTGAGCCTCCGGGACCGCGTCCAGGCGGTGGTGCTGGCGTACGAAACGGGGCTGGTGCGGGCCGGGGGAGCGGGGGCCTAGGCCCCCGCACCGGTCGAGCGCCGCTCCGCCGCGGTCAGCCGCCCGGACCGGCGCCGCCGGGTGGTCGGCCTCAGCGCAGTACGCCCTCAAGGAAGTCGCTGCCCAGCCGGGCCACCACCTGGAGGTCCAGCTGGTGCAGCACATAGCGCCCCCGGCGCCGCGTCTGGATCAGCCCGGCCTTCTTCAGCGTCGCGATGTGCCGGGACACCTCCGGCGAAGTGATGCCGAACGCGATCGCCAGCTCCCCCGTCGTGTGCGGTCCCCGCGACAGCGTCCGGCACAGCTGCATCCGCATCGGGTGGCCCAGCGCCTCCAGCCGCTGCTGGACGAGTTCCAGCGCGGCCGGAGCCGGCAACTCCGGGCCGGCGACCGGGTACTGGAGCACCGGGCGCCAGCCGGGGGCGTGGCTGAACAGCAGATGCGGCCAGCCGAACGACGTCGGCAGGAAGGTGACGCCCGGATCCCCCGGGCTCGCGAAGGCCGTCGTACGTCCCCGGGCCAGCTTGTCGACCAGGATGCGGGTACCGCCGCTGCCGTCCTGCGCGTCCTCCAAGGACAACGCCTTCGACGTCGCGGACAGCGTCTCGGCCAGGCCCTTGCGGCGCAGCAACTCGGTCTTGTGCCGGGCATCGGCCGCCAGCTGGATGCCCACCCGCCGCCAGATGTCCCCGAAGAACGCCTCCTCACAGTCCTCGAACAGACGCCGCAGCCACACCCGCAGGCCGTCGGGGTCGGTGAGCATCCGGTCGGTGAAGGCCGCCTGCCGCGGGCCGCGCGCGGCGGCCATCTCCCGTACCCGCGCCCGCTCGTCCGCGTCGACCAGGGGCGAGGGGGTGGGGCGGGTGTAGCGCGCGGAGCAGGTGATCTCGAACGCGGCGGCCACGAACCGTTCGTCGTCGATCCTGTCCAGCTCGTCCAGCTCCTCGGCCAGCGTCGCCCCGGGGCGGGCCGGCAGCAGGATGTCCGAACGGGAGGACCGCCACAGGAAATCCGCCTCACACAGCCGGTCGGCGAGGTCGGTCTTCAGCGCCGCGTTGGTGGCGGTGACCCAGCCGTGCAGCCCGGGGTGGTGCCCCGGCTCGGACAGCGCATGCAGCGCGGCGCCCAGCTCCGCCAAGGGGGACGGGGAGAAAACGACGCGCTCCGGCGGCAGCCCGGTGATGTCGATGACGTTGGCCATGCGCCCATCATGCGCGAGGCTCCCACCTGCACGGACGTCGTTTGACGGCTCCCGTCAAACGACGCGCCACGAACGGCCGGACCGTCGCACAGTGAGGGACATGAACGCCGGTCAGCAGCACCTCCTCGACACCTACCGCGCCGCCCAGCGAGGCGAAGCCGCACCGCCCGCCCCGGGCCCCCACACCGTCCGCACCGCCCGCGAGATCCAGCAGTGGTACCGCTTCCGCGCCGTGGTCACGGCCCCCGCCGACCGCCTCCCGGCCCGTCTCCGCCGCGCCGTCCACTCAGCGGCCGCGGGGCTACTCCGGCGGAGGGCGGCGGAGCCGGTTGACGGGGCGATGTGACTGCCTGGTGTACGGAGGGGGCCCGCCCCCTCCGCCCCCGCCCCCTCCGCCCCCCGCCCCACCCCGTATCACCCCACGCGCCGCACGCCGTCCACGAAGTCCGCGAACTCCCGGGCCGCCGACCGGATGGCGTCATCCGTCCAGCCCAGGGCGGACGTGCCGACCGTGATCTCTGTCAGCGCCACCCCGGGCGGGCCGGCCGGGCCCGGCTCGTACCAGTTCCCGAACAGCGCCGTCCCGGTTTCCTCCGCCTGGCGCACCACGGCCTCGTTCAGCAGCTCGGCCGGGTGCGGCAGCCACACCTGGAACTGGTGGGTGTGCGGTACCGCGGGGTGCACCCGGAACCACGGCACACCGGCCTCGGCCAGGCCCTCGTCCAGCGCACGGGCCACGGCCTCCGCACGGGCCACGTACTCCGGCAGCCGTGGCAGCTCACGGTCCAGCCCGGCCAGAGCGGCCAGCGCGGCCGGCCACTGCTGGAACAACTGGCCGCCGTACCGGTGCCGCCAGGCCCGCGCCTCCTCGACGAACTCCTCGGTGCCCGCGAGCGCGGCGCCCGATATGCCGCCCAGAGACTTGTAGTAGGAGACGTAGACGCTGTCCGCGAGGGCCGCGATCTCCGGGAGGGTGCGGCCGAAGTGCGGGCCGCACTCCCACAGGCGCGCGCCGTCGAAGTGCACGACCGCCTCACGGTCCCGCGCCGCCTCCACCGTCGCGGTCAGCTCGTCCCACGCCGGCAGCACGAATCCGGCGTCCCGCAGCGGGAGTTCGAGGGCGAGGGCGCCGAAAGGCTCCGGCAGGTCGTATATCTCCGCGGCGGTCGGAGGCCGTGGGGCGCTCGTCGGATGCACCATGCGCAGCCCGCTGACCACCGCCCAGGCATCGCGCTCATGTACCTCCATGTGCGACAGCGGATGGCCGGCGACCGTCGCATTGCCCGTACGCCCCGCCCAGCAGCGCAGCGCCACCTGCTGGGCCATCGTGCCGGTCGGGAAAAAGGCGGCGGCCTCGGTGCCCAGGGCGCCGGCGGTCCGGCGCTCCAGCTCGCCGATGATGCCGTCGTCGTTGCCGTAGACGTCCGTCCAGCTGTCCAAGTCGTAGGCGGCCGGGGCGTCGGCCGCCAGGCGGTCCAGCCGCTCGCGGACCGTCTCCTTCCGGACGCCCTCCGGCAGCACACGCCGTGCGCCGCGGTACGCCGCGCGCATCCGCTCCCGCTCGACACGAGCGACCTCCACCCCGCCCGAAGCGCCGTCCGACACATCCGCGGACGCACCGCCCGAAGCGCCGTCCGACACATCCGCCGACGCGCCCCGCGAAGCTCCCCACGAGCCCCCGTCCATGCCGCGTCCGTCTGTTTCCCTCATCCGCCTCACACCCCCCGTGCTGCCCTGGCCCGCGCCTTCGCGTGCCGTTGCATCGATCCTCGCCCAGCCCCGCGCGGCGCCGCGACCCCTGTGGATAACTCGCGGGCGAGACCCCGGTCTCACCTTCCGCACAGCTCTGAAAGTCACCGGAAACACTCGCGTAGCATGGCGAGGAATCGTCCGGTACCCCCCGCGGACTGGAACGGAAGGCCATTGCCGCGTGAACGCAATCCCACCCCTTGAGGCCCAGGACCGCCCCGCCCGGCTGACCGTCGGGGTCGTCGGCGCGGGCCGTGTCGGGCCCGCTCTCGCCGCTGCGCTGCAGCTCGCAGGGCACCGCCCGGTTGCCGTGTCGGGCGTGTCCGACGCCTCCGTACGCCGCGCCGCCGAGCTGCTGCCCGACGTTCCGCTGGTCACCCCGGCCGAGGTCCTCGCCCGCGCCGACCTGGTCCTGTTGACCGTCCCCGACGACGCCTTGGGCGACCTGGTGAGCGGCCTCGCCGAGACCGGCGCCGTACGGCCCGGCCAACTGCTGGTGCACACCTCGGGGCGGTACGGAACGGCGGTCCTGGACCCGGCCACCCGCGCCGGCGCCCTGCCGCTCGCCCTGCACCCGGCCATGACGTTCACCGGTACCTCCGTGGACGTCCAGCGGCTGGCCGGCTGCTCGTTCGGCGTGACCTCGCCCGACGAGCTGCGGATGGCCGCCGAGGCGCTGGTCATCGAGATGGGCGGGGAGCCCGAGTGGATCGCCGAATCCGCCCGCCCGCTCTACCACGCGGCGCTCGCCATCGGCGCGAATCACCTGGTCACGCTCGTCGCCCAGTCGATGGAGCTGTTGCATGACGCGGGGGTGCAGGCCCCGGACCGGATGCTGGGCCCGCTGCTCGGCGCCGCCCTGGACAACGCCCTCCGCTCCGGTGACGCGGCGCTGACCGGCCCGGTCGCACGGGGCGACGCCGGCACCGTCGCCGCCCATATCGCCGAGCTGCGCCGGCACGCGCCGCAGAGCGTCGCCGGGTACGTCGCCATGGCCCGTACGACCGCGGACCGGGCGCTGGACCACGGTCTGCTGAAGCCGGAACTGGCCGAGGACCTGCTCGATGTGCTCGCCGACTCCGATGACGGCCCCGGCCCCGCCCCGGGCAGCCCCGACGCCTCCGGCCCGGATCCCGACGCCCCCGGCCACGGCCCCGAGGGAGACGACCGATGACCTCCTCGCCCCTGAGCCCGCCCCCCGAACCGGGCCCCCACCCGGACGCCACTGCGGCACCGGACGTGCCCGTGAACCAGGAGCCGGACCAGCCCATGGACGAGAGCCGCCCCACCCAGCCCGGCCGCCCCTCCCGCCCCGTGCACCTGCTCCACACCGCCGCCGCGCTCCGCGATCTGCCCCGCGGCACCGGGGCCCGCGCCGTCGTCATGACCATGGGCGCGCTGCACGAGGGCCACGCCACCTTGGTCCGCGCCGCCCGTCGCCGGGTCGGCCCGCAGGGCCAGGTCGTCGTCACGGTCTTCGTCAACCCGCTGCAGTTCGGGGCGGGCGAGGACCTCGACCGCTATCCGCGCACCCTGGACGCGGACAGGGAGCTGGCGGCCGCCGCGGGAGCGGACGTCGTCTTCGCCCCGTCCGTCGACGAGGTCTACCCGGGCGGGGAACCGCAGATCCGGATCACCGCGGGCCCCATGGGCACCCTCCTGGAAGGCGCCAGCCGCCCCGGGCACTTCGACGGGGTGCTGACCGTCGTCGCCAAGCTGCTGCATCTGACCGCGCCGGACATCGCCTTCTACGGGCAGAAGGACGCTCAGCAGCTCGCGGTCATCACACGGATGGCCGCCGACCTCAACTTCCCCGTCGAGATCGTCGGGGTCCCCACGGTGCGCGAGGAGGACGGCCTCGCCCTCTCCAGCCGCAACCGCTACCTCTCCGCCCCGGAGCGGCGCACCGCGCTCGCGCTGTCGGCGGCGCTGTTCGCGGCCCGCGACCGGCTCGCCGCCGAGGAGGCGCTGCGCGCCCGCGCCGCCTCCACGGGCCACCCGGCACAGGACCGTGCCGCGGCGCTGGCCGCCCTCGGCGAGGACCGGGCCGCCGCCGACGCCCACGCCGTCGCCTACGCCGCCGCGGGGCTCGGGCACGGCCCGTCCGTGGCGCGCGCCGCGGCCCGTGCGGTGCTCGATGACGCCGCCCGCCTCGACCCGCCGCTCACCCTCGACTACCTGGCGCTGGTCGACCCGTCCGACTTCACCGAGATCCCGGACGCCTATGAGGGCGAGGCCATCCTCGCGGTCGCCGCCAAGGTCGGTACCACCCGGCTGATCGACAACATCCGTCTCGTCTTCGGAGCCGGGAGAGCCGGACCGACGGCCGCCCACCAGGGCGGCACTCTCACCGGCGCCGCCCCTTCGGACGGCCCCGCCGCCACACCCCCCACCACCCCCCAAGGCCCCCTCGGAGTGACCCGATGACCGTCACCGGAACAGGTACCGGACCCGGCCCCGCAGCAGGCACCGGCATACGTCTGACCGCCCCCGCCCCCGGCTGGTCCATCGAAGCGGATGTCGTCGTGGTGGGCTCCGGGGTGGCCGGGCTGACCGCCGCGCTGCGCTGCGCCGCGGCCGGCCGCCGGACCGTCGTCGTCACCAAGGCCCGTCTGGACGACGGCTCCACGCGCTGGGCACAGGGCGGGATCGCGGCCGCACTCGGCGACGGCGACACCCCGGAGCAGCATCTGGCCGACACCCTCGTGGCGGGCGCCGGACTCTGCGACGAGACCGCCGTTCGCACCCTGGTCACCGAAGGCCCGGACGCCGTCCACCGCCTGATCGGCGCCGGCGCCCGCTTCGACACCGCATCCGGCAGCGACGAGATAGCGCTCACCCGCGAGGGCGGCCACCACCGCCGTCGTATCGCGCACGCCGGCGGCGACGCCACCGGGGCCGAGATCTCCCGTGCGCTCGTCGAGGCGGTCCGCGCCGCCGGGCTGCGCACCATCGAGAACGCCCTGGTCCTCGATCTGCTCACGGACGCCGAGGGCCGTACGGCCGGTGTCACCCTGCACGTCATGGGCGAGGGTCAGCACGACGGCGTCGGGGCCGTCCACGCCCCGGCGGTGGTGCTCGCCACCGGCGGTATGGGGCAGGTCTTCTCCGCGACCACCAACCCGGAGGTCTCCACCGGTGACGGGGTGGCCCTGGCGCTGCGCGCCGGCGCCGAGATCTCCGACCTGGAATTCGTCCAATTCCACCCCACCGTCCTGTATTTGGGGGCGGAAGCGGAAGGCCAGCAGCCGCTGATCTCCGAGGCCGTACGGGGTGAGGGCGCCCACCTCGTCGACGCCGACGGCACCCGCTTCATGGTCGGCCGGCACGAACTCGCCGAACTGGCGCCGCGGGACATCGTCGCCAAGGCGATCATGCTCCAGGCGCACGAACAGGGCGTCGAGCACATGTATTTGGACGGCCGTCACTTCGGCGCCCAGATGTGGGAGACCCGTTTCCCCACCATCCTCGCCGCCTGCCGCAACCATGGCATCGACCCGGTCAGCGAGCCGATACCGGTCGCCCCGGCCGCGCACTACGCCTCCGGCGGCGTACGCACCGATCTGCGCGGGCGCACCACGGTCCCCGGCCTGTACGCCTGCGGCGAGGTCGCCTGCACCGGCGTCCACGGTGCCAACCGGCTCGCCTCCAACTCCCTTCTGGAGGGCCTGGTTTTCGCGGAGCGGATCGCCGCGGACATCGCCGCGCCGCCCGCCCCGGAGGCCGCGGCCGGCGACACACCCGGCACTCCGGCGCACGACGCGGCGGAGCACACCGCGCCCCCCGCCCCCTCCACGCCCCGCACCACCCTTCCGCTGATCGCCCCGGAGACCCGTACGGCCGTGCAGCGGATCATGACTGCCGGCGCCGGGGTGCTGCGCAGCGCGGAGAGCCTCGCCCGGGCGGCCGCCGAACTGGACCGCCTCCACCGTGAGGCGACCGCGGCGGCCGGTCCGGCGGGCCGTGACGAACCGGCCGGTGCGACCGCCACCGGGAGCGCCGCCGAGCGCAAGGCCCCCGAGCCCGGCGTGGAAGCCTGGGAGGCCACCAACCTCCTGTGCGTCGCCCGGGTGCTGGTCGCCGCGGCGCGGCGCCGGGAGGAGACCCGCGGCTGCCATTGGCGCGAGGACCACCCGGACCGGGACGATGCCTCCTGGCGCCGCCACTTCCGCATCACCCTGGAAGCGGACCGCGCGCTGACCATCCGTACGACGGCGACCGCCGAGTTCCCGCCGACGGTCACCCCGTAGCCACCGATCCCACCGCCTGCCAAGACAGACCGCACCGCACACCCCACCTCCCCGAATACGGAGCCCACCCCGTGAGCAGCACCCCCGACGACCTCCCCCTCCTCCAGATCGGCGGGCCCGCCGGCAGCGACGGCCCCAGCGGTGGCTGCGGCGACGCCTGCGGCTGCGGCGGCGACGAGAGCGCGTACGAGATCGACCCGCTGACCTGCGGCCTCGACCCCGACCTGGCCGCGCTTTTGGTGGCCGCCGGACTCGACCCCGTCCAGGTCGAGGACATCGCGCATCTCGCCGTCGACGAGGACCTCGACCAGGGCGTGGACGTCACGACCGTGGCGACCGTCCCCGAGGACGCGGTCGCCACCGGCGACTTCACCGCCCGCGAGGCCGGTACGGTCGCCGGTCTGCGGATCGCCGAGGCGGTGCTGTCCATCGTCTGCACCGACGAGTTCGCGGTCGAGCGGCACGTCGAGGACGGCGACCGGGTCGAGGCCGGCACCCCGCTGCTGAGCGTCACCACCCGCACCCGTGACCTGCTCACCGCCGAGCGCAGCGCGCTGAACCTGCTGTGCCGGCTGTCCGGTATCGCGACCGCGACCCGGGCCTGGGCGGATGTGCTCGACGGCACCAAGGCCAAGGTCCGCGACACCCGCAAGACGACGCCGGGCCTGCGCGCCCTGGAGAAGTTCGCGGTGCGCTGCGGTGGCGGCGTCAATCACCGGATGTCGCTGTGCGACGCGGCGCTGATCAAGGACAACCACGTGGTCGCGGCGGGCGGCGTCGCCGCGGCGTTCACGGCCGTACGGAACGAGTTCCCCGGGGTGCCGATCGAGGTGGAGGTCGACCGGATCGACCAGATCCCGCCGATCCTCGCCGAGGGCGCCGATCTGATCCTGCTGGACAACTTCACCCCCGAGCAGACCCGGGAGGCGGTGGCCCTGGTCGCCGGCCGCGCGATGCTGGAGTCGTCGGGCCGGCTGACCCTCGACAACGCCCGCGCCTACGCCGAGACCGGTGTCGACTACCTCGCGGTGGGCTCGCTCACCCACTCCTCCCCGATCCTCGACATCGGCCTCGACCTGCACGAGGACGACGGGCAGGGCGGCCGGGGCGCGGCCGACGACGTGCGTGAGGACCGCTGACCGCCATGCTGCTGACCATTGACGTGGGAAACACCCACACGGTTCTCGGCCTCTTCGACGGCGAGGAGATCGTCGAGCACTGGCGGATCTCCACCGACGCCCGGCGCACCGCCGACGAGCTCGCCGTCCTCCTCCAGGGCCTGATGGGGATGCATCCGCTGCTCGGCGACGACCTGGGCGACGGCATCGAGGGCATCTCCATCTGCTCCACGGTGCCCTCCGTCCTGCACGAGCTGCGTGAGGTCACCCGCCGCTACTACGGCGATGTGCCGGCCGTCCTGGTGGAGCCGGGCGTCAAGACAGGCGTGCCGATCCTCATGGACAACCCCAAAGAGGTCGGCGCCGACCGGATCATCAACGCCCTGGCGGCCGTCGAGCTCTACGGCGGCCCCGCGGTGGTCGTCGACTTCGGTACGGCCACCACCTTCGACGCGGTCAGTGCGCGCGGCGAGTACGTCGGCGGCGTGATCGCACCGGGCATCGAGATCTCCGTGGACGCGCTGGGCGTCAAGGGCGCCCAGCTCCGCAAGATCGAACTGGCCCGCCCGCGCAGCGTCATCGGCAAGAACACCGTGGAAGCCATGCAGTCCGGCATCCTCTACGGGTTCGCGGGCCAGGTCGACGGTGTGGTGCAGCGCATGGCGCGGGAGCTGGCCGACGACCCGGACGACGTGACCGTGATCGCCACCGGCGGACTGGCGCCGATGGTGCTCGGTGAGTCGTCGGAAATCGACGAGCACGAGCCGTGGCTCACCCTCATCGGTCTCCGGCTGGTCTACGAGCGGAATATCGCCCGCTCCTAGACGGAACACCGCCCGGTGCGCGGAAGCCTTTCCCGCACCGGACGCTCGGTGGTGCGGCTCGCTGCCGCGCCACCGTTCACGAATTAAGCGGCTTTTGTCGGAAATGGTCGTAAAGTCGCCACATGCCAATGCCAAACGGAACCCGCGGCGGCATGGCGTTCAGCGCCGATGAGTTGCGTGTGCTCCGTCGCGCCCTCGCCCATGCCCTGCAGACGACGTCCCACCCCGCCCCGCTCGGCGCCCTCGGCTCCGAGTGGTCCCAGGACATCCAGGAATACCTCCGGCTGGCCGAGGCGGTCGACGAGGCGGTCCGCGAAGGCGGCCGGCTGCGCGCCTTCCTCCTCGCCGACCTCGCCCGCTACCGCGAAACCCTGCCCGGCTCGGCCACCGGCTATCTCGCGCGGCTGAAGGAAGCGCTGGCAGCGGGCCATGTCCCCGGCCCCGACGATCTCGCCGCCCTGCGCTCACTGCCGCGGTCCGGCGCAAAGGCCGAGTGCGAGCGCCGCAGCGCCCTGCTGCGCCACTGCGAGCAGCTCGCCGAACAATCCGTACGGACCCGGCTGCGCGCGCTGCCAGGCGGCCGCTCAGCCGGCCGTGGCGGCGGGCGGGAACCGGAGCCCGAGCGGGAGCCGAAGCCGGAGCGCAAACCGCAGCCCGCGCCGGCGCCGCGCCCCAAGGGCCCGCAGCGGGACCGGCCGATCCCCACACCGGGCGAGGTGTTCCCGCCCCGCCGCAAGCCCGCCCCGCCCCCCGAGAGCCGCACCGCCTGAGCGCTGCGTACTCTGGACACTCACGCCCCAAAGGAGGCCATACGCCATGGATTACGTCGCAGCGCTGCTCCCGCCCGTAGTGATGGCCGTGGCCTTCACCGCCCTGATCGTGACGATCATCAAGAGCCAGGGCGGGGCGAACAAGGCCAAGGAGGACGCCGCCGTGGACGCGGCCCTGGCGCGTGCCGAATCCGCCGGTCAGGGGCCCACGGCGCACGGCGCCTGAGCCGCCCGCCGCCCTTTCGGCGGCCCGCGCGCACCGTACGACCCGGGATTGACCGTTCCGGGTCGTACATCCTTTTTCCGACCCAAACGCAACGAGATCAACGGGCATACGCGACATCTCCCACTATTGTTCTTGTGTGCCGAGACGCTTGGGTGATCTGGAAGACGCGGTCATGACGCGGGTCTGGGAGTGGAACCGCCCGGTCACCGTTCGAGAAGTCCTGGAAGATCTGCAGAAGGAACGGTCCATCGCCTACACCACGGTCATGACCGTATTGGACAACCTTCACCAGAAGGGCTGGGTGCGCCGCGAAGCAGAAGGCCGCGCCTATCGATATGAGGCGGTCTCCACTCGCGCCGCCTACGCGGCCGCACTGATGAACGAGGCATGGTCCGCCAGCGACAACCCCGCGGCCGCTCTTGTCGCCTTCTTCGGCATGATGTCGCCGGAACAGCGACATGCCCTGCGTGATGCCGTACGGATGGTCCAGATCGACGACCCCGCGGAAGACCCGGAACAACAGGCACAAGAGGCGGAAGAGACCGCGCCGGCGGAAGAACGCACGGCAGAAGCGGCACCGGAAGGGGCCGGTGAAGCCGGGCCCGCCGAAGGGGATGAACCCGGAGCGAGTGCCACCGGCAAGGGGCGATAGCGTCCCGGCATGCCTCCGCATTCAAAAGGCCTCACCGTCCGCCGTGCCAGGACCAGCGATGTACCGGCCGTACGCCGCCTCATCGATGCCTACTCACGCGACGGGATCCTGCTCGACAAAGCCACCGTCACGCTTTACGAGGACATCCAGGAGTTCTGGGTGGCCGAGCGCGACGAAGACGCCGAGGTCGTCGGCTGCGGAGCGCTCCACGTCATGTGGGAAGACCTGGCCGAGGTGCGCACCCTGGCCGTGGATCCGCGGATGAAGGGGTCCGGAGTCGGCCACCAAGTCCTCGGGAAGCTGCTGCGCACCGCGAGCTGGCTCGGAGTGCGGCGCATTTTCTGTCTCACCTTCGAAGTCGACTTCTTCACCAAGCACGGCTTCGTAGAGATCGGCGAAGCGCCGGTAGACGGTGATGTCTACAGTGAGCTGCTGCGTTCCTATGACGAGGGCGTTGCGGAGTTCCTGGGCCTCGAACGAGTGAAGCCCAACACCCTGGGTAACAGCCGGATGCTTCTGCACCTGTGATGAGTGTTCTATGTCCGAATCGCTCCCCTATCTCATGGGTACGGAAGCATGCGTTCCCCGCTCTGTGGGCAAGTGAACCCTACCCAAGGGTTTGTGTTTTTCCCGGAAAAGCGGTTTGCTTTCCGTCGTAATCCGCATTCGATGAAAGGGAAACCGGTGGCACAGAAGGTTCAGGTTCTTCTTGTCGATGACCTCAACGGTGGCGAGGCGGACGAGACGGTGACGTTCGCTCTCGACGGCAAGTCCTACGAGATCGACCTCTCCGACAGCAACGCCCAGAAGCTGCGCGACTCGCTCGCCGACTTCGTGAAGGCGGGGCGCCGTACCGGTGGCCGCGCTTCTTCGGGCCGTGGCAAGGCGCGTGGTGCGGCTTCCGGTGGCAGCCAGGACACTGCGAAGATCCGTGCCTGGGCCAAGGAGAACGGCTACAACGTCAATGACCGTGGCCGTGTCCCCGCCGACATTCGTGAGGCATTTGAGAAGGCCAACGGCTGATCGCCCCACGCGCGGTCCGATTGGGCATTACCAGCACGCATCAACCGGGCACGGTGGCACTCCGTCGCCGCCGCGCTCACGAGTCGTACGAGGTCGGGGGCGTCCCCATCGTCCCCGTTTCCTGCTCCCAACCCCGTGGTGGGCAGGGAATTCTCCGCCTCGTAGCCGGGCCGGGGAGGTCGCACCCATCGCGCGGCCTCCCGGGAACCGAATCCGTTTGACGGTGCTGCGCCGGTGGGGAACGACGGCGCGGGCATCCGGTCTCCGGTCCCACGCGCCGTGAGATCCGGGACGAGTGCGCCCCACTCCAGCCATTCCAGGATTCCCGGGAGTTCCTCGGCGCCGCCGGCCGCGATGAGCATGAGCAATTTCGGCCGATCACCGGGGTGATTCCCGTCGCATCCGGCCCGAAGGAGTGCCACCGGGCCGGTGTGCGGCAATCGCCGCAGTACGGCACTTCCCGCCCCGGCCGGCATCTCCAGGACATCGAAACGCAGCCCCGTCAGAAGCTCCACCGGCTCCGTTCCGGTGGCCGGCCAGCCCAGCTCCTCCTCGTACCACCGGCGCACGGCGGCGAGGGGGCTGCGGGGGCGCGGAAGCACGCGGGCCATGCCCGGAGCAACTCCCGCAAACCCAGGAAGTTACGCTGAGTAGAGGTATGGATACGCACCGCACCTGCGGGAGGGGCGTGGAGGTGTATTCGACGGCGTGCGGATGTTCGCCCGTAGCGGATGGAAGCGGCCCGCGCCGCATGGAGTGTCAGTGGCAGCGGGTAAGACAGTCTCAGTGGGAAGAGACGGTGTGACCGGCGCCCGAGGCGTTCCGCCCCGCCTGAGGGCCGACGGCGAACGGCGTGTCGGCACCGGGTGCGTTCGCCACGGGCGTAGTGGCAGAGGGCGTATATGCCTGGCCTGCGGGAACATCGTCTCGCACCATCGAGTTGGAGCAGATGTCAGCTGTTCGGCAGTAAATTTCCCCGCCGGAGCGGGGGTGATCCGGACGGGTGTCGGCAGTTGGAATGAGCTGTCCCGCCCCGCGGGACTAGCATGCGGAAGGACAGGGAGGGGACCGACCCCTAACTGCCTGACCGCTCTGAGGAGCGATTAACGATGTTCGAGAGGTTCACCGACCGCGCGCGGCGGGTTGTCGTCCTGGCTCAGGAAGAAGCCCGGATGCTCAACCACAACTACATCGGCACCGAGCACATCCTCCTGGGCCTGATCCATGAGGGTGAGGGTGTCGCCGCTAAGGCCCTGGAGAGCCTCGGGATTTCGCTCGAGGCGGTCCGCCAGCAGGTGGAGGAGATCATCGGGCAGGGCCAGCAGGCTCCGTCCGGGCACATTCCCTTCACCCCCCGTGCCAAGAAGGTCCTGGAGCTGTCGCTCCGCGAGGCCCTCCAGCTCGGCCACAACTACATCGGTACGGAGCACATCCTGCTCGGCCTGATCCGCGAGGGCGAGGGCGTCGCCGCCCAGGTCCTGGTGAAGCTGGGCGCCGATCTCAACCGGGTGCGGCAGCAGGTCATCCAGCTGCTCTCCGGCTACCAGGGCAAGGAAGCCGCCACCGCCGGCGGCCCCGCCGAGGGCACGCCCTCGACCTCCCTCGTCCTGGACCAGTTCGGCCGCAACCTGACGCAGGCCGCTCGCGAGACCAAGCTCGACCCGGTCATCGGGCGCGAGAAGGAAATCGAGCGGGTCATGCAGGTCCTGTCCCGCCGTACCAAGAACAACCCGGTCCTCATCGGCGAGCCCGGCGTCGGCAAGACGGCGGTCGTCGAGGGCCTGGCGCAGGCCATCGTCAAGGGCGAGGTGCCCGAGACCCTCAAGGACAAGCACCTCTACACCCTGGACCTCGGTGCCCTGGTCGCCGGCTCCCGCTACCGCGGTGACTTCGAAGAGCGCCTGAAGAAGGTGCTCAAGGAGATCCGCACCCGCGGCGACATCATCCTGTTCATCGACGAGCTCCACACCCTGGTGGGTGCGGGCGCCGCCGAGGGCGCGATCGACGCCGCCAGCATCCTCAAGCCCATGCTGGCGCGAGGCGAGCTGCAGACCATCGGTGCCACGACGCTCGACGAGTACCGCAAGCACCTGGAGAAGGACGCGGCCCTGGAGCGCCGCTTCCAGCCGATCCAGGTCGCGGAGCCGTCGCTGCCGCACACCATCGAGATCCTCAAGGGCCTGCGGGACCGCTACGAGGCGCACCACCGCGTCTCCATCACGGACTCCGCCCTGGTCGCCGCCGCCACTCTGGCCGACCGCTACATCTCGGACCGCTTCCTGCCGGACAAGGCGATCGACCTGATCGACGAGGCCGGCTCCCGGATGCGGATCCGCCGGATGACCGCGCCGCCGGACCTGCGCGAATTCGACGAGAAGATCGCCGATGTGCGCCGGGAGAAGGAGTCCGCGATCGACTCGCAGGACTTCGAGATGGCCGCGGGCCTGCGCGACAAGGAGAAGCAGCTCCTGGCCGCGAAGGCGAAGCGGGAGAAGGAGTGGAAGGCCGGCGACATGGACGTCGTCGCCGAGGTGGACGAGGAGCTGATCGCCGAGGTTCTGGCGACGGCCACCGGCATCCCGGTCTTCAAGCTCACCGAGGAGGAGTCCTCGCGGCTGCTGCGGATGGAAGACGAGCTGCACAAGCGCGTCATCGGCCAGAAGGACGCCATCAAGGCGCTCTCCCAGGCCATCCGCCGTACCCGTGCCGGCCTGAAGGACCCCAAGCGTCCCGGTGGCTCGTTCATCTTCGCCGGCCCGTCCGGTGTCGGTAAGACCGAGCTGTCCAAGACGCTGGCGGAGTTCCTCTTCGGCGACGAGGACGCACTGATCTCCCTCGACATGTCGGAGTTCAGCGAGAAGCACACGGTCTCGCGGCTGTTCGGTTCGCCTCCCGGCTACGTCGGCTACGAAGAGGGCGGCCAGCTCACCGAGAAGGTGCGCCGCAAGCCGTTCTCCGTCGTGCTCTTCGACGAGGTCGAGAAGGCCCACCCGGACATCTTCAACTCGCTGCTGCAGATCCTGGAGGACGGTCGCCTGACCGACTCCCAGGGCCGGGTCGTGGACTTCAAGAACACGGTCATCATCATGACGACCAACCTCGGCACCCGGGACATCTCCAAGGGCTTCAACCTGGGCTTCGCGGCCCAGGGCGACACCAAGTCCAGCTACGAGCGGATGAAGAACAAGGTCAACGAAGAGCTCAAGCAGCACTTCCGCCCCGAGTTCCTCAACCGTGTCGACGACACCGTCGTCTTCCACCAGCTGACCGAGGAAGACATCATCCAGATCGTCGACCTCATGATCGCCAAGGTGGACGAGCGGCTCAAGGACCGCGACATGGGCATCGAGCTCAGCAGCGAGGCCAAGTCGCTGCTGGCCAAGCGCGGGTACGACCCGGTGCTCGGCGCCCGTCCGCTGCGCCGCACGATCCAGCGCGAGATCGAGGACGCCCTCTCGGAGAAGATCCTCTTCGCCGAGCTGCGTCCGGGCCACATCGTGGTCGTCGATGTCGAGGGCGAGGGTGAGACCGCCAAGTTCACCTTCCGCGGTGAGGAGAAGTCGGCCCTGCCCGACGCCCCGCCGATCGAGTCCACGGCCGGCGGTTCGGGTCCGAACCTCAGCAAGGACGCCTGAGCGGCACAGCGCAGCACGCGCATAACCGCCTACGGCACTGCCCCGGAATCGTTTCTTACGGTTCCGGGGCAGTTCTGTAGGTGCCGCCGTCTTTAGCGGAACGGAAATGCAGCGCGTATTTGGCAATGGGCTGTTTTCGGCCGTTCACGCGGTGCGCGGCAGGCGTCCGCACGCTACATCTGCACGAGGCGAATGCCCTCGGGAACACCGCTCACCGGCGGAATACGGCGGCCGATCCGCAGAGTGTCCAGATTCGGAAAGGCGGACAGCCACTCCATGGAAACGCCCAGGTCGTAGGCGAGCCACAGCCGCGTCAGACCCTCGGCCGGAGCGATGCCCTCGACGAGCTGGTCCGGTGTGAAAGGCCCGGCGATCCGCAGATGCGGCCGGCCGCCCAGCCGGCGCAGCGCATGCAGCTCCTCCAGGTCGGAGACCGGAAGGTACAGCTCGGCCGGTTCGAGGTGGGCGATGATCTCGCGGGCGTAGCGGGCGGTGTCATGGCGCCGCCAGGCCCCGGCGAGCTGCGCCCGTACCTCGTGATGCGCCCGGTGGCGCAGGCCCGTCAGATAGTCGATCGCCATGTCGTCGGAGATCGAGGTGGCGGTGATCGCGAGGAGATAGGCCTCGTGGTCGGAGACCTCGGTGGGGTCGGGCAGCATTTCCAGCACGATCGGCCCGATCCAGCCCAGGGCACGGGCCGCGGACGGGGTGCTGGGCCGCACCATGGAGCGGGTGAAGCGCTGCACCCGCGCCCGGACCGCCGGGTCCAGCTCGGTGGCATGCTCCAGACAGGCAGCCGCGAGGAGCTTGCGGTGGCGGGCCTCGGCGGCGCGTACACCGGGGTGCGGGGCGAGCAGCCCGTCCAGGAGCGCGGCGCACTCATCGGGGCGGGCCAGCGCCACGGCCATCCGGATGACGTCCTCCCAGGCGTCGTGGTGCGCATGGTCGAGGAGCAGCGCGAAATCGTGCCGCTGCACGGCCGCGCGGGCGGCGAGATAGTCCTGGAAGGTGCGGTGGACGAAGTCGACGGTGCCGGGGGTGGGCTCGCGCAGCAGCCCGGTCCGGTTGAGCAGATGCCGGAAGACGTCCTCGGGCCCGCCCTGGCGGGCCGCGTCCGGTATCGCGGGCAGATGCCGGCCGAGGGTGTCCACCGCCGTCGCCTGGTCCATCTCCGAGCGGCCGTTGACCAGCATCCAGTGAGCGAGCTTCTGCAGCAGCTGGATCTTGGGCTGCCGGGTCAGCTCCACCCCGTCGGTGGGGACCATGGCCCGCTCCCGGTCCCGGCGCTCCAGCAGCATCGACAGCGCCGCGTCGTAGAGCTCCTTCCGGCCCTGTGGCAGATAGCCCCGGCGGTCGCGGTGCAGGGCGCACAGCAGCCCGCACATCAGCGGATTGGTCGCCAGCCGCCCCAGATCGCGGGTGATCCGTACGGCATTGAGCAGGGTCCGCTCGTAATGGCCGAGCCGGTCGAGATCGGCCGGGGACCGCTGGGCCGCGGCACGGTGCCAGCGCTGGATGAACGCGGCGACGTCCTCGCGGCTCATCGGCGCCAGCGACACCTCGCCGAACCCTTCGCCGGCGAGCCAGCTGCCGGGGACCGCGGACGGCCGGGAGGTGACGATCCAGACGTTGCCCGGGTAGCGCACGGTCCACTCGCCGAGCTTTTGGCGCACCTGCTCGCGCTCGCTCTCGGGGGCCTCGTCGATCCCGTCGATCAGCAAGAGCGCGCGCCCCGCATCGAGCACCCGCTCCGTCCAGCCGGCCGGCGCCTCCCCGGCGTCCCGGTGGCCGACGGCGCTCAGGAACGTGCCCGGGGAGGGGAGTCCCTCACGGGCGAAACGGCGTACGGGCAGCAGGAACGGCACCCGGCCGCGCAGCCCCGCCAGCGCCTCGGGCAGCTCATCACGGGCGGTGGCGACGGCCA
Organism: Streptomyces sp. Je 1-4 4N24; assembly: GCF_026239515.1. Taxonomy (NCBI): domain Bacteria; kingdom Bacillati; phylum Actinomycetota; class Actinomycetes; order Kitasatosporales; family Streptomycetaceae; genus Streptomyces; species Streptomyces sp. Je 1-4 4N24. Next base: position 3,958,601 of record NZ_CP110836.1, on the reverse strand, counting down.
GCCACTGCAGCAGGGTCGTCTTGCCCGACCCCGCCACACCGCGGACCAGCACCTGGCCGCCGCCGGACAGCGCCTGCTCCGCGGGGAGCGGCGGCTCGTCCTGGCCGGCGGGGTCCGGTGTGCCCTCGGCGTCCTGGGGAACGGGCTCGCACTGCAGCCCCAGATAGGCGGCGTCCAGCGGCCAGCTGTCGGGGGAGTGCGTCAGATCGATCCCGAAGATCGTCAGGTGGTTGTGGAGGGCGGCGGTGTCCTGGGCGTAGCGGGCTTCGAACGCGGCGTCGGGGGAGGTGGTGTCCTTGGAGGCGGTGGCCTGTCCGGAGGAGTGGGGCGGGGAGGCGGCGTCCTGGACACGGAAGGTGACTTCGTCGGCGGCGGCTTCCTTGGCGGCGGGGTCGTCGGCGGTACGGGGCGGCAGCAAGACGGAGGAGGCGGCGGCGCTCGGTCCGTGGATCAGCTCGGTGAGGGTCCGGGTCTGCTCCACGAGCGTCCGGGCGACGAAGGCCGACCGCTGGGTGAAGAGGTACAGCAGGTGCAGGGCGGCGACGTCCAGCAGCAGGCCGTGCAGCCGGACTCCGTCGTGCGTCAGCTGCCGGGTGGCGCCGGGCACCGTCTCGCACAGGCGCCGGGCGAACTCGGCCGGGAGGAGCCGGGCGGCATCGAGATCGTCCATCTCGATCTCGGCGAGGGCGTGCAGGGTACGGGCCAGGGCGCTGGCGACGGCCTGGTCCGCGGCATCCGGCCGGCTGTCCGACACCGTCTCGACGAGGGCCGCGGCGAGCCCGTACAGCTCCCCTTCGCTCAGCGTCGGCTTCTCGCCGGTGAAGGAGAGCAGCCGGGAGATCCGCACCGGCCGGTCGACCGGCTCGGCGACCGGCCCGTCGGGTGCCAGGAGCCTGCGGATCAGCGGAGCGACGGCATGGGGCGTGAGGCGGGCAATGATGTTCGTGGGATCCATGGGTTCCCCGTAACTGCGGTGCTGAATATGGGGGGTTGAGGGGCTGCGCTGCTCGTAAGCCTATGTGCGGGGGCGGGGGTAACGGGTGAGTTTGATGTGGGGAGGGAGGGAGTAGTCGGGCTCCGGGCGGAGGTAGGAGAGATAGACCTCCTGAAGTTCCGGCAGGACCGACGTGGGGGAGAGGTCGATGGAGCCGTCGTTGAGGCCGTAGAGCTGGAGTTTCCGGACACTGGGGAAAGCAGGGAGGGCTGAGCTCAGCATGCGGCTCATTGCGGACACGGGAAGGCGCGCCGTGTTGATGACGCTGAGCGTTTTCACCTGCGGAAGCTGAAGACCGTCCGGCAGGTGCAGGGTGACGCCTTCTTCCGCCAGACCGAACGAGAAATGCTCCAGTTCGCTCAGTGACGCCAGTGCACTCCATTGGTTCTCGCCGAAGTCATGGGTGAGGCGCAGCAGTTGGATGTCTCGGATACGGGGCCAGCGCGTGATGCCGGTGAATTCGGCGCCGACGGGCCAGTTGAGAATCACTTCGCGCAACGGGGCATCCGAGGGCAGCGCCGCCAGGCCCTCCGGCGGGTGCATGCAGTGGAGCAGCAGGGTGCGGAGGTGGCACAGGCGGTGAAGTCCGTGTGGAATCGCTACGTTCTTCTCGGGTGGCCCGGAGACGCTCAGGCTGCGGAGGCGAAGGTCCGCGAGCGGGGCGACGCTCTCGACCGCCGGGCAGTCCCAGAGTGCCAGCCACTCCAGTGAGGGGACCTCACGGAGGAAGGCGAGGTCGGAGATCTCCGGGTTCTCCATGATGCTCAGACTTTCGATCCGGCCGAGCGGCAAGGCGCCGAGAAGTTCGGCAGCCGTGAAGGGGCCGCGCACCGAGACGCGTGGCCGGCCGAGTGCCCGGAGTGCGTGCAGTTCGGCGTAAGACGTCGCGGTGACGGTCACCTTGGTGTCGAGGCGCTGGAGGATCTCCCGGGCATACGTGGCGGTGTCGAATTGCGTCCATGTCGAGGCGAGTTGCGCGCGAGCACCGATCGCCGGGTGATCCCGGAAGCGCTTCATCACCTCCAGCGCCGCATCCGACCCGATGAGCGCGGCGGTCGCCACCACCTCCTGCGCCTCATCGTCCGCCAGCCCCTCCGGCCCGGGCAGCAGCTCCAGCACCAGTGGTCCCACCCTGGCGAGCAGCTGCGACTCCTCACGGCTGCGCGGCGGCAGAATCGCCCGCGCGCGCCCGTTCACCTCGTCCCGCACCCGCGGATCGACCTCCGTCGCATGCTCCAGACAGGCCATGGCGAGGAGATGGACCCGCAGCCACGTGGGGCGTTCCTCGATACCGTCCCCCCGCTCCATCAACCCCCGCAGGATCTCCGCCCGCTCCCGCGGCCTCGCATGGGCCACCGCCATCCGGATCACGTCCTCCCACTGGGAGTCCTCCGCATGCGCCACCAGCAGTCCGAAGTCGCCGTCCTCCACGGCCGCCTTGGCGCCGAGGTAGTCCTGGAAGGTCCGGTGGACGAAGTCGACCGCGCCGGGGGCCGGTTCCCGCAGCAGTCCGCTGCGCAGCAGCAGATGGCGGAAAATGGCCGTTGCGTCGCCCTGCTCCGCCGCGGCGGGCACGGCGGGCAGCGCCTCGCCGAGGATGCGTTCGGCGCGCTCCCGGTCGAGTTCGCTGCGCCCGTTGCGGATCAGCCAGTAGGCGAGCCGCTGGAGGAGCTGGATCTGGGGCTCGTCGCTCAGCTCGATACCCGTGGGGGCGGCCATATCGCGTTCGCGGTCGCGGCGGGAGAGCAGCATGCCGAGCGCCGCGTCGTACAGCTCCTTGCGGCCGGTGGGCAGATAGCCGCGGCGGTCCCGGTGCAGTGCGCAGATCAGGCCGCACATGAGCGGGTTGGTGGCGAGCCGGGCGAGGTCCTGTTTGGTGTGCACGGCGGCCAGGAGGGACTGCTCGTAGGCGTCGAGGCGTTCGGGGTCCTCGGCGTCGCAGCGGGCCGCGTCGTGCCAGCGGCCGATGAAGGCGGCGACCTCGGCGCGGCTCATGGCGGAGAGCGTGAGCTCGCCGAAGCCGTCGGCGGTGAGCCAGTCGTCGCGTACGGCGGAGGGGCGGGAGGTGACCAGCCACAGGTTGTCAGGGAAGGCGTCGGTCAGATCGCGCAGCCAGCGGCGGGTCAGCTCGCGCTCGCGGTCGGGGATCTCGTCCAGGCCGTCGATCAGCAGCAGCGCCCGCCCGGAGGTCAGCACGCGGTCGGCCCAGCCCTCGGGCTGTGAGCCGGTTATCGGGCAGCCGACGGACGTCAGGAAGCGGTCGGGGGTGGGCAGCGGCGCACCGTCGCGGGCGAGGGTGCGCAGCGGGAGGACGAAGGGGATTCGGCCGTAGAGGTGGGGGAGGGCCGTCTCGCCGGGGGGCTTGGTGCAGGAGACGGCCAGCCACTGGACGAGGGTGCTCTTGCCGGAGCCGGCGACGCCGCGCAGCAGGACGCGGTCGCGGCCGGCCAGGGCCTGGTCGGCGGGGAGGGGCACGGGGGCCGGCGGCCCGTCCCAGGGGCCGGCCTGCTCGGCGAAGGGGCTGACGGCGGTCACCTCGCGGGCGGCCGGGGCCGTCGCCTCCAGGCTCATGTACGCCGCGTCCAGCCGCCACCGGTCCGGGGAGTGGGCCAGATCGATGCCGTAGATGGTCAGCCGGCCGTGCTTACGGGCGATGTACGCGAGGTAGCCGCGCTCGAAGGCGGCGTCCGCGGCCCGCGGGGACGGATGCCGCTCCAGGAACTCGTCGATGAGCGTGATCAGGCTGTCCAGGCTCCTGCTCTGCTGGACCAGGGTGCGGGCCACGAAGGCCGACCGCTGGGTGAAGAAGTGCACGATGTGCAGGCAGGCGGTGCCGAGCAGGGTGGCGTGCAGCAGCTCGGCGTCCCGGGAGAGGCCGTGGACGGCGTGCGGGCGCGCCGCCTGCAGGCGTGCGGCGAGGGCGGTGGCGCCCAGGCGGACGGCCTGGACGTCGTCCATGTCGAGGTCGCCCAGGCCGTGCAGCGTGGTGGCCAGGGCGTCGGCCACCGCCCGCTCCTCGTCCGCGGCCAGGGGGCCCTCGCCGGGCCCGGCGGTCCGTACGGCCCGGTCCACCAGCTCCGCCGCGAGTTTGCGCAGGTCCTTGTCGGACAGGGTCCGCTGCTCGCCCTTGAAGCTGACCAGCCCGGAGATCCGTACCGGCTTCGCCACCAGGCCGGCGCCCGGCCCTTCCCTGACGAAGAGCTTCCTGACGAGCGGTGCGACCACGCCGGAGGCGAGTCGGACACCCACTGCTGACGGGTCCATCGTGCGGTCCGCCCTCCCCCGTGGCCGGTGCTGCCGTCGGGCCAGGCTAGGGCGGCCGTCGGGGCGTGGGTCAGGGATCGGCCAGGTGCGCGCGGGACGCGGAACGGTGTGGCGGCGGTCACGGATATCGAGCCCCCATTCCCTTCCAATTCGGACATTTGGCGGGTCTGGGTAACCCCGGTCACAAGGGGCGAGTAACCCGGGTCACAAATGCCGGGTAATCGGGGTCACAAAGGCCGGGTAAGCCACGTCACAAAGGAGTGAGTTGTCTGCGTCACAAGCGCCCGGGGCTCCGAATCGGGCGTCTGAAAGGGCGCGACAAGGGGTTGGATCTTGGTTATCGGTGACATGGCACACAGGCGATTTGGGCCCTACTAAAGAAATTAGGGGAAGTGGGCCGCGGAGAAGCGGGGGTTTCCGGGGTCATGGGCGGGGGTGGCGGCGGATGAGCGGCGCGGGGGATGTAAGGCCCGTGCGGCATATGGAGGAAAGGCCTGTTCAAGGGGTGCGTGGCGGGCCCGGACGGCGATGCGAGATGTCCGTATTTGGGGGTTTCGCGCAGAGGTTCGGCGGGCACGCAAGGGCCTCGATCACCCGGCTTCTCGTACGGGCCGGGTTAGTAGAAAGGCCCCTTGGCGGGGCGGCGAAGGCGGGTTACCAAGGAATGGCGATCCCGGTCCGCAGCCGGGAAACCAATCAATTCATTGGAGGAAAACCCGCATGTCGAAGTTCACCGCTCTCCGCAATTCGAAGAAGCTCGCCCTGCGCAATCGCGTCGCCGTTGTCGCCGCCGGTGTCGGCGTTACCGCCGCACTCGGTGCCGGTATTGCCACCGCCGCCGACGCGGGTCTGCAGAACCTCACCTCGGGTGTCGGTTCGACCGTGTCCGCACAGGCCGACGCGCAGGCCAAGTCCGCCGCCGACGCCAAGGCCGCCGCCGCCAAGGCGAAGAAGGACGCGGCCAAGAAGGCCAACGCCTGGGTGACCCCGGTCGACAAGTACACCCTGGGCTCGACCTTCGGTCTGGCCGGCAACATGTGGTCGAGCAGCCACAGTGGCCAGGACTTCGTCGTGCCGAGCGGTGTCGCGGTCAAGGCTGCGCACTCCGGCACCGTCGTCAAGGCCGGTCCCAACGGTGGCGGCGACGGCCCGGCGTACGGCAACGCCATCGTGATCAAGCACGACAACGGCATGTACACCCAGTACGCGCACCTGTCACAGATCAACGTGAGCGTCGGCCAGCAGGTCGGCACCGGTGAGAAGGTCGGCCTGTCCGGCAGCACCGGTAACTCCTCCGGCCCCCACCTGCACTTCGAGGTCCGCACCGGCCCCAACTACGGGTCGGGCATCGAGCCGACCGGATTCCTGCGGGCTCACGGCGACACCGTCTGAGCTGAGTCCGGCCGGGCTGGCCGGCGGTGCGGCGGGTTTGCCGCCGTGACCAGTTCTGTGGCGACCTCGAGGATGGCCTTGCGCTTCTCCTCGGGGTCGCCCTCCAGGTTCTGCATCGCGAACATGCCCGCGTGCATGGAGAACAGTGCGGTGATGCAGCGCACCTGATCCGTCAGCTCCGAATCGGGCTCCCTGAGCAGGCCGAAGAGGGTCAGCATCCGCGACTTGAAGCTCTCGCCGATGCTCAGATCGCGCACCGCTGCCTGGTTCTCCTGCATGAAGCGGAAGAGGGGCTCGGCCGAGCGCAGCGACTCGCTGTAGCGGCGGATCAGCTCCTGCTTCGTCTCCAGGGTCCGCGGCTGCCCCTCGGCCCAGGCGATCAGCTCGTCGATCGGCCGGCCCAGGTCCTGGAACAGGCTGATGACGATGTCTTCCTTGGTCTTGAAGTGGTAGTACAGCGCCGCCTTGGTGACGTCGAGCTTCTCGGCGATCTCCCGCAGGGAGGTCTTGTCATAGCCCTGCTCGGAGAACAGCTCCAGAGCGACGTCCTGGATGCGCTGGCGGGTGTTTCCCCTGCGCGCCTGTGTGCTCATGGTGCTCTCCTGCGTCGTCGGTACTGGTCAGAGGGCTGCCCAGTGGGGCACCAGAGAAACTTACTTGACGCCCGGCTAGTTAGCCGCCTACCTTCCTCACTGTACTGAACTAGCCGGGCGGCAAGTAAGTGGGAGTGAGTGATGGGGAAGTCGCAGCATGCGACCCCGACGGGGGACGGACAGGCCTCGGTGAAGAAGGGGAGAGCGGACGCGGCACCGGCCGCCGGCCAGGAGAAGCAGCCGGCCAGTGTTCGGATGGTGCTCTTCGCGCTGATGATCGCGATGCTGCTCGCGATGCTGGACAACATGATCGTCGGCACCGCGATGCCGACCATCGTCGGTGAACTGGGCGGACTGGAACATCTGTCCTGGGTCGTCACCGCGTACACGCTCGCGACCGCCGCCTCGACACCGATCTGGGGCAAGCTCGGCGACATGTACGGACGCAAGGGCGTCTTCCTGACGTCCATTGTGATCTTCCTGATCGGCTCCGCGCTGTCCGGCATGGCACAGGACATGGGGCAGCTGATCGGCTTCCGCGCCGTCCAGGGCCTGGGCGCGGGCGGACTGATGGTCGGCGTCATGGCGATCATCGGCGATCTGATTCCGCCGCGGGAGCGCGGCAAGTACCAGGGCATGATGGCCGGCGTCATGGCCGTCGCGATGATCGGCGGACCGCTGGTCGGCGGCACCATCACCGACCACCTGGGCTGGCGCTGGAGCTTCTACATCAACCTGCCGCTCGGCGCGATCGCGCTGATCATGGTCACCGCGGTGCTGCATCTGCCGAAGAAGCGGTCGCAGACCCGGATCGACTACGTCGGCGCCACGCTGCTCACCGTCGGCATCACCGCGCTGGTGCTGATCACCACCTGGGGCGGCACCGAGTACGACTGGCTGTCCAGCCAGATCATCGGCCTCGGCGTCCTCGGCGTGGTCGCGCTCGCCCTCTTCGTGCTCGTGGAGCGCAAGGTCAGCGAGCCGGTGCTGCCGCTGCACATCTTCCGCAACGGCAACTTCTCGCTCGTCACGCTCATCGGCTTCCTGGTCGGCTTTGTGATGTTCGGGTCGATGACCTTCCTGCCGCTGTTCCAGCAGACCGTGCAGGGCGCCTCGGCCACCAACTCCGGTCTGCTGCTGCTGCCGATGCTGCTGGCCATGATGGTGGTGTCGCTGTTCGCGGGCCGGGTCACCACCCGGACCGGCAAGTACAAGATCTTCGTCGTGGTCGGCGGCGGGCTGATCACGCTCGGCCTGACGCTGCTGTCCCTGATGGACACCGACACCACACGCTTCACCTCGGGCGCCTACATGGCGGTGCTCGGCGCCGGTATGGGCTTTCTGATGCAGACCACGATGCTGATCGCGCAGAACAGCGTCGAGATGAAGAACATGGGCGTCGGCTCGTCCTCGGCCACCCTCTTCCGTACGATCGGCGGCTCCTTCGGCGTCGCGATCCTCGGCGCGATCTTCACCCACCAGGTGCAGGCCACGATGGTCGAACGGATCGGCAAGGCCGGCGAGAAGATGACCAGCGGCGGGGCCCAGATGGACCCGAAGGGCCTGGCCCAGCTCCCGCCGATGATCAAGGACGCGTATATGCACGCGGTCGCCACCGGCACCCACCACGTCTTCCTGTGGGGCGCGGTGATCAGCATCGCCGGCTTCGCCGCGGCCTGGTTCCTCAAGGAGGTCCCGCTACGCGGCGGCCCGGCCACACCGGCCGAGACCCCGCAGAACGGCGACGCTCCGGCGGACCGAATAGCGGTGGCGGAGACCGTCTGAGCCATCGGCCGGTGGGGGTGCACATGAGTGATCACGTGCACCCCCACCGGCCTTTTCCCACCCACCCACGGGAGGGGACGGGCCGGAGGGGCCGGTGTCCAGGACGTAAAGCGCAGCAGTCCTGGACACCGGCCCCGGAGGCCCGTCACCGCACCCCGACAGCCCCGCGCAGCGGCCCGGCCCGCCGCAGGCGCAACGGCGGGGCACCCGCAAGCATCGGCCGAGGCACAGCGCACCGGCCGGCTCGCCGCCAGGCGCAACGGCGAGAAACCCTCACGGTGGGAAAGCCAAAAACGTGGGAAGCGCCCCCAAGCGCAACGGCCTACTACCGATCCGGAAGATGAATGACCGGAAAGCTGCCCGTATTGGTGGGCGCGTTCTCCGGCAGCCAGAGAACGGAGACCGCGCCGGTCGAACCATCGGTGAGCTCATCGGCGTTACGGAAGGTCAGACGGGCGCCCAGCACACGGGCCTGGCCGGCCGCGATCGTCAGCCCCAGACCGTGGCCCCGCCCGGCCCGGTCGCTGCTGCCCGTACGGAAGCGGCTCGGGCCCTCCCGCAGCAGCGCCTCGGGGAAACCCGAACCGTGGTCGCGTACCCGCAGCACCCGGCCCTCGACGGTGACCTCGATCGGCGGCCTGCCGTGCCGGGAGGCATTGGCGATGAGATTGCCGAGAATCCGCTCCAGGCGGCGCGGATCGGTGGTGACGTCGGCGTCCCGTACGACCTCGACGGCGATGTCCGGGCCGAGCGCCCGCACCCGGCGGGTGACGAACTCCCCCAGCACCACGTCCTGCAGCTCGGCGCGCTCCGCATGGCCGTCGAGCCGGGCCACCTCCAGTACGTCCTCGACGAGGGTGCGCAGCGCCTGCGCCCGGTCCCGTACCAGCTCGGAGGGGCGGCCGGGCGGCAGCAGTTCGGCCGCGGTCAGCAGACCGGTGACCGGGGTGCGCAGCTCATGCGCGATATCGGCGGTGACCCGCCGCTCGGCCTCGATGCGTTCCTGGAGGGCGTCCGACATGGCGTCCACGGCCCACGCCAGATCGTCGGTTTCATCACGCACCCGGCCGGTGCCGACCTCTTCGCGGATACGGACCGAGGTGTCGCCGTCGGCGAGCTTGCCGGCCGCCGCTGCCGCCTTCCGCAGCCGCTGGGAGAGCCGCCCGCCGACCAGCACCCCCAGCGCGCAGCCGCCGACCACCACCGCCGTCGAGCCGATGACCAGCGCCTGGTCCAGGTCGTCCAGGACGGCGAAACGGTCCGGGAAACGGTCGTGCATGGACAGCACCCGGCCGTTGCTGAGCGGTGAGGCCGCCCACACCTCGGGGGCGGTCTGCCCGGTGTCCTGGAGGTAGGTGGCGCGCTTGTTCTTGGCGACCTCGTCCCGTAGCGGCGGCGGCAGCGACGGATCGTCGATCTTCGCGCCGAACTGCAGCCGGTTGGTGGACTCGAAGATCTTCTGCGTGAAGTTGAGCCGCTCGATCTGCACATCCCGGCTGTTGTCGAGCATGGAGTGCCGGGCGGCGTTGTGCACGACAAGGCTCAGCGCGATCGCGACCAGTGCTCCGACGAGCGCGATCGCGGCGCTGAGCTTCCATCTCAGCCCCGTCCGCAGGGCCAGCCTGACCACCGGAGGTGTCAGCCTCTCAGCTTGTATCCGAAGCCGCGGACCGTCTCGATCCGGTCCTGGCCGATCTTGCCGCGCAGCCGCTGGACATGGACGTCCACCACCCGGGTGTCACCGCCCCAGCCGTAGTCCCAGACCCGCTCCAGCAGCCGGTCGCGCGAGAGGACCGTACCCGGTGCGTTGGAGAACTCCAGCAGCAGCCGCATCTCGGTGGGCGTCAGCGCGACATTCTGGCCGCCCTTGCGCACCTCCATGCCCTCGGTGTCGACCTCCAGATCACCGAAGCGCAGCACCGCCTCGGCCGGATCGTCCGCATCGGCCGCGGCGCCGCCGGCCCGGTCCGGGCCGCTGGCGTGACCGAAGCGGCGCAGCACGGCGCGGATACGGGCGACCAGCACCGCACCGTCGAACGGCTTGGTGACATAGTCGTCGGCGCCGGCCTCCAGGCCGAGCACCACATCGATGGAGTCGGCACGCGCCGACAGCATGATGACGGGAACCGTCGACTCGTCACGGATCCGCCGGCACAGGCTGACCCCGTCGAGCCCCGGCACCATCACATCGAGCAGGGCGATGTCGGGACGGTTGGCGCGGAACGCCTCCAGACCCGCGAGTCCGTCGGGCATCGCGGTGACCACGAATCCGTCCCGCTCCAGAGCGAGCTGAGTGGCCTCGCGGATGACGTCGTCGTCCTCGACGAAAAGCACATGGGTCTCGGCCATGCGGTTGTCTCAACCCTCCGATCCCGTGCCGTCGTCCGGCGTGGCGCCGTCGACGGTGGTCTTGCTGTAGTCGGTGTGATAGCCGTCGTGCTCGACGAAGCGGCTGCCCTCCCAGCGGTAGGGCATCACATCCTCACCGGAGGGGCAGCACACCTTGTCGCCGGTGTCGTAGGTCTGCTTGGAGACCTCCAGCTCGCCCTTGTTGACCGCGGCGGAGACCGATGGCTGCTCGTTCGTGTACACGTTGTCATACCCGGCCTTCGCACCGCTGCGTTTGCGATAGACGTACGAGCCGATCCCGACGGAATCCGCGCAGGTCATGACGTTGACGATGACATCGGGGGACTTGCCGCCGGTCAGCGACGCATAGGTCACCTCGACCGGGTACTCGTCGGCGGCGCACGGCTTGTAGAGGGACTTCTTCACCAACGCGCCGACCTTCGGGTCGTCCTTCAGCAGCTGGACCGCGTCGACCTTCTTGTAGTCCGCGGTCGAGGTCGGGCTGGGGGTGCTGCTCACCGGGCCCTTGGGTGCGGGGGTGCTGCTGGCGGAGCCCTCGCTGCGCACGCCCTCGCCCCCCGGATTGCATCCGGCCATCAAAAGGCCGACGGCGGCCACTCCTGCCGTGGCCGCGCCGCCTCTGGTCAACCCGATCCTGGTCAACCTGTTCCTGGACAATCCGCTCCCGCTCACCGTGCTTCTCGCACAGCCGCTGATCCCGCTGCTGTTCCTGAACTGATTGTCGCGCGTCGGGCCCGGAGCCGTAAGGCACCCGGCGTTCTGCCCGTTTTCACCGGTAAGGATATTTTTCGTCTGGTATCTGGTGTGGTGCCGGGTTCCGCGCCGTGTTCCGTGCCCTGTACCGCGTGCCGTGCGCCGCCCGTCAGGCCGCCGCGCACCGCTCCCGCTCCCGCTCGCCGCGCTCCAGCATCCGCGCGTCGATGTCACGCATCTGCAGCTCCTGACGGAGCCGCGCCAGCGCACGGTGCAGCGTGCTCTTGACGGTACCCGTCGACATACCGAGCGCCGCCGCGGTCTCCTCCGTGCTCATCTGCTCCCAGTGTCGCAGCACCACAACGCTGCGCTGCTTGGGAGCCAGCACCCCGAGGATGTCCATCAGGAGGGCACGGTCGGCGCGCTGCTCGGTGCCGTCGTCCACGCTCGCGTCCGGAAGCTGCTCGGTGGGCACCTCCTCCAGCTTGCGCGCCCGCCACCACTCGGTCCGCGTGTTGATCATGACGCGGCGGAGGTAGGCGTCGGCCAGCGACTTGTCCGCGATGCCGTCCCAGCGGCCGTAGGTGCGGACCAGGGCCGTCTGCAGCAGATCCTGAGCGTCGACCGGGTCGGGCACCAGGCGCCGGGCGCTCCGCAGCAGGGCCTCCTGCCGCGTACGAACGTACTCTTCGAAGTCCAGTACCTTGCCGCCGCTGGTCGCCATCTCGACGCCTCCGATCCGCTTTCGTTTCCCCACGTTGACCGTGCTGACGGTCATCTCCAGCACGAGGAAGACGCTACGGAGAGGGTGTTGCGACGTAATGTGCGTCGGCCCCACAGGGAGTGCACGGAAAACCCTCGGTTGTGTAACAGCGCGCCAGGGGTCATACCTCGGACGGACGGCGGGCCTGTGCACGTCATACTCCGGGGGGAGAAGCACCCCCACCACAAGACCTATCGGCCGTGACACGACGGCAACGCGGCCCGGCGAGGGACTTCTTCAGGCCGTATCGGGGCACCTTCCGGTCATGATGCCCGAAAGGTGACACCACATCAGGCGGACGGCCGTCACGCCAGGAGGCGCGGCCGCCGAAGCAGCCGCGCCTCCTCGATCCGTATGTGACAGCCGCGCTACGTCAGCGGCAGCCGGTACCGGCCCCCGCCCAGCGGCTCGACCAGACCGTCCGAAACCAGCCCGTCCAGCGCCCGCGCCCGCTGCACCGGCTCGTCCCACACCGCGTCCAGCACCTGCTGCGGCACCGGCGCGACCGCCTCGCGCAGCACGGCCAGCAGCTTGCCGCGCACCTGACGGTCGGTACCGGCGTAGGTCTGGGTACGGCGCGGCGGACCGTCGTGCGCCGGGGACCCGGCCTGCCGCCACGCGCACTGCGCCGCGATCGGACAGCGGTGGCACTCCGGCGTGCGTGCCGTGCACAGCAGTGCACCCAGCTCCATCGTGGCCGCCGCCCAGCGCGCCGCCAGCTGCTCCTCCTCGGGCAGCAGCGCACGGGCGAGCTTGCGCTCCGCCGCGGTGGTGGCGTTCGGCGGGAACTGGCGGCCGGCCACCGCGCGGGCGAACACCCGCCGCACATTGGTGTCCAGCACCGCATGCCGCTGCCCGTACGCGAAGGAAGCGACCGCCGCGGCGGTGTACTCGCCGACGCCGGGCAGCGCCAGCAACTGACTGTGCTCACGCGGCACGTCGCCGCCGTGCCGCTCCTGTATCGCGGACGCGGCGGCGTGCAGCCGCAGGGCGCGCCGCGGATAGCCGAGCCGGCCCCAGGCCCGGACCGCCTCACCCGGCGCCTCGGCGGCCAGGTCGGCAGGGCGCGGCCAGCGGGCCAGCCACTGCTCGTACACCGGCAGCACTCTGCTGACCGGGGTCTGCTGCAGCATGAACTCGCTCACCATCACACCCCAGGCGCCCGCTTCAGGGCGGCGCCAGGGCAGATCGCGGGCGTGCTCGTCGAACCAGTCGGTGACCGGGCCGTGCAGCGCGGTCCCGTCGGCGGCTTCCGCGGCCGCGTCGGCGGCGGAAGCGGTCTCGGCGGCGGCGGTCGTGGCAGTGGTGGTGACAGGCGTCGAAGTCATGGCACTGCCGATCCTGGCACGTCCGGCGTCGCCCAGGAAACGCACCGGGCCCGCCCCGCCGCACGCCCACCCACACGCAGGACGGCCGGGTGCCAACGGGGGGTGGTTGGCGGGGGGTGGGGAGGGGTGTGGAGAGGGGGGAGGGGGAGAGATGGGAGAGGGAGAGATGGGAGAGGGGGAGAGGGGGTGGGGCGGGCTCGGTCGGGGTGTTGCGGGGGCGGGGGTGCGATCGGGTGGTGGGCCGGAACGGTGGTGGGCGGTGGACGGTGGGTCTGGATCGGTGGTGGGGCGGTGGGTCGGGGCCGAGGTCGGGGTCGAGGTCGGGGCCGGGGCCGGGGCCGGTGGCCGGCGCGGCGCGTCGGAAGCAGTGGCCGGGCGGTGGGCTGGGACCAGTGGGCCGGGCGGCCGACCGGGGGAGGGGCACGCGCTGTGGCGCACCGGCGCGGGGTACCGGCGTGAGGCACCGACGGTCACACCTCGGCGGGAACTGGCTACTCTCTGTAATCGTTGCTGGAATAGAAGGAGGCGGCAAGCGAGGATGCGGGCATGGCGGAGATGACCGGAGCGGAAGACACGGGCGGCGAGGCGGGACCAGGCGAGGGCGGCGCCTCGGGACCGGATGGGGCCGTGGGGGCGGCCGGCGCTGCGGGAGTGGGCGGCGCCTCGGGGGCGGCGGCCGGCGCTGCGGGGCCGGGCGGAGCCGTGGGGGCGGGCGGAGTCGCGGGCGCGGCCGTTCCGGGCTGCCCGGAGGCGATCCGGCGCGCGCTGGCCGCACATACGACGATGACGCTCGCGTACGTGGACGAGGACGGCCCGCAGGCATGCGCGGTGCTGTACGCGACGGGCGTGGTGGGGGGCGGGATGGCTGACGGGGAGTCGGGTGCGGCGTCGGGTGAGGCGTCAGGCCGGGTGTCCGGCGTGGCGTCGGGCGCGGAGGACGGTGGGGCGTCGGGCGCGGGGGCGGAGGTCGCGTCGGGGGTGGGGTCCGGCGTGGTGGGGGTCGGGGCGGGGGCCGGGGCGGGTGGTGCCGGGCCCGCGCTGTACTTCGTCACCGCGACCACGACGCGGCACGGCCGGGCGCTTGTGGGGCCCGGCGCGCGGGTCGCGTTCACGGCGCAGCGGGACGGCCAGGAGTGGAGCGGGCTGACGGGACTTCAGGGCCGCGGTTGCTGCCGCCCGCTGAGCGGCGCCGAGCGGGCGGCCGGCTGGCGGGTCTATGTCGAGCGCTTTCCGTTCGTCGCGGCGAGCGACCGGCTGCGCGCCGCCCTGGAGCGCACCACGCTGTGGGAACTGCGCCCCGACTGGCTGCGGCTGATCGACAACGGCCAGGGCTTCGGTCACAAGGAGGAGTGGTCGGGGCGGTGAGGTCGCTGTCGTCGTGCGGTCCTGAGCCCCACGGTGGCGAGCCCCCGCAGAGGTGAGCCCCACGGTGGCGAGCCCCCGCAGAGGTGAGCCCCACGGTGGCGAGTCCCCCCGCAGAGGTGAGCCCCACGGTGGCGAGCCCCCCGCAGAGGTGAGGGTCGCCCTCGCGGTGCAGGGTGCGGAGCCAGTCGGGGGAGTGGTGGGCGAGGTCGGTGAGGTCGCGGTAGAGAGTGGCGCTGTTCATGATCAACGACCGTACGGACCGGTTCGGTTGAGTCGCAGCCGATGATCGGCAGGGGTGCATCTGACGAAAGCAAGGCCGGAGCGGACAGGTCCAGACCTAGCGGGGTGTCGGGCCCGTTAGGGCCGGAAACGGGGTCGGGGTGCCGGCTCCGGGCCGATCATGGGAAAAGTTGCAGCCGGAAGCGGCGGGTACTGGCCGGTGCGGGTGCCGATCTCTCGTAGAGTTTCCGCGTGGGATCACTGCGCAATCCGATCGGGCCGCTTCCCTCCTCCATCTACTGGCGGCGGAGGGCCGTTGCGCTGGCCATCGTCGTCCTGCTCGCCCTCCTGGTGGTGTGGGCCCTCAACTGGGGCGGCGACGCCGGCAAGAGCAGCGATGAGGGCAAGGGGGCGCAGGACGGCCCCGCGACGTCCATCACGCCAGGGCCCTCCGCCAGCGGTCCGGTGAGCGACCAAAAGCCGGGCGGGCGCGATGAGTCGGGTGGCGACGGAGGGGCGGACTCCGGTTCGGGCGGTGCGAGCGGCTCGGGTGCTGCGGGCGGTGGCAGCGGAAGTTCCGGTGGTGGTTCCGGTGCCGGTGGTTCCGGTTCCGGGGGCGGGCCGATCGGTCAGGGCTCCGGCAAGAACGCCGTCGTGGCCGGCTCCTCGCTCCCCAACTGCGTCTCCGGAAAAGCGGAGTTGGTGCTGAGCAGCGTCAAGCGCTCCTATGCGCCGGGCGTCCGGCCGAAGTTCGAGCTGACGGTCGAGAATGCGGCCGGGGCGGCCTGCAAGGTGGACCTCGGACAGAAGGCCACGGTGCTCACCATCAGCGACGCCGCGGGCGACGACCGGGTCTGGGCCTCGAACGACTGTCCGTCGGGCACCGAGCCCGCGCTGCTGCAGGTGCCGGCCAAGGGGTCCGTGCAGCGCGTCATCGAGTGGGACCGCCGGGCCAGCGGCCCGCAGTGCGCCACGCCGAGTTCGGCCAAGGTGCCCGCCGGCAAGTACGAGATCGAGGCCAAGGTGCCGGGGTTGGAAGCGGCCCGTACGACGTTCCTCCTGGCCGAGGGCTGAGGCTGGCGTCGTTCCCCTCCCGGGCCACCACCTGCTTCACCTCGTCACCTGCTTCACCTCGTCACCTGCTTCATCCTGCCACCTGCTTCACCTCGTCACCTGCTTCATCCTGCCACCTGCTTCACCTCGTCACCTGCTTCATCCCGCCACCTGCTTCACCCCGCCGCCCGCTTCACCCCGCCACCCGCTTCACCCCGCCGCCCGCTTCACCCCGCCACCCGCTTCGCCGCGTCACCGGCAACGAGCTGACCGGCGACGGACGAACCGGCGTCCAGCGGCCCCTGGCCCTCCGGCGCCCAGTGCCCCCCGGTGCTGATCAGGCCCGACGCCCGACACCCCGACACCCCGGCACCCCGGCACCCCGGCACCCCGACAGCGGACACCCGGCCCGCACCCGCCCAAGAGCCCCGGACCACCGAACCCCCCCCGGACCCGGTTTCCCGGACCCCACCCCTCCGCTTTTTCCGCCCGTAGGGATTCCGCCCAGAGCGTGCATCGCTGGCCTCGGCCACCGGCGTCCGGCACAGTCGCCGTTATGAAGCTACTGATGCTGGGCGGTACGGAGTTCGTGGGACGGGCGGTCACCGAGGCGGCGTTGGCGCGGGGGTGGCAGGTGACGGTGTTTCACCGGGGGAAGCACGCTGCGCCGGAGGGGGTGACCTCGCTGCACGGTGACCGGGGGGACGCGGCGGGGCTCGCTGCCCTGGAGGAGGGGGAGTGGGATGCCGTTGTCGACACCTGGAGCGGTGCGCCGTCGGCGGTGCGGGACACGGCGCGGCTGCTGGCGGGGCGGGTCGGGAGGTACGCCTATGTCTCCAGCGGATCGGTGTACGCCTCTCCGCCCAGTGCCCCGTACGGCGAGCAGGCTCCACTGGTGACGGGCTCCCCCGACGCCACGGACGCCGAGGACTATGCGCAGGCCAAGCGGGGCGGTGAGCTGGCCGCTGCCGAGGCGTTCGGGGACCGGGCGCTGCTGCTGCGTGCGGGGCTGGTCCTCGGGCCGTACGAGAACATCGGGCGGCTGCCGTGGTGGCTGGGCCGGATCGCCCGCGGTGGTCCGGTCCTCGCGCCGGGGCCGCGGGAGTTGGCGCTGCAGTACATCGACGTCCGGGATCTCGCCGTCTGGACGGTCGATGCGCTGGAGGCCGGGCTGGGCGGTGCGTACAACCTGGTGAGTGAGGCCGGGCACGCCACGATGGGGGAGTTCCTGGAGAGCTGTGTGCAGGCCACCGGCGCGGACGCGGAGCTGCGCTGGACCGCTCCGGAGGATGTCCTCGCGGCCGGTATCGAGCCGTGGATCGAGCTGCCGGTCTGGCTGCCGCCCGGCGAGGCGCGGGACGCGGTCTACAGCACCGATGTGTCCAAGGCGCGGGCGGTGGGGCTGCGTTGCCGCCCCGTCGCCGAAACGGTCGCCGACACCTGGACCTGGCTGCAGTCCCTCGGCGGGGTGGCTCCGCAGCGTCCGGACCGGCCGGTGGTGGGGCTCGCGCCGGAGCGGGAGGCGGCCGTGTTGCGTGGCTGACGCGGCAGTCGGGTCGGTGGCTCCGCAGCGTCCGGACCGGCCGGTGGTGGGGCTTGCGCCGGAGCGGGAGGCCGCCGTGCTGCGTGGCTGAGGCCGCGGTCGGGTCGGTGGTTTCGCCGTGTCCGGACCGGCCGGTGGTGGGTCTCGCTCCGGAGCGGGAGGCCGCCGTGCTGCGTGGCTGAGGCCGCGGTCGGGCCGGTGGCTCCGCAGCGTCCGGACCGGCCGGTGGTTGGTCTCGCTCCGGAGCGGGAGGCGGCCGTGTTGCGCGGCTGATGCGGCGCCCGGGCCGCGGCAGGGTGGACCGGTGGACCGGGAAGGGCGCTGAGCACGGGGGAGACCTGGTCGCCCTTCCCGGTCCATCCATGGTGGGGCGCCGGTGTGCCGGGGCCCAGGGCCGAACAGCCCCTCGTACGGGCCCGGGTGGCCCTGTGTGGGGGCCGCCCGGTCGTGGCGAGCGGGGCCCGGGTCCCCTCTGGCCCTCGCGTACGCTGCTGTGCAGGTACGGGACCCGGGGAGCGGCGCAGTCATGTCGGAAGCAACGCAGCACGATCCGGTCTTACCGGGGCCCCACCTTCGCGAACCGGACCGGATGCGCAGTCTGCTCGACGCCGTGATGAGTCTGGGGCGTGGGCTCGAACTGCCGCAGGTGCTCAAGGGCATCGTCGAGGCGGCGGTCACCCTCACCGACGCGGAGTACGGGGCGCTTGGCGTGGTGGGTGACGGGCAGCGGCTGTCGCAGTTTCTGCCCGTGGGCATGTCGGACGCGCTCATGGCCGAGATCGGCCGTACGCCCTGCGGACGGGGCATCCTCGGTGAGCTCATCCGCCGTCCCGAGCCCCTGCGGCTGACCGATCTGAGCAGCCACCCGCACAGCTACGGTTTCCCGGACCACCATCCCCCCATGCGGACCTTCCTCGGGGTGCCGGTCCGGGTCCGTGACGAGGTCTTCGGCAATCTCTATCTCACCGAGAAGCGCGGCGGGGGCTCCTTCGACGCGGACGACGAGGCCGTGTTGACCACCCTGTCCATCGCGGCCGGGGTGGCGATCGACAACGCCCGTATGTACCACGAGAGCCGCCGCCGGGAGCGTCGGCTGGAGGCGCTCGCCGAGATCACCCGCAGCCTGCTGTCCGGTACCGAGGCGGACCGGGTGCTGCAGCTGATCGCCGAGCGCGCGCTGGAGGTCGCCGGGGCCGACAGCGCCGCCGTGCTCCTGCCGGCTCCGGCCGGGCCGGACTTGCTGCGGGTGGCGGTGGCGCACGGTGCGGGCGCCGGCCGGATCGCCGGTCTGCTCGTCCCGGCCGAAGGTTCACTGCCCGGTATGGCCGCGCGCACCGGCCGGCCGGTGGTCAGCGCCGACATCCGGTCCGACCCCCGCGCGTATCCGCTCGGGCTGGGTGACGGGACCGAGGGCGGGACCGAGGACGGGATCGAGGAGGAGTACGGTCCGGCCATCGCCGTCCCCCTCCAGATCGACAGCGGACGCGGTGCGCTGCGGCTGGGCCGGCTGGCAGGCCGGCCCCCGTTCGACGACGCCGAGGCGACCTTGATCTCGGGCTTCGCCGACCAGGCCGTGATCGCCCTCGAACTCGGCCGCCACCGCGCCGAGTCGGAGGAGCTGGCGGTCTTCCACGACCGCGACCGCATCGCCCGGGATCTGCACGACCTGGCGATCCAGCGGCTCTTCGCCACCGGTATCACCCTGCAGAGCGCGACCCGGCTCATCGACCGGCCCGAAGCGGCCGAACGCGTCGGCCGCGCGGTCGACGACCTGGACGACACCATCAGAATCATCCGCTCGACCATTTTCGGGCTGCGCACCACCGGCGACGGCCGGGGCGGTCCGAGCCTGCGCCGCGATCTCACCGAGGCCGTGCGGGGCGCCACCGGCACGCTCGGCTTCGCCCCCTCGCTGCGCATCGACGGGACGGTGGACGCCACCGTCCCGGACGCCCTGGCCGAGCAGTTGCTGGCGGTGGCCGTGGAGGCCCTGAGCAACGCCGCCCGGCACGCCCGTGCGCACCGTCTCGACCTGGTGCTGACCGTGGACGACGCGGTGACGCTGACGGTGACGGACGACGGGGTGGGGGTGGGCGCTGCCCGGCACACCGGCGGGCTGGCCAATCTGCGGGCACGGGCCGAGATGTACGGCGGCCGGCTGACCGTCGGGGCGCCCGCGTCCGGCGGTACCTGTCTGGTGTGGAGCGTTCCTCTGCCGTCTTGAGGAACGGGCACCGGCCGGCGGGGTGTTGCTCAGTCCCCGGTATCCGTTTGGTGTGGAGCGTTCCCCTGCCGCCCTGAGGAACAGGCCCCCGCCACCGGCGTGTTGCTCAGTCCCCCGGCTCCCGGAGCCGTTCGGCGACCATCGCTGCCTGGACGCGGCGGCCCACGCCCAGCTTGGACAGGATGGCGGAGACCCGGTTCTTGACCGTCTTCTCCGCCAGGAACAGCCGGTGGGCGATCTCCCTGTTGGTCAGGCCCTGTCCGATCAGTTCCAGGACCTCGCGTTCGCGGGGTGAGAGCCGGTCCAGCTCCGACGCCGGCGGCTCCTGGGGTGTGTGCTGCCGCGGGCCGCGCAGCCGGGCCATCACCCGGGAGGCCGCCCGCGGGTCGAGCATCGATTCGCCGGCCGCCACGGTGCGTACCGCCTGCACCAGTTCCGAGCCGTTGATCTGTTTGAGCACATAGCCGGCCGCCCCCGCCATGATGGCGTCGAACAGTGCCTCGTCGTCGTCGAAGGACGTCAGCATCAGACAGGGCAGCTCCGGCATCCGGGCGCGTAACTCCCGGCAGACCTCGATGCCTTCGTGGTCACCGCCGGTGCCGGGCCGGCCGCCGAGGCGTACGTCCAGGACGGCCACCTGCGGGCGGGCGGCGGGCACCCGCGCGAGGGTCTGCCGGGCGTCGCCCGCCTCCCCCACCACCTCGATGTCGCCCTCGGCCTCCAGGAGGTCGCGCACCCCGCGGCGGACCACTTCGTGGTCGTCGAGGATGAAGACCCGCAACGGGCCGGGTGGGGTGTGCTGGTTCATGCAGTGCTCGCTCTGTAGCCCGGGGCATACCGGCAGTCGGTCCGCTGACGGATCATCCAGTATGTCCCTCTCCGGTGGCGGTCCGGCATGCGGGACGGGACGTCCCGGCACGAGGGTGCCGTGGCGGAACGGGGCCGCGAAAGGGCCGAAAGGCCCCGGGGAATGGGGCCGTTTGGGCAGGTGTGTCCGGTGCCATACTGGCGCCCCCTTTCCGTCGGACGGGCGGAATCCACGGCGGTCCGCGGCGCCGCCCCGCCCTCCGTCACCGCAGGAGGCCCGTTCATGGAATCCCTCACCGGCACCGTCGGTGGCGAGTACCACGCCCTGCTCGCCCGGCACGACGCGATGCGGCTGCGCAACCGGCTGCTGTCCCCGAGGCGGTCCGCCGAGCCGGACTTATCCCGCCCGGCGCGCTACGACGGTGCCGCCGACCAGCGTCTGATCACCCAGTACCTGGATCTGGTGACCCCCTTCGGCGAGCTGATCGAACACCTCTATGCGGAGATGTTCCGTCGCCGCCCCTATCTGCGGAGTCTGTTCCCCGCGTCGATGGACTTCCAGCGCGCCCATCTCGCCCGGATCTTCCGGTATCTGATCGAGAATCTGCACGACCCGGACGAGGTGGCGGCGCTCTTCACCCGGCTCGGCCGCGACCACCGCAAACTGGGTGTCCGGCCGGTGCACTACCGGACGTTCGAGGCGGCGCTGCGGGTGGCGCTGCGCCGCACCGCCGGCAGCCGGTGGACCGACGCCGTGGAAGCGGCCTGGGTGCGGATGCTGCGGTTCGCCGTCGCGGCCATGGTCGAGGGCGCGGAGGCGACCCTCGCCGAACCCCCGTACTGGCAGGCCACGGTGACCGCCCATGAGCTGCGCCGCCCGGACCTCGCCGTCCTGCGGGTACGGCCCCATGAGCCGTACCCCTACCGGGCCGGGCAGTACGCGGCCGTCGAATCGCCGCTGCTGCCCCAGGCGTGGCGGCCGTACTCCCTCGCCCGCGCACCCCGGCCGGAAGCCGAGCTGGAGCTGCATGTGCGGCAGACCTGCGAGGGCGGGGTGAGCGAGGCCCTGGTGACCCGCACCCTGGTCGGGGACGTCCTGCGGCTGGGCCCCGCGAACGGCACGATGACGCTCGACGACGACGCCCTCGACCGCGATCTGCTGCTGGTGGCCGGCGGTACGGGCTGGGCGCCGGTCAAGGCGCTGGTGGAGGAGCTGGCCGGGCGCCGGCCCGGGGGTGCCGGGCGTCCGGTGCGGGCCGCCCGGGAACGCCGTCGTGTGCAGCTGTTCCTCGGCGCCCGCAGCCGCGACGAGCTGTACGACGCACGGGTGCTTGCGGATTGGGCGGACTGCCGCCCGTGGCTGCGGGTGGTGACGGTGCTCGACGAGGGCGCCGCGGCCGGTGCGTACGGTCCGGTGGCCGAGGCCGTGGCCCGCCACGGTGACTGGTCCGGTCACCTCGCCTATGTCAGCGGCCCGCCCGCGATGGTCGGCGCCACGGTGTCCCGGCTGGCCGCGGCCGGGACACCCGCCGACCGCATCCGCCATGACCCGCTCCTCGACGCCGGCGGGATCCGGCCCGGCCGGCGGAGCCCGGCCAGGGCCCGTTAAGGGCCGAACGGCCCCTGGTGTGCGGTGACCGGTGATCGTCTACTGGGCAGATATGCGTGTGCGGACGAGAGGGAGCAGGTGGTGAACGACACGTCGGCCGGGCGCTGTGCCGCGGCCCGCACCGGGCAGGGTGGGGCAGCCGCCGAGGGGCCGCGCCGCAGTGCAACCCTGCACCGCGCGGAAGCGCTGCGGCTGTTGGGCACGGTCTCCCTGGGCCGGATCGTCTTCACCCGCCACGCGCTGCCGGCCATCCACCCCGTCCCGCACCTCGTGGACGACGGCGACATCGTGCTGCGCACCCACGAGGGCGCCGCACTGACCACCCGGGACCGGCGGGCCGGCGCCGGGGGCGTGGTCGTCGCCTACGAGGCCGACGCCATCGACACCGTTACCCATCTCGGCTGGAGCGTCGTGGTCACCGGCTACTGCCATCTGGTCACCGACCCCGATGCGCTGGCGCGCTACCGGCGCCTGCTGCGGCCCGGGTGGAGCGGGCCGGACGAACACCCCCGGTGGGAGCGGCCGCATGAGCACGTGCTGCGCATCCGGCCCGATCTCGTGACGGGGGTACGGCTCATGGCCTGAGAGCCGTACCGCGGTGTGCGCAGGTCAGACGTACCGCTCCAGGATCGACGACTCCGCGAGCCGCGACAGGCCCTCGCGGACCGAGCGGGCGCGGGCCTCGCCGACGCCGTCGACCGTCTGGAGGTCGTCGACGCTGGCCGCGAGGAGCTTCTGCAGGCCGCCGAAGTGGTCGACGAGGCGGTCGATGACCGTGCCGGGCAGCCGGGGGACCTTCGCCAGCAGGCGGAAGCCGCGCGGCGAGACCGCGGAGTCCAGGGTCTCGGGGGCGCCGCTGTAGCCCAGCGCGCGGGCCACGATGGGGAGTTCGAGGAGCTCGGTGTGGCTGAGGGCGTCCAGCTCGGCGAGCGCCTCGGCGACCGTACGGGAGCGCTTGGCGGTCGGCTCGGGGACGTAGTCGCGGACGACCAGCTCCCGCTCGGGCTCCACGCCGGCGATCAGCTCCTCCAGCTGGAGGGCGAGCAGCCGGCCGTCCGTGCCGAGTTCGACGACGTACTCGGCGATCTCGGTGGCGATCCGGCGGACCATCTCCAGGCGCTGGGCGACCGCGGTGACATCGCGGACCGTCACCAAGTCCTCGATCTCCAGGGCGGAGAGGGTGCCGGCGACCTCGTCCAGGCGGAGCTTGTAGCGCTCCAGGGTCGCCAGGGCCTGGTTGGCGCGGGAGAGGATCGCGGCCGACTCCTCCAGGACGCGGCGCTCGCCGTCGACGTAGAGGGCGATCAGGCGCATCGACTGGCTGACGGAGACGACCGGGAAGCCGGCCTGGATGGAGACGCGCTGGGCGGTGCGGTGGCGGGTGCCGGTCTCCTCCGTCGGGATGGAGGCGTCCGGGACCAGCTGGACACCGGCCCGCAGGATCTTGGTGATGTCCTTGTCGAGGACCAGCGCACCGTCGAGCTTGCACAGCTCGCGCAGCCGGGTCGCGGTGAACTCCACGTCGAGGACGAATCCGCCGGTGCACATGGTTTCGACGGTCTTGTCGAAGCCCAGCACGATCAGTCCGCCGGTGTTGCCGCGCAGGATGCGCTCCAGTCCGTCGCGCAGGGCCGTACCGGGCGCGACGGCGCTCAGCGAGGCGCGCATCAGGCTCTCGGTGGAGGAACTGCCACCGGACCTGCCGGGAGTCGATGCCCGGTCGTTGGCTGCCACTGCACTCCTCCGTCGCAAGGTCTGTCGGTCCGCAGGCCGCCCGGCCCATGCTGTGGTTGACGTACCAGCGGAGCGTACGTGGCCGACAGGCAATTCTGCGGTGACGGGCGAGACCAGGGCAAAGTCTACCGGCGTGCGCCCTCTTCCTGTGGGGCCTCCCGGCGGACCCGCTTGGGCAGCACGCTGAGTGCCTGTCCGACGTCGGCGACCTCCAGCACCCGCATCCCGTCGGGGATCTTGCCGGGGTCGGAGGGGACGAGGGCGTGGGTGAAGCCGAGCCGGGCCGCCTCGGACAGCCGGCGCTGGACGCCCGTGACCCGTCTGACCTCGCCCGCGAGCCCCACTTCGCCGATGGCGACCAGGTTCTTCGGCAGGGGGGTGTCACTGGCCGCGCTGGCCAGTGCGAGGGCCACGGCGAGGTCCGCGGCGGGCTCGGTCAGCTTCACGCCGCCGACCGTTGCGCTGTAGATGTCGCGTTTGCCCAGGGAGCTGATCCGGCCGCGCTGTTCCAGGACGGCGAGCATCATCGAGACCCGGGAGGTCTCCAGGCCGGAGGTGGTGCGCCGGGGGGAGGGGATCTGGGAGTCGACGGTCAGCGCCTGGACCTCGGCGACCAGGGGGCGGCGGCCCTCCAGGGTCACGGTCAGGCAGGTGCCGGGCACCGGTTCGGCGCGGCGGGTCAAAAAGAGGCCGGAGGGGTCGGCGAGGCCGACGATGCCTTCGTCGTGCAGCTCGAAGCAGCCGACCTCGTCGGTGGTGCCGTAGCGGTTCTTGACGCCGCGGACCAGACGGAGCCGGGCGTGCCGGTCGCCCTCGAAGTGGAGGACGACATCGACGAGATGCTCCAGCAGGCGCGGTCCGGCGATGGCGCCGTCCTTGGTGACATGGCCCACCAGGAGGGTGGCCATACCGCGTTCCTTGGAGGCCCGGATCAGTGCGCCGGCCACTTCGCGGACCTGGGCCATACCGCCGGGCGCCCCTTCGATCTCGGGGGAGGCGACGGTCTGCACCGAGTCGAGGATCAGCAGCGACGGCTTGACCGTGTCCAGATGGCCGAGCACCGCCGACAGGTCGGTTTCGGCGGCCAGATACAGATGGTCGTCGAGGGCGCCGATGCGGTCGGCGCGCAGCCGTACCTGGCTCGCGGATTCCTCGCCGGTGACATACAGCGTGCGGTGGGCGTCGGAGGCGGCCTTGGCGGCGACGTCCAGCAGCAGGGTGGATTTGCCCACACCGGGCTCGCCGGCCAGCAGGGCGACGGCGCCGGGGACCAGCCCGCCGCCCAGGACGCGGTCCAGCTCGGGCACGCCCGTGGAGCGGGCGGTGGCCTGCCTGCCGTCGACCTGGCCGATGGGCAGGGCGGCGGTGGTGACGCGGCCGGGCGCGGTCGTGCGCACCGCGGGGGCGCCGCCGAACTCCTCGACCGTGCCCCATGCCTGGCACTCGGGACAGCGGCCGAGCCATTTCGCGGTGGTCCAGCCGCATTCGGTGCAGCGGTAGGAGGGACGCTCCTTGCCCGACGATTTACGCGTTGCCATGGGGTCACCGTAGCGGCGGGGTCCGACAATGCCGCCGGGAGCTCTCGCGGAGGGGGCCCGGCCAAGGTCTTCGGGGGCGGGGGCGCCCGATGCCGGCGGTTGCGCCGACCGAGTGGCGCATACGGAGTGCAGCGCCCGTGTAAAGAGCTATTCGTGTCCCCTTTTGAGGGAGATGGTCACCCGTAAGGGTTAAAAGTGTCCAACGCGAGCAAGCAGGGCTGCATCATCCGCCTACCGTCGCCGGGGTGATGAGCAGCAGGCCCGAGCACCCCACGCACTCCACCGGCGCACACCGGTCGCGCGGCGACGCGCGGCGCCGGAACCGTTCGCAGCCGTCCGAGCGGCCCGGCCCGGACGCCGCGCGCCCCCCGGACGGGAGCCGCGACGGCTACCAGCCCTATCTGGACGGGCTGTTCACCTACTGCCTGTCGGTGCTGTGCGAACACGACGCCGCGACCGCGGTGCTCGGCGAGACGCTCGCGCTCGCCGAGCGGCACCGCGGCCGCCGCCCCGCCGACCCGGCGCTGCACCGCTCCTGGCTCTACGCCCTGGCCCGCTGGGCCTGTCTGCGCCGGCTCGCCGAGCGGACCGTGCCGGCCGCCGGGAAGCCGGGCCCCGGAGCGGCCCGCGAGGCCGAGCGCCGGCAGCGTGAACTCGCCGCGCTGGCCTGGCCGGAGGCCGCGGGCACCACCCCCGAGCAACGCGAGGCGCTGGAGCTCTCGGTGCGCCATCACCTCTCGGCGGACGAGGTCGCCGCGGTGCTCGGCGCCGACCCGATCGCCACCCGCGCCCTGCTGGCCACCGCGTCCTGCGAGGTCGAACGGACCCGGGCGGCGCTGGCCGTCGTCGAGTCCGGCCGCTGCCGTGAGGTCGCGCGGCTGGCGGGCGACACCCAGATGCTGCTGGGCGCGGCGCTGAGCCGCGAGCTGGTGCGCCATGTCGACGACTGCGCCGAGTGCCGGCGGACCGCGGAGCGGGCCACAGCGCCGGGGACCTGGCCGGGCACCGCGCCGGTGCCCCAGGGCACCCTGCCGCTGGTCACCGCGCCCATGGAGGCCGTGTTCGGCGCGCTGGCCGCGGCCCGGCGCGCCAAGTCGGGCCGCGCGGAAGGGGTGGCCGGTGCGGGAGGCGGCGGCCGGGCTAGTGGGGCAAACGGTTCTCCTCGCTATGACCGCAGTGGATTCCCCGTGGGCCCCCCGAAGGACCGGGTGGCCCGCCGGCGCCGGCTGCGCAGCCGGGCGCTGACCACCACCGTGGTCGCCACGGTCGTCGCGGCGCCGGTGCTGGCCCTGTGGGCGGCGTACCGGGGCGGCCCCGCCACCGATGTGGCGGCGGACGACTCGCCCTCGGTGACGGCCAGCGACACGGAACCGGGGCCGCGGCTGGGCGGCCGCCCGTACGAGAACGCCGGCAACGCCAGGACGACACCCGGGCCCGGCTTCACGGCGGGCGACGGGACGCCCGATGTGTCCGTCGAGGTGATCAGCGCGGACGGCACCCCGCAGCGGCCGGGCGGCCGGGCGGAGTCGGGCCCCGGCCGGCTGACCGTCGCCGCCGAGCCCCGCGGCCGGACCACGGTCATCACGCTCAGCGCCTCGGGCGGCACCCCGGTGCGCTGGCGGGCGTCGGCGGGCGCGGCCTGGCTGCAGATGAGTCATACGGCGGGCGCACTGCGGCCGGGCGAGTCCACGACGATCACGGTCTATATCGACCACGACCGGGAGCCGGCGGGCCACTGGCGGGCCAGGATCGCCATCGAGCCCGGTGGCACCGTCGTCACGATGCACGGCCATGGCGTGACCGGCCCGGCGCCCGGCCCGCAGCGTCCGACGTCCCCGCATCCGAAGCCGACCCCGCCGGCCCCGAAGCCGACGCCCACGACGACCCCGACGTCCCCGTCGCCCACGCCCACGCCCACGCCGCCGAGTCCGACGCCGAAGCCGACCGGCCCGGACCCGTCCTCGACACCGTCGAACACGACGCATCCGGCCCGCTGAGCGCACCCGGGGCCGCCGGCCCCGGTGGGTCCCGGCGGCCCCGGGGTGCGCCTACTTCTGCGGCTTCTGCGACTTCTTCGGGGGCCGGGGGTCCGCCGGATGCGGCGCCATCGGCAGCGTCGCCGCCAGCCGCTCCTCGCACAGCTCGGCGAGCTTGGCGTAGCCCTTCTTGCCCATCAGCTCGGTCAGCTCGGGCTTGTAGGTGACGTAGACCGGTTCGCCCGCGCCGTGCGCCGAGGTCGCCGACGTGCACCACCAGTGCAGGTCATGGCCGCCGGGGCCCCAGCCGCGGCGGTCGTACTCGCCGATCGTCACCTGCAGGATCTGGGTGTCGTCCGGCCGGTCGATCCAGTCGTAGGTGCGCCGGACCGGCAGCTGCCAGCAGACGTCCGGCTTGGTCTCCAGGGGCTCGCGGCCCTCGCGCAGCGCGAGGATGTGCAGCGAGCAGCCCGCACCGGCCGGGAAGCCGGGGCGGTTCTGGAAGATGCAGGAGCCCTCCCAGCGCCGGGTCTGGCGGTCGCCGTCCTCGTCCTCCTCGATCCAGCCGGTCTGGGTGCCCACGTCGTGGTACTGCCACAGGTCGGGCGTGAGCCGTGCCACATGCTCGGCCACCCGCTTCTCGTCGTCGTCGTCCGAGAAGTGCGCGCCGAGCGTGCAGCAGCCGTCGTCCGCCCGGCCGGCCTGGATGCCCTGGCAGCCGCTGCCGAAGATGCAGGTCCAGCGGGACGTCAGCCAGGTCAGGTCACAGCGGAAGAGCTGCTCGTCGTCGCCCGGGTCCGGGAAGGTGACCCAGGCGCGGGCGAAGTCGAGCCCGACCTCGTCGGCCGGGGCCCGGTGCCCCTCGGCCGCCTGGGCGCGCCGCTTTTCTTCCTTCTTGAGCGCTTTTTCGTGCTTCGCCTTTTTCGTCTTTGCCACGACTCCAGCGTAAGGGGGAGCGACGGGTGCGGACCGCGCCGACAGGAGCGGACGGCGCGCGCAGTAGGTTTCCCCGTATGAGACTCGGTGTCCTCGATGTGGGTTCGAATACGGTCCATCTCCTGGTGGTGGACGCACACCCGGGCGCGCGCCCGCTGCCCGCCTATTCGCACAAGGCGGAGCTGCGCCTGGCCGAACTCCTCGACGGGGCCGGGGCGATAAGCGATCCCGGAGTGGAGCGTCTGGTGGCCACCATCCACGAGGCGCTGCAGGTGGCCGAGGACAAGGGCGTCGAGAGTGTGCTCCCGTTCGCCACGTCGGCGATCCGCGAGGCCACCAACGGGGAGGACGTGCTGCGCCGGGTCGCCCTGGAGACCGATGCCGAGCTGCAGGTGCTCTCCGGTGAGGACGAGGCACGGCTCACCTTCCTCGCCGCCCGCCGGTGGCTGGGCTGGTCCGCCGGCCGGCTGCTGGTGCTGGACATCGGCGGCGGCTCGCTGGAGATCGCCTACGGCCTCGACGAGGACCCGGACGTGGCGGTGTCGCTGCCGCTGGGCGCCGGCCGGCTGACCGCGGGCGACCTGCCCGGCGACCCGCCGGACTCCGACGACGTCCGGACGCTGCGCCGCCGGGTGCGGGCCGAGATCGCCAAGGTGGTGAGCGAATTCAGCCGCTACGGCACCCCCGACCAGGTCGTCGGCACGTCCAAGACCTTCAAGCAGCTGGCCCGGATCGCGGGCGCCGCGCGCTCCGCTGAGGGCCTCTACGTCCAGCGTGAGCTGACCCGCAAGAAGCTGGAGGAGTGGGTGCCGCGGCTGGGCGCGATGTCCGCGGAGGAGCGGGTGGCGCTGCCGGGAGTGTCCGAGGGGCGCTCGCGGCAGCTGCTCGCCGGGGCGCTGGTCGCCGAGGCGGCGATGGACCTGTTCGGGGTCGAGACGCTGGAGATCTGTCCGTGGGCGCTGCGCGAGGGCGTCATTCTGCGGCGGCTGGACCACCTGCCGTAGGGCGTGTCCCAGGGGCATGCGCTGCCTATCCGGCCCTGACCCATCGGACAGGTCCTGGCGCGCCGGTGCGCGTGAGTCTCGTCACGCCCCCGCCGGCCGTGTCGCCCCGGTAGCGCCCGTTCCGGCCTCCCCGCCCACGGGGACGGGCCGCCGGCGGCGGGGCGCGGCTGCCTGGACCTCCTGCCCTGTGCACAGCCCCGGCCCGTACGCTGTCCTTCGTGACAGAGCCAGTGGTGCGCATCCCGGATGCGAAGGTCGCGCTGTCCACGGCCTCGGTGTATCCGGAGTCGACGGCGACGGCCTTCGAGATCGCCGCGCGCCTCGGCTACGACGGCGTCGAGGTCATGGTGTGGACCGATCCGGTCAGCCAGGACATCGACGCGCTGCGCCGGCTCTCGGACTACCATGGCGTCCCGGTGCTGGCCGTCCACGCACCGTGTCTGCTGATCACCCAGCGGGTCTGGTCCACCGATCCGTGGGTCAAGCTGCAGCGCGCCCGCAACGCCGCGGAGAAGCTGGGCGCCTCGACGGTGGTCGTGCACCCGCCGTTCCGCTGGCAGCGCAGCTATGCGCGGGAGTTCGTCCGCGGAGTGTGGCGGATGGCGCACGAGACGGACGTGAAATTCGCCGTCGAGAACATGTACCCGTGGCGCTACCGGGACCGCGAGATGCTCGCCTACGCGCCCGACTGGGACCCCACCAACGACGACTACCGGCACTTCACCGTCGATCTGTCGCACACCGCCACCGCGCGCAATGACGCGCTGGAGATGGTGGGGCGGATGGGCGACCGGCTGGCGCATGTCCACCTCGCCGACGGCAACGGCTCCGCCAAGGACGAGCATCTGGTCCCGGGCCGCGGCAGCCAGCCCTGCGCCGCGGTGCTGGAGCGGCTGGCCGCGACCGGTTTTGACGGCCATGTGGTCGTCGAGGTCAACACCCGGCGGGCGATGTCCGCCGCCGAACGCGAGGCCGACCTGGCCGAGGCGCTGGCCTTCACCCGGCTGCATCTCGCCTCGCCGAACCGGGTCCCCGGCTCGTGACCGGTGGCCGGGACGAGGCGTCCCCGGGGCCCGGTACACCGCCCGCACCGGCCCGCCGCCGGGGCCGCCCGGCCCGCGCCGCCGCCGAGGCCGGTCCCGGCGCCCGGGACCGCATCCTGGCCGCGGCCCGTACGGAGTTCGCCGATCGCGGCTACGACAAGACCTCGGTGCGTGGTATCGCCAAGGCGGCCGGGGTGGACGCGGCGCTGGTCCACCACTACTTCGGCACCAAGGAGCAGGTCTTCGCGGCGGCCATCGAGCTGACCTTCGCGCCCGCGCTGACCATGCCGGACGCCCTCGCGGGCGGCGGTGCGGACGTGGGCGAGCGGATGGCCCGCTTCATGTTCGGCGTCTGGGAGAACCCGGTCAGCCGGCAGCCGCTGCTGGCGATCATGCGCTCGGCGCTGACCAACGACACCGCCGCGGCCGTGCTGCGCGGCCTCATCGAGCGCCGGATGCTCCAGCGGGTCGCGGGCGAACTGGACGTCCCCGACCCGGAGTTCCGGGTACAGCTGGCCGCCGGGCACCTCATCGGGATCGCCATGCTGCGCTATGTGATCAAGATGGACCCGATCGCCTCCGCGGACCCGGAGGAGATCATCACCATGGTCGCGCCGACCCTCCAGCGCTATCTGACACAGCCGTGACGCCAGCCGTGACGCCAGCCGTGACACAGCCCTGACAAGCACCCCACGAGGCGCCTCATCGGCCCGTCGACGGTCCCCGACCTGCGAGAACTCCCCCCGATCCGCTGTCCGCACTGCGGTCAGCCGTCTCACATGCCGGAGAGGCTGTCCAGATCTTGGATCAGGAGCGTAATCTCGACAGGAGCTGATATATGACGCCGCCCGGTACGCGGCCAGGGGCCAGGTACCGGCAGCGGCGGTCGTACGGACGATCCCGAGGGAGTGACCCATCGTGCCTGATCTGAGGTCCCGCACCGTTACCCATGGCCGCAACATGGCCGGCGCCCGAGCCCTTATGCAGGCCTCCGGCGTAGCGCGCGAGGACTTCGGCAAGCCGATCATCGCGGTCGCCAACAGCTTCACCGAGTTCGTGCCCGGCCACACCCACCTCCAGCCGGTCGGCCGGATCGTCTCCGAGGCGATCCACGCCGCGGGCGGCATCGCGCGCGAGTTCAACACCATCGCGGTCGACGACGGCATCGCGATGGGCCACGGCGGCATGCTCTACAGCCTGCCCTCCCGCGACCTGATCGCCGACTCCGTCGAGTACATGGTCGAGGCGCACTGCGCGGACGCGCTGATCTGCATCTCCAACTGCGACAAGATCACGCCCGGCATGCTGATGGCCGCGATGCGGCTCAACATCCCGACCGTCTTCGTCTCCGGCGGCCCGATGGAGTCCGGCAAGACGACCCTCGTCGACGGCACCGTACGCACCCTCGACCTGGTCGACGCGATCTCCGACGCCGTCAACGACAAGATCTCCGACGAGGACATCCTCCGCATCGAGGAGAACGCCTGCCCGACCTGCGGCTCCTGTTCGGGCATGTTCACCGCCAACTCGATGAACTGCCTGACCGAGGCCATCGGCCTCTCGCTGCCCGGCAACGGCTCGACGCTGGCCACCCACACCGCCCGCAAGGCGCTGTACGAGAACGCCGGCCGCACGGTCGTCGAGATCACCAAGCGGCACTACGACGAGGACGACCACACCGTCCTGCCGCGCAACATCGGCTCCCGCGCCTCCTTCGAGAACGCCATGGCCCTGGACATCGCCATGGGCGGCTCGACGAACACGATCCTGCACCTGCTCGCCGCGGCGCAGGAAGCCGGCCTGAACTTCGACCTGGACGACATCAACGCCGTCTCCCGCCGGGTGCCCTGCCTGGCGAAGGTCGCCCCGAACGTCGCCCCCGGCGGCACGTACTACATGGAGGACGTGCACCGCGCCGGCGGCATCCCCGCCATCCTCGGTGAGCTCTACCGCGGCGGCCTCCTCAACGAGGACGTGCACACCGTCCACAGCGCCTCGATCGAGGACTGGCTCAAGACCTGGGACGTGCGCGGCGGTTCCCCCTCCGACGAGGCCGTCGAGCTGTGGCACGCGGCCCCCGGCTGCAAGCGCTCCGCGACCGCCTTCTCACAGTCCGAGCGCTGGGACTCCCTCGATGTGGACGCGGCCGGCGGCTGCATCCGCGACATGGCGCACGCCTACTCCGTCGACGGAGGCCTGGCGGTCCTCAAGGGCAACATCGCCGAGGACGGCTGCGTCGTGAAGACCGCCGGTGTCGACGAGTCCATCTGGACCTTCGAGGGCCCTGCCGTGGTCTGCGAGTCGCAGGAGGAGGCCGTCGACAAGATCCTCAAGAAGCAGGTCAAGGAGGGCGACGTCGTCGTCATCCGCTACGAGGGCCCCAAGGGCGGCCCCGGCATGCAGGAGATGCTCTACCCGACGTCCTTCCTCAAGGGCCGCGGCCTGGGCAAGACCTGCGCCCTGGTCACCGACGGCCGCTTCTCCGGCGGCACGTCCGGCCTGTCCATTGGCCACGCCTCCCCCGAGGCGGCGGCCGGCGGCACCATCGCCCTCGTCGAGGACGGCGACCGCATCCGCATCGACATCCCGAACCGCGGCATCGAACTCCTCGTCAGCGATGAGGAGTTGGCGGCCCGCCGGGAGGCCCTGGGCGGCGTTTACGCCCCCAAGCAGCGCGAACGAAAGGTCTCGCAGGCGCTGCGCGCGTACGCGGCGATGGCGACCAGCGCGGACAAGGGCGCGGTGCGGGACGTGAGCAAGCTGGGCTGAGCCGGGGCGCACACAGCAGGGCACCAGCAAGGCCCAGTAGGACACGGCAGGACACAGCACGGTGCCGGCGGTCGTGGGATACGACCGCCGGCACCGTGCCGTGCTCCGGCTTTGACCACGGTCTGTGAACCGGTGCCGGGGCTGCGGAGTGGATGTCAGCAGTTCGTCGGGGGATTCGGTCCGATCTTGACCTCCCACAGCGAGTTGTTGCTGTCCCCGTTTCCGCCGAGAACGACCTTGGTGGTCATCGGGTTGGTGCTGTCGCCGTTGAACTCCCACTGCGCCCAGTCGTTCTGGGCGAAGATGAACTTGCCGGTCAGTTGCCGGGTCATGGGCGTCTCTACCAGCCACCCCCACTGGCCAGTGGGAATGTCGCGCCACACTTCCTGTTGCCAGACCTTTTCTTCACCCACGGTACGGGCATAGTTGCTCTGCCAGGTATTGGTGAACTTGTTAACGATCTTCAGCGAGGCCACGTCCGGCTTCCCGAGCGTCACCTCTATACCTGTCTCTTGGGAATTCTGGACGAATCCCCCGACGGTTTCGGAATTGATGCTTTTCTCTGACTGGATGAACTTGGTCGACGAGGCTCCCGGCCCCGAGCTGAGCACGGGCCTGCCGCGGCAGATCGGCTTTCCGCGGGTAGGCTCACTCTTTTGCGTGGTCTCCCACTTGCAGTAGGAGTGGTCCTTGTCGCACTTGGTCATCGCGTACTCGGCTGCGAGGTTCATCATCGCCTGAGTGTTGCCGCTCGGCGCGTCCGGACCTGCGAGGTCGTAGATGTTGAAGACGGAGCCTTCATCGCCCGACGCGCAGGTGTAAGAGCCCACCCGATTCGAGTCGTAGATGTCCTTCCCGGAGTGCCCGCCGAGTGCGTTCAGGCACAGGTCGTCCTTCACCGAGCGGATCATGAACCCGCCGGACGGTGACGGCTGGAGGTACCACTTCTGTTCAGCGGTATTGCTGCAGTCTTGCTCCAGCCACCATCCATGCTCCCCCATCGACAGGCACTTCTTGCTGTCGCGGACGACCATCTGGAAGCTGCCGTCGCCGGTGTTCCGGAACTGCCACCGCTGATTTTCGCTGTTCTTGTTGGGGAAGATGTAGGCCCTCCCCGGCCCATCCGCACCATCACCGTGCCAGCCGCGCGCGATCTCCAGCACCCGCGCGTCGTCCTCCATTTCGCTGGCGACGATCAGGCACTCCAGCTCCTGCGCGCAATCCCCTTCCGCAGCTTGCGCCTGACCCGCCCCCAGCGGTGAAATCGTGGCGGCCACGAATGCCATGGCGGAGAATGCGACCAGCAAAGAGCGCACCCGCATAACCCGTGATCTGACGGTTTTCACATTCAGTCCCCTCGTCCTGTCCGTACCTTGAGTAATGCGTCGACTTACCTTGTGCTTACGTCGACGCTCATATCTTCAACGGAGTTGGGCAGAGGGAACACCCCGTTCTCAATAATGGGGCCATAGGTAAAAGGCTATGCGTCACTCGCGGCGTCACTCATGGTGCGGAGCAGGCGGGCGAATTCCTGCTCGGCCGGCGAGAGCGCGGTCTCGCGGGAGGTGGCCAGCACGATGGTGCAGGCGGGCAGCCCCGGGTCGGGTCTGAGCAACGCCAGGTGCCCGTCCCGTAGTTCCTGGGCCACGCAACGCTGCGGCATCACGGCGATACCGAGATCGGCGATCACCGCCTGCTTGAGCGTCTCGTTCCCCGTGACCCCAGGACACCGCGAGGGCGGCAGCCCCCAGAGGGCCAGGGCGTCACCCTGTGCCCTACGCGTCGCAGAGCCCTCTTCCCGGAACAGGAAGCGCTGCTGCGCCAGGTCGGCCGGGGTCGCCGCGCGCCCGGCCAGTGGATGCCCAGGCGGCGCGACAAGGACGAGCTGCTCCTCCAGGATCGGCTCCATGCGGTGATGCGGTGACGCTCCCCCCTGGTAGCCGGGCAGGACGGCCAGACGCACCTCGCCATCCGCCAGCTGCCGGAGGATCTCCGTGGTGTTGCCGGTCCTCAGCTGGCGCTCGACACCAGGAAAGAGCTCGGCGAACCGGCCGAACACCGGCAGGAGCAGATGGCTGCTGTAGGTGCTCGTGCCGCCCACTAGGAGGCGCCCCGCAGGGGCAGCGGACACCCGGTCGATGGCGGCGGCGACCTCTTGCGCGAGGGACGAGATCTGCTGGGCGTACTGGAGGAGCACCTCACCTTGAGCCGTCAGCCGCAGGCGCGGACCGGACCGGTCGATGAGGGTGGTACGCAACGAGACTTCCAGCTTGTGCACATGCTGGGAGACCGAGGGCTGGCTCATATAGAGCTTCCGCGCCGCGGCGGAGAACCCCCCGCACGCCACGACCTGCTCGAAGACCCACAGCCGGTGCAAGTTGAGCTTCATGTACGTGTCTCCGCAGGCAGAGGCGGTCAGGGACGGTCGGGAACCGGCCTGATGGCCGGAATGCGCGGATAAGGCACGCATAAGGGCTACGTTCAGGGACTTATGTGGCCGTTTCTCCATGGCCAGATGATGAGCATGTAACAGAGATCGGCCCCCGTCGTTGTGACGGGGGCCGATCTCGTAGGGCGCGAGAGGCGTCAGACGCCGGGGAGTTGGGCGTTCTTCACGGCGGTGACGAAGGATGCCCAGGCGGCGGCGTCGAAGAGGAGTGCCGGGCCGTGGGGGTCCTTGCTGTCGCGTACGGGGACGAGGGCGGGGAAGTCGGTGCTGACTTCGATGCACTGGCCGCCGTCAGAGTTGCTGTAGCTGGACTTGCGCCAAGTGGCGGTGGTCAGGAGGTCGTCGGAGACCTCGATGCACTCGCCGCCGTCTGGGTTGCTGTACGTGCTCTTGCGCCAGGTGATGTTGCTCAAGTCGATGGCTCGCACGGCACTTCCTCCAACATCCGCATGACGAACTTCCGCGATTCGGCCGGGCTCAACGCCAGGTCACGCACCGCATCGTACGCGCGTTGCAGACGCTCAACGGAACTTGTTTCCTCGATGAGTTCGCCACGGTGGGCGTTCTCCGTATAGGCCACTGTGCGGCCGTCCGGCAGTCGCAGAAACATCACAGCGGTACTGACCAAGCCGTGCGGGCCAGCGTCATGAGGGAGCACCTGAAGTGTGAGGTTCGGGCGCTCGGCAGCCTCTGCCAGGTGCGCAAGCTGCTTTCGCCACTCCTCGGCATCGTCCAGCGGCGTTCGCAACACGGCCTCGGACAGGATGGTCCGGAAGGGTGGCGCTTCGTCCCCCATGAGCAGCTTGCGGCGCCCCACGCGAGCTTCGACCTGCCGTGTCAGCTCTTCGCCTTTCGTGCCACCCACCACGAGTACGTCGTGTGCGTAACCTTCCGTCTGGAGCAGGCCAGGCAGAACGCTCACCGCGTAGTGCCACAAGCTCAACGCTTCCGCTTCCAAGGTCATGTACCGCCGGTACCGCTCCTTGAACTGCGTGGGATCTGCCACCGCCAACTCCCACAACGTCAGCAGTAGTCCCGGCGTCCCGTAGTGCTGGTCCAGGGCCTGCGCGACCTCCGGGCTGCCCAGGGTCTGCCCGCTCTCCATCTTCCCGAACAGCGACCAGTCCCAGCCCAGTACGTCGCCGAGCTGCCGGAGGCTGTCGCCCTTCTGGGCCCGTAGTAATCGCAGCTCTTCCACGAATCGTTGGCGTGGCTCCTGGCTGCGACCGGTGACAGCTCGCCTCGGTGGCATGGCGACCTCCTCCGTGGAAGGTGTGGAACTAACGGTGCGTGGTCGCGAAATACAGCCTGCAAGCAGCATTCGCGCCCTTTTCCGGTCCATTCTCGTAAGGGCCGGAACACGCACAGTAGTGGCGCTCCGGGGCCTCACGCAGGGAAACGGCAGACGGGAGCGGGCACTTATGACCAGGGAACGACGGGCGGAGGCCGAGGGGATGGCCGAGGCCGAAGCGGTGTGTGAGGAGCTGGCCGCCGTGCTGCGGCGGACCGGGATCGTGCTGCCGTCACTGATGGTGGACCCGGTGACGTACGGCTATGAACCGCCGCGCGTCCTGGTGGAGTTGGGGCGCTGCAACGTGGAGACGACGCGCAAGCTCATCGCGGTGCTCAAGCGGGCGGCCGCGTGAGTGGGCGCGCCCCGTACGTCTCTCCGGCGTGCCATGTCGGCAGGCATCCGGCGTGCGACAAGGGCATCGCCGTGCCCGAGGCCGTCACCGTGCCCGGGGTGCGGCGCGAGCCCTGCACCTGCCACTGCCACCAGGACGGCGGGCCGTCCCGTCACCAGCCCGCCGGGTCCTTCGTCGCCGCTGCGAAGACCGTCCCGTCCGGCGCCGCCGCGTAGATCGGGCCGTCCGGGCCGTCCGTACGCGGGGCCGGGAGCGTCTCCACGAAGCCGTTGTGGCGGCCGGACATCCGCGGCGGCGTCTGCCCCAGCAGCTCACCCGATGTGGCGTCGACCGCGAGGAGCCGGCCGTCCGCCGCCGTGAAGTACAGCCGGCCGCCGCTCACCACCGGCGCCGAGCCCCGGCTCACCGAGGTCTCGGTGTCCCATTTCCGTCGGCCGACGGCCTGGAGGGAGCCGCCCTCGGCCAGCAGGTACACCGACTCGCCGTGCACCACGGCGGACGCACCGTCCAGCGGTGCGGTCAGCTTGAGGCGGCGGCTGTGCCCGGTGGCCGGGTCGTAGCGGACGACGGCGGTGGTGCGGTACGAGAGCGTCGGGTCGGTGACGGTCAGATACAGCGCCCCGGACGCACCGGAACCGGCCACGGCGAGCACCCCGGGCAGCCGCCGCGACCAGCGGACCTTGCCGGCGGCCGGGTCGATGGCGGTGACCTGGGTGGCTTTCCCGTCGGGGGTGCCCTCGGCCGCGTAGGCGGTGTGCGCGTCGCCGAACGCCGAGAAGAGGGGCAGCTGATGCCCCGGGAACCGCTTCTGCCAGCGCTGCCGGTGGGTGGTGCTGTCCAGTGCGGTGACCGTGCCGTCCGCCGCGGCCAGCAGGATGCGGTTGCCGACGACCTTGGCGCCGCCCTCGTACCCGGAGACGTCCTTGCTCCAGCGGGTGGCGCCCTCGCCGTCCGCCGACGGGTCGAGGGCCAGCAGTCGGCTGCCGTCGTTGGAGAAGACGTACAGCAGCCCGCCGGAGAGCACCGGTGCGGTCCGGGACACGGCCTTCTTCGCCGCGTTCTTGCCGGTGGCGGTGGGGTCCTTGCTCCGCCATGCCACCCGGCCGGAGTCCGGGTCGAGCCGCGCGGCCAGCATGCCGGGCTGACCGCAGAAGACGGCGCCGGAACCGGTGGTGCAGTGCGGCAGTTCGGCGTCGTAGCCCTTGGGGCGTTCGACGAGGGTGGTGCGCCACGGGTGGAAGTCGGCGCGGCCGTTGCGCGAGGGGTGGGTCTGCAGGGCCGGGTCCGGTCCGGCGCCACCCGGGGACAGCGTCTGGACGCCCGCGTACGTGCCGGCGCCGGTCACGACGAGGGCGACGGCGGCCCAGAGGGGCCAGCGGCGGGCACGGAGGCGAGAGGCGGAACGGGAGCGGGAGGGGGAGCGGGTACGGGAGCGGGCAGGGCGGTGGGGCGTGGCGAGGGCGGCGGGGAGTTCCGGGGCCTCGGGGCGTCCGGCATCGTCGGGGAGCCCCGGGCCGTCGAGGTGGTCGACGGGCGCGGGGGCGCGGACATGCGTGGTCTCGGCGCGCGACGGGGCGGCCTCGGCCCGTACCGGATGCGGTTGCGGCTGCTCCGGGCGGAGCCGCTCCGGCTGCCGCTGCTCCGGTATCCGCGCCGCGGGCACCACGCCGTCGGACACCGATGCGCCACCTACTGAGCCGTCCGGCAGCGCCTCACCCGTCACGGCCTCACCCGTCACGGCCTCGACCGCCGCTGCGCCGTAGGGCACCGCGTCACCCGGCACGACGCCGCCCGGCAGGACATCACCCAGCACGACACCGCCCGGCACGACCCCTCCAGGGACGCCCCTGCCCGGCATCAGACCGCCGATCGGCACGTCCGCGGACGCGTCCGTCCGCAGCAGCTCCATCAGCGCATCCGGTGTCGGCCGGTCCGCCGGATCCTTCGCCAGACAGCTCTCGACGAGCGGCACCAACTCCGTGGGCACACCCGCCAGATCGGCCTCGTCGTGCACCACCTGATACGCGACGAGATACGGGCTCTCCGAGTCGAACGGGCCGCGTCCGGTGGCGGCATGCACCAGCACCGAACCCAGTGCGAAGACATCCGCCGCCGGGCCCACCTCGCGCGGCCGCTGGAACTGTTCGGGCGCCATGAACGGCGGGGTGCCGATCAATTTCCCGGTCTCGGTGCGCATTTCACTGTCGGAGGGCCGCGAGATACCAAAGTCGATGACTTTTGGCCCATCTGTGGCCAGCAGCACATTTCCGGGCTTCAGATCGCGGTGCACCACCCCGGCGCGATGGATGTCGCGCAGCGCCTCGGCGAGCCCCGATGCCAGCCTCCGCACCTCGTCGACCGCCAGCGGGCCATTCCGCTTCACATGATCGGAGAGCGTCGGGCCGGGAATGTGGAGGGTCGCCATCCAGGGCCGTTCGGCATCAGGATCGGCGTCCACGACGGGCGCCGTGAAGGCCCCGCTGACCCGCCGCGCGGCCGCCACCTCCTGCCGGAACCGCCCGCGGAACTCCGGGTCCTGGGCGAATTCGGCATGGATGACCTTGACCGCGAGCAGCAGCCCGGAGGACGAGCGCGCCAGATGGACCACGCCCATGCCGCCGGAGCCGAGCCGCGCCTCCAGGCGGTATTGGCCGGCGTATTCCGGATGCTCCGCTTCCGGGCCGATGCCGGAATCGCGCAGCGATGGCATGGTTCCACCCCCGTGTCATTACCCGTGCCATTCGGTCGCAGGTGCGACGCGCGGAGCCTAGTCGATGGTGCGTACGAGTTGAACGAGGCTTGCTAGCGTGCGCGTTGCAGCACCGCACCGAGCGGCGGCACGAGCGGCCCCTCGGGCACCATCACCATCACACCATCAACGGGGGAACACGAAATGACCACACAGGACCATCAGGGCGCCGTGGAAGCGGCCGACGGCCAGGCGCTCGCCGCCGCGGCGGGCGGTCTCACCTACCCCATCGCGCCCGGCTACCGCGTCAAGGTCCGCCAGGGCCCCAGCACCGACTCCCCGGTCGTCCGCCAGCTCGCCGAGGGCGCCCGGATCCAGATCCGCTGCCAGCGGCACGGCCAGAAGGTCAGCGGCCCGTACGGCACCTCGGACATCTGGGACAACATCGGGCCCGGCCAGTACATCTCCGATACGTACGTCCGCACCGGCAGCAGCGACATGGTCGCGCCGCTCTGCACGAGCTGAGGCACGGCGCGCGCCGCGGGGCCGTGGACGACGGCCGGGGCGGCGCGCAGGCTCGGTCCACGCCAGCCCGGCCCGCCTCCCGGGCACCCCGGGGCCACAGGTCGCCGGGTGACCGGGCCCGCCGGGGATAATCGATGCCATGAGCGATGAGCAGCGGCCCTCGGCGAGCCCGGAGCCCGGCGGCAACGCGTCCGGCGGTCCCGAGCCGGAGGCGATCCGGTTCTTCGGCACCACCTGGCTCCACCACGACGGCGGCTACGGCCTGCGCCGGGCCGGCGTCGCGGTGGGCTCGCTCGCGCTCGCCGCGGCCGGCGCGGCCGTCCTGCGCTTCGCGTTCCAGGGCCTGGAGATCGCCGCCGTCGGCCCGTTCGTCGGCATCCTCGTCGTCGCCGGCTTCGCCATCTGCAGTGCCCTGGCCTTCCGCCGCACCTGGGACGGCTTCGTCCGCCGCCGTGACCCGGCCGCCGAGAGCGCTGCCGACAAGTCCGCGCAGAGCCTGATGTTCATCGGCTTCATCGGCTCGCTGCTCGCCTACTTCTGCCGCAGCCTCGTCGAGGCCCCCGGGGAGAAGCTGCACCGCACCGAGTACACCGCCGCCCGCGAACGCCACGAACGCCGCCGGGGTGCCCGCACCGGCAACCCGGCCGCCAAGAAGCCCAGGCCCAAGAAGCGCCGCTAGTACGGCAATTGCGGTGGGTGTTTCGCCGGCGTGCGGGGCGGGCATCGCAGGGGGGAACGAAACCGATGGGCTGCCCATACCCTCCTCGGGATGGGCGGCCCGCTGCGTTTGACGGCGTGTTCTGTGTCGTGATGCCCCGGAGAGGATCTGCGGGCCTGTGCCGACGCCCCGGCCGGCCTGGCAGGCCAAGGGCGGCCCCTACCCGAAGGGGTCAGCATGAGTACGAACTTCCAGCCGGGGCTGCCGGGGCTGCTTTCGGCCACCAACCTCCCCGCGGCCCGGACGGCAGCGCCGATCAGGCTACTGGCACTGACGACGGTCCCGGTGGGCGACCAGCCGGTCGGGGTCGCGGTCGCCGCCAACGGCAACGCCTATGTGACCAACACCGCGTCGAACGATGTGTCCGTGATCAACACCGCTACGGACACCGTCATCGTCCCCAGCATCCCCGTCGGCATCAATCCGATCGGGGTGGCGGTCGCCCCCAACGGCAAGGCCTACGTCGTCAACCGTGGCTCGAACACCGTGACGGTGATCGACACCGCCACCAACACCGTCCTCGTCCCCAGCATCACCGTCGGCACGACCCCTATCGGGGTGGCAGTCGCCCCCAACGGCAACGCCTACGTCACCAACCTGGGCGACTTCACCGTGACGGTGATCGACACCGCCACGGACACCGTCATCGTCCCCATCATCACCGTCGGCATCAACCCGTACGGGGTGGCGGTCGCCCCCAACGGCAACGCCTACGTCACCAACCTGGGCTCCAACGACGTGACGGTGATCGACACCGCCACCAACACCGTCACCGTCCCCAGCATCCCCGTCGGCACGACCCCTCTCGGGGTGGCGGTCGCCCCCAACG
Source organism: Streptomyces sp. Je 1-4 4N24 (assembly GCF_026239515.1). NCBI lineage: Bacteria > Bacillati > Actinomycetota > Actinomycetes > Kitasatosporales > Streptomycetaceae > Streptomyces > Streptomyces sp. Je 1-4 4N24. Next base: position 3,916,743 of record NZ_CP110836.1, on the reverse strand, counting down.
GCAACGCCTACGTGACCGCCTTCTCCTCGAACAATGTGACGGTGCTCAACACCACCACCAACACCGTCGTGGGCGCCCCCATCCCCGTCGCCCCCGGCATCAACCCGGCCGGGATAGCAGTCGCCCCCAACGGCAAGGCCTACGTGGCCGACGTGAACTCGGACGACGTGACGGTGATCGACACCAACACCAACACCGTCGTCTGCACCCCCATCCCCGTCGGCACCAACCCGTTCGCTGTCGCGGTCGCCCCCAACGGCAAGATCTACGTCACCAACCAGGGTTCGGACGACGTGAGCGTCATCCCGCCGTTCCCCACCCTGACCAGCATCACCCCCAACCAGGGGTCCACAACCGGCGGAACGCCGGTGACCCTCCTCGGCACCAACCTCACCGGCGCCACTGTCACCATCGGCGGCAACCCCGCCACCGGCGTCAACGTCAACCCCGGCGGCACCGCGATCCACGCCTTCACCCCGCCCGGCGCGCCCGGCCCGGCGACCGTCACCGTCACCACCGACGGTGGCTGCGCCAGCCTGGTGAACGGCTTCACCTACGTCTCTGCCGGCCACGCCACCTCGCTGACCGCCACCCCGGCGCTGGCGAAACTGTTCCCGCCGCACGTGTACTTCCCGTTCCTGACCGCCACGCTGAAGGACCTGGTCACCGGCCTGCCCGTGTCCGGCCAGACCATCACCTTCAAAACCGGCACGCACATCCTGGGAACCGCCACCACCAACGCCCAAGGCACCGCCAAGCTGGACGAGACCCTCACCTTCCCGCTCATCCTCGCCAACGGCGGCTACGACGCCACCTTCGCGGGCACCGGCACCCTGCTGCCCTCCAGCGCCCACGGGGAGATCCTGACCCCCTAGCAACGAGCCGCGGGAACCGGCTCCGGCCGGTCGGCCTGACCGGATCCACCGGCTGGTGAACTCCTGCGGCCGGAACCCGGCGATGTGCTCGACGACGTCGGTGCATACGTGGTCGAGCACATCGTCACCCAGCCGGAGCGCTGTTCGTGGACACAGCCCAGACGTCGGCCGTGCCCAATCTGCGGGCGATGGCCAGCTGCCTGCCAAGGGGGCCGTATGGGGTTGGTGACGGTGATCGGTACGGTGGGAGAGCCGCGCACGTACGGCGGTCGGAGGGGATGTCCGGTGAGCCGCCCGCAGGACCGGAGCGAACGCCGGGGCTCCCAACCTCCGGGACCAGGGCCGCCCGCGCCGATGGGGGCACCTCCCGGCCGAAGGCTGGGGGAGGATTACCGGGCGTCCCCTCCGACCCACCACCCACCAAGCGACAGCGAACCGGCCCCAGCCCACGGCAAACCCGCACCGGCGCCCAGCCCACGGCAACCCTCACCGCCCCCAGCCCACGGCAACCCGCACCAACCCCACCCCGCGCCCGGCATGATGCCCCGCATGCCGCACCGAACCGAGCAGGAGCAACTCCCCCCGACGCCACAGCCGTTGCAGCCCCCGACGCCACCACACCACGCCACCCTCGCCCGCGCCTTCGACGCGGTGGCCGCCCAGTACGCCGCCGCCCGCCCCGGCTACCCACCGGCGCTCTTCGACGCGATCGAGGAGCTGGCCGGGCAACCGCTGGCGGGGGCGCGGGTGCTGGACGTCGGAGCCGGCACCGGTATCGCGACCAAGCTGCTGGCCGAGCGCGGTGCGCGGGTCACCGCCGTGGAGCCGGGCGCCGCCATGGCCACCGAGCTGCACACCGCCCACCCCGACGTCCCCCTCGTCCGCGCCCTCGGCGACGCGCTGCCGTTCCGCGACGACGCGGCCTTCGACCTCGTCGGCTACGCACAGGCCTGGCACTGGACCGACCCGGCACGCTCCGTCCCGGAGGCGCTGAGGGTGCTGCGCCCCGGCGGCGCGCTCGCCCTGTGGTGGAACATCCCCGACCCGGACGTCGAATGGGCCGCCGAACAGGAGGCCAGGATCGCCCGCCGCCTGCCGGACTACCACAGCCACAGCGTTGCGCCGGAGGCCGCTGACCTGATCCGCGACCTCGGACTCGGCCTGCACCCCGTCTCCCGGGTCCTGCACTGGACCCGGCGCGTCCCGCTCGACACCCACCTCGCGATGCTGGGCAGCCGCTCATACTTCTCCGCCATCGGCCCGGCGGCCGCCGCCCCCGTCCTAGCGGCCGAGCGGGCCGCCCTGCGCGACGTCTTCCCGGACGGCATCGTCGAGGAGGCCTACGCCCTCGACCTGACTGTCACACTCCGGCCACCCACCCCGTCCTAAGGGGTGCAGGCCGCCGCGGAGTACGACGCAGGGCCGAGACGGCGGGAACGGACAACAGGGGAGCGGACGATGACGGAGCAGGAGCAGGAGCAGGAGCAGGAGCAGGAGCAGGAGACGGGGACGGAGCCGGGGACGGGTGCGGGCGTGCCCGGACGAGTGGCGAACGGCCCGGCCGGGGACCGGCTCGCGCAGTTCGAGGAGCAGCGCGGACGGCTGTGGGCCATCGCCTACCGGATCATGGGCACGGTCACCGACGCCGATGACGCCGTCCAAGAGGCCTGGCTGCGCTGGCAGTCGCTACCGGGTGAGCAGACTGTGGCCAGCCCGCGCGGCTACCTCACCACCGTCGTCAGCCGCATCTGCTACGACCTGCTGGGCTCGGCCCGCGCCCGCCGCGAGACCTACGTAGGGCCCTGGCTGCCGGAGCCGCTGCTCCACGGCACCGGCGGTCCGCTGCCCCTGGGCGGCGCCGTCCCCGAGGGCCCCGGCGGCCCCGGCCCCGAGGACCGGGTCACCCTCGACGAATCCGTCGGGATGGCGCTGCTGACCGTCCTGGAACGGCTCACCCCGGCCGAACGCACCGCCTTCATCCTCCATGACGTCTTCTCGGTCCCGTTCCCGGAGATCGCCGAGGCGGTCGGCCGCACCCCGGATTCCGTACGGCAGCTGGCCTCCCGCGCCCGCAAGCGCGTACGGGCCGAGGCGCCGCGCCGCACCGTCGACCGGGCAGAGCACCGCCGCACCGTCGAGGCCTTCCTCTCCGCCGTCATGGGCGGCGATTTCGAGGCGCTGCTGTCCGTCCTCGACCCCGAGGTCATCTGGCGTTCGGACGGCGGCGGCAAGGTGTCCGCCGCGCGCCGGCCGGTGCTGGGCCGCGAGAAGGTGGCCCGCTATGTGCAGGGCCTGGTCACGCGTGGCGCCCAACGGGAGGGGCTGCGGGTGTCGTTGGCGGAGGTCAACGGCGCCACCGGGCTGGTCTTCGTCGACCCGGCGGGCGAGCAGTCCGGAGTGTTCGCCTTCACCGTCCACGCTGGCCAGATCACGGAGGTGGACGCCGTCATCAACCCCGACAAGCTCGCCCACCTGGACCTCGACCGGCTGTGATCAGGACGGCCGCCAACCGGCCGCCGCCCCGTGGCGGCGTCCCGGCCGACGGGCACCGACCGGCCCGGCCGACGGGCGACCGACCGTCCCGCCGAGGCCTAACCGACCGACCCCACCGCCGCCCCCGATGTCACACTCCCCCACCCCACGTCGTCCCCCTCACGGCGCCGCCAATTCACCGCGGCGCCCCGGACCGACCACAGGAGGCAGCATGATCAGCGTGGCGAAGCGAGGGGGCTCCCGAGGGCGCACGGGACGGGGGAGGGTCGTGGTCCTCGGCGGCGGCTACGCGGGGACGATGGCCGCACTCCGGCTCGCCCCGTACGCGCAGGTGACCCTGGTCGACCCCGGGGACCGGTTCACCGAGCGCGTCCGCCTGCACGAACTGGCCGCCGGCCGCCCGGAGGTGAGCCACTCCCGGGCCCGGATGCTGCACGGCACCGGCATCGAGCATCTCGCCGCCCGTGCCACCTCCCTCGACCCGGACGCCCGCGCCGTGCACACCGACAGCGGCCGCACCCTCCTCTACGACCGGCTCGTCTACGCCCTGGGCAGCCACACCGACCCGCGCGGCATCGGTGAAAGGGCCTTCACCGCCGAGAGCGCCGCCGCCCTCCACAAGCGGCTGCTGGACGGGCCGGGTGCGCTGACCGTGGTCGGCGGCGGCCTGACCGGCATCGAGATGGCCACCGAGATCGCCGAGTCCCACCCCGCATGGCAGGTCCGGCTGCTCACCGGCGGTGAGATCGGCGGTGGTCTGTCGGTCCGCGGCCGGGCCCATGTCCGTACCGTCCTCGACCGGCTGGGCGTCCGCGTCGAGGAGGGGCACCAGGTCGCCGACGCGGACGGTGTCGATGCCGACGCCGTGCTGTGGGCCGGTTCCCTGAGGGCCACCGGCGGTCTCGCCCACGACGCGGGTCTGGTCACCGACCCGGTCACCGGCCGGCTCCGGGTCGACGCGATGCTCCGCTCGGTCAGCCACCCCGACATCTATGCCGCGGGCGATGCGGCCGCGGCCCGTACGCCCCGCGCCGGCGCCCTGCGGATGGCCTGCGCCACCGCGCTGCCCACGGGCTCCCACGTCGCCGGCGCGATCGCCGCCGAGCTGCGCGGCGCCGCGCCCCGGCCACTGTCGTACGGCTTCTTCGTGCAGTGTGTGAGCCTGGGCCGGCACGACGCCCTGATCCAGTCGGTACGGGCCGACGACACCCCGCGCGAACGGGTCCTGACGGGCCGCCCGGCCGCCCGGGTCAAGGAACAGGTGGTCCGCAACGCCGTCCGTGTCCTGCATCTCGCGGCCCGCCGCCCGGGCGTCATCCCGCTGATCCCGGGTATCGGCTAGGCGGGACGGTAGTACGGCCGTCCAGGGGCCGGTCCGCGTAACCGGCCCCGGCCCGCTCACCCAGGGGCCGGTCCGAGAAGTTCTCGTATACGGGCCACGGCCCCTCACCCAGGGCCGGTCCGAGGACCTGTCGCGTAACCGGCCCCGGCCCGTTCACCGCCCGCCCCTCAGTCCTCCCGCTCCGGCTTCCCGTTCTCGTACAGCCACTTCTTGAACAGCGGCTCCAGGTCCATGTCCGTGTACTCCTGGCAGAAGTCGATGAAGTCCTGCGCATCGGCGTTGCGGTAGCGGTACTCGGTGGGCCATTCGCGCAGGATCGTGAAGAAGGCCTTGTCGCCGACGGCGTTGCGCAGCTCCTGGAGGAGCATCGCGCCCCGCTCGTAGACGGGGGTGCCGGTCACATTCTTCGCCTTGCCCGGTTTGCCCGGCGGGAAGGCCCAGCGCGCCGGGTCCGTGGTGTCGTCGTAGAGCGCGTCGAACTGCTCCTGCGGGGTCTTGCCGCCCTCGCGCTCCTCCCACAGCCACTCGGCGTAGGTCGCAAAGCTCTCGTTGAGCCAGGTGTCCGCCCAGGTCTTCGGCGTCACCGAGTCGCCGAACCACTGGTGGGCCATCTCGTGCACGAGGGTGGCGGTGTCCGGCGCCCCCGCGTAGACCGGCTTGGTCTGGGACTCCAGGGCGATCCATTCGATCCGTTTCGGGGTGTCGTCGACGATCGCGCCCGCGGAGGAGAAGGGGTACGGCCCGAAGAGCTTGCTCTGCCACTTCACGATCTCCGGCAGCTTCTCCAGCGGCTCCTTGCTGGCCTTGGCCTCCGCCGGGTCCACCGCCACATACAGCGGCAGCCCCTCGGGCGTACGGGAGGTGCGGACCTCGAACCTGCCGATGGTGGCCGTCGCGAGATAGCTGGCCATCGGCCGGCCGTTGTGCCACCGGAAGGTGGTCCGTCCCCTGGCGGTCCGCTCCGACCTCAACTCCCCGTTGGCGACGGCGGTGTAGCCCTTCGGCACGGTGATGGTGAAGTCGTAGGTGGCTTTGTCCCGGGGGTGGTTGTTGCCGGGGAACCACGTCATGGCACCGGCCGGCTGACCGGCGACGAACGCCCCGTCGCGGGTCTTGACCCAGCCCTCGGTCGACTGGTCCGGGTCCTTCAACTCCTGCGGTGTGCCCTCGTAGTCGACGCGGGTACGGTACTCCGCGTCCTTCCTGAGTGACTCGTCCGGCCGCACGATCACCTTGTGTCCCTTACGGGAGAACTCCGCGTCCTCGCCGTCGACCTGCACATCCGTCACCCGCAGCCCCTGCAGGTCGAGCTGGAAGGACCGCAGATCCGCCGTGGCCTCGGCGGTGATCTCGGCGGTCGCGTCCAGATGCCTCTTCCTGATGTCGTAGTCGAGGTCGAGCCCGTAATGGCGCACCTGGTAGCCGCCGTTGCCGAGCGCCGGGAACAGCGGATCGCCCACTCCGCCGCTGCCCGCCACCCCTCGTACACCACTGCTGGTGCACGAGGAGAGCAGCAGGGCGACGGAGAGGGCGGCGGTCGCACCGCAACTGCGAAGGGGCCGGCGGTTCACAGCACTCCCGGGGTCCGCGGACATCAGCGTCCCGACCTTACGGTCATTTCCGTCCACACACCGGCCCTTCTCACACAGTTGTCCTACGGGGCGACGGACGGGGCTTCCTGCCGGGCGGTCCCGCCCGGGCCGCGGCGCTGCTCCTCCCAGGCACCGAGCGCGGCCGCGCAGGCATGGTCGAGATGCCGCAGCCCGGTCAGATCCAGCTGGACCTCCCGGTCCTTGGGCAACGCCTCCAACTGGTCGAGCAACTTGGGCAGCCGGAGGAAGGTGGCATTGCCGAGGGCCCGTACGCGGATGGGGCGGCGGGGCCCCAGAACGGCCGGTTCACCGTGGCCCGCCGGCTCGTCCAGCCCCACGATCTCCAGGTGGACGTGCGAGGTCTCCCACGCCGACTTGGCGACCGCCATCAGCAGCCCCAGCAGTACCCCCTCGAACATGTTGGTGGCCACGATCGCCACCGCCGTCGCGGCGAGCACCACGGCCTCACCCCGGTGCTCCCGCCACAACGGACGCCACTGCTTCACCGGGAGCAACTTGACGCCCGCATGCACCAGTACGCCCGCCAGCGCCGCGAGCGGCACCACGCCCAGCGCCGCCGGGAACGCCGCCGCGAAGACCAGCAGCCACACCCCGTGCAGCACCCGCGAGACCTTGGTCTGCGCCCCGGCGTACACATTGGCGGAGCTGCGGACGATCACTGCGGTCATCGGCAGCGCGCCGAGCAGCCCGCAGACCGTGTTGCCCGCGCCCTGCGCCATCAGCTCCTTGTCGTAATCGGTCTTCGGCCCGTCGTGCAGCCGGTCCACCGCGGCCGCGCTGAACAGCGACTCCGCCGACGCGATCAGGGTGAACGCCAGCACCGTGCCCAGCGCACCTGCCACCGCCCCCGCCTCCGTCAGCTGCGCGAAGTCCGCTCCGCCCGGCGGCTGGATCACTTCCAGCAGGCCCGCCACTTCGACCCGGGCCACCGGCATGTCGAGCACGAACACCACGACCGTCGCCAGGGCCACCGCCACCAGCGGCGCCGGCAGCACCCGCGCCGCCCGCTGCCATTTCGGCCACAGCACCAGCAGCGCGATGGTTCCCGCGCCGACCGCCAGCGCCGCCAGCGCCCTACCGGATCCGGCGGTGTTTGCCGCGAGGTCCGGCAGTCCGCCCAGGTTCGCCGGCCCGTTGCCCGGCGGACGGGCGTCCACCAGGGCGTACAACTGCCCGGCGATCAGCACCAGCCCGATGCCCGCGAGCATCCCCTGGACGACCGCCACGGAGATGGCCCGGAACCAGCGCCCCAGCCGGAGCGCCCCCATGACCAGCTGCAGCGCCCCGGCGATCAGCACCAGCGCACCCAGCGTGCCGAGCCCGTACTCCTGCACGGCCTCGTAGACGAGCACGGTCAGCCCGGCGGCCGGACCGCTGACCTGCAGACTGCTGCCGGGAAGTAACCCGGTGAGCAACCCGCCGACAATTCCGGTGACCAGCCCGAGCTCGGCCGGTACCCCGGAGGCGACGGCCACCCCGACACACAACGGGACGGCGACGAGAAAGACGACCAGCGAGGCGGTGAAATCGGCGCGCCAGACCGACAGCTTTTCCCGTGACGGTATGGATGACCGGGACAGATGTTGTCGGGCAATACGGAACCTACGCATGGGGATGCCTCCAGCGAGTGCGAGATGCGGTGGCGCACGAGTACGCACGGATACGCACGAGCGGACGCGGGGAGGTACGGGCAGCCGGCCGGCGATCCTCTGCACTGGTGTCTGCGATCGCCGGCTGCCACGCACTGCCGCGCGGTGCGCGCCATGGGGAAATGACGGCTGGATCCGTCGGATGCGCGGGCCGGGGGAGGCCCTTGGGGGCAGCTCTGAGCTCTCAGCAGCGGAAGACGAGGTGCTGGAGCGGCAGTTCACCGGATCTCGACACGGGTACGGCCTGCCGTCCGGTCAGCGGGGCGGTCAGGTGCAGCCCGCCCTCGGTCCGTACCGGTGCGGTGGTCGAGACGGTGGTGAACGGTGGCGTCGGCGCGGACACCGAGGCCGTGGACCGCCCGTCGCGGCGCGGTGGGCAGCGGTCGCTGCCGGATTCCGGATTCTCGGTCTCGGCGGGGTCCGACGCCCAGGGCGCGGTGCCCGGGGAACCGGTACGGCCGGCGCCGGTCGAGGCCGGGGCGGCCGTCGCGCGCTCTCCGTACACACCATCCGCGCCCAGGGGCAAGGCCAGCAGGACGGCCATGACGATCAACAGGAGCCGGCCGAGGCCGCGAACCCGGATCTTCGCCATCGTCGCCCCTTCCGGCGCGGCTGGACAGGTCATCCCATTGTGTCCAAGCGGACACGCAGGACCGCAAGTCGGTTTGTAACCACCCTGTAAACGCGGAGTTATCGACCAAGAACGGCCGGATCCTTTCACTACGGCGCCCGCCGGTGCGCGTAGATCCCCACCATGCGCCCCTTCTGCACCACGCCTGGCCGGATCACCACCCCAATGGCCCAACCGCCCGCCTGCGCCCCTCCTTCCGGCTGCCCGCCCCGTCCATGGCCTTGACGTCCTCGCGCCGCCGGGAGGATTATTCATCGCATGATGAATTATGGCCGTGACCCCGCCGTCCACGCCCGCGGCCTCACCGTCGTCCGAGGCGGCCGCACCGTCCTCGACGCCCTCGACTTCGACGTGCCCCGCGGCCGGGTCACCGGTCTGCTCGGCCCCTCCGGCTGCGGCAAATCCACCCTCATGCGCGCCATCGCCGGCACCCAGGCCAAGGTCACCGGGACCCTCGACGTCCTCGGCCACCCCGCGGGCGACCCCCGGCTGCGCCCCCGCATCGGCTATGTCACCCAGGACCCGTCCGTATACGACGACCTCACCGTCCGCCAGAACCTCGACTACTTCGCCGCCGTCCTGCACCCCGGCCGGTCCGCCCGTGGCAGGCGCCGCGAGAGCGTCACCCGCGCCATCGAGGACGTCGACCTCACCCGGCACGCCGACGCCCTCGCCGGCAACCTCTCCGGCGGCCAGCGCAGCCGGGTCTCCCTCGCGGTCGCCCTGCTCGGCGCCCCGGAACTCCTCGTCCTCGACGAGCCCACCGTCGGCCTGGACCCCGTCCTCCGCCGCGACCTGTGGCACCTCTTCCACACCCTCGCCGCCGACCGCGGCACCACCCTCCTCGTCTCCTCGCACGTCATGGACGAGGCCGAGCGCTGCCACCGGCTGCTCCTGCTGCGCGAGGGCCGCCTCCTCGCCGGGGGCACCTCCCCCACGGAGTTCGGTGGAGACACCCCCGACGCTCTCCGTGACCGCACCGGCTCCGACACCGTCGAGGCCGCCTTCCTCCATCTGGTCGACGAGGCCGAGGCGGCGGCCACCCGGCCACCGGAACCGGCGCACCCCACCACTCCCCAGGAGCCGGCGCGATGACCACCACACCGCACACCGAAGGCGCCCCGCAGACCGAAGGCGCACCGCAGACCGAAGGCGCACCGCAGACCGAAGGCGCACCGCAGACCGAAGGCGGACCGCCCAACGAAGGCGCCCCGCAGACCGCGGGCCCACCGCACCCCACCCCCGCGCCCTTCTCCCCGTCCCGCGCCCTCGCCACCGCCGCCCGGGTCCTGCGCCAGCTGCGCCACGACCCCCGCACCATCGCGCTGATGCTCGTCGTCCCCTGCGTGATGATCGCCCTGCTCCGCTACGTCTTCGACGCCCGCCCGGAGACGTTCGACAGCATCGGCGCCTCCCTCCTCGGCATCTTCCCGATGATCACGATGTTCCTGGTGACCTCCATCGCCACCCTCCGCGAACGCACCTCGGGCACCCTGGAACGCCTGCTCGCCATGCCCCTCGGCAAGGCCGAACTGATCAGCGGTTACGCCCTCGCCTTCGGCCTGCTCGCCATCGTGCAGTCCGCCCTCGCCACCGGCCTGTCCCTCTGGCTCCTCGGCCTCGACGTCACCGGCTCCCCCTGGCTGCTCCTCCTGGTGGCCGTCCTCGACGCCCTCCTCGGCACCGCGCTCGGCCTGTTCGTCTCGGCCTTCGCCGCCTCCGAATTCCAGGCCGTCCAGTTCATGCCCGCCGTACTGATGCCCCAGCTGCTGCTCTGCGGCCTGTTCACCCCGCGCGACACCATGCAGCCGGCCCTGGAGGCACTCTCCGCCGCCCTCCCGATGTCCTACGCCGTCGACGGAATGAACGAGGTCCTCCACCACCCCGACATCACCGGCGACTTCCTCCGCGACACGGTCATCGTCACCGCCTGCGCCCTCCTCGTCCTCGCCCTCGGCGCCGCCACCCTCCGCCGTCGTACGAGGTGACGCCGCACGCCGCCGCTGGGGGCATACGTGCCGCAAGGGCGATGAGGGCCCCTGCTCCTCAAGAGCTCGGGGGAGCGGGCACAGCGGCACCCCACCGCGGGGCAGCCGAACCCGTAGCGGAACCCCCACGGTGCGAGGATGGCCGGGAAAAGCCCAGCGCAGCGGAAAGGTGAACCCGCACGATGACCCAGAAGGTCGCAGTACTCGGCACCGGAAAAATCGGCGAAGCCCTGCTCAGCGGAATGATCCGAGGCGGCTGGGCACCCTCCGACCTCCTGGTCACCGCCCGCCGCCCGGAACGCGCCGCACAGCTCCAAGAGCGCTACGGCGTCGAAGCGGTCAGCAACGCCGAGGCCGCCAAGTCCGCCGACACCCTCATCCTCACCGTCAAGCCCCAGGACATGGGCACCCTCCTGCGGGAGCTGGCCCCGCACGTGCCCGCCGACCGCCTGGTCATCAGCGGCGCCGCCGGCATCCCCACCTCCTACTTCGAGGAGCGCCTGGCCGCCGGCACCCCCGTCGTCCGGGTCATGACGAACACCCCCGCCCTCGTCGACGAGGCGATGTCCGTCATCTCCGCCGGCAGCCACGCCACCGGCGCACACCTCACCCGCGCCGAGGAGATCTTCTCCGGCGTCGGCAAGACCCTCCGCGTCCCGGAGTCCCAGCAGGACGCCTGCACCGCGCTCTCCGGCTCCGGCCCGGCCTACTTCTACTTCCTCGTCGAGGCCATGACCGACGCCGGCATCCTCCTCGGCCTGCCCCGCGACAAGGCCCACGACCTCATCGTCCAGGCCGCCATCGGCGCCGCCGTGATGCTCCGCGACAGCGGCGAACACCCCGTCAAGCTCCGCGAGAACGTCACCTCCCCGGCCGGCACCACCATCAACGCCATCCGCGAACTCGAGAACCACGGCGTACGCGCCGCCCTCATCGCCGCCCTGGAGGCCGCCCGCGACCGCAGCCGCGAACTGGCCTCCGGCAACGGCTGACCGAGGACCGGCCCCGGGGGCGCGCCGACCGCCACGCCCCCGGACCGGACCACCGGCACCTCACCCCGCGGGCAGCAGCCCCACCGCCTCGAACGCCGCATCCACCCGCGGCCTGGCCAGGGAACGCGCCCGCTCCGCACCCCGCCGCAGCACCGCATCCACATGCGACGGCTCGGCGGCCAGCTCCGCATGCCGCTCCCGCACCGGCCGCAACACCTCCACCACGGCCTCCGCCACGTCCTTCTTCAGCGCGCCGTACGAGTCGTACTCCTCGGCCAGCCGCCGCGGATCGCCCCCCGTACACGCCGCCAGCACATTCAGCAGATTCGCCACCCCCGGCCGCTGCTCCGGCTCATACGCGACATCCCGCCCCGCATCCGTCACCGCCCGCAGCACCTTCTTCCGCACCACCTCAGGCTCATCCAGCAAATAGACGACCCCCGCCGTCCGGGCATGCGACTTCCCCATCTTCGACGTCGGCTCCTGCAGATCCCTCACCCGCGCCGCCACCACCGGATGCGTCGCCTTCGGCACCACGAACGTCGCCCCGTAGCGCTGGTTGAACCGCACCGCCAGATCCCGCGTCAGCTCCACATGCTGCGCCTGGTCCTCCCCGACCGGCACCTCATGGGTCCCGTACGCCAGGATGTCCGCCGCCATCAGCGCCGGATACGTCAGCAGCGACAGCCGCACACTCCCCCCGCGCGCCTGCTCACGAGCGGCCTTCTCCTTGTACTGGATCATGCGCCGCATCTCCCCGTCGGAGGCCGTGCACTCCATCAGATACGACAGCCGCAGATGCTCATCGACATGACTCTGCACAAACACCGTGCAGATCTCCGGATCCAGCCCCGCGGCCAGCAGCAGCGTCGCCGCCTGCCGACTGACCCGCCGCACCCGCGCCGGATCGTGCTCCACGGTCAGCGCATGCAGATCCACCACACAGAACAGCGCCTCCGCCCGGTGCTGGTCCACCTCGGCCCACCGCCGCACCGCCCCGAGGTAGTTCCCCAGCGTCAAATGCCCCGTCGGCTGCACCCCGCTGAAAATCCGCGTCCCCGCGCCCGCCGTCATCGCCATCTCGTCCGTCCTTCTCTCCTGCACTCCGCCATGGAGTGCGCGTCGAGACCGCCGACCTCACCGGCCGGCTACGAGAGGGAGATACGCAAACGGCCGCCGAAGCGGCGGCCGTGGTCCTGCATGCGCTGCTGGGTGGCCGCCGTCAGGCGTGCCACCACTGCTGTACGAGCGCATGCGTAGTCATGTCCCCAAAGTACCCCGATGACCCGTGCCAGGCGCGGGTTTGAACAACCCCACCCCCTCGTGTAGTGTCCTCCGAGTTGCCGCGGGGCCGACAGGCGCCGGGCAGCCATCCCGCCGCTTCGCGGCACACCACTACTGCACGGCCCCTCACCGGGAACGATTTCGGCATGCCGAAATTCGGACCGCGACGTGATTATGCGTCAAAGAGGAATTCCGCTAACGTAGTGACCACGCCGAAAGGTGCGGCAGCCTAATAGCCGCACCACGGCGGAACCCCCTTCCGACGGGGATTCGGAAACGAATTCGGACCGGCAACGGACCGAAACGGATCTGATAGAGTCGGAAAGGCCGAAAAGCGAAAGCGAAGCGGCCGACCCCGCTCCAACAGGGGCCAGAGACGGAAACGGATCTGGTAGGGTTGGAAACGCGAAGAAGCCGAAAGGCGGAAACGCGCCGGCGAAAATCGGGCCCGCAAGGATCTGATAGAGTCGGAAACGCAAGACCGAAGGGAAGCGCCCGGAGATCCTGGTGAAACAGGAACAAAGGAAGCGTCCGTTCCTTGAGAACTCAACAGCGTGCCAAAAGTCAACGCCAGATATGTTGATACCCCGTCTACCGGAAACACTTCCGGCGGATGAGGTTCCTTTGAAAGTCCACCACGGCCCATGCGGTCGGGGTGGCACACACAGCGAGGACGCTGTGAACCACCAGACTCATTCCGTCCGGTGGTTCCGCTCTCGTGTGTGTTGACCCGATTACGGGTAAACATTCACGGAGAGTTTGATCCTGGCTCAGGACGAACGCTGGCGGCGTGCTTAACACATGCAAGTCGAACGATGAACCTCCTTCGGGAGGGGATTAGTGGCGAACGGGTGAGTAACACGTGGGCAATCTGCCCTTCACTCTGGGACAAGCCCTGGAAACGGGGTCTAATACCGGATACGACCACCGACCGCATGGTCTGGTGGTGGAAAGCTCCGGCGGTGAAGGATGAGCCCGCGGCCTATCAGCTTGTTGGTGGGGTGATGGCCTACCAAGGCGACGACGGGTAGCCGGCCTGAGAGGGCGACCGGCCACACTGGGACTGAGACACGGCCCAGACTCCTACGGGAGGCAGCAGTGGGGAATATTGCACAATGGGCGAAAGCCTGATGCAGCGACGCCGCGTGAGGGATGACGGCCTTCGGGTTGTAAACCTCTTTCAGCAGGGAAGAAGCGAAAGTGACGGTACCTGCAGAAGAAGCGCCGGCTAACTACGTGCCAGCAGCCGCGGTAATACGTAGGGCGCAAGCGTTGTCCGGAATTATTGGGCGTAAAGAGCTCGTAGGCGGCTTGTCACGTCGGATGTGAAAGCCCGGGGCTTAACCCCGGGTCTGCATTCGATACGGGCAGGCTAGAGTTCGGTAGGGGAGATCGGAATTCCTGGTGTAGCGGTGAAATGCGCAGATATCAGGAGGAACACCGGTGGCGAAGGCGGATCTCTGGGCCGATACTGACGCTGAGGAGCGAAAGCGTGGGGAGCGAACAGGATTAGATACCCTGGTAGTCCACGCCGTAAACGTTGGGAACTAGGTGTGGGCGACATTCCACGTCGTCCGTGCCGCAGCTAACGCATTAAGTTCCCCGCCTGGGGAGTACGGCCGCAAGGCTAAAACTCAAAGGAATTGACGGGGGCCCGCACAAGCAGCGGAGCATGTGGCTTAATTCGACGCAACGCGAAGAACCTTACCAAGGCTTGACATACACCGGAAAACCCTGGAGACAGGGTCCCCCTTGTGGTCGGTGTACAGGTGGTGCATGGCTGTCGTCAGCTCGTGTCGTGAGATGTTGGGTTAAGTCCCGCAACGAGCGCAACCCTTGTTCTGTGTTGCCAGCATGCCCTTCGGGGTGATGGGGACTCACAGGAGACTGCCGGGGTCAACTCGGAGGAAGGTGGGGACGACGTCAAGTCATCATGCCCCTTATGTCTTGGGCTGCACACGTGCTACAATGGCCGGTACAATGAGCTGCGATACCGCGAGGTGGAGCGAATCTCAAAAAGCCGGTCTCAGTTCGGATTGGGGTCTGCAACTCGACCCCATGAAGTCGGAGTTGCTAGTAATCGCAGATCAGCATTGCTGCGGTGAATACGTTCCCGGGCCTTGTACACACCGCCCGTCACGTCACGAAAGTCGGTAACACCCGAAGCCGGTGGCCCAACCCCTTGTGGGAGGGAATCGTCGAAGGTGGGACTGGCGATTGGGACGAAGTCGTAACAAGGTAGCCGTACCGGAAGGTGCGGCTGGATCACCTCCTTTCTAAGGAGCACTTCTTACTCGAACCTGGTTCGGGTCAGAGGCCAGTACATCAGCGAATGTCTGATGCTGGTTGCTCATGGGTGGAACGTTGACTATTCGGCGCACTTGATTGGTTGTCACTAGTACTGCTTCGGCGTGGAACGTGGGGATTGATGGAGTGGGCCGGGCGCGCTGTTGGGTATCTGAGGGTACGGACTGTTGTCTGGACCTTCGCGATGCCGGCCCCAGTGAACTCAGCCTTCGGGTTGGGGTGGTGGGTGGCTGGTCGTTGCTTGAGAACTGCACAGTGGACGCGAGCATCTGTGGCCAAGTTTTTAAGGGCGCACGGTGGATGCCTTGGCACCAGGAACCGATGAAGGACGTGGGAGGCCACGATAGGCCCCGGGGAGCTGTCAACCGAGCTTTGATCCGGGGGTGTCCGAATGGGGAAACCCGGCAGTCGTCATGGGCTGTCACCCGCTGCTGAACACATAGGCAGTGTGGAGGGAACGCGGGGAAGTGAAACATCTCAGTACCCGCAGGAAGAGAAAACAACCGTGATTCCGGGAGTAGTGGCGAGCGAAACCGGATGAGGCCAAACCAGTCACGTGTGATACCCGGCAGGGGTTGCGTGGTTGGGGTTGTGGGATCTCTTTTCTGCAGTCTGCCGGCTGTGGGACGAGTCAGAAACCGTTGGTGTAGGCGAAGGACATGCGAAAGGTCCGGCGTAGAGGGTAAGACCCCCGTAGCTGAAACATCAACGGCTCGTTTAAGAGACACCCAAGTAGCACGGGGCCCGAGAAATCCCGTGTGAATCTGGCGGGACCACCCGTTAAGCCTAAATATTCCCTGGTGACCGATAGCGGATAGTACCGTGAGGGAATGGTGAAAAGTACCGCGGGAGCGGAGTGAAATAGTACCTGAAACCGTGTGCCTACAAGCCGTGGGAGCGTCGCACAAGGACTTGTTCCTTGTGTCGTGACTGCGTGCCTTTTGAAGAATGAGCCTGCGAGTTTGCGGTATGTTGCGAGGTTAACCCGTGTGGGGAAGCCGTAGCGAAAGCGAGTCCGAATAGGGCGTTGAGTAGCGTGCCCAAGACCCGAAGCGGAGTGATCTAGCCATGGGCAGGTTGAAGCGGAGGTAAGACTTCGTGGAGGACCGAACCCACCAGGGTTGAAAACCTGGGGGATGACCTGTGGTTAGGGGTGAAAGGCCAATCAAACTCCGTGATAGCTGGTTCTCCCCGAAATGCATTTAGGTGCAGCGTCGTGTGTTTCTTGCCGGAGGTAGAGCACTGGATAGGCGATGGGCCCTACCGGGTTACTGACCTTAGCCAAACTCCGAATGCCGGTAAGTGAGAGCGCGGCAGTGAGACTGTGGGGGATAAGCTCCATGGTCGAGAGGGAAACAGCCCAGAGCATCGACTAAGGCCCCTAAGCGTGTGCTAAGTGGGAAAGGATGTGGAGTCGCAGAGACAACCAGGAGGTTGGCTTAGAAGCAGCCATCCTTGAAAGAGTGCGTAATAGCTCACTGGTCAAGTGATTCCGCGCCGACAATGTAGCGGGGCTCAAGCACACCGCCGAAGTCGTGTCATTGCAGCATGAGGGCCAACGCCCGCTGTGATGGGTAGGGGAGCGTCGTGTGCCGGGTGAAGCAGCCGTGGAAACGAGTTGTGGACGGTTCACGAGTGAGAATGCAGGCATGAGTAGCGATACACACGTGGGAAACGTGTGCGCCGATTGACTAAGGGTTCCTGGGTCAAGCTGATCTGCCCAGGGTAAGTCGGGACCTAAGGCGAGGCCGACAGGCGTAGTCGATGGACAACCGGTTGATATTCCGGTACCCGCTTTGAAACGCCCAATATCGAATCCATTAATGCTAAGGCCGTGAAGCCGGCCTGGAGTCTTCGGACAAAGGGACGTGGTGGAGCCGCCGATCCAAGGTGGTAGTAGGTAAGCGATGGGGTGACGCAGGAAGGTAGTCCAGCCCGGGCGGTGGTTGTCCCGGGGTAAGGGTGTAGGGCGCTGTCCAGGTAAATCCGGACAGCATGAAGCCTGAGACCTGATGCCGAGCCGATTGTGGTGAAGTGGATGATCCTATGCTGTCGAGAAAAGCCTCTAGCGAGTTTCATGGCGGCCCGTACCCTAAACCGACTCAGGTGGTCAGGTAGAGAATACCGAGGCGTTCGGGTGAACTATGGTTAAGGAACTCGGCAAAATGCCCCCGTAACTTCGGGAGAAGGGGGGCCATTGCTGGTGATCCGATTTACTCGGTGAGCTGGTGGTGGCCGCAGAGACCAGCGAGAAGCGACTGTTTACTAAAAACACAGGTCCGTGCGAAGCCGTAAGGCGATGTATACGGACTGACGCCTGCCCGGTGCTGGAACGTTAAGGGGACCGGTTAGTCAACTTTCGGGTTGGCGAAGCTGAGAACTTAAGCGCCAGTAAACGGCGGTGGTAACTATAACCATCCTAAGGTAGCGAAATTCCTTGTCGGGTAAGTTCCGACCTGCACGAATGGCGTAACGACTTCTCGACTGTCTCAACCATAGGCCCGGTGAAATTGCATTACGAGTAAAGATGCTCGTTTCGCGCAGCAGGACGGAAAGACCCCGGGACCTTTACTATAGCTTGATATTGGTGTTCGGTTCGGCTTGTGTAGGATAGGTGGGAGACTTTGAAGCGGCCACGCCAGTGGTTGTGGAGTCATTGTTGAAATACCACTCTGGTCGTGCTGGATGTCTAACCTGGGTCCGTGATCCGGATCAGGGACAGTGTCTGGTGGGTAGTTTAACTGGGGCGGTTGCCTCCTAAAGAGTAACGGAGGCGCCCAAAGGTTCCCTCAGCCTGGTTGGCAATCAGGTGTTGAGTGTAAGTGCACAAGGGAGCTTGACTGTGAGACTGACGGGTCGAGCAGGTACGAAAGTAGGGACTAGTGATCCGGCGGTGGCTTGTGGAAGCGCCGTCGCTCAACGGATAAAAGGTACCCCGGGGATAACAGGCTGATCTTCCCCAAGAGTCCATATCGACGGGATGGTTTGGCACCTCGATGTCGGCTCGTCGCATCCTGGGGCTGGAGTCGGTCCCAAGGGTTGGGCTGTTCGCCCATTAAAGCGGTACGCGAGCTGGGTTTAGAACGTCGTGAGACAGTTCGGTCCCTATCCGCTGTGCGCGTAGGAGTCTTGAGAAGGGCTGTCCCTAGTACGAGAGGACCGGGACGGACGAACCTCTGGTGTGCCAGTTGTCCTGCCAAGGGCATGGCTGGTTGGCTACGTTCGGAAAGGATAACCGCTGAAAGCATCTAAGCGGGAAGCCTGCTTCGAGATGAGGACTCCCACCCCCTTTGAGGGGTTAAGGCTCCCAGTAGACGACTGGGTTGATAGGCCAGATATGGAAGCCTGGTAACGGGTGGAGTTGACTGGTACTAATAGGCCGAGGGCTTGTCCTCAGTTGCTCGCGTCCACTGTGTAGGTTCTGAAGTAACGACCTGTGTTTGTGCCGGGTTGGTTAACTTCATAGTGTTTCGGTGGTCATTGCGTTAGGGAAACGCCCGGTTACATTCCGAACCCGGAAGCTAAGCCTTTCAGCGCCGATGGTACTGCAGGGGGGACCCTGTGGGAGAGTAGGACGCCGCCGAACAATCATTGTGGGAAA
Organism: Streptomyces sp. Je 1-4 4N24; assembly: GCF_026239515.1. Classification (NCBI taxonomy): domain Bacteria; kingdom Bacillati; phylum Actinomycetota; class Actinomycetes; order Kitasatosporales; family Streptomycetaceae; genus Streptomyces; species Streptomyces sp. Je 1-4 4N24. Next base: position 3,897,968 of record NZ_CP110836.1, on the reverse strand, counting down.
GCCCCGCACCTTATGGTGCGGGGCTTTTCTGCGTTCAGGGCTCGGTACGCTCATGGGTATGCGCTTTTGAGGAGTTCCGCAGAAGTCTGGAGCCGGTGGCGGGCGTGGGCGAGGTGCTGGGGAAGCTGGACGCGGACGGGGTGCCGGTCGGCCGCGATGGGTGAGCAACTGGTGTGGTGCGCCGTGCAGTTGCTGCGGGACTGAGTGTGGGGCGGGGCGGGCGGGGTGCTGGGCCGGGAGGGCGTGTCGTACCGACCCGGGCGGGCGTCCGGCTGCGGGTAGTTCCAGTGGCGGCGTCCCAGTGGTGGATCGTCCCGGTGGCGGTCACTCCCCAACACCACCGGGTGCCGGTGGAACGCCCGGCTGCCAGGGGTCAGACCCGTAGGGAGTGGTGGGGCCAGCGGGCGCGGGCCTGTTCCTGGGAGCGCATGGTGGCCAGGGTGAGCAGGCCGCGGGCACGGCCCGTTTCGAGGAGGCCGGGGAGGGCGGGCAGCGGGGCGAGGGCCGCGATGTCGTCCAGGACGAGGGTGAGTGGTGGGTCGAGCCGACCGTCAGATGACCGTTCGGCCATGCGGCGGCCGTGCTCGACCACGCTCGAGAGGAGTGCGGTGAGCAGCGGCATCGCACCCGGGTCGGTACGCGGATCCTCGATGGGCTCGCCTACCACGTAAAGCGTTCCCCCTTCATCGAGAAATGATTCGAGAAGGACCGAATCTGCTCGATGCGGGGTGCAGGCATCCCGGATGTGGAGGGAGGAGAGGGCGGTCAGCGCCCGGCCGATCAACGCCTGGGCGGCTTCCCGGCGTTCGGGATGTGCCGTGAGCACCGACTCCAGCTCGCCGGCCTGGCCGGCCGAGGCCTTGGGGCTGGTGCGCAGGATGCGTACGGGCTCCTGGGCGGCGCCGGTGGCGTGCGTCCAGCGGTGCAGCTGGCGGAACGGGCGGCCGTCCACCGCGGCGGCGTGCAGCCAGCAGCGCAGCAGGGTCTGGGCGGCGTCCGCGACCGCCGAGTCCAGGGCGGCGGCCGGGCGTACGGGGGCCAGCAGGGCGGTGGCACGGGCGGTGGCGGTGGCGAGGTCCGTACAGCCGGAGGTCGGGGACCAGCGCAGCCGGGCCGGGGTGTCGAGGCGGTGCGTCGGGTCGTAGGTCAGCAGCGGGCCGAGTTTGGCGCGGGCGTCCTTGGTCTCGGCCCAGACGCCGGGGTCCGTCGTGGCGACGATCAGTGGGCCCGGGGCGGCGGCCGCGGTGGCGACGGATGCCGCGAGGGCGGCGCTGCGGTCGGTGGTGAACTGGACGCGGGGGAGGGCGGGTTCGGCGGCGTCGGTGGCGGGTGTGAGCGGGGGAGCGGTGCGCTGCTCCGGGACGGGGCCGGCGGCCACGGTGTCGAGGGGCGGCGGGGCAGGGGCGGCCGGTGCGGCGGGGGTGGCCGGGGCGTCCTCGGTGGGGGCCGCGGGCTCCTGGGCGGCGGGGACGGTCGTCCGGACCGCCTCCCGGGCCTCTCGCGCTTCCCGGGCCTGGCGCGCTTCCCGTTCTGCCTCCCGTGCTTCCTGGTCCGCCAGACGGGCCTCCCGGGCCTCCTTGGCCTTTGCGCGGCGGGCCGCCCGTACGGCGCGGTAGCGGGTGACCGTCCCGAGCGTGAAGATCACCAGGACCAGCAGCACCATCAGCTCGCCGATGAGGATGCCCCAGAAGAGGCCGTAACCGGAGAGCTGGCCCTTGGGGGTGCCGGGCCAGGCGGCGGCCATGTCGTGCGGTGCGGAGACCAGATGACGCAGCGCCATCGGCGTACCGGAGTAGGTGACGCCCGCGGGCCAGGCGCCGTGGGCGAACAGGCCGGCCAGCCCGGTCGCCGTCCACACCAGCACGGTCAAACCCAGCAGGAAGGCGAGCAGTCCGACCAGCAGGGAGTCGGGGACGCCGCGCCCCCGGCTCCGGCCGGCGCCTCGTTCGTCGTCGTATCCGCGGGTCACGCCACCGTCTCGCTCGACTCGTCTCTCCACTGCCGCTCCATCGCCATGGCCTCGGCGCGTGCCTCGGCCTCGGCGTCCGCCGCCGCCTGGACGGCGCGCGCCTCGTCCGTCGGCATCGCGGAAGCCTCGCTCATCGCGGACGCCTCGGTCATCGCCCGGTCGGTGAAGACCAGCGGGCGTTCGGCCTCGGTGATGAGGTGTTTGACGACCTGCACATTGCCGTTGACGTCCCAGACCGCGATGCCGGGGGTGAGGGTCGGGATGATCTCGACGGCCCACCGGGGCAGGCCGAGCACCCGGCCGGTGGCGCGTGCCTCGTCGGCTTTCTGGGCGTAGATGGTGCGGGTCGACGCCATCTTGAGGATCGCCGCGGCCTCCCGTGCGGCGGCGCCGTCGACCACGTCGCTGAGGTGGTGGACGACGGCCACGAACGACAGGCCGAGCCGTCGGCCGAACTTCAGCAGCCGCTGGAAGAGCTGTGCCACGAAAGGGGAGTTGATGATGTGCCAGGCCTCTTCCACCAGGAAGATGCGCTTCTTGCGGTCGGGGCGGATCCAGGTGTGCTCCAGCCAGACGCCGACGATCGCCATCAGGATCGGCATCGCGATGGAGTTGCGGTCGATGTGCGAGAGGTCGAAGACGATCAGCGGGGCGTCGAGGTCGATGCCCGCCGTCGTCGGGCCGTCGAACATGCCGCGCAGGTCACCGTCGACGAGCCGGTCGAGCACCAGCGCCACGTCCAGACCCCAGGCCCGGACGTCGTCTATGTCGACATTCATCGCCTCGGCGGACTCCGCCTCCGGATGCCGCAGCTGCTCGACGATGTCGGTCAGGACGGGCTGCCGGTGGGTGATGGTCTCGGTCACGTAGGCGTGCGCGACCTTGAGGGCGAAGCCGGAGCGTTCGTCCAGGCCGTGGCCCATCGCGACCTCGATGATCGTGCGCAGCAGGGCCAGCTGGCCGGTGGTGGTGATCGACGGGTCGAGGGGGTTGAGGCGGATACCGCCGTTGAGGGCGGCGGTCGGGTCCAGGCGGATGGGAGTTATCCCCAGCTCCTGGGCGATGAGGTTCCACTCGCCGACGCCGTCCTCGCCCTGGGCGTCCAGCACCACGACCTGACGGTCCCGGAACCTCAACTGCCGCAGGACGTAGGTCTTCTCCAGCGCCGACTTGCCGTTGCCGGACTCGCCGAGGACCAGCCAGTGCGGGGCGGGCAGCTGCTGTCCGTAGAGCTGGAACGGGTCGTAGATGTATCCCTTGCCGCTGTAGACCTCGCGGCCGATGATCACGCCGGAGTCGCCGAGACCGGGGGCCGCGGTGGGCAGATAGACCGCCTGGGCCTGGCCGGTGGAGGTGCGTACGGGCAGCCGGGTCGTCTCCACCTTCCCGAACAGGAAGCTGGTGAACGCCTCGGTGAGCGCTCCGATCGGATCGATCATGGCCATGACGTACGCGCCTCCCAGCGGCTTAGCGGCGGATCCCGGTCGCGAACGGCAGGGTGTTGACGAACGCCCGGTGGTGCTCGCGGTCGCACCACTCCAGCTTGAGGTAGGACTTGCCGGCCGAGGCGCGGATGGTGCGCTTGTCGCGCGCCAGCGCCTCGGGCGAGCGGGAGGACACCGTGAGGTAGCCGACGAGGTTGACGCCGGCGGCACCGGACGCCAGGTCCTCGCCCCGCTGGTCCACCCGGCCGTGGTGCGCGACATCCCGCGGGTCCACCACCCGGTTCATCTTCGCCGCGCGGCTGGCCTCGGCATCGTCGTTCGTCTTCTCCGTCAGCATCCGCTCGATGGCGATCTCGGTGGGCTCCAGGTCCATGCAGACCGCGACCGTACGGATCACATCGGGTGTGTGCACCAGGAGGGGCGCGAGGAAGTTGACGCCCACCGGGGTCAGCGGCCACTCCTTGACCCAGGCGGTGGCATGGCACCAGGGCGCGCGGGTCGTCGACTCCCGCGTCTTGGCCTGCAGATACGTCGGCTCCATCGCGTCCAGCTCGGCCGGCCAGGCGTTGCGCTTGCTCATCGCCTGGATGTGGTCGATGGGGTGGTCCGGGTCGTACATGGAGTGCACCAGGGAGGCGAGCCGGGCCTGGCCCAGCGGCTGGCGCACCCGGATGTCGGCCTCGGCGAGCCGGGCGCAGATATCGGTCAGCTCACGGGCCATGACCACCGCGAGACCGGCGTCCCGGTCCAGCTTCTTGCGCAGCAGCCCACCCTGGTGCATCCGCGCGGCGCGGGCCATGGTCTGTGCCTCGGCGGCCAGCTCGCGGGTGTAGTGCATACAGGCGACGAGGTAGGCGCGGTGCTGCTCGGAGGAGGTGGAGACCATCGACTGGAGCTGGTCATAGGACTCCCGCAGCCAGTCGGGGGAGTTCTTGTCGCCGCGCTGGGCGACGTCCTTGGCGTGCGCGTCCGGGTCGGCGGGCAGCGTCCGCGCCAGCATCTGCAGCCGGGTCACAAAGCCGTCCCCGTTGGCGACATGCTTGAGCAGCGTCCCGAAACGGTCGACCAGCGCCTCCTGGTCCTCGCTGTCGCGCAGGCCGACGCCCGGCCCCTCGATCTCGATGGCCGCCGTCACCGTCTTGCGGTCGGCGTGCAGCAGCACCGCGATCTCGTCCGGGCCGAACGGCGCGGACAGCCAGTTGATCCGGCCGATGCCGGGCGGCGGGCCGATCTCGACCTCCCGGCCGTCCAGCCGGACGCCCGCCTCGGCGGCGCCGGAGCGGTAGGTGGCGCCGCGGCGGGTCGTCCGGCGGAAGCTGCGCCGGATCTCGAACCACTTGTAGAACGTCCGGCCCTTGTACGGCACGTAGACGACGGCGAGCCCCAGCATAGGGAAGCCGGTCAGGGACGCGATCCGCAGCGGCAGCATGGGCACCAGCAGCCCGCACATCATGCCGAGGAACGCGCCCGCGATGATCAGCGCGATCTCACCGGTCTCGCGGTTCTTGCCGACGATCGCGTTGGGCCGGGCGCGGCCGATGAGGTAGGTGCGGCGTGGGGCGATCGGGTGGGACTGCGTACTCAACGCCCCTCACCTCCTGAGGTCTTGCCGGAGCGGGAACCGCTGCCCGGGTGGGGGTTCGTACGGGGAGCGGGGGTGGCGGGTGCCGAGGAGCGGCCGCCGCGGGAGCTGTGCGCGGCGACACCGCCGGCCACCGCGTCGGCCGGCCGGGACTGGCCGCCCTGCGCCTGCCCGCCGTCGCCGCCGGAGCCGCGGGAGCTGTGGGTCTTGATGCCCTGGGAGACCAGCGCGGCGGGCGAGGAGATCATCGCGGCGGCCTGGCTGCCGTCGGTGGCCCGGCCCTTGTTCGTACGGGCCGAGACCATCTCGTCGCCGAAGCCGGGGACGAAGCGGTAGATCACCGCACTGGCGAAGATGGCGAGGACGATGATCGAGAGGCCGGAGACGACCGCGGAGAAGGCGTTCGGGCCCTTGTCGTGGGACAGCGCACCGGCGACGCCGAGCACGATCACGATGACCGGCTTCACCAGGATCACCGCGATCATGATGCCCGCCCAGCGGCGCACATGCCCCCACATGTTCTTGTCGACCAGCCCGGCGTAGACGACCGTGCCGAGCAGCGCCCCGACGTACAGCAGCGCGGCCCGGATCACCAGCTCCAGCCACAGCACACCGGCGGCGAGCACGGAGACCAGCGACACCACGATCAGCATGATCGGGCCGCCGCCGATGTCCGTGCCCTTCGTGAGCGCCTGGGAGAAGGCTCCGAAGAAGGTGTCGGTCTGTGCCCCGGTGCCCTTCGCGATGATCTCGGTGACCCCGTCGGTCGCCGAGACGATCGTGTACAGGATCAGCGGGGTGAAGGCGGAGGCGAGCACGGTCAGCCAGAGGAACCCGACCGCCTCACTGATCGCCTCCGTCAGCCGCACCCCGCGCACCGCGCGCTTGGCGACGGCCAGCAGCCACAGGACGAGCGTGAGCACGGTGGAGGCGGCGAAGACGACGGCGTACTGGCGCAGGAAGGCGGCGTTGGTGAAGTCCACCTGGGAGGTGGCCTTCACCGCCTCCGACAGCTTGGTGACGATCCAGGCGGCGGCTTTGGCGCAGCCTTTGGCCAGGGATTCGAGGGGGTCTAGGGGGTTGTTGTCGGAGAGGCCGCCGCCGCCCGGGTTGGGCGAGCCGCCACTACCGCCGCCCCGCTCTTCGCAGAGTTCCTTGGCTTTGCCCGTGAGCAGGTCACAGGGGCCCTCGCTCGGTTTGGGAGAGGGAGCCGCGAACGCGCGAGCCGAGAGGACCACCAGGGTGGCCTGAAGGCTCGTCAGCGCCGAGGCCACGGCGAGGGCGCGGCGTCGGTTGTCACCTCGCATACGTGAATCCTCCGAACCCTTGGACGGCCTTGGACATGTCCTTGGCCGTCGCAGCGGCCTGATTGCCGCCGATCGGGGCCGGCCCGGCCTTCTGCGTGGAGCCGGCGAGCTTCCAGTCACCCTTGACCCACTGGAGCTGCATCGTGGACGTGTACCAGTTCTCCGCGACGGGGTTCTGGGAACCTGTGCCGGCGAGACCGAACAGGGTGGAGTACCAGACCGCGACGGTGGCGGTGGTGTCCTCGAACTTCTCGGTCTTCGTTCCGACGGGGTTGGCCCGGGACACAAATGTCATGCCGCCGGGTGTGCTGCCGTCCGCCTTGAGCCCGACCCGGCCGAGGAACTTGGGATCCGTGTAGACCTTGCGCAGGCTTGCCTTGTGGGCCGCGGCTGCGGAGGGGGTGTAGACGGCATCGACGATCGCGTCCCGCTCGGCGGACTTGTACATACCGCTGCTGGCGAGCGCCACCGCATAATTCGCCGCCGCCGACTGCGCCCCCTGCTCCGTCTTGGCGAACCCCGACGCGATGCCCCCGGTCTTGCCGCTGACGGCCTTGGTGCCGGTGGGGGCGGTGGGCTGGGTGCGGGCGGGGTCCTTGGGGGAGTCGTTCGAGGCGGTTTCGCTGTTGCCGCTTCCGCCGCGGTTGGCGAAGGCGATGGCCGCGAGCAGCAGGACGATCACGCCGACGATCGTGACGAGGTTCCGGCTGGACAGGCCGGTCCGGGACCGCCGTCCCGAGCCGTAGATGTCACCGTCGTTGTCGGGAAGTCTGGTCCGGGTCTGGCCCGTCTCCGGACCGCGGTGGCCGTCGCCGCCGTAGCCGCCGTCGTCACTGAGACTCATCGCGCCTGTGCCCCCTCTGCCGCCGTCGCCGTGCGTGCCGTTGTTGTGCCGCCCTCATATGACCGTAGCCGCGCGGGCGGCGGCTCGGGTGCAGCGGTACGAGTACATCTCACCGTGACGGGTCCTCAGATGCGGTACGACAGAGGCGAATGGGGGACTCTGGGTTATTTGTACGCATCGCCTGCTCCGCGGTTGCCGGTCGCCTTCTTGCGCCTTCTCGCCCCCGGGTCCACCTGTCCCCGCGCAGCGCTCGGCCCAATCGGTCCGCTGGTGGCGGGGGTGATGAGGGCGCGCTGCGGTTCCGTCGGGCCGGCGTGAGCGGGCGTCAGCATGTGGCCTCGGCAGGGGAGGTGGGGCCGGTGGAAGCGAGTGGGGGCACGGGGCGGCGGAGAGATGGTGGGCGGGGGCGCACGGGGGGGCGGCGTGGGGACGGGCGGGTGCCGGCGCCGTACGGGCGGCGGCAGGGGCAGGGTGCGGCCTAGAAGGACACGCCCTAGACCGCCATGCCGTAGACGATGGTGAACAGTGTCCCCAGGGAGCCGATGATGAAGACGCCGGTCAGGCCGGCCACGATCAGGCCCTTGCCCTGTTCGGCGCTGAAGGTGTCGCGCAGCGCGGTGGCGCCGATGCGCTGTTTGGCGGCGCCCCAGATCGCGATGCCGAGGCACAGCAGGATCGCCACCGCCATGACCACTTCGATCATCACGCGGGCCTCGTTGCCCAGGCTCCCGAACGGCCCCCAGTCCGGGGCGATTCCGCCGATGATGGTGGTGATGTCGCCTTTTTCGGCCGCAATGAACATGTGTGAACTCACCGCCCCTTGATGGGTAGTTGTGTCCCCGTGCCGGCGTGGCACAGGCCAGTCTCTATCTTCGCTGACAAATGGGCCGTCAGCTGTCGACTTGGCGGCTTTCTTTGAAGGATCCCGTGCGGGTGGGGTGTGCCTGTGGGCGCACGCCCTCCATTGAAGCGAATGGTCTCACCGTGTGTATCACGGGGGATAACCCTGAGCAATGATCATCGGAAGTGAGGGTGGCCGGTCCGGCGCGCCGGGCTCCCGTAGCCCGTCCGGCGGCGTACGGGGCGTCGCCATGTGCCGCGTCGCACCCCGGCCGGAGCGCCCCGTGCGCCGCGCCATGCGCCGTCGTGCGGCACCCGGAGCGGCGCGGCGCGCGGGGAGCGGCCGGAAAAAGGCAGTGAACCGGGGCTGAATGGGGGAGGGTTGGGGGGTGCGGAAATTCTGGGTGGCCGGTGGGCTCGGGGCGGGGCTGGTGCTCTGTCTGCTCGGGCTGCTTGTGATCGGTACGTATATGGCGGCGGCCGGGCTGGCCGGGGCCGGCGGGCGGGCGCTCGGGCTGGCGAAGGGTGCGGTACCGGCCGAGTATCAGCAGCTGGTGCAGAAATGGGGGACGCTCTGCCCGGCCATAAGTCCCGCGCTGCTGGCGGCGCAGCTCTACCAGGAGAGCGGGTGGAACCCCAGGGCACAGAGCCCGGCGGCCGCGCAGGGCATGGCGCAGTTCATCCCGGGGACCTGGCAGACCCATGGCGTCGACGGGAACGGGGACGGCAAGAAGGACGTGTGGGACCCGGAGGACGCCATTCCGTCGGCGGCCTCGTACGACTGCGAGCTGGCGAGCTATGTGAAGCGCGCACCGGGCAACTCCACGCACAACATGCTCGCCGCGTACAACGCCGGGGCCTATCGCGTCATCCAGTACAACGGGGTGCCGCCGTACCGCGAGACACAGAACTATGTGAAGACGATCACGACGCTGGCGAAGAGCTTCGAGGCGCCGTCGAAGCGGGTGGAGCCGTCGCGGCAGGCCGCGGGCGCGATCTACTTCGCACAGCAGAAGCTCGGTACGCGCTATCTGTGGGGCGGCACGGGGACCGCGGCGCAGGGCGGCCGGTTCGACTGTTCCGGGCTGTCCCAGGCCGCGTACCACTCGGTGGGCATCGAGCTTCCCCGGGTGGCGAACGACCAGTGGAACGCCGGGCCGCATCCGAAGCGGGACGAGCTGCTCCCGGGTGATCTGGTGTTCTTCGCCTACGACCTGAAGGACCCGCGCTCGATCCACCACGTGGGAATCTATGTGGGTGGCGGGTACATGATCAACGCGCCGTACACCGGGGCCAGGATCCGGTTCGACAAGATCGATACGCCGGACTACATCGGTGCGACCCGCGTCACGTCGGATGGCGCAAAAGCGCTGCCCGGTACGAACGCTGCGTGAACATAGGGCCCTGAACTGCGGTGATGGATCAAGCTTCGATAACGTCCTGGTGATCATCCGGTGGAGAGTGGAACGCCAGGGGTGGGCTTCACGTTTCCTTGGCGTGGGGACGTAGCAGCGCTTGACACGGCACACGCTCGACGACCACGGGGGCAGGCAGCACACGAAGGCGCTCGCGCGCGCGAAAGATAAGGGGCCGCTGCAGATGGCTGGACTCGCATTCGAGGGGCCGAACCCCGACGTCGACGTGCTCGACGGCATCAACGGCCTCGCGAAGGACGCCCCCCACTGGGTCAACAAGGCCATGGAGTACATCGGTGAGTACGGCCTCATCGCCGGCCTCGCCGTGCTGTGTCTGATCGCCTGGTGGTCCGCGCGCCGCAGGCCGGGCGCGCCGGCCGCCGTCGCGGGCCTGGTCTGGGCGCCGCTGGCCGCGGGCATCGCCCTGCTGGCCAATATCCCGATCCGGTCGTTCGTCGAACGGCCACGGCCGTTCAAGGACCATGCCGGGCTGGAAGTGCTGATCCCCGGCAAGAGCGACTTCTCGTTCGTGAGCGACCACGCGACGCTCACCATGGCGGTCGGTGTCGGTCTGTTCATCGCCCACCGGAAGTTCGGCCTGATCGGGATTCTGCTGGCGCTCGCCGAGGGCTTCTGCCGCGTCTACATGGGCGTGCACTACCCGACCGATGTGGTCGGCGGCTTCGCCCTGGGCACCGCCGTCGCGCTGCTGCTGGCGCCGCTCGCGCAGGCGCTGCTGGTGCCGCTGACGACGGCGATCGGCCGGTCGAAGCTTTCGTGGCTGGTGTGCGCGCCGGGCGTCGAGGCCGCCGCGGGGCAGGACGCCGACGGCAGCCGGGTGGTGGCCACGGGATCGGCGATGCGGCGCGGGCAGAAGGAGCGGGACAAGGATCTGGCGGCCTGAGGGCGCGGCCGGCCGGTTCGGGTGAACCGGCCGGCCCGCCCCCGGGATTGACGGCCTGGCGGATGCGGACGGCCCGGCCCCTCGTGGGGGCCGGGCCGTCCGTGTGTCCGCCGCTGTGCGGGGCGGTCTCAGAGCGCCTGGGGGAAGGTGCTGAACAGCCGCTGCGGGTCGTAGGTCCGCTTGACCTCGGCGAGCCGGGTGGCGGCGGCGCCGTAGTAGGCGGACTTCCAGTTGGTGAGGCCCGGGTCGGTGTAGTTCTGGTAGGCGGCGCCCGAGGAGTGCCGGCGCATCGCGTCATGGAAGGAATTCAGCCACGCTGTGCGCGTGCCGGACGAGCCGTTCGCCGGCCAGGACGTCAGGTACTGGGCGAGGAACTTCGAGCCGCGGTGGACGAAGGCGGTGTCGGTGCGCCCGACGCGGTTGATCGCGCCGCCCAGTGCCGTCAGCGCCACATTCCCGCTGACGCCCTTGCGGCCGCCCGCCTCGATCTGGTCCATCAGCGTGCGGATACCGGTCGCGGACAGTGAGCTGTCGAAGAAGTGCGAGCGGGCGGCGTAGGTCTCGCGGCCCAGCTGGCCGGCACCGGTCTGGCCGGGCAGCGAACCCGGCATATGGCACTGCGCGGTGGACTTGGTCGAGCAGCCCGCATAGGACTCCATCGCGTCCAGGTAGCCGGTCGGCGTCAGACGGACGCTCTTGGCGGGGCCGGGGCCGCCCGGCTGGTCGGCGAGCTTGTCGAGGGCGTTCTGCAGCTCGCGGTAGCCGCCCAGGGAGAAGGCGGCGACGGAGACGGACGGGGTGTTGCCGGGGCGCGCGTCGAGATGGCACGCGGACCATATCTCGTCGGCCTGCACCGGCCCCCACTTCTGCCAGGACGCCACGACCTTCGCCGCCTTGGCCCACGGCCAGGTCAGGTACGCCATCACCGCGCGCGGCGCCGGGTGCGTACGGAAGCGGAGCTCGGTGACCACGCCGAAGTTGCCGTTGCCGGCGCCGCGCAGCGCCCAGAAGAGGTCGGCGTGCTGCTTCCTGTCGCAGTCGACGGTCTTGCCGTCCGCCGTGACCAGGGTGGCGCCGACGAGGCTGTCGCAGGTCAGCCCGTAGGCGCGGGAGACCACACCGTGGCCGCCGCCGAGGGTGAGGCCGGATATGCCGACGGTGGGGCAGGAGCCCCCGGGTATCGTCACGCCGTGCGCCCCGAGGCCCTCGTAGACGTCGATGAGCTTGGCGCCGGCGCCGATGCGGGTGGTGCCGCCGGACGGCGCGCCGACCTTGGAGAGGGCGGAGACGTCGATGATGAGCTTGCCGTTGCCGCTGGACCAGCCCGCGTAGGAGTGGCCGCCGCTGCGGATGGCGACCGGGGTGTCGTACCGCCGGGCGAAGGAGAGGCACTCGGCGATGTCCGCCGGATGCTTCACATAGGCGATGGCCGACGGCTTCAGCGTGTCGTAGCGGGTGTTGTAGAGGCGCCGGGCGGTCGCGTAGGCGGCGTCGGAGGCGCGCACCAGCTTGCCGTCCAGGCTCTTGCCCAGCGCGGTCCAGGAGGACTGGGAGGCCCGGCCCTTGGCGCCGCCCCCGGCGGCGGCCGCCGCATTGGTCTGTGCCGCGCCGGCGCCGGCCGCGGTCTCCGTGGCGGCACCGGAGGACGCCGCGCCCGCCTTGCCGGTCTTGTTGTCGCAGCCGGTGGCCAAGGCGACCGAGGTCGCCGCCAGTCCGCCGCCGGCCTGCAGGAGTGTGCGCCGCTTCACTGGGATGAATCCCCCTCGATGTCGTACGGTCCTGCCCCGCCTGCCGATGACCCGGCCGGTCGTCACGGGGCGCGTGCGGGGAATTCGCACCGGACGGGTGCGGCGACGCGCTGCCCTCACGTACCGCTGTGCCCGGTAATGCTCCGCGCTGTCCGGTGCCGTCCCTGAAGTCCGTTACCGGCGCGGTGCCGTTGCTTCCCTGACTAGGCAGATGCGGGAGGGGCGTGAGGGGTTCCCGGAACGGACTCGCTCATTCCAGGGGGCGCCCGGTTCCGTCCTCACCGGTATCGGATCCGGCCTCGGCATCGGCCAGATGGCGCTCCGCGTCCGTACGCGCCTGTGAGCGGGCCCGACGGGCCGGCCCCCGCCAGCCGCAGCTACAGCGGGCCGTGCAGAAGGCGCCGCGTTCGGTGGTGGAGGTCGCATGGGGAGCTCGGTGGGGCACCCCGTCACGCTACGCGCCCCAGGTGGCCTTGCGTGACGAGCCCCCTTGACGGTCGTTGAACGGAACGGTCGACGGAACGTCAGATGCGGCGCCGGCGGAACGTCCGACCCTCCCGAGCGGACCGGCCGGCCCAGGCCGTTCCCGAAGACAGCGGCCGAGGGGGCTCGTACGCGATGGTGGTGCAGGACAGGCGAGGCGGTGGCACGGTCGCCGTGGCCATGGCGTGCGGGACGGGTCTGGCGGTCGGGCTGCTGACCTCGGGCTGTTCCCCGGAAGGCGCCGCGGCCGACGACCAGGAGCCGTCCGGCCGGGCCGCCCCCGCCGCCGCGGAGGTCCGGGGCAGCGCCGACGCCCTGGTGCGGGCCGGCTCCGCCACGGTCCGCACGTCCATGGAGACCGCGAGCGGCGGCACCCGCGTCGCGATCCGCGGCACCGGCGGCTACGACTTCGCCACCAGCACCGGGCGGCTGCGGGTCGTGCTCCCCGACCCGGCGGGCAGGCCCAGCGGCGGTCATCAGCCGATCACGGAGATCCTCGCGCCCGGTGCGCTGTACATGAAGAACCGCGGGGCCGGGGTGCCCGCCGACAAATGGGTACGGGTGGCCACCGCCTCGCTGGCCGACGGGAATCTGGTCACCGGCGGCGCGACCGATCCGCTGGCCGCCGCCGAACTGCTGCGCGGCGCACGGGCGGTGACGTATCAGGGCGAGGAGTGGCTGGACGGTGTCCGGGTGCGGCACTACCGCGGGACGACGGACATCGGGGCGGCCGCCGCGGCGGCGTCGCCGCGCTCAAGACCCGCGCTGATCGCCGCGGAGGACGGCTTCACCACCGACGAGGTGCCGTTCGACGCGTATCTGGACGAGGCCGGGCGGCTGCGCAAGGTGCGCCAGTGGTTCCGCTTCGCCAACGGTGCGCCGAAAGGGGCTTCGGTGACCTCCACGACGGAACTGTCCGGTTTCGGGACGAAGGTCGCGGTGCGGCTGCCGGATGAACGTGACATCTACGCGGGGAAGATCGCTTCGCCCACGCCATGAGGCCGGGCGCCGCGGGCAGGGCATGTGACGGGGGCGTGTGCCGGATGGCGGAAATGGTCCATCCGTGCCATGCGCGGAGTGTGCGCCCGTCCCTAGGCTTGCGGTAACCACCCCAGGCGTGGGAAGGCGCTCGAAGGAGGAGGTGTTGTACGTGGCCGGACACCGCCCTACGACGGTCCAGGACCACGTAGCCCTCGTCGAGATCGACCTGACCGGTGAGTTGATGATCGCGGCAGCGGCCGCGAGCGAGGATCGGCTCAGCCCGGACCGTATCGACGAGGTGCTGGAGGTCGACGGGGAGGACGGCGACCGCGCGGACCGGGTGCCGCCCCGGCGCGGAACCGCCGGACGCTGCCCCGGCTAGTCACGGCCGGCCGGCTCAGGTGCGCAGCATCCGCTCGATGGCCTTGGTGGCCTCCTGCACCTTGGCGTCGATGGCCTCGGGGCCCTTGACGGCCGCGTCGGCGACGCAGTGCCGCAGATGCTCCTCCAGGAGCTGGAGGCCGAAGGACTGCAGGCCCTTGGTGCTCGCCGAGACCTGGGTGAGTATGTCGATGCAGTAGACATCTTCTTCGAGCATCCGCTGCAGTCCGCGGATCTGGCCCTCGATCCGCCGCAGTCGCTTGATGTGTGCGTCTTTCTGCTTTGCGTAGCCGTGCACACCGGCTGCCGGTGAAGTCTCTGCGTGATCGGTCACGGTTTGAACTTCGCTTCGGGGGTCGGGGGCCGGCTGCGGGGGGTGGCAGGCCGCGGCGGCTGCGGTGCTGCCGCTGGTGTCGGCGTCCGTGGTCGTCATGGCCGTCTCCCGTGGTATCTAGGCGATCTATATACCCCTGGTGGGTATATGGTACCGAACTTTGCGGGCACCTGTGGTACCCCGTGCAGAGCATGCTGCACGATGGGCGACACTGAAGGAATGCCGGTTAGCAGTGGCTGGATGATGCGCCTAGCATCAACTCGACCGAATCCGATGCACCCCGAGGATTTCACGTGCGCTTTCGTCTGACCCCCAGGGAGACGAGCTTCTACGACATGTTCGCCGCCTCCGCGGACAACATCGTCACGGGCTCCAAGCTCCTGATGGAACTGCTCGGGGCGGACGCCTCAGCCCGGGCAGAGATCGCCGAACGCATGCGGGCGGCGGAGCACGCGGGTGATGACGCGACCCACGCGATCTTTCACCAGCTGAACTCCTCGTTCATCACGCCGTTCGACCGCGAGGACATCTACAACCTCGCCTCGTCGCTCGACGACATCATGGACTTCATGGAGGAGGCCGTCGATCTGGTCGTCCTCTACAAGGTGGAGGAGCTGCCCAAGGGCGTCGACCAGCAGATCGAGGTGCTGGCGCGGGCGGCCGAGCTGACCGCCGAGGCCATGCCGCATCTGCGGACCATGACCAACCTCACCGAGTACTGGATCGAGGTCAACCGCCTGGAGAACCAGGCCGACCAGATCCACCGCAAGCTGCTGGCGCACCTCTTCAACGGCAAGTACGACGCCATCGAGGTCCTCAAGCTCAAGCAGATCGTGGACATCCTGGAAGAGGCGGCGGACGCCTTCGAGCATGTCGCCAACACCGTCGAGACCATCGCGGTCAAGGAGTCCTGAGCGCCTCTCATGGACACCTTCGCGCTCGTCGTGACCATTGCGGTCGCGCTCGGTTTCACCTACACCAACGGCTTCCACGACTCCGCGAACGCCATCGCGACCTCGGTGTCGACGCGGGCGCTGACCCCGCGGGCGGCGCTGGCGATGGCCGCGGTGATGAACCTCGCCGGTGCCTTCCTGGGCAGCGGGGTCGCCAAGACGGTCAGCGAGGGGCTGATCTCCACTCCCCACGGCAGCAAGGGGATGGGCATCCTCTTCGCCGCGCTGCTCGGCGCGGTGGTCTGGAACCTCGTCACCTGGTACTTCGGCCTGCCGTCGTCGTCCTCGCACGCCCTCTTCGGCGGCATGGTCGGTGCGGCCCTCGCCGGCGGCACCACCGTGATCTGGTCCGGGGTGGTCGAGAAGGTCGTCCTGCCGATGTTCATCTCGCCCGTCATCGGCCTGGTGCTCGGCTACCTGGTGATGGTCCTCATCCTCTGGATGTTCCGTAAGTCCAACCCGCACAAGGCCAAGCGCGGCTTCCGCATAGCCCAGACGGTGTCCGCCGCGGGCATGGCGCTCGGCCACGGTCTGCAGGACGCCCAGAAGACGATGGGCATCGTGGTGATGGCCCTGGTCATCGCCGATGTCGAGGATCAGAACGCGGCCATCCCGCTCTGGGTCAAGCTGGCCTGTGCGATCACCCTGTCGCTCGGTACGTACGCGGGCGGCTGGCGCATCATGCGCACCCTGGGCCGCCGGATCATCGAGCTGGACCCGCCGCAGGGCTTCGCCGCGGAGACCACGGCCGCCTCGGTCATGTACACCGCGTCGTTCATGTTCCACGCGCCGAT
This sequence comes from Streptomyces sp. Je 1-4 4N24, assembly GCF_026239515.1. Lineage (NCBI taxonomy): Bacteria > Bacillati > Actinomycetota > Actinomycetes > Kitasatosporales > Streptomycetaceae > Streptomyces > Streptomyces sp. Je 1-4 4N24. The sequence goes on along the minus strand of NZ_CP110836.1, from coordinate 3,881,988 downwards.
CTCCACCACCCATGTCATCACCTCCGCGATCATGGGCGTGGGCTCGACCAAGGGCACCCGCGCGGTGCGCTGGGGCGTCGCCAAGAACATCGTGATGGGCTGGTTCATCACGATGCCGGCCGCGGCGCTGTTCGCGGCGCTCTCGTACTGGGTCGTGGAGCTGGTGTTCGGCTGACGGACGGCTGCCGGCCGCGGCCACCGGCCGGGCCACGGAGCACCGGCCCGCCGGCCTGAGGACGGCCGGCACTGCACCTCCGAGCACAGCAAATGGGCCCGCCCCCCGGGAAGTGGGGGCGGGCCCTTCGTCTTGCGGTGGCACCGCCATGCAGCACCGCAGGACGTGGGTGGGGGCGGCCCGGCCGAAGCGGCCGGGCCGCGCTCGCCGCTCAGCCGAAGCGGCCGGAGATGTAGTCCTCCGTGGCCTGGACCGACGGGTTGGAGAAGATCCGCTCGGTCTCGTCGATCTCGATCAGCTTGCCGGGCTGGCCGACGGCGGCGAGGTTGAAGAACGCCGTACGGTCCGACACACGGGCGGCCTGCTGCATGTTGTGCGTCACGATGACGATCGTGAAGCGCTCCTTGAGGTCGCCGATCAGGTCCTCGATGGCGAGGGTGGAGATCGGGTCGAGCGCCGAGCAGGGCTCGTCCATCAGCAGGACCTGCGGTTCGACCGCGATGGCGCGGGCGATGCACAGCCGCTGCTGCTGGCCGCCGGACAGGCCGGAGCCGGGCTTGTTCAGCCGGTCCTTGACCTCGTTCCAGAGGTTGGCGCCCTTGAGGGACCTCTCGACGACGTCCTTGAGCTCGCTCTTCTTGTACGAGCCGTTCAGCCGCAGACCGGCCGCGACATTGTCGAAGATCGACATCGTGGGGAACGGGTTGGGGCGCTGGAAGACCATGCCGACGGTGCGGCGGACGGCGACCGGGTCGACCCCGGAGCCGTAGAGGTTCTCGTCGTCCAGCATCACCTTGCCCTCGACGCGGCCGCCGGGGGTGACCTCGTGCATACGGTTCAGGGTGCGCAGGAACGTCGACTTGCCGCAGCCGGACGGGCCGATGAAGGCCGTGACGGAGCGCGGCTCGACGGTCATCGAGATGTCGTCGATGGCCTTGTGGCTGCCGTAGTACGCGGAGAGGCCGCTGACGTCGATTCGCTTGGCCATGGAAATCACTGCTTCTTTCTGTTGGCGGCTTGGTCAGCGGCCGGACTTGGGGGCCTTCCAGCGGGCGATGCCGCGGGCCACCAGGTTGAGGATCATGACGAAGGCGATGAGGACAAGTGCCGCGGCCCAGGCGCGGTCGTACGAGGCCTCGGAACCCTGCTGCCACTGTTGGAAAACGTAGAGCGGAAGTGACTGCTGGGCATCTTCGAAGGGGTTGTTGTTGATCGTCTTCGCGCCCCACACCAGGAGGAGCACGGGGGCGGTCTCCCCGGTGATGCGTGCGATGGAGAGCATCACACCGGTGGTGATGCCGCCGATCGACGTGGGCAGGACGACCTTGAGGATGGTGCGCCACTTGGGCACGCCGAGGGCCAGCGAGGCCTCGCGCAGCTCGTTCGGGACGAGCTTGAGCATCTCCTCGGTGGAGCGGACGACGACCGGCATCATCAGGATCGCCAGTGCCATCGCGCCGGCGAAGCCGGACGGGCCGAAGCCGAGGATCAGGATCCACACGGAGAGGATGAACAGGCCGGCCACGATCGACGGGATACCGGTCATCACGTCGACGAAGAAGGTGACGGCCCGGGCGAGCCGGCCGCGTCCGTATTCGACGAGGTAGATCGCGGTGAGCAGACCGATCGGCGCGGCGATCAGGGTGGCCAGGCCGACCTGCTCCAGGGTGCCGATGATCGCGTGGTAGATACCGCCGCCGGGCAGCGCGTCCGGGGTGGTGCCCATCGAGTGCTGCAGGAAGTAGACGTCCAGGACCTTGGTACCGCGGCTGACGGTCTCCCACAGGAGGGAGGCCAGCGGGATGACGGCGATCAGGAAGGCCGTCCAGACGAGGCTGGTGGCCAGCCGGTCCTTGGCCTGCCGGGCGCCCTCGACGGCCGCGGCCAGCGCGAAGGAGCCGAGGATGAACAGCAGGGCGGCGATCAGGCCCCACTGGACCGTGCTGTCCAGGCCGGCGCCCAGGCCGATGCCGCAGCCGGCGCCGGCCGCGGCCAGCGCGATGACCGGCGGGGACCAGCGCGGCAGCCGGGCCTGCTTGAGGGAGACCGGAAGCGGGCTGCCGCCGTTGGAGACCGCGGGGCGGTCGGTGGTGATGCTCATGCAGCGGCTCCCGAGTACTCCTTGCGACGGGCGATGATCAGGCGGGCCGCGCCGTTGACGAGCAGCGTGATCACGAAGAGGACGAGACCGGAGGCGATCAGGGCGTCCTGGCCGAACTGATCGGCCTCGCTGAACTTGCTGGCGATGTTCTGGGCGAACGTGCCGCCGCCCGGGTCGAGCAGGCTGGCGTTGATGAGGAAGCTGGGCGAGAGGACCGTGGCGACGGCCATCGTCTCGCCGAGCGCACGGCCCAGGCCCAGCATGGAGGCGCTGATGATTCCGGAGCGGCCGAAGGGGAGCACCGACATCCGGATGACTTCCCAGCGGGTGGCGCCGAGGGCCAGCGCGGCTTCCTCGTGCATCTTCGGGACCTGGAGGAACACCTCGCGGCTGACGCTGGTCACGATCGGCAGGATCATGATCGCGAGCAGGATGCCGACGGTGAACAGCGAACGGGCCGCCCCGCCGCCGTATTCGAAGATGCCGGTCCAGCCGAGGTAGTCGTCCAGCCAGGTGTAGAGGCCGGTCAGATGCGGGACGAGGAAGAGCGCGCCCCACAGGCCGTAGATGATGCTGGGCACCGCGGCGAGCAGGTCGATGACGTAGCCGAGCGTCGAGGACAGCCGGCGCGGGGCGTAGTGCGAGATGAACAGCGCGATGCCGACCGCGACCGGGACCGCGATGACCATCGCGACGATGGAGCTGACGACGGTGCCGAAGGCGAGGACCGCGATGCCGAACTTCGGCTCCAGACCGGTGGCGTTCCAGTCGAGCGTGGTGAAGAAGTTGGCCTTGTCGCCGGAGATGGCGAGCACGGAGCGGTAGGTGAGGAAGACCGCGATGGCGGCCATGATCACCAGCAGGGCGATTCCGGAGCCCCGGGAGAGCCCGAGGAAAATCCGGTCACCGGGACGGACCGCCTTGCCCGATATGGCGGAGGGGCCGTTGTGGTGTGGCGGAGGCGGGGTGTCGGTCGTGGAGGAGGGTGTATTCATGGGTTCTCCGGTCTGCGGAGCCGGGTGAGGGCTCCTGGCGCGGCGGTGCACCGGACGGGCGGCGGCCCGAAGGGGGCCCTGGTGAAGGGGCCCCCTTTGTGGACCGTACGGCGGTGTGTGGGCCGCCGCCCGGTAGGTCAGGAGATCTTGGCGACGGTCGCGCGGACCTTGTCGGCGATCTCGGTGGGCAGCGGGGCGTAGCCGAGCTCCTTGAGGGCGCTCTGGCCGTCCTTGCTGGCGATGTAGGTCAGGAAGGACTTGGTGGCGGGCAGCGTCTCGGCCTTGTTGCCCTTGTTGCAGGCGATCTCGTACGTCACCAGGGTGATCGGGTAGGCGCCCTCGGCCTTGGTGTTGTAGTTGAGCTTCAGGGCCAGGTCATCGCCCTTGCCGACCTGCGTGGCCTCGGAGATGGCCTTGGAGGCGTTGTCGACGGTGGCCTCGACCGGCTCCTTGGCGCCGGTGTCCAGCTTGGCCGTCGGGATCTTGCTCGCCGTGGCGTACGACAGCTCGAAGTAGGAGATCGCACCGCTGGTCTGCTTGACCTGCGAGGAGACGCCGGCCGAGCCGGAGGCCGCCTGGCCGCCCTCGCCCTCCCACTTCTTCGCCGGCTCGTGCTTCCAGCCACCGGCGGCCTTGAGGTACTTGGTGAAGTTGTCGGTGGTGCCCGAGTCGTCGGAGCGGTGGAACGGCTGGATCTTGAGGTCCGGGAGCTTCGCGTCCGGGTTCAGCTGCTTGATCGCCGGGTCGTTCCACTTCTTGATCTCCGAGTTGAAGATCTTCGACAGGGTCTTGGCGTCCAGCACCAGGTTGTCGACACCCGGCACGTTGTAGCCGACCGCGACCGGGCCGCCGACCATCGGCAGGTCGACGGCCTGGCCGCCCTTGCAGACCTTCTTCGACTTGGTGACCTCGTCGGGCTTGAGGGCCGAGTCGGAGCCGGCGAACGCGGTCTGGCCCTGCAGGAAGGTGGTGACGCCGGCGCCGGAGCCCGTGGGCTGGTAGTTGATCTCGGTGTCCTTGCAGGCACCCGAGTAGTTCTGCACCCAGACGTCCATGGCGTTCTTCTGCGCCGACGAGCCGGAGGCAAGCAGCTTGCCCTTGCCGTCGCACTTGATGTTCGACGGCTTGGCGGCGCCACCGCCACCGGCACCGGTGGTGTCGTCGGAGCCGCACGCGGACAGGGCCAGGGCACCGGTGACGGCGAGAGCGCCAACGGCGAGGGCGCGAACCCGGTTCTTGCGCTGAAGCTTCACTGTCGAGAGTTCCTTCCTGGGGCGCGCCGCTTCGTCGGCGTGCGAGGTGGTGAGCGGGGCATTGGCTGTCGCGGTCTGCGATGCCAGCTAGCCGTGTCGCGCTTGCTCTGAGGGCATGACGCGCACTCGGTACGGCTGAAATTAGGTAGATCAGGTGAAGCGGCCGATGGAGGAGAGTGAACGCAGGGTGAACCTCGGCCATCGGCTGGGTGCGGGGGGAGAACCGCTCGCAGACCCGTGCGAAACGGCCCGTCACCCTGTTGAATTACCCGTCGGTATGGCAGCATCCGCGCCTGGGAGACGCGAATCGGTGCGGAACGACCGGAGGTGGCTGGTGGGGAGCCAGGGGGCACGGCAGGACGTTCGGGACGTACGAGGCATGCGGGGGGTAAGGGGCGTAAGGGGCGGCCGCCTGGTGGCATGCACCGCCGTCGTCCTGTGCGCGATGGGGCTGCTCGGCAGTACGGCGACGGCCGCCTACGCCGACGACCCGAAGAACCCGGCCGCGGACGCACGGCGGGCCGGGGACTCCGCGGCCGCCGCGGACGCCGACGCCCGCCGCCTCGACGGTGTACGCAAGAAGATCGACGCCCTCTACCGCAAGGCCGAGCAGGCCACCGACGCCTACAACGCCGCCGAGGAACAGGTCGAGCTCCAGCAGAAGGAGATCGTCAGGCTGGCGCGCAGCATCGACAGCACCCAGCGCAAGCTGGCCGCCCTCAAGCGGCAGGCGGGCTCGCTGGCCAGCGCCCAGTACCGCGGCGGCGGGCTGCCCTCCGAGGCGAAGCTGATGCTCGACGCCGACCCGGAAGGCTTTCTCGACAATGCCACTCTGGCCCGTAAGGGAGAGTTCGCCGCCAAGCGTGTGATCCGTCAACTGGCCCGCCTCAAGGGTGACTTGGAGAGCTATTCGGACTCCGCGACGGACCGCTGGGAGCAGCTGGAGGCGAACCGCAAGAAGAAGGAAAGCGCCCAGCGGGACATCAAGAAAAAGATCGACGAGGCGAAGAAGCTGGAATCCCGGCTGGCCACCAAGGAAAAGGACCGGCTGAAGAAGCTGGAGGACGAGCAGGCCTTCAAGCGGCAGCAGAAGTGGCTCGACTCCGGTGTCCTGAATGACATCAGCAACAAAGCCTCGGCGGCCGGCAAGAAGGCGATTACCTTCGCCACCGCACAGCTCGGCAAGGATTACGTGTGGGGCGCCGAGGGGCCGGACACCTTCGACTGCTCCGGGCTGACCCTGCGGGCCTGGCAGGCCGGTGGCCGGACGATTCCGCGGACCTCGCAGGAGCAGTGGCGGCAGCTGCCCCGCGTCGGCCTCAGGGATATGCGGCCGGGCGATCTGATCATTTATTTCTCGGATGCCAGCCATGTCGGGATGTATCTCGGTGACGGCGCAATGGTGCATGCGCCGCGGCCCGGCCGGCAGGTGACGATCACCGGCGCCGGCTCCATGCCGATCCTCGGTGTCGTCCGCCCCGACGGTGCGGCCGGCGGTGATGGCGCGCATCACACGGACGAATAATGACCGGATTGTTTGCTATCTGAGGGTTGTCGTGGCGTAGCTGAATGCACTCATGCGGGGTGATGTTCGTCATTCCGCATTCCGCCCTCCCCAGGTCAAAAGGCTTATCGGGTGCGGCATATGACGATGGCCGATTGCCGCCGGGCATTCCAAACCTCTCCGTACTGACGCTATGGTCGCCTGTCAGTGCCCGGTGTGCGCCTCACTCAACTGACCGACGAGCGGTGTGGAGCCGGGCACGGTGGTGCGCCGTCGGTGCCCATCGCACCCCTCGGGGGGAGGGAAGGAAGCAGACCAATGCCCGTACCCGTACCGCACCAGCGGACGGTCGTGCTGCCGCATCAGGCAGGACCGGCGGACGACGCCTGCGCGGACACCGCGCGGGTCGCCGACGCGCCGGGCGCGGGGGACGCCACGGCCCAGGGCACGAGCGCCCCGGCGCCGCAGGGCTTTCCGGAGCCCGGACAGCCCCAGGCGGCCGAACAGCGACTTTCGGCCGACCACGGACCGCTGCACCAGGGCCTGACCCTGCTCCTCATCGGCGAGGACCCCAACAGCCATGTCCCCGAGATGTGGGACTGGGCGGGCCGCAAGGTGCGCCTGCGCACCGCCCGCAACCTCACCGAGGCCGAGCGGCTGCTCACCGACGATGTGCACTGCATCCTGCTCGACCTGCCCCCGGCGGAGCGCACCACAGACCGTGACAGCGGCGACGCCGGCGCCCCCGGCGACGAGCTGGGCATGCTGCGTGACGTCCTGCGCATGGCGACCTCGCACGCCGTCCTCGTCCTCACCTACGAGACGGACGCCGAGCGCGCCGCCGACGCCGTCCGCGTCGGTGCCCAGGACTACCTCTTCCGCGACGAGCTGGACGGCGCGGTCCTCAGCCGCGCGGTCCGCTACGCCGTCGAGCGCAAACGCGCCGATCTCGCCCAGCGCCAGCTGACCGAGTCGCGGATGCTCGCCCAGGAGAACGCCCGCCTGGAGCGCGGTCTGCTGCCCACGCCCCTGCTGGACGGCTCCGACCTCCGGTTCGCCGCCTGCTACCGCCCCGGCCGCAGCCGCGCGCTGCTCGGCGGCGACTTCTACGACACCGTCCGCACCCCGGACGGCACCGTCCACGCGATGATCGGCGACGTCTGCGGCCACGGCCCCGACGAGGCCGCCCTCGGCGTCGAGCTGCGGATCGCCTGGCGCGCGCTGACCTTCGCCGGACTCTGCGGCGACGAGCTGCTCGCCACCCTCCAGAAGGTGCTGGAGCACGAGCGCGCGGACGACGAGATCTTCGCGACGCTGTGCACCGTCGACATCTCCGCGGACGGACGCCGCGCCGGTCTGTGCCTGGCCGGCCACCCCGCTCCGCTGCTGGCCCGGGCCGGCGAGGACCCGCAGCTGCTGCCGTACGAATTCGGCGGCCCGGCGCTCGGTCTGCTCCCGCACGCCCGCTGGCCGCGCCGGCAGGTCGAGCTGGGCGGCGCCTGGAGCCTGATGATGTACACCGACGGCCTGATCGAGGGCCGGATCGGCAAGGGCAACCAGCGCCTCGGCCAGGAAGGCATGACCGAACTGGTCAGCCGGCAGATGGCGGCCGGTCTCAGCGGTGAGGAGCTGCTGGACGCGTCGGTCAGGGAGGTCCGCGATCTGAACGGCGGCGAGCTGACGGACGACGTGGCCGTACTGCTGCTGGACCGGCGCTGACGGAGCCGCGGGTCCAGCGGGGGCCCGCAGGCCTGGTGCGGCTCAGCGCCCGCCGTTGTAGGGCCCGTACGGCCCGTCCGAGCTGGAGCCCCCACGGCGCGGGCCGCGGCCACCGCCGGAGACCTCCCGGAGCGCGGGCCGGACGTCGACCGTGTAGACGATCACTGCGATCACGCCGATGACCGGCAGGAACGACATGATCGGGAGAATGAACAGCAGCGCCGTGGCCAGGGCGAGGAAGATCAGCCACATGCCCTTGGTCTGCTTGCTCGCGGCGCGGTAGGCGTCCTCACGGCGCACGGCCGCATCGATCAGCATCACCGCGGCATAGACGCCCAGGGCGAGCTGCACCCAGCTCAGAATGCTCTGGAACCCGTAAATCAGCACGCCCTACACCGCCCGTTCGCCAGTCGTGTCGTCTCGGTCCACTGCTGCGGCCGTCGGCCGCCCATGCGGCCCCACCGTACCCGCACAACGGGCCGGGCACCTGAAGTGTGCCCGGCCCATGCGGTGAATCGGCGCCCCCGGCGCCGGGTGAGCGAGCTCACAGCCCCCTCACCTCGTGCGCTCCGCAGTCACTTGGCGGACGGCGGGGTGCTCTTCTTCGTCGGCGCCGCCGGTGCCGGCTTGCGCTGCGCGACGGGCTTCTTCGGCGCGGCCGGCTTGGGCTGCGTCGAGGGGGTGGCCTTGGTCTCGGCCTTGATCCCGTTGGCGGCCTGGGGCTTCGTGCCGCTCTTGTTCGCCGGCTTCTGCGCGGGCTTCTGCGAAGGCTTGTGCGCCGGCTCCGGCTCGATCGCCACCGCGAGGTCCTCGACCTGCTCGGCGGCCTCGCCGCGCCAGGTCGCCACGGCGCCCCGGCCGCGCTCGGCGAGCTCCTCGTAGCCCTCGCGGGTCCGGACGACGGCCTCGGCGGCCCGGCCCACGCCCTGCAGCGCCAGCTCCTGCGCCTGGTCCCGGACCTTCTTGATGTCGCCGTCGAGCGAGCCCAGCAGCTCGGTCAGCTTCTCCTTGGCGTCCTTGGCCTGCTTGCTCACCAGGGCCTGGACGTCCTTGGGGTCGGTGCTGCGTACGGACTCGAAGCGCTTGGGCGCCTCGACCCGGATCTTCTCGACGAACTGCGGGACCTCGCCGAGCTTCTCGGCAGCCAGGTCGACGGTGCCGGCCAGGGCGTACAGCGGGGTCGCGTCGGTCAGGGCCTTGCGGAGGTCATCGGTGTTGATGGCCATGACGTTGTTCCTCCTGGAAACGAAATCGGTTGCTCAGGTGGCGTGCGGGCCGCCGTCGGCCTCTGTCTCGAGGGAGTCCGTGCCGCGCCCGTCCTCATGTCCGCTCGCAGCGGCGTCCTTGCCGCCGTTCCCGAGCCCGTTCTCCTTGCGGAAGGACTCGTAGATCTGCAGCAGGACCTGCTTCTGCCGCTCGTTCAGCGCCGGGTCGGTGAGTATCGCGGTCTGCACCTCGACCCCGTCCAGACCGCGCCGCTCGTCCAGGATCCCGGCCTGGACGTACAGGGTCTCCGCGGATATCCGCAGCGCCTTGGCGAGCTGCTGCAGAATCTCCGCGCTCGGCTTGCGCAATCCGCGCTCGATCTGGCTGAGGTACGGGTTGGACACCCCGGCGGCATCTGCGAGCTGCCGCAGACTCAGCTGCGCGGTGCGCCGCTGCTCCCGCAGGAACTCGCCGAGGTTGCCGACGTTGAGTGATGCCATACCCCGATGGTGCCTCGCCGTGCTAACTATTGCAAGCAAGCGCTAGCAATAGTGCTCTGGTCGGGTGGGGAGGCCATGGGGAGGGCGAGTTTCAGCCGCCGGGCGGGCGCCGTACCCCCTGCCCATCGGCTGCCCGGTGCGGGCATCGTCACGCCCGCCGCGCGCACGTCCGTGCTCCCGGGGCGGACGTAGGCCCGTAGTCCCGGGGCAGCGGGCAGGCCTTTGGTCCCGGGGCGGACGTACGCCCGTGGCCCCGGGGCAGACGTAGGTGTGCAGGTCAGGCGTAGGTGTGCGTCCGCGTGTACGGGGTGAAGCCCAGGGACTCGTAGAGCCGTTTGGGAACGGGGTACTCGGCGTCGCCCCGGCATTGGACGACGGCGCGCCGGCCGCCGGCCTCGGCGAACGCCTGCAGCACCGCGAGGCAGACGGCGCGCGCCAGACCGCGCCGGCGGTGCTCGGGGTGGGTGCCGACCGGCTCGAACACGCCGGTGCCGAGGGCCGCGTCGTACCAGCCCTGGCAGTAGGCGGCGACCTCGCCGGCAGGAGACACCGCGACGAGGTCGAACTCGGCCCGGTACGGCCAGATTTCCCTCATCCGGGCATGGCGCTCGGTGGTCACCCGCGTCGAGCCGAACGCGGCGCGGTGGGCCGCCGCCCGGCCGGCCACCTCCGCACGGCTCTGCTGCGCGCGAATCCGGTAGCCGTCCGGCAGCGGTGGCGCGTCCGGCAGATCCGTGAGCGACCGGCCGAGACCGAGCATGAACGGCCCGCCGTCCGTACGGGTGAGGCCATGCCGCTCCAGCGCGGCCCGCAGATGCGGCTCGGTCTCCGCGACCTCCACGCTCAGCGCGCCGCCCACGGTGCGCCCGGCCGCCCAGGCGAGCACCTCGTCGGCCAGCTCCGGGTGCGCCGGGTCGACCTGGAACTGCAGAGTGCCCGGCAACTCCAGCCACGCCCAGGCCAGGGGCCGGTGGGCGGTGGGGGACCCGGCAGCGGGCGCGCCCACGTCCCCGTCCGTCCAGACGGCCGTCGGGTTCTCGTCGTCCCGGCCGAGGGCGAGACACCAGGCCCAGGCGAGGTCCCCGATGTGCCGGTAGCCGGTGTCCGGAAAGAGGCGCCCGGCCAGACTCTGCATGGCGCACAGCGCCACGGGACCGGTGTACTCATGGCGCTGCATGGGGAGTTGGCCTCACTTGGGTTGACGATGCGTGGGTCGATCGACGATGTCGCTTGCTCCGGGCCATGTGGCCACGGCCCTCACTCCTTGAGCCAGAAGCTGACGCCGTCGAGCCAGGCATCGAGCAGCGGCACGTCTCCGACGATCTCGATGCCGTTGCTGCGGTCGTTGCCGTTACTGCTGCTGCCGCTGGGGCGCGTACGGCGACGGTGGCCCGGGCGTGGGTGCGACTCCAGGTGAGGGTGTCGCCGTCGAGGCCGACCAGCCATTCCGCGGCCGTCTCCGGGGCGGTGTCGGTGGCGTGGAAGTGGAGGGTGCGGCCCTCGGACATCAGATCGCGCAGCTCCGGCTTGGCCTCGAAGACCAGCGGCAGCGAGGCGAAGCCCATCCACTCCTCGAGGGCGTCGATGGCGACCTCTTGGGCGAGGGTGAAGGCCGGAGCGCCGGCGGCGGGGGCGGTGGTACGCGGAGCGGGGGAGGCCGCGGCGATCGTGAAGGTCGCGTCGGCGCGGTGGACGACCGTCTCGTGCACCATACGGCGGGCCCAGAACTCCGGGGTCCCACCGGGAGCCACGGTCCACACCTGGGCTTGGGGGCCCGCCGCCCGCAGTGTGGCCGCCAGTTGCCCGGCGCCCTCGGCGAGCCAGGCGTCGACCGCGGCGGGGTCCTTGCCCGTGGCGCCGGAGACATCGTTGACCAGCTCGTCGGAGACGGGCTCCGCCGCCCGGGTCCGGACGATCGTCTCCGCCCAGCGATGTGCCCCGCCCAGATGCCACAGCAGCTGGCCGAGGTTCCAATCGGGGCAGGTGGGTACGGGCGTCGCCAGGTCGGCGCCCTCGATGCGGGACCTCAACAGGTCGGTCTGAGCGACGATTTCGGCACAGTAGCGGGCATAGCTCATCGACGGCATGCCGTCACGGTAGAGCGCCGTCAGGCCGGATCCCAGCGCTTTTTCCCGGGCGGCGGGTGGCGGGTGGCGGGCGGCGGGTCGTGGCAGGCGGTGCGACACTCGTGCGCCGCACCGCCGCACCGCCACCCTCCCGCTCGTCACGAGGCTCCCGCTACCTCCTGCTTGGCGCGACGGCCCGCTGTTATGTGCCCCTCCGCGGGCCGGGTCCCGATGATGACCGTGGCGTAGAGCTCCTCGGAGTCGGTCACCGTGGGGAGCAGTCCGTTGCGGGTGAAGGCCTCGACCGCCTGCCGGGCCTGCCGTTCGCTCGTCTCGACCAGCAGATGGCCTCCTGGCGCCAGCCACTGGGGCGCGGCCGCGGTCACCCGTCGCAGGACGTCGAGCCCGTCCGCGCCGCCGTCGAGCGCCACCAGCGGCTCGTACTCACGGGCCTCGGGCGGCAGCAGCCCGACCTCTTCTGTCGGTACGTAGGGAACGTTGGCCACCAGGACATCGATACGGCCGCGGAGCCCGGTGGGCAGCGCGTCGAAGAGGTCGCCCTCGTAGACCTCGCCCCCGGCGGGAACGACGTTGCGGCGGGCGCAGCGCACCGCTGCGGGCTCGATGTCCGCCGCGTACAGCTCTACCCGGCCCAGGGCATCGGCCAGTACGGCACCCACCGCGCCGGATCCGCAGCACAGGTCGACGACGACCGGGGGCCGCCCGGTGCGTTCGGCAGCCCGGAGACCGAGGCCGACGGCCTGGCCCACGAGGAATTCGGTGCGGCGGCGCGGGACGAAGACGCCGGGGTCGACGATGACCCGCAGCCCGTAGAACTCCGCCCAGCCGACGACATGTTCCAGGGGTAGGCCGATGACACGCCGCTCCACCATAGCGGCGAGTTCGTCCGGCGTGCGCGCGGTGGAGAGGAGCAGATCCGCCTCGTCCTCGGCGAAAACACAGCCGGCGGCGCGGAGTTCGGCGATGGCGGCGGAGCGGGAGTGCGGGGTGGAGCGAGAGGGCGGGGCGGAGAGGGAGGCCGCGAGCGGAGAAGGAAGAGCTGATGAGGGGGACGGCATCGGAGATGACGACATGTGAGCCTTTCGGGGCGCCGAGTGCGCTTCCCGGGTCACCTATGCCGGACGGCCACCTGCATCGGGTGGACCGCACGGGCGTGAGCCGGGAGTGCCTGCCTGGTCTGGCGGGGAATCGGTCTCACCTCCTCGGTCCGTTCACTGCTGGGAGCGCCACAGTACCTGACCTGGGCCTCGGCGCACAGACGGACATGGCGCGGCCGCACGCACGCACAGACAGACAGACAGACAGACATGGCATGGCATGGCGTGGCGCGGCCGCTGCGCCGCGACTGCTGTCCTCCTCCGCCTCCCGGGCTCAGCGGACCGCGGTCTCAGGGCGCAACTCTCCTTGACCAGAAAGTACTTGTCAGATTGGAAAGTACTTGTCACGCTGGATGCAGGACGTCGGGGGGCGGCTCGGAGCATCCGGGCTGCGACTCGGTGATCGAGCACGCGAGCCGGGGATTCGGAGTGACGACTCCGAGGCTCCAGACGGAAAAGCAAAGCGCCAGAAGGAAACCGCGGCAGCGGAAGAACAACACTCAGGGGGAATCGCATGGCTGAGTACGCCTCACGGGATGCGGCGGCCGCACTGGCCCGAGCGCAGGAGCTGGGCTCGACAGTGCGGAAAGGCACGAAGTGGTATGTCCGGTATCAAGTGATCTACGGTTGCGCGGCCGCTGTCATGGTGCTGTCCGTCGGGCTTTTGGCCCCGCCGTATGGGGTGGCGATCGGCACCGGCGTCTGGGTGGCGACCATCGTGGCACTGTCGGTCTACGCGGCCCGACAGCGTGTTGCCCGGCGTGGGTTCGGGCGACGGCATGCCGGCTTGATCACGGCGTGGGCGCTGCTCTTTCTCGCGGTACTGATCCCCGGAACCATCTGGCATCAGGGTGCCGCGTCGTGGTGGGTACCCGGCGCAGTGGTGGTGGCTCTTCCCGGGCTGATAGGCGGCTATATGGAGGCGCGACGGTGACCGAAACGCGTCACGGGGCACATCCACGTCACGAACTCGACGAGGTGATCCACGCCCCGGTCCGCTTCTCCATCGTGGCGACCCTGGCGGCCGCCGAGAAGGCCGAGTTCGCCTTCGTCCGCGACACCGTCGAGGTGAGTGACTCGGTCCTGTCGCGGCAGGTCGCCACCCTGGAGAAGGCCGGCTATGTCGCCGTCACCAAGGGGTACGTCGGCAAGCGCCCGCGGACCTGGCTCGCCCTGACGTCCGGCGGCCGCGCCGCCTTCGCCGCGCACTGCCAGGCGCTCCGGGCAATAGCGGGAGACGGAGCCGACGGAGGCTGACGGAGGACACAGGGGAGGAGAGATGGCAGGGCCGCTGACGGGTAGTGAGGATGCTGGGCAGGCAGGCAGGCAGGCAGGCTCGGCTCCGGGCGGGCGCAATCGGCGCCTGGACACAGTCCAGTTGACTTCGAGTGCACTCCAACTCATACCGTCCGGGACGGGATTCCGGGACAGGCCCGACACATGGGCCCCGGTCACAGGGCTCTGGTCTCAGGGCTCTGGTCTCAGGGTCTGGTCTCAGGGGTCAGGCCTCAGTGATCAGGGCTCTGGGACGGGTGCCGAGATCCCCGTCCGTCCGCCGTACGTCCAGGAGGAAGCAGCAGCATGACCACGACGAACATCCCGACGCGTCACCTCGGCGAGCTGGTGGTCTCCGCGCAGGGGCTCGGCTGCATGGGCATGAGCCACGGCTATGGGGAGTCGGACGACGCGCAGTCTGTCGCGACCATCCACCGCGCGCTCGACCTCGGCGTCAGCCTCCTGGACACCTCCGATTTCTACGGAGCGGGACACAACGAGGAGCTGATCGGCCGGGCCATCGCCGGCCGGCGGGACGAGGCGGTGCTGGCGACGAAGTTCGGATTCGCCAACCGGCTCGGTGAGCCGACCATGATCCGCGGCGACGCCGCCTACGTACGCGAGGCCTGTGACGCCTCGCTGCGCCGGCTCGGGGTCGACCACATCGACCTCTACTACCAGCACCGCGTCGACCCCGACGTGCCGATCGAGGAGACCGTCGGGGCGATGGCCGAGCTCGTCGCGGCCGGCAAGGTGCGTCACCTCGGGCTGTCCGAGGCGAGTGCGGCGACCCTCCGCCGGGCGCACGCGGTGCATCCGATTGCCGCGCTGCAGAGCGAGTGGTCGCTGTGGACCCGCGATCTGGAGGCCGAGATCGCACCGGTGTGCCGTGAACTCGGCATCGGTCTGGTGCCGTTCTCGCCGCTCGGGCGCGGATTCCTGACCGGGCGCTACACCTCGGTGAAGGGACTGCCGGAGTCCGATGTGCGCCGCAGCCAGCCGCGCTTCGCCGACGGCAACCTGGAGCAGAACCTGGCCATCGTGGAGAAGCTCGACGCACTCGCCGCCGAGAAGGGCGTCAGTGCCGGACAGCTCGCCCTGGCCTGGGTGCAGCACCGCGGGGCCGATGTCGTGCCGATCCCCGGCACCCGCCGCCAGAAGTACCTGGAGGAGAACCTCGGCGCCCTCACCATCGAGCTGACCGCCGAGGAACTCACCGCGATCGACGCCGCCGCCCCGGCAGGCCGAATAGCCGGAACCCGCTACGACGAGGTCAGCATGACGTTCGTCGACGGCTGACGGCTGACGGCTGACGGCTGACGGCTGACGGCTGACGGCTGACGGCTGACGGCTGACGGCTGACGGGCCTGAGGGCTGAGGGGAAGAAGGGGGAGGGGAGGGGAGGGGAGGGGGAGAACTGGCGCTCCGACGGTTCGGTCACTCCGGCGACATGACCTCGTAGAGGTTGTGGGAGTCGTCGCGGAAGAACAGGCCGCGGGCGCACAGGGGATGGTCGGTCCGGCCGTTGTCCGGTTCGGTGGGGTCGTTGCCGTAGGGGATACCGGCGGCCCGGAGGCGGGCGAGGATTCCGTCGAACGTCTCGGGGTCGACGTCGAAGGCGAGGTGATGGCCTTCGGTGTCCGGTGCGGTCATGAAGTCGAGGGTGAGCGTCTCGTTCACCCGGACCGGGAGGAAGTGTCCCCGTCGGCCGGCCGGCGGGAGTTCCGGCAGGCCCATGACCGAGGCGAAGAAGTGGGCGGCCGCGCGGTGATCGGCGGCCGGGACGATGGTGTGGTTGAGGGTCACGGCCATCAGGCGCTCCCGGGGTCGTTGAGGGTGCCGTGCAGCAGTACGGCGATGAGTTCCTCGGGGGTGAGCGGTGCGTCGGCGTCCGGCGCCGGTGTCTGCAGCCGGGTGAAGAGCAGGCCCAGAAAGGCGGCGGCAACCTTCTCGGGGCTCAGGCGGAAGGCGGTCCGGTCGGGTTCGATCAGCTCGATGACGGCGTTGCGCAGGGCGGTGACGGACTGCGCCCGGCTGTCCGGCGGCGGATCCTCACCGTCCCGGGTGCCGGCGCCGGGCCCGCGCCCCCGACGGTGTCCCGAGGCGTGGAGGGCGCCGACGACGGTGCCCATGCGTTCCATATGGGCGCGCAGCGCCTCGGCGGCCTCGGCCAGCCGGTCGGCGAGCGGCTCTTCCAGGGAGATCGAGGCGAGTTCGCGCAGCACATGGTCGGTGCCGACCGCCTCGGCGACACAGGCGTCCAGTACCTCGTCCTTGTCCTTGAAGGCCCGGAAGATCGTGGCCTCCCCGATGCCGGCGGCGCGGGCGATCTGGCTGGTGGTGACGGCCGCGCCGTACTCCGCCACGAGCGGCAGCGCGGCGGCCACGATCATGGCGCGACGCTCCTCGACGCTCATACCGGGGGCGCGTCGACGGGAGGGTGGTGGTGTCATGGCGCGACGGTAAGGAGTGAGTACTCACTCCGTCAATGGATGCGCGTAGGCGCGCCTCGCTCCTTAGACTGCTTGCAGCGCGAGAGGGCCGGTTCCGACGGCCGCAGTTCTTGGGCCGTCGCCCGTACGGAAGGACGGCGCGCCATGGACTGGAAGCTCGAACTGGTGCCGGTTCCGGTCACCGATGTGGAACGGGCGAAGCGCTTCTACAGCGAGCAGATGGGCTTTGCCGTCGATCACGACATGAGCCTCGGCGAAGAGGCACGCATCGTGCAGCTGACGCCACCTGGATCGGGCTGCTCGATCGTCATCGGCGCAGGCAGCGGCGTCACGGAGGTGCAGCCAGGATCGCTGCAGGGGCTGCAATTGGTGGTCCCCGATATCGCCGCGGCCCGTGCGCAACTGGTCGAACGGGGGGTGCCGGCCGGCCCCGTGCAGCATGTCGAGAACGGTGCGATGGTCGACGGCCCCGACGGGGCATGGAACTCGTTCGTCTACTTCAGCGACCCGGACGGCAACGGCTGGGCGCTGCAGGAGCGACCTCCCGAGGGTTGAGCGGGGTGGGGGTGGCGGGCGCGGGCGGAGGAGGCACTGCGGGTCTACGGGCTGTCCGAAGAGGGCTGGCGGCGGAGTCCGAGCGGGAATCTGCGGGAGTTGCTGACGGATCTCCTGCAGTGGTGCGACGCCACTCAGCACGGGTTCGAGCGGGCGCTGGCCGCCGCCCGTGCGCAACGCGAGGCGGAATCTCCCGGAGCTGACGGGGCTGACGGAGCCGCCGGAGGTGCAGCAGGCGCCGCGGGCACGGAGAGTGCCCGGAGGGCTGGGAGTGTTGGGAGTTCCGGGGCTGTGGGAAGTGCCTGAGCGTCACGGAGGCCCCGGCGGCATCGGATGCGGGGCTCAGGCCTCTGCCGGATGGCGTTGGGGGTGGGTGGCCTCCAGGTGGGCCATATGGGCGCGGCCCCAGGCGCCGAGGGGGGCCAGCGCCTCGTTCAGTGAGAGGCCGAAGTCGGTGAGTGAGTATTCGACCTTCGGCGGTACCTGGGGAAAGTTCTCGCGGTGCACGATGCCGTCGGCCTCCAGTTCGCGCAGCTGCTGGGTCAGCACCTTTTCGCTGATCTTCGGCAACTCCCGCCGCAGCTCACCGAACCGCTGTGGGCGCTGGGCCAGCGCCCACAGCAGCAGCACCTTCCATTTTCCGCCGATGACGTCCACCGCGGCGTCCAGTCCGCATTCGTACGGGCCCTTGCGTGCGCTCATGGCGTTCCCCCTGGTGTGGTCCTTGCCGGGCCAAGTATCGGACGCGTACCGGCCCGGCGGGCAAGGGAGGTCGGCGCGAGGGGCGCTCACAGGCCCTGGGCGGCCATCCACTCCGGGTCGGGGTCGATGTTCTGCAGTACCTCGATCAGGGTGCCCTCGGGGCCCCACACGTTGAAGCGGCGCTGCCCCCACGGCTCGTCCCGCAGGGGTTCCGCGATGGCGACGCCCTTGGCGCGCAGGGCGGCCTCCTCGGCTGCGGCGTCCGTCACGAGGAAGCCGAGGAGTACGCCGCCGGTCTCCTGGGCGCGGAAGCCGGCGGGCATGGCCTCATGGCCGCGCTGGACGAAGTCCAGGGTGTATTCGGGGTGTTGGGGGTGCTGGAGGCTGGCGTACCAGTCCAGCTCCGCCAGCGGCTGGAAGCCGAAGTGGTCGGCGTAGAAGCGGGTGCTGGCGGCGACGTCGTCGGTGAGCAGGGCGGTGCCGATCTTGGCGAAGCGCATGGTGGTCCTCTCCGTTGGCGGCGGCCGGTCCGCAGCGCAACAACTCCAGTTGTAGTACTTTGGCTGTAGTGGTTGCTAGTGGTTTTCGGAGAAGGGTTTTCCGGGAGTCCGGAGGGGGTCGGGTCGGAGGGGGCCGGGGAATCGGCGGAGGGCCGGGAAGCCGGAGAAGGAGGAGACGGGCGACATGGGGCGAGGTGGACGACATGGTGCGTAACCCCGAGCGGCGGGCTGCGCTGGTGGATGCCGCGATCGAGGTGCTGGCGCGGGATGGTGCGCGCGGGCTGACGTTCCGGGCCGTCGATGCGGCCGCGGGCGTGCCCCACGGCACCGCCTCCAACTACTTCGCCAGCAGGGACGATCTGCTGGCCCAGGTCACCGCGCAGATCCATCAGCGCATCGCGCCGGACCCGGACGAGGTCACCGCGGTGATGGCCGCGCCGCCGAGCCGGGCACTGGTCGTCGAGCTGATGGGGTGGATCAATCGCCGGGTGACCGAGAACCGCACCGGCTACCTGGCGATGCTGGAGCTGCGCCTGGAGGCGACCCGGCGGCCCGAACTGCGGGCGGAGCTGACCCGGGCCATCCGGGCGACGCTCGACGACGACATCCGCTTCCACCTGGAGAGCGGACTGCCGGGTGACCGTACCGCTGTGGTGTTGATCTACCTCGCCATGACAGGGCTGATGCTGGAGCAGCTCACGCTGCCCGGGGTGGTGCCGGACGACGAGACCGAGGGGCTGATCTCGGCGCTCGTCGACCGTGCGATCGGGCCGGAGGACGAGAAGTAGCGGGCGCGAGCGAGCCCTAGCCGGCGTACGGGCGGGTCGCGCGGGCCTCGCGGAGGGTCACCGCCCACCAGGTGAGCTGGTGGAGCAGGGTGTCGGCGGCCTGGGCGGCCGGGGCCGGGTCGTGCAGGTGGCCGGTGTCGTCGAAGAGGTTGCCGGCGAGCGGGAAACTCACCGTTTCGCGCACCGTGGTGGCGTGCAACTCGGCGAACACCAGGCGCAGTTGCTCGACGGCGCGGAGGCCGCCGGAGATCCCGCCGTACGACACGAAGCCGACCGGCTTGGCCTGCCACTGGGGGTGCAGCAGATCGATGGCGTGCTTGAGCGGGGCCGGGAAGGAGTGGTTGTACTCCGGGGTGATCACGACGAAGGCGTCCGCCTCGTCGACGCGCTTGGCGAAGGCCTCGTACTCCTCGCTGCCGTAACGGAGTTCGTACGGGCGGACGGCGTCCAGGTCGATGACGTCCACGTCGATGTGCGGGTGGCTTTCGGCGTGCCGGGTGAACCAGTTCGCGATGACGGGCGCGAACCGGCCCTCCCGGGTGCTGCCGATGATCACTGCGAGGCGGTACGGGTGCTCGGACATGCGGGGCCCTTCGTGGCGTGCGGCGTGAGTCGTGAGCGGCGGGGTGCCGTCGGGACTCGACGCTAGGACCTCAACCGAGCTTGAGGTCAAGCGAGGCGGGGTGGTGCGTCCGGGCCCCGCCGACTGAGCCGTCTGCCGGGTCCCGCCTACCGGGCCGCCGGCCGGGTCACTCCGCCCCGAACAGCTTGAGCAGCTCCGCCTTCTCGAACATCCGGGCCGTGTCGATCGCCGACGGGGTGCCTGCCGCCGGGTCCGCGCCGTGTGCCATCAGGACCTTGACGACTTCGTCCTCGGCCTTGAACACCGCGCCGGCGAGCGGGGTCTGGCCGCGGTCGTTGGGGCGGTCGGCGTCGGCGCCGCGCTGCAACAGGGCCTCCACGGTGGCGGGGTGGCCGTGGTACGCCGCCAGCATCACGAGCGAGTCGCCCTTGTCGTTCGTCAGGTTGGCGGGTACGCCCGCGTCCACGTATGCGGCGACCGTGTCGGTGTCGCCGTGCCGCGCCAGGTCGAACACCTTGGCCGCGAGCTGCAGCACCTCGGGGTCGTGCGCGTGCTCGATCGCCTCGGGCCCCTGCGGCTCGGAATTCGCGTCGCTCATGGTCGCCGGCCTCCTGCTGGTGGTGGGTGATACGTGCGTGCACTGTGTCATCGCCACTTTATGCAGGCCATGGCCGCTGCGGCAGCGGGCGCGGGGTTGCCGTGGGCTGGCGTCGGTGCGGGTTGCCGTGGGCTGGGGCCGGTTCGCCTACGGGTTGTGGGTGGGGGGCCGGAGGGGACGCCCGGTAATCCGTCCTCGGCGCGGGCGGCCCTGGTCCCGGAGGTTGGGAGCCCCGTTGTTCGCTCCGGTCCTGCGGGCGGCTCACCGGACATCCCCTCCGACCGCCGTACGTGCGCGGCTCTCCCGCCGTACCGATCACCGTCACGACCACGCGTGGCACCCCTTGGCAGGGACCTGGCCAGCCGCCCGCTCATTGGGCGCGGCCAGGGTCTGGGCTGTGACGGGCGGTGCCACCGGGCGGCAGTCGGCAACGCTGGATGGTTGGAGGGGATGTACCGGGGCCCGCCCGCAGGACCGGAGCGAACGCCGGGGCAATCAATCCCATGGACCCGCGTCGCCCGCGCCGAGGACGGGTCCCGGTGCGTCCCCTCCGACCCCCGCGGCAACCACAAGCGCCGCAACACCCCAGCCCCCACCAACCCGCACAGCCCCCGAAGCAAGTGACGGATCGGCCGCGCCACGAAGGGGCGCGGGGAACTGCGTGCCCAGCCACAACACACCCGCGGACAAACAACGGCCCCGTAAGACCCCGCTCAGAACGCCGCGCGGATCTCCCCCACCCGCGCCCCGCCGCCCAGGAGAGGCGCGTCCTCAAGGCGGGTGAGGACAGGGGTGTCGAGGCCCATGAGGCGGAGGGTACGGGCGAGGACGGGGCCGAGGGTGCGGGTGGCGCCGTCGTCGATCTTGAAGGCCAGGGCGCGGCCGTCGGGGAGGGCCAGGGCCTGGACGGCCTCGGCGCCCATTTTGGAGAGCGCGCCGGGGAGGCTCCGCATCAGCCACGTGTCGGGGCGGCGGGTGCCGGCGACGTACTCCGGGTGGGCGCGCATCGCATCGGCGACCCGTCGCTCCGGGGTGCCGGGATCGGCCATGACGAAGTGCCGGAAGGCGCGCGCCAGCCCGGTCAGCGACAGCGACAGCAGGGGCGCCCCGCAGCCGTCCGTGCCGACATGGGCGACGTCCTCGCCGCTTGCAGTGCGGACCCCCTCCGCCACCAGCTGCTGCAGCGGATGGGCCTCGTCGAGGTACGTGGCGAGCGGCCAGCCGTTGAGCGCGGCGGCGGCCAGCATCGCGGTGTGCTTGCCCGAGCAGTTCATGGTGAGGCGGTCGCGGACCTGGCCCGAGGCGAGGTAGGCCTCCGCCTCCTCGGGGTCCAGCGGCAGGTCCGCGGGCGTCTGGAGGTGGTCGGCGGTCAGACCGTGCTCGGCCAGCATGGTCCGTACGAGATCGAGGTGGAACGGCTCGCCGGAGTGGCTCGCGGCGGCCAGCGCCAGCCGCTCGCCGGAGAGGTCCAGGCCCGCCCGCAGCACCGCCGCGGCCTGCATCGGCTTGTTCGTGGAGCGGGGGAAGACGGGGGCGGTGACATCGCCCAGCGCCCACTCCACGCTGCCGTCGGCGGCCAGCACCACGAGGGAACCGCGGTGCCGGCCCTCGACGAAGCCGGAGCGGACGACCTCGGCGAGGACGGGGGAGACGGCGGAGGAAGCGGGGGAAGCGGAGGAAGCGGGGGAAAGCGCGGCCGCCGGGGAATCCGCGGACATGGATTCCGAGGTCGGCTCGGATATGGGGGTGGGCGAGGTCATCGTCGGCCTTCCGGGGAGTGGCCTGCGCCCCCCCTGAGGCTTGTGGCCCGGTCAGGACAGCAGGTCGTCTACTTGCGCTTCGCCTTCACGGTACCTGCGGGCAATTTCGGCGCTGCAATCGTCGGTGGTGCGCTGCAAGGACTGACGGCGCCGGGACACCTGCTGTTCGTAGCGGATCAGCCGGCCCATCGCGTCGTGCAGCTCCTGGTCCGTACGCGCGGTGAGGTCGGACAGCTCCACCTCGCCGAGCATGTCCTCGGCGAGCCTGCGGTACTCCTCGCTGTGCGGCGTACCGAGCGTCACATGACGGGCGGAGGAGCGGTGCCGCGACGGCAGGTCCGTCAGGATCTCCGGGAGCCGGTCCAGCAGCGGTGAGTGCTGGGCGGTCCGGCGGGCGATCTCGGCCCGCAGGATGTCGATCCGGCCCTGCAACAGCCGCCGCAGATAGCTGAGATCGGCCTCTTCCTGCTGGGAATCACGCCGGACGACCCGCAGCTCGGGCAGCCCCAGGCCGGACAGATCCGGAGTGGTGGCCGGCAGGCAGCGGTCGCGCTGCTGCGGAGGGCGGGGTTGCTGCGTCTGGCCTGCCTGGAGCATGGGGCCGTCCTCGGTGCCGGGGGGCTCGACGCGAGCCGTCGCTGTGGTCGTCGTCAGGGCGGTCGGGGGTGGTGGGGTGGCGGGCGCCGGATGGGCGGGGTCTGTGGTGGGGGCGGTCGATGTCGTCCGTCCGGTCGGTGTCGTACGGGCGGTTGGTACGGGACCGGGTGTCTGTCCGGCGCCGAGAGTGCTCATGAATCGTTCCGTCCCCTCGTCCGGTGCCGCGTCCTGGGCATGTTGTCCATGAAACGCACCACGTGCACGCATCGTGCCACTCTGGGCGGTCCTTCTGCAGGGCCATGGCACCCGAACGGCCCCAGTGGGGGCACGGCTGTCCGAAGGCGGTGGGCCGCCCGGCATGATGGCGGGTATGCGAGCTGTGGTGCAAAGGGTTGACGGTGCCCGCGTCGAGGTGGCGGGCGAGACGGTCGGGGAGATCGTCGGTGAGGGGCTGTGCGTGCTGGTGGGGGTCACGCACGAGGACACGAAGGAGAAGGCGGCGCAGCTCGCCCGCAAGCTGTGGTCGGTGCGGATTCTGCAGGGCGAGAAGTCCTGCTCGGACACCTCGGCACCGCTGCTGGTGATCAGCCAGTTCACTCTCTACGGTGACGCCCGCAAGGGCCGCCGCCCCACCTGGAACGCCGCCGCACCGGGGCCGGTCGCCGAGCCGCTGGTCGACGAGGTCGTCGCGCAGCTGCGGGCGCTGGGCGCCCATGTGGAGACCGGCCGCTTCGGTGCGTCCATGAAGGTGTCGCTGACGAATGACGGGCCGTTCACGGTGATGGTGGAGGTGTAGCCCGCGCCGGGCCGGTCCCCACCGGGGCCGGTCCCTACGGCTCGACGACGACCTCCTGGGCCGCGGCCGTGGTGCCCGCCATCAGGGGCGCGTCGACCGGCACGTTCCGCTTGACCAGGGCGAGCGCGATCGGGCCGAGCTCGTGGTGGCGGGCCGAGGTGGTGATGAAGCCGAGCTGCCGGCCCTCCTCGCCCTCCGCGGCGAGACGGACGGGGGTGCCGTGCGGGGGCAGATGGACCTCGCTGCCGTCCAGGTGCAGGAAGACCAGCCGGCGGGGCGGTTTGCCCAGGTTGTGGACGCGAGCGACGGTCTCCTGGCCGCGGTAGCAGCCCTTCTCCAGGTGGACGGCGCTGCCGATCCAGCCCAGCTCGTGCGGGATGGTGCGGTGGTCGGTCTCCAGACCCAGGCGGGGGCGGTGGGCCTCGACGCGCAGGGCCTCCAGCGCCAGGACGCCGGCCGCGGGGCCGTGGTCCGCGGCGAAGGACTCCAGATCGGCGCGCGGCAGGAACAGGTCGCGGCCGTGCGCGGTCTCGCGTACGACGGCGTTCCCGGGCACCTCGGCGATGGAGCCGGCCGGCAGATGGACGACGGCGATCTCGTCGGTGCGGTCGGTGACCTCGACCCGGTAGAAGAACTTCATGCTCTCCAGGTAGGCGATCAGCGCCTCCTGGTTGCCGGGTTCGGTGTGCATCCAGGTCGTCTCGCCGTCGTCGACGAGGGAGACCGCATGCTCGATATGGCCGTGCGCGGACAGGATCAGCGCCTCGGTGGCATGGCCGGGCGGGAGGTCGCTGACGTGCTGGGTGAGCAGCAGATGCAGCCAGCTCAGCCGTTCGGGGCCGGTGACGGTGACCACGCCACGGTGGGAGAGGTCGACGAAGCCCGAGCCGTCGGCGAGGGCGCGCTGCTCCCGGAAGAGGTCGCCGTAGTGCGCGGCGACGCCTTCGTCGGGGGCCTCGGCGGGGACGGCGCCGGGCAGCGACAGCAGGGGGCTGGCGGGTGAAGGTCGCGGCATGGGGCCAGCCTACGACTCGGGGGCGAGGGCCTCAGCCGTCGCCCTCGGCGGCCTTGGCGCGGCAGGCCGCACAGCGCCCGAAGATCGCGAAATGCTTCATGTCCGTCTCGAAGCCGAATTGTTCGCGCAGCATCGCCGTGAAGGGCTCGGCCACCGACAGATCCGCCTCGACGACCTCCGTGCAGTCCCGGCACACCAGGTGCATGTGGTGGTGGCGGTCGGCGAGGTGGTAGGTCGGGGCCCCGTGTCCGAGGTGGGCGTGGCTGACCAGGCCCAGCTCTTCGAGGAGTTCCAGGGTCCGGTAGACCGTGGAGATGTTCACCCCGCCCGCCGTCTTGCGCACCTCGGTGAGAATGTCGTCCGGGGTGGCATGCTCCAGTCTGTCCACAGCCTCCAGCACGAGCTGACGCTGCGGGGTCAGGCGGTATCCGCGCCTGCGGAGGTCGCTCTGCCAGTCGGTGGTCACCACACGGCCAGTGTAGAAGGGCGGGCCGCGGGTGTCCGTACGTCGCCCGGTCAGCCGCCCGCCCGTACCCCGCGCAGATAGCGGGCCAGGTCACTGACGGCGGCGGGGTTGCGGGGGCTCTCGACGAGGTCGGCGTAGTCCATGACGTAGATCCGGTGGTGCTTGATGGCCGAGACGCCGGCGAGCGGCCTGTAGGACATCAGGAACGCCTTCTTCTGTGCGGCGGAGGTGTCGCCGTAGTCGTTGATGACGATGACGTCGGGGTCGCGGTCGACGACGGTCTCCCAGCCGACGGTGGTCCAGGAGTCCTTGAGGTCCTTCATGACGTGGTCGCCGCCGGCCTTGGTGATGATGTCGTGCGGTCCGGCGTACTTGCCCGAGGTGAAGGGCTTGTCGCGGCCGTCGTCGTAGAGGAAGACGGAGGGCCGGTCGGCGGGTGCGGGGGCCTTGGCGGCGGCGTCGGCCACCTGCTTCTTGTACTTCTTCACCAGGGCGGCGGCGCGGTCCTCGACGTCGAAGATCTTCCCGAGCGTCGTCAGGTCGGTGTAGAGCGCCTCCAGGGGCGGCATCACCCCGCGGGCGCCGTCCCTGCCGTTGCGGCAGGACTCGGTCAGCACATGGCTGCCGATGCCGAGCTTCTTCAGGGCGGCGGGGGTGAGGCCGGTGTCCTCGCCGAAGCCGTAGTTCCAGCCCGCGAAGACCAGGTCGGCGCGGGCGTCGAGGGCGATCTCCTTGGTGAGCGTCTTCTTGCCGAGCCAGGGGACCTTGTCGTACGCGGCCTTCCAGGGGACGCCGTCGAGGTCGCCCTTGTCGTCGGGCATGACATAGCCGGCCATCCGGTGCTCCAGGCCGAGCGCGAACATGATCTCGGTGATGCCGACGTCGTTGGTGACCACACGGGCGGGCGGCTTGTCGTAGGTGGTGCGGAGGCCGCAGTTCTCCACGGTGACGGGGTAGTGGCCGGAGGCCTTGGCGGGCCGGTCGTGCGCGGCGTCGCTGTCGTCGTCGGAGACCTTCGCGCCGCAGCCGGTCAGGGCGAGCGCGAGGGCGAGGGCGGTGAGCGGGGCGGTGGGGCGGTGCATGGTGGTCCTCAGGAGTCGGCGGGGGCGGGGAGGCGGTCGAACAGCAGCTGGACGGCGCCCGATTCGGGATGCCGTACGCGGTGGGCGCGGACGCCGAAGACCTCGGCGAGCAGCTCCGGGGTGAGCACGTCGTAGGGCGGGCCCGCGGCGACGATCCGGCCGCGGTCGATGACATACAGCTCGTCGCAGTGCAGGGCGGCCAGATTGAGGTCGTGCAGCGCGGTCAGCACCGTCAGCCCGCTGTCCCGCACCAGTGCCAGCACCGCCAACTGCTGGGCGATGTCCAGGTGGTTGGTCGGCTCGTCGAGGACCAGCACCCGCGGGTCCTGGGCCAGCGCGCGGGCGATCAGCACCCGCTGTTTCTCGCCGCCGGACAGGCTGAGGAAGCCGCGCCCGGCCAGGTGGTCCGCGCCGACCCGGGCCAGCGCCCGCGTGCAGCGCTCGCGGTCCGCCGCGCTCGCCCGGCCCGAGCCGCGCTGATGCGGCAGCCGCCCCATCGCGACGACCTCGGCGACGGTGAAATCGAACTCCGTACTCGCCTCCTGGGGCAGCGCGGCCAGCAGCCGGGCGCCCGTGCGCGCGTCCATGGCGTGCAGATCCGCGTCGTCCAGCCGTACGGTCCCGGCGGCCGGGCGCAGCGCGCGGTAGACACAGCGCAACAGGGTCGATTTTCCGCTGCCGTTGGGGCCGACCAGGCCGACCACCCGGCCGCTGCCGGCCCGCAGCGTGATGTCGTGGACCAGCCGCTTCCCGGCCACCTCCACGGACAGGTCCGTGACGTCGATCCGCATCAGGCGCCGCCTCCGAAGGTGTAGCCGCGCCGCCGCATCAGCACCACGAAGCAGGGCACGCCGATGACGGCGGTGAGCACGCCGACCGGCAGTTCGACGGGCGCCAGCAGCACCCGGGAGAGCAGATCCACCCACACCAGCAGCACCGCGCCGAGCAGCGGGGCGACGGCCAGTACCCGGCGGTGGTCGGCGCCGACCAGCATCCGGGCCACATGCGGCACCATCAGCCCGACGAAGCCGATCCCACCGCTGACCGCGACCACCGCGCCGGTGCCGGCGGCCGCGACGACGAACAGCTCGCGGCGCAGCCGGTGCACCCGCACCCCGAGGGCGGTGGCGGTCTCGTCGCCCATGGCCAGCGCATTGAGCCGGCCCGCGGAGAGCAGCAGATGGGCCAGCGTGCCGGCCACCGCGGCCGCGGCGATCGGCACCGAGCCCCAGCCGGCCCCGCTCAGGCTCCCGAGCAGCCACATCATCGCCGAGCGGGCCGCCTCGCCGTGGTCGGCGGTGAACACCATGAGGGTGGTGAGGGCGGAGAAGCCGTAGTACATCGCGGTGCCGGTCAGCACCAGACGCAGCGGGGTGAGCCCGTGGGCGGTGCGTGCGGCGGCGTACACCAGGGCCATGGCGCCCAGCGCGGAGACGAAGGCCGCGGCCGACAGCGCCCAGACGCCGAGTGCGCCGAGCGCCCCGAAGAGCAGGACGGCGTTGGCGCCGACGGCGGCCCCGGAGGAGATACCGAGCACGAACGGGTCGGCGAGGGCGTTGCGGACCAGGGCCTGGACGGCCACACCGAGGGCGGCGAGTCCGGCGCCGACGACGGCCGCCAGCACGGCGCGCGGGAAGCGCAGCTCCCACACGATGGTGTAGGCGGCGACCTCGTCGGAGGAGATCGTGCCGCCGGTCAGCCCGGCGCCCAGATACCGCAGCACCTCGGCCCAGCTCAGACCGGCGGCGCCGAGCCCGACGCCGCACAGCAGGGAGCCGAGCAGGACGGCCGTGAGCACGGCGAGCAGGGGTGGTACGGGCAGCCGCCGGGAGGTCGGCGGTGCGCCGGTCCCGTCCGTCGTCGGATGCGCGCTGGTGGTCGCCACGTCGGTCGGCCGCCTCGGGGTCGGGCCGCGTCCCTACGTACCAAGGGGCGGCCCGGGGCCGCGAGGGCCGGGCGGCGTCCCCTCGCAGTCCACGGCGAGATGTACGGGAAGCTGCGCGCACCGCGGGCAATCGGGCTTGCGGAAGGAGAGCTTCCGCCTACCGTTGCGGGTCAGCGCCGGACTTCGACCGGCTTCCCCCGCGGGGCGCTGGCGGGGAGAGCGGGACTCTCCCCGGGGTGGCTCAGGGGTTGTAGGGCGTGCCGTCCGGCCGGAAGAAGGAGACGCCGTCCGGCATGTCGTCGGGCAGGCTCTCCGCCCACTCCTTGAGGTCGGCGACCTTCTTCAGATGCGCGGACATGTACGGCCGCAGCGGCACGTCCGGGGTGGACTTCTCGCCGACCCACATCAGGTCGCTGTTGACATAGCCGTAGAGCCGCTTGCCGCCGCTGTACGGGCCGGAGGCGGCGGTGCGCGCGATGGCGTCGGTGGCCAGGTCGATCTGCGGCTTCTGGTCGGCCAGCTCGCCGTACCAGACCTCCACCACGCCCTGGTCGCGGCACATCACGATCTCGACCTTGCGGTCCGCGTCGATGCGCCAGAAGCCGCTCTCGGACTCCAGCGGGCGGACCTTCTTGCCTTCGGCGTCGAGCACCCAGCTGTGCGAGGTGTACTCGAGGAAGTCACGGCCGTCGTGGCTGAAGGTGACCTCCTGCCCGAAGTTGCACTTCTCGGTGCCCGGGAATTCGGCGACGCCGGCGCCCTCCCAGTTGCCGAGGAGGAAGGCGAGCGGCACCAGGGCCGGGTTCAGGTCGGACGGGATCTCGATCATGAGAGCTCAGGCGATCTATAGAGAGGGGGATCGACAGGGGCGCGGGCGGCGCTCCTGCGACGGGTGGTGGGAGACGGGCTCAGCGCTGGCCCTGGTAAAGCTTCTTCCAGGTCAGACCGGCGAACGCGATGACGCCGATGCCGACCAGAACCAGCAGGGTGGTGAAGAATGCCTCAAGCACGAGCGCGCTCCTTGAACGGAGTGAGGGTGTAACGGACCGCCTGCGAGTCTAGTCGGCGGCGGTGACAGCGGCGCTGTGAGGTCCGCCGCGCCTACTCTTGCCTCATGGCGAAGAAGCTCGTGATCAAGGTGACGGCGGGTGCGGATGCGCCCGAGCGGTGCTCGCAGGCGTTCACGGTGGCGGCGGTGGCGGTGGCCAGCGGCGTCGAGGTGTCCCTGTGGCTGACCGGGGAGTCCGTGTGGTTCGCGCTGCCGGGGCGGGCGGCGGAGTTCGAGCTGCCACACGCGGCGCCGCTGCCGGAGCTGATCGACGGGATCCGCGCGGGCGGCGGGGCGCTCACGGTCTGCACCCAGTGCGCGGCCCGGCGGGACATCGAGCAGAAGGACCTGATCGAGGGGGCCGGGATCGCCGGTGCCCAGGTGTTCGTCAGCGAGATCATGCCGGACGACGTCCAGGCGCTGGTGTACTGAGCGCTCCCACGGGAGCCGCCCGTCCGCGGCTGCCCGTCCGGACCGCACGGCCGGGCCCGGGGACACGCCTGGGCCTACTGCGGGTGTTTGTCGTCGCCCCGGTCGTCCAGTTCGCGCCACCAGCGGTCGGACTCGGGGTCGCCGGACTCGTCCCACCAGCGCTCGCCGGGCTCGCGCCGGTTGCCGATGACGGCCGCGACCGGCGGGATGACCATGGCGACCACGCACATGCCCACCGCGACCGGGACCGACCACAGCCGCACCACACCCCAGGCCAGGACGAACAGCACCAGGCACACGCCCATCAGGACGAAGTACCTGCGGTGACGGCGCTCTACGGGCGACCGGCGGTGCGCGTCCATATCTCCACGGTAAGTCCGTGCCGGGCAGGACAGAAGCCGGGGAGAAGGCCCCGGGACCGGCCGCGCACGGCACGGAGGGCCGCACCCCCAGCCAAGGCGTCCAAACCCCTGGGGTGCGGCCCTCCGGCCGTACGGAGGGTGGCGGCGGAATCCCGGTCGCCCCGGGGAGCCGACGCCACTCCTGCTGCCGTCAGACGGCGATGGCAACCTCCGCCAGGCCGCCCTTCTGGGCGACGACGGTGCGGTCCGCGGTGCCGCCCGGGACGAGCGCACGCAGCGTCCAGGTGCCCTCGGCCGCGTAGAAGCGGAACTGTCCGGTCGCCGAGGTGGGGACCTCGGCGGTGAACTCGCCGGTGCTGTCCAGGAGTCGGACGTAACCGGTGACGGGCTCGCCGTCGCGGGTCACGCTGCCCTGGATCGTGGTCTCACCGGG
This sequence comes from Streptomyces sp. Je 1-4 4N24, assembly GCF_026239515.1. NCBI lineage: Bacteria > Bacillati > Actinomycetota > Actinomycetes > Kitasatosporales > Streptomycetaceae > Streptomyces > Streptomyces sp. Je 1-4 4N24. Next base: position 3,852,021 of record NZ_CP110836.1, on the reverse strand, counting down.
CTTGATGGTCGAGGCGTCCGGGCCGCCTGCCTGTGCTCCACACATGGGGGTACTTCCTTGAGGGGTTCGGGGGAGAAGCGTGCTTGCTTACTTGGCGGCGCCGAGCTCGATCGGCACACCGACCAGCGAGCCGTACTCGGTCCAGGAGCCGTCGTAGTTCTTGACGTTGGTCTGGCCGAGAAGCTCGTGCAGGACGAACCAGGTCAGCGCGGAGCGCTCACCGATACGGCAGTAGGCGATGGTGTCCTTGGCGAGGTCGACGGACTCACCCTCGTAGAGGGCCTTGAGCTCGTCGTCCGACTTGAAGGTGCCGTCGTCGTTGGCGTTCTTCGACCACGGGATGTTGCGGGCGCTGGGCACGTGGCCGGGGCGCTGCGACTGCTCCTGCGGGAGGTGCGCCGGGGCGAGCAGCTTGCCGCTGAACTCGTCGGGGGAGCGCACATCGACCAGGTTGAGGTTGTCGATCGCGGCGACGACGTCGTCACGGAAGGCGCGGATGGCGGTGTTCTGGGCCTTGGCCTTGTAGTCGGTGGCCGGGCGCTGGGGAACCTCGGAGCCGTCGACCAGGTCGCGGGAGTCCAGCTCCCACTTCTTGCGGCCGCCGTCGAGCAGCTTGACGCTGTCGTGGCCGTAGAGCTTGAAGTACCAGTAGGCGTAGGAGGCGAACCAGTTGTTGTTGCCGCCGTAGAGGACGACGGTGTCGTCGTTGGCGATGCCCTTGGCCGAGAGCAGCTTCTCGAAGCCCGCCTGGTCGACGAAGTCACGGCGGACCGGGTCCTGGAGGTCCTGCTTCCAGTCGATCCGGACGGCGTTCTTGATGTGGTTCTTGTCGTAGGCCGAGGTGTCCTCGTCAACCTCGACGAGAACCACCTTCGGGTCCTCAAGGTGGGCCTCGACCCAGTCGGCGTCTACGAGGACGTCGCTACGGCTCATGATTCTTCTCCTCCGGGGCAGTTACGGGGGGCAGTGGCAGAGTTGCACGCGGGTATGCCGGGTGCGCGCCGTGCAATTCCGGACGGCCCGTGTCGTGGGTACGGGGCCGGCGTGGCGCTGTGCGGGGACATACGGAACGGCCGAGAGGCCGGCCGGGCCGGGGCACCCCCGGGCTCGGGGAGGGTGCGGAAGGCCCGTCAGACAGGGCGACAGAGCATGGCGGCGACGCGGCACAGGTCTACTGCCCGCCGCTTCGTCAGTACCGCCCGTCCCCGCGGACGGAGACCGCTCAATGAGCTCTGCATGGCCCCGATCGTAGGGACGCGGAGCGGCGTGTGTCACCGGCGTGTCGAATGGTGAGACGCGATTGTCCGCAATGCGGGATGGGAGGGCGCGCGGCGCGGTCCCGCGCGGGCTCCGGGGGTCCGTACGCCCGTGGGGGGTCTGGCGTACGGACCAGGGTGTCTCAGGAATTGGACGCTGTCCGGATCAGCCGGCGGACCGGTGGGGCGGTCCGCCGTGGGCGTCCGGTCAGCCGGGAAGCTTGACGTTCTTGCCGGAGGCGGAGATCGAGATGCCTTCGTGCATCGTCACGACCTTGTCCAGTTTCAGGTTGCCCGGCAGCTGCGCCAGCTTCCAGTCGTGGTCGGTCTGGGCGCGCACCTTCGCCTCACAGCCCGGGAGGGCCTTGCACATCGCGGGGAGCCCGTCGGCCCGCAGCCGGACGGTGGTGCCGTTCACGATGGTGAGGGACCCGGTCACGTTCAGCGAGACGGGGAGCGGGACATTCGGCGAGATCTTGACCTGGCTGCGGCCGTTCTTCTCCCCGCCGTAGCTGATCTTGACGCCGCCGCCCGCCGCCTTCGTCAGGTCGGCATAGGTGATCCGGGCGTTGCCGGTGGCCGTGGCGGCGCTCTCGATGGAGGTGTAGTCGCTGGTCAGCCCGACGTCGAAGAAGTGCGCCGACAGCCGGTCGATACGCAGCGAGCGCCCCTCGGCGCGGGTCTCGATGCCCCCGAGGTCGGCGTCCACCTCCTGGAGGCTGCGGCCCGCGACCTGGGTCAGGAACGGAAAGCCCTTGATGGCCACGGTCGGGGTCTTGTCGAGCCCCTGGCTGCCGCGGATCTTCTCCGCGGCCTTGTCCTCGGCGAGGCCCACCGCCACCCGGTCGGCCGCCACGAAAAGCCCTCCGAGTATGACCACGAGGACCAACAGCACACGTAGTGCACGCATCGAACCACTTCCCCACCCTGGGCCGGATCACGGCCGACTCGTCCATTGCAGGCCCCCTGCCTGCGCTCCGGGGGAGCCTATGCGACGTACTCCGGCAAACGGGAGCGGCGGCCGCCGGAGGGCACAAGGTGCGCCACCGGCGGCCGCCGCTCCGTTTCGCTGTCGCGCACGGTCCTTGGCGGGGCCTTACCCCAGTGCCCGCCCCAGGACATACACCGCGGGCGCGGCCAGGGCCAGCGGCAGGGCCACCCCGGCCGTCAGGTGGACGAAACGGGAGGGGTAGTCGTAGCTGGCCACCCGCAGCCCGATCAGGGCGCAGCCGCCGGCCGCCGGCCCCAGCAGCGCACCGGACGCCCCGAGGCCGGTCAGCTGGCCGGCCGCGATCCCGGCGCCCGCGGCGGCCACCAGCGAGATGCCGACGGAGGCGACGGGGGGCAGCGGCAGCGCACGGGCCAGGGTGGCCACCGCGACCGCGGCGGCGCCGACCACCACCGCGTGCGGGCTCGCCGCGAGCTGCCCGGCGGCCAGTACCGCGAGCGCGGTCGAGGTCAGGCCCGCGGTCAGCGCGTACATCCGCTCGTCGGCGCTGCTGCGGTTGCGCAGCTGGAGGACGAGGACGAGCAGACACCACACGCCGAGCGTGCCGATGCCGACCAGGGGCGCGCTCTCGCGGTCGGTGGCCAGCAGGGCGACATCGGTGGTCAGCCCGGCCAGGAAGGCCAGCGCGATGCCCTGGCGGGCCGGCCACATGCCGTTGAGCCGGAACCAGCCGGCGGCGGTGACGGCCTGCAGCAGCGCCACCGGCACGGCGAGCACCGGGCGGCCCAGCGGCGCGGTCAGCGCCAGCAGCAGAGCGAGCCCGGCGGTCAGCGCGGCCGGCTGGATACCGGGCGGGATGATCGGCGAGCGGCCCTCGGCGCGGGCGCGCTGGTTGGCCGCGAGCGGGGCGCTGGAGACCACCGCGGCGGCGGGCGCGGGCGCGGCGGGCGCCGGCCGGGCCTGCTGGGGGTGCCGCCGGGCGTACGGCTCCTCGGCCGGCGAGGCGGTCTGGTGCTGTGTGGGCAGCGGCGCGGGCTCCGCGTGCGGGGCGCGGTAGCCGTCCTGCGGCTGCTGCGGCTGCCGGGCGTGCCGGTGCGGCTGTCCGTGCTGGGGCTGCTGTCCGTACGCGTCGTACCCGTACTGGTCCTGCGCGTGCCGGCCGCGCCCGTAGGGGCCGGGCGCCGGCTGCTGCGCCGGGCCGGGTGCCTGCTGCTGCCGGTACGGGTCGTAGGCCTGCTGCCGGTGGTACGGCGCCTGGGGGTCGTACGGCGTCTGCGCCGCGGACGGCTGCGCCTGCTGGGCGTACGGATCTCCCTGCGGCGCATACGGGTCGTGCGGCTCGTAGGAGGGGCGGTGCTGCGGCTGGTGGTCGCTCATGGTCGTGTGTTCACCCTCCCGCGAACGGCGGCAGGACCTCGACGGTGCCGCCCTCGGCCAGCGGCACCGACGCGTGGTCGCGGGTGCCGACCGGATCGCCGTCCACCAGGAATGAGCAGCGCAGCAGGACGCGCGCGAACTCGGGGTTCGCGGTGTGCGCCGCGCGTGCCGCGTCGAGCGCCTCGGCGAGCGTCGCCGCCGCATACGGCTCCTCTGCCGTGCCGGCGGCGGCCTTGGCCGCGGCCCAGTAGCGCACGGTGCCAGTTGTTGTCACGGCGGCCTCTTCGTCGTGTCGGTCGGGGGGCTTCCGTGGTGGCGGATGCCCCGTCGTTGCCGCCTCCATGATGGCGTACGCGGCGGACGGTCAGGTTCCGGGCACGTTCCGGCAAAGGCTCAGGGACGGGACGCGGGCGGAACACGGAAATTCGATTGCCGAGGGCAAGTGTTCGCCTAGGCTCACCATGTGTTGGTCCGACTAGCGCGGGCGCATCTGCGGCCCCACAGGCGCTCGATATCCCTGATCGTCCTGCTCCAGCTCATCCAGACCCTGGCCACCCTCTACCTGCCCACCCTCAACGCCGACATCATTGACAACGGTGTCGTGAAGGGGGACACGGGCTACATCTTCCGTGTCGGCGGCTACATGGTCGCCGTCACCCTGCTGCAGATCGTCTGCGCGATCGGTGCCGTCTACTTCGGCGCCCGTACCGCCATGGCGCTCGGCCGGGACATCCGCGCCGCGGTCTTCGACCGGGTGCAGTCCTTCTCCGCCCGGGAGGTGGGCGCCTTCGGCGCGCCGTCGCTGATCACCCGGACCACCAATGACGTCCAACAGGTCCAGATGCTGGTGCTGATGACGTTCACGATGATGGTCTCGGCGCCGATCATGTGCGTCGGCGGCGTCATCATGGCGCTCAATCAGGATGTGCCGCTGTCCGGCCTGCTCCTGGTCATCGTCCCGGTCCTCGGGATACTCGTCTCACTGATCGTGCGCCGGATGCGTCCGCTGTTCCGCGGGATGCAGGAGCGCATCGACACCGTCAACCGCGTACTGCGCGAGCAGATCACCGGTATCCGCGTCATCCGCGCCTTCGTCCGCGACCGGCACGAGCGCGAGCGGTTCGCCGGGGCCAACACCGATCTGTACGACGCGTCGCTGCGCGCCGGCCGGCTGATGTCGATGATGTTCCCGCTGGTCATGCTGATCGTGAACCTCTCCAGCGTGGCCGTCGTCTGGTTCGGCGGACTGCGCATCGACAGCGGCTCCATGCAGATCGGTGCGCTGACCGCGTTCCTCAGCTACCTCATGTACATCCTGATGTCGATCATGATGGCGACGTTCATGGTGATGATGCTGCCGCGCGCCGAGGTCTGCGCCGAGCGCATCCAGGAGGTGCTGGCGACCGACTCCAGCGTCACCCCGCCCGAGAACCCCGTCACCGAGCTCCGCCGCCACGGCGAACTGGAGCTGCGCGGCGTCGAGTTCCGCTTCCCGGGCGCCGAGCAGCCCGTCCTCAGGGACATCTCGCTGACCGCCCTCCCCGGTGAGACCACCGCGGTCATCGGCTCGACCGGCAGCGGCAAGTCCACCCTCCTCGGGCTCGTCCCCCGCCTCTTCGACGCGACCGGCGGCACGGTCCTGGTGGACGGTGAGGACGTCCGTACCCTCGACCAGGAGACGCTGGCCAAGGCCATCGGCCTGGTCCCGCAGAAGCCCTATCTCTTCTCCGGCACCGTCGCCACCAACCTGCGCTACGGCAATCCGGACGCCACCGACGACGAGCTGTGGCACGCCCTGGAGACCGCACAGGCGCGGGACTTCGTCGAGCGGATGGAAGGCGGCCTGGACGCCCCCATCGCGCAGGGCGGCGGCAATGTCTCCGGCGGCCAGCGCCAGCGGCTGGCGATCGCCCGCGCCCTGGTGCGGCGCCCCGAGATCTACCTTTTCGACGACTCCTTCTCCGCCCTGGACTACGCGACGGACGCCGCGCTGCGCGCCGCCCTCGCCCGCGAGACCGACCGGGCCACGGTCGTGATCGTCGCCCAGCGGGTCTCCACGATCCGCGGCGCCGACCGGATCGTCGTCCTGGACGAGGGCCGGGTCGTCGGCACCGGCACCCACGCCGAGCTGATGGCCGGCAACGAGACCTACCGGGAGATCGTGCTCTCCCAGCTCACCGAGCAGGAGGCGGCGTGACCACCGCGGACAAGGGGGCGGCCCGCCGGGCCGAGGCCCCGGCAGCCACCGACGAGACACCGCAGCCCGCCACCCGACGAGGCCCGGCCCCGGCCGTCGGGCCCGCCCGGATGATGGGCGGCCAGCCCACCGAGAAGTCGATGGACTTCAAGGGCTCCGGCAAACGGCTGCTGGCCCAGATGCGGCCGGAGCGAGGCATCATGAGCCTCGCCCTGGCCCTGGGCGCACTGAGCGTGGCCCTGACGGTCGTCGGCCCCAAGGTCCTCGGCCACGCCACCGACCTGATCATGTCCGGCATCATCGGCCGGCAACTGCCCGACGGGCTCACCAGGGCCCAGGCCGCCGGCCAACTCCGTGCCCACGGCCAGGACGGGCTCGCCGACATGATCGGCACGATGCCGGTCGTCCCCGGCCACGGCATCGACTTCGGTGCCGTCGGCCAGGTGCTGCTCTGGGTCACCCTGATCTACGCGGCCGCCTCGCTGTTCGGCTTCGTCCAGGCCAGGATCGCCACCCGGGTGGTCCAGCGGGCCGTCTTCCGGATGCGCGAACAGGTCGAGGAGAAGCTGGCCCGGCTGCCGCTGAGCTACTTCGACAAGCAGCAGCGCGGCGAGGTCCTCTCCCGGGCCACCAACGACATCGACAACATCCAGCAGACGCTCCAGCAGACCCTCAGCCAGATCGTCGCCTCGCTGCTGACCATCGTCGGCGTGCTCGCCATGATGTTCTGGATCTCCCCGCTGCTGGCCCTGGTCGCCCTGATCACGGTCCCGGTCTCGGTCGTCGTCGCCACCAAGGTCGGCAAGCGCGCCCAGCCGCAGTTCGTCCAGCAGTGGAAGACCACCGGCAAGCTCAACGCGCACATCGAGGAGATGTACACCGGCCACAGCCTGGTGAAGGTCTTCGGCCGGCAGCGCGAGTCCGCCGAACTCTTCCGCGAACAGAACGAGGCCCTCTACGCCGCCGGGTTCAAGGCCCAGTTCATCTCCGGGATCATCCAGCCCGCGATGATGTTCATCGGCAACCTCAACTACGTCCTGGTGGCGGTGGTCGGCGGCCTCCGCGTCGCCTCCGGGGCCCTCTCCATCGGCGACGTCCAGGCCTTCATCCAGTACTCCCGGCAGTTCAGCCAGCCGCTCACCCAGGTCGCCTCGATGGCCAACCTCGTCCAGTCCGGCGTCGCCTCCGCCGAGCGGGTCTTCGAACTCCTCGACGCCACGGAGCAGGACCCCGACCCCGTACGGCCGGCCCGCCCCGAACGCATCGAGGGCCGGGTCGAGTTCGAGGACGTCTCCTTCCGCTACGCACCGGACAAGCCGCTCATCGAGGACCTCGCGCTGGCCGTCCACCCCGGCCAGACGGTGGCGATCGTCGGCCCGACCGGCGCCGGCAAGACCACGCTCGTCAACCTCCTGATGCGCTTCTACGAGGTGAGCGGCGGCCGGATCACCCTCGACGGCGTCGACATCGCCGCCATGTCCCGCGAGGAACTGCGCGCGCACATCGGCATGGTCCTCCAGGACACCTGGCTCTTCGGCGGCACGATCGCCGAGAACATCGCCTACGGAGCCCCCGCGGGCACCCCGATGGACAAGATCGTGGCGGCGGCCAGGGCCACCCATGTCGACCGCTTCGTGCGGACCCTGCCGGACGGCTACGACACGGTGCTCGACGACGAGGGCAGCAATGTCTCCGTCGGCGAGAAACAGCTGATCACCATCGCCCGCGCCTTCCTCGCCGAACCGGCCATCCTCGTCCTGGACGAGGCCACCAGCTCGGTCGACACCCGCACCGAGGTGCTCATCCAGCACGCGATGGCCCAGCTCCGCACCGGCCGCACCAGCTTCGTCATCGCCCACCGCCTCTCCACGATCCGCGACGCGGACGTCATCCTCGTCATGGAAAACGGTGCGATCGTGGAACAGGGGCCCCACGATGCGCTGTTGGCCGCCAATGGCGCGTACGCGCGTTTGTACGCGGCCCAGTTCGCGGAGCCCGTGGCGTAGCGCTGCTTTTCCCACGTTTTTGGCTTTCCCGCCGTGGTTGTTGCTCGCCGTTGCGGGTCCGCTGCGCGGGGCGTGGGTTCGGGTGATGTTTGCGGGTTCCTCGCCGTTGCCGCTCCGCTGCGCGGTGCCTCAGCTGATGCTTGCGGGTGCCTCGCCGTTGCGCCTGCGGCGGGCGGGTGGTTGTCGGGTGCGGTGACGGGCCTCCGGGGCCTGGTGTGTGGACTGCTTCGCTTTACGTCCACACACCAGGCCCCTCCGGCCCGTCCCCTCCCGTGGGGGGAGTAGTGGCGGTGGGTGGGGGCGGGCGTCCGTAGGCGGTATTTCACTCCTGCTTCGCGAGGAACAGTGGACCACCGGCGGGTAGCCCCACCAACCGTTTTCCCATCCCCCCACGGGAGGGGACGGGCCGGAGCGGGTGGGGTGCCGGACGTAAAGCGAAGCAGTCCGGCACCCCACCCGCGGAGGTCCGTCACCGCACCCCGACAGCCCCGCGCAGCGGACCCGGCCCGCCGCAGGCGCCACGGTGGGACAGCCGAAAACGTGGGGCCGAAGGCAAAGCGCAGCGGACCGGCCCGCCGCCAGGCGCAACGGCGGGGGCACCGCGCAGCGGGCCACAAACGGCGAGCAACACCCACGGCGGGACAGCCGAAAACGTGGGAAGCCGTCCACATCGTGGGACACCGCCCGCGAAAAAATGAGCACCCGCCGCCGCGTCGGCGAACCCACTCGCGAGGCCTCGGCCGGCCCTCGGCCAAAGCGACCCCCGCCGCTTGAAATGGGGCCTCCCGGGGGTCCCGCGTACCCCCGGCCCGTCACCCGTCGGCGGTCAACGACCGCCCCCGTCGACCACACGAAGTGATCGGCAGAACACAAAAAGCTTCAGAAGCGGCCTCCGCTCCGGAAGCCAGGTGAGCTATTCTGCTGGGCAAGAAGGATCCGGGCAGCGTAGCCCCCGGGTCCTTTCGTGCTTTCAGCCACGTGCTCGCGCAGCCACATGCTTGCGCAGCCACGCGCGCGGCTGTGAGGACCGTACGAAGCAGTGCCGCAGACTCCCCCGGCCAGGGCCGGGAGCCCCGTCGCAGGGACCGAGGAGGAACCAGACGTCATGGGCGAGCGAAGCAGGCAGGACCGCACGCATCAGAGGACACAGCGCTCCGGGAACCGGGTAGGTGGTCGGAAGTGAGTTCGCTCCTGCTGCTGACCAACGCACTCCAGCCGTCGACGGAGGTGCTCCCGGCGCTCGGCCTGCTGCTGCACAGCGTGCGGGTGGCCCCCGCCGAGGGCCCGGCCCTGATCGACACGCCAGGGGCCGACGTCATACTGATCGACGGCCGTCGTGATCTGCCGCATGTGCGGTCCCTGTGCCAGCTGCTGCGGTCCACCGGCCCCGGCTGCCCGCTGGTGCTGGTGGTGACGGAGGGCGGGCTCGCCGCCGTCACCGCGGACTGGGGCGTCGACGACGTCCTGCTGGACACCGCGGGACCCGCCGAGGTCGAGGCGCGGCTGCGGCTGGCGATGGGCCGCCAGCAGATCACGACCGACGACAGCCCGATGGAGATCCGTAACGGTGATCTGTCGGTGGACGAGGCGACCTACAGCGCGAAACTCAAGGGGCGGGTCCTGGACCTGACCTTCAAGGAGTTCGAGCTGCTGAAGTATCTGGCGCAGCATCCCGGCCGGGTCTTCACCCGTGCCCAGCTCCTGCAGGAGGTGTGGGGCTATGACTACTTCGGCGGTACGCGGACGGTCGACGTCCACGTCCGGCGGCTGCGCGCCAAGCTCGGCCCCGAGCACGAGTCGCTGATCGGCACGGTCCGTAACGTCGGCTACCGCTTCGTGACGCCGGAGAAGGTGGAGCGGGCGGCGGAGGCCAAGGCCAAGGAGGACGCGGCGAAGGCGGCGAAGTCCGCCCCTGCCGCGGACCGTGCGTCCGGGGACGGTGACGGCTCCGGGAAGGCCGTCGCCGCGGGTGCGGACTCCCCGGCCCCACGACCTGCCCGCCGGTAGCACCACCCGCGTAGACTGCCGCGCGTGGCCAAGGTGACGCGGGATGATGTGGCAAGACTGGCGGGTACGTCCACCGCCGTTGTCAGCTACGTCATCAACAACGGACCAAGGCCGGTTGCCCCGGCCACGCGCGAGCGGGTGCTCGCCGCCATCAAGGAGCTCGGCTACCGGCCGGACCGCGTCGCGCAGGCGATGGCGTCCCGCCGTACCGATCTCATAGGCCTGATCGTGCCGGACACCCGGCAGCCGTTCTTCGCGGAGATGGCGCACGCCGTCGAACAGGCCGCCGCCGAGCGCGGAAAGATGGTGCTGGTCGGCAACGCCAACTACCTCGACGAGCGCGAGGTGCACTATCTGCGTGCCTTCCTCGGGATGCGGGTCTCCGGGCTGATTTTGATCAGTCAAGGGCCCAGTGAGCACGCCGCCGCCGAGATCGATGCGTGGGATGCGCGGGTGGTGCTGCTGCACCGGCGGCCCGATGCCATCGACGATGTCGCGGTGATGACGGACGACGTGTGGGGCGCGCAGCTGGCGACCCGGCATCTGCTGGAGCACGGCCATCCGTATGTCGCCTTCCTGGGCGGTACGGAGGAGACCCCGAAGTCCGGCGACCCGGTGACCGACCATGTCGAGGGCTGGCGGCGGGCCATGCTGGAGTCCGGGCGCTCGCCGGAGGGCTACTACTTCCAGTCCCCGTACAACCGCTATGACGCCTACCAGGTCGCACTGAAGCTGCTGGCCGGTCCGGAGCGGCCGCCGGCCATCATGTGCGCGACGGACGACCAGGCGATCGGTGTGCTGCGGGCCGCCCGCGAGCTGCGTATCGATGTGCCCGGTGAGTTGGCGGTCGCGGGCTTCGACGATGTGAAGGAAGCCGCGCTGACCGATCCGCCGCTGACCACGGTCGCCTCGGACCGCGAGGCGATGGCGCGGGCGGCGGTGGATCTGGTGCTGGACGACGGGCTGCGGGTGGTCGGCTCCCGGCGGGAGCGGCTGCGGCAGTTCCCGTCGCGGCTGGTGGTGCGGCGCTCCTGCGGCTGCGGCGGCTGAGAAAGCCGGCCGACGCGCCGCCGAGCCAGGCGGCTTTATGTCGGGCATACCCACTTCTGTCGGGTCTCTCAGGGCGTTCTCAGGCAGCTCTCATGGAGCGGTCGCAGAGTCATCTTCATGACCCAGAGCTACCGCCGAAGCGGCGATGAGATGCCACAGGACCGGCCGTACGCGTACGGCGACGACCACGGCCAGGGCTACGGCCAGGGCCAGGGCTACGACCACGGCCAGGGCCAGGGCCAGGGCCAGGGCCACGAGGCGTACGGGGCGGCCCCCGGCGCCGGCTTCAGTGAGCAGGCGGTCCCGCCGCCGCCCCCGTATGCGCCCGAGCGGCGGCGCCGGGCCCGGCGGCCGGTCGCGCTGATCGCGGCGGTCGCGCTCGCCTCCGGTCTCATCGGGGGCGGCAGCGCGGCGCTGATCGCCGGCGCCACCGGGCCGTCGGCGCAGAACAGCTCCTCCACCCCGCTCGTCAATGCGGGCAAGACCAGCGGCAGCGGGGTCTCGGGGGTGGCCAAGGCGGTCAGCCCGGCGATCGTGGAGATCAAGGCACAGAGCGCCAAGGGGGAGTCCACCGGCTCCGGTGTGGTCGTCACCAGCGACGGCGAGATCGTCACCAACAACCATGTGCTCGCCGGTGCGGACACCGTCACGGTCACCTTCAGCGACGGCAGCCGGAAGACGGCCGAGGTCGTCGGCACCGACCCCGGCAAGGACCTGGCGCTGGTCAAGGTGCGCGGCGCCAAGAACCTCACCGCGGCCTCGCTCGGCGACTCCAGCAAGATCACGGTCGGCGACCAGGTGGTGGCGATCGGCTCGCCCGAGGGCCTCACCGGGTCCGTGACCAGCGGAATCGTCTCCGCCCTCGACCGGGATGTCACCGTCCCCAAGGAGGAGGGACAGGGGCAGCAGGACGGTCCGGGCGACGGGGGCTGGCCGTTCGAGTTCGGCGGCAACCAGTACAACGGCGACACCGGTGCGTCGAAGACCTCGTACAAGGCCATACAGACCGACGCCTCGCTCAACCCCGGCAACTCCGGTGGCGCCCTGATCAATATGCAGGGGCAGATCATCGGCATCAACTCCGCGATGTACTCGCCGAGTTCGGCATCAGGCAGCAGTGCGGGCAGCAGCGCGGGCAGTGTCGGCCTCGGCTTCGCCATCCCGATCAACACCGTCAAGGACGATCTCGACGCGCTGCGCGGCGGCGGCAACAGCGGCGTCTGACCGCCCGCCGGCCGCCGCACGAGAGGCTTGGCGTCATCCCGCTCGAGCTTGGCGTCATCCCGCTCAGATTCCCCGTGTTCGTGCAAGGGTGAAGTGCAACCCTTCGCCGCCATCCGAGGTCCGAGGTAACCACGCACATGAGCCCCGCCGAGCACGGTGACCACCCCGCCCGCATCCTGATCGTCGACGATGAGCCCGCGGTCCGTGAGGCCCTGCAGCGCTCGCTGGTCTTCGAGGGGTATGTGACCGAGCAGGCGGTGGACGGTCTGGACGCGGTCGAGAAGGTCGCGGTCTACGACCCGGAACTGATCGTGCTCGATGTCCTGATGCCCCGTATGGACGGGCTGACCGCCGCCCGCAGGCTGCGGGCGAGCGGGGTGACCGTGCCGATCCTGATGCTGACCGCGCGGGACACGGTCGGCGACCGGGTCACGGGGCTGGACGCCGGCGCCGACGACTATCTCGTCAAGCCCTTCGAGCTGGACGAGCTGCTCGCCCGGATCCGCGCCCTGCTGCGCCGCAGCTCGTACGCGGCGGCGGCCGGTGCCCCGCCCGTGGAGGGCGAGGTGCTGAGCTTCGCCGATCTGCGGATGGACCTGGCGACCCGTGAGGTGACCCGGGGCGGCAGGCAGGTCGAGCTGACCCGTACCGAATTCACGCTGCTGGAGATGTTCCTCGCCCATCCGCGGCAGGTGCTCACCCGCGAGCAGATCCTGAAGGCCGTATGGGGCTTCGACTTCGAGCCCACCTCCAACTCCCTCGATGTGTATGTGATGTATCTGCGCCGCAAGACGGAAGCGGGCGGCGAACCGCGGCTGGTGCACACCGTGCGGGGGGTCGGCTATGTCCTGCGGACGGACGGCGGGGCGGAATGACCACGGCGACCACGGCGTCGGACGGGGCGGCGGGCGCCGCGCAGAGCCGGCTCGGCGGATGGATCGCGCGGCTGCCGCTGCGCTCACGGCTGACCCTGCTCACGGCGGCCGCGGTGGCGGTGGCGGTGGCGGTCTCCGCGCTGGCCTGCTGGCTGCTCACCCGGGCCCAGCTGCGCGACGAGGTGGACAGCTCGCTGCAGAACGTCAGCGTCCCCACGGACTATCTGCAGCTGACCTACGCCAACTGCCAGCCCACCGACCCGACCGAGAGCAAGAACGCCCCGCCCTCGTACTACAACGTCCAGATCGTCCAGGTCGACGGCTCGCGCTGCATCGGGCCCAACTCCCAGCCGGTGCAGGTGCAGCGCGCGGATGTCGCGGTGGCACAGGGCGTGGCGCGGGACAGCCTGCATGACGCCGTCACCCCCGACGGCGTGGACGTCCGGGTGCTGACCAAGCACATCGGCGTCCAGGGCGTGCAGTTCGCGGTGTCCCTCTCGCGCCCGCTGACGGAGGTCGACAGCGCGCTGAACCGCCTGGCGCTGCTGCTGGCGGCCGTCGCGGGGCTGGGCGTCGTCGGCGCGGGCACCGCCGGTCTGGTCATCGCGCGCTCCGGCCTCAAGCCGGTGGACCGGCTGACCGACGCGGTCGAACAGGTCGCCCGTACCGAGGACTTGACCATCCGCATCCCGGCCGAGGGCGAGGACGAGATCGCCCGGCTCTCCCGCTCCTTCAACGCCATGACCGCGGCGCTGGCCGCCTCCCGCGATCTGCAGCAGCAGCTGATCGCAGACGCGGGCCATGAGCTGCGTACACCGCTGACCTCGCTGCGTACCAATATCGATCTGCTGGTGCGCAGCGAGCGGTCCGGCCGGCCGATCCCGCCCGCCGACAAGGAGGCGCTGCTGGCCTCGGTGAAGGCGCAGATGGGGGAGCTGGCGGCGCTGATCGGCGATCTGCAGGAACTGTCGCGGCCGACGGAGCCGGGGCAGAGCGCCGTCGCGGTGGTGGCGCTGCACGAGATCGTCGGCGCGGCGCTGGAGCGGGCCCGGCTGCGCGGCCCGTCGCTGACCATCGCGGCGGCCCTCGACCCCTGGTTCGTACGGGCCGAGCCGGCCTCGCTGGAGCGGGCGGTGGTGAATCTGCTGGACAACGCGGTGAAGTTCAGTCCGGTCGGCGGGACCGTCGAGGTGCGGCTGACCGGCGGCGAGCTGACCGTACGGGATCACGGTCCGGGCATTCCGCAGGACGAACTGCCGCATGTCTTCGAGCGGTTCTGGCGCTCCCCGTCCGCCCGCAGTCTGCCGGGCAGCGGTCTGGGCCTGTCGATCGTGGCGCGTACGGCGGAGCAGGCGGGCGGCGGGGTACGGCTGCGCTCCGCGGACCTCGGCGGCACCGAGGCGGTGCTGACGCTGCCCGGCGCCGCGACACCCCCGCCCGGGATGCCGGATCCGCCGAGGCCCCAGGAGCCGCGGTAGCGGACGCGTCCCCAACGGCGTCCGCACCGCACCCCCTGCGGTGCGCCCGCTACTTCTTGGGCTCCTTCTTCGCTCCCCCGACCGGCAGCTCCGAGCCCGTGATGTCGGCGCGGATGCCGTCCTCCTCGACGGAGATGTTGCGCAGCCGGATGTTCCCGGGCGTCTTGGGAAGCTGGAAGGACAGCGAGAGCTGGTCCGCGAGCTGCGGCTTGGTGAGCCCGGTCAGCGCGCCGAGGATCTTCGGGTCGATGCCGACCTTCTCCAGCAGCCACGGATGGTCGGCCACCACATCGACCAGGTTGACCTTCATCAGCTTCTGGACGAAGCGCGGCGACCCGGTCAGCTCGTGGAGCTTCTGCTCGTTGCGCAGTGCCTCCTGGATGTACGGCTGGGGGATGCCGATCCGGTCGGCGATCGCCGGGATGCTCAGCATCGACTTGACCTTGGCGGCCTGCCGGCTGAGCTCGGCGGCGGTCTTGCGGGTCAGCCGCAGGCCCTCCTCCTTGCCGGTGCCGGGGCGGTAGACGGCGATATCGCCGATGTCCAGCTGCATCTGGCTGATGTCGGTGGAGATACCGCGGTCACCGGCCCGCTGAATGCGCGCCTCGGCCCGTACGCGCAGTTCATGGCCGGCAATCGGCAGCTGACCGACCGCGCGGACCGCGTTCGGTCCCCTTTCGCTGAACTTCACCTGCGAGGCACCCAGCTCGCGGTTCATATCGTCGAAGGCGAGCAGCACACTGCCGTTCATGGTGCCGATCGTGGCGCCCTTGATGGAGGTGGGCAGATCACCGTCGATGCGTACGTCGTTCGCGGTGGCTTCGAATTTCGCCAGCGAAACGCGGTCCGCGGCCAGGTCGGGAATCGTGACCTTCACCTGGTCAACGCGCTTGTCCATGACCTGGGTGAGGAACGGGAATCCCTTGATGTCGACCTCGGGAGTGGCGTTCAGATGCAGGGCATCCTTCACCTTTTTAGCGGCCGCGTTCTGTGCGTACAGCACCGCGAACCGGTCGAAGAGCGTCAGGAATGACGTGCCGACCAGTACCGCCACCAGCAGTTTCACGGTGATCGACATCGCGGCGAAGCGGCTGAGGCCACGCTTCTTGCGGCGGTTCTTACGACGGTGGTTCGGCGGCTTCCAGGCCTGGTCCGTCTCGTCGTCCGAGCGCAGCCCGAGGCCCAGCGGGTCGTCGCTGTCGTCGCGCTCGTTGAGGTAGGTGCGGCGCCGGGGGGTGCCGTCGGCGTCGAACGAGCCGAATTCCGGGCCGGGTTCCGGCTCCGGCTCGGGGTCGGCGAGGGCTGCCAGGTCGGCGTACGGGTTGACCGTGTCGAGCCTTCTGGTGTCGCCGGTGGGGTCGTCCGGGGCGCCCGGCGCAAGGGGATGGGGGTGCTGCGCGGCGGGCGTGGGCGACGGTGAAGATATGCGTGTGGGGGTTCGCATCCGCTCATCTCACCACGAGCGGGTCCCTTGAACGCAAGTCGTACCGGAAGTAAGTCGGATACATGAAGGTTGTCCCCGCGGTCTTGGCAAAAAAATTGCCGCACATCTGGGGCGACTTGAACTACCGTCACCTCTCTTGGTGACCCATGCAACAGTGCGCGATGTGTCCGCGTCCATTGATCCATACCTGGACTCTCCGCGCCATTGTCCGGCTTATTCGTTTCCTTCCTCGCATTCAGTGCATTCACCCAACAAACGGAAGACGGTCGTCATCCCATGAAACCGCAGGAAGCTGCTCCCATGATCGTTGTGACCGGCGCAACCGGCAATATCGGCCGCGCACTTGTCGGCCGGCTCCTCGCGGACGGCGCCGCGGTACGCGCGCTGACCCGCGACCCGGCACGCGCCGGGCTGCCCGCCGAGACCGAGACCCTCCGCGCCGACCTCGCGGGCGCGGACGACCTCACACCTCTGCTGACCGGTGCCGACGCCCTTTTCCTCAATCTCGCGGCCGGCGGCGACCGGGCAGCGGTGGCGCTGACCGGGGCCGCCGTCCGGGCCGGTGTCCGCCGGATCGTCCTCAACTCCTCGATGGCGGTGACCGATACCCCCGCCGACGACACCCACCACATCGCCCGGCTGCACGCCGGTCTGGAGCGCGCGGTGCGAGGCTCCGGCCTGGAGTGGACCTTCGTCCGCGGCGGCAACTACGCCACCAACGCACTGGCCTGGTCCTCGTCGATCCGCGCGAACGGTGTGGTCCGCGACGCGCACCCGGGCGCCCGGGGCGTCCCCGTCCATGAGGCCGACCTCGCGGACGTCGCGGCCGCCGCCCTGCTGGACCGCAGCGGTGCGCACCTCGGCCAGGCGTATCCCGTCACCGGCCCGGCGGAGCTGACCGTGGCAGAGCAGGTCGCCGAGATCGGGCGGGCGACCGGAAAGGAGACCTCGGTCGAGCAGATCTCCGAGGAGGCGGCGGCCGAGGCGATGGCCGGGCCGCACTTCCCCAAGGAGGCCGCGCTGGAGCTGGTCCGGATGTTCGGCCAGACGGTCGAGGCACCGGCCTTCCCCGTCTCGGACGCCGTCGAGCGGATCACCGGACGGCCGGCCCGGACGTTCGCCCAGTGGGCGCGGGATCACGCCGCCGACTTCTCCTGACCGGACGGGCCGCCGGCGCCCCCGGCGGCCCGCAGGTCCTTGCCTTGCAGCACGGCCGGCGGCAGCATCCAGGGCAATCCCGATGGAACTCCCCTAAGGGCAACCCCGATGGCTTCCGGCCCCGCCGAAAATCCTTTGCCGCCGTCTCGCCCGCCGCCATACCGTCCGCGCATGCTGCCTCGCGTGGACACGGACGACGAGTGGGACGCGATCGTCCCCGACGAAGCGGTGATGCGGCCGGGCGTCGCCGCGCTCTGCACCCGGCTCGGCATCCGCGCCGATCCCCTCACCCGCTATCCGGCGGGCTCCCAGCCCGTCTACGCCGTCGGGGAGCGCTATGTCCTCAAGCTCTTCCCCGCCGCCGCTGCCGACGACGGGGTGACCGAGGCCCATGTCCTCACCCATCTCCAGGGGCAACTGCCCCTCCCCACCCCGTACGTCCACGACGCCGGTGAGTACGAGAACGGCTGGCGCTACATCCTGATGTCCCGGCTGCGCGGCACCGACCTGGCCGTCACCTGGCCCCGCGTTCCCCGCGCCGACCAGGACCGGATCGCCACCGAGGCCGGTGAGACCCTGGCCGCCCTGCACGGCCTGGACCCGTCACCGCTGGCGGGGGTCCTCGGCCCCGGCGACTGGGGCGCCTTCCTCGACCGGCAGCGCACCACGGCGGTCGACCGGCAGCGCGACCACGGCCTCCCCGAACCCTGGCTGGAACAGATCCCCGCTTTCCTCGCCTCCGCGCCCCCTCCCGCCCCTGGGCCCGGCGTCCTCCTCCACACCGAGTTCATGCGGCAGCATCTGACCGTCGACGAGCACGACGACTGGCGGCTGACCGGGCTCCTCGACTTCGAACCCGCGATGATCGGGCAGCGCGCCTACGACTTCGTCGCCGTCGGCCTCTTTGTCTCCCGCGGCGACCCCCGCCTCCTCTCGCGCATCTTCCGCGCCTACGGCGAGACCTTCACCCCCACCGAACTCCTCGCCCACACCCTCCTGCACGTTTACAGCAACCTGCCCTGGTACCTCCGCGAACTCCCCGCCCCGCCCGAGCCGACCCTGGAGTCCCTCGCGGAGACGTGGTTCGGGACGGGGTGAGGGGGGGCTCAGCGTGCCTTGCGCAGCTGTTGGCAGGCTTCGGTGCTGCTCGGCCGGTCGGCCGGGTCACGGCTCATCATCGGATCGGCTCCACGCGGTGAACGACCCGCCGACGCAAACGTCCCCGCTCCGGTTGGTGTCCGGAGCGGGGACGGTGTTCGAGGGAGACGGGGTCCGGGTCGGCGCCCGCGGGATTTGCGGAGGCCGACCGACCCCCGAGCCCTACTTCACCACCGTGATCCGGTCAGCCTTCGGCGGGGTGAGGGGCTTGTCCGCCGAGGAGTGGGCGGTCAGGTAGGCGGTGAAGGCGTCCAGGTCGGAGGGGCCGACGTACTTGTTCTTGCCGTCCTTGAAGGCGGGGAAGCCGTCGCCGCCGCCGGCCAGGAACTCGTTCATCGCGACGCGGTACGTCTTGGCCGGGTCGAGGGCCGCGCCGTTCAGCTTCACCGAGTCCTTGACGATGCGGTCGGCGCCCGACTTGGTCATGTCCAGGGTGTAGGTCAGGCCCTTGGAGACCTGGAGGATCTTCGGGGAGGCCGCGTTGGGGCCGCTGACCTGCTGCTGGAGGGCGGTCAGCAGCTGGGCGCCGGTGAGGTCGACGACGTTCATCATGTTGGTGAACGGCTGGACGGTGAACGCCTCGCCGTAGGTGACCACACCGTCGCCCTCCGAGCCGGACGCCTTGAAGGCGAGGTCGGAGCGCACCCCGCCGGGGTTCATCAGCGCGAGCTGGGCGCCTCCCTTGCCGTCCGCCTTGGTGGCCTCCAGCTGGGCGTCGGAGATCACGTCGCCGAGCGGAGACTCGGGGGCGTTGGCGCCGCGGCCCGCGATATCGGCGGAGATATGGCCGATGGGGCGGCCGGCGACCGGCGCAGCCAGCTTGTTCCAGCGGGCGATCAGCGACGTCATGTCCGCGGCCTTGGGCTGGCTCCGGTCGACGACGTGGTTGGCCGCGCCGGGCGCCTTGACGGCGGTCCGCACGATGTCGTGGGTGCGGCGGTCGTAGGTGAGCGTGGTGTCGGTGTAGAGCTTGCCGTACGACGCGGCGGAGGTGACGGTGCGCGGCTTGCCGGACGGGTCCGGGATGGTGCAGGCGTAGGCCTGGTGGGTGTGGCCGGTGACCAGCGCGTCGACGCGGGGCGTGACGTGCTTGGCGATGTCGGTGATCGGTCCGGAGATGCCGTCGCCGGGGCCGGGGCTGTCGCAGTTGTAGTTGTACGAGGTGGAGGCGGGCAGTCCGCCCTCGTGGATGAGGGCCACGACCGACTTCACGCCCTGCCGGTTGAGGACCTTGGCGTACTTGTTGATCGTCTTGACCTCGTCATGGAACTTCAGGCCCTTGATGCCCTCGGCGTTGACGATGTCCGGGGTGCCCTCCAGCGTCACCCCGATGAAGCCGATCTTGACGCCCTTGTGCTTCCAGACGGTGTACGGCTTGAGCAGCGGCTTGCCGGTCTTGTCGTCGGTGACGTTCGCGGTGAGGTAGGGGAAGCCGGCGCCCCGGAACTTCTTGCCGTCCTCGTAGCAGCCGTCCTTCGGGTGACAGCCGCCCTTCTGAAGGCGCGTCAGTTCCTTCCGGCCCTCGTCGAATTCATGGTTGCCGACCGAGGTGACGTCCAGGTCCAGCTTGTTCATCGCCTCGACGGTCGGCTCGTCGTGGAACAGACCGGAGAGCAGGGGGCTGGCACCGACCAGGTCGCCGGCCGCGGCGGTCACCGAGTAGGGGTGTCCCTTACGGGCCGTCCGCAGCGACTGCGCGAGGTACTCGGCACCGCCCGCCGGCACGCTCTTCTTGCTGCCGTCCGGCTGGATCTCCTCGACCGTGCCGGAGGAGCCCTGCGGCGGTTCCAGATTGCCGTGGAAGTCATTGAAGGAGAGCAGCTGGACATCGACGGTGCGGCCGGTGCGGGCGGCGCGGCCGGTGTCGGCGCCGGCCGGCAGGGCACCGGCGGCAAGTCCTGCGGCGGCCAGTACGGCGGCGCCGATCGTCAATCTGCGTACGGTGCGGCGCCGTTGCGGTGTCGCTGGCATGGGGTCCCCTCCTGGATGTACCTGAGCGGACGGCAGCTTATGGTCCACGCGCGTAGCGCAACAGGGGTGTACGGGTGACGAGCTGGTTGCGGGGGAGGGGGCGGAGTGCGGGTGGTACCCCGCCGGGGGCCCGGGGGAGTCGTACGCTTCACACATGAATGACGCTGCACAGGAGATGGGCCGGGCCGGGCGCAGGATCCAGGTGGTCGACGAGCTGGCGCCGGAAGCGGGCGCGGCCGTCCTCGAACTGATCGAGCGGGCCGCACGCACGGACGGGCAGCCCGCCGTGTCCGAGCAGGGGCGGCTGCAGCTGCGCGGGGGCGAACGCGAGGGCGTGCGCCATGTGCTGGTGTACGCGCGCGGCGACGAGGGCGAGGAGCTGGTCGCGTACGGGCAGCTGGAGGACACCGATCCGGTGGAGGCGCCGGCCGCCGAACTGGTGGTCCACCCGGGTCACCGGGGCCGCGGCCACGGCCGGGTGCTGGGCGGCGAGCTGCTGGAGCAGTCCGGGCGCCGGCTGCGGGTCTGGGCGCACGGCGGGCATCCGGCCGCCCGGCACCTCGCCCAGACCCTGGGGCTGACGATGTTCCGGGAGCTGCGGCAGATGCGGCGCTCGCTGACGGATCTGGAGCTGCCGGAGCCGGTGCTCCCGGAGGGGGTGTCCGTACGGACCTTCCAGCCGGGCACCGATGACGCGGCCTGGCTGGAGGTGAATGCGGAGGCGTTCGCGCACCACCCGGAGCAGGGTTCGCTGATCCAGCGCGATCTGGACGACCGCAAGGCCGAGGCGTGGTTCGACCCGAAGGGCTTCTTCCTGGCGGAGAAGGAAGGGCGGCTGGTCGGCTTCCACTGGACCAAGGTGCACGCCGACGAGGGCCTCGGGGAGGTCTATGTGCTCGGGGTGCGGCCGGGCGCCCAGGGGGGCGGCCTGGGCAAGGCGCTGACCTCGCTCGGGCTGCGCCATCTGGCCGGGCAGGGGCTGCCGACGGCGATGCTGTACGTGGACGCGGACAACAAGGCGGCGGTGACCGTGTACGAGCGGATGGGGTTCGCGACGCACGAGACGGATCTGATGTACCGCTCGGAGACCTGAGACCGGGTGGAGATCTGAGGCCGGGCGGAGGCCTGAGGCCGGGTGGAGACCTGAGACCGGGCGGAGGTCTGGGACCGGCGGCGGTTGCACACACGGTGGGGCGGACCACGAGGGTCCGCCCCCTCGCCTTTGCTGCGGCGCCCGCTCGTGCGGTCGGGTCTTCTGCCGCGGCCGCGCCTTGGAGGCACTGACAGCATGCGCTGACGCGTCGGTGGGTGATGACGCAGCAGGCAAGCTGAGGAAGCAAACGCCGGGTCTACGGCGCGAGAAGCCGGGCCGCCGCCACCGCCGAGGCCACCGTCCCTCCGGCCACCACCGCCGAGGCGGCGAGCAGCGGAATCCTCAGGCTCCATGTACGCAGCGCCGGTGAGCGGGAGACCCGGTTCAGCAGCGCGTCCCGGCCGCGCAGCACGATCAGGCCGACGCCGGTGAGCGTCAGCGCCATGCCGAGACCGAAGGCGGCGACCATCGCCAGCGCGATGGCGACCTTGCCGGTCAGCAGGCCGGTGAGCAGGACGAGGAACGCCGACGGTGAGGGCAGCAAGCCGCCGGATGCGCCGAGAAGGACGAGACCACGCCACGTGAGCAGCGAAGGGGCGTCCGGGAGGTGATGGCTGTGCCCGTGCCGGTGCCCGTCCTCGTGGTCATGCGTGTGGTGGTGGTGCTTTCGATGGCGCAGATGCCGTCTGAGCAGGCTCACCCCCACCCCCGCCACCACCAGCGCCGCGATCAGCTGCAGCCACCCCGTGAGAGCCGCGATGTCCGGTGTGCTGTGCGCCGCCAGCCACCAGCCGGTCGCCAGGACCGCGACCGAGAACGTGTGCATCACGGCGACGATCCCGCCGAGCCACACCGCATCGCGCGCTCGGCCCCGGCCGCCCACCAGGTATCCGCCGGCGAGCGACTTACCGTGCCCGGGCGCACAGGCATGCAGTGCGCCCACCGTCATGGCCACGAGCAGCGCCACCGGGAGCGCGGCGCCGTGGTCCAGAAGCGAGGTCAGGTCCGTGGTCCAGGCCCGCGCCGAGGACGCAGCACCGGATCCGGTGTCCGCCGGGGTGAGGGCGAGCGTGCGCGTGGGCTCCTGCGCCGTGTGCAGCCCGCCCCTGCCCGCATCAGTCACCGACAGCGTGCGGTACGCCGGGTCGATGTCCGTCAGCGCGGTGACCGTCAGGTCGATCCGGTCCACCGGCCGGGGGCAGACGAAGTGCAGCTTCCGTCCCTCCGCCCGGTCGACGCGGCAGTGGTGGCCGTGCTGGCGTACGGCAATGTGCGCGCGCAGATAGCCCGTCTCGTCGCCGCCGGACTCCTGCTTCAGTACGGCGACGTCGTCCGGCTGCGCGGACCAGGTTGCGTCGACGGCGTTCGAGGGGGTGGCGCCCGCCGTCTCGATCTTGACGACGGGCGGGGTGCCGAAGGGGTGTGCCTGCGCCGTCCCCGCGCTGCCGAACAGCAGCGCGGGGACGGCGGACAGCAGGAACAGCACCCCGGTAGGGAGTGATCGCACGTGGTGCTTCCCCTCAGTCCCGGCGTGCGGACAGTGCGTGGACTGCGCCGTCGTCCGTGAGGGCGAAGACCCAGTCGCCGCTGACGGAGAGGGCCGAGGCCACTCCCGCGCCGAGGTTGTACGAGGCGGCCTGCGTGCCGGTGTCACGGTCCAGGACGAGAAGCCGTCCGTCCCAGGTCCCCACGTACACATGCGCTTCCGTGACCAGCGGATGCATGGTCGGCGACCCGCTGCCGGCCGAACAGCCCATGGCGACCCGCCACTTGTCGTCCAGCGGGCTCTCCCCCGTCAGATAGCCGGACTTCGACTCCCACACCGGCTTCGATGGGTCGGCCGCCTTCGTGTCGTAGGCCCGCACGACACCGTCCCGGCCCGCGGCATAGGCGGTGTCACCCCATACGGCCGGGCTGGTGAGCGGGGCGCGGCCCGGCTCGCAGACGCTGCCGCCGCCCAGCTTGGACTCCCAGGTCACCGCGCCCGTCTTGGGGTCGTGCCCGCGGGTGCCGTACGCCGTGAACGTCACCAGCTTCGCCTGGCCGCCCGAGGTGGCCGGGTCGGTGAGCACGGGCGAGGAGTGGCTGTCGATGTCGCCCGCCGTGTCCTTCACCCAGCGCTGTGTGCAGCTCGCGAGGTCCATGGCGATGACGGTGTTGCTCGACGAGGAGTGCAGATAGGCGGTGTTGGAGCCGGGCTCGCGGATTGCGGTGCTGTGGGACTGGCCCCACGAGAGAGCGGCCCCGAATCCGCCGGGCAGCAGCCCGCCGGTCTTCGCGTCACGGCAACGGATCGTGTCCGCGTCCTGGTAGACGGCGACCGTACGGTCGGCTTCGCCGGCCAGGCCGAAGACGCTGACCGGCCCGCCCGCGCGGCCGTAGCGGCGCACGGTGTCGCCGTGGGCCTCCTCGCGGTCGACCGACTGCCAGGCGATACGGCCGGTCCCGGCATCCAGGGCGTAGATCCGTCCGACACCGGTGGTCAGATACACCGTGCCGTCGTGGAGCGTCGGCGCGGACTCGGCGTCGCCGTCGAGGTACGTACGCCAGATCTCGCGGCCAGAGGCGATGTCGTACGCGAGCATCATGCTGTACGGCGAGTCGAGGGCGCGGGACGAGACGATCAGCTTGCCGTCCGCGATCACCGAGCCGTTCAGGTTGAACTGCTCGCCGGTCTGCCGCGCCCACTTCAGGTCGAGCTTCGCGCCCGGCTGGTCGCCGCTCGCCGAACGTCCGGCCTCGTCGCCGCCCTGCCGCAGCCAGTCCTGCCCGGTACGCGGCTTCGCGAGCCCGGAGTCAGGGACGACCTCGAACTCGTTCTTGACCACGGGGAACTTCCTGCCCCGAGTGTCGTACGGGACCGACTCGGCGGTGTACGTGCCGGGCCGCAGTCCGTGCAGCGTGCGACTCGCCCGGGTCCATGCGCCGCGTGCGTCGGGACAGGGCTCGGGCTTGCCGCCGGGCGGGGTGTAGCAGTTCTCGGTACCGGGCTTGCCGGCTCCCTTACCGAAGGGGACCGTGGTCCGCTGCACCACGTGGCCCCGGCCGTCGCGCACGGTGAGCGATGCCTTCGCGGGCGTACGGCCGTCATCCTCCGCGTAGATCTCGACGGGCACTCCGGCCTTCGCGCCGTGGACGCTGCCCTGCGCGGGGCTGACCAGGGCGGAGTCGTCGTCGATCTCGAACTGCCGGTGGATGCCGGTCACATGGCCGGTGTCCTCGTTGCGGCGGGTGCGCGGATCGTCCGTGATGGCGCTGAAGTCGAGGACCTTGTAGTCGGGGCGGGCGCCGTCGATGCCGTACGTGCCCTGGTTGTTGACCTCGACCGAGCGCTTGAAGGCGCCCCGCCGGAACTCGGCCTGCTGGTTGTGGCCCGCCGCCACCATCCGTACGTCGTACTTCGCGAGTTCGTCGACCGTCGGCTGCATGCCCGCCCCCGGGCCCCACTGGGTGAACAGCGAGCGGTGCGCGAAGACGAAGACCTGCTTGCCGACCGCGTTGCGGGCGAGGTCCTTGCGGAGCCACTCCAGCTGCGGCTTGAGTCCGCTCGCGTCGTAGTTGTCCTCCAGGACGACGATATGGCGGCCGTTGCGGTCGAAGCTGTACCACTCGGGGGCGAGGTTGCGGCGGTAGTGCTCCAGGCTTCCGGCGTAGCCCTGGGACGAGGTGGTGCCGCCGAAGTCGTGGTTGCCCATCACCGGGTAGAAGGGGTGACCGAGCCGCCCCTCCTGCAGGCCCTTGCTGAACAGGTCGTACCCGCCCTGGCGGCGCGGCTCGGCCGCGTAGTCGGTCACGGTCAGGTCACCGGTCGCGATCTGCATCGTCGCGCCGTCGACCTCGGACATCGCCTGGACCTGGCCGGTCCACTGGGGCAGGACGCTCCGGGCCTCGGCGTCGGTGCGGTTGCCGACCTCGGGGTCGGAATTCATGACCCATTTCTCGGTGGGGTCCGAGGCGTTGCGGTCGGGTACGAGGGCGAAGTCGATGCCCGTGCCGCCGGTCTCGGGGACCTTGTGGAAGAACTGTGGGATGTAGTCCTTGCGCAGTGCGGGCGTGTAGCCGTCGGGCGAGACGATGCTGACGAGGTCGGTCTCGCGTCGCGTCGGGTCGATGCCCAGGCGGTACGAGCCGTCCGCGCCGGTGGTGGTCCAGGCGGCGCCGTCGGTGACGTCGATACCGGGCATGGGCGGCTCGGCCGCGTCACGCTTGCCGTTGCCGTTGCGGTCCTTGAAGACGGTGCCCTCGACAGTGACGGTGGCCGCCGCCGGGCCGGCGTCCTCGGCGAAGGCCGCCTGGGGCGCGAGGAAGGAGAGCACGACGACGCCCACGGTCGCCGGCCGGAACCGGCGCCGGTTGCGGCGCACCGCACCGGCCAGAGACGGCAGTCGCCGGGCGGCGATCAGCAGCAGCACTCCGGCGGCGGTGACGAGTGCGACGGTGAGCCAGGGGGAGGCCGGCAGCGCGTGCGCGCCCCGGACGTCGACGAGCGGGGTGCCGGCGGAGGCATCGACCGGGGTGCCGTCGAACTCGACGACCACCCGGGTCAGCCCGCCCTCCTTGATGAGCGGGGCCAGGTCGAGCGCGTCGACGTGGCAGCTCCATGCCAGTTCGACGACGACACCGCCGGGCACTCCGCCGTTGTCGCCGGGCACACCGGAGCCGGTAGCCGGGCAGGGGGCGGACAGCAGTCCGGCCGCCCAGGCACCCGCCTTCTCGGGGGCCACGACGGCGTGGTGCACGATGAGGCGACCGCTGGTGACGTTGTCCCCGGTCGCGACTACGAGTTCCGCATGCTCGCGCGACACGTGCGCGAACGCGGGCTGGGCACCGACCCCCAGCACGAGGAACAGCAGCGCGAGGGCGAGCCCGGCCGCTGTGCGTATGTGTGTCATGGACGGGACGTTAGAGATACGCTGCCCGGTTTCCGGCCGGTAGCGGGCGACTTTCATCAACCCGTCCGCAAGAGTTCAGCGCCCACTCGCGCAACCGGGGCCTCGATTCACGGCACCTGTCACTGCTGCACGGCACCTGTCACTGCTGCCGCTCCTCCTGCGATCGCCGCGAAGTCGTCGTCGGTGACCGGGCGCAGATCCAGGCGTTCGGTGCGTATCGGATAGGCGGGGGTGTACGGCAGCGGTGGGGTCGCGGGTGCGGATGAGGTGGCCACCCGCGCAGCGTAAGCGGCGGAGGTTGACAGGCGTAGCCCACTTCCCCCACCCTTTCACTACTTAATTAGTGGAATGACTCGGGGGGCGGGGTGCGGCCGATGGCCAAGGACCAGGTGACCGGCCGGGCCTCGGGGCGTACCGCCATCGAGGCGGTGGGCCTCGGCAAGCGGTACCGCCGCCGCTGGGCGCTGCGCGACTGCACCTTCCGGCTGCCGGCCGGCCGTATCTGCGCGCTGGTCGGGCCCAACGGCGCGGGCAAGAGCACCCTGCTCTCGCTCGTCTCCGGGCTGATCCGCCCCCGTGAAGGAGCCGTACGGGTCTGGGGCGAGGCCCCGGCCGGCGCCTCGGCCCGCGCCCGGGTCGCCCACCTCACCCAGGACAAGCCGCTCTACCCCCGGCTGACGGTCGCCGAGACCCTGCGGCTGGGCCGTGAGCTCAACCCCGGCCGGTGGAACGGGCGGTGCGCCGAGCGGATCGTCCGGGACGGCTACCTCTCCCTCGACGCCCGGGTCGGCACCCTCTCCGGCGGGCAGCGCACCCGCCTCGCGCTCGCCCTCGTCTTCGCCAGGAGCCCCGAACTCCTGCTGCTCGACGAGCCGCTGGCCGGTCTCGACCCGCTCGTACGGCACCGGATGACCGCCCTGCTGCTGGCCCAGGCCGCCGAGCACGGCACCACCGTCGTGCTGTCGTCGGACCTGCTCGCCGAGCTCGACGGGGTCTGTGACTATCTGCTGGTGCTGGGCGGCGGCCGGGTGCGGCTCGCCGGTGAGGTCGATGACGTCATCGGGGCGCACGCCCTGGTGATGGGGCAGCGGCGGGGCGAGGCGCTGCCACCCGAGATCGCCGCGCATCCGGTCGTCGAGGCGCAGCTGGCGGGGCGTCACTTCACCACGGTCGTACGGCGGAAGGGCCCGGTCGCCGCCGGGCCCTGGGAGGTCGCGGAGCCGTCCCTGGAGGAGCTTCTGCTCGCCTATCTGCGCGCGCCCGACGCACCCGATCTGATCGCGCCGAGCGCGGAACCGGCCTCGGCGCCGTTGCGCCGCCGGCCCGGCAACAAGCCCGGCATCCCCGGCCTGCCGCGCAACGGGCCGCCCGGCCCGGCAGGCCTGCGGGGCGTCTGGAAGAGCCCGCCGGACAGCGCACCGCGCACACGGCACATCCAATACAGCGGCAAGGGAGCGGCGGCATGACCACCACAGCACACCTCGGGGCGAACGGGACCGGCCCCACCGCGGGCGACCGGGGCGGGGCCCGGGGGCCGGGCGTCCGCGGCCCGCTGGGCGGTCTCGTCTGGCTGGTCCGGCGGCAGCACCGGCTGTTCTTCGGCCTGCTGCTCGCCGCCGTGGCCGGCGGTGCGGTCTGGTGCGCGGTGCTGCGTGGCCGGGCGGCCGCGTTCATCGAGGCCCATCACATCGACGGCTGCTCGATGATCTCGCTCGTCGCGCGCTGCGACGGCACCCAGGATGCGGTCGTCGAATTCCGCAACACCTACGGACCGGCCCTGCAACTCGCCGAGGCGGGGCTGCTGTTGCTGCCCGTACTGATCGGCCTGTTCCTCGGCGCACCGCTGATCGCCCGCGAGCTGGAGGCCGGCACCCACCAGCTCGTACTGACCCAGTCGGTCGGCCCGCTGCGCTGGCTGGCGGCGAAGACCGCGCTGCCCGCGCTGGTGGTGCTGACCGCCGTCACGGCGCTCTCGGTGGTGTTCGCCTGGCTCTGGCAGGTCGTCGGCGACGAGGTCTCCGGCTCCTACTGGTACTCCACCCTCGACTTCGCCTCGCTCGGCCCGGTGCCGGTCGCCTACTCCCTGCTGGCCCTGGCGGTCGGGGTGCTGGCCGGTCTGCTGCTGCGCCGTACGGTGCTGACGATGGGCGTGACGCTGGGCGCGATGGTCCTGCTCCAGGTGGCGCTCAAGCAGCTCAGGCCGTATCTGATGCCGACCGGGAGCACCGAGTTCGGGCCCAAGGAGTCGGCCCAGCTGCCGGACAACGCCTGGCTCGTGGGGCAGGGGTACTACACCCGCTCCGGCGACCGTCTGTCCATCGACGTCTGCGACTCCGCCGGCGACCACGAGTCCTGTCTGCGCAGCCACGATGCGGTGGGCCAGTACATGGACCACCACCCGGTATCGCACCACTGGCCGCTGGCATGGATCGAGAGCGGGATCGTACTCGCGCTGACGGCGGTACTGACCGTGATCGCTTTCCGGGTGATGCGCCGCCGGCACGGCTGAAACTCCGCCCGATATCCCGGCGGCCGCCCCTCCCGGCCCATTCCGCGTTTTCCTCTCCCGCCCCTTCGCCGAGCCGAAATTCCGCTCCCCGGGAATTCCGGCTCCGCCATGGAAAGGCAGGGGAGGGGAAACGGCGGCGGCGCCGGGGCCCGCTCCCGGGAGAGGCGCCGCCCGCCCGCCGCCCGCTGCCCGCCGCCCGCCTCCCGCCGCCCGCCGCCCGCCGCGCACCCGGCAGCCGCGGCACGGTGCGACGGCGGCAGCACCGGCCACCGCCACCCCAGGGATTCCCCGTCAGCTCGACCCGCCGGAATGCCAGAGAATGCAGAACCCGGACGACCATGGCCGCATTCCCCCGCCACCCCCGACCGCATTCCCCTGCCACCCCCGGCTGCATTCCCCCACAATCCCCCTGACCGTATTCCGCAAGGTCACCGTCCGCATTGCCTTGATCAAGAAATCCGAGGCATTTCTCCCCGCTCGCCGGCCGTGTTAGAAAGGCAGCCCAGGGGGAAGGAGACAAGGGACGCGGCCCGCCGATCGGCCTCCGGCCCCGGCCTCCGAGCCCCGCCGCCCCGGCGTGGTGACCGGCCCCGGCCGACCCGAAAACCCCTGGGAGTAGCACCCCGCTTGCCTGTCCGCCATATCCGCGTTACCGGCGATTCAAAGTCGCTTGCGAGCATCGCTGAATGCAGCCCGCTGTGCCGAACGTCCCGAACCCGAGGCTCCGTCTCGCGCCGCCACCTCCTGACGCGCCTGGATGCCCCGGAACGCGGAAGAATAAGGCCATGAACCAGCAGCCCAGCGCTCAGGCACAGATCCAGCCCGAGATGCCCACCACGAAGCCCCCGCAGGCCCCGGCCCCCTCGGCCCAGCCTTCCGTGGGCTCCATCGCCGCGCACCGCCCGCAGGCGGTCCGGGGTACGGTGCCCGGCCTGGAGCCCGACCTGGACGCCGATCCCGATGCGTACGAGGACGAGGGCGTGGTGGGCGCGGACGGCGAGGAACTGCCCAGCGGCCGGTTCCTGGACCGCGAGCGCAGCTGGCTGGCCTTCAACGAGCGGGTGCTCGAACTGGCCGAGGACCCGGCCACGCCCCTCCTCGAACGGGCGAACTTCCTGGCGATTTTCGCCAGCAACCTGGACGAGTTCTTCATGGTCCGGGTCGCGGGACTGAAGCGACGGATAGCCACCGGCGTCGCCACCCGCTCCGCGTCCGGGCTGCAGCCCCGTGAGGTGCTGGACCTCATCTGGACGCGCTCGCGCGAGCTCATGGCCCGGCATGCCGCCTGCTTCCAGCAGGACATCGCCCCCGAGCTCGCTGACCAGGGCATTCATCTGATCCGCTGGCCCGAGCTGACCGAGAAGGAGCAGGCCCGCCTGTTCACCCTCTTCCGCCAGCAGATCTTCCCGGTGCTCACGCCCCTGGCGGTGGACCCCGCGCACCCCTTCCCGTACATCTCCGGCCTCTCGCTGAATCTGGCCGTCGTCGTACGCAACCCGGTCAGCGGCCATGACCACTTCGCGCGGGTCAAGGTGCCGCCGCTGCTCTCCCGCTTCCTGGAGGCCTCCCCACAGCGCTACGTCCCCATCGAGGACGTCATCGCCGCCCACCTGGAGGAGCTGTTCCCGGGCATGGAGGTGCGCGCGCACCACATGTTCCGGGTGACCCGCAACGAAGACCTGGAGGTCGAGGAGGACGACGCGGAGAACCTCCTCCAGGCACTGGAGAAGGAGCTGATGCGGCGGCGCTTCGGACCGCCGGTCCGCCTGGAGGTCGAGGAGTCCATCGACCCCGCCGTGCTCGACCTGCTCGTCCAGGAGCTGAAGATCTCCGACGCCGAGGTCTACCCGCTGCCCGGCCCGCTGGACCTGACCGGCCTCTTCGGGATCGGCGCCCTGGACCGGCCCGAGCTGAAGTACCCGAAGTTCGTCGCCGGCACCCACCGCGACCTCGCCGAGGTGGAGTCCGCCTCCGCGCCGGACATCTTCGCCGCCCTGCGCTCCCGCGATGTCCTCCTCCACCACCCCTACGACTCCTTCTCCACCTCCGTCCAGGCGTTCCTGGAGCAGGCCGCCGCCGACCCCGACGTCCTCGCGATCAAGCAGACGCTCTACCGCACCTCCGGTGACTCGCCGATCGTGGACGCCCTGATAGACGCCGCGGAATCCGGCAAGCAGGTCCTCGTCCTCGTCGAGATCAAGGCCCGCTTCGACGAGCAGGCCAACATCAAATGGGCGCGGAAGCTGGAGGAGTCCGGCTGCCATGTCGTCTACGGCCTGGTCGGGCTCAAGACGCACTGCAAGCTCTCGCTCGTCGTCCGCCAGGAAGGCGAGATGCTGCGCCGCTACTCCCATGTGGGGACGGGCAACTATCACCCCAAGACGGCGCGGCTGTACGAGGACCTCGGGCTGCTGACCGCCGACCCCCAGGTCGGCGCCGACCTCTCCGACCTCTTCAACCGGCTCTCCGGCTACTCGCGCCGCGAGACCTACCGCCGTCTCCTGGTGGCCCCCAAGTCCCTGCGGGACGGCCTGATCCAGCGGATCAACAAGGAGATCGCGCACCAGCGCGCGGGCCGGCCCGCCTACGTCCGTATGAAGGTCAACTCGATGGTCGACGAGGCCGTCGTCGACGCGCTCTACCGCGCCTCCCAGGCCGGTGTGCCGGTCGACGTCTGGGTTCGCGGCATCTGCGCGCTCCGGCCGGGCGTCGAGGGCCTGAGCGAGACCATCCGGGTCCGCAGCATCCTCGGCCGCTTCCTCGAACACTCCCGGATCTTCATCTTCGGCAACGGCGGGGAGCCCGAGGTGTGGCTGGGCAGCGCCGACATGATGCACCGGAATCTGGACCGCCGGATCGAGGCACTGGTGCGGGTCGCCGACCCGGCGCACCGTGCCTCCCTCAACCGGCTGCTGGAGCGGGGGACGTCGGACTCCACCTCGTCCTGGCACCTGGGCCCGGACGGAGACTGGACCCGGCAGGCGGTGGACGCGGACGGCGCGCCGCTGCGCAACGTACAGGAAATGCTCATTGACGCCCGGAGGCGCCGGCGTGGCCCAGCGACATGACCAGTCGACCGGAGGGCCGGCGGGTCGCACCGGAATCGGATACGAGCCCGGCGGGGCGCCCGGAGCCCGTTCCGCGGTGGTGGACGGGCCGTACGGGGGGAACGACGGCATGTACGGGCCGGACGACGCCCCGTACGCACCGGTGATGGCCACCCGCAGCGGCGACGACGGCACCGACCGCGGCGCCGCCCCCGACATCGGGGCCGACCTCGCCTCCCATACGGCCGACGAGGTGCTCGCCGACTACCTGCACCAGCAGTCCGCGGACTTCCTGCGCAGTCTGCGGCTGCACCGGGAGAGCGGTTCGGACGCCGAGGGCGCCGGTGAGGCCGCCTGGCAACTGCGCCGTGCCGCCCGCCGGATCAGCGCCACCCTGTACACCTTCCGGCCGCTGACCGAGGAGGCCTGGGCCGACCAGCTCCGCTCCGAGCTGGGCTGGCTGTCCGGCACCCTGGCCCGCGAACAGGCCTGCGCGGCCCGCCGCGAACGGCTGATGGCGGCCCTGCAGCGGCTGACCGGCCGCGGACCCGAACGCAGCGACCGCGGGGACCGGACGGGCCGGGGGGAGCGGGGCAAACGGGGGGACCGTACGGCCACGGGCTCGTCCACCGGCCCGGCCACCTCCTCGGCTTCCTCGGCCTCCTCAGCCGCTTCGTCCGCCACTCCGACCGGTGATCCGGACCCGGACGGCGCCCTGTCGGCCGGTGCGGCGCGCGCCGGGGCGCTGCTGGACCGCCAGCTCACCCTCGCCCGCACCCGCGCCCACTCCGCCGCGCTGCAGGCCCTGGGCTCCTCCCGCTTCCACGCCGTCGCCGACTCCGTGGCGGTGCTCGCCTCCGAGGCGCCGCTGGCCCGTACGGCCGCCGAGCTCCCGGCCGACGAGGCGCTCCCGCCGCTCGCCGAGCAGGCGCACCGACGGCTCTCGGAGGCGGTCGCCGCGCTGCCGCTGTCCCGCGCCGGCTACCCGTACAACGCCGCGGCCCTCGCCGCCGACCAGCGCCAGGACGCGCCCTGGCACCAGGTCCGGATGCTGGTGCGGCTCAGCCGCTACGCCCGGGAGCTGATCGCGCCGGAGGCCGGCGACCTCCTGCTCGCGGAGGCCGGCCGGGCTCTGGAGTGGCACCGGGACGCCGCCGAGGCCGCCGCAGCCGCCGCCGCGGCGGCCCGCACCCCCCGCATCGCCCCGGCCACCGCCTACGCCCTGGGCGTGCTGCACGCCGACCAGCGGCACGAGGTGGAGGCGGCCCGGTTCGCCTTCGGCCGGGTCTGGCTGCCGCGGACACCGGACCGCAAGGGCTGAGGAGGCGAGGGACATGAACGCGCGGACGGGGCGCGGCCGGGCTGGGAGAGTGGCCCCATGACCGCACGGAAAGGGGTGCCGAGGTGACGTCCCCGCAGAAGCCGGTACGGGCCGCGGGCTGCGTCCTGTGGCGCCGCGCCACGACCGAGGACGGGCTGGAGATCGCCCTCGTCCACCGCCCGAAGTATGACGACTGGTCGCACCCCAAAGGCAAGCTGAAGCGCGGCGAGGACGCCCTGGCCGGAGCGGTGCGCGAGGTCGCGGAGGAAACCGGCATGGACTGCCGCCCCGGCGCCCCCCTGCCCACCTCCTACTACAACGCCAACGGCCGCCCCAAGACCGTCCGCTACTGGGCCGCCGAAGCCTTGGCCGGCGCCTTCACCCCCAGCACCGAGGTCGACCGCCTGGAATGGCTCTCCCCAACGGAGGCCCGCCACCGCCTCACCCAGGAACGCGACCGGCCATTGGTGGATGCGTTGTTGGCGGCGTTGCATTTGGCGTAGCGACTGGGCTCGGCCGCACGGGGACGGCACGGGCTGCGGGGCGGGCACCGGCATCGGCCGAGCCGTTGTCTGCCTGCCTTGCTCACCGGAAGTCACCGTCGGCGATCCGCTGTGCCCGCCGCCGAATGATCCGTAATCCCGCCGGGTCCGAAGCGGGCCATACGCGCGCACCACACCGCAACAGGTAGACGCCCTGGTGGATGTCGGTCACGATCGTCCGGCGGCCGTTGCCCTCCACCTCGTCACCGACCTCGGGCAGGTCATTCACCGCGATGCCTCTTCCTGCGCGGACTTCCGCTTGGCAATCGCCTGGTCCAGCTGGATGGCGTACAGCTCCACCTGTCCCGGGTCCATCACGAGCAAGGACGGCTCCGTGGCGCCGTCGCGGTGATGGACGGTCACCGACAGCGCGGCCTGTTGTGCGCGGGAGTCGTAGGCGATGTCCCGCTGGTCGATCGTGATGTGTGAGATCACGGGGTGTCTCCTCATCGGGATCGGGGAGGGCCCCTGCCTGCCCTTTCGGGAGCCGGCGCGTGGGCTGTCCACCAGCCGGCGGAGGAAGCCTCCCGACGGCTGATATTCACTCAACTCCCTTACCGCCCACCGGGTAAGGGAGCAGAGTGGAGAGACGGTTGAACTGGTTGAACGCTCGGGGGTCCACGAGATGGCACCACGATCAAGAACGCCGAACCTCGCGCTCGCCGTCCTCATGCGGGAGGGCGGGATCGGAAACGCGCAGCTCGCGCGGGCAGTGAACCGGGCGGCCGCAGAACTCGGGGTGACGCTGCACTACGACAAATCGTCGGTGTCCCACTGGCTGAAGGGCTCCGTGCCGAAGAAGGAGGCGCGCGACGCGGTCGCCGAGGCGCTCTCACGACTTCTGAAGCGCCCCGTGAGCCCGGTCGACGCCGGACTCGGTGCCGGCACCGACCCGGACGCACCGGCAGACATCGCGGCGGGAGTGATGGATTTGGGCAGGGCCGACATGGACCCCTCCCGGCGCGCGGTAATCGGCGCCGGACTGTACTCGGCGGCACTGGTCGTGCCGGGCTTCGATGCCGTCTCCGGGAGGGCCGAAGCGACGCCCGCCGGCCGTACGGTGCGGATCGGCATGGGCGACATCGAGACCGTCCGGAAGATGACGGAGAACATCGCGGACATCCTCGACGATCTCGGCGGAGCGCACGCCCGGCCGATGGCCGCCGCCTTCCTCGTCAACACCGTCGGCCCCTACCTGAAGGCCGACGGCACGGAGGAAGCCCGGAAGGCGATGCGGTCGGCCGCCGCCGATCTGGTCTACCTCACGGGCTGGATGGCCATGTACGAACGGGAACACCGCATCGGACAGCGGTACTACGTCAAGGCGCTCAAGCTCGCCGGCGCCGCCGAGGACCACCTCACCTACTGCCGCACCCTGCGGGGCATGGCGTTGCAGGCCTCCCACCTCGGCCACGGCGCGAAATCCCTCGAACTGGCCGACTCCGCCGCCGAAGCCGCACCCGTCGCGGGCCCTCGCCTGACCGCGTTCCTCCGGGGGCAACAGGCGCACGGCGCGGCGATGGTCAAGGACCGCCGCCAGGCATTCACCCGGCTACGGGAGACCGAAGAGGCCCTGTCCCAGGCGGACGGCCGTAACGACCACATCGGCGGCTACGACCGTGCCGCCTACGAGTTCCACGTCGCCCACGTGCTGTGGGAACTGGGCGACCGCCCGGAATCGGTCCGGGCGCTGCGCCGGTCGCACCGTTTCCGGCCGCCGGCGGAGCGCCAAGGACGCCTGCACACCAACGGACTTCTGGCCAGGCGCCTCCTTGCCATGCGCCATGTGGAGGAGTCGTGCGAGGCGTGGGAGCGCTTCCTGGACGACTACACAGGGACCTCCGGCGCCCGCGGCGACGAACACTTCACCGCCCTGAGGGAGGGGCTGCGCCCGTACCGTCAGCTCCCCGCCGTGCGTCAACTGTCGGAACGGGCACGGGAGGTGGCGCGGCTCAAGGTCGCGTAGGCCCGCTCGGCGGGGTCCGAGGCGTACCACGCCGGAGCGTTCGCCGCCGCGGCTATGCGTCCGTGGTCGCCGGCGGCAAGTAGCAGATGTCGGTTTGCGCACTATCCTCCGCGAGAAGGTGCCGCCGAATCGTAGGGAGTCCAGATGGACGACGAACCGCTGTCGGACTGGGCGGAACGCCGTGACGCGAAGATCGGACGGCTTCGCGCTGTGCCCCTGGTCCCCAAAGAGGGCCTGAAGGGTTCACACCTGAATCCAGAGGCACCCCGCGCCATCCAGCGATGGAACGGATACGCCTGGGAGCCTCACGGGTTCGCGTCCAACCTCGCGGAGGCGAAACGCATCCTGTACCCCGAGGCCATGACGCCCCCGGCCGCGGTGTCGCCACCCCAGCCGCTCCGCTCGGGCACGGGCAAGCATCGCAAGCCGCGGTGAGTGCGCGAAGTGAATTCGCCGAAGCCGTCTCTGCACCAGAGGACCAAGCCCGTAGGGACACCCGTGGTCTCGTGGCCGGAGCCGCCTCACCGCCTCCGCAGCGAAGCATCCGTGATCGCCGGGGGCAGGTAGTAGGCGTCGGCCCGGTTGAGGTCGGTGCCCGGGGGCACGATGGTGTCGATGCGGTCGAGGATGTCCGCGGCGAGGGTCACCTCGGAGCCCTCCAGCATGCTGTCGAGCTGGTCGAGGGTGCGCGGGCCGATGATCACGGACGTCACGGCGGGGTGGGAGCGGACGAAGGCGGTCGCCAG
Source organism: Streptomyces sp. Je 1-4 4N24 (assembly GCF_026239515.1). Classification (NCBI taxonomy): domain Bacteria; kingdom Bacillati; phylum Actinomycetota; class Actinomycetes; order Kitasatosporales; family Streptomycetaceae; genus Streptomyces; species Streptomyces sp. Je 1-4 4N24. The sequence continues at coordinate 3,815,755 of NZ_CP110836.1, read as the reverse complement.
GTGGGGCAGGGGCAGGCCCGCTTCCGACGCGACCTTCGACAGCGCGGTGACCGCCTCGGCCTTGCGGGCGTTCTCGGGGATCGAGAGATCGAACTTCTGGGTCTCCAGGCCGGCCCGTGAACTGGCCGAGAGATCGCGGCCGGACAGCCAGCCGGCGCTGAGCGGGCCCCAGGTCAGCACGCCCATGCCATAGCGCTGGGCGGTCGGCAGCACCGCGTTCTCCACCCCGCGCGCCAGCATCGAGTACGGCGGCTGCTCGGTGCGGAAGCGGAGGTGACCGCGGCGCTCGGCGGTCCACTGCGCCTCGACGATCTGCTCGGCGGGGAAGGTCGAGGAGCCGATCGCCCGCACCTTTCCGGCGCGTACCAGGTCGGAGAGTGCCGAGAGCGTCTCGTCGATATCGGTCGTCGGGTCGGGGCGGTGCATCTGGTAGAGGTCGATGTAGTCGGTGCCCAGACGGCGCAGGCTGTCCTCCACCGCCCGCACGATCCAACGCCGGGAACTGCCACTGTGGTTGGCGTCCGGGCCCATGGAGCTGACGGCCTTCGTGGCCAGTACGACGTCCTCGCGGCGCCCCTTGAGCGCCTTGCCGACGATCTCCTCGGACTCGCCCGCGGCGTACACGTCCGCGGTGTCCACGAAGTTGATACCGGCGTCCAGCGCACGGTGCACGATCCGTACGCAGTCGTCATGATCGGTGTTGCCCCAGGCGCCGAGCATCATCGCGCCGAGCGCGTACTCGCTGACCGAGATGCCGGTACCGCCGAGGATCCTGCGCTGCATGAGGTGCTCCTTCTGCGAGTTCTCAGGGGTCGTCCCGAAGAGCGTCTCCGGGGCGTGCCGAAGGGCGTCTCCGGGGCGTGCCGGAGGGACCTCCGGGGCGCCCCGGAGACGTCCGGGCCCCACCTTGCTGTCCGTACGGGGAGCGGACCAGGCCCGTCGCATCCTGGGCCGGCGGGAACCACTCAACCGGCCGTGCGTCGCATACTGGACCGATGCTGTACGCGGAAATCGAGATCAGCTCGTTCCTCAAGGCGCGCCGCGCGGCGCTCGAACCGGCCGACCTCGGCCTGCCCGGCGGGGTGAACCGGCGCCGGGTGCGCGGGCTGCGGCGCGAGGAGGTCGCCCAGCTCGCCGGCATCAGCGTCGACTACTACACCCGCATCGAGCAGGGCCGGGCGCCCGCCATCTCCGACTCCGTCCTGGACGCCATCGCGCGGGCGCTGCGGCTGTCCGGCGGTGAGGTGACGTATCTGCGCAATATCGCCGTGCCCCGGCGCCCGGGCGCGGACCGCACCGCCGGTCCCATGCCCGGACGGACCGTACCCCCCGAGATCCAGCAGGTCCTGGACGCGATGGCGGCCACCGTCCCGGCCCTGGTGATCGGCCGCGGCCTGGACATCCTGGCCTGGAACCCGCTGGGCGCCCGGATCGCCTTCGACCTGGAGGCGCTCGCCCCGGACCGGCGCAACACCGCACTGCTGGTCTTCCTCGACCCGGCGGCCCGCGCCCTGCACCCGGACTGGGAGGCGAAGGCCGTGGAGGTGGTCGGCAATCTGCGCGCCGACAGCGGCCGGCACCCCGACGACCCGCGGATCTGCGAGGTGGTCAATGAACTCCTCGACCACAGCCCGGACTTCCGGCGGATCTGGGAGACGCAGTCGGTGCACGAGTGTCTGCGCGGCACCAAGCGGATCATGCATCCGCGCGTGGGCGCGCTCGACGTGACCTTCGAGAGCTTCCGGCTGAGCACCGATCCGGACCAGGCGCTGGTGACGTACACGGCCCCGCGCGGCTCGGAGACGGAGCGGCGCATCCGGGAGCTGGGGGCGCTGACGGACCCGGTGCTGACCGCGTGAACGGACCCGGTGCTGACCGTGCAAGGCGTCGCTGACCGTGCAAGGCGTCGCTGACCGCGTAGGGCGTCGCTGACCGCGTAGGGCGTGGCTGACCGCGTAGGGCGTGTCCGCAAAGTCCCACGACGGGTGCGCTCAGCTCCTGGGGGCCAGTGCCTCCCACCGCACGGTGACCTCTCCCTGGCGGCGGCGCCGCGGGTCGCCGGTCAGCGGCCAGTCGGTGGCCAGCGCCGCCACGGCGGCCCGCCAGCGCTGGCGGGCGCCCAGCGCGCCCAGCGGGGCGGCGGTGGCCCAGGCGCGGTCGAAGTCCCGGAGGAAGGCATGCACCGGTTCGCCCGGCACATTGCGGTGGATCAGTGCCTTCGGGAGGCGTTCTGCCAGGTCGGAGGGTGTGTGGAGGGCGCTGAGGCGGGCGGCGAAGGTGACCGTGCGCGGCCCCTCGGGGCCCAGCGCCACCCAGACGTGCCGCCGCCCGATCTCGTCGCAGGTGCCCTCGACCAGCAGCCCGCCGGGCGCCAGCCGGGCACACAGCCGCCGCCACACGGCGGCCACCTCGTCCTCGTCGTACTGCCGCAGCACATTCGCGGCCCGGATGAGGACCGGTTCCCGCGTCCGCTGACCCGGCAGCGGCACCTCGAAACCGCCGTGGACGAAGTCCAGCCCCGGCTGCTCGTAGGCCCGCGCGGCCGCGACCCGCGCGGGGTCGATCTCGATGCCGACGACCCGGGCGTCCGGCCGGACCGTCCGCAGCCGCCCCAGCAGCTCCACCGCGGTCCAGGGCGCGGCGCCGTAGCCGAGGTCGACCGCGACGGGGTCGGCGGAGCGGCGCAGCACGGCGCCGTGTTCCGCGGCGATCCAGCGGTCCATACGGCGCAGCCGGTTGGGGTTGGTGGTCCCGCGGGTGGCGTTTCCGACGGGCCGGGACGGTGCGGTCGCCGGGGCGGCGGCAAGGACGGAGGGGCGGCGGGCCATGCCATCGAGAGTATGGGGTGGCGGCGGGTGCGCCGTCCCAGAGGTCCCGCCGGGCCCCGCTTGGTCACGCTTTGGCAAAGTACGCGGAGCGCGTGCCGGACGGAAATGGATCGCCGGGGTCTGTTGTTGGACGGGGTCGGAGGCGCGCCGCCCGCCCCGCCTAGGAGGTAGTTCGACGTGAGCCAATACGTGTCCCGGCTCCGCAGTCGTTCCCATGGCCAGTTCCCGGGCCAGGCCCGGCTGCGGCTGCCCGGCAGCGCGCGCCGCCCGCGCCGGGTGGCGATGCTCAGCGTCCACACCTCCCCGCTGCACCAGCCCGGCACCGGCGACGCGGGGGGCATGAACGTCTACATCGTCGAGCTGGCCAAAAAGCTCGCCTCGATCAACATCGAGGTGGAGATCTTCACCCGCGCCACCACCGGCACCCTCCCGCCCGCCGTGGAGCTCGCCCCCGGCGTTCTCGTACGGCATGTGGACGCCGGTCCGTACGAGGGCCTGGCGAAGGAGGAGCTGCCCGCCCAGCTGTGTGCCTTCACCCACGGCGTGATGCAGACCTGGGCCGGCCACCGCCCCGGCTACTACGACCTGGTGCACTCCCACTACTGGCTCTCCGGCCATGTCGGCTGGCTGGCCGGCGAGCGCTGGGGCGTCCCGCTGGTGCACGCCATGCACACCATGGCGAAGGTCAAGAACGCCGCGCTGGCCGTGGGGGACACCCCCGAGCCGGCCGCCAGGGTGATCGGCGAGACCCAGATCGTCCGGGCCGCGGACCGGCTGATAGCCAACACCGCCGAGGAGGCGGACGAGCTCGTACGGCATTACGAGGCCGAGCGCGGCAAGGTCGCAGTGGTGCACCCCGGCGTCAACCTCGACCGCTTCCGCCCCACCGGCGGCGAGGTCGCCGAGAGCCGGGCCGCCGCCCGCGCCCGCCTCGGCCTGCCGCAGGACGCGGTCATTCCGCTCTTCGCCGGCCGCATACAGCCGCTCAAGGCGCCCGACATCCTGCTGCGTGCGGCCGCCGCCCTGCTGGCCGAGGATCCCTCGCTGCGCTCCCGGCTGGTGGTGCCCGTGGTCGGCGGACCCAGCGGCAGCGGGCTGGCCAAGCCTGAGGGCCTGCAGAAGCTGGCCGCCCGGCTCGGTATCGCGGATCTGGTGCAGTTCCGCCCGCCGGTCGGCCAGGAACAGCTCGCCGACTGGTACCGCGCCGCATCCGTGCTGGTCATGCCCTCGTACAGCGAATCCTTCGGACTGGTCGCCATCGAGGCCCAGGCCTGTGGCACCCCGGTCGTCGCGGCCGCGGTCGGCGGTCTGCCGGTGGCGGTGCGCGACGGCGTCAGCGGTTTCCTCGTCGCCGGCCATGACCCGGCCGACTACGCCCGCGCACTCGCCCGCTTCGTCGCGGACCCGGCGCTGCCCGCCCGGATGGGCACCGACGCCGCCCGCCACGCCCAGTCCTTCGGCTGGGACACCGCCGCCGCGGCGACCGGCGACGTCTACACCGCCGCCATGCAGGAGCACCGCCGTCACCTACGATCGCTCCATGGGTGACACGGGCGAGGAGCACGGTGTGAGCGAGACGGGCAAGGGGACGGCCGGGACTGCCGTGGCCGCCGGTGCGACCGCGCAGACCGTGATCGAGCAGACGCTGAAGGACGCCGGCCTCGAATGGGAAACCCCCTCCGACGGCACCTACGTCGTCAAGCTCCCCGGCACCCGCAAGCTCTCCACGACCTGCTCGTTCATCGTCGGCAGGCACTCCCTCTCCATCAACGCCTTCGTCGTCCGCCACCCCGACGAGAACCACGAGGCCGTGCACCGCTGGCTCCTCGAACGCAACACGCGTCTCTACGGCGTCAGTTACGCGATCGACAAGCTCGGTGACATCTACCTCGTGGGCAAGCTCCCGCTGGCCGCCGTCACCCCCGACGAGCTCGACCGCATCCTCGGCACGGTCCTGGAGAACGCCGACGGCAGCTTCAACACCCTGCTGGAGATGGGCTTCGCCACGGCGATCCGCAAGGAGTACGCCTGGCGGGTGTCCCGCGGTGAGTCCACCCGCAACCTCGACGCCTTCGCGCATCTGACCCAGCGGCCTTCCGTCTAGCCGTACGACGGGCGGGCGGGCGGGCGAGCGGTGCGGTCAGGGCCGGGCCCGGCGGGGGAGCGGAGCGAACCCTGCGACCACACCGGGGCTCACTTGCCTCGGCGCCCCTGTCACGCCACCGGCTCGGACGACTCCTGCGCGGCCGTGGCCGGGGCCGCGGCCGACTGCCCCGCTGCCGTGACCGGCTGACCCCCGGCCACCGCCTCCGCCCCCGCGCCCGACTGCTCCGGCAGCCCCCGGAGCAGGAGTCCATAGCCCAGCGCGGCCAGCGTGCCGACGGCCGCGCAGCCGGCCCACAGAGCGTCGGCACCGTAGTGGTCGATCACCACGCCGCCGAGCAGAGGGGCCGTCAGGGAGGCGACGGACCAGGACAGGGCGTACATGCCCTGGTAGCGGCCGCGGCCGTGCAGCGGGGACAGGCGCACCACCAGGCCCATCTGGGTGGGGGAGTTGATGATCTCGCCGAGGGTCCAGACGGTGACGGCGACCGCGTACATGGCGACCGAGCCGGCCAGCGCCGTCAGCCCGAAGCCGTAGCCGGCGAGCAGGGCGGAGCCGATGAGGAGCATGGCCGGGCTGCGGTGTTCGATGAAGCGCGTCACCGGGATCTGCAGCAGTACGACGAGGACGCCGTTGACCGCGACGACCATGCCGAAGTCGGTGCTGGAGAAGCCGTCCTGACCCATCGACACGGGCATCGAGACATAGGCCTGCTGGAAGAGCAGGGCGAGCAGCAGGTTGAGGCCGACGACGGTCATGAACCGGCCGTCGCGCAGGACGGTCAGCATGGAGACCGGTGCGGGGGCCGGGCCGCCTGCGGCGTCGTCCGGCCCGCCCGGTGTGCCCGCGGCGGGGCGTGATTCCGGGAGCTTCCAGAAGACGACCAGCGCACAGGCCAGGACGAGCGCGGCCTCGCCCAGGAAGAGGGTCAAGTAGCCGTGCTCGGCGATGAGTCCGGCGGCGGTGGAGGAGATGGCGAAGCCGAGGTTGATGGCCCAGTAGTTGAGGGAGAAGGCGCGGACGCGGTCCTGGGGGGCGACGATGTCCGCCATCATCGCCTGGACGGCGGGGCGGGAGGCGTTGGTCGCCAGGCCGACCAGGCCCGCCACCGCCGCGATGGCGACCGGGTCCGTCATGAAGCCGAGCAGCGCCACGGACGCCGCCGTCGACAGCTGCGCGATCAGCATGGTGGGCCGGCGGCCGAGCCGGTCGGCCATGACCCCGGCGCCCACGGACGAGATCACTCCGCCCAGACCGTAGAGCGCGGCCACCAGGCCCGCGTAGGAGGCCGAATAGCCGCGCTCGACGGTCAGATAGAGGGCGAGGAAGGTCGCGACGAAGGCGCCCAGCCGGTTGATCAGGGTGCTGGTCCACAGCCACCAGAACTGCCGGGGGAGGCCGGAGACGCTCTCCACGACGGCTTGCCGGAGGCCGGCCCGCCTGGTGGGGCCGGATGTGGATGCGGACATGACATTTCCCCCGAGGAGTGGTCAGGCAGTGCGTGGCAGGCAGGCAGTCAGGGAGGCGGGCGGGGAGTCGGGCGGATACGGCCGCGCCGGGCGCCGGAAGGGTGGGCGACGGGGCGCGGAGGAGGTGCGTGTGTAAGTGGCGCGAGCGACTGTCGCACCCTACTGAGGGACCGGCTCCGGTCGCCACTCAATTGACGGGAAGCGTCAAACGCCGTCGGGAAGCCCACGTCCTGGACCGGCGCAGGGCCGATTCCGGATGTCGATTACGCTCGACGCCATGGCCGACGCACCGTACAAGCTGATCCTCCTCCGCCACGGCGAGAGCGAGTGGAACGCGAAGAACCTGTTCACCGGCTGGGTGGACGTCAATCTCAACGAGAAGGGCGAGAAGGAGGCAGTCCGCGGCGGAGAGCTGCTCAAGGACGCCGGCCTGCTCCCCGACGTAGTGCACACCTCCCTCCAGAAGCGCGCCATCCGCACCGCGCAGCTGGCCCTGGAGTCCGCCGACCGGCACTGGATCCCGGTCCACCGCAGCTGGCGGCTGAACGAGCGCCACTACGGTGCGCTGCAGGGCAAGGACAAGGCGCAGACCCTGGCCGAGTTCGGCGAGGAGCAGTTCATGCTCTGGCGCCGCTCGTACGACACCCCGCCGCCCGCGCTCGACCGTGACGCCGAGTACTCCCAGTTCTCCGACCCGCGCTACGCCGGCCTCCCGCCGGAGCTGCGCCCGCAGACGGAGTGCCTCAAGGACGTCGTCGTCCGCATGCTCCCGTACTGGTTCGACGGCATCGTCCCGGACCTCCGCTCCGGGAAGACGGTCCTGGTCGCCGCGCACGGCAACAGCCTGCGCGCCCTGGTCAAGCACCTGGACGGCATCTCCGACGAGGACATCGCCGGCCTGAACATCCCCACCGGCATCCCGCTCGCCTACGAGCTGGACGCCGACTTCCGTCCGGTCAAGCCCGGCGGCACCTACCTCGACCCGGAGGCCGCCAAGGCCGCCATCGAGGCCGTGAAGAACCAGGGCAAGAAGAAGTAACCGGCCCGGACCAAGCCCCCTGCCCGCGGAGTTCCCGCGGGCAGGGGGCTTGTCTGCGTTTCCGGGCCTTGTTCCGGGCCTTTCCCGTGCCGGCCGGCCCCGCGTGCGGCCCCGGCAGGCGGATGCAGCATGGAAGAAGGGGGGCTGTCGTCTGCAACCTGGAGGATGAGCCCGATGCCCAAGTTCATGGACATCCATCACGGTATGAAGGGCCTCACGGCCGACCAGCTCAACGAGGCACACCGGGCCGACCTCGCCATTCAGAGCGAGGAAGGCGTGACCTTCGAGCACGCCTGGGCCGACACCGAGTCCGGTGATGTGTTCTGTCTGTCGGATGCGCCGTCGGCGGGGGCGGTGCAGCGCATCCACGAGCGCGCCGGCCACAAGGCGGACGAGATCCATCCGCTGTCGCTCAGCGTGTGACCCGGCCCGGCGGCGGCCCCTGAGGGGAGACCCGCAGCTCAGGAACACGGCGGCGGCCCCGACCGGAAGATCGTCCGGTCGGGGCCGCCGTGGCGCTGTGCCGTTGAGGTCGCTAGCAGCCGCCGCCGCACTGGCACGGTCCGCCCGACTGGCAGCCGCAGCTGCAGCCGGAGCCGCAGCCACAGGCGCCGAGCAGGGGGAGCCGCGGGCGCTCGACAGCCGTCGGGGCGTCGTGAGCCGCGGTGTTCGGGGAGTCCGCCATGGGTGCCATGCATTGCCTCCTAGGGGTCACCTGCTGCCCATTGCAAGCCCGGGTGACGAGGCGCGTCAACGGCGCGTGGAAGCACACGTCAACGGCGCACGGTGGCTCATGGGGCGGACTCACTCCCTCCGCCCGCCGTTGTCGCTATGCGCCCTCGACCGCCGTCGGCGGGGCGATCTCGTCGGCGTGCTCACCGGTCACCAGGTAGACGACCCGCTTGGCGACGGAGACCGCGTGGTCCGCGAAGCGCTCGTAGTAGCGGCCCAGCAGGGTCACATCCACGGCCGTCTCGATGCCGTGCTTCCAGCGGTCGTCCATCAGGTGCTGGAAGAGCGTGCGGTGCATGGTGTCCATCGCGTCGTCGTCCTGCTCCAGCTGCAGCGCGAGGTCGACGTCCTTGGTGATGATGACCTCGGCGGCCTTGGCCATCAGGCGCTGCGCCAGCTGCCCCATCTCCAGGATGGTGGCGTGCAGGTCCCGCGGAACGGCCGTCTCCGGGAAGCGCAGCCGGGCCAGCTTGGCCACGTGCTGTGCCAGGTCGCCGGAGCGCTCCAGGTCGGCGCTCATCCGCAGCGAGGTGACGACGATCCGCAGGTCGGTGGCGACCGGCTGCTGCCGCGCCAGCAGGGCGATCGCCCGGGCCTCCAGGTCGCGCTGGAGGTCGTCGACCTTCTCGTCGGCGGCGATGACGTTCTCGGCCAGCTTGAGGTCCGCGTCGAGTATCGCCGTGGTGGCGCGCCCGATCGCGGAGCCGACGAGCCGGGCCATCTCGACCAGGCCCTCGCCGATCGAATCCAGCTCCTCGTGGTACGCGTCCCGCATCTTGACCTTCTCTCGCTTCGATGTGGTGGTGTGGCGTGGGTGGGGGAGGTGGAACGGGGTGCAGGGTGACCTGTGCCCACGCTCTCACGGCCCGGTGCCCGTGCGGTCCGTACCCCGGCGAGGTGCTCCGCGGAGCCGGTACTCCGCGGTGCCGTGCTCCGGAGGGGCTTACGCCCGCGGTCGCTCAGAGTGTCCGGCCGTGCGCCGGTGCGGAACCGGTCCGGCCCCCGCACTCTCACCCTGCGGGCACCGCGCGACCTGCGGTGCCACCGGGGGTGAACCGGTGCCGACGTGAAGGTGAACTCTGGGCGACGCAATCGCCGCTCCGGGACCGGCCGGGCGGTTCACCTGGCCCTGCCCCGGACCGGCGGGGCGCTCGCGCCGGTTTCCCTAGGGGCATCCGGTCGGCGGCCGCACGCGCCGCACCGGCCTCCGGAGTGAACCCGCGCGGACGCCACGGTGAACTCTGGGCGACGGCTGTTCGAGCAGGCCCTCGCACGGCTGGGGAAGTGTCCGACCCGGCGCATAACCTGGAGTCATGAACGTGGATGCGGCCGTCGCCGCAGTGGCAGCGATCGCCGGGCTGTGCACCGGCGTCTTCGCCATGCTGGCGTTCCGCTGGAGCGAGCGCGACCAGGCCAAGCCCACCCGCAGCTCACTGCACACGGACGCCGTGCTGCCGCCCGGGGTCGACACCGTGCTCTCGGTGCTCCGCTCCTCCGCCGTGGTGCTCGACGAGGCCGACGCCGTCGTGAAGGCCAGCTCCGCCGCGTACGCCCTCGGGCTGGTCCGCGGCGGCAAGCTCGCCGTCGAGCCGATGATGCAGATGGCCCGCGACACCCGCAGGGACGGCGAGATACGCCAGGTCGAGCTGGATCTCCCGCGCCGCGGCACCGGTCGCGGTGATGCCCTCGCGGTCTCCGCGAGAGTCGCCCCGCTCGGCTCCCGGCTCGTCCTGCTGCTGGTCGAGGACCTCACGGAGGCCCGCCGCATAGAGGCGGTCCGCCGCGACTTCGTGGCCAACGTCAGCCATGAGCTCAAGACGCCGGTCGGCGCCCTGTCGCTGCTCTCCGAGGCCGTGATGGACGCCAGCGACGACCCCGAGGCCGTCGAGCGCTTCGCCGGCCGGATGCAGAACGAGGCCACCCGACTGACCAACCTCGTCCAGGAGCTCATCGACCTCTCCCGGGTGCAGAACGACAACCCGCTGGAGGACGCCGAGCCGGTCCGGGTCGACGAGCTGGTCGCCGAAGCCGTGGACCGCTGCCGCCAGCAGGCCGGCGCGAAGCAGATCACCATGGCCGCCGGAGGCACCGCCGACCTGCATGTCTGGGGCAATCGCGGCCAGCTCGCGGCGGCCCTGGGCAATCTCGTCGAGAACGCCGTCAACTACTCCCCGGCGCGCACCCGCGTCGGGATCGCCGGACGCCATGTCTCCGCGCCCGGTGGCGACCTGATCGAGATCGCGGTGACCGACCAGGGCATCGGGATATCCGAGAAGGACCGGGACCGCGTCTTCGAGCGGTTCTACCGTGTCGACCCGGCGCGCTCGCGCGCCACCGGCGGGACCGGCCTCGGCCTCGCCATCGTCAAGCATGTGGCCGCCTCGCACGGCGGGGAGGTCACGGTGTGGAGCGCCGAGGGACAAGGCTCCACCTTCACCCTGCGTCTCCCGGAAGCCGGGTCCGTACGCGACCGCGAACGGCCCGCCGACCTCTCCGCGGAGGGCCTCGACGACGAGGACCGCCCGTACGAGACCTTCAACGATCCGCTCCCTGCTCACCCAGCCCCGGAGGTCCTTCCGTGACCCGAGTGCTTGTCGTCGAGGACGAGGAATCGTTCAGCGATGCACTGTCGTACATGCTCCGCAAGGAGGGCTTCGAGGTCGCCATCGCGGCTACGGGCCCTGACGGACTGGACGAGTTCGAGCGCAACGGCGCCGATCTCGTACTGCTGGACCTGATGCTGCCCGGCCTGCCCGGCACCGAGGTCTGCCGCCAGCTGCGCGGCCGCTCCAACGTCCCGGTCATCATGGTGACCGCCAAGGACAGCGAGATCGACAAGGTCGTCGGCCTGGAAATAGGAGCCGACGACTACGTCACCAAGCCCTTCTCCTCCCGCGAACTGGTCGCCCGTATCCGCGCCGTGCTGCGCCGCCGCGGCGAGCCGGAGGAGGTCACCCCGCAGGCCCTGGAGGCCGGGCCGGTCCGGATGGACGTGGACCGCCATGTCGTCACGGTCGCCGGCGGCAAGGTCGATCTGCCCCTGAAGGAGTTCGACCTCCTGGAGATGCTGCTGCGCAACGCCGGCCGGGTGCTGACCCGTATGCAGCTCATCGACCGGGTCTGGGGCGCCGACTACGTGGGCGACACCAAGACCCTGGACGTGCACGTCAAGCGGCTGCGCGCCAAGATCGAGCCCGACCCGGGCGCCCCGCGCTACCTCGTCACGGTCCGCGGTCTGGGCTACAAGTTCGAGCCGTAAACCGGTCCGTGCAGCAGGCCGTGCACCGCTGAGCCGCAGCGCAGCGGTGCGCCGCCGTGCGCGGCTGCGGCAGTACGCGTCAGGGGCGCCCCTCCGATCCGGAGGGGCGCCCCTGACGCGTAGTGGTGACGGCGCGTGCCACCGGCTCAGTGACCGGCGTGCGCCCCCTCCGCCGGCTTGGCGGTACCGGACGGGGAGGCCGAATCCGAGGGCTTGCTGCCCGGCTCCGAGGGCTTGCCGGTACCGGACGGCGACGGCGAGCCGGAGGCCGAGGGCACCTTCGAGGGCCCGTAGCCCTCGAAGTAGTTCTTCGCCGGGACGACGAAGGCGCTGATCTTCACCTGGCCGGTGGAGCTCAGCTTGAAGGTCAGCGGCTGCGCATTGCCGTCCTGGACGGCCTCCCGGCCGCTGGCGAGGACGGCCGAGGGGTTGCCCGCGCCGCCGATCACGACGGAGCCGCCGGCGGGCACGGTGATCGGGCCGGAGCCGCGGTCCGCCGGCGAGAGCTTGGCCGTCTGGCCGGTGCCGTCGACGGAGATCGCGGTCAGCTTCTGGTCCTTGGCGCCGCTGTTGAACACCGTCGCGGAGATCACGGCCGGGCCCTTGGCGTCCACCTCGGGCTGGGTGATCACGTTGGCGTTCTGGATCTTGATGTCGCCCACGGAGGTCGCGGCGTTGTCCGGCTTGACCTCCAGCGTCTGGGCGTCGTTCCCGGCCCCGCACGCGGACAGCGTGGCGATCGAGAGCGAAAGGACGGTGGCGGCGAGGACGCCGCGTCGAAGGCTGCGGCTCACGGCGGCGGCATCTCCTTGACGAGCTACGGCGGCCGAACGTTCGTGCCCGGTCGCGGATGGACGGCTGGGGCGGCGATCCGTACGCGTCATGACGACGGGTGCGTAAAGCCGCCCTAAGGGTGTGTCAGCGCCGCTAGGTTACCGAGCCGCCCTCGCGCCGCCGCACCCGACCCGCCCCCAGCGCGATCAGCGGCCCGCCACCGCCGTCCGGGCACCGTTCCACCGCCCCCGCCAGGCGGTCCCGGACGGGAAAGCCGGCCGCGCGGCCGGAGACACCGAGAAGCAGAGTGCGAGAACGTTCATCAAGAACGGGCATGCATTTTCGGCACGCGGCCGTTCGGGTGGCGAGCGGCTGGTTTCCTTCCGGGGAAAAGCAGTATTCGCAGGGAATGTGAAGGGCTCGCGGAATTGATCACACTCTTCGGCCGGCGGTTCGTGATCAATTCGAGAATCCGTCCCGAGAGGCCCATGAGCAGCCGAACGGAGTAGCGGAACTCGCTCGTGTGGATCCGTGCAAAACGGGACGTTCGGCCTGTCGATCATCGAGTTCCCGGTGTGTGACGGGCATGTTTCCGCTCACCCGTGCAGCCCCTCCGACCTGCGAATACCCGCTTCCGGAGCCCCCTCGCAGCACGTTCCGGTCACTGTTGTCAAGCCCCGAGATATGCCCTGACCTGCGAAAACGCCATTCAGAACGGCCCGTTCCCGTGTTAGCATGGATAGCCACGGAAGGGGTACCTGTCACATGACGTTCAAGGTTGGCGACACCGTGGTCTATCCCCATCACGGGGCCGCGCTGATCGAGGCCATCGAAACTCGCCAGATCAAAGGCGTGGACAAGACCTACTTGGTGCTGAAGGTCGCCCAGGGCGACTTGACTGTTCGTGTGCCAGCGGACAATGCGGAGTTCGTCGGCGTACGCGACGTGGTTGGTCAGGACGGGCTGGACCGGGTCTTCGAGGTGCTTCGTGCACCGTATGCCGAAGAGCCGACGAACTGGTCCCGTCGCTACAAGGCAAATCTCGAGAAGCTCGCTTCCGGCGATGTGATCAAGGTTGCCGAAGTGGTGCGCGACCTGTGGCGGCGTGAGCGTGAGCGCGGACTTTCCGCCGGTGAGAAGCGGATGCTCGCGAAGGCGCGCCAGATTCTGGTGAGCGAGCTCGCCCTCGCGGAGAACACCAACGAGGACAAGGCCGAGGCCCTGCTCGACGAGGTACTCGCGTCCTGACGACGCTCAAGCGTTGGCCATGTCCAGCGTTGGCGACATCCAGCGCATAGAGATCCAACGCAGCGACGACGTAGCAATGCCGCGGTGCCCGAGTGACGATCGACTCCCGAAGGGGAGCGGTCTGTTGCCGGGCGCTGCGGCATATCTGCGGGTGCTGCGACGGATCTACGGGGGGCGACCAGCTGGTCTCGGCGAGAACCACCGCCCCCCTGTGACGTGCCGGGCCCGGGCAGCAGCCTCGACCGCTGTCACGGAAGGGTCCGGTCAAGGCGTCGCGCCCGGCACTCCCCCCGTAGGGGGCACGCCCAGGCCATACCCACCTCGCCCGAGGAAACAAACCTGTCTGCGTCAATTCCGGGCTCGCCCCGGACTCCGGAGCCATCGATGTCAGATCCCTCCCGCCCGGTCCGCACCGCCGCGGTGATTCCCGCCGCCGGCCGTGGTGTCCGGCTCGGTCCCGGCACCCCCAAGGCACTGCGCACCCTGGGCGGCACTCCCATGCTGGTCCACGCCGTCCGCGCGATGGCCGCGTCACGTGCCGTCTCCCTCATCGTGGTGGTCGCCCCGCCCGACGGCGCCGCCGAGGTCAGCCGCCTCCTCCACGAGCATCCGCTCGCCGAACGCACCGAGCTCGAGGTCGTCCCCGGCGGTGAGACCCGCCAGGAGTCCGTACAGCTCGGTCTGGCGGCGCTCCCGGACACCATCGACGTCGTGCTGGTGCATGACGCCGCGCGGCCCCTGGTCCCGGTCGACACGGTCGACGCGGTGGTCGCCGCCGTACGCGCCGGTGCGCCCGCCGTCGTCCCGGCGCTGCCGCTCGCCGACACCGTCAAGCAGGTCGACCCGCAGCCGCAGGGTTCCCCCGAGCCGGTGGTCGGCACCCCGGAGCGGGCGCTGCTGCGCGCCGTACAGACCCCGCAGGGCTTCGACCTGGCGACCCTGCGCAAGGCGCATGACACCGTCGTCGAGGGCGAGGGCGCCACCGACGACGCCGGGCTGGTCGAGCGGCTCGGTTCGCCGGTCGTGGTCGTCCCCGGCCACGAGGAGGCGTTCAAGGTGACCCGGCCGCTGGACCTGGTCCTGGCCGAGGCCGTACTCGCCCGCAGGAGGGCCACCGATGGCTATGTCTGAGCCGGCACCGGCCGCCCCCCTTCTCCCGCTCGTCGGCATCGGCACGGATGTGCACGCCTTCGAGCAGGGCCGCGAGCTGTGGTGCGCCGGGCTGCTCTGGGACGCCGCGGAGAGCGACGGCTACGGCCTGGCCGGCCACAGCGACGGCGATGTGGCAGCCCATGCCGCCTGCGACGCGCTGTTCTCGGCGGCCGGTGTCGGCGACCTGGGCGCGCACTTCGGTACCAGCCGTCCCGAATGGTCCGGCGCCTCCGGTGTGACGCTGCTGGCCGAGGCCGCGCGGATCGTACGGGCCGAGGGCTTCACCATCGGCAATGTCGCGGTGCAGGTCATCGGCGTCCGCCCGAAGGTCGGCAAGCGACGGGACGAGGCCCAGAAGGCGCTGTCGGCGGCCGTCGGGGCGCCGGTCTCGGTCTCCGGCACGACCTCGGACGGGCTGGGTCTGACCGGCCGCGCCGAGGGCCTGGCCGCGGTCGCCACGGCGATCGTCTTCCGTACGGCCTGACCGGTCCCGCAGGGCCCGGAGCGACGGACGCGGCGCACGGCATTCCCCCGTATGGCGTGGGAATGCCGGGCGCCGCACGGGTGTTGGGGGGAGCATCGGAGTACTCGTGTTCCTCGGAACGGCCCGCAGGAAGGACCCCTTGTGACCGCCACCCTGTCCGACGACCTCAAGCAGCTCCTGGACACCCCGGTCTTCGTGACCGTGACGACCGTCCAGCCCGACGGCAGTCCCCAGGCCTCCCCGGTCTGGGTGAAGCGGGACGGCGACGATCTGCTGATCTCGACGACCGTCGGCCGACGCAAGGAGCGGAACCTCCGCCGCGACGCACGGGTCTCGGTCGTCGTCCAGCCCTTCGACGCCCCGTATACGTACGCCGAGGTCCGCGGCCACGCCTCGCTCAGCACCGAGGGCGGGCAGGAGCTGATCGACGAGCTGGCGCGGAAGTACACCGGCAAGCCGTACGCGGAGTTCAACCCGGCGGCGGCCGACGACGCCGAGCGCGTCGTGGTCCGGATCACCCCGCGCAAGGTGGTGGGCAGCATCTGACCAGGCCCCGGGACTGTCCCGGGGTGGGCGGCAATTCCGGCGAATCGGATGGTTGTGGCGGATCGGATTCCCTATGGCCCAATGGGTCGCGGGGCACTGCCTCGTTCCGACTACCCTGGTTCCGTGACGATTCGCCTGTACGACACCAGCGCCCGGCAGATTCGCGATTTCACCCCGCTCGTGCCGGGCTGTGTCTCGATCTACCTGTGTGGCGCGACCGTGCAGGCCGCCCCGCACATCGGGCACATCAGGTCGGGACTGAACTTCGACATCATGCGCCGCTGGTTCGAGTACCGCGGCTACGACGTGACGTTCGTGCGCAATGTCACGGACATCGACGACAAGATCATCAAGAAGGCGGACGAGCAGGGCCGCCCCTGGTGGTCGATCGGCTACGAGAACGAGGTCGCCTTCAACACGGCCTACGACGCCCTCGGCTGCCTGCGTCCCACCTACGAGCCGCGCGCCACCGGCCACATCCCCGAGATGATCGAGATGATGCGCGGCCTGATCGAGCGTGGCCACGCCTACGCCGCCGACGGCAACGTCTACTTCGATGTGCAGTCCTTCCCGGGGTATCTCCAGCTGTCCAACCAGGAGTTGGACAACCTTCGCCAGCCGTCCGGTGAGGGCGAGACCGGTAAGCGGGACCCGCGCGACTTCGCGATGTGGAAGGCGGCCAGGGAGGGCGAGCCCAGCTGGGACACCCCCTGGGGCCGCGGCCGGCCCGGCTGGCACCTGGAGTGCTCGGCGATGGCCCACAAGTACCTGGGCGAGGTCTTCGACATCCACGGCGGCGGCGTCGACCTCGTCTTCCCGCACCACGAGAACGAGATCGCGCAGGCCAAGGCGTACGGCGACGACTTCGCCCGGTACTGGTCGCACAACGCCTGGGTGACCATGAGCGGCGAGAAGATGTCCAAGTCGCTGGGCAACTCCGTGCTCGTCTCGGAGATGGTCAAGCGCTGGCGCCCGATCGTGCTGCGCTACTACCTGGGCACCCCGCACTACCGCTCGATGATCGAGTACAGCGAGGAAGCGCTGCGGGAGGCCGAGTCCGCGTTCGCGCGGATCGAGGGCTTCGTCCAGCGGGTCGTCGAGAAGGCCGGGGTCGTCGCGCCGGCGGACGAGGTGCCGCTGGCCTTCGCCGAGGCGATGGACGACGATCTGGGCGTCCCGCAGGCGATGGCGATCGTGCACACCACCGTCCGCCAGGGCAACTCCGCGCTGACCGCCGACGACAAGGAGTCGGCGGTGGCCCGGCTGGCCGAGCTGCGCGCCATGCTCGGCGTGCTCGGCCTGGACCCGCTCGACGAGCGCTGGTCCGGCGGCGGCACGGACCGCGGCGAGGACCTCCACGGCGTGGTCGACTCCCTGGTCCGCCTGGTCCTCGAACAGCGCCAGGCCGCCCGCTCCCGCAAGGACTACGCCACCGCCGACGCCATCCGCGACCAGCTCCAGCAGTCCGGACTCGCCATCGAGGACACCCCCTCGGGCCCGCGCTGGTCGCTGTCCTGACCCCCGTCCCGCCCGTCGCCGGCCACCAGGATTCGCCCTTCCCGGTGGCCGCGGGCGACACTCAATCCATACGTACGTACCCACTCCACGTCGCGAGACGTCGAGAGCAGTGAAGAAACAGGTGACCCATGGCCGGCAACAGCCAGCGCAGGAACCGCCGCACGTCCAACAAGAAGGGCGCGCAGGTCGGCAGCGGCGGCAAGCGGCGCCGGGGCCTGGAGGGCAAGGGCCCGACCCCGCCCGCCTCCGCGCGCAAGGGACACGTCAAGAACCGCGTCGCCAACGCCAAGGCGAAGCAGGCCGCGGTGCGCCGTCCGGCCCCGCGGCGCGGCGGTGCCAAGGGCACCGCGGAGCTGGTCGTCGGCCGTAACCCGGTCTTCGAGGCGCTGCGCGACGGCGTGCCCGCCACGACGCTCTACGTCCAGCAGTTCATCGACACCGACGAGCGGGTGCGCGACGCACTGCAGCTCGCCTCGGAGCGCGGCGACATCAATCTGATGGAGGCGCCGCGCCCCGAGCTGGACCGGATGACCAACGGCCTCAACCACCAGGGCCTGGTCCTGCAGGTCCCGCCGTACGACTACGCGCACCCCGAGGACCTGGCCGCGGCCGCCTTCGACGAGGGTGACGACCCGCTGATCGTCGCGCTCGACGGCGTCACCGACCCGCGCAACCTCGGCGCCGTGGTCCGCTCCGTGTGTGCCTTCGGCGGTCACGGTGTGGTCGTGCCGGAGCGCCGGGCGGCCGGGATGACGGCCGGTGCGTGGAAGACCTCGGCGGGCACCGCGGCCCGTACGCCGGTCGCCCGCGCCACCAACCTGACCCGGACCCTGGAGTCGTACCAGAAGGCCGGCCTCACGGTCGTCGGTCTGGCCGCGGACGGCGAGCTGGAGCTCCAGGACGTCGCGGCGCTGGACGGCCCGGTCGTCATCGTCGTCGGCAGCGAGGGCAAGGGCCTGTCGCGGCTGGTCGGCGAGACCTGTGACGTCCGGGCGCGCATCCCGATGCCGGGCGGCGCGGAGTCGCTGAACGCCGGTGTCGCGGCCGGTGTCGTCCTGTGGGAGGCGGCCCGCCGCCGCGGCTGAGTCCGGATACCCCGGGGCGGCCGGCACCCTTCCGTGCCACCCCGGGGCAAGGCCTGACCCTCCGTACGCCTTCGCCGGATCCTGTGATCTTTTGACGGGTCTCGGACAGATCGACCCGGTCAAGGCAGTGTCTTATACGCGAGTCACTCGGTTAGATGAGCGTGGACACCAGAACACCCCGCACGCCTACGGGGGGACGCTCGCCGGGCTTCGATGACGAGCCGGGCCTGAGCTCGGTCAAGGTGCCGTGCGATCCCGCGCAGGTCATCGTCAACCACGCCAGTTTCCGCGTACAGCTCGCCGCGCCCACGGCGGGCAACGCCCTGGCCGACACCGCGCGCATCCCCGTCATCCGGGGCTCGGCAGCCGGTGCCAGACGCCGGGCGCCCGTGGTGTGGAGCGGCCGCACCGCACCGGGCGGCACGGCCGGCGCCACCACCCAACTCCTGCACGCGGTGCGCGACTCGGGCATCGGCCTCGACGGCGGCCAGGGCGAGGACGTCGGCACGACCCAGGTCCTGCCCCGGGTCCGCCTCGGCGACGCGCCCCCCGCCCAGACCGTGATCGGCCAGCGCGGCCCCGCCGACTCCGACACCAAGCTGCTGCGCGGCGTCCGCCCCGTGGGCAGCGCCTACGACGACACCTACCGCGACACCCCCTACCGGAACACCTCGTACGGCAGCCGCGGCCCGCTCGACGACGGCTACGACGACGACCGGTTCGAGGCACGGGACCACTACGACCCCGGCGGCAGGCGGCGGGGCGCCGACACCGTGCGGCACGCGTACTACCCCGGCCGCCGGATGAACCTCGGCGTCGTCCTGCTGCCGCTGCGCATCTTCCTCGGTCTGATCTCCGTCTACGCCGGTATGGGCAAGCTCTGCGACCCCGTCTACTTCGACGGCGGTGAGCGGGGCTCGATGGTCAAGTGGCTGCTGTCGCTCGACCCCTGGGCGCTGGCGGTGCCGCTGCGCGACTTCGCCGTCTCGCACCCGGTCGGCGCCGGTCTGACCGTCGCCTTCCTGCAGGTCGTCGTCGGCGTCCTGACCATCTGCGGTCTGTGGCAGCGGGTCGCCGCGTCGATCGGCGCGCTGCTGTCCGCGGCGCTGCTGATGACCGTCACCTGGCGCACGGTCCCCGCCTACGACGCCCCGGACATCATCTACCTCGCCGCCTGGAGCCCGCTGATCATCGCGGGCGCCCCGGTCTACTCCGTGGACGGGCGGCTGGCCGGTGAGGCCTGGCGGCGCCTCGGCCCCCGCGTCGAGGTGGCCGATCTGCGGCGCCGGGTGCTGCGCCGCGGCGCCGTGATGACCGCGGTGGTGGCCGGGCTGACCCTGCTCATCGGCTCGCTGCTCGGCGGCGCCGTACGGTCCGCGACGGTCGCGACCGTGCCGCGGCCCGGTGAGCCCGCGATCAACAACCTGCCCGGTTCCCCGCTGCCCCGCCCCGGCAAGCGCGCCACCCGGCCCGGCCACCGGCACACCGGCAGCTCCGCACCGCGCTCCGGAAAGCCCACCGCGGGCGCCTCGCACAAGGCCCGCAAGCCGGGCACGCCGTCCGCCTCTGCCCCCGGCACCGGACGGTCGACGGGCAGCGGCAGCGGCCTCTCGCAGCAGCCAGGCGCGACCACCAGCGCCCCGCAGCAGACCGTGCCCACCCGACGGGCCCCGGTACCGAGCCGGGTACCGCCCTCGGCGGGCGGCACGGGCGGCGGCACCACCGGCACCGGCAGCACCGGCACCGGCAGTGGCGGCTCCGGAGGCGACTCCGGCCGCGACGCCCTGGGCGGCCTCCTCGGCTGATCCGCCGCCCCACACCGTCCCCGATCGCCCCGATCTCTCCGTACGGCTCTTCTGCACCGGCCGTCACGGGGAGGGAGGAGCGGTCGGGGACAGTCGTGTGCGGGGACGGCCGGGGACGGCTCCGGAGGCCCCAGTGACGGCTCCGGAGGCCCGAGGGCCGCTCCGGGCGGTGCAATCGGCGGCGCGGGAGCGTGGTGGGGGCAAGGGGGGTGCCGTACGGGCTTCCGGGGCTCCGTCGGGGCTCCGTCGGGGCTTCCGTCACGGCCTTGCGCGGGGCCCTCTCCGCCTCTCCACGCCTCTCAAAGCCTCTCAACGCCCTTGGGCGCTCAGCTCCTTGGCGGCCTCGGTGAGGTCCTTGGCGGTGTCGATGGCGCGCCAGTAGGCGCCCTGGGGGAGCGGGAAGCCGGCCAGCCGGCGTTCGCGGGCGAGGCGCGGGAAGGTGGTGCGCTCATGATCGCCGCGGTCGGGGAGCAGCTCCGTGAAGGCGGCGGAGAACACATAGACGCCGGCGTTGATGAGATACGGCGAGGGCGGCGACTCGATGAAGTCCAGCACATGCCCGAACGCGTCGGTCTCCACGGCGCCCCAGGGGATATGGGGGCGGGCCAGCGCGAGGGTGGCCTCGGCAGCGCGCTCGTGGTGGAAGGCGGCCATGTCACGGAGCGGGAAGCGGGTCCAGATGTCGCCGTTGGTGGCGTACCAGGGCTCGTCCGGGCGGGGGAGCGAGCCGGCCGCGTACTTGAGGCCGCCGCCGCGGCCCAGCGGTTCGGTCTCGACAACGGTCGTGACGCGCAACGGTAGTTGGGCCCGGTCCAGCCAGTCCTGGAGTACTCCGGCGAGGTGCCCGCAGGAGATGACCGCGTCCGTGACGCCTTCCTCGGCCAGCCAGTTCAGCTGATGGCCGATGATCGGGGTCCCGGTGCCGGGAATCTCGACCATCGGCTTGGGGCGGTCGTCGGTGTACGGGCGGAGACGTGAGCCCTGGCCGCCGGCCAGGACCACGGCCTGCGTGGGAGAGGAATGCTGGGCACCTGTCATGGATCGCACCCTATGCGGTGCGAGCGGGGGTCACTGGGCGGCGGCGACGCCGGTGGCGAAGGAGGTGTCGCAGACCGGGCGGGAGAAGGCCTGGGCGCGGTGTGCGGCGCCGTACTTGGTGACCGCGGCACGGCCGAGGTCACGGGCGATGGAGACGCAGTGCTTGGCCAGCGAGGGGCGCTTGGTGGTCGCCTCCTGGAGGTGGGTCAGCGCGACGCCCGGGTCCTTCTCCTGGAGCTCGACCAGGAGGCGCTTGCGCAGGGCCTCCTCGGGGGCGCGGGTGACGGTCTTGGTGGCGGCCTTCCCGGAGGACGCGGTCAGCATCTGTGAGTCGGTGGCCGTCGATGCCCACGGGACGGCGGTGACCGCGAGGGTCCCGGACAGCACGAGGACGACGGGAAGGACGAGGGCGAGAGTTCTGCCGATGCGGCGGGCTGCGGAGTTCACGGTCGCGATCGTAGCGAGGAGTGATGATTTGGCGACATTTGGTCACCATATCGAGGGACGCAATGGCTCGTCGGTGCGGTTGTGATGTTGACGCACGGGTGTGGAAAGTCGGGTTATGTCCCTATGTGGGGACGTGGTGACATGTAGGGACTTGGCACCGATGACAACGCAGCGGCGGCGGTACCGGATGCTCCCCGGGACCGCCGCCGCTCTCGCTCGTTCGCTCCTCAGCCCGTATCAGTCGGTGAGGCGCTCCCCGGACGACGTCGAGAAGACATGCGTCTCGCCCGGCCGCGGCACGACGTGCAGCCGGCTGCCCTTCTCCGGGACCTGGCGGCCGTTGACCCGTACGACGAGATCCTTGACCTCGCCGCCGACCTCCGCGGTGCCGTACACATAGCCGTCGGCGCCGAGTTCCTCGACGACATTGACCGTGACGGCCAGGCCGGCCGGCGCGTCCGCGGCCTCCTTGGACAGCGACTTCGCGGCGGCACCGTTCTGCTCGACGATCTCGAAGTGCTCGGGGCGCACGCCCACGGTCACCGTCCGGTCGCCCTTGTCGGCGGCCGCGGACAGCGCCTCACGGTTGACCGGGACGACGCTGTTGCCGAACTTCACGCCGCCGTCGGTGATCGGCACCTCGACGAGGTTCATCGCGGGCGAGCCGATGAAGCCCGCCACGAACAGGTTCGCCGGCCGGTCGTACATGTTCCGCGGCGAATCGATCTGCTGCAGCAGACCGTCCTTGAGCACGGCGACCCGGTCGCCCATCGTCATCGCCTCGACCTGGTCGTGCGTGACGTACACCGTCGTGATCCCGAGCCGGCGCTGCAGCCCCGCGATCTGCGTACGGGTCTGGACACGCAGCTTGGCGTCCAGGTTGGACAGCGGCTCGTCCATCAGGAAGACCTGCGGCTCCCGGACGATCGCCCGGCCCATCGCGACCCGCTGCCGCTGACCGCCGGACAGCGCCTTGGGCTTGCGCGCGAGGTACTCCGTGAGATCCAGGATCTTGGCCGCGTCCTCGACCTTCTGCCGGATCTCGGCCTTCGGCACACCGGCGATCTTGAGCGCGAAGCCCATGTTGTCGGCGACCGTCATGTGCGGATACAGCGCGTAGTTCTGGAACACCATGGCGATGTCCCGGTCCTTGGGCGGAAGGTGGGTGACATCGCGGTCCCCGATACGGATGGCGCCTCCGTCGACGTCCTCCAGCCCCGCGAGCATCCGCAGCGAGGTGGACTTGCCACATCCGGAGGGGCCGACCAGGACAAGAAATTCGCCGTCTTCGATGGCGATGTCCAGTTTGTCGACGGCGGGCTTGTCGGAACCCGGGTAGATACGGGTTGCCTGGTCATACGTGACCGTAGCCATGGTGAAAAGTCCCTTCACCGGCAGGAACGTGCCGGACGATCCGAGTAAAAGGAGTGGTGTAGTCCACTGATATGGACTCTCCGTGACGCTACCCGCGGCGGGCCCCCGTGTCAGCACCCCTGCAGTCACAAAATGGGAACCGGCATCCAGCACACCTGGGTACACTGCTTCACGCACGCCTCCTTAGCTCAGCTGGCCAGAGCACCGCTCTTGTAAAGCGAAGGTCGTCGGTTCGAATCCGACAGGGGGCTCTGAGCTTGAACAGGGAAGAAGCCCCGGGCCGGGAATGGCCTGGGGCTTCTGACATCTATGGGTGACATCAACGGGGACGGTCGGTCGCTCAGTCCCGGTTTAGCCGCCGTTTCAGTAGCCGGTCCATGTGGCTGATCGCTTCCCGTTGGGTGTCCTGGGCGACGTGGGTGTAGACGTCCATCGTCATGCTGATCTGGCTGTGGCCGAGGATCTCCATCAGGACGCGGGGAGCGACGCCGGCTGCCGTGAGCAGGGTGGCGCAGCCGTGCCGGGCGTCGTGCAGACGGATCGGGCGGAGGCCGGCCGAGGCGGTGAGCCGGGAGAAGGAGCGGTTGAGATTCCGAGGCTCGATGGGGCGACCGGAGCGGGTGGTGAAGACGAGGCCGGCCGGGTCCAGCTTGGTGCCCCGCTTCTCTGCCTCGTGGGCCTGGCGGAGCCGGTGCCAGCGGAGAGCGGCCAGGCAGATCAGGGGCAGCGGTACGGGGCGGATCTTCCCGGTCTTGGTGGTGTCCTGGTACAGCTCGCCACCGATGCGCTGCACCTGGTTGCTGATGCGGATCACCCGGCCGTCGAGGTCCACGTCCGACCAGCGCAGGCCGAGGACCTCACCGCGGCGGAGGCCCATGGCGATGGCGAGGACGAAGGCCGCGTAGAGCGGATCACGGCGGGCCTCTTCGAGGAACGTGAGCGTCTCGTCCAGCGACCAGGGCATGGTCTCGCGGCTGACGACCTTGGGAGCCTCCACGAGCGAGGCGACGTTGCGCGTCACCAGCTCTTCCCGGGTGGCTGCCGTCAGAGCTGTACGGAGCACGCGGTGGGCTTCCTTGGCCGTTGCGGGGGAGGACTTGCGGGCCACGTCGGCGAGGAACACTCGGACGTGGCGCGGGCCGAGGGTCTCCAGGCGCTTCGTGCCGAGCAGGGGCACGAGGTAGAGCCGCACGTGCATCGCGTACTTGCTGTACGTGCTGCGTTTCCGGTTGGGCTTGATCACGTTGTCCAGCCAGTACGGCAGCCACTCGGCGAGCTTGGCCGAGCGGGTGGGGACGGGGACGCCGCTGTCGACCTTGGCGAGGAGTTCGCGGCGCTTGGCGTCGCACTCGGCCCAGGTCTTGCCGTAGGCGAACTTGCGGGCGCGGGTGCCGTCGGGCTGGAGGACGTAGACCGCGCACTGGTAGCGGCCGTCCTTGCGCTTGGTGATAGTGCCGGCGCCGTTGGGGTTGCGCTTGCGCTGCTGCGACATCAGGCGGCCTCCTCGATCCGGTCGCGGATGTAGTCCTGCACTGCGTTTTCGGGGATGCGGCGGGCACGACCCTCGGTGATGGAGATGAGGCGCTTGGAGCGCATCAGGTCGTAGACCTTGGAGCGTCCGAACTTGAGCCGTGCCATGACCTCGGGCACGGTCAGCAGTTGGCCGGTGGCAGTGGTCATGTCCAGTCGTCTCCTTCTTCGGCTTCGAGTTCGGCGCGTGCTTCGCGTGCGGTTTCGCGGTTGGTCTGGATGTCGCGGGCGATGGTGGTGGCGAGGGCGGACTCGCCGGGGGTGTGGCCGTGGCCGACGTACTGCCAGTCGGTCAGGACGAGGACGGTGTCCGGCTCCAAGGGTTCGAGGCCGAGGGCTTCGCGTTCCTGGGCGGCGCGGAAGTCGGCGCGGGCCGCGCGCAGCTCGCCGAGGGTGGTCGAGTAGCGGCGGGACTTGGAGGAGAAGTGGCCGCGGAAGCCGAGCATGTGGGCCCAGGCCCAGAGGCGGCGGTCCGGGTAGAGCGGGTCCAGGGCTTTGCACGCGGTGATCAGGCGGCGGGTGTGTTCGGGGACGTGGTGGCGGTCCAGCTCGGCGAGTTCGCCGATGCGCCGGTCGAGGGTGCCGGTGGTCTCGGCGGCCTTGGTCGCGTACTTCGCCACGTAGGAGGCCACCGCCTGTTCGGTGATGTCGGAGCCGTCGCCGAATGCCTTGACCGGCCGCACGTCCAGCTGCGTGCCCCAGCGGAAGGTCCGGGCGGGTTGGTCCCCGGCTGCTGGGGCCGTGGCCGAGGTGTAGGAGTGTGCGGCGGCGGCGTGGATTGCATCGGTCAGTAGGTCGACGCTTGCCCAGGACGGCGGCGGTGTTCCGGGCCCGTCCGGTCCGTCGATGCGGATCACCGAGTGGAAGTGGAGGGCGCCGCGCTTCTGGAACTCGGCGACCTTGCCGTAAGAGATGCGGGCGGATTCCTTGAGGGCGCGTTGGGTGAGGCCGGCGCGGGCGGCCAGTTCGCGGCGGAGGCGGGTGGTGAATCGTTGCCAGAGGTCGCCCGCGTGGTTGTTGAACAGGACGGCGGCGGCGTAGTCGTACGTCGCGGGGGCCAGGGCAGTGCCGAGGGCCGGATCGTCTGTGTGGTGCTGGGCGCCGCAGCGGCAGACGCCTCGGTCGGGCCGGTTGTGCACAGGGCCGAAGGAAGGCGCGGTGAGGGTGGTGAAGACGCGGGGGTGGTCTCGGACGGTGCCGGGGATGTCGCGGCGGTTGTCTCCGGCCAGGCCTGCGCGGATGAGGTGGTAGGTGTCTCCGGCGTAGGTCCAGGCGCAGGCGGGGCAGCGGGAGGCGCGGCGGTTGCCGCAGGCGAGGCGGAGTCGTCCGCCGGGTTCGGACGCGGTCGAGTAGTGGTGCAGGGTCTCGCCCGACGTGCGGTCCTTGGTGAGGGTCCAGCCGGTGAGGTGGATGGGGTCGGAGCAGCCGCCGGTGCGGTGAATCTGGTCGGCCCAGCGGTCGTAGTCGGGGGCCGAAGCCACCCTCAGCAGGTCGCCAAGGGTGGTCGGGTCGAGGAGCGTGTCAGGCACGGGCGACCTCCCGTGTACGAGACGGGCGGGCGGCGGTGCGGTCCGTCATGATGGGGCTTCCTTCCGGATCTGCGGTTCGGACGGAGCACGGCTCCCGGGCGGCGGAGACTTGGCGGTTGAGGCCGCCCGGGGGCCGGTCAGCGGTGCGTGCGCCGGGAGGCGAGCAGCGAGCGGAGGACGACCGCGCAGACGGCGATGGACACCCCGCTGACGGCTACGGCCAGGAGCATCGAGACCAGGACGGCGCCGACGACCAGAACCACGGCCGTGCCACCGCCGACGAGGGCGACCGCGGTGCCGGGCGTGAGTTGAACCGCGGGGCGGGCCGGGGGCTGAGCGACCGGGGCCGGCGGCGGGGTGTGCCGCATGGTGCCGATCGGTTCGACGGAGGGCTGGGTGACGAGTCCGGTGGGCGTCGGGTTGGTCGGGACCTTGGGACGGAACATGGTGGATCTCCCTTCTGCGGGTGTTACTTGACGGCCGTGTCGATGGCGGAGGCCAGGAAGCTGTCGGCGAGGAGGTAGCCGCCGAGGAGGAACACGGCCACGAGCCACCAGGGCGGGCGGATGAGCTTGATGCCGAGGTAGCCGACGGCGATCAGAGCGAGCCAGAGCGGGACGTCCATGGGGGTCTCCTCAGTCGGTCAGTGGACGGTGCAGCGGTGGGTGCGGGCGGCGAGTTGGGCGGCCGAGCGGCTGGAGAAGTCGGCGGACCAGCCGCAGCGGTCGGCGGTGCAAACGGCGGCGTGCTTGGTGCGGCCGTGGCGGTCGCGGTAGGTGCCGATCTGTACGGGGCCGATCCGCATGACGGAGTGGAAGTGGTCGCGGGCGGGCATGTCAGTTGCTCTCCGTTCGGGTGGTCGTCGGGTCGGGGTAGGCGGCGCGGATACCGGCCGCGGTGGCCGGGTCGGCGGTGCGCTGGACGGCTTCCTCGGCGAGCAGGTGGGCGAGGTAGGGCCGGTCGGCGGCGGTCATCTCGCGGGCGCTGTCGAGGTAGTCCGCGGCGGTCAGGTCGGCCGGGTCACGGGTCACGGCCGTTCTCCCTTCCTGGTCAGGTGAGTTGGGCGGCGATGGAGTCGGCGAGCTGGGGCGGGACGCCGAGACGGGCCCGCAGGGTGTCGGCGTCGATCCGGTCTCCGGTCCGGGCGCGGTGTTCGTCGGCGACCTTGCGGGCGTGGGCGACGAGCGCGGCTGGGACGGGCGCTGGTGCGGGTGCAGGCCGAGGCGGTTCGGTGGGTGGTTCAGTCGCAGGGAGGTCGGCGGCTTCCCACTCGGGCGGACTGGCCGGAGGCTCAGCGGCCGCGACCGGAGCCGGGACGGGGACGGGGTTCGGTGCCGGAGTCACGTCGGCCGGCGGGGCGGGATCGGCTGCTTCGGCCGCAATCCGCGTATGGGCCAGCAGGGTTCCGCCGAGGAACGCGAGTGCGGGCCATCCGGCGATGCCGAAGCGGAGCCAGGCGGGCGGGTGTTGGAGGTCGAGGAAGCCAGCGGTCGCGACGTTGGCGCCGAGCGAGGCCACCAGGGCAATCACGAACCAGCACCAGGCGAGCCGGGACGGGCCGTCATTGCGGAGTCGCCGCCAGGCCGCGACCAGCAGCAGGTCGACGCTGATTGGGTAGGCCCACGCCTTCCAGCCGTCCTGTCCGGCAGCGGCGGCCAGGTCGTGGAGGTGGGCGAAGGAGAGCGCTCCGGCGATGACGGCTTGTACGAGGACGGCGTCCGGGCGGATGCGTCCCATGACGGTTCTCCTTCCGGGATCTGGCATGGAGGGGGTAGGGACCTGGCGCGTCGAGGTGGCGCCAACCTTGGAGCGGGAGGGTCAGGCAGTCGTGCTGGACGCCTTGGTGAGCCGCACGGCGGTGGAGGCCTGCGGGGCGACGGCGGGCCGGAAGGGCGCGAGCGCGGGCAGGTCCGGCGTGCGGTCGGCGTGCTTGTTGCAGAGGTTGACCGCTTCGCGCAGCGAGGTGTGCGGGGCGCGGATGCGGGACCAGCCACCGGTCGAGTCACCGGCGACCGCGATGCCGGGGGCGTCTGCGGGTATCTGGATGGCGGCTAGTACGGCGTCAGGGGAGATGTCGCCGAAGGCCATATTGGCGCTGGTCTCGTCGTTGACGCGATGCACGGTACGGGCGGTGAGCTGGGCCCGGAGCATGGTGATGCCCTTGCCGAGTTCGGAGCCGAAGCGCTGGCCGCAGATCTCCAGGTAGATGCCGGCGGCGCGGCCGAGCTGGGCCAGGCGGACGAGCGCGGTGATGATCCGGTCCCGGCGCTTCTCCTCCTCCTTGGAGGCGAAGAGCGCGAGTTCGGCCACCTCGTCCACCAGGACCACAATGGGCGTGGGACGCAGGTCTGCGGCCAGGTCCCAGATGTCGGCGGCGATCTCCGCGTCGGGGACGTTCACGCTGATGCGTTGTTCCTCCCGGACGAGTTGGTAGACGGACTCCATGTGCAAGACCAGGGCTTCGAGCAGATCGAGAGCGGCGTCCTGGTTGTCGGCGAGGGCGGAGAAGCGGCGAGCCAGCGGGAACAGCTCGACGCCCTGCTTGCAGTCGATACCGACGAGCGCGACGTCCTGAGCGGCGAGACCGGCCACCAGGTTGCGCTGGTAGACGGACTTGCCCGACTCAGTGGCGCCGAGGGTGAGCCCGTGCGGGACGGTCCGGTAGTCGCGGTAGTGGACCGATCCGTCCTCGCGCAGTGCGACGGGTACGCGCATCGGAGCGCGGTCGATCTTGGCGGGCATCTGCACGCACTTGAGCACGTCGTAGCCCGTCATCCGCAGTTCGATGACACCGGAGCGGATCTCCTGGGCGGTGACGCCGTACATCCCGAAGGAGTGCCGCAGCCGGTCGGTGGCGGAGGAGACATCGAAAGCGTCCTGGCCGGGCCGGAGTTTGAGCCGCAGGACGAGCCCGGTACGGGTCGGCCGGAGACGGAGGATGCGCGGAGCGCGCGGCTCGGGGGCTGGGCGGTCGGTCATGCGGGCGAGCGCGAGCCGCCAGCGCGGCGGCGGGACCGTCAGGCCACAGGCATCCATGACCGAGGCGTACCGGACTAAGACCCGCAGCGCGGCGAAGACGGCCCCGAAGGTCATCCAGTACCAGGCGGGGCGCCGCCACCGCAGAACGAGAGCGGTGGCGACGACCAGCAGCAGCACGACCGAGAGGCGGGCCATGATCAGGCCGCCTCAGCCTGCGAGCCGCCGGCGGCGAGCGAGGTGACAGCCACGGCACGGAAGGCAATGCCGTGCCGCTTCTGCCCGTTGAACTCGTTCTCCCACGGCCGGGCGATCAGGCCGGTCAGCGCCACCGGCGTGCCCATGCCCAGCTCACCGGAGACCCCGCTCTCGGGGACGGTGACGGACAAGATCTCCACTGCGTCGTTGGCGGCGAACATCACGTCCACGGTCATCAGCTTCGCCCCGGTCTCGACGTCGAGGGCGACCTCACCGGTACGGCGGTCCTTGACCTTGATCTGCGGCTGCTTCGCGACCATCACGGTCGCGGCGGAGGTGTCGACGGGGATCTGACGCACTACGGATCACTCCTCTATAGATGCCGAACTCCGTCACTCATGTACATGAGTGACATGAAGAAGAGTGCCTGACTCCTGTACATGAGTCAACCCGCCCCGACGAAGAAGTCGGGGCGGGCTGAGGAGAGTTGAGCGGGCGTCAGTCCGTGGCAGGGATGCGGTAGCTGAAAACGAACTGGTCAGCGGCCATGAGGGTGTCGCAGACCTCCACCACGCGGCCTTCGGTCGTCAGCGCCTCACGGACGAGATGCACGACCGGGGCCCCGGGGCTCAGCGCCAGCTCGGACGCTTCGGCCTTGGCAGCCGGCCGGGCCTGCAAGGTCTCAACGAACTCGGCGAACTCATGCCCCTGGTCTTCGAGTCGGGCGTAGATGCCGCCACCGCCGGGGTTTTCGGCAAAGAGCTCGGGGATGTCCTTCACAACGTCCCAAGGCAGGTACGAGCTGGCCGTCTCGACCGGAGTGCCGTTACGGAAGTAGAGCCGCCGACGGGCGAGGACCTGCGTACCGGGCTCGACTCCGAGGCGACCGGCCACGTCCTCCGGGACCTCCATGGGGCCGATGTACAGAACGCTGACCTTGGCCGTGGCGCCCGACTGCGCGGACTCCGCCAGATACGCAGCCTTGCCACCCTGCCGGTGCGAGCGTCGGAAGCGGTCGGAGGAGCGGTGCCTTACCGGCGGTCGGTCCTTCACGATCGAGCCCTTGCCGTGGCGGGTCTCCACCAGGCCGCTCGCACGGACCTCCACCATCGCCTTACGGATCGTGCCGCCCGAGACGCCGTAGCGGTCGATCAGGTCGGCTTCACTCGGCACCATCTCGCCGGGCTTAAGGATCCCAGCCTTGATCTGCTGCACGATGTCGTCGGCGATCTGCACGTATCGAGGTCCGGACCTGCCCCCTCCTACCGCGGTTCCCATAGTTCTTCCCATCCTCCTATGCTCCTGTACATGAGTAACAGCGCCTCGGAAGCCGAGTCAACGCCACTCCATTCCGTGTCCGTGGCCGGAGTGGTGGTCCGCGAGGACGGCAAGCTTCTAACGATCCGGCGGGCCGACAACGGCGCTTGGGAACTCCCGGGCGGGGTGCTCGAACTCGAAGAGCCCCCGGAAGCCGGCGTACGGCGCGAGGTCTGGGAAGAGACGGGCATCCACGTCGAGGTCGACGAGCTCACCGGGGTCTACAAGAACACGACACGAGGCATCGTGGCCCTGGTCTTCCGCTGCAAGCCGGTTGGCGGCGAGGAGCGCACCTCCAGCGAGTCGACGGCGGTCACCTGGCTCACGCCCGACGAGGTGGCGGAGTCCATGTCCGAGGTCTACGCGGTCCGGTTCCTGGACGCCCTGGATGGGGCAGGACCTCACGTGCGAAGCCATGACGGCAAGCGGCTGACGCCGGCGCGGTAGAACTTTCCCTACTTCATCAAGCCCCGCCCTTCGGCCGGGGAAGGGCGGGGAGGTGGGAGGAGGGCACTGTGGGGCTCTCGCTGGGGGTGCCGTTCCCTTGCCGGGCGATCGCACAGCATCAGCCCGTTGAGCCCGTGGGGTGCCGATCGAGGCCAACAGCAGCCATGTATCTCGTTGGTCAGCGTCTCGCGGCTCTTCCCCGGGGGAGGCTGGCGGCTTGTGGCTCTGGCCTTGTGGGGGCTCTTGCCTTCGACATCCGGCTCGCAGGCCAACGGCTTTGACAGCCGCCGCTACGAATCACACCCCACCGGCCCGCCACGTGGGCCGGCGCGGGCTCGGGGACTGGGGCGACGCTCCTGCCTTCGGCCCGCTCCGCCCCGCCCCCGGCCCCGCGCCACCACAGTTGCCACGGGGTGATCCGCTAGACGCTTTGTCCCGCCCAAAAGCAGCGCCGGACCGAGCTGCCCCCCCACCGCCCAACACCACCGCCGACTCATCCAGCAGCCCGATCGCAGCCAACCACCATCAGGATGAGCTGAGCAGCCTCGCAGGTGCCCGTAGCTCAGGGTCAGGTCCAGGCGGGAGCCCCGAGCGCGGCGAGTAAGTGCGAAGGAGTGGTGGTGAGGTGGGCGGTGCGGGTCAAAGAGTGCCTCCGGCAGCGGCCTCTGACTCTGGGATGGCGGAGGCTTAGCCGGCAGATGGGGTCCGAGCATGGTGAGGATTGCAGCAGGTGGGCGTGGGGGCGGAAGCGGTGAGCGGTTTACGTGACGGGCGCGCTGCCGACCGTGCCATAGGCCTTGGTTTCGTCGACAAGAGCTGGCTACGGGAGGAATGGGGCAGAGAGGCCGAGCACTCCGGGCATACAAGCAGGCGAGGGCGGGCCGCCGTGCCGCCACCGTCACGGATGCGGGCGCGTGAGCGGACCGGACGCTGATACGTGGCTGAGGGGGAGCTAGCTGCTGCCGCGATGTGGCTCAGCCCGCCATGGGCGCTCCGCTCAGTTCCTCGCCACCGTTGAGCCCAGGGCGTTCGGTCAGTTTCTGGCCTCGCGGTTTCACGATCATGACTACTGCGAATTGGGATCGTCGCTCCCCTTCGAAGTCACGTGATTTACGTAGCCCTCGTACGCCAATCCTTGCGGATTAGCTAAAGGATAAGCAAAGCCCTAAAGGCGCGAAAGGGGCATATCGTGCCGCCATGTTGCATGGTGGCCCCTCGCTTGTCAGGGGCGTGCGGTATAAGCGGCCTTAATCAGAAAAACATGCAGGTCACGGGCTTGGGTAATTCGGCCGACCAGTCAAACCGTGAAAGTTACTCTGTACGTGGGTGCACTCCGTGTACGTCCGGCGAGAAGTCGCCGAGGTCGGCGCGGGCGGTGGGCCGAGGCGGCACCATGGTTCCCACCACGAAAAAACCCACCCAGGCCGCGCAGGCTTCCCAACGTGAGCGGCAGGGGTGGGACTAGGAACCTTGGAGGTTCAGCTTGAGTGTCCCCCTGTTGCCCCCTGGGCTGTCAACTCGTAACCGGCAATCGGTCTTGGTGATCAGCGTCATCGTGTGCATTCTGTGGGCCGCGATCCCGCAGGTGCAGGAGTTGATCTCATCGCTGATAGTTCTCAACTCACTGTGGCTGGCTCAGGCTGCGGTTGGTCGTTTGGCGATTGCTAAACCTGTCCAGTGAGGTCATTCGGGGCGCAGCCCTGACAACGGCGCTACAGCAGCGAAGTACAGCACCTGCAGCAGCTGTGTGCGGCCGGTAAGAACCTGCAACTACTGCGCATCGGTGCGCGTTCAGGCGAATGGCCCCTGACCAATCTTCCTGGTCAGGGGCCTTCTACCTGCGGAGGTTGTGGGATTTGAACCCACGGTGACGTTGCCGCCACGACAGTTTTCCTTGCGCCAGTAAGGAAGGCCTAGTAAGCCGTGACACATCGTCCGGCGCAACACCGCGCACCCAACGACAAGTATTGGTTCACGTACAACAGGAACCCCGGCACGATCATCTCATGTCAGATACGGTGGGCGCGCGAGTTGCGACTAGCAGATGCGGAGGGACGTGAGGTGGACGAGCCATTCGCTGAGTACCGTGAGATAGGCGTGGCTGATCCGCTCCGACAGGGCGACGTGCTGGAGGCCGTCGATGCAGGAGCGTCGATGTGGCAGCGGCACCTCCTCGTCATTACTGCCGATTGCGACTTCGCGCACGTCAAGCATCAGGGGCGCGTCACCTGCGTCCCTATACTTGCGGCGGAGGATTACCTGTCGGAGATGCAGATTCCCAAGATCCGTGAGCGGCTCGTCAAACAGCCGCTCAAAGAGATGCGTCAAATCCTCTCGAAGTCCGAAGCGCCCGACATCAGTGACCGCCGACTCAGGGAGTGGGCGAGCGAAGAGATGCCTACGGACATCGTCATGAGGCTCGAGCTGAAGCAAGCGGATGCACAAAAAGCGACAGCCGCCCTTAAAGTCATCCGCATGATCGATGCGCCGGCACAAAACTTCAAGGAGGGCGTCGGTTCGCTCGTAGAGGCGCAACTTATCGGCGAGAGTCCTCCGAAGCGAGAGACCGCCGTGAAGAAGGTAGTGAGTGATCTGCGAGATGCCTACTCGCGGCCGCCAGGCGATGCGCTCTTCCTGGCGGCCATCGCCCCAGGGCATGACAAAGGCTACTTCGGCTACCTCCGGCATATCGAGCAGGTCCGGGAGCCCGAGATCTCGTTGGGGCCATCGCGAAGGGCGGCCAAATACCGCCGGATCTCTCGCATGCAAGACCGGTTCACACACGCACTCGTTCAGAGATTCGCAATGGTTTTTATGTCGATAGGGCTGCCCCAGCAGTATGAAGACCTACGCAACCTGCATTCTGAAATCCTGGGGGATGACTTCACGTGAAGCCGTTGATCACAACCGTCCGCGCGCTCGGTGAGCTCGCAACCGGCCTATCTCCTGACGCCATCTCAGCGTCACCGGTACTATTTGAATTCAACACTCCAGCAGTCGACTTCCTCGTCGCCGCAGACGACGATGAAGAAGTCCAGCGCATCGTTATTATGCGCGAAGAGAACGCCAAGGATCCTTACGTCCCAGAGCATCTCGTCGGCCT
Source organism: Streptomyces sp. Je 1-4 4N24 (assembly GCF_026239515.1). Classification (NCBI taxonomy): domain Bacteria; kingdom Bacillati; phylum Actinomycetota; class Actinomycetes; order Kitasatosporales; family Streptomycetaceae; genus Streptomyces; species Streptomyces sp. Je 1-4 4N24. The sequence continues at coordinate 3,781,753 of NZ_CP110836.1, read as the reverse complement.
CAGAAGGGATGTTCTGAGCCGGATGACGAGCTTCGCCGAGAGGGCAAGGACTCCCGGCCCCCTCTCTTTGCCGCGGCAGTGGCACCAGTACAAGCATGATAACTACGTCGCCTTTTTCGCGGTGCCGAAGCCCGACGTACACGCGAGCCGCTGGATCACGGAAGTCACCTCCGGCGATCGCGCAGATGTCATCTTTTGGTCGACTACCACGTCGAACAATAAATCGACGATTGAAGATTTCGAAAAGTCCAACCGGTCGGCGGCCCCCCAGTTTGATGACGGCTGGGCACAGGCTCTCGCAGCCGCCAAAAATCACTTTACTCAGGAGCGACCCGAGCCATCTGATGTTGAGATCAGCCTTCCGGCTCTCGAACAGTCGACGACTAAGGGCTGGACTTACGAGCAGTGGCTAGCGGCCGTAAGTAGTGAACAGCGCGCCTTCATCGAAGCGAGTACGGACAAGTCTATTCGTCTCCGCGGCCCCGCAGGCTCCGGCAAGACTCTGGCTTTGACATTGAAAGCGATCCGGGAGGTACTCAATGTCCGTGACGCCGGAGGCGACGTACGCGTCCTCGTCGTAACGCACAGCTGGGCGCTGGCTGCACAGATTTCGGACTCCATTGATTCAATGGGTCTTGGTCTGCCGCATGAGATCGACGTCTTCCCGTTGCTTGAAATCGCAAAGACGGTTTCCCCGCAGTACACCCAAGATGCTTCCGGGTTCAACTTGATCGGAGAGGACAGCCTCAGCGGCAAACAAGCACAGCTGGATCAGATCCTGGAGGTGCTGGACGATTTCATTACCGGAGAATGGATCACCTATAAGGGGCTCGTCAGCGACAATCTACGGTCGAGGTTCGACTCGGCAGAAAAAGATGAACGGCTCGCGCTCGCATGGGATTTGCTCATCGAATTCGGGTCCGTCATTGGCACCGCAGCCATCTTCCCCGGCGCCGGATCGGACCTGCGTTATTTCCAGCTGCCGCGCGCATCATGGATGCTACCCCTAAAAACCCGAGACGACCTGCGAGTCATCTTCGAACTGTACTCGCGTTACATGGCGAGCCTTGACGCCCGCTCGCTCGTCACATCGGATCAGGTGCTCGCGGACTTCCTGAGCCATCTGGAGACCCATGCATGGAATCGCGCTCGCAGATCCCAGGGCTACGATTTGGTGTTCGTGGATGAGTTCCACCTATTCAGCCCGCTGGAGCGACAAGTGCTCCACTACCTCACTCGCGACACCTCAACCTACCCACACGTGTTCATGGCCGTAGACCCTCGACAGTCGCCGTCTGAGGCCTTCATCGGACCGGCTGCAGATGAGACCAGATCGTCAAGCTCGGCGGCAGTGGACGACAGCCTCGGCGACGTCGCGAACTTCGAACTCACGACAATCCACAGATTCACACCGCAGATCCTTGACCTCATCAAGCATGTGCATCACGAGTTCCCTACCTTCGACCTCGGGCACGACTGGGACATCGACTTCACTCGGGTGGAGTCGGTGCAAGATGACGGCCCCCTGCCGCGTTTGATTTCAGCGGCTTCCCGCTCCGGGGAAGAGATGGACATCTTCCGCGCGGTTCAGAAACTGTATCCGTCAGGCCGACTGGCCCTCGCGGTGGTCGACACCCACCAATGGCAGAGATTCAGCGATCTCGCCTCTCGGATTGGGCATTCCGGCAAGTTCCACGTGTCCACCGTCTCTGGCCGATCCGACATTGAAGGTCTCGGCTATCGGCGCCGTGGGCTCGTTGTTGGCCCTGCGGAGTATCTCGCGGGACTACAGTTCGACTCGGTGATCGTGGCCGGGATCCCAAACCTGAACACTGCTGCTCCGACCGCCAACGAACGAACCCGGCGGCTGTCGCTCCTCTATCTTGCCCTCAGCCGGGCGCAACGAGAGGTCCGCGTTTGTGTGAACGAGGACGACGGCGGGGCCGCCGAGGTCCTCCTCCGAGCTGTCGCCAATAACCTGATGGAGCCGGAGAGGGGAAGTCTCGTTTAGCGTTATCAAGCTCTTGGAGGTGCTTGAGGTCCAGTGACCCACGCGGCGTTCAGCCCGTATCACCGACGCACCAGGTTGGACATGGACCTGCGGGGAAAGCGGCCTCCACTGTCCATACATTGGCCGCCGAAGCGCTCGTCACGGTCTATTTCCCCGGCATAACTGATCCAGCTAGCGCTACGGATGAGCAGGGCTCTTACATCCGCGGCTGACGTGAACGACGCTGGATGGATGGGTACACCAGCGTCTCCTTGTCCGGCCGTCGTATCAGTTGGTATCGCTGGGCTGAGCAGAGTCCGAGCGAACTCCTAAGGCGGTGGTCGACGCGCGCCAAATGCGTGCCAGATCGGGCGGTCAGTCTCGGTCAACGGGGGTGTGGAGGCGCAGAGGCTGCGTGCCCACCAGAGCAGACGGCGCGTGGCGTGACCCCCGCAAATGCGCTGGAGTCCACCCCCAGGCTTACAAAACAGCCGTCACCAGGCCGAGTGATCAGGCTCGCTCGCAAAAGGCAGTGGCTGCTGCGGAGGGCTGAATCCAACGGCAGGGGAGCTCCGTACCCAATCTGGGGCTCCCCTGCCGTTCGATGTGTCGCTGCTAGCCGAAGGCCGCCGCCGGCAGCTGAGGGCCCTCGTCGCCCTCTTCGCCAGCGGGAGGATCCGTCAACGGCAGGCGGTGACCGCGGCTGATCGCTACACGACGCACATCACGCAGGGCTTCAGTCATGTCCATCACCAGGAGCCGGACCTCGTTCGGCTCCGTCTCCCCGTCGCCGAGTACTTCGACTGCGTGCTCCAGGAGTTCGGCTGCCATTTCCAGCTGCACCGCTTCGGTGTGGTCAGCCAGGCGGGACAGGTAGCTGCCGCTGCTCTCAGTACTCAAATAGCAGGGGTTGCCCTCGGGTCCTGACCACGGGAGGAGCCGCAGCTCGTTGTGGGTCGTCATCCTCCGCTTGTCCTCTCGTCGGTCATGTGGTGGGTGGTGAAGAATGCGTCGGCGCGGTCGCCGGGAAGCACCAGGAGAGCCGCCTCGACCACGCGTCCCGTGCAGTCGGCCGCCACACGTGTGATCGCGAGCACTGGCAGGGCCGAGCTGATGCGAAGGGTCGCCGATTCCTCTGGTGTTGGAGGACGGGCGCTGACTCGTTCCCGGACCTCGGCCAGTGGCGGGCGGAGTTCTGCCAACTTCGCCTCAACGCCCTTGCAGCAGTGCGATTCGGCGGGAACGTCGTTCGGCGACAGGTCGCGAGGTACGTAGATACGAGCGAGGCTGTGCGGTGACTTGCCTTCGTGGCTGAGGCAGAGAAATTCGGTGAGTGGGCTGCTTGCCGACACCCTCAGCAGGCCGATCAGTTGACCGTGCGCCTGGAGGTTGGTGGTGCGGACGCTGACGCGTAACGCCGACTCGGGCGAGGACTCCGTCCGGGGTGTGCAACCACCGCCGACATACGTGATTCTGCGGAGGGGGTAGCGGACGAAGTTTCCCTTGCCGTGGATCTTCTCGACGAGGCCTTCACTCTGGAGGACCAAGAGGGCGCTCCGCAGCGTCGCCGTGCTGACCGCGTAGCGGGAAGCGAGCTGCGCCTCAGAAGGGAGACATGCGCCGGCCTTGATCCGGCCGGTCGAGATCTGGTTCCGAATGTCATCGGCGATGACGTGACGGCGGGATGGCATGGGCTGCATCACCACCTTCTCAGCGTGCGCAGGGCTACGAGCCGAGTGCGGGAATGCATGGTGAGCAGTTCGCCCGACTCGAAGCGCAGGTGCTTCGCTCCACCGGGGAGCTGGCAGAGGTCGGTCACGCGACATGGGTGACCGCCGATCTGGATGACGTCGCCGCGCTGCACACTGGCAGAGGTGATCTCGACGGGGGCGGCCGCTGCACCGCTCGGTGCCCAGCCCCTCACTGGGGTCCGTCCGTTCGGTTGCCACGGTCGGCCACTGTGTGGCAGGAGCAACTGCACGCCTCGTAGACCACGGGGATGCCAATCGGTGCGGTAGTGGGGGAAGACTGCGCGCACTCAAAGTGCGTACCGATCCGGCAGGAACTCGACTGGTAGGGAACACCCTTCGGGTGGGTCACCCGAAGATGCTGACGAGGGGGCATCAGAGGGCCTCCGCCGCCGCGAACCAGTCGTGCGCAAAGGGATCGCGAAGCGCCGAGGCCGGCCCGACGGGCATCGGCGAACGGTAGGGCCGGCTCATCGGGGCGCACCGCCCATCGGTGTGCGAGACGGTATGGCGGATACGGTTGAACACGCTGATCAGCTCCTATCGCTGACGGCCAGGCCCCCGGACATCGCCCGTCGCGGGGGCCGCTGTGCGTACGGCGGCCCATAAGGTGCGGCCGTTCAAGCTGTTGGCGAGGAGCCCGAATCGATCGGCCTCCGAGACTGCTGCCAAGGCCTCCCGCCATGACTCGGCGGAGAGCGATTCCGGTACCTCCGTTTCGATCGACGTGAGTTGGGCGTGCTGCTCCACGCGCGGGGTGAGTCCGACGGCGGACAACCGGGCTGCGATGTCTTCGGCGCTTGGTCCCGAAGCAGGCACAGGGCAGCCTCCGTCGTTGGGTGATCACCTGGAGTAAAGCTAGTTAACTAGATTAGAGCTAGTGGACTAGATTTTCCATATGCCTGAGCAGCCGCCGTATCTCCGCATCGCTGACGAGCTCCGGCGTCGGGTCGCGGAGCATGAGTGGACACCGGGAGACCGGCTCCCGTCACGCGCCCAGATCGCCCAGGAGTGCGGCGTCGGTGAGAACGTGGTTCGTCGCGCTCAGGAGCTACTGATTTCTCAGGGAGTGCTGGAAGGTCGTGCCGGATCCGGCACGTACGTTGCCGCCCCTCGTCAGCGTGTACGCATGGTCCGCTCCTCGGCGCGCGAGCAGCCTGACGGTTCCCCGTTTCGCGCGGACATGAAGGCCGTGGGCAAGCTGGGGGATTGGGAAAGCCGGACCGAGGCGAAGGTGCCAGCGCCGGCTGAGATCGCGGCACGCCTCGGTATCGGCGAGGGCGACCTCTGCGTCCGTACCGTGTACGAGTTCCTCGCCGACGGCAAGCCCGCACAGCTGTCGACCAGCTGGGAGCCGTACGACCTCACCGCCGGCACCGTCGTCGTCCTCCCGGAGGGTGGACCGCACGCCGGGGTGGGCGTGGTGAACCGGATGGCCGAGATCGGCATCACGGTCAGCCACGCCGTGGAGCAGCCGGAGCCGCGGCAAGCGAATGCCGAGGAGGCATCGCTCCTCGGCATCCAGAATGCCAGTCTCGTCACGCACATCCGGCGGACGTACTACAGCGACGAGGGGCGGCCCGTGGAGACAGCGGACATCGTCGTACCCGCCGCTCTGTGTGAAATCGTCTACGAGATCCCCATCAGCCGATAGTGAGGCCGGGCTGCGACACTGCTCTTCCTCTCCGTACGCCCGTCATCCTGCTCAAGCCTCGCACGTTGCGTCTGGCACACACTGCGGGCCCACTCCAGCGCTGATGCCCCGCGGACTTATCGCCCACCACCTCCTCAGCCGCGACCGACCGGGTCATTTGCGGCTCTGGCCTCGCATGACGTCGATAAGGTCCGTGGCCACCAGGCGGGCCCCGTACAGCACACCGACCGTCACCAGAGTGACGATGCCGATAAGCGGCCCGATCGCCGAGTCCGGGACGTTCAACAGGTTCGCACCCACGGCTGTACCCACCACAGCACTGCCGAGCATGGTCAGGCGCACCCATTCACGGTTCACTGCTGGGGTGACTCCGCGCAAGTCCTCGGGGTCCAACAGGGCCAGTGTGCGGCCCTCGCCATACCGCTGGGCGATCTTCAACAGCATGCGGGCCGTGTCTTCGAAGACCTGCCCGGTGTCCGCCTCGGTGTCCTGTCTGGCCTCCATCGCCCGCAGGGCCCCGACCACCAACGCGGCATGTTCCTTCAGTTCCCGTCGACGCGTGAGCCGTATACGGGCGTGCCGGGTCCGCCACGCCCGCCACAGCGCCCGCTCAGCAGCAGCCAGGCTCACTCTCGGGGCGACCAGGGGGCCTCCGGTGTCCCATTGCTTATACGCCTCTCCGAGACTCCCGCATACCGCCAGGAGTACAACCACTGGCCGCCACTGGGCCGTCTGCCCGCCACGGACATGGATGGGTGGCCCCGCCAGCTTCGCGAGGGCCGGCCGGAGGGCAAGCAGAAACATGATCAGCAACACCAGCGCGGCTGCCGTTGTAGCCGTGGCTGCGGGATCAGCCAAAGGGTGTGTGATCGCCGATACCCCCAGCCCCGCCTTGTGCGCCGCCCGCCCGGCTGCCTCCTGGATCTCGCGCACCGCGGCGCCGAGCGAGTCAAGGGCGCCTTCCCCGAACCCGCGCGCAAGGGCATCAAGCGAGTCAAGGGAGCCTTCCCCGCCGTTCGCGGTGCCGTCGGTCGAGAGAGGGGGCACTATGGCGTCAATCAGCTGGTTTCCCGTCAGATGGCGCGGTCCCTTCGCACCTGGGGGGTTGTGCCAGAAGTGCCAGGCGACGTTCACGAGCGTGCCGACATTGAGCAGCGCCACCGCCAGAAGCACCACTTTGAAGGCGTGCACAACGGCTGCCCTTGGGGCGAGGGCGCACCATCGCCTCACCGGGTTGGCGATGTAGCGCCACTCATGCCATGGCATGCGCGGAATGGTCGGGGGCAGATTCCGGCACGCATTTCCCAACCGCCGCCGCGTCCGTCGATCGACCCACGCTATGTAGTGGGTGGTTATCGGGTCGACCATGTTGCGGTGTATCCAGCGGGACAGTCGTGACTGTGGGTGCATCCAGAGCCATCCAGCACCGATAGGCACACCCATCACGCCCACGAGGTACACCCACCCGAGCAGGTGCCTCAGGAATTGGTTCATGGAAGCAGTCTTGCCGAAGTCGGCTGGTGCAGTGGTGACTTGACCTCACGGGCGCGGGCGGCGCGCCGGGCCTGGGCACCAGGCTCTGTGTGGACGGTGCGTGGACGACGAGCACGGGCACGGCTAAGTCGGGGGACTCGGAGCAGGTGAGGGCCGGTATGGCGCAGTGAGGCCCGGCGGACTGTAAATCTGCCGGCTCAGCCTTCCCAGGTTCGAATCCTGGCGCCGCCGCAGCAGCTCGCCGATCTCGCGTGTACTCGCGTACGTGTCGCGGTCGGCCGGCCCTTCCCGGAAAGGTGGGGAAGCGGTCGCCTCAGATCGGACAAAGTCCATGCGGTGGGGCCCCAGGTCAGGTGTCATGGATCAGGCCGAACGCAATGGAGGAAGACGTGCCCCAGACTCACGAGGGAATCCTCGTCCCGGTTCAGCGCAGCACGGGTTCGTGGAACATGCAGTGGCAGCTCAAGTGCCCAGCGTGCGGAATTGAGGAAGTAGAGCAGGCGGAGGCCGGCGGCGACCACGAGGCAGTCACCGTCCACCCTGATCGGGACGACTACGACAGCCCACTGGGGACGAGGGGCGGCTACGTCAGCGTGGAGCTTTCCTGCGCAGCGGGCCACGGCTTCGACTTCATCATCAGCAACCACAAGGGGAACGAGTTCGTCGGGGTCATCCCCCGCACCTGACCTCTGGTGCGTTGTCCTGATCCTTGTCCAGTTCACGGCAGAGCACTGCCGTTCATGGCAGTCCGCGCACCCCGTCTGAGCTGCCGAATGGACGCCCGTGAACTACCCCGTACGGCCATGCGCACAGTTGGAAAGCGTGCACCGGCGCATCGGAAGTCGCAGGGGGCGCGGTCGGTCGATCGGGCCCCCTCCCTGGCCCGGCTCGAACGGGCTGGTCCCCTCCACAACGGGTCAGCGCTACGGGGAACTTCGCATCGACCGACGCAGGGCAGCTTGCAGAGTACTGCTCGACTAACGTTCTGACATCGCCAAGTGACATCAACGGCGGCGGACGTCTGCGGCGGCCCGTGCATCGAGGCCACCGATCAGCCGCCAGTTAGGTCCAGCCCAGCCTGGGATGGCCGGTCCTGTGATCGAACTTGTAAAGCGAAGGTCGTCGGTTCGAATCCGACAGGGGGCTCTGAGCTTGAACAGGGAAGAAGCCCCGGGCCGGGAATGGCCTGGGGCTTCTGACGTCTACGGGGGACATCAGCGGGGACGGTCGGCCGGGGGCGGCCACGATCAGGCCGGAGCGGGTGGTGAAGACGAGCGCGGTCGGGTCCGGCTCGGTGCCGTCTTGGGCGCTCTCGCTGTTCGCGCACCACCACGGCTCAAATGCGGTCAGCTGCCGTAGGGCGGGAAGAAGAGGAGCCGCACCGCCAGTGCCAGGAGCATGGCGAGGGGCGGCGCGTACCACCAGGGCCGCAGCCTTCTCGTTTTGACGAAGGGAAGGGTGAGGGCGAGGCAGAGGACGGCCCAGCCTATGCCGAGGTTGCTGAGGAGCGCGAACTCCTGAGCCGCGTCGAACTCGACAGCGTCGTCGCCGCGGGGCATGAGCTGGACCAGTGTGACGAAAGCCAGCGGCGCCTCGATCGTGGGCAGTAGACAGGCCCCCAGAACTGTGCCGATGCGCAGTCCGCCACGTGGGCTTCGAAGGTGGGTGGGCGTCGTCACTTTCCGAGTGCTTCCTTCGCTTGGCCAACATGTTCGCCGAATTGGCGACCGTACCGTTGTGCCCCTTCACTCTGATAGTAGGGGCCGCCGTTATAGCGGGCGGCAAGCTCCTGCATCTGCTCCCGGGTCATCTCTTCGGGCGCGATGTCGGCAAAGCCGCTCTCGGCCTTGAGCTGCGCCAGGTACTCCGACGCGATGTAGACGTTCTGGGCCGGATCCTTGAGTGCACCGGTGATCTCGTCGCGCTGTTGGTCGCTGAGAGCCTCCGGGTCGTATCCGAGGACCTCTGCTGCTCGCCGGACCTGGATGGACATCGGGCCCAACGAGGTCATGTCCTGGTCCCCGGTGAAGGGCAGGTTACGGCGTGCCCAGGGGAAGGCGTCGTCGGTCCAGCTGGGGTCGCCTTCCACCTCCTTCCAAGCGATGCCGGCGACCATCTCTGGAGGCAATCCCGAGTCACGGGCCGCGTTGCGCAGCAGATGCTTGTTGGTGGAGATGTACTCCCGTCGCTCGTCGTCGGAGTCGCTGGGCAGCCAGTGGTAGTTACCGTCCGCCTCAAGGCCGGCCGTCTTCAACTTGATGCGCAACAGGGCAGGTGAAATCGCCACGTCTGGACCGACCTTGGGAATGGAGTCCGTCTTGGCGCCCGTGCCGAACAATTGCGCGTGTGGGTCATCTGCCGCGTCCTTCGTCTCACGGCGCAGAGCGTCGACACCGCCTTGGAGCTGCGTGGCGTCGATGAAGCTTCCGCCACGGAAGTCCGGCAGGGAGTGAAAGGCGACGCGTATCTCGGCGACACAGTCCTTACGTGCCTCGCCCTCGACGCGCAGGGCATCGGCATAGTGAGCGCTGGTGGCGCGGTAGTAGCGCTCTGCCTCCTCGCGGATCTCGTCCGGGTCGGCGAAGAGCTCCGCAGCCCAGTCCCAGAACCCCGTAGTTGCCCGCAGGTCCTCCCATTGCCGCATGGGTTCGGCTGCCCGTGCGGTGGAAGTGATCGGAATGCCTTCACGTGAGATGACTTCGGCCAAGCGCGACTCCGTCGATTGCCCTTCTTCGAAGTGGTGCTTGGCACGGGCCACTGCCTTCGCATAGGCGTAGAGCGCATTGCGAGCTCGCCGGAAGGCTGCGGAGAGGTGCTCGCCCAGAGCCGTGGCTTCCTTGAGACGAGCGGTGTACTGCTCGCGTCCCTCGCCCTGCCAGTCGATACGGCCGGCCTTGCGGAAGTCGTCCTCGCTCGAGTCGAGCAGGGTGTGCAGCCTCCGGTACTCGTCGCCTGTCTGCTCGATGAGCGGAGGGTTGCACAGCTCCAGAAAGTCCACGTCGGATCGGTAGGCCACGGCACTCACCGGTCCTCGGGGGCTACGTAGCGGCCCTTGCTGAGGATCTCGTCCATGCCTCGCTGAGCGTCCGCGTCGGCATGCACGAGGGCGTTCCCAGTGGCGTGCAACTTGGTGGACAGTGCAGATAGCAGAGTGACCATGTCTGCGTACTGGTCCTGTGTGTAGCGCGCGAACTCCTCCACGGCTTGCGCCACATCTGGATGCGCGCGCGGGACGCGGCACTGAGTCGCGTTTTCCCCGTCCATGCGCCCCGCGTTCAGCAGCCCGGCAAGCTCGTTGAGCAGGTTGGAGCTGCCGTTGATGGAGGCGGCATCCGCAGAGAAGCCACCAGATCCCCCCTTCATTACCCCTCCCAAGAGGTAAAAGATCATCATGTCATGACCCGGCGGTGCCCGGACAGATGGTTACAGGCCGCAAGGGTGCGGGGGAGTCGGCTGCCCCGTAGACAGCCGGTGCATCGAGGCCACCGCTCAGCCGCCAGTTAGGACCAGCCCGGTCTGGGACGGCCGGTGCTGTAATCGATTTGAAGGTTGGAGGGCGGGGCAACGAAGGCCGCCCGGCCCGTTGTTCAGCGTGCAGAGGGCAGCGCGACGGTGAAGGTGCTGCCCTTGCCAAGGGTGGTGTGGACGGTGGCGGTGCCGTGGTGGGCTTCGGCTATGGACTTGACGATGCTGAGGCCTAGGCCGGTGCCGCCGCTGGTGGGGTTGCGGGACTCGTCGCCGCGGTAGAAGCGCTCGAAGATCCGCTCGGCCGTTGCGGGGGGTATGCCGGGGCCTTGGTCGGTGACGGTCAGCTCGGTTGTGCCGTCGGGCAGCGAGCGGGCGGTGACGGTTACCGGGGTGTCCGGCGGGGTGTGGCGCAGTGCGTTGCTCAGGAGGTTCTGGAGTACTTGGCGCAGGCGGTCCTCGTCGCCGCAGGTGAACACCTCGTCCGGCACCTCGACGGTGATCGGTCTGCCGGGGGCGACGACCCGGGCGTCGGTGACGGCGTCGTCGGCGAGCGCGCCGAGATTCACCGGTGCGTGCGCGATCGGGCGGCCCTGGTCGAGCCGGGCGAGCAGCAGCAGCTCTTCGACCATGGAGTGCATCCGGGTGGCCTCGCCCTCGATGCGCAGCATCGCGCGCTCGATGAGTGCGGGGTCCTGGGCCAGGCCGTGGAGATGGAGCTGGGCCCAGCCCCTGATGGTGGTCAGCGGAGTGCGCAGCTCATGGGAGGCGTTGGCCACGAACTGCCGGAGCTGCTCCTCGGACCGCTGCCGTTCGTCGAAGGCCCGGTTGAGGGCGGTGCCGACCTCTCCCACCTCGGAGTGCGGCCGGGCGACCTCGATGCGCTGGTCGATGTCGCCGTCGGCGATCGCGGTCGCGGTGGCGGCCATGTTCCGCAACGGCCGCAGGCCCACGCCCAGTACCCCGCGGCTGAGCAGCACGATGCCCCCGAGCACGGCCAGTGTGGCGGCGGCGTCGGCGCCGATCAGCCAGTACACGACGTCTTCGGCCGGCTGGAGGCTCTTGGCGACCACCACCCTGCTGAACGGCTGGGGCGGTGCGCCGGGGGTGGGCCGGACCGTGGCGGAGTGGCCGAGGGAGAAGGCAAGGGTGCGGTAGCGGGGGACGGGCATGCCCTGGGCGGAGAGGGTGACGATGTGGTCGGCGAAGCCGTCGGGGAGAGGGGCGGGCAGGTCCGGGCGGGCGCGGGGCCGCCCGTCGAGGTCCCGTGCCGGGGTCTGCGCGACCACCCGGCCCCGGTCGTCGACCAGCGCGATGTAGGCGCCGTCGGGAATCAGGGAGTTGAGGTTGTCCTCGTCGATCGGGGCGCGCCGGCTGTGCACCCGGTGCTGAAGGGTCTGGCGGGTCTTGGCGAGGGTGGTGTCGGCGACGTCGACGAGGTTGAGCCGCAGTCCGACCAGCGACACCGCGTTCACGGCCACCATGCCCACGGCTGCCAGCAGGACGACCCCCACCATCAGGCGTGCCCGCAGGGAGCCGCGCCAGGCGCCGGCCATCTCACCCGCCTTCGGGGAGCCGCAGGCTGTAGCCGAAGCCGCGCATCGTGTGGATCAGGGCGGGCGCATGGACGTCCACCTTCGCCCGGAGCCGGGACACCAGCTTCTCGACGACGCCGTCGCCGAAGTGGTGCTGCCACACGTGGTCCATGATCTGTTCCTTCGACATCACCTGGTCGGCGTTGATCAGCAAGTAGCGCAGCAGCTTGTACTCGGTCGGCGACAGGGCGATCAGCCGGTCCCCGCGACGGACCCGCCGGCTGCGCTCGTCCACGGTCAGATCGGCGAAGCACAGCAGCGGGCCGGGCTCCGCTGACCGGCCGGCCCGCCGCAGCAAGGCGTGCACCCTGGCCAGCAGTTCGGGAAGGCTGAAGGGCTTGGTGAGGTAGTCGTCCGCGCCCATCGCGAAGCCCGTCACCCGGTCCTCGACGGAGTCCCGCGCGGTCAGGAACAGCACCGGCAGCCGCGCCCCGCTCTCCACCAGCCTCCGGCAGATGGTGAACCCGTCCAGGTCGGGCAGCAGGACGTCCAGCACCAGCAGATCGGGGGGCTCGTCCGCATAGGCGCGCAGGGCCTCGCCGCCGCAGCCGGCGGTCGCGACCTCGTACCCCGCCAGGCTCAGTGTGGTCTCCAGCAGTTCCGCCATCCGCGGGTCGTCATCCACGACGAGCAGCCGCTGCCCGCTTCCTCGGGGCAGCGGCGCGCCACTCGTCGGCGAGGCGGAAAGCATGGCAGGCACCAATCGCGTCATGGAGTCTGCGACGACAACGTGCCGCCCCGGCCGCCGGTTCCCCCGGCGGCATGAGCGGCGCAGGCGTACGCGGGCCCCGGCTGTCAGGCAATGGTCAGGTTGCCGACCGGGGCCGGTCAACGGGGCCCGTTTGTCTGGAGCCACGACACCGGACCGACCGCCGTCCGTCGAGACGTCTGGAGACCCCGTGGACCCTGCCGCACACCAGGAAGCCGGCGGTGCGGACGCGGTCCGTACCGCCGTCCGGAACCGGCTGCGCAGCACCGTGATCGACGTGACGCCCGTCTTCGGATTCACCGTGACCTTCGCCCTCACCCACAGGCTCGGCGTCGCGCTGACGCTCGCCCTCACCGCCGGCGCCGGGGTCTTCCTCCACCGGCTGGTGCGCAAGCAGCCCGTGCGGCAGGCGCTCGGTGTGCTTGTCCTGGTCTGCGTCCAGGGCGTGTTGGCCGCACGCACCGGGGAGGCCACCAACTTCTTCCTTCCGCACCTCGTGGTGCACGGAGTGATGGCCGTGGTGACGCCCGTGCTGCTGGTGCTCGGCCGGCCGCCGCTGGGCGTGATGGTGGGGCTGGTCACCGGGGAGCGGACCAGGTGGCGCCGCTGTACGGTGCGCCGCCGGGCCTTCGTCAAAGGCAGCCTGGTCCTCTACACCGGCAACCTCCTGATGCTGTCGGTCCAGCTCCCGTTGTTCCTGTCCGGCCAGGCCGTCGCCCTCGGCTCGGTCGATGTCTTCGGGCCTGTCGTCTTCGCGCTCGGCGCACTTCTGGGGTGGCGCGTCTACCGGCGTTCCGTCGGTACGCACCGCTGCGAGGCCCCCGTTGGCACGAGCGCCGATCTATCACACCCCTTGGAAAGGACTGCTCGATGACCGGTACACAGCCCACCACCAGGACCCAGCCCACGGGACGGACCTGCCCCTTCAGTCCGCCGGAGGGATACCGGACGCTGCGGGAGGAGGCCCCGATCGCCCCGGTGACCTTCCCGGACGGTGCGAAGGGCTGGGTGGTCTCCCGGTACGCGGACGTGCGGGCGGTGCTCGCCGACCCGCGGTTCGGCGCCAACCGCCGCCGGGTGCGGCCCGGTGACCCCACGCCGGCCGACGCACCGCTGCCGCCGCCCCCGCCGGGCATGTTCATCATGATGGACCCCCCGGAGCACACCCGGTTCCGGCGGCTGCTCACCGGCCAGTTCACGGTGCGCCGGATGCAGAAGCTGGCTCCGGCGGTGGAGAAGATCGTCGCCGAGCAGCTGGACGCGATGGCCGCGGCGGAGGGGCCGGTCGACCTCCTCCAGGCCTTCGCCCTGCCCATTCCCTCACTGGTGATCTGTGAGCTGCTGGGGGTGCCGTACGCGGACCGGGAGGAATTCCAGGAGAACTCCTCCATGCAGCTCCGGCTCGATGCGAGCCACGAGGAAGTCCAGCAGGCCCACATGGCGATGAACCAGTACATCCACCAACTGGCCGTCGCCAAGCGCGCCCACCCCACCGACGACATCCTCAGCGGTCTGGTGCAGTCCGAACGGCTCACCGACGAAGAGCTGGCCGGTGTCGGCTCGTTGCTGCTGCTCGCCGGGCACGAGACCACCGCGAACATGATCGCGCTCGGGACCATGTGCCTGCTGGGCAACCCCGAGCAGCTGGCGGCACTGCGCGCCGACCCCGCCCTCATGGACGGCGCCGTCGAGGAACTGCTGCGCTACCTGACGATCATTCAGTACGGGCTGCGCCGGGTGGCGTTGGAGGACGTGGAGATGGACGGCCATCGCATCGAGGCCGGCGCCACGGTGCTCGCCTCCCTGGCCTCGGGGAACCGGGACGCGACGCAGTTCTCCGGCGACCCCGACGTGCTGGACGTACGCCGGCCCTACAGTCCGCACCTGGCGTTCGGGCACGGCGTCCATCAGTGCATCGGGCAGCAGCTGGCCCGGGTGGAGATGAAGGCCGCCCTGTCCGCCCTGCTCGACCGGTTCCCGTCCTTGCGGCTGGCGGTACCGGCGGACCAGGTGCCGATGCGCGACGACATGCTCATCTACGGCGTCCACGAGCTGCCCGTGACCTGGTAGCCGGCCGGCTGCCGGACGTCACCGAAGCTCACCGGAGAAGGGGAACCCCCGATGAAGATCATCATTGACGAGGACAAGTGTGTCGGCGCCGGGCAGTGCGTACTGTCCGCCGCCGAGGTGTTCGACCAGCGCGACGAGGACGGCATCGTGGTGCTGCTCGACGCCGTCCCGCCGGACGACCAGCGTGCCCCGGTCGAGGAAGCCGCCGCCCGCTGCCCCGCGCTGGCCATCGAGGTGCTGCCGTAGTGCCTGCCATGGACCGGATCGTCCTGGTGGGCGCGTCGGCCGCGGGGCTCACCGCGGCCGACGCCCTCCGGCGCGAGGGCTTCACCGGGTCGCTGACCCTGGTCGGCGACGAACTGTGGGCCCCCTACGACCGGCCGCCGCTGTCCAAACAGGTGCTGGCCGGCGGCTGGGAACCGGAACGGACCGTGCTGCGCCAGGAGGCGGACCTCCAGCGCCTCAAGCTGGACCTCCGGCTGGGCTGCCGGGCGACCGGGCTGGACCCGGCGGCGCGCACCGTCACCCTGGCCGACGGGGACCGGCTGCGCTACGACGGGCTGCTCCTCGCCACCGGGCTGCGGCCCCGCCGGCTTCCCTTCGGCCATGACCTGGCCGGGGTGCATGTGCTGCGCACGCTCGACGATGCCCTGACGCTGCGGGCGCAGTTGGGGGCCGGGCCCCGGGTCGTGGTGATCGGCGCCGGCTTCCTCGGCAGCGAGATCGCCGCCACCGCACGGGGCCTCGGCCTCGACGTCACGCTCGTCGACACCGAGCCCACCCCGCTGGCCCGGCAGGCCGGCACCTGGGTGGGCGGGCTGGTGGCGGACCTGCACCGGGACCACGGGGTCCGGCTCCACCTGGGGCGCGGCGTCACCGACGTGACCGGCGCGCGCGGCCGGGTCACCGCCGTACTGCTCGACGACGGCACCCGGCTGCCCGCCGACGTGGTCGTGGTCGCGATCGGCTCGGTGCCGGCCGTGGACTGGCTGGCCGGCTCCGGCCTCCCTCTGGGGGACGGGGTGCGCTGCGACAGCCACTGCCGGGCGGCGCCCGGGGTGTACGCGGCAGGAGACGTGGCCAACTGGCCGGATCCGGCCACCGGCGGCCGCGTCCGCCTCGAACAGCGCATGAACGCCACCGAGCAGTCCCGCGCCGCCGTCAGGAACCTTCTCGCCGGCCCCGGGGACGCCGTGCCCTACACGCCGGTCCCGTTCGGCTGGACCGATCAGTACGACGCCAAGATCCAGTTCCATGGCCGCTGCCCCGCCGACGCCCAGGTGGAGTGCGTGGACGGCGATCCACGGGCCCGCCGCTTTGTCGCGCTCTACCGTCTCCACGGCCGTGTGGTGGGCGCGCTCGGCTGGAACAGCGCCCGCGCCCTGCGCGAGTACCGCGGCCACATCGGCACGGCCGGCCCGGTGAAGGCCGGTTAGTACGCCGCTTCGGCGTGGCGCGATACGGGCGCGGACGTGGCTCGATACGGGCGCGGGGGCCGCGCTCAGGGGACCCGGTTCGCCCGCGGGGACGCGCGGGCGAACCGGAGGAGCGGCCCGGCGGGAAGAACGGGAGGCATGAACGGAAGAACGGGCGGCGTGAACGGGCGGCGTGAACTGGAGGAGTGAAGAGGCCCGTCGGGGAGGGAATTCGGCGGGCCGGTGGGGCCGGACCGGCGTAAGTTCACCGCCATGGTGACTTCGATGACACAGGTGGACTACGAGCGGCGGATGGCGCGGGCCGGCCGGGCCGCCGCCGATGCCGGACTGGCCGGGCTGATCGTGACGCCGGGTCCGGATCTGACGTGGCTGTGCGGCTACCGGCCGACCGCGGTCACCGAGCGGCTGACCGCCCTGGTGATCGAGCCGGGGCGGCGCTCGCGGCTGCTGGTGCCCGTACTGGAGTACCCGGATGCGGAGTACTCCCCGGGGGCCTGGGCGATGGAGGTGTCGGGGTGGACCGACGGTTCGGACCCGTATGCCGAGGTCGCCAAGTGGATGGACCCACAGGGGCGTTACGGGATGTCCGACTCGACCTGGGCGATGCATCTGCTGGGGCTCCAGCGGTCGGTGCCGGGGAGCGGATACGCCGCGCTGACCGAGGTGCTGCCGATGCTGCGCGCCGTCAAGGACGCCCATGAGGTGGAGCTGCTGGCCGCGGCCGGGGCCGCCGCCGACGCGACGTACGAGGACATCCTGACCGTCCGCTTCGGCGGGCGGCGGGAGTCCGAGGTGGCGGCCGATCTGGTGCGGCTGCTGACCGAGCACGGGCACAGCCAGGTGGACTTCACGATCGTGGGGTCGGGCCCCAACGGCGCCAACCCGCACCACGAGGCCGGCGAGCGGGTCATCGAGGACGGGGACATGGTCGTGCTCGACTTCGGTGGCCTCAAGAACGGCTACGGGTCGGACACGACGCGGACCGTGCACGTCGGGGAACCGGGCGCCGAGGAGCGCAAGGTGCACGACATCGTGCGGCAGGCGCAGCAGGCGGCGTTCGAGGCGGTGCGGCCGGGCATCGCGTGCCAGGACGTCGACCGGGTGGCCAGGAAGGTGATCAAGGCCGCGGGGTACGGCGAGTACTTCATCCACCGGACCGGGCACGGCATCGGGGTGACCACCCATGAGCCGCCGTATCTGGTCGAGGGCGAGCATCTGCCGTTGGTGCCCGGGATGTGCTTCTCGATCGAGCCGGGGATCTATCTGCCGGGCCGGTTCGGGGTGCGGATCGAGGACATCGTGACCTGCACGGAGTCCGGCGGCCGACGGCTGAACCAGACGGCGCGGGAGATGGCGGTGGTGCGGTAGGGGGCGTTGGGGGGAGCGCTGTGGGGGTGGTGCTGTAGGGGCGGGCGGTCCGTCCCGGGCCTCGCCCGGCCGGCCTGCCTGACCTCGCCCCGTATGGCGTCCAACCCCGCCCCGTACGGCGTCCAATCCCGCCCCGTACGGCGTTCAACCCCGCCCAGCCGCCGCGGAGTTGCGCCCTACGGCACCAGGACGACCTTGCCCATCGTGGCGCGGGACTCCAGCGCCCGGTGGGCGGCCGCGGCCTCGGCCAGGGGGAAGCGCTGGACCGCCGGTACCAGCCGGCCCGCCGCGGCCTCCGCCAGGGCCGCGGTCTCCAGGGTGCGGAGCGGGTTGTCGCCACCGGCCCTGACCAGCATCGGCGGGCCGAGGACCTGCTCCGACGTGATCCCGCGCGCCGTCAGCTCGACCTCCGCGAACTCCAGCGGACCGCCGGTGAGGAGACCTCCGGAGGACCACCCGAAGACCAGATGACGGCCCCCTTTGGCGAGCAGATCCACCGCCGCGCGTCCGGGGGCACCGCCGACCGAGTCGAATACGAGGGTGGCGCCGGGCGCGCCCAGGCCGTCGAGGAACGCCCTGACCAGGGACGGCCAGCCGTCGCGGGTGTAGTCGACGGCGAGGTCGGCGCCCAGTTCACGGACGCGTGCCACCTTGGCGGCGCCGCCGGCCAGGCCGATGACCGTGGCGCCGGTGTTCTTGGCGTGCTGGACGAGCAGGGAGCCGATGCCGCCGGCGGCCGCGGGGACGAGCGCGATGTCGTCGCCGGTGAGGCCGGCGAAGAGCAGGATGCCCATGGTGGTGCGGCCGGTGCCGATCATGGCGACGGCCTGGCCCGCGTCCAGGTTCTCGGGGATCGCGTGCAGCCGGTCGGCGGCGACGACGGCGCGTTCGGCGTAGCCGCCGGGGACCATGCCGAGGTGGGCGACGACGCGCCGGCCGAGCCAGTCGGGGTCGGTGCCCTCACCGAGCGCCTCGACCGTGCCGGCGACTTCCCGTCCGGGCACGGTCGGCAGCTCGGGGAGCGGCGCCGGCCCGCCCGTTCGGCCCTCGCGCAGGGCGGTGTCCAGGAGGTGGACGCCGGCCGCCGCCACCGCAACACGGACCTCTCCGGGCCCCGGGCGCGGGTCCTCGACCGTCTCGTGGCGGAGGTTCTCCGCGGGGCCGAAGGTGTGCAGCCGGATCGCGTGCATGGCGGTGTCTCCTCGGGGAGTGGGGCCTCGGTGGATGGGGCAACCGCGTGCCACTCTGTTACCTCAAGTTCAGTTGAGGTCAAGGTCGTTCGTGCGACGCGGCGCACCGGGGCGGCCTCCTGCGACGGAAGCGGGTACGTGCCCGGCCGGGACCGGCGCGGGGTGCGCCGTGAGCGGGTACGTGCCCGGCAGGCATCGGGACGGGGTGCGCCGCGAGCTGCCGAACGACCGGAGTCCGGGTGTTTCCGCGTGTTTCCGCAGGTCAGCGCCCATTGTCAGTGGTGTGGTTCACGATGGGGTGTGCAGGCGCGGTGGGGCACGGACGGCTCGGAAGGCGGTGATCGCGTGGCAGGGCGCGGCAAGGAGACGGTGCGGGCGGTGCGGCGGCCGGAGGTGCGCCTTCCGGAGCTGACGGCGTACGACGGCGGCGAGCTGGAGACCGAAGGGGACTACGACGGGCTGGAGTTCGCGGATGCCGACTGGGCCGGGCAGTCGGCGCGCGGCGCACGCTTCATGGACTGCGCGGTGCGGCGGTGCGCGCTGGACGAGACCGTGCTCGGCCGGGCGCGGATCATCGACAGCGTGCTGAGCGGTGTCCGCGGGGTCGGCACGGATCTGTCCCAGGCGTCACTGCGCGATGTGGAGGTGTCGGACGCCCGGCTGGGCGGGACGCAGCTGCACGGGGCGGTGCTGGAGCGGGTCGTGGTGCGTGGCGGGAAGATCGACTTCCCGAATCTGCGGCAGGCCAAGCTGCGGGATGTCGCCTTCGAAGGGTGTGTGCTGGTCGAGGCGGACTTCGCGGGGGCGCAGCTGGAGCGGGTGACGTTCGACGGCTGCACCCTGACGCGGGTGGATTTCTCCGAGGCGCGGATGAAGGACGTCGATCTGCGGGGCGCCGACGCGCTGGACATCGCCCGGGGGGTCGACCGGCTCTCTGGCGCGGTGATCAGCGCTGCCCAACTCCTGGATCTGGCCCCGGCGTTCGCGGCACAGATTGGAGTACGGGTGGAGTGAGGGGGCGGCTCGGGCGGCGAGTCCGGATGGGGGTGGGGTGGGCTTGGGGCCGGGGATGCGGCGTGGAGGCGGGTCGGCGTGTGGGGGGGCGGCGTGGAGCCCGTTCCGGGGCGCGGGGGTCTGCCCAGCGGTCAGACGCGGGGGAAGCGGGCCTGGAGGTCCCAGATGGCGGGGTTGTCGCCGAGGCCGTCGTGCATATCGGTGAGGTCGGCGATCAGGTCGTGCAGAAAGTCGCGGGCCTCGCGGCGCAGCGCGGAGTGGTTGAAGGTGAGCGGGGCCTCGTCGGCGGGCATCCAGTCGGCGTCGACGTCCACCCACCCGAAGCGGCGCTCGAAGAAGATCCGGTCGGCGGACTCGGTGAAGTCCAGCTCGGCGTGGACCGGACGGGCGGAGCGGTTGCCCCGGGGGTCGGTGTCGAGCTGCTCGACGATGTCGCACAGCGCCCAGGCGAAGTCGAGGACCGGCACCCAGCCCCAGGCCGTGGAGAGCTCGCGGTCCGTCTTCGTGTCGGCGAGATAGACGTCGCCGCAGAAGAGGTCATGGCGCAGCGTGCGCACGTCCGCGGTCCGGTAGTCCGTCTGTGGCGGATCCGGGAAACGGCGGGAGAGGGAGTAGCCGACGTCGATCACACCTAGATGGTGTCACGCGGTGCGAAGCCGCCGTCCGGTGCGTCCGGTACTTCCGGGGCCGTCCGGTCAGGGCACCAGCCGCTGCTCCCTGGCGACGGAGACCGCGGCGGTCCGGGAGTTCACACCGAGCTTTTCGTAGAGCAGGCCCAGCTGCGTTTTGACCGTGGCCTCGCTGGTGGCGAGCGCACGGGCGATCTCGCGGATGCTCAGCCCGCGGGCGAGCCGGCGAAGGATGTCGAGCTCCCGGTCGGTGAGGGTGGGGAGCGGGCTGCGCATCTGGGCCAGGACGCGATGGGCGACCGGCGCGGCCGGCGTGCTGTGGCCCTCGGCCGCGGCCCGGATCGCGGCGAACAGTTCCTCCGGCCGCTCGGCCTTGAGGAGATGTCCCGCGGCGCCGGCGTCGAGGGCGCGGGCGATGTCGGCGTCGGTGTCGTAGTCGGTCAGCACGAGGACATGGGGGGAGCCGGGGGCATCGGGGCGGGCGATGCGCCGGGTGGCCTCGACACCGTCGATACCGGAGCCGAGCTGGAGGTCCATCAGGACGACGTCGGGCCGGAGTGCGGCGGCCAGGGCCACGGCCTCCTCGCCGCTCGTGGCCTCGCCGATGACCTCGATGCCGGGGGCGCCGCTGAGCAGGGCGAGCAGCCCCGCGCGTACGACGGCATGGTCGTCGCAGAGCAGCACGCCTACAGGAGCGTGTGCGGGTTCGGCGGCGTATGGGCTCATGGGCTGCGCTCCAGGAGGACGGCCGACGGGACGGTGCCCCTAGTCGGCGCCGCTTCCATGGTGCCCTCACCGAGCCGTTCGCGCAGACCGGCGCCCCGCAGCCCCGACGCCGCCCGCCCCCAGGCCCTACGCGCTGGTCAGCACCCGCGGCCCCTCAGCCGTCACCGCCACTGTGTGTTCGAAGTGGGCGGCGCGGGAGGTGTCCGCGGTACGCAGGGTCCAGCCGTCGCCGGCCGCGTAGTAGTCGTTCTTGCCGCCGGCCAGGAACATCGGCTCGATGGCGAGGACCAGGCCGTGGCGGAGGATCATGCCGCGGCGCGGGCGGCCCTCGTTGGGGACCGCCGGGTCCTCGTGCATCTGCCGGCCGATGCCGTGTCCGCCGAAGTCTTCGGGGATGCCGTAGCCGGCGGCGCGCCCGACGCTGCCGATCGCATGGGAGATATCGCCGATCCGGGCGCCGACCACGGCCGCCGCGATGCCCGCCTCCAGCGCCCGCCGGGTGGTGTCCATGAGCCGCTGGTCCTCGGGTCGGGCGGTGCCGACCGTGAAGCTGAGGGCCGCGTCGCCGGCCCAGCCGTCCACCAGGGCGCCGCAGTCGACGCTCACCAGGTCGCCGTCGCGCAGCCGCGTCCCGTCCGGGATGCCGTGCACGATCGCGTCGTTGACGGAGACACAGAGGACGGCGGGGAACGGGGTGGGGGCGAAGGACGGGCGGTAGCCGAGGAACGGTGAGTCGGCACCGGCCTCGCGCAGAACCGTACGGGCGACCTCGTCCAGGTCCCGCAGCCGGACACCCGGTTCGGCCGCCGCCCGCGCCGCCTCCAGCGCGTCGGCGACGACCCGGCCGGCCACCCGCATCGCGTCCAGTCCCGCATCCGTCTTGATCTCCACCATGTTCCCGACCTCCTGCTCACAGCCGCCCGCGTCGCGCCCCGGCGACGGCGGGCGGTATTTATTTACCGGTATTTCTTTACCGGTATTAGTATCACGAGCATGGTGCGAACCCCTCTGACCCCTCGGGAACGTGAACGCGGTGAGCGGCTCGGCGCGCTGCTGCGGACGGCGCGCGGCGAGCGGAGCATGGTCGAGGTCGCGGCGACGGCAGGGCTGTCCGCCGAGACGCTGCGGAAGATCGAGACCGGCCGGGCGCCGACACCGGCGTTCTTCACGATCGCCGCGCTGGCCGGGGCGCTCGGGCTGTCGCTGGACGAGGTGGCGGCACTGGCCACCCCACCCGAAGCGCCCGCGGGCGCGGCCGCCTGAGCGAGGCGGCCTGAACGAGGCCGCGCGGCGCCCACCGGCTGCCGTGCGGCTACCGCCGTGCGCCCTCCGCCCTCACGAGGCCCCCACGCACCAAGACCCCAAACGCGCCGAGGGCCGGCCCCCATGGGGAACCGGCCCTCCGTTGCGCTGGCTGCGCCAGGATGCAGATCTGGCTCAGACGTTGACGCCGAAGTCCTGCGCGATGCCGACGAGGCCCGACGCGTAACCCTGGCCAACGGCGCGGAACTTCCACTCCGCGCCGTTGCGGTACAGCTCACCGAAGACCATGGCGGTCTCGGTGGCGGCGTCCTCGCTGAGGTCGTAGCGGGCGATCTCGGTGCCGCCGGCCTGGTTGAGGATGCGGATGAAGGCGTTCCGCACCTGGCCGAAGTTCTGGCTGCGGTTCTCGGCGTCGTAGATCGAGACCGGGAAGACGATCTTGTCGATGTCGGCCGGCAGCGCCGCGAGGTTGACGTTGATCTGCTCGTCGTCGCCCTCGCCCTGGCCGGTGACGTTGTCACCCGTGTGCACGATCGACTGGTCCGGCGTCGCCTTGTTGTTGAAGAAGACGAAGTGCTGGTCGGAGAAGACCTTGCCGCTCGGGTTGACCGCGATCGCGCTCGCGTCGAGGTCGAAGTCCGTGCCGGTGGTCGTGCGGACGTCCCAGCCGAGGCCGACCGTGACGGCGGTCAGGCCCGGTGCCTCCTTGGTGAGGGAGACGTTGCCGCCCTTGGACAGGCTTACAGCCATGGGATGTCCCTTTCCTTGTCGACTCGTCGAAGCGTCGGGCTCCGTACTGCGCACGAAGCTACCGTCACCCACCACAACGCCATGAGGGGACCTTCAGGTTCCTGCAGTCTTTACTCTCTTTGCCGAATTCTGATGTGAACGCTCTGCGCGGACCCCGAAAAGCGGGTGACGGGGCCGTGCGCGGCGCGGGATCATAGGACCCATGTCCGGGCCTTATGTCATCCGCGGTTCGGTCGTCCTTCCAGAGGCCGAGCTCGTCTGGCGTTTCTCGCGCTCCTCAGGTCCGGGCGGCCAACACGTCAATACCAGCGACAGCCAGGTCGAGCTGCGCTTCGACCTCGACAAGACGCAGGCGCTGCCGCCGGTGTGGAAGGAGCGCGCCCTGGAGCGGCTGGCGGGCCGATTGATCGACGGCGTGCTGTCCGTACGGGCCTCCGAGCACCGCTCGCAGTGGCGCAACCGCGAGACCGCCGCCGTCCGGCTGGCCGCGCTGCTCGCCGAGGCCACCGCCCCGCCGCCCAAGCCGCGCCGTAAGTCACGGATTCCACGGGGCATCAACGAGCGGCGGCTGCGCGAGAAGAAGCAGCGTGGCGACACCAAGCGCGGCCGCTCGGGCCGCGACTGGGGCTGACCGCCACCGCCGCCCCCGGCCTCACCCCAACTGGTGGTACTTCCCCCGGAAGTACGTCAGCGGCCCGTCGTCCTCGTTCGGGATCGACGTGGCCAGGACGCGTGCGATGACCAGCGTGTGGTCGCCGGCCACGACCCGCTGCTCGGTACGGCACTCCAGGGTCGCCAGCGCACCCCCGATGAGGGGAGCACCGGACGCTTCGCCCCGTACGAACGGAATGTCCTCGAAGAGCAGCCGGTCGCTGATGCGGCCCTTCATGGCGAATCGTCCGGCGATCTGCCGCTGGTGTCCCGACAGTACCGACACGGCCCAGTCGGGCTGCAGCTCCAGCAGATCGTCCATCCGTGAGTCGTTGCGAACGCTCACCATCACCAGCGGCGGGTCGAGCGACACCGACAGGAAGGCCGTGGCGGTCATCCCGACGTCCTCGCCGTGCGGCCCGCTGTCCGGGTCGTGGGCGGTGATCAGCACCACGCCGGCGGCCAGGCGGGACAGGGCGGCACGGAACTCGTCGTCACTCACCCCAACAGCATGCGGGATCGGCGCGTCGCCCGGCACGGAAGCGAGGGCGACGGCGGGTACGGGGTGGGCGACGGGCCCGGAGGCCGCCGCATCGGCAGGAGTCTTCGTGAACACGCCATAAACGCTAACTTCGGCCGGCCGTGATGCGCATCGGACCCGGGGACCACGCGCGTCCTAGGTCTGACGGCGGAGGACCGAAAGGCTCGGAATTTGCGTTCAGTAAGTGTAGAAAGAGTGAAGGCGCGCTCCCGTGGCGGTTTTATGGAAGATCGCCAACCGTCCTTCATTGTTTGTGACTTGAGTCACAGCAGGCGCTAATTGTTGACCCTGTGTACCGAGTGAACAGCTCACTGTGATTCAGTGAGCGTGGAATCGGACGACAAGAAATCGTGGAGTTTGCTGTCGAGGTCTCAGGGAGAGCGAGCGATGGAGACCGAGTCGGAGCCATACGTCCGTCTTGCGACCCTGCGGCAGCTGCACCAAGTGGTCGCCGAGCTGAATACCGCACGTAGCCTCGCGGACACCTTGCAGACCGTCGCCGACGGCGTGATCACCGGGCTCGGCTACGAGCTGGCCGCGGTCAATCTCGTCCGTCCCGACGGCGATCTCGTCGTCGCCGCGGTCGCCGGCAGTGCGGGCGCCGAGGCGCTCATGGCCGGACGCGTCGGCTCCCGCGCCTCCTGGGAGCGCCGGCTGTCCATGGGCGAGCGCTGGGGCGACCTGTGCTTCATCTCGCACACCGAGGGCTGGGTGCTCGATGACGACGACGTACCCCAGTGGCACACGGCCGGACCCGCGCCCCGGTTCCCCGACGAGTGGCACCCCATGGACCGCCTCTTCGCGCCCATGTACACCGCGGCGAACGGCGGCGGCGAGCTGCTCGGCGTGATCTCCGTCGACCGGCCGCGCAACGGCCGGCGGCCCGGGCCCTGGGGCCAGGAAGCCCTGCAGATGTACGCCTTCCAGTCCGCCATCGCGATCAGCAACGCCCGGCTGCGGGCCAACATGCAGCGCGCACTGGTCCGGCTGGAGCGCGAGCAGCAGGCGCTGCGCGCCAGCGAGGAGAGCTTCCGGCAGGCGTTCGAGTACGCGCCGAGCGGGATGGCCGTGGCCGAGATGGGCGGTGACCAGCACGGACGGCTGCTCCGCACCAACGATGCGCTGTGCCGGCTGCTGGGCCGCCCGGCCTCCGGGATGCGCCGCTACTCCTTCTCCGACCTCGTCCACCCCGAGGACATCGGCACCCTGCTGCGGACCTCCGCCGAGGGCGGCCGCGCCGAGCTGCGGCTGGCCCGCCGGGACGGCACCTATGTGTGGGTCTCGCTGCGCAACTCCGTCGTCGCCGACACCACCGACGGCCCCCGCTTCCTGCTCACCCACGTCGAGGACATCGAGGAGCGCAAGCGGCACGAGCTGCAGCTCGCCCACCGCGCCAGCCACGATTCGCTGACCGGGCTGCCCAACAGCGCCGAGCTGCGGGCCCGGCTCGGCGCCCGGCTGTGCTCCCGCCCGCCCGGCTCGATGGCGGACGCCTACGCCTCCTCGGGCACCCTCAGCGTCGATCCCCGCGATCCGCATGGCTTCCGGCCGGACGCGAAGGAGCCCTTCGACGGGCTCGACGGCTTCGAGGGCGGGCCCCCGCCCCCGTTCGACCACCATGTCCATCTCGTCGCCCCCGCGGACGGGCCGGCCGACGACGGCTCCAAGGGGCTCGCGGTCCTCTTCTGCGACCTCGACGGCTTCAAGTCGATCAACGACCGCTTCGGGCACAACACCGGCGATGCGGTGCTGATAGAGGTCGCCCGCCGGCTGACCAGCGGGGTCCGGGACGGCGACACGGTCGCCCGGCTCGGCGGCGACGAGTTCGTGGTGCTCGCCGACGGGCTCGGCACCGCCGACGCCCAGGACCTGGCGGTCCGGCTGCGGAACGCGATCATCCCGCCGATCCGGGTGGAGGGCCGCGCGGTCCGGGTGGGCGCCAGCTTCGGCATCGGCTGGGCGAGCTGCGGGATGTCGGCCGAGGAAGTGCTGGAGTCGGCCGATCAGCGGATGTACGTCGAAAAGCGCTCCCGCTCGAAGGCGAACCGGCGGGCCGCGGGCTGAGCGGCCGGTGCTCCGCGGTGACGGCCGGTGCTCCGCCGCGACGGCCGGTGCCCCGCCGCGGCGGGCGGGCCGGTGCCGCGACGGCCGGGCGGGCGCGATGCCGCGTATCTCACACCGGGCGCGCTCCGGGCCCCGCACCAGCAGTTCACCGATCCGTAGCGATCTTGTGGCCCTCCGGGCACGGTGTGCGCAGGCCGCGACGGGGTAGGCTGCGCCGATGCGGCGCGGCGCCGCCGGGGGCCCGAAAGACAGTTCGCGCAATGAAGCCTGCGGACGCGTAGAGACGCGTACAGACGCGCACAGATCGCTTGGGAGTGACACGGAATGACGGCCGGCAACAACGGCGCGGACACGCCGGAGAACGACGACCCGTTCGCCTACCTCTACCGCGCGGAAGGCGGCGAGGGCGGCGCTCAGGGCTCGGCGGGCGACGGTGCGGCGCCGCGGCAGCCGGGGGTCCCGCGTACGTCCTACAACCAGGTGCGCGCGGTCGGCCAGCGCCAGTACGGCCAGCAGGCTCCGCAGCAGGTGACGTACGGGCAGCAGAACGCCCACTACGCCGCGCCGGAAACTCTGCCCGGCGGCGACCGCACGCGCTCCGCCCCGGCCCCGGGCAACGGCGGCCAGGAGCCGCGCCGCGGCCGCAACGGCCTGCTGATCGGCGCCGTCGCCGTGGTCGCGGTGGTCTGCATAGGCATCGGCGTCGCGATGTTCACCAACGGAATGGGCTCCAAGGACGACAACGCGGGCAAGCCGGGACCGACGGCCGGGGACACGGTCAAGCCCAGCGATGCGCCGACCAGCAAGCCGTCGGCCGGTGAACTCCCGAAGGGGGAGGCGGGCAGCCTGCGCCTGGAGGGGGGCCCGACGACCGCCAAGGAAATCGAGGGTGCCCGCTCGGCGAGTGGCGTGTATGTCGCCGGGTTCAACCAGGTGGGCGCGAAGGTGCAGTGGACCCTGGAGGCCCCGCAAGAGGGCGACTACCGGCTGTACGTGCGCTACGGCATCCCCGGTGAAGACGCCAACGCGACCCTTACGGTCAACAGCAAGCCGAACGGCCAGCCCCTCGGCATGAAGAACTTCATCCACTCCCCGAAGGGGGACTGGGAGAAGGGCTGGCAGACGACGTGGGCCCCGGTCACCCTGAACAAGGGGACCAACGTCATCGAGCTCTCGTGCGCGCAGGGCAATCAGTGCAATGCCAACCTCGACCAGCTCTGGCTGCAGCGGGGCGCCAAGAAGTAGGACGCGGCCGGCGGCGTTGTCCGAAAGCGATCATTTCCCGGGATCGTGGCCGAGATATCGGTTGCCCCGGCCACAAGATCAAGTTCGGATGGGGTGGTAACAGCCACCTGATCTGAGGAGATCACATATGAAGATGCGCGCTATGGCGCTGACCGGTGCCGCATTGCTGGCCGCGCTGCCGCTCACTGCGGGAACAGCCGACGCCGCTGCCAAGTGCCCGAAGGGCAACATCTGCGGTTGGGCGAAGCCGAACTTTGGGGGCCATGCGTACTCCATCATCAGCCCCCCGACAGGGTGCAACGGATTCGACGGCGATGTGCGGTCTGTGTCCAACCAGAACAGGCACCGGGTGACCTTCTACAGCGACAGCGGGTGCTACGGCAAGCACTTCGACCTGACCAAGGGCCACTACTCGGCCAAGACCCCGTGGCCGGTCAAGAGCATCGCCGTCTGGGGATGATGGCGTGGCGGCTGGAGCATCCGCACGAAAGTGGCCCGGCCGCCCCCTCAGGCCACCGCCGGATGATCCGTCACCACCACGCGTGACAGCAGCTCCTCATAGGTAGCCGCGTCGAACTCGCCCGCTGCCGGTGCCCGTACGGTCGCCGCGGACAGGGCCACCGCGCGGGTCAGGCGGTCCGGCCAGGGCAACTCCTCGACCAGGCCCGACAGCAGGCCGGCCACGGCCGAATCGCCGGCGCCGGTCGGGTTGCCGGCGATCCGCCGCGGTGGGGCGGCCTGCCAGGCGCCGTCGGCGGTCACCGCGAGCATGCCGTCCGGGCCCAGTGAGGCGGCCACCGCATGGGCGCCGCGGCGGCGGGCGTCGCGGGCGGCGCGCAGCGGTTCGGTGCTGCCGGTGAGCGCGGCGAGTTCATCGGCGTTGGGCTTGGCGAGATCGGGGCGGGCGGCCAGCCCGCGGCGCAGCGGTTCGCCGCTGGTGTCGAGGAGGACCGGGACGCCGGCGCTGCGCGCGGCGCGGGTGAGGCGGGCGTAGACGTCGACCGGGACGCCCGGCGGGAGGCTGCCGCAGAGCGCCACCGCCCGTGCCTCGGCGAGCAGTTCGCGGTAGGTGCCGAGGAAGGTGTCCCACTCGGCGGGCGAGACGACCGGGCCCGGTTCGTTGAGCTGGGTGGTGTCTCCGGTGGCCGCGTCGGCGACGGCGACCGTGCGGCGGGTGGCGCCGCCGACCGGGACCAGCGCGTCGGCGACCTCGGTCTCCGCGAGCAGTGCGCGCAGCGCCGCGCCGGTGCCACCGCCCGCGAAGCCGGTGGCGACCGTACGGTGGCCGAGCGCGGCCAGCACCCGGGCGACGTTCAGGCCCTTGCCGCCGGGGCGTTCGGACACTTCCGTGATCCGGTTCGTGGTGTGCGGGTGGAGCCGGGGCACGCGGTAGGTGATGTCCAGGGCGGCGTTCAGCGTGACCGTAAGGATCATGGTCGCCCCTCCGGGCAGTCATGGCCGGGCGGCCGGGCGTCGGGCAACCGCGATCGGCGGTGGCATGCGGACAAGTGCGCGAGCGATCATGCCATCGTCGGTGGTGGTTGGCCCAGACCCGGTTCCGCCGCCCTGGGGGCCCACGGCCTGTAGGAGGGGCGGCCGTCCACGGTCCCGGTGCGCGGGCGGAGCCTCAGGCGCCCTTCGGGCGCACCAGCCACTCGCCCCGGCGCATGACGCCCACGACGTCGTATGACGCGTCCAGCACCACCAGGTCGGCGTCCTTGCCGGTCTGCAGGGAACCGGCCCGGTCCGCGATGCCCAAAAGGCGGGCAGGGTTGGCCGAAAGTGCCTGTACGGCCTGGTCGACCGTCAGGCCGTCGAGGGTGACGGCGCGTTTGAAGGCGCGGTCCAGGGTGAGGGTGGAGCCGGCGATCGAACCGGCCGTGGGGCCTTCGCTGATGCGCGCGACGCCGTACCTGACCTCGACCTGCATCGGGCCGAGCGGATACATCCCGTCGTTCATACCGGCCGCGCCCATCGCGTCGGTGATGAACGCGACCCGCTCGGCGCCCGCCTCACGGACCGCCAGTTGCAGGACCGCGGGGTGCAGGTGGGTGCCGTCGTTGATGAGCTCGACGGTGACCCGCTCGTCCTCCAGGAGCGCGGCGATCGGGCCGGGCGCGCGGTGGCCCAGTGCGGGCATCGCGTTGAAGAGGTGGGTGGCGACGGTGGCGCCCGCGTCGATGGCCTCGCGGGTGGCGTCGTAGGAGGAGTCGGTGTGGCCGACGGCGGCGATCACCCCCGCGTCGGCGAGCAGCCGTACGGACGCCAGGCCGCCGGGCAGTTCGGGGGCGACGGTCATCATCGACGCGGTGCCGCGCGCGGCGTCGAGGAGCTTGCGGACGTCGGCCGGGTCCGGGTCGCGCAGCAGCTCCGGCTGGTGGGCGCCGCAGCGGTGCGGGGAGATGAACGGGCCCTCGAAGTGGATACCGGTCAGCTCGCCCTGCTGCACCAGTTCGGCGAGCACCGCGGCCTGCCGGGCGAGGTCGGGCAGCTCACCGGTGACGGTGGAGGCGACCATCGAGGTGGTGCCGTGCCGGCGGTGGGTCTCGACGACCCTCAGGCACTCCTCGGGGTCGGCGGACGAGAACGAGCCACCACCGCCGCCATGGACATGCATATCGACGAAGCCGGGGACGATGAGGTGGCCCGTCAGATCCACGACACTGCCGGACACCCCCTCGGCCAGATCGAGGTCCCGGCTGTGGACATCGCCGATCCGACCGCCCTCGACGGTGATCCGGCCGCGCTCGACCACGCCGGACGGCCGGGCGATCCGGGCGCCGGCCAGGATGGTGCGCGGGGTGTCCGAGGGCCGCTGCGCGGACTGTTGCTGTGCCATCAGGCGGTTACCTCCGTGGAGAGAAGATCCCGGGCGAGCAGTCCTGCGCCCAGGCACCCGGCGGCGTCCCCGAGGGCCGCCGGAACGATCGAGGGGAGCCGCTGGAACGTAACGCGCCGGCGGACCGCTTCCCGCAGAGGTGTGAAGAGCGTGTCGCCCGCCTCGGCGAGCCCGCCGCCGATGATCAGCGTCTGCGGATCGAGCAGGGTGAGGCCGGTGACCAGACCGTCGGCGAGGGCGTCCACGGCGCGCTGCCACACGGTCTGCGCCCGCGCGTCGCCGGACGCCACGGCCTTGGCCGCGTCCGACGCGTTGGCCTGCGGATCGCCGCAGGCCGCTGCCCAGTCACGGCCGACCGCGGCGGCCGAGGCCAGCGTCTCCAGGCAGCCGCGCTGCCCGCAGCCGCACTCGCGCCCGCCGGGCCGTACGACGATGTGGCCGATCTCTCCGGCGCTGCCGTGCGCACCGGCCTCGATCCGGCCGCCGATACCGATGGCGCCCGCGATCCCGGTGCCCAGGGGGACGAACAGGAACCGGTCGGCGTCCCGGCCCGCGCCGATCCGGCCCTCGGCCAGGCCGCCGGTGCGGACGTCATGGCCGAGCGCGACCGGTACCCCGCCCAGCCGCTCGGACAGCAGGGCCCGCATCGGGACGTCCCGCCAGCCGAGGTTCGCGGCGTAGACGGCGGTGCCGGAGCGCTCGTCGACGATGCCGGGGACCGCGACGCCGGCCGCCGCCGCGGGGGCGCCGTAGCGGGCGGTGCCGAGGTCACGGAGCTCGGCGGCGAAGCCGAGGACGGCCTCGACCACGGCGTCGGGGCCGCGCTCGCGGCCGGTGGGGCGCCGCGCCTCGTACAGCAGCACAGGAGGTGTGCCCCCGGAGGACGCGGTGTCCACCCCCACGAGGGCGGCCTTCATCCCGGTGCCGCCCACATCCAGGGCGATGACGTGTCTCACGGGAACAGTTTTGCGCGATCCGGCCGGAAAGGTCTAGTCCACTCACCGGGTGATCGGGTCGGACGGGCGGCCGGATGGTCGGTACCGGCGTAAACCGGGGGGTGGTGTAGACCTTCTGAAGGGCGCAGGGGAGACTCGCTGTTGATGCCGTTGGAGGGCGATCCCCGACACGGCCGGGTTCATACCCGACAAGCACGGATTTTCAGGACAAAGGGCGGGAACAGCAGTGCAGCGGCGGTACTTGAGCCTGGCGGCGGCAATCGCCACCACCATGACACTGACTCTCACCGGCTGCGGCAGCGGCTCCGGTAGCGACGACGTCACTCTCAAACTGATCGCGGCGGACTACGGCGACAGCCGGTCCAACGGTTCCCAGCACTACTGGGACGAGCTCGCGCGCGCCTTCGAGAAGAAGAACCCCGGCATCAAGGTCGACGTCGAGGTCTACAGCTGGACCGATGTCGACAAGAAGGTCGAGGACCTGGTCAAGGACGGCCACGCCCCGGACCTCGCCCAGATCGGCGCCTACGCCGACTACGCGGCCAAGGGCCAGCTCTACAGCGCCGACCAGCTGCTCTCCATCCCCACCCAGGCCGACTTCACCTCCTCCCTCGCGGAGGCCGGCGAGTACAAGCGGGTCCAGTACGGCATGCCGTTCGGCGCCAGCACCCGGCGGCTCTTCTACAACAAGAAGCTGTTCACCGAGGCCGGTATCACCAGCCCGCCGGAGAACTGGAACGACATCGCCCAGGACGCCCGGCTGCTGAAGGCGAAGGGCGTCAAGCTGCCCTTCGCGCTGCCGCTCGGCCCGGAGGAGACCCAGGCCGAGACGATGCAGTGGATGCTCAGCGGTGGCGGCGGCTACACCGACAGCATCGGCAAGTACACGATCGACTCGCCGGAGAACGTCAAGACCTTCAAGTGGCTGAAGGAGAACCTCGTCGGCAAGGGCCTGACCGGCACCGACCCCGCCAAGCTCAACCGCGAGGACGCCTTCGAGCGCTTCGCCGACGGTGAGGTCGGCATGCTCAACGGCCACCCCACCCTGATGAAGCAGGCCGCTGCCAAGGGCATCGACTACGGCACCGTCGAGCTGCCCGGCTCCCACGGCAAGGCCAAGGCCACCATGGGCGTCGCCGACTGGATGATGGCGTTCAAGCAGGGCGGCCACCGCGCCCAGGCCGGCAAGTTCCTCGACTTCGTCTACAGCAAGAAGAACGTCGAGAAGTTCTCCGGCGAGTACGGCCTGCTGCCGGTCACCACCTCCGCCTCCCAGGCGATGCTGGCCGACGACAAGTACGCCAAGTTCCACGGCTTCCTCAAGCAGCTCACCAACGCCGAGTTCTACCCGGCGAACAAGACCTCCTGGCCGCTGATCTCCAAGACCGTCAAGGCGAAGATGGGAGCCGCGGTCGGCCCGAGGGGCAACCCGGCCGGGGTGCTCACCGACATCCAGAACACCGCGGACGCGACGGACCAGAGCGCCGAATGACACAGTGCGGGCCGGGGGACGGGCAGGCGGGCCGGCGCGGTGCGGCCGGGGCGACGGGCCGGGTCCTGTCCGACCGTGCGCTTATCGTGGAAGCGTGATGACGGGCGGTACGGCGGGTGCGGGCGGTCCGGGCGGCGAGCCCGGGGCCGCCGGGCGCGCCCCGGGGCTCTCGGCCCGGGACGAGGCGGTGCTCGCCGTCGAGCGCCGCTCCTGGCCCGGCCCCGGCCCCAAGGAGCGCGCCATCCGCGAACAGCTCGGCATCTCCCCGACCCGCTACTACCAGCTCCTCAACGCCCTGCTGGACGACCCCCGCGCGCTCGCCCACGACCCCGTCACCATCAACCGCCTGCGCCGCATACGGGACGCCCGCCGGTCCCGCCGCTGACCCGGGCGCCCCGGCCGCCGCCCCGGTGCGCCCGTACACCCCCGGCTGCCGCCGGAGCTACCCCCGGCGCCCGCCCCGCGCCGGTAGGGTCGGCGCCATGGGCAGCCCCCCGAACGCCGCGCCGCAGTCCCAGCCGACACCCGGATCCGTGCCGACCCCGCACACCCCCGCCGGCCGCGACGGCCTCGCCGCGCTGCTGGCACACCCGGAACGCGCCGTCATCGCCCTCGACTTCGACGGCACCCTCGCCGAGATCGTCCCCGACCCGGAAAAGGCCCGCGCCCATGGCGGCGCCGTCGCCGCCCTCGGCCGCCTGGTGCCCCGGCTGCACGCCGCCGCGGTGATCACCGGCCGCCCGGCCACCGTCGCGGTCCGCCTCGGCGGCTTCGCGGACGTACCCGGCCTGGACCACCTCACCGTCCTCGGCCACTACGGCGCCGAACGCTGGGAGGCGGCCACCGGCACCGTCCACGCACCCGCCCCGCACCCCGGTGTCGCCGCCATACAGGCCGAACTCCCCGGCGTCCTGGACGCCTCCGGTGTCTGGCACGGCACCTGGATCGAGACCGCCATCGAGCGCAAGGGCGGCCACGCCATCGCCGTGCACACCCGCCGCGCCACCGACCCCCAGGACGCCTTCGACCAGCTGCGCGGCCCGCTCACCGCGCTCGCCGAACGCCACGGCCTGATCGTCGAACCGGGCCGCCTCGTCCTGGAACTCCGCCCGCCCGGTATGGACAAGGGCGTCGCCCTCGCCGAATGGGTCCGCGAGACCGGCGCCGCCACCGTCCTCTACGCCGGTGACGACCTCGGCGACCTCGCCGCCTTCGCCGCCGTCGAAAAGCTCCGCTCCGACGGCCTCACCGGCGTCCTGGTCTGCAGCGGCAGCAACGAAGTCACCGAACTCGCCGAACGCGCGGACCTGGTGGTCGACGGCCCGGCCGGGGTCGTCGGCCTGCTCGGCGCCCTGGCGGACCGGCTGGGCGGAAGTGGAACGCCTGCCCCGTAGGCGCGGACGCCTTCCGGGGCACCCAAGACGCAGGCACGAAGCCATGGAGAGCAACGCCAGGTGCCCCGTTCACAGCTTCACGCGGATGGCGGCGCGACCTCCTGGGCGTCCTCGGACTCCCCCCGCAGCTCCCGCAGCTGGTCCAGGAACCACCGGGCGGGCGGCAGCGCGGTGGCCGCCGTGGCCAGCCGCTCGGTGCGCACCGCGCGCTCGCCGTCATCCATCGACAGCGCCTCGTGCAGCGCCTCGGCGGTTCCGACGACGTCGTACGGATTGACGGTGAGGGCATGCTCGCCGAGCTCCTCGTGCGCACCCGCCTCCCGCGACAGCACCAGCACGCAGCCGGCGTCCGACACCACCGGGACCTCCTTGGCGACCAGGTTCATCCCGTCCCTGATCGGGTTGACCAGCGCCACGTCCGCCAGCCGGTAGGCGGCCAGCGAGCGGGCGAAATCGTCCTTGACATGCAGCACGACGGGCTGCCAACCCGCCGTCCCGTACTCGGCGTTGATGGCCTCGGCCACCCGCTCGACCTCCGCGGTGTAGTCGCGGTAGACGGCCAGGTCCTGGCGCGAGGGGTAGGCGAAGGCGACGTGGACGACCCGCTCGCGCCACTCGGGGCGGACGGCGAGCAGCCGCCGGTAGGCGAGCAGCCCCCGCACGATGTTCTTCGAGAGTTCGGTGCGGTCCACGCGCACGATGGTCCTGCGCTCCGGCCCGCCGATCTGTGCGCGCAGCGCCGCCATCCGCTCCTCGACGTCGGGGCGGTGCGCGCGCTCGCGCAGGAAGCCGGCGTCGGCGCCGAGGCCGTGCACGCCGATCCAGGTCGTGCGCGCCGTGCGCTCCGGGACGAGCGCGACGATGCCGGGCGCCCCGTCCTCCGGCCGGACGCGCTCGCACTGCCCGCCGAGCCCGGTCGCGGCGCAGGCCATGAAGTTCTCGGCCCACCGGCGGGTGAGGAAGTTCGCCCGGTCGGCACCGAGAATGCCCAGCGCCAGCTGCCGCTGGATGTCGTCCGGGAGCATCGCGAAGTACTCGGCGGGGGCCCACGGGGTGTGGGAGAAGTGGGCGATCCGCAGGTCGGGGCGGCGCTCGCGGAGCATGCCGGGCACCAGCGCCAGGTGGTAGTCCTGCACGAGGACGGCCGCGCCGGGCGCCGCACCCTCGGCCAGCGCATCGGCGAAGGCCGTGTTGTACGCCTCGTAGGACGCCCACTGCGCCCGGAACTCCGCGTCGAAGACCGGTTCCAGCGGTGTCTGGTAGAGCATGTGGTGGACGAACCACAGCACGGAGTTCGCGACGCCGTTGTAGGCGTCGGCGTACACCTCGGCCGGAATGTCCAGCATCCGGACCCGCTGTCCACCCGTGTCACCCGGGTCCAGCACACCACCCGTCCGCCGCACGGCCTCCCGGTCCCCGTCACCCAGCGCGGCACACACCCACACCGCATCCGTCTCGGGCCCGATGGCGGACAGCCCGGAGACCAGCCCGCCACCACCCCTTTTGGCGGTCAGCGCCCCGTCCTCCCCCAGGCCGTACGACACCGGCCCACGATTGGACGCCACCAGAACCTCGGCACCTGCCTGCACCGCACTGCGCTCGGAGACCATGTCGCGAAAGTAACCCGTCACAGATCCGCGCAAACGTACGGAAGCGGTCAAGAGACGGGGGCCGGGTGGGCTCCTCAGTCGTCTCCCGCTGGGAACGCGTCGACCGGCCACGACGGCTCCCCCTCGGCGGGTTCCGGGTGCCCGCACCCGAGACGGTCGCCCCGGCTGCGGTTGATACGCAGCGAGTCGCCGAGCGCATCCGTCAAACAACAGGCCAGGAAGCGCAGTTCGGGCGCCGTGGTCGGGGTGTGGTGGAGGAGGGCGCGGGCGTGCCTCAGGAGGATCTCGCCGGATGCGAGCTGGGCGTGTTCAATGGCGTCCGCCTGCCGGGTGACGGGGCCGTTCCCCTCGGAGAGTAGATAGCACGGCTTCCCCTCCGGGCTTGACCAGGGAAGCAGGCGGGGACGCGCAAGAGGCGTCATGGCGACTCCAGCTCTCTAGAGAAGTTGGATCGCTACCCATTGAAGCGAAGTGAACGCGTAGCGTCAATGGGATCTCTAGAGAAGTCGAGTGCCGGGGGCGCAGTAGCACTCGAACAGATCTCTAGGATGTCTAGAGATCGCCAGGAGGGATGCGTCGCCATGGCCGCACAGGAGAGCTCGTTGCCCAAGTACCGCCGGATCGCCGACGCGCTGAAGCGGGCGATCACAGCGGGGGAGTTCCGGCCCGGTGACCGGCTGCCCGGAGAGAACGACCTGATGGACCGGCACGGAGTGGCCCGGATGACGGCGCGTCAGGCACTCGGCGTTCTCACCTCCGAGGGGCTCGCCGAGGCCCGTAAGGGCGCCGGTGTCTTCGTGCGGGACTTCCAGCCGATCCGGCGCCGGGGTGTTCCGCGGCTGGCCCGGGAGCAGTGGGGTCAAGGGCAGTCGGTCTGGGCGGCCGACGTCCCGGAGCGTGATCTGGTGGTGGACGAAGTCACCGTCGACGAGGAGCAGGTATCAGGCGATGTCGCGGCGCGGTTGGACATCGCGCCCGGAGACGCTGTCACCGTGCGGCGCCGTCGGTTCGTGC
Source organism: Streptomyces sp. Je 1-4 4N24 (assembly GCF_026239515.1). Lineage (NCBI taxonomy): Bacteria > Bacillati > Actinomycetota > Actinomycetes > Kitasatosporales > Streptomycetaceae > Streptomyces > Streptomyces sp. Je 1-4 4N24. The sequence goes on along the minus strand of NZ_CP110836.1, from coordinate 3,744,846 downwards.
TCGACGGTAAGCCAGTGCTGCTGTCCACCTCCTACCTCCCCGCCGCTCTTGTCGCGGGATCGGCGATCACGCAGCCGGACGCCGGGGCGGGCGGCACGTACGCCCGGCTCGCCGAGCTGGGCGCGGCTCCCGCCCGTTTCCGGGAAGAGATGCGCTCACGCATGCCGGCGTCGGAGGAGGCCGACCGGCTGCGCCTTCCGGCGGGCACGCCCGTCATTCTCATCAGCCGCACGGCCATGACCGCGGACGGGCGCACCGTAGAGGTCAACGAGATGATCCTCGACTCGTCCGCCTACGTGCTGGAGTACGACTTCGACGCCTGAGTGCTCAGGCCGCGAGAGCGCTCACGCCGCCCGCCGCTCCGCGTACTCCGGGATTTCGGCCATTGGGGGGCGTTCCTCGGTGTCCACTTCCGTTGTGCGGGGGACGAAGCCCTCGTCGCCGCGGTCGAACTGGGTGAGGCGGGGGCGGACCAAGTGGCCGCGGGTCAGGCGTAGTTGTGCGGTGCGGTAGATGGCGGCGGCCATTCGGCCCAGGGCCTGGCCGTCCTGGTGGCGGTGTTTGCGTACGCCGACGTCCACCTGGGCGAGGGCGTCGAGGCCGACGGTGTGCAGGGCGTCGACGAGCAGGCCGAGCTCCACGCCGTAGCCGACCGGGAACGGCAGGCGTTCCAGGAGGGAGCGGCGGGCCGCGTACTCGCCGCCCAGGGGCTGGACGAAGCCGGCCAGCTGCGGCCAGTGGAGATTGAGGAGGGGGCGGGCGACCAGCTCCGTCACCCGGCCGCCCTGTCCGGCCCCGGCGCCTTCGCCGGCGGTCTCCAGCGGGCGGTCGTACATCGCCTTCACGAACTGGATGTCCGGATCCGTCAGCAGCGGGCCGATGATCCCGGAGACGAAGGCGGAGGAGAATTCGCGCAGGTCGGCGTCGATGAAGCAGATGATGTCGCCGGTGGTGGCCAGCAGGGAGCGCCAGAGCACCTCGCCCTTGCCGGGCAGCGCGGGCAGGCGCGGGAGGACGCTGTCGCGGGACACGACCCGGGCGCCGGCCGCCGCCGCGACCTCGGCGGTGCGGTCGGTGGAGCCGGAGTCCAGCACCACCAGCTCATCGACGAGCGGGACCGTGTCGGTCATCAGCTCGGCGCGGATCACTGACACGATCGCCCCGACGGTGGCCTCCTCGTCGAGCGCGGGCAGTACGACGCTGACCGTACGACCCGTCTGGCGCTTAGCCTCCAGCAGCTGCCCCAGCGGGCGGTCCGCGGCGGACCAGGAGTGGCTGCTCAGCCAGCCCTCCACCTCTTCCAGCACGTCTACGACTCCTCGGTCGCCGCCCGATCGGCGGTCTGTGTGATCCATCTCGCGGTTCGGACGACTATCTCAACTGTCAGTGCCTTCGGTTACAGTCTTGAACAACGCGGATGACCGTCGCATGTCGGGGTCGCCGCGCCACAAACGCCTGGGTTTCGGCCCAGCGCCATACCGCTCATCCAGAGGGGCAGAGGGATACGGCCCGTTGAAGCCCCGGCAACCCTCCAGCCGGTCTTGCCGCCAGGACGCTCATGTCCAGCGCGCGTGAGGCTCCCGGCTAGGGAAGGTGCCAAATCCGTCTCGTGGCGAGATTCGTCGCGAGGAAGATGAGGAGAAAGGGCCTCGCCTCCATGGCTGTGCAAGTCACCGAAAACACCCCCACCGTCGCTCTGGGTCCCGCCGCCGCCCTGTCCTGCCGCGAGTGCGGACAGCGCTTCGCGCTCGGCCCGATCTTCGCGTGCCAGGAATGTTTCGGGCCGCTCGAAGTCGCGTACGACCTGCCGAGCGGCGACCCGGAGAGCCTGCGGAAGCAGATCGAGGCCGGTCCGAACAACATCTGGCGCTACGCCCCGCTGCTGCCCGTCCCCACCGACGTGGCCGACAAGCCCAACCTGAACCCCGGCTTCACCAAGCTCGTCCAGGCCGACCGGCTCGCCGCCGAGCTGGGCGTCACCGGCGGGCTGTACGTGAAGGACGACTCGGGCAACCCGACGCACTCCTTCAAGGACCGCGTCGTGGCGATCGCCGTCGAGGCAGCCCGCGCCTTCGGCTTCACCACCCTCTCCTGCTCCTCCACCGGCAACCTCGCCGGTGCGGTCGGCGCCGCGGCCAGCCGGGCCGGTTTCAAGTCCTGTGTGTTCATCCCGCACGACCTGGAGGCCGGCAAGGTCGTCATGGCTGCGGTCTACGGCGGTGACCTGGTCGGCATCGAGGGCAACTACGACGACGTCAACCGCTTCTGCTCGGAGCTCATCGGCGACCCGCTGGGCGAGGGCTGGGGCTTCGTCAACGTCAATCTGCGGCCGTACTACGGCGAGGGTTCCAAGACGCTCGCCTACGAGATCTGCGAGCAGCTGGGCTGGCGGCTCCCGGACCAGATCGTCATCCCGATCGCGTCCGGCTCCCAGCTCACGAAGATCGACAAGGGGCTCAAGGAGCTGATCGCCCTCGGCCTGGTCGAGGACAAGCCGTACAAGATCTTCGGCGCCCAGGCGGAGGGCTGCTCGCCGGTGTCCACGGCCTTCAAGGCCGGACATGAGGTCGTGCGCCCGCAGAAGCCGAACACCATCGCCAAGTCGCTGGCGATCGGCAACCCGGCCGACGGGCCGTATGTGCTCGACATCGCGCGCCGTACGGGCGGTGCCGTGGAGGATGTCAACGACGAGCAGGTGGTCGACGCGATCAAGCTGCTGGCCAGGACGGAAGGGATCTTCGCGGAGACCGCGGGCGGAGTGACCGTCGGCGTGACCAAGAAGCTGATCGAGGACGGTCTGCTCGACCCGTCCCTGACCACCGTCGTCCTGAACACCGGTGACGGCCTCAAGACACTCGACGCGGTCGCCCCGACCTCCGGGCCCACGGCCACGATCCGTCCGAACCTGGACGCGTTCCGCGCGGCCGGCCTGGACAGCTGAGGCCGACGGCCCGTCCGGTGGACGAGGCCGCGCCCCAGCCCCCCGAACTCGTACCCCGTACCCCTGGAAGGCAGAACCATGAGCGTCAAGGTCCGCATCCCCACCATCCTCCGCACGTACACCGGTGGCCAGGCCGAGGTCCCCGCCGAGGGCGCGACCCTCTCCGAGGTGATCGCCGACCTGGAGCAGAACCACCAGGGCATCGCGGCCCGTGTGCTGGACGACGCCGGCAAGCTGCGCCGCTTCGTGAACGTGTACGTCAACGACGACGATGTGCGCTTCGAGCAGGGCCTGGAGACGCCCACCCCGGACGGCGCCGGCATCTCGATCATCCCGGCCGTGGCCGGCGGCTGCTGATTTGCGCCAACTCTTCTCCTGCATGACCGGAATTGCCCCGTCCGCCAGAAAGCGGACGGGGCAATTCCGTGTTGTGAAAGGAGATACCATTGGGGTGATCCCCCTCCGGATATCACCGTGAGCGTGCCGAACGCATATGTGTTCGCGGTCAGTTGTGTCCAAAGTGTGGGCGGTATTTGTCGCCTAGGTGCGCTATGCCCGGCCCGACTTGCCCTGGAGAACCAGGATTTCGCCGCATATTGCCGATTCTCCGGCGCCAGATTTCTCGTCCGATTGACCTGTTGCTCTGGGCATCTGTGCAGATACATTCAGCGGCGGTCGACGCGTTCCGGCGCACACCCCACGGGCCTTTCGCGGGGTGAGGTCTGACCCGGGTCCGCGGAGTGCGGTCCTGCGCAAGGGCCAGTAATAGGGGAGTTAGGCATGGCTCAGGGCACCGTCAAGTGGTTCAACGCGGAGAAGGGGTACGGCTTCATCGCGGTCGACGGTGGTGCGGATGTTTTCGTCCACTACAGCGCGATCCAGATGGACGGCTACCGCACCCTTGAGGAGGGTCAGCGAGTCGAGTTCGAGATCTCGCAGGGCCAGAAGGGGCCGCAGGCGGACATGGTCCGGGTGGCCGGCTGAGGCGCCGACCAACTGCTGCGTGAGGAAGGCCCGTACCCCTGAGGGGGGTACGGGCCTTCGACTGTGCGCCCCCCCGGTCGGCCGCCTTCTGTTGTCAGCCGGGTGGGCGGGGCGCCCTCCGGGCGCTTGCACTCGCACCCCACGAGTGCTAATCATTGGCGTTAGCACTCTCCCAGTGAGAGTGACAAGAAGGACCGGGTCGGTGAGGCCCGCAGACCGCGTGGGGCAAGGAACCACACAGGTCTGCAGGTCGTCCGTCGCGGGCGCCAGCGCGGTCCGGAGCAATCCACCCCAGTCCGGGAGGACCACTTCACATGGCCAAGATCATCGCGTTCGACGAGGAGGCACGGCGCGGTCTCGAGCGCGGGATGAACCAGCTCGCCGACGCCGTCAAGGTCACCCTCGGCCCCAAGGGCCGCAACGTCGTCCTCGAGAAGAAGTGGGGCGCCCCCACGATCACCAACGATGGTGTTTCCATCGCCAAGGAGATCGAGCTCGAGGACCCGTACGAGAAGATCGGCGCCGAGCTGGTCAAGGAGGTCGCGAAGAAGACGGACGACGTCGCCGGTGACGGCACGACGACCGCGACCGTCCTGGCCCAGGCTCTGGTCCGCGAGGGCCTGCGCAACGTCGCCGCCGGCGCCAACCCGATGGCCCTCAAGCGCGGTATCGAGCGTGCCGTCGAGGCCGTCTCCGCCGCCCTGCTGGAGCAGGCCAAGGACGTGGAGACCAAGGAGCAGATCGCTTCGACCGCCTCCATCTCCGCCGCTGACACCCAGATCGGCGAGCTGATCGCCGAGGCCATGGACAAGGTCGGCAAGGAAGGCGTCATCACCGTCGAGGAGTCCCAGACCTTCGGTCTGGAGCTGGAGCTCACCGAGGGTATGCGCTTCGACAAGGGCTACATCTCGGCGTACTTCGCCACCGACATGGAGCGTATGGAGGCGTCGCTCGACGACCCCTACATCCTCATCGTCAACTCCAAGATCGGCAGCGTGAAGGACCTGCTGCCGCTCCTGGAGAAGGTCATGCAGTCCGGCAAGCCGCTGCTGATCATCGCCGAGGACGTCGAGGGCGAGGCCCTGTCGACCCTGGTCGTCAACAAGATCCGTGGCACCTTCAAGTCCGTCGCCGTCAAGGCCCCGGGCTTCGGTGACCGCCGCAAGGCCATGCTCGGCGACATCGCCATCCTCACCGGTGGCACCGTCATCTCCGAGGAGGTCGGCCTCAAGCTGGAGAACGCCGGTCTCGAACTGCTCGGCCGCGCCCGCAAGGTCGTCATCACCAAGGACGAGACCACCATCGTCGACGGTGCCGGCGACAGCGAGCAGGTCCAGGGCCGCGTCAACCAGATCCGTGCCGAGATCGAGAACAGCGACTCGGACTACGACCGCGAGAAGCTCCAGGAGCGTCTGGCGAAGCTGGCCGGCGGCGTGGCCGTCATCAAGGCCGGTGCCGCCACCGAGGTCGAGCTCAAGGAGCGCAAGCACCGCATCGAGGACGCCGTTCGCAACGCGAAGGCGGCCGTCGAGGAGGGCATCGTCGCCGGTGGTGGCGTCGCCCTGCTCCAGGCTTCCTCGGTCTTCGAGAAGCTGGACCTCGACGGTGACGAGGCGACCGGCGCCAACGCCGTGAAGCTCGCCCTGGAGGCCCCGCTCAAGCAGATCTCCGTCAACGGCGGCCTTGAGGGCGGCGTCGTGGTGGAGAAGGTGCGCAACCTGGCCGTCGGCCACGGTCTGAACGCCGCGACCGGCGAGTACGTCGACATGATCGCCGAAGGCATCATCGACCCCGCCAAGGTCACCCGCTCCGCGCTGCAGAACGCCGCCTCCATCGCGGCGCTCTTCCTCACCACCGAGGCCGTCATCGCCGACAAGCCGGAGAAGGCCGCCGCGGCGGGCGCTCCGGGCGGCATGCCGGGCGGTGACATGGACTTCTGATCCTCTGGATCGGAACGCTGATCCTCCCGGATCACACGTCCACACGTACGTCGGGGCGGCACCCTCTTCCCAGGGGTGCCGCCCCGGCGGCGTTTTTCCGGGTGGCCCGTGCCGTCTCCGTCGGGCGTGCCCGCATCGTCTCCGCCGGGCGGCGTACGGGATTTACCGCGCCGGCCCGGGGGGCAGGCCGTAGAGGGGCCATGCCCATGCGAACCACGGTTCGTACGGGGGCGGTCGGGGCCGATGGCCGGTCGGCGGCTGAGCACCTTCACGGGGGAACGGAATCCGAATCCGTTGCGCGCGGGGCGCGAGGGGAAGCGCGATCAGGGGTGCCGCGCCCGGCCCTTGCGACGGATGAAGCAGCCCCCGACGCACAGGCCCCCGCTCACCGCCAGCAGGACGGCGCCGACCAGGGTGGCCGGTCCCGGCGGGGGGTCGAGATCCACGTCCAGCGTGCTCTCGTAGGCGAACTGGACCACCTGGGGGACGTGCGGCCCGGACGGCTGCGGCGGCACGTACGGCGGTGGCGCCTCGCCCCGGAGCAGCAGCGTCACCCCGGCGGCGGCGAGTACGAGGGCGGTGCCCGCCACGAGCAGCCGGGCGCGCCACGGGCGGCGTAATCGGATCCCCATGCGCCGACCCTACTGCGCCCCGCCGGTACGGAAACCGGCCCGGCCGCGCCCCGCCACCCACACCTCTACTTCACGCCACGGTCACCACTTCACTACAACCCTCCCCGTGCCTCACAGGTCTCTTGGGCGCCAACTGCCGTACGGGCACGGGGAGAACACCTCCTGCGGCCCACGGCGGTCCGGCCCCTCATTCAGCCGGGTTGCCCCGCGCATCCCGCAGGCAGCAGGAGAGTCCCGCATGCCCAAGCACCTCCGTACGACCCTGGCCACGGCGGCCGCGACCGCGCTGGCGGCCGGGTTGCTGACGGCCGCCACCGGCACCGCCTCCGCCGCGGACCGCGCCGCGCCGGCCGCCAACGGCCGCCAGGGCGACTTCAACGGCGACGGCTACCGCGATCTCGCCGTGGCCGCGCCGGCCGCGACCGTCGACGGGAAGAAGTCCGCCGGTGCCGTCACCGTGCTCTACGGTTCGGCGCACGGCGTGGACGCCTCCCGGCACACCACGGTGAGCCAGAACTCCCCGGGCGTGCCCGGCGCGGCCGAGGCCGGCGACCTCTTCGGCGGCAGCCTCGCCGCCGGTGACTTCAACTCCGACGGCTTCGCCGACCTCGCCGTCGCGGCCCCGCACGAGGATGTCGCGGGCGACGCCGACGGCGGCACCCTCCAGATCCTGTGGGGCGCATCCGGCGGCCTCTCCGGAAAGGGCAGCGCCACGCTCGCCGACCCGGCCCCCACCAAGCACGACCGCTTCGGCGCCGCGCTGGCCGCCGGCGATTTCGACCGCGACGGCAAGGACGACCTGGCGGTCGGCACCTCCTCCGCCACGCTGCACGTCTTCAAGGGCGGTATCAGCAAGGCCGCGAAGCCCGGCGCCCACACGGCCCTCGCCCTGCCCATCATCGGCGAGGCCACCAACGGCATTCTCCAGCTGACCTCCGGTGAGGTCACCGGGCAGGGCTACACCGACCTGGTCGTCAGCGCCTACGACCGGAAAGAGCCCCACTTCAGCACCAATTACTACCTGCCCGGCACCCCGGCCGGCCTCTCCGGCGCCCGCGTGACGCGCCTGCCCGGCGGCTTCATCACCGCCATCGGCGATGTCAACGGCGACGGCTTCGGCGACCTCGTCACCGGTATGACCTTCGACGACGGGATCCCCGGCAGTACCAAGGGCGGCAAGGTCACTGTCATCCGCGGTTCGGCGGGCGGTCCGCGCGTGGACCTCACCGACACCATCACCCAGGAGTCCGGCGCGATACCCGGCAGCTCCGAGAAGGGCGACAAGTTCGGCTTCGAGGTCACCCTCGGCGACATCAACGGCGACGGCCTGCAGGATCTTGCCATCGGTGCCGCGTACGAGACCCTCGACGGTGCGAGCAAGGCCGGTGCGGTGACCGTGCTGCGCGGCTCCCGCTCCGGTATCGACACCGCGCACCACATCCAGTACTTCCACCAGAACACCCCGGGCGTCCCCGGCGCCAACGAGAAGGACGACCTCTTCGGCGGCGAGGTCTTCCTCTCCGACCTCAACGGCGACAAGAAGGCCGACCTGACCGTGGGCGCCATCTACGAGGACGGCGGCAACGGCGCACTCACCACCCTCCCCTCGGACGGCACCCGCCTCACCACCACCGGCTCCCGCTTCCTCTCCCCGCCCGCAGCTGGCATCTCCACCGCGGGCGCCCCGCAGTTGGGCAGCATCATGGCGGGGTAAGGGGCGGCATGTTGGATGAGCGATGGCGTCGGTTGTCAGCTGCCTATCGCTGACTGGATTGCCTCGTACGGATGCTTTTACGGGTGCGGATTTGAGTTGGGGGTGGCTCTGCCGGGCGGCGTTTATGAGGTCGGCATCAGGGCGCCCAAAGCAGGTGCGCTGATCTCAGGGATCGCCACTTCGAATTCGGTGACGGTGACGGGGTGGGGTGGGGTGGGGTGGGGTGGGGTGAAAAGCTCGATGTGGCGCGCTGCTTATCCAACTGAGAGGGAAATTCCGGGGTCGGGGGTAGGAGGGTTGGGGGAGGTCTTCTCCAGGGGCTGGATTTCCCGCGAAGTTGAGTTCGGGCGGCAGGTCTTCGGGGCTACTGGGGGCTTACGGCCGGCCCGCCAGGCCCGTTGTTGCTGCCGGAAGCCCTGCTCGACGTTGTGTCGGTAGTCGTCCGGGGGGAGGCGTGTCCGAGTTCGCCCAGTGATTTCCCTGAGCGGCGGACTGAAGAAGCGGCCGGATCTGCTTTCCACGGAGGAGACTTCGTTTCCCTCTCATCTTTCCAACTGTTGATGCCCCGTCAGTAGCTTTTGTCTGCCGTCACTGGATGTGTGCGAGTTGGGGCAGAGGGTGGTGGGATGGGGGGGCGGTGGACACCCTTGGTCGGCAATATCTGACCTTTTGTCTCGGCTCATGGGTTGTGGGCCCATGGGTTGCGGGCTGATGAGTTTTTGTGGAATTCAGGGGGCTCCCAGGCCGGCCGGTGTTCCGGGTGCGGTGGCGCTTCCCGCCGTTGTCGGGGCGGGCTCTGCGGCTGCGGGGGTGGGGGCGCTGTCAGGGGCTGCGTGCAGCTCCGCCCGCATCTGCTTGCTGAGGCCGAAGAAGTAGGTGGCGAGGAAGCCGGCGAGGTAGCCGACGGCCAGGCCCAGGGCGTAGACGGTGAGTGTGGTGGCCAGGGTGTGGTTGCCCTTGACCAGGGGGAACAGGGCCCAGCCGGAGGGGCCGATGGCGGTGGAGCCGACGGCGTCGCCGAGTTGGTTGAAGAAGCCGACGAAGGCGCCGCCGCATGCGCCGCCCAGGCAGGCGGTGATGAAGGGGCGGCCCAGGGGGAGTGAGACGCCGTAGATCAGGGGCTCGCCGACGCCCAAGAAGCCTGCGGGAAGGGCCGACTTGATGGTTCTGCGGATCGAGCGGTTGCGGGGGAGGCGGAGGTAGACGGCGATCGCGGCGCCGACCTGGCCCGCTCCGGCCATGGCGAGGATCGGGAGCAGGACCGTGTAGCCCTGCTGCTCGATGAGGGTGGTGTGCAGAGGGATGAGCGCCTGGTGGAGCCCCAGCATGACGAGGGGGAGGAAGAGGCCGCCCAGGATGAAGCCGGCGAATGCGCCGCCGTGGGCCAGCAGCCAGTTGGCGCACATGCCGATGGCGGTGGCGGCCTCGCCCGCGACGAGCATCAGGCCGAAGAGGGTGACCAGGCCCGTGACCAGGACCGTAAGGGTGGGAGTGAGCAGGACGTCCAGCGCCTCGGGGACGGCTTTACGGCACCACTTCTCCACCTGGACGGCGAGCAGCGCCGCGGCCAGTGCGCCGAGGACGCCGCCCTGGCCGGGGGAGAGGTGCTGGCCGAAGGCGGCGATATGGGTGACGCCGGGGAAGACGATGACCGCGGCGACCGCGCCGCCGAGGATGGGTGTGCCGCCGAACTCCTTGGCGGTGTTGTAGCCGACGAAGACGGCGATGAGGGACATGAAGCCGGAGGCCATGGCGGCCAGGGCGGGGACGACCGAGGGCAGCCATCCGAGGTTGGTCAGCAGGCCGTTGATGCCGGCGATGATGCCGCAGCCGATCAGGGCCGGGATCAGCGGGACGAAGATATTGGCGATCTGGCGGAGGAACAGCTTCACCGGGGTGGCGTTCCGGGACTTCTGCCGGGCCTTGAGGGCGGCGCCGTGGGCGGCCAGTTCCTCGGCGGTGGGGGTGACGGGTGAGGTGGGCGGTGGCTGGGTGGCGGCGGGTGGGGTGGGGGCCGGTTCGGATTCCGGTGTGGTGGTCTTGGGGGTGAGGGGTGGGCCGGCGGGTTCTGGCTCAGTGGTGGGTGCCGTGGCACGGGACTGGGTCACCAGGCGCTCGAATTCGGGGGTGACCCGGGCGACCGTCCCGGGGCCCAGCACGATCTGGTACGTGTCGTCCTCGACCACGCCCATGACCGCCGGCAGTGCCTTGAGGGCTTCGTCCTGGACCAGGGAGCGGTCCTGGATGCCGAGGCGGAGCCGGGTCATGCAGTGGGTGATGGAGGTGAGGTTTCCGGCGCCGCCGACGAGAGGGAGGATCGCGGCAGCGGTGGCGCGGTTCTTGTCTTCGGGCATATGCGGTGCCTTGCTGTGCGGACAAACGAGGGTCGGGGGTCGGGGGCGGGTCGTACGGGGGTGTGGTGGGCGGGCAGTGGTGGGGGCTCAGTGGTCCTCGGCCGCCTGGAGGGCCACGCGGAGATGGCCGTCGGCGGCGTCCAGGAGGCGGGCGGCGGTGGGGGCGTCGACTTCGCCGAGGATGGTGAGGATGGCGTTCTTCACCTCGCCGTCCGTGCTGCGGAGCGCGGTCTCGATCTCCTGGTCGGAAGCGCCGGTGGCGAGCGCGACGATTCGGCGCGAGCGGGCCCGCAGCTTCTCGTTGGAGGCGCGGACGTCGACCATCAGATTCCCGTAGGTCTTGCCCAGCCGGATCATGGTGAGGGTCGAGAGCATGTTGAGCACCAGCTTCTGGGCGGTGCCTGCCTTGAGCCGTGTGGAGCCGGTCAGCAGCTCGGGGCCGACCACGATCTCGATGCCGTGCTCGGCGGCCGCGGCCAGCGCCGAATCGGCGTTGCAGGACAGGCCGATGGTCAGCGCGCCCAGGGCGCGGGCATGCTCGACGGCCCCGACCGCGTAGGGCGTACGGCCAGAGGCCGAGATGCCGACGACGGTGTCCAGGTCCGTCAGGCCGATCGCGGTCAGATCCTCGATCGCGAACTTCGTGCTGTCCTCGGCGCCCTCGACGGCGGTGACCATCGCGGACGGGCCGCCCGCGATCAGCCCGAGCACCTCGGACGGGTCGGTGTTGAAGGTCGGCGGACACTCACTGGCGTCCAGCACCCCGAGGCGGCCGGCCGTGCCGGCGCCGGCGTAGATCAGCCGGCCGCCGCGGGCCATCCGTGCGGCGGTGGCGTCGATGGCGGCGGCGATTTCCGGGAGCCGCCGCGCGACGGCGGCGGGGACCGTGGCGTCCTCGTCGTTCATCGTCCGGGCGATCTCCAGGGTGGAGCGGCGGTCGATCTCGGCGAGCTCGGGCCGGAACGCCTCGGTGGTGAGGGTGTCCAACTGGGCGCGCAGATGGGCGTGGTCGGCGGTGGAGGTCATGGCGTGGCGGCTCTCTTCGGGTCGGGCTCGTGGGGGGCCGTGGCTTTTCGGCTGCCCCGCCGCCGGGTGCCGTCGTTCCCACCCGTGCCGCCCGGGCGGCACGTATGCCCACAACGGCGGGGCGGTGCGAGGTCAGCGCTGGTTGTTCCGCGGCGAGTGGCGGTGGGCGAGGGCCTCGTAGGAGGCGGACAGCGCGGGGGCCGCGGTCTCGTACGTACGCTGCGCAACGCCTATGAACAGGCAGTCCACGACCAGCAGCTGACTCGTGCGGGACGACATCGCGGCCGGGCGCAGCTCGCTCTCGCGGGCCGTGGACGTGGTGAGGATGTGGTCGGCGTACGAGGCGATCTCGCCGTCCGGGCGGCCGGTGATGGCGATCGTCGTCGCGCCGTGGTCGAAGGCCACCCGCAGGGGCTCTATGACATCGGTGGTCCGACCGGAGTGTGTGATGGCGATCGCGACATCGCCGGTGCGCATCTGCACGGCGTTCGTCACGGCCAGATGCGGGTCCGCGTGCGCATGCGCGATCAGGCCGATGCGCAGCAGCTTCTGGACGAGGTCCTGGCCGACGAGATTGGAGGCCCCGATGCCGTACACATCGATACGGCGGGCCCCGGAGAGCGCGGCGACGGCGGCTTCGAGCTGGGTGACGTCCAGTGCGGCGGCGGTGTCGGCCAGGCACTGCTGCTCTTCCTGCGCCAGCTTCGCGACGACATCGACGAGGGAGTCGTCGACCGCTATGTCCGCGGTCACCGCGGGCGCGCCGCCGGCCGCCTGCTGGGCGGCGAGCGCGGCGAGGGCGAGGCGCAGATCGCGATAGCCCGGGTAGCCGAGCAGCCGGGACGTCCGCACGACGGTGGCCTCGCTGGTGCCCGTGCGCTCCGCGAGGCCGGTGACGGTGAGGGCGGCGCAGCCGGCCGGGTCGCTCGCGACGGTCTCCGCGACCCGCTGCATGGAGCGGGTCATCGTCGGCGCGAGGGTGCGGACCTTGGCGGCCAGCGCCGCGGGGGCGGGTGGGGCCGGGGCCGGTCGGGTCTCGACGGGCACGTACTTGAAAGTTTCCTTCACGCTGCTACTCACGCTTGAAAAGTAATTTCATCGACGCCCGGCGTCAATACCCTCCGTGAGTGCTGTGGACAGAGCGCATGATCCGCGGAGGGCTGTGGACAACTCCGTTCGGCGGCGGGCGGCCGGGAGACAATGGGGGGCATGGAGATGGAACAGGCATTGCACGCCGCGCGGGCGCTGGTGCTCGCCGACCTGATGGCGGACAAGGTGGCCGACGCCGACATCGTTTCGCTCGTGGAGGATGCGGTCGTCCACCGCCGGTGGTGGGTGGAGCAATGGCCTGAAGGCGCGGCATTCGTCGCAGGACTCATAGCACAGGACGTCCAGGACGCCCTCCTGGACCGGTACGGCCGCTGGCCGCTGTGCCCCGTGTGCACGGAGTCGGGGGATCCCCATGCACTCGATGTCGAACCGGAGTTGGGGACCGATCCGCATTGGGTCTGCCCCAAGACGGCCGTCGCGGTGGCCCGGGTCGGCCGGCTCGGCACCCCGATGGAAGGCTGAGGTGGTTGATGGTGCGGCGGGCTGACACGGCGATCCGGCCGGAGAGCTGACGTGGCGATCTATATCGATCCGCCCACCTGGCCGGGGCACGGCCGTATGTGGTCGCATCTGGTCAGCGACCACTCCTTCGACGAACTGCACACCTTCGCGGCGGGGATCGGCGCGCCCCGGCGGGCGTTCGAGCGCGACCACTACGACCTGCCGGCGGAGCGGTACGGCGATGCGGTGCGCGCCGGGGCCGTGGAGGTCGGTTCCAAGGAGCTGCTGCGCCGGCTGACCGCCGCCGGCCTGCGCCGTCCCAAGCACCGGCCGGCGCCCCGTACGGCCCGTCGCGGCGCGTCGTAGCGGCGGCACGGCGGCGAGTCCCCGCACGATGGGCCTGACCGTGCGCCGCACCGAAAGGGGACAGTCATGTCAGCCAGCGAACAGGGCGGACAACCGGCCACCGACCTCGACCCGAACTACAGCAGCGAGGGCGCCACGGCGACCGCATGGCCCGCGGCCGTCGGCGGGATGACCGAGGCGGAGATCTTCTGGCTCACCACCGTCCGGCCCGACGGCCGCCCGCACGTCACCCCGCTGCTCGCCGTCTGGTCGGACGGTGCCCTGCACTTCTGCACCGGCCCCGGCGAACGCAAGGCCAAGAACCTCGAATCCAGCGCGCACTGTGTGCTGACGACCTCCACGGCCGGCGGCAACGACCTGCACGCGGGGCTCGATGTGGTCGTCGAGGGCGACGCGGTGCGGGTGCACGACGAGCCCACGCTGCGCCGGCTGGCCGATCTGTACGCCGAGAAGTACGGCAGCGACTGGCACTTCGACGTCCGCGACGGCGCGTTCTGCGGGGAGGGCAACCGGGCCGTGGTCTTCCGGGTCGAGCCGGTCACGGCCTTCGGGTTCGGTCGGGGCGAGACCTACAGCCAGACGCGATGGACGTTCGACGGCAGGGCGTGACCGGCGCGGGCCGCGGCGCCCCCGCGGGGCTCAGTGGTGCCCTGCCGCCCCCGTTGCCTCTGCCGTCTCCGCAGCCTCGGCCGTCTCCGCCGGCTGCGCCGCTGCCGTGGTCCGTGCGGCGGGGGTGGCGGAGGAGGCGACCAGCCGGGACTGGTTCGTCGCGCGGTGCAGCCGGAACGCGAGGGCAGTGGTGACCACGGCCGCCGCCGCCAGCGCGGCGCCGGTCCAGGCCACGGACGGGTAGCCCCAGCCCGCGCCGATGGCCAGCCCGCCGAGCCAGGGGCCGAGGGTGTTGCCGATGTTGAACGCGGCGGTGGTGGTCGCTCCGGCCAGCGTCGGCGCGGCGTTCGCCACGTTGAACATCCGGGCGTTGAGGGCCGGGGCCGTGGTGAACGCGGTCACGCCGAGCATCAGGGAGAGCGCGATGACGGCGACCGCGCTGTGCGCGGTCAGCGCCAGGACGGCCAGCACGACGGTGGACGCGGCGATACCGCCGAAGAGCGTCCCGAAGAGGTGGGCGTCGGCGATCCGGCCGCCGATGAAGGTACCGGTCAGCGCGCCGACGCCGAAGAGTGCGAGCACCGTCGGCACCCAGCTCTCGGCGAGGCCGGCGGTGTCGGTCAGCAGCGGCGAGAGGTACGAGAAGAGCGCGAAGACCGCGGCGCCGTTCAGGGCCGTGGCGGTCAGGGCCAGCCAGACCTGCTTGTCCTTGTAGATGGTCAGCTCACGGCGCAGCTGCGGGCGGTCCTCGCCGGTCGGCACGGCCGTACGCGGCACCAGCGCGATCACGCCGAGCAGGCCGATCGCGGCCAGGCCGGCCACGGCCCAGAAGGCGGCGCGCCAGCCGGCGTGCTGGCCCAGCAGTGCGCCGGCCGGCACGCCCGCGATGTTGGCGATGCTCAGGCCGCCGACCATCACGGCCATTGCGCGGGCCCGCGCGGTCACCGGCACCAGCGAGACGGCGACCGCCGCGCCGACCGCCCAGAATCCGGCGCAGGCCAGTGCGCTCACGATGCGCGAGACGAAGAGCACGCCGTAGGAGGGGGCCAGCGCGCCCGCCACCTGTCCGAGGCCGAAGACGGCGAGCAGCGCGATCAGTGTCGTCCGCCGCGGGAGCCGGAGCGTGGCGGCGGCGAGCACCGGGGCGCCGACCACCATGCCGATCGCGAAGGCCGAGACCAGCAGTCCGGCCTGCGGAATGGAGACATCCAGGTCGCGGGCGAGGGGCTGGAGGATGCCGGAGAGCATGAACTCGGACGTGCCAAGAGCAAAGACGGACAGGCCGAGGACGTATACGGCGATGGGCAGGCTTGAGCGGTCGGACTGTGCTGGCATGTCAGCTACTAACAGCGATAGGACGGCTTACATTCCCGGCTCGGCCGATTCCTTCTGCTTGAGCGGGGCCGACGGGGTGGGCTGGTCGCGGCTGCGGTCTGCGGTCTGCGGTCTGCGGGCTGCGGGCGGCGGGCGGCGTTGCGGTGGCCCTGGGGCGGGCCGTCTTCTCGTGTGGGCCTGGGCTGGGGGCCGGTGAGGGTTGCCGTGGGCTGGGGCCGGTGCGGGTTTGCCGTGGGCTGGGGTCGGTTCGCCTACGGGGTGTGGGTGGGGGGCCGGAGGGGACGCCCGGTAATCCGTCCTCGGCGCGGGCGGCCCTGGTCCCGGAGGTTGGGAGCCCCGTTGTTCGCTCCGGTCCTGCGGGCGGCTCACCGGACATCCCCTCCGACCGCCGTACGTGGGCGGCTCTCCCGCCGTACCGATCACCGTCGCCAACCCATGCGGCACCCCTTGGCAGGGACCTGGCCACATGGCACCCGCTCATTGGGCGCGGCTGGCATGTGGTCGGTGACGGGCGGTGTCACCGGGCGGCAGTCGGCAACGCTGGATGGTTGGAGGGGATGTACCGGGGCCCGCCCGCAGGACCGGAGCGAACGCCGGGGCAATCAATCCCATGGACCCGCGTCGCCCGCGCCGAGGACGGGTGCCGGTGCGTCCCCTCCGACCCCCGCGGCAACCACGCACCCCGCAACACCCCAACCCCCACCAAGCCGCATGGCCCCCGAAGCAAGTGACGGATCGGCCGCGCCACGAAGGGGCGCGGGGAACTGCGTGCCCAGCCACAACACCCCCGCAGACAAACAACGGCCCGCAGCAAGCCAGCCCCCACCGGCCCAAACGGAACGTACGAGACCCCCAAGCCCCAAGCCCCAAGCCCAAGCCCCAAGCCCAAGCCCAAGCCCCCCTACGCCCCCCGCAGCAGATCCAGTTCCGTGGTGAGGTTGCGGCGGGCGGTGTGTTCCCAGAGGTCGTAGCCGCGGGGGGTGCGGAAGAGGCGGGGCAGGGAGAGGAGTTGGGCCAGGACGGCGGAGCGGCCCGCGGTGAAATCGGGGTCAGGGACGAAGCCGTACTCGGCACGGACCGCGGCGGCGTATGCGGCGTACTGGTCGGGGGAACCGGCGAGCACCGCGAGGTCCGCGTCGCACAGCACCTCGCCGTCGGGGTCGTCGGGCGCCGGGTCATGGGTGACGGTGAGCCGCACCAGGCGGGCGACCTCGGCCGTACGGGCCGCGCCGACGCCCAGCTCGGGCAGTGCGCGTTCGGCTAGTGCCGCACTGCGCTCCTCGTTCTCGGAGCGGTCCGGGCGGTACACGGCGTCGTGAAACCAGGCTGCCAACTGGACGGTGGGCAAGTCATCGGCGTGCTCGGCCAGTTCGTCGATGCGAAACAGGACCGCGGCCAGGTGGTCGACGGTGTGGTAGTGGCGCTGGGGTTCGCGCCAGCGGGACAGGAGGTTGTCCGCGTACGGGGCGGGGTCGGGGGCCGTGGGGTTCTTGGTGCCGCGGGCCGCGGTGACGGTGTCGGCCCAGCGCTGCCGCAGCTCCGGCGCCGGGTCGGTGGTGTCTGCCGTACGGGGCACGGAGGTCATACGAGCCATTGTGCCTCGCGCCCCGGGAAATACGGGGCGGAGGGTGAGGTCCGGTCAGGCCTGGTGACGGTCGGCGGCCGGTCGTGCGGGTAGGCATGGGGCTACGGCGTATGGGCGGATTCCGGGTGTGCCGGTGGTGGTCCGGTGTCCGGGAGGGCGGGTGGCCCTTACCCTGGGATATTGGACTAGACCTGTTGTGAGGTCCGTCTCGTCATGTCGTCATCGAAGGATTGGGTCATATGAGCAAGCGCGCGCTGCTGGAGGTGATCGCGCTCGGCCCGCAGGACGCGGTCGCCGCCGAGGCCGGCGGGGCCGATCGGCTGGAACTGGTGACGGACATGGCGGCCGACGGGCTCACCCCGACCCGGGCCACGTTCGCGGCGGTCCGGGCGGCCGTCGGCCTTCCGCTGCGGGTCATGCTGCGGGCCGCCGACGGCTTCGCGGCCGGTGACGTGGCGGCGCTGTGCGAGGAGGCCGAGGCGCTGCGGGCGGAGGGTGCCGAGGAGTTCGTCCTCGGATTTCTCACGCCGGAGGGGCGGCCCGATCTTGCCGCGGTGGCGGCACTGACCGAGGTGATCGACGGCTGCCGGTGGACCTTCCACCGGGCCATCGACCGGGCGGCCGACCGGGACGCGCTGCGCAAGGAGCTGGCCGGGGCGGCCGGCGCCGCGGGGCTCGACACCTATCTGACGGCCGGGTCCGCGCAGGGGGTCGACGGGGGACTGCCGACGCTGCTGGCGGAGCAGGCGCGTACGGCGGCGGGCGAGCCCGGGTACGCGCCGCGGATCCTGGTCGGCGGCGGACTCGGGCTCGGCCATCTGCCGGCGTTGCGGGCGGCCGGTCTCGACGCGTTCCACATCGGCGGCGCGGCCCGGCCCGCCGGGTGGTCGGCGCCGGTGGAGGCGGCAGCGGTCCGGGAGTGGCGGGAGGCGCTGGATCTGCCTGTCGCTCAGCGGGTCTGAGAGTTGCAGGAGATCCAGGAGATCCAGGAGGTCCAGAAGGTCCAGGAGATCCGAGAGATCCGAGAGATCCAGGAGAGCTGAGAGGCCTGGAAGACCTGAGCGGCCCGAGAGGCCCGAGGGGTCTGCGGGGGCGGTCTTCAGGGGTGGGAGAGGAGGCGGGCGTGCCCTCGGGCGCCCCGTCCGGCCCGCTTCCTCAACTCCCTTTGGCGTGGCACTGTTTGACGAGTGTCACGGTTGGGGGACCAGGGGGAGGGTGACACGGCATGACAGGTATGGGAGTCAAGCCGCTCAGCGGAGACGACCCGCAGCGGCTCGGCGTCTACCGGATGCTGGGGCGGCTCGGCTCGGGCGGCATGGGGCGGATCTATCTGGCGCGGTCCACGGTCGACGGGTCGCTGGCCGCGGTCAAGACGCTGCTCGCCGAGGGCGTCGTCAGCGATACCGACCGGCGGCGGTTCGCCCGCGAGGTGACGTTGGCCCGGCGGATCGACAGCGCCTACACGGCCCGGGTGCGCGACGCCGACCCGGACGCCGAACTGCCCTGGATGGCCATCGAGTACATACCGGCGCCCGCGCTGTCCGAACTCGTCCGCAGCGCGGGGCGGCTGCCCGGCTCCGCGGTGCGCTGGATCGCGGCGGGTACCGCGCAGGCCCTGGTGATCCTGCACGACGAGGGCATCGTCCACCGGGACGTCAAACCCCAGAACATCCTGCTGCCGCTGGCCGGGCCCCGGCTCATCGACTTCGGCATTTCGCACGCCAACGACATCACGCGGACGTCGCTGACGCTGGGCACCGTCGCCTTCACCTCGCCGGAGCAGGCCCGCGCCGAGCCGTCCACCACGGCGTCCGATGTGTACTCGCTGGGCGCGACGCTCTTCTATCTGGCCGTCGGCCGGCCGCCGTACCCCGAAACCGACGACACGATCCGGCTGCTGACGCTCGTACAGCGCGGCGCACTCGATCTGACCGGGCTGCCCCGGGAACTGGCCCCGCTGATCCGCCCGTGTCTGGCCGCCGGTCCGGACGAGCGGCCCGAACCCGCCGATCTGCTGCGGCAGTTCCTGGAGGAACTCGACCGGATGCCGACCTCGCGGCGCGGCGAGCGCTGGCTGCCGCAGCGGTGGACCGCACTGATCGGGAAGTACGAGGCCCAGGGGCGGGCCTTACGGAAGGCCGGGAGCGCGGCCGGGGGCGCGCAGACCCCCGCGGCCGACGAGTGGACGCAACAGGTCCCGCCGCCGGATCCCACCCGCGTCTACACCGAGGAACGGGCCGCGCGTCAGAAGCAGGAAGAGCAGGCCGCGCGCCGGAAGCAGGAGGAACGGGCCGCGCGCCAGAAGCAGGAGGAGCGGGACCGCGCCGAGCGGGAGCGTGCGGCGCGCAAGGCCCGGGAGCGCAAGGAGGCGAAGGAGCGCAAAGAGGCGGAGGAGCGTAAGCGGGCGCAGGCCAGGGCGCGGGCGAACGCACAGGCCGCGGAGAAACAGCGGCGTGAACGTGCCGAGCGGGAGCGGCAGAAGCGCACCGACAACGCGCGGCGGGAGCAGCGGGGACGGGCGGCCTCCGCGCAGACCGCCGCGCCCGCGTCGTCCAAGACGTCGTCCAAGATGTCGTCGTCCAAGACGTCGTCCGCCCCGCAGCCCGCCAACTCCTCGTCCGGCGGCGGCTGCTTCTGGGCGGTGCTCCTGTGCGTCGCGTTCGTGGTCTTCCTCTGGAAGCCCTGGAACGCGGAGGACACCGCCGGCTCGTCGAGCGGTACGTCCAGCGGTACGTCCAGCGGCTCGTCCAGGGGTACGTATTCGAGCGGCGGGACGAGTTCGGGGACGTCGAGCGGTACGTACACGAGCGGCGGGACGAGTTCCGGCACGTCCACGAGCGGGTCGTCGAGCTCTGGCACATCGGGCTCCGGGACGTCCACGAGCGGCTCGTCGAGCTCCGGCACATCGGGCTCCGGGACGTCCACGAGCGGCTCGTCGGGCTCCGGCTCGTCCACCAGCGGAGGCACCGGCTCCCGGCCGACGAGCGCCGCGTCCCGTACCCCCAGCCCGGTCGACGCGGCCTTCGCGGCCGTACGGGCCGGCGATTGCCTTGACGCTTACCAGGACGGCTACGGCAACTGGAGCCGTTCGGCGCCGGTGCGGGTCGGCTGCGGGGCGGCCAGTGCGTATCTGCGGGTGCTGCGGGTGGCCAGGGCCGGGAGCTGCCCGTCCGGCGGAGGGCGGGGCGGCTGGTGGCACAGCGGGGTGGGCTCCTCGTCCACCAACCTGTGTGTGGAGCGGCAGTTCCGTAAGGGCCAGTGCTTCCTGGCCAAGGCGCAGGGCGGCCGCCCCGGGCCGGCGAACCTGCTGACCGCATGGAACTGCAGCGCCGACCGGGTGCCCCGGGAGTTCAGCTACATCATGCAGGTCACGGCCGTCCTGCGGGCCTCGGCGGGCACCGGCGCCTGCCCGGGGGAGCCGGGGCGCTACCGCTACTCATGGAACGTGTACGACGGGAGGACCATGATCTGCGCCAAGGTCGCCTGACGCCGTGGCATCAGGCGACCCTCGGCGGTCCCGGGCACGCCCCGGGTCCTCAGCGGCCTGCCAACTGCTCCGGCAGTGCCGCCGCATGGACCACCGTCAGCCCGGACACCGGCCGGGTCAGGCAGACGTACAGACGGCGTAGCCCGGTGCGTTCGTCCGGTTCGCCGTCGACGATCGCGGCCGGTTCGTCCAGGACCACGTAGTCGTACTCCAGGCCCTTGGCGAGGGTGGCGGGTACGAGCGTCAGCCGGGCCTCGGCCGAGGTCTCCTCGCCGGGGGCCAGACAGCTCACGCCCGCCGCCTCCAGGGCCGTACGCAGCGCCGGAATCCGGGCCTCCGCGGCGATCAGTCCGATCGAGCCCTCCTTCGCCAGCGCGTCGTCGCAGGCCGTGAGGGTGGCGGCGGTCAGGTCCGCCGGCTCGACCGTACGGATCTCGAAGTCGCCCGCCGACTCACGGATCGAGGTGGCCTCCGCCAGGTCGGGGGCGATGGCGGGCAGCAGCCGGGACGCATAGGCGATGACCTCGCGCGGTACGCGGAAGCCCTGGGTGAGTTCCTCGACGGCCGAACCGGGCTTGCCCAGGTGGGTCAGCGCCTCCTGCCAGGTGTCCGTCGCCCAGGGGGTGGTGCCCTGGGCGATATCGCCGAGGATGGTCGCGGAGCCGGTCGTGCAACGGCGGCCGACCGCGCGGTACTGCATGGGGGAGAGGTCCTGGGCCTCGTCGAGGACCACATGGCCGAGCGACGGTGTGCGCGCGACCAGGTCCATCGCCTCATCGATCAACACCGCGTCCGCGGAGGACCACTTGGCGCTCTTCACGCTGCGGGCCGCCCTCTTTCCCGATCCGGGCTGCGTCCACAGGATCGTCTTCTGCTCCTCGGGGGTCAGGATCCCCTCGGCCTGCTCGGCGAGGAATTCCGCATCGCCCAGCAGCCGCAGCACCAGCTTCGCCGGGTCGACCGGCGGCCAGACCGCCTTGACCGCGGCCTTCACGGCGGCGTTACGGGCTACCGCGTCCTGCACCCGGTCGTCCGGGGCCTCCCCGGCCTGCTCCATCCGGACGAGCACGGCATGGGCGATCCGCTGCGGCAGCGCCTCGCGGGCCGCGCCGTAGCGGATCTCCCGCTCCCGCAACTCCTGGACGATCTCCTCCAGTTCATAGGCCGGTACGCGCCAGCGGCGGGAGCCGCGGACGACGACACACGGCTCCTGCGGCATCGTGATGTGCGAGCGCACCGCCCGCCGCAGCACCTCCGCCATCCGTGCGTCGCCCTTGACCGTCGCGGCGGCCGCCTCGTCCGTGGCGCGCACCTCCACATGCCCGACCAGGTCGTCGACCGTGGCCTGCTTGACCTCCAGTTCGCCGAGGGCCGGCAGCACCTGCTCGATGTAGTGCAGGAAGGAGCGGTTGGGGCCGATGACGAGGGTGCCGGAGCGGGCCAGCCGCTCGCGGTGCGCATAGAGCAGATACGCGACGCGGTGCAGACCGACCGCCGTCTTTCCGGTGCCCGGCGCACCCTGGACACAGACCGAGCCGCCGATGCCGGCGCGCACGATCTCGTCCTGCTCCGGCTGGATGGTGGCGACGATGTCCCGCATCGGGCCGACGCGCGGACGCTCGATCTCCGACTGGAGCAGGGCGCTGGTCCGTGCGGCCTCGGTCGGGTCGGTGAGGTGTTCGTCCTCGTACGCGGTCAGCTCACCGCCCGTGTAGCCGAAACGGCGGCGCAGCTTGAGGTCCATCGGGTCCTTCTTGGAGGCCCGGTAGAACGGCTGGGAGACGGGCGCGCGCCAGTCGATGACCATGGGGTCGCCGTCGGCGTCGTGGACATGCCGCCGGCCGATGTAGAAGTTCTCTCCCGTGGCGCCCTCGGCGAGGCCGGGCGCGTGGAGATAGTCGAGGCGGCCGAAGAAGAGCGGGGTGTGGGAGAGATCGGCGAGCGCCTTGATCCGGGCGTCGATCTCGCCCTGGAGGACCTCGGCGTTGACCCAGTTCGCGGTGACATCGGCGATGTTCAGCGCTTCGGCGTCCGCCCGCATCGCGCGCAGGGCGGAGCGGGAGGCGGCGAGGTGGGACTTTTCGCGTTGGAGCGGATCGTCGGCTCCCGGCCGGGGGCCGGAGCTCTCGGTGCGCGGCTCCGTCGTCGGGTGGTGGGCGTGCGTGGGCACGGCGTTGCCTCCGTGGCGGGTGCGTCGGCGGGCGCGCGCCGATGAGCGCGGGCGCGGCGGGCCGGTATCGGTGCACAGCGCAGGTCATGCGGTGCGCGGGTCAGCGGCGTGAAGCGAAGGGGCCGGCCGGTTTCCGACCGGTCGGCGGCACTCCTCGACGGGAGGCAGGCAGACGCGCGATTGTAGTCAGCGCCGCAAGACGGCGCCAACGGATTTCCGGCGGGCCGCGGCGGTCGGCTGCCGTAGGTCTCCCGTAGGGGAGGGCGTGGGCCTGGAGGCGGACGTCCGGCCCTCAGGGATGGACCTATGGACCGATGTGCTGCAATCGCGTGAATTTCATCATGGAGTCATGAGCAGCGCAGCGATTCCCCCAGGTTCTGTCCACCCCGTCTCCCTCCACCCGGTCAAGGGCGCCACGGCCCTGGGCGCCGGCCCCGAGCGCGATGCGGCGGCCGCCCATGAGCACCGCTATGTCGTGGGCAACGCCCTCCGCGCGATCAAGGTCTTCGCGTCGGCCGCCTTCAGCGTCGTCGTCATGGGTGAGTACGCGGACGACTGAGTTCCCGGCACCGCGTGATGTAGCTGAGCGCGTGCCTCAGCCGCCCCTGCCCGCGCACACCGCGCACAATACGGGGCAGGAAGCCGCATCCAGCACGTACCGGCCAGGCACGTACAGATCAGGCGCATCACATGCGCGATCAGGTGCGGGAAAGCCGACTCCGCGCCGACATCCGGATGACCGGAAACCGTTACGGACGGTCGGCCTCGATCCACTAGCGTCACCGCAGTAGGCGCGCTCAGGGCAACGGGGAGGGGTCAGCGGGTGTCTGCCGTCGACGGGACGTGGACATGGAGACGGACCTGGGCGCAGAGCATCGCCCATCCCGGACGACTGGCGCTCGCCACGGCGCTGCTCCTGGCGTCATTCGCCGGACTCTGGGTGCTCTACCAGGTCCAGCCGCTGCCGATGTCCGACATAGCGGTCTACCGGGCCGAGGGTGCGGCCGCCGCCACCGGCGGTGATCTCTACGGCTTCACGGTCACCAAGTGGAACCTTCCGGCCACCTACCCGCCCTTCGCCGCCCTGCTCTTCATACCGACCACCTGGCTCTCGCTCGGCACGCTCAAGGTCGTCTGCGTACTCGTCAACGCGGCCCTCCTCGCGCTGCTGATCCACCTCTCGTGCAAGGCCGCCGGTCTGCGCAGGGCCGCCCACACCGCGCCCTTCCTCCTGGCCGCCACCGCGCTCGGCCTCTGGCTGGAGCCGGTCTTCCAGACCTTCGTCTTCGGGCAGGTCAACCTCGCGCTGACCTGCCTGGTCCTGTGGGACCTCTCCCGTCCGGACGGCGCCCGCTTCAAGGGGTTCGCCACCGGCATCGCGGCCGGCATCAAGCTCACCCCCGCGATCTTCGCCGTCTACCTCCTCGTGACCGGACGGGTGAAGGCCGCCTGCACCGCGCTCGCCGGGTTCCTGGTCTCCGTGCTGCTGGGCTGGCTGGTCCTGCCCGGTGCCAGCATCGAGTTCTGGACCCGGCGGATGTTCGAGACCGACCGGGTCGGCAAGGTCTGGATCGTCGACAACCAGTCCCTGCAAGGTCTGATCACCCGGGTGCTGCACCAGCCCGAGCCGGGCCTGCTCTGGGCGGTGCCCGCACTGCTGACCGCGGCGGCCGGGCTCTGGGCCGCCCGCCGCATCTTTCTGCGCCGCGGCCTGGACGGCTGGGGCGTGCTGTGTACGGCCGTCACGGCGCTGCTGGTCTCGCCGATCAGCTGGTCCCACCACTGGGTCTGGTGTGTGCCGCTGCTCATCGCGCTCGCCGCCCACACCCGGCGCAACCCATGGCGCAAGGTGCTGCTGGCCGCCGTCACCGTCGCCTTCACCGCGCGCACGATGTGGATCGTGCCGCACACCGGCGACCTCGATCTGCGGGTCAGCTGGTGGCAGCAGCCGTTCGCGTCCCCGTATCCCCTGCTCGGACTGGCGCTGCTGGCCGCGGTCGTGTGGTGGACACGGCGGCCGCCGGTGCCTCCGGGCGGCGGCCTGCCCGCGCCGCGCGCCGCCCGGGAGCCGGTCAGCCCGTCCCGGGCGGTCTGAGCCCGGCGGCCGGCGGCCTCAGACGTCCTCGCCCGCCGCCAGCAGCTCGTCCGCATCCACGATCCGGTACGCGTACCCCTGCTCGGCCAGGAAGCGCTGGCGGTGTGCCGCGAAGTCCTGGTCGATGGTGTCGCGCGCGACGACCGAATAGAACCGCGCCTCGTGGCCGTCCGCCTTGGGGCGCAGCACCCGGCCCAGCCGCTGGGCCTCCTCCTGGCGGGAGCCGAAGGTGCCGGAGACCTGGATCGCGACCGTCGCCTCGGGAAGGTCGACGGAGAAGTTCGCGACCTTGGAGACCACGAGCACCGAGATCTCGCCCTGCCGGAAGGCTTCGAAGAGCTTCTCGCGCTGCGCGTTGGTGGTCTCGCCCTTGATCACCGGGGCGTCCAGATGCTCGCCCAGCTCGTCCAGCTGGTCGATGTACTGGCCGATGACCAGCGTCTGCTCGCCCTGGTGCCGGCGTACCAGCGCCTCGGTCACGTACTGCTTGCTGGCGGTGGTCGCACAGAAGCGGTACTTCTCCTCGGTCTCGGCCGTCGCATACGCCAGCCGCTCCGAGTCGGTCAGATTGACCCGCACCTCGACACAGTCCGCGGGGGCGATATAGCCCTGCGCCTCGATCTCCTTCCACGGGGCGTCGAACCGCTTGGGCCCGATGAGGGAGAAGACATCCGACTCCCGGCCGTCCTCGCGGACCAGCGTCGCGGTCAGACCCAGCCGCCGCCGGGCCTGCAGATCGGCGGTGAACTTGAAGACCGGGGCGGGCAGCAGATGCACCTCGTCGTAGACGATCAGGCCCCAGTCCCGGGAGTCGAACAGCTCCAGATGCGGGTAGACGCCCTTCCGCTTGGTCGTCAGCACCTGGTACGTGGCGATGGTGACCGGCCGGATCTCCTTCCTCGTCCCGCTGTACTCACCGATCTCGTCCTCGCTCAGTGAGGTCCGCTTCACCAGCTCGTGCTTCCACTGCCGGGCCGAGACCGTGTTCGTCACCAGGATCAGCGTGGTCGCCTTGGCCTGCGCCATCGCGCCCGCCCCGACCAGCGTCTTGCCCGCGCCGCACGGCAGCACGACCACACCCGAGCCGCCGTGCCAGAACCCCTCCACGGCCTGCCGCTGGTAGGGCCGCAGCGCCCAGCCGTCCTCGCGCAGCTCGATCGGGTGCGCCTCGCCGTCGACATAACCGGCCAGGTCCTCGGCCGGCCAGCCCAGCTTGAGCAGCGTCTGCTTGATCTGCCCGCGCTCGGAGGGGTGGACGACCACGTTGTCCTGGTCCAGCCGCGCCCCGACCAGCGGCTGCACCTTCTTCGACCGCAGGATCTCCTCCAGCACCGGGCGGTCGGTGCAGCTCAGCACCAGGCCGTGCGCGGGGTGCTTGACCAGCGTCAGCCGCCCGTAGCGGGACATCGTCTCGGCGATGTCGACGAGCAGCGCATGCGGCACGGGATACCGCGAGAACTGCACCAGGGCGTCCACGACCTGCTCGGCGTCGTGCCCGGCGGCCCGCGCGTTCCACAGCCCCAGAGGCGTCACCCGGTACGTATGGATGTGCTCCGGCGCCCGCTCCAGCTCGGCAAAGGGCGCGATGGCCCGCCGGCAGGCGTCCGCCAGCTCGTGGTCCACCTCCAGGAGCAGCGTCTTGTCGCTCTGGACGATGAGGGGTCCGTTCACGCGCCTCGCCTTTCGCTTCCCGGCCGGCGGCCGCTGAGACCGGCCGCAGACCTCGACCGTTGATCACGACCGCAGACATCGACCGCAGATATACGGCCAAACGTCCAGTGTGCCGCATCGCCGCGGCGGACGTCAGCGATGGATGGCGGGCCCCTGTGAGGCGAGGAGGGCCCGCCAGGTGGCGGGGTCGGCGACGCCGGTCACCGGGAGGCCCCGGGCGCGCTGGAAGGTGTCGAGGGAGCGGGTGGTGGAGGGGGTGAAGATCCCGGTGATGTCGGTGGCCGTGCCGGTGTTGTTGAGCAGGTACTGGAGGGCCACGACCGCCTGCTTCGGGTCGTTGTGGGAGTCGATCCGGATGATCAGATGCGACCAGGTCTGCGCGCCGACCTTGCCGTCGGCGAGCAGTCCGTGGGCGGCCTGGAACGTCTTCACGGCGGCCGCCGTCGCCGCCCCGAAGTCGCCATCGGCCTCGACGGCATGGCCATGGGCCTGGAGCAGGTACTGGACGGTGCGGGCCTTCCACAGCAGATCGCCCTTGCGGGCCAGCGGCCAGCGGGAGGCCGCGGGGCCCGCCGGGGCGGCCGCGGCGGCGACCGACGGACCGCCCTGGCCGGCACGGTGGTCGAACGCGCTCCAGCCGAGGCCGATACCGCCGCCGAGGCCGATACCGCCGCCGAGGGTGAGGACGGCCAGGAAGGCGAGGACGGTGCGGAGGGTGGCCGTGCGGTGGGGCGGCGTCCGCCGGGGCGGCGTCGGCCGGGTGGGGTGATTTACGGGCCGGTACGGCGGCCGCCTCCTCGACCAGGGCGCGGGCCCGGGGCAGGTCGGCGGCAGGGGCGCGCAGCACCGTGTGGAGGAGTTCGACGGTCCTGAGCGGCGCGGTGGAGGGGTGACGGGGGTTGAGATAGCGGGAGAGGGTGGTCTGGTCGATGCCCAGACGTCCGGCCAGCGACTGCTGGGTGGGCTTCGGCCGGCCCTCCCGCGCCGACAACTCCCACCACCTCCTGAGCAGTTCCGCCAGCGCGCGGACCGCTTCCCGGTCCGGTCCGGTTGGTCCCGTCATGCTTCCCCCGGGTCGTTCGAGTGTCCTCAGCTGTCTCGCTCGGCCAAGTGCAGCTGCATAAGCGCAGGTCAGCGCAGTGCATCGGGTCGCTGCATCGATGCATGAGCCGGAGCCCGGCAGATCGTAGTGAAGTCCCCCGCTGTTGCTGCATCGTTGAGGGGCGCCGCCGACCGGGCCGCGCAGCCCCCGCTCCGTCTCCGCCCCTGCCCAGGGGTGCTCCGGCCTGCGCGAATCCGGGAGCGGAGGGGCTCAACGGACCTGTGCAGCAACGAAACGAGGGAAATGACTATGCCCCTGACATCACCCGTTCGGGTAAGTACCGCGCTTGCCTGTACCGCGGCCGGGACCGCGCTCGCCGCCTTGGCGACGGCCGTGCCGGTGGCGCAGGCGGCGTCACCGGCGTCGTACTCCGTCGCGGGGGTGGACACCAGTCACCACAGTCACGGCCGGGGGGAGAAGGAGCGGATCGACTGGACCCGGGTGGCGAGGACGCACAGCTTCACCTTCCTCAAGGCCAGCCAGGGCACCGGCTACAAGGACCCGTGGTTCACCCGCGACCACGCGGCGGTCGCCCGTACGTCGCTGCTGCGCGCGCCGTACCACTTCTTCGACCCCCGGAGCACGGGCGACGGGGCCGCGCAGGCCCGGCACTTCATCGCCACGGCCCGCGCGGCGGGCTACCGCGGCAACCGGACCGGTGAACTGCCGCCCGTACTGGACGTGGAGAAGGTGCGCCGGAACCACAGGGAGGTCTGCCCCCGCGAGTTGCGTCCCGGGCAGCTGACGGTGTTCCTCCGGGAGGTGCGCAAGGCCTTCAAGGTCACGCCGATCGTCTACACCCGGGCGTCCTTCGTGAGGGAGTGCATGGGCGGCCGGGGCCGGGTCTTCGCCGGCCATCCGCTGTGGCTGGCGCGCTACGGCAGCGGCACCCACGAGCCGCATCCCGTCCCGGGCGCCGGCAGCTCCTGGACGTTCTGGCAGCACACCGAACACGGCCGCACACCCGGCATCCCGGGAACCGGCGACCGCAACGTCTTCCGCGGCAGCCTCGACCGGCTCCGGGGGATGGCGTCCTGAGCCCGGCCCGCGGAGGGGGCGACGGCCACCCCTCTGCGTACCCGTGCACCTGCGCCCGAACAGCCCACAGACCAGCAACCACCCGTCATCTGAGACGGCCCAGCAACCACCCGCCCACTGGCACGGGCCGCCAACCACCGTCACCTGACAAGGAGTCACTCATGTCCGTACGCGCCTTCGCGCCGCGCCTGATCGCCGGCGCCGCGGCCCTCGCCGCCCTCCTGGGCACCGCGGCCTCCGGCTCCGCCTCCGCTGCCCCTACCGCCCCGAGCCGGACCGCGCTGGCGCAGCAGATCCTGCGGACCAGCGGCATCTCGCTGGCCACCCGCCACGTCAGTGGCCGGCACGCCGCATCCACCGCCCGGCAGAACCTCGTCGACACCGCCCACGGCAAGGGCGCACTCACCAGCCCCTGGGGCCACCGGCCCCACCGCCGGGTCGCCCTGGACACCCGGATGCTCAACGGGCTGCTGAAGCTGAGGACCCAGTACGGCTACCGGATCTCGGTCTCCGAGGTCGTCGGCGGCGCCCACAGCAGCCGCTCCACGCACTACGAAGGGATCGCCTTCGACATCAACTACATCAACGGCCGCCATGTCGGCAGCGGAGCCCCGCACCGGCCCTTGATGGCCGCCTGCAAGAAGCTCGGCGCCAAGAAGGTCCTCGGGCCGGGGACCGCCGACCACGACACTCACGTCCACTGCGACTGGCGCCGCTGAGCCCACCGCGGATTCCCTGATCCCGTAGCGGACACCTGCTCCCGCCGTTGCCCGGCCGTCCGCCAAGGGCGGCCGGGCAACGGCATGCCGTCCTGCAGTGCCGTGATCAGCGGGAGCCGGCCATGACGAAGATGCCGACGAAGAAAACCACGTAGAGCAGCAGGATCGCCGCCGCGACGGCCGCCACGACGAGGACGGCCTTCATGACGGTGCCCGCGGTCCGATGGGCGTCGGCGGGTCGCGCAGGGACTCCGGGGGACAGCTCGTGCTCGCTCATGGAGCCATCCTGGGGATCGCGGGGGCGGGAGGCCATCCGTAGACCTACTCAGATGTGCCGGGCCGCTCAGACCGAGTCGTCCGCCAGCTCCGCCACGCCGGTGATGCGGTGGAGCGGGTACGTACGGACCTCGTCGGAGGTGTGGTCGTAGGCCGTCACAAAGCCGCCCTCGACCCGTACGGGCGCGATGACGCGCTGGCTGGCGGCGCCGTCGGCGTTGACATAGCCGATCCAGAGCGCGGAGTTGGTCAGCACCGCGGCCTGCATGGTGGCGAGGGTCTCGGCGGAGGTGGTGCGGGGCAGGGCGCCGGGGGCGGCCGGCGCGGGCGCGTGGACCGGCTTGCGTTCCGCGGTGGCCGCGAGGTCACCGGCGCGGATGGCGCGTACCGCCGCCGCGAGCAGCGTCGGGTCGGGGGACGGCGGGCCGTCGGGGACCGGGGCGGGGGCGGTGCGCGGCGGGGTCCGGTAGGAGTCGGCGCGGGCGATCAGTACGTCACCGGCGGCCGACTCGGCGGCCGGGGCGTAGCCCATTGCCCGGAGGCCGTCGAGGAGTTGGTCGGGGGAGGTCTGGGCGGCGAGCACGGTCGGGGCGAGCCGACGCAGCCGGAGCGCGGCGGCCCGGCGGTCCGCGAGGATCTCGGAGAGCAGCGCGTCGTCGTCACAGCGGACATAGGCGGCGGCCGCGCCGATCCGCAGCTGCCCGTGCTTACGGGCCACATCGTCGATGAGGTAGCCGAGCGGCTGGGGGACCGGGGTGCGGGAGTGGGTGGCGAGGAATTCCTGTAGCTCGGCGGCGGAGCGGCCGGCGTCCAGGGCGCGGCGTACGGAGCCGGGGGTGAAGCGGTAGACCGTGGCGCCGCCCTTGGACTCGATGTCGGCGAGTACGCCGAGCGCCTCGGCGAGCGGGCGGCGCAGCGGGCCGGGCGCGACGGCGGTCAGATCCGCCTGGAGCAGGACGTGGTCGACGGGTTCGGGGAGCAGCGGGGCGAGCAGGGCGGCGGCGCGGGCCGCGGCGGCGGTGGTTTCGGCGGGGGTGGGGGCGGTGCTGTCCGACGCGGTGTCGAGCAGGGTGCGGCCGTGGGTGGAGAGCGCGCCGCGTCCGGTCACGCCGAGCAACTCGGCCTCGGTCAGGGTCCAGTGGGCCAGGCGCGAGCGGAGGTCGTCGGCGGGGTCGGCGCCGGGCGCGGCGGTGGCACCGTCAGCGGCGGCCGGCGCCTGGCCCGCGGCCGGTGCGCCGCCGCGCAGCGGACGCTCCCACTGCAGCCGGGCCAGCACCGCCGTCGCCGGGACGGCGGTGCCCGGCGGCAGCGTGGCGAGCAGGCCGAGGGCGCGGCGGCGGACCTCGGGGGCGGGGGAGCGGTCGAGGTGCGGGCCGAGGGCGGCGAGCGCGCGGCCCTTCGCATCGGCGGTGCCGACGATCCCGGGGGCGCGGGTCGCGGCGAGCCAGCCGGCCGCCAGCGCCGCCCAGCGCTCGTGGTCGGGCAGCTGCAGCCACTCCTCGGCGGCCGGGGTGGCCGCGAACCGCTCGTCGGCCTCGCCGTCGGAGGCGATCAGCCCGGCCGCGTAGGCGAGTTCGAGCCAGAAGGCGGCGAGCTGCTCGGTGGTGTCCAGGGCGGTGGCGGTCCGCTTGAGGTCACGGACGCTCATCCCGCCGGCGCGGAGTACGGCCGGCCCGCCCAGGTCCCACTCCTTGAGCAGCTCCTCGACGGTGGCGAGCGCGGTGAACGCCTGGTTCGCGGCGGCGTTGTCCACAAGCTGTGGATCGCGTTCCGTGGCGGGGGAGAGTGCCGGCGGGACCGGCTCGGGGGTGTGATGGGCGCGACCGCCCCGCAGATGCAGCGCCGCCTCCCGCGGCAGCACGACATTCCGGGCGCCCGCCGGGATCAGCAGCCCCCGGTCCAGCAGCCATTGCAGATGCGGGGCCGGGCGGTCGGTGACCCCGCCGTAGGGCGGGCCCCACAGCAGCTTGTCGAGGACGGCGACGGACTCGGCGGGCGCGGTGTCGAGCAGCGCCGCCATCCGGGCGCGGTCGGAGAACAGCGCGGTGAGCGAGGCGACCGCGGTGACCGGGTCGTGGGTGGTGGGCAGCCCGGCCGCGGCGATGATCTCCTGCAGCAGCCCCGGCGACATCCCGGCCATCGCCTCGGCGACGGTCGGGCCCAGACCGGTCGGCGACGGGTGCGCGGCGCTCGGCGTGAGCAGCTCACGGGCCGTCCGCACCAGCCGCAGCCGCTCGTCCGGACCCCACACCAGTGCCTGCGCCCGCAGCTCCGCCACCGCCCGGGGCAGCTCGGCGGCGACCGCCGGGTCCCCGGCGTCCCCGCCCATCAGCGCGCCCAGCGTGTCGTACGGGCACGGATCGGGCGCCACCGCCAGCGCCTCGGCGGTCTGCAGCACGAACCGGTCGAGCCGCTCCACGGCGCGGACCACCGACGCCCGCGTCCCGGCCCGGGTCGCCAGCTGGGTGACATCGCCCGGCACCGGATTGAGCAGGTCGGGCCGTGCCCGCAGCAGCCCGACGAGCCCGCGGTCGGTGCGGGTCCTGAGCTCCTCGGCGAGGGTGCGGGGTGTACCGGTCATTCGTCCTACGTTAGCGGGGCGGGGGAGGGCGGGGGAGCGGGTGGCCGCACGGCGGCGCCCCGAGCCGCCCCGATCGGGAAGACACCGGCTGACCCCGCCCCCGGCCGCCTCCGGCCCGGCCGCCGGTCGAGGCGGTACCGTCGGGGCAGCAACCAGCGGACGCCGCAGGGGATTTCGTGGGGATCGAGAGCGATCAGCTCGTCTTTGACTATCTGAGCCGGGTGGGCGACCTGGCCCAGCAGCGGGGGCTGCCCGCCGCCACGCGGATGCGGCTGGTGACCGGGCTCCGGGCCGAGATCGACGGTCAGCGGGCCGATTCGGTGTCCGGTGTGAAGCGGACGCTGGCCCGCCTGGGGACGCCGGAGGCGGTGGTCGCGGCCGCGGGGAGCGCGGACGACCGGGTGCCGGGGGCGTCCTGGAGCGCCTCGGGGACGCGGCAGGACCCGGGCGCCGGGGCCACCACGGACGGCGGGCCCGCCGTACCGCTCGGCGCGCCACAGCCGTCGCGGCCCGCCGAACCGTCCCGGCGGTGGACCGGCGCGCGCGACAAGCTCACCGGCCTGGCCGCCCGCAGCGGACTGACGGGCAAGGCGGCCGGGAGCGGAAAGGCGGCCGGGAGCGGCGGCACGGTCCCGGCCCCGCGCGACGCGGCGCCGGACACCGCGCCGACGGTCGGCCTGCCGCCGCATCTGGCCGGCGCCGACGAGCTGGGTGACGACGGGGACGCGCCGGACTGGTGGCGGGTGGAGCCGGCGCCGTTCGGACCGGGCGAGACCGTGCCCGGATTCGTCGGCGGGATCGAGATCCCGGAGATGTGGGACCGCCCCGAGGACGAGCGCCCGCTGTCCCTGAAGAAGGACGGCGAGGACGGGGACGGGGACGAGGAGGCGGCGGCGCCGGCGGAACGGCCGCTGCCCCGGATGCTGCGGCGCGTGCTCGGCCGCCGGCGCCCCGCCCCCGCGCCCCCGGCGGAGGCCGGGGCCGGGGAAGAGGTCGTGGTGGTCCCGGCGCGGGCGCCGCTCAGCCCCGTCCTGATGCTGGCCGTGCTCCTGCTGGTCGCCGGTGCGGCGCTGGGGTCGTGGCTCGCGTCGGCGGGCGGCTGGGGGCTCGCCTATGTCTCGCGGCGGCTGAGCCGCGCCGAGGCCAAGTTCGCGGCGCTCGGTGTGCCGGGCACCGTCGTCGGCGGTCTGCTGGTGTGGCTGTGGGGCCGGTTCGACGGGCGGTGGGGCGAGCCCCTCGCACAGGGCCGGCTGGGGCAGGAAATGCTGGACGCGCTGCCGGGGACGGTGCGGGTGGCGGCCGTCGCCTCGGCGCTGTTCCTGGTGTGGCGGATGCGGCGGACACCGCAGTGAGACGGTCGCGTACGGCGCCGCCGGGCGCACCACGGCTCACCCGGCCCGGTCACGGCGTGTCCGTGGACGCGCCCCGCGGCGCCGTCCGGCCGGACGTCCCGTACGGGAGGGCCCCAGGTCCCTCCTGACCGGGCCGGCGCCGCAGGCACAATGGCAGGCATGGCTGCACACTCCCTGACGGTCGGCTTCGACCTCGACATGACGCTGATCGACTCCCGCCCCGGCATCAGGGCCGCCTATCACGAGCTGTCCGCCCGGACCGGCACCTTCGTCGACGCCGACCTCGCCGTGAGCCGGCTGGGGCCGCCGCTGGAGGAGGAGATCAGCCGGTGGTTCCCCGCGGAGCGGGTGGCGGAGACCGCCGACCTCTACCGTGCGCTGTATCCGGCCCACGCGGTCACGGCGACGACCGCCCTGTCCGGCGCCCGGGAGGCCCTCGACGCGGTCCGCTCGGCGGGCGGCCGGACGCTCGTGGTGACCGCCAAATACGAGCCCAACGCCAAGCTGCACCTGACGCACCTCGGCCTCGACGTGGACGCCCTCTTCGGCTCCCTGTGGGCGGAGGGCAAGGCCGAGGCGCTGCGCAAGCACGACGCGCAGATCTACGTCGGCGACCACATCGGCGACATCGTCGGGGCGCACACCGCCGGCGCACTGGCCGTCGCGGTCGCCACCGGCCCGTGCGACGCCACGGAGCTGCGCGCGGCCGGCGCCGAGGTGGTGCTCGACGACCTGACGGAGTTTCCGTCCTGGCTGGAGCGCTATGTCGCCGAGGGCGCGGACGGGGGCGAAGCCGCCGCCACCTGACGGCGCTGGGCGACCACGGAACGGATCACTCCGGCCGCCGCGACCAGAAAACCGGCGCCCATCAGCATGCACACCGCGTAGAAGACGGACGGCAGCGGGTCGGTCCCGAGGAACAGCGGGGCCACCGTGGCGAGAGTGGCCGCTGCGCCAACTAGGAACATGATCGCGCCGATTCGGACCAGCAGATCCCCGGCAAGGGGAGTTTCGTCAGACACCTGACCAGGGTAAGTCCGGGCCAGAAGCACGGAGGATCCACCCGGCGGCGTCTTGTCACCGGCCTTGGGACCATTAGCCTTGGTGGTGGCGGGTCCTGCGGCCCGCTGCATTGCTCTCCAGACCTCTCCCCCTCCCGGCCCCGCCGGGCGGAGGGGAGCCAGCCCGCAGTTCCGCAGTAGACCCGGCCCAGCTTTTTTCCAACGAGTACGAGGACGAGGACAGACGTGCCTACCGGCAAGGTCAAGTGGTTCAACAGTGAGAAGGGCTTCGGCTTTCTCTCCCGCGATGACGGCGGTGACGTCTTCGTGCACTCGTCGGTGCTGCCCGACGGCGTAGCCGCACTCAAGCCTGGCCAGCGCGTCGAATTCGGCGTAGTCGCGGGCCAGCGCGGCGATCAGGCACTGACCGTGACACTCCTCGACCCCGCACCCTCGGTGGCCGCGGCGCAGCGCCGCAAGCCCGACGAACTCGCCTCGATCGTCCAGGACCTCACCACGCTCCTGGAGAACGTCACCCAGCAGCTCGAACGCGGCCGCTACCCGGACAAGGTGCACGGCGCCAAGATCGCCGGCATGCTGCGCGCCGTCGCCGACCAGCTCGACGTCTGACGGACCGGCCGCGGGCCTCCGTAACCGGACGTCACCCGCGGCCCCGGCCGGCACACCCGGCCCCACTCACACAAAGCTCAACGCATCGCGGCCGAGGGGCGGAACCAGCCCCTCGGCCGCGGCGCGGGTGAGCAGCCCGCGCACCGCGGCATAGCCGTCCTCGCCGAGGTCGGCGGTGAACTCATTGACGTACAGCCCGATGTGCTGGTCGGCGACCTTCGGGTCCATCTCCTGGGCGTGCTCCAGGACATACGGACGGGAAGCCTCCGGATCGTCCCAGGCCATCAGGACCGAACTGCGGATCGACGCCGCGAGACCGCGCAACGCCCGCTCGCCCAGCGACCGCTTGGCGATGATCGCGCCGAGCGGGATCGGCAGACCGGTGGTGTGCTCCCAGTGCTCGCCCATGTCGGCCAGGCAGGACAGACCGTAGTTCTGGTACGTGAAGCGCGCCTCGTGAATGACCAGGCCCGCATCGACCTTGCCGTCGCGGACAGCCGGCATGATCTCGTGGAACGGCAGCACCACGATCTCCCCGACACCGCCCGGCACCTCGGCCGCCGCCCACAGCCGGAACAGCAGATACGCGGTGGACCGTTCACTGGGCACCGCGACCGTCTTGCCCGCCAGATCCACGGCCGCGCCCGGCTCCCGGGTCAGCACCAGCGGCCCGCAGCCGCGCCCCAGCGCCCCGCCGCAGGGCAGCAGCGCATACTCCTCAAGCACCCACGGCAGCACCGCGTACGACACCTTCAGCACATCGAACTCACCGCGCTCGGCCATGCCGTTGGTGATGTCGATATCGGCGAAGGTGACCTCCAGCTCCGGCGCGCCGGGGACGCGGCCGTGCGCCAGCGCATCGAAGACGAAGGTGTCGTTCGGGCACGGCGAGTACGCGATGTTCAGCGGCCGGGTCACGGGGGCCTCCTCGGGGACGTGGGGGTCCCCCCGCGTGAGCGAAGTCGAGCGTGGGGGAGGTTCCGGAGCCGGTGCGGCGGTGGCCGTCAGGGCTCCGGGAAGCGTACGGAAGGCACCGGTCAACGCGGTGAGGGCATCGCCGATGCGCCAGGCGGCGCGATCGCGGGGGCCGACGGCATTGGAGACCGTACGGATCTCCAGCACCGGCACCCCGTGGGCGGCGGCCGCCTCGGCGACCCCGAAACCCTCCATCGCCTCGACCAGCGCCCCCGGGTGACGTTCCGCCAGCTCGGCGGCGCGGGCCGCGCTGCCGGTGACCGTCGAGACGGTGACGACGGTGCCGACCGCCGCGCCGGCCGCCGCCGCGGCGGCCCGCACCAGCGCCGGGTCGGGGCGGTGCACGACCGTGCCGAAGCCGAGTTCGGTGACCGGGACGAACCCGTCGGGGGTCTCCGCGCCGAGGTCGGCCGCGACGATCGCGTCCGCGACCACCACCGACCCCAGCGGCGCGCCGGAGCCGGGGGAGAAGCTGCCGCCGATGCCGGCCGAGACCACCAGGCCGTACGGCTCCCCGGCGAGCGCCGCGGCGGTCAGCGCGGTGGCCGTGCCGGCGGCCGCGGCGGCCGGACCGACACCGGCGGCCAGCACATCGAGCGCCACCGGAAGGCCGGCCGTCCGTCGCATCTCATGGCCACCGGGCAGCGTCGTCCCGTCACAGGGCCCCGCCGCGGCACACACCGCGTCCCGCTCGGCGGCCACCGCCGTGACGACCAGCACCCGCATCATGCGGCCCGCGCGCCCTAGTTCTCCTGCTTCAGCGTGAAGTGCCACATCGTCTTGGGGCCCTCGCCCGCGCCCAGCTCGGCGACCTGGAGGGTGACGTCCTTGGAGTACGTGGTCTGGCCGGTCTGCGGGTTCTGCTGCATGAAGAGCGTGTCCGCGTCGAAGCTGCGGTACGTCCCCTTGCTGGGCTCGCGCATGACGGGGCCGGCACCGATGACGATCCAGCCGGACTTGGCGATGTCCGGCTCGACACCGACGCGCACCTTCTCACCGGGGCGGACGGTGATCGTCTTGCCGCCCTTCTTGGTCAGGCAGGCCGAGACGTCCTTCTTGGAGAGGACCTTGCCGTCACCGTCGCACCCGGGGGTGGCCTCGGCCGTCACGGTCGACGAACCGACGGTCACGGTCGCGAGCGCGGTCGGCTTCTCGCAGGCGGAGAGGGTGATGAGACCCAGGGACACGGCACCGATGGCGGCAGCGGCGCGGCGGCCCTTGCCCCAGGAGATCAACGCAGCGGTCATACGGGCAGGCTATCTGGCGCCTCAGCTCACGCCACGCCCGGGTGCGGCGTGCCGCGTTGCCCGTCGCCGGTCAGGCCACCCGAGAGCTGCGCGTACCGCCCCGCCGGGCCGCGCTCAGCAGGCCCCGTACGGCCAGCACCACACCCAGCGCCACCAGCCCCGCGGCCACCGCCATCCCCAGCGTGCCGACCAGCGGCAGCGAAATCCCGATCGCGCCGCCCACCACCCACGACATCTGCAGCGCCGTCTCGGACCGGGCGAAGGCGGAGGTCCGCACCTCCTCCGGCACATCGCGCTGGATCATGGCGTCCAGCGACAGTTTCGCCAGCGCCTGGCACAGCCCCGCGGCGGCCGCCGCGGCGGTCACCACGACCACCGCCGCCCCCTCGTAGAACACCGCCGCGACCACCGTCGCGCAGAGCGCCAGCCCCAGCATCGCCGCGATGATCCGCTCCGGCCCGCGCGCCTTCAGCCAGGCGCCGACCGCCGTCCCCAGCGCATTGCCGGTACCGGCCGCCACCACCACCAGCCCGAGTGAGGTCGCCGGCCCCAGCCCGCCCAGCGGATGCTCACGCAGCAGGAACGCCAGGAAGAACGTCAGGAAACCGGAGAGCGCCCGCAGACAGGCATTGGCCTGCAGACCGTGCAGCACCGACGGGCCGACCGTACGCAGTCCGGGCTTCCGCCCGGCGTCCGCCGAGCGCGCCGCCGCGTCCCGGGACGCCAGCCGGGCCCGGCCCTCGCCCTTCGCCGAGTCGACCTTGTGCGGCAGCGTGAACGACAGGACCGTACCGGCCGCGAACACCACGCACGCCCCGTACAGCGGCCAGCTCGGCCCGACCAGATGCAGCCCGGCCCCCGCCGGGGCCGCCAGCCCCGTCGCCAGCAGCCCCGCGAGCGTCACCCGTGAATTGGCCTTGACCAGCGAGATCCGCGGGGGCAGCAGCCGCGGCACCACCGCGCTGCGGACCACTCCGTACGCCTTCGACGACACCAGCACACCGAGCGCCGCCGGATACAGCTCCAGCCCCCCGGTGGCGACCGCGCCGGACATCGTCAGCGCCAGCAGCGCCCGCGCCAGCATCGCACCCGCCATCGCCGCCCGGCGGCCGTGCGGCACCCGGTCCAGCAGCGGCCCGACCACCGGCGCGAGCAGGGCGAACGGCGCCATGGTGACCGCCAGATACAGCGCCACCCGGCCCCGCGCCTCATTCGTCGGCACCGCGAAGAACACCGTGGAGGCCAGCGCGACGGTGATCATCATGTCCCCGGCCGCGTTCACCGCATGCAGTTCGATCAGCTTGCCCAGGCCCGACTCCCCGGCGCCGTGCGCATGCGTGGCGCGCCGCACCCCGCGTGCCGCACCGGTGAACGGCCGGTGCAGCGCACGGCCGACGGCCCGGCCCGCCCCGCGGGCCCGGTTGTGCCCGTCCCCGCCTCGCGTCGATGCGCGCGAGACCCGTGACGACTTCCCTGATGTCTTCGACACCTTCGACATCTTCGACGCCCGTGCGGCAGTCATCCGGTCATAGTGCCCCAACTCGCCCAGGAGAGGGCACTTTCTCCCCCCTGCCGCGCGGGGCGTACCGGCCCGCGGTCGCGGCCGTGGACATTTGCCGCTCCCACCGAGGGGTCGTCCACCGTTGAAGGGGTAGCGTGTGTAGCGCGCCACCGGCGGTCGTTCTTGGCCGCGTGCCTCATCGCGATCCCGCAGAATGGGACGTAAGAGGTGCGCTCGACCGAAACGACCGGGCGCGGACGTCGACGCGGTCCCCTGGTCCGCTCCGCCCGCCCCGGCACCGCCGGTCGTCCGGACAGGACAAGGACAGCTCCGGCTGGCGCACTCGTGAGACGGCGTAGAAGAGAGAATCGATTCTTGTGAGTGCTGCGATGCGAAGCCGTACCCCTGACCGCCTGTGCGCCGAGGCGGTCGACCTCGCCCGGGCGGCGGCGGAGGAAGCCGCACTGCCCGGCATGGTCGGCGAGCACATCGATGTCGTCGCCGACGGAGACCGCGTCGTCACCCACCTCTTCGCCTGCAACGAGCCCGGCTACCGGGGCTGGCGCTGGGCCGCGACGGTCGCCAGGGCCTCCCGCGCCAAGATCGTCACGCTCGACGAGGTGGCCCTGCTGCCCGGCCCCGACGCCCTCCTCGCGCCGGAGTGGGTGCCGTGGAGCGAGCGGCTGCGCCCCGGCGACATGGGCCCTGGCGATCTGCTGCCCACCGAGGCCGACGACCTGCGCCTGGAGCCCGGTTTCACCGGCGAGGACATCCCGCCGCCGAACTCCCCGGTCGCCGAGGGTATGGCCGCCGAGGTCGCCGACTCCGAGGAGGCGGACGTCCTCCCGGGCTCGCCCGCCGTCCAGCCCGCCCCCGAGCGCGGCAGTATCGCGGCGGTCGCCGAGGAACTGGGCATGCGCCGTGCCCGGGTGCTGTCCCGCTACGGCCTGCACACCGCCGCCGACCGCTGGGAAGAGGCCTACGGCGCCAAGACCGCCATGGCCCAGGCAGCCCCCGCCACCTGCGTGACCTGCGGCTTCCTCACCCAGCTGCCCGGCTCACTGGGCCAGGCGTTCGGCGTCTGCGCCAACGAGTTCTCCCCGGCGGACGGGCGGGTGGTGTCCCTCGCGTACGGGTGCGGAGCGCACTCCGAGGCCGCCGTCATGCCCAAACCGCCGCGGCCGGCCGCGCCGGTTGTCGACGAGACCGTTGTCGAGCCGCTGTCGCTGCGGCCCGAGCGGGACGGGGGGTCGGTCGAGGAGACCGCGCCGGCCGAGGAGCTAGGTCACAGCTGAGGGCTTGTAGCCCCGCTTCCCACGTTGTCGGGTGGGCCGCCGTGCCTCTTTGGGCTCGTAGCCCCGCTTCCCACGTTGTCGGGTGGCCCGCCGTGCCTCTGCTGTCTTCGCCTGTCGGCGGGGGTGGGGGTGTTTGGGCGGGGGCCGCTTGTTGTTGGTGGTGGGTGCCGGGTGCGGGCCTCCGGGGCCTGTGTTGTGGACTGCTTCGCTTTACGTCCACAACACAGGCCCCTCCGGCCCGCCCCCTCCCGTCCGGATGGCGGCCCCCGTCCGGTGGGGGTGAGGGTTTTTAAAGACCAGTAGCTCGGCCGCATCGTGGCGCGGGCGAGCTACTGGTCTTTTGTTTTCTTCACCCCCACCGGGGTGGGGTCCCCTCGCGTACGGGAGGGGGCGGGGCCGGAGGGGTGGGTGTTCGGACGTAAAGCGAAGCAGTCCGAACACCCACCCCGGAGGCCCCGAACCCGGCACCCACCACAACCGGGGCCCCACCCCATACACACCCCCCGCCGACAGGCGGGACAGGCGGAAGCCGACACGGCGCCGCACCCGACAACGTGGGGCGATACCGTCGGCCCACCGACATTTAAGGGAGACCGACAGTGACAGCGACGTCGTGGGTGCGAGGCGCAGCCGGAGACCCGTTCGGGACGGCCCGGCTGCGGCGTGGCGTGCTGGATGCCTGGGCCGCCTCGCCGGCCCGGTTCCGGGAGGATGCCAACGCCGAGGAGGACCTCGCGCTCGGCGGCTACCGCGACCGGCTCGCCGTGGAGCTGGCGCAGAACGCGGCGGACGCGGCGGCCCGCGCCGGCGTCCCCGGCCGGCTCCGGCTGACCCTGCACGCGGCCAACGGCGACGCGCCCGCCGTACTCGTCGCGTCCAACACCGGCGCTCCGCTGGACGCCACCGGCGTCGAGTCGCTGTCGACGCTGCGGGCCTCCGCGAAGCGGGAGTCCAGTGTGGCGGCCGGCGCGGTCGGCCGGTTCGGTGTGGGCTTCGCCGCGGTGCTGTCGGTGAGTGACGAGCCGGCGCTGGTGGGCCGGACCGGCGGGGTCCGCTGGTCGCTGGCCGAGGCGCGGGCGCTGGCGGAGGAGGTGGCGGCGCACAGCCCGGGTCTGGGCGGTGAGTTGCGCCGCCGGGACGGACATGTCCCGCTGCTGCGGCTGCCGCTGCCCGCGGAGGGCGGCGCGCCCGAGGGGTATGACACCGCCGTCGTGCTGCCGCTGCGGGACGTCGCCGCGCAGGATCTCGCCGAGCGGCTGCTGAACGGGATCGATGCGGCGCTGCTGCTGACGCTGCCGGGGCTGGCCGAGGTCGTGGTCGAGACCCCGGAGGGCGTACGGGAGTTGCGGCGCAGCCAGGACGGCCCGTACGTCCTGATCGAGGA
This sequence comes from Streptomyces sp. Je 1-4 4N24, assembly GCF_026239515.1. Taxonomy (NCBI): domain Bacteria; kingdom Bacillati; phylum Actinomycetota; class Actinomycetes; order Kitasatosporales; family Streptomycetaceae; genus Streptomyces; species Streptomyces sp. Je 1-4 4N24. The sequence goes on along the minus strand of NZ_CP110836.1, from coordinate 3,703,285 downwards.
CAGTGAGCGGGGCGCCACCCGGTGGCGGGTGGCGAGCGACGGCGGTCCGCTGGACCCGGCGCTGCTCGCGGACCGGCCGGTCGAGGAGCGGCTGCGGCCGGCCTGGTCGGTGACCTGGGCGGTGCCCGTGGACGGCGAGGGCGCACCGGTGCGGCCGGGGACGGCGGCGGTGGTGCACGCCCCGACGCCGACGGATGAGCCGCTGGGGCTGCCCGCGCTGCTGATCGCGTCGTTCCCGCTGGAGCCGACCCGCCGGCATGTCGCGCCGGGTGCGCTGACGGACTTCCTGGTGGGGCGGGCGGCCGGGACGTATGCGGCGCTGCTGGGCGACTGGCAGCCGGTGTCCGTCGGCACTCTCGATCTGGTGCCGGGCCCGCTGGGCAAGGGCGGTCTGGACGGGGAGCTGCGCCGGCAGGTGCTGGAACTGCTGCCGCGGGTGCGGTTCCTGCCGAGCGCGGGCGCACCGGCCGGCGGGCGTACGGCCGAGCCCGAGGCAGCGCCGACGGACGAGTGGGACGAGGGCGACGGCGGGGTGGACCGCTACGTCCTGCGCCCGGTGGACGCCGAGTTGGTGGAGGGCGCGGGCGCGGCGGCCGTGGGCGTTCTCGCCGAGCTGTTCCCCAGCCTGCTGCCGGCCGGGCTCGAACGCCGGCCGGAGCTGCGGGCGTTGGGCGTGGCCCGGGTGCCGCTCGGCGAGATGATCGACCGGCTGGCGGGCGTCGAACGCCCGCCCGGCTGGTGGTGGCGGCTCTACGATGCGCTGGCCGGTACCGACCCGGACCGGCTCAGCGGGCTGCCGGTGCCGCTGGCGGGCACGGCCGGCCAGGGACCCGGCGGGGCGCAGGGCGGCGTACGGACCACGATCGGGCCGCGTCAGGTGCTGCTGCCGCTGCCCGGCGGCGGCACGGACGAGGACGCCGCGGCACGGCACCGTACGCTCGCCCGGCTCGGCCTGAAGGTCGCCCACCCCGACGCGGTGCACCCGCTGCTGGAGAAGCTGGGCGCCACCCCGGCCGCCCCGCGCGCCGTGCTGACCACGCCCCAGGTGCGGGCGGCGGTGGCGAACTCGCTGGAGGCCGACGAGGACGCGTATGACGTCTTCGCCGACGAGCTGGGCGGCGGGCCGGGGGCCCCGCTGGGCACGGAGGAGCTGGCGGAGACGGTGCTCGGCCTGGTCCGGGACGCCAACCTCATGCCGGGCGACGAGCCCTGGCTCGGGGCGCTCGCACTGCCCGACGAGGACGGTGAGCCGGCGCCGGCGGGTGAGCTGGTGTTCCCGGGCAGCGACTTCGAGCGCGTCATCCGGGAGGGCGAAATCGCGGCCTGTGAGGGGGAGTTGGCCGCGCGGTGGGGCGAGCAGCCACTGACTGCCGTGGGCGTCATGGCCGACTTCGCGCTCGTCCGGGCCACCGATGTCGTACTCGACCCGGACGAAATGGAGCCGCGGGAGGGCGACTTCGCCGAGCCGGACGACGTCGGGCTGCTGGACGCGGTGGATGTGTGGTGTGAGGACATCCTCGACGCGCTGCCGGAGACCCCCGTCCCGCCGGTGGTGACCGAGCTGGTGGCGGTCCGCGACCTCGACCTGGTCGACGACCACGCCTGGCCCCAGGTGCTGGCGATGCTGTCCCAGCCCCCGCTGCGCGACGCCCTGACCGCGCCCGTGCGCGTCCTGCTCCCCGACGGCACCACCGAATCCGTCCGCCCGTACACCGCCTGGTGGCTGCGCGGACACCCGGTGCTGGACGGGCGCCGGCCCGCCGGTCTGCGGTCGGCCGGCGGCGACCCGCTGCTGGCCGGGCTGTACGAGTCGGCGGACGCGGGCGACGTCGATGCGCAGGTGCTGCGGGCACTCGGCGTACGGACCTCCGTCGCCGCGCTCCTCGACGAGCCGGGCGGCGCCGCGGAGCTGCTGGCCCGGCTGGCCGACCCGGACCTGACCGTCGGCGCCGCACAGCTGCACGCGCTCTACGGCCTGCTCGCCGACCTGGACCCGGATCAGGTGACCCTGCCGGACGAGCTGCGGACCGTACTCGACCAGGAGGTCCGGGTGGTCGACGCGGCCGATGCGGTGGTCGCCGACGCCCCGGACCTGGTCCCGCTGGCGGCCGGCCTCGCCCTGCTGCCGGTCCGCCCGGCCCGCGCCGCCGAGCTGGCGGAGCTGTTGCAGGTACGGCGGCTGAGCGAGGCGGTCAGCGCCGAGGTGCGCTCCGAGGGCGTCCGGCACGAGGTCCCCGAGGCCGTCCGCGTCCTGCTCGGCGCCGCCACCCCCGAGGCGTACCAGGAGCACGAGGAACTGCTCGTCGGCGACGGCCCGGACGAGACCGCCGAACTGGACTGGCGCTACACGCCCGACGGCACCCTGCACGCCGCGACCCTGGAAGGCGTGGCAGCCGGCCTCGCCTGGGCCACGGCCCAGTGGCCCCGCCGCTTCGAGGTCGCGGCCCTCCTGGAGGACCCGGAACGGGGGGAGGAGCTGGCGCGGGCGCGGTGGTTCGACTGAGGCGGGAGTGGGGGCGGCCCCCGTCGCGGGTGTGACGGGGGCCGGCCGTGTGGAGTGCGGTCCGGGGCGGGGCGGCAGGCCCCGGCTGCCGGCGGATCAGGGGGCGGTCGCGAATTACTGCCACTCAGAGTTTGATCCCCGCCCTTTTGGCGAGCGCAGTGACTTTCGGATTGCTCCGCTTGTGCAGGGAAACGAGGACTCGGCTCAATTCCAGGCTGGTGGGATGGACCTTCGCCATCTGCGGAGCGATGTCCCACGCCTCGGCCAGCGAATCCACCGCACCGTCCCGGTCCTTGAGAGCCAACTTGGCCCTGGCGATATTCATGTGGAGGGGGGCGATCCGAGTGGCCGGCAGGGTGTGTCCGTCCCGCAGATACCTCTCGCCCTCGGCAAGTGCCTCGGCGTTCTTCTTGAGGTCGACGTGGGTCGCCAGAACGTGGACGAGGGTGTTCTCCGGGCCGAAATGCATTCCGTGTACATTGACGTCGGAGTCGATGACCGCGGCGGATTTCCGGGCACCCTTGATATGCCGCTCGACGCATTTCTTGTCCCGCAGTCGACCGGCCAGGGTCATTCCCCGGAGATGGAGCAGGCCCAGAGCGAGGTGGCGGGTCCTGCCCCGCATGCCCGATTCGGCCTGAACGAGGGCCCGGTCCACCACGGCCAGCCCCCCGGCGAAGTCACCTCCGTTCAGGAACGTCCCGGCCTCGTCCCGGGCGGCCACGGCGAGTGTCAAGGCGTTCGCACGCTCTGCCGCCTGCCGCTGCCTGACCACGGCAAGCTCTGCCAGAGTCATCCAGCGGTGGCGGGCTGCCAGCCAGTAGACCGCGCTGTACACCTCGGCGACCTTCGACCAGTCCTCGGGCAGTCCGGTGGCGTGTGCCCGGTCCTGTACACGCCGCAGCAGCCCTGGGAGCTGGTGTGTGACGGCCGAGAGGTCGGCATCCCCGCGAAGCCGGAACAACTCGCCGAGGTCGTACGCGAGGCGGTCCTCCCGAACCGGCTCGTCGGCCGGGAGGTCGAAGCGCCGCATCGCGGCCCTCAACTCCGTCAACCGGTCCTGGTCCCCGGCGTTTACGGGGACCTGCCCCAGCAGTTCGTCCAGAGTGATGCCGAAGGCGTTGGCGAGGACTGCTCCCATGCCCTGAGTGAGCGGTCGTTCGCCTCGCTCGATCTTGCCGAGCATCGACGTCGACATCCGGGCCCTGCCTGCCAGATGGTCCTGTAGCCAGCCTCGTTCGAGCCGCAGCACCTTCACGTTCGCGCCCGGTCCAGGAGCGGTGATCTCTGCACTCATGCGCCGTTACTTCCCAGTCGAGTTCGTCTGGTTGGTCGGAACTTCATGCTCGCAGGGGCACCTACCCGCGCGCCGCCCTTGTGCACTTCCTGTGCACATTCCCGGTTGCGTTCTGTCGTTGACTGATTACGCGAGCTGACGCGGTTTCCGCCGCCCCCGGCCGGGACCCCATGGAGGTTGACGCCATGTTCCGACGCACTGTCCACATCGTCGAGTCGTTGCTGCGAAGCCTGTTACCGGTTTCGGGGCGCCGCAGGGTTCTCGTTCGTCCCCTCGCCGGGCGCAACCACGGGGTGGAGGTGGCCGCGTCGTGAAGCGTCCCACCAGCGCGCGGCTGCTGCCCTGGTCAAGTGCTGACGGCAACCCTTGTTATCTCCTGGGGGAAGGCACGGGCTACGTCTCCCGCGTCGCCGATGACATCGAGCGCCTTCAACTCGGCATGGCCGACGAACTCATCGGTCACGCGGACGAGCTGCTCGCCTGTCAGCGGGCGAGCAACCGGGAACTGCGCTTTCTGGCCCGGGGGCTGACCGACTGCCTGCGGGATGTGCGGCGCGTCGCGGAGAGCCGAGGTGCGCGGATGCGTTCCGTTGACCGCTCGCTGGACGACGAGGGCGGGAATGAGGCGTAGGGCGCTACTGCGCGGTCCGGCCGTCCGCTCGGTTCGAGGCAGGGTTCTTGGGGTTCGCCGCTCGCGCGGCTCGCCTCCGGCGGCGCCAAACGGTGATCGGCACCGCGCCCGCGAAGCCCAGCGCCGCCGGAGTCGCCGCGACGGCCTTGTTGAGCGCGGGCTGGTCGAAGGTGTCCGGCACCGGCAGCCACGACCAGCGGTTGATCGGCCATGCGATCGTGAAGGCACGTCCCACGACCTGCTTGGTCTCGACGGTGCCGTTGCCCTTGAGGTTCGTGTGGTAACGAGAGTCCTGGGACTTCTGACGGTGGTCACCCATGACCCAGATGCTTCCCTTGGGAACCTTGATCGGCCCGAATGTCTTGTCACCGCAGGGAGTGTTGCCGGGGAAGAGGTACGAATCCTCCTTCAGCGCCTTGCCGTTGACCTTGACCGGGCCGGTGCCGTGGCACTCGACCGTGTCGCCGCCGACCGCGATCACCCGCTTGATCAGGTCCTTCTCCTCCGCTGACGGCATCAGGCCGATGAAGCTGAGGAACTGCTGGACAACATTGGGCTCAGGGGACGGCGCCTCGTTGAGCCAGCCGCCCGGGTCGTGGAAGACCACGACCTCGCCGCGCTCCGGCTCGGAGCCGAACCATGGCGTCAGTTTGTCCACCAGGACCCGGTCCCCGCGCTGCAAGGTGTCCTGCATCGAGTCGGACGGGATCAAGAACGCCTGCACCAGGAAGGTCTTGATCAGCAGGGCGAGGAGAAGAGCGATAACGACGAGAATCGGCAGCTCTTGCCAGAATCCACGCTGCCTTTTTGCCTTCTTCACGCTGCCGCTCGCTTCCTCGTCCCATGGCCGTTCCGGGGCCGTCGACACTCCCCGGACCGTCGACACTCCCCGGACCGTCGGCCCGCCCCGGGCCCGCCGACAGACGCACGCATCCCGCACGTTAAGCGGCATGCGTTTCGATCGTCCCGAGGTCATGTATCAGCCACATCTCGGTCTTTTCCCGGGACCGTGACAGCCACCGGGGACGACGTCCGGCCCGATGCGATTCCTACGCGGTTCCTGGACGTCGGCTCACTTGGTGAGTCGCCGGTGGTTGATGAGGCGGTGGCGAGGGCGGTGAGCGCGGGGAAGTGCTCAGTCCGAGCTGAACTTCCTCACCAGCGCCCAGATCACCGCGACCGCACCGACGACCAGGATCAGCCACTCCCACCAGTCGAGGACGCCGTCGCCCCCGTAGGAGCTGTTGCCGGAGTGGTAGTGGTGGGAGTGGTGGGTGCGGGCCAGCACCTCGTATGGGAGGTCCCGCGGGTTGAAGGTCATGGGGCGGAGAGTGGGCGGGAGGCGAGGGGGACGCCATGCCGGTCCGGTTTCTGTGACCGGGCCGATATGCCGTTCCCGGGTCGATACGCCGTTCCCGGGTCGATACGTCGCTCCCGGCCGGTACGCCCTTCCCGGGGGCCGGTACGCCCTTGCGGGCGTGGGTGGGTGTGTCAGGCCGGGAACCGCTGCTCCACCCACCGCCAGGTGAGTTCCAGCGGCACGGCCGCCACCACCGCGATGCCGACCGCCGCCCAGGGCATCGTCGTGCCGACCAGCCGCAGATCGAAGAAGTCCTGTAGCCACGGGGTGACCAGGACGATGGCGAAGGCGAGTCCCATCGCCAGGACCAGGGCGATCCGCCACCAGGTGTAGGGGCGGGCGATGATCGCCAGGACCCACATCGCGGTGAGGAAGAGGGTCAGGGTCGCCGCGCTGGTCTCGGCGGGCAGCGCGTCCGGGCCGGTGTAGTAGCTGCGGGCGAGCAGGTAGGTGGTGAAGGCGGCGGCGCCCGTGATGAGGCCGGACGGGATCGCGTAGCGCATCACTCGGCGGACGAAGTGCGGGCGGGCGCGTTCCTTGTTGGGGGCCAGTGCGAGGAAGAACGCGGGGATGCCGATGGTCAGGGTGGACAGCAGGGTCAGATGCCGCGGCAGGTACGGGTAGGGGATCTGCCAGCAGGACACCAGGATCGCCAGCAGGACGGAGTAGACCGTCTTGGTGAGGAAGAGGGTGGCGACGCGGGTGATGTTGCCGATGACCCGGCGGCCCTCGGCGACGACCGAAGGCAGCGTGGCGAAGCTGTTGTTGAGCAGCACGATCTGGGCGACGGCGCGGGTCGCCTCGGAGCCGGAGCCCATTGCGACGCCGATGTCGGCGTCCTTGAGGGCCAGCACGTCATTGACGCCGTCGCCGGTCATCGCGACGTTGTGGCTGCGCGACTGCAGCGCGGCGACCATGTCCCGCTTCTGCTGCGGGGTGACCCGGCCGAACACCGCGCCCTCTTCGATCTCGGCCGCCATCGCGGCCCGTTCGCCGGGCAGTTCGCGCGCGTCCACCGGGGCGTCCGCGCCCGGCAGTCGCAGCTTGCCGGCCACCGCGCCCACCGACACCGCGTTGTCGCCGGAGAGCACCTTGGCCCGGACACCCTGCTCCTCGAAGTAGTGCAGCGTGTCGGGGGCGTCCGGGCGCAGCCGCTGCTCCAGGACGACCAGCGCGGTCGGCCGGACGCCCCGGGTGACCTCGGGGTCGTCCAGTTCCCGTTCGGCGCGGGCCAGCAGCAGGACGCGGAGGCCCTGGGCATTGAGTGCGTCGGTCTCGGCGAGCCGCTGGTCGTCGGCCGGCAGCAGGATGTCCGGGGCGCCGAGCAGCCAGGTGCTGCTCTCGCCGTCCGGGCCGTTGAAGGACGCGCCGCTGTATTTCCGGGCGGAGGAGAACGGCAGCGACTGGAGGCAGCGCCAGCCGCCGTCCGTCGGATACGCCTCGATGATCGCTTGCAGGGAGGCATTGGGCCGCGGATCGGACTCGCCGAGCGCGCCCAGCACCTGCCGGATGTACGCCTCGTCGCCGTCTAGCGTCCGCAGCCCGTTGACGTCCATACCGCCCTCGGTGAGCGTGCCGGTCTTGTCCAGACAGACCACATCGACCCGCGCCAGGCCCTCGATCGCGGGCAGCTCCTGGACCAGGCACTTCTTGCGGCCGAGCCGGATGACGCCGATCGCGAAGGCGACGGAGGTGAGCAGCACCAGGCCTTCCGGGATCATCGGCACGATCCCGGCGACCATCCGGCGGATCGCCTCGTCGCCCGGCAGCCCGAGGGTGACCAGATGGCTGAGGATCAGGCCGATCGCGGTCGGGATCATCATCCAGGTCACGTACTTGAGGATCTGGCTGATGCCGGTCCGCAGTTCGGAGTGGACCAGGGTGAACCGGCTGGCCTCCTCGGCGAGCTGCGCCGCGTACGCCTGCCGGCCGACCTTCGTCGCGGTGAAGGCGCCGCCGCCCGCGACCACGAAGCTGCCGGACATCACCTGCTCACCGGGCTTCTTGAGGACCGGATCGGCCTCACCGGTGAGCAGTGACTCGTCGATCTCCAGGCTGTCGCTCTCCCGCACCTCGCCGTCGACGATGACCTTGTCTCCGGGCCCGAGTTCGATGATGTCGTCGAGCACCACCGCGGAGGTGGGGATCTCCTCGATGACCCCGTCGCGCCGGACGGTCGGTCGGGCCTCGCCGATGACCGCCAGGTTGTCCAGGGTCTTCTTGGCGCGCAGCTCCTGGACGATGCCGATGCCGGTGTTGGCGACGATCACGAACCCGAACAGGCCGTCCTGGATCGGGCCGACGACCAGGATGATCACGAAGAGCACGCCGATGATCGCGTTGAAGCGGGTGAAGACATTGGCGCGGACGATCTCGGCGGCCGAGCGGGAGGACCGTACGGGGACGTCGTTGACCTCGCCCCGGGCGACCCGCTCCGCGACCTCGGCGGTGGTCAGGCCGGGGTTGACCGGTTCCTGAGCGGCCCGCCGGGCGGGCTCACCACCCGGCCCGGACTGCTCGACGTCGGTCCTCGCCCGCTCCGTCATGCCCTCGACGTTACGGGCGGAATGCGCACTTCACCCGCTGGCCGGGCGGGTGGGGCTCAGGGGAAGACACTCCCAAGGGGGCGGACTGCCGGGGGAGGGCGCCGCGGAGTTCAGGAGCGGTCGGCCGCCGCGGCGCGCTTGAGTGCGGCATCGCGTCCGCGGACGTACCAGATGCCCACCAGGCCCAGGCCGCCGCCGGCCAGGCAGGTCCACACCCACCAGGAGTGGCCGTTGTCGGCGAACCAGCCGTAGAAGGGGAGCTGGCCGAGGAAGAGCACGAACCAGATGATGGTGCCGCCGGTGATCGTGCCGACGACGGGGCCCTCGAGAGGCGCCGGGGCCTCGCGCAGTTCGGACTTCTTCCACATGGTGCTCAGCTTACGGGGGCCGGATGAGCGCTCCGCGGGCGGCGGTGGGCAGTGGCCGGTGGCCGGGAGCGGGGCGGGGAGGGCGTGCGGCGGGCGTGCGGCGGCTGCCCAGGGCCATGTGCCCCATGGGTCTACGCGCGGAGATAGCGATCAACGCATTGTTTATTCATACTGAACCTTTCTGGATACGGCTGGTTTGGATCGTCTCTTCCTCCAACCTGATCCAGTTCCTTCTCCTTCTGTACGTGTTCCGGGCCCTCGGGCCCCCGCGCCTGCCCAGGCCCGTCCGACTGAGGTCCCGCATGTCCCCCTCGGCCACCACGCCGGTCGACCCCCTCAAGAGCCCAGGTCCGCAGCCTGCCAAGAACGGCTTCGACCGCTTCTTCAAGATCTCCGAGCGGGGGTCGACGGTCGGCCGTGAACTGCGCGGCGGTCTGGCGACGTTCTTCGCGATGGCCTACATCATCGTGCTGAACCCGATCATTCTCGGCGCCGGAGTAGATAAGTTCGGCCACCAGCTCGACAACGCCCAGCTGGTCACCGCCACCGCGCTGATGGCCGGACTGAGCACGGTCCTGATGGGCCTCATCGGCAATGTCCCGATCGCCATCGCCGCCGGCCTCGGCATCAACGCCGTGGTGTCGCTGCAGCTCGCCCCCAAGATGAGCTGGCCGGACGCGATGGGCATGGTCGTGCTCGCGGGTCTGGTGCTGATGCTCCTGGTCGCCTCGGGTCTGCGGCAGCGGGTGATGGACGCGATCCCCAACGGACTGCGGCGGGCCATCGCCATCGGCATCGGCCTGTTCATCTCGCTGATCGGCCTGGTCGACGCGGGCTTTGTGACCCGTAACCCGGACGCCGCGCACACCACCGTCCCGATGGGTCTGGGGCAGGGCGGACAGCTCAAGGGCTGGCCGGTGCTGGTCTTCATCATCGGGCTGGCGCTGATGTTCGTCCTGATCGTGCGCAAGGTCAGGGGCGCGATCCTGATCGGCATGGTCTCGATGGCCGTCGTCGCGGTCGTCATCAACGCCCTCGTCGAGATCCCGGACGCGTCCTGGGGCCTGGCGGTCCCCAACGTTCCGGAAAAGATCATCGACACCCCGGACTTCGGGCTGATCGGTCAGATCAGCCTCTTCGGCGGCTTCCAGGAAGTCGGCGTGCTGACCGGCTGCCTGTTCGTCTTCACCGTGCTGCTCTCCGGCTTCTTCGACGCGATGGGCACCATCATCGGCGTCGGCGAGGAGGCCGGTCTGCTGGACAACGAGACCGGCCAGCTGCCGGGCATGGGCCGCATCCTGATGGTCGACGGCATCGCGGTCGCGGGCGGCGGCTTCGGCTCCGCCTCCGCCAACACCTGCTTCGTGGAGTCCACCGCCGGCGTCGGCGAGGGCGCCCGTACCGGCCTCGCGAACCTGATGACCGGCGGCCTCTTCCTGCTCGCGCTGATCTTCACGCCGCTGGCGACCGTCGTCCCCTCGCAGGCCGCGACGCCCGCGCTGGTGGTCGTCGGCTTCCTGATCATGGCCTCGAACGTGCAGGCCATCGACTGGGGCGACTTCACGATCGGCATCCCGGCGTTCCTGACGATCATCTCGATGCCGTTCACCTACAGCATCACCAACGGCATCGGGATCGGCGTCCTGGCCTTCATCCTGCTGCGCGCGGCGACCGGCCGGGTCAAGGAGATCCCCTGGCTGCTCAACGCGGTCGGCTTCTGCTTCCTGGTCTACTTCCTGCTCGACCCGATCGAGCAGGCGCTCGGGGTCAAGTAGCCGGCCAGCGGACTCCCAGCTTCTCCGTCTCGTCGACGGAGGACTTGAACCGCTCGTCGAAATCCTCGCGGATGAGCGTCCGGACCACATAGTCCTGGACGCTCATTCCGCGTTTTGCGGCGTGCTGCCGAATGCGCTCCAACAGCTCCCCGTCCACCCGCAGGCTGAGCACTTGCGATCCCATCCGGACACGGTCCCGTCCGTACGCGGTCAGGCGCGTCACTTTCGGCCGCGTCCTCACTCATATGGGTGACCCGGGACGGAAGGCGCCCCTTGGCTTTCCTTAGAAAGGGTAATGAGTTATGCTAAAGACCATGCCGGAACTGTCCTCCCTCCAGCCCGACGGGCCGGAGGTGCCCCCTGACGACGCGGCCGCGGTGAACGCTCTGCGGTCCGCCGTGATGCGCCTGTCGCGCCGACTCAAGCACCAGCGGGTCGACGAATCGCTGAGCCCCACCGAGATGTCGGTGCTCGGCACCCTCGCCCGGTGCGGCCACGCCACCCCCGGCGAGCTGGCCCGCAAGGAACATGTGCAGCCGCCGTCGATGACCCGCATCGTGGCCATGCTGGAGGCCAAGGGACTGGTCCGGCTCGAACCGCACCCCGACGACCGCCGCCAGAAGGTCGTCACGCAGACCGAGCAGGCCGAGGCGATGCTCGAAGAGAGCCGCCGCAAGCGCAACGCCTGGCTCGCCGAGCTGGCCTCCGGGCTGGACGAGGACGAGTGGGCGAAGGTGCGGGCCGCCGCGCCCGTACTGGAGAAGCTCGCACAGCTGTAGAACCGAGGCCGAGGAGGCGAACCCACTTTGAGTACGGGATCCGGAGCACACTCCGCCCCCGCACCGAACTCCCACGAAGACACGGTTTCCGACGACGCGACCGCGACCACTCCGGGCACGGACCCGGGTGTCGCCGCAGGCCCCGCCGCCACACCGCGCAAGGGCACGTTCAGTTCTCTGCGAATACGCAACTACCGACTCTTTGCCACCGGCCAGATGGTGTCCAACACGGGCACCTGGATGCAGCGCATCGCCCAGGACTGGCTGGTGCTCAGCCTCACCGGCTCGTCCACCGCGGTCGGCATCACCACCGCGCTGCAGTTCCTGCCGATGCTGCTCTTCGGGCTCTACGGCGGCGTCATCGCCGACCGCTTCGCCAAGCGCAAGCTGCTGCTGTTCACCCAGTCCGCCATGGGCCTCACCGGCCTGGCCCTCGCCGCGCTCACGCTGAGCGGGCAGGTGCAGGTCTGGCACGTCTACCTGGTCGCCTTCGTCCTCGGCCTGGTCACCGTCCTCGACAACCCCTCCCGGCAGGCCTTCGTCTCCGAAATGGTCGGCCAGGACGAGCTGCGCAACGCGGTCAGCCTGAACTCCGCCAACTTCCAGTCCGCGCGGCTGATCGGGCCCGCCGTCGCCGGCGTCCTGATCACCGCCTTCGGCAGCGGCTGGGCCTTCCTGCTCAACGGCCTCTCGTTCATCGCCCCGCTCACGGGCCTGCTGATGATGCGCACCGCCGAACTCCACAAGGTCGACCGTGTCCCGCGCAGCAAGGGCCAGCTGCGGGAGGGCCTGCGGTATGTCTCGGGCCGCCCGGACCTGCTCTGGCCCATCGTCCTGGTCGGCTTCATCGGCACCTTCGGCTTCAACTTCCCGATCTGGCTGACCGCGTTCGTCCACCACGTCTACCACCAGGGCGCGGGGACGTACTCGCTGTTCAACGGGCTGATGGCGGCCGGTTCGCTGATCGGCGCGCTGCTCGCGGCCCGCCGCGCGAGCTCCCGGCTGCGGCTGCTGGTGGGCGCGGCGATGCTCTTCGGCGTCCTGGAGATCGCGGCCGCGCTCGCCCCGTCGTTCTGGGTCTTCGCGGCGCTGCTGGTGCTGATCGGCACGGTCGGCCTGACGATCAACGTCACGGCCAATTCGAGCGTCCAGATGGCCACCGATCCGTTGATGCGCGGCCGGGTGATGAGCCTGTTCATGATGGTCTTCGTGGGCGGCACCCCGCTCGGCGCACCACTGGTCGGCTGGATCACCGACAGCTTCGGCCCGCGGATCGGCTTCATGGCGGGCGGCGCGGTCTCCCTGGCGGCCGCCGTCCTCATCGGCCTGATCCTCGCGAGGGTGGGCGGTCTGCGGCTCAAGATCGACCTGCGCCGCGGGCATCAGCACCTCGTCTTTGTGCCCCGGGGCCCCGCCCCCGATCCGTCCGCGGAGCAGGAGCAGGAGCAGGAGCAGGAGCAAGGGCAGGGGCAGGAGAAGGAGCAGAAGCAGAAGCTGGCGCCGGCTGTGTAGCGCACTCCTCGGCCCGGCCCCGCGGGGCCGGGCCGGAGCACGCCGTGTCCGCCGGACGGCCGGTGCGCTGCGCCACACTGGCCGCATGAGACTCTTCGCCGCCGTCCTGCCCCCCGCTTCCGCGATCGAGGAACTGGCCGCCGAGGTGGCGCAGTTGAAGAAGCTCCCGGCCGCCGACCGGCTGCGGTGGACCGGCCGGAACAGCTGGCACTTCACCCTTGCCTTCTACGGTGAGGTGCCCGAGGAGACCGTCCCCGAGCTGTCCGAGCGACTGGCGCGCGCCGCCCACCGCCGCGACCCCTACGAGCTGCGGATCGCCGGCGGCGGCCGCTTCTCGGACCGGGTGGTGTGGGCCGGGGCCGACGGCGACCGCCCCGCCATGCGCATCCTGGCCGACGCGGCCTCCGCGGCGGCCCGCCGGGCCGGGCTCGCCATGGACGAGGAGCACCGCCCGTACACCCCGCACCTCACCCTCGCCCGGAACCGCGTCCCCGGCCTGGACCTGCGCCCGTACGCGACCGCCCTCAAGGAATTCGCCGGCACCGCCTGGACGGTCGGCACCCTCGCGCTGGAGCGCAGCCATCCCCCCGTGCCCGGCGTGGCGGGCGCGCAGCCCCGGTACGAAACGGTCGGCTCCTGGCCGCTGGGCCACTGAAGCCCCCCCCGCACGGCCGCCCGCGCCCGGCCCGCTGAAACGTTCGGATCTGCCCCGGTTACGCTCAGAGGGTGGATCCCAAAACCCGTAACCGGATCATGTCCGGTCTGCTCGCCGTACTGCTCGTCGTCGTGATCGTGGCGGCGGCGCTGGGCTGACGACCGCCGCGGCCGCCCCCGCCGAGGGCCCGGCGGACGGCCGGAACCGTCCGCCGGGCCCTCGGCCCCCTCACCAGGCGAAGGCCTCCGGGCTCGGCCCGGGGCCGGGGAAGATCTCGTCGAGTGCGGCGAGAAGCTCGTCCGGGAGGGTCAGTTCGACGGCCCGCAGCGCGGAGGCGAGCTGGTCCGCGGTGCGCGGGCCGACGATCGGCCCGGTGACACCGGGCCGGGTGAGCAGCCATGCCAGAGCCACCTCACCGGGCTCCAGACCGTGCTTGTCGAGCAGATCCTCGTACGACTGGATCTGGGAACGGATCGTGGAGTTGGCGAGCGAGTCGGCGGAGCGGCCGGCGACCGAGCGGGCCGCGCCGCCCTCGCGCTCCTTGCGGAGGGCGCCGCCCAGCAGCCCGCCGTGCAGCGGGGACCACGGGATGACGCCCAGACCGTAGCCCTCGGCGGCCGGGATGACCTCCATCTCGGCGCGGCGCTCGGCGAGGTTGTAGAGGCACTGCTCGCTGACCAGGCCGTACGAGCCACGGCGGGCGGCGGTCTCGTTGGCGCGGGCGATATGCCAGCCGGCGTGGTTGGACGAGCCGACGTAGAGGATCTTGCCCTGCTGGACGAGCAGGTCCATGGCCTGCCAGATCTCGTCCCAGGGCGTGTCCCGGTCGACGTGGTGGAACTGGTAGAGGTCGATGTAGTCGGTGCCCAGCCGCTTGAGGCTGGCGTCCACCGACCGCCGGATGTTGAGCGCGGAGAGCTTGTCGTGGTTGGGCCAGACCTTGCCGTCGTCCGGGGACATGTTGGCGTAGAGCTTGGTGGCCAGCACGGTCTTGTCCCGCCGGCCGCCGCCCTGGGCGAACCAGGAGCCGACGATCTCCTCCGTACGGCCCTTGTTGGCTCCCCAGCCGTAGACATTGGCGGTGTCGAAGAAGTTGATGCCCGCGTGGAGCGCCGCATCCATGATGGTGTGGCTGTCGACCTCTTCCGTCTGAGGCCCGAAGTTCATCGTGCCGAGGACGAGTCGGCTGACCTTGAGTCCGGTGCGTCCGAGCTGCGTGTACTTCATGGTTGCTCAGCCAACGCCTTGAAGTGCACTCGAAGCAAGGACCGTTCGGGGTGGCGGTGAGCGTTGCGGCGGCCGCACCGGGTGCGCGAGGGCGCCTTGCCGCGGCGGGACGGGGCGGGGATCCCGGCGCCCGGCCGCGGCGAAGAGCAGCAGCGCGACCGGTGTGACACACCCATTAACGAAACATTCGTTTCCCTAATTAGGGTGGGTGGTGTCCCGTCAGAGGGGTCCGTCAGAGGGCCCGTCAAAGGGTCTGTCAAAGGGTCCGTCAGGGGCCCGAAGACCCGGAGCACTCCGCGCGTCCCCCCCCCCGAGATCGCCGCACCGCCCAGAGATCCCCGCACCACGAGGAGTCCGACCGATGGCCAGGCCCCGCGACCCCCGCCGCCGTACCGAGATCCTGGACGCGGCCATCGGCCACCTCGCCGAGACCGGGATCTCCAACCTCTCCCTGCGTCCGCTGGCCCAGGCGCTCGGGCACAGCACACGGGTGCTCACCCACCACTTCGCGGACAAGGACGATCTGCTGACGGCCGTACTGGAGCGGCTGGACGAGATCCAGCACGGGCAACTGCGGGCCACCGAGGGCTGGGACGACGCCTCGCTGGGCATCGGCGCGATCGTGCGGGATTCCTGGCGGCGTCATCTGGAGCCCGGCAACCTCGGTGCGACCCGGCTCATCCATGAGATCGAGGGGCTGGCGGCGGCCGGCCGGCTCGGCGGCCGGGTTCCCAAGTTCCTCGCGGACCGTGCCGAGTTCGTCGCCGGCGCCCTGCGGGCCCGCGGTCTCGCCCCCGAGGCGGCGCGGGTCCACGCCACCTTCCTGAACAGTGCCTACGCGGGTCTGCGGACCGACTTCCTGGTCACCGGTGACCGCGTGCGCACCGAGGCGGCGCTGGCGGAGCTGTGTGCGCTGGCCGACTCCTGGACGGCCGCGGCCGTCTCCTGACCGTCACCGGCCGGGGGCCTCACGGGGACGGGACGGCCCCCGCCGGCGGGCCGGCGGAGTACGCGCCGCCGACGCCCCACGCCTGGTGCATCGCATCGGCGAACGCCCCGGCCAGCAGGTGCTCTCCCCACTCCGACGGATGGGTGCCGTCGTATGTGGCGCAACCGGTCTCCCACCCGGCCGGTTCGGAGGCCAGCAGCAACGGCGAGGCGGGGGTGGAGAGGTCGGCGACGGCCTTGGCCAGCAGCTCGTTGAAGCGTGCGCACTCCGCACCGAACGCGGCGTCCGCCGCCGCCCGCACATTGGGGATCACCGGCATCAGCACCGCCCGCAGGTGCGGCGCCGCCTCCCGTGCCGCTGCCACGAACCGCCGTACGTTCTCCGCGGTCTGCTCGGCGTTCGTATAGAAACCGAGGTCTATCAGGCCGAGCGAGACCAGCAGGGTGTCGGCCTCGTGCCGGCGCACCGCGTCACCGATCAGCGGGGCCATGTGCAGCCAGCCCTCGCCCCAGCCGGCGAGATGACGGCGGGCCTCCGCGGGGAAGCCGGGGTCGGCATAGGCGGATGAGGTGTCCGTGCCCTCGGTGGGTTCATGGAGCGTGTGGCGCGGCCCGACGATGCGGTACGGCCCGTCGAAGGCCGCGTTCAGGTGCCGCCACATGCGGTAACGCCAGGTGAAATCGCCGGTGCTGCCGATCGTCATGGAGTCACCGACGAACATGATCCTCATCCGGACATGATGGCCGAGAATCCTTACCGGCCGGTACGTGACGCTGGACACTCCGCGCCCGTCCGGCACGGAGCGCCGGGGGCAGGGCGGCCACCGTGCCCCCGCACCACGGCCCGGGATGGCAGTCTGTGCCCATGCGTTCGCTTCTGTGCGCGGCCGGTGCCGCGGGAATCCTGTGGTCGGCGGCCGTCGTTCCCGCCGCCGCCGACGAGCCCGACGGCTTCACCATCGGCGATCCCCGGATCACCGAGTCCAGCGGGCTGACCGCCAGCCGCACGCACCCCGGGATCTACTGGACCCACAACGACAGTGACGACGGCCCGTACCTCTACGCCGTCGACGGCAAGTCCGGCCGTACGGTCGCCCGCATCACGCTGCGCGGTGTCGGTGCGCCGCGCGATGTCGAGGCGATCTCGGCCGGTCCGGACGGTGACCTCTACGTCGGTGACATCGGCGACAACCTCGGCGGCAGCTGGAGCCACGTCTGGATCTACCGCTTCCCCGAGCCGAAGCGGCTGCGCGACACCACCGTCACCGCCACCCAGTTCGTGGTGAAATACGCCGACGGGCCGCGGGACGCCGAGGCGATGATGGTGCACCCGAAGACCGGCCGGGTCTATCTCGCCAGCAAGAAGCAGGGCGGCGGTGGCGCCCTCTACGAGGGCCCGCGGCAGCTCACCGCCTCCGGCGCCAACACCTTCCGCAAGGTCGGCCCGGTCGATCTGTGGGTGACCGACGGCGCGTTCTCCCCCGACGGCACCCGTCTGGTGCTGCGCAGCTACTTCGGTTCCCGGATCTACCGCTGGCAGGACGGCCGCCCGAAGGACCTCGGCAGCGTGGGCGTACCGGTCCAGCAGCAGGGCGAATCGGTCACCTTCTCCGCGGACGGCCGCACCCTGATGTACGGCTCCGAGGGCGGCGACAGTGCCGTCGAGCCGGTCGGGCTGAGCGACGAGCAGCTGCCGGACGCGGCCAAGGACGATCCGGCGAACGGCGACGGCGCCAACGGCCAGGAGGGGAAGGGGGGTTCGAGCACGGACCTGGACCCGAGTTTCCTCAAGGGGGCGATGGTCCTCGCCCTGGCCACAGGGCTGGTCGTCGCGCTCCGCAGGCTGGTGCGGCGGCGGTAGGGGCCGTCTCCCCGCGGAGATCGGGGAGACGGCCCCCAGGTGCTTTTCCGGCCCGTTGCGTCACCTCATCATGTGTCCGTTGGGGCGGTGCGGGTGGCGATGAGTGCCGCGATGCCGTCCAGGAGCGCGGCCAGGCCCAGCTCGAAGACGGAGCTGTCGTCGCCGGCGAACGTGTTCTCGTCCAGAGCGGCGAGGGCGGGGTAACGGCCGCTCAGCATCACCTTGGACAGCACCGGCTCCTGTGACTGCCAGAAGTCCGCGTTGCTGATGCCGGTCCGCTGCTCGGCGAGGGCGGAGTTGAGCTCGGTGCGGGAGATGCCGGTGAGGAAGCCGCCGAAGGTCACCAGTACGTGGATCTTCTCGCGGTCGGTCAGGCCGGTGCCGGCCAGGGCGCGCACCGAGTACTCCAGTGAGTCCAGGGAGTTGGGGCCGAGCAGCGGGCGGGCCTGGTCGACCTGGAGCAGCCAGGGGTGTCGTTCGTATTGCCGCCGGCTGCCGCGGGCGAGGGCCTCCATCGCGGGGCGCCAGCCGGTGGCCGGGTCGGGGTGGGCGTCGGCGTCGAACTCGGCAACCTTGTCGAGCATCAGGTCGAGGAGTTCGGCTTTGCCCGGGACGTAGCGGTAGAGGGACATGGTGCCGACGCCGAGGTCGGTGGCGACCCGGCGCATGGACAGCGCGCCGAGCCCGTCGGCATCGGCGACCGCCACCGCCGTGGTGACGATGCGGTCGAGGGTGAGGCCCGGTTTGGGGCCGCGGCTGGGCCGCTCGCCGAGGCCCCAGAGCAGCTCCAGGCTGCGTGAGACATCGCCGCTGCCGCTGTGTTCTGTCGTCGTCATCGTGCGGCCATCCTATGCCGCCGCCCAAAAACTGGGTACGGCGTACGCGCAATAGGGTACGGTGTACCCAGTTTTCGATCCGGAGGGGAGCGGCGATGGCCGGCAGGACGAGCGAAATTGCGCGCGGGACGAGGAGCGGGGTGGCGACCTCGGGTTCCGGAAAGGCGCCGCCGGATGCGGCGGTGCGTGCGGAGGGTCTGGAGAAGCGGTACGGCGACAAGCGGGCCCTGGACGGCCTCGACCTCACCGTCCACCGCGGCACGGTGCACGGCCTGCTCGGGCCGAACGGTGCGGGCAAGACCACGGTCGTCCGCATCCTGGCCACCCTGTTGCGGCCGGACGGCGGACGGGCGACGGTCGCCGGGCACGAGGTGGTGCGGTCGCCGCAGCAGGTGCGCGCCAGGATCGGACTCGCGGGTCAATATGCCGCCGTGGACGGCATCTTGACCGGACGTCAGAACCTGGAGATGTTCGGCAAGCTCTTCCATCTGGGCGCCCGCCGGGCGCGGGTGCGGGCGACGGAGCTGCTGGAGCAGTTCGGGCTGGGCGACGCGGCCGGGAAATCGGCCCGGACCTACAGCGGCGGGATGCGCCGCCGGCTCGACCTCGCCGCGAGCCTGATCCTCGCACCCGAGGTGCTCTTCCTGGACGAGCCGACCACCGGCCTCGACCCGCGCGGCCGCAACGAGGTCTGGGAGTCGGTCCGCGGGCTCGCCGCGACCGGCACCACCGTATTGCTGACCACCCAATACCTCGACGAGGCGGACCAGTTGGCCGACCGGGTCTCCGTCATCGAACACGGGCGGACGATCGCCGACGGCACGCCCGCCGAGCTGAAGCGGCAGATCGGCGGTGAGCGCCTCCAGGTGGTGCTGCGCGATCCGGCCGATCTCCCGCACGCGGTACGGACCGTGGCGCGGGTCGCCGCGAACGGCGTGGCGCCCACGACGGACGAGACGGAGCGGCGGGTCGGCGCCCCGGTGACGGAAGGCGTCGCCGCACTGACCGAGGTCGCGCGCACCCTCCAGGACGAGGGCATCGGCGTCGAGGACATCGGGCTGCGCCGCCCGACGCTCGACGAGGTCTTTCTGCGCCTCACCGGACGCGGTACGGCCGAGGCCGGGAAGGAGGCGGCTGCATGAGCGCCGGCACCGTGCTGCACATCCCGCACGACGACGGCCCCGCCCCGTGGGGGCCGGCCGGCGCGGACGACGGCCCCGTGCGCCGCCTCTACTGGGCCTTCGCCGACTGTCTGACCATCGTCCGCCGGGATCTGACCCATCTCGTCCGGCAGCCCGTGATCATCGCCTGGCAGCTGGGCTTCCCGATCGTCTCCGTGGTGCTCTTCGTCTATGTCTTCGGCAGCGCGATGAACGTCGGCGGCGGGGTGGACTACGCGACGTTCGCGATGCCCGGCATCTTCGCGATGACGATCTCCTTCGGCTTCATGAACACCGCGGTGGCCGTCGTCGTCGACCGGGACCACGGTGTCACCGACCGCTTCCGCTCCCTGCCGATGGCGACGTCCGCCGTGGTCAGCGGGCGCGGGGTCGCCGATGTGATCGGCGCGAGCGTCGATCTGGTGGTGCTGGCCGCGATCGCCGTGGTCGTCGGCTGGCGCTCCCACGGCAGCCCGGCCGCCACCCTCGCCGCCTTCGGCCTGCTGCTGCTTCTGCGCTTCGCCCTCACCTGGATCGGCGTCTACCTCGGCCTCCTGGCGCCCAACCAGGAATCGGCCGGCGGTCTCTACGCCGTCGCCTTCCCCTTCGGCATGATCTCCAGCGTCTTCACCCCGCCGTCGATGATGCCGGACTGGCTGGGCACGATCGCCATGTGGAACCCGGTCTCCTCGACGGCCGGTGCGATCCGTGAACTCTTCGGCAACCCGGCCACCACGGGCGGCAGTTGGGTCGAACAGCATGCGGTGCTGATGGCGGTGCTCTGGCCGGCCGTCCTCACCGCGGTCTTCCTGCCGCTGGCGGTACGGCGCTTCCGGCGGCTGAGCCGCTGAGCACGGACCGCACGCACCCAGCGCACAGGCCCCGGCGGGCGCCCGCCGGGGCCTGTGCGCAGAGTGCCGGACAGCCGGTTACAGCTTGCTGATGACGTGGTCGATGCAGGCCGTCAGGGCCTCGACGTCCGCCGGGTCGATCGCCGGGAACATCGCGATCCGCAGCTGGTTGCGGCCGAGCTTGCGGTAGGGCTCGGTGTCGACGATGCCGTTGGCGCGCAGGGCCTTGGCGACGGCCGCGGCGTCGATGTTGTCGTCGAAGTCGATCGTGCCGATGACCTGCGAGCGCTTGGCCGGGTCGGTGACGAACGGGGTGGCGTACTTGGAGTCCTCGGCCCAGCCGTAGAGGGTGCGCGAGGAGGTGGCGGTGCGTCGGACCGCCCAGTCCAGACCGCCCTGGCCGTTGATCCACTCCAGCTGCTCATTGAGCAGGAAGAGGGTGGACAGCGCCGGGGTGTTGTACGTCTGGTTCTTCAGCGAGTTGTCGATCGCCGTGGGCAGCGAGAAGAACTCCGGGATGTGCCGGCCGGACGCGTGGATGGCGCGGGCGCGCTCCAGCGCGGCGGGGGAGAAGGCCGCCAGCCACAGACCGCCGTCGGAGGCGAAGGACTTCTGCGGGGCGAAGTAGTAGACATCGGTCTCGGCGATGTCCACGGGCAGACCGCCGGCGCCGGAGGTGGCGTCGACCAGGACCAGCGCGCCCTCGTCGGCGCCCGCGACCCGCTTGATGGGGGCGGCGACACCGGTCGAGGTCTCGTTGTGGGTGAAGCCGTAGACGTCCACGCCCTGTTCGGCCTGCGGCTCCGGGTGGTCGCCCGGGTCGGCGGAGATGACGGTGGGCTCCTCCAGCCACGGCGCCAGCTTGGCGGCCTTGGCGAACTTCGAGGAGAACTCACCGAAGCTGAGGTGCTGGGACTTGCGCTCGATCAGGCCGTGCGTCGCGATGTCCCAGAAGGCGGTGGAGCCGCCGTTGCCGAGGACGACCTCGTAGCCCTCGGGGAGCTGGAAGAGGTCGCGTACGCCGTCGCGCACCTTGCCGACCAGGTTCTTGACCGGGGCCTGGCGGTGGGACGTGCCGAGAAGGGAGCTACCGGTGGCGGCGAGGGCGCCGAGCGCCTCCGTACGCACCTTGGAGGGGCCCGCGCCGAAGCGTCCGTCGGCGGGCTTGATGTCAGCGGGAATCTGGATATCAGCCACGGGGGAAGCCTAATCCGTCGCGCTGCGGGCTCCGGCGCCGCGTCCAGCGGGTGAGATGCCGGCCGCCCATACGGTGGACGGCCGGGCCGGGGCGGCCTCTCTCGGCTCCTCGGGCGGCCGGCGGAAGATGCCTGCGGAGTGAAGCCGGCCGGCCAGCCGACCGTTGCGACTTACATCTTTCTCACAACTGCGCCGAATGCTTGGGCTCATGGTGACCAAACGTATTGCCGCCGGTGTCGGAATGCTCGTGACGATAGCCGTGGCGGGCGTAGCCGCGACGGCCGCCGCGGGGCCCGCTCCGTCGTCCGGCAAGGCTTCCGCCTCAGCGCTCGGCAACAAGGCAGCGAAAAACTACCTGTACGCATCCATCGGGGATTTCGATGCAGAGGTGAAACCGCTGATCGATCGCCCCGATGTCTCCGGTGTGCAGCTGGTGGTTCCGTGGAAGGCGCTGGAGCGGAAGAAGAATCAGTACGATTTCTCGGAGATCGACCGGGTGCTGAACTATCTGCAGCCCCGCAACAAGAAGCTGTTCATCCAGGTCCAGGACCGGTTCTTTGCGGCGCCGTCCAGGCTCCCCGGCTATCTGTTGAGTGATCCGGAATACAAGGGAGGCGCGGCTCCGACAAAGAACGAGAACGGCCTTGGCTCCGGTGAGGACGGAACGGTAGCAGCGCAATGGAATCCGGAGGTGAGGGGCCGTTTCCAGCATCTGCTGAAGGCGATGTCACAGCGGTTCGACGGTCGTCTCGCCGGGGTGAACCTTCCGGAGACCGCCACCCAGGTGGACACCAAGAAGGATCGCACTGGATACAGCCACGATTCCTACTTCAGGGCAGAACTCGACAACATGGCCTACGGCAAGAAGGTCTTCACCAAGACGCCGTTCATTCAGTACGTCAACTTCTGGCCGGGTGAATGGAACAACAGCCGCAACTATATGAAGCGCACTTTCGAGTTCGCCAAGGCGCACGGAATCGGTCTGGGTGGACCTGATGTCCTGCCGAACCGCCCGGCGCAGATGGAAAACTCGTACCCCTTCTTCAAGGAATACCGAGGCAAGCTCCCCATCGTGGCCATGGCTGTACAGGAACCCGACTTCGAATACGAGAACCCCAAAACGAAGAAGCCGTACACCCGGGAAGAGTTCGTCGATTTTGGCTCGAACACCCTCGGAGC
This sequence comes from Streptomyces sp. Je 1-4 4N24, assembly GCF_026239515.1. NCBI lineage: Bacteria > Bacillati > Actinomycetota > Actinomycetes > Kitasatosporales > Streptomycetaceae > Streptomyces > Streptomyces sp. Je 1-4 4N24. Next base: position 3,680,600 of record NZ_CP110836.1, on the reverse strand, counting down.
CGACGTCATATTCTGGGCCACCAAGTCGCCCTGGCTCCACCAGCCGGCGGCACGATAGAGCTACTCATCCTGCGCGGGCGGGGAGGCGCCGTCGGCGCCGTACCGGGACGTCGGCGAGGGTCGCGGACGCCACCCGGTCGGCCCGGAAGAGCTGCGGCCGGCCGAGCCGGTCCGCGACGAGGTACCAGGTGCCGGCCTTGGCCACCAGCCCGTACGGGTCGACGGTGTACGTCCGCAGCCGGGTCTCGCCGCTGTGGCGGTAGTGGATGCGGAGCCGGAGGTCGGTGAAGACGGCCGTGTGCAGCACATCGAGGTCCACCACGGTGCGCGCGGCGGCGGCGCGGCCGGACGGCCCGTCAGCCGGGGTGGCGGACGAGGGGCGGGGCGTCCACTTGTCCGGGTCGACCAGGATGCGGCGCCCGGCCAGCTCCGCGGCCGGCCGGTGCGGGGCGGGCAGCGCCGCCATCACCTTGCGCAGCGCCGAGCGGAGCGCGTCGTCCAGGCCGAGCGCGCTGTGGGCGCCCTGTGCGGCCAGGATGAACAGGGCACGCGCCTCGTCGGCGGTCATCCCCGTGACATCCGTACGGAAGCCGGGCAGCAGCGCGATCCCGCCGTGCCGGCCGCGTTCGGCGTAGACCGGTACTCCGGCCGCCGACAGCGCCTCGACATCGCGGTAGACGGTCCGGGGGGAGACCTCCAGCCGCTCGGCGAGCTCCGCCGCCGGCACCCGGCCGCGGGTCTGGAGCAGCAGCACGATCGAGACCAGACGGGACGACTTCACAGCCGCCTTTATATATGACGGCCGATGTCAAGTTATCGCGGCAGAGTGCGGGGCATGGAGATCAACGACCTCGCCCTGCCGTCCGCCCCCGCACCCGGCCCCGCCGCCCTCGCCGCCCTCGTGGCCCACGTCCGGGGCCCGGTCCTGGTCCCCGGGGACGACGGGTACGACGCCGAGCGGTCCGGCTTCCAGCTGGCCCGTCAGCACCGGCCCGCTGTGATCGTCGGCGCGCGCTGCGCGGAGGACGTCGTCGCCGCGGTGCGCTTCGCCCGCGATCAGGGGCTGCCGGTCGCGGTGCAGGCCACCGGGCACGGGCTGGCCGCGGCTACCGACGGCGGGTTGCTGATCAGTACCCGGCGGATGGCCGGGGTGCGGGTGGACGCGGCGGCCGGCACCGCGCACGTCGAGGCGGGCGTCGTCTGGGGACAGGTCGTCGAGGCGGCGGCCCCGCACGGACTCGCCCCGCTCAACGGCTCCTCCCCGGGCGTCGGCGTCATCTCGTACACCCTCGGGGGCGGCGTCGGGGTGCTGGCCCGGACGTACGGCTTCGCCGCCGACCAGGTGCGGTCCGTCGACCTCGTGACCGCCGACGGCAGGCTGCGGCACCTCACCGCGGACAGCGATCCCGAGCTGTTCCGGGCGCTGCTCGGCGGCGGCCACGGCCTGGGGGTGGTGACCGCGATGGAGTTCGGGCTGGTGCCGGTGGCCCGGCTGTACGGCGGGCAGCTGGTGTTCGGCGCCGAGCGGATCGACGAGGCACCGGCGGCGTATCTGCGCTGGACCGAGACCGTGCCGGACGAGCTGACCTCGTCACTCGCGCTGATCGCCTACCCGGACCTCCCTCAGCTGCCCGGATCGCTGCGCGGCCGCTACCTGGCGCATATCCGGATCGCCTATACGGGGACCGCCGCGGAGGGCGAGCGGCTGGTGGCCCCGCTGCGGGCGGTGGGCCCACGGGTGAGCGACGACCTGCGCGAGATGCCGTACGCCGAGTCGCACACCATTCACCGCGACCCGAGCGATCCGCATGCCTACGACGGGGACAACGCGCTGCTCAGCGGGCTGGACGCGGACGCGCTGCACCGGGTGGCGGCGCTGACCGGCCCGGCCGCGCCGGTGATGACCGTGGTCCAGCTCAACCACCTCGGCGGTGCGCTGTCCGCCGGGACCGGCGCCGTCGGCCACCGGGACGCCCGGTATGCGCTGCGGCTGCTGTCACCGCTGAGGGGAGCCGCGGCGGGCGACGGGCCCGGCAACGACGGGTCCGACACCGCCCTGGCGACCGTACGGGCGCTGCACGCCGAGGCGCTGGCGGCCGTCGCGCCCTGGCGGCTCGGCCGGAGCGTGAACTTCCTCTTCGGCGGGCACGGGGACCGGCCGGACGCCGCGGAGGTGGCGCGCAGCGTGCACGGCGCCGACGAGCACCGCCGGCTGGCCGGGCTCAAGGCGCGCCACGACCCGGAGAACGTCTTCCGCTTCCACCCCGCCGACGCCGCCACGGCGGACCGGACACCGGCAGCCGCCACGCACTCCGGCTGACGGCCGCAACTCGCCCCGGCGATCGGGCCTGCCGACAGCCCATGAACCCGTCCCAGTGGGCAGGCTGGAGACATGGCTGATCGTACGGAGACGGAGAAGCGGGATCTGGCGAAGGAGTTGGCGGCCGCGGTCCGGGGGGAGGTCTCGTTCGCCGCGGCCGACCGGGCACTGATGACGATGGACGCGTCCAATTACCGGCGGGTGCCCAGAGCGGTGGTCGCGCCCCGGGACGCCGAGGACGTCGCGGCGGCGCTGCGGGTGTGCCGGGAGCACGGGGTGCCGGTGGTGCCGCGCGGCGGCGGGACCAGTATCGCGGGGCAGGCGACCGGCGTCGGGGTGGTGCTGGACTTCACCCGGCACATGCGGCGGATCGTGTCGCTGGACCCCGCCGCCCGCACCGCCGTCGTCCAGCCCGGCGTCATCCTGGACGACCTGCGGGCGGCGGCCGGCACGCACGGACTGACCTTCGGCCCCGACCCCTCCACCCACAGCCGCTGCACCCTCGGCGGCATGATCGGCAACAACTCCTGCGGTTCGCACTCGGTGGCCTGGGGCACCACCGCCGACAGCGTCCGCGAGCTGGAGCTGCTGACCTACGGCGGCGAGCGGGTACGGGCCGGCCGCGGCACGGACCCCACCGGCGCCCCCACCGGACTGCCCCCGCGGCTCCGTGAGGGCGTCAAAGCCCTGGTGGACGGGGAGTTGGCGCTGCTGCGCACCGGCTACCCCGACCTTCCCCGGCGTATCTCCGGGTACGCCCTGGACGCGCTGCTCCCGGAGAAGGGCACCGACCTGGCCCGCGCCCTCACCGGCAGCGAGGGCACCCTCGGGGTACTGACCGAGGCGACCGTACGCCTCGTGGAGACCCCCGCGGCCCGGGTGCTCGCCGTCCTCGCCTACCCTGACGAGAGCGCCGCCGCCGAGGCCGCGCACACCCTCCTCCCGCACCGCCCGATGACCGTCGAGGGGATGGCCGCCGACCTGGTGGGCGACGCCGCCGGGCTGCCCAAGGGCGGCGCCTGGCTGTTCGTGGAGATGGGCGGCGCGAGCCCTGGCGAGGCGGCCGCCCGCGCCCAGGCGCTCTGCCGGGCGGCCGCCGCGGACGGCAGCACCGACCACACCGTCGTCACCGACCCGGCCGGCCAGCGGGCCCTGTGGCGGATCCGCGAGGACGCCTCCGGCACCGCCACCCGGCTCTCCGACGGCAGCGAGGCCTGGCCGGGCTGGGAGGACTGCGCCGTCCCCCCGGACCGGCTCGGCCCCTACCTCCGCGACTTCCGCGCCCTGCTCACCCAGCACGGTCTGCGCGGCACCCCCTACGGCCACTTCGGTGACGGCTGCATCCACATCCGCATCGACTTCGATCTGCTGACCCCGCCCGGTATCCGCCGCTTCCGGGACTTCTCCTACGACCTGGGCGAGCTGGTCGTCTCGTACGGCGGTTCGCTCTCGGGCGAGCACGGCGACGGCCAGGCCCGCGCCGAACTCCTCCCGAAGATGTACGGCCCCGAACTCGTCCGCGTCTTCGAGCAGTTCAAGTCGCTCTGGGACCCGGCCGCCGGCCTCAACCCCGGCATGCTCGTCCGCCCCGCACGGCTCGACGAGAACCTCCGCTTCGAAGTGCTGCCCGCCCGCCCCGTCCCGGTGGAATTCGGCTATCCGCACGACAACGGCGACTTCTCCGCGGCCGTCCGCCGCTGCGTGGGCGTCGCCAAATGCCGCAACACCACCACCGGTCCGGGCTCCACCGACGTCATGTGCCCGTCCTTCCGCGCCACCGGCGAGGAGCGGCACTCCACCCGCGGCCGGGCCCGTCTGCTGCACGAGATGCTGGCCGGCGAGGTCATCACGGACGGCTGGCAGTCACCGGAGGTGCATGACGCCCTCGACCTCTGCCTCTCCTGCAAGGGCTGCCGCAACGACTGCCCGGTCGGTGTCGACATGGCCACCTACAAGGCGGAATTCCTGCACCACCACTACGAGGGCCGGGTGCGCCCCGCGGCCCACTACTCCATGGGCCGCCTCCCCCAGTGGCTGCACGCCGCCGCCCCGTTGGCCCCCGCCCTCAACGTCCTCGCCCGTACGCCGCTGGCCGCCGTCGCCAAACGCCTCGGCGGAATCGCCGCCGAGCGGCCGATCCCCCCACTGGCCGCCGAGACCTTCACCCGCTGGTGGTGGCGCCGGCGGAGGACGGCGGCCGCACCGCCCCCGTCCGGCGGCCGCACGGTCGTCCTCTGGCCCGACACCTTCACCAACCACCTCTCCCCGGAGGTCGGCCGCGCCGCCGTACGCGTCCTGGAAGCGGCCGGACTGCGCCCGCTCCTGCCGCCGACCGCCCCGCTGCGCCAGCCCGGCGGGGCCTTCCCCCAACCCAGCCTGCCCCGCCTGCACCGCCCTCCCCTGTGCTGCGGCCTCACCTACGTCTCCACCGGCCAACTCGACCGCGCCCGCACCGTCATGCGCCGCACGGTCGAGGTCCTGAGCCCCCTCCTCCAGGACGGCCACCCTCTGGTCGTCCTCGAACCGAGCTGCGCCGCCGCCCTCCGCACGGACCTGCCGGAACTGCTCGCGGACGACCCACGAGCGGCCCAACTCGCCCAATCCGTACGGACCTTCGCACAAGCCCTGGAAGAGCTGGCCCCCGACTGGCAGCCACCACGCATCGACCGCCCCGTCGCCGGCCAGACCCACTGCCACCAGCACGCGGTCCTCGGCGACGCGGCCGAACGCCGCCTCCGCGAACGCGCGGGCCTCACCGGCCGGCTGAGCGGCGGCTGCTGCGGCCTGGCCGGCAACTTCGGCTTCGAACGCGGTCACTACGACGTCTCGGTGGCCTGTGCCGAGGACCAACTCCTGCCCGCGGTACGGGAATCCACCGAGGGAACGGAGATCCTCGCGGACGGCTTCTCCTGCCGCACCCAGCTCTCCCAGCTGGGCGACCGCCCGGGGCGGCACCTGGCGGAGGTCCTGGCGGAGGCGCTGGGGGAGCCGGGGGAGCCGGGGGAGCCGGGCGACCCGGGCGGGGCCCGAGAGCAGAGAGTGTGGGGAGTGCCAGAGGGGCCAGGAGGGTCAGGAGTGCCAGACGATCCAGGAGGGCCGGGAGCGCCGGGAGAAGGGTGACGCTCGCGGGGGTGTACGGGGCCGGTGCGCGCCGGGGGGTGCGCACCGGTGCGTACCGGCCCGGGACGACGGCCCGGCGTGCATCCGACGGCGGCTTCCGTTGCGGCGTCGGCCGGGTGGGTGCGGGTGCGGCGGGAACACTGACAGTGCAACTGACAGTGCAGGTGAGAAGGCAACCGGCGGGCCTGTGCGGGCGGCGCGGGAGGACCGCGTCCGAACGCGGCGGCGGAGCCCGGGGCGCCGTGAGGTACTGGGGGCGATGGTGCGGAGTTTTGACCTCAAGGCAGAAGCGGAAATGCGGCTGGATTCCGACCGGCGTGCCGAGGAGCTGGCGCGTAAGCGCCGCGAGAAGCCCACGACAGCCACGGACGGCAGCCAAGGACCTGCTCAAGGACCCGCTCAGGCTGACGGGCCGCCCGCGGCGGGGATGACGGCTGCCGACGATGATGAGGGATAGGGCAAGAAGCCGGATCATCCGCGTCCACGAAGCGATACGCGACCCCCTCGCACCAGAAGCCGGGCGTGATGAGGACCGGTGCTGCCTCGCCCGTCACGCTGCCCCCTGAACACACGGAGCCTGAGGGGAGGCCCCGGCACGGGCCTGGGCGTCCGGACGGGCAACAAGTGCGTAGGTGCACCCCTCCGAATCAACTGCTCGTAGAACGAAGGGGATTCCGGCCGCAAGACCATCCATGGCCCAACGGAACTCGACCGCATCGTCCAGCCACGCACGTACCGCGCCGTCGTACGGGGCGCCTAACTGCTGCGCCACGTGCTCCGCCCGCGTCCGGACCCAGCCCAGGGCGCGGCCCGGCGAGTACGACGTCCAGACACCGAGGCCGATCGAGGAACCGTCCGGATGGCGGGCCGTGGCCTCCGTCCGGTAGACCACGGGTTTCGAGGCCGTCAGGCGCTGAGCGGTGCTGGTGCCGGGCGCGGTGCCGAGGCGTCGCATACGGCCAACTCGGCCCACACGGTCTTTCCGGTGCCGTCCCGGTCGACGCCCCAGCCACTTGCTAAGACGTCCACCAACACCAAACCACGCCCACATTCCTCGTCCTCCTTGGCATCGTTCATCACGGGTAATCCGTCGCTCGCATCCCGCACCTCCAGTCGGAGGCGGCCGTCCGCCCATGCGAACCCGACGCCGACCTCCGGGCCGGCGGACGCTTGTGCCTGCACGGCGTTGGTGACCAGTTCGGACAGCAACAGCTCGGCGGAGTCGGCCAGTTCACCCTCGACACCCCAGATCTGGAGGTCCTGGCGTAGTGCCTTGCGGGCTTGCGCTGTGCTCTGCCGGTCGCCGGGTAGGTGGTAGGCCGCAGCGGGCTGTGGAGCAGCCGCAGGTCGTGTTGCTGCTGGTCGGGCGCGTGTGGACATGGCTATCCCCTTCGTGCGCGTGACGGAGCGGCATAGCCATGCAACGCAATTAGGCGAGTGCGTTGCGTGACGACTCTCAACGTAGGGGAGCGTTTGGTGGTGACGCAAGCAGGATGATCGCAAATTTGCGATGACTCTATGTGTGGGCTCGGATTGGCCTGGTGTCGCCCCAAGGCGGCAAACTGAGGCGGCCGTTGAAAGGAGGGGGCATGCCCGCAGGTGGGAAGGCGACGGTGCGAAGCCGCAGGCTCGGAACCGCTCTGAAACGTCACCGGGAAGCGGCCGGCCTTGATCAGGCCGATGGTGCTGAGGCGATCCTGAAGTCCGTTTCCAAGATCAGTCGTCTGGAAAGCGGGCAGACGTCCGCCTCGGCCTTGGAGGTCCGCACACTGCTGGATCGCTACGGCGTGGAAGACGCCGAGGAGCGGGCCCGGTTGTTGGAGTGGGCTCGCAAGAGTAATGAGCGCGGTTGGTGGATCGACTATCAGGAGATGGTCCGGCCTGGCTACGCGGACCACATCACGCTTGAGAACGATGCGACGTGTATCCGCTCCTGGTCCCCCACGCGGATTCCAGGTCTGTTGCAGACCCCGGACTACACAGAAGCTGTCATCACCATAGGCCCCAAGTTCATTCCATCTGACCGGGTTGTGGAATTGGTGAAGCTACGACAGGAGCGACAGCGCAGGATCGAGGAAGGCGGCACGCACTTCACGGCGATCATCTGGGAACCGGCCGTCACCGCGCTGACTTGTGAGCGCCATGTGCGCACCGGCCAGTTGACGCATCTCCTTGAGGTGAGCCAGCGGCAGAACATCACGCTTCAGCTCCTGCCGGCAGCTGAAAGCCTGATCGCTGGAATGTCGGGTGCCTTCGTGGCCTTCTCGTTCGGCATGGAAGCGAACGTGGAAGCAGTGACGCTGGAGAATCCGGCGAACACCAATGTCGTGGAGGCGCCTGAGGATCTTGCCCTCTACGTCAATGTCTTCGATCAGCTACGCTCGGCGGCATTGTCGCCTGATGAGACCACCGATCGTATCCGGCAGATGCTTGACGGCGGACCGCAGCGCAGGGAGAGGGATCGTGAAGCCTGAGATCGTCAGCGCGTTTCGCAAGTCGTCCTACTCGGGTCAAGAGGGAGACTGCGTAGAGGTCGCCCACACTGCTGACGGGGGGCGTGTAGTACGTGACAGCAAGGACCCCGCCGGCCCACACATCGCCCTCGGCGTGGGTGCTTGGGCCTCGTTCATAGAAACGCTCAAGACGGACCCTTACGCGGCCCTCTGAGGCCATCCGCCAGCCTGGCGGCAGGTAGGGAGCGTGCGAACGACAGTAAGTGCTCCCGGACCAAGCTCTTGACCTGGGGGCGCTTGCCGCCGTTCGCAGTCTCACCGCAAGTCCTCAAGCGCCTTCAGGATGAGTCCCCGCGCCTCTGCGCCGTAAACGCCCATGCTGCGCAGCTGCTCGAACGCCTTCAGATACAGGGCGATTTCGGAGGCCTGGGTAATGTTCACCTCTGCCGACACCAACTCGACCGAGGCGAGGGTTTCGTCGTATACGTGAAATGTCTCGTGCGGCAACTGTGCCCGCTCACGCGTCGCCATCGGGATGATCCCGAGCGACACAGACTGCAGGGCGTCGGTTGTCAGCAGGTAGTCCAGCTGGGCCGCCATTATCTTCGCGTCTCCGAGCTGGTGGTACAGCACCGCTTCTTCGATGAGTAGAACGAATCGGCGCTCTGGGTCGTGGATGACTCGAGAGCGCTCAACCCGTGCCTGCGCGGCCTCCGCGCTGTCGTCGAAGGGAAGTTCCTCAAATTCGGCGACCGTGCGCAGCACTGCGGCCGCATAGCCCTCGATCTGCAACAGGCCGGGCACGAGGGTGGAGGAGTAGATGCGGAACAGCCGGGTCTGTTGGAACAACTGGGCCAAACTGTTCTGGAGTGGTTTCAGCCCGTCGCCTATCGTGTGGCGCCACTCGGTGTACGTCGACTCGGAATTCGGTGACTGCGGCATTGCGGGCATCCTTGTGCATCCAGTAGGGGCGTCGTGGGGAACAGGGCTATCGTCGGGCTCTGGTGATCACGTTCTGTGACTCGTGCCGTGGACGGCGGACTTCCGCAGGGTGTTCCGCTCGTTCAGTCCGTGCTCACCGGGTTCCGCTCACTCCTGGGCTGCAGCCACCAGCGCCGCGAATTGCGCGAAGGGGGAGGAGTAGTGAAGCGCGGCGTCGCGTACCTGGGCGTATCGCATCACCTCCACGGCCTTCGTGATCAATTCGATGTGGAGGAGGGTGTCTGCCTCATCGAAATGCAAGAGGGTGATGAACCGTGAGTCGAAGATCCAGAAGTCTTCGGCGGGTAGTTGGAGCCGCTCGGCGTCGGCACGCCACAGGTTGCGCATGTCCTCGCCTGTGGCTGAGTTGCGCTTCGCGTTGTTGAGTAGATACAGCTGGCCGGTAGTCGGAGGATTGTCGACGATGCGCACCCGGCCGACGCGCTTTCCGGCCGCCGTCTGTGCACGCATGTTCCTGCACCATTCATTATCGAGATCCCATGCCACTGTGCCCGTCTCGACGAACTGGCGGTAGGTCTCGTTCTCGCGGTCGGAGGCGTAGCCACGGCGACTCTCCAGGCGCCATGCCGAGTGTTCAAAAGTCTTGAAAAGCTCCCTGAACTCATTCCGGTCGATGAGAGTGGACACGTGGTGGCCTCCTATGGCTTCATTCAGCCCTGAGCGAGCTCTCTGAATTCCATGGAATCAGTGTGCGTTGAGGGCTCGACGGGCCCCGTTTATGACGTTCTGCGCCTTGGAGCCGTAGACCGCCGATTTCTGAAGCGTGTTCCAGACCTTCATATATGTGGTGATGCTCTGTGCGTCGTCCAGCCACAGCTCCGCGTGCCAGTCCTCAACGATCGCAACCCGCTCATCCAGTACCCAAAAGGCGTTGGCCGGCGGGATCTTCAGCGGTGCGCTGAAGGGCACAATCCCCAATTCGACCGTGTCGAGGCCGATGACACCCGCAAGGCGGTCGAGCTGAGCGGCGAGCACCGAGGGCGGGCACACCAGAGCGTGCAGCACCGCCTCCCACATGATGATTCGGTACTTCTTCCCCGCCTTATACAGACCTTCTTGCCTTTGCAGGCGTGCTCGAACCGCGTCCTCGGTGTCGCGGGGAGACTCGTGCAAGCTGGCATAGCGTGTGAAGATGTGTCGTGCGTAATCAGCTGTCTGAAGTTGCCCCACGATCATGGCCCCTTGCCATGCGTGAAAGACGGAAGTCCGCACGTGTTCCGCATTGTGGGTGTCCTGTACGGCTCTGTGCCCCGAGGCGAGTTGTCGGCGCCACGAGCGCACCTGGGATTCCAGGGCGGCCATCCGGGAAGTCAATTCTCCTGCCGCTTCCGGTTGGCTGGTGGCCTCTGCCCAGGCTCGCAGGTCATCGGCGGTGGCGGTCTGCCGCCCGTTCTCCAGTTTGCTGATCTTGGAGTGTGGCCAGTTAAGCCGTTCGGCAAGTTGGGCTCCGGTGAGCCGACCTTCAGGGCATGAGTGGCGCAGTTCCCTGAGTCGGTCGCCCAGGGCTTCTCGCGCCTGCTGGAAGTCAGTACTCACCGGGCCATTGTCACCGTTGTGCTGCGAGCGTCGCTTCCGCGAACTGCTGATACGGGATGGCGTAATGCCACGCGGCATCACGTGCCTGAGCGTAGCGGTTGACGGCGGCCGGTTCGGTGATCAGCTCGACGTCGATCAGGTTGTCCGAGTCGTCGAAGTTGAGCAGGGCGACGAGCCGGGAGTCGAAGATCCAGAAGTCTTCTTCCGGCAGCTGGAGTTGCTCGGCGTCGGCACGCGAGAGGTTGCGAATGTCTTCGCCCACGGCGCTGTTCCGCTTCGCGTTGTCGAGCAGAGCTGTCCGTCAGTCGGAGGGTTGTCGACGATGCGGACTCGCTCGAAGCGCTTCCCGAGCGCGGACTGCTCCCGCCGCTTGACGCACCATTCCGAGTCGACGCCGTCCCACACCACGGGCTCGCCCCGGGTGAACTGGGCGTAGGTTTCGGTGTCTTCGTCGCTCGCATAGCGGCGCCGAGTCTCCAGTCGCCACGCCGTGTGCTTGAAGGTGGTGAAGAGCCGACCAAATTCGACCAGGTCGATGATGCGTGGCACGCGGGTGGCCTCCTTCGGGCCGAAGTCAACCAGCAACGTACGTGGTAAGACGATCGCCGTCTCGCCCTCGGACAGGTGCTGGAGCTGGGTGATGTCGTCGCGCTCGGTGAGCGGCGGGCCGTGCACGATGATCTCACCCGTGTCCAGGTCCTCATGGACGGACGGGCATCCGTCGCCGCCGCTTCCGGTGCCGTTGAAGCGCAGTCGCCTCATGATCGTGTCCCTTCGTTCGGACTGACTCGTCCAGCATTCAGGGGCTCGAAGCCCGGCGGTACAGGGTGCTCCCAGCTGCGTAAGAAGAATAGAGAAAGCCCAGTCGCGGCGCGCGAAACTTCGAGAAACTTTCCTGGCGGCGCCCGCTTGCGGGTCCCTAACGTCCCGTCCATGACCACACCGGACAAGCGGCGTGAGAGCGACCCGGTCGAGGCAGCCGATTGCCTACGAGACGCGCCGGCCTCCGACGAGACCACCCACCCGTTTCAGCAACGTGACGACGCGTCGCCCGAGCTGCGGCTCGTGGAGCTGACGCAGGTCCGGGCGGAACACCGCTGCCCCCAGTGCGAAGACCTGGAGCACAGCCGGAAGCAGGCCGAATCCGAACGGGATCTCAGCAAGGTGACCGACTTCAGCGTCCTGATCGCCCGCCATCGCGCGAGGCACCAGGTGACGCCGTAAGCGCGGTGCATGAACGGGCCCGTCGTCGGCACGGCAGCCCGTAGAACCGCCGGCCTTTACACAGGCGGCGCTGACGAAGACTCCCGCCCCGGCCGCCATTCCCTGGCAGGACACGGCCGGAGCGGGGTGGGCCCACGAGGGGCCCTCGCACGTGCACGACGACGCGCGGACCGACCGCGCGCCGACACAGCACCTGAGGAGAGCACCATGCGATATCGCCTCGATCCGGTCAAGTACGGCGGCGATGAGGACGACAACCAGGGCGGCAATCCCAACGGAGGCTGCGGCGACGGCCAAGGCTGCGGCCGTCAGTAGTCCGTGGGCAGGGCGGCCCTCGTCCGGCTACCCGGGCGAGGGCCGCCCGTTCGGACCAGCGCAAGCGAGGCGTTCGCATCAGGGAGAGAGATGACCGGACCCCACCACCACGCCTACGTCTGGCTCGGCAGCGGCGACGTTCTCGTCAAGCCGGGGGACGCTCATCGGCGACCGGGCCACAAGGAGTTTGCGTCCGCGCAGGTGATGCCGCTGGAGTGTGCGGACTGGCTGCTGAAGCCGGCCGACCGGATCGAGGCGACGTTCGAGGAACCGAAGGAGGCGGCCGACTGGTACGACGCGCAACTCGACCACTACGTCGAGCTCTTCGTCGGCTCCTACCCGCCGAGGCCGTTGTACGAGGAGACCGTACGGGCCCTGTCCGCCGGTGAGGACCGGGTCGGGGGCTGGTGGGTGAGCGGGGGACGGTTCCTCTCGTTGAATCTGATCGCCTGTAGTCCGCACCGGGTGCGAACTGATCTCGCGTGCCCGCTGCGGTAGTCCACCGCAGCCCACTAAGGAGCTGATCCGCGCTGCCCTGGACGGAAGTCAGAGAGGTGGAGCGGGCGCGTTGAGGCAGGTGCACGCACCATCGGACAGTGGCTAGTCGGCGGTGGTGAATGAGTGGAGGGTGTCCTCACCCGTGGTCCACCAGACGCCGAGCCGTTGGCGGGTCAGGCGCCACCCGCCGGTGTCACGGGTGAACTCCCAGTCGTAGGGGCCGCCCATGGCATAGGGCGAAGCGGTCGTCCCGGGGTCGGCGACGGCCACGAACCACATGTAGCCGATGCCGGTCGCCCGGTCGCCCTGCACCTCGAAGTCCGTGTTGAGGAGGTGGTGCTGCATGCTGGTGTACGGCGCCTCGGCCTCGATGACCTTGGCCAGGATCGCCTCCCGGCCGTGGACCCGCTGCCACGGACCGAACTCCAGGACCGCGTCCTCGGCCCAGCACTCGATCCAGGTGCGCCAGGCCTTGCGGTCCAGCGCCCGCCAGCCGTGGATCAGCAGCGCACGCAGGGACTCCTTGTCCTCCAGGCGCTGCAGGCGTCGTGCGAAGGTGTCGTCGTTGCCGGGGGAGACGGACACAGCTGCTCCTCTGAGAGGGATCACGGACCACGGCGTCGGCCGAGGACGAGAGCGTTCGCGTCGGCCGGATGCGCCGGATGCGGCAACTCTGTGCCGTCGGCGCCACTCGGCCAGGACGGGCCGAGGCCGGGTATCGCACACCCAGGCACCGGGCCGGATGTGCGCCTACGTCCGTTGCCGGGAGCCCCGTGCTCAGCCGGTCCGCTCGGCCGGGGTGAAGTAGCTGCGCGCGGCCGGAAGGAGCAGCACCACGGCGATCGCGGCGGTGCACAGTTCGGGGAGGTACCGGTAGACGACCGAGAGATCGACTCGGAGCACGTTCATGTTCATGTTGATGTCGGTGAGTACGAACATGAGATAGAGGGCGCCCAGGGCGATCAGCGCCATCCGCGCCCAGTTGCGGCCCTGTCGCATCCAGCAGGCACACAGCAGCAGCGCCGCGCTGACCAGGGCGAGCCCCCCGGCGGAGACCACGGTCTGCTGCACAGCCCCGGCCCACCCCAACTGGCCGCGCAGTTCCCGGAATCCGGTGGGCGGGATGACGAAGGTGTCGAGTGCCCAGCCGCCGACGTCGAGCAGGACGACGAAGAACGACAGCCGGAAGGCGATCTCCACCACGTGCGGGGGCCTGGGGCCTGCCACGGTTCGGAACATCAACTCTCCCTCTCCTGCGGGTGCATCCGCCGGTGACCAAGACGGCGGGCGGCACCCAGGGGTTCCGGCCCGTGGTGCGTCACGGCCGGCCGTGGTGATGCCCCATGACCTCGTGAGCCAGTCTGATCAGGTCCGGGATCCGCGGGTGCCCCGGGCCGTCGCGCCAGGCGATGACGACGGGGACGGGCGGGGCGTCGGTCAGGGGGACGTACGCCATGGCCGGGTGCGGGTGCATATCGGCGGTGGCGGAGGTGGTGACGCCCACGGCGCGGCCGGCGGTGATGGCGGCCAGCCAGTCGTCGGTGTTCCCGATGGTGATCGTGGAAGCGGGGCGGGCCGAGGGCGGCCACAGGTCGAGGGAGGTGATCCCGGAGACGGTGTTGACGGCGATGGTGCGGTCGGCCAGGTCGGCGAGGGAGAGGGCGGTGCGCTGTGCGAGCGGGTCGTCGGCGGGCAGTCCGGCCACTCGGGGTTCGGTGGTCAGCCGCTCGGTGATCAGGCCCGGTACGCGGACCTCGCCGCGCAGCAGGGCCGCGTCCACCTCGCCGCGGGCGAGACCGGCCGTGCGGTCGTCGATGCGGAGGAGTTCGAGCGGGGTCGACGGGTGCTCCTCGTGCCAGCGGCGGAGCAGCGCGGTGGTGTCCGTACCGGCGCCCGCCCAGGCATGACCCAGCCGCAGTGGCCAGGCGGTGTGGTGGGCGTAGCCGAGCGCCCGGTCGAAGGCGGCCACCGCGACCGCGGCCCGGTCGCGGAAGGACAGACCGTCGGGGGTGAGCGCGAGGTGATGGGTGGAACGGTCGACGAGGCGGACGCCCAGGGCCTGCTCCAGCTGGCGCAGGGTGCGGGAGACGGCGGGCTGGGTCAGATGCAGCCGCTCGGCGGCGCGGGTGATGCTGAGGGTGTCGGCGATGGCGAGAAAGCAGCGGAAATGACGCAGCTCGATGCTCATGCGTGCGGAGCATAACAACAGGGGAAAAGGCATTTCACGGACCGGAAGGGCGGGCCGTAGCGTGGTGGCGTGAATGCTTCGCCCGAGAGCCCCGATGGCGGGACCCCCGCCACCCCCGCCCCTCCCATCCACACCATGCCCGCCGATCACGGCGGGCTGCCGCACCCCATACCGCCCTCGCCCGAGGTGCTGACGGCGGAGGCGCAGGCCGGGACCGCCGGCGCGGCGGGCGCGCGCGGGCGGATCGGGTCGGTGGCGCTGGTCATCGGCGGGATCGTCTCGCTGCAGTTCGGCGCGTCGGTGGCGGTGTTGCTCTTCCCGCGGGCCGGTGCGCTGGGCGTGGTCACGCTGCGGCTGGTCGTCGCCTCGCTGGTACTGCTGCTCGTCTGCCGTCCCAAGGTCCGTGGCCATACGCGGGGCGACTGGGCCACGGTGCTGGCCTTCGGCGTCGCCCTGGCCGGTATGAACTCGCTCTTCTACGAGGCGATCGACCGCATTCCGCTGGGCGCCGCGGTCACCCTGGAGTTCCTCGGCCCGCTGATCCTGTCGGTGGCGACCTCCCGCAGGCTGCTGAGCCTGGTGTGGGCCGCGCTGGCCCTGGGCGGCGTGGTGCTGCTGGGCCACGAGGGCTTCGACGGGCTCAATCTCACCGGAGCGGCGTTCGCGCTGGCGGCCGGCGGGCTGTGGGCCGCCTACATCCTGCTCTCCGCCCGTACGGGACAGCGCTTCCCGCAGGCGGACGGACTGGCGCTGGCGATGACCGTCGGGGCGCTGCTCAGCCTGCCGCTCGGCATCGTCAGCGCGGGCTCCGCACTGCTGAACCCGGTCACGCTGGGGCTGGGCGCCGCGGTCGCCCTGATGTCGTCCGTCCTGCCCTACACCCTGGAACTGCTCGCCCTGCGCAAGCTCCCGGCCTCCGGCTTCGCGGTGATGATGAGCCTGGAGCCGGCCGCCGCGGCCACCGCCGGATTCCTCGTACTGCACCAGGCGCTGGGCTGGGCCGAGGTGCTGGCGATCGGGCTGGTCGTGATCGCGAGCGTGGGGGCGGTACGGAGCGCGGGGGCGGCTTCGCACTGAGCCGGGCGCACCCGTACGGCTGAGGTGACTCGGCGGGGTCCGGCGCCCCTCACGCCGTGCCCCGCCGCCGTCAGCGCGCCGTGCCCCGCCGCCGTCACCGCGCCGGCCCCCGCCGTCACCGCGCCGGCCCCCGCCGTCACCGCGCCGGGTCGGGCCGGGCGAACGGATTCTCCTCCCGACGACGTCATGTGTCGCCGCGGCCGGTGAGATCAGGCCGGTTCGACGGAAGATCCAGGGGCCGGTCCCTGGGCTGAACCGGCACCCGGCTTGCCCGACGGCGAGGCGAAACCTCGACGTCACAGGCCCTCTGCAGGCCGCGGCACCGGCCGAGGACCGCCGGGTGGCGGGCCGGCGGAGGTGTCTCCATCCACTCGCCCGACCAGAAAATCATGCAGGCGTGCTTGATTGTTTCTGGTCGCGCTGCCACGCTCGGAGCGCACCCGCACCACACCGCACCCGTACGGCCGCAGCGCTCCGCCGCGGCCGTCGCCGTTTGTCAATGCGCCCCGCTGCCCCGGCAGTTGGGTGGATGAGGGGAGTGTCGCGTGTCCGATCCCGGCGCCGTACTGGCGGATCTCAGGGCGGAGAGCGAGGAGCTGGACGCACTGGTCGCCGGGCTGCCGGCCGAGCGCTGGGCGACCCCGACGCCCGCCGAGGGCTGGACGGTTGCCCATCAGATCGCCCACCTGGCCTGGACCGACCGGCAGGCGCTGCTCTCGGCCACGGACCCGGACGGGTTCGCGCGGGCCGCGCAGGAGGCGCTCGCCGCACCGCTCACCTTCGTTGACGAGGCCGCCGAAGCCGGTGCGCGCACACCGCCCGCCGAGCTGCTCGCGGACTGGCGGGCCGGGCGGGAGGCGCTGCGGCGCGCGCTGGCGGAGCGGCCCGAGGGCGGGAAACTGCCCTGGTACGGCCCGCCGATGAGCGTGGCCTCGATGGCCACCGCGCGGCTGATGGAGACCTGGGCGCACGGGCAGGACGTCGCCGATGCGCTGGGTGCCGTACGGCCTCCCACCGCACGGCTGCGGCATATCGCCCGGATCGGGGTCCGGACCCGCAACTTCGCCTATGCGACGCATCAACTCACCCCGCCGGACGAGGAGTTCCGGGTCGAGCTGCGGGCGCCCGACGGCACGGTGTGGGAGTACGGGCCGCCGGATGCCGCACAGCGGGTGACCGGTGAGGCGCTGGAGTTCTGTCTGCTGGTGACCCAGCGGGCGCACCGGGCCGATCTGCCGTCCGTACGGGCCGAAGGGGCGGACGCGGAGCGCTGGCTGGAGATCGCGCAGGCGTTCGCGGGGCCCCCGGGGAAGGGCCGGGAGCCGTCCGGGAAGGCCGCCACCTCGTGAGTGACAGTCGCACCACGGGCCTCGCGGAGGGCACCGGCCCCATACGCCCCATCGGCGCCGACCCCGCCCTCCTCCGCATCGGTAACGCCTCCGGCTTCTACGGCGACCGCTTCGACGCGCTGCGCGAGATGCTCACCGGCGGGCCGCTGGACGTGCTGACCGGCGACTACCTCGCCGAGCTGACCATGCTGATCCTCGGCCGGGACCGTCTGAAGGACCCCACCCGCGGATACGCCAGGACCTTTCTGCGGCAGCTGGAGGACGGCCTCGGGCTGGCGGTCGAACGCGGGGTGCGGATCGTCACCAACGCGGGCGGGCTGAACCCGGCCGGACTCGCCGACGCCGTAAGGGAGTTGGCGGACAAGGTCGGCGTGCCCGTGCGTGTGGCGCATGTGGAAGGCGATGATCTGCTGGCGCGCGGAGGGTGGGGCGAGGGGGTGCTGACCGCCAACGCCTACCTGGGCGGCGGGGGCATCGCCGCCTGTCTGCGGGCCGGCGCCGATGTGGTGGTGACCGGGCGGGTCACCGATGCCGCGCTGGTCAGCGGCGCGGCCCAGGCCCACTTCGGCTGGCGGCCGCAGGATCTGGACCAGCTGGCCGGTGCGGTGGTCGCCGGGCATGTCCTCGAATGCGGCACCCAGGCCACCGGCGGCAACTACTCCTTCTTCGGCGCCCATGACCTGCTGCGGCCCGGCTTCCCGCTCGCCGAGATCGCCGCCGACGGCAGCTCGGTGATCACCAAACACCCGGGCACCGGCGGCGCGGTCACCACCGGCACGGTCACCGCCCAGCTGCTGTACGAGACGGCCGGGGCCCGCTATGCCGGGCCGGATGTGACGGCGCGGCTGGACACCGTACGGCTGACGGAGGAGGCGCCGGACCGGATCCGGATCGACGGGGTGCGGGGCGAAGCGCCGCCGCCGACCCTCAAGACCGGCCTGACCCGGCTCGGCGGCTGGCGCAACGAGGTCACCTTCGTCCTGACCGGGCTGGACGTGACGGCCAAGGCCGTGCTGGTCCGGCGGCAGATGGAGGCGGCCCTCGACGCGGCGGAGCACCGCCCGGCCGAGGTGCGCTGGACGCTGGCCCGCACCGACCGGGAGGACGCGGCGGTCCAGGAGGAGGCGAGCGCACTGCTGCGGCTGGTGGTGCGGGACCCCGACCAGGACGCCGTGGGCCGGGTGGTCAGCGGCGCCGCGGTCGAGCTGGCGCTGGCCAGCTACCCGGGCTTCCATGTCACCGCGCCGCCCGGCAAGGGCACCCCGTACGGGGTCTTCGAGGCGGTGGCGGTGGACGCGGCCGGGGTGCCGCATGTCGCCGTACTGCCGGACGGCACCCGGATCAGCAGTCAACCCGCGCCCGGCACCCAGGAGTTGGTGCGGCTGCCGGACCCACCGCTCCCCGAGCCGCTGCCCGCCGGGGCCACCCGGAGCGGCCCCCTCGGCCAGGTAGCCGGAGCCCGCAGCGGCGACAAGGGCGGTTCGGCGAACGTCGGGGTGTGGGCCCGCACCGACCAGGCCTGGCGCTGGCTGGCGCACGAGCTGACCGTCGAGCGGTTCCGGCAGCTGCTGCCCGAGACGGCCGAACTGCCGGTCGACCGGCACGTACTGCCGAATCTGCGGGCGCTCAACTTCGTCGTCGACGGGCTGCTCGGCGAGGGCGTCGCCGCGCAGGCCCGGTTCGATCCCCAGGCCAAGGCCGTGGGGGAGTGGCTGCGTTCGCGGCACATGGACATACCGGAGGTGTTGTGGTGACCGTGCTCGGAACCGGGCTCGATCCGTCGGGCGCCGAGTACGCGGAGCGTCGTACGGCGATGCTCGCGAAGCTGGCGGAGATCGAGGCCGAACACACCAAGGCGACGGCGGGCGGCGGGGAGAAGTACGTCGCCCGGCACCGCAAGCGCGGCAAACTGCTCGCCCGGGAGCGGATCGAGCTGCTCGTCGACCCCGACACCCCGTTCCTGGAGCTGTCGCCGCTCGCCGCCTGGGGCAGCGCCTCCCCCGAGTACCCAGTCGGCGCCTCGCTGGTCACCGGCATCGGCACCGTCGAGGGCGTGGAGTGCGTGATCACCGCCAACGATCCGACGGTACGCGGCGGCGCCAGCAACCCCTGGTCGCTGAAGAAGGCGCTGCGGGCCAACGAGATCGCCTTCGCCAACCGCCTCCCGGTGATCTCCCTCGTCGAGTCCGGCGGCGCCGACCTGCCCAGCCAGAAGGAGATCTTCATCCCGGGCGGGGCGCTGTTCAGGGACCTGACCCGGCTGTCCGCGGCCGGTATCCCGACCGTCGCCGTGGTCTTCGGCAACTCGACCGCGGGCGGCGCGTACGTCCCGGGGATGTCCGACCACGTGATCATGGTCAAGGAGCGCGCCAAGGTGTTCCTGGGCGGCCCGCCGCTGGTGAAGATGGCCACCGGCGAGGAGAGCGACGACGAGTCGCTGGGCGGCGCCGAGATGCATGCCCGCACCTCCGGGCTCGCGGACCACTTCGCGGTGGACGAGCCGGACGCGCTGCGCCAGGCCCGGCGGGTGGTCGCCCGCCTCAACCGGCACAAGGCACAGCCCGATCCGGGCCCGGCGGCGCCGCCGAAGTACGACGAGGAGCAGCTGCTCGGCATCGTCCCCGGCGACCTCAAGGCGCCGTTCGACCCCCGCGAGGTCATCGCCAGGATCGTGGACGGCTCGGACTTCGACGAGTTCAAACCGCTCTACGGGCCGAGCCTGACGACCGGCTGGGCCGAGCTGCACGGCTACCCGGTCGGCATCCTCGCCAACGCCCAGGGCGTCCTGTTCAGCGCCGAGTCCCAGAAGGCCGCCCAGTTCATCCAGCTGGCCAACCAGCGCGACATCCCCCTGCTCTTCCTCCACAACACCACCGGCTACATGGTCGGCAAGGAGTACGAGCAGGGCGGCATCATCAAACACGGCGCGATGATGATCAACGCGGTGTCGAACTCGAAGGTCCCGCACCTGTCCGTCCTCATGGGCGCCTCCTACGGCGCCGGCCACTACGGCATGTGCGGCCGCGCCTTCGACCCCCGCTTCCTGTTCGCCTGGCCGAGCGCCAAGTCCGCTGTCATGGGACCGCAGCAGCTCGCCGGGGTGCTCTCGATCGTCGCCCGCGCGTCGGCGGCGGCCAAGGGGCAGCCGTACGACGACGAGGCCGACGCCGGGCTGCGCGCGATGGTTGAGCAGCAGATCGAGTCGGAGTCGCTGCCGATGTTCCTGTCCGGGCGGCTCTACGACGACGGAGTCATCGATCCGCGCGACACCCGAACCGTCCTCGGCCTGTGTCTGTCCGCCCTCCACAACGCCCCCGTCGAGGGCGCGCGGGGCGGCTTCGGCGTCTTCCGGATGTGAGGCAGAAGTGATCCGTTCCGTACTCGTCGCCAACCGTGGCGAAATAGCCCGGCGGGTCTTCCGCACGTGCCGTGAACTGGGCATCTCCACCATCGCCGTGCACTCGGACGCGGACGCCTGCGCCCCGCACGTACGGGAGGCCGACACCGCCGTACGGCTCCCGGGCAACGCCCCCGCCGACACCTACCTGCGCGGCGATCTGCTGGTGCGGGCCGCACAGGCCGCGGGCGCCGACGCGGTCCACCCCGGCTACGGCTTCCTCTCCGAGAACGCCGGATTCGCCACGGCGGTGGCCGACGCGGGCCTGGCCTGGATCGGGCCGCCACCCGCCGCCATCGAGGCCATGGCCTCCAAGACACGGGCCAAGGAGCTGATGGACCGGGCCGGGGTGCCGCTGCTGGCCCCCGTCGCCCCCGGGCAGGCCACCGAGGCCGATCTGCCACTGCTGGTGAAGGCGGCGGCCGGCGGCGGCGGTCGCGGAATGCGCGTGGTCACCGAACTAGCCGCCCTTGAAGGGGAGTTGAAGGCGGCCGCAGTCGAGGCGGCGTCCGCGTTCGGCGACGGCGAGGTGTTCGTCGAGCCCTACGTCGTCGGCGGACGCCATGTTGAGGTGCAGATCCTCGCTGACGGCCACGGGACCGTCTGGACCCTCGGTACCCGCGACTGCTCCCTCCAGCGCCGCCACCAGAAGGTCATCGAGGAGGCCCCGGCCCCCGGGCTGTCCGAGGAACTGCGGGCCACCCTCCACCGGGCCGCGGACCGGGCGGCCCGCGCCATCGGCTACCGGGGCGCCGGCACCGTGGAGTTCCTGGTCGACCGCACCGGGCGGGCCTACTTCCTGGAGATGAACACCCGCCTCCAGGTCGAACACCCCGTCACCGAGGCCGTTTACCGCCTCGACCTGGTCGCCCTCCAGCTGAGCATCGCCGAAGGCCGCCCCCTGGACCCCGAACCCCCACAGCCCCACGGGCACGCCGTGGAGGCACGGCTCTACGCGGAGGACCCGGCGGCCGGCTGGCAGCCGCAGACCGGCACCCTGCACCGGCTGGCGCTGCCCGACGGCGTCCGGCTGGACTCCGGTGTGACCGACGGCGACACCATCGGCGTCCACTACGACCCGATGCTCGCCAAGGTCATCGCCTGGGCACCGAGCCGCGACGAGGCCGTACGGAAGCTGGCCGGCGCCCTGGAACGAGCCGCCGTCCACGGCCCCGTCACCAACCGCGACCTGCTCGTCCGCTCCCTGCGCCACCCGGAGTTCACCGACCCCGGCGCGCTGGACACCGGCTTCTACGACCGCCACCTCGCCGAGCTGACCGAGGCCGGCGCCGACGGGGCGCCCCTCTTCGCCCTCGCCGCCGCCCTCGCCGACGCACACGGCCGCTCCCGCTTCGGCGGCTTCCGCAACGTCCCCTCAGGACCCCAGGTCAAGACCTACGCCTGCGGAGGCACCGAGCACACCATCCGCTACCGGCTCGGCCGGGACGGACTGCGGGCCGAGGACTTCCCCGGCGTACGGCTGCTCGCCCTCGGGCCGGACCGGGTCGTGCTCGAAAACGACGGACTGCGGCGCCCGTTCGCGATCGCCCGCTACGGCGACCGCGTCCATGTCGACGCCCCACCGGCCCCGGGCGGGGCCACCACGCCCACCTCCCACGCCTTCACCGCACTGCCCCGCTTCCCCGACCCCACCGCCCGTACGGAGCCCGGCTCCCTCCTGGCGCCGATGCCCGGCACCGTCGTACGGATCGCGACGGGCCTCACCGAGGGCGACCCGGTCGAGGCCGGCCAGCCGCTGCTGTGGCTGGAGGCCATGAAGATGGAGCACAAGATCACCGCCCCCTCCGCAGGCACCCTCACCACACTCCCCGTCCACCCGGGCCAGCAGGTCGAAGTGGGCACCCTCCTGGCTGTCGTCACGGACTGACCAGAGCCACCCGGGCGCCTCTTCCTGCCTTCGCCCCACCGTGCTTATGCCACTTCCCCCACCGGGGTGGGGGACGCCACGAGACGCGAGGTGGCGGGGCCGGAGGGGCGGGGTGTGGGGCTTTGCTTCCGAAGGCTCCAAGAAAGAGCAAAGGCGGAGCGCAGCGGAGCGTAAGGCGCAGCAGTCCGACACCCCGCCCCGGAGGCCCCGACACCGCCCACCCACCTGGACCCCCACCCCACAACCCCCCTCCACCGCCGAAGGCGGGAAACGGCGCCGCACCCGGCAACGCACCCGAAGCCGGAAACACACCGCCGCCGGCAGCGAAACGCACCGCCCCCGGCAGCGAATCGCACCGCAACTGACGACCCCCGAGGAGACCCCATGGGCACCCCGACCATCGAATCCGAGGAACACCGCGCCCTGCGTGCGGCGGTAGCCGCACTCGGCAACCGCTACGGCCGCGAATACTTCGCCCGCGTCGTGGCCGAGGGCGCCCACACCGACGAACTTTGGGCGGAGGCCGCCAAACTCGGCTACCTCGGCGTCAACCTCCCCGAGGAGCACGGCGGCGGAGGCGGCGGCATCGTGGAACTCTCCATCGTCCTGGAGGAGTTGGGCGCCGCCGGCTGTCCACTTCTGATGCTGGTCGTCTCGCCCGCCATCTGCGGTACGGTCCTCGCCCGGTTCGGCACCGAGGAGCAGAAGCGCACCTGGCTCCCGGGCCTCGCCGACGGCTCCCGCAAGATGGCCTTCGGCATCACCGAACCGGACGCCGGCTCCAACTCGCACCGCATCACCACCACCGCCCGCAAGGACAGCGGGGACTGGGTCCTCAACGGCCGCAAGGTCTTCATCTCGGGCGTCGACATCGCCGACGCCACCCTGATCGTCGGCCGCACCGAGGACGCCCGCACCGGCCGCCTCAAGCCCTGCCTGTTCATCGTGCCGCGCGACACCCCCGGCTTCGGCCGCAGCCCCATCGCGATGGAACTGTCCGCCCCGGAGAAGCAGTTCGAGCTGACCCTGGACGAGGTGCGGCTGCCCGCCGAGGCGCTGGTCGGTGACGAGGACGCCGGGCTGCTCCAGCTGTTCGCCGGGCTCAACCCGGAGCGGATCATGACCGCCGCCTTCGCCCTCGGCATGGGCCGCTACGCCCTCGGCCGGGCCGTCGACTACGCCCGCACCCGCCAGGTGTGGAAGGAGCCCATCGGCACCCACCAGTCCCTCGCCCACCCGCTCGCCCAGGCTCATATCGAGCTGGAGCTCGCCCGGCTGATGATGCAGAAGGCCGCGCATCTCTACGACGCGGGCGACGACATGGGCGCGGGCGAGGCCGCCAACATGGCCAAGTACGCGGCGGCCGAGGCCGCGGTGCACGCCGTCGACCAGGCCGTCCACACCCTCGGCGGCAACGGCCTCACCCAGGAGTACGGCCTCGCCTCGATGATCACCGCCGCCCGGGTGGCGAGGATCGCGCCGGTCAGCCGCGAGATGATCCTCAACTTTGTCTCGCACCAGTCCCTGGGGCTGCCCAAGTCGTACTGAGAAACGGGATGCTGACCGTGCCGGCCGGGCGGCCCGCCCCGGCCGGAGGGGCGGCTCCGCACCCGCCCCGCCCGCCGTACCCCCGTGAAGGGAAGGCCCAGGCATGGTGTTCCACGTGTTCCACAGCGAGTACGCCGACGTCGCGCCCGTAGAGCTGCCGATCCATGAGGCCGTCCTCGGGCGGGCGGCGGAGTACGGCGACCGGCCCGCACTGATCGACGGCCTCGACGGCGCCACCGTCAGCTACGCCGAACTGGACCGCCGCAGCCGACGGATCGCGGCCGGCCTGGCAGCGTCCGGGCTCCGCAAGGGTGACGTGCTGGCCCTGCACAGCCCGAACACCGTGCTCTTCCCGGCCGTGTGCTACGCCGCCTCGCACTGCGGGGCGGCGGTCACCACCGTCCATCCGCTCGCCACCGAGGGCGAGTTCACCAAACAGCTCCAGGACTCGGGCGCCCGCTGGATCGTGACCGTGTCGGCGCTGCTGGAGACCGCCCGCACCGCCGCACAACGGGCCGGCGGTGTCGCCGAGATCCTCGTCTGCGACCGGGCCGCCGGCCACCGCTCCGTCCTCGACCTGGCGGCCTGCACAGGACCGGAACCGTCCGTCACCCTCGACCCGGCCCACGACCTGGCCGTACTGCCCTACTCCTCCGGCACCACCGGCACTCCCAAGGGCGTGATGCTCACCCACCGCAGCATCGCCACCAACCTCGCCCAGCTAGCCCCGCTGGTCTCCAACGGGCCCGACGACCGGGTGCTGGCCGTGCTGCCGTTCTTCCACATCTACGGGCTGACCGCCCTGATGAACGCCCCGCTGCGCAACGGCGTCACCGTCGTCGTCCTGCCCCGCTTCGACCTGAAGCAATTCCTCACCGCCATCGAGCAGCACCGCATCACGGCCGTCTACGTGGCACCCCCGATCGTCCTCGCCCTCGCCAAACACCCCCTGGTCGCCGACTACGACCTCTCCTCCCTGCGCTACCTGGTCTCCGCCGCGGCACCCCTGGACGCCGAACTGGCCGCGGCCTGCTCCCGCCGGCTCGGCCTCCCGCCGGTGCTCCAGGCGTACGGCATGACCGAGCTGTCCCCAGGCACCCACTGCGTCCCCCTCGACACACCGAACCCGCCGCCGGGCGCCGTCGGCAAGCTGATCCCCAACACCGAGATGCGCCTGGTGTCCCTGGAGACCGGCGAGGACGTGGGACCGGGGGAGAGCGGCGAGATCCTCATCCGCGGCCCCCAGGTCATGAAGGGCTATCTGGGACGGCCCGCCGAGACCGACGCGATGATCGACCCCGAGGGCTGGCTGCACACCGGCGACATCGGGCGGACCGACGGCGACGGCTGGCTCCATGTCGTCGACCGCGTCAAGGAGTTGATCAAGTACAAGGGCTACCAGGTCGCCCCCGCCGATCTCGAAGCGCTGCTGCTCGGACATGACGCGATCGCCGACGCCGCGGTCATCGGCGTCGAGGACGACGACGGCAACGAGGTACCCAAGGCGTTCGTGGTCCGGCAGCGGGGGGCCCGGCTGAGCGAGGACGAGGTGATCGCGTACGTTGCCGGACAGGTCGCCCCGTACAAGAAAGTGCGCCGCGTGGAATTCCTGGCCAGCGTGCCGCGCGCCACCACCGGAAAGATCCTGCGGCGCGAACTGCGCGCCAGGGAAAGGAGCTCGACGCCCCGATGACCGACGCACCCGCGACGCCCCTCGTCCCGCGCTCCCACGAGCACGGCATCACCACCCTCACCCTGGACTCCCCGCACAACCGCAACGCCCTCTCCACCCGCCTGGTGGCCGAACTGCACCAGGCGCTCACCGACGCCGCGGCCGACGACGCCACCCGCGCCGTCGTCCTCACCCACACCGGCGGCACGTTCTGCGCCGGCGCGGACCTCTCCGAGGCCACCTCGGGCACCGCGAAGGACGGCCCGCTGGGCCTGGCCCGGCTGCTGCGCGCCCTCGTGGCGCTGCCCAAACCGGTCGTCGCCCGCGTCACCGGACACGTCCGGGCCGGCGGCCTGGGCCTGCTCGGAGCCTGCGACATCTCCGCGGCCGGACCGGACGCCACGTTCGCCTTCACCGAGGCCCGGCTGGGCCTCGCCCCCGCCGTCATCTCGCTGCCGCTGCTGCCCCGGCTGGACCCGCGGGCCGCCGGCCGCTACTACCTGACCGGCGAGAAGTTCAACGCCGCTGAGGCGGCCAGGATCGGCCTGGTCACCCTCGCCGCCGCCGACGTCGACACCGGCCTCGCGCCCGTACTGGACGGCCTGCGCAAGGGCTCACCACAGGGCCTGGCCGAGTCGAAGAAGCTGGTCACCGCACAGGTGCTGGCCGCCTTCGACCGCGACACCGAGGCACTCGCCGAACAGTCCGCGCGGCTCTTCGGCTCCGCCGAGGCCCGCGAGGGCATGACCGCCTTCCTGGAGCGACGGGCCCCGGCATGGGCGCGCTGACCCCCGCCCGCGGCCCCAAGCAGCCCCAGCAGGAACGCAGCCGCGCCACCCGGCTCAAACTGCTGGAGGCCGCGGTCTCCTGCCTGGCGGAGCGCGGCTGGAGCGGCAGCACGGTCGCGGTGGTCGCCGAGCGGGCCGGCGTCTCCCGGGGCGCCGCCCAGCACCACTTCCGTACCCGCGAGGACCTGTTCACGGCGGCCGTCGAACATGTCGCGGAGAAGCGCCAGGGCGCCGTCAAGGCGGTCGCCCACAACCTGCCACCCGCCGGCTCCGTCGCCCGCACCTGGGTCATCGTCGAGGAGCTCGTCGGCCTCTACACGGGACCGCTGTTCCGCGCCGCGCTGCATCTGTGGGTGGCCGCCTCCGACGAGGACCAGCTGCGTGACCGGGTCACCGCCCTGGAGGCCCGCGTCGGCCGGGAGGCCCACCGCACGGCGGTGGCACTGCTCGACGCGGATGAGGCGGTGGCCGGTGTCCGAGAGACCGTCCAGGGCCTGCTCGACATGGCCCGTGGCCTGGGCCTCGCGAATCTCCTCACGGACGATTCGGCCCGCCGGGCCAAGGTTGTCGAAGAGTGGGCGCGGATCATCGACTCCCAGCTACGTCCCTCCGGGTAGCTGCCCCGCGTTTTCGGCTTTCCCACCGTGTGGGACCTCGCCGTTGCGCCTGCGGCGGGCGGGTGGGTGTCGGGTGCGGTGACGGGCCTCCGGGGCCTGGTGTGTGGACTGCTTCGCTTTACGTCCACACACCAGGCCCCTCCGGCCCGTCCCCTCCTGTTGGGGGAGTAGTGGCGGTGGGTGGGGGCGGGCGTCCGTAGGCGGCGCTTTCACTTCTGCTTCGCGAGGAGCAGTGGACCACCGGCGGGCACCCCCACCAGCCGTTTTTCCCACCCACCAACGGGAGGGGACGGGCCGGAGGGGTAGGGGTGTGGGACGTAAAGCGAAGCAGTCCCACACCCCTACCCCGGAGGTCCGTCACCGTACCCGACAGCCCCGCGCAGCGGACCGGCCCGCCGCAGGCGCCACGGCGGGGACCCGCAAGCATCACCCGCGCCCAAGCCCCGCGCAGCGGACCCGCAACGGCGAGCAACAACCACGGCGGGAAAGCCGAAAACGTGGGAAGCCTGCTTACCGCGCCGCGAGGCCGTCGTACCCGTCGATCTCCCGCGGGCTGCGCGTACGGGGCCCTACGTACCGGGCCGACGGCCGCACCAGTCGGCCCGTCCGCTTCTGTTCGAGGATGTGCGCGCTCCAGCCCGCCGTACGGGCGCAGGTGAACATCGAGGTGAACATGTGGGCCGGGACCTCGGCGAAGTCCAGGACGATGGCGGCCCAGAATTCGACGTTGGTGGCCAGCACCCGGTCCGGGCGGCGGCTGCGCAGCTCCTGCAGCGCGGCCTTCTCCAGGGCCTCGGCGACCTCGAAGCGGGGGGCACCCAGTTCCTGGGCGGTCCGCCGCAGCACTCGTGCACGGGGGTCCTCGGCGCGGTAGACGCGGTGGCCGAAGCCCATCAGCCGGCCGCCCTTGTCCAGCGCCTGCCGGACGTAGGCGGAGGCGTCGCCGGTCCGCTCGACGTCCTCGATCATGCCGAGGACACGGGAGGGGGCGCCGCCGTGCAGCGGACCGGACATCGCGCCGACCGCGCCGGACAGCGCGGCTGCCACATCCGCGCCGGTGGAGGCGATGGCGCGGGCGGTGAAGGTGGAGGGGTTCATGCCGTGCTCGGCGGCCGAGGTCCAGTAGGCGTCGACGGCCTTGACGTGCTGGGGGTCGGGCTCGCCGCGCCAGCGCTTCATGAAGCGCTCCACGATGGTGTCCGCCTTGTCGATCTCCTTCTGCGGCACCATCGGCAGGCCCGGCCCGCGGGCCGACTGGGCCACGTACGACAGCGCCATCACCGCGGCGCGGGCGAGGTCGTCACGGGCCGTCTGCTCGTCGATGTCCAGGAGCGGCTTCAGGCCCCATACGGGCGCGAGCATGGCGAGCGCCGACTGCACATCGACCCGGATGTCACCGGAGTGCACCGGGATCGGGAAGGGCTCCGCGGGCGGCAGGCCGGGGTTGAACGCGCCGTCGACCAGCAGTCCCCAGACGTTTCCGAAGGACACCTTCCCGACGAGATCTTCGATGTCGACACCGCGGTAGCGGAGCGAACCGCCTTCCTTGTCCGGCTCGGCGATCTCCGTCTCGAACGCGATGATTCCTTCGAGCCCGGGTACGAAGTCGGACATCAGGCAGCTCCTCAAGATGGGGACGGCAAACGGTCCGTGACCGGCTGCCGTGCGGTCGAGTCTCTGGTGTGCGGTGCCGGTGCGGTTCCGCGGCTGCGCCGGCAGCTCGCGGTCCGTACCGGTCACCCCGGTGATGCCCCGCCAGGGGGTGGGTCACGCGACGGTCTTGTCCGCGGTGGTCGGTCCGCGGGCGGCCAGGTGCGCTGTGGTGCGCCCTTCAGGCCGGACGGACACGATAGCTCTCTGCGCCCGGGGTCCACAGGGGGCCTGCCCCTGATTGTGGCGGGTCCCTCACCTGCGGGGAGGCGTGCGACCCGCACACCGGTCGATCTGCCGACGGGAGGGTTACGGCCGGTCGACGAGGGGCAGACTTCCGCCCCTCCCGGCTGACCGCGTCCGACCGGGTGTTGCAAGATGAGGCCGTGCACCCAGCCGACGCGCCTCATGGCGAGACCCCCGACCCCTCTTCCATGCGTGCCCACTACCGCGCCGAGGGACTCGTCGAGTCCGACCTTGCCGCCAGCCCGTACGACCAGTTCGCGCGCTGGTTCAAGGACGCGACGGTGGCCGGTCTGCACGAGCCGAACGCGATGGTCGTCTCGACGGTGGACCCGGCGGGCCGGCCGAGCTCACGGACCGTGCTCCTGAAGGCGTTCGACGACCGCGGCTTTGTGTTCTTCACGAACTACAACAGCCGGAAGGGCCGTGAACTGGCCGAAAATCCGGCCATCTCGCTGCTGTTCCCCTGGCACCCCCTCGCCCGTCAGGTCGTGGTGACCGGCGCCGCGGAGCGCATCGGCCGGGACGAGACCGCCGCCTACTTCCGCACCCGCCCGCACGGCTCCCAGCTGGGCGCCTGGGCCAGCGACCAGTCCGCACGGGTCGGCTCGCGCGAGGAACTGGAGCGCGCCTACGAGGAATTGGCGGCCCGCTACCCGGAGGGCGAGCAGGTGCCGGCGCCGCCGCACTGGGGTGGCTATCGGATCGCCGCCGAAACGATCGAATTCTGGCAGGGCCGGCTCAACCGGTTGCACGACCGGCTGCGGTACGTGCGGGAGGGCGACGCCTGGAGCGTGGAGCGCCTGGCGCCCTGAGGGCGGGGCCGGTGCCCCCTTGCCGGGCCGCGGGGCGTCTGTCATACGCAGACGCAGACGACCCGCGGGCTGTTTCCTCCGCGCTCGGTGGCGCGAAGGGCCGGTCGGACGAACCGGCAGCCCGCGGGTCGGGTGACTGCTTGGGATTGGCCGGCTGCGCATCTGCAGTATGCGCTGGTCCGGCGCTGCACTTCGGTGAAGCGACGGGCCGCTAGCCCGCAGCCACCTCACGCGTCCGGTGCGAAATCATCTGCCGAACCACCTCCCTTCTCGTGTGCTCCACACATTAGGAAGCCGTCCGGCCGCACACAAGGGAATTTCCCGTTAGCAACGATTTCCGCGAATCGGGTGTGTGCTGTGTCACGTTCCAGTTGAATGTTCCCAGGTGGAGCATGTGTGGCCGCGTTCATAAGGGGTGCCAGTGACTGCTTCGTCAGCTTCTTCCGCCGCGTCGGCCTCGGCGCGCTGCGCCGCCGACGAGACCGATGACTCGGGTCTGCTCGCCGCGCTCCTGGACGGTATGGACGCCGCCCTGGCCGCCTTCGCCGCGGATGGCACGGTCACCCACTGGAACCACGAGGCCGAGCGCATCCTGGGCTGGACCACCGCCGAGGCTGTCGGCCGTACGGGCCTGACCGGCTGGGCGGTCCGCAAGGAGGACGCCGACGGGATCGAGGCCGCGCTGGCGGCCGCCATGCGCTCCCCGGGCCGCCAGGTCCATGAGTTCGCCCTGCTGACCAAGGACGGCCACCGCGTCCTCGTCCGCACCCAGTCCTCCGCGGTCCGCGCTCCCGGCGGCCGGGTCGTGGGCGTGTACTGCGCCTTCAGCGAGGTGCACACCCAGATGGACCTGGAGCGGTCCATCGCGCTCAGCGAGGCGCTGTTCGAGGACGCGTCGTGGGGCGTGGTGCTGATCGACGCCGATCTGCGGCCCGCGGTCGTCAATGCACACGCCGCCCGCGCCCTGGGCGTGGGGCGCACGGCTCTGCTGGGCCGCCCCCTGGGCGAACTGCTGGCGCAGGGCGTCGAGGAGCTGGAGTGCGCCCTGCAGCACGTCCTCGCCGAGGGCGCGCCGCCGGCCGCCGCCGAGCTGTGGGTGACGCTGCGCTCCGCGGAGGCCGAGGTGCCGCGCCGGTGCTGGCGCAGCGGCTTCGTCCGGCTGGCCTCCCCGCTGGCGGAGGAGCCGGTACCGCTGGGCGTGGCCTGGCTCTTCCAGGACGTCACGGACGCCAAGCGCGCCGAGCGGGAGAACTCCCTGCTGCGCTTCCGTGCCCAGCAGCTGCACCGGGCCGGCCGGGCGGCCGCGGAGTGCCCGGACCCGGCCGGGGCCGCCGCGGTCCACCTCGACTTCGCGCTGGCGGGCTTCGCCGACCACGGGCTGGTCGATCTCGCCACGACGCCCGCGCCGGCCCCGTTCGGGGCGGTCGCCGAGGGCGATGCGTTCGACGCGTACGCAGTGGAGGGTGTGGACGGTGTGGAGGGCGCCGGGGGCGGGGGTGGACCGTTGTCCGGTGCCGGGGCCGCCGACGTCACCGGTGCGGGGGCCAGGCGGCGTGCGCGAGCGGGCGCGCCCCGTCTGGTGCGGACCCTGGTGTCCCCGGCCGGTTCCCCCGGGCCGTCCGAGACGCTGGCGGCGAACGGCATCCCCGCGCCCTATGTGCCGGGCCATCCGGCGCTCCAGGCGTACGAGCGGCGCGGTTCGGTGCGTACCAGCGCCGGGCCCGCCTCGCCCGAGGGCTGGGCGGCCGCCCGTAATTGGCCGGACGGCACCGTGCACGGGCTGTGTGTGGTGCTGTGCAGCCGCGGCCGCAGGCTCGGCGTCGCGACCTTTCTGCGGGCGCCCGCGCGCCGTCCGTTCGACCGCGCGGACGCGGACTACGCGGAGGAGGTCGCGGCCCGGATCGCCGCTGCCCTGGATCTCGCGGGCGCGGCCGCGCGCTGAGAGCGCCCGCCGCTCACTGCCGGTAGAAGATCCGGTCCGCGTACGCGCCCATCACCTGGGCATTCCACTCGTGCCCGCCGTCGACGTTGCCGGACCGCAGCAGTGGCGGGTCGATGCCCCGCTCGGCGAGCGTGCCCGCGGCCGTCGCCACCACGGCCTGCATGATCGCGCTGGTGACGACCGTGGAGGCGGGGGCGAACGGCGCGTCGATGCCCGGCAGCGTCAGCTCCGCGTCGCCGACCGGGATCCGGCTGTCGAGCACGAGATCGCAGTGGTCCCTGAGGAAGTCGCCGGAGGCGTGCCGGGAGGTGGTCGCGTCCGCGTACGCCACCGATGTCACGCCGATGACCTTGATGCCGAGGGCGCGGGCGTGCAGGGCCATCTCGACGGGCAGCGCATTGCGCCCGGAGAGCGAGATGATCACCAGCACATCGCCCGGCTCCAGCGGGCTGGTGTCCAGGACGGCCGCGGCCAGCCCGTCGACCCGCTCCAGCGCGCTGCCGAGGGTCGCCGGCCGCACGTCCACGCCGACCACGCCCGGGACGGACAGCAGATTCATGATCGCCAGCCCGCCCGCGCGGTAGACCGTGTCCTGGGCGGGGAGCGAGGAGTGCCCGGCACCGAAGGAGAAGACCCGGCCGCCCGCCGCGACGGTGTCCGCGATCAGCGCTCCGGCCGCGGCGATCCGGTCGCCTTCCGCGTCGCGGACCTGCTGCAGCAGGCCGATCGCGGCGTCGAAGTACTTCCCGGCCAGCCGGTCGCTCCGGTCGCTCTCAGCCATGTCCGCGGGCCCCTCTCGTCGGATCTCGGCGTTTCTGATCAGTGGCGCGGATCACGTTGCGGTCTGGACCAGTGCCCTGTCAATACGGCTGAGAGGGTCCGGCGAATGGACGAGGCGGCACCGTTGTCAGTGGGATGCGTCAGAATTGAGTCCAGGGCCACCGCACCACACATCGAGGGGCACGCATGTCCGGACTGATCGACACCACGGAGATGTATCTCCGCACCATCCTCGAACTGGAAGAGGAGGGTGTGGTCCCCATGCGCGCCCGCATCGCGGAGCGGCTCGAACAGAGCGGCCCGACGGTGAGCCAGACGGTGGCGCGCATGGAGCGAGACGGCCTGCTGCAGGTCGCGGGCGACCGGCATCTGGAGCTGACGGAGGAGGGCCGGCGGCTGGCGACGCGGGTGATGCGCAAGCACCGCCTCGCCGAGTGCCTGCTCGTCGACGTCATCGGGCTCGAATGGGAGCAGGTCCACGCCGAGGCCTGCCGCTGGGAGCATGTGATGAGCGAGGCGGTCGAGCGCCGCGTCGTGGAACTGCTGCGGCATCCCACGGAGTCCCCGTACGGCAACCCCATCCCGGGGCTGGAGGAGCTGGGCGAGAAGGCCGGGGGCGACCCGTTCCTGGACGCCGGCATGGTGAGCCTGATGGATCTGGACGCCGGGGCCGACGGCAAGACGGCCGTGGTGCGCCGGATCGGTGAGCCGATCCAGGCGGACGCCCAGCTGATGTACACCCTGCGGCGGGCCGGTGTGCAGCCGGGCGCGGTGGTGAGCGTGACGGAGTCGCCGGCCGGGGTGCTGGTCGGCAGCAGCGGCGAGGCCGCCGAGCTGGACTCCGAGATCGCCTCGCATGTCTTCGTGGCCAAGCGCTGAAAGCAGTTTCGGCTGTTTTCTTTTCCGCACTCCCGTCCGTACGTCACCTCCGAGCCCGCTGAGCTGCGCTGACGCGCTGTTCGGCGGGCCCGGCAAGTTCTTTCCCGCTGAACGGACTTGTGCGAATCCGTGCGATACGGCCGGTCTCGTGCCACCCTGACGCATGGCCATGCATCGGCCTGTCCTGGCCAGGGAGGGGGCTCGGATGCATCCACTTGCTCGGGAGACAGTCAGGGCCCCGGCGCTGCGAGCAGCCGGGGCCCTGCCTCCCCATGTCCCCCACCCAAGACCCGGAGCCCCGAGCTCCCAGGGTCTGTCCCCACGGGCCCCCTTCCCGGTAGGGCCCGCCTCCCGGCAGATGTCTCCCCGTGGCGGGCGCGGCCAATCCTTGAGCGAGGTCACTCGAACGAGGGGTGTTCCGCGTCGGAACGGCGCGTTCGAATAGGGGTTCGATAGTGTGGAGCTGCTCAAGGGACGATTGGGGGTGCCAGGGCACATGGTGCGGCGCATCGATGTAGCAGGGGCTGATGGCGTGCGTCTCGCCGCCTGGGAGTTCACCGACCCGCCCAAGATCGGCGGCGGGCTGGAGGAGGGCGAGCAGCGGCCGGGCGTGCTGCTGCTCCATGGCCTGATGGGGCGCGCCTCGCACTGGGCGGCCACCGCACGCCGCCTGAGCGCCCGTCACCGCCCGGTCGCGCTGGACCAGCGGGGCCACGGCCGCAGCGAGAAGCCCGCCGAGGGGCCGTATGACCGCGAGGCGTATGTCGATGACGCCATCGCCGCCATCGAGCAGCTCGGCCTCGCCCCGGTCGCCCTTGTCGGGCATGCCATGGGCGCCCTGACGGCGTGGCAGTTAGCGGCCCGGCGCCCGGATCTGGTCAGTGCGCTGGTCATCTGCGATATGCGGGCGTCGGCGCTCGGCGCGGCCTCGCAGCGCGAATGGACCGAGTGGTTCCGGTCCTGGCCGGTGCCCTTCGCCACCCTCGCGGATGTCCGTAAGTGGTTCGGCGAGGACGATCCGACCCTGGAGCGGCCCAGACCCGCCCGCGGGGAGTTCTTCGCCGAGGTGATGGCCGAGCGCGCCGACGGCTGGCGGCCTGTCTTCTCCCGCCGGCAGATGCTCAGTGCCCGTGAGACCTGGGTCCATGACGCCCATTGGGAAGAGCTCGCCCAGGTGCCGTGCCCGGCCCTCGTGGTCCGCGGCCTCGATGCCGAACTCGGCCGCGCCGAGGCCCAGGAGATGGTCCGGGTCCTGCCCCGTGGTGCCTACGCCGAGATCCCCGACGCCGGGCATCTGCTCCCGTGGGAGCAGCCCGACGCCTGGTGCGCCGCCATCGAACCGTTTCTCCAGGCGGCCACGATGCCGAAGTAGAAGCCCTCTGCCGTGCGCCAGGGCTCCCGGGGGCCCTGGCGCACGGCATCCGGCATGCCGCCGGCTCAGCCGGCGTTGTCGAACTTCCAGATCAGCGGGGAGCTGCCCTCGCCGGTCCAGTGGACCTCCACGGACTTCGCGCCCTTGGGGATCATGTAGGTCTGGCAGACGGTGTGGCTCTGCCCCGTCTTCCAGTTCTCGATGTCGATGGTGTCCTCGCAGCCCGGACCGTCCTCGGCGGCACCGATGAGCAGACCGCCGCGCTGGCCGTCCGCGTAGATCTCGGACTCGTCGGCCACGTCGGGCGATTCCTTGACGACACCGCCGCCCTTGTTCGTGTACTTCACCCATGCGGTGGCGGCCACCAGGCCCTTTGCCCGCTTCGGGTCCGAGACCAGCTTCTTGGTCTCGGCCTCGGTGCTCACCTTCACCTTCTGTGCGGCGACCTCATAGGTGATGGTGCCGTCCTCTTCCTTGAACTTCCCCGTACCGCCCTGACCGGGCTTCAGTTCTCCGCCGCCCGCCGGGGCCGACGAGCCCTTTTCCGTCTTGGGTGCGTCGTTCTCGGTGGTGGTGGTGCTCTTCTTGTTGCCGCCACAGGCGGTCAGTGCCAGCGCCAGTACGGCAACGGGCGCGGCGGCGCGCAGCAAAGCGGTCTTCTTGTGCAGCACAACATTCTCCTAGCAGGCGTTCTCCCCCGTCGCACAACACGGTTCCCCGTGTGTTCCGCGAACGGCTGTGTGAGCGGAGCATAGGAGTGGGCTTTCGGATTTGTCGAAACATTGCCGTGAGTGGGAATCGGGACCGCCCTTGGCGATTCGCGTGAAATTCCCGAAAAGGCTGGGGTGTTCCCCTGAGTGTTTGTCCAATTGGCGGTGAATTCCATGTGATTGCTGTGTCACATCAATTGACGGAATCTTCCAAGTGAGGGCGCGTCACATGGGGGCAGGGGCGGCACGGGCGGCATGGGGGCACGAGACGGCACGGGGCATGGGGTGGCGTGGGCCGGCGGGCGTGGCCGGCATGCCACGTCGGCGGGGTGTGGGGGCAGGGCCCGAAGCCGTGTGCCGGTCAGTCCTGTGTGCGGGTGAAGTCGCCGCGCTGGACCCGCCCGGCGAGGGAGTCGGCGGCGCCGCCCAGTAGTGAGCCATAGCCGGTGGCCGCCCAGAGGCTGTCCTCGGCGGGGACCTCGAAGTACGGCACCGGGCGGCCGTCCCGCCGGTCGGTCAGCACCTCCGGGGCACGCCGGGTGCGTACCGCCCGCAGACAGGTCTCGCAGGCGGCGACCCGCAGCTGCTCGCGCCGGCCCAGCGGGCGCCAGGGTATGCGGCGCACGGCCGGGCCGTGCAGGGGATGGAAGAAGCACAGCGGGAGCGCGCCCGCGGCCGCGGAGAGGGCCGCCCGGCCCTCGGCGACCAGCGCGAACACCCCTGCCAGGTCCGGGACTCCACGCGCCCGGTCCAGGACCGCGCCGGCCGCGGCATAGGCGTCGAGCGCCCGCTCGACGGCTGCCGCGGCGCCCTGTGCGGTGCGCGCCTCCTCTCCCAGCCGTACGACCTCCTCGGCGGCACGGTCACGCAGCCCCGCCTCGTCCGCCTGCCGGGCGGCGGCGAAGACCGAGCGCGGCAGCGCGAACGGCGTCGAGAGGTCCCGCAGCCGCGAGCGGCGCCGCAGCAACAGCCCGACCGCGGCCAGCAACAGCACCGGCCCGACGACGAGGGACAGGAGCCGTACGAAGGGGGAGCCGTGCGCGGACGCGGCCTTCGTGCCCGCGCCGTCCGCCGTGTCCTGCGGGGGCTTCGAGGTGCCGAGACCGGCGGTGGCCCGCGCGTACACCGTGTCGCCGTTGCCGGCCTCGATGATGTCGATCGCGCGGGCGACCCGCTTCGCCGGCCCCGCGCCCTTCATGTCCTTCTGGAAGAAGACCGCCGCGGCGGCGTGGAACGCCTGATGCGCGTCAGAGGGCCACTCGCGGGCGGCGATGTCATCGGGGTAGTTCCCGAGCGTGATGAGGATGGACGGGCCGCCGCCCATCCGGTCATGGACCACCTCGGCGAGCTGCTCCGGTTTGCCGCCCCAGCTGTCGCCCTCGACCAGCGGCACCAGCGCCACCCGGATCGGCAGCCGGCTCCGCCGGATCCGCGCGGCCAGTTCCCGCTGCTGTTCCGCGTCGACGGCGGAGGTGAGGGACGGGTCGACATGGACGGGGGAGCGGCGCAGCGCATCGGCGATCTTCTGCCCCGGGCTCTCGGCGGCCGCACTCGGCGCCGCGGTGCCGCACAGCAGCGCGACGGACGCGGTGCCGAGGGCGACGGCCCTGCGCAGCCGGCGGGTGGTGGCGGAGGCCCGCTGCGGACCGGCGGGGTGAACGAGGTCAGTGCACACCGAAGTACTCCCGTACATCGAGGGTGAGTTGATCGATTCCGACGCCGTCGCCGAGCGCCGCCAGCGGTCCCGTCAGCGTGGGGTACGCGGCATACGCGCCGCGTCCGCCGCTCCCCGGAGAGCGCAGCCGCAACACCGGGCCCGGCGTCACCCGGCACGTCTCGCACACCGGCAACGACCGCGCCGGGCCGCCGGCGGGCCGTCCCGGTGCGGGTCTGCGGGCCGCGCCGTGCAGCGGATTGCGATGGCAGACATACCGCGCGGCGGCCGGTTCCTCGATCGCGGTCCGTCCGGCGCGGGCCAGCACCACGGCACAGGTGAGGCCGACGGGCGTGGCATCGGCGTCGATCCGGCCGTCGCTGTCGCCGTCGACCAGCAGCGCCGCGGCGTCCAGGCACTCCCAGGCCCTGCGCCGGGCCTCCTCGGGCAGCGAAGCCGAAGCCTCCAGGGCGGCGGTGAGGGCATCGAGATCCTGCCGGGCGGTGCGCCGCAGCCATGCCGGCGTGGGCCGGTCCGGCGCTGAGGGGGCCGCTGCGCCACCCGCTCCCCGGCCCGCCGGTCTCCCGCGCCGGACCAGCCGGCGGGCGAGAGCACGGGCCGCCACGACCAGCCCGAAGACCAGACCCGCGGCGAAGGTGCCGAGGACCATCCCGGCTTCGAAGTCCCCGGTGAACAGACCGGGCAGCGCCTTCTCCTCGACGGGGTCGGCGGCGGGCGGCGGGTCATAGGGCCTGCCGCCCGTCCTGGCCCGTGGAGCCTTGTCGACATACGTCAGCAGCTCGTCCAGATGACGGCCGAGCTGCTCCTCGGCGGGCCCGGTGTAGGTGAGGTCGCGCGGACGGTTGACGAGGTAGCTGTCGTCGATGCGGGTGCTGTAGTTGACGAGTTCGATGACGCCGGTCGCCGGGTCGGCGAGCACCATGAGGACATTGCGGTGCAGCCGGTCGTGCACCTCCTTGGCCAGCAGCTCCTTGCTGCCCCCGGACTCGTCGTCCGGCGGGGTGGGCACGGCGGCGATCACCACCGGAACGTCCAGCTCCCGCAGCCGCTTGCTGAGGTGGGCGCGCTCGGTGCTGTCCAGCGTGGACCGGCTCTCCGGATCGAGGTAGAGCGGGTCGCGGCGCAGTCCGGCGGACACCCGGTCGATCCGGGCCCGCATATCCGCGGCCGTGGGACGGGAGCCGTCACCACTGGTCGTGTCGTCGAAGATCTGGGAGGCGGTGAAGGCGACCAGCCCGCCCAGCACGGCGGCACCCAGCATCAGGGGCAGCAGCCGCTCGCGGGGGAACGGTCCGGGACCGCCAACCGGCCGCTGCCGGCCGCTCCCCGTCGTGCGGCCACCGGCCGTCCGGCCCCCGCCCTGCGGACCACCTCGCGCCCCCGGTCCCCGCACCGGTCCGCCCGCTGCCGCGGCCCGCCGCACCCGGCGCCGCTGCAGGGCATGGACCGTCACCAGCAGCACGGTCAGGGGAATGCCGAGGACCGCGATGCCCGTCACAAGGCTCTGGTTCTCGCGCTCGGTGGTGTCGGTGTGCAGACCGGGGGGCTCGTCGAGCCCGCCGTCGTCGTATGCGGCGCGCGCCTCCTCGGCGCGCTGATGCGCCTCCCCCGAGGTGACCACGTCGACGAAGTGCCGGAACACCTCGCGGGGCGTGGCGTCGTACGGCATCGCGTACACCGCTTCCGTGACCGCGTCCGCCGTGCCGGGCAGGTCCACGCCGTATGTCTGCGCCGCCTCCAGGCCCGTGTCGCTCAGGGCGACATACAGGCCCTTGCGTCCCAGCCGGTCATGGACACCGGCGAGCAGACCGTCCGCGGCGGTGCCGTAGGAGGCGTGCGGCAGGACCATGACGTACGTCGGCACGCCCAGCCGCCGGGCCTCCCGGGCGAAGGCGGGCGCGGTCGACCGGGGGACCTCGCGGGGGATCTGGTCGCTGACGTGGACCGGGCTCCTGCGGAGCTGCTCGGCGAGGTAAGCGAACTGGGTCGGGCCGCCGGGTGCGTGGGGACCGGCCGGCGCCGCCTGCACCGCCCCGGCGCAGAACAGCACCGTCAACCAGCCCGTCACCAGCGTCAATCCGGCGCGCAGCACCGCCCCCACCACCCTTCGTCCAGGTCGTGAATGACGCTACCGCCACCGCGCGCCGGCCGGTGGGGCCTGTGGACAACTCCACGGCGAGGCCGCCGGGGCCCGGCCGGCGCGGGTGCTCAGCCCTTGCTGACGGCCCCCAGAATCTCCGGCAGCCGCCCCGCCACCCGCGGTGCCGCCAGCCGCAGCCCCAGCACCGCGATGCCCACGCCGTAGACCACACCGGCCGGCAGCAGCACCCACAGCAGGTGGTGCAGGCCCGCGACATGAAGCCAGATCGTCAGGCCCAGCAGCGGTGCGCACAGCACGGCACCCGCCACGACCCCGCCGAAGAGACTGAACCAGGCGATCGCGCCCTGCCCCGGCGCGACGTTCTTGTTGCCCTCCGAGGGGATCGAATACGGGAAGAGCGCCGACGACAGCGCCCCGGTGGCCAGCAGGGCGCCCAGCACCGCCAGCGAGAGCCCGTACACCTCCAGGAACGCCGACCACGGCCCGATGAGCGCCGCGCTGCCGATGACGACCAGCGTGACGTACGGGACGGCCACCAGCGCCAGCGCCAACGCGCGGGCGCGCAGCTCCTGATAGGCGTCCCGCGGGGTGGCGATCGTCGAGGCGACCATCCAGAACGCCGAGGTGTCCTGGCCGAACTGGTTGTACATCTGCAGGCCGAGCAGCGTGGCCGCCGAGAACGCGGTGTAGATGCTGCCGTTGCCCTGGACGGCCGAGATGACCGGTACCAGCAGTCCGGCGGCGAGCGCGGTCGCCCACGACATCTTCGACTTGGGGTCGCGCCATCCGTAGCGCAGCGAACGGAGGATGACCGTGCCGGTGCGCCCGCGCGACAGCAGCCGCGCAAGGCCCCGCTCCCCGCTGCGGCGTGCGCTGTCCTTCTCCACCGCCTGGAGGGTGGAGGAGTCCGGGGACGTCATCAGGGTGGTCAGGGTGCGCTGCCACCACCACAACAGCAGGACCAGCGCCAGCACCGTCAGCCCCAGGCCGGCCAGCGCCCGCCCGTACTCCCCGTGTCCGGCGTCGTCGACGGCGCCCACCGCGGACACCGGCGGCACCCAGCGCAGGATGTTGCCCAGCGGCTCCAGTACGGACAGGCCGTCCGGCCGACCCAGCTTCTGGGCGGCGACATTGACGCCCTGGGCGCCGATGGCGATGAACAGGCCGCTCAGCACGGCGAGATCGCGGCCCCGCCGGCTGGTCAGCAGCCGTACCGAGGCGGTGGCGACCGCCCGGGCCAGCGACACGCACACCAGCACCACCAGGACCACGGCCACCACGCCGACGGCCGCGGCGGCCGCCCCGTCCGCGACCGCGATCACCGAGCCGGTCACCAGCGCCAGGGTGACGACCGGGCCGATGCCGACGAGCGAGGCCACCAGCAGCGAGACGATCAGCGGCCGCGGCCGCAGCGGCAGCATGACCAGCCGGGTCGGATCGAGGGTCTCGTCACTCGCCGGGAAGAACAGCGGCATCGCCGCCCAGCCCAGGGTGAGGATCCCGGTGAGCAGCACGACCAGCGCGCCGACATGGGGGTTGCCGCGCAGCGCGATCAGCCCCACCACGACGCCCGAGGCGAACAGCAGGCCCACGATGACGGACGAGACATACGCCAGCGTGCGCCCGGTCGACTGACGCAGCCCGTTGCGCAGCAGCGTCAGCTTCAGCCGTACGAAGACGGCGGTCAGGGACGGTGCGGCGGCCGGCCGTGCGGCCACCGCAGCGGATTCGCTGCTCATCGGGCGCCGCCACCGCCCAGCCAGTCCAGGTTCGCTCCAGCGCCCCGGTCGTTCGCGCCGACGAGTTCGAGGAACGCGTCCTGCAGCGAGGGCGCCGCGCCGCGCACCTGCGCGAGCGGGCCGTCCGCCCGGATCCGCCCGGCGGCGATCACCGCGACCCAGTCGCAGAGCGACTCGACCAGTTCCATCACATGGCTGGAGAAGATCACCGTCGCGCCGGAGGCGGTGTAGCGCTCCAGTACGCCGCGGATGGTCTGCGCCGACACCGGGTCGACGCCTTCGAAGGGCTCGTCGAGGAAGAGGACCTCGGGGTTGTGCAGCAGCGCCGCCGCCAGCCCGATCTTCTTGCGCATACCGGTGGAGTAGTCGACCACCAGCTTGTGCTGCGATCCGGCCAGATCGAGCACGTCCAGCAGCTGAGCGGCCCGCTTGTCGACCTCGTCGCCCGGAAGACCGCGCAGACGCCCTATGTAGCCGAGGAGTTCGCGGCCCGACAGCCGCTCGAAGAGCCGCAGCCCCTCGGGGAGCACCCCGATCCGGGACTTGACGGACACCGGGTCCCGCCAGACGTCGTGGCCGCCGATCTCGACCAGCCCGGCGTCCGGCCGCAGCAGGCCCGTCACCATGGACAGGGTGGTGGTCTTGCCGGCGCCGTTGGGGCCGACCAGTCCGATGAAGCGGCCGGCGGGCAGCGTCAGATCGATGCCGTTGACGGCGATCTGCTCGCCGAACTTCTTCCACAGGCCCTGGATGCGGACGGCGGGCGGGCCGGCCGCGCCGCCCCCGGGGGCCGCGGCCGGCCCGCCCGCAGAAGCGGCCGTGGTGCGCTGCGGCGGTGCCGATGCGCCCCGCTCATCGATGTCTTCCGGCTCGTTCGCCACCGGTCCTGCCCTTCGACGTCCCCGCAGGGGCCGGTCCCGACCCCCGTCGGCATCCCACGATACGGGCGGATACCGGGACGGGGCGGGACTGTGGACAGCCTGGGGACAAGGGGAGCGGACCGGTCAGGGATCAGCGCGCCCGGAGAGCGACCGCGTCCCGTGCGCAGGCATAGGCGAGCGGGCTGATCAGCTCCTCCGCGTCCGGCAGCCAGCGGTTGGCGGGGGTGGGGCGGCGCGCCCACTGCACCGAGCCGTGCGCGCCCACCCGGGTCGGCGGTGCGGCGATGTACTCGCCCTCGCCGCGGCAGATCAGATCGAGCGCGGCCGGCGCCCAGCCCAGGGCGCGTACGAGGGCGGGCACCTTCACCGAGGCGCCGGGGAGGACGAGGAAGAGCATCCGGCGGTCGGGGGTGCGGGTGACCGGGCCGAGCGCCAGCCCCATCCGCTCCATACGGGCCAGCGCCAGACAGCCCGCGGTCTCGGGCACGTCGAGCGCCTCGAACGTCCGGCCCGTCGGCAGCAGGATCGAGGCCCGCGGCTGCTTGCTCCACATACGGCGGACGGCGGTCGCGGTGCCGCTGGCCTGTCCGGCCCAGCCGGGGCCGGTGGGGTGCGCGCCGGGTGCCGCGCAGTCGCCGGCGTCGCACGAGCAGCGCGGTGTCTCACCGTCGTGCTCCAGCCATGCGCCGGGGAACACGTCCCAATGCCGTTCTTCCGCGTAACGCACCGCAGTGTCGAGCAGCTGCTCGCCGCGCTGCACGGGGATTTGCGAGGCTCCTGTGACTCCGATGGTCTCTTCCACGCTGAGGACAACTTCCGCTGTCACCAAGGGTTACGGCTCAGGGGTGAACCCCCCGGCGCATCGTTCTCGCACGTGGGGCGCATGGGTGCACCGGTGGGGGCGCGTATGCGGGCGGGGCCCGAGGAACGGGTAACCACCTGCCTGACGGGCGGAGGGACCGCCCGGCGGCAGTCCGAAGTGCACCCGGGGGGAGCCCGGCACGGCGGCGCCGCGATCTGTGCACGGCACCGCGCAGCCTTCCCCACCCGTGAACGGCGTTCGGCACCGAGGAAGCACCGGACAGGGCGCAAAGCGCTCATAACCGAGCAACCTCTGCAACGCGCATATCACAACGATCCCTCCAATCGCGCATATTCCGGATCTCTCGGATATCCGGCATATTCATGGGGAATCGATCACGGGGAGCGGCGTTCGACGGTGAACGCACAGCGGTACACAGGGGGTACAAGCATGGCCGCCAGGCCACTCGTCGCACGGCAGCCCAACGAACGGCTGCAGGCGCTGATCCAGGAAGCCGCCTGTTCCAACGCGGGGCTCGCCCGCCGCGTCAACATGTGCGGTGCGGAACACGGTCTCGACCTCCGCTACGACAAGACCTCCGTGGCCAGATGGCTGCGCGGGCAGCAACCACGGGGCCGCGCGCCGGCCGTCATCGCGGAGGCGCTGGGGCGCAAGCTGGGGCGCACGGTCACCATCGACGAGATCGGGATGGCCGACGGCAAGAACCTCGCGTCCGGAGTGGGGCTGCAGTTCTCGCCGACGGTCCTCGGGGCGATCGAGCAGGTCTGTGAGCTGTGGCGCAGCGATGTCGGCCGGCGCGACTTCCTCAGTGGCTCCACGGTCGCGGCGTCCGCCCTGGTGGAGCCCAGCCGTGACTGGCTGATCACCGGGGCGGACACCCAGGTCGCCCGGAACGCCGGTGCCCGGGTCGGGATCTCGGACGTCGAGGCGGTCCGCGCCATGACCACGGCGCTCAGCGAGCTCGACCACCGTTTCGGTGCCGGACACGTCCGGCCGGTCG
Source organism: Streptomyces sp. Je 1-4 4N24 (assembly GCF_026239515.1). Lineage (NCBI taxonomy): Bacteria > Bacillati > Actinomycetota > Actinomycetes > Kitasatosporales > Streptomycetaceae > Streptomyces > Streptomyces sp. Je 1-4 4N24. Next base: position 3,636,998 of record NZ_CP110836.1, on the reverse strand, counting down.
TCGTGCACTACCTCAACAGCGTGGTCTCGGGGCTGCTGGCCGGCTCGTACCGTGAGTCCGTCGGGCGGGAACTCTTCGCCGCCGTCGCGCGGTTGACCGAACTGGGCGGCTACATGGCCGTCGACACCGGCCAGCCCGGTCTCGCCCAGCGCTACTACATCCAGGCGCTGCGGCTGGCCCAGGCGGCCGGTGACCGCGGCTACGGCGGCTATGTGCTCGCCGCGAGCATGAGCCATCTCGCCGCCTCGCTCGGCAATCCACGGGAGATCGCCCAGCTCGCGCGCGCCGCGCAGGAAGGCGCCCGCGGTCATGTCACACCGCGCGCGGAGGCGATGTTCTGCGCGGCGGAGGCCCGCGGACATGCGCTGATGGGCGACGGCCGGGCCTTCCAGGTGGTGGCGGGCCGGGCGGTCGCCGCGATGGAGCGCGCCGACGCGGCCGCCGAAGCGGGCGACGACCCGGTCTGGATCGCCCACTTCGACCAGGCCTACCTGGCCGATGAACTCGCCCACTGCCACCGTGATTTGGGGCAGCCGGGACCCGCCGCACAGCGGGCGCAGGAGGCGCTGGACGGGCATCCGGCCGGCCGCGCCCGGCGCCGGGCCATCGGTCTGCTGCTGCTGGCCGGCGCCCAGGTACAGCAGCGCGAGGTGGAGCAGGCCTGCCATACGGGCACCCAGGCGGTGGAGCTGCTGGGCGGGCTGCGTTCGGACCGTGGCGCGGAGTATCTGGAGGACTTTCAGCTGCGTTTGGAGCCTTATCGGGACGAACCGGTGGTGCGGGAGTTCAGCGCGCGACTGGAGCTGCGGGCCACTGCGGCGTGAGTCTGGAGCTGCGGGCCACTGCGGCGTGAGTACCGCCCCAAGACGGGGCGGCGACTGGTTTGTCGTGCCACGTCGGGTTTGTCGTGGGACGCCGGACGACTCGGACGGCGGGGCCCGCCCGGGGCGTTCCGGGGGCGGGCAGGGGCGGTGACCAGGCGACGTGGTCGAACGTTGCTGCGACCCGGTAGCGTGCAGCCGACGATTCCGTAGGTCTGCACGTTGGTAGGAGTCACGGTGACGCAGAGCGGACAGGGTCACGACCCGCAGAATTCTGCGGCCGGTCCCGCGCGAGAGGGCATTGTGCTGCCCGCCAACGGTGAGCCGTGGGTGCCCGACCAGCAGGCCGCGCCGCCGGCCGGCCAGCCGTGGGGCCAGCCCTGGGGACCCGGCCAGCAGGCCGCCCCCGCCCCGCAGCCGTACGGCGAGGCGCCCGCCCAGGGCCAGCAGCCCGCCGCACAGCAGGGGTACGACCAGAGCCCGCAGCAGGGCTACGGTCAGGGCCCGCAGCAGGCGTACGCCCCGGCGCAGCCGCCGGCCCCGCAGGGTCTGGTGCCGCCGCAGCCGCAGGGCGGCCAGGGCTTCCCGCCGCCCCAGGAACAGCAGCAGGCGCCGCAGGCCATGCCGCCCTCGATGCCGCAGCAGGCGCCCCAGCAGCCCGCCGCACCGCAGCCGCAGACCGGCTTCGACGCCGAGGCGACGGCGCTGATGCCGCACGGCGCACAGCCCGGCCAGGGTGCGCCCGGCGCACTTCCGCCCGAGGGGCAGCAGTCGTACGGTCAGCAGCCCCCGCAGCAGTCGTACGGGCAGCAGCCCCCGCAGCAGCCGTACGGGCAGCCGGCCCCGCAGCCGCAGCAGGCCCAGTACCAGCAGCCGCAACAGGCCCAGCAGCCTCAACAGCAGTACGGGCAGCAGCCCCAGGGCCCGTCCGGCGAGCTGGTGCGGGCGACCCCGCAGACCGGTGCGCCGCTGCCGCCCGCCTCGGGCGACGCGGAGGCCACCGCGCTGATACCGCCCTTCGACGCCCGGTCCGGCGGCCCCGGCGCCGCGCCGCTGCCGCCCGAGGCGGCCTCACGCCCCGAGACGCCCGACGAGTCCACGACCATGCTGCGCGCGATCAAGCCGACGCAGGGCGGGCCCCAGGGCCGGCCGATGCCGCAGTCCCAGCCGATGCCGGGCGCCCAGGGCGCGGGCGACGCCGAGGCGACCCAGCTCATTGCGCCGGTGGGCGCCGGTGCCCCGACCCCGCCGCCCGGCGCGCCCTACGGCGTGCGCCCCGGCGCGCCCGGGGACCGTCCCACCCCCTCCGAGTTCGACGGCCTGTTCCGAGACGGGCCGGGCGCGCCCGGCCAGGCCGGACAGACCGGCGCCCCGGACTCCACCGCGCAGCTGCCGCGTTTCGAGGACCCGGGCCGCCCGCCGTACGGGCAGCAGGGCCAGGGCTACGGACAGCAGTTCCCGCCCGGCGGCGGCTATGAGCCGAAGCCCACGTTCGACGACGGCGGCGACAGCGGACGCCGCCGGCTCGCCCCGGCCGTGATCGTCGGCATCGTCATCGTGGCGCTCGCGGGCGCCGGCCTCGGCCTCGGCTGGGCGCTGAGCGGCGGCAGCAGCGAGGACACCTCGAAGAAGCAGGGCTCCGGGGCCGACACGACGAAGGACGCCAAGGAGCCGGAGAAGCCGAAGCCGACCACCGACCCGGCCGAGGCCCAGGCCAAGGGTCTGGACGCGCTGCTGGGCGACAGCAACAACAGCCGCTCCTCGGTGATCGGCGCCGTCAACAGCATCAAGTCCTGTGACAACCTCGGCGGCGCGGCCAAGGACCTGCGGGCTGCGGCCGGGCAGCGCAACGACCTGGTGAAGCGGCTGCAGCAGCTGCCCGTCGACAAGATCCCGAACAATGACCGGCTGACCGCCGCGCTGACCAAGGCCTGGCAGTCCTCGGCGTCCGCGGACAACCACTACGCGGCGTGGGCCGGACAGGCCGCCGGCAAGAAGGGCTGCCACAAGGGCAAGGCCCGGGTCACCCGGCAGACCGCCCAGGGCAACGCGGCCAGCGGTCAGGCCACCACGGCCAAGAGGCAGGCGGCGCAGATCTGGAACCCGCTCGCCAAGAAGTACGGGCTGACGGAGCGCCGCCCCGAGCAGCTCTGAGCGCCGGACGGGCGGGCGCCGCCGCGCTCCAGACGGCCCGTTCCGGCGGCCCGCTCCCGGTGCCGCGCGGGCGGCGCGCCGGGCTGCCCGCCCCCCCCGCTCAACTGTCCGTGTGCCGCCGTTCCAGCGTCTTGGTGACGTTCACGAAGCCGTGCTGGGCGGCGACCAACTCGCCGTCCCGGACGACCTGGTAGGTCACCGTCCCGTTCACGATGCGCGGGAAGTCCTGGACGGCGAGCATGTCTTCCTCACGCCAGCGCAGCTTCGGGGTCAGTCCGCCGGTGTCGACGGCGCGGTCACCGCGGTCCAGCGCCGTCTGCAGGGCGTGCGGGGTGATGTCCTCGGCGCCCTCGTCATCGAGCTCCTCGATCAGCGAACGCAGCACGGTGTAGGCGATCCAGGTGGTCTGGGCGCCCTGGTCGGCGGGGTCGATGCGGTTGTCGTTGAACGCGAAGTCCTTGATGACCTTGCGCATCGGCTCCCAGCGCGAATCGCCGGCTGCCGGATACCAGCCGGTGATGTCCGCGCCTTCCAGCGGCCCGGATCTGCCGCCCGTACGGTTCACCAGCGACTGGCCGACGCTGCCGAGAACGGAGGCGACCCGCACCCTGGGGCTGTCCTCCTGCAGCCGCCGGAACGAGTCGAAGAACGCATCGGTGTGATCGCCGAGCGAGGCGGTCACACAGGAGCCGGCCGCTTTGCCGCCTGCTTCCGACGTGCCGTAGACGAGCGGGTCGGCGCCCACGTCGTCCAGGGCGCGGTTCACCTCGGTCGAGTAGTCGGTGCCGTCCTCGGGCGCCTTGATGTCCTTCGCCGGGTGCCGACTGCCGCTCTCCAGGCCGGAGTTGAGCAGGGACGGCATCTGGTCGCCCTGGATGGTGTCCGGGCGGACCAGCGCGACGCGGTTGCAGTCGCGCGCCAACTGGCGGCCGTTCCCGGCGAGCAGGGAGGCCTGCCCGCCGTTGACGGGGTAGGACAGCGGGCTCTCGAACTCCTCGTCCGAGGCGCCGTAGCCGCCGATGAAGGGGACGCCCTTGACCTCCAGCGGCGACAGGAACGAGCGGCCGAACTGGCTGTAGGAGCCGACGACGGCGACCGCGCCCCGGTCCACCGCGCGCTGGGCGCACTGGGCGGCGGACACCGAGTCGTTGCGCTCGTTGCAGGTCAGCACCCGTAGGTGATGGCCCCGGATGCCGCCCCGGGAGTTGACCCAGCGGGCGTAGGCCTGCGCCATGGCCGGCATACCCGGCATATTGGTCGCCTTGGTGCCCTCGGGTGCCCAGGTCATCACCGTGACCGGGTCCTTCTCCCCGGAGTCCCCCGAGGCTCCGGGGAGGGAGCCGCAGCCCGAGAGCAGTGACGCGATGACCGCCGTACATGCCACCGCCGAAGCGACCGCGGGAGCATGAGGAAAAGGGCGGGGGGAGGAGCGTCGCCGTCCGGTCATGACACCGCAGCCTTCCGTCCTGCCAGGAACGGGTGAGTGACGACAAGGCAACGGATGGTGACGTACAGGTGAATTCCGGGGGGCCGCTTGAGATCATCCGCGCGGAACGTACGATCCAATACTGTGCAAGGTTCGGAGAAGTCTTCCCGTCGCGGCCGCCGCTCGACCACCATGGGCGGTATGCCACTCAACGACATGCCGTGGTGGCGCTGGCGCAGCAATGTGCGCTCCGCGCTGCACATGCTCTCCGACCCCGCCTTCCAGCAGGAGACCTGGCTGGCCGGCCGGCCCGGGTACGGAGATGTCACCGACGCCGTCTACCGGCTCGTCGAGGACACCTGGCTGGACAACTGGTCCGCCGAGAAGTACATCGGCACGATCTTCCGGGACGCCCAGGAGGCACAGCTCGTCGATGTCGCCGTCCTGCGCGTGCTGCGGATCATGCACCAGGTCGGTGCGGACGCCCCGGTCGCCGCGTACATGGCGCACCAGGGCTGGCCGGAGGCCGTACACGCGGCCCGTGAGGCCCATGTGCAGCTGGCCGCCGCGGACGGCGAGGACCCCGATGCCGCGCCGCGCTCGCTGGAGGTGCTGGCCATCATGACCGGTCAGGCGGACGCCCCGGCCTGACCTGCTCCGCAGGTGTGCGACCCTATGAGGTCATGAGCGAGTCGCAGCCCACCACCCAGCCCGGTCCGCACGATCAGTACGTCCTCACCCTGTCCTGCCCGGACAAGCAGGGCATCGTGCATGCCGTGTCCAGCTACCTCTTCATCACCGGCTGCAACATCGAGGACAGTCAGCAGTTCGGCGACCACGACACCGGGCTGTTCTTCATGCGGGTCCACTTCAGCGCGGACACCTCGGTGAGCGTCGACAAGCTGCGGGCCAGCTTTGCGGCGGTGGGCGACTCCTTCGGCATGGACTGGCAGATCCACCGGGCCGACGAGAAGATGCGGGTCATCCTGATGGTGTCCAAGTTCGGGCACTGCCTCAACGACCTGCTGTTCCGCTCCCGCATCGGCGCGCTGCCGGTGGAGATCGCGGCCGTGGTCTCCAACCACACGGACTTCGCCGAGCTGGTCGGCTCGTACGACATCCCCTTCCACCACATTCCGGTCACCCGCGACACCAAGGCCGAGGCCGAGGCGCAGCTGCTGGAGCTGGTGGCGGCGGAGAACGTCGAGCTGGTCGTCCTCGCCCGCTATATGCAGGTGCTCTCCGACGATCTGTGCAAGGCGCTGTCCGGCCGGATCATCAACATCCACCACTCCTTCCTCCCGAGCTTCAAGGGCGCCAAGCCGTACCACCAGGCGCACGCCCGCGGGGTGAAGCTCATCGGTGCCACCGCGCACTACGTCACCGCGGATCTCGACGAGGGCCCGATCATCGAGCAGGAGGTCGAGCGCGTCGGCCATGAGGTCACGCCGGACCAGCTCGTGGCGATCGGCCGGGACGTGGAGTGCCAGGCGCTGGCGCGGGCCGTGAAGTGGCACAGCGAGCGCCGGGTGCTGCTGAACGGCAGCCGGACGGTCGTCTTCGCGTAACGGCCGGAATACCTTCCGCACCGTTCACGCCGGAATACCTTCCGCACCGCTCACGTTGTGGCCCCGAGGGGGCGCTCGGACCCCCTACGGGACATGTTCGACCGCCCCCTACTGGCAAGCCGCCCCTGCCGGCGAGGGCTAAAGGCGGGACAGCGACGCGGTCGCGAACAGCACATCGCGGATCGCGTCGCGTTCGCCGTTCTGACCGGCGGCGGCCTCCTCGGGGGAGATGTGGCCGGCGGCCAGCTGGCAGAACTCGGCGCTGTCCAGGGCGATATGCGCGACGGTGCGGTCCGGGGTGCCCAGGGCGGCCGGTGAGTCCAGCGCTATGTACCAATGGCCACCGCCGTTGCCCTCGACCTCCAGATGGAGCGTACGGCCCGGGGCGCCCGCCTCGACCAGCCGCTGCGGCGGCGCGGCGAGCCCGGCCCGGCGGCGGTCGGCCAGCGCACTGGGCAGCAGCCGGGCGGCGAGGTCGACCATCTGGTGGAGATGCCCGGCGGCCGGGGGAACGTACGGGTAGTCCACCGCCTCCGCGATATCGCCGGCGTGGACCCAGCACTCGAAGGCGCGGTCCAGGAACGAGTCGCGCAGTGCGAGCCGGAAGTCTCCGTACGGGACGGCGAGTTCGGCGACCTTGCTGCCGGCGAACGACACCTGACTCATCAGCGCGTAGCTCTGGTCGCGCCACGGTGCGTGGATGGCGAGCGGATTCTGCTTCTCGTCCGCCGCGCGCCAGAACGTTTCCGTACGGATGAGGGGGTCCGGGGTGCCGGGCGGGGCGGCGGTGCCGAGCGGGTCGGTCAGCCCGAGCGCCGTCGCGACCAGGCCGTCCACCGCCATCAGATGCCCCATGACACCGGCGACGGTGGTCTCCCGCTCGACCGGGCGCTCGCCCTCGAACCAGCGCAGCCGCACCGGGGCGCGCCACTCCGCCTCGCCCATGTCACGCAGCAGCGCATCGAGTTTGGCGGTCTCCGCGTCGTACGGCGACGCCCAGTCGGGCACCGGGATACGCGCCGGCCGCCGGCCCAGACAGCCCTCCAGGACGCGGGAGCGCAGCAGCGGATCGAGGTCGAGGCTGTCGGCGGGATGCAGCAGTCCGACGGCATCGCGCAGCCGCAGCGCCTCGTCCGCACAGGAGGCGCAGTCGGTCAGATGCGCCTCGACGGCGGCCGTCTCCTCGGGGGAGCAGGCCGACAGCGCCCAGGCACCGAGCAGCGACTTGAGGATCCGGTGCGGCGGGGCCGGATCCGTGTCGGGGACGGGCAGGGGCGCGGCGGGCGGCTCGGACCCGGGCCCGGCGTCCGGACGGGGGCCGACGGGGTCGCTCACCGGGTCGCTCGCCGGGTCGGGGACGGGCGCCGGCGGAGTGTCCGGAAGGGGGCCGTGGTCCTCGGCTGCGGAGCGCGGGGACGGTATCCGCGGCCGCTCACCGGGGCTGCCGGGCAGCTCGCGGCCGTCCCACTCGTCCGGGCCCTTCACCGCGCCCGTCCATGGCCCGGACCGGGCGGTGCGGAGGTTCCCGGGCCGGTGTGCTGGGTGTGCGGCGGGAGCGGGCCGCGGGGAGCGTGCGGCGCGGTGGGGGAGGAGCGCGGGGCGCGTGCGGTGTACGAGGCGCGGTGGCCGGGTGGCAGGGCCTGGTGGTGATGGGCGGTGGAGAGCAGCTGGAGGCCCAGGCGGAGCCGGCGCCGGGCCTCGTCCTCCGTGACGCCGAGGTCGGCGGCGGTCTGGCGGTAGTCCCGGCGCTGGAAGTACGCCAGCTCCAGTGCGGCCCGCAGGGGCGCGGGCATGGACGTGACGATGTAGTCGGCGCGGGCGGCGGTGGAGGCCTCGCGGATCTTCTGCTCTATCTCGGCGGGCGCCGGGGCACCGTCTCCGCAGTCGCGCGCCGAGGCCGCCTCGGTCTGGCGTAGCCGCTGGACGGCCTGGTGGCGGGTGACACCGGCGATCCAGGAGCGCAGCGGGCCCTGCTTGGGGTCGTAGGAATCCGGGTGTTCCCAGATGTAGGTGAACACCTCGCGGGTGAGGCGGTCGGCGGCGTCCTCGTCGTCCAGGACACGGTGGGCGAGGCTGTGCACGAGCGAGGCGAAGCGGTCGTAGAGCTCGCCCAGCGCCGCCGCCTCGCCGTGGGCGAGCCGCTGTTGCATCCGCCTGTCCCAGCGCGGTGGCGCGTCGTGTCCCATCGGAACCCCATCCCTGCCCGTCGCCTCCGGGCTCACTCCTCAGCCGTCACTCCTGCACACGCGCTCACGCCCGGAGCTGTGCGCACGATCACGGAAACCACCGTGCCATCGAATGTAGTGCGCGGGTCTGACAACGCACGCTCCTTTGCGGCAAACCGAGCCCCGAGGGGGACGGTGATGGTAAAGACCTCGCGAGGAAGGGTCTCGCTTTGTGGCGATACTGCCCGATCGAAGCGGATCGATGCCGATCGTGGGTGTCCGCATACGGTGATGTGTTATCCGTGTGTGACCGGATGTCGGCGAAAAGGTGCGGCCGCTGGGGCATAGCCTTAAGCGGACTGCCTGTTGCGCCAAGGATTCGGAAGAGTTTCAGGGGAGAGAGGCCGGGCAGTCGAGGCGGGGAAGGATGAGTTCCGGATGCAATCGGGCCCATCCGGTCCAAAAGCGAGCGAAAGGCTTCGAGCGCGTGTCGTTGAAGGTGGCAGAGGACGAACAGGGCCCATGGGCCGTACTCCAGGTGTCCGGGGAGATGGACCTGGTCACGTCGCCAGCGGTGCGCCAGCATGTGCACGACGCGGTGGCGGACGGCCGGAGATCGCTCGTACTCGACCTCTCCGAGGTGCGGTTCTGCGATTCCAGCGGTGTCGGTGTGCTGATCGCCGCCCGCCGTCTGATGCGCTCCTGTCAGGGGCGGCTGCGGCTGATCCTCCCCGCCCAGGGTGCCGTGGACGGCTCGCACGTCAACCGTGTGCTCGCCGCGCTGGGTGTCCGCCGGCTCTTCGAGGTCTACCCGGACCTGCACACCGCCGTCGACGAGGCAGCCGCACCGCTCTCCGCCTGAACGCGCCCGGGGCGCAGCCCTTCTGTCCCCGTATGTCCATCCCTGCCTGATTCACCCCGCTCCGTACGGAAACTCCGCCCGTACGACGAAGCCGCCGTCGGAGGTGTGACGCGCCTCCAGCGTCCCGCCGAGGCTCTGGGCGCGCTCGCGCAGCCCCACCAGCCCGTGCCCGCCCCCGGGAAGCGCGGGGACCGTCGCCGTCGCGTCCGGCGGCCCGTTGCGGATCTCCACCCGCAGACCGTGCGCCGCACGGCTCTCCTCGGCCCTCCCGGCCCCTCCGGCACCCTCGCCCCGTCCGGAACTCTCGCCCCGCACCGCGTCCATCGCATCCACCGGATCCACCCGTACCCGGACCCGTGCCCCCGGCGCGTGCTTACGGATGTTGGTGAGCGCCTCCTGGACCGTACGGAAGGCCGCCCGCTCCACCGTCTTCGTGCCGCTCGCGCCGGCCACCACACCGCCCTCGTACGTCACATCCAGCGCGCTCATCTCGATCAGTCGCGGCAACTCCTCCAAGTCGGGCTGCGGAGCCAGGCCGTCCGCCTCCGCCGCCTCGCCGCCGTCCGCCCGCAGTACACCCACCATGTGCCGCAGCTCCTCCAGGGTCCGCACGGACAGCTCCCGGATCGATATGGCACCCGCGCGCGCCGCCGCGTCCTCCGTACTGACCTGCACCGCCCCCGCCTGCAGGCTGATCAGGCTGACCTGATGGGCCACCACGTCATGCATCTCACGGGCCAGCCGGGCGCGTTCGGTGGTCTTGACCCGGTCCGCCAGCAGCCGGTGCTCGCGGCGCCGGCTGCGGGTCAGATCCTCGACGCGGGAGGCGAGTTCGCGGCGGGTGCGCATCAGCAGGCCCAGGGCGATCGGCGCGGCCGAGGTGACACAGGCGTCGATCAGCACCTGGGTGTTCTCGCGGTAGTCGGTGAGTACGAAGTCGGAGATCGGATACGGGAAGAAGTGCGCGGTGATCAGCAGCACCGCACACAGGCCGAGCCGCGCCCGGCCGGGCCGGCGGAGGGCCAGTGTGTAGAGCCCGATCATCGGCGCGAACCAGATGTAGCCGATGTAGAGCCCGGGGAGCGTGAAGAGGAAAACCAGCAGCGGGAAGCGCCGGCGCAGCACCAGGGCCGCCGCGGCCAGCATCGAGACGCCGACCTCCAGGTCGAGTTCGAGGCCGTTGACCAGCATCGCGTCGGCGAACGCCAGCAGCACCGGGACCACCACCGGGGCGAGGGCGCGCAGCCGCCGCACCGGCGCCCCGTGCGCCAGCGCCCGCCCCTTCGCCTCCCCGCGCGCCGCCACCGTCCCCGCGAGCGCCCGCAAGCGGCTCCGCCCGCCCCGGGCCCTCACCACGCCCCCCGGGGGCCGCCCGCCACCAGGCCGGCACGGTCGGCGACGATGGCCGCCTGGATGCGGTTGATCCCGCCCAATTTGCCCAGCAGGGCGCGCACATGGTCCTTGACCGTACTGGGGGCGAGCCCCATCCGGTCGGCTATCTGGGCGTTGCCCAGGCCCTCGCCCAGCAGGGCGAGCACCTCCGACTCCCGCGGGGTCAGCCCGCTCACCGCGCGCGCCGCCGACGCCTGGTCCTCGGCGGTCAGATAGCCCCCGATCACCGCACGCGTGACGCCCGGGTCGAGCACGCTGCCGCCCTCCGCCAGCGTCCGTACGGCCCGTACGAGTTGCTCCGGATCGGAGTCCTTGAGCAGGAACCCGGCCGCGCCCTCGCGCAGCGCCGCCGTCAGGTACTCCTGGGCGTCGAAGGTGGTCAGCATCGCCACCGCGGGCGGCTCCGGAGCGGCGCGCAGCCGGCGCAGTACGGTCAGCCCGTCCACGTCCGGCATGCGGATGTCCAGCAGTACGACGTCGGCCGCACAGCTCAGCACGGTGTCCACGGCCTCGGCGCCACCGCAGTCCGCGACCATCTCGATGTCCGGGGCGGTCCCCAGAATCATCCGCAGGCCCGATCTGACCAGCCGTTCGTCGTCCACCACAGCGACACGGATCACCGGCCGCCCCTTTCTCCTTCGCACCCATCCGAGCCCGCGGAACCGCCCGGCGCTGCGCGATTCCGTTCCCCTGTCACCGGGGACCGCCTTACGACGGACCCCCACCCCCGCCGAGCGGCGGGGGTGAGCCCGCGACCTCTGGAGGATGCCGAGGGGAGACCCCCGCGGGCAGAGTGGTTCTCATGCTGCACCACTGAAGAGGCCACAAGCCCAGGACGCGTTGCAGTTCACATCGGCGGCCGCCGCGACCCCCACACGCGACGGCCGCCTTTGGTGTGCGGGGGCGGTTCGGAGGGGGATCTCCCCCGCACCGCCAAGGGGCGACCTGTCGCCCCCTCAAAGTCGCTGGTCAGAGGGGCTATCGTCATCCCCCAGCCGCTCCCTCCGACTCTCCGCGACCCGCACCGCGTCCCGTAAAGCGGCACTGAGCTGAGCCGACAAATACCGCAACTGCCGCGCATCGGCCGCCGGATCACCGATCAGATCCCGGGCATGCTCCAGCAGCCCGATCCCCATCCCGAGTTGCAGCGCCTCGACATCGTCGGCGTACCGGGCGACGTAACCGCCCTCCCGGTCCGTGAAGAGATAGCAGGGTTTGTCGTCGGGGGAGGTCCAGGGGAGCCGGCGGGGGGGGGGTGGGGTGTCCATCGCGGGTGCCTCCGGTGCGTACGTCGTTGCGGCCGTGCTGGCTGTCGTTCTTGACGACGTGGCAACGCTAAGCAGCAGGCCACGGCCCGGACAGTGACGTGCTGTGCCACTTTCCGCGCGTACTGGGACGCCCCGTCCTACCCGTCGAGACCGAGGCGGTCGGCCAGTTCCGTGAGCGGTGAGGTGCGCCGCCGTTCGCGGTGGCGGAGGTCGGCCACGAGGCGACGGCTCGTGGAGTGGTAGCGCATCCATTCAGGGGCGGTGCGCTCGGCGGTGAGCAGAGCCTGGAGTGCGCCATCGTCCTTGTGCAGGTCGGCGAAGGCCAGGGCGCGGTCCACGTGGAAGCGCGCACGCCAGGTCGGCGGGAGCGCCAGCAGTTCGGGCACGGTGCGCGAGGCACGCAGGGCCTCGGCACTCTGCTCCATCTCCACCAGGAAGTTCACCTTGGCCACGCCTACGTTGGTCGGGCCGAACGGAGTCGCGTAATCGAGGCGGTCCGTGCCGATCCTCGCCGCTGCCGCGCTCGCCAGGTTGAGCAGATCCCGTACCGTGTCGTGCCGCTCCAGGCGGACCGCGGCCGTTGCCGCGCGAAGCAGCAGGATTCCCCACAGCGCCAGTTCGGCCGGCGGGGAGCGGAACCCCGGCTCGATGCGTTCGGCGGCGTTCAGCGCGACGCGTTCGGCGTCGGCCAGCCGCCCCTGCTTGGTGAGGATCCAGGCGAGGCTGGAGAAGCCGACGGTCTGGAGGTGGGGATCGTCTCCCTTGGCCGCCGCGGCCATCGAGCGTTCGAGGGCGGTGAACGCGGCGTCCTCCTTGCCCAGCGCCGTCAGCGTCGTCGCGGCGACCTGGTAGGCCTCGGCCAGGACCGAGTGGGCCGCGGCGGCCTCGGCCCCGCTGCCTGCGCGGGCGGCCGCCTTGGCGTCCCTGATCAACTGCGGTAGCAACGCGCCGATTTCCCCCATCCGTCCGTCGCGGCGGATGCGCTCCGTCGAACGCAGCGAAGCCCGCAGTGCCGCGATGCCGGGCGGATCCTCGGGGTCCGGATCATCGCCCAGCAGGTCGGACACCGGCGAGATGGCCTGGCGCAGCGCCAGGACGGAGGGCTGGTCACCCTCACTGCGCACCTCGAAGGTGGCGGGCTGCCCGACGAGCGCGGACGGCTCCACGTCCAGGGCTCTGGCCAGCGCATTGAGCGTTGTCAGCCGCGCCGTCCGGCGTACGCCCTGCTCCAGCTTGCGGACGATGTCGACGCACAGGCCCGCCCGTTCGGCGAGCCCCTCCTGCGTCAGCTTCCGCCGTGCGCGCAGCCGGGCAATACGCTCACCGATACCGGGTTCCTCGTGGAACATCTCCATGACCACCCCCGCAAGAAGGACGTACCGCCCACGCTACGCCCGTACGCGCAGTGCCAGCCCCTACAGCCTCAGGCGCAGCGGAACGCGAGACGTGGGCCGTTCGTCTGCCGGATGACCGAGTTGCCCGAGGACACGGAGTACAAGTGAGCCCCGAACGACACATCGCGTACCGAGAAGCACAGCCCGCGGACAGGGAACAGATCGACGCGATCGACGACTCGTTCACCACGGACACCGTCTACGAGGTCGTCGTGGGGGACGAGGGGTTCGCGCTGCGGTTGGCCTTCGTCGATCCCCCGCTGGTCAAGGTCTTCCCCGACGATGAGGACGACGAGGACGACGAGGACGACGAGGTGGCTGAGGACGTGCACCGGGAAGTCGCCGTCGAGGACGGGACGGTGTGCGGTTTCGTTGCCGTCGGGGTCGAGGAGTGGCACCGCCGCCTGGTCATCCACCAGATCGCGGTGGCGTCCACGCACCGTGGGCGCGGTGTCGGCGCGGCGCTGATGCGGCGGGCCTGCGCGTACGGGAGCCGGCTCGGAGCACGAACGGCCTGGCTGGAGACAACGAATGTGAACGTTCCCGCCATCCGCGCCTACCGGCGGATGGGGTTCAGCCTCTGTGGCCTCGACACCACCCTCTATCGGGGTACGTCGAGCGAGGGCGAGACCGCGCTGTTCATGAGCAAGGCACTCGGGGCGGGCGGCTGAACCTCCTGGAGGCTCCACGCCCGTGCGCGGAGGGCCAGGCCCCTAAAGCCACCCCTCCCGCCCCATCGCCGCCGCCCGGACACCCTCCGTGCGGGGCTCGCCGTAGGGGCCGGAGCCGCGGCCGGTGGCCAGGACGACGACCGAGGTCATGGCGGCCAGGCCGTAGGCCGTGGTGGCCATGGACAGGGCGCCCGCGGTGGTCTCGAAGGAGCGGTTGAAGAAGTCGGAGACGGTCAGCCACACCACCGTCCGTACGGTCATGTACAGCTCCAGCGCGGCGAACACCAGGAGGGCGCCCCGGACTTCGCGGCGTCCTCGTAGGGCCAGCACGCCGAGGATCAGCAGGACGAGGACCGAGCCGACGGTGGTGAACTCGGCGGAGGCCGCGAGATCGAGGGCGCCGAGTACCGAACCGTCCACCACGCCGCGCAGATAGCGGCCCGCGTCCACGCCGGTGGCCGTCAGGTCGCGTAGGGCCCAGCCGAGTTCCGCCAGCGCCATGACCAGGAACAGCACCCCGCAGATCCGGGACAGGCGGCGCCACCGGTCGTCCGGGCCGCCCGCGCCGGCGGTGGGCGGGCGGTCGTCGTGTGCGCGCTCGGTGGCCGGGAACATCGAGAACAGCACGACCAGCGCCACCACCACCCCCAGACCGCGGGTGGCGAGCGCCCAGCTGCCCAGCGGGTCATTGGTGTACTGGTGGCGGTAGGCGGCGTGGAGCAGGCCCACGCCCTCCCGCAGGGAGAGGGCGAGCAGTACGAAACCGGACAGCAGAGCCGCGGAGCGCGCCACCCGCCGCTGGGCCAGGGTCATCCCGGCGATCACCAGGAACGCGACGGTGAAGGCCCATTCGTACGGGCCGAGGATCTGGGTCGTGGGGGAGGCGCCCGGGTTGAACAGGCCCTCGACGAAGTCCCAGGTGCTGCCGTCCCCTTGGGTGATGCCGAAGACCGTCCAGGCGCCCAGCACACCGGCGTACAGCGTCAGGCACAGGCCGGTCGCGAGATAGGCGCCGCTGTGCTCCGGAGCGGCCCGGCCCGGATCGGGACCCGGACGGACATCCACCGTTCCACCGTCCTGCATCACCATGACCGACCCCCGATCCGCCTCTCGTGGCCGCCGTACCGGCAGTTCCCGTACAACAGCCTCACTGTGTCAAGGACGGCGGGAGAGCCGGTGGAGGTTCCACCCCGTGTCGTCCGGCTGCCGTCCGTTTGATCAGCGCACATGCCGGGACGTGGCCGCGATGAAATCCCGGATGCCCTGGCGTGTGGTGGCCCGCAGTTCGGTGAGGGCCTCCCGGTCGCGGGCCCAGTGCAACTCCGTCGTCGCCGCCATCACCTGCTCGCTGCGGTCGAGTATCTCCGGGTCATCGCTCACCATCTGCGCCCGGAACATGGCCTCTTGGGCGCTGTAGCGGGTCTTGTACACCTCCTCGCGCAGCTCCGGGGTGTCCTCGCCGCAGCGGTCGTCCTCGTGCAGGACGAACCAGCGGTGGACCAGGACCCGCCGGTACTCCAGCAGCGCCCCCGCGTAGGCGCAGTACGCATCGATCCGCTCCTGGCGCAGCCGCTCCGCGCGGGCGAACCGCTCGCTGCGGTCGGCCGAACGGCTCTGGAAGACGTGGGTGATTCCGGAACCCAACAGGGTGCCCACGACGGCCACGACGCTTGCGACAACTGCCTCCATGAGGGCAGTGCATCACAGCGGACCAGGTCAGCGGCAGGGTACGCATGACCATGGCCGGTCCATGGGTGCCGCCCCTCCCGGAAGGGCGGCGGTGCGGCAAGATGGGGTCATGGGGATCTTCGGGGGCGAGGGCCGACTGATCGGTGGCCGGTACCGCCTGGGAATACGGCTGGGCCGCGGCGGAATGGGAACGGTCTGGCGGGCCACCGATGAAGTGCTGGGTCGCCAAGTCGCAGTGAAGGAGCTGCACTTGGACGAGGGAACGGCTGAGCCCGAAGCGCGGGTGCAGCGGGAGCGGGCGATGCGGGAGGCGCGGACCGTCGCGCAGATCAAGCATCCCAATGTGATCGTCGTGCATGACGTCGTCGAACAGGACGGCCGGCCGTGGATCGTGATGGAGCTGGTGGAGGGCCCGTCGCTGGCCGACCGGCTGCAGAGCGGCGGACCGGTGGCGCCGCGCGAGGCGGCCCGGATCGGCATCGCGCTGCTGGGCGCGCTGCGGGCCGCGCACACCCGCGGGGTGCTGCACCGCGACATCAAGCCCGCCAACGTCCTGATGGAGTCGGGCACCGGCCGGGTCGTGCTCACCGACTTCGGTATCGCCCAGGTGCCCGGCGTCACGACGCTGACCGACGCCGGCGGCTTCGTCGGCTCGCCCGAGTACACCGCGCCGGAGCGGATGGCCGGGCGCGGCACCGGCCCCGAGGCCGACCTCTGGTCGCTCGGGGTGCTGCTGTGCGCCGCGCTCAGCGGTGCCTCGCCGTTCCACCGCGACTCGCTGGGCGGGGTGCTGCACGCGGTGGTGTACGACGAGATCGAACTCCCGGAATCCGCCCGCCCGTTGCACGCCGTCGTCCAGGGCCTGCTGGAGCGGGAGCCGGAGCGACGGCTGGGCGTCGCCGAGACGGAGCGGCTGCTGCGCGGCTATCTGCAGTCGGGCCGCGCCCCGGAGCGCGGGCCTGGCGGGCACCTGGGGCACGGGGCCGGTCGCGGTCATGACGGGCATGGCGGACACAGCGGTCCCGGCGGTCATGGTGGTCACGGCGCCGGAGGCGGTGGGCTCGGAGGTGGTGGGGCCGCGGGCCTCGCGGCCGAGGCGGTGGCGGGCGCGGGCGGACCGGGCGCACCGGGCAGTCCGGGCGGACCGGGCGGGCCGTTCCCCGGGGTACCGGACGTCCCGCGTTATGCCGGGCCGGACGTCCACGCCCCCTTGTACGACGTTCCCGACGGCGGTCTGCCGGGGGAGTACCTGCCCAGCGGGCACCCGCCCAGTGAGGGCGCCCCGGTCGCGGGTACGCCGCCCCCGGGCCCGGCCACTCCGGCACGTACACCCGCCGGAGGCGGCGCCGGCAGACCCGGTGGCCGTACGGGCGGCCGCACCCCGGGCCTGCCGATCCGGGACGCGCTCGACGACCGGGCGCTGGCCGCGGCCGCCCGCCCGCACACCGGCCGCGCCCGTACCGCCCTGCTGGTCGCGCTCGCGGCGGTGGTGATCGGCGGCGTGGGCGCGGGCATCGCGGTGCTGCTGATGAACCAGGGCGGAACCGACGGCGGGACCGGCACGGGCGGCCGGCCCAGCCGGTCCCAGCAGGCCTCGGACACCGGGTCACCACAGGGCGGCGGCTCCGGCTCGGCGGAACCCACCGTCACCCCGCCGCCGGCCTCCGGGGGCGCCGGCAAGATCCCGGCCGGATACCGCCTGGTCCGCGACCCGGAGGGCTTTGCGCTCGCCGTACCCGAGGGCTTCACCCGCTCCTACGAGAACGACCGCGTCTACTACTACTCCCAGGGCAAGCGGTTCCGGATCGGCATCCAGCTGCAGCAGCAGGTGGCGGAGGGGCCGCTGGGCGCGATGCGTACGGCGCACGCCAAGGGCCCCGCCGATTACCGCGGTTACCGTCAGGGGCAGGTCACCGAGACCACCCACAACGGGCTCCAGGCCGGACTCTGGGAGTTCGTCTGGGACGGCAGCACCCAGGACGGCGGCTCGCGGTACACCTACGACCTCAGCTGGGACGAAGGCGGCCGGATGATCGATGTGTGGATCTCCTCCCCGGTCGCCTCGCGCACCGAGGCCAAGCGGCACTTCGACACCGCGCTCGACGCGTTCCGGCTGTCCGGGGCGTGATCGCGGGCCTCCTGGTAGTCCCAGACCAGCGCCCTTGCGGCCAGCGGACACTGGCACGATTGTGGGTGCCGCGTGAAAACTCATTACTGCCGGGTACACAAAGCGCCGGGGGAGGAATACGCTCGCCCGCATGACGGACTCGCAGGACACCGGAACCGCCTCCTCCGCCGCCGAGGCCCCCGCGGAAGCCCCCGCCGAAGCTCCCGCGGAGGCTCCCCCCGTAGCCGCCGAGGCCCCCGCAGCCACCGCGCCCGACGCGGCCCCGGCCGGGGGAGCGGCCGAGAGCGGGGGAGGCAACCCGGTCGCCCCCACCCCCGCGGGCGCCCGTACCGCCGCGGACGTGGTCACCCCCGAGGTCGCCGCCCGGCTCACCCGCGGTGTGGTGAGCGGAGGAGGGCGCACCGCCAACCACACCCCGTTCACCGGGGAGAAGCTGGCCGACCTGCCGGAGTCCACCCCCGAGGATGTCGCCACCGCCTTCGAGCGCGCCCGCGCCGCCCAGGAGCGCTGGGCGAAGGTCCCGGTCAAGCAGCGTGCCGCGGTCCTGCTCCGCTTCCACGACCTGGTGCTGCGCCGCCAGGCAGAGGTGCTCGACCTGATCCAGCTGGAGACCGGCAAGGCGCGGCTGCACGCCCACGAGGAGGTGCAGGCGGTCGCCGTCACCGCCCGCCACTACGGCCGCAAGGCCCATGCCTACCTCAAGCCCAAGGCCCGCACCGGCGTCGTACCGACCCTCACCAAGGTCACCGAACTCCGCCAGCCCCGGGGCGTCGTCGGGCAGATAGCCCCGTGGAACTACCCCTTCGAGCTGTCCGTCGGCGACGCCCTGCCGGCCTTCGTCGCGGGCAACGCCGTCGTCATGAAGCCCGACACGGAGACCGCGCTCACCGCCCTGTGGGCCCGTGAGCAGCTCATCGAGGCCGGGCTGCCGGAGGACGTCTGGCAGGTCGTGCTCGGTGAGGGCCCGGTCGTCGGCCCCGCCGTCGTCGCGCACGCCGACTACGTCTCCTTCACCGGCTCGACCCGTACGGGCCGCGAGGTCGCCCAGGGCGCCGCCGCCCGGCTGGTCGGCGTCTCCCTCGAACTCGGCGGCAAGAACGCCATGTTGGTGCTCCGGGACGCCGATGTGGAGAAGGCCGCCGCCGGCGCCGTCCGCGGCTGCTTCTCCTCCGCCGGCCAGCTGTGCATCTCCATCGAGCGGCTCTACGTCCACGAGTCCATCGCCGACGACTTCCTCCAGCGCTTCGCCGCCCGGACGAAGGCGATGCGGCTGGGCAACGCCCTGGCCTACGGCGCCGACATGGGCTCCCTGGTCGGCGAGCGCCAGCTGGAGACCGTCACCCGCCATGTCGAGGAGGCCGTCGCCAAGGGCGCCACCCTGGTCGCCGGCGGACGGCCCCGCCCCGACATCGGCCCGCTGTTCTACGAGCCGACCATCCTCGACGGCGTCGAGGCCCCGATGGCGGTCTGCGGTGAGGAGACCTTCGGCCCGGTCGTGTCGATCTACCGCTTCCGCGACGAGGACGAGGCGGTGACGCTCGCCAACGCCACCCCGTACGGCCTGAATTCCAGCGTCTGGACCAAGGACGGCCGCCGCGGCCGCGCGGTCGCCGCCCGGATGCGGACCGGGACCGTCAACGTCAACGAGTCCTACGCGGCCGGCTACGGCAGTGTGCAGGCCCCGATGGGCGGTATGGGCGACTCGGGCCTGGGCCGCCGGCACGGCTCCGAGGGCATCCTCAAGTACACCGAGGCACAGACCGTCGCCCAGCAGCGGCTGATGCCGCTGGCCCCGTCCTTCGGCATGACCGACGAGAAGTACGCGCAGTTCATGAGCCGCAGCCTGCGCGCGATGAAGGCGTTCCGACTCCGTTAGGGCCACTCCGGCGGATCAGGCCCTAACCAATGCAGCAGGGAGAGCCAGTGCCCCAGGAGAACTCTGCCCGGAATCAGGACGGCAACGGCGACCGAGAGGTCCCCGACGCCCCCGACGTCCCCGACGACGGCTACGACTACGACGTGCTCGTCGTCGGCTCCGGCTTCGGCGGCGCGGTCTCCGCCCTGCGGCTGACCGAGAAGGGCTATCGCGTCGGCGTCCTCGAAGCCGGCCGCCGCTTCACCCGGCAGACCCTGCCGAAGAACTCCTGGGACATCCGCAACTATCTGTGGGCCCCGGCACTCGGCTGCTACGGCATCCAGCGGGTGCATCTGCTCGGCAATGTCATGGTGCTGGCCGGTGCGGGCGTCGGCGGCGGCTCGCTCAACTACGCCAACACCCTCTACGTCCCCCCGAAGCAGTTCTTCGAGGACCGGCAGTGGGGCCACATCACCGACTGGCAGGAGGAGTTGGCCCCGTACTACGACCAGGCCAAGCGGATGCTGGGGGTGCGCCTCAACCCGACGATGACGCCCTCCGACGTCCATCTCAAGGAGGCCGCGGAGAAGATGGGCGTCGGCGACTCCTTCCACCTCGCCCCGGTGGGGGTCTTCTTCGGGGACGGGGAGGATGCGGACGGGACGTCGAAGGCGGCCGCGGGCACGGAGGTCCCCGACCCCTACTTCGGCGGCCAGGGCCCGGCCCGTAAGGCGTGTACGGAGTGCGGCGAGTGCATGACCGGATGCCGGCACGGCGCCAAGAACACCCTCAACGAGAACTACCTCCACCTCGCCGAGCGGGCCGGCGCCGTCATCCACCCGATGACCTCGGTCGTCACCGTCACCGAGGACGCGCGCGGCGGTTTCGCCGTCGGCACCCTCCCCACCGACAACAAGCGCAAGGGCCGGGGCCGCACCTTCACCGCCCGCCGGGTCGTCCTCGCCGCCGGCACGTACGGCACCCAGACCCTGCTGCACAAGATGAAGGACAGCGGACTGCTGCCCGGCCTCTCCGGCAAGCTGGGCGAGCTGACCCGGACGAACTCCGAGGCGCTGGTGGGCGCGCAGACCGACAACCGCCGCTACCGCAAGCGGCACGGCACCAAGGCCGACTTCACCCGCGGGGTCGCGATCACCTCGTCCATCCACCCCGACAGCAACACCCATATCGAACCGGTCCGTTACGGCAAGGGTTCGAACGCGATGGGCGCGATGTCCATCCTCCAGGTGCCCGTAGACGGCCGCGGCTCGCGCGCCACCCGCTGGGCCGCGAACTGTCTGCGTCATCCGCTGCTGCTGCTCCGGTCGCTCTCCAACCGCCGCTGGTCGGAGCGCACCATCATCGGCCTGGTGATGCAGTCGAAGGACAACTCCCTGACGACCTACCGCAAGCCGGACGGCCTCGGGAAGGGCCTGCTCACCGCCCGCCAGGGCCATGGCGCACCGAACCCCGAGCAGATCCCCGAGGCCACCGAGGCGGCCACCCTGCTCGCCCAGGAGATCAACGGCTTCGCGGGCAGCAACGTCGGCGAGCTGATGGGGACACCGCTGACCGCGCACTTCCTGGGCGGCTGCCCGATCGGCGCGGACGCCGACCACGGCGTCATCGACCCGTACCACCGCCTCTACGGCCACCCGGGCATCTCGGTCGTCGACGGCGCCGCGGTCTCCGCCAACCTGGGCGTCAACCCGTCCCTGACCATCACCGCGCAGGCCGAGCGCGCGATGTCGCTGTGGCCCAACAAGGGCGAGACGGACCCCCGCCCCGCGCCGGGCGGGGCCTACCGACGGCTGGCGCCGGTCGAACCGGTCCGCCCCGCGGTCCCCAACAAGGCGTTCGGCGCCCTGAACCTGCCGTTCCTGTCCGTCCCGCCGGTCCCGCCGAAGAAGTCGCTCACCTAGGTTGCGTTCTGCCAGGTCTCGTCCTGCGCGAGCACGGCGGAGGGCCGCACCCGGAACCAGGTGCGGCCCTCCGCTTCTGCGCCTGCCGTTACGCGGCGGCGGCGCCGTCCGTCTTACGGCGGCGGACGACGAAGATCGCGCCCGCGCCCACGACCATGGCGACCCCGCCCACGATGCCGACGGTCGGCAGCGCGGAGGAGGCACCGGTCTCGGCCAGGTTGCCGGTCACCGGCAGCTTGTCCATGCCGTCCTTCGGCTTGCCGTTGTTGACCGGCTTTCCGCCGCCCTGCGTACCGGGCTTGTTGCCGGGCTTACCGGGCTTGGCCGGCGGGATCTCGCCCGTGTTGCTGCCGGCGGGCAGGATCGTGAAGTCGTACCACTGCTCCTCGGACCAGCCGCAGGAGCCGTCCTTGTTCTGGTAGTCGCCCGCCACCAGCGCGAAGCCGTCACCGGGCGCGGCGCCCCTGTCGGCGCGGATCCGCATCTTCAGCTCAGCGGTCTGGTGCGCGTCGAGCTGGAACCAGCCGAAGTACTCCCCGTCGGTCCACTCGTCGAACGAGGTCCACTTGCCGGTGTCCGGGTTCTGGTACTCCAGGTCGAGCTGCGACTTGGGGTGGTCGATGTCGCCGGTCGACACCGCGTAGATGACCGGGTAGACCTCGTCCAGCGTCTGGTCCGTGGTGTTGGCCAGCTGCACGCTGAAGCCCTTCCAGCCGCCGCCCGCGACGAGCTTGGAGGGCAGGTTGGCGACGGTCACCTTGATGGCGGTGTCGTCGACCGTGCACTCGTCCTCGTCACCGGGCTCGCCCGGCTCGGTGGGCTCGGCCGACGTGGAGGGCTTGGGGGTGCCGCTCGGCTTGGTCTCGCCGCCCGGGGTGCCCGGGGTGGACGGCTCGGCGCCGTCACCGTTCCCGGTCTCCTCCCCGGACTCGGTGTCGTCGCCCGGCGTGGTGTCGCCCGGCGTGGTGTCGTCCGTCGTGTTCTCGTCACCGGCGTCCGGGGTCTCCGGCTGGGCGGTGGGCTCGTCGGACTGCTCCGGGCCAGGGGTGCCCGGCGTGGGCTCGGCGCTCGCGCCGGCCTCGGTCTCGGGACCGGTCGCGTACGCGGCAGGGGCCGCCAGCAGAGCGGCGGGGGCTATGACGGCCGTAGCGGCGGCAGCCGTCAGGGCACGGCGAAGCTTCATCGAGAAGACCTCTCGGGTCCAAAGTGCCGAAGTGCGGCACAAGTGGGTTGCGGGCCGTCGCGGTGGGGCGCGGGATGGCCGTGCGATTGCAGGTACATGACCGGCCATGGCCGAAAAAGGTTGTCCGCTCAACCAGAAACGCCGTCGTGATGCCGATCACACCCGTCACAGCAGCCTCACAGGATTCAGAAAGCCAGCGCACAGCACTGGCTGGACGGTGGGTGCGCGCCGGGCGCACACCCGGCACAGCGAAGGGCCCCGGACACCGTCCGCGAGGGGGGTTGCGGACGGTCACGGGGCCCTTGGCTTTCGGTGCCGGCGTCAGGGCAGCGCCGGCACCGAGGAGCGGCGCTGGGGGGGGGGGTAGCGCCGCTGGCTTTCGGGGGTGGTGCGCGATGGTGCGGAGCCCGCGATGGTCGGACCAATGGCAGTGCAAGGTCCCCACCGGACGCGGTGCGTCGTACGTCAAGCATCGTCCTGGATACGCCTCACCTGGCGCAACCGTTTCGACCGGATGCGGTCGGTCCCGGGCGTCCCCAGGACCGACCACCCCATCGGATGTGACCGGGCTGCTGTCCCCTGCTGACCGGCCACGGCACCGGAGCGAGGTCCCACGACGCGGGCCGCGGCTGGCGGCCGGCGTCTCATCGCTCCGGGTTTCCGCCCGTGAGGCGGCGTCTACGCGTAGTCCTGCAGGCCGCACCTGGCTGGCGTGGCACCGGGAACAACGAAGCCTCGCAGCGGCCGGTCACGCGCCGTACGGGTGAGTCGGCAACCGAACGCAGATCCGGCAGCTGCGCCGGGGCGCGAGTGTCCCGCCACGCGCCCCGCCGGTCCGCGAAACCGACCGAACACCAGCCAAAACCGGCCACGCTGCTGACCCGTGTCTGCCTCAGATCTGGCCCCGGCACAGCTCCAGCAGGGTCATCGCCAGCGCGGTGCCCGGCTTGCCGAGCTGGTCGCGGTAGTGGGCGAGGATCTCCATCTCGCGGGCGAGGTTCACCCTCCCCCAGCTACCGCTGGGCGGTACCCCCAGTCCGCCGGAGGTGATGCGCTCGCGCTGGATGACGGCCGAGACGGCCATCCGTTCCTGGACGAGGCCGATGATGTGGCCGTCGAGATCGTCGATCCGCTGCCGTGCGTCGGTGATGATCCCGGCGGCCTCGGGGGAGTGGGCGCCGGTGTCGGGGGCGGTGCTGGTCCGGGTGCTCATGTCCGTGTCTCCTGGGGTGTGGGTGGCCCCGGAGCCGATGAGAGGTCCCGACAGACGCAGACGCCCCGGACCTTGTCGGCCCGGGGCGCCTGGGAAGTTGCTCGTCAGTGGATCAAGCAGCACGACCATGGCAGCCGGTTGGGCCGGTGCCATAGGTAAAGACGAAGGTCAGCTGCTTGTTCACGGGGCTCAGTATGAGCCCGTTAGAATCGAAAGTCCAACCCCTGCTCCACACCGCCGGAAGGCCGCCGAAGTGCCATCAGCGCCCCCTGCCGCTGCCCCGGACGTCGTCCTCGTAGTCGACTTCGGCGCACAGTACGCCCAGCTCATCGCCCGACGGGTCCGTGAGGCCCGGGTCTACAGCGAGATCGTGCCGTCCACCATGCCGGTGGCGGAGATGCTCGCCAAGAACCCGAAGGCGATCATCCTCTCCGGCGGTCCCTCGTCGGTCTACGCCGAGGACGCCCCCAGCCTCGACCGCTCCCTGTTCGAGGCCGGTGTCCCGGTCTTCGGCATGTGCTACGGCTTCCAGCTCATGGCCACCACCCTCGGTGGCACCGTCGACAACACCGGCGCCCGTGAGTACGGCCGTACCCCGCTGACCGTCTCCCGCCCCGGCTCCACCCTCTTCGAGGGCACCCCCGCCGAGCAGTCGGTGTGGATGTCGCACGGTGACGCCTGCTCCGCCGCCCCCGAGGGCTTCACGGTCACCGCGTCCACGGACGTGGTCCCGGTCGCCGCCTTCGAGAACGACGAGAAGAAGCTCTACGGCGTCCAGTACCACCCCGAGGTCATGCACTCCACGCACGGCCAGCAGGTGCTGGAGCATTTCCTCTACCGCGGTGCGGGCATCGAGCCCAGCTGGACCACCACCAGCGTGGTGGAGGAGCAGGTCGCCGCGATCCGCGCCCAGGTCGGCACCAAGCGCGCCATCTGCGCACTGTCCGGCGGTGTGGACTCCTCGGTGGCCGCCGCCATCGTGCAGAAGGCCATCGGTGACCAGCTGACCTGCGTCTACGTCGACCACGGTCTCCAGCGCAAGGGCGAGTCCGAGCAGGTCGAGAAGGACTTCGTGGCCGCCACCGGTGTCCAGCTGAAGGTCGTCGACGCCGAGGAGCGCTTCCTGACCGCACTGGCCGGGGTCAGCGACCCCGAGCAGAAGCGGAAGATCATCGGCCGGGAGTTCATCCGCGTCTTCGAGCAGGCCCAGGCCGAGCTGGTCGCCGAGGCCGGCGCCGAGGGCGAGGAAGTCGCGTTCCTGGTCCAGGGCACGCTCTACCCGGACATCGTCGAGTCCGGCGGCGGCACGGGCACCGCCAACATCAAGTCGCACCACAACGTGGGCGGGCTCCCCGACGACATCGAGTTCGAGCTCGTCGAGCCGCTGCGGCAGCTGTTCAAGGACGAGGTCCGGATGGTCGGCACCGAGCTCGGCCTGCCGGACGCGATCGTCCACCGCCAGCCGTTCCCCGGCCCCGGCCTGGGCATCCGGATCGTCGGCGAGGTCACCAAGGACCGCCTGGACCTGCTGCGCGAGGCCGACGCCATCGCCCGCGAGGAGCTGACCGCGGCCGGTCTGGACCGCGAGATCTGGCAGTGCCCCGTGGTGCTGCTCGCCGACGTCCGCTCGGTCGGCGTCCAGGGCGACGGCCGTACGTACGGCCACCCGATCGTGCTGCGCCCGGTCTCCTCCGAGGACGCGATGACCGCGGACTGGACGCGGATGCCGTACGAGGTCCTGGCCCGGATCTCCACCCGCATCACCAACGAGGTCGCCGACGTCAACCGCGTCGTCCTCGATGTCACCAGCAAGCCCCCGGGCACCATCGAGTGGGAGTGACCCCACCCGTCGGGCCGGGGTGATCCCGCCGGTCGTCCGACAACGCCGCCGCTCAGCCTGCTGAGCGGCGGCGTTGTCGTGTGTGGGGCGAGACTTCATGGACTTTCTGTCCAGTCTGGACGTACAGTCCAGGCATGGGACAAGCAGAAGAGGTCCAAGACCCCCGGGTGCGGATGTGGGCGCCGGTGTGCCAGGCCGTCGCGCGCCTGCTCGGTCCGTACGCCGAGGTGGTGCTGCACGATCCGGACACCGACCAGATTCTGGAGATCTGGAATCCGATGGGCTCCCGCGGCCCGGGGGACCCCTCCCTGCTCGGTGAGCTGGACGAGCTGGACCCGTCGCCGCAGGGCGTGTACGGGCCCTACGAGAAGCTGCTCGCGGACGGCCGCCGGCTCTCGTCGGTGAGCGCGGTCCTGCGGGACGCGCACGACCGGCCGTCGGCCGTGCTGTGCATCAACCTCGACCGCACCCCGCTGGAACAGGCCGCGGCGGTGCTGTCCGCCTTCGGCGCCCCGACCGTGCAGCGCCCCGAGCCGCTGTTCGAGCAGGACTGGTCCGAGCGCATCCAGCACATCGTCGGCAGCCACGTCCGCGAAACGGGCCGCCCCGTCGAGCGCATGACCCGCCAGGACCGCCTGGCCGTCCTCGGCCGGCTGGACGAGGCGCGGGTGTTCGCCGTGCGCCGCGCCGCGCCGGTCGTCGCCGGGGCCCTGCGGGTGTCCCGGTCCACCGTCTACGGCCTGCTGGCCGAGCTCAGAGCATCCAGCGCAAAGGACTGACCGCCATGACCCGGCTGCCCGACTTCCGCCTCGAAACGTACTTCTCCCGCTGGGAGTTCACCGCCCGCCACCACCTGACCGCCTCCGACGTCCAGACCATGACACTCAGCGAGCTGCTCGGGCTGGCCGACGACAAGGACCGGGAGGCCTTCGAGAACCTCTCCCTGGGCTATACCGAGACCTTCGGCGACCCGGCCCTGCGCGAGGTGATCGCCCAGACGTACGCGCAGGCCGACGCGGACGACGTCATCTGTTTCGCGGGTGCCGAGGAAGCCCTCTATCTGGCGATGAACGTGCTGCTCGGCGCCGGTGACCACGCGGTGGTGGTGACCCCTAACTACCAGGCCGCCGAGACCGTGCCGCTGGCGCTGTGCGAGGTCACCGGCGTGGCCCTCGACGCGGACCGGGACTGGGCCCTGGACCTCGACGCGGTGGCGGCGGCGATCCGGCCGAACACCCGGGTCGTCTCGGTGAACTTCCCCAACAACCCGACCGGCAAGGTCATCGACGCCGCCGACTTCCTCGCCCTGGCCCACCTGTGCGATGAGCGCGGTATCCACCTGTTCAGCGACGAGGTCTACCGCGGCCTGGAGCGCGACCCGGCCCGCGCACTGCCGCAGGCCGCCGAGGTGTCCGAGCGCGCACTGTCGTTGAACGTGACCTCGAAGTCCCTGGGGCTTCCCGGACTGCGCATTGGCTGGATCACCTGCCGCGACCGTGCGCTGCGCACCCGTCTGGAGCGGGCCAAGCACTACACCACCATCTGCAACTCCGCGCCCAGCGAGGTGCTGGCCCGTATCGCCCTCAAGGCCCGCGAGACGATCCTGCACCGCAACCGGGCCCTGATCGCGGCCAATCTGCCCGCTTTCGAGGCTTTCTTCGCCGAGTTCGCGGACGACTTCGCGTGGCAGCCGCCGGACGGCGGATGCGTCGCCTACCCCCGCTACCTCGGCGCCGACGGAGTGGAGGAGTTCTGCACCCGCCTGGTGGAGGAGGCCGGCGTCCTGCTGCTGCCCGCGAGCATCTACCGCTCCGAACTCACCGCCACCCCCGCCGACCGTTTCCGCATCGGCATCGGCCGTCGCAACCCGGAAGAGGGCCTGGCGGCCTTCGCCGACTGGATGCGGGCGCGCCGATGACGCTCCCCGTCTTCGACGCGGCTGCCATCGAGCGGGCCGCCGGGCCGCAGTTGGTCCTGGAGACCGTCCGCGACGCGCTGATCGCGCACGCGGAAGGCCGTACCCATGTGCCGCCGCCGCTGCACCTGGACTTCCGCGAGGCCGACGGGGACTGTCACGTCAAAGCCGGCTGGATCAGTGGCGCCGCCGACTTCACCGTCAAGATCGCGTCCGGCTTCTACGGCAATCCGGTGCTGGGCCTGCCCGCCAACCACGGTCTGGTCTGCGTCGTCAGCGCCCGCACCGGACAGCCGCGCGCGCTCCTCGACGACGGCGGTCTGCTGACCGCCTGGCGCACCGCCGCCGCGGGCGCGCTGCTCACCCATGCCATGGCCCGGCCAGCCGCCGGCACGCTGGCCGTCTTCGGCACCGGTGAACAGGCCCGCCTCCAGGCGCTCTGGCTGGCCGAACTCCGGCCGGTCGGCGCGGTGCTGGTCCATGGCCGCTCCCCGGACAGGGCCCGGTCCCTGTGCGACGTACTCGGTGCACACGGCCTGGCCGCCCGGCCCGCTGCCGCGGCGGAGGCGGCGGAGGCCGACATGATCATCACCGCGACGCCGGCCAGGTCGCCCGTTCTGGACGCCTCCCGGGTGCGCGCGGGCGCCCATGTGACCGGCATCGGCACGGACATGCCGCACAAGAACGAGCTGCCGCCCGCGCTCTTCCACCGTGCGCAACTCATCGCCACCGATGACCACGACCAGTGCCTCGACCACGGAGACTTCGGCCATGCCGTCCGCGCCGGGGCCGCCGCCGAGGACGGCGACCTCGCGGCCGGCCTGCTGCTCAAGGCGCCCGTCGACCGGCCGGACACCGCGATCACGGTCGCCGACCTCACCGGTGTCGGGGCGCTCGACGCGGCGCTCGCCTCGGCCGTCCTCGGCCGGCTCACGGAGTGAACGACCAGGGGTCACTGCCTTGCCGCGGCCCTGGCTCCGGCTCCGGCTCCGCGCCTGTGCCGCGGCCCGCGGGGACGGCGGCGAGGCCCGCGGGGACGGCGGCGCACAGTGGCCGCGTCCTCAGTCCCGTACGGCCGAGGCCAGCCGCTCCAGCGTCGTCGTCATCGCCGGGCCCATCCGCCGTGGATAGCCGGGGAGTTCGATGATGAGACGGGGGAGCCGGGCGCGTGACCAGTCATAGGTGTGGGTGACCCGGGTGGTGCCCCCGCCCTCGGTGCCGTCCGTGCCGTCCGTGCTGTCTGTGCCGTCCGTGCTGTCTGTGCCGTCCGTGCCGTCCGTGCCGTCCACGGAGGTCAGCTCGTAGCGCCAGCGCTGCCCGCCGACCAGCCGCCGGCCGCGGAACTCACCCCAGGTCTCCCAGGCGATCAGCCGGTCCTTCTCGTACTCCACCACGACATTCACCGACCGGTACGCGATACGTCCCTGCACCATCCCCATGCTGAACCGGTCGCCGGGTCCCAGCGGCGACGGCCCCTGCGGGCGGCCGCGCAGCATGCCCGAGCCGTCCAGCTCGGCGTGCCGGGCCGGGTCCCGGAGGACGGCGAAGATCTGCCGTGGTGTGGCGACGATGTCCCTGCTGACCGATATGGCCCTCATGGTGTGTCCCCTCTGCTGCCGTTGCTGGAGCCCTCATCATGCAGGCAGCCGCGGCTGTGTGGGTCGCGGCCCTGGTTACCTGCGGTAGTGGAAGGTAGCTTCCGCCTCGAGCATCAAGAGCCGTATGTGCCAGGAGGAGAGCCGCGATGCCCGAGCCGACGCCCATACCCACCGATCAGCTGCACTTCGCGATGCCGCCGACGCATCAGACCGTCGAGGGCGAGCGGCGCCACCGCAAGGAGCGCCTGGTCGCGGCGCTGCGTCTCTTCGGGCGCCATGGCTTCGAGGAGGGTGTCGCGGGCCATATCACCGTGCGCGACCCGAAATTCCCCCACTGCTTCTGGGTCAACCCCTTCGGGATGTCGTTCCGGCACCTCACGGTCAGCGATCTGATCCTGGTGAACGCGGAGGGGAAGGTCGTCGAGGGCCGCTACCACGTCAACCAGGCGGCGTTCGCCATCCACTCCCAGGTCCACCGGGCCCGCCCCGACGTCATCGCGGCGGCGCACAGCCACTCCACCTACGGCCGGGCGCTGTCCTCGCTGGGCGAGCTGCTGGAGCCGATCACCCAGGACGTCTGCGCGTTCTACGAGGACCATGCGCTCTTCGACGACTACACGGGCGTGGTGGTGGACGAGGAGGAAGGGCGGCGGATCGCGGCCGCCCTCGGGCCCCACAAGGCGGTGATCCTACGCAACCACGGGCTGCTGACGGTCGGCGACTCGGTGGACGCGGCGGCGTGGTGGTTCCTCACGATGGAGCGCTCCTGCCAGGTCCAGCTGACCGCCAAGGCCGCCGGCAAACCGGTGCTGATCGACCACCACAACGCCGTCCACACCCGCGAACAGCTGGGCAACGACCTGGTCGCCTGGATCAACTACCAGCCGCTGTACCAGCAGATCGTGCGCAGCGAGCCGGATCTCTTCGACTAGGCCCTCCCCGTCGGCCGGCCGGCGTGCGAAGTGCAAGGGCGGGTGCCCTGCGGGACGTACGGAGGTCCCGCAGGGCACCGCGCCTCACGGATGCGGGAACAGATCGAGGAACGGCGCGGCCGTTGCCGAGATACCGCGGCTGAAGGGTGCGTCGAAGTCCCAGACGAGGAACAGCAGGAAGGCGATCAGTGCGCTGAAGAGCCCGGCCATCAGCAACTCCCGCCCCGAGCGCCGGATCTGCAGGGTGAACATGACGCCGATCGAGATGGCGCCACCGATGATCAGCCCGAACCACACCACCCCCGGCAGCGTCGATTCGGCCGCGTCCGCACGGGCGGCGCGGGCACCGTCGGCCACCGCGACCTGATCGACGAGGGGCTGGTACGACTGCCCCTCGAAGTCGTTGCGCGGACGGTAGTCGGTGACATCCGCCCGGACCTTCGTCAGCAGCTCGGTGCCGCGCGGGGTCAGCTCCCCCCGCTCGGCCATCACCGGCCACTCCTTGTGCACCACATAGCTCGCATACGCGTTGACGTCCGCGCGGATACGGTCCCGCACCGGCGCGGGGTAGGCCCGAGCCCGCGCGCTGACCTCGTGCAGGGCCTGCGCCTCGGTCCGTACGGTGTCCTCGGCCGCGCTTCTGGCCTCCCAGACACCGGCGATGGCCAGACCCAGCACGATCGCGTACACCACCCCCACCATCATCGTCAGATACTCGATCACATCGGGTGTTTCGGACGGGTCGTCGTCCTCGGTGATCCGGCGCTCCTTGAGCACGGTGATGGTCAGGACGACGCCGCAGGCAGCGGCCATGGCGATGGTCAGCACCAGCCATTGCGACATGGAGACCTCCTACGAGGAACGGCGCCCGGCGGAACCGGACGAGGAGCTCGAACGGGGACGGAGGGCGGCGCCGGCCAGCACGGCCGGGGCGGTGATCAGCAAGGTCGTGGTCACCATGGAGCGCCCGTTGTGCGGCCGGTGGGACGGCCGCGCATAGCTGCGGGGCAGGGCGGGCGGCGGTGACGCCGGGCGGCGGAGGACGGGTGTGGGCTTCGGTTTCGGTTTCGGCTTGGGCTTCGGCTTGGGTGCGGGCGGTGGTGCCGCCGGGCGGGCGCGCGGAGTGGGGGGTGGGGGAGGTGGCGGCGGGGGCGGTGTCGGCCGGGGTGCGGGGGCGGGTGGCGGTGGTGGTGCGGGCTTGGGGACGTGGGGGCGGGGTGCCGGTGCGTGGGAGGGCGTCGGCGGGGGCTTGGTTGAGGTGCAGGGGAAGTGCCAGTCGCGGGGCATGGGGAAGCCGGTGGGTACGTCCACCGGCGGCGCCGTTCCGGCGTAGGCGCAGTTGTCGCCGGTGACCGGCCGGTTGGGCCGGTCATGAGCGGCGGCCGTCGGTGCGACGACGAGCAGCGCGGCGAGCCCGGTCAGCAGGAGGAACGCGACGGCGGCCGACAGCCCGGAACCGAGGCGCGGCCCTGCCGGTCTCGGCGGTCCCTCCCGGTTGCGCGGTGTTTGTGGTCTCCGTGGCGCTTGCGGCCTCCGTGGCGCTTGCGCTCTCCGCTGAGCTTGCGCTCTCAGCGGAGTCTGCGCTCTCAGCGGAGTCTGTGCTCTCAGCGGAGTCTGTGCTCTCCGCTGAGCTTGCGGTCCGTCCAGGTCATCGCGGCTGTGTGATCCGTGGGATCCGTATATGTAACGCACGGCGGAAGCTTGCGCAGCGCGCCGACCGCTCAGCCTTCGCCGTGGCCCGGTTCGCCCGAATAGGGGAAGCGCCGGGGTTCCGTGGTCGGCGCGCCGGTCAGGTGTGCGGGGGGGGGAGGGGAGGGGCGCGTGCCTCGGCGTGGAGTGCTCGTGTGGAGGTGCTCGTGCGGTGGTGTCCGTGTGCAGGTGCGCGCGTGGAGGTGCCCGTGCGAGGTGTCGGGCGCTGCTGGTGGGGTCTGTGTGGCGGGAGAGGCCCGTCTGCCGTCGTACGTCAACGCGCCGATGCGTCCGCCACCCGCCACCAACTGGACGTTTGATGTCCGCCCCGCCGGGGTGGGGCACAATTCCCCTGCGTATAAGTCAAGTTGATGATCAGTGGTGGCGGGCGGTAGCGGACGTGTCGGTGGAAGCGGCGGGCAGGATGGCCGGAACGGGCGAGCCGGGGGACGGTGCGGAGCGCGCCGCCGGCGGTGAGTGCCGATGCGGACGGTGCCCGCACGGGGCCCGTGCCGGGCATCAGCAGGCGGTTGCCGCGTTTGTCGCGCTCCGCGAGGACTTCGCCGCCGGGCGGGGGGTGCCGGCCGGACTCGCACGTTCCGCAGGTGCGGCCCGGCAGTGGGTCTCCGACGAACTGACGCTGTCCGCACGGGAGGTCGCCCAGCGGCGGGCCGCCGGAAAGGCGGCCTGGCTGGCGGCCGTACGGTGGCGCACTCTGCTCGTCGTCTGGGGCGCGGTGGTGGCCCTGCTGCTCGGGCAGGCGCTGACCGCCCTTGGCGCCGGCTGGACGGTGGCCCGTACGACGGGGCTGATCGCGGCCGTCGTGCTGGCGCTGGGGCTGACGGCGGCGGCCTGGCGGCACCGGGCGCACGGCGGGGCGCTGGCGCCGCTGATCGGTGAGGACGGACGGCTGTCCACCTCGCGGACGGTGGCGGCGGGCTGGGCGACCGCGGTGCTGTACGCCGTTCTGACGGTGGCCGCACAGCAGGCGGCCGCGGCACCGGGCGAGCGACGTCAACTCCTCCAGGGGTTGGCGCTCGAACGGTCCGGCGCCCTGCTGGTGGCGCTCGCCGTCGGGTGCGGGGTGGCCGTGGTGGCGCACGGGCTGGTGGCCTCGCGGGTGCGGTCGGGGCGGCTGCAGAAGGTTCCCGCGGAGCGGCCGCGGGCCGCCGATCTGCTGGCGGACGACGCGGGGCGGGGCAGTCTCCTGGACGTGCAGTACGTCCTGGTGCATGCGGCCGTGCTGGGGTGCGCGTTGGTGCGGCTGGCCGGGCGGCCGGAGCAAGTGCCGCAGCTGCCCTGGGGGTTGGTGGTCCTCCTGGTGCTCTCCGGGGCGACGTATCTGGCGGGGAAGGCGATGACGGGCGGCCGTCCGGTGATCCTCTCGGTCGTCCGCTCCCGTGAGCTGGGGGATCTCGCCGCGCCCGTCCGTACCGGCGATGACATCGAGATCCGTGGCGCCGGCTTCGTGCCGCCGGGCGCCGGGACGCCCGACCGGCTCGCCCGGACCGTCGTACGGATCGGAGATGTGCATGTCCCCGTCCCGCTGGTCCCGGTGGCCGGCGGCTTCGCCAATCCGACGGACGGGGTGCTGACGGTCCCGGTGCCGGTCGATGTCGAACCCGGCCGGGTGGAGGTCCGGGTGGTCACGGCGGCGGGTGTGGAGACGGACGGCTACCCGATCGACGTCCTGGACTGAGCCCCGGTCGGCGTCCTGGACTGAGCCCCGGTCGTCGGGCGAGGGCCGGTCGTCGAGCGGCGGCCGATGTGGGCAGTGTGGGCAGTGCGGCCGGTGTGGGCAGTGCGGCCGGTGCCGCTGTTGCGTGACGATTCTGTGTGCCGCAGTCGCCTGAAGTGCATCGGTCCGTTGAACCTCTTGCGCACGTGCGTACGTATCTCCCCAGGAGGCGCGGGCGCGGGCACAATCGTCTGCGCCCGGTGGCAACGGAGAGGCGGACGTCATGGTGCACGCGAATCGTACGATCGGTGCCGATTTGGGAGGGGCGGGCGTCGAAAGTGCCGGCGCCGGGTTGCGGGGGCAGCTGGCGCGCCATGCGCTGCTCCCCCTGCGGCTCTTCTTGGGGGCCACCTTCCTCTATGCGGGCATCGACAAGCTGACGGACCCGGCGTTCCTGTCGGCCAGTGGCGCGGGTTCGCTCGGCGAGATGCTGCGTCAGGTCCATGACGCGGCGGCGCTGCCGCAGCTCGTGGAGATCGCGCAGAAGAGTCCGGTGAGCTTCGGCTACGCCATCGCGGCTGGTGAACTGGCGGTGGGCCTCGGAATCCTGGTGGGTCTGCTGGGACGGCTGGCGGCGTTCGGCGGTGCGCTGATCTCGCTGATGCTGTGGCTCACCGTGAGCTGGGCGACCACGCCCTACTACTACGGCAATGACCTCGCCTACCTGATGGCCTGGGTCCCGCTCATGCTGGCCGGTACGCCGAGGTTCTCCCTGGATGCCGCCCTGGCCAACCGCCGCAAGCGGCACGGGGCCCAGCTGTTCGGCTAGGGGGGATACCTCCTGCGGCCTGTCCGGTCGAGCGGGGTCGGAGAGGCCCCAGGCGGAGGGCGTGGTCGTGACGGGCGGGGTGGCGAGGCCGGTCGCGCCGGGTCGGGGCAACGGTGCTCCCGGCCCGCGCGTGTCAGAGGCCCGTCGGGGGTGGTGGGTCCGTGTGCCGTCGGCGGGTCGTGGGCCGGACGGCGGCGGTGATGCCGGAGAGGAGCAGGCCAGTGGGGAGGGCGAGGAAGAGCCATGGGCCGGGCGCGTGCCAGAGGCCGAGGGCGTCGACGCCGTAGGCCGTGCCGAGGGGTGAGGGCGGTGAGGCCCGCGATCAGGCGGGCCGGTGCGAAGGGGTGGCGCTTCACCGGTGGGCTCCCTGGGGGGTCGGGGCGGCCGGGGCGGCGGGGGCCGGTGTGGCGCGTTCGACGGCGACCTGGCCGGCGCCGAGTTCGAGGTTCAGCTCCACCGAGCCGCGCGGCTTCTCGCCCTTCTTGAGGCCGTCGGCGGGGAGGGTGACCGTCCGCTGTCCGCCCGCCGTGAGGTCCACGTCGTGCGGCGATTCGCCGGGCAACTGGACATCGCCGAGGCCGAGCGAGATATGGAGACGGGCGGTGACACCGTGCGGCAGCGTCACTTGAAGGCGGCCGGCGCCCACTTCCACGCCGGTGCGGACCGTGCTGCCCGCTTTCAGGGGCAGGCCGGTGAGGTCCAGCTCCCCCTCTCCCGAACCGAGTTCATACTGCGGCTGGACGGCGCCGAGGGTGGTGGGGGACCAGGTGCGCTTCTGCCATTGGGCGGTGAGGTTGTCGGGCAGCGTCGTCGCGCCCGCCAGCAGCAGGGCCGTCAGCACCACCATGAAGACCGTGCCGCCACCGGTGCGTCCGAACCAGGCGCTGAGCACCAGCCCGAGACCGAAGACGACCAGCGCGCACGCCAGGCCCGCCTGGAGGGCCGGCACCGGGCCGTCATGGCGGGAGACGGCGAGCGCTGTGCCGCAGCCGGCGAGCAGCGCGAGCAGGAACGTCCAGCCGCCGATCGGGCGTCCGCTGCGGCGGCCCCGGCGCGGGTCGCGGGCAGGCGGCGCACCGCCCGGCGGCACGGGCGCCCCGGGCGGACGGCCCGCGTCGGACCAGCCGTCGTGCCGGTACGGGGCCGTGGCCGCACCGTGCTCGGCCCGGTACGTGATGTCGAGGGGGAGCGGGGTGGTGTCAGGCCCCCACAGATAGCCCGGACCGGCCGCCTCCCCGCGCTGGGCGCGCCACCAGGAGGGGCCGGCGGGCACCGGGGGCGCCTTGGTCTCGGGCGGGGCGTCGGCGACGGCCTGGGCCGTTGCGGTGTCCATCGCCTCCGGGCCCTCGGTCTCCACCCGCCGGCGCCGGCGCGACCAATGGGCGGAACCGGCCGCCGCCAGCGTCAGCATGATGGCGAACGACATCATGCTGCCCTTGGCGAGGGTCGTCAGGAACAGTCCGCAGCCGATCAGCGCCAGGAGCAGGGCCGTCAGCGCGGGGCCCTCGACACGGCCGGAGAGCAGCCTGCGGCCCTCGTTCTCGTCCTCGCCGTCGAGGGGGATGAGCAGCCAGGCGAAGCCGTAGGCGATCAGCCCGAGGCCGCCGACGGCCAGCACGGCGAGCACCACTCGGAAGATCACCGGATCGAGATCCCACTGCCGGCCCAGCCCGCCGCAGACCCCGCCGATCACCTTGTGCCGCCGGCTGCGGCGCAGCGGCGGATGCGACGGGGCGGAGCCGGTGGGGCCGGCGGGCGCCGACTCCTCGACGTGGGCTGCATCGTTCATGGGCCCATGGTGACAAGGGCGACGCGCTCCCGGCATCAGTGGAAACCCTGGCAGATCCCTGAGATCCCCCGATGCCGGCCCCGATATGCCCCTGGGGGGTCCCGAAACCCCTCGTGCATTCGCATATGCCCCCGGCCCTGTGGGGCCGGTCGGAACACGCATGCGGACGGACGGTGGCCGGAGGGCTTTCCACCGGCGGGGGCGACTATCGTTGCGCCCTGGATACGTACGGGTTTCCGGAGGGGCGTGCGGTGACGGAGGCGGCGTCGGTGGACGAGGGGCGACTGGTCGCCGGGCGGTATCGCCTGGTTGAACGGATAGGCCAGGGCGGTATGGGAACCGTCTGGCGGGCCCGGGACGAGGTCCTTGGCCGTCAGGTCGCGGTCAAGCGTCTGCATGTGGCGCCGTATCTCGATGCGGACGAACTGGCGAGGCGCTATGAGCGCACCACCCGCGAGGCGCAGGCCGCGGCGCGCATCAACCACCCCAATGTGGTGGGGGTGCACGACGTCGTGGACGACGCAGGGATGCCGTGCATCGTCATGGAGTACGTCCCCTCGACGACGCTCGGCGATCTCATCAAGGAAGCCGCACGGCAGGACAGTTCGGTCACACCGCGCGAGGCCGCCCGTATCGGACGAGGCATGGTGGCGGCGCTGCGTGCCGCACACTCCGCCGGTGTGCTGCACCGTGACGTCAAGCCGGGCAACGTGCTGCTCGGTGAGGAAGGCCGGGTCGTGCTCACCGACTTCGGCATCGCGGTCGCCAGCGGTACCTCCACGCTCACCAAGACGGGCGAGCTGGTCGGTTCCATCGACTACTTGGCGCCCGAGCGGGTCAGAAGCGGCAGCCCCGGGCCCGCATCCGACCTGTGGGCGCTGGGCGCGACGCTCTATCAAGCGGTCGAGGGACGGCCCCCGTTCCGCAAGGACACCGCGGTCGAGACGGCGTACGCGATCGCCATGGACCCGTTCGAGGCGCCGCGCAATGCCGGGGTGCTGACCCCGCTGATCGAGGCGCTGCTCGCCAAGGAGCCGGCCGACCGCCCGACGGCCGAGGTCGTCGAACAGGCGCTGCGGGCCGCCGAGGCCGACGCGGACACGGCGCTGTACGGCTGGCCCACGCTGGCACTGGGCACGGTCGGACGCGGTGCGCCGGAAACGGCAACGCCGGGCGAGCAGACGGAGGCACCGACCCATCCGGTGTCGCACACGGACGGGGCGGGAGCCACGTCGGACCGCACCGGAACCGGAACCGGGACCCGTGCGGGCACGGCCACGGGCGCGCGCTCGGGCACGGGCTCAAGTACGGGCACGGGCTCGGGTACGGAAACGGGTGCGCACTCGGGTATGGACGTCGGCGCCGTCACCGGCCCCATGGCTC
The DNA here is from genome assembly GCF_026239515.1 of Streptomyces sp. Je 1-4 4N24. Lineage (NCBI taxonomy): Bacteria > Bacillati > Actinomycetota > Actinomycetes > Kitasatosporales > Streptomycetaceae > Streptomyces > Streptomyces sp. Je 1-4 4N24. Next base: position 3,599,634 of record NZ_CP110836.1, on the reverse strand, counting down.
TCCCGGACGGGGCGGTCGGCAGGCGGGCCGACGGGGACCGTACGGAGGCGCTGTCCGGCGGCAAGACACCTCGTAGGCGGCGTGTCGCCCGGGTCGTTGTCTGGAGCATCGTCGGGCTGCTGTTCGCCGGGGGCGGTGCGGGCACGGCCTGGTACCTGATGGACCGTGGCGACTCCGGTGCGACCCCCAGCGCCTCCGACAAGGGCGAACCGCGCGTTCCCAGTGAACCGGAAAACAGCATCGGACCGCCGCCTCCGCTCCCCGACGGCTACCGGAAAGTGAATGAGTCCGCGCTCGGCGTGGCCTTCCCGGTGCCCGATGGCTGGCAGCGGAAGGTCGAGGACAACGGCCGGACGATCATTTACTACTCGCAAAAGGACCTGGCCAGACTGACCGTCAGCGTCCTGGACCTCTCCTCCGGCAACGCGGTGAAGCACTTCAAGAACCTTGAGGCCCGCCAGAAGGCGGATTACGAGGTCTACTCGCAGCTGCGTTTGCAGAGCACCGTCTACCAGGGCGAGCCCGCCGCGATCTGGGAGTACACCTTCGGGGGCAAAGCCCGTATGTACCGGGCGGCGGATCTCGGGTTCGGCCGCGCGGGTGGCACGGACTACGCGATCTACCTGTCCGCACCGGAAGCCGACTGGACGACGTTCGGGAAGGTCTTCTCGGCGGTGACGAACGGTTTCCGCCGGACCGACCCGAAGAGCTGAGGCGGCGGGCGGGAGCGGCGAGGCGGAGCAGGCCGCCGCGGACCGCCATGGACCGGCTGGACCGGTCCGCCTCCGGCCCGCCCCGTCCGGCCCCGGGCGGCCCCCCCGGAAACGTCAGGGACAGGTTCAGGGACGACCCTGATGTCCCGGGCGCGGGTGCCGTGTGACGATCGAGCACATGACCACCGCCCCGCCCCGCGCCGAGACGAGCTACGCCCCGGCGCCGGACCCCGACGACCCGCCTGTGCGCAAGCTCTACCGCAGCGCCGACGGGCGGCTGCTCGGTGGCGTCGCGCGGGGGCTCGCGGGCCATCTCGGACTGCCGGTCTCCTGGGTGCGGATCGTGTTCGTGGCCCTGTTCATGGCGGACGGGATGGGCGCCCTGCTGTATGCCGCGTTCTGGTTCTTCGTCCCGCTGGGCGTCGGCGGCGTGGACCACCGGCAGCCCGCCCCGGCGGACGGCAAGCGCCGCCGGCTGCGGCACCGCCCCGACAAGGGCCAGGTCTTCGCGCTGATCGCGCTGCTCATCGGCGCCTCGATCGTCGCCTCCCGCTTCCAGCTGGGCCAGGCCGACGGCTATCTCTGGCCGGTGCTGCTGATCGGCGCCGGTGTCGCCCTGGTGTGGCGGCAGGCGGACAACTCCCGCCGCGCCCAGTGGCTGGAGCTCGGCCGCCGCAACGGCCTGCTGTCGATGGTGCGCGGCGCGGCCGGTGTGCTGCTGGTCGGCGTCGGGGTGACTGGAATCGTCGTGCTGCAGGGTTCGGTGCGTCATCTCGGCTCGGTGCTGCAGGCCGCCCTCGCCGTCGTCGTCGGCATCGCGCTGCTGGCGGGCCCCTACCTGGTGCGGATGGCCCAGGACCTCTCCGAGGAGCGGCTGATGCGCATCCGTGCCCAGGAGCGCGCCGAAGTGGCCGCCCATGTGCATGACTCGGTCCTGCACACCCTCACCCTGATCCAGCGCAGCGCCGACGACCCCCGGGAGGTGGCGCGGCTGGCCCGCGCCCAGGAACGTGAGCTGCGCGCCTGGCTCTACAAGCCCGAGGGCCGCGGCAAGGAGGAGGACGAGGAGCCGGCCACCCTGGCGGAGGCGGTCCGCAAGGCCGCCGCCGAGGTGGAGGACGACCACGGTGTCCCTATCGAGGTCGTGGTGGTCGGCGACTGCCCGCTGGACGAGCCGCTGGGCGCCCAGATGCAGGCCGCACGCGAGGCGATGGTCAATGCCGCGAAATACGGCGGGGAGGGCGGCGCGGTGCAGGTTTTCGCCGAGGTGGAGGGCCGTTCGGTCTTTGTCTCGGTGCGCGACCGCGGCCCCGGATTCGACCTGGACGCGGTCCCCGCGGACCGGATGGGCGTACGGGAGTCCATCATCGGCCGTATGGAGCGCCACGGCGGCACCGCCCGGCTGCGCTCCGCCCCCGAGGGCGGCACGGTCGTCGAGCTGGAGATGGAGCGCGCGGCGACGGAGCGCGGGACATGACCGGGCCGGGCGAGGGGCGGCCGGAGGCGACAGGGCGCGCCGGGGCACGGGATGATGGCGGGGCAGACACCGAGGGACGGGCGGAAGAGATGAGCAGCGACGGCGCACAGCAGGACGGGACCGGCGGCGGGACGGCCGAGGGCCGGACCGTACGGGTCGTGCTGGTCGACGATCACCGGATGTTCCGTACGGGCGTCCAGGCCGAGATCGGTGAGACCGGGCGCACCGGCGTCGAGGTGGTCGGCGAGGCCGCCGACGTCGACCAGGCGCTCACGGTCATCACGGCCACCCGCCCCGAGGTCGTCCTCCTGGACGTCCACCTCCCGGGGGGCGGCGGTGTCGAGGTGCTGCGCCGCAGCGCCGCGATGATGACCGACACCGAGCGCCCGGTCCGCTTCCTGGCGCTCTCCGTCTCCGATGCGGCCGAGGACGTCATCGGCGTCATCCGGGGCGGCGCCCGCGGCTATGTCACCAAGACGATCACGGGCACGGACCTGGTCAACGCGATCTTCCGGGTCGCCGACGGCGATGCGGTCTTCTCCCCGCGGCTGGCCGGCTTCGTCCTGGACGCCTTCGCCTCGACGGACGCCCCGCCGATCGACGAGGACCTCGACCGCCTCACCCAGCGCGAGCGCGAGGTTCTCCGGCTGATCGCCCGCGGCTATGCCTACAAGGAGATCGCCAAGCAGCTCTTCATCTCCGTGAAGACCGTCGAGTCCCATGTCTCCGCGGTGCTGCGCAAGCTCCAGCTGTCCAACCGCCATGAGCTGACCCGGTGGGCAGCGGCCCGGCGGCTGGTCTGACCTGCGGAACCGGCACGGGGGCGGGCTACCGCGCAGCTTCATGACGAGGGAGTAACAAAGCACCTAAGAAGGGCAACCAGGACCCTGCGGATCACCATCTAAGGGCGCGGAGAGGCTCACTGCCGAAGGCGGGGCCGGAACCACCCCACGTCCTTCGCGTAGTTTGTCCTGGAAGCGAGAACCCGATGAGCCTGACGGGCACGCCCTTCTTCCTCACCTCGCTCACGCTGCTGATCGTCGCCGTCGTGCTGCCCTTCGCCCTCTGGGGCCGAATAGCCGGACCGCCCCTGGTGCGCGGCCTCGGCCGACTGCTGATGCTGCTTTTCGCCCAGGTCACGGCCATCACCGTGGTCTTCGTCCTGGTCAACAACGCCAACAGCCTCTACGACACCTGGGACGATCTGCTCGGCACCGGTAGCCATGTCGAGGCGGCCCGGGACCTCGGCCCCGACGGCATGGGCGGCCGGCAGATCAAGCACGAGCCCAAGCAGCTGCAGCAGTTCCGCCCGGCCGACGACCCCAAGGTGGGTGCCGGCGTTCAGATGACCGATCTCCAGGGCCGGATCTCGGGGGTGCGGGGCGAGGTGTACGTATGGCTGCCGCCCCAGTACAACGACCCGGCCTACCGGAACAAGAAGTTCCCGGTGGTCGAGCTGCTGCCCGGCTACCCGGGCTCGGCGAAGTCCTGGCTGGGCTCCCTGCGCGCGGCCGAGCAGCTCATGCCGCTGATGCAGAACGGCACGGTCAAGCCGGCCATCCTGGTGGCGCCCCGGACCAATCTCCTCCCCGGCGCGGACACCGGGTGCGTCAACATCCCCGGGAAGGTCAACGCCGACAGCTGGCTGACCGTCGACGTCCGCAAGATGATCATTGACAACTTCCGGGCCGGCGACAAGCCGGACTCCTGGGCCCTGGCCGGCTACTCGGCCGGTGCGCACTGCGCCGCCAAGCTGGCACTGGCCCACCCCGACCGCTACCGTGCCGCGGTCGCCATGTCCGGCTACAACGACCCGGCGCTCGAGCGTGACTCGCTGGCCGGCAAGGACCCCAAGCTGCGTATCGAGTCCAACCCGCTGCACATCCTGAAGTCGGCCAACGCGGCCGGGAAGCCGCCGCGTACCGCGCTGTATGTGTCGGGTGCGGCGCGCGACGGCTTCCAGGCCGGGCTCGCCCTCCGCCAGTTCGCGCAGAGTCCGACCACGGTGACGCTGCGGCAGATCCCGCCGGGCGCGGGCCACACCACGGTGGTCTGGAAGCAGCAGGTGCCGGAGATCTTCCGCTGGCTGGGGACGCAGCTCAGGGCGTGAGGGCACGGGTGCCGCGGAGCCCGGGGCAGTTCCCCCTACGGGTGGCGGCACCTGAGCCCGCGGCCATTCACCCCATACGGCCGGCGGCGGTGACCGGGGACCGGAGCCGCCAGCCCATCGCCTCGTAGAGCGCACGGCCGTCGGGGCTGGCCACCAACACGCCCTGCCGCGCGCCCCGTTCCACCGCGCGGCCCGCCAGCGCGGTCATGACCGCCCGGCCCAGCCCGCGCCGTTGGTGCGCGGGCTCGGTGCCGATCATGTCGAAGACGACGGACGGGGCGTACGGGGCGGGGGAGCTGCCCGGTGCCCCCGTGGTGAGGGCGGCACGTCCGCTCGCGGCGAGGACCGTGCCGGGCCCGTCGGCGCCACCGCAACCGGAGCCGGAGCCGCAACCGGAACCGGAACCGGAGCCGGAGCCGTTGCCGGGGTCGCCGACGGCGTGCACACGGGCCTCGAACACCTCCTCGCCCTCGTCGACGATCTCCAGCCGGTAGCCGGACGGCAGACCGGCGCCGGGGCGCGGCGCCGCCAGCCCGTCCGTCGTCATGAGGTACTGGGGTTCGCTGATCTCCCAGTCCGCGGTCAGCAGCGGCTCGACCACCTCGCGCGGGGCACACGCCTTGATCCACAGGCCGGGCGTGGTGAGCGTGTCCACGAGGTCGCGCAGGACGGCCGGTTCCGCCTCCGAGAGGACATGGCGCGCGAGGTGACCGGGCCGCCGCACCTCGATCCGGAAACCGCCGGGCACCGCCTCCGGCGCATCCGTGCCCCGCGCACGCGCCCAGCCGTCGACCCAGGCATGGACGGCGGAGTGGAGGCCGGTGTCAGGCGCCGCGGCGGTGTGCGTCATCCGGCCGATCGTACGCGGGGGCCGCTGCCGCCCCAACTGCCTTTTCGGGGGCGGCAATCGGGCCATGGTGCGGCGCGCATGCCTCGTGGTGGGGAGCCCTACGCCGGCCGGGTCGCCGCCGCGAACGGCATCTGGTCGATCGGTGCGATCCGTACCGGCGCCCCCGGATGCGGTGCGTGGATCATCTGGCCGTTCCCGACGTAGAGCCCCACATGACTGATGCCCGAGTAGAAGAACACCAGGTCACCGGGGGCGAGTTGGGACCTGCTGACCCGCGGCCCGGAGCTGATCTGGGTGTAGGTCGTACGGGGCAGCGCGACCCCGCCGGCCTTCCAGGCGGCCTGGGTCAGCCCCGAGCAGTCGTAGGCGGCCGGGCCGGTCGCGCCCCAGACGTAGGGCTTGCCGAGGGCGCTGTAGGCGAAGGCGACGGCACGGGCGGCACGGGGGCTGGGAGCCTGTGCCGCGGCGGCGCCCGCGCCACCGGGAATCCCGGCGGGGCCGTCCCCGCGGCCGTCCCCCCGGTCCGTGCGGCCCTGCCCCGGCCCGCTCCGCGACCCGTCCCGGGCCGCCATCCGCTGCCGCTGCTCCGCGGTCAGCCGGTGGAGCAACTCCTCGGCGGCGCCCAGCTTGTGCACGACGGTGACCCGGTGCTTCTTCAGCTTGGCCTCGGTGTCCGCCAGCCGCTCCACGGTCTCCTCGGCCCGCTGCCGGACCTGCCGTACGCTGCCGAGCCGGCGCGCATAACCGGCCACCGCGGTCGCCTGGTGGCTGCCCGTACGCTCCAGCACCGCGGCGCCGTCCAGATAGCGCTGCGGGTCCGCGGACAGCAGCAGCCGTACGGCCGGGTCGACGCCGCCGGAGCGGTACTGGCTCGCGGCCAGGGTGCCCAGTTCGGTGCGGGCGGCGTTCAGCTTCCGGGTCCTGCGGGCGGCCTCGTCCTGCAGCCTGCTCAGTTCCTCGCGTGCGGTGTCGGCGGATTCCTTCGCACCGTTGTAGTTCTGCGTGGCCACCTCTGCCTCCTGGTACAGCGCGTCGACCCGGTCCTTGACCTGGGCGGGGGTGGGCCGGTGTGCGGCCTGGGCGGTGCCCTCGAAGCCGGTGGCGGTGGCGGTGGCGGCGCCGGCCAGCGCCAGGGTGGCGGCCGTACGGGCGGTGCGCGCGCTGCGCGAGCCACCGCCGGTGAGCGCGGCGAGCGGATGCTGCCGGGGCTTGCGGTGCGAGGCCACGGTGGCCGTCACTTCCTTCCCTTCGAGCCGTGGGCCCGGCGGCGGTCCGTCACGGGGGCAACGGACCGCCGCCGCACCTCTCGGCGGGGACGGCCGACGGAACGCCGGTGGGGGGGCCGGCGAGGCGGGGAGTCGGCCGCCTGAGGGAGGACGCTAAGCCTGGATGTCACGGCGGTGAGTCCCCTTGCCCGGCATTGTTCGCTTTCGACCACGGCAGGTACGCGGGTGACCGCGGCGCCATGGCCCTACGGCCGGGACCGGTCTGGCCTGACCGAAGCGGCGATAGTGGGCGCCCTGCCCGAAGGGCCGTGCTATACGGCGGCTACGATCCAGCACTATGGACGTAGTAACCAATATCTTCGTCGGCCTGCACATCATCGGCATCGCCTCCCTGCTGGGCGGCTTTCTGACCCAGATGAAGGCGATGAGCGCGGGCACCGCCCGCTTCGTGCCGGCCATGCTGCACGGCGCGCTGACGATGCTGGTCACCGGCATCGTGCTGGTCGGCCTCAACCAGGCCCAGGACCACCCCGTCAACAACATCAAGATCGGCATCAAGATGGCCGTTCTGGTGGTGATCCTGGCGCTGGTCTACGTCAAGCGGGACGACGAGACGGTCGACAAGCCGCTCTTCGCCGCGGTCGGCGGGCTGACGGTGGCCAACGTCTTCATCGCGGTGCTCTGGACCTGACGCACGTCCCCACCACGGCACACCGCGCGGTCCTCGCACTCCGGCTCCGGAGGCGAGGACCGCGCGGTGGCGTGTGGGGGGTGACCGTGGGGGGTGGTCTTGTGGGGGAGCGGGCCGGGCCTCAGTCCGGGCGGACGCTCCCGTAAATCGGCATGTAGTAGATCGACTCCTCCCGGACGTTGGCGCCCGGCTTCGGAGCGTGGACCATCTTCCCGTTGCCTATGTACATGCCGACGTGGCTGATGTCGTCATAGAAGAAGACCAGGTCACCGGGCTGCAGATCCTTGGTGGCCACCCGCTGGCCGATCTTGACCTGGTCCCAGGTGGTCCGCGGCAGGTCGACGCCCACCGCCTTCCACGCCGCCTGCGTCAGCCCCGAGCAGTCGTAGGAAGCGGGGCCGGTGGCGCCCCAGACATACGGCTTGCCGATCTGGGCGCGGGCGAAGGCGAGCGCCTTTTCGCCCTTGGCGGAGGACGAGTCACCGGTGGAGCCGCCGTCGGTCGAGCCGCCGCCGGTCCGGCCGTCGGACGGGCCGTCGCCGTCCTGCTGCCGCTGGCGCTCCCGCTCCTGCTGCTTGCGCGCCTCCTCCGCGGCCCGGCGCTTGGCCGCCTCTTCCTTCTGGCGCTCCAGCTCCGCCAGCCGCGCCTTCTCCTGGGCGGTCAGCCGGGACAGCAGCTGACGGGCCTCGGCCAGCTTGTCCTGGACGGAGCGCTTGGACTCCTTGAGGGAGGCCTGCGACGTCTGCAGCCGCTCCAGGCTGCGGGTCGCCTCGGCACGCTGCCGGGCCGCCTTCGCCTGCTGCTCCTGGTAGTCGGTGACGGCCTGCTTCTGCCGGCCGGACAGCCGCTCCATGAGGTGGTTGCGGTCGACGAACTGCTGCGGGTCCTTGGCCAGCATCAGCTGCGCCGTCGGGTTCATGCCGCCGGTGCGGTACTGCGCCGAGGCGAAGGTGCCCAGCAGGCGCCGGGACTGGTTCATCTTCTCGGCGCGCTGGGCGGCGGCGTCGAGCAGACCGTCCACGGTGTCGCGCTGCTCGTCGGCGCGCTCCTTGACGGCGTTGTACTTCTGGGTGGCCACCTCGGCCTGGTGGTAGAGGCCGTCGACCTTCTGCTTGACCTCTTCGATGCTGGGCTTGGGCGCCCTGGGGGCCGCCTCGGCGGACTGCGAGAGCAGGGTGACCGAGGCGAGGGCGGCGGTGGTGAGTCCGGCCGCCGTACGACGGCCTCCGGGTGAGGCGAGAACGCTGGTGCGCGGCTTGCGATGCGACGCCAAGGCCGGCAACTCCTTCCGTGGACCGCCTACCGGGTTGCGATGGGGGTACCTCCCAGGCCGTTCAGGCACTGGGGGAGGGTTCGGGCGGTGTCGCTGACGGAAGGCTTGCCCTACGGTCCGGACGTCCACTGGCGACGGCCGTACGGATCGATTCACCCCGGTGGTGCTGGTGGGTCCCCGGCTCCGGGTGCCTGAGGGCAGTGCCGGACTCGGCGTGGCGGCCCGTGCGGACGCTGTCGTCCACGGGGAGGCGGGCTGCCTGAGCGAGGACGTTAGCCAACTCGTGTGGCTCCTGTGAAGGCTGATGTTCGATATGCCCGAAACCTTTTCGTGACCTGAACGCGATGCGGGTGTTGTGGTGCCAGATGTCGGATTCGGGTAGACGAGGAGCCGCCGGCCGGCGGCGCTTTCCGGCGGTCTGACCTGCCGCGGTGCCACGGCCCGCCCCGCAGACGGCCCGCAATCCGCTACTCCGCGGCGGACTGTCAGTGCGGCGGCCTAGACTCGGTGGGCGATGAGCAGCCTCTTTGACGACAGCTTCCTGGCGGACCTCGGCCACAAGGGCGAGGAGGAGCACCCACCGCCTCCCGAGGACGAGCACGGCCCGGCCCCGGAGGAGATCCCCGCCGACCTCTTCGGCGGGAGGTTCGACGCGCCCGCCCCCAGGGAGTCGTACTACCGCGACGGCGCCGCCCGCCCGCCCGTCGACGCCGCGGCGCTGCTGGAGGGGCTCAACGACGAGCAGAAGGCGGCCGTGGTGCACACCGGCGGCCCGCTGCTGATCGTCGCCGGCGCCGGCTCCGGCAAGACCCGGGTGCTGACCCACCGCATCGCGCATCTGCTCGCCGAGCGCCATGTCCACCCCGGCCAGATCCTCGCGATCACGTTCACCAACAAGGCCGCCGGTGAGATGAAGGAGCGCGTCGAGGAGCTGGTCGGCCCGCGCGCGAACGCCATGTGGGTCTCCACCTTCCACAGCGCCTGTGTCCGCATCCTGCGCCGCGAGTCCAAGAAGCTCGGCTTCACCTCGTCCTTCTCGATCTACGACGCCGCCGATTCCAAGCGCCTGATGGCCCTGGTCTGCCGCGATCTGGATCTGGACCCCAAGCGCTACCCGCCCAAGTCCTTCAGCGCGAAGATCTCCAACCTCAAGAACGAGCTCATCGACGAGGAGACCTTCGCCGGGACGGCGGCTGGGGGCACCTCCCAGACGGAGTCTGGGGGAGGTTTCGAGAAGACCCTGGCCGAGGCGTACACGATGTACCAGGCACGGCTGCGCGAGGCCAACGCCCTGGACTTCGACGACATCATCATGACGACGGTCAATCTGCTCCAGGCCTTCCCGGATGTCGCCGAGCACTACCGCCGCCGCTTCCGCCATGTCCTCGTCGACGAGTACCAGGACACCAACCACGCCCAGTACACCCTCGTACGCGAACTGGTCGGCCCCGCCGAATCCGCCGCGGAGCTCTGCGTCGTCGGTGACGCCGACCAGTCGATCTACGCCTTCCGCGGCGCCACGATCCGCAACATCCTCCAGTTCGAGGAGGACTACCCGGACGCGACCACGATCCTGCTGGAGCAGAACTACCGCTCGTCGCAGACGATCCTGTCCGCCGCCAACGCCGTCATCGAGCGCAACGAGAACCGCCGCCCCAAGAACCTCTGGACGGACGCCGGCACCGGCCCAAAGATCACCGGCTATGTCGCCGACACCGAGCACGACGAGGCCCAGTTCGTCGCCGACGAGATCGACCGGCTGACGGACGCCAAGGACGCCAAGGCCGGCGACGTCGCGGTCTTCTACCGCACCAACGCCCAGTCCCGGGTCTTCGAAGAGATCTTCATCCGGGTCGGGCTGCCCTACAAGGTCATCGGCGGAGTGCGCTTCTACGAGCGCAAGGAGGTCCGCGATGTCCTCGCCTATCTGCGGGTGCTCGCCAACCCCGAGGACACCGTCCCGCTGCGCCGCATCCTGAACGTCCCCAAGCGCGGTATCGGCGACCGTGCCGAGGCGATGATCGATGCCCTGTCGGCGCGCGAGAAGATCACCTTCCCGCAGGCGCTGCGCCGGGTCGACGACGCCTACGGCATGGCGGCCCGCTCCGCCAACGCCGTCAAGCGCTTCAACGTCCTCATGGAGGAGCTGCGGACGATCGTCGAGTCCGGCGCCGGCCCCGCCACCATCCTGGAGGCGGTCCTGGAGCGCACGGGCTACCTCGCCGAACTCCAGGCCTCCACGGACCCCCAGGACGAGACCCGGATCGAGAACCTCCAGGAACTCGCGGCCGTCGCCCTGGAATTCGAGCAGGACCGCGGCGAAGACAACCCGGGCACCCTCTCCGACTTCCTGGAACAGGTCGCGCTGGTCGCCGACTCCGACCAGATCCCGGACGAGGACGAGGAGGGCAGCGGCGTGATCACCCTCATGACGCTGCACACCGCCAAGGGCCTGGAGTTCCCGGTGGTCTTCCTGACCGGCATGGAGGACGGCGTCTTCCCGCACATGCGCTCGCTGGGCCAGACCAAGGAGCTGGAGGAGGAGCGCCGGCTGGCCTATGTCGGCATCACCCGCGCCCGCGAGCGGCTCTATGTCACCCGCTCCACGATGCGCAGCGCCTGGGGCCAGCCCTCGTACAACCCGCCCTCCCGGTTCCTGGAGGAGATCCCGGACGACTTCGTGGAGTGGAAGCGGACGGGCCCGGCGACGCCGTCCGCGTCCATGGGCGGACTCTCGGCAGGCGGCGGAGGCGGCTTCAGCTCCTCGCTGTCGTCGTCGCGCGCCAAGGGCCCCAGCGGCTTTGCGACCCGCCGCTCCCAGGACCGCCCGGTGGTCTCGCTGGCCGTCGGCGACCGCGTCACGCACGACAGCTTCGGCCTCGGCACGGTCGTCGGCGTCAAGGGCAGCGGCGACAACGCCGAGGCGACCATCGACTTCGGCGGCGAGAAGCCCAAGCGGCTGCTGCTGCGGTATGCGCCGGTGGAGAAGCTGTAAGGGAAGGCTGTACCGGAAGCCGGAAGCCGGAAGCCGGAAGCCGGAAGCCCCCGGGGCCGTGCCCTGGGGGCTTCAACGGAGCCGGAGCCGGGGTCGCGGTCAGTTCGGGTCGAGGCCGTGGTCCTGCAGCCAGGGCAGCGGGTCGACCGCCGCGCCGCCGCCGGGACGCACCTCGAAGTGCAGATGCGGTCCGGTGGAATTGCCGGAGTTGCCCGAATAGGCAATCTGGTCACCGGCCTTGACCGACCCGGAACGGATCTTGGTGCTGCTGAGGTGGCAGTACCACGTCTCCGTGCCGTCGGCCGCCGTCACGATCGCCATGTTGCCGTAGGCGGAGTTCCACTGGGTGCGTACGGTGCCGTCGGTGGCGGACATGACCGGGGTGCCGTAGCTGACCGGGAAGTCGATACCGGTGTGCAGCGACATCCAGTTGACCCCGGCCTGGCCGAACTGGGCGCTCAGCCCATGCTCCTTGACCGGCAGCATGAACTTGGGCCGCATCGCCTCCTTGCGGGCCGCCTCCTTCGCCTTGCGCTGACGCTCCAGCTCCTGGCGCTCCTTGAGGTCGATCCGCTCCTGGGTGCGGCTGGCGCGGTCGCGGAAGTCATCCGCGCTGGCGCTGAGTCCGGCGAGCTGGGTGTCGAGCTTGTTGTTGGCCGCGGACGGCTTGACGGCCGCGGCATCGGGCGCGGCCTGGGCGGTCGCATCGGCCTTGTCGTCCCCGCCGAAATCGGCGACGGCCGCGGTGGCCACGGCGCACACGCCCAGGGCGGCGACCGAGGGCACCGCGACGGTCAGCAGCGCCGACCGCTTCGCCGTCCGCCGCCGGCCCCGGCCGCGGACGGCCTTCCCGGCGTCCGGCCCGGTGACCCGCCGGCCGGCGGGGGCGGGGGCCGCGGGGGTGATCGGCATGGCCTGCGTCATGGCGTCCGCCACGGCCGCGGCCTCGCTGTAGTCCTCGGCGTCGCGGGGGGAGCCGTCGTCGGCCCCGGCCCGGCCGGTGTCGTACGGGTCGCTCCCGGGCCGGCCGGCGTCGGGGCCGGCGGTGTCGAAGTGCCCGGCCTCGTCCCAAGTGGCGCTGTCCCACTGGATCGTGTCGGTCGGGGGCGGTCCGGCCTGCGCCGGGATACCGGCGATCAGGTCCTGGTCGGTGGTCGACCAGATCGCGGTGGCCTCGAAGCTCGCGGTCTCCTCGACCGCGGTGGCCTGCCGGCCGAAGGCGTCGAAGGCATCGGCGGTCTCGTACGCGCCGGTGGCATAACTGCCGGTGTCGTACGCGCCGGTGGGGTAGCTCCCGGTGTCGAAGCCGCTGTCGAAGCCGCCGTGGCCGTACGCGGTGGCTTCGTAACCCGCCGTCTCGTACCCGGACGAGGTGTACGCGGTCGCGTCGTGCGCCGGGGCGTCGTAGGTGGTGTGTGCGTACGGGTCGTAGCCCGGGGTGGCCGCGTGCGGATCGGCGACGGCATAGGCGCCGGTGTCCCAGCCGCCGGTGTCCCACTGTGTCGTGGCATAGGTGCCGGTGTCGTACGCGCCGGTGGCATAGCCGTCGCCCGCCGGGTACGTCCCCGTGTCGTAGGCCTCGGTGCTGTAGGTGCCGGTGCCGTAGGCGCTCATGCCGTAGGCGTCCGCCGTGCCGTGCGTGCCGGTGTCGTACATCCCGTAGGTGCCGGTGTCGTACATACCGGTCTCGTACGAGCCGGGGAGCGAGCCGAAGAGGGGATCACCGTCGCCGTATTCGGCGTTGCCGGTCGAGGCCTGCTGTCCGTAGGAGTCGTAGGCGGGATAGTGCGCATACGAGGCGTCGGAAGCAGAGCCGGTCGGAGGCTGGGCCCCCGAGGGGTGACGGTCGTTCACCAACTTCTCTTTCGCCTCGGCAGCAGGAGAATTAGCGGCGACTGTACCCGGCGGTACGCGACGGCGACAATCTTCAACTGGTTTTGGGCTAGGCCAGATCGGGCATTTGGCCGCCTTTCGGGAGTCCCCATGCGAGCTCTTGGCGCCCCGTTCGAAGTTTGTTCGACTTCTGGTCAAGATCATGTCGCCGGTACGACGTCACTGCGGCGCCCCGTGGGGTGCGTGCGGGGCGTTGTCAGGCCACCGAAATGGCGTCCGCGGCTCCTTGCGCGGTTTCCGCCGAGGTCAGTGCTTCCCGTATTCCGGCTGCTACGGCGCCATTGACCGGCAGGGCGAGGTGTCCGACACCGGCGACATGCACGTTGTACGCGATCAAATCAGGGTGACTGATTCTCGCTGTTGTGGCCGGAACCATCACCTGATCCTCCTCGCTCCAGAAAGCGACGAATTGCGTACGGCAATTCGGCGCCGGCCGCGACAACTCCGCTATCACCTCGGAATCGGGGCGCATCTGGCGGACGAGGGGGTGCGCCGACATCAGGGGCGCGATACGGGTGCCGGAGTGCGGGGTGCCGAGCGTGATCACCGTACGGACGCGGGTGTCGCCGCCGAGCCGCTGTACGTAATAGCGGGCGATGAGCCCGCCGAGGCTGTGGCCCACGAGGTCCACCCGGCGATGGCCGGTCCGGGCACAGACCTCCTCCACATGGCGGCTGAGCAGCTCGGCGGCCTTACGGAGATCGCAGGTCAGCGGGGAGTAGTTGAGCGCCTCTACATGGCGCCAGCCGTGCCGGTGCAGCGAGCGGCGCAGCAGCAGGAAGACGGAGCGGTTGTCGATGAAGCCATGGAGCAGGAGGACCGGCGGATGGGCCCGGCCCTCGGTCGGCAGCATCGTGGGCGCGCCGGGGGCGGGCTGCGGGGTCTCCGGCGCCGTGAACCCTTCCGGGGGCTCGGCTGCGGGGTGGGGCGCGGGCCGTGGCAAGGGGCGTTCCTGGGAGATGCCGGTCGGATAGAGGAGGAGATGGCCGGCGAGGACCGCGAGGTCCACGACCGTGCTGCGCAGGGGGAGCGACGAGGCGCGGGTGGGGAGCAGGCGCACGCACCGCAGTGGCGTGGAAACGAGGCGCGCGATCAGAAGGGGTGCGGAGAGAAAGGGCAGGGCCTGCATGGCCGACCTCCCGGATGGCATGCGGGAGGCGGCGTCGACCCCCGTATGCCCTCGTGGGAAGCCCTGGGCGGTGATGGCGGGCATGCGGCGACTCGCACTGCTGCGTGCCCGGCGCCCGGTGGCCCGGCTGTGGCTCCCCGTGCGCCTGGCCCGCGGCCTGTGCCGCCCGGCTCCGGCGGCACGACACGCGGGACGCGGCGCGTAGCGAACGTGTCCCATGTGTGATTTCCCCCTCCCCGGATGTCACGAAACGGCTGGGTACGGGATGCTGGCGATAACGTTCGTTCACGCTCGTGGCCGCCGGATCGCGGTCGCGCGATCGATTGTCGGCTCGGCGGCACCACAGTGCCGTGCATGGCTTGGAGGCAGTGATGAGTGTGGCTCGGCATGACGGAGCGCAAGCGGGGAGCCAGGGCGCGGCGGGCAGGTCGGGGCCGATCCGTGTGGTGGTGGCCAAGCCGGGCCTGGACGGGCACGACCGGGGCGCCAAGGTCATCGCGCGGGCGCTGCGCGACGCCGGTATGGAGGTGATCTACACCGGGCTGCACCAGACCCCGGAGCAGATCGTCGACACCGCGATCCAGGAGGACGCCGACGCGATCGGGCTGTCCATCCTCTCCGGGGCGCACAACACCCTCTTCGCGAAGGTCATCGCCCTGCTGGAGGAGCGGGACGCGGCGGACATCAAGGTCTTCGGCGGCGGCATCATCCCCGAGGCGGACATCGCCCCGCTCAAGGCGCAGGGCGTGGCGGAGATCTTCACGCCGGGCGCCACGACCGCCTCGATCGTGGAGTGGGTCAACGAGAACGTCCGCTCGCTGGCGGTCTGAGGCACCGCGGAGCCGGTGGCGCGGCCCGGCCGGGCGGCCGGGCCCGGGGGTGGGCCGGGGTCGGGCCCCGGCCCGGCAGGCCCTGGCACGGCAGGCCCCGGTGGGCGCAGCCCCCGTGTGCGCTGTCTTGGCGTGAGTGGTCATGGCACGCGGGGCCCTGGCGTGGCACCGTCGGGTGTGGCACCGCCGGGTGTGGTGGCTGCGGCGGCGGTGCCGAGGTCTGGGCCGGGGCCGGTGGTGTCGCCGGTGGGCGCGGTGAATTCCCTGTGCATCGTGGCGCGCAGGCGCAGGGTGCCGACCAGGCGTTGGAAGGCCTCGGACCAGTAGCCGCCGGAGCCCGGGGAGGCGCCTTCCGGCTCGTCCGTGACGGCCGTGAGCATGTCGAGACGGTCCGCGGCGGCCGGGTCCAGACAGCGCTCGGCCAGGCCCATCACCCCGCTGAAGCTCCAGGGATAGCTGCCCGCGTCCCGGGCGATGTCCAGGGCGTCGACCACCGCTCCGCCGAGCGGCTCGGCCCAGGGCACCGCACATACGCCGAGCATCCGGAAGGCCTCCGACAGGCCGTGTGCCGCGATGAACTCCGCGACCCACCGGGCCCGTTCGTCCTCGGGGAGGATGGTCAGCAGCTTCGTCAGATCCCGTGACGAGCCGGCCGGTGTGACCTCGGCGGCCTGGGACGGTGCGGCCGGCGCACCCAGCAGTGCCCGCGCCCAGTCGGCGTTGCGCTGGCGCACGGCGGCGCGGCACCAGGCATCGTGCAGCTCCGTACGCCAGTCGTCGCCCACCGGCAGCGCGACGATCGCCGCCGCGTCACGGCCCCCGAAGCGGGCGTGCCAGCCGTCCAGTGGTGTCGCCTCCACCAACTGGCTCAGCCACCAGGACCGTTCCCCCCGTCCGGAGGGCGGTTTGGGTGCCACGCCGTCCCGCTGCATCCCCATGTCGCACTCATGGGGCGCCTCCACCGCGATCACCGGTGCGCCGGCCGTCCGGTCCAGGCCGATGCAGGTGTGGGCCCGCTGTGCCATACGGGCCGCGAGCGCGGAGCCGGGAAGCGCGGAGAGCAGCTCGGCGGCCGTGGCGCGGACGTTGCGGCTGCGGTCGGACAGGGCCTGTTCGAGGAAGGGCTCATCGGCCGTTGAGAGGTCCTCGCGCAGCGAGTCGAGGAACATCAGGCGGTCTTCGGCCCGCTCCGTGGACCAGGTCGTGGTCAGCAGCGCCAGGCCCGCCGGCGGGTCCTGGCGGCGCAGGGCGGTCAGCAGGGCGACCCGCTCCGCGAACAGGCCCTCCTCCCACCGGCGCCGTACGGCCTCGGGATCGTCGTCCCCGGGGAGCGCGGACGGGCTGCCGGTCCCCCGGAGGGCGAACTTCCACTCGTCGTTGAGCCGGGCCAGCCACAGGGCACGCGGCCCCGCCAGGGCGAGCGCGGCGGGCCGCAGATCCGTACGGGCGCGGGCGGCGTCGAGCAGCGCGGGCAGCAGGGCCTCCGGGGCGCGGTAGCCGTACGTGCCTGCGGCGGCCAGCCACTGGGGCAGCAGCTCGGTGAGGTCGGGGGCCGCGCCCCGGCGGCTGCCGCCTCCGCTGCCGCCGCGGTCGGCGAGCAGCAGGGACAGCCGGCGGCGCGCCGCGGGCGGCAGCGGGGGCCGCGGGTCGGCCGGGGCCGGGGCGGGCCGCTCACCGGCAGGTGCGGGGCGCAGCGCGGCGCGCCGGCGCACCGTGCTCACCGCGGCCGCGTCCAGCAGCGCGGCCGCGGCGGCCTGTCCCGGCCGCGCCGCCACCGGCG
Organism: Streptomyces sp. Je 1-4 4N24; assembly: GCF_026239515.1. Lineage (NCBI taxonomy): Bacteria > Bacillati > Actinomycetota > Actinomycetes > Kitasatosporales > Streptomycetaceae > Streptomyces > Streptomyces sp. Je 1-4 4N24. The sequence continues at coordinate 3,582,667 of NZ_CP110836.1, read as the reverse complement.
GTGTCCGCCGCTCGGTCCCGAGCAGCGCGGCGCTCACGAGGTCGGACCAGGGGGCGGGGGCGGTCGGGGTGGGCGCGGCGGGCGAGGTGGGGGTGGTGGTGCGCGTCATGCCTTCCTCCAGGCATCGGTGGTGGACGGCGTCCGTGGGGGCCGGGGCGTCGCGGCCGGGGCGCGGGTCACAGGGACACCGGGGCGGGGTCCCAGACGGTCAGCGGCAGAAAGCCGCGGTGGCCGCATTCGCCGAAGACCGTGACCGGTGCCCCGCCCGATATGGCGGCCAGCTGCCACAGGCTCGTACGGCCGAGGCAGCGCGGGTCCAGTGGGAGCGCCGACTCCCCGTCCGCGTCGGCCAGTTGCCAGCCCCTTCCGTCGTGGCTCGGTATCGGTGTGACATCGGTGAGCACCACCGGCCAGGAATCCAGCCACGGGTCGTCGCGCAGCGCGTCGCCGTACGCGGCCAGGGCGGCATCGATGCCTCCGCCGGGGGGAACCGGTCCGGGAGCCGCCGGGGCGTGCCGCTCGCCGAGAGTGGCACGCAGCGGGCGGGCGCCCGGGTAGTAGGCGAGGTCCGCGTCGAGCACCAGACCGGGCGGCAGCGCCAGGTCCAGGGGGCGGCCGGGAGAGCCGCCGAAGGAGAGGTGCAGCGCCATCCGGCCGGTCCGCTCGCCCCGCAGGAAGATTCTGCGGGTGATCAACTTGCCGTCGTCGCTGTCCTGTTGGGCGAGCACCAGCCAACGGTCCCGGACCGTCGCCGCATCGGGGCCGGTCAGCAGGTCCGCCGCCTCCGTGGTCAGCCCGACGCGCGAGCGGACCGTCGCCGCGAGCGGACCCGGCAGCCGCTCGATACCGAGGAACCCCTGGTCGAGGAGGTGCAGCAGCGCGCATTCCTCCAGCAGCCGCGCCGGCCAGTCCGGGCCGGACGCCACCACGGACGACAACTCCCGTACGCGTGAGGCGAGTCCGGGCGCCTGGGCGTCGACCATACGGGCCGCCGTCTCGTCCCAGGATCCCGTCCCGTTCTCGGCCGAGGCCAGCCCGGACTGCAGCAGATCCTCCAGCCGCTGTTCCAGCTCCGTGGCACCGGCGCCGATCCGCTGCATCCGGCGCTCCGCCCGCCGCTTGGCGGCCTCCGGATCCGCGGGCGCCCGCGGCGGGGCGGCCGCGCCCGAGGGCGCGCCCGCCTGCCGCTCGGCCCGCCCCCGGCGTCCGGTCAGCCACTCGCCCGCCCAGGCGGACGGTTCCCCGGCCGCCACCTCCCCGCCGTCACCCGCCCAGAGCAGCAGCAGCCCCAGCGCGTGCTTGCACGGAAACTTACGGCTCGGGCAACTGCACTTGAAGGCCGGGCCTTTGATGTCCACGACCGTCTGATACGGCTTCTTGCCGCTGCCCTTGCACTGCCCCCACACCGCGCCCTCGTCCGCGCCCGTTTCCGACCACGGCCCGGACGCCGCGAGCTTGCCGCCCGCTTTGCGTGATGCCTCGTCAGGCGCCAGTGCGAGCACCTGATCCGTCGTCCAGCGTTCCCCCTGCGGATTCATGTCTTCGACGCTACGGCGCACCACTGACAATCGCCGTCGGACGCGATGAACGGGCAGGTCAGGGCCGGTTTCCGGGCGATTGTCAGTGGCTTGGTGCAGGGTTGATTCCGCAAGCGGCCGCAGCGAGTTCGGGGTGCCGGCCGCACACCTTGCGACGAGGGGGAACCATGTCCGGGAAGAGCCTCACGACGACGGACGAGCAGATCCATCAGACGGCCGGGACGGCGCCGGAAGCCGCGGGCGGCGAGGCGCTGCGGCCGCATGCCGAGGACAGTTTCGCGGCGGAGCTGGCGGCTCTCGCCGCGGCCGACGACCGGCCCCGGCCGGAGCGCTGGCGGCTCTCGCCGTGGGCGGTCGCGACCTACCTCCTCGGCGGCACGCTCGCGGACGGCACGGTCATCACACCCAAATATGTCGGCCCGCGCCGGATCGTCGAGGTCGCCGTGACGACCCTCGCGACGGACCGCGCGCTGCTCCTGCTGGGCGTGCCCGGCACCGCGAAGACCTGGGTGTCCGAGCATCTGGCGGCGGCCGTCAGCGGTGATTCCACCCTCCTGGTGCAGGGCACCGCCGGCACCCCCGAAGAGGCGATCCGCTACGGCTGGAACTACGCCCAGCTGCTCGCGCACGGCCCCAGCCGCGAGGCGCTGGTGCCCAGCCCGGTGATGCGCGCGATGGCGCAGGGCATGACCGCGCGGGTCGAGGAGCTGACCCGCATCCCCGCCGACGTACAGGACACGCTCATCACGGTCCTGTCGGAAAAGACCCTGCCGATCCCGGAGTTGGGGCAGGAGGTGCAGGCGGTCCGCGGTTTCAATCTGATCGCCACCGCCAACGACCGCGACCGCGGGGTCAACGAACTCTCCAGCGCGCTGCGCCGCCGCTTCAACACCGTCGTGCTGCCGCTGCCCGCGACCCCGGACGAGGAGGTGGACATCGTCTCGCGCCGGGTCGAGCAGATCGGGCGCTCGCTGGATCTCCCGGCCGGACCGGAGGGCCTGGACGAGATCCGCCGGGTCGTCACGGTCTTCCGTGAGCTGCGGTCCGGCCTCACCACCGACGGCCGTACCAAGCTCAAGTCGCCGTCCGGCACCCTCTCCACGGCCGAGGCCATCTCCGTGGTGACGAACGGCCTGGCGCTGGCCACCCACTTCGGGGACGGCGTCCTGCGCTCCGGCGACGTGGCCGCGGGCATCCTGGGCGCCGTGGTCCGCGACCCCGCGGCCGACCGGGTCGTATGGCAGGAGTATCTGGAGACCGTGGTGCGCGAGCGCGACGGCTGGAAGGACTTCTACCGCGCTTGCCGTGAGGTGAGCGCATGAGCGGGCGTGACGAGCGGACAACGGACAGCAGGCCCGGCAGGTGCGGGCCGGTGCTGCTCGGAGTGCGCCATCACGGCCCCGGCTCGGCACGGGCGGTGCGCGCCGCCCTGGAGCAGTGCACCCCGGCAGCGGTCCTGATCGAGGGGCCCCCGGAGGCGGACGAACTGGTGCCGCTGGCCGCCCATGAGGAGATGCGGCCGCCCGTCGCGCTGCTCGCCCATGCGCAGGACGACCCCGGCCGCGCCGCGTTCTGGCCGCTGGCCGAGTTCTCCCCGGAGTGGGTGGCGATGCGCTGGGCGCTGGAGCACGGCGTCCCCGTCCGCTTCATCGATCTGCCCGCGGCGCACTCCCTGGCGGGGGGAGACGACGGGGAGACGGCGGACGAGGAGACCGGTGAGCAGGAGGGCGGTGAGCAGGAGACCGGCGAGCAGGGGGCCGCCGCCGAGGTGCGGATCGATCCGATCGGGGTGCTGGCAGAGACGGCCGGTTACGACGACCCGGAGCGCTGGTGGGAGGACGTGGTCGAGCACCGCGGAGGCGGGGGAGCCGGTGCGGACGCGCTGGCGCCGTTCGCGGCGCTGGCCGAGGCGATGGCGGCGCTGCGCGAGACCTACGGTGACGGCGGCCATGACCGTGATCCGGTGCGCGAGGCCCATATGCGGCTCCGGCTGCGGGCCGCGCGACGGGAGTTCGGGGACGACCTCGCCGTGGTGTGCGGGGCCTGGCACGTACCCGCCCTGGCACAGCGCACCACCATGACCGCCGACCGGCAGCTGCTCAAGGGCCTGCCGAAGGTGAAGGCGGCGGTGACCTGGGTGCCCTGGACGCACCGGCGGCTCTCCCGCCGCAGCGGTTACGGCGCCGGTATCGCCTCACCCGGCTGGTACGGCCATCTCTTCAGCGCCCCCGACCGCCCCGTCGAACGCTGGCTGACCAAGGTCGCCGGGCTGCTCCGGGAGGAGGACTACGCCGTCTCGTCGGCGCATGTCATCGAAGCGGTGCGGCTCGCCGAGGGGCTGGCGACGGTACGCGGCCGCCCGCTGGCCGGGCTGACGGAGCTGGACGACGCGGTGCGCGCCGTCATGGGGGACGGCACCGATGCCCCGTTCTCGCTGATCCACGACCGGCTGGTGGTCGGGGAGGTGCTGGGCGAGGTCCCTGAGGACGCCCCCGCGGTGCCGCTGCAACGGGACATCGCCCGCGGCCAGCGGACGCTTCGGCTCAAACCGGAGGTGCTGGAACGGGAGTTGGAGCTGGATCTGCGCAAGGAGACCGACGCCGGGCGCAGCCGGCTGCTGCACCGGCTGCGGCTGCTCGGCATCCCCTGGGGCGAGCCCACCCGCTCCCGCGGCAGCACGGGCACCTTCCGGGAGACCTGGCGGCTGCGCTGGGAGCCGGAGCTCTCCGTACGGGTCGCGGAGGCCGGGATCTGGGGCACGACCGTGCTCTCGGCGGCCACCGCCAAGGCCGCGTCCGAGGCCGCCGGGGCGGCCGGTCTCGCCGAGGTCACGGCGCTCGCCGAGCGCTGTCTGCTCGCCGAACTCCCCGACGCCCTCCCGGTGGTGATGCAGGCGCTGTCGGACCGTGCGGCGCTGGACGCGGACGTGGGCCATCTCGCCCAGGCGCTGCCCGCCCTCGTACGGTCCGTGCGCTACGGCGATGTGCGCGGCACGGACGCCGTGGCGCTCCGCGAGGTGGCCACCGGCCTGGCCGAGCGGGTCTTCGTCGGACTGCCACCGGCCTGCCCGGGGCTGGACGCCGACGGTGCCGCCGAAATGCGCGGCCATCTCGACGCCACCCACCAGGCCGTCGGCCTGCTCGGCCGGCCGGAGACCGAGCGCCGGCCCGGAGAGGACGGGCTGCGGACCCGCTGGGCCGGAGTACTGCGGGCGGTCAGCGAACGGGACACCGTGCCGGGCCTGCTCCGCGGCCGTGCCACCCGGCTTCTGCTGGACGACGGCGAGTTGGGCGACGGGGGAGCGGAGCGGCTGATGGGGCTCGCCCTCTCGCCGGGCACCCCGCCCACCGATGCCGCCGGATGGATCGAGGGATTCGTCGGCGGCGGGGACGGCGGCATGCTGCTGGTCCATGACGAACGGCTGCTGGCGCTGGTCGACGGCTGGCTGACCGGTGTGCCGGACGCCGCGTTCACCGACGTACTCCCGCTGCTGCGCCGCACCTTCGCGGAGTACGAGTCCGGAGTGCGGCGCACCCTCGGGGAGCTGGTCCGCCGCGGCCCCGCGACGGCATCCCGCCACCCGGCCGGCGACGCCCCGGACGCGGCCGTGCCCGGCTTCGGCCCCGGCCTGGACCGCGACCGTGCCGCGGCCGTCCTCCCCACCCTCCGCATGCTGCTGGGCATCGGACAGCACGGCTTCGGCGACGACCCACCGGAATCGCCCCGACCGGCCGACGACCTCACGGGAGCACGGACATGACGACCACGACACCGGACCCGACGGCCGTGACCGCGGCCACCACCCCGGCAACGGCCACGGCCGAGGACCCGGCCGCCGCTCCGGCCGCCCCCACCTCCGAGGCCGAACGGCTGCGCCGCTGGCGGCTGGTGCTCGGGGGCGGCGGCGCGGACGGGACGGGGTGTGCGCTCAGAGGCCGGGACGCCGCGATGGACGGCGCGCTGGCCTCGCTCTACGGACGGGAGACGGGCCGCGGCAAGGGGGCCGACGGCGGCCGGCGTTCGGCGGGGCTCGGGGCCTCGGCGCCCGGGGTGGCGCGCTGGCTCGGCGACATCCGTACGTACTTCCCGTCGTCCGTGGTGCAGGTGATGCAGCGGGATGCCATCGACCGGCTGGGGCTGTCCGCGCTGCTGCTGGAGCCGGAGATGCTGGAGGCCGTCGAGGCGGATGTGCATCTCGTGGGCACCCTGCTGTCGCTCAACAAGGTCATGCCGGAGACGACCAAGGAGACCGCCCGCGCCGTCGTCCGCAAGGTCGTCGAACAGCTGGAGAAGAAGCTGGCGCAGCGCACCCGCGCCACCCTCACCGGCGCACTGGACCGCTCCGCGCGGATCAGCCGGCCGCGCCACCGCGACATCGACTGGGACCGCACGATCCGGGCGAACCTCAAGAACTACCTCCCCGAGTACCGCACGGTCGTGCCCGAGCGGCTGATCGGCTACGGCCGCGCCGCGCAGTCGGTGAAGAAGGACGTGGTGCTCTGCATCGACCAGTCCGGTTCGATGGCCGCCTCGGTCGTCTATGCCTCGGTGTTCGGCGCGGTGCTGGCCTCCATGCGGACCCTCGACACCCGGCTGGTCGTCTTCGACACCTCGGTGGTCGATCTGACGGACCAACTCGACGACCCGGTCGATGTCCTCTTCGGCACCCAGCTCGGCGGCGGCACGGACATCAACCGCGCGCTCGCCTACTGCCAGTCCCGCATCACCCGCCCCGCCGACACCGTCGTCGTCCTCATCAGCGACCTCTACGAGGGCGGCATCCGGGACGAGATGCTCAAGCGGGTCGCCGCGATGAAGGCGTCCGGAGTGCAGTTCGTGACCCTGCTCGCACTGTCCGACGAGGGGGCGCCCGCCTACGACCGTGAGCACGCCGCGGCCCTCGCGGCCCTGGGCGCACCGGCGTTCGCCTGCACTCCCGACCTGTTCCCGGACGTGATGGCGGCCGCCATCGAGAAACGGCCGCTGCCCATACCGGACATGGCGGAGCAACGGTGACAGGTACCCCCGGGGGACTTGCGTGGCACCTGGTTTCTCATGCAAGTATCTGCTCATCGCTCGATCGCCCGCGACGCGCGTGACACCGAGGACCGGTTCCTGGGGTGTCCCCGTCCGTATGGGAAGGTCCCCCCTTGTCTGCTGTGTTCGTCCTGCCTGCCGCCGTGCGCCTGCCGCGCACGGTGGCCGCGCGGCGTGCACTGCTGGCCGGGCTCTTCCTGGTGGGCTTCGTCGCCCTCGGCTTCGCCTTCGGTCCCGGCGCCCATGCCGACGACCGCACGCGGAACGTGGACCTGCCCGGGGCCTCGGCCCCGGCGCGCCCCGCGGCCGAGGTGTCCACCCCGGACCGGGCCGCCACCCGGGACGGGGCAAGCCGGATCTCCGGCTCCGGATCCGCGGTCACACAGCGCGGTGAGGCCTCCGGCGCGAAGGTCGCCGAGCGCACCCACGCCGCGTCCGACGCGGTGGCCGAGGCCGTACGGCCCGCCGCCGAGCGGACCACACCGGTCACCGGCCGCATCACCGAGCCGGTGAGCCGCGTCGTACGGGAGATCGGGGAGTCGGCCGGTGCCGCGCTGCCCGTCCACCTCCCGCCCGGTGAGCACGGCGAACACCCCGGCGACGGTGGCACGGACCAGCACGGCCGGACTCCGGGCGAGGACCGGCCGGCCGGTTCGCGGACCGCTGGCTCGGCCGACGGCACTGCCGCCGCCGACACGGTTCAGTCCCTCGACGACCTGCGCAAGCCGGTCTCCAAGGGTCCCTCAGCCACCGCCCACGAGCAGCGGGACCCGGGCCACGACGGCCTTCCGGGGCACCCGCAGGGCCCGGTCGCACCCGCCCCGCACACCGCCGGGGACGGCCACGGCCCCCGTGGCGGGGACCAGCACGCCGCCGTCACGGCGGACCCCACACGCTTCCGGCTGCTGCCCGGTGGCGTCCGCACGGCCGATGGCGCTCCGACGCGTCGGCGTGCCGAAGAAATCCTCGAATTCCCGGGCTAGGGCAGACCGCTCCGCGTCTGTAACTGGACCTGCCGCGCGGGGGCGGGACAGGTCTGCCCGTCAAACCCCTCCGAATTCGAAGGACTTCACCACCATGCGCTCCACCATCCGCCGTTCCATCGTCGTTGCCGCTGCCACCACCGGTCTGTGGGCCCTGGGCTCCGTCGCCGCCAACGCCGCCGAGCTGCCCGTCGGTACGGACCTCCCGGCCACCGGCACGGTCACCGACACCGCCCGCCAGCTGCCCACCGGCGACGTGGCCGGCACCGCGAAGAAGACCGCCGGGACCGCTGAGAAGACGGTCGGCGAGGTGGCGGGCAAGGCCACCGGCGCCCTCGGCGACGTGTCGGCCCCGGACCTGCCCACCGGCAAGCTGCCGCAGACCGGCGACGTGACCGGTGCGCTCGCCGGCGTGCAGGAGCGGGCCAACGGTGCCGGTCTGCCGGACACCGGTGAGGTGCGGAAGGCCGCCGGCCTGAAGCAGGCCAAGAAGGCCCTCAAGACCGTCAAGAACGCCGCCAAGGGCGCCGACCTCGGCCAGGCCGGCCGCCTGACGGACGGCACGCTGCCCGCCGTTCCGAAGCTGCCCGCCACCCCGGGCGTCCCGTCCCTGCCCGGCACCCCGGCGCTGCCCAAGGCGCCCGCGCTGCCCAAGGCCCCCGGCTCGGCCGACAACCTGCTGGCCGGTCTCGCCGGTGCGGGCATCCGTCCTGAGCAGCTGACGAAGCAGGCCCAGGGTGCGCTGGCCACCGCGCGTCCGGTCGTCGACCAGACCGCCGCCGACGCGCTGCCGCCCGTCGCCCGCCGGGTCGTCATCAAGGTCGTGCCGGTCGCCCAGGGTGCGGTCGGCGGTGCCGGTCAGCTCGCCGGTGACGCGGCCGGCCAGGCGACCCCGTTCGTGACCGTCGTCGGCGGCCAGGCGCAGCTGTTCGTGCAGGGTGCCGCGGCCGACGCGGTGCCGTTCGCCCAGGGCGTGGCCACCGACGCGGTGCCGTTCGCACAGGGTGCGGCCGCCAAGGCAGTGCCGTTCGCGCAGGGCAAGGCGACCGACGCGGTGGCGTTCGCCCAGGGCGCGGCCACCGACGCCACCCCGTTCGCGCAGGGTCTGGCCACCGTGGTCGTGACCGACGCGCAGGGCACCGCCGGCCAGGCCGCCACCGGTGTGCAGGGCCTGGCCCCGGTGAAGTCCGTGCCCGCGGTCCCGGCTGTGCCGGCTGTCCCCGCCGTTCCGTCCGTCCCGTCCGTGCCCGCCGTTCCGGCCAACGTGACGGACGCCGTCCCGGCCGTGCCTGCCGTCCCGGCCGTGCCCGCGGTCCCGGCCAACGTGACCGACGCCGTCCCGGCCGTCCCGTCCGTGCCCGCCGTCCCGGCCAACGTCACCGACGCCGTTGCCCTCCCGGCCGTTCCTGCCGTTCCGTCCGTCCCCGCCGTCCCGGCCAACCCGACCGACGCCGTTGCCGTTCCGGCCGTGCCCGCTGACCTGGCCGACCTGACCAACGCCGCCAACATCCCGGCGCTGCCGGCCCTCCCGGCCCTCCCGGTCCAGGCCGTCTGAGTCTCAGGCTGACACCACCGGCTCCTCGGCCGCGGCGGCGGCCGATGCCGGAACACCCAAGAACAGCCGGGCGGACCTCTGTGGGGGAGGGCCGCCCGGCCTTGGTGTATTCAGAGCCAACAAGCCGTCATTCGCTACGAGTTGGGTACGTGCAGCCGTTCCCAGCTGACCCGCCCCGGCACCCCGTCCGCATCCTTGCCACGGAAGCCGAGCTTGCGCTGCCAGGCCGCGTACGACGTGCGGTCCGCCTCGGTCCACTCCGGACCGGGGCCGTCCTCGTAGTGGCTGCAGCCCTCGGCCACCAGCCGTTCGCCCATCGCCGTGATCACCGGACTGCGGGCTCCCGACCGGAAGAAGTCCCGTCCGGGGAACGGCTCGTACGGCGGATGCTGCGGTTTCGGCGGCACCTGCCCCGAGCCGTCCGCGTCCGGCGCGCCCTCCGCCGCCTTCGCCAGCCGCTTCTTGATCCGGCCCCGCAGGTCGCCCATCACGATGCCGCGTGGATCGACCTTCCCGGGCTGCCACTCCTTGTGGCCGATCACCGAGCGTTCGCTCCAGCGGTGCGCCCGGCAGATCGCGGCCGACACCTTCTCGATGGCGATCCGCTGCTCCTCGGGCCACGGGTCCTTGCCGTCCCCGGCGTTGATGCATTCGAAGCCGTAGAAGTGACGGTTGCCGTCGGTGTCCGCGGCGTTGTCCTTCGGCAGCTCCGCGTCCTCGTTGATCACCGCCCGCAGGACGTCACGGTCGCCGAGCCCGGCGTGATTGGCGCGGCCGTTGCCGACGAGATGGACCTCGCCCTTCTTGTCGATCACGCCATGACACAGCGGCCCCGGCAGATCGGAGCGCCCGTCGTAACACAGGTCCACCGAGCTGCCGGTGCCCTCGGTGGCGGTGTGGTGGATCATCACACCGTGCATCGGGCCCCACGGGCCCTTCGCGTTCCGGTTGTGCGTGCGCCAGCTGCGGACCTCGTGGACCACCAGGCCCTCGTCGCGCAGCGCCTTGAGCAGCCGGCTCGCGGTCAATGGGGTGGCCATCAGGCGGTTCCTTCCTCGTCGACCGCGGCTTCTGCCGCGGCGGTGGTCTGCGACCTGCTCGGTGCCGGGCCCGAAGCGTCGTACGGCGAGCCGTAGGACGGGTCATCCGACTCCGCCGCCCGAGCCTCCTCCTCGGCGGCCAGCGCCGCATCGTCCGCGGCCGGAATGCTCGCGGCCAGCGGGCGGAAGGCCAGCCGCAGATCGGGTTCGGTCTGCTCGCCGGCGATCCAGGCCAGCGGTGCGAAGTGCACCGCGATTCCGGACGGGTACTGCAGCAGCGGCCGGCGTGCCGGGTCCGTCGGCCACTCCACTCCACCGGTGGCCGTACGGGCCGGGATCAGCCAGAAGTCGCCGGTGCGGTAGCTGCCGCCAGGCGCGAACCAGACCTCGACGCCGTCCTCCAGGGGCAGCCAGCCACCCTCCTCGACCGGCAGTGCGCCGTGCCGGAGCCGGCCGTCCCGGGCACCGCGCCCGCTCGTCCGCCGGCTGCTTTCGTGGTGGTCCCAGCGGCGCAGGAACGGATGCAGCTCCGGCCGCCGTCCGACGCCCGGCGCCGGTTCGTCCGAGAGCCGCACCCGGCGGCCCGGCAGATCGACCTCCTCCACCCGCAGCAGCGGCTCCGCCTCGCCCCGGCTCGTGTACCCGGTGTCCACGAACTCGACCAGGTCGCCGACGTCCAGATCCAGCGTGTCGTCGCTGCCCAGGGTCGCCAACTCCACCCAGGTGCCGTCGAGTCCGTCGACCGGGAAGGTGACCGAGCCGTTCTCCCGGGACCATTTGAAGGTGGCGTCCTTCGCGCTGCCCCCGTCGTGCACCTCGACCCGGTAGAGCTGGTTCTCCGGGCCCCGGTAGCGGGCGTCCGGGGCGACCAGGCAGGGCTCGTCGTCCGCGGGGCCGGGGTGTTCACCGCGGGCCGCGAGACGGGAGCCGGGGGTGGCCGCCTGCTCCGCCCAGCGTGCGAACGCGGCGCGGACCTCGTCGACCGTCGGGTTGCCGGTGTCCAGCCCCAACGCGGCGGCGGGCAGCGGCAGTACCTGCCACACCACCTTCGCGCGGGCCGCGGTGTCCGGCAGCGCGGAGCCCAGCGCGACCTCGCGCAGCGCCGGGTCCTCCGCCGCGGTCACCAGCCGCTCCCACACCTTCAGATAGACCAGATACGGGAAGGCGGTGGGCAGCCGGTCGCCGGGCCGCTCCGGGTCCCGGAAGCCGTCCGGCTGGTCCCAGTACGTCCAGGTGGCGGGCGGTGGCGGTGCGGCCGGCTCGCCGTCGCCGCCGCCGTCCTTGCCCTCCTTGCCTTCCTTGCCGGTGTCGGCCGTGCCGTGCGCGGGCACCGGCACCCCGGGCTGCGGGCGGGTCGCGTCGCACAGGATGCCGTCCACGTAGTAGCGGCCGCCGCCGATGACCAGGTCGTCCAGCTCACGGCTGCCGCCGCGCAGTGCGATCCGGAAGCCGGTGGCGCCGCGCGGCCCGCCGTGCGGGCCGATCAGGTCGGCGGCGAGCGTACGGGCCTGGAACAGCTGGATCGCGGTCTGCTCATTGGCGTCGGCGTCCAGCTGTACCCGGCCCTGCTGGGCGACGACCGCGGAGTAGTGGCGCTCCGGCCGGTGGGTGAGGCGCGAGAGATCAGCGTGCATGGAAGGGGTCCCCCTCGGACGGGATGTGCGGAAGGTCGGAGTCGCTCGGACGGCCGGAGCGGCGCGGCAGGCCCCGGTGGTGGTGCGGCGCGGGCGGTCCCCCCGGCACGCCGGGGGCGCGGGGGGACGGCCGGCGGTTCGCCTCGCGAACGGACAGCGGGCTCACGTCACGAAACAGCGGGCTCACGTCACGAACACGATCCCCGCGTCGCTCCCCGCCGGTGTGTACTCCGCCAGCCGGGCCCGCAGACTGTCCTCGCGCTGCGGTTGATAGAGATCGTGGTACGCGCCCATCTCGGCGCCGTCCTCCGCACCGCGCCGGATCGCTCCCCCAGCCCTGGACGGGCCAGGGGCACCCCCATCCCAGCCCGCCGCCAACTGCCCGTACCACGGCGTCCCGTAGCGCTCGGCGCGCAGCTGTGGCCGTACCCGCTCCGCGGCCCCGGGGCCCGCCAGGTCCGGCTGGCAGCGGTGACGGCGGGGGGTGCGCGACCCCGGCGGGGCATAGCTGAACCGCAGACAGCCGATGCCACGGCGGGCCACCCGCAGCCGCCCGGTGAAGATGCTGTTCTCGGCGAGCCGCACCGCATGCGTGTTCACCTCGCCGATGACCGTGCTGCGGTGCACGGACAGCACCGCATGCGCATGCCGGCAGTCCGGCGCGGACAGTGCCGTGCGCGCGGGCCCGGTGGCGTCGAGGATGCTGTCGCGCAGATGGACCTCCAGCGGATCGGTGCTCACCTCGTCGCCGATCACCTCGATGGTGCCCAGGATGCAGCGGTCGACCTCGACGCAGGCGGTCGTCCGGTCCAGCACCAGGCTCGGCTCCTCGGGGGAGTGCGGAGCGCACTCCGGCTCCAGCGACCAGCCCGGCACCAGGGTGCAGTGCCGCAGCACCAGAGAGCCCATCGGGCCGCTGACATGGAGGCCGCGGCCGGTGACCAGCAGCCCGTCCAGCACCATCCGCGGCCGGTCGCCCGGGGCGCAATTCCCTTCCCGCGCCCGGATGTTGAGCGCGTCCGGCCGGTTGCTGTACCAGTCGAGCAGCCGGATGACGGGACGGGTGCCCTCGGCGGCGCGCAGTTCCAGCCGGTCGCCGGGGTCCAGGTCGAAGTCCAGCTGCTCCTGGTAGGCGCCGCTGTGGGTGATCTCGATGATGCCGTCCGGGCCGCAGCGCCCGGCCCGCCGGTCGTGCTGCCAGGCGGCGTAGGCGTCCATGATCCGCTGGTACGGCCGGTGCGGCCCGACCTGATAGACGGTGGCATCCGGCGCGGTGGCCCGCTCCCGCGGATACTCGCCGCCGCCCAGGTCGTCCCCGAACCCGTAGTGGTAGTCCACCCATACGCCCTGCCGCGGCGCCGAGCGCGCACCGAACGCCATCCGGCCCAGCTCCGGGTCGACGGCGATCTGCCCGCGCTTCGGCCGGTAGCGCCAGTCGCTCAGATCGGCGACGACGATGTCGGACAGCGGAACGGGCGCCTCCTGGCCGTCCCGGCGGATCACCAGGCTCTTCCCGGGCCCGTAGTAGTCCGCGAGCCGGTCGTGCAGCTGCCGCCGGCGGATCGTGGCCGGCACATTGTCGAGGGTGGCGATATGCGCCGCGGACGGCTCCGGTTCCGGGCGGGTCAGCAGTGGGGTGTCATTGCCGAGGATCGAGAAGGTGTAGAGGTTGCGGGCCCGGTCGACGCAGTACGCGGGCGCCCGGGTCACCGAGTACGGCTTCAGCCGCCAGACGAACAGCCCGACCCCGGCAGGGGTGTAACCGCCCTGCCGGCGCGGCGAGTCGGCCCGTCGCACGTCCACCGTGCGGGCCACCGTCCCGAACGGCCCGCCTGCCAGGTCCAGCGCCGCGCCGTCCCGTACGTCCACCATCCGGCCGCGCCCGCGCCGCCGCGCACCGTCGGCCCCGGTGCCCGCCCCGTACAGCTTCACCGGCTGGTGATGGGCGACCAGCCGGGAGAGCTCCACCGCCCGGGCCGGCCAGCCCGCGACCGACTCCGACAGCTCCTCCAGCAGCGGCAGGGTGCCCTTGCGCCGCCGGTTGCCGACCGTCGCCGCCACCTCGCGGCGCGGCGCCAGCGCCTCCGCCAGCCGCCGCCGGGAGGAGTCCGGCAGCCCACCGTCCCGCAGCCCGGTCGCCAGGACCCGCTCGTAGCCGGGCAGCGGACGGTAGCCCACCAGGTCGCCGAGGTACGGCAGCACCCATGGGGCGGCGGTCTCGACGAACCAGTCGTCGTACTGCTGGGCGACCCCGTCGCGTACCCGGTCCACCTGCTCGGCGATCACCGCCAGCAGCGCGCGCAACGGCTCGCCGTGCTCCGCGTCGCGCAGCCGGTGCCACTGCGGGAGCAGCTCCGCGAGCCCGTCCGGCTCTCGGGTGGTACTCATCGGGTCACCTCCGTGAGGATCAGGGCGTCCGCGACCTGCGGGGAGAGCAGGGCGAGCTGGGCGGGACGGATGCCGCGGAAGACGCACACCGCACGGCCCTTCGGCAGCGGCAGGGTGTCGGTGATGTCGGGGTTGAGGCGGAGGAGTTCGGCCAGGGTGATGCCGTAGCGGGCGGCGATGGCGGTCAGCGTCTCCCCGCCGTCCGCGGTGACCTCGTGGACCCGCTCGTCGAACGTGGCGAGCCGGGACGGCACCGAGGAGCGCGGCGGACCGTCGAACTGACCGGCTGGCCCGGCGAGTTCGGACGGGGTGACGGATGCCGGTACGCCGGTGAAGGCGTCCACGTCCACATGGTCGACACCCGGCACGGAGTGGGCCGCCACCAGCACCTCCGACAACTGCGCGGGCTGCCCCAGCTCCCGCCCGTCGGGGCCCAGCCGCGCCCACAGCGCCCGCCGGAGCCGGGGCTCGACCAGCGGCCAGGAGTGATCGGGCGCCACCTTCACCTTCGCCCTCAGCAGCAGCAGGACCGGCTCGCGGACGTCGACCCGGACCGGAAGCCGGGCATCGCCGTACTCGGCCAGCGAGGACCGCAGCGCCCGCAGCACCTCCGCGTCCGGTGCGAGCGAAGCGAGATGGGGGTCCCCCCGGCCGAAGGCTGGGGGAGGGGTGTCGTCCACCCCCGCGACCGTCACATGCAGCACCTTCCGCCGCCCGTCGAACAGTTCCCTGGCCGACGCCCGGCCGATACCGGCCCGGGAGCGGGCGAAGTCCTCGTAGTCGGAGAGCGAGACCAGCCGGTCCAGCGCGGAGACGGCCAGCGGTACGGTGCGCCGGGTCAGCCCCGGCCCGTCCGCGTCCGCACCGCCGCTCGCGGGCTGCGGATTGGTCACCCCCGTCACCCCGAGCGGCCGGGATACCGCCTGGGTGATCCGGTTCGCCGCGACATTCGCCGCCCGCCCGGTGCCGAAGCGGTAGCGGGCCCGGACGTTGTCGTGGCCGCTCGGCAGCCGGGCGCCGTGCACCCCGTCGCCGAACGTCACCGTCGTCCGGCCGTCGTCCGCCGTGCCCGTCACATACACCCGCTCCCGCGGTCCCCGCCCGGCGAGACTGTCCACCGGGTGCCACAGCAGGCCGTCGACCCGCACCTCCAACTGCGGGGCGGCGCCCAGGGGACTGTCGTCCGGCAGCCAGGTCAGCGGTGACTGCCAGAGCGCGAAGGTCTGGTGGGCGCGCGCGGCATCGCCGCTGCCGATCGGCTCGTCCCGGCTCTCGCCGTGCGTGGCGGGCACGACATTGCCCTGGATGCGGACGGTGTCCCGGCGGTAGCGGTGGGCCAGGTCCGCGGTGAGCGTGAGCACCGTATGGACGTGGTCGCCCGGCAGTTCGGGGTCCAGCCGCTGCTCGACCGCGGCGATCACGGCGAGTTCGGTACCGCGGAGCCCGGCCGGCCCCGGGATGTCGGTGCGTTCGCCGGAGACGACGAGGCGACGGCCGGGCAGCAGACCGTCGTACAGCTCGGCCAACTCCAGCTCGTTGCCGTGCACGTCCTCGCCCAGCGGCTCGTCCGCCATGCGCAGCGGCTCGCCGCCCGCGTACACGGTCGTGTCGCGGATCGCGGAGAGCAGCACATCGTGCTCGTCCAGCCAGGGGTCGGCCAGGGTCAGTTCGGTGCCGCGCCCGGTGATGCCGAACTGGGTGTACGCGGCGGTCCGGACCGCGGTCACCCGGGTCGTGACGAACGCCAGCTTCGGGTCGCCCGGGATGCCGTCCGGCCCGTCCGCGCCCTTGCGGGGCCGCCGGATGGCGACCCAGCTGCCGACCGCGATGCCGTCCTGCACCGAATCCAGCGGCAGCACCGAGCGGTTGGCGGCCTCCGGGACCGTCGCGATACCGATCTCCACGGCGGGCGGTTCGCTGCCCGGTGTGCGGCGTACGGTCACCTCGTACTCGCCGTGCCGGATCTGGTGCTGCTCGCCCGGTGTGAGGTGCCAGGTCTCGGTCCGGCCGTTGCGCACCGCGACCGCGATCCGGCCCCCGTCGTCGGGGCGGGCCACGGACAGCGTGCGCTCGGGCAGACCGGACAGCAGCCGGGCGGTGACCCCGGATTCCTGCGCGTCCGACGGGCGGCGGCCCAGCCAGCTCAGATCGTGGTCCGGGCCGGTGCGGGTGGACAGCTCGATCCGGCCGGGGCCGAGGTCGAAGGGCTCGTCGGACGGCAGATTCACCGTGCGCTGCACCGAACTGCCGGTCTCGATGTGCTGGAACTCCGCCTTCACCGGCACCTTGCCGGCCGTGTCGAACACCACCCGCATGCTGGTCAGCACCCCGCCGGTGAGCGGCCAGTCGGACTGCCGGATGACCCGGCCCTTGTCGTCCTGGACGGGCTTGAGCGGGGCGGTCGACCCGAAGGGCGCGGCGGTCACCCGCATCGCCAGCAGCGCACGCAGCGCGGACGGCACGGCCGGTGCCGCCTGCCGCCATGCCGCGTACATCCCCTCGGCGACCCGCGGATCGAGCGCGGCCAGCAGCCGCGCGGTCAGGTCCGAGCCCGGAGCCGGGCTCGGTCCGGGACCGTGCCCGAAGGTCCGGGCGCCGGACGGCGGGCGCACCACCCCGGTGCGGAGGGCGGGAAGGACGGCGTCGAGCGCCCGCAGGGCCGGGGAGGGGCCGCCGCCCGCCGCGAGGGACAGCGGCTCCGGCGGTACGGCCCGTGCGGGCGCCAGGTCCAGCGCCCGCTCCCGCAGTTCCCCGACCACGGCGGTCAGTTGCTCGAACCAGTCCGTGACCGCCTCGTACGGCGCGGCCAGCACCTGCGCCTCGGCCAGCCGCTCATGCGGTCCGGTGAGCCGCTCGGCGAACGCCGCCGGGGTCTTGCCGGCCGCCCCGTCCAGGTCCTTGCGCAGCGGGGCCAGCACCTGGCGGTCGAAGGTCTCGATCAGCTTGCTGACGGGCCGCGGGTTGGGGGTCTCGGGGGTGGGGTGGTCCTCCGCCGGGTCGTCCGGATCGCCGCCGTCCGCCGGTTCGGTGATCCACTGCCGCAGCTCGTCGACCAGCTCCCTGAGGGTGGGCGGCGCGGACTGCGGCAGCCCGAGCGCGGTGAGGTCCTCGTCCCGGTCGAGGCGTACCTTCGCCACCGGCAGCAGCAGCCGTGTGCTGCCGAAGTCGAAGAGCAGCTGGTCCCCGGTCTGCAGGGAGGTGGACGTCCCGGCGACGAACACCTCCGCGCGCCGGGCCAGGTCCTCGGCGACGAGCAGGGCCGGGCGGCGCCGGCGGACCTTCAGCTCGTTCCACGCCCAGCGGGCGGTGAGGTCCTCGTCCGTCTCGAAGGTCTGCGACTCCTCGCCGGAGGCGCCGGGCACGCTGTGGCTGCGCGACCCGCGCGGGACGACCACCGGCAGGTCCTCGGCCCGCGGGTCACGGTCGAGGGTGTACGCGAGGTGGGTGCCGGCCGCGACCCCGGGCCGTGGCCGGTGCCCGACCAGCCGCCCCAGCAGGGCCAGCGACCGGTGCTCGTGGGCGGTCCGCAGATAGCCCTCGTCGGCGATCCGCTCGCTGTGGAAGGTCAGGACGTCACCCAGCACCGCCCAGGCGTCCAGCAGCCCGATCGCCGGGTCGTCCGGACTTCGGACGGTCAGTCCGCGCAGCGCCGGATAGGCGGGGGAGGCGAGCCGGTCGAGCATGGCGGCCAGGAAGGAGCCGTAGTCGCCGACGCGGTAGTGCAGGGACGTACGCCCCGGCGGGTTGTGGAGGGCGTCCGGGGCGCGGCGTTCGTCGCTGCCGCCCCCGCAGCCGCAACCACAGCGGGAGGTACTCATCGGGCACCTCCGAGTTCGATGACCAGCCGGCCGTTCTCCGGCCGCTCCGGGTCGTTGTCGCACACGGCGATCTCCAGCGGGCCGAGCCGCAGCACACCGTCCTCCCGTTCTCCGTTGTCCTGATGGAACAGCCGTTGCAGCCGGGTCACCCGTACGCTCCGCACGCCCGGTACGGCCGCGGCCACCGCGGTCAGCCGGCTCAGCCGGACCGGCTCCCCGAACGTCAGCGCGTCCGGGTGGAAGAAGCCCAGCCGCCCGCCGGACAGCCGCCGGTTGCCGAGGACCCGGGTCAACTCGGCCAGGATCTGCCCGTGTTGATGTCCCGGGTCCGCACAGACCTCGATCGCGACGTCCAGCGGCACCGTCCGGGCCGGCCCGACGACCAGGTCGTGCCCGATCCGCCGGTAGCGCTCCAGCGCCTGGGCGACGGACTCCAGCAGGGGCGGGCCCGGCTCGCCGGTCCCCGTCGCGTCGACGGCCACATGTGCCTCCTGCACACTGCCGGTCCAGC
Source organism: Streptomyces sp. Je 1-4 4N24 (assembly GCF_026239515.1). Taxonomy (NCBI): domain Bacteria; kingdom Bacillati; phylum Actinomycetota; class Actinomycetes; order Kitasatosporales; family Streptomycetaceae; genus Streptomyces; species Streptomyces sp. Je 1-4 4N24. The sequence continues at coordinate 3,564,163 of NZ_CP110836.1, read as the reverse complement.
GGATCTCGGCGGCTGCCCGGCCGACGCCCGGGACCGCGGCCGCCAGCTCCGCGTAGTCCGCCGCGGTCACGGCGCGCAGCCGGGTCCGCCGGAGGTCGAGCGGTGCGAGCTGCCGCACCTGCTCCAGCGGCTCAGGACCGGTCCCGCCGGCCGCGGGCAGCGGATTGCGCACCCCCGCCACCGGCAGCGGCTCCCCGGCGTCCGAAGCCGCCGGATCCCGGCTCAGTACCAGGTGGTTGATGGCCTCGGCGCCGACATTGCCCGCCGTACCGCCGCCCAGCCGGTAATGGAGTTCCCAGCGGCTGCCGGGGGCGGGGCGGGCGCCGTACCGTCCGTCACCGAAGCGCAGCGCGATCCGCCGTCCCCCACTCTCGGCTCCGCTTGAGCGGGAGGTACCCCCATCTTCGAGCTCGCCGACGAAGTGCCGGTCGCGGGGGCCGCTGTCGAGCAGATCGCGGCGCGGGGTCCAGCTGTGCTCGCCGTCCTGGAGGCGTACGGCGGGGAGCGCGGCGCGCGGGTCGGGCAGCAGGGCGGCGGCCGGGCCGTGCAGCACCGGCTCGTCCGGATGCAGCCCCACCGCATGGTCCGGGCCCCAGCTGTGGGCGATCTCCCAGGCGATCCGCCCGTCCAGCACCGTGCCCGCACGGGCCCGTGCGGTCAGCACCTCCAGGCGCCGCAGCTTGGCCGCCAGCAGCCGGTCCCCGCGGTGCAGCAGCTCCCGCAGCGCCCGTACGGGATGCCGCCGCAGCTCCAGCCGCTCCAGGACCTTGAGGCCGAAGAGCACCGTGAGCTCGGCGATCTCCGGCTCCGACAGCCCGTCGTGGTCGCGGGCGCCGCGCCACAGCTCCATCAGCCGCGCCCGTACCCGCTCCCGTAGGCCCGCCAGCCGGTCGGCCTGCCCCGCGGCCACCTGCGCGGGCTGCGGGTAGGGCACGGTCCGGGCGACGGGGGAGCGCGGCAGCACGGGCCGGAACCGGGGCACCAGGCCCGGGTAGACGGACTGCGCGAGGAGCGTACGCAGCGCCTCGGCCTGCGCGTGCACGGTGCCGGGTGCGACCTTCTCCCTGCCGGACGGTGCCCCCGTCCGCCGCTGCCCGGCCGGCTCCAGACCGAGCCCGGCCCGGCCGGTCGCCTCCGCACCGACGACCGTGCACAGCTCACGGAGGTCGTCGGCGGTCAGCGCCTCGTGACCACCGGTCTTCGCCAGCAGGGCGTCGATGAGCCGGGCCGGGGCATTGCCGCTGTCCTTGCGGTCGCCGCAGCCGAAGGCGGGCGGATCGCAGGAACCGGGCACGGCGGGGTCGGGCGGCACGGTCACGGTCTCCGGGGCGCTCTCCGCCCCGGCCCCGAAGGTCAGCGACCGCCCGTGGTCGACCAGCACGACATTGCCGCGCGCCACACTCACGTCCTCGACCGGTGCACAGTCGCGGCCGCCGCGCGTCGACAGGCACAGCGGGAAGGCCAGCGCGTCCTCCGGAGCCCAGGTGACCTCCAGCACCGGCTGGTCGTCGAGCTGGTCGACGGCCGGGGTGACCGAGGTCAGCCGGACCGGCTGCCGGTGCGCCGGGTCCTGGTCGCCGGGGGTGCCGGTACGCGGCCCCTTGACCTCTTCGAACAGCAGCAGATCGCCGGGGGACAGCCGCAGCGCACGGCGCTCGCACGCCTCGTCCGTCCATGCGTCCCGCAGCGTCGCAGAGGTCGCGCCCTTCGGCAGTCCGCACACCTCCCCGGCCCAGGTCCACAGGCGGATCGCGGTGTGCTCGGGCCGCACGACGAGCGGCGCCTCGGCCACCGGCTCGAAGACCTCCACCGCACCGCGCTCGTCGAGCACGGCCAGATCCCGGTCGTCGAGGACCGTACCGGTCTCCGGCCGGTCGCGCGGGCCGTACGTCCTGATGTCGACGGCGGCGAAGCGGAACTCGCCCGGGAGCAGGGTGAGTTCACGGGTCGGCTCCACGGTCACCAAGGCCCGTGCACTGCACCCGTCGTGCATCGGATAGTCGATCAGCCGGACATGCCGCCGGACGGACACCCGGCGGCGGGCGGTGTCGAGATACGCCTCGGTGGCCACCGCGTCCTGCTGATAGCTGATCTGGTCCGCGGTGTACGCCAGCAGCTCGACCAGCGTCATCCCCAGATCGGCGGGGTTGCGCTCCACCCAGTCGGGGGTGGTCAGCCGGAGCCGGTCCAGGACCAGCCGGCGCAGGGTGTCGTAGTCGCGCGCGGTGTAGTCGGTGACCGGGGCGGGCCGGAGGGTCTCCGGGCAGTCCGCGGCCTGATCGTCCACACAGTCGAAGGGGCTGGGGCAGTGGGGGTGAAAGGAGAACTCCGCGCGGAAGTACCGCTGGTCGAAGCCCTCGTACGGGGTGCTGCCGGGCCGCCCGTACGCATCCGTCTCCACGACGGACAGCTGGTAGCGCGAGGTGTCCCCGGTCCGGTCGAGGACGACCAGCAGCCGGTCGTCGAGCTCGGGATCCTCCTCCCGCTCGACGGAGATCTCCCGTACCCCGATACCGGTGATCCGCCGCCCGCCGTCGATCCGGATGTTCTCCGCGCACAGCCCGTGCGGTGCCTTGCCGAGAAAGGTGACGGTCAGCGTCACCCCGTCATCGGCGGCCTCCACCGCATCGATCCCGTTGAGCCGCGCCGCCCTGACCCGCCCGCGCCGCCCGTCCGCGGGGCACACCGGCCCGTCTGCCGTGCCGCGCTGTTCCGTCATCCCTCGCCCCGCCCCTCGAACACGTCGTCACGCCGGCTCGCGGTGGAGCGCACGACATAGCGCAGATACACCCGTACGACCTGGTCCTCGCTCACCACGTCCAGCGACTCCACCTCGATCAGCTCGCCCAGCCAGCGCTGCAGCGAGGCCTGGACCGACAGCTCCACCGCGGACGCCAGCTCCGGACTGTTCGGGGTGAAGACGAGATCCAGCAGCCCGCACCCGAAGTCCGGCCGCATCACCCGCTCGCCGGGGCCGGTGAACAGCAACTGCTCGATCAGATCCCGCACATGTGCCTCGTGATCCGCATGCGCGGTGCGCCCCCGCCGGTCGACCCGGAACGGAAAGGCCACCTCGGTACGTACCGTCCGCACCGCCTTCATCGGCTGGACACCCCCTGGCCCTGCTGGACGGACGCCACGACCGGCGGGCCCTGCGGCACCGGCCCGGCGCTGAAACACATCGCCGCGGTGGTGTCCAGCAGCACCGGCACCCCGTCGGCCCGTACGGTGTCCTCGCCCGCGGCCGGCGTCCAGCGGACGCTCGTACAGGGCTGCGGCCGGCCGCCGACGGAGTGCGGACAACCGCTGACCGTGAAGAGGTCCGCGGTGGTGGCCACGGGCGCGCCGTCGATCCGCACCCCTGCGCCCGCCCCGGCGGCCGCGGTGGATAACACGCGGCCTCCGTGCGGGCAGCTGATCACGGCCCCGCCGTGGACGAGATTCCCGCTCGCCATCTGTCCCCCGTTCCCTTCAGCGCTTCTTGGGCACGGTCAACCGGCCCTCGTTGATGTCGACTTGATTTCCAACCAGAGAAATCGACGCGCCCTGCCCGTTATTGATATGGACACCCGTCGCATCGATCTTCACGTAGGCGCCGCCCGGCGCTTGCAGCACAATTCCGTTGGCCGGAACATCCGACATCACCAGCTTGTGCTTCTTGGGCGTCTGAATGACCACGGGCCGGGAATCGGGCGGCTGGACCCGCGCGTCCTCCGGCAGTTCTTCACGCTGCCCGTACCAGCACCCCGTCCAGATCGGATAGCTGGGATCGCCCTGCTCGAATTCCACCCACACACCCGCCCCGGCCGACGGCACGACCACCTGTCCCGCCGCCGGCCCGGTGAACGGGAAACACGGCAGCGCCCATGTGGACGGCTCATCACCGAGCACATCCGGGACCTGGACGATCAGCCGCCCGGTCCCCATCGGGTCGTTGTTGTCCACCACCCGGCCACGGAACTTGCCGAGAAAGCGGTTGTTCGGTCCACCAGCCATGAGCGGTTTCTCTCTCCTTGCGGACGGGATTCACGGACGAACGGTGCTGCTCCGCGCAATCAGCCCCTCACGCGAGAGCGTGAAGTTCTGCTGGTACGACCCCGGCCGCAGGTTGGTCGTCACACTCTTCACGTAGTAGTCGCCGTCATAGGTCACCCCGGCGCCGCGCACTCCCACCAACTCCCGGGCCCGCAACACATATCCATGTCGATTGACATCGAGCCGGCCGGAGCCCGAAATGGCGTCCGCCGAGGTCGCCGCCCGCCCCAGCGCCTCCGCCCGCGCCATCGCCTCGTCCTTCTTCGCCGTTCCGGTCAGCGTTCTGCGCTTGAGGGCCGGTGAGGCCCGCCGTCCGAGGGGCGGGCGCAGCGGACCGATATCGGGCGGAGCGAGCAGCGGGGCATTCCGTGTCACCGGGTCCTGCACCCTCGCCTGCGGTTCTTCCCGCGCCGTCCCGTCGTAAGCGAACGTCAGCTGGTCAACGGTCGAATGCACATCCATATTCACGTTCAGCGCGTGCTGCCGCTGCCCCAGCCGCTGCTCGGGCCCCCAGAACGCGGTCGACCGCCCCGGCACCGGACCGGGGTCTAGATAGAAGGTGTACCCATTGGCACGGGCCAGCTCGTTCACATACTGCAGATCGGTGCCGACCTGGTAATCGACCCGCACCTGCTCCCGCGGCGGCTGTGGAATCTGCTCCCGGATGATCCGCGCATCGATCCCGTAATCCGCGTACTTCGCCAGAATCCGCTCGACCCGCTGTGAGGGCGCCAGATTCGGATAGCGGTCCGCCCGCTCCTCCAGATCCATCAGCAGCGTCAGATCCTCTCCGGTGAGGGTGAGCGTCGTCCGGCCGGGCTGATTGCTGGCGCCCACCTCCTGCCGGACGATCAAGCCGTCCAGCAGCACAAAGGCGGTCCCCTTGACCGACACGGCCAGAATCACCCGCGTCTTCGGATCGAAGAACCCCTCCGGCAGCAACCGCTCGATGAGGGCGCCCTTCTTGGTGAGATCGAGGGCGAGCTGAAATCCGCTCCGCTCACCCGCCGTACTCGTGATCTGCGCGGACAGCAGGGCCTCGGTCACCTCGGCCGGAACCGGCCTGACCAGCTTCGGTCCCATGTACAGCGAGACATGGATCGGACCGCGTCCAACGGGCTCATCAGCCATTCCGCACACCCGGCCCGCCCATGCCACCCGGAAACCCACCCGGCAACGGAACGGCGATCCGCTCCCCGGGCTCATCCGTCAACTCCCGTGGGTCGAGCGTGGGATTGGCATCGGCGATCTGCCACCACTGCCCGGAATTCCCGAAATACCGCTGCCCCAGCTGGTCGGCCCGCTCGCCGCTGCTCACGGTGTGCGTGGCCGTCTCCTCGGCGGCATCATCGAGCCGGGGCAACAACCTCCGTTTGGCATAGCGGACTTCGGTGCCGTCACGACACCGGTACACCCCGATCTCCACCGCGCTGTACCGGCTGCTCCGCGCATAGGGATGCGCCCCCGGCACCTCGTCCAACGCCCGCTCATACGGCTCGATCACGCCTCAGATCCCCCTTCCGAGCCCCAATTGCGCAAAACTGCCGCCCTGCGCGGCCCGCGCCAACTGCTCCTTCTGCGCCAGATGTGCGAGGTAGAGCTCGGCACCCCGGTGCCCGGCCGGCAGATCGCTCACCGTCAGCACCTTCAACCCGATGCTGAGCGCGGCCCGGATCGGATTGAGATTGACGTCGAACGCCGACTCATTGACGGACAACTCGGTCAGCCGGACCGGCATGACCCGCTTGCTTCCCCAGGTGAAGAGGGTGAGTGGCGTCTCGATGGGACTGATCTCAATGGTCCCCTTCTTACTGAGGTGCGAGGCGGCACGCAGCTGCGCGGTAGTGGGCTGCACCAGCATTTCCAGCACGGCCAACTGCGGATGAATCCCGTTCGGCGCCGCCACATCCAGCTGATCGGTGGCATCGATCTCCGCGGTGAACTTCCACGACTCCTGTGCCGGCCCTTTGAGCCGAAGCGCCTCGTTCCGGTCGCCAGCGCTGTCCCCGCCGCCACCGCCTTCCCCACCGGCGGCCTGGGGCGCGACGGACCGCTCCAGTGTGTCCGGGTTGAACTGCAGGACGATGATGCGCTGGGGCGTGCCACGCTCGGGGTCGACGATGACAAGGCCGGAGCGGATGGGCTTGGGTATGTCGGCGTAGCGGGTCATATGCGCTTCTCCTTTCCCGTACAGGTCATTGCTGACGTCCGTTGCCGACGTTTTCCGCACGGTCCGAGGCCGTGGAGTTCACCAAGTAGACCGGCTGATCCGGCAGTTCAACTCCGCTACGGGAAAGGGCTTCGAGGACCCGTCCTCCATAGGTCAGCATGGGGGAGACGGGGTAGCTCTCCCCGTTCGCTTCGTAAGCATCAACCCAGGCCATTCCGTGGGTGTTCAGGAATTCGAGATTCTTGTCGGTGAGCACCATGCGGCCGTCGTGGGAGATCATCCACAGTCCGGTACTTCTCCGGTCAAGGCCGTAGGCGGCGGGGAGCGCGACCGGATCGGGCAGATGAGGTGCGTGGGCGAGTTCCCGGAGAGGTCCCTTTTCCCTCTCCTGCCACTCCACGCCGTGGGTGAGGGGGGACAGGACGTCCAGCAGCGGGGGACTGGCCAACTGCGCTGACTCGTCCTCTGACGTGAGCAGCGCGGGAGTTCCTTCTGCCGGGGTCTTCTCGTCCTCGCGAAAGAGGCTCAGGTGCGCCCCGTACTCCTCCGGTGGATCGGACTCACCCGGTGTGAAGGCATAGAGGCGGTAGAACTGGGTGCCGCGCTCCTGGAGTTCGGCGATGATGGCCGCAAGGGTGTCCTCGGGGGCTGTCCAGCACGACATGCGCGGCGAGTGTGCACCGCGACTTCGCATAAAGGAACTGTTCTCCGCGGAAGGGGCCAGGAGCACAGTGAGGGAGGCTTCCATGTTCGCCTACTTTCTGATCTGTTGAAAAAGCCCGCGCCCCTTGTCTTCCCGCGCGATTTTGTATCCGAGCTCTTTGATGCAGGTGAGCCCCCATTTGCGGTGCGTCTCCTCGGAGGCTCCCTTGAGGTACTGACGGACCGATTTGTCTCCGGTGGAGGGGAGCAGTGTTCCATCCGGAGCCACCACCGCGTCGTGCTTCCGGGCCATCCATGTGTTGAACGCCTGGTTCGCGTAGTCGCGGCTGTAGGCAAGGTTGTCGACGCTGTTCGGGCCGTCGGCCACTTGTTCGTGGATGTGGTGCCAGTTCCAGATGCGGCCCCCGGGATTGCTGAACCTGTACGCCTTGCGGTAGTTGAGCGACTGCCGGGCGTCCGGCTCGTACCGGTCCCACGAGCTGTTGTGCCTGATCCCTTCGAAGGACCTTCCGTACTTGTACTTTCCGGGCGGGTCGATCGCCCGCCACATGCTCTTTTTGCTCGTCTCCACGTCGAACGAGGCGTCGCCGTCCTTGCCGTGTCCGTAGAACGAGAAGTTCTCCTCGTCCACACCCGATACCTGGCCCACGTACCAGCCACCCAGTGCCGGCCTTTTCGCGAACACCTTCATGGTGCGCTTGGGGTCCGGGTGCGGATTCTTCTCCTTTTTCTTCTCCTCCTCCGCCGTCTCCTTGTCAAAGGTGACCTTCTTGCCCTCGGTGGCGTCATTCTTTTCGTCGGCGGAGGGGACGCCGGGCCCCGCTCCGCCTTCTTCGATGGCGTTCTCGCCTTCCTCGATACCGATAGGCGGCTGCCCTTGTGACGTTTCCTTGGTCCGCTGGGCTACCTTCTCGCCTTCCCCTCCGCCTTCGGTCGGGTTGAGTTTGGCCGCGAACTCCACCATGGGGTCACCGGTCGCGGTGACGCTGGTGAGCCGGTAATGACGGCGCAGCTCGGCCAGGGTCGGATCCATCACCCTTTCGGGAATGCCCTTCTCCAGGCGGTCCTTGAGGTTGCGGCGTAGCCGGGGCATGATGCGCTGCAGGCGCTTCTTCTTCTCCTGCTTCTCCTTTTCCTTGCTCTTGTCATCGCCCCTCCGTGACCTCTTCGGCCTGGTGCGCCTCTTCTTGTTGTCGCGCAGAGTGTCGCGCTTGTTCTTGAAGGTGTTCCAGAGCTTCTTGGCACCGTTCTTCAGCGCCTTGCCGATCTTGCTCTTGCGCAGCTTCTTCCCGAGGGTCCGCCCGGCGTTCCTGATTTTCTTGAGGGCGGATTTGATCGTTGTCCTGACCTTCTTCAGTGCCCGGCCCAGCAGCGACGTCGGAGGTTGCTTCCTGGTGCGCTTGGGGGCCTCGGTCTCCTTCTTCCGCGGCTTCTGCGGGGACTGGTCCTTCTTCGTGCCGGTGCCGTCCTTGCCGGATTTCCTGTCCGGTCCGTCGTTGTCGGGCCGCTTGCCCTGCGCCGTGCCCGGGGGTTCCTTCTTCGCGCCGTCGTCGTGTGGCCGCTTGTTCGGTGCCGCCTCCTCCTTGGCCCTCTTCGCCTCGGCCTCGTCCTCGCGCTTCTTCCTGGCCGGGTCCGGGGTCTTGCCGGCCGGGCGGCCCGTGGGCTGGGTCTTCGGCTGGTGCTTCGGGTGGCCGCCGCCCGGGGTGCGGTCGGCGGGGGCCCCCGGGCGGGACGGGACGCGGGGCCCCTTGGGCTTGGCCGGGCGTACCGGCTTGCGCAGGGCCTGGGCGGCCTTGCGGGCGGCGCCCTTGGCGGCGTTGACGGCCTTGCCGGCCACCTTGCGGGCGCCCTTGCCGGTCCTCTTGAGGCCGGCCGTGATCTTCTGGGCCATGGCCTTGAGGCGGGTGCCCACGCCCTTCGCGGCCCGGCCGAGGCGCTGGAGGAGGAGGTTGGTGAGGAAGTCGAGGAGGGCCACCACACCGGCGGCCACCGCTTCCGCGAAGAGACAGGCGGCCGGTCCGGCCTTGACCGCCTTGAGGTAGGCGAAGAACTTGCCGAAGGCGGTGAGGATGGAGCTGATGCTCTCCCAGGCGGCCATCAGACCCTGCACGATGGTGAGGATCGCCCCCGCCGCCGGGACGATCATCGAGACGACCTTCTCGATGACCAGTGAGGCGATCATCATCGGCAGGGAGGCAATGATCGCGTCCCAGGCCATCTTGCCGATCTGCTTCAAGGACATACAGCCCTTGAGGAGAACGTTGATCACGGCCTTGCCGAGGCCGAGGATGCCCTCCACCTTGGTGTCGAACCACTGCTTGACGGCGGACTTGATCGCGCCCCACAGATGTTCCTGGATGCCGGTCTTGGCGGCGCTGCCCGCCTTGCTGAGCCAGCCGCCCGGGTCCGGTGCGATATCGGCGACCAGGGCCGCGAACTTACCGAGCGCCTCGATGGCGGCCTCGGCGAACTTGATCGCGGCGGTGATCACGGCCTGATACGCCTTGATGACCGCCTTGACCCCGGCTTCGAGGACGTCCAGGAGCTTGTTGAGACCGGCCGCGAGCGCGTCAAGGAGGGTGTTGACGGCCTTCTTCAGGCCGTCGGCCAGCTTGTTGACGGTCGCGATGGCCGCGTCACGCAGACCCTCGATGGCCTTGCGGAACCTGTCGCGGAGTTCGGGGAAGGCGGCCAGCAGGACGTCGCCGATGGCGATCAGGGCGTCCGCCAGCACATTGATGGCCTTGATGGCGAAGTCGCGTACCGCGTCGATCGCCTTGTTCGCGAACTCCTTGAACTTGTCGATGACGCTGTTGATGGCGTTGCGCGCCGCGTCGAAGATCGCCGTAACGGCGTCCAGGAGGCCCTTGAAGAAGTCGCCCACGGCGTCCAGCAGTTTGCCGAAGAGGCTGTCCGACTCCCCCTTCTTCTCCTCCTTCTTCTTCTCGGCGTCCTTCTCGGCCTGTTCCGCCTTGGTGTCGATGTCCTTGTTGTCGTTGTTCTTTCGGTCATCGACTTCTTTGTCCTTGCCGTCCCGCTCCTTGGTTATCTTCTGGTTGCCGTCCTTGTGCTCCTTCTCGGTGTCCTTGTCGGCCTTCTCGATCTTCTTGTCCTGCTCGTCACGCCAGTTCTGGCGCTCCGTGCCGGCCTGTTCGGCCGCCCGGCCGCGCTCCGCCGTCTGCTGTTCGGCATTGCGCGCGACCTCGTTGTCGATCTCCTGCTGCTTCTCCTGCTTGGCCTGCTGCTCGCCCTGCCGGTGTTCCTTCTCCTTGGCGGACAGATCGGTCTGTGACTGCGCCGCCCCGCTCTTGAGCTCGGCCCCACGCTCCTGTTTGGCGACGACCCCGACATGCTGCCCGGCCCCGCCGCCTGCCGACTGCCGGCCACCGCCACCGCCGCCCGCGCGCCCGGACGCCTTGCCCGTCAGCTGTTCCCGGGGAGCGTCGGGGAAGATCTTGTCCTCGCCCATCGGCTTGGACGCGTCCGCCCGGCCGGTGTCCTGGATCGTGCCCTGCTTGTCCTTGAGCTTCTCCGCCTGCTTGTCCGTACGCTGCGGGTCGCTCGCCCCCTCCAGCTTGATCTTGGGGGCCGGTCCGACCGTCTTGTTGCGCAGCTCGGGGTCGGTGGTGGGCACCTTGTCCGCGGCGGCCTCGACGCTCTTCGCGTCGCCGGCCGTCAGCTTGCCGTCCTTGCTGGGCGGGAGCTGCGGCGCCGTCACATGGTCGGTGGGCCTGGCGCCCTGCGCCTTCTCGCTGCCCTTGGCCCGCTGCTTCTCGCCCTGGTCCTCCGGCCCGACCCTCTCCAGCTTCCCGCTGACCGCCGTCTCCGGCGCCTCGGCCTCCGGAGGCGAGGACTGCGTCTGCGGCGCACCCGAAGGACGCTCCCGCTGGGGCGGGTTGGCCTCCAGGCGCTTCTGCTCCTCGTTGACCTTCTTGTCGGCGGCCGCGTCCACACCGGGCATGGCGCCCTGAGCCTGGTCGGGGGAGAGCTTGCTCACGGTGCTGAGCGCGGACTTCGGGTCCTGCCCCGAGACGTCCGGCGGCTCCTCCTGCTTCTCCGCGGGCGCCTTCCCACCACCCCCGCCCCCACCGCATGAACCGCCCTTCTCCTCCTTCTCCGCCGCGGGCTCCGGCGGCGCACAGCCACCACCGTCCTTCTCCAGCGACGCGTCGGGCTGCGCCTTGGCGCCCTCGGGCGCGGGCGCGCCCATCTTCCCGGGGTTCTCCGCCTGTTCGGCCGCCGGGCCGACCGCGGCCTGGGCGACGGACGGCGCACCTCCGGGACCGGTGGCGCCCTTGGGCGCGGCGGCGGGCTCACTTGCGCCCACCGTGCCGCTGGGCGCCGCCCCCGGGCCGGCCTCCTTCGGCACCGCGCTCTTCGGTGCGGGTGCCTCGTTCTCGGCCCGTACGGGCGCCGCGGCCCTTCGCGCGGCGGGGGAGGGGTGCCGGTCCTCGACCGCGGCACGCTCGGTGTGCGCACCGGCGGGCGGCGCAGGCGAACCCGCCGTCGGCCCGGCCCCGGCACCGGCCGCTCCGGTGCCTGCTGACCCACTCGGCCGGTCCGCCGCCGCGCCCTCCGGCTGCCCCCTGGCCTCCTTCTTCTCCTCCTGTGCGTCCTGGTCCTTCTTGTCCTGCTGCTCGTCCTGGGGCTCCTTGGCGTCCGGGGCCCCTTCGCCGTCGCCCGCCTTCTCGTCCCGCTCCGCGTCCTTGTCGGCCGCATCCTGCTTGGCGGCCCTGGCCCCGTCCTCGTCCTGGTCCTGCTGCTGCTCGGGGTCCTTCTTCTCCTCGGCCTCCTGCGCCGGATCCGGCCTCTCCTCGGTCGAAGGGTCCGGGCCGACCTCTTGCTCGACCGGCTTCTCCGGCTGCAGGTCCCGCTCGCCGCGGTCGGGCGCCTCGGACGCGGGGCCGTGCTCCGGCTGCGGCGCCTCGCCCTCGACCGGGCCGCGCTCCTCACCCGGCGCCTTGGCCTCGGCCTCCGGCGCCTCCTCGTCCTCCTCCTCATCGGCGTCGTCCTCCCGCTCCTTCTGGATCTTCTCCGCCCTGGTGGGCTGTGGAGCGGGGAACGACGGCATGCTCGCCGTGGGGTTCTCGGCGGTCGGTACGGACGACAGGTCGGGATCGGCCGCCGGCAGATGGTCCTCGGGCTTCAGCTCCGCCTCGCCCGCCCCCGGGCCGCTGCCGTGCTTCTCCTCCTGCCCGCCGTCGACCTCCTTGTCCGCGCCGGCCTCCAGCCCGAGGGGCTGTTCCTCCTCGCGCGGTTCGCCCTCGTTCTCGTCCTTCTCGTGCAGACCGTGCTCGGACAGCGCACTGTCGCGCTGGTCGGCCCGCTCATCCACCTTCTCCGGGCGGACCGGCCCCTGCTGCTCCTTCTTTTTCTTTTCGAGCTCTTCCTGCCTGGCACCGTCGGCAGGCTTCTTCCCGTCGTCCTTGCGCTTGCGCTTGTCCGCACCCGGCCGGTTGGCCTGCTCCGGGTCCTGCTCCTCGCGCTCACGCTGCTCCCTGCGCTCCTCCTTGGCGCGTTCGGAGCCCTCCTGCCCCTCCTGGGCCTTCTCCGCGTCGGCCTGATCGGCCTTCTCGCGTTCCTCGCCCTGCTTCTCCGCTTCCTGCCGCTGCTCCTTCTTCGAGTCGGCGAGCTCCTCGGCCCGCTCGTCCTCCTGTGCCTTGCGCTCGCCGGCTTCCTTCTCCTCCGCCGAGGCGTCCCGCTGCGCCCGGGTCTGTTCCTGCGCACGAGCGCCGTCCCGCCCCTTGGCGTCCTTCTGTTCTTCCTCGGCGTCCTCGTCCCGCTGCTGCTCGGCCTTCTCCCTGCCGTCCGCACGGCCGGCCGCCACCGCCCGCCCGTCCTCGATCAGGTCGATCGCGTCCGGGACCGGCCCGGGGACGTTCGAGGGCCGGAGCCCGAGTGGAGCGGTCCCGGCTTCCTCCGTCAGCTCCAGAACCTGGTGGAACTCCCAGGTCAGCAGCCGGACTTCGAGCCGGTCCAGTACGGAGTCCTGCAACTCCGGTCCCATCCGGGCGAGTTCCCCGCGCACCCGGCCGGAGAGGTCCTCCGGGTCACCCCGCAGTGACCGCAGCACGCCATTGGCCAGGCGGTCCACCAGGGTCGCCGGGTCGGCCTCTTCCCCGCGGCGACGGTTCGCGTCGACCGTCGCGTACCGCAGCCACCCGGGCGTCGTCCGGCCCGGCTCGATCTCGGCGGCCTCCGGGTCACGGGGCTCATGGACCGAGTCACGCAGGGCGCCCAGCACGGAAGCCTGTGCCGCCGACTCCGCCTCCCGCTCGATCGCCTCCTGCGGCAGGCTGACCGAGCCCAGGTCGCGGCCGGCGCGGAGGGCGCCCAGCCCGTGCGGATTCTGGACGGTGTGCAGCAGCTCGTGGGCCAGGAGGCGCCGGCCGTCCACGGTGCCGGGGCGGTAGGTGCCCTCGCGGAAGAAGATGTCCTGGCCGACGGCGAACGCGTCGGCTCCCATCACGTCCGCCAGGTGCGCGGAGTCGCGGTCGGTGTGCAGGCGGACCTGGCTGAAGTCGTGGCCGAGCTGTTCCTCGAGTTCGCGGCGGACACCGGGGTCCAGGGGCTGTCCTGCGCCGCTGACGATGTCCTTCGGCTCCGGGGCCCGGGACCGGGCGGAGCGTTCCCGGCGCTTGCGGCGCTTGTCGCTGCGGGCCGACCGGCTGGGGTCCTGCGTCGAGGACCGGCTCGTGCTCATCGGGGCTCCCCCCGTCCCGCGAGGCCCGCGTGCACCGCGCGGGCCAGTGCTTCGCCCAGCCGGACCGGGTGCGTCGTGGCCGGCAGGGGCGGCAGACCGGTGAGGCCGTCCAGTGCCACGCCCGTGCCGTCGGCCGCCAGCGGTATGCCGCGCTCGTGCACGAGGCGGGCCAGTTCGGAGGTGAACGCCGCCGAGACGCGGGCCGGGTCGACGCGCGCGTCGAAGCCGTCCAGGACCAGTTCACCGATGTCGATACGGAAGGACCGCGGCGGCACCTCCTCTCCGCCCCCGCTCCGGACCGCCTGCCCGGTCGCGCCCCCGGTCGCGCCCCCGGCCTGGTCCCCGGCCGCGCCCCTGACGTGCTTCCTGACCTCGTTCAGACCCATCCATGGACCTCCGACGGCGTCAAGGAGCGTTCGAGCTTCAGGTATTCGGTACGGGCGGCGGCCAGCATGTGGCGCATGCGCAGGCGGTCGCCCTCCTCGGCGGCGAGAAAGGCTCCGGAGAGGGCGATATTGCGGATCGAACCGCCGGCCACGGTGAGTTGGGCCAACAGGGACGTATCGATGCCCTTCGTCGGGGCCTGCGCGGGCAGCACCCGGCGCCAGATCTCCGCGCGCTCCTTCTCCCCCGGGAAGGGGAAATCGACCACGAACCGGATGCGGCGCATGAAGGCGGAGTCCAGGGCCTTCTTCATGTTGGTGGTGAGGACCGCCAGACCGCGGTACGCCTCCATGCGCATCAGCAGATAGCTGACCTCCAGGTTCGCGTAACGGTCATGGCTGTCCTTGACCTCGCTGCGCTTGCCGAACAGGGCGTCCGCCTCGTCGAAGAGGAGCAGCGCCCCGCCCCGCTCCGCCGCGTCGAAGACGCGACTGAGGTTCTTCTCCGTCTCACCGATGTACTTACTGACCACCTGGGAGAGATCGATGATGAACAGGTCCAGCCCCAGTTCCCCGGCCATCACCTCGGCGGCCAGCGTCTTGCCCGTTCCGGAGCCGCCCGCGAACAGCGCGGTCACGCCCAGACCGCTGCGCAGCGCCTTCGCGAAGCCCCAGTCCTGGTAGACGGTGCCGCGCTGCCGCACATGCGCGACGATCTCCTGGAGGATGCCGAGTTGGCGGCCGGCGAGGACCAGGTCGTCCCAGCCGGCGCGCGGTTCGATACGGCGGCCCAGTTCGTCGAGCCCCATCCGGGCCTCGGTGAGACCGGCCTGCCAGGCCAGTCCGGCGGCATCCGGGCCGTCCGGACCACCCGGGCCGGACAGCTCACGGCGTACCGTCGCGGCCGCGGACCGCACGACATGCGGCGGGAGCTGGAACTGCGCCACGAGCGCCTGCACATCACGGGCAGTCACGTCAGGGACGTCCGCGAAGGCGTCCGTCCACAGCCCCGCCTGTTCCTCGTCGTTCAACTTCGGTACGGTCACCCGCTGCCCGCGCGGATGGCCCGTCTGCCGCGGATCCGGGCCGGAGACGACCAGCGGGACGGCGGAACCCGCGATGAAGGAGTCGGCCGCGGCATGCTGCTCGCGGTCCAGCTCGCCCACCTCGATGAGGAGGGCGGCCGGCAGGAGGATCGCCTCGCGCTGCCAGAGGCGGGCGAGCCGGTCCCGTTCGGCGGCGTCCGCCGGGACATCGTCGGCGGCCATGGAGTACAGGCCGAGGCCCGTGCGGCGGGCGGCAGTTGCGGCGATGTCGGCGCGGGTGCGCAGATCGCCGCCGACCAGTTCGACGCGGAGCGGGGCGTCGGGGCCCGCGTCCGCCCAGCCGGCGGCCACCCGGTCCGCCGCCGCGTCGTAGGAGGCCGGCAAGGTGGCGGGCGCCGTCGTACGGCGCAGCAGCCCGTGCAGCCTGGCATCCAGGTACGGCGAGCCGACGAGGAAGTGCAGGATGCGTTCATCGAGGCGCAGGCGGGACATGGTCAGCCGGGTCTCGTCGTCCAGCTCGACCAGGCGCCAGCGGCGCAGGGGGGCGACCGGCGTCAGTGCACTCCAATGGGGAGCGCCGAGGGCGGCCAGCGCCAACGAGAACGTCGGATACGCATGGCCCGGGTCGCTGCTCGCGGCGGCGCAGCGGGCGCCGGTCGTCGGGTCGAGTTCGGCCGCGGCGGCGAGCAGGACGACCTCCCGCTCGAACGGGCTGAGGCCGAAGCAGGCGGCCAGTGCGTCGAGGGCGGGGAGCGCGCGGCCGGGGGAGCGGGCGCCGTCCTCCTGGGGAGGGGGCGCCGGAGCGGCGCCGGGCGGACCCGCCGCACCGCCGTCGCCCGCCGCGCTCCCGCGGACCGTTGTACGGGCGCGTGCCGCATGGGCGTCCAGGCGTGCCAGCACGGACCCGACCGCCGCGGCCAGCGCGCTGCCGTCCGCGTCGGCGGACCACACCGTGCCCGGCCGCCCGCTGCTGCCGTCGCCGCCCATGTCCTTCTCCGCCCCCGCTCCGCGCACCGCGCCTCAGCTCTCCGTGCCGTCGTCCGGATGCCCCGGGTCGTCCGTGCGGCGCGCCTCATCGGTGCGGCCCGTGCCGTCCCGGCCGCCGTCCCGCGCACCGCCGCCGGTCGCCTTGCGGGTACGTGAACCGGCGGACGGGCCGCCCGACTTGCTGCCGCGACGCGCGGCCGGCGGGTCGCCCGCCGCCTTCTTCGCGGCCCGCGCACCACCGCCGGACGCGGCCTTGGCGACGGTGGCCCTCTTGGCGGCGGCGGGCCGGCCCCCGGCGGTCTCCGCCGGCGCCGGCGCCGCCCCGGGGGGAGGCGTCGCACCCCCACCACCCGCCACCCCGCCCGGCTCCGGGGCCCCCGGCGCCCCGAACGGCAGCACCCTGACGTCCGGCTTCTGCACCGGCTTCGCCGGGACCGGCTTCTGATGCCCGTCGAGCAGCACCAGCGAGGCCTGGTACACCACGGACAACGCATACGGCGTGTGGTGCAGCATCCCCCAGAGCTTCGAGGTCTCGTCGACGTCCAGCTGGAGCGGTGTGAAGCGCACCTTCTGCGGGGACTCGGCGAGATCGCTGCCCGCCAGATAGGGACGCCGCGCCGCTTCCTCGATCAACTCCTGGGGCAGTACCGGGATTTCGTGCAGGGTGCGCACCACGCTGCCGATCAGCCGCTGCCCGACCAGCTCGGTCTCCTCGCCGTACGCACTGATCAGGAAGTGCAGATCGAGGGCGGCGGCGGGCCGCTTCAGCAGTGTCCCGTCGGAGGCGCGGGTGACCAGGTCGCTGTTGCGCATCGAAGGGTTGTGGCTGACCTGGTAGAGGAAGACCGTGATCGTCGGCTCCGTCGGCGGATCGGACGGCGGCTTACGGGTCTCCACCGAGACGGCCATATCGATCTCGGGGTGCAGGTGGTGCTCGATCAGCAGCGCAAGGGCCTGGGTGACCGTCGCGACGGCGAGTGCGTTGCTCATGAAGCCCTTCCCTGTGGGTGCGGCCCCGGCCGGGTCGTGTGGTGCGTCACCGTCAGTGCGTCCTCTCCCCGCGCGCCAGATAGTCCGCGAGGCTCAGCGTGGGCTCGCGGCGCTCCGTACGCGCCGGCCGGTCCGCTGCGGGCCGCTGCGGACCGGCCGCGTTCACCTCAAGCCGGCCGATCTGTACGTGCACCACCCGCTCGGCGGCCCGCTGCCCGCGCCGCCCGGTGGCCGCGGTCCGGGCGGCGGGACGGGCCGTCGGCGGTTCGTCGGTGCGCGGCCGCAGCGGTGTGACCGGGGCGACGGGAGCGGTGTCGAAGCCCGGCAGGACGAGCGTGGACGCCGTCGGACGTGCGGCCCGGTCGTCGCCCGTCCGCGTCCCCGCCGTCCCCTGGGGACGGACGGCGCCGGGCGGGCCGGGCCGCGGCCCCGGGTCCACTGTGGGGCGTAACAGCCCCTCTGTCGGGTGCAGTTGACGCTCGGCGGGGCCCGGGGCCTCGTCCTGCCGAGGGGCCTCGGTGCGCAGGACGGTCTGCCGCTCGGTGGTCCTGATCTCCCGCTCGTACCGGATCCGCCCCTCCTCGGACCGCGCGGACCGGGGCGCCTGCGGAGCGTGCGGCGCCGGCCCGTCCGGTTCGGCGGAGGGGCCGGACAGCGCCTCGATCCGCTCGAACGGCCCCGGCAGCCGGGGCTGTACGAGGGTGCGCCCGGCCCGGTCCGTACGGCCGCTGTCGGGAAAGGCGCCCCCGGGCGACGGTGCGTACCGCGCCAGCAGCCGGTCGAAGTAGTCAGGCATCTGCGCACAGCTCCAGGTAGTAACGGCGGCGCAGCGGACTCAGCGCCAGGATCTGGGGCTCGCTCCAGCCGTAGGCCGAGGCGAGCAGGTGGACGTCCAGGAGCACATCGCGGGCCCAGACGTCGAGTTCGGTCCACAGGTAGGCGGCGATGTCCAGCTCCGCCGGGGTGGCGGCGCCGCACTCCGGACAGGCGATGTTCAGCACCACCTCGGCGGCCGGGTCCGCCCGCTCGGCCGCCTCGGCGAACCGCTTGAGCACCGCCTCGGGCAGCGCCGACAGCTCCTCGTCCGTGGCCGGCCGCCCGTCCCGCCGCGCCGTACGGGCACAGCGGGCGCCCAGCAGCCGCCGGGCCTCCTCCGCACCGGCCGCCAGGGACGCCACCGCGGTGAGATCGGCGACCGACGGCAACCGGAACACGACCGTCCACTCGCCCTCCGCCACCCGCAGACCGTCCTCGGGCACCCGGGGCCGGGCGCCCAGCCCGGCCGCGTCGAGCTCGAACTCCATCGCCGCCGCGCAGTCCGGGTCGGCGCAGTCGAGCGTGATCTGCATCCGCTCGCCGAACAGCGCCCGGCGCAGCGCGAACAGATCGGCAGCCCGCTCCCCGGGCGGCACCGACAGCAGTGCGCCGGCGCCGGCCCCGGGGCGGGCCGCCCGGTGCAGCAGCAGGGCCCGGTCGCCGCCCTGCTGAGCCAGCCCGGCCTCCCAGGTGGCCAGCAGTTCCGCGGGCCCGGTGACCGTCATTCCTCACCTCGTCCGGTGCAGGTGCCGTGGCGTACCAGCCGGGTGCTGTGTACGCGATGTGCCGTACGGGCCGGGTCAGGCCGGATGGGTGAACGACGGCTCGGTCGGCTCCGGTACCTCGTAGTCCCGCTCCCAGCCCTCGCACTCCAGCTTCAGGCTCTGGATGGCGACGGCGTTGGCGTTGGCGTCCATCTCGCCCAGGACCTGGTACTCGCTCGGCCAGGAGCGGTAGATCTTGTGCGAGACGGCGACCTGACCGGCCTCGTTGAGGACCTGGATCACCAGGTCCTTGCGGAAGTCGGCCAGCGAGACCTCGGCGCCGAGGCCCGCGCCGACCTGCCAGACCTTGTTGGCCCAGCGGTCGAACTCCGGGTCGTGGGTGACACCGCGCTCCAGGGTGATGCCCTCGAACTCGGAGCGGCCCGGGGACTTGCGCGGGGAGCTGGGGTCGCCGCCGTGCCGGTGCTTGACGACCTCGGTGGTGCGCTTCAGCGGGCTGATCTTGCTGATGCCCGCGACCGTACGACCGTCCCACAGGACCAGGAACTTGAAGTTCTTGTACGGGTCGAAGCGATGGGCGTTGATCTGAAACTCAGCCATCGGATTCCTTCACGTCCTCTGCGGTCACGTCCGGTGCCTGCGGGTGGTCAGACGTCGAACTGGCCGGCCATCTGCTGGATCTTGACGATCACGAACTCCGCGGGCTTGACCGGCGCGATGCCGACGACGACGTTGACGATGCCGCGGTCGATGTCCGCTTCGGTCGTGGTGTCCTTGTCGCACTTGACGAAGTACGCCTGGCGCGGGGTGCTGCCCTTGAACGCGCCCTTCTCGAAGAGCGAGTGCAGATACGCCGAGGCGTTGAGCCGGATCTGCTGCCACAGCTGCTCGGTGTTGGGCTCGAAGACCACCCACTGCAGACCGCGCAGCAGGCTCTCCTCCACATGCAGGGCGAGGCGCCGTACGGGCACGTACTTCCACTCGCTGTCCAGCGCGTCCGCGCCTTCGAGGGTGCGGGCGCCCCAGATCACCGGGCCGACCATCGGGAGGGTGCGCAGACAGTTCACCCCGAGCGGGTTGAGCAGGCCGTTCTCCCGGTCCGTCAGCCTGACCGACAGGGAGTGGACGCCGGCCAGCCGGGCCTCGGTGCCGGCCGGTGCCTTCCAGACGCCGCGCTCGCTGTCCGTACGGGCGATGACACCCGCGACGGCGCCGGACGGCGGGAAGGAGCGCAGCCGCCCGGTGAGCGGGTCGGTGAGCTGGAGGTGCGGGAAGTACAGGCCGGAGTGGTTGCTGCGGACGGGGGTGAAGGCGGCGATACCGGCGCGGGCGGCGTCCACACCGCTCCAGGCCGCGGGGGCGTCGACGAGCAGGAAGATCCGCCGCTCCCGGCACAGCCGCCCGGCCGCCGACAGCACCGTGATCATGTCCTCGGCGGACTCGTACGAGGCCAGCTCGGGCAGCGCCAGCAGATTGACGTCCGGGACCTCGCGCAGCGCCTGCAGACCGCTCTTGCGGGCCTCGCTGCCGATCAGGTCCCGCGGTCCGGGCGGCTCGCCGTCCTCGCCGCCGCACAGCGGGAAGACCGGCGGGTTGACGGAGGCCTCCAGGCCCAGGTCATTGGCGCATTCGCCGACGAACCGCACCACGTCGCAGGGGTCGGTGGACCCGGCCACGACCTGGATACGGCGGCCGAACGCGGTGACCTCGGCGCCCGCGAAGGCGTGCTTGCCCGGGGCGTCCGGCAGGGCGCGCAGCTTGTGCTCCAGCAGCAGCGCCAGCTCGGCGACCGTGCACGGCGGCTCCCCGTCGCAGTCCGGGTCGTAGAGGGTGAACTCCCGCTCCACCTCGCCGATCTTCACCGTCAACTCGACTTTCAGATCGGGGAGTTCGCGGTGGAAGGCCTTGGAGACGGTGCCGGAGGGGTCCGGGCGGCCCTCGCCGACGACCCGGACGCGGATCAGCGAGGAGCCCGCGTTGATCACCGTCTCGGCGAAGTGGCCGTGGCCGGCGTCCATGGACAGGCCGGCGAAGGACTCTCGGGCGGTGCCGTGGGCGTCCAGGACCTGGAGGTTGAAGGTCTCGCAGGGGGAGGGGTGGCCCGAAGCGCCCTCGGCGGGGGTGTCGTGGTCGACGGCCACCCGCAGGCCGGAGCCCCAGACGCCCGGCTCCTTGGCGTGCACCTCCAGTACGGGGCACTGACTGTGCCCCTCGGTGGACTCCAGGGTGACCTGGGCCTCCTTGCCGCTGTCGGCCTTGGTGACCCGGACGATCACGGCGACGGTGCCGCCGTTGCCGAAGAACTGGTGGACGGCGTACGCGACCGGGCTCTGCGAGGTCAGACCGCCGAAGCGGCGCTCGAAGTCGGCGAAGCTGGTGATCTGCACCGGCTGGTTGAGCGGTCCGCGCCGGGTGTGGCCGACGAAAGCGGTCACGGATGTGGTGACGGTGGTGATGCTGCGGATGCTGCTGGGAAGCTCTTCGACATAAACGCCGGGATAGGTCGTATGTGTCGGCATTCCCCCTCCAATCCCTTCGGGCACCGAGTGTGAGGACACCAAGAAATCGAGAAAGGGGGAGGGAGAGCGGATGCGGGAGGCCTCGCGGCCGCCCCTGCCCGCGGCCGCACATCCCCCCACTACTCATCAAGTTCCCCCGTCTGCACCCGGTGCAAAGCGATCTGCCGACCGACCTGCACGGGACCAAGCCCGAAGCTTGTGACTCCTGATGCGTAAGTATGCGTAAGTGCTCAACTGCTCAACACAGTGTCCGCAGACGGGAGTTGAAGGGTCAAGAGGCCTTTCCGGACAGCGCCTGCGGAGGTCCTGTGCGCGGGAGTCGCAGCTTCTTCCCAAACGGATTCCCGTGTCACCGGAACCGAAATCACCTGAGACGGGGCGCACGGGGGCGTACCGGGAGGGGATCGCGAACCTTGCGCGACGCCGGAGTGCACGGCGAGTGACAACGGGGTCGGCCCCCGGACGGGGCCCGGGGGTGCCTCCCGCCACATAAGCCCTCGGGACGGAGGAAAACCACCCGACAACATGCGGAAATCTCAGGGAGGCGTAACTTGGCCAAAAGATCTGTGATGGTAATCACCGCTGGAGTGTGATCTGCGATTTAGGGCCTCAGGTCCTGCGGCGATAACCTGCGGGACGGACATGCCGCGTATCCGGTCACCGTGTACGCCTCCCCTGTGACAGCGCCGTCACGTTGCCCTTCGCGGCACGCCCATCGCAGACAACGAACCGCGATCACTACGGCGATTCTGAGAAGACAAGGGACGGACGCGCGTGGACCTGTTCGAGTACCAGGCGAGGGACCTCTTCGCCAAGCACGGTGTACCGGTGCTGGCCGGTGAAGTCATCGACACGCCTGAGGCGGCCCGCGAGGCGACCGAGCGGCTGGGCGGCAAGTCTGTCGTCAAGGCCCAGGTGAAGGTCGGCGGCCGTGGCAAGGCCGGCGGCGTCAAGCTGGCCGGCACCCCGGATGAGGCCGTCGCCCGAGCGACGGACATCCTCGGCATGGACATCAAGGGCCACACGGTCCACAAGGTGATGATCGCCGAGACCGCGCCGGAGATCGTCGAGGAGTACTACGTCTCGTACCTCCTCGACCGCACCAACCGCACCTTCCTGGCCATGGCCTCCGTGGCCGGCGGCATGGACATCGAGGAAGTCGCGGCCACCCGCCCCGACGAGCTCGCCAAGGTCCCGGTCGACGCCAACGAGGGTGTCACCAAGGAGAAGGCCCAGGAGATCGTCGCCCAGGCGAAGTTCCCGGCCGAGGTGGCCGACAAGGTCGCCGACGTGCTGGTGACGCTGTGGAAGACCTTCATCGACGAGGACGCGCTCCTCGTCGAGGTCAACCCCCTGGCCAAGGTCGCCGGCGGCGAGGTCATCGCCCTCGACGGCAAGGTCTCCCTGGACGCCAACGCCGAGTTCCGCCAGCCGGAGCACGAGGCGCTGGAGGACAAGGACGCAGCCAACCCGCTTGAGGCTGCGGCCAAGGCCAAGGGTCTGAACTACGTCAAGCTCGACGGCCAGGTCGGCATCATCGGCAACGGTGCGGGTCTCGTCATGAGCACCCTGGACGTCGTCGCCTACGCCGGCGAGAAGCACGACAACGTCAAGCCCGCCAACTTCCTCGACATCGGTGGCGGCGCCTCCGCCGAGGTCATGGCGAACGGCCTGGAGATCATCCTCGGCGACCCGGACGTCAAGTCCGTGTTCGTCAACGTCTTCGGTGGCATCACCGCCTGTGACGAGGTCGCCAACGGCATCGTCCAGGCCCTTGAGCTGCTCAAGTCCAAGGGCGAGGACGTCAACAAGCCCCTGGTCGTGCGCCTCGACGGCAACAACGCGGAGCTCGGTCGCGAGATCCTGTCGAAGGCCAACCACCCGCTGGTGCAGCGTGTGGACACCATGGACGGCGCGGCCGACAAGGCCGCCGAGCTGGCTGCTAAGTAAAGGACGAGGACACAACAACCATGGCTATCTTCCTGACCAAGGAAAGCAAGGTCATCGTCCAGGGCATGACCGGTGCCACTGGCATGAAGCACACCAAGCTGATGCTCGGTGACGGCACCAACATCGTCGGCGGTGTGAACCCGCGCAAGGCCGGCACGAGCGTCGACTTCGAGGGCACCGAGGTACCCGTCTTCGGCTCCGTCGCCGAGGCGATGGAGAAGACCGGCGCCGACGTGTCCGTGCTCTTCGTGCCGCCGGCTTTCGCCAAGGCCGCCGTCGTCGAGGCGATCGACGCCGAGATCCCGCTCGCCGTCGTGATCACCGAGGGCATCGCGGTCCACGACTCCGCCGCCTTCTGGGCGTACGCGAAGGCCAAGGGCAACAAGACCCGGATCATCGGCCCGAACTGCCCCGGCCTGATCACCCCCGGCCAGTCCAACGCCGGCATCATCCCGGGCGACATCACCAAGCCCGGCCGCATCGGTCTGGTGTCGAAGTCCGGCACGCTGACCTACCAGATGATGTACGAGCTCCGTGACATCGGCTTCTCCTCGGCCGTCGGCATCGGTGGCGACCCGGTCATCGGCACCACGCACATCGACGCCCTGGAGGCGTTCGAGGCCGACCCCGACACCGACCTGATCGTGATGATCGGTGAGATCGGCGGCGACGCCGAGGAGCGTGCGGCCGACTTCATCAAGGCCAACGTCTCCAAGCCGGTCGTTGGCTACGTCGCGGGCTTCACCGCGCCCGAGGGCAAGACCATGGGCCACGCCGGCGCCATCGTCTCCGGCTCCTCCGGCACCGCCCAGGCGAAGAAGGAGGCCCTGGAGGCCGCCGGCGTCAAGGTCGGCAAGACCCCGTCGGAGACCGCGCGGCTGGCCCGCGAGATCCTCGGCGGCTGATTGCGCGACCGGCACCGCCGGACCCGTCCTGCGGCGCACTGCACCGGACGCGGGCCCGCACCCTCCGGGGTGCGGGCCCGCGGTCGTTCCGGGCGGGGCGCGCCCGCGTGCCGCACGCCTCAGCGGAGCTCGGGGGCCAGACGGGCCTCCCTGAGCCGCTTCCGTACGGCCGCGTTCCCCTGCTCCCGCGCCGCGCTTCTGCGCTCCCGTGCCGCGTTCCGCTGCTCCCGGGTGGCCGCGCCATGGTGCCGGGCCGGTGAGGCCCGGGTGTGCGGCGCGGTCGCCAGGGGCCGCTTCGGCGGCGGCGTCGAGTGGTCCGGGGCGAGGGCCATCATCACCAGCGTCACCAGCGCGAACAGCCCGGTCCCCCCGAAGGCCGCCCGGGTGGTCCGCCGGGCGCTGCGCTCGCTGCCGCTCCGTACGTGCTCCGCCGCGCGCGGCGTCACCTCCACCGCGGACAGCGGCCCGGAGAGCCGGTCCCGCAGGATCTCGCCCTGCCGCTCCGGCGGGTGCCCGTCGAGCCCCAGCTCCGGCAGCAGCGCGGCGATCCGCTCGCGCGCATGCGCCAGCCGCCCCGCCGTGGCCGGGGTGCTCGCCTCGATCTCGGCCGCGGTCGCGGCCGGCCCGAGCCCGACCCCGTCGTGCAGCAGCAGCACCCGGCGGTACGGGGCGGGCAGGCTCAGCAGGGCCGCCGGCAGCGCGCCGTCCGACGGCTCGGCGGCCTTCGACGGCTTCCGCGGTCCGCGGGCGGTGCGCAGCCCGGGACACAGCTGGTGCCACGGCGTCAGCGCGTACTCGTACACCGCCGCCCGCACCCACCCCGCCGGATCCGGATCCACCGCGACCTCCGGCCAGCGCTGCCAGGCCAGCCCGAACCCCCGCTCCACGGCCCGCCGGGCGAGCCACGGCCGCCCGGTGAGCAGATAGGCCTGCTGCATCAGCGCCGCCGCGTGCCGGGTGTGGAGATCGTCGAAGGCGGTGGCGGCCTGCTCGCGCTGGGTCATACAGAGCAGTGTGGAAAACCCGCACAACCGGCGCAGCGCGACACGTCGGGCATTTCGCCAGTACATGGCGGAAAGGTGTCTTGTTGGCAGCATGGCGGCGTGAGCCAGTTGATCGAGCGTGGCCCTACGTTGTCCTCGCACGGCCGGACCGCCGCACAGCGCTCCTCCGCGATCGGCGCGGCCTTCCTCGGCGGTGTGACGGCCGCCGGTCTCGGCCTCGGCGCGCTGACGGTCGCCGTGCTCCTGCTCTGGGTCGCCTCCCCCTACCCCGACAGCGGCCCCTCCCGGGCCCTGCATCTCGCCGCCGACCTGTGGCTGCTGGCGCACGGCGGCGACCTCGTACGCACCACCGCCCACTCCGGCGCCCCGGTCGCCGTGACCCCGCTGCTGCTCGCCGTCCTCCCGGTCTGGCTGCTCCACCGGGCCGCCCGCCACGCCCTGGCCACCTCGGTCGACGGTCCGCCCGGCCCGGTCCCGGCCACCGGCCGCGCCGCGGACCCCGCCCGGACGGTCGCCCCGCGCACCCTGCTGGGCGCGCTGCTCACCGGCTATCTGCTGATCGTGGCCGCCGCCTCGCTCTACGCCTCCGACGGACGCCTGCAGGCCGAGCCGCTCAGCGTGCTGCTGTGCGTACCGGCCACCACGGCCGCCACCCTCGCCGGCACGGCCTGGCGTCTCCTCCGTCACCCCGCCACCGAGCTGCTGCCCGCCAAGGTCCTGCAAGCCAGGTCCAGGGCGCCGCGCCGGCTGCGGGCCTTCCTCGGCGGCTCCCCGGTCGCCGCCGCCCGCCGGGGGACCGTCTGCCGGGCCGCCGGCGCCGCCCTCGGCGCACTGCTCGCCGCCGGCGGACTGCTCACCCTGCTCTCGCTCGGCCTGCACGCCGGCCGGGTGCACCACGACCTCCTCCAGCTGGCACCCGACTGGGCGGGCCGCGCCACGGTGCTGCTGCTCTGCCTCGCCCTGCTCCCGAACGCGGCGGTCTGGGGCGCCGCCTACGGCCTGGGGCCGGGTTTCACGGTGGGCGCGGGCAGCACGGTCGCCCCGCTGGGAACCTCGGCGCACCCCGCGCTGCCACAGCTGCCGCTGCTCAGCGGCCTGCCGGACGCCGGTCAGGGAAGCCCGCTGACCTGGGCGGTGGCCGTCGTCCCCGTGGCGGCGGGGGTGCTGCTCGCCCGTCAGGTGGCCCGTTCCGCGACCGCGCCGGGCTCCCCGGGCGCGCCCTGGTCCTGGTGGCCGACGGCATGTGTGGCGGCCCTGGGGGCCGGCGTCTGCGGCGTGCTCATGGCCGCACTCGCGGGCCTCGCCGGCGGCGCCCTGGGCACCGGCGCCCTCGCCGCCTTCGGCCCGAGCTGGTGGTGTACGGGCCTGGCGACCGTGGCCTGGACCGCCCTGACCGGCATCCCGGTCGCGGTCGCGCTCCGGTTCTGGTGGCTGCGCACCCCACGAGGGGAGACCGAGGCGGCCGGGCACGAGGCGGCCGGGCACGAGACGGCCGGGCCCGAGGCGGCCGGGCCCGAGACGGGGGCCACGAAGGGCGGGGGCGGCGATGCGGCGGACGGCGCGACGGGCGACAGCACGACGGGCGACGGCGTCACGGAGAGCGGCGCCCCGCAAAGCGGTGCCGCGCAGACCAGCGCCCCGGAGGACGGCGACGGCCTCAAGAAAGGCGGCCTCAAGAAGGGCGCCGGCCTCAAGAAAGACAGCGACGGTGCGGAGGCGCTGAGCGGTCTCGCCGCCGCCCGGTGCGGTGCGGTGGCGCCCGGTGGGGGCGCGGGGAACGGCGCGACCGGCCACGACGCAGCCGCAGACGCCTGACGGCCCAGCTCGGCCCGCCCCGCGTAGCGCTGCCCCGCGGAGCGCCGCCCCCTACTCCCGCGTGCTCAGCAGCGGCCGCAGCTCCTTGGGGAGCAGGTTCTCGCAGGACTTGCCGGCCGACTGCGTCAGGGCGTCGTTCACGCAGGTGAAGTAGTCGCGGTAGACGATCTGCACAGTGAAGGTCGCGGCCACCATCATCAGTGCCAGCGAAGCGGTCACCAGCCCCGCGATCGCGGAGGTGACCTGCGGCCGGGTGGAGCCGGGCGCGGACGGGGCGCCGCCGGGCCGGTCTCCCCGGTCGGGCTGGGCGCTGGGCGCGGGGCGGCCATCCATGGCGGCGGTGGTCGCCGCGGCGGAGGCCTTCGCGGGGGCCGGCTTGGCCCGCAGCGAGCTGATGCCCCAGTAGATCGCCAGCGCACTCAGCAGCAGGGCGACCTCCGGCAGGCTGAACAGCACGAAGAAGAACGACCACATGCCGGCGAGCAGCGCATAGCGCGCCCGGCGCTGCGCCGGGTCGGTGGGGTCCCAGCGCAGCCCGCCGGGTCCGCCGGGGCCGCCGGAACCACCGGGTCCGCCCTGCTGGCCGTTGCGGCCGCCGGGCCGGTTGCCGAAGCCGCCGCTCTGCCGGCCCGGCTGCCGGGGACTCCACTGGTTGCCCCAGCTGGGCGTCTGCTCGTCCTGCGGCTGCTCCTCGTCGCCGTCGCCGTCGCGGTCCTGGCCGGACCGGTGCGGTGCGGGGTGGCGCGGTCGCCATGCCTGGTCGGGGGTGCCGGCCGGTGGCGGTGCGAAGGGGTTGTCCTGCTCGGTGCCCGGGGTATCCGGGGTGCTGGGCTCCGGCGACGAGGACGACGACTTGCGCTCCCGCGGCAGCAGCACCACCCCGGGGGCGGTGGCGGGCAGAGGGAGCAGGAGGGCCGCGCGGCGGCGTCGGTCCGTCATCTGGAGTGCGTCTTCCCCTTGTCTCGTCCGCGCGCGGACCTCAGCGGCCGGCGCGCGGTTACCACGAACTGCATGCAGTCTTACGCCTGACGCTACCTCCCGTGCCCGCCCCCGTCCCGTGGGGGCCGCGCGGTGTGCCGGTATCGTTGCTGACGGTCGGCGCCTTCGTAGGGTTCCCCGGATCTGCGGTACCCGCAGTCTTGTACGACCACACAAAGCACGCGAGATCGGAAAAGAGCCCCGCCGTGGCTTCCTCCCCACCCCCCGCCCAGCCTGTTCGCCCCGCCCGCATCGTCGCCCTCGTCTCCGGTTCCGGGACGAACCTGCAGGCGCTGCTGGACGCCATCGCCGCGCAGGGCCCGGAGGCGTACGGGGCCGAGATCGTGGCCGTCGGCGCCGACCGGGGCGCCATCGCGGGCCTGGAGCGCGCCGCGTCCGCGGGGCTCCCGACGTTCATCTGCCGGGTCAAGGACTACGACAGCCGTGCGGACTGGGACGCGGCGCTCACCGAGGCGACCGCCGCGTACGAGCCCGATCTGGTGGTCTCGGCCGGCTTCATGAAGATCCTGGGCAAGGAGTTCCTCGCCCGCTTCGGCGGCCGCACCGTCAACACCCACCCGGCGCTGCTGCCGAGCTTTCCCGGTGCCCATGGCGTGCGCGATGCGCTCGCGTACGGCGCGAAGGTCACCGGATGCACCGTCCACTTCGTCGACGACGGTGTCGACACCGGACCGATCATCGCCCAGGGCGTGGTCGAGGTCCGGGACGAGGACGACGAATCCGCGCTGCATGAGCGCATCAAGGAAGTCGAGCGATCGCTGCTCGTCGAGGTCGTGGGGCATCTGGCCCGGCACGGCTACCGCATTGAGGGACGAAAGGTACGTATCTCGTGACCGCCACCGAAGGTACGAAGCGGCCCATCCGCCGCGCGCTGGTCAGCGTCTACGACAAGTCCGGGCTGGAGGAGCTGGCACAGGGTCTGCACGCGGCGGGCGTCCAGCTCGTCTCCACCGGATCGACGGCCGCGAAGATCGCCGCCGCCGGGGTGCCGGTCACCAAGGTCGAGGAGCTGACGGGTTTCCCCGAGTGCCTCGACGGCCGGGTCAAGACCCTGCACCCGAAGGTGCACGCCGGCATCCTGGCCGACCTCCGCCTGGAGGACCACCGGCAGCAGCTGTCCGACCTCGGGGTCGAGCCCTTCGACCTGGTGATCGTCAACCTCTACCCGTTCCGGGAGACCGTCGCCTCCGGCGCCACCCCCGACGAGTGTGTGGAGCAGATCGACATCGGCGGCCCCTCGATGGTCCGCGCCGCCGCCAAGAACCACCCGTCGGTCGCCATCGTCGTCAACCCCGCCCGTTACGGGGACGTCCTCAAGGCCGTCGCCGACGGCGGCTTCGGACTGGCCGAGCGCAAGCGGCTGGCCGCGGAGGCCTTCCAGCACACCGCGGCGTACGACGTGGCCGTCGCCTCCTGGTTCGTGGACGGCTATGCGGATGACGCGCCGTTCCCCGAGTTCCTCGGCGCCACCTACTCCCGCAAGAACGTCCTGCGTTACGGCGAGAACCCGCACCAGGGCGCCGCGCTGTACGTGGACGGCAGCGGCGGGCTCGCGGAGGCCGAGCAGCTGCACGGCAAGGAGATGTCGTACAACAACTACACGGACACCGACGCCGCGCGCCGGGCCGCGTACGACCACACCGAGCCCTGTGTCGCGATCATCAAGCACGCCAACCCCTGCGGTATCGCGGTCGCCGCGGATGTCGCCGAGGCGCACCGCAAGGCGCACGCCTGTGACCCGCTCTCCGCCTTCGGCGGCGTCATCGCCGTCAACCGCCCGGTCTCCGTGGCGATGGCCGAGCAGGTCGCCGACATCTTCACCGAGGTCATCGTGGCCCCCGGCTACGAGGACGGCGCGGTCGAGATCCTCGCCCGCAAGAAGAACATCCGCGTGCTGCGCTGCCCCGAAGCGCCGTCGAACCCCGTAGAGGTCAAGCCCGTTGACGGCGGCGCGCTGCTGCAGGTCACCGACCGGCTCCAGGCCGAGGGCGACGACCCGGCCAACTGGACGCTGGCCACCGGCCAGGCGCTGTCCGCCACCGAGCTCGCCGAGCTGGCCTTCGCCTGGAAGGCCTGCCGCGCGGTCAAGTCCAACGCGATCCTGCTCGCCAAGGACGGTGCCTCGGTCGGCGTCGGCATGGGCCAGGTCAACCGCGTCGACTCCGCGAAGCTCGCGGTCGAGCGGGCGGGCGAGGAGCGCGCGCAGGGTGCGTACGCCGCCTCGGACGCGTTCTTCCCGTTCCCGGACGGCCTGGAGATCCTGACGGCCGCCGGCATCAAGGCCGTGGTCCAGCCCGGCGGTTCGGTCCGTGACGAGCTGGTCGTCGAGGCCGCGAAGAAGGCGGGCGTGACGATGTACTTCACGGGCACCCGCCACTTCTTCCACTGATCACGTGAACGCTGGTCGGCTGACCGCGTAGCGGTGTGATCGCGTCAAACGGTGAGGCGCCTGCCCCGGTCGTCCGGGACAGGCGCCTCAGCGGTGTGGTGCGGCTCAGAAGTTGAGCCACTTCACGGAGCGGATGGGCGTCGGGGCGCGGAAGTTGCCCTTGGCCCCGTTGCGCAGGTTGAAGTGCCCGCCCCTGTAGTTGAACTTGGTGTAGGCCCGCACGTCGTCGTGGTAGCCCGCCTTGCCGTTGTTGATGTACGAGCGGAACCTCTGGGTGTTGCAGCGCCGCGACCCCCAGTGCGGGAAGTTGTCGGCACGGGAGCACCGGTCGCCGGTGAAGTTCCTGCCGGTGTAGAAGCAGATGTTGCCCTTGTGGCAGGGCTTTGCGGCGACGGTCTCCGTGCCGGACGGTGCTGCCGCCGCGGCCGGCACCGTGGCGAGAGTGCCGAGTGCGACCACCGCGGTCGCCCCCATCATTGCGATCTTGCGGATCATGACTGTGGTTCCCTCCGTTGTCTGCCACCCCCGTGATGGCATGTCCCCACCCTCCCGGCCCGCGCCGCACCCGGGTACCTCGGAAGTCTCAGGGTGCGTCAGCAGCGCTTGACCCACCGGTGGGAGCGCACCTTCGCCTGGCCGGTGGGCAGGTCCCCGCGGGAGAGCCGGCTGATGCAGCCCTCCTGGCCCCGGTAGTCGTCGCCGCGGTAGTACGAGACGGCCGTGAACCTGCCGTCGGTGCCGTTGTTGAACACCGAGCGCGGGGCCCTGGTGCCGCTCCAGGGGCAGGAGATGGTCCCGGTCCGCCAGTCCTCGTCGAGACCGAACCAGCTGCACATATCGCCTCCTCCGGCCGGTTCGGTGAAGAAGCAGGCGTAACCCTTCGCACAGCGGTCGTAGCCGGTGGGCGCCTGGCTCCGGGCGCCGGTGCCGAGAGTGGGGCCCAGCACCGCCGCGGTGACGGCGGCGGACGCGGCGATCAGCGCCAGGGCGCCGCCGGCCGCGGCCGCCGCCCGCCGTAAGCGGCGCCGCCGGGTGCGCGCCGTCCGGGTCGCGGGCCCGGTGCCCGCGGCCGCTTCGGTGCGGCGTACCAGCGAGCGCGCGTCGTGTGCGGCGCGCTCCTCGTGCGTACGGGCCAGACAGTCGCGGATGATCTCCCGCCAGGGATCGGGGAGTTGGGGCGACAGCCGCAGCCCTTCCCTGCCCTGTGCATAGCGCAGCACGGCCTCCCGGCGGACCGAGGGCGTGCCGCCGGGAAACGGAAAGGTGCCGGTCAGGACGAGGTGGGCGAGGATTCCGAAGGCCCAGACGTCGGCGCTGGGGCGGATGAGCTGGCCGCGCTCGCCGACCTCGGCCCACAGGAGTTCGGGCGGGGTGTAGTCGGGCGTGGAGAAGGCGGGGGAGTAGGCGTGGGTGCCCTCCATCTCGGCGGCGAGGTTGAAGTCGGCGAGCCGGACGGCGTCGTGCGCCACGTCGGGCGGCTCCCCGGCGACGGCGGCGCCCGTGGACATCAGCAGGACATTGCCGGGCTTGAGGTCGCCGTGGACCCAGCCCGCGCCGTGGAGTTGGGCCAGCCCCTCACAGATCTGGGCGAGCAGGGCACCGGCTCCGGGCGGCGGGCCCGCCGCCACGAGTGCGACGAGGGACAGCAGCGCCGCCAACGAACTCTCGGCGCGTTCGAGGACGAGGACGGTGGCGCCGTCGAGCTCGGGGCGGTCCGGGTCGTCGACGGTCAGTGCCTCGTACATTCTGATCAGCCGCGGGTGCTGGAGGCTGCGGTGCAGGGCGAGCTCGCGCTGGGCGAGGTCGCGCAGATGGTGGAGCTGGCGGGGGGTGCGGGTGCCGGTGGACAGGAACTTCAGGGCGGCCTCGGCCGGTTCGCCGTCCTCCGCCGCCCGCGCCGCGTACACGCTGCCGAACGCGCCCGAGGCGAGCGGTTCGCGTACCTCCCACCGGCCGATGCGGTAGCCGGCGGGTACGAGCGGCCCACGGGGGTCGTCCGCCCTCCCGGGTGTGCTCGTCATCGCGCGGACTCCCCGTCGGCCGCGCGCGGCGCGGGCCTCGCGGCCGTCGCCGGTCCGGCCTCCAGCACGTGCAGTTCGTCCTCCCGCACGAGGTCGAACCGCAGCGCGAGCGAGACCAGGGATTCCTTCTTGCCGTTCAGCCGCGGGCCGCCGTCGACGGCCTCCGGCGGCTGCTTGAGGCGCAGCTTGACCGCGAGATAGTCGATGTTCCACTGGACGGCGGCGCGCCCGGCGGCCGGCCAGACGGGCCGCAGCCGGTCGATGACCTGGTCGGCCGTGGGCAGCGGCGCATGCGGCTCGCCGCGCAGCCGCGGTTCGCACAGCGCGGCCAGCACCAGGAAGTAGCGCTTGGTGCGGTCGAGTGGGAAGGCGAGCGTGGTGGGCTCGCCGCTGACGTACGTGCCAGGGTCGGTGACCGGATCGAGGTAGTCGTGCCGTGGTGCCCACACGTCGAAGCTGAGCAGCTCGCCGGCCGCGGGCAGGACGAGGCGCGCGAACTCGAACGGGACGGGCGCACCGATCCGCCCCGGTGCGACCTTGATGTGCTCACCCGCGCCCTCGGGGTTCTCCACCACATAGGTCTGCTTGCTGCTCCGGTTGGTCAGCGCCCAGAAGGACCCGGTGGCCGCGATCTCCCCGGCCGTGCGCGAGACCCCGCTGTGCGGGATGGTCAGATGGCGGCGTCCGGCGGTCCGCTCGCCGCCCGTACGCCCGAACTCCAGGGTCTCGCCCGGCTCCAGCCGGATCTGCTCACCGGCCGCGCCGCACGACGCGGGTACCACGATGATGCTGAACATGCGCAATCCCTTCCCCCGAGAAAACCAGGGGAAGGCTAACGGCAGAGAGTGATCGTAATCTGCCTACTAGGGCTGTTTTGTGCCACGCTGTTGCCGTTTCAGGACCTGAACGACAAGGGCCCTCACGGCTCATGGCGGTGAGGGCCCTGCGGCGGGTGTGCACGTGCAGCGGTCAGTAACGCGGCCGGTTGAACCAGGCGTTGCCCTCGTCCTTGGAGACGAAGACCAGCACCAGGATGCCGAGGATCGTGTGCACCAGGCCTATCGGGAACGTGAACAGGCTCAGCATGATGTTGGCGACACCGAAGACGATGGTGCCGGTGCGGACCCCGCGGCCGCCGTTGGCGAACTGCGCGGCCAGCGTGATCGCGGCCGCCGTGAAGATCACGATGATCACGATCACCGCGATCAGCAGGCCCTTGCCGACGTTCATCGCCGTGATGTCGTCGGCGGCGGCGTACGGCGAGGCGTTGTGCGAGGCCTTGCTGACGCCGCCCAGCCCCATCACCGCGAGGACCAGGCCGATGAGGTTCAGCCCGGAGAGCACGAACAGCAGCACCCGGGCGGCCTTGACCCCGCCGGGCATCACCGTCGGGTACTGCATCTGCATACCGGGCATCCCGCCGCCGCCCGGGTAAGGGCCGTACGGTGACGGCGGTTGCGGCTGCTGGGGGTAGCCGTAGTTGGGCTGCTGGGGCTGCTGACCCGGCGGTGGACCGTAAGGGTTCTGGTTGGGGTAGCTCACGAGCGGCGTCCTTCAAGCGTCTTGAGCGGATATCAGCGATGTAAGGGACGGTAGGCCAACCGGCTTCCGTCGTGCTCCGCGGGGCGGGGGCCCGCTGTCCGTAAAGCCGCGAAGGCCCCGATCGCGCTGTTGCGAGGGGGCCTTCGGGGAGTGGTGCTCAGCGGGCCGGCCTTCTGCCGGCGGACCCGTGACCGGCCTACTGGGTCTTGACGACCACCGTGCCGACGATCTTGTCCGCGAACGTCTGGGACTTCTCGTCCCACAGCGGCCACCAGAAGCCGAGACCGCACAGCGGGCCGTCGAGGGCGTGGCACAGCTTGCGCACGAAGGCCATACCGAAGCCGATGGGCTGGCCGGTGGTCTCCTTGACCACACGGATGTTCAGCGCCTTCTTGCCCGGGGTCTGGCCCGTGGCGCCCTCCTTGACGAGGAGGAAGATGCCGGCGCCGAGGCCGATCAGGGCGGCGAGCACGGTGCAGATGATGGCGCCGGCCGGCGAGCCGCTGCTCTCCGAGGCGGCGTTGATCGCGTCCGTGTAGCACTGCTGGTCAGTGGGCGAACATGCCGAGGTGTCCGGGATCGACGAGGTCGCCGCGCTGGCGGACATGGCGATACCGACGATGTACAGGATCGTGGGGAGCAGTCCCGCGATCAGGTAGTCGATGAGGTAAGCGCCCACCCGGGCACCCCAGCTCGCGTAGCCGGTGGGCATGCCCATGCCAGGCATCGGCTGGCCGTAAGGGGTGGCCGCCTGCTGCGGGTAGCCGCCGTAACCCTGCTGCTGCGGGACGGCCTGCTGCTGCGGGTAGCCGTACGGCTGCTGCTGCTGCGGTGCCTGCTGGGGGTAGCCGTAGCCGGGCTGGCCCTGGGGCGGGACCGGGGGCTGCTGGCCGTACGGGCCCTGCGGTGCCTGCGGCTGCTGGCCGTAAGGGTTGTTCGGGTCACCAAAACTCACTGCTGTTTTCCTCCGTTGTGTCAGTCGGGGACGACGCGGCATGACTGGGAGGAAAAACAGGTTTCACTGGCCACCCCCCGACGAAGCCTGCGGCACTGCGCGTCAATAGTTCTAGTTGCGCATTCACTCTGTCCAGTCAAGGTTGCTCACTGTTGTGCAAGTGCAATGATCAATTCCGGCCACGGGGGCCCCGCATGCCCTGATTGGAACGTTGCCGCCCTCATCCGGGAGGATGGGGGGCATGACTGCCCAGATTCTGGATGGCAAGGCCACCGCAGCCGCTATCAAGTCCGAGCTCGCCACCCGCGTGGCCGCGCTGAAGGCCAAGGGCGTGCAGCCCGGCCTCGGCACCCTCCTGGTCGGCGACGACCCGGGCAGCCGCTGGTACGTCAACGGCAAGCACCGCGACTGCGCCCAGGTCGGCATCGCCTCGATCCAGCGCGAGCTGCCGGAGACCGCCACCCAGGAAGAGATCGAGGCGGTCGTACGGGAGCTGAACGAGGACCCCGCCTGCACCGGCTACATCGTCCAACTCCCGCTCCCCAAGGGCATCGACGCCAACCGCGTCCTGGAGCTGATGGATCCGGCCAAGGACGCCGACGGGCTGCACCCGATGAGCCTGGGCCGGCTGGTGCTCGGCATCGAGGGCCCACTGCCGTGCACCCCGTACGGCATCGTCCAGTTGCTGCGGCGCCACGAGGTCGAGATCAAGGGCGCCCATGTGGTGGTCGTCGGCCGTGGCATCACCATCGGCCGCCCGATGCCGCTGGTGCTGACCCGCAAGTCCGAGAACGCCACGGTGACCCAGTGCCACACCGGCACCCGTGATCTGTCCGCGCACCTCAAGCAGGCCGACATCATCGTCGCCGCGGCCGGTGTGCCGCACATCATCAAGCCCGAGGACGTCAAGCCCGGCGCGGCCGTCCTGGACGTCGGCGTCAGCCGTGACGAGGCCGGCAAGATCGTCGGCGATGTGCACCCGGGCGTCGCCGAGGTGGCCGGCTGGGTCGCCCCCAACCCGGGCGGTGTCGGCCCGATGACCCGCGCCCAGCTGCTGGTCAACGTCGTCGAGGCCGCCGAGCGCGCGGCCGGCTGACCGCGGCGGAACCTGAGACCCTTGTCTTCGACAGACGTATCCGGACACCGGAAGGGGCTGCCCGCCATGGGTGCCGAAGCGCATTCGGATGGAGCCTCCGAGCCGCAGCGCTCCTCGCGCCGCTTTCCGACGCTCACCCGCGACACGGCCCGGCCGGAAGGCGGTGGCCGCGCGGCCTCGGGCGGCTACCCCGCGCCCG
This sequence comes from Streptomyces sp. Je 1-4 4N24, assembly GCF_026239515.1. Classification (NCBI taxonomy): domain Bacteria; kingdom Bacillati; phylum Actinomycetota; class Actinomycetes; order Kitasatosporales; family Streptomycetaceae; genus Streptomyces; species Streptomyces sp. Je 1-4 4N24. Next base: position 3,528,251 of record NZ_CP110836.1, on the reverse strand, counting down.
CCCGGCAGTGGCCGCTGCTCAGCGTCATGGGCGGGGTCGCGGTCGGGCTGCTGCTCGTGGCGCTCGACGTGTTCCGTATCGGGACGATGGTGATCGGGCTCTCCCTGCTGGCCGGGGCGGTGCTGCGGTGGGCGCTGCCGTCGGTGGGGATGCTGGCCGTCCGCTCCCGCTTCACGGACATGGCGACGTACGGTCTGCTCGGCTTCGTGATCACGATGCTGTCGCTGATGGTGCAGCCCAAGCCGTGGATCCATATCCCGTTCCTGGACGACATCGTCCACTTCACGGTGCGCTAGGGGGGAGGACACCCCCGAGGGCCTGTCCTTCGGATCACGGCCCCTACGACGATGACGGCGGCCCGCCCCTCCCCTCGGGAGGAGGCGGGCCGCCGCCGTGCTGTGACGAAGTGCACTACCGGGCGTCTCTGTGCGGCGGGGGCGGGCCCACGGAGTGCTCCGCGGCATAGTGCCTGACCGGGGCTTATATTGACACCATCCTGGCCGGTTGTTGTCAGGATACGTACGGAAGTCGTCCGGACTCCGACGGAAATGCCACACTGCAGGGGTCACGGGCGCACGGAGGGGTGACGTATGCCCGAATGCTCCCGTGCGCCTGTGAAAGGGGATTGCCGTCCTGGCCGGGGGCGTCCCTACGGGGAGCAAGGAGGGCGGTCCGGGGGAGCCGCGCTCGGGCACGTGAGTGGGGATAGGGGGAGGCAATGCCTCGCTGGAAGGCGCTTCCGGAGGAACTGGATCCGCAGGTGCGGGAGTTCGCCGGTCAGCTGCGCAGGCTCGTGGACCGCAGCGGACTGAGTGTGGCCGCCGTCGCGGACGCCACGGGCTACAGCAAAACGTCCTGGGAGCGCTATCTCAACGGGCGGCTGCTGCCACCGCTGCGCGCCGTGGTCGCGCTCGCCGAGACGACCGGCGCACAGCCCGCCCACCTCACCACGCTGTGGGAGCTGGCCGAACGGGCCTGGAGCCGCGCGGAGATGCGGCAGGACGTCACCATGGAAGCGATCAGCGTGGCCCAGGCGCGAGCCGCGCTGGGGTGGGACACCGACCAGCCCGCGGCCGAACCCCCGGCGAAGGGCGCGAAGTCCGCGAAGAAGTCCGCGAAGTCCGCACCGGCCGCGGAGGCGCCCCGGACGGCAGCGCTGCCGCAGACCCCCCAACCACGGCGCACGGACCTCCCGTCGGCCGCGGACTTTCCCGAATGGGCGGCGGCAGCGGACCGGTCCCCGGCCGCTGCGACCCCGAGCCCGGCTGCCCGGCGCGGCCGCCGTGGCCGGACGGTCATGTTCGCCGTCGGTGCGGTCGGTGCGGCGCTGGTGGCCGGCGCCGCCGTACTGCTGCTGAACCCGGGCACCGACACGGCCAAGAAGGCGGCGCCCCGGCCCGCGGCCGCGCCGAAGCAGGCCCTGCCCGCCGGGGTGCGCTGCATCGGCGCCGGCTGCGTGGGCAAGGACCCGGAGGCGATGGGCTGCGGCGGGCAGCATGCCATCACCCCGTCCCGCGGAACGGCGGGCCGTGCGGTGATAGAGGTCCGCTACAGCAAGGTCTGCCACACCGCCTGGGCCCGGATCAGCCGTGCGGCACAGGGCGACCAGGCCACCCTCAGCGCCGGCGGCCACAGCGCCACGGCACGGGCCGAGCGGGACGGCGCCGCCTACACCCCGATGGTCGAGGTGACCGGCGACCCGGCGAAGGTCGCGGCCTGCGGGACGACCGTTGCCGGGGTGAAGGGCTGCTCCCGTCCGGTTCCGGCCACGCCCGCCGCAGCACCCGCCCCGTCGGCCGGAGCACCCACCCCGTCGGCCGGCACGCCGGTCCGCTAGCCGACGTCCCTGGCGCCGGCGGGCAACCGCCCCGGAGCGGGGCCCGCCCTGCCCGCCCAGAATGCCCGGGATCGCCGCCAGCGGAGGATGTCCGAAAGTCAGGGGGCATGCCCGCCGGGATCCCGGGCATGCGACGGATATCCCCCCACGGGTGTGGCACAACTCGGCGGCCGCCCGCACTCCCCCCTCCTTGAGCGGGCGGCCGCTGCCCCTTGCCCACGGGGCCCGCGCGCAGCGCACCCCGGAGGGCCCCGCAAGCGGCGTTGCGGACGGCCGTACGGACGTCCCGAGACACCCGGTGAGGTGTTCCACACCGGCCCGTCACCGGGCCCGGCCAGGGGTCCGATAGCCTGACGGCCGGGTCTCTCGATACCAAGAGACCTCGCTAGCTGGGCAGGGACACCCACCGCCACCCATGGTGGTCCAGGGGCTTGCCCCCGGAAAACACCGCGCAGGAGATCGCCATGACCCGCACTCCCGTCAATGTCACCGTCACCGGCGCAGCCGGCCAGATCGGTTACGCACTGCTCTTCCGCATCGCTTCCGGTCATCTGCTCGGCGCTGACGTGCCGGTCAAGCTGCGCCTTCTGGAGATCCCACAGGGTCTGAAGGCCGCCGAGGGCACCGCCATGGAGCTCGACGACTGCGCCTTCCCGCTGCTGCAGGGCATCGATATCTCCGACGACCCGAACGTGGCCTTCGACGGCGCGAACGTCGCGCTGCTCGTCGGCGCCCGCCCCCGTACGAAGGGCATGGAGCGCGGCGACCTCCTGGAGGCCAACGGCGGCATCTTCAAGCCGCAGGGCAAGGCCATCAACGACCACGCCGCGGACGACATCAAGGTCCTGGTCGTCGGCAACCCCGCCAACACCAACGCGCTGATCGCCCAGGCCGCCGCGCCGGACGTACCGGCCGAGCGCTTCACCGCGATGACCCGCCTGGACCACAACCGTGCGCTCTCGCAGCTCGCGAAGAAGACCGGCACCCCGGTCTCCGAGCTCCGCAAGCTGACGATCTGGGGCAACCACTCCGCCACCCAGTACCCCGACATCTTCCACGCCGAGGTCGCCGGCAAGAACGCCGCCGAGGTCGTCAACGACCAGAAGTGGCTGGCCGAGGACTTCATCCCGACCGTCGCCAAGCGCGGTGCGGCGATCATCGAGGCCCGTGGCGCCTCCTCCGCCGCCTCCGCCGCCAACGCGGCCATCGACCACGTCCACACCTGGGTCAACGGCACCGCCGACGGCGACTGGACCTCGATGGGTATCCCCTCGGACGGCTCCTACGGCGTCCCGGAGGGCCTGATCTCCTCCTTCCCCGTCACCACCAAGGACGGCAAGTACGAGATCGTCCAGGGCCTGGAGATCAACGACTTCTCCCGCGAGCGCATCAACGCGTCCGTGAAGGAGCTGGAGGAGGAGCGCGAGGCCGTCCGCGGTCTCGGCCTCCTCGGCTGACCCACCGCCGCGGCCGCCCCACGCGGCGGCACCGCAGCACCACCCGAGCCCGCACGGCCCACAACGGCCGTGCGGGCTCGGTCATATCGGCTCGGTCATGTGGGTTCGGCCCGCAGCTCCCTTTCATCGGCCTCTTGGCCACCGTCCGCCGCCACGGGCAGGCGCGCGCCCCGGCTGTCGGCGACGCGCAGCACGTCGCCGAAGGCCTGCGTAGTAGCCCGCAGCGCGAGCCGTAACGCGTGCTCCCCCGCCTTGCCGTCGTCCAGTACGGCCACCGCGCCCTTGAGCACATCGGCACCGTCACACAGCTGCTCCGCCTCGATCTCATCGGCCAGCCGGGACAGCACACCCCCGGCCCCGTCCGCCGACAAGAAGCACGGCTTCCCGCCCTCGCTCTCCCACGGCAGCAGACGCAGCCCCGGCACGGGCGCGGGCGCGGCATCCCGGTCGTAACTCATGCTCATGAACTCCCAGAAGTTGGTTGCGGCAAGAAGGCGGCGCAGTCGGCCGAACGACCCGTTACGTTGGGTGTGTTCAGCGTTGCGCCCCGTAGTGCGGGTCGCAACGTCAGACGCGTGACACTCACCATCTGGCACCAAGGGGGATGCGGTGAGCCGACGACGACGCAACGCCACGAGTGGACCGGCAGCCACCAATGCCGCCGTGTTCGGGGAGGTCTTGAAGCACTTCCGGGAGGCGGCCGGGTTCACGCAGGAGGAGTTGTCGAACAAGATCCCGTGCGACCGCTCGCAGGTGGCCCGCGTGGAGGCGGGCACGCGCGTACCGCAGGACACGTTCGCCAAGCAGTGCGACGAACTGCTGCGGACGGGCGGAGTGCTGCTGCGGTTATGGGGGCGGATCGACTGGTATCCGGAGGTGCAGCATCCGGACTGGTTCGAGCGGCGGGCGGAGATGGATGCGGAGGCGGTGGCGCTGCGGGAGTATCAAGAGCGGGTCTTCCCGGGGCTGTTGCAGACACCAGGCTACGCGCACGCGCTCTTCAGTCGCCGCAGCAAGAACGCTGATGAGATCGAGTCGCGTATCCGGGCCCGACTGAGCCGACAGCAACGCTTCCTGGCCGACCGTGGGCCGCTGTACCTAGCTGTGCTGGACGAGAGCTGTCTGCGCAACGCGGTGGGGAGCCCGGAGGTCATGCGTGACCAGTGCGCGCATCTGCTGAATGTCGGAGAGCGCACCAACATCCGTATCCAGGTGGCCCCGGCAGGTCGCTTCGGGCTCGCCCGCCCCCGCGGCTCCATGTCGCTGATCGAACTGGCCCACGAGCGATGGGTGTACTCGGAGTCGCTGGACCGCGGCCATTTCAACAATGATCCGGCCGTCTATGCCCGCCACACTCAGACCTATGATGTGCTCCGGGCGGATGCTCTGTCAGCCCCCGAATCCGCCGCTCTGATCGGCGACTTCATGGAAGGGTACGGGGACCATGAACAAGCACCAGCTGGGCACAGCGATATGGATCAAGAGCAGTTACAGCGACAACAACGGCGGCGACTGCATCGAAGTGGCGCTCACCTGGATGAAGAGCAGCTACAGCGACGACAACGGCGGCAACTGCATCGAAGTAGCCCCCGGTATCCCCGACGCCGTCCCCGTCCGTGACAGCAAGGACCCGCACGGTCCGGTGCTGGTCTTCCCGACGGGTGGCTGGTCGTCGTTCGTTGCGGCCCTCAAGAACGGGGAGTTCCCCGCGGCCGTCTGAGCGTCAGCCGCCTCCGGCCGGGCGCTGGGCCTGGCCGGAGGCGGTTGAGGCGGAGACTCACCTGTCGAGGGTGGAAGTCCTCAGGTAAGGGGCCTGCAGGCGCCAGGGGGCGGCGGGACCGGCTCATCCCTCTTCTCGTACATGACCGGATAGGTAACGGGGCTCGTCCCCTCAGCGCTCCACTGCAGAGGTCCGCTGGAGAATGTCCAGGTGCCCGTCACATCTCTCTGCTCCATTACGCGTTCGACCCACCCGTAATTTTGCGGCGATATCGGGTAATCCCAGCCCTCGGTTATGGTCTCCCAGTGGGTCCAGGTGTTCTGGTAGGAAGTCGCGATCGATGCCGTCATCTTGTTGACCACGCCCGCATCAACGCCAAATTCGGCCCCGACGGTGACAGTGGTCCCGAGACTTCTCTGCCAGCCGTCGTTCTTCGCTCGAGTGTAATGACCCGTGTCATCTTTTGTTTTACTGGTGTTGTGCCACGGACTGCTCACGCACTGTGCTTCGAGTTTGCGCGGTTCGCCGTACGATTTTGCCTCGTAGCTGCAACTGTTGGCGTCTGCCTCGCACCGCTTGAACGCCGCGGCCACCGCCTTCTGGTGGAAGAACGCGCTGTCCTGTGCAGTGGCTCCCAGGGTGAACTGCTGATTCACCCGGTTCGGCTGGCAGGTGTCCAGGCCGACGTCGCCGTTGTACCTGTGGTCGTCCAGGCATCGGTTGTCACTGGCGTTGACGAGGTAGTAGAGGTTGCCTTCACCGCCCTTGTTCACCGGTGCGAGGTACCAGTTCTGACTGTCCGACTTGGGGTCTTGGGCGTCCTTTGCGTTGCAATCGAACGCCTGCAGGAGGTACTCGGCCTTGTAGCGGGGGAAGCCCGGGTCCCTGGTGTACCGAAACTTGTCGACACACCTACCGGAGTTCTTGTTCTTGATGTGGAACGTGCCGTCCTGGTTGAAGTCGAGTTCCCAGGACGTGGGTGAGTCGCTCTTTCTCAGGTTGTAATCGAAGGTATCGCCCCAATGGTCGATGTACTTGCCCGGCGTCGACACGCTTTGGAGGGTCACCTCTGCGCTGTCGGCGCGGGCTGTCCCGGTGGCGAGCGGCGACGCGACAATCGCGAGGGACGAGGCACAAACTGCCAGCATCGTGGCGACCAGACGCAGTTCGGGTGCCGATCGGGTCTTCGGCGGTCTGGATGTCATGGGGTCCCCTATCTGGGATTCTTGCATCGACGAGTTCAGCCGCCTCGGAAATGCGCGCCGATCACAGGTCGGTCCATCTCTGCGATGCGATATCAGTGATGGTTTGAGGCGTTTTGATTATCGGCGGCACATCCCCGGTCGGGTACCTCTGCTTTGCCTATGGCGTCGATAGCCAAAAAGCTCTGACCGTGGGGCCTGGAGCGGATGCGTCGTCCTGTGCGGCCGGCCGCCCGGCCGCCGGCGCCCGCAGACCGCGCGGCAACCTTGCGTTATCGCGCTGACACGGAGTGCTCCGCTCCTTTATGCTGCGGGTTCTGCGCCGCCGCGGCCGAAAACGGCAGCCCGTCTGCCCAACAGGCCCGTGGCGATGGTTCGTTGGCGTTGCTTTTGGGGGAGACCGATGACTCGGACGGATGTGCCTGCGCAGCCCGGTGAACCGGACGGTCCACAGCGCTTACGGAAGACGACCGGCGGCTTCCCACCCCCGGCACAGCTCCCCGCGGTCCCGCCGGGGGCCAGCGAGGCCACCCGGCTGCTGTGCGCGGGCACTTACATGGACGACAGCTTCCGTGACGCGGTCATCGACGAGCTGTATGTCCACGAGGAGCGGTTCGCCGCGCCGTCTTTGGGCATCGACGCCGCCCGCGTAATGGCCCATGCGCTGCGCGCCCGGCGGCTCCAGCTCGGCTGGGCGGCCACGATCCTGCTGCTGTGGATCGTGGCCCTCCCGCTGTCCTACGGCCTCGCGGCGCTCTACGTCTTCCCCGTCGTCCTCATGGCGCTGGGCCGCGCCGTCCGCCGGGCGCCGGTCCCGCAGTGGCTGGCCCGCTATGTCTCCTTCGTCCTGCGCTGGTACGGCCGGCTGACGCTGGCCTTCCTGTGGCTGTCGCTGCTGGTGGCGGCGTTCGGCGGCGCGGTCGGTGTCCTGGGGGGCGGAGGGCCCTTCCCGGCACTGCTCCCGGACGTGTTCAACTCCCTTACCGGGGGCAGTTCGGACGGCTACGGCTCCGCCTATGACTCCGCCTATGGCGGGGGCTCCAGTACGGCGTACGAGGCGGGTGCCGTGCTCGGTGCCCTGTTCGGGGTGTGGGTCGCGCTGCTGCTGCCGCTGCTCGTGGCCGTGGTGGTCTGGCTGCAGGACGGGCAGTTCGCCCGGGTGCTGGCGCACGAACTGTCCAGGGAACGCTTCCCCGACGTCATGTCCGACCCCGCCGAGCGCTCCGAGGGCCTCCGCTTCCAGCGGCTGCGGGACCGGGTGCGGACCGAGCAGCACGGGCCGTTGGTGATGTACCGGGCCGCCGACCCGTTCTGCGGTGCCGGCTACCCGTACAAGACCTGGTCGCTGTCGGTGGAGCTGAACCCCCGCACCGACGGTGCCGCCGAACCGCTGGACAACAGCGCCATCCTGGCCCGGATCGTGCCGCTGGTGGCGGCGCTGCGGGTGCCGTCGCCGCACGGTTCGCCGGAGTTGGCGGCCGCGGTCCGGGACCGGCTGCGCGCGCTGGAGATCGACGAGTGTGTCTTCCTGCCGGCCGAGGGGCTGCCGACCCGGGCGGCGGCGCCGTACGCCCCGGAGGCGTTCGAGCAGCACCGGGCGCGTGCCGTGGAGGAAGGCGGCGAGACCCGGCGGCACTTCCTGCGCATCCGGGTCGGCGGCTGGAACGAGGGCGTGGTCACCACCGTCTTCGTCCGGGTGCACACCCAGGGCGGGATGCTGATGCTGGAGGTCGCGCCGCATGTGCTGTGGCCGCTGCGGCAGGCCTTCCAGGACGCCGACCGGCTCGCCCACCAGTACCGTCACCACCACCACTTCGGCAAGGCGGTGTGGGCGCTGGCCCGCACGCCCCGCTCCGCCGGACACGCCCTCGCCACGCTGGCCCGTGGCCTGTTGTCGGCCTGGCGGCTGGCCACCGCGGGGCATGGCGCGGCGCTGCCCGAGGGCCCCGGCGCCTCCGTACGCGAACTGGGCTCGTACGGGGAGTCCTCGCTCTTCCAGGACATGGATGTCGCCCGCTATCTGAAGACCATTCAGCAGCGGGTGGCGGCCGGGGTGACCACGGCACTGCGCGAGGCGGGCTATCAGACCGACGAGTTCGAGCAGCGGATCGTGCATGTCGCCGAGGGCGGCGTCTATGTCGAGTCCGCCCAGGGCGCCGTCGGTATCGGTGACCACAACACGATCACGAACAACGGCACCACCTCGCGTGGCGCCGGAGCGAAGGGAAGTGCCAAGCGTGGCAACGGCTGACGAACGCGGCAACGGGATCCACATCGGCAGCGTCCGGGGCGCCTTCGCCATCGGCAACCACAACACGGTGACCCACAACGAGGGCCAGGCCGTACCGGCGGGGGACCCGGCGCAGGAGGAGCTGCTGCGCGCCGTCCGCGCGCTGCGCGACGATCTGTCCCGGGCGGTGGAGAGCCCGCAGATCACGGCCCTGAGCGGGGAACTCGCCGAGACCGAGGCGGAGATCGCGGACAGCGGCGCGGCGGGCCCCGGCCGGCTGGCCCGGCTCCGTACGGCGCTCGCCGACGCCGGTGCCGTGGTGGGCCTGCTGGCCTCCGGTGCCGCGGTGAGCCAGGCGGTCGCGGCGCTGGCGGGAGGCTGACCATGAAGCGCGGCGGCCAGGCCCGCTGGAACGACGAGACCCAGAGCTGGGAGGACGGCACCCCACCCCCCGCGCCCTACACGGGCCCGATGCCGCCCCGGCCGTCCTTCACACCGTCGGTGGACGGGGCGGCTGCGAGGGGAGGCTCCGCGGCGGGCGGGACGTCGATGGGCGGGGCCACGACGGGCGGCCCCGCGACGGGTACCCCTCCATCCGCCACGCCCCCGACCACCCCGCCCCCGGCAGACGCCGCACCCCGCACCACGTACCCGTACCCGCACCCCAGCTCGTATCCCGGTGCCGGCGGCTTACCGGATCCCGCCACCGACCCGTTCCTCAACCCCGCATCGGGCGCGGCCGGATACGGGCCCGGTGTCCGGCGCCGCACGGCACTGGTCGCCGGTACGGCGGTGGTCGTGATCGCGGCGGCCATCGGCGGCGGCTATCTGCTCTGGGGCCACGGCGACGACCCGGCCGCCGCCCGCCCACCGGCCCGCACCAAGGCCTCCGCCCCGTCCGGCACGGCCACCTCGCCGTCCACCGGCGCCACGGACAGCACCGCGCCCGCCCCCACCCTCACCGACCTGCCCGACGGCTACCGCCTCGCCCACGACAAGAAGGGCTTCACCTTGGCGGTGCCCGGCACCTGGACGCGCAGCGAACGCAAGACCGGGGTGTTCTACACCGCCCCGGACGACCGTGGACTGGTGCAGATCTTCGAGATCACCGACCCCGAAATCACCCCGCGCGAGGCGTTGCGGCAGGCGTCGCAGGGCCTGTCCAGCAACCCTGGCTACGAAGAGATCAGCCTGGAGCCGCTGGGCTTCCCGGGGCCGGGCATAGACGCCAACCAACTGGTCTATGCCTATGACAGCAAGCGTCTCGGGACCCGCGTCAAGGTCGTCGACTGTGCCTTCACCGCCGCCGACGGCCGCCAGTTCGCCGTACTCGTCCTGGGCCCCGAGACCGACTGGCCGGAACAGGAGTACACCCAGCAGATCGCGCTACGGACCTTCGTTCCCCATACCTGAGCGGTCGGCACGGCATACCTGAGCGGCAGGCACGGTGCGCGGATCCCCGCTACCCGGGCAGCTCCGTGCGCTCCCACCACTCGTAGACGGGCAGTGTCCCCTCGGCGGTCTTCTGCTGCCGGTCGGTGGCCCGGAAGTGTTCATAGCCGTTACGGAACGGGATCTTCAGCTCGGTCCCGGGCGGATCGATCGGCACGATCCGCCCCGCGAGCTCCTCGGGGCCGCCTTCGAGCACTGCTTTCGCCGCTGTGTCAGCCATGCCTGCATTGTCTTCCGGGCCGCCGGTCACGGCCCCTCCGGTTCGGCAGCGCGGGTGACGGTCCGCCGACGGTGCTCGGCGGCCCCTGCGCACGGCCGGCCCGGCGGGACGCGTGTCCCACCGGACCGGCCGCGGTGTCATGGAGCGGCTACGTGTCGATCCGGTCGGCTACTTGCCGATCCAGTCGGTCAGGGTCCCGCCGGTGTCGGCGACGGCCCGGAGATGGGTGCCGTCCGCGTCGACCAGGTACAGGCGGCGGGTCGCGGTGGTGTCGTCCCAGCCGGAGAAGGCGATGCGGGTGCCGTCGGGGGAGTACACCGGGGTCCGGACGTCCGTGACGGAAGTGGCCCAGGTGCCGGAGTCGTAGAGGTCCGACTGCTCACCGGTCTCCGTGTCGACGGTCTTCAGGCCGGACGTTCCGCCGAAGACGAGGTGCCGGCCGTCGGGGGACCAGTCGGGCGGGGTCGACACGGCCTGGTGGTCAGTGCTGACCTGCCGGCTCTCCCGGGTGGCGAGATCCATGACGTACACATCCGTGCCGTACTCGGTGCCTTCGGGGCCCTCGTACGAGGTGGCGCGGAGGTAGGCGATACGGCTGCCGTCCGGCGAGAAGGTGGCGCGGAGCCCCGCGGAGGTCAGCGTCTCGCGCCCGGTTCCGTCGGCGTTGACCGACTCGATGCCGCGGGGGGTGTCGAAGACGACCCGCTTGCCGTTCGGAGCCCAGTCCGGATTGGCGATGTACACCTCCCCGGTCTCGCTTTCGACGCCCGGGGCCAGTACCCGCTGGTTGGCGCCGCTCGCCGTGGCCGTCACCAGGTCGGGGCGGTAGGTGCAGCCCTCGGCCTGCGGAACGCAGGTGTCGCCGTAGCGGATGTAGGCGATCTGGGAGCCGCTGGGGGAGTAGAGGCCGTCCAGACCGTCCGCGACGGTATGGGTGACCGCTCCGTCGGCGGGGTCCATTTCGACGGTCCGGCGCTGGTCGCCGGCCCGCTCGGACACCAGAAGCCGGGTCTCACCCAGGCTGCCGGAGCCGTCCGAGGTGAGGGGGGCCGCCGCGGATGCACTGCCCATGAGGGGCAGGCTCACCGCGGCAGCAAGAACGATGGGCAACGCAGTGCGTGAAATCCGCACGTACGCTCCTTCCGTGACGAGGCCGGGAGGCCTCGATGTACGTGAGCCCGAGGATTCGAACTCACATAGGAACAAGCGCCTGTGGGTGCAGAAACGTCACACCGTTCACAGGGCCCTCACGTGCCTCGCTGCCGCACCGCCCGTGTCACATCCCGCGGAGCCCGCTCGTCAACGTGGTGAAGGACGCCCTCTCCGGGGCGTCACAGCACACTGGAACGAGGAGGCACCGCCATGGCCCGGATCCCTCTCACGCCGCGGCGCACACTCACCCTGCGACTGGCCGAGTGGTACTCGCGGCGCGCATACGGCGAGGTGTTGCAGCCCGCACTGGCACTGGGCCACCACCCCAAGGTCCTTCGCTCCTACTTCTCCTTCGAGAGCAAGGTGGCGCGCTGGAAGGCACTGGACCCGAAGCTGAAGCTGCTGGCGGAGATGGCGTCGGCGGTGACGATCGGCTGCTCGTGGTGTGTGGACTTCGGACACTGGCACGCCGACCAGCTGGGGCTGCCGCTGGAGAAGGTCGGCAAGGTGCCCGACTGGCGGGCGCACGAGGAGTCCTTCACCGAGCTGGAGCGGCTGGTGATGGAGTACGCGGAGGCGATGACCGCCACGCCACCGGCCGTGACCGACGAGCTGGCCGAGAGCCTGCGCCGGCGGCTGGGCGACACGGCGTTCGTCGAGCTCACCACCATGGTGGCGGTGGAGAACCTGCGCTCCCGCATGAACAGCGCCCTGGGCCTGCGCAGCCAGGGATTCTCCGATGCCTGCGCCATCCCGCCGGGGAGCCGGACGGCCGACGGGGCGGTGTGAACGTACGGGCCGCCGCCGGTGCCCGTACGGCGTCGGCGGCTCCCGGGGTCAGTCGCGGGGGAAGTCGTCGGTGGCGAGGGTGAGGCCGACGACGGTGTCGGTGAGGTCGATCGGCTCGCCGTACGCGATCGTGAGGTCGAGCTTGTAGTCGCCGTCCTGGGGATGGGTGAAGACGCGACAGCGGCCGGTGTACGGATCGGCGATCAGGTAAACCGGGACTTCGGCGAGGGCGTAGGCCGTCTTCTTCGGGCCGTAGTCGTTCTTGCCGGTGCTCTGGGAAATCACCTCGGCGACGAACTCGATGTCCTGATAACGCGGGTGGCCCTTGTCGTTTTTAGTGGCGTTTTCGGCCAGCGCCACCACGTCGGAGGCGAACCCGTTCAGATAGCCGGGGAAGTCGATGCGCACGTCGGACAGCACGCGCTTTTTCGGATACCGCGTACGCAGATGTTCGACGATGTCCAGGATCGTCTCCCAGTGCGTGCCCCGCTGCGGCGCCATGTAGATGGTCCCCTCGACGATCTCAGCCTTGTAGCCCTCGGGGATGTGCATCTGCTCGAACATGTCGTCCAGCTCGCTGCTATTGGCCATCTCGGTCCTGTCGGTCAGCTCGATGGTCACCGTGCCGCTCCTCCCCGCCGCCCGCGCGTCGCGGACAGCCGCACGGTTCAACGATACGTATGTGCGAACGGTTACGTACCGCATGCGAGGGTCGCGTGTGCGTCATGCTCCCTGCGACCCCCGCAGCCGCTCCTCCAGCACCGAGATGTCGGCCGTGTCGCCGGGGGCCGGTGTCTTGGTGGAGACCGGGGTGTCGTAGTTGCTCAGGAGGATGGTGCCGGTCTGGTGGTCGACCTCGGCGGTGAGTTTGAGGGGGTAGTGCTTGCCGTCGATGGCCACGTAGAGGGTCTGGACGGCGCCCTGGGCCTTCTTGACCACCGGGAGGACGCGGGTGCCCTCGTGGGTGGTCGGGCGGCCCTTGGTGAGGGTGGGGGTGGCGGAGGGTGAGGGGGCGCCGGAGGGGGGTTCCTCGGGGGGTATCGCGGTCTTCTGGAATGCGGTGAGGTCGCAGGCCGCGGAGAGGTTGTGCAGGAAGGCGTCCTTGGTGGTGCCGTGCAGGAAGGTGTTCTTGTACTTGGCGGCGGCCTCGTTGCCCTCGTTCCCGGGCAGCTGGCTCTTCCAGAAGGCGGCGTCCGGCTTCATCCAGACCTGGTTGCCGCGCTTGACGAGCTCGACGCGGCCGAGCTCGCCCTTGCTGATGGCGCCGGTGCAGTTGCCGGCCTGGTCGAGGGTGAGGTCGAGTTTGGTGGGATCGGCACTGGTCTGGGTGCGCAACCGCAGCGATTTCGCGGCGACCAGTTGCTGGAGGGCGTCGTCGGAGATCTGCTGGGCCGATTTGTTCGCGAGGTCGCCCTCGCCGCCGTCCGGATCCTCGGCCGCCGCGGCGCCGGTGCAGGCGGGCCCGACGATCAGGGCCGCGCCGCAGGTCAGGGCTGCGGTGGCGGTGGCGGCACGCCGTCTGCTGGTCATCTGGGTACCTCCGGTCCCGAGGGAAAACACAGCCTGGGACATACGGCTATTCAGGGTACGTTCCGGGACATTCGGCCGCACATTCAGTGAGTCGAGTCACTTTCCATGAACGTTTGGGCATAGGTCCGCCGCTTCCGGGGAGGGGTCCACGTTGCTGGTGACGCCAGTGGTTGCACCAGTGGGAACGAGATCGGTAACCGGAAGGCAGAACGACGTGTCGTCAATCGAGACCATTCACGTAGACGGGGTGTGGCAGGCCGCCGCATCCGGCGCCACGCGGGAGGTCCTCGACCCCGCCGACGCGACGACGCTCCAGCTGGTGTCCGAGGGTGGTGCCGAGGACGCCGACGCGGCGGTCGCGGCCGCCCGCCGGGCCTTCGACGAGGGCGACTGGCCCCGTACTGCCGTCGCCGAGCGCTCCGCGCTGCTCCGCCGGGTCGCCGACCTGCTGCAGCGCGACCGCGAGGAGATCGCCCTCATCGAGAGCCGGGACACCGGCAAGACGCTGGAGGAGGGCCGGGTCGACGTCGATGACGTCACCAACGCCTTCCGGTACTTCGCCGATGTGGTGATGAACGAGAGCGGCGGCCGGGTCGTCGACGCCGGTTCGCCGGATGTGCACAGCGTGGTCGTGCACGAGCCGGTCGGTGTCTGCTCGCTCATCACGCCGTGGAACTACCCGCTGCTGCAGGCGAGTTGGAAGATCGCGCCGGCCCTCGCGGCCGGCAACACTTTTGTGATCAAGCCCAGCGAGGTCACCCCGCTGTCGACCGTGCACCTGGTCAAGCTGCTGGTCGAGGCCGGGCTGCCGGCCGGGGTCGCCAACATCGTCACCGGTGCGGGCCTGCCGGTGGGCCAGCGGCTCGCCGAGCACCCGGACGTCGACCTGTTCTCCTTCACCGGTGGTCTCGTCAGCGGGACGAAGGCGGGCGCGGCCGCGGTCTCCGGCGCCAAGAAGATCGCCCTGGAGCTGGGCGGCAAGAACCCCAATGTGGTCTTCGCCGACGCCTGCGCCACCGAGGAAGGCTTCGACACCGCTGTTGACCAGGCGCTGAACGCCGCGTTCATCCACAGCGGCCAGGTCTGCTCGGCCGGCGCCCGGCTGATCATCGAGGAGTCGGTGCGCGACCGCTTCGTCTCCGAGCTCGCCCGCCGCGCCGAGAAGATCAAGCTCGGCCGGGGCACCGAGGACGGTGTCGAGTGCGGTCCGCTGGTCTCCCAGCAGCAGCTCGACAAGGTCGAGGCCTATGTCGCCTCGGCGCTGGCCGAGGGCGCCCAGCTGCGCTGCGGCGGCGCCCGGCCCAAGCCGTCCGACGTCCGCCCGGCCACCGGCTACTTCTACGCGCCGACCGTGCTCGACGGCTGCCACCGCGAGATGAAGGTGATCCGCGAGGAGACCTTCGGCCCGATCCTGACGGTGGAGACCTTCACCACCGAGGACGAGGCCGTGGCGCTCGCCAACGACACCGAGTACGGCCTGGCCGGTGCCGTTTTCTCCGCTGACACCGCGCGCGCCCGCAGGGTCGCCGCCCGGCTGCGGCACGGCACGGTCTGGATCAACGACTACCACCCCTACCTCCCGCAGGCGGAGTGGGGCGGCTTCGGCAAGTCCGGGATCGGACGGGAATTGGGTCCCACGGGTCTGGACGAGTACCGCGAGAGCAAGCACATTTACGAAAACCTCCGGCCGGAGCCGGTGCGCTGGTTCGCGGGCTGACACCCGCCCCACAGCACCACCCGCACCACGCACGTTGTAAGAAGGAGCACCCCCAATGCCTGTGTATGACTATGTCGTAGTCGGCGGCGGCACCGCCGGTTCCGTCATCGCCTCCCGTCTCACCGAGGACCCGGACGTCACGGTCGCCGTCATCGAGGGCGGCCCCTCCGACATCGACCGCGAGGACGTCCTCACACTGCGCAAGTGGCTCGGCCTGCTCGGCGGCGACCTCGACTACGAGTACACGACCACCGAGCAGCCGCGCGGCAACTCGCACATCCTGCACAGCCGCGCCAAGGTGCTCGGCGGGTGCTCCTCCCACAACACCCTGATCTCCTTCAAGCCGCTGCCGTCCGACTGGGACGAGTGGGAAGCGGCGGGCGCGGCCGGCTGGGGCGCCAAGGAGATGGACCCGTACTTCGGCAAGCTGCGCAACAACATCGTGCGGGTGGCGAAGAAGGACCAGAACCAGATCGCGACGGACTGGATCGAGGCCACCAAGACCGCCCTCGGCGTGCCCGAGGTCGTCGGCTTCAACGACAAGCCCTTCGACGAGGGCGTCGGCTTCTTCGACCTCTCCTACCACCCGGAGAACAACAAGCGCTCCTCCGCTTCCGTCGCCTACCTCCACCCGCACATGGAGGCCGGTGACCGCCCCAACCTCCACCTGATGCTGGAGACCTGGGCCACCAAGCTGGAGCTGGACGGCACGACCGCCAAGGGCGTCCACGTCCGGACGAAGGACGGCGAGGAGGTCTACGTCGAGGCCGCCCGCGAGGTGCTGGTCTGCGCCGGTGCCGTCGACACCCCGCGGCTGCTGATGCACTCCGGCATCGGACCGAAGAAGGACCTGGAAGCGCTCGGACTGCCCTGTGTGCTCGATCTGCCGGGCGTCGGGGAGAACCTGATCGACCACCCCGAGTCGGTGATCGTCTGGGAGACCGAAGGGCCGATCCCGGGCAACTCCGCGATGGACTCCGACGCGGGCCTCTTCGTCAAGCGGGACCCGGAGCACAAGGGCCCCGACCTGATGTTCCACTTCTACCAGATCCCCTTCACCGACAACCCCGAGCGACTGGGCTACGAGCGCCCCGAGCACGGCGTGTCGATGACCCCGAACATCCCCAAGTCCCGCTCCCGCGGCCGCCTCTACCTCACCTCCGCGGACCCCGAGGCCAAGCCCGCCCTCGACTTCCGCTACTTCGAGGACGAGGACGACTACGACGGCAAGACCCTCGTCGACGGCATCAAGCTGGCCCGCAAGGTCGCCCAGGCCGAGCCCTTCGCCAAGTGGCTCAAGCGGGAGGTCTTCCCCGGCCCCGAGGTCACCGACGACGCGGAGATCAGTGAGCTGGTGCGCAAGGCGGCCCACACCGTCTACCACCCGGCGGGCACCTGCAAGATGGGCGCCGCGGACGACCAACTGGCGGTCGTCGACCCCGAGTTGAAGATCCGCGGGCTGTCCGGCATCCGGATCGCCGACGCCTCCGTCTTCCCGACGATGCCCGCCGTCAACCCGATGCTGGGCGTGCTCATGGTGGGGGAGAAGTGCGCTGAACTGCTCCATAAGGCTCCGACCCAAGGAGGTGATGCGTGATGGCTACCACCTCCGCCGGCGCATCCGAGATACCCAACGCCCGTACGCCCGAGGACACCTCCGCCACCGAGGCGTCCGACGGCCGTGAGGTCGTGTTCTCCGTCCGCAACCTCTGGAAGGTCTTCGGCCCCAAAGCCGAGCGCATCCCCGAGGACTCCTCGGTCGCGGAGCTGAGCGCCCAGGAACTGCGCGAGAAGACCGGCTGTGTGGCCGCCGTCCGCGATGTCTCCTTCGACGTCCACAAGGGCGAGGTCTTCGTCGTCATGGGCCTGTCGGGCTCCGGCAAGTCCACCCTCGTCCGGTGCCTGACCCGGCTGATCGAGCCGACCAGCGGCGCGCTGGAGATGGACGGCGAGGACGTCCGCGCCATGGACCGCGCCGCGCTGCGCGAACTGCGCCGCCGCCGCGCCGCCATGGTCTTCCAGCACTTCGGTCTGCTGCCGCACCGCACCGTCGTCGACAACGTCGCCTACGGCCTGGAGATCCAGGGCATGGGCAAGGCGGAGCGCCGCGAGAAGGCCAACGAGATGGTGGACAAGGTCGGCCTGGCCGGGATGGAGAAGCGCCGCCCCGGCCAGCTCTCCGGCGGTCAGCAGCAGCGCGTCGGCCTGGCCCGCGCGCTCGCCGTGGACCCCGAGGTCCTGCTCTTCGACGAGCCGTTCAGCGCGCTCGACCCGCTCATCCGGCGCGATATGCAGGAAGAGGTCGTCCGCCTGCACCGCGAGGAGGGCCGGACGATGGTCTTCATCACCCACGACCTGAGCGAGGCGCTGCGCCTGGGTGACCGGATCGCCCTGATGCGCGACGGGAAGATCGTCCAGCTCGGCACCCCCGAGGAGATCGTCGGCTCCCCGGCCGACGACTACGTCCGCGACTTCGTCCGGGACGTCCCCCGCGAGCAGGTGCTGACCGTGCGCCGCGCGATGCGCCCGGCCGAGGACGGCGAGGCCGACCAGGGCCCCGCGCTGAGCCCCGACACCCTGATCTCCGACGCCATCGAGGCGGTCGTCCGCTCCGGCGGTGCGGCCCGTGTCGTCGACGGCAAGCGCTGCCTGGGCATCGTCGACCACGCCTGTCTGCTGAACGTGGTCGCCCGGCTCGACAGCCCGCAGCACGACGAGGTGGCCGCCTGATGTACACCGCGACCACCCGCGACGGCGCCCTGCGCGCCGTCGGCTCCAGAGCTCCCGCCGCCACGCCCCGGACCCGGCTGCGCGCCTCCTGGCTGCGCCACTGGCGCGAGGCCCAGCGCTGCGCCGCGATGAACGTGCCCACCGGCACCGTGAAGCGGGGGCGCGCATGAGTGCCGTTCCTACGCAACCGACCTCTCAGCGGTACCTCGACACCGCCAAGCCCGCCCCGGTGCAGCAGCTGCTGCGCCGCCCCGGCCTCGGCAAGCTCCTGCTGCTCGCCGTCGCCGCGGCGGTCATCGTCCCGCTGCTGCACGCCAAGTTCGGCGCCGCCTGGCCGTCGTCGCTGACCATCGATGTCTCCGGCCCGCTCGGCAAGACCAGCGACTGGATCATCGACAACCGCGACAGCCACCCGCTGTTCGTCTACTTCCTCGGTCACCTCAGCAACGCCGTGGTGATCTCCGTGCGCGGTGTCTATCTGCTGCTGCTCGCGCTGGGCTGGACGGGTGTGACGGCCGGTGTGACGCTGATCGCCTGGCGCGTCGCCGGCGTCCGCATCGCCGCCACCGCGCTGATCTCCTTCCTGGTCAGCGGCCTGCTCGGCATGTGGGTCCCCACCATGCAGACGTTCGCGCTGATGGTCGTGGCGGTCGCCGTCTCGGTCGTGGTCGGCGCCCTGCTGGGCCTGGCGGCCGGCCTCTCCGACCGCCTGTTCAGGATCCTTCGCCCGGTCCTGGACACCATGCAGGTCCTGCCTGCCTTCGCCTACCTCCTCCCCGTCGTGCTGGTCTTCGGCATCGGCGTACCGGCCGCTCTCCTGGCCACCGTGATCTACGCGGCTCCGCCGATGGCGCGGCTCACCGCGCTCGGTCTGCGCGGCGCCGACCCGGGCGTCCTGGAGGCCGTCTCCTCGCTCGGCGCGACCGGCCGGCAGCGGCTGCTGACCGCCCGCCTGCCGCTGGCCCGCAAGGAACTCCTCCTCGGCGTCAACCAGACGATCATGATGGCGCTGGGCATGGTCGTGATCGCCTCGATGATCGGCGCCGCCGGTCTCGGTGACCGCGTCTACCAGGCGCTCGCCTCGGTCGACGTCGGCGCCGCGCTCGCCGCCGCCATTCCGATCGTGCTGCTGGCCATCGTCATGGACCGCACCACCGCGGCGGCCGGCGAACGGCTCGGCGCCGCCACCACCGCCACCGGCCCGAAGTGGCTGCGCGGCTGGCGGGCCTGGACCGGCATCGCCGTGGTCACCGCCGTCGTGGCCCTGGCCGGGCGGCTGAGCGGCTCGCTGGTCTGGCCGGGTGCCTGGGCGGTGGACGTCGCCCGACCCGTCAACGACTTCAAGGAGTGGATGGTCGACCACCTCTACTCCGGCATCCCGGTCATCGGCGGCACCGCCGACTGGGCCGCCCACTTCACCGACTGGGTCCTCAACCCGCTGCGCGACGGCCTGACCGCGCTGCCCTGGTACGGCACGCTGCTCATCGTCGCCGCGCTGGCCTGGCTCATCGGCACCTGGCGCACCGCCCTGACCGCCGTCCTCGCGATGGCCGCCATCGGCGTCCTGGGTGTCTGGAAGCCGTCGATGAACACCCTCTCCCAGGTCATCGCCGCCCTGGCGGTCACCCTGGTGGTGGGCTTCGGCATCGGCATCCTGGCGGCGGGCAGCAAGCGCTTCGAAGCGATCCTGCGCCCGGTCCTGGACGTCATGCAGACCATGCCGCAGTTCGTGTACCTGATCCCGGTCGTCGCGCTGTTCGCCGTGGGCCGCGCCCCGGCCGCCGCCGCGGCCGTGGTCTACGCCCTCCCGGCCGTCATCCGCATCACCACCCAGGGCCTGCGCCAGGTGGACCCCGCCGCCATGGAGTCCGCCCGTTCGCTGGGCGCCACCCGCTGGCAGATGCTGCGCCAGGTCCAGCTCCCGCTGGCCCGGCCCTCGCTGCTGCTGGCCGTCAACCAGGGCGTGGTCATGGTCCTCGCCGTCGTCATCATCGGCGGTCTGGTCGGCGGCGGTGCCCTCGGCTACGACGTCGTCACTGGCCTCGCCACCGGAGACCTGGCCCTCGGCCTGGTCGCGGGTGTGGCCATCGTGTGCCTGGGCCTGATGCTCGACCGGGTCACCCAGCCCACGGAACGCCGTACGGCGGGGAAGGGAGCCTGACCATGTCCCGTAAGCGAAGCATGATCATCGGGACGGCCGCGCTGGCCGGCACGGCGGTCCTCTCCCTCTCCCTGTCCGCCTGCGGCAAGGCCGACATGACCAAGCAGTCCTCGCCGTTCGCGGCGGCCAAGGGCTCCAAGTCGGTCACCCTGTCGACGCAGACCTGGGTCGGCGCCCAGTCCAATGTCGCGGTCGCCAAGTACCTTCTGGAGAAGAAGCTCGGCTACCACGTCGACACCGTCCAGGTGGACGAGATCCCCGCCTGGGACGCCCTCAGCCAGGGCCGGGTCGACGCGATCCTGGAGGACTGGGGCCACCCCGAGCAGGAACAGCGCTACGTCAAGGACAAGAAGACGATCACGGCGGGCGGCGGCAACGGCGTCACCGGCCACATCGGCTGGTACGTCCCCAAGTACTGGGCCGACAAGCACCCCGAGGTCAAGAGCTGGAAGAACCTCAACAAGTTCGCCAAGGAGCTCCGTACCTCGGAGAGCGGCAACAAGGGCCAGCTGATGGACGGTTCGCCGTCCTATGTCACCAATGACAAGGCGCTGGTGAAGAACCTCAAGCTCAACTACGAGGTCGTCTTCGCGGGCTCCGAGGCGGCGCAGATCACCCAGATCCAGCAGTTCGCCAAGGAGAAGAAGCCCTTCCTGACGTACTGGTACGAGCCGCAGTGGCTCTTCAACCAGGTACCGATGGTGGAGGTCAAGCTCCCCAAGTACACCGACGCCTGTGCGGAGAAGGGCACCAAGGATCCCCAGTCCATCGACTGCGCGTATCCGACCACGCCCCTCCAGAAGTACTTCAACACGGAGTTCGCCAAGAAGGGCGGCAGCGCCTCGGCGTTCCTGAAGAACTTCAAGTGGACCAAGGACGACCAGAACGAGGTCTCCGAGTCGATCGCCTCGGGCGGCCTGTCCGCCGACGAGGCGGCGAAGCGCTGGGTGGAGAAGCACCCGGAGGTCTGGAAGAAGTGGCTTCCTAAGAAGTAGCCGCCGCACGCAAGCGCGCAATCTCGCGGGCAGTCGCACACCGGGTGTGCGACTGCCCGCGAGCGCGTTCCGGGGCCGCACCCGTTCGGGTGGCGGGCGGCGAACCGCCGCACGGCGCGACGGCCGGCACAGAAGGCTGGGCAGCCGTCACCGACGAAAGGCTTCCCAATGCTGATGTCAAGCCGCTGCCGTGACAGGTGGTGTGGCTTGATAGCACGCTCCGTCACGAATCATGGCCCAGAGCACATTGACGCGACGGCGCGCGAGTGCCAGCAGCGCCTGCTTGTGCCCTTTCCCTTCAGCCCGTTTGCGCGCGTAGTACGCCTTCGAGGCCGGACAACTCTTCAGGCTCGACAGCGCGGAGAGATACATCGCGTTGAGCAGTCCGCGGTGGAAACGGCGGGGTCTGCGGAGGTTCCCGCTGACGCGGCCGGAGTCACGCGGGGCCGGTGCCAGGCCGGCGTAGCCGGCAAGCCGGTCGGCACTGCCGAACGCGTCCATGTCGCCGCCGGTGGCGGCGATGAACACCGCCCCCATCTGCTTGCCCATGCCGGGCAGGCTGAGGATCACCTCGGCGTGCGGGTGCTCGCGAAACCGGGCCTCGATCAGCGCATCGACTTCCGCGATCTCCTCATCGAGGGCCATCACCCCCTTCGCGAGGCGGACCACCATGGCGGCGGCCAGCTTCTCGCCGGGCAGGGACGTGTGCTGGGCCTCAGCGGCCTCCACCGCTGTCCTGGCGAGTGCGGCGGCACTGCGGACCTTGCGGTTGCGCAGCCATGTCTCGATGCGCTTCGCGCCTGCTCGGCGGATTGCCGCCGGGGTCTGGTAGCCCGTCAGCAGGACGACGGGCCCCTTGTTGGTCAGCTCCAGATTGCGTTCCAACGCCGGGAAGATTTTCAGCAGTTGGGCTCGCAGCCGGTTGATCTGGCGAGTGCGGTCGCACATCAGGTCGGTGCGGCGGGTGGTGAGCGTGTGCAGGTCCACGGCGATCTCGTCGCCGGGGCGCAGCAGGCCCAGGTCGCGGCGCATGCGGGCCTGGTCGGCGATGACGAAGGCGTCCTTGGCGTCGGTCTTGCCCTCGCCCCGGTAGGAGGCCGAGGCGCGGTGCACGGCCAGGCCGGTGAGGTAGGCCATCGGCTGGTCGTGGCCAAGCAGCAGCCCGATCAGCAGGGCCGCTCCGCCGTGGTTGAGGTCGACGGCCCACAACACGTCGGTGCCGAGGGCCAAAACGTCGCCGATCAGTTCCAGCAAGGCCGTCTCGTCGTTCAGGACCCGGCGGGACAGCAGACGTTCGCCGTCCGCGTTGATCACCACGCAGTGGTGATGCTCCTTGCCGATGTCCATTCCGGCCCATATTCGGGGCATGGTCACCTCCGCCAACACGTCGCACGTTCACAGCCCAGCAGACGACCTCGCCGACGTTGCCCTACACAGCGATCGAGTCGCATCTCCCAATTGGCGGTCGAGTCGTCGCGGGGCTCCGGGCGGCCAAGCCTTTCCGGCCATCTCGCGGCGCTGCCATGCCAGCCATACCCGGAGCCCCCGGGTCCCGCTGATCTTACGAGTGACCAGTTCGAACCCAAGACAAGAAAGTAGGGCCGTCATGCCGCTGCCGCCGAAATGCCCCACGCCCGACTGCGACGACTGGCTGTGGAAGGACACCGCCCACACCAACACCGACTGGGACAACTGGCGCTGGTGGTGCTGCCGTTGCCGCCATCAGTGGTACCCCACGGCGGAGCAGCTCCAGGAGTTCCGCTACGGAGCGAGCCGGCCCGCTGTGGCACACCGCGGCCCGCAACCGGCCCGCCGGTAGGCCGACTTTCGAGATTCATCGAACCTTCTGTGCCGGCTCGGAAGGACGTCTGCCCCTCAGCCCACCCGCAGCAGCAGCTTGCCGGTGCTCTGCCGACTGCCGATCAGCCGGTGCGCCTCGGCGGCCTCGGCGAGCGGGAACTCGGCGGTGACGGGAAGCTCCACGGTGCCCTCGGCGACCGTACGGAAGGCCCGTTCCGTCAACGCGCGCAGCGCCTCCGGTGCCGTCCCGGCCAGGCCCAGGACGGAGAACCCCGAGACCGTCCGTCCCTTCGGATACAGCTCGGGCTGACCCACCTGCCACGGCTCGGCGGAACTCGCGTTGCCGAACGAGACCAGGCGGCCGAAGACGGCCAGTGCGTCCAGGCTGCGCCGGAAGGTGTCGCCGCCGACGGGGTCCAGCGCCAGGTCGACACCCCGTCCGCGCGTGGCGCGGCGCACCTCCGCGTCGAAGTCCGGGCCCACGAACACCTCGTCGTAGCCGTACGTGCGCGCGTACTCGGCCTTCGCCTCCGCCGAGACGACGCCGTAGACGGCACCCGCCCCCGCCGCCTTCGCCAGCTGGCCCACGACCGTCCCGATCCCGCCCGCCGCGCCCTGCACCAGCACGGTCTCGCCCGCCCGCAGCCGGCCCACCTCGTGCACCAGGGCATGCGCGGTGGGCAGCACCGTCGGCAAGGTGGCCGCGATGCGCAAGCTCACGCCCTCCGGAAGCGGGAACACGGTCGCCGCGGCGGCGACGACGGTCTCCGCATACGCGCCACCGTCCGTCAGCGCCGCGACCTCCTGCCCCGGCCGCAGCCCCGTGACCGAGCCGGTGCACACCCACCCCGAAGACGTCCCCGTCGAGACCGCGCTCGCCGCGCTTGCCGATCCCGTACGGCTGCAGCTCGTACGTGAGTTGGCCGGGTCCGCGGCGTGGACGCACAGCTGCAGCAGCTTCCGCGTCCCGGTCGGCAGGGCGGCCCTCAGTCACCACTTCACCGTGCTGCGCGCCGCCGGCCTGGTGGAACAGCGCGACCAGGGCCCCAAGCGCCTCAACCGCCTGCGCCGCGAGGAGTTCGACGCCCGCTTCCCGGGCCTGCTCGACCTGGTGCTGCGCGAGGAGGACCCGGGCTCGCCGGCCTGAATCAGCGGCAGTCAAAACGCCGTACAGACCCCGAGCGCGAGTGCAGCGCGACCACCAACTCCGCGTCGTCCGGGGTGAATCGGCGCAGAGCGAGACGTTCCGTGCGGAGCAGGACCGGCGAAGCTGACATTGCGGTACGTCCCGTCCTCTCGTGCGCCGTACGGCCTGGCCCCTGGTTGCCCGGCGGTCGTGGCGTGACGGCATAGTAGGGCGCAGCCCGATGAGGGACATGACAATTAACGGCGGCAACGGCGCGCTGTGCGCTCGGCGCCGCCCCGTATCAGGGGGACTCCCGCTCCATGCCATCCATCCGCCGCTCCACCGCCGCGGCCGCGGCACTCGTCGCACTGCTCGCGGGCACCGCCACCGCCTGCGGCCCCGGCGACGACAAGGCCGCGGGCAGTTCGGCCGCCGATCAGAAGGACCAGGCGGACGGGGGCCTCAAGCTCCCCAAGGACATGCCGACCAGCCTGGACGACCTGAAGAAGTGGAAGGACGGCGGCTGGCAGAACTGGGACAAGTGGGCCCGCGATGCCTCGGATTTCGCCAATCCGATCATCAAGGACCACTGGAAGTCCGACCGGCTGGCCAAGGCGAAGACCTCGCCGGAGATCGGCGTGAAGGCCACCGGCGCGGGAGGCGAGTTCAACGGCACGGACCCAGAGCCGCAGCCGGTGACCGCCGAGCAGGTCGCCCGGCCGTACCACCAGCACATGGCCCCGGTGGGGAAGATCTTCTTCGACAGCCCGAAGGGCCCGATGGTCTGCTCCGGCACGATCGTCGAGGACCCGGCGCACCCCGGCAAGTCCAACCTGGTGTGGACCGCGGGCCACTGTGTGCACTCCGGCAAGAAGGGCGGCTGGATGCGCAACATCGTCTTCGTGCCGTCCTACAACGACAACGGTGTGCCGATGAACCAGGTCAACAGCACGCCCTCGCAGCAGATCACCCCGTACGGCCGGTTCTGGGCCGACTGGATCACCACGTCCGGTGAGTGGATCAACATGGGCAGCGAGGCGACCGGCAACGGCGGCTCCGCTTACGACTTCGCCGTGCTGCACGTCAAGCCGGAGAACGGCAGCGGCAAGTCGCTCCAGGAGACCGTGGGCAACGCCGCCCGCGTCTGGTTCAACGCCCCCGCCGCGAACCAGATCAGCTCGCTGGACGCCTTCGGCTACCCGGCGGGGCCGCCCTACGACGGCGCACGCATGATGAACTGCCCGGCCCGCCCCGGCCGCCTCGTCATGCAGCAGGGCACACCCGCCATGAACCGCATCGGCTGCACCATGACCGGCGGCACCTCCGGCGGCGGCTGGTTCGTCAACCGCGGCGGCAAGCTGACCCTGGTGTCCAACACCTCGATCAGCTCCAACGCCCACACCTGGCTGGCCGGCCCACACCTGGGCCCGGAGGCCCAGCGGGTCTTCGCCAACATCAGCCAGAAGTTCGCGAACCAGTAGGAGCCGCGGAGTCCGTAGGAGTCGCGGAGGCGGGTGCGGGGCGCATGCGTACGCCGCCCTGCTGCCACCGCCCCGCCCACGGCCCCTACCCCATAGGCGGCAGCGCCCGGCACAGCGCCTCCAAGGCGCTGGGGAAGGCGCTGTCGCTGGGCGTCGCATAGCCGACGACCAGGCCGTGGCGGGGCGCCATGGTGGCCTCCGGGTGGCGGTAGCCGGACAGGCCGTCGAGGGCCAGGCCCTGCCAACGCGCCGCGCGCAGGGCCGCGCGCTCGTCCGACTCGCCCGACCCGTCGGGGAGTTGGAGAACGGCATGCAGACCGGCGGCGATACCGGTGACGGTGAGGTGCGGGGCATGGGTGGCCACCGCGTCGATCAGCTGGTCGCGGCGTCGGCGGTAGCGCTGGCGCATCCGGCGGATGTGCCGGTCGTACGCGCCGTGGGTGAGGAACTCGGCGAGGGTGAGCTGATCGGTGACACCCGCCCAGGCCTCCCGCTCGCCCTTGGCCTCCAGTACGGCGTCGACGAGGCGGTCGGGAAGCACCATCCACCCCAGACGCAGCGCGGGGGAGAGGCTCTTGCTGACCGAGCCGATATGGAGGACGCGCTCCGGATCCAGGCCCTGGAGGGCGCCGACGGGCTTGCGGTCGTAACGGAATTCGCCGTCGTAGTCGTCTTCGAGGACGTAACCCCCGTTCTCCCTTGCCCAGTTGATGACCGCCGCACGGCGGTGGGGGTGCAGCGGCACACCGAGCGGAAACTGATGGGCGGGGGTGAGCAGCACCGCCTTCACCTTCGCGGTCGACCCCAACTCCGCGCTCTCCACACCCTGTTCGTCAATGCCGAGCGGATGGGTGCGGACACCGGCCGTGGTCAGCAGATGACGGTGGAACGGAAGGCCGTAGGACTCGACGGCGAGGGGGCCGAGGAGCACGGCGGGCAATAGCAGCCGTAGCGCGTGGGCGAAGCCGGAGCAGATCACGAGGCGTTCGGGGTCGGTGCGTACGCCGCGGGTGCGCGCCAGGTAGTCGGCGAGGGCGCGGCGCAGTTCGGGGCGGCCCCGTGGGTCGCCGGGGCCGAACGCGTCGTGCGGGGCGGCGGTCAGCGCGCGGCGGGCGGCGGCGAGCCAGGCGGTGCGCGGAAAGGACGCGGCGTCCGGCTGCCCCTGGAGGAGGTTGTGCGTGGGGCGGCTCTCCGGGGCGCGATGGGCCGGGGCCCGGGTGGGTGTCAGCGGCTTCGCGCGGTGGGCGACACGGGTGCCGGAGCCCTGGCGCGCGCTGAGCCAGCCCTCGGCGACCAGCTCGGCGTAGGCGTCGGCGACGGTGTTACGGGCGATGCCGAGATCGGCGGCGAGCGAGCGGTAGGGCGGCAGCCGGGTACCGGGGGCGAGACGTCCGGACCGTACCGAGTCCCGCAGCGCCCGGATGAGGACGGCGCGGCGGCTGCCGGGGCCGGTCAGCTCCAGATGCAGATCGGCGCCCAGACTCTCGGCAGGATTGACCCATGATTCCGGCATGGAAGTGCACCCTACAGCCGGTCGCCTGCCCTTCTAGATTCAAGACATGACGAACGAAGCGCAGCTCAACAAGGCACAGCTCGACGAGGAGAAGGAGGCGAAGGAGGCGAAGGAGGCGAAGGAGGCGAACGCGGTGGGCGAGGCGGTGGGCCGCAGCGTCCGGGTGAACTTCGCCAAGGCCGCCCCGAAGGCCTTCAAGGCCCTGATCGGCTTTGACGCCGCCGCCCGTGAGGGCCTCGACCCGGCCCTCGTGGAACTGGTCCAGATCCGTTCCTCCCAGCTCAACAAGTGCGCGTACTGCCTGCACATGCACACCACCGACGCCCGCAAGGCGTGGGGGCACCTCCCAGCGGTAGCTGGGGGAGAGAGCGAGGAACGCCTGCACATGGTCGCCGTCTGGCAGGAGGCGCCGCACTTCTTCACCGCGAAGGAGCAGGCCGCCCTCGCCCTCACCGAGGCCGTGACCCTGGTGGCCCAGGGCGGCGTACCGGACGCGGTCTACCAGCGGGCCGCCACCCACTTCGACGAGCCGGAACTGGCCCGCCTGCTGGCCCTGATCTTCACCATCAACACCTGGAACCGGCTCGCCCTCAGCACGGGGAAGGTGGCGGGGACGGACGAGCGGTAGCGGCAGAGGGGCGGGCGGTGCAGGGCCCTGCCGGCGCAGGGTCCTGCCGGTCCAGGGCGCCTCCTCTGCGGGCGCCCCGGACCCGGTTCAACCGCCCATACGAGGCTCGCGACTCAGCTCCCCGCCCCCAGCTCCTCCCGCAGTTGCTCCGCCATCCCCGCGACAGCCGCCATCGCCCGGTGGTGCAGTCCCGGGCCGAAGGTGATCCGGGCGGCGCCGAGGGTGCCGAGTTCGCGGGGGGAGGGGCCGTCGGGTGTCACCACGGCGTTGACGGGGAGGCCGATGCCGGTGGCCAAGTCGGCCAGTAGGGGCGGTGGGGCGAGGATGGGGTAGACGCAGTCGGCGCCGGCCTCGGCGTAGAGGCGGCCGCGGCGGACGGTCTCCTCCAGGCCCTGGGCGCCGTGCAGGTAGGTGTCGGTCCGGGCGTTGATCACCAGGGCGTCGCCTGCCTCGGCTCGTACCTGGGCCAGCCAGTCGGCCTGTTCCTGCGCGTCCCGCAGGGCGCCGGTGGTGTGGTCGGTGTCCTCCAGGTTGCAGCCCACGGCGCCGGCGTCCATGAGGCGGGCGACCAACTCCTTTGCGGAGAGGCCGTATCCGGCTTCCACGTCCGCCGAGACCGGGATGTCGACGGCGTGGGTGATGCGGGCGATGGCGGCGAACATTTCGTCGGCGGGGGTCTGGCCGTCCTCGTACCCGAGGGAGGCCGCGATGCCCGCGCTGGGGGTGGCCAGGGCCGGGAAGCCGGCGTCGGCGAAGACCTTGGCGCTCGCCACGTCCCAGGGGCCGGGGAGGACCAGGGGCAGGTCGGGGCCGTGGTGCAGGGCGCGCAGTACGGCGGCAGTCATGAGTCATCTCCTACGGGGGTACGGGCTGTGACATTGATCCGGTTCCAGGCGAGCCGGTAGAAGGGGAGCCGCGGGGTGGCCTCGGTCGTGGTCATGCCCGGCCCGGGGCCATGCGGGTGGAGACGCCGAAGCGGTTCCAGGCGTTGATGGTGGTGATCAGGGCGATGAGGTGGGCGAGTTCGGTGTCGCCGAAGTGGGCCGCGGCGCGGTCGTACACGGCGTCCGGGACGAAACCTTCGGTGAGGAGGGTGATCGCCTCGGTGAGGGCGAGGGCGGCCTGCTCCTCGTCGGTGTAGTGTCCGGCGGCCTCCTCCCAGGCGTTGAGGAGGTAGATGCGCTGCTCGGTCTCTCCGGTCTTACGGGCGTCCTTGATGTGCATATCGATGCAGAAGGCGCAGTGGTTGAGCTGCGACGCCCGGATCTTGACCAGGTCGACCAGCGCCGGGTCGAGCCCCTGCTTCGCCGCCGCATCCAGCGCGATCATGGCCTTGTAGACCTCCGGCGCGAGCTTTGCCCAAGGCAGCCGGGGGCCGTGTGCGTGCGCCGCTCCCTCTGCCGTCCCGGGGGCCGTGTCCGGTGTCGTCCGTGCGGTTGGTGTGGTTCGTGTTGTCGGTGTGGTCGTCATGGCTACGACGTTACGGCGGCAATGGCGCAGCTGTATGGTCCATTTCCATGGAGAATTCCTGGGCCACTTTTGGGCGTGATCTGCACCTGGACCTCACCGGCCCCGGCGGGCTGCGGGCCGCGCTGCTGCGTGCCCTGCGGGACGCCGTACGGTCCGGCCGGCTGGCCCCCGGCACCCGGCTCCCGTCCTCCCGCTCGCTGGCCGCCGACCTCGGCATCGCCCGTAACACCGTCGCCGACGCCTACGCCGAGCTGGTCGCCGAGGGCTGGCTCAGCGCCCGCCAGGGCTCCGGCACCCG
This sequence comes from Streptomyces sp. Je 1-4 4N24, assembly GCF_026239515.1. NCBI lineage: Bacteria > Bacillati > Actinomycetota > Actinomycetes > Kitasatosporales > Streptomycetaceae > Streptomyces > Streptomyces sp. Je 1-4 4N24. Next base: position 3,498,743 of record NZ_CP110836.1, on the reverse strand, counting down.
CGTCGCATGGGGGCACCTCCCGGAGGGAGCCCGGGGGAGGGCCCTGCCGCCCGCCGCGCCCGCCGCCCGGCGCACCCGCGGTCCGGCCGGCCCCACCGACCGGCCGCGCTTCGACCTCACCCCGGGCACCCCCGACCTCTCCGCCTTCCCCCGCACAGCCTGGCTCACCGCCGCCCGCCGTGCGCTGACCACCGTCCCCAGCGAGGCCTTCGGCTACGGCACCCCGGAGGGCCGCCCCGAACTCCGCACCGTCCTCGCCGACTACCTCGCCCGCGCCCGAGGGGTCCGCGCCGACCCCGACCGCATCGTCATCTGCGCCGGCTTCATGCAGGGGCTGGCGCTGCTCAGCCGGGCGCTGGGCACCGGGCGGCTGGCCGTCGAGTCGTACGGCCTGGACTTCCACCGCGCCGTCATCACCCGCACCGGCCTGGGCACCGTCCCGCTCCCCGTCGATGAACGCGGTGCCCGCACCGAGGAACTGGCCGCGCTCGACGACGTCCGGGCGGCCCTGCTCACCCCCGCCCATCAGTTCCCCACCGGTGTACCGCTGCACCCCGAGCGCCGCGCCGCCGCCGTCAACTGGGCGCGGGCCACCGGGGGTTTCATCCTGGAGGACGACTACGACGGCGAGTTCCGCTACGACCGCCAGCCGGTCGGCGCCCTCCAGGGGCTGGACGCCGACCATGTCGTCTACCTGGGCACCGCGAGCAAGAGCCTCGCCCCCGCGCTGCGACTGTCCTGGATGGTGCTGCCGGACCGGCTGGTGGACCCGGTGCTCGCGCTCAAGGGCACCGGCGAATGGCAGTCCGGGGCGCTGGACCAGCTCACCCTGGCCGAGTTCCTGTCCTCGGGCGCCTACGACCGCCATCTGCGCGGAATGCGGCTGCGCTACCGGCGCCGCCGCGATCAGCTGGTGGCCGCCCTGGCCGACCGTGCGCCCCATGTCCATGTCTCGGGTATCGCCGCCGGTCTGCACGCCGTGCTGGAACTCCCTTCCGGCACCGAACAGTCCATCGTCCAGGCCGCCCGCTGGCAGGGCCTCGCCCTGGACGGCCTGAGCCGCTTCCACGACCCCGCCGCCCCACCGGCCTCTCGCGACGCCCTGGTGGTCTCCTACGGCACCCCGCCCGACCACTCCTTCGCCAACGCCCTGGACGCACTGCTCCGGGCACTGCCGCCGGCGTCGTCGGTGTCGCCGGGCCCGTCGGGAGACGAGGGGGAGTAGGGGGCGGACGGGGAGTGGGGAGTGGGGGAGTGGAGGAGTAGGGAAGCGGTCACAACTTCCGTACGAAGGAGACCCGGTCGAGCCCCGGCCCGTCGTAGTCGCCCTGCAGCGGGACGCCGTCGTCGTCGATCCGGTCGCCCGGCTCCAGCTGGAAGCCCATACGGGTGTGGTACGCGATGGAGTTGCGGTTGTTGGGGCTGGTGATGCAGCGGACCTGGGTACGGCCGGCCGCGCGGGCCGTGGTGAAGAAACGGTCGTAGAGGGCGCTGCCGATACCCTCCCGCCGGCCTTCCGGGCACACGCCCACGAAGTGGATGTACGCGGCCCTGGGGTCCGTCTGGGACAGAAAGCCGATCAGGAAGGCGTGCAGGGTGTGATCGGGCCGCTCGATCCAGAAGCTGGTGTCGGCGAAGTGCTGGAGGAAGAGGCGCGGGACGAGCAACTGGCGTTGCAGTGCGCCCGCTTCCCCGCCCAGGCCGTCCCACCAGCCGGCGAGGGCCTGCTGAAGCCGTGGGTGGTCAGCGGGGGCAGGGTGGCGCAACGTCAGATGTCCGGGCAGCTGTTCCAGAACCCGGGCGTGCTCCGTCATGGTCCGGCTCCTCCGTCCGAGGGTGACCTGGGCCCCGACGCCCCGGTCGTGTGCTGGCCAGCGTAGACGGCGGCCGGTCCGGCGACTGGCGAAAAGTCGTCCGTCGCGACGGCAACGTCCTTGCCGGAAGGGCCGGTTGAGGTGACAAAGGGAGTGGTCGGAGCGTCCGCCGGGCTTTGAGGGTGCGTTGCGAGGGCAAATCCAGTGAAGCGTCCGTGGGTTCCGTGCGCCCTTGCCCGCCTCCCGCGCCACAGGCAACTGCGCGGTTGTGCAACGGCGTTGGGGGTGGTGTCGCGACCGCTCGCGGCGGCGTCCCGTACTGACTGCACGTCACCAGTGCTGACGCCTGTCACATCCGCGCCCTGTGGCGCGCGCCCCGCCACGTCGTGAGCGCCATTTCACGCTGCGCCATTCAGGGTAAATGGGTGTGACGCCTATGGCGTGGCGGCATGATCGGCGCGCCTACTGATGCTATTGACCGGCGGGTTGCCTACCTGGCGGAGCACATTGGTATGCAGATGCGAATCGCCGTCGGCTGTCATTACCGAGCCCGCTCCCCAGGTTGATGCCCACTTCCCGCAGAAGTACAAGCTCCGCGGGGAGCTGAACGGCCCGCCAACACCCAGCAACCGGAGGGCCATCGCATGGCACCCACCTTTACTTTGGCGTTCGCAGCGCCAAATCCGGCTGTCTTCGGACAGCCGGTCACTTTGACCGCCACAGTCATCCCGCTAGGTCTGGGAACACCCACCGGCACCGTGACCTTCGTCGTCTCCGGCGGGCCCACTCTGACCGCCCCGCTCGTGGGTGGCACCGCGACCGTCACCACGAGCAGTATCCCCATCGGTTTCCATACCTTCACCGCGAACTACAACGGCAGCCCCCTGTTCTCGCCGTCCAGCGGCTTCGGGTCCATCAATGTGATCAAGGCGTCGACCACCACCGTGGTCACCTCGTCGCCGGACCCGTCGAACTTCGGGCAGACGGTCTCCATCACCGCCACCGTCACACCGGTCGCGCCCGGTTCGGGCACCCCGACCGGCACGGTCACCTTCGTCATCGCCGGTGGCGGGGGCGGCACACTGACCGCCCCACTCTCCGGCGGTTCGGCGACCGTCACCACCAGCAGTCTCAGTCCCGGCACCCATCTCATCACCGCGACGTACAGCGGCAGTGCGCAGTTCAATGCGTCGTCCGACACCGATACACACACGGTGCTGCAGGTCTTGGCACCGACGACCACCACGGTCACCTCGTCCCCCGACCCCTCGGTCTTCGGGCAGCCGGTGACCTTCACGGCCACCGTCGCCCCCGTCCCGCCCGGTTCGGGTACCCCGACCGGCACGGTGACCTTCGTCATCAGCGGCGGCCCGACGCTGACCGCAACGCTCTCGGGCGGTACGGCGAGCGTCACCACCAGCGGTCTCAGCGTGGGGCCACACACCGTGACCGCGACCTACAGCGGCAGCGGCAGCTTCGCGTCGTCGAGCGGTACGGACACCCAGACGGTCAACAAGGCCTCGACGACCACCACGGTCACCTCGGCGCCGGACCCGTCGGCGGTCGGCCAGCCGGTGACCTTCACGGCCACGGTCGCGCCGGTGGCACCGGGCGCGGGCACCCCGACCGGCACGGTCACCTTCGTCATCACGGGCGGCCCGACGCTGACCGCCACGCTCTCCGGCGGTACGGCGAGCGTCACCACCAGTGCCCTGTCCGCCGGTACGCATGCGGTCACCGCGACCTACAGCGGTGACGGCAACTTCAACTCCTCCGTCGGCACGGACAGTCACACGGTGGGGCAGGCCTCGACAACGACCACGGTCACCTCGGCGCCGGACCCGTCGGTGGTCGGCCAGACGGTGACCTTCACGGCGACGGTCGCTCCGGTGCCGCCGGGTGCGGGTACGCCGACCGGCACGGTCACCTTCGTCATCTCCGGTGGCCCGACGCTGACCGGGACACTGTCCGGAGGGGTGGCGAGCGTCAGCACCAGCGCGCTGGGCGCCGGCACGCACACGGTGACCGCGACGTACAGCGGTGACGCGAACTTCACGTCGTCGGTCGGTACGGACACCCAGACGGTGAACCAGGCGTCGACGACCACGACGGTCACTTCGTCGCCGGACCCGTCGGTGGTCGGTCAGTCGGTGACGTTCACGGCGACGGTTGCTCCGGTGCCGCCGGGTGCGGGTACGCCGACCGGCACGGTCACCTTCGTCATCTCCGGCGGCCCGACGCTGACCGGCACGCTGTCCGGTGGGACGGCGAGCGTCAGCACCAGCGCCTTGAGCGCCGGCACGCACACGGTCACGGCGACCTACAGCGGTGACGCGAACTTCACGTCGTCGGTCGGTACGGACACCCAGACCGTCAACCAGGCCTCGACCACCACCACGGTCACCTCGTTCCCCGACCCCTCCGTGACGGGCCAGACGGTCAACTTCACCGCCTTTGTGGGACCGGTGTTCCCCGGTGGCGGAGTCCCGACCGGAACCGTCGGCTTCGTCATCACCAACGGGGTTACCACGGTGACCCTCAGCGGCACCCTCGACGGCGCCGGCGTCGCGACCGTCAGTACCAACGGACTGGTCACGGCCGGCACTTACACCGTCACCGCGACCTACAGCGGAGACGCGAACTACACCGGCTCCAGTGACACCGACACCCAGACGGTGAACCCGGCATCGACGAACACGGTGGTGACGTCGTCGCCGGACCCGTCGGTGGTCGGGCAGCCGGTGACCTTCACCGCCACGGTCACGCCGGCCGCGCCGGGCGCGGGGACGCCGACCGGCACCGTCACGTTCGTCATCAGTGGTGGCCCGACGCTGACCGGCACCCTTTCCGGGGGTACGGCGAGCGTCACGACCAGTGCGCTGGGCGCCGGTACGCACACGGTGACGGCGACCTACAGCGGTGATGCCAACTTCAGCGGTTCGGTCGGTACGGACACCCAGACGGTCAACCAGGCGTCGACCACCACTACGGTCAGCTCGTCGCCGGATCCGTCGGTGGTCGGTCAGTCCGTGACCTTCACGGCCACGGTCGCGCCCGTGGCGCCGGGGGCGGGTACACCCACGGGGACGGTGACGTTCGTCATCAGTGGGGGCCCGACGCTGGTCGGCACGCTCTCCGGGGGTACGGCGAGCGTCAGCACCAGTGCGCTGGGCGCCGGTACGCATACGGTGACCGCGACCTACAGCGGTGATGCGAACTTCGCCGGCTCGACCGGTACGGACACCCAGACGGTGAACCAGGCATCGACGACCACCTCGGTCATCTCCGCGCCGGACCCGTCCGTGGTCGGTGAGCCGGTGACGTTCACGGCTACGGTCGCACCGGTCTCGCCGGGTGCGGGTGTCCCGACCGGGACGGTGACGTTCGTCGCGACGGATGGGGTCACTACGGTGACGCTGACCGGCACCCTCGTCGGCGGCACCACCAGTGTCGTGACCACCGGCCTGGTGACGGCGGGCCTTTACACCGTCACCGCCACCTACAGCGGCGACGCCAGTTTCACCGGTTCGGTCGGTACGGACACCCAGACGGTGGGCCAGGCGGCTACGACCACCTCGGTCATCTCGGCGCCGGACCCGTCGGTGTTCGGAGAGCCGGTGACCTTTACGGCCACCGTCTCACCGGTCCTGCCGGGTGCGGGCACCCCGACCGGGACGGTCACCTTCGTGATTTCCGGCGGTCCCACTCTCGTCGGGACGCTCTCGGGCGGTACGGCGAGCGTCACCACCAGCGCCTTGGCCGTGGGCACGCACACGGTCACCGCCACCTACAGCGGTGACCCCAACTTCACCGGTTCCGTCGGTGCGGACACCCAGACCGTGGTTCTGGCGTTGACGACCACCGCGGTGAGCACGACACCGGATCCGTCCGTGGTGGGCGAGTCGGTGACCTTCTCGGCCACCGTGGCGCCGGTCGCGCCCGGTGCGGGTGTCCCGACCGGGACGGTGACGTTCGTCGCGACGGATGGGGTCACTACGGTGACGCTGACCGGCACCCTCGCCGGCGGTACCACCAGTGTCACCACCAACGGGCTGGTGACGGCGGGCACTTACGCCGTCACGGCGACCTATGGAGGTGACGGCAACTTCACCGGCTCCATCGGTACGGACACCCAGACGGTGGGCCAGGCGGCTACGACCACCTCGGTCATCTCGGCGCCGGACCCGTCGGTGTTCGGAGAGCCGGTGACCTTCACGGCCACGGTCGCGCCGGTCTCGCCGGGGGCAGGTACCCCGACCGGCACGGTCACCTTCGCCATCAGTGGGGGCCCGACGCTGGTCGGCACGCTCTCGGGCGGCACGGCGAGCGTCACCACCAGCGCCTTGAGCGTCGGCAGCCACACGGTCACCGCGACCTACAGCGGCGACCCCAACTTCACCGGTTCCGTCGGTACGGACACCCAGACGGTGAACCAGGCATCGACGACCACCTCGGTCATCTCCGCGCCGGACCCGTCCGTGGTCGGTGAGCCGGTGACGTTCACCGCCACCGTCGCCCCGGTCTCGCCGGGCGCGGGTGTCCCGACGGGCACGGTCACCTTCGTTGCGACCGACGGGGTCACCACGGTGACGCTGACCGGCACGCTCAGTGGGGGCACCACCAGTGTCACCACCAACGGGCTGGTGACGGCGGGGCTTTACACCGTCACCGGGACCTACAGCGGTGACGCCGACTTCAGTGGTTCGGCCGGTACGGACACCCAGACGGTGGGCCAGGCCTCGACGACCACCTCGGTCTCCTCGGCGCCGGACCCGTCGGTGTTCGGAGAGCCGGTGACCTTCACGGCGACGGTCGCGCCGGTCGCACCGGGTGCGGGCACGCCGACCGGGACGGTCACCTTCGTGATTTCCGGTGGTCCCACTCTCGTCGGGACGCTCTCGGGCGGCACGGCGAGCGTCACCACCAGCGCGTTGGCCGTGGGCACGCACTCGGTCACCGCGACCTACAGCGGTGACCCCAACTTCACGGCATCGAGCGGTACGGACACCCAGACGGTGATCCTGGCGGCGACGACCACCGCGGTCTCGTCGTCCCCGGACCCGTCCGTGGTCGGTGAGCCGGTGACCTTCACCGCCACCGTCGCCCCGGTCTCGCCGGGCGCGGGCACCCCGACCGGCACCGTGACGTTCCTCGCCACCGATGGGGTCACCACGGTGACGCTGACCGGCACGCTCAGTGGGGGCACCACCAGTGTCACCACCAGCGGGCTGGTGACGGCGGGCGTTTACGCCGTCACGGCGACCTACAGCGGCGACGCCGGCTTCAGCGGCTCCGTCGGTGCGGACACCCAGACGGTGGGCCAGGCCTCGACGACCACGGCGCTGAGTTCGGCGCCGGACCCGTCCGTGGTCGGTGAGCCGGTGACCTTTACGGCCACCGTCACGCCGGTCGCGCCGGGGACAGGTACCCCCACCGGGGTGGTCACCTTCGTGATCACCGGTGGTCCCACTCTCGTCGGGACACTGGCGGGCGGTACGGCGAGCGTCACCACCAGTGCGCTGGGCGCCGGCACCCACACCGCTACGGCGACCTACAGCGGTGACCTCAACTTCACCGGCTCCAGCGACACGGACACCCAGACGGTGAATCAGGCGTCGACCTCCACTGCGGTGAGTACGGCGCCGGACCCGTCCGTGGTGGGCGAGTCGGTGACGTTCTCGGCCACCGTGGCGCCGGTCGCGCCCGGTGCGGGCACTCCGACCGGGGCGGTGACGTTCGTCGCCACCGATGGGGTCACCACGGTGACGCTGACCGGCACGCTCAGTGGGGGCACCACCAGTGTCACCACCAACGGGCTGGTGACGGCGGGGCTTTACACCGTCACCGGGACCTACAGCGGTGACGCCGACTTCAGTGGTTCGGCCGGTACGGACACCCAGACGGTGGGCCAGTCGTCGACCACCACCGCGGTGAGCTCGGCGCCGGACCCGTCCGTGGTCGGTGAGCCGGTGACCTTCACAGCCACCGTCTCCCCGGTCGCGCCGGGTGTGGGGACCCCGACCGGCACGGTCACCTTCGTGATCACTGGTGGTCCCACGCTCACCGCGACGCTCTCGGGCGGTACGGCGAGCGTCACCACCAGCGCCTTGAGCGCCGGTACGCACACGGTCACGGCGACATACAGCGGTGACTCCAACTTCACGACATCGAGCGGCACCGACACCCAGACGGTGAACCCGGCGTTGACGACCACCGCGGTGAGCACGACACCGGATCCGTCCGTGGTGGGCGAGTCGGTGACGTTCTCGGCCACCGTGGCGCCGGTCGCGCCCGGTGCGGGCACTCCGACCGGGACGGTGACCTTCGTCGCCACCGATGGGGTCACCACGGTGACGCTGACCGGCACGCTCAGTGGGGGCACCACCAGTGTCACCACCAGTGGGCTGGTGACGGCGGGCGCGTACGTCGTCACCGGGACCTACAGCGGCGACGCCGACTTCACCGGATCCACCGGTGTGGACACCCAGACGGTGGGCCAGGCCTTGACGACCACGGCGCTGAGTTCGGCGCCGGACCCGTCGGTGGTCGGTGAGCCGGTGACGTTCACGGCCACGGTCGCGCCGGTCTCGCCGGGGGCAGGTACCCCGACCGGGGTGGTCACCTTCGTGATCACCGGCGGTCCGACGCTGGTCGGCGTCCTCTCCGGGGGCACGGCCACCGTCTCGACCAACGTACTCGGAGTCGGCACCTTCCCGGTGACCGCGACCTACAGCGGTGACCTGAACTTCACCGGCTCCAGCGACACCGACACCCAGACCGTGGCCCAGGCATCCACGACCACCGCGGTCTCCTCGTTGCCGGACCCGTCGGTGATCGGGCAGCCGGTGACCTTCACGGCCACGGTCGCCCCGGTCTCACCGGGTGCGGGCGTCCCAACCGGCACGGTCACCTTCGTCATCGACGGTGGCGGGGGCGGCACGCTGACCGGCACCGTCGCCGGAGGCGTGGTCACCGTCACCACCAGCACCCTCGACGCGGGGCTGCACAACGTCACCGCGACCTACAACGGTGACGCCAACTTCAGCACCTCCAGCGGAACCGACACCCAGACCGTCAACCAGGCATCCACCCTCACCACCGTCAGCTCGTTCCCCGACCCGTCCGTCTCCGGCGGTACGGTCACGATCTTCGCGTTCGTGGTGGCGCAGCCTCCGGGCAGCGGCGTCCCGACCGGGACGGTCACCTTCACCGTCACCGATGGCGTGACCACGGTGACCCTGACCGGAACGGTCGACGGCACCGGTGTAGCCGCCGTCAGCACCCCGCTGACCACCGGCAACTACACCATCACCGGGGTCTACTCCGGTGACACCAACTTCACCGGCTCCAGCGACACCGACACCCAGACCGTCATCTGACCAACCGTCCCTTCTCACCGCACACGCAACACCGTCGGGCCGTCCTCACGAGGGCGGCCCGACGCCTGTCTGCTCCCGGTCTGTCGTCCCCCGGCCCGTTTGTGCCGGCGCCATACGGCCCCTCGTTTGCGACGGGCCCACCGGTGGCGTTTACGCTGTCCGTGCTCAGACAAATGTTCACGGGGGAAGGCACGACATGGCGGAGAAAGCACGCCGGCGGCTGCGGTCGAGCACGGTCATTCTGGGAAGCATGGGCGCGCTCGCCGCTGCCCTGACGTCCTGCGGTTCCGAGCCCGACAAGCGCTGCGTCGACCGCAACAGCTACGACACGCTCAACGGCTATCGCATCGTCGACTCCAAGAAATGCTCGGCAAGCGGAAGTTCGTCCTCCGGAAGCAGCGGTTCCAGCAGCGGCGGATACGGAAAGAGCGGCCGCGGCAAGCAGTCCGTCGACGGCCAGTGGTACTACGCCCCGGACAACTCCGGCGGCAAATACGCCGACAACGGCACCTTCAGCAAGAGCACGGCCGTCAACCGCGGCGGCTTCGGCTGCTCGGGCTCGGGCGGCCGGCACGGCTCCTCCGGCGGCTGAGCGGGCGACGCACGGCATGGAACGCCACACCATCGACCCGCGCCCCGGCTGGCAGCAGACCGTCGAGGCGCAGGGCCTGATCTACCCGCTGACCCGATACCCGGACGACTCGCTGCGCCCGTACTGGGACGAGAGCGCGTACTACTCCTTCACCCTCCCCGAGGTCGAGGCCTTGGAGGAGGTCGTCGAGGAGCTGCACGGCATGTGCCTGGCCGCGGCCGCGCACATCGTCGACCAGGACCGCTTCGCCGACCTCGGCATCGAGGACCCGCGGCTGGCCAAGCTGATCGCCGAGTCCTGGCGCCGCCGCGAGGAACTCCCCTCCCTCTACGGGCGGTTCGACCTGCACTACGACGGCAGCGGTCCGGCCAAGATGCTGGAGTACAACGCCGATACTCCGACCTCGCTGGTCGAGGCCGCCAGCCCCCAGTGGTTCTGGATGGAGGAGCGCTTTCCCGGCGCCGACCAGTGGAACTCGCTCCACGAGCGGCTGGTGGCGGCCTGGAAGCGGCAGGCCCCGCTGCTGCCGCCCGGCGCACCGCTGCACTTCGCGCACTCGGCGGGCGACGAGCTGGGCGAGGATCTGATGACCGTCGCCTATCTGGAGGAGACGGCGCAGCAGGCGGGCCTGGAGACGGTCGCCATCTCGATGGAGGACATCGGCTGGGACCGGCTGTCGGGCCGCTTCGTCGACCAGCGGCTGCGCTTCATGCGGGCCTGTTTCAAGCTCTACCCGTGGGAGTGGCTGGCCACCGACGACTTCGGCCCGTACGTCCTGGACAGCCTCGACAACGGCGGCGGCACCGGCTCCACCCTCTGGATCGAGCCCGCCTGGAAGATGCTGCTCTCCAACAAGGCGCTGCTGGCGATCCTGTGGGAGCTGTATCCGGGGCATCCGAATCTGCTGCCCGCCTACCTCGACGGGCCGCGCGAGCTGGCGCACACCCGTGGTTACGTCGCCAAGCCGCTGCTCGGCCGGGAGGGTGCCGGTGTCACCCTGCACGAGCCGGGCGCCGAACCGGTGCTGCGCGGGCCCGACGACCCCTGCTGCTACCAGGAGCTGGCCCCCCTGCCGGACTTCGACGGCAACCGGGTCGTGCTCGGTGCCTGGGTCGTCGAGGACGAGGCGGCGGGGCTCGGCATCCGGGAGTCGGCGGGCCTGGTCACCGATGAGTACGCGCGGTTCTTGCCGCATGTGATCCGCTGAACCCGCCGAGGGATCCGCTCGGGCGCCCCTGCGGGGGGGGGACAGCAGCAAGCCTCGCCCGGTGCACCGGGCGGGGCTTGCGAGACCGGCCAGTGAGGATGGAGAGCCCTCGGTATTCGCGACTACGTGTTGTCGCTGTCCCCGCCACCGGGCTGCGGGTCGCGGGGTGCCTCCGGGGGCATGGGCCCGCCGTCGTGCTTGCCGCCGTCCGCCTCCATGTCGGCCGGGTGCCGGAAGGGGACTCCGCGCCACCCTTCAGCATCGGCCGTGCGCGTCTCGTACGTCTCAACGGCTGCGACGCTCATCTACCAACCTCCTCTTCCATGAGGGGCCATGCCGCCGTACCGTCGAGGCATGGCCCGTAGGGCCGCAGGGGATTCCCTGCGGTGCTCACCCGCCCCGGCCGCTCGACCTGTCCGGGTATTCCGCAGCCGGGGCGGGAGTCTTGATACCGGCTATCGCCGCACACACTTGGCACAGCCACACGCCGGGCCCTTCTTCAGGTCCAGCGTTCCGCCGGATAGCGCCCGCCAGTGCTCGGGCTGCCGGCGTCCCTCCGACGCTTTCCGTACGGCGACAAGCTAGGAATGCTGAAGAGTTGACCTCAACGAATTTGCGCGAACTTGCGCGCACTCACCCCAGAGAATCGATCGCTGCTGTGATCAGAGTCCGTGCCGGAGCCCCGTAGACGGCCAGTTCGGCGAGGCCCGCGAAGGTGTGGGCGTACATGCTGATTTCGTGCGGCTGCGTGATGGTGAGAAAGGCAGACACCAGCTCAACGCTGACTTGGGCTTCATCGAAGATCCAGAAGTCCTCCACCGGCCACAGCGCGGTACGGTCCGCGTGCAGCGGGATCACCCCGAGGCTGATGTGGGGCAGCGCAGCCAGAGACAACAGGTGCCCAAGCTGACCTGCCATCGTCGCAGCGCCGCCGATCCGGTGGCGAAGTGCGCTCTCCTCCAAGATCACAGCGAAGCGGCGCGGCCCTTCGTACAGGATGCGCTGCTTGTCCACGCGGACTCGGACAGCTTCCTCCAGGTCGTCGGGAAGCGCCCGCCGGTCACGAATCGCCCTGAGGAGTGCCTCAATGTACGCACGCGTCTGGAAGGGCCCCGGGATCAGCCACGACGAGTAGGCGCGGAAGTGCCGCGTTCGTTCCCACAATGGGAGAACCGACTCCTGTGCACGGCGGAGTCCGGAGCGTTCCATGCGCCGCCACTCGATATACGCACCATCGATATTGCGTGCGGTGGCGATCAGATCGGCCGTCTGTCCCTCCGCTCCACAGTGCAGCGCCCACACCCGCAGATCATCGTCAGACGGCCCGGTACGGCCGTTCTCAATGCGGCTGCACTTGCTCTCATGCCAGCGGGCCCGGGCGGCCAACTCCCGGGCTGTCAGCCCCGAATCCTTGCGAATCTCGCGCAGGCGCTTGCCAAGGGCCTCTCGGGCCTGCTGGATGCTGGACGACGACGTCACGATCGAGTCTTCCGAGTGCGTACTGTCAGACTGGCCGGTACTCCTCGTGGGGAGTCGCCCGTTCCCAGATCGCTTCAAACGCGGATACGCAGACGTGGACCACACCGGGGTCGGTCACCAGCTCTTCACCGGTCATCTCCCCGTCACCGTTGAAGTGATTGAACAGCACCGACGAACGGTCGAAGACCCAGCAGTCGTTGCCCGGCAACAGCAACGATGAGGCTTGCCGACGGGGGAGCCAGCGCACCGACTCTCCGGCCTTGACGTTGTGTCCACCGGTGAGCGCGTGCTCGTACCGGATGTAGGCGGATACGGGTTCCGAGACGACCCGCGCTCGGCGCACCTCCACGCCACGGGCCACCGAAGCCGAGACAAGATCGATCCACCACGGCCATCGCTTGGCGGGGTCGAAGTGGTTGCCGGCGATCCACTCCTGGTACGCCTCGTCCAGCGCGTATGCGTCCCTGGCCTCGAAGTGCCACGCGGTGTGCTGGGCCGACCGGAACAGCTCCTCAAACGTCGACTCCGCCGTCGTCACCGTTCACCTCCGGGAAGAACTGCATCATGCGCTTCGGGAACTCGAACACGGTCTCATGGCTGGGAACGTCCATCTGCGCCAGGCGCTCGGGGTCCGTGACCCGCCACCCTTGCAGGACATAGTTTCCGCTCTCATCGTCCAGGTACACAGTCGGGGAGCCGTTGTTCGGACTCTCGGGGTCCTTGCCCAGCCGGTGCAAAGCCATGGTGTCCTCCGTCGCCTCGGGTGACGATCAACATGTCCGAGCTTGTGCCTGAGCCGCCGCGGCGCGCCAGCGACTTGCACGAACTTCTAAGCATTGACCGATGCCAGCCCGGTCGCGCCCCTGCACACCCCAGAGCAGCTCCGCCGCCAAGGCCCCTGCTCCGAGGCGTGCGCTGACAGGTACCCGCCTCATCCGGACGTCTCCGCCGGAAGCCGGGGCCCTTCGCCTTCGGCATCGTCCGGGGCGTCGTGGCCGAGGGCGGTCAAGCGCCCGCCCCGGCTCTCGGCCACCCTGCGCACATCGGCAAGGGTTGCGGTTAATTCAACGGCCAGCAGGTGCAGTTCCCCGGGCGTCCACGCCCGTCCGGCAAGCATGCGGCGGGCTTCGTCGATGAGATCGTCGGCGGAGCTGAGCTGCTCCTCCTCGATCCGGTCGGCGATGCGGGAGACATATCCGGTCCCGTCGCCTGCCAGGAAGCACGGCTTCCCGTCCGGGCCGGTCCACGGCAGCAGCCGGACGAAGACCCTCGCTGTAGCGTTGGGCATGTCGTCAACTCCCTTGTAGTTGAGGGCCGCGCCCCCGGGCCGTCCACCACGGTCGCGGGGGTCCTCTTTGCCTGGAGTGAGGAGGGCCTTCCTCGCTCTGGGCAACCGCTCCGCTACGCCCAGCGGTACGGTGGCAGTGGAAGCGGCTTTTAAGAGCTTTAAACGCTCGCGCACATCGGGGAGTTGAGGGCTAGTGGGCACTCGGGAACCGATCCGGCACCTTGAACGGCTCTACCGGCAAACCGGCTGGACGCTGCGGCAGTTCGTCCAGGCCGTGAACCGCATCGGCACCGAGCGAGGAACCCCGCTCAAGTACCGCGAGCCGTCGGCCCATCAGTGGCGCCAAGGGCACCTGCCGAAGGAGCAGGCCAGACCGCTGATCGTGGAGGCCCTGGCGCGGAAGCTGGGACGTCCGGTCACGCATGCGGAGGCTGGATTCCCCGCACCGGTCAGTAGCTCGCACGCCACTCCGGGCACGGTTGAAGGGCTGATCGATCTCGGTAGGGGAGATATGGACCCCTCGCGCCGCGGCGTTCTCGGTATAGGGCTCTTTTCCGTTGCGCTGACCGTTCCCAACTGGCCGGACGTAGTCGGACGGATGGAAGCCGTTCAAACCGGCCGAACTCCGCGCATCGGTATGCCGGAAGTTGACACGGTCATCGCCATGACCGAACGGATCTCGGAACTCGACGACCAATGCGGTGGACGCCACGCCCGCCCCATGGCTGCGGCTTTCCTCGTCAATACCGTGGCCCCGTACCTGCGGGCTGAGGCGCCGGAATCGGTACGCAAGGCAATGCTGTCGGCAGCCTCCGACCTGTGCTATCTCACCGGATACATGGCTGTGGATGAGGGGGTGGAGGGGCTGGGGCAGAAGTATTACCTGAAGGCACTGGAACTGGCCGGCGCCGCTGAGGACCACCTCACGTATTGCACGACACTGCGGGGTATGAGTGTGCAGGCAGTTGACCTGGGGCACGGCCGTGAAGCCATGCGACTGGCCGATGCTGCTGCCGCTGCCTCTCCGCAGGCGGGCCCGCGTATGCTCGCCTTCCTTGCGGGCCAGCAGGCACACGCCGCTGCGCAAACAGGAGACCGCCACAAGGCACTGGCGCACCTCAACGAGGCCGAAATTTCCATGGAAAAGGCTGAGGCGCGAGCGAAAGCCTTCGGGTCCTATGACCCCTCATCTCTGCACTACCACATCAGCCATGTTCGCCATGAGCTGGGAGACCTTCCCGGAGCCGTTGCGGCGATGCGTGAATCGGACAGGTTGTGCTACGACATCTACCGCCGGTCCCGGGTGAAGGAACGGGCCACACTCGCCGAATTCCAACTTGAGGTGGGGCACCTGGAAGCGGCTTGTGCGACATGGAATGAAGCGCTGGACGAATATCCCCTGGTGCAAAGCGGGCGGGTCGACCGGCGCATGGGGAAGATGTTCAAGCTCATCCGCCCCCACCTCAAGAACCACGCCGCCCGGGAACTCCACGAACGTGCCCGGCTCGTCACCCCAGCCTCAATCCTGGCCTAGGAGGCCGGCACATGAGAGCAGCCCGCGTCCGGCCTCCGTCTCATCCCTCCAGCACGCCCCGCAGCTGGCCGAGCCCCCAGTCCAGGTCCTCCTTGCTGATGACCAGCGGGGGCGCGAGCCGGATCGTCGAGCCATGGGTGTCCTTGACCAGCACCCCGCGCGCCAGCAGCTGTTCGGAGATCTCCCGTCCCGTGCCGTGCGACGGGTTGATGTCCACACCGGCCCACAGTCCGCGGCCGCGCACCGCGTCCACCGCGCCGCCGCCCACCAGCAGCCCCAGCTCGCTGTGCAGATGTTCGCCCAGTTCCACGGCCTGCTGCTGGAATTCACCGGTCCGCAGCATCGCCATGACCTCCAGCGCCACCGCGCAGGCGAGCGGGTTCCCGCCGAACGTCGAGCCGTGCTCGCCGGGTGCGAAGACGCCCAGCACCTCGCGGGAGGAGACCACCGCCGACACCGGCACCACACCGCCGCCCAGCGCCTTGCCCAGCACGTACATGTCGGGCACCACGCCCTCGTGCTCACAGGCGAAGGTCCGGCCGGTGCGGCCCAGCCCCGACTGGATCTCATCGGCGATGAACAGCACGTTCCGGCTGCGGGTCAGCTCCCGTACGCCCGCCAGATAGCCCGGCGGCGGCACCAGCACGCCCGCCTCGCCCTGGATCGGCTCCAGCAGCACCGCGACCGTGTCGGCGTCGACGGCGGCCTCCAGCGCGGCCAGATCGCCGTACGGGACGATCTCGAAACCGGGGGTGTACGGGCCGAAGTCGGCGCGCGCCTCGGGGTCGGTGGAGAAGGAGACGATGGTGGTCGTCCGGCCGTGGAAGTTGTTGTCCGCGACGATGATCTTCGCCCGGCCGTCCGGGACGCCCTTGACCTTGTAGCCCCACTTACGGGCCGTCTTCACCGCGGTCTCGACCGCCTCGGCGCCGGTGTTCATCGGGAGCACCAGCTCCATCCCGCACAGCTCCGCCAGCTGGGTGCAGAAATCGGCGAACCGGTCGTGGTGGAAGGCGCGTGAGGTGAGCGTGACCCGCTCCAGCTGCGCCGTGGCCGCGTCGAGCAGCCGGCGGTTGCCGTGCCCGAAGTTCAGCGCGGAGTACCCGGCGAGCATGTCCAGGTAGCGGCGGCCCTCCACATCCGTCACCCAGGCACCCTCGGCGGTGGCCACGACGACGGGCAGCGGATGGTAGGTGTGCGCGCTGTGGGCTTCGGCGGCGGCGATGCCGCGTTCCGTGGACGTCACCGGTGGCTCCGTTCGGTAGGCCGTGCGGGCGCGGGCACTGCCGCGTCCCTCTCCATTGTTGCGCTCGCCCGGAGCGCCCGGCCTGCGAAGATCCGCCGGACAGGGCCCTGGGGGTGTCTTAGACTCTGCGTTGCGCACTGCGACTGGCGTACGGGGAAGCAACCTCGAGGAAGCGGTGCGCGGCAACCATCACGAGGTGCCGCCCCGCCTGGGCACCCCGGGACCACGACCGGCAACACCGATCGACCGCCCCGGAGGACGCCATGTCACAGCCCCATGTCTCACAGCCCCTTTCGCATCCCGCGCTGAGCGCCGCCGACCCCGAACTGGCCGCGCTGGTCGGCGCCGAGGAGCAGCTCCAGGCCGACACGCTGCGACTGATCCCCAGCGAGAACTACGTCTCCGCCGCCGTCCTGGAAGCCACCGGCACCGTCCTGCAGAACAAGTACAGCGAGGGGTACGCGGGCCGTCGCTACTACGAAGGCCAGCAGAACATCGACCGCGTCGAGACGCTGGCCGTCGAGCGGGCCAAGGCCGTCTTCGGCGTGGAACACGCCAACGTCCAGCCGTACTCCGGCTCGCCCGCCAACCTCGCCGCCTACCTGGCCTTCGCCGAGCCCGGCGACGCCGTGCTGGGCATGGCGCTGCCGATGGGCGGGCACCTCACGCACGGCTGGGGCGTCTCGGCGACCGGTACGTGGTTCCGCGGGGTGCAGTACGGCGTACGCCCGGAGAGCGCGCTGATCGACTTCGACGAGGTGCGCGACCTCGCCCGCAAGGAACGCCCGAAGATCATCTTCTGTGGCGGTACCGCCGTCCCCCGCACCATCGACTTCGCCGCCTTCGGCGAGATCGCCCGCGAGGTGGATGCCGTCCTCGTCGCCGATATCGCGCATATCGCCGGGCTGATCGCGGGCGGCGCCCACCCCTCGCCGGTGCCGCACGCGGACGTCATCTCGACCACCACCCACAAGACCCTGCGCGGCCCGCGCGGCGCGATGCTGATGTCCCGGGCGAGCCACGCCAAGGCCGTCGACAAGGCCGTCTTCCCCGGTCTGCAGGGCGGCCCGCACAACCACACCACCGCCGCCATCGCGGTGGCGCTGCGCGAGGCGGCCGCCCCGTCCTTCCGTGACTACGCGCATGCCGTCGTCGCCAACGCCAAGGCGCTCGCCGAGGCGCTGCTGGCCCGCGGCTACGACCTGGTCTCCGGCGGCACCGACAACCACCTGGTGCTGATCGACCTCACCTCGAAGGACGTCCCGGGCAAGGTCGCCGCGAAGGCGCTGGACCGGGCCGGCATCGTCGTCAACTACAACACCGTCCCCTTCGACCCGCGTAAGCCCTTCGACCCCTCCGGCATCCGCATCGGCACCCCGTCCCTCACTTCCCGCGGACTGGGCACGGAGCGGATGCCGCTGGTCGCCGAGTGGATCGACCGCAGCGTCCAGGCCGCGGCGAAGGGCGACGAGGAGGCGCTGGCGGTGATCCGTACGGAGGTGGCCGAGCTCATGGCGGCCTACCCGGCACCGGGACTGCCGACGGCCTGAGGCCCGCGGAGTACCGGGGCCCCATCCGCCCCGTCCGCACCTTCTGCCCCGTCCGCACCTTCCGCCCCGCCCGGCTCACCGTCCCGCCCGGCTCCCCGGCTCACCGGCTCCCCGGCCGTGATCAGCCGGTGAGCCGGTGAGCCGGACCGGCAGGACATGGGTGCTGTTGCCGATGAAGCTCTGGTGCGGCGGCAGCTCCGCGTCCGGGACGGCGAGGTCCAGCGCCGGATAGCGGGTGAAGAGCGCCTCCAGGGCGACGGTCGCCTCCAGCCGGGCCAGCGGCGCGCCCAGGCAGTAGTGCGGCCCGTGGCCGAACGAGAGATGCCGGGCGGCGGGCCGCCGGGTGACGTCGAACCGGTCCGCGTCGGGGCCGTACGCCTCCGGGTCCCGGCCGGCCGCGGAGTAGGAGGCCAGCATCGGGGTGCCACGCGGCACGACCGTGCCGCCGAGCTCCAGGTCCCGGACCGGGTAGCGGAAAGGGAAGTGGGCGACCGGGCTGTCGTGGCGCAGCGTCTCCTCGACCACGTCGTCCCACGTCGCCCGCCCGGCCCGGACCAGCTCCAGCTGCTCGCGGCCGGTGCACAGGGCCCGCACCGCGTTGGTGATCAGATTGAGCGTGGTCTCGTGTCCGGCGACGATCATCAGCAGCAGGGTGCCGACCAGCTCGCGTGCGCTCAGCCGGTCGCCGTCCTCCTCCTGGGCGGCGATCAGCGCGCTGGTCAGATCGTCCCCGGGGTCCGCCCGCCGGGCCTCGACGACCTGCCCGAGGACGGCGGTGATCTCACGGTTGGCCGCCTGCACCTCGTCCGCCGTGCCGGTCGTCCCCACGATCAGGTTCGACAGCTCGTGCAGCCGGTCGCGCAACGCGGCGTCCACGCCCAGCAGTTCGCAGATCACGCTCATCGGCAGCGGATAGGCGAAGTGCCGGCGCAGATCCACCGTGCCGTCGGCCGCGGCGGCGCCCGGCAGCCCGTCCAGCAGCCCGGCCGTCAGCTCCACCACCCGGGGCCGCAGGGCCGCCACCCGCCACGGGGTGAACACCTTGGTCACCAGTCCGCGCAGCCGCCGGTGGTCAGCGCCGTCGGCCGTGGTCATCCCGTCGACGGTGGCGAAGGTGGTCAGCGGCCAGCCGGGCGGCACGGTGCCGTCGTGCAGGGCCGCGAAATGGCAGGCGTTCTTGGCGACTTCGGGGTGCGCGAGAACCTCGCGCAGCACCGCATGGCGGGTGACGGCGACCGCCGGCACCTCCCCGGGCAGCAGGACGGGAACCACCGCCCCGGCCTCCCGCAGCAGCGCATCGGCCGCCGCCCGGCCGGCGCCGCCGGGGGCGAGCCGGTGCGGCGCCCCTTCGGAGGCGTGCGCGGGACAGAAGGTGCCGGGCGGGGGTGAGGGCGCGGGTACGGGTACGGGACGGCGGGCGCCGGCCGTCGGCTGCACGTCGGGCGCCGACTGCTCGCCAGTCGCCGGGCCGGTGATCGACTGCTCGTCGGTCATCGGCTGTCCGTCGCCGGTCATCGTCGGTCCGTCGCCGGTCTTCGGCTGTCCGTCGCCGGTCTTCGGCTGTCCGCCGTCGGCCATCGTCGGTCCGTCGTCGCTCTTCGGCCGTCCGTCGGTCATCGGCAGTCCTCACAGATCGGGCGGAAGATCCGGGGCGGTGCACGGGCCCATGAGCGCGGACCACGGTGCCGGGGCGGCGTACGGCGCTGCCACGAGGCGGTGCTGCCACGAGGCGGTGCTGCCACGCGGCCACGACAGGGCCACGATTCCAGCTCCCGGCCGCCCCGAACAGGCCGCCCCGAACAGGCCGCCCCGAACAGGCCGCCGCGGCGCGGACGGCAGCGGCCCGCCGGAGGGGCCGCCGCGCCACGGCCCGCCGGGCCCGTCGCCGCACACGCCACCACACGCAGTTGCCCCCTTGCCGACCTGAGACAATCAGTGGCATGGCTCTCGATCGCCCGCCCGTCGCCCACCACCACCCCCAGGGGAATGGCTCCGCCATGCAGCAACGTCCGCGTGTGCTCTCCGGCATTCAGCCCACCGCCGGCTCCTTCCACCTCGGCAATTACCTCGGTGCGGTACGCCAGTGGGTGGCGCTGCAGGAGTCTCACGACGCCTTCTACATG
The DNA here is from genome assembly GCF_026239515.1 of Streptomyces sp. Je 1-4 4N24. Lineage (NCBI taxonomy): Bacteria > Bacillati > Actinomycetota > Actinomycetes > Kitasatosporales > Streptomycetaceae > Streptomyces > Streptomyces sp. Je 1-4 4N24. The sequence goes on along the minus strand of NZ_CP110836.1, from coordinate 3,478,531 downwards.
GTGGTCGACCTGCATGCGATCACCGTCCCGCAGGACCCGGCGGAACTGCGCAGCAACACCCGGATCGCGGCCGCCCAGCTGCTGGCCGCCGGTCTCGACCCGGAGCGCTGCACGCTCTTCGTCCAGAGCCATGTGCCCGAGCACGCCCAGCTCGGCTGGGTCATGAACTGCCTCACCGGCTTCGGCGAGGCGTCCCGGATGACCCAGTTCAAGGACAAGGCCGCCAAGCAGGGCGCCGACCGCACCTCCGTAGGCCTGTTCACGTACCCGATCCTGCAGATCGCCGACATCCTGCTCTACCAGGCCCACCAGGTCCCGGTCGGCGAGGATCAGCGCCAGCACATCGAGCTGACCCGCGACCTCGCCGAGCGCTTCAACAGCCGCTACGGCGACACCTTCACGATGCCCGCGCCGTACATCCTCAAGGAGACGGCGAAGATCTACGACCTTCAGGACCCGTCGGCCAAGATGAGCAAGTCGGCCGCCAGCCCCAAGGGCCTGATCAACCTCCTCGACGAGCCGAAGGTCTCCGCGAAGAAGGTCAAGAGCGCGGTCACGGACACCGACACGGTGATCCGCTACGACGCCGAGAACAAGCCCGGCGTCTCCAACCTCCTCACCATCTACTCCACCCTCACCGGCACCTCGATCCCGGAGCTGGAGCAGAAGTACGAGGGCAAGATGTACGGCGCTCTCAAGACCGACCTCGCCGAGGTGATGGTCGATTTCGTCACACCGTTCCGGGACCGTACGCAGGAATATCTGGACGACCCCGAGACGCTGGACGCGATCCTGGCCAAGGGTGCGGAGAAGGCCCGCGCGGTGGCCGCCGAGACCCTCGCCACCACCTATGACCGGCTCGGATTCCTGCCGGCCAAGCACTGACGCCATCCGTCCGCGCGGTGGGCCACGGCCGGCCGCGCGGACCCCGCCGAGCCAGGGGCCCCGCCCGTGGGCCCCTTGTCCGCTCGCAACAGGACCGAGGACGCTCCCCGCGAAGGGCGCGCACCCGGCACACTAAGAGGGTGCGCGAGCGCGCCGCACACACGTCAGGAGGGAGAACGCAGTGGGGACCGTAACGCTGGGCGTTTCGATCGCGGTCCCGGAGCCTTACGGCAGCTTCCTCCAGCGGAAGCGCGAGAGCTTCGGGGACCCTGCCGCACCCGGCATCCCCACGCATATCACCCTCCTCCCGCCGACGGAGGTACGGACCGAGGCGCTGCCCGCCATCGAGCGCCACCTCGCCGAGGTCGCGGCCGGCTGCCGCCCCTTCCCGCTCCGGCTGGAAGGCACCGGGACCTTCCGCCCGCTCTCCCCGGTCGTCTACGTGAAGGTCACCGACGGGGTGGCGGGCTGCACCGCCCTCCAGGCCCGGATCCGCGCCGCCTCCGGCCCCTGCGCCCGCGAGCTGCAGTTTCCGTACCACCCGCATGTGACCATCGCCCACGGCATCACCGAAGAGGCCATGGACCGCGCCCAGGCCGGGCTCCGGGACTTCACCGCGACCTGGACGATCGGTGGCTTCGCCCTCTACGAGCAGGGCGCGGACGCGGTGTGGCGGCTGGAGCGGGAGTACCCCTTCGGACCGCAGACGGCCGGCGTTCCCCGCCAGGCCGCCGATCTCTCCCGCCCACCGGCACCGTCCTGCTGACGGCCGCCGCCCGACCTCGGCGCGGCAGCCGCCCATGGGAGCCCTGCCGCCCCTGGTGCCTCTCGGGCCCCTGACGCGCATCGGGCCTCAGCCGCCCCTCGGCTCTGCCACCCTTCGCCGCTCTGCCGCCCTTCGCAGCTCTGCTGCCCGTCGCCGCTCTGCCGCCCCTCGGACCCCCGCCCGGGAGCCGCGCGGCACCGGCACCTTGCCCGGCCAATCCATTCCCGGCCCGCGATGGCCGTACGGCACGTATGAGTGCGCGCGATTCCGGGGTACCCGGACGCTAGTGTTCCGGATCAGCCGGAGCGCCGGCCGCCACATCCTGCCCGGCCCGGCGGTCGACAGGGCACGAGGGGAATGCCATGGACTGGTTGAGCAAACTCCCGGTGATCGGACCGGCCGTCAGTTGGCTGATGACCACACACCTCTGGCGCGCCTACGAACGCATGCTCCGGGTGCACTGGACCAGGCTCGCCGCCGCGATCACCTTCACCAGCTTCGTCGCGCTCTTCCCGCTGCTCACCGTCGCCGCCGCGATCGGCGCCGCGCTGCTCAGCGACGCCCGGCTGCACTCCCTGGAGAACAAGCTCGCCGAGCAGCTCCCCGGCCTCTCGGACCGGCTCGACATCGCCGGACTCGTCGCCCACGCGACCACCGTCGGCCTGGTCGCCGGTGCCGCGCTGCTGCTCACCGGCATCGGCTGGGTCGAATCGCTGCGCGACTGTCTGCGCGCCGTATGGGAGAAGCCCGACGAGGAGACCAACTTCTTCCTGGGCAAGCTCCGGGACGGTGCGCTGCTGCTCGGGGTGGGCGGCGTCGCCGTGCTCTCCCTGGCCTGTTCGACCTTCGCGTCCGCCGCGGTGGGCAAGGCGGCCGAGGCGATCGGTCTGCCGGAGGGCGGTATCGGCAGCGTCCTGCTCTCCGTCGCCGGTTTCGTCATCGCCGTCCTGGCGGACTTCCTGCTGCTCGCCTACATACTGACCAGGCTCCCCGGCGTCCATCCGCCGCGCCGTGCCGTCGTGGTCGCCGGCCTCCTCGGCGCCATCGGCTTCGAACTGCTGAAGCTGCTGCTCAGCAGCTATCTCCAGGGCGTCGCCTCACGCAGCATGTACGGCGCCTTCGGCACCCCGATCGCCCTGCTGCTGTGGATCAACTTCACCGCGAAGCTGCTGGTGTACTGCGCCTCGTGGACAGCCACGGACGGCGAGCGGCACGGGGAGGACGACGAACTCAAGGTGCCGGAGGGGCCGGAGGGGCCGGGGGGACCTGACGGGCCGAAGCGGCCGGAGCAACTGGAAGGGCCGGAGGGGCCGGACGGGCCGGAGAAGCGGGAAGGCCCGGAGAAGCGGGAAGGCCTGGAGAAGCGGGAAGGCCCGGAGCACCCCAGGGCGGCGGCCTAGACCCCGCCCCGGCCCATCTCCCCTCCGCCTCCGGTCACTTACCTCACTTACCGGACCGGCGCCCCCGCACCAGCTCCGGCAGCGGCCAGCGGCGGTGCACGGCGAACGCCCCGACGACGAGCAGTGCCATGGCCGCGGCGGTGAGGCCCACCGCCGTCCAGACGCCGCTCCTGCCGCTGGCGCTGTCCAGCGCGGCCTGGGTGCTCTGCTCCGCGCCGTCGCCCTTGCCCTTGGCGCCCTCGGTGCCGGTGCCGTCGTCCTCGCTCCTGGGGCCGACGAGCCGGCCGACCGGCTCCACCTTGTCGGCCGCCGCGAAGCCCCAGTCGAGCAGCTTGGCGGCCTCCTTGTAGGCCTCGTTGTGCTCCTTCTTCGCCGGGTTCATGACCGTGACCAGGAGCTTGCGGTCGCCGCGCTGGGCGACACCGGTGAAGGTCGACCCCGCATTGGTCGTCGAGCCGTTCTTCACCCCAGCGATGCCCGGATACGGCTTCATGTCGTAATCGCCGCTCAGCAGCCGGTTGGTATTCTGGATGCCGAACGTCGCCCGCTTGCCGTCCTTGCCCTTCTCACCGGGGAACTGCGCACTGGCCGTCGAGCAGTACTCGCGGAAGTCGGGGTTCTGCAGGCCCGACCGGGCGAACAGGCTCAGGTCGTACGCGCTGGAGACCTGGCCCGGCGCGTCATAGCCGTCCGGGGTCACGACGTGCGTGTCCTGGGCGTTGAGCTCCTTCGCGTGCCGCTGCATCTGCGCGACGGTGGCCTTGGTCCCGCCGTTCATCGCCGACAGCGTGTGCACCGCGTCGTTGCCGGACCGCAGGAAGACCCCCAGCCACAGGTCGCGGACCGAATAGCTCAGGTTCTCCTTTATCCCGACGAGGCTGCTGCCGTCGCCCATCCCCGCGAGGTCGGCGGGCTTGACCGTGTGTTTCTGGTCCTTGGGGAACTTCGGCAGCACCGTGTCGGCGAACAGCATCTTCAGCGTGCTGGCCGGTGCCAGTCGCCAGTGCGGGTTCTTGGCGGCCAGCACCTTGCCGGACTCGGCGTCGGACACGATCCACGAACGGGCCGTCAGCGTGTCCGGGCCCGGCAGCTTCGGCGCGCCGGGCTTCAGGGCCACCTGGACGCCGGGCGTCCCCAGCCGGTCCCCGCCGATCTGCGACATCTTCGCCGGCGGCTTGGGAGCCTTGGGCTCCTTGGGCTCCTTGGGGTCGGCGTGGGCGGTGCCGGCCAGGAGCGGGGTGGCCAGCAGTCCGGCGGAGGCCAGTGCGGCGACGGTGCGCAGGGGGAAGCCGTGACGTGCCGCACGCTCGGCACTGCCGGTCGTGGCCGAAGCATTCGGGGCGGTCGGGTCGGAGGAAGCCGTGGAAGCACAGAAGGTCGTCGGCACGTCGGTGAAGGTACCCGCCTTTTCCCGGGACCCCGACAGCACCCCACGGAAGAGTGCCCCTGCCGACCGCCGGATGGAGCCGCTGCCCATACTGGGAGGTATGAAGCTCTCTCGCCCCGTGTCCTGGTTCCTGCTCGCCTTCGGGGTGTGGAGCTGGTTCATCTGGATCACTTTCGTCAAAAACCTCTGGAAGGACGGGAGCGGTCTCGCCTTCGACGATGCGGGTGACCCGACCGCCTACTTCTGGGTCCATCTGCTGCTCGCAGTGGCTTCCTTTCTCTTGGGGACGGTGATCGGGGTGATCGGGTTCCGTGGCGTACGGGCCTTGCGCCGCGAGGCCGCGGACCGTACGCCCGAGCAGCCCTCCGCCCCCTCCTCGTCCGGCTCCTGAACCACGGGCACGGGGAGAGACGCCGTGATCTTCGCCCTGATCGTGGTCCCGGTCCTCGGACTGTTCTTCGGCGTGCACCGCTACCTGTGGTGCCGGCTCGTCCGTGACACCACCACCCCGGGGAGCCGGCTTCGCCGCACCGGCACCGTCGCGGCCTTCGTCCTCCCCCTGTTCACCCCCGCGGCCCTGCTGTCCGCCCGCGCCGGCACCCCCTTCCCCCTCCAGCAGGCCCTCGCCTGGCCCGGCTACCTCTGGCTGGCCCTGGTGCTCTACCTCACCCTGGCGCTGCTGGTGGGCGAAGTGGTCCGGGCGGTGTGCCTGCGAGCCGTACGCGCCCGCGAGCGCACGGAACCGGACCCGTTGTCGTCCCCCGCCCACGGGCCCGAGCCCCGCGCCCAGACCCCACCACCGACTCCGGAACCCACCCCCGACCCGCATTCCACCCTGCCCCCATCCCCATCCCCATCCCCATCCCCCTTCCCCTCCTCGGCTCCCACGCTTCTCCCGCCCCGCACCCCCGCCCTGCCGCCGCTCGCGACCCCGCCCCGCCGCCTCTTCCTCGCCCGGGCTGTCGCCGCCGGCGCCTCCCTCGCCGCCACGGCCGCCGTCGGATACGGCACCGCCACGACCCTCCGCGGACCGGTGATCAAGCGCGTCACGATCCCGCTGGCCAAACTGCCGCGCGCCGCCCACGGATTCCGGATCGCCGTGGTCAGCGATATCCACCTCGGCCCGGTCCTCGGCCGCGCTCACACCCGGCGCGTCGTCGAGACCATCAACCGCACCCGCCCCGACCTGGTGGCCATCGTCGGCGACCTGGTCGACGGCAACGTAGCCGACCTCGCCCCGGCGGCCGAGCCGCTGCGCGAACTGCAATCCCGGTACGGGTCCTATTTCGTCACCGGAAATCACGAGTATTACTCCGGCGCCGACCAATGGATCGACCACGTACGGGAATTGGGCATTCACCCCCTGGAGAATGCCCGCACCGAACTCCCCGGCTTCGACCTCGCCGGCATCAACGACGTCGGGGGCCAGACCGAAAACGCCGGCCCCGACTACGACCAGGCCCTCAGTGACCGGGACCCCGCCCGCGCCGTCGTCCTGATGGCCCACCAGCCGGTCACCATCCACGACTCCGTCCGCTACGACGTCGACCTCCAGCTCTCCGGCCACACCCACGGCGGCCAGATGTGGCCCTTCACCTACATCGCCGACGCCACCAACCCCACCATCGCCGGCCTGGAACGCTACGGCGACACCCAGCTCTACGTCTCCCGCGGCGCAGGCACGTGGGGACCACCGGTACGGCTGGGGGCCCCACCCGACGTCACCGTGGTCGAACTCGCTTCCCTTCGCGCTTAGATCGCTGCGTCGGACAACATGCGGAGGGGTTGCGCCGCGAAGGTAACAACCCCTCTACAAAGTGCGGCGCAATCCTGCGCTAAATCGGACAGATCCCGACTTTCGATCTTGCAACACAGGGGTGCAACTCCCTAGTATTTATTGACTTTACGTTGTCCTTACCGTGACGGCTGTGCGGGCGCGTGAGGGGGACGAGCGGGGAACGGGGAGGACGTCATGGGCAAGCACTTCAAGGTTGATCTGGACGAGCTGGACGGCGTCGTGCGCCAGCTTCGGCACCTTCAGCACGACATGAATGAAACCGGCCAGAGCGTCGAGTACGGCACGAACGTTCCGAAGTCGGCATTCGGGGTCAACTTCGGCGAAGCGGAGGAAGTCTCCCACGCCCATGACCGCATGCAGACGTATCTGAAGGACGTCGTCAAGGCACTCCAGGACCTCACCCACAAGTTCGGCGAAAAGACGGAATCGAGCCGCGGTGCTTACGAGGACCAGGATCACGAGACCAAGGTCTCGATGAACGGCTGACCTTCCAGGGCGACGTAGGGATGAGGACGAGAGGGATGACGATGAACGGGGGCCGCTGTGGTTAGCGCCATGGAGGAGAACGACAGCCGAAAGATGCGTGAGAAGCAGGAGAAGGAGGCAGAGCAGCGCGACCGGGCAAACAAGCTGAAGTCGTTCCAGAACGAGCGGCTGACCCCGCACTCTCCTTCCGACTTCCATCACCACGGCATCGACGCGCTCCGCAAGATGATCGAGAACGCCAAGCCGGAGACGCTCGAGACGGCCGGCGACCACTGGCGCAAGTCCGCCGATCTGCTCGGCGGGCAGGACGGACACGGCGGCGTCCGTAAGAAGTTCATGGACGCCGTCGATCACGCGACGGCGCACTGGGAGGGCTCGGCGGCCGACGCGTTCCGCAAGGAAGCCATCAAGGTGCTCGGCAAGATCGACAGGACGTACCGGCATGCCCGGAAGGCTGAGGCGTCGTTGATCGGCTCACGTGAGTCGGGCCCGCATGTCGGCCTCGCCCACAATCTCCGCCAGGCGATGACCGCCATGTCGAAGATCCATGACCCGGGTAAGTGGGACCGCTTCAAAGACGACAGCGGCGACGACGCCCAGTTCCACCGGGACATGGCGAACCCGAAGATGGACGCCCGCCAGGCGCTGGAGCTCAACCGGGACAAGCTGTCCCTGACCAAGGAGCGCCAGGTCGAGGCCGTCATCGTGATGGATGAGCTGGCGGACCACTACAAGGGACGCACCAAGATCTGGGTCGAGGACGGCGACGACGGCCTCCACGGCGACTGGCCGAAGGAGCCCTCGAACACCCCGCATCCGCCGCCGGTTCGGATGCCTGACACGGCCGACAGGTACCACCCGGACCCGTCGTCGGTCACCACGCATCAGCCCAACGGCGCGGGCGGTGGAGCGGTCCCGTCCGGATTCGACGGTCCCAAGGTCAGCCGTCCGGACCTCCCGGTCCAGACCGGGCTCGACAGCGTGCAGGGCGGCACCATGACCCCGCCCTCGGCTTCCGGTGGGCACCACGGTGCCCCTTCCGGTGGCGGACATGGCGTGGTCGGTGGTCCCGGCGGAGGCCCGGGCGGCGGGATGCCGCCGGGTCCCATGGGTATACCGGGGGGTGCCCTGCGGTCTGGCGGTGGGCGCGGTGCGCCTGGTGCCGGAGGTATGCGCGGAGGCATGCCGGGCGGCGCGGGTGCGGCAGGCGGCGCCAAGGGCGGCAAGGCCGGCGTGGCCGGACGCAGTGGTGCACAGGCGCGTACACGTGGCGGCATGGTCGGCAAGCCGGGGGGCCCCGCCGGCGGCGCCAAGCAGGGCGGCTCGGGGCTGCACCGCAGCCGAGGAGGCCAGCAGGCGGGCATGGGTGCCGCTGGAGCCAAGGGCAAGGACAAGAAGGAGAAGGAGCGCACCACTGGTCAGCGCCCCGACTACCTGGTCGAGGACGAAGAGACGTGGACTCCGCAACGTAATGTGGCGCCCCGCGTCATCGAGTAGGACACCGGCACCGTCATTCGGCGACTGGTGAGGAGTAGCCCCGCGCCCCGAGGGTGCGGGGCTTCTCTTCTGATGGAACACTGCCGCCCGGACAGCACAGCGAGAAGGAGCCAAGCATGAGGGTCACCCGAACACTGCGCGCGACGGTGGGTGCCGCGCTGACCGGCGCGCTGCTCATCACCGCGAGTGGTACCGCCTCCGCAGATCAAACACGCAAGGATCTGTGGCCGTTGGAAGCGTTCGGGGCCGAGCAGCTGTGGAAGGAGGCCACCGGTAAGGGCGTGACGGTGGCTGTGCTCGACACCGGTTTTCGGCAGACCCATCAAGATCTGAAGGGCCAGTTCCTTCCCGGGCCGGATTTCGGGAAGGCGACTCAGGAGGCGGGGGCCAAAGACCTCAAGCCGGGTGAGAACGTCCTCGACCACGGTACCGGCATGGCGGCGATCATCGCGGGCCACGGCCACGGTCCGGGGGGCTCCGAGGGCGTCAAGGGGCTGGCACCCGACGCCAAGATCCTTCCCGTGCCGGAGTACAAGAACTCTGGGTTGGCCACTCGCTGGGCCGCGGACCATGGCGCTGACGTCATCAATATGTCCTACACCGAGGGGCGTTCGGCTGACACCTGCGAATCCATCCACTACGCCATTTCAAAGGGCGCCGTGGTGGTAGCCGGTATGGGCAACGAATCTGCGACCGAGAAGAACTATCCGGTGGGCTGCCCAGGTGTGATCGGTGTCGGTGCGGTCGATCAATACGGCAAATCGGCAGAGTTCAACAACTACAACTCCGATATGGATCTGCTCGCGCCTGGGGTGAAGGTCCCGGCCGCGACGGGCAAGAGCGACTCGAGCTACCACACTGAGAACGGCAACTCGGGTTCGACCGCCTACGTCTCCGCCGCAGCCGCCCTCCTCAAGGAGAAGTACCCCAACCTCACACCCGGCCAGATCGCCAACCGTCTGGTGAAGACGGCCGGCCTGCCCCAGGACCAGAAGGGCCTCAAGCTCCCGGACGCGCACTACGGCTACGGCTTCATCCAGCCCGGCCCCGCCCTGCGGAAGGACATCCCCGCAGGCGCCAAGGAGGGCCCGCTGCCGATGCCGAAGGGCAAGGCGTCATCGCAGCTGGACGCCGGCGCGCAGGACGCCGACCCGCCCATGGGCGGCAAGCAGGCGCTCATGCTCTACGGCGGTATCGGGCTCGGCGTGCTCCTCGTCCTTGGCATCATCATCGCCGTCGTGTTCGCCGCCCGCCGCCGCAAGAACCCTGGTCCCCAGGCCTGGGGCTGAGCGCAGCCTGGTCCACCCCCTGCGGGGATGGACCGCACAACGAGCCGTGTCCGGATGCATACCGGACACGGCTCGTTCCGTACCCGTACCTGTCGTTCGTGCGAAGGGAGAAGGCCACGGGACGACCCGGTCGTGGATGGTGAAGCCGGGGCGTGAGGTCGAGGCGGAAACGGTAGCGGGGCCGTGCCGGGTGCCGTGCCGGTGGGGTGGCGCTCTCGACCTTGCAGGGCGGCAAAAAATCGGGCGACACCGTTCCGGGCCCGCTGTTACCTTCCCACCCCATGGACCCCGTAGGTGAAAAAGCAATACGTGCCTCGTTCGTCAACTGCTCGAAGGGGGAGGCGAGCAGGATCCATCTGCCCGTGGGGATGGGCGAACTCCCCTGGCATGACCTGGACTTCTTGGGGTGGCGGGATCCGGGGGCGCCGGACCGGAGTTATCTGGTGGCGCCGCGGGGCGACGGGATCATCGGGGTGACGTTGCGGGTGCCGCAGGGGGTGCGGCGGAGCTTCACCAAGACGACGGTGTGTTCGGTCTGTGTGACCGGGCATCCCGGGTCCGGCGTCAGCCTGCTCGCCGCGCGCCGGGCCGGGCCGCTGGGGCGGCAGGGGAACACCGTCGGGACGTATCTGTGTGCCGACCTCGCCTGTTCCCTCTACGTCCGGGGGCGTAAGCGGTCCCAGCTCGCCGGACGGAATGAGGAGACGCTGCCGCTGGAGGAGCGGATCGCGCGTACCGTGCGGAACCTGGAGGGGTTCCTGGACAAGGTTCTTGAGGGGGAGCGGTAGCGGCGCGGGTGCGGAGTCGGGGCGACGACGGAATCGAGGGGCGGAGGGGGAGCGGGTAGTCGCTCCCCCTCCGCCCTGAGCGGACCGCGTCGGCCGCGCGCTCCCCGTCCCTCACAACCCAGTTCTCCTACGGTGTCGTGGAACGGCAGGTGTTATCAACTTGCGCCAGAGATAGCGGAGTTGAGTGAGCGGCGGGCCGCGCTCGCAGCGTATGTGCAGGTCATGCGGGTGCGCCAGGCGGAGGACGAGGCGCCGGCGGGGAGGGCGCTGCGGTCGGACCGAGCGGTCCGGGGGAAGGCTTCCCGCGGGACGGGAGGCTACCCGCGGGTTTCGGTTGCGGCAGTCCACCCGCCGGACAGATCCTCGTGGCACGCCGCTCGGGGAGGCGGCGCAGAACCAGGGGGACGACGTGCTGCGAGTGCACTTCACCGCGCAGGATCTGGCGCGTACGAGGGTGGCCGAAGGGGCCGACCCGTTATGGGAGACGGTGCTGAGCCTGCACGCCCTGCGGGAGAACCGGGCCGAACCGGCGCTGGCCGCCTGGCGGCAGCATGCCGTACGGCACGGGCCGGGGCCGCTGCGGACCCTGCTGCCGCTGGTGCCACGGCACGGCTACTTCCCGGACTTCCTCACGCCGTTCGCGGGCCTGGACGGGGTCGAGCCGGGGCTGGAGGCCGTGATGAGCACCCCGCGCCGGCGGCTGCGGTCCGAGCTGGTGCTGCTGTCGGGGCACCGGGCGCTGCCGGGCTGGTCGCGCGGGATCGCGGACGGTGAGCCGGCCGCCTTGCGCCATCTGGCGCGCAGTCTGCGGATGTACCACCACCGGGCGGTGGCGCCGAGCTGGCCGCGGATCGCCGAACGCGTCGGCATCGACCGGGCGTTGCGCAGGCATGCTTTGGCGCAGTCCGGGGCGGAGGCGATGCTGCGGACGTTCGGGCCGGTGATGCGCTGGCGGCCGCCGGTGCTGGAGGTCGGCTATCCGGTGGAGCGGGACCTGTACCTGGAAGGGCGGGGGCTGGTGTTCGTCCCGTCGTACTTCTGCCGTGGGGTGCCGGTGGCGCTGGTGGACGAAGCCCTGCCGCCGGTGCTCGTGTACCCGGCGAGGGAGAAGGTGGGCGCCCATGCCGAAGGGCCCCGCCTCCGGGGGTACGGAGGCGAGGCCCTTCGGGAGGTGCCGGCGCTTCTAGGGGGGTGTCTCCCCGATCTCCGTGGGCCTGCGGCGCCTGGCACCGCACCTCGCGGCGTTGTCGGATCGTCCCCGTACGCCCAGTACGGGGACGATCCTCCGCCTTGCGATGCACGGCACCAGACGCCGCAGGCTGATCCACGGAGATCGAGGAGACACCCCCTAGGGCCTCTCCGACCCTGACCTGTCGGACAGGCCCTCGGAGGCAGGGTCGGGACCCGGATCGCCGCTGGGCTCAGAAGCGGCGGGTGATCAGCGCCCGCTTGACTTCCTGGATGGCCTTGGTGACCTCGATACCGCGCGGGCAGGCGTCCGTGCAGTTGAAGGTCGTCCGGCAGCGCCAGACGCCGTCCTTGTCGTTGAGGATTTCGAGCCGCTGCTCGCCGCCCTCGTCACGCGAGTCGAAGATGAAGCGGTGCGCGTTGACGATCGCCGCCGGGCCGAAGTACTGGCCGTCGTTCCAGAACACCGGGCAGGAGCTGGTGCAGGCGGCGCAGAGGATGCACTTCGTCGTGTCGTCGAAGCGCTCGCGGTCCTCGGCGGACTGCCGGCGCTCACGGGTCGGCTCGTTGCCGGTCGTGATGAGGAAGGGCATCACATCGCGGTACGCCTGGAAGAAGGGCTCCATGTCGACGACAAGGTCCTTCATCACCGTGAGGCCCTTGATGGCCTCGACCGTGATCGGCTTCTCCGGGTTGATGTCCTTGATCAGCGTCTTGCAGGCGAGACGGTTGCGGCCGTTGATGCGCATGGCGTCCGAGCCGCAGATGCCGTGGGCGCAGGAACGACGGAAGGTCAGCGACCCGTCCAGCTCCCACTTGATCTTGTGGAGGGCGTCCAGGACGCGCTCCTTGGGGTCGATCTGCAGCTGGAAGTCCTCCCAGCTGGCGTCCTCCGAGACCTCCGGGTTGAACCGGCGGATCCGGAAGGTGACCGTGATCAGGTGCGAAGCGCCGGCCTCGGCCGTGTCCGCAGCAGCGGAGTCCTTGTCGAGAGTCGGGGTGCTCATCAGTACTTACGCTCCATCGGCTGGTAGCGGGTCTGCACGACCGGCTTGTAGTCGAGGCGGATCGACTCGACGCCGTCTGCGCCCACCTCGCGGTACGCCATGGTGTGCCGCATGAAGTTGACGTCGTCGCGGTTGGGGTAGTCCTCGCGGTAGTGGCCGCCGCGGGACTCCTTGCGGGCCAGCGCGGACACGGCCATGACCTCGGCCAGGTCGAGGAGGTTGCCCAGCTCGATGGCCTCCAGCAGGTCGGTGTTGAACCGCTTGCCCTTGTCCTGGATGGACACGTTCAGGTAGCGCTCGCGCAGCTCGCCGATCTTCTCGACCGCGGACTTGATCGTCTGCTCGGTGCGGAACACCATCACATTGGCGTCCATGGTCTCCTGGAGCTCCTTGCGGATCTCGGTGATCCGCTCGCTGCCCGTGGAGTTGCGCAGCCGCTCGACCTGGTCGACGACCTGCTTCGCCGGGTCCTCGGGGAGCTCGACGAACTCGGCGGTGGCCGAGTACTCCGCCGCCGCGATGCCGGCCCGGCGCCCGAAGACGTTGATGTCCAGGAGCGAGTTGGTGCCCAGGCGGTTGGCACCGTGCACGGAGACACAGGCCACCTCGCCGGCGGCGTACAGACCCGGGACGACGGTGGTGTTGTCCGCCAGGACCTCACCCTCGACGTTCGTCGGGATGCCGCCCATGGCGTAGTGCGCGGTCGGCTGGATCGGGATCGGGTCCGTGTAGGGCTCGATACCGAGGTAGGTCCGCGCGAACTCGGTGATGTCCGGGAGCTTGGCGTCCAGCTGCTCCGGCGGCAGGTGGGTCAGGTCCAGGAAGACGTGGTCGCCCTCGGGACCGCAGCCGCGGCCCTCGCGGATCTCCGTGTAGATGGAGCGCGAGACGACGTCACGCGAGGCGAGGTCCTTCATGACGGGCGCGTACTTCTCCATGAAGCGCTCGCCGTCCTTGTTGCGAAGGATGCCGCCCTCGCCGCGCGCACCCTCGGTCAGGAGGATGCCCATGCGCCAGATGCCCGTCGGGTGGAACTGGAAGAACTCCATGTCCTCCAGCGGCAGCCCGCGGCGGTAGGCCGCGGCCTGGCCGTCACCGGTCAGGGTGTGCGCGTTGGAGGTCACCTTGAAGAACTTGCCGGTGCCGCCGGACGCGAAGATGATCGCCTTCGCCTGGAAGACGTGGATCTCGCCGGTGGCCAGCTCGTACGCGACGACGCCCGCGGACTTCTTGACGCCGTCGACGTCCTGGAGCAGCAGGTCGAGCACGTAGAACTCGTTGAAGAACTCCACGCCCTCCTTGACGCAGTTCTGGTACAGCGTCTGGAGGATCATGTGGCCGGTGCGGTCCGAGGCGTAGCAGGACCGGCGGACCGGGGCCTCACCGTGGTTACGGGAGTGACCGCCGAAGCGGCGCTGGTCGATCGTGCCGTCCGGCGTGCGGTTGAACGGCAGGCCCATCTTCTCCAGGTCGAGGACCGAGTCGATGGCCTCCTTCGCGAGGATCTCGGCGGCGTCCTGGTCGACCAGGTAGTCGCCACCCTTGATCGTGTCGAAGGTGTGCCACTCCCAGTTGTCTTCCTCGACGTTCGCGAGGGCCGCGGCCATACCGCCCTGGGCGGCGCCGGTGTGGGAGCGGGTCGGGTAGAGCTTCGTCAGGACCGCGGTGCGGCTGCGCTTCGTCGACTCGATGGCCGCGCGCATGCCCGCGCCGCCGGCGCCGACGATGACGGTGTCGTACTTGTGGATCTTCATGGTTCCAGTCAGCCCCGGCTTCAGGAGATGTTCGGGTCGAAGGTGAAGATCACCAGCGTGCCCAGAAGGACGGTGAACACCGTCGCGGTGTACAGCAGCATCTTCAGCCAGAAGCGGGTGTTGTCCCGCTGCGCGTAGTCGTTGATGACCGTACGCAGGCCGTTGGCGCCGTGCAGCATGGCCAGCCACAGCATCAGCAGGTCCCAGACCTGCCAGAAGGGCGAGGCCCAGCGGCCGGCCACGAACGCGAAGCCGATCTTGGAGACGCCGCCGTCGAGGACCAGCTGGATCAGCAGGTGGCCCAGGACCAGGACGACCAGCACGATGCCGGACAGCCGCATGAACAGCCAGCCGTACAGCTCGAAGTTCGTACGGGTCGACTTCGGGGTCTTGCCGGTGCGCTTGCGCGGCGGCTCGATGACCGGAGCGGGGTTGTCCACGTCGTAGAGCGTGACGTTGTCCGCCGCGGGGGCCCCTGCGGAGGTGGTTTCAGCAGACATCTCGCGTCAGCTCCCGAACAGCGTGCGCAGGGTGTGCTGCAGCACGGGGTAGAAGGCACCGGCCATCAGTACGGCCCAGATACCGACAACGGTCCACAGCAGCTGCTTTTGGTACTTCGGGCCCTTCGACCAGAAGTCCACGGCGATGACCCGGAGGCCGTTGAGCGCGTGGAAGAGGATGGCGGCCACGAGGCCGTACTCCATCACGTTGACGATCGGCGTCTTGTAGGTCGCAACGACGTCGTCGTACGCCTCGGGGGAGACGCGTACGAGTGCGGTGTCGAGGACGTGAACGAACAGGAAGAAGAAGATGAGGACGCCGGTGACTCGATGAGCCACCCAGGACCACATGCCTTCCCGGCCGCGGTACAGCGTTCCAGCCGGCACGGAAAAACCCTCCGGGAGCGGGGATTGGGGCCAGCCGGCTTCTCTGTCGGTCGGGCCCGGCCGGGTACGGTCCACCGGCCCTGGCCATCGTAGCGACGTGTTGTCGGTTCCTTGCGCCGGGGTCCTTAGGTGTGATCAAACAGGCACCAACGGGCTATCACACAAGCACGAACCGGAATGTTCCAGGTCACATGCCGCGATCCGTCACGGGCCGGAGGTCGTGAGCCGGGTCAGCCGTCCGCGGGTCAGCCTGCGCAGTTCGTCCGCGGCGACCGCCCGCTCCTCGTCCGGTTCATGGCCCAGCCGGGTGCGGATCCCGGACAGCACCTGGTCGAGCAGCTCCTCGTCGCGATAGCCGTCCAGGCAGATCACGAAGACATGGCGGAAGCGCCGCTCGTACTCGGCGTGCGCGGCGCGCAGCGCGGTGTGGGCGGCCAGGGTGCCGGGGCCGCGGGCGCCGACGAGCGGCTGGGAGGAGAACGACTCCTCGGCGAGCGCCTCGTCCAGCTCGGCCGCGGTCAGGTCGTAACAGGCCTCGTCGGCGGCGGCGAGCAGGGACTCCCGGTCCGGGTACGGGCGGTGCGCGGCGACCCGCTCGGCCCAGCGGCGGCTGCCGCAGCAGCTCAGGAGCACGGCCAGGACGTCTTCCCTGGTGAGGGCGTTGAAGCGGGCGAGCCCGAGGCCCTCGGCGCGGGGGTGCGGTAGCGCGGCGCCGCGGACCCGCGAAGATATGCCGCGCCGCGGGGGCTGCAGCGTCGTCGGCCGGGCGGCCGGGGTGTCACCGGACAGCGTGGGCTCCTCGGACGGATGCGAATAGGTCGGTTCGACAGGTGCGGGACGGACGACTGAAGGAAGCTGGGGGAGAAGCGGACCGAAGCCGGGACGCGGACGACGCGGCGGCGGGTATGGCGGTGGTGCGTGTGCGACGACACCCCGGCGGTATCCGGAGGTTCCGGGAGAGCCCTGAAGGGGGTGACGAAGGAGACGCCACGCTAACGACGCTTGGCGACCACTGTCCGACGGATGCGCGAATTTCACCCGGATGGGAGAGCTTTCGCGCCTTCCCTGGACGACCGGCTCCGCACACCTGGCAATGCCTTCGCCCCGAAAAGTGAGGATTGCACGATGTCGAACCCGATGCGGCCGCCGCGCGCCCCGCGGCCCTCGGCCTCCCCGCGCCCCGTCACGAGGCCGATGACGGGCAAGGGCCCGGCGGCCCGGTCCGCGCTGCCGGCCGCGGCGCTCGCCGGTGCCCTGCTGCTCGCCGGCTGCTCCGACGCCGCGGACACCGAGCCGCCCGGGAGCACCAGCGCCAAGATGAACCCCACCTCCGCCGCCACCCCGACCTGGGCGCCGGTGACCGGGACGCCGCAGGTCATCCCCGCCGTCCGCGACTTCCGCCGGGCCGACGGCCCCGGCTGGCGGCCCACCGAGGGGGCCCGGGTGGTCGTACCGGCCGGCGAGAAGAGCAATGTCGCCGACGAGGCCCAGCGGATGGCCCGCGACCTCGGCGGGCTGACCGTCGTCTACGGCGACCAGACCGTACGGCCCGGCGACATCGAGGTGAAGCTGACGGGCAAGAACGGTGCGGACCAGGCGAACAATGTGCCCGTCCAGGGCGCCGCCGACGAGGCCTACACGCTCACCGCCGAGGGCACCCGGCTCACTCTCACGGCCCCCACCGACGCCGGAATTTTCTACGGCACCCGCACCGTCAAGCAGGCGGTGCGCGCCGCCGGCGGGCTTCCCGAGGGCACCATCCAGGACCGTCCGGGCCGTCCGCAGCGCGGTATGTCACTGGACAACGCCCGTAAGCCCTTCACCCAGGACTGGATCGAGGCCCGGCTCAGGGAGATCGCCGACCTCAAGCTCAACCAGTTCCAGCTGCACTTCTCCGACGACCAGGGCTTCCGCATCCAGAGCGACACCCACCCCGAGGTCGTCTCCGCCGACCATCTCACCAAGGCCCAGATCCGCCAGATCATCGCGCTCGCGCGCAGTCTGCACATCTCCGTCATCCCGGAACTCGACTCACCGGGCCACCTGGGCGCCGTGCTCAAGTCCCATCCCGACCTGCTGCTGCGCCGCGCATCGGGCAGCGTGGTCCCCGGTGCGATCGATATCTCCAACCCCAAGGCGGCCCCGCTGATCGACTCGCTGCTGAAGGAAATGAGCGAGCTGTTCACCAACCCCAAGGGCGCGCCCGCCTACTGGCACCTGGGCGGCGATGAGTACCAGGCCCTGCTGTCGTCCACCCCGTCGACCACGTATCCGCAGCTCACCCGGGCCGCACGGCAGAAGTACGGACCCAACGGCACCCTCGAGGACCTGGCGACCGGCTGGCTCAACGACCGGCAGAAGACCGTGGAGGCGAAGGGCAAGAACCGGATCGAGGCCTGGAACGACGGATTCTTCTCCAGCCCGCGGGTGTCCGCCGACAAGAACCGGATGGTCGACTACTGGACCGGCAAGGAGGCCGGGCACCGTGACCCCTCGGGATTCCTGCGCGAGGGCCGCAACGTCATGAACTTCAACGACGAGTACCTCTACTACGTGCTCGGCGAGCCCAACCAGTTCGTCTACCCGACCGGCCAGCGGATCTACGAGAGCTGGACCCCGCTGGTGATCCGCGGCACCGGGGCGGTGGCGGTGCCCGCGAGCATGACCGGTCCGGACCGGATCCCCGGGGCGCGCTTCGCGATCTGGTGCGACCGGGCACAGGCGCAGACCGCCCCGCAGGTGGCGGCCGGTATCCGGCTGCCGCTGGCGGCGCTGGCGCAGAAGACCTGGGACCCGCGGACGCCCGCCCTGTCCTGGACGGGCTTCAAGGCGCTGGCCAACCGGGTGTGAGAGCAGGCCCGGTAAGAAACGGGTGAGAGAACCCGGTGAGAGAACCGGGTGAGCGAACGAGGACGGCCGGGGCCGCCACCCCCCACAGGAGAGGCCCCGGCCGTCGTTCGCGAAGGGCCGGTGAAGGCCCCCTATCCGGTACAGCGCCAGACGCCGCGAAAGCGTCACACGGGGTACGGGCAGGGGTACGGCTAGTGGTCTGGACGCGGGCCCGATCAGGCCCGTAACGTGCGGATCCGCGCCGGTGGGCGCACTGTTCACGCCGCTTGCCGCGGCCGCAAAAGCCGACCTTGCCGGGGGTTCCAGATGGGTTCGAGCGCGCACTTCACCGGTGCGCTGGCCGCTGTGTGCTCCCGCGCTCCGGGCCCCGCCGGAGCGGGCGGTGCGCCCCTCCCGAGTACGGGGCGCGGCGGCTCACGGGTTACGGTCAGCAGGAACATCCCGGTTACCGGGGGTTTCCGGCCGACCGTGGCCGGCGGCGGGCGGTAGCCGGCACAGCTCCGACGCCGCCGGCGGGGCCGGGCCGGTGACGTGGCCGGGTGAAGCGACGATGCAGCAAGGACCGGGCGGCGGACATTCCGCGTGCGACAGGATGGACCCGTGCGAGGGGACGACATTCAGCCGGACGACCGTCGGCTGACGGTGGCCGTGCAGGCGGCGCAGGGTGGCGACGAGGCGGCGTTCCGTACCGTCTACCGCGCCGTACATCCCCGACTCCTGGGGTATGTGCGGACCTTGGTGGGCGAACCGGACGTAGAGGACGTCACCTCCGAAGCCTGGCTCCAGATCACCCGTGACCTCGCCCGCTTCAGCGGCGACGCCGACCGCTTCCGCGGCTGGGCCGCCCGTATCGCCCGCAACCGCGCCCTCGACCACATCCGGATGCGCGGCCGCCGCCCGGCGATCGGCGGCGACGAAAGTGAACTGGCCGACACCCCCGCTGTGTCCGACACCGCGGGCGAAGCACTCGAAGCACTGGGCACCGGCCGCACCATGCGGCTGATAGCCCGGCTGCCGCAGGACCAGGCCGAGGCCGTGGTGCTCCGGGTGGTGGTCGGGCTCGACGCCAAGAGCGCCGCGGAAGTGCTCGGCAAACGGGCCGGCGCGGTGCGCACCGCCGCACACCGCGGGCTGCGGCGGCTCGCCGAGCTCCTCGGCGAGGAGCCGGGAGCCGGCCCGGGCGGACGGCAGGACAGCAGTCAGGACGGCGGCGAAGACGGCGCCGACCAGCAAGAAGGCGCCCCCTCCGGCCGGCCCTCAGTCGGCCCGCGCCGAGGTGGTGGAACGGTGAGTGGGGTGCCCGTACAGGGCAGAAGGCGCCGCGACGGCGTGGCGGAATCGTACGTACCAGGTGTGACGGAAACGGCCGCACGAACGCAGAAGGACATGTGATGGCCGACGACCGGTACAACTGGCTCGACAAGGACACCGCGGAGCGATTGCTGCGCGGTGAACAGGTCAGCGCCCGGCACGGTGACGGCGCACGCGAACTCGAACAGCTCCTGCAGGCCGCCTCCGCGGTCGGCGCCAAGACGCCCGGCACCGCCGAACTCCCCGGTGAAGAGGCCGCCGTCGCCGCGTTCCGGCAGGCCGCCCGCAGCGGCGCCGGCGCACGCGACCGCCCCGCCGATGAACCGTTCCCGGCTATGCGCACCGCACACACCACCGGCCTCGCCGAACGCGCCCGCCTCGGCCGCCCCTTCCGGCGCGGCTTCGCCGTCGCGCTCGCCGCCTGCGCCATCGGCGGCGTCGCCGTCGGCGCCGGCACCGGCGTGCTGCCCAGCCCCTTCCGGGGCGGCGAACCCTCACCCGCCTCCAGCGTCTCCGCCGCCGAAAGCCCCGGCCCGCTCGACACCCGCGAGCCCGGCGCCCAGACCGACGGCACCACGGGGCACACCCCCGACGCCTCCCCCGGCGGGGAATCAACCGGCCCCACCGGAACCCCCGCACCCGGCAGCAGCCCCGGCGCCACCGAGCGCCCCGGCCGCGGCACCCCCAGCGGCGGCACCGGACGCGACGACAAGCCCGGCGGCGACGGCACCCGGCCGCCCGGCCGGGGCGACACGAAGAACGTGCTGCTCGCCCTGTGCCAGAACTACGAGTCCGGCAAACGCGACGGCATGGACCGCGACACCCTGCGACGCCTCGAACGCAAGGCCGGCGGCCCGGAGAAGGTGCACCTCTTCTGCCGCGCCTACCTGGCGCGCTACCAGGACGGCGGCAGCACGGGCAGCGACGACGGCTTCGGCGGCGGCACGGGCGACTCCGGCGGCACCGGACAGAGCGGCGGCTCGGGCGGCGACGAGGACGACGACGAGCACCCCTCCCAGACACCCGGCACCACCCCCGGCCCCGGCGCGACCGCCCCGGCCCCCACGCCCTCGGCGACCACCACGGACCCCGGGCACGCCGTCCCGAGCACAACCGCCACCCCGTAGGTGTGACGTTTTTTGAACCGGTGACGCAGTACTGAATGAAGCCGACTGGTCATCGGCTGCGCGAAGAGCCGGGGTTCCCCCCGTACCCACGGCTCAGCGCATCTGGCGCGGGCGGGGCACGTTCCCCCGGCCCTGCCCGCGCCCCCTTTTTGCGCCTAAGCCGGCGCGCGCTCTCGCGGAGGTGGATCCGTGGGTGGGGGTGCCTCAATTTTCGCTTCGGTCAAAGCGTGGGGCTGGGCCCGATGGATGGTGTGCGGGTCAGCGGTGGACGACCACCTTGGTGCCCCCCTTCACCGTGGCGAACAGGGCGGCGATCTTTTTCTTGTCGCGGACGTTGACGCAGCCGTGGGAGGCGCCGCGGTAGCCGTGGGCGGCGAAATCCGCTGAGTAGTGGACGGCCTGGCCGCCGCTGAAGAACATCGCGTAGGGCATGGCCGTGTGGAAGAGCGTCGAGACGTGGTGGCGGCTCTTGAAGGTGATGTGGAAGGTGCCCTCGCGGGTGGGGGTGTACTGCGAGCCGAAGCGGACATCCATCGCCGAGACGATCCGGCCGTTGACCACCCAGGTGAGCGTATTGCTCCGCTTGCTGATGCAGATCACCCTGCCCCGCATGCAGCGCGGATCGGGGGTGCCGACCGGCCGGGTGGTGGGCGGGTGGAGCTCCGCGTGTGACGGCCGGCGGGTCTGTGAGCGCAGTGCGCGCCAGGCCGCGGGCTGCACGGTGCCCGTACGGGGCAGGCCCTGCCGCCGCTGGAAGGCGCGGACCGCGGAGGCGGTGACCGAGGCGTAATAGCCCGTCGGGGTGCGGTCGAACAGGCCCAGCTGGGCCAGCCGCGCCTGGAGTTCGCGGACCTGTGCGCCGCGCGAGCCCGGCGCCATCAGCGGCCTGGGGGCCGCGGGTGTGTGGTGGGCGGTGCGCGGGGGATGTGGCTTGGTGGTGTGCCGGGCGTGCGCGGGGGGCGGGTGAGAGCCGAGCGGTGGGGGAGCGGGAGTGGTGGGGGCGTAGCGGGTGCCCTTGCTGTCCGGGGAACCGGCCCCGGTGACCGTCACGGGGCGGCAGCCCACCGCGAGCGCCGCCACCACCAGCACCGCGGCCACCGCCGGCGCCGTACGTCTTCCCCTGCTCCGCTGCATGCGCAACCCCCGGATCTCGGCGGCCCGACCGGCCATCGGTGACTCTTCCCAGTGCTGCGGGGCGGCGAACCTGCGGGCATGCTGTCAGCAAGGCGTAAACCCGGACGAACCGGTCACCCAATGGGAGGCGTACACCCATGGCGCACGAGTCGGGCAGTGTGCGGTACAACGAGAGCGGTCTGCCCATCGAGCCTGTGTACGGGCCGGAGGCGCTGGACGGCTGGGACCCGGAGCGCAGGCTCGGCGTGCCCGGCCTCTACCCCTTCACCCGGGGGGTCTATCCGTCGATGTACACCGGGCGGCCGTGGACGATGCGGCAGTACGCCGGCTTCGGAACCGCGCGCGAATCCAACGCCCGCTACCGGCAGCTGATCGCCCACGGCACGACGGGGCTCTCGGTCGCCTTCGACCTGCCGACCCAGATGGGCCATGACTCCGACACCCCGATCGCCTCCGGCGAGGTCGGCAAGGTCGGGGTGGCCATCGACTCCGTCGAGGACATGCGGGTGCTGCTGGGCGGCATCCCGCTGGACAAGGTGTCGACGTCGATGACGATCAACGCACCCGCCGCGCTGCTGCTGCTCCTCTACCAACTGGTGGGGGAGGAGGAAGGGGTGGCGGCCGGTCAGCTGAACGGGACCATCCAGAACGATGTGCTCAAGGAGTACATCGCGCGGGGCACCTATATCTTCCCGCCGCAGCCGTCGCTGCGGCTGACCGCGGACATCTTCCAGTACTGCCGGGCCGAGATCCCCCGCTGGAACACCATCTCCATCTCCGGCTATCACATGGCCGAGGCGGGTGCCTCGCCCGCACAGGAGATCGCCTTCACGCTCGCCAACGGCATCGCCTATGTGCGTACGGCCGTGGCCGCCGGGATGGACGTGGACGACTTCGCGCCCCGGCTGTCGTTCTTCTTCGTGTCCCGCACCACGCTGCTCGAAGAGGTCGCCAAGTTCCGTGCCGCGCGCCGGATCTGGGCCCGGGTGATGCGGGAGGAGTTCGGTGCGAAGAACCCCAAGTCGATGATGCTGCGGTTCCACACCCAGACCGCGGGCGTGCAGCTCACCGCCCAGCAGCCGGAGGTGAACCTCGCCCGGGTCACCGTCCAGGGGCTCGCCGCCGTGCTCGGCGGCACCCAGTCGCTGCACACCAACTCCTTCGACGAGGCGATCGCCCTGCCCACGGACAAGTCGGCCCGGCTCGCGCTGCGGACCCAGCAGGTGCTGGCGTACGAGACCGATGTGACCGCCACCGTCGACCCGTTCGCCGGGTCCTACGCCGTCGAGTCGATGACGGACGACGTGGCGGAGGCGGCCGTGGCGCTGATGCGGCGGGTCGAGGACATGGGCGGTGCGGTGGCCGCCATCGAGCGGGGCTTCCAGAAGGAGGAGATCGAGCGCAACGCCTACCGCATCGCGCAGGAGACGGACGCCGGCGAGCGGGTCGTGGTCGGCGTCAACCGCTTCCAGCTGGACGAGGAGGAGCCCTACGAGCCGCTGCGGGTCGACCCCGCGATCGAGGCCCAGCAGGTCGAACGGCTCGCCACCCTGCGGGCCCGCCGCAACCAGCGCACGGTCTCCGCGGCTCTGGGAGATCTCCAGAAGGCCGCCGAGGGCACGGACAACGTCCTCTATCCGATGCGCGAGGCACTGCGTGCGCGGGCGACGGTGGGCGAGGTGTGCGATGCGCTGCGGGGGGTGTGGGGGACGTATGTGCCGACGGACGCGTTCTGAGTGGGCAGTTGGGGCAGTTGGGGCTGATGGCGGTGCGCGGGGGAGGTGGCGGTGGCGGTGACAGCGGCGGGTTCCGGTGGGTGGCGGGGTCGGTTGCTGATGCCCGGCGGGTGGCGTGGCCGTTCGCGGTGCGGGTGCGGGAGCTTGTGACCGGTGAGCTGACCTGCGTCACACTGGTGCCATGTCGTCACCCCGCCGCGCGTGCCCCATCTGCACCCGAGAGATCGCCGTTGTCGGCGGCCGTTTCGCCCGCCATGACCCGCCCGGCCGGCGGACGGTGCTGGAGCTGATCTCCTGCCCGGGGTCGCGCAGGATGGCGCCGATGATGGCGCCGGCGGAGAAGCTGTTCGACCCGGAGGAGCCGCCGATCCCGGGGCAGCAGCCGCTGTTCTGAACGGGGGCGCGCCGCCCGCGCGGTCAACTACGGTGCGAGGACGTCCAGTTCGGCCATGGCGCCGGCGGTGATCTCGCGGGTCAGGGATTCCGCCCGCGCCGCGTCGCCGGTGCGGACGGCTTCCGCGACCTGCACATGGAGCGTGACGGCGGCCGGGTCGGGGTCGGTGAACATCACATGGTGCTGGGTGCGGCCGGTCAGGACGGCGGCGACCACATCGCCGAGCCGGGCGAACATCTCATTGCCGGAGGCGGTCAGCACCACTCGGTGGAAGGCCATGTCGTGGACGAGGTAGGCGTCGAGCTGCTGGCCGCGTGAGGTGGCGACCATGCCCATCGCCTCTTCGGTGAGCCGGGCGCACTGCTCGGGGGTGGCGTGCTGGGCGGCCAGGCCCGCGGCGACCGGTTCGACGGCCGAGCGGAGCACGGTCAGCGAGCGCAGCTGGCGCGGGCGGTCGCGGCCGGCCAGTCGCCAGCCGATCACCCGCGGGTCGTAGACGTTCCACTCCTCGGTGGGCCGGACAGTCACCCCCACCCGGCGCCGGGAGGCGACCAGCTGCATGGATTCCAGTACCCGGATCGCCTCGCGGATGACCGTGCGTGAGACGTCGAAGCGCTGCTCCAGCTCGTCCGTACGCAAGACCGTGCCCGGAGGGTAGTCGCCCGCAGTGATCGCGGGTCCGAGGGACTCCAGCACCCGTGCGTGCAGTCCCTTCCCCTCGTTTTCCATGGGCCAAGCCTACGTTCCCGGCCCCTCGGCCAATTAAGTATGACGTTTGCATCACGGGCTCTTGAATACGTCGTACCTAATGGGTTTCAGTGGGGCCCGCACGAGGTCGATGAAGACAGCGAGGTACCACGGGATGAGCACCCCCGACGTGATCGTCGTGATGGGCGTGGCCGGCACCGGCAAGACCACGATCGGCCCGTTGGTGGCCGGCGCACTGGGCGTCCCGTACGCCGAGGGTGACGACTTCCATCCGCCGGCCAACATCGCCAAGATGTCGGCGGGCATCCCGCTGAACGACGACGACCGGGGCCCCTGGCTGGATGCCATAGGAGCCTGGGCCCGCGAGCGGGCCGGGCGCGGCGGGGTGGTCAGCAGCTCCGCGCTCAAGCGCGCCTATCGCGACCGGCTGCGTGCCGTCGCCCCCGGCATCGTCCTGCTGCACCTCACCGGTGAGCGCGCGCTGATCGAGGAGCGGATGGCCGAGCGCAAGGGCCACTTCATGCCGACCGTGCTGCTGGACTCCCAGTTCGCCACGCTCGAACCGCCCGGGGCCGACGAGGCCGGTGTCACCGTCGATGTGGCCGGCACCCCGGAGGAGATCGCCGGGCGGGCGGTGGCCGCACTGCGCGCGAGGGACGCGGCGGACGGCTAGGACGCCCCCCTCACCCGAACTCCCCCCACAGGTAACGCAGCACCCCCTTCCCCCTCCGTCCAACCAAGGGAATCGCCGTGACACATCTCAGCGTCGAGATGCTCGCAGCGGACGCGGCCGAGCCGATCACCACGGCCGGTCACGCGCAGCTGGGCATCGCCATCCTGGCCGGCATAGCCGTCATCGTCCTGCTCATCACCAAGTTCAAGCTGCATGCCTTTCTGGCGCTGATCATCGGTTCGCTGGTGCTCGGCGCGGTGGCCGGCGCTTCGCTCGACAAGACCATCACCAGCTTCTCGGCGGGCCTGGGGACGACGGTCGCGGGTACCGGTGTACTGATCGCGCTCGGTGCCGTCCTCGGGCGGCTGCTGGCCGACTCCGGCGGTGCGGACCAGATCGTCGACACGATCCTGGCGAAGGCGAGCCGGAAGGCGATGCCCTGGGCGATGGTGCTGATCGCCGGGATCGTCGGGCTGCCGATCTTCTTCGAGGTCGGCATCGTGCTGCTGATCCCGGTGGTGCTGCTGGTCGCCAAGCGCGGCAACTTCTCGCTGATGCGCATCGGCATCCCGGCGCTGGCCGGACTGTCCGTCATGCACGGGCTGATACCCCCGCACCCGGGGCCGCTCGTGGCGATCGACGCGGTCGGCGCGAACCTCGGGGTCACGCTCGCGCTCGGAGTGGTCGTCGCCATCCCGACCATGATCATCGCCGGTCCGGTCTTCTCCCGTTACGCGGCCCGCTGGGTCGACATCCAGCCGCCGGAGAATCTGGTGCCCGAGCGCACCTCCGACGACCTGGAGAAGCGGCCCGGCTTCGGGATCACCGTGGCCACCGTGCTGCTGCCGGTGGTGATGATGCTGGCCAAGGCGCTGGTGGACATCGTCATCGACAACCCGGAGCACACCGTCCAGCGGGTTTTCGATGTCGTGGGCTCGCCGCTGATCGCGCTGCTCACCGCCGTCCTCGTCGCGATGTTCACGCTCGGGCGGGCAGCCGGTTTCACCCGGGGCCGGATCGCCGCCACCGTCGAGAAGTCGCTCGGCCCGATCGCCGGGGTGCTGCTGATCGTCGGCGCGGGCGGCGGCTTCAAGCAGACGCTGGTGGACGCCGGCGTCGGCCAGATGATCCTGGACATCTCCAAGGGCTGGAACATCTCCACGCTGCTGCTGGCCTGGCTGATCGCGGTCACCATCCGGCTCGCGACCGGCTCCGCGACCGTCGCCACCATCTCCGCCGCCGGACTGGTCGCCCCGCTCGCCGCGGAGATGAGCACCCCTCATGCCGCGCTGCTGGTGCTGGCCATCGGCTCCGGCTCGCTGTTCTTCAGCCATGTCAACGACGCCGGGTTCTGGCTGGTCAAGGAGTACTTCGGGATGAACGTCGGCCAGACGCTGAAGACCTGGTCGGTGATGGAGACGCTGATCTCGGTGGTCGGGATCGTCTGCGTGCTCCTGCTGTCGCTGGTCCTATAGGGGGCCTAGGGCCCGGTCCGTCGGACCGCTGTTCTTTCCGGGCGGGTCACCGCCCCGGGCGCCTCACCCCCCCTCAGGCGCCCGTCCCGGCACGAGGCCGTACGAGCGGATTCCCCGCTGGTACGGCCTCGTGCGCACCCGGGTGGGTCTTCGCCTGAGGGCGGGCCGGCCCGCCGAGCCGGCCCGCGGTGGTCACCGGGCCGCCCGCGCCGTGCCCGCGCCGAGGTACGTCCCGAGGGCCGCGCTGACCCGGGCCGTGGCGTCCTCGGCCGGTGTGGCGAGGGCGAGATAGCCGTCGGGGCGGATGAGGAGGACGGCGGGGCCGCTGCCGTAGGCGTCGCGGACATGGCCGTCGGTGTCGAGCAGATCGGGGGACGGGCCGCCGACGCGGACGACGCGCAGCAGCGCCGGATCGGCCGGGAGGGCGGTGTCGTCGAGGTCGGTCGCGCCGAGGGTGAGCAGGGTGAAGTGCGGGCCCCGGAAGGCGTCGAAGAGCCGGGTGGGCCGGCCGTCGGCCGTGGTGCACGGGGCGTCGGGGGCCCGCTCGCCGGCGGCGGGCACGCCCTCGGCGAGGTCCGTGCGCAGCTCCCTCGTCAGCGGGCTGTCGGGGTAGCCGATGTCGAGCTGGTGCAGGTCCCGGCCGCGGCGCAGGGAGCCGGAGCGGTGCAGCCGGGTGCTGGTGTCGAGGATGCGCGCGGCGATCGGCCGGCGCTCGGTCTCGTAGCTGTCGAGCAGGGTGTCGGGGGCGCCGTGCCGCAGTACCTGGCCGAGCTTCCAGCCGAGGTTGTAGGCGTCCTGGACGCTGGTGTTCAACCCCTGGCCGCCTGCCGGGGAGTGGATGTGCGCGGCATCGCCGGCCAGGAAGACCCGGCCGTCGCGGAAGGCGTCGGCCATGCCCGCCCTGGGGCGGTAGAGGGAGGACCACAGGACCTCGCGGATCTGCTCGGCGGCGAGGTGGGTGTGGGCAGCGAGCAGGGCGCGGACCGCCTCGGGCGAGGTGTCCGTCGTGCCGCCGGCGACGACGAAGGTCTGGAAGTAGTCGGTACCGGCGAGGGGGAGGAGGGCGACGAACCCGTTGTCCGGCAGGTTCCAGCGGTGCCAGTGGTCCCGGTCCAGGCCGTCCACCCGGACATCGGCGAGCACCGCGGCGCCGGCCGGCAGCGACGGGCCGCTCATCCCGATGCCCAGCGCCCGGCGTACGGTGCTGCGTCCGCCGTCGGCAGCGACCAGATAGGCGGCGCGCACGCTGTGCTCCACCCCGTCGGCGCCGCGCAGACGGGCCGTCACCCCGTCGGAGTCCTGGGTGAAGGCGGTGAGTTCGGTGCCGAGGAGCACCCCGCCACCGAGCTCCTGGAGGCGCGCGAGCAGCAGCTCCTGATTGCGGAACTGCGGCACCATCAGGCCGTTCGAGTAGGGCACGGCGGGTGTCGGGTCGACCCGCTCGATCATCTCGCTGATCTCGACGATCCGGCCCTTCTCCCAGCGGGCCGTCTTCGGGTAGAGCCCGCCGGCCGCCTGTATGGCCGCCAGCACGCCGAGGTCGTCGTAGACCTCCTGGGTGCGCGGCTGCAGACCGGTGCCGCGGGCGCCGCGCGAGAGCTGCTCCTGCCGCTCGACGAGCAGCGCGCGCACTCCGCGCCGGGCGAGGTCGATGCCGAGGGCGAGGCCGGTCGGGCCGGCGCCGGCGATCAGTACGTCGACGGTGGTGGGGAGGTCGTCCATCACACCCGCCGCGTCCTTAACGTTGTTAAGTTCCATGATTCCGAGGGTGGCTTTAACGGTGTTAAGTTGTCAACATGGTTTCGCGCATCGACCGGAAACAGGTCGTCGACACCGCTCTGCGGCTGCTGAACGAGGTCGGCCTCGACGGGCTCACCCTGCGGCGTATCGCCAAGGAGCTGAACGTCCAGGCACCCGCGCTCTACTGGCATTTCAAGAACAAGCAGGAACTGCTGGACGAGATGGCCACCGAGATGTTCCGGCGGATGGCCGCGTCGCTGGAGTGGGAAGGGGCCGAGGGGGCCGGACAGGGCCACTCCTGGCAGGAGACCCTCCTCGTCGCCTGCCGGGGGCTGCGCCGTGAGCTGCTCGGCTACCGCGACGGCGGCAAGGTCTTCAGCGGTACCCGGATGACCGACGACAGCTATGCCGGGCCGCTGGACGGCCTGCTCCGCAGCCTCACGGATGTGGGCTTCACCGTGCGCGAGGCGGCCCAGGGGTGGTGGACCGCCTACAACTACACCGTCGGCCTGGTGATCGAGGAGCAGTCGGTCTACCCGGACCCCGGTGAGCCGGAGGGCCGCGACCCCGAGGCCCGCGATCCGGCCTACGACGTGGAACTGCGCGCGGAGAAGATCGGCGCGGGTTATCCGCTCGCGGCGATCGCCGGCGAGGAGATGTTCGGCGACCTCGACCGGAGCTTCGAGGCCGGACTGCGCATCATCGTCGCCGGGATCGAGGCCACGGCCGGCCAGGAGCGCCGGAGCTGAACCGGGGGACGGTCCCGGCGCGGGTCGGTCGACCGGTCAACCGTGCAGGCCGGCCGACC
Source organism: Streptomyces sp. Je 1-4 4N24 (assembly GCF_026239515.1). Lineage (NCBI taxonomy): Bacteria > Bacillati > Actinomycetota > Actinomycetes > Kitasatosporales > Streptomycetaceae > Streptomyces > Streptomyces sp. Je 1-4 4N24. The sequence goes on along the minus strand of NZ_CP110836.1, from coordinate 3,449,443 downwards.
GGTCACCGACGCGGGTCGATGGACCGCTTCAGAACGGGCGTGAGCGGGCGCTCTATGAAGCGGTGCAGCAACCAGGCGAGCAGCAGCATCAGGCCCACGGTCAGCAACAGCGTCGCGTACGAGGGCAGCCCGACACCGTGGTGCAGCGCCCGCACCACGACCCAGCCCAGGTGCTCGTGCACGAGGTAGAAGGGGTAGGTCAGCGCACCGGCGACGGTCAGCCAGCGCCAGTTCGCCCACCGCAGCTTGCCCAGTGCCACCGCCGCGACGAGGGCGAAGCCGAGGGTGACGACGGCGACGATGCCGGCCGTCGAGCGGTAGGAGAAACCGTCGGCCGACGCCGAGTGCCACAGTCTGGCGACCGCGTAATGCTGCCCGATCAGCCAGCTGACCAGCACTATCGCCCAGGCGATCGGGTCGCGGGCGCCATAGCGGTGCAGCAGGTACAGACCGATGCCGCCGATGAAGAACGGGGCGTACTCGGGCATCAGGACGGTGTCGAGGATGGGCTCGTGGGCGGTCTGGGCGAGTGCGGCGGCCAGCGTCCAGCCCGCGCAGAAGAGCACCACGCGGCCGCGGGTGGCGCCGGGCAGGACGACACAGAGCGCGAAGAGCGCGTAGAAGCGCATCTCCGCCCAGAGCGTCCAGCACACCCCCAGCACCCGATCCACGCCCAACGGCTGCTGCAGCATGGTCAGATTGGTCAGTACGTCGCTCGGTGACAGCGCCTTGTAGGCGACCCAGGGGAGCGCGAAGACCGCGGTGACCAAGAGGATCGCGACCCAGTACGCCGGATAGAGACGGGAGACCCGCGAGGCGATGAAGGCCCGCAGCGTCCGCCCCCAGCCGCTGAGGCAGATCACAAAGCCGCTGATCACGAAGAAGATCTGGACGCCCAGACAGCCATAGGCGAACAGCGGTGCCGCGGTGGGGAACTGCCCGGCCGGTGAACCGCCCCAGGCCTGCGCTATCTCGCCGTCGCGCCCCCCGTAGTGGTACGCGGCGACCATCAGCGCGGCGAGCAGCCGCAGCCCGTCGAGGGCGCGCAGCCGCGAGGCACCGGTGCGGCTGCGCCCCCGTATGGCGGGCTGCGGTGCGGGGGTGACGAGATCCGGCGCGGCGGGCGGTGCGCCGGTCGTCAGCTGGGTGGTGGTCATCCGAACGCGGCCCGCTTCTTCAGCCGCCGCTGCACCGCACGCGCCCGGCGCGCGACCCTGCGGACGGTGGCATTGCGCGGAATGAACGACAGCTGCGACGGGATCGCCCCGGGCAGCGCCAGCGCCGTCAGCCGGCGGCGCTTGAAGTAGCGCCGGGTGTGGATGTCGAGGTGAGCCGCGAGATAGCGCTCGGCGGACGGCCGCAGCTGCGGATAGATCTGGTGCTGCATCGCATAGCCGACCGCGCTGACCAGGCCCTCGACGCTCTCGGCGGTGGCATGGGCCCGAGGGCGCTCGCTGAGGTCACCCAGGTCCGGCACCAGCGCGTCCACGATCGTGACCGGCATCCGGTTGCTGTTCTGATACGGCGTCAGCCGCTCCAGCAGCAGTCCGGTGCCGGTCCGCGCGGTCGGCAGCCCGTAGAAGGTGGCGGCCGTCAGCAGCGCGGTGGAGAAGCAGCCGACGACCAGCGCGGGCCGCATCCGCTGGTAGAGCACCTCGGCCAGCACCGGGCTGTCCAGCACGGTCAGCGCGATGTCCAGCTTCTCGGCCTCCCGCTCCAGCAGCCGCGACCAGCGGGCCGGCGCGGACGGATGCGGTTTGAAGACGATCTCGCGGTGGCCGCGCTCGACGGCGCCGCGCACCATCCGCACATGCAGCTCCTCTTCCTCCTCGGGAGTGAGGATGCCCAGCGCGGAGAGGTACTGGCCGAGCAGCAGCGCCGCCCCTTCCGGGACCTCCAACCTGCCACTGGCGTCGGAGAGTTCGGAGAGCACCTTGGTGAAGGCGTCGGTGGGCACGGTCTGCGGCTCGACGTCGAACTCGGTGAGCAGCAGCGGCGTCAGGCCCGGCACCAGGTCCAGATGCAGCAGCCGGTTGATCCGGGTGCCGATCAGCGGATCGAGCTTGTTGCGGGTGGGGCCGTAGCTCATCAGACCATCGGCGTAGACATCGATCGGCGCGTCGGGGAACAGCTGGGCGAGCGCCAGCGCCGGGTTGACCTGGATGGACTCCACGACCAGCTCGACGCGGTCGTCACCCAGGCCCCACAGCAGCCGCAGATGCCGCTCCCACAGCGGGACATCGTCCGAGCGCGGCGACCAGCCGCCGGGGTGGAACGGGCTGATCGTCTCGTTCCACGACAGCACCCGGTCGAAGCGGCCGCGCAGCCGCGCGAAGCCCGGCATGGTGTCCAGCGACGCGGCGGTCTCCGGGTTCGTCGCGTTGTTGCTGAGCAGCAGCAGCCGGCGGTCGGCCGGGGCGAAACAGTCGGCGTCCAGCGCCGCGGCGAGGGTCGCCGCGCCATAGAGGGTGGACGCCATGAAGATCTGGGTACGCGGTCGGGTGGACATCAGGCGGCGACCTCCGCCGGGACAGGGCGACGGCGCAGCCGCCGCAGCCGGGACGCGCGCTGCACATCCATCGAATCCAGGGCTTCCTTCAGTACGTCCTGCGGCATACGTTTCATGGCCGCGGCACTCATCGTTCGCAATTTACGGGCGACCTGCGGTTCGAACCGTTCGATCGAACCGAGGTGGTGGGAAATGATCGCGCAATAAGTGCGCACCGCCTTTGGCAGCAGAAGATCCGCAGCACGGTCCTGCGCCGTTTCTTCGATCACCTGATCGAAGGCACGAATGAAGTCCAATTGCCGCACATCACCGATCTGGGTCAGGGAAGATGCCACGCCCCGCCGGTAGAAAACACCGAGCAATCCGACCACCGCCATGGACTTCGCCTCGCGGTGCAGCCGCCAGATCCACGGCCGGTCCTCCGCGGTGCGCAGCCCGTCCTTGAAATGCAGTACCCCGTCGTCCAGCAGCCGGCGGTGGTACATCCCGGCCCAGGCGAACGCGTAGTCGACGGAGGTGGAGCGGTCGGCGGGCAGGATCACCTCGCGCGGGTCCATCACCACCCCGCGCCGGCCGTGCGGGACCCGGTGGACGCTGCGCGCGCGGGCGGTGCACTGGACATGGTCGGTACGGACGAAATCACACCCCAACTCTTCGATCGTGGAGAGAAGTTGGGGGTAATAGCCGGGAGCGAGCCAGTCGTCGCCGTCCAGGAAGGTGACGTACTCGCCGCGGGCCTCGTCCAGACCGGTGTTGCGGGCGGTGGCCAGGCCGCCGTTCTGGCTGTGCCGCAGCAGTCTGGCGCCCGGCAGCTCACGCTCGGCGCGCGCGAGAATCTCCGGGGTCTCGTCGCGCGAACAGTCGTCGACGAGCAGGAATTCAAAGTCCTCGCGGGCATTGGCCGCCAGGCTTTTCAGGGTGTCGGGCGCGTATGTCTGCACGTTGTAGAACGGCACGATGACGGAGAGCTTAACCACCCTGGTGACGTTAGGTGCGCAGACGGCATTCGTCTTTACCGGGTGCGGACCTCAAGGTGAACGAAGAATGGCGGGATGGTTAACCAGGCCGACTATCGGGCCGGTTAGCCATTCGTCGACCCGCTGTTAACCCTTTGTTGCGGCCCAGTTGGCCCGTCCAACGGAATGCCTTCCTAGCGTCTTGGACGTGCCATCACGTACCAACTCTTCGCCGCGGGTCGCCGTACTCGCCGACTCGGATACCCGGTGGAAATGGGGCGCTTTGACAGCGTACCGAATCCAATCGGACATCCGGCTCGACGGCTACCTTCTCCGCGGCCGCGCCACTCCCACGGTCCGCCAGCTCGACGAGGTCGGCGCCCGTGCGGAATCGCTGCGCGAAATCAGGGGCGTCGACTTCCTGGCGCGGATGCAGGACGGCGTCCGGTCCCTCGACCGTACGCGCTACGACGTCGTCGTGCTGGCCTGTGTAGGCGGAGCGGTGCAAGCGATGCTGCACGGCCTGGCCCACGCCTGGCGCGGCGCCGCCACCCGCCCCGTCGTCGTCACCGGCTATGTCGGGGTCGTCTACGAGAAGCTCGCCGACGGGCTGCTGCTGCGGCACGGCGCGGATGTCGTCCTCGCCAACTCCCGGCACGACGCGGACCGTTTCCGCGCGGTGTACCGAGGGGTCGGCGCCGACGACAGCAGTGTCGTCGAATGCGCCCTGCCGTTCCTCGGCGGCGCGCGCTACACCGGCGCGCACACCCCCTACACCGTGGTGTTCGCCGCCCAGCCCTCCGTCCCGGACAGCCGCGCCGACCGCACCTACCTGCTGCGCCGGGCGGTCGAGCACGCCCGCCGGCACCCGGACCGGGAGGTGCTGATCAAGCTCCGCAGCAAGCCGGGCGAGCACACCACCCACATCGAGGAACTGCCCTACCAGAAGCTCGCCGCCAAGGCCCCCGGCGGACTCCCCGCCAACTGCCGCCTGGTGTACGGCAACATGGGCGAGGTCCTGGACCGCACCGACCTGATGGTGACGGTCAGCTCGACCGCCGCCCTGGAGTCGCTGCACCGCGGCATCCCCACCGCCGTCCTCACCGACCTCGGCATCCGCGAGGTCCTCGGCAACCACCACTTCCTCGGCTCCGGCTGCCTGGCCTCCTGGGACGAGCTGGACGCCGGGCACCGCCCGGAGCCGGACCCGGAGTGGCTCGCCCGCCAGGGAGTCGCCGCCGAAGGCGACTACGAGCAGGCCTTCGACGTGGCCCGCGCCCGGGTCACCTCGCTGCGCACCGCCGACCGGCTGCCGCCGCTCACCCCCTACTACACAGCCCGCACCGCCCCCGGCTACCTCCCCGGCATCCTCGCCCGGCACGGCCTGGACCCGCACGGCGAGCCGGTCGCCGGCCACGCGGACGCCCCCGAGGAGACCGGCGGACTGCGCCGGGTCGCCCGCGAAACGGTCCGCGAGGCCGCCCGCGGCGCCTATCGCCACGGCGTCCAGCGCGTCGCCCCCGCCATCCGCCGCTGGGGGCAGCTGTGACCACCCAGGCCAGCTCCCGGAAGGAGCCCGACATGCCGCCGAACCCGCAGAGCAGCCCGCCCACCGTGGTTGCCGTCATCCCCGCCCGCGGCGGATCCAAGGGCGTGCCCGCCAAGAACCTCGCCGCCGTCGGGGGAGTGCCCCTGGTGGCCCGTGCGGTCCGCGAGTGCCGTGCCGCCCGCCTGGTCACCGATGTCGTGGTGTCCACCGACGACGCCGGGATCGCGGCCGCGGCCCGCGGCGCCGGAGCGGTCGTCATACGGCGCCCCGGCGACATCGCGGGCGACACCGCCACCAGCGAGGCCGCCGTCCTGCACGCCATGGACGCCTACGAGGCCGAGCAGGGCGCCCGGGTCGACGCGGTGCTGCTGGTCCAGTGCACCAGCCCCTTCATCGTCCGCGAGGACATCGACGGGGTCGCCGCCGCGGTCGTCGAGGGCGGCGCCGACAGCGCGCTGACCGTGGCACCGTTCCACGGCTTCGTCTGGCGGGACGCGGCTGACGACGCGGGCCTGGGCACGGCGGACACCGCAAGCCCGGCCGCCGCCACGCTCCCCGCACAGTCCACCGCCACCGCCCCGGCCACCGTCACCACCACGGGCGGCTACGGCGTCAACCACGACAAGTCCTTCCGGCCGCGCCGCCAGGACCGCCCCCAGGACCTGCTGGAGACCGGCGCCGCCTACGCCATGGACGCGGCCGGCTTCCGCACCAGCGGCCACCGCTTCTTCGGGCGCACCGAACTCGTGCGCACCGACCCGGCCCGGGTGCTGGAGATCGACGATCCGCACGACCTGGCCCGCGCCCGTGCGCTGGCCCCGCTGCTGGACGCCCCGCGGCCCGGCGCCCTGCCCACCATGGACGACATCGACGCCGTCGTCCTCGACTTCGACGGCACCCAGACCGACGACCGGGTGCTGATCGACGCCGACGGACGGGAGATCGTCGCGGTCCACCGCGGCGACGGCCTCGGCATCGCCGCCCTGCGCAGGGCGGAGCTGAAGCTGCTGATCCTGTCCTCGGAGACCAACCCGGTCGTCGCCGCACGGGCCCGCAAGCTGCAGGTGCCCGTCCTGCACGGCATCGACCGCAAGGACCTCGCCCTCAAGCAGTGGTGCGAGGAAGCGGGCATCGCGCCCGAGCGCGTGCTCTACGTCGGCAACGACGTCAACGACCTCCCGTGCTTCGACCTCGTCGGCTGGCCCGTGGCCGTCGCCGGGGCGCACGACGTGGTGCGCGGCGCGGCCCGCGCCGTCACCGCGACGCCCGGAGGCAGCGGCGCGATCCGAGAGATCGCCGGCTGGCTCCTGGGCCCGTCCCTGTAACCCACCAGACCCCACCCCCGCACACCCCCTTATCAACGCGAAGGAACCCTCCCCATGAGCAGCAACTCCCGCCTCCGCACCCTCGGCTCCCGCGAGGCCGGCCCCGGCCGCCCCGTCTACGTCACCGGCGAGATCGGCATCAACCACAACGGCGACCTGGAGAACGCGTTCGCGCTGATCGACGCCGCCGCCGACGCCGGCTGTGACGCGGTGAAGTTCCAGAAGCGGACCCCGGAGATCTGCACCCCGCGCGACCAGTGGGACATCGAGCGCGACACCCCCTGGGGCCGGATGACCTACATCGACTACCGCCACCGTGTGGAGTTCGACGAGGACGGCTACCGCGCCATCGACGAGTACTGCAAGAAGCGCGGCATCGCCTGGTTCGCCTCCCCGTGGGACGTCGAGTCCGTCGCCTTCCTGGAGAAGTTCGACGTGCCCTGCTACAAGGTCGCCTCCGCCTCGCTCACCGACGACGACCTGCTGCGCGCCATGCGCGCCACCGGCCGCACCGTCATCCTCTCCACGGGCATGTCCACCCCCAAGCAGATCCGGCACGCCGTCGAGGTCCTGGGCAGCGAGAACATCCTGCTCTGCCACGCCACGAGCACCTACCCGGCCAAGGCCGAGGAGCTCAACCTGCGCATGATCAACACCCTGCAGGACGAGTACCCGAACGTCCCGATCGGCTACAGCGGCCACGAGACCGGTCTGCAGACCACCCTCGCCGCGGTCGCCCTCGGCGCCACCTTCGTCGAGCGCCACATCACCCTCGACCGCGCCATGTGGGGCTCCGACCAGGCCGCCTCCGTCGAGCCCGGCGGCCTGTCCCGCCTGGTCCGCGACATCCGCACCATCGAGGAGTCCCTCGGTGACGGCGTCAAGAAGGTCTACGAGAGCGAGCTCGGCCCGATGAAGAAGCTGCGCCGCGTCACCGGCGTGGTGGCCGAGGCCGAGGCCGCCGAGCCGGCCGCCGTCTGACGGCCCCGGCCGACGAACCGACGGGAGCCATGGTGAGCTCACCTGAAGGGACCCGCGCCGTGCCCGGCACGCCCGGCGCCGAGGTTCCGCCCCCGGAGACGACGGGTTCTCCCGCCCGTCGTCTCCGGGGGGTGCCGCGGCAGCGCCGGACCGCACGCTCCGGTGCGCCGCGTGCGGCAGCCCGGGACACCGACACCCTCGCGTTCGTCGAGAGCCCGGTGCAGCTGCTGAACGTCCTGGAATGGGCGCACACGGCACAGGCCGCCGAGCTCACCGTCGTCGTGCTCTCCCCGCACGACCCGATGACCCGCGGCCAGCTGCGGCGGATGGCCGAACTCGCCCGCGACGAAGGCCATACGGTGCGCTGGGAGGAGGCCCGCGGTGGTCCGACCGCGCCGATGCGCACCATCGGCGGCCTCACCCCGCTGCTGCGCCGCGCCCGCCGCGTGGTCATCGGCGACCCGTTCTCCCGCTACGTCCAGCTGCTGCTCTCCCTCGCCAGGGCGCGCGATCTGGTCGTGGTCGACGACGGCACCGCCACCATGGAGTTCATCTCCCAACTCGCCCGCGGTGAACGGCTGGTGCGCTGGCACCGCAACGGCAGCGGACGCGGTGCGCGGGACCTGGTCTTCGCGCCGTTCTCGGCCACCGCCCGGCGCCGGCTCACCCCGGCGCCCGAGGGCGGCCGGCGCACCGTCGGCCTGTTCAGCTCGATGCCCGTCGAGGCACCGCCGGGCGTCGAGGTCACCACCAACGAGTTCGCCTGGACCCGCGGCCGCTTCGGCCCGCCCCGGCTCACCCGCGCCGCCGATATCGTCGGCACCTCGCTGGTGGAGACCGGAGTCGTCGACGCCGACCGCTACCTGTCCGCGGTCCGCACCCTGGCCCGTACGCACGGCGCCACCCGCTACTTCGCACACCGCAAGGAGAGCACCGAAAAGCTGCACCGCCTCGTGGCCGAGACCGGCCTGGAGATCGTACGGCCCGATCTGCCCCTCGAACTGATCGCCCGCCGCGGCCCCATCGGAGGGCTGATCGTCAGCTTCCCCTCCACCGTGGTGCACACCCTGCCGCTGGCGCTGCTGGGTACGGAGGTCAAGGTCGCGGTCTGCGACATCGATCCGGAGTGGCTGACGGCCAACGCCTCACCGCGGGCCCAGGGTTTCCTCGACGGGGTCACCGGCACCGCCCGCGACGTGCAGCGACTGCCGTTCACCCAGCGGATGGCCACCGGCTGAAGGAGAGCGGGAAGCCTTACTGCATACCCGTCGCATAAACCGTCCATGCGCCGAGCGGCCTAGATTTTCTTCCCCTAACGGGCTGAACTTTTGTTGATCGAAGGACAGTTGCCCCATCGGGACCCGTAACCTTCCACAGGTGAACCACGTGATGTCCCGAGATGTCAGCGCCGTCCGTACCCCCGCCGGGGATCTGCTCCCCGGCGCCCTTCCCGAGCCGCTGCGCGCCGAACTCAGCGCCTTCCGACGCGACTTGCACCGGCATCCCGAACTCGGCAACCAGGAGTTCCGGACCACCGCGGCGCTCAAGGAGCGGCTGGAGCGGGCCGGTCTGCGGCCCCGGGTACTGGCCACCGGCACCGGCCTGGTGTGTGACATCGGCACACGGGACGCCACGGCGGACGGACGGGCCGTCGCGGCCGCCCCCGACCGCCCCCTGCTGGCACTGCGCGCGGACATCGACGCGCTGCCCATCCCGGACACCAAGACCGTCGACTACGCCTCGACGGTCGCCGGCCGCGCGCACGCCTGCGGCCATGACGTGCACACCGTCGTCGTCCTCGGCGCCGGTCTGGTCCTGGCCGAGCTGGCCCGCGCCGGCGCCCTGCCGCGCCCCGTGCGGCTGCTCTTCCAGCCCGCCGAGGAGGTGCTGCCCGGCGGCGCCTCCGACGCGATCGAGTCCGGCGCCCTGGACGGCGTCGGCCGGATCCTCGCCGTCCACTGCGACCCGCGCGTCGACGCCGGCCGCATCGGGCTCCGTACGGGAGCGATCACCTCGGCCTGCGACCGGCTGGAGGTCGAGCTGGACGGCCCCGGCGGCCACACCGCCCGCCCGCACCTGACCACCGACATGGTCACCGCCGCGTCCCGGGTCGCCCTGGACGTACCGGCGCTGCTGGCCCGCCGGGTCGATGCCCGCGCCGGCCTGGCCGTCACCTGGGGCCGGCTGGCCTCCGGCCACGCCTGCAACGTCATCCCGCAGCACGCCGAACTCTCCGGCACGGTCCGCTGTCTCGATCTCGACGCCTGGCGGCAGGCTCCGGACCTGGTCCATGCGGCGATCGACGAGGTCGCCGCGCTGCACGGCGCGAAGTCGCAGATCACCTACGTCCGCGGGGTGCCGCCGGTGGTCAACGAGCCGGTCACCGTCCAGCTGCTGCACTCCGCGATGGCCGCCCGCCGCGGCGAGGGCGCCATCGAGGACACCGAGCAGTCCCTGGGCGGCGAGGACTTCTCCTGGTACCTCGAACACGTCCCCGGCGCCATGGCCCGCCTCGGCGTCCACCCGCCCGCCGACCCCACGCACCGGGATCTGCACCGCGGCGACTTCGACGTGGACGAACAGGCGATCAAGGTGGGCGTGGAGCTCTTCACGGCGGCGGCGCTGCTGGACGGGGATCTTCCGGACTGATCGCCGAGCGTCCGGGCGGCGTTGTGCCGCGGGACGGCGGGCCCGGACCGCGGCGCCGGCGGGGCCACCGCCGCCTTGACGCCCCGGTCCACCCCCATAAAGCAGCCCACTGCCCGTAAAGCCCGCATATCGGCCCGTTTCGGCATCTTGCCGGGACGGGCTTCGCATATCGCCCGCGCGTGTTTCGTTCAGGTGCCCTACGCCTCGAATCGATAACGTCCACGCAGTGGAGGGTTTTGCGCCAGGTCTACGCGCGTTAATCTCCCGACAAGCCAGCGCCAATGGGGGCGCTTAGAGCGAAGGGAAGGCCCCGTGCGTCGGGTCATCAGGATTGCCGCCGCGGCCACCGCCACCGCGGTCCTCGCGCTCACCGCCACTGCGTGCGGTCAGAGCTTTGCCGAGGCCAACCGCGCCAAACACGCGGGGGTCGGGTTGGCCTTCGACATCGGCGGCCGGGACGACCACTCGTTCAACGAGGCGGCCGCCCGCGGTGCGGAGAACGCGACCAAGAAGCTGGGCGTCAACGTCAAGATGCTCACCGCCAAGAACGGCGAGACCGAGGCGGACCGCGAGCAGCGGCTCACCTCCTTCGCCGAGGCCGGCTACAACCCGGTCATCGGCGTCGGCTTCGCCTACAGCCAGTCCGTGCAGAACGTGGCCAAGGACTTCCCCGACACCACCTTCGGTGTCGTGGACGCCGTGCCGGAGGGCAAGAACGTCGATGCGATGGTCTTCGCCGAGCACGAGGGCTCGTATCTGGCGGGCGTCGCGGCCGCGCTGAAGAGCAAGACCCACAAGGTGGGCTTCATCGGTGGCGTGAACAACGCGCTGATCCAGAAGTTCCAGGCCGGCTTCGAGCAGGGGGTCCGCGACACCGACCCGAAGGCCAAGGTCACCTCGCAGTACCTGTACCCCAACAACGACAAGGGGTTCAACGACCCGGCCGCCGCCAAGGCCAAGGCCGGCGGCATGCTCGACAGCGGTGTCGATGTGATCTACACGGCGGCCGGGCAGTCGGGCGCCGGGACCATCGAGGCGGTCAGCAAGGCCAAGGGCGCCTGGGCGATCGGCGTGGACTCGGACCAGTACCAGCAGCCGGGCCTGGCCCGCTACAAGGACCGGATCCTCACCTCGGTCGTGAAGAACGTCGATGTGGCCGTGTTCGACCTGATCAAGAGCGCCGAGGACGGCAAGCCGCTGACCGGCATCCACGCCTACGACCTCAAGCACAGCGGGGTGTCGCTCGCGACCTCGGGCGGGTTCATCAAGGACATCCAGCCGCAGATCGACGCGGCCCGGAAGAAGATCATCGAGGGCAAGGTGAAGGTCAAGGAGACGCCGTAGCCCGGGACCACCGCCGCCCCGGGGCGCCGCAGCGCCGGACCCCCGGGGGCGAGCCCCCGTCCCCCTTGTGACCTTCCGGTCCCTGACTTTCCGTCCTTTCCGCTCCTTCATCCCTGAGGGGAGTGCGCCATCAACGCAGCATCCACGAGCAGCGGTCCCGCCGTCCCGGACGCCCCCGCTGTAGAACTCCGCGGAATCACCAAAAGGTTCCCCGGCGTCGTGGCCAACCACGACATCCATCTCACCGTGCGCCGCGGCACCGTCCACGCCCTGTGCGGCGAGAACGGTGCCGGCAAGTCCACCCTGATGAAGATCCTTTACGGCATGCAGAAGCCGGACGAGGGCACCATCGCGCTGGGCGGCGAGCAGGTCACCCTGCACACCCCGGGCGACGCCATCGCCCGCGGCATCGGCATGGTGCACCAGCACTTCATGCTCGCCGACAACCTCACCGTCCTGGAGAACACCGTTCTCGGCGCGGAGAAGCTGCACGGCATCGGTGCCGGCGCCCGCGCGAAGATAAAGGAGATCTCGGACGCGTACGGGCTGAACATCCGGCCCGACGTCCTGGTCGAGGACCTCGGTGTCGCCGACCGCCAGCGGGTGGAGATCCTCAAGGTCCTCTACCGCGGCGCCCGCACCCTCATCCTCGACGAGCCGACCGCCGTCCTGGTCCCGCAGGAGGTCGACGCGCTCTTCGACAACCTGCGCGAGCTCAAGTCCGAGGGCCTGACCGTCATCTTCATCTCGCACAAGCTGGGCGAGGTGCTCTCGGTCGCCGACGACATCACCGTCATACGGCGCGGCACCACCGTGGCCTCGGTCGAACCGTCCGGGACCACCCCCAAGCAGCTGGCCGAGCTGATGGTCGGCAGCGAACTGCCGTCCCCCGAGACCCGCGAATCGACGGTCACGGACGAGGAGATGCTCCGCGTCAGCGACGTCCACCTCTCCGCGACCGACTCCGACGGAGTGGTCCGCACCGTACTGGACGGCATCTCCTTCACCATCCACAAGGGCGAGGTACTGGGCGTCGCCGGTGTCGAGGGCAACGGCCAGGCCGAGCTGGTCGAGGCCGTCATGGGCACCCGCCGCCCCGACCGCGGCACCCTGACCCTGGACGGCAAGGACCTGTCCGGGGCCTCCACCCGCGCCCGGCGCGAGGGCGGCATCGGCTACATCCCCGAGGACCGCCACCGCCACGGCCTGCTGCTGGAAGCCCCGCTGTGGGAGAACCGCATCCTGGGCCATGTCACCGAGCGCCCCAACAGCAAGGGCAAGCTCCTCGACCTCCCCGGCGCCCGCAGGGACACCGCGCGCATCGTCGAGGAGTACGACGTGCGCACCCCCGGCATCGAGGTCACCGCGTCCTCGCTCTCCGGCGGCAACCAGCAGAAGCTGATCGTCGGCCGGGAGATGAGCCACCACCCCAAGCTGCTGATCGCCGCCCACCCCACCCGCGGGGTCGACGTCGGTGCGCAGGCGCAGATCTGGGAACAGATCCGCGAGGCGCGCCGCGAGGGCCTGGCGGTGCTGCTGATCTCTGCCGACCTGGACGAGCTGATCGGGCTGTCCGACACCCTGCGGGTGATGTACCGGGGCCGGCTGGTCGCGGACGCGGACCCCGCCGTCATCACCCCGGAGGAGTTGGGCTCCGCCATGACCGGTGCCGCCAGAGGCCACCTCAGCGCGTCGGACGACGGTGTGCCGGAAGACGGTGCGCCGGACGAGGGTGCGCCGGACGAGGGTGCGCCGGACGAGGGTGCGTCGCACGACGCCGGTGAGCAGGAGGGGGACGAGCAGTGAGCACCTCCACCAAGAACCCCGCCGTGGACGCCATCGCCAAGAGCGCCACCCGCGACAAGGTGATCCTGGCGATCGCCGCGCCCGTCCTGGCCATCGTCGCCGCGATAGTGATCTCGTCCCTGGTCTTCCTGGCGTCGGGGGAGAACCCCTTCCGCGCCTACGGGATCATGGCCGATTACGGTCACTACAGCGACAGCCAGGTCTGGATCATCAACAAGGCGGTGCCGTACTACCTTTCGGCGCTGGCGGTCGCCATCGGCTTCCGCATGAACCTCTTCAACATCGGCGTCGACGGCCAGTACCGCCTGGCGGCCTTCGCGGCCGCCGCGGTCGGCGGCGCCATCGCCCTCCCCGGTGCGATCCAGATCATCCTCCTCATCGTCATCGCGATGCTGGTCGGCGCGATCTGGTCCGGTATCGCCGGTCTCCTCAAGACCACCCGCGGCGTCAGCGAAGTGATCACTACGATCATGCTGAACGCCATCGCCGCGTCGATCATCGGCTACTTCCTGCAGGACGGCCGCCTCGCCATCAAGGACGGCAACCTCCTCCACACCAAGTTCCTGCCGGAATCCAGCCACTTCTTCTCCTTCCCGACCCACCCCAAGCCCGTATACGGCTTCGTGGTGATCGCGATCCTGGCCGGTGCGCTGTACTGGTTCGGGATCAACCGCACCCGCTTCGGCTTCGACCTGCGCGCCGTGGGCGCCTCCGAGCCGGCCGCCGAGGCCAGCGGCGTCAGCGTCAAGCGCATGGTCATCAGCAGCATGCTGCTGTCCGGCGCCGCGGCCGGTCTGGTCGGCATGCCGACCCTGCTCGGCGAGTCCTTCCAGTACGGCACGGACTTCCCGGCCGGTATCGGCTTCACCGGTATCGCCATCGCGCTGCTCGGCCGCAACCACCCCATCGGCATGGCCTTCGGCGCCCTGCTGTGGGCCTTCCTCGACCGCACCGGCTCCCGGCTGGAGTTCGAGGGGTACGCCCAGGAAATCGTCGGCGTCATCCAGGGCGTCATCGTCCTGTGCGTGGTCATCGCCTACGAGATCGTGCGCCGCTACGGGCTGAACCTGCAGCAGCGCAAGGTCGGCGAGGAGCTGGCCGTTTTGTCCCGCACGACAAACTCTGACAAGAGCGACAAGCCGGAGGTGTCGGCGTGAGTACGGACCTCAAGACCGCGACGAAGCTCGCGGTCCCCGGGAAGGGGGGCCGGCGCAAGCTGACTTACCCCTGGATCCTGCTGATCATCGCCATCGGCCTGGTCGCCGTCTCCGCCCTCCGGGCCATCACCGGCACCGCGGACCTCACCTCCACCGGCCAGTTCGGCGCCGCACTGAGCGCCGCCGTGCCGATCGGCCTGGCGGGCCTGGGCGGACTGTGGTCCGAGCGGGCCGGCGTGGTCAACATCGGCCTCGAAGGCATGATGATGCTCGGCTCGTTCGCGGCCGGCTGGGTCGGCTGGCAGCACGGCCCCTGGGCGGCCGCCGCGGCCGGCATCATCGGCGGCGCGCTCGGCGGTCTGATCCACGCCGTCGCCACCGTGACCTTCGGCGTCGACCACATCGTCTCCGGTGTCGCGGTCAACATCCTGGCGCTCGGTGCCACCCAGTACCTGGCCACGCTGTGGTTCGGCCAGGAGGGCAGCGCGGCCATGGCGGCCGGCGGCAACGACAAGCAGTCCCCGCCGATGCCCGACATGCCGACGTTCACCGTCCCCGGCCTGTCCGACTGGCTGAACTCCCTGGAGGGCCACCACTGGTTCCTGGTCTCCGACGTCGCCGGCATCCTCGGCGCGGCGGTCACCAACGTCTCCTGGCTGACCCTGCTCACCATCGCCCTGTTCGTCGGCACCTTCTACGTGCTCTGGCGCTCCTCGTTCGGACTGCGGCTGCGCTCCTGCGGCGAGGCCCCCATCTCGGCCGAGACCCTGGGCGTCAACGTCTACTCGTACAAGTACGCGGCGGTGCTGGTCTCCGGAGCCCTGGCCGGCCTCGGCGGTGCCTTCCTCTCCATCGGGGTGCACTTCTACCAGGACGGCCAGACCGGCGGCCGAGGCTACATCGGTCTCGCCACGATGATCTTCGGCAACTGGCGGCCGGGCGGCGTCGCGATGGGCGCGGGCCTGTTCGGCTTCATGGACGCCATGCAGCTGCGCAGCGGCGGCCCGACCGTCCACGCCCTGCTGCTGGGCCTGGCCGCACTCCTCGCCGTCCTCGCCCTGTTCCGTCTGCGAGCCGCCAAGCGCACCCAGGCCGTGGTCGCCGGCATAGCCGCCGCCGTCCTGGTCATCTGGTACGCCCTGGCCGACACCGTTCCGCTCGAACTGGTCGAGGCGAGCCCCTACATCGCCACCCTGCTGGTACTCGCCCTCTTCTCCCAGCGGCTGCGGCCGCCGAAGGCGAACGGCAAGCCCTACCGCCGAGGACAAGGCACATGACACCACCGGTGCCGGTCGACTGGACCGCACTGCGCGCGCAGGCCCGGGACGCGATGTCCCGGGCCTACGCCCCGTATTCCGGCTACCCCGTAGGCGCCGCCGCCCTGGTGGACGACGGCCGCACCATCACCGGCTGCAATGTGGAGAACGCCTCCTACGGCCTCTCCCTCTGCGCCGAATGCGGCCTGGTCTCAGAACTGTTCGCGGGCCGGGCCGACAACGGCGGCCCCGCCCCGCGGCTGACCGCCTTCACCTGCGTGGACGGGGCGGGCGACCTGCTCGTCCCCTGCGGCCGCTGCCGCCAACTCCTGTGGGAACACGGCGGTCCGGAGCTTCTGGTCGACACGGCTGCGGGCGTTCGGCCGCTGTCGGAGCTGCTTCCGGACGCGTTCGGGGCGGGGCATTTGAGGGGGTGACGGGGAGCGGTGGGCAGTGGCTCCATCCCCGCCACCCACCGCCCCCGGCACCACCTGCTCGACCGTCGCCCCGCTGGAAGGCCCGAACGCTCCCGAAGCGTCAGGACCGGGCAATGCGCAGCCAGAGGCGTCAGGACCGGGCAAGACGCAGGTCGATCCAGGGAATGCTGTCCCCCGGCAACAGATAGCGCTCGGTCTCGACAAACCCGTGCTTCCGCGCGAATCGCAGCCCGTCCTCGTTGGAGGACAGGACCACGGTCTCGATCACTTCGGCACCCAGCTCCCGCGCCCGGCTGAGCCCGCGCGCATAGAGCTCCTCCCCGAACCCCTGACCACGATGAGCTTCGAGCACGCGGGCGATCACGGTCACCGTCAGCGTGTCATCGGCAGGCGGGCGCACCGTGCTGCATCCGATGAGTTCGTCACCGGCATACGCGACCTCCAAGTGGTGCTGCTGTGCCCGCTCCCGCACCTCCTCCAGCGAAAGCAGATGGGTAGGAATGATCGTGTTGTGGACGTACTGCCAGTCCTTGAGGGCGTCGTCGCCCTCCGGCTGCTGAATACGAAGATCCGCCATTGCAGCAGAAGACCCGAGTCCCTTCCGCACGTCAACTCCGTTTACCGCGCCCCGAACCACCGATGCCGGCCGCGCTAACCGCTACACAGCGGTGCGCGCACGCCTAACGGAGCTGGCGGACCATCACATCAAGGAGAGGCGCGCTTCCCAGGGGTGAGCCTGACCCACCTTGCGGTATCCCCAGGATCGATAGGCCGCTTGAGCTGCCTCGGCTTCTGGTAGCGAATTGAGCAGTACGCGCTCTTCGTTGCCTTCTGCCAGTACCGCCTCTTGAAGCCGCCGACCGACTCCGAGGCGGCGCCAGGGCGCCCGCACCGCGAACTCCATGAGACCGAAGGTGCGTTGGCCATCCTCCCGTCTGAGTTCATCCGAGACGGGAGTGTTCATCCGGTCCCACCAGTCGGTCTTGGCGCTGAGCGGATAGCCGTACGCGATGCCGACCGGTTCACCCTCGCCAGTACGGGCAAAAGCGGCACGGAAGGTGGACTTGCGGACCTGGGAGCGAAATCGGCGAAAGGTCGCCTCCACCGATTCCGGGGTTTCCTCGTACGGTTCCTCAGCGAACACCTCGGCGTAGACACGCCTGAACGCGGGCTCGGCCCGCGCGGCGGCGGGGCCGTCCAAGGCCTCAACGGTGATCGTTTCTGACACGGTCAATTGAGGCTTCCTCTCTGGCGCGCCGGGCCACTACTGCGTCTGTGTAGAGTTCTGTCGTGAAGTCGTCTACGCCGATTCCGAGTTCACTCATGACAGACCGGACGTCGTCAAGCGCTGATGAGAGTTCCTTCTCTTCCGGGACCATGGTCTCTACTTCCAGAAAGGTTCCTTCGATCTCCGGAACCTGGACCAGTGTGGCGAGCATGCTGCGCCCACGCGTCGTGAACTCGTAGTTCCTGCACTGCTTCTGGAATGCGATTGCCGGCACATATCTGAGTCCGCGCAACATGGCGTGAACGGCCTCCGGGTTGTCCACACGCGTCTCGTGTTCTGGCTTCGATCCGGACTCCGAATCAACCCGGGGGCACTTGTACGTAAGAACAGAGTGTGTCGAGGTGGGCCCGTGGATCGTACGGACTCGCAATTCTTGATCTCGCGCGGCGATACTCCCCGACTGGTCGTCATAGTAGGTGTCCTGATAGACCTCGACCCGCCCCTCCGCCATGCGTTCAAGCTTCCCCATGACGTACTCAGGGTCATGGACACGCGCTTTTAGCTCTGCCTCGATCAACGCACGATCCTCCGTTCAGACGGTACGGACTCCTGTTTCAATCATGGATGCGAACATTCGCTGAAACCCTCGATGCAGCGGGCCGTGTGGGGTCTCCATGATCCTGTACGTAGCCGATTCATGCCCTTCCCAGCCGGAATCGAAGGCTGAGACAAACAGAGTTTCGTCCAGCCTGATAATGCGCCATGTTGGGCGAATTTGATAGCGATATACTTGCAGGTCGCAATCGCTCGACAGCTCGCGCAATCGAGCCTCGGCCAGCTTGACGCCCCCGGAGAGCGATTCGGCCGATTCCCCGATTTCCGCCGCGCGCACGGTAAGGGCGGTCGATTCAGGATCAAGCAGCAAAACGCGAAGTTGCGGCGCCTGCCCTTCCGGTCGAGTAAGTGACGGTCGAAGTAGGGAATCCTTCAGGCCGACAAGGCCGAGTCCGCGTACGGCAAGGACATCGACCTGTCGAGCCGACGCGGCAAGTTGACGGATGTCTTGGGATGCGGCGGCTTGAGTGGCGTACACCCGGACGACTTCCGGAAAGGCGGCCAGATCGAACGCCTGCCCGCCGCTGCGCGTGTCGCGCGCCGATGCGAGGCCGAGCAAATGCCGGGCGCAGTCAGGCATGTTCAGCCCGTCCGCGATCCGCTCGAATACGTCAAGGCGCGTGATCTCTCGTCGTCCGTTGATGACCTCGTTCACCCGAGCCTGTGTCATGGCTACGGCCATAGCAATCCTGGACTGGCTCGCACCGCCGTATTGCTGGACGCGGCGGAACACCGCACCCATGTTGCGATCTCGTAGGGCTTCGCGGATTTCCGCCCGCTGCCATGCCCACTCGGGCAATTCGATCGGTACGAGTGCCGTCGGCATGATCCTCCCCCGGTATCGCGGTGGGATGAAGAGCCATCCCACGGTGAGATTACCGCTCGGATATGGGCCCATGCCGTCCTTCGCTGAATCATGACCAGACGAGTACGACAGACCCCCGCGGCCGTGGCGACGGCCCGGGGGCTTGGCCATCAACCCCGGGAGGTTGACGACGTGACCCAAAATATCGCGAGACTGGTCGCACCGCTGCTGCGGCTGTTACTGCCCGCACGAGGGCGTCACCGGTCCTTCGACTGTCTGCCCACCGTTAGGTGTAGGGATGCGCAGACCCTGGTGCTTGCCCGTGTGCCCGGCGGAAGGGAGGAGCTGTTGCGGGGCGAGGACGCGGCCCTTATCCGGCCGTACGCCCTCACTGCGGAGGAGTGGCAGAAACGGCGGTTGGAGTACGGGCGGCGACGGGGGCCGTTGTTCGCGACATACGGCACTGAAGCCGGCCCGCGCTGGCTGCACGGCCTCAAGGCGGCAGGCTGATGAGTCCAACCGACACCATCCGGCTCCTGCCCTGGTCGAGCCCGGACGGGAAGCCGTGCTTCCTCGCAGGCGATGGGAACGGCTACGTATCCCGGCTCGCCGACGAGATGGAGGAGGCGCAGCTCGACTCCGCAGCCGAACTCGGCGAAGAGGCGCACCGCATCCTCGCGGGCCGGGCGTGGACACCAGGCGAAATCCACCTGCTGGCCCTGGAATTGGCCAGCTCCCTCGCCAACGTACGTCGGGTCGCGGAGAGCCGAGGTGCGCGCCTGCCCGTGCCGGACGATGACGGCCCCAAGGCCGATGAAGGCCCCGGTGACCAGGACATCAATGACGAGGGCAGCGGGCTACAGCTTCCGGCAGAGGCGTTCGGATGATCCGGGCACGGTGTGCGGGCGTGCCGTCACGGCTGCGCACCGAAGTTCATCCATTGAAGTCCGCCCACCCCACCACCGAAATCCACCCACCGAGAGACATCGAAGAGAAGGGAAGGTAATGCCCACCACAGTTGACGAGCGCCCGCCTGCCAAGCCATTAATCGACGCCCCGGACCTACGGCTCCCGCTGAGCACCGACGGGGCCGCGTCCATGCCGGAGCTGTCGGACCACGAGGGACCGGCGCCGTTCGCGTTCCGGTTCCTCACGCCCGTCCCGGCCACGGGCGGCATTCTGCCGAGCGATGTCGAGTACGACGAGGAGTCCCAGACCGGCGTCCACGAGAATCTGCCGCCGGGCGTCTACATGACCAAGAACCCGCCGAAGACCTACGGGCCGACGGCGCCCACGGGCCAGATGGACGCGCCGGACGACCCCGGACCGAGCGACGACTGATGACAGGCGCCGGACACGTTCTCATCCTGGCGGGTCGCTTCGACCCGACCTGTGATCTGATGGTTGAGGAGCTGAACCGGCGCGCCGTGCCCGTCTTCCGGGCCGATATGGCCGAGTTCCCGCTGAGGCTCACGCTTGCCGCGAGCCTCAGCGGGAACCGCTGGCACGGCACGCTGGCCCACGACCGCCGCACGCTCGACCTCGCCTCGGTACGCTCCGTCTACTACCGTCGCCCGACCCGCCCGAAGTTTCCTGAGCAGATGGCCGGCGAAGCTCGCAAGGTTGCGGAGACCGAGGCCCGTTGGGGCATCGCCACGGCCTCCGTACGACGCATCCCACCCTCCTGGTTGGAACGTTGCCGCGTCGGCGGCATCCTGGTCGTCCCCCTCAAAGGCACGCTCGCCGGCGGAATGATCGCCCGGCTCACGAAGCTGCCGGACGGCACGGCGGCCGGCCGCATCCTGCACACACCCGCCGCCTTCATGCCGCTCAAGACCGGCACCGAAGCTGAGGGGCAGGTGCCCGAAATCCCCGACCGCCCATGTCGTGATGCCGGGCTCTCCGGGCGGGTGCTGGATGACTGGACGTTCTCGTTCTTCGCCCAGCTCCACATGCCCCGCGGTCTCATCCGCACGTACGGCCGGAGCGACGACGGCCTGCACGTCACGACGCTGTACGACCCTGCGGGCGGCTCAGCCACTCGTATCGAGGACATGGCTGAGGGGACGCCGCTGGTGACCTCCACCGGACCGCACGACCTGTGGACGCCGATCGAGGCGGCCCATCGGCGATGGCGGCAGCTCCACCGGCCACGACGTGAGTGGTTCAGCATCGAAGCGACCCCGGCTGAGCAGACCGTGACCTATACGGCGCCGGACGGCCGGGTCCACCGCTGGACGATCTAGGGGGAGACACCCCCTGGGCCCGCCTGAGTGCGGCGACGATGCTGACAGCGTGGGGAAGTGCGCGCGGCCTGCCCTACGAGGGCCCCGGGCCGCCTCCTTCGGAGGGAAGGAGGCGGCACACGTCAGGAGAAAATCGTGTGCACCTGATCGACCGCTTCGGGCCCGTAGCCCACCACGCCCACGGGGACCGCGCCGTCGATCGCCTCGATGACACGCCCGGCCCATACTGGGCCGAACCCCCCGCACAATTCGATGAGTTGCACCCCCTCAGCCACCAGGCGGCGCGCGACCTCGATGCCCTCCTCGGGCTTCTCCACCCCGACGAACACACTGCGGCACGTACCCGTGTCCACGGCGCTGACATCGCCACCTGCCGCGCTGCCGTCCGCCGTGTAGATGAACCCCCAGTGCGTGAGCGCCATGCGTATCGACCTCCTGTGATCGTCCGGGCCACCAGCCAAGCAGAATTGGGGCGGAAATGGCCTGGATCGGAGATGATCCGTGAGTGATCCGCGCCGCACAGCGGAGGCCCGCACCGTCCGCGCACAACAACGCCGACCACACTCGCGCGTGACCGTCCGACAGGCCCTGGCTCCGACGCGTCGAAGACCGCGGGATCTTGTCCGAAACAGGGGGCTAGTGAAATGGGTGAAATGTCCGTAGTGGCTCCGTCCGGGGAAACGTCACCGGCGCGGGACTACCTGGAGGCCGTTCTGGATCTGCTGGAGGAACACGCGCTCAACCGCGACCGGTTGGACTGGGCGCGGGTACGGCGGGATGCGGAGGCGCAGATCGCGGACGCGACCGCGACGGAACAGGCCTACGGGGCCATTGACGCTGTGCTCGACCTGCTGGGGGATCCGCACACCTTCTTCCTCCGCCCTCAGGACGCCGAGGAGGTGCGCGACCAGGAGGCCGCGCCGGCCGGGCCCGTGCCCACCGGGCGCCTGATCGGCGGGGGTTTCGCGCACCTCATCGTCCCGGAGGCCGACGGGGGAATGGAGGCGGAGGGGCGGTACATACGAGAAGGGGCCGCCGCCGTACGCGACCTGGACCGTCACCACCCGAAGGGCTGGGTCGTGGACCTGCGCGGCAATACCGGCGGCTCGATGTACCCCATGCTCACGGTGCTCGCTCCGCTGCTCGGACACGGGCACCTGGGATCCTTCGTCGACGCCGCGGGCGAGGTGTCCGGACGCTGGCTGCTCCGGGACGGTGTGGTGTACGTGGACGACGAGGCGCTCTCGGCGGCCCCCCACCCGTATCCGCTGGCCGAACCCGAGCCGCCCGTCGCGGTCCTCATCGACGGAAGGACCATGAGCGCCGGAGAAGCCACCCTCATCGCGTTCCTCGGCATGCCGCGGGTACGGACCTTCGGGGCGCCCACTGCCGGACTGGCGACCGGGAACGCCGCCATCGACCTGACCGATGGCGCCGTTCTCGTTCTCACGGTGGCCCGCGAGGCCGATCGGACCGGCCGCCTCTACGGCAACGCGCCCATCGCCCCGGACCGGCCCACGCCCGGGGACGCCGACGCGCTCACCGACGCCGTGGTGTGGCTACGGTCCGTCCGGACCCCGTCCCCAGGGGGGAACCGGGCGAACGGATGAGGCCGTCAGCCGGGCCGACTGCTCCGGGGCGTCAAGGGACGCGCACCGCCCGTGGGTGACCGACCCCCGGCCCTCCCTGGCCACCCCGGCATCTATGCGTGTAGAACGTACCTACCCGTTCGAAAGGAACCGTCCATGGACGCCATCTCCGTCATCCGCACCAAGCGCGACCGCGGTGAGCTGACCCCCGATCAGATCGACTGGGTCATCGACGCCTACACCCGCGGCGAGGTCGCCCATGAGCAGATGTCGTCCCTGGCGATGGCGATCTTCCTCAACGGTATGAACCGCACGGAGATCGCCCGCTGGACGGCCGCGATGATCGCCTCCGGCGAGCGGATGGACTTCTCCTCCCTGCCCCGCCCCACCGCCGACAAGCACTCCACCGGTGGCGTCGGTGACAAGATCACTCTGCCGCTCGCCCCGCTCGTCGCCGCCTGCGGTGCCGCCGTCCCGCAGCTCTCCGGCCGGGGCCTCGGCCACACCGGTGGCACCCTCGACAAGCTCGAAGCCATCCCGGGCTGGCGCGCGACGCTCTCCAACGAGGAGATGCTGAACGTCCTGCGCGACGTCGGCTCCGTGATCTGTGCCGCGGGTGATGGCCTCGCGCCCGCCGACAAGAAGCTCTACGCGCTTCGCGATGTCACCGGCACCGTCGAGTCGATCCCCCTCATCGCCTCCTCGATCATGTCCAAGAAGATCGCCGAGGGCACCGGTTCCCTCGTCCTGGACGTCAAGGTCGGCTCCGGCGCCTTCATGAAGGACCTCGACAACGCCCGCGAACTGGCCTCCACGATGGTCGAGTTGGGCACCGACCACGGGGTGAGGACCGTCGCGCTGCTCACCGACATGGCCACCCCGCTCGGCCTGACCGCCGGCAACGCCCTCGAAGTCCGGGAATCCGTCGAGGTATTGGCCGGTGGTGGCCCGCAGGACGTCGTCGAGCTGACCCTGGCGCTGGCCCGCGAGATGCTCGACGCGGCCGGCCTCAAGGACGCCGACCCGGCCAAGGCGCTGGCCGACGGCTCCGCCATGGACCACTGGCGCCGCATGATCAGCGCCCAGGGCGGCGACCCCGACGCGGCCCTCCCCGTGGCCCGCGAACAGCATGTCGTCACCGCCTCTTCCTCCGGCATCCTCACCACCCTCGACGCCTACGCCGTCGGCCTCGCCGCCTGGCGCCTGGGCGCCGGCCGCGCCCGTAAGGAGGACCCGGTCCAGGCCGGCGCGGGTGTGGAGCTGCACGCCAAGCCCGGGGACACCGTCACCGCGGGCCAGCCCCTGCTGACCCTGCACACCGACACCCCGGAGAAGTTCCCCTACGCCCTGGAGGCCCTGGACGGCGGCGTACTCGTCGGCCCCGAGGGCGCGGCCTTCGCCACCACTCCGGTGGTGCTGGAACGTATCGCCTGACCTGGGGTTTTCTCGTATGGGTGAACGGGATCGGTGGACCTGTGCCGGTCCCGTTCGGCATGCTGGGATCGGTGACGTACCGATAGAGGAGACCGCCATGAGCGCACTCACCGTCGACCACACCTCGGGTAACAGCTCCGAGTGGGACGACCTCGTCCGTATCTGGGAGCAGGCGGACGCACCCGAGGGCTGGAAGGTGGAGATCATCGAGGGGATCGTCACCATGTCGCCGCCGCCCGACAACATCCACAACTTCATCGCTGTGAAGGTCCAGCGTCGTCTGTACTCCGTGCTCCCGGAGGACTGGGACGTCTACCAGACCCTCGGCACGGGGATTCCGCTCCGCAAGGGCCTGTATATCCCGGACCTCGCCGTGGTGCCGGATGATGTTGTGCTCGACAAGTCCGGTGAATACGTCCAGGCATCCGAAGCAAAGCTGATCGTCGAAGTCACCTCGAAGTCCAACGCGAGCAACGACCGGATCGCGAAGGCGGCGGGGTACGCACGAGCTGGCGTCCCGCTCTATCTGCTG
Source organism: Streptomyces sp. Je 1-4 4N24 (assembly GCF_026239515.1). Classification (NCBI taxonomy): domain Bacteria; kingdom Bacillati; phylum Actinomycetota; class Actinomycetes; order Kitasatosporales; family Streptomycetaceae; genus Streptomyces; species Streptomyces sp. Je 1-4 4N24. Next base: position 3,425,025 of record NZ_CP110836.1, on the reverse strand, counting down.
GTCGACCGATGGGCTCCCGCCGGTCCGGCTATCACGCTCTACGGCGAGCCAACGGGCGATGTCTATCGTGTGCTCCAGGCCGTGAAGTTCGGCGATGAGCTGGTGCTTCCCGCACCCTTCGGTCTCACCCTGGACACGGGCATCTTCCCCGTCGACTGACGACGAACAACGACGAAGAGCCCGCCCCACCAGGACAGGTGGCAGGGCGGGCCCTTCGGACTGAGGGTGGCTACGCGGCCTTTTCCAGGTGGAGGAGGCGGCGTTCGGCCACGGCCTTGCGGGTGGCGTAGAGGGTGATCGAGGCGGCGCCGAGCATCGCGGCGAGGCCGAGGAGGACGGTGCCCTCCCAGCCGACGGCGTGGAAGGCAGCGGCGCCGAGCGCGCCGCCCAGGCTGCTGCCGACGTAGTACGCGCACTGGTACAGCGCCGACGCCTGGGCGCGCGCCGTCTTGGCGGTGCGGCTCACCGAGGACGAGGCAACGGCGTGGCCCGCGAAGAAGCCCGCGGTGATCAGGATGAGGCCGGCCAGCACCGCGGCGACGGAGTCGGCGAGGGAGAGCAGCAGACCCGTCGAGGTGGTGCCGACGGCCAGGTACAGGGCGCCGCGGCGGCCCACCCGGGCGACCAGCTGGCCGGCCGCGGCCGAGGAGACCGTACCGACCAGGTAGACCACGAAGATCGAACCGACAATGCCCTGCGGGAGGTTGAACGGCTCGGAGACCAGGCGGTAGCCGATGACCGTGTAGACCGCGCCGAAGACCGTCATGAACAGCCCGCCGATGGCGTAGAGACGGCGGAGCAGAGGGTCGGCGAGGTGGTTGCCGAGCGTACGGGCCAGGGCCCGCGGGCCCACCGAACGGGGCGCGAAATGCCGGGCCTTGGGGACCAGCAGCCGGAACGTCACCGCGCACACGACAGCCAGCACACCCACCGCGGCGAGCGCCGCCCGCCAGCCCCAGGCCTGGGCGACCCAGCCGGTCACGATCCGGCCGGACATCCCGCCGATGCTGTTGCCCGCCACGAACAGCCCGATGGCCGCCACCAGCGCCTTGGCGCGCACCTCCTCGGCCAGGAAGGCCATCGCGGAGGCCGGCAGTCCGGCGAGTGCGACGCCCTGGATGCCGCGCAGCGCGATCAGCGCACCGAGCGACGGGGCGAACGGCACCAGCATCGCGATCAGCGCGGCCACCGAGAGGGACACCGTCATCAGCGTGCGCCGGCCGAAGCGCTCGGAGACCGCGCTCAGCGGGATCACGCCGAGCGCCAGGCCGAAGGTCGCCGCGGATACGGTCCAGCTCGCCTGGTCCGGACTCACCCCGAGGTCACCGGAGATCGCGGGCAGCAGCGCCTGCGTGGAGTAGAGGAGGGCGAAAGTGGCCACTCCGGCGGCGAAGAGGGCGAAGCTCATCCGGCGGTAGCCGGGGCCGCCCGGCCGCAGCTTGCCCGCTTCGGGGTCGGGCGCGGCGGCGGTAGAGGAGTCAGGGGACGACTGGGGAGAGGCGGCCGCACGGTCGGTGACGGACGCCCCGGTATCAGCGGGAGGCATGTTTCGAAAGTAAGCCTCTGTGTTTCATGCGTCCAATGCATGGAAACGGCATAATCGATGCTGTGGCACATGATCGCAGGTCGCAAGGGCCGCTGTTGCAAGGTCGCAACAGAAAAGACACCGCCGGTTCGGGCCGGGCCGGGGTGGACACGGGGGAGGTGGCCGAACTCGGCGCCGACTCGTGGGCGGTGACCCTCGCCCCGCGGCTCGCCCAGTTCACCGCCGTCGCCCGGCACGAACACGTCACCCGCGCCGCGCAGGAGCTCGGGATGCCGCAGCCGACGCTCAGCCGGGCCATCGTCCGCCTGGAGGAGGACCTCGGCGTCGCCCTCTTCGCCCGGCACGGCCGCACCCTCTCCCTCACCCCGGCGGGCCGCGCCTTCCTCGCCTCCACCGAACGGGCGCTCACGGACCTGGAGCGGGCGACGGAGTCCGTACGGGCCGATGTCGACCCCGCGGCCGGGAAGGTGGCGTTCGGCTTTCTGCACACCCTCGGGTCGGAGACCGTGCCCGGTCTGATCCGCAGCTTCCGCGCCGACCATCCGCGCGTCCGCTTCCAGCTCGTCCAGAACTACGGCGAGGCCATGATCGAGCGGCTGCGGGCCGGCGATCTCGATCTGTGTCTGACCTCGCCGGTGCCCGACTACCCGGACCTGGTCGCCCGGCGGCTCGACGAGCAGAAGCTGCGCCTGGTCGTCCCGGACGACCATCCGCTGGCCGCCCGCAAGCGGATCCGGCTCGCGGAGGCCGCCGGCGAACTGTTCGTGACCCTCGAACCGGGCTACGGGCTGCGCCGGATCACCGACGCGCTGTGCGCCGAGGCGGGTTTCACGCCGAGGGTCGCGTTCGAGGGGGAGGAGGCCGAGACGCTGCGCGGACTGGTCGCGGCCGGGCTGGGCGTGGCCCTGCTGCCGCCGCCGGCCGTCCCCCGCCCCGGCGTCGCCGAGCTGACCGTGACGGCACCGCGCGCGGTCCGCGAGATCGGCGTCGCCTGGCTGGACGGCCATCCGGACACCCCGCCGGTGGCCGCGTTCAAGAAGTTCCTGCTGAGCCGGCGGGGGCGGCTGCTGCCCAGGTGACGATCGCCGTCGCATGGGGCCCATGGTGTGTTCAGTGCCGCGGTGAGGCCCCGACCGGCCCGCGGCCAGGTGACGGGCGCGACTGGCCGGGGCCTGCGGCGGTCGGGGCGGCAGCGATGCCCGGCGCCCGCCGCCGGAGGACGGTGGTGCCGGGGCCCGCTGCGTTCAGTGCCGCAGTGACGCCCCGAAGCCCGCTGCCAGCGGCATCCGCAGGCCCAGCGGCGGCGGTGCGGCCAGTGCGTCCTTCACCGGTCTGGCATAGCCCCGGGCGAACAGCGAGCCGAGCATGAAGTCGGCGGCCAGGGCGAGGACTTCGGCACGGTGCTGATGCAGCGAATGGCCGTCGGAGTGCACCTCGAAGCGGCAGATGTCGCGGTTGACCTTCTTGGCGCGCTCGGCATAGCGGTACGACAGATCCGGGTCGGTGCGCTCGTCGTTGGTGCCGTGGATGAGCAGGACCTGCCGGCCGATGAGCTGTTTCACCGGATCGGGCGGTGCGCCGTCCGGGTGCGGGTCGGGCAGCCAAGGGGCGATTGCCAGCACGGAGTTGACGGCGGGGTGCCCCGCGGCGTGCAGGGCGGCGCGGGCGCCCATGCCCGTACCCACGAGGCAGACCGGGACATCGCCGTAGCGGCGGACCACCTCCTCCAGGGCCCAGTCCGCGTCCCGCGCCGGATGGGCCTCGGTCCCGTTCCAGCCGCTGCAGCGGTAGCGCACGACATGGGCCGTCAGACCTTCAGGGCGTCCCGCCTTCGCCAGCCGGACCGCCAGTGGGCGCACCGCCAGTGCCGCCACCGGCGACGGGCGCCGCACGCCGGTCGGTCCGCCACCGGGCAGTAAAAGCGCGACCCCGCTCACCTCCCGGCCGGTGCCGCGCCGGCCGCCCCTCCACCGGAGCGCTTCCCGTGCCCCTTCCTTGCCGGCCGTTCCCAGCGGTTTTCCCAGCCGGGCCTCACGCACCGGCAGCGCTTGCTGAGCCATGACCAGAACGATGGCAGAAGGAGGCGTGCCCGCCACCCCGTGGACGGGTCACTGTTGCGTATCGTTCGATGAGATCTACGCGCGTAGGGGCTAGAGTGCCGAGATGACGAGCGAGACCACCACCCAGCCGACCAGTGAACAGATCCGCCGCGCCCCCAAGGTGCTGCTCCACGATCACCTCGACGGCGGCCTGCGCCCCGCCACCGTCGTCGAGCTGGCCCGTGAGAACGGCTACGAGGGACTGCCCGAAACCGACCCGGACAAGCTCGGGATCTGGTTCCGTGAGGCCAGTGACTCCGGCTCGCTCGAGCGCTACCTGGAGACCTTCGCCCACACCTGCGCCGTCATGCAGACCCGCGACGCACTGGCCCGGGTGGCCGCCGAGTGCGCCGAGGACCTGGCCGCCGACGGTGTGGTCTACGCCGAGGTCAGGTACGCGCCCGAGCAGCACCTGGAGCAGGGTCTGACCCTCGAAGAGGTCGTCGAGGCGGTCAACGAGGGCTTCCGCGAGGGCGAGCGCCGGGCCCGCGAGAACGGCCACCGCATCCGCGTCGGGGCGCTGCTCACCGCCATGCGGCACGCCGCCCGCGCCCTGGAGATCGCCGAACTCGCCAACCGCTACCGGGACACCGGCGTCGTCGGCTTCGACATCGCGGGCGCCGAAGCCGGCTACCCGCCCACCCGCCACCTCGACGCCTTCGAGTACCTCAAGCGGGAGAACAACCACTTCACCATCCACGCCGGTGAGGCCTTCGGTCTGCCGTCGATCTGGCAGGCCCTCCAGTGGTGCGGCGCCGACCGCCTCGGCCACGGCGTCCGGATCATCGACGACATCGAGGTCGCCGACGACGGCTCGGTCAAGCTCGGCCGGCTCGCCTCGTACGTGCGGGACAAGCGCATCCCGCTGGAGATGTGCCCGACCTCCAACCTCCAGACCGGCGCCGCCCCCTCCTACGCCGAGCACCCCATCGGCCTGCTGCGCCGGCTGCAGTTCCGGCTCACGGTCAACACCGACAACCGGCTGATGAGTCACACGAGCATGTCCGAGGAATTCGAGCACCTGGTCAAGACATTTCGATACACGCTCGATGACATGCAGTGGTTTACAGTCAATGCGATGAAATCAGCGTTCATTCCTTTCGATGAACGTCTGGCCATGATCAATGACGTCATCAAGCCCGGTTACGCGGAACTCCGGGCCGAATGGCTGTTCCGTCCGGGGACCACAACGTCCCCTGTGAGCAGTCCTTCTGACCCTGCGTAAGGGGTGGCGCGAGCCTATAGCGCAACGGCCGGTGGAATGTCCACCGGCCGTTTTTTCTTTCGTCGTGGCTGTTTGCGGGGCCGGTTGCCGCCTCAGTAGGTTGATTTGCCGGTCAAGCCCCCATCATGAGGACGTAATTCGATGAAGCAGGGAACCATCAAGACTCTCGGTACCGTCGCGCTCGGTGCCGCTTTCGCCGTCACCGCCGCGGGCGTCGCCAGCGCGGCCCCGCTCGACACCACCGGGGTGCTGAAGAGCCTGCCGGTGAAGGACGCCACCAAGACCGTCTCCGGGCTCACCAAGGCCAAGGCGACCGGCAACGACGTCAAGACCAAGGTCAACTCCCAGGGCAACAAGCTGCTGGGCGGCCTGCCGACCAACGCCGTCACCAAGACCCTCCCCCTGGGTGGCTGATCCCGCCACGCGGCTCGTCCCCTAGGGACGCGTCATGCGCCGTGCCCCGGCCGAACGCCTCGTGCGTACGGCCGGGGCATCGTCGTGTGCCGGCGGGAAACCGGGCGGCGCGGGGCCGGTTCGACAGCCGCGCCGGGCTGCGGGGTGGCCTGCCGGGCAGCCTGCGGGGTGGCCTGCCGGGCGGCGCGGTCACCAGGCGGCGGCGCCGGTGGCGGCCTTCTCCTCCGAGGGGAGGAATATCCACAGCGCCAGGTAGACCAGGAACTGCGGGCCGGGCAGCAGACACGACACCACGAAGAGCACGCGCATCGTCGTCGGCGTCATACCGAAGCGACGGGCCAGGCCCGCGCACACTCCGGCGATCATTCGGTTGTTGCGGGGGCGGACCAGTGCGGCGGCCATGATGCGGGCTCCTTTGCGACTCGGTGGGGCGTTTGCCCCGATGTCTCAAAGGTAGGTCCGGCTGCCGGAGAGAGCATCAGCCTGCGGGGCCAGTCCGACCCTGGGGATTCTCGGGGTTACCTCCCCGAGATCCCCGTACCGGCGACGCAGCCGGCGCCTGGCCCCGGGGACCACCGTCAGGTGCGCCAGGGCCACTCCGAGCGAGCCGAGCAGCACCGAGTCGATGTCCGGGACCCGGCCGGGCACCCCTGACTGCAGCAGCTCGATGGCCAGCGCGATCATCGCCCCGGCGAACACGGTGCGGGTCAGGGACACCAGCGGAGAAACGTTCAGCCGGCCCGCTGAGAGGGGCAGCAGCACGCCCAGCGGCGCCAGCAGCAGCACCGAGCCGCCCAGATGCTGGATGGCGTCCCACGAAGGGCCGGTCGCCAGCTCGGCCTGGATCGTCGCCAGCGGTTCGAGGTTCGTGGCGGACACCCAGGGCACCGTGCGAGGACGCAACGTCAGCCAGCCGACGATCAGCAGATGCGCCACAAGGAGGAGAAGTCCGGTGACGCGCATACGGGGGACGGCGGTGGTGCCGGGGCCATGACGCTGCACAAAGGCCAGGACGCGACCGGCGGTGGCTGTGGTTCCGCCCAATTGCGCCCGTCTTGGCCCGCCGGGTCAGCCCTCTTCCGACAACGGGTCTCCCCAGCCGGTGTTCTCCGCGATGTCCGGATTGGCCAGCACCTCCGCGGAGCAGTCGTAGCGGTGCGCCGTATCGTCGCCCGGTCCGCCCAGTACCGCCGCATGGGTCCGGCCCAGCGCCGGGCTCGCGCCGTAGGTGCACACCAGCTGGGCCAGTGCGAACGACGGCAGATCGTCCGGCCGGATGCTCAGCCGCAGCGCATCCGCGGGATCGCCCGCGCGCGGCGCCGTGACCTTCAGGTCCTGGGGCAGCGCGCTGCTGAAGCCGGCCCGGTCCTCGTCGGACGACGGCTGCCGCTGCAGCTCCTTCAGCAGCGCACGGGCGGTCGGCAGCCGAGGTTCGGCGCTCGCCGTGTTCTTGGGCAGCGACACCGTCCGCTCCACCTGGGCCAGCGCCGAGCCGCACACCAGATAGACGGTGGCCTGGGCCCCGCCGGGCGGGTTGGGCGCCGGGTCGCTCGCCGGGGCCTTGCAGCTCACCCGCGAGGGCGCGCCGCCCGCATCGACCGGTACCGAGGTGCCCCGGATCCCGCAGCCCGCGGCGGCGAGCGTGAGCGCCACCACAGCGGCGGTGCGCCGCCCCGTCCGCCTGATCGGCGTCATCGCCCGTCCTCCGTGCCCTCGTCATCCGGGCGGGCCGTGCCGCCGTCCCTCCGGTCGCCGTCCGTCAGCGGCGCGGCGTCCATCGGCAGCCGCAGTGTGAAGACCGCGCCGCCTTCGGGGAGGTTGGCCGCGGTGATCTCCCCGCCGTGGATATGTGCGTTCTCCAGCGCGATCGACAGGCCCAGACCGCTGCCTTCCGAGCGCGGCCGGGAGGCGCTCGCCTTGTAGAAGCGGTCGAAGACATGCGGAAGGACTTCTTCCGGGATGCCGGGGCCGTGATCCCGTACACGGATCACCAGCGTGCCGCCCCCGGGCCGCTCCGCGCCCGCCTCCGGTTCGGACCGCCTCGGCCCCTCGTCCTCCGTACCGGCCTCCGGTCCGCCGGACGCGTCGGCCGCGGCCGGGACGCCGGCGACGGCCGTGCTGCCCGTCAGGCCGCCCGCACCGTCACCCGCCGCGTCCTCGGTGTGGACCGAGACCCGCACCGGTGAGCCGCCGTGCTTGAGGGCGTTGCCGATCAGATTCGCCAGGATCACATCGAGCCGCCGCGGGTCCAGACGGGCCACGATGCCGCGGTCCGCGTCCAGCTCGACCGCGTCCAGCCAGGCCCGGGCGTCGATACACGCGGTCACCTGGTCCGCGACATCGACATCGTCCAGCACCAGCCGGGCCGTCCCCGCGTCGAAGCGGGTGACCTCCATCAGGTTCTCCACGAGGTCGTTCAGCCGCCGGGTCTCGCCGACCACCAGCTGCACGGCCGGCGCGATCATCGGGTCGAGGGAGTCCGCCTCCTCCTCCAGCACCTCGGAGACCGCGGTGATCGCGGTCAGCGGCGTCCGCAGCTCGTGCGACATATCGGCGACGAACCGCCGGGACGCCGCCTCGCGCCCGCTCAGCTCCTCGACCCGCTGCTCCAGACGCTCCGCCGTACGGTTGAACGTCCGGGACAGATCGGCCAGTTCGTCCGTGCCGGTCACCCGCAGCCGGGTGTCCAGCCGCCCCTCGCCCAGCTGCCGCGCCGCATGCCCCAGCCGCTGTACGGGCCGCAGCACGGTCGTCGCCGCGGCCTGCGCCAGCAGCGCCGAGCCGACCAGCGCGAGCGCGGTCGCGATCCCCAGCGACCAGGCCAGCGAGTTGAGGTCCTGCCGCTCGGTGGCCAGTGACTTCATCATGTAGCCGGTGGGCCCGCCGCCGATCACCTTCGCGCCGGCGACGAGGTAGGGGGCGTCCCCGACCTCCTTGCGCTGCCAGTACAGATGGTGCGGATAGCGGTTGGACTCGTCGACCGGGCGCACCTCGTCGACCGCGGTACGCAGCGACACGGGCACGCTGTTCAGCGTCAGCAGATTCTTGTTCGTGGTGGCCGCGCAGGCCTTGCCCTCGCGGTCGACCCCTATCAACAGCACCGCGTAGTCCTGCGGCCCGGCCGCCATCTGCCGCGCCGCGTCCTGCAGTTCGGCACAGCGCGGACGCAGCGGAAGGGACCGCGTACTGTCCTCCAGCGACTTGCGGAAGTCGTTGAGGACGGCGTTCTGGGTGCGCTCCAGAACGGTGTTGCGATTGAGCCAGTACGCGATGCCCGACGCCGAGACCGCCGCCGTCAGCGCCACCAGCGCGAAGACCACGACCAGCCGCAGCCGCAGACTGGTCCAGCGCAGCAGCCCCGACGCACGGCGCAGCCCGCGCAGCACCCGCTGCATCCGCCGGCCGGCCGAGGGTGCGGCCGTGTCCCCGGCCTCGCCGCCCGCGCCGTCCTTCGTCGCACCGCCGCCCGCGGAACGTTCCCTCACTGCGGCGAATCCAGCCGGTAGCCGACGCCGCGGACCGTACGGATCAGGGTCGGCGAGGACGGCACGTCCTCCACCTTCGCCCGCAGCCGCTGCACACACGCGTCCACCAGGCGCGAGTCGCCGAGGTAGTCGTGCTCCCACACCAGCCGCAGCAGCTGCTGCCGGGACAGCGCCTGACCGGGCCGGCGGCTCAGCTCCAGCAGCAACCGCAGTTCGGTCGGTGTCAGTTGCAGATCCTCGCCGTTCTTGGTGACCGTCATCGCCGACCGGTCGATCACCAGCGAGCCGAACGTCGCCGAATCACTGGACTCCCGCTCGCCCCGGCGCAGCACGGCCCGGATCCGGGCGTCCAGCACCCGGCCCTGGACCGGTTTGACGACATAGTCGTCGGCGCCGGACTCCAGCCCCACCACGACGTCGATGTCATCGTTACGCGCGGTGAGCAGGATGATGGGCAGCTGGTCCGTACGCCTGATCCGCCGGCACACCTCGAAGCCGTCGATGCCCGGCAGCATCACATCCAGCACGATCAGGTCCGGGCGCTGCTCACGCAGCAGCTTCAGGCCGTCCTCGCCCGTCGCCGCGGTCACCACACGGTGACCCTGGCGGGACAGCGAGAGTTCGAGGGCCGTGCGGATGGCGTCGTCGTCCTCGATCAGCAACAGGAAAGGCACTCAGCCATTCTGGCCCATGGGACGCCGGGACATCGACCAGTGGTGCTCTCGTACACAAGGCCCACGCGCGTGAGGCCCTCGCGACGCGCCGCACCGGGGCCTGTGACAGGCCTGTGACAGTCGACGGACAACGCGATGAAACTGGCTTGGCAGTCTTTTGGGCACCGGGAGAGATCAACAACCCGGACACACCGAACGAGCTGGCTCTACGACGGGGGGCGCGAGATGAACACACTGCACGGCACCACTTCCAGCGCAGTTATCACGCGACTCCACGATGTCGTCCGGTCCGGCGAGAAGGCCGGTGCCGTGCGGGGATGCACCCGCGGCACCGCGCGTCAGCGGCCGCCCTTCATGGTGGCCATCGACGCGACGACGGTGGAACTCAACCGTGGGCACGGGGGCAATGCCGCCCACGGGGGAGAAAACGGGGGAAACACCGGGGGAGCGGAGTACGGGGAGGCCACGGGGGAACGGCGTTCCCCGGCGGAGACGGCGGAGGCCGAAGCGGCCTTCACCGCCTACGTCCAGGAGCGCCGGGCCTCCCTGTACGCCACCGCCTACCACCTGACCGGCGACCGCTACGAGGCCGAGGACCTGCTGCAGAGCGCGCTGTTCTCGACCTACCGGGCGTGGGACCGGATCAGTGACAAGGCGGCGCTCGGCGGCTATCTGCGCCGGACCATGACCAATCTGCACATCAGTGCCTGGCGCCGGCGCAAGCTCAACGAGTACCCGACCGAGGAGCTGCCGGAGACGGCCGGCGACGTGGACGCGATGCGCGGCACCGAGCTGCGCGCCGTGCTGTGGCAGGCGCTGGTCCGGCTGCCCGAGACGCAGCGCACGATGCTGGTGCTGCGCTACTACGAGGGCCGTACGGACCCGGAGATCGCGGACATTCTCAACATCAGTGTCGGCACGGTGAAGTCGAGCATCTGGCGTGCCCTGCGCCGGCTGCGTGAGGACGAGGTCCTCAGCTTCGGCCGTGACGAGGAGGAGTCCTTCGGCGAGCTGGTGGCCTGAGGACCCCGGGGGGGAGCCCGAGGGGGACCAGGGGGAACGCCCGAGGGGGGAACGGGGATACGGGGGAACCGGCCGAAGCGGAGTGATCCACGGAGGCCGGACGTATCGGGGGATACGGGGGAAGTACGGGGGAGCAGGGGGGATCACGGGGGAGAGAAAAGCGGGTTCGGACGGCCGGGGGGTCTGTCCGAGCCCGCTCCTTCGTGTGTGCCTCCGCATGCAGCTCGCGCGCCCGCGCCACCCCGACCCGCGGATGCGGCACCGGCTTCCGTGAACCGGTCGCCGCCCGTCTGCCCGTCCGCCCGCCGGTCGCCGCCCGTCCGCGCGCCGCCCGTCCGCCCGCCGGTCGCCGCCGCGCGTCAGGAACGTACGGCCGCCTCCACCGTGTCCGGTGCCCCCGCGGCCGATATGCGGGCCAGCGCCTCCGGCTTGGCACAGGGGTGCGCGCCCAGGGCGGTGTGCCGGGCGACGACCGAGCGTTCTTCGCGCAGCAGCCGCAGTCCGCGGCGTACGAGATACGGGGCGGACTTGCGGCCCTCGCGCAGATCCCGCGCCAGCCGCCGGCGGAAGGTGGTGGTGGGCCGGCCGCGCAGACACAGCGCATCGGCCAGCAGCCCCGCGGCCCGGCAGTCCGCGATGACCTCGGCCGCGAAGATGCCCTCCGCGATGAACAGCGGGGCGCCGCCGAGGTCGAGACGCGTGGCGCCGACCCGGGCGCTGGCCGCGATGTCGTAGACCGGGACGTCGGCACGCCCCGTACGGCACAGCGCGTCGATGGCCGCGAGGGCGGCGCCGGCGTCCCAGGACAGCGGTGCGTCCCAGTCGGCGCCGCCGCCGTCGGGCAGTTGCGGCAGTGTCGGGTCCGTCCCCTCCTTGTAGAAGTCGTCGAGGTTCAGGACGGGGAGGCCGCTGCGCATGGCCAGGGAGGTCTTCCCGGAGCCCGACGGGCCGGTCAGCAGAACGACCCGGATGGGGAGCGTGGGGGAGGACGGCGTGTTGCACGAGTGGGAGCTCACGGGCACCCATTGTCGCGTATTGCGCCGTGTGGGGTACCCCTGGCGCGCGAGGTGGATCGGCCCCCGCAGCTCAACTACGCTACGCAGTCAATTGATTACCCGAATGCTGTGGCTCGTACAGCACTTCGACCCCTTCGATCCACAGGCAGGTGGCACATGCCCTCCCATGCGCGTCCCAAGCCCAGCCGTGTTCCCCGCACGTTGCTGCGGGCCGGACTGGTGATCTCCGCGGCCGGTGCCGCGCTCGCGGCGGGCGGTGCGGCCACGGCGAGCGCGGCCCCGGCCGCCGCGGACCGCGGCACCGACACCGGTGCCGCGGCCTCCGGACTGACCGGCGCACTGCTGCACTCCGCGGCCGGCGGCCTCGGCCCGGTCAAGAACCTCCAGCTGGACCCGCTGGCCAACACCTCCGTCGACCCGCTCGCCAATGCCGTGAGCACCCAGATCGCCGACTTCAAGCCGGTGGGCACCGAGCTGCTGACCGGCACCCTCTCGAACGGTGCCGCGCTCAAGGACCTGCCGCTGGTCGGGCAGGTGACGAGGGTGCTGCCGGGGTGACGGGGCCCCGTTGAGGAGTTCGGCGACATGTCCGGCCCCGTGTGCCGGCGCCACAACAGTGCGGGGCCCCGCCACGAAGGAGAGGCCCCGCACTGTCGTTCGTTCCGCGGACGCCGCCAGGACGCCGGTGCGCTCTAGACGCCCATCGGATGCCAGACCGTCTTCGTCTCCAGGAACGTCAGCAGACGGCCGGTGCCGGGGTCGGCGGTCCAGTTCACCGCCGACGGGCGGAGCACCCGCTTGAGGTTGTCGGCCGCGGCCGTCTCCAGGTCCTTCGCCAACGCGTCGTCCGCGCCCGCCAGATCGAGGGCGTTGACGTCCTGGTGGGCGGCGAGCGGGGCCGCCAGTTCCGCGGTGCGGCCGGAGAGGATGTTGACCACGCCGCCCGGGAGGTCGGAGGTGGCGAGCACCTCGGCCAGGGAGAGGGCGGGCAGCGGAGCGTTCTCGGCGGCCGCCACGACCACCGTGTTGCCGGTGACGATCGCCGGGGCGATCACCGAGACCAGGCCGAGGAAGGACGAGTCCTGGGGGGCCAGGACCGCGACCACGCCGGTCGGCTCGGGGGAGGAGAGGTTGAAGTACGGACCGGCCACGGGGTTGGCGCCGCCGGCGATCTGGGCGACCTTGTCGGACCAGCCCGCGTACCAGACCCAGCGGTCGATCGCCGCGTCCACCTGGGCCGTGGCCTTCGCCTTCGACAGCCCCTCGGCGGCGGCGACCTCGGCGACGAACTGGTCGCGGCGGCCCTCCAGCATCTCGGCGATGCGGTAGAGGATCTGGCCGCGGTTGTAGGCCGTGGCGCCGGACCAGCCGGCGAACGCCTTACGGGCGGCGACCACCGCGTCCCGGGCGTCCTTGCGGGAGGCCAGCGGGGCGTTGGCGAGCCATGTGCCCTTGGAGTCGGTCACCTCGTACACCCGCCCGCTCTCGGACCGGGGGAACTTGCCCCCGACGTACAGCTTGTAGGTCTTGAAGACGGAGAGTCGGCCAGTCAGCTCAGACATTGAGGTACGCCTCCAGACCGTGCCGGCCGCCCTCGCGGCCGTAGCCCGACTCCTGGTAGCCGCCGAAGGGCGAGGCCGGGTCGAACTTGTTGAACGTGTTGGACCAGATGACGCCCGCGCGGAGCTTGTTCGCCATCCACAGCATCCGCGAGCCCTTCTCCGTCCAGATGCCGGCGGAGAGGCCGTAGGGGGTGTTGTTGGCCTTCTCCACGGCCTCGGCCGGGGTGCGGAAGGTCAGCACGGACAGCACCGGGCCGAAGATCTCCTCGCGGGCGATGCGGTGCGCCTGGGTGACGCCGGTGAACAGCGTCGGGGCGAACCAGTAGCCGGTGGTGGGGAGTTCGCAGGAGGGTGACCAGCGCTCGGCGCCCTCGGCCTCGCCCGCGTCGGCCAGCGCGGTGATCCGGGCCAGCTGCTCGGCGGAGTTGATGGCGCCGATGTCGGTGTTCTTGTCGAGCGGGTCGCCCACGCGCAGGGTCTGCATCCGGCGCTTGAGGGCGTGCAGCAGCTCGTCCTGGACGGACTCCTGGACCAGGAGGCGGGAGCCCGCGCAGCAGACGTGGCCCTGGTTGAAGAAGATGCCGTTGACGATGCCCTCGACGGCCTGGTCGAGCGGTGCGTCGTCGAAGACGATGTTCGCCGCCTTGCCGCCGAGCTCCAGGGTCACCTTCTTGTCCGTGCCGGCGACCGTACGGGCGATGGCCTTGCCGACCTCGGTGGAGCCGGTGAAGGCCACCTTGTTGATGTCGGGGTGGGCTACCAGAGCCGCGCCCGTGGAGCCCTCGCCGGTCAGGATGTTGACGACGCCCTTGGGCAGGCCCGCCTGGCGGCAGATGTCCGCGAAGAACAGGGCGGAGAGCGGGGTCGTCTCGGCGGGCTTGAGGACGACCGTGTTGCCGGTCGCCAGCGCCGGGGCGATCTTCCACGCGAGCATCAGCAGCGGGAAGTTCCACGGGATGACCTGGCCCGCGACGCCCAGGGGCCGAGGGTTCGGGCCGTAGCCCGCGTGGTCGAGCTTGTCGGCCCAGCCCGCGTAGTAGAAGAAGTGCGCGGCGACCAGCGGCAGGTCGGCGTCCCGGGACTCGCGGATCGGCTTGCCGTTGTCCAGCGACTCCAGCACGGCCAGCTCGCGCGAGCGCTCCTGGAGGAGCCGGGCGATCCGGAAGAGGTACTTGGCCCGCTCGGCGCCGGGCAGCGCGGACCACTTCTCGAAGGCCTTACGGGCGGCCTTCACGGCGCGGTCGACATCGTCGGCGCTGGCCTGGGCGACCTCGGAGAGGACCTCCTCGGACGACGGGGAGACGGTCTTGAAGACCTTGCCGTCGGAGGCCGGGGCGAACTCGCCGTCGATGAACAGGCCGTAGGACGGCGCGATGTCGACGACCGCGCGGGACTCGGGTGCGGGTGCGTAATCGAAGGTCATGGGAGCCTCAGTCCACCGTGACGTAGTCGGGGCCGGAGTAGCGGCCGGTGCTGAGCTTCTGGCGCTGCATCAGCAGGTCGTTCAGGAGGCTGGAGGCGCCGAAGCGGAACCAGTCGGCGGTCAGCCAGGGCTCACCGAGCGTCTCGTTGACCATCACCAGGTACTTGAGCGCGTCCTTGGTCGTACGGATACCGCCGGCCGGCTTCACCCCGACCTGGACGCCCGTCGTGGTGTGGAAGTCACGGACCGCCTCCAGCATGAGGAGGGTGACCGGCGGGGTGGCGTTGACGGCGACCTTGCCGGTCGAGGTCTTGATGAAGTCGGCGCCCGCGAGCATCGCCAGCCAGGAGACCCGGCGGACGTTGTCGTACGTCTGGAGCTCACCGGTCTCGAAGATGACCTTGAGGTGGGCGGCCGTCCCATCGGGCCGCGCGCAGGCCTCCTTGACGGCCTTGATCTCCTCGAAGACGTCCATGTAGCGGCCGGAGAGGAAGGCGCCCCGGTCGATCACCATGTCGATCTCGTCGGCGCCGGCCGCGACCGCGTCACGGGTGTCCGCCAGCTTGACCGGCAGCGCGGCGCGGCCCGCGGGGAAGGCGGTGGCGACGGACGCGACATGGACACCGGAGTCGCCGAGCGCCTCCTTGGCCGTCGCGACCATGTCCGGGTAGACGCAGATCGCCGCGACCTTGGGGCTGGTGCGGTCGGTGGGGTCGGGGTGGACGCCCTTGGCGCACAGCGCCCGGACCTTGCCCGGGGTGTCCGCGCCTTCGAGGGTCGTCAGGTCGATCATCGAGATGGCGAGATCGATGGCGTACGCCTTCGCCGTCGTCTTGATCGAGCGGGTGCCGAGGGTGGCGGCGCGGGCCTCGAGGCCGACCGCGTCGACGCCGGGGAGGCCGTGGAGGAAGCGGCGCAGCGCACCGTCGTCGGCGGTCACGTCCGCCATTGACGCCAGACGCCCCGCGGCTTCCTTGCCGTATGCGGGAACAGTGATGGGCATGGTCACGAGGGGAGCATATCTACGCGCGTAGCGCCATGTCATCCCCCTCGGCCGTCCGAATCCGGCCGGGCGGGCGGGGCATCCGGCCGCCCGGACGCGGCCGATTTCGGCAACATGCCCGGTGGCGGCCGCCTGTCGAGGGCGCAGCCGGGGGTCCGGACGCACCCGCACCCCGCGCCCGAATGATGCCGTAACGCAATGTCCGGCATCCGGACGGTCAGGCAGAATCGGCCTCATGACGAGCCAGGACCGCACCACCCCGCCTCAGCAGCAGTACGCGGAGCGCAGCTACCGCTCGCCCGCGGCCCTCGTCGGCGGCGCACTGCTCCTTCTGCTCGGACTCTGGCTCGGCGGCGACGCACTGCTGCGGGGCGTCGTGCACACCAAGCTCACGGCGCTGTTCGCGCTGCTCCTCGGGGTGCCGCTGGTGATCGCCTTCACCCTGCGGCCGCAGGTCAGGGCGGGCGAGGACCGGCTGACGGTGCGTAATCCGTTCCGTACGATCACGCTGCCGTGGGGCGCGGTGGAGGACCTGCGGGCGGCGTTCTCCGCCGAGGTGTTCACCAGCGGCGGCAAGTACCAGCTGTGGGCCGTCCCGGTCTCGCTGCGGCAGCGCAAGAAGGTCAGCCGCCAGGCGGCGCGGGGCTCCGCGCCCCGGCCCCGTTTCGGGCTGAACGCCGACGCCGGCCCGGTGCCGCGCGCCATGGCCGACCAGACCCTCGACGAGCTGCGCGAGATCAAGGAACGCGCCGCCCACCGCGAGAGCGCCCAGGGCGAGCCGGTGGTGCGCTGGTCGTACGAGATCCTCGCGCCGATGGCGGTGGGCGCGGTGGGGCTGGCGGTGATGGTGGCGCTGTAGGCGTCCTGGGGCTGCGGCCCGTAGTGGGAGCCCGGGAGTTGAGCACGCCCCAGGGTTGTTTCCCCGCCGCCCACCCCGGTGTTGTTGTTTCCCCGCCGCCCACCCCCCTTCGGGGGGTGGGCGGGTAGGGCGGGTAGGGAGGGGTGGGCGGGTGGGGAGAGGAGGGCCCTGGGCTCAGATCCCCGCCGCCTCCGACAGATCCGCCTTGATCGACGCCAGCGTCGTGTCGGCCTTCGTACGGGCCTCGGGCAGGGCCTCGGCCGAGGCCACCGGGACCACGACCTCCAGGTAGCACTTGAGCTTGGGCTCGGTGCCGCTGGGGCGGACCACCACGCGGGCGGCCTCGATCCCGGCCTCCGGCGAACCGGACAGGTAGTAGCGCAGCCCGTCGGTCGGCGGCAGCGTCTCCGTGCCCCGGTTCAGATCGTCGGCGCGGGTCACGCTCAGGCCCGCCAGCGCGGTCGGCGGCTGCGCGCGCAGCCTGTGCATGGCGTCGGCGATCAGCGACAGGTCCTCGACGCGGACCGAGAGCTGGTCGGTGGAGTGCAGCCCGAATTCCAGGGCGAGGTCGTCGAGCAGATCGGTGAGGGTGCGCCCGGACTGCTTGAGTTCCGCGGCCAGCTCGGTGATCAGCAGGGCCGCGGTGATGCCGTCCTTGTCGCGGACGCCCTCGGGATCGACGCAGTAGCCGAGCGCCTCCTCGAAGGCGTACCGCAGACCGTCCACCCGGGCCAGCCACTTGAAGCCGGTCAGCGTCTCCTCGTACGGCAGCGAGGCGGCGGCCGCGATACGCGACATCAGCTGGGAGGAGACGATGGTCGTCGCGAAGGTGCCGGACGCCCGCTTGCTCACCAGGTGGGCGGCGAGCAGTGCGCCGACCTCGTCGCCGCGCAGCATCCGCCAGCCGTCCGGAGTGCCGGGAGCGGGGACGGCGACGGCGCAGCGGTCCGCGTCGGGGTCGTTGGCGATCACGATGTCGACGCCGGCAGCGCCCCGTTCGCGGGCGGTGGCGAACGCGAGGTCCATCGCGCCCGGCTCCTCCGGGTTGGGAAACGCGACCGTCGGGAAGTCCGGGTCCGGCTCGGCCTGTTCCGCGACGACCGTCGGTGCCGGGAACCCGGCCCGGGCGAAGGCGGCGACGAGAGTGTCCCGGCCGACGCCGTGCATCGGCGTGTAGACGACCTTGGTGTCCCGGGGGGAGCCCGGGGTCAGCACCGCGTCCGTGCGCGCCAGATAGGCGTCCAGGACCGTCTCGTCGAGGGTTTCCCAGCCGGACTCCGGGCGCGGGACGTCGGCCAGGGAGCGGACCGCGGCGATCTCGGCGGCGATCTCGCCGTCAGCGGGCGGCACGATCTGGGAGCCGTCGCCCAGGTAGACCTTGTAGCCGTTGTCGCGCGGCGGGTTGTGGCTGGCGGTGACCTCGACCCCGGCCACCGCGCCCAGGTGCCTTATCGCGAAGGCCAGGACGGGGGTGGGCAGCGGGCGCGGCAGCACCGCGGCGCGCAGGCCGGCGCCGACCATCACGGCCGCCGTGTCGCGGGCGAAGTCGGCGCTCTTGTGGCGTGCGTCATAGCCGATGACCACCAGGCCCGAGCCGTCACCCTGCGCCTTGAGGTACGCGGCGAGGCCGGCCGCGGCCCGGATGACCACGGAGCGGTTCATCCGCATCGGGCCCGCGCCCAGCTCACCGCGCAGCCCGGCGGTGCCGAACTGGAGGGTGCCGGCGAAACGGGCGGCGAGCTCGTCGGTGTCCTCGGCTTCGATGAGCTTGGACAGCTCGTCCCGGGTCTCTGGGTCGGGGTCCTCGGCCAGCCAGGCCTGGGCCCGGTGGATCAGCTCCGCGGGATCGGTAGCCACGTGATGCTCCTGACGGTGGATGCGGGTGGGGGCGCGCTGAGGACAGCTGGGGAGGGCGGGCCCTCTCGGCTCGTCACGCATACCCCGTACGCGCGTAAGGGGAGCCGCAGAACCGGCCAATGCCACTGGATGGCAGCGCGCGGGGGAGGGCCGCGCCGCACGGCGGGGACCGGCGGGCAGGCGGCGGGACCGGTGCGGCGGTGACGGCGGCGGGGCGGCCCGGCGGGTGGGGTGCACCCGCCGTGGCCGTCTGCCGTCGTCGTCCGGGCGCGGCGCCGTGGCGCCGCGGTGTCTCAGAGCTTGCCGAGCACCTGGGCGAGCAGGCTGCCCATCCGGGTCGCGGAGTCGCGGCCGGCCTGCAGCACCTCTTCGTGGTTGAGCGGCTCGCCCGTCATGCCGGCGGCGAGGTTCGTCACCAGCGACAGGCCGAGCACCTCGGCGCCGGCCTCGCGCGCCGCGATGGCCTCCAGGACCGTGGACATCCCGACCAGGTCGGCGCCCAGGGTCCGGATCATCTTGATTTCGGCCGGGGTCTCGTAGTGCGGGCCGGGGAACTGGGCGTAGACGCCCTCCTCCAGGCTCGGGTCGACCTCCTTGCACAGCGCGCGCAGCCGCGGCGAGTACAGATCCGTCAGGTCGACGAAGTTCGCGCCGACGATCGGGGAGGTGGCGGTCAGGTTGAGGTGGTCGCTGATGAGGACCGGCTGGCCGGGGCGCATGCCCTCGCGCAGACCACCGCACCCGTTGGTGAGCACGACGGTCTTGCAGCCGGCCGCGACGGCGGTGCGGACACCGTGCGCGACCGCGGCGACCCCGCGGCCTTCGTAGTAGTGGGTACGGCCCAGGAAGACCAGCGCCCGCTTCGCACCGACCTGGTACGAGCGGATCGTGCCGCCGTGTCCGGCGACGGCCGGCGCCGGGAAGCCGGGCAGCTCGGTGACGGGGAATTCGTGCTCGGGCGCGCCCAGGGCCTCGGCGGCCGGAGCCCAGCCGGAGCCCATCACCAGGGCGACGTCATGGGTCTCGGCGCCGGTCAGCTCACGCAGACGGGCGGCGGCGTCGGCGGCGGCACCCTGCGGGTCGCGCGCGATGTCCGGAGTAACAGATGCGTTCACGCGGACGAGGGTAGCCGGTATTCCCCTACGCGCGTAGATGTCGCTGCTCACGGTGCTGGGATCGGATGGTTGTGGCATCTGCCAAAAGCAGGTCCCCGGGCGCGTCGCGGCACCCGTACGGCGGCGTGCCCGCCGCGGCCGGCCCGTGCCGCCCGTCAGCAGGGCCGCTTGCGCAGCTCCATCACATAGTCGTGCGGCGCGCCGGCCGACTCCGCGGCATCCGCGATCTCGCCCAGATAGCGGGCCGACGGCAGACCGCCCTCGTAGCCGTTGAGGACATAGATCCACGCCGCCTCGTCGCCGTCGAGGGTGTGCACCCGCACCCGCATCCGGCGGTAGATGTCCATGCCGACGCCCTCCCAGCGGTCCATGGACTCCTCGTCCATGGGCGCGATGTCGTAGAGCGCGACGAAGAGCTGGGAGGCGGGGGCTTCGACGACCGTCGCCAGCGCGCCTTCCCAGCCCATCTGCTCGCCGCCGAAGGTGAGCCGCCAGCCGTTGAGCCAGCCGGTGCCGCGCAGCGGCGAGTGCGGTGCGCGGCGGGACATCAGCCGCGCGTCGAGGTTGCCGGCGTACGCGGCGTAGAGCGACATGGTTCCGAGGGTACGGGAGGTTGCCCTTCGGGCTCGTGGTACCGGAGGTTCGGACGGTAGCCCAGGTGGAGCGCGCTCCGGTGCCCGTCAGGGACGGAGGACGCCCCCGGGCGAGAGCGACGTAGGGGCGTGCGGGACAATGGAGTACGTGACTCGGATCGTGATCATCGGTGGCGGACCCGGCGGATACGAAGCTGCCCTGGTGGCGGCTTCTCTCGGCGCGGAGGTGACCGTCGTCGACTGCGACGGTCTGGGCGGGGCGTCGGTGCTGACCGACTGCGTGCCGTCGAAGACTCTTATCGCCACGGCCGAGGTGATGACGACCTTCGACTCCTCGTACGAAGAGCTCGGCATCATCGTCGAGGACGACACTCCGCACGTGGACCGGCCCGCCCGGGTCGTCGGCGTCGACCTCGGCAAGGTCAACCGACGGGTCAAGCGTCTCGCGCTCGCCCAGTCGCATGACATCACCGCGTCCGTGACCCGCGCCGGCGGCCGGGTCATGCGCGGTCGCGGGCGGCTGGAGCCCGGCCAGGCGCCGGACGGCTCCCGCAAGGTGACGGTCACCGCCGCCGACGGCACCTCCGAGGGGCTGATCGCGGACGCGGTGCTGATCGCCACCGGCGCGCACCCCCGTGAGATCCCGGACGCGCTCCCCGACGGTGAGCGGATCCTGAACTGGACGCAGGTCTACGACCTCGACGAGCTGCCCGAAGAGCTGATCGTGGTCGGCTCCGGTGTCACCGGTGCCGAGTTCGCCGGCGCCTACCAGGCGCTCGGCTCCCGCGTCACCCTCGTCTCCTCCCGCGACCGCGTGCTGCCGGGCGAGGACCCGGACGCCGCCGCCGTCCTGGAGGACGTCTTCCGCCGCCGCGGCATGAACGTCATGTCGCGCTCCCGGGCCCAGTCCGCCAAACGGGTCGGCGACCGCGTCGAGGTCACCCTGGCCGACGGCCGCACGATCTCCGGTACGCACTGCCTGATGGCGGTCGGCTCCATCCCCAACACCGAGGGCATCGGCCTGGAAGCGGCCGGCGTCAAGCTCAAGGACTCCGGCCACATCTGGACCGACAAGGTCTCCCGCACCTCCGCCCAGGGCGTGTACGCGGCCGGCGACTGCACCGGCATCTTCGCGCTGGCGTCCGTCGCCGCCATGCAGGGCCGGATCGCGATGTACCACTTCCTCGGTGACGCGGTCACCCCGCTGAACCTCAAGACGGTCTCCGCGAACGTCTTCACCGACCCGGAGATCGCCACTGTCGGCTACTCCCAGGCCGACGTCGACAGCGGCCGGATCGACGCCCGGGTCGTGAAGCTCCCGCTGCTGCGCAACCCGCGCGCCAAGATGCAGGGCATCCGCGACGGCTTCGTGAAGCTGTTCTGCCGCCCCGGCACCGGCATCGTCGTCGGCGGTGTGGTCGTCTCGCCGCGCGCCAGTGAGCTGATCCATCCCATCTCGATCGCGGTCGACAACAATCTGACCGTCGAGCAGATCGCCAATGCCTTCACGGTCTACCCGTCGCTGTCCGGCTCGATCGCCGAGGTCGCCCGCCAGCTGCACACGCGCAAGGCCGCCAGCGAGTAACCGGTGTGCGGCAACCGGCGGACGGCCGCGGTCGATTGTTTGTGCCACCGGTGAGCACTTGGGATGAAACGTGCCTGCAGCGGGCAGGTGCCGGACCGCTGCCCCAGGGTGGCCGTCGTCCGGGCCGTCGGGGCGCCTGACCAGGCGCCAAGCCGGTCGTCCCGCCCGGGAGTTCGACATCCGCACGACATATGCATACCGCATACCACGTCACGCTCCGCAGCGTGAGCAACTTCCGTTAATTGGTGCAACCTGCTGAAAACAGACGGTCGTTGGCGTTACTGTCAGTTTCGTGTTCGCTGCAGAACGTCGCCAATTGATCCTTGAAATGGTGCGCGCCAATGGAGCCGTATCGCTCCGGGAGCTCGCCCGCGTCGTCCAGACCTCCGAAGTAACCGTACGGCGGGACGTGCGGGCGCTGGAGGCAGAGGGACTGCTCGACCGCCGGCACGGCGGTGCGGTCCTGCCGGGAGGCTTTACCCGCGAATCAGGATTCCCACAGAAATCCCATCTAGCGACCGCGGAGAAGACGGCCATCGCCGATCTCGCGGCCGGCTTCGTCGAAGAGGGCGAGGCCATCGTCGTCGGCGCGGGAACGACCACGCAGGAGCTGGCCCGCCGGCTCGCCCGCGTCCCCGGTCTGACCGTCGTCACCAACTCCCTTCTGGTCGCCCAGGCGTTGGCCCATGCCAACCGCGTCGAGGTCGTGATGACCGGCGGCACCCTGCGCGGCT
Organism: Streptomyces sp. Je 1-4 4N24; assembly: GCF_026239515.1. Classification (NCBI taxonomy): domain Bacteria; kingdom Bacillati; phylum Actinomycetota; class Actinomycetes; order Kitasatosporales; family Streptomycetaceae; genus Streptomyces; species Streptomyces sp. Je 1-4 4N24. The sequence goes on along the minus strand of NZ_CP110836.1, from coordinate 3,402,812 downwards.
CCAACTATGCGCTGGTCGGCAGCGGTGCCGAACAGTCCCTCCAGGGCCTGCGGGTGTCCCGCGCCTTCCTGTCGGGCAGCGGTCTGACCGCGGAGCGCGGTCTGTCCACCTCCAACATGCTCTCCGCCAGTGTCGACCGGGCGCTGGTGCAGGCGGCGGGGGAGGTGGTGGTGCTCGCCGACCACACCAAGCTCGGCTCCGACACGATGTTCCAGACCGTGCCGACGGATGTGATCACGCGTCTGGTCACGGACGAGCCGCCGGGTCATGACGACCGCGCCGCCACGGAGCTGCAGGCGCTGGCCGATCAGGGCGTGCAGATCGCCGTCGCCAACGGCTCGGGCGTGGGCCACGGGCCGGGGCAGCCGGGGATGGAGGGTGGCCCGGGGGACCGCAGAGGGCCCCGGCGGGACGTCCCGCTCCCGGGCCAGCGGCGTAGCCATCCGCCGGGCGGCGGGGCCGGCGGTCCACAGCTCCGCTCGGCCCCGTCCCTGAGTGAGTCCTCCGGCGGCCGGGTCGCCGATCTGGCGCCACGGCGGCGCTGAACGCAGAAGTCGGGGGCGCGCCACCGGGGCGCGCCGACCCGGCGCGGAGGTGCCCGTCGGGCCTCTCCGACCCTGATACGCCGGACACCCCCTAGTGGTTCTCCCCCTTCAGCCCGCGCAGGGTGAGCGTCAGCAGCCGGTCGGCGAGCTTGGGGTCGTCCGGGGACTCCTCGACGGCCAGCGCGATGCCGTTGGTCAGCTGCATCAGATCGCTGATGCTCACATCCGGGCGTACGGCCCCGGCCTGCTGGGCGCGGGTCAGCAGCGCATCGCCGGCCTCCCGCATCGGCACGCTGCACCGCCGCATCCCCGAGCTGTCGTCCGCGGATGCCGTCATCAGTGCCCGTGACAGCCCGCGGTAGGTGGTGGCGTGGGTGATGATCGCGCGCAGCCATTCGACCAGCGCGGCGCACGGCTGCGGCGCGTCGGCCAGCTCCCTGGCGTGGGTCAGCAGGGCGTCGACCTCCCCCTGGAAGACCGCGCCCATCAGGGCGGTCCGGTTGGGGAAGTGCCGGTAGAGGGTGCCGATGCCGACGCCGGCGCGGCGCGCGATGTCCTCCAGCGAGGTGTCCGTGCCGTGTTCGGTGAAGGCCGTACGGGCCTCGGTCAGCAGCCGCTCGTAGTTGCGGCGGGCATCGGCCCGCATGGGGCGTACGTCAGGCGTCCGCGCAGGTGCGGTCGCCGCCGGGCCCGTCGTCTGCGGCTGCCCTGCCGTCTCGGTCGCCATCGCCGTCCTCCCTCGACCCGGCCGGTTGCGGCCCGGTGGCTCCAGGATGCCATTGCGTACACGGGCGGCTGCCCCGGTCCCTGGGCCAGGGCTTGTCGGAGGGGGCCTCCGAGTGGGGGGAACGGTCCCGCCGCGCCCGCCCGGTGGCCGTCCGGCAGAGCTGGGATGAAGTCCCGGCATCCCCCGGTGGTCGTGCGACCGAACACCTCGCCGTCCCCGCAACGCCGCGCCTCCAAGGGCCATCAAACCAGGCGCAATGAGGTCTTCCGGGGGTCGTCCGGAGGCCCGGGAAGACGCCGTGACCGGCCGCCGGGGAAGCGGGCGCGGCGCGGGACATCTGGGGAAAACGTCATGGGACTGACCAGCCGATCGCTGTTGTACGCCGTGGCCGCGGTCGCCGTGGTCTGTGTGGGCCTCACGCTCTGGCTGTGGCCGCGGTTCGCCGGGCGCGGGCCGCGGGCGCTGCTGGGGCGGCTCGGCTCGATCTTCGCGACCCAGCTGACCATCGTGGCGGCGCTCGGCCTGGTGGTGAACACCAACTTCCAGTTCTACGCCTCGTGGCACGAGCTGCTCGGGCTGTACGACGACGCACCGGCCGCCGTCGGCAAATGGGGCGACCAGGGATCGGCCGGGCCCGTCGGTGACCCGTCGAAGGGACTGGTGCAGACCTCGGGGCCGGAGGGCCTGGACAAGGTGCACGGGCTGCCGAAGGGGGCGCCGGAGCAGGCCGGCAAGGTCGAGACCGTACGGATCGTCGGGAAGCGGACCCGGGCCGTGAACCCGGCGTACGTCTATCTGCCGCCGCAGTACTTCCAGCCCCAGTACGCCCGCCAGCGGTTCCCCGTCATCGTCGCGCTCAGCGGCTACCCCGGCGGCACCTTCCTGCTCGGTCAGCATCTGCGGCTGCCGCAGACCGCCGGCGGGCTGATCCGGGCCGGCCGGATGCAGCCGACGGTCATCGTGATGCTGCGGCCCACCATCGCCCCGCCCCGCGACACCCAGTGCGTCGATGTGCCGGGCGGACCGCAGGCCGAGACGTTCTTCGCGCGCGATGTGCCGGACGCCCTCAAGTCGCACTACCGCGTCGGTCACGACCCCGGCGGCTGGGGCCTTCTGGGCTACTCCTCGGGCGGCAGCTGCGCCCTCCAGCTCACCATGCGGCACGACCGTACGTACACCGCGGCGGCCGCCCTGTCGCCCGACTACAAGGTCAGCAACGACGCCACGAGCGGCAACCTCTTCGGCGAGGGACGCGACCGGGTGCGCCGCCGTCAGGAGCACGACCTGATGTGGCGTCTGGAGCATCTGCCCGCGCCCCGGGTGAACGTCCTGGTGGGCACCAGCCGTACCGGCGAGAAGAACTATCCGGCGGCCAAGGCCTTCCTCGCCGCCGTCAAACCACCGATGAAGGCGGACTCCGTCATCCTCGACCACGGCAGCCACAACTTCGCCACCTGGCGCCGTGAACTGCCCGCCGCGCTCCAGTGGATGGGCAGGTCACTGAGCTTCCCGGAGGACGTGGTGGGGAACTCCTAGCCGGAGATTTCCCGGCGGCCGGGCCTGCGCTCCACACAGCGGGCCCTTGCGAAGAAGGCGCCACGTGCGGTTCTCCCGAGCCGTGCGCGCTCTTCCTCGGCCGGCCGGTCACTTCTGGGATGCCGGGACGAGACCGGGAGCGCTCTTGAAGGAGAGGGTCTCCATCAGGGGCTTGCGCTTGGTGTTGTGGAAGGCGGCGATGCGCCACTGGCCGTCCGGGCCCCGGACGAGGGTGTAGGTCTGGATCTTGGTCAGTTTCTTCGGCCGGCTGCCCTTGTGGCTGTCGCCGCGTCCGGTGACCACGGCGGTGTCCGGGCCGTAGAAGCGGACGTCCAGGATCTCATCGGCGAGCTGTGTGCCCTTGAGGAATGTGGCGAACAGCGTCCGGTGGCTTTCGGTGATGTCGCGGCGGCCGCGGTAGTACGTGCCGACGAAGGTGACGTAGGTGGCGTCCTGGGTGAAGAGCGCACCGTACGCGTCGGCGTCGTGGCGTCGCCAGGCGTCGATGAGCGAGGCGATCACTGTGGTGACGGCATTCCGGTCGTCCGTGGTGGGCATGAGATCCTCCAGGTAGTTACACTCATGCAGATATTGCGGTGGAGCATTATCTGCATGCGTGCAGCTATTTCTGCAAGGGGTACCCAGGGACATGGCAGAACCAACACCGGCCGAACAGCACCTGATCTTCCGTCAGTACCTCGACGCCGTGGGACTCCACGGCATGGCCGGGGCGGAGGCGGTGGGGCTCACCGCCTCCGAGTGGTACGCGCTCAGCCAGATCGCCCTGGAAGGCACGCTCACCTCCGGAGGACTGGCCGCGCGCACCGGCCTCACCACCGGGGCCACCACCCGTCTCATCGACCGCCTGGAGCGAGCCGGATTCGTCCGCCGGGCCGCTGATCCGGCCGATCGGCGGAAGGTGGTCATCGAGCCCGTGACCGACTCCCTCGACCGCGTCGAAGACGTGGTCGGACCTGCCCGGCGCCGGATCGCCGAGGTCCTCGCCCGGTACACCCCGGAAGAACGCGCCGTCCTCTTCGATTACTTCACCCATGCCGCCCCCGCCTTCCGGGCGGCCACCGAAGAACTCCGGGAGGCGGCGGCGCACCGTCGCCGGCCGGCGCCCCGCGCCCGCTGAACACGCGCGAGGGGCCCCCGGCGGTGATGCCGGGAGCCCCTCGTCCGTCGGGCGGAGCGCCGTCGGGTCAGTCCTTGATCTCGCAGATCACTGCGCCGGACGTGAGGGCGGCGCCGACCTCGGCGGTCAGGCCCTTGATGGTGCCGGAGCGGTGGGCGTTGAGCGGCTGCTCCATCTTCATGGCCTCCAGGACGACGACCAGCTCGCCCTCGGTGACCTGCTGGCCCTCCTCGACGGCGACCTTGACGATGGTGCCCTGCATCGGGGAGGCCAGTGCGTCGCCGGAGGCGGCGCCGCCGGACTTCTTGGCGGCCTTGCGCTTCGGCTTGGCGCCGCCGGCGACCGCGGCCCGGGCCAGCGGCATGCCCAGCGAGGACGGCAGCGAGACCTCCAGGCGCTTGCCGCCGACCTCGACGACGACCGTCTCGCGGCTGTCGGCCTCGGCCTCGTCCGCGCCTGGGGCGGCGAACGGGGCGATCTCGTTGACGAACTCCGTCTCGATCCAGCGGGTGTGGACCGTGAACGGGCCGGCGGAGCCGGTGAGTTCGGGGGCGAACGCCGGGTCCTGGACGACCGTGCGGTGGAAGGGGATGGCGGTGGCCATGCCCTCGACGGTGAACTCCGCCAGCGCACGGGCGGCGCGCTGCAGTGCCTGCTGGCGGGTGGCGCCGGTGACGATCAGCTTGGCGAGGAGGGAGTCCCAGGCGGGGCCGATGACCGAGCCGGACTCGACGCCCGCGTCCAGGCGGACGCCCGGACCGGCCGGCGCGTCGAACGTGGTGACCGTGCCGGGGGCCGGGAGGAAGTTGCGGCCCGGGTCCTCACCGTTGATCCGGAACTCGAAGGAGTGGCCGCGGACCTCCGGGTCGTCGTAGCCGAGCTTCTCGCCGTCCGCGATCCGGAACATCTCACGGACCAGGTCGAGGCCGGTGACCTCCTCGGTGACCGGGTGCTCGACCTGCAGGCGGGTGTTGACCTCCAGGAAGGAGATCGTGCCGTCCTGCCCGACGAGGAATTCGCAGGTGCCGGCGCCCTCGTAGCCGGCCTCCTTGAGGATGGCCTTGGAGGCACGGTACAGCTCGGCGTTCTGCTCCTGCGTCAGGAACGGGGCCGGGGCCTCCTCCACCAGCTTCTGGTGGCGGCGCTGCAGCGAGCAGTCACGGGTCGAGACCACGACGACGTTGCCGTGCTTGTCGGCCAGGCACTGGGTCTCGACGTGCCGCGGGCGGTCCAGGTAACGCTCCACGAAGCACTCGCCGCGGCCGAACGCGGCGACCGCCTCGCGCACCGCGGAGTCATACAGCTCCGGAACCTCTTCGAGGGTACGGGCCACCTTCAGACCGCGGCCGCCGCCACCGAAGGCCGCCTTGATCGCGATGGGCAGGCCGTGCTCCTTGGCGAAGGCCACGACCTCCTCCGAGCCGGAGACCGGGTCGGGCGTGCCGGCGACCAGCGGCGCACCGGCACGCTGGGCGATGTGCCGCGCGGCGACCTTGTCGCCGAGGTCACGGATGGCCTGCGGGGGCGGGCCGATCCACGTCAGCCCGGCGTCCAGGACGGCCTGCGCGAACTCCGCGTTCTCCGACAGGAAGCCGTACCCGGGGTGGATGGCGTCCGCGCCCGAATCGGCGGCGGCAGCCAGGACCTTGGCGATGTCCAGGTAACTGGTGGCAGGAGTGTCACCGCCCAAGGCGTACGCCTCGTCTGCCGCGCGTACGTGCAGTGCGTCCCGGTCGGGGTCGGCGTAGACGGCTACGCTGCCGATCCCCGCGTCCCGGCAAGCACGGGCAACGCGAACAGCGATTTCGCCACGGTTGGCGATGAGCACCTTGCGCACGATGGGTCCTTCCTTGGCGCTTCGCCGCATCTATTGGATGCCGCGATTTTAGGGACTGGCGACACCGCGTGCCGACCCGTTCCCTGGGGTGAGCTTGCCCACACGGAGTGTGCTCGGGGCGCCAGTGAGGAACCTAAGTCCCCTGGTATCCCAGGGTAGGCCCGGATTCCTGGGCTCCGGCTCGCGACCTGGTGTGGCTTAGGTCTCGAACTTTGGACGTCCAGCGGATCGTCAATTCTTTGTGGAGTCCCTACGAATGGGCGAAGGAAACTTTGCGGTCCGCTCCGTCCGTCGGCGCGCCGACGGTCTCGTGTCCGCAGTCGTCCCTGCCTACCCGTGCACAACCCTTGCCCCAGCTATTACCCATTAGTAGCGTGCCCGATGTCTTCTGTACTCGCGGTAACCGGGGTAACGGCGGCAACAGGCGCCCACATGGCGCATCGGGCGGGACAACGGCGGAAGTGGGTGGACGGGGTGAGGGTGGCACGACGGCCGGTGGCCTTGGCCGCGGCGGTGGTACTGATCCTTGAGGCGTTCGGGATCGTGCTGCTCAACTGGATTCTGAGCATCGTCGTGGACCGGCAGCAGATGTCCCTGGCCGGTCTGCAGCCCCGCGCGATGTCCACCGGCTCCTGGGTGGCCGGCATTCTCTTCGGCCTCTACCTGCTGTTCTGCGCCGTCGTGCTGCTCCGCAGCGCCCTGCGCGACCGCGCACCCGGCGGTTTCACCCGTATCGCCCTCATCGGCTGCGCGGTGGTGCACGGCATCCTGGGCGCCTTCTCCGTCGGCCTGGTCGGCTGGGTCGCCTTCCTCGCGATGATGGTCGTGCTGGGGCTGCTGGTGCTGACACTGATGGCGTACAACGAGGGCCTTACGGGGGATGCGCAGGGAAACGCGGAAAACACCCCGAACGGCGCACCGCCGGTGGCCCCCACCTCCGCCTGACCCCTCGCTTCCCGCCCGACGGCCGGGTCCGCCGCTCCCCGTCCGGGCCCGAACTCCCCGTCCCCCGGGGCCGATCGACTCCCCCGGGGCCTACGACACGCCCGGGCAGGCTCGTCGCGCGATGCCGTAGGACGGGGATGGCGGGCATGCCCGCATCGGTTGCGGGTGCGCAGGGCCGGGCGCACGGGAGCACGACAGATCCCTACGCGGTGTTGCGGGGGCTGGATGACGAAGCGTCCGCCCTCCCCGCCCCCGGCCGCTACTTCACCGGCGCATGCTCCCGCAGCACCTCCAGGAACGCGCGCATCCACTCGGGGTGGTCGTTCCAGGCGCGGGCCGAGACGACCTTGCCGTCGACCACCGCCGCGCCGTCGACGAAGGTGCCGCCGCCCATCTCCACGTCCGGTGCGCAGGCCGGGTAGGCGGAGGTGCGGCGGCCCTTGAGGACGCCCAGCGGGGCCAGGGAGATGGCGGCGTGGCAGATGTGGGCGACGGGCTTGTCGGCGTCGAAGAAGTGGGTGACGACGCGTCGGTAGTCGGCGTCGTTGCGGAGGTACTCGGGTGCCCGGCCGCCGGGGAGCACCAGCGCCGCGTAGTCGGCCGGATCGACCTCGGACAGGGCGAGGTCGGACGGCCAGGAGTGGCCCTCGCGCTCCACGTAGGTGTCGAAGTTGTCGACGAAGTCATGGACGACGAACTGGAGCTTCTTGCGGGAGGGGGCCGCGATCCGGGGCTCGTACCCCTCCTCCAGCAGCCGCTGGTAGGGGTAGAAGAACTCCAGGTCCTCGGTGGCGTCACCGGCGACGATCAGGATCTTCGGCATGGTGCGGACTCCTCACGATGGTGTCGATCGGGGCGATCGAGTCGTTTCGGATCAATCGGTTCCCCACTCGGTGACCTCGAATGCGTCGCCCACCGCCACCTTCCCGGTCGCCAGCACCGAGAACTTGGATCCGAACGCCACCCCGCCCTCGGGCACCCGCCGGTACGAGGCGAGTGTGCGCAGTGGTTCGGGGCCCGCTTTGCCGCCCGTCCGCTGGTCGACGAGGGTGACCGCGCAGCGGACCGCGAGTTTGGTGAACCCCAGCTCGCCGCCGCCGACCGTGACCCTGCGCACCCGGTCCTCGGTCTGCGGTGCGTCCCAGCCGTCCACCACGAGGTTGGGCCGGAACCGGTCCATCGGGACCGGCGGGCGGCCGGCGGTGGCGATCCGGCGGTTGAGGTCGTCGAAGGAGGCCAGGGAGAGGACGTGCAGGGCGCTGCTGTCGGCGAAGCCGGAGGTGCCGGGGGTGAGCCCGTCGGTCACCCGGTCGTGCTCCGGCGGTACCCGCACCAGCCGGCTCTCGGCGCCCAGCACCTCGGACAGCCACCCGGCCGCCCGGTCCCCCTGGTCGACCGCGCGGTACGGCTCACCGAACATCTCGACCTCGGACCGGGCCGTCGAGCCGGTGCCGAGGTCGATGTCCAGGCGGAGCGGGGCGCTGTCCGGCGCGTGCAGGGTGAGGTGCGCGCCGTCGGCGCTGACCTCCGGCCGGATCACCGCCAGCCGGGGGTCCTTGCGCTGGCTCCGGAAGACGCCGCCGGGGCCGACGACCAGGAAGCTGCGGTCGTGGGGGAGGCCGGCCGGGGTGAGCTCCGCCTCGGCCGCCGGAACGCCCGCGCAGCCCTTGATGGGGTAGCTGATCAGCTCGACAACTGTTGCCATGCGGGCAGCGTAGGCGCCGGACGCCGGCGCGTCCCCGGCTTTACCGCGGCGTGGGCGGTCCGGACCGCGGCGTGGGCCGCCCGGCGCCGGGAGGGCCGCTCAGGTCCACAGTTCGGTGATCGCGACGTCCAGGTCGGCGAGCAGCCGGCGCAGCAGCGGCAGGGAGAGGCCGATGACATTGCCGGGGTCGCCGTCGATGCCGTCGATGAAGGGGGCGGAGCGGCCGTCGAGGGTGAAGGCGCCGGCGACGAAGAGCGGTTCGCCGCTCTCGACATAGGCGGCGATCTCCTCGTCGGTCGGCTCGCCGAAGCGGACCGTGGTCGAGGCGGTCGCGGCCACCCGGCGGCCGTTCGCGGTGTCGATGACGCAGTGGCCGGTCTGCAGGATGCCGGAGCGGCCGCGCATGGACTTCCAGCGGGCGGTGGCGTCCTCGGCGTCGGCGGGCTTGCCGAGCGCCCGCCCGTCCAGCTCCAGGACCGAGTCACAGCCGACGACCAGGGCGCCGGCGGCCTCCGGGCGGGCGGCGACCACCTCGGCCTTCGCCTCGGCCAGCACCCGGGCCAGCTCACCGGGCGTGGCAGCGGGGAGCGCCTCCTCGTCGACGCCGCTGACGATGACCTCGGGGGCCAGCCCGGCCTGGTGCAGCAGGGCCAGCCGGGCGGGGGACTGGGAGGCGAGGACGAGACGGCGGGGGCGGGACTCTTCGGTCATGCCCGCCATCGTACGGAGCCCCGGTCGCCGGGGCTCCGCCCGGACTACTTCTTGAGCACGGCCTCCATGACCGACTTCGCGATCGGCCCGCCCAGCTTGCCGCCGGCGATCTCCGACCGGGGGATGTCCATGTCCTTGGGGTCGACGAAGACGGCGACCGCGACCGGGGAGCTGCCGTCGCTCTGCTTGGCGTAGGAGACGAACCAGGCGTAGGGGCGTTCGTCGTTGACGTTCGCGCCGTGCTGGGCGGTGCCGGTCTTGCCGCCGACGGTCACCCCGTCGATCGCGGCCTTCTCGGCGGTGCCCTCGTTGACGGTGTACTCCATCATCTCCTGCACCTTCTTCGCGGTGTCGGCGGAGACGGCCTGGGACATCATCTTCGGCTCGATCTTCTCGACCGTCGACAGGTCGGAGCCGCGCACCTCGTCGACGAGGTGCGGCATCATCACCTTGCCGTCGTTGGCGAGGCCGGCGGCCACCATCGCCATCTGCATCGGTGTGCTGGTGAGGCTGCCCTGGCCCATCCCGGTCAGCGCGGTCTGCGGCTTGTCGAGCGTCTTCGGGTAGAGGCTCTTGGTGGCCAGCAGGTCCCCGAGGTCCTCGTCGTAGACATTGGCGTTGAAGCCGAACTTCTCGGCGGTCTCGCGCATCTTGTCCTTGCCGACCTTCAGCGCGGTGTCGAGGAAGACGTTGTTGCACGACCACTGCATACCGGTCTTCAGCGAGGCCTTGTCACAGGGAGCGCCCGCGACATCGTTCCCGATCTTCGTGGTGCTCTGCGGCAGCTGGTACGGGGCGGGCGCATCCGAGGACGCGTTGATGTCGGAGACCACGCCGTGCTCCAGGGCCGCCGCCGCGGTGAGGACCTTGAAGGTCGAGCCGGGGGCGTAGGTCTCGCGCAGTGCCCGGTTGCTCAGCGGCTTGGACTTGTCGGCGTCCAGCTCCTTGAACTTTTGGCCCTCGGCGTTGGAGATGCCGGTGAAGGCCGACGGGTCGTAGGAGGGAGTGGAGGCGAGGGCGAGGACCCGGCCGTCGCGCGGGTCGAGCGCGACCACCGCGCCCTTGGCGTTGAGGTCGGTCAGACCCTTGTACGCGGCCTTCTGGGCCTTGGGGTCGATGGTGGTGATCACATCGCCGCCGCGCGGCTTCTCGCCGGTCAGGATGTCCTGGGCGTTCTTGAGGGCGAGCCGGTCGTCCTTGCCGCTGAGCACCTTGTTGTAGATGCCCTCCAGGAAGGACGTCCCCTGGGCCTGTGAGGCGAACCCGGTGACCGGTGCGTACATCGGGCCGTTCTTGTACGTCCGCTTGTACTTGAAGTCACCGGAGGTGGCCACCGAGCCGGTGACCGGCTTGCCGCCGACGATGATGTTGCCGCGCGGGTAGGAGAACGCCTCGATCTTGACACGGCGGTTGTTCGGGTCGTTGGAGAGTTCCTCGCCCTGGACGAACTGGACCCATGTCACGCGGACCAGCAGGGCGAGTACCAGCACCCCGCAGAAGACGGCTATGTGCCTCAGCGGCCTGTTCATCGCTCTCCCACTTCCGTCCGGCTGCCGCCCGGGCGGCCGAAGGCCCGAATTGCGCTGTCGAGAGGGAAAGACACGAAATCGGCGGAGGCGGTTGCAGTCGGGAAGTGTGAGCGTCGCCTCTCCGTACGCGGGAACAGCGATACCGCGTACGGGAACGGCTACTTCCCCGCGAGCAGGACCATCAGCACCACCGCGGCCACGGCCAGCACGATGCCCATCCGGCGGAGCTTGGCCTGCACATCGCGCAGCTCCTCAGGAGGCTCATCGGGCGGATCTGACCACAGCATGTATCGATCCTGTGCCCATGACGACCTGTGGCGCCTGAGTACGCGTACTCAGGCGCCACGGCGCAAGGGACTAGTCAATGCACTATGCACCGACCCGGCGGCCCCGACGGCCACCCGATGTCAACCGGTCAATGCGGCCAGTAACTCGTCCGCCAGGCCCGCGGCCCCGGATGCGGCATACGGGCCCGTGCCGGAACCGTGGACGCGGGGTCCGACCACTCGGTGCCGCGGTCCTTCTTTCCGGGCGCGACGGCAGCGGCGGCCGCCGCGCGGGCCTGGACCACCGCCAGTGCGGCGGCCAGCTCCTCAGGGGTCGGATTGCCCCGTACGACCTTGATCATCGAGAACGGCTCCCTTCGCTGGTTCCGCTGGTTCTGCCGGTCAGAGCGGGATGTTGCCGTGCTTCTTCGGCGGCAGCGCCTCGCGCTTGTTCCGCAGCGTGCGCAGCCCGCGGACGATGTGCCGGCGCGTCTCGGACGGCATGATCACCGCGTCGACATAGCCGCGCTCGGCCGCGACGTACGGGTTGAGCAGGGTGTCCTCGTACTCCTGGATCAGCTCCTGGCGCCGCTCGTCCTGCGCGGCCGGGTCCTCGATCGCGGCCAGCGTGCGGCGGTGCAGGATGTTGACCGCGCCCTGTGCGCCCATGACGGCGATCTGTGCGGTCGGCCAGGCCAGGTTGAGGTCCGCACCCAGGTGCTTGGAGCCCATGACGTCGTACGCGCCGCCGAACGCCTTGCGCGTGATGACCGTGATCAGCGGGACCGTGGCCTCCGCGTACGCAAAGATCAGCTTGGCTCCGCGCCGGATGATCCCGTCGTACTCCTGGTCCGTCCCCGGAAGGAAGCCGGGCACGTCCACGAAGGTGATCACCGGGATGTTGTAGGCGTCGCAGGTCCGCACGAACCGCGCGGCCTTCTCGCTCGCCTTGATGTCCAGGCAGCCGGCGAACTGCATCGGCTGGTTGGCGACGATGCCCACCGAATGGCCCTCGACCCGCCCGAAGCCGGTCAGGATGTTCGGCGCGAACAGCGCCTGGGTCTCCAGGAATTCGTGGTCGTCCAGGACGTGCTCGATCGCGACATGCATGTCGTACGGCTGGTTCGCCGAATCCGGGATCAGGGCGTCCAGCTCGCGGTCGACGTCCGAGGTCTCCAGGTCCGCCTCCTCCGGGAAGGCGGGCGGCTCGGAGAGGTTGTTGGACGGCAGGTAGGACAGCAGGCCCTTGACGTAGTCGATGGCGTCCTTCTCGTCACCCGCCATGTGGTGCGCCACGCCCGAGGTGGTGTTGTGCGTACGCGCACCCCCCAGCTCCTCGAAGCCGACGTCCTCACCCGTGACCGTCTTGATGACGTCGGGGCCGGTGATGAACATGTGCGAGGTCTGGTCGACCATGACCGTGAAGTCGGTGATGGCGGGGGAGTACACCGCACCACCCGCACAGGGACCGACGATCAGCGAGATCTGCGGGACCACACCCGACGCATGCACATTGCGCCGGAAGATCTCCGCGAACAGACCGAGGGCGACCACGCCCTCCTGAATCCGGGCCCCGCCGCCGTCATTGATCCCGACGACCGGGCACCCGTTCTTCAGCGCGAAGTCCATCACCTTGACGATCTTCTCGCCGTAGACCTCACCCAGCGACCCGCCGAAGATCGTGAAGTCCTGCGAATAGACGCAGACCGGGCGTCCGTCGACGGTGCCGTAACCGGTGACGACACCGTCCCCGTACGGACGGTTCTTCTCGATTCCGAAGTTGGTCGAGCGGTGCCGTGCGAACTCGTCCAGCTCGACGAACGAGCCCTCGTCCAGCAGCAGATCGATGCGCTCACGCGCCGTCAACTTCCCCTTCGCATGCTGCTTTTCCACTGCACGGGCGGAACCGGCATGCGTGGCTTCTTCGACCCGTCGCTGCAGGTCCGCCAGTTTGCCCGCGGTGGTGTGGATGTTTGCTTCCGGCTCGGACATCGGGATGCGGCTCCTGCTCGTCCTGGACTGGTGCTCGTACTGAGGGTGGTACGGGTTTGGCTACCGATTCGTAGCGTATCCGCGGGACTGCTCAGCGGCACTGCGTCGTTGACCACACCTAGGCTGGTCCCATGACGCCTCAACCACCGGAAAACCGGGACAAAGATGCCGGCCGCTGGAGCGACCTGAGCCGCCCCCCGCTGAACGCCGCGGCACTGCGCCGGGCCCTGGTGCGCCCCGGCGCGCTCTGGACCGCCCTGGACGTCGTCCCCGCCACCGGCTCCACCAACACCGACCTGGCGACCCGGGCGGCCGAGGGTGAGGCCGAGGGCGCCGTTCTGGTGGCCGAGGAGCAGTCCTCCGGCCGGGGCCGCCTCGACCGCGTCTGGTCGGCGCCCCCGCGCTCCGGCCTCTTCTTCTCCGTCTACCTCACGCCCCGCGTCTCCGTGGAACGCTGGGGCTGGCTCCCGCTGCTCGCCGGAGTCGCCACCGCCACCGCCCTCTCCCAGACGGCCGGTATCGACACGGCCCTCAAGTGGCCCAACGACATCCTGGTGACCTCCCCCGAGGACTCCGGCGGCGCCGGCCCGGAGGGAGCCGCCGCAGGTGAACGCAAGGTGGGCGGCATCCTCGCCGAGCGCGCCGGCCCCGGCGTCGTCATCGGCATCGGCCTCAATGTCTCCCTCACCGCCGACGAACTCCCGGTGCCCACCGCCGGCTCCCTGGCTCTGGCCGGCGCCCGCACCACCGACCGCGACCCGCTGCTGCGCGCGGTCCTCCGCTCGCTGGAGCGCTGGTACACCGACTGGCAGTCCGCCGACGGTGACCCCGTCGCCAGCCGCCTCCAGGAGACCTATGCGGCCGGCTGCGCCACCCTGGGCCGCTCCGTACGCGCCGAACTCCCCGGCGGCACCGACCTCACCGGCGAGGCCGTGGCCATCGACGGCGACGGGCGCCTGGTCCTGGCCACCGCGAACGGCGTACAGCAGCCGGTGGGCGCCGGCGACATCGTCCATCTGCGCCCCGCGACGCCCCGGCGGGCCGAAGGTGATGACTCCCCGGAACCGTGAGGACGAGCCGCGCACTCCTGGCCCGGTCACCCGGGCCACCCCTGTACCACGTACCCCGCCGCGCCGACGTGTCCCCGCCTCTTCCTTGGTCAGAGCCGACATGTGAGAGTGAGCCAGAGCACACCTGCCGTATCGTTGAGGCGGTCCGCCAGGGAGCGGACCACCGGCGAGCAGTGATCGGAAGGGCAGTGCGCAGGGATCGGACAGGGAGCGGCCGGTGACCGCCGACGACTCGGGCGCCACCCCGCGCGACATGGACACCGACGACGATGCGGTGCGCGACGCCCCCGCCGGCGACCCCCCAGGGGTCGGGGACGAGGGCGACGAGAACAACATCGCCGTCCGCCTCGAACAACTCATCCTCGGCGCCGACCGCCGCTACACGCCGTTCCAGGCGGCCCGCGGCGCCGGCGTCTCCATGGATCTCGCGGCCCGCTTCTGGCGGGCCATGGGCTTCGCCGACATCGGCCAGGTCAAGGCCCTGACCGAGGCCGATGTGCTGGCCCTGCGCCGCCTCGCCGGTCTCGTCGAGGCCGGTCTGCTCAGCGAGGCCATGGCCATCCAGGTCGCCCGTTCCACGGGCCAGACCACGGCCCGTCTGGCCGACTGGCAGATCGACTCCTTCCTGGAGGGCCTCACCGAGCCCCAGGACTCCGGCCTGACCCGTACAGAGATCACCTATCCGCTGGTCGAGCTGCTGCTCCCCGAGCTGGAGGAGTTCCTCGTCTACGTCTGGCGGCGCCAGCTCGCCGCCGCCACCGGCCGGGTCGTCCGGGCCCAGGACGACGCCGAAATGGTCGACCGCCGCCTCGCCGTCGGCTTCGCCGACCTGGTGGGCTTCACCCGGCTGACCCGCCGCCTGGAGGAGGAGGAACTGGGCGAGCTGGTGGAGGCGTTCGAGACCACCTGCTCGGACCTGGTGGCCGCGCACGGCGGCCGGCTGATCAAGACCCTCGGTGACGAGGTCCTCTTCGCCGCCGACGACGCCGGTATCGCGGCCGAGATCGGGCTGCGGCTGATCGAGACGATGGCCCACGACGAGACGATGCCGGAGCTGCGGGTCGGCATCGCCTTCGGCACGGTCACGACCCGGATGGGCGATGTGTTCGGTACGACCGTCAACCTCGCCAGCCGCCTCACGTCGATAGCGCCGAAGGACACCGTGCTGGTGGACCAGGCGTTCGCCGAGGAGCTGGGCCGGATCGGTGACGCTCCGGTCTCCGAGGCCGACGCCGCGGCGGCGGAGAAGGCGGCCGAGGAGGGCACCGGCGCCCCGCCCCCGACGTACCGCTTCGCCCTCCAGCCGATGTGGCAGCGGCCGGTGCGAGGCCTGGGCGTCGTCGAGCCGTGGCTGCTGAGCCGCCGCGACTGACGAAGGGCCGACAGCGCACGCCATCGACTGCGCGCGCCACCGGCGGGCGGCCAACGACCACGCACGCCGGTACCGGGCCGCGTCCCGCCCGTCCACAGCCGCAAACCCGTCCTGTTGCTCCGGGCTCCCACCTGACATGATCCCCACGTCAGGTCAACGACCGTTAACAGGGAGGGCTGCATGCAACGGCAACGGTTCGGTGCGGACGGCTGGGTCGCCATCGAGCGGCACGGCTTCGTGGCGGAGCTGATCATGGACCGCCCCAAGGCCATGAACGCCGTGTCGACGGCCATGGCCGACAGCCTGGTGCAGGCCTGCGCCGAGCTGACCGCGGACCGCTCCGTACGGGCGGTGGTCCTCAGCTCCACCCATGAGCGGGCGTTCTGCGTGGGCGCCGACCTCAAGGAGCGCAACTCCTTCACGGACGCGGACCTGATGCGCCAGCGCCCGCACACCCGCGCCGCCTACACGGGCGTACTGGAACTGCCGATGCCCACCATTGCCGCGGTGCACGGCTTCGCGCTCGGCGGTGGCTTCGAACTGGCGCTGGCCTGCGATCTGATCGTCGCCGACGGTACGGCCCTGGTCGGCCTGCCGGAGGTGTCGGTGGGGGTCATTCCGGGCGGCGGGGGCACCCAGCTGCTGCCGCGCCGGGTGGGCGCGGCACGGGCGGCCGAGCTGGTGTTCACCGCGCGGCGGGTGCCGGCGCCCGAGGCCGCGGAGCTGGGGCTGGTCGACCAGCTGGCGGCGGACGGGCAGGACCGGGCCGAGGCGCTGGAGCTGGCGGCCCGGATCGCCCGTAATTCGCCGGTCGGCCTGCGGGCCGCCAAGCGCGCCATGCGGCTGGGTCACGGACTGGATCTGCGGGCCGGTCTGGAGGTGGAGGACGGCGCATGGCGCAGTGTGGCCTTCTCCGGGGACCGGGCGGAGGGCGTGGCGGCCTTCAACGAGAAGCGGGATCCGGAGTGGCCCGGAGAGTGAATCGGGCAGTGAATCGGGCGGTGCGCGGGCGGGGCGGCCGCCTGCCCACCGTGCGTTCCCGTGGACCTCTGTACGGTCACGCTCCGTAATGCCCCCGGTCGCCTCCCCTCCTCGACCTCCCGACCAGGAACGACGCGCATCACGCCCGGGTGTCGATCCCGCACGGAAAGGGGCGAAAGGGGTTAAACATTCCTACGCTGTAGTACAGAGCGTGCTCACGGTGACGGAATGCGAGGATCCGGTGACGGGCGAGGGCGATGCGAGGCTGCGGGCCGTGGTGGAGCTGGCGCAGGCGATGGCTGCCGCGCACACGCCGCGCGAATCGGCGCACGCCGCGGCGCTGGGGGTGCGCCAGGCCCTGGGCGGCTCCTTCGCGGCGATCTCGAAATGGGAGCGCGAGCTGGGGAAGCTGCGGGTGCTGGTCAATACGGGCGAACTCGCCGAGGGCGAGGAGGAGTTCCCGGATGACGAGAGCTACCCCGTCCATGAGTTCCCGGAGATCGTCGGCTTTCTGCACGAGCAGTGGGCGGGCGGCGGCGAGCCCAGCGCCTGGGTGGAGACCGCCGAGGGGCCGCGCGCCGGCCCGGCGCCCGGAGCGGCGGAGGAGGGCTCGGCCGGGGATGGCGGCGGCAACCGTCAGCGGATGGCCGCGCTGCGCCGCCGCGGCCGTGGCTGCTGTGTGGTCGCGCCGATCGTGCTGCACGGCCGGGCCTGGGGCGAGCTGTATGTCGCACGGCGTACGGGGGAGCCGGTCTTCGGCCGGGCCGACGCCGACTTCGCGAGTGTGCTCGCCGCCGTGACGGCCGCCGGGATCGCACAGACCGAGCGGCTGGCGGAGGCCCGCCGGCTGGCCTTCACCGATGCGCTGACCGGCCTCGCCAACCGCCGCGCCGTCGATATGCGGCTGGACGAGGCGCTGGAGCTGCACCGCAGGGACGAGGTGGTGGTCAGTCTGGTGGTGTGCGACCTCAACGGGCTGAAGCGGGTGAACGACTCACGCGGTCATGCGGTCGGCGACCGCCTGCTGGAGCGCTTCGGCTCGGTGCTCTCGCTGTGCGGCGCGATGCTGCCGGGCACGCTCGTCGCCCGGCTCGGCGGCGATGAGTTCTGTCTGCTGGCGGTGGGGCCGCCGGCCGACGAGGTGGTCAAGGTGGCCGGTGAACTGTGCGACCGGGCAGGGGAGTTGGACCTCGGCGAGGGGGTCGCGGTCGGGGTCGCCTCGACCGGCGATCCGATCGGCCCGGTGCGCAGTGCCCGCCGGCTCTTCCGGCTCGCGGACGCCGCGCAGTACAAGGCCAAGGCGGCGCGGTCGGGTGAGCCGGTGATCGCCGGGCGGCACGGCGGCAAGGACGACCCGGTCGTCCGGCTCGCGGACGCCCCCGACCGGCGGTCGGGGCCGGAGCGCCGGCGCTTCCGGAGGTGAGGAGGTCTGCCCGTGTGGGGACGTGGGTCCGTTGCGAAGATCGGTAAGGGGTGATCCCGAAATCCGGTGGTGACATCCGGCGATTCAGTCTCTAGGGTGCCTGAATATGGATATGCACACTGTGGTGCTGGGGACGTCCGGCACGACCGCACAGGACGTCATCGCGGTGGCTCGCGGCGCGGCCCGGATCGAGCTGTCCGAGGAAGCCCTCGCGGCCGTCGCCACCTCCCGCGCCTTCATCGACGAACTCGCCGCCAAGCCCGACCCGGTCTACGGCGTCTCCACCGGCTTCGGTGCCCTCGCCGTACGCCACATCAGCCCCGAGCTGCGCGTGCAGCTCCAGCGCAACATCGTCCGCTCGCACGCGGCCGGTATGGGCCCGCGGGTCGAGCGGGAGGTCGTCCGCGCGCTGATGTTCCTGCGGCTGAAGACGCTCGCCTCCGGGCACACCGGCGTCCGCCCGCTCGTCGTCGAGACGATGGCCGCCCTCCTCAACGCCGGCATCACACCCGTCGTCCACGAATACGGCTCGCTCGGCTGCTCCGGCGACCTGGCGCCGCTCTCGCACTGCGCGCTGGCGCTGATGGGCGAGGGCGACGCGGAGGGGCCCGACGGTGTCGTACGGCCGGCCGCTGAGCTGCTGGCCGCGCACGGTATCGAACCCGTCGAACTGCGCGAGAAGGAGGGCCTGGCCCTCCTCAACGGCACCGACGGCATGCTCGGCATGCTCGTGATGGCCTGCGCCGACCTCGCCCGGCTGTTCACCTCGGCGGACATCACCGCGGCCCTCTCCCTGGAGGCGCTGCTCGGCACGGACAAGGTCCTCGCGCCCGAGCTGCACGCCATCCGCCCGCACCCCGGGCAGGCCGCCTCGGCCGCCAACATGGCCAAGGTCCTGGCCGGTTCGGGCTTCACCGGTCACCACCAGGACGATGCCCCGCGCGTCCAGGACGCCTACTCCATCCGCTGTGCCCCGCAGGTCGCCGGCGCCGGCCGGGACACCCTCGGCCACGCCCGGCTCGTCGCGGACCGCGAACTGGCCGCCGCGGTCGACAACCCGGTGGTGCTGCCGGACGGCCGGGTCGAGTCCAACGGCAACTTCCACGGCGCGCCGGTCGCCTACGTCCTGGACTTCCTGGCCATCGCCGCGGCCGACCTCGGCTCGATCGCCGAGCGCCGCACCGACCGCCTCCTGGACAAGAACCGTTCGCACGGGCTGCCCGCCTTCCTGGCCGGTGACCCGGGCGTCGACTCCGGCCTGATGATCGCCCAGTACACCCAGGCCGCGCTGGTCAGCGAGCTGAAGCGGCTGGCCGCGCCGGCGTCGGTGGACTCCATCCCGTCCTCCGCGATGCAGGAGGACCATGTCTCGATGGGCTGGTCGGCGGCGCGCAAGCTGCGCACCGCGGTCGACAACCTGACCCGGATCATCGCCGTCGAGCTCTATGCGGCGACCCGCGCCATCGAGATGCGCGAGGGCCTGACGCCCGCCCCCGCCACCCGCGCCGTACTGGACGCCGTGCGCGGTGCGGGCATCCAGGGGCCGGGCGAGGACCGCTTCCTGGCGCCTGACCTGGAGAGCGCCTATGCGTTCGTACGGGGCGGGAAGCTGGTGGCGGCCGCGGAGTCGGTCACGGGCGCGCTGGTGTAACGGCTGCCGACGAGGCCGTCCGGTCTCAGACGGCCTCGTCGCGGGTGCGGTGGACGGAGTAGCCGACCAGGCCGGCGCCGAGCGCGAGACAGACGGCGCCGCCGATCACGTACGGCGTGGTGTCCGGGCTGCCGGTGTCGGCGAGGAAGTGCGGGGTGCCGGCGTGGCCCTCGGTGCCGGTTCCGGTGCCGGCCGCCGTACCGCGGTCGGCCAGGCCCGGCGCGGCCGGTGCGGACGCCGCCCGCAGGGCGGAATCTGCCGCTCCGTCATGCCCCGCGGTCGCCTGGGCTGAGGGCACGAACCACAGGGCGAACAGCACCGATCCCGCGGCTGCGGCGGTCAGCAGTGGTCGTCGTGCGGTCACGGAAGCGATCCCCCTTGTGGGTTCGGCAAATTGGCCGTTGACCGCAGATGTTAGTGACCGCCGCGGGTCGCGGGGAAGTCAGGAGCCGTCCATGCCTAACCTCCGTGCTATGAGCAATGGTGAGACATCACGTTTTGTGCGCCTTCATGTCGAATTGATCATGGAGGTCGCCGACGCCCGCCGGCTGACCGGCGCCGCCGTCGATCACATCGGCGCGGACCCCTCGCTGCCCGACGAGGAGCGCAGACAGTCGCTGGAGACGGTCCGGGAGGACCCGGCGGAGGCGCTGGCCCATCTGATCGACCCGTTCGACCTCGTCACCAAGGTGCCGGGCACCGAACTCGCACAGGCCTCCTGGAGCAGCGAGGAGCTGACCGACTACGACCCGGATGCCGAGTGGGACGCGGCGGAGTGGGATCTGGCGGATGACGCGGACGGGGAGGGCTGACCGGCACCCCCGATGGCCACGGCCCCCGTACGGCTGCCCGCCGTGCGGGGGCCGACTACGTGGCCGGTGCGCCGTCGCTCCATGTCACCGTATGACCGGTCCGGGCCATAAGTGGCCTTCCCCACACTTTGTGGACGCATGGAACGGGCGAAACGGAAAAGGCGTTCACATGGCGTCGGCCGGAATGCCAGCGTCCATATGAGCCAGCGTTCAGTTGGCTGCTCGCTCGGGGAATCGTGCGAAATCGGTAGCAATGGAGATGCGTGTGATAACGGACAGCAAGCGCCGGAAGGGCCTCATAGCCAGCGCCACGCTGCTCGGGGGCGTACTCACGCTTGCGGCGTGTGGTGGCAGCAGTGCGGCCGACCGAGATGACGGCGGTGCTGACGCCACCTGGCACGAGAACAGCCGGCAGGTGGACGAGGCGGCCGCGAAGGACGCCTCCGACGCCAGGATCACGATCCAACCGGAGGATGGCGCCACCGACACGGGTCTCAACAGTGACGCGAAGATCACGGTCAGCGACGGAAAGCTGACCGACGTCACCATGACCTCGGCCGAGTCCAAGGAGCCGGTCGGCGGCACGTTCGCCGCCGACGGCAGCTCCTGGAAACCGAAGCAGCCCCTGGACCGCTCGACGAAGTACAAGGTCACCGCGCACGCCGTGGACTCCCAGGGGCGTACCGCGGTGGAGAACTCCAGCTTCACCACCGTCGCCCCGGCGAACAGCTTCATCGGGAACTTCACGCCGGAGGACGGCTCGACCGTCGGCGTCGGAATGCCGGTGTCGATCAACTTCGACAAGCCGGTCAAGAACAAGGCGGACGTCGAGTCCGCGATCAAGGTGGCGTCGAGCAGCAACCAGAAGGTCGTCGGCCACTGGTTCAACGACAAGCGGCTGGACTTCCGCCCCGAGAAGTACTGGAAGGCGAACTCCGAGGTCACCCTGGAGCTCGGCCTGGACGGCGTCGAGGCCTCGCCGGGCGTCAAGGGCATCCAGAACAAGACCGTCAGCTTCCGCGTCGGCCACTCGCAGATCAGCACCGTCGACACCAAGGCGCACACGATGACCGTGGTGCGCGACGGCCGGACCCTCAAGACCATCCCGATCTCCGCCGGCAGCAAGGAGAACGCCACCTACAACGGCAAGATGGTCATCTCCGAGCGGTTCAAGCAGACCCGGATGAACGGCTCGACCGTCGGCTTCAAGAAGCACAACGGCAAGGGCGAGTACGACATCCCCGACGTGCCGCACGCGATGCGCCTGACCGACTCCGGCACCTTCATCCACGGCAACTACTGGGGCAAGGGCATCTTCGGCAAGGCCAACACCAGCCATGGCTGCATCGGCCTGGAGGACGCCAAGGGCGCCAAGGACTCCAAGACGGACGGCGCCTGGTTCTTCGACCACTCGCGGACCGGTGACGTGGTCGACGTCGTCAACTCCCCCGACCGGAGCGTCAAGCCGGACAACGGTCTGAACGGCTGGAACATGGACTGGTCGCAGTGGGTGGCCGGCAGCGCGGTGCAGTGACGGCCCGGTGAGACGGCCGTGCCCGGCACGCCCGGCCGGCACCTGACATGACCGCTCACCGCACGGAGTGACCGACGCCCGGCGGCGCCGAAAACAAGGCGCGCCGGGCGTCGTTGCTGCGTACGGTCCGCCGTATGGACATCGACCCCGACGCCTGGTTCGCCGTGCTCGCCGCCGCCGCCCACGCCCACGACCGGCCGGGCGGCCCCGCCCCCGAACGGGCCGCCGAGACCGGCCGGCTGCGCATCCCCTCCCTGCACAGCCGGGCCGTCCCCGTCACGCTGCCGGCCCCCGACGGCGCCACCGGCTACGCGGGCGTCGCCCTGCTCCGCCTCCACGACACCGCGGAGAACGCCGGCACCGCCTTCCTCGACACCCTGACGGTCCACCCCGCCCACCGCGGCCGCGGGGCGGGCCGGGCGCTGTGGGAGACGGTCCGCGCGAGGCCGGCCGCCGAGGGCCGCAGCTCGGTGAGCGCGCTGGTCGGGAGGGGCGGCGCGGGCGAGAGGTTTGCCGTGGCCCAGGGCGCGGAGTGCGCGCTGCCGCTGGTGGCCTCCGTACAGGAGGTGCGGACCGCCCCCACCACGGCCTCCGGCGTCCCGCTGCCCGCCGGCTATCGCTTCGCCGTCTGGAGCGGTGTCGTCCCCGACGCCCATGCCGCCGCGCACGCCCGCGCCCATGACGCCATGCAGGACGCCCCGACCGGTGACCTGGACGAACGGCACGACCCCTGGGACGCCGAGCGGATACGGGCCGCGGCCCGCGTCGTCCTGGACCGTGGCGGGGTGCTGCTGACCGTGGCCGCCCTCGCGGAGGCCGACGGTGCCGTGGCCGGCTACACCGAACTCGTCCTGCCCACACCGGCATCCGTACGGGCTGTGCAGTACGACACCGTCGTCGTGCCCGCCCACCGCGGCCATGGCCTCGGCCGGGCCGTCAAGCTGCGGATGCTGGAGTACCTGCGCGCCGAGCGGCCGGGCGTACGGGAGATCGTCACGACGGTCGCGGACGAGAACGCCCCGATGCGGGCGGTCAATGCGGCGCTCGGCTACCGGGCGGAGAGCAGCCTCGGCCTCTACCAAGTGCGGCTCTGAAGCCGGGCCCCCGGCCCCGCGCCCCGGCCCCGCCCGCCTCCGGCCTCCCGGGAGGGGGCGGCCGGGCCCTCCGTACAGTGAACGGGTGAATGAGCGCGGAGGAAAAGGGCGCGGCGGGCCGTCGCCGTCGGCCGGTGAACTGGTCGGGCAGGTGCTCGGCAGCGTCCGCTACGCGCCGGACGGCGAGCAGGCCGAGGACGCCCTGGAGACGGGCGCCTCGATGCTGGCAGCGGCCGAGGCCGGCCCGGAGGCGGTGAGCGCCGCGGTGGTCGAGGCCGCCGTGGCGGGCGTGCGGCAGTGCTGGGCGGGCGGCTGGCACCCCGCCGACCTGGTGCGGATCGTACGGCGCGAGACCTCCGGCACCGCCCTGGTGGCGCTGGTCGTCGACGCCATCGCGGCCGAGGCGGCCCGGCCGCCGGCCCCCCGCCCGGCTCCGGACCCCCGCCGGTCCGAGCAGCTGCGGCACCTCGGCGCCGAGGTCTGGTGGCCCGCCGACACCGGCTACCTCGACGCCCTGGCCCGGCGCCGCCGCGCCTCCCGCTTCGAGACGGTGTACGAGGTGCTGGCGGCGCTGCGGGTACTCGCCCGGCTGCCCCGCATCACCCCGCTGCCGGCCCCGCCGCAGGCCGGCGCCCGGAGCGGACCCGCCGACGCCGCCGCGACCCGTGCCCTCGGGCGGATCCGCGGTCTGCTCGCCAAGGCCGAGGCGACCGACTATGCCGAGGAGGCCGAGGCGCTGTCCGCCAAGGCGCAGGAGCTGATGGCCCGGCACAGCATCGACGAGGCGCTCCTCGACCGCGCGGACGGCTCCCCGGGAGGTCGGACCGACGGCCCGTCAGCGGTCCGTATCGGCATCGAGGGCCCGTACGAACAGGCCAAGGCGCTGCTGCTCGACGCGGTCGCGGCGGCCAACCGCTGCCAGGCCGTCTGGGCCGCCGACGTCGGCTTCTCCACCCTCATCGGCTTCGCACCCGACCTGGAGGCGGCCGAGATGCTCTACACCTCGCTGCTCCTCCAGGCGACCACCGCGATGAACCGGGCGGGCGACCTGCACCACGCCCGCGGCCGCTCCCGCCGCACCCGGGACTTCCGCCAGACCTTCCTCGTCGGGTACGCCGACCGCATCCGCGACCGGCTCGCGGCGGCCACCGCTGCCGCCACGGCCGCCGCCACCGCCGAGTCCGCCCCCACGGCCCCCGACCTCCTCCCGGTCCTCGCCGCCCGCGCCCTCGCCGTCGAGCAGACCACCGGCGCCCTCTTCCCCGACACCGCCCCGGTCCGCCTCCGCGGCGTCCGCGACGCCGATGGCTGGCACCAGGGCAGAGCGGCGGCGGACCGGGCACGGCTGGGGGAGGGGTGACGGTGGGAGGGGTGACGGTGCGGACGACGGTGGGAGGGTCATACGCCTAGGGGCGAAGTACGCGCCCTACGGGGCGAAGTACGCGCCCGGCGGCACTCCGACCGCCCGCCGGAAGGCCGCGACGAAGGCGCTCGGGGAGGCATAGCCCACCCGCGCCGCCACCGCCGCGACCGTGGCGCCGCCGGCCAGCAGCGGCATCGCCGCCTGCAGCCGGACCCGGGTGCGCCACTGCCCGTACGGCATACCGGTGTCGGTCACGAACGCCCGGGCCAGCGTCCGGCCGCTCGCGCCCACCCGGGTGCCCCACTCCGCCAGCGTCCGCCCGTCGGACGGGTCGGCGCGCAGCGCCTCCGCGACCCGGCGCGCGCGTGGGTCGTGCGGCATCGGCGCCTGCACCGTGGCCACCGACACCGGCCGCAGCTGATCGAGGACCACGGCCTCGGCCCGTTCGCGGGCCGCCGGGTCCAGTGCGCCGTCCGACAGATACGAGATCAGCTCGCGCAGCAGCGGTGAGACGCCGACGACGGTGGGCGCGGACCAGCCGACCGGGCAGCGGTCCGGGAGGAAATACAGGCTCCGGAAGAGCGCCGGGCCCGCGGCGCCGGTGGCGTGCGGGGTTCCGGCCGGGATCCACAGCGCCATGGACGGGGGCAGCACCCAGGTGGTGCCGGTGGCCCGTACGGCCAGAACTCCCCGTCGCGCCCAGGCCAGTTGATGGTGCTCATGACGATGGCGTGCGAACCACTGCCCCCGGCCCATCGCAAAGCTCCCGACGACGACCGCCGCCCCGGCGGGCGGCCCCGGCGGCGCCACCTGCCCGCCCGGCTCGTCGAGCGCGTCCGGCCGCTCGTGCCCGTCCGGTCGTTCGCGCGCGTCCGGCCGCCGCTCACCGCTGTCCGTCCTGCGATACAACATGTCCCCCTGTCGCGTGGTGGTCACCGCGGCCGCTTTCTAGGCTCGCCGCATGACCATGAATCGCTATCACCAGTGGTTGTGCAACTCCCGGATGTGGGCCCGCGCGGTGGAACGGGACCTGCTGCCCTGGGCCCTCGAAGACGTACAACTGGGCGCCGAAACCCTGGAGATCGGGCCCGGTTACGGTGCCACGACGCGGGTGCTGGAGCGCCGGGCCGGCGGCCGGCTGAGCGTCCTCGAAGTCGACGGGGGGTCGGCGGAGCGACTGCGTGCGGAGTACGGCGACCGGATCGAGGTCGTGCAGGGCGACGGCTGTGCGATGCCGCTGCCGGACGGCCGCTTCGACGCCGTCGTCTGCTTCACGATGCTGCACCATGTGCCGTCGCCGCGGCAGCAGGACCAGCTCTTCGCGGAGGCGTTCCGGGTGCTCCGGCCGGGCGGCATCTTCGCGGGCTGCGACGGCCGGGCCAGCCGCGGCTTCCGCCTCATCCATCTGTGGGACACCTACGTCCCGGTGCCGCCCGGGACGCTCCCGGACCGGCTGCGCGCGGCCGGTTTCCGCACCCCCGACATCAGCCTGAGACACGACTACTTCCGCTTCCGCGCCGTCCGCCCGTGAGCGCGCGGCACCGTCCGCCCCGGTGCCGGGGCTACGCCAGCAAGCCGCGCTCCAGCGCCGTGATCACGGCCGCGGTCCGGTCCGACACCTCCAGCTTCTTGAACGCACGCAGGAGATGGGTCTTGACCGTCGCCTCACCGATGAACAGCTGCCGGCCGATCTCGGCATTGGTCAGGCCCTGGCTGACCAGCCGCAGCACCTCGCACTCCCGGCCGGACAGCAGCGGCGCCTCCACCGCCCGCGCCCGGAACAGCTTGGGGGCCAGCGAAGGCGTCAGCACGGTCGCCCCCCGCGCCGCACCGTGCACGGCGTCGATCAGCTCGGCCCGGGAACTGCCCTTGAGGAGATAGCCGGCCGCGCCCGCCTCCACGGCGCGCAGGATGTCGGAGTCGTCCTCGTAGGTGGTGACGATGACGACCTTGGTGTGTGGCGACCGCCGCAGGATGTGTCCGGTGGCGGCGACCCCGTCCATCGCCCCCATCCGCAGATCGAGCAGTACGAGGTCCGGCGCCAGCCGTTCCGTCAGCGCCGCGGCCTCCTCACCGGAGCCCGCCTGCCCCACGACCTCGATGCCCGGGTCGGATTCGAGCATGGCGCACAGGCCCTCGCGGACGACGGGATGATCGTCCGCGAGCAGCACCCGCACCGCCGCCGCGTTCTCCACGTCCGTCATCCTCCGCCTCCGCCATCCGCCGCCTCCGTAAGCTGCTTCGCCGTTTCGGACCGCGGCGCCGACGGCCCGGCCGGCCGTCCCGCCGCCCCGTCCAAGGGCACCTTCACCTCGACGGCGGTGCCCGCTCCCCGCCCGCTCACCACGCTCATCACACCACCGATCTCCGCCACCCGGGCCGCCATTCCGCGCAGCCCGAAGCCACTGTCCTCGTCCCCACTGCCGCCCCCGTCCGCACCGGCCTCCGCCGCCCCGCGCTCCGCCTCCGACGCGTCGAACCCCTTGCCGTCATCGGTGACCCGCAGCCCGACCTGGCCCTCGCCGTACCGCAGCACCAGGTCCACCGCACGGGCGTCGGCGTGCTTGCGCACATTGGTGCCGGCCTCCTGCGCGGCCCGCAGCAGGACGACATTGACGGCCATCGGCAGCGGACACTCGTCCCCCTCCACGGCGAACCGCGCCAGCAGCCCGGTCTGCGCGGCCAGCCCGTCCGCCTGCCGCCGCAGCGCCTGCGCCAGGGAACTCTCCTGCAGCGAAGCGGGTGTCCGGTCGGCGACGAAGGCACGGGCCTCCGCCAGGCTCTCCGTGGCCATCCGCCCGACCAGCGCAAGGTGTTTCCGGGCGACGGCGGGGGCGCCCTCCACCTCCGCTTCGGCGGCCTGCACCAGGCTGATGATGCTGGTCAGGCTCTGCGCCAGGGTGTCGTGGATCTCCCGCGCGAGCCGCTCGCGCTCGGCGGAGATCCCGGCCTGGTGCGACAGCCGGGCCACCTGCTCACGGTTGCGCCGCAGCTCCTCGATCAGTTCGGCGTGCTCCCTGTTCTGCCGTACCACCCGCTTGATCCACAGCCCGAGGAGCACGGACAGGGCGATCCCCAGCAGCGACGCCAGCAGCACGAACAGCATGAGCGGGGCCGTGGCGCCGCCCTGCAGCCACAGCATCGTCACGGGGAGGAGATTGCCCAGCACACCGGCCACGACGGCCGGCCGGGCCGCCAGGCTCATCATCAGCATCGGGACGATCGCGAACAGGGCGAACGCACTCGTCAGATCGACCGCGGTGGCGAGCCCGAACAGCACGAAGAGGCCGCCGGCGAAGACACCGTTGCGCCGGTCGCTCTCATGGCGGAGCATCAACGGCCGCCCGATTCCCGCGTACCAGGGCACGATCAGCGTCAGTGCGCCGATGGCGATCAGCCGCGCGGTCTGCGGCACGGCGGAGGTGAACACCAGCCCCGTGGTGACCAGATAGCAGATCACGAAGTAGCTGTCCCACAGCCCGAACCAACGCACCCGAGCCTCGGGTGCGCGCCGCGCCTCACGCGTCACCGTGTCCCCCTGAATCCGAACGGCCCCCACAGGGGCGCAAGGTGCCGCCGTGCCACCGCCTCACAGTCCTATCACCCTCCCCTTACGCCTCCCGCGGCGCTGTCCACCGACCGGTGGACAGCCGAATCCACCGGCCGGTCGTACCCCCACAACCACCCGCCGCCATAACGTCGTTGACGGCGGTGGGCGAACAACGCAGAGACCGCCGGAGCAACAGACCTCGCAGCATTGCGGAAAGGCCCCGGATTTCCATGAGTCACCTGAGTCAGTTCGTCCTCGCGCTGATTGCCGGCGCGTCCATTCTCACCATCATTCTGGCGACCGACCTGGGCCGCCGCCGAGTCACCAATATGCGCATGCTGCGCTCCGTGATCGCGATCGCCATCATTATCGCGGTCTTCGTCCACTCGCTCCCGACCGCGGGCAACGCCCTGTCGTTCCAGCTCATCGGCGTCGGAGTGGGCGTGATCTGCGGACTGGTCGCCGGCGCCCTGCTCCCCGCCCACCGCGGCACCGACGGCCAGATCTACACCACCGGCGGATTCGGATACGCCCTCGTCTGGATCGTCATCTCCAGCGCCCGCGTCCTTTTCGCCTATGGCGCCGAGCACTGGTTCGCCGAGGGCCTGATCCGCTTCAGCATCGAAAATGAGCTCAGCGGTCCGGACGTTTATGCAAATGCCTTTGTCTTCATGTCCCTTGCCATGGTTCTCACCCGCACCGCGGTACTGGTCGCCAAGCGCCGCCGCATTCGCCTCACGCCCGCCGAACCGGCCCGCACGGAAGAACAGCCGGCCGCGGTCTGACGACCAGGGCGCGCCGCCCGGCCCGGCCCGCACCGTTCCGGTCAGGCCCGCTCGGCCAGGCGCGCCTCACCGCGGAACACCTGCGCCGTATGCCAGCGGACGTGCTCGGGGGCAACCCGGGCACTTCCCCGTTGCGGCCCGATGAGCGCCTGTCCGGCGAGGGCGAGCACCTGCGTACGCGCCGCGGCGCCGTGGGCCACGAACTCCTGGGAGACGGCGATCCGCCGACCGGAGTCCAGGCCGAGCACACCCCGGTCGAACAGCTTGTGGTGCAGCGAGCACAGGCACAGGCAGTTGGCTAGTTCGTCCGGCCCCTGGAAGGCCCACCACTGGACATGTGCGGCTTCCAGGCCGACCGGCACCCGGCCGATCGACCCGTCGAACCCGCAGAAGGCACAGCGGTACTCGTAGGCCACCAGCACCTGTCGGCGCAGCTCGGCCGCGCGCCGCCGCTCGGGCGCCGGGCCGGCGGTGCGCGGTGCCACCTCCGCCGGATCGAGGTCGAGTCCGACGGCGGCGGCGATGTCCGAATGGATCGACGGCGGAAAGTGGCTGTCCAGCAGCAGCTGCGCCAACTGCCCGAGCAGCGCCGGTTCCGTGGACAGCGCGGCCCGCAGCCCCGGAACCAGCTGCCCCCGCGCCCCGCTCTCCCGCAACACCCGGACCCCCGTGCCCGGACTCGGCTCCCCGGCGTCGGTACGTACCTCCCAGACACCGTCACTGACGAGATGGTGGAACGGGTACGCGGGCGACGTCCGGTTCGCTGGACCGTAGTCCTGCAGCAGTTCCTGCAGGTCACGCTCGATGTCCGAGTAGCGCATCGAGCGGTCGGGCTGCCGCTGGAACCGCCCCAACGCATAGAGCAGCAAAAGGGGTTTGTGCGGTGCCCGTGTCCCGTTCTGCGTCCATTGACGCAGATTTCCCACCCGCTCGATCCACTCCATGACAGGCGACTGTAGGGCGGGTGGTGACCCATCACCCAAGCGGGACCTTGATGATTGAACGCGAAGCCGTCGGCCGGACGTACAGATAACGGCGGCCGAATCCCTGGTTCCGGTCCGCCGTGCCACCACCGCGCCTCGCACGGAAGGACCTTCGGGTTGCCGCACTCCACGCGCTTTCGCCAGCCGCCGAACAAGAAGAAGGCAACCACGACGGACGACCTGCCGCCGGACAGCCCTCCGGAGCGGACGCCGGACGACACCGGCGGCGACATCGCGGCCGACACCGGCGCCGACACCGACACCGACACCGCGGACGACACCGGCGCCGACACCGACACCGATGCGACGACCGGCTCCCTCAGCGCCGCCGCCGCGGGCTCCACCAGTGACGCCGCCCCGGACGAAGACGTCGTGCGCGCCGGCTGGCGGAACCGGTACCCGGCCGTGGCGCGGACCGTGGCGTCGGCGGTGACGGTCGCGGCCGCCGTACTCGTGCTCGTCGCGCTCCTGCTGCCGAACCAGCTCAGCCGCCTCACGCCCGGTGAGTTCCTGCGCATCCCGGTGGAGGGGATCTTCGGGGCGGCCCTGCTGCTGCTCCTGCCGCCGAAGGCGCGGCGGGTGGCGGCCGTCGTCGCCGGGGTGGGGCTCGGCCTGCGGACCCTGCTGAACTGCCTCGACATGGGCTTCTACTCGGTGCTCGCGCGGCCCTTCGACCCGGTGCTGGACTGGATCCTGTTCGACGACGCCGAGTCGTTCCTCAGGGACTCGATAGGCCAGGCGGGCGCGACCGCCGCGGTGATCGGCGTCGTGGTCCTCGTGCTCGGCCTGCTCGTCCTCATGACGCTGGCGGTCGTCCGGCTCAGCCGCCTCATGGTCCGGCACAGCGCCGTGGCGACCCGTACCACCCTCGTGCTCGGGACCGTCTGGATCACCTGCGCGGCGCTCGGCGTACAGCTCGCCGGTGTGCCGGTCGCTTCCACGAACACCGCCGACCTCGTCCAGGACAGCGCCCAGCGGCTGCGGGCGAGCCTGGCCGACCAGCGGGTGTTCGCCAAGCAGGCGAATGTCGACGCCTTCCGTGACACCCCGCCCGACCAGCTCCTGACCGGGCTGCGCGGCAAGGACGTCATCTTCACCTTCATCGAGAGCTACGGCCGCAGTGCGATCGCGGACCCGGCGATGGCGTCGCAGATCGACGCGGTGCTCAAGGACGGGACCAAGCGGCTGCACAAGGCCGGGTTCGCCTCCCGGAGCGCCTGGCTCACCTCACCGACGGCGGGCGGCGGCAGCTGGCTGGCCCACTCCACCTTCATGTCCGGCCTGTGGATCAATAACCAGCAGCGCTACCGCACCGTCACCTCCAGCGACCGCATGCCCCTCACCGACGCCTTCAAGCGCTCCGGCGCCTGGCGGACGTCCGGCATCATGCCGGGCGTCACCCGCTCCTGGCCGGAGGGCAAGTTCTACGGCCTCGACCACGTCTACGACACCCACCATCTCGGCTACAAGGGCCCGCAGTTCAGCTGGTCGCGGGTGCCCGACCAATACAGTCTGTCGGCCTTTGAACGCCTGGAGCACGGCAAGCGCCACGGCAAGCCGCTGATGTCGGAGATCATCCTCGTCTCCAGCCACAACCCCTGGGCGCCCATCCCCAAGATGATCGGCTGGGACGAACTGGGCGACGGCTCGGTCTACCACGGCATCCAGAAGGCGGGTAAGGACCCCAAGGAGGTGTGGAAGGACCCCGCGCAGGTGCGCACCGAGTACCGCCGCGCCATCGAGTACTCGCTGCACAGCCTCATCTCGTACATGGAGAAGTACGGCAACAAGAACACCGTGCTCGTCTTCCTGGGCGACCACCAGCCCGTCCCGACCGTCACCGGCGAGAACGCGAGCCGGGACGTGCCGGTCGCGCTCGTCGCCCACGACCCCGCCGTACTGGACCGGATCTCCGGCTGGGGCTGGCAGAAGGGCCTGAAGCCCGGCCCGAAGACCCCGGTCTGGCGTATGGACACCTTCCGCGACCGCTTTCTGACCGCCTACGGCCCCAAGCCGGGCGCGACCCCGCCCCGGCCGGCCCACTGACCGCCGGGGTCCTGGACGCCGCGGCGGTCACACCGCCGCGGTGAGCCCGTTGAGCATGCGGCCGAGAAGGCGGTCGAAAACGGCGTCGGGTGCCGAGTCATGGCTCGGCACCGCCAGGGCCTGCGAACGGGGCGACGGGACGTGCCTGCCGGACACCCGCCCTGACGAGGGGAACGGGGTGCCGTGGCCGAGTTCCGGTGGCTACCCTCATCTCTCCAACGACCTTGACCGCAGGGGG
Source organism: Streptomyces sp. Je 1-4 4N24 (assembly GCF_026239515.1). Classification (NCBI taxonomy): domain Bacteria; kingdom Bacillati; phylum Actinomycetota; class Actinomycetes; order Kitasatosporales; family Streptomycetaceae; genus Streptomyces; species Streptomyces sp. Je 1-4 4N24. The sequence continues at coordinate 3,370,979 of NZ_CP110836.1, read as the reverse complement.
AGAAGACTGTGCGCAACGCCGTCGTGACGCCCGGGGGTGACCGGATCCGCTGGGTGGAGCTGCCGGGTCAGGAGCCTCCCCGCGTCTACGTCCATGGCCTGGGCGCCACATCACCCGCCTACTTCGCGGAGATCGCGGTCCACCCCATGCTGGCCGGCCCCCGCTCACTCCTGATCGACTTGCTCGGTCACGGCCTCAGCGACCGCCCGACGGGCTTCGACTACACCCTCGACTCGCACGCCGACGCACTCGCGAACGCCCTGACCTCCGCGGGCGTCACCGGCGCTGAGCTGATCGCGCACAGCATGGGCGGCTCGGTGGCCATCGTCCTGGCCGCCAGGCACCCGCACCTGGTCTCCCGCCTGGTCCTGATCGACGCCAACCTCGACCCGCTCCCGCGCCGGCCCGGCTCCGGCGGCAGCAGCGGCATCGCCGCCTACTCCGAGCAGGCGTTCCTGGAGGGCGGCTGGGAAGAAGTCCGGGACCGGGTCGGTCCGCACTGGTGGGCCACCATGCGCCTGGCCGGCCGTGAGGCCCTGCACCGCAGCGCGGTGCACCTCATCCGCGGCAGCGTCCCCACCATGCGCGAACTCCTGCTGGACCTGGAAATTCCCCGTACCTATCTGCTGCCCGAAGCCGACGGCCCACTCCCGGGTGCCGACGCGCTCGCCGCGGCGGGGGTGGCCGTGGTGGCGATCCCGGACTGCGGGCACAACATCATGCTGGACAATCCGGAAGCGTTCGCCCAGGCCACCGCGGCCGCGTGCGCGGACCGGGAAGCATGCCCGGACCGCCATGCGGAGTGAGACGGCCGGCGTCGGGCAGAGCGGAGCAGGATACCGGGGGAGCGGAAGGGGAGGGCAGGGGTCACCTCTGGGCAGTGGGCCGTACGACGATCTCGTTCACGTCCACCGTGGCGGGCTGTTCGATGGCGAACGCGATGGCGCGGGCAATCGCATCGGGCGGTATGGCGAGGTCGCGCATCTTCGTGATCTCCGCCCTGACCCGGCTGTTGCTGGACGCCTCGGCAAAGCCGGTGGCGATCACGCCGGGCGAAACGGTGGTCACCCGCAGGGAATCCCCGGCCTCCTGACGCAACCCTTCACAGATCGCCCGGACCGCGAACTTGGTACCCGCGTACACCGCCATGCTGGGCACGACGCGAAAGGCGGCCGTCGAGGCGGTGGTGACGAAGTGCCCGGCGCCCTGCGCACGGAACACCGGCAGCGCGGCGGCGACACCGTGCAGCACACCCTTCACATTGACATCCACCATGTGGTCCCACTCCTCGACGCGCAGATCATCGAGCGGCGAGATCGTGCCGACCCCGGCGTTGCTGACCAGCACGTCGAGCCGGCCGAAGCGCTCACCGGCCAGCGCGACCAGGGCGTGCAGGTCCTCCCGCCGCGTCACATCGGTGCGGATCTGCACGGCGACGCCACCCGCCTCCTCGATCCGGGCCACCAGCGCCGCCAGCCGCTCGGCCCGCCGCGCACCGAGAACCAGCCGCGCACCGCGCTCGGCGAGCAGCAGCGCAGCCGCCTCGCCAATACCGCTGCTGGCTCCCGTAATCGCCACCACTTTCCCTTCGATTCCGGACATGAGGACCGACTTCCTTTCCTTCTCGGCACGAGGGGCTGAGGCCCGGGGCCAGCGGCTCGTCGGCTCGCCCCGGGGCCAGCGGCTCGCCGGCTCGTCGACCCGTGGACCGGCGTCGAAGCCGCTGCACCCCGCACGGCCGGGCATCGCCATGACCGTGTGAGGCCGCCGGCAAGGTCACCGAGGCGTTGGCCCCTGCTCTCACGTAGGAGTCTCCGGGAGCCTTAACCTGGTATCCAGAATCCACTTATTCTGGAACTGAAGGTGCCATGCCACTGCCCATGTCACTGCAGCCGGACCAACGCCGTCAGCTGGGTGCCTTCCTGCGCAGCCGGAGGGCGCGCCTCACCCCGGCCGAGGTCGGCCTCCCGCAGACCGCCCGCCGTCGCACACCGGGCCTGTGCCGGGAGGAATTGGCACTGCTGGCCGGGATCAGCGCCACCTGGTACACGTACCTGGAGCAAGGGCGGGAGATCCGCGCCTCCGAACAGGTGCTGACCGCCCTGGCCGAGGCGCTGCGGCTCGACCGGCACGAGCGCGCCCATCTCCTCCAGCTCGCCGGCCACACGACCGCGGACGAACCCGAGGAACGCGAGCCGCTCACGCCCGAGGCGGCAGCCGTACCGCTGCTGCTCCAGCCGAACCCTGCGTACATCATCGGCGGCAACTACGACGTACTCAGTCACAACCGGGCGGCCGAAGCACTCTTCCCCCGCCTCATCGACAACGAGACGAAGCGCCCGCCCAACTTCCTCCGCTGGGTGTTCCTCGAACCGGTGGCCCGCGATGTCGTCGTCGACTGGGAACCCGAGGCCCGCGCTCTCCTCGCCCGCCTCCGGACCCAGTCCGGACGCCACCCCACCGACCCGCGATACACCCGCCTGATCGACGAGTTGAACGAGCACAGCCCGGAAGCGCGGACGTGGTGGCACCAGTACGAGGTCCAGGCCCGGCACAGCGGACACAAACGCCTGCGCCACCCGCAACGCGGCCCGGTCGAGTACGCCTACACCGCCTTCCACCTGGCCGAACAGCGGGAACAGACGCTGGTGGTCTATGTCGAACGTGAACGTGGACGTGGACGTGAACAGCGCGGCTAGGCAGTACAGCTCGTCCTGCCGGGCCATCGGTGCAGACCGCCGGCGGCTGCCACCCCGGCATCGCCCGGCACACACCCGTCACGAGAGCGGATGAACGGGTCAGGGGGCGGAGAAGCCCGCCGCACGAGGATGCATCGGCGATGCATCGGCGATGCAGCCGACGGCCCTTGATGAGGCCGTGGCGGGTCAGATGCGCGGTGCAAGCGGCGATGCAGGTCGCGTACCTGCTCCGCGAGGCCGGGGACCGGGCCCTCCACCACGAGGTCGGGAACGATTTCCCTGATCGGGAGGGTGCGCACGGGAGGGGCGGGAACCCCCAGCTCGGCCAGCCAGGCCGCCAGTTGCTCGGAAGAGCTCACGTACACGATGCGCCCCAGCCCGACCCAGCCGTGCGCGGCGGCGCACATCGGGCAGTGCTCGCCGGAGGTGTAGACGGTCGCCGCCGCCCGTTCCTCGGGGGACATGTTCGCCGCGGCCCAGCGCGCCAGCTCGAACTCCGGGTGGCGGGTCCGGTCGCCCGAGGCCACCCGGTTGTGGTCCTCGGCGAGGACGGCTCCGTCCGCGGCGACGAGCACGGACCCGAACGGTTCGTCGCCCGCTTCCAGAGCCTCGGTGGCCAGCTCCACGCAGCGGCGCAGATACCGCAGTTCAGCCTCGTCCACGACAGTGCCCCCAGCGTGTGATCTCCAGGGGATGCTAAACCTTCGATTCACCCGACACGCCCGAATCAGATGCGCTGCGGAAATCCGGATGCGCTGCGGAAATCCGGATGTGATGTGGAGATCACGGGGGCTGGTGGGGACCCAGCAGCCCCCGTAGCCCCCGCCGGGTACTCGCCCAGCTGCGCGGCGGCCGGCGCCGTCACTCAGCAGCGGGCAGTTCGGCCTCGATGAGGTCGACGGCCCGTCGGGTTCCGCCCTCGGTGGCCATCTCCCCCTGGATGGCCGCGAGACGGCGCCTCACCTCCGGGTCGTCGACGAGCGCGAGCACCGCCGCGCGAAGGGTGGCGGCGTCCGCCTGCTCCATCGGTACGTGGCGCGCCACGCCGAGCCCCTCGAGCATGTCCGCGTTGCCGAACTGGTCGACGGCCTGCGGGACGGCCACCATGGGCGTGGCGGTGGCCAGCCCCTCCTGGCTGCCACCCGCGCCGGCGTGCGTGATGAAGGCATCGGCCTTCTTCAGAATCGCCAACTGCGGTACCCATTGCCGAACTTCAACGTTCCCCGGAACATCCCCGAGCTCCTCGGCAGTGACATGTTTGCCCACCTGGAGCACGACATGCCAGCCCGGCAGGTCACCGAACGCCTTGACGCACTCACGGTAGAAACCGGGCTCCTTGGTGAAGGACGAGCCGAGCGAGACCAGCAGCACCCGCTCGGCGTCCGCGGGCCGCTCCCAGTCCCCCTGCGCGGCGCGGTCCCCTTGGCAGGCGCCGACAAAGGAGTGCACCTTCTCGTCGACCTTGTCGGCATTCGGCTGCAGCGCCTTCGGGATGAGCACGATCGACCGCGCGGGGCGACCGACGAACGGGTCAGGATGCCGGCTGATCCCATTCTCCGTAAGCCAGTTGGTGAACTTCGCGTAGTACGCCCTGCCGCGCTCGGTCGCCCTGGGCTCCGCCCACATCGGCTCGGCGACCTCCTCCTCGTACCCCTCCCACGCGACGAGGTTCGGCGAGAGGGAAACCGCGGGCACGCCCCACCGGTGGGCCAGGACGCGCGCCGGATACGAGGTGATGTCATGCAGCACAAGATCCGGCTCATCCCCTCGATAGGCCTCGATGAGCTGCGGCAGCACCTGGATCGCGTCGTCGAGAAACGGCTCGACGTTGTCGAGCAGCGTGGTTCCCCACGCCGACGGGTCGTCGTCGGGCGACGGCAGCGTCGTGCGGTACAGCACCGGCTCGGCGCCCGTCTCGGCGACCTTCTCCTCGAAGAGGTGCGGAATCGCGTACGTGACACGGTGCCCACGCGCAACGAGCTCACGGATCACTTCGAGACTCGGATTCACGTGCCCGTGGGCAGCGATGGAGAACATGGCGATATGGGCACGTTTTGTGCGTTCCGGAGTCGTCATGACCCCACAGTAAACGAGACGAAACGTCTCGTGCAACCACTTTCCTGACGCCGCTCACGAACGCAGGCACACACGCCCTCGCGCACAACCCCGCCGCGCGCCAACGGACTTGGAAGCGTGCATCTGAGTCACGCCAACAGTTGCGTACGACTATCGTCACCGGTCAGTGCCGTACCGCTGTACCGCTGCTGTCACTGCTAGGAGAATGGGATGACGTCCTCCATGCCTCAAGACATGTCGTCGCGGATCTCTGATGACGATCGCGACACAGCCATCGAACGTCTCCAGGAGGCATTCGCCCAGGGGTACGTCAACCAGGAAGAGATGGACGAGCGTCTGCAGGCGGCGCTCACCGCCAAGACGCACGGCGATTTGGTGCCGGTCCTGGATTCGCTGCCCGACAAGGACACGGGTCCGACCGTCGAGATAGAGGCCCGCGGCGGACGGATCCAGCGGGGCGGTGGGTGGCGGGTGCCCCGCGCCTTCAAGATCGAGTCCGAGTTCGGCAAGGTAGAGCTGGACTTGTCCCAGGCCATCATCGAACACCCGGTGATCGATATCGAATTGCGGCTTGAGTATGGCCGGGCCCGGATCGTCCTTCCGCGCGATGCGACAGTGGACTACGAGGAACTGAGCGCAGAGTGGAAGCAGCCGGTCTACAAGGCCCGTCGACGCAGCGGCACGGGCGGCCCGCACATCCGGATCTCCGGGGCCATGGGCTACGGCCGGTTGAAGCTCAGGCACCGGGGGCGCTGATTTGCTCAGCCGCCCGCACGGAATCAATCTGAGCGGGAGGGCGAAGGCCGACGGGTCTTGACCCGCACATGATGCTCACAACATGGCTTGGCCATCGAGCAGTTGGCTGCCTTGAGCGTCAACGGGCGCGCGGGACGGGTCTGAGCAGGGCGCGCGCCCAGCTGGTCTTCATCGGCAGTAGCTCCAGTCGGACTCGCAGGCCAGGATGGACACATGATGCATCGCAAGCCGTCCGCCAAAGTAGCCAGCATTGGCGTGACGCAGACACAGCTCGCAGTCGAGGTCGGGCTGGGTTGGCTGTTCCGTGAGCAGCCAACAGAGGACTACGGCATCGACGCGCATGTCGAAGTCGTTGACGCAGAGCTGGTCAGAGGCCGACTGCTTGCCTTGCAGATCAAGAGCGGCTCCAGCTGGTTCAGCGAACAAGGGCCAGGCGGTTGGTGGTTCCGGCCAGATGCTGAACACGTACAATATTGGATAAATCACTCATTGCCTGTCGCGGTAGTGCTTTACCACCCAGAGGAGGAGTGCTGCTACTGGCAGTTAGTCAACCGCGAGACACTCATCGAAACTCGTCGTGGGAGCTGGAAATTGCTGGTTCCTGAGGCCCAAGTCCTCGACAAGAGCGCCAGGGCTGCACTCAGCCAGGCCGCCGAGGGTGACCCCTACACGCTCCGCATTCGCGAACTACAGCTTGCACGACCGTGGATGAGGATGTTGGTCGAGGGCATGCGACTAGTGATCGACATCGAGGAATGGGTCAACAAGACTTCGGGCCGAGGCGCAATTGCCCTGGGTGTAGACAACGAAGACGGTAACGATCCTGAGCAACTTGTCAGCTGGAATGTGTTTCTAGGGCTGTCCAGCTACGTCGAAGTAGTTCCGAAGATGTTCGCTTGGGCAAATGTAGGCCAGCACGCCGAAACCTACGATAACGCCGACTACAGTGATTATCCGTACGACCGTGATGATTGGGGTGCCTTGCACCCATACATGAACCCCTCCGGCGAGGTCGACTTCTACCGGCTGGAGCTGACGCTGAATGAGCTGGGTCGAGCCTTCCTGCTGGTCGATCAGTTCGCCTCGGAAGGGCCAAGGCAGTTGACTGCGTAGAGAACGCAGCGCGCTCCGCAAAGCTGGGCCGTCTCTGGGCCGTCCGAGGGTGTCGACAGTAGCCAAGGGCGACCAGCAACGACCACTAGGCGCGCAGTCTCACCGCTCCTGAACAGGGAAAACCCAGCTCACCAAGATCCCCGGCAAACCCCAGGGCAAGAAGTCATCTCAGGTTGCTTCCCGTGGCGGATCCGGCAGGTTGTGCCACGCGTGACCACATCCCCCAGCGCAGTACAGCGTCCGTCTGCGGGTGTCCGCGATGCTGAAGAGGGCGACGAGCAGGCGGAAGGACTTGGTGAGTTCGTAGGCCGGAAGTGCTTCCATTCCGAAGCGCCACTTCGTGAGCATCACCGCCGGCGTGTGAGTGGGTCGGATGCCGGAAAGCGCGATGCTCTCCGGCACGTCCTCCTCGCAGGCGCGGGCCTGCCCGCAGAACAGCGCCAGCGCGTGCAAGACCTTGCGTTGGTCATCCTCTGAGAGCCCCTCGAACCACTCGACGCCCTCGGCCACCGGTCTGAGCCCCTGTGCGAGTTCGTTCAGGACCACTTCGTGTGCGTACAACACAGACTCCCACCCTCATGGTTCAGACCGACGGTACGCGCACGGCCACCCGTGCCTTCAGACCGTTGCAGCAGGTGCGAGGCAATTAGCCCGAGGCAGCGCCCTGCCCCAGGCCGGTGGTGGCTCCCGTGGCGCACGCGCGCCTGAAGGGTCGGCGCACCCGCCATCGTGGCTGACTGTCGCCGGCTGAGGTCTGTGCCACAGCCATCCCAGATGCAGCGATCAATGGGATTGGCCAATGGGTGCTTTCGCTTTCGTACCAGCGAGCGTCGAGTGCTCTGAAGGCTCCTCATCGGGCCAAGTCATCTCGTGAGGGAGCGCTAGCGTTGGGCGCGAGATGACGCCGCATCGTCAAGGAATTGAGCAGTTCAGAGCCACATTCGGCGTCCTTCGAAGAGGTCCACATCTGAGCGGGAAGCATCAATCTCGGTGAGAACATTCACTGTCGCCGATAGTTGAGTACTCTCATGGGCTTACAGGAATCGCCTAACGAGGGGGTAAGAGTGGTTACCGAGGACCCCAAAGGGACGCCTCGTTCCCTGCGGATCAGTTTTGAGTTTCAGATCCCGCGAGGGCTGCGGTCCAACGTCCGCGACGCAAGCGTTCAGCGTGCGTTGGATACAATCGCGGATCGCGTCATCGGCCTCGCGGAAACGCTAGTTCCGTGGGCCGCACAGGTGGTCGTGAGGAAACAGTGGGTCTACAACTGGACCGACTATGGCGAGACCATCGCGCTTCCCGAAACCGACAAGAACAGCCTGCCGTAGAGCGCTTCGCCAAACCGCCGACCCCACGCGCCCAAAATGCGTGATCTCTACACCGCAACGGCTCCGAAGGCTTCTGGCATCCACAGCTGACATCAACGACGCCAGGCGGAGGCGTACACCAGCACCCCTGTCCGGCCGTCGCACCAGTCGCTGACCGCAGTCAGAGCGCGCTCGGATCGAACTCCTAAAGCGGTGTTCATGCACGTATTCGGGCCGTGCCTGTGGGTCGGGAACGGTCCGAATGCGTCCGCCACGACCGCGGGTGCCGTTGTCAGTGGCTAGTGGCATGCTCTTGCTGCTCTGAGAAACGCAGAGGGGGCGGCATGTCCATGCCGAGCAAGTGGGAGATTGCACAGTTTTGGGAGAAAGGTCGGAACCGCGATGAGTTCGCTCCGCATCTGTCTCTTGTTGAACCATGCTGCTTCGCATGCGGATGGTTCTCCGAACGCTGGGAGGAGAAGACTCCTCGGGCTCGCTGGCGTCGCGCCCGCCTAGAACGAGCCCACATAGTGCCTCGAAGCCTCGGCGGTTCAGATGCCGCCGACAATCTGCTTCTACTCTGCCGGCCATGCCATGAGGACTCGCCTGACTGGGCCGACCCACGGCAGATGGCCCGCTGGATCGCGACTAGGGGGGAGCGGCCAAGCAAAGAGGTGGAGACTTTCCAGGCATGGTTTGCTGCTGCCAGTGAGGCACCAGAGTTCAGGGATGCCGTTGCCTCTGTTGCCACGGAGCAGAACGCGCAAGAGCGAGTGATGGATCTCCTTCAGGGCCTAATGGCGCAAGCGGGAACGCACTTCGCTGTTGGGATCAGCCCGGGCACCCGTGTCGCTGTACTTCGGTCAGCTGCCGAGCGAATCCGCAGTTGGGACGAGCATGGAAGGTCAGATGGCTGACGAGCTCGTGCAGGACTGGGACGACGAGGCTGAGTATCACGCGGCGGTTGGCCGTTCCTGGCTCGTGATCGTCGTCGCGCTGGTGTGCGTCGGGGTTGTGATCGGTGTCGCGCTCGTTGGCGTGTTCGGAGTCTTCGGGGCGTCCGAGGTGTTGTCGATCATCTCCGGCTGACATCAACAGTGGCGGACGCCGGGAGACCCGAGCGGTGCACCGTGGCCCCGGGGGCGTACGGCACACAGGCCTCGGCAGGCGGCTGGGTGAATTTCAAAGCAGGTGTCGTAAAGGCGGCGCGCACAGCCCTTTCAGTAGCTTCGATTGCCTAAGCTCCGGCCCTTCGCCACCTGAGCGCTTGCTTTCGCGCTGCGTTGGCCAGGGCTAGCGCAGCCTCCACAGGAAGCGACAGTCGGAGTACTCCCGAACCATCAGTTGTTGTCGATGCCGCCGACAGGACCTCGGTCGTGTCGATGCCCGCCTCATCCATCGCGCCCTTCAGCTCCGTCGCAGCGTCCACCGCGCTCCGCCAGCCGGCCACGTAGTCCACTCCGCGTACCCACATCCAGCCGTCCGGTTCCAGAGCCTCGCCGTCGAAGTTCGGATCCATCGGATCGTGCTGCACAGAACGTCACTCCCAGGAGCAGTAGTTGATTACCTGGGCAGGCCACCCGCCGGTCAACGGGCATGACTGCGGCCCCAGTACCATCGGCACCGGGGTCCGCGAGGGCTCCGGACCGGACCACCCCGGATGCTGTCCAGGCGAGGGGTGGTCCGGTCTCACATGTCTTGGGTCAGCCGTTGTCAGGGGTGCTGATGACGACAAGCGGCACGACTATCGCCGCCCAGAAGGCAACGATCAGAACGCTGAATAATCGCTGTTTCACAGGCACTCACCGTCCGTTGGCGTCATGCGCCAGAAACGTGTGACGGTCTCGCGGTACCCGCGGTGCGAGGGGTGCTGGCCGGTATGTGAGAAGGCCCAGTCGCGTGCCGTCTCGAATTCTTCCGAGGGGTCTGCTGCGGCGTCGCAGGACATGCACTCCAACTCGTGCACCATCTCGGGGGCTTCCGGAGCGGTCTCCGGTTCCATCGTCCATCTGAGATAGCGGAAGACGGACCTGGTCACAGCCCACTCCTGCTGTGAGCGTTGAGTTCTGCCACTTGTGAGCTCAGATCTTCACAGGACCCGATCGGACGTAGATCCTCTGGACGTGCGTCCCATTCGATCCCACCTTGGGGCGGACGTAGTTGTACGTGCGACCACCTGAAGTCCATGACCCGGCCGATTCGGCCGCTCCTGGTGTCCAGCGTCAAAGTGCCCAACGCAGGGGCTTTCTTGTCGCTCATGCAAGGAGGATCACGGCGACGCCCAGGACGTAGGAACCTCGCCCAAAACCCATTTCGGGACGTCCCGGAGGAGGTAGAACGCCCCTAGCAACGTCCCAACTTCCAGGGAGAGACTGCGGATGCCGAACGAGAGGCTTCGAGCCGCCATGGCAGCCGGAGGGTGGACCCATGCCACCCTCGCAGCCAGGGCTCAGGTGGACCCCAAGTCCGTGGAGCGATGGGCCAACTTGGGCCGGACCCCGCGACGGGCGACGGCCCTGCTGGCGGCTGAGACGTTAGGAGAAGACGTGCATGCACTTTGGCCGGCGCTCAGGCAAGCACGCTCTGCCCGCGCTGTCAGCTCCGAGCTGGTCGCGTTGTACGACCAGCGCGCGGACGTTCCCGTATCCACGTTCACGGACATGCTGGCGGAGGCCCGCGAGAACATCGACGTACTCGTCTATGCGGCGGTCTTCCTGCACGAGGGGTTTCCCCGCCTGAACGATCTGCTCCGTGAGCGCGCCGCCGAAGGGTGCTCTGTACGCATCGCGTTGGGTGATGCGGAGAGCGAGAACGTGCGGCAGCGCGGCGAGGAGGAACGGTTCGGGCACGGCATCGAATCGCGTTGCCGGCTGGCCCTCATGCACTACCGGCCGCTCCTCGGGGTACCCGGAGTCGAGATCCGGACCCACGGAACCACGCTGTACAACTCCATCTACCGGGCGGACGATCAGCTCCTGGCCAATGCCCATGTCTGGGGCGTGAACGCCTATGGGGCACCGGTATGGCACCTTCGTCGCAACGGGGATGGTGGAATCTTCGACACCTACGCCCAGAGCTTCGACGCGGTCTGGACGACGGCGAAGCCTGTACCCGAGGAGTGAACCCTGTCGCGTACCGAGTATTACGACGATCCCGATGCCCCCGAGCCCAACAGTCTCGTCGTTGCCGCTTCAGCAGTGGTGACCGACGACGAGGGCCGCATCCTGCTCCAGCGGCGCCGGGACAACGACCTCTGGGCCCTGCCCGGCGGTGGCATGGAGATGACCGACTCCCTTCCCGGCACCGCGGTCCGGGAGGTCAAGGAGGAGACCGGGCTGGATGTGGAGATCACGGGGCTGGTGGGGACGTACACCGATCCCCGTCACGTGATCGCCTACACGGACGGGGAGGTACGGCGGCAGTTCAACGTGTGCTTCACGGCACGCATCATCGGGGGGCGGCTCGCTATCTCGGACGAGTCGACGGAGCTCCGTTTCGTCCACTCCGACGAGATTGGCGATCTCCCGATGCACCACACGCAGGAGCTGCGTATTCGACACTTCCTGGAGCGTCAGGAGCGCCCCTACCTGGGGTGACGACTCCGAGGTCAGTCCCTGGCCGGAGCCATGCCCATCTGGCAGCTTACGCTCGTCCCTAACGGGGTGTGTTGCCCCGTGATTGGCTCGGCCGGTCAGTGGATGACGACGCCTGGGACAAGGGCGACGAGGCCGGAGACAAAGCTCCCTACGCCTGCGAGCGTGACGATGATGGCCTTGCCGTCCGAGAACAGGCCTGAGCAGAAGGCGCGTAGCTGGCGCCGGAGGACCAACCCTTTAAGCTTCTCCCAGCGGTGCTGGCGGACCTGCGGACATCCCATGAGAAGCCCCGAAGCGTTGTTCCGGCAGCCGTCATCGCGCCCTCGGACCGGAGCACCACACGTAACAGGGGCTCGGAAGAAGCACCACGCGGTAGTGACTGCTGAAAGCACGATCACCACGACTGGTCCTGCCGCATGGTTGATCCACGCGGCGATCAGCAGAAGGCCACTTAGGACCCCCCACCACTTGCCCAGACCACCTAGCCCTTTTCCTGCTGCCCCCGAGGTTGCCATGGCCTGCATTTTGGTGGGTCTGCTCCCGCCGTCTGTACGGTGCTGCCCTTCCTTGGCCGGAAAGCGGCGTAAGTAGGCGGATGCGTGCTGGTTGCGGGATTTGCCTGGCTATGTCATCCGTGCCAAGCGGGGCGTTAGTCCGTACGCCCTGTTCCGGCCGAGATTCCCAAGGTCAGTCCTCGATGGGCCGATCCCCGCCGGACACGAGCCCCAGTCGCCTTCGGACGGGGCACTTAGCTTGACCCCCGTCTCCCCGATCCCGCAGTACCCCGCCAGGTTCTTGTCCAAGTACTGCTGGTGCGTGCCTCACTTGCTCATCGTTCGATGAAGCGGGAGTCGGGCCATGCGGTGATCGGTTCGTCGGAGACTGAGTACCTCTCCAGGAGGGAGAGGTAGTCGCCCTCGGATGACTCCGGCCGAGTGCGGGGCGTCGTACCAGGCATCAACGGCCGGATTGTCATGCGACGGCGCAGGAGCCGCCGCCGTACGGTCCACGTCCAGATCGACCGTCACGCAGCCGCAGCCACACCTCCCACCACCCGTGTGTGGAATCTGGGCCAGCAGGGCGCTGCTCACTAGATCCGGGCCGGCCAGCAGCGCCCGCAGAGTCATCGTCGCTTGCGACGACAGTTGCTCAGCCATCCGCCCTGGCCACGCCGATCGGGCAAGAGACCCCCGTCCCCCCGATCCCGCAGTACCCCGCCGGGTTTTTGTCCAAGTACTGCTGGTGATAGCCCTCCGCCGGGTAGAAGGGGCGGCCCGTGGCGGGGAGGATTTCGGTGGTGATGTCGTTGTGGCCGGCGTTGTGGAGGACGGGGCGGTAGGCGTCGCGGGAGGCTTCGGCGGAGTGCTGTTGGGCGGGGGAGTGGGTGTAGATGGCGGAGCGGTACTGGGTGCCGACGTCGTTGCCCTGGCGGAAGCCCTGGGTGGGGTCGTGGGACTCCCAGAAGAGCTTCAGGAGGGACGTGTAGGGGACCACTGCCGGGTCGTAGACGACGCGGACGGCCTCGGTGTGGCCGGTGTGGCCGCTGCAGACCTCTTCGTAGGTGGGGTTCGGGGTGTGGCCGCCCTGGTAGCCGACGAGGGTGGTCCAGACGCCCTCGGCCTGCCAGAACTTCCGCTCGGCGCCCCAGAAGCAGCCCAGCCCGAAGTCGGCGATCTCCAGGCCGTCCGGGTACGGGCCGAGCAGCGGGTTGTCGAGGACGGTGTGCCGGCCGGGGACGGCGAAAGCCCGCTCGGGGCGGCCTTCGAGCGCCTCCTCCGGGGTGGGGAGGTGGTTCTTGAAGCGGGAGAACAGCATGTGGATCAGTCTCCTGGGAGGGCGAGCGGGCGAGCGGGCGAGCGGACCGAGGGTGCGCGTTGATGGGTGTGCATTGATGGGCGTGCATTGACGGGAACGTCGGGGAGCCGGGAGGCATTCCGGCTCCAGCTGCCTCCGGGATCCGGCCTCCGGGTCCGGCCTCCGGGGTCTGACCTCCGGGGTCAGCTCCCGGGTGGCGGAAAGCCCGCGGAGGTGCCGCCGAGCTGTTCCCAGCCGGCGATGGCCAGGGCGCGGTAGGCGGCGTACTCGGCGGCGGGGCTGCGGCCGTAGGACCAGGGGACGGCGCCCACGTGGCCGTCGACGAGGCGGAGCTGTTCCATGGCCTCGGCGTAGCGCTCGGCGCGTACGAGGAACCAGACCAGGAGATGGCGGACGTGCGGTGCCATGGGGTGGTCGGCGGGCGCCTCGCGGAGCGCGAAGTGGGCGCCCTCTATCGCGCGCTCGACGACGGCGCTCTGGTAGAGGCTGCGGACCATGTTGGCCTCGGGGAGGTGCTCGTAGACCGCGAAGAGGGGGAGGGCCGGGAGCAGCGTCCCCTTGGGGGCGGCGGCCGCTGCGCGCTCGGCGAACGCCTCGGCCTGTTCGCGGGAGCCGTGCCACTTCTGCGACCAGTAGGGGAGCGCGGCGAGGTGGGCGCCCATGTGCTGCGGGGCGCGCTGGGCGACCTTGGTCCAGAGCTCCTCGTAGTCGGCGGGGCGGTCGTGCAGGCCGCGGGCGATCGCCAGCTCGGTGATGTACGGGACCGGGCTGCCGGGGGCCAGCAGCGCCGCTTCCCGGCAGACCGTCCGGGCCTCTTCCAGGATCATGCGGAAGTCCTGGGAGCCCGGGTCGCGCAGCGCCTGGACGACGAGGAACTGTGCGTGCGTCTGGGCGCCGCCGGGGTCCTTGGGGGCCTCCGAGCGCCAGGTGCGCAGCCAGATCCCGCCGGTCCGTCCGCCGTCGCCGTACCCGGGGGCGGTACCGCGCCGCTGCTGCTCCGACGCCTCCTCCGCGGCCAGCTCGAAGGCGGCGGCGCCGGCCAGTGTCTGCACCCGCTGCCAGCGGCGCTCCCAGTCGTCGCCGGTGGACTTCAGCAGCTCGGCGGCCGGGCGCCAGTCGTGTGTCCGGCGCATCTCGGCGAGCGCGTCGGCCAGTTCCTGGTCCGGACCGGGCAGGCGGACGTCCAGCTCCTCCAGCGGTACGAAGCCGTAGCCGGCCATCGGGTCGGAGGCCACCACCAGGCCCTGCCGGGTGTGCTGCACGGCCCGTCGGCGTCGCATCCAGGGCAGGAAGACGAGGCCGCCGAGCGCGAGCGCGGCGAAGAGAACCAGCAGAGCGTCCATGAGCGGTGTCCTGTACCTGAAATTCTTGTAACGGCTGCCTGGGGGCGGAGCGGGCGGGGCGGAGACGTGGGCGGAGGGCGGTGGGCGGTGTGGGGCGGGCGGACTACGGGAACCAGTGTGCGGATCCTCGTATGTATCCACTATCCAGCCAACCAGAAAGTTCCGGAAAGTTCGGTTGCGCGGACGACTACCCTCGGCAGGCATGAGCGAACAGCGCGAAGAGCGCCACCAGCATTTTGAAACCCTTGCCATCCACGCAGGTCAGGAGCCTGATGAGGCGACCGGTGCGGTGGTACCTCCCATCTACCAGGTATCCACGTACAAGCAGGACGGCGTGGGTGGGCTCCGCGGCGGCTACGAGTACAGCCGCAGCGCCAACCCGACCCGTACCGCACTGGAAGAGAACCTCGCCGCCCTGGATGGCGGCCGCCGCGGCCTCGCCTTCGCCTCCGGCCTCGCTGCCGAGGACTGCCTGCTGCGCACCCTGCTGACCCCCGGCGACCATGTCGTCATCCCCAATGACGCCTACGGCGGTACGTTCCGTCTCATCTCGAAGGTCGTCGAGCGCTGGGGCGTGGAGTGGTCGGTGGCCGACACCTCCGACCCGCAGGCCGTACGTGCCGCACTGCGGCCCCGTACGAAGGCGATCTGGGTGGAGACGCCCAGCAACCCGCTGCTCGGCATCAGCGACATCTCGGCGCTCGCCGCGGTCGCCCGGGACGCCGGGGTCAAGCTCGTCGTCGACAACACCTTTGCCAGCCCCTACCTGCAGCAGCCTCTCGCCCTCGGTGCGGACGTGGTGGTCTACTCCACGACCAAGTACATGGGCGGCCACTCGGACGTGGTCGGCGGCGCGCTGGTCGTCAACGACGACACCCTCGGTGAGGAACTCGCCTACCACCAGAACGCGATGGGCGCGGTCTCCGGACCGTTCGACGCCTGGCTGGTGATGCGCGGCATCAAGACGCTCGCCGTCCGTATGGACCGGCACAGCGCCAACGCGGAGCGGATCGCGGAGCTGCTGAGCTCCCACAACAAGGTGACCCAGGTGTACTACCCGGGGCTGGCCGAGCACCCGGGCCACGAGGTGGCCACCAAGCAGATGCGGTCCTACGGCGGCATGGTGTCGTTCCGGGTCGCGGGCGGCGAGCAGGAAGCGGTGGAGGTCTGCAACCGGGCCAAGCTGTTCACTCTCGGTGAGTCGCTGGGCGGCGTCGAGTCGCTGATCGAGCACCCGGGGCGGATGACGCACGCCTCGACGGCCGGGTCGCTGCTGGAGGTCCCCGCCGACCTGGTGCGCCTCTCGGTCGGCATCGAGTCCGTCGACGACCTGCTGGCCGACCTCGCCCAGGCGTTGGGCTGACGGGACGGGGTCGCCGGACCTGTCGTTCACCACCCCTCCGTGCGAGGGGTGGTGTGGGCCGGCGGGTGCCACGGCCGGGCCGTGACCGCCCGGGCGGGGGGCGTCGGTGGGAGGAGCGCGCGCAGCAGGCCGAGGCGCCGTGCGCGCCTGTGGCCGATCACCAACTCCTCGGCGGCCGGGGCGGGCCGGGAGGCGGGCTCGCCGGTCAGCAGGGTGGCGGTAGGCAGCAGCCGGCCCGCCACGAACCGCTCGAACTCCCGGGCGTGGCGGCGCTCCTGCGCCGGCCGCCGCTCTCGCACCGCGCTTCCCGTATGCCGGACACCCGACCTCCTCGGCTCCTACGGCACGGCAGTGCGGCAGGCCGCCGGTCAAGAGGGGTGACGGGCCGGGCAGTCAGCGGGGCGGAGCCGGCGGGCAGCCGGCGGGACGCGAGGTGCGCAGGCGTCAGGACGTCGGGCCGACCGGCGTCAAGGACGCGGTGATGTCGGCGAGGGAGGCGTTGAAGCGGGTCAGGAGGGTGGTGAAGGCGGTGCGCTCCTCCTCGGACCACTGCTCCGTCACCAGGGCCATCAGCGCACGGCGCGAGGTGCGTACCTCGTCCAGCCGCGCGCGCCCGCGCTCGGACAGCTGGAGCACCACGGCGCGACCGTCCTCGGGGTGGGTGGCGCGGCTGACCAGACCGGAGTCGACCAGGGGGGCGACCTGCCGGGTGACCGTCGAGGAGTCGATGCCCATACCGGCGGCCAGGGCCTTGACGCCCATCGGGCCTTCCTGGTCCAGGCGGTTGAGCAGCAGATACGCGGCGCGGTCCATGGAGTTGCGCGCCTGCCCGACGCCGCCGAGCCGGCTCTGTTCTGCGCGGCGGGCGAAGACGGCCACTTGGTGCTGCAGCGCGTCGAGGAGAGCGGGGTCGGTGTGGGTCGTCATGTCCGAAGTGGTGGGCATGGCCGGGAGCTCGCTTCGATGGATGTGCGAATGGATGGGGGACAGCGTACGCGGACCCGGCGCGGAGCGTACCTGCGCTGTCCATTCCGATAACGGTCCGTAGCGTCCGGGCGGCCGTACGGGGCACGGCCGCGCAGCTGCCCGCACCACGGCACCTGATCGCCATTCGGGCAGAAAAGGCTCCTCGGTGGGCGAACTGCAAGACTGGCGATATGGCCGACCACACGCCGCGTACGCCGCCCGGGACCGACCTCCCCCAAGCTCTTGAGGAGCAGGGCGGTGCCCCCATCGCGCTTCCCGCCGAGGGGCCGATGGCCGCGATCACGGTTGACGACATCCGGGCGGCGCACAAGATGCTCTCCGGTGTCTCCCGGGCCACCGCGATGGAGGGCAGCCGCTATCTGTCCGGGCTGGTCGGCGCGCCCGTGCACCTCAAGTGCGAGAACCTCCAGCGCACCGGCTCCTTCAAGATCCGTGGCGCGTACGTACGGATCGCCGGGCTCTCGGCGCAGGAGCGGGCGGCCGGTGTGGTGGCCGCGAGCGCGGGCAACCATGCGCAGGGGGTGGCGCTCGCGGCGTCCCTGCTGGGGGTGCGCTCAACGGTGTTCATGCCGGTCGGAGCCCCGTTGCCGAAGGTCGCCGCGACCCGTGAATACGGGGCGGAGGTGCGGCTGCAGGGCCATGTGGTGGACGAGACGCTGGCCGCCGCCCAGGACCACGCGCGCGAGACCGGCGCGGTCTTCATCCACCCCTTCGACCATCACGACATCATCGCCGGGCAGGGCACGGTCGGCCTGGAGATCCTCGAACAGTGCCCGGAGGTACGGACCATCGTCGTCGGGGTCGGCGGCGGCGGGCTGGTGGCCGGGATCGCGCTCGCGGTGAAGGCGCTGCGGCCGGATGTGAAGGTTGTCGGGGTGCAGGCGGCGGGTGCGGCCTGCTATCCGCCGTCGCTGGCGGCCGGGCGTCCGGTGGCGATCGAGGGGCTGTCGACGATGGCGGACGGCATCAAGGTCGGGCGGCCCGGCGAGGTGACCTTCGGGATGGTCGAGGAGCTGGTGGACGAGGTCCGTACGGTCACCGAGGACCAGCTCTCCAGTGCGCTGCTGCTGTGCCTGGAGCGGGCGAAGCTGGTGGTGGAGCCGGCCGGGGCGAGCCCGGTGGCGGCGCTGCTCGCCGATCCGGAGTCCTTCGAGGGGCCGGTGGTCGCGGTGCTGTCCGGCGGCAATGTCGATCCGCTGCTGATGCAGCGCATCCTGCGGCACGGTATGGCGGCCGGCGGGCGCTATCTCTCGCTGCGGCTGCGGCTGACGGACCGGCCGGGGGCGCTGGCGACGCTGCTGGGGGTGCTGTCGGTGGCCGATGCGAACGTCCTCGATGTGGGCCATGTGCGCACGGATCCGCGGCTCGGTCTGACCGAGGTCGAGGTGGAGCTGCATCTGGAGACCAAGGGGCCGGCGCACTGCGACGAACTGCGCGCGGCGCTGCACGAGGCGGGGTACGTCGTCGCCGAGTGAGGCCTGCGCCAAAGGCGCGGAAAAGGGATGGGGCCATGGGGCGCCACGGGTATACCGTGGCGCCCCACACGCGTCGGCGCGCGTCCGTTCCCCTCCACCGGTGCGCGGGAAAACTGAAATATC
Source organism: Streptomyces sp. Je 1-4 4N24 (assembly GCF_026239515.1). Lineage (NCBI taxonomy): Bacteria > Bacillati > Actinomycetota > Actinomycetes > Kitasatosporales > Streptomycetaceae > Streptomyces > Streptomyces sp. Je 1-4 4N24. The sequence continues at coordinate 3,352,326 of NZ_CP110836.1, read as the reverse complement.
TATCGCGATGTATCGCGTTTGCGCGCTAGTATCGCGGCTGCGGGGTGCCGGTACGTCATGGCGTTCCGTTGCGGACAAATGCCCACAGAGCAGGCATAGAACGCCAACCGTAATATTCGACCTGGAACTGACCCAAGTCATGGGAGTACCCCTATGCCAGGCGCCATTTACGCCGAAGGTCTGGTGAAGACCTTCGGCGACGTGAGGGCACTGGACGGCGTCGACCTCGACGTCCCCGAAGGAACAGTCCTCGGAATGCTCGGCCCCAACGGTGCCGGCAAGACCACCGCCGTACGGGTCCTGACGACCCTCCTCCAGCCCGACCGGGGCAAGGCGGTGGTCGCCGGGATCGATGTTCTTGCACACCCCGACACAGTGCGGCGCTCCATAGGCCTGTCCGGCCAATTCGCCGCCGTCGACGAGTACTTGACCGGCCGCGAGAACCTGATAATGGTCGGCCAGCTCTACCAGATGAGTGGGCGCGACGCCAAGCGGCGAGCCGCTGAACTGCTGGAACGCTTCCATCTCGGCGATGCCGCGGACCGCACCGCCAAGACCTACTCCGGCGGTATGCGCCGCCGGCTCGACCTCGCGGCCGCACTCGTCTTCAGCCCGCCCGTGATGTTCATGGACGAGCCGACCACCGGACTGGACCCCCGTAACCGCCAGGGTCTGTGGGAGGTCATACAGGAGCTGGTCGCCGGCGGTACGACCCTGCTGCTCACCACGCAGTATCTGGAGGAGGCCGACCGCCTCGCCCATGACATCTGCGTCGTCGACCATGGCAAGGTCATCGCCCGCGGCACCTCCGACCAGCTCAAGGCGCGCACCGGCGGCGAGCGCGTCGAGGTCGTGGTGCACGCCCCCGAGCACCTCACCGTCGCCGACGAGGTCCTGCGCGGTTTCGGCAAGGGCGAGGGCACCGTCGATCCGCACATCCGCAAGCTCACGATCCCGGTGACGGGCGGCGCCAAGCTGCTCGCAGAGGTCATCCGCGAACTCGATCTCCGCGGTGTGGAGATAGATGACATCGGGCTGCGCCGCCCGACCCTCGACGATGTGTTCATCTCGCTGACCGGCCATGCCGCCGAGACCGCGGACGGCAACGGCGCCGACGGCGGCAAGGAGGGCGGCGGTGCTGTCGGGCGGCAGAAGAAGGGCAGGAAGGCCGGACCGGACGGGACAGGTGCGGCGGCCGATGCCGTGGACGCGGACCCGACGACCGACAAGGAGGGCGTGAAGTGACCACGGTGACCGAAGCGGCCGGCGGCGCCCCCGTCCGGACCCCGCAGCCACGCGGCGGATTCAGCCGCTCCGTACGCGACTCCCTGGTGGTCGCCAAGCGCAATCTGATCCGGATGATCCGCATCCCCGAAGTGGTGATCTTCGGGCTCATCCAGCCGATCATGTTCGTGGTGCTGTTCACCTATGTCTTCGGCGGTTCCATCAACATCCCCGGCGCCCCGGTGGGCGACGCCCAGGCGTATCGCGAGTTCCTGATGGCCGGGATCTTCGCGCAGACGGTCACCTTCGCCACGGCGGGGGCCGGTGCGGGTATCGCCGATGACATGCACAAGGGCCTCATCGACCGGTTCCGGTCGCTGCCGATGTCCCGGGGCGCGGTGCTCACCGGCCGGACCCTCGCCGACCTCGTGCAGACCGCGCTGACGCTGGTGGTGCTGGCGATCGTCGCGCTGCTTATCGGCTGGCGCACCCACGAGAGCCTCGCCGAAGTGCTGGCCGGCTTCGCGCTGCTGCTCCTGCTCGGCTACGCCTTCTCCTGGATCGGCGCGCTCATCGGCCTCACGGTGCGCACGCCCGAGGCGGCCACGTCGGGCGGGCTGATCTGGCTCTTCCCGCTGACCTTCATCTCGAACGCGTTCGTGCCGGTCAACGGCATGCCGGCGTTTCTGCAGCATGTCGCGGAGTGGAACCCGTTCAGTGCGACGGTGGCCGCCGCCCGGGAGCTGTTCGGCAACACCAGCGACCGGGTGCCGAACTCGGTGACCGGTGCCTGGCCGATGGAGCACCCCGTGGTGGCCTCGGTGATCTGGTCCGTGCTGATCATCGCGGTCTTCCGGACGCTGGCCGTCCGCAAGTACCGGTCGGCCGCGGCCTGAGCCGCCCCGGGACGGCCTTTCGGCCCACGGATCCGGCGTACGACACGGGAAGCGGCCCGGAGCATCGCGCTCCGGGCCGCTTCGCCGTCTGCGGTGTCTCGGACTCAGCCGGTGTACGGCTTGGCGTCGAGGATCTTGACGGTCGCCGTCTTGCCGTTGGGGAGCTCGTACTCCGCCTGGGCGCCGACCTTCTTGCCGTTCACGCCGGTGCCCAGCGGCGACTGGGGGGAGTAGGTCTCGATGTCCGAGCTCGCGTACTCCCGGGAGGCCAGGAGGAACGACAGCGTGTCGTCCGGGTCCCCGTCGAACGCGATGGTGACGACCATGCCGGGAGCGACGACGCCGGTCGCGGCAGGGGCCTCGCCGACCTTGGCGGTCTGCAGCAGCTGGGTGAGCTGGCGGACACGCAGTTCCTGCTTGCCCTGCTCTTCCTTGGCCGCGTGGTACCCGGCGTTCTCCTTCAGGTCACCTTCCTCGCGGGCCGCCGCGATCTTTTCGGTGATCTCGGCGCGTGCGGGACCAGACAGGTGCTCCAGCTCGGCCTTGAGCTGGTCATACGCCTCCTGGGTCAGCCAGGTGACGTTCTCGCTGGTCTGGGTCACAGGTGCTCCTCGTCGGTACTGGGGATAAATCAAACGCCCTACCAGGAAGGTTTGCGCCTTCACAGGTGGGCGAAACCACGAGCCTAACAATTCCGGCACAAAACGGGGAAGAGGAAATTCACAGCGACCGCGCAGGAGCGCATCATCCCTGCTCAGAGGCGGTCCCGACACGCCTGATGCCTGCCGTGACCGGTGAGGCGGGTGGGACGGAGCGTGCGGTTGACCCGATGTGCGGGCGGGTGGCCGGTGCGTGTGCGCGGTGGCCCGTGGGGCCGGGCGGCAGGCGGTGGCGGTGGCTCGTGGGGCCGGGCGGCAGGCGGTGGCGGTGGGGTCAGCGGGCGCCGGACGCCGTACAGCCGACGAGCACGGCGTTGGTCGCCCGCTTCGTCGTCCGCACCGTGACCTCGGTGTCCACCTGGCCCGAGCGCTGGTCGACGGTGATGTCCTTGCGGCCGACCTCGGAGCCGTCCTCGGCCTGGGAGCGGAGCGTGCACACACCCGTGGTGCCGGTGTCCTTGACGACCTCCAGATGGACCTTGACGGCGTGGTCGGAGACCGCGTCCCAGCCGATCACGCGGCCACTGAGGTCCTGGTCCGAGATGTAGGAGATACCGGACCAGCCGATCACGCCCAGCAGTGCGGCACCGAGCACCGCGCCGATGATCTTGAGCTTACGGTCCGCGCGCTCATCCGCGGAGCGGCCGTAGCGTCCGTCGGGGAGCCCTTCGCGCACCGCGGTCATGATCAGTCCTCCTGGGTACGGGGACCTGATCCATGAACCCCCGGGGGGTCCCCGCCCCTGGGAATACAGCGCCCCCTCGCTTCGGTCACTATAGGAGGCATCTTCTCCGGCCCTTCATTGAGGATCGAGTCTTGACTGAGCAGCTGCGATTGATGGCGGTTCACGCCCACCCCGACGACGAGTCGAGCAAGGGTGCGGCCACCATGGCCAAGTACGTGTCCGAGGGGGTGGACGTGCTGGTCGCCACCTGCACAGGCGGTGAGCGAGGATCCATCCTCAACCCCAAGCTCCAGGGCGATCCGTACATCGAGGAGAACATCCACGAGGTACGGAAGAAGGAAATGGACGAGGCCCGGGAGATCCTGGGCGTCAAGCAGGAGTGGCTGGGTTTTGTCGACTCCGGGCTGCCCGAGGGCGACCCGCTGCCGCCGCTGCCCGACGGCTGCTTCGCACTGCAGGATGTCGAGGCGGCGGCCGAGCCCCTCGTACGCCTGATCCGGACGTTCAAGCCGCAGGTCATCACGACCTACGACGAGAACGGCGGTTATCCCCACCCGGACCACATCATGACCCACAAGATCACGATGGTGGCCTTCGAGGCGGCCGGCGACCCGGAGAAGTACCCGGAGGCCGGTGAGCCCTGGCAGCCCCAGAAGCTCTACTACAACCAGGGCTTCAACCGCCCCCGTACGGTCGCGCTGCACGAGGCGCTGCTGGCGCGCGGGATGGACTCGCCCTACGGCGAGTGGCTGGAGCGCTGGAAGCAGTTCGAGCAGCGGGAGCGCACGCTGACCACCTATGTCCCGTGCGATGAATTCTTCGAGATCCGTGACAAGGCGCTGATCGCCCACGCCACCCAGATCGACCCCGACGGCGGGTGGTTCCGGGTGCCGATGGACATTCAGCGCGAGGTCTGGCCGACGGAGGAGTACGAGCTCGCGAAGTCGCTCGTGGACACTTCCCTCCCCGAGGACGACCTCTTCGCGGGCATCCGCAACAATTGACCCCATGATGAGCGCGACCAGCACCCTCGCCCTGACGCACTTCGTCACCCTTGCCGACAGCTTCGACAAGAACAAGGTGACCCCCGGCGTCCTCGGCTTCATCGTCTTCGCGGTCATCGGCGGCGCCGTGTGGCTGCTGATGAAGTCCATGAACAAGCACATGAAGAAGGTGGATTTCGAGGAGCCGGACGGCGGCGAGGCAGGCACCACCGCCTCCGCCGCCGCACCGGCCACCGAGCCGAAGACCAGCTGACGGCGGGGCCGCCGGCCCCGCCGCGAGGACCGCTCGGCCCACGGAGCCGGCCGCTCCGTGCGGACCGGGTGGTCCATGGAGACCGGGTGGCGGTCGACGGCCGGCCGATGGCCAAGGCCGGCTGACCGGCCCGGCGGCTCGTCGGTCCGAGCGGCCGGCGAGCCGGGCCCGGGTGCCCGAGGGCGTGTCCGCCCTCGGGGCACCATCGGTGTGCGGACGGCGGGGGAGAGCCCGGCGTGCATGACGGCGCCCGCCCCGGCCCGCTCCGCCGTCACTCCGTGCCGGACGGGGCGATCAGCACTCCCATGACCTCGCGCGCATGGCGGTTCGGCACCATGCCCAGCCGCCATGCCTGCCACCCCGACTCCGGCTCCACCCCGCGGTCCAGCAGCAGCGCGAACGCCTCCGCGCAGTCCTCCAGCTTGGAATCGCGGGCCGCATGCTTCTCCCGGACCAGCTGCGCCAGCTCCTCCTGGGCGACGGCCGCGCCCACCACGGAGCCACCGGGCGAGGCGAGCGGCAGCAGCGTGCAGCGCAGGAACCGCGCCCAGTCCTCGCCGCGCCGGTCGCCGTAGCCGGCGAAGAGCCGCGCCGCCTCGTCGGCCAGCTCCAGCGCCTGCGCCGCCCGGCCGTTGCCGGCGTCGATGATCAGCAACTCCAGGCAGGACCACGCCTCCCCGTGCGGCACCCCGATCCGCTGGAAGTCCTTACGGGCGTCCTGCAGCAGCTGCCGGGCGAAGCCGCTGTTGCGCAGCGAGCCGGTCTGCTCGGCCCGCAGATCACGGGTGACCCGCCCCGAATGGTGCCGGGCGCAGGCGAGACCGTAGGCGTCCTGCATCCGGCTGAACATCGTCCGGGACCGCTCCAGCTGCCGCAGCGCCGCATCGTGTTCCCCGCGCTCCTCCAGCGCCTGGCCCAGGTAGTACATCGTCCAGGCCTCACCGCGGGCGTCCTCGTGCTGATGGTGCAGCGGCAGCGCCTGCCGCAGCTGGTCCACCGCGGGCCCCGGATCGCCGTCCACCAGCCGGGCGCGCGCCAGCTGCGTCATCGCCCAGGCCTCGCCGCGCTCGTCGTGGGTACGGCCGTAGAGCTCCATCGCCGCCTGCAGGGCGCGCTCCGCTGCCGGCACATCGCCCCTGCGCAGATGCACCTGGCCGAGCTGGAAGTGCGCCCAGGCCTGGCCGTGCACGCTCTCGCTCTCCTCGTGGAGCTCCAGCGCCTCATGGAGCATGGTGAGGGCCTCGGCGATCTGTGCGCGGTCCCGCTCCACCGCCGCCAGGGCGTGCAGCGTCCACGCCCGGTCGCCGTGCATATCGGCGCCGGACTGCAGCTCCAGCGCCTCCCGGAGCTTGGCCGAGGCCTCGGTGAGATTGCCCTGCTGCTGGAGCGTGATGCCCAGATCGCGCAGCGCACGGGCGGCGCCCGCCGGATGCTGCGCCTCGAAATACAGATCGACCACCGACGACAGGGTGGTGCGCGCCTTGTCCAGCTCGCCGAGCTGCCGGGCCGCCACACCCGTGCGCCACTGCACCGAGCGGACCAGCAGCCCCTGCCCGACGGCCCGGGTCAGTTCGCTCAGCTCGCCCAGCCGGTAGAGATCGCCGCGCAGCAGGCAGTAGTCGGCCAGTGCGCCCAGCAGATGCGAGACCGCCGCCTGGTCCACGCCGTGGTCGGCATGGCGCAGCGCGGACGTGATGAAGCTGGTCTCGTCGTCCAGCCACTGCAGGGCCGCGTCCAGGGAGGTGAAGCCGTGCGAGCCGAAGCGGTCGGCACGGGTGGAGGTGCGGCCGTCGACCAGCCGGATGACGGAGTCGGCCAGCTCCGCATAGCCGCGGATCAGCCGCTCCTGGGCCGCGCCGCGCTCGCCCGGCTCCTCCTCGTCCACCAGCCGGTCGTGCGCGAAGCGGTGCACCAGGGCATGCAGGCGGTAGCGCTCGCCGCGGACATGCTCGATCAGCCCCGCGCGGGCCAGCGTCGTCAGCTGACGCTCCGCCTCGGCCTGTTCGACGCCCAGCAGCGCCGCCGAGGCCGCCGCCCCCAGGCTCGCCCGGCCCACCAGCGCCAGCCGGCGCAGTAGCCGCCGGGCCGCCTCGGACTGGTCGGAGTAGCGCAGCCACAGCGCACGCTCCACCGGCGACCGCCGCTCATGGGCCGCCAGGTCCGTGGCCAGCGCGGTGGCGGTGCGCGCACCGAGCGAGGAGCCCGCCACCCGCAGCGCCAGCGGCAGCCCCGCGCACAGCCCGGAGATCTCCTCGATCGCCCGTGAGTCGTAGGGGCCCGCCGCGTCCGGGCCCTCACTGCCGCCCGCGGTAGTGGCCCGCAGCAGTTCTTCGGTGCCCGCGGCGTCCAGCGGTCCCACCGGCAGCTGATGCACCCATGCCTGGAGGTCCTCGGGCAGCTCCAGCGGTGTACGGGAGGTGACCAGCACCAGGCTGTCGGACCGCTCCGGCACCAGCGTGCGCACCTGCTCCGCATCCGCGGCGTCGTCCAGCAGCACCGTCACCGGCAGACCGGTCAGATGGTGGTGATACAGCTCGGTGAGCCGCTTGACCTGCTGATCCTGGGACGGCCGCTCGCGGAACAGCAGCTGCTCGCGGGGCGCGCCCAGCCGGTTGAGCAGATGCAGCAGCGCGTCCCGGGTCGGCAGCGGCACTTCCCCGGGGGTGTCACTGCGCAGATCCACCACACACGCGCCGCGGAACTGATCACGCAGCTGATGGGTGGCCCGCACCGCCAGCGCCGTCCGGCCCGACCCCGGCTCGCCGTGCAGCACCACCACCGTCGGCTTGGTTTCCGTGCTCGCACGGGCCGCATGCACCCACTGGGCGATCTGTGTCAGCTCCGCCCGGCGTCCGGCGAACGGGCCGTCCGGACGCGGTAGTTGGGCGAACGAATGCTCCAGTACGGACCGCTGGCGGGCCGCCGCGCTGCGGTCAGCGCCGCGCAACTGCGGACCACGGGTGGCCGTCGCGGCGGCCGGCTTGGACGCCGTGCCGCTGCCGCGGGCCGCCGCCGTCAGCATCCGCTGCTGGTCCAGAAAGGGCCGGATGCCCCGCACCTCCAGTGCGGTCAGCCACTGCAGCCGCAGCTGCTGGGCGCCACCCGGCTGGCCGAGCCTCCCGGCCTCCTGGTGCGCCGCAGGCCAGTGGCCCGCGGTCAGCTTCACGACCGTGGCCGCCGCCCCCGCGACCACCACGGCGGCGCCCGCGCCCAGCGCGGCGGCCGCGCCCGTGCCGTACGCCAGGTCCGCACCGCAGGCCGCCACCGCCGCCGCGGCCGTCGCCACCGCGGGGGTCCCCAGCTCCTTGCGGGTCAGCCGCCGGCCCAGCGAGGGCTGGCCGGCGGCCGCCTCGTCCAGCGCCCGGACGTACGCGGTGTACTCCTCGGCGGCGCTGCCCGACAGCTCCTCCAGCGCCGAGCGCGCCCTGCTGAGCAGCGTGTCCCCGTCGAGCCGCCCGCCCGAGCGCCGCACCTCTTCCTCGATCGCCCTGGTCAACAGCGCTTCCGCTTCCGCCCGGTGGCCGTCGCGCAGCACAGCCAGTGAGCCCGGCATGCCATCCCCCTCCAGCAGTTCCAGCAGTCTCCGGCGGTGATCGTCGCCGCACGCTCAGTGTTCCGCGTCCGCACGAATTCCGGCAGGGCTGTGGACAACTCCCTCCGCTCCCGGCTCACCGGTCCCCGTTGGGAGAGGATGGACCCATGCCGAACCGCCTGGCTCATGAGACTTCCCCGTATCTGCTCCAGCACGCCGACAACCCCGTCGACTGGTGGCCGTGGTCCGCCGCCGCGTTCGAGGAGGCCCGGCGGCGTGGGGTGCCGGTGCTGCTCAGCGTCGGCTACAGCTCGTGCCACTGGTGCCATGTGATGGCGCACGAAAGCTTCGAGGACCCGGCCACCGCCGCGCTGCTCAACGAGCACTTCGTGTCCGTCAAGGTCGACCGCGAGGAGCGCCCGGACGTCGACGCCGTCTACATGGAGGCCGTGCAGGCCGCCACCGGCCAGGGCGGCTGGCCCATGACCGTCTTCCTCACCCCGGACGCCGAGCCCTTCTACTTCGGTACGTACTTCCCGCCCGAGCCCCGCCACGGCATGCCGTCGTTCGGGCAGATCCTCGACGGCGTACGCAGTGCCTGGGCCGACCGCCGCGACGAGGTCGGCGAGGTCGCGGGCCGGATCGTCGCCGACCTCGCCGGACGGTCCCTGACCGAATCGCTGCCCGCGGACCGGCGGCCGCCGCGCCCCGAGGAGCTGCACGGCGCCCTGATGGGCCTGACCCGCGAATTCGACGCGGTGCACGGCGGATTCGGCGGCGCGCCCAAGTTCCCGCCGTCCATGGTGCTGGAATTCCTGCTCCGCCACCACGCCCGCACCGGCTCCGAAGGAGCCCTGGAAATGGTGCAGGCGACCTGCGCGGCGATGGCCCGCGGCGGCATCTACGACCAGCTCGGCGGCGGTTTCGCGCGTTATGCGGTGGACGCCACCTGGACCGTGCCGCACTTCGAGAAGATGCTCTACGACAACGCCCTGCTGTGCCGGACCTACGCCCATCTGTGGCGGTCCACCGGCTCGGACCTGGCCCGCCGGATCGCCGTCGGGACCGCCGACTTCATGGTCCGCGAACTCCGTACCGAACAGGGCGGTTTCGCCTCCGCACTGGACGCGGACAGCGATGACGGCTCGGGCACCGGCAAGCATGTCGAGGGCGCCTACTACGTCTGGACACCCGGGCAGCTGCGCGCCGTACTGGGCGACGAGGACGCGGAATTCGCCGCCACCACCTTCGGCGTCACCGAGGAGGGCACCTTCGAGGAGGGCGCCTCGGTCCTCCAACTCCCGGACACCGAAGGCCCGGTGGACGCCGAGCGGGTGGCCTCCGTCAAGCGGCGGCTGCTCGCGGCGCGGGAGGAGCGGCCGCGCCCCGGCCGCGACGACAAGGTCGTCGCCTCCTGGAACGGGCTGGCCATCGCCGCGCTCGCCGAAACCGGTGCCTACTTCGACCGGCCGGATCTGATCCAGGCCGCCACCGACGCCGCCGACCTGCTGGTCCGCGTCCACATGGACTGGCACGCCCGGCTGCACCGCACCTCCCGCGACGGCACCCCCGGCGCCAACTCCGGTGTCCTGGAGGACTACGCCGATGTCGCGGAGGGTTTCCTCACCCTGGCCTCGGTCACCGGGGAGGGCGTGTGGGTGGAGTTCGCGGGCTTCTTCCTGGACACCGTGCTGCTCCAGTTCAGCACCGAGGACGGCGCGCTCTACGACACCGCGGCCGACGCCGAGGCGCTGATCCGCCGCCCCCAGGACCCGACCGACAACGCGACGCCCTCCGGCTGGACCGCGGCGGCCGGAGCCCTGCTCTCGTATGCGGCGCTCACCGGCAGCAACCTCCACCGGGACGCCGCGGAGCGGGCCCTGGGCATCGTCACCGCGCTCGGCGGCCGGGTCCCGCGCTTCATCGGATGGGGTCTGGCCGTCGCCGAGGCCGCACTGGACGGGCCGCGCGAGGTCGCGGTCGTCGGCCCGCAGGGCGATCCGGCCACCGTGGCGCTGCACCGCGCCGCGCTGCTCGGCACCGCCCCCGGGGCGGCCGTCGCGCTGGGCGCCCCCGGGGCCGACGAGGTACCGCTCCTCCAGGACCGCCCTCTGGTCGACGGCCGGCCGGCCGCCTATGTCTGCCGCCACTTCACCTGCGAGCGGCCGACGACCGACCCGGAGGAGCTGACGGAGCGACTCCGGGGATGAGCCGCAGGCCCCTGGGACGCCCGGATCGGCGGGCCGTCCCAGGGGCCCCGCCGCCGGTCCTAGGACCAGCGACGGAGTTGCCCTTGACGTGCGCGTCAAGTTCTAGCCTCGGCGCATGACACACCGCACACACCGCGAAGTCCGCCTGACCACCCGCCCCCAGGGGCCGGTCACCGATGACCTCTTCGAGATCGTGGAGGTGCCGGTCCCGGAACCCGGACCCGGCCAGGTGCTGGTACGCAACACCGTGATGGGCGTCGCCGCCGTGATGCGCACGCTGATGGACGAGAACAACGTCGTGCCGGTGCCCGCCTATGAGGTCGGCGAGCCGCTGAACGGGCCCGCCCTCGGCGAGGTGGTCGCCGCCCCGGGGACCGACCTCACGCCAGGCGACCTGGTGGAACACCGCCTCGGCTGGCGCGAATACGCCCTGCTGGACGCCGACGGCGTACACCGGCGCGACCCCGCCCTGATGCCCGACCCGGCCGCCTACCTCTCCCAGGGGGCCACCGCCTGGATGGGCATCGTGCGCGGTGCCGAAGTGCGCCCCGGGGACACGGTCTTCGTCACCGGGGCGGCCGGTGGCGTGGGCTCCCTGGCCGGTCAGATCGCCCGGCTGCGCGGCGCCGCCCGGGTGATCGGCAGCACCGGGTCGCAGGAGAAGGCGGAACGGCTCATCAAGGAATTCGGCTATGACGCGGTGGTGATCCGCGGCGCCGGCCCCATCGAGGAGCAGCTGCGTGCGGCGGCCCCGGAAGGCATCGACGCGCTCTTCGACAACGTGGGCGGCGAACAGCTGGGGGCCGCCATCGCCGTCGCCAACACGGGTGCCCGGCTCGCCCTCGTAGGGGCGTTGTCCAGCCAGCTGTCCGAGGACGGCAAGCCTCATACGACCGAGATCGACACCCTCTCGCTGCTCGCCCGCAACATCACCCTGCGCGGTGTCGCCCTGCACGCGCACATGGATCTGATCCCCGAGTGGAACCAGCGGTTCGGCGAGGGGCTGCGCGACGGCACCCTCACCTTCCCGCACTCCCGGCTGCACGGCATCGAGCAGGCGCCGCGGGCACTGCGCGAACTGACCGAGGGACGCCATCTGGGCGCCGTACTCGTGGAGTTGTGAGCAGGGGCGCCGGGAGAGCGCGGGCGGAGTGAGGAAACCACCGCTGTCAGACGCCGGTTGTAGCCTCGCAGCGTGACGACCTTGCTCGGGAAGCGATCCCTTGTCCAGGAAGCCGCGGCGCTACGGGCCGGCACGGACGACCCCGTCGACGCGGTCATCCGCTCGTGCGACCGTATCGACACCGTCGATCCGCAGGTGCGGGCCTTCGTGCCCGAGGACGGGCGGCGTACCCGGCTCCTGGAGGCGGCGCGGCGGACTGCCGCCGATGTGCGGGACCCCGCCGGCCGGCCCGCCCTCCATGGCGTCCTCGTGGGCATCAAGGACATCGTGCAGGTCGACGGGTTGCCCACCCGCGCGGGCTCGGCGCTGCCGTCCGAGGTGCTCGGCGGCTCCCAGGCCGCCGTCGTCGACCGGCTGTGCGCCGCCGGTGCGCTGATCGCGGGCAAGACCGTGACCGCGGAGTTCGCCGTCACGGCCCCGGGCCCGACCCGCAATCCGCACAACCCGGCGCATACGCCCGGCGGTTCAAGCAGCGGTTCGGCGGCCGCGGTCGCCGCCGGGATGGTGCCGCTGGCCATCGGGACACAGACCGTGGGCTCGATGATCCGGCCCGCCGCATACTGCGGAGTGGTCGGCTTCAAGCCGAGCTACGGGCGGATACCGGTCGACGGGGTGATCCCCAACGCCACGAGTTTCGACACCCTGGGCTGCTACGCCACGGATGTGGCGGGTGTCGCCCTGGCGGCGTCGGTGCTGGTCGACGGGTGGCGAGGGGGGCACCCGCTGAACGAAGCCGGCCGGAGTGCCCGGTGGAGGAACCCGGCGGGGCGCGGGCCGCGCCCGGTGCTGGGCGTGCCGTCCGGCCCCTACCTGGAGCGCGCCGGCGACGAGGCCCTGCGCGCCTTCGAGGAGCAGCGGGAGCTGCTGCGGGCCGCCGGGTACGCCGTCCACGAGGTGCCGGTGATGGACGACTTCGAGCAGATCGTGGAGCAGCTGCGCACGATGAACCGCTATGAAGTGGCGCGGGCGCACCAGGAATGGTTCACCCGCTTCGGCGACCGCTATCGCCAGGAGACCACGGCGGCCATCCGGGAGGGCCGGACGATCGGCGACGCCGCCTACGAGGCGGCCCGGGCACGGCGCAGCGCCTTTCGCGCACGGCTCGCGGCGGACCGCGCCGCGGCCGGTATCGATCTGTGGATCGCCCCGTCGGCCACCGGGCCGGCGCCCGCCGGACTCACCACCACCGGCGCCTCGATCATGTGCCTGCCGTGGAGCAACGCCGGGCTGCCGTCCGTCAGCCTGCCCGCGGGGCACGCCGCCAACGGGCTGCCGATGGGACTCCAGCTCATCGGCGGATCCGGCGCGGACGAAGACCTGCTCCACGGGGCGGCAGGCATCGAGCACGTACTCAACGAGGACATGCTCAACAGGGGCGGGCGGAACACGGCCGTGCCCAACCAGAGCGCACGGAACGTCGGCGGCCCACGGAGTGCGGGCCGGCGTCCGGGCCCGGAACGGGCGGACTGAGTACGGCGACGAAGGAGGGGGAGATGCGCATCGGGGACGCCGCGGCGGCTGCCGGAATGACACCGCGGGCGCTGCGCTACTACGAACAGCAGGGGCTGGTGACGGCCCGTAGGACACCGTCCGGCCATCGGGTGTACGACGAGGAGGACATCCGGCGGCTGCGGGCGGTGCGCGAACTCCGGGACGCGGGGCTGACGGTCGGGGACGTACGGGCCTTCGCCCATCTGCTGCGCAGGGTGCCGGCCGACGAGGTGCCGGACCTGCTCTCCCAAGAACCCCGTCTGGGCCGCTGTTCGGCCGTGGAGACGGTGGCCCGGCGCCGGCTCGCCGACCTGGATGCCCGTATCGCGCGGTTGTTGCACCTCCGGGCGCGACTCGCGGCGCGCCTGGGCGAACCGGAGGCCGAGGCGACGGAGCCGGCCGCACCGGACGGCACGGTACGCGCGGGGGCGGACAGCGGCGCGCTCTTCCGGCTGGAGGACGCGCGTGCCCCGGACGCCCCCGCCGTCAGAGCGTGAGGCCCCGCGCCAGCACATCCATCGTCTGGTCGATCAGCGCCTCCAGTTCGGCGCTCTCGCCGCCCTCGACCCAGTTCAGCATCGCCTCCTGGAGCGCGGCCAGGATCGCCGCGCTGATCACCCGAAGCTCCAGATCGTCGGCGGGGCGGCCGGTGCGCTCCGCCAGCACGGCGCTGATCAACGCGGCGTCCCGGGCGGTGTTCTCGGCCGTACGGCCCCGGATCGCGGGTACTTCACGGATCAGCCGGATGCGCTGGACGAGTTCGCCGCGGTCGGCAGCGGCGATCTCGCGCAGCGCCTCGACCGTGACCCGCCGCATCGACTCGACCATGGGCTCGTCCGCGGGACGGGCCCGCAGCCCGGCCTCCAGCGCGGTGTCGTACTCGTCGGTGAGCACGATGTCTTCCTTGGTCGGGAAGTAGCGGAAGACCGTGCTCGGTGAGACATCGGCGGCCTCGGCGATCTGGTCGATGGGGGTCGCGTCGTACCCCTGCTCCTCGAAGAGCCGGTAGGCGGCCCGCCGGATCGCCTGCCGGGTCTGGATCTTCTTCCGCTCCCGCAGCCCGATCTTCGGTGTCCCGGGCGGCGTGGTGGCAGAGGTACGTGCGGAGACCATGCGCAGCATTGTCAGGCATCAGGTGTCCCGGAGGCCACGGCCGGGCCCAACCCCCGTACGGCGCCCCGTACGAGGGCGGAAACGGCCGTCGGCACCGCCGCGGAAATTCCACGGCCTTGACTGTCAGTGGGGTGTGTCACGCTGTGGCGTGGGAATGGTCACTGTGAGTGAGATGCAGGGGATGGGTGGAGGTGTCCCGTGAAGGTCCCGGTTCTGCGGAGACCCCGGTTCTGCGAAGGTCCCGATACGGCGCATGGCCGCGGCCGGGAAGGCCGCGGCCATGGGGCGCGGGGGATCGGGGGCGCCGGCCACTCGGGCCGGGGTGCCTCAGGCGTGCGTGTAGGCCACCAGGGAGATACCGACGTAGTGCACGACGAAGGCCGCCAGGGTGAAGGAGTGGAAGACCTCGTGGAAGCCGAACCACCGAGGTGAGGGGTTGGGGCGCTTGAGCCCGTAGATGACGCCGCCGGCGCTGTAGAGCAGTCCGCCGACGATGACCAGGACGAGGACGGCGACGCCGCCGGTGTGCAGGAAGTCGGGCAGGAAAAAGACGGCGGCCCAGCCCATGGCGATGTAGCAGGGGGTGTAGAGCCAGCGTGGAGCGCCGACCCAGAAGACCCGGAAGATGATCCCGGCCAGTGCGGCCGCCCAGACCGCCCAGAGCAGCGTCTGTCCGCGGGAGCCGGGCATGAGCAGCATCGTCAGCGGCGTATAGGTGCCCGCGATGATCAGGAAGATATTGGCGTGATCGAGCCGGCGCAGTACGCCGTCGGCGCGCGGTCCCCAATTGCCGCGGTGGTAGAGGGCGCTGACCCCGAAGAGCAGGCAGGCGGTCAGGGTGTAGATGGCGCAGGCCAGGCGGCCACGGGGGCTGTCGGCGAGGGCGGTGAGTATGACGCCGGAGAGGAGTACGGCGGGGAACATTCCGGCGTGCAGCCAGCCGCGGAGTCTGGGTTTGAGGGGTGCGGCCACGGCGGCGACCGCCGCGATCGCGTGCGGAGCGGAGGAGGTCTGGCTCTCGGCGGCGTCGGGCGCGGAAGTCATGGCGCAATGCTACCTACGCGACCGTAAGTTACGGATTCATGCCGAAGTGGTGACGGTCACGAAGGCGCCCTCTGGACAGAACCCCATAACGGTCGGATGATCAAATGAGTGCGGTCGGCACCGGATGAGCGGTCACGAAGCATCCGGGTCGCAGCCCCCAAGGGGTAGACATCTAAAGAAGCGGATTTTCCCGGTCAAATCGGGCATAAATTCGTCCACACCCTCATCTAGGAGCGATCGTGGCGCGCGACAACGCGGCTCCCCCCGTCCTCACCCGTCACCAGGAGCTCATCTCCTGGGTCGACGAGATCGCAGCGATCACCCAGCCCGACCGGGTCGTCTGGTGTGACGGCTCGGAGGCGGAGTACGAGCGTCTGTGCGAGGAGCTCGTCGACAAGGGCACGTTCAAGAAGCTCGACCCGATCAAGCGCCCCAACTCGTACTACGCGGCCTCCGACCCCTCGGACGTGGCGCGGGTCGAGGACCGCACCTTCATCTGCTCCGCGAAGGAACAGGACGCCGGCCCCACCAACCACTGGAAGGACCCCGCCGAAATGCGGGCCATCTTTACCGGTGGAGACAGCAGCTTCGCTGGTGAGCAGGGCATCTTCCGCGGTGCGATGCGCGGCCGGACGATGTATGTCGTCCCGTTCTGTATGGGCCCGCTCGGCTCCCCGCTCTCCGCGATCGGCGTGGAGATCACCGACTCCGCCTATGTCGCGGTCTCGATGCGCACCATGACGCGCATGGGGCAGCCGGTCCTCGACGAACTCGGCGAGGACGGCTTCTTCGTCAAGGCGGTGCACTCCCTGGGCGCGCCCCTGGCCGAGGGCGAGGCCGACGTGCCGTGGCCGTGCAACTCCACCAAGTACATCTCGCACTTCCCCGAGGACCGCGAGATCTGGTCCTACGGCTCCGGCTACGGCGGCAACGCCCTGCTCGGCAAGAAGTGCTACGCGCTGCGTATCGCCTCCGTCATGGCGCGTGACGAGGGCTGGCTCGCCGAGCACATGCTGATCCTCAAGCTCACCCCGCCGCAGGGCGAGCCCAAGTACGTCGCCGCCGCCTTCCCGAGCGCCTGCGGCAAGACCAACCTCGCGATGCTGGAGCCGACGATCTCCGGCTGGACCGTAGAGACCATCGGTGACGACATCGCCTGGATGCGCTTCGGCGAGGACGGCCGCCTCTACGCCATCAACCCCGAGGCCGGCTTCTTCGGTGTCGCGCCCGGCACCGGCGAGCACACCAACGCCAACGCCATGAAGACGATGTGGGGCAACTCCGTCTTCACCAATGTCGCGCTCACCGACGACGGCGATGTCTGGTGGGAGGGCATGACCGAGGAGAAGCCCGCCCATCTGACCGACTGGAAGGGCAACGACTGGACCCCGGAGTCCGAGACCCCGGCCGCCCACCCCAACGCCCGCTTCACCGTCCCGGCCGGCCAGTGCCCGATCATCGCGCCCGAGTGGGAGGACCCCAAGGGCGTGCCGATCTCGGCGATCCTCTTCGGCGGCCGTCGCGCCAGCGCGGTGCCGCTGGTGACCGAGTCGCTGACCTGGCAGCACGGTGTCTTCCTGGGCGCCAATGTCGCCAGCGAGAAGACCGCCGCGGCCGAGGGCAAGGTCGGCGAGCTGCGCCGGGACCCGTTCGCCATGCTGCCGTTCTGCGGTTACAACATGGGCGACTACATGGGTCACTGGGTCAAGGTCGGTGCCGACAAGGACCAGTCCAAGCTGCCGAAGATCTACTACGTCAACTGGTTCCGCAAGGACGACAAGGGCCGCTTCGTGTGGCCGGGCTTCGGCGAGAACGGCCGGGTGCTCAAGTGGATCGTCGAGCGGCTGGAGGGCAAGGCCGAGGGCGTCGAGACCGCCATCGGTGTGCTGCCCACGAAGGAGGCGCTGGACACCGAGGGCCTCGACCTCGACGACGCCGACCTCGACTTCCTGCTCACCGTCGACAAGGACGTGTGGCGCGAGGAGGCGGCGCTGATCCCCGAGCACCTCAACACCTTCGGTGACCACACGCCGAAGGAGCTGTGGGACGAGTACCGCGCACTGGTCCAGCGGCTCGGCTAGTCACCGCCGCGCACACCGACCGGGCCGGGGCCCCGCACATGAGGTGCGGGGCCCCGGCTCGTGGGTGCCCGCCCCGCACGCGTCCGCCCGTACGGGCCCGCCTCATGTTCCCCGTCCGTAGCCGGAGTTCGGGCCGGCCGGGCATGGCGCTCGCGCTGAGTGACCGGGCGGCGGCACGGACCGTGCGCGTGAAGAGATGCCGGCCGGTTGGGCCGGTGGAGTGACGCGGGCGGGCGGCTCCGGGCCGCGGGGTACCGTCCGCCCCGGGCTCAGGCCGCGGGGTCCCGTCCGCCCCCGGCCTCAGGCCGTGGCGAGGTCCCGGTCCCGCAGTGCCGCGGTGTGGGCCTCCATCCGCTCCGCCGCCAGGTTCATGGCCGCGGAGTCGCCCCGGGAGGTGGCGACCGCCAGGGCGTTCCCGGCCAGGGTGTGGGCGCGCTGCTGGAGGGCCTCGATCCGGGCCGGGGCGCCGCCGTCGGTGGGCTCGGCGCGCAGCGGATAGTGGCCGCCGCTCAGCCGCGCGACCTGCTCGGCGATGCGCTCGGCGGCGGAAGCCAGCGCGGCACCGTCCAGCGCGGCGCCGGCCGGCCCGGTCTCCTGTGCGCCGCCGTCCGTCCGCGTCGCCAGCGCATGCAGCTCATCGGTGACGGTGAGCAGGGCGGTCAGCTGGCCGGCGAGCCGGATGTCCAGCTCCTGTTCGCGTGAGCGGTGCGGGATCTCCGGGGCGGCGGCCATGGTGTGGACCGACTTGGTGCGGATCGGTTCGTACATGGGACGGCCTCCTGAAAACGTCTAGGAGACCATCCTAGCTTAGACACTGTCTAAAGTTATGGCGCGTACAGAAAATTGCTCCGGGTCAGTACTGTCCGTAACCGTCGAGGAAGGAGCCGATCCGGGTGACGGCATCCGCCAGGTCGTCCTTGCTGGGCAGTGTGACCAGGCGGAAGTGATCGGGCTCCGGCCAGTTGAAGCCGGTGCCGTGCACGATCATGATCTTCTCCTCGCGCAGCAGATCGAGCACCATCTGCCGGTCGTCCTTGACCTTGTAGACCTTGGGATCCAGCCGCGGGAAGGCGTACAGCGCGCCCTTGGGCTTGACGCAGCTGACCCCGGGAATCTGTGTCAGCAGCTCGTACGCCGTGTCGCGCTGCTCCAGCAGCCGGCCGCCGGGCAGCACCAGATCGTTGATCGACTGACGGCCGCCGAGCGCGGTGGCGACCGCGTGCTGGGCCGGCATGTTGGCGCACAGCCGCATGTTGGCGAGGATCGTCAGCCCCTCGATGTACGAGGAGGCGTGCGCCTTCGGGCCGCAGACCGCCATCCAGCCGCTGCGGTAGCCCGCCACCCGGTACGACTTGGACAGCCCGTTGAAGGTCAGGGTCAGCAGGTCGGGGGCGAGTGAGGCGAAGGGGGTGTGGGTGACGCCGTCGTAGAGGATCTTGTCGTAGATCTCGTCGGCGCAGACGATCAGGTTGTGCCGGCGGGCGATCTCCGCGATACCGCGCAGCAGCTCGTCGTCGTACACGGCACCCGTGGGGTTGTTCGGGTTGATGACGACGATGGCCTTGGTGCGGTCGGTGACCTTGCGCTCGATGTCGGCGAGGTCCGGCATCCAGTCCGCCTGCTCATCGCAGCGGTAGTGCACGGCCGTGCCACCGGAGAGCGAGACGGACGCCGTCCACAGCGGATAGTCCGGGGCCGGGACCAGCACCTCGTCCCCGTCGTCCAGCAGGGCCTGCATCGACATCTGGATCAGCTCGGAGACGCCGTTGCCCAGGTAGATGTCGTCGACGGAGAGGTCGATGCCCTGCGTCTGGTAGTGCTGCATCACCGCGCGGCGGGCGGAGAGCAGGCCCTTGGCGTCCCCGTAGCCGTGCGCCGTCCCGACCGTGCGGAGGATGTCCTCCAGGATCTCGGGCGGGCACTCGAAGCCGAACGCTGCCGGGTTTCCGGTGTTGAGCTTGAGGATGCGGTGACCCGCCGCCTCCAGCCGCATGGCCTCCTCAAGCACCGGGCCACGGATCTCGTAGCAGACGTTGGAGAGCTTCGTTGACTGGATCACCTGCATGTCCGCCACCTTACGGGCGTGTTTCGGTGGCCGCCCGGTGTTTTTCCCCACGTTGATCAGCCGACGGTGTGGACTTCCTCACGCCCGGTGACGGAGTGGGGGTGTGGTGCCGGTTCCGCGGGGGCCCCACGGGCGGGGGCATGCGCCGCTACGCTCCGACACATGCCCACCTCGGCACCGTTACCCCAGGCCGCACCGCCGTCTGCCGCACGTCCGTCGGCCGCACCCCCGTCACCCGGTCCGTTCGCGCTGCTCAACGATGAGCCGGTGGCCGAGTCCGGTGCGGATCTGCTCGGCGCCGGCCGGGCCGCCCGCCGCCTCGCCGGGCTCCTGGTCGCCTCCCGTGACTCCACCCCCTTCACCCTCGCCGTCGACGCCGGCTGGGGCATGGGCAAGAGCAGCCTGATGCGGCTGGTCGACGCGGAGCTGGCGCAGGCCCCCGAGGTGCACACCGTCTGGTACAACGCCTGGACCTCGACCGGCGCCGACGCGCTGGAAGGGCTGATCAAGTCCGTACTGATGCGGTTCGACCGGCGGGTGCTGCGGCGCGGACTGCAGCGGATCTCCGAGCGGCGCGCACTGCTGCGGGCCGTACGGTCCGTGCTGACGGTCGCAGCCGGGCCGCTCGGGGTGGCCGGCCTGGTCGACGAGCTGTGGCGCAGCCTGTCCGTCAACTCCCAGGCCCGCAACGAGATGCGCGGGGCGATCGGGGAACTGGTGCAGGAGTGGTCGCAGACCGACGACTTCCGGCCGCGCCGGCTCCTGGTCGTCTTCATCGACGACCTCGACCGCTGTTCGGAGGAGACGGTGCTCGCCGTCTGCGAGGCGGTCAAGGTCTATCTGGACGTGCCGGGGCTGGAGTTCGTCATCGGCTGCGACCGTTCGGCGCTGGCGCCCAACGGGCTGTTACGTGATCTGTCGCCCGCCGCTTCGGCGTTCATGGAAAAAATCTTCCAGACCAGCTATCGCATTCCGGTCCCCGACCAGCAGGGTGTCCGGGAGTACATCGACCGGTGCGCCCGCGCCGTCGGCATTGACCAGCTCCTGGACGAGCGGCTGACCACCCTGCTCGCGGAGCGCTCGGCCCGCAATCCGCGCCGCATCAAGCGTCTGGTGAACGGCTTCGTGCTGGAGGCGACGCTCAATCCGATGTGGGAGGACTTCCCGCCCGAGGCGGTGGTCAGGACGTTGCTGCTGCAGTATTTCTACCCCGACTTCTACCGGATGGTGGCCGGTGCCCCGGGGGCCGGTGTGGGCGATGTGATCGCCGAGTTCCGTACCTACCAGCAGGTGCGCCGGCTGCTGCGGACACCGCAATCGGTTCCCGAGGCGGAGCTGCCCCGGGTGAACCGCTTTCTCCGCGAGCACGACCTGCCGGAACAGGACCTGAGGACCGCACGGGGCGAGACCCTGAGCCGGCTGGAGCGCCAACTGCCCAGCGGTTTCCCGGAGATGGTGTCCGACCAGGAGTTCACCTCGCTGATCGAGGGGCTGGTGGCGCTGCCCCGCTCCGACGAGCTGCTGCGGCGGTTGCGCGAAGGGGCCTCGCTCCCGGCTCCGGTGCAGGCGGAGCCCGCCCCGTATGCCCAGGCGCGTCCGCCTCAGGGGCAGCTGTACGGCACGGTGTCGCCGGACCGGACCGCGGCACCCCGCGCGGATGGCCAGGTGCTGAGTGGTGTGCACATCCTGTGGGTGGACGACCGCCCGCGGAACAACGAGTCCCTGATCGCCGCCTTCAGGGCGGCGGGCGCGGCGGTGCGGATCGCCGAGGATTCCGCAGCCGCGGACGCCGCGATCGCCGTCGAACGGCCGACGCTGATCATCTCCGACATCGACCGGGGCGGCAATCCGCGGGAGGGCCTGGAGCACATCGCACGCCTGCGGCACGACGGCCGCTACGACGGCTACGTCGTCTTCTACGCGGGCCGTGTCACTCCGGAACGTATGGCGCTGGCCAAGGAGTTGCAGGCGTATCTGACGAGCGATGGGTCCGAGATCGAGCGGCTGGTCCGGCGCGCGGCCAAGGGGAAGCGGCCTCGGAGCATGACGCTGGTGGAGGGCGGGTGGGTCCCCTCCATCTGACGATCAGCCCCGACCAGGTGTCCGCCGTACCGCCCGCCCCGCCAGCACATCCGTCCGCCGCCCGTCCTCCATCACGAACCGGCCGTCGATCAGTACATGCGGGATGCCGGTGGGCAGGGTGCGCGGCGCGTCGAAGGTGGAGCCGGCGGCGACCGTTTCCGGGTCGAAGAGGACCAGGTCGGCACGGTGGCCCTCGCGTACCAGGCCGCGGTCGGGGAGCCGCAGCCGGGCGGCCGGACGGGCCGTCAGATGCGCGACACACTCCTCCAGCGACAGCACCCCCAGCTCGCGGACGTACCTGCCGAGGTACTGGGGGAAGGTGCCGTACGCGCGCGGATGCGGCTTGTCGCCCTGGAGGATGCCGTCGCTGCCGCCGGTGTGGACCCGGTGGCGCATGATCCGGCGGACGTTGTCCTCGTGGCCGACGTGCTGCAGGATCGTCGAGCCGAGGCGGTCCTCGATCAGCAGTCGGCGGGCGGTCTGCCACGGCTCCTCACCGCGCTCCACGGCACTACGGGCGACGGTCTTGCCGACGTGGTCCGCCAGTGCGGGGTGCGAGACACCGGAGATCTCGATGGTGTCCCACTCGATGGGCACCCCGTGACAGCCGTCGGCGCCCTCCACCTCCATGACGTGCCGGATGCGGGCGGCCGTCGCCTCGTCCCGGAGGCGAGCCATGATCACCCCGGGACCGCCCTCGCTCGCCCAGCTCGGCAGCATGGCGACCAGGGTCGTACAGCCGGGGGTGTACGGATAGGTGTCCAGGGTGAGGTCCGCGCCGGCGTCCAGCGCGCGGTCCAGGAGCGCGAGCAGCTCGGGCGCGCGGCCCTCGTTGACGCCGAAGTTCATGGTGGCGTGCGCCAGATGCAGCGCACAGCCGGCCTCCCGGGTGAGGGCCACCATCTCCTCGTAGGCCTGGAGGGCTCCGGCGCCGTAGGAGCGGTGGTGCGGGCAGTAGTAGCCGTCGTAGCGGGCCACCACCCGGCACAGTTCGGTCAGTTCGGCGTCGGAGGCGTACATACCGGGGGTGTAGGTCAGACCGGAGGACAGCCCGACCGCGCCCTGTTCCAGGCCCTCGGCGACGAGCTGCCGCATCCGCGCCAGCTCGTCGGCGGTGGCCGCGCGGTCGTCCCAGCCGACGGCGAGCATCCGTACGGTGCCCTGCGGGACGAGATAGGCCGCGTTGACGGCGATGCCCTGGCCGTCGAAGCCGTGGTCGAGGCGGTCGAGGTAGCCGCCGACGGTGCGCCAGCTGAAGTCGAGGGAGGTGTCCCCGGGCGCTCCCCCACTCTCGGCTTCGCTCGAGCGGGAGGTACCCCCACCGTTCCAGCCGGCGATCTGGGCGCGGACCTCGGCGAGGGTGCGGTCGTCGACCGGCGCGTACGACAGACCGTCCTGGCCGAGGACTTCGAGGGTGACGCCCTGGGCGGCCTTCGCCTCGTGCCCGGGGTCCCGCAGCAAAGCGAGGTCGCTGTGCGCGTGCATATCGATGAAGCCGGGGGAGAGGGCGAGTCCCTGGCCCTCCACCACACGGGCGGCGCCCGGACGCGGGCCCCCGTCCGACTCGCGGTGGATTTCGGCGATCCGGCCGCCGGACAGGGCGACATCGGCGCGGTAGGACGGACCGCCGGACCCGTCGATGACGCGTACGTCGCGGAACACGGTGTCCATGGTGAAGCCTGCCTCTCTCGGTGCCTCGGCGGCTCGCTGTCTCAGCGCCTCGGTACCCAGGGGACGTGCGGTCGCAGGGGCGTGGGGCCGGCGGCGCGCGCCGCGGGGGATCGGCGCGCACCGCCGGCGGTCCGGGGGCGGGCGCGGAGCTCCGGCCCGGGGGGCCGGGCGGGGCCAGGGGCGGCCCCGCCCGGCTAGAAGAAGGTACGGATGAAGTCGGTGACCGTGCCGTCCTGCTCGACGAGGGGGATCAGCTGCCACTTGTCGAAGATGGTGCAGGGGTGCGACAGCCCGAGGCCGACCCAGTCGCCGACCTCCAGATCGCCGGCGCGCTCGGTGGCGACCCAGGCGTGCTGGTCGGACAGCTTGGTGACGGTGAGGCCGTCCGCCGGCCGTTCGGTGCCGTCCCGGCCGGACCGGACGACCTGGGCCTGCGGCAGATCCAGGTCGTGCGCCGCATCGCGCTTGCCCGCGTTGAGGAACGCCTGCTCGGGCGTGGGACGGGAGACGACCTGTGCCCAGAGTCGGAAGGCGGGGTGCAGGGCGCCCTCGTCCGGGACGCGGTTGAAGGGGGTGAGGCGGCGGTAGTGGGCGTCGTCGTGCGAGACGTATGCGCCCGAGCGCAGCAGCTTGAGGACGGGGGCCGACAGCGCAGGGAGGTCCGCGAAGACCTCGGCGACCGCGTCGAACCAGGCACTGCCGCCGGCGCTGACCACGATCTGGTCGAGGTCGGCGAACCGGCCCGCCTTGTCGAACTCCACGGCCAGCGCGACCAGTCGGCGCAGATAGGCGGTCACCCGCTCCGGGGTGGCCTCGGGCACCTCGCCCTCGTAGCCGGCGACGCCCACCAGGCGCAGGGTGTCCACGCCCGCGATGGCATCGGCGAGTTCCAGGCACTCGGTCTCGGTGCGGACGCCGGTCCGCGCGCCCTCCCCGGCGCACAGTTCGATGACCACATCCACCGGGCGGGTGGCTCCGGCCTCCCGCAGTGTGCGGTCCATCAGCTCGATGCCGCGCAGCGAGTCGACGTAACAGATGAGGTGGAAGCCGGGGTCGTCGGTGAGTTCGGCGGCGAGCCAGCGCAGCGCGGCCGGGTCCACGACCTGGTTGGCGAGGAAGATCTTCTGGATGCCGAAGGCGCGGTAGACGCGGACCTGGTGGGGGACGGCGGCGGTGATGCCCCAGGCGCCGTGCTCCAGTTGGCGGGCGAAGAGCTGCGGGGCCATGCAGGTCTTGCCGTGCGGGGCGAAGGCGAGACCGTGCCGGTCGGCGTAGGTCTCCATCAGGGCGAGGTTGTGCTCGACCGACTCGGCGGAGAGGGCGAGGACGGGGGTGGTGAAACCGCCGTCGAAGAGGTTGCGGCGCTCGGCCGCCAGCTCCCGGACGGTCAGCCCTTCGGCGTCCGGCGGGAGCGCCTTGAAGCGGTGATCGACCCGTTCGTCCGCGAGTCCCTTGAGTCCCTGCGCGAGCCGTTCGCCGGCCATGGGGCCTCCTCAAAAGATCATGTTGCACCATCTGCAACGCTCATTGCGCGTATCGCTAACCGCTGTCTAACATCCGCAGCATTGCCCGGTCAATGGTGGGAAACGCGGCGGGAAACGGCCGGAACACCGAGGCTCCCGGCCCGGCACGCACCGCAGCGAAGGAGCGCAACCGATCGTGATCCAGCCCCCGGACGTCAGCGGCTCCACCGGCCCGGACGGCGCGCCCGTCCCGGTCGTCGATGTCGTCTGCCTCGGCGAGTCCATGGTCACCTTCCTGCCCCGTCTCCCCGGGCGGCTCGCCGACGTCCCCTCCTTCGACCGCGACATCGGCGGCGCCGAATCCAACGTCGCCTGCACCCTCGCCCGCACCGGTCACACCACCCGCTGGATCTCCCGGGTCGGCACCGACGGCTTCGGCGACCACCTCCTGACCGCCATCGCCGACTGCGGCGTCGACGTCGCCCATGTCCGGCGCGACCCGCTGCGCCCCACCGGCGTCTACTTCCGCACCGCCGGCGACCGCGCCACCGACACCCACGAAGTCGCCTACTACCGCGCCGGATCCGCCGCCTCCGCCATGACGGCGGACGGCCTGGACCCGGCCGCCCTCCGCGCCGGCCGGATCCTGCATCTGTCCGGCATCACGGCGGCGCTGTCCGCGGACTGCCTCGGCCTGCTGCGGGAGCTGACCGCCCGCCGCCCCGGCCGCCCGCTGCTCTCCTTCGACGTCAACTACCGGCCGGGGCTGTGGCGCGACCCCGCACAGGCCCGGGTACTGCTCGACCTCGCGCGCGGCGCGGACCTCGTGTTCGTGGGCGACGACGAGGCCCGGGACGCCTGGGGCCTGCACGGCCCCCGGGCCATCAGCCGCGCACTGCCGGAACCGCAGCTCCTGGTCGTCAAGCAGGGCAAGGCCGGAGCCACCGTCTTCCGGCGTACGGGAGGGCCGGACTTCCGGCGTACGGGAGGGCCGGACTTCCGGTGTACGGGAGAGCCGGGCGGACACCACGACGACGACACCGCCACCTCCGTCCCCGCCCTGAACGTCGACCCGGTGGCAGCCACCGGCGCCGGCGACGCCTTCGCCGCCGGTTTCCTCTCCGCCACCCTCCGCGGCCTCCCGGACCGCGACCGCCTCCGGCACGGCCATCTGTGGGCCGCCGCCGCCCTCACCGTCCCCGGCGATCTCGCCACCCCGCCGAGCCGGCCGCACGCCGACCGCTTGGCCGCCCTCGACGACACGGCCTGGGGGAGACTGCACCTCGGTCCCGGCTGGACCGACGCCGACGTATCCGGCCGCAGGGCCGACGAGGAGGTACCTACCCAGTGAACGAGCGATGCGAGACAACCACCGAGAGGCGCGCGCCGGGCGAGGGCGACGCCGGGCGGAGCGAGGTGCCGGTATGAGTCAGACCGTCGACCGCGCGCTGAGCATTCTGCCGCTGCTCGCCGAGGGGCCCGCCGACCTGGGCCAGGTCGCCGACCGGCTCGGTGTCCACAAGTCCACCGCCCTCCGGCTGCTGCGCACCCTCCACGAACACGGCTTCGTCTACCGCCAGTCCGACCAGCGCTACCGCCTCGGCGCCCGGCTCTTCGCCCTCGCCCAGCAGGCCGTCGAAAGCCTCGACGTACGCGAGATCGCCCACCCCCACCTCGTCGAACTCAACGAGAAATGCGGACACACCGTCCACCTCGCGGTCCACGAGGAGAACGAGGTCCTCTACATCGACAAGGTGGAGAGCCGCTACCCGGTCCGGATGTACTCGCGGATCGGCAAACCCGTCGCGATCACCGTCGCCGCGGTCGCCAAGCTGCTCCTCGCCGACCTCCCCGAACCCGAGCGCCGCGCCCTCGCCGAGAAGCTCGACTACCCCCACTACACGTCCCGTTCGACCCCTCACGCCACGGCGTTCCTCGCCGAGCTGGCCAAGGTCCGCGAACAGGGATGGGCCACCGACCTCGGTGGCCACGAGGAGTCCATCAACTGCGTCGCGGCGCCCGTCCGCGGCGCGGACGGGCGCCTGGTCGCCGCCATGTCGGTCTCCGCACCGAATGTCGTCGTCAGCGCCGAGGAACTCCTCAGCCTGCTCCCGCTGGTCCGCCGCACCGCCGACGCCATCAGCCGGGAGTACTCCGGAACCGCCATCCCCCCGTCATCCACTGGTCCCGTACAGGAAGCCTGACACCATGACCGAGAAGACCGCGCTCACCCCGGCCACCCACACCACCCCGCCCGCGAAGTTCTCCCACGGCGTCAAGAAGGGCAACATCCTCCAGGTCGCGGGCCAGGTCGGCTTCCTCCCGGCCGTCGAGGGCCAGGCCCCCACCCCGGCCGGTCCCACGCTGCGCGAGCAGACCCTGCAGACCCTCGCCAACGTCAAGGCCATCCTCGAAGAGGGCGGCGCCAGTTGGGACGACGCGATGATGATCCGCGTCTACCTCACCGACGTGGCGCACTTCGCCGAGATGAACGAGATCTACAACGCCTACTTCGAGGAGCAGGGCCTCAAGGAGGCCCCCGCTGCCCGCACCACCGTCTACGTCGGTCTGCCCAAGGGGCTCCTCATCGAGATCGACGCCCTCGCCGTCCTGAGCTGAGCCACCCGCTGCGCCCTTAGCGAGCCACCCGCTGTGCCTTTAGTACGTCCGCACCATCCGCCGCACGGCAGGGCACCCCGTACCGACGGGGCGCCCTGCCGCGGTCCGCCCTACCTGGAAAACCTCTGCCTGCCAACGGAGTGCCCCCATGTACCTCGCCGCCACGACCGCCGCCCCGGCCCCTCCGCCACCACCCCACACCGGTGGCCTGCTCGCCCTGATACCGGGCACCGCGGGCCTTCTGACGGTCGCCGCCCTGGGCATCGCCCTGCTCCTCGTCCTGATCATCAAGGTTCGGCTGCAGCCGTTCGTCGCGCTGCTGACCGTCTCCATCGCGGTGGGCCTGGCCGCCGGGCTCTCGGTCACCGAACTCTTCGGCACGGTCCAGAAGTCCGACGCCGTCTCGCTGATCGAGACCGGTATGGGCGGCATCCTCGGGCATGTCGCCATCATCATCGGCCTGGGCACCATGCTCGGCGCGATCCTCGAAGTCTCCGGCGGCGCCGAGGTGTTGAGCACCCGGCTGCTCCGCCTCTTCGGCGAGAAGCGCGAACCCCTCGCCATGGGCCTGACCGGCCTGATCTTCGGCATCCCGGTCTTCTTCGACGTCGGCATCTTCGTCCTCGCCCCGATCGTCTACGCGGCGGCGAAGCGGAGTGGCAAGTCCATCCTCCTCTACTGCATGCCGCTCCTCGCCGGCCTGTCCATGACGCATGCCTTCCTGCCGCCGCACCCCGGCCCGGTCGCCGCCGCCGGCCTCTTCAAGGTCGACCTGGGCTGGATCATCCTCATGGGCGTCATCTGCGGCATCCCGGCGGTGCTCGCCGCCTGGGGCTACGCCGCCTGGATCGGCAAGCGCCTCTTCGTCGACGTACCGCAGGACATGGTGGAGGCCGCCGACGAGGCCAGGGCCGCGGTCACCCGGGAAAAGGCCGCAGCGGGCCTCACGACACACGAGGAGCCGGTCTCCCTCGGCACCGTCCTCACCATCATCGGCACCCCGCTGCTCCTCATCCTCCTGGCGACCTTCTCCTCCATCGCCCTGGCCCCCTCGGCCGGCCGCTCGGTGATCGAGTTCTTCGGCCACCCCTTCGTGGCGCTGTCGATCGCCCTGCTGATGTCGTACTGCCTGCTGGGTCTCCGCCGCGGCTGGTCCCGCAGGTCCCTGGAGACCGTCTCCACCGCGTCGTTGAAGCCGGTGGGCAACATCATCCTGGTCGTCGGCGCCGGCGGTGTCTTCGGCGCCGTCCTCAAGGGCAGCGGCGTCGCCACCGCCCTCTCCGACACCTTCCACCACGTCGGCCTCCCCGTCATCGTCCTCGCCTACCTCCTCTCCCTCGTCCTCCGCGTCGCCCAGGGCTCCGCCACGGTCGCCATCGTCACCACGGCCGGCATCGTCGTCCCCCTCGTCGAGGGCCAGGGCCTGTCCCCGGCCCAACTGGCCCTGATCATCATGGCGATCTCGGCGGGGTCGATCTTTGCCTCGCATGTGAATGATGGGGGCTTCTGGATGGTGAGCAAGTACTTCGGCATCTCGGAGCGCGACACCCTCAAGTCCTGGACGGTGCTGGAATCGGTGCTGTCGGTGGCGGGGTTCGCGGTGGCGGCGCTGGTGAGCCTGGCGGTGTAGGCGCGGGTGGGGACATCCCGTCCCTGCGCGCCCATGGGGCGCCCGGCATCGGGCGCCCCCTCGGCGTCACGCCGCGTGCCCGTACTCCCGTGCCCCTTCGCGCGGCAGTACGGCCCACAACCGGGTCCCGTCGCCGGGCTCCTGGGACGCCCCGAACCCCCACTCACCGTCGCAGGCGTGCATCACACAGGCCAGCAGCAGGAGCAGGGACCGCCGCCTGCCGTCGCAGGCCGCCGCGAGACGGCGGTGGGTGTGGCGCGGGTGCCCGTCGTAGAGGCTGATGCGCAGCGCGTCGTCGCGATAGCGCAGCGACAGGTAGACGCTGTCGGACGGCGTGAACAGGCAGGCGCAGGCCGCGAGTTCGCCGATCACCTGGATCGCGGCGGCGGTCACGTCGTCCAGGCCGTGCGCCTCCAGGATCGTACGGGCGGCAGAGCGTGCGACGGCCGGACTGGCGAGCGCGGCGGGAAGCGTGAGGCTGTAGGCAAGGTTTTCCGGCACGCGAGGTGTGCGGGTGTCGACGGGGTGCGGGCAGATGGACACGGCTTCGGGCATGACAACTCCCTGTTCCACACGGGTGATTGATGACACGGCAGCCAGTGGCTTGTCTCCCTGACGCGGGCCCGCCTCTCCCAGGGGAGGAGGTCGCGGGCAGGCTCGCGCGATGCGCTTCCGACTGCATGGAGCGTAAGCGTTGCGTTACTGACTGTAGGGCAGGGTGGGTTAAATTTGCCACTCCGTCGGGAGTTTTCTGACCTTTGGTAGTTCCTCTAGCCAGTAAGACGGCAGACTTCTCAACATCACGAAGTCGGAGGGAACTTCATGGCGCAGAGGACAACGCCGACCGAACGCCAGCAGCGGCTGGGCGCCGAACTCCGGAAGCTGCGGACGACGGCAGGCATGTCCGCCGAGTACGCCGCCGGGCTGTTGGGCATCGACCGGAGCAGGCTCTCCAATATGGAGGCGGGTCTGCGCCCCATCAGCCCGGAGCGGCTACGCACTCTGGCCTGCAACTGTGACTGCCGCGACGAGAAGTATGTCGACGCGCTTGCGGCCATGACCCAGCCCAGCCGGGGCTGGTGGGAGAAGTACCGCGGCAGTCTCCCTGCCGGGCTGCTGGATATTGCCGAGTTCGAGTGGCACGCCGTACACATGCGTACCGCGCACACGGTGCACATCCCGGGCCTGCTACAGACCGGCGACCACGCCACCACGATCTTCCGCGTGGGCGTCCCTCCCATGCCGGAGCACGAGATTGCGCTGCGGGTTGCCCACCGGATGGAACGCAGGCAAGTGCTGGACGGCGATGACCCGTGCGAATACCTCGGCATCGTCCATGAGGCCGCCCTGCGGATGCAGTTCGGGGGCCGGGTGATCGCCCTCGCCCAGTTGAAGCACCTCCTCGCCATGTCCGAGCGCGACAACGTGACCTTGCGTGTCATTCCCTTCGAAGCCGGTGAGTTCCCGGGTGCCGGGCAGACCGTGATCTATGCGGAAGGCGTGGTGCCACAACTGGATGCCGTGCAGGTCGACAGCACGCATGGACCTGAGTTCCTCCACCTGGAGGCGCAGTTGACCCGGTACCGGTCCCAGTTGGACGGAATGGAACGGGTTAGCCTCTCTCCCGACCGTTCGCGCGACTTCATCCAGAGCATCGTGCGTCAACTGTGAGGGGCACTCCATGGCCGACATTCGCTGGGAAGAGCCGTTCTGCGCCGAGGGCTCGGCCTGCTTCCGCATAGGTACCGACGAAGACGGCAATGCCTACATCGCGGTAGGAGGCGCCGAGGACGCTTACGTGACCGACAGTCGTGAAGCCCTCCGCGCTCTGATCCACGAGATAAAGGCCGGTAAGGCAGACCACTTGCTCTAGGGAGGCCACCATGCGAGACATCAACTGGGAAGAACCCTTCTGCGGCGAAGGCAACAACTGCTTCCGCATAGGTACCGATGACCAGGGCAACGCCTACATCGCCGTGGCCGGTGCCGAGGACACCTACGTGACCGATACCGGCGAAGCCCTCCGCACCCTCATCCGTGACATCAAGGCCGGCAAGGCCGACCACCTGCTCTAGGACGCCGCGGCACTGAGTTCGCGGTGGCCGTCGGGCCCGCTCCGGTGGCGGAGATTCTGGTTGCAGCCGTTCGCACGCCCTTGCTAGCGTCGGCTGCGACATCTCACCGTAGGGTTCCGCCCTCGCCATTCAGCCTCCTTGTGTCCGGTGACACCAGGAAGGTGGGAGTCACACCAGGTTCTGACAAGGGTGTGCGGCGATGGTTGCGGTTCGGCGAGCAGAGACGGCTTTGGAAGCCGTTGATCTGGTCAAGGCCTACTCGGCAGGCAGGAACAAACCCCCGGTCACCGCGTTGCGGGGGCTGAGCTTTTCCGCTGCTAAGGGGACCGTTTTCGGGCTGCTCGGCCCGAACGGGGCAGGCAAGTCCACCACGGTGAAGATTCTCTCCACGCTGTCGGTCGCCGACTCGGGGTCGGCATGCGTCGCCGGCTTCGACGTTGCGGCGAAGCCGGACCGGGTGCGCCAGGCGATCGGGTTCGTGGCGCAGAAGCCCGGTACGGACCCGAGGGGGACCGCGACCGAGAATCTGCTGCTCGCGGGCCGCCTCCACGGGATGTCCCGCCCTGACGCCAAGGCGCGGGCCCGTGAGCTCGTCGGCAGGTTCGGCCTGGCCGACGCCGCGGACCGGCTGGTGAGCACGTACTCCGGCGGTATGGCGCGCAAGCTGGACGTCGCGCTGGGGCTGATGCACCGCCCGCAGGTGCTCTTCCTCGACGAGCCGACGACGGGTCTCGACCCCCAGGCCCGGAGCGAGATGTGGCACGAGATCGCCAGGATGGCCGGTGACGAGCAGATGACGGTGCTGCTCACCACGCACTACCTCGACGAGGCCGACCACCTCGCCGACCGGCTGGCGATCGTCGACCACGGCACAGTGGTCGCCGCGGGCACGCCGGAGGAACTCAAGAGCGATCTGCGCGGCGACGCGGTGCAGGTCGAGCTGGCCGAGGCCGACGGCAGAGCCCGCGCGGTGTTGCAACGGGTGCCGGAACTACGCGAGATCACCATGGACGGGTGCACGGTCCGTGGCCGGACCGACAACGGCGCGCGGGCGCTGCCTCCCGTGCTGGCCGCACTCGACGACGCGGGAATCGTCGTGATCTCCGCGACGCTGGCCCGCCCTTCGCTCGATGACGTCTACCTCCAGCACACCGGCCGCAGCCTTGCGGCCGCCGGCGACGAAGACGTGAAGGTCCTGGAGGTGGCGAAGTGACCACGGCACCCATCGAGCCCGTCGGCACGCGTCCGCTGACCGTGATCACACACTCCGCGTTCCTCACCGGCCGCCTGCTGCGCGCGCTGTGGCGGATGCCCACCTTCCTCGTCATCGGGCTCGTGCAGCCGGTGATCTGGCTGCTGTTGTTCGGGCAGCTTTTCCGGTCGGTCGTGCATCTGCCCGGATTCGCGCATGGCAGCGGCGGGTTCCTGACGTTCCTCACACCGGGTGTGGTGATGATGACCGCGCTGTTCGCGAGCGCGTGGGCAGGGACGACCTATCTGCAGGACATCGACCGCGGCGTGATGGACCGGCTGCTGACCTCGCCTGTCAGCCGGGTCGCCATGATGTGCGCGACCATGGCCCACCAGGCGATCCAGGCCGTCATCCAGAGCCTGATCATCGTGGTCATCGCGCTGATCGCCGGCGCCCGGTTCCCCGGTGGCGTCGCCGGCGTCGGCGTCACCGTCCTGGCCGCGGTGCTGCTGACGCTGATCTTTTCGGCACTGTCCAATGCCGTTGCCCTGCTGACCCGTCAGCAGGCGACGCTGATCGCGATTTCCCAGTTCACCACGCTGCCGCTGATGTTCCTGAGCTCTGCCGTGATGGACCTTCACCTGGCTCCGGCCTGGGTGGGGAACATCGCCCGGTACAACCCCGTGGAATGGGCGGTGGTCGCGGCGCGGCAGGCGATGTCCGCGCCCGGTGACTGGGGCACGGTCCTGTCCTGTCTGGGACTGCTCGCGGTGGCGGTGCTCGTGATGGGCCTCCTGGCCACACGGGCCTTCCGGGCCTATCGGAAGTCGACGTAGGACCTGGAACGGGCGGGCCGCGCCGGTGCGACGGCGCGGCCCGCCTTTCGTCGCGGAAGCGGTGGGTCAATTACCGCTGCAGTACTGCTCTTCCTTGCCGATCGCGCGGTAGACGCAGTCGGCGGTTTCCAGGAGTTGCAGTACCGCCTCGCGGTTCCGTGCGGTCTCCTTCGGGATCACCGAATCCTTCGGGTAGAAGCCGCCGGAGCCGAATGAGGATGGGTACATCTCAAACGTAAACGCGAACACCTTCTGGTCCCCCCACAGCCAGTCGTCGATCGAGCCGTCGGTGATGTACAGGTCGCTGGACTGTTCGGGGGTGTAGCCGTTGGTGGCGGCCATGTTCTTGCCGATGGTGGCGAAGGCGTCGTGGTCGTCCTGGGTCATACCGGGGCCGGTGTCGTCGTTGGTGAAGCCGAAGGGCCAGAGGACCAGTTCGCTGTAGGTGTGGAAGTCGATGGCGGCCTTGATCTGCTGTTTTCCGCCCACGTTGCGGCCGTGGACGAACTTCGAGACGACCTGGACCTCGGGGGCGGAGGCGGGGGACTTGCCGCGGTAGGTCTCGGAGGAGGGGCTGGAGGAGGAGCCGCCGCAGCAGCCCCACTTGAAGTCCCAGTTGCGGTTGAGGTCGGTGCCGACCTCGCTGGTCCCGGCGTTGGGCTGGCGGTTCTTGCGCCAGCTCCGGAATTCACCGGAGGCGATGTCGTACTCGCCGCCGTCCGGGTTCAGATCGGGGATGATCCAGATCTCGCGGGAGTCGAGCATCTTGGTGACGCGGGAGTCGCTGCCGTATTTCGAGGTGAACTCGCCCAGGAGGTAGAGGGCCATCTCGACGGTGAGGTGTTCCCGGGCGTGCTGGTGGGCGGTGAAGAGGACCTCGGGCTCCTGCTCGTCCTTGGTGACGTTCTTGCTGAGTTTGAGGGCGAGGATGTTGCGGCCCTCGTGGGAGGTGCCGATGACCTGCTTGCTGAGGATCTCCGGGTACTTGGCGACGAGGGCGTCGATCTCCTTCGTGGCCTCGTCGTAGGTGTGGTAGTTCGCGTAGCCGGCCGGGAAGTCCTTGACGCGGGGTTTGTGGGGGGAGGGCGTGGTGGCGGTGGGAGGGGCAGGCAACGTGCGGAGCTTGTAGCCGAGTTGGCGCACCGCGGTGGCCTGGGCGCGGGTGGCGGTGATGACGACCGCGCGGGTGTGGACCTCGTCGATGCTGACGCCGGTCGCGAGGAGGGCGGTGCGCTCCGCGCGGGTGGCGGGGCCGGTCACCTCGTACTGGTGGGGGAGTTCGGCATGCCGCGCGGCGCCGGCGGTGGGCCCGGGGGACGAGGCGTCCTGTGCCTGGGCGGCGGCGATCGGGGCGGCTAGCGCGAGGGAGAGGAGTGCGGCGAGGACAGTGGTGCGTCCACCGCGGACACGTGGTCGCATGCGGTCTCCTGTGGGGTGTGAGGCGAAGCGACGGCGTCAGTGTTCGGCCGTTGGCATGGCCGGGTCAAGACGTCGAACGGCCATATGTGGGGCGCGCGGGAATCGGCCACCGGAAAGTGGCGAATCCCTCAACTTCCTCCTGAGGGGCGGAAATTGATTGCCAGGCGCTGCGGAGTCGCCAACAATGCGCACGACAAAACCGAAGGCCCAGCAAGGACTTCGGTGACAGAAGCTGAGAGGACCCCCACATGAATCGACCTCTCGTCGGCACCCTGGCCACGGCCGCACTGGGCGCCGCAACCCTGGTGGGCACCGTCGGAACGGCACACGCCGCGCCGCAGGACGGTGTCCAGCGCCCCGCACAGCAGAAGACCAAGGCGGTGGACTTCGCCGGCAGTGTCGCGCTGAGCAACTGCTCCGGCTCGGTCGTCCGGATGCCCGGCTCGAAGCCGGAGGACCCGGCACTGGTGATGTCCAACGGCCACTGCCTGGAAGGCGATATGCCCGGCGCCGGCGAGGTCGTCGTCGACAAGCCGTCCAGCCGCAGCTTCACCCTGCTGGACAAGTCGGCCGGCAAGCTGGGCACCATCAAGGCCACCAAGGTCGCCTACGCCACGATGACCGACACCGATGTCTCGTTCTACGAGACCGGGTCGACCTACGCCGAGATCGAGAAGAAGTACAAGATCAAGCCGTTGGAGCTGGCCACCGAGCACCCGGCCAAGGGCGCGAAGATCAGCATCGTCTCCGGCTACTGGAAGAAGATCTACTCCTGCGGCATCGACGGGTTCGCCTCCACCCTCAAGGAGGGCGAGTGGACCTGGAAGGACTCGGTCCGCTACACCCCGGAGTGCCAGATCATCGGCGGCACGTCCGGATCTCCGGTGGTCGACACCGCGACCGGCAAGGTCACGGCCGTCAACAACACCGCCAACGAGAGTGGCGAGGAGTGCACCCTCAACAACCCCTGTGAGGTGGACGAGAACGGCAAGACCACGGTGCGCAAGGGCATCGGCTACGCCCAGGAGACGTACCAGATACCGAAGTGCTTCGGCGACGGCAACAAGCTGGACCTGAACGCCGAGGGCTGTGTGCTGCCGAAGCCGCAGGCCACGCGCCGGTGAGCTGAGGCGGAAGCCGCACCCCAGGTCCCGTGCACGAGGTGCGCGGGACCTGGGGTGGGGCCGGCGTCGGGCTCCTGACGGGGATGGCCGGGGCGTGTTACGGGAGGCCGTGGACGTGCGCGCCCACCTGGCTCGCGAAGGCATTGCCGTTGGCCGCGTCCCAGTTGGTGGACCAGGTCATCGCGCCGCGGAGCCCCGGATAGGTCCGGGACGGTTTGAAGGAGCCGCAGTTGCTGCCCCGGGTGAGGCAGTCCAGGGCGGCGTTGACGACGGACGGGGCGACATGGCCGCCACCGGCCGCGCGGGCCGAGGCCGGTACCCCGATGCCGACCTGGGACGGGTCGAGTCCGCCCTCCAGCTGGATGCAGGCGAGCGCGGTCAGGAAGTCGACCGTGCCCTGGGCGTAGACCTTGCCGTCGCAGCCGTTCATCGAACCACTGTTGTAGTACTGCATGTTGACGGCGGTCAGGAAGTCCTTGATGCCGAGCGCCGTCTTGAAGTATTCGTTCTGCGGTGACTGCATGTCGATGGTCTGCGGGGCCATGGTCACCACGACATCGCCGTGCCGGTCGTGCACGGACTTGAGCGCCTGCGTCATATAGGTCGAGTTGAGACCGTTCTCCAGGTCGATGTCGACGCCGTTGAAGCCGTATTCGTCCATCAGGCCGCTGACGGAGTCGGCGAAGTTCTGCGCGGAGGCGGCGTCGTTGACCGACACCGCGCCCTTCTCGCCGCCGACGGAGAGGATCACCGACTTCCCGGCCGCCTGCTTCGCCTTGATATCTGCCTTGAATTCGTCGGTGGAGCCGTAGCCGACGGCCGGGTCGAGGCGGAAGGTGACGGCGCCGGGCTGTCCGGTCGCGTCGGCGAACGAGACCGCGATGATGTCGTAGGCGTCGTCGACGTCCTTGAGTTTCTGCACCGTGGCGCCGTTGTCGAAGTTCTGCCAGTAGCCGGTGACGGCGTGCCGGGGGACGGCGGCGGTGGGTGCGGCGGCGGGGGCCGCGGAGGCCGCCGGGGCCGCGGAGTGAGTTCCGGACGCCTGGGCGGTGCCGGTCCCGACGATGCCGGCCGAGGTCAGCACCGCGGCGGTGAGTCCGGCCAGCAGCCTCGCCGGGAGTCCGGTCATCGGACTGGTCTTCGGCCTGGTCTTCGGTCTTCCTGATCGTGCGCGGACCACGACTGCCTCCGGGTGTGGGGGAGTTGGGGGTGTGCGGACGCGTGTTCAGGGGCCCCTGTGCGTGCCGTACAACGTGGTCCAGACCAATCGCTCTGTCAAGAGTCCTGTCGGAAGCGGATGTTCCTCTGCGAGACGCTTGGCCGGAATGCGTCATTTCCCTGCGGGGTGATGGTCATGACGAGTAGCCCAGAACGTGTTCTCTGGGACGTATCTCTGTGGATAAAGTGCTGAGCGAATGGCGCCGATGGCGCAGAGCTGTGCCGATCCGCGGTCCCGGGACCCCCGGCGGCCGGAGGGAGTGGGGGAGCGACGTGCCGACCGCGATTGCAGTCACCAGCCCTGACCTCGCGCTGCCTGCGACCGACCGGCAGACTCCCGCCGCCGTCGTCCTCCAGGCCCCGCATCTCCAGCCACTGGACGACGCCCTGACGGAGACCAGCGCGATACTGGAACACCACGGCCATCTCGTCGTGCTGTACTCCTCCGTCTGCCCGCCGGAACACATCCGCCGGCTGCACACCCTGCGCGCCGTCCTGGAGAGCGACCGGATCGCCATCGTGCCGCTGCCCCTGCCGCCGCTGGGAGTGGCCTTACTGGCCCAGCAGCTGCGGCAGTTGTCGCTGTGCGACTTCAGCCCCGGGGTGCTGGCCAGCGCGGCCCGGCTGCTGACCCACTACATTCACGCCGGCGCCCTGCTGGGCAGCGTCAGCGGCCTGGACCGGGTCGAGGTCGATCTGCGGGCCCATATGAAGTCCTGGCTGCCCGGCGCGCACTTCGCGGTGCTGGCCCACCCCCAGCCGCAGTTGCTGCATCTGGACCGGCACAGCACCGAGGCCGGACTGCCGGCGCCCGGGTTCGCCACCCAGCTCGCGGTCGCCCGCGGGCAGCTCACCTCGGAGTGGGTGACCGGTGCGCTCGCCCCGGCCTGGCAGGTGCAGGGGGTGTACGAGGCCCGGCTGCCCGCCGAGTCCGCCCGGTGGTGGGGCACACAAAAGCTGATCGAATTCGCGGCGGCCATACCGGATGTGTCGGTCCTCTATCAGCTGGTGGCCTCCGTACGCCGCGAGGAGTGCGGCTGGTGCGGTCTGGAACTCCTCGGCGACCGCTGTGCGTTCTGCGCGGCCCCACTGGCGAGGGAACGGGCGGCGGGGGGTGGCGGCTCGGGCCAGGGGCCGGCAGCCATAGGGGCCCCGGCAACCCCAGCGGTGCAGGCCGCCGCCCACGCTCCGGGGGCGGCCGGGGCCCGTGCTTCCGCTGCTGCCCCGGCTCCGGTCGTGCCTCCGGCTCCAGCCGCGGTGTCCACTCCGCCCCCGTCCACTCCGCCCCCGTCCACTCCGGCCCCGTCCACTCCGCCCCCGCCCCCCGACACCTCCGGCGCGCCCGCTTCCTCCTCCCCGCCGGCCGGTCAGCCTGCTTCGCCGTGGGGCGAGCGCGACCTGTCGCCGGTGACGCCGCCGTCGGGAGTGCCCGGTGTTCTTCCGGACGCGCCCGGTGTGCCGGACGCGCCCGGTGTGGTGGGCGTATGGGGTGGCCGCCCCGGTGGCTGTGGCGAACCCGGGCAACTCGACGTACGCGGGCCGGATCTGGCGGCGGGCGGCCCTGCGGTGCCGGGGAACCCGTACGGGTCCGGCCGCCCGGTGCCGGGAAACCCCTACGCGACCGACGCGCCCCACGCCTCCGGCCAGTGGGAGCTGCCCGGCCACCCCGACTTCGCCGGTCACTCCGATGTCACCGGTCACCCGGATCTTCCCGGTCACCCGGATGCCCCCGGCACCCCGCGGACGGTGGCCCGCGTGCGCTGAGTCCGACCGGGCCGCCGTGGCCCCGCCCCTCCGGCCGCCCCCGCAGGCAGCCGTCCCCGCCGGGTGGTCCCGCCCGGTGACCGCCCGCCCCCTGTCCGACCGCCCGTCCCTTCTCCCCGTCCCGATCGAGGTTCCTCCCCCATGAACTCACGCCAGCGCCGCGGAGTGATCCTGCTGCTCCTGTCGGTTCTCTGTGCGGTCGGCGCGTTCGTCGGCGTGCTGTCGGTGATCAAGAACGTCGAGTCCAAGGTCGGACCCGAGAAGACGGCGTACCGGCTGAAGACGGATGTCGCGGCCTATAAAGAGCTGGATCCTGGGCAGTTCGAAAGGGTGACGATGCCGCAGCGGTGGCTGCCGCCCACCGCCGTGACCGACCTGGACCAGGTCAGCGGCAAGATCGCGGTGACCCCGCTGAAGAAGGGGTCGCTGCTGCAGGACGACATGATCGTCGAGCGGCCCGCGCTGAAGGCCGGGCAGCAGGAGATCGCCATCATGATCGACGCCGCCACCGGGGTGGCCGGCAAGATCAACCCCGGTGCCCGGGTGAACATCTTCGCCACCTTCGAGGGCAAGCGCCCCGAGGACAAGCCGGTCTCCAAGGTCATCGTCGCGGGAGCCCAGGTCATCGACGTCGGCAAGCTGACGCCCCTGGAGGCCAAGGACCCCGGCGACACCACCGCCAACAGGCGGCAGGCCGGTGAGGCCGTGCCGATCACCTTCGCGC
The DNA here is from genome assembly GCF_026239515.1 of Streptomyces sp. Je 1-4 4N24. Classification (NCBI taxonomy): domain Bacteria; kingdom Bacillati; phylum Actinomycetota; class Actinomycetes; order Kitasatosporales; family Streptomycetaceae; genus Streptomyces; species Streptomyces sp. Je 1-4 4N24. The sequence continues at coordinate 3,313,069 of NZ_CP110836.1, read as the reverse complement.
TGAACACCCAGGACGCCCAACGGGTCGCGTACGCCGAGTCCTTCGCCTCCCACGTACGGCTCGCCCTGCTCGCCCCCGGCAACGAGACCGCCATCCCGCCCGGCCAGCGCAGCTACACCCTCGACGGCGACAAGTGACCCGGAGCCTCAGGTGACCATCCGCATCCTCCCGGCCATCGGTGACCCCGATGCCGCACGCGCCGTGTCCTCGCTGCTCCACCAGCTGCCGGACGCCGAACCCGCGCCCGCGGTCGCCGACTCCGCCGCGCTGCTCCAGGCGCTGGCAGGCGCCGCCGCCCAGGGGGCCGGCGCACCGGCCGCGGGTGCCCCGCCCGCCGCGGGTCAGCCGTCCGCCGTGGAGGCGCTGCCCGAGGTCGTGCTCGTCCATGAGCGGATCGGTCCGACGCCGGCGCTGGAGCTGATCCGTGAGGTGGCCCTGCGCTTCCCGGCCGTCGGCGTCGTCCTGATCACCACGGACGCCGGGCCCGCGCTGTTCTCCGCGGCGATGGACGCCGGCGCCCGCGGCATCGTCGGGATGCCGCTCGGCTACGACGAGCTGGCCGCCCGGGTGCAGGCCGCCGCCCAGTGGTCGGCGGGTGTACGGGTCCACCTAGGGGGGAGCCCGGAGGCGGCCCCCGGGCCGGCCGGCACGCTGGTGACGGTGACCGGCGCCAAGGGCGGGGTCGGCACCACCGTCACCGCCGTACAACTGGCACTGGCGGCGCGGGCCGCGGGCCGCAGCGTCGCGCTGGTGGACCTGGATCTGCAGTCCGGTGACGTGGCCTCCTACCTGGATGTTCAATTCCGCCGCTCGGTGGTCGATCTGGCGGGCATTCAGGACATCTCCGTACGGGTCCTCCAGGACGCCGTGCACGACCACCACACCGGCCTCGGGCTGCTGCTGGCGCCCGAGGAGGGCGAACGCGGTGAGGAGGTCGACGACCGGGCGGCCCGCCAGATCATCGGCGCGCTGCGCTCCCGCTACGAAGTGGTGCTGGTCGACTGCGGCTCCCAGATGCAGTCCGCCAATGCCGCGGCCGTCGAACTCGCCGATCTGGCCCTGCTGGTGACCACTCCGGACGTGGTGGCCGTACGGGCCGCCAAGCGGCAGGTCCGGCTGTGGGACCGGCTGCAGATCCGTAAGGCGGAGGACACCACGACGGTGGTCAACCGCCTCACCCGGAACACCGAGATCCAGCCGCCGCTGGTCGCCAAGGCCACCGGCACCCAGGTCGCCCGGACCCATGTACCGGCCGCCTTCAAGGAACTCCAGCCCTGTGTCGACGCGGGCCGGATGCAGGATCTGGACGGCCGGTCCACGGTCAAGCAGGCGCTGTGGGCGCTGGCGGGCGAACTCGGCCTGGTCGACGCGCCGGCCGCGCGGCAGGGCCGCGGCAGCCACCGGGCCCGCCCGACGCTGACGGGGCGTAAGCGCAAGGCCATAACGCCGGGGGCGGCTCCCGGTTCCGGGGGAGTTCCGGGTCCGGCATCGGGGGCGGCCTCCGGGGCGGGTCCGGGCTCCGGTACCCGGTTCGGTGTGCGGCGGGGTCCCGCGGCGGCGGCCGGCGGCCAGGGGCCGTTCGACCCGTCCGGCGAGGGCTGAGCGGTGCGGCGCCCGCTGGGCGGCGACGACCGGGGGCAGGTGGCCGTGGAGTTCATGGGGCTGCTCCCGCTGATCCTGCTGGTCCTCGCCCTGCTCTGGCAGTTGGTGCTGGTCGGGTACACCTACTCGCTCGCCGCGCACTCCGCCGACCGCGGCGCACGGGCCGCCACCGCCACCGAGGGCGGCGGCGCGGGCGCCTGCCGCACCGCCGCCGAGGACGAGCTGCCCGGCTCCTGGCGTGCGGGCGCCTCGACCTCCTGCGGAACGGAGTCGGGCCTGTGGAAGGCAACCGTCCGGATCAAGGTCCCGGTGCTCTTCCCCGGCGCGGGCAGCTACCCGTGGACGGTCACCGGCTCGGCCGGCGCCGCGAAGGAGGACACCGGATGAGCGCCGTACGCCTTCCCGCCCGGCTCCGCGGGCACGGCCGCGACCGGGGCCAGGTCTCCATCGAATTCCTCGGCTTCCTGCCGATCCTGCTGGTCGTCGGGCTGGCCGTGGTCCAGCTAGGTCTCGCGGCCTACACCGTCCAGCAGGCCGGGACCGGAGCGCGCGCCGCGGCCCGTACCGCCTCGATGGACGAGGCCGACCGGGAGGCCGGCCCGCAGGCCGCTGGCCTTTCCGCGATGAGCGGCTGGGTCGCGGACGGCGCGACGATCTCGGTGGGAGGCGGGGGCGACGAGGTCAGCGCGACGGCGCGGGTACCGATCCCCTCGATCATCCCCGGCGTCGACAACTTCGGCACCGCCAGCCGCACCGCCACCATGCCCCGCCCGCAGGAGCCCGGCGCTCTGGGACTCCGCGCCGCGGACACGTACGAAGGAGCACCCCCGCGATGAGCCTGAAAGCCCGGATCGTCGCACCCGAGCCGGCCGGTGAGGCGCGCGAGGACAGCCATATGGTCGCCGTCTACCGCGCCAAGCTGCTCGAAGAGATCGACCTCGCCGAGATGTCCTCGCTGGCCGCGGCCGAGCGCCGCACGAGGCTGGAGCGGGTGCTGGGCCACATCATCAGCCGCGAGGGCCCGGTGCTCTCCACCGCCGAACGCGCCCAGCTCATCCGCCGGGTGGTGGACGAGGCGCTCGGCCTGGGGGTGCTGGAGCCGCTGCTGGAGGACGCCTCGATCACCGAGATCATGGTCAACGGCCCGGACCAGGTGTACGTCGAGCGGGCCGGCCGGGTCGAGCTGCTGCCCGTGCGCTTCGCCTCGCACGAGCAGCTGATGCAGACCATCGAGCGGATCGTCTCCACCGTCAACCGGCGGGTCGACGAGTCCAATCCGATGGTCGACGCCCGGCTGCCGTCCGGCGAACGCGTCAATGTCATCATCCCGCCGCTCGCGCTGAACGGCGCCACCCTCACCATCCGCCGCTTCCCGCGCGCGTACACCCTCGCCGAACTCATCGGCATGGGCACGCTCGACGAGCAGATGCTGATGCTGCTGGCGGGGCTGGTGCGGGCCAAGTTCAACGTGGTGGTCTCCGGTGCCACGGGTGCGGGCAAGACCACGCTGCTCAACGCGCTGTCCGGTCTGATCCCGGACGGGGAGCGGATCATCACCGTGGAGGACGCCGCCGAACTCCAGCTCCAGCAGAGCCATGTCATCCGGCTGGAGTCCCGGCCGCCCAACGTGGAGGGCAAGGGCCGGATCACCATCCGCGACCTGGTGCGCAACTCCCTGCGGATGCGCCCCGACCGGATCATCGTCGGTGAGGTGCGCGGCGGCGAGACCCTCGACATGCTCCAGGCGATGTCGACCGGCCACGACGGCTCGCTGGCCACCGTGCACGCCAACAGCGCCGAGGACGCCCTGATGCGGCTGCAGACCCTGGCGTCCATGTCCGACGTCAAGATCCCCTTCGAGGCGCTGCGGGACCAGATCAACAGCGCCGTCGACTGCCTCGTCCAGCTCACCCGGCACGCCGACGGCTCCCGCCGGATCAGCGAGATCGCCATCCTCGACTCGCGCGGCCACGAGGACTACCGGATCGCCACGGTCTGCCGCTTCGACGCCGAACCGATGGGCGCCGACCGCATCGTGCACGGCCGGTTCCGCTACTTCCCGCTGCCGCGCCGGGTCGCCGAACGCCTCTTCATGGCGAGCGAACCCACCCCGCCCGCCTTCGGCGTCGCCACCCACGACGACCAACTCGCCACCCGGAAGGCCCTCTCATGACCGGCGGGAACCCCCTCGCCCTGCTCGCCATCGGCGCCACGCTGCTGTGCGGGCTGCTCGCGATCGCGGGCGCCCGGACGTACGCGGCCGGGCGCGCCCAGCGGCAGGCCGTCGTCGACCGGCTGGCCGACGAGCGCGGACTGCCGGTGACCGGGCGGCGCCGCTTCCCGTCCGTCGACCGGGCGCTGCGCGGCACCCGCTTCGGCCGCCGCCTCGAACTGCGGCTGACCGCCACCGGTCTGGACGTCACCCCCGGCGAGTTCGTCGTCTATCTGCTCGGCGCGATCCTCGCGCTGTGGCTGGTCGCGCAGGCCACCCTCGCCCCGTTCTTCGGCCCGATCGCCGCGCTGGTCGCCATCTGGGCGGCGTTCGCCTTCCTCAACTGGCAGCGGCAGAAGCGCATCGAGAAGTTCATCAACCAGCTGCCCGAACTCTCCCGGATCCTCGCCAACGCCACCCAGGCCGGGCTCGCGCTGCGGACGGCCCTGGGCATGGCGGCCGAGGAGCTGGAGGCCCCGGCCGGTGAGGAGCTGGCCAAGGTCTCCGACAAGCTCTCCGTCGGCCACTCCATCGACGAGGCACTCGGCGAGCTGGCCGAACGCCTCCCGTCCCGCGAACTCGTCGTGCTCGTCACCACGCTGGTGCTCGCCAACCGCGCCGGCGGCACCGTCGTCGGCTCGCTGCGCAACCTCACCAAGACCCTGGAGGAGCGCAAGGAGACCCGCCGGGAGGTCCGCACCCAGCTCTCCCAGGTCCAGGTCACCGCCTATGTCGTCCCCCTGCTCGGGATCGGCACCCTGCTGCTGATGAACCGGATCGCGCCGGGCGCCATCGACCGGATGACCTCCTCCTTCCTCGGCCAGCTCGCGGTCGTGGTGGCCTTCGCCCTCTACGGCCTCGGCTTCTTCTTCATCCGCCGCCTGTCCAAGATCGACGTCTAGGTATCGGTATCGCCATGGCACTCGGAATCCTGCTGGCCCTCGCCTTCGCCCTCTCGCTCGCCGGTATCTGCTGCGGTATCGCGCTCTACCGGCGCGAGGCCCGGCTGCCGCCCGACCTGGCGCTGTCCCTGGAGGTCGGCGCGACCCGCACCACGGCCGTCGGGTCGGCGGTGGACCGCGCCGGGATGCGGTACGCGCCGCTGGTGCTGCGGCTGATGGGCGGCAAGCGCACCGCCCGGGTCCGCCGCCGGATCGACCTGGCGGGCAATCCGGGCGGGCTGACCGTCGACCGGTACGCCGCCCGGCGCGCCGTCTACGGGGCCCTCGGCTTCTTCGGCGCGCTGGTGATGTTCCTGCGCGGCCAGCCGCTGCTCGGCGTGCTGATGGTGCTCTTCGGCCTCTTCTGGACCGAGGTCGGCATCTGGGCCGCCATCCGTCAGCGCAAGGACACCATCGAGCGCACCCTTCCGGACTTTCTGGATGTGCTGGCCGTCGTGGTCAGCGCCGGCCTGGGCTTCCGTCAGGCCCTGGACCGGGTCGCGGAGAAGTACGAGGGGCCATGGGCCGATGAACTCCGCATCACCCTGCGGCAGATGGACATGGGCGTCAGCCGCCGTGCGGCCTTCGAGGAACTGCGCAAACGCAATGACTCCGAACAGGTCGCGCAGTTCGTCACCGCCCTCCAGCAGGGCGAGGAGCTGGGCTCGCCGATCGTCGAGACGCTGATCCAGATCGCCGACGACATGCGCCGGACCGACGCCCAGAACGCCCGGCGCCGGGCCGCCCGCGCGGTCCCCAAGGCCACCATGGTCGTCACCACCTTTATGGTTCCGGCCACGATGATCCTGCTCATCGCCGGTTTCTTCCTGGGCTCGGGCACCAACTTCGGTTCGCTGATGGGCAGATGACCTGTGGTCCGGAGCCCGGCACCGGCCCCGCCCGCGCCCGTCCGGCGCCGCGGGACCGGGTCCGGCGTACCCGCGCCGGCCGCCCTCGGCGTGGCGTTCGCCCTCCTCCCCGCCGCGCCCCTCGCCGGCACCCGGCACGACTGCCGCCGCTTGGTGCCGTCCTTGCGGATGCACATCTTCTCCTGGACGAACCCGGGCGGCGGCGCCCCGTAATCGGCCGGATGAGTGCGCTGAGAGCCCGGCTTCCCGTCAACTCCTTCGCAAGAGCAACGAGTTGTGTCACAGTGGGTGGGCGGACGGTTGCGCTCGCACTATGGTGCGCAGGAATCGTCCGGTCTTTATGGGCGGCGGAACGGGGCATGGTCCCGGAGGGGGAGCGGGGGTGGGTAGAGTGCGACTGAGTGGCCGAAATGCGATGTTGCGCCTGTCATCCGGGTTCCCGAAAGAGGATTGGGTACGGAATCCCTGTTCCGGGCACGCTGTTCCGGCGTACTTTTCTCGTGTCGTGAGCGCGGCCGAACGCGCCGACACCACGGGGACAGACCAGCCGGACCAGAGCGGTACGGCCGCCCATGGAGGGGAAGACGATGGCGAAGCGTATTTTGGGGAACGACCGGGGACAGACCTCGATCGAGTACCTCGGCATCATCGCGGTGGTCGTGGCGATCGTCCTGGTCCTGTCGACCACGGACTTCGGCAGCCAGATCGCGAACGCCATCGCCAACAAGATCTCCGACGTCGTCGGCATTTAGCCCCCACCGCCATCACCGTGCCGGCCATGACCCCACGCTGCCGCCGGCGCGACGCAGGGCAGGCCTTCCCGCTCTACATCGTCGCGGTCGGGGGCCTGCTCTTCCTCGCGCTCGCCTTCTTCGCCGTCGGGCAGGCGGCGGCCACCCGTAACGGTGCGCAGACCGCCGCCGACGCGGCCGCGCTCGCCGCCGGCCAGAAGTACCGCGACCTGCTGCGCAAGGGTGTGCTCGACGGTCTCCGCGACGGCAGTTACCTGACCGATCCGACGGCCTGGGAGGAACTGCTGAACGGGCGCGGTGTCCCGTCCGAAGCGGCCTGCGCGAGCGCGGGCTGGTTCGCCGGACGCAACGGCGCCGAGCTCTCCGGCACCCGCTGCACCCCGGACTCCTGGCCCACCGCGTTCGCCGTCCAGGTCACCACCCGCAACACCGTGGGGGATTCGGTCATCCCGACGACCAGCGGCACCCATGCGTCGGCCGAGGCGAAGTCCGTCGTCGGCCCCCGCTGCACCCTCGACCCCGCCAAGGACAACACCGGCGGGGCGGACGGCAAGGGCGGCAAGGACGACGAGGGGGGCAAGGGCGGCAAGGACGACGACGCCCCCGCCCCCGTCGAGATCACCTGCGACGGCAAGCGCTGGACGCTCGACCCCGGCCACCTCCAGGACCTGCCCGACGCCGCCGACCTGTTCTCCGTACGCCTCGCCCATTGACCGCCCGCACCCGACCACCCCCCTTGAGACGACCAGACGACGATCAAAGGAATCGCATCCCATGAGCATTCGGCGCACCACGAAGGCCGCCAGGGGAGCGGTCGCCATGGCGAGCGCTGTCGGCCTCGCGCTCGTTGTGGCCGGCTGTGGTGGTGGTAGTGGTGGCGGTACGAAGGGGTCGGACGGCGACAAGCCGCCGGCCCGCAGCACCGCCCCCAAGGACAGTGGCCCCGGTGCCCCGGCGGCCGACTCCGACAAGGTGATCGGGGAGATGAAGGGGCCGGACGGCGTGGTGGTCACGCTGCACTCCGTCGTCCGTGACTCCGGCGGCTTCGTCACCGTCAACGGCACGGTCACCAACCGCGGCACCCGCGCCTTCAACGCCATCGACTGGCGCTCCAACGAGACCGAGCTGCGGTCCCGTTCGTCCATCTCCGGGGCGACCCTCGTCGACAAGGCGGGCAAGAAGCGGTATCTGGTGCTGCGCGACACCAACGGCGAATGCCTGTGCACGACCGGCCTCAGCGGGCTGATGCCGGGTGCCAGCCGCCCGGTCTTCGCGCAGTTCCCGGCGCCGCCGGCCAAGGTGACCGAGGTCGACTTCCAGCTGCCGACCCTGCCGCCGGCCGGCGTGCGGATCACGGACTGAGCGGGCACCGATGACCGCGACCCAGATGCCCCGAGGACGCCGGGTGCGCCGAGCGCCCCGCCGCGCCGCCACCGCCGCCTTCGCGCTGCTGCTCACCGCGGCGCTGACCGCCCCCGTCGCCCATGCCGATCCGCCGGGCGTGACCGAGGACTCCAGCCCGCCGGTGCACATCGACCCCCACGACCCCGATCTGCGGATGGTCCAGGGCGGCAAGCTCGCCGCGTCCAAGGTCCTCAACATCAAGTCGATCGTCGAGGCCGACGACGGCTCCGAGCGCCGCCAGGACACCAACGACAATGTGACCTTCGCGCTCCAGGCCGAGGTGCTCTTCGGCAAGGACAGCGCCGAGCTGACGCCGGAGGCGCTGTCCCGGATCAGCACGATCGGCGCGGAGATCAAGAAGCAGAACGCCACCCGTCTGCGGGTCTTCGGCTTCACCGACAACCTGGGCTCGGCGAGCCACGGCCTGGTCCTGTCCAAGAAGCGCGCCAACGCCGTCCAGCAGGAGCTGGCCAAGGACCTCGGCTCGTCCGTCACCTTCCAGATCCGCGGCTACGGCGAGCAGTACCCGATCGCCGACAACGGCACCGAGGAAGGCCGCAAGAAGAACCGCCGGGTCGAGGTCAGCTTCCCGCGGGCCTCGTGACCGGGGCGGGCGCCGGGGCCGGTCGCATGCTGCGGCGGATGACCAGGCTGCCCGCCACCTTGTCGTGCAGACACCGGCGCAACGTCCGGTCCCAGCAGCAGGCCAGCGGGTCCAGCAGGCAGAGCACCGGCACCAGCCGCATCCCCAGATGGGCCAGGTGCCGCCCCAGGGCCGTCCCGTAGGGGAGCGGGCCCCCGTCGGCGAGCCGTACGACGCTCAGCCCGCACAGCAGCTTGCCCGGGGTGCCGCCACAACGGGCCGTCAGCAGCGGCGAGTAGAGGAAGAGCAGCGCGAGGGCCACCAGGGCGCCGAGGTAGAACGGCGAGTCTTCCTTGCTGTCGCCCAAGGTGACGAACCGGCCGATGCCCACGGTGACCAGGAACAGGACGACGAGGGCGAGCACCTGGTCGATGAGGAGCGCGAGCAGCCGCAGCCCCCGGTTACCGAGGATGCCCGGGGCCGGCCCCTGGGGCGCCGGAGCCGCGGGGTATGCGGGGCCCGCCGGAAGTCCGGGGCCCGACGGAGGTATGTGTCTGGGGGGCGGCGTCGCGTTCATGCCGCGCATGTGACCATCCCGCCCCGCCCGGCGGCAACTTGATACCGGCAGGGACCCCGGGGCTGCGGGAGTGCGTCCGCCCGGCGTATCCCGCGCGGCAGAAGATCCGCGCGCTGCTGCAGCGGGTGATCGACGAGGAGTGCGCCGAGGGTGGGGACGGCCGCGGCTGTCTGGTGGTCAACACCTGTATCGAGGTGTCGGCCCATGACCCGTCGGTCGCGGCCTCGCTGGAACAGGACTACGGCGTACGGCTGGCAGCCCTCCGTGCCGTGATCGAGTCCGGTCAGCGCGACGGCGCCATCGCGCCCGGCAAGGACGCCCGCACCCTCGCCCGTCTCGTCATCGCCTCGGTCGGCGGGCTGCGCGTCTCGGCGCGGTCCGGCGTCGGCCGCGCCGCCCTGGAAGCCGTCGCGGACGCGACGCTCAGCACCTTCTGACCGCCTGGGTGCCCGGCGTACGCCCGCGGCCCGAGCCCGTGCGTCAGCGGCGTGGTTCGACGCCCAGGCGCAGTCCGGGAAGCAGGCGCCAGCGCGCCATCGCGCCGGCCTCCGCCTCCAGGACGTGCCGGGCGCGGAGGCGGGGGAGCCCCAGCCGCCCCGGGCGCATGGTGCGTACGGCCAGCACGGTGAAGTCCCGGCTCAGATAGGCGACATCGATCGCGAACCGCATCCGGAAGGTGTGCACCCCGCTCGCCGGGGTGAGCAGCAGCGCCCCCTCGATGCCGTCGCGGCCCAACAGGCCGCGGGCGCGGGCGCGGCAGGACGCCGCGATCTCCACCGGAACGGCGCTCTCCACGCCGTGCAGGACTCCCGGACCGTTCTCCCAACGCGCCATGCGCAGCGTTCTATCAGCTCCCGCACTCCAGGTCTTTCCCGGCGGACGGGCGCCGGACGGCTCTAGGGTCGACAGGTGTCACTGATGCTGATGGTTCTCGCCGCCGTCTACGGGGCCGCGGCCGGGCTGCTCATACCGCGGCCCGTCCACCGGATGGCCGTCGAGCCCGAGGAGGAGTGGCGCGCGGTCTGTCCCGGGGGGCATCCGATCACCGGCCCGGCCGGGGGCTGGCTGGGGCGCGGGCGCTGCCCGGACTGCGGGGCGTACGGGCCCGGCCCGCTGCCGACCGCGGCGGCCACCGCACTGGTCTGCGCGGCCCTGGCGGCGGCCACCGGGCCACGGCCGGAACTCGTCGCCTGGCTGGTGATGGCGCCGGTCGCGGTGCTGCTGACCGCCGTCGACTGGCGGGCCCGGCGCCTCCCGGACGCGCTGACGCTGCCGCTCGCGGTGGCGTCAGCGGCGCTGCTGGGGCTCGGCGGCTGGCTGACGGGGGAGACCGGGGCGTGGCGGCGGGCCCTGCTGGGCGGGCTGTTCCTCGGCGCCTTCTATCTCCTGCTCTACGTCGTGAACCCACGGGGCATCGGGCTGGGCGACGTCAAGCTCGCGGTCGGGCTGGGGATCGCCCTTGGGTGGTACGGCTGGCGCACCCTCGTCGTGGGCGGCGCGGCGGGGGTGCTGATCGGTGCGCTCTACGCCGCGGGGCTGCTGCTCGTACGGCGCGAGGCGCGGAAGGCGGCCATGCCACTGGGGCCCTTCATGATCATCGGGGCGTTCTGCGGGCTGCTCCTGGGCGCCGCCGCGGCGGCCTGACCCACGCCTGTGCCGGAGCCTTCGGCACACCCCGCTCCACCCGAGCCACGCCGCCGCGCGCGCCGGTGCACGCAGCACCCCTCCCGTGGGGTTATGGTGGAAACCCCCCCTCGGGCCGGTCCGTATCCCCCCCACGGACCGGCCCGCTTTTTTGTGCGCGCACCGGCTGCCGAGCGGCCCCGCTGCCGTCGGATGCGGTTCGGTTGCGCCCGGAAGGGGCGCGGGGAACGGCCCGACCAGCCACCATGCGGCCGAGACGTATGACGGCACCTCCCGGCACCTCCCGGCACGTCGCGCGCCGGGACGCCTACCGCCGCGCCCAGATGTTCACACCGTCCGTGGTCCTGGCGAACTCGTCGATCTCGGCCAGCTCGGCCTCCGTGATCGTGGGGGCGTCGAGGGCCGCGATATTGGCCTCCAGCTGGGCGACGCTGCTGGCGCCGATCAGGGCGGAGGTCATCCGCTCGTCGCGCAGCACCCAGCCCAGGGCGAGCTGGGCCAGCGACTGGCCACGGCGGGCGGCGATGTCATTGAGGCCCCGGAGCCGGCGTACGATCTCGTCGGACAGCAGGTTCGGGTCCAGGGACTTGCCCTGGGCGGCGCGCGAGCCCTCGGGGATGCCCCGCAGATACTTGTCCGTCAGCATGCCCTGTGCCAGTGGCGCAAAAGAGATGCAGCCCATGCCCTCCGCTTCGAGGGTGTCCAGCAGCAGGTCGTCCTCGGTCCAGCGGTTGATCATCGAGTACGAGGGCTGGTGGATCAGCGCCGGTACGCCCATGGCGCGCAGGATCCCGGCCGCGTCCCGGGTCTGCTCGGCGTTGTACGAGGAAATGCCGACATACAGGGCCTTGCCCTGCTGGATGGCGGACGCCAGCGCGCCCATCGTCTCCTCGAGCGGGGTGTCGGGATCGAAGCGGTGCGAGTAGAAGATATCGACGTAATCGACACCCATCCGCTTCAGGGAGGCATCCAGCGACGAGAGGAGATATTTCCGCGAGCCCCATTCGCCGTACGGGCCGGGGTGCATCAGATATCCGGCCTTCGTCGAGAGAATCATCTCGTCGCGGTAGCCGCGGAAGTCCTGTGCAAAGATCTTTCCGAAGTTGAGCTCGGCGGACCCGGGCGGCGGACCGTAGTTGTTGGCCAGATCGAAGTGGGTCACGCCCAGGTCGAAGGCGCGGCGCAGGATGGCGCGCTGGGAGCTCAGGGTGCGGTCGTCCCCGAAGTTGTGCCAGAGTCCAAGGGAGATAGCGGGGAGTTTGAGTCCGCTGCGGCCCGTTCGCCGGTACTTCATCGAGTCGTAGCGGGAATCCGCCGCACGGTAGTCGGTGCCAGTCATGCTCATCTCCCTATCACGTACTTGTGACCTACCTGATTGGGCTGTCGTCACAGCTGAGAAGTAAAGTTGCCCACTTGAGGCGACGGGGCGACCGCCATTGGCACGGAGGGGCTGGACCACACATGCTGCGATCTTCCGGGATGCGCATCCCGTATCCGCCTGCACTGCGCAATCTGGCCTATCGGCTGTACGCGCGCAGGGTGGAGGGTCGCCTGGATCACACCCAGGTGCCCAAGCACATCGGCGTCATCCTGGACGGCAACCGGCGCTGGGCGCGGGCCGACGGGCGGACGACCGAGCAGGGCCACCAGGCCGGTGCGGCCAAGATCAGTGAGCTGCTCGGCTGGTGCGAGGAGACCGATGTCGAGGTGGTCACGCTGTGGCTGCTGTCGACGGACAACCTCGACCGGCCCGAGGCCGAGCTGAAGCCGCTGCTGGGCATCATCGAGAACACCGTCCGGGACCTGGCTGCCGACGGCCGCTGGCGGGTCCACCACGTCGGCAACCGCGATCTGCTGCCCACCGCCACCCAGCGGGTGCTCAAGGATTCCGAGCAGGCGACCGTCGACAACACCGGCGTGCTGGTGAATGTCGCGATCGGCTACGGCGGCCGGCAGGAGATCGCCGACGCGGTGCGCTCCCTGCTGCTGGAACACGCCGAGCGCGGCACCTCCTTCGAGGAGCTCGCCGAGGTCGTCGACATCGACCTGATCTCCGAGCACCTCTACACCCGCGGCCAGCCCGACCCGGACCTGGTGATCCGTACGAGCGGGGAGCAGCGGCTGTCGGGCTTCATGCTGTGGCAGAGCGCCCATTCGGAGTACTACTTCTGCGAGGTCTTCTGGCCGGCGTTCCGGAAGGTCGACTTCCTGCGCGCCCTGCGCGACTACGCCGCCCGGCACCGGCGCTACGGCTTCTGAACGGCGTCCTCCCGAGCCGCTCCCGTTCCGCCAGGCGCGTTACATCCCAAATGCCCCATACGTCCCGGACGTCCTTTGCCGTCACGGTGCGTCACCAGGCCCCGCCGGCCCCATGAACCGCCGGCGGGGCCTCTTCTGACGCTCCGTCCCCTCGGGCCTCACCCGAATGCCGCCGCCGCTGGACGATCACACGTCACCCAAGGTTCATCGGCCGTGCGTCATATGCCGTGGCATGGCGACGAGGGTTCGAGGGAATATCCCTTCCAGGTCGGCGTCAGGAACAAGCCATCAGGCGCCGCATCTCAGCGGACGGCACGGTGCCGTCCGCCCGGGAGGCCCTTTGCACATCACGGAGGTCCGTGCGCACCGCACGGTCGACGCGGAGGGCCGGCGCTCGGCCCGCGCATTGTGGTCCGAGCCCGGTCCGGTCACTAGGGCGACACGTCCTAGATGGCCGGGGGTCCCGGGGACACCGCCCAGCAGCAGCTGGGAAAGCGGTGGCCCCGGGAGAACACCGCCCCGCGACGCCGTCGCACCCCAACCTCATCCGAGGGGGTTCGTCCACCCGTGGTGAACATCAAGCAGCGCCGTGAGAACGACCGGCGCACTTATGTCCTCGACACCAGTGTCCTGCTGGCAGACCCAGGCGCCATGGCCCGCTTCGACGAGCACGAAGTCGTGCTTCCGGTCGTCGTGGTCACCGAGCTGGAGGCCAAGAGGCACCACCCCGAGCTCGGCTATTTCGCCCGGCAGGCGCTGCGCCTGCTGGACGAGTACCGGGTGCAGTTCGGGCGGCTGGACTCGCCCATCCCCATCGGGGGGCTCGGCGGGACACTCCGGGTCGAGCTGAACCACTCCGACCCCGGAATCCTGCCCGCGGGCTTCCGGCTCGGCGACAACGACTCACGGATCCTCGCGGTGGCGCGCAATCTGCAGGCCGAGGGGTATGACGTCACGGTCGTCTCCAAGGACCTGCCGCTGCGCATCAAGGCGTCCTCGGTCGGGCTGCTGGCCGAGGAGTACCGCGCCGAGCTGGCGATCACCGACTCCGGATGGACGGGGATGGCCGAGCTGACCATCTCCGCCGACCAGGTCGACGCCCTGTTCGCCGCAGAGACCGCCCATGTGCCGGAAGTGTCCGAACTTCCGGTGCATACCGGACTTGTGCTGCAGTCCGAGCGCGGCAAGGCGCTCGGCCGGGTCACCTCGGACGGGGCGATCCGGCTGGTGCGGGGCGACCGGGAGGTCTTCGGGATCCACGGCCGCAGCGCCGAGCAGCGGATCGCGCTGGATCTGCTGCTCGACCCGGACGTCGGCATCGTCTCCATGGGAGGGCGGGCCGGTACGGGCAAGTCGGCGCTGGCGCTGTGCGCGGGCCTGGAGGCCGTGTTGGAGCGCCGGCAGCACCGCAAGGTGATGGTGTTCCGCCCGCTGTACGCCGTCGGCGGGCAGGAGCTGGGCTATCTGCCGGGCAGTGAGGCGGAGAAGATGAGCCCCTGGGCGCAGGCCGTCTTCGACACGCTGTCCGCGGTGACCACCAAGGACGTCATCGAAGAGGTGGTGGGGCGCGGCATGTTGGAGGTGCTGCCGCTGACCCATATCCGTGGGCGGTCGCTGCATGATGCGTTCGTCATCGTGGACGAGGCCCAGTCACTGGAACGGAACGTCCTTTTGACGGTTCTGTCCCGTATCGGCGCCAACTCGCGTGTGGTGCTGACCCATGATGTCGCGCAGCGCGACAACCTCCGGGTCGGGCGGTACGACGGTGTGGTCGCGGTGGTCGAGAAGCTGAAGGGGCATCCGCTGTTCGCCCACGTCACGCTGAACCGCTCGGAGCGCTCGCCGATCGCGGCGCTGGTGACCGAAATGCTGGAGGAAGGCCGGATCTGACCGGTCATGAAGACGACGCCGCCCGGCGAAGCCAAGGAGCTTAGCCGGGCGGCGTTGTGCTGCGAGTGGATATCCGAAAATCGTTTGCCGTAAACGGGGTGTGAGCTTTCACACCCAGCGGGGAATTGATTCCCGGCGTGCCGGTCGGGCAGAGTCTGGGTCCTGTCAGGCCCCGCATACGGCAGCATCAACACCCCCAGCGGTGTGGAACGAACTCGAACTTCATAGCGAACAGCCGTATGCCGCCCGAGCACCACGCGGACCCCGAGGGGGACGTACCGGGCCAGTGCCTCCCGTGACCAGCCGGACCCACCCGTTCAACCGGGCCCGGAACAAGGGGAGACCAGCGCCAGGGGCACGATTGCGTCCGCGAGGTCACCTATGCGGACGATGCTGGAAGGAAAACGTGTGAGCCGGATCTCGGTCCGGGGATTCGCCGTGGCATCCGCCACCGCGGTCACCACCGTCGGCGCCGTCGTCGGCGTCGCTGCAGGCAACGAGCCCGCCTCGGTCGGCAACACCGAGGCCACCGCTGCCGATGCGACGATCGCCGACATCCCCGCGGGCGCACAGGCCCAGGTGCAGACGGCTTCCCTGACGCAGCAGGCGGACGACCAGTCCACCCAGGCGGACACGGCAGCCCTCAAGTCCGCGCAGGAGTCGGCCCGCAAGGCAGCTGCTGAGACCGCGCAGAGCAAGAAGGACGCGGCGGACGAGGCGAAGGCGAAGAAGGAAGCCGAAGCGCGCGAGGAGAAGACGCTGGCCGCGTCCCGCTCCGCCACGCGCGATGCGGGTGACTTCGCCGTCAAGGGCTCGTACACGGTCGCCGAGACGCAGGCCATGGCACGCCAGATGATGGCGAGTGACCAGTTCCAGTGCTTCAGCAACATCGTGGACCACGAGTCCACCTGGAACTACAAGGCCAGCAACCCCAGCTCGGGCGCCTACGGGCTCGTCCAGGCGCTGCCCGGCTCCAAGATGGCCTCGGCCGGTGCCGACTGGCAGACGAACCCGGCCACCCAGATCAAGTGGGGCCTGAACTACATGAACGAGCGTTACGGCAGCCCGTGTGGTGCCTGGTCGTTCTGGCAGGCCAACAACTGGTACTAGGCCGTAAGCCGCACCACAGCACTTCCGAAACCCCCGAACGCGCCCGCGTCGGGGGTTTCGCGCGTGCTGCACAGGTAACGTCGTGCCGTCAGGTTGTGGCGCGTGGGAGGGGAAGAGGAAGGACATGTCCAGATTGCCTCAGTGGGTCGGTGGCCTCGGCGCCGGTCTGACGCGGCTCTCGCAGCGGCTGGAGGATCAGCGCCGCCGCGCGGAGGCCTCGGCGGCGGCAGGCGACCCGGATGAGCTGAGGCGTGCCGGGCACGCGGACGCCCCCGCGGTCGAAAGCCCGGCGGTCGAAAGCCCGGCGGCCGACGGTCCGGCGGGCGACGGCTCGGCGGGCGACCGCCCGGTGGGCACGCTCACCGTCCCCCGTACCCAGCTGCCCACGGCGGTGGACGGGGTGCCGGGGCCCGGGTCCGAGCAGGTGCCGCAGACCGCCGCGGGCAGCCCGCCGGAGTCGGTGCCCGCACCGCCCTCCTACGCCCCGGCCGTTGCGGCCCGCCCGGAACCGGTGGACGCCGTGCCCTGGGGCGTACGGGTCGCCGCGGAGGCGGGCTGGCGGCTGCTGGTGCTGGCCGCCACCCTGTGGGTGCTGGCGCGCGTCATCACCACCATCGAACTGGTCGTGCTGGCCTTCATCGCGGCGACGCTGATCACCGCGCTGCTGCAGCCCACGGTGGGGTGGCTGCGCGCCCGCGGGCTGCCGCGCGGGCCGGCCACCGCGCTGACCTTCATCGGCGGGTTCGTGGTCATGGGCCTGGTCGGCTGGTTCGTGGTGTGGCAGGTCCAGGACAACATCGACTCGGTCTCCAGCCGCATCCAGGAGGGCATCACCGAGCTCAAGGGCTGGCTGCTGAAGAGCCCGTTCCATGTGACCGAGAGTCAGATCAACCACATCGCGAAGAACCTGCAGGACGCGATCGGAGCCAACACCGAGGCGATCACCTCGGCCGGCCTGGAGGGCGTCACCGTCATCCTGGAGGTGTTCACCGGCATCCTGCTCGCGATGTTCACCACGCTCTTCCTGCTCTACGACGGCCGGCGGATCTGGAACTGGCTGCTCAGGCTGGTCCCGAGTGCGGCCCGCGAGGGTGTGGCCGGGGCCGGGCCGCGGGCCTGGCGCACCCTGACGGCCTATGTACGCGGCACGGTCGTCGTCGCCCTGATCGACGCCTTCTTCATCGGTATCGGGCTCTATTTCCTCAATGTGCCGCTGGCCGTCCCGCTCGCCGTCTTCATCTTCCTGTTCGCCTTCATCCCGCTGGTCGGTGCGGTGGTCTCGGGCGCGCTGGCCTGTGTCATCGCGCTGGTCACCAACGGGGTGTTCACCGCCCTGATGGTGCTGGCGGTCGTGCTGGCCGTCCAGCAGATCGAGGGCCACGTCCTGCAGCCGTTCATCCTGGGCCGGGCGGTCCGGGTGCATCCGCTCGCGGTGATCCTCTCGGTGGCCGCGGGCGGGCTGATCGCGGGCATCGGCGGCGCGGTCGTGGCGGTCCCCCTGGTGGCGGTCACCAACACGGTGGTCGGCTACCTCCGTTCCTACTCCAGGGAACAGGCGCTGCGGATGTCGGTGGCCCCGCGCGGCGCCACCGCGCTCGGGGTGGCCCCGACGCCGCCCCCGACGCCGCGCCCGTCCCAGGAGCACCAGGAGTAGCCCCACCGCACACCGGACGCACAGAACCCCCGCAGACGCCAGGTCTGCGGGGGTTCTGTCTGCGGGTGTCCGCGCGTACCGGGAATTACTCGGCGAGCGCGGCCTCGGCGTCCAGGGTGGCGCCGACGGCCTGCAGGACGGACGCGATCTTGACGGCCTCCTGGATCGTCTCGCGGTCCACACCGGCCTTGCGGAGCACCTGCTCGTGCGAGTCCAGGCACATACCGCAGCCGTTGATGGCCGAGACGGCCAGCGACCACAGCTCGAAGTCGACCTTGTCCACGCCCGGGTTGCCGATGACGTTCATCCGCAGACCGGCGCGCAGGTTGCCGTACTCCGGGTCCGACAGCAGGTGCCGGGTCCGGTAGAAGACGTTGTTCATCGCCATGATGGCCGCGGCCGACTTGGCGGCGGAGTACGCCTCGGCGGAGAGGTTGGCCTTGGCCTCCGGCTCCAGCTCGCGCAGCACCTTCGGCGAGCGCGAGGCGATCGCGCAGGCCAGAACGGTGCCCCACAGCTGCTGCTGCGGCAGGTCACTGTTGCCGATGACCGAGCCGAGGTTCAGCTTGAGGTCCTTGGCGTAGTCCGGGACCGCGGACTTCAGTTCGTCGAGAGCCATGTCAGATCTGCCTCCAGTTCGCTAGCTGCGGTTCACTCGCCCGAGAGCAGCGCGACCGGGTCGAGGGTGTCCTCGCCCTTGCTCCAGTTGCACGGGCACAGCTCGTCGGTCTGCAGCGCGTCGAGGACCCGGAGGACCTCCTTGGGGTTACGGCCGACGGAGCCGGCGGTCACCATGGTGAACTGGATCTCGTTGTTCTGGTCGACGATGAAGACGGCGCGCTGCGCGAAGCCGTCCTCGCCCTCGATGCCCAGGTCGCGCATGAGCTCGTGCTTCGAGTCGGCGAGCATCGGGAAGGGCAGGTCGGTCAGGTCCGGGTGGTCCTTGCGCCAGGCGTGGTGCACGAACTCGGAGTCGCCGGAGAAGCCGAGGACCTGGGCGTCACGGTCGGCGAACTCGTCGTTCAGCTTGCCGAAGGCGGCGATCTCGGTCGGGCACACGAAGGTGAAGTCCTTGGGCCACGCAAAGACGATCTTCCACTTGCCCTCGTAGGTCTTGTGGTTGATCTGCTCGAACTCCTGGCCCTTTTCCAGCGAAACGCAGGCGGTCAGGTCGAACTCGGGGAACTTGTCACCGACAGTGAGCACTTACTCTCCTTGTTGCGCAGAAAGTCCCTTTTGAGGACTTTCCTTGAGGCTTGGACGGGTTACACAGTGGCACAGCAGCCATTGATCAGGGAAATAGCTAGACTGGTTGATGTTGATCGGAGGTGGTTATCAGTGGCTTCACCGGCGAGTCAGGGCGGCAGGCCCCGTCAGCCCAGCCTGGCCCAGCTGCGGGCGTTCGCGGCGGTGGCCGAGTATCTGCATTTTCGCGAGGCGGCGGCCGAGATCGGCATGAGCCAGCCCGCGCTGTCCGGGGCGGTCTCCACGCTGGAGGAGACCCTCGGAGTGCAGCTGCTGGAGCGTACGACGCGCAAGGTGCTGCTGTCGCCCGCGGGGGAGCGGGTGGCCGCACGGGCCCGTGTGGTCCTGGAAGCCGTCGGGGATCTGATGGAGGAGGCGGAGGCGGCCCGCGCACCCTTCACGGGCGTACTGCGGCTCGGCGTGATCCCGACCGTCGCCCCGTATCTGCTGCCGGCCGTGCTGCGGCTGGTCCATGACACCTACCCCGACCTGGACCTCCAGGTACACGAGGAACAGACCGCGTCCCTCCTGGACGGTCTGTCCCATGGGCGCCTCGACCTGCTGCTGCTCGCCGTCCCCCTCGGCGTCCCCCAGGTCGCCGAACTCCCGCTCTTCGACGAGGACTTCGTCCTGGTGGCCCCCAAGGAGCACTGGCTCGGCGGCCGCGGTGACATCCCGCGCCAGGCCCTCCAGGAACTGGATCTGCTGCTGCTCGACGAGGGCCACTGCCTACGGGACCAGGCCCTGGATATCTGCCGGGAGGCCGGCCGCGACGAGAACACTCCCGTGACGACCAGTGCGGCGGGCCTGTCCACCCTGGTGCAGCTGGTGGCCGGCGGCCTCGGGGTCACCCTCCTGCCCCGCACCGCGCTCCGGGTCGAGACCGGCCGCAACGACCAGCTCACGACCGGCTACTTCGCCGATCCGGCCCCCTCGCGCAGAATCGCCCTGGCCATGCGGACGGGCGCCGCCCGCCAACAGGAGTTCGAGGAGTTCGCGGAGGCGCTGCGGGGGGCGTTGCGGGGGCTGCCGGTGCGGATGGTGAAGGGGTGAGGGTCAGGGGCGCTGCGGGGTGCGACGCCTGGCATCGTCCAGGGTCTGGGCCACGTCCAGAGTGACTTCGGCACCGATGGACTCCGGGAGGGTGACCTTCTCCCCGGCCACATGGATGCGGTGTACGGCGTAGCCGTCTTCCATGGGCTCGGTGAGGACGTGGAGGCGCTCGTGCTTGCGGTCGACGATCACATACACCGGCACCCTCGCGGAGCCGTAAGCGGTGACCTTCGTACGCAAGTCGTTGCTGTAATTGCCGGATGTGATCTCAAGGACCATGCGGAATGCCGCTGGGTCACAGCACTCGTACTGGATGATGCGGTCCTCGATGTCAGCGTCCACTACGCAAAGGTCCGGTACGGCGAAGTTCTCCGGGCCGTCCGGCAGCCACAGGCCGAGACCTTCGAGGACTTCGGTTTCGCCGCCGTCCAGGCCGGCCGCGACGAAGGGGCGCCTGAGGCGGGACAGCCCCTTCGCGTGGGCGGGGTCGGGGGGTGGGGTCACAGTGAGGACGCCGCCGAGGATCTCGACGCGGTGGCCAGGGAGCTGCTTCATGAGCTGGTCGGCCTGTTCGAGGAGCGTCAGGGGCCGGTGTTCACCCGCGTACGGACCCTCGGCAGCTGCTGCGGACATTGCACGCCTCCCGTTGCCTGGTGCCGAGGCCATCATCGTAGGCCGGGCGGCCGCGCACGTCTCGTCCGAAGCGTTCACCCGTTCGTGGGGTCACTCTGCACGATGCTCCGCCGGGCGCCCGCTCCATGAGGTCACGGGCGCAGCGGCAAGCCTCAGGCCCCGGCCCCCCGCGTATACGTCAGAAAGGCCGCGCCGCTCTGGAGGACGGTGTGCTCGGTCAGCTCCCAGGTGCGGGGATCGAAGGCGGTGTCCCGGGAGAAGAGCGGGATGCCGCTGCCGAGGGTGAGCGGGCTCAGCTTGACGATCAGCTGGTCGATCTCCGGGTAGAGCGCACCGGCGAGTTCGCTGCCGCCCAGCAGCCAGATGTCCTTGCCGTCCGCGTCCTTCAGCTCGCGCACCTTGGCCACCGGGTCGGTGGCCACCAGCTCCACCGCCGGGTCCGGGCTCTCGGCCATGGTCCGGGAGAAGACCAGATGCCGCAGGTGGGGATAGGCGTCGGTGAGGCCGGCCCGGAGGCCGATCTCGTAGGTGCGGCGGCCCTCCAGGACGGTGTCGAAGTGGGTGCCCTCGTCGGTGATACCGAGTGCGGACCGGGCCTGGACGGGCAGGATTTCCGGGAGTTCGGCGGCCAGGTGCTTGAGGTAGTCGTCGGCGATCGGCCAGAAGCCGTCCGGGCCGGTGGGGTCCGCGCCGTCAGGGCCCGCGATGAAGCCGTCGAGAGTGGAAGCGATGCAGTAGACGAGTCGGCGCATGGAAGGCCCCCCTTGGGCAGTTGGTGTGCACTGCTGCGCCGGAATGATCTCGCAGATTCACTCCGTACGCAGGCCATCCGGGCGCATCAGGCGCCACAACAGGGGCAGCGAGAGCGCGGTGACCCCCAGGATGACGGCCGCCGCGGTGCCGCTGAGGGTGAGGATGCCCCACCAGTCGAGCCGGAGCGGGCGATCGACCATGTGGAGGAGCAGAGCGCCGAGGGACACCCCGCAGCCGACCGCCAGGGCCAGGCCGAGGGCCACCGGGACGGCGGTCTGCCACAGGACCGAGCGGCCCAGCACGGCGCGCGGTGTGCCGAGGGCCTCCAGGGCGGACAACATCCGGGCGCGGTCGCGGAGTTGCTCCAGGGCGGTGATCAGCAGGCCGCAGCCGATCAGCAGCAGTACGGCGGCGGCGCAGGCGGTCAGCCCGTGGCGGAAGACCGCGACGGCGTCCTCGGTGCCGTCGCCGGAGGTGAACACGGCGGTGCCCACGTCGATCCGGGCGGCCGCGTTGCGGACGTGTTCGATCGCGTCGGGGGCGTGCGGGTCGAGCCGCAGCAGGACGGTGAGGCCGGGGTGGCGCAGCAGCGTCGCGTCCAGCGCGCCGGGGGTGGCGAGCACCCCGGTACCCGTGACGTCGGGCGGGAGACCGTAGGGCACGGCGGTGGTGTGGCGGGCGCTGCGCGGGACGGACCAGTGCGCGGGCGCCCGGTGGTCGTTGTCGCTGCCGACCGGGTCGAGGGCCAGCCGGGTGCCGGGGGCCGGGAGCGGGACGGAGGCCTCGCGGTCCGTGGAGAGGAAGACATCGCCGTCGGAACAGGTGCTGATGTGGGCGAGCCGGCGCAGGGTGCCGCAGTCGGCGACGGTCACCGGATACGGCTCGGGGTCGTCGCGGTCCTCGGGTGCGGTGTGCGCCAGGGCCCGGTGGTGGCGGACGGAGTCCGCATAGCCGGAGACCAGGCCGTGCGCCTCCCGGACGCCGGGGGCCGCGCGCAGCCGGGCGGACATCTGCGGGGCGCGGTCGGCGGGCACCATACCGGAGTGCGCCACGACCTCGGTCCAGGCGGGCCGCTGCATCCGCTCGGCGAGGTCCAGGGAACCGGTCATCAGCACCTGCACGGCGACCGCGCCGGCCACCGCCACGGTGATCCCGCTGACCGAGCGGCTGGCCGTGGTGCTGCTCAACTGCAGCCGCCGTACGGCAAGATGCCAGCAAGGGCCGCCGAAGCCCGCGCGGCCCAGACGGGCCACCAGCGCGTCCAGCAGCCAGGGCAGCAGCGCCGCCACCCCCAGCAGAAGCAGTGTCACCCCCAGGAGCACCTGGGCGTCGGCGGCGTCGCCGGGACCCAGCCCGCCGATCGCCTGCGGCAGCAGCAGCGCCACCCCGGCGGCCGGCAGCAGCACCCGCCACCACAGCCGGCGGCGCAGCGGCGATGCCGTACGGGTGACGCCCAGCGGTTCCACGGCGACCCGTCGCAGGGTGAACAGGGTGACGCCGACCGCGCAGAGCGGGACGGCCGACGCGATGGCGCAGACGAGGGCGGCGGCGGGCACCACATCGGAGGGGAAGACGCCCAGGCCGAAGAGCGAGAGCCCGGCGAGCGGGGCCCGGCCGGCCAGGAACAGCGCGGCGCCGGTGAGCAGACCGCACAGCGCACCGGCCAGCGCCTCGCCCGCTGCGATCCGCCGGGTGGTGGCCCGGTCCGCGCCCACCAGCCGGAGCGCGGCGAGCCGCCGGTCGCGGCGCTCCCCGCCGAACCGCACCGCGGTCGCGATGAAGACGGCGACGGGGGTGAGTACCGCGACACAGCACACGAGGATGATCAGCACCACGAGGGGGCTCGCCCGGAACGGTGTGCCGTGGTCCCCGAACGAGGTGATCCGCTCGACCCCGTTGCCGGGCCGCGGCAAGCCGTCGCTGCCCTGGTAGAAGAGGAGTTCGCCGGGGTGGGTGAGGCCCTCGTCGCCGATGGTGGCGGTGATCCGCAGATGCGGGAAGCGGTCCTTGAGCAGTGCGCCCTCGGGCGAGGCCAGCAGTTCGGCGAGGGCTGGGGAGGCGGCCAGTTCGCCGGGGCCCGGCAGCCGGGACAGGCCCGGCGGGACGGGGGCGTGCGGGCCTTCGGCGGCCAGGATCCGGCCGTGCAGCGGCAGTTCGCGGTAGGCGCTGTAGGAGGAGACGGTCAGCAGCGAGCGGTCCGAGGGGCCGGTCCCTTCCGCGACGGGCACGACGGAGCGGGCCGACTGCCGGTGTGTGGCGGCGTTCAGCGCGTTGGGGACGGCGGCCGCCAGCAGCAGGACCGCGACGCCGAGGCCGACGCCGAGCGCCGTCAGGGCCGTACGGAGCAGGCTCGCGCGGCCGCCGGTGACGGCGAACCGGGCGCCCATGGCGAGGTCGGCACACCAGCGCCGGGCGGTCCGGCCCCGGGGGCGGTCCGCGCGGGAAGGGCCGGGCGTCGCCGCGCTCACTCCGTCCGCAGCCCGTCGGGCCGCATCATCCGCCACAGCGGCGGCAGGCTCAGCGCCGTCACGAACAGGATCACCGCGCCGCCGATGCCGGTCATCCCCGCCACCACCGGACCGTCCACCGTCACCACGCTGTCCATCATCGTCAGCAGCAGCGTCCCGAGTGCCAGTCCGCAGCCCAGCGCCAGGCCCAGGCCGAGCACGACCGGGATGGCGGTCTGCCACAGCACCGACCAGCCCAGGGTGGTGCGGCGGGTGCCGTGGGCATCGAGGGTGGACAGCACCCGGCGGCGCTCGTGGAGCTGCTCGACGGTGGAGATGATCAGGCCTGAGCCGATCAGCAGCAGGGTGACGACAGCGCCGGCGAACAAGCCGTTGCGGACGCTGGAGTACTGCGCGTCATGCGGATTGTCGACCGCGGAGAACTCGTTCATCGTCGGGTCGATATGGGCCGCGGTGGTGCGGATGTGCTCCACCGCGTCCGGGGTGCCACGGTCGAAGGTGACCTTGAGCTCCATGGTGGGGGACCGGAACCGGCCGATGTCGACCGCGGACGGCGTGGCCAGCAGATCGTAGGGGACGCGGTCGGGAGCGCGTCCCGGGTGGATCAGCCGGGCCTCGCGGGCCGCCGTGGGGATCTTCCAGGGCCGCGGTGCCCCCGGGGCGTCCTCGATGTCCGGGGGGTTGAGGTCGACGGTCGCGCCGGGCGCGAGGGCAGCGCCCCGGCCCCGGGCGCCGGTCAGGAACACCTCGCCGTCCCGGCAGGAGCCCACCCGGGCCAGGGTGCGCAGTTCGGCGCAGCTGCCGACGGCGATCGTCGCGTAACGGCCGGCGGACCGGGAGTTCCCGGCGTCGGGCGGGCGGGCGACGTTCGCGTCGATCGTGCCGCGGACCGCCGCCACTCCGGGGGTGGCACGCAGCGCGGTGAGCGCCCGCTGGACCTGCGGCCAGTCGTGGGCGTTGCCCCACAGCCCGATCCGCGGAGCCTTGCCGGACTCGGCGTACGCCTGGGCGTAACCGGTCTGCATACCTGTCAGCAGCATATGGACCGCGATGGCGCCGGCCACCGCGACGGTGATGCCGCTGACCGCGCGGGTGGCCGAGCCGCTGTTCAACTGCAGTCGCCGGACGGCGAGTTGCCAGGAAACCGGGCCGCCGTGCAGTCGGCCGACCACCGTGTCGACCAGCCAGGGCAGCAGCGCGGTGACACCGAACAGCAGCAGCATCGCCCCGGCCGCGAGCCGGACGGTGTTGAACGGGGTGTCCCGCCACGGGGATTCCCGGGCCAGCGGCGTCAGCAGCAGGGTGCCCACGGCGGGCAGCGCCACCCGCCACCACAGCCGGCGGCGGACCGGCGGACGGTTGCGGACGACGCCCAGCGGCTCGACCGTGACCCCGCGCTGCGCGAACAGCGTCACCCCCACCGCCGCCGCCGGCACGAGCGCGGCGATCAGCACCACGGCGAGCGGGCCCGGGGCCACGTCCGAGGGGAAGACATTGATGTCCCACAGCGTGATCACCGAAGCGAACTGCCGGCCGCCCAGGAACAGCGCCCCGCCCGCCACCAGCCCCAGCAGCGAGCCGAACAGCGCCTCACCCGAGGCGATCCGGCGGGTCGTGCGGACATCGGCGCCGACCAGCCGGAGCGCGGCCAGCCGGCGCTCCCGGCGCTCGTTGCCGAACCGCACGGAGGTGCCGATGAAGACCAGCACCGGCGTCATCAGCGCCACACACGTCATGATCACCAGCACCACGGCGGGCGCCCGCATCGGCAGCGGCTCCCAGTTCTTGCCGAAGCGGTCGATGCGATAGCCGTCGGGCGCGGCGAGGGTGGCGCTCTGCGCGAGATAGGTGAGCTCCCGCGGGCCGCGCAGACCCTCGTCGCCGATGACACCGGCCACCCGGTAGTCCAGCCGGTCGCGCAGCAGCGCGCCCTCGGGGGAGGCCAGCAGTTGCTTGAGCGCCGGGGAGACCAGCATCCGGCCGGGGCCGGGGAGTTGCCGGACGCCGGGCGGGACCGGCGGATGCGCGCCGTCCGGGCGCACCAGGCGGCCGCGGACCGGCACACCGTGGAAGAGGGTGTCGGCCGAGGCGTAGCGCAGGGTGTTGTCGGCGGGCGGGGGCTCGTGTGCCTGGCCCAGGTTCTCGCGGGCCTTCTCCCGGCCGTGCCAGGAGTCCATCAGCGCGGGCACGGAGGCGCCGAGCAGCAGGACGGCCACGCCCAGGGCGACACCGGCGGCTGTCAGCGCCGTACGGATCCAGCCCGCGCGGCCCCCGCCGGCCGCGAACCGCATCCCCATCGCGAGGTCACGGGCCCAGGTCCCGGGGCGGGTGCGCGGAGTGGCGAGCGGGTCCGGGGACGCCGGTGCGCGGTCGTCGACGTGCCCGCCGCCGGAGCCGGCGGGCGAGCGCAGCGGGCTCATATCAAGCCCGCCAGCATGTCCTTCACCTTGCCGTCGCGGACGACGATCTCCCGGTCGGAGTAGGCGGCGACCCGGGCCTCGTGGGTGACCAGGACCACCGCGGCGTTGCTCTCCCGGGCGGCGTTGGTCAGCAGGGTCAGTACGCGTTCGCCGTTGAGCGAGTCCAGGGCGCCGGTGGGCTCGTCCGCGAAGATGACCCGCGGCCGGGTGGCGAGGGCGCGGGCGACCGCGATCCGCTGGCCCTGGCCGCCGGATATCTCACCGGGCCGCCGGTCGTGCACGGCCTCGACCTCCAGCTGCTCCAGCCATGCGCGGGCCTGCCCCTCGGCCTCCTTGCGCTTGGTGCCGTTCAGCCGCAGCGGCAGCGCCACGTTCTCCAGCGCGGTCAACTCCGGTACCAGCTGGCCGAATTGGAAGACGAAGCCGAAGTCGGTACGGCGCAGGGCGCTGCGCTGTGCGTCGCTGAGGCGGGTCAGGGTGTGCGGACCGTAGCGGACGGTGCCGGAGTCCGGGCTGATGATCCCGGCCAGGCAGTGCAGCAGGGTCGATTTGCCGGAACCGGACGGGCCCATGACGGCGACGACCTCACCGGCGTGGATGGAGAACTCCGCGCCCTCCAGCGCCGGTGTCGCCCCGTAGGCCTTGTACAGCCCCTCCGCCGCGAGCAGGGATCCCTCCGGCGTCATCGGCGGACCGCTTCCGCCAGCTTGTCCAGCCGTGCGGCGGTCAGCTCCAGCCAGCGCAGATCGGCTTCGAGGTGGAAGAGCGCATGATCGCAGATCAGCTGGTCGGCGAGGTCACCGGTGCGCTTGCGCTCGGTCAGCCCGCGCATCAGCCGCAGATGCTCGGCGCGCTGGGAGTCCAGCAGTCCGGCGGCGTTACGGTCGGTCAGCAGCGCCAGGACGACCTTGGTGTAGAGCGTCGACTGGAGGTACGGCTCGGGCTTCTCCGGACGGGTCAGCCACTGGGCGACATCGGTGATCCCGGCGTCCGTGATCGCATACCGCTTCCGCTCCGGACCGGCACCGGCCTCCACGGCGTCCACCTCGACCAGACCGTTCTTCAACAGCCGGGACATCGTGGAGTAGACCTGTCCGTAATGCAGCGGACGGTCCTGCCCGAAGTGCTCGTCGAAGGCCCGCTTGAGGTCGTAGCCGTGGCGGGGACCGGACTCCAGGAGGCCCAGCAGCGTATGACCGATTGACATGCCGACCACCTTACTCGTGGGTGTGTCGTCGGTGTATACGCGTGCTGTATAGCGGCCCTTCAGCCGTCCCCCGGCTCCTTCGGCGGCCGTCCCCGCCGGGGTGGCGCCCCCGCTCCCTTCGGCAGCCGGCCCGCCTCCGCCAGTGCCTTGCGGAGCAGGAACTCGATCTGGGCGTTGGCGCTGCGCAGTTCGTCGCCGGCCCAGCGCGCCAGGGCGTCGTGGATCAGCGGGTCCAGCCGCAGCAGCACCTGCTTGCGCTGCTGCGGCCGTCGCGCGGGGGTCCGTTCGCTCTCGGCGCCGGACCCCTCGGGGGCCTCGGCATTCACTGGTAGAGCGAGCCCGTGTTCAGGACCGGCTGGGCGGCCCGGTCGCCGCACAGCACCACCATCAGATTGCTCACCATGGCGGCCTTGCGCTCCTCGTCCAGCTCGACGATGCCCTGCTCGCTGATCCGTGCCAGCGCCTGCTCGACCATGCCGACCGCGCCCTCGACGATCTGCTGGCGGGCCGCGACCACCGCACCGGCCTGCTGGCGCTGCAGCATGGCGGAGGCGATCTCGGGGGCGTAGGCGAGGTGGCTGAAGCGGGACTCGATGATCCGTACGCCGGCGGCCTGGACCCGGGCGGTCAGCTCCTGGGCGAGCTTCTCGGTGATCTCCTCGGCGTTGCCGCGCAGGGACAGGGCGTCCTCGTCGTGCGCGTCATAGGGGTACTCGATGGCGATGTGCCGGACGGCCGCCTCGGTCTGGGTGGCGACGAACTCCAGGAAGTCGTCGACCTCGAAGAGCGCCTGGGCGGTGTCCTCGACCTGCCAGACCACGATCGAGGCCAGCTCGATCGGGTTGCCGTAGGCGTCGTTGACCTTCAGTACCGCGGTCTCGTGGTTGCGCACCCGGGTGGAGATCTTGCGGGCGCTGGTGAGCGGGTTGACCCAGCGCAGTCCGTCGGTGCGGATGGTGCCGACGTAGCGCCCGAAGAGCTGGATGACGCGGGCCTCGCCGGGCGCGACCATCTTCACGCCGGTCATGCAGAAGAACGAGGTGAGCAGCAGCAGGATGCCGCCGATGAACATCGGAATGGCGGCCGCGTCCTTGCCGGCGGAGCCGAGTATGCCGCCGACGATCAGCAGGCCGATGCTCAGTGCGACGCCGAGCACGGTCAGCAGCAGGGCCAGCCCGCCCCCGATGCTGTGCGCCGGGACCTCGCGGACCTGCGGCCTGGGCATCTCGGGGGCGTCGACACCGAGGTCGCCGCCGGGGCGGTCGGCCGGTGCCTTGTCGGACATGTCGGCTGGTGTCTGGTCGGACATAGGGGTCCCCGTTTCTCCAGGTGCGGCGGGTGATGTCCGCCGCAATTGGTGATGTCGCTGGTCTAGCAAAGTGCTAGCACTTTATCTGGAGTCGAGTGCCGGCGTCCAGTGGTGTGCGAGGGTTCTCCGGCGGCAACGCCCCAGGTGAGGGGGTGGCGACGCGCAATACCCACCTCATGGTTCCGTCGCGGCGGGTGCTGTTTGTCACGTCGGGAAAAGCCTTGATCGATGAGTATTTGTTGACAGATGCGGTGTTAGCTTCAACAGCTGAGTTAGCTGGGGGCGGAACGACTGGAGTTGCTGAAGCGATGGGCCGAGCGGAAGCGAGACGGGCGCGACAGGGGAGCGCTCGCCGTGCCAAGCCGAATGAGAAGAAGTCCGGCATACGCCGCTTCTTCACCTGGAAGAAGCTCCTCGGAGCCTTTCTCGGGGCGTGCCTGCTGGGCATCCTCGGATTCATCGGCCTGTACCTGTACGTGGACATCCCCAAGGGCAACAGCGCTGCCAAGCTGCAGAGCAATGTCTACAAGTACTCCGACGGCAAGGTCATGGCGCGGGTCGGCCAGGTCAACCGGGAGAGCGTTCCGATCGACCGCATACCCAAGGACGTCCAGCGCACCTTCGTTGCCGCGGAGAACAAGACCTTCTACGACGACTCCGGCGTCGACCTGAAGGGCACCCTGCGCGGTGTGCTCAACACCCTGCGGGGGCAGGGCAAGCAGGGTGGCTCGACGATCACCCAGCAGTACGTCAAGAACTACTACCTGAGCCAGGAGCAGACGGTTTCCCGCAAGCTCCAGGAGATCGTCATCTCGCTCAAGGTGGACAACAAGTTCGACAAGGAAGACATCCTCGCCGGCTACATCAACACCAGCTACTACGGCCGGGGCGCGTACGGCATCCAGGCCGCGGCCCAGGCCTACTACGGCGTGGACGTCGAGAAGCTCACCGTCTCGCAGGGCGCCTACCTCGCCTCGCTGCTCCAGGCGCCGAGCCAGTACGACTGGTCCAGCGCGACCAAGGCCGGCCAGAAGCTGGTCAAGCAGCGCTGGGCGTACACCCTCGACAACATGGTCGAGATGAAGTGGCTCCCCGCGGCGGACCGGGCCAAGCAGAAATTCGATGTGCCCCAGGACCCCAAGCCGCTGCCCGGCGTGAGCGGCCAGACCAGCTACCTGGTCAAGCAGGCCAAGCAGGAACTCTTCGCCCAGGGCGTCGACGAGACCGAATTCGAGGCCGGCGGCTGGACCGTCACCCTCGGCATCGACAAGAAGAAGCAGAAGGCGCTGGAGGAGTCCGTCAAGCGCAAGCTCACCGACGACCTCGACCCCAAGAGGCGCAAGGTCGACGGGGACGCCCAGCTCGGTGCCACCTCGGTGGACCCCAAGTCCGGGC
The DNA here is from genome assembly GCF_026239515.1 of Streptomyces sp. Je 1-4 4N24. Classification (NCBI taxonomy): domain Bacteria; kingdom Bacillati; phylum Actinomycetota; class Actinomycetes; order Kitasatosporales; family Streptomycetaceae; genus Streptomyces; species Streptomyces sp. Je 1-4 4N24. Next base: position 3,283,089 of record NZ_CP110836.1, on the reverse strand, counting down.
ACATCGTGGCGATGTACGGCGGCGACGGCTATCCGAAGCACTACACGAACAACGCCACGCGCTCCGACTACCAGCCCGCCTCCACTTTCAAGCCGCTGATCCTGGCGTCGGCGATGGAGAACAACGCGGTCACCCAGGAACGCCTCCCGATCACCCCGAACACGATCTACGACGGCCGTAACCGCCGCCCGGTCGTCGGCGGGGACATCGCCTTCGCTCCGCCCAACGAGGACGAGGAGCAGTACGGGAAGATCAGCGTCCAGACGGCGACCAACGACTCCGTCAACGCGGTCTTCGCGCAGATGGGCGCGGACGTCGGCCTGGAGGAGATCAAGAAGACCGCGGTCGACCTGGGCATGGACGGCTCCAAGATCGACGCCAAGCCCGCGATGACCCTGGGCACCATGGGCGCCAGCCCGCTCCAGATGGCCGGGGCCTACGCCACGCTCGACAACCACGGCAAGAAGGTCACCCCGACCCTGGTCAAGAAGGCGGTGCACCCCGTCGACGGCGTCCAGACCGACGTCCCGCTCAAGGACCCGATCGGCGACCAGGTCCTCAGCCGCCGGACCGCCGACACCCTCACCTCGGTCCTGACCGGTGTGGTCAATGACGGCACCGCCTCGGACGCCGTGAAGAACACCGCGTACGAGGCGGCCGGCAAGACCGGCACGTCCGACGACAACAAGTCGGCCTGGTTCGTCGGCTACACGCCCAAGCTGGTCACCGCGGTCGGCATGTTCGGTGAGTCCCCCAAGGGCGGCACCCAGGTCAGCCTCAAGGGCACCGGTGGCGGCGGCCGGGTCAACGGCGGCGGCTATCCGGCGCGGGTGTGGGCCGCCTACACGGAGTCGGCGCTGGGCGGCAGCACCGGCGCGGAGTTCGACCTGGAGACCGACCTCGGTGCCGGGGTGCCGCCGACGCCCACCCCGACGCCGAGCAAGACCCCGTCGACGAGCCCGACACCGTCAGAGACGCCGAGCAAGACCCCGTCGCAGACCCCGTCCAGCCCGAGCGGGCGGCCGTCGGACCCCGCGAGCGGCAGGCCGTCGGACCCGGCCACCCCGACCGACCCGAGCTCCGGTCCGCCGACCGGCGGCACGGACGACGGGGACACCGGAGGCAAGCCGACCGGCGGCAAGCCCGACGACGACAGCCTGACCGGCTTCCGCTGACACCGGTCCCGGCACACCGCACCGCGGCCCCCACCATCGAGGTGGGGGCCGCGGTGCGTGTACGCGGGGGTGGAGCCTCAGCCGCCGTTCACCTTGTGGGCGATCCGGTCGCCCACGTTCTTGTCGATGTTGCGCCAGTACTGGAGCGCGCGGTCCAGCACCGGACGGCTGACGCCGTTGAGGAGATGACCGGACACATTGCCGACGAGCCGGTCGCGGGCCGCGTCGTCGAGGACCTGGCGGACCATGGTGCCCGGCTGGCCGAAGTCGTCGTCGTCGCGGCGCAGCGTGTACGCCTCGCGGACCATCTCGCCGCCGGTCTCCCAGCCCGCGGGCTCCCCGTAGCGCAGGGTGTCCGCCGCCGGGCCGCCGTAGCTGTTCGGGGCGTACGGCCGGGCCGCACGGGACGGCTCGTACCGCATCGGGCCGTCCTTCGCGTACGAGTGGACGGGCACATGCGGCCGGTTGGGCGGCAGCTGGGCGTAGTTCGGGCCGATGCGGTACCGGTGGGTGTCCGCGTAGGAGAACAGCCGGCCCAGCAGCATCTTGTCCGGCGAGGGACCGACACCCGGCACCATGTTGGACGGCTCGAACGCCGCCTGCTCGATGTGGATGAAGTAGTCCTCGGGGTTCTTGTTGAGCGTCATCCGCCCGACCTCGATCAGCGGGTAGTCGCCGTGCGGCCACACCTTGGTCAGATCGAACGGGTTGAACCGGTAGTCCGGGGCGTCCGCGAACGGCATGACCTGCACGTACAGCGTCCACGACGGAGCGTTTGCGCCGTCGATGGCCTCGAACAGATCGCGCCGGTGGTAGTCGCCGTCCTCGCCGGCGATCCGGTCGGCGTCCTCCTGGGTGAGGAAGTCGATGCCCTGGTCGGTCTTGAAGTGGTACTTGATCCAGAACCTCTCGCCGCCGGCATTGACCCACATGTAGGTGTGCGAGCCGTAGCCGTTCATGTGGCGGTAGCTCTTGGGAATGCCGCGGTCGCCCATCAGCCAGGTGACCTGGTGGGCCGACTCCGGTGAGAGCGTCCAGAAGTCCCACTGCATGTCGTTGTCGCGCATCCCGTTGTCCGGGCGGCGCTTCTGGGAGCGGATGAAGTCCTGGAACTTGATCGTGTCCCGGACGAAGAAGACCGGGGTGTTGTTCCCCACCAGGTCGTAGTTGCCGTCCTGGGTGTAGAACTTCAGCGCGAAGCCGCGGGGGTCGCGCCAGGTATCGGGGGAGCCCTGCTCACCCGCGACGGTCGAGAACCGGGCCAGCATCTCGGTGGTCCTGCCCGGCTGGAACAGATCTGCCTTGGTGAACTGACTGACGTCGTTGGTGACTTGGAAGAAGCCGTACGCGCCGGCGCCCTTGGCGTGCACCACCCGCTCGGGGACCCGTTCGCGGTTGAACTGGGCCATCTTCTCGATGAGGTAGTGATCCTGGAGCAGGATGGGGCCGTCCGGGCTCACGGTGAGGGAGTGCTCGTCGCTCTCCACCGGAACGCCGGCGTTGTTCGTCGTGCGCGGGACGTTGTGCGCGGTGCTGGTCATGGAGGAGTGCCTCCTGTTTCGACGACTGGGAGCAGGGGTCGGTCAGTCCCGAATTGGGGCAGTCAGTCCCTTACGCCCACCCAAGCAGTGAACTCCCCCGACGGCATGTCGGCAAGAGTTGGACCCCGTCCGGTCTCAGACGGGGTCCAATATGTGGGACGGGCCGGGGTGCCCGGCGGACTCAGCGGCGCGGCGTCCCCGGCGGCATCGACAGCTCGAACCAGACGACCTTTCCCATGCTCAGACGGGTCGCGCCCCAGCGCCGAGCCATCCGGTTCACGAGATAGAGGCCCCGCCCGCCCTCGTCCGACGGCCGGGCCTGACGCAGCCGCGGCAGCTGCGGAACATCGTCACCGACCTCGCAGCGCAGGACGTCCGTGCGCAGCAGCCGCAGCGTGATCGGCCGCTCCGCATACCGCACCGCATTCGTCACCACCTCGCTGACCAGCAGCTCCAGCTGGTCGGTCAGCTCATCGAGACCCCAGCGCGCCAGCGCCCGCCGGGCCAGCCGCCGGGCCTGACCGGCCGTCTGCGCCTTCGGGTCCAGATACCAGTACGCGACATCGCTGGGCGCGATCCCGTCGAACCGCGCCGCCAGCAGCGCGATGTCGTCATCGCGGTCGCCGGGGCCCAGCATGTCCAGCACCTCGTCGCACATCGGCTCCAGCGGCGGCGGGTTGGGACCCGTCAGCCGGGCCGTCTCCGCCAGCCGCTCCCGCAGCTGCTCGATCCCGGTCCACACGTCCCGGATCCGCGACTCGACCAGACCATCCGTGTACAGCACCAGCGTGGCGCCCGCCGGGGCATCCAGCTCCACCGCCTCGAAGTCCACCCCGCCGACACCGATCGGCGCGCCCGACGGCACCCGCAGCACCTCGGCGCGCCCGCCGCGGTGCAGCATCACCGGCGGCGGATGCCCCGCGTTGGCGATGGTGATCCGGTGCGCCACCGGGTCGTAGACCGCGTACATGCAGGTCGCCATGCGGTCCGTACCCAGCCGCTGGGCCTGCTCGTCGAGGTGGTGCAGCACCTCCTGCGGCGGCAGATCCAGCCCGGCCAGGGTCTGGGCCGTGGTCCGCAGCTGGCCCATGATCGCGGCCGAGGTCATCGAGTGCCCCATGACATCGCCGACGACCAGCGCCACCCGGCTGCCCGGCAGCGGGATCGCGTCGTACCAGTCGCCGCCCACCCGGGCCGTCTCGGCGGCCGGCAGATAGCGGCTGGCCAGCCGCACCCCGGTCGGCTGCGGCAGCGAGTCCGGCAGCATCGTGCGCTGCAGCGCATCGGCGATATACGCCTCGCGGCCGTAGAGCACCGCCTTGTCCACACCCAGCGCGGTGTGCGTCGCCAGCTGCGCCGCCACCAGCAGATCGTCCGGCTCGAACGCCGGGCGGTCCGGACGGCGCAGGAACACCGCCGCACCGATCACCCGGCGGCGGCCGCGCAGCGGCGCCAGGATCACCCGGTGGCCGCCGGGCAGCCGCGGGTCCGGGCCCAGCAGCTCCGGCAGCGCCGTCCGCGCCGCCTGCGCCTCGCCGAACAGCGGGCGTACGCCCCGCAGCACCTCGGCCAGCGGACCGCCGGGCTCCACCTCGGCCAGCTCCGCCGCGCTGCCGCCCATCGCCGGGCCCAGATCGGGCTGCGCGGGCAGCACCGGCAGCCGGCCGCCGTTGGTGTCCGGCTCCTCCGGAATCCGGTCGGTCCGGCGCAGCCGCAGCACCACAGGACCGGTCGGGCGCTCATCGCCCACCGGCAGCGGATCGCGCAGATAGACGAGGATGGCGTCGGCGAACGTCGGCACCGTCGCCCGGCACAGCCCGAGCACGATCTCGTCGAGGTCGATGCCCCGGGCGATCCGCCGCGTCGCCGCCCCGATGAAGCGCAGCCGGTCACCGCCCGCCTGCCGGGCCGCGGCCACCTCACCGCTCTCGCCCGGATGCGCCGACCGGGCCGGCGCGGCGGGCAGCGGCTCCGGCGGCGGGCCGGCCGCCGCGGGCACCTGCGCCCCGGCGGCCTCCCCGGCCGCCGGCCGCGACGCCTCACCGTGCGGGGCGCCCGAGGACGCGGACCGTCCGCCGTGCGGCGCCTGCTCCGGCACCGTCCCGCCCGGCTCACCGCCGCGCGGCCGCGACCGCCCGGCACCGGACGGACCGCCGCCCTCCCGAGGCCGCCCGACGCCCTCACCGCCATGGCGCGGGAGCTGACCGTGGTGCGGCTCCTCACCCGGCTCGGGCGCCCCGGCGCGGCCCACCGCGCCCTGCGCCACCCGCTGTCCGGCACGGGCCGTCTCCCGGCCCACCCCGTCCGGCCGCCCGCTCGCAGGCATGGACACCTCCCCGTACGAGTCGCCGTACGCCTCCCCATACGGGACCGAGGCGTCGCGTGCGGCGGCATGGCCGCCGCGGTGCGCGGCGGAGTGATCGGTGGCACGCCCGCCGGAGTGCCCGGCGGCGGCGCTGTCCGCGTCCGCCGTCGGGTCCCGCCGCGCCGCGCCGTGGTCCGCGGCCGGCTCGCCGTCGTCATGGCCGGCCGGTGAGCCCGCCGAGGCCGTGACGGCGACACCGGCGAGACCTATGTCGTCACCGCCGCGCACCGCGAAGCCGGTACCGGGCACCGGAACGCACCCGGTCGTGCCGGGCTGCTGCAGGGCGCTGCGCGGGTCGGGGACCGCGCCGAGCGGCGCCGTCCCGGCCGGCCCCCGGGCAGGGGACAGCGAGGACGCGGCGGTCGAGGCCGACTGCCGCGATTCGTGGGAGGTGGGGTGCTCCGTCACGCGTGGGATTCCATCCGTCCGGGGCTGCGCGCCCGACGCGCCGCGTTCCGAGCGCGCCGTCCGTGCGGCCGCGCCCGACGCGCTGCGTCTCAAGCGCGTCGCAGGTGCAGAAAGAGCTGGATCTCGGGTGGTACGTCCGTACTTGACGGGGCGTATGCGTAGGCATCTTCCCCGACGACGTCGAAACCCGCGTCGTGCACGACCCGGCGCAGGTCGTCCCGCAGGTAACCCGATACCCGGATCGAGTTGCCCAGGAACGGAATCGTGAAGTCGTCCACATCCGCCTCGACCATCGACAGAGCAAGCAGCCCCTCAGGACGTAGCAGATCATGGAGCATGCCCAGTGCGTAAGGGATTTCGGCACGGGGCAGCATGAGAAGCGAGAAATAAGCGGCAATACCGTCGAAGGAGCCACGGCCGCCGAGTCGGCCGCCGCGCAGATCGGCGATGTCCAGTCGGTGGAAGTCGGCGCCCGGGACGTTCTGCCGGGCCAGTTTGATCATCGAGGGGGAGAGATCGATACCCACGACGCGATGTCCGGCGTCCGAGAGCTGGCGGGCGCTCGGCAGGCCCGTACCGCATCCGAGGTCCAGGATGCGCGAGCCGGCGGGCAGGGTGTCGGCAAGCCAGGCGCTCGAAGCGAGCTGGCCCTCCTTGTGCGGAAAGGCGTCGTCATACCGGTCGCCGATGGCGTCGAACGCCTCGGCCTGGCCGGCCCGGTCCAGTGCTAACCGGTTCAGCCCCTCATATCCGTCGTAGCTAGTCGCACTCACGACCTCGCCCCTCCTGCGACCGCGGTCAAGTTCGTTTTCCAGTTCTGGAGTTGCGCCTGTGCAGTCTTGCGGAGGACGATCCTACGTTTGAAGGCCCGGGGCGCAGCAAGGGGGCTCGGCCGCGCCTCCCGCCTCGCGGGAAACAGCTTTGCCCATAGGCGCACCTTTCCACGGTTCGCCCCCTTCACTCACGTCGTTTCACTTCACTCCCTCACGACAGCAAACGCTCCGGTGCGCGGTCCCAGTTCTCCGGGAGCCGGGGAACGCCCCAGGCCGGATCGGGCCGCCAGTCCTCCCAGCCGTCCGCGTACGGCGCGCGCCAGGCCGTGATCTGTGCGATCGCGGCCCGGCCCGCCGATCTGACCTCGGCGGCCTGGGCGTCCGTCATCAGCCCGTCCCGCTGCGCCTGTGCGAACTCGTCCTCGTCCCGCCACTCCCAGTGCCGGTCCGGATAGACACAGATGTCGAGAAAGTGATCCTCGGAGTCAATGCCGCCCGCCCAACGGCGGCGCGGCTCCTCCAGATTGACGTACCAGTTCTTGAACTGCCAGCCGCGCTCCCAGAACAGCCACACCGACCACGGGTCGCCGGGCCGGGCCAGCTTCAGCACACCGGTGCCGAACCAGTGGTCACGGGCGGTCCGGCGCGGTTTGGTGTAGCGGGTGGACAGCGGCTCGCGGTGCACCGGCGTGCCGTCGGCGAGCACCGGCTTGATGCAGGCGGTGCCGGGCGCCATCCACACGGCCAGCAGTTCATCGGTGTCCTGGACAACGGTCATCGGCCGGCAGATGTGGAACCGCCCGGCATCGGCGTTGTCGCGATAGCGCCAGAGGACGTGGTCCCCCGGCGCCCAGCGCGCCCCGTCCGCCGCCCGCTTCGCCCCGGCCGTCCCGTGACCGCCGGCCGTCTCGCCTTCCGTCGTGTCCACCATGTCCGCTGTCATGCGCAGATCTTAGAGGCGCGGCATGACGCGCGCCGTGACATGAGACGCACCGGGCGTTACGGACGGGGTATCCTGCGCCGCTCCGTTGTTACGGATGCGTCATCCGCAGCACGTCCAGCGCCTCGTCCAACTGCTCCTCGCTCAGCAGCCCCCGCTCGACATAGCCGCCCTCCAGGACCACCTCACGGATGGTCTTCCGCTCGGCGAGGGACCTCTTGGCGACCTTCGCCGCCTCCTCGTACCCGAGGTACTTGTTGAGCGGAGTGACGACCGACGGCGACGACTCGGCGTACTCACGGGCCCGTTCCGCGTTCGCGGTGATCCCGTCGACCGTGCGGTCCGCCAGCAGCCGCGACACATTGGCGATCAGCCGCATCGATTCGAGCACATTCCGGGCAATGACCGGAAGCATCACATTCAGCTCGAAGTTGCCGGCCGCCCCGGCCGCCGCCACCGTCGCGTCATTGCCGGTGACCTGCGCCGCCACCATCAGCACCGCCTCCGGGATCACCGGGTTGACCTTCCCCGGCATGATTGACGAGCCCGGCTGCAGATCCGGCAGGGCGATCTCCGCGAGCCCGGTCCGCGGCCCCGACGCCATCCACCGCAGATCGTTGGCGATCTTCGTCAGCCCGACCCCGACCGTCCGCAGCTGCCCACTGGTCTCGACGATCGCGTCCCGCGCCCCCTGCGCCTCGAAGTGATTGCGCGCCTCGGTCAGCGGCAGCCCGGTCACCCGCGCCACCTCGGCGATGACCGCGGCCGAGAACCCGGGCGGCGTGTTGATCCCCGTCCCCACCGCCGTACCGCCCAGCGGAAGTTCCGCCAGCCGCGGCAACGAGGCCCGCAGCCGCTCGACGCCGTACCGCACCTGGGCGGCATAGCCGCCGAACTCCTGCCCCAGCGTCACCGGCGTCGCATCCATCAGATGCGTCCGACCCGACTTCACGACCTCGGCGAACTCCTCGGCCTTCCGCTCCAGGCTCTCCGCCAGATGCTCCAGCGCCGGGATCAGATCGTCGAGAACCGCCGATGTCGCCGCGATATGGATCGAGGACGGGAAGACGTCATTGGACGACTGGCTCGCGTTGACATGATCGTTCGGATGCACCTCCCGCCCCAGCCGCTCGCTCGCCAGCGTCGCGATGACCTCGTTGGTGTTCATGTTCGAGGACGTCCCGGACCCCGTCTGGAACACATCGATGGGGAAGTGCTCGTCCCACCGCCCCCCGGCGACCTCGGCCGCGGCCTCCTGGACGGCCTCCGCGATCTCCTTGTCCAGCACCCCCAGCTCGCCGTTGACCAGGGCGGCCGCCCCCTTGATCCGCGCCAGCGCCGCGATGTGCGCCCGCTCCAGCCGCTGCCCGGAAATCGGGAAGTTCTCCACCGCCCGCTGCGTCTGCGCCCGCCATTTGGCATGCGCGGGCACCCGCACCTCACCCATGGAGTCGTGCTCGGTCCGGAAGCCGTCGGAGTCGCTGTCGCCGGATCCGCTGTAGTCGCCGTTTTCGCTCATACCTGTCTCAGTACCCGCGGCCGCCGATCTGTTCCCGGATACGGAAACCCGCTCACCCAACGGCGCACGCCCGAGGGCCCGGCTCCGAAGAGCCGGGCCCTCGTACGTCATCGCAGCGACCTCACCGCTTGCACTGCCTCGCGTACTCCACCTGGTACGCGTCGACGGCGCTGAACTCGGCCTTCGCCTTCGCCTTGTACTGGGCGACCTTGTCCCGGTTCGGGTGAGCCTTGTCGGCTTCCTGCTTGGCGACTGCCTGGTACCTGTAGCCCGCGTCCGTGTGCTCCCTGATGGCCTTCCGGATGCTGTCGCACTTGGCGCTGCTCGCCGCCGCGGTACCCACCGGAGCGGCACTGGCCGGCGCGACCCCGGCGAAGGCGATACCGGCAACCGCCACGGATGTGACGGCAACTGCCAGCGAACGGCTCATTTTGCGCATGATGCGTATCCCCCATGTGGTCATGAGAACAGTGAGGTGACACAGGTCAGGTGTCACTCGAACAGTGTAGTGATCATGGCGGTTGCGGGTCGGGTTCCACCCTCGTGGATCCGACCTGACCGGCCGTCACGGCTGGTGCCTGCCGGGGCGTTGCCCAGGGGCCGGCACACAGCAACGATGGCTCCCCGAGCGCTCGAAGAGGGCCGCCGCAGACAGTACGGGACGTTGAGATCCGTTTCATCTTGTTTGAACTGGCTGGATCGCCGCGGTGAATTGCTGCGGGCATTGACTGCTTATGTTGATTTTGGTGCGCTTGCCCGCGCACCGCGTCAGACATCGGATCCGCCGCACCGCCTATCCGCCGACGCAACCACCTGGACCCAGGTGAGCACGGTCACCCTGCCGGAGGTGACGACCACTCATGACATGAGTCCACCCGGATCCCCGACTCCTGCTGGAGGCCTCCATGCGTGTGCTCTCCCGTCCGCTGTCAGCCCTCTCCCTCATGCTCCCTCTGCTCGGCGTCCCCCTGCTCACCGCAGGCCCCGTCCGGGCCCTGGACAACCACCTGGCCCTCACCCCACCGATGGGCTGGAACAGCTGGAACACCTTCGGCTGCAACGCGACCGAGCAAATCGTCAAGGACACCGCCGACTTCATGGTGTCCAGCGGCATGCGCGACGCCGGCTACCAGTACCTCACCATCGACGACTGCTGGATGGAACGCTCCCGCGACTCCGAAGGCCGCCTCGTCCCCGACGCGACCAAGTACCCCCACGGCCTGGCCGAACTCGCCGCGTATGTACATGGCAAGGGCCTGAAGTTCGGCGTCTACGAGAGCCCGACGTACCACACGTGTCAGGGCTTCCCCGGAAGTCTCGGCAATGAGCAGAAGGACGCCGACACCTTCGCCTCGTGGGGCGTGGACTTCCTCAAGTACGACAACTGCACGGCCAGCGACCCCGACCAGCGGCCCGGCGACGAAAAGCTGCCGCTTCAGACCCGGGACAGCACCATGCGCGACGCCCTCGAACGAACCGGCCGTCCGATCGTCTTCAGCCTCTCGCTCCAGCCCGCGGCCCAGGGCGAGACCCCCTGGGAGTGGGGCAAGAGCGTGGCCAACATGTGGCGCATCGACGGGGACCGGGACGCCTCCTTCGACGGCCTCAAACGCCTCATCCACACCGACTTGGACAAGGCGAAGTGGGCCGGTCCCGGCGGATGGAACGACATCGACATGCTGGGGACCGGAAACTACGCCTTTGCGTCGGGTTCCCACGACCCCAACAAGCGCCTGACGTATGACCAGGAGAAGTCCGAGCTCTCGGTTGCCGCAGTGCTCGCGGCCCCGCTGATCTCGGGTGCCGACCTGCGTACCCCCGCGGCCGCCGGCAGTTCCGGCTTCCCCATCAGTGACCAGGACCTGAGCGTCTACCTCAACAAGGACGTCATCGCCGTCAATCAGGACAGCCGTGGCGAACAGGGCACGGCGATCACCACCGAGAACGGCCTCAACGTGCTGCGTCGCCCCCTGGCCAACGGCGACGTCGCCGTGGCCCTGTTCAACGAATCGTCCTCACAGGCCGTCATCTCCACCACCGCGGCGGCCGTCGGCCTCCCGGCGAACAGCACCGGCTACCACCTCAACGACCTGTGGGCGCACTCCAGCCATGTCAGCACCGACGGCACCATCAGCGCCACCGTCCCCGCCGGCGGCACCGTGCTCTACCGGGTGAGCCCGCGGCCCCCCGGCACGGACCCGACGAACGGGCTCGTCTCCACGGCGTCCGGTCGGTGCCTGGACGCCGGGAACAATCAGACCTTCTGCGATGTCACCTGCCGACGGGGCAGCCGCCCTTCAGGCCCGCTATGAACGCGGCCCAGGCGTGGTGGGGGATGAGGAGGGCGGGTCCGTGGGGGTTCTTGGAGTCACGGACGGGGATGAGGCCGGGGTAGTGGTCGGCGACCTCGACGCACTCCCCTCCGGCGTTGTTGCTGTAGCTGCTCTTGCGCCAGGTAACTGTGCTCAGGTCCGGGTCGGTTCGCATGGTGTCCAGTCCTCCATCGCTGCTCGGATCATCGCCTCGGAGTCACGAGGTGAGAGGGCCATGGCCTTGAGCAGATCGTAGGACTCCTCCAGCTCCGCCACCTCGTCCTGATCTTCGATGACCGTTCCGGACCGGCTGCCTTCCAGGTAGGCCAGCAGCGGCTGGTCGGGCAATGTGTAGAGAGTCAGTGAACCGCCCATCTCGGCATGCTCACCGGCGTCGAATGGCAGGACCTGGATGGTGACGTGCGGCGATGTCCCCCGGTCGATCAGGGACATCATCTGCTGGCGCATAACTTCCGGGCCTCCGACCCGACGGCGTAGCGCTGCCTCGTCCAGGATGAACCAGCACCTGGGGGGCTTCGGACTGCTCAGCCGCGTCTGCCGGTCCATACGAGCCGTCGCGATCGCCTCGATTTCCGCGTCCGGAGCGTACGGACGGCCGCAGCGCAGCGACCGCAGCGCAAGCTCCGATGTCTGGAGCAGGCCGGGGACGGTGGCGCTCGCATACTGCCGGATGACGGTTGCCCGGCTCGCAATCTCGATCACACGGTGGAACCGGCGGGGGATCGGCTCCTTCCGTGCGAGTTCGTACAGGCTCGTGAAGAGTCCGTCGGTGCCGAAGCAGTCGTCCAGCATTGTTGGCAGGTCGTCGTACGGCAGCGACTCCGCCCGCTCGATGCGCGCCAGGTGGGACTTGCTGTAGTTCAGCTTCTCCGCGAGGCGTCTCAGCGACAGTCCCGACTTCTCCCGGTGGTGGCGGATTCTGGCGCCGAACAGGTCACGCGCCGAGCGATCCGGTGAGAGGTCATGCGGCTGAAACACCATCGGTCCGTTCCTCCCTGTCCCGTGGCCGGGCTTGGGACAGCAACCCTCTGTCGATCGTAGCCACCTCAGAGCAACCATGAGGGCACAGAAGGTAATTACCCCGGCGACCGCGCACACGGCCCCGGGGCATGGTCAACGCTGGAAATCACAAGGAGCGTCAACATGCGTCAGCCTATGGCCCGTTGCCTCGTCCGGGTGCGGGCTTTACTGATCCCGCGGACGACGGGCCGGCACCGGGCGCTCGCCCCCGCCCCCGCCCGCGCGGTGACCGTCCGTACGGTCTTCGTGCTGCCGGGGAGTCCGCCCCCGCTCCCCGGAACGGCGCCCCGCCGCCACGACCCCGCCGAATGCCCGCTGGACGGCGACGCGTCCGCCCTCGTCCGCCCGTACTACGCCGCGTACGAGCGGCAGCCGCAGCCCGCCGAGGTGCTCTGGTGAGCGCCGGCCGCACGCCGCCGGACACGCCACCCGGGCAGTCGCTGATGACCCTGCGGGTCTACACCGCGACCCGCGACGGCATCGTGACGGAGGAGCGGGCGCCGGTCCATGTGGTGGCCGGTGACCCGCTCGATCCGTACGGGCTGAGTCAGGCGTGGCCGCCCTGCGCCTGTCCACGTCATCGAGGCCGGTAGGACAGGCCGTTGGGCCCCTGAGGCGATCACGCCGCACATGCGCCACGAGATCGTCTTTACACTCGATGAACACAATTCCGGTTCACAGCAGAGGAGATGGAATGACACAGCCTCCCTTCGCAACACTGTCCACCGCGCTGGCGTCGCTGGGGACGGCGCTGGGCGCCCTCGCGGTCCAGTTGCGCGCAGACGGTTACGAGCAGTACGTCGAGTCCGTGGCCACCGCCAGCGTCTTGATGTGGACCACCGCGTGCCTGACGGTCGTGACGTGGGTCCGCTTCCGCCGGACGAACTCACACTGAGTTCCCCAGAATTCGACGGGCGCCGGGGCATCAGCCTCGGCGCCCGTCGCATGCGATGACCGCGGCGCCCGTTACTTGCCGTCGCCGCCCTGCGGGGCGGGCTCTCGGGGGGCTTCCGGAGGCATTGGCCCTCCGTCGTGCTCGCCTCCGTCGTCCTGCGCGGCTACCGCCATGTCCCGGGGGTGCCGGAACGGGACCCCGCGCCATCCTTCGGCGTCGGCCCCGCGCGTCTCGTACCTGTCGACGGCCGCAACGCTCATCTGCCAACCTCCTCTTTCGTGAAGGGCCGTGCCGCTTTAGCGTCGATCGCATGGCCCGCGTACCGCAGAGGGACTCCTCCGCGGTTGGGTCCCCGCCCCGGCTGCTCGACTGTCCAGGTTTCCGCCGCCGGGGCGGGCGTAGCGCCGCCTCTACCGGGATTCCGAAGGGGACATGGGGGAGTCCGTGGTTCGGCTGCGTCCGGCAGGGACGGAGTTCAAAGGGCCGGGGCTTGTTGACCCGACAGAAAGACGGTCACACGCCTTTCCGGTCTGTCGCCCTACGGTGCGGGTGGTTACGCAGTTCGATATTGCAATCCGACACCCTCGAAAAGTCGCCCCTGGCCTCTGCATCGGCGCGCTGCTTGGCCAGCGCCGTGCAGACACCGCAGTCTTCGGTTGGCTTTGGAGGGACGGGCGGGAGCGATACGTACACGGGCGGTGTCATCATCGTACGTGCATCGCTCATCGCATTGCCTCTCAGGCTCGACTACTCGGTGAGAAGCCATGATCTACCGGTGGACAGGCTCCGCCTAACTGGTTTCCTGTTCGTGCAAGAATCCGTCTCTGATGCTCTCCAGCAATGAGCGCGCCTCGTCACCGGAAAGTGCCATGGTGGCGAAATCTTCGAACTTGCGGACGTAGAGGGCGACGTCGCGAGGGTCGGTAACCACTACTTCAGCATGGACGGTTTCGACAGATACCGTTCGGTCGTCCCGGACGGCAAAGGCGTGATTGGCCATGTCATGCTGCCGCGCCGACAGGGGAACGATACGAATGTCCATGTGTGGCAATCGTGAGAGAGACACGATCCGGTCTATTTGTTCTGCCATTCTGGAATCTGTCACGATTCGCCACCGAAGGACAGGTTCAGTGATGACGAAGTGGAGTTCCTTGGCTGAGTCGTAGAGCACCTGTTGGCGTTCTATGCGCGCGCTGATGGTCTTGGTGAGCACATCCTCGCCAAGGTCATGGCGGGAGAGAATCGCCCTGATGTATTCCGGAGTTTGCAGCAGGCCGGGCACCAATGCCGGCTGGAAGAGCCGCAGCACCGTCGTTTGCGCTTCCAGCGATCTTGTTTGCTGCTGAGCCTTGTGTACGCCCATGCGACGGATCAGACGCCATGCTGTGGCCTCGGTCGCCGCTGCTCGGACGACCTCCAATTACTCCGCCTTGACCTCATCGGATACGCCGATGGCTGTGAGGATGCGCTCAACGTCCACGACCGACGGGGCAGCCTTCGCAGTCTCGATCTTGCTCAACTTACTTGCGGACATGACGGCGCTGCGAGCGACAGCCTTGGCCTCCTTCCCGGAAGCTTGCCGTAGCGCCCGCAGCGCGGCCCCCAGCTCTCCTCTGTTCACTCGCCGTGCTTCGCCCACCATCCGGAGAACGGAACGGCGTGAGCCATCGCCGTATCACGGTATGCGCGGAACTCTTCCGCCCGTTCTGGGGCCAGGACGTCAGCCCCGAGAAATGCCCCATCCATCGAATAGTTCATGACCCCCGGTGTCAGGCTGTCCATCAGCCAGAAATCAGGAACCCCTTCAAGGGGGTTCGGTCGGTCGGTGGTGTCGAGGATGAAGAACTCTTCGCCGCCTGTCGCGTTCTTCTGGTAGCCCCACCCCAGCTCGAACCGCAGATATGGAGTGAGGGGGCGAGAGAGAATGTGCACGCGATAGATGCGTTTGCCCTTGCTGGTGTGTGAGCGGAGTTCTGCCACCCATGCGTCGTTGTGGTCGGTCGGCTGGTGTTCCCCGGCAAGGAACGCCTTATAGGCGTTCGCGTTTCCCGACTTGCTGTAGTCGTTCAGGGTTTCCAGCCGGAACGCCTCGTGCTCGAAGGCGTCGAACAGTTCGCCGAGGTTCTTAGGCGCCACGAAATCCCTTCCGGATCAGGTCAAGAACGAGTTGTTCAGGGATCTCAACGACGTTTTCGTGCGCAGGGATCTTCAGCCCGTGGTCAGCGGGAGGCTCACCCTGTACCAGCAGGGTTCCCCTGTCGGTGGCGTAGATGGTCGGGCAGTCCTTTAAATCGCAGGTACTTACAAGCTTGGTGACCTTCACGGGGTTCCCTTCCTGGCCCTCAGTGTTGCCTCTTGATTGATGCTGGCGAGCAACTTGCCAGTGGCGCAAGGGGTTCGGGTTTCGGGAACAGGAAACTGGGACGGCTTCCATGCCGAGTTCCTCGTACTCCAGGACCTCGACCTTCTTGATGCAGTCCTGGGCCGGACGGGCGGGGGCCTGCCCCTGGCGAACCCGGGCCCACACCCGATTCCCAGGCCCACGCCCGCACCCGGTTCCCGGCCCGCACCCGCCCCCGATCCCCGGGCCACAGCAACCTCCAGCCCGCACAACGACCTTGAGCGACCGCTCAAAACCCTCTACGCTGCGTTTTAAGCAGTCGCTCAAAACGTCTGGGACGGGGGAATCCGTATGGGTCTGTACGTGGAGGCGCGCATCCGCGCCGGGATCGACGAGGTGTGGGACCGCAGTCAGCTGCCGGACCGGCATCAGCGCTGGGACCTGAGGTTCAGCGAGATCGACTATCTGCCGTGCGAGCCGGGGGAGCCGCAGCACTTCCGGTACGCGACCCGCGTGCTGCCATTGCTCACGGTCGACGGCACCGGCGTCTCGGCCGGTGAGCGCAACCGGCCCGACGGCACCCGGACTTCCGCCCTCCGCTTCTTCTCGGCACACCCGCTGTCGCTCATCGAAGAGGGCCGTGGGTACTGGCGGTACGTCCCGGACGGCGAGGAGCTGCGGTTCCTCACCGGATACGACTACCGGCCGCGCTGGGGACGCTTCGGCCGGGTCGTCGACCGGCTCCTCTTCCGGCCGCTCATGGGCTGGGCCACCGCCTGGTCCTTCGACCGGCTGCGGCTGTGGTGCGAGCGCGGGATCACCCCGGAGCGGTCGCTGCGCCACGCCCTCGCCGAGTTGTTCGCCCGTATCGCCGCGGTCCTCGTCACCGCAGCCGTGGTCCCCGGCGCCGGGGCCGTGGGCCCCGTCCTCGCCGTGGCAGGCGCCGCGCTGCTGCTGCCGCCCCGGTCCGTCACCCCGGCCGCCCGCCGTTGTCTGCGCCGCCCGCCGGAACGGGGCGGACGCAGCGAGAGCGCTGCCGCCCCGTCCGCCCTCCTCGCCACCCTGGAGAAGTCATGACCTCGATCTTCCAGCGCGCTCTGGGCGCCGACTTCGACCGGCTCCACCCGAACATCCGTCGGCGTTTCTCCGTCGGGCTCGACAGCGGGGAGGCGTGCATCGGACGGGGCACGATGGACCGGATCTGGCACGGCCGCAGCTTCGTCCGGCCGTTCCTGGCCCTCGGCGGCAGCCGCCACATCCTCGTCCCGCAGGCCGGCCGGAACATCCCCTTCGTCATCGAGAACGTCCCGTACACGGACTCCTTCGGCCGTGAGACCGTCACCTTCGTCCGGACCTTCTCCTTTCCGCGCCGCCCCCGCCGCTTCGACGCCACCATGGTCTTCAGCCCCGAACGAGGCTGCGTCGTCGACTACCTCGGCACCCACCAGCACCTCGCCACCGACCTGCACTTCACGGTGGACAGCACCGGGGCCCTGATCATCCGCTCCGGCGAGCACCGCTTCCGGGAGGGGCCGGTCGACGTCCGGGTGCCGGACCTGATCGGGGGCGATGCGGTGGTGCGCGAGTCGTACGATGATGCGGCCGGGCTGTTCCGTATCCAGGTGAGGGTCGGCAACCGGCGGTTCGGCCCCCTCTTCGGCTACGAGGGGTCCTTCTCCGCCGAGTTCGTGAACATCGCCGAGCGAGGGGTGCGCGCCGGGCTGCGGCCCTTGCGCGAGGAGGTCAGAACATGAGCGCCGATACCCGTACGAAACTGCTCGCCGGTGCGCTGCAGACGCTCATCGAGCAGGGCATTGCCAAGACCTCGGCCCGCAGTATCGCCACCACCGCAGGAGTCAATCAGGCCCTGGTCTTTTACCACTTCGGCAGCGTCGACGAACTCCTCGCCGCCGCCTGCCGGTACGGCGCGGAACAGCGCGTCGCGCACTACCGCGAGCGCTTCGCGCGGGTCGGCAGCCTCGCCGAACTCCTGGAGCTGGGACGGGAGCTGCATGCCGAGGAGCGCGCCGCCGGCCATGTCGCCGTCCTCGCCCAGCTCCTGGCCGGGGCCCAGACACAGCCCCGGCTCGCCCCCGCGACCGTCGCCGGACTCGCCCTGTGGATCGAGGAGATCGAACAGGTGCTGGCGCGGGTGCTGACCGGGACACCGATCGCCGCATTCGTGGACGTCACCGGCCTCTCCCGGGCACTCGCTGCGGGCTTCGTCGGCCTGGAGCTGTACGAGGGCGTGGACCCGGAGGGGGCGCTGGGAGCCCTGGACGCACTGGAGCAGCTGTCCGGACTGCTCGGCGTACTGGAGGACCTGGGCCCGGTCGCCCAACGCGCCGTACGCGCCCAGCTCCGCCGCGGCACCGCCCGACGCGCCCGATCGGCGCCCTAACGGCGGTCCGGGGCTCGACATCATCGGATGGTACTGAGCGCGGCCGGCCGTCGCGGGTCAGTCATCTCCCAACTCCCGTACCGCCGCAGGCGGCGGTGACATTTCGTCCCAGGTATGCCACGGGCCCCTGGCGGGTGCCAGGGGCCCGTGAGTGGTACTGCGAGCGGGTCAGTTCCCCGAGCGCACCGGAATGCTCGTGAACGTAGGCGCCGGCGCCGGGTCCTGGAAGAAGTCGTTGCCCTTGTCGTCGACGACGATGAAGGCGGGGAAGTCCTCGACCTCGATCTTCCAGACGGCTTCCATGCCGAGTTCCTCGTACTCCAGGACCTCGACCTTCTTGATGCAGTCCTGGGCCAGACGGGCCGCGGGGCCGCCGATGGAGCCCAGGTAGAAGCCGCCGTGCGTGCCGCAGGCGTCGGTGACCTGCTGGGAGCGGTTGCCCTTGGCGAGCATGATCTTGGAGCCGCCGGCGGCCTGGAACTGCTCGACGTAGGCGTCCATCCGGCCCGCGGTCGTCGGGCCGAAGGAGCCGGAGGCGTAGCCCTCGGGGGTCTTGGCCGGGCCCGCGTAGTACACCGGGTGGTTCTTCAGGTACTCCGGCATCTCCTCGCCGGCGTCCAGCCGTTCCTTGATCTTCGCGTGCGCGATGTCGCGGGCGACGACCAGCGTGCCGGTGAGGGAGAGGCGGGTCTTGACCGGGTGCTTGGTCAGCTCGGCCAGGACGTCGTCCATGGGGCGGTTGAGGTCGATGGCGACGGCGTCGAGGTCGGGGCCCGCGCCTTCGGTCAGTTCCTCGTCCGTCGTCTCCGGCAGGAAGCGGGCCGGGTCGGTCTCCAGCTGCTCCAGGAAGACGCCCTCGGCGGTGATCTTCGCGACGGCCTGGCGGTCGGCGGAGCAGGAGACGGCGATGGCGACCGGGCAGGAGGCGCCGTGGCGGGGCAGCCGGACCACACGGACGTCGTGGCAGAAGTACTTGCCGCCGAACTGGGCGCCGATGCCGATCTTCTGCGTCAGCTCGAAGACCTTCTCCTCCAGCTCCTTGTCACGGAAGCCGTGGCCGGTGGGGGAGCCCTCGGCGGGCAGCTCGTCGAGGTAGTGCGCGGAGGCGTACTTGGCGGTCTTGAGGGCGTACTCGGCCGACGTACCGCCGACGACGATCGCCAGGTGGTACGGCGGGCAGGCCGCGGTGCCCAGCGAACGGATCTTCTGCTCCAGGAACTTCATCATGGAGGCCTCGTTGAGGACCGCCTTGGTCTCCTGGAAGAGGAAGGACTTGTTGGCGCTGCCGCCGCCCTTGGCCATGAAGAGGAACTTGTAGGCGCCACCGTCGGTCGCGTACAGCTCGATCTGGGCCGGGAGGTTGGAGCCGGTGTTCTTCTCGTCCCACATGGTCAGCGGAGCCATCTGCGAGTAGCGCAGGTTCAGCTGGGTGTAGGCGTCGTAGATACCGCGGGAGAGAGCCGCCTCGTCGCCGCCCTCGGTCAGGACCTGCTGGCCGCGCTTGCCCATGACGATCGCGGTGCCGGTGTCCTGGCACATGGGCAGGACGCCCGCGGCGGCGATGTTGGCGTTCTTGAGCAGGTCGAGCGCGACGAAGCGGTCGTTGGCGCTGGCCTCGGGATCGTCCAGGATCTTGCGGAGCTGGGCGAGGTGGGTGGGGCGCAGATAGTGCGAAATGTCGTGCATCGCCTCGGCGGCCAGCTTGCGCAGCGCCTCCGGCTCGACCTTGAGGAACGTACGGCCGTCGGCCTCGAAGGTGCTCACACCCTCCGAAGTGACGAGACGGTACGGGGTGTTGTCCTCACCTACGGGGAGCAGGTCGGTGTAGGCGAATTCCGGCATTGAAGGTCATTCCTTACTCGGAGAGGTCCGGCTGGCATCTACGGCAGCGCCTGAACAGCGTAGAACCCTGGGGAGCGGACGCCGCTGTGAGGTAAGGCTCAGTCGGCGCGTGGCCGGGTCCGTTCGATTCCTAGTCGCGATCTATCGCGTTTCGGTACGCTGGGCCGGTGGATGCAGACAACGGGGGACGTCCGGGCCCTGAGACCCCGCCCGGACCGTTTCAGGAGCAGGACCGGCTCCAGGAACGGCAACCGCTGGACATGACCAAGCCGGCGGCCGGGGCGCCGGCGCCGCCCGCGGTGGCCGAACGCGATATCCGGGCGTCCGACGCGGACCGCGACCGGATCGCCGAGATCCTCCGCGAGGCGCTGGCGGAGGGCCGGCTGGACCCGGAGGAGCACGCGGAGCGGATCGACACGGTCTACCGCGCCAAGACCATGGGCGAACTGGAGCCCGTCGTACGGGATCTGCCCCCGGCAGGCGCCGGCCGCCCGCAGCAGGACTCCGCCGGGTACGCCTACGGGCCCGGCGCCCCGGCCCCCGACCAGAACCTCGTCGCGATCTTCAGCGCCGCCGTCCGCAAGGGCCGCTGGCAGACCCCGGCGCGGATCAACGCCGTGGCGTTCTTCGGCAGTGTCGAGATCGATCTGACCGAGGCGGTCTTCCCGCAGCAGCAGATCCAGATCAATGTCACGGCCGTCTTCGGCAGCGTGGAGATCCGGGTCCCGCAGAACATCACGCTGCGCAGCAGCGGCTCCGGCATCCTCGGCAGCTTCGAGGTCGAGACCCATGACGCGGAGGACGCCGACGCCCCGCAGGTCCTGGTCAACGGCTATGCGGTGCTGGGCAGTGTGGAGGCCAGGCCCAAGCGCGGCGCCTGGATCCGCGATCTGCGCGACCGGCTGATCGAGGGGCACCGGGAGATGCGCCGGCAACTGCGCGACGAACACCGCGAGCGCCACCACCAGCAGCGCCAGGAACAGCGGGAGTGGCACGAGCAGCACCGCTCCGAACGCCGCGAGAGCCGGGACCGGTTCCGTAAGGGCACGGACCACTGACGGCGGCGGACGGGCCGCGGGCGGCGGTCGGCGGGCGCTGCGGAGGGGCGTTCGCCGGTGTTCCCGGAGGGTTCGTCCGCTGACGCTTTTCTCGTTGTCGCACGATCGCCACGGTGTGCATAAGCGTGCGTACAGCGGGTAGGGCTGGTGCATCGTCTCTCGTACGGCTGCGGGGTGCGGAAAAAGGCCGTGCGCAGCGAGACGGGCAAGGGTGATTCTCGCGCCGAAGCCGTCGTCAGGAGTAGACCGTGCTGCTACCGCATCAGCCCCTGCAGGATGCCGCTGTCGTTCCGTCCCAGCAAATGCCTGCTCGCGATGAGGCCGGCCCCTGGCATTCGGAGGCGGTGTGCCGCCGGGACGAAGCCGGGCTGTTCTTCGCCCCGTCCAAGGAGCCCACCGCCGCGCGACTGGCCAGAGAAGAGGCCGCGAAGCGGGTCTGTGCCCGCTGCCCCGTGATGGTCGAGTGCCGGGAGCATGCGCTGCTCCAGCCCGAGCCGTACGGCGTCTGGGGAGGTCTGACCGCGGCCGAGCGCCGGGTCGTGCTGACCCGCCGGCGGCGCCGGGAGGGCGAGCTCCAGCGCACGGCCCATATGCCCGCGGCAGGCTGACCGTCGCGGCACCGGCTTCGGCCCGTACGGCGCACCACAGGACGTAGGGTTCACTTCGCCCCCGCCGGAGACTCTCCGACGGGGGCGAAGTGTGTGCACGGGGGCGGGCGTTACCGGCCCGCCGGGGCGCCGCTAGCTGGGGCGCTCGAAGTCCACCGAGCTGTAGGCGCGCAGCTTCGACAGCCGGTGCTGGGAGTCGATCTGGCGGATGGTGCCGGACTTGGAACGCATCACCAGGGACTGGGTGTAGGCGTTCTCGGCGCGGTAGCGGACACCGCGCAGCAGTTCGCCGTCGGTGATGCCGGTGGCGACGAAGAAGACGTTGTCGCCGCGGACCAGGTCGTCGATCTCCAGCACCTTGTCCAGGTCGTGCCCGGCGTCCAGCGCGCGCTGCCGCTCCTCGTCGTCCTTGGGCCACAGCTTGCCCTGGAAGGTGCCACCCAGACACTTCAGCGCACAGGCCGCGATGATGCCCTCGGGCGTCCCGCCGATGCCCAGCAGCAGGTCCACACCGGTGCCCTCACGGGCCGCCATGATCGCGCCCGCGACATCGCCGTCGGCGATGAACTTGATCCGGGCGCCGGCTTCCCGGACCTCCTTGACCAGGCCCTCGTGGCGGGGGCGGTCCAGGATGACCACCGTGACGTCCTCGACCGCGGACTTCTTCGCCTTGGCGATCCGCTTGATGTTCACGGCCACCGGTGCCGTGATGTCGACGAAGTCGGCGGCCTCGGGGCCCGTGGCGAGCTTGTCCATGTAGAAGACCGCGGACGGGTCGAACATCGAGCCGCGCTCGGCCACCGCCATCACGGAGACGGCGTTCGCCATGCCCTTGGCGGTCAGCGTGGTGCCGTCCACCGGGTCCACGGCCACGTCGCACTCCGGGCCGGTCCCGTCGCCGACGCGCTCACCGTTGTAGAGCATCGGGGCGTTGTCCTTCTCGCCCTCCCCGATGACCACGACGCCGTTCATCGAGACGGTGTGGATCAAGGCGCGCATGGCCTTGACCGCCGCGCCGTCCGCGCCGTTCTTGTCACCTCGTCCCACCCAGCGGCCCGACGCCATGGCACCGGCCTCGGTCACCCGGACGAGCTCCAGGGCGAGGTTGCGGTCCGGGGCCTCGGGGCTGACCTCGAGTGGGGACGGGAGATGATGCTCGGTCATCGAGCGCACCTTTCTGTACGGCGACGGCCGTGAAGGATGAGGGTGATACCGACCTTATCCGTACCTCGCCAAAATGAGCAGAGGGCCCCACGCATGAGCAGCCGCGGGGGAGCCGGGTGGCCGGTTGTTTCCGCAGGTCACGGCCATCACCGGGGGGCCTGTCCGGTCCGCGGCGGCCATAGGGGACCATAGGGGCGTGGCAGGTATGCGAGGCAGGCAAACGGTGCGGGACATGGTCCTGTCACTGGCGGTGATCGGCATCCTCGTCGGGGCGATCTACATCTTCATCCCGCACGACGAGAGCGCGGACGCGGCGAGGAACGCGGTCAAGCGGGTCGACTACCGCGTCGAACTGATCACGGCCCGGCGGGCGGCACCCTATGCGGTCGCCGCGCCCGAGGGGCTGCCCAAGACCTGGCGCGCCACCTCCGTCTCGTACAAGGCGAGCGAGGACGGCAAGGGCGGGGCCTGGCATCTGGGCATGCTCGACCCGGAGCAGGAGTACGCGGCCATCGAGCAGAGCGATGCCATGCCGCGGAAGTTCATCAAGGACGTCACGCTCGGCGCGACCAAGGCCGAGGGCAAGCAGGCCGTCGGCAGCAAGAAGTGGGACCGCTACCAGGGCGACAAGTACCGGGCGCTGGTCCGTGAGGAGTCCGGGGTGACCACGGTCGTCACCGGCACCGCGCCGTACGGGCGGCTCGCCGATCTGGCCGCCGCGCTGGTGGCGAAGAAGGGCTGAGCAGCCGGAACATCGCTGAGGCCGCCGCACCCTCCCGGAGGGCGCGGCGGCCTCGTGCGTGGGCTTGCGGGAGCGGGCTCAGACGGCGGTGACGGCCTCGTCGAAGGCCAGCCGCGGCGAGCGCGGGTGGAAGGCGTCGGCGCCCGGCTTGCCGATGTTGATGACGAGGAAGGACTTCTGCTTGCCGTCGCCGAAGAACTCCTTGTCGATGCCGGTGAAGTCGAAGCCGGTCATCGGGCCGGCGGCCAGACCGGCGGCGCGGACACCGACGATGAAGTAGCCGGCCTGGAGGGTGGCGTTCTGGGTGCCGGCCACCTCGCGGGCCGCGGCCTGGGAGAAGAAGGAGTCCTTGATGCCCGGGGCGGCCGGGAAGAGCTTCGGCAGCTTCTCGTGGAAGTCCAGGTCCACGGAGAGGACCGCGGTCAGCGGCGCGGTCAGGGTCTTCTGGCCGTTGGCGCCCATGGCGTGGGTGACCAGACGCTGACGGGCCTCCTGGGAACGGACCAGGGTGATCCGCAGCGGGGTCTGGTTGAAGGCGGTCGGGCCGTACTTCACCAGGTCGTAGATGGCCTGGATCTGCTCGTCCGTCACCGGCTCGTCCGTGAACGTGTTGGCGGTCTGGGCCTCGCGGAACAGGAGGTCCTGAGCGGCGGCGTCAAGGGCGAGAGACATAAAGGGCACCTCGGTGAGTCAGATGGGGGGTTCAAGGTTCAGCGGTCCTGCGGGCACTGCGGTGAGTGCGGTGCTGTCACAGGGTGCTACGGGAACCACTGTAAACGTAATAGATTAAGTTTCAACTAAAAGGGGATCGCTGTGAGCCGGTTCACAGGGGCCGGCTTTCGCCCCGGGGTCCGGAAGGCCGCTGAGTCCGTCCTTCCAGGCAGAGACACCCCCTGGGTGCGCTCCTAGGCGCGCTCCGCCCCGGCCTCGTCCGGCGACTCCGCCAGCGCCGCGTCCAGCCGCGCCCGCGCACCGTCCAGCCAGCGGCGGCAGACCTTCGCCAGCGCCTCGCCGCGCTCCCACAGCGCGAGCGACTCCTCCAGCGTCGTGCCGCCCGCCTCCAGGCTGCGGACGACCTCGATCAGCTCGTCCCGCGCCTGCTCATAGCCGAGCGTGGAGTCCACCGGGGCCACCTGCGCCACCCCGGCCGCCGCACCCTGCTCCGCGTCCGCCACGTCGTCCGTCTTCGCCTTCGCCATGTCTCCCACCCTAAGAGTCTGTCCGTGCACTATTCGGCGGCCGTGGCAGCGCCCGGGGCGCCGTCCACCCGCACCGTGAACTCGCCCTCGGCGACCCTGGCCCGGAGGGTCTCGTCGGCGCCGACCTCCTGGGGTGAGCGCACCGCCGCCCCGTCCGGCTTCTGCAGGACCGCATAGCCGCGCTCCAGCGTCGCCTTGGGGGAGAGCGCGACCACCCGCGCCAGGGTGTGCGTCAGCTCCGAGTCGGCGCGGTCCAGCAGATGCCCCAGGGTCCGCCGGCCACGCTCCAGCAGCGCCGTGACCTGCTCCTCGCGGTCCTCGATCATCCGCTGCGGCCGCTGTATGCACGGGCGCTGCAGCGCCGCCGCCAGCCCCCGCTCCTCCCGCTGCAGAAAGCCGTCGACCGCCCGCCGCGCCCGCTCCCGCAGCTGCTGGACCCGGGCCAGCTCCTCACCGACATCGGGCACCACCTTCTTCGCCGCGTCCGTCGGCGTCGAGGCCCGCAGATCGGCGACCAGATCCAGCAGCGGACTGTCCGGTTCATGGCCGATCGCCGAGACGACGGGGGTCACGGCCGCACCCACGGCCCGTACGAGCTGCTCGTCGGAGAACGGCAGCAGATCCTCCACGCTGCCGCCGCCCCGGGCCACGATGATCACGTCCACCTCGGGCAGCGCATCCAGCTCCTGGACCGCCGCCACCACCTGCGGGACGGCATGCACCCCCTGCACCGGCACATTGCGCACCGCGAAGCGGACGGCCGGCCAGCGGTGCCGGGCGTTCTCCAGGACGTCCCGCTCCGCGGCGCTCGCCCGGCCGCAGACCAGCCCGATCAGCTGCGGCAGAAACGGCAGCGGCTTCTTGCGGTCCGCCGCGAACAGCCCCTCAGCCGCCAGCGACTTCTTCAACTGCTCAAGGCGCGCGAGGAGTTCACCGACCCCGACCGGCTTGATCTCGGCGGCCCGCAGCGACAGCTGGCCGCGCGGGGCGTACCACTCCGGCTTGGCGTGCACCACCACCCGGGCGCCCTCGCTCACCACATCGGCGACCTTGTCGAAGACCTGGCGGTAGCACGTCACGCTCACCGAGATGTCGTACGACGGGTCACGCAGCGTCAGAAAGACCACCCCCGCGCCGGGCCGCCGTGAGAGCTGGGTGATCTGCCCCTCGACCCACACCGCGCCGAGCCGCTCGATCCAGCCGCCGATGAGCCGGGACACCTCGCCGACCGGGATCGGCGCTTCCGGGGACGTAGAAACAGCCATACGAGCGAGAGTAGCGGCGGGCACTGACAGTGGCGGCGGCCGCGCGGCCCGTGGCCGGCCGGGAGGCCCGTGTTCGGCCGGGAGGCGCCCCGCGGCGGTGTCCGTCGGCCCGGCGTCCGGTCCGGTGCCCGGCCCGGCGTCCGGGCCCGATCTGCCCCGCCGCCGGTCACCGCCCGCGGCCGCTCCCGCCGCGGCCGGCCTCGCTCCCGCCGTCACGCCCGGTCCCCGTCAGCCCCGCACCCCGCCCGCCCGCGCCCGCCCGCCGTGCTGCACCGCCAGCACCACGAGGCCCGCCACCAGCCAGACCCCGCCCACGATCTGCGCGGTGGCCGACGCCTCGACGACCACCGCGACCACCACCGCCAGTCCCAGCAACGGCACCACCGCATGCCGCAGCACACTCGGGGTCCCTCCTGCGAGCCCTCCGCTCCGTCCGACGAGCCCTCCGCTCCGCCCGAGCGGCGGGCGCCCCCGTCGTGGGCGGACCCAGAACCAGCCGATCACCGAGGCGTGCAGCAGTCCGAACGCCGTCAGCGCCCCCACGTTCACGATCGACGACAGCTGCGCGAGCCCGTCGTCCCTGCGGGCCGCGCCCACCGCCGCCACCAGCGTCACCAGGGCCGCCCCCAGCAGCGCCCGGCGCGGCACCCCGCTGCCCGCGTCCACCTTCGACATCGCCCCCGGCAGCCGCCGGTCCCGGGCCATCGCGAACAGCAGCCGGCCGGCCGCGGCCTGCCCCGCCAGCGCCGCGAACGCCGCACCGACCGCCTTGCTCACCGCCACCAGATCCTGCAGCCACCGGCCCACCGCCGAGTCGACCGTGGCGTAGAACGCCGCGCCCTGCTCCGCGGGCCGGGCCGCCAGCTCCGCCGCGCTCACCGGCATCAGCAGCGCCGCCAGATACGTCTGCACCGCGAACAGCACACCGGCCACCACCAGACAGCTGAGCACCGCCCGCGCCACCCGGTCCGGCCCGCCGGGCCCCCGGCCGCCCTGGCCGCCCCCGGCCTCCTCCGCGAACGACGCGATCGCATCGAAGCCCAGATAGGACAGCACCGCCACCGACACCGCGGCCAGCACCGCCCCGACCGAGAACCCGCCCTCACCGGTCAGCGGCTCGGCCCAGCCCCGCGGAGCCCCGTGCACGACCAGCTCGACGACCGCCGACACCACGAAGACCGCGAGCACCACGATCTCCATCGCCAGCACCACGAACCCGGCCCGGGCCGCGGTCCGTACGCCCGACAGGTTCAGCAGCGTCGTCACGGCCACCGCCAGCGCCGTCCACACCCACGGGTGCACGGACGGCACCAGCGCATGCAGCGCGATCCCGGAGAACAGATACGCCACCGCCGGAATCAGCAGATAGTCCAGCATCGCCATCCATCCGGCGACGAACCCCGCGCCCTCGCCCAGCCCCACCCGGGCGTAGGTGTAGACCGAACCGGCCCGCGGGGCGACCCGCACCATCTGGGCGTACGAGAAGGCGGTGAACGCCATCGCGACGGTCGCGACCAGGTAGACGAGGGTGATCGCACCGTGCGACGTGGCCTGCAGTGCGCCGAAGATTCCGACCGGCGCCATCGGGGCGATGAACAGCAGCCCGTAGACGAGCAGATCCCGGAAGGTCAGCGTCCGCCGCAGCGCCCCGGGAGCGCCGGAGCCCCCGCCCCCGCAGGCGGCGCCGTCCTCCGCCCCCTCCTCCCCACTGCCGCCCGTGACCGGCATCTGTGCCTCCTCGCTGCGTGCCGCCCTCAGTCTGGGCCAGCGGTGCGATCTTCGGGGGCGGGGGCACGCCTTTACGATGGGACGCATGACTTCCTCGCCCAGCCCGACTCCCGCCACCACCCCGGGCGAAGCCGCTTCGCGCCGCAGGGTCCTGCTCGCCGCCCCCCGTGGATACTGCGCGGGCGTGGACCGCGCCGTCATCGCCGTCGAGAAGGCCCTTGAGCAGTACGGCGCCCCCGTCTACGTACGCCACGAGATCGTGCACAACAAGTACGTCGTGAAGACCCTGGAGAAGAAGGGCGCGATCTTCGTCGACGAGACGGAAGAGGTGCCCGAGGGCAACATCGTCATCTTCTCGGCGCACGGCGTCGCCCCGGTCGTCCACGAAGAGGCCAAGCGCGGCAAGCTCGCCACCATCGACGCGACCTGCCCGCTGGTCACCAAGGTGCACAAGGAAGCCGTCCGCTACGCCAAGGAGGACTACGACATCCTCCTGATCGGCCACGAGGGCCACGAAGAGGTCATCGGCACCAGCGGTGAGGCGCCCGAGCACATCACCCTCGTCGACGGCCCGCAGGACGTCGCCAATGTCGAGGTCCGCGACCCGGACAAGGTCGTCTGGCTCTCCCAGACCACGCTCTCGGTCGACGAGACCATGGAGACGGTGGATGCCCTCAAGGGCCGCTACCCCAACCTCCTCTCGCCGCCCAGCGATGACATCTGCTACGCCACTCAGAACCGCCAGATCGCGGTGAAGCAGATGGGCGCCGAGGCCGATCTGGTCATCGTCGTCGGTTCCAAGAACTCCTCGAACTCCGTGCGCCTCGTCGAGGTGGCGCTGGGCGCCGGTGCCCGCGACGCCCACCTGGTCGACTACGCCGAGGAGATCGACGAGGCCTGGCTGGAGGGCGTCGGCACGGTCGGCGTCACCTCCGGTGCCTCCGTCCCCGACGTTCTCGTCCACGGTGTCCTGGACTGGCTCGCCGCGCGCGGCTACGAGGACGTCGAGACCCTCACGGCCGCCGAGGAGTCCATCCACTTCTCGCTGCCCAAGGAGCTCCGCCGGGACCTGCGCGCCGAGGCCAAGGCCGCCACCGAGGACTGAACCCCCGCCGCTGCCGGTTCGCCGTCCGGGCCATGAGTCCACTCATCCCGGGGGCGAGCCGCCCCGTCCGCGCCTAGCCTTTTCCCATGAAGGTCTTCGGTGTGGACATCGGCGGATCGGGCATCAAGGGCGCCCCGGTGGATCTGGCGCGCGGCGATCTCGCCGAGGAGCGCTACAAGGTGCTGACCCCGCACCCGGCCACCCCGGAAGCGGTCGCGGACTGCGTCAAGGAAGTCGTGGACCACTTCGGGTGGTCGGGGCCGGTCGGTGCGACCTTCCCCGGTGTGGTCACCGACGGGACGACCCGTACCGCCGCCAATGTCGACAAGGGCTGGATCGGCCTGGACGCCGACGCCCTGCTCACCGGCCGGCTGAGCGGCGAGGCCGCCGGCAGCCCCGTCACGGTGCTCAACGACGCGGACGCGGCCGGGCTGGCCGAGATGCGCTACGGCGCGGGCCGCGACCGGACCGGCACGGTCATCGTGCTCACCCTCGGCACCGGCATCGGCAGCGCGATCTTCATCGACGGCCGCCTCGTCCCCAACACCGAGCTCGGCCACCTGGAGCTGCACGGCCATGACGCCGAGAAGCGCGCCTCCACCAAGGTCAAGGAGGACGAGGGCCTGAGCTGGCAGCACTGGGCGCACCGGGTCCAGAAGTACCTCGCCCATGTGGAGATGCTCTTCTCGCCCGCACTGTTCGTGATCGGCGGCGGGGTGAGCCGTAAGGCGGAGAAGTTCCTGCCGCTGATCGAGGGCATCAGGGCCGAGATCGTGCCGGCTCAGCTTCAGAACAATGCGGGGATTGTGGGGGCCGCGATGGCTGCGCACGCCGCTCGGGCTGGCGAGCCACCTGCCGCGGACGGTTCCCGGGCCGCGGCCGGGTCCGGTCGGCGGACCGCGTCGGCGGCCGGTTCTGCTGCCCGCGCGGTGCGCTCTGCGGTCGACTCACCGGTCGGCTGGCCCGACGACGGGCGATGATCAGCGCCCGCCGGACGATCGCGAGCAGCGCGCAGACCAGCGTGCCCGCGTAGAGCCAGCCCGCGTTCAGCGCGAGGACGGTGAAGACGCCCATCAGCAGCCCCTCGAACCCCTCCGCGCCGTGCTGGATCGGCAGCGCACCGAGCGTGAAGGCGATCGGCAGGGTCACCGGCGCACAGACCAGGTCGTACGGCCGCACCCACACCGCCGCGCCGATTCCCACCAGCAGGTAGCAGACGCCGTAGGCGGTCGGTGCGCCGCCGAATAGCAGCCGGTCCACGAAGGCGAACGCCAGCAGCGCCAGCGTCGCCAGCAGCCAGCAGCCGAGACCGGTGAGCTTGGCGGCCGGCATCCGGCGCCGCGGGCCGGCCGGCGGGTCGGGGGCCGGGCGCCGCGGCCGCGCCCGGTGGGCGGCGGAGGACTCCGCGCCCGCCGAGGGAGCCGGTCCGCGTCCGGGTACCGCGGCCGCCGCCGGCCGGGCGGGCGCCCGGAGGGCCCCGGCCGGCGCGGGACCACGCGGCGCGGCGTGCACGGCGGCCGTGGCGGAGGCCGGTACCGACGCGAACCCGGAGGCCCGCATCGCGGAGAGAAAGGCGTCGTCGGGATCGGGGATCACGGCCTCCGCGGGGCGCGGGAGCCGGGCGTCCTGGCCCGCGGGCGGCCGTCCGGACCGCGGCGGGCTGTGCTGGGGCGTGCGCGCTTCGTGTTGCTCCACCCGGCAACGGTAGGCCGCTAAGTGGTATTAACCGGTCGCGGGACACGCGCTTTGGCCGAGCTTGCGGCCGAGTTCGCTACGGGCCGGGGGCGGGGCGGGGCGCGGACCGGTCCCGGTGGCGGCCGCTCGGCCCGCGCCGCCCCGTAGACTGGTGGATCGGCCCTCCCGGGGCCGCTGCCCACCCCACCACCTCTCGCTCGGAAGTCGAGTCGCCACGTGTCGCTCACGATCGGAATCGTCGGTCTGCCGAATGTCGGCAAGTCGACCATGTTCAATGCCCTGACCAAGAACGACGTGCTGGCGGCCAACTACCCGTTCGCCACCATCGAGCCGAACGTCGGCGTCGTCGGCGTCCCCGACCCGCGTCTGGCCAAGCTGGCGGAGATCTTCTCCTCCCAGAAGGTCCTCCCGGCGACCGTCGACTTCGTCGACATCGCGGGCATCGTCCGCGGCGCCTCCGAGGGTGAGGGCCTGGGCAACAAGTTCCTCGCGAACATCCGCGAGTCCGACGCGATCTGCCAGGTCATCCGCGCCTTCAAGGACGAGAACGTCGTCCACGTCGACGGCAAGATCTCCCCCAAGAGCGACATCGAGACGATCAACACCGAGCTGATCCTCGCCGACCTCCAGACCATCGAGAAGGTCCTGCCGCGCCTCCAGAAGGAGTCGCGCATCAAGAAGGACATCGCCCCGAAGGTCAAGGCGGTCGAGGAGGCCAAGGCGATCCTGGAGAAGGGCGACACGCTCTTCGCCGCGGGCATCGTCCAGGGCTCCGGCAACGAGGAGCTCCTGCACGACCTCCACCTCCTCACCACCAAGCCCTTCCTCTACGTCTTCAACGTCGACGAGGACGAGCTGACCGACGAGGACTTCAAGAACGAGCAGCGCGCCCTGGTCGCGCCCGCCGAGGCGATCTTCCTGAACGCCAAGCTGGAGGCCGACCTCGCCGAGCTGGACGACGACGAGGCCCTGGAGCTCCTCCAGTCCGTGGGCCAGGACGAGCCCGGCCTCGCCACCCTCGCCCACGTCGGCTTCAACACCCTCGGCCTGCAGACCTACCTGACGGCCGGCCCCAAGGAAACCCGCGCCTGGACCATCAAGAAGGGCGCCACGGCCCCCGAGGCGGCCGGTGTCATCCACACCGACTTCCAGAAGGGCTTCATCAAGGCCGAGGTCATCTCCTTCGCCGACCTGGTCGAAACCGGCTCGGTGGCCGACGCCCGCGCGGCCGGCAAGGCCCGCATGGAGGGCAAGGACTATGTGATGCAGGACGGGGACGTGGTGGAGTTCCGGTTCAACGTCTAGCCCACGCCGGAGTATTGGCGTAGCGATCTGGCAAATGTGCTGGTCAGACGGGGTCGACCTCATGTTGGGTCGCCCCCGCTGTCGTTCCCGTTCCTGGATCCGTGCTGGATTTGCTGACGTCTCGTCACCTGTCGTCATCCCTGGTTATTCGTACCGTCGCTGGATCGGTGCTGGATAGAGCGGACGGGGCATTAGCTGTATGGGGTGCCGCGTGGCTACGGATGTCGTTGGTGGCGGGGCGCCAGGAGCCGGGCCAGTGCAGGGACCGGGCCACTGGCGGTGACATCGCCCTGCGGGCGTCAGCCGGGGCATATCGGGGCCCGCTGTGTCGTATGGGTAGCGATCGTGGAACCGTGCGGCTTCCTGGCCGCAGGTTCGAGTCCTCGGCAGGAGCCACAAACAAGGGCTGGTCGTCCTACACTCCCTGTGACCTGCGGAGATTCGCTCGTTGTGACCATGTCTGTGCATCTACCGAAGACGCGTGTCGGCTGACGCTGTAGTCACGCTTCTCTGACCTGGCTTGCGCTGCGCCGGTTCGAGTCCTCGGTGGGGAGCAAAAGCGCAAGACGTTCGTCATCGACTTCGCCAACAAGCCCGAGGACATCGAGGTCGCCTTCGAGCCGTACTTCAAGAACGCCACTCTGGAGACCGAGGCCGAGACCGAGACCGAGACCGATCCGTACGTCGTCATTCATCTGGCCAACAAGCTTGCCCAGGCCGGGATCTACACCGAGGACGACGTCCGCAAAGTTGCCGAACTGTGGGTGACCCGGGAGATGCTGTCGATCTTCTTTCGCCTGCTGGAGAAGGTCATCGCCGAGTCCGCCTGGGCGGCCGAGGTGGACCTTTCCGACGTGGTGCTGGTCGGGGTCAAGCACAACAAGGCGAACCCGGTCGACATCTCGCTCGTGGGCGACGGGCAGTTGAAGGGCATCAGCGCGCCGGCACGGGCACGAAGAAGGATCTGAAGTACGTTGCGCTCCAGGTCGTCATAGACGAGATGAACGACCTCTTCGGGGCCGAGACGTTCGCCGAGTACCAAATCCGGGAGTTCGTACAGGGACTCGTCCAGCGGTTGCTTACCGACCCGAACCTGGTGCAGCAGACCAGGGTGAATTCCAAGAAGCAGTTCCTGGATTCGCAAGACTTCCAAGCAGCTGTTACGGAGGCGGTCGCGGATAACCAGGGCGCCCACAACATGATGGCTGACTACTTTTTCACCGACGGGCCGGCCATCAACTCGATCATCGTCGCCCTCGCGGATGCCTTCTACGAAGCAGCGATCGATTTGCAGGTGGATTCTTAGATACGGGCGGCACATATGTCCCGCATGTCCCGCCTCAGCAGAGCACCCCGCTGCGGAGGTGACGGCAAGCAGGACCCATGGCCCTGCTGCGCAGCCGCCGGGCTCATCGGCGCGATCACCGGACGCACAGGTGCGCTGTCCCGAGATCCAGCCCCTTGAACCTACTGATCGGGCTGCCAGCCCAGTTGGATGAGGGATGTGCCGCGTTTGCGGGTGATGTAGTGGGCGCGGCCCGGCGGCATGGGGCGCGGGCGGACGTTGGCGAGGATGTCGCCTTCGTTGGGGTCGCCGGAGAGGATGAGGGCCTGGGCGCCGAGTTCGGTGAGGCGTTGGAGGGCGGGTTCGTAGAGGGCGCGGGAGATGCCAGCGGTGGTGCGGGTGAGGATGAAGTGGGTGCCGGTGTCGCGGGCGTAGGGGAGTTTGTCGGTCAGGACGTTTAGGGGGTTGTTGGTGCTGGTGGCGATGAGGTCGTAGTCGTCGAGGAGGACGAAGAAGCGAGGGCCGGTCCACCAGCTGCGGTCGCGGAGTTGTTGGGGGGTGACGTCGGGGGTGGGGCGGCGGCGTTCCATGAGGCCGGCCAGGGCGTTCATGTGGATGTCGAGGGTGTCGTCGGTGGGGGCGTATTCGAGGAGGTGGGTGGCGGGGATGGCGTCGAGGAGGGTGCGGCGGTAGTCACCGACGACGATTTTGGCTTCGTCGGAGGTGTAGCGTTCGGCGATTCTGTGGGCGATGTGGCGGAGGGTGGCGGTCTTGCCGGATTCGCTTTCGCCGAAGATGACGAGGAAGGGGTCGGTTTCGAAGTCGGTGTAGACCGGTTCGAGGTTGGTTTCGTCGAGGCCGAGGGCGATGCCGCGATGGGGGAAGTCCGAGCCCTTGGGGAGGTGGGCGGCGGGGACGGTGTGGGGGAGGAGCCGGACGGCCGGGGCGGAGGGGCCGGACCAGCTTCCCGCGACTGTACGGACGAACTCGGCGGTGGCATCGGCGAGTTCGGTGGTGCTGCCTGGCTTCCCTGTGTGGGGGAGGGCGGTCATGAAGTGGAGTTTGGCGGGGGTTTGGCCGCGGCCTGGGGCGCCGGGTGGGACGTTGGCGGCGGTCTTGCGGTCGAATTCGGAGTCCATGGGGTCGGTCAGCCGCAATTCCAGGCGGCCCAGGATCTGGTCCTTGAGGGCTGCGCGGACTTCCAGGTGGCGGGAGGCGGTGAGGATGACGTGGATGCCGAAGCCGAGGCCGCGGGAGGCGAGGTCGGTGACGATCGGCTCCAGCAGTTCGTATTCGTCCTTGAAGGGGCCCCAGCCGTCGATGACGAGGAAGACATCGCCCCATGGCTGGTCGGGTAGGTCGCCTGCGGCGCGGCGTCGGCGGTAGGTGGCGATGGTGTCGATGCCGTGAGTGCGGAAGTACTCCTCGCGGCGGGCCAGGATGCCGGCGACCTCGGCGACGGTGCGGCGGATGCGTTCGGGGTCCAGGCGGGAGGCGATGGAGCCGACGTGTGGGAGGCCGGCGATCGAGCTCAGTGCCCCGCCGCCGAAGTCGAGGCCGTAGAACTGAACTTCCTGGGGGGTGTGGGTGAGGGCGAAGGCGCTGATGAGGGTGCGCAGGAGGGTGGATTTGCCGGACTGGGGGCCGCCGACGACGAGGAGGTGGCCGGTGGCGCCGGAGAAGTCGTGGTGGAGGGTGTCGCGGCGCTGTTCGAAGGGCTTGTCGACCAGGCCGAAGGGGACGGTGAGGCGGCCGGTGGCGGGGTGGTCGGCGGAGTGCAGGCCGCGTTCCGGGGTGGTGGCCAGGGACGGGAGGAGCTGGTCGAGGGTGGGGGCGGTGTCCAGGGGCGGGAGCCAGACCCGGTGGGCGGGCGGTCCCTGCCCGTCCAGGCGTCGGACGATGACGTCCAGGACGGTGTCGGCGAGGGCGTCGTCGGCCTGGGTGGGGACTTCGGGGGTGGGCTGTTGCGCGGCCGGAGTGGTGCTGGTGACGGGGACGGGCGCGGCAGTGAAGAGGGCCGCGGGCTGTTCGACGGGGAGTGCGCCGTCGTCGGTACGGCTGCTGGCTGAGCGATGGGGGCCCGAGACGTAGGCGGCCTTGAAGCGGGACATCTCGTCCGTACCGAACTTGAGGTAGCCGGAGCCGGGGACGGAGGGGAGGTGGTAGGCGTCGGGGACGCCGAGGGCGACGCGGGATTCGGCGGCGGAGAAGGTGCGCAGGCCGATGCGGTAGGAGAGGTAGGTGTCCAGGCCGCGCAGGCGCCCTTCCTCCAGGCGCTGGGAGGCGAGGAGGAGATGGACACCCAGGGACCGGCCGATGCGGCCGATCTGGATGAACATCTCGATGAAGTTGGGCTTGGCGGTGAGCAGCTCGCTGAACTCGTCGATGACCAGGACGAGGGATGGCAGCGGGTCGAGGGGGTGGCCGGCGGCGCGGGCCTTTTCGTAGTCGTGGATGTTGGCGAAGTTCCCGGACTGGCGCAGTAGCTCCTGGCGGCGCTGGAGTTCGCCGCGGATGGAGTCGCCCATGCGGTCGACGAGGGAGAGGTCGTCGGCGAGGTTGGTGATGACGGCGGCGACGTGGGGGAGGGCGGACATGCCGGCGAAGGTGGCGCCGCCCTTGAAGTCGGCGAGGATGAAGTTGAGGGTTTCGGAGGAGTGGGTGACCGTAAGGCCCAGAACGAGGGTGCGCAGGAGTTCGGATTTTCCGGAGCCGGTCGCGCCGACGCACAGGCCGTGCGGGCCCATGCCGTTCTGGGCCGCCTCCTTGAGGTCGAGCATGACGGGTTGGCCGGATTCGTCTATGCCGATCGGGACACGCAGGCGTTCGGCCTGGGAGCGGGGGCGCCAGGTGCGGGCGGTGTCGACGTCGGCGGGGTCGCCGAGGTCGAGGAGGTCGGTGAAGTCCAGGTTGGCCAGGAGTGGTTCGTCCTCGTCTGTGCCGTCCACGTACAGGGGCGCGAGCTGGCGGGCGAGGGTGTCGGCGCGTTCCAGGGAGAGCAGGTCGGGGGTGCCGTCGTAGGCGGA
Organism: Streptomyces sp. Je 1-4 4N24; assembly: GCF_026239515.1. NCBI lineage: Bacteria > Bacillati > Actinomycetota > Actinomycetes > Kitasatosporales > Streptomycetaceae > Streptomyces > Streptomyces sp. Je 1-4 4N24. Next base: position 3,247,356 of record NZ_CP110836.1, on the reverse strand, counting down.
GACGGCGGATTCCAGGCGCAGGCGGGCGGGGTGGACGGATACCGACAGGCCGCCGCGGGGCTCGTCGAGCTCTCCGGAGACGACCTCGATGACGGTGACGCCCTGGAGGCCCTCGGGGGCGGCGAGAGCGGAGTCTGCGGGGACCATTCCGCCGTCCAGGATGATGACGAGGTGGGTCCGGTCGAGGAGGGGCGGGGCGTCTTTGCTGAAGCGGGGGCGGTCGGCGAGGTGGCCGGCCAGGAGGGTTTCGAGTTCGGTGACGTCGTCGGTGAACAGGCGTCGGGTGCCGGCGCCGTCGGCCGAGCCGGGCAGCTGGGTATGCGGCAGCCACTTCGTCCACTCCCAGCGCCCGATGGCGCCGGGGGCCGCCACCACGGCGACCAGGAGGTCGGCGGGGGACTGCAGGGTGACGAGCTGACCGATCAGGGCGCGGGCCGTGCCCTGGGCGCAGGCCGGGTCGCCGGAGACCGTGACGTGGTAGAAGGCGCGCAGGGAGACCGCGACCGGCATGTTGTGCAGCGAGGCATGAGCGGCGAGGAAGCGCTGCATGATGCCGGCGGTGAGGGGTTCGAGTTCGTCGACGGGGGCGGTGTCGGGGGCGACGAGCGGGGTGGCCAGCTGCTGGGTGCCCAGGCCGATGCGGGCCTGTCCGAAGTCGGCGTCGCCGATGCGGCGCTCCCAGAGGCGGCTGCCCTCGGCGACGATGGACCACAGCTGGTCGGGGGCGGGATGGAGGTAGTGCTGGGCGTTGCGCTGGGCGGTGACCGTACGGCGGATCCGACGGCGAGTCTGCGCCAGGTACTTGAGGTAGTCCCGTCGGCTCTGCGCCATCTCGCCCTGGGTACCTCTGCGGTAGCGGACGACCTGGGCGATGACCATGCCGACCGTCGAGACGAGCATCAGCGCGCCCATGATGCGCATGAAGGGCGGCATGCCCGGCATGAAGAAGAACACCACCGACGAGCCCATGCCGATCATCGGCAGGAGCTGCATCAGCACGCCCTCCTGCTGGCCGCGCGGCAGCTCCGGCGGAGCCTGCAGCTGCAGTTCGTCAGTGGCGGGGCCGGGCGGAAGCGCCCGCGGTGGGCGCTTGACGACGATCTGGCTCACCGAGCATCAATCCCTCAATACGGAGGGAAGTTCCGTACCGGTCGCCCCCTGGCGACGGCGCCCCCCGCGTCAGGCGATCCTACTGCCGACTAATGTGACGGGTGGGGAAGGGTTTCACGGCGAGTGACGCAAATGTGCGGTGGTGCGATCGTGCGGTGGCACGATGGCGCCGCGGCATAGGCCGCGCACTGAGCGACCGTGGCGATGACCAAGTGAGCGAGTGGCCACGTGACTAAGTGGCTGTATGACCAGGTGAGCAGGGGGCAGAGCTGAACACGATGAGCACGAGTGCGGGAACCGGCTTCCGCAGGGTCGCGGTGGTCGCCCCCGACAGCCGTATCGACGTGGCACTGCCCGAAAACATCCCGGTCTCCGACATCTACCCGGAGATCCTGCGCCTGACCGGCCAGCGACAGCCCCCGGGTGCGCCGACCGGCTACTACCTCTTCCGCGCTGACGGTGACGCGCTCGACAGCGCCCGTACGCTCGCCGACCAGCGCGTCGTCGACGGCGAAATGCTGCACCTGCGCCCCTTCTCGCAGTCGCTTCCACCAGCGGTCTTTGACGATGTCTCCGATGCGGTGGCCGCCGCCGTCACCCGCGACCGCCGTCTGTGGAATGACAGCTTGCTGCGCGGGGCAGGCCTGGCCGGTGTCGGGGTGCTGCTCGTCCTCCTCGCACTCGTGCTGTGGTCCGCCGACCCGGTACGGCACAACATGCACAGCCTGCCGGGCGTGATCGCCGGCACGGCCGGTGTGCTGCTGTCCGCGTTCGCGGGCGTTCGGGCCCGGGTCTACGGAGACCAGCCGTCAGCCGTCGCGCTTGGTCTGGGCGCGCTGCCGGTCGTGCTGTGCGCCGGCTCGGGGATCGTCGGCCCGGACGCCGGCCAGGGAGCCGGGCGGCTGCAGTTCCTGCTGGGCTGTATTGCTGTGCTCGTGGTCTCGGTCGTGCTGGTCGTGGTATCGCCGTCCGGTGATGCGCCGTTCATCGCTGCCACGTTCGCCGCGGCAGTGGGCACCCTCGCCGCCTTCCTCGCCATCATCAGCGAGGCAACGGCCGCCCAGTCCGCAGCCGTCTGCGCGCCCGTGGCCATCGGCCTCATGGCCTTTCTGCCGCAGCTGGCCACGCGCTTGGCCCGGCTGCCCATCGGGTACGTCACTCCGCGCAGCCTGAGCGAGGAGCGGGAGTCGGGGGCAGAACTGAGGGGTATTGATGAGCCCCTCGGTCTGGACCCCGTCGACGAGGAGCGCGTCGCCGCCCAGGCCCGCCGCGGCCACGAGCTGCTGCTCGGGCTGCTCGGCGGCTGTTGCGCGGTCCTCATCGCCGCCGCCGGTGTGCTCGGCTTCGCCCACTCCGCATGGGCGCAGCTCCTCGCCCTAGCCACCGGCCTGGCGACGCTGCTGCGAGCCCGGCTCTTCCGCTACACCGCCCAGGTAGCCTGCGCGGTCGTCGCCGGCCTGGCCGCGCTCTCCCTCCTCGTACTGGGCGTGGCCTTCAACCCGCCCACCGGGATGCTGAACGACTTCCTCTCGGGAGACCGCACCCAACTGGACCTGCGTACGCTGTGGCTGGCGCTTGTGGTCATCGGCGCCGTGGCGCTGGTGACGACCGTCGCGTTGACCGTGCCGAAGGAGGGCCTGACGCCGTTCTGGGGCCGGGTGCTCGATCTCGCCGACGGATTCCTGCTGCTGACCCTGATGCCGCTGTGTCTGGCGGTCCTGGACCTGTACAGCCGGGCGCGGAGCATGACCAGCGGTTGAGGGAACTGAGGGGCCCCAGGCCCGAGAACATGCAGGACCGTACAGCTGCGGAACGGCCGCAGAGGGAACAGGGGGAAGCGCAGCGTCATGGCATCACGGCGGGACGAGCTCAACGGCTACACCTTCGCCAAGAAACGGCTGGTGGCCGCCTTCCTGCAGCCTTCCCCGGACCGTACGGACGAGGGCGCCCCGAGCCCGCTGCGTGTGGTGCTGCCCGGCCTGATCATCGCCGCCGTGCTCCTGGCCGGATTCGGCGCCTGGGGGATGTTCCGCCCCAAGGCCCCCAAGGGCTGGAACACCCCCGGCGCACACGTCATCCTGGGTAGCAAATCCGCCACTCTGTACGTGGTGCTGGAGACGGGCGGCAAGAAGCAGCTGCATCCTGTCCTGAACATGGCCTCAGCTCGGCTGCTCCTCAAAGCAGACCGGTTCGACGTCCTCAAGGTCGACGAGAGCGAACTGGACAACGGAAAACTCCCGCACGGCCCGACCTTGGGAATCCCGTACGCCCCCGACCGTCTCCCGGAGGGCGCCGAGGCGGCGAAGAGCAAGCGCTGGGCGGTCTGCGAACAACCCGGCAGCAACGGCAAGTCCGTACAGAAGGCTACTTTCCTCTTCGCCGACCGCGACACGCACAAGGTGGAGGGGCCGGGCCGGCTGCACGAGGGTCAGGCCCTGTACGTCCAAGAGGCGAGGGGGACTGGGGAGTCCGGCGGTGCCCGCTATCTGATCGACCGGAAGGGCACCAAGTACCTCATCAGCGGCGGCAGCGATACGGAGCTCCTGCTGCGTGCCCTGGTGGGCAGTCGGCAGCCCCAGCAGGTCACGAAGGACTGGCTTGCCACCTTCCACGACGGCACACCGATCGCCTTCCCCACCCTGCCCGGTGTGGTCAACCAGCCCGCCAACGTCAAGGGACTGGGCGAACGCGAAAACCGCACCGGCATGGTGCTGCGCGCGACAACCGGCGCCGGCACCCAGCACTACGTCGTGCTCCAGGGCAAGGTCGTCCCCGTTTCGGACTTCGTGGCCAAGCTGCTCCTGTTCTCCCGGCAGACGGCCCCGCTGGAGCAGCGCAACCGTCCCACCGAGGTGGACGCACAGTCCTTCACGCCGCAGGCGCAGCACCTGTTCGCCGAGAAGCACTGGCCGCAGCAGGTTACCGAGCTGGTCAACACCGCCACGGCGCAGGACGACCACCGTACGGTCTGCAGCGTGCTGCGCGCGGTGTCGAAGACCGGCGGTACGGAGCTGAGTACCTGGGCCGGAACGGACTTCCCCCAGCAGACCGCCAACGGCGGCACCAGCGCGTACGTCACCCCGGGAACCGGCCTGTTCTACAAGCAGATCCAGCCAGGAGACGCCGGCTCCGGGGCGCATTTCCTCGTCACGGACACCGGCCTGCGCTACGGCGTCCAGACGAACAACGACAGCAGCGCCAAACAGTCCGGCATCGGCACCCCAGGCACAGCGAAGGAACAGCATTCCGGCGAGCGCTCGCAGGAGACCAACCGGGCGCAGATCCTCCTCGGTTACAAGGACATCAAACCCGTGCTGGTGCCGACGAACTGGTCGCAGTTCCTGCCGATGGGGCCCCGGCTGGATGCGAACGCCGCCCGCCAGCCCCAGGGCTCCTGAGGAACGGGGAGACGCAGTGCGGAGGAGAACACCAGCTGCATGGGCCGCGGCCACCCTGCTCGTGGCACTGATCGGGAGCGTCGCTCCCGTGGCGCCATCCGGGGTGGCCCACGCCGCGGACGGAGAGGGCGTGCCCCCGGTTCCTCAGGGGGACGGCGCCTGCACCTTCCCCATGAAGCAGCAGATTAAGGAACGCCCCTGGGCCCTGCAGCGCATCGTCTTCGACCAGCTGTGGCAGGACACCAAGGGCCGGGACGCGCACGGCCGCCCGGTACGCGTCGCCGTCATCGACACCGGCGTCGACAACACCAACCCGCAGCTGGCCGAAGCCGTCGACACCAAACACGGCTGGGACTTCCTGCACAACACCAAGGACGGCAAGAACGAAACGGCAGGGGATCCGAAGGCGCCGAAGGACGGCACCTACGACCCGGTCGGCCACGGCACCAAGGTCGCCGGCATCATCGCGGCCCGCCCACGCGCGGGCACCGGCTTCGTCGGACTCGCCCCCGAAGCCACGATCATCCCCCTCCGCCAGAACGACGAGAAGGGCAGCGGCACCGCCGCCACCCTGGCCCAGGCCATCCGCAAAGCCATCGCCGCCGACGCGGACGTCATCAACATCTCCCAGGACACCACCAAGCCGCTGACCACCACCTCCGACCTGGCGGCCGCTGTCAAGGAAGCCCGGCGCGAGAACATCGTCGTCGTTGCCTCGGCAGGCAACGACGGCCTCGACGGCCGGCTCAAGGACACCTACCCGGCCGCATACGCCGGGGTACTGGCCGTCGCCTCCTCCGACCGCAACAACGAGCGCACCCCCTTCTCCCAGAGCGGCGACTTCATCGGGGTGGCCGCCCCCGGCGTGGACATGGTCTCCACCGTGCCCAAGGGTGGCCAGTGCGTGGACAACGGCACCAGCTTCTCCGCCCCCTACGTCGCCGGCGTCGCCGCCCTCCTGAAGGCCAAGCACCCGGACTGGAAGGAGCACCAGATCGTCGCCCAGATCGAGCAGACCGCCGAACGCACCGTCAACGGTCGGGACTCCTTCGTGGGCTGGGGCGTTGTAGACCCGGTGCGGGCCCTCACCGAGGACGCCCACCCCATCGACCGCCCGAGCGTGGACAACAGCCTGGCCAAGGCCACGCCCCCGGACCCCGCCGCCTGGCCCGATGGCGAGACTCCGCAGGAGCGGATGGAGCGGTACGCGACGTACGGCGTGGGAGCGGGCGGCGTCGCGGTCGCTGTCATCGCGGGCGCGGCGGTCGTCTGGCGGGACGCGCGTAAGCGGGACACACATACGCGGGCGACGGGGCGTCAATGAGTAGCCGTACTCACTTTCATGAGGCCGTGGCGCATGAGCCGGGCGGTGCGAACGACTACGCTTCGGACATAGGAGATAGAGCTCCCCGAACGCATGGACGCAAGACGCACGGTCGTTGTCAGAGGTGATGGATAGAGTGGCTCCTGACGTTGGTGACTTACGGGTAGCGGTATCCGGGGGGAAGGACGCCATGCGAGCCGACGAGACCATTGGCATGCAGGTGAACGGAGCGGCGCCACAGGGCAAGAGCGCCGATCTGACTGTCGAAGCCGAGATGGTGAAGTTCAAGAAGCGGGTGGATGACCTGCTGGCGCGTCTGAAGGGGTCCAATGCGGATCCCGGGACGCTCGGCAGCCGCACGATCGCCCCTGCCTCCTTCGGCCAGGGATTCGCCGAGGCACAGGGCCTGTCCGCTGCGTACGAGAAGGTTTTGTCTCAGCTTGAGGCGTTCTCCAAGGCCTTCGGCGACCAGATCGAGACGCTGGGCATCGGCTCCGAGGTCGCCTACCGCAAATACGAGGCCATCGACGCTGACGCGAAGAGCCGTCTGGCAGCGATCCAGCGCCGTACCCAGGAGCTGTACCGGGCACCGCGGCCTGAGCAGCGGCCCGCCGAAGCCGCCGGTTCCGCCGAAGCCGGCATGGGCGACGGTAAGTCCGCGGGCGCCGACGGCATCTGATACGAGGGGGAAGAGGAGAGGGATGGCGGGGAACTCCAGCTCGTCCGGCAGCAGCAATTTCGAGAATGCAACGCACCGGGCCCTGTACGACATGGTGGCCGGCGGGGACCACTTGGTGATCTCGTTCACGGGCGCGTCTCTGGTAGAGGCAGGCAAGGAGATCGAGGACATCTCCACGAAGCTCGCGGCATACGTCGAACGCGTGCCGTGGGAAGGCGAGGGCGCCCGCGCCTTCCGCGAGTGGAGCGACCACACCGTCAAGGAGAGCCACAAGCTGGCCCGCTTCGCCTCAGCCACCGGCAACGCCATCTCAGATGCCGGGACGGCGTTGTGGGAGGCGAAGACGATGCCCCAGCCGAAACAGGACAACTTCGTTCAGCTGGACAGCGCGACATCACCTACGGCGCGCGGCGCGACGGGCGCTCCCTTGATGACGGACCCGGACCGCGAAGCGGCGGTAACGGCGATGAACCGGCTGGCTTCGTACTACCGCACGGCCCAGGACAAGATCGAGGGCCAGGAGCCGCCTAACTTCAAGCCGGCGTCGGGGTTTGTACCGGATCCGCAGGACAGGGACACGGGCAGGGACGCGATGTACGTCCTGGACCAGCCGGCTGGCAGCGCTTCGGCGGCCGGGACAGCGGGGGGACAGACCGTGTCTGCGTCGGGCGGCAGTGATGCTGAGCGGCACACAGCGGCGGCTGTGGCACCAGTTGGTGCCGTCCAGCAGCACGACCAGCAGGTCGGTACAGCCGTCAACGCCACTGCGCCTGTTACTGTCCCGGACACCATGCCGTCGCAGGGAGGTCACCTTCCGCCGCAGCCCGGGAGCCCTGGCATCCCCTCTGGTCCGGTCGTACCTACTCCCGCAGCGTTCCCTGGCGCAGTGAAGAGCCCCTCAGGGCAGAGAAATACGACGCGCGGCGCACAGCCGGAAGCCGCCCGCCCGGGCACGACGCGAGGACGGTTCGGCAGTGCCCTGGAGGACGGCATTGTCGGCACAGGTGCCCCGCGCGGCAGCACCGCTACTGCGCGCCCGCAACTGCCAGGCGGAACCGTCATGGGCACCGAACATGGCGCGATTCCGCCCAGACTGGCAGGCCCTTCAGGGGCTTCTTCCGCCACTCACAGCGGACCAGTCACTGGAGGCGGCGCGGGAAACCCAGGACAGCGATTGCGCCCTCCTCACGCGGTACCCGTGGACAAGCCCCACGGGGCGGCCATGGGCGGGGAACGTCCTGCGATGCAGCATGGCCTCACAGGGAGCAGCTATCCGGGAAGTGCCAGCAGCACCAACCCCGCTCTCCCGGGCCGCCGGTGGGCATACGAGCCCGGCGGCACCGTGGGCGCGGCGCCAGGCGGATCGGTGATCGGCGGTGAGCAGCGGCCCGCGCCGCCCGGCTCCGCGATGGGCAAGAGCAGCCCAGGCGGGGTAGTGGAAGGCACCGCTTCTGGAACATCGCCGGTCACAGGCCGCAGCTCGGCCTCTGAGTTGGGCCAGGCACGCGGACGTGCGCAGGCACCACGTGGTCGGGCAGCCGGCTTCACCCCCGGTGGCTCTGGTCTGGCACGAGGCAACTCCACCAGCGGCATGCTCCCTATGCCCGGCGCACCGTCGACCTCACGTGGCGGGCGCAGGGCAGCGCAGCGACCGGACTATCTCCAGGAGGACGCCGAGATGTGGATGGCGCAGCACGAATCAGTCGTGCCCCCCGTGATCGAATAGTCGGGACGTTGCAGTGGAATGGACAGGAGAACACCGCACCGTGACTCGGGCGGCAGATCACGTACGGCGGAGAAGGCCCTGGTCGGCAGCGGCGCTTACTTGCCTCACAGCAGTGTCTCTGGGCCTTCTTGCACCGGCTGCTGCTGCGGAAGACAAGAGATCACGCCAGTGGTACCTAGACGCGATGCAGGCCGAGCGCATGTGGCAGGTCAGCACGGGGGAAGGCGTCACCGTTGCTGTGGTCGATAGTGGTGTCGACGACTCCGTTCCCGAGCTGCGCGGTCAGGTACTGCCAGGCAGGGACTTTTCCGGAGAAGGGCGCGGTGCAGACTTCGACAGCGAAGGCCACGGCACCAGCATGGCGATGATCATCGCCGGCAAGCGGAGCGGGGATGGCACCTGGGGGCTGGCGCCAGGATCGAAGATCCTTCCCATCAGAAGTCTTGGTGGGAACTGGATCGTCAACATGGCCAAATCTATCCGTTATGCAGCAGATCAAGGCGCGAGAGTCATCAACATCTCTCGGGGCGGACCAGCCAGCGACCTAGCCAAGGAGGTGCTGCAACCCGCGATCGACTACGCAAATCAGAAGGGCAGCCTCATCTTCGTCGCGACAGGTAACGACGGAGCCAAAGGGAACGCCCCCGATTACCCTTCGCGCCTTCCCGGGATCGTCGGAGTCGGCGCTGTGGACAAATCGTTGAAGGTAACAAAGTTCTCGGTCTTTGGGCCGCAAGTGGCGTTGGCCGCTCCGGGGGTTGAAGTCCCAACTCGCTGCACGAAGGCCCTGCTGGATTGCACAACGTGGGGAACAAGTGATGCGACAGCTATCGCCTCAGCCTCGGCAGCTTTGGTTTGGTCCGCACACCCGCACTGGACGAACAACCAGGTCCTGCGAGTCATGATGGAGACCGCTGGCAAGCCTAAGGACGGCAAGGTCCCGAGCAAGTACCTCGGTTACGGGATTGTCCGCCCGCGCAAGATCCTGCTGGACAAGGAAGGCGAGCCTGGTCCTGCCGACGTCAACCCGCTTCTTGCGGCCCACGCAACCGCAACGCCTTCAAAATCTCCTCAACCCGAGGAAAGCTCGGGCAACGCAAGTGAGATGCAAAGGCAAGTGGCCCAGGCGGATAATGACGACTCCAAGAACTGGCCGGTTATCGTCGGGGGCGGCGTAGTCGCTGGCTTCTTGGTCATCGGCGGCTTCTTGATAGTCCGACGCCGAAGGATGTAGCTCCAAGTTCGGAAAAGAGAATTGGAACTCCAGTCGGCCGCGACTAGGGTGATCAGCGGAGTCGGCTGCATCTAATGAGATGTGGCCGTCGAAAGAAGTCGAGCACTGGCAAACCGTATCGGCTTCATAACTTACTCATGGGGGAAGGTGGATCATGGCAGGGAACACCGCACTTACGTATGCGGAGATCGAGAAGCTCAAGAGCGAGATCCAAAGCGGCAGCCAGTCGATGTCGGCGCAGCTCCGGACGCTGGTGAACGCCATCGCGGCAGTCGAGACCGCGTGGACGGGGCAGGGGGCGAGTGCCTTCCGGCAGGCACAGAACGCGCTCAACGAGGACCACGCCGCGCTGCGCCGGATGCTCGACGGCATCAAGGAAGCCGTCGCCCGCACCAGCGTCACCAGCGACTCCAATGACGCCGAGGTGCTGTCCAGCTTCCGGGGCATCGACGTCAACGGTGGCGCGGCCGGCGGACACCTGGACCCCGGCTCTGCAAGCGGCATCAGCAACTACTAAACGCCGCTACAGCGCTGGGGCATCGAGTTCCCGGCAGGCACATTACGACCACCGAGTGACAACTCCGAGAAGTGGGGGAGAGTATGGCCGGCGACCAGAACCTTCGGGTCACCTATGGCGCTCTGGAGCAGACCGCCGCCGACATCGAGCGGGCCGCAAAGGAGCTGCAGGCCGAGCTGGACAAGATCTGGGGCGCGGTCAAGCGCGTCTCTGATTCCTGGGAGGGCGAGGCCCACCAGGCGTTCCAGGCTGCTGAGCGCCAGTGGAATGCCCGCGCGAGCCACATCCAGAGCACTCTGCATGAGGTAGCAACCAAGATCCGCTCTGGCAGCGCCGACTACCAGGCCACGGACCGCCGGGCGGCCGGCTTCTTCCAGTAGTCCGTCAAGCCGTGTGCGATGGGGTGGTCGGACAGTGTCCAGGCGTCCGACCACCCCACTGTCTTGCGCGACACATGCGATGAGCGGTAGGTGGCGGGGCTTCACAGCCGTAGGTAGCCGAAGCCTGACTGAGTCCCGTCACAACGTCGGCCCGGGGGTTCGTTGCCGTTGCCGGATAACATGGCCGATTGCATGGCCGGGGGGAATGTCATGTCGTGGGATGAAGAGTGGGCCGCGTTGAAGCAGACGGCCGCAGGTGACAGTGGGATGCAGCTCGCCAGCGCGGGCGGGGATGGTTGGCAGGGCGGTTCGGGCGACGGATCGGCCAGTGAGTCGGACGCCCTGAAGTCCAAGAAGGCCGCGTGGGTGCGGGCAGGCCACGATGTCCAGTCGTTGCGCGGGGATGTCAAGAAGGCCCTGACGAAACTGGAAGACGGGCAGCAAGGCTTCGGCACCGGATCCGGCGTAAGTGGAGTGCACAGTGCGGCGGCACAGCAGGAGGTTTTTCACTCCTGGCAGCGCTACTTGGAGTCGCTGAGTGGCCGGTGCAGCGCACTTCAGGTGCAGTTGGAGAAGGCGGGTGATCACCTGGACGGCAACGATCAGGCTGTGAGGCGCTCGTTCAACAAGCTGTCCGATCGCTACGAGGACACGCCAGCCGTCGGCGGCCGTGGCGGGGGGAAGTGAGCTGAACCATGGACTACACGGCTCTCAAGAACCTACGGACGTCCGACTTCGAGATGGCCTCTCGCGGATACCGCGCCACCAGCGACATGGCGAATGCGGCCAATGAGGCGCTTGAGCGGCGGATTGCGGTCAAAATGCGGGAGTCGCTTTCCGGCGTGGCCGCGAAAGCCGCCCTCCACCAACTCCGCGAGCTGGCAAAGGACTTCCACTACACCCAGGTCGAGTGCGGCGTGATCAGTACCGCCCTCAATGCCCTTGCCTCCGATCTGCAGGCCGCCAAGAAGAAGCTCGACGCGGCAGTGGCGGACGCGGAGGGCGAAAAGCTCACTGTGGAGACGGACGGTTCGGTCACCTACCCGGCAGGGGGCGACAAGTACCAGGGGAAGACCCCGCCGGGCGGCACGGTGAACGGCGTCACGGACAAGACCGCCAAAGCGCTCCACCGGCAGGCCGCCCGCTTTCACCCGAATCCGCACTACGTCCGGGCTCAGGAATACGCCGACCGTATCGCCGTAGCCCTGGAAGAGGCCACGGAGGCCGACGAGAAATGGGCCCCGAAGCTCCGGAAACTGAGGGCCGATGACGACCTGACCGTCTCCGCCGCGGACTGGGTGGACGCCCAGAAGGACACGGGCGGCGTACGCGACGGCGCCGATCACTACCTGGACGGCATCAAGACCCCGCCCAAGGACGGCGATCCGGAAGACAACGCGGAGTGGTGGAAGCACCTGTCCGCCGACCAGCGCGACGCCTATATCGCCCTGCATCCCGCGAGCATCGGGGCCATGAACGGACTTCCCGCCGACGCACGCGACGAGGCCAACCGGACCGTACTGGCGGAAACGCGTGGCCAGCACGAGATGAAGCTCAACGCCATCCCCAAGGAACCGTCACCCCAGTTCGTCCCCATCGGGGCCCGCGGCGATATGACGTACAGCCAGGAGTGGCTGGACTGGCACGGCAAGTACAGCGAGCGGAAGGAGTACCTGGAGGAGAAACTGAAGGGAATGCGGGCCATTCAGGACCGCTTTGACCGGACTGGCGAGAACGGTCTCCCGGAGGCTTACCTCCTCGGGTTCGACCCGGATGGCGAGGGCAACGGAAGGATCATTCTTGCCAACGGAAATCCGGATACGGCCGACCACACCGCCATATATGTCCCCGGTACCACGACGGATATATCGACTATCGGTGAGGATTCCGGTGACACGCCTTCGGACCTCAAACGCAGTGAAAGCCTGTGGAACGAGAGCGTACGGCTCGCGCCCGGCCAGAAGATCTCCACCATAACCTGGCTTGACTACGATGCCCCGGACATCATTCCTGAGGCCACCAGCGACAGGTATGCGGAACAGGGCGCCCCGATACTCCACCATTTCCTCGAAGGCAACAGAACAGCACACCAATACGCGAGCGGCGAGACTGGCCACACTACCGTTATTGGGCACAGCTACGGCAGTACGCTGATCGGTGATACCGCCAAGACGGCCGGCTGGAACGAGACCCCCGTTCCAGCAGATGACGTCCTGGTCGCAGGCAGCCCCGGCATGCAAGCGGACCACGCCGCGGATCTGGGCATCGACCCCAAGCACATGTGGGCGATGGGGGGTGGCAGCGATGACTTCATCGTCCGCCACGGAGGTTACCTCAGCGGGCTCGGAGATAACTTGGTGATCCCCACAGACCCGGAGTTCGGCGGAAACATCATGACGAGTGACGCGGGAGGCCACGGAGCCTTCTGGGACACAGAGGGCGGGCAGGCATCGCTGAGTCTTAAGAACCAGGCCCGAGTCGTAGTGGCCAGATACGGTGACGTCACGCTGGACAGTAAGGCTCATTGGTGACCTATATGAACAAGAATAGTTTCATTGCAAGTTCCGTGATACTGAGTGCCCTTATCATGACTGTGGGGTGTTCTGCCGTGAAGAAAGACTCCAGTGGCCTTGAGTACGATCCTGAGGTGCGCAAAAGCCAGGAGGTCGTGCATGAAGTCGGAAGCTTGTCCAGCCGAGTCCTGGAAATTCTGGCCATCAAGGGAAAGACGACCGAGGCGGGCCCCAGCGTAGGATCCTGCGATGCGTCTGGCGACGAGTCACGGAAATACCGCAACGTTCGACACCCTTGGTCAATGTACGGGGTTGAGAATGGTGCCCTTGAGAAGGGTATGGAAAATCTGCACAATGCACTTCCGCAGCAGGGGTGGAAGGTAGTGAAGTACGGCAAGGATTCCAGCAGGAATCGAAACCTGGAAATAATGGCCGTCCACCTGGAGACACATACCCAGCTTGAAGCCACCTGGATGAAGGGGCTCGACGGGCACACCCCTCTTATTGAGGTAACCTTGTATTCCAGGTGTTACGAGGAAAAATCCTGAACAGAACTCGGCGACGAATCCGGGGCCCTTCACCATGCCTTGCTCGGGACACTCGGGAGGCGTGTACCGGGCTCGCCATCCCTGGAGCGTGTACGGCGTTCCGGTTGACGGCGCAGGGTTGTGGCGGCTCCGGCTGGTCCACGTTGTCGGCCTACTTGTCCGGGCGATCATGTGTGGAGCCAGATCGCGAGTCCTGCCGCGGTAGCAGTGCCGAGGTGGATATAGACGCGTTTGGCCGCTTCAGTGCTCGCTGCGTGGGGCGGAGCTCGGCTGGTTGGTTGATCGCAGGTAACGCGACGATTCCTCCGTGCTGGCAGAGCGTTGGTCAAGCGTGACGTTTATGACATCTAGTCCGCCTTTTGAAGCGTTCTATTCCTCTAGTGATGGCTTCAGCGCTGCTCCCCGTCGTGACCGCGGCCCCGGCTGCGGCTGACCAGTGCGTGCACGCATGACTTCTCGGGGCCTCAGGTTTGCAGCCGGCTGGAGGGGCGCAACCATTTGAATTCCGTAACGGCGATCTGGACCAACCCTTCGCGGGGGTCGAAGCACCGGAAGGTCAGCCTCTTCATGAATGGGCGGCACTTTCGCACAGCACGGGCACGCCAGGTCGGAAGTACGCTCAGCCACACGTGGGGCACTTTCGACACGGGTACCGATACCAAACTGTGCGTCAAATTCGCGGGCATCTCGCGAATGGCTTGTGAGACGACCAGGTACATCGGCGACCGTGCGCAGCTCTGACGACCTGCCCACTGGCTGTGTCACCACATGTATGTGACGCAGTGACAATGGCATGGAGTGCTTCTGGGCGTTGACACATGGCACCGGCGCCTTGCCAGCTGCGCGTTGGCACCGACTGGCCGATGCCCTCGAGGATGCACGGGCCTTCGTAGCGTTGGACGGGTCTGCCGGCGTCGATCAGCTCCCGCAGCACGGTCGGTTAGTTGTCGGCGGCCAGTTCGCGGGCTCGCGGTTTGGCGTCGCGGTGCAGGTGGGTGAACGGCGGTGCCACGTCGCCTTCGTCTTCGCCCCGGGGCGGGGAGTGGCACGAGCGTCCCCGCCCGGAGCGGTCTATGGGGACGGTGCAGTTGCCGCACAGGCAGGGCTGCAGGCTGCGAGGGCGAGCAGCGGGCGGCAGAGGGACAGGCAGACCGGCAGCTCGGCTTGCGGCTTGACGTGCACCCTGCTCATTGCAGATCACCTTCCGTGATCCGCTGCGATCGCGTCCGCGTCACCCTCAGTGAGTCCGGATCCTCAGCCGGCCACTCCCGACGCCCAGCCACTCGCAGGTACGGGACGCCGTTCCTGATGTCCGTCACGATGGCCCGGCGACCAAGGGCATACTCGACCTCGTCGCCGACCTGCGGACGCTGACCGCCGTTCATCGTGCGGCCTCGATCGCGTCCAGCGTAGTCGTCCATTCCCGCCCTCCGGCTGGGGGCGACAGCCACGCGACCGGTGGCGTGTCCGGCACGCTGGCGGCCAGGTCGGCGAGGAAGTCGGCGTGGGCGCGGGCGGCCTGCTCCAGCGCCGGGTGCGGCAGAGCAGCGGCGTTGCGCTGAAGCGCGCCGGCGAGGGGACTGAGGTTGACGCGGTGGCAGCGCACCAGCAGCTGGGTGGAGCCGGTCAGAGAGTTGAGCCAGCGGGCGAAGGCAGCGGTCAGTCCCTGCTGCTCGGCCACGGAGCGCAGTTCGAAGTTGACGGAGGAACACATCGCCACGGCGCAGCGGCCCTCACCGCCGAGGTCGAGCACACCGTCCGCGGCGAGGCCCTCGTAGGGCATGCGCATGGCGGCCGGAGGTGGTCCTGCGGCTTTCGCCCAACGGGAGGGGATGGTGGTGGGTAGCGGCGGGACGCCTTCAGGGGCGTCCACCCGGCGTTTCGGCGTACGGGCATGGGAGAGGGCAGCTGCCAGGAAGCGGTCCAGGCCGATGCCCTCCCGCTGGCCAAGCGCCAGCGTGGCCACCGCCCCGGCGACGGGGACCACCAGCGCCGCGTAGGTGAGGGGTGCCATGAAGGCCCGGGTCACCCACCAACCGCCGTAGAGGGCTCCAGCTGTGGTGGCGAGGATGGCGGTCTGCCGGGCGGTGAAGGGGCCCAAGAGCCGGTCGGGGCGGGAGATGTCCGCGGGAATACGCGTGGAGTGCGGAGCGTCTGCCGGGGTGTCGGGGCCATTCATACGGGTTACCTCCACGGCGGTTCGAAGGGGAGCCGTAGCTGCATGGGCTGGGGCGGGCGCACGCGTACACGCTCAGCGGGGACGCGCAGCGCCATCTGGCGTGCACGCGGCGCTGGTGCCGGGGCTGGTACAGGGCGCGAGGGTTGCGGGGGCGGCAAGCGCCGGGAAGACCGCAGTCGCTGGGCGGGGGCGAGCTCGGTGGGGATGGGCGGTGAGGGTGGCTGCATGCGACGGGGGGTGGCCTGGGCTGGATGGATCACGCGTGGACCCTTCGATGCACGGGCGAGGAGGGCCCCCTTCGGTCCAGGGCTTCGAGGCGCCGGGCCTCCAGGCGTACGGGACGTGATGCCGCGACGCTTCGGACCCCCAGGTGGCGGTTGGGGCGTCACGCCGACAGGCCCGGCTTGGTGCGTTGGACCAGCCTCCGCGGCTGTGAGCACCGACCGGTGCTCGGCAGTTCGCCCTTCGGCGCGATGCAGGCCAACCCGGCTCCGGGCGACTGGTGCCCGACCTCGCCCGTCCCCGCCACTCCCAGATCCGGGCGCACCAGACCGGCCACCACTCCCCCCACCACCTCTCGGGCGGCCACCCCCACCCCCTGGACCGCCACGGCGAGGACCGAGCCCCGACATGCCGCCCCCGCCCCCGCCCCCGACTCCGCCGCCACGTCCGCCGCCGGGGCGGCGCCGCAGCAGCCCGATGCCGGGCAGGTAGTGATCCATGAGCCGGTACATCGCCAGGTGACGCACCATCCGTACAGCGGCAGGCACGTGCGGTTGGTGGATGGGGGCGCCACGCAGGACCACTTGCAACGCCCAGCCGGGAATCTTGAACAGCACCCAGAACAGCCCGAGGCCGGCGAGCATCGTGCCCAGTTGGTCGGACTTCGGGATACCCAGCGTCGTCGCCCCGGGAGCGAAGAAGAGCTTGACGGCGAGGACGAACGTGATCGACTGCGCGACCTGGATGACCAGGCAGCCGCCCAGAGCCCGCCACCACAGCCGGGCCACCGGATCACTCAGCGGAGGGGCATGACACGCCAGGGCGAGGGGTGCGCACACGGCCAGCAGCGCCAGTACCGCGACGCGCACCATGAAGCCGATGAGGACCGCGAGGACCAGCGCGACCATCAAGATAGCCAGCAGGAGTAGGTAGAGCTTCAGCCCCGCGACGCCGAACAGCGCGAACGGCAGGACGCGTTCGACTATGCCTTGCCCTGAGTCCGCCATGTCCGTAGCCATGATCGCGTGGCCGAGGGCGTTGGCCAGGCTGATCGCCTTGCCCATCACGGTCAAGGAGGTGGTGGCCGCGACCATCCCCAACAGCAGCCGCGGCAGGATCTGCTTGAGGGCGTAGCGGGTCTGGACGGTCTCGTAGCCCATGACCGTGATGCCGCCTGCGGTCACGAACAGCACGTAGATGCCGCAGGTGATCTTCAGCATGGCGGCCCACAGTCGCTTGACGTCGGCGTGCTTGGTGACGTCCGGCGTTGCCAACAGAGTGTCGGCGAGGAACTCACGGACCGGCTTCATGACCTGCTCGATCAGCGTGCCCAGGAACGAGGTGATCGCGTCCACGATCATGCCGGGGAAGTCGGTGAGTGCGTCCCAGCCCGAGGAGGTGTCCTTGACGCACTCCTTCCCCATCACCTCGCACGCCGGTGGTGTCGGCCCTGGCGCCGGCTCCGGAGACGCCGGGCGAGAAGGCTTCGAAGAAGGCTTCGGGGACGGGGGCCCCGGTGCGGGAGTCGGGCCAGGGGCGGGATCCGGCTTCGGCGACCCCGTGTGCGGCTGCGTGGCGGAGGGGCCGGGCGCCGGGTGCGGTTCGGGCTGTGGCGGATCTGGGGCAGCGGGCGCATGGGGTGCCGCGTACGCGTAGGCCGGTGAGGCCGACGGCGCGAACGGAAGGAGGGCGGCCACGACGAGGAGCAGGGTGGCGCGTACGAGGCGTCTGCCGGGCTTCACTTCCCGCCACCGCCATCGGTGCCCGCACCGACGATGCTCTGCAGCACGGTGACCAGGACCGGGGCCAGGATCGCCAGGCCGTAGCCGATGGCCGCGGCTTTCAGGGCCCGCTTGGCGGACTCGACTTCACCAGGGTCGCCGCCGGCCATGAGATAGCGGAAACAGGGTGGCGAGCCCGGAGAGCATGCCGACGACCCAGTTCCGCAGGTTCTTGATCACGGTCGGGATGTCCGCGACCGCCCACACCTGCGGCGGGCTCACCAGCACTACACAGCAGATGAACGCGGTGACGACGGTGAGCCGGACCGTCCAGCGGCCCAACAGCCGGATCAGCCGTCGGCGCGGCCGACGAAGTCTTGCGAGCATGACGGACGCACCTCCAGCAGGCCCAGCACGCGTGGGCAGAGACGAACGCAACGAGAGCGAGGCGGCGCGGCGACCTCATCGATAAGGCGCCGCGCGGTGTGGGGTGAACATGGATCCGGCCCGGGGCCGACCTCCTTCAGGAGCGGCAGCGGGAACACGGGTGCTCGGGTGTCAGCACGAGACGGTGCATCCACCCCACACGACGGCGGCCTGGCAGCAGACCACGAGCGGCCTGCGCCGGGGCCACGGGCCCCGGGTGCATGGCGCGCACCCGGGGGAGCCGTACCCCTAATAGAGACTCACAGCTCGGAAATTGACATCCGCCACTGAATGCCTCCGATCTTCGACTCTTCGACGCCGGCTCTACTGCTCGCGTAGCTGGTGGCGCAGGTGGACGGCCAACTGCTGCTCAGCGGCAGCACGGCGACGGTAGAGCTGACGCACACTCACCCCGCCCTCAGAGGCCAGACGCTGCATCGACTCGCCTCCCAGCCGCGTCCGGGCGATCAACTGCGCCTCGGCGATGCCCACGACCCGGGCCCGCACGGCGTTGACCAACACGCGTACTCGTCTCCCTCCTCACCCACCTCGCCCCCAGGAACGTCGCCGTGGCAGCCAGTGCGATCCGTGCGAGGGGCAGTGCCGGCCAGGCGGCCCAGGTGAGCAGCGTTCTGGCCGGTCTCGCGTTCGGCTCGGCGGCGCGCGGCGTAGGCCAGCCGGTGCACGGCCCGGTCGGCCGCCGCGAACAACTCCCTGGCGGCGTCTGCGGCGTCCGCGTCCACGGAAGGCAGGGCGACGGCGACAGCGGCGAGAGCCTCCTGCTCGACTTCGGCGCGCTCCAGGTGGACCGGGTAGGCAAGGCGGGCCAGCATCCGGCGCAGAACCGGCACGGTCATCGCGACGGCCACCGTGTCCCAGGGCTCACCCAGGCGCTGGGCGCGGCGGATCACCTCACCCCAGGTCTGCTCGCGCAGCACCGGGCAGGTGGCGGCGTGCGCGAGCCGGGTACGGACCTGGTCCACCGGCAGCACGTCCTGCTCAGGCTCCTCACAAACCAGACGCGCCGGCAGCGTCAGCGGCTGCGGCGCAGTGGCAAGCGCGAGGAAGGACTCCTCCAACATCTGCAGCGGCGAGCGGTCGAGCGGACGCGTACAAGCGGCGCGGTGGCTGGCGGAGAGGGAGGTGTGGCGCATGGGCATCTCCTTGCGGGAGTGGCGGACAACGTTCGCCGCAAGCCCTGTCACCGTCCCGTGCCACCCGCGGACCGGCCGCGATCCGGCCTCGCGCGCCAGCCGGACCACTGGCCCGGTCTGTACGAGGGCCAGCCACTGCCCGCCTCCGGTGACCAGCGCTGCTCCCGTAGGGGGATCGCCAGAATCGAACACAAAGAATTTTCGGCACGTCTTCGCTGAACGCGCCGCGCTCTTCGGCGATGGCTCGGCAGTGGCTCGCAGATGGCTCGCCACTGGTCCACCAGTTGGCCGACCTGGGAAAACCGAGAGCCGCCTCTCCCGAACTCCGGTCAAGTGTGACGGTTCTGCCGGTGGGTTCCCGGTTCGAACGCCCTCCGCGGCGACGACAGAAACGCCCGTACGCATCCCTATTACTTCATGTCAGCACCAGACGGTTTGGACCCGCTCCCGGGCGCCATTCGTCAATGTCCTCCACTCACCGCCGAGGTCAAGGCACCGCCCGTCGCCACACCGCTCGCCCCCTGCCGACCACGGTCTGGCTCCCCACCCCCGACCAGCCGGACACCGTGCCCGCACCCGGCGCCGTGCTGCCCAACTGGGCGATCGAGCAGATCCGCACCGAGTTCACTCACGGCCCGGACGAGCCGCCAGCCGCCCTGCTCAAGATCTCCATCCCGGACACCGGACCCGGCATGGATGCGCGTGCCCGCCTGGTCACCTATGGCAACGGCGCGCCGAGCAGGATGACGATGCTGCTCGCCGAGTTTCACCCCGACGTCCTCCCCGCTCCCATCGACAACCTCGCCGGCGGGACCGCCGACGAGATGCCCGGCGCCATGGAAGAGGGCTGGTCCGGCTTCTTCCACCGCGCCCACCGCCTCCTACCAGCCGACGGCCTCCTGCTCCTGGCCACCCGCCAGCGCCGTGACGACGGAATCCTCACCGACCCGCTCGGCTCCCTCATCGCCTGCGCCCGCACCGCCGGGTTCCGCTACCTCCAGCACGTCATCGTCGCCCACGCCCACCCCGCCGACGACCGTCTCGTCCCCACTCCACCCGCCGACGCCAGCCCCGGTGTCATCCACAGCGACCTGATCGCCCTCACCGCAATCCACCACACATGAACCCGAGGAGCCCACTGGTGACGCTTCCCCTCTCGGTGTGGAACACCGCCCCCACCTCAGCCCCCGCCCAGCGCAAGGGCCGCTACGTTCCTGGCTCGGCCGCCCACCCGGCCAAAATGCTCCCGGCCATCGCCGCCCACGCCACCAAGACCTACACACACCCCGGCGACCTTGTCCTCGACCCCATGTGCGGCATCGGAACCACCCTCGTCGAAGCCCTCCACCTCGGCCGCAACGCTCTCGGCATCGAATACGAACCGAAGTGGGCCACCCTCGCCTCACTCAACGCACGCTCCGCCGCACAGCAAAGCAGCACCGGCACCGGCACCGTCCGCTGCGGCGACGCCCGCCACCTCACCGACCTCGCCCCCACCCATACCCGCGGCGAAGTGGCACTCGTAGTCACCTCACCCCCCTACGGGCCCAGCGTCCACGGCCAGGTCCGCTCCACCCGGGACACCGGCGAACGCGGCGTCGTCAAGAAGCACTTCCGCTACGGCCACGACCGCGCCAACCTCGCCCACGTCTCCACCACCCACCTCCTGGAGGCGTTCACCGAGATCCTCACCCAGTGCCGCACCATGCTGCGCCCCGGCGGCACCGCGGTGGTCACCACCCGCCCCTGGCGCGAACGCGGAGAACTCATCGATCTGCCCTCCGCCGTCCTCGCCGCCGGCAAAGCCGCCGGCCTCACACCCGCCGAACGCTGCGTCGCCCTCCTCACGGGCATCCGCGAGAGCCAGCTCGTTTCCCGGCCGTCGTTCTTCCAGATGAAGAACGTCCGCGATGCCCGCCGCCAGGGCATCCCCCTGTCAGTGATCCAGCACGAGGACGTCCTGATCTTCACCCGGCCGGGACAACACGACGCACACACCACGACGACGCAGCACTGCCGCGGCACAACCGTCTCCGCGGCCAGAACTGACCACACCTCGACCTCCACGTCAGCCGTCCGATCCCGCACCTGCGCCGCGAGGGACGGCCGTGCCGGTCGCTGATCGTCCACTCGGCAGCCCGTTCTCCGGGGCCAGCGGCCTGGGCCTCAGGGCCCAGGCCGCACCCGTCACCTGGCACTTGGAGACCACCCCTGGGCGGCAAGACGATCGCGGGCGTGGAGCGAAAGGACGTCGAGGCTTTCGTCGCGGCGCTGGGGAAGAAGCTCGCCGCGAGCACCGTATGCGACCGCATGAAGATGGTCACCAGCCTCTTCCAAACCGTGATCAAGGAGAAGAGAAGGGCGGATGACCCCACTGAGGGCATCAAACTGCCCCGCAGCGCGACGCACGCGGTCGACGAGGACGAGATCCCGACCCTGTACGAGGTCGATCTCATGGCCAAGCAGATTTCCCCCCAGTACCGCCTGACCGTGTACCTGCAGGCCGGGGCGGGCCTGCGCATCAGCGAGACCCTGGCTTTCACTGCTGACTGTGTCCGTGCCGACTTGCTGCGCGTGCGCCGGCAGGTCAGCTCGAAGGCGCACCGCGACGACTGCAAGACCCGCTTCAAACCGCTCAAGCACCGAGCCGAGGGGGAGTATCGGGACGTTCCCCTGCCCGCGTTCCTAGCCGAGGAGATCGACACGCACCTGCGGGAGTGGGGGACGGTAACGGCGGTGGGTATGGAGGTCCTGTTCTCGCCGCGCGACCGGCGCAAGGGAGTCATGCCCACGGCGAACACCTACGCCTACCACTTCAGGAAGGCACTCAAGGCTGCGGGCATCGTCAAGCCGGACGGGAGCCCGAAGTACACGCCGCACGGTCTGCGCCACTTCTTCGCCTCCACCGCGCTCGCCCACGGCATCCCCATCCACGAGGTCTCCCGCTGGCTGGGCCACAAATCGATCAAGACCACCGTCGACGTCTACGGCCATCTCGTCCCCGCCTCCTGGGACCGCTGCCGGACCGTGATGCAGACTGCACTACGCCCCGGATCGCCCACGGCCTAATCGGGCAGGAACGGTGTCGGTCGTGGGCTGGCCCGGCCGCCGGATCGTGCCCAAATCGGACGATCACCGCAGGTGATAGCGGAGCTGTCCATGTTTCGGGGCCGCGGGTTCGAGCCCCCGGCACGAGCTGGCGACTACGGCTGGTCGTGCCACACCTCCAGTGACCTGCGGAGATTCGCTCATCGTGCGGATTTCAGTGCACCTACCGAAGACGCGAGTCGGTTGAAGCGCTGATTGTGCTTCTCTGGCGCTTCACACGCTGCGCAGGTTCTGATCACCGGAGCGCGACGCAGATGGTGACGGCTGAGCCGGCGGGTGTGTGAGGTGGGCGCCTAGGGGAACGGTTTCGGGGTTGACTAGAAAACTCATCGTTTTGATACTCTGACCTGTTGGCGAGGGTCCCGCCACTGGGTGTGGCGGGACCCGCCGAGTGGCTGTCAGCCCCCTCGGCCGGCAAACCGTTTCTGGGGGCTGGCGGTCACGGCCAGTTGCGCAGCCAGATCAACAGGCGGCTGCAGTGGTACGCGGCAGCGCTGAGTGCTCCGATCGCGGAAGCGATCAGGCGGATCTTGTGCCAACGGGCTTCCCCTGGCTGAGCCGGTTCGCGCTCCTTTTCTAAAGGCATGGTTTGTCACCCCCCTCCCATAGCTGGGCGAATCCAGTTGGACCCCAGTTCCGGGAGGGCCACTTGTGGCGTTCCGGAGCATAACGGGCCGCCCGTGGCGAGCGCTTGAGCTGCTAGGCTCCCCCAAGGCGTTAAGGACTGTACGCATGCTCTAGATCAGGCTGCAACCTAGGCACCCCTCACGGGTAGTTGGATACACGACATGCTTCGTGGCGGCGGTCGACGAGGGAAGGGGAGGGGGAGGTCCAGTGACCCGTATATACCGGCTCGGTGAGCTGAGTGAGATCACTCCGAGTCCCTCGAGTGATCAGTTCGAGGGGCTGGATGAGGGGCTGGGTGGCACTCCGGTGATCTCCCCAGGGGACATCATTGACGGGGAAATCGCGGAGCAATCGCTCCTGCGGAGCATGAAAGCAGTGCCGGGTAGCTTGGTGCGGTTTCGGGTCGAGCCCGGAGATTTGATCATGGTCCGCCAGGGCGCGGTGGGACGTATCGCGCTGGTGGAAGAGCGCTCGCGCGGCTGGCTCTACCACTTCGCGTGCATGCGTATCCGTCCGGACCGCACGCGGGTCGAGCCCGGTTATCTGATCGCCTACTTGTCGCACCCGAAGGTGCTGGATCAGCTCATCGCTCGCGCCAACGTGGGCACTGTGACGACAGTCACGGCCCGCATGGTCGAGGAGCTGCCAGTGGCGCTGCCGCTCCTGGCCGAGCAGAGGCTGCTTGCCGGGGCCGTGGCCGAGGTCGACGCCCAGATGAACAACCACCGTCAGGCACTCGCTCGGCTTGGAGCTCTGCGTCCGGCGCTGATCACACACCTGCTCGGTGGAGAGGTCCCCGGTGAGCGCTTGCCCATACCGGCTGTCGCGCCAGGGGCGGCGCGGCGCGGGGCGCGAGGGCCGCGCCCGAGGAGGCTGTCGTAGGCCGCCCCTATCCTTGGGGCGGTCAGGCCGGACAGCCGTCGCGCACGGCGCCGCCGTGCAGGGCCGAGGTGACTTGAGGAACAAGGAGAAATTTTCGTGGCTCAGCTCACGTTGCCGCAGCTGGAGAGGCACCTGTACGCCGCTGCGGACATCCTGCGCGGCAAGATGGACGCCGCGCAGTACCAGGACTACATCTTCGGGATGCTGTTCCTGAAGCGGGCCTCGGACCAGTTCGACGTGGCGCGGAATGCCGCCGTGGAGCGGTTCATGGACCTGGACCTGGAACGGGCCGAGGCCGAGCTGCGGGCCGAGTCCCCCTCGGCGTACCGCTCGCACCAGTTCTTCGTCCCCGAAGTCTCGCGCTGGAAGACGATCAAGGAGACATCGCGCTCCGACCCGGCCGAGGCGTTGAACGTGGCCCTGGGCGGTCTGGAGAACGAGAACCGGTCGCTGGATGGTGTGCTTGGCTACATCGACTTCAAACGCGGATCGGGCAACACCAAGCTGAGTAAGCCTGTCCTTCAGGCGCTGATCGACCACTTCGACCAGTACCGGCTGAGCAACGACGACTTCGAGTTCCCTGACCTGCTCGGCTACGCCTACGAGTACCTGATCGGCGAGTTCGCCGATGAGGGCGGCAAGAAGGGCGGGCAGTTTTACACCCCCCGCTCCGTGATCCGCATGATGAACCAGCTCGTCCAGCCCGAAGAGGGCATGTCGGTCTACGACCCGTGCTGCGGTTCGGGCGGCATGCTGATCCTCGCCAAGGAGTACGTGCAGGAGCACGGCGGGGATGCCGCCCACGTCTCTGTCTTCGGGCAGGAGGACAACGGCAGTGCGTGGGCGATGGCCCGTATGAACCTGCTACTGCACGAGGTCGCCGACGGCGACATCCGGCACGGTGACACCCTCGCTGACCCCAAGCACGCCACCCCCAACGGCGAGCTGTTGCGCTTCGACCGCATCCTCACCAACCCGCCCTTTGCGCAGAACTACCGCATCAAGGACATGCAGCACCGAGAGCGGATGGGCTACGGTTGGTGCCCCGAGTCGGGCAAGAAGGCCGACCTGATGTTCATCCAGCACGTGCTGGCTGTCCTCAAGGCTGACGGCGTCGCTGCCTCCGTCATGCCGCACGGAGTCCTCTTCCGTGGTGGCGCCGAACAGGACATCCGCCGTCAGATCATCGAGGACCGGCGGCTTGAGGCCGTCATCGGAGTCGGGCCCAACGTCTTCTACGGCACCGGTATCCCTGCCTGCATCCTCGTCCTGCGTGGACGCGACGGCGCTCCCGAAGGCCGCCGGAACGGGGTTCTGTTCATCAACGCAGACCGCGAGGTCACCGCCGGCCGTGCCCAGAACCTCCTTGAAGCCCAGCACGCCGAAAAGATCGTCTCCGCATACCGTGGCTGGCATGGCATCGAGAACTTCGCGCGCGTCGTGCCCTTTGAGGAGCTGGAGAAGAACGACTACAACCTCAACATCCGTCGTTACGTCGACAACACCCCGCCTCCCGAGCCGCAGGACGTTCGAGCGCACCTCTACGGCGGCGTGCCCAAGAGTGAGGTCCGTGGCTGCGCCCGCCAGTTTGGTGCCTTCGGCATCGACCCTGGCAGCCAGCTCTTCCGCGAACGGGATCAGGACTACTACGACTTCCCTGAGGAAGGCTACGAGGCCGTCGCCGATCGCATCCCTGAGCTCGCCGCTGCGCGGGAGGCCGAACTCAGTGCCGCCTTCGACATCTGGTGGAAGGAGCACCGCAGCCGGCTCGACGAACTCCCCAAGCACCAGCAGCTCGCTGACACGCGCGCCGAACTCCTCGACACCTTCACTCAGGCCCTGGAGCCGCTGAAGGTCCTGGACAAGTACCAGCTCGCCGGCACCGTGGCTGCCTGGTGGTTCGACTGCCGCAACGACCTGCGTAGCCTCGCCCTCACCGGCTTCCCTGGCGTCATCGACCGCTGGGTCACCAGCATCGAATCCGCCTTCGCTGAACCACCGGAAGGCGCAGATACCAAGACCAGAGCCCGCATCCGCGCCGCCCAGCGCAAGGCCCGCGAACACCGCCTCGTACCGGAACTGATCCCGGCTTACGTGGAGCGGCTGGAGACCGCCGAGGCACTCGTCGCCGAACTCGACGCCAAGGTCAAGGCGGGCTCCCCGCCCAAGAAGCCCAAGGGTGCCGACGGAGACGACGAAGAAGAGCCCGACCTGACCGGCGTGCTGCCGCCCAAGGAACTCGCCAAGCTGAAGAAGCAGCTCACCGAAGCCAAGAAAGACCTGGCGGTGGTCAGGGCTCGATTCCTCACCGAGCTGCGCGAAGCCGCCGATAAGCTCACCTCTGATCAGGCCCAGGACATCGTCCTCGGCTTCCTGAAGGCCGACCTCCGCGCCCGGATGGACCGCTTTGTAGCCACCGACCGCCGAGCCCTGGTCGACGCCTACCGCAACTGGGGCGACAAATACGCCGTCACGTTGCAGGATCTGCAACGTGAACGGGAAGCATCCGCGAAGCGGCTGCGGGGGTACCTGGAGGACCTGGGCTATGCGTGATGGCTGGCGACGGGTGGCGCTGGGAGACATCCTGAAACTGCGTTCAGAGCGCATACATCGAGTGGCCACTCTGCTCTCTGTCACGGCGGAGCGAGGTGTTATCCGACAGACCGAGAGCGGCAGGCGTGACTCATCTAGCGCAGACAAAAGCCTATATTTGGACGTACACCCAGGCGACATCGTATACAACACGATGCGGATGTGGCAGGGGGTATCCGGAGTGGCGCCCCAAGCCGGAATCGTGAGCCCTGCATATACGGTGTGCCGGCCTGAGGGAGGGGTTCATGCTCCATTCGTGGGATTCTTGCTCAAAGAGCCGTGCCTGGTGAATCAGTTTTACAGGAACTCGCAGGGGCTCGTTAGCGACACATGGAATCTCCGGTACCACGAGTTCAAGGCCATCGAAATCATGCTGCCATCGTTGGAAGAGCAGCGGTGCATTGCTGAGATCCTTGACGAAGTGGACGCGCAGATTGGCCACGCGAAGCGCCAGCGGGAGAAGCTGATGGTCGCCGCTGCAGCTGACGCCGCGCATGTGTTGCGTGAAATTTCAGCCGACCCAGGCGTCAAATGGACTGCGCTCGACCAACTGGCCGAGATTTCGGCTGGCGTAACGCTGGGAGGTGAGGAGCCGGAAACCGATGCGGTATCCCTCCCATACCTGCGTGTTGCTAATGTTCAGGATGGGTTTATCGACACCACGGACATCAAATATGTCACGGTTCGTAACGGTGAAATTGAGCGGTACCGACTTCAGGTCGGAGATGTGCTGCTGACTGAAGGTGGAGATCTCGACAAATTGGGACGTGGAGGTGTGTGGGGCGGGACAATTGACCCCTGTCTGCATCAGAATCACGTCTTCAAGGTTCGATGTGATTCGACAAAGGTTCTTCCTCAATTCCTGGCCGAGTACCTTGCTTCACCAAGCGGTAAGAGATATTTCCTCGGCGTCGCGAAGCAGACGACAAATCTCGCAAGTATCAACTCGACCCAGGTCAAGTGCGCCCCGATCCCGCTGGTGCCATTGGAGGGACAGAGGAGAGTCCTGGCTTCGCTTGAAGAATGGACACAGCGGATCTCCGTGGCCGACCGGGACATCCAGAAGATGTCAGCTCTCAGAAAGGGCTTGGCGAAGCGGCTGCTGAACGCTGCCGGGTCAGCCTGCACGTCCTGACTGGCCAAACGTGAGATACAGCGACCTTTCGCCCCGGTGTAAAGGAGTCCTCAGTGACTGAGTCCGGTCCCGAATTCACGTTCGTCGAGAATCCGCTGATCGCGCAGTTGACAAGCGACGACATGGGGTGGCGGCATGTACGCGGGACGACCGGTGTTGAGCTGCAGCCGCCCGGAATACCTCCTTATGTCCGCCGCGGTTACGACGACTCCGTTCTCGAGGGGATCTTGCGGGCGAAGCTCATAGAGCTGAACCGGCGGCCGGACGGGAACCCGTGGGTGGATGAGGCGCGCGCGGACCAAGCCGTGTCCGCGTTGACGCGGGGGGCGGTCGCGGTCGGCGGGGGGCTGGTAGCGGCGAACGAGGCCGTCACCAGGTATCTGCTCGATGGCGTTGACGTTCCCGGGTTCGAGGACTGGGACGGGGGGCGGAACCAGACAGTGCGGTTCATCGACTGGCAGCACCCGGAGCGAAACGACTTCCTGGCAGTTTCGCAGTTCCGTATGACGATCCCGGGCAGTGGTGGGGAGACGATCGCCCCGGATCTGGTGCTGTTCGTGAACGGCATCCCGCTGGTCGTCATCGAGTGCAAGAAGCCCATTGCGCAGGGCGGCAATATTTTTGACGCAGTGGAGCAGCTCCAGCGCTACGCGAACCGGCGGGACTCCACTGTCCCGGAGGGCAGTGAACGGCTCTTTCGTACGGTGCAGTTGACGGTGGCCACTACCGGGGATCGGGCGCGGCTGGGTACGTTCACCGCGCGGCGGCAGGACTACGTGGTGTGGCGGGACCCGTATCCACTCAAGGCGAAGGACATTGCCGCGCGCAGCTATGTTCTTGAGGATCGGGGTGCCACGGCGCAGAAGGTGCTGGCGGCAGGGGTGCTGCACCCGCACCGGCTGTTGGACATCGTGAGGAACTTCGTGCTGTTCCGGGATGTGGAGGTCGCTGAGGGGCGCACGGCTCGGGTGAAGATTGGGCCTCGTTATCAGCAGTACCGGGCGGTCGCGAAGGCCGTCGCGCGGTTGCAGCGCGGTGAGACGAAGGCCGTGCACGGCAAGGATGACAAGCGGGGCGGGATCGTCTGGCATACCCAGGGCTCGGGCAAGTCGCTGACGATGGTGTTCCTGGTGCGCAAGCTGCGCTCCACGCCGGGACTGGAGCACCTGAAGGTTGTCGTGGTTACCGACCGCAAGCAGCTGCAGCAGCAGTTGTCGGAGACGGCCACCCTGACCGGTGAGAAGCCGGACACGGTCACCCGGGCGGATCAGGTGCCGGTGGTGCTTGCCCGACACGGCGCCGGCCTGGTCTTCGTAATGATTCAGAAGCAGCAGGACGCGGAGAAGACCCGCGCGGAGCGCGCCAAGTCGGCGGCGAAGAAGAAGGTTGCAGGCTGGGGACTCGTCAATAACGACGAGAGCATTGTGATCCTCGTCGACGAGGCACACCGCTCGCACAGCTCCAGCCTGCACGACAACCTGACGGAGTCGCTGCCGAACGCCGCGCGGATCGGTTTCACCGGCACACCGATCCTGATGAACCGGCGGAAGCTGACCGAGACCACCTTCGGGGAGTTCATCGACAAATACCGGATCGCAGACGCCGAGGAGGATGGCGCGATCGTCCCGATCTACTACGAGGGGCACATCGCCAGGGGTGCGGTCGAGGACGGTGCCGCGCTGGACGAGGCGATGGAGGAGGAGTTCGAGGAACTCACCGACGAGGAATACGAGCAGCTCCAGAAGCGCTACGCGACCTCCACTGCCGTGCTCAGCGCCGACGACATGATTCGGCGTAAGGCCCGCCACATGCTGCGCCACTATGTACAGAGCGTGCTGCCTGAAGGGTTTAAGGCGCAGGTCGTTGCTCACTCTCGGGGTATCGCTGTGTGCTACCGCGAAGCGCTCCAGGACGCGCGGGACGAGCTCGTGGCCGAGGTGGAGGCTCTGTCTGAAGAGCGGGTTCAGCGGCTGCTGGAGAAGAAGCCTGAGGAACTCAAGCCGAAGCAGAAGACGTTGGTGGCCGCGTACGAGAACCTGCGCCTGCTGAAGGCGATCGACTTCGTGCCCATCATCTCCGAAGGGCAGAACGATCTGGACAACTGGAAGGAGTGGACGAAGGAGTCGACGCACAAGAAGGCGGAGAAGTCCTTCCTCAGTCCCTTCCCAGAACCCGACCAGCTGGATGGTACGCGCCGTCCCGTTGCATTCCTCATCGTGCGGACCATGCTGCTGACCGGTTTCGACGCCCCCATCGAGCAGGTCATGTACTTGGACCGGCGGATGAAGGAGGCCGAACTCCTCCAAGCGGTCGCCCGCGTCAACCGCACCGCTGATGGCAAGAGCGCCGGGCTGGTTGTGGACTACGCCGGAGTCGCCACCGCCCTCAAACAAGCGATGGACCAGTACGCCGTCGACGAGCGCGAGGGCAAGCCCATCGACTTCGAGGTCGAGGAGCACAAGCTGGAGACCCAGAGCACGGCCCTGCGCCAGCACTTCGGCCTTCCCCGCGATCTCATCGACCCTGATGACATCGAGGCCGTCGACCGCCGGGTGGACTTGCTGGAGGACGAGCAGCGCCGTATCACCTTTCGCGCCCTGTTGCGTGACTTCCTGGAGACCTACACCGTCGTCACCCCCCGGGAATCGGCCCGTCCCTATGCGGAGGCCGTACGACTGTTCACCTTCATCGCCCAGCTGGCCCGGCAACGCTTCAGCGAGGCGGATGCCTTCGATCCGGCGGCCTACGGCAAGAAGGTCCAGCAGCTCATCAACCAGCACGTCCATTCCCTCGGGGTGGACAAGATGATCGAGCCCACCCGGCTCACCTCCGAGGACTTCAACACCAAGGTCCGGCAGCTTCCCGGTAGCCGCGCGAAGGCGTCCATGATGCGGCACGCCCTCCGCAACCACATTGACCTGAACTTTGGCAGGAACCCCGCTGCTTATGCCGCGCTGCGCAAGCGGGTGGAAGAGATTCTCAAGAAGCACGCCGACGACTGGGACGCCCAACTGGCGGCATTCCAACGTCTCGCTCAGGAAGTCAAGGACAAGGAAGGCGGCGTCGGCTCAGACCTACCCGAGGACGTGCGCAGCCTCAGCCCGCTGGAACAGGCCATTTACCAGCAGCTCACCAGCGTGCTGACCGATGGTGTGATCGGAAACGAGATACGCGGGGCCTTCGTCGTCCTGGCTCAGAAGGTGCACGACCTGGCGGTGCACTACAGCGCCAAGCCCGACTTCTGGACCAATCCCGCAGCCCAGCACGACTTCCGTACCGATATCTGGATGGAGGCCGTGGCCTGCCCGCACACCCGGGAGAAAGCCGATCCCCTTGCCGACGCACTCCGCGACATCGTCCACCACAACCGCAAGGACGTCGGCCGCCACCGTGCCTGACCTTCCCGAACGGGTGAACGAGAACGACGGCCCGCTGCACGTCGGCGGGCTGACCATCCATCTGGCCCCTGCCTCGGGGCGAACTGGCGTCCGTGTCACCGTCGAACGCGACGCCCGCATCGTCGCCAAGGTGCCCACAGACGCCGATCGAGACGCGCTTGCCGCCCTAATCCGCACGCGGCTGGCCTGGCTCTACACCAAGGTCGACACCCGCCGTGCTGAAGCATCCGAACGCCCCCGACGACGTTTCATCGATGGCGAAGGCTTTTGGTACCTCGGTCGCAGCCACCGCCTCAAACTCACCGACGACCCCGCAGCTTCCCCTGTCGCGCTGAAGAACGGCCGTTTCCACTTGCGCCGCGACCACCGCGACACCGCCGAGCACGACCTTGTCGCCTGGTATACCGCCCGCGGCCGGGACTGGCTTCCTGAGCGTATGCGTCCTTGGGCCCAGCGCATGGACACCCCAACGGTTGCCCTGAATGTCCGCCCTCTCGGCTACCGCTGGGGCTCCTGTTCCCATAGCGGCACCGTCAACATCCACTGGGCCTCCATGCAGATGCCCATTCGCCTGATCGACTACGTCCTCGTCCATGAGCTCGCCCACCTTCAGCATCCGCACCACACTCCAGAGTTTTGGCGCGCCGTCGGCCGCACGCTCACTGACTACGAACATTGCCGTCGCGAACTCGATGACTGGGGAGCAGGAATCTGGCTGCCGGAGGCATGAAGTACCTGAGCACGCAACCACGGTGCGAATAAGGACTGCCGGCACCCCGTCTCGCACGGTACCCCCGTGGCATTCCGTTACAGTGCGTACATGGTGGACCGTTTCGAAATGCACTCTGGCTGACGTCGTACCCCTGCTCGTCCAAGCCCATGACGAAATAGCCCCAAGGAAGGTCAGTGTCCGACATTTTGCTGTAGGAGCTGACGGGCTGGGTGGCATGGACGTCCGAGCTGCGCGCACCTTTCCTCGAAGTCCGACGGAAGCCAGCCGCCGTTTATTAGCCGCGGGTGGTACGGGAAGGCGGTACGGGCGGCGAGTACGAATGCCAGGGATGCCCAGTGTGTGCGGAAACGGGACACCTTCTGCTGGCCGTTGACGTCGTTGTGGAAACCCACTTCGAGAAGGTCCGGTGCAACGAGGTCAGCTGATTTCAGTGCCTTCCAGGCCAGTGTTGAGCGGTAGACGTGATGGCCGAAGTGCAGGTACCTCGGGGTGAGGGTGAGGTGCCCGGTGGCGTCCGTCACCCAGCGGGGTTGGGCGTCGGCTTCAGCGGCCCGGCGGCGGGAAGCGTTGCCCAGTGCGGTTATGGCCATGTTGCCGAGCACGAACGTTGGTTTGCCGACGGCGACCATGCCGACATGTCGGTAGCGGCCGTTTCCCAGAGCCCGCCAGCTCAGCCTCTGCGCTGGACCGGTAGCCAAGGCCCACTCCCCGGGCTCCAGCGGAACCGGGGTAGCCACTGGGATCGGGGGTCGCCCCTGCAACCAGGCCGTGATGAGGCGGCAGGTATGCCACAGGTCATCGTCCAGAGGCGTCCAGGAGGGCTGCCTAGCACGCTTCACGCGCGGGGTCTCCTTTCGTAAAGCGCGAATTTCACGGGCTTGGTGCCTTACGCGGTATCGCAGCCTATTGCATCAACTGCCAGGACAGGGTGGCTCGTTCGCGTCGCGACTGCAGAATTGCGGTCCCGAAGCCGATGCAGTCGGTGATTGTGGTGCGCCTTCGCCCGCGCGGAGGGAACGGGGTGTGTGTGCAGGCAACGGCTGGTCACGGGAAGGCGGTGCCCCTCCATGCGCCCCATGTTCAGCCCCGGCCGGGCACTGCCGATACAGGCGTATGGCCTCGGTGTTCCAGCGTTGCAGGACCGGCAAGCGCAGCAAGCACTATCCGTGTGAGAAGCCGCGCTGCGGGCACCCGTGGACGGTCCGGTACCGGGAGCCGGGGGGACAGACGGGCCGTCAGCGCGAGGTGAGCTTCCCGATGAAGACCCAGGCCCGGCAGTTCGCCGCGCGGGCCGAGCACCTCAAGAACCAAGGACTCTTCCTGGACCCCAAGCGCGGTGCCGTCACCGTCCGCGCATACGCCGCGGACTGGCTGGAGCGCCGGCTCGTCGGGGAGAACACCCACCGCAACTACGACAGCTTCCTACGTCTCCACCTCCTGCCGCAGCTGGGCCGCAAGACGCTCGCCGGCGTGGAGCGGGCGGACATCGACCGGTTCGTCGCCGCCCTCAGCGCCAAGCTTTCGGCGAGCACGGTGCACGACCGCATGACGCTGGTCCGCAATCTGTTCCAGACCGCGGTGGACGAACGGCGCATCCCCCGCAGCCCGGTGGACGGTGCCAAACTCCCACGGGTCGGCTCCGGCGCGGTCGACGAGGACGCGATCCCGACCCGCGAAGAGGTCGACCTCATCGCCCGGCACATCGAGCCGTACTACCGGCTGTCGGTCTACCTGCAGGCCGGCGCGGGCCTGCGGGTCAGCGAGGCCCTCGCCTTCGCCACCCAGTGCCGTCGCTCCGGTGCCCTCCGGCTACGGGAGCAGGTGAGCCGCACAGCGCACCGCGCCGACTGCCCGGACCGCTTCGGCCCCCTCAAACACCGCACCCCCGGCGCATACCGCGACGTCCCGCTGGCCGCCTTCCTGGAGCAGGAGATCGACACGCACCTACGGCGCTGGGGCGCCACCCCGGTGGGCTGCCGGGATGTGCTCTTCGCCCGGCGTGGAGCGGCCACGGGCGCCATGCCGACGGCGACCACCTACGGCCCCGCCTTCCGGCGGGCGGTGCGGGCGGCCGGCCTCCTCGGTCGGGACCGGGCTCCCAAGTACACCCCGCATACCCTGCGCCACTTCTTCGCCTCCACCGCGCTGGCGCACGGGGTCCCCGTCCACGAGGTCTCCCGGTGGCTCGGGCACACGTCGATCAAGACGACGGTCGACATCTACGGGCACCTGGTGCCCGCCGCGTGGGAGCGCTGCCGGCAGGCCCTTGACCAGGCGCTGGGCCCGGCGCCGGCCGACGCGCCCGCGGCGGCGCCGGCGGTCGCCCACCGGACCGCCCCGGCTGCTGGATCGCCGCTGGATCCGGTCGGCGGAATCCGGGTCTGCGCAGGTGACAGCGCTGGTGCCGACATTCCGGTTCAACGTCTAGCCCACGCCGGAGTATTGGCGTAGCGATCTGGAACACGTCCAGGTCGGGCGGGGTCGGTTCCCTTCGGGGCCGGCCCCGTTTCTGCGTCTGTGCCGAGGCCCCGGTGTCACGGCGGATCCGGCTGTCGGATCCAGCCGAGCGAGCGCTCGACCGCGCGCTGCCAGTTCTCGTACTCCGAGCGCCGACGCTGGGGGTCCATGTCCGGCAGCCACTGGGCGGCGCGGTGCCAGTTGCGGCGCAGGACCTCCAGGTCGGGCCAGTAGCCGGCGGCGAGGCCGGCGGCGTAGGCGGCGCCCAGGGAGACCGTCTCGACGGCCATGGGGCGCACCACGGGGACATCGAGCACGTCGGCCAGGAACTGCATGAGCAGGTTGTCGGAGGTCATACCGCCGTCCACCTTGAGCACCTTCAGGGCGAGCGAGGAGTCGGCGTTCATGGCGTCGACCACCTCCCGGGTCTGCCAGCCGGTGGCCTCCAGTACGGCTCGGGCCAGGTGGCCCTTGGTGATGTAGGAGGTGAGGCCGACGATGACTCCGCGGGCGTCGCTGCGCCAGTGCGGTGCGTACAGGCCGGAGAACGCCGGGACGATGTAGCAGCCGCCGTTGTTCTCGACGGTGCGCGCGAGCGTCTCGATCTCGGGGGCGCTGCCGATCAGCCCCAGCCGGTCGCGGAACCACTGGACCAGCGCGCCGGTGACGGCGATCGGGCCTTCGAGTGCGTAGACCGCGGGCTGGTCCTCGATCTTGTAGGCGACGGTGGTGAGCAGTCCGTGCCGGGACCGTACGAGGTCGGTGCCGGTGTTGAGCAGCAGGAAGCTGCCGGTTCCGTAGGTGCACTTCGCCTCGCCGGGGGCGAAGCAGGTCTGTCCGAACAGCGCCGCCTGCTGGTCGCCGAGTGCCGCGGCGATGCGGACGCCCGGAAGGACGGAACGGGCGGTGCCGTAGGTCTCGGCCGAGGAGCGGATCTCCGGGAGCATCGGGCGGGGGACCCCGAAGAACGCCAGCAGTTCCTCGTCCCAGTCGAGGGTGCTGATGTTCATGAGCATGGTGCGGCTGGCGTTGGTGACGTCGGTGAGGTGCAGACCGCCGGCCGGTCCGCCGGTGAGGTTCCAGATCAGCCAGCTCTCCATCGTGCCGAACAGCACCTCGCCGTCCTCGGCGCGCTGCCGCAGCCCGTCGACATGGTCGAACAGCCAGCGGATCCGGGGGGCGGAGAAGTAGGTGGAAGGGCGCAGACAGCAGCGTTGGAGGAAGAACTCGTCCCCGGGCCGGCTGCTGAGCTCCTCGACCAGCGGGGCCGTACGGGTGTCCTGCCAGACGATCGCCCTGCCCAGCGGGGTGCCCGTACGCCGGTCCCACAGCACGGTCGTTTCGCGCTGGTTGGCGATCCCGACGGCGGCGACCTCCTCGGGGCGGACATCGGCGTCGGAGAGCGCGTGCGGCACCACCCGCTGCAGGGTGTGCCAGATCTCGACGGCGTCGTGCTCGACCCAGCCGGGCTGAGGGAAGTGCTGCTGGTGCTCCCGCTGGGCGACCGACACCAGCCGCCCCTGGTGGTCGAACAGGATGCACCGGGTGGAGGTGGTGCCCTGGTCGATGGACATCACATACCGCTCAACCATGATCAGCCTTCCGTTGCGGGGGCACGAGGGCGGCGGGGCTCACCAGCGGGCGGCTCCCAGATCCCGGGAGATCGCCCGGGCGGCGTGGCGGACCTGGGTGACCAGGTCCGGCTGCGGGACGCCTTGGGAGTCGCAGATCCGCTCGACCGTGCCGGAGACGCCGATGGCGCCCACCACGAGGCCGCCATGGCCCCGGATCGGCGCGGCGACGCCTGCCTCGTCCGTGATCATCTCCTGTACTTCGGCGGCCCACCCGAGCTCCCGGACCTCGGTGAGCGCCCGGGTGAGGCGCTCCGGGTCGGCCAGGGTGTGCCGGGTGTACGCCTCCAGCCCGGCCTCCACGGCCGGCTCCAGGGGCACGCTGCCGAAGGCCAGCAGCACCTTGCCGAGCGAGGAGGCGTGCAGCGGCAGCAGCGCGCCCACGTCCAGGGTCTGAAGGGTGTCGTCGGGGCGGAAGACGTGGTGGACGATGAGCACCTTGCCCTCCAGGGGCGCGCCCAGGCGGACCGCCTCCCCGCTGCGGGCGGCCAGGGCGTCGGCCCAGTTGATGGAGCGGGACCGCAGCTCGTTCACATCGAGGTAGCTGGTGCCCAGGTGCAGCAGCGCGGCCCCGAGCTGGTACTTCCCGGTCGCCGGGTCCTGCTCGACGAAGTCGATGTTCTGCAGGGTGCGCAGAATGCCGTGGGTGGTGCCCTTCGCCAGCCCGAGCGACGCGGCCACCTCACCCAGTCCGAGCCGACGGGGCCCACTGGCGAGCAGACGCAGGATCGCCGCCGCCCGTTCGATCGACTGGACCGGGCCGGCCATGAGGCAAGCGTAGTCCCGCGGTCGGCATCGGACCGGGAGGGACGGCTCTTCGCCACAGCGTTCGGTAATGCCGACCGCCGTTCATTGACCGTCCCTGCCGTCCCCCATAGCGTCCCTCTCAAGACCGGTGTCCAGCCGGCAGGAGGCCTCGAAGGAGGCGACATGACGGCTCAGCTTGATGCAGTGGCTCGGGAGGCGGACGAACATGTCTGTCCGCTGCCGCACATCCCCGAGGCCGTTTCCGTCGTACGCCGGCGGGTGCGTACGGTCCTGGCCGACTGGAATCTGGCCCCGGACCTCGCCGAGGACGCGCTCCTCGTGATCTCGGAGCTGATCACCAACGCGGTCGTCCACGCCCTGCCGCCGGCGGTGCTGCGGCTGTCACGGGTCGTCGACGGGAGCCACGCCCTGCGCGTCGAGGTCACCGACGCGGGCGCCGCGGCGGCGGAGCGGCGGCCGGTGGTCGAGCCCGACGCGGACGAGCACGGCCGCGGGCTCGACATCGTCACCGCCCTGGCGGCCGAGTGCGGTACGCGGGTCCACGCGGGCGGTATCACCTGGTGGGCGAAGCTTCTCGCCGCGTGAGCCGGCGGGCCCCGGCACAGGCCCGGCGCGCACGCCGGGACGGGGCCGGGCTCACACCGAGCCCGGCCCCCTCCCGGCTTCCCCGTCCCGTGGCGGCCTCGCCTAGGACGGCGCGCCCGCCAGGACCTCCACCTTGCCCGTGTCGAGCGAGTAGTAGGCGCCGACCACGGCAAGGTCGCCCTTTTTCACGAGCGGGGCCAGGCCCTCGTTGGAGCGCAGTTCGGCCGCGGTCAGCGTGACCTGGGCGCGGGCCATGGTCTCCACCGGGTCGTCACCGCCTTCCCGGACCGCCTGCTCGTACGCCGGCCGCAGCGCCCGGGCGATCGCCTCCAGGCTGCCGGGCAGCGGTTTGCCGTCACGGAGCGAGGTGTACGACGCCTCGACGGCGCCGCACCGCTGATGCCCGAGGACCACGATGAGCGGAGTGCCGCTGGTCAAGGGCCCGTACTCCACGGAACCCGTGACCACCGGGCCGATCGCCTCCCCGCCCGTGCGCATCACGTAGAGGTCTCCCAGCCCGGTGTCGAAGAGGAGTTCCGGCGGTACCCGGGAGTCGATGCACGCGAGGACCGACCCGAAGGGCTCCTGTTTCTGGGCCACGAACTCGCGCCGGTTCGGATCCCGGTCGGGGTGCTGGAGGTTCCCGTTCACCCAGCGCTCGTTGCCCTCCATCAGGCGCGTGAAGGCCGCCGCGGGTGTGGTCGGCCGCGTGGTCGGCTGCGTGGTCGGCCGCGCCTGCGGCGAGGTGCCGGCCGTCGCCGGGGCGCCGCTCTTCGATGAGCACCCCGCAAGTGCCGCCGTGGCGACGAACAGTCCGCCGGTGATCAGGGCCCTGCGATCCGGCTGTCTCGCTCCGTCCATCGGTCGTTCCCCTCAGTCCGCTGCGACGTATGCGTACGTCCTGGCCAGGCGATTGTTCAGCGTGGCGGGGGAACGCGACGGGAGGCGCAAGCGGGTACGGCCGGCTGTGCCACCGACGGCCCACAGAACCGGTCCGGTCGGGGCGGCCCGGCCCGTGCTCCCGAGGCGGCTACGCGAGAGGCGGGAGGTGCCGGCCGACATCCGCCACGTCCCCTGCCTGGCCCGGCAGGGGCGGTGAGCGGACTGGGCAAAGGGCCCGCAGCAAAAGGGGGTTGATCCATTCTGACCCGGAACGGGCGGCCGGGGCATCCTTTTCGCGGATGATCTTGGGGCTTTTTTGCGGCCCTAGCGTGAAGGCATGACGACGAGCGCGGGCAGGGATCTGGTGTGTGTGGCGGCCGACGGCGTGGAGCTGGCCGTTCGGGATCACGGCGGGGAGGGCGCCGCGGTGCTGTTGCTGCACGGTGCCGGGCGGACGCTGGAGGACTGGGCGCAGGCCGCCCCGCTGCTGGCGGCGGGGCACCGGGTGTGGGCGATGGATCTGCGCGGGCACGGGCGGTCGGGGGACGGCGCGGTGCCGTGGACCTTCGACGTGGCGGCCGGCGATGTGACGGCGGTGCTGGCGGCGTGCGGGGCGCCGGACGCCGTGGTGGTGGGGCATTCGCTGGGCGGGATGGTCGCCGCGCACTGCCTGGAGCGGGACGGGGGTGTGCCGGCGGCGGTGAACCTCGACGGGCACGGGATGGGGCGTCCGGAGCAGTACGTGGGACTGGACGCGGCCTCTGTGCGAGAACGGCTGGCGGAGGCAAGGAAGTTCGCTGACGAGGCGGGCGGACGGACCTTTCCCCCCGAGGCGTTGGATGCGGTCATCGGCTATCAGGCGGCCATGGCGGTGGAGTTGGGCATTCCGGCGGAGCTGATGGAGGCCGGGGTGCGACGGTCTGTAAGCGAGGCGGCGGACGGGCAGCTCTTTCTGCGGCCGGGGCGGAAGCAGGCCCTGGAGCTGCAGGAGGCGATGGCGGGCATCGATCTGTTCGCGCTGTACCGGCGGGTGACACGGCCGCTGCTGATCGCCCGTGCGCTGCGCCCCAACCCGTCGGTGCCGGGCGTGCCACCGTGGTTCGACGCGCTGATGGCGGCCTATGTGAAGGGGCTGGCACGCGATCTGGCGGAACTGGCGCGGACCCGGCCGCAGGTGACCGTCGCCGGGGTGGACGGGACCCACGCGATGCTGCTGGAACGGCCGGCGGAGGTCGCGGAGCTGGTGTCCGGGTTCGTGCGCGGGCTTCCCCGGAGGCCGTGAACCTCAGCGGGGAAAGAGCTGGAAGAGCGTGGCGGGGCGGCCCCGGTAGCGTTCGCCGCCGTTGCGCAGCGTCTGTTCGATGAAGCTGCGGGCATAGGCGCGGGGGTCCTGGCCGGCGCCGCCCAGGCCCTTGATGTAGGTGCTGTGGGCCGCCAGCGAGTCGACCGCGCGGTCGATGCCGGGGCCGACCTCGGCGGCGTGCGTGGGGTACGGGGAGGCCGCCACGGCCACCCAGCGCACGCCGTTCCAGGGCGCCAGGCCCTGCGCGCCGGCGAGTTCGGGGAAGATCCAGCGGTTGCCGGCGTCACCCGCCGCGTCCAGGACCGCCCGGCCCACCACCCGGTGGTCCGCGCTGTTCCACTGGACGCCGCCCCAGGTGTCGTGGTGGTTGAGGGTGACCAGCAGCTCCGGGCGGTGGCGGCGGATGGCCGCGGCCAGATCCCGGCGCAGCGCCGGGCCGCCCTCGATGACCCCGTCGCGATGGCGGTCGAGGAATTCGACGGTGTGGACGCCCACGAGCGTGGCACCGGCCCGCTGTTCGGTCTCGCGGACCGCGGCGCACTCCGCGGGTGCGAGCCCGTCGATCCCGGCCTCGCCGCGGGTGACCAGGAGATAGCTGACCTGGCGCCCGGCGGCGGTCCATTCGGCGATGGCGGCCGCCGCGCCGTATTCGAGGTCGTCCGGGTGGGCGACGACGGCGAGGGCCCGCTGCCAGTCCCTGGGCATGGGGGAGAGCTGGGGTTCGGCGGACATGGGGCCCTTCCTTCCCGTCCTGTCGCCGCGTCCACGTTCCTGGTGCGGCGTCTTCGTGCCGTGCCGTGCCGTGTTCGGTATGCCGTTTCGGACGTGTTCCTCGAACGTGGTCCCGTTTCGATCGTGACATGTATGGGTGGAGTCCACCCCGGTGGAGAGAAACAGTGGGGTGGCGCGGGGTGGGGATGCGGGGGTCTCCGGAGCCCGATCTCGCTCGATACACGTGCTGAGCTGGGATTCATCACATCAGGTGAACATCTGGCCCAAGGTTGCGGTCGGCAACGCGCGGTTGCCACGCTGTTGCTGACTGTCAAGCTGTTGGGAGGGGCATGTGCCTTTCGGTGAGCAGCCCGCGTACCTCCGCGTCGCCGGCGACCTGCGCCAGAAGATCGTCGACGGGGTGCTGCCACCGCACACCCGCCTTCCCTCCCAGGCGCGCATCCGTGAGGAGTACGGCGTCTCGGACACCGTCGCCCTGGAGGCGCGCAAGGTCCTGATGGCCGAGGGGCTGGTCGAGGGCCGCTCGGGGTCGGGGACGTATGTGCGCGAACAGCCCGTCCCGC
This sequence comes from Streptomyces sp. Je 1-4 4N24, assembly GCF_026239515.1. Taxonomy (NCBI): domain Bacteria; kingdom Bacillati; phylum Actinomycetota; class Actinomycetes; order Kitasatosporales; family Streptomycetaceae; genus Streptomyces; species Streptomyces sp. Je 1-4 4N24. The sequence goes on along the minus strand of NZ_CP110836.1, from coordinate 3,206,829 downwards.
GCCGTATCGCCCGCGTCGGATTCCACTCGGCCGGTGGCTGTACGCCCTTCCGGCAGGAGCAGACGGACGAGCGGGTGCGAGGCACCTGGGAATCCAGCAGCGAGCAGGAGGCGGCCGGTCCGGTGGTCGCGGCCCGGCTGCGCATCCCGCAGGGCGCCAAGGTGATGCGGACGCGCTATGTCTTCCGGGCGGAGGGCGAGCCGTCGATGCTCTCGACCTCGTGGGAGTCCCTGGAGGTGACGGGGCGGACGCCGGTGATGCTGCCGGAGGAGGGGCCGCTGGCGGGCCGCGGGGTGGTCGAACGGATGGCGGCCATCGACGTGGTGGTGGACAACGTCGTCGAGGAGGTCGGTGCGCGGCCGGCGCTGGCGGAGGAGGCCATGACGCTGGGAGGGGTGCCGGGGCATGCCGTGCTGGTCGTCTCGCGGACGTACTTCGCGGGCGGCCGGCCGGTCGAGACGGCCGATGTCGTCACCCTCGCGGACCGCTATCGCGTCGCCTACCACCTGCCTGTGAAGTGAATGGCGCGCCCGCGGCTGCCCTGCGGGTGCCGCCTAGACGCCCCGAGCCCGCCTTTGGTTCTCAGGTAGATGCCCTATTTGCTCTTCCTTGTCGGTAAATGTCGCCCTGGTGGGGGTGTGGGATACCTCACAGACCCTCAACTGGGCGGGAGATTTGCGTAGCTGGGGGAAGTTGACCGTGCGATTCGCTCTTACGATGGCGAAGTTTGTGCACGGCACGGGGGAAGACCAGGAGACCAGCACGTGAGCACGACGAAGACACCGAGCGCGGAGCAGGGCTCGCACTCGAATTACCGTCGGTCCCTCGGGACCATCGCCCTGACCGCAACTGGTCTCGGGTCCATCATCGGTTCCGGCTGGCTCTTCGGAGCCGAGCGGGCCGCCGCCATCGCCGGCCCGGCCGCGATCCTCGCCTGGGTCATCGGAGCGCTCGTCGCCCTGACGATCGCCCTCACCTACACCGAGCTCGGCTCGATGTTCCCCAAGGCCGGCGGCATGGTCCGCTACGGCCAGTACTCACACGGCTCGCTCGCCGGCTACCTCGCGGCCTGGGCGAACTGGATCGCGATCGTCTCGGTCATCCCGGGTGAGGCCACCGCCTCCGTCCAGTACATGAGTTCCTGGGACTTCGGCTGGGCGCAGGCGCTGTACGACGGCAAGGAGCTGACCGGCACCGGTGTCGGGCTCGCCAGCGTGCTGCTGATCTTCTACTTCTTCCTCAACTGGTTCGCGATCTCGCTGTTCGCGAAGACCAACACCGCGATCACGGTCTTCAAGGTCCTCGTCCCGGCCATGACCGCGGGCGCGCTGATGATGGCGCACTTCGACACCGACAACATCGTTCACCACGGCGGCTTCACGCCCAACGGCTGGAGCTCGGTCTTCACCGCCGTCGCCGTCTCCGGCATCGTCTGGGCCTACAACGGCTTCCAGTCGCCGCTGAACCTCGCCGCCGAGGCCCGTAACCCCGGCAAGTCGCTGCCGAAGGCCGTCGTCTGGTCGATCGTGATCGCGCTGGTCATCTATGTCGCGCTGCAGGTCGCGTTCCTGATGGCGGTGCCCGGCGACAAGCTGGCCGCCGGCGGTGGCTGGGCCGGTCTCGGCTTCAACTCGCCGCTCGCCGACCTCGCCATCGCCTGGGGCCTGAACTGGCTGGCGCTGCTGCTGTACGCGGACGCCTTTGTCTCGCCGTCCGGCACCGGCATGATCTACGCGGCCACCACCTCGCGCATGATCCACGGTGTGCAGGAGAACGGTCATCTGCCGGGCATCTTCGGCAAGGTGGACAAGAAGACCGGTGTGCCGCGCCCGGCGCTGCTGCTCAACCTGGTGATCGCCTTCCTGTTCCTCGCGGTCTTCCGCGGCTGGGGCTCGCTCGCCGAGATCGTCTCGGTGGCCACGGTCATCTCGTACATCACGGGTCCGGTCGCGGTGATGTCGCTGCGCCGTGTCTCGCCGGACCTCAGGCGCCCGGTGAAGCTGAAGGCGATGCCGCTGATCGCGCCGATCGCGATGATCTTCGGCTCGCTGGTCCTGTACTGGGGCCGCTGGCCGCTCACCGGCAAGGTCATCCTGATCATGGCCGTCGGACTCCCGGTCTGGGCCTGGTACGAGATCGGCAAGCCGCTGACCCAGGGCCGCAAGCCGTGGGCCGCGCTGCGCCCGCATCTGAAGGCCGGTGCCTGGATGGTGGCCTATCTGCTGGTCATGGCCTCCGTCTCGTACATGGGCGGCAAGGACTTCGGCGGTAAGGGCTATCTGCCCGAGGGCTGGGACATCCTCCTGGTCGCCGCGATCGGACTGGCCTTCTACTACTGGGGCGTGCGCAGCTCCTGGCGTAACCCGTCGCTGGTCCAGGCCGAGGCCGAGATGCGTGCCGAGGACGAGGCACGTGAGGCGGACGAGGCCGGGGAGACCGAAGGGGTCAAGGCGCCCGTCGGGGCCTGAGCCCGCCAGCGCCGCCCGGCGCCGTTCCGTACGTCTGCCCGAGCCTCTCGGGCCCCACCGGCCACTCGCAGGCCGCTTCCGGTACGCCGGGGCCCGCGGGTGGCCGGTTCGGTACCTCTTTGTGTAAATCCATATCCGGTGAGTGAAGGTCGGGCGTACGCTCGGGCATATGCGGATTGCGATTTCGGCATCAGCAGACAAGGAGCGCGTGACGGCGCGCTACCCGGCGGACGGAGGGGCGCAATGACTGAGGGTGGAGCCGTGCTCTCCTGGCTCGTCATCCGCCAGGACGAAGGGGGCAACCGCTATCGCGTGGGCCGGTATGCCACCCGAGCGGAGGCGGAGCGGGTGGCCGACCGGCTCGAGACGCGCGGCCGCCAGCAGCTCTACGTGGTCGAGAAGGCCGACCGCGCGGCGACCTGAGGGGCGGCGGGCGAGAAGCGGGACACAGGCGGGGGACGTAGGCTGCCGCGCATGACGACCGTGCGCGTAGTGGTGGGCGGAGCGGTGTGCGAGCGCGGGCGGCTGCTGGCCGCACGGCGCAGCGCACCGCCCGCGCTGGCCGGCCGCTGGGAGCTGCCCGGCGGCAAGGTGGAGGACGACGAGACACCCGAGCGGGCGCTGGAGCGTGAGCTGCGCGAGGAGCTGGGTGTCGAGGCCGCGGCCCTGGAGCGGATTCCGGGCGAGTGGGTGCTGCGCCCCGGCTATGTCCTGCGGGTGTGGACGGCCCGGCTGGTGTCCGGGGTGCCGCGGCCCCTGCAGGACCATGACGAGCTGCGCTGGCTGCTGCCCGGCGAGGAGAACCAGGTCGACTGGCTGGACCAGGACCGCCCGGCGGTCGCCGAGGCGATGCGCCGACTGGCGGCCCCGGCCGGAGCGACGGGCGTACGGCGGTAACGAGCCGCACCGGGCGACCTCTGGCCCGCGCGCACCAGGTCCCGCCTGCCCACGCCTGGGCCACCTGCCCCGTCCCGCCCGCACCCGTGCTTCCGCGCCGGTGCTGTGCGCCCCGGACCATCCGCCCCTGTGCCGCGCCCCGCGGGCCATCCTCCGCCCCGCACCGCCTCGTCCGTACGCGCCCGGACCGCCCGCCCAGGGCAGTCCGCACCTCCCCGCACGCCCCGCGTATCCCGCTCCGCCCCGTCGCCCGAGGCTGCCCGTTCACCGCGGCAGTCCGCCGCTCCGCCGCGGCAATATGTTTCATTTGTGCCACAGTGCACCGCTGCAGGCGATATGCGGAGTCAGATACCGGGTATGTCCTGATTGACCCCATCGATGCAGACAAGGCGACGGGGATGCCATCGGGCTGGGATGTGATCGGCGTGAGCGACAGCGCAGCGGCAGGGGTCCCTGAGCCCGGATCCGGCAGCGCTCGCAGGCGCAGCAAGGCCGTCGGTTCCGCCACCGCCGAATGGAGCTTTCCGGCCGACCCCGGAGCGGTGCGCACCGCCCGCACGGTGGTCCGGCGGGTGCTGGACGACTGGGGTCTGAACGGCGCCGCCGATATGGCCGTACTACTCGTCAGCGAGCTCGTCACCAACTCCCTGCGCCATGCCAGCGGGCCGATCGGGGTCCGTATGGTGCTGCTCAGCTCCGACGGGCTGCTCGTCGAGGTATCCGATCCGCTGCCCGACCCGCCACGGGAGCGCGACGCCGCTCCCGACGACGAGGGAGGCCGGGGATTGCAGCTGGTCGCATGCAGTTCGCGACGATGGGGGACCCGTCGCGGAAAGAGCGGTAAGACAGTGTGGTTCGAGCTGTCGGTGGCTGGTTAGGAGACAGATGAAGTCCTGATCGTTGCCATTCCATCGACATTTCGTCGAAGGGCTGCGATCGAGACTGTGCTGTGATCGTGAAGACCGTGTTCCGGATAGCCGGGGTATTGGATACTCGGGCTGGTCCGGTCCGGGCACGATGAGCTGGAGGGGACGGGGCTCGTGAGCAACATGTCATCTGGCGGGGCAGAACCCGCGCAGGCCGATGGTCAGGGCGGTGCGGACAGCCCGGGTGACCCAGGTGGCCGTCCGCACGTGCGCGATCTGCAAGGTCCGCCCGTGTGGCAGAGCAGCCGGCCCGGATCGATCTATGACTACATCCGTGTGGCCTCCTTCTCGCTCGGCCCCGACGGGCGGATCGAGCAGTGGAGCGAGCGGGCGGAGCAGATGCTCGGCATCCCCGCCCGATACGCGCTCGGCAAGGACCCCGTGGAGGCGTTCGTCCCGCGGGAGTTGCGCGAGACCGGGCACCGCAAGGTGTCCGAGATACTCGACGGCCGGGAGTGGACCGGCCTGGTGCCCTACCGCCGGGAAACGAGCGGTGCGGCGGACGGGCTCGCCGAGATCTATGTGATGCCCTCGCGCAACGAGGACGGGGAGCGCGCCGCGGTCTGTCTGGTCGTCGATGTCCGGGCGCTGCGCGGCATCGAAACCGACCTCGCCGCCTCGCAGGCCGTTTTCGGTCAATCTCCCATGGGCTTCACGCTGTTCGGCACGGACCTGAAGCTGCTGCGGGTCAACGAGCGGTTCGCCTCGGTCTTCGGCGGCCCGGCGAGCAAGTACCGCGGCTGCGGCCCGCACGACTTCCTGCCGCGGTCCGAGGCCGAGCGGATGACCGCCGCGCTGCGCCGCGTCCTGGAGACCGGTGAGCCGGTCGCCGAGATGCAGCTGGTCGGTCTGGCGTCCGGCGATGAGGACCGCCGCCGCTGGTCGGTGTCGCTCTACCGGCTGCACGGCGCCAGCGGCCGCCCCATAGGTGTCGCGGCGCTCGCCGCCGACGTGACCGGCCGGCGCCGGGCCGAGCGCGAGGCCGCCAACGCCCGCCGCAACCTCGCCCTGCTCAACGAAGCCGGCGCCCGGATAGGCAACTCCCTCGATCTGGAGACCACCGCCCGCACCCTGCTGGACGTCGCCGTACCGCAGTTCTGCGATCTGGCCTCGGTGGACCTCTACCAGGGCCTGCTGTCCGGTGACGAGGCCCCGCCCGGGATGAGCGACGGCAGCGCCGAGCTGCGCCGGGTCGCCTTCGCCAGCGCCGTCTCGGACGCCCCGCTCGCCACCACCCCCGGTGTCCTCGGCGACACACCGGGCCCGGTCGCGGTCGGCGCCGTCCACCGCTACCCCTTCAACTCCCCCTGCGCGAGCGCCCTGCGGACCGCCCATGCGCAGATCATCCCGGGCCGGGAGAGCGACGACGGGCCGGAGCTGGGCGCGGTGGTGCACTCCACCCTCGCCGTCCCGATGGTCGCCAGGGACACGGTCGTCGGACTGGTGCAGTTCTCCCGTACGAAGGGCAGTGAGCCGTTCGGTGAGCGGGACACCGCGCTCGCCGTCGAACTGGCCGCGCGCGCCGCGGTCTGTATCGACAACGCCCGCCTCTACCGCCGGGAGCACGAACGCGCGCTGATATTGCAGCGCAGTCTGCTGCCGCCCGGCGACCCGGAGGCGGCCGGCCTGGACATCGCCTGCCGCTATCTGCCCGGCACCACCGCCACCGAGGTCGGCGGCGACTGGTTCGATGTCATCGAACTCCCCGGCCACCGCACGGCCTTGGTCGTCGGCGACGTCATGGGGCGCGGACTGCGCGCCGCCGTGGCCATGGGTGAACTGCGCACCGCCGTCCGCACGTTGGCGCTGCTGGACCTGGAACCGGCCGAGGTGCTCTCGGCGCTGGACGAGATCGCCCGCGGGCTCGGCGGCGACGGCGACGGCAGGTCCACCGCCCGGTCCGCCCGCGGCCGGTCCGGAAGCGCCGACGGCACACCCGAGACGAACCGCTCCGCCCGTACCGCCGATCTCTCCGAGGTCTACCTCGCCACCTGCGTCTACGCCGTCTACGACCCGGTCACCCGGCGCTGTACGTTCGCCAACGCCGGGCATCTGCCGCCGGTGCTGGTCGAGGACGGGGAGGACGCACTGCTGCTCGACGTCCCCCCGGGGATGCCGCTGGGGGTCGGCGGGGAGCCGTTCGAGGAGATCGAGGTCGAGCTGCCGGACGGCGCGCTGCTCGCGCTCTACACCGACGGTCTGGTGGAGTCCCGCCACCACCCGCTGGACGAAGGCCTGCGGGCGTTCCGTACGGCCCTCTCCGGCGCCGACCGCCCGTTGGAGGACGCCTGCGACCACGTCCTGAACGCCCTGGACACCTCGCACGGCGAGGACGACATCGCGCTGCTGATGGCGCGGGTGCACGGGCTGCCCAAGGACGCGGTGGGCGACTGGAACCTGGCACCGGAGGCACGTTCGGTCGCCCGCGCTCGTGAACTGGCCCGCGACCAGCTCACGGACTGGGGCCTGCAGGACCTGGTCGACACCACCGAGCTGCTGGTCAGCGAGCTGGTGACCAATGCGCTGCGGCACGGCCACGGTGAGATCCGGCTGCGCCTGCTGCTGGACCGCTCGCTGGTCTGCGAGGTCTGGGACGCCGATCTCGCCCAGCCGCGCCGCCGCCGCGCCCGCGACACCGACGAGGGCGGCCGCGGACTACAGCTGGTCGGTCTGCTCAGTGAGGGCTGGGGCAGCCGCCGTACCCCGCGCGGCAAGACCGTGTGGTTCGAACTCGCGCTGCCCGACGGGGAGTCGACGGCGGTGGATCCGGCCGAGGCCCTGCTGAGCCTGTTCTGAGACCCGGGCGGGCGCGGGGCGCCGCGGGGGCCGGGTGTGGCACCGGCCCCGCGCAGGCGCCCGTCAGGTCATTCGCTGCGCCGGCAGATCACTCGCCCCTCCGCCGGATCTTGTTCCCGAGCCACACCAGCGGGTCGTACTTGCGGTCCGCGGCGCGCTCCTTCAGCGGGATCAGCGCATTGTCGGTGATCTTGATGTTCTCGGGGCAGACCTCGGTGCAGCACTTGGTGATGTTGCAGTAGCCCAGGCCGTGTTCGTCCTGGGCGGCGGCCTTGCGGTCGACACCGGACTCCGGCGCCGCGTCCAGCGGGTGCATATCGAGCTCGGCGATCCGCATCAGGAAGCGCGGACCGGCGAACGCGGCCTTGTTCTCCTCGTGGTCGCGCACCACATGGCAGGTGTCCTGGCACAGGAAGCACTCGATGCACTTACGGAACTCCTGCGAGCGGCCGACATCCTCCTGCCGCATGCGGTACTCACCGGGCCCCAGCTCCGGGGGCGGCACGAACGACGGGATCTCGCGGGCCTTGCTGTAGTTGAAGGACACATCGGTGACCAGGTCACGGACGACCGGGAAGGCCCGCATCGGGGTGACCGTGATCGTCTCCGTACGGTCGAAGACCGACATCCGGGTCATACACAGCAGCCGCGGCCGCCCGTTGATCTCCGCGCTGCACGAACCGCACTTGCCCGCCTTGCAGTTCCAGCGCACGGCGAGATCGGGCGCCTGGGTCGCCTGGAGGCGGTGGATGATGTCCAGCACCACCTCGCCCTCGTGCACCTCGACCGTGAAATCCGCCAGGTCACCGGCGTCCGCGTCGCCCCGCCACACCCGGAAGTGCGCCTGGTAGGTCCCGGACTGCTGCTCTGTCTGCGCCTGACTCACCGGCTCAGCTCCTCGTCGGTCAGATACTTCGCCAGCTCGTCCTTCTCGAACAGTTCCAGCAGATCGCGGCGGATCGGCGGGGTCTCGCGGCGGGAGAGCCGGATCTGGCCCAGCGCCGGGTCCGCCGCCCGTGAATCGCCCTGCGGATCGGCGAGTTCACAGACCAGATTGATCTTGCGCCAGTGCCGGTCCATCGCCGGATGGTCGTCGCGGGTGTGCCCGCCCCGGCTCTCCTCGCGCTCCAGCGCCGCCCGGGCCACGCACTCGCTGACCAGCAGCATGTTCCGCAGATCGAGCGACAGATGCCAGCCCGGGTTGTACTGCCGGTGCCCTTCGACACCGGCCCGCCGGGCCCGTACCCGCAGATCGGCCAGCCGCTTGAGCGCCTCGAACATCTCGCTCTCCCTGCGGATGATGCCGACCAGGTCGTTCATCGCCTGCTGGAGCTCCTGGTGCAGGGTGTACGGATTCTCCGCCGGGACCCGTTCGCCGCCCACGGCTTCCCCGGTGTCCTCGGTGTCCTCGGCGCTGAACGGGCGCAGCGCCTCCGCCTCCGCCGCGTCGATCTGCAGCGGATCGGGCGCCGGCCGCTCGGCCGGCGACGCCGCGTACTCGGCCGCGTGCAGCCCCGCCCGGCGGCCGAAGACCAGCAGGTCGGAGAGGGAGTTGCCGCCCAGCCGGTTGGAGCCGTGCATCCCGCCGGCCACCTCGCCGGCCGCGAACAGGCCCGGTACACCGTGCGCCGCCGCGGTGTCGGGGTCCACATCCACCCCGCCCATCACGTAGTGACAGGTCGGGCCGACCTCCATCGGCTCTGCGGTGATGTCCACATCCGCCAGCTCCTTGAACTGGTGGTGCATCGACGGCAGCCGGCGGATGATCACCTCGGCCGGCATCCGGGTGGAGACATCCAGATAGACACCACCGTGCGGGGAGCCGCGGCCCGCCTTGACCTCGGCGTTGATGGCGCGGGCGACCTCGTCACGGGGCAGCAGCTCGGGCGGGCGGCGGTTGCTCTCCGGATCCTCGTACCAGCGGTCGCCCTCCTCCTCGGTCTCCGCGTACTTCTCCTTGAAGACGTCCGGGACGTAGTCGAACATGAAGCGCTTTCCGTCGCTGTTGCGCAGCACCCCGCCGTCGCCGCGGACGGATTCGGTGACGAGGATGCCCTTCACCGACGGCGGCCAGACCATGCCGGTGGGGTGGAACTGCACGAACTCCATGTTGATCAGCGGAGCCCCGGCCAGCAGCGCCAGCGCATGGCCGTCGCCGGTGTACTCCCAGGAGTTCGAGGTCACCTTGAAGGACTTGCCGATACCGCCGGTGGCCAGCACCACCGCGGGCGCCTCCAGCACGAAGAAGCGGCCGGACTCCCGCTCGTAGCAGAAGGCGCCGGACACCCGGCCGTCTGTCTTGAGGACGCGGGTGACCGTGCACTCCTGGAAGACCTTCAACCGGGCGTCGTACGCGCCGAATTCCTTCTCGTCCTCCTGCTGCAGCGAGACGATCTTCTGCTGGAGGGTGCGGATCAGCTCCAGGCCCGTACGGTCGCCGACATGGGCGAGACGCGGGTACTCATGGCCGCCGAAGTTGCGCTGCGAGATCCGGCCGTCCGCGGTGCGGTCGAAGAGCGCGCCCCAGGTCTCCAGCTCCCACACCCGGTCGGGCGCCTCCCGGGCGTGCAGCTCGGCCATCCGCCACTGGTTGAGGAACTTGCCGCCGCGCATGGTGTCCCGGAAGTGGACCTGCCAGTTGTCATGCTCGTTGGCGTTGCCCATGCTGGCCGCGATACCGCCCTCGGCCATCACCGTATGGGCCTTGCCGAACAGGGACTTGCAGATCACGGCCGTCCGCATACCGGCTTCGCGGGCCTCGATCGCGGCCCGCAGTCCGGCGCCGCCGGCGCCCACCACGACCACGTCCCATGCCTGCCGGTCCACATGCGCCATCAGAGGGCACACCTTTCCTTAGGAGATGCTGTCGTCAGAAGAAGCGGGGGTCCTCGAACGCCCCGCTGGCCAGCAGGAAGACATAGAAGTCCGCGACGGCCACGCTGATCAGCGAGGCCCAGGCGAGCAGCATGTGCCGCTCGTTGAGCCTGCCGACCCAGCCCCACAGCCGGTAGCGCACCGGGTGCTTGGAGAAGTGCCGCAGCCGGCCGCCGACGATGTGCCGGCAGGAGTGACAGGAGAGGGTGTACGCCCAGATCAGCACGATGTTGACGAGGAAGACCAGGGTGCCCAGGCCCATGTGGCCCCAGGCGTAGTTCTCGTCACGGAAGGTCAGTGCGGTGTCGTAGGTCAGTACGCCGGCGACCAGGATCGCGAAGTAGAAGAAGTAGCGGTGGATGTTCTGCAGGATCAGCGGGAAGCGGGTCTCGCCGGTGTACTTCTTGTGCGGCTCGGCGACCGCGCAGGCCGGCGGTGAGGCCCAGAAGCCGCGGTAGTAGGCCTTGCGGTAGTAGTAGCAGGTCAGCCGGAAGCCCAGCGGGAAGATCAGGATCAGCAGGGCGGGGGACAGGCCCCACCAGCTGCCGAAGATCTCCCAGTTGGGGCCGCCGCGCATGGTGTGGCAGTTCTCCGCCAGACACGGCGAGTAGAACGGTGAGACATAGGGCGCGGCGTAGTAGTCGGCGTTCGCGAACGCCCGCCAGGTCGAGTAGACGATGAACGCGAGCAGCCCGGCGGCGGTACCGGCCGGCGCCAGCCACCAGCGGTCGGTGCGCAGATGACGGGCGGGGATGGCGGCGCGCGAGGAGGCGTGCACGCCGGTTGCGCCCGCTTGCGATGAGGGTTCGGTGCCAGTGGCCAACGTCGGTCTCCGTGAAAGGCGCTCCGGCCGGATACTTTCCGCCGGGACGGCAACGGGGTAGGGGAACGAGTGGGGCGAAGCCACCCCCTAAGGGGCCTCCACCAGGGGATTCCCCCTAGGGCGCGTGGCCGTTCCTGCAGCCGAGGCCCTCGTCCTGGGCGTCGGTCCACAGCGCGGAGTTGTAGGGGGCGTCCGAGATCGGCACCATCTCGACTTCGGGCGTGCTCCGGTGGACGGGGGGACCTGCCGCGACGCTCTGCTTCAGCAGGGTCAGGCTCTCGCGCAGATGGTCGGTGTCCGTGCGCACCCGGCGGATGTCCAGGCCGGCGCCGAGCTGCGTCTCCAGTTTTCCCACCGACCGGACCAGGTCGTCCAGGCTGCGCTCAACCGCCGTCATAGCGTCCTGAAGGGACATAACGTGCCCTCACTTTTGAAGGTGTGGTGGGCGATCTCATGCGCCCGAGAGTGTCGCGCGTCACAGTAGGCGTTGGGAAGGGGTCCAGCGTGATTACGACTCGAACCGGTGCGTTTCGGCAACCATGCGCCCCGGCGTAGGTCGAACGCTGATGCGGGAGGGGGCGGGACGGCGGGCTGCCCGCACCCCCGTGCACCCCGCCGTGACCGCCCCGGGGGCACGGGTGTTGGGCCGGGCGGGTGGCCTTGGCGCGGTGGCCGCCGTGTCGGGCTGCCGGTCCGGGCGCGGTCGCTTTCAGTAGGGGGGCCATAGATGTGATGAGCCGCAAAGTCGGCCGAACGTGGTGCGCCGGTCAGGCCCCAGGCGGTGCTCGGCGCGGCGCGGGCGAGCCCGGAGGGAACCGTCATGACCGACCACGACCACCCCGCAGGCCGCCGCGCGGTGTGCCGCAGACGCCGCTGTGCCGCGCTCATCGCGGCGGGGGTGCTGCTCCCGCTGCCTGCCCTGGCCGGATGCAGCGAAGACGCCCGGGAGGCGTCCGTCGCGGCGTCCCAGGACATCGCCCCGGCACCCCGCAGCGCGCTGAAGAACGGCGGCACCCTGCGCTGGGCCGTCGATGCGATGCCCGGCACCCTCAACGCCTTCCAGTCCGACGCCGACGCGACCACCGCGCGGATCGCCGGCGCGGTGCTGCCCAGCATGTTCACCATCGACGCGAGCGGCAGACCGCAGCGCAACGCCGACTACCTCGACGCCGCGGACATCAGCACCCGTGACCCCAAGCAGGTCGTCACGTACAAGATCAACCCCAAGGCGCGGTGGAGCAACGGCACGGCGATCACCGCCGCCGACTTCGTCGCCCAGTGGACGGCGCTGCGCGGCAAGGACAACGCCTACTGGACGGCCCGCAACGCCGGCTACGACCGGATCGGCAAGGTCGAGCAGGGCGCGAACGCCCATGAGGTCAAGGTCACCTTCGCCCGGCCCTACGCCGACTGGCGGTCCCTGTTCACACCGCTCTACCCCAAGAACGTGATGGGCAGCGCCAACGCCTTCAACGAGGGCGCACGCGAGCAGCTCAAGGTCGGCGCCGGCCCGTTCCTCGTCCAGAAGCGGGACACCAAGGAGGGGCGCGTCGTCCTCGTCCGTAACCCGAGGTGGTGGGGCGAGCCCGCCAAGCTCAAGCGGATCGTGCTGCAGTCACTGCCCGGCGACAAGCGGGCCGCGGCGCTGGCCGAGGGGAGCGTCGATGTCGCCGCGGTCGACCAGATCGCCGCGAAGCGGGTCGCCTCCGCGCGGCGCCCGGCCTCCTCCGGCTCGCCCAGGACGCCCGCCGAGGGCAACGCGGGCCCGCAGAGCAACGGGAAACGGGCCGGCGCCAAGGCCGCCGCCGCGGAGACCTCCGCACTGCGCGGCTACACCATCCGCAAGGCGCTGGAGCCCGCCTACACCCAGCTCGCCCTCAACGGCAGCAGCGGGCCGCTGGCCGACGACCGGGTGCGCCGGGCGGTGGCCCGGGCCCTCGACCGGCAGGCGCTCGCGGACACCGTCCTCAAGCCGCTCGACCTGCCGTCCAAGCCGCTCGGCAGCCATCTGCTGATGGCCGGGCAGTACGGCTACGCGGACCACAGTGACGCCCTCGGCGACCAGGACGCCGGGGCGGCCAAGGCGCTGCTCGCGGACGCCGGCTGGAAGAGCGACGGCGCCGACCACCAGCAGGCCGGCGAGAAGGCGGGCGCACCGGCGCCCGGCGGATACCCGGACGAGGACGGCGACGAGCCGTCGGACGAGCGGTACGCCGGTGACCGGTACGACGACGGGTCCGATGAGTCCGACGAGTCCGATGAGGGCAGGCCGGACGGCGACTCCGACGACCGCAACCCCGCCCGCGCCGGCCACGCCGGTGCGCCGGGCCGGGGCGACCGGCCCGCCGCCGCCGAGGCCCCGCTGTCCTTCACCGGTGCGGTCGGCTCGGAGGTCCAGCAGTCCGCCCTGCTGCGGCAGAGCGCCTCGTTCTACAAGCAGGCGGCCGCCAGTGAGAAGGCCGACGCGGACGGCGACACCGGGTCCGCGGCGTACGCCAAGTACAGGCGGTACAAGATGCGGGCGGCGGAGGCGCTCGGCGCCGCCGAGCTGATCGAGACCGGACAGGGCCCGCAGCTGCCGGGGTCCGGCGGGCACCCGGGCGCCCGGCACGCCGCCGTCGAACGGGCCGCCGACGCGGCGGCCGCACCGCAGCCCGCCGACGGCAAGACGTCCCGGGTCGCCGCCGTGAAGAAGAACGGCAAGCCGCTCACCCTGCGCTTCGTGCTCCCCGACGGCGCCGGCTCCGAGCAGCTGCGCACCGTCGGACGGCGGATCGCCTCGATGCTGGGCAAGATCGGCGTGCAGACCTCCCTGCAGCGGGTCTCCGACGCCAGCTACTTCCAGGACCACATCGCCGGCGGTGACTACGACCTGGCGCTGTACTCCTGGCCCGGCAGCGCCTACCCGGCGACCGACGCCCGGCCGATCTACGCCAAGCCGCAGCCCGCGCCGGACGGCTCGCTGACCGTCGAGCAGAACTACACCCGGGTCGGCACCGACCACATCGACCAGCTCTTCGACCAGGCCGCCTCCGAGCTGGACGAGGGCGCCGCGCACACGCTGGTGGCGCAGGCCGACGCCCGGATCTGGGCGGCCGCCGGGTCGATCCCCCTCTACCAGCGGCCCGAGCTGGTGGCGACGAAGAAGTCGCTGGCCAACGTCGGCGCCTTCGGCTTCGCCACGCCCCGCTTCCAGGACATCGGCTACCAGAACTAAGGGTGGAGTCAGGGCGAATAAATGGTAAGAAACTGCAGGTCATAGCGCATATGTACGGGCCGCGGCGGCCATTGCTGCCGCGGCCCCGTACGATGGGGTGAGGCCGTGGCTTCGTTATGCCCGGCGGGCGCGCGTACCGAATGGACGCGTCGCCACCCACGATTCCGGGAGAAGCGCCGCCAGTATGCCCACCCGTCACGACATTCGTAACGTAGCCATCGTCGCCCACGTCGACCACGGCAAGACCACCCTCGTCGACGGCATGCTCAAGCAGGCCGGTTCCTTCGCCGAGCACGCCGCCGAGAAGCTCGACGACCGGATGATGGACTCCAACGACCTGGAGCGTGAGAAGGGCATCACGATCCTCGCCAAGAACACGGCGGTGAAGTATCACCCCAAGGACGGCGGGGACCCGGTCACGATCAACATCATCGACACCCCCGGCCACGCCGACTTCGGTGGCGAGGTCGAGCGCGGTCTGTCGATGGTCGACGCGGTCGTCCTGCTGGTCGACGCCTCCGAGGGCCCGCTGCCGCAGACCCGCTTCGTGCTCCGCAAGGCGCTCGCGGCGCGGATGCCGGTCATCCTGTGCATCAACAAGACCGACCGCCCCGACTCCCGGATCGACGAGGTCGTCAACGAGACCTACGACCTGTTCCTGGACCTGGACGCGGACGAGGACCAGATCGAGTTCCCGATCGTCTACGCCTGTGCCCGTGACGGTGTGGCCTCGCTGACCAAGCCGGAGGACGGCACCGTCCCGGCCGACAGCACCAACCTGGAGCCCTTCTTCACCACGCTCCTGGACACCGTCCCGGCCCCCCAGTACGACGCGGCCGCCCCGCTCCAGGCCCACGTCACCAACCTGGACGCGGACAACTTCCTCGGCCGTATCGCGCTGCTCCGTGTCGAGCAGGGTGAGCTGGCCAAGGGCCAGTCCGTCGCGTGGATCAAGCGCGACGGCAGCATCGCCAACGTCCGCATCACCGAGCTGATGATGACCGAGGCGCTCACCCGCAAGCCCGCCGAGAAGGCCGGCCCGGGTGACATCTGCGCGGTCGCCGGTATCCCCGACATCATGATCGGCGAGACGCTGGCCGACCCGGAGAACCCGATCGCGCTGCCGCTGATCACCGTCGACGAGCCGGCGATCTCCATGACCATCGGTACCAACACCTCGCCGCTGGTCGGCCGGGGCGGCACCGGTAAGGGCGCGGACGCCAAGGCCGCGGTCAAGGACCGCAAGGTCACCGCCCGCCAGGTCAAGGACCGCCTGGAGCGCGAGCTGATCGGTAACGTCTCGCTGCGCGTCCTGGAGACCGAGCGTCCCGACGCCTGGGAGGTGCAGGGCCGCGGTGAGCTGGCGCTGGCCATCCTGGTCGAGCAGATGCGCCGCGAGGGCTTCGAGATGACCATCGGCAAGCCGCAGGTGGTCACCAAGGAGGTCGACGGCAAGACGTTCGAGCCCGTCGAGCGCATGACCATCGACGTGCCCGAGGAGCACATGGGCGCCGTCACCCAGCTCATGGGCGTCCGCAAGGGCCGGATGGACAACATGTCCAACCACGGCTCCGGCTGGGTCCGCATGGAGTTCGTCGTCCCGTCGCGTGGTCTGATCGGCTTCCGTACGGAGTTCCTGACCAACACCCGCGGCACCGGTATCGCGCACTCGATCCACGAGGGCCACGAGCCGTGGTTCGGCACGCTCACCACCCGTAACAACGGCTCCCTGGTCGCCGACCGCTCCGGCGCCGTCACCGCCTTCGCGATGACGAACCTCCAGGAGCGCGGTGTGCTCTTCACCGAGCCCGGCACCGAGGTGTACGAGGGCATGATCGTCGGCGAGAACTCCCGCGCCGACGACATGGACGTGAACATCACCAAGGAGAAGAAGCTCACCAACATGCGCTCCTCCTCGGCCGACTCGTTCGAGGCGATCGTGCCGCCGCGCAAGCTGTCGCTGGAGCAGTCCCTGGAGTTCTGCCGCGACGACGAGTGCGTCGAGGTGACCCCGGAGGCCGTGCGCATCCGCAAGGTCGTCCTGGACCAGAAGGAGCGCGGCCGCACCGCGTCGCGCGCCAAGCGGTAACGACTGCCGCCGGTACTCCGGCCTGCAGTGATGGGGCGCCCCTCTGCGTGAGGGGCGCCCCTTTGCCGTATTTGGAGCACGGCGGCGGGTCCGTGCGGGGGAGCCGCCGGGTTCCGTGACGGTGGCGCATCCGAGGGGTTTCTCCCGTCTTCGGAGCAGTGGCGCACGCCGCCGAAGTGCGGTACGTCCCGCTTTGCGATCTTATGTGGCCCTGGGCATGATCCCGTACCTGAGGAGCCGTCATGCGGAGAGCCACATGTGCGAAGTGGGGCGCATGCGCCGTCGCCGTCGCCGTCGTGGCCACGGGGTGCGGGGGCGGGAGCGGGGCGAGCCGTTCCGCGGTGGTCAGCGCCTCCTGGGGGGATCCGCAGAATCCGCTGGAGCCGGCGAACACCAATGAGGTCCAGGGCGGCAAGGTTCTGGAAATGCTGTTCCGGGGGCTCAAGCGCTACAACCCGAAGACGGGCGCCGCGGAGAATGTGATCGCGGAGCGGATCGAGACGAAGGACTCGCAGAATTTCACGGTGACCTTGAAGAGCGGCTGGACCTTCAGCAACGGAGAGAAGGTCACCGCCAAGTCCTTCGTGGATGCCTGGAATTACGGCGCGCTGCTGAGCAACAAGCAGAAGAACGCACCGTTCTTCCAGTACATCGACGGCTTTGCGCAGGTGCATCCGGACGGGGGGAGCCCGCAGGCCAAGACCCTGTCGGGGCTGGTGGTGAAGGACGACAGGACCTTTACCGTCAAGCTCAACCAGAAGTTCTCCAGCTGGCCGGACACGCTGGGCTATTCGGCCTTCATGCCGCTGCCGCAGGTGTTCTTCCGGGATCACGACGCCTGGATCCAGAAGCCGGTCGGGAACGGCCCGTACACCGTGGACTCCTACGAAAAGGGGTCGGTGCTGCGGATGCGGAAGTGGGACGCCTATCCGGGGGACGATCCGGCGCGTAACGGCGGTATCGATCTGCGGGTCTATACGGACGGCAACACCGCCTATACCGATCTGCAGGCGGGCAACCTCGATCTGGTCGATGATGTGCCGGCCGCACAGCTCAAGAACGTGCAGGCGGATCTGGGCGGCCGCTACATCAATCAGCCCGCCGGAATCATCCAGACCCTCACCTTTCCCATGTACGACAAACGGTGGTCGCGGCCGGGTACGGAGAAAGTGCGCCGCGGCCTGTCGATGGCGATCGACCGGGACCAGATCACCCGGGAGATCTTCCACAAGACCCGGACGCCCGCCACGGACTGGACCTCGCCGGTGCTGGGGGCGGAGGGGGGCTACAAGGCCGGGCTGTGCGGCGAGGCCTGTGAGTTCAACCCGGCGAAGGCAAAGCAGCTGATCAAGGAGGGCGGCGGACTCCCCGGCGGCAGAATCGCCCTCACCTACAACGCCGATACGGGCTCCCACAAGGACTGGATCGACGCTCTCTGCAACAGCATCAACAAGTCGCTGGGAGACGACCAGGCGTGCGTCGGGGCCCCGGTCGGCACGTTCGCCGACTTCCGGAACAAGATCACGGCCAAGCAGATGAGCGGGCCGTTCCGGGCCGGCTGGCAGATGGACTATCCACTGATCCAGAACTTTCTGCAGCCGCTGTACTACACCAACGCCTCCTCCAACGACGGCAAGTTCAGCAATGCCTCCTTCGACAAGATGGTGAACGAGGCGAACGCGGACACCGACCCGCAGAAGGCCGTCCGGACCTTCCAGGACGCGGAGAAGATCCTCGCCACCCAGATGCCGGCCATTCCGCTCTGGTACCAGAACGGCAGCGGCGGCTATGCGGACCGGATCAGCAATGTCTCACTGAATCCGTTCAGCGTGCCGGTCTACAACGAGATCAAGGTCAACTGACCGTGCCAACTGGCCGTCGGGCGAGGGAGGTCGGTGCTTCATGGGCCGCTATGTGATCCGGCGGCTGCTCCAGATGATCCCGGTGTTCATCGGCAGCACCTTCCTCATCTTCTTCATGGTGTACGCACTCGGCGACCCCGTGGCCGCGATGTTCGGCGAAAGGGCACCCGACCCCGCCACGGCTGCCCAGATCCGCCGCGACCTCTACCTCGATGAGCCGCTGTGGAAGCAGTATCTGCACTACATGGGGCAGATCTTCCAGGGGAATTTCGGCACCGCGTTCAACGGCCAGTCGGTCACCGAGCTGATGGCCTCCGCCTTTCCCGTCACGCTGCGGCTGACCCTCGTCGCCATCGTGATCGAGATGCTGGTGGGCATTGTGCTGGGGGTGTTCAGCGGGCTGCGGCGCGGCCGGGACATCGACACCACGGTGCTGGTCCTCACCCTCGTCGTGGTGTCCATCCCGACCTTCGTCAGCGGTTATCTGCTGCAGTTCCTGTTCGGGGTGCAGTGGGCCTGGGCCGCGCCGTCCGTCGCCCCCGAGGCGCCGCTGAACGAACTCCTGCTGCCGGGGCTGGTGCTGGCGCTGGTCTCGCTCGCCTATGTGACCCGGCTGACCCGGACCTCGATCGCGGAGAACGCCCGCGCCGACTACGTCCGTACGGCGCTCGCCAAGGGCCTGCCCCGGCACCGCGTCATCACCCGCCATCTGCTGCGCAATTCGCTGATCCCGGTCGTCACCTTCATCGGCACGGACATCGGCGCCCTGATGGGCGGCGCGATCGTCACCGAGCGCATCTTCAACATCCACGGCGTCGGATACCAGCTCTACCAGGGCATCCTGCGGCAGAACTCGCCGACCGTCGTGGGCTTCGTGACGATCCTGGTGCTGGTGTTCCTCCTCGCGAACCTCCTCGTCGACCTGCTGTACGCCGTCCTCGACCCGAGGATCCGCTATGCCTGAGCCCTACGTCCCCAAGGAAGCCATCGGCCACGGCGACGGCGGGTCCGCCGCGCTGGCCATCGGCGAGGCGGAGTCGCTGGAACGGCGGCCCGGTGCGGCCCCGCCCGGCGCCGGGCCGCCCGGCGGGGTCCCCGCCGGCAAACCCCGCAGCCTGTGGAGCGACGCCTGGCACGACCTGTGCCGCAACCCCGTCTTCGTGATCTCCGCGCTGGTCATCGTCTTTCTGGTGATCATCGCGATCTGGCCGCAGCTGATCGCCACCGGCAACCCCTACCGCGCCGACCTCGCCAAGGCGCAGCAGGGCTCCCAGCCCGGCCACCCCTTCGGCTTCGACACCCAGGGCCGGGACGTCTACACCCGGGTCGTCTACGGCGCCCGCGCCTCCATCACCGTCGGCGTCTGCGCCACGACCGGCGCGGCGCTGCTCGGCAGTCTGCTGGGCGGACTGGCCGGGTTCTTCGGCGGCTGGGGCGACACCCTGCTCTCCCGGCTCGCCGACATCTTCTTCGGCATCCCGGTGATCCTCGGCGGTCTGGTGTTCCTCTCCATGGTCACCGGCACCACGGTCTGGCCGGTGGTCGGCTTCATCGTGCTGCTCGGCTGGCCGCAGGTCTCCCGTATCGCCCGCGGCTCCGTCGTCACCGCCAAACAGAACGACTACGTCCAGGCCGCGCGGGCGCTGGGCGCGGGCAACGGACGGCTGCTGCTGCGCCATATCGCGCCGAACGCCGTCGCGCCGGTCATCGTCGTCGCCACCATCGCGCTCGGCACCTTCATCGCGCTGGAGGCGACGCTCTCGTACCTGGGCGCGGGCCTGAAGCCGCCCACCATCTCCTGGGGCATCGACATCTCCACGGCCTCCACCTACATCCGCAGCGCGCCGCACATGCTGCTGTGGCCCGCGGGAGCGCTGAGCATCACGGTGCTGGCGTTCATCTTGCTCGGCGACGCGGTGCGCGACGCCCTCGACCCCAAGCTGCGCTGAGGAGCCGGAAGATGACGAACGAGGACGCAGGGTCCACGGGCGCCGGTACGGCCCTGCTCGACGTGCGGGACCTGCGGGTCGAGTTCCGTACCCGGGACGGCGTGGCCAAGGCCGTCAACGGCGTCAGCTACCGGGTGGCGCCCGGTCAGACGCTGGCGGTGCTCGGAGAGTCGGGCTCCGGCAAGTCCGTCACCGCCCAGGCCGTGATGGGCATCCTCGACTCGCCGCCGGGGTTCGTCACCGGCGGCGAGATCGTCTTCCAGGGGCGCGATCTGCTCACCCTGCGCAGGGACGAACGGCGCAGGGTCCGCGGCGCGAAGATGGCGATGATCTTCCAGGACGCGCTGTCCGCGCTGAATCCGGTCCTCAGCGTCGGCGCCCAGCTCGGGGAGATGTTCGAGGTCCACGAGGGGATGTCCCGTAAGGAGGCCCGCGGCCGAGCGGTGGAGCTGATGGAGCGGGTCGGTATCCCCGCGGCCAGGGAGCGGGTGGGCGACTATCCGCACCAGTTCTCCGGCGGGATGCGCCAGCGGATCATGATCGCGATGGCGCTGGCCCTCGGCCCGGACCTGATCATCGCGGACGAGCCGACCACGGCGCTGGACGTCACCGTGCAGGCACAGGTGATGGATCTGCTGGCCGAGCTCCAGCGCGAGCTGACCATGGGGCTGATCCTGATCACCCATGACCTGGGCGTGGTCGCGGACGTCGCCGACACGATCGCGGTGATGTACGCCGGCCGGATCGTCGAGACCGCCCCCGTCCACCAGCTCTACCGGGCGCCCGCCCACCCGTACACCCGCGGGCTGCTGGACTCCATCCCGCGGCTGGACCGCAAGGGCCGGAGGCTGTACGCGATCAAGGGCCTGCCGCCCAACCTGACGGCCATTCCGCCCGGTTGCCCCTTCCACCCGCGCTGTCCGCTGGCCCAGGACATCTGCCGCACTGATCCGCCACCGCTGTACGAGGCCGGACCCGGCCGCGCCAGCGCCTGCCACTTCTGGAAGGAGACCCTCGATGGCGCACGGTGACGGCGGCGGCCAGGCGGCCGGCGAGGGGACCCCGATCCTGGAGGTCCGCGACCTCGTCAAACACTTCCCGCTCACCCGGGGGGTGCTCTTCAGGAAGCAGGTCGGGGCGGTCAAGGCCGTCGACGGGGTCTCCTTCGACCTCCACCAGGGCGAGACGCTCGGCATCGTCGGCGAATCGGGCTGCGGCAAGTCCACCGTCGCCAAGCTGCTGGTGGGCCTCGAACGGCCGACGGCCGGTCAGATCCGTTACCGGGGCGAGGACATCAGCACCCTCTCCGCCCGCGCCCTGAAAGCCGTACGGCGCAACATCCAGATGGTGTTCCAGGACCCCTACACCTCCCTGAACCCCCGGATGACCGTCGGCGACATCATCGGCGAGCCCTACGAGATCCACCCCGAGGTGGCCCCCAAGGGGGACCGCCGCCAGAAGGTCCAGGAACTCCTGGAGGTGGTCGGGCTCAACCCGGAGTTCATCCACCGCTATCCGCACCAGTTCTCCGGCGGCCAGCGCCAGCGCATCGGTATCGCCCGCGGCCTTGCGCTGCGCCCGGAGATCATCGTGGCCGATGAGCCGGTCTCCGCGCTGGATGTCTCCGTCCAGGCCCAAGTGGTCAATCTGCTGGAGCAGTTGCAGCAGGAGTTCGAGCTGTCGTACGTCTTCATCGCCCACGATCTGTCCGTCGTACGGCACATCTCCGACCGCATCGCGGTGATGTACCTGGGCCGGCTGGCCGAGACCGGTACCGACGAGCAGATCTACGAGCACCCCACGCACCCGTACACCCAGGCCCTGCTGTCCGCCGTGCCGGTCCCCGACCCGGAGGCCCGCACCCGTCGTGACCGCATCCTGCTGGCGGGCGATGTGCCCTCCCCGGCGAACCCGCCCTCCGGCTGCCGCTTCCGCACCCGCTGTTGGAAGGCCCAGCAGCTGTGCGCCGACGTCGTACCGCCGCTGGACGTCCCCAGGGAGTTCCGGGAGACGGCGGGCCCGGCCGGGCATGCCTCGGCCTGTCATTTCGCGGAGGAGCGGCACGTGGTGCCGAGCGAGTAGCCGTACGGAGCGGTGGCCGGGCAGCCGGCACGTGGCACCCGGGGCGCATACGCCGGAGCCCGCCTCCCCTAGGGGAAGCGGGCTCCGGCTCCGCGCGGTGGCGGTACCCGGGGCTACGCGGTCTTGCCGGTGTCCTCGGTCTCCGCGGCCTCCTCGATCGCGGCCAGCGCCGGGTCGAGGATGATGTCCTCGCCACGGGCCGCGGTCGTCGGCTCCTCGGGGAAGTGGCAGGCGGTGAGGTGGCCGGCCTCGTTCCCGCCGATCCGGACGAGCGGCGGCTCCTCGGTGGCGCACTTGTCCTGCGCCTTCCAGCAGCGCGTACGGAACCGGCAGCCGGAGGGCGGGTTGACGGGGGAGGGGACGTCACCGGCGAGGCGGATGCGCTCGCGGTCCTCCTCCTCGCTCTCCACCAGCTTGGCCTCCGGCACCGCCGAGAGCAGCGCATGGGTGTAGGGGTGGCGCGGCCGGTGGTAGATCTCGTCGCGGGTCCCCACCTCGACGATCTTGCCGAGGTACATCACCGCGACCCGCTCGCTGAAGTGCCGCACGATCGCCAGGTCGTGGGCGATGAACAGGAACGCGATGCCCAGCTCACGCTGGAGCTTCTGGAGCAGGTTGACGACCTGCGCCTGGATGGAGACGTCGAGCGCGGAGACCGGCTCGTCCGCGACGATCAGCTTCGGTTCCAGGGCGAGCGCGCGGGCCACGCCGATGCGCTGCCGCTGACCGCCGGAGAACTCGTGCGGGAAGCGGTTGTAGTGCTCCGGGTTGAGACCCACGGTCTCCAGGAGCTCACGGATCCGCTTCTCCCGGCCGCCGGGCGGGTTGATCCCGTTGATCTCCATCGGACCGCCGATGATGGTGCCGACCGTCTGCCGCGGGTTCAGCGAGGCATACGGGTCCTGGAAGATCATCTGGATCTCGGAACGGATCGGCGCCAGTTCCTTGCGGCCCGCGCGGGTGATGTCCCGGCCCGCGTACGTGATCTTGCCGGAGGTCGGCTCCATGAGCCGGGTGAGCAGCCGGCCGGTGGTGGACTTGCCGCAGCCCGACTCACCGACCAGACCGAAGCTCTCGCCGGCGTGCACGGTCAGGTCGACGCCGTCGACCGCCTGGACCGCGCCGACCTTCCGCTTGAACGGGAAGCCGCCGTGGATCGGGAAGTGCTTGGTGAGTCCCTCGGCGGTCAGCAGCGGCTCGCCCGGGGCGGGCGCGGCGTCACGGGGCGCCGGGAGGGTGACGTTCTCTGCCATGGTGATAGCTCCCTAGCCCAGCCGGGGCTTGATCTGCTCGGTGAACAAGGTCTGCTTCTGCTCGGCGCTCAGATGGCACGCGGCCGCGCGCCCCAGCTCCAGCAGCGGGCGCTCGTCGGTGCAGCGGGCACCGCCGACCTCGCCGGTGAAGCCGCAGCGCGGGTGGAAGCCGCAGCCGGAGGGCGGGGTGAGCAGGCTCGGCGGCGCCCCGGGGATCGGGTGCAGCTCCTCGTGGACGTCCGAGGAGAGCCGGGGCATCGAGCTCAGCAGGCCCCAGGTGTACGGGTGCTGGGGCTGGGTGAGGATCTCCTTGACGGAGCCCCGCTCCACGGCGCGGCCCGCATACATCACCAGCAGGTCGTCCGCGGTGTTGGCGACCACGCCGAGGTCGTGGGTGATCAGGATGATGGCGGAGCCGAACTCCTGCTGGAGGTCCTTGAGGAGGTCGAGGATCTGCGCCTGGACGGTGACGTCCAGGGCGGTGGTCGGCTCGTCGGCGATCAGCAGCTCGGGGTTGCAGACCAGCGACATGGCGATCATCGCGCGCTGGCGCATACCGCCGGAGAACTGGTGTGGATAGTCGTCCACCCGCAGGCTGGGCTGCGGGATACCGACCTTGGTCAGCATCTCGATGGCGCGCTGCCGGCCCTCGCGCTTGCTGGCGCCGGTGTGCTTGATGAACGGCTCCGCGATCTGCCGGCCGACCGTGTAGTACGGCGACAGGGCGGTCAGCGCGTCCTGGAAGATCATGGCCATCTTGTTGCCGCGGAGCTTCTCCAGGGTCTTCTCCCTGGCCCCGGTCAACTCCTGGCCCTCCAGCGTGATTTCGCCGGAGAGCTCGGTGTTCTTGGGGTTGTGCAGCCCCAGGATGGCGAGGTTGGTGACGGACTTGCCGGATCCCGATTCGCCGACGATGCCGAGCGTCTGCCCGCGTTCCAGGTCGAAGGAGAGGCCGTCGACCGCCTTGACGATGCCGTCCTCGGTGGAGAACCGCACATGCAGGTCGCGGACGGAGAGGAAGGGGTCCGATCCGGTCGGGACCGGCGTGTCCTCGGTCTTGGTGAGTGTGGTCACTTGGGCTCTCCTAGGACAGGCGCACGCGCGGGTCGATGAGGGCGTACGTCGCATCCACGATGATGTTGAACACCAGGATCAGGGCGGCGCTGAAGATCAACACGCCCAGGATCATGGGGAGATCGAGGGTGATGACGGAGTTGATCGCCAGCCGGCCCAGACCGGCCAGCGAGAAGGTGTACTCGGTGATCATGGCGCCGCCGAACAGCGAGCTCAGGTCGATGCCGAGGATCGTGACGATCGGGATCAGCGAGCCGCGCCAGGCGTAGCGCATGAAGACGTAGCGCGCCGGCATGCCCTTGGCCTTGGCCGTGCGGACATGCTCCTCCTGGAGCTGCTCGATCATCGTCGAGCGCGCCATACGGGTGTACTGGGCGGTGAAGATCGTCGACATCACCAGCCACGGCAGCAGCAGGCCCATGAACCAGCCGCCCGGATTGCTGGTGAGCTCCACGTACTTGGGGGAGGCCATGAGGCCGCTGTAGACGAAGATGCCGAGGACGATCGGCCCCAGGATGTAGATCTGCACCGAGCTGAGCACCATGGAGGCCCCGGTGACCGTCTTGTCCAGCAGCGAGCCCTTCTTCCAGGCGGCCAGCAGACCGGCACCCAGGCCGATCACCAGGAACGCGACCGCGCCGCCGACGGCCAGCGAGGCCGTGGTGGGCAGCCGGTCCATCATCGTCGTCCAGACGTCCTGCTTGGTGGCGAAGGAGTAGCCGAAGCAGGGGGCGTCGCAGTGCCCGATGGTGTAGTCGCGGCCCGTGAAGATCCCGGCGAGGAAGTCCCAGTACTGCGTCGGCAGGGGCTTGTCGAGGCCGAGGTTGTGATGGATCAGGGCGACATTGTCGGCGGTGCAGTTCTTGCCGCACGCCATCATGGCCGGGTCGCCCGTGGAGAAGAACACGAAGAACGTGAAGGCGCTCAACAGGAGAAGGATGACGACCGCGCCGAAAATCCGGCGGAATAGGAAGGGAAGCATGGCAGTTCGCTGCTCTCAGGACGGCGGCGGCTGTGGGGAGTGACGAAGTGGCGGGGAAGGCCCCGGAGAGCGCGCGCTCCGCCGTGCCGCGCGCTCTCCGGACCGCCTTCCGGTGCTTGCTGCTGTGTGCGTCCTACTTCTTGAGGAACACCGTGTTCACGTCCAGGTAGTTGGTGTCGCTGTTGTAGCGGGCACCACCCACGTTGGAGCCGTGCAGCTGGAGAATCTTGGTGTAGAAGACCGGGGCGGCCGGGTTGACCTTCTCCACGATGTACTGGTGCAGCTTCTGCCACTCCGTGGTCTGCTTCTTGACGTCCGTGATCTTCTCGATCCGGTCGATCTCGGAGCTGACCTTCTTGTCGCGGATGTGGGAGTAGTTGGCCGCGCCGTCCTGGATCTGACGGGGGTCGTACGACGGCGGGATGACGGTGGAGGCGTCCGCCCAGTCCTGGCCCCAGCCGGTCATGTAGATGTCGAAGCCGTTGTCGACCTTGCCCATCTGCTGGTACCAGGAGGAGGAGTCGACCTCCTTCTTCTGGACGTCGAAGCCGGCCTTGTTCAGGGCGTCCTCGATGACCGCGGCTTCCTTCTGGCGGATCTCGGTGTTGGAGTAGGCGTAGACGAGCTTCTTGCCCGTGGCGCCGGCCTCCTTGAGGAGCTTCTTGGCCTTCTCCGGCTCACCGTTGGGGTGCGTGAGCTTGCCGTAGGGGTCGTAGCCCTTCTTGTAGCCCGCCACAGTCGGGGCGAGCAGACCGCCGGCGACCTCACCGCCGTAGCTGCCGCCGTTGATGCGGACGATCTGGGCGTTCGGCATGGCGTAGGTGATCGCATCGCGGATCTTCTTGTCCTTGATGCGGTCCATGTTCATGTTCATCTGCCAGACGTAGGGCTGGTAGCCCTGCACCAGGCGCTTGCTGGCGCTGGGGTTGTCCAGCACCTGCTTGGTCTGCGTCGGCTCCACCGAGTTGGTGAAGCTGATCGCGTTCTTGGCCTCGCCCTGGTCGGACATCAGGCGCTTGGTGGAGTCCGAGAACTGGTGGTTGAAGGTGATGTCGAAGGCGTCGACGTACTGGTGCCGCGACGGGTCCGTCTTCGGGTCCCAGTTCGTGTTGCGCACCAGCTTGGCGCCCTTGCCCTCCTTGAAGGAGGCGAACTTGTACGGGCCGGCGCAGACCGGCTTGACGTCGTAATTCTCCTTGGTGTCCTTCGCGCCCTCGGGGACGACGCTGTAGCCCGCCATGGCGAGCGCGTAGGGCACCTGCGACTGCGGCTTCTTGAAGTGGAAGATGACGGTCTTGTCGTCCGGGGTGTCCAGGACGGTCTTGGGCAGGTGGTCACCCTTGTACGGACCGTCCGGCAGCGCCTTGCGGTACGAGGTGCCCGAGCCCGACAGCCACGTCTGCATGTACGTGGGGCCGTCGGTGATGAACTTGGCGTACATCCGCTCGAAGGTGTGGCGGATGTCCTTCGAGGTGATCGGCTTGCCGTCCTCGAACTTGATGCCGTCCTTGAGCGTGTACTTCCACGTCTTGCCGCCGTCGGACATCTGGCCCGCGTCGGTGGCGAGGTCACCGACCACCGTCTTCTCGCCCGCGTCGTCCTGCTTGTACGTGGTCAGGCCACGGAAGATCAGCTTGGACACGTCGCCCAGGTCGCTGACGTACATCTGCGCCGGGTCCAGGTGGTTGAAGCTGTCACGCTGGAAGACACGCATGGTGCCGCCCTTGCGGGACCCCTTGACGTCGGCGGCCGGGCCGGTGGAGTCGGCGGCCGTGCCGAGCGCCACGGTCTTGGACTGCGCGGCGGCGTCCTTGTCCGTCTGGGACTTGTCCTTGCCGCTGCTGCCGCCGCTGCTGCAGCCGGTGAGAGCGAGTGAACCGGCCGCCAGGGCCACGATCACGGCGCGTGCTCTGCGCGTAGATAGTGCGTTCATGGGGTTGCAAGCACCTGCCTGTCGGTTGTTGTCCAGATGTGCTGTCTGACGCAACCGGTACGAGCCCGGCCCAGGGGTGACAGCTGCCCCCTCAAATGGACGATCAGCGCCCGGACTTGGGGTCGAAGGCGTCCCGGACCGAGTCCCCGAGCAGGTTGAAGCACAGCACGAAGATCACCATCGCGGCACCGGGGAAGAGAAGGAAGGTCGGGTCGTTCTCGTAGACCATGCCGGCCGTGTGGAACAGCCGCCCCCAGTCCGGGGTCGGTTCCATGATGCCGACGCCCAGGAAGGACAGGCCGGCCTCCGCCGTGACGAACAGCGGGAGCATGTAGGTGGCCTGCACCAGGATCGGTGTGACCACGTTGGGCAGCAGTTCCTTGCGGATGATGCGCCAGGGGGAGGCCCCGGTGATCTTCGCCGCCTCGACGAACTCCCGTTCGCGCAGGGACAGCACCTGACCGCGCAGCAGCCGGGCCAGGCCCATCCACCCCAGCGCCCACTGCACCAGGATGAGCGCCACGACGCGCACATAGGTGGGGGTTTCGTCGCCCGGCGGGATGAAGAACGCGACGACCACGGGCATGAAGGCCACGAAGGTCAGCTGGCTGGGGAAGGCGAGCAGGAAGTCGATGACCCGGCCGAGCCAGTAGTCGGTCCGGCCGCCCAGATAGCCGGCCGTGATGCCCAGGAGGGTGCCGGTGATGACGACCAGGATGGTCACCGCCACCGAGATGCCCAGGGACGTACGCATGCCGTAGAGCAGGGACGTGAACAGATCGCGGCCGAGCGCGGGTTCGATGCCGAACCAGAAGTCGGCGGAGATACCGCCGTTGGCCCCCATCGGGTAGCCGAACTCGTCGAAGAGACTCGGGTCCTCGTTGCCGTAGAAGGTGTAGGGATTCTTGCCGTACAGCTTGGCGATCACCGGGGCGAGCGCGGCCACGACGAAGAAACCCAGCACCACGACAGCGCAGATGACGCCGGTGCGGTCGCGCTTGAAGCGCCGCCACATCAGTTGGCCGGGGGAACGGCCAACGAGCTCACCGTCCTTGCCGTCCTTCGTCTTCTTCAGACCCTTGGAATCAAGTCCTGGGGTGTCGGACTTGGTTGCCGCGGTCTGGGATGGACTAGTCATCGCGAAGTGCCCCCGCGCCGAGTTCTCTTGGAACGTGAAGCGGCACCTGGTCGTACCGCTGGATGAGCGGACTGTCGCAAGTGATTTATGGCGGAGTCAAGGGGATCGGGTGTGCTCGTGAACAGGTCGTCTACTTCTTGAGCGAAGATTGCGCAGATCGACGCCCAGGCGTGCTTGACAGGGGGTCGCGATATGCGTCATGGGAGACATATCGTCACTAACTTCTTTAACATGAAGGCAACTTCACTGTCGCAACACCGATATACGGACGCGCCATGATGAACAACGTACGGCCGTGCGGGTGCCGTAGACCGGCCGGGATGCCAGAGGGCGTCCCGGCCGGTTGCTGCTTTGTCCGTGTTTCGTCCGTCGCCCCGTCCGGGTCTGTTGTCCCCGGGCCGGGACTGCAGTAGACCTGCCGTGGGCACCTCCTGTGCGGGGTGCCGTGAACGAATCGGGTACTTCGACACGGACGGGGGGCGAGCCGTGTCCACAGTGCGGGACAGCGTTCTCACCCGCGGTGCGCGCGGTCTCGGCGCGCTGGTCTGCCTGCTGCTCGCGCTGCTCAGTGCCGGCTGGATCATCCGGGACCTGACCATCGCCCAGCACGGCGCGGATGTGTGGTGGTCCTGGCTCGGAGAGACGTCCCGGCCAAGGGAGTTCACCGCCTGGGCCACCTCGGCGCTCGACCCGCTGCTGGTGCTCGGCGCGCTCCTCGCCGCGGTCACCGCTCTGCGCACCACCGTCCCCTCGTCCGTGGTCACGGGCGCCCTGCTCTCCCTGGCGACCGCCACCGCACTGCTGCGGACCCCGCTGGTGTGGATGCTGGGCGCGGGCTGGCTCCAGGGGCTGGACAGCGGTCTCACGGCGCGGGCGCGGCTGACCGCCCTGACCCAACTCGCCCTGGCGGTCGCGCTGATCGTGGTGAGCGCGGCGGGGCGGCGGCCGCACGGGCCCGCGGGGCACGGTGCGCGCGGGCTGCCGGAGCCGGCGTCCTCGGCGTACGGAGTGGTCCGTGCGGTGCCGCAGGGAGTGGCACCCGGGGCGCCCGGCAGGCCGTTCAAGGGGCCGGCCGTCACCGTCGCCGTCCTCCTGGGAGCCGCCGGACTCGCCGTCACCTGCTGGGAGATCCGCTGGTGGGAGCAGCTCGGCGGGGACATCTACGGCAAGGGGCTGCTCGGCGACGCCTCCGTCTTCCGCGCGCTGTTGCAGCCCCCGGTGCACTGGCAGGCGCTGGCGCTCGCGCTGTCGGCCCTGGCGGCCGCGGCCGCCGCGCTGCGCCGGGCGGCCTGGGCCAGGCCGGCGGCGCTGACCGCCGCGTCCCTGCTGTCGGTGCACGGTGCCGTGGCACTCGTCTTCGTCCTGCGCACCGGGGAGTTGGGCCGCCTCGCCGCGCTGCCCGTCCGGGCTCAGCTGGAGGTGGGCACCGCGGCCTTCGTGGCGGCCACCGGGCTGGCCGCGGTGATCGCGGCGGGCCGGCCCGGTGTCCCGGCGGCCGCCCCGGACGCGGACGAGGTGCTGGCGTACGGCGCCGCCCCGGGCGAGGCGCGGCCGCCGCACGCCCCGCCCCCGCCGTCCACGCTCCCGCCCGGCTGGTGAGACGGGCCGAGGGGCGGGGGTCTCAGGGGGCGGGCGAACAGATCCCGTAGGGGGTGCGGGTGCCCCTGCGGAGCCACAACGGGGCAGGGGTGGAGGGTATTCCCGTGGTCAGGACGGCATTCCCAGCGACCGCTTGAGGAAGTCGACTTGGAGCAGCAGCAGGTTTTCGGCCACCTGGTCCTGTGACGCCATATGGGTCACTCCGGACAGCGGCAGCACCTCGTGCGGACGGCCCGCCGCCAGCAGCGCCGAGGACAGCCGCAGCGAATGAGCCACGACCACGTTGTCGTCCGCGAGCCCGTGCACGATCAGCATCGGGCGGTGCGGCTCCACCGCTCCGGACAGCCCCTCGTCCGTGATCAGCGAGTTCTCCGCATAGACCGCCGGTTCCTCGTCCGGATGACCGAGGTAGCGCTCCTGATAGTGGGTGTCGTACAGCCGCAGGTCGGTCACCGGCGCGCCCACCACCGCCGCGTGGAAGACATCGGGGCGGCGCAGCGCGGCGAGCCCGGCGAGATAACCGCCGAAGGACCAGCCGCGGATGGCCACCCGCTCCAGGTCAAGGGGAAAGGAACCGGCCAGCGCCTGGAGGGCATGGACCTGGTCGTCCAGCGCGCACTCCGCAATGCGCCGGGAGATCGCCTTCTCCCATGCGGGGGAGCGGCCCGGGGTCCCCCGGCCGTCCGCGACGATCACCGCGAACCCCTGGTCGGCGAACCACTGGGAGGTCAGATGGGCATGGTGCGCGGCGACCACCCGCTGGCCGTGCGGACCGCCGTACGGGTCCAGCAGCACCGGCAGCGGACCGTCGCCCTCCTGATAGCCGCCGGGCAGCAGCACCGCACACGGAATCTCCCGCTCGCCGGCCAGCACCAGGTGGGGGCGGGCGGTCAGGGACGGCTCCTCGGCGTACGAACCGATCGTGGCGAGCGTCTTCTCCCCGCCGTCGGGATCCAGCCGCACCACCTCCACCTGGGTGCCGGGCCGCTCCAGCGACGCCTGCGACAGCACGGTCAGCGCACCGCCGCGCACCGCGGACGACACCGTCGGGTACGGGCGTTCGCCCACCCGCTCCCAGCCGCCCTGGTCACCGCTGCCGCGGAACCAGGCGCGGTAGACGCCGATGTCGTGCAGATCCCTGCCGCTCGCGGAGAAGAGGACGTCGTCCTCGCCGATGTCCAGGACGGCCCTCACGTGCAGCGGCGCCCCGGTCAGCGGACGGTCGCCGACGAACAGCTTGCGCGCACCGCCCTCGTCCGCGATCCGCACCAGCCGGCCGTCCGGCGTCCAGGCGGGCACCCCGGGGAACGGCTCGACCCACACCTCGTCCTCGTCCTCGTGCACCGTCCGGGTCGCACCGGTCGCGGTGTCGACGGTCAGATAGCGCTGGTCGCGCTGGTCGCGGGCCTGGACGAGCAGCAGCGGCGGCCCGGCCGCTGACCAGTGGACGCGCGCGAGATAGGGGTAGCGCTCGGTGTCCCAGGCGATATCGGTGCGGGTGCCGTCCAGGCCGAACAGCGCGAGGGTGACCCCGGCGTTGCGGGTGCCTGCCGCCGGGTACGCGACCCGGGCGGGCTCCCGGTCCGGATGGGCGGGGTCGGAGATCCACCAGCGCCGCACCGGCGCCTCGTCGACCCGTGCGGCCAGCACCGCGTCGCTCGTTGGAGACCACCAGAAACCCCGGTAACGCCCCATCTCCTCGGCCGCGACGAACTCCGCGAGCCCCCAGGTCACCTCGGGCCCGTCCGGCTCGGCCAGCACCCGGTCCGCCGGCCCGGCCGCTGCCGCATCGCCGTCGCCCCCGTCCGTCGTCGTGGCGCCGTCCACCGCCACCACCCGCAGCCGGCCGTCCGCCACGAAGGCCACCTGCCGGCCGTCCGGCGACGGGCGGGGGTCCACCACCGGTCCCTGGACCGGGAGTTCACGGGTGGTGCCGGCGCGCAGCTCGGAGACGAACAGCCGGCCGGAGAGCGTGAACGCCGCCAACTCCACGGCGGAGTCGGCCGCATAGCCGACGATGCCCCCCGAGCTCTCCCGGGCGCGCTCGCGGCGGGCCCGCTCCTGCGGGGGAAGCTCCTCGTCCGCGCCGGCCAGCAGGGCCTGCGGGTCGGCGGCCGGGAACTCCCGCCCCTCTTCCAGGTCGAGCACCCACAACTGCTGGCTGCGATCGGTGCCCGAACGGGAGCGGAGGAAGGCGACGCGCGCGCCGTCGGGGGAGAGGGTGTAGCTGCGCGGTGCGCCCAGGGTGAAGCGCTGCGTACGGGCGTATTGCCGCGGGAACGAAGGCTGTCCGGTCATGGTGCCGAGCCTAGAGGCTGTCCGGCGGCTCAGGGCCGGGGCACGAAGTCCCGTCTGCCCGGCCCGCGGGGAGGAGCGGCTCACCCTGGTCGCACTCGTGAAGATCATGTGCGCCCCCGCTCTGCTTCCGTGCTCCGACTTATGCGCTAGCGCGGAAAGTTATGATCCCTTGGGCGTAGTGGGTACGGGGTAAAGAGCCCTTGGCCTACCCGGGTGCGCGGGGCGTGAAGACGGCCCGGGCACCCTCAATCCTGTCCGGACCGTGAGTACTTGGAGGTGAGCCGCCGTGGCACTCTCGATTTCGGCGGTGGTGCTGCTGGCGATCATCGTCTTCTTGCTTGTCAAGAAGTCTGGACTGAAGGCCCCGCATGCCTTGGTGTGCATGCTGCTGGGCTTCTATCTGGCCAGCTCGTCCATCGCGCCGACGATCAAGCAGCTGACGACGAATGTCGCCGGCATGCTCGGGAACATCAAGTTCTGAGCTGTCCCCGGCCGGCCCCGCCGTCTGCGCACCCGTCCTCCGGGCGGGCGCGCGGACGGCGGCCGGGATCGCCTGCGGACGGCGGACCGGGCGGCTCGTAGGCTGTCGGCATGACCGATCAGCCCGCCCGTCCCCCGCAGCCACCCGCCGAGGGCAGCGCCTCGCCCGCCGCCCCTTCCCGGCGGCTGCTGCTGGTGCATGCGCACCCCGACGACGAGTCGATCAACAACGGCGTGACCATGGCCAAGTATGCGGCCGAGGGCGCGCTGGTCACCCTGGTGACCTGCACCCTCGGCGAGGAGGGCGAGGTCATCCCGCCCGGGCTGGCCCATCTCGCCCCGGACCGCGACGACACCCTCGGCCCGTACCGCGCCGGCGAGCTGGCCGCCGCGATGGCGGCCCTGGGCGTCACCGACCACCGCTTCCTCGGCGGGCCGGGCCGCTACCGGGACTCCGGGATGATGGGCGCTCCCCAGAACGACCGGCCGGACGCCTTCTGGCAGGCCCCGCTCGACGAGGCGGCCGGCGAGCTGGTGGCGGTGATCCGCGAGGTCAGGCCGCAGGTTCTGGTCACCTATGACCCGGACGGCGGATACGGCCACCCCGACCACATCAAGGCGCACCGCGTCGCCATGCGCGGTGCCGAGCTCGCCGCGCGGGCGGATTTCCGGCCGGAGCTGGGCCGCGCGTATGCGATCGGGAAGATTTACTGGAACTGCAACCCCCGGTCCGTGGTCGAGGAGGGCTTCGCACGGCTGCGCGCGGCCGGCCACGGCTTCCCCGGAGTGGCCACGGTCGACGATGTGCCGGGCGTGGTGCCGGACTCCGAGGTCGCGGCGTCCCTCACCGGCGCTCCCGCGTACGCGGCGGCAAAGTCCGCGGCGATGCGGGCGCACTACACCCAGATCGCGGTCGACGGGCCGTTCTTCGCGCTCTCCAACGACCTGGGGCAGCCGTTGTTCGCCGCCGAGCACTATCGGCTGGTGCACGGAGCCCCGGGTGCCGCGGACGGGGCCCGGGAGGACGATCTCTTCGCGGGTATCGGTGAAATGACGGGTATGGAGGGCAGTGCCCGGATCGAGGAGGCGGCGGAATGAGTACGGCGAAGGGCGGCGGGACCGCCGGTGAGGGAAACGGCGGCGCGGCCTCCGGCAAGGGGAAGCGGTCGCGGGCGGGCTCGGGCGGTGGGTCCGGCGCACGGTCCGGCGCTCCCGTGGCGCCGGTGGCCGGTCCCGCGCTGACCGCACCGCTGACGGCGGGACGGGTCGCCATATATGTGCTGCTTCTGGTCGCTGGCGTCCTGGTGGCGGGCGCCGGAACGCTGGTCCAAGCGGCCTGGTTCCCCGGCGGTTTGGTGCTGGCGCTGTGCGGCGTCGGCGGCCTCTTCTACGGGGGTGCCAGGGCGACCGGCACCTCCGCGGGCGTGCTGGTGCCCGGCGCGGCCTGGCTGGTGACCGTGTTCCTGCTGCTCAGCAATGTCCGGCCGGAAGGTGACTTTCTCTTCGGCGCGGGACTCGGTTCGTACATCTTTCTGCTGGGCGGCATCGCGGTCGCTGTGATCTGCGCCACCGCGAGGCAGCTGCGCCCTGTGGGCGTCCGGCACGGCCGAGTTGGCGGATGACGTGGTCCATACCGGGACGGATGCCATGCGGGTCCGGGTGAAGGAACCGGGCCCCGGGGGTTCGCCCGGGGCGGCGGTGTTCGTACGCTCCCCGGGTGGCCGCCCGCGGCGGACAGTATGGTGGTGCGCGCCGTCGCGCCGCCCTGGGGGCACCTCCCGGCCTGTGGCCGGGGATCATCTCTGACGAGCGGCGGAGCCAACCGGGAGAACCTGCTTTGAGTCGTGAATCTGACAGTTCGTCCTCCGGCCCCCAGGGCCGTGGCGGAGCCGCGTACCCGTCCGGGACGCCACCGTACGGCTCGCCCAGGGGAGAGTCCGGCGAGAAGCCTGCGCCCGGTGCCGCGGCGCAGCCGGAGGAGCCCAAAACCGAGACCACACTGACGACGCGGATCAAGATCAACATTCCGGGGTCGCGCCCCATCCCGCCGGTCGTCGTGCGCAAGCCCGTCGGTGAGGAGTCCGGCATGAACGGATCGGCTGGTTCCGGCGGTTCCGCCGGTTCCCGGGGCGCCCCCCGCGCCGGCGAGCGGAACGCGGAGCGTACGGCGAACACCCCCCGGCCCGACGCGCCGGCGGACGAGGCCCCCGCGGGCGGCCAGTCCGAGAAGACCAGCGACTGGTTCGCGCCGCGCAAGCCACAGGCCGGGTCCGCCGGTCCGTCCTCGTCCACCGGCTCCCACGCGGTGCCGCCCGCCCCCGGCGGTGCGACCCCGCCGCGCGGTCCGTCGGGCCCGGCTTCGCCGCAGCGCCCCGACCTGCCGTACTTCTCCGACAGCCCGGCCCCGCAGGAGGGCGGCTCGCCGTTCGACGGCGGTGCCCGGCCGGGCGGCGGTTCGCCGTTCGACGGCGGTCCGCGCGGTGGTGCCTCGCCGTTCGACGGTGCGGCGCCCGGCGGCGGTTCGCCGTTCGACACCCCCGGCGGGCCCGCCCGCGACCACAGCCCGTTCGACGCCCCGGCGGGCGGCCCGAGCGGCCCGAGCGGTCCCACGACCGGCCCGGCCCGCGGCAGCTCCGCGCTCAACCTCCCGCCCGGCTTCAGCGACCCCGCCACCGGCGGCACGCCCCGGATCGACGACACCGCGGAGCTCACCCCGCAGCCGCCGGCCCCGCTCGCCGGACCGGGCAGCGGCCTCGGCGGCAGCGGCGGCGTCACGGGCGGACTGCCCGGAGCCCCCAAGGGCCCCGGCGGCCCGAAGGGCAAGCGCGGGCCGAAGGGCCCCCAGGACGGCGGGCCGGGCGGCGCCCCCGGCGGCCGTGACCGGGTCTCCGGCGACACGCTGGTCAGCGGCATCCCGACGGTCCCCGGGGCCGAGAAGCCGTCGTCCCCGTCACCGTTCGCGAATGCCCCGGCCGGTGAGGGCGACAGCGCCGCCCCCAAGCCGCGGCCCAAGATCCCCGAGCCGATCAACCCGCCCAAGAAGGGCCGCAACAAGCTCGTTCTCGTGGGTGTCGCCGTCGTGGTGCTGGCCGGTGTCGCCTATGGCGCGGGGCTGCTGCTCGACCACGCCGATGTGCCCAACGGCACCACCGCGCTCGGTGTGGACATCGGCGGCACCACCAAGGAAGAGGCCGTCAAGAAGCTGGCGACGGCGCTCAAGGACAGCCGCACCGCGCCGCTCAAGCTCACCGTCGACGGCAAGTCCGCCACCCTCCATCCCGCCAGGGCGGGCCTGGACATCGACCCGCAGGCGACGGTCCGCAGGGCGGCCGGCCGGGACTACAACCCGGTCTCCGTCATCGGCTCGCTGTTCGGCGTGCACCGCACGGCCGATCCCGCGGTGATCGTCGACGACGAGAAGCTGCAGATCGCCCTGCAGAACGCCACGGGCCCCGGGGGCGCCTCCGAGGACGGCGGGATCACCTTCGAGAAGGGCAAGGCGGTGCCGCACTACGGCGCGCCCCACAAGGCGATCGACGTGGGCGCGTCCAAGAAGAAGGTCACCGACGCCTACCGCAAGCGCGCGGCGACCGGCACCGACGCACCCGTGGTGCTGGCCGCCGGCATTCAGCAGCCACAGGTCAGCAAGGCCGCGGTGGACAGGGCGATGAAGCAGTTCGCCGAGCCCGCGATGTCCGGTCTGGTGACGGTCCGTACGGACGCGGCGCACACGGTCTCCTTCAGCCCGCAGAAGTCCATCCCGAAGTTCCTGTCGTTCAAGATCATCAATGGTGCTCTGGTGCCGTACTACGACCGGCCGGCCCTCAAGGAGCTCTACGGCGACACCTTCAACGGCGTCATGGTGACCAAGGGCGACGGCTCCAAGCACCCGGTCAGCGTCGAGGAGGTGGCGGGCGCGGTCGGCAAGGCACTGCTCGGCACCAGCCCGGCCGAGCGGGTCCAGACCATCGCCACCGACGGCAACTGACCGCCACACAGCGCAAAACCGCAGGTGAGAGGCCCCCAAGGGCGCTTTCTCGGATCCTCCGAGAAGGCACCCGGGGGCCTCTCGGCTGTGTCCGGGGCGAGCGGACCGGCCGCCCCCGGTGCGGCGTGCGGCGGATTCCCGCAGGCTGGAAGTGTTATGGCTGCCGACCGACCCACGGAGAGCCGCCGCCTCGCTCCCGTGCTGCTGATTCTCGCGATCCTCGTCGTCACCGTGCTGGACTCCACGACCGGCCCGGAGCTGCACATCTCGGCCTTCATGGGCATCGCCCCGCTGTACGCCGCGCTGCGCTGCCCGTTCCGGCAGACGCTCCTGGTGGCGGCCGTCTTCGTGGTGTGCCTGACCTACGTCGACATCTTCACCGTGCCCGACTGGGCCCCGGCCAGCCGGGTCGTCGGCATCTTCGGTGTGTTCCTGGTGGCCGCCTTCTCGCTGGTGCTGTGCCGCACCCGGCTGCAGCGGGAGGCGCTGCACGCCCGGACGAGCCTGGTGGCCGACACCGTCCAGCGGGCGATGCTGCGCGAGTTGCCGCTCAGCGCCGGGGCGGTCGATGCGTACGGCTTCTATGTCTCCGCGCAGGAGGGGGCCCGGGTCGGCGGGGACATCTACGAGGCCAGCGACACGCCCTACGGGCTGCGGCTGATGATCGGCGACGTGCAGGGCAAGGGCATGCCGGCGATCGGCGCGGGCCTGGAGGTACTGGTCGCGTTCCGGGAGGCCGCCCAGCACCAGGAGTCACTGGAATCGGTGGTGGAGCGCATGGAGCAGGCGCTGGCCCGCTACAACACCCGCTCGGCCGAGGAGGGCACCGACGAGCGCTTCGTCACCGCGCTGCTGATGGAGGTGCGCGGCACGGACGGTGCGACGGAGGGCCGGGTGCTGTCCTGCGGCCACATCCCGTACTACCTGGTGCGGCACGGTGAGGTCCACGAGCGCCGGGACGGTGAGGGCGCGCTGCCGCTCGGTCTGGGCGCGCTCAGCGGCGAGCCCCGCCACAGCGTCCGGGTGGCCCCCGAACCCGACGACTGGATCGTGCTGTGCACGGACGGGGTGACCGAGGCGCGCGGCAAGGACGGCGAGTTCTACCCGCTCGCCGAGCGGCTGGCCGGGTGGACCCGCCTGGAGCCCGCCGAGCTGGCCCGTACCCTCCGTGCCGACCTCGAAAGCTTCACCGGCGGCCGGCTCAAGGACGATGCGACCGTGCTGGTCGTCCGGCGGCGGACGCACCCCGCCCCCGACGCTCAGTTGAGCATGGCCCGTGCCGCCGCGGCCTGACGCCGTATCGCGGTCGCCCCGGCCGGCTCGACGGCCTCCACCACCCGGGCGTACTCCTCCAGCTCGGCCGCCCCGGCAAGGAACTCACCACGCTGCACGAGAAGTTGGGCGCGCTCATGGCGCAGCCGCGCCGGATGGCTGGGCAGCAGCAGCGACAGCTCCAGCGCCCACAGTTGCACCGCGCTGTGCTCCGGGCGGGCCTGCGCCCAGGCCCGGATGTTGTTGAGCATCCGCAGCACGATCTCCAGCGGATCGGCGGGCGTCATCGTCTGTGCGCTCAGCGGCTCCCCGGTGGCCCCCGCGACCAGCAGCTCCGCGTCCTCGTCGGTGAGCGGCCGCCCGCCCGCGAACGGATCGGCCAGGACGTGGGTGCCGGCGGGGTCACCGAAGCCGACGACGAAATGGCCCGGCAGCGCCACCCCGTACACCGGGGCACCGGCCCGCCGTGCGACCTCCATCCACACCACCGACAGCAGGATCGGCAGGCCCCGGCGCCGCCGCAGCACCTCGTGCAGCAGCGAGGACTCCAGCCGCCGGTAGTCGGCGGGCGAGCCGGCGAAGCCGCACCGGGTGCCGAGCAGCTCGGCGAGATTGCGGGCCCAGGCCCCGGGGCCGCCGGCCGGGGCATAGGGAAGCAGCCCGGCCAGCCGGTCCAGCTCGATCTGGGCCGCGTCGCGGCCCGCCTCGTCCAGCGCGGGATCGGCCTCGGCGCCGATCAGCAGGCACAGCAGCGCCAGGTCGGGCCGCTCGGCCCGCGCGGCCTCGGCGAACTGCTGCCGCCGTGCGGCGCGGGCGTCCTCCCGCTCCGGCTCGGGTTCCTGGGGCATATCGGTCAGATACCCGTTCAGCGCCGGCCGCCCGGCAGGGCACGCCGGTAGTGATAGCCGTGGTGGTCGGCGAAGCCGAGCCGGTCGTAGAACGCGAGCGCGCCCGTGTTGTCGGCCTCGACCTGCAGATACGCGGCCGAGGCGCCCTCCTCCAGGGCCCGCTCGGCGAGCGCCGCCATCACTCGCGTGGCCAGCCCCTGCCGTCGCGCGGCCGGGGCCACCTCCAGCGCCGCGAAGCCCGCCCAGCGCCCGTCGACGACCAGCCGCCCGATCGCCGCCGTCCCGCCGTCCGCGCCGCGCACCGTCGCGAACCACACCGAGGGCCCGCCGGTCAGCACCCGCAGGGCGGTCCGCGCGGCCTGTGCCGACGGGTCGGCCTCGCCGGTCCGGTTGTACAGGGCCAGCCAGTCCGCGCCGGGCTCCCGCGACAGGGTGACGCACGAAAGGTCCGCCGCGGTGTCGGCGAGCGGTGCCAGCGCCGCGGTCCGGACCGTGGTGTGCCGCTCGTCGGTCCAGCCGCGCTCCGCCAGCTCCGCGTCCAGCCGTGCGTCGGTGTCCGCCTGCCCGGTGGCGACCACGATTACGGGCGGCAGGCCGCGCTCGTCATACCACTGGCCGATCCGCTCCAGTGCGGTCTCCAGCGGGACGCCGGGGTCGCCGAGCGGCAGGACGGAATTGGCGCGGCGGGTGAATCCTCCGGAGGCCCGCAGCGTCCACTCCCCGAGACGCTCCGTCTCCACGGCGGGCCAGCCGCGGGCCGCGACGGTCTGGAGCTCCAGGGCGGTGGCCGCGGGACCCCGCCTGCGGCCCGGCTCCCCCGAGGGGCGCGCGGCACCGTGCCGGGCGGCGGCGGGGCGGTCGGGCACGACCTTGGCCGCCACCAGTGCGGACTCCTCGATCCGGACGGTCTCACCGCTGCGCCGTGTGATGCTCAGCACACCTTGATCCCAGGATGTGAGAACGCCGACCGCGTCGGTGAACGCAGGAACCCCCGCACCGCCCCCGGTCAGACGCCGGACGGATACCCTTTT
This sequence comes from Streptomyces sp. Je 1-4 4N24, assembly GCF_026239515.1. Taxonomy (NCBI): domain Bacteria; kingdom Bacillati; phylum Actinomycetota; class Actinomycetes; order Kitasatosporales; family Streptomycetaceae; genus Streptomyces; species Streptomyces sp. Je 1-4 4N24. Next base: position 3,166,950 of record NZ_CP110836.1, on the reverse strand, counting down.
GCCCACGTCAGCACGGGTGATACGGACCTCCGCGCGTCCGCCGGCCAGGAATTCCATCGCTCAAACCGCCCCTCTTGTTCGTCTCGCGCCCGGGAACGGAGATACTAGATGGCGGGCATCGACGACGCCGCGCTCCCGCGCGCCCAGCGGCGGTACTGCCAATCGGTCCGCCGGCCCTACCGAGGAGGAACGACAGCGTGACCTACGTCATCGCGCAGCCTTGTGTCGACGTCAAGGACAAGGCGTGCATCGAGGAGTGCCCGGTCGACTGCATCTACGAGGGCTCCCGGTCCTTGTACATCCACCCGGACGAATGCGTCGACTGTGGCGCCTGTGAGCCGGTCTGCCCGGTCGAGGCGATCTTCTACGAGGACGACACCCCCGAGGAGTGGAAGGACTACTACAAGGCGAATGTGGAGTTCTTCGACGAGCTCGGCTCGCCCGGTGGCGCCAGCAAGCTCGGCCTGATCGAGCGGGACCACCCCTTCATCGCGGCGCTGCCGCCGCAGAACCAGTAACGACCCGAGGACCAAGGGGGAGCCTGCCCGCTCCCTCTTGCTCCCATGTCGTTGGGGGCACCTCCCAGTGTCAGCCACGGGAGGTCGCACGGCGCCGCCCCGGTCCCGTACGGCCTGCCGCCGTACGGGACCGCAGCATTTCCGCCGACGGCCCCGCACCACCCGAGAAAGAGAGCACCGTGGGCGCAGCATCGTCTCCCCGGCCCGAATCCCCCCGCGCTTCGCTCCGCGACCGGCTTCCGGTTTTCCCGTGGGACCGCCTGGAGCCGTACAAGGCCACCGCCGCCGCGCACACCGACGGCATCGTCGACCTGTCCGTCGGCACCCCGGTGGACCCGGTCCCCGCGCTGGTGCAGCAGGCGCTGACCGCCGCGGCCGACAGCCCCGGCTACCCGACGGTGTGGGGCACGGCCGAGCTGCGGGACGCGCTCACCGGCTGGGCCGCCGAGCGCCTCGGCGCCCAGGGCCTGGAGCACACCAATGTGCTGCCGGTCGTCGGCTCCAAGGAGCTGGTGGCCTGGCTGCCGACCCAACTGGGCCTCGGCCCCGGCGACAGGGTCGGCTACCCGCGGCTGGCCTACCCGACCTACGAGGTCGGCGCCCGTCTGGCCGGCGCCGAGCCGGTCGTCTACGACGACCCCACGGAGCTGGACCCCAGCGGTCTGAAGCTGCTCTGGCTGAACTCGCCGTCCAACCCCACCGGCCGGGTGCTGAGCGCCGACGAGCTGCGCCGCACCGTCGCCTGGGCACGCGAGCACGGGGTGCTGGTCTTCAGCGACGAGTGCTACCTCGAACTGGGCTGGGAGGCCGACCCGGTCTCCGTGCTGCACCCGGACATCTGCGGCGGCTCCCACGAGGGCCTCGTCGCCGTCCACTCGCTCTCCAAGCGCTCCAACCTCGCCGGCTACCGCTCCGCGTTCCTCGTGGGCGACGCCGCCGTCCTCGGCGACCTGCTGCAGATCCGCAAGCACGGCGGCATGATGATCGCGGCGCCCGTCCAGGCCGCCACCGCCGCGGCGCTGGACGACACCGCCCACGTCGCCGAGCAGCGTGCGCGCTACGCCCACCGCCGCACCGCGCTGCGCGGCGCCTTCGAGGCCGCCGGCTTCCGCATCGAGCACAGCGAGGCCTCGCTCTACCTCTGGGCGACCCGCGACGAGCCCTGCTGGGACACCGTCGGCGATCTCGCGAAGCGCGGCATCCTCGTCGCCCCCGGCGAGTTCTACGGCGCCGCGGGGGAGCGGTTCGTACGGATCGCCTTCACCGCCACCGACGAGCGGGTGGCCGCCGCGGTGCGCCGGCTGGCGGAGTGAGCCGCGGCCGACCACGCGCAGGGGCCCGGGGAGAGCGCACTCCCCGGGCCCCTGCGCGTCGTACGGGGGACGGTCAGCGGCCGCCGAGCGGCAGACCGCCGAGCAGGCCCTTGGCGGGCGCGAGCAGGCCCTGCGGCGAGCCGACGAGCCCCTTGGCCGCGTCGAGCGGCAGCGTGCTGGTCGAGATGCCCTTCTTGGCGATCGGGCGGGCCACGCTCTCCGCCTTGTCGGCGGCGGCCTGGGTGAGCGGCATGGCCTTCTTCACGACGGGGCCGGCGGTCTCGACGAGCGCCGGGGCGAGCTTCGTGGCCGCCTTGCTGCCGGCCGCGTTCACCAGGCCGACGCCGTCGCGCGCGGTGTGGTCGAGGGTTTCGCTGGTGTTCCGGGAGTCCAGGGGCGCCGTCAGCCCGCCGAGTGCCTTGGTGGCGGGCAGCTCCGCGGCGCTCGCGGAGCCGGCCGCAGCGACCACAGGAGCGGCACCTGCTGCAACGAGCAGGGCGGCTCGGGCGATCCGACGCGTAACGGGGAGGGACATGGTGCTCCTTTTACGGAGAAGGACTCGTACTTCTGACAGATGTGCCATATCCGCCTGGCGGACGCACTGACTACCGCGTCAGAACCCCGAAGGTTGCGGTGAACTCCGGTAAAGAGTTGGTAACGCGTCACATAATCGGCCCTGGATAAAGGCGGGCAATATGTGCACGCGACGAGGGATCGCGGAAACGTCACAGCCCTTTGCGTACAAGGGAATTGGCCGGGCGCTCGCCTCGCGTGCGGCCAACTCCCGTTCCGTAAAAGGGAATTGATTCCGGTGCCCCTTCCGGGGGACCGGGCAAACTATTGCGCGGTGATGATACGAACGTGGTGCGCGGCCACCGCGGAGCCGGCCGCCTTCCGCTGCCAGCCCTTCCCTGCATCGTCCGCCGCCCACATCCGGCCGGCGTAAGAGATCTGTTCGATGTGCAGCTCGGCGGAGTGCGCCATCGCCCACGTCGCCAGCTCCCAGCCGCGCCGCTCGGCATCGCCCGCGGCCGTGGGACCGGACTGCCGCACCGGTATCGTCACACCGCTCCCGCCGCTCGCGCTGCGGCCTCCGGCGCCGCCCGTCCGCGGCAGCACCTCGGGGCCGAACTCCCGCACCAGCCGCTCCCGCACCGCCGCTGCGCCGCCCGCCGTCCCGTCCACCGGGCTGCTCTCGGTGCAGGTCATCGCATCCTGGTCGCGGCCGGTGAGCGCCCCGGTCAGCCGTGCGGCGTTCGCCTCGTGCTTGGCATAGGCCTGCGGATAGCCGCTGCGCTGCACCTTCTGCGCGGCGACGGTCAGCGGCAGCCGGGAGTAGCCGGGCACCTTCGCCAGATGCCGGTAGAACTCCCCGGCCGAATAGACCGGGTCCATGATCTGTTTCACGGTGCCCCAGTCCTGCGACGGCCGCTGCTGGAAGAGCCCGACCGAATCCCGGTCACCGAAGTCGATGTTGCGCAGCCCCGACTCCTGCATCGCGGTCGCCAGCGCGATGGTCACCGCCCGCTCCGACAGCCCGCGTGAGGTCGCCACGGCCGAGATCGTCGCGGCGTTCGCGGCCTGCTCAGGGGACAGCTCGTACGGCTTCGCCTCGCCCTCGGCGCGCACCGTGCAGTGCGGTGCCCCGGGGCCACCGGTCACGTACTGCACCACGAGATAGCCGGCCAGTCCGATCAGTACGGCGACGGCTGCGGCGGTACGCCACAGACGGGCGCGGCGCTGGGGGGATGAGGGCTGGGCTGACACGGGCCCACCGTACTGGAGTGCTGCCGATAGGGTCGGATCCATGGAGCGCTCCGCAGACCACCCCGCCCTCGACCTGTCGCTCGACGCCGCCGCGCTCACCGCGCAGCTCGTCGACTTCCCCTCCGAGAGCGGCAACGAGAAGGACCTCGCCGACGCCGTCGAGCACGCCCTGCGCGCGCTCCCGCACCTGACCGTCGACCGTTACGGCAACAACGTCGTGGCCCGCACCCACCTGGGACGTGACGAGCGGGTGGTGCTCGCCGGACACCTCGACACCGTGCCGATCGCCGACAACGTCCCCTCCCGGCTGGACGAGAACGGCGTCCTGTGGGGCTGCGGCACCTGTGACATGAAGTCCGGCGTCGCGGTCCAGCTGCGGATGGCCGCCACCGTCCCGGCCCCCAACCGCGACCTGACGTTCGTCTTCTACGACAACGAAGAGGTCGCCGCGCACCTCAACGGCCTCGGCCATGTCGCCGACGCCCACCCCGACTGGCTCACCGGCGACTTCGCCGTCCTCCTGGAGCCCTCCGACGGCCAGGTAGAGGGCGGCTGCCAGGGCACTCTGCGGGTCCTGCTGCGCACCACCGGCGAGCGCGCGCACTCCGCCCGCAGCTGGATGGGCGCCAACGCGATTCACGCCGCCGCCCCGATCCTGGCGAAGCTCGCCGCCTACGAGCCGCGCCGCCCGGTCATCGACGGCCTCGAATACCGCGAGGGCCTCAACGCCGTACGCATCGAGGGCGGCGTCGCCAACAACGTCATCCCGGACGCCTGCACGGTCACCGTGAACTTCCGCTACGCACCGGACCGCACCCCCGACGAGGCGTTGGCCCACGTCCGCGAGGTCTTCGCGGACTGCCCGGTGGACGAATTCGTCGTCGACGACCACTCCCCGGGCGCGCTGCCCGGACTGTCCCACCCGGCGGCCAAGGCGTTCATGGAGTCCGTCGGCGGCACCGCGATGCCCAAGTTCGGCTGGACCGACGTCTCGCGCTTCAGCGCCCTGGGCGTCCCGGCGGTCAACTACGGGCCCGGCTACTCCCTGCTCGCGCACAAGAAGGACGAGAGGGTCGAGGTCGACCGCATCCTGCACTGCGAGGAACGGCTGCGCGCCTGGCTGACGGCCTGACGTCCCCCGGGCCCGTCGCCGACCGATCGCCTCCCCGTCGAATTCCCCTGCTCTTCACGTCCGCGGATCTACGCTGAAACGGCAAACGATCTGCCAGCGGAGGGAGCACGACATGGCCAGTCCCGAGGGTGCACCGGTCCCGGAGGAGCAGCGGCTGGGTCCCGTACTGCGCCGCCAGGAGCAGGTGCAGACCGGCACCACGGACCAGCGGCTGCTGGACTCCGAAGGCCCCTCCGAGTGGGTGCACACCGATCCCTGGCGCGTGATGCGCATCCAGTCGGAGTTCGTCGAGGGCTTCGGCGCGCTGGCCGAGCTGGGCCCGGCCGTCAGCGTCTTCGGCTCGGCGCGTACCCCGCGTGACTCCAAGGAGTACGACGCCGCCGTACGGATCGGGCGGGCCCTGGTCGAGGCCGGGTTCGCGGTGATCACCGGTGGCGGTCCCGGCGCCATGGAGGCCGCCAACAAGGGCGCCAACGAGGCCGGCGGCACCTCTGTGGGGCTGGGCATCGAGCTGCCCTTCGAGCAGGGCATGAACGACTATGTGAACCTCGGTGTCGACTTCCGGTACTTCTTCGTCCGTAAGACGTGTTTTGTGAAGTACGCCCGTGGGTTCGTGGTGCTCCCCGGCGGCCTCGGCACCCTCGACGAGCTCTTCGAGGCCCTCACCCTCGTCCAGACCCGTAAGGTCACCCGCTTCCCGATCGTGCTGTTCGGCACGGCCTACTGGAGCGGACTGGTCGACTGGCTGCGCGACACCCTGATCGCCCAGGGCAAGGCGTCGATGCACGATCTGGAGCTCTTCCACCTCAGCGACGACGTGGACGAGGCGATCGCGCTGGTGACCAAGGAGGCCGGGATCTAGGAACGGGGGCGCTGGCATTCCCGGGCCCCCGTCGACCGGCGAGCCCCGGGCCCCCGCCGACCGGCGGCCCCCGGACCCCCGCCGACCGGCGACCCCCGGGAATCCCACCGCCCCCCATCCCGTTGTGGTCCCGAGGGGGCCCAGGCGTCCCCTACGGCATCTGTTCGCACGAGCCCTAAGGGCCGCCGCCCTCAGGCCAGTCCCCGGCGGGCGACCGCCGGTGGCCGGTGGCCGGCGATCGAGGCCACCATGTCCAGCACCTGCCGGGTCTCGGCGACCTCGTGGACGCGGTAGACCTGGGCACCGAGCCAGGCCGAGACGGCGGTGGTCGCCAGGGTGCCGAGCACCCGTTCCTTGACCGGCTTGTCGAGCGTCTCGCCGACGAAGTCCTTGTTGGACAGCGACACCAGCACCGGCCAGCCCGTGTCCCTCATCGCGCCCAGCCGGCGGGTCGCCTCCAGGCTGTGCCGGGTGTTCTTCCCGAAGTCGTGCCCCGGATCGATCATGATCGCGTCCCGCCGGACGCCCAACTCCACGGCCCGCTCCGCCAGTCCGAGCGTCACCCGCAGGATGTCGCCCATGACGTCGTCGTACGTCACCCGGTGCGGCCGGGTACGTGGTTCGGCGCCGCCCGCGTGGGTGCACACCAGGCCGACGTCATAGCGCGCCGCGACCTCCGCGAGCCGCGGATCGACGCCGCCCCAGGCGTCGTTGAGCACATCAGCGCCGGCCTCGCACACCGCCTCGCCGACCTCGTGCCGCCAGGTGTCGACGCTGATCACCACGTCGGGGAAGCGCTTGCGGACCTCGGCGACGAACCCGACCGTGCGGCTGGCCTCTTCCTCGGCGCTCACCTCCTCGCCGGGGCCGGCCTTGACGCCGCCGATGTCGATGATCGCGGCACCGTCGGCCACCGCCTGTTCCACCCGGGCGAGGGCGGGCTCGTCACGGAACGTGGCGCCCTGGTCGTAGAACGAGTCCGGCGTCCTGTTGACGATCGCCATGATCACCGGATCGTGCGCGCCGAACTCGCGATTCCCCAGCCGCAGCATTCCCTGACTCCCTCTCCGTGGTCCGGGAGCGACCCTAACTGTCACACCCGCATGGCACGATCAGTGCAGGCACATAGTCCGGGGAGTTGGTCGTGTTCTGGTTCTTGCTGATCGCGATGGTCGTGGTGGTGGCCGCGGTCACGCTCGTGGTCGTCGGCGGTGGTGACGGCGGTGGGCTGCGGGATTCCGAGCCGGACCGGCTGCACGACCCGCTGCCGGAGGACCGCCCCGTGGCCCGCGCCGATGTGGACGCCGTCCGCCTTCCGGTGACCGTCCGTGGCTACCGCATGAACGACGTCGACGACGTCCTGGACCGCCTCGGCGCCGAACTCGCCGAGCGGGACGCCCGGATCGCCGAGCTGGAGGCCGCGCTGGCCGGTGCGCATGCCTCCGCCATGGGCGGCCCGGGGCTGATACAGGACGGCCCGCCGGTGCTCGGGCCGGTGCCGGAGGCGGGGCCCGCCCCCGGGCCCGGCGACCTGGAATCCGGTCGTGCACCCGAGACCCCCGGCAAGACCCCGGAAGGCGAGGAGCGGCCATGAGCGGCGTGGTGAGGGAACCGGACGGCATCCCGCGCTGCCCGTGGGGGATGGAGTCGGCGCAGATGGCCGACTACCGCGCCTACCACGACACCGAATGGGGCCTTCCGGTCCACGGCGACGACGCCCTCTTCGAGCGGATGAGCCTGGAGGCGTTCCAGTCCGGGCTCTCCTGGATCACGATCCTGCGCCGCCGCCCCGGCTTCCGCGCCGCGTTCGCCGGCTTCCGGATCCCGGAGGTGGCGCGGTTCACGGACGCGGACGCCGCGCGGCTGCTCACCGACGCCGGCATCATCCGCAACCGCGCCAAGATCGCCGCGACGATCAACAACGCCAAGGTCGCCGCCGAGCTGGCCCCCGGCGAGCTCGACGAGCTGATCTGGTCCTACGCCCCCGCCCGGCCCGGCCGGCCGGTGCCGCGCACCGTCGGCGACCTCCAGCCGACGACCCCGGAGTCCACGGCGCTCGCCAAGGACCTCAAGAAGCGCGGCTTCCGCTTCGTCGGCCCGACCACCGCCTACGCGATGATGCAGGCGTGCGGCCTGGTCAACGACCATCTGGCGGAGTGCCACGTCCGGGCGGCCGTGGAGGCGGCGGCCGGCTGACCCCGGACCGGCCGGCCGCCGCGGACCGCCGACGGGCCGGCCAAGGACGGTCAGCGACCCGGGACCGGTCAGCGCCCCAGGAAGACCGGCTTCTCCTTCTTCACGAACGCCTCGACCGCGATCCGGTGGTCCTCCGACGCCCCGGCCCGGCCCTGCAGTTCGTCCTCCTTGCCGAGGGTCTCGACGAGCGAGTGCCCCGCCCCGTAGGCCAGCGACTCCTTGATCGCGGCATACGCGGCGGTCGGGCCCTGGGCCAGCCGGCGGGCGACGGCCGCGGCCTCCTCGGCCAGCTCCTCGGCCGGTACGACCTTGTTGGCGATCCCCAGGTCGTACGCCTCCTGGGCGCTGATGTTGCGCGGGAAGAGCAGCAGATCGGCGGCCCTGCTCCGGCCGATCAGCCGCGGCAGCGTCCAGGACATCCCGGAGTCGGCGGTCAGCGCGACACCCGCGAAGGAGGTGTTGAAGGAGGCGGAGTCGGCGACCACGCGGTAGTCGGCGGCCATCGCGAAGCCCGCGCCGGCGCCCGCGGCCACCCCGTTGACGCCCGCCACCACGGGCTTGGGCATCTCGGTCAGCGCCGTCACGATGGGGTTGTAGTGATCACGCACGGTGTTCATGGTGTTCCCGGAGCCGGTGGCCCGGTCCTCGGCCAGCAGGCCGATGTGCTCCTTGAGGTCCTGCCCGACGCAGAAGGCGCGCCCGGTGGCGGTCAGCAGCACGGCGCGCACGGCGGGGTCGGCCGCGGCCTCCTTGAGGGTGTCCCGCAGCTGGACCTTCGCCTCGATGTTCAGCGCATTCATCGCGTCGGGGCGGTTGAGCGTGATCGTGGCGAGTCCGTCGGTCACGTCATAGAGCACGGTGTCGGCCATAGTGGGAGTCCCCTCCGTCGCGGCTCGGACTGCTCGGCAGCGGCAGTCAGCGCTCAGGATGCCGGAGATCATCGGGCATCGGCATGTGACGTACATCAAAGATTGCGGGTGTGCCGGGGGTCGGCGGGTGGAGAAGTATTGCAGCCACCTCTCCGAATTGAGGGGGTTTGAGGGAGCGCGTTGTCGAAGGGATGCGGCCCGATGTTGGTCATCGGGTCGTTCGATGCGGGATAATGGCCTGGAAGCAATGTGTTCGATGCCGGTGACACGTGCCTATTCGGGCCGTCGGCTGAGATGAGCTGGTTTCAGGAAGGGGAACGAGCATGGCGGCCATGAAGCCGCGGACGGGCGACGGCCCGCTCGAGGTGACCAAGGAGGGGCGGGGCATCGTCATGCGTGTTCCGCTCGAAGGCGGCGGGCGGCTCGTCGTCGAGCTGACCCCCGACGAAGCCAAGGCCCTGGGTGAGGCCCTGGACAAGGTCACCGTCTGACAAGGGCGGCGCAACCGGCGGTTTCCCGGGGCTGGCCCCGGTATCCCCAGCCGAATTACCCCGGCCCCGGCACGTGGCGCGCAGTAAAGGCGCGCCGAGTGCCGGGGCCGTTTTGTACGCCGGAGCCGGGCGGGTCAACCGCGCTTGACCGCGCAGAGCAGTCCGTCACCGACCGGCAGCAGGGACGGCACGAGTGTCGTGCTCTCCCGCACGGCCCGCAGCAGTTCCCGCAGCCGCAGCACCTCGGCGGGCTGCACAGCCGAATCGACCGTACGGCCGTCCGCGAAGACGCCCTCGAAGCACACCAGGCCGCCGGGGCGCAGCAGACGCAACGATTCAGCGAGGTACTCCAAGCACTCCATCAGGTCGCCGTCGCAGTACACGAGGTCGTATCCGCCGTCCGCGAGCCGGGGCAGTACGTCCAGGGCGCGGCCGGGGATGAAGCGGGCGCGGTTGCCGGCGAAGCCCGCGGCGCGGAACGCCTGCTTGGCGAAGGCCTGCCGCTCGGGTTCGAGGTCCACGGTGGTCAGCACCCCGTCGGGCCGCATGCCGTGCAGGAGGTAGATGCCCGACACGCCGGTGCCGGTGCCGATCTCGGCGACCGCCTTGGCGTCCACGGCGGCGGCGAGCAGACGGAGGGCCGAGCCGGTGCCGGTGGTCACCGTGCGGATACCGGCTTCCCGTGCCCGGTCACGGGACCAGTGCAGGGCGGCCTCGGCGCTGTCGTCGATGGTCCCGGCGCCGTACGCCTCGGCGAATGCCAAGCTCGTCTGCCGGTTGCCGGTAATGGCCCTCTCCTGTCCCCGTAGTTGACGCAACCGTGACTGTATCCGCTGCGTGCGGGAACCCGCAGATGGGACCGGGCGTTATGGAGGGGTAGCGGGATGACGGGGGGATGTGCCGGTGACGACCGCGCGAGACGCGAACCACGACCAGAAGCAGGACCAAATGCAGGTCAAAACTGCTTATCCGGAGCTAACGGGCGAGGTGGATATGGTAGGGGCTCTACTGGACACCACCAGAGCCACCAGGGGAGGTGCGGCTGCGGCGGGTGACCGAGGGGTGCTGAGGCGCTTGAAGAGGTCGTTCGCCGAGCCGAAATCCGTGACAAACACTGCTGACCGTTTCCGCCCCCATGGCCCGAAGGGCAGGGGAGGGGCTCCCGCCGCCGACTCCGCGACCACCGCGACCTTTGCCGCAGACGCGGATGCGCAGGCGTGGACCCCGCCCAGCTGGGAGGAGATCGTCAGCACCCACAGTGCACGGGTCTACCGCCTCGCCTACCGCCTCACCGGCAATCAACACGACGCCGAAGACCTCACCCAGGAGGTGTTCGTCCGCGTCTTCCGTTCGCTGTCGACGTACACCCCCGGCACCTTCGAGGGCTGGCTGCACCGCATCACGACCAACCTCTTCCTGGACATGGTCCGGCGCCGTCAGCGTATTCGCTTCGATGCGCTCGGTGACGACGCCGCCGAGCGGCTCCCCAGCCGCGAGCCCTCCCCGCAGCAGCACTTCAACGACACCCACTTCGACGCCGATGTGCAGCAGGCGCTGGACACCCTGGCGCCCGAGTTCCGCGCCGCGGTCGTCCTGTGCGACATCGAGGGCCTGTCCTACGAGGAGATCGCCGCGACCCTGGGTGTCAAGCTCGGCACGGTCCGCAGCCGGATCCACCGTGGCCGCTCCCATCTGCGCAAGTCCCTCAAGCACCGTGCCCCGGCCACCCGCGCCGAAGAGCGCGAGCAGCGTCGCTCGCTGGCCGTGGTGCCCTCGCAGGAGGTCGGAATCGCGTGAGCGGCAACGGCGGTCCGTCCCCCGCCGAGCAGCATCTCGGCGACCGCCTTGCGGCCCTGGTCGACGGCGAGTTGGGGCATGACGCGCGCGAGCGGGTGCTCGCGCATCTTGCGACCTGCGGCAAATGCAAGGCAGAGGCCGACGCCCAGCGTCGGCTGAAAGACGTCTTCGCCCAGGCGGCGCCCCCCGGTCCCTCCGAGGGCCTGCTGGCGCGTCTGCAGCAGCTGCCCGGCGGTGACCCCGAGGGTCCCGGCAGCCGGCTCGGCAACGGCGGCCTTGGGCGCGGTGACTTCGCCAGAGGCGGCGGCGCGTTCCGCTATGTCCCCTCCGGCGGTCACTCCGGCCATGCCATGGCGGCGCTGCCCGTGCAGCCCCGGGGCCGCGGCTTCCGGATGCCCGAGACCGACCGCCCCGCACAGCGGCGCCGGTTCGCCTTCGCGGCGGCCGGCGCGGTCTCCCTCGCGGCCTTCGCGCTGGGCGGCGCCCTCCCGCTGGAAGCGGCCGTCGACCTTCCCGGCGGACGCGTCGACGGCGGCGGCACGGCCGTCACCCCGCTCAGCGCCACCCCGGCCGGCGGCAGCGGTTCCCTGCTCCGCGGCGCGGAGTACCACGCCCAGAACCCCTCGTCCGGCAGCCGGCAGCCGTCCGGCGGTCCGACCCTGGCCCCCGCCCCCAGCGCCATGGCCCTGTACGGCCCGAGTACGGCACCCGGCCCTTATGCGTCGGCGTCGTCGGCGCCGCCCGCACCGGCCGGGCGCTTCGGCCTCTCACCGCTGATAGCCGCGACCGGTCCGGCCTCGGCGTATCACTTCGCGCCCCTGACAGCCGTGACCGGCAACACCCCGGTGCGCAAGAACCCGCCGGCGCTCCCGCCGCTGGAGCCCAAGCGCCCGCTGATCGGCTCCGCGGTCGCCGCGGCCCCCTCCGCCGAGGGCGGAGCCCCCGCCCGGCGCTGACCGTCCCCTGCGCGGCCCCAGGCGGAACTGGTTGAATCGCTGTGGGGCGGCGCACCCCTGACCGGGCGCGTCCGCGAGGTGGTGGTGGCCCGCGCACGGTGCGGGCGAACTCTGGGGAGAGCATGGACGACGGTAAGGCCGCCGGGCCGAAGCTGAAGTGGTGGAGCCGTCCGGGGGGTACCCCGGGCACGGAACCGTCCGCCGAGGCCGGTCCGCAGACGGTGCCGTCCGCCGGCAGCCCGGCGGACGGGACGCGGACCGAGGGCACCGGCACGTCCGACGTGCACAGCGCCGAGGACTGGCTCGTGCGTCCACCGGAGCAGGGCGAGGCGCCGGGCGGGACGGCGGGCTCGCCCGACGGGTCCGGAGCGGCCGGTGCCGCGGTGACCGAGGCGTCCGGGCCACCGGAGGAGTTGACCGCCCGGACGCCCCACGCGCGGGGCATGTCCGCCGGGCAGCAGGCGGAGGACTGGACCGTGCGTCCGCCGGAGCCGCGGAACGGCTCGGTGGCGCCCGAGCCGCCCGGAGGCGCCGGGGTGGCCGAAGCGACCGAAGTGACCGATACCGCCGATGAGTTGACCCCGGCGCAGGGTGCCGTAGCCGTGGACGGTACGGACCAGGAGACCGCCGGAGCCGTGGACGGCCGGACCGCTGGCGGTGCGCGCCCGGCCGCGGCGACCGTGACGCTCGGTCAGGTGCGCGCTGACGCACGGGACGGAGCCACACCGGCTGCCGTGCCCCCGGACGCCGCGGCCACTACGGCCCATACGACCACTGCGGCCCATACGACCACCGCGGCCGCCCCCGCACCCGAAGCCGCTCCGGTGCCGCCCGTGGCGCCCGCCCCGGCCGAGGCCCCGGGCGCGGCGCCGCAGCGGCAGCAGCCGCTGCATGCCGAGGACCCGTACGGCACCCCTCCGTACGGCGGCCCCGGACCCTGGGCGCCCGCACCGCCCGTACAGCGGCCGATGGCGACCCCCGCACAGGGCACGGTGCTGCCGCCGCAGACCGGAGCGCTGCCCCCGTACGGCGCCCCGGCCGCCCCGCAGCCCGTGATGCCTGCCGCGGCCTACCCGGGCCCGCCGCCACAGTCGCCGCCGCCCGCCGCGCCCCCGGGCGCGCCCGGCGAGGAGCGTGCACCGGGCGCCGAGCAGCCGCACCCGGCCGGGGCGGCCGACACCGCACGCCCCGGACCGGCCACCGAACCGGCCGCGCCCCACCGGCCGGGACTCCAGAAGCCCGGCGCCGCGCAGCCCGCTCCCGGCCGGTCCGCGGTCCCTGGGCCCACCGGCTCGCAGAGCGCCCCTCCGGACCCCGTGGCCGGACCCGACGCGGCGCAGGAGGGCGCGGACGGCGCCTTCGTCCCCCACCCGGGCGACGGCGGCCCCCGCCCGGCCTCGGCGACCGCGCCCTACCCGGCCGGGCCGCAGTCCGGCGGCCCCGGGCCCGGCGACCCCGGCACGGCCTCCGCCTCCGGGCACGGCCCCGCCCGTCAGGGCGCCTGGCAGCAGTACGACCCCTGGAGCGCGCCGCTGCAGGGCGGGCCCGTCGCGCCGCCGCCCGGCCGGCGCGGGCGGCGTGCGCCGCTGGTCGCCGGTGCGGTGGGGCTCGCCCTGCTCGCGGGCGGCGTCGGCGGCTGCATCGGCGCGTATGTCGAGCGCTACGGCGGCATCAGCGACATCAAGCTTCCGCAGTCCGCGGCCGAGGAGGGGGGCCGTAAGCCCGACAGCGTCGCCGGGATCGCGCAGACCGCGCTGCCCGGGGTGGTCACGCTCCACGTACGGGGCGGCGCCGAGCAGGGGACGGGCACCGGCTTCGTCCTCGACCACCAGGGGCACATCCTCACCAACAACCACGTCGTCGAACCGGCCGGCAGCGGCGGCGAGATCTCGGTGACCTTCAGCGGCGGCCAGACGGCCAAGGCCAAGGTCGTCGGCCGGGACGGCGGCTATGACCTCGCCGTCGTCCAGGTGGAGGGCGTCGCGGGGCTGCGGCCGCTCACGCTCGGCAACTCCGACTCGGTGCGGGTCGGCGACCCGGTGGTGGCGATCGGCGCGCCCTTCGACCTCGCCAACACGGTCACGTCCGGGATCATCAGCGCCAAGCAGCGCCCGATCACCGCGGGCGGCAAGAAGGGCGACGGCAGCGATGTGTCGTATGTGGACGCGCTGCAGACCGATGCCCCCATCAACCCGGGCAACTCCGGCGGCCCGCTGGTGGACGCCAAGGCGCGGGTGATCGGCATCAACAGCGCCATCCGCGCGGCCGACAGCGGCAGCGGGCTGGACGGCGGCGCCCAGGGCGGCAGCATAGGGCTGGGCTTCGCCATACCCATCAACCAGGCCAAGCGGGTGGCCGAGGAGCTGATCAACACCGGCCGAGCGACACACCCGGTGATCGGCGTCACCTTGGAGATGGAGTACGCCGGCGACGGGGCGCGGGTCAGCGAGCGCAGCAAGGACGGCAAGGAGCCGGTCCTCCCGGGCGGCCCCGGCGCCAAGGCCGGGATCAGGGCCGGCGACGTGATCACCAAGGTGGACGGTGCCCCGGTGCACAGCGGTGAGGAGCTGATCGTCAAGATCCGCAGCCACCGGCCCGGCGACACGCTGGTGCTGACCCTCCAAAGGGGCGGTAAGGAACGGTCCGTCCGGCTCAGCCTGGGATCCTCCAGTACGGGCTGATCGTTTGCATGGTGTTGGTACGGGCGACTCCCGCCCGACGTACGGGGCCAGGTACCGTGATAGGCGGCCTGGCCCCTAGGCCACCGAAGGCCGCGGATAACCCAAGGAGCTGCAAGGTGTTCTTCGACATAGGACCCCTCGAGCTGGTGGCGCTCGTGATCCTTGCCGTGCTCATCTTCGGTCCGGACAAGCTCCCCAAGGTCATCCAGGACGTCATGTCCTTCGTCCGCAAGGTCCGGGCGTTCTCGGACAGCGCCAAGGAGGACATCCGCAGCGAGCTGGGGCCGGAGTTCAAGGACTTCGAGTTCGAGGACCTCAAGCCCAAGAACTTCGTGCGCAAACACGTCCTGGAGAAGGACGAGTACGGCCTCAAGGACCTTCAGGAGATCCGTAACGGCTTCGACCTGAAGAAGGAGATGGCCGAGGTCACCGACGCCGTCCACGGCCACGACAGCGCCTCCTCCGCCACGCCCTCGAACGGCTCGGGTCCGAGCCTGTCCAAGGAGTCCCCGGCGGCCTCCGCCGGGTCCCCCGACATGGTCAAGAGGGCCGCTCAGCCGGACGAGCGTCCGCCGTTCGACGCCGACGCCACCTGACACACACCGGTATGACTGTCTGCGTGGACGCCTATGGCTATGCTCCGGGTGTCCGGGGTTCGGTCGCCTGAGGGGGGCGGGCCGCCCACGACGCAGGGCAACAAGGAGGCTCCGCGCAGATGGAGACGACCAGTCCGTCAGCGACACATGAGGCGGCCGCCGCCGGCCGGAAGGTCGACGGCTATCTGCTGGCCGCGTTCCCGTGGTACGGCCTCGACGAGGCGTTCACCGGTCCGCGCTGGCTGATGCAGGTCGGCGCGGCCGCGGACGGCACCGTCGAGCACGGCGCCACCGGGCACGGTGAGGAGCCCACCATCAAGGTGGAACCGCCGCAGGACGAGCGGTTCGCGGTCGTGGTGACGGTCGCCAGCCGCCCCGTGCGGCGCAGCGGTGACGGGACCGGCGTCCTGGAGGCGACCTCGGTCTCGACGGCCGCCTGGCTCGCCGGGTCGGGGCTGCTCGCGCAGACCTGGCCGACCCAGATGGACCGGACGCTGCGCCAGGACTGGCTGGACCAGCAGACGATGCTCGCCTGGGAGCTGGCCGACGATCTCGGCGGCGGGAGCTGGAGCGAGCTGATGCTGCCGGTGGACGGGGTCCCCACCTCGTTCGCCTACCGCGAGTCCGAGTACGGCTGGGTGCTGGCCGGCTCGGCGAGCGAGGGCCCCGAGGAGGTCCACATCGGCGCCTACGGGCGCGGGATGAGCGCGTACGGCCTGGGCTTCTCGGTGATCAAGGACCTGGCCGCGTACGAGGGCTGACCGGCCGCGTACGAGAGCCGGGGCCGAGCCGAGGGCCGGGCGGGCCGGCACCGGACGGCCGGCACAACAGCGAGGGGCGGACCCGTGTGGGCCCGCCCCTTTTCGCGTCATCCGGGAGCCGGGGCTGCGACCTCCACGGGGCGCAGCACCTGGCGCCGTCTCAGAACTTGTTGCGCGGGGTGATCCCCAGCGACATACCGGACAGGCCCCGCGCCCGGCCGCCCAGCTTGCCCGCGATCGACCTGATGGCCGAGCCGGCGGGGGAGTCGGGGTCGGTCAGCACGACCGGCTTGCCCTCGTCGCCGCCCTCGCGCAGCCGGACATCGATCGGGATGGCGCCGAGCACCGGCACCTGAGCGCCCGTGGTCCGGGTCAGGCCCTCGGCGACCCGCTCGCCACCGCCGGTGCCGAAGACGTCGACCATCTCGTCGCAGTGCGGGCAGGGCAGCCCGGACATGTTCTCGACCACGCCGACGATCTTCTGGTGGGTCTGCACGGCGATCGAACCGGCCCGCTCGGCGACCTCGGCGGCGGCCTGCTGCGGGGTGGTGACCACCAGGATCTCGGCGTTCGGCACCAGCTGCGCCACCGAGATCGCGATATCGCCGGTGCCCGGGGGCAGGTCCAGCAGCAGCACGTCCAGATCGCCCCAGTAGACGTCGGCGAGGAACTGCTGGAGCGCGCGGTGCAGCATCGGGCCGCGCCAGACGACCGGGGCGTTGCCCGGGGTGAACATGCCGATCGAGATGACCTTCACGCCGTTCGCCGACGGCGGCATGATCATGTTCTCGACCTGGGTGGGCTTGCCGTAGGCGCCCAGCATGCGGGGCACGGAGTGGCCGTAGATGTCGGCGTCCACGACACCGACCTTCAGACCGTCCGCCGCCATCGCCGCGGCGAGGTTGACCGTCACCGAGGACTTGCCGACACCGCCCTTGCCGGAGGCGACCGCGTAGACCCGGGTCAGCGAACCGGGCTGGGCGAACGGCACCTCACGCTCGGCGGTGCCGCCGCGCAGCGAGGTCGCCAGCTCCTTGCGCTGCTCGTCGCTCATCACGTCCAGCTCGACGGCGACGGAGGTGACGCCCTCGACCCGCTCGACGGCCTCGCGCACGTTGTTCGTGATCGTCTCGCGCATCGGGCAGCCGGAGACGGTCAGATAGACCACGACCGC
Organism: Streptomyces sp. Je 1-4 4N24; assembly: GCF_026239515.1. NCBI lineage: Bacteria > Bacillati > Actinomycetota > Actinomycetes > Kitasatosporales > Streptomycetaceae > Streptomyces > Streptomyces sp. Je 1-4 4N24. Next base: position 3,149,837 of record NZ_CP110836.1, on the reverse strand, counting down.
CACCGCGCCGTCCGCCGCGATGTCCACCGATTTGACCATCCCCAGCTCGGTGATGGGGCGGTGGATCTCAGGGTCGTTCACCGTCGCGAGCGCGTCGCGGACCGCGTCCTCGCTCGGGGTGGCGCCATGGGGAGTGTCGGTAGCCATGACCCGATGGTACGGCGCGTGAGGGTGCCTCCGGAAAGCCCGTCAGCGGTCGCGTTCATCACTCTCCGCCTCAGCCGGCTGCCGAAGCTCCAGATCCCTGAGCATGTCCTGGAGCTCGGAGCGGATCCAGTCGCGGGTGGCGACCTCGCCGAGCCCGAGCCGCAGCGCCGCGATCTCCCGGGTCAGATACTCGGTGTCGGCGATGGAGCGCTCGTTCTGCTTGCGGTCCTGCTCGTGGGTGACCCGGTCGCGGTCGTCCTGGCGGTTCTGCGCCAGCAGGATCAGCGGCGCGGCGTACGACGCCTGGAGCGACAGCGCCAGCGTCAGGAAGATGAACGGGTACTGGTCGAACCGCAGACCGCTGGGCACGGTGGTGTTCCAGATGACCCACACGATGATGGTGAAGGTCATCCAGACGATGAAGCGGCCGGTCCCCAGGAAGCGGGCGATCTTCTCCGAGAGCCGCCCGAAGGCCTCCGGGTCGTACTCGGGCAGGAACGTACGGCGGGGCGCGCGCGGCTGGTCCAGGCGCACCCGCGGGCGGTCCGCGGCGCCCCGGCGCAGCGCGGAGGCGCCGTTCGCCCGCGACCGTTCCCGGCCGCCGTCCCGTTCGTCAGCGGCCATGCGCGGCCTTCCCGAGGCTGCCGTTGCCGGTCAGACCGGCGGCCGCCGTGCCGTGCAGCCCGTCCTCCCGCCAGTCGTCCGGCAGCAGATGGTCCAGCACGTCGTCGACGGTGACCGCGCCCAGCAGGGCCCCGCTCTCGTCCACGACCGGCGCGGCGACCATGTTGTACGCGGCCAGATAGCTGGTCACCTCCGGCAGCGGGGTGTCCGGCGGCAGGGCCGGCAGATCGGTGTCGGCGATCGAGCTGACCAGGGTGAACGGCGGGTCGCGCAGCAGCCGTTGGAAGTGCACCAGGCCCAGGTACTTGCCGGTGGGGGTCTCGTCCGGGGGCCGGCAGACATAGACCTGGGCGGCCAGGGCGGGGGAGAGGTCCGGGTCGCGGACCCGGGCCAGCGCGTCCGCGACGGTGGCGTCCGGCCGCAGCACGATCGGCTCGGTGGTCATCAGCCCGCCCGCGGTCCGCTCCTCGTACGACATCAGCCGCCGCACATCCGCGGCCTCCTCCGGCCGCATCAGCGCCAGCAGCCGCTCCTTCTCCTCCTCCGGCAGCTCGGAGAGCAGATCGGCGGCGTCGTCCGGGTCCATCGCCTCCAGGACGTCGGCGGCCCGCTCGTCCTTCAGCTTGCCGAGGATCTCCACCTGGTCGTCCTCCGGCAGCTCCTCCAGGACGTCGGCGAGCCGGTCGTCGTCGAGCGCCGCGGCGACCTCGGCACGGCGCTTGGCGGAGAGATGGTGCAGCACGCCGGCCAGGTCGGCGGGCCGCAGCTGTTCGAAGGTGGCCAGCAGGCTCTCCGCGCCCTGCCCGTGCTCCTCCAGCGAGAAACCGGTCACCGCCGACCACTCCACGGTCAGCGCCTCCCCCTTGCGGCGCAGCGCCCCGCCCTTCCCCTTCCGTACGAAGACCTTGTCGATCTCCCAGTCCCGGCGGGCCGGCAGCTGGGTGATGCCGATGTCGAGGACGGTGACCTCCTCACCGGTCTCCACCAGCCGCACCCGCCGGTCGAGCAGCTCGCCGAGCACCAGCGTCTCGGACACCCGCTGCTCGAAGCGCCGCATGTTGACCACGCCGGTGATGACGAACTGGCCGGAGTCCACACCGGTCACCCGTGTCATGGGGACGAAGATCCGGCGCCGGCTGATCACCTCGACGACCACACCGAGCAGCCGCGGCGGCCGGTCGCCGACCCGGAGCAGGGCGACGAGGTCCCGCAGCCGGCCGACCTGGTCGCCGTTGGGGTCGAAGACGGCGCTGCCGGCGAGATGGGAGACGAAGACCCGGGGAGTCACGACTGCCATGCAGAGCGCCGCCCTTCTCCCGTTCGGCCCGAAATAAGGCATCGATCCGGGTTCAGGCTAACGCGCCCGGGTCCGCGCCGCCCCGGTGAAAGAGGCCGTAGGGTGACCGCCACGCACCCCGCGGAAGACCCTGCGCAGCCCAGGTACGCTGCCGTACTGCTGTCGACGTCACCCGCATCAGGAGGCAGAGCCGACGTGAGCGCAATCCCCCCGGGCGCCGGCCCCCGACCCCTGCCCGGAACCCGTCGTACGGGCCGGGCCGCGCTCGTGGGGGCGGTCTGCGCGGCACTGGCCGTGGCGCTGACCGGCTGCGGCGAGGAGGAAGATCCGGACGCCGGCACCAACGGCATGGGAAAGTTGCCCGCCGCGAAGATCGAGTCCAAGGCGCGGGCCGCGGCCCAGCGCGCCGATACGGTGCACCTCTCCGGCAATGTCGTCAGCCAGGGCCGCACCTACAAGCTCGACATGAGCCTGGCCAAGGACGGCGCCAAGGGCGAGCTGACCACGAAGGCCGCCGCCTTCCAGCTGCTGCGGGTCGGCGAGGCGCTCTATCTGAAGGCGGACGCGGCCTTCTGGGCCGGTGAGAAGAGCGGCCGGTCGGGCGCGCCCGACCAGGCGGCGAACAAGCTCGGCGGCAAATACGTCAAGGTGCCCGCCAAGGACCCCGTCTACAAGCGCTTCAGCGGCTTCACCGACAAGGACACCCTGCTCGCCGGTCTGCTCGGGCTGCACGGCAAGCTGACCGCCGGTGACCGCGACGACCTCGACGGGGTCCGCACCATCCGTCTGACCGCCGCCGCGGGCTCCGGCGGCACCCTGGACGTCTCGCTGGAGGGCACGCCCTACCCGCTGCGGCTGCGGCGGGCCGGCGGCGCGGGCGTGGTGCGGTTCGCCGACTGGGGCAAGAGCGTGGACCTCAAGGCCCCGCCCAAGGACCAGGTCGTGGACTACGGCACCCGGATCTCCGGCGGCGGCCGGTAGCGGGGCACAGCCGGCCCGTACCCCTCGCTGTCGTCGGGCGGGGCAGGGCAGGGGCCTGACGGCCCGGGGCTCAGCCCTTGCGCCCCCGCCGCAGCAGCTTCGGCAGCGCGGCCGGAACGGGCCGCCGGGTGATCGCGGAGGTCGCCAGCGGCGGTGCGGCGTGCGACTCCTCGGGCATCTGCCCGGGACGCTGTGCGGTGTCCCCGGTCGGCTCCAGCCGCAGCACCCGGCACTCGCGCGCCCAGCGCTCGGTGAGGGTGTCCGCGTCCGGCGCGTTGAGCCGCTTGCCCTTGAGCTCGTCGACCGCGGCCCGCCAGGCCTCGCTCTCCGGCGCCAGCTCGACGACCCCGGCCTGCCAGGCGACCAGCCGGCCGCCCTTGTCCTTGCTGCGGACGGTGACCGTCGCGGTCCCGCCGTCGGTCAGCCCGAGGTCGGCCAGCGGCTGCTCGCCGGGGCCGTCCCCGATGAGGCAGGCGGCTCCGTCGAGCCACAGATGCCACAGCGCACGGGACGGGCCCGCCGTCCCCCGTACCCAGATGAGGCCGGACTTCTTCGTGGCCTCTTCGATGAGCGCCCGATCCTGCAGGGCCTGCGACACGGTCTCCTTCATACGGCTCAGCCTAATCGCCCCGGCCACGGGCGACCGGGGCCGCCCAGGCGCTGAGATGCGCGGACCCGCAGGCCGCGGCGCCGGACGGCGACCGGCAGCCCCGCGGGCGGGTGCCGGGAGCCGGGGTCACAGCCATCCGTTGCGCTTGAACCCGCGGTGGATGCCGAAGCAGATGGCGACCGTCGCCAGCAGCACGGCCGGATAGCCGAACTTCCAGTGGAGCTCCGGCATGTAGTCGAAGTTCATGCCGTAGATCCCGGCGATCATCGTGGGCACGGCGAAGATCGCCGCCCATGCCGTGATCTTGCGCATGTCCTCGTTCTGCGCGACGGCGGCCTGGGCGAGGTTGGCCTGCAGGATGGAGTTGAGCAGATCGTCGAAGGACAGCACCTGCTCATTGACCCGCGCCAAGTGGTCGGCGACGTCCCGGAAGTACTTCTGGATGTCGGAGTCCACCAGCCGCATCGGGCGCTCGCTCAGCAGCTGCATCGGCCGCAGCAGCGGCGACACCGCCCGCTTGAACTCCAGCACCTCACGCTTGAGTTGGTAGATCCGTCCGGCGTCGCCGCCCTTGGGGGAGCCCTTGCTGCCGGGGCCCTTGCCGTTGGAGCCGGAGCTGAAGACGTCGATCTCCACCTCGTCGATGTCGTCCTGCACCGCGCCGGCCACCGCCATGTAGCCGTCGACGACCTGGTCGGCGATGGCGTGCAGCACCGCGGACGGCCCCTTGGCCAGCAGCTCCGGGTCGTCCTGCAGCCGGTGCCGCAGCGCACGCAGCGAGCCCTGACCGCCGTGCCGCACCGTCACGATGAAGTCCCGGCCGGTAAAGCACATCACCTCGCCGGTCTCCACGACCTCGCTGGTCGCGGTCAGCTCGGTGTGCTCGACGTAGTGGACCGTCTTGAAGACGGTGAACAGGGTCTCGTCGTAGCGCTCCAGCTTGGGCCGCTGGTGAGCGTGCACGGCGTCCTCGACGGCGAGCGGGTGCAGCCCGAACTCCTGGGCGATACCGGCGAATTCGGCCTCGCTCGGCTCGTGCAGCCCGATCCAGGCGAAGCCGCCCTCGGCCCGGACGCCGGCCATCGCCTCGGCCGGGGAGACGTGCTCGCTCACCCGGCGGCCCTCGCGGTAGACGCCGCAGTCGACGATGGCGCTGTTCGGGCAGATCGGGGTGGACGTGGCGTACTGGTACGAGGGGTCGTCGCGACGCCGGGACGGACGGACGGCGGCGCGCAGGTCGCGGATCATCGACATGGCAGGCTCCTTCACGGGCCGGCCGTCAGCGCGGGCGCGGGGGGCAACGCTGCCCGGAACGTGGACGTACGAGGCGTCATCGGCCGTACGTCCGCAAAGCGGGCGGCGCTCCGTGCGGGGGCACTGACGGCAGTTCGCAGAAAACACGGAACAAAGAGTCGAAGGCGCTCTTCCGTCATCTACTTCCGGCGCAAAGGTGCTTCCCTGGTTTCACCGCTGAGCGGCTGGGTACGGAAGCTCTCGGATCAGGAGATTCGCTGCGCGAGGGGGATGACGGGAGAACTATCGGTACTGCACGGTCGACTCGGATCCACCGCAGCCCCACCTCCTCCGGCCGGTCCCCGTTGGGGGACGACGTCATTCCCTGACCAGACGGCAAGGCTATCAGCCGCCTGAAGCGTTACGGTGCCGCTTTGCCCGTTCGATACGAAGAACGGAGACGCCGCACAGCAGCCCGATGAGGGGTGACGGCCTGGCACGGGACCGGCCGTATGCTCGCGCCATGTCTGACGTTCTTGAGCTGGTCGAGGCCCGGTTGCGGACAACCCTGGGCGAGCCGGACGCGCGTGCCGCCGTCACTTTCCTCGGGACCGACCGTATCGAGGTCCTCCGCTTCGTGGACAGCGGGGTGGTCCGTTACGCCACGCTCGGGATGTCCGCGCAGCCCATGGCCGACCCCACCGCCGTGCTGGCCGATCCCCTGCGCGGTCCGCGCGCCGAACTCGTGCTGTCCGTACGGGCCGGCCGCGCCGACACCGACAAGGTGCTCCGGGCGCTCGCCGTGCTCGCCGCGTCCCCGCAGGTCGAGGGGGTGGTCGTGGCGCCCGGCGCCTCGCTGGACGTGGGCGAGCCGCTGTGGCCGGGCGCGGCCTTCACCTCGGTGCTGGTCGCCTCGCCCGGTGGTCTCGTCGAGGACCTCGAACTGGATGAGCCGATGGAGCCGGTCCGCTTTCTGCCGCTGCTGCCGATGACGCCCAACGAGGCGGCCTGGAAGCGGGTGCACGGTGCCGAGGCCCTGGAGAAGCGCTGGCTGGAGCACGGCACGGACCTGCGCGATCCGCTGCGCACGGGCGTTCCGCTCGACTGAGCCGCGAGCCGCCGGGCAGCGGTGCGCCCCGCCGGCCCTCCGGAGGGAGGGCGGACGGGGCGTCAGTTTCCTTGCGGGGGGGGGGCGGGTGCGGCGGCTTCTTTGCCGGGGCAGGAGCGGCGGCCGGTCAGCGGGCGGCGAAGGCCGTGACCCCGTCCTCCGTGGCATGCTGCGGGGCCCGCTCCTCGGCCTCGGTGGTCAGAGCCCGGCGCCGGACCGCGACGATGACAGTGCCGGTCACCGCCGCGCCGGCCGCGACCACGAAGGGGAGGTGGACATCGGCCCACTCCTCGATCTTGGGCGCGAGGAACGGCGCGGCCGCCGCCGCGAACCAGCGCACGAAGTTGTAGCCGGCGCTCGCCACCGGGCGCGGCGCATCCGAGACGCCCAGCGCCAGTTCCGTGAAGACGGTGTTGTTCAGGCCGATGAAGGCGCCGGACAGGACGGTGCAGACGATGGCGGTGGTGTGGTCGCCGTAGCCCAGCACGAGCAGATCGGCGGCGAGCAGCAGCAGCGAGGCGCACAGCACCTTCAGCGAGCCGAAGCGGTGCTGTAGCCGGGGCGCCACGATCACCGAGAACACCGCGAGCAGCACACCCCAGGCGAAGAAGACGCCCCCCGACTTGTAGGGGGACATGTTCAGCACGAACGGGGTGAAGGCCAGCACCGTGAAGAACGCGTAGTTGTAGAAGAACGCGGAGACGGCGGTGGCGGCCAGCCCGCCGTGGCCGAGCGCCTTGACCGGGGCGAGCAGCGAGGTCCTGGCGGCCGGCTTCGGCTGCTCCTTGAGGAAGGCCGTGATGGCGAGGAAGCCGACGGCCATCAGGGCGGCGGTCCCGAAGAACGGGTAGCGCCACTTCATGTCACCGAGGACCGCGCCCAGCAGCGGGCCGCAGGCCATGCCGAGCCCCAGTGCTGACTCGTACAGCAGGATCGCGGCGCTGCTCCCGCCGGTCGCCGCGCCCACGATCACCGCCAGGGACGTGGAGACGAACAGGGCGTTGCCCAGGCCCCAGCCCGCCCGGAAACCCACCAGTTCGGCGACCGACCCCGACATTCCGGAGAGCGCCGCGAAGACCACCACCAGCGCCAGCCCGGCCAGCAGCGTCTTGCGGCCGCCGATGCGGCTGGAGACGAAGCCGGTGACCAGCATCGCGACGGCGGTGATCAGGAAGTAGGAGGTGAAGAGGAGGGAGACCTGGCTGTTGGTGGCGTGCAGGCCCCGGGCGATCGAGGGGAGGATCGGGTCGACGAGGCCGATGCCCATGAAGGCCACGACCGAGGCGCCCGCCGTGGCCCAGACGGCCTTCGGCTGGCGGAGCAGGGAGGTGCCGCCCTCCTTGAACGGATCGTCCGCGCCGCTGTGGCCGCCGTTCTTCGTGCCGCTCATGCTGCGGTTCCCCTTCCTGTTGCCGGTTGCGTATCCCTGGTCCGCGGCGGCCCGCTGCCCCACCGCCGAGATCGTTGACGATTACACACAATAAGTTAGACGATCTAAAGAATGCAAGCTGCAACTAGTTTTCCGGTGGGGCGGGCGGGCCGGGGAAAGCGGTCAATTGCGCGGCGGCGCAAGTGATTCGGGGCACACCGGTCGGGTGATCGTCCTTGACGCGGCGGCGGGGCTGGAGGACCGTGGGTCCCTATGAGGGGCGAACCCAGTTGCCCGAAGTGCGGAGGCCGGGTAAGGGCGCCCGGTCTCTTCTCCGACACCTGGCAGTGCGCCCTGCACGGCACCGTGCATCCACTCCAGCCGGTCGTCCCGCCGAGCGTCGAGGCGCTCGGCGTTGTCGTGCACCGCGCCCAGGTGCCCGTGTGGATGCCCTGGCCGCTGCCGGTCGGCTGGCTGTTCACCGGTGTGGCCTGCGCCGGCGACGACCGCAGCGGCGGCCGGGCGACCGCGGTGGCCTGCACGGGTCCCAGCCCGCTCGGCGGCCCCGGCGAACTGCTGCTGATCGCCGAGGAACTGGGCGTCGGACTCGGCGCGCGCTACGCCGGTATCGACGGCCCCGACCCCGGCCGCCATATCTGCGTCGACAAGCACCCGCACGGCAAGGTGCTCGCCGCCGGCCGCCCGACCCCGTTGTGGCATGTCGACGACGCGCCCCCGGACCGCGCGGTCTTCGCGGGTGAGGCACGTGGGCTGTGGATCTGGGCGATCGCCTGGCCCGAGCAGTCGGGCCTGATGATGTACGACGAGCTGGTGCTGACCGATCTGCGCGAGGCCGGGGCCGAGGTGGATCTGCTGCCGTGCGGGGCGCTGTCGCCGCGGATCCTGAGCTGACCGCCGGGCCTTGGGTCCGGGCCGCTGCGGCAGTCCCGCGGGGGCGGGTGCCACCCGGCCGCCCGGTATCCTGCTGAGGTCCCCTTACGGTGTACCTGTACCCGGCGTGTCCCGGGCCCTGTCCCCCGTCCGTCCCGCAGCAGTCTGGAGTCCGCGTCGTGCGTATCGATCTGCACACCCACTCCACGGCCTCCGACGGTACGGACACCCCCGCCGAGCTGGTGCGCAACGCCGCGGCCGCCGGTCTGGACGTCGTCGCGCTGACCGATCACGACACCGTCGGCGGCCACGCCGAGGCGCGTGCGGCGCTGCCCGGGGGGCTGACGCTGATCACCGGCGCCGAACTCTCCTGCCGGATCGACGGGGTGAGCCTCCATATGCTCGCCTACCTCTTCGACCCCGAGGAGCCCGAGCTCGCCCGCGAGCGGGAGCTGGTACGGGACGACCGGGTGCCGCGGGCCCAGGGCATGGTCGCCAAGCTGCGGGACCTCGGGGTGCCGATCACCTGGGAGCAGGTCGCCCGGATCGCCGGGGACGGCGCCGTGGGGCGGCCGCACATCGCCACCGCCCTCGTCGACCTGGGCGTGGTCCCCACCGTCTCCGACGCCTTCACCTCCGAGTGGCTCGCCAACGACGGCCGGGCGTACGTGCAGAAGCATGAGCTCGACCCGTTCGACGCGATCCGGCTGGTCAAGGCGGCGGGCGGGGTCACCGTCTTCGCGCACCCGCTGGCCGTCAAGCGCGGCAGCTGCGTACCGGAGAGCGCGATAGCCGAACTCGCCGCGGCCGGCCTCGACGGCATCGAGGTCGACCACATGGACCACGATGACCCGACCCGCGCGCGGTTGCGCGGTATGGCCGCCGAACTCGGCCTGCTGACCACCGGCTCCAGCGACTACCACGGCAGCCGTAAGACCTGCCGGCTCGGCGAATACACCACCGACCCCGAGATCTACGGCGAGATCGTGCGCCGCGCGACCGGCGCCTTCCCCGTTCCCGGCACCGGCGGCTGAGCCCGCCGCGGCCGGCTGCCGCACCATGTGCCCCGGTCCGCAGGACCGTCACCACTCAACGGGCCGTTTCCGTCCGGGCGATCAGCAGACCCTTGCCCGCCCGCCACCCCACCACCCCCTTCTTACGGGCCCGCGTCCGCGCGCCGGTCCGTGGCTCATCCCGTACCACCTCTCGCAAGGCCTTCACCGTGTTCGACGTCGCCGTCTTCAGTACTCTCTTCGTCACCCTCTTCGTGATCATGGATCCGCCGGGCATCACCCCGATCTTCCTGGCCCTGACCTCCGGCCGGCCGGCCAAGGTGCAGCGCCGGATGGCCTGGCAGGCGGCCGCCGTCGCCTTCTGTGTCATCGCCCTCTTCGGTCTTTTCGGCCGGCAGATCCTGGGGCGGCTGCACATCTCCACACCCGCGCTGATGATCGCGGGCGGTCTGCTGCTCCTGCTGGTCGCGCTGGATCTGCTGACCGGCAAGTCGGAGGAGCCGACCCAGACCAAGGACGTCAATGTGGCGCTGGTGCCGCTGGGCATGCCGCTGCTGGCCGGGCCCGGCGCGATCGTGTCGGTGATCCTCGCGGTGCAGCACGCCCACGGCGTCGCCGCGCAGATCTCCGTCTGGGCGGCGATCGCGGCGATCCATGTGGTGCTGTATCTGGTGATGCGGTTCTCACTGGTGATCATCCGTGTGATCAAGGACGGGGGAGTGGTCCTGGTCACGCGGCTGGCGGGCATGATGCTCTCCGCGCTCGCCGTACAGCAGATCATCAACGGCGTACTGCAGGTGATCCAGTCGGCGGCCTGACACCGCGGGCGGCCCACGGCCGTGGACAGCGCAGCGCCCCCGTACGACCTGTGCGTACGGGGGCGCTCGTGCGGTGCGGCCGATCGCGGTCGGCCGTCAGATGTCGTGCGTCAGATCTCGTGCCTCGTCGTGCGGCGGAACTCGGTGTTAACGGATGGCGGTGTCGGCCGGCCGGATGTAGATGCGCTGGCCCGTCGAGGCGGCCTGCTGCACGATCCGGTTGACGGAGGCGGCGTCCACGACGGTGCTGTCCACGGCGGTGCCGTCGACATCGTCCAGGCGCATGATCTCGAAGCGCATACGGCTTCTCCCTTCGTCTGATCCTCCTGTGGAGAACTCTTGAGCCGGAGCTGCCCGGCGTCACTGCCCGGCGCTCCGTACTGGTAGAACGTCCTGCTCAGTGCAATCATTCCCTACGCTAAAGAAAAATTTCGACGGTCTAAGTACGTCGGCAGGGGAGCGGTTGTGCTCGCAGAGTGACCGCCCGGACAATGGGTCCGGTATGAATGACGTCCAGCCCACGGGCCCCACCGACCTCGCCGCGCTCGCCGTCGGAATCGAGCGCACCAACGAGCTGCTCACGCAGGTGCTCGCCGAGGTCGCCACCACCCCGTCCACCCATGCGGCCTTCGTCGACGCGGGCTATGTATACGCCGCGGCGGGCCGGCTGGTCGCCGGCACGGAGGACCGCAAGGCCTTCGACCTGGACGCGGAAGGGATCATCGAGGCCTTTATCGACAAGGCCCGGATGATCTTCCCGGACAGCCGGCTGCTGCGCGTCTACTGGTACGACGGCGCCCGCCGCCGTATCCACACCCAGGAACAGCAGCGGATCGCCGAGCTGCCCGATGTGAAGGTCAGGCTCGGCAACCTCAACGCCAACAACCAGCAGAAGGGCGTCGACTCCCTGATCCGTTCGGACCTGGAGTCGCTGGCCCGGCACCGCGCGATCAGCGACGCGGTGCTGATCGGCGGCGACGAGGACCTGGTCTCCGCGGTGGAGGCGGCACAGGGCTACGGCGCACGCGTCCACCTCTGGGGCATCGAAGCCTCCGGCGGCCGCAATCAGGCCGAGCCGCTGCTGTGGGAGGTCGACAGTGCGCGCACCTTCGACCTGGAGTTCTGCAAGCCGTACGTCACCCGGCGGGCCGGTGTCGACTTCTCCGACCAGCCCGTGGGCGAGGGGCCGGCCCCCAGCCGCGACGACGTGCGCTTCGTCGGCGCACAGGTCGCCGCCCAGTGGCTGTCGGAACGCGGCCGAGAGTGGGTGGCCGGGCTGCTCCCCGGCCATCCCTATCTGCCCGGCGCCGTCGACCAGGAGCTCCTGACCGCGTCGGAGGCGCTGCTGCGGCACTCCCTGCGCGGCCATGCCGATCTGCGCCGGGTCCTGCGCGACGGCTTCTGGGACCACGTTCAGGGGCAGTACTAGGGCGTGTCGTTCGGTGCCTTTCCGGCGCCGTGGGGACCTCGATCAGGCCCGCGCGAGCAGCTCCGTGAGGCGGTCGAAGAAGCCCGACCAGCCCGCCTCCGCCTGGCGGTACTGCTCGGAGGTGAGATTGCCGCCGAGCTGACGGAAGGCCATCTCCGTACGGTCCCCGAGGGCGGTCAGGGTGACCCGGACGATCTCGCCCTCGATGCCGTCCGGCGCGGACGCGTCCTTGAGCGTGAACTCCAGCCGCTCCGGGGGAGCGACCTCACGGTAGACCCCGGAGAACGGCAGCTCACCGCCGTCCGGGGTCTGCATCACCAGACTCCAGACCCCGCCCGGCCGGGGGTCCATCGTCATCCGGTCGACCGGCACCGTCAGCTCCCCGCCGAACCAGTACGCGAAGTGCTCGGGCGTCGTCCACGCCTCGAAGACCAGCTCAGGGCGGGCATCGAAGGTCCGGGTGAGCGCGATGCCATGGGGGCCTTCGGTGTCGGCCGGGGGAGTCGCCGGATTCTCGGTCATCAGGGAGCCCTTCGTACGAAGCCGGTGCGGACCGGGCGCCGGTGCCGGCCCGTCTCCCTCGATGCTCGCCGAACCGCCCGGCGCTGTCCTGGCGACACCGCCCGCTCGGCCCACACGGCCCGGCCTCAGCCCACCCCGCTCCAGAACCCGGCCAGCGCCTCGGCCGTCTTCTCCGGGCGTTCGGCGTTGGGGGAGTGCTCGGCGCCCTCGATGACGGTGCGCCGGGCGGACAGCCGCTCGGCCATGGCGTCCATCCACGACACCGGCCAGGCATAGTCGACGGCGCCGGAGACGACATGGGTGGCCAGCCCCGTACGGGCCAGCTCCGCCACCCGGTCGGGCTCCTCCAGCATCTGCTGGCCGGTCGCGATCAGCTGCTCGGGGACGGTGTTCAGCCAACGACGGTGCAGGAACGCGCCGACCTCCGGCGGCGTCGCCGCGTCCGCCGCCTCCGGGGGATCCAGTTCGCGCATCGCCCGCCAGACGCTCTCCATGTCGAGCGTGCCGAGCGCCTCGATCAGCATCCGTACCCGGGCCTGCTGGGACGCCTCGATGGCGGCGGGCCCGGAGCTGAGCACGGTGAGGGAACGGAACGGGGCCGCGTCCAGCAGCACGGCGGCCCGCGTGATCAACCCGCCCAGGGAGTGCCCCAGCAGATGGACCGGCCCGCTGTCCGGCTCCCGCACGGCCCGCGTCTGAGCCAGCACATCGAGAGCCAACTCCCTTTGTGCGTACGCCAGTTCATTGCGCGGTCCGGGGGATTCGTGCTGTCCGCGGCCGTCCACCGCGACCGCCCGGAACCCGGCCGCGGCGAGCGGTTCCAGCAAGGCGACGAAGTCCTCCTTGCTGCCGGTGAATCCGGGCACCAGCAGGGCGGTCCCGATCGGTGCGGCCTCGGGCCGGGCGTCCTGCACGGCGAACGAGCCGCGCTCGGTGTCGAGTCGGTACGCACGGGCGCACGGGGGCACTGTGAGGGTGGGCGGCCTGCTCATGAGGCGAGGTTATCCGGGCCGGACGGCAAAACGGGGCCGGGACGCCGACGACCCGGCACCCGCAGTGCGGGGCCGGGTCGTCGGGCCGGAAGGGTCCGGTGCGGTCCGGGAGGGTCAGCTCTCGGGAGTCGCCTCGGCCACGGCGGCCTTGGCGCGGGTGCGGCGGCGCACCGGCTTGGCCTCGGCGGTCTCGGCGGCCTCGGGAGCGTCCGCGGCCGGCTTGGCGGCGGCGCTCTTCCGCGTCCGCTTCGGCTTGGCCGGAGCGTCCTCGGTGGCGGGGGTGTCCGCCGCGGCCTCGGCGGCCTTGGCGGCGGCGGTCTTCCGCGTCCGCTTGGGCTTGGCCGGAGCCTCGACAGCGCCTTCGGCGGTGTCCGCCGCGGCCTCGGCGGCCTTGGCGGCGGCCGTCTTACGGGTCCGCTTGGGCTTGGCCGGAGCCTCGACAGCGCCTTCGGCGGTGTCCGCCGCGGCCTCGGCGGCCTTGGCGGCAGCTGTCTTACGGGTCCGCTTCGGCTTGGCCGGAGCCTCCACCACGGTGTCCGCGGCCTCGACCACGGTCTCCGTCACCACGGCCGGCGCCGTCTCCGCGGCGGCCTTGGCGGCGCCACGGCTGCGGCGGCGCGGCTTGGCCGGTGCCTCGGCGGGCTCCGTCACGGCCACGGACTCGGCGGCGAGCGCCGCGCCCTCGGCCGCCAGCGCCCTCGCGGCGACCTCGACGGTCTGGAAGCTCTCGGTCTCCACCGGACGCGCGACCCGGGTACGGCGGCGGCGCGGCTTGGCGGGCTCGGCGGGAGCCTCGGCCACCACGGCGGCGGACTCGGTCACCACGGCGGCGGTGGGCGCGGCCTCGGCGACCGGCGCCGTCACGGCAGCACCGGACTGGCCCGAGCGGGTACGGCGACGGCGGCGAGGCTGCCGCGGTCCGGCGGCCTCCGTGCTCTCCGTGCTCTCGGCGGCAGCGGGCGACCCGGTCGTCTGCGCCTCGGAGCCGGCCGGGCCGTCCAGCGGAGTGCCGCCACGGGTGCGGCGGCGCTGCCGCGGGGTACGGGTGCGCGGGGGGCGCTCCTCCTCCACGGCCGCGCCCCGACGGGGGCCACGGCCACGGCCGCCGGTCTCGCCCAGGTCCTCGACCTCTTCTGCGGCCAGCCCGGCCCGGGTGCGCTCGGCGCGCGGCAGCACGCCCTTGGTGCCGTCCGGGATGTTGAGCTGCGCGTAGAGGTGCGCCGAGGTGGAGTAGGTCTCCTCCGGCTCGTCGAACGGCAGGTCCAGCGCCTTGTTGATCAGCTTCCAGCGCGGGATGTCGTCCCAGTCGACGAGGGTGACCGCGGTGCCCTTGGCGCCCGCCCGGCCCGTACGGCCGATGCGGTGCAGGTAGGTCTTCTCGTCCTCGGGCGACTGGTAGTTGATGACATGGGTCACACCCTCGACATCGATACCGCGGGCGGCGACATCGGTGCAGACCAGGACATCGACCTTGCCGTTGCGGAAGGCGCGCAGCGCCTGCTCACGGGCGCCCTGGCCGAGGTCGCCGTGCACCGCGCCGGAGGCGAAGCCACGGCGCGCGAGCTGGTCGGCGATGTCGGCGGCGGTCCGCTTCGTCCGGCAGAACACCATCGCCAGGCCCCGGCCCTCGGCCTGGAGGATGCGGGAGACCATCTCCGGCTTGTCCATGGAGTGGGCGCGGAAGACGTGCTGGGTGGTGTTGCGGACGGTCTGGCCCTCGTCGTCCGGCGCGGTGGCGCGGATGTGCGTGGGCTGCGACATGTAGCGGCGGGCCAGGGAGATGACCTGGCCGGGCATGGTCGCGGAGAACAGCATCGTCTGGCGCTTGGCCGGCAGCAGCTGGATGATCTTCTCGACATCGGGCAGGAAGCCCAGGTCGAGCATCTCGTCGGCCTCGTCCAGGACCAGGCTCTTGACCTGCGAGAGGTTCAGCTTCTTCTGGCCCGCCAGGTCGAGAAGGCGGCCGGGCGTGCCGACGACGACGTCGACGCCCTTCTTCAGCGCCTCGACCTGCGGCTCGTAGGCACGGCCGCCGTAGATGGCCAGCACCCGGACATTGCGCACCTTGCCGGCGGTGAGCAGGTCATTGGTGACCTGCTGGCACAGCTCGCGGGTGGGGACGACCACCAGGGCCTGCGGGGCCTCTGTCAGCTCCTCGGGCCGGGCACGGCCCGCCTCGACGTCCGCGGGGACCCTGACGCGCTCAAGGAGCGGCAGGCCGAAGCCCAGGGTCTTGCCCGTACCGGTCTTGGCCTGGCCGATGACGTCGTTGCCGGAGAGGGCGACGGGGAGCGTCAGCTCCTGGATGGGAAAGGGGGAGATGATGCCGACGGCTTCCAGCGCCTCGGCCGTCTCGGGGAAAATCCCGAGGTCTCGAAATGTAGACAGAATCTTGCCTCTTCTGTGAGACGCGGCGTGAGGCGGCGAAGGGGGTCGTACCGCACCTTCGTACGGGTTCGTACGGGCCGGCCTGAGGCGGCCGGTGGGGCGGGACCACTGCCAACGCTCAGGCACTCCTGCCGCGAGCGGTGTCCCTCCTGCTGTGCGTATGTCTGCTACGCGCCGCAAAAGAGGGCGGTCGGTTTGGAGCCGATCGGGCCACCGACCGGGCATCCGCTTCGTGGAACGACCCACCGATACTCGGCAGGTCCAAATACCACTGTACCCCGGATATGGCGCGCTCATCCGAAGGCTTGTATGAGTGAGGAATACATCACGGCCTGGTCCGGCCTCCGGGCGCCGGCTACGACCGTCGTTCGTACGGGGGAACGGCAGTGGCTGACCAGGGCCTTCCCAGAGCCGCCGAGCGGGCTATTGTGCCGGTCATGGGAACGTCTGACAACGCCGCGGCTGACGCGCAAGAACACACCGGGATCGCCGCTCAGGACTGGGCGCAGGCATCCGCCGACCCGCAGTACCGGGCCGCCGTGATCGATCTGCTCGGCGCGCTCGCATACGGCGAGCTGTCCGCCTTCGAGCGCCTGGCGGAGGACGCCAAGCTCGCGCCGACGATGGACGACAAGGCCGAACTGGCCAAGATGGCCTCGGCCGAGTTCCACCACTTCGAGCGGCTGCGGGACCGGCTCGCACGGATCGAGGCGGAGCCGAACGAGGCGATGGAGCCGTTCGCCGCCGCCCTGGACGAGTTCCACCGCCAGACCGCGCCGTCGGACTGGCTGGAGGGCCTGGTCAAGGCCTATGTCGGCGACTCGATCGCCAGTGACTTCTACCGCGAGGTCGCGGCCCGGCTGGACTCCGACACCCGTGATCTGGTGCTGGCGGTGCTGGACGACACCGGGCACGCCTCGTTCGCCGTGGAGAAGGTGCGCGCGGCCATCGAGGCCGAGCCGCGGGTCGGCGGGCGCCTGGCGCTGTGGGCACGCCGTCTGATGGGCGAGGCGCTCTCGCAGGCGCAGCGAGTGGTCGCGGACCGCGACGCGCTCTCCACGATGCTGGTGGGCGGCGTGGCCGACGGCTTCGACCTCGCGGAGGTGGGCCGGATGTTCTCGCGGATCACCGAGGCGCACACCAAGCGGATGGCGGCGCTGGGGCTCGCGGCCTGACGTTCTTGCTGGGTGCCGGGCGGTTCAGGCCGTCCGGTGCCCCTTCAGTGCCGGTGCCGGCCGCCGAAGGCGCCGGTGCGGCGGGCGCACCAGGACCGACAGCAGGGCCGCCCCGACGGCGACCGAGGCGACCATCACCTGGACGGGATATCCCGGGCCGAGGATCGAGCGGGTCAGCACGGCACCGAGCAGCGCCGCGACCGGGCCCGTCGCCAGCGTGAGGGCGCGCGAGGGGAAACGGTCGGGCAGCCATCGCGTGGCGGACAGGGCGATGGCAAAGCCGATGAGCAGGGCGCCGAGCGCTTCCCAGATCATGCTGTTCCCTCCCGCGTGACAACGCCGATCGGTCGAACAAATCGGTCGTAGGCGGTCGTACCCAGGGGGCACCGGCAGCAACCCTCCCGGTGCCGGTCCGCTGCCTGATCAGCCCAGCCGAACCGACTCGAACGGCCTGATCTGCGCAAATGCGGCGGCCCTGGGCCCGGAACCGGCGCCCGGCCGAGCCGCGAAAGACGACAGAAAGGCGGCGACCCGGAGAGGAGATCCCCGGGCCGCCGCCCCTGTCACGTCATGGGCGCCGCAGTCGGCGCCCCCTGCTCAGAGCGCGCCGAATCCGACCTTGCGGGCGGTCGGCTCGCCGATCTCCACATAGGCCAGCCGGTCCGCCGGGACCAGGACCTTGCGACCGTGGTCGTCCACCAGGCTCAGCAGCTGTGACTTGCCGCCCAGCGCGTCGGACACCGCGCTCTCGACCTCTTCGGCAGACTGCCCGCTCTCCAGAATGATCTCGCGGGGCGCATGCTGCACGCCGATCTTGACCTCCACGGCTTTTGTCCCTCCGACGGTCAGTTGGGGTGCGCGGCCATCCGCGCCGTACGCAGCACACATTAGCCCGGTACGGGGATGCGCAGGACGCCATGGGCCACGCCCGCAGCGAACAGGGTCAGTGCGTGTCGCCGCCCTGCAGCGGGAAGCCGGCGATGCCCTTCCATGCGAGCGACGTCAGCAGCTGCACCGCGGTGTCCCGCGGGACACCGCTCTCCGAGGACAGCCAGTAGCGCGCCACCACCTGGGAGACCCCGCCCAGGCCCACGGCCAGCAGCATCGACTCGTCCTGCGACAGCCCGGTGTCCTCGGCGATCACCGCGCTTATGGCCTCGGCGCACTCCAGCGACACCTTGTCCACCCGCTCACGGACCGCCGGGTCGTTGGTGAGGTCCGACTCGAACACCAGCCGGAAGGCGCCGCCCGGATCCTCCACGTACGCGAAGTAGGCGTCCATCGTGGCCGCGACCCGCTGCTTGTTGTCGGTCGTCGACGCCAGCGCCGCCCGCACCGAGTGCAGCAGTGCCTCGCAGTGCTGGTCGAGCAGGGCGAGGTAGAGGTCCAGCTTGCCCGGGAAGTGCTGGTAGAGCACCGGCTTGCTGACGCCCGCCCGCTCGGCGATGTCGTCCATCGCGGCCGCGTGGTAGCCCTGCGCCACAAAAACTTCCTGGGCAGCGCCCAGAAGCTGGTTGCGCCGGGCTCGGCGTGGCAGGCGTGTGCCCCGCGGGCGCGCCGCCTCGGTCTGCTCGATGGCGCTCACGCTGCCTCCCAGAAATTGTTCCGTACGCGGCCAGTACAAGGTGGTGCACCGCGCCCGCCATCGTACTTTTGGGTAACCCGGCTGTGCGCGGTCCGGGCCGAGAATTTATGCCCGGTCCCGATACCGGAAGCCGACATAACGCCCCAGGTCATCGGTATTCGTCTTCGTTGAGCTCCACGACGCGGGCCTGTTCGGCGCGATCCGCCTCGTTCGCGGAGTCCGGGTCGGCGGTGGTCGGCGGCTCGTCGCGTTGCGGGGTGAGGTCGGTGTACTGCTCCGCCGCGTCCGCTTCCGGTGCTTCGACATCGAACTCGGTGGCGTCGCTCTCGTCCTCGAAAGTATCCGGGTCTGTCGGGTCGACGCGCATGGTGGCTCCCTTTCTCGCGTGCTCGCTTCGACGGCTGGTGCCTGGCATGACAGCAGGGGCCGGGGCGGCTGCCCTCGCCTACGAGCGTAGGAGAGTGGCCGCGGCAGCGCGATGCGGTGTGTGACCGCGGACACACGATCGGGGGCGTGATCGTCTCGTAACATCGACCCATGTCTTCGACCGAGTCGCCGGACACCGCGACCGCCGCCCTCCCGGTGCCCCCGGCCGGCCCCGGCCGGCAGGGCGCGACGGAGACGGTGCACACCGTGACCCTGCCGGGCCTGACGCTGACCGTACGGGCACCGGCCGGACGGCTCGCGCCGCGGGACGGCGACGGAGACGCCGGCACCGGGCAAGACCGCGAGCCCGCGCTCTACGTCCACGGCCTCGGCGGCTCCTCGCAGAACTGGTCGGACCTGATGCCGCTGCTCGCCGACCGGGTGGACGGCGAGGCCGTCGACCTGCCCGGCTTCGGGCACTCACCGCCGCCGGACGACGGCAACTACTCCGTCTCCGCGCAGGCCCGCGCGGTCATCCGCTACCTCGACGCGGCCGGGCGCGGCCCCGTCCACCTCATCGGCAACTCCATGGGCGGCGCCGCCTCCACCCGCGTGGCGGCGGTGCGCCCGGACCTCGTGCGCACCCTGACGCTGATCTCTCCGGCGCTGCCCGAGCTGCGCCCGCAGCTGACGGCGGTGCCCACCGCACTGCTCGCCGTGCCCGGTATCGCCGGGCTCTTCGGCCGGCTCACCCATGACTGGACGCCCGAGCGCCGCACCCGTGAGGTGCTGGCGCTCTGTTACGGCGATCCCGGCCGGGTCAGCCCGGAAGGGTTCAACGCCGCGGCCGACGAATATGCACGGCGGCTCGAACTCCCGTATTTCTGGGAGGTGATGGAGCGCTCGGCGCGCGGCCTGGTGAACGCGTACACACTCGGCGGACAACATAATTTGTGGCGTCAGGCAGAGAGAGTGCTCGCTCCCACCCTTCTCGTCTACGGTGGGCGCGACCGCCTGGTCTCCTTCCGGATGGCGCGGCGGGCGGCCGCGGCGTTCCGCGGTTCGCGACTGCTGACGCTGCCGGAGGCGGGTCATGTGGCGATGATGGAGTACCCGGAGACAGTGGCGCGGGCCGTCCGTGAACTGCTCGACAGTGAAGTGACCGATGTGACCGCTGATGCGGGCAGGAGCTGACACACCCCGTGGGACGCCATAGCCGCCGAGCCCGGCCGGAAACCGCAACGGACACCCCGGAGACGGCCGGTCCGCCCGCCGACGGCCCCTCGGGGGGCACCTCACCCGGGCCCGGCCGCGGACGCCGCAGACGCGAGCCGTTCGAGGGCGACGTGGTGCGCGGCGGACATCCCGAGCAGCGTGAGCCGGGCGGCGGCTGGGGCGAGTTCCCCGGGGCGCCGGCCTCCCCGGCGGCGCCCGCCCAGGGTGCGCCCCGGATTCCCCGGCCGCGCGCGGAGATGTTCGGCGGACCGGCCCTCGCCGCTCCGGGCAGCGGGCCGGGACCGCGGCGTGAGTATGTGGATGCCTTCGACGCCGGGCGGTTCCCGGGCGGTCCGGGCAAGGCGGGAGGCGCGAGCGACCCGGACGACGATGTGTTCCGGGCCGGCGCGCCGCGGACGGCGGGTCCGGCGGCCGGTGCGTACGGGCCCGGCGCGGACGGGGTGGCCCCCGGCGGCCGGTACACCGGTCGGTCGGTCGTCTTCGACCGGAACGAGATCGACGAGCTGGACCGGCAGGCGGAACTCGGCGCGGACGGCGCGGGGCCGAACGGCCCCGGGGAGCGGAACCCGGACGAGGAGTTCGACGCGGAGGAGTCGCGGAACGGCACCAAGAAGGGCGGAGCGGGCCGGACGTTCACCGGCGCGGCGGCCGCGGCGGTGACCACCGTGCTCGCCGTGGTCATCGCGGGTCAGGTGGCCGAGCAGCACAAGGAGAGCGGTGACCCGCAGCCGCGCAGCGGGAACGACCGTACCGACGGGCTCGGCGACGAGGCCTCCAGGTCGCACAGCAGGCCCACCCCGGACGCCAAGCCCGCCAGTTACGACGAGAAGATGAACCAGGTCTTCCCGCTGGACGCGGAACTGACCGCCACCGGCCGGTTCAAGCCGGCCGGCGGTGACGCCAAGGCGCCCGGCCGGGGCAAGGTGCTGCGCTATCGCGTCGATGTCGAGGAGGGGCTGCCGCTGGACGGCGAGCTGTTCGCCGAGGCGGTGCACAAGACCCTCAACGACAGCCGGAGTTGGGCACACGGCGGGAAGACGGCCTTCCAGCGGGTGGGGTCTGGCGACGCCGATTTCGTGATCACGCTGGCGAGTCCGGGGACCACCGACAAGTGGTGCGCCAAGTCCAACCTCGACACCAGCCAGGACAAGGTCTCCTGTGACTCCGCGGCGACCGAACGGGTCATGATCAACGCCTACCGGTGGGCGCAGGGCGCCCGCACCTACGGCCACGACAAGATGCACGCCTACCGGCAGATGCTGATCAACCACGAGGTCGGCCACCGTCTCGGGCACAACCACGAGGTCTGCTCCCGGCAGGGCGCACTGGCCCCGGTGATGATGCAGCAGACGAAGTTCCTGACGACGGACGGGGCGACCTGCCGGCCCAACTCCTGGCCGTTCCCCACCCAGCGCTGAACGGACCCGGCGCCCGGCGCGCGCACCACGCGGGGCCGGCCGATGTCCCGTGCCGGTCCACCGGGCAGGCGCGGGTTCTCACATAGCGCGAAGAAACGCCCTTAGGGGCGGAAAGTTACGTGCTTTCACCCCTTCCGGTGGCGCGATGGACAACCGTCCATCGCGCCACCGGCCCTTTTGCATAGCTTCTTCCTGCAGGTGGCGGCCGTGCCGCCGGCCCACCAGGGACGTCGACAGGGGAGGACGGGGGTGCACTCATGCGTATTGGACTGCTCACCGAAGGTGGCTATCCGGATGCGTCCGGTGAGTCGTACGCGTGGTGCGACCGGCTCGTGCGCGGGCTCACCGGCCATGACTTCGAGGTCTACGCCCTGAGCACCGACGCCCGTCAGGAAGCGCGGCCCCGGCCCGAACTGCCGGATCACGTAAGCCTGGTACACCGCGCCCCCCTGTGGGGCGACTTCCCCGCAGGTCACCGCCGGGCCGCCGAGGAGCGCAAGGGCCGCACCCCCGGCCGCCGCGCACGGCGCCGCTTCGCCGAGCGCTTCGGCGATCTCGTGACGGCCTTCGCCACGGTGCCCGCCGGGAGCGGTCCGGCCGGCGGCGCACCGCACGGGGGCGCACCGACCGGGGACCCGCCGAGCGGCCCCGACAGCGCCCCCGATACGCCCGTGACCAGGAAGGCGGACCGTTTCGCCGCCGGTCTCTACGGGCTCGCCGAACTCGCCAGGGAGCATTGCGGACTGCCCGCGATGCTGCGCTCCGAGGGCGCCGTGCGCATCCTGGAAGCCGTCTGCCACGGCCCCCGCGCACTGCCCGCCGCCCAGGGCGCGCAGGTCAACGACCTGCTGGCGGTCACCGACCGGCTCGAACTCGCGCTCCGGCCGCTGTCCCTGGACTGGTACGGCGACCGGCACACCCCCGGTCTCGGCGGTGTGGACCTCTGTCATGCCACCTCCGGCGGCGCGGCCGCCCTCCCCGGACTGCTGGCCAAGCGCTTCTTCGGCACCCCGCTCCTGGTCACCGAGTACGGTGTCCGGCTGCGCGAGCACTACCTCGCCCGCGCCGCCTCGCCGCTGAGCGTGCCGGTGCGCGCGCTGCTCGCCGCCTTCCAGGGCACACTGGCCGCCGAGACCTACGCCCAGGCCGCACTGATCACCCCCGGCAACACCCACGCCCGGCGCTGGCAGGAGCGCTGCGGCGCCGACCGCGCCCGGCTGCGCACGGTCTACCCGGGCATGGACGCCGCCCCCTTCGCCGCGGTCGCGGACGCCGCCGCGGACGACTCCAAAACACTGGTGTGGGTCGGCACGGTGGAGCCCGCGAAGGACCTCATCGCGCTGCTGCACGCCTTCGCGGAGGTCCGGAAGGCCGAGCCGGCGGCCACGCTGCGGATCATCGGCGGGCCCGGCCGCGACCCCCGGGCGCCCGGCTATCTCGCACACTGCCGGGTGCTGGCCGCCCAGCTCTTCCCCGACGAGGCGGCCGACGCCCGCACCGTCGGCGAGAACCCGGTCAGCTTCGAGGAGATCGGCAGCCCCGAGGTGCCGGCCCTGGAGGACGCCTATGCCTCCGGTGCGGTGGTGGTGCTCTCCAGCGTCATCGAGGGCTTTCCGCGCTCCCTGGTGGAGGCGATGTTCTGCGGACGCGCCACGGTGTCGACCGACGCCGGGGCGGTCTGCGAGGTCATCGGCGGCACCGGTCTGGTCGTCCCGCCGCGCAACCCCCGCGCCCTGGCCGAGGCCTGCGCGGCCCTGCTCGCCGACCCGGACCGCAGGGCCAGGCTGGGCGCGGCGGCGCGGGCGCGGGCGCTGGAGCTGTTCACCGTCGAGCAGAACGTCGCGGCATTTCGTGGCATCTACCTGGAGTTGATCTCCCGCGCCCCCGCCCGCCCGGCCGTCTGCCGCACCCGGGACGCGCACGGGGTCCCACGGCCGTTCGCCCGCCCCGCCGAGTCCCATGTCCCCGGCCGCTGGGCCGCGACCGGCACCGCCGCCAGGGCGGCCGCCGTCCCGGCCGGCCGAACGCCGAGTTGGGCGGCGGGCGAGGCCGGGCGGCCCGCCGCGGTGCCGGTCGCCGCCGAGGCGCGCACGGAGACCGGGGGCGGGGACGTCGTCCGGGAGAGGGGACAGGCCGTGAGACGGGATGGCACGGCGGGCAACCCGGCGTGGCCGGCGCGAGGGAGAGAGCAATGGTGACCAGTGTGCTGGACGTGATGTGTGCGATGGGTGTCGTGGGTGTGGCACTGGTGACGGGCATGGCGGATGTGGCGCACGGCGGTGGCCGCCCCGGCAGCCCCGTCCGCGCCGACCGGCGCACCCCGGGCAGCCCCGGTAGCCCGCCCCGGCGCCGTACCGCGCACCCCCGCCCCGGTCCGGGCGGCTGCGCGCAGACTCGGGGGAGGGGGAACGGGGCATGACCACACCCGAAGGCGGCGCCACCGCGGCTCCGGGAGAGGTGCGCGCCGAACGGCCCGCGCCCCCGCGCAAGGACGCCGCCGCCCGCCCCCTGCGCCGCGGCCCCGCCGACCCCGTACGCACCCTGATGCACCACCACCAGGACCTCTGCGCCCGCGCCGTCGACGCGCTGGAGATCGCCGCCGGCCTGGAGGCGCACGGCGTCACCGACCGCACGGCCGCCCGCTTCCGGCACCGCGATGTCTTCTCGCTGGCCGAGGAGCTCTACGCCCGGGTGCCGCGCGCCGCCCCGGACGCCACCCCCGCGGCGGCGCCGTACGCGACCGCCCCCGCCCGGCGCTCCCGCACCGTGTGCGCGGCACTGCAGCTGCTCCCCGGCGCCGTCAGCGTCGCGGCCGTCGCCGCACTCGCCTCGGTCACCACGGCAACTCCCGCCGTACGCACCGCCGTCGGCGCCTCGGGCTTCGCCCTGCTCGCCCTCGCCGTCCGGCTGGGCGTACGGTCCGGGCCGCTGCGGCTGCGGCTGCGCCACGGCACCGGGCCGCGCACCGCGGGCCTGTGGGTCTGCTGGACGGCCGGGTACGCGGTGTACGGGGACTGGCTGCTCGGACAGCTGCTGGCCGGCGGGCCCGATCTGCCCCACGCCGCTCCCCGGGCCGCCGTCGCCCCCGCCGTGGCACTCGCCTTCGCCGTCGCCCCCGCGGCCGGCTGCGCCCACTGGTTCACGGTGCGCGGACGACGCGTCCTGGCCGCCAGCCGCGGACTCGAAGAACTCGCCGCCCGGGTACGGCCGTTGCTGCTCGCCGCCACCCTGCTCTTCCTCTTCGCGCTGGCGGCGCTGCTCCTCGGTGCGGAAGCGGTCCTCGGCCGCGGCGACGTGAGCGCGCCGGTGGCGGCGGCCGCGCTGGGGGTGCTGCTCTTCCTCGCCCGGCTGCTCGCCGTGCACGGCTTCCCCGAGGCGGCCGCGGCCGGTCTGGCCTCGGCCGCCGCCCTGGAAGCCCTCGCCCTGGCCCTGGTGCTGATCGCCCGGCTCCCCGGCCTGCCCCCGCTGGGCGTCCCGGTCGAGGCGCTGACCACCGCTGCGGGACCGGCCGCGGTACCCGCCGTGGCCTGCACCGCCGCCGCCCTCGGCCTCCTCGTCCACGGCCTGCGGGCGCTCACCGGCGCCTGCGCGCACTGGCCCGCCCCCTCCGGACCGGCGGAGGCGCACCGGCCGTGACCTTCCGGACGACCACCGGCCCCCGATACCCCGCACCCCCACACGGGCACCCCCACCACGCACCACCCCCGGAGCGGCACCCCGAAACGGCCGCTCCGGCCTCTTCACCGCGGACCTCACCCCCCACGTGGCCCCCGCCCCCGGGGCGGACGCCGACTCCGCGGCCGAAGCCGACCTGCTTCCCTCGATCCGCCTTAGGAGCACGACATATGAACGTCCAGCCGACCACACGCCACGCGGACCGGGGGGTCGCACGATGAGGGTGCTGCTCATCGGCGCCAACGGCTACCTGGGCCGCTATGTCGCCGACCGCCTGCTCGCCGACCCCGCCGTCCAGCTCACCGCCCTCGGGCGGGGCGACGACGCCGACGTCCGCTTCGACCTGGCCACCGGCAGCCCCGGGGCGCTCACCCGCTTCCTCGACGCGGTCCATCCCGGTGTCGTCGTCAACTGCGCCGGTGCCACCCGCGGCGGGGCCCGCGAACTGACCCGGCACAACACCGTCGCGGTCGCCACCATCTGCGAATCGCTGCGGCGCAGCAGCTGCGGTGCCCGGCTCGTCCACCTGGGCTGCGCCTCCGAGTACGGGCCCTCCCAGCCCGGCTCCTCCACCGCCGAGGACGCGGTCCCGCGCCCCGGTGGCCCGTACGGCGTCAGCAAACTCGCCGCCACCGAACTGGTCCTGGGCTCCGGGCTCGACGCCGTCGTGCTGCGGATCTTCTCGCCGGTCGGCCCCGGCACCCCGGCGGGATCGCCGCTCGGGCGGCTCGCCGAGGCCATGCGCCGCGCCATGCAGTCCGGCGACAGCGAACTCAAACTCGGCGGGCTCGGGGTGCAACGCGACTTCGTCGATGTGCGCGATGTGGCGCGGGCGGTGCACGCCGCCTCGCTGTCCGCCGCGCAGGGCGTCGTCAACATCGGCACCGGCCGGGCCGTGCGGCTGCGTGAGGCCGCTTCGGTGCTCGCCCGGGTCGCCGGCTTCGGCGGCGCCCTGCACGAACTCGACTCCCCGCCCGCCCGGCTGGTCATCCCCGGCCCGTCCCCGGAGCACCCGGCCGGCTCGCCGCCCGCCACCTACCCGTACCCGGACGGCTGTGGCACCTGGCAGCAGGCGGATGTGCGCACCGCCCGTGACCGCCTCGGCTGGCGCCCTCGGATCGGGCTGGAGGAGTCCCTCGCCGACATCTGGATGGAGGCCGCATGCCGCATCTGAGACCGGTGTCCGCCTGTTGGGACGCCGGGACAGGGGCGGCGGTGTGCGCCCGGTCGGCGAGCTGCTCCCCGAAGAGCCCGGGGGAGGGCCGCCGGCCACCCTCCGGAGTGGTGCCGTCACCTCGTCCACTGCGTGCCGCGCACCTCTCTCGATGAGGTACTGCGGAGCGCCCGCCGGCAGGGGCGGGCACGGAGCGCGTCACCGGCCGCCGTGACCGGCGCGGAGTGGCCCGGGCGTCCCTGCCCGGCTACTGGGACGAAATCGTCTCGCGCATCGGAACGGGTGTCTCGGAATGAAGAAGGGCGTGGCAGTGTTACGGGGAGAGCAAGCTCCCCCACTCTCGGCTCGGCTCGGGCGGGGGGAACCCCATCTAGACCGACCAACGGAGTCCCCGTGTCGCTGCCACCCCTGGTCGAGCCCGCTTCCGAGCTCACCGTCGATGAGGTCCGCAGGTACTCCCGCCACCTGATCATCCCCGATGTCGGGATGGACGGGCAGAAGCGGCTGAAGAACGCCAAGGTGCTCTGTGTGGGCGCCGGTGGCCTGGGCTCGCCCGCGCTGATGTATCTGGCCGCGGCCGGCGTCGGCACGCTCGGCATCGTGGAGTTCGACGAGGTCGACGAGTCGAACCTGCAGCGCCAGATCATCCACAGCCAGGCGGACATCGGCCGCTCCAAGGCCGCGTCCGCCAAGGACACGGTGCTGGGCATCAACCCGTACGTCACCGTGAACCTCCACGAAGAGCGCCTGGACTCCACGAACGTCATGGAGCTCTTCGCGCAGTACGACCTGATCGTGGACGGCACCGACAACTTCGCCACCCGCTACCTGGTCAACGACGCCTGCGTGCTGCTGAACAAGCCGTACGTCTGGGGTTCGATCTACCGCTTCGACGGTCAGGCGTCGGTGTTCTGGAGCGAGCACGGCCCCTGCTACCGCTGCCTGTACCCGGAGCCCCCGCCGCCCGGCATGGTGCCCTCCTGCGCCGAGGGCGGCGTCCTCGGTGTGCTGTGCGCCTCCATCGGCTCCATCCAGGTCAACGAGGCCATCAAGCTGCTCGCCGGTATCGGTGACCCGCTCGTCGGCCGGCTGATGATCTACGACGCACTGGAGATGACCTACCGTCAGGTCAAGGTCCGCAAGGACCCGGACTGCGCGGTCTGCGGGGAGAACCCGACCGTCACCGAGCTCATCGACTACGAGGCCTTCTGCGGCGTCGTGTCCGAGGAAGCCCAGGAGGCCGCGGCCGGCTCGACGATCACTCCCAAGCAGCTCAAGGAGTGGATCGATGGCGACGAGAAGATCGAGATCATCGACGTCCGGGAGCCGAACGAGTTCGAGATCGTCTCGATCCCCGGCGCCAGGCTGATCCCGAAGAACGAGTTCCTGATGGGCACCGCCCTCCAGGACCTCCCCCAGGACAGGAAGATCGTCCTGCACTGCAAGACGGGCGTCCGCTCCGCGGAGGTCCTGGCCGTCCTGAAGTCCGCGGGCTTCGCCGACGCCGTGCATGTCGGCGGCGGCGTCATCGGCTGGGTCAACACCGTCGAGCCGGAGAAGCCGGTCTACTGAGCTTCCCCCGCCACCCGCAAGGCGCCGGTCCGTGCACCACGGACCGGCGCCTTCGCGCTGTCTGAAGGACGCCCCCGGCGCGGCGGCCGTCCCCGCTCAGATCTCGCCCTTGCGCGTCAGATAGGTGAAGGCCAGCCAGCCCGGCAGCACCGGCAGCCAGAAGACCATCAGCCGGAACAGCAGCACCGCGGGGAACGCCACGTCACCGGCGAGCCCGGCGACGGTGAGCGCACCGAACAACGCGCCCTCCACGGCGCCCACACCACCCGGTGTCGGCGCGGCCGAACCCAGCGCGTTACCGGCCAGGAAGGCCACCGCGATACTCGCGTAGCTGATCGTGTCGCCGCCGCCGAACGCCCGGATCGAGGCGTCCAGGCACATCACGTTCGCCGCCGTCAGCAGCAGCATCCCGCCGATGCCGGTGACCAGCTTCCCGGGCCGCTGCAGAATGTCCAGCATCCGCGGGACCACGCCCGCGAACAGCGACCGCACCCGCGTCGAGACGAACTTCCGCAGCGTCGGCACCGCCGTGACGACCAGGACCAGCACGGCCACGGTCAGCAGCCCGGCGATGACCGTGCGGGACGGGGAGATCGTCGGGGTCCGTTCGGTGCCCGTCAGATAGCCGAAGGTCAGCAGCAGCAGGATGTGGCTGCCCAGCCCGAACAGCTGGGAGGCTCCGACGCTCGCCACGGCCAGGCCGGGACGGACCCCGGCGCGCTGCAGGAAGCGCGTGTTGAGCGCCACCCCGCCGATCGCCGCGGGCGCGACCAGCTTCACGAAGTTGCCCGCGATCTGCGCGATGACCGTCTTGACGAACGACACCTTCTCCGTGACGAACCCCAGCAGGCTCATGGCCGCCGCGATGTACGTCAGCCCCGAGAAGCCCACCGCGACCAGCACCCACATCCACTGGGCCTCGCTGATCAGATCGCTGAGGTTGAAGTGGGTGAGCTGCGACAGCAGCAGATAGACCGCGAACGCGCCGGCGATCCAGCTGATCAGGATGCGTGGGCTGAGCCGCTCCAGCTTCGCCGGTTCGATCACCGCCGCCGGGCGGATCAGCAGCACCTGCCGGCGGATCTGGGCCAGCAGATCCTCCTCACGGGCCTCCTCGGTCGCCTCGTCCAGGGCCCGCTTCTCGGCGTTCTTCTCCGCGTGCCGCTCGGCCCGGATCGTCTTGCGGTCCTTCGGGCCCGCCGCGTCGCGGGCCTCCCGCGCCTCCTTGGCGGCCTGCGAGGCCTCCAGCACCGCCTCCCGCTCCCGCTTGCCGCGCTCCCGGGCCAGCTGGCGCAGCGTCGCGCGGGTGGTGCGGCTCAGCGCGATCGGCTGCAGCAGCGGAAGACTGTCGGCGACCGCGTCCGGGCCCAGCACCTCGACGGCCGCGGCCACCGCGCGCTCGGCGCCGACCCGCAGCCCGCAGGTGGCCAGCAGCTGGGCGATGTCCATCCGCAGCACCAGATCACCGGCCGCGATCTCCCCGCCGCGCAGCTCGGTCAGCACGATATGGCCGGAACGGTCCACCAGCAGCGCGTCACCGACCAGCCGCCGGTGCGCGATCCGCCGTGACTGCAGCGCCTCGACCTGCCGCCAGGCGCTGTGCATCAGCGCGTCGGTGATCTCCTCGTCGGCCAGCGAGTCGAAGCTGCGGCCGCCGATGTGCTCGTAGACCAGCATCACCGCGTCCGGGCCGAGCTCGGAGGTGGCGATCAGCTTGGGCGCGTTGGCGCCGGCCGCGATGGCCGCATACGCCAGCAGCGCCTCCTGCTCCAGCGCCTGGCGCAGCGACTGCAGACTGCGGCGCTGATTGATGCCGCGCAGCGACAGCCGGCGCCACACGCGGTAGAAGAAGCCCTGCGCCTGCTGTTCGCGGTCGACGACCGTGACATCGATCGGCGGGCCGTCCTCCAAAGTGACGAGATAGCGGCGGCCGCGGTCGGCGTGCTCGGACTGCTCCGCGCCGGCGGCGTCCTCGGCGCGCAGCGCGGAGACCGGGTGGAAGCCGACCCGGCGCAGCCCCGCGAGGAGGTTCTGGCCGGTGGGGCGGACATTGGGGGAGCCGACGGCATAGAGGGTGCCGTAGGCGACGGTCCAGCCGATCAGCACGGTCGTGACGATCGCGAACGGTGTGGTGTACCGGCCGACCAGCACCGCGAACGAGTCCAGCAGCAGCACGCACCACATCGCGACCCGCCACCGGGGCCGCCGGGCCATGCCCACCGCCGTCATATAGGCGATCACGGGCGCCAGGTAGCTGTGCACCGGAGCGGAGAGGGAACCGTTGTCCAGGGTCTGGGTCAGCGCGTCCCGGATGGACGGCGGGGCGGCCTCGGCCACCCACAGGTCGGTGGCCAGCGACACCCCGTGGGCGAGGACGGCGGCGAGCACCCCGTCCGCGATCCGCAGCCCGTCCCGCTTGATCAGCCGCTCGACGGCGAACGCCACCGGCACGATCAGCACCGCGACGCTGGAGGTCAGCCCCGCCAGGTTGATCAGCAGTGGCGGCGCCGCCTTCGCGCCGCTGCCGATGTCGTTCTCCAGGCCCTGGGTGGTGCCGTGGGCGAACGTGGCGAGGCCGAGGACGAGCGCGATCCCGGCGATGCCGAGCAGCAGCCGCAGCAGGTCGGAGGGCCGGTGCACCCGGGCGGGCAGCAGCGGCTCGTCCCCGGAAACCCGGTCGACGTGGAACTCGCCGTACTCGTCGGCGCTCAGATCGGCACGGTGCGAGCCCGTACGGGGCTTGCTCCGGGCCGTGCCGGACACCTGCTCCTCGCCCTGGTCGTGCCGGACCCGCTCCTCCTCGGGCTGCTCGCTGTCCCGCTCCTCCTCCTGCCGCTCGCTGGGCTCGGGCTCCTTGGGCCCATCCGGCCTCTGGGGCGCCCCGGGTCGTTCGGCCTTCTCGATCGTGCTCGCCTTTTCGGTAGCGGAAGCCGTGGCCGGCTTCCGTTGGTGCTTCCCCTGTCGCGCCACCTGCTGCCGCTCGGGCCGCTCGGTCACAGCGGCCGGTCCGGGCGCGGTATCGGCGGCGTCGACGGCCAGCGCCTCAGGGGCGCCCGCCTCCCGTGGAGGCGCTGCACCCTGCTGCTCGGCCGTCTCTTCTTGATCTCGTATCACCAGTCACCGTCCGGAAGATGGTGGCACGGCCGACCGTTGGAGGGGGGCATCAGGGTGCATTTCGGGGGTGCGGGAAGCGGAACATCCTCCCCCGCACCGTGGCTGACGGCGCCTTGCCGCCGACCTCCCGGGGGTGCGGGACCGTGTGTCCGCTCCCATTGTCGGTGCCGTGCGGCAGGATGGACCGAATGAGTGGGACCGGAGAGACGGCGGAAGGCGAGCTGCCCCCCTACGCGGAACGGGTCCTCGCCGTCGCCGAGCTGATCCCGGCGGGCCGGGTGATGACGTACGGCGACGTCGCGGAGTGGCTCAGGGACGAGGAGCCGCCCGAAGGGCTGCCGGCGACGGGCGGCGGCGGGCCGCGCCAAGTGGGGCGGGTGATGGCGCTGTACGGCGGCGCGGTGCCCTGGTGGCGGGTGGTGCGCGGGGACGGCCGGCTGCTGCCCGGCAGCGAACTGCGCGCACTGGCGCACTACCGGGAGGAAGGCACCCCCCTGCGCGCCGCGGCCCGGGAGGCCGAGGACCATATACCGAGGCTCGACATGCGGCGGGCCCGCTGGGACGGGCAGCAGAACGGCGGCGCCGCTCCGTAGTACCGGCGGCGGCGCGATGGGGATCCCTCCGGGCGGAGTCCGGGGGAGGCCCGTGGGACGCGCTGCGGCCCGGGTGCCGACTCGCGTAGCGTCGGGCACTGCCGTCACGACGACGGCCCCGCCGCGCACCGCACCACCGGACCGTTCTCCCGACCGGCGGCCCGCACCGCGGCGCTCCTCCGGACCCCGTCCGGGGGATCCCCGTCGCACCACCCACGCACCACGACAAGCACCTCCTCAGGACCGGCGATCCACGTGAGTTCCTCCTTCTCGGCCGCCCCGCCGACGCAGCCCCACCGGGCGGCGCGGCGGGCTGCCGCCGGCGCGTACCGACTGGTGCGCACCCCGCCGGGGCGGGTGGATCCTCCTGACTTGGACGCAGCCCAGCGCGCCGTGGTTGACCACCGGCACGGGCCGCTGCTGGTCCTGGCCGGGCCGGGCACCGGCAAGACCACCACCCTGGTGGAGTCGGTGGCCCGCCGGGTACGGGCCGGCGACGACCCCGAGCGGATCCTCGTCCTCACCTTCAGCCGCAAGGCCGCCGTCGAACTCCGCGACCGGCTCGCGGCCCGGCTGGCCGTTCTGGAGGGGCAGCCCGACGGGCGCCCCGGTACGGCCGCGGGCGGACGGCGGGCGGGCATCCCGCAGGCGACGACCTTCCACTCCTTCTGCTACGCCCTGGTCCGCGCCCACCAGGACGCCGACCTCTTCGCCGACCCCCTGCGGCTGCTGTCCGGACCCGAGCAGGACCTCGTCGTCCGTGAGCTCCTCGAAGGACAGGCGGAGCTGGCCGGCGCCGGCCGCGCCCTGGTGAGCTGGCCGGACGAACTGCGGGCCTGCCTGACCACCCGCGGGTTCGCCGACGAGGTCCGCGCGGTGCTCGCCCGCAGCCGCGAACTGGGCCTGGGCCCCGACGCCCTCGGCGCCTTCGCCCGGCGCACCGGCCGCCCCGACTGGAGCGCCGCGGCCGCCTTCCTCGCCGAATACCTCGACGTCCTGGACGCCCAGGGTGTCCTGGACTACGCCGAGCTGGTGCACCGCGCGGTGCTGCTCGCCGAACACACCGATGTCGCGGCGCAGCTGGCCCGTAGTTATGACGCGGTCTATGTCGACGAGTACCAGGACACCGACGTCGCTCAGGTACGGCTGCTGCGCGCGCTCGCCGGCAACCACGGGGCCACCGGCACCCCGGGCTCCCCGGGCTCCCCGGGCCGCACCCTCATCGCCTTCGGCGACCCCGACCAGTCGATCTACGCCTTCCGCGGCGCCGACATCAACGGCATCCTCGACTTCCCCGAGACCTTCCGGCGTGGCGACGGCACCCCCGCCCCGGTGGCCGTACTCGGCACCTCCCGGCGCTCCGGCGCCACCCTGCTCGCGGCCACCCGGCTGCTCACCCGCCGGATGCCGCTCACCCGCCTGCCCGCCCGGAAGGTCCGCGCCCACCGCGAGCCCACGCCCGTACGGGACGGCGGCCGCGTCGAGGTGTACACGTACCCGACACCCGGCGCCGAACTCGACAACATCGCCGACATCCTGCGGCGCGCCCACCTGGAGGACGGGGTGCCCTGGCGCGAGATGGCCGTCCTCGTCCGCGCCGGAGGGCGCTCGCTCCCCGCCGTGCGACGGGCGCTCACCTCGGCCGGGGTGCCGCTCGACATCGACGGCGACGATCTGCCGCTGCGCCACGAACCCGCGGTCGCCCCCCTGCTGACGGCCCTCCGGGCGGCGGCTCGGGCCGCGCTCCGCCAGGAGCCGGGCGAGGCTGCCGACGGTGAGCCGGGCGAGGCTGCCGACGGTGAGGCCGGGGCCGGTAGTGGTGAATCCGGGGCCGGTAGTGGTGAATCCGGTGTGGACGAGGGTGTGGATGAGGCCGCTGGAGGCGAGGCCGGGCCCGGCGGATCCGATGCGGACGAGGCCGGTGCCGACGCATCCACTGGTGCCGTTCCCGCCCCCGCCGCCCCCCGGTGGCTCGACGCCGAAACCGCGCTCGACCTGCTGGCCTCCCCCCTGGGCGGGATGGACTCCGCCGACCTGCGCCGCCTGGGCCGCGCCCTGCGCGAGGAGGAGCGGGCCGCCGGACAACCGCTGCCGCGGCCCTCCGACGAGCTGATCGCCCGAGCGCTCGCCGAACCCCAGCGCCTGGTGGCCCACGACCCCGCCTACGCGCGCGGTGCCCAGCGCCTCGGCCTGCTGCTGCGCAAGGCCCGCGAACTGCTGGCCGGCGGCGGTACCGCCGAGCAGGCCCTGTGGGAGCTGTGGGACGGCACCCCCTGGCCGCAGCGCCTGGAGCGGGCCGCCCACCGCGGCGGAGCCGGCGGCCGCAACGCCGACCGGGACCTGGACGCCGTCGTCGCCCTGTTCGAGACCGCGGCCCGCGCCGAGGAACGCACCGGCGGCCGCGGCGCCCTCAACTTCCTGGAGGAACTCGACGCCCAGGACATCGCCGCCGACACCCTCACCCGCCGCGCCGTCCGCCCCGACGCGGTACGGCTGATGACCGCCCACCGCTCCAAGGGCCTGGAGTGGCGGCTCGTCGTCGTCGCCGGTGTCCAGGAAGGCCTCTGGCCCGACCTGCGCCGGCGCGGCTCGCTCCTGGAGGCCGACCGGATCGGCCGCGACGGCCTGGCCGAACCGCTCACCCCGGGCGCACTGCTCGCCGAGGAACGCCGGCTGTTCTACGTGGCCACCACCCGCGCCCGCGAACGCCTGGTCGTCACCGCCGTGAAGGCCGCGGCCGACGACGGCGACCAGCCGTCCCGTTTCCTCACCGAGCTGGGCGTCACCCCCCAGGACATCACCGGCCGCCCCCGCCGCCCCCTCTCGGTGGCCGCGCTGGTCGCCGAGCTGCGCGCCACCACCGTCGACCCCGCGGCCACCCCCGCGCTGCGCGAGGCCGCCGCCCAGCGGCTCGCGAAACTGGCCGCACTCCACGACGACGACCACCACCCCCTGGTGCCGGCCGCCCACCCGGACAACTGGTGGGGCCTGCACGAACCCACCCACAGCAGCGTCCCGCTGCGCGACCGCGACCGTCCCGTGGTCCTCTCCGGCAGCGCCCTCGACCAGCTCGCCCACACCTGCTCCCTCCAGTGGTTCCTGGGCCGCGAGGTCAAGGCGGACACCCCGGCCACCGCCGCCCAGGGCTTCGGCAACGTCGTCCATGTGCTCGCCGACGAGGTCGCCTCCGGCCGCACCCCCGCCGATCTGACCGTCCTCATGGAGCGCCTGGACTCCGTATGGGACGCCCTCGCCTTCGACGCCCCCTGGAAGTCACGCCAGGAAAAGGACCATGCGCGCGCCGCCCTGGAGCGCTTCCTGCGCTGGCACGTCATGGAACGCGAGACCCGCGGCCGGGACACCGTCGCCACCGAGCACGGCTTCGACCTCACCCTCCGGGCCGGCGCCTACGAGGTCCGTATCCGCGGCAGCATGGACCATGTCTCCCAGGACACACAGGGCCGGGCGTATGTCGTCGACTTCAAGACCGGTAAACAGAAACCGACCGGCCCCGAAGTCGCCCGCCACCCCCAGCTCGCCGTCTACCAGCTCGCGGTGCGCGAAGGCGCGGTCGACGACGCCTTCGACGGCCGCACCCCCGAACCGGGCGGCGCGGAACTGGTCCATCTGCGGCTGGGCGCCCCCCAGAAGGAAGGCGGCGACGCGCTGCCCGCCGTACAGGCGCAGCAGCCGCTGGACGGGGAGTGGGTCGGGGAGCTCCTCGCCACCGCCGCGGGCCGCGTGCTGGAGGAACGGTTCACGCCCACCACCGGCAGCCACTGCACCCACTGCGCCTTCCGGGCCTCGTGCAGCGCCCAGCCGGAGGGGCGGCACATCGTGGAGTGAGCGGGCGGAGTGAGCGGGCGGGGCGCCGGGCGGCCGCGAGCCACCGCGGTGCCCCGGCCCTGCCCCGTGCCTCGGCCCTGCCCCGTGCCTCGGCCCTGCCCCGTGCCTCGGCCCTGCCCCGTGCCTCGGCCCTGCCCCGTGCCTCGGCCCTGCCCCATGACCTGGGACGACGATGGCGGCGACGGCGACTGTCAGTGGCGGCCGTTACGGTTCTTGCTGTGTCAGCTCGCCTCACCGACCCCGACCAGCTCAAGGAGCTGCTCGGCATCCCGTTCACCCCGGAGCAGACGGAGTGCATCACCGCCCCGCCCGCCCCGCAGGTCATCGTGGCCGGAGCCGGATCCGGCAAGACCACGGTCATGGCCGCCCGCGTGGTGTGGCTGGTCGGCACCGGCCAGGTCGCCCCCGAACAGGTCCTCGGGCTGACCTTCACGAACAAGGCCGCCGGCGAACTCGCCGAGCGCGTCAGGGCCGCGCTGCTCGCCGCCGGCGTCACCGATCCCGACGCCCTCCCGTCCGCCACCGGCGACCAGCCCCCCGGAGAGCCGCGGATCTCCACCTACCATGCCTTCGCCGGCCAGCTCCTCAAGGACCACGGCCTGCGCATCGGCCTGGAACCCAGCGCCCGGCTCCTCGCCGACGCCACCCGCTTCCAGCTCGCCGCCCGTACCCTGCGCGCCGCCCCCGGCCCTTACCCGGCGCTCACCACCTCCCTGCCCTCCCTCGTGGAGGACCTCCTCGCCCTGGACGCCGAGCTCGCCGAACACCTCGTGGACCCCGCCGCGCTCCACGCCTACGACAGCGAGCTCCTCGCCGCCCTCGAGGGGGTGAAACTCACCAACGCCGACCTGCGCAGGGCCCCCGAAACCGCCCGCGGCCGCCTGGAACTGCTCGACCTCGTCACCGCCTACCGCAGCGAAAAGCGCCGCCGTGACCTCCTCGACTTCGGCGACCAGATCGCCCACTCCGCGACCCTCGCCACCACCCGCCCGGAAGTCGGCCGCATCCTGCGCGACGAATTCCGTGTCGTGCTCCTCGACGAGTACCAGGACACCTCCGTCGCCCAACGCCTGCTGCTCTCCGGCCTCTTCGGCGCCGGGGCCGGGACCGGGGACACCACCGGGACCGGGGACGCCACCGGGGCCGGGGGCGCCACCGGTCACGCCGTCACCGCCGTCGGCGACCCCTGCCAGGCCATCTACGGCTGGCGCGGCGCCTCCGTGGCCAACCTCGACGACTTCCCCGCCCACTTCCCCTTCCAGGACGGCACCCCCGCCCGCCGGTACGCCCTCAGCGAGAACCGCCGCAGCGGCGGCCGCCTCCTCGACCTCGCCAACGGCCTCGCCGC
Organism: Streptomyces sp. Je 1-4 4N24; assembly: GCF_026239515.1. Taxonomy (NCBI): domain Bacteria; kingdom Bacillati; phylum Actinomycetota; class Actinomycetes; order Kitasatosporales; family Streptomycetaceae; genus Streptomyces; species Streptomyces sp. Je 1-4 4N24. The sequence continues at coordinate 3,113,313 of NZ_CP110836.1, read as the reverse complement.
CCCCCTCCGCCGGATGCACGAAGGCGTCGAAGCCCTGCGCCCCGCCCCCGGCGCCGAGCGCGACGGCCTCGTCCGCTGCGCCCTGCTGCCCACCCACGCCGAAGAGCTCACCTGGCTCGCCGACTCCCTCGCCCACCTCGTCCACACCGGCACCCCACCCGGAGAAATCGCCGTGCTCTGCCGCACCGCCGGTGATTTCGCCCGCATCCAGGGCGAACTGGTCGCCCGGGACATCCCCGTAGAGGTCGTCGGCCTGTCCGGGCTGCTGCATCTGCCCGAGATCGCCGATCTCGTCGCCGTCTGCGAGGTGCTCCAGGACCCCACGGCCAACGCCGCCCTGGTCCGCCTGCTGATCGGCCCGCGCTGGCGGATCGGCCCCCGCGACCTGGCGCTCCTCGGCCGCCGCGCCCGCACCCTCGTCCACCACGGCGGCCCGTCCGACGACCCCGGACAACGCCTTGCCGAGGCCGTCGAAGGTGTCGACCCCGCCGAGACCATCTCGCTCGCCGACGCACTCGACACCTTCCTGGAAGCCGAAGGACCCGACGACGGCCTCCCGTTCTCCAGCGAGGCACGGGTGCGCTTCGCCTACCTCGCCACCGAACTCCGCGACCTGCGCCGCTCCCTCGGCGACCCGCTCATGGACGTACTCCACCGGGTGCTCACCGCGACGGGCCTGGAAGTCGAGCTGTCCGCATCCCCGCACGCCCTCGCCGCCCGCCGCCGCGAAACCCTCGGGACCTTCCTCGACATCGCGGCCGGATTCGCCGCCAAACAGGGCGGCGAATCCCTCGACGGCGACGCCACCCTCCTCGCCTTCCTCGGCTTTCTGCGCACCGCCGTCCAGCACGAGAAGGGCCTCGACAGCTCCCTCCCCGGCGGCGACAACACCGTCAAAGTGCTCACCGCCCATAAATCCAAGGGCCTGGAATGGGACGTCGTCGCCGTACCCGGCCTGGTCGGCAAGCAATTCCCCAGCGAACAGGCCCGCGAGTCCTGGACCAGCCGCGCCAAGGTCCTCCCGCACGCCCTGCGCGGCGACGCGGCGACCCTCCCCGACGTCGGGGAATGGACCGCCCGCGGCCTGAAGTCCTTCAAGGAGGCGATGAAGCACCACCAGGAGACCGAGGAACTCCGCCTCGGCTATGTCACCTTCACCCGCCCCCGCTCCCTGCTGCTCGGCTCCGGCCACTGGTGGGGCCCCCAGCAGAAGCGGCCACGCGGCCCGTCCGCCTTCCTGGAGGCCCTGCGCGAGCACTGCGAAGCCGGACACGGCGAGATCGAGCACTGGGCTGCGGCCCCCGAGGACGGCGAGGAGAACCCGGCCCTCTCCGAGGCCGCCACGGAACAGGCCTGGCCGCTGCCCCTCGACCCCACCGCCACCGCCCGCCGCCGCGCCGCCGCGGCCACGGTCCGCGCCCATCTGGAACGCCGGACGGGGCAGCAGGCGGCCGTCTCCGCGTCCGCCGCGCCCTCCCTCTCGGCCCACGACCCCGACTGGCCGCCGCCCCCGCCGGACGACACATGGGACCCGGACCCGTACGACCCGTACGACGTCCCCGAGGCCGACGCATTCGGTCTCCGGGAAGCCGACCCGTTCGAGGACGCCTCGGCGTACGACGGGCCCGATGCCGGCCCCTTCGCGGCGGCTTCTTTCGAGGCGGACCCTTTCGAAGCCGACGCCTTCGAAGCCGACGCCTTCGAAGCCGACGCCTTCGAAGCCGACGCCTTCGAAGCCGGCCCGTCCGACGCCGGCCGGTCGTACGCCGGCCCGTTCGAAGCCCGACCGTCCGAGGACGCCGCAGTGCACGACGTCCCGGTGCACGACACCGCCGAGGCCGAGGCCGAGGCCCAGGCCCAGGCGCAGGCGCAGGGTCGGGCCGGGAACGGGACCACGCCCGCCTCCGCGGCGGACCGGGCCGCACCCCGCCCCCGCATCATCGCCCAGCGCTCCACCGAGCCCGACCTCACCGGCCCGGCCGACTCGGGCCACCCGGCCGCCACCAGCCACCCCGACCCCGTCACCGCCCACCACGGCGACGCCGCCCACCCCGAGGACGCCGGCCCCCACACCCTCCTCCCCGAGGAGCGCCGCACCGTCGGATCCTGGGACCGCGATCTGGACGCGCTCGCCGCAGAGCTGCGCCGCGCCCGCGCGACCGTCCGCGACGTCCCGCTGCCGTCCGCGCTCAGCGCCACCCAGCTCCTCCGCCTCGCCGCCGACCCGAACGGCTTCGCCCGCGAACTGGCCCGCCCCATGCCGCGCCCGCCACAGCCCGGCGCCCGCCGCGGCACCCGCTTCCACGCCTGGGTCGAATCCCGCTTCGAAGAGCTCACGCTGCCGCTGCTCGGCCCCGACGAACTGCCCGGCGCCGAACCGGGCGAGGAAACCGAGATCGTCGACGAGCACGACCTCGAAGCCCTCAAGGAAGCCTTCGCCCGCACCCCCTACGCCCACCGCACGCCCTACCGGGTCGAGGCCCCCTTCCAGCTGACCCTCGCGGGCCGGGTCATCCGCGGCCGGATCGACGCCGTCTACAAGGAGCCCGGCCCCGAGGGCGACCGATTCGAGATCGTCGACTGGAAAACCGGCCGCGCCCACACCGCCGACCCCCTCCAGCTGGCCGTCTACCGCCTCGCCTGGGCCGAGCGGTACGGCCTGGAGCCCTCCGCCGTCGACGCCGCCTTCCTCTACGTCCGCAGTGGAGAGGTGGTCAGACCCGCCCGGCTCCCCGGCCGGGCCGGGCTCGAACGCATCCTGCTCGGAGAGACCGCCGACCGGCCTCCCCCGGAAGGCCGATAGGCTCGGTCGTATGAGCACAACCCCGGACAGCGCCGTCCACGCGTACCTCACCCTCCACCGCGCGGCCTTCCTCGAAGACCTCTCCGACTGGCTGCGTATCCCCTCCGTGTCCGCCGACCCGGAGCGCGCGGGCGATGTACGCCGCAGCGCCGAATGGCTCGCCGCGAAGCTCACCGACACCGGCTTCCCGACCACCGAGATCTGGGAGACCGGCGGCCTGCCCGCGGTCTTCGCCGAATGGCCCTCCGGCGACCCGTCCGCGCCGACCGTGCTCGTCTACGGCCACCACGACGTCCAGCCCGCCGCCCGCGAGGACGGCTGGCACACCGACCCCTTCGTGCCGCAGACCATCGACGGCAAGCTCTACGCCCGCGGTGCCGCCGACGACAAGGGCCAGGTCTTCTTCCACACCCTGGGCGTGCGCGCGCACCTCGCCGCGACCGGCCGCACCGCCCCCGCCGTCAACCTCAAGCTGCTGATCGAGGGCGAGGAGGAGTCCGGCTCACCGAACTTCCCGGCCCTGATCGAAAAGCACGCCGACCGCCTCGCCTGCGACGCGGTGATCGTCTCCGACACCGGCATGTGGTCCAAGGACACCCCCACGGTGTGCACCGGCATGCGCGGCCTGACGGACTGCCAGATCGACCTCTACGGCCCCGACCAGGACATCCACTCCGGATCGTTCGGCGGCGCCGTCCCCAACCCCGCCACCGAGGCCGCCAGGCTGGCCGCCGCGCTGCACGACACCGACCGCCGCGTCGCCGTACCCGGCTTCTACGACGGCATGATCGAACTCACCGACCGCGAACGGGAACTCTTCGCCGAGCTCCCCTTCGACGAGGAGGAGTGGCTGCGCACCGCGCACTCCCACGCCCCCCTCGGCGAGGCCGGCAGCACGACCCTGGAACGCATCTGGGCCCGCCCCACCGCCGAGGTCAACGGCATCGGCGGCGGCTACCAAGGCCCCGGCGGCAAGACCATCGTGCCCGCCACCGCACAGCTCAAGCTGTCCTTCCGGCTGGTCGCCGGACAGAACGCGGCCACCGTGCAGCAGTCCGTACGCGACTGGGTCGCAGCGAGCCTCCCGGCCGGTATCCGCCACGAGATCTCCTTCTGGGGCGCCACCCGCCCCTGCCTCACCCCGCTCGACCACCCCGCGCTCCAGTCCGTCGTCCGCGCCATGGGCCGGGCCTTCGGCCAGAAGATCCGCTTCACCCGCGAGGGCGGCTCCGGACCGGCCGCCGACCTCCAGGACGTCCTCGGCGTCCCGGTCCTCTTCCTCGGCATCTCCATCCCGTCCGACGGCTGGCACGCACCGAACGAAAAGGTCGAGCTCGACCTGCTGATGAAGGGCGTCGAGACCGCCGCCCACCTATGGGGCGACCTGGCGGAGACCTGGCACACGGCCTGACCGCGCGCACCGCCGTACCGACCCGCGCCCGTACGCAGCAATCACCCACGCTATAGGGGGAGTTGGAAACAGCAGTGACCACCTGGACCGACCACAGCGCCGACCGGCCGCTCACCTTCAGCGCGCCGAGCGGAATCGACCGCTCCGCCCATCACCGCCTCGACGAGGCCTGGCTGGCGGCGGCCTGGAGCCACCCGACGACGCGCGTCTTCGTGGTGTCCGGTGGTCAGGCGCTGATCGACGACACCCCCGACGGCCGCACCGAGCTGATCATGACGCCGTCCTTCGAGGCGCCGCTGACCGAGGCGCACCGCTACTACCTCGGCACCGACGACGACGGCGTCAGCTACTTCGCCCTCCAGAAGGACTCGCTGCCCGGCCGCATGGACCAGCCCGCGCGCCCGGCGGGCCTGCGCGAGGCCGGCCTGCTGCTCTCCCCCCGCGACGCCGGCCTCCTCGTCCACGCCGTCGCCCTCGAGAACTGGCAGCGGCTGCACCGCTTCTGCTCACGCTGCGGCGAACGCACCGTCATCGCCGCCGCCGGCCATATCCGCCGCTGCCCCGCCTGCGGCGCGGAGCACTACCCGCGCACCGACCCGGCCGTGATCATGCTCGTCACCGACGAGGAGGACCGCGCTCTCCTGGGCCGCCAGGTCCACTGGCCCGAGGGCCGCTTCTCCACCCTCGCGGGCTTCGTCGAGCCGGGGGAGTCCATCGAGCAGTCGGTGGCCCGCGAGGTCTTCGAGGAGGCCGGCGTCGTCGTCGGCGACGTCGAATACATCGCCAGCCAGCCCTGGCCCTTCCCCTCCAGCCTGATGCTGGGCTTCATGGCGCGCGCCACCTCCTCCGAGATCCAGGTCGACGGCGAGGAAATCGAGGAGGCCCGCTGGTTCTCCCGTGAGGACCTGCGCGCCGCCTTCGAATCCGGCGAGGTCCTCCCGCCGTACGGCATCTCCATCGCCGCCCGCCTCATCGAACTCTGGTACGGCAAGCCGCTGCCCAAGCCGTGAGCGGGGGGGACGGCGCGGCCGGTGCACAGGGGACCGGCACGTCTGGCGCCGTGATGCCTTGACGCCGTGGTGGCCTTGACGCCGTGGTGGTCTGGCGCCGTGGTGGTCTGGCGCCGTGGTGGTCTGGCGCCGTGGTGGTCCGGCGTCCGGATGTCGGGGCGTCCCGATGTCCGGGCGTCCCGCTTCGGACCTGACCATCGGGACGGCCTGATACGCCGGGATGTCCCGACCCCATGAGGCACGGACAAGGGCCGCCGACCGGATGCCTTGGGCGGGACGGCCGACGGCCCTTGGAAACGATCATGCGCAGGAAGCCACTGGTACGGATCGGGGCCGCGCATACGGCATGAGACCGCTCACGGTCGCATGCGGTACGAAGCTACTCACGCGGGACAGGACCGGTTCCCGTGGATCCGGGCTGCCGCCCTGGAGCGCCCCGGACGAAGCTGCTCGCGCGGGGCGGCGTACCACTGGGGAGACGGCCTCGCTGCGTGTGTCAGGAGCCCCACAGCAGCCACGGTGGCCGTATAGCCCTCCAGGCAGCTGAGCCGCCCACCGCCCACCCCGCCGCCAAGCGGAGCGGTCACTCCGTCAAGGCGGCGGTGAAGCGTCCGGCGCTCAGGCCCCGACCTTCTCCTTGACCTGCGCCAAGGACGGGTTGGTCAGCGTCGACCCATCCGGGAACAGCACGGTCGGCACCGTCTGGTTGCCGCCGTTCGCCTTCTCCACGAACGCCGCGGACTCCGGGTCCTGCTCGATGTTGATCTCGGTGTATGCGATGCCCTCGCGGTCCATCTGGCCCTTCAGCCGACGGCAGTAACCGCACCAGGTCGTGCTGTACATCGTCACAGTGCCCGCCATGCGCCCTGCGCTCCTTCGATAAGTCTTGATCCAATACCACCCGCATCCGTACCCGGCGCGGCCAAGCAACTCAACGCGCATCACCCCTCAGCCATTCCCGGCGCCCCGAGTGGCCTGCGCCGGCAAGGCGACGAGGGCGCCCCGCGGGCTGCGTGGGGGCAGAGCTCGCCCACCCTCTCGCACGCCGGCTGCCGGGGTCTGCGCCAACTAGCTGGGGGACCCCCGCCCCCGCCCCCGCCCCACCCCACCCCACGCCCCCCACCGACCAGAGCCACCCCTCAAAGCTGTCCCCAGCCCCAGCCCCGCACCTTGCCCCGCCGACAATCCGCCGACGCCTGCGCGATCGGCGCCCGCCCGCCGCCCTCCGACCGCCGGAACCAAGCAAAGCACCCGCCGCAGCCCCGCACCGTCCGTTGTCCACAGCAGACGGGATGCGTACGACCGGGGCCCGGCGGCTGTGGACAGGTTTCCCGGGCGTCTCGGCGGACCTGGCAGCATGGCGGGGTGACAGCAGCAACGGACTCCTCTCTTTTCCCGCAGGTGCCTGACTCGGCGGACGGGGTGCTCGACGGGCTCGACCCCGAGCAGCGCGAGGTCGCGACGGCTCTGCACGGTCCGGTGTGCGTGCTGGCGGGTGCCGGCACGGGCAAGACCCGCGCGATCACCCACCGGATCGCTTACGGGGTACGGGCCGGAATTCTGCAGCCCGCGAGTGTGCTCGCTGTCACGTTCACGGCCCGCGCGGCCGGCGAGATGCGCGGCCGACTGCGCCAGCTCGGCGCGGGCGGGGTCCAGGCCAGGACGTTCCACTCCGCGGCCCTGCGGCAGCTCCAGTTCTTCTGGCCGAAGGCCGTCGGCGGCGAGGTTCCGCGGCTGCTGGAGCGCAAGATCCAGCTCGTCGCCGAGGCCGCCGCCCGCTGCCGCATCCGGCTCGACCGCAATGAGCTGCGCGATGTCACGGCCGAGATCGAGTGGTCCAAGGTCACCCAGACCGTCCCGGCGGACTATCCGGCGGCGGTCGCCAAGGCGGGCCGTGAGGCCCCGCGCGACCCGGCCGAGATCGGGCAGATCTACGGGACGTACGAACAGCTCAAGCGCGACCGGGGCAGCATCGACTTCGAGGATGTGCTGCTGCTCACGGTCGGTGTGCTGCAGGACCGGCACGACATCGCCGAGCAGGTCCGTGCGCAGTATCAGCACTTCGTCGTCGATGAGTACCAGGACGTCAGCCCGCTCCAGCAGCGGCTGCTGGAGCTGTGGCTGGGGGACCGCGACAACCTCTGCGTGGTCGGCGACGCCAGCCAGACGATCTACAGTTTCACCGGCGCCACCCCCGACCACCTCCTCAACTTCCGCACCCGCCATCCGAACGCGACGGTCGTCAAGCTCGTCCGCGACTACCGCTCCAGCCCCCAGGTCGTGCATCTCGCCAACGGCCTGCTCTCCCAGGCCCAGGGGCGTGCCGCCGAGCACCGCCTGGAGCTGATCTCGCAGCGCGAGGCGGGCCCCGAGCCCGTGTACACGGAGTACGCCGACGAGCCCGCCGAGGCCGAGGGCACCGCCCGCCGGATCCGTGACCTGATCGCTTCCGGTGTGTCGGCCGGTGAGATCGCCGTCCTCTTCCGCATCAACGCCCAGTCCGAGGTCTATGAGCAGGCGCTGGCCGATGTCGGCGTGCCGTATCAGCTGCGGGGCGCCGAGCGGTTCTTCGAGCGGCCGGAGGTGCGCGAGGCCGGCGTCAAGCTGCGGGGCGCCGCCCGCTTCGGGTCCAACGACGCGCTGCTCGACGACGCGGTGGACCTGCCGTCCGAGGTGCGGGCGGTGCTCAGCGACATGGGCTGGGCCAGCCGGCCCCCGGCCGGTTCCGGGGCGGTGCGGGACCGCTGGGAATCCCTGGCGGCCCTGGTGCGGCTCGCAGAGGACTTCGCCGAGGCCCGGCCCACAGCCACCCTCGCCGACCTCGTCGCCGAAATGGACGAGCGGGCCAACGCGCAGCACGCCCCAACGGTCGAAGGCGTGACCCTCGCGTCCCTGCACGCCGCCAAGGGCCTGGAGTGGGAGGCCGTCTTCCTGGTCGGTCTCACCGAAGGCATGATGCCGATCACCTACGCCAGGACCGACGAGCAGATAGAGGAGGAACGCCGGCTGCTGTATGTCGGCGTCACTCGCGCCCGGCTGCATCTGGGGCTGTCCTGGTCGCTGGCGCGCTCTCCGGGCGGGCGGGCCTCCCGCCGCGCCAGCCGCTTCCTGAGCGGCCTGCGGCCGGGCTCCGGGGCGGTGGCGGGCCGCCGCACACCGGGCGCGGTCTCAGGGGGCGTCGAGCGCGGTGAGGGGGCGGCGGCGGTGGCACGGCGCCCCAAGCACCGCAGCCCGGCCCGCTGCCGGGTCTGCAACAGGACGCTCACGGACGCGGGCGAGATGAAGCTGATGCGGTGTGAGGACTGCCCTTCGGAGCTGGACGAGGCGCTGTACGAGCGGCTGTGCGAGTGGCGGGCCGAGCAGGCCGCGCGCTCCCGGCAGCCCGCGTACTGCGTCTTCACCGACAAGACACTGATGGCGATCGCGGAGGCCGTTCCGGGAACCGAATCGGAGCTTGCCGTCATCTCAGGAGTGGGGCGGCGGAAGTTCGACCGCTACGGCAGCGATGTGCTGGCAATCTGTGCCGGCGAGGAGCTCGCGGGGGTCGCGGAGGAGGGGCCCGGAGGCGCCGCGAAAAACTCGTCGAAAAAATAGTTTGCGCGCGCGGAGCGCATCCCCATAGCCTTCGAGAGCAACGGAGACAACGGAACCTTCCGAGATCCGATGGATCCGTGCTGTACTTGAACACCCTGGAACGGGATTCCCGGTCCACCGAGACGCCGAGAGGAGGCGAGCCCAGTGATCAGCATTATCGAGACCAAAATGACCGATCTCTCGGTCGTCGCCACCTGCACGCTCGGCTCCTCGCTCCCTGGCACCGGTCTGTCCGGCTTCGGCCGCCTGTCCGGTACCGAGGTCGTGCGCCCCGAGTCCCTCGCTGTGCTGACGCGCAGTGAGCGCACCGCGCGACCGACCGAGGCACCTGCGGCAGCAGCAGCGGCGGCATCGGCGAATGCCTTTGTCTTCGCGGCGGCCAATGGTGCCGGATCCCGGAAGCAGTACCAGACGCAGCATGAAATGTGGGCCTACCGCGGCCTCGAACCCTGGAGAGATCCAGCCTGATCGGCACGATCAGGTCGGCACCTTCCAGGGCCGCGGAACCCACACCGGGATCCGCGGCCCTTTTGTTTGCCCATGCGCCCGCCACCAGCCGGGCCGAACAGACGAGGAACACACCACCGTGCAACTCCAGACGCACACCCCGTCCGTAGCAACCGACCTGATCCCTCCGCCCGACCCTCAGGAGAACTCCTTGCTGCCCCTCACCGAGCTCGACGACGAGATCGACCGCCTCGGCGCCGCTGTTCCGTGCCGTACCTACGACCCGGAGGTCTTCTTCGCCGAGTCCCCGGCCGACGTCGAGTACGCCAAGACGCTGTGCCAGACCTGCCCCGTCCGTGAGGCCTGTCTCGCCGGTGCCAAGGACCGCCGTGAGCCGTGGGGTGTCTGGGGCGGCGAGCTCTTCGTCCAGGGTGTCGTCGTGCCGCGGAAGCGTCCGCGTGGCCGTCCGCGTAAGAACCCGGTTGCGGCATGAACACCATCGGCACAGGAACGATCGACCGTCCCCTCACACGGGATCCCCAGAAGCAGGACCTCACGATGAACCCGACTTTCACCGACACACCCGTCCCCGTGAACACCGACGTGATCGAGTCGCGTCAGAACAGGAACCACGCAATGCAACTCATCCCAGAAGCCCTGGCGCGTGCTCATATGCACGAACGCCTCCGGGAGGCCGAATCGGAACGCAGGGCTCATCGGCTCGCCGCCGCGCGGCGTATGCAGCGTCGCGCCGAGCGCGCGTCGCTGCGTGCCCGCCGTGCGCTGGCCATGGCCGTGATGCAGTAACGGCGTCGCGCTGATGCCGCCACACAACGGGGTCCGTCCGACAGGGCGGGCCCCGTGGTGCGTTATGTCCCGCTTCCTACGGTTGGCGGGGCTATCGTCGGGCGATGGACCAGAAGACGCATGAACAGGCGGAGTTGGCCGACGACGGCACGGTGTGCGCGGGCTGCGGCGCGGTGGCCGAGGGAACCCCGACGACCTGGACCTGCTCCGTCGAGAACGGTGAACGCCGCTACTTCTGTGACCACTGCGCGCGGGAGAACATCCGGGCCATCGAGGGACGCCTGGATTCGAGCTGGTGGTGAGGCCTCGCGCCACGGAGGCCGGTGAGCCCCGGGCCGCCGCGCCCGCTCCGCCGCGGGAGCGGGCGGCCGAGGCGGTGCGGCCCGGCGGGCGGGCTCAGGCCGTGGATCCTTCGACGGCCTCCTCACCGATGTCCGCGCCGACGATGGTGCCGAAGTCGGTGAGGTCCGAGCCGGCCGGCTCCTGCTCGGGCACGAAGCCGGGCATCCATGCCTCGAGTTCGTCGCGCAGTCGTACCGTCGCCCCCAACTGGCACAGCACCCCGATCGTGCTCAGGGTCACACGGTGGATCAGGAGGTAGGCGGGCGGCAGATTGAGCTGTTTGCCCAACTGGTGGGCGGGGGAGCGGGGATCGCCCACCCGGGCCGCCTGATGGCGCATCCAGCCCCGGGTGAAGGTGAACTCGTCCACCTGCGCGGGTTCGATGATCGGCAGCAGATACTCCAGCACCGCGTCCGGGTCCAGCTCGATGGACTCCTTGACGAAGCCCTCCTCGCACAAAAGCTGGTAGACGGCGTCCGCCTCGCCGTCCAGCGTCATCCGCAAAGAGGTGCCGATCGTCGGCGGCAGCCCCTCGGGGAGCCGGTCGACGGTGCCGAAGTCCAGCACCCCCAGCCGCCACTCCTCCACGGGGCCGTCCGGGAAGTCCCCGGCCAGCAGCCGGAAGTTGCCCGGATGCGGGTCGGCGTGCAGCAGGCCCGTACGGGCGGGGCCGGAGAAGAGGAAGCGTGCCAGGAGCTGACCGGCCCGGTCCCGCTGTTCGTCGGTGCCCTCCGCGATCACCTCGGACAGCGGCACCCCCGCCATCCACTCCGTCACCAGTACCTGGTCGCACTGGTGGACCACGGCCGGCACCACCACGTCCGGGTCGTCGGCGAACTCCTCGGCATGTGCCCGCTGGGCCTCCGCCTCCAGGGAGTAGTCCAGCTCCTCCGACACCCGGTCGCGCAGCTCGGTGATCAGCGGCTTGATGTCCATGCCCGGGATCAGCGGACCCAGCAGCCGGGCGAACCGGCTCAGCTGCGACAGGTCCGACAGCAGCGCCTGGCCGGCACCCGGATACTGCACCTTGACGGCCACCTCGCGGCCGTCGTGCCACACCCCCCGGTGCACCTGCCCGATCGAGGCGGCCGCGGCAGGCTTGTCCTCGAACTCCTCGAACAGCTCCTGCCAGTCCTCGCCGAGCTGCTCCGCCAGCACCGCGTGCACCGTGCTCGTCGGCATCGGTGGCGCCGCCTCCTGAAGCTTCGTCAGGGCGGCGCGATAGGGCCCGGCGACCTCCTCGGGCAGCGCCGACTCGAAGACGGACAGCGCCTGCCCGAACTTCATCGCCCCGCCCTTCAGCTCGCCGAGCACTTTGAAGAGCTGTTCCGCGGTGCGCTGTTGGAGCTCACGGCCGACGATCTCGGCGGATCTGCCGCCGATCCGCTTGCCCAGGCCCCAGGTGGCGCGGCCGGCGAACCCCAGTGGCAGCGCGGCCAGCTTGGCGGTGCGGGTGACCGCCTTGCGGGGAAGATCAGACATGCGCCCCTCCAACTCACACTGTCCCCCTACCGGGGTTACTCCGTCATTGTGGCGTGTTCCGGCTGAGGATCCGAGGCGCCCGCCGCACTCAGTGAAGCGGCAGCGCCACAGCCGCAGTCCGGATGAGGCTCGATCCGCACCGTCCGCACGCTCGCACACGGTGCCGCAAGCTCCATCCGTGCCCCTGTGCACGGCGGGAGTTCGCCATCGAGGAACGCCAGCGCCTGGACGGCGGCGATCCCCGCGACCGTTGTTGCCAGCGCGGCATCGCAGGCCGGAACCGCGGGTGCACCACGCCCCGACCGCCACTGCGCAAGCAACCGCGGCCAGGCCGGCTCCGCGTCCGTACGACGCAGCTCGTCGCAGCGGGCACAGGCCGAACCGCCGGGCAGCACCAACGGACCCACCACACCCGTGCCCTCGATCACCCCCGCGTAAAGATGTGGGATGCCGGCGATGAGCAACGGCTCGGACAGCACCGGGTCGGGGGCGTACGCGCCGAGCCCGTCCCGCGGGGCCAGCACCAGGAGCGACAGTCCGGGTTCGCCCGATTCGCTGACCGGGACCCTCGGCCGTGGAGTACGGCTCCAGGGAGAGGACTGCTGGACCAGCCGTTGCGCGGCAGTGCGCCGCCGCTCGCCGATCCGCTCGGCCGGCAGCCCGCCGGGCAGCGCGTCCCACGGCTGGACCGTGCCACCGTCGAACACCTCCACCCGCCCGACCCCCGAGGCCGAGAGCAGTGCCGCGACCGCGGCGCCGACACGGCCCGCGCCCTTGACCCGGGCCCGGATCGCCCGGCGTGCTCCCATCCGGCCCAGCCCGCCCGCGGGCTCCGGATGCTGCACCGAGAGGGAGGCCAGATCGGGACGCAGCCGCTCGAAAGCGGCATGGTCCGCCCGTACGGCCTCTGCCGCCGGACCGCCCGCGGTGGGGGCTTCCAGCAGCCCGGCGGCGCCGAGCCGGTCCACCACACCCCGCACATGCTCGGGCGGGAGGTCCAGTAACGCCGCCTCCTCGATCAGTTGCTGCATGGTGCGGGTGCCGTCGATCAGTGAGAGGAAACTGCCGGTCGCCGTGTCCACCGGGCCGACCACCAACGCATGCGCCGGCGCCACCCCGAACCGCACCGTTTCCCTGTCCCGCCAGCCGCGCCGCAGCGCGGGCTTGAGCATCGGATGCCTCATCTCCGCCCCCGTCCTTCGTCGTCCGGCTCCCAGCATGCGCCCCGCGGCGGATCGGCGCGGAAGTTATCCACAGGCAGTGGGCAATGTTCATACAAGCGGTGCACGCCATGGAGTGGTTCGATGGCGAACCGTCCGCGGGGCGGGACTTCCCGCCGCGCCAGCGGGTAACGTCGGGCGCGTGCCCGCCGACCCTTCCGCCCACGGCCCGGGGGAAACCCCTCTGCGCCGCGCCGCTGACACCTCGCGCGGGGCTGCCCCGAGCCCCGTGGCCGGTGGACCGGGCACCAGCGCCGTCGAGGTGCGCCGCAGTTCACGACGGCGCAGAACGGTCTCCGCGTACCGCGAGGGCGACCGCACGGTTGTCCTGATTCCGGCCCGTATGTCCGAGGCCGAGGAGCGGCGCTGGGTCACCGTCATGCTGGACAAGCTCGCCGCCCAGGAGAGCAAGCGGATGCTGGGCGACGGCGAGCTGGCCGAGCGCGCCCGGCGGCTGTCCGGTCAGTACCTGGACGGCCGGGCCTGCCCCGCCTCGGTGCGCTGGGTGACCAACCAGAACACCCGCTGGGGATCGTGCACCCCGGCCGAGGGCAGCATCCGCCTCTCGCACCGTCTCCAGGGCATGCCGGAGTACGTCATCGACTACGTCCTGCTGCACGAACTCGCCCATCTGCTGGTCCCCGGCCACGGCCCCCGGTTCTGGCGGCTTCTGGAGTCCTACCCCCGTACGGAGCGGGCCCGTGGCTACCTCGAAGGGGTGGTCGCGGCCGACCGGCTGCCCCATCTTCCCGTCGCCCGCGGTGAATGAGGGAGCGCAGCCGGACGAGATCCGCCGCGCCCCGGCATCGCCCGCTGTCGGCGCCAGCGGTTAGCCTGGCGGCGCAGAAGAACTCACAGCCGGAGCGGGGGACGGGCGTTACGTATGGCCAGGGAATTCCAGCGGGGCCACAAGGCCAAGATCAGTGATCTGACGGCGGGAACGGATCTGTACGTCGGTGTGCAGATCGCCGGGCCCGGCCTGAGCTTCGACATCAGCTGCTTCGGCCTGGACGCCGACGAGCGGCTCTCCGACGACCGGTACTTCATCTTCTTCAACCAGCCCACCTCGCCCGAGGAGTCGATCCAGCTGCTCGGCGCGCAGGCCGGCGACAGCGAATCGTTCCGGGTCACCCTCGACAAGATCCCGCCGCACATCCAGAAGCTCTCCTTCACCGCCGCGCTGGACGGCGACGGGCAGGTCTCGCAGATCGGCCCCGGCTACGTCCGGATCGTGGCCGGCGGCGAAGAGGTCGCCCGCTACTCCTTCACGGGCAGCGAGTTCAGCACCGAACGCGCCGTCATGCTCGGCGACTTCTACCTCAAGGACGTCTGGCGGTTCGCCGCGGTCGGCCAGGGCTTCGACGGCGGCCTCGAGGCGCTGCTGAAGAACTTCGGCGGCGAGGTCGCCGAAGAGGCCGAGGCGCAGCCCGAGCCGCCCACCACGGCACAGGGCGTGCCGGGCTTCGCCCCGCCGTCCGGGCCTGCCGCCCCCGCGCCGTCCTTCGGGGTGCCCGCCGCGGCGCCAGCCCCGCAGCCCGCGCCCGAATTCGGCCCGCCCCAGGGCCGGCCCCAGAGCCCGCCGCAGGAAGCACCCCCGGCCGCACCGCAGTCCCCGCAGCCCACCGCACCGCAGGTCCACAACGCGCCTACCCTCGCTGCGCCCATGGCCCCGCCGGCCGGCCCGGTCCCGCCGCCCGGTGTGCCCGCGCAGCAGCCGCCGGCCCCGTACGGCCAGCCGGCGCCCGGTCAGGACCCGTACGGCCCGCCGCAGCCCGCACCCGGCGGCTACCCCGGCCAGCAGGCCCCGCAGGCGCCTCCCTACGGACAGCCCGCGCCGCCGCCCGGCGGATACGGTGCCCCGCAGGGCCAGCCCGCCCCGTACGGCCAGCCGGGACAGCAGCCCCCGGGCGCCCCCTATGGGGGCGGTCAGACGCCGGCCGTGCCTCAGGGTGGCGGCCCCGGCCTCGGTGTCGTACTGGACAAGTACAAGGAAAGCCCCACCGGCCAGCGCTGGACGCCCCAGAGCAGCAGGCTGATCCGCGTCGACCTCGGCATCGACGGCCAGCCGGTGCTCGCCCGCCAGGGCAGCATGGTGCTCTACCAGGGCAAGGTCGACTTCGGCTACAAGGGCGCCGGCTTCCGCGGCCGGATCGTCGGCAACGCCACCGGCCAGGAAATGCAGCTGATGCGCTGCTCCGGCCAGGGCCAGGTGTTCTTCGCGGAGAACAGCGCCCATGTGCACCCCATCGAGCTGCAGGGCGACGCCATCTGTGTGTCCGCCGAGGCCGTCCTCGCCTTCGACGAGTCGCTGCAGCACGAGGTCCGCCGAATCGAGGGCCACGGCATCCCCGGTGGCGCCCTGTTCACCATGCAGTTCCAGGGGACCGGCACCGTCGTCGTCAAGACCCAGGGCACCCCGGTCGTGCTGCCGGTCACCCCGACCACCTTCGCCGACGCCAACGCCATCGTGGCCTGGTCCGCCGCCTCGCAGGTGATCATCTCCAGCCAGGTGAGCCTGCGCCGGCACGCCTACCCGGGCCACTCCGGCGAGACCGTGAACCTCCAGTTCCGCGGTGCGCCCGGCAACTTCATCGTCGTCCAGCCCTACGAGGTCTGAGGGAGCCCGCACGTCATGAACCAGCAGCAGCTGTCGGGCTACGTCCCGACCCCGCCCGCCGCCCGTATGGAGAACCACGGCAGCGCCATGGTGAAGATCGCCATGCAGAGCGGCCAGGACATCTTCGCCCGCACCGGCTCGATGGTCGCCTACGAAGGCTTCGTCCAGTACGAGCCGAACCCACCCGCCGTCCGCCAGATGGCCTCCCAGTGGCTCACCGGCGAAGGCGCGCCCCTGATGAAGTGCTCCGGCGACGGTCTGCTCTACCTCGCCGACTACGGCGCCGACGTCGTCTGCATCAACCTCGACGGCGACTCCCTCTCCGTCAACGGCACCAACCTCCTCGCCCTCGACGCCCACCTCCAGTGGGGCGTGCAGCGCGTCAAGGGCATGGCGAAGTTCGCCGGTCAGGGACTCTTCAACGTCCAGATCTCGGGCACCGGCTGGGTCGCCCTGACCTCCCGGGGCACGCCCATCGTCGTCGACTGCGGCCGCGGTGAGGACGAGACCTATGTGGACCCGGACGCCCTGGTCGCCTGGTCGACCAACCTGAAGATGAAGGGCAAGCGCAGCTTCAAGGCGTCCTCGATGATCGGACGCGGCAGCGGCGAGGCGTACCAACTGGGCTTCTCCGGCCAGGGGTTCGTCGTCGTCCAGCCCAGCGAGGACAGCACCGACCGGCTCCGGGCCCGGGGCTGAGGGGGAGGACCGAACACGCCATGCAGAGTCCGCTTTTCGCCTTCACCGAGGCACAGACCCAGGACCGCTACGCCCTGCAGAACAGCCAGCTGCTGCGCGTCGCCCTCCAGGGGCACGAGGACGTCCTCGCCCGTAAGGGCACGATGGTCGCCTATCAGGGACTGCTCGAATTCGACGGCAACTACCAGACGCCGGGCCAGCACCGCACCCGCGCGCACTCCGGTGAGGGCCTCGAGCTGATGCGCGTCTCCGGGCAGGGCACGGTCTATCTGGCCAACCTCGCCCAGTACGTCCATGTCGTCGACGTCGACCACGACGGCCTGACCGTCGACAGCAGCTATGTCCTGGCGCTGGACTCCGGCCTCCACTGGGAGGTCGTCTCCGTCGACAGCCAGTACGGCATCTCCGGCACCGGCAAGTACCAGCTCAACATCTCCGGACGGGGCAAGGTCGCCCTGATGACCTCCGGCGAGCCGCTGATGCTGCAGGTCACACCCGACAAGTACGTCAACGCCGACGCCGATGCGGTGGTCGCCTGGTCCGCTTCGCTGCGCGTCCAGATGCAGGCGCAGACGCACTCCTCGGGAGTGTTCCGCCGGCGCGGTAACACCGGAGAGGGCTGGGAGCTGAGCTTCCTCGGGCAGGGCTACGCACTGGTCCAGCCCAGCGAGCTGCTGCCGCCGCAGAACGCCGTCATCGGCTCCGGGGCGGCCGCCCAGTTCGGCATGGGCCAGCAGGGCGCCCGGGGACAGAACCAGGGCAACATCTTCACCAACTGAGCCGACCCGCCGCTGACACACCTCCGGCGCCCGCCCCGGGAAGGGACGGGCGCCGGGAGGCGTGACCGCTGCCGTCTAGAGCAGCGCGCGGGTGCGCTCCACCAGGCGCACGACCGACGCATCGGCGACGCCGGGCACCTCGTCGTACGCGAACCACCGCAGGTCCAGCGACTCGTCGCTGATCTCCGCCACCGCGCCCGCGGGCGCCAGCGCCGCGTACTGCACGTCCAAATGCCAGGCGCAGGGCGTGTGATGACGGTCCAGCCGCACCGGGCCGCCGGGCAGCAGCGTCAGCCCCTGCGCGATCCCCGACTCCTCACGCGCCTCACGCAGCGCCGCATCGGCCAGGGAGGCGTCCTCCGGCTCGCAGTGGCCGCCCATCTGCAGCCACATCTCCAGCTTGCGGTGCAGGGTGAGCAGCACCCGCCCGCCAGCCGGATCGATCACCAGCGCGCTGGCCGTGAGGTGCCCGTCCTTGCAGGGCTTCCACATGCCGTCCTGATGGGCGGCGAGATGATCCAGATAGGTCAGCCGCAGCTGTTCCTGTCCGGGGGACGGCGCGGGCCACTCCTTGAGCACCCGCGCCGCATCCTCGTGCAGACTCACTTGTCGCCGTCACCCTTGCTTTCGCCGGGGGTCTCGTCCGGGCCGTCGCTCTCCCGGGCGGGCTTGTCCAGATCCGGCTTGCCGCCGCTCGCGGCCTCGCCGAGCATCTTGTCGAGCTCGGAGAAGTCCGGCTGCTCGTGGTGCACAAACCCGTCCGGGTCGTCCAGATCGGCCGCCGTCGGCAGCATGTCCGGGTGCTCCCACAGGCCGTCGCGGCCCTCCAGGCCCCGCGCGTCCGTCAGCGACGCCCACAGCCGCGAGGCGTCCCGCAGCCGCCGCGGACGCAGCTGCAGACCGATCAGCGTCGAGAACGTCTGCTCGGCGGGCCCACCGCTCGCCCGGCGCCGCCGCAGCGTCTCACGGAGCCTGTCCGCCGACGGCAGATGCGGCTTGGCGGCGGCGTGCACCACCGCGTCCACCCAGCCCTCGACGAGCGCCAGCGCGGTCTCCAGACGGGCCAGCGCCGCCTTCTGCTCCGGAGTGTCCTCGGGCTGGAACATGCCCTGCTGAAGGGCGTTCTGCAGCTCCTCGGGATGCTGCGGATCGATCTGGCCGACCACGTCCTCCAGCTTGGTCGTGTCGACCTTGATGCCGCGCGCATAGCCCTCGACGGCACCGAACAGATGCGAGCGCAGCCACGGCACATGCGCGAAGAGCCGCTGGTGGGCGGCCTCGCGCAGGGCCAGATACAGCCGCACTTCCTCCTCCGGGACGCCCAGGCCCTCGCCGAACGTCGCGATGTTCCCCGGCAGCAGCGCGGCCTTGCCGGCCGGGCCGAGCGGCAGTCCGATGTCCGTCGAACCGACGACCTCGCCGGCCAGCACGCCCAGCGCCTGGCCGATCTGCGTGCCGAACATCGCGCCGCCCATGGAGCGCATCATCCCGAGCAGCGGGCCCGCCATGGCCTGCATCTCCCCGGGCAGCACATCGCCCATGGCCGCCCCGACGCGCTCGGCGAGCGGATTGACCAGGTCCTTCCACACCGGGAGGGTCTCCTCGACCCACTCGGCGCGGCTCCAGGCCACCACCGAGCCGGAACCCGACGGCAGCGACGTCACACCGTCCAGCCACAGATCCGCCAGCCGCACGGCCTCCTCGACCGCACTGCGCTCACCCGGCGACAGGCTCGCGTCCTTGCTGCCGTCCTCGGCGCCCTGCGCGACGGTCTGCCGCGCGATGTCCTTGGCCATGTCCCAGTTCACCGGGCCGCCCTCGTAGGAGAGCATCTGGCCGAGCTTCTGGAAGGCGGCTCCCAGGTCTCCAGGGTTCATTTCGCCACCGGGGCCGCCCATGCCGCCGAAGAGCGCCGCGAACGGATTGTCCGCGCCGCCGCTCCCGCCGCCGAACCCGAACGGGTCCGCGGGGCCCTGGCTACCTCCCTGGCCGCCCTTCTTCTTGCCGTTGTCGCCGTCCTCCGGCTCCTCCGGCGGAAGGCCGAATCCAAATGGGGTGTCACTCACGGGTTTCCTCGGCTCGTAGGGCCGCCGACCAGGTGGCCGACGGCGGCTGCCCGACATCACCTCCAGCGTAGACACCCGGACCGCTTCGGGGCTCGGTGCTTCGCTGTCCCGGTGGCTGCGGCAGGATGGACGCCACCTGGTGCGTACGCATGACCACACGTTCGCACTGAAGACAACCGCTGGAGACGCCCGGTGAGTTCCCCAGATCCGACCGTTCGCGCAGCGCGAAACGCTGCGGCCCAGACCGAGAAGGCAGGCGATAACGCAGGCGGCACCACGGACCGGCCGCTGCGCCGGCCCGTCATTGCCGTCACCGGAGCCGCATCCGGAGTCGGGGCGCTGCTCACCCGCGCCCTGGTCGCCTCCGACGAGGTCAAGGAGGTGGTGGCCATCGACGAGCGGCGCGGCGACGTCGCCGAGGCGCACTGGCACGTCCTCGACGTCCGGGACCCGGCCATCGCCGACAAGCTGCGCGGTGCGGACGTCGTCGTCCACCTGGCGCTCGACCTCGACCTGGAGACCGACGACGCGGCGCGCACCGCCTACAACGTGCGCGGCACCCAGACCGTGCTCACGGCCGCCGCGGCCGCCGGTGTCCACCGGGTGGTGCTGTGCACCTCCGCCATGGTCTACGGGGCGCTGCCCGACAACGATGTGCCCCTGGCCGAGGACGCCGAGCTGCGCGCCACCGCGGACGCCACCGGTGTCGGCGACCTCCTGGAGATCGAGCACCTGGCGCACCGCGCGCCCCGGGCCCACCCCGGCCTGAACGTCACCGTGCTGCGCCCCGCCGTCCTGGTGGGCGGCACCGACACCGCGCTGACCCGCTACTTCGAGTCGCCCCGCCTCCTGGTCGTCGCCGGATCCCGTCCCGCCTGGCAGTTCTGCCACGTCGAGGACCTGGTCAGCGCCCTGGAGTACGCGGCGCTGGAGAAGGTCGACGGCGAGCTGGCGGTGGGCTGTGACGGCTGGCTGGAGCAGGAGGAGGTCGAGGAGCTGTCCGGCATCCGGCGCATGGAGCTGCCGTCCTCGGTCGCCCTGGGCGCCGCGGCCCGGCTGCACCGGATCGGCCTGACGCCGTCGCCCGCCGGGGACCTCGCGTACACGATGCACCCGTGGGTGGTGAGCGGCAGCCGGTTGCACGATGCGGGCTGGCGTCCCCGCTGGACGAACGAGGAGGTGCTCGCCGAGCTCCTGGAGGAGGTCGCCGGACGGCACACCGTCGCCGGCCGCAGGCTCGGCCGCAAGGACGCCACCGCCGCGGGTGCCGCCGGTGCCACCGTCGCCCTCCTGGGCACCGCCGCTCTGGTGCGGCGCGCCCGTAAGGCCCGCCGCCGTATCTGAGCCGGACCGGGCCCGCCGGGCTGGAGGAGTCTCCATACGGCGGCCCGGACGACCGGCGGAAACGGCCATTCCCGTGGCGCCTCCGGTACGGCACGATGGGGGTATGTCTGGCACGCCCTCCCCTTCGTCCCCCGGCCGCGACCACCCCGGTGAGCGGGCCGCGGCGGACCCGGTCCGGCTCCTGGAGATCCGCGATACCCCGCTGTCCGTGGACGAGGTGTTCGCGGCCGTGGGCGACGCGGCGGCCGGCGGCACGGCCCTGTTCGTCGGCACGGTCCGCTCGCACGACAACGGTGCCGACGTCGAGGGCCTGGGCTACTCCGCGCACCCGACGGCCGAGGCGGAGATGCGCCGGATCGCCGAGAAGGTGATCGCCGACTTCCCCGTCCGAGCGCTGGCCGCCGTCCACCGGGTAGGGGATCTGCGCATCGGTGATCTGGCCGTGGTCGTCGCGGTGTCCTGCCCGCACCGGGGCGAGGCGTTCGAGGCCTGCCGCAAGCTGATCGACGATCTCAAGCACGAAGTACCGATCTGGAAGCACCAGACGTTCTCCGACGGGACAGAAGAATGGGTCGGCGCGTAGCGCCGTCTTCTGGGGGCGGAGGTCGGGTGACGGGCGGGAGGGTCGGCGCGTAGCGCCGTCTTCTGGGGGCGGAGGTCGGGTGACGGGCGGGAGGGTCGGTGCGTAGCGCCGTCTTCTGGGGGTGGAGGTCGGGTGACGGGCGGGAGGGTCGGCGCGTAACCACGTTTTCTCCGGGCAGGCGACAGAGCAGACGGGGCGGGCGATGGCCTCCGAACGGGAGGCCGAACCGGTGCCTTATGTTCCGGTTGCGTAACCCGCCCCCTGGCATGAGCGTTGACCGAGCAGATGGTTAATCTGCTTATTCGTCGATCGCGGTCATACAAGGGGTTGGGAGGTCGCTGATGGGTGCGCTCCTCTGGTTGTTGATTCCGGTTGGCGCCGGGCTGGTTGCCGCGGTGTGGAGCAGCTGGGCCCTACGGAATCGCAAGAGCGGGGACGTTGCAGAGCTCGCGGGCTATGCCCGGTTCCGGGATGCCATGGAAAAGGAGCATTCCGTTTCCGATCCCGCCTCGGACCCGGTCTGATATTCGCCGTTCGTCAGCGGAAGTCATCGCCACCCTTCGGGGTGGCGATGGCGCGTGTGCGGGCCGACCCCGTACGGACGGCCCCGCGGGCCGGTTGTCATACCCGTCCCGTACTGTCGTTCCATGCCACGCCGCACCGCGACGCTGCTCGCCTCGATCCTGATGTTGATCGCGCTGCTCTGCGCAGGGGTGCTGATCCCCGTGCCGTACTCCGAGATGTCTCCGGGGCCGACGGTCAACACTCTTGGTGATCACGACGGCGAGCCGGTGCTGCAGATCTCCCAGCGGAAGACGTATCCGACGACCGGTCACCTCAACATGACCACCGTCCGGGTCACCGGCCCCGACTACCGGATGAACCTCTTCGAGGCGGTGTACGGCTGGCTCGACCACGACAACGCCGTGGTGCCGCACAAGACGCTCTACCCCGAGGGGCAGACGGCCGAGCAGGCCGACCAGGAGAACGCCGAGGAGTTCAGCCAGTCCCAGGAGAGCGCGAAGGCCGCCGCCCTCCGGCAGCTGCACCTCCCGGTCGCCGCCCAGACCGTCGTCGGCTCCGTCGTCAAGGACAAGCCGGCCGACGGACGGCTGCACGCGGGCGATGTGATCAAGGCCGTGGACGGCACGGCGGTCAAGCAGACCGGCGACGTCGCCAAGCTCGTCACCCGGCACAAGCCGGGCGAGAAGGTCGTCTTCTCGATCATCCCCGCCAAGGAAGCCGCCGCGGCGGAGAAGCGGGGCAAGAGGCCCCAGGCCGGTGCCAAGCAGGTCACGATCACCACGCAGAAGGCGGACGACGGCCGCGCCATCGTGGGCATTCAGGCCGGGGTGGACCACATCTTCCCGTTCCCCATCGACGTCAAGCTGGCCGATGTCGGCGGCCCGAGCGCCGGGCTGATGTTCGCGCTCGGCATCGTCGACAAGCTCACGCCCGGGGACATGACGGGCGGCAAGTTCGTGGCCGGCACGGGCACCATCGACGACAAGGGCAAGGTCGGCCCGATCGGCGGCATCTCGATGAAGACGGTCGGCGCGCGCGACAAGGGCGCGGAGTTCTTCCTGACGCCCAAGGACAACTGCGCCACGGCGGCCAAGGACATCCCGCAGGGGCTCACCCTGGTCAAGGTCGGCACCATAGGCGACGCCGTCAAGGCGCTGGAGAAGATCCGCAAGGGCGACACCGCCGGCCTGCCGAGCTGCAGCCCGGCAGGCCGTTCCTAGGACGGACCCGCCGAGCTCCCGGTAGCCGGACGCGAACCGCCCGGCCCGGGGGAGCGGCCCCGACGGCCGTGATCAGGCCTCGAACGTCGCGGCCAGTGCCTCCGCGAGGCCCGGCACCAGTGCCGAGCCGGTGAGGACCTCGGACGTGGAGTCCTTCTCGCGCAGTCGCAGCGCCGACTCGCGGCGTCCGTCCCGCAGCACGGCCACCGTCATCCGGACCTCCTGGCGGTCCGGGTGCCTGGCGACCCACTTGGCGAGCTGCGCCTCGTCCATGCCCGCGGGCTCGGAGTCCTCGGCGGACGGCGGCAGCATCAGCCGCTCGACGGTCAACGCACAGCCGGTGACGGCATCCGGCCAGGCAATCGTGCCCAGGAACTCGTCCAGCGGGACGCCCGCCGGGATCTCGTCCTGTTCCACGGGGGTCAGGGACGTGGTGGTGGAGTCGTCGATACCGAGCTGGGCGGCGAGCGAGGGCTCCTGGGCACGCAGCTTGGCGGTGTCGACGAGGGCGAACAGTCGGGCCGGCTGATCCCAGCCGAGCCCGGCGCTGTACTCGTCGATCTCGAGTACCGCGCGGGTCAGGGGGTCGGCGGCGAGGGGGGTGCCGTCAACGGGGAGGTTGGTCATGCTCAACATCGTGCCTTGTGTACCCCGGAAAGCGGGAACTGAGTAAAGCCTTCGTAAGTTGCATCGGTGGGTCCTACTATCGCCGGGCCTGCTTCACACGACAGCGAACTTCGAGGTGCGCACCTTGGCTTTCCAGATGCCGGACCGCGGCGGAGGCCCGACAGGGCCACGGATCAGAGTCGGCCGACCATCGCGGCGGATCCGGACCCTGCTCATGACATTGGGTGTGCTGGCCGTATTGGCCATGCTCTTCGTGATGTTTGCAGGGTTTTGGACGGATTGGCTCTGGTATCGATCGGTCAAGTACTCCTCGGTCTTCACGACCACCCTGTGGACCAAGATCGGTCTGTTCTTCTCCTTCGGCGTCCTGATGGCCGTGGCCGTCGGCGTCAACATCTGGCTGGCGCACCGGCTGCGGCCGCCGCTGAGCGCGATGTCCATGGAGCAGCAGAGCCTGGACCGCTACCGGATGAGCATCGCGCCGTTCAAGAAGTGGGCGCTGATCGCGATCACCGCGGTGATCGGCCTGATCGCGGGCGCCTCGGCCTCCGGCGAGTGGCGCACCTGGCTGCAGTGGGTCAACGGCGTGCCCTTCGGCAAGAAGGACCCGCAGTTCGGCATGGACGTCGCGTTCTACGCCTTCGACCTGCCCTGGTACCGCTTCCTGCTGAGCTTCGGCTTCGCCTGTGCGGTGCTGTGTCTGGTCGCCGCGGCGCTGACGCACTACCTCTACGGCGGGCTGCGGCTGACCAGCCCCGGTTCGCGGGCGACGGCGGCGGCGACCGGCCATCTGTCGGTGCTGCTGGGCATCTTCGTCTCGCTCAAGGCGATCGCGTACTGGCTCGACCGGTACGGCCTCGCGGTCAAGTCCAGCGGCCTGAAGTCGGCCGACAACTGGACGGGCCTGCGGTATGTCGACGCCAACGCTTATCTCCCGGCGAAGACCATCCTGTTCTTCATCGCGGCGATCTGTGCGGTGCTGTTCTTCGCCACCCTCTGGCGGCGGACCTGGCAGCTGCCGGTGATCGGCTTCGGCCTGATGGTGCTCTCGGCGGTCCTCATCGGCGGGCTGTACCCGGCGATCGTGCAGAAGTTCCAGGTCCAGCCGAACGAGCAGGCCAAGGAAGCGCCGTACATCAAGCAGAACATCAAGGCGACCCGGGATGCGTACGACATCCAGGACTCCGAGGTCACGCCGTACAAGGGCGACTACCAGCCCACCGGCAAGGCGGACAGCCAGCGGCTGCGCGACAACGCCGACACCACGGCCAGTATGCGGCTGCTCGACCCGAACGTGGTCTCGCCGGCCTTCCAGCAACAGCAGCAGGTGCGGGGCTACTACCAGTTCCCGTCCACCCTGGACGTCGACCGCTACAAGGACAAGGACGGCGCCGAGCAGGACACCGTCATCGGTCTGCGTGAGCTGAACATCGCCGGTATCCCCGAGCGCAACTGGATCAACGACCACTTCAAGTACACCCACGGCTACGGCGCGGTCGCCGCCAAGGGGACCGAGGCCTCCGAAGGCGGTGGCCCGAAGTACACCGAGTCGGATCTGCCGTCCAAGGGGCAGCTCCCCCCGTACCAGCAGCGGGTGTACTACGGCGAGAAGACCTCGCAGTACTCCATCGTCGGCGGTCCGCAGAAGGAACTGGACTACTCCGACGACAGCGGCGAGAAGAGCTACAGCTACCGGGGCAAGAGCGGCGTCAACCTCGGGAACCCGATCAACCGTGCCGCGTACGCGGTGGCGTTCGGGGAGCCGCAGATCCTCTACTCCGGCGCGATCGGCGACGGCTCGCGGATCCTGTACAACCGCACGCCCAAGGAGCGCGTCGAATCCGTCGCCCCCTGGCTGACCATCGACGGCGACGCCTATCCGGCGGTCATAAACGGCCGGATCAAGTGGATCGTCGACGCCTACACCACCAGCAACGGCTATCCGTACGCCTCGCGCACCACGCTCGGGGACAGCACGGCCGATTCGCTCACCGACGGCCAGCGGGCGGTGGTGGCCCAGCAGAACCAGGTCAACTACATCCGTAACTCCGTCAAGGCGACGGTGGACGCCTACGACGGTTCGGTCAAGCTCTACCAGTGGGACGAGAAGGACCCGGTCCTCAAGACCTGGATGAAGGCGTTCCCCGACACGGTCGAGAAGAAGAGCGCCATAAGCCCGGCGCTCAAGGAGCATCTGCGCTACCCGCAGGACCTCTTCAAGGTGCAGCGCCAGCTGCTGACCACGTACCACGTCACGGACCCCGGCACCTTCTACACCGGCTCCGAGCGCTGGCAGATCCCGAACGACCCGACGACCAAATCGGGCAACGCCGTACCGCCGTACTACCTGAGCATGAAGATGCCGGACCAGAAGAACCGCGCGTTCTCGCTGACGACGACCTTCACGCCCAACAAGCGCGACAACCTCGGTGCGTTCATGGCCGTCGACGCCAACGCGACCAGCCGCGACTACGGCAAGATCAGATTGCTGAAGCTGCCGTCGGAGACGCCGGTGCCCGGCCCGCAGCTGGTGCAGTCGAAGTTCAACTCCGATCCGGTCATCGCCAATGAGCTGAACATCCTCAAGAAGTTCGGCGACTCGGAGATCGAGTACGGCAATCTGCTGACCGTGCCACTGGACGGCGGACTGCTTTATGTCGAACCGGTGTATCTGCGCGGTGCCAACACCAACTACCCGCTCCTGAAGAAGGTGTTGGTCAGCTACGGCGACAACAAGCCCGTCCTGGAGGACTCCCTCAAGGACGCGCTGGATGTGGTCTTCGGCAAGAAGGCGCCCAGTACGGGCACGGAGGAGCCGCCGGGCGGCGGCGACACCGGCCAGCCACCGTCCGACCAGACGGTGCAGCAGGCTCTCGCCGATGCGCAGAAGGCCTACGAGGAGGGCGAGAAGGCGCGTACCTCGGGCGACTGGGCCGGTTACGGCGAGGCCCAGAAGAAGCTGAAGGCCGCGCTGGACCGGGCGGCGAAGGCGTCCGAGAAGGGCAAGCCGGGCAGCTGAGCCGGCCCGCCGTGTCTCCTGGCCCTGGTGCCGCCGGTGCGAACCGGTGGCACCAGGGCCGCGTCGGTGCGGGGGCCGTCCGCCACCGTGATACCTTGTGGACACAACGACGCGGGGTGGAGCAGCTCGGTAGCTCGCTGGGCTCATAACCCAGAGGTCGCAGGTTCAAATCCTGTCCCCGCTACTGAAAGCCGAAGGCCTGGATCCTCAAGGATCCGGGCCTTCGTCATGTGTTCAGGTCGATCTTGGTCAAGGCCGGGTCGTACGGCCCATGTGGGGAAGCTGTGTGCTTGAGTTTGACAAGTCGTCGTGTCGGGAAGTCGACAAACCGCTGAAGTGACCTCACTGGCTGCGGTATACCAGGTGTACGCGGGTTACAGGTGATGCGACGATGGGTCTTATGGGGGACAAGGCAAGGTTGTTGGAGACGGACCGGTTTGTGCATGCGCCCGACGACGGGCGCGAATCCGACCTGCAGATGGACGCGATGGAGGCCGCGGAGGCCGCCGAGGCGTCCGATGCCGTGACCGAGTCCGGCCACCGCCGGGCCGCCGAGGCGGGCGACACCGCCGCAATGAGCGCGCTCGGCGCGATGCTGCTGCGCCGCGGCGACCTCGACGGCGCCGAGCCGCATCTGCGTTCCGCGGCCGCCGCCGGTGACCGCGCCGCGGCCAACAACCTGGGCGTGCTGCTCCACCAGCGGGGCTACGGGGACGAGGCGGCCGGCTGGTGGCGCATCGCCGCCGTGGCGGGTTCCGCCGCCGCAGCGCACGCCCTCGGGCGCCACTACCGCGAGCGCGGCGACGAGCCGGCCGCCGAGTACTGGCTGCGCCAGTCCGCCGAGTCCGGCCACTGCCTGGGCGCCTACGCCCTCGCCGATCTCCTGGAGCACCGCGGCGACATCGGTGCCGAGCGCTGGTTCCGTACGGCCGCCGAGCGTGGCCACCGGGAGGCCGCATACCGCCTCGCCCGGCTCATCGAGGACGGGCGCGACGCGGACCACCGTGGGGTCCCCGCGTACGGGGAGCTGAACCAGCAGGAGGAGGCCGAGCAGTGGTACCGCCAGGCCGCCGCGCGGGGCCACCGGCGGGCCGCGCTGCAGCTGGGCGCGCTGCTGGAGGAGCGCGGTGACGTCCAGGAGGCGGGACGCTGGTACCTGTCCGCCGCCAAGGACGGAGAGCCGCGCGCCGCCTGTGCGCTGGGCTTCCTGCTGCGTGACGCGGGGGACGAGGAGAGCGCCGCCGAATGGTGGCGGCGCGCCGCCCAGGACGGCGATGGCAACGCTGCCAATGCGCTCGGTGCGCTGCACGCCGACCGTGGTGAGCTGCAGACCGCCGAGCGCTGGTACCGCGCCGCGCTGGACGCCGGGGACGTCAACGGCGCCTACAACATCGGGCTGCTCTGTGCCGAGCAGGGCCGGGAGGGGCGTGGCGAGCAGTGGTACCGCCGGGCCGCCTACGCCGGACACCGTGAGGCCGCCAACGCGCTGGCCATCCTGCTGCTGCAGCGCGGCGACGCCTCGGGGGCCGAGCCGTGGTTCTCCAAGGCGGCCGAGGCGGGCAGTGTGGACGCCGCGTTCAACCTCGGCATTCTCTTCGCCGGGCGCGGCGAGGAGCGCATGGCGCACACCTGGTACGAGCGGGCGGCCGCGGCCGGGCACACCGAGGCGGCGCTGCAGGTCGCCATCGTGCAGCTGCGGGACGGTGAGCTGCAGGACGCGGAGCGGAATCTGCGCTGTGCGGCCGGCGGCGGCAGCGCCGAGGCGGCCTTCCGGCTCGCCGACCTCCTCGACCGCAAGACGACGGCCGCGGGCGAGGGGCTCGCGGACAGTGAGCGCGCGGCGGACGACGAGAGCATGCAGTGGTACGAGCGGGCCGCGCGTCAGGGCCACCGTCGCGCCCAGGTCCGGGTTGGCATGTTCGCGGCGGCTCGCGGCGAGGTCGTCGAGGCCGCCGAGTGGTACCGCGCGGCGGCCGAGGCCGGCAGCCGTAACGGCGCCTTCAACCTCGGGCTGCTGCTGGCCCGTGAGGGCAGCCTCCCGGAGGCCGCCCTGTGGTGGCAGCGTGCCGCCGAGGAGGGGCACGGCCGGGCGGCTCTCCGGCTGGCGCTGCTCGCCGCCCGGCGCGGTGCGCTGGCGGAGGCGCAGAGCTGGTGTGCGCGCGCCGTGGAGCAGGGGCCGCCGGAGGTGGCGGAGCGTGCGGCGCGGCTGCGGACGGCGCTCCAGGAGGAGCTCAGCGCGTAACAGGCGGCAGTTCCGGAAGCCCGGGGCCGGGCCCACAGGGCCGGGTCCCGGGCCCCGCGGAAGGAATTTGCGCTGGTCGTCGGGCCGGGGTTAAAGTGTGGACACAACGGCGCGGGGTGGAGCAGCTCGGTAGCTCGCTGGGCTCATAACCCAGAGGTCGCAGGTTCAAATCCTGTCCCCGCTACTGAAGACGAAGGCCCGGATTCTCTGAGAATCCGGGCCTTCGTCGTGCTCACTTCCGGAGCCGGTGGCCGACCGCCTCCGCGTACAGGCTGCGGTCGACGAGCCGGTCCTCCGGCAGTGGCGCCCCTTGGGTGACGCCGGCGTCGCGGTAGGCCTTCTGGAGCCGGTCCGTGGTGCCCTTTCTGATCTCCCAGTCCATGCGGAGCGAGGGCACCGAGGTCAGGATCTGCCCGTCGACGTCCAGCAGTTTCGCGAGCTCGGCGGCGAAGGTCTTGTCGGCCTTGTAGTCGCCGGTGAAGTACGTGTTGACCGTGCGGAGGTAGGCGCGCAGGAAGGCGACGCCGGCGTCCGGGTCCTGCTGGAGCAGATTCGGGCCGTAGAGGGCGCCGCCGAGCGGTTCGCCCCGGGGCTGGCCGCCGAGGAAGGCGTACCGCTCGTCGCCGTCGACCCGCCGCCAGACCGGGTCGAGCAGCCAGGCGGAGTCCACGCCGCCGCCGGTCAGGGCGGTCAGTACGTCGGAGGAGCCGAGCTGCTGGAAGGCGACGGAGCCCAGGCGGGCGCCGTGACCGGCGAAGGTCCGGGTCATCGGGTACATGATCACGGAGCCTTTCCCGATCATGGTGCCCAGCTTCGCTCCCTCCAGGGAGGCCGAGGCGGCGCTCTCGCCGCTCTTCAGGCGCACCCACAGGCCGCTTTTGGACCTGGGGTCGGGGGAGAAGTTGCCGGCCACCCAGCGGATGTCGAAGCCGCCGTTGACGCCGTTGACGACGGCGGCCTCGGGGGCCGCCCACAGGGCGTCCAGTTCGCCCTTGGCCAGCAGCGGCAGCGCCTCCGGGGTGGGCAGGACCTCCAGCCGGACGTCCAGGCCCTCCTTCGCGAACTCGCCCCTGGCGAGGGCCAGTCGCAGCGGCGCCACGTACTCGGCCTTGAGGGTGCCGGTGGCGACCGTGAGCGTGCGGCGTTTCGCGAGGCGGCGCGGGGCCGGGGCGCCCTTGTCGCAGCGGGCCGGTGCGCGGTCCGGGGCGAGGTCGGCGGGGTCGGTCCAGGAGACCGTGCCGCAGCCCGCCACGGGCTTGACGGTGCGGGGCCGGGCGGCGGACGGGCTGGTCTCGGGGGCGGCGCAGCCCGCGCCGAGGGCGAGTGCGGCGATCAGCGCGGCAGTGGTGGTGCGGATGCGCATGGGACCTCCGTACGGGGGCGGCGTCCGGTCGGACGGGGCGGTGCGGGGATCAGCTGCGGGGCCGGCCGCGGTCGCGGGGTGCCCACGGGGTGAGGAAGCGCCCGGCCAGCCGCACCAACTCGGAGAAGAGCACGCCGAATACGGCCACACAGACGATGCCGACGAACATCACGTCGTTCTGGAACAGGGCGCGGGAGTCGAAGATCAGATGCCCGAGGCCGTCGGTGGCGGCGATCTGTTCCGAGGCGACGATGACCAGGACGGCCACGCCCGCGGCGATCCGTGCGCCCACGAGGACGGCGGGCAGCGAGGCGGGCAGCAGGACGTGCCGGAACATCTGCCAGGGGCCCGCGCCGAAGACCTGGCCCGCGTCGCGGTGGCCGGAGGGGATGGCCATCACGGCCGCCATGGTCGAAATCCAGACGAAGAAGAAGACGGTGGTGGCGACGAGGGCGACCTGCGGGCCCTCGCCGAGCCCGAACATGTTGAGGAAGACCGGCAGCAGGGCCAGCTTGGGGACCACGTACAGGGCGTCCAGGAGGGGTTCGAGGGCGGCCCGTACGAGAGACAGTGAGCCCATCAGCAGGCCCAGGAGACAGCCGGTGACGGTCCCGACGGCATAGCCGGCCAGGACGCGCCGGAGGGTGGCCCACACGTCCGGCCACAGCTCGCCGGCCAGGGCGCGGTCCCAGCCGTCGGCCAGGATCGTCGACGGTGCGGGGTAGATGCGGTCGTCGAGCCAGGCCCGGTCGGCGGCCAGCTGCCACAGCAGGACGAGCAGGAGCGGAACGGCGACGGCGAGCGAGATCTCCAGGGTGCGCCGGCGGCGGTGGGTGCGCTCGGGGCGCAGTTCCCGGGGGCCGGGGCGGCGGACGAGGAGGCGGTCGGCCGTGGCGGGCCGGTCGTCCTCGTGGCCGGGCCGGGGGAGTGCGCTGGTCATGCGGGGACGGCCCCCTCGGTGGTCCGGTGTGCCGGGCCGTTCCGGTCGACCTCGTCGCGCAGCAGCTGCCACAACTCGGCCTTCACGGCGGTGAATTCGGGGGTGGCGCGGACGTCGCCGGTGCGGGGGCGGCCGAAGGGCGGGCGGCGTTCGGCGATGATCCGGCCGGGGCGGGCGGACATCACCAGGACCCGGTCGCCGAGTACCAGTGCCTCTTCGAGGCTGTGGGTGATGAAGAGGGTGGTGGTGCGGGTGGTCTGGGTGAGGTCGAGCAGTTCGTCCTGGAGGACGGTGCGCAGCTGGGCGTCGAGGGCCGCGAACGGCTCGTCCATCAGCAGGATCCCGGGCTCCACGGCGAGTGCGCGGGCGAGGGCGACGCGCTGGCGCATACCGCCGGAGAGCGTGGCCGGGTAGGCCGCGGCGAAGTCGGCGAGCCCCATCCGGGCCAGCCAGGAGCGGGCCCGTTCGTCGGCCTCCTTACGGGGCACGCGCTGGAGGTCGAGGCCGAAGCGGACGTTGGCCAGCACGGTCTTCCAGTCGTAGATGCCGTAGTCCTGGAAGATCATCGCGGCCGGGCGGCCGGCGCTCACCCGGAGTTCCAGCTCGCCCTCACTGGGACGCAGCAGCCCGGCGGCGATGCGCAGCAGGGTCGACTTCCCGCAGCCGGAGGGGCCGACGACACAGACGCATTCACCGGGCGCGATATCGGCATCGACGGGGCCGAGGGCGGCCAGCGCCTTGCTGCCGCGGCCGAACGAGCGGGCCAGGGCGCGGGCGCGCAGGGCCGGTGGTGTGGGCGGGTCGGCGGGTGGGTGGTGCGCTGCGGAGGAAGGGGGCGGCTCTCCCACGGGGTGCTCCTTGCGGAGTGCGGACAGGGTGCCGCCGTGGTGCGGGCCCGGGCCCGGTGGCGCCCGGTGGCCGGAAAGCGCGGCGCGCCGACGATATGACGGGGCGTCAGATTCGGGCAAGGGTCGTGCGGGCATGGGTGTGCGGTGTGTGCAGATGTGGTGGTGCGGTGACGAGGGCGACGGGCCGGCCGGGTACGCGAAGGAGCCCGCGGCCGGGTGGGCGCGGGCTCGATGCGGTGTACGGAGTGGTCCGGTGCGGGAGCGGCCCGCGCGGGGGCCGGCTTCCCCGGGCGTCAGGACGGGGCGCTGCAGTTGGGGCAGATGCCCCGGTAGGTCACGGTGACCTCGGAGACCTGGAAGCCGTAGCGCTCCGGCTCGGGCAGTGCGGAGAGCGGGTCGCCCTGGAGGTGGACGTCGCGGATCGTGCCGCACTGCGAGCAGATGAGGTGCTGGTGGTCGTGGTGGGCGTTCGGGTCGTAGCGCTTGGCCCGGCCGTCGGTGCTCACCTCGATCACCTCGCCGAGCGACACCAGCTCGCCCAGGGTGTTGTAGACCGTCGCGCGGGAGATCTCGGGGAGCCGGTCGGATGCCAGCGCGTGCACTTCGTCGGCGGTGTAGTGGACGTGGTCCCCGTCGAGGACCTCGGCGACGACGCGTCGCTGCGCGGTCAGCCGCCAGCCGCGTCCCCGGAGCCGTTCAAGCAGGTCACTCATGCCATTCACCTATCAGTCAGATAGACCCAGGGTAGCAGCGGCCGTCCATCACCGGATCGTGTACGAGTTTCGCTTTCTTCTTGACTTAGACAATGTCCAATGTAGGATCGTGACCGGCGCAAGCCAAGGGCAGGTGTAGAAGACTTTCAGGAGGCGCACGTGTCGGTAGAGAGCATCACTGGACCGCTGACCACGGAGTCCGGGGCTCCGGTCGGGGACAACCAGAACAGCGAGACGGCCGGCATCGGCGGACCCGGCCTCATCCAGGACCAGCTCCTGATCGAGAAGCTCGCGCACTTCAACCGTGAGCGCATCCCGGAGCGCATCGTGCACGCCCGTGGCGCCGGTGCGTACGGCACCTTCACGGTGACCGCGGATGTGACCAAGTACACCCGCGCGAATTTCCTCTCCGAGGTCGGCAAGCAGACCGAGACCTTCCTGCGCTTCTCCACCGTCGCGGGCAACCTCGGCTCGGCCGACGCGGTGCGTGACCCGCGCGGCTTCGCGCTGAAGTTCTACACCGAAGAGGGCAACTACGACCTCGTCGGCAACAACACCCCGGTGTTCTTCATCAAGGACGCCATCAAGTTCCCGGACTTCATCCACACCCAGAAGCGCGATCCGTACACCGGCTCGCAGGAGGCGGACAACGTCTGGGACTTCTGGGGCCTGTCGCCCGAGGCCACCCACCAGGTCACCTGGCTGTTCGGCGACCGCGGCATCCCCGCCTCCTACCGCCACATGAACGGCTACGGCTCGCACACCTTCCAGTGGAACAACGAGGCCGGTGAGGTCTTCTGGGTCAAGTACCACTTCAAGACCGACCAGGGCATCGAGAACCTCACGACCTCCGAGGCCGCGGAGACCTCCGGCCTCGACCCGGACAGCCACCAGCGCGACCTGCGGGAGTCCATCGAGCGCGGCGACTTCCCGAGCTGGACCGTCCAGGTGCAGATCATGCCCGCGGCCGAGGCGGCCAACTACCGCTTCAACCCCTTCGACCTGACCAAGGTCTGGCCGCACGAGGACTACCCGCCGATCGAGATCGGCAAGCTGGAGCTCAACCGCAACCCGCAGAACATCTTCGCCGAGGTCGAGCAGTCGATCTTCTCCCCGCACCACTTCGTGCCGGGTATCGGCCCGTCCCCCGACAAGATGCTCCAGGGCCGTCTCTTCGCGTACGGCGACGCGCACCGCTACCGCGTCGGCATCAACGCCGACCACCTGCCGGTGAACCGTCCGCACGCCACCGAGGCGCGCAGCCACGGCCGGGACGGTGTGCTCTACGACGGCCGTCACGCCGGGCAGAAGAACTACGAGCCCAACAGCTTCGGCGGCCCCGTCGAAACCGGCCGGCCCCTGTGGCAGCCGGTCGCCGTGACCGGCCCCACCGGTGAGCAGGCCGCGCCCTCGCACGCCGAGGACGACGACTTCGTCCAGGCCGGCAACCTCTACCGGCTGATGGCGGAGGACGAGAAGGAGCGCCTGATCGACAACCTGGCGGGCTTCATCTCCCAGGTCTCCCGCGACGACATCGCCCAGCGGGCGATCGAGAACTTCCGCAAGGCGGACGCGGACTACGGCAAGCGGCTGGAAGCCGCGGTCCAGGCCCTGCGCGGCTGAGCACCCCCCTTTGCGGCTAAACCGCCGCCGCTCTCGCGTAGGTGGTTGCACGCCGTGGGGGTTGCTCAATTGTCGGTTGCCGTAATAAGCGAAGAGGCCGGATGCCATGGGGCTTCGGCCTCTTCGTGCGGGCGGCTCCGGGGTGTTGGTGCCCGGAGCCGTTCGTGGTTCAGGCGGGTACGGGGCGGGCTCGCTCCGTGGTGGTCGACCAGCAGCGGATGATGTCGCGTACGGAGACCACACCGACCGGTTCCTGGTCGTTGAGCACGATCAGATGGCGGAAGCCGCCGCGCACCATGGCGTCCGCGGCATCGTCCAGGGTCCAGTCCGGAGCGGCGAAGACCACGTCCGGGGTGGTGTGGGTCTGGGCGGTCTCCCGGTCGGGGTTCTCGCCCGCGCCGAGGGAATTGAGGATGTCGCGCTCGGTGAGGATGCCGATGCCGCAGGTGTCGCTGTCGAGGACCACGGCCGCGCCGATGCGGCGGGCCGCCATCAGCTGTGCCGCCTGGCGGAGGGTGTGAGCGGGCCCGATGGTGAGGACCACCGTGCTCATGGCGTCTTTGACGTACATGGGCATGGAGTGGAGCCACCTCCTTGGTGAATGTGCTTGCGAAGGGATTCACAAGTTCACAAAGTGGGGGATTCTCATGTTCACACGCCTCCGCCGATGCAACAAGGGGCAAGCGCTGGACGGTTGTCCGATTGCGCGCCCCGCCGCAGGTCAGTGCGGGGAGTCGCCGAGATAACCCAGCAGATCCTCGTGCAGCAGACCGTTCGAGGCCGCCGCGTTGCCGCTGTGCGGGCCCGGCTTGCCGTCCAGTCCGGAGAACTGCCCGCCGGCCTCCTTCACGACCACCGCACAGGCCGCCATGTCCCACAGCGACAGCTCCGGCTCCGCGCAGATGTCCACCGAACCCTCGGCGATCATCATGTACGGCCAGAAGTCGCCATAGGCCCGGGTGCGCCAGCAGTCCCGGCTCAGATCGAGGAAGCTGGGCAGCTTGCCGCGCTCCTCCCAGCCGGTCAGCGAGGAGTACGCGAACGAGGCGTCCTGGATGCGGCCCACCTTGGAGACCTGCAGCCGGGTCGCGGAGGTCAGGCTGCGGCCGGTGAAGGCCCCCAGGCCGTCGGCGGCCCACCAGCGGCGGTTGAGCGCCGGTGCGGAGACGATGCCGACCACCGGGCGGTCACCGCCCTCCCCGCGCTCCATCAGGGCGATCAGCGTCGCCCAGACCGGCACCCCGCGCACATAGTTCTTGGTGCCGTCGATCGGGTCGATGATCCAGCGACGCGGCCCCGCGCCCTCGCTGCCGAACTCCTCGCCGAGCACCGCGTCCCGTGGCCGGGCCCGCTGGAGCTGGCCGCGGATCAGTTCTTCGGCGGCCTTGTCCGCCTCACTCACCGGTGTCATGTCCGGTTTGGTCTCGACCTTGAGGTCGAGTGCCTTGAAGCGCTCCATGGTGGCGGCGTCCGCGGCGTCCGCGAGAACATGGCCGAGGCGAAGATCATCGTGATAGTCGGGCATGTGCGAACAGTATCCATTGGTATACGCCGGAGCCACACGGCCGTGTGCCGCCCGGCGTGTGGCGGTCCGCGCGGCGCCGGTGAGCGCCTGCCGCGACGACCCTTGACAGCATCTGGCGGTGCGTCAATTCTGTGCGCACACCGGCTACCCGGGGCCGGCGGCCGGGGAGGCGACGGATGCCCGCAGCGCGTGAATCCTTGCTGGACGCCGCCTACACGGCGCTGACGGAACGGGCCTGGACGGCCGTACGGATGGTCGATGTCGCGGCCGCGGCCGGGGTGTCCCGGCAGACGCTCTACAACGAGTTCGGCAGCAAGGAGGGGCTGGCCCGCGCCCTCGTCCGCCGGGAGACCGACAACTACCTCGCCGGGGTCGCACGGGCGCTGTCCCAGGGCTCCCCAGCCGCCGGCACCAGGGGCGACGCGGCGGGCCGGGTGGCGGCCGCGGCCGCCTGGACACTGCGGACCGCACGCGCCAACCCCCTGGTCAGAGCCGTACTGACGGGCTGCTGGAGCGACCGGCTGCCGGCCCCCTCGCCGGCCGCCGCCGACACCGCGCCGCTCCGGGCCGCCCGGCCCGGCATCCCCGCGCAGCGGGCCGCCCCGTCGGGCGACGGACCGCTGCCCGGGCCCGCCGATCTCGTCGGCCGGTTCTGCGACGAGGCGGTCGCGGCGCTGGAGCCCGACTGGCCCGAGGAGCAGCTGCCGGCCCTGGGGGACGCCTGTGAAACCGCGGCGCGGCTGACCCTGGCCTGTGTGGTCGCCCCGGTGACACCGGGTACGGCGCCGTCCCCGGGGCGCGTACCGGCACCGTGGTCACGCCGGGAGCTGGAGACGGAGGCGGTGTCCCGGCTCGTACGGGGCGCCTTCGCCCGGGTGCCGGCCGACGCGCAGCCGGGGGAGCGCCGCTGACGGGGTGTCACGGCCACGCAGGCGGACGGCAGGGGCGGTGCGCGGGGCGCCGGCTCAGTGCGCCGCCCCCGACAGCTGGAGCCCTACCACCCCGACGATGACCATCGTGATGGAGACGATCTTCAGGGTGGAGACCACGTCGCCGAGGAAGACCATGCCGTAGATCGCCGTACCGGCCGCGCCGATGCCGGTCCACACCGCATACGCCGGGCCGACGTCGAGCTTGCGCAACGCCAGCGTCAGCAGACCGAAACTGCCGAGGGCGAAGGCCGCGAACGCGATGGTCGGGAACAGCCGGGTGAAGCCGTGCGAAAGCTTGAGGCAGACCGCGAAGCCGGTCTCCAGGATCCCCGCCACCACGACCAGCAGCCACGCCATGTCCCATTGCCTCCGTCAGCTAGGGCCTGTCCCGGGCGAGCGACGACGGGGCGTCAGAAACACTCCCCAAGGCCCCGTCCGGGCGATCCGGGCCCGACGGACCCCTGCGCCGACCTCGGTGTGATTATGCCTTTACCTCGGACGGACGGTGGCAAACTTCGGCGATCAGTCGCCCTCGCGTCGCTCACGGGTGGCCAGGAGGCGGCGCAGGGAGTAGAGGCGGGCCGGATCGGCGTGGCCGTCGGTGACCCACTGGTCCAGCGCACAGTCCGGTTCGTCGTGGCTGCAGGCACGCGGGCAGTCCGCGGTGCCCGGTTCCAGGTCCGGGAAGGCGTGGATGACCCGGGACGGGTCGACGTGATGCAGCCCGAAGGACCGGACGCCGGGGGTGTCGATGACCCAGCCCGAGTCGTCGGGCAGCGGCAGCGCCAGCGCGGAGGTGGTGGTGTGCCGCCCGCGGCCGGTGACCGCGTTGACATGGCCGATGGCCCGGCGGCGCTCCGGGACCAGGGAGTTGACCAGGGTGGTCTTGCCCACTCCGGAGTGCCCGACGAACGCCGTCATACGGCCCGTGAGCGCCGCCCTGACCCGCTCGGCGGCGCTGCCGTCGGCGAGTTCGTCGCGGTTGGTGACGAGGTAGGGGACGCCGAGCGCGCCGTAGGACTCCAGCAGGGTGTCCGCGGAGGCCAGATCGGACTTGGTCAGCACCAGCAGCGGGTCGAGGCCCGCGTCGTAGGCGGCGACCAGACAGCGGTCGATGAGCCGGGGGCGCGGCTCGGGGTCGGCGAGCGCGGTGACGATCGCGAGCTGGTCGGCGTTGGCGACCACGACCCGCTCGAACGGGTCGTCGTCGTCGGCCGTACGGCGCAGTGTCGAGGAGCGCGGCTCGACCCGGACGATCCGGGCGAGGGTGTCCTTGGCGCCGGTCAGATCGCCCACGACGGCGACCCGGTCGCCGACCACCGCGCTCTTGCGGCCCAGTTCACGGGCCTTCATCGCGGTGACCGTACGGCCCTCGATGAGACAGGTCAGCCGGCCGCGGTCGACGGTCAGGACCAGCCCCTCGCCGGCGTCCTCGTGCTTGGGCCGGATGTTGGTGCGGGGGCGGTTGCCCTTGGGGTTGGGGCGGACGCGGATGTCGTCCTCGTCGGGGTTCTTTCCGTAGCGGCGCATGGCGGCGTCAGCCCTCAGCCTCTCCGGGCGGGTACGGCCGCCGGGTCGAGCATGTCCGTCCACATCGCGGGGAAGTCGGGCAGCGTCTTGGCGGTGGTGGCGACGTTCTCCACCTGCACACCCTCGACGGCCAGGCCGATGATCGCCGCGGCGGTGGCCAGCCGGTGGTCCTCGTAGGTGTGGAAGACCCCGCCGTGCAGCGGGCGCGGCCGGATGTGCAGACCGTCCGCGGTCTCGGTGACATCGCCGCCGAGCTCGTTGAGCTCCTTGGTGAGCGCGGCCAGCCGGTCGGTCTCGTGCAGCCGGAGGTGCGCCACCCCGCGCAGCGTGGAGGGGGAGTCGGCCAGCGCGGCGACCGCGGCGATGCCGGGGGTCAGCTCGCCGACCTCGCTCAGGTCGACGTCGATGCCGTGGATCCGGCCGCTGCCGGTGAAGGTCAGCCCCCGGTCGGTCAGCTCGCAGGAGCCGCCCATGGTGGTGAAGATCTCGCGCAGTGCGTCACCGGGCTGCGTGGTGTGCTCGGGCCAGTCCGGGATGGTGACGCGGCCGCCGGTGACCAGCGCCGCGGCCAGGAACGGCTGGGCGTTCGACAGGTCCGGCTCGACGACCAGATCGCGGCCGAGCAGGGCGCCCGGGGTGACCCGCCAGACGTTGGGCTCGCCGCCCGCCTCCGGGGTGTCCACCTGCGCGCCGACGCTGCGCAGCATGTCGACGGTCATCCGGATGTGCGGCATGGAGGGCAGCGCCGCGCCCACGTGCCGGACTTCGACGCCCTGGTTGAAGCGCGGCGCGGACAGCAGCAGCGCGCTGACGAACTGGGAGGAGGAGGACGCGTCGATCTCGACCCGGCCGCCGTCCAGGCCGCCGCTGCCGAACACCGTCATGGGCAGTGCGCCGCGGTGGTCGTCGTCGATCCGGGCGCCCAGGGCGCGCAGTGCGTCGATCACGCCGCCGAGCGGACGCTCGTAGGAGCGCGGGTCGCCGTCGAAGCGGATCGGACCGTCGGCGAGCGCGGCGACCGGCGGCAGGAAGCGCATGACCGTTCCTGCGTTGCCGACGTCGATGGTGGCCGGGCCGTGCAGGCCCGCCGGGATCACCCGCCAGGCCTCGCCGCCGCCGGGCTGCCCGGCGGTGTCCGTGGCACCGGCCGAGCTGGAGGAGGCGGTCTCCTCGATGCCGACGCCCAGGGTGCGCAGCGCCTCGGCCATCAGGAGCGTGTCACGGGAGCGCAGCGGCCGGCGCAGCCAGCCGGGCTCGGCGGAGAGGGCGGCCAGGACCAGGCCGCGGTTGGTGACCGATTTGGAGCCGGGCACGGTGACGGTGGCATCGACGGCCCCCGGGGCGAGGGGGGCGGGCCACAGGGCGGGGTGAGTGGGGCTCTCGGTCATGCCCTTACTTTAATGGCTGGGCAAGGGTGCCGATCTTGATCAAAAGCGGCGCAACCCCTGTGAAACATGGCACTGGTAAGGCGCTCACGTGCCGGAACCTCGTCCGCGACGGAAGCGCCGGCCGTGCCGGCACGTGAACCGGCCGTCGGCGCGGGGCGGTTGACGTCAGACACCGAGCAGCCAGCGCCCGCCGCCTATCAGGGAGCACAGCGTCACCACGTGGAAGAGGCCGAGCCAGACGAATGCCGGGACATTCGTCAGCCGCGCCAGCTGGTCCGGGTCGGAGTCCACGGCCCCTCCGCGCCGCCGCTTCCCCTGGAGCTCGAACGGCGGCCGCACCCCGCCCAGCAGCAGGAACCACACCACCGCATACGCGAACGCCGCCTGCACCTGCGGCGTCGTCAGCCAGGAGACCAGCACGAACGCGGCGCCGGTCAGTACGACCGTGAGCACGCCGTAGGCGTTACGGATCATGATCAGCATCGCCAGGAGCAGCGCGGTGGCGCCCCACAGCAGCGCCGTGATGTGCCCGGCGGCGAGGAGTGCGGCGCCCGCCAGGCCGAGCAGGGACGGCGCGATGTAGCCGGCCGCGGCGGTCAGCACCATGCCCAGACCGGTCGGCTTTCCCCGCGAGACGGTCAGACCCGAGGTGTCGGAGTGCAGCCGGATGCCGTCCAGGCGGCGGCCGGTGACCAGCGCGATCAGCCCGTGCCCGCCCTCGTGCGCGATGGTGACGGCGTTGCGCGCCAGCCGCCAGGCGGTGTGCGGGACGACGGCGCCCAGCGCGAGCACCGCCGTGGCGATCACCAGCCAGAGCGAGGGATCGGGCTGGGTCCCGAACACGCGGCTCCATATGTCCGTGAGGTGGTCGGTGTCCATGTCTCCCCTTCGTGTGGCATGGCAGTGTGGCATGCATGTGCGGTAGGTATGCAGCGAGTCGACGCCCCGAGGACCTGGTGGGGGACTTCGGCGTTCAGCAGTGGGAGCCGACGGAGACCCTGGCGCCCAGTTGGAACGTGGCCCCGACGGCCCAGGTGCACGCGGTGCTCGAACGCCCCCTCAAGGGCGCGGCGGCCGCGGACTTCCCGCCGGGCAGCCCGGTGCGCCAGCTGCGGGCGCTGAAGTGGGGCCTGGTCCCCTCGTGGTCGAAATCACCTGAGGCCGCCGCAAAGATGATCAATGCGCGGTCCGAGACGGTGCACGAGAAGCCGTCCTTCCGCCAGGCCTTCGCGACCCGTCGGTGCCTGCTGCCCGGAGACGGGTATTTCGAGTGGGTCACCGACGCCGCGGAGCGGCAGCTGGAGGAGCAGGGCAGGAAGAAGCGGCCCCGTAAGCAGCCGTATTTCGTGACGCCCGCGGACGGCTCCGTGATGGCGATGGCCGGGCTGTACGAGTTCTGGCGGGACCGGACGCTGCCCGGCGATCACCCGCTGGCCTGGTGGGTGACCTGCACCGTGGTCACCACCGAGGCCGAGACCACACCGCTGGCCGGGGCGGACGGCGGCGCCGGGCCGCAGTCGCTGGCCGACATCCACCCCCGGATGCCGCTGGTGCTGACCCCGGACCGCTGGGACGCCTGGCTCGACCCGGCCCGTACCGACCCGGACGAGGTGCGTGCACTGCTGGCGCCGCCGCCGGCCGGGCTGATGCGCGCCCACCCGGTCCCGACCGAGGTCAGCAATGTCCGCAACAACGGGCCCGAGCTGGTCACCGAGCTCGACGGACCCGAGGTGGGCACGCTGTTCTGAACCGCCGCGCCGGGCCGCCGCGGTGACCTTCCCGCCGCGGCGCGGGCAGGATGGGCGTATGAGCACTGGGGCGATGGAGACCGAGACGGTCGCGACACCGGCGGGCGACGCCCGGATCACCTGGTACCGCGCGGCGAAGCCCGCGCGGGCCGTGGTGGCGCTGAGCCATGGCGCCGGCGGCGGTATCGAGGCACGTGACCTGCGGGCCCTGGCGGCCGCGCTGCCGGCCCGCGGCTACCCCGTGGCGCTGGTCGAGCAGCCGTGGCGGGTGGCGGGCAAGAAGCTGGCGCCCGCGCCGAAGACCCTGGACACCGGCTGGACCGCGCTGTGGCCCGCGCTGGAGAAGCCGGGGCTGCCGGTGGTCGCCGGCGGCCGGAGCGCCGGGGCCCGGGTGGCCTGCCGTACCGCGCGTGAGCTGGGGGCCCAGGCCGTACTGGCGCTCAGCTTCCCGCTGCACCCGCCGGGGCGGCCGGAGAAGTCCCGGGCGGACGAGCTGACCGGCGCCGGGGTGCCGACGCTGGTCGTCCAGGGCGGCCGGGACCCGTTCGGGCGCCCGGAGGAGTTCCCGCCGGGAACGGAGATCACCGAGGTGGCACACGGTGACCACGGCTTCGCGGTGCCGAAGAAGGCGGGCGTCGGCGAGGCGGAGTCGATGGCCGTGATCACGGACGCGGTGGCGGTCTGGCTGGACGGGATGTTCGGCTGACGGGCCGGGGCGGGCCGCAGCGGCGCGCCCCGGCGGCCTGGCCGCACGCGGGGTGGCCTGCGGTCCCCCGGGCTCCTGCGGCCGGCCGAGCGGTCGGCGGGACGGCCGGGGGCACCGCACCTGCGCCGTGCGGCCGCCGGCTCAGTCGCCCTGGCCCTGCCCGCGCGGGCGGGCCCGCACATGCATCCGCTCGCCCTGTCGGCCGAAGAGGCTCAGCAGCTCCACCGGCTCGTCGCCCGCCGGTCCGAACCAGTGCGGCAGCCGGGTGTCGAACTCCGCAGCCTCCCCGGCCCGCAGCTCCACATCACGGTCGGCGAGCAGCAGCCGCAGCCGCCCGGACAGTACGTACAGCCACTCGTAGCCCTCGTGCGTGCGCTGCTCACGCGGGCCGCCGACCGGGTCCAGGATCAGCTTGAACGCCTGTAGCGCGCCCGGCTGGCGGGTCAGCGGGACCGCCGTCCGGTCCCCCAGCCGCATCGGTGCCGCCCGCACCCGTGGGTCCCCGACCTCCGGCGCCCCCACGAGCTCGTCCAGCGGCACTTGATGGGCCTGCGCCAGCGGCAGCAGCAGTTCCAGGGTGGCCTTGCGGCCGCCGGACTCCAGGCGCGACAGGGTGCTGACCGAGATGCCGGTCGACTCGGAGAGCGCGGTCAGCGTCACCCCGCGCTCCTGGCGCAGCCGCCGCAGCCGCGGGCCCACCTCGGTGAGTACCCGCTCGTATGCGTTGTCGTTCACCCTTCTATTGCCGAAGCGGCAAGCGGCTTTGTCAACCCGTCGACGTGCATCCGTCGACATGGGCTGTTGATGTGTACCTGTCGCTGTGTCCGCCGCCGTGACCGGCGAGCCCGCCGGAGGCCCCTCGCGCGGTCCGCGGAAGAATCCGCCGCGAAGTCCGGTAGCGAATCCCGTCCGAAGCATTGACAGCGGATCGGGAATGCCGCGGTGGATGCGGCTGTTGTGCCAGTCGTAGTACTCGAGTACGTCCGGTGAAGCACGAGGAATGGGAGTCCGCCGCATGGGAATCGCTTGCCCGGCCCGCCCGGCCGCCGACCTGCCGTGGTCGCAGATGCAGGTGACGCAGCCCGCCCTGGCTGGAGCGGCGGCGGCACCGGATCGTCGTCTATTCTCCGAATCGGGTGGGTCCACATCCGGATCCAGGACGGTGTTGGAGGAGGTGGGTCCGGTCACCGGTACCGACGCAGGGACCGACGGCACGGCTGAGGAGAAGCCCCAGGAGAGCGCCGTCGAGCGCAATGCGCGCTTCGAGCGGGATGCGCTCACCTTCCTGGACCAGATGTACTCCGCCGCGCTGCGTATGACGCGCAATCCGGCCGACGCGGAGGACCTGGTGCAGGAGATGTACGCCAAGGCGTATGCGTCCTTCCACCAGTTCCGGGAGGGCACCAACCTCAAGGCGTGGCTCTACCGCATTCTCACGAACACCTTCATCAACTCCTACCGCAAGAAGCAGCGTGAGCCCCAGCGCAGTGCCGCCGAGGAGATCGAGGACTGGCAGCTTGCGCGCGCCGAGTCACATATGTCGACCGGGCTGCGCTCCGCCGAGTCGCAGGCGCTCGACCACCTCCCCGACTCGGACGTGAAGGCCGCACTCCAGGCGATCCCCGAGGAATTCCGTATCGCGGTCTACCTGGCGGACGTGGAGGGCTTTGCGTACAAGGAGATCGCGGACATCATGGGGACACCCATCGGCACGGTGATGTCCCGTCTGCACCGCGGCCGGCGCCAACTGCGCGGCATGCTGGAGGATTACGCCCGTGAGCGCGGGCTGGTCCCGGCGGGGGCGGCGGCCGGTGACCCCCAGGCCGCGCAGACGTCGGACGCGCACGACCGGAAAGGCTCGGGATCATGAGCTGCGGAGAGCCGCACGAGAAGGACTGCTCAGAGGTCCTTGACCACCTCTACGAGTATCTCGACCGGGAGATGCCCGCCGGGGAGTGCGCAGATTTCCAGGTGCATCTCGACGAATGCTCGCCGTGCCTGGAGAAGTACGGCCTGGAGCAGGCCGTCAAGAAGCTCGTCAAGCGCTGCTGCGGCCATGACGACGTCCCCAGCGATCTGCGCTCCAAGGTCATGGGCCGGATCGAGCTCATCCGGGCCGGGGAGACCGTCCCCGAGGTGAGCGTGCTCGAACAGGCCAAGAAGGAACAGGCACAGCGCGAGCAGGCGGACGCCGAGGCGTCCGCGGCGGAGGAGGGGACCGGTCCGGCCGACGCGACCGGCTCCACCGATGCACGCACAGAGGCCGCACGGGCCGAATAACGCGTCACATCACCCCAAGGGGTGAGGGGCGGGGCGATCGTCCCGCCCGATCCGCTGATCCGCCTTCCCCGGCGTCCCAGC
This sequence comes from Streptomyces sp. Je 1-4 4N24, assembly GCF_026239515.1. NCBI lineage: Bacteria > Bacillati > Actinomycetota > Actinomycetes > Kitasatosporales > Streptomycetaceae > Streptomyces > Streptomyces sp. Je 1-4 4N24. The sequence continues at coordinate 3,068,799 of NZ_CP110836.1, read as the reverse complement.
CCCTCTATTCTCACCGACCCGAGCGCACTGCGGATGCAGTGCGACGGGGGTCCCCGGCTCCGCACGAGCCCGGGGGAGCGGTGGGCAGGGCGAGGAGGGCGCGATGCGAGGACTTCCGGCGGCCGCACGAGGCTATATCGGCTGCGCCGCGCTGGCCGCGGCGCTGTGTACCGCCCCCGCGGCGGGGCTCGGCGCCGACGCCCCCTGGAGCAGCGCTCTCGCCCTGGCCATCCTGTACGGACTGTGTGAACTCCTGCGCCGCTGCCCGCCGCCGGGCAGCCGGGTCCCGTACGGCACGGTCTCCGGGGCATCCGGGGGTTTCCCCGCCGGGTGGGCCAGCCCCGTCCTGCTCGCCGGGGTCTTTCTGCTGCCGCCGCCGCTGGCCGCGCTGGCCGCCGTCCCCGGCGCGGTGATGGCACCCGTCGAGCCACGCTCCGCCGCCACCCGCCGGCTCTGGCACGCCGCCGAGCTGGCACTGGCCTGCTGTGCGGCCGCCCAGGTCTTCCGGGCTCTCGGCCACCACCCGCTGTCCGCACCGCAGTTCCCGGTGGTGCTGCTGCCGGCCGCGGCCGCCGCGGCCACCTTCTGCGCGGTGCTCGCGGCGCTCGACGGCGGGGTGCTGGCCACCGCCGAGCGGCACCCCGTACGCACCGCCTGGCGAGGGCTGCTGAGCCGCTCACTGGGGCCGCATCTGGTGCACGGCCTGGCCGGGCTGATGATGGCGGTGCTGTGGCGCAGCTCGTACGGGCCGCCGGCGGCACTGCTGGTGCTGCTGCCGATGTACCTCTCGTGCTGGGTCTTCGACCGGTACCACCGGGAACGCGCCGCCCATCAGGCCACCATCCGCGCCCTGGTCCAGGCCGTGGACATCAAGGACCGCTACACCCGCGGGCACAGCGAGCGGGTCGGACGCGCCTCGGTGATGATCGCCCGGGAGCTGGGCATGACGGAGGACCGTATCGAGGTGCTGCGGTTCGCCGGGATCCTGCACGACGTCGGCAAACTCGGCGTCCCCACCCGGCTGTTGCGCAAGGACGGGCCGCTGACGCCGCAGGAACGCCGGGTCATCGAGCTGCACCCGGAGTACGGACACGAGATCGTGCGCGGCATCGGCTTCCTGGAGGAGGCACGGGCGGCGATCCTGCACCACCACGAGCGGCTGGACGGCCGCGGCTACCCCTACGGGCTGAGGGGGCATCACATCCCGGAATTCGCACGGGTGGTGGCGGTCGCCGACGCCTTCGACGCGATGACCTCGACCCGTTCCTACCGCCGGGCCCGGCCGGTTCCGGTGGCCGTCGCGGAGCTGCGCAAGTGCGCCGGTGCGCAGTTCGACCCGCGGATGGTCCGTGCGCTGGTGGCCTCGCTCGACCGCTACGGCTGGCATCCGGAGCTGGTGACGGCGGCGGACCCGGAGCCCGGCACGGGGCGGTTCGGGCGGGGAAACGTCACGCCTCAGGACGCCGGGGGCGGGGCGCCCGCCCCGGTGGCACCGGTGCCGCTGCCCGAAAGGGCCGGGCGGGACGGTGCGCGGTGAGCGGCGCCCCGGCAGAGCCCCGGCGGGTCCGGCCGCCCGGGCACCGGGTGGAGCCCCGCGCGGCCGGAGCCCCGCGCCCCGCGGCGCCGGGCGCCTCCGGCAGCACCGTCGTCGCCGCGGTCTACGCCCCGGCCGCCGCGCTGGCGTGCTGGTCGCTGGGCCGGACGCTCTGGGACGGCCTGGCCGAGCCCGGGATCGCGCTGGCCTTCGGGGTGCTGATCACGGTGGGCGAGCTGGTGGGCCGGGGCCCCGCCCCGGCGGCCGGGTGCGCACGGGTGCCGGGGGCGCGCGAAGGCGCACCGCTCGCCGCGGCCGGCGCCCTCGCCTACGCCCTGCTCGGGGAGGCCGGCGGACGGCCGACCACCCATGGCGTCACCCAGACCGTGGCCGTGGTCCTGGCCGCGGGCCTGGTCGGCATCGTCCCGCAGCTCGCCCGCGGCCAGGGACCGGTGCTCGACCCTCTGGCACGCCGGGTGCTGACCACCGGTTTCGCCGCCACCTGCTTCCAGCCCCTCTACAACACCGGGACATTGGGCTCCTGGGTGGCCTCCGGACCGGTCTACCCGTTCTTCCTGATCGGTCTGCTGGCGCTGACCGCGCTGTGCGACGCGGTCCTGGTGGCCGCGCTCGCCCGCGCCCGCACCGGCTGGCCGTACGGGCCGCTGCTGCGCGACGAGTTGCGGGCGCTGCCCGGCATCGGCTCGGCGATCTGCGCCACCGGCGTGGTCATCTCGCTGGCCACCGCGGTTGCCGGTCTGTGGGCGCTGCCGGTGTTCTGTCTGCCGCTGCTGCTGACCCAGTTCGCCTTCCGGCGGTTCGCGGCCGTCCGCGCCACCTACCGCCAGACCATCGCCTCGCTGGCCCGCTCCACCGAGATCGCCGGCTACACCCCGCACGGCCATGCCCGCCGGGTGGCCGCGCTCAGCCGCGCCGTGGGCCGTGAACTCGGCCTGAACACACCGGATCTGGATGTGCTCGAATATGCCGCGCTGATGCACGACATCGGCCAGCTCTCGCTGCTGGACCCGGTACCGGACGGGGCGACCGCGCCGCTGCCGCCCGCCGAACAGCGCCGGATCGCGCTGCTGGGCGGCGCCGTGGTCCGGCAGACCGGCGTCCCCGCGGAGGTCGCGGTGATCGTCGAGCGGCAGGCCGATCCGTACCGCGAGCAGCCGGTCACGGCACGCATCGTCCGCACCGTCAACGCCTACGACGACCTGTCGGGGGAGTCCGCGGGGCCGGGCGGTCCGCTGCGCGCCCTGGAGCAGCTGCGGCTGTCCACCGCGCGGGACCACGAGCCCCGGGTCGTCGAGGCCCTGGCCAGGGTCCTGGCCTGCGGCGGCCGGGCGGTGTGACGACGGGCCGAGGGGGCGCGGGACGGCCGTGCCCGCTCTCCCCGTACGGAACGCTCTCCCGGGTGCCTATGTCCCGACAATGCACGAAAGGGGCGATTGCCGAGGCGCGGCGGCCCCGGAGACGCCCCACCCGCCCCAGCCGTCACATCCCCGCGGTGGAGCCTCCACAAGGCCCCGGAGGTCGTGGAACCCATGGGTAATGAGCGCCCTCCGAGATGGGCATGGTTGGATGCGAAGGGAGCCCCTCTCAGGGGATTCAGGGGGTCGGCGAAGGGCAAGGAGCCGCAGGGGACCGGCAAACCGGGCTGAGCCCGGCGGCAATCTGTGGCAGGTTGTCGAGTGGGCCCCTCAGAAGGCCCCGGGCGCCTCTCGGGACACCTCCGGAGCGGCATCAAGAGCAACCAGCAGGCGGGAATCGTGAGGATCTTCGGCAAGGTACGGCACCGGCCCTCCGCCTCGTGGCGACAGGCGACCGACCGCGCTTTCACGCTGATCGGCGACGGCCGTTACGAGGACGCGGGAGCGCTGCTGACCCGCGCCGCGGACATGGAGCCGTGGCTCTCGGAGTCCTGGTTCAACCTCGCCCTGCTGCACAAGTTCCGGCACGACTGGGAGCAGGCCCGGGCCGCCGGACTGCGCGCGGTCGCGCTGCTGGACCGCGAGACCGGGGCGCCCGACTGGTGGAACGTCGGCATCGCCGCCACCGCCCTCCAGGACTGGCCGCTGGCCCGCCGTGCCTGGCAGGCGTACGGCCTCAAGGTCCCCGGCGGGGGCTCACCCTCCGGCGAACCGCTCGGTATGGCCCTGGGCAGCGCCGCGGTCCGGCTCTCCCCCGAGGGCGAGGCCGAGGTCGTCTGGGGCCGCCGGCTGGACCCGGCCCGTATCGAGGTGCTGTCCATCCCGCTGCCGTCCTCCGGGCGGCGCTGGGGCGAGGTGGTGCTGCACGACGGCGTCCCGCACGGCGAGCGGACCACCGCGGCGGGCCCCTCGTACCCGGTCTTCGACGAGATCGAGCTGTGGGCGCCTTCCCCGGTCCCCACCTGGGTGGTGCTCCTGGAGGCCGCCACGGAGGCCGACCGGGACGCCCTGGAGCGGCTGGCGGCCGATGCGGGCTTCGCCGCCGAGGACTGGTCCTCCTCCGTGCGGCTGCTGTGCCGTACGTGCTCGGAGAGCCGGATGCCCAGCGACGAGGGCGAGGGTGAGCATCTCGACCCGCACGACCACAGTGAGCCCGGCCACCCCGGACCGCTCGGCCACCGCACCGCGGGCTCCGGTTCGCTGTGGGTGCCGGAGCGCGAGTGCGGTATCGCGGCGCCGTCCGCCCTGGTGCGCGGCCTGCTGGACGGCTGGGTCGCGGACAGCCCGGACACCCGGGAATGGCGCGATCTTGAAGAGGTCTGCTGAGGGCCCGGTCGCGCCCCCGTAGGCTGTAGGGCGACTATTCAGGGTTTTCAGGAAGGCGTACGGCGGAGATGGCCCAGCAGCCTGTGTTTGATCAAGACGGTGACCGGCGCGTGGACGAGGAGTTCATCGACGACGTCACGGACGCCGAGGAGCGGGAGACCGCCCACCGTGAGCGCGGCACCTCGCGGCCGATCACGGTCGTCGGCAACCCGGTGCTCCACAAGGAGTGCAAGGACGTCACGGCGTTCGACGACGACCTCGGCCGGCTCATCGACGACATGTTCGCCAGCCAGCGCACCGCCGAGGGCGTGGGCCTGGCCGCCAACCAGATCGGTGTGGACCTGAAGGTCTTCGTCTACGACTGCCTGGACGACGAGGGCGTCCGGCATGTCGGGGCGATCTGCAACCCCGTCCTGGACGAGCTGCCCGCCGAGCGCCGGATCCTGGACGACTCCAACGAGGGCTGCCTGTCGGTGCCCGGCGCCTACGCCGAGCTGGCCCGCCCCGACTACGCCGTGGTCCGCGGCCAGGACGCCAAGGGCGAGCCGATCGCGGTCCGGGGCACCGGCTACTTCGCGCGCTGCCTGCAGCACGAGACCGATCACCTCTACGGCTACCTCTACATCGACCGGCTCAGCAAGCGGGACCGCAAGGACGCGCTGAAGCAGATGGCCGAGCGGGAGCCCCGCTACCCCGTCGTCGCCAACGACTGAGGCGAGCGGGCGCCCGGCTGCCGGCCGGGCGCCCGTCCGCGTCAGGACCCCTGCTGGTAGGCCTGCCAGATCTTCGGCGGGATGGTCGTCCCCAGCCCGCTCTTGGCACCGCCGACGCCCTGCATCGGCAGCAGCTGGGGAGCGCCCGCCTTGTTGCGGAACATGGTGACGGCGGTGGTCGGCTCGTTGCCGTCACCGGCGCCGGGCGCCTGCCCGGGGCGGGTCCACTGCCACTTCTTCGCGTCGGCACCGCTACCGGGCCGGACGACCTGGCCCGCGGCCTGCGGGCTGCCGATGAACCAAGCCGACTTCTTCCGGTCGCCCGGTTCCGCGCGGCCGGCCGCGACCGGCAGCGCGGGCCTGCCTTCCGGCAGCCCCAGCGTGCGCCAGCCCACCTGCTCCAGGGTGTTCGACACCTCCTGGGCGACCTCGGCGTCGAGGACCTGCTCGGGATCGGGCCGCTCGAAGCCCGGCAGTTTCTTGCCGTCGTAGGTCATCCGGGACACCGCGTACGGTTCGGCGTGCAGCCCGCCGTTGGCGAAGGTGGTGTAGGCGCTCGCCATCCGGATCGCGCTGGGGGCCGAGGTGCCCAGCGGGAAGGTCTGCTCCAGGCGCGCCATGCTCTCCTTGCGCAGCCCCGCGTCCACCGCGAGATCCCGGAGCCGCTCCAGCCCGATACGCTGCCCGGCCTGCACGAACGGCGGGTTCTGGCCCTTCACCAGGGCCTCGCGCAGATCGTCGGCCCCGGTCGTCGGGCCGACCCCCGGGGCCGCCGTGGCGTCGTTGGCTTCGTCCTGGTCGTAGACCTGGTCCTGGAGCGCGGCGGCCAGCACGAACGGCTTGAAGGCGGAGCCGGCCGGGACCGCCGTGGTGTCCGCGTTGTTGCTGAAGTGCTTGGTGGCGTCCGCGCCGCCGTACAGCGCGACGAGCGCCCCGTCCTTGGGGCGTACGGAGGCCGCGCCGAACTCCACAAAGGTGTCGGCCGTGCGGTGCTTCGGATCGATGTTCTTCCGGCGGACTTCGTTGACCGCCTTTTCCAGGCGGCGGGTGCGCTGTTTGTCGAAGGTCGTGTGAATGCGATAGCCGCCGCGTGCCAGGTCCTTGTCGGTCAGGCCCGTGCCGGCCTTGACGAACTTGTTGGCGACATCGATGAGATAGCCGGTCTGGCCGGCCTGGCTGGTGGGTTTCGACAGCGGGCGGGGCTCGGGGAAGGTGCGGTACTTCGCCCGCTGCTTCTCGCTCATCTTGCCGGTGGCGACCTGCCGGTCGAGTATCCACTTCCAGCGTGCCTCGGCCCGCTGGTGATTGGCCTTGCTCAGCCCCGGGTCGTACTGCTCCGAGCCCTTCAGCACGGCGGCCAGCAGGGCGGACTGACTGGGGTTCAGCTGCTTGGCGTCCACGCCGTAATACGCATGGGCGGCGGCCTCGATTCCGTACGAATCGCGGCCGAACCAGCTGGTGTTGAGATATCCGCGCAGAATGTCCTGCTTGGACTTCTGGTTGCTCACCTTCAGCGCGATGATGAATTCCCTCACCTTGCGGGTGACCGTCTGGTCCTGTGAGAGATAGGTGTTCTTCACAAACTGCTGGGTGATGGTGGAGCCGCCCTGGGTGTCCCCGCCGGAGACCATGCTGACCAGGGCGCGGCCGATGCCCTTGAGGGAGACCCCTGAGTCGCTGTAGAACGTGGCGTTCTCCGCCGCGATCACCGAGCTCTCGACGGAGTCGGCGACCTTGTCGAGACTGACGTTCTGCCGGTTGACGGCACCCACGCTCACCATCGGGCTGCCGTCCGCCCAGTAATAGACGGTGGCTTCCTGGCCGGCCAGCGTGTTCTCGCCGGGAATGTCGATCTTCGTGTAGACCACGGCAAACGTCCCGGCCAGGCCCAGGACGCCGAGCGCGAGGAGGCCGAGCCACTGGCGCCATGACGGCAGCCAGCGGCGTGGGCCCTGACGCCCCTGCCGCGGATAGTCGAGGAACCGGCGCCGCACCCGGCGACGCCCCTTCGTACCCATCATGACCGGATAGATGTGGTGGCCATGGCCCCGGTTGCCGAGCTAACAGAACGCTCATAATCGGAGCGTTTCCAGGGTGAAGGGGCGTCGCTGTGCTGTCTGAAGACGCTGTCCGAAGACGCTGTCTAGAAGTCGTCGTCGAAGGAGACCGAACCCTCGACGGCGACCTGGTAGGCGGACGCCCGGCGCTCGAAGAAGTTGGTCAGCTCCTGGACGTTCTGCAGCTCCATGAAGGAGAACGGGTTCTCCGAGCCGTAGACCGGCGCAAAACCGAGCCGCTGCAGCCGCTGGTCCGCGACACACTGCAGATACTCGCGCATCGAGGCGGTGTTCATGCCCGGCAGGCCCTCACCGCACAGATCGCGGCCGAACTGCAGCTCCGCCTCGACGGCCTCCTTGAGCATCTCGGTGACCTGCTGCTCCAGCTTGTCGTCGAAGAGCTCGGGCTCCTCCTCGCGGACGGTGTCCACCACCGAGAACGCGAACTCCATGTGCATGGACTCGTCGCGGAAGACCCAGTTGGTGCCGGTGGCCAGACCGTGCAGCAGCCCGCGGGAGCGGAACCAGTACACGTAGGCGAAGGCGCCGTAGAAGAACAGCCCCTCGATGCAGGCCGCGAAGCAGATCAGGTTGAGCAGGAAGCGGCGGCGGTCGGCCTTGGACTCCAGCCGGTCGATGCTCTCGACCGAGTCCATCCACTTGAAGCAGAACTCCGCCTTCTCGCGGATGGAGGGGATGTTCTCCACCGCCGCGAAGGCCGCGGCGCGGTCGTCCGGGTCGGGGAGGTAGGTGTCCAGCAGCGTCAGATAGAACTGGACGTGCACGGCCTCCTCGAAGAGCTGACGGCTCAGGTACAGCCGCGCCTCGGGGGAGTTGATGTGCTTGTAGAGCGTCAGCACGAGGTTGTTGGCGACGATCGAGTCGCCGGTCGCGAAGAACGCCACCAGCCGGCCGATCATGTGCTGCTCGCCCGGGGAGAGCTTGGCGAGGTCGGCGACGTCGGAGTGGAGGTCGACCTCCTCCACGGTCCAGGTGTTCTTGATGGCGTCCCGGTAGCGGTCGTAGAAGTCCGGGTACCGCATCGGACGCAGGGTCAGCTCGAAGCCCGGGTCGAGGAGGTTCTTCGTGCCGGTGGTGGCCGTGTGGGCGGCCGCGGCATTTGTTTCGGTGGTCATTACTGGCAGGCCTCGCAGGACTCGGGGTTTTCCAGGGAGCAGGCGACCGCCTCGGGGTCGGTGGCCTGCTGCGGTACGGGAGCGGTGGCCGCGGCGGCGCCGCCGCGCGCGGACTGGGCGATCCGGGTCGCCGGGCGGGAGCGCAGGTAGTACGTCGTCTTGATGCCGCGCTTCCAGGCGTAGGCGTACATCGAGCTGAGCTTGCCGATGGTCGGCGACGCCATGAAGAGGTTCAGCGACTGGCTCTGGTCGAGGTAGGGCGTACGGGCCGCGGCCATGTCGATCAGCGCCCGCTGCGGGATCTCCCAGGCCGTGCGGTACAGCGCCCGGATCTCCTCCGGGATCCAGCCGACGTCCTGCACCGAGCCGTTGGCCTCGCGCAGCGCGTCCCGGGTCCGCGCGTCCCACAGCCCCAGCGCCTTGAGCTCCTCGATCAGATACGCGTTGACCTGCAGGAACTCACCCGACAGTGTCTCGCGCTTGAAGAGGTTGGAGACCTGCGGCTCGATGCACTCGTACACGCCCGCGATCGAGGCGATGGTCGCGGTCGGCGCGATCGCCAGCAGCAGCGAGTTGCGCATCCCGGTCTCGGCGATACGGCTGCGCAGCGCCGCCCAGCGGTCCGCCCAGCGGGGCTCGGCGTTCGGGTAGTGGTCCGGGTGCAGCACCCCGCGGGCGGTGCGGGTCGCGGACCACGCCGGGTGCGGTCCGTGCCGCTCGGCGAGATCGGCGGACGCCTCGTAGGCGGCGAGCATGATCCGCTCGGAGATACGGGTCGACAGCTCCTGCGCCTCGGGCGAGTCGAAGGGCAGCCGCAGCCGGAAGAAGACGTCCTGCAGGCCCATCAGGCCCAGGCCGACCGGGCGCCAGCGGGAGTTGGAGGTCCCGGCCTGCTCGGTCGGGTAGAAGTTGATGTCCACCACGCGGTCGAGGAAGGTGACGGCGGTGCGGACGGTCGCGTCCAGCCGCTCCCAGTCCATCTCACCGTTCTCCCCCAGGTGAGCCGAGAGGTTGACCGAACCCAGGTTGCAGACCGCGGTCTCCCCGTCGTTCGTCACCTCCAGGATCTCCGTGCACAGGTTGGACGAGTGCACGACCTGGCCGGGCTCGGCGGTCTGGTTGGCGGTGCGGTTGGCGGCGTCCTTGAACGTCATCCAGCCGTTGCCGGTCTGCGCCAGGGTGCGCATCATCCGGGAGTACAGCACCCGGGCCGGGATCTGCTTGAGCGCCCGGCCCTCGGCCTCCAGCCTGCGGTAGGCGGCGTCGAACTCGTCGCCCCACAGGTCCACCAGCTCCGGGGCGTCCGAGGGCGAGAACAGCGACCAGTCGGCGTCCGCCTCCACCCGGCGCATGAACTCGTCCGGGATCCAGTGCGCGATGTTCAGGTTGTGCGTACGGCGCGCCTCCTCACCCGTGTTGTCGCGCAGCTCCAGGAACTCCTCGATGTCCGCGTGCCAGGTCTCCAGGTAGACACAGGCGGCGCCCTTGCGCCGGCCGCCCTGGTTCACCGCGGCGACCGAGGCGTCCAGGGTGCGCAGGAACGGCACGATGCCGTTGGAGTGCCCGTTGGTGCCGCGGATCAGCGAACCGCGGGCGCGGATACGGGAGTACGAGAGGCCGATGCCGCCCGCGTGCTTGGAGAGCCGGGCGACCTGGTGGTAGCGGTCGTAGATCGAGTCCAGCTCGTCCAGCGGCGAGTCCAGCAGATAGCAGGACGACATCTGCGGGTGGCGGGTGCCGGAGTTGAAGAGCGTGGGGGAGGAAGGGAGGTAGGACAGCGAGCTGGTGAGCCGGTAGAGCTCGGCGACGTCGTCCAGGGCGCGGTCGCTGTGGTCCTCGGCGAGACCGCAGGCCACCCGCAGCAGGAAGTGCTGGGGGGTCTCGATGACCTGACGGGTGGTGGGGTGCCGCAGCAGATAGCGCGAGTGCAGGGTCCGCAGCCCGAAGTACCCGAATCGGTCGTCCGCACCGTCGGTGAGCGCCTGGTCGACCAGCGCGTCCAGCCGGGCGGCATGGGTCCGTACGAACTCCGCGGTCTCGTCGGCGATCAGCCCCTCGCGGTGGCCGACCTCGACGGAGGCGGAGAAGGCGACCGCCCCCTGTCCGGCCGCCTCCTCCGCGATGGCGAGGGTGAGCAGCCGCGCCGCGAGCTTGGAGTACTGCGGCTCGTCACCGATCAGACCGGCCGCGGCATCGGTGGCCAGCGACCGCAGTTCGGCCTCGTCGGAGCCGGCGTGCCGGCCCCGCAGGGCGGCGGCGGCCACCTTGCCGGGGTCGGTCGCGGTCAGGTCCTCGGTCAGCTGGGTCAGGGTGCGCAGCAGCGCGACACCCGGCCCGTCCTCGCCCGGTCCGCCGTCGGCGGAGCCGGGGGGCGTGGCCACCACGGGCGGCACGACCTCGGCGTCTGACGCGGGCTCCGTTGGCGCGATGGTCACGTGGTGCTCTCCCTCACTCGGCGGGGGCCGGGAGGGGCGGGCACGACGGGCGCACGCGGGCATGCGGCACCCCGTGACGTCAGGGGTGCGCGGGCACACCGCGCGGCGTCCACCGGCCCAACCCTCGGGGCCCGGACGTATCGACGTCCGCACCCATGGCGGTGCGGGCGTACCGTCGGCAGGTCCTCGGACTACACGGGCGCGCGCCCAGGGCCGGGATCGGCCGGCCGAACGCGCTCCTACACCGTTGCGGGACAGTTCCGGATTCCCACCGGATTCCCCTGCGGCGACAGCGAGGACGAGCATACATGTGGTGGTGGCCCCTCAAGTGCACCCCCATATCTAGTGTGTCGTGAGTGATCACACGGTGTCTGTCAGTGGCCTCGGTTATGGTCGGTTCCACGGTCTCGGCCTTGCCGGGAGAAGCAGAAGGAGGCTCCATGACCGCACTCGTCGACCGGCCGCACCTCATGGAGACCGGGCATTTCGAAGAGGTCGCCCAGATACTTGCCCGCCTGGAGAAGGGCGCGCGGCTGGAGTTCATCGACGGGAAGATCAGGAGCAAGGCTGTACCGGACGGGAGCCACGGTCGCATCATGGAGTGGCTGACGCGCCGCTGTGTTCAGGCGCGCCCCGAGCTGTGGCTGTATCGGGACCAGGGACTCAAGGTGCAGGCACATCGCGCCGGCCGCGCCCGCCCTGATGGCGAACTGGCCCCCAGCGGTGCCTTCGCGGGCCGAGGGGAATGGGCGGATCCTGACCCGGCGCTCATGGTCGTCGCGGTTACCTCCCATGATGCGGACACCGATCAGCGCGACCGGGTGGAGATGCCTCGTGTGTACGCGGAGACCGGCATTCCGCTCTATCTGCTGGTCGACCGGGAATCCCGTCAGGTTTCGGTCCACAGTGAGCCCGACGGCGGCCGCTACGAGGTCATGCACAGCGTGTCGTACGGAAGACGGATACACCTTCCCGACCCCGTCGGCATCACCCTCGAAACCGAGCAGCTGAAGGACTGGGTGAACTGAAGCGGCGCACGGCAACGGGCCGCCGCGTCCCGAAGGATGCGACGGCCCGGGGTCGGAGGCCGGACGGCCGGTGGTTCAGTGTCCGGCCGGTGCCCCCGCTCCCGCTGTGGCGGGCGGCAGTTCGACGGTGACGTCCTTGTCACCGGCGTCCGCCGTGTAGTCGGAGGGGCTGGTCTCGTCGATGCCGTCGGGGGCCTTGACTGCCCTCAGGGCGAAGGTCAGGACGACCGTCACCACCACGTTCAGCACGAAGGCGGTCAGACCGATGTAGCCGATCTCACCGATACCGGGGATCTCCTTGCTGGAGCCGCCGAAGTGCGCCTGGGTCGGGCTGGCGACGCCGTAGGCCGCGAGCGTGCCGTAGAGCATGCCGACCGCCCAGCCGGCCAGCAGCGCCCAGCGGTGGAACCAGCGGGTGAAGAGCCCGCCGACCAGGGACGGCATGGTCTGCAGGATCCAGATGCCGCCCAGCAGCTGGAAGTTGATTGCGACCGTCTTGTCCATGGTGAGGACGAAGGCCAGCGCGCCGACCTTCACCAGCAGCGAGACCAGCTTGGCGACCTTGTGCTCCTGTTCGGGAGTGGCGGCCGGCTTGAGGAAGTCCTTGTAGACGTTGCGGGTGAAGAGGTTGGCCGCGGCGATCGACATGATGGCCGCGGGCACCAGCGCGCCGATGCCGATCGCGGCGAACGCCACACCGGAGAACCAGCTCGGGAACATGTCCTCGAACAGCTGCGGGATGGCCAGCTGCGGATTGCCCTGGATGTCCGTACCGGCCTTGATCGCCATGAAGCCCAGCAGTGCCAGCAGGCCCAGCATGAGGGAGTACAGCGGCAGGATGGTCGTGTTGCGGCGGATCACGTTGCGGCTGCGCGAGGACAGCGTCGCGGTGATCGAGTGCGGGTACATGAAGAGCGCCAGCGCCGAGCCGAGTGCCAGGGTCGCATACGCCCATTGGGCGTTGGGCCCGCTGGTCAGCTCACCGCGCGGCTTGCCGGGGACGGGGCCGGGCTCGGCCAGCGCCTTGCCGGCCGAGTCGAAGATCGCGTCGAAGCCGCCCAGCTTGATCGGGATGTAGATGATCGCCACGGCGATGACCAGGTAGATCAGCCCGTCCTTGACGAAGGCGATCAGTGCCGGGGCGCGCAGGCCGGAGGAGTAGGTGTAGGCGGCCAGCACCGCGAACGCGATCAGCAGCGGCAGGTCCTTGACGAACCAGTTGGTGTGCTCGCCACCGCCGATGCCCATCACGTCCAGGACGGCCTGGATGCCGACCAGTTGGAGGGCGATGTACGGCATCGTGGCCAGGATGCCGGTGAGCGCCACGGCCAGTGACAGGCCCTTGGAGCCGAAGCGGCCGCGGACGAAGTCGGAGGTGGTGACGTAGCCGTGCTTGTGCGAGACCGACCACAGGCGGGGGAGGAAGGTGAAGATCAGCGGGTAGACCAGGATCGTGTACGGCACGGCGAAGAAGCCGGCCGCGCCCGCCGCGTAGATCGCCGCCGGGACGGCCACGAACGTGTACGCGGTGTAGAGGTCACCGCCCAGCAGGAACCAGGTCACCCAGGTGCCGAAGCTGCGGCCGCCCAGTCCCCATTCGTCGAGGTTGGCGGACTGCTCGGCCTTGCGCCAGCGGGCGGCCAGGAAGCCCATGACCGTCACGGCCAGGAAGAAGAAGACGAAGACGGCCAGTGCGACGCCGTTCACGCCCTGTGTCTGGGAAGCGGCGAGAGCGCCCGGAGCGCTCGTTGCGGTGGTGGTGACAGTCACTGGGCCGCACCGCCCTTGCGGGCGCGCTGCTCACGCTGCACGAGCTTGTAGGCGAGGGTCGTGAGCGCGGTCGAGATCAGCACCCACAGCATCTGGTACCAGTAGAAGAACGGGATCCCGATGAACGTCGGCTCGATCCTGGCGTACGAGCTCACCCACAGCATCGCCACGAACGGAGCGATCAGGCAGATACCGGCCACCACACGCGTGGGCGTGACGACCTGTCTGCGATCCGGTGATGCGGCTGACTGTGTCATGACCGTGGCTCCGTCCCCTGGCTGTCTCCTGTGCAATCGGCTGGAAATCTATGGCAGGGCAGTGGCACGCGTCACTAGCTGTCCGCATATCGGTATCAAGAATCCACACGGCCGCGACCTGCGCCGCCGGTCCCCGCTGGGGCGGATACGGCGGCGGCAGGGCAGGGGGGCGGCCCGCGCTGCGGGCGCTCCGCCCGAGCCGGGCGGCGGGTCAGCCCGTGGGGCGGCGCAGCCGGGCGACGAACTTGTAGCGGTCGCCGCGGTAGACCGAGCGCACCCACTCCACCGGCTGCCCCTGTGCGTCGAGCGAGTGCCGGGAGAGCATCAGCATCGGCAGTCCGACATCCGTGCCCAGCAGACCGGCCTCGCGCGGGGTGGCGAGGGAGGTCTCGATGGTCTCCTCGGCCTCCGCCAGACGGACGTCGTACACCTCGGCCAGTGCGGTGTAGAGGGAGGTGTATTTGACGAGGTTCCGGCGCAGGGCGGGGAAGCGCTTCGCCGACAGATGGGTGGTTTCGATGGCCATCGGCTCGCCGCTGGCCAGCCGCAGCCGTTCGATGCGCAGCACCCGGCCGCCGGCGGCGATGTCCAGCAGGCCGGCGAGCCGGTCGTCCGCCGTGACATAGCCGATGTCCAGCAGCTGGGAGGCCGGCTCCAGGCCCTGGGCCCGCATGTCCTCCGTATAGGAGGTCAGTTGCAGGGCCTGGGAAACCTTGGGCTTGGCGACAAAGGTGCCCTTGCCCTGGATGCGCTCCAGCCGGCCCTCGACGACCAGCTCCTGCAGAGCCTGACGCACCGTCGTACGCGAGGTGTCGAACTCCGCGGCGAGGGTGCGTTCGGGCGGTACCGGGGTGCCGGGCGGCAGGGTCTCGGTGATTTCCAGCAAGTGGCGCTTGAGGCGGTAGTACTTGGGCACCCGTGCGGTCCGCGTGCCGCCGCTCTCGGCACTGCTGCCCCCGTCCGTGTCCATGACCCGCCTCTCCGACTCCTGTCGTGCTGCCGTCACCGGCTCCTCCGTACGTAGCGGCTCACATCGTGGCACGGGTGGGTTTCCCGCGCTCCCTTGCAGGTCCCGGCCCGCCAGATGTCGGTCCGGTAACGGACCTGACAGCGACTCTTATACACCCTTGACACCCCAAAAGGTCTAGGCCAAGCTGCGGGCACTGGTCTAAACCATTAAAGACCACACCCGGCCTTGGGGGGAGAGCGCAATGAAGCGTGGGCTCATAGCGGCGACGGCGGTCGCGGGAATGCTGGTGGGTGTCGCTGCCTGTGGGTCCGGCGGCGGCGAGAAGACGGGCGCGGACGGCTTCAAGGGCCAGAAGCTGACCGTCTGGGTGATGAGCGGTTCGAATCCGGCGCAGTGGACCAAGCAGGTCTCCGCGCAGTTCAAGAAGAAGACCGGCGCCACCGTCGAGTTCAAGGTCCAGCAGTGGAACGGCATTCAGCAGAAGCTGAGCACCGCCCTTTCCGAGGAGACCCCGCCGGACGTCGTCGAAATCGGCAACACCCAGACCGCCGCCTATGCCCAGGCCGGTGCCCTGGCCGAACTCGGCGATCTGAAGAAGGAGATCGGCGCCGACTGGAACGAGGCCTTCAACAAGGCGTCGCTCGTCGACGGAAAACAGTACGCACTGCCGTGGTTCGCCGGAAACCGCGTGGTGATGTACAACAAGAGGATCTGGGCCGAGGCCGGCCTCAAGGGCATTCCCAAGACGCGCAACGAGCTCTTCAAGGCCTTTGACACCATCAAGAAGAAGACCGACGCCGAGCCGCTGTATCTGCCCGGCCAGAACTGGTACTTCTTCGACGGCCTGACCATCGGCACCGGCGCCGACCTGGTGAAGAAGCAGGGCGGCAAGTGGGTCTCCAACCTCGGCGACCCCAAGGTCGCCAAGGCCATGGACATCTACAAGCAGTACCAGGCCTTCAGCACCGCCCCCAAGAACAAGGACGAGGCCACCCCGCAGCAGGGTGAGGTCTTCGCCAAGGGCCGCACCGGCGCCGTCATCGCCATGGGCTATGAGGCCGCCACCGCCCTCAAGGCCAACCCCGGGATGAAGAAGGACATCGGTTTCTTCACCATCCCCGGGGAGACCGCGGACAAGCCGGAGGGCGTCTTCCTCGGCGGTTCCAACTTCGCCGTCGCCGGAATGGGCAAGAACCAGGAACTTGCCAAGGAATTCCTGAAGGTCGCACTGTCGAAGCAGAACGACCGGCAGATGGTGAAGGAGTCCGGCTGGGCCCCGAAATCCCCTGACCTGGCCGATGCCGGAAAGGGGAATCCGGCCGTGGCGGCCGCCGCGGCCGCGGCGGAGAAGTCCGGGGGCACCACCCCGCTGATTCCCCAGTGGGCCGCGGTGGAGAACCTGCCGAACCCGATCAAGAGCTATATGACCGCCGTTCTGGGCGGTAAGTCCCCGGCCGATGCCGCCAAGGACATCGAGTCCGAGATCAACGCGCGGCTCGCCAAGCAGTAGCGGACGCCCGGCGGGTCCGCGTGCGGACCCGCACGCCGTACCACCGGTCGGCGTGCCGGCCGGCCGTCCCCGGCCGGCATGCGTGCACGGCGGAGGCACCGAGGTCTGACGGGATACGAGGGGGAGCAGGGGCCATGGCAGTGCAGCTCGACGGCGTGGTGGACCAGACCGCGCCGCGGACCGGCAAGGGCGGCGCACCGCCCACCCGGCGCGGCGGAGGCAGCCGGCGGGCCGCGCGCGGCGCCCCCTACCTCCTGCTGCTGCCGGCCCTGCTCGCGACCGCGGTCCTCCTGGGCTGGCCCATGGCCCGCAACATCCTGCTCTCCTTCCAGAACCTCAATATGAAGGAGCTGATCCAGCACCTCACCGACTGGCGCGGGTTCGGCAACTACCAGGAGATCCTGGGCAGTGAGCAGTTCTGGCGGGTCACCCTGCGCACCCTCGTCTTCACCGCGGTCAATGTCGTCCTGATCATGGTCCTCGGTGTGCTGATCGGCCTGCTGCTGGCCCGGCTCGGCAAGAGGATGCGGCTGACGCTGTCCCTCGCACTGGTGCTGGCCTGGGCGATGCCGGTGATCGCCGCCACCACCGTCTTCCAGTGGCTCTTCGACTCCCGCTACGGCGTCGTCAACTGGCTCCTGGACAAACTCGGCCGGCACTCCATGGCCCACTACGACTGGGTCGGCAGCCAGCTGTCGACGTTCTTCGTCATCACCGTACTGATCGTCTGGCAGTCGCTGCCGTTCGTGGCCCTCAACCTCTACGCCGCCACCACGACCATCCCCAAGGAGCTCTACGAAGCGGCCCGGATGGACGGCGCCGGCACCTGGAAGGTCTTCACCTCCGTCACCTTCCCCTTCCTGCGGCCGTTCTTCCTCGCGACGACGTTTCTGGAGACCATCTGGGTCTTCAAGGCGTTCCCGCAGATCTTCGCGATCAACGAGGGCGGCCCCGACCGGCTCACCGAAACGCTGCCGATCTACGCCTTCACCGAGGGCGTCGGCAACCTCCACTTCGGCATGGGGGCCGCGATCTCCCTGCTGACGATCGTGGTGCTGCTGGTCATGACCGCGTACTACCTGCGCCTGACGGTCAAGCAGGAACAGCAAGAGGAGAACGAGCTGTGAAGCGCTCTCTCGCCGGCCGTGTCTGGCCCAACGCGACGGCGGCCGTGCTCGCCCTCGGCTTCGTCTTCCCCGTCTACTGGATGTTCAGCACGGCCTTCAAGCCGACCCGGGACATCATCACCGAGGACCCCGTGTGGTTCCCCGTCCACGGCACCCTCGAACACTTCGCGACGGCCGTGCACGCCCCGGACTTCTGGATCCTGGCGGGGAATTCGGTGCTGGTGACCGTGCTCGCCGTCGGTCTCTCGCTGGTGATCGCCCTCTGCGGGGCGTTCGCCCTGACCCGGATGCGCTTTCGGGGGCGCAAGGGCATCCTGCTGACCTTCATGGTCGCCCAGATGGCTCCCTGGGAGGTCATGGTGATCTCGATCTACCTGATCGTCAGGGACGCGGACCTGCTCAACAGCCTGCTGCCGCTGACCTTCTTCTACATGCTGATGGTGCTGCCCTTCACCCTTCTGACGCTCCGTGGCTATGTCGCCGCGGTTCCCAGGGAACTGGAGGAGTCCGCGATGGTCGACGGCTGCTCGCGCCGCCAGGCGTTCCTCAAGGTCGTCTTCCCGCTGCTGGCGCCCGGCCTGATGGCCACCTCGCTCTTCGGATTCATCACCGCCTGGAACGAATTCCCGCTGGTGCTGGTCCTCAACAAGGAACCGGCCATGGGCACCCTGCCGTTGTGGCTCTCGCAGTTCCAGACCCAGTTCGGGGACGACTGGGGCGCCACCATGGCCGCCGCCTCGATCTTCGCGGTCCCGATCCTGGTGCTCTTCCTGTTCCTGCAACGCAAGGCGGTCGGCGGTCTCACCTCCGGCGCCGTGAAGGGATGACGCAGCTCATGACGCCTCTCGTACGCTCCGTACGCTCCGCCGACACCCTCACCCGCGATGCACTCGCCGTCCTCCAGCCCGGCTTCACCGGCACCACCGCGCCCGACTGGCTGCTGCGCCGGCTCGGCGAGGGCCTGGTCTCGGTCGGCCTCTTCGGCCGCAATGTCGCCGACCCGGCACAACTCGCCGCACTCACCGGCCGGTTGCGGGCCGAACGCGAGGAACTGATCGTCGCCATCGACGAGGAGGGCGGCGATGTCACCCGCCTCGAAGTGCGCGGCGGCTCCTCCTTCCCCGGCAACCATGCGCTCGGTGCCGTCGACGACACCGCCCTGACCCGCGCGGTGGCCCGCGAAATCGGCCGCCGGCTGGCCGACTGCGGTATCAACCTCAACTGGGCCCCCTCCGCCGACGTCAACTCCAACCCCGGCAATCCGGTCATCGGCGTCCGCTCCTTCGGCGCCGATCCGCAGCTGGTCGCCCGGCACACCGCCGCCTATGTCGAGGGCCTGCAGTCCGCCGGCGTCGCCGCCTGCACCAAGCACTTCCCCGGCCACGGCGACACCGCCGTCGACTCCCACCACGACCTGCCGCGTATCGCCGCCGATCTGCCGACCCTCCAGGAACGCGAACTGGTGCCGTTCCGCGCCGCCGTCGCCGCCGGCACCCGCGCCGTGATGAGCGCCCACATCCTGCTGCCCGCCCTGGACGGTGAACACCCGGCCACGCTCAGCCCGGCCGCGCTGCACGGTCTGCTGCGGGCCCCCGCCACCGAAGGCGGCCTCGGCTTCGACGGGCTGATCGTCACCGACGGGATGGAGATGCAGGCCATCTCCGCCACCTACGGCATCGAGCGCGGCAGCGTGCTGGCCCTCGCGGCCGGTTCCGACGCCATTTGCGTGGGCGGCGGACTGGCGGACGAGGACATCGTGCTGCGACTGCGCGACGCCTTGGTGCGGGCGGTGCGCGACGGCGAACTGCCGGAGCAGCGGCTCGCCGACGCCGCGGCGCGGGTGCGTGCCCTGGCGGGCCGGAACCGGAGCGCGGACGTGGGGGAGGGGCCCGCGCCCGCGCCCGGAATCGGCCTCACCGCGGCCCGGCGCGCCCTGCGCCTCACCGCCGCCGGCCCGTACGAACCCCTGGCCGGGCCCGCCTACGTCGCCGCCTTCACCCCCCTCGGCAACATCGCCGTGGGCGACGAGACGCCCTGGGGCGTCGCCGCCGAACTCGCCCGCCTCCTCCCGGGCACCGAGACCGCCACCTGCACCGCCGAAGCCGCCGCCGCGGCCGGCACCGCCGGGCTGGTCGACGGCCTGCTCACCGCGGCCGCCGGCCGCCGCCTCGTCGCCGTGGTCCGCGACCTCCACCGCCACCCCTGGATGGCCGAGGCGCTCCGCACTCTCCTCGCCGCCCGCCCCGACACCGCGGTCGTCGAAATGGGCGTCCCCCAGGCCCCACCCCAAGGCGCCCTCCACCTCGCCACCCACGGCGCCGCCCGAGTCTGCGCCCAGGCCGCCGCCGAAGCCCTCACGGACCGACGGCTTTCACCTGGCGACTGTTGACACCGCCTCTCCGCGCCGGAGGCCGTCCTCCAGCACGTGGCCCCACTGGCTCTACGGGTCGGAGCCTGGTGCCCGTGTCTCTACGGGTCGGAGCCTGGTGCCCGGCGGGCGAGCAGGCGGCCTCTACGGGCGACGGCGGCTGTCGCCCGGCGTGTGCCCAAGCTGCGAGTCCCTGCCTGGCGGCTGCCGTCCGGCACGTGCACACCGCGACTTCGGGCCGGAGTCCGTCACCCACCCAGCGCACACACAAACTGTCTTCAGCCCGGCGGCTTCCGCGTACCGAGTGCGCAAGCTGCCCACCCGAAACCTTCCCAGGGGCGGTCCGACCCTGATCCCTCCGGCCAGGTGTACACCGGCCAGGCGTACACCGGCCAGGCGTACACCGGCCAGGTGTACCTGGCAGACCTAGAGGCCCTGCCAGTCCGGCTTTGCCGCGTAGGTGGCGCGGAAGTAGTCGGCGAGCTTCAGCTTGGCGGCTGCGGCCTCGTCCACGACGACCGTCGCATGCGGGTGGAGCTGAAGCGCCGAGGCCGGGACCAGTGCGGCAACCGGGCCCTCGACGGCATGGGCCACCGCGTCTGCCTTGCCCTCGCCCGTGGCGAGCAGCACCAGATGGCGGGCCTCCAGGATGGTGCCGATGCCCTGGGTGATGACGTGGTGCGGCACCTCGTCGAGGCTGTCGAAGAACCGGGCGTTGTCCTCCCGGGTCTGCTGGGTCAGCGTCTTGATACGGGTACGCGAAGCGAGCGACGAGCAGGGCTCGTTGAAGCCGATGTGCCCGTCCGTGCCGATACCGAGCAGTTGGAGGTCCACGCCGCCCGCCTCGCGCAGTGCACGGTCGTACGCCTCGCAGGCGGCCTGGACATCCTCGGCCGCGCCATCGGGGCCCATGAAGGACTGCTCACCGAGGCCGAGCGGTTCGACCACCTCGCGCAGGACCACCGAGCGGTAGGACTCGGGGTGCCCGGCCGGCAGCCCGACGTACTCGTCGAGCTGGCAGATGCGCGCCCGTGAGGCGTCCACCGCACCGGACCGGACCTTCGCCGCCAGCGCCTCGTAAATGGGCAACGGGGTGGAGCCGGTGGCCACACCGAGCAGCGCGTCGGGCTTACGGCGCACCAGGGTGGCGATGGCCTCCGCGATCAGCTCGCCGCCCGCCACGGCATCCGGAACGATGACAACTTCCACGCTTGGCCTGCCGTTCTGGAGAATGATCCATGTGGTATAGACCAATCTAGCAGAGGGTGGCCCCAGGGACGCGTTGGCACATCCGAACGGCCGGTCAAGTTTTCCCGGCGCCCAGGTGTCCGGCCGCCCGGGTGTCCGGCCGCCCAGCGCCCAGCCGCCCGGCGCCCGACCGGCCATCTGCCCGCGCCGCCGGACGGCGCTCCGTCAGAGCAGCGCCCCACCCGTCGCGTCGATCCACTGCCCCGTCACCCAACGGCTGTCGTCCGAGGCGAGGAAGGCCACGAGGTCGCCGATATCGGTGGGGTCGGCGATCCGGCCCAGCGGGGATATCTCCCTGACCCGCTGCCGCGCCTCGGCATTGGCCTCGCCCTGCAGCCATCCGGCATTCATGTCGGTGTTCACCGCCCCGGGTGCCACCGCGTTGACCGTGATCCCGCGCGGGCCCAGATCCTTGGCGAGCGTCGAGGTGAACACATCGATCGCGCCCTTGGTCATGGCATAGGCGATCAACTCGGGCTTGGCCGCGCCCCGCGTCAGTCCGGTCGAGGTGTTGATGATCCGCCCGCCGTCCCGCAGCCGGGGCAGTGCCTGCTGGGCGATGAAGAACGGTGCCTTGGTGTTGACCGCGAAGAGGAGGTCGAAATCCTCCGCCGTCACCGCCTCGATCCGCTTCAGCGTGCCGTCGGCGGCCTTGTTGATCCCGGCGTTGTTGACCAGGATGTCCAGGCCCTCGGCCTGCTCGTCGAATGCGGCCCACAGCGCTTCGACGTCTCCCGGTACCCCCAGCTCGGCCCGGATCGCGAAGGCTTGGCCCCCGCCGGCCTCGATCACCGAGACGGTCTCCTTGGCCGCGGTCCCGTCCCGGCCGTAATGCACACCGACCCGCGCGCCCTCCCTCGCCAGCCGTTCCGAGATGGCCCGGCCGATCCCCCTGCTGCCTCCCGTCACCAGTGCCGTCTTGCCGCTGAGCGCACTCATGGCAGTGCCCCTCCCCGATCCGTATGTGGATGTCCCGGACGCCTATGGATGCGCGCCGACGTGCACCGACGCACGCGCCCCCGCACCGAGCTATTTATGTATCGCTCGCTACAGAAAAATCGTAGCACGCGTTCCATACCGACCGCTATAGAATTTCTGCCATGGCGACCAAGGAGACGAAACAGCGCGGGCGGCCCCGGTCCTTCGACCGTGAGACGGCCCTGGAGCAGGCGGTCCGGTCGTTCTGGGAGCGGGGCTACGAAGCCACCTCGATCTCCGACCTCACCCGCGCCATGGGTATCAGCGCCCCCAGCCTCTACGCCGCCTTCGGCGACAAGCGGGCCCTGTTCGACGAGGTCGTGGTCGAGTACGGGCGGCGCTACGGAGGCTTCATCTCCCGCGCCGTGACCGAGGAGCCGACCGCCCGCCGGGGCGTCGAAAGGGCGCTGCGCGAGGCCGCGGCCGAATACACCCTGCCCGGCCGCCCCCGCGGCTGCCTGGTCATCAGCGCCGCCCTCAACATCTCGCCCGCCTCGGCCGAAGTCGCCGACTCCCTGCGGGAGATGAGGTTGCTGAACGTCAGGGGGATCGCCGCCGCCATCCGTGCGGACATCGCCTCCGGTGAGCTGCCTCCTGATACCGACGCCGGCGCGCTGGCCGCCTACACGGGCGCCGTCATCCAGGGCATGTCCCAGCAGGCGCGCGACGGTGCGGAGCGGACGGAGCTGGAGGCGATCGCCGAGCTGGCGCTCAAGGCGTGGCCGCGGAGGGCGAGCGGGGCTTCCCGCTGAAGACCCCCTGAAGCACCCGCGGGCCGCGGCGCCGGGACAGGACCCTCAACCTGTCCGGCACCGCAGCCCGGAGCTGACATCGGCCGGTCCCGTCCTGCGGGCGGGAGGCGCCCCTGTGTGCGGTAGGGGCACGGACCCGTCCTGGGACCGGTCGATCGGAGGCCTCGGCGCAGTCAGGGCAGAGAGCGCTTCGGCCTCGTTCCGCTCTCCTGTGCGGGGAGGGCGGAGGTCTTTGCTGAATTCTGGACTAGACCATTATTGCTTGTCCATGCCCGTGCAGACACAACACATACACCGTACGCCGGTAGGCTCCAAGACGTGCCCTCCATGAACGATCTCGTACGCCAGCACACCGCTCTGAGCGACACCGACCTCGAGTGGCTCCATCTGCTGGTCTCGGAGTGGCAGCTGCTCTCCGACCTCTCCTTCGCCGATCTTGTGCTGTGGGTTCCCACCCTCGACGGCACCCGCTATGTCTCGGTGGCCCAGATGCGGCCCAATACGGGCCCCACCTCCTACCAGGACGACATGGTCGGCCATCTCGTTCCCCGCGGCCGCCGCCCGATGCTGGACTCCGCCCTGGACGAGGGCCGCATCGTACGCGAGGGCGACCCGGAGTGGCGGGAGGAGGTCCCGGTACGGGTCGAGTCCATCCCGGTACGCCGCGAGGGCCGGGTGCTCGGCGTCATCGCCCGCAACACCAACCTGCTGACCGTGCGCACCCCCAGCCGGCTGGAGCTCACCTACCTCCAGAGCGCCTCCGACCTCGCCCAGATGATCGCTGCCGGAACGTTTCCCTTCCCCGGCCAGCAGGTCGACATGGACGCCTCGCCGCGCGCCGGTGACGGGCTGATCCGGCTCGACGCGGAGGGTGTCGTCCAGTACGCCAGCCCCAATGCGCTCTCCGCCTACCACCGGCTCGGTCTCGCCGCCGACCTGGTGGGCCACCACCTGGGCCAGGCCACCGCCGAACTGGCGCCCGCCCGCGGCCCGGTGGACGAGGCGCTGGTCAAGCTCGCCAGCGGCTGGGCCCCCAGGGAGTTCGAGGTCGAGGGCGAGGACGGCGTGATCCAGCTGCGCGCCATCCCGCTCAAGCCCAAGGGGACCCACATCGGTTCACTGGTCCTGCTGCGTGATGTGACCGAACTGCGACGTCGCGAGCGGGAGCTGATCACCAAGGACGCCACCATCCGGGAGATCCACCACCGGGTGAAGAACAATCTGCAGACGGTCGCCGCGCTGTTGCGGCTGCAGTCCCGCCGGATGGATTCCGAACAGGGCCGCGAGGCGCTCAACGAGGCCGTGCGCAGGGTCGGTTCGATCGCGATCGTGCACGAGACGCTGTCCCAGACCCTCGACGAACGGGTCGAGTTCGACGAGATCGCGGACCGGGTGCTGGCCATGGTCGCGGAGATCTCCCCGGGCAAGGTGACCACCCGCCGTACCGGGCGCTTCGGCATCCTGGACGCCGAGGTGGCCACCCCGCTGTCGATGGTGCTCACCGAGGTGCTGCAGAACGCCCTGGAGCACGCCTTCGACCAGGTGGAGCGCGGCGTGGTCGAGGTCGGCGCGGTGCGCGGCGGGAGCCGTACGGAGCCGCGGCTGCTGGTCACCGTCCAGGACAACGGGCGCGGTCTGCCCGAGGGATTCGATCCGCATCGCGCCGGAAACCTGGGGCTGCAGATCGTACGGACCCTGGTGGAGGGGGAGTTGGGCGGAAAGTTCGACATGGTGCGGGCGCCCGAGCGCGGTACTCAGGTCATCCTCGACGTCCCCGTACGGGCCGATAAGCAGCACTGAGCTCCGGGGCCGGCGCCGGGCGGGCCGTCGGCCCGGCCCTGAACAGCAGGAAGCCCCGGACCATGCGGTCCGGGGCTCAAAGCTGTTGCGATGCGATAACGACCGGGCTTGTCAGCGCCGGAGATGCATCGGGTGTACTGCGCGCTGCGGCTCGGGGGCCACGGGGCTACTGGCTCAGGCGCTGGCGTTGCGCGCCCGGTTGCGAGCTGCACGGCGCTTCATCGCGCGGCGCTCGTCCTCGCTCAGACCACCCCAGACGCCGGAGTCCTGGCCGGACTCGAGCGCCCACTGCAGGCACTGCTCCATGACGGGGCAGCGGCGGCAGACGGCCTTGGCTTCCTCGATCTGCAGCAGCGCAGGACCGGTGTTGCCGATAGGGAAGAAGAGCTCGGGGTCTTCCTCGCGGCAAACGGCGCGGTGACGCCAGTCCATGGCTGCTCCATCTCCTCGTGTGACGGGATCGTTGCTTGTGAATGTGAACGCTTTCACGAATCCCTCCACAAGGGAAGGGCCGAACTCCAGTCGTGAACTGGCACGGTCCTGTGGAATGAGGAGGAGGATTCGGGCTCTCAAGGGGGCCGGTAAAGCGGCCGTCCCGATCGCCATGAAGAGACTCGCAAACCTCGGCTGCGGATACAACCCCTTCCGGAAACTTTTTTTTGAATCCTTGGTGTCGCCTAGCTCACAGCCGTCATTCCAGGGGGTGGAAACCAGTCTAAACGTTCGAGTGAAAGGACTTTGGGCCCTACTGCTCACACAATCACACGCAGTGCACGGCGTACGCCTGTGAACGTCACACTCGTACGCAGTCCCAGGTGGTCGCCGTCCATCTGGAAGGGCAGGGGAACCTGCGAATGCAAGGTGAAGTTCGTGAGGTCGTGAAGTGAGAGGGCGTGTTTGCCGTGGGGCCCGCGCTGGGGTGTTGACGTCAGCAACTGGGTCGCGTAGCGGGCCACCGCGGACGGCGAGAGCTTGCTCAGTGCGAACAGATCCAGGGCCGTGTCGAACGAGGCGTCGGGGGACGGGTAGATCGGCCGATTGCCCAG
Source organism: Streptomyces sp. Je 1-4 4N24 (assembly GCF_026239515.1). NCBI lineage: Bacteria > Bacillati > Actinomycetota > Actinomycetes > Kitasatosporales > Streptomycetaceae > Streptomyces > Streptomyces sp. Je 1-4 4N24. The sequence goes on along the minus strand of NZ_CP110836.1, from coordinate 3,043,308 downwards.
GTAGGTCCACGGGGCGGTGTTGCAGATTATGGCCAGCGCCAGGTCCTCGACGGTCTCAGCGGAGCCCTCGGTGCCCCCCGGACGTTCGAGAGTGAGGATGCCCCGGCGGCGGCTCGCCTCGACCAGGAACTGCCGTACGACCTGTCGCACGTACAGGGCGTGGGTCGAACGCTTGCCGCGTTCGCGCTGCTGCTCCACCCGGCCGACGACGCCGGCGTCGAAGCCGAAGCCCGCGCAGAAGGTGAACCAGCGTTCCGGTACGCCCTCGTCCACGCTGCCCGGGGTGCCCGCCGCCAGACCGAGGCCGATGGTGCGCTCGCTGCCGTCGCGCAGCGCGTCCAGCAGGGCGCCGGTTGCCTCCACCACGTCATTGGGGAGGCCGAGGGCGCGGGCGAAGACATTGGTGGAGCCGCCGGGGACGACCGCCAGTCGGGGATGGGAGTCCGGATCGGGGCCGCCGGCCAGCAGACCGTTGACCACCTCGTTGACCGTGCCGTCGCCGCCGAGCGCCACGACCAGGTCGGTCTCCCCGCCTTCGGTGGCCTCCTGGGCAAGATCACGGGCGTGCCCGCGGTACTGGGTCTGTGCGACCTCCAGCTTGAGGTCGCTGGCGAGTGCGTGGGTCAGTACGTCACGGGTGCGGGCACTGGTGGTGGTTGCTGCGGGATTGACCACAAGAAGTGCGCGCATATGCAGCAGCGTACCTACCTGCTGGTACCGGCCTTACGCCCCGTCCGGCTCCGGGGCATCGCCGGAGGCGGGGAGGGCCGGCGCTACGCTGCTGGGGTGAGCAGTCAGCAGAAGCAGTCCGCGCCCCGAGCCGCCGGTGCCCCTGCCGCGGCCGAGCCGACCGGCCCGCGGCCCGCCCGGCTGAGCGCCGCGGCGGCGCTCACCGCGGTCGAAGGGCTCGCCCTGGCCGCCCTCGGCGCCTACATGTTGATCATGGGTCTCGCCGGTTCGCCGGACAGCCCGCAGCAGGCGGAGATGGGCGGGCTCACCGTCCTCGCGCTCGCCCTGCTGCCGCTGGTCGCCGCCCGGGGGCTGTGGCTGCGCCGCCGCTGGAGCCGGGGCCCGTCGCTGATCACCCAGATCGTGGCGCTGCCGGTGGCCTGGACGCTGGTCAACGGGGGCGGTGCGCTGATCGCGGCCGGTATCGGGCTGGCGGTGGCCGCACTCGTCGTGCTCGTTCTGCTGGTCAACCCGACGGCCACCGAAGCGCTGGGTATCGGGCCGCGGGAGACGCCCTGAAGCCAGGGCGGACGCGCCGCCCCGGGTCCTTCGGGCCCCTGGAACGCACGGTGGGCGGGGCCTTCGAAGGCCCCGCCCATCTCGCTTAAGCGCCGTTCACTCCTCGACGAGCAGCTTGTCGCGGAGCTGGGCGAGGGTGCGGGCCAGCAGGCGGGAGACATGCATCTGGGAGATGCCGACCTCCTGGGCGATCTGCGACTGGGTCATGTTGCCGAAGAAGCGCAGCAGCAGGATCTTCTTCTCACGCGGCGGGAGATCCTCCAGCAGCGGCTTGAGGGACTCGCGGTACTCCACCCCTTCCAGCGCCTCGTCCTCGGCGCCGAGGGTGTCGGCGACGGCCGGGGACTCGTCGTCCGTGTCCGGGACGTCGAGCGAGAGGGTGCTGTAGGCGTTGGCGGACTCCAGGCCCTCCAGGACCTCCTCCTCGGAGATCGCCAGATGCTCGGCCAGCTCATGGACCGTGGGCGCCCGCCCGTGCCGCTGGGACAGCTCGGCGGTCGCGGTGGTCAGCGACAGCCGCAGCTCCTGGAGGCGACGCGGGACGCGGACCGCCCAGCCCTTGTCGCGGAAGTGCCGCTTGATCTCGCCGACGACGGTGGGGGTGGCGTACGTGGAGAACTCCACGCCGCGCTCCGGGTCGAAGCGGTCGACGGACTTGATCAGGCCGATGGTGGCGACCTGGGTCAGATCGTCCAGCGGCTCGCCGCGGTTACGGAACCGCCGGGCCAGATGCTCGACGAGGGGGAGGTGCATACGAACCAGGGTGTTGCGCAGCTCGGCACGCTCCGGGGAGCCGTCGGGCAGCTTGCGCAGCTCGTAGAACATCGCCCGGGCGCCGCTGCGGTCCTGCGGCTCCGGGGAATGCTGTTGTTCCTGCAGCTTGTCGTCGGGGGCCGGCGCATCGTGCTGATGCGCCTGCTGCCCCGGCTGCTCGCTCTGCTCCATGTGGTCCGCCCGCTCTGCCTGCTCCGCCGCATCCAACCGGCCGCCGTGGTCGTCTACGCCCACCGGATGCGGCCGGGCCTGCTGCTCGGGGATGGTCGCACTGGACGCCATCCTCCCGCCGCGTTCGAGATCTTTCACGGGGCCCCCTGTTCGGTCATGACGGTCCGGGACCGGCGCCGCGCTCCTTGTACAGACTGATGGTGACCGTTTGATCCTCGGCGACGGTGGAATCGACCTTGCCGGCCAGTGCGGAGAGCACCGTCCAGGCGAAGGTGTCGCGCTCCGGGGCGCGGCCGTCGGTCGTCGGAGCCGACACGGTGACCTGCAGTGCGTCGTCGATGAGACGGAAGACGCAGCTCAGCACACTGCCGGGGACGGCCTGTTGCAGGAGGATCGCGCAGGCCTCATCGACCGCGATGCGCAGATCCTCGATCTCGTCGAGGGTGAAGTCCAAGCGGGCTGCGAGCCCGGCCGTGGCCGTACGCAGCACAGACAGGTAGGCACCCGCAGCGGGCAGACGGACTTCCACGAAGTCCTGAGTCCCGGGCTCGCCTGCGATCTGGGACACCCTCACCTCCAAGGTGGCACAAGCTGGTTGAGCTGGAATGCGCGATATTCGCGTTGTTCGGGATATTCGCGCCGGACTTTTCTCCTCTCGGACGAAAGGAGAACGATTCGGCACGACACATGGTTCGGCTGTGACGCTATCGCGATCTGTGGGCCGGTGTCGCCCGGAAGGAGCACGACTGCCCTCCGGACGGCGACGGCCCGTGGTCGCCCCACACCCTCTCTGTTACTGATTGTAAAGCCACGGGTACGGACAGTGGCTAGGGGTGTGCACTGTCAAATCGATGTCGATTACGCTCCGTTGGCCCGTGAGGTGTCCGCAAGGTCGTGCAGTGCCTTTCCAGTGAGCCGGAAGACCGTCCATTCGTCCATGGGCTGAGCGCCGATCGACCGGTAAAAACCGATGGACGGTTCATTCCAATCCAGGACTGACCACTCGAAACGTTCATAGCCACGTTCCACGCAGATCTCCGCGAGGGCCGCGAGCAGTGCCTTGCCGTGGCCGTCGCCGCGCGCCTCGGGGCGGACGTACAGATCCTCCAGATAGACACCCTGCGTGCCCGTCCACGTCGAGAAGTTCCGGAACCACAGGGCAAAGCCCACCGGGGCGTCACCGGCCTCCGCGATCAGTGCGAAGGCGGCCGGCTGCGGTCCGAAGAGGGCCTTCTTGAGCTGCGGCTCGGTGGCCTGCGCGGCCTCGGGGGCGCGCTCGTACGCGGCCAGCTCGCCGATCATGGCGAGGATGACCGGGACATCCTCGGGGGTCGCTTCGCGGATCATGGGTGAAGGTTAAACGGACACCGCTGATCGCTTCACACCAGTTTCTGGTCGGTGAAGCACCAGCGCCAGGAGGCCCCCGGTTCGTGCGACCGCATCACGGGGTGGCCGGTCTCCTCGAAGTGCCTGGTCGCATGCCGGAACGGCGAGGAGTCGCAGCAGCCGACATGGCCGCAGGCCAGGCACAGCCGCAGTTGGACGGGGTGGCTGCCGGCGGCCAGGCACTCCAGGCAGGTGGCGCTCTGCGGGACCGGCTCGGGGCGCGGCAGTTCGGCAACGTGCGTGCACTCGCTCATGATGGCCAGGTTAGATCGCCGGGATGGTCGGTGAAGGGTACGGGGACGGGACGGGCCGATGGCTGTCATGCCGCTGTTTTTGCTGGTCGCGGGGAGCGCGGCGGTCGCCGGCCTGGCGCGCCGTACGCCGGTCCCCGCGCCGCTGCTCCTGGTCACCGTGGGGCTCGCGGCCTCCTACATCCCCGGTATCCCGGACTACACCCTCGATCCGCACATCGTGCTGCCGCTGGTGCTGCCGCCTCTGCTGCACACCGCGGCGCTGGACAGCTCGTATCTGGGGCTGCGGGCCAATGTGCGGCCGGTGGCGCTGCTGTCGGTCGGCTATGTGCTGTTCGCGACGTTCGTGGTCGGCTATGCGGCCTACCTCGTCATCCCGGGGCTGCCGCTGACCGCCGCCCTCGTGCTGGGGGCCGTCGTCGCCCCGCCGGACGCCGTCGCGGCCACCGCCATCGCCCGCAAACTGGGGCTGCCGCACCGGATCACCACGATCCTGCAGGGCGAATCGCTGTTCAACGACGCCACCGCGATCACCGTGTACAAGGTCCTGGTGGCCGCGGCGATCGGGGCCGGCGCCACCTGGGGCGACGGGGTCAAACAGTTCGCCCTCGCATCCGTGGGCGGTATCGGGATCGGCCTCGTCCTGATGGTGCCGCTGCACTGGCTGCGCGTCCGGCTGCGCGAGTCGGCGCTGCTGGAGAACACCCTCTCGCTGCTCATCCCGTTCGTCGCCTACGCGGCCGCCGAGCAGCTCCACGCCTCCGGGGTGCTCGCCGTCGTCGTGGTCGCCCTCTATCTGGGGCACCGCTCCTGGCAGGTCGACTTCGAGACCCGGCTCCAGGAGGACGCCGTGTGGAAAATGGTCTCCTTCATCCTGGAGTCCGCGGTCTTCGCGCTGATCGGGCTGCAGCTGCCGGTCGTGGTGCGCGGGCTGGGGGAATTCGGCGCGGCGCAGGCCCTCTGGTACGCGGCCGTGATGTTCGTCGTCGTGGTCCTGTCGCGGTTCGTGTGGGTCTTTCCCGCGACCTATCTGCCGCGCATGCTGTCGGCCCGGATCCGTACCCGCGAGCCGGACACGAACTGGACCGCACCGGTCATCGTCGGCTGGGCCGGGATGCGCGGGGTGGTGTCGCTGGCCATCGCGTTCTCCATCCCCTCCGCACTGCACGGCGACGGCTCCTTCCCGGCGCGCAACCTCGTGCTCTTCCTGACCTTCACCACCGTCATCGCCACCCTCGTCATCCAGGGGCTGACACTGCCGGCGCTGATCCGCGCGCTGAAGCTGCCCGGCCGGGACACCCAGGCCGAGACGCTCGCCGAGGCGCAGGCGCAGAACGAGGCCTCGCGGGCCGCCGAGGAGCGCCTGGACGAGCTCCTCCAGGACCCGCGCAACGCCCTGCCCGGGCCCCTCGTCGACCGGTTGCGCAGCGTCATGGAGCGCCGCCGCAACTCCGTGTGGGAGCGGCTCGGCGCGGCCAACGAGATCACCGGGGAGTCCGCCGACGAGACCTACCGGCGGCTGGCCCGGGAGATGATCGACGCCGAGCGCAGCGTGTTCGTCCAGCTGCGGGACGCCCGGCGGATCGACGACGAGATGCTGCGGACGCTGCTGCGCAGGCTGGACCTGGAGGAGGCGACGGCTTACCGGGAGAGCGCCGTCTAGGTGTGCTGTCCCGGGACGTCGGTGACGGGCGAGGCGGGCCGGGGCAGGTCAGGGGCCGCGGTCGGCGGAGGCGGCCCGGCTCAGGGGGTCCCGGTGATCACTGCGGCCACGGTGCTGCCGGGGGCGAAGGCGCCCTCCTCGGCCAGCGTCGTCAGCCCGTACAGCAGCTTGGCGACATAGATCCGCTCCAGCGGCAGCTGGTGCCGGTCCTCGAAGGCCGCCGCGAAGGCGTCGAGTTCCGGGGTGCGGCGGGCGTATCCGCCGCAGTGGAAGCGGTCCTCCAGCCGCCAGTCGCCGCGCGGTCCGCCGAACGCCGCGCGCTGCAGCTCCTCGACCGTCTCCTGGAGGAAGTGCGGCCGGCCGCCCTTCAGTACGGGGAAGCCCAGGGCGCGCTGTCCCGGACCCAGCCCCGCGGCGAGTCCGGCGAGGGTGCCGCCCGTTCCGCAGGCCACCGCGACCGTGTCCGCGGCCCCGTGCAGCTCCCGGCCCAGCTCCGTACAGCCCTGTGCGGCAAGGGCGTTGCTGCCGCCCTCCGGTATGAGGCGGAAGGCGCCGAAGCGGTCGTGCAGCTCGGCGAGCACCTCCGGGTCGGCCCTCCGGCGGTAGCGGGCCCGGTCGATGAAGTGCAGCCGCATCCCGTCGGCGGCGCAGCGGGCCAGCGACCAGTTGAGCGGGGCGTCGGCCAGTTCGTCGCCGCGGACCACGCCGATGGTGGCGAAGCCGAGCAGCCGGCCGGCCGCGGCGGTGGCCCGCAGATGGTTGGAGTAGGCGCCGCCGAAGGTCAGCAGCGCACGCTCACCCGCCGCTGCCGCGGCCCGCAGATTCGGCGCCAGCTTGCGCCATTTGTTGCCCGGAAGCTCCGGGTGGATCAGATCGTCCCGCTTCAGCAGCAGCCGTACCCCGCGGCGGGTGAACGGCGCTTCCTCGACCTCCTGGACGGGGGAGGGCAGGCGCGGGCGCAGGGTGCGCGGGTCCGGCGGCGGGCCGGGGGCGGTGCTGGTCACGTGGTCCATTGTCCCGGGTGCCGGGGGAGCGGGCCCGTGCCGTTCCCGCGCCGCTCACTTCAGACGGGCGGTGATCCGGTCGCGCAGCCAGTCCATCGGGAAGCCGCGCGGATCGACCTTGCCCGGCTGCCACTCCAGATGCCCGATCACCGAGCGTCCGGTCCAGCCGTGCGCCCGGCACAGCGCGGCCGCGGCCTTCTCCAGGGCGTCCAGCTGGGCCGGCGGCCAGTCGTCGGTGCCGTTGCCGCGGTTCTCGCACTCGAAGCCGTAGAAGGCGCGGTTGCCGTCGGTGTCGGCCTCGTTGTCCGGTGGCAGCCGCTTCTCGGCGATCACCGCGCGCAGGACGTCGCCGTCGCCGAGGCCCGCGTGATGTGCGCGGCCGTAGCCGACCAGATGCACGGTGCCGTCCTTGGTGATCACACCGTGGCACAGCGGGCCCGGCAGATCGGGGCGGCCGTCGTGGCAGAGCCGGACGGTGCTCTCGGCGCCGGAGGTGGCGGTGTGGTGCACCATCACCCCGTGCACCGGGCCCCACGGCCCCTTCTCGTTGCGGTTGTGCGTCTCCCAGCCGTCGATCTCCGCGACCCGGAGCCCGTCAGCGGTGAGCGCCTGGCGGAACCGGGCGGCGGACAGTGGTGCGGACATGGCCCACTCCGAACGGACACGGCGGCCACCCGTCGGCCGCCTCATGTCTCGCTTGTACGGGACGGGGCCGGACGGAGGGAACCGAACGGCATAAAGCGGACCAGCCGTTCGGGGAATGTGCGAGCGGTTTCGGCCGCTCGTCAAGGCGGCGGCGGCCCGGCGGCCCCGGTGTCGCGCGCGACGCGCACCGGGGGACCGCGGCGGTCCGCGCAGGGCCTGCCCTGCCCGCCATACTCCGGAAGGGCGTCCTAGTCGTGCAGGAACGCGTCCCCGTGGGCGTTGACGTGCGCCTCCAGTGTGTTGAGCGCGTCCTGGGTCGCCTCGGGCGATCCGCTGCCCCGCCGCTCGGCGAAGTACGCGGCACCCAGCTTTCTCAGCAGTTCGCTGCCGGCGCGGTTCTGCTGCACCTCGTCGACCTTCTGCTTGCCCTGTGCAAGCCCCTGCCGTGCCTGTTCCTTGGCGCGGTCGAGAAACCCTGACATGTGCCACCTCCGTGAGGTCCGTGTCGTAAGGGATCAACGGCGCGGACGGCCGTGGGGTTCCCGTGCCAGGCTGGAGCATGTGGGCGAATCGCGCGACACGAAGGGGCCACCCGGCGTATCCGGCGGGTACCGGGAGCGTGCCTCCCGGGTGGCCGGGGCGGTGCTGTGGACCCGCACCCTGCAGCCCCCGGCCCGGCCCGTGCTGCCCGACGGGTGTACGGATCTGATCTGGAGCGGGGGCCAGCTCCTGGTGGCGGGCCCGGACACCGGGCCGCAGTCCGTGGAGGGCATGCCGCCCGGTACGGCCCTTGTCGGGCTGCGCTTCGCGCCCGGCCAGGGGCCCGCCGTCTTCGGCGTACCGGCCAGGGAACTGCGCGACCGGCGGGTGCCGTTGGCGGACCTGTGGCCCGCCGGCCGGGTACGGGAGCTGACCGAGCGGCTGGCCGCCGCCGGGGCGCCGGGCAGCGCGGCCGGTGTCGGCCGCCTTCTGGAGGAGACCGCCGCTGCCCGTCTCCGGGAAGGCACCGGGGAGGACGGCCGGACCGCCGCCGTCGCCGCGGGCCTCGCCCGCGGCCGGCCCGTCGCCGAGGTCGCCCGCGCCGTCGCGCTCGGCGAACGCCAGCTGCACCGGCTCAGCCTGGACGCGTTCGGCTACGGCCCCAAGACCCTGGCCCGGGTGCTCCGGCTTGTGCGCGCGCTCGACCTGGCGCGCTCGGGGATGCCCTACGCACAGGTCGCGGCGCACGCCGGGTACGCGGACCAGGCGCACCTCGCACGCGAGGTGAAGTTGCTGGCGGGGGCCCCGATGGGGGTGCTGCTCGCCCCGGGTTAGCGTGTCCGTCATGGACTACCAGGCCGTTCTCGAGGAGGTAGCGGCCCACGCCAGGCCGTTCGTGCGACAGGGGCGGGTCGCCGACTACATACCGGCGCTCGAGCGGGTGTCCGCGGACCGTTTCGGGATCGCGGTGGCCGATATCCACGGCGAGGTGTACGGGGTCGGCGACTGGGAGATCCCGTTCTCCGTCCAGTCCATCTCGAAGGCCTTCTCGCTGGCGCTGGTGATGGCCCAGAGCCATGACGGCCACGACAACATCTGGCGGCGGGTGGGCCGCGAGCCGTCCGGTACGCCGTTCAACTCGCTGGTCCAGCTGGAGGCGGAGAACGGCATCCCGCGCAACCCGTTCATCAATGCGGGCGCGCTGGTGGTCACCGACCGGCTGCAGACCCTCACCGGCGATGCCAGCACCTCGATGCTGCACTTCCTGCGGGAGGAGAGCGGCAACCCGGATCTCGCCTTCGACCAGGCGGTGGCCGACTCCGAGGCCGAACACGGCGACCGCAATGCCGCCCTGGCGCACTTCATGGCGTCCTTCGGCAACCTGGAGAACCCCGTCCCCAGCGTCATCGAGCACTACTTCTGGCAGTGCTCGATCGAGATGAGCTGCCGGGATCTGGCCGCGGCGGGTGGTTTCCTGGCCCGCCACGGGCTGCGCGCCGACGGCAGCAGGCTGCTGGAGGCCCGCGAGGCCAAGCGGATCAATGCGGTGATGCTGACCTGCGGGACGTATGACGCGGCGGGGGAGTTCGCCTACCGCGTCGGGCTGCCCGCGAAGAGCGGGGTCGGCGGCGGCATCATCGCCGTCATCCCCGGCCGCTGCACGCTATGCGTTTGGAGCCCGGGACTCGACGCCCGCGGCAACTCCGTGGCCGGCGCCGCGGCCCTGGACCACTTCACGACGCTGACGGGGTGGTCGGTGTTCTGACGGGGGCTGTGGGGGTTTCCGGCCGGGGGTTCGGGGGTTGTCCCCGGGGAGTGCAGTACGACGCTGACGGGGTGGTCGGTGTTCTGACGGGGGCCGCGGGGGCCCGGCGCCCCGCCTGCCGTTGCCGTTGTGGCCTCCGAACCGCTGGCGCATCGTGGGCGTAGGAGGTGCACCGCCATGGAGCACGAGATGCGCGCTGAGTACGAGGAAGGCGTTCTGCCGCATGCGGACACGCCGGTGAAGATCTGGCACATGGTGCGGCTGGACGGCACCACGGCGATGTGCGGACGGGATCTGGCCCCGGCCGCCGCCACCCAGACGGCCGAGGTCTGGGGCACGCCCAAGGGCGAGCCGTTCTGTCACACCTGCGGCGCGCTGTACCTGCGCGAGCACCCCGGCGACATCGGCTAGCCGGGCGCGTCCCGGCCCGCCGCTGCTCCTGGCTCCCCCGGCCGCTGCTCCTACGGGGTGTGTCCTCCTAGGCCCTGTCGTCAAACTCCCGTCTGCCCCGCGGCGCCTGGCACGCACTCCCCCACGCCTGAACGGCGCGGGGGGACCCCCATCCGCGTTGTCGGGGTCTCCCCGGTACACCCAGTACCGGGGAGACCCTCCGCCTTGCGATCGCACGCACCAGACGCCGCGGGGCCTGCCCTTCGGGCAGACGACGGGAGTTTGACGACAGGGCCTAGGGGAGCGGAGCGAACAGATCGACCCCATGGCCGTCCGGGTCCTGTACGACGGCGTAGCGCTGTCCCCAGAACGCGTCCCACGGCGGCTTCTCGCCCGTGTAGCCGGCGTCGGTGAGCTCGGCGTAGAGCTTGTCGACCTCGGCGGGACCGGTGCACTCGAAGGCCAGCCCCGTGGGGGTGCCGCCCTGGGGCGGGGTCCAGTCCGGGTCGATGGCCCGCGCGGTCTCGTGGGTGTCCCACATCAGCCGCAGCCCGCCGGGGAGCGGCGCCTCGGCGTGCGGGGCGGTGTCCGCGTCGGCGGGGATGTCCAGGCCGAGGCGGCGGTAGAAGGCGAGGGCGGCGGCCATGTCGGCGACGACCATGCCGAGGGCCGCGAACCGCGGTGCGGAGGGTGTGGTGGGGGAGGGAGAAGTGGTCATACGGCGAGCGTAGGCAGCCCGCGGGGCCGGGTCTTGAACGAATCGGACACCGGCCCGGCCCGGCTCACGGGCAGTGGATGACCTGCCCCGCGTACGAGAGGTTGCCGCCGAAGGCGAACAGCAGCACCGGGGCCCCGGAGGCGATCTCGCGCCGCTCGACCAGCTTGGACAGGGCGAGCGGGACGGAGGCCGCGGAGGTGTTCCCGGAGTCGACGACGTCCTTGGCGACCACCGCGTTGACCGCCCCGATCCGCTCCGCGACCGGCTCGATGATCCGCAGATTGGCCTGGTGCAGCACCACACCGGCGAGGTCGGCGGGGGTGATCCCGGAGCGTTCGCACACCTTGCGGGCGATGGCCGGCAGCTGGGTCGTGGCCCAGCGGTAGACGGTCTGGCCCTCCTGGGCGAACCGGGCCGGCTCGCCCTCGATGCGTACCGCACCGCCCATCTGCGGCACCGAGCCCCACAGCACCGGACCGATTCCCGGCTCCGGCGCGGCACCGACCACCGCGGCGCCCGCCCCGTCGCCGACCAGCACACAGGTCGAGCGGTCCGTCCAGTCGACGACGTCGGTGAACTTCTCCGCCCCGATGACCAGTGCGTGGGTCGCGGAACCGGCCCGGATGGCGTGGTCGGCGGTGGCGAGCGCATGGGTGAAGCCGGAGCAGACGACGTTGAGGTCCATCGTGGCGGGCGCGTCCAGGCCGAGCCGGGCGGCGACCCGGGCCGCGGCGTTCGGGCTGCGGTCGTGGGCCGTGCAGGTGGCGACCAGCACCAGGTCGATGTCCTGCGGGGCCAGGCCACTGGCGGCGAGGGCCTTGGCCGCGGCGGCGGCCGCCATCGAGTCCACGGTCTCGTCAGGGGCGGCGACATGGCGGGTACGGATGCCGACGCGGCTGCGGATCCAGGCGTCGTCGGTGTCGACGATCTTGGCGAGGTCGTCGTTGGTGAGCACGCGGGAGGGCTGGTAATGGCCGAGGGCCAGGATGCGTGACCCGGTCATGAGTTCCCCTGTACGTGGATGGGCGGTATGCCCACCAGTCTCACCCCTCGGTGCCGCCCGGCGGCTGCGTGAACTGCCAAGGTTCGGTCGCCAGAACTGGAGACAGTTGTCAGAACCGGGGGTGACCGGCCCCTGTGCCGGGCCCGCGGGCGGCCCCGCCGAGGGGGCGCCCGCGGGCGGCGGGACGGCCCGCGCGGGGGCAGCAGCCCGCCCGATCCAACGGCAGAGCCGGGCCGTCGCACGGGTATTGCTCCGCCCGCGGGCGCGTCCCGGCGGCCGTCCGGTGTCCGGATGCTCCCGTTGGGGCATCCCCCGGACACTCCCCGTTACGGCAGTGCCCGGAAGCGCCGCAGCCGCAGACTGTTGCCCACGACGAAGACCGAGGAGAAGGCCATCGCGGCACCGGCGATCATCGGGTTGAGCAGTCCGGCAGCGGCCAGCGGCAGCGCCGCGACGTTGTAGCCGAACGCCCAGAACAGATTGGTCCGGATGGTGCCGAGCGTCGCACGGGCCAGCCGGATGGCGTCCGCCGCGGTGCGCAGATCGCCCCGTACGAGGGTGAGGTCACCGGCCTCGATGGCGGCGTCGGTGCCTGTGCCCATCGCCAGCCCCAGGTCTGCGCGGGACAGCGCGGCCGCGTCGTTGACGCCGTCGCCGACCATGGCGACCGAGCGGCCCTCGGACTGCAGCCGGGCGACGACCGCGACCTTGTCCTCGGGGAGCACCTCGGCGATCACCTCGTCGATACCGACCTCGGCGGCCACCGCCCTCGCGACGGCCTCGTGGTCGCCGGTCAGCAGGACCGGGGTCAGCCCCAGGGCGCGCAGCCGGCGCACCGCCTCGGCGCTGGTGGGCTTGACCGCGTCGGACACGACCAGGACCGCGCGGGCCGCGCCGTCCCAGCCGACGGTGACGGCGGTACGGCCCCGGGCCTCGGCCGCGGCCTTGGCGGCCGCCAGCTCGGGCGGCAGGGACTGGTTCCACCGGTTCAGCAGCTGCTCGCGGCCCACGAGGACGGTACGGCCCTCGACCACTCCCCGGACGCCCAGGCCCGGGACGTTCACGAAGTCCTCCGGAGCCGGCAGGGTGGCGCCACGGGACTCGGCCCCGGTGGCGACGGCGCGGGCGATGGGGTGCTCCGAGGCGTGTTCCAGCGCGCCGGCCAGCCGCAGCACCTCCGGTTCCGACACCCCCTCGGCGAGGTGGACCTCGGTCAGCGTCATCACTCCGGTGGTGACCGTGCCGGTCTTGTCCAGGACGACGGTGTCCACCCGCCGGGTCGACTCCAGCACCTCCGGCCCCTTGAGCAGGATGCCGAGCTGGGCGCCGCGTCCGGTACCGACCATCAGCGCGGTCGGAGTGGCCAGCCCCAGGGCGCACGGGCAGGCGATGATCAGGACGGCGACGGCCGCGGTGAAGGCGGCCACCGCCCCGTGGCCGGTGCCGAGCCAGTAGCCGAGGGTGCCCAGGGCGAGCGCGATCACGAGCGGGACGAAGACCGCGGAGATCCGGTCGGCCAGCCGCTGCGCCGCGGCCTTCCCGTTCTGGGCGTCCTCGACCAGCCGCGCCATCCGGGCGAGCTGGGTGTCCGCGCCGACCCGGGTGGCCTCGACGACCAGCCGGCCGCCCGCGTTGACGGTGGCGCCGGTGACGGTGTCGCCGGGGGAGACCTCGACGGGGACGGACTCGCCGGTGAGCATCGAGGCGTCCACCGCGGAGGCGCCCTCCACCACCTTTCCGTCGGTGGCGATCTTCTCGCCGGGCCGTACGACGAAGCGGTCCCCGACGCGCAACGCGCCGACGGGGATACGGACTTCGCGGCCGTCCCGCAGCACCGCGACGTCCTTGGCGCCCAGCTCCAGCAGCGCCCGCAGCGCCGCGCCCGCCTTCCGCTTCGCGCGCGCCTCGAAGGAGCGGCCGGCCAGGATGAAGGTGGTGACCCCGGCCGCGGCCTCCAGGTAGATGGCGCCGCTGCCGTCGGTGCGGGCCAGGGTCAGCTCGAAGGGGTGGGTCATCCCCGGCATGCCCGCGGTGCCGAAGAACAGCGCCCACAGCGACCAGCCCAGCGCCGCGAGGGTGCCCATCGAGATGAGGGTGTCCATCGTGGCGGCGCCGTGCCGCAGATTCGTCCAGGCGGCCCGGTGGAACGGCCAGGCGCCGTACGCGACCACCGGGGCGGCCAGGGTCAGTGAGAGCCACTGCCAGTTGGTGAACTGCAGCGGAGGCACCATCGCCATCAGCACCACCGGGACGGTGAGGGCGAGGGAGACCAGCAGGCGCTGCCGGAGCGCGGTGTGCGCCTCGCCGTCCCGGTCGTCCGCAGGACCCCCGGCGTCGCCGGCCGGAGGCTCGGCGGCGGGCGGCTCCGGGACCGTCGCGGTGTAGCCGGTCTTCTCCACGGTGGCGATCAGGTCCGCGGCCGCGACGCCGCTGCCCTCCGCGACCGTCACCTTCGCCTTCTCGGTGGCGTAGTTGACGGTGGCGGTGACCCCCTCCATGCGGTTGAGCTTCTTCTCGATGCGGGCGGCGCACGAGGCGCAGGTCATCCCGCCGATCTCCAACTCGACGCCGTGCGCTCCGATCGCGGTGGTCATACCTGCTCCTCGGTCTGCTGCGAGTGCGTGTCTCCAAGGAGAACCTTATACCCCCCTAGGGTATTCCCCGCGAGGGGCGTCACGGCGCCGCGCCCTCTTCCTCGCTCGCTGCCGCCCCCGCCGCCCGGTTCACCCGGCCGCCCATCGCCCGCAGATACGCGGCCAGCTCCGGCGGTTCGTGCACGGTGAACTCGTGCCCCAGCAGCGCCAGCCGGACCGCCAGCCACTCCAGCGCATCGGGGGTGCTGTGCCAGCGGCAGGACGCCTCGTCGACCGGTTCGACCTCGCCCGCCGCCGGTCCGCCCAGCTTGGCGGCCACCTCAGCGGCCGGTGCGTACACGGTCGCCACCACCCGGTGGGTCGTGGCCCTCCCCTGCATCCGCTCCCGGACGTAGGCGCCCGCGTCGGCGGCCGGCAGGGTGCGCGGCGGGGTCCGGACCCCGGTGGGGAACGGCTCGCTCAGCCGGTCCACCCGGAAGATCCGCCAGTCCTCGCGGTCGTTGTCGTACGCCACGAGATACCAGCGGCGCCCCGACGCGACCAGGCGGTGCGGCTCCACCAGCCGCTTGCTGTGGGCGCCGGCACCGGCCCGGTAGCGGAAGCGCAGCCGCTCCTGGTTGGTGATCGCCGCGGCGAGCACCGTCAGATGCTCCGGGTCGACGGTCGGGTGGTCGCCGGACGGCAGGGACACGGTGGCGGTGCCGAGCGTGCCCACCCGCCGCCGCAGCCGGGACGGCAGCACCTGCTCCAGCTTGGCGAGAGCCCGTACGGAGGCCTCCTCGATGCCCTCGACGGTGTGCCCGGCGGCCGAGCGCAGACCGACCGCGATGGCCACCGCCTCGTCGTCGTCCAGCAGCAGCGGCGGCATCGCGGCCCCCGCGGCCAGCCGGTAGCCGCCCTCCGCGCCCATCGTGGCGTGCACGGGGTAGCCCAGCTCGCGCAGCCGGTCGATGTCGCGGCGGATCGTCCGGGTGGTGACCCCCAGCCGCCCGGCCAGCTCACTGCCGGGCCATTCGCGCGGGGTCTGCAGCAGGGACAGCAGATTCAGCAGTCGCGCCGATGTCTCACTCATGGGATCGATGATGGCGCTCCGAGTAGGACCGGAGCTGTCCTACAGCGGGCCTAATGTCGAAGACCTCGACGCCACGGCCGGCCACCGCCCGGCGGCCCCGGCGTCATCTTCCGCTCCCTTCCGCACCGGTTCCCCTGGAGAACACCCATGACCACGACCGTGCCCGCGGCCCACGAGGCGGCCGATCCGGCCCCCGCGGCGGCCGGCCGCAGACGCTGGATCGCGCTCGCCGTCCTGCTGACCGCGAGCTTCATGGACCTGGTCGACGCGACCATCGTCAATATCGCCATCCCGAGCATCCAGCGGGACACCGGCGCGGGCTTCAGCGCCGTGCAGTGGGTCACCGCCGGCTACGCCCTCGCCTTCGCCCTCGGCCTGATCACCGGCGGCCGGCTCGGCGACATCTACGGCCGCAAGAAGCTCTTCCTGCTCGGCATGGGCGGCTTCACCGTCGCCTCCGCGCTGTGCGGTGTCGCGACGGACCCCGGGATGCTGGTCGGCGCGCGGGTGTTGCAGGGCGCGATGGCCGCGCTGATGGTGCCGCAGGTGCTGGCGATCATCCACGTCAGCTTCCCGGCGGGCGAACGCGGCAAGGTCTTCGGGATGTTCGGCGCGGTGATCGGTCTCGGCGCGGTCTGCGGCCCGCTGATCGGTGCCCTGCTCACCGAGGGCAACCTCCTCGGCCTGGAATGGCGCCCGATCTTCCTGATCAATCTGCCGGTCGGGATCATCGGCATCCTCCTCGGCCGCCGCTTCCTCACCGAGTCCAAAGCCACGCGGGCCCTGCGCGTCGACCTCATCGGGACCGCGCTGGCCACCGTGGGCCTGCTGATGCTGCTCTACCCGCTCACCCAG
The DNA here is from genome assembly GCF_026239515.1 of Streptomyces sp. Je 1-4 4N24. Lineage (NCBI taxonomy): Bacteria > Bacillati > Actinomycetota > Actinomycetes > Kitasatosporales > Streptomycetaceae > Streptomyces > Streptomyces sp. Je 1-4 4N24. The sequence continues at coordinate 3,027,289 of NZ_CP110836.1, read as the reverse complement.
GGACGCGAGTCCGGCTGGCCGCTGTGGGGCTTCGTCTCGATGGCCGCGAGCCCGCTCGTCCTGGCGCTCTTCGTCCGCTACGAGCGGGTCAAGGCCCGCAAGGACGGCTCCCCGCTCGTCGAGCTCTCCCTCTTCTCGGTGCGGACCTTCGCGGCGGGCGCCGGCGTCCAGCTGACCTTCGGCGTGGTCAGCGGCCTCTTCTTCCTGGTCTGGACGCTCCATATGCAACTGGGGCTGGGCTGGGGCCCGTTGCACGCCGGGCTGACCGGGGTGCCGTTCTCGCTCGCCTGCTCCACCGCGGCCGGGATGTCCGTACAGAAGCTGGTGCCGCGGTTCGGACGCGCGGTGCTGCAGGCCGGCGCGCTGATCATGCTCTCCGGTGCGCTGCTCTACCTCTGGGAGGCCGGGCACTACGGCACCGCCCTGCAGTCCTGGCAGATGGCCCCGGCGATGCTGCTGATGGGGGCCGGGATGGGCCTGATCGTCGCCCCGATCACCGACGCGGCGATCTCCGAGGTCCCGGCCGAGCACTCCGGCTCGGCCTCCGGCATCTTCAACACCACCGGCCAGCTGGGCATGGCGCTCGGTCTCGGCCTGTCGTCGGTGGCCTTCTTCGGGGTCGTCGGCGGTACGGGGGAGCCGGGCGGCGCGGCGGCCGCGGCCGGGCTCGGGCCCGCCTTCATCGACGCCACCACCCACGCCCTGTGGTGGATCTCCGGCGGTCTGGTCCTCATCTTCGGTCTGCTGTTCCTGATGCCGCGGCGGGTGTCCGCCCCGGAGGCACCGGAGCGGACGGCCCCCGCGGAGGCGGAGCAGCCGCCCGTCCTCGTCTCCTGAGGGAAAGCCGCCCGGCCTCTGGGGCGGCAGCCCCCGCCCCCCGCCCGGAACCGACGCACCATCGAGCCGAGGAGCCCCGCCATGGCGGACAGAACCTTCAAGCGCGCGCTGGCCGGGCGGCAGGCCGGGAACTTCCCCGTGCTGCTGATCGACGGCACGGTCGCCGGTGTCTGGCACCAGCGCCGCTCCGGCCGCCGGATGATTCAGCTCACGGTCGAGCCGCTGACACCACTGACCGCCCGGCAGCGGCGCGGCCTGGACGCCCAGGTGGAGCGCGTCGGCGAAATCCTCCAGGGCACCACGGAGTTGACGATCGGCACGGTCAGTGTGGGGCCGTACGCCTGACCCGCACGGCCTGCCGCACCCCGCAGCGGGCCGCGCAACCCAGGGTTTCCGCTCCGCCCCGCTGCGTAAAAACGGCCGCTTCGCCGTACCGTTCACCGCCTCCCGCGGGCCATACTGGCCGGGTGTCGATGATCAGCAACCTCCGCAAGGCCGTCCGGCTGCCGCAGCCGCGCACCCGGGGAGTCGACCTCAGCCACCCGGCGCGGTCGCCCCTCGGTACCGCCGTGGTGAACTGCGCGGTGTACGTGGACGGCGTGCGGCAGGAGGGCGACCACCCGGCCGATGTGGCGATCCACCGGGTCCGGAAATCCGGCAGTGGATTTGTCTGGATCGGGCTGCATGAGCCCTCCGAGAAGGAATTCGCCGGAATCGTCGAGCTGTTCGGGCTCCACCCGCTCGCCGTCGAGGACGCGGTCCACGCCCATCAGCGGCCGAAGCTGGAGCACTACGACGACTCGCTGTTCACCGTCTTCAAGACCGTCCGCTATGTCGATCACGACCGGCTCACCGACACCAGCGAAGTCGTGGAGACCGGCGAGATCATGGTCTTCACCGGCACCGACTTCGTGATCACGGTACGGCACGGCGGGCACGGTTCGCTGGGCCCGCTCCGCGAGCAACTGGAGTGCGTGCCCGAGCAGTTGGCGCTCGGCCCGTCCGCCGTGCTGCACGCCGTCGCCGACCTCGTCGTGGACGACTACCTCGATGTCACGGCCGCCGTCCAGGACGATATCGACGACGTCGAGAGCGAGGTCTTCTCGGTGCGCGGCAGCGTCGGGGCCGGCCGGATCTACCAGCTCAAGCGCGAGCTGCTGGAACTCAAGCGCGCGGTGGCCCCCCTGGACCGGCCGATGCAGGAGCTGGCCACCCGGCCGATGTCCGAGGTCGACTCCCGGATCACGACCTACTTCCGGGACGTCGCCGACCACCTCGACCGGGTCACCGAGCAGATCACCGCCTTCGACGAACTGCTCAACTCCATACTGCAGGCCCATCTCGCCCAGGTCACCGTCGCCCAGAACGAGGACATGCGCCGGATCAGTGCCTGGGTCGCGATCCTGGCCGTACCGACCATGGTCTGCGGTGTGTACGGCATGAATTTCGACCATATGCCGGAAAAGCACTGGACATTCGGCTATCCGCTGGTGATGACCGTGATACTGAGCATCTGCTGGGTGATCCACCGCGGCTTCAAGCGGAACGGGTGGCTCTAGGGTGAACACGTCCTGACGCCTCGGGCGGGCGCCTCCGCCCCTACGCCGTCGGGAAAGTCACGGCAGCGACGGCCGCTGCCCGACGTCGTATCGGTAGCCCTACGGCAGCGCGGACCCGTTGTGCAGGTAATGGGGTATACCGCGCGTCAGCGCCTCTGTGGCCGCCACGAAGCGGGGCACCATTCGCCGGGGCAGCATCGTCAGTGCCTCAGCCTTTGAGGTGAAGGCCAGCCGCGAAAGCTCCTCATCGTGGGGCCGCAGTTCGTCGACAACCTCTTGGGCCAAGACTCCGCCGTCGAAGATGAACGCAAGCTGGTCGTCCCATGCCTCATGGGGAGCCACCCAGTCCACCACGAGGAAGCCGCGGAGGGTGACGGCCAGCCCCAGCTCTTCCTTGAGTTCACGTATAGCTGTGTGTTCCGGTGGCTCGTTCGCTTCGGCCATTCCGCCGGGCAGATCCCATCCCGGTTTGTAGGTGGGCTTCACCAAGAGGAAATGGCCAGACGTGTTCCTCAACAGAACATCGGCAGCGACGCGCTTGCGGGCTTGCCGGGCATTCCCTTCCGCAAGATACGCATACCAGGCGTCCGGCTCGTCAGGGGTGGGTGTCATGGAGAGGTGCCTTCGCTGCGGGGCATCATGATGTCGGCCAGGAGGAGTAACCGCGTCTTTGCTGAAGCGTCGAACTGTGCCAAGAAGTCCCGTACAGGCCGGTATCCACGGTGACTGTCCAGCATGCGCCGAAGATCGGCAAGCTGGTTGACGACGCGGACCGAGCCAAGAGGCGGGTTCGTGGTCAGTAGCCCTGGTGGGAGCCGGCCTCTTCCCGGGGCCGGCCCCCACCGTTGAGAGGACACAACGATGCCCAGCCAAGGACCCTTTGACCTCCCTGCCCACGTCGCAGACGTGGTAGGACCGCTGAGCCGCCGACTCGTTGTCAACCGGCGCGGCTCTACGGTCTGGGACGTGCGGACTGCCACCGGCCGATTCGCGATCAAGCTGGGCTACCGCAGCCGGACACACGAATGGACGGCGCTGGGCCCTGCCCGAGAGGCGGTCATTCTTCGTCAGCTCATCACCGAAGAAGTCCGCTTCGGGGAGTGGGAGGAGGGGACGTGGAGCATGCAGCCGTGGCGGGACGGCGAAGCCCTCTTTGCACGGTGGGAACCCTCCCGGCACCCCAGTGAGCCGCGGGAGCCCAACCTTGCCGAAGCGCTTTCGTGCGCCGCCGCGCTGGCCGCTCTGCATGAAGCCGGATGGGTGCATGGCGACGTACAGCCCAACCACTTCGTCATCGGCCCTACCAGGACCGCCCTCATTGACCTGGCGCTTGCCCAGGGCGGCGAGATCCCCGAGTCCTATGACTTCAGCTATCGAGGCTGCCTGGTCCACTACGAGGCGCCGGAGATCTCTGAGAGCATCTTGGCAACTGGTACTGCTGCACCCACGCAAGAAGCGGATGTGTATGCGCTGGGCGCGTCGTGGTTCATCTCCGCCACCGGTTGGAGGCACGTGTCCTACCCGGACGGCGCCGAACGCAAGGACCAGCGGCAAGCCATCGTCGACAAGCCCCATCGCCCGATTAATGTACCGGGGCCGTTGGGCCCCCTGATCGAGGGCATGATGAGCCGCGATCCATCGGCGCGGCCGACTGGCACCGAAGTGTGCGCAGCCCTCCACGGCATGCTCTGAGAGAGCGAACCGATGGCGGGATCACCTCGCCATCACGTATCCCGCCGAGCGGGAGCCCAGAACCGTCTGACCTGCATAGATGCCCAGCGGCAGCTGGGGCACACCACCGTCTCGCCCCCCCCGCCCCGCCGCCCGCCGCGGCACCCGCGGCCGAGCGGCGGTAGCCTGAGATCGCCGATGATCTCGGGAGACACATGAACGAGCGACGCCGCCGGGCGGCGCCCTGGCAAGGGCAGTGGCCGGTGATCGGCGTGGTGGCCGTGGGGGGTGCCATCGGTGCCGCGGCCCGTTACGGCGCCGCCCTCCTCTGGCCCACCGGCAACGGTTCCTTCCCCTGGACGACCCTGGCCGTGAACGTCGTGGGCTGTGCGCTGATGGGCGTGCTGATGGTCATGATCACTGAGGTCTGGCCCGCCCACCGGCTGGTGCGTCCGTTCCTCGGCACCGGCATCCTCGGCGGCTTCACCACCTTCTCCACCTACGCCGTGGACATCCAGCGGCTGATCGACGCCCGGCACCCGGCCGTGGCCATGGCCTGTCTCGCGGGCACCGTACTCGCCGCGCTCGCGGCCGTACGGTGCGCGGTGACCGGCACACGTGCACTTCTCGAACTGAGGCGGCGGACGGCATGACAGACGGCACGGCACATCCCGGCGGCACCCCGGCGCTCCGGCTCACGGTCCTCGTCGGCGAACAGGACGTGTGGCACCACAAGCCCCTGTACGCGGAGATCGTGCACCGCGCCCGCGAAGCCGGACTGGCCGGTGCCAGCGTCTTCCGCGGCATCGAGGGTTTCGGCGCCACCTCCCTGATCCACACCCAGCGGCTGCTGTCGCTGAGCGAGGAGCTGCCGGTCGCGATCGTCCTCGTCGACAGCGAGGAGCGGGTCCGCTCCTTCCTCCCGCAGCTGGACGAACTCCTCACGGACGGCGGCACGGTCACCCTCGACCCGTGCGAGCGGATCACCTACCCCCGCACGGGCGGTACGGCTCCGGAGGACGGCGGCCGCGGGTGAACTGGCTGCTGGTGGTGGCCGGGGCGATGGTCGGGGCGCCGCTGCGCTTCCTCACCGACCGCTATGTGCAGTGCCGGCACGACACGGTCTTCCCCTGGGGGACGTTCACCGTCAATGTCGCCGGCAGTCTGATCCTCGGCCTGGTGACCGGCGCGGTCGCCGCCGGCGCCGCCTCCTCGCACGTCCAACTGCTGCTCGGCACCGGCCTGTGCGGAGCGCTGACGACCTACTCGACCTTCTCGTACGAGACGCTCCGGCTGGCGGCCGACGGGGCGCGTGGCTGGGCCGCCGCCAATGTCGTGCTGAGCGTGCTCGCCACACTCGCGGCCGCGTTCGCCGGGGTGGCCGCCGCCCGGGCGCTGTGGGGCTGACCCGGGCGGCCGGACGGCAGACGAAAGCGGTGGGGCTCCGGGGGAGCCCCACCGCATGGGCGGCGCAGAGAGGCGAGGGCTGGTGGGGTACGAGGGCCGGCCGCCAGGTTCCGGCACTCGACAGCCCCAGGCCGTTCGCGGACCCGGCCACCGTCAGCCGGGCCGGGTCCGCGGGCCTCCGCCGAACTTCGTTACTTCAGCGGGTCCGTCGGGTACGTCAGGAGGCCTTGCCGAAGCGGATGCCCGCCAGTCCGTTGGCCCAGAGCTGGTCCACCTTGGCGCTCTCGTTCGCGTCCGGGTTGGCGTTCTGGCAGGACGTGCCGGGGCCGCCGCCGGACATCAGCTCGCTGCACGGGCCCTCGTAGTGGTCCGGCAGGCCCAGCACATGGCCGGTCTCGTGCGCGGTCACGCGGGTGGAGTTGTACTCCTGGTTCTGCTGGTAGTCCAGGAAGACGAAGCCCTTCCCGTGACCGTCGGTGCTGGCGTACGAGCCGCGCGGGTCGTTGCCCTCCCGGTACTCGAAGTCGCCGCCGCTGCCTTCCTGCAGCTTCACGTTCTGCACGGCGCCGTTCCAGATGGAGGTGCTCTGCGCTATCTGGTCCGCGAACTTCGGGGCCTTGCTGGCGTCGTAGGTGACGGTGACCGAGGCCGCGTCCGGGTGCGCCTTCATCTTGGCCTTGGCCGACTTGATCACGGCCTCGAAGAACGCCTTGGTGTCGGCCTTCTCGGCGGCCGAGCCGTTGTACGCCGCGATCGAAGCGGCGCTGCTGTGGGAGGAGTTGGTGGGGGAGGGGGAAGCTGCCGAAACCGGCGCCGCTGCTGCGAGCGCGGCGACAAGGCCCAGTCCGAGCGCCGCCGACAGCGCCGTCTTGGGAGATCTCATGTGGGGGCTCCTTAATTTCCGAGGGCCGTACGGTCGCCGTGTGGGGCGGCGACCGGGGCCCTGCGGATTTCTTGGTGCCGTTGAGTCTGGACGGAGTTCGCCCGGAAGACGGAGATGTTAGGTGGCGATAGCACCAGCCAATACCCTGAGAAAAAAAGGGAGTTCAGACGGGTTTGAGAGTCTGGTGTGACGTGTGCCTGCGTCGTTATGCTCCGGATGTGGAGCTTGAGGTAAGGCATCTTCGCGCATTGTGCGCCATCGCCGACACCGGCAGCGTACGCAAGGCTGCCCGGCAACTCGGCATGACCCAGCCCTCCCTGACCACCCAGCTCCACCGCATCGAGAAAGCCCTCGGTGGCCAGCTCTTCTTCCGTGAACCGAGCGGTAGCCGGCCCACGCCGCTGGGGCATTCGGTCCTGTGCCGGGCCCGGCCGATAGTGGCCGAAATGCGGGCACTTATTGACGAGGTTGCCTCGACCTCACAGCGCGAACAGGGCGCACGGCTGCACATCGGCAGCACCAACAGCCCCGCCGTCGCCGGCTGGCTGCGCCGGCTACGGGTACGGCTGCCGGAGACGGACACCACGATAAGAACCGATGTGTCCGCCAATGCCCTGCTGCACATGGTCGCGATGGGACAGCTCGACGCCGCCTTCGTCCACGAGGTCGAGGGGGCGCCCCTGCGGGTCCCCGACGGCCTTGCCGAACACGAACTCATCGCCCGGGAACCGCAGTTCATCGCCCTGGCGGACACCCACCCAGCGGCCGCCCGGGAGGTCATCCGGGTGGCGGACCTCGCCGACGACCAGTGGATGGTCGACCCGGCCGTGGACGGCGAATGGGCCGGACTGCGCCGCATCTGGGCCGCGGCCGGAATCAACCCCCGGGTCGTGCACGGCGACTACCTCACCACGGTGGACCTCGTCACGGCCGGTGAGGTGGTCACCCCCTGCCAGCCGACCGCCCGCTCCCGCCACGGCATGGCGATCCGCCCCCTGTACGGCGATCCGCTGGCCGTCCGCCTGTTCATGGCCTGCCGTCAGGACGACACCTCCGCCGCCTCAGCGGATGACCTGTTCGCCGACCTGACCGCCTCGTACATGGAGATCGCCTGGGCGAGCGAGGCATACCGGGCGTGGCTGGTACGCCATGACGGACCGCTGCCCGTAGGGAGCTAGGGAGCTGGGGAGCTAGGGGGCGTCACACTCCCGCCTGGCGGACGACCGCCGTTCCGTCGTCGAAGGTGGCCGGCCGGCCGGCACCGACAGCGGTCATGCGCAGCAATGTCTCGGCGATGTGGTTGTCACCGGTCTTCAGCATGCGGTGGACGAGGTCGGCGAGCCGTGGGGATCGGTGGCCGGCCACGGGCACGTCGGTGCTCTCCGCACGGCCGCGGGTCACCTCGCCCTCGACGGCGATGCCCTCCGCGGCGAGCTGCCCGGCGAAGACCTTTCCGGCGTCGAGCGAGGCGTCGGCGACACTGTGTCCGTCGACCGCCAGGGCGCGGACGGGGGCGACGGTGTTGAGGCGGTAGCCCTCTTTCCATCTGTGGGCGAGCGTCGGTTCGGGGAAGAGGCTGTCGTCCACGCGGACCTTGACGTGGGTCACGCCCGCGGACTTGAGCCCGGCCGCCGCCGTCCTGGCGAGTTCGGCGAGGTCATCGGCCGTCAGGACCCGGTCGCCGCCGATGAGGGTGAGGGTGCCGTTGCCGTGGACGACCTTTGTGGTGAAGCGGTGTTCGGGGCCGAGCACCGTCAGGGCGGCGGTGGCCAACTTCGTGTGGAACGCGGGCAGCAGGGCTGTGGAGGCACGGTGGCCCCGGACGACCCTGTCAGCGGCGCGATCCAGGACCACGCCGCTGACGCTGCTGCCCATATGGGAGTCGTTGATGCGGGTGTGGGGGTTCTCGATGGGCTTCTGGTCGGAGTGTGCGGCGTCGGCCTTGATGGCGCTGTCGCTGTCCGGGGTGGACAAGGAGGGCTTTGCGGCACCGGTGTTCTCAGCGGCGTAGGCGGACGGTCCGGCCATCATGACCCCGGCGACGGGCGCGGTCGCGGCGAAGGCGAGGGCGCGGCGGACGGCCGTCGTCATCGGCTTGGGGCGGCGGTGGCGCCGGCGGGTGCCGGAGGTCGCGGTGCGGGCAGGGCCGGTGATGGTTTCGTGCACGGGATTCCAGACGTCTGGGAGGGAGGGGGCGAGTGATGGGCGGAGCATCAGGGAGAGCAGGGTCGCGAGGCGCTACGGGACAAGGGACGGCCACTCCGGGCAGTCCGTGTTCGGCTCTCAGCAGTGGGTGCGGAGCACCTCGCGGCCGTTCAGCCACTGTGGTCTGGAAGCAGTGGCTCGTATGGAAGGCGGTGTGGCGCGGTGCCGGGGCCCCTACAGGCCGTTGAGGAAGTCGAGAAGAGCCTTGTTGACCTCCGCCGGACGTTCTTGCTGTGTCCAGTGGCCGCTGTCCGGTACGTCGACGACCGCGCGCAGGTCGGGGACGAGTGCGGGATTTTCCAGCATGTCCGGGGGGCAGACGCTGCGGACGAAGTCGTGCTCACCGATGACATAGAGCGCCGGTGGCACGATCGGGGCGTCCTGCCAGGCTGCGGTCAGCTCCCAATTGCGGTCGAGATTGCGGTACCAGTTGAGGCCGCCGGTGAATCCCGTGGTGGCGAACTGACCGGTGAAAGTGGCGATATCGGCTTCGGTGAGCCATCCCGGCAAACTTTCCGGGACGGCGAACCGGCCGAGGAAGCTGCCTTCGCCTGTGGGGGTGCCGGCGAGGACCTTGCGGAAGGTTGTTGGGATGTCCTTGGCCGGCTCTGCCTCGGCGGCCTGCGGTTGCTGGAAGTAGACCTGGTAGAAGTCCTCGCCGAAGCGTTCACGAGCATCGGATATCGGGGGGACGGGGCCACGTGGCATGGGCGGGACGCTCACTCCGGCAACGCCGCGCACGAGGTCGGGGCGTAGCAGGGCAGTGTGCCAGGCGATCGCGGCGCCCCAGTCATGACCGACGACTACGGCGTGCTTCTCGCCCAAGGCGTGGATGAGGCCGACGACGTCGCCGACGAGGTGCAGGATGGTGTAGTTGTCGACGCCTTCGGGGCAGTCGGTGCTGCCGTAACCTCGCTGGTCGGGCGCGACCACGCGGTAGCCGGCCTCGGCGAGTGGCTGGAGCTGGTGACGCCAGGAGTACGAGGTTTCCGGGAAGCCGTGAAGGAGCAGAACGAGTGGGCCTTCGCCCTGCTCGGTGCAGTGCATGGTGATGCCGTTGGCGGACACGTGGCGGTGCTTGGGAGACATGGAACCTTCTGGCTTCCTGTTCCGGGTTGGCTTCTTGGTGGATGAGGGAGCGGTACGGGAACGCAGGGGCGGCCCGCATGCTCGGGCGATGCCGGCTTCTTCGGAGCGGGCGGCCCTGCCCTTCGCCTGCGGTTGCCCATTCGGCCAGGGCACGCCGCACGTTGTCGGGGTGGCGGTGCGGCAGGACGCCGAGCAGTGTCGGCGACGACGCTGACCGGAGGTCCGCCGATGTGCCGTGGTCGCAGGGCCGTTGCGATCGCGCTGATCCCGAGTCCGACCACCAGAGCCTGGCGACTTCCGTGGTTCGTGACGTCCATGCACTCACCATAAGCACGACTGACCAATTTCGTCATTTGGTCAGTTCGTGAGGTGCGTCACGGCGCCGAGTGGCCACTCGCGCTGGAGATGCTCGATGAGCTCGCCGCCCTCGGGCTGCGGCCCGTGCGTTGTCCCGGCACGTGGGTGTCAGGCGACGGCAAGGACGGCGACGGCAGGAACGGTCGGCGACAGGAACGGCCGACCGCAGGAACGGCCGACCGCAGAGTGCGGTCAACGGCAGAAGGCGGCCAACGGCAGGGACACCGTGGCTACTTCGCCCGCCCGTCTTCCCCCTGCTCCGCCGCCCGCTCCTCCAGGAGGGCCTGTTCACGGGTGTTGCGGGTCAGCGCGGCGGCGCGCAGAAACTCCTCCCGGGCCTCCGCCGCCCGCCCCAGCCGGGCGAGCAGATCACCACGGACGCTCGGCAGGAGGTGATAGCCCGCCAGCGCCGGCTCCGCCGCCAGCCCGTCCACGACGGCGAGGCCCTGCTCCGCGCCGAACGCCATCCCCACCGCGACCGCCCGGTTCTTTCCGGGGCCGGTCTACCTGGGGCCCGTCTGCCCGGAGCCGTCTGCCCGGGGCCGGTGGTCTGCGGGCCGGCCGTGCCGGAGGCGGCCCGGCGCCCCGTCCGCCAACCGCGTGCCCGTCCGCCAACCGCGTGAAAGGCATGGGCCCGGCCTCCCGGGAACGGCCGGGCAGCGGGGCGATGGCCGAGAGTGGGACGCCCGAGCGCCGGCGCGGCCAAGCCTGGAGACCCTGTGGACGGCACCCTTTCCCTGGTTCTGCTCCTGCTGTTCCTGTGGTGCCTGTGCTCACGGCGGATGGAGCGCTTCGAGCTCACCGCGCCGGCCGCCTTCGTCCTGCTGGGCCTGCTGCTGGGTGAGGGCACCGGGGTCCTCGACCTCGCCCTCCCGCACGAGACGGTCAAGGTGCTCGCGGAGATCACCCTGGTCTGGGTGCTCTTCACCGATGCCGCACGGCTCTCCTTCCGCGCCCTGCGCCCGGAACTCGGCATCTACGTGCGACTGTTGGCGATCGGTCTGCCGCTGTGCGTGGGCCTCGGGGCGGTGCTGGCGTCCGTCCTCCTGCCCGGTGTTTCGGGCTGGTCCGCCCTCTACGTCGCAGCCGCGCTCGCCCCGACGGACGCCGCGCTCGGCGCCACGATGATGGTCAACCCCGTGGTGCCGGCGAAGATCCGCCGGGTCATCAACGTGGAGAGCGGCCTCAACGACGGCATCGTCACCCCGCTGGTGGTGCTCGCCCTGGCCGGGGTGTCCGCGGCCGAGCACACCGCCGGACCGGATGCCACCGGCCATGCCCTGGTGCAGCTCGCCGTCGGTGCGGCGTACGGCGCGGTGGTCGGGCTGGCCGCCGGATGGCTGCTGCGCACCTCGCTCCGCAACGGCTGGGCGGCCGAGGACTTCGCCGGCGCGGGCGTCCTGGCCCTCTCCCTCCTCGGCTACACCTCCGCCCTCGCGATCGGCGGCAACGGCTTCGTCGCCGCCTTCGTCACCGGCCTGGCGTTCGGCACGACGCACGGGGCGCCCCCGCGGGTGCTGCTGTACGTCGAGCAGTCCGGGGCGCTGCTGTCCGTGCTGGTGTGGCTGGTCTTCGGCGCGGTGCTGCTTCCCGAGGTGTTCGCCCATGTCACCTGGCAGGCCGTGGTCTACGCCGTACTGAGCCTGACGGTGATCCGCATGGTGCCGGTGGCGCTGTGTCTGGCCGGCAGCGGGCTGGACGCCCGGACGGTGGGCTTCATCGGCTGGTTCGGCCCCCGCGGACTGGCCTCGATCATCTTCGGCCTGCTCGCCGTCGAGGAACTCACCCCCGCCGGTGCCCGCCCGGTACTCCCGGTGATCGCCTGCACCGTACTCCTCAGCGTCCTCGCCCACGGCCTCACTTCCGCACCCCTGGCGAACCGCTACGGACGGGCCGCGGCGGCCAGGGGCATCGGCCCGGCCGGTCCCGCGGCGGAGGAACTGCGCGTCAGAGGGATGGCGGCCGGTGGGCTGCACCACGGACCGCACCGGGGATAGCCGGGCTCGCCGTCGGGGCTACGGTCCCTCGATACGGGGGAGCCACACCTGGAACGCGGTGTGGCCCGGACGGCTGGTCAGGGCGACGCGTCCGCCGTGCGCAGTGGTCACCGCCTGGGTGATCGCCAGGCCCAGGCCCGTACCGCCCGCGCTCCTCGAACGCCCGTTGTCGGTGCGGACGAACCGGTCGAAGACCTCGGCCTGCAGCGTCTCCGGTACGCCGGGTCCGTCGTCCTGGACCAGGATTTCCACCTCGTTGACCCGTTCGGTGAGGCCCACCGTCACCCGGGTGCCCGGCGGAGTGTGGGTGCGGGCGTTCGCGAGCAGGTTGGTGAGCACCTGCTGCAGTCCGCGCTCATCGCCCCGCAGCACCACGGGTTCCTCGGGAAGCCGCAGTACCCAGCGGTGCTCCGGTCCGGTGGCGCGGGCGTCGCTCACCGCGTCGAGGACCAGACGGGTCAGGTCCACCGGCTCGGCCGCCAGCGGGCGCCCCGCGTCCAGCCGGGCGAGCAGCAGCAGATCGTCCACGAGCTCACCCATGCGCACGGATTCGCAGCGGACCCGGCCCAGGGCGTGCCGCACCTCGTCCGGCACCGGCCCGCGGCTGCGCAGGGCCAGCTCCGCGTGCCCGCGGATCGTGGCCACAGGGGTCCGCAGCTCATGGCTGGCGTCGGCGGCGAACCGGCGCAGCCGCTGTTCGCTGGCGAGCCTGCGGGCGAGTGACTCCTCGACGTGCTGGAGCATCCGGTTGAACGCGCGGCCGACCCGGCCCACCTCGGTGCGGGGATCGGTGTCCGGGACGCGTTCGTCGTCGACGACGAGCACCCGCACCGGCGTGCCGTCGGGACGGTGCAGACCGGGCAGGGCGGAGGAAGGGGCGTCGGGCGTGTCCATGGTCCCGGCAGTATCCCGCCCCAAGCTCTGAGTTCTCTCTGAGTCCGCTCTGGTGGGCTCCGTGGCTCCCGCTTCAGCGGAAACCCAGAAGTTGCGCTGCCACGGTGTGCCCACCGACGGTGCCGCCGCCTGACGCGGGGCTCCGCCGGTGGCCTGTTCCTTTCGCCGAGGGGAGTCTTCATGACCGCCGTCCCGCACACCCGCTCCGGCGGGGCCGTCCCACGACACGCGCCACCGCCGGACCGGTGGCCACGGCGCGTTCCCGCGGAAGCGGTCCTGGTCGTGATCTACGGCGGTGCGGTCGCCGTGCTCGCCCTGTGGTGGCGTCATACCCCGTCGGTCGTCGGCCTGGACGGCTGGCTGACCGGCGCGGGCCGGATCACCGGGCTGCTCGCGGGCTATGCCTGCGCGGTCCTGCTCGCCCTGATGGCGCGGGTGCCGGTGCTGGACCGCGTGGTGGGTACCGACCGGCTCGCCCGCTGGCACGCGACGGGCGGGCGGTACACCGTGTTCCTGGCCCTCGCCCACACCGCGCTCATCATCTGGGGCTACTCGATCACCTCACGAACGAACGTGATCGACCAGACGACGACCCTGGTGTTCCAGTACCAGGACATGCTCCTGGGCACGTTCGGCCTGCTGCTGCTCGTCGGTGTGGGGGTGGTGTCCGCCCGCGCCGCACGCCGCCGCATGAGCTATGAGACCTGGCACTATCTGCACTTCTGCACCTATCTCGCGGTGTTCCTGGCGTTTTTCCATCAGCTGTCGAACGGCGAGGACTTCGTGTCCGACCGGCCGGCGCAACTCGCCTGGTACACGCTGTACCTCGGGGTGGCGGCGCTGCTCGTGTGGAACCGCTTTCTCACCCCCCTGCGGCGGGCGCTGCGGCATCGGCTGCGGGTCACCGAAGTCCACCCGGAGGCTCCCGGGGTCGTCTCGGTCCACCTCACGGGAAAGCGGCTGGAGGAACTGGGAGCGCAGCCCGGCCAGTTCTTCCGCTGGCGCTTTCTCGCCCCCGGCCACTGGTGGACCGCCAACCCGTTCTCGCTCTCCGCGCCGGCCGGTCCGCGCCATCTGCGGATCACCGTGAAGGAGGCCGGCGGCCACAGCCGGGCGGTGGCCGGGCTGCGGCCCGGCACGCGGGTGTGGGCCGAGGGGCCCTACGGAGCCTTTACGGCCGCCCGCCGGAGCAGTTCGAAGGTGCTGCTGCTCGGCGGCGGTGTCGGCATCACCCCGCTGCGGCCGCTGTTCGAGACCCTGCCCGGCGAGGTGACCCTGGTGTACTTCGCCCGGCGCGTGGAGGACCTCGCGCTGCGCAACGAGCTGGAGGACATAGCTGCCGCCCGTGGCGCGCGGGTGCACTACGCACTCGGCGAAGGGGCCGGGAACTCCCTGCCGCTGACGGCGGATGCGCTGGGCGGCCTGATTCCGGACCTGGCCTCCCATGACGTCTACCTGTGCGGGCCGCCGGGGATGACCGAGGCCGCCAAGAGCGCCCTGCGCGGCGCCGGAGTGCCGCGCCGCCGCATCCACCACGAGTCGTTCGCGTTCTGAGGAGGACCGCACCATGAAGCGAGCCGTTGCCGCCACCACCGCCACCGTCGCAGGTCTCTTCCTGATGCTGGCCCTGAAGCCGCACCAGAGTCCGACGGCCGCAGCCGCCCCGCCGGCCGGCCCCGCCCCCAGCGCGTCACCGAGCGGTGTCCCGTCCCCCCGGGAGCGCGACGGGACTTCGGGGACCTTCACCGGGGACACCGTCGACACCGCGCGCGGCCCGGTGCAGGTGCGGGTCACCCTGGTCAAGGGCAGGCTCACCGCGGTCACCGTGCTCAAGGGCGAGCACGAGGAGGGTGCGAGCGCCGATGCCGTACCCCGGCTCACGCAGGAGGCGCTGGCGGCGCAGAGCGCGAAGATCGACGCCGTGTCCGGTGCGACGTTCACCAGTCAGGGCTACATCTCCTCGCTGCAGAGCGCACTGGACCGTGCCCGTGGCTGAGCCCGGCGCGGTGCGCCATGCCGAGCATGCCATGGGCACCGTGTTCTCCTTCGACATCCGCGGCGCACCGACGCGCGCGGTCACCCCGGCCCTGGCCGACGCCGTGGCCTGGCTGCACCGGGTGGACGAGGTCTTCTCGACCTATCGCGCCGGCAGCCAGATCAGCCGCCTGGGCCGTGGCGAGCTGACGGAGCGACAGTGCGACCCCGAGGTGAGGGAGGTCCTCGATCTGTGCCGGGCCGCCGCGCGCTCCAGCAGCGGCTGGTTCTCCGCCACCCCCGATGGCCGCCTCGATCCGTCAGCGGTGGTCAAGGGCTGGGCGGTCGAGCGTGCCTCGCAGCTGCTGTACGACGCCGGCGCCCGTCATCACAGCGTCAACGGCGGCGGCGACATCCAGACCCGGGGCGAGGCCGCGCCCGGCCGGCCCTGGCAGATCGGCGTCGCCCACCCGCTGCGTCCCGGTGACCTCACCACGCTGGTCACCGGCCGGGACCTGGCCGTCGCGACGTCCGGTACCGCCGAACGCGGCCCGCACATCCTCGACCCGCACACCGGCCGGCCGGCGACGGACCTTGCGTCGATCACGCTGGTCGGCCGCCATCTCACCGAGGTGGACGCGCTCGCCACGGCCGCCTTCGCCATGGGGGACGCCTCACGTGGGTGGCTGCGGTCGCTGGACGGGATCGAGGCCTTCGCGGTCACCGCGGACGCACGGGCGTGGTGGACACCCGGCTTCGCCGCGTATGGACGGGTTCCGGCTCACGACTGACCACAGGAGGCAACAGCCCGGGCGGGGGCCGTTGCCAGGGATTCCCGTACCGGTCCGGACGGCGCCGGACGCTGCGCTGCCGGCTCCGGGCAAAGAAGACCGCACCCGCTCCGTATGGACGCCGTGCTCGGCGGCATGCGGACCGGGTGCGGACAGGTGGGCGAGGCGACCCGGGAAGTGCAGGTCAGGACGCCCAGGCCGAGGTCAGGCCTTCTTGGTCTCCCAGAAGATCTTGTCGATCTGGGCGATGTAGTCCAGTGCCTTCTGGCCGGTGGCCGGGTCGTGGGAACCCTTGGCGGCGCTGAGGGCCTTGAGGGTGTCGTTGATCAGCTGGTGCAGCTCCGGGTACTTCTCGAAGTGCGGGGGCTTGAAGTAGTCGCTCCACAGCACCGAGACGTGGTGCTTGGCCAGCTCGGCGCGCTGCTCCTTGATCAGGACGGCGCGGGTGCGGAAGTCCGCGTCCTCGTTGGCCTGGTACTTCTCCTGGACGGCCTTGACCGACTCTGCCTCGATGCGGGCCTGGGCCGGGTCGTACACGCCGCAGGGCAGGTCGCAGTGGGCGCTGACCTTCACCTTGGGGGCGAACAGGCGCGAAAGCATGCTCAGTCCTTCCTCGTGATCGTCTTCTCAGGTGCGAGATTACTCGGTACGGGAAGGCTTTTCTCGGGCGGGCCGGGGGTCTTAGGGCAAAAGTCCGGTGTCACGCTGGGACTGTTGGAGGATGGGCCGGTGAGCGGGTCGGACCGGGGCTGGACCGGGAGGTACGGGATGCCGGAGCGGGTGCACGAGCGCGAGCCGGAGCGGGGTGCGGACGCGGACGCGGGGCATGAGCGGGGCGGGCTCCTCCGCGCCTTCGGGCTGGCCGAGGTGTACAACCCGTCGATGGTGCCGACGCTGCAGCCCGGCGACCAGCTGGTGGTGCGGTACGGGGCGGCGGTGCGGCCCGGTGACGTGGTCGTGCTGCGGCATCCGTTCCGGCAGGATCTGCTGATCGTCAAGCGGGCCGTACAGCGGCGCGACGGCGGCTGGTGGGTCCAGGGGGACAATCCGTTCGTCGAGAACGACAGCCGGGAATTCGGGGTGGTCCCCGACGAACTGGTCATCGCCCGCGCCTGGGTGCGGGTGCGGCCGCCGCGCGGGATTCAGCGGTCGGTCGCCGGGGTGCTGTCCTGGGCCGTGTCGGCGGTCCGGCCGGTGCGGGCCGCTCGCTCGCTCTCCAGGCGCTTGCGGGCGCGGTAGGCGGCGACATTGGCGCGGGTGGCGCAGCGGTCGGAGCAGTAGCGCCGGGAGCGGTTGGTCGAGGTGTCCAGGTAGACGTTGCGGCAGGGCCGCGCCTCGCAGATGCCCAGCCGGTCCACACCCAGCTCGGTGAGGTGGAAGGCCAGGCCCATACAGGCGGTCGCGGTGAAGCCGGCGGTCGCGTTGGCGGCGTGGTCGGCGATGTGCATGTGCCAGTCGGGGCGGCCGTTGTCGTCCCGGTACTCATGGCCGGAGATCTGCGGGCTGACGGGGAACTCCATCATCAGGGCGTTCAGCAGGTCCACGGCCAGCACCTCGTCGCCGGCGTCGGCGGCCTCGAAGACGGCGCGCAGCCGGGCGCGGACCGTGCGCAGCCGGGTGACGTCGCTGTCGGTCGCGCGCCGGGCGGCCTGCTGGGCGGGGCCGAAGAGTTCCCGGACGACCTCCACCGAGGTGAGGGTGTCCGTGCCGCGTTCGGGCTGCTCGGTGTTGACCAGTCGCACGGCATAGTCCGAGTAATAGGCCAGTTCCACTTGTAGTCCTTACGGGCGGAGGCTAGGGTGCGGATACGTGCTTGTAGTAAGGGGTGTCCTCACTACGAGGGTATTACGGCCTGAAGGGGAAGCGATGACCGAGACCGTCGTCGGCGCCGATTGGCAAGCGTGGCAGAACAGTTGGGACCGCCAGCAGGAGTGGTACCTCCCCGACCGCGAGGAGCGGTTCCGGGTGATGCTGGACATGGTCGAGGCGCTGGTGGGCCCCGAGCCCCGGGTGCTGGACCTGGCATGCGGCACCGGCAGTATCTCCGACCGGCTGCTGAAGCGGTTCCCCGGGGCCGAGAGTGTGGGCGTCGATCTGGATCCCGCGCTGCTGGCCATCGCGGAAGGGTACTTCGAAGGGGAGTCCCGGGTCCGCTTCGTACGGGCCGATCTCAAGGACCCGCAGTGGACGGAGAAGCTGCCGCACGACTCGTACGACGCGGTGCTCACCGCCACCGCGCTGCACTGGCTGCACACCGAGGATCTGCGTGCGCTGTACGGGCAGCTCGGCACCCTGGTGCGGGACGGCGGGGTCTTCATGAACGCCGACCACATGCCCGAGGAGGGCACCCCGCGGATCAACGCCGCCGAGCGGGCCTTCCGGCATGCGCGGCAGGAGGCGGCGAAGGCGGCCGGCGCCGTCGACTGGGCCGAGTGGTGGCAGCTGGCGGCCGCCGACCCGCGGCTGGCCGCGCCGACCGCCGAGCGCTTCGAGATCTACGGCGAGCATGCCGACGGTGACACCCCGTCGGCCGCGTGGCACACCGCCGTGCTGCGCGATTCGGGCTTCGCGGAGGCCCGGCCGGTGTGGGCCTCACCCACCGACGCGCTGGTGCTGGGCCTGAAGTAGACCGGCCCCCGGCACCGGAGCGCGCCGTCGCGGCGGATTCCTCCGCCATGACGGCGCGCGACCACAACGGCCGTGTCCGGCGGTGGCTCTCGCCCCCGCCGGACCACCCCGTACGGCACCCGTACGGCACCGCGTCCGCAGAAGGAGCGCTACAGCACCTTCGACAGGAACGACTTCGTCCGCTCGTGCTGCGGGTTGCCGAGGACATCGCGCGGATGGCCGGATTCGACCACCACACCGTCGTCCATGAAGACCAGCGAGTCGCCGACCTCCCGGGCGAAGCCCATCTCATGGGTCACGACGATCATCGTCATCCCGTCCGCGGCCAGGTCCTTCATGACGTCCAGGACGTCACCGACCAGCTCCGGGTCGAGGGCCGAGGTCGGCTCGTCGAAGAGCATCAGCTTCGGCTCCATCGCCAGCGCACGGGCGATGGCGACGCGCTGCTGCTGGCCGCCGGAGAGCTGGGAGGGGTAGTTCCCGGCCTTGTCGGCGAGGCCGACGCGGTCCAGGAGCGTGGTCGCGCGTTCCCGGGCTGCGGCCTTGGACTCGCCCTTGACCTGGATCGGCGCCTCCATGATGTTCTCCACCGCGGTCATGTGCGGGAAGAGGTTGAAGCGCTGGAAGACCATGCCGATATCGCGGCGGCGGGCGGCGACCTCCCTGTCGCGCAGCTCGTAGAGCTTGCCGTTGTGCTCGCGGTAGCCGACCAGTTCGCCGTCGACCGACAGCCGGCCGGCGTTGACCTTCTCCAGGTGGTTGATGCAGCGCAGGAACGTCGACTTGCCGGAGCCGGACGGGCCGATCAGGCAGAAGACCTCCCGCGGCGCGACCTCCAGGTCGATGCCCTTGAGGATATGGGCCGCGCCGAAGGACTTGTGGACGCCCTCGGCCTTGACCATCGGGCCGCCGCTCGTGCCGGCCGCCGTGCTTGTCGTGATCTTGCTGGTCATCCCACACCTCCGGGGCGGTTGAAGCCGCCGGACAGCTTCGCCTTGGCGCGCTGGAGCGGAGTGAGCGGCAGTTGGCGGCTGGAGCCGCGGGCGTAGTAACGCTCGAGGTAGTACTGGCCGATGCTGAGCACCGTGGTGGCGATCAGGTACCAGGCGGCGGCGAGGATCAGCATCTCCACGACGACACCGGAGTCCCGTCCGACGTTCTGCGCGGCCTGCAGCAAATCGTAGTACTGGACGGCGATGACCAGCGAGGAGGTCTTGAGCATGTTGATGACCTCGTTGCCGGTCGGCGGCACGATCACCCGCATCGCCTGCGGCACGATGATCCGGCGCAGCGTCTTGGCGTGGCTCATGCCCAGCGCGTGCGCCGCCTCGGTCTGGCCCTCGTCGACGGCGTTGAGGCCGGCCCGGCAGATCTCCGCCATGTACGCCGCCTCGTTGAGCCCCAGGCCCAGCAGCGCGCACAGGAACGGGGTCATGAAGTCCGACCACTCGTCCTTGTAGATCGGCATGATGTCGATGTACTGGAAGACGAGGCCCAGGTTGAACCAGAGGAACAGCTGGACGTAGACCGGCGTTCCGCGGAAGAACCAGACGTAGAACCAGGCGACCGTCGAGGTGACGGGGTTCTTGGACTGGCGCATCACGGCCAGGATCACACCGCCGACGATGCCGATGATCATCGAGAGCACGGTGATCAGCAGGGTGTTGCGCAGGCCCTTGAGGATGTCCGCGTTGAACATGTACTGGGGGATGGCGTCCCAGTTGACGTCCGCGGTGGCGAAGGCCCTGCCCAGGGCGACGATCAGCCCGATGACGACGATCGCCGCCACCCAGCGCCCGTAATGGCGCACCGGGATGGCTTTGATGGACTCGGGCGGCGGAGCATCTGCCGGCGGCTGGGCCGACTTGTCGACGTCAACTGACACGGGTGTTGCCTTTCAGCGTTCGGCGGGAGGTGCGCGGAGCGGACGGGGCGGCGTACGGCGGCTCATCAGCCGCCATTGAGCTGCACCTTCTTGACCGCGGCGTCCTTGACGTCCCACTTGTCCAGGACCTTGGCGTACGAGCCGTTCTTGATCGTGCGTTCCACGGCGGCCTTCAGTGCGTCACGCAGCCGGTCCTGGCCCTTGGGAACCGCGATGCCGTACGGGGCCGCCTTCAGCGGCGCGCCGCCGACCATCTGGAAGTCCTTGCCCTTGCCGGAGACCTTCACCGCGTACGCCGCGACCGGGTAGTCGCTGGAGACGGCGTCCACACCGCCGGTACGCAGCCGGGTCTGGGCCTCGGAGTCGTTGTCGAACGCCTCGATCGAGATCGGCTCCGAATCGTTGGACTCACAGGCCTTCGACTTGTCCTTGGCCAGGTCGTGCGAGACCGTACCGCGCTGCACCGCGATCTTCTTGCCGCACAGCGTTTCCCAGCCGTCGACGCCGTTGGTCTTGCCCTTGCGGGTGTAGAGCGAGACGCCGACGTTGAGGTAGTCGATGAAGTCGACGCCCTTGCCGATCTTCTTGCCGGTGTTGCTGTCGATGCCCTCCTGGCGCTCCTTGGTGTCCGTCATCGCCGACATCGCGATGTCGTAGCGCTTGGACTTCAGGCCGCCCATGAGGGTGTCGAAGGTGGCGTTGTTGAAGTTGAGCTTGATGCCCAGCTCCTTGCTCATCGCCGCCGCGAGATCAGGGTCGATGCCCTCGATCTTGCCGTTGGAGCGGAACTCCACCGGCTTGTAGGTGATGTCCGAGCCGACCTGGAGGAAGCCCTTTTCCTGGACGTCCTTGGGCAGCAGCTTGAACAGCGGGGCGTTGACGTTGCGGCTCTTCTTCGCCTCGCGCTTGGCGATGGCCTCATTCGTCTGGTCGCCGCAGGCGCTGAGCAACAGCAGCGAGGCGGCGACCGCGGTCGCTGCGGCCACGGCTGTGCGAGACCTGCCGGCGGCCGAGCGACGGGTGGTGCTTGCGGTCATGCTGATCCTCCTGCGGATGGAGAAGCCGACGTGACAAAAGGGCCGGGGCACACCTTCGAGCGTCGCGACCTCGGTTGGTGACGGAATCCTGCCATCCGGACTCCGGTATTCGGACTGTCGTTCAGGTCAAAATCGGATAACGGACGGGGACGGCGAGGTGGCGGGCAGATGCCGCAAGGGAGGTTCCGTGCCGGTGGACGGCGCCGGCGGCCCGGCCCGCTCCGGGCATCCCGGAATCCGGAGGGGAGGGGAAGGCTCTTCTGAGTTTTTTGTGCATTTCGCGGTTATTGTCGGAACTCTCAGCCCGAGAGTAATGAATCTGACTCGTCGGGGCGCGCGCCCGTCAGGTAGAAAGGTGCGTTACACCCCTCATCCGGGGCTCAGGGCGCGTGTGCGGCGCGCCCGGCGTCCGTACCTCCCCCCGCGCGGCAGTCATCTGCTGCGCAGGGCGCGGACGCGGTGCCCGCCCACCCCTCAACCAGGGAGTGGCCACCCTCAGCAGATTTACGAATAAAAGGGGTAAGACAAGTGGCAGCGGAGATCGTCAATCCTCGCAGCGACAGCAATACCGGTGCGGAAGCGGGCAGTGCGCCCGACGACGCCTTCGATCCGGCGTTCGCGCTGCATCGCGGCGGCAAGATGGCCATTCAGGCGACCGTGCCGGTCCGGGACAAGGACGACCTGTCCCTCGCCTACACACCGGGCGTCGCCAAGGTGTGCAGCGCCATCGCCGAGCAGCCCGAGCTGGTGCACGACTACACCTGGAAGTCCCAGGTCGTCGCCGTGGTCACGGACGGCACCGCGGTGCTGGGCCTGGGGGACATCGGCCCGGAGGCCTCCCTCCCCGTGATGGAGGGCAAGGCCATCCTCTTCAAGCAGTTCGGCGGTGTGGACGCGGTGCCGATCGCGCTCGGCACCACCGACACCGACGAGATCATCGAGACCGTCGTCCGGATGGCTCCGTCCTTCGGCGGTGTCAATCTGGAGGACATCTCGGCGCCGCGGTGCTTCGAGATCGAGCGCCGGCTCCAGGAGCGGCTGGACATCCCGGTCTTCCACGACGACCAGCACGGCACCGCCGTGGTGACTCTGGCCGCCCTGCGCAACGCCGCCAAGCTCACCGACCGTTCGCTGGGCCAGCTGCGGGCGGTCATCTCGGGTGCCGGTGCGGCCGGTGTCGCCATCGCCAAGATCCTCATCGAGGCGGGCATCGGAGACGTCGCGGTCTGTGACCGCAAGGGCGTCGTCTCCACCGATCGCAGCGACCTCACGGACGTCAAGCGCGAGGTGGCCGGCTTCACCAACAAGGGCCGGCTGACCGGCTCGCTGGAGGACGCGCTGGACGGCGCCGATGTCTTCATCGGTGTCTCCGGTGGCACGGTTCCGGAGGAGGCGGTGGCGAAGATGGCGAAGGACTCACTGATCTTCGCGATGGCCAACCCCACCCCGGAGATCCACCCGGATGTCGCGCACAAGTACGCGGCCGTGGTCGCCACCGGGCGCAGCGACTTCCCCAACCAGATCAACAACGTGCTGGCCTTCCCGGGCATCTTCGCCGGTGCCATGCAGGTGCGGGCCTCGCAGATCACGGAGGGCATGAAGCTCGCCGCCGCCGAGGCGCTGGCCGCCGTGGTCGCCGATGAACTCAGCGCCGACCGGGTCATCCCCTCGCCGTTCGACGAGCGGGTCGCCCCGGCCGTCACCGCCGCCGTCGCGGCCGCCGCCCGCGCCGAGGGCGTGGCGCGCCGCTGACCGCACCCTCGCGCTCCAGCCGACGGGCCGGGCCCGCACCTGACTCAGGTGCGGGCCCGGCCCGTCGGTGTGACGGGGCGCGGCCGGAGCGGCGCGGTGCGTGTCACACCCGTACGCGGTACCGCGGCGCCCGGCCGCGGCCTACGTTGGGATCATGTTTGCTGCCTATGCCGCCCGCATCGACCGTGACCAGCCGCTGAACGGCCTCGAATTGGGGGAGCGCCCGGCCCCCGACGTACGTCCCGGCTGGACGACCGTCAACGTCAAGGCCGCCTCCCTCAACCACCACGACCTGTGGTCGCTGCGCGGGGTGGGGATCACCGAGGAGGCAATGCCGATGATCCTCGGCTGCGATGCCGCCGGAGTGGACGCGGACGGCAACGAGGTCGTCCTGCACTCCGTCATCGGGCAGACCGGCCACGGTGTCGGCCCCAAGGAGAAGCCCTCCATCCTCACCGAGCGGTACCAGGGCACGTTCGCGGAGCAGGTCACCGTCCCCTCCTGGAATGTGCTGCCCAAGCCCAAGGAGCTGTCCTTCGCGGAGGCCGCCTGTCTGCCGACCGCCTGGCTGACCGCCTACCGGATGCTGTTCACCAACGGCGGCGTACGGCCCGGGGACAGCGTCCTGGTGCAGGGCGCGGGCGGCGGTGTGGCGACCGCCGCCATCGTGCTGGGCGCCGCGGCCGGGCTGCGGGTCTTCGCCACCAGCCGGGACGAGGCCAAGCGCAAGCGCGCCCTGGAGCTGGGCGCCGAGGCGGTGTTCGCGACCGGTGAGCGGCTGCCGCAGCGGGTGGACGCGGTGATCGAGACGGTCGGCGCCGCCACCTGGTCCCACTCCGTCAAGTCGCTGCGCCCCGGCGGCACCCTGGTCATCTCGGGCGCCACCAGCGGCTTCACCCCGAAGAGCGGGGAGCTCAACCGGATCTTCTTCCTGGAGCTGAAGATCGTCGGCTCCACGATGGGCAGCAAGGAGGAGCTGGCGTCGCTGCTCAGCTTCTGCGCGGCCAAGGGCATCCGGCCGGTCATCGACTCGACGCTGCCGCTGGACCGGGCGCGTGAGGGGTTCACCAAGATGGCCGAGGGCGAGCTGTTCGGCAAGATCGTGCTGACCGTCTGACGGCCTGACGGCTGCCACCTCTTCATCGGAAGGCTGCGGAACGTGCGGATCCTGCGGGCGGAGGGGCGCCCCGCCGCGCCATGGAGCAACGGCGGCGGGGTGACCCGGGAGGTCGCCGTGCACCCGCCGGGCGCCGGCTGGGACACCTTCGCCTGGCGGGTCAGCCTGGCGGACGTCACCCGGGACGGGCCGTACTCGCCGCTGCCCGGCGTCCGGCGGATCCTCACCGTCGTCGACGGGGCCGGGCTGGAGCTGACGGTGGACGGCAGCACCCGGCTCCTCCCGGACCGCTTCCGCCCGTTCGCCTTCCCCGGCGGCGCGGACACCGGCTCCCGGCTGCTGGACGGCCCCGTCGTCAACCTCAATGTGATGCTGCGGGAGGGGCGGGCGGACGCGGCGGTGGAGATGGTGCGGGGGCGCCGGGTGGTGGAGCCGGTCCGGCGACCGGCCGGCGGCGGTGCGGACGGCCTGGAGGGCGTTCTGGCCGTGGCCGTCGAGGGGCCCGCCCGGCTCCGGACGGCCGGCGGGCCCGCGGTGCGGTTGGCACGGTTCGACGCGGCGCTGCTGACGGGGCCGGACGCGGCGCCCGCCGAGGTGTGGACGGACGGCACCGCGGCGGTGATCACCCTGTCCGCCGCCGACCCCGCCCGTCCTGCGGGCTGATCCTCCCGCACCCCCCGCTCGGAGTCTCCCAAGTGCGCTTGTTCCCGGCCGAGTTGCACCCGGCTTGTCAATGATGGTTGACGCGTCTCATCTGTCAACGTAAATTGACACCCATGACCGATGCAACGGATCTCGCCGAGCGGGCCGGCGACCGGGACCCCAGGGTCGGGCTCCGCGCCGTGGCCGCGCTCCGCCGGCTGCTGGAGCAGCTCGAAGCCGTGCAGGTGCGCAGCGCCCGCGCGCAGGGCTGGTCGTGGCAGGAGATCGCGGCGGAGCTGGGTGTCAGCAGACAGGCAGTGCACAAGAAGCACGGGAGGCGCTGATGTTCGAGAAGTTCACGGCCGAGGCGCGTGCGGTGGTGCGTGGCGCGGCGGAGCAGGCGGACCGTACGGGCAACGGCACGATCGGCGAACCGGAGCTGCTGCTCGCGCTGCTGGAGCGGACGGAGTCACCGGCCGCCGGGGTGTTCGCCGCACTCGGTGTCCACGAGCGGCGGCATCGGTGGCGGACGCCCTCGCGGCGGTGCGCCGGCGTGGTGGGGTCTCAACCGCCGACGCGGCGGCGCTGGCCGGGCTGGGGATCGACATCGACGCGATCGTGGCGCGGGTGGAGGAGGCCCACGGGGTGGGCGCGCTGGCCGCCGACGGGACGGCCGGGCGGTGGAAGCGGCTGCGCCGGCCGTTCGCCGCGGAGGCGAAGGCCGTGCTGGAGCGCGCCCTGCGGATCGCGGCCGGCCGCGGTGAGCGCCACCTCGGCGACGAGCATCTGCTGCTCGCGCTGACCACCAGGCCCGGACCGGCCGCGGCGGTGCTCGCCGACCACGGGGTGACCTACGACGCGGTGGTGCGGTTGCTCGACAAGGCGCGGGGCAGGCAGGCGAGTTGAGCCGGGTGGGGCGGTTCCGTGGGCAGGGGGCCGCCTCGTGGCCGTCCGGCGGCAACGGGTCCCCTTACGGCGGGCCCGGCCGGGTCCGCCCCTACGGGCAGCCGACCTTCACCTTCCCGATGCCCAGGGTGCTGTGCCGCGGGAGATAGCCGGCCTCGAAGACGGCGCCGACTACCGGATGGAGCAGGTGCGCCAGCCGTTCGGCGCGGGAGTGGCCCAGTGCCCGCCACGGCCCGGCCGCCAGCCGGTCGGTCGTCCGCTCTATCGCCTCGCGCTCCTTGTGGGCGCGGTCGGTCGCGGTGCCGTCCGGGGCGATCCAGCCACGGGCGGCGAGGCGGTGCCGGGCGTCGCTCCACTCCTGGGCGCTCCAGCCGCGCCCCACGAAATCGGCGGCCGGTGCGGCACCGATCGCGGCGAACGACACCAGGGCCTCACAGGGGTCGAGTTCACAGGTCAGCAGGGCCGCCAGATGGCCGTCGCCGCGGTGCTCACGGAGGACGGTCGCGGCCTGCCAGAGCACCAGATGCGGCGCGTCCGGCCAGGGCAGATCGCGGTTGGCGGCGGCCAGCGGGCGGGCGGCGGTCCCGGCGTTCTCGGCGGCCTGGCGGGCGAGCCGTGCCGCCTCGGCGAGCTGTGCGGTGGTCAGCCGGCCGTCGATCAGGGCGGTCAGCGCACGGTCCATGGCCAGCAGCCGGGCGTCCAGCACCTTGGCCGGGTCCGCGACGGTCCAGATCCGCGGGAGGTACCGGGTGACCATCCGCGGGCTGAAGGTGTAGTACGTCGCGGCGACCAGCTCGGGCCCGGCGGCGCCCAGCGGAGCCGTCCGCCAGGCGAAATAGCTGGGCCAGCGGGAGACGACGTCATGGCCGAGACCGGCGGCGACCTGGCGTGCCTCGGGGGCGAAGTACAGCGTGGCGTGCAGTGGCTCCAGCAGGTGCCACATCCGGCGGGCGACCGAAAGGTATTCCGACATCGCTTTACCTCATGGCCTTCACGATGCGTGCGCAGACGGGAGACGTGGACCGTGGTCCGGAACACGGCCGTCGGCCCGCGGAACCGGGCAGCTGGGGCTCCCTGGAACCCGGTGCCGGACGAAAAGCCGTGCGAAGTAGTGACTTCCCCGATTACGCCGCGTGAATCCAGACCGCAGATGGCAACTGTGGGTAACAGAAGCCCGGTTGGGGGAATCCGGTTCCGGCCGCCGCGGGCCCGGTGGCCCGGAGCGCCTCACGCACCGGAAATTCGTGCGCCCATCTGCTCGGCCGGCAGGGGAAGTTGGAGCTGAGCGGACGGCCGCGGTGGGGCGGCCGCGGTGGGCGGCCGCAGTGGGGCGGGCGCACCCTGAGGTGCCCGCCCCACCGCGGTGGTGTCACGGGCCGTCGGTCCCGTTTCCGACGGCTCAGTCCTCCCCGTCCGCGCGGGACGCGTACTGCTCCGGGTGGCGCAGCAGTGCGCCGATATGGGCGGCGGCCGTCGACAGCCGGCGGCGGGACTCCTTGAGCTGTGCGGCCGTGACCCCGTGATCGCGCGCCGCGTCCCGCAGATCGTCGCGGAAGCGGTCCAGCAGCCGGTCGAAGTCCCGGGCAGGGTTGTCGCCGGCCGGTTCCTCCGCCCACTCCGGGGCCGGCGGGGCCGCGGCCGCCGTGTCCGCCCCGGGGCCCTCCCCGGCCTCGTCGACGCGCTCGACCGTCACCTTCGTCCCGTGGTCCGCACCGGCCCGCCCGGCCGCGCCCGGCTCGCCCTCGCTCCGCCGGGCGTCGAACGGGCCATTGGTGAAGCGGCCGACCTCGCGGGACACCTCGGACAGCGCCTCGCGCACCGCCCCCGACCAGTCGCCCGACCGCACCGCCCCCTGGGCCTGCTCCTGGACGCGCTTGAGGACCCGCTGGACCTCCTCGCGTGCGAACACCTGGGCGTCCCTGGCCTGCTTACGGGCCCGCTGGGCGTCCTGCTTGGCGCGTCGGCTCTCCTCCTTGGCCCGGCGGGCCTGCTCCTTCCACTCCTCCTTGGCGCGCCGGAACTCCTGCTTCGCCTGCTGCCAGGACTCCTTGTCGCCGAACGCGCCGTCGAAGTAGTCGGCGGCGTCCTGGAACGGCCGCCCGCCGGTGTCGTCCCCGGCGTCCGCGGTCCCGTCGCCGGTCCGCCCGGCCCTTCCGGCGCCCCGGGTGTCCTTGCGGGCCTGCTGGGCGGCTTCCCGGATCTCGCGGCGCAGATCCCGCGCCGAACCGCTCACGTCCTCCCGGATGTCGGAGGCGAGCGCGGCGACCGACTCCCGGATCTCCAGTTCCAGATCGGCCAGCTCGCCGCCGCGGTCGGCGAGTTCGGTACGGCCGGCGTCGGTCAGCGAGTAGACCTTGCGGCCGCCCTCGGTCGTGTGGGTCACCAGGCCCTCGGCCTCCAGCTTGGCCAGCCGGGGGTAGACCGTGCCGGCGGAGGGGGCGTAGAGGCCCTGGAAGCGTTCCTCCAGGAGGCGGATGATCTCGTAGCCGTGCCGCGGCGCCTCGTCCAGCAGCTTGAGGAGGTAGAGGCGGAGGCGGCCATGGGCGAAGACGGGGGGCATGCTCAGAGCACCTTCTTCTCTGCGGGCGGGTCGGTCGGGGAGTCCCCCTGGGGGCCGGGGGCCGGGCCGTCGCCGGGGTCGCCCGGCCGGTGCTCCCCGTCCTCGAAGGCGGGGCGGCGCAGCAGGGCCAGACCGCCGGAGACGGTGGTGACCTTGAGGGTGCCGGTGCCCGCGCCGAGCGCGCCGGTGATCTTCTTGGCGCCCCACTGGCCGGTGACCCGCAGATCGTCGAAGGCGTTGGAGACCGTGCCGCTCGTGGTGTTGGCCTCCACCTTGGCGTCGGCCGGGTCGGGCAGCCGGATGGCGACCTCCCCGGAGACCGTCGTCAGGGCGATGTCCGCGCCCTGGGCGGGGTCCAGGTCGAGGACCATGTCGCCGCTGACGGAGTCCGCGCGCACCGTCCCGCCCGCACCGTCGATGACCGTCAGATCCCCTGATACGGAGTTGAACCGCAGCTCGCCGGTGACCGACTGCACCTCGACACTGCCGGAGACGGTGTCGGCCCGCACCCTGCCGGTCAGCCCGACGAGCGTGGAGTCACCGGAGACCCCGCGGACGTCCGTACGCCCCGAGATCCCGGAGATCACCGCGCCGGCCCCGACCACGCCGACCTCGACGCGGGTGGCGGCCGGCACCGTCACCGAGATCACTGCGCTGCGGTTCCATCCCTTGCGGTCCAGGAACTTCAGAAAGCCCTTCCAGGGGAGGTCCTCGTAGGCGATCGAGAGGGTGCCGTCGTCGCAGGAGACGGTCAGCGGCGGGCCGTGCAGCTCGCTGATCTCCACACGGGCCGGACCGCCGTCCGAGGTGCCGACGACGTTGACGGTGCCGCCGACCACACGTACGTGCAGGGCGTCGAGAGGGCCGGAGATCTCCAGCGTGCGTGGTTCGGCCACCTGTGTCGGTTGCTGCGACCACTCGCTCCGGGCTGACATGCCTGGCCTCCCCTGGATAGCCGTACAACGCAACATATCGCGTCTCCTGAGGACACGATATATCGCGGATGGGGGAAGTCAAGCGCCCGGCGCTGAGGGGAGCCGCTGCTCCTCGGGCGCAGCCGGGCGCCGTGGAAGAGCGGCGCAACCGGTCGCCGGGGGAAGGGGCCCCGCCTTCGCCGCCACGTCGTGCCACGGGCTGATCGCGAAGGTCAACTCGCTGAACAGCAAGGTCAGTTCGGCCGAACGGGGGCGCAGCTACAAGAAGGCCGCGAGGTGCAACCACTCGGTCCAGGGGAAGATCGTCAATGCCAAGGGCGCGTGCCGGCGCGCGCGCCACGCGGAACGGTTCCACGGGGCCCTCGACGGCGCCGCCAACGGGACCGAGCCGCCGAGCACCACCACAAGAAGGCGTACATCGAGCACGACCGGCGGGCCGGGCACGCGGCCCTCAACGACGCGTGCGGCGTGAAGAGCGACCTGCGCAAGGCGCTCCGCCACTCCTGATCTCCGGGCCCTTCACGTCCTGATCTCCGGATCAGTCACGACGGTCCGCCGCCCTTCCGGGGGCGGGCCCTCCGCGCACGACCCGGCCGCCGGGGAGCAGGAGCCCCGCGGCCCCGTCCCGGGACCGCTCCTCGGTGGCCTATTCGTCCTCGTCCTCGTCGTCCAGGCGGGCCAGCCAGGTGGCCAGCCGCTCCACCGGTACCTCGAAGTCCGGATTGAGGTCGACGAACGTACGCAGCTGGTCGGCCACCCACGCGAGGGTGACCTCCTCCTCGCCGCGCCGGTTCTCCAGCTCCTCGATGCCACGGTCAGTGAAATACACGCGCTCTCCACCAGGGGTCATGGGTCATTCCCAGCCAGGATAGGCAGGCTCACGGACCTCTCGCGCCACAGACGCCCGACGGCTAGCCTGATCACCTGTCAACGGTCCTGCGGCAATTGGGAAATTGCCGCCCACGGGGCGCAGGAGGCCGTGATGCAAGATCGCGCACAGCGCATCGAACTTCCCGACGGTACGGAAGTCTGGGCCCGGGTCTCCCGGCTCGACACCCCGGCGCCCGACGGGACGGACGACGCGGACGGGGAATTCGAGGACGTCGGTGCCTGGGACGCGCTCGGGGCCAGGGTCGAAGGGCTCCGCGAGGTGATCGGCGGGGTCGCCGCCAGCGTCCGGCAGGCCACCGAACGGGTCGCACCGCACGAGACCAGTGTGACCTTCGGCGTGGAGCTGTCGGCCAAGCCGGGCAAGGCCGTCGCCCTGCTCGCGGACGGCGAGGCGAAGTCCAACCTCTCCGTCACCCTCACCTGGCGGCGCGAGGACCGGGCGCCGGCCCGGGACGAACCGCACGGGCTGCATACCGCCGACCGCCGGGAGCCGGACGATTCGAGCCGCTGATGTCGACCTCCGAGGGCCGGGCCGCCGGCCGCGGTGACCGCGCCCGCTACACACAGCTCCTCGACCACGCCGGACGCACCACCGTCGGACTGTGCGCCGTGCCGGGCAGGGCCGGCGCCCGGCCGTGGGGCAGCGGGGTACTGATCGCCCCGGGATGGGTGCTGACCTGCGCCCATGTGCTCGCGGCGAGCGACGGGCGGCGCCGTGACACGGGCCCGGACGGGGTCTTCGGGGTCACCTTCGGCGGCCGGGTGGTGCCCGCGCGGCTCGCCTATGACCTGAGCCGGCCCGACCCGGACGCCGGATCCGCCGCCCGCGCCGATCTCGCCCTGGTCCGGCTGCTCGGTCCGGAGACCGAGCACCCCTGCGCCTGGCTCAGCGATCAGCCGGCGACGCTCCTGGAGGACGCGTACATCTTCCGCGGGCACGACCGGCCGGGCGCGGGCACCGAGGGGGACGGCGCGGCGAGCGGGGCGGGCGGCGCGAGCGGCGACGGCCGCGCGAGCGGGGGCGCGGCCGCGGGCCGCCGGGGGGAACGCGCGGTATGTGACCCGGGTGACGTACGCGGTCCGCGGGACGGGCGCACCGTGCCCGAGCCGGGCGACGGGCCCGGCGGCACCCAGGGGGCGGGGGGGGGGCACGGCGCGCCCACCGGGCCGCACGCGCCCACCGGCCCGCGCGCCCCCATCACCCCCGTCGACCCCTTCATCGCGGTCCGCTTCGGCGCCCGCGACGCCCGGGGCCTGCAGTTCGGCAGCGATGTCCGGGTCACGCCCGGGGCCTCCGGCGGACCGCTGCTCGACTGTGACCGCGGCGAGGTGGTCGGCATCGTCAAGGGCCGCCACCAGCAGGACCATGTCGGGCTGGCGGTGCCGGTCACGGCGCTGCGCGGGCTGGGGCCGGAACACCTGGTCGCGGGCGCCGAGGACCTGGGGCCCGACCCGTACCACGCGCTGATGAGCCTGCACGACCGCTGGCACTGGGCCGGTCAGGGCCTCGGCAGCGCCGTCGGGCCCACCTGGTTCGACGCCCAGCACGCGATCATGGCGGGCCGGGGCCGGCTGTGGGGCGTACAGGAGCGGCTGCAGGCGCTGGACCTGCTCGCCCGGCTGCCCGCGCCGCGCGATCCGCTGGTCGTGGAGGCCGCGGTCGGTGAGGTGCTGGAGCGCGGCGACCGGCCCGGCGCCTGGTCGCTGCGTACCTGGCGGGACGGTCACGGCGCCCTCTACCAGGGCAGCGACCCGTATACCGAGCTGCGCGCCTTTGTGCACTATCTGCGGATCGTGGCGCAGCTGACCGCCGACGAGGTGCGCGACGTACCGGGCGACGAGGCCGCCGGGGTGCGCGAACAGGCCGCCCGTCTCGCGGAGTTCGTGCAGGCCAAGGCGGTGGTGCTGCAGCCGCAGGACCGCCGGAGGATAGGCCCGGTACGCCGCCGGCCGCGCTCCGTGCTCGTCGAGTTCGAGCCGCTCTTCTACGACGAGGGCGGTCAGGAGCTGTTCAACTGGTCGGTCAGCGAGGGGTACGGCCAGGGGCAGTGGCTGCGGGTGGACGTCCAGGAGTCGGCCGGCGGGGTGCCGTTCGAGCAGGCGCGGGAGCAGGTGCTGCGGCGGCTCGGCGGGCGGCTGCTGCGGGCCGACGGCGATGCCGGGCCGGGCGCCCGGGTGCGCTTGGAGGTCGCCGTCCCCGAGGGCCACTGGAACACCGCCGCCGGTCAGTGGGAGGTCGCCGCCTCGACCCGGCGCACCGCCCGGCTGCGGCCGGTGGGCCCCGGGCGCGCGGTGATCCTGCGGGACCAGGGACGGCGGGAACAGGTCGACCCGGCGTGGCTGCGCCGCTGGCAGGGCCTTGCCGCCGCCCGTGAACTGCACGCACTGCGCATCCCGCCGCGGCCGGGTACCGATGCCCGGCGCGGCTCCGCCGAGGCGATCTGGCGGCTGCTGGAGACGGCAGGCGACGGTGCGCTGCCGGCCCTGTGCCACACCGTCGCCGACGGGTTCGGCCGGGACGCGGTCGGGGTCGCCCTGGACACCGGCTTCCCGGCCGGGCTGTGGCCCGCCCACGGGCACGGCGAGGAGCGGGACTGCGATGCCGGCTGCGAGGAGTTCCACCGCGGGGTGCGGGAGCTGCTCCAGGGGTCGGGCGGGGTGGCCCGGCTCCCCGAACTGGTCCGGCAGTTGCGCGCCAAGGCCGCGGAGGCCGCGGAGGAGGGCACGCACTGGGCGCGCGATCTGGTGCTCCTCTACGACGACCCGGAGGACCCGATTCCGCCGCTCTTCACGGACCGCCCGCAGGTGTCGCCGCGCTGAGCGGTACGGGGCGCCGCCCCCCTGACGTTCCGGGCGCCGCGCACGCCCCCGTGCACCTCGCACGCGCCCGGTGCCCACCCCCGCGGCATCCGCCCCTCCTGCCGCAAGTCGCGCCCCGTACCTGGTACTTGGGCCTCCCGGTGCCCCGCGGGGGAGACCGGAAACCGCCCCGTGTGCTTCCGTCCGGCTGGGTACTGTCATAGCGTCGTGGAAGACTTGTTCGTGATGACGCGACTGCGTGATTGTGGGTGGCGGACGCGGGGGGAGGCCGAGCGGATGCCGATGTCCCCGGCGCTCCGCCATGACCATCGCTCCTGACCGAGGCCTGGCCGGCGACGAGGAGTTCCGACGTGAGCGACTGGCTCATCTACCGTGGCGCGGGGGCACCGCACGACGGAATTGAGCATCTTCCGCCGCCACCCCCCTGGCGCGATTTCGACGGCGGCCCCCTCGTGGCGCCGCCGGCCGCCCTCGACCCCTCCTCCGAGCGCAGGCTCGGTGTGCAGCACCGGGAGGCCAGCCACCACCGCCCCGGCGAGACCGAGCGCGAGCTGGTCAACGCCGCCCTCTATCTGCGCCGGCCGCTGCTGGTGACCGGCGCGCCGGGCAGCGGCAAGAGCACCCTGGCCCATTCGGTCGCCTATGAACTCGGCCTCGGCCGGGTGCTCGGCTGGCCGGTCGTCAGCCGCAGCACGCTCCGTGACGGTCTGTACGACTACGACGCCATCGGCCGCCTCCAGGATCTCCAGATCGCCCGCGCCGCCCCGGCCGCCGCGGAGAGCGGGGCCGCGCCCGGCCCGGACCCCACCGACGAACCCGGCGGCGGCATCGGCCGCTACATCCGCCTCGGCCCGCTGGGCACGGCCCTGCTGCCGGCCGCCCGGCCCCGGGTGCTGCTCGTCGACGAGCTCGACAAGAGCGACATCGACCTGCCCAATGACCTCCTCAATGTGCTGGAGGAAGGGGAGTTCCGGATTCCGGAGCTGGAGCGGCTGGCCGGATCCGCCCCCGAGGTGGAGGTGCTCAGCGACGACGGCGCACGGGTGACGGTGCGCGACGGCCGGGTCCGCTGTCATGCCTTCCCCTTCATCGTCCTCACCAGCAACGGCGAACGGGACTTCCCGGCGCCCCTGTTGCGCCGCTGCATCCACCTCCACATCCCGGTGCCCGACAAGGAGCGGCTCGCCGCCATGGTGCGGGCGCACTTCGGTGAGGGCGCCGCCGAGCGCTACGAGGCGGTGATCGACCGCTTCCTGGACCGCGAGCCCGGCGACGTCCGCGCCGTCGACCAGCTCTTCAACGCCATCCACCTGACGCAGAGAGCGGGCTGGACGGACGAGGACGAGGAGGAGACGCGACGGCGTCTGACGGCGGAGCTGATGCGGCCCCTTGACCGGACGAGGTGAGTCCGGTGCCCCCCGGGGAGCCCGGCCCAGGTCCCCTCGACGAACTCGTCGCCCGGCTGACCGCGGCGGGACTGCCGGCCGACGCCCGCGGGATGGCCGACGCCCTCTGGCTCGCCCAGTGGATCACTCCTGGTGAACCGCGGGCCGAGGGCTCCGCGGACGCCGGGCCCACCCGCGCGGACCGTCCGGACCGTACAGATCCGGCCACTTTCCGGGTGGGACCGGCCGCCTCCGCCGACCCCGCGGGCGCCGGCGGGACCGCACCGGCCGGCGGCGGGGACGGGCCGGCGGACGGTGACCCCTCGCCGTCCGTGCTCCAGGACAGCGCCCGGCGCCGGGTCGCGGAACTGCTGCCCACCCAAGCCCTGGGCGAGACGCCCACGAGGTTTCCCGACCCCGACCGGCAGCGCCTGGGCGAGGTCGCGGTCCCGATCGCCTCCGCGTTCCCCGGACTGCTGCCGCTGCAGCGCGCGCTGCGGCCCATCCAGCGCTACCGCCCGCCGGTCGCCCCGGTCCCCCGGAAGCTGGACGAGCCCGCCACCGCCGAGCTCTCCGCCCACGCCGAAATGATCATCCCGGTGCTGCGCGGGGTGCACCGCCGGGCGGCCGGACTGCGGCTCCTGATGGACGGCTCGTCCTCGATGGCCGTCTGGGAGCAGATGCTGCACGACCTGCGCCAGGTCTGCGAGCGGGTGGGCGCCTTCCGCGATGTCACGGTGCACTACCTCCATCCGCACGGCCCGGACGTGGGGGTCGCGGCGGCCTCCGGCCCCGGCCGCCCGCTGCGCCCCGCCGACCAGCTGCACGACCCGACGGGCCATCACCTCACCCTCGTCGTCAGCGACTGCGCGGGCCCCCTCTGGCGGGACGGCCGGATGCAGCGGCTGCTCTACCGCTGGGCGGCCGATGCCCCGCTCGCCGTCGTCCAGCCGCTGCCGCAGCGGATGTGGGCGCGCACCCTCCTGCCCGCCGTCGCCGGCACCCTCGTCCGCCGTCAGGGCCCCTACCAGGCGCTCGACTTCCGGCCGGCCCGGCGCCGGCGCCGTCCCGCCGGGCCGCCGGGCACCGCGTCCGAGGCACCCCGCGAGCGCGCCGTTCCGGTCCTCTCCGCCACCCCCTCCGCGCTCGGCTCCTGGGCCCGGCTGGCCGCCGCCGACGCCGGTCTCGCGCTGCGCGGCGCGGCCTCCGTCGTACGGGCCGACCACGGCACCGAGCATCCGGCCGGACCGCCGCCCGTGTCCGGGCCCGCCGCGCCGGCCCGTATGGTCCGCGAGTTCGACCAGCAGGCCTCGCCGGCCGCCCGGCTGCTCGCGGTCCACCTC
Organism: Streptomyces sp. Je 1-4 4N24; assembly: GCF_026239515.1. Lineage (NCBI taxonomy): Bacteria > Bacillati > Actinomycetota > Actinomycetes > Kitasatosporales > Streptomycetaceae > Streptomyces > Streptomyces sp. Je 1-4 4N24. The sequence goes on along the minus strand of NZ_CP110836.1, from coordinate 2,991,724 downwards.
TCGGCCGTCCCGCTCGCCCTCCCCGTCATCCAGCTCGTCCAGCGCGCGATGCTGCCGCAGACCGGGCCGGCCGAGCTGGCGGAGGTGCTGCTCAGCGGACTGGTCACCCAACTCCCGCCGGATGAACGGCCGTCGGGGGAGCAGGCCGGGGTGAGCGGCCCCTGGTACGACTTCGTGCCCGGAGTGCGCGACGAACTCCTCGCCCGGCTCAGCGCGGGCGAGGCCGCCCTGGTCCTCAAGCACTGCTCGCTCTACGTCGAGCGCACCTTCGGCCGCAGCGCCCGCAACTTCCCGGCCGTCGCGGTCGCCATGCTCTCCGGCAGCGGCCGGGAGCCCGAGACCGGCCGGCGGGCCGTCCCCGAACCCTTCGCCCGGGTCTCGGAACGCGTGCTGCGCCGCTTCGAACCGGCGCTGCGCCCGCCCGCCCGCCGGCCGTACGCCTCCGACGGGCCAGCCGCCGAGGGCGCGGCCCTCCTGGAGCGCTACGAACAGGACCGCGCCGTGCGGGATCTGATCGAGGCGGTCCGGCTGCTGCGCGCCGCCACCGAACGCCTGCCGGTGGCCGGTACCGACCTCGCCCGCGGGCTGCTGCACGCCTGGGCGACCTGGCGCCAGCCGGACGCCCTGGAGGAGGCGGAGCGCGCGGCCCGCGCCGCGGAACGGGCCACCGCGGGTGAGCCGGCCGCCGACGACCAGGAGGGCGCCACGGCCGGCCGGGAGGCCGAGCGCACCCGGGCGCTGATCGTGCTCGGCCGGGTCGGCCACGCCCGCGCCGGGGAACGCCGGACGGCCGGCACCCCCGCCGAGGAGCGCACCGCGCTCGCCGACGCCGCCCGCCATCTGCACGCCGCCTGCGGGCTGATGAGCCTGCTGGACCCCCGCGTCCTGGAGAGCATGGTGTTACGCACCGAGGTCCTGCGCCGCCTGGCCGCCCTGCCGGCCGTACCGGACACCGACGGAGCGACCGACCCCGACCCCCTCGACGAGGCGGAACGCTCCCTCACCACCCTCCTCGACCAGTGGCCCAGCGGGGAGCAGGTGCCCGGCGAGGTCTATGCCGCCCGCGGCGGCGTCCTGCTCGACCAGGCCCGCCGGGCGGCCCGCGGCGACACCGGAGGGCCGCACCCCGCCGAGGCGCTCGCGGTCCGCGCCGCCGACGATCTCGACACCGCCGCCGTCCTGCTGCGCCGGCGCGGCGGCGCGGCCGACCGGCTGGTCTGCGAGACCCTGCTCGACCTCGCGGCGGCCCGCCAGCTCAACGGCGGCGCGGGCCGTCCGTCCGTGCTGCCCACCCTCGAACGCGCCCGTGCGCTGGCCCATGCACTCGACGACCGGGCCCTGGAAGCGGACAGCCTGCGCCGTACGGCCGCCGCCCAGCGCGCCGTACACACCCGTACCGGCGACCTGACCGCGCTCGACGCCGCCATCGCCGCGCTGGCCGCCGCCCTCCGGCTGACCACCCCCGATTCGTCCGAGCACAGCTCGCTGCTCGCCGAGCGCGGTGCGGCACTGCTGCTGCGCGCCCGGCTGGAGCCCGCCGAGGAGCCGGGCAAGCGGCTGGCCAACGAGGCGGTGCACGTGCTCCGCGAGGCACTGGGCCGGGTCGCGCCACAGGACCCCGACCTGGGCAGTCACCGTCTGCTGTTCGGCCGCGCCCTGCGGCTGCGCTACGAACGCCAGCCCTCGCTCGCCGATCTGCACGAGGCCGACTGGATCCTGGAGCTGGCCGCCCGCGGCGCGGACGTACCGGACGCGGTGTCGGCGGAGGCCTGGCTCGAAGTGGGCGATGTCCAGCTGCTGCTGGACCGCCGCTTCGACTCCCGTGAGCGCCACGACCGGGCCGCCGCCTGTTACCGCCGGGCCGCCGCGGCCGCCCGGCGGGCCGACAGCGCCCTGCCGGCCGCCCGCGCCCACCACCGCCGCGGCGAGGTCCTGGAGGTCACCGCCGGCCCCCGCTCCGCGCTGCACGCCTACCGCGAGAGCTGGGAGCAGTGGCAGCGGGCCGGCGAGGACACCGGCCCCGAGGCCCAGCGCACCCGCGCCCGTATGCGCGCCCTCGAATCCACCGCCTGACCGCCCGGGGAGACACCCCCGAGCACCCGTCCGGCTGCCTGGCCGTCCGCAGCGGGACGTGTTTCTGTGGACGGCAGTTCGGGAACACACCCGTCCAGCCGGCCAGAGGAGAGCAGCGTGGCGACTACCCCCCGCACCGAACCGGCTGTGGCCGCCCCGCCGGGGCCGTCGGCCGAGCGGCTGCCGGATTTTGCCGGGGTCGACGTGGGCGTTCTGGCGGCACGGACGGACCATGCGGTGCTGGGAGAGGTGGCGGCGCTGCTGCTGCGCAACTGGCCGTCGGCGGAGGACGCCGTCGCGTATTACGAGGACGGTCCGGAGAAGGTCTTGCACTGACAGCCGAGAACGGTTGTTTTTGGGCAAACGTGCAAGGGAACCGGCCAGTTGCTGGGGGAATTTGGTTCTTCGCCCGGGTGCGGAGCCATGTACCAGACAACGGGCGGCAGTTGGCGAGCCCGTACCTCGACGCAGGCAGACGAGAGCAGGGGGCGACCCGTGGCGGGGGAGAAGACCGGCCCGACCGCTGTCGTGCCCTTCCGGCAGTTCGTGCTCAAGGTCCACAGCCGCTGCAACCTCGCCTGCACCTACTGCTACATCTACGCCGGGCCCGACCGCAGCTGGCGCGCCCGCCCGCCGACGGTCCCGGCCGCCACCATGCGCCAGACCGCCCTGCGCATCGCCGAACACGCCCGCACCCACCGGCTGCGCGAGGTCCGGATCGATCTGCACGGCGGCGAGCCGCTGCTCACCGGCCCCGGACCGCTGCTCGACCAGGCCGCCGCCGTCCGTGCCGCGCTGCCCGCAGGCTGTACCGCCGAATTCGGGGTGCAGACCAACGGGACGCTCCTCACCCGGGACATGATCGACACCCTCGGTGCCGCGGGGTTCCGGCTCGGCCTCAGCCTCGACGGCGGCACCCCCGGCCTCAACCGCCGCCGCGTCGACCACGCCGGGCGGTCCTCCTGGCCCGCGGTCTCCCGCGCCGTACGCCTGCTCCACGACCGGCCCGAGGTGTTCGCCGGCATCCTGTGCACCATCGACATCACCGCCGGCCCCGCCGAGGTCTACGGCTCGCTGCGCGCCCTGGACCCCCCGATGGTCGACTTCCTCCTCCCGCACGCCAACTGGTCCAGTCCTCCTCCCGCTGCCGCCGGCCCCCGGCCCGCCCCCCTCGGGCCGGCCGGCCGCGCCCCGTACGGCGACTGGCTGTGCACCGTCTTCGACCTGTGGTGGGACGGCGGCCCCGGCCCCCGGGTGCGGGTCTTCACCGAGATCCTCGGTCTCCTCCTGGGCCGCCCCAGCTCCAGCGAGGCGGTCGGGCTCTCCCCGGTCGTCGCCCTGGTCGTCGACACCGACGGCGCCATCGAGCAGGTCGACTCGCTCAAATCCACCTACGAGGGCGCCGCCGCCACCGGCCTCGACGTCTTCCACCACACCTTCGACGACGCCCTGGCGCACCCCGGCATGGCCGCCCGCCGCAGCGGCCGGGACGGCCTCGGCGCACAGTGCCGCGGCTGCGCCCTGGTGGAGGTGTGCGGCGGCGGCAATTACGCCCACCGCTATCGCGCGGACGCCGGCGGATTCAGCAATCCGTCCGTCTACTGCGCCGACCTGGAACGGCTGATCCGGCACATCGCGGCCCGCCTGGAGGCCACGGTCGCCCTCAACTGACGGGCGTCCGAGATGACCTGACGCTCTGTCGTCATATGGAGGGACACTTGGGCTATCGTGCCAAAGAGCCAGGGCGTGCCTGATGAGAAGCCTCTCCACGCGCGCACCATCGCATCTCAGGGAGACGGTCGCATGGTCGATCAGGCCCACTTTTCCGGTCCCACCGGCTCCAACGAACACATCACCATCAGCTACGCCGGCTTCACCCGGCCCTGGGCCGCCTGGATCTCCCATCAGCTGGAGCAGCAGGGCCACGGCACGACCATGCTGCGCTGGGACCCCCAGGTGGACAGCGCGCTGGTGGAGGAGCTGTCGGGGCTGCTGGAGGCCGAGGGCCGGCTGCTGATGGTGCTGGACGACTGGTATTTCCGGCTGGGCCCCAAGACCCAGGAGGAGTGGACGGCCGCGCTGCGGGAGGTGGTGCCCGCGCACGCCGACCGGTTCGCCGCGGTGAGCGTGGCCACCCAGAGCCTGCCCGCCACGGCGTCCCTGCTGCGCCCCGCCGACCTGCGCGACCTGGACGCCCAGGAGGCCAACCGCCGGGTACTGCAGCGCCTCGGCATCGGGGGACCGGGCCGGGCCGTGGACGAGGACGCGCCGGGCGCGCCCCGCTTCCCGAACAACCCGCCCGAGGTGTGGAACATCCCGCGCCGCAACAACCGCTTCACCGGCCGCGACAACGTCCTCGAAGCGCTGCACGGCAAGCTGGCCGGCTCCGGTGCGGGCGCGGGCCCGCCGCTGGAGACCCGGATCGCGCTGTACGGCACCTCCGGCGTCGGCAAGAGCCAGATCGCCGCCGAATACGCCCATCGCTTCGGCAACGACTACGACGTGGTGTGGTGGATCAGCGCCACCAACCGCGGCGCCGCCCGCGAACAGCTCGCCGAGCTCGCCACCCGGCTCGGTCTCCCCGTGGGCCGGGAGCTGGGCGACCGCATCCGCGCCGTCCACGAAGCGCTCCGCGTCGGCCGCCCCTACCGCCGCTGGCTGCTGATCTTCGACAGCGCCGACGACATGGAGCAGATCGAGGACCTGGTCCCCGACGGCCGCGGCCATGTCCTGATCACCACCCTCACCCGCGACTGGTCGGGCTCCGGCAGCGCCCAGGAGATCGAGGTACTGCCCTTCAACCGCATCGAGAGCGTCGCCTATGCGCGGCGGCGCGCCCCACGGCTGACCCCGATGGAAGCCGATCTGCTCTCCGACGCCGTCCAGGACCTGCCGCTGCTGCTCGCCCAGACCGCCGCATGGCTCGACGCCAACCCGATGTCCCCCAAGGAGTACATCGAGCTGATCCGCCGCGGTGAGCCCAGCCTCGTCGGCATCCGGATCTCCTCCGACTACCCCATGGCCTTCCAGACGAGCTGGGCCATAACTCTCAACACGCTGCGCGAACGCAGCCCGGCCGCGGTCGAACTCCTCAAGCTGTTCGCGTTCTTCGCCCCGGACACCATCCCCGTCCCGATGCTCTCCCGGGCCCGCCGCGGCGACCTGCCCGAACACCTCGCCGACCTGGCCGCCGAGCCGATCAGCTGGAACACCGCGCTGCGCCGGCTGACCGAGTCCACCGCCGTACGCCTCGACTACCAGGTCTCCCAGGACTCCGACCCGGCCGTGGAGACCGCGCTGATGCACCGGCTCTACCACCGGTTCCTGCGCAGTGACATGACCGAGGACGAGCGCGATCTGATGTCGGCGTGCGCCTGCCGGGTGCTGGTCACCGCCGACCCGCAGAACCCCGCCGACACCCGCTACTGGGAGCGCTACGCCGAACTCATCCCGCATCTGGAGCCGGCCGGCGTCCTCGACAGCCCCGAGCCCGCGGTCCAGCAGCTGCTGCTCAACTGCGTGGAGTATCTGCGGGTCCGCGGCGAATACCGCATGGGCCTGCGGCTGTGCGAACAGTTCATGTCCCGCTGGCGCACCCGCCTCGCGGCCACCCAGCGCACCATGCTCGTCCTCACCCACCAGCACGCCAACATGCTGCGCCGGCTCGGCCGCTACCGCGAGGCCGAGGCGGTCGGCAGCGCCGTCGTCGACCAGCTCGCCGCCGAGCGGGACCCCTCCGACGCCGATCTGCTGCGGGCGCAGGACGGGCTGGCCGGCACGCTGATCGCGCTGGGCTCCTACGAGCAGGCCTATGACCTCTTCGACGCCGTCTGGCGGGCCTACACCGAGCTGCTCGGCCCGGAGGCACCCCGCACCCTCTCCTCGCGGCACAACCTCGGCAGCGTCCTGGCGCTGCTCGGCCGGTACGAGGAAGCGCTGGTCACCCATCGCGAGGTGCTGGCCTTCCGGGAGCGCGAGCTGCGCGCCCGCCACCACCTCACGCTCAACGCGGGCACCGCCCACGCCCGCACCCTGCGCCTGCTCGGCCGCTACCGCGACGCCACCTCCAGCCAGGAGCTCAACGCCCGGCTGCATCTGCAGGTGATGGGCCCGCACACCCCACAGACGCTGCGCGCCGAGCACAATCTCGCGCTGTGCCTGCGCCGCTCCGGCGAGGTCACCCGCGCCGCCACCCTGCTGGCCGATCTCGTCGAGCGCTCCCGCCGGGTGCTGGGGCCCCGCCACCCCGAAACGCTGATGGTGCGTGCGGACCACGCCACCTTCCTGCGGGAGCACGGCGATCTCGGGCACGCCCGCGACCTGGCGGAGGAGGTCGCCGAGCGCTATCGGGCCCTGGCCGGTGAGCGCCACCCGTACACCGTCGGCACCCTGGGGAACGTCGGGCTGGTCCGCGGCGAGTTCGGGGACCCGGCGGACGCGCTGGACATCGCCGAGCGCGCGCTGAGCGGGATGACCGAGGCCATGGGCTCCGGCCATCCCTGGACGCTGGGCTGCGCGCTGAACGCCGCCTCCGCCCGCAACCGGGTGGACGACGAGGAGGGCGCGGTGGAGCTGGGCCGGGTCACCCTGGAGCGGGCCAAGGTGACGCTGGGCGACACCCATCCGCTGACCCTCTCCGCGAAGACGGCGCTGTCCGAGGACCTGCGGGCGCTCCGCCGCGGCCAGGAGGCGGCGAAGCTCGAACAGGAGGCGATCCAGCAGCTCTCCGAGACCCTGGGCGCCGAGCACCCGCACACCCTGTCAGCGCGGCGTCGCCGGCGCCCGTACTGGGACTTCGAACCGCAGCCCGTCTAACGAGCCGCAGGCGCCCCACGTACGCGGAAGGGCCCGCCCCCACCGGGGACGGGCCCTTTCGCTGTCTGCCCGCCGGTCGCTCCGGCGGCCCTTGACGCTTATGCGTCGAAGGCCTCCGCGACCAGCTGTGCCTGCTCCGCCTGGTGGCGCTTGGCGGAGCCGACGGCCGGCGACGAGGAGTGCGGCCGGGAGATCCGGCGCAGCCGCTCACCGTGCGGGACATCGGCGCCGACGGCCAGGTCGAGGTGGTCGATCAGGTTGAGGCCGAGGAACGGCCAGGCACCCTGGTTCGCCGGTTCTTCCTGGGTCCACAGGTACTTCTCGGCGTTCGAGAACTTGGCGATCTCCGCCTGCAGTTCCTTGCCGGGAAGCGGGTAGAGGCGCTCGATGCGGACGATCGCGGTGTCGTGCGCGCCACGCTTCTCGCGCTCGGCCTCCAGGTCGTAGTAGACCTTGCCGGAGCAGAAGATGACCTTGCGGACATCCTCGGGCTTGACCGTGGAGTCGCCGATGACGGGGCGGAAACCGCCCGTCGTGAACTCGTCCGTCCGCGACGCCGCCGCCTTCAGACGCAGCATCGACTTCGGGGTGAAGACGACCAGCGGCTTGTGGTGCGGGTTGTGGACCTGCCAGCGCAGCAGGTGGAAGTAGTTCGACGGCAGGGTCGGCGCGGCGACCGTCATGTTGTTCTGCGCGCACAGCTGGAGGAACCGCTCGATGCGGGCCGAGGAGTGGTCCGGGCCCTGGCCCTCGTAGCCGTGCGGGAGCAGCAGGGTGACGCCGGACGTCTGGCCCCACTTCTGCTCCGCCGAGGAGATGAACTCGTCGACGACCGTCTGGGCGCCGTTGACGAAGTCACCGAACTGCGCCTCCCACATGACCAGCGCCTCCGGGCGGGCCAGGGAGTAGCCGTACTCGAAGCCCATCGCCGCGTACTCGCTGAGCAGCGAGTCGTAGACGTTGAAGCGGGCCTGGTCCTCGGAGAGGTAGAGCAGCGGCGTGTAGTCGTCGCCGGTCTCCCGGTCGATGAGCACCGCGTGCCGCTGGCCGAAGGTGCCACGGCGGGAGTCCTGGCCGGCGAGCCGGACCGGGGTTCCCTCCATCAGCAGCGAGCCGATGGCGAGGGTCTCGCCCATGCCCCAGTCGATGGCGTTGTCCTCGACCTGGGCCGCGCGGCGCTGCAGCTGGGGCAGCAGACGCGGGTGGACGGTGACCCGCTCGGGGATGTTGACCTGGGACTCGGCGATCCGCTTGACGACCTCCTGGGAGATCGCGGTGTCCACGAAGACCGGGAACTCGGCCTTGGGCTGCGGCACCTCGGGGGCCACCGGGGCCGTCGTGGCGTCGCGGACCTCGGTGAAGACCTTCTCCAGCTGGCCCTGGAAGTCCTGCAGCGCCTGCTCGGCCTCCTCCAGCGTGATGTCGCCACGACCGATGAGGGACTCGGTGTAGAGCTTGCGCACCGAGCGCTTCTTGTCGATCAGGTCGTACATCAGCGGCTGGGTGAAGGCCGGGTTGTCCGACTCGTTGTGGCCGCGACGGCGGTAGCAGATCAGGTCGATGACCACGTCCTTGTTGAACGCCTGGCGGAACTCGAAGGCCAGACGGGCCACGCGGACGACGGCCTCGGGGTCGTCACCGTTCACATGGAAGATCGGCGCCTCGATCATGCGGGCCACGTCGGTGGCGTACATGGACGAACGCGACGACTCCGGCGCTGCGGTGAAGCCGACCTGGTTGTTGATGACCACGTGCACCGTGCCGCCGGTGCGGTAGCCGCGCAGCTGGGACATGTTCAGCGTCTCCGCGACCACGCCCTGGCCGGCGAACGCCGCGTCACCGTGCAGCTGGATCGGCAGGACCGTGAAGTCCGTGCCGCCCTTGTTGATGATGTCCTGCTTGGCCCGCGAGATGCCCTCGACGATCGGGTCGACGGCCTCCAGGTGGGAGGGGTTGGCGGCCAGCGAGACCTTGATCTGCTCGCCGTCCAGGCCGGTGAAGGTGCCCTCGGCGCCCAGGTGGTACTTCACATCGCCGGAGCCGTGCATCGACTTCGGGTCGAGGTTGCCCTCGAACTCGCGGAAGATCTGCGCGTACGACTTGCCGACGATGTTCGCCAGGACGTTGAGGCGGCCGCGGTGGGCCATGCCGATGACGACCTCGTCGAGGCGCGACTCGGCCGCGGAGTCGATGACCGCGTCCAGCAGCGGGATGACGGACTCGCCGCCCTCCAGCGAGAAGCGCTTCTGGCCGACGTACTTGGTCTGCAGGAACGTCTCGAACGCCTCGGCGGAGTTCAGCCGGCGCAGGATGCGCAGCTGCTCCTCGCGCTCGGGCGACTTGTGCGAGCGCTCGACCCGGTCCTGGATCCACTTGCGCTGCTTGGGGTCCTGGATGTGCATGAACTCGATGCCGGTGGTGCGGCAGTACGAGTCACGCAGCACGCCCAGGATCTCGCGCAGCTTCATCATGGACTTGCCGGAGAAGCCGCCGACCGCGAACTCGCGCTCCAGGTCCCACAGGGTGAGGCCGTGCTCGGTGATGTCGAGGTCGGGGTGCTTGCGCTGGTGGTACTCCAGCGGGTCGGTGTCGGCCATGACGTGGCCGCGGACCCGGTAGGAGTGGATCAGCTCGAAGACCCGGGCGGCCTTGGTGACATCGTCGTCGTGGGAGACGTCGATGTCCCGCAGCCAGCGGACGGGCTCGTAGGGAATCCGCAGCGACTTGAAGATGTCGTCGAAGAATTCGTTCTCGCCGAGCAGCAGCTGGCTCATGATGCGCAGGAACTCGCCGGAGGCGGCGCCCTGGATCACCCGGTGGTCATAGGTGCTGGTCAGCGTCATGACCTTGGAGACACCCAGCTTGTTCAGGGCGTCCTGGGAGGTGCCCTGGAACTCCGCGGGGTAGTCCATCGCGCCGACGCCCATGATCATGGACTGGCCGGGCATCAGACGCGGCACGGAGTGGACGGTGCCGATGCCGCCGGGGTTCGTCAGCGACGCGGTGACTCCGGTGAAGTCGTCCATCGTCAGCTTGTTGTCACGGGCCCGGCGGACGATGTCCTCGTAGGCCTGCCAGAACTCGAAGAAGGTCAGCGTCTCGGCCTTCTTGATGGCGGCGACGACGAGCTGGCGGTCGCCGTTCGGCTTCACCAGGTCGATGGCCAGACCGAGGTTGACGTGCTCGGGCTTGACCAGCGTCGGCTTGCCGTCCTTCTCCGCGAAGGAGTAGTTCATCGACGGCATGGCCTTGAGGGCCTGCACCATCGCGTACCCGATGAGGTGGGTGAAGGAGACCTTCCCACCGCGGGCGCGCTTGAGGTGGTTGTTGATCACGATGCGGTTGTCGAAGAGCAGCTTCACCGGGACCGCGCGGACGGACGTGGCCGTCGGCAGCTCCAGGGAGGCGTTCATGTTCTTCGCCACCGCGGCCGAGGGGCCGCGCAGGGGGATGAACTCGGGACCGCCGGGGGCCTGGCCCTCCTCGGCGGCCGGCTTCGCGGCGGGCTTGGCCGGAGCCGCCTTCGCCGGAGCCTTGGCCGGAGCGGCCTTGGCCGGTGCCGGAGCGCTCGCAGCCGGCTTCGCCGGGGTGGCCGGCTCGGCGGAGGCCGGCTTCGGCTCCGCTGCGGGCGCGGACGCCTGCGCCGGGGCGGCCGCGGAGCCGGTGCTCGCACCGGGGCCCTCCGCCGGCTGGCTCGGCGCGGTGGCACCGCCCGGCTTGTAGTCGGCGAAGAAGTCCCACCAGGCTCGGTCTACCGAGTTCGGGTCCTGGAGGTACTGCTGGTAGATCTCGTCGACGAGCCACTCATTGGGACCGAACGCGGCAGCAGGGTTCTTCCCCTGCCCCTCGTGGTCGGTCGAGATGCTCGAGCTGTTGGGGGACTGTAGCGACACGGCGGCAACCGCCCTCTTCCGCTTCCTAAGGTGGTGGACAGCGGGAATAAAGGCTACGCCTGTTGTGACCCTTGGTGCAGGCCGGGAGGGGTACTCGTCGCGTACGTCACATTCCCGGTCGGGTTTCAGGGCATGACTTGGCGGGAAACACACGAAGTTTGCCTCTGTGCGGGTACGAGTGATCGCCACCACACCCGCTGCGGAGTGTTTCCACCATCGACCCTACGTCAGTGGCCGTCAGCTTCGAGCTGACTCCAGCCCCGGAAGGGTGACCCGGATCCGGCAGCCGCGCGGCGACTCGGCCACGCCGATGCGTCCGCCGTGCAGGTCCACCGCCCAGCGCGCGATCGCCAGGCCCAGGCCCGTACCGCCGTCGGTGCCGGGGCCCGAGGGGGCCGGACCGCCGCGGTTGAACCGCTCGAAGACCCGGTAGCGCTCCGCCTCGGGGATGCCGGGGCCCTCGTCCTGCACCTCCAGCACCAGGCTCTGCGGCCCCTCGCCCCGCCGTGCGTGCACCGTGACCCGGCCGTGCCGGGGGCTGTGCTTGATCGCGTTGTCGATGAGATTGGCGACGACCTGGTGCAGCCGCTCGGCGTCCGCGTGCGCGGTCAGCTCCGGCGGCGAGACATCGAGGTGCAGATGGACGTCCGTGCGGGTGTGGGTGCCGGAGCCGGCAACCCCTGACAGCCCCGACAGCGTGGCGGCGCCCCGGCTCATGTTGGCCTCCTTGAGCACCCCGGACAGATACGGCCAGACCTCGAAGCGGCGGGAGTGCAGCGGCACCACGCCGTTGTCCAGCCGGGACAGGTCCAGGAGGTGCTCGACCAGGCGGCCCAGCCGCTCGGTCTGCTTCAGCGCCGTGCGCATGGTCTCCGGGTCCGGCTCGCAGACGCCGTCGACGACGTTCTCCAGGACGGCACGGAGCGCGGCGATGGGGGTGCGCAGCTCGTGCGAGACATTGGCGACCAGTTCCTTGCGGTGGGTGTCCACCGCTTCCAGATCGGCCGCCATCCGGTTGAAGGCGTTCGCCAGGTCGCCGAACTCGTCACGGCGCTCCGAGCGGACCCGGCGGCTGTAGTTACCGTGCGCCATCGACCGGGTGACGTCCGTCATCTCGTCGAGCGGGGCGGTCAGGCTGTTGGCCACGAACTGGGTGATCAGCAGCGAGGCGATGATCGAGAAGATCGTGATCACCCGCAGCTCGGTCGCCGAGTGCATCGCGACGAACACCAGCAGTGTGGTGATGATCACCGAGACGCTGACCAGTGCCCCGAGCGCGGCCTTGACCGAGCGGTACGGGTCCAGCGGGCGCAGGCCCTCCCAGACCCGCTGCCACAGCTCGCGCAGGGGGGTGCGTGGCCACCGCGTCATGCGGACGGGGTCTCCAGGGCGTACCCGACGCCGTGGACCGTGCGGATCCGCTCGGCGCCGATCTTGCGGCGCAGCGCCTTGATGTGGCTGTCGACCGTACGGGTCCCGGAGGCGTCCGCCCAGTCCCACACCTCGGCCAGCAGCTGCTCACGGGAGAGCACCGCGCGCGGGGTGTTCGCCAGGCAGACCAGCAGATCGAACTCGGTGGGCGTCAGATGGACGTCCGCGCCGCGCACCCGGACCCGGCGCTGGGCGTGGTCGACCTCCAGCTCACCCAGCCGGAGGATGCCGCTGCGGGGGGTGTGCGCGGCCAGTGCGGCGCGCTCGACCCGGCGCAGCAGGACATGCACCCGGGCGGCCAGCTCCCGCATCGAGAACGGCTTGGTCATGTAGTCGTCGGCGCCGACGCCGAGGCCCACCAGCATGTCGGTCTCGTCGTCCCGGGCGGTGAGCATCATCACCGGCACCGGGCGCTGCGCCTGGACCCGGCGGCACACCTCCAGGCCGTCGAAGCCCGGCAGCATCACATCGAGGACCAGCAGATCGGGCTGCCAGGCCTCGGCGGTGTCCACGGCGGCCGGGCCGTCGGTGGCCGTCTGCACCTGGAAGCCCTCGGCGCGCAGCCGGGCCGCAATGGCCTCGACGATCGTCGGGTCGTCCTCCACGACCAGGACCCGGCGCTGGGCTCCCGGCGTGGCCGCGGCGGCGCCGCCCTGCGTTGTCTGAGTCTGGTCCATCGCCCGCCCCTGCATGTCCCCTGCGTGGTCGCGTATTGCTGGGCAGCAGCGTACGGGCATGGTGTGACTGTCGGCTACGCGCCCTTCCGCGCGAGATGGACCGCGTCGGGGACGCCTCGGACAACGGGGATCTCTTCCGTATGTACCCCGCTGAAACCGGCATTTCGCAGTGCGTCCTCGAAGGCCGGCGAGGGTTGTGCGGACCAGACGGCGAGCACTCCGCCGGGGGTCAGGCGGTCGCGGCAGGCGGCGAGCCCGTCGGGGGAGTAGAGGCTGTCGTTGTCCTCGGTGACGGTCCAGTCGGGGCCGTTGTCGATGTCCAGGCACAGGGCGTCATAGGTGTCCTGGTCCGCTTCCGTCCGCAGATGGGCGACCAGGTCGGTGTGCAGGATCTCGCTGCGTGGATCGGCCAGCGCGGCCGCCGAGACGGCCGACAGCGGGCCCGTGCGGTGCCAGTCGATGACCGCCTCCTCGCGCTCGACGACGACGATCCGGCCCCAGCGTGGCTGCTGGGCCGCACGGGCCAGGGAGAAGCCGACGCCGAGGCCGCCGATCAGCACGGAGGGGCGGGTGCGGCCGGCCGGCAGCGCGTCCAGCGCGGCGTCGATCAGCAGTCGTTCGGACCGGCCGTCGGAGGTGTCCATCAGGAAGCAGCCGTTGGCGATGATCTCGTAGATCACCGGCGCCTCGGGGGTGCCGGAGCCGTCGGTCCCGGGGGCCGCGGGGGGTCCGACCCGTTGCCGCAGCACCACCTCGCCGTACGCGCCCTCGCGGCGGTCGAGCGTGCGCGGGGCCTCGGGGGCGACGGCCGTTGCCTGGTGGGGCGGTGTCACGGGAGCCATGACGTCATGGTGGCCAATACGGGGTGCGCCGGTCCAACGCTTTGGAGTGGTCGCTCAGGTGTCGCTCGGGTGGTCGCTTTTGGGCGGTATTCGCCGCCGGTAGCCCGGACGTGAAGTGTCTGTCGGCGGTTGCCTCATGTGACAGATATCACTCTCACAGGTTCTTCATGGGTTGAGCGTGCAGGGTGGTCCGGGACGTAGAGCAGGGCAGAGATTCACGGCCGAGGGACACGGGCGTGGCTCACCGGATGCGCCAGGACGGAAGGGGCCTCGGACTGTGAGCTGGCTGGGAACCGCCGAGAGGATACGGACCGGTCGTGAACCGGCCGCCGCGCCGGGGCCGGACACCGGTCCGGGCGGGACGCCGGGCCTGCTGGCCGGCATCCCCCGGCAGCGCGGGGGCCGGGCGGCCGCGGCCCGCGCCGTTGCGGAAGGGCCGAACGCCCCTGGTGCGGCGGTGCGTTGGCGGCCCTGGAGGCTGCTCCCCACCCCCCTCGGCACCCCCTTCACCTTCGGTTACGCCGTGCTCCTCGCGGCCACTTCGCTCTTCGCCGAGTACGCCGACCCGGGGCTGGTCTCCGAACTGCTGCGCGGCTCCAGCACCGATGTCGTCCATCTCGCCCAGGCCCCGCTGCTGGTGCTGATCGCCAGCGCCCTGTGGATCGCCGGCGGGATGGCCTCCGCGTACGCCGTCGCCTTCCTCTTCGTTCTGACGGCGCTGGAGCGGCGGATCGGCGCGCTGCGCGCCGTCGCGGTCTTCTTCGGCGGCCATGTGCTCGCCACCCTCGCCACCGAACTGCCCGTCGCCTTCTCGGTCGCCGCCGGCCGGCTGCCGGAGAGCTCGCTGCACCGCCTCGACTACGGCATCAGCTTCGGCGTGATGACCTGCACCGGAGCCCTCGCCGGCCTGCTGCCCGCCTGGTCGCGGTGGCCGCTGCTGGCCGGCGTCGCCTATGTGGCCCTGACGGATCTGCTCGCTTACGTCGACCCGCTGAGCGACTGGGGGCATCTCCTCTCGCTCGCCCTGGGCGTGGCGAGCTGGCCGCTGCTGCGCCGCTGGCGCCACCACCGTGCCGCAGCCGCGCCGCTCCTCGGCGATCTGGGCCATCCCGCCCTGCGGGGCGCGCGGACGTACTGAGCGTCAGGCGGCCGGGCGTCCCGGGACGCGGCAGGTCCGGACGGCAGGAACTACGGCCGCGCCGTCGACCGGTAGGTGTGGGTGATCGCGTAGGCGCAGCCGCCCAGGAGCGCCACACCGGAGAGCACTCCGCTGACGAACGGCACCCATGCCACGGCGGAGGTGGCCGCCATCCCCAGGCCGGTCGCGCCGAGCGCGGTCAGCGTGGCGCCGGGGACGGCGATGCTGCGCCGCTTCCAGACCGCCATCAGCGCGACGAAGTGCAGACCGACGATCAGCGCGATCCAGGCCACGGCGGTCTGCTCGGGGGCGCCAGCCGCCCGCAGCGCGAGATTGCCGCCGATCAGCAGCACCGCCTCGGCGCCCACGACGAACGCGAACTTCCCCCGGAACCAGTCCGCCTGAGGTGCCTCGGCATCGTCCGGCGCGGGCCCGCCGCGGCGTCCCGCCAGCAGCGCGAGCGTGAGCAGCCCGGCGAAGGTGAGCACCGCGAGCACCCGGAGGGCGATACCGATCGCCGGATTCAGCGGGTCGTGGGCGTTGGCGACCACGAAGACCGTCCCGAAGAATGCGCCGATGAAAACTCCGGACATCCGCTGCAACATGCCGTGAAGGTAGCAGTCATGACGGGGCGTGAGGACGGTGGCGACGGGCCTTTCGCACGGATCTGCACGGGCCGTCCGCCGCTGTCCGAGCCACATGAGAATGCCGTCCCCCTCATCCGCCGCCGCGCGGAAGAACGGCCGCAACAGCTCGTGGTGCGCGCTGAGATGGTCCAGTGGCTCACCCCGCTCCCAGGCGAGCACCGGATACACCTCCGCCGCGGCGAGGTCCGCCGGGCCGACACTCCCTGATCCGGCCTGATCGGGAAGACAGGCCCTGGAGGCGATCACTGACAACGCCGGGTGAGTGCCCGACGGATCCCCGCCGCAGCGAGCGGAACCGGCCGGGCGCGGCGGCCCTGTGCCGGCTGGGAGAATGACGGTCCCTTCCGGGCACGGCTCGTGCGGTGCCCGCCGGCCGCAGGAGTACACGCACCTTGTCCCCAGAACGCAAGCCATCGATTCCGGACGTCAGGGAACTCGGCCTGCAGTCCGACTGCGGCAGCTGCTTCGGGCTGTGCTGTGTCGCGCTGCCGTTCGCGGCCTCCGCGGACTTCGCGATCGACAAGGACGCCGGCCGGCCCTGCCCGAACCTGCGGACGGACTTCCGCTGCGGCATCCACAGCGAGCTGCGCCCGCGCGGTTTCACCGGCTGTACCGTCTTCGACTGCTTCGGCGCCGGGCAGAAGGTCTCCCAGGTCACCTTCGGTGGACAGGACTGGCGGCAGGCCCCGGGGACCGCCCGGCAGATGTTCGACGTCTTCCCCGTCATGCGGCAGCTGCACGAACTCCTCTGGTACCTGGCCGAGGCGCTGACCCGGCCGGCGGCCCGCCCGGTCCACGCCGAGCTGCGCGCCGCCCTGGAGAAGACCGAACGCCTCACCCGCGGCAGCGCCGAGGAGCTCACGGAGCTGGACGTGCCCGCCCACCGGGGCGAGGTCAACGCCCTCCTGCTGCGCACCAGCGAACTCGTACGGGCCGGGATCCCGGGCCGTAAGAAGGAGCGCCGGGGCGCCGACCTCATGGGAGCCCGCCTCAAGGGCGCCGACCTCCGGGGCGCCAACCTCCGTGGGGCCTACCTGATCGCCGCCGACCTCAAGTGCGCCGATCTGCGCACCGCGGACCTGATCGGTGCCGATCTGCGCGCCGCCGACCTCTCCGGCGCCGATCTCACCGGCGCCCTCTTCCTCACCCAGGCACAGCTCAACGCGGCCAAGGGTGACGCCGCCACCGAGCTGCCGCAGAACCTGACCCGCCCCGCACACTGGTAGCGGGCCCCGCGGTCCGGCTCGCTCCGCCGCCGGACCGTCGTTGATGAACGGGTGCGCGGCCGGTCGTGTCCCCCGGATCGCCGCGGGCCCGGCCCGGCGGCGGCAACTCCCCTGATCGCTCACAGCGAACGCACCCGGGGGAACATCCCCCGCCCCAGCGGCATTGAGTGAGTAAAGCTCAACTTGCTTGCCGAAGGGGAGATCATGGCTTCGACGTCCACCTCGCTCACTCTGCCCGTGCTGCCCCTCGATGACGAGGTCGTGCTCCCCGGCATGGTGGTGCCTCTGGACCTGTCCGACGCGGACGTACGGGCAGCGGTGGAGGCCGCACAGGCCGCCGCCTCCTCGGGTAACAAACCGCGGGTGCTGCTTGTGCCCCGCACCGACGGGAAGTACGCCGCGATCGGCACGCTCGGGCGGATCGAGCAGGTCGGGCGGCTGTCCGACGGCGATCCCGGTGCGCTGATCCGGGGCCTGGGCCGGGTACGGATCGGTTCCGGCACGACCGGGCCCGGAGCCGCCCTCTGGGTGGAGGGCACGACCGTCGAGGAGACGGTCCCCGACCCCCTGCCCGGCGCGGTGGCCGAACTCGTCACGGAATACAAGGCGCTGGCCACCAGCTGGCTGCGCAAGCGCGGCGCCTGGCAGGTCGTCGACCGCGTCCAGCAGATCGAGGACGTGCCGACGCTCGCCGACAACTCCGGCTATTCGCCGTTCCTGACCACCGAACAGAAGGTCCAGCTGCTGGAGACCGTCGACCCGGTCGCACGGCTGAAGTCCGCCACCGAGGCGTTGCGCGAGCACCTCGCCGAGCAGGACGTCGCCGAGTCCATCGCCAAGGACGTCCAGGAAGGCGTCGACAAGCAGCAGCGGGAGTTCCTGCTGCGGCGGCAGCTGGAGGCGGTCCGCAAGGAACTCGCCGGACTCAACGGCGATCCGGAGGACGAGGGCGACGACTACCGGGCCCGGGTCGAGGCCGCCGACCTGCCCGAGGACGTCCGCAAGGCCGCCCTCAAGGAGGTCGACAAGCTGGAGCGGTCCAGCGACCAGAGCCCCGAGGGCTCCTGGATCCGCACCTGGCTGGACACCGTCCTCGAACTGCCGTGGAACGAGAGGACCGAGGACGCCTACGACATCGCCGGCGCCAAGGCGATCCTGGACGCCGACCATGCCGGCCTGGAGGACGTCAAGGAGCGGATCACCGAATACCTGGCCGTCCGCAAGCGGCGGGCCGAGCGGGGCCTCGGCCTCGTCGGCGGGTCATCGAAGGGGGCATCGCGCAGCGATGCGGGCAAGGGCGGCGGTGGGCGACGGGCGGGCGGGGCCGTGCTGGCGCTCGTCGGGCCGCCCGGTGTCGGCAAGACCTCGCTCGGCGAGTCCGTGGCGCGGGCCATGGGCCGCACGTTCGTCCGGGTCGCACTCGGAGGTGTCCGGGACGAGGCGGAGATCCGCGGCCACCGCCGTACGTACGTCGGCGCGCTGCCCGGCCGGATCGTCCGGGCCATCAAGGAGGCCGGGTCGATGAACCCGGTCGTGCTGCTCGACGAGATCGACAAGGTGGGCTCCGACTTCCGGGGCGACCCGGCCGCCGCCCTCCTGGAGGTCCTGGACCCGGCACAGAACCACACCTTCCGCGACCACTACCTGGAGGTCGAACTCGACCTCAGCGATGTGGTCTTCCTGGCCACCGCCAATGTCCTCGAAGCCATCCCCGAGCCGCTGCTGGACCGTATGGAGCTGGTCCGGCTGGACGGCTACACGGAGGACGAGAAGGTGGTCATCGCCCGGGACCATCTGCTGCCGCGCCAGATGGAGCGGGCCGGTCTGGAGTCCGGCGAGGTGACCCTGGAGGACGAGACGCTGCGCAAGATGGCGGGCGAGTACACCCGCGAGGCGGGCGTCCGGAATCTGGAGCGCACGGTCGCCAGGCTGCTGCGCAAGGTCGCCGCACAGCACGAACTGGGGGAGCGGGAGCTGCCGTTCACGGTCGGAGTGGACCAGCTGCGCCCGCTGATCGGGCGGCCGCACCACACTCCCGAGTCGGCCCAGGACCCGGCCGGGCGGCGCACCGCGGTGCCCGGTGTGGTCACCGGCCTCGCGGTCACCGGCGCCGGCGGCGATGTGCTCTATGTGGAGGCCTCGCTCGCCGATCCGGAGACCGGTGCGTCCGGGCTCCAGCTGACCGGCCAGCTCGGTGACGTGATGAAGGAGTCGGCGCATATCGCGCTGTCGTTCCTGCGCTCCCACGGCGCGGAACTGGAGCTCCCGGTCGCCGACCTGAAGGAGCGCGGAGTGCATCTGCACGTACCGGCGGGCGCGGTCCCCAAGGACGGGCCGAGCGCGGGCGTGACGATGACGACGGCGCTGGCCTCGCTGCTGTCGGGCCGGCAGGTCCGGCCGGATGTGGCGATGACCGGTGAGGTCTCGCTGACCGGGCGGGTGCTGCCGATCGGCGGCGTCAAGCAGAAGCTGCTGGCGGCGCACCGGGCCGGCATCGGCACCGTCATCATCCCCAGGCGCAACGAACCGGACCTGGACGATGTGCCGGCCGAGATTCTCGAATCCCTGGAGGTCCACCCGGTCGCCGATGTCCGCCAGGTGCTGGAGCTGGCACTGACGCCGGCGTCGAACGGGGCGGCGCCGGAGGTCACCCCGCTCAGCGCCTGAACCGGCGCCGCTCTCGGGGAGGTGGCCGATCGCCGCGGGGCATCCTCCGTTGATGGTTGCGGTGCGGGGAGCGGCCTGTGCGCTCGCAGGAGAGCACAGGCCGCTCCCGGGGGAGCCTCCTCAGCCGTTCGCCAGCGCCCGGAGCCGGTCCATCGAGCCGTTGAAGCGGTTGTGGTCACCGACCGTCGGGCCGGTCGAGGTGTACTGCCAGACGGTGTGGAAGCCCCAGCCGGCCGGGAGTTCACCGACCGAGGAGCCGTAGCGCGGGATCCACAGCGGGTTGACGGCGCCGAAGGCGGCGGAGTTGCCGGTGCACTGCTTCCACCAGCTGGTGGAGGTGTAGAGGACGGCGTCCCGGCCGGTACGCGCCTTGTAGGTGGCGAACCAGTCCTTCATCCAGTTGACCAGGCCGGCCGCGCTCAGCCCGTAACAGGTCGCGCCGTAGGGGTTGTACTCCATGTCGAGCGCGCCGGGCAGGGTCTTGCCGTCCTTGGACCAGCCGCCCCCGTGGTCGACGAAGTACTTGGCCTGGGCGGCGCCGCTGGAGGTGTTGGGGGTGGCGAAGTGGTAGGCGCCGCGGATCATCCCGGCGTTGTAGGAGCCGTTGTACTGCTGCGCGAAGTACGGGTTGGTGTAGCTGGTGGACTCCGTCGCCTTGACATAGGCGAAGCGGACGCCGCTGTTCCAGAGGGTCGACCAGGCGACATTGCCGTTGTGGCTGCTGACGTCCACCCCTTCGACGGAGGCGAGCGAGGCGGCCGGCGGTGCGCCGCCGGCCGCCGTGCCCTCGTGCCGGGCGATCTGGGAACCGGCCCAGTCCTGACCGGGGTGGGTGGGTTCCGGTGCGCGCTTCATGGCCGCGGCGCCGGCGGTGCCCGGCAGGCCGAGGAGGAGGGAGACGAGGGCGAGCAGGATCCCGGCCACGGTCGCGAGGGAGCGTGCGGGGCGGTGGGGGGAGCCGGATCTGAGCACGGACATACGTGCCTCCGAAGATCTCGGGGGATGACCTGAGGGGGGAGGAGCGGGGGGAGGAGCTGACGGCATGGCGCAGCGTGCGGACACCGAGGTGCGAGGTGCACGGCGCGCGGCGGATGCCCGGGGCTGCTTGGTATGGCCATGCCAGAAATCACGGTACGCGCGTAGACCGACGTGACAAAAGGGGGGCACTGGGCTGCCGTTGGTCTAATCCTGCGAAATACTGGCGGAGCTGCGGCTTCGGCCGCCGATGGCAGAAACTTTCAGGTGAGGAAACGCGGGAATGGGCGCTGACGTGCACAACACCGGAGCCGACGGGACGACGGCGGACGGCGAGCCGACTGGTGTGGACCACGTATTCCTCGCCCTGGAACGTGAATTGGCGGTGTTTCTCCGCCGGGCCCGTGCCTCTTCCGGCGAATTGGCACGAGAGGTGCATCCCGATCTGGAGCCCGCCGCATACGGCCTCCTTGTGCGGCTGGCCGATGCCGGCTCCCAGCGCGCCACCGACCTCGCCGGCTACTTCGGGGTCGGCAAGGCCACGATGAGCCGCCAGCTGCACGCCCTGGAGAAGCTCGGACTCGTCGCCCGCGAACCGGACCCGGCGGACGGCCGCGCGGTCCTGGTCCGCATCACCGACGAGGGCCGCGAACGCTTCACCCGCGTCCGTACCGGCCGCCGCGCCCAGTACGCCCGCCGCCTCGCCTCCTGGGACCGCGGCGAGGTCGCCGAACTCGCCCGACTGCTGCACCGGCTGAACGCGGAGCAGGAGGGCGACGAGGCATAGCGGGCCTCGGCACCGGGCCCCGCGTCAGCCCCGCAAGAGCGGCGGGGCATCACGGAAACCCCCTGGCCACAGCCGTGGCGGCCGCCGCCGGGCCGTACCGTCGCGGGGCCGTTCCCTCACGACGGGAAAGGAAACCCGCCCGCCGGTGATTGTCACGGCGCCACAAAAATCACCGCCGCGTCGTCCCGCGCCTTCCCGCGCGCAAACGCCGCGCCCGCCGGGTCCGCCGCCTCCGCGGCCCGCACCCGGTCGATCAGCGCCTGAGGACCCTGCCGGGACACCAGGGCCACACAGTCCGCCCAGGAACCCTCCCGGAAGACCTCGACCCAGCGGCCGGCGCCGTCGCTGAGGGCGGTCAGGGAGCGGAGACCGGCGCGCGGGGTGCTGCCGGTCACCGCGCGGGCGGCGACCGCCGGATCGGCGGCCGCGGTGAAGAAGCCGCCCTCCGCATTGCGCAGCGCCTCGACCGCGCGGCCGTACTCCCGCCCCGCCGCGGCCCGTTCCGCCGAGCCCCGGGGCAGCCCCCGTACGGCGGCCCGCAGGTCCCGGACCGCGGGCGGCAGTTCGTCCAGCCGGGAGTCGAGCACCGGATCGACCGAGCCGTCCGCCCGCTCCAGGAGGAGCACCGAATCGGACAGGACGAGGTACTCCACGGTGACCCCGGACCACCGCGCGGCGATCACGGTTGCCTGCGGAGTGCGGACGTGAGAAAGGTCACAGGTTTCCCGGTGGCCGTCGGCTGTCCGGGAGATGGCCGCGGCGAGAGCCTCAGGGAGCGTCATATCCCGGTGTGAAACAGACAGTTCGAGCATTGCGCCACCGAGCCGCGCGGTGAACCACGGCACCCCGTGCGCACAGCCGTGGTCCTCTTCCGGCGGCGTCACGCCGTCCAGCAGGACCAGAGCTCCGCCCTGACCGGAGGCCGGCAGGGCTACCGATGCATAGTCCTCGTTTGGGCGTTGGGGATCGCCCGGCTCGGTGGCGAGTGCGATGTGCATACCCGGAAGTCTGCCGGAGGCGGTGGTTCTGCCCTGGTCGTCGGGGGCCCGCGGCGGCGTCGGCGCCGGCCGGCCGGGAGGCTTACCGAGGGTACGGACCGGCGGGCCGGCGGCATGCGGGCGCGCATCTTTCCAGGACCGGGACGCATCTCCAAACCCGTTCGGGGGTTGCGTGAGGTTGCCGCCGAAATCAAGGGTGCACGGAAGTTGATGGTCAAACTCCTAGTGATGTTCACTCCTTCAGGTGGCCGGGCATGTGTTGCCGAGCCACTGCGCGGCGCCGGTGGAATGGTCGTTGCCCGGATCATTGGGGTGAGGTCAGGACATTCGTCGCGACGCGCAGAGCCGGGCTGTTTCCCTTCGCGGAAGTGTGCGCTGCTGCGGTCCTCGCGCAGGTCCGCTCCGCGAGCGGAGAAGCGAGCCGGGTCCGCGACGCCATAGGGCGTGAGCAGGCGAGACAGGAATGCGAGCAGCGGTGCGGAAGATGCGGCTTCGAGGCGGCGCAGGGAAGCCGGGTTCACCGGCCGGTTCGATCCCGGGACCGGGCACGGGCTCGGCTCCTGGCAAGGGCCCGGACACGACGGGCAGTGGTGAGGAGCCCACGGGACGGCGTCCCGCGCGAGTGCGCAACAGGCTGGTCGGGGCGGTGGCCGTGGTGGCCGCCGCCGTCATCGGCGCCGGCGCCCCCGGCCTGGCGGCGACCGCCGACCACGCCAACACCGGCCAGCAACTGGTCGATCTCGCCGAGCTGAACGCCCGCGCCATCGCGCTCGCGCACTCCCTCGCCGATGAACGCGACGGCATGACCGCGTATGCCGCCACCGGACGCGGCAGCCGTACCGCCGCGGGGACGGGCGCCACCGGAACCGACGGCGCCGCGGCCGCCCGGCCCCAGCGTGCCCGTGTGGACCGGCAGATCGACGAGCTGCGCTCCGAGGCCCAGGACGCCTCGGGCGACACCGCCGTCTACCGGACCGCCGCCAAGCTGTTGGCCGCACTGCCGCAAACCCGCCAAAAGGCGCTGTCGGGGCCCGGATCGGCCGAGCAGACCTATAACGCCTACACCGAGGCCCTCCAGGCACTCGGTGCGATCAGCGACGACATCGCCCGCGGACTGCCGGCCCGCGCGGACTCCGCCGACGCCGACACCCGCGCGCTGCCCGCCCTCGGCCGCGCCGCCGAACAGGCCGCGGGCACCCGTGCCCTGCTGCTCGCCGGGCTCACCGCGGGCGGCAGCCAGCCCCGGCTCACCACCCTTGCCCAGGTCGCTCACCTCCGGGAACAGGGCGCGCTGGGCGACTTCCGGCAGACCGCGGGCCAGGCCGCCCAGGACCGTTACGACCGCACCGTCAACGGCGCGGAGGTCAACACCGCCGAGCGCTATCTGACCCGGCTGACCGACCAGCCCCGTCTGGACGCCGCCGACTTGCGGCTCAGCCGCCAGCGGGTCCAGAGCACCCTCACCACCCGCATCGGACTGATGCGGGGCGTCGAATCCGCCATGGCCACCGCCGACATCCAGCGGCTCGGCGCGCTGCGCGACGACGAGGTGACGGAGCTGGAGATCCGCATCGGTCTGGAAGCGCTGTGCCTGCTGCTGGCCGTCGGTGCCGGCGTCTGGGCCGCCCGCTCCCTGACCCAGCCGCTCGCGGCGCTGCGGATCGGCGCCAAGCGGGTGGCCGCGGACCCCGCGCACGAGGAGCCCATCACCTACAAGGGCCGCAACGACGAATTCGCCGCCGCCGTACGGTCCGTCAACGCGCTGCACGCCCAGGTCGGCGAGCTCGCGCGGCGCACCACCGAACTGGAGGGCGAGCGCAAGCGGCTGATCGGCGGGCGGCAGCGGCTGGTCGCCGAGCGCGAGGTGCTCCAGGAGCAGGGCGAGACGCTCAAGGAGGAGATCGCCGATCTCACCGAGCGGCTGGCCGCCCTGCACAACGGTGTGCACGGCCGGTTCGTCAACCTCTCGCTGCGCACCCTCGGTCTCGTGGAGCGCCAGCTCAACGTCATCGAGTCGCTGGAGGAGAGCGAGCAGGACCCGGAGCGGCTGGAAACCCTCTTCAAGCTGGACCACTTCGCCGCGCGGATGCGCCGCAACAGCGAGAACCTCCTCGTCCTCGCGGGCGCGGAACAGCACAGCACCAACCACCAGGGCCCGGTGCCGCTGCTGGACGTGCTGCGCGCCGCGATCAGTGAGATCGAGCGGTACGAGCGGGTGCGCATCCAGTCGCTGCCGCCGCACTCCCAGGTCGCCGGGTTCGCCGCGGACGACCTCAGCCACCTGGTCGCCGAACTCCTGGAGAACGCCACCGCGTTCTCGCCGCCGAACGCCCATGTGGAGCTGTCCGGCTGGCTGCTGGAGAGCGGCGAGGTCATGCTCTCGGTCCAGGACGAGGGCATAGGGATGACCTCGGAGCGGATGGCCGAGCTCAACGAGCGGCTGGCGGACGTCGACGCCGCCTCCTCCTCGGAGACCGTCGACGAGGCGCTGGGCCTCGGGCTGTACGTCGTGGTGCGGCTGGCCGCCCGGCACGGTGTCCGGGTCCAGCTGCGGGACGCCAAGCAGGGCGGCGTCACCGCCGTCATCGTGCTGCCCGGCTCGATCCTGCCCACCCGCCCGGCTCCGACGGCCTCCTCGGCCACCGCGTCCCAGGACGTGACGCACACCCCGAGCCTGCCCGGTTCGGTCGCCGAGGCGAACTCCAACGCGCTGCCGTCGCGGGCGTCGCGGGCCGAACCGGCCGCGGTGGACGGCGCGGCGGCCCCCGCCGCGGTCCCGGCCCAGGACACCCCCCGGACCGTCGAGCGCTCCGACGGTCACGACGCCGTACCGGGCAGCAGCCCGGAGGGCACCCCGGACGCGGACCCGACGCCCGCCGCCGACCCGTTCGTCGTCGCCGCGGAACGCGCGATCGACGCCGCCGGGCTCGGCGCCCCGGCCGAACCGGCACCGGCGCCCGCCGCGCAGCAGCCGTCCGGTCCCACCACGTACGCCGCGTCCGAACCGAGCCCGTACGGCCCGCGGTCGCCCGGCCCGTACGGCGCGACCACCAGCGGCAGCGGCGAGCATGTGCGGCCCGAGGAGGAGCCGCTCCCGGCCGGGGACCCGGCGCCCGCGGACACCGGCCGCCATGAGGCCCCGGCCTCCGGGCCCGACACGTCCGGCGCGCCCGCGTCCGATCCGTACGCCATCGGTCCGGACCAGCACACGCACGCAGGGACGGACGCGGCACCCACGGACGCGGCGGCGGCACCGGCCGACGCGTCCCCGGCCGGCACACCGGCCGACCCACAGACCGCTGCCGCCCCGCCCGCGGGGAAGCAGCGGACGACCGAGATGGGGCTGCCCAAGCGCACGCCCAAGGTCGTGGCGCAGCAACAGGCGCCCGCCGCCCCGCGCAAGAGCGGAGCGGCCAACGCCGAGGCGCTGCGGCGCCGGCTCGGCGGTTTTCAGGCGGGGGCGCGAGTCGGCCGACGTGAAGTCGAGGCCGAGATTGCGGAAAGTACGGCGGAGCAGACCATCTCACAGACGGACACCGACGGAGCGGGGGCCCCGGGAGAGAGCCACGTTGTCGAGGAGGCACGCGATTGAATGCGCAAGCGCCCACTGCTTACGGACAAGGCCTGAGCAGCCAGGCACAGAATCTGCACTGGCTGCTGACCAACCTGGTGGACGAGGTGCCAGGTATCCGCTCGGTCGCGGTGGTCTCCTCCGACGGCCTGCTGCTGCTGTCGTCCGACCCCGGCCGGGCGGACGAGGCGGCACAGCCGGGGACTGACGGTCCGCGGGGATCCAGCGCGGATCTGGCCACGATCGTGTCCGGGCTCGGCAGTCTCACCAACGGTGCCGCCAAGCTCATGGACGGCGGGTCGGTCAAGCAGACGATGATCACGATGGACGAGGGCAGCGTGTTCGTCATGTCGATCAGCGACGGTTCGCTGCTCGGTGTGCATGCCACCCCGGACTGCGACATGAACGTCATCGCCTACCACATGGCGCTGTTCGTCGGCCGGGCCGGCCATGTCCTCACCCCCGAACTCCGCAGCGAATTGCGCAAGTCGATGGAGAGCGCCCAGTGAGTAAGAGTCCAAAACTCCCCGTACGTGGGGACCGGAAACCCTCGCGCGTGCGGCCGTACTCGCTCACCGGCGGCCGGACACGGTTCGGCCATGTACTGCTCGTCGAGACGTTCGTGGCCGCCCTGGAGGCGCCCGAGGAGCGGCGCGAGCTCACCTCCGGCGGCTGGGGTGACCGGGTGATGCCGGAGATGCGGGCGATCGTCGAGCTGTGCCGCCGGATGCGCTCGGTCGCGGAGATCTCCGCGCTCCTCAAGATGCCGCTGGGCGTGGTCCGTGTGCTGCTCAGCGACCTCGCCGACCAGGGAAAGATTCGCGTCTACGGCACCGGGCACGGCTCCGGCCGGCCCGACCGCGCGCTGCTCGAAAGGGTGCTGAGTGGACTTCACAGGCTCTGACACGATATCGGCCGGATCGACGGCGACCGCCGGTTCCGTGGGTCAGGCCGACCCGGCGGCCACGGCCGCCGACGCGGGGCTGCAGAGCTGGCAGACGGACCGTTCGCGGGCGCCGATCGCCACCAAGATCGTGGTGGCGGGCGGCTTCGGTGTCGGCAAGACCACGTTCGTCGGATCGGTCTCGGAGATCACCCCGCTCCAGACCGAAGCGGTGATGACACAGGCCAGCGCCGATACGGACGATCTGACCGCCACCCCGGAGAAGACCACGACCACGGTCGCGATGGACTTCGGGCGGATCACCCTCGACCAGGAACTGGTGCTGTACCTGTTCGGCACGCCCGGACAGCAGCGCTTCTGGTTCATGTGGGACGACCTGGTGCGCGGCGCGATCGGCGCGATCGTGATGGCCGACACCCGCCGCCTGGAGGACTGCTTTCCGGCGCTCGACTACTTCGAGAGCTGCGGACTGCCGTACGTCGTCGCGGTCAACCACTTCGAGGGGACCGAGGCCTTCGCCGTCGAGCACGTCCGCGACGCGCTGACCGTGCCGCCGCAGGTACCCGTAGTGATCATGGATGCGCGGAAGCGGACCACGGTGATCGAGTCGCTGCTCGCGCTGGTCGGCCACGCCCTGGAGACCGCGCCGGAGTAACCGGACCCGTAAGGTCGCGCCCCTCCCCCCACTCACCTCCGAACACCAGCAGTAATAGAGAAGAGCCCGCCATGCGGAAAATACTCATCGTCGGAGCCGGCCAGTCCGGTCTCCAGCTCGCCCTGGGTCTCCAGTCCCAGGGCTATGAGGTCACCCTCATGTCCAACCGCACGGCCGACGAGATCCGTGCCGGCCGGGTCATGTCGACGCAGTGCATGTTCCACACCGCGCTCCAGCACGAGCGCGACCTCCAGATCAACTTCTGGGAGAACCAGGCCCCGCGCATCGAGGGCCTCGGTGTCTCGGTCGCCGCGCCCGGCAGCCACGAGGCGCCCGAGGGCACGCAGCGCGCCATCGACTGGGTCGGCAAGCTGGACGGCTACGCCCAGTCCGTCGACCAGCGGGTGAAGATGGCCGGCTGGATGGAGACCTTCGCACAGCGCGGCGGCCAGCTCGTCATCCACGGCGCGGCCGTCTCCGACCTCGACTTCTTCGCGAGCCGCTACGACCTGACGCTGGTCTCGGCCGGCAAGGGCGAGCTGGTGTCCATGTTCGGCCGGAACCCGGAGCGTTCCCCGTACGACGCCCCGCAGCGCGCACTGGCCGTCGCCTACGTCCACGGTCTGGGCCCGCGCCCCGAGCACCCCGACTACGACGCGGTGCGCTGCAACCTGGTGCCCGGTGTCGGCGAGCTGTTCGTCATGCCGACCTACACGGTCTCCGGCCGCGCCGACATCCTCTTCTGGGAGGGCATACCCGGCGGCCCGCTGGATGTCTTCCAGGGCGTCAAGGACCCCGACGAGCACCTCGCCACGACGCTGGAACTGATGGAGAAGTTCCTGCCCTGGGAGTACGCCCGCGCCACCAAGGTCGAACTGACCGACGCCAACGGCACGCTGGCCGGCCGCTACGCCCCCACCGTGCGCAACCCCGTCGGCCGGCTGCCCTCCGGCGGTCTGGTGCTCGGTGTCGCGGATGTCGTGGTCGCCAACGACCCGATCACCGGCCAGGGCTCCAACTCGGCGTCCAAGTGCGCCGCCTCCTACCTCGCCTCCATCGTCGAGCGCGGTGACCGGCCCTTCGACGAGGACTGGATGCGGACCGCGTTCGAGCGCTACTGGACCACCGCCCAGCACGTCACCAAGTGGACGAACGCGATGCTGGCGCCGCCGCCGGAGCACATCCTCAACCTCATCGGCGCGGCCGGCCAGCTGCAGCCCGTCGCCGACCGCTTCGCCAACGGCTTCAACGACCCGTCCGACTTCGAGAACTTCTTCTATGAGCCGGAGAAGACGGCCGCCTATCTGGCGTCGTTGACGGGGTAACGGTCTCTCCCACGCTTTTGGCTGCGGCGGGGGCTTGCCTTCCCACGTTTGTGGGTGCGGCGCCGTGCTTTTCTCCCCGCCTTCGGCGGGGAGGGTGTGTTTTGTGGGTTGCCGCCGCGGCGCAGGCTGTGTCGTGGTGGCGGTGACGGGCCTCCGGTGGTGGGTTGCGGGACTGCTTCGCTTTACGTCCCGCAACCCACCCCCTCCGGCCCGTCACCTCACGTGGTTGCCGCGGCTGTCCCTGGTGGGGGATCGGGGATGAGGTGGCGGCCGGTGAGTCTCTGCGGGTCTTTGGTGGTCAGCGGGGCTTTCGCCAAGGCCACTTGGGGCCGGTGGAGGGTTTTCCGGCGGGGTCGTACTCGTACTTCCAGCCGCTGGGGAGGCCCAGGCGGCTCACCCGTGCCGGGACGCGGCGGTAGACATGGACCGTCGGCGGCCGGTTGTTGTCGTTCGGGACCGGCACCTCGTACGTCTTGGGCGGCTGGCCGGTCATGCCGACCAGGACGGGCAGGACCCGGCCGTCCAGCGGGCCGCCGACGAAGAGGGTGTTCTCGCTTCTCACGGTCTCAGTGTCACACCGCCCCGGTCCGGCGGCGGCTCACAGCAGATGCGCGGCGTCACTCACGACGGGCAGGGTGCGGCGGGCCAGATCGCCGGCCGGGCCGTCGGAGGTCTCCAGCTTCAGCGCCGCCCGGGTCACCCGGGCGGTCTGCGGGTCCCCGGCCGCGGTCGCGGTCAGCAGCGCGATGAAGTGGTCGACCAGCCAGTTCCGCAGCTCGTCGAGGGTCGGCTGCTTGTCCTCGTCGAGCCAGATCAGCGAGGCGGCCTCGACCGCGGTGATCCACATCCGGACGGTCATCCGCAGCCGCAGGCCCGGCTCCGGTTCGCCCAGATGCCGCAGGATCTGGTCGGCCGCGGCCCGCCGTACCTCGTCGACGATCGCGGTCGTGCGGGTGGTCTCCACGACGCTGCCGCCCTGGAGCAGTGCGCTGAACCCGGCGTCGTGCTCATCGACGAACGCCAAGTACCGGTCCAGCGCGCGGGACAGCCGCTGGGTGAGCGGCCCGGTGTCCGGCTCGGCGAAGCAGCGCTCCAGGATGTCGGCCGCGCTGCGCAGTGCGGCCTCGTACAACTGCTGCTTGCCGCCGGGGAAGTAACGGTAGACGAGCGGCCGCGAGACCCCGGCGGCAAGGGCGACATCGTCCAGGGAGACGTCCTCGGGCGCGCGCTGTGCGAACAGGTCCAGCGCGGCGGTGAGCAATTGGCTGCGGCGCTGCTCCACGCTCAGCCTGCGGTAGGCGGGTCGGGGTACTGCTGGGGCGGTGCCGCTGCCGTTCATGAACAGCAGCGTAACCGGCCCGGATGTCGGCTCGTACAGGTGCTCGGGGTCTGCCGGGTCCATGCCGCCCGCTTCAGGCCAGCAGGCCCGAGCTCCGCCACAACCTGCGGCCCACACCCCGCAGTACGCCGATCTCGTCCAGGAAGTCGGTCAGCCGCCGGGCACCGGACTGCATCACCTCGCGGCGGTGGCCGCTGGCCCTGACCTGGGCGACGGCCTCGCGCCTGTCCAGGCCGACCTGGGCGTAGACCGCCGGATTGACGAAGGCGACGGAGAACACCCGGGCCGCCTCACCGGAGCTGATCCGGGTCAACTCCCGCTCCCAGCGCGGCGCGGTGACCATCTGGCGGCGCAGCTCCTCGCGGGCGTAGCGCACATGCCGGGCCTCCTCGACGACATGGATACGGGTCACTCCGCGCACGAGGGTCTGCACCCGCTCGTCCGGGAAGGTCAGCCGCTGCATCCAGTCCAGGATCTCCTCGCCGAGCAGGGTGCAGGCGAACGACCCCGGGGTGGTGGAGACCGTCTTGAGGATGCGGGCGAGGTTGTGGTTGAGGCGGGAGACCGGATACGCCGGCGCGCCGCCCTTCTGGATCATGCGCGCGAACATCTTGGAGTGCCGGCACTCATCGGCGATCTCGGTGAGCGCGTAGCGGACATGCGCGCTGGTCACCGGCTTGTCGTAGATGTGCCGCACGAGCAGCTGCATCAGGATGATCTCGAACCAGATGCCCAGCGAGGCGAGCGAGGCGGCCTCGTGCCGGGACAGGTCCTGCTGCTGCGCCGGCGACATCTTCCGCCACAGCGGGGTGTCATAGAGCGAGACCAGCTCCGGCGGCCAGAACCACTTGCCTTCTTCGAGGGGCGCGTCCCAGTCGAGCTCGGTGTCGGGGTCGAAGGAGTGCTTGGCGGAGGAGTCAAGGAGTCGCTCGGCGACCTGTTCCCGGTCCTTGAGCAGACCGAGGGCGTCCCGCAGCACATCGGTGTCCGTCTCGGTCATTGCGGTGGGCGCGCTCGTCATGGCTGTGGCTACCTCGCTACTGGGGTCGGGGCCGGTCCTACCCGCGGTCAACTCTTATGAGACTGCGCGTCAGCAAGCTCGTCAATCCCCCGTGCACGACTTATTGACCCTTCGGTAAGAAACGTGTGAGCCTGCCAACGACCGCCCATGACAAGGCGTTTGGCGAGCCGAGGAGGCGTCCGTGTCGACCCGAGATCTCTACGTACAGGACCCAGGCGACCCTGTGTGGAAGGTGCCCGCCACCGGCGCGGCCCGTTTCAGCTGGGACTACGACGACGGACGTGACCGGCTGCTCGCGCTCTACCAGAAGGGCAAGGACAAGCAGTGGGACGCCAATCTGCGGATCGACTGGGGTCTGGAGGTCGACCCCCAGGACCCGCTCGGCACCCCGGACGAGTCGATGTCCCTGTACGGCACCAAGTACTGGGACAAAATGACCGAGAAGGACCGGGGTGAGCTGCGTCAGCACTACACCTCCTGGCAGTTCAGCCAGTTTCTGCACGGCGAGCAGGGAGCGATGGTGTGCGCGGCGCGGATCGTCGAATCCGTGCCGGACCTCGACGCGAAGTTCTACTCCGCCACGCAGACCATGGACGAGGCGCGGCACGCCGAGATATACAGCCGCTTCCTCCAGGAAAAGATCGGGATGCTCTACCCGGTCAACGACAATCTCCAGGAACTGCTGTCCGACACCCTCAAGGATTCCCGCTGGGACATGCCGTATCTCGGTATGCAGGTGCTGATCGAGGGCCTGGCGCTGGCCGCCTTCGGCATGATCCGCGACACCACCACCAAGCCGCTCCCCAAGCAGATCCTCGCGTATGTCATGCAGGACGAGGCGCGCCACGTCGCCTTCGGGCGCATGGCGCTGCGCGACTACTACAAGCAGCTCACCGATGCCGAACTCCGCGAGCGCGAGGAGTTCGTCATCGAGGGCTGCTATTTGATGCGCGACCGGCTGCGCGGTCTGGAAGTCCTGGAGAACTTCGGCATTCCGCATGACGAGGCCGCCGAATTCACCGAGCGCTCCGAGTTCCTGCATCTCTTCCGCAAGCTGCTGTTCAGCCGCATCGTGCCGTGTGTGAAGGACATCGGCCTGTGGGGCGAACGCCTCCAGCGCGCCTATGTGGACATGGGCGTCTTCGAGATGGGCGACTCCAATCTCGATCTGCTGATGGCCCAGGACGAGGAACTCGCCGAGAAGCTGGACGCGGAGCGCTTCGCGGCCGAGGAGGAGGCCCGTACGGCGGAGGTCGCGGCGGCCATCGCGGAGGGGGCCGAGGGCTGACCTCCGGGGGCGGCCGGCCCCGCCCCCGCCGTCAGGACGTCCCGCCGGGAAGCCCGGTGGGCAGAAAGCCGAGCACCTGGCGGCCGAGCTCGTCGACGTCGGCGTACGGCAGGGAGTGGTGCGTGACCCCCGCCAGGGTCACGATCCGTACGCCCGCCAGGGTCCGTTCGGCCTGCGCCGCGACCCGGCGCGGATCGTGTGTCCGGCTGTCCTCGGCCAGGAGCAGCAGGGTCGGCACGGCCCCTCCGGCCCGCGCGGCGTCCGGCCGCGGCCCGGTGACCACCTTCGCGGCCCGGAACTCGACGGCGCCCCGGCCCATCAGCCGCACCAGCGCGGGCGCCGGCGGCGCACCCCGGGTCTCCCACTCCAGGAACCGCCGGGTGCTCCGCTCCCCGGGCCGTACGAACAGCGGCAGCGCCCGCAGCGCCCAGTGCTCACCGGGACCGTACGGTCCAGTCGATCGCGTCGAGGATGACCTGCCCGGTGGTGTAGCGGCGGACGCCGACACCCTCCAGGGCGGCGGCGATCACACGGGCGGCTTCGGGGGCCTCGGGGGCCTCGGGGGCCGGATGAGGTGCGGTCCGTCCGGACGACGATGCGGACTGCGCGGGCTCCCAGGGCTGCGAAGGCTGCGAAGGCTGCGTTGGGCTCATCGCCGCAGACTAGCTGTGTAGGGCATC
Organism: Streptomyces sp. Je 1-4 4N24; assembly: GCF_026239515.1. Classification (NCBI taxonomy): domain Bacteria; kingdom Bacillati; phylum Actinomycetota; class Actinomycetes; order Kitasatosporales; family Streptomycetaceae; genus Streptomyces; species Streptomyces sp. Je 1-4 4N24. Next base: position 2,958,772 of record NZ_CP110836.1, on the reverse strand, counting down.
TTTCTGTGTGGGTGTCCGAGGTGCGGACCCGGCTGCCCGGCGGCCCGGCGGACGGGCGCGGCGGGCCGGTGCCCGGCGGACGAGCGCGCGCGGGCCGGTCTCCGGCGGACGAGCGCGCGGGGGCCCGGCCCCGGCGGCCGTTACGGCTCGGACAGTCCCAACAGCGCCCGCACCCGGGCGTACTTCGCCGTCAGCCGCTCCCGCGTCGGCGCGTCCAGCACTGCCAGCCGGACCGGATCGGCGTTGTGCGCAAGATCCGACTCCTTGACCAACAGCGCCCCCGGCGTGGCCAGAATGCGTGCGGTGTACGCCTCGACCGGTTCGTCCGCCCGCTTGGTGACGGCCAGGACCATCGCCTTGACCGCCTCGCTCAGCGCCGCACCGGCCAGCCACTCCTCGCTCAGCGCCCCGTCCTCGACCGCATCGTGCAGCCAGGCCGCGGCGATCTGCTCGTCACTGCCGCCCCGCTCGCGCACGCCCGACGCGACCGCCGCCAGATGCTCGGCATACGGACGGCCCGCCTTGTCGGTCTGCCCCGAGTGCACGCGCCGGGCCAGCGCCTCCACTTCGGCCAGGGACAGCAGCGGGGGCGGGGCGGGTTCCATGGGCGGGATCGCGTCAGCCATACGGCCATTGTGACGCCCGTGGTGGCTCCGGTGACGCGCGGCCGCCACGGTGAGGCGCGAACAGCCGGGGTCCCAGGAGCCGGGAGGGGCGTCAGCGCGCCAGGACCTCAGTGCACCGCCGCCGCCATCACCGCCCGCGCGATCGGCGCCGCGCTCCCCCCGCCGCTGATGTCCGCACGGTCGGCGGCCGCGTCCTCGACCACCACGGCCACCGCCACGGCCGGCTCATAGCTGTCCTTCGCCCGCGCCCACGAGATGAACCAGGCGTACGGCGTGCCCTCGTTGCGCACACCGTGCTGTGCGGTGCCGGTCTTGCCGCCGACCGTGACGCCCTTGATGGCGGCCCGTCTGCCGCTGCCGTGCGCGACGACGTCGATCATCATCTCCTGGAGCTGCTGTGCGGCGACCGGGCCGATCACCTGTCGCGTGGGGCGGTGCGGACCGGCCGCGATCATGACACCCCTGGCATCGGTCACCTTGTCGACGAGCGACGGCGGCGCCAGCCGGCCCCCGTTGGCGACCGTTGCCGAGACCATCGCCATCTGGAGCGGCGTGGCGGCGGTGTCGTACTGCCCGATGGCGGACAGCGCGACCTGCGAGGCATCCATCCGGGTATCGAAGTTGCTGGGCGCGACCGGCGAGGGGATGCGCAGCCGAGGGTCGTTGAAGCCGAACCTCCGGGCCATGGCGGCCATGTCCCGCAGCCCGATCCGGGCACCCAGCCGCGCGAAGACAGAGTTGCAGGAGGCCCGGAAGGCGTCCTTGAGCGGGGCGTCCTCGCAGCCCTCCGCGGCATTGCCGAGCAGGGTGGCGGTGCCGGGCAGGGGGTAGGGATCGGGCGAATCCGTCGGGGCCTCGATATCGGTGACCTTGCCGCTCTCCAGCGCGGCCGCCGCGGTGACGACCTTGAAGGTGGAGCCGGGCGGATAGGTCTGCTGCAGCGCCCGGTTGAGCATCGGCCGCGGCCCGGCGCCGTTCAGCCGGTGCCAGGCCGCGCTGACCGCGGCGTCGTTGCCGGACAGCTCACCCGGGTCGTACGAGGGCGTGCTCACCAGCGCCAGAACCCTCCCCGTACGCGGCTCGATCGCGGCCACCGCGCCCTTCTTGCCCCCCAGCCCGTCGAACGCGGCGCGCTGCATCCGGGGGTTGACGGTGGTGTGGACGCTGCCGCCCGGACGGTGGGTGCGGGTCAGCTGGTCCCACCAGGGGAAGGTGGCGAGCCGGTCGTCGAAGCCGGCGAGGATGCCGTCCTCGGCGCTCTCCAGCAGCGAGGTGCCGTAGATCTGCGAGGAGTAGCCGGTGACCGGCGCATAGAGCGGTCCCTCGGTGTAGGTGCGCTCGTAGCGCAACCGCCCGCCGCTGTCCCGGGAACCGGTGACCGGCCGGCCCGCGACGAGCACGGCGCCGCGCGGCTGCTCGTAACGGGCGATCGGCCCCCGGCGGTTGGCCGGGTTGGCGCCGTAGCTCCCCGTCTCGACGACCTGCACCCGCGCGGCGTTGACCAGCAGCGCAACGAGGAGAAGGAAGGAGAACGCCGCGGTGTGCCGAATACAGCGGATCAACGGCCCGCCTCCGGGGAGGGGGCGTCATCGGCAGCGGCCGGTGGCGGGGTTGCCGGGGGCCGGTCCTGCGCCTGGGGGCGGGCCTTCGAGTGTGTCTGGGCCTGCGCCTCGGGGCGGCCCTTCGACTGCGTCGGCCCCTGAGCCTGCGTCTGCCCCCGCGCCTGTGTCAGGGCTTGCGCCTGTGTCCGGGCTTGCAGTTCCGTCCGGCCCTGGGACCGCATCTGGTCCTGGGACCGCGTCCGGTCCTGGGACCGCGTCCGGTCCTGGGACCGCGTCGGTTTCAGAAACCCCGCCACCCAGCTCCCCGCCCCGAACCCCGCGTCCCTTCCGGCTGTGTGCGCCCCCTGGCTCCTCGCCGGGCTCGCCGTACCGCGGCTCCCCGCGCTGTCGCCTGTCCCGTTCCCGACCCTGATGCCGTTCCCTTCCGGCCGTGGCGTCCGCGCCCGGTCGCTGATCCGCAGCAGCAGCGCGATGATGATCCAGTTCGTGACGACGGACGATCCGCCCTGCGCGAGAAACGGCATCGCCATCCCCGTCAGCGGAATCAGCCCCGTCACCCCGCCCGCGATGACGAAGACCTGAAGGGCGGGCAGCGCCGCCAGCCCCACGGCCAGCAGGCTGCCGAACGGATCCCGCAGACCGAGCGCGGCCCGGTAGCCGCGGGCCACCAGCAGCGCGTACAGCAGGAACAGTGCGGTCAGTCCGGCCAGCCCGAGTTCCTCGCCGAAGGTCGCCAGGATGAAGTCGGACTTCATGGCGAAGCCGATCAGAGAGGAGTGGCCCTGACCGAGGCCGGTGCCGAGCATCCCCCCGGCGGCGAACGCGAACAGCGACTGGGCGAGCTGACCGGGCCCCCGGCCCGCCGCGATACCGGCGAACGGATGCTGCCAGTCCTCGACCCTGCTGTGCACATGCGGCTCCAGTGTGCCGACGGCGGCCGCCCCGACGCCCGCCAGGACCAGCCCGACCGCGATCCAGCCGGTGCGCCCGGTGGCCACGTACAACAGGACGACGAAGATGGCGAAGAAGAGGAGCGAGGTGCCCAGATCACGCTCCAGGACCAGCACCGCGACGCTGATCAGCCAGATCGCGACGATCGGTCCCAGCACCCGGCCGGTGGGCAGCCGCAGCCGCCCCATCCGGCGTCCCGTGTGGGCCAGCGCGCTGCGGTTGGCGGCAAGATAGGCCGCGAAGAAGACGGTGATCAAAACCTTGGCGAACTCGCCCGGCTGAATGGAAAATCCGGCGATACGGATCCAGATCTTCGCCCCGTTGATGGCGGGGAAAAGAATCGGCGCCGCCATCAGCAGCAGCGCGAGCGCCGCACAGAGATAGGCGTACCGCTGCAGCATGCGGTGGTCGCGCAGCAGCACCACCACCATGATGAAGAGCCCGACGCCGACCGTCGACCACATCAGCTGGGTGGGCGCGGCATGGTCGGCCGGGGTCTCCAGATCGAGCCGGAAGATCAGCACCAGCCCGAGCCCGTTGAGCAGCACGGCGGTGGGCAGCAGCAGCGGATCGGCATACGGGGCGCGAAAGCGGACGGCGAGATGCGCGAGCAGCGCGAGTGCGCCGAGCCCGGCGCCGTACCGGACCGCACCGCCCGGCAGCGCATGCCCTCTGGCCAGCCCCACGACCACATATCCACAGACGCTGATCAGGACCGCGCCTACGAGGAGGGCCAGTTCGATGCCCCGTCGCTTGGGCAGCAGTGGCAACGGTGGGGGAGTGTCCGCCGGGCGTGCGGCCGCCGCCCTTGCCATTGCCGTCATGCCTGGCAACGTAGCAAGCGGCGACCGTTATTTCCGTTATGCCGGATGCGACGTTCGGGGCGTACGTGCCCGTCGCGCGGCAGCGTAGGGGTGCGACAGGCCGGGGGGTAGGGGTCCCGTAGGGGGTGACAGGGGTGCCGTCAGCACGCGCCGCCGGGGCGCCTCCCCGCCGCATGCCGGTCCGGCCTCTGCCGGTCCGGCCTCTGCCGGTCCCACCTCTGTCGGTCCCACCTCTACCGGTCCCACCTCTGTCGGTCCCACCTCTGCCGGTCCCACGTCTGTCGCTTGCGCCTCAGCACCACCGCGGGTCCTCCCCGTCGTGCACGATGTCCCGCGTCGAGGACCAGACGTACGAGGCATCGCTGAGCCTGAACCAGACCGGGTTGCCCTCGACGCGCTGCCCGTTGACCCGGCAGGTGATCCCCACCACGGTCCCGTACTCCTTCATGCCGATCGCGCTGTACTCGGTACTCGGCCCGGTACGCAGCACCAGGCCCTCCTTGGCGACGACCCGGCCCTCGTACTCGACGAGCTCGTCGTCCTCGCCGTCGTCGGCCGCCAGGGCAGGGCCGGCTGCGAGGACCCCGGCCAGCGCACCGGTCAGAAAGCAAAGCGCGAACGTGCTGAACTTGCCGGACTTCGACTTCGGAAACATGCGCTTCCTCCTGCGAAGGGGAGAGTCCCAGGGGAGTCCCTGTGGGGTGAATCGAGCAGAGTTGCCGGGCGTCACTGGACGGACGGGCCGGGGCCGAAGCCCCGCCGGTGCGGTGCCTGGCGCACCCTTCCCCGGCTGCGAGTGCGGCTTCCCTCTGTCGCGCGCCGCCCTCTCGCGCCGCGCTTGCCGTGCCGCCTGCCTCGCTCCCCTCTCACGCTAAAGAGGCCGCGGAGAGTCCGCAACTCATCACACTCCGTAATGAGGGGTGGGGTGGGGGCGGGTCGCGTCCGCGTCAGAATCCGGGCCGGGCCGGGCCGGGTCGGGTCGGGGCCGGGGTCGGAGTCGGGGCCGGGGCCGGGCTGAGGTCGGGGTCGGAGTCGACGGGGTGCCGCCATGGGGCCCGCAGTGCCCCAACGTCCCGCCCGAGGCTCACGGAGGCCGCCGCACCGCCCTAACTCACCCTCCCCAAAGTACCGTTCACCACCCCGCGCGGCGCCCGAGCGCCCGCCCACCGCGACGCCCCGAGTGCCCGCCCATCGCGGCGCCCCCAGCGGCCTGTCCACCGCACCCGCCATCGGGCGACACCCCCACAAGGCCTGTCGCCCGCCGCAAGGGCAAGCGGCTGCGCGGCATCGGCGACGTGCTGACCTACCGGACGCGCCAGTTCGCCGTCGTGCAGGGGAGTGCGCGAGGGTGGTGGGGGCCTGGAGCCGCGGGGGCATGTCTAAGGGAAGAGTCAGGGATGAACCAGGGGTCTCCCAGGGGCATCCCGGGTTGTTCCGTGAACGCGGCCAATGGCACTTTGTAAACTCGTCCAGACCGAATAGAAGAAGAAGGCCGAGGCCGAGCTCGTCACGCTGATGCGGACGACCGAAGACTCCGGTCGATGGCATGGACCTGTGCCATGACCACCGTAAGCGAGGGGCTATGGCGTACGTCACACCCGTGCACGCCGAGTGGAGGTTCCGTGCTGCACCGGCCGTCTTGGGCCGCCGAGCGCGGGTGACCGTCCCCCTCGACGAAAGGCAGTATTAGCGTCATGACGACTCTCCGTTCCCGGATCATCGCCTGGGCCGGCCGTATGTATCTGGCGAGAACACAGAAGAAAGGCTTCGACCTGTCTCGAATGTCTTTCTTGCCCGAGTCCGTCCTGATGCCATTGCGGCGCGACGGCCTCAACCCTGTGGGCGATTTGGCGGCCGTCCGGGAGCGGGAGCCCGTCAGCAAGCTTCCCGTGCCGATAGCTGCCAACGTCTGGCTGGTCACCGGCTACGACGAGGTCAAGGCGGTGCTGGGGAAGGCCAATGCCTTCAGCTCGGACTTCACCAACCTCGTCGGCAAGGCCGGTGCCGGTGCCGAACAGAATCCCGGCGGACTCGGATTCGCCGACCCGCCCGTGCACACCCGTCTCCGCCGGCTCCTGACCCCCGAATTCACCATGCGGCGCCTCGGGCGGCTCACGCCCCGTATCCATGAGATCGTCGAGGAACGTCTCGACGCGATGGAAAAGGCGGGCAAAGACGGCGACCCGGTCGACATTGTCCACTCATTCGCCCTTCCCATCCCCTCCCTCGTCATTTGCGAGCTCCTCGGCGTCCCTTACGAAGACCGCGCCGATTTCGAACGCCTCAGCGCCGCCCGCTTCGACCTTTTCAGCGGCGCGAACGCCTCCTTCGGCGCCATATCTGAATCTCTTTCCTATTTCCGGGACATCGTCAAGAAGCAGCGCGAGAACCCGGGCGACGGCCTGCTCGGCATGATCGTGAAGGAACACGGCGACTCGGTCAGCGACGAAGAGCTGGCGGGCCTCGCCGACGGTGTCCTCACCGGCGGCTTCGAAACCACCGCCAGCATGCTGGCCCTCGGCGCCCTGGTCCTCCTCCAGGACCCGAAGCACTTCGCGGCCCTTCACGACGGCGATGACGTCGTCGACAGCTACGTCGAGGAACTCCTCCGTTACTTGACCGTCGTACAGGTGGCCTTCCCGCGCTTCGCCCGCGAGGACCTGGAAATCGGCGGCGTCCAGATCGCCTCCGGAGATGTGGTGCTGTGCTCACTGAGCGGTGCGGACCGGGACGGCAAACTGGGCCCGGAAATGGAACAGTTCGACCCCACCCGCAATGTCCCCTCCCATCTCGCCTTCGGCTACGGAATTCACCGCTGCGTAGGCGCGGAACTGGCCCGGATGGAACTCCGTGCCGCCTACCCCGCTTTGGTGCGCCGCTTCCCGAACATGCGCCTTGCCGCCAATCCGGAGGACCTGGAATTCCGCAAGCTCTCCATCGTCTACGGAATCGAATCCCTGCCGGTGCGCCTGGACGGCTGACCCCACCCCAGCTCCGCGTCCCCCATTGACCGGGCACTTGGCCGAGTGGCTTGGCGCCCGGTTTTTGGCTGTCCGGCCCACCGGCGGATGTGCACGCGGCTCCCCCCCCCCGGCCACCGAAGGCCGAACGACACGGCACGAGACAGCACGGGACGGCACGACACAACACAACACACGCGGAACTTCCCTCCCAGGAAGACCGACACACGGCCCGGCACCTTCCGTCGCGGGCAAAGCGGACGACGTCCCCGGTTCCCCTGACCGCGGCACGCAGCTACGAGACGATGGCTGTCGGCGGGACCACGTCGGGAGGGGACGCGTGCACGCGCAAGAGACCACGTTCAGCAAAATCGTCCAGGGTGAGAAGCAGTTCCAGATTCCGCTGTATCAGCGCACTTACAGCTGGCACCGAGAAGAGCTGCGGCAACTGTGGGACGACGTACTGGAATTGGTCGAAGACCATCTGGACGGCAGGCAGCCGGCCGCGCATTTCGTGGGATCGGTGGTCCTTGCGCCGGGCCGGATCACCGCCGGGGATGACGCGGCTGAACGACATCGACGGCATCGACCTGGCCGAAGCGAAACTCGACCTGCGCCCGTCCTTCCCGGTCGAGGCCTTCGCCGACCACGGGGACGACATCTCCGCGGTGCTGGAATGGTTCCTCCACACCGTGGTGCTCGCGACGGCGCACCGAACGCCCGACGGCGACGTTCCCGCCGCCCGCAGGTGAAGAGGACCGGAACGGGGGCCGGGGAGCGACGCGATGCCGGCCCTTTGGCGCTTGGAGGAGTGCGCACACAGAAAGGCAGACAGAAAGAGAAGCCGAACGCGAAAAGACCCTCTCCCAGTTTTCACTGGCTAGAGGGTCCTTCAGGCACTTCCTGCGAAGTGCCCCCGGCAGGATTCGAACCTGCGCACACGGCTCCGGAGGCCGTTGCTCTATCCCCTGAGCTACGGGGGCGTTGCCGCCTGTGTTCTCGTGGCGACGGGTAGAACACTACCAGCTCTGATGGGGTGTTCATGAACAGGTTTCGCGGGAGGCGGGTGAGGGGCCGAGAAGGGGTGGCCGGGGGTCCTAGCGCATGTGAGGGGCGTGGCGGTGAGGGTCGGGCAAAGGTCCCTCGCACGGGGGCGGAAGTGGGGAAAACCGGGACGCAGTCACAGGTGGGGTCCTAGTCTCATGGTGTGCCTGGCTTGTCCGGTCGGATCCTTGTTGTCGACGACAACAAGGTGATCCGCCAGTTGATCAGGGTCAATCTCGAGCTGGAGGGCTTCGAGGTCGTGACCGCGGCTGATGGTGCCGAATGTCTGGATGTCGTGCACCACGTGAGACCTGATGTCGTGACCCTTGATGTCGTGATGCCGCGGCTCAACGGTCTGCACACCGCGGCGCGGTTGCGCTCCGATCCGCGGACGTGGGACATCCCGATCGCCATCGTCAGCGCGTGCACCCAGGGCGAGGTGGACAACGGCGAGACAGTGGGCGTGGACGCCTTTCTCGCGAAGCCGTTCGAGCCGGCCGAGCTGGTACGGACCGTGGAGATGCTGGTGCGTGAGGGCCGGCAGCGGCAGCGGGAGCGTGGGCCCGCGGGTGGGGCCGAGGAAGAGGACGGGGAGAGCGACGGGGGCGGGGGAGGGGCGGGGCGCGGCGCCTCGTCCGGTGGGGTCGCCGCGTCCGGTGGGGTCGGCATGGTGGACGCGGGCGGGGAATAGCCGGAGAGGTGACCGGGCGCCCTGGAACGCTGCGTGGATGTCCACAGGGCGAAACCGGGTCGCATAGGTACCCCCGGTCTCCCATACGCTTGTCCTGTGACCCCCGCTGAGCTCTCCCGTACCGTCCTGCGCTCCGTGCGTGGTGCGGTGGAGGAGCAGGAGCTCTCCGTGCCCGTACCGGCGCGGATCGTGGTGCAGCCGCCGCCGCGGCCGGGGTGTGGGGACTACGCCTCCAATGTCGCGCTGCAGCTCGCCCGGCAGGCGGGGCGGCCGGCTCGCGAGGTCGCCGAGATTTTGCGGAAGCGGCTGATCGGGAGCGCCGGGATCACCCGGGTCGAGATCGCCGGGCCGGGATTTCTGAACTTCACGTTGGGGGACGGGGCGCAGGTCGCGCTGGTGCGGGAGGTGCTGGCGCAGGGGGACGGTTACGGGGACCGGAGTGTGCGCAGTGTCCGTGTCCGCGGTGTGGGCGGTGGCGATGTTGCCGGCCCAGGATCCAGCCCCGAGCCTGACCCCGCCGGCCCTGCCCCCAGCGCCCGTGACGTCGTCGTCGCCGAGGCGCTGGCGCGTATCCGGGCAGCGGCCGGAGCAGCGGCCATCGACGGTCGTCGGGCCGCCCCCGTGGCCACCCCACCCGACCTGACTGCCCTCATCGCCCGTCTCGGCGTCGATGAAGCGCGCTGGGTGTTGTTGCGGCCTGCCGCGCAGGATCCGGTGCGGGTGCCCGAGCGGCCCGTGCAGCGGGAGAGCAATCCGCGGTTCCGGGTGCAGTATGCGGCCGCGCGGGCGCGGGCGCTGGGGCGTTACGCGCAGGAGCTGGGATTCGGGAGCGAGCCGGGGGACGTGGGCGCTCCGGCGCGCGGCGAAGCCGTGGGCGAGAGCCCGTCGGACGGGGCCGCATCCGCCGCTCAGACCCTGCAGACCTTTCACACCCTCCTCGCCACCTATCCCTCCGCCATCGAGGCCGCCGCGCGGCTCCGGGCGCCGGACCGGGTGGTGCGGCATCTGGAAGCGACGGCGGACGCGTTCTTCCGGTGGCATGACATCTGTCCGCCGCTGCCCGTCGGGGAGCAGAAACCCTTGGCCGTGCATCGCGCCAGGCTGGCCCTTGCCGAGGCCGGAGGGACGGTGCTCGCCAACGGCCTGCGTCTGCTCGGCATCTCCGCCCCCGAACACCTCTGAACGATTTTGAGGGGATCTCCACTGTTATGAGCCGTTCCGCGCACCCCGCAGGGCCCCGGCACGCCGATGTGTTGCCCGAGGGCCATTACGCCGGGCCGCCCGCCGATCTGAACACCCTCGACCCGCGGGTCTGGTCCCGTACGGTCGGGCGCAATGCCGACGGTGTGGTCACCGTCGGCGGGCTGGATGTCACCGCGCTCGCCGAGGAATTCGGTACACCGGCGTATTTCCTGGACGAGGATGACTTCCGGGCGCGCTGCCGGGCCTGGAAGGACGCTTTCGGGCCGGAAGCTGATGTGTTCTACGCCGGGAAGGCTTTTCTGTCCCTGGCCATCGTGCGGTGGCTGAACGAAGAGGGACTGAACCTCGACGTCTGTTCCGGGGGCGAACTGGCCACGGCGCTGGCGGCCGGAATGCCGGCCGAGCGGATCGCCCTGCACGGGAACAACAAGAGCACCGAGGAAATCACCCGGGCCGTGGAAGCGGGCGTCGGGCGGATCGTGCTCGACTCGTTCCAGGAGATGGTGCGGGTCGCGCATATCGCGGAGCGGCTGGGCAAGCGGCAGCGGGTGCAGATCCGGGTCACGGTCGGTGTCGAGGCGCATACGCATGAGTTCATCGCGACCGCGCACGAGGACCAGAAGTTCGGCATCGCGCTGGCGGGCGGACAGGCGGCGGAGGCCGTGCGCCGGGCGCTCAAGCTGGACGGCCTGGAGCTCATCGGAATTCACAGCCATATCGGGTCGCAGATCTTCGATATGGCGGGATTCGAGGTATCGGCCCGCCGGGTGGTGCAGCTGCTGACCGAGGTGCGGGACGAGCACGGCATCGAGCTGCCCGAGATCGACCTGGGCGGCGGCCTCGGCATCGCGTACACCTCGGACGACGATCCGCGCGAGCCGCATGAGATCGCGACGGCGCTGGGGGAGATCGTGCGCCGGGAGTGTGAGTCGGCGGGGCTGCGGATGCCGCGGCTGTCGGTCGAGCCGGGGCGCGCGATCGTGGGCCCGACGGCCTTCACGCTGTACGAGGTCGGCACGGTCAAGGAGCTGGAAGGGCTGCGGACCTATGTGTCCGTGGACGGCGGGATGTCGGACAACATCCGCACGGCGCTCTACGACGCGGAGTACAGCGTGGCGCTGGTGTCGCGCACCTCCGATGCCGAGCCGATGCTCTCGCGCGTGGTCGGCAAGCACTGTGAGAGTGGCGACATCGTCGTGCGCGATGCTTTCCTGCCGGCGGACGTGGCGCCCGGGGATCTGCTCGCGGTGCCGGCGACCGGTGCGTACTGCCGTTCCATGGCGAGCAACTACAACCACTCGCTGCGGCCGCCGGTCGTAGCGGTCAGGGACGGTGCCGCCCGGGTGATCGTCCGGCGGGAGACGGAGGAAGATCTCCTGCGGTTGGATGTCGGGTAGGGCCGGATCGCCGGATCCCTGTCCTGGATGAAATAAATGTCTCGGCATCTGGACGATGGGCGGAAACTGCCGTCCGGTGCGTGAGACTTGTGCATGAGCAAGCTGGAATTCGCTGATCGATGAGAAGCAGAGGTCGAATGATGCGTACGCGTCCGCTGAAAGTGGCGCTCCTGGGCTGTGGTGTTGTCGGCTCAGAGGTGACGCGCATCATGACGACGCACGCCGACGACCTCGCCGCCCGCATCGGTGCGCCCGTGGAGCTCGCCGGGATCGCCGTCCGCCGCCCCGACAAGGTGCGCGAGGGCGTCCCGGCCGAGCTGGTCACCACCGATGCGACCGCGCTCGTCAAACGCGGCGACATTGATGTCGTGATCGAGGTCATCGGCGGGATCGAGCCGGCCCGCACGCTGATCACCACCGCTTTCGAGCACGGTGCGAGCGTGGTCTCCGCCAACAAGGCGCTGGTCGCGGCGGACGGTGCGGCGCTGCATGCGGCGGCCGAGGCCAATGGCGCGGACCTGTATTACGAGGCCGCCGTCGCCGGTGCGATCCCGCTGGTGCGGCCGCTGCGCGAGTCGCTCGCCGGGGACAAGGTCAACCGGGTGCTCGGCATCGTCAACGGCACCACCAACTTCATCCTCGACAAGATGGACTCCACGGGGGCCGGCTACAGCGAGGCGCTGGACGAGGCGACCGCGCTCGGTTACGCCGAGGCCGACCCGACCGCCGACGTCGAGGGCTTCGACGCCGCCGCCAAGGCCGCGATCCTGGCCGGTATCGCCTTCCACACCCGCGTGACCATCGACGATGTGCACCGCGAGGGCCTCACGGAGGTCACCGCGGCCGATATCGCCTCCGCCAAGCGGATGGGCTGCACGGTCAAGCTGCTGGCCATCTGCGAGCGGGCCGTGGACGGTGCGTCGGTGACCGCGCGGGTGCACCCCGCGATGATTCCGCTGACGCATCCGCTCGCCTCCGTCCGTGAGGCGTACAACGCGGTCTTCGTCGAGGCCGAGGCGGCCGGTCAGCTGATGTTCTACGGGCCGGGTGCGGGCGGTTCGCCGACCGCCTCCGCGGTCCTCGGCGACCTCGTCGCGGTCTGCCGCAACAAGCTCGCCGGGGCCACCGGACCGGGCGAGTCCGCCTACACCCGGCTGCCCGTCAGCCCCATGGGCGCGGTCATCACGCGGTACCACATCAGCCTTGATGTGGCTGACAAGCCCGGCGTGCTCGCGCAGGTCGCGACCATCTTCGCCGAACACGGCGTATCGATCGATACGGTCCGTCAGTCGGGCAAGGACGGCGAGGCATCCCTCGTCATCGTCACCCACCGAGCGGCGGACGCGGCCCTGTCGTCGACCGTCGGGGCACTGCGCGAGCTGGACACCGTGCGCGGTGTCGCCAGCATCATGCGGGTCGAAGGGGAGTAAAGGAACCCATGTCTGCCAATTCCACCGCGAGCCGTCAGTGGCGCGGAATCATCGAGGAATACCGTGACCGGCTGCCGGTCAGCGACACGACCGAGGTCGTCACCCTCCGCGAGGGCGGCACCCCCCTCGTACCGGCGCAGCTGCTCTCCGAGCGCACCGGCTGCGAGGTGCACCTCAAGGTCGAGGGTGCCAACCCCACCGGTTCCTTCAAGGACCGCGGCATGACGATGGCCATCACGCGCGCCAAGGAGGAGGGCGCCAAGGCGGTCATCTGCGCCTCCACCGGCAACACCTCCGCCTCGGCCGCGGCCTACGCGGTCCGCGCAGGCATGGTCTGCGCCGTCCTCGTCCCGCAGGGCAAGATCGCGCTCGGCAAGATGGGCCAGGCACTGGTCCACGGCGCGAAGATCCTCCAGGTCGACGGAAATTTCGACGACTGTCTGACGCTGGCCCGGAGCCTGTCCGACAACTACCCCGTCGCACTTGTGAACTCCGTTAACCCGGTGCGTATCGAGGGCCAGAAGACCGCGGCGTTCGAAATCGTCGACATGCTCGGCGACGCCCCCGACATCCATGTGCTGCCCGTCGGCAACGCCGGCAACATCACGGCGTACTGGAGGGGCTACAAGGAGTACGCGGCGGACGGCATCGCCACGCACACCCCGCGGATGTGGGGCTTCCAGGCCTCCGGCAGCGCGCCCATCGTGCGCGGTGAGGTCGTCAAGGACCCGACCACCATCGCCACCGCGATCCGCATCGGCAACCCGGCCTCGTGGTCGTACGCCCAGCAGGCGCGGGACGAGTCCGGCGGCTTCATCGACGACGTGACCGACCGTCAAATCCTGGCCGCCTACCGCCTGTTGGCGGCGCGGGAAGGCGTCTTCGTGGAGCCCGCCTCGGCCGCCTCGGTCGCCGGTCTGCTCAAGGCCGCCGAGGAGGGCAAGGTCGACCCGGGCCAGCGCATCGTCTGCACGGTCACCGGCAACGGTCTCAAGGACCCGGACTGGGCGGTGGCCGGAGCGCCGCAGCCGGTCACGGTCCCGATCGACGCGGGCGCCGCGGCCGAGCGCCTGGGCCTCGCCTAGGACCGGCGGCCGTACGGGCGGAAACGCGGGTACGGCAGACGGTGACGGGGCGGCACACGCCCCGTCACCCCCCGCACAGCAAACTGTGCAAAGGCTGCAAAGATCAGGGAAGACAGCGTCGAGGCACGGGAAGGCGCGCGACACGCATCGTGCGCCTCCTGTGCGCCCTATGTCGCGACAGAACCTTCCTTCGATAGGCTGGCAGCCAACTCCCCTCCCCACGGCATAACGCAGTGGTGTTCAGGGCAGGTCAGAACAGACCCCAGGAATCGGCCGGGCACTTCGGTGCCGCGGCGCTCCGGGGCAGTACCGCAGCATCAATCAAGGAGAGTCATCGAGCGATGGCCGGTCCCGCGTTCCGCGCCGCCGCCGTCCGGGTGCGCACCCCCGCTACCAGCGCCAATCTCGGTCCCGGCTTCGATGCCCTGGGTCTATCCCTGGGCCTGTACGACGATGTCGTGGTGCGCGTCGCCGACTCCGGACTGCACATCGACATCGCGGGTGAGGGTGCCGACACCCTTCCGCGTGACGAGAGCCACCTGCTCGTACGGTCGATGCGCGCCGCCTTCGAGCTGCTCGGCGGGCAGCCGCGCGGCCTGGAAATCGTCTGCGCCAACCGCATCCCGCACGGCCGCGGCCTGGGGTCTTCCTCGGCAGCCATCAGCGCGGGCATCGTGGCCGCCCGCGCCGTGACGATAGGCGGTGAGCAAAAGCTCGACGACACCGCGCTGCTGGAGCTGGCCACCGAGATCGAGGGCCACCCCGACAATGTCGCCGCCTGTCTGCTGGGCGGTTTCACGCTCGCCTGGATGGACACCGGAACCGCGCGTGCGATCCGGATGGATCCCGCCGATTCCATCGTTCCGGTGGTCTTCGTGCCCGGAAAGCCGGTGCTGACCGAGACCGCCCGTGGACTGCTGCCGCGTACCGTCCCGCATGTGGACGCCGCGGCCAACGCCGGCCGCGCCGCACTGCTCGTCGAGGCCCTGACCAGGCGCCCCGAGCTGCTGCTCGCCGCGACCGAGGACCGACTCCACCAGGAGTACCGCGCCCCCGCGATGCCGGAGAGCGTGGCCCTGGTGAACCGACTGCGTGCGGACGGCGTCCCCGCAGTTGTGTCCGGTGCGGGCCCCACGGTGCTCGCACTGGTCGAGGACGCGGCGGCCGAGAAGGTCGCGGCACTGGCGGGAGAGGGGTGGGCGGCCAACCGGCTGGCCCTCGATGCGGCGGGCACCTGCGTACTGCCGCTCGCCGGGTGATCACGCGGGTGATCGACGATTGCCGGTCTTGGAGAGGGGGAATGTTTGTTGGACCCGGTAGTGTTAACCTCAAGTCAGTACTCGACGCCTGAGTGGCGCGGTGCTTCGTGTCCCCCATAGGGACCACTTTCTTCCGGGAGCCTCCCAAACTGCTTGGAGCAATGGCCTGAGCAGGAGTGAGCACGCTCCGGAATCGGCGTGACGACATGGGCCACTCTGCATCTCTTCACGCCGGCGCCATGAACTGATCTCTCCGCCACTTCCGGCGGGACCACCGCCCCGGCACCGGTCCACAAGACCAAGGACCCAGCCGGACAGCACAACCGGTCGCCGAGCCAGACAGGCCGACGCCCGCTCCAGGGAAGGACCCTTCGTGAGCGACACCACCGATCTGATGGGCGCGCGCACCGATGGCAGTGCCACCGCGCCCGCCACGGACGCTCCCGCCGCGCCTACGCGGCGCCGCCGTTCCGGCACCGGCCTTGACGGCATGGTCCTGGCAGAGCTGCAGCAGGTCGCCTCCGGCCTCGGTATCAAGGGCACCGCGCGGATGCGCAAGAGCCAGCTGATCGAGGTCATCAAGGAGAAGCAGGCCGGAGGCTCAGGCTCCGCCGCCAAGGCCGACGCGCCCGCCGACACCGAGACCAAGCCCAAGCGCCGGACGACCTCCAAGGCCCGCACCGGCGACGACAGCGCGGAGCCGGCCGCCGGCAAGGCCGCCAAGCCCGCCAAGGGCGACAAGGCCGCGGACCAGGCCGGGGCCCAGCAGCAGATCGACATCCCCGGTCAGCCGGTCAGCGACGAGCAGCCGGCCGGTGAGCGCCGCCGGCGTCGCGCCACCGCCGCCGCGGGCAGCCCGGAGGCCGCCTCGGGCGACCTCAAGACCGACACCAAGGTCGAGGCGAAGACCGAGGTCAAGGCGGACGCCAAGACCGACACCGCGGTGTCCCCGCAGGAGACCGGCGAGGGCCGGCCCGGCAAGGGCGGCGAGCGCCAGGACCGCGGCGACCGCCAGGACCGCGGCCAGAAGGGTGACCGTGGCGACCGCGGTGAGCGGGGCCAGCGCCAGCGTGACCGTGACCGCGGGGACCGCCGCAAGGGCGGCGACGCCGGCGACGGCGGCCAGGGCGGTCAGGGCGGCCAGCGCCAGCGGGACCGCCGTACCGATGACGACGACGACTTCGAGGGCGGCCGCCGGGGCCGTCGCGGCCGCTACCGCGACCGCCGGGGCCGTCGCGGCGGCCGTGAGGACTTCGGCAACGAGCCGCAGGTGTCCGAGGACGACGTCCTGATCCCGGTCGCGGGCATCCTCGACATCCTGGACAACTACGCGTTCATCCGGACCTCGGGCTACCTGCCCGGCCCGAACGACGTCTACGTCTCGCTCGCCCAGGTCCGCAAGAACGGTCTGCGCAAGGGTGACCACGTCACCGGTGCGGTCCGCCAGCCCAAGGACGGCGAGCGGCGCGAGAAGTTCAACGCGCTGGTCCGGCTCGACACGGTCAACAGCGTGGCGCCCGAACAGGGCCGCGGACGGCCGGAGTTCGGGAAGCTGACGCCCCTGTACCCGCAGGAGCGACTGCGCCTGGAGGGGGAGTCGGGCGGTCTGACGACCCGGATCATCGACCTGGTCACGCCGATCGGCAAGGGCCAGCGAGGGCTTATCGTGGCCCCGCCGAAGACCGGCAAGACCATGATCATGCAGGCGATCGCCAACTCGATCACCCGCAACAACCCCGAGTGCCACCTGATGGTCGTCCTCGTCGACGAGCGTCCGGAAGAGGTCACCGACATGCAGCGGTCGGTGAAGGGCGAGGTCATCTCCTCGACCTTCGACCGCCCGGCCGAGGACCACACCACCGTCGCCGAGCTGGCCATCGAGCGCGCCAAGCGCCTCGTCGAGCTGGGTCACGACGTGGTCGTCCTGCTGGACTCGATCACCCGTCTGGGACGTGCGTACAACCTCGCCGCCCCGGCCTCGGGCCGCATCCTGTCCGGTGGTGTCGACTCGACCGCGCTCTACCCGCCGAAGCGCTTCTTCGGCGCGGCGCGCAACATCGAGGACGGCGGTTCGCTGACCATCCTGGCCACCGCGCTGGTCGAGACCGGCTCGCGGATGGACGAGGTGATCTTCGAGGAGTTCAAGGGCACCGGCAACCTGGAGCTCAAGCTCGACCGCAAGCTCTCGGACAAGCGCATCTTCCCGGCGGTGGACGTGGACGCGTCCAGCACCCGTAAGGAAGAGATCCTCATGGGCAGCGACGAGCTCGCCATCGTGTGGAAGCTGCGCCGGGTGCTGCACGCCCTGGACCAGCAGCAGGCCATCGAGCTGCTGCTGGACAAGATGAAGCAGACGAAGTCCAACGCGGAGTTCCTGCTGCAGATCCAGAAGACGACGCCGACCACGGGCAACGGCAACGACTGACGCCCGCCGGGCGCGCCGCGCCGTCCACCGAGCCCCCCTCGCCCTCACGGGTGAGGGGGGCTTCGTGCTGAGCGCCCCCGTACGGCACGGGCGCGACGGTGATCTGTGACCTGGGCCGCGCTCCACGGGCCGCTGCACGGGCGCGCTTGAGACCTTCCGCACAGATCCGTGCAACCCGCACGGTTCCAGCCATGCTGGAAAAAGGGGCGAAAGCCCAGGTGGCGGAGTCGAAGGTCCCGGGCCCGCCCGCCCGGCCGCCGCGGATTTCTAAGAAAGCGCTCATGACCCGCTGTGCAACCCTTCCCGTCGACCTCCCGTCTGACATGGAGCAACGGGCCGTGTCTGCACACGGCACGGCGGCGGCGAGGGGCAGCCGAGCGAACGAGGACTGAGGAGCAGATGGCGGACAGCAGCGGGACCGCGAAGACGGCCGAAAGCCGTGCCCGCGGCATACGTGCCACGGGCCGCCGGCGCAAGGGCCCGACCCGGCGCCGCCGAGCCGTGACCATCACCCTGTGCACGCTGACCAGCGCCGCACTGCTGGGTGGGGCCGGACTCGGCTACGTCTACTTCAAGCTCAACGGCAATCTGAAGGGCGTCGACATCAACGCCGCCCTCGGACACGACCGCCCGAAGAACATCGACGACGGCTCGATGAACATCCTCGTGATGGGGTCCGACTCCCGCGCCGGCAAGAACGGCGAGTACGGCAAGGACGAGGGCGCCGCGCGCTCCGACACGGCGATGATCGTGCATGTGTACAAGGGCCACAAGAAGGCCAGCGTGGTCAGCGTCCCCCGGGACACCATGGTCAAGCGCCCCGACTGCACCACCAAGGACGGCAAGGACGTCCCCGGCGCGCAGCGGGCGATGTTCAACACGGCGTTCGAGGTCGGCGGGCCGACCTGCGCGGTCAAGACCGTCGAGTCGATGAGTGATGTCCGTATGGACCACTTCGTCGAGGTCGACTTCACCGGCTTCAAGAAGCTCATCGACGCGCTGGGCGGGGTGGACATCACCACCAGCAAGCCGATCGACGACGACCACAGCCATCTGCACCTGCAGCCCGGCAAGCACAACCTCAACGGCGAGCAGTCGCTCGGCCTCGTCCGGACCCGGCACGGCGTGCCCGGCGGAGACGGCAGCGACCTGGGCCGCATCCAGCTGCAGCAGGCGTTCATCAAGGCCCTGATGAACCAGGTCAAGAACGTCGGGGTGCTCACCAACCCCACCAAGCTCTACGACATCGCCGATACGGCCACCAAGGCCATCACCACCGATACCGACCTCAACTCGGTCAGTGAACTGACCGGCCTGGCCAAGAGCCTGGGCAACATCGGGTCGGAGAACATCGACATGGTGACGCTGCCGGTGACGTACGACCCGGCCAACCCGGACCGTGTGGTGCCACTGACGAAGAAGAGCGAGCAGGTCTGGGACGCGCTGCGGGTGGACAAGGAAATCCCCAAGTCCGCGATCAAGGGTTCGGCCGGTGACCAGGGCGGCACGGACAAGTACGTGAAGTAGCCGGAAGGCGGGGTTCCGGGACCGGGCGGCCCTGGAAACGGTCCGGGGAATACTTGCGGACCTACCCCGGTTTTGGGAGATACGGCTAGTCCTGGCAGACTGGACCGTCGGCCCCGGTTCACGTGACGCAACCCGCGACACGACCCGGTGCACTCCCGAACCTAGGAGAATCCCTTGAAGCGCGACATCCACCCGGAGTACGTCGAGACCCAGGTCAGCTGCACCTGTGGCGCGTCCTTCACCACCCGTAGCACGGTCGCCAGCGGCACGGTCCGCGCCGACATCTGCTCCGAGTGCCACCCGTTCTACACCGGCAAGCAGAAGATTCTGGACACGGGCGGCCGCGTGGCCCGCTTCGAGGCCCGCTTCGGCAAGGGCGCCGCTGCCAAGAAGTAGCGACCCTCAAGGCGCCGGTCTCCGGTCGCCCCTGCTCAGGGGTGACCGGACCGGCGTTTTGTCGTCCTGGCCCTTGGCTCCCGTACGGGCGTCCCGGGGCCCGCGGCGCAGCACCCGACGGGCCGGCGCCCCGGTACCCCGGTCACCACAGCAGCCAGCAGAGGAACTCCACGATGTTCGAGGCGGTCGAAGAACTGATCGGCGAGCACGCCGATCTCGAGAAGCGGCTGGCCGACCCCGCGGTCCACGCCGACCAGCGTGAGGCCATGCGGCTCAACAAGCGCTATGCCGAGCTGACCCCGATCATCGCGACGTACCGCGACTGGAAGCAGACCGGCGAGGACATGGAGACCGCGCGCGAATTCGCCGCGGACGACCCGGACTTCGCCGACGAGGTCAAGGAACTCGACGCACAGCGCGAGGAGCTCACCGAGAAGCTGCGGCTGCTGCTCGTCCCGCGTGACCCCAGCGACGACAAGGACGTCATCCTCGAGGTCAAGGCCGGTGAGGGCGGCGAGGAGTCCGCGCTGTTCGCCGGCGACCTGCTGCGGATGTATCTGCGCTACGCCGAGCGGGCCGGCTGGAAGACCGAGATCCTGGAGGCCAACGAGTCCGACCTCGGCGGCTACAAGGACGTCCAGGTCGCGGTGAAGACCAAGGGCGGGGGCGGCGCCACCGAGCCCGGACAGGGCGTCTGGGCGCGGATGAAGTACGAAGGCGGGGTGCACCGCGTCCAGCGGGTGCCCGCCACCGAGTCACAGGGCCGGATCCACACCTCCGCGGCCGGTGTGCTGGTCACGCCCGAGGCCGAGGAGGTCGAGGTCGAGATCGGCCCCAACGACCTGAGGATCGACGTCTACCGCTCCTCCGGGCCCGGCGGCCAGTCGGTCAACACCACCGACTCCGCGGTGCGCATCACGCATCTGCCCACCGGCATCGTCGTCTCCTGCCAGAACGAGAAGAGCCAGCTCCAGAACAAGGAGCAGGCGATGCGCATCCTGCGCTCCCGGCTGCTGGCCGCCGCCCAGGAAGAGGCCGAGCGGGAGGCGTCGGACGCCCGGCGCAGCCAGGTCCGCACGGTAGACCGTTCGGAGCGCATCCGTACGTACAACTTCCCGGAAAACCGGATCTCGGACCACCGGGTCGGTTTCAAGGCGTACAACTTGGACCAGGTGCTCGACGGCGAGCTCGACCCGGTCATCCAGGCGTGTGTCGACGCCGACTCGGCCGCCAAGCTCGCCGCCGCCCAGTAAGCCCGCCCGACCCTGTACGCACCGGCTGGAGACAGCAATCCCCCGGGGGACCCCCGGCCGATCGACGGCGAACCGCACCATGAAGACGCAGCGCACTAGGAGGAAGGCCCCGTGAACCTTCTGCTCGCCGAGGTGGCCCAGGCCACCCAGCGGCTGGCCGACGCCGGTGTGCCCTCGCCGCGCTTCGACGCCGAGGAACTCGCCTCGTTCGTGCACGGTGTCAAACGGGGGGAGCTGCACCACGTCAAGGACGCGGACTTCGACGCCCGCTACTGGGAGGCCGTCGCCCGCCGCGAGGCCCGGGAGCCGCTCCAGCACATCACCGGCCGGGCGTTCTTCCGCTACCTCGAACTCTCCGTGGGGCCAGGGGTGTTCGTGCCCCGCCCGGAGACCGAGTCGGTGGTCGGCTGGGCGATAGACGCCGTACGCGCCATGGACGTCGTCGAGCCGCTGATCGTCGACCTGTGCACCGGCTCGGGGGCGATCGCCCTCGCCCTGGCGCAGGAGGTGCCCCGCTCGCGGGTGCACGCCGTGGAGCTGTCCGAAGAGGCCCTGGACTACGCCCGCAAGAACGTCGAGGGGTCCCGCGTCGTTCTCCATCACGGCAATGCGCTGACCGCGCTTCCCGAACTGGACGGGCAGGTCGACCTGGTCGTCTCCAACCCGCCGTACATCCCGCTGACCGAGTGGGAGTACGTCGCACCCGAGGCCCGCGACCACGACCCCGAGCTCGCGCTGTTCTCGGGCCAGGACGGCCTGGACACCATCCGGGGCATCGAGCGGACCGCACACCGCCTGCTGCGGCCCGGGGGTGTGGTCGTCATCGAGCATGCCGACACCCAGGGCGGGCAGGTGCCGTGGATCTTCACCGAGGAGCGGGGCTGGGCCGATGCGGCCGACCACCCGGACCTCAACAACAGGCCCCGTTTCGCCACCGCGCGCCGGGCGACGCCATGACGTGGCCCGCTTCGGCGCCTGATGCAGCCGATGCATCCGAAGTATTCGTTTCGCACGAGGAGGTCCCGTAATGGCACGGCGATACGACTGCAGCGACGCGACCGACCGCACCACCGGTCTGCGCGAGGCCGCCTCGGCCGTCCGCCGCGGTGAGCTGGTCGTGCTGCCGACCGACACCGTCTACGGCATCGGCGCGGACGCCTTCAGCGCCGAGGCCGTCGGCGACCTGCTGGAGGCCAAGGGCCGCGGCCGCGGTATGCCCTCCCCGGTCCTCGTCGGGTCCCCCAACACCCTGCACGGCCTGGTCACCGACTTCTCCGAGCAGGCCTGGGAGCTGGTCGACGCCTTCTGGCCCGGCGCGCTCACCCTCGTCGCCAAGCACCAGCCGTCGCTGACCTGGGACCTGGGTGAGACCCGTGGCACGGTCGCCGTACGGATGCCGCTGCACCCGGTCGCGATCGAGCTGCTCACCGATTTCGGTCCGATGGCCGTCTCCAGCGCCAACCTCACCGGCCACCCGTCCCCGCAGGACTGCGACGCCGCACAGGAAATGCTGGGTGACTCGGTCTCCGTCTACCTGGACGGCGGCCCGACGCCCGCCGCCGTACCGTCCTCGATCGTCGATGTCACCGGCAGGACCCCGGTCCTGCTGCGCGAGGGCGCGATCAGCGCGGAAGAACTGCGCAAGGTGGTACCCGAGCTCGAGGTGGCCAATTGATGGCGCCCCTGGGGCGTGGCATAGCGGGACCAGGCGACGGCACCCCGGTACCCCTTTCCTCCCCTTTTCGGATTCTCCACGTCAGCACCGGCAACGTCTGCCGCTCGCCGATCACCGAGCGGCTGCACCGCCATGCCCTGGAACTGCGGCTCGGTGAGGACCGCAGCGGCGGGCTGCTCGTGGAGAGCGCCGGAACCTGGGGCCACGAGGGCGCCCCGATGGAGACGCACGCCGCCACGGTGCTCACCGACTACGGTGCCGACCCGGCCGGCTTCCTCGGCCGTGAACTGCTCGACGAGCACGTCATCCGCGCCGACCTGGTGCTCACCGCCACCCGCGACCACCGTGCCCAGGTCATCTCGATGGGCCACTCGGCGGGTCTGCGCACCTTCACGCTGAAGGAGTTCAACCGGCTGGTGCGGGCCATAGACCCCGCCACGCTGCCCGAGCCCGATCCGGACCTGCCGGACGGCGGGCTGGTCGAGCGCGCCCGTGCGCTGGTCGGCGCCGCCGCCGCGCTGCGCGGCTGGCTGCTGGCGCCCAACCCGGAGTCCGACGAGGTCTACGACCCCTACGGCGCCCCCATCACCTTCTTCCGCTCCATCGGCGACGAGATCAACCAGGCCCTCGACCCGGTCGTCACCGCACTCACGGGGGTCCCGGCGCGGGCTTAGGGCGTGTCGTTCGGGTCAGGGCGTCCGGATCCCGGGTAAGGCATCCGGGCCCCCGTGCGGCCCGTACACCGCGCCCGATCGCCCTGCCGCGCCTACATTGGGACTACGTCCCCGTACGAGGCCCGGAGCAAGCGATGCCTGCCACCACCGCGTCACCCCGTAGCGAGACCCCGGACACCCGTTCCCAGGCCACCGGACCGGCTCCCGGCGCCGGCCCGGCCGGGACGACCATCGAGGAGCGGGCGCGGGCCGCCGCCCGTGAGGCCGGCAGCCGGCCGGCCGGCTCCCCGGACTTCGCCGCCCTGCTGCGCCAGGACCCGGAGATCGCCGGCGTACTGCTCGGGGAGAGCGCCCGGCAGAGCGACGGACTGCAGCTGATCGCCGCGGAGAACTTCACCTCACCGGCCGTCCTCGCCGCCCTCGGGTCCCCCCTGGGCAACAAATACGCCGAGGGCTATCCGGGTGCCCGGCACCACGGCGGCTGCGAGATCGTCGACCTCGCCGAACGGATCGCGGTGGAGCGCGCCAAGGCCCTCTTCGGCGCCGAACACGCCAACGTCCAGGCCCACTCCGGGTCTTCGGCCGTACTGGCCGCCTACGCCGCCCTGCTGCGGCCCGGAGACACCGTCCTTGCCATGTCCCTCCCGCACGGCGGACACCTCACCCACGGATCGCCCGCCAACTTCTCCGGCCGCTGGTTCGACTTCGTCGGCTACGGCGTCGACGAGGAGACCGGCCTCCTCGACTACGACGCGATCCGCGACCTGGCCCGCGCCCGCCGGCCCAAGGCCATCGTCTGCGGCTCGATCTCCTACCCCCGGCACCTCGACTACGCCGCCTTCCGTGACATCGCCGACGAAACCGGCGCCTATCTGATCGCGGATGTCGCACACCCCCTGGGGCTGATCGCCGGGGGAGCGGCGCCCAGCCCCGTCCCGTACGCCCATGTGGTGTGCGGAACCACACACAAGGTGCTGCGCGGGCCGCGCGGCGGGCTGATCCTGTGCGGCACGAAACTGGCCGAGCGGATCGACCGCGCGGTGTTCCCCTTCACCCAAGGGGGCGCACAGATGAACGCCGTCGCCGCCAAGGCCGTGGCCTTCGCGGAGGCCGCCACGCCCGCCTTCGCCGCGTACGCCCATCAGGTCACCGCCAACGCCCGCGCGCTCGCCGAGGCGCTCGCCGGGCACGGCCTGACGATCACCACCGGCGGTACCGACACCCATCTGATCACCGCCGATACCGCCCCGCTCGGCCTGGACGCCCGCACCGCCCGGGGCCGGCTGGCCGCCGCGGGTATCGTGCTCGACACCTGCGCGCTGCCGTGCGCCGAGCACCCGGTGCCGTGCCGGACGGGCCTGCGCCTGGGCACCGCCGCGGTGACCACCCAGGGCATGGGCGAGGCCGAGATGAAGGCGGTCGCCGAGCTCATCGTGGCGGCGCTGCGCGAGGACTCGGCGGCCCGCCAAGGGAGCGTCGATCTGGCCCGACGCTTCCCGCCCTACCCGGTGACATCGGGCGCATAGCCGGATCGGGCATTGCCGCATGTGGCAATAGCGGATCATGTACCCCTCGACGAGGATGAAACCCGATGAGACGGGCTGTATTCAAGTCGGCCCATCACCTCAATGAAGGGTTTCACCTGTGAAGCGTAAGTTGGCCTTATCCGCGTTCGCCGCGGCAGGTACGGCTTTGACCGTTGCGTTCATTGCGCCTTCTACGTCTGCCGTGGCCGCGCAACCCGGCGCGCCGGTCGCCAAGGCCGCTACGAAATCTGTGAGCGTCCAGGCAACCAAGAAGGCGAGCATCGCCTGCTCCAAGCCCAAGGGAAACAAGACCAATTATTCCTGGGCCACAGGCAGCAATGACTCCACCACCGTTTACTTCAACAATCACTGTTCGCACAAGGTGTCAGCCAAGCTCACGTTCCGTTCCGGCGATGGCGACACCAATGTGGGATGCATGACCACGAATGGTGGGACAAAGGGGAAGAAGCGGTTCACCATTACCCGCTACCAGCTTGAGTCGATCAAACCGGGCTGCTGAACGGCCGTAGATGCGGGACGGCGCCACTCGGCGGACGTTCGTCCGACCGCCTCCCCACTCTGGGGAGGCGGTCGGACGCGTTGATGGGGCGGATAAGTGACCTTGAAGGAAGGGGGGGTGGCTGGGGATAATCAGAGGTTGGCAAGCCTCCGGCCCAGGTCAAGAAGCTTTCGAGATCCCTGGATGTCGGTCCTCGGGTGCACGACCAGCACCGTCTGGAGCCAGGGGCACGATGCGCCATCAGTCCAGCGTTTGAGGGGGAAACTTGAGTACGATGACCATCGCCGACAGCGGACTGGCGGATGTCTCTCGACTGACCTGCCGGGAGGCAGAGGTGCTGCTGCTTCTGGCCGAGGGAGATTCCAATCGCGTACTCGCCCGCCGACTGGGCATCGCCGAGCGGACTCTGCGGGCGCACATCACCAGCCTGACGAGGAAGCTCGGCATCCAATCACGACTTCAGGCAGCTCTCTTCGCGCACAGCTACCGGGACACATTGGCGGCCGGAGGCGAGGCCGGAGCAAACAGGGCCCGCACAGCGGAGTGAGCGTCGACGCCACGGAGCGGCCGACCGAGCGGTTTCGGCGATGCCCGGACCGGTGACCTGGGCCGGGCATGCCACAGTTCTGGGCGGCCGCCGTGGATTGCAATGAGGTGTGTAGCAGAGGCGGGCCGTATGGTGTGGCTGTGATGGCCAGCTATACCAATGGGGCAGCCCGTGCGTGAATACCTGCTGACGCTGTGCGTCACGGCCGCGGTGACCTACCTGCTGACCGGCCCGGTGCGGAAGTTCGCGATCGCGGCCGGTGCGATGCCGGAGATCCGCGCGCGTGATGTGCACCGCGAGCCGACGCCACGGCTCGGCGGCATCGCGATGTTCGGCGGGCTGTGCGCCGGCCTTCTGGTCGCCTCGCATCTGACCAACCTCAAGAGCGTCTTCGAGAACTCCAACGAGCCGCGGGCGCTGCTCTCCGGCGCCGCGCTGATCTGGATCCTCGGCGTCCTGGACGACAAGTGGGGCGTGGACGCGCTGGTCAAGCTCGGCGGCCAGATGATCGCCGCGGGCGTGATGGTCCTTCAGGGCCTGACGATTCTCTGGATCCCCATCCCCGGTGTCGGCACGGTCTCCCTCACTCCGATGCAGGGCACCCTGCTGACCGTCGCCCTCGTCGTGATCACCATCAACGCGGTCAACTTCGTGGACGGCCTGGACGGTCTCGCCTCCGGCATGGTGTGCATCGCGGCCGCGGCGTTCTTCATGTACGCGTACCGGATGTGGTTCGGCTACGGCATCGAGGCGGCCGCGCCCGCAACGCTGTTCTCGGTCGTTCTGATGGGCATGTGCCTCGGCTTCCTGCCGCACAACATGCATCCGGCGCGGATCTTCATGGGCGACTCGGGCTCGATGCTGATCGGCCTGGTCATGGCCGCGGGCGCGGTCTCGGTGACCGGCCAGGTCGACCCGGACCTGCTCAACCTGAAGGCGGGCGGTCTGCGCGAGGCGACCCACGCGATGGTGCCGGTCTACATCCCGCTGCTGCTGCCGCTGACGGTCATCGCGGTGCCGGTCGCCGACCTGATCCTGGCGATCGTGCGCCGTACGTGGAAGGGCCAGTCGCCGTTCGCCGCCGACCGCGGCCATCTGCACCACCGGCTGCTGGAGATCGGGCACTCGCACAGCCGGGCCGTGCTGATCATGTACTTCTGGTCGGCGCTGATCGCCTTCGGCGCGGTCGCCTACTCCGCGAACAACGCCAGCATGTGGATCGTGCTGGGCATCGTGCTGCTGAGCGCGGTGGGTCTGGTGCTGCTTCTGCTGCCGCGCTTCACGCCGCGGGCGCCGCTCTGGGCGGAGTGGATGGTTCCGCCGCGGTACCGCCGGGTCGCCCCCGCGGCGGCGACGGCCGCGACGGCCCCGTCGGCGAACGACGAGAGCGCCGTCGAGCCGGAGGAGGCGCGGGAACCGGTCCCCGCGGGCATCCACGGTGCCACCGCGATCGGGGACCGCTCACGCTTCGTGGGCCGCCGGAAGGCGGACAGTCACCGCTGATCCAGGGGTTCGCTCGCCCGAACGTGCATCAGGAATCGGGGCGGTTGACTCCATACCAGACATAAAGGCGCCCGTCAGTGCACCAACGCGCACGTTCACGCTCAGGTGTGACAGGGTCCACACGAACCAGGTAAAGACCTCATCAAATAGTTTGTGATACCGTTCACGAAACCCGGCGACAGAGCCGAAGGGCCGTAGTGCGACTGTCCTTGGGCCGCAGGTTCCGCCTCAGGCCGGGTCTACGCTCGTCCATGACGACACACACCCCACATCTTTTGCCGGAGCGCCGCCATGCAGTCGAATGACGCCCGACTACTCCTTCACGCCGTTGTGCCCACCCTCGCCATCGGCGCTGTCGCCGTTGCCGTGAGCGGTGCGGTCGCGGGCGTGACGGGAGCACTCGGCGCCGTCGTCGGCACCGTGCTGGTGCTGCTCGTCATGGGGGCCGGCCTGGTCGTCCTGCAGAAGACCGCGAAGAACCACCCGCAGCTGTTCCAGATGATGGGGCTGCTGCTGTACACGGTGCAGATCCTGTTCGTTGCGGTCTTCCTGATCGCGTTCAAGGACACCACGTTCTTCGACACCAAGGCATTTGCGTTCACCCTGCTCGGCGCCACTCTCGTGTGGATCGCGGCACAGACCCGCGGGCACATGAAGGCGAAGATCCTGTACGTGGAACCCGACTCCGCCGAGCCGAAGAAGGCGGAGACGGCGGGGTCGCCGACGTGACACGTAGGGCCGAGATAAATGCCCACTTGCGGGCCTGCTATCGTCCGGTTCCAACTGCGGCACAGTTGGCGCAGGCGGCTGAGCTCCCGAGTTCCACTCGATGGAACGGGCGGTTCTCGCGGCCGATGCCTGTGATGTGGCCGGGCCCAGCGCCCGCCAGCCGCCCCCTAATCCGTAAGACCAGTCCAGTGCCGCTCCGTGGCTCAACGCCGCGCCGACACAACGAGGTTGCCGTACCCATGCGCCACGCTGAAGGAGCTCGCGGTGAGTGCTGAAACGATGCTCGCCTTCGAGACCGACTGCCACATCTTTTCCGGGTGCGGCTTCCCTGCTCCCGGGCTTCATTCGTTCGTCTTCAAGCCGCTGTTCACCATCAACGGCTTCGAGTTCAACAAGATCATGCTGCTGGCGCTGATCAGCACCGTCGTGGTCGTGTGGTTCTTCTGGGCGGCGTTCGGCAAGGCCAAGGTGGTCCCGGGCAAGCTGCAGATGATCGGCGAAGCCGGCTATGACTTCGTGCGCCGCGGGATCGTCTATGACGCTCTCGGGAAGAAGGAGGGCGAGAAGTACGTCCCCTTCATGGTCTCGCTGTTCTTCTTCGTCTGGATCATGAACATCTGGTCGATCATTCCGATCGCCCAGTTCCCGGTGACCTCGATCATCGCCTTCCCGGCCGGTCTCGCCGCCATCGTCTACGTCACGTGGGTCACCCTGACCTTCAAGAGGCACGGCTTCGTCGGTGCGCTGAAGAACTTCAGCGGCTACGACAAGTCGCTCGGCGCGGTCCTGCCGATGCTGGTCGTGATCGAGCTCCTCTCGAACCTGATCATCCGGCCCTTCACGC
This sequence comes from Streptomyces sp. Je 1-4 4N24, assembly GCF_026239515.1. Lineage (NCBI taxonomy): Bacteria > Bacillati > Actinomycetota > Actinomycetes > Kitasatosporales > Streptomycetaceae > Streptomyces > Streptomyces sp. Je 1-4 4N24. The sequence goes on along the minus strand of NZ_CP110836.1, from coordinate 2,930,121 downwards.
ACGCGGTCCGGCTCTTCGCGAACATGTTCGCCGGTCACCTCCTGCTGCTGATGTTCACGATCGCCACCTGGTACCTGCTGAACGGCTTCGGCGTGGTCTACGCCGGCGCCTCGTTCATCATGACCATCCTGCTGACCGCGTTCGAGCTGTTCATCCAGGCCGTCCAGGCGTACGTCTTCGTGCTCCTGACCGCGAACTACCTCCAGGGCGCGCTCGCCGAGCACCACTGAGCCCCCGCTTTCCCAGCCCCTATAGACGCCCGGTGGCCAACCCCCACCGGTCCGTGAAAGAGAAGGAAGTAACGGCATGTCCGCTGCTCTCGAGAGTGTCAACCTCGCCGCCGGCGTCACCGGCAACCTCGGCTCGATCGGTTACGGCCTCGCCGCGATCGGCCCCGGCGTCGGCGTCGGCATCATCTTCGGTAACGGCACCCAGGCCCTGGCCCGTCAGCCCGAGGCTGCCGGCCTGATCCGCACCAACCAGATCATGGGTTTCGCCTTCTGTGAGGCGCTTGCCCTGATCGGTATCGTCATGGGCTTCCTCTTCAAGGCCTGACGGACCGCTTCAAACCCCTTGACAGACGGAAGGCACTGATGTGAACGCCCTGGTGAACATGGCGGAGGAGGTTCCCCAGAACCCCCTGATCCCGGAGCTTCCAGAGCTGGTCATCGGTCTGATCGCCTTCTTCATCGTCTTCGGCTTCCTGGCCAAGAAGCTCCTCCCGAACATCAACAAGGTTCTGGAAGAGCGCCGGGAGCTCATCGAAGGCCGCATGGAGGAAGCCGAGGCGAATCAGGCCGAGGCTCAGCAGGTGCTCGCGGACTACCGGGCACAGTTGGCCGACGCCCGCCACGAGGCCGCGCGGCTGCGCCAGGAGGCGCAGGAGCAGGGCGCGACGCTCATCGCTGAGATGCGCGCCGAGGGCCAGCGGCAGCGTGAGGAGATCATCGCTGCCGGTCACGCCCAGATCGAGGCGGACCGGAAGCAGGCCGCGCAGGCACTGCGCCAGGACGTGGGCAAGCTCGCCGTCGACCTGGCCGGCAAGCTCGTCGGGGAGTCCCTCGAGGACCACGCCCGGCAGAGCCGGACCATCGACCGCTTCCTCGACGACGTCGAGGCCAAGGCGGCGTCGGACGCGACGAAGGCTGAGGCCGGACGATGAACGGAGCGAGCCGCGAGGCACTCGCCTCCGCACGCGAGCAGTTCAACGCGCTGACGGACGACACCTCCGTCGACGCCGCGAAGCTCGCCGAGGAGCTGGCTGCCGTCACCGCTCTGCTCGACCGCGAGGTGTCGCTGCGTCGGGTCCTGACCGACCCGGCGCAGGCCGCCGAGGCGCGTGCCGACCTGGCCGGACGACTGCTGGGCACCCAGGTGGGCGGCCCGACCGTCGACCTGGTGTCCGGCATGGTCCGCGCCCGCTGGTCGCGTTCGCGCGACCTGACGGACGCGCTCGAGGAGCTGGCCTACAGCGCCGACCTGGTCGCCGCGCAGCGGGCCGGCCAGCTCGACGACGTCGAGGACGAGCTCTTCCGGTTCGGCCGGATCGTCAGCTCCAACGGCGAGCTGCGCGGTGCGCTGACCGACCGGAACGCGACGGTCGCGGCCAAGACGGAGCTGCTGCGTGCGCTGCTGGGCGGCCGGGCCAACCCGGTCACCGAGCGCATCGTGATCCGTCTTGTCGTACAGCCGCGGGGCCGTAGCCTGGAAGCGGGGCTCGACGCCCTCTCCAAGCTGGCGGCGAGCCGCCGGGACCGGATGGTCGCGGTGGTCACCTCCGCGGTGCCCCTCAGCGAAGGGCAGCGGCAGCGCCTGGGCGCTTCCCTGGCGCAGCTGTACGGACGGCAGGTCCACCTGAACCTCGACGTGGATCCCGAGGTCCTCGGCGGAGTCCAGGTCCGGATCGGCGACGAGGTCATCAACGGGACCATCGCGGAGCGCCTCGACGAGGCGGCCCGGCGGATGGCCGGCTGACCCAGCCACACCAACTCAAGAGCTGCACAACCGGCGGTCAGGCGCCGGACCCGCCGGCCGGACCACCAGGTCCGGCTGAGGTCCGGAAGAAGCCCCGGGGACCAGCACAAGCATGACGGCGGCCCGAGTTGGGCCGTAAGCGGAAACCCCCTGGGGGACAGCCCCCCAGACACCCGCAAGTAACTTCGGGCCCAACAAGGAGAGCAGGGAACCCAGATGGCGGAGCTCACGATCCGGCCGGAGGAGATCCGGGACGCGCTGGAGAACTTCGTCCAGGCGTACAAGCCGGACGCGGCCTCGCGCGAGGAGGTCGGCACGGTAAGCGAGGCCGGAGACGGCATCGCGAAGGTCGAGGGCCTTCCCTCGGCAATGGCGAACGAGCTGCTGAAGTTCGAGGACGGCACGCTCGGTCTTGCGCTGAACCTGGAAGAGCGCGAGATCGGTGCGGTGGTCCTCGGTGAGTTCAGCGGCATCGAGGAGGGCCAGCCGGTGCAGCGCACCGGTGAGGTGCTCTCGGTCGCCGTGGGCGAGGGCTACCTCGGCCGCGTCGTCGACCCGCTGGGCAACCCGATCGACGGCCTCGGCGAGATCGAGTCCGAGGACCGCCGCGCCCTGGAGCTGCAGGCCCCGGGCGTCATGGTCCGTAAGTCGGTCCACGAGCCCATGGAGACCGGCTACAAGGCCGTCGACTCCATGGTGCCGATCGGCCGTGGCCAGCGTCAGCTGATCATTGGTGACCGCCAGACCGGCAAGACCGCCCTGGCCGTCGACACGATCATCAACCAGCGCGACAACTGGCGCACCGGCGACCCGAAGAAGCAGGTCCGCTGCATCTACGTCGCCATCGGCCAGAAGGGCTCCACCATCGCGTCCGTGCGCGGTGCGCTGGAGGAGGCCGGTGCCCTGGAGTACACCACCATCGTCGCCGCCCCGGCGTCCGACCCGGCGGGCTTCAAGTACCTGGCGCCCTACACCGGCTCGGCCATCGGCCAGCACTGGATGTACCAGGGCAAGCACGTCCTGATCATCTTCGATGACCTTTCGAAGCAGGCCGACGCCTACCGCGCCGTGTCCCTGCTCCTGCGCCGTCCGCCGGGCCGTGAGGCCTACCCGGGCGACGTCTTCTACCTGCACTCGCGTCTGCTGGAGCGCTGCGCCAAGCTCTCCGACGAGATGGGCGCCGGCTCGATGACCGGCCTCCCGATCGTCGAGACCAAGGCGAACGACGTGTCGGCGTTCATTCCGACCAACGTCATCTCCATCACCGACGGCCAGTGCTTCCTGGAGTCGGACCTCTTCAACGCGAACCAGCGTCCCGCGCTGAACGTCGGTATCTCCGTCTCCCGTGTCGGTGGCTCGGCCCAGCACAAGGCCATGCGCCAGGTCTCCGGCCGTCTGCGTGTGGACCTCGCCCAGTACCGCGAGCTGGAGGCGTTCGCCGCCTTCGGTTCCGACCTGGACGCGGCCTCCAAGCAGCAGCTGGAGCGCGGTAAGCGGATGACCGAGCTGCTCAAGCAGCCTCAGTACTCGCCGTACGCGACCGAGGACCAGGTCGTCTCCATCTGGGCCGGCACCAACGGCAAGATGGACGACGTGCCGGTCGAGGACATCCGCCGCTTCGAGCGGGAGCTCCTCGACCACCTGCACCGGGAGAAGAAGGACCTCCTGACCAGCATCCGCGAGGGCGCCAAGATGTCCGACGACACCATCGGCGCGATCGCCGAGGCCGTCGAAGGCTTCAAGCGGCAGTTCGAGACCTCGGACGGCAAGCTGCTCGGCGAGGACGCCCCGGCCGGCACCAGCAAGTGACGACGGAAGGGACCTGATCCATGGGAGCCAAGCTCCGGGTCTACAAGCGTCGCATCCGCTCCGTCACCGCGACCAAGAAGATCACCAAGGCGATGGAGATGATCGCCGCCTCGCGCGTCGTCAAGGCGCAGCGCCAGGTGGCGGCGTCGACGCCGTACGCGAGTGAACTGACCCGCGCGGTGACAGCGGTTGCCACGGGCTCGAACACCCAGCACCCGCTGACGACGGAGGCGGAGCAGCCCTCGCGGGCCGCGCTGCTGCTCATCACGAGCGACCGCGGTCTGGCCGGCGGCTACTCCTCCAACGTCATCAAGGCCGCCGAGCAGCTCACCGAGCGGCTCAAGGCCGAGGGCAAAGAGGTCGACGCCTACATCGTCGGGCGCAAGGGTGTGTCGTACTACAGCTTCCGCGAGCGCAAGGTCGTGGAGTCGTGGACCGGTTTCACCGACAACCCGACGTACGCGGACGCCAAGGCGATCGCCGCACCGCTGATCGAGGCTGTCCAGCAGGACACCGCCGAGGGCGGCGTGGACGAACTCCACATCGTCACCACCGAGTTCATCTCGATGATGACGCAGACGGCGATCGACGACCGCCTGCTGCCGCTCAGCCTCGACAAGACGGTGGCGGAGTCGGAGGAGACGGCCAAGGGCGAGATCCTTCCGCTGTTCGACTTCGAGCCGTCGGCCGAGGACGTCCTCGACGCCCTGCTTCCGCGGTACGTCGAGTCGCGGATCTACAACGCGCTTCTGCAGGCCGCCGCCTCCAAGCACGCCGCCACGCGTCGTGCGATGAAGTCGGCGACCGACAATGCGGAAGACCTCATCAAGTCGCTCTCGCGGCTTGCCAACGCGGCCCGACAGGCCGAAATCACCCAGGAAATCAGCGAGATCGTCGGTGGCGCCAGCGCTCTGGCCGACGCGACCGCGGGGAGTGACAAGTAATGACGACCACTGTTGAGACGGCCGCCGCCACGGGCCGCGTCGCCCGGGTCATCGGCCCGGTCGTCGACGTGGAGTTCCCCGTCGACGCGATGCCGGAGATCTACAACGCGCTGACCGTCGAGGTCGCCGACCCGGCCCAGGCCGGGGCCAAGAAGATCCTGACCCTCGAAGTTGCCCAGCACCTGGGCGAGGGCCTGGTCCGTGCGATCTCGATGCAGCCCACCGACGGTCTGGTCCGCCAGGCCCCGGTCACCGACACCGGCGCCGGGATCACCGTCCCGGTCGGCGATGTCACCAAGGGCAAGGTGTTCAACACCCTCGGCGAGATCCTGAACGTGGACCCGTCCACGGTCGAGGTCACCGAGCGCTGGCCCATCCACCGCAAGGCCCCGACCTTCGACCAGCTCGAGTCCAAGACCGAGATGTTCGAGACCGGCGTCAAGGTCATCGACCTGCTCACCCCGTACGTCAAGGGTGGAAAGATCGGTCTGTTCGGTGGTGCCGGTGTCGGCAAGACCGTTCTGATCCAGGAAATGATCTACCGCGTGGCCAACAACCACGACGGTGTGTCGGTGTTCGCCGGTGTCGGCGAGCGCACCCGTGAGGGCAACGACCTCATCGAGGAAATGACGGACTCCGGCGTCATCGACAAGACCGCGCTGGTCTTCGGTCAGATGGACGAGCCCCCGGGCACCCGTCTCCGCGTCGCCCTGGCCGGTCTGACCATGGCGGAGTACTTCCGCGATGTGCAGAAGCAGGACGTGCTCTTCTTCATCGACAACATCTTCCGGTACACCCAGGCGGGTTCCGAGGTGTCGACCCTGCTCGGCCGTATGCCCTCCGCGGTGGGTTACCAGCCGAACCTGGCCGACGAGATGGGTCTCCTCCAGGAGCGCATCACCTCGACCCGTGGTCACTCGATCACCTCGATGCAGGCGATCTACGTCCCCGCGGACGACCTGACCGACCCGGCGCCGGCCACCACCTTCGCCCACCTGGACGCGACGACCGTTCTGTCGCGCCCGATCTCGGAGAAGGGCATCTACCCGGCGGTCGACCCGCTGGACTCGACGTCCCGGATCCTGGACCCCCGCTACATCACGCAGGAGCACTACGACTGCGCCTCGCGCGTCAAGACGATCCTGCAGAAGTACAAGGACCTCCAGGACATCATCGCGATTCTGGGTATCGACGAGCTCGGCGAGGAGGACAAGCTCACCGTCCACCGCGCCCGTCGTATCGAGCGGTTCCTGTCGCAGAACACCCACGTGGCGAAGCAGTTCACCGGTGTCGACGGCTCGGACGTCTCGCTCGACGAGTCGATCACCGCGTTCAACGCGATCGCGGACGGCGACTACGACCACTTCCCCGAGCAGGCGTTCTTCATGTGCGGTGGCATCGAGGACCTGAAGGCCAATGCCAAGGAGCTGGGCGTCTCCTGACCCCGGCACCGGTCCCGGGGGCGGCCCTGGCCGCCCCCGGCCCGTACGACCACTAGTATTTGACCCAACATCTGCCATGCCAGGCAGGTGGAGACCCGAGGAGCCATCGTGGCTGAGCTGCACGTCGAGTTGGTCGCCGCGGACCGTCAGGTCTGGTCCGGCGAGGCCAGCCTGGTCGTCGCGCGCACCTCGTCGGGCGACATCGGCGTCATGCCCGGACATCAGCCGCTGCTCGGCGTGCTGCAGTCGGGCCCGGTGACGATTCGTACGACCGGCGAGAGCGGGGACGGCACCGTCGTCGCCGCCGTGCACGGCGGCTTCATCTCCTTCGCCGACAACAAGCTGTCTCTGCTCGCGGAGATCGCGGAACTGTCGGACGAGATCGATGTCCAGCGCGCGGAGCGGGCCCTGGAGCGAGCGAAGTCGGACGCTGACGCGGCCGCCGAGCGTCGCGCCGATGTCCGGCTGCGTGCGGTGACGGGCGTTCACTGAGCCCCGCCACCGACGAGATCGATCCTCAGCCGCGGGCTGCCCGGAATTCTCCGGAGCGGCCCGCGGCTGAGGCAATGCAGGTGCGTTTCCGTCCCTCGCGCCCGAACGGCGCGGGGGGACCCCCATCGAGGCGAGGAGGTCGGTCGAGATGTTCCTCGCTCTGCTTGTGAGCGGCATCGTCGTGGTGCTGGTACTGCTGGGGCTGTTCGTCTTCGGGCTGCGGCGGCGGCTCATCCAGCGGTCCGGTGGCACTTTCGACTGCAGCCTGCGCTGGAACGTCCCGGAGAACGAGACCGGTGGCAAGGGCTGGATCTACGGTGTGTCCCGCTACAACGGAGACCGGATCGAGTGGTTCCGGGTGTTCTCGTACGCGCCCCGGCCCCGCCACCTCCTGGAGCGCTCCGCCATCGAGGTCCTGGAGCGCCGCACCCCCCAGGGTGAGGAGGAGCTGGCACTGCTCTCCGACTCCCTCGTGCTGGCCTGCCGGCACCGCGGCACCCGCCTGGAACTGGCGATGAGCGAGGACGCACTCACCGGCTTCCTCGCCTGGCTGGAGGCGGCACCGCCTGGGCAACGAGTCAATGTGGCGTAGATAAGGCGTTCTCGTTGGATGGGGGTCCCCCCGGACGGAGTCTGGGGGAGAGTCAATGTGGCGTAGATAAGGCGTTCTCGTTGGGTGGGGGTCCCCCCGGACGGAGTCTGGGGGAGAGTCAATGTGGCGTAGATAAGGCGTTCTCGTTGGATGGGGGTACCCCCGGACGGAGTCTGGGGGAGGGCAGAGGAGGGTAAACGTGGCTTGATCCGAGGGGCCACGGGAATACCCGCGAGCCCGTCGTGTTGTGGCCCTGCAAGGGGGGCGTGTGCCCCCTACGGAAAGTGTTCGACCACCCCCTACGGCCCGCGCGCCCGTCGGGGTCCGCCCCGCCCGTCAGGGCCCGCCCCGCCCGTTACGGCCCGTCCACCCCCAACTCCTGTGCCAGTACGGCCGCTTGTACCCGGCTGCGCAGCTCCAGCTTCGCCAGCAGCCGGCTGACATGGGTCTTCACCGTGGCCTCCGCCATCGCCAGCCGTAGCGCGATATCGGCGTTCGACAGCCCCCGCCCCAGACACCCCAGCACTTCGAGCTCGCGCGGTGTGAGCGCGTCCAGGACCGCCCGGTCCGGCCCGGCACCGCCGCGCGCGGGCCGCCCCGCCGTTCGCGGGCTCGCGAACTCCGCGATCAGCCGCCGGGTCACCGCCGGTGCGATCAGCCCCTCGCCGGACGCCACGGTGCGCACCGCGGTCAGCAGTGCGGCCGCGTCGCTGTCCTTGAGCAGAAAGCCCGCGGCACCCGCCCGTAGCGCCCCGAAGACATATTCGTCCAGGTCGAAGGTGGTCAGCACCAGCACATCCGCCAGCTGTTCAGCGACCACCTGGCGGGTGGCGGAGACCCCGTCGAGGCGGGGCATCTGGATGTCCATGAGGACGAGGGCGGGGCGCAGCTCACGGGCGAGCCGCACCGCCTCCGCGCCGTCCTCCGCCTCCCCGACGACCTCGATGTCGGGGGCGGAGCGCAGGATGAGGACCAGACCGGCCCGTACGGCGGACTGGTCCTCGGCGACCAGAACCCGGATCGGCTGTGCGTCGGCACCTGTCATCGTGCTTCCTCCCCGGCGGCGGGCAACGCCGCCCGCACCAGCCAGACTCTGCCGGCCGGCCCGCTCTCCGGACCGGCCCTGAAGGCTCCGCCCAGCAGGGCGGCTCTCTCGCGCATCCCGACCAGACCGGTGCCGGTACCGGGCGCCCGGGGGCCGGGACGGTCGGCGAACGGACTGCGCACGGCGACGGTGAGGGCCCCGCCGCGGTCCCGGGCGAGGCGGACGAGCACCTCGCCGGGCGCGGCGTGCTTGAGGGCGTTGGCCAGGGCCTCCTGCACGATGCGGTAGGCGGCCAGCTCGGCCGGCGCCGCCCGATGCGGCCCGGCCCCGGGGCCGGTTGGGCTCCGGGCGTCGTCCAGCACAAAGGTCAGCCCGCTGCTCCTGCCGCTCGTCCGGGCCTGTTCGATCAGCGCTTCCAGTCCGTCGAGGGTGGGGGTCGCGGCGGGCTCCGCGCCCCCTTCGGCGGTCCTGGGGCCCCGCAACAGCCCGATCAGACGGCGCATTTCGGCCAGACCTTGCACACTGTTCTCCCGGATCACCCCGAGCGCCTCCCGGGTCGCCGCGGGGTCGTCGATGGACTGTGCCGCGGTGGAGTGGATCGCGATGGCGGACAGATGGTTGGCGACCATGTCGTGCAGTTCGCGGGCCATCCGCGCCCGCTCGCCGGCCACCGCCCGGTCCCGGTCCCGTTCGGCCAGCAGCGCGATCTGCTCGGCCCGCAGCCGGGCGGCCTGGGCGGCGTCGCGGTGGTTGCGGAGGATGATGCCGGTCCAGGCCGGGGCGATGGTGATCAGCGCGATGCCGATGACGGCCATCACGACCTGCGGCTTCTGCCACAGTGCGGTCAGCGCGATGGCCGCCAGGACCGTCACCAGGACGGAGTGCGGTGGGATCCGGCGGGCCACATGCGCCGGGCCGTAGAGCACCGCCGCATAGACCACGTCCGTGAACATCAGGACGGTGGCGACCAGGGTGCCGGCGCAGAGGTCCAGCGCCAGCGCCGGCACCGCGAGGGCCAGCGCCGCCATCGGGGCCGTACGGCGCATCAGTTCCGCCGCCGACATGGTGGTGAGCGAGACCAGGGTCAGTGCGGCGGGCAGTCCCAGGCGCGGGGGACCGCCGTGCAGATCCAGTGTCCAGAGCAGCAGGCCGCCGAGCAGTCCGCCGCCCGCGATGAGCACGTCGAAGCGGGGCGGGCGGCCGACGGCGGCGCGGGGTCTGGCGGTCACCCCACCATCAAACACGGCGCCGAGGGCCGCTGCCTCCACGTCCGGGTCATCCCCTTACGGCCCGCGCTACATCGAAAGGTGCAGTCCCGGATCATCGCGTGCGACGAGGAACCGGCCGGCGGCCGCTGGAAGGCTTGAGGTGTTCGGTCGAAGGTATGAAAGGAGACAGCCGTGATCGTCGTGCTGATCGTCGCCTGCGAAGTCGGCTTCTGGGTACTGCTGGCGGTCGGTCTGGCCCTGCGCTATCTGGCACGGATGCCGCGCAGCGGAGCGGCGGTGCTGCTGATGGAGCCGCTGCTGGAGCTGATCCTGCTGATCGTCACGGCGATCGACCTGAAGAACGGGGCGCAGGCGGACTGGAAGCACGGCCTGGCCGCCGTCTACATCGGCTTCACGGTCGCCTACGGCCACTACACGATCAAGTGGGTCGACGGACACTTCTCGCACCGCTTCGCGGGCGGCCCGCCGCCGGTCAAGGCGCCGCGCTACGGACTCGCCCGCGCCAAGCACGAGGGGAAGCTGTGGGTGCGCACGGTGGCGATGGCCGTGGTCGCCGCGGCGCTGCTGCAGATCGCGATCTGGTACGTCGGTGACGGCGGTGACACCGGATCGCTGCACGAGTGGCAGCTCACCACGCTGCGGATCGTCGCCCTCCACGGGGTGATCGCGCTCAGCTACCTCATCTGGCAGAAGAAGGACCCGGGCCGGACCGCCGTCACCGGGGAAGCGGACCGGCCACCGCAGAAGACGCTGCGCTGAGGGCCGGTCAGCGCTCCCCGCCCGGCACCCACAGCACGTCCCCGACCTCCCTGTTGGCCGTACGGGCCAGGATGAACAGGAGGTCGGAGAGGCGGTTGAGGTAGGTGGCGGTGAGCGGGTTCATCGTCTCGCCGTGCTCCTCGAAGGCCGCCCAGGTGGAGCGCTCGGCGCGGCGGACGACCGTGCATGCCTGGTGCAGCAGCGCGGCGCCGGGCGTACCGCCGGGGAGGATGAAGCTGCGCAGCTTCTCCAGCTCAGCGAGGAAGCGGTCGCAGTCGGCCTCCAGCTTGTCGATATAGCCCTGCTCGACGCGCAGCGGCGGGAATTCCGGGTTCTCCACCACCGGCGTCGACAGGTCCGCGCCGACATCGAACAGGTCGTTCTGCACCCGCAGCAGCACCGCGGCGACGTCCTCGGGGAGCGAGCCGAGCGCCAGGGCCACGCCGATCGCCGCGTTGGCCTCGTTGGCGTCCGCGTACGCCGCGATCCGTGCATCGGTCTTGGCGGTACGGCTCATGTCGCCGAGGGCGGTGGTGCCCTTGTCGCCGGTGCGGGTGTAGATGCGCGTCAGATTCACCATAGGAGCGAGCCTACGCCGCGGACCTGCGGAAAGCCCGGGTGCAATAGGTCACGGACAGTGCGGCGAACGCGACCGCCACCAGCACGCCGTAGAGCATGGCCGATGAGGCGTAGGAGCCGACGAAGGCCGCGCGGACCGCGTCCACCAGATAGCGGAACGGCATGAAGTGCGAGAGCACATCGAGCCACTTGGGCCCCAGCGCCATCGGCAGCATCAGCCCGGACAGCAGCATCGAGGGCATGGTGACGGCGTTGATGACCGGCCCGAACTCCTGCGGGGTGCTGACGTTCAGCGCCAGCGCGTACGACAGCGAGGCCAGCGCCACGGTCAGCACGGCGACGAACGCGAAGCCGATGAGGATGCCGGGCAGGGGTGCGCGCAGTCCCATGGCCAGCGCGGCCAGCACCAGCAGCACCGCCTGGAAGACGAACAGCAGGGCGTCCCGCAGCACCCGTCCCAGCAGCAGCGCCAGCCGGCTCACCGGCGTCACCCGCATCCGCTCCACGACCCCGTACTGCTTCTCGACGATGATGCCGAAACCGCAGAACGAGGCGCCGAACAGGGCGAGTTGGAGCAGGAGTCCGGGCACCAGAACCTGCCAGGAGCTGCCCGACGAGGACAGCGGCAGACCGGTCAGCAGCGGACCGAAGAACAGCAGATACAGCAGCGGCATCAGCACGCCGAAGAGCATCTGGAGCCTGGAGCGCAGCGTCTGGCGGGCGTACCGCCCGAAGACCAGCGCGGTGTCGGAGAGCAGGGTGGACAAGGGGAGCTCCTAGACGGCGACGGGGGCCTGGTCGTGGGGCGTGGCACCGCGCCCGGTGATCGCGAGGAAGGTGTCCTGGAGGGAGGCGTCGGGGGAGCCGGCATAAGCGCGTTTGAGGGCCTCCGGGGTGCCCTCCGCGACCACCACGCCCTTGTCGACGATCACCAGCCGGTCGGCCAGCGCATCGGCCTCGTCGAGGTAGTGGGTCGTCAGGAAGACGGTGGTGCCGTGCTCGGCACGGATCCGGCGGACCAGCTCCCACAGATCGGCGCGGCTGCCCGGGTCGAGCCCGGTGGTGGGCTCGTCGAGGAAGAGCACCTGGGGGCGGTGGGTGAGCCCCATCGCGATGTCCAGCCGGCGCCGCTGGCCGCCGGAGAGCGTGGCGGTCCTGCGGTCGAGCAGCCCGTCGAGGCCCAGTTCGGCGGCCAACTCCTCGGTACGGGCGTGGGCTTCGGCCTTGCCGAGGCGGTAGAGGCGGGCCTGGGTGACCAGCTCCTCGCGGACCGAGACGTGGGGGTCCACTCCGCCGGACTGGGCGACGTAGCCGGAGGCGCGGCGTACGCCCGCCGGGTCGCGGACGAGGTCGCGGCCGGCGACGGTCGCGGTGCCGCCGGTGGGCGCCAGCAGGGTCGTGAGCATCCGCAGAGTGGTGGTCTTTCCGGCGCCGTTGGGGCCGAGGAAGCCGAGGATCTCGCCGCGCTCGGCGGTGAGATCGATACCGCGGACGGCCTCGACGGCGCCGCGTTTGGTGGTGAAGGTCCGGGCGAGTCCGGACGCGCTGAGGACTGGCATGCCCTCAGAAAAACAGAGTGACTGAAAAATTGCAACGCCCCCAAAATTGCACCGCCCCCATCGAGAGGTAGGGTGAGGGCATGGCAGAGGGGCTCAGGGAGCGGAAGAAGCGGCAGACCCGCCAGTACATCTCGGACGTGGCCACCGGCCTGTTCCTGGCGCGCGGCTTCGATGCGGTGACCATCGCGGAGATCGCCGACGCGGCCGAGGTCTCCGTCAACACCGTCTACAACTACTTCCCGGCCAAGGAGGACCTCTTCTTCGACCGGAGCAAGGGCCTCGTGGACCGGCTCTCGCGCTTCGTACGGGGCCGGGTCGCGGGGGAGTCCGCGGCCACCGCCGTGCTGCGGGAACTGCGCGAAGAGGTCGAGGCGGTCTCGCCACGGGTCGGTCTGATCGAGGGTTACGACCAGTTCATGCGGGTGGTGCACGGGGCGCCCACCCTCAAGGCGCGCCTCTGGTACATGGAGCAGGAGATCCACTTCAACCTGGAGGAAACGCTCCGGGAGGAGACCGGTGCCGCTGCCGGCGATCCGCTGCCGGGCCTGATGGCCGGCCAGATCGGCTGGGTGCACCAGAGTCTGATGGGGTGGATCGCGCACGAGATGCTCGACGGCCGCAAGCCCGCCGAGGTCTCCCGTGAGGCCCTGGTGCTGCTCGACGAGATGGAAGAGCTACTGGGTGAAAAGGTCCTCAACTACGCCGTACGGACGGCCGACTGAATGCGGACTGTCCGGTTCGCGCGCCCCGTCCGTGTGATGTCCGTCATCTGAGACGTGACGCGCATCTCTTACCCTCCAAAGGATCGCTCACGACCGCTAACGTCACCCAGGACCGTCAAATGCACAGGGTGTGAGGGGACAGCAGTGGCAAAGAAGCTCGCCGTCATCGGCGCCGGACTCATGGGGTCCGGTATCGCGCAGGTCTCCGCCCAGGCGGGCTGGGACGTGGTCCTCCGCGATGTGACGGACGAGGCGCTGGCCCGGGGCAAGGGTGGCATCGAGGCCTCGTACGAGAAGTTCGTCGCCAAGGGCAAGCTGGCGGCGTCCGACGCCGAGCAGGCGCTGGCCCGCATCACCACCACGACCGACCTGGAGGCCGTCGCCGACGCCGATATCGTCGTCGAGGCCGTCTTCGAGCGGATCGAGATCAAGCGGGAGATCTTCCAGACGCTGGACAAGCTGGCCAAGGACGAGGCGGTGCTGGCCTCCAACACCTCCGCCATCCCGATCACCAAGATCGCCGCGGCCACCTCCCGCCCCGAGCGGGTCGTCGGTACGCACTTCTTCTCGCCGGTGCCGATGATGCAGCTGTGCGAGCTGGTCCGCGGTTACAAGACCAGCGACGAAACCCTCGCCACCGCCCGGCAGTTCGCCGAGTCGGTCGGCAAGACCTGTGTCGTCGTCAACCGCGATGTGGCCGGCTTCGTCACCACCCGCCTGATCTCTGCGCTGGTCGTCGAGGCCGCCAAGCTCTACGAATCCGGCGTGGCCAGCGCCGAGGACATCGACACCGCCTGCAAGTTGGGCTTCGGCCATGCGATGGGACCGCTGGCCACCGCCGACCTGACGGGCGTCGACATCCTGCTGCACGCCACCGACAACATCTACACCGAGTCCCAGGACGAGAAGTTCGCACCGCCGGAGATCATGCGTCGGATGGTCGACGCGGGCGATATCGGACGCAAGAGTGGGCAGGGCTTCTACGAGCACTGATGCCGCGTCAGGCCCATCGGCCTGATGGCGTCACCCTGTGGGGTGAATTCGGTATCGGTTCGCTTACAGGCGGCAACTTCGCCGCGCGAGAGGCAGTCAGATCTGTAGACGTCCAGGCATCACCACCCATGACACCGGGGAGCGCATATGCACATCAGGGGCGACCACGCCGAGCTGGTCGTCGGGGGCCGCCTTGACGTCCGCAGCGCGGCGGACGCCCGTACGGCCCTGCACGCCGCCGTCGACTCCGGTCGGGGCGATCTCGTGCTGGACCTGACCGAGCTGGATTCCTGGGACGCCACCGGCCTCGGCGTGATCATGGGCGCGCACCGTCGCGCCGGCCGGGTCAACCGCAGGCTGGTGCTGCGCGGAGTGCCGCCCCAGATGCAGCGCCTGCTGGTCGCCACGAGACTGCACCGCATCCTCGCGATCGAGGGCGGTATCGAAGCGGAATCGGTTCCCCGGGTGTGAGGCAAGGGCGGTGCGCCGCCCGACGGCCTCACGGCGCCACCGGGGCGATCAGGTTTGCAGGACGAAGAGTGCCGAAAAATGCAGAGCTGAGCGACGGAAATGTCGTAAAGCGCGGGATACCGCACAATCCCGGAAGTTCCGGTCAGGACCGGCCCCCGGCAGTGCGTCCGCCCGCTGTGCAGGTCTAAGGTTCGGTTCCCGCCCGTATGCCATCATCCGCGGCGGGCACCGGACCAGACGCGACGGCTGAGGACGACCTGCCGGAGCCGGGGGAGTGCGGACGGCCGGAAGCGCAGTCGGCACGCAGCTCCGACTCCTGGGCCGAGGACGCCTGGCGGAGGCGGAGCGGAACGAAGCATCTGGGAGCTTGCAGCATGGACCCGAACACCCACCGGGGACCCGAGGAATACGGCGAGCAGGGCAGCCCTGCCGAGCCGCCGGCCCCCGCGTTCGGCGGCGCGCAGAGCGGCTCTGCCGGGCTCGCCCGTGTCGTCCGGCTCGTCTCGGGCCCCTACCTCGTCACCGTCAACCCCGTCGACGGCAGCGAAATAGAGCCCTGCCCGCCCGGTGAGCGCCCCGCCGCCCCCGGCAGGCTCGACCCGCAGGAACGCGCCGCGGCCGCCCGTGCCGCCGCACCCCCGCTGCCGCCGGGCCCGTCCGGATTCGCCGGCCACGAGACCGCACTCGAAGAGCGCGCCGAGGACACCGAGCGCCTGGTCCGGCTGCTCTCCCGCGGCCGTTCCGTCCGCGTCACCGGCCCCTCGGGCTCCGGCCGCACCCGGCTGCTGGACGCCGTCGCCACCGCCTGCGCCGACCTCGCCCCCGACGGCGTCGTCCGGCTCTCCGGCTACCACCACACCTCCACCGACCTGCTGTACGCGCTGTTCGCGGCCGTCTACCGGGCCCCGCAGCACCGCCCCGACCGGGCCGAGATGCTGCGCATGGTCGCCGAGATCGGCGCGATCGTCGTCCTGGACGACCTGGAATTCGGCGGTGCCGCGCTCGACGAGCTGCTCGACGCCACCCCCGAATGCGCCTTCCTGATCGCCGCCACACCCGACGTCGCGGCCCCCAGCGCCAACTCACACCTCGAAGAGGTCTTCCTCGGCGGCATCGGCCGCGGCGCCTGCGGCCGGCTGCTGGAGCGCGCCGTGGACCGGCCGCTCACCGACGACGAGGAGTCCTGGGCCGCCGACCTCTGGTTCGAGTCCGAGGGCCTGCCGCTGCGGTTCGTCCAGGCCGCCGCCCTGCTGCGGCAGTACGACCGGCTCCGGGCCGCACCGGGCGCCCTCGACGACGGCTACGGCCTCTTCCCCGAGGACGGGCGGGACACCACCGACCCGGCCGCCGAGGATGCCGAGCCCGCCGAGCAGCCGGAGGTGCCGCTGCCGTCCCTCGGTGAGGCCGCCGCCCCGGCCCCGCTGCTCGCCTCGCGGCTGACCGAGGCCGCCCGGGAGACCCTGCGCTTCGCCGTCGCCCTCGGCGGCGAGCTGCCGCACCAGGCGCATCTGCCGGCCCTCACCCAGGACACCCACGCCGACGCCGCCCTCGGCGAGCTGCTGGCCTGCGGCCTGATCACCCCGGCCGGCGGCCACTACCGGCTCGCCGTCACCGTCCAGGACCAGCTGACGGCGGCCGGCTACGCGGACGGCGCCCCCGCACGGGCGCACACCGTCGCCCAGCACTACGCCTGGTGGGCCGGGCACCCCTCGGTGACGCCCGAGCGGGCCGCCGCCGAGTCCGATGTGGCGCTGGCCGCGATGGGCGTACTGACCGGCAGCCGGGAGAGCGGGCACGCCAGCGCGGCCGTGCTGCTCGCCCGTACGGCCGCCCCGGCGTTCGCCGCGGCACTGCACTGGAGCGCCTGGGAACGCAGCCTGCGGCACGGCCAGGAGGCCGCGCGGGTCGCCGGTGAGGTCGCCGAGGAGGCCTACTTCCACCACGAGCTGGGAGTGCTGGCCCTGTGCACCGGCAGCCTCGACCGGGCGCGCGCCGAACTGGAGGCGTCCATCGGGCTGCGCGGGGTGCTCTCCGACCGCAATGGCGCGGTCGCCGGCCGGCGTGCCCTGGCGCTGGTCACCGACCGTACGCGGGCCGACTCCGCGGCAGCGGCCACCACGGCCCTGCCCCAGGCGCCGGGCGCGGCCTCCGCATCGCGGCGGGACGCACCGAAGGAACCGGCCGCCAACCCCTTCGACGCCGCCTCGTCCGCGAAGCTGCGCAAACCGCGCACCGAGCAGACCGCGCAGACGCTCATCGCCCGGGGTGCTTCTTCGACGACAGCCACCACGGGCATCCCGGCCGCGACCGACAGCGGCGCCGGAGCCGGCAAGGGCGTCCGGCGGGCATTCGGCGGGGCGCGGCGCAATGTCGTGGCCGCGGGCGCCGGTGCGCTGCTGGCAGCCGTCCTCGGCACCGTCGTCACCATCGGGGCGACGGGCGGCGACGGCTCCCCCAACGACAAGGTCAACACGGAACAGACCACGGACGACAGCGACGGCACCGACCTGCCGGCCGAACAGCCCGCCACGGACTCCAGCCTGCCGCCCACCGGCCCCGGCACGTCCCGTCCCGGCACCGCCGGCCAGTCGGACAGCCCGTCCCCGTCGCCCAGCGGAACCACCCCCAGCGGCTCGCCCAGCGCCTCCGGCACCGGGTCGGCGGACCCGACGGCCGATCCGACGCAGCCGACCGAGCGGCCCACCACCCCGACCGGCCGGCCGACCCGTCCCACGCACCCGCCGACGGACGAGCCGACCGACCCGACGCCGACGGACGAGCCGACCGATCCCACGCCGACGGGGCCGACGCCCACCGAGGAGCCGACGGACAAGCCGACCACCCAGAGCCCCTCGCAGTCCGCCTCCGGCCCCTCGGCCGGCAGCCCCTCGGCGGGCGGCAGCTCCGGTACCAGCCCCTCCGGGGGCGGCACCCCCTCGGACGGTACGGCCACCTCCTCCGGCACGGAGAGCGCCCCGGCCACCTGACGGCCCCGCAGGAAGCGGCGCAGCACAGAACAGCGCAACGGCCCGGTCATCTGCCGGGCCGTTGCGCTGTGCCGCCCCTGAAGGGCGGGCGGGGTCAGAACAGGCGGAGCTTGTCGTCCTCGATGCCGCGCAGGGCGTCGTAGTCCAGCACGACGCAGCCGATACCGCGGTCGGTGGCCAGTACCCGCGCCTGCGGCTTGATCTCCTGAGCCGCGAAGATACCCTTCACCGGAGCCAAGTGCGGGTCGCGGTTGAGGAGTTCGAGGTAGCGGGTGAGCTGCTCGACACCGTCGATCTCACCACGTCGCTTGATCTCGACGGCGACGGTCTGGCTATCGGCGTCCCGGCACAAGATATCCACCGGGCCAATGGCAGTGGGGTATTCACGCCGAATCAGGGAGTATCCCTCCCCAAGGGTTTCGATCCGGTCCGCGAGCAGCTCCTGGAGGTGGGCCTCCACACCGTCCTTGATGAGGCCCGGGTCGACGCCGAGCTCGTGCGAGGAGTCGTGCATGACCTCCTCCAGGGTGATGATGAGCTTCTCGCCGCCCTTGTTCTCGACCGTCCACACATCACCGTCGCCCTCCTTGAGAGTGCAGGGCGGCGACATCCAGTTGAGGGGTTTGTAGGCCCGGTCGTCCGCGTGAATGGAGACGGAGCCGTCCGCCTTCACCAGGATGAGGCGAGGGGCGGAAGGGAGGTGGGCGGTGAGCCGGCCCGCGTAGTCCACGGAGCAGCGGGCGATGACGAGACGCATGGGGCGTCACGCTACTCGACCAGGGGCCACCTACGCGATTCGCCCTGGATCACGGTGCCTTTACGGGGGAAATCCCCGCACCCCCGGCGTTCGCCAATGGCCGGTTGTATGTGCAATCTCCTGGTGCGGGCCTCTTGCGCGGCATACCGTTGAAGCGGGGGGTTGTGAGGCGAACACGCTCCGTCGCAAAGCCCCTTGTCCCGTCCCTAGGCCCCGTCCGTCCCGGCGGGGCCGCGAGAGGAGAACCTCATGTCGCTCGACGTCTCACCGGCCCTCCTCGAACAGGCCGAGCGAGGCGAGGTCGACGAAGCCGCATTTGTCGACTGCGTCCGGACCTCCCTGCCCTTCGCATGGGGGATGATCAGCTCTCTGGTGGCCCAGCTGAAGGTGGACGGCGGAGAGTTCGCCGACAATCAGACGCCGCCGCCGGACGAGCAGGCGCGCGGCCAGCTGCTGCGCGCGCTGGCGAGTGACGCCATCCGTGGTTCGCTCGAGCGCCACTTCGGTGTGCGGCTCGCTTTTCAGAACTGCCACCGGGTCGCGGTCTTCCCGCTCGACCCGGCGGTGGACGACCGTCTGGCCCGCTTCACGTCCATCCGCGGTCAGCTGCTGAACCAGTCGCCCGAACTCCGCGACTGCTGAACGGAGTTGCTGCCGCTGCCCGCACACGGTTGTGATACGCACCGTGCCGGTGCGCCAGCGGCAGCACCACCCACAGCACGCCGACCTCCGAGTACGGCGCCACCGCACCACCGCACGACAGGCCCACCGCACGACAGGCACGGTCAACCCGTCCCCGGCGGCCGCATGCGGCCGCCGTACCCGGACCGGTCACCCCAGCTGGGGCAGGACCTCCGTGCCCAGTCGGCGTACGTTCTCCTCCGTCGCCGCGAGGTCGCCGGAGCCCTCGACGAGCAGCGCGAACCGTGTGATGCCCGTACGCTCCGAGGTCGCCGCCAGCCGGTCGGCGCACAGCTGCGGCGGGCCGACGGGATGCAGCCCGCACAGCAGCTCCGTATAGGCCAGCGGATCACGCATCGCGCGATAGCGGCCGTCGACCGTCACATGCGCCCCCAGGCCCTGCTGCAGCCAGCCGGGCATCGCCTTCACGAGGGTCTCCGCCGCCGTCTCGCGGTCGTCGGCGATCTGCACCACGCCCGCCGAGACGTGCGCGGCCGCGGCCACCTCGTCGCCGTCCCGGCCGGCCTCCAGGGCAGCCGACCGCCACAGCGCGACCATCTCAGCCTTCTCCTCGTCGCCGCAGTGCATCCCCAGCAGCATCGGGAGTCCGCGCTCCGCGGCCGTCCGGACCGACGCGGCGGAGGTGCAGGCCACCACCACCGGCGGGCCCGGCGGGCCGGACCCGTCCGGATCGGTCAGTGCCTCGGCCGGCCGGGGCACCACCGCCACCTCCCGGAACGCATAGCGCTCGCCCTGGGCGCCGACCCGGGGCTCCCGCAGCCAGCGCATCAGCAGATCGAGTGACTCCGGGAAGCCGTGGTCGTACGCATCGAGCCCGGAGCCGAAGACCTCCAGATCGACCCAGGGTCCGCCCCGGCCGACGCCGAGCGTGAACCGGCCGTCGGAGGTGAGGTGCAGCAACGCCGCCTGCTCACCGAGCGCTACCGGATGCTGGGTCGGTAGTACGCTCACCGCCGTCCCGACACCGATCCGGCGGGTCCGCCCCAGCAGCAGCGCGGCCAGCGTCACCGCATTCGGGCAGACGCCGTACGGTACGAAGTGGTGTTCCGCGAGCCAGACATCGTCGAGTCCGGCTTCCTCCGCGACCTCCGCGGAGCGCACCGCGCGGTGCAGTGCTTCCCCCTGTCCCTGACCGGGGAATTGAGCGGCCAGGATGAAAGCCCCAACGCGCATCGCTCTCTGCCTCCTCGCAGCCGACGCGACTCCCCCTTATAGGCAACAACGTGTGACACGTGCCAAGGGCACGGCCTGACGTTAAATTTCCCGATGATCGCAGAAACCTGCCGAGGGGCGTCCGCCCGTGACCGCGCCGCGTACGCTGGTGACAGCCCGTGACCCCGTAACTCTCCGAGGTGCTCTGTGTCCCCGCGTCGAAACCGCCAGCACGGCGGCGCGAAGCCCGTCGACCGCATGGGCGGTGACCGCTACGGCCTGGAACGTACCGAGGAGTGGCGCGGCGAGGAGTGGGTCGTCCGGCTGGTCGGCGGCGGCGGTGCGGCCAAGCACTACCGCTGCCCCGGCTGCGACCAGGAGATCCCGCCCGGGGTGCCGCATGTCGTCGCCTGGCCGCAGCACGGCGATGTCGATGACCGCCGGCACTGGCACAAGGCGTGCTGGAACGCACGGGACCGCCGGAGCGCGCGGCTCCAGCGGTCCCGGAATGCGCCCCGCTACTGAGAGCCGGGGGCGCGGCGTCAGACGTCGCGCTGCATGAGGGCGGCGTAGGCGCCACCCAGCGCCACCGCGGTCACACCGGCGAGGATCCACAGGGGAGTCCAGCCGGTCGGGCCGGTGCTCAGGAACGGGATGTCGTACAGCGTCGCGAGCGCGCTGGGCACCGAGTACTCGATCAGCGCCTGCTGGATGTCCTTGAGGCTCTCGCCCTGCAGGAACAGCGCCAGCAGCATCGGCAGCAGCACCACGCCCATCATCGTGCTGATGGCGCCCGCCGAGTGCCGCAGCAGCGTGCCGACGGACAGCGCCAGCAGACCGAGTAGCGCGACATACAGACCGGCGCCGACGGTGGCGCGCAGCCACTGGTCACCGGTCGGCGCGGGGCCGTTGAGCAACGCGCTGTCGAGCAGGGCGACCAGGGTGGTCGCGACCGTCGTGATCACCAGGGCGAGCGTGAAGAAGACGATCGCCTTCGCGGTCAGCATCCGCACCCGGCTGGGGCAGGCGGTCAGTGTCGTACGGACCATGCCGGTGCCGTACTCGGACGAGATCGACAGCACACCCAGGGTGATCACGCACAGGCTGCCGAGCAGGACGCCGACGAAGCCGAGGCCGAGCAGCGGGTCCAGCTCGCGCTCCGAGCCCGCCGCGAGAGCGGCCAGCAGGCCGATGCCGACGATCAGCAGCAGCATCACGCCCAGCGTCCAGATCGTCGAGGGCACCGAGCGGATCTTCGTCCACTCGGAGAGCAGCGCATGGCCGAGGTGGGTGGGGCGCACCGGGATGGGCGACACATAGCCGCCCGCCCCGGCGTAGGCCTGCTGGGGGTGCGGCTGGGCCGGCGGCTGCTGGTGCTGCGGCTGCTGGGCCTGGGGCTGGGCCGGTGCCGGCGCCTGGGCCGGCGCCTGGGCCGGTGCCTGGCCGTGAGCCTGGGCCGGTGCCTGGGCCTGGAGCATCATCGTGCCCGCTTCCTTGCCCGGACCGTGCGCCGAGAGCGGCTGCGGCTCGGGGTACTGCTGGGCCTGGAGCATCATCGTCCCGGCTTCCCTGGCCGGGGCGGGCTGTGCGGGGGCCTGCCCCGGCGCCGGCGCGGGTGCCTGCCCGCCCTGAGCCGGGTCCGGCGCCTGGGGCGCCTGACCCTGAGCGGGCGGCCGGCCCTGGGCCTGGGCCTGGGCCTGCAGCATCATCGTGCCGGCTTCCTTGCCGGGCGCGGGCTGCCCGGGCGCGGACTGGGCCTGAAGCATCATCGTCCCGGCCTCCTTGGCGGGCGCGGGCTGCTCCGGTGCCGGCTGCTGACCGGGCTGCTGCTGGGCGGGCGGCGTCTGCGGCGGCATGCCCTGCGGCGCGGCGGGCGGCATCGGCGGCGCGGCCGGCGCCGGCTGCTCCTGTGCGCCGGTGTCGTGGGGGCCGGGCTCAGGCTGCGGCTGGGGCTGCGGCTGCTGAGGGCTGGTCATCGGGCGTCCTCGTGGTGCGGCGTGGGCTGGGCGGCGGGGGCGGCGGGAGCCGCGGGCGGCATCGGCGCGGCGGGCTGTTGCCCGTACGGGTGAGGCGCACCGTACGGCTCGGGTCCCCCGTACGGGTGGCCTTGCGCGGGCGGCGGATAGCCCTGTGCCTGCTGGGCGTACGGATTCGGCTGCCCCTGACCGGGAACACCGGCCGGCACCTGGCCGGGAAGACCCGGCTGACCACCCGGGTACCCCGGGCCGCCCGCAAACCCCTGTGGTGCGCCACCCTGCGGTGCGTACCCGGCGGCGGCCTCCTGGAGACCGGCCCGCGCGTCCGCCGTCGAGCGGTAGTCCACGGCGCCCTGCGTCATCTGCATGTACGCCTCTTCCAGGGAGGCCTGGTGCGGCGACAGCTCCCACAGCCGGACGTCGGCCTGATGCGCGAGCTCGCTGATGCGGGCGAGCGGCAGCCCGGTCACCCGCAGCGCACCGTCCGGCTCGGGCGTGGTCTGCCCGCCGGCCTCCCCGATCGCGGCGGTCAGCTTCTCGCGCTGCTCCGGCTCGGTGTCCGGGGTACGGACCCGGGCGAAATCGGCGGAGTTGGCCGAGATGAAGTCCTTCACGGACATATCCGCCAGCAGCTGACCCCGGCCGATCACGATCAAGTGCTCGGCGGTCAGCGCCATTTCGCTCATCAGATGCGAGGAGACAAAGACCGTACGGCCCTCGCTCGCCAGCTGCTTCATCAGATTGCGGACCCACAGGATGCCTTCGGGGTCGAGTCCGTTGACCGGCTCGTCGAAGAGCAGCACCTGGGGGTCGCCGAGCAGCGCCGCGGCGATACCGAGCCGCTGGCCCATCCCGAGCGAGAAGCCCTTGCTGCGCCGCCCCGCGACCTCTTGCAGACCGACCACACCGAGCACCTCGTCGACCCGGCGGGCCGGGATGCCGGACACCTGGGCGAGCGAGAGCAGATGCTGACGCGCGCTGCGCCCGCCGTGCACGGCCTTGGCGTCGAGCAGTGCGCCCACCTGGCGGGGAGCGTTGGGGAGGCTGCGGAAGGGGCGGCCGGCGATGGTGGCACGCCCCGAGGTCGGTGCGTCCAGGCCCAGGATCATGCGCATCGTCGTGGACTTGCCGGAGCCGTTGGGCCCCAGGAAGCCGGTCACCGTGCCCGGCCGTACCTGGAACGACAGGTTGTACACGGCCGTCTTGGCGCCGTAGCGCTTCGTCAGGCCGACTGCCTCGATCATTCTCCGCCCCTCGCAAGATGGTCGGGGCAGAGGCGCCCTCGTACCCCCGTGAGGGTTAGGAGGCTATCCGGACATTGACGGTTCCCGTCAATCGCCACAGGTGACGCCCCCCTCACCCGCCATCTCAACCACCCCACCCACGGAAAGCGACGGACCGGAGCGGCCGGTTACACGACGGCATACGAGGACCCCCACCTACCGTCACTTTTCCCCCAACGGGAGGGGACGGGCCGGAGGGGCCTGGTGTGTGGACGTAAAGCGAAGCAGTCCACACACCAGGCCCCGGAGGCCCGTCACCGCACCCGACAACCACCCAGCCCGCCGCAGGCGCAACGGCGACAAACCCCCACGGCGGGAAAGCCGAAAACGCGGGAAGACCCGCCAAGCGCAGCGCTACGCGTCGCGCTTCTTCAACAACACGAACCCGCAGACCAGCGCGACCACCGTCCAGGCGATCATGATGCCGAGCCCGCCCCACGGGCCGTACGGCACCTCGTCGTTGGCCCGTGGGATCACCTGCATGATTTTCGAGCCTGCCTGGTCCGGCAGATAGCGGCCGATTTTCCGGGTCGCCGAGACATTTCCCAGAATGTTCGAGATCAGGAAGAAGAACGGCATCAGGATGCCCAGCGAGAGCATCGGGCTGCGCAGCATCGTGGCCACGGCCATGGAGAACAGCGCGATCAGCGTCATATAGAGCCCGCCGCCGATCACCGCGCGCAGCACGCCCGGATCGCCGAGGTGCGCCCGGAGGTCACCGAGCACCGCCTGCCCGGCGAAGAACGTCACGAAGCTGGTGACGAGACCGACGACGAAGACCAGCGCGGTGGCCACCAGCAGCTTGCAGAACAGAAAGGTGCCGCGCTGCGGTACGGCGGCCAGCGAGGCGCGGATCATGCCGGTGCTGTACTCGTTCGAGACCACCAGCACGCCGAAGACGATCATCGCCAGCTGGCCCAGGCCCATCCCGGCGAAGCTGATGTTGGTGGCGTCGAACGCCAGCCGGTCCCGGGCCGGCATCGAGCTGAAGTCGCTGGTGGCCAGGGTGCAGATCAGCACGCCCAGCCCGATGGTGACCACCACGGCGATGCCCAGCGTCCACACCGTGGACCGCACCGACCTGATCTTGGTCCACTCCGACCGAATGACCTGCCCCAGCGCCGCCATCCGTCAGCTCCTCTTCTTCTGCCAGTCCGCGCCCCAGCCGGTCGGCTGCGGCTTGCCCGGCCGTGCCCCGGCCGGCTGTGGTTCTCCCGCGGGCCGTGCGCCGGTCCGGTCCGGCACCGGTTCGCCGTCGTGCGCGTGATACTCCACCGACTCGGCCGTCAGCTGCATGAACGCGTCCTCCAGGGAGGCCTGCTGAGGGCTGAGCTCATGCAGTACCAGCTGATGCCGGGCGGCCAGTTCGCCCAGCCGGTCGGCGGGCACCCCGTCGATCTCCAGCGACCCGTTGCCGACGGCCACCGCGTCGATGCCCTCGTCGTGCAGCAGATCCAGCAGCTTCTCCTGCTGCGGGGACCGCATCCGGACGTACGAGCGCGAGTTCTGGTGGATGAAGTCCTTCATCGAGGTGTCGGCCATCAGCCGGCCCTGCCCGATCACGATCAGATGCTCCGCGGTCAGCGCCATCTCGCTCATCAGATGCGAGGAGACGAAGACCGTCCGGCCCTGGCCGGCGAGGTTCTTCATCAGATTGCGGATCCAGTGGATGCCTTCGGGGTCGAGCCCGTTGACCGGCTCGTCGAAGAGCAGCACCTGGGGGTCGCCGAGCAGCGCCGCGGCGATACCGAGCCGCTGGCTCATACCGAGCGAGAAGCCCTTCGAGCGCTTCTTGGCGACCGCGCTCAGCCCGACGGTGTCCAGCACCTCGGCGACCCGCCTGCGGGGAATCCCGTTGCTCTGCGCCAGACACAGCAGATGGTTGGCGGCGCTCCGGCCGCCGTGCACCGCCTTCGCCTCCAGCAGCGCCCCGATATAGGTGAGCGGATCCTTCAGCTGCCGGTAGTGCTTGCCGTCGATCCGGACCGTCCCCGACGTCGGGTTGTCCAGGTCGAGCATCATCCGCATGGTCGTCGACTTGCCCGCGCCGTTCGGGCCGAGGAAGCCGGTGACGATACCGGGCCGCACCGCGAACGTGAGGTGGTCCACGGCGACCTTGTCGCCGTAATGCTTGGTCAGCCCCTCGAGCTCGATCATGTACAGCACGCTAGGCGCGCCCGGGGGCCCCTGCCACCGGGGCGGGGCCGCCCGGCTGACCCCCCGTACGCACCGCGCCCCCGCAACGCCTCAGGGGCGGTACGGGGGCGCGCAGGGCTGCTCTGAAAGCCTGCCCGGGGGCAGCTCCCGGCGTTGGCTGGGGGTGGGGGTACCTCCCAGCGATAGCTGGGGGAGGTCAGCGGCTCTGCTGGGCGGGGACGCCGCGGGAGACGGTCTCGTCCTCGCCGGGGGCACCGGCCGCGGCCACCGCCGCACCGGTCAGCGTCGCCAGCATCTCGCGGACGTTGGTCAGCTGCGCGTTGATCGAGTCGCGGCGGTTCGTCAGCGCCGCGAGCTCGCGCTCGGATTCGCTGCGGATCCGGTCCGCCTTGGCGTTCGCGTCCGCCACGATGTCCTCGGCCTGGCGCTGCGCGGTCTCCACCGTCTGGCGGGCCCGGCGCTCCGCGTCCGTACGCAGCTTCTCGGCCTCCAGGCGGAGCTGCTCGGCA
Source organism: Streptomyces sp. Je 1-4 4N24 (assembly GCF_026239515.1). NCBI lineage: Bacteria > Bacillati > Actinomycetota > Actinomycetes > Kitasatosporales > Streptomycetaceae > Streptomyces > Streptomyces sp. Je 1-4 4N24. The sequence goes on along the minus strand of NZ_CP110836.1, from coordinate 2,903,988 downwards.
CGGTGCTCGATCTCCGCGAGCCGCTTCTCGGCCTTGGCCTGACGCGAGGCCAGGTCGCGCTCGGACTGCTCACGGCGCTTGGCGAGGTTGGTCTCGAAGTCGGCGGCCGCCTGCGCGGCCTTGGCGCGGGTCTCCTCGAAGAGGGAGTCCGCCTCCTCGCGCTTGGACTGTGCGTCCTTCTGCGCCTCGGCGCGCAGCGTGGACGCCTCGCCCTTGGCCTTCTCGACGATCCGGGCGCCCTCGTCCTCCGCCTTCGCCTTGCGCTCGGCGGCGAACGACTCGGCGTCGTTACGGACCTGCTGGGCGGCCGACTCGGCCAGCTCCCGGTGCTGCTCGGCGGCCCGCCGGGCCTCCTCGCGCAGATCCTTCGCCTCCTCTTCGGCGAGCCGGAGGATCTTCTCCACGCGTGCACCGAGGCCCGCGTAGGACGGTTCGGCGTCATTGACCTGCGCCTGGGCGTTCTGCGTTTCGAGGTGCAGCTCCTCGATCCGCTTTTCCAGCGACGTGATGCGGGCCAGCGCGCTGTCGCGGTCGGCGACGAGCTTCGTAATGCGGTCGTCCACCTGACCGCGGTCGTACCCACGCCGCACGAGCTCGAAGCCGAAGGGGGAGGAAGTGTCGCTCATGGGGTTCCTGTCGAAGAGACCGGTGAGGTGATAAGGAGAATCCTAGGGGTCACAACGGCGTGTCATCGAGTCATTGCCCGTTTGATCTGGAGAATGACCCCTCATTTGAGTGGCTACCCCTCAGACTGCTTGCCACTCGAACGAGTTGCGCCCGCTCCCGCGGCCGCCTTCACACCAGCGCCCTTGCCTTCCCCGCCCCCGCCGGGTGCCTCGAACGATTCCAGGGCCTCCAGAACGTCCTGAACGCGGGAGATTTCGGCGTTGATGTCCTCCCGGCGGCGCACCAGCACCTCCAGCTCCCGCTTGCCCTCGTCCACGATCCGGGTGGCCTCCGCCTCGGCCTCGGTGCGCATCCGCTCCGCGTCGCGCACCGCCGCGGCCTTCTTGTTCTCGGCCTCCTTGATCAGGCCCTCGGCCTTCTTCACCGCCGAGATCCGGACCTTGCTCGCCTCGCTGTTCGCGTCCGCCACCATCCGGTCGGCCTTCTCCTCGGCCTCCACCTGCTGGGCGGTGGCCTGCGCGATGAGCTTGTCGACCCGCTCGCCGGCGTTCTTCATCGTCTCCGCCGACTCCCGGCGGGCCCGCTCGTGCAGCTCCTCGACCTCGGACTCGATCCGCTGCCGCAGCTCCTCGGCGCGGTCCCGGATGCCGGTGGCGTCGCGGCGGGCCTCCTCCAGGAGCGTGTTCGCGTCCGTACGGGCCTTCTCCACCCGGGCATTGCCGTCGGTGGTGGCCTCCGAGACCAGCCGCTCGGCCTCCTTGCGGGCCACCCCGACCATCGTGTCGGCCTGCTCCTCGGCGGCGGTGGCCGCCTTCAGCGCCTCCTCCTGGGCCTTGGCGACGAGCTGGTCCGCCTGCTCGGCCGCGTCCCCGCGGCGCTTGGCGGCCTCCTTGCGCGCCTCGTCGAGCAGCCGGTCCGCCTCCTGCTGGGCCTCGGTCCGGGTCTGCTCGGCCGCCGCCTCGGCGTCCTCCCTGAGCTTCGCGGAGTCGTTGCGGGTGCGGTTGGCGTGCTCCTGCGCGGCGGTGACCGTCTCGGCCGCCTCCGTCCGCAGCCGGTCCGCCTCCGCGGTGGCCGTCGCGAGCATCCGGTCGGCCTGCTCCCGGGCATCGGCCCGGGTGCGGTCCGCGTCCCGCTCGGCGTCCGCGGTCGTCTCCGCCGCCTTCGTGCGCAGCCGCTCGGCCTCCGTCGCGGCCTCCGACATCAGCTCGTCGGCCTGCTCCGCGGCGTCCGAGCGCGTCTTGTTGGCCGCCTTGCGCGCCTCGTCGCCGGTGCGGTCCGCGTCCCTGCGGGCCTCCTCCAGCGCCTCGGCCGCCTCGGCCCGCAGCCGCTCCGCCGTCTCGGTCGCCTCCGCCACCAGGCGCTGCGCCTGCTGCTCGCCGTCGGCCCGCAGCCGCTCGGCGGCCTGCTGGGCCTCCTGGACCGTACGGTCCGCGTCGTCCTGCGCCGAAGACGTCAGCTCGGTGGCCTCGGTGACAATCCGTTCGGCCTCCGCACGCGCCTCGGTGATCAGCCGGTCCGCCTGCTCCGCGGCGTCCGAGCGCATCCGGTTCGCGTCGTCCCGCGCCTCCGCACGGGCCCGCGCCGCGTCCTGCTCGCCGGCCGCCAGCGCGTCCGAGGCATCGGTACGCAGCTGCTGTGCCTTCGCCGTGGCGTCCGCCACCAGCTTCTCGGCCTGTGCGGTCGCCTCCGCCATCAGCCGGTCGGCCTGCTCGGCGGCCTCGGTCCGCGCCGCGTCGGCCTCCCGGCGGGCCTCGTCCACCACCCCGGCCGCCTCGGCGCGCAGCCCTTCGGCCTCCTCGATGGCCTCGGAAACCGCCCGCTCGGCAAGGGACTTCGCGGCCTCCGTCGCCTCCTGCGCCTCCGCACGGGCCCGCGCAGCGTCCTCCGAGGCGCGCTCCCGCTCCTCGTAGGCGTCCCTGCGGATCCGGTCCGCCTCGTCCTGCGCCTCGGCCGTGGTGCGCTCCGCGGCGTGCTCGGCGGCCGAACGCAGCCCGGCGATCTCCTCACCGGCCTGCTCGTGCAGCCCCGCGACCGAGTCCCGCACCTGCTGCGCGGTCTGCTCGGCCGCCGCCACCAGCTCGCCCGCCCGCCGGTCCGCGTCCTCGACCAGCCGCTGGGCCTCCTCCTGCGCCTCGCCCACCCGCGTACGGGCCGACGCCAGCAGCTCCTCGCTCTGCTCGCGCGCCGCGGTGCGCTCCTGGTGGGCCTCCTCGCGGGCCTCGCCCAGCTGCTGTTCGGCCTCCCGGCGCCGCCGCGCGGCCTCCTCCTGGGCAGCGGCCAGCGCCTGTGCCGCCTCCGCACCCGTGCGCTCGGCGGCCGTGGCCGCCTCGGCCCGGACCCGGTCCGCGGTCTCCTGTGCCTCCGCCTTCAGCCGCTCCGCCTCGGCCGACGCCTCGGTGCGCAGCCGTACGGCCACCGCCTCGGCCTCGGAACGCGCCGACGACGCATCCTCGGCGGCCTCCGTACGCAGCCGCTCGGCCTCCTCCTCGGCCTGCTGCTGCAGCGTCCGGCGCCGCTCCGCCGACTCCGCCTTGAGGCGGGCCGCCTCCTCCTGCGTTTCCCGGCGCAGCCGCTCGGCCTCCGCGCGGGCGTCGCGCAGCGACCGCTCGGCGGCGGTGACCTTCTCCTCGGCCTCGCTGTGCAGCCGGTCCAGCTCGGCCTGCGCCTCGGCGCGCCGCTCCTCGGCGGCCTGCTCGGCCTCCGCGCGCAGCCGTGCGGCGGACTCCTCCGCCTCGGTGGTCACCATCTCCGCGGCCTGGGCGCCCTCGGTGAGCAGCTCCTCGGCCTCCGAACGGGACCGCTCCAGCGCCTCCTCGGCCTGCCGGCGCAGTGCCGAGGCACGCTCGATGGCCTCCGTCCGCACCCGCTCGCTCTCCGCGACGGCACCCGAACGGGTCTCCTCGGCGTCCGACTTGGCCTTCGCCAGCAGCTCCTCGGCGGTCCCGGCCGCCTCCTCGATCTGCTGGACCGCCTCCCGGCGGGCCTCGCCGCGGATCCGCTCGCCCTCGGCGACCGCGTCCGCGCGCAGCTGCTCCGCCTCGCCGCGCAGCCGCCGTGCCTCCTCCTGGAGTTCGACGGTCTTGGCGCGGTACTCCTTGGTGTCGTCCTTCGCGGCGCCCTTGAGCTGCGCCACGGTGTCGTGTGCCTCTTCGCGCAGCCGGTCCGCCTCGGACTCGGCCTCCTTGCGCAGCCGTTCGGCCTCCTCGGCGGCGGCCTTGGTGGTGGCCTTGGCGTCCTCCGACGCCTTGGTCAGCACCTCCTCGGCGGAGCGCGCGGCCTTCGCCAGCTGCGCCGCGGAGTCCTCCGCCGCCTTGGACCGGGCGGAGTCCTGCGCCTCGGCGACCAGCCGGTCGGCCTCCGCGCGGGCGTCCGACCGCAGTTGCTCGGCCTCGGCCTTGAGCGCCTCGGCCTCCTTGGTGGCCTCACCGACCAGCCGGGCGATCTCCGCCTTGGCCGTACGGGTGCGCTGCTCGTTGTCCGACTCGGCCGCCGTCAGCCGCTTGGTGGCGCTCTGCTGCGCCTCGTCGACCAGCTTCTCCGCCTCGGCGCGCGCCTCGCGCAGCGCCTTGTCCGCCTCCTGGACGCGGGCCTCGGCGGTGCGGGTCAGCTCCGCGGCCTGCCGGCGGGCCTCCTCCGACTCGGTGCCGACGCTGGTACGCAGCTGCTCGGCCTGGTCGGTGGCCTCCTGGGCCTGGCTGGAGGCGGCGTTCAGCAGCCGCTCGGCGTCCGTACGCGCCCGGCGCAGGATGCTTTCCGCTTCGGCGCGGGCCTCCTCGGCCTCGGTGCCGAGCCGCTCACGGGCGCGTTCGGCCAGCCGCTGTGCCTCGGCCCGCGCGGCCGCCAGCGCCTGCTCGGCCTCCCTGCGGGACTCCTCCATGAGCCGGCGGGCCTGCGACTCCGTACGGGCACGCAGCTGTTCGGCCCAGGCGACGTTCTCGTTGACATGCGATTCGACGGTCTGCCGGCGCTCGTTGAGCTCCTCGTCGAGCCGCTGCCGGCGGCTGACCGCCTCGGCGTGCAGCTCGGCCTCCAGCCGGGACTGCCGCTCGGCCTGCTCCTGCAGCAGCCGCTGGGTCTGTGCCCGTGCCTCGCGCAGCTCACGCTCGGCATCGGTACGCAGCTGGTCCGCCTGGATCTGCGCATTGCGCAGCAGCTGTTCGGCCTGATGACTGATGTTGTCGTAGGCAGGACGGGTCGCGAGGTTGCGGCGCGCCTCATGGAGCTTGGCGCGCAGCACCTCGACCTGATAGCCGAGGTCGTCGGCGTGCTGAACGGCCTTGTCCCGCTCGGTCTTCAGCCGCTCCATCTCGGCCTCGAACTGCGAGAGGTGGTCGTCAGCCTCGTAGCGGTCGTTGCCCCGCACTGCGCGGTCCCATCCGTCCCCTGGTCATGGTGGCGGCCGTCTCCGGTCCTGCGGTGCTCGTCCCGTACACGTCACGTCGTACCGGACTCGCGCCCATCGGAGCTGACCCTTCCGAAGAAATGGTGTCAGATCATCGGCAGGGTATGGACCGAGCCCCACTCCCTTACCCCGGCCGAAGCTGCACTCTACCGGCCGGGGAAGGTGAAGGTCAGTGGTCCGCCGAGCCGGCGGGCGCCGCGGTGACGAGTTCGGTGAGCACTCCGTGACAATCCTTGGGGTGCAGGAAGGTGATCCGGGACCCCATCGAACCCGTCCTGGGCTCGTCGTAAAGGACCCGGACGCCCTTGCCGCGGATGGCCTCGGAGTCACCGTCCACATCCGCGGTACCGAAGGCGATGTGGTGCACCCCCTCGCCGTTCTTGGCAAGCCACTTGCCCACCGCGGAGTCCTCGCGGGTGGGCTCCAGAAGCTGCAAATACGAGGCGCCGCCGTCCGACGTCTCATTGATCTTGAGCATGGCCTCCCGGACCCCTTGCTCCTCGTTGACCTCGGTGTGGAACACCTCGAAGCCATACGTGGCACGGTAGAACTCGACAGTCTTGTCGAGGTCGAAACAGGCGATCCCGATGTGGTCGATTCGCGTCAGCATGGCTCCAGTGCACCGCCCACACGGCTGGTTACGCAACGTGCGCGCGATCACACCCGCTTGCCGGTGACCCGGCGGGTACCGCTCAGTACATTGACGGGAACCCTCGTTAACTTCCCTGCAAAGGAAGGCCGCACCGCATGTCTGCAACGAACGGCACGAACGGCAGCACCTCAGTGATCGTGGCGGGAGCGCGCACCCCCATGGGCCGGCTCCTGGGATCCCTGCGGACCTTCTCCGGCGCCGACCTGGGCGCCGTCGCCATCAAGGCGGCACTCGACCGGGCGGGCATCGGCGGCGACCAGGTGCAGTACGTGATCATGGGCCAGGTGCTCCAGGCCGGGGCCGGGCAGATCCCGGCACGCCAGGCCGCCGTCAAGGCCGGGATCCCCATGAACGTCCCCGCGCTGACCGTCAACAAGGTCTGTCTCTCCGGCCTCGACGCCATCGCGCTGGCCGACCAGCTCATCCGCGCCGGCGAGTTCGACGTCATCGTCGCCGGCGGCCAGGAGTCCATGACCAACGCCCCGCACCTGCTCCCGAAGTCCCGTGAGGGCTTCAAGTACGGCGCGGTCGAGATGCTCGACGCGATGGCGCACGACGGCCTCACGGACGCCTACGAAGGCATCGCCATGGGCGAGTCGACCGAGAAGCACAACACCCGTTTGGGCATCGCCCGACCGGAGCAGGACGAGATCGCCGCGCGCTCCCACCAGCGGGCCGCCGCCGCCCAGAAGAACGGGCTCTTCGAGGCCGAGATCACCCCCGTGGAGATCCCGCAGCGCAAGGGCGAGCCGGTCGTCTTCAGCCAGGACGAGGGCATCCGCGGCGAGACCACCGCGGAGTCGCTCGGCAAGCTCCGCCCGGCCTTCGCCAAGGACGGCACGATCACCGCCGGCACCTCCTCGCAGATCTCCGACGGCGCCGCCGCGGTCGTCGTCATGAGCAAGGCCAAGGCCCAGGAGCTCGGCCTGGAATGGATCGCGGAGATCGGTGCGCACGGCAATGTCGCGGGCCCGGACAACTCGCTCCAGTCCCAGCCCTCCAACGCCATCAACCACGCCCTGAAGAAGGACAGCCTCGCCGTCGACGATCTTGACCTGATCGAGATCAACGAGGCGTTCGCGGCCGTCGCCGTGCAGTCGATGAAGGACCTGGGGGTGTCCCCGGAAAAGGTGAATGTCAATGGAGGCGCCATTGCGCTGGGTCACCCGATCGGGATGTCCGGCGCCCGGATCGTGCTGCATCTCGCGCTGGAGCTGCGCCGACGGGGCGGTGGCGTGGGTGCCGCCGCGCTGTGTGGTGGCGGCGGCCAGGGCGACGCGCTGATCATTCGCGTACCGGGTAAGTAAGCGGGAGCTCGTACGCCGGTGCGTACGAGCGGGCCGAATCGCGTACGAGCGAGCCGAAGGAGCCGAGCGGCGATGGTGGACGTCCCCCAGCTGGTGGAACAGGCACGGCAGGGTCGGCCGAGGGCCGTGGCGCGGCTGATCTCCCTCGTGGAGGGGGCGTCACCGGAGCTGCGCGAGGTGATGGCGGCCCTGGCGCCGCTCACCGGCAACGCCTATGTGGTCGGGCTGACCGGCTCGCCCGGCGTGGGCAAGTCCACCACCACCTCCGCGCTGGTGACGGCGTATCGCAAGACGGGCAAACGGGTCGGCGTGCTCGCCGTCGACCCGTCCTCCCCGTTCTCCGGCGGCGCGCTGCTCGGCGACCGGGTCCGGATGAGCGAACACGCCTCCGACCCCGGCGTCTACATCCGCTCCATGGCCACCCGCGGCCATCTGGGCGGCCTGGCCTGGGCCGCACCACAGGCGATCCGTGTCCTGGACGCGGCGGGCTGCGACGTGGTCCTCGTCGAGACGGTCGGCGTCGGACAGTCCGAGGTGGAGATCGCCTCCCAGGCCGATACGAGCGTGGTGCTGCTCGCGCCCGGCATGGGCGACGGCATCCAGGCGGCCAAGGCCGGAATCCTGGAGATCGGCGACGTCTACGTCGTCAACAAGGCGGACCGGGACGGGGCCGATGCCACCGCCCGCGAGCTCAACCACATGCTGGGGCTCGGCGAATCCCGTGCGCCGGGTGACTGGCGGCCGCCGATCGTCAAGACCGTCGCGGCGCGTGGCGAGGGTGTCGACGAGGTCGTCGAGGCGCTGGAGAAGCACCGGGCCTGGATGGAGGAGCGCGGCGTCCTCGCCCAGCGGCGCCGCTCCCGCGCGGCCCACGAGGTCGAGACGATCGCGGTCACGGCGCTCCGCGAGCGGATCGGCGACCTTCGCGGCGATCGCCGCCTCGACGCGCTGGCCGAGCGCATCGTCTCCGGCGAGACGGATCCCTACCGGGCGGCCGACGAACTCGTCGACGGGCTGACGAACGGGGACTGAGGCGGGGCTGCCGGAGGTGGCGTTGCTTGTCTGCGGGTGCGGGTGCGGGTGCGGGTGCGGGTGCGGGTGTGGCTGGGCGCGCCGTTCCCCGCGCCCCTTCGTGGCGCGGCCGATCCGTCACGTGCTTCGGGGGCTGTGCGGGTTGGTGGGGGCTGGGGTGTTGCGGCGCTTGTGGTTGCCGCGGGGGTCGGAGGGGACGCACCGGGACCCGTCCTCGGCGCGGGCGACGCGGGTCCATGGGATTGATTGCCCCGGCGTTCGCTCCGGTCCTGCGGGCGGGCCCCGGTACATCCCCTCCAACCGTTCAGCGTTGCCGACTGCGGCCCGGTGACACCGTCCGTCACCGACCACATGCCAGCCGCGCCCAACGATCTGGCGGCCCGACCAGGTCCCTGCCAAGGGGGGCGCATGGGTTGGTGACGGTGATCGGTACGGCGGGAGAGCCGCGCACGTACGGCGGTCGGAGGGGATGTCCGGTGAGCCGCCCGCAGGACCGGAGCGAACGACGGGGCTCCCAACCTCCGGGACCAGGGCCGCCCGCGCCGAGGACGGATTACCGGGCGTCCCCTCCGACCCCACCACCCACCAAGCGACAGCGCACCGGCCCCAGCCCACGGCAACCCGCACCGGCGCCAGCCAACGGCAACCCTCACCGGCCCCCAGCCCACGGCAACCCGCAGAAGCCAGCCCACGGCAACCTCCGCCCCACGCCACAGCCAAAGGCCCCGCCCACGGTGAGGTGGGTGGAGTGGCGGGTCAGTCGTCCGCGCCGTCGTTGTCGTCGTCGTCCGCGTCATGTGCCGGAGCGGTGCTCAGATTGCCCGACTGCGGGTCGACCAGCAGCTTGTGCTCCTTGCCGGCCTTCGTGACCGTCTCGACCTCCCAGACCGGCTTGGCCCGGTCGTCGTCCAGTTCAAGGGAGGTCACGGTGCCGTGCGAGGCCGCGGCGGTACGGGCGGCGGCCCCGGCGTCGGTTCGGGCGTTCCGGAGGGCGGCGCGTTCGCGGGCGTCGTCGTCCTCGTCGTCGACGTGCTGGTTCAGCACCCGCGCGGTGCCGGCGTCGAGGGTGACCTCGTGCCACTTGCCGTCCTTGCCCAGTACGTCCGCGTCCCAGACCAGGCCGGGACGGTCCGCGTCCAGGTCGAGGCCGGCCACGGTGCCGGGGACGGCCTTGAGGGCGGCGGCCGCGGCGTCCGACGCGGTCACCTTGGCGGCGCGGGCCTCGCGGATGTCCTCCTGGCCGTTGGCGTCGTCGTCCTGCATGTGGATGCCGGAGCGGCCGTCCTGTACCTGGGCGGTGCCGGAGCCCGCGTCATGGGCGGCCGACTGAGCCGTGACCGGGGCGCCGGACCGGGCGCTGCCGGAGCCGCCGTTGCTGACCGCGACGGCGGTGACCGTGCCGCCGGCGACGAGGGTGGCCGCGGCGGCGGTGGCGATGATCAGTTGGCGCTTCATGGTGTCTCCCCTTGCGATCGGCTGTGGCCACACACTGGCCGAACGAAGCTGAAGGGGACCTGAAGGTGCCTGAAGGGCGCTTCAGGAAGGGGATGGCATGGTGAGCGCATGCACCCGCACGTCACGCAGCACCGCCCGCCCGGATCCGCCGCGCACCATCCCTACCGTCTCCTGATCGTGGAGGACGAGAAGCGGCTGGCCCTGTCACTGGCCAAGGGGCTGATGGCCGAGGGGTACGCGGTCGATGTGGTGCATGACGGTCTGGCGGGGCTCCATCAGGCGAGTGAGGAGAGCTACGACCTGGTCGTGCTCGACATCATGCTGCCGGGCATGAACGGCTACCGCGTGTGCGGGGCGCTGCGTGCGGCTGGCCATGAGGTGCCGATCCTGATGCTGACCGCCAAGGACGGTGAGTACGACGAGGCCGAGGGACTGGACACCGGCGCCGACGACTATCTGACCAAGCCGTTCTCGTATGTGGTGCTGGTGGCGCGGGTGAAGGCGCTGCTGCGGCGGCGCGGCCGGACCGCGCCGCCGGTGCTGCAGGTGGGGTCGCTGGCCATCGACCAGGGGGCGCGTCGGGTCGAGCGGGACGGCGTCGAAGTGACGCTGACGACGAAGGAGTTCGCCGTGCTGGAGCAGCTGGCGGTGCGGGCGGGCGAGGTGGTCTCCAAGTCGGAGATCCTGGAGCACGTCTGGGACTTCGCCTACGAGGGCGATGTCAACATCATCGAGGTGTACGTGAGCGCACTGCGGCGCAAGCTCGGCGCCGGCCACATCGTGACGGTGCGCGGCGCGGGATACCGGCTGGTGGCCGGTGGGTAGCGTGCTGGGCTCGGTACGGGCCAGGGCGGCGGCCGGGGCGACCGTGGTGGTGGCCCTGGCGCTGATCGCGGCGGGTACGGCGGTGCTGCTGGTGCTGCAAGACAATCTGCAGGGCCAGGCCGGTCTGCAGGCGCAGGTCGCGGCGCGCGCGGTGGCCGAGCAGATCGCGACGGGCAAGCCGTACGGCGAGCTGGATCTGCCGGACGGGGACGACCGCCCGGTGGTGGTCGCCGCCGAGGACGGGCGGGTGCTGGCCGTCGGTGAGGACGTGCGGGCCGTCGACGGGAAGCGTGTGGCGAAGTCGCCGCAGGGCGCGGGGAGCGTCGCGCCGTCGGGGGATGACGAGGACGGCGAGGACGAGGACGAGCGGGGGCTCAAGCCGGGTGAGGTCGACGACGAGGTCGTGTACCGGGACGGGACCGCGGACGTCGACGGGACGGTGGCCGACTACCGGTTCGCGGTGATCGACGCCAAGGACACCCGCGGTGAGCAGGCGACGGTGCGCGCGGGGTCGGCGCTGGAGCCGCAGCGGGACGCCGTCGGGTCGGTGCGGGACGCCATGCTGGTCGGGCTGCCGCTGCTGCTCGTGGTGGTGGCGGGGGTGACCTGGCTGGTGACCCGGCGGGCGCTGCGGCCGGTGGAGGGCATTCGCGGGGAGATGGCCGCGATCACGGCGAGTACGGATCTGAGCCGGCGGGTGCCGGTGCCGTCGTCGAAGGACGAGATCGGCCGGCTGGCGCGGACGACCAACGAGACGCTGGCGGCGCTGGAGTCGTCCGTGGAGCGGCAGCGGCGGTTCGTCGCGGACGCCTCGCACGAGCTGCGCAGTCCGATCGCGAGTCTGCGGACGCAGCTGGAAGTGGGGGTGGCGCACCCGGAGTTGCTGGATGTGCCGGGCGCGGTGGAGGACACCGTGCGGCTGCAGCGGCTGGCGGCGGATCTGCTGCTGCTGGCCCGGCTGGACGCGGGGGAGCGGCCGGCCGAGGCACGGGTCGATCTGGCGGCGATGGTGCGCGAGGAGAGCTCGCAGCGGGTCGCGGACCGGATCCCGGTGCGGGCCGGGGAGCTGGCGAGCGCGGAAGTGGCCGGATCCCGCGGCCAGTTGGGGCGGGTGCTGGGGAACCTGCTGGACAACGCGCAGCGGCATGCCGTCTCGTCGGTGCGGGTGGCCGTGGTGCGTGAGGGGGAGTGGGCGGTGCTGCGGGTCGAGGACGACGGGCCCGGGGTGCCGGAGAGCGAGCGGGAGCGGATCTTCGAGCGGTTCGTCCGGCTCGACGACGCACGGGCACGGGACGACGGCGGGGCCGGGCTGGGGCTGGCCATCGCGCGCGATGTCGCGGTGCGGCACGGCGGTTCGCTGGCCGTGCGCACGGGATCGGTGTTCGAACTGCGGCTGCCGGTGGCCGGCTGAGCCGGTGGCGGCCCGGCGACGGGGCCTCGGCCCGGTCAGCGGGCCGAGGCCGGCCGGTCAGAGGCCGCCGCGCTCCTTGCGGAGGTGCTCGGCCACCGGGGTGAGCGAGGTCCGCAGTGTCTGGAGGTCCTCGGAGGTGAAGAGGTCGATGAAGTGCTTGCGGACCGAGGCGACATGGTGCGGGGCGACCCGGCGCATGGTGTCCCAGCCTTCGTCCGTGAGGACGGCGTAGAGGCCACGGCGGTCCGACTCGCAACTCTCGCGGCGCACCAGGCCGGCGTTCTCCATCCGGGTGATCTGGTGGGAGAGACGGCTCTTGGACTGCAGGGTGCTGGTTGCCAGGTCGCTCATCCGGAGGCGTCGGTCCTCGGCCTCGGAGAGGTTGACCAGGATCTCGTAGTCGTTGTTCGTCAGGCCGAACGGTTGCAGATCGCGCTCGAGTTGGTGCATCAGCAACCTGCTGACATCGAGGTGGGTGCGCCAGGCACACTGCTCCTGGTCGGTCAGCCAGGGGGTGTCGCTGTCGGTCGTCATGGAGTGAATTCTACCCGTAAAAGTTGAAAAGTGAATTAATCATGCCGGGGGCGGCGCCTCGTCCGGCGGGGGCCGGTTGTTGGTCAGACGTTCGAGGTCACCGTCCGCAGAGTACCGCTCACAGCCCGAAGCGGCGCTGGAGGCTCCCGAGGTTGCCGGGGAGCTGGGGCAGTTGTGAGCCACTTTGCGGAACGTGTCCTCCGCCGCCCGGAACACCCGCTTCGGTGGGTACCGCGCCGGTCTCCAGCTCCGGCATCAACTGCTCCGTCGACTGCAGCAGGACCGTCCCGGCGCCGACGAACTCGAACTGGTGCTCCTCTCCGGACGCTCCGCCGATCCCGGTGTGCGCCCGCAGTCCGCCCAGGAATCCCTGCAGGTACTGGTGGTCGTAGTGGTGGCACGGAGAGGGGCAGTCCGCCCAGCCGACGAGCGCCTGCGGGTCCACCCGGATCGGCGGCTCCATGAAGACCACCGGGCCGTTGGACGCGGCCACGAACTTGCCCGTGCCGATGAGGGTGAGAAAGCCCGGGATGATCGACTGCTTCAGCGACAGAGATGGCTGAAATGCGAGCAAGTTGCCTGAGCGAATCGTCAGATTGCCGTCCTCCAGATCGAAGGAGTTCACATCGAAGGCACGGTCCGCGAGCAGCATCTTTCCGCGGCCCTCGGCAACGACCCAGTCCGCGGCGTGCAGTGGCGAATGAAAACTTCCGGCGATCAGGCGGTCCAGACGGCCGTGTCCGATGCCGTGGAAGTCGATCCGCCCGTAGTAGGCGATCATCTTCCCCTTCTGCAGGAACCACTGGCCGTCCAGCTCGACGCTGAAGGCGTACGCATGGACGTTGTCGTCGGCGGGGAGCGAATGGACGTCGTGGACGACGGGACCGGTCACAGCTTTTCCTCCGACGCCTGTACGTAGACGGTGCCCTGGCCCGACAGCTCCAGCTGGAAGGCCTCGCCCGAGCCGCGGCCGACCATGTCGCGCCAGCCGAGCGCCGTGGACAGTTTGTTGCGGACGTCGCCGCGGTGGGCGACATAGGCCTGCGGGTCGACATGGACCGGGCGCTGCGGCGTGATCGGCAGCTCGATCACCCCGCCGTGCGCCATTACCGCGGCCGAGCCGACGCCCTTGAGAGTCGTGGTGAACAGGCCCTGGCCGGTGACCTGGCCGCGCACCATGCCCATCACCCCGCCCTGCGAGCCCATGAACATCGTGCCCTGCTGGAGTGCGCCGTCGAAGGCCAGCAGGCGGTCGGCCTCGACATAGAGCGTCTCGCCCGTGAGGTCGACGACATGGACGTGATGGCCGCCGTGGCCGAACATCACGGTGCCGGTGCCTTCGACGGTCATCAGGGGCGTGGCCTCGCCGGCGATCCGGCGGCCGATCATCGAGCCGACGCCGCCCTGGCCGCCCTGGATGTTCGGGGTGAAGGAGACCTCGCCGCGGTAGGCGAGCATCGCGCCGCGCTGGCTGAACATCCGCTGGCCCGGACCGATCCTGGCCTCCACCATGCGGGAGTTGAGCAGGGTGAACGGCATCAGACCTCACCGCCCACGGTGTTGCGCTCGCTGGGCTGCACGTAGACCAGGCCCTCGCCCTCGAAGCGGATCTGGAAGGCCTCGCCGGAGCCCTCGCCGATGAAGGTGCGGAAATTCACCCCGGACTGGAGGTGCTGCTTGAGGTCGCCGGTGTGGGCGACATAGGCGCCCGGGTCGACCTGGAGGGGGTACTGCTTGGTGACCCGCAGCACCACCGCGGGGCCGTGGGAGGTGATCGCCGCCTGGCCGCTGCCCTCGACGGTGGTGGTGAACAGGCCGTTGCCCTGGGAGGCGCCGCGCAGTCCGGTGAAGGTCGTGCCCGTACGGAGCGCGGCGTCCGTGCACAGCAGATTGCCGGCCTCCACGAACAGCTTCTCGCCCTGCAGCCGCACCAGGTTGATCTCGCTCGCGCGATCGGCGAAGTAGCAGGTGCCGTTGCCCTTCACCTCCATCACGGTCATCTGCTCACCCGTGAGCCGACGGGTGACCATGCCGCGCAGGCCCTCGCCGCCGCCGGACATCTTCTTGAATGCCATCTGGCCGTCGTACGCGACCATCGCACCGTTCTTCGCCTTGACGGCGTCGCCCGTCATGTCGACGGCGAGCACCTTGCTCCCCTGGAGCCGAAACTGAGCCACGGGTCAGACGGTAGTCGGCCGGGGCCGCGCGGGGCAGGTCCTTTGTCCCTGACATTGCCCGGAATCTCCTCCCGGCCGCCGGTCGGTGGCCCTTTGCCGCCCCCGGCGCGTTGATCGCAGGGGCGGCTTGTCACAATGGGGCGAAGCTTGTGAACCCTTGCACAAGCAGTGCTCCTCGCCCGCCACCCGAACGAGGTTCCCGTGGACATCAAGACCGCCGCCGCCCTGCACCGACTGCGCCTGGCCTCCATCCCGGAGGCGATCTCCTTCCCGGCGCTGCTGATCTTCGGCACCGGTTTCCGCCTGGCTTTCGACTACGACTCCCTGGTGATGCCGCTCGGCATGATCCACGGTCTGCTCTTCATCACCTATGTGGTGCTGCTGCTGGACGTGTGGAACCGCACCAAGTGGCCCTTCAAGCGCGTCGCCTTCTTCTTCGTGCTGGCCGTCCTGCCGTTCGGCGGCCTCTTCGGGGACCGGATCCTCAAGCGCGAGGAGGAGGCCGGCGTGATCGCGGCCCGGGCGCGCAAGGAAGGGGTCGTCAGCGCATGATCGTCGCCTTCTCGGTGAGCCCGCTGGGCGTCGGCGAGGACGTCGGTGAGTATGTCGCCGACGCGGTCCGGGTCGTCCGCGAGTCCGGGCTGCCGAACCGTACGGACGCCATGTTCACCTCCATCGAAGGTGAATGGGACGAGGTCATGGACGTCGTCAAGCGCGCGGTCGCGGCGGTCGAGGCCCGCTCGGGGCGGGTCTCGCTGGTGCTGAAGGCGGACATCCGGCCGGGCGTCACCGACGGACTGACCTCGAAGGTCGAGACCGTGGAGCGGTATCTCACCGAGGGCGGCACCTCCCGGACCTGACGGTCCCGGACCTCCGCCGGACGCCCCGTCGGGGCGTCAGCCGCCCGCCGCCAGGGTGATCCCCAGGGGGGTGCGCTCGTACAGCACCTGATGTCCGTGCCGGCGCGAGGCCAGCAGACCGGCGTCGCGCAGCACGGACAGATGCCCCGAGACGGAGGACGGCGCCAGGCCGAGGCGATGGGCCAGGGCCGTCGTGGTCGACGGCGCGTCGAGCGCGGCCAGCACGGCCGCGCGGTTCGCCCCCAGCAGCCGCGCCAGCGCCGGACCCGTCTCCGGCTCGGTCCACAGCCCGCCGATCCCGCGCGCCGGGTAGATCACGGTGGGCTGCCACGGCGGGTCGAAACCGCTGACCACGTCCGGCCACACGAAGGCGCTGGGCAGCAGCAGCACCCCGCGGCCGTCCAGATCCTGCATCTGGGCGAAGTCGGTACGGGTGCGGACCGTCAAGGTGTCACCCGACCAGGACAGCCGCGGATGCAGATCGGCGAACAGCCGCTGGAGTCCGCCGCCCGCCAACTGCCGTGACCGGTAGGCGATCTCGGCCTCCAGCAGCGCCCGCAGCCGCGGCCAGTCCGGGGCGAGCAGCGTCCGCCAGGCCCGTTCGGTGACATCGGCCAGCTCCTGGACCGCCCGCGCCGGATCGGCCAGTGCCGCCCGGCCGGGCGGCGACTGTGCGGCCGCCGGCCGGCCCGCCAGCGACTTGGCCATCTCCGCGCGGGCCAGGGCCGGGTCGGTGGCGCGCAGCCGCGCCAGCTCCTCGTCGAAACCGGCCATCGGGGTGTCCGGCGGGCGGCCCAGGAAGTCCGGTGTGTAGCCCGGGGCCGGCGACGGCATGAAGAGCCACAGCGGTGTCAGGTCCAGCCCGGCCACGGTCTCGCGCATCCGGCGCAGCCACGGCGTGTGATAGCCGTGCCGGTCGGCGCGGCGCAGGGTCCGTACGGCCTCATGGGTCTCGCACAGCGGGGAGACCGCGAACCGGATGCGGAGCAGGTCATCGGCGCCGAAATGCAGGTTCACCGGCACGGCCGCACGCTCCCCCCGGACACAGGATTCGGCTGTAGCCGAAAGACTACGGGGCGGCACCGGGGACCGGCAGTCTGCGGACATGTCCTCGCCTCCCGGGCCCGCGCCCTCGGGCCGCCTCCCCGCCCGCCCCGGTACGGGCGCCGCCGACGCCGGACCACAGGGTGGGCCGGCCCGCCCGGACGGCTATCGCGCCGTCTTCGCGGTCCCCGAGTTCCGTTTCGTCTTCGTGGCGCATCTGCTGTCGTCGCTCGGTGTGGTCGTCTGCGAGATCGCGCTGTCCGTCCTCGTCTTCCGGCTCACCGCCTCGCCGCTGCTGAGCGCCCTGACGTTTGCGCTGGGGCTGCTGCCGTACGTCGTCGGCGGCACGCTGCTGTCGGCGGTCGCCGACCGGTATCCGGCCCGGCGGGTGCTGGTCGGCTGCGATGTGCTGTGTGCGCTGGCGGCGGCGGGGATGGTGGTGCCGGGCACCCCGGTCGCGGTGCTGCTGGTGCTGCGCTGTGTGCTCGCGGCCATCGCGCCGGTCTTCGCCGGGACCCGGGCCGCGACGCTGGGGGAGATCCTCGGCGAGGGGGAGCTGTTCGTCCTGGGGCGCTCGGTGATCCGCATCGTGAACCAGAGCGCGCAGCTGGCCGGGTTCGCCGCGGGGGGCCTGCTGCTCGCCGTGGTGTCGCCGGGGGCGGTGCTCGCGCTCACCGCCGGTACGTTCCTCGGGTCGGCGCTGCTGCTGCGGCTGGGGACCCTGGCGCGGCCGGCGCGGGACGGGGCACGGGGTGCGGAGCGCGGGGCGCTGCTGGCGGCCTCGCTGGGCGGGATCCGGCGGCTGCTGGCCGACCGCCGGGTGCGGGCGCTGCTGTTGCTGACGTGGCTGCCGCCGGCGTTCGTCGTGATCCCCGAGGCGCTGCTGGTCGCCTACGCCGGTCTGCTCGGCATCGGGCCGGCCGGCACGGGGCTGCTGATGTGCGCGATGCCCGTCGGCGCGGTGGTGGCCGAGAGCCTGGTGGGCACGTTCCTCGGGCCGCGGGCCCGCGCCCGGCTGACCTTCCCCATGGGCGTCTTCGCGGTGCTGCCCTCGCTGGGCTTCGCCGCGCAGCCCTCGCTCGGCTGGGCGGTGCTGCTGCTGGTGCTGACCGGCACCGGGATCTCGTACAACTTCGGGGTCGACCGCTGGTTCGTCGCTGCGGTCCCCGACGAGCTGCTGGGCCAGGCGATGACGGTGATGCAGGCCGGGCGGATGACGGTGATGGGGCTGGCGATGGGGCTGGCCGGGGTCGGCGCGGAGTACGCACCCCTGCGGGTCGTGATGCCGGCCGCGGGGGTGCTGGGGGCGGTCGGTGTGCTGGCGGTGATCTTCGAGGTGCGGCGGACGGCGCGGGGCCCGGTGGGGGCGGACCGGGCGTGCGCCGGAGCGGTGCGCGGAACGGACGGGCCGGTTCCGGAGACCGGAAAATGAGACGCGGCTGACCACCATATGACCGCCGGGTAGTGTCGGAGGCGTGCCGAAGCCGCTCAGCCTTGCTTTCGATCCCATCGCGCGCGCCGATGAACTGTGGCAGCAGCGATGGGGCGCCGTGCCCTCGATGGCCGCGATCACCTCGATCATGCGCGCCCATCAGATCCTGCTGTCCGAGGTGGACGCGGTGGTCAAGCCGTACGGGCTGACCTTCGCGCGCTATGAGGCGCTGGTGCTGCTGACCTTCTCCAAGGCCGGTGAGCTGCCGATGTCGAAGATCGGCGAGCGGCTGATGGTGCACCCCACCTCGGTGACCAACACCGTCGACCGGCTGGTGAAGTCCGGGCTCGTCGCCAAGCGGCCGAATCCGAACGACGGGCGGGGCACCCTCGCCACCATCACGGACAAGGGCCGCGAGGTGTGTGACGCGGCCACCCGCGACCTGATGGCGATGGACTTCGGGCTCGGGGCCTATGACGCCGAGGAGTGCGCGGAGATCTTTGCGCTGCTGCGGCCGCTGCGGGTGGCGGCGGACGACTTCACCGACGAGTAGCGCCCGGCGTTCCCAGGGGGGCGGCGAAGATCGCCCCGGAACGGCTGGTTACGCTCGGGGCATGAAGCGAAGCGTCCTGACCCGCTACCGGGCGATGGCCTACGTCACCGCGGTGATGCTGCTGGTGCTCTGCACCTGCATGGTTTTCAAGTACGGCTTCGGGATGGGCAAGGACCTCACCCTCGTCGTCTCCCAGATCCACGGCGTGCTCTACATCATCTACCTGGTCTTCGCCTTCGACCTGGGCTCCAAGGCCAAGTGGAAGTTCGGCAAGCTGCTGTGGGTGCTGATCTCGGGCACCATCCCCACCGCGGCGTTCTTCGTGGAGCGCCAGGTGGTGCGGGAGGTCGAGCCGCTGATCGCCGGTGACGCCCCGGAGCCGGTGAAGGCCTGACGGCCGCCCCGGAAACCCCCGAAACCCCGCGGAACGCGCCTGTCCCCTTCGAGGGACGGGCGCTTTTGTGTTACCCCGAGGGTATTACGGACAGTGAGCATCGCTACGCATACGGCGACTCATCAGCCTCTCCCGTCGACAACTACTAGGACGTCCTAGTAAATTCAAGGGTATGGACGCTGACGCGATCGATGAGGGCCGCCGCCGCTGGCAGGCTCGGTACGACTCCGCCCGTAAGCGGGATGCGGACTTCACCACGCTTTCGGGTGATCCTGTCGAGCCGGCGTACGGACCCCGGCCCGGCGACTCGGTCGAGGGCTTCGAGCGGATCGGCTGGCCGGGCGAGTTCCCCTTCACCCGGGGGCTGTATCCGACCGGCTACCGCGGGCGGACATGGACGATCCGCCAGTTCGCCGGCTTCGGCAATGCCGAGCAGACGAACGAGCGCTACAAGATGATCCTCAAGGCGGGCGGCGGCGGCCTCTCCGTCGCCTTCGACATGCCGACCCTGATGGGCCGCGACTCCGACGATCCGCGGTCGCTCGGCGAGGTCGGGCACTGCGGCGTGGCCATCGACTCCGCCGCCGACATGGAGGTCCTCTTCAAGGACATCCCGCTGGGCGATGTCACGACCTCCATGACGATCAGCGGTCCCGCCGTCCCCGTCTTCTGCATGTACCTGGTGGCCGCCGAGCGGCAGGGGATCGACCCGGGTGTCCTCAACGGCACGCTCCAGACGGACATCTTCAAGGAGTACATCGCGCAGAAGGAGTGGCTCTTCCAGCCGGAGCCGCATCTGCGGCTGATCGGCGACCTGATGGAGCACTGCGCCCGCGGCATCCCCGCGTACAAGCCGCTCTCGGTCTCCGGCTACCACATCCGCGAGGCGGGCGCGACGGCCGCGCAGGAGCTGGCGTACACCCTCGCCGACGGCTTCGGCTATGTGGAGCTCGGCCTCTCCCGCGGGCTGGACGTCAACACCTTCGCCCCCGGCCTGTCCTTCTTCTTCGACGCGCATCTGGACTTCTTCGAGGAGATCGCCAAGTTCCGCGCCGCACGCCGGATCTGGGCCCGCTGGATGCGCGATGTGTACGGCGCCACGAGCGAGAAGGCGCAGTGGCTGCGCTTCCACACCCAGACCGCCGGTGTCTCGCTGACCGCCCAGCAGCCGTACAACAACGTCGTACGCACCGCCGTCGAGGCCCTGGCGGCCGTGCTCGGCGGCACGAACTCGCTGCACACCAACGCCCTGGACGAGACCCTGGCGCTGCCCAGTGAGCAGGCCGCGGAGATCGCGCTGCGCACCCAGCAGGTGCTGATGGAGGAGACCGGCGTCGCCAATGTCGCGGACCCGCTGGGCGGTTCGTGGTTCATCGAGGCGCTGACCGACCGGATCGAGGCGGACGCCGAGAAGATCTTCGACCAGATCAAGGAGCGCGGCAGGCGGGCGGTGCCGAACGGCGAGCACCCGATCGGCCCGATCACCTCCGGCATCCTGCGCGGCATCGAGGACGGCTGGTTCACCGGCGAGATCGCCGAGTCCGCCTTCCGGTACCAGCAGGCGCTGGAGAAGGGCGACAAGAAGGTCGTCGGCGTCAACTGCCACCACGGCTCGGTCACCGGCGATCTGGAGATTCTGCGGGTCAGCCATGAGGTCGAGCGGGAGCAGGTGCGGGTGCTCGGGACGCGGAAGGCGGCGCGGGACGACGCCCGGGTGCAGGCCGCGCTCAAGACGATGCTGGATGCCGCCCGGGGTGGCGGCAACATGATCGAGCCGATGCTGGAGGCCGTACGCGCCGAGGCGACGCTCGGCGAGATCTGCGGGGCCCTGCGCGACGAGTGGGGCATCTACACCGAGCCCGCCGGATTCTGACGTCCGGCCGGGAGGAGCGGCCCCGGGGCGGGGCGGCGGGCGACCTGCCTGCCGCCCCGCCCCTGTCTGCGGGCCCCCGGCGCCGCACCGGCCGCCCCGCGGCCCGCCGCCGCGCTACGGCAGCGGAATCCGCAGCCGGAAGAGGGCCCCGCCCCCCGGTGCCTGCTCGGCGGTGAGGTCGGCGTCGTGGGCGCGGGCGATCTGGCGGGCCATCGCCAGGCCCAGACCGGAGCCGGGCAGGGCACGGGCCGCCTTCGCGCGGTAGAAGCGGTCGAAGACATGGGGCAGATCGCCGGCCTCGATGCCGGGGCCGTGGTCGCGTACGGACAGGACCAACGCGCCCGCCGCGCAGGAGAGATCGGTCTCGACCGGGCCGCCCGGCGGGGAGAACTTCGCGGCGTTGTCGAGCAGGTTGGACAGCAGCCGGGCGAGGCGGGGCGGCACTCCGGGGATCACGGTGCCCGCCGCGGCGGGGTCGATGGCGGTGGTGAACGTGAGCTCCGGCCAGTGCTCCCGGGCCGCGCCCACGGCATGCTCCAGGAGGGCGGCCGGGCGTACCTGCTCGACCAGCGGCTGGGGTTCCTCGTCGCGGGCGAGTTCGATCAGATCGTTGACGAGGGTGGTGACCTCGCGCAGCTGCCGGCCCAGGGCGGCCGAGGCCCGGTCGCGCTGGGCGTCGGTCAAACGGTCGGCGCGGGCCAGGAGTTCGGCGTTGGTGCGCAGCGCGGTCAGCGGGGTGCGCAGCTCGTGGGAGGCGTCGGCGACCAGCCGGCGCTGGGCGGTGACGGACTGCTCCAGTTCGCCGAGCATGGTGTTGAAGCTGGTGGCGAGCCGGGTGATCTCGTCCTCCCGGCCCGCCGGGCCCGCGGGGAGTTCGATGCGATGGCGGGCGTCGCGGGTGGCGGCGATCCGCTCCGCGGTGGCGGTGAGCCGGGCGACCGGGGCCAGGCCCGTACGGGACACCCAGTAGCCCAGTGCGGCGGCCAGCAGGACACCGGCGCCGCCGACCGCGGCCAGCGCCCAGGCGGCCCGTTCCACGCCCCGGTCGACGGTGTCGGAGCGCTGGGCGATCTGCACCGCCTCGTCCTTGTCCCCCAGGCGCGTGGTGAGCATCAGGACCGGCCGGCCGGCCACCTTCTGCCTGTCGTAGAACGCCGCGCGCCGGCCGTCGGCGACCTGGCGGGTGGCGTCGGAGACGTGCAGCACATACGGCTCGCGCGGGTCCTTGGCGGGGTCGGACGGCACGATCTGGACGCAGGAAGAGGCCGGGTACCGGCAGAGGGTGTCACTGGGCGTCGGGCCCCAGTCGTGGCGGTCCCGGATCGTCTGGGTGGCCGTCTGGGTCAGGGTCAGCTTCAGCTGACGGGTCATCTGGTAGTCGATGATGGTGAACGCCGCGGCGCAGACACCGACCGCCACCAGCGCCACCGCGGCGGAGGCCGCGAGCGCCAGCCGGGCGCGCAGCGGGCGGCGCCGCCGCCAGCGGGCCCCCAGGCCACGGGTGCCGGTCATGCGCCCTCCGCGTGGTCCAGGCGGTAGCCGACCCCGTGCACGGTGTGGACGAGACGGGACTCGCCGCCCGCCTCCAGTTTGCGGCGCAGATAACCGATGTACACGGCCAGGGAGTTGGAGTCCGGGCCGAAGTCGCGGCCCCAGACGCGCTCCAGGATCACCTCGCGCGGCAGCACCTGCCCGGGGTGCAGCAGCAACAGCTCCAGCAGCGCCCATTCGGTGCGGCTGAACTCCAGGGGACGGCCCGCCCGGTGGCCGGTGCGGGTCACCGGGTCGACGACCAGATCGCCGAAGGAGAGCTGGGTGTCCTCCACGGCCGTGGCCGACGCCCGCCGCAGCAGGGCCCGGACCCGGGCGACCAGTTCGTCCAGGGCGAAGGGTTTGACGAGGTAGTCGTCGGCGCCGGCGTCCAGCCCGTCGACCCGTTCGCTGACCGAGTCCAGCGCGGTCAGGACGAGGATCGGGGTGCGGTCGTCCAGGGCCCGCAGCCGGCGGCAGACGGCCAGACCGTCCAGGACGGGCATCAGCACGTCCAGGACGAGGGCGTCCGGCTGCCAGGCGGCGACCTCCGAGAGGGCGGCCAGGCCGTCGGCGGCGCCGCGCACCGCGTAGCCCTCCACGGCGAGGCCGTCCTCGACGGCGGCACGCACCTCCGGTTCGTCGTCGACGACGAGGATCTTGGGGGCTGGGGTGTTCCCGGGGGTGGGCGGCATGGACATAGGCTGCCAAACACCTCTCTTAGAAGCTTCTTAGGGCACATCGCGAGCGTGGCGGCCATGCGCACACCACTCTCTGTCGTGATCGGTGCGGGCGGCACCGGCGGCCATATCTATCCCGGTCTCGCTCTTGCCGACGCGCTCCGCCGGGCCGTGCCCGAGGCGGTGATCTCCTTCGTCGGGACCGAACGCGGCTTGGAGACGCGGCTGATCCCGCAGGCCGGATACCGGCTGCACACCGTTGACATGATCCCCTTCGATCCCGCACTCGGCGCCCGACGCTATCTGCTGCCGGCCGCGCTGCTGCGCTCGGGTGGCCAGTGCCGGGCGATTCTCAAGGAACAGAAAGCCCAGGTCGCGGTCGGTATGGGCGGCTATCCGAGCGCCCCGGTGATCGTCGGGGCCAGGATGGCCGGGCTGCCGAGCCTGATCCATGAGTCCAACGCGGTGCCCGGCCGGGCCAACAAGTTCGCGGCCCGGCTCACCCCGCATCTCGCCCTCGCCTTCGACCGCAGCCGGGAGCATCTGGCGGGCGGCGAGCGGGCCGAGACGGTCGGGATGCCGCTGGTCGGCCCGCTGGCCGAACTGAACCGGGAGCGGCTGCGGCCCGACGCCCGCTGGTCGTTCGGCATTCCGGACGACGCGCGGCTGCTGCTGTTCAACGGCGGCAGCCTGGGCGCGGCCCGGCTGACCGAGGCGGCGGTCGGGCTGGCCGGCCGCTACCGGTCGCGTACGGATCTCCGGCTGCTGATCAAGACCGGGCCCGCGGCCCTGGAGGAGACCCGGGCCCGGCTGGCGGCCAACGGCGGGGACGCGGTCGCCGAGGCCGTCCCGTACCTCGACCGGATGGATCTGGCCTACGCCGCCGCCGATCTCGTGGTGTGCCGGGCCGGTTCGGCGACCGTCGCCGAGCTGGCCACGATCGGGATGCCGGCCGTCCTCGTCCCGTATCCCCATGCGCCGGGCGACCACCAGACCCATAACGCGCGGGTGCTCTCCGACGCCGGGGCGGCGCTGCTGCTGCCCGACCCGGAGACCTCGGCCGAGCGGCTGGACGCGCTGGTCACCCCGCTTCTCGACGACCCGGACCGGCTCGCCGCGATGGGCGCGGCCGCCGACCCCGGCACCCATGCGCAGGCCGCCGACCTGCTGGCCGCCAAGGCGCTGGCGCTGGCCGGTCACCCCCTTGCTCAGCACCTCAGGATGAAGGAGACAGCATGAACAGCACGACGCAGCAGTGGACGGGCCGCAAGGTCCTGGTGACCGGGGCCGAGGGGTTCATCGGCTCGACCCTGGTCGACATGCTGGTGGAGGCCGGCGCCGAGGTCCGCGCGTTCGTCCATTACAAGCCGTACGCCGAAAAGGGAAACCTGGCGCGCTATCTCGTGCCGGGCGGCCCGGTCGAGATGATCGCGGGCGATGTCCGGGACGCGGGCCGGGTGATGGACGCGGTCGCGGACTGCGACACCGTCTTCCATCTGGCCGCGCTGATCGGGATTCCGTACAGCTACGACTCCCCGGGCGCGTATGTGCAGACGAACGTGGTGGGGACGGAGAACGTCGCGGAGGCCTGCCGGCGCCATGCGGTGCGCCGTCTGGTGCACACGTCCACCAGCGAGGTCTACGGGACGGCGCTGACCGCGCCGATCGGCGAGGACCACCCGCTGCAGCCGCAGTCGCCGTACTCCGCCTCGAAGATCGGCGCGGACATGATGGCGCTGTCGCACCGGCACGCCTTCGGGCTGCCGGTGACCGTGGTGCGGCCGTTCAACACCTACGGGCCGCGGCAGTCGGCGCGGGCCGTGATCCCCACGATATTGGCCCAACTCCACGCCGGCGCCCGGCAGATCAAGCTCGGCTCGCTCACCCCGACCCGCGACTTCACCTATGTCACGGACACCGCGGCCGGGTTCCTGGCGATGGCCGACTGCGACCGGGCGCTGGGCGAGGTCGTCAATCTCGGCACCGGCCGGGAGATCGCGATCGGCGCGCTCGCCGAGGCGCTGATCGCGGCGTCGGGCCGGGAGGCCGAGGTGGTGGTGGACGCCGAGCGGCTGCGGCCGGCCGGCAGCGAGGTCGAGCGGCTGCTGTCGGACAACTCCCGGGCGCGCGAGTGGGCTTCGTGGCAGCCGGAGGTCTCGCTGGAGCAGGGCCTGAAGCGGACCTCGGAGTGGGTGGCGGAGCACCTGCACC
The DNA here is from genome assembly GCF_026239515.1 of Streptomyces sp. Je 1-4 4N24. Taxonomy (NCBI): domain Bacteria; kingdom Bacillati; phylum Actinomycetota; class Actinomycetes; order Kitasatosporales; family Streptomycetaceae; genus Streptomyces; species Streptomyces sp. Je 1-4 4N24. The sequence goes on along the minus strand of NZ_CP110836.1, from coordinate 2,878,989 downwards.
TCTTCGCGGCGGACCGCTACCAGGTCTGACCGGCACCGGGGCCGGGCGCCCGCCGCCGTACCGCGGCGGGGCGCCCGGCCTCAGCCGTGCTCGCCCAGGCCGCCCAGGCCGGTGAGGAAGAGGGTCGTGAAGTCGCGCCCCCAGGCGGCGTCCACGGGCTCGCCGCTGACCAGGGTGCGGTGCACGATCGCACCGGCGATCACATCGAAGATCAGGTCCATGTTGCGGGTGGCCGCCCGTTCGCCCTCCTCACCGGGGGTGTCCGGGGGCAGTTCGCCGCGGGTCTGGGCGCGCGAACGGCCGAGCAGGACCAGCCGCTTCTGGCGGTCGACGATCGCCGAGCGGATCCGCTCGCGCAGCGCTTCGTCGGTGGTGGACTCGGCGACCACGGCCATCAGCGCCGTCTTGGTCTCCGGCCGGGCCAGCAGGGCGCCGAACTGCAGCACCACGCCCTCGATGTCGGACCGCAGAGAGCCCCGGTCGGGGAGTTCGAGCTCGTCGAAAAGGACCGCCACGGCGTCCACGACGAGCTCGTTCTTGTTGGCCCAGCGGCGGTAGAGCGTCGTCTTGGCCACGCCGGCGCGGGCCGCCACATCGCTCATGGTGAGCCGCCCCCAGCCCAGGTCGACGAGCGCCGCACGGGTCGCGCAGAGGATCGCCTGGTCGGTCTCGGCGCTGCGGGGGCGGCCCGTGCGGCCCTTGCGGGGGCTGGCGGAGTGGTGCATGCGGGCGACCATACCGGCCAGTACGAGGCCGGGCGGCGTCCTCCGTGAGGGAGATCACTCGGCGTGGGGCCGGAACTGGTGGTTGCGCGGGGGCGACGGCGAGTTACGCTACGGGTCGTAGCGTAAGAGCGATAACCACTGGCCATGGGTGGGGACCCATGGCCGCGCACGACGGCCCTCCTCGGGGCCGGACAACGGTCCTCCTCGGGACCGGACGGGCAGCGGTCCCGGACGCACACCGGCATTCCGGCGGGGTGTGCGGACGGGGTGCGGTGCCCGGCGAAAGGTCCGGTTGCACCGCCGGAGCCGCCTTCCGCACGACCGACCGCACCACCGACCGCCGTACCGATCAGATCGCCGACCGCACCGCTTTCCGGATCGCTTTTCGGAACGGGCCGCCCAGGGGGGAGGATGGACCCATGCAGCCACGCAATATGTCCATGAGTGGAGTCGTCGACCTCGCAGCGGTGAAGGCGGCCGGGGAAGCGAAGCAGAAGGCGGAGCAGGCACGCGCCGAGGCCGCCCGTACGGGCCGGGCGCCCACGAGCGGTGCCCGCCTGGTGTTTGACGTCGACGAGGCAGGGTTCCAGCAGGACGTCCTGCAGCGCTCCACCGAGGTTCCGGTCGTCATCGACTTCTGGGCCGAGTGGTGCGAGCCGTGCAAGCAGCTCGGTCCGCTGCTGGAGCGTCTCGCGGGGGAGTACGCCGGCAAGTTCGTGCTGGCCAAGATCGACGTCGATGCCAACCAGATGCTGTTCCAGCAGTTCGGGGTGCAGGGCATCCCGGCGGTCTTCGCGGTGGTGGCGGGCCAGCCGATCCCGCTGTTCCAGGGCGCGGCCCCCGAGTCGCAGATCCGCGATGTGCTCGACCAGCTGGTGCAGGCCGCCGAGCAGCAGTTCGGCATCGTGGGGGCGCCCGTCGACCCGCAGGCCGCGGGTGAGCAGCCGGAGGCCGAGGCCCCGGCGCCGGCCGGCCCCTATGACGCCCTGCTGGAGGCCGCGAACCAGGCGCTGGACTCCGGCGACCTGGGCGGTGCCGTGCAGGCCTACAAGAACGTGCTCTCCGACGACCCCGGCAACCCGGAGGCCAAGCTGGGTCTGGCGCAGGCCGAACTCCTGCGCCGGGTGCAGGACCTGGATCCGCAGGCGGTGCGCAAGGAGGCCGCGGAGAACCCGGCCGATGTGCCGGCGCAGATCCGTGCCGCGGACCTCGACCTGGTCGGCGGCCATGTCGAGGACGCCTTCGGGCGGCTGGTCGACGCGGTGAAGCGGACCGCGGGGGACGACCGGGAGGCCGCGCGGGTGCGGCTGCTGGAGCTGTTCGAGGTCATCGGTGCGGACGATCCGCGGGTAACGGCGGCCCGTACGGCGCTTGCCCGGGTGCTGTTCTGACCCGCTGTCTTCTGACTCGCCCGCTTCTGACCAGTACGGCCTCCGTGAGTTGACCAAACAAACGGCACAGCGGCCACGTTTTACCAAAACTTGGTAAACGTGGCCGCTGTTACTTCAAGTAAGTCTGGGCGACCCTCTTGCGGCACTGTGTCCGCAATTGCCTCATGTCCCCTCACTGTTAACGACGACGTTCTGTGTCCAGTTGATTTCGCCGTGTCGTGGCGTGTTTATCGGGCCGTTACCCGCAAGTAACGAGCCCCTTGTGCGGCGGCCGTGAATGGACCACGATCGGCCAGGCTCGGTCCATTCCTCCAGCCCGGCATCCGGTCGGTGCAGCGGGGTACTTGGGTCCCCACCGAGTGGTCGGCGGCAGTGGCGCCGGCCGTGGACAGGGGGGTCTCTGCCCCACCCGGCAGGGCCTGTCCAGGAGGTTGCGCGAGAGCGTGGCCAGTGGTTGTCGCTCGGGGGTGATCGCCGGTATTCGGAACACGATGTGCCTCCGAGAACAGGCGCTCTCCTTCCCGAGGACGTAGCACTTCTCCCATCCCAGGTACCGCTCCCAACTCGGGCGGCCGGTACCGGAGATGTACGTCCGAGAAGGAGGAAAGTCATGGAGTCCCTGGCTCGTGGCGGGACCAGATGGAAGCGGTTCGCCGTCGTCATGGTGCCCAGCGTCGCGGCGACCGCCGCGATCGGCGTCGCCCTTTCGCAGGGTGCGCTCGCGGCATCGTTCAGTGTGTCCGGTCAGCAGTTCAAGGTCACTACGGACCGTCTGGACGGCACCGGCTTTGTTCAGTACGGAGCCATTGACGCCCAGAAGGGCGGCAAGCAGGTCCCGGTGGCGGTCTCGGGGTTCTCGAACGCCAAGATCAAGAACCTGTGCCAGTCGGTAGTTGTTCCGGTCCCGGTCTTCGGCGATGTGTCGATGAAGCTGTCGGCCGGTGGCGGAGCCACGCCTGTCGAGGCGAAGAACCTCTACATCGACCTCGACCAGCTGGACGCGGACGCGACCTTCAACAACATCGACATCGGTGTTGCTGCAGGCTCGACGACCAAGGGTCCGGGCATGCACAAGGGCGACAAGGCCGACCCGGGCTCGTTCGCCCAGCAGGCCGACTCGGCCACGCTGACCCACGTCAAGCAGACTGCCTGGGCCACGACGGCCGGCACGTTCAAGCTCAGCGGCCTCAAGATGAGCGTCGCCAAGGGCAAGAGCGAGTGCTTCTGACGCACTGAGCGTGCGGGCGCGGGGCGAGCTGTGCGGCAGTTGCCGTTCCCCGTGCCCGTACGCGGGTAGCGCTCAGTAGGACACCCAGCACAGAACCACCGATTTGCCAGTCCCGAGGAGCTGTACGACATGAGCGCCGAAACGCGACCACGGCTGATCGAGACCATCGGCCGGAAGCGGATTTCGTTCCGGGAGTGGCGCGGACACCGCCCGTTCTGGGGCGGATTGCTGACTCTGCTGGCCGGCATCCCGATCATGTACATCCCTTACGCGAATCTCACGATCGGTTCCCTGACCGTCCGCATGGCGACCACCGCCGGCGCCGGCTCGCTGATCATCGGCGTACTGCTGGTCGTGCTCGGTCTGACCATGTGGTTCCAGCCGGCCTCGCGTGTCTTCGCGGGTGTGGCGGCGATTCTGCTCTCCCTGGTCTCCCTGGTCGTCTCGAACTTCGGCGCCTTCCTGATCGGCTTCCTTCTGGGGCTGATCGGCGGTGCGCTCGGTGTCTCCTGGGCGCCGGGCAGGACCTCTCAGGGCGGGAACGACACCGAGGAGCCGGCCCGTCACACGGTCGCCGGACCGGTGGTCGCCACGCACCCGGCGCCTGCCGCCGGTCCCGGGTTGGGCAATGGACTGGACGACCTGTCAGGAACGAGCCCGACCAACGGAACGAACGGGAGGCACCGTGCCGGGTGACGAGCTGCACGAGGAGAACGCAGCTACCGGGGCGAGAACCGGGCCGCGGCACGCGGCACCGAGGAAGCCGCTGCTGACTCGGTTCCACGTGCCCGCGGGCAAGGCGATAGCCATCGCCGCCATGCCCTCCGCCGTGCTCATGGGCATGGGGCTGACGCCCCAGATGGCGATAGCCAAGCCGGCGCCCAAGAGCCCCTTCAAGGACGGCCCGTGCGTCACTGCTCCGGACAAGGTGGAGCAGAAGGACGGCGCGTCCAAGGACGGCGCGAAGGACAGCAAGGACGACACCAAGCCGTCGGACGAGCCCTCCGCCTCGCCCTCCCCCTCGGCCGGCAAGGACACGGACAAGACGCCCGAGCCCGAACCGTCCGGCTCCGCGAAGACCGACGAGCCCTCGGGCTCCGCGACCCCGTCGCCGTCGCCCTCCGAGGAGAAGGAGGACGACGGGGGCCTGCTGGGCGGCATCGGTGATGCGCTCGGCGGTCTCCTGGGCGGGGACGACAAGGACGAGGAGCCGGCCGCCTCGCCGAGCCCCTCCGCGTCCGGGACGGCCTCCCCGAGCCCCTCGGCGTCCGCGTCGAAGGACGCCGGGTCCGCCACGGAGAAGGTCACCGAGCCGGTCACGGACACCGTCGACCGCCTCAAGGACGGCGCCGACAAGGCCGGTGACACCGTCAAGAACGGGTCGAAGACGGTCAACGACACCGTCCACGGCGCGGTGGGTGCGGCGGACAACGCCCTGCCCGGCGGTGGCGTCGACGGCAAGGACGCCGACGGCAAGAAGGCGTACCCCTGTGTCGTCGAGAACAAGCAGAAGGGCGAGGACGAGCAGACGCCCGTCACCCTGCCCGACGACCCCTGGCACCTGGAGTCCAGCGCGCTCACCCTGCGCGGTCTGAACTACGAGGGCGTCGTCAATGTCACCACCCAGAACGGCCACACCAAGCAGGCCCTGAAGTTCACCGCGGACAGCGTCGACATCGGTGATCTGCATCAGACCGTCGACGACCGGGCGTCCGGCAAGAAGTACCACGTACAGGCGTCCCAGGGGTCCACGTCCACGATCCGCGGCGGCAAGGTGACGATGTACACCGAGCGGCTGCAGGGCAACCTCTTCGGGTTGATCCCGATCGTCTTCGACCCCGAGCACCCGCCGCCGCTCAATGTCCCGTTCGCCTACTTCACCAAGGTGAAGATCGACCAGGCGGGCCAGTTCGGCGGCAACCTCCACGTCCCGGGTCTGCACCAGTTCATGACCGGCTGAGCACGCCCCGGGCCACCGACCCGTTCGGGAGCCGCACAGAAAACGGCGGTGGGCCGCCCCCTCCCCAGGGGGCGGCCCACCGCCTTTTCGTGCGCCGGAGGGTCAGGCCTGCTCGCCGCCGAGGTGGTGCACCCGGACCATGTTGGTGGTGCCGGGGACGCCGGGGGGCGAACCGGCGGTGATGAGCATGGTGTCGCCCTTGCTGTAGCGCTTGAGCTTGAGCAGCTCGGCGTCGACCAGGTCGACCATCGCGTCGGTGTTGTCGACGTGCGGCACGACGAAGGCATCGACGCCCCAGCTCAGCGTGAGCTGGTTGCGGGTGGACGCCTCGGTGGTGAAGGCCAGGATGGGCTGGGCCGCGCGGTAGCGGGAGAGGCGGCGGGCGGTGTCACCGGACTTGGTGAAGGCGATCAGCGCCTTGCCGTCCAGGAAGTCCGCCATCTCGCACGCCGCGCGCGCCACCGAACCGCCCTGCGTGCGCGGCTTCTTGCCGGGCACCAGCGGCTGGAGGCCCTTGGAGAGCAGCTCCTCCTCGGCCGCTTCGACGATCTTCGACATCGTCTTGACGGTCTCGATCGGGTACTGGCCCACCGACGACTCGGCGGAGAGCATGACCGCGTCGGCGCCGTCGAGGATGGCGTTGGCGACGTCGGACGCCTCGGCGCGGGTCGGGCGGGAGTTGGTGATCATCGACTCCATCATCTGGGTCGCGACGATCACCGGCTTGGCGTTCCTGCGGCACAGCTCCACCAGGCGCTTCTGCACCATCGGGACCTTCTCCAGCGGGTACTCCACCGCCAGGTCACCACGGGCGACCATGACGGCGTCGAAGGCCATCACGACCTCCTGCATGTTGGCGACCGCCTGCGGCTTCTCGACCTTGGCGATGACCGGGACCCGGCGGCCCACCTCGTCCATGACGCGGTGCACGTCCTGGACGTCCTTGGCGTCCCGCACGAAGGACAGCGCGACCATGTCGCAGCCCATCCGCAGGGCGAACTTCAGGTCCTCGATGTCCTTCCCGGACAGCGCGGGGACGTTCACCGCGGCGCCGGGCAGGTTGATGCCCTTGTGGTCGGAGATGACCCCGCCCTCGATGACGATGGTGCGCACCCGCGGGCCGTCGACCTCGACGACCTGGAGGGCGACATTGCCGTCGTTGATCAGGACCGGGTCGCCCTTGGACACATCGCCGGGCAGGCCCTTGTAGGTCGTCCCGCAGATGGTCCGGTCACCGGGGACGTCCTCGGTGGTGATGACGAACTCGTCGCCCCGCACCAGCTCCACGGGGCCGTCGGCGAAGGTCTCCAGGCGGATCTTGGGGCCCTGGAGGTCGGCCAGCACACCGACGGCGCGGCCGGTCTCCTCGGAGGCCTTTCGGAGGCGGTGATACCGCTCCTCGTGCTCCGGCTGGGTCCCGTGGCTCATATTGAAACGGGCCACGTTCATACCGGCCTCGATCAGCGTCTTCAGCTGGTCGTAGGAGTCGACGGCGGGGCCCAGGGTGCAGACGATTTTGGAACGGCGCATGGCGGAATCCTATCGGTTTGTTTCAGAGCGGAATATTCCGGTAGGTGGAAACACCAATGTCTAGGCGTTGACCAGGGCGTATGTCTGCTGGGCAATCTCCAGTTCCTCGTCGGTCGGTACGACGGCGACCGCCACCCGGGCGTACTCGGGCGAGATCAGCCGGGGCTCGCCGGACCGTACGGCGTTGAGGTCGGCGTCCACGGCCAGACCCATCTCCTCCAGGCCGGCGACGGCGGCCGCGCGCACCGGGGCGGCGTTCTCCCCGACGCCCGCGGTGAACGCCACCGCGTCGACCCGGCCGAGCACCGCGGTGTAGGCCCCGATGTACTTCTTCAGCCGGTGGATGTAGATGTCGAAGGCGAGCCGGGCGCGCTCGTCACCCTCGTCGATCCGGCGCCGGATCTCCCGCATGTCGTTGTCGCCGCACAGCCCGACCAGTCCGCTCTTCTTGTTGAGCAGCACATCGACGTCGTCCTCCGACATCCCCGCGACCCGCTTGAGGTGGAAGGTCACCGCCGGGTCGATGTCGCCGGAGCGGGTGCCCATGACCAGGCCCTCCAGCGGGGTGAGCCCCATCGAGGTGTCCACACAGCGGCCGCCGGCCACCGCCGAGGCGGAGGCGCCGTTGCCCAGGTGGAGCACGATGACATTGACCTCGGAGGGGTCCTTGCCCAGCAGCTCGGCGGTCTTGCGGGAGACATACGCGTGCGAGGTGCCGTGGAAGCCGTAGCGGCGGATGCGGTGGGCGTCGGCGGTCTCCACGTCGATGGCGTAGCGGGCCGCGTACTCCGGCATCGTGGTGTGGAAGGCGGTGTCGAAGACCGCGACCTGCGGCAGGTCGGGGCGCAGGGCCTGGGCGGTCCTGATGCCGGTGATGTTCGCCGGGTTGTGCAGCGGGGCGACCGGCACCAGCCGCTCGATCTCCTTGAGCACCGCGTCGTCGATCACGGTCGGTGCGGTGAACTTCAGCCCGCCGTGCACCACCCGGTGCCCGATCGCGGCCAGCTGCGGGGAGTCGAGGCCGAGACCGTCGGCGGACAGCTCCGCGGCGACGGCCTTCAGCGCGGCCTCGTGGTCGGCTATCGGGCCTTCGGTCTCGCGTGTGCCGCCGCCGGTGGCCAGCGGGGTGTGGGCCAGGCGCGAGGTCTCCTCGCCGATCCGCTCGACCAGTCCCACGGCGAGACGGGTGCCCGCGGCGGAGCCGCCGGCCGAGTCCGGCTCCATGTCGAGCAGCTGGTACTTCACCGACGAGGAGCCGGAGTTGAGGACGAGAACGCGGGTGGCGGTGGCAGTCATGTAGCGCTTTCCGATGGGGTGGGGGAGACGGGCGGGGCCTGGGTCAGGCGGTGTGTGCGGCGCCGGGCTGGGCACCCTGGGCCTGGATGGCGGTGATGGCCACGGTGTTGACGATGTCCTGCACCAGGGCGCCGCGCGAGAGGTCGTTGACCGGCTTGCGCAGACCCTGCAGGACCGGACCGACGGCGACCGCACCGGCCGAGCGCTGCACGGCCTTGTAGGTGTTGTTGCCGGTGTTCAGGTCCGGGAAGATCAGCACGGTGGCCTTGCCCGCGACATCGGACTCGGGGAGCTTGGTGCGCGCGACCGCCGCGTCCACCGCCGCGTCGTACTGGATCGGGCCCTCGACCAGCAGATCGGGGCGCAGCTCACGGACGATCTCGGTGGCCTTGCGGACCTTGTCGACGTCCGCACCGGAGCCGGAGGTGCCGGTCGAGTACGACAGCATCGCGATCCGCGGCTCGACGCCGAACTGGGCGGCGGTGGTGGCCGACTGGATGGCGATGTCCGCCAGCTGCTCGGCGTTCGGGTCCGGGTTGACCGCGCAGTCCCCGTAGACCAGCACCCGGTCGGCCAGGCACATGAAGAACACCGAGGACACGATCTGGGCGCCCGGCTTGGTCTTGATGACCTCGAAGGCGGGGCGGATGGTGGCCGCGGTGGAGTGCACCGCACCGGAGACCATGCCGTCGGCCAGGCCTTCCTGGACCATCAGCGTGCCGAAGTAGGAGACGTCCGCGACCACGTCGAAGGCCAGCTCGACGCTGACGCCCTTGTGGGCGCGCAGCTGTGCGTAGCGCTCGGCGAACCGTTCGCGCAGCTCGGAGGTCTGCGGGTCGATGATCTGGGCGCCGGCCAGATCGATGGCCAGGTCGGCGGCGCGCTTGCGGATCGCCTCCTCCTCGCCCAGCAGCGTCAGATCGCAGACATCGCGGCGCAGCAGGACGTCGGCGGCGCGCAGCACCCGCTCCTCGCTCCCCTCGGGGAGGACGACGCGGCGGCGGCCGGCGCGGGAGCGCTCGATCAGCTCGTGCTCGAACATCATCGGCGTGACCCGGCCGGAGCGGGCGACGGAGATGCGGTTGGTCAGCTCCACGGTGTCCACATGCCGCTCGAAGAGGCCGAGCGCGGTCTCCGCCTTGCGGGGGGAGGCGGCGTTCAGCTTGCCCTCGATGGCGAACAGCTCGCCCGCGGTCGGGAAGGAGCCGCCGGGTACGGAGACCACCGGGGTGCCGGGCGCCAGGCGGGCGGCCAGCGCCATGATGTCGGGGCCGGGCCGCTCGTCGAGGGTGAGCAGGACACCGGCGATCGGCGGGGCACCGGCGCTGTGCGCGGCGAGCGAGCCGATGACCAGGTCCGCCCGGTCCCCGGGGGTCACCACGAGAGCGCCGGGGGTGAGCGCCTTGAGGAAGGTCGGCAGCATGGCGCCGCCGAAGACGAAGTCCCGGGCGTCCCGGGCGAGCCCCGAGTCGTCGCCGAGCAGCACCTCGGCGCCGAGGGTGTGCACGATCTGGCCGACGGTCGGCGCCGAGAGCGAGCCGTCCTCGGGGAGCGCGTAGCAGGGCACGGGGAGCCGGGCGGCGAGGCGGTCGACGATGGCCTCGCGGTGCTGGGGGGTCACCCGGTTGACGACCATGGCCACGACGTCGCAGCCCAGCGAGTCGTAGGCGCGGTAGGCGTTGCGGGCCTCGGCGCGGACGGACTCGGCCTCCTGGCCCTGGCCGCCGACGACGGCCAGCACCGAGGCGCCGAATTCATTGGCGAGCCGGGCGTTGAGGGCCAGCTCGTCCGGGAGGCTGGTGGCCGCGAAGTCCGAGCCGAGGACCAGGACGTACTCATAGTCCCTGGCCACGGCGTGGAAGCGGTCGACGAGCCGGGAGACCAGCTCATCGGTGCCGCGCTCGGCCTGGAGGGTGGCGGCCTCGTCGTAGCTCAGGCCGTAGACGGTTTCGGCGGACTGGGTGAGCCGGTAGCGGGCCCTCAGCAGGTCGAAGAGCCGGTCGGGTCCGTTGCTGTGCATCAGCGGGCGGAAGACCCCCACCCGGTCGACATGGCGGGTCAGGAGCTCCATGACTCCCAGCTCGACGACCTGGCGGCCGTCGCCGCGGTCGATACCGGTCACGTACACGCTGCGCGTCACGCGTGCTCTCCGATCCATTCCGTTGGCCGCAAGGTCAAAATCAGCCGTTATCGTGGGCTTGCCCCTCTTGACAATACCTGCGGCAGTGGATAAGCCGCTCTCCCAGTTTCCCTTGTGGAGCCGGTACGGGGACAGTAGGGGTGAGGTCTGTGTGCGGGGAGGGCCGGCCGGCCCGTGAAACAATCGGACCGGCTCACACGAACCAACAGCGAGCACAGGAGACACAGCACGATGCGTATCGGAGTCCTCACCGCAGGCGGCGACTGTCCCGGCCTCAATGCTGTGATCCGGTCTGTTGTCCACCGTGCCCTCACCGGGCACGACGACGAGGTCATAGGCTTCGAGGACGGCTTCAAGGGGCTGCTCGAAGGGCGCTTCCGCAAGCTCGACCTCGACGCGGTCAGCGGCATTCTCGCCCGCGGCGGCACCATCCTCGGCTCGTCCCGGCTGGAGCGCAACCGGCTCCGCGAGGCCTGTGAGAAGTCCAAGGACCTCTCCAAGGACTACGGCATCGACGTCCTGATCCCGATCGGCGGCGAGGGCACCCTCACCGCCGCGCGGATGCTGGCGGACGCCGGGATGCCGGTCGTCGGCGTCCCCAAGACCATTGACAACGACATCTCCTCCACCGACCGCACCTTCGGCTTCGACACCGCCGTCGGCGTCGCGACGGAGGCGATCGACCGCCTCAAGACCACCGCGGAGTCGCACCAGCGGGTGATGGTCGTCGAGGTGATGGGACGGCACGCCGGCTGGATCGCGCTGGAGTCCGGGATGGCCGGCGGCGCCCACGGCATCTGTCTGCCCGAGCGCCCCTTCGACGTCGACGACCTGGTCACGATGGTCGAGGAGCGGTTCGCCCGGGGCAAGAAGTTCGCGGTCGTCTGTGTCGCGGAGGGTGCCCACCCCGCCGAGGAGACCATGGACTACAAGAAGGGCGCGATCGACCAGTTCGGTCACGAGCGGTTCTCCGGTATCGGCAACCACCTCGCCATCGAGCTGGAGAAGCGCCTCGGCAAGGAGGCCCGCCCGGTCATTCTCGGCCATGTCCAGCGCGGCGGTACCCCCACCGCGTACGACCGGGTGCTCGCCACCCGCTTCGGCTGGCACGCCGTCGAGGCCGCCCACCGCGGCGACTTCGGCAGGATGACCGCGCTGCGCGGCACCGACATCACGATGGTGCCGCTCGCCGAGGCGGTCACCGAGCTCAAGACGGTGCCCGACTGGCGGATGGACGAGGCCGAGTCGGTCTTCTGAGCCACAGCCGTTCCGCACCCACCACGACGGCGGCGCGCCTCCCCTCGGCCGAGGGGAGGCGCGCCGCCGTTCGTCCGCGCGGTCACTGTGCGCCGATGGACTCCAGCATGTTCAGCCGGGCCGCCCGGCGGGCTGGCCACAGCGCGGCCAGCACCCCCACGACCAGCGCGATCAGCACGAACAGCCCGAGCCTGCCCCAGGGCAGCAGCAGTTCGTACGTCGGGAGCCCCTCGCTGACCAGATTGCTGCCGGCCCAGGAGAGGAAGATCCCCACGCCGATCCCCAGCACCGCGCCGAACAGCGAGATGACCACCGACTCCAGCCGGACCATCTGCTTGATGCCGCTGCGGTCCAGTCCGATCGCCCGCAGCATCCCGATCTCACGGGTCCGCTCGAAGACCGACATGGCGAGGGTGTTGACGACGCCCACCACCGCGATGATGACGGCCATGCCCAGCAGTCCGTACATGATGTAGAGCATGGTCTCGATCTGGCCGGCGTTCTCCTTGCGCAGGTCGGCGTGGTCCTTGACCGTCAGCAGCGGGCTGTCGCCGAGGGCGTGCCGGATCTGCTTCTCCAGTCCTTCCGTCGGGCCGTCAGCGGCCTTCACCAGCAGCTTTTCGTTCTTCATCTCGCGCAGGTGCGGGTCCACCAGGGACGTGGCGCCGATCGCCTCGCCGACCTCCTGGTTGTCCGCGTAGATCCCGGCGATCTTCAGCTTCGCCTTCTTCTTGTCCTCGAAGGACGCGTCGAGGGTTTCGCCGGTCTGCCAGCCGTGCTCCTTGGCCGCGGTCTGGGAGATCGCGATGCCGTTGGCGCCGGCCGCCGCCAGCGAACCGCTCTTGAAGTCCAGTTGGGCGACCTTGCCGATCGCCGCGAGGTCGGTGCCGACCAGGTTCAGGTAGGAATCACCGGCCTCGAAGCCCGAGTTGCGCACCGGAGCCATCGCCGTGACGCCCGGGATGTCCGCCACCTTCTGCGACAGCTTGGTGTCCAGACCGACGAACGTGGAGGTCTCGATCTTGTAGTCGGCCTTCAGTCCCTTGGCCGTCATCTTGTCCGTGGCCACCTGCGCGGAGTTCCCGACGACCGTCATCCCGGTGATCAGGGTGAGGCCGATCATCAGCGCCGAAGCGGTCGCCGCCGTACGGCGCGGGTTGCGCAGCGCGTTCTCCTTGGCCAGCTTCCCGCCGATGCCGAAGAGCCGGGTGGTGAGCACACCGGCCAGCGAGACCAGGGGCCGCGACAGCAGCGGAGCGAGGATGATGACGCCGGTCAGCGTCAGCATCGAGCCCGCCATCGCGATCGGCATGTCGTCGGAGGACTTCAGCGTGGTGACGTAGAACATGACCGCGACGCCGAGGCCGGTGACGACCGCGCCCAGGGAGTTGCGGATCACCAGGCTGCGCAGCGCCGGCGGCGCCTCGACGGTGTTGAGCGCCTCCACCGGGGCGATCTTCGCCGCCTTGCGGGACGGCAGCCAGGCGGCGAGTACGGTCACCACGACACCCACCGCGAGCGAGGAGAGCACCGCGGTCGGGCTGATGATGACCGGACCGTCCGGGAAGCCCGCGCCATTGGCGTCGAGCACCGCCCGCAGGCCCACCGCGATCCCGGCGCCCAGCCCGAACCCGATGACGGACGAGACCAGGCCCAGCAGGGAGGCCTCGGTGAGTACCGAGCGGACCACCTGCCGGCGGGAGGCGCCGATCGCGCGCATCAGGGCGATCTCCCGGCTGCGCTGGGAGATCAGCATGGTGAAGGTGTTGGCGATGATGAAGATACCGACGAACAGGGCGATACCGGCGAAGACCAGCAGGGTCTGGCTCAGGGACTTGTTCTGTTCGGCGATCATCCGGGACTGCTCGGCGGCGAGTTCGGTGCCGCTGGTGGCCTCGGCCCGGTCCTTGGGCAGGATCTCGCGGATCTTGGCGGTCAGGGACTGCTGGTCGGTACCGGGCGCGGCGCCCACCACCAGCTCGTCGAACTGGCCGGGGTGCAGATAGAGCTTCTGTGCGGTGGCGGTGTCGAAGAGCGCCAGGCTGCCGCCGGCGGTCACCTGCGGGTCCTCGCTGGTGACGATGCCGACCAGCTTCTTCGTCAGTACCGGGCCGTCGGTGGCGAACCGCACGGAGTCGCCGAGCTTGTGGCCGGCCGCCTTCGCGGTGGCCTCGTCCAGCGCGATCTCGTCGCCGGCGGCCGGTCCGCGGCCCCGCATCAGCGGGTAGCGGGCGTCGTAGCCGTCCTTGTCCGGCTGGAAGTTGGCGGCGAGGTTCTGCCAGCCGTTGCCGATCGGGATGCCGTCCGGGCCGGCGAGGGTGGCCGTGCCGGTGACATTGCGCCGCACGGACTGCACGCCGGGCAGCGCACGGACGGTGTCGACGACCTTGTTGTCGAGGGCGGTGGTGCGCTTGCCGTCCTTGCCGGTCAACGGGGCGTTGTCGTCGGCGACGGCCTGGACGGAGACGGCCACGTCCTTGAGGTTCTTGGTGGAGGCCTTCTTGACGGCCTCGCCGACGGTGTCGCTGAAGATGAGGGTGCCGGCGACGAAGGCGACGCCGAGCAGGACCGCGAGCGCGGTCATCATCAATCGGGCTTTGTGCGCAAGGACGTTGCGCAGGGCGGTTCGCAGCATGGTGGTGGTGTCAGTCCTGGGTCCGGTGGCTCGGGATGGAGGGCAGCGCGCCGGGGAGCGCGGGAGGGCCGTGCGCCGGTGTCAGCTCGTACGGCCCTTGGAGTCGAAGAGCCGCATCCGGTCCAGGACGGCGTCCGCGGTCGGCGCGTGGAGCTCCTCGACGATCCGGCCGTCCGCGAGGAAGACCACCCGGTCCGCATAGCCGGCGGCGACCGGGTCGTGGGTGACCATCACCACCGTCTGGTTCATGGCCCGCACCGACTCCCGCAGAAAGCCCAGGACTTCGGCGCCGGAGCGGGAGTCGAGGTTGCCGGTCGGCTCGTCCGCGAAGATGATCTCCGGCTGGGCGGCCAGCGCCCGGGCGACCGCGACCCGCTGCTGCTGGCCCCCGGAGAGCTGCGCCGGCCGGTGTGCCAGGCGCCCGGACAGGCCGACCGTCTCGATGACGCGGCTGACCCATTCCCGGTCCGGCTTACGGCCCGCGATGTCCATGGGCAGCGTGATGTTCTCCAGCGCGGTCAGCGTGGGCAGCAGATTGAACGCCTGGAAGATGAAGCCGATCTTGTCCCGGCGCAGCCGCGTCAGCTGCTTGTCGTTCAGCGACGCCAGCTCCACATCGCCGATCCGGGCCGAGCCGGACGAGATCGCGTCCAGACCCGCCATGCAGTGCATCAGCGTCGACTTGCCGGAGCCGGAGGGGCCCATGATGGCGGTGAACTGGGCCTTGCCGAACTCGACCGAGACGGAGTCCAGTGCGACCACACGGGTGTCCCCCTGGCCGTAGACCTTGCTCAGATCCGTGGCGCGGGCGGCGACGGCAGCGGTGGCGCGGGTGGGGGCGGGGGAACCGGGGACGCCCTGGAAGGCAGCCGCGTGGGACACGGGGACTCCTGGAGAAGGAACGGAAGAATGCGACGTTCCTATTCTTGAAGGCGCAGGTCAGCCCGGTCCTCACCCGCAGGGACCGAAAGCCTCACCGGCCGGAAGTGCCATCACCGGCCCCGGCGTCATCCTCTGGACGGACGGCCCTCCGCCCAGCGGCCGACGGGAGGACTCAGGGGTCCGTCCGCGCTCAGGGTTCCTGCGCGCCGGCCCGGGCCCAGAATTCCGCCACGATGGCGTCGAGAAAGGCGCGCCCCGCCCTGCCGGACTCCTCGGCGCTGCCCCCGCCGCCCCAGTTGAGCGTAGCGGTCATGGTCGCCTGATACTCGCCGTGCAGATCCTGCAGAACGCCCTGGATCCGCTGCCTGGGCAGCGGGACCAGCTTGCCCACGGGCCGGACGTAGGCCTGCCAGCGGGTGGTGGCCGCGCTGGTCAGCAGCTCGGCCAGCTTCTCGTCCCGGCCGGTGAAGCGGAGCAGTGCGGGCAGCGGCAGCCGCAGTACCTCGGCGAGCGCCGCGGCCTGCCGGTCGTTGCCGCGCCACTTCCCGCCGGCCTCCAGACGCTCGTACGCGCTCGCCTCCATGCCGATCCGCCGCGCGAGGTCCACCGGGGCGAGACCGAGCGCCAGACGGTATTCGCGCAGGGTGCCCGGTGCGCCGAGAAGCTCGCCCGGTGTGCACCACAGGGCGCCGGCCAGCGCGGTCAGTTCGGCTTCCGAGGGGCTGCTCTCCCCCCATTCCCAGGACGCCACCGTTTCGGGCGCAATCCGCATGCCGAAGGCGGCCCATATGCCGTAGGCGACATGGGCCGGGGTCATGCCGAGGGCCTCGCGGAGCCGGCGGGCGGCCTCGGCGTTGAAAGGGGGCCGGCGGGGCTCCCCGGCTTGCGTGTTCACCGGCACACGGTAAGTGACGGGGTGCGGCCGCACCTATCGTGCGGATACCCAAGCCGGAAAGTCGTAGGAAGCTACCAGCCGACCGGTTTTCCGGTCCCGCCTGGGCTTTCCGCGGGGGAATATCCCCTCAGCCCTTCACGGCGCCACCGAGCGCGAAGCCGCCGCCGAGCCGTCCGGAGACAAGGACGTACAGCGCGACGACCGGTGTCGAGTACAGGATCGAGAAGGCCGCCAGTTCACCGAAGGCAATGGCGCCGTAATTGCCGAAGAAGGTGAAGATGCTCACCGAGGCGGGCAGTTGCTCGGGGGAGATCAGCAGCATGAAGGGCACGAAGAAATTGCCCCACATCATGATGAAGGTGTAGATCGCGACGACGGCGACACCGGGTCCCATCAGCGGCAGGATCACCCGCAGCAGGGTCTGCGGCCAGGAGGCGCCGTCCGTCCACGCCGCCTCCTCCAGGACCTTCGGCACTCCGTCCATGAAGTTCTTCATCAGCCAGATGGCGAACGGGAGTTGGGCGGCGGCCAGGAACAGCGCGGTGCCGTACCGGGTGTCGATCAGATCGACCTGCACGAACAGCCCGTAGACCGGGACCATGACCGCGGTCATCGGCAGACAGGTGGAGAACAGGACGGTCAGCAGATACGGGCGGGCCAGGCGCGAGCGGAAGCGGGACAGCGGATAGGCGGCCAGTGCCGCGCAGACCACTGTCAGCAGCGTCGCGCCACCGCAGATCAGCAGGCTGTTGAGCATCGGGGTGAAGGTGATCTCGTCGGTCAGCACGGCCGAGAAGTTGTGCAGCGTGGGGGACTCGGGCAGCCGCACCCGCAGCGTCGCCTCCGCGTCCAGGGACGCCAGCACCAGCCAGACCAGCGGGACCGCGAACGCCACCGCGGCGACCAGCAGCCCGGCGTCGGCGGCCAGCCGGTGCCGGCGGTGGCGGTGGCGGGGGAGCGGCACGGCTCAGACCTCCTCGCGCATCAGGCGCAGATAGGCGACCGAGAACAGCGCCGCCACCAGCAGCAACAGCAGCGCCACCGCGGTGCCGTAGCCGATCAGGGACTTCAGGAACGCCTGGTCGTACATGAACACCGGCAGTGTCTGGCTGCGGTTGCCCGGACCGCCCCGTGTCATCACCCAGATCAGCCCGAAGACGGAGAGTGTCTGGAGGGTGTTGAGCATCAGATTGGTGCCGATGGAGCGGCGGATCATCGGGAGCGTGATGTGCCACAGCCGCCGCAGCCCGCCCGCCCCGTCGACCTCGGCGGACTCGGTGACCTCCTGGGGGATCCCGGCCAGCGCCGCGGAGTAGATCAGCATCGAGAAGGCCGTGCCGCGCCAGACGTTGGCGAACGACACGGCCATGATGGGCAGCGTGAACAGCCAGTTCTGAGCGGGCAGTTGGAGCCACTCCAGCAGGGCGTTGAGGGTGCCGCGCCGCTCGAAGAAGGTGTAGAGCAAGAAGCCAGCGACGATCTCCGGGAGCACCCAGGCGGTGATCACCATCGCACCGGTCAGGGACCGTACGGGCCGTGAGGCGCGGCGCATCAGACCGGCCAGCGCCAGGCCCAGGGTGTTCTGTCCGACGAGTGAGGAGAGCACGGTGAACACCAGGGTCAGCACCACGGCGTTGCGGAAGGCGGGATCGCCGAAGGCCCGGCCGAAGTTGGCCGGTCCGACGAAGGACGCCGACTCCTGGCCGGTCAGCTGGGTGTCGGTGAAGGCGATCAGGACGCAGTAGCCGATCGGGCCGACGAGGAAGAGCAGCAGCAGGACGGTGGCCGGGACGAGCGGGGACCAGCGCAGCAGCCGGGTCCGGAAGCCGGCCGACGGGGCGCCGGGTGTCCGGGCGCGGGCCGCGGTCCGGGCGAGGACGCCGGTCATGGCTTGGCGACGGTCCGGCCGTCGACCAGGGACTTCAGCGTCGTGTCATAGTCCGCGGCCGCCTTGTCCGGCGAGGCGTCATCGGCGGTGACCGCCTCCATGGCCTCGCCGATCGCCGCGGCCACCCGGGGGTATTCGGGCAGCGCGGGCCGGTATTGGCTGATCTTGACCAGGCCGGTGAAGAAGCCGATGCCGGGCACCGATTTCCGGTAGCGGGGGTCGGCCGCGACGTCCTTGCGCACCGCGATCTGCGCACCCCGTACGCACCATTCGAGGGCGTTCGCTTTCGACTGGAAGGTCTCGATCAACTTCCAGGCCAGATCGGGCTGCTGGGCCTTGCGCGGAACCGACCAGGTCCAGCCGCCGGCCAGGCTGACCCGGCCGGGCGGGGCGCCGTGCTGGGTGGGGAACGGCGCCTGCCCCAGCGTGGCCGACCACTCGGGCCAGGGGTTGCCGCCGCCCGTCTTCTGCCACTGCTGGCCCAGCCAGGAGCCGTCGAGATCGATGGCGAGCTTCTCCTCGGGCAGCAGCTCGGCGGCCACATTGGTCTGGATGTTGGGACTGAGCGCATCGGAGACATCGGGCCCCAGCCGCTCCTTGTACACCGTGTCAAGGAAGGTCAGGCTGTCCTTGAAGCCCTGGGTGCCGGTGACCCACTTCTTCGCGCCCGGGTCGTAGAGCTGGTGCTCGCCGGTGCCGTACAGCAGCATCTCGAAGCCCTGCATCACGGCGGCCTCGCCCGCGCCCTTGCCGGTGAAGACGTTCAGCGGGATGACGCCGGGAACCTTGCGCTTGATCGTCCGGGCCGCGGCCAGTACCTCGTCCCAGTCCTTGGGCCGCCAGTCGGCCGGCAGCCCCGCCTTCTTGAAGATCTTCTTGTTGAACCACAGTCCGCGGGTGTCGGTACCGTCCGGGACGCCGTAGGTCCTGCCGTCCTGCCCCTTGGCCGCCGCCTTCGCGGCCGGCTCGAACTGCCGCCAGGCGTCCCAGGTGCGGAGGTGGTCGTCCAGCGGCCGCAACAGCCCCGCGGTGATGTCGGAGTTGACCAGGAAGGTGTCCTCGTAGACCAGGTCCGGTGCGGTCCGCGGGGAGCGCATCATCTGCTGGATCTTGGTGTAGTAGTCGTTCTCGGACGCCTGGATCGGGATGAGCCGGACCTTCTTGCCGGGGTTGTCCTTCTCGAACTGCCGTGCCACCAGCCGGACATAGTCGTCCCGCACGGTGACCCTGCTGTTGGTGTCCTTGATGAAGGCGACCTTGACGGTGCCGGAGTCGCTCCCGGACCCGCTGCCGCAGGCGGTGAGCGTGCCGGCGGCCACGACGGTGGCGGCGAGAAGCATCAGCGGGGCGATGGGGCGCACGGCACGACCTCCAACTGGCCACGGTGTCCTGCCCGCTGAAAGTAAGTCACCGGTCACGGTGGGTCAATGGCCCGACCAGCGATAGCGCAATTCGGGGCGGCCGACCTGGCCGTACTGGGGGGCGCGGGCGGCCAGGCCGCTCTCCACGAGATGTTCGAGGTAACGGCGGGCGGTGATCCGTGAGATGCCCACGTCGGCCGCCGCCTCGGTCGCCGTCAGCCCGCTCCCGGCCGCCCGCAGCACCGTGGTCACCGCCTGCAGGGTGGCCGCGGTCAGCCCCTTGGGCAGCGCGGCCGGACGCGGCGCGCGCAGGGCGGCGATCGCCCGGTCCACCTCGTCCTGCCCGCTGGCCTCGCCGGTGGCGGCCCGGAACTCCGCATAGCGGGTGAGCCGGTCGCGGAGGGTGGCGAAGGTGAACGGTTTCAGGACGTACTGCACCACGCCGAGCGAGACGCCCTCGCGCACCATCGTCAGATCCCGCGCCGAGGTGACCGCGATGATGTCGGCGGTGTGCCCGGCCGACCGCAGCGTACGCACCAGTTGCAGCCCGTGGCCGTCGGGCAGGTAGAGGTCGAGCAGCAGCAGATCGACGGCGTGCTGTTCGAGATGGCGGCGGGCTTCGGCGCCGGAGTGCACGGTGCCGGAGACGCTGAAGCCGGGCACCCGCCCGACGTACAGGGCGTGGGCGTCGGCCGCGACCGGGTCGTCCTCGACGACGAGGACCCGGATGTCGGAGGGGGTCACCGCTTCCATCCTCTCCCCGCGGGGCGGGCCGCGCAGGGCGGAGCCCCGCTCATCTCGCGGCCCCCGCCCGCAGCGGCAGCCGCACGGTGAACCGCGCGCCGCCCTCCGGTGCCCGGTCCAGCGTGACGGTGCCGCCGTTGCGGCGTACCGCCTGCTGGACCAGGGCCAGGCCCAGACCGCGGCCCCGGGCGGGTGTGCCCGTGCCCGGCTTGGTGGTCCAGCCCCGTCGGAAGATCTCCTCGGCGGCGTCCGCGGCCACCCCCGGCCCGGTGTCAGCCACCCGCAGCAGCAGCTCGCCCCCGGCCGCCCGTGCGGTGACCCGTACCTGAGGCGGCTCGGTGGCGGCGTGCTCCGGGGTCGGCGCGGCGGCGTCGATGGCGTTGTCCAGGAGATTGCCCAGCACGGTGACCAGATCGCGGGCCGGCAGACCGGGCGGCAGCAGCCCGTCGTCGATCCGGCTGTCGGGCGTCAGCGTCAGTTCCACACCGCGCTCGTTGGCCTGGGCCGCCTTGCCGAGCAGCAGCGCGGCGAGCACCGGCTCGGCGACCGCGCCGACGACCTGGTCGGTCAGCGCCTGCGCCAGCTCCAGCTCCGCGGTGGCGAACTCCACGGCCTCCTCGGCCCGCCCCAGCTCGATCAGCGAGACCACGGCGTGCAGCCGGTTGGCGGCCTCGTGGGCCTGCGAGCGCAGCGCCTCGGTGAAACCCCGTACCGAGTCCAACTCACCGGAGAGCGCCTGGAGTTCGGTGTGATCGCGGAGGGTGACCACGCTGCCGCGCCGCTCACCGCCGGAGACCGGCGCGGAGTTGACCACCAGCACCCGCTCGCTGGTCAGCTGCAGTTCGTCGACCCGCGGGCCGGGCGCCAGCAGCGTCTCGGTCAGCGGTTCCGGCAGCCCCAGCTCCGTGACGCGGCGGCCCACCGCGTCGTCGGACAGCCCCAGCAGCTCCCGCCCGCCGTCGTTGATCAGGGCGACCCTGCGCTGCCCGTCGAGCATCAACAGCCCCTCGCGCACGGCGTGCAGCGCGGCCTGGTGGTAGTCGTGCATCCGGCTGAGCTCCTGGGAGTTCATCCCGTGGGTGTGCCGCCGCAGCCGGGCATTGATCACATATGTCCCCAGGCCGCCGAGCGCCAGCGCCGCGGCGGCCACGCCCACCAGCGCGAGCACCTGGTCGCGCAGCTGCGCACTGATCGTCTTGATGGTGATCCCGGAGCTGACCAGCGCCGTGATCCGGCCGCCGTGCCCGGGGTCCCGGACCGGCGCCACGACCCGCACGGACGGCCCGAGCACCCCCAGGTGCGTCTCGGGGAAGATCTCGCCGCGCAGTGCCGGACCGATGTGCCCCAGGTACTTCTTGCCGATCGCGGACGGCTCGGGGTGCGTCCAGCGGGTCCCGTCCGGCGCCATCACCACCACGAAGTCGACCCCCGCATCGCGCCGCAGCCGTTCGCTGTACGGCTGGAGCGAGGCCGTCGGGTCCTTGGTACGGGCCGCCGCCACGACCGCCGGGGAGTCGGCGACGGCGGTGGCCGCCGCGGTCGCCTGCCGCCGCGCGGTCTCCTCCGCCTGCCGGCCGGCGCTGACGTACGCGAAGACGGCGCAGCCCATCACGACCACCGCGACCAGCACGACCTGCATCGCGAAGAGCTGCCCGGCGAGGCTGCGGGGGCCGCGCAGCCGGCGGGGAGGCCGGGGTCGGGGGAGTCGCATGCAGAACAGTCTGCACGGTTACCGCAGAACCGTCTGCACGGTCACTTTTACGTGAACGAAATGTACGTAAGGGTGACGGGCGCCACAGCGACGTGCATAGTCGCCGGGACTTGTTGTGTGACAGAGCCGCAGATCAGCACACAGCCGTAGACCGAGGAGGCAGCCGTGGCTGCACAGACCCCGCAGTCCGGGGGCACCACCAAGGAGACCGCGCCGGTGAAGCGGGACCGGACCCATTTCCTCTACATCGCCGTGATCGGTGCGGTGCTGCTCGGCATCATCGTGGGCTTCGCCGCCCCCGGTGTCGCCGTCCAGCTCAAGCCGCTCGGCACCGGGTTCGTGAACCTGATCAAGATGATGATCTCGCCGGTCATCTTCTGCACCATCGTGCTGGGCGTCGGCTCGGTGCGGAAGGCCGCCAAGGTCGGCGCGGTCGGCGGACTGGCCCTCGGCTACTTCATGGTGATGTCCACCGTCGCACTGGCCATCGGCCTGGTCGTCGGCAACCTGCTGGACCCCGGCTCCGGCCTCCAGCTGACCGAGACCGTCAAGCACGCCGGGCACGCCCAGACCGAGGGCGGCGGGGAGACTCTGCCCGAGTTCCTGCTCGGCATGATCCCCACCACGCTGGTCTCCGCCTTCACCCAGGGCGAGGTGCTCCAGACGCTGCTGGTGGCGCTGCTGGTCGGCTTCGGCCTGCAGGCGCTGGGCTCGGCGGGCGAGCCGGTGCTGCGCGGTGTCGGGCACATCCAGAAGCTGGTCTTCCGGGTCCTGGCCATGATCATGTGGGCGGCGCCGGTGGGTGCCTTCGGCGCCATCGCGGCGGTGGTCGGCGAGACCGGCCTGGACGCGCTGAAGTCGCTGGCCGTCATCATGGTCGGCTTCTACGTCACCTGTCTGCTGTTCGTGATCGTGGTGCTCGGCGCGCTGCTCCGGCTGGTCGCCGGTGTCAACATCTTCCTGCTGCTGAAGTACCTCGGCCGGGAATTCCTGCTGATCCTGTCCACCTCGTCCTCCGAGTCGGCGCTGCCCCGGCTGATCGCGAAGATGGAGCACCTGGGCGTCAGCAAGCCGGTGGTCGGCATCACCGTCCCCACCGGCTACAGCTTCAACCTCGACGGCACCGCCATCTACCTGACGATGTCCTCGCTGTTCGTGGCCGAGGCGATGGGCAAGCCGCTCCCGCTCGGCCAGCAGATCTCGCTGCTGGTGTTCATGGTCATCGCGTCGAAGGGGGCGGCCGGGGTCACCGGCGCGGGCCTGGCGACGCTGGCCGGCGGACTGCAGTCGCACCGCCCCGAACTGGTCGACGGCGTCGGCCTGATCGTCGGCATCGACCGCTTCATGAGCGAGGCGCGCGCCCTGACCAACTTCGCCGGCAACGCGGTGGCCACCGTGCTGATCGGCACCTGGACCAAGGAGATCGACAAGGGCCGGGTGGCCGACGTGCTCGCCGGCCAGGCGCCGTTCGACGAGAAGACGCTGGTGGACGACGCGCACGCCGGGCCGGTCGCCGCGGAGGTCGTCGCGCCGCGGGACGGCGGGCTGGAGAAGACGTCCGCCAAGGTCTGACCCAGGGCCGGAGGAGGGGAGAAGGGGCGGGTGCCGGAGACGGCACCCGCCCCTTCGGTGCCTCCTGTGGCGACCGGCCTTGAGGGCTCAGGCAGGTCGTAGCCAGAGGGTCGCCAGCGGGGGGAGGACGAGGGAGACGGATGCGGTGCGGCCGTTCCAGGGGGTCGGTTCGGTCTTGAGGACGCCGGGGTTGCCGACGCCGCTGCCGCCGTAGCGCGGGTCGTCGGTGTTGAGGACCTCGCGCCAGGCGGGGAGGTGGTCGGGGACGCCGAGCCGGTAGGCACGGCGGACGACGGGGGAGAAGTTGGTGACCGAGAGCAGTGGCGAGCCGTCGGCGGCGAAGCGCAGGAAGGGGAAGACGTTGTCCTCGCCCGCCTCGCCGTCGATCCAGGAGAAACCGGCCGGATCGGTGTCGCGTTCCCACAGCGCGGGCGTGGCGGTGTACCGGCGGTTCAGCTCGCGCACGAGATCGCGTACGCCCCGGTGGTCCGGCTCCGCCCCGTACGAGGAGTCGAGCAGCCACCAGTCCGGGCCATGGCTCTCCGCCCACTCCGCGCCCTGGGCGAACTCCTGCCCCATGAAGAGGAGTTGCTTGCCGGGGTGGGCCCACATGAAGCCGAGGTAGGCCCGGTGGTTCGCCCGCTGCTGCCACCAGTCACCGGGCATCTTCGACACCAGTGCGCGCTTGCCGTGCACCACCTCGTCATGGGAGATCGGCAGCACATAGTTCTCGGAGTAGGCGTAGATCATGGAGAAGGTCATCTCGCCGTGGTGGTACTTCCGGTGCACCGGCTCCTTGGCGACATAGCCGAGGGAGTCATGCATCCAGCCCATGTTCCACTTCAGGCCGAAGCCCAGACCGCCGAAGCCGCCGGGCCCCACATGGTGCGTGGCGCGGGTGACGCCGTCCCAGGCCGTGGACTCCTCGGCGATGGTGACGACGCCGGGGCAGCGGCGGTAGACCGTCGCGTTCATCTCCTGGAGGAAGGCGACCGCGTCGAGGTTCTCCCGGCCGCCGTGGACGTTCGGGGTCCAGCCGCCGTCCTCGCGGGAGTAGTCGAGATAGAGCATCGAGGCGACGGCGTCCACCCGGAGACCGTCGATATGGAACTCCTCGCACCAGTAGACCGCGTTGGCGACCAGGAAGTTACGGACCTCGGTGCGGCCGTAGTCGAACTCCAGGGTGCCCCAGTCCGGGTGTGCGGCACGGGCCGGATCCTGGGGCTCGTAGAGCGGGCGGCCGTCGAACTCCGCCAGCGCCCAGTCGTCGCGCGGGAAGTGCGCCGGCACCCAGTCCATCAGCACCCCGATGCCGGCCCGGTGCAGCGCGTCGATCAGGAACCTGAAGTCGTCCGGGGTGCCCATCCTGGCGGTGGGCGCGTAGAACCCGGTCACCTGATAGCCCCAGGAGCCGCCGAACGGGTGCTCGGAGACCGGCATGAACTCGACGTGGGTGAAGCCCAGGTCCTTGACGTAGGCGGGGAGCTGATCGGCCAGCTGACGGTAGGTGAGGCCGGGGCGCCAGGAGGGGAGATGCACCTCGTAGACGGAGAACGGGGCCTCGTGCACGGGGCGCGCGCCGCGCCGGGCCATCCAGTCGGCGTCGTTCCAGCGGTAGTGCGACGCCTCCACGACCGAGGCGGTGTCCGGCGGGCACTCGGTCCGCCGGGCCATCGGGTCGGCACGTACGGTCCGGGAGCCGTCCGGCCGGGTGATCTCGAACTTGTACAGCTCGCCCTCGCCGAGGCCAGGGAGGAAGAGCTCCCAGACACCGGACGAGCCCAGCGAGCGCATCGGGAAGCCGGTGCCGTCCCAGTAGTTGACGTTGCCGACGACCCGTACGCCCTGGGCGTTGGGCGCCCAGACCGTGAAGCGGGTGCCGGTCACGCCCTGGTGCTCCATGATCCGCGCGCCGAGCGCCTGCCACAGCTGCTCGTGCCGGCCCTCGCCGAACAGATGCAGATCCAGCTCGCCGAGCGCGGGCAGGAAGCGGTAGGGGTCCTGCACGGTCACGGTGTGGTCGCCGTAGTCGACCAGCAGCTCGTAGTCCGGGGCGGTGCGCAGCGGCAGCACCCCGGCGAACAACCCGTCCCCCTCGGCGGGCAGGTCGGCGCGCAGCCCCTTCGCCAGGACGGTGACGCCCTTCGCATACGGCCGCAGGACCCGGATGAGCAGTCCGCCGCGGACGGGGTGGGCGCCGAGCAGGCCGTGCGGATCGTGATGGGCACCGCCCAGCAGCCGGCCGCGGTCCTCGTCGGAGAGCGGTGTGGCGGCGCGCACCCCGTGGCTGCCGTTCGGCCGCTCCGTGCGGGGCGGGCCCGCGGGCCCGGCTGTCCGGCCGGGCGGTGCGGCCGTGTCCCGGAGGCCGGGCGGCCGGGCGGCGAAAGTGGCACCGGCGGTGCTCCGGCCCGTCGGCGCGGTGCCGGAGGCCGGCGGCCGGGGCGTGGCCGCGTGGCCGGACCGCCCCGCCGCGCGGTCGTCGGCCGCGCCCCGGGCGGGCCCGGTGCCGGGAGCGGTGGGGCGCGGCGGCGGAGAGCCGGAGGGGGATGACGGAGTCATTCCGGCCGGGGTGTGGGGTGACGGGGATGCGGCGGGTGACGGGCGGGCGGTCACGAGAGGGCCTCCTCGGGGCGGGGCAGCGGTCGGAGCTCAGGGGCGGGCGGCGGTGCGGCGGTTCGGTGGAGGCCCCTCACCCCCGGCCGTCGGGCCCGGCGGACCGGGACGGGCCGGTCCCGTCCAGCCCCACGGCCCGCTCCCCGCCCGCCGCCAGACGCCGGATGGCAGCCATCGGGACGGCCAGCCAGTCGGGCCGGTGCCGGGCCTCGTAGAGCACTTCGTAGACGGCCTTGTCGGTCTCATAGGCGCGCATCAGTTCGGGCGCGGAGCGCGGATCGAGCCCGCCGGCCTCCGCATACCCCAGGCAGTAGGCGTCGCGGGTGCGCCGCGCCCACTCCAGCGACCAGGGGTCACCGCCCGCCGGTCCGCTGCGCGCGGCGTAGTCGAAGGAGCGCAGCATCGCCGCGACATCGCGCACCGCGGGCTGCGGCCGGCGCCGCTCGGCCAGCGGGCGGGCCGGTTCGCCCTCGAAGTCGATCAGCGACCAGCGGCCCTCGTCGGCGGAGCGCAGTGTCTGGCCCAGGTGCAGATCGCCGTGGATGCGCTGGGCGGCCCAGCTGCGGCCGTCGTGGCCGACCGCGGCCAGCGCGTCGAAGGCGGTACGCAGCCGGGCCCGGTAGGGCTGCAGCACGGGCACGGCGCGGGCGGTGGCCGCCAGCCGCTCGTTCATCTGGGCGGCGATCACCTCCAGCTGCGGGCGGCGCAGCTCGGTGGTCGGGAGCGTCTGGGCGAGCGCGGTGTGCACCTCGGCGGTCGCATGGCCGAGCGCCCGCGCCGAGCCGGTGAAGTCGGCGCGTACGGCCAGTGCGTTCAGCGCCAGCTGCCAGCCGTCCGCCGAGCCCGGCAGGAAGGGCTGCAGCACGCCCAGTGTCGTCGGCTCGCCGTCCTCGTCGGGGGTCGCCGCCTCGAACCATGCCGCGGGCGCGGGCACCCGCGCGCACTTGGCGTCCGCGAGCGCCCGCGGCAGCTCCAGATCCGGATTGATGCCCGGCTCGACCCGCCGGAAGACCTTCAAGATGAAGGAATCGCCGTAGACGATCGAGGAGTTGGACTGCTCGACGGCGATCGGCCGGCCCGGCAGCCCGGAGGGGATGTCGGCATCGGGCTCACGGCAGAAGCGCAGCGCGCCGAGCCGGCCAGGGACCCGCAGCCGCTCCAGCAGCAGCCCGCAGAGCCGGCTGTCGAGGAGTGCGTCATAGACGGTGCGGCCGCGCAGCGGGCCCCCGCCGGGGCGCCCGATCGCCGCGGGCGCCAGCTGGGGCGGCGGCGCCGGATGCACCCCCAGCAGGAGCTGGTAGCAGTCGCCGCCGGACGGCGTACGGCTCGGTGGTGCGCTCTGCTGGGCGCGGACGAGCAGTTGCAGCAGGCCCGGTGCGGTGCCGTCGCCGGTGCACGGCAGCAGCTCGGTCGCCGAGAGCAGCGTGAAGCCGGTGATCAGCCGTCCCTTGCCGGCGAACCAGCGCTGGCGTGGCACCCAGTCGGCGAGCAGGGGAGCCAGCGAGGACAGCAGATCGGGGGCGGAGACGAGCGGGCGGCGATCAGGGGTGTTTCGGGTGGCACGGGTCGAGGCGGTGTCCGACATGGCGTCGCGTCCTTTCCCCGGGCACACGACATATAGGGCAAAGTGTCCCGGAATGCGGCCTTGACTGTGCGGCGGCGCGGTGGGGGTACCCCCAGACGGAGTCCGGGGACCCTCGGGCGGGATCGTCCGTACGGCAGCGGTCTTCCGGCGTGCGCTGCTCCGCTGCGCGGCGGTCTCCCTCCCGGCCCGGGGGCCGGCGAGGGCTCACCCGGCCCGTGCGGTAGTAGGGAGAGTGCCCGAGCGAAAGGTCAGAAAACGCCCGTACGCGCCATGTGGCCGCGTACGGGCGTCGTCCCGGCGCCCGTGCCGGTCAGGGCACCGGCGCTAACCGGAATTTCTGCGCAGCCGGAACCAGTAGAACCCGTGGCCTGCGAGGGTCAGCAGATACGGCAGCTCCCCGATGGCCGGGAAGCGGACCCCGCCGATGAGTTCCACCGGATGGCGGCCGCTGAACGACCGCAGGTCCAGCTCCGTGGGCTGGGCGAAGCGCGAGAAGTTGTGCACGCACAGCACCAGGTCGTCGTCCGCGCCGCCGGTGCCCGGCGCCTCCCGCAGGAAGGCCAGCACCGCCGGATTCGTGGAGGACAGCTCGGTGTAGCTGCCGAGCCCGAACGCCGGATTCTGCTTACGGATCTCGATCATCCGCCGGGTCCAGTGCAGCAGCGAGGAGGGCGAACTCATCGCGGCCTCGACATTGGTGACCTGGTAGCCGTAGACGGGATCCATGATGGTCGGCAGGAAGAGCCGGCCCGGGTCGCAGGAGGAGAAGCCGGCGTTGCGGTCCGGCGTCCACTGCATCGGGGTGCGCACCGCGTCCCGGTCGCCGAGCCAGATGTTGTCGCCCATGCCGATCTCGTCGCCGTAATAGAGAATCGGCGAACCCGGCAGGGACAGCAGCAGGGCGGTGAAGAGCTCGATCTGATTGCGGTCGTTGTCGAGCAGCGGGGCCAGTCGCCGGCGGATTCCGATATTGGCGCGCATCCGCGGGTCCTTGGCGTACTCCGCGTACATGTAGTCGCGCTCTTCGTCCGTGACCATTTCGAGGGTCAGCTCGTCGTGGTTGCGCAGGAAGATGCCCCACTGGCAGCCGGACGGAATCGCCGGGGTTTTGGCGAGGATTTCCGAGACCGGATAGCGCGATTCGCGCCGCACCGCCATGAAGATACGCGGCATGACCGGGAAGTGGAAGGCCATATGGCATTCGTCGCCGCCGACGCCGTAATCGCCGAAGTAGTCGACGACGTCCTCCGGCCATTGGTTGGCCTCGGCCAGCAGCACGGTGTCCGGGTAATGGGCGTCGATCTCGGCGCGGACCCGCTTGAGGAAGCCGTGCGAGGCGGGCAGATTCTCGCAGTTGGTGCCCTCCTCGGCGTAGAGATACGGCACCGCGTCCAGCCGGAAGCCGTCGATCCCCAGGTCGAGCCAGAAGCGCAGGGCGGAGATCATCTCCTCCTGGACCGCCGGGTTCTCATAGTTGAGATCCGGCTGGTGGGAGAAGAAGCGGTGCCAGTAGTACTGCTTGCGTACCGGGTCGAAGGTCCAGTTGGAGGCCTCGGTGTCGACGAAGATGATGCGGGCGTCGGCGTACTGCTTGTCGTCGTCGGCCCAGACGTAGTAGTCGCCGTACGGCCCTTCGGGGTCGGTGCGTGACTCCTGGAACCACGGGTGCTGGTCGCTGGTGTGGTTCATCACCATGTCGATGATGACCCGCATACCGCGATGGTGCGCGGCGTCCACGAATTCCACGAAGTCGGCCAGATCGCCGAATTCGGGGAGCACCGCGGTGTAGTCGGCGACATCGTAACCGCCGTCCCGCAGCGGGGATTTGAAGAACGGCGGCAGCCAGAGGCAGTCCACCCCCAGCCATTGCAGATAGTCGAGCTTGGCCGTAATGCCCTTGAGGTCGCCGATTCCGTCGCCATTGCTGTCCTGGAAGGAACGCACCAGGACTTCGTAGAAAACGGCCCGTTTGAACCAGTCGGGATCGCGGTCCTTCGCCGGGGTGTCCTCGAACGTGTCGGGGACAGGCTCATTGACGATCAATTGGGTGACCCTCCGATCGGTGAGGACGGTCGCAGCGACAGCACATGGGCGGGCGCGAGCGAGCGGCCCGGCTCCAGGCGCACATAGTTGTCCCTGCCCCAGTGGTAGGTATCGCCGGTGAGCTCGTCGCGCACCGGGAAGGACTCGTGCCGGCCGAGGCCGAGTTCCGGCATGTCCAACGACACCGTCGCCTCGTGGGTGTGGTGCGGGTCGAGGTTGACCACCGTGAGCACCGTGTCGGCCCGGTCGCCGTGCCCCTCGCGCTTGGAGTAGGCGATGACGGCCTCGTTGTCGACGTGGTGGAACTGCAGATTGCGCAGCTGCTGCAGGGCAGGGTGCCGGCGGCGGATGCGGTTGAGCGTGGTGATCAGGGGGGCGATGGTGCGCCCTTCCCTGGCCGCCGCATCCCAGTCGCGCGGCCTGAGTTGGTACTTCTCCGAGTCGAGGTACTCCTCGCTGCCGCGGCGTACCGGCACCGACTCGCAGAGCTCATATCCGGCGTAGACCCCCCAGGTGGGGGCGAGGGTGGCGGCCAGTACGGCGCGTACCTCGAAGGCGGGGCGGCCGCCCTCCTGGAGGTAGGCGTGCAGGATGTCCGGGGTGTTCACAAAGAAATTCGGCCGCAGGTAGGAGGCGCCCTCGCCGGTCAGCTCGGTGAGGTAGTCGGTCAGCTCCTCCTTGGTGTTGCGCCAGGTGAAGTAGGTGTACGACTGGTGGAAGCCGATCTGGGCGAGGGTGTGCAGCATGGCGGGGCGGGTGAACGCCTCGGCGAGGAAGAGCACGTCCGGATCGGTGCGGTTGATCTCGCCGATCACCTTCTCCCAGAAGGCCACCGGCTTGGTGTGGGGATTGTCCACCCGGAAGATCCGTACGCCCTTGGCCATCCAGAAGCGCAGCAGGCGTTCGGTCTCGCGGACCAGCCCGCGGAAGTCGGTGTCGAAGGCGAGGGGGTAGATGTCCTGGTACTTCTTCGGCGGGTTCTCGGCGTAGGCGATCGAGCCGTCCGCGCGGTGGTGGAACCACTGGGGGTGCAGCGTGACCCACGGGTGGTCGGGGGAGCACTGCAGCGCGAAGTCCAGGGCCACCTCCATCCGCAGATCGCGGGCGGTGCGGACGAAGTGCTCGAAGTCGTCGAAGGTGCCCAGGTCCGGATGGAGGGCGTCATGGCCGCCGGCCGGTGAGCCGATGGCCCAGGGGGAGCCGACGTCGTCCGGGCCGGCCGACAGCGCATTGTTGGGGCCCTTGCGGAAGGCGGTGCCGATGGGGTGCACGGGCGGGAGATAGACCACGTCGAAGCCCATGGCGGCGACGGCCGGCAGCCGCTCGGCGGCGGTGCGCAGGGTGCCGCTGACGGCCGTGCCGTCCGGGGCGACGGCGGCGCCCTCGGAGCGCGGGAAGAGCTCGTACCACGAGCCGTACAGGGCCCGCCGGCGCTCGACGACCAGCGGCATCGGGCGCGAGACGGTGAGCAGTTCGCGCAGCGGATGGCGCGCCAGCGCCTCGGTGACCTGGGGGGAGAGGGCGGCGGCCAGCCGGGTCGCGGCGGGCAGCCCGGCGTTGCGCAGCGCGTCCACGGCGGCGAGCACCGCCTCGCGCCCGTCGCTCTTGGGGACCTCCGCGGCCGCCCGCTCATGGAGCTCGGCGCCCTCGGCGAGCATCAGCTCGGTGTCGATCCCCGCCGGGATCTTGATGGCGGCATGCCGCCGCCAGGTGGTGACCGGATCGGACCAGGCCTCGACGGTGAACGTCCAGCGGCCCTCGATACCGGGGGTGACCTCGGCGCTCCACCGGTCGGAGCCGGGTGCCCGCTCCTGCATCGGCGTCCAGGGGCCGCAGCGGCCGGCCGGGTTGCGCAGCACCACATTCGCCGCGACGGCGTCATGCCCTTCGCGGAAGACGGTGGCCGAGACCTCGAAGGTCTCACCCACCACGGCCTTCGCCGGGCGGCGGCCGCAATCGATCTGCGGGCGGATGTCCAGAACAGGAATGCGACCGATCATGGGCTCACCTGGGCTTGTGATGCTTTGCGGGGTTTTGTCCTTTGTATCCGTTCCACGGCAGGCGGACCGGGTGCGGGCATGGGCGCTCCTGTCCGCTTTCACTCGGCTGGCGGATGGCACGGCGGGGCGGGTCGGTGCTCCCCCGGCCTCCGGTCGGTGGTTCCCCCGATGAATCCTGTGCAGGTGTGCGGTGCGGGTGACGGGTGCACCCGAGGGCCTTTCCCGCGGGTGGCGGCCGGGATGCCGGGCGGAAGGTGCACCACGGGTCCGTCGTCCCGGTTCCGCCGCGGCCCGGCGGACGCCTTCCCGCCCCCGCGCGGGCGACTGCGGCGCTGCGCTGACACGGTCGGCGTTCGCCTCCTCAACTCGGTGTGATCACAGCGGAGTTGCGGTGTGCGGATGTCCGGTGCCGCGCCGGGGCCCGTCGGCGCCACACCGCAGCCTCTCTCCAGGAGGTAGTCCGTACAAGAGCGCATGAGGCGGTGGAATCGGCCATATCGCCGGACGCGCCGGTAGGGAGAGTCCCGGGCGGACCTCGGATCTGCCAACTCGCCGCTCCACCAGGCAAGTTGCTGCCGCGCGCCTGCGGGTCCGGCCCCGGAGGACCGGTCCGGTGCGGCATGGTCCCTAGCGGTCCCGTCGGTGCACCACGCTCTTCTTGACCAGCCGGTCGTCGCCGGTGAAGCAGAGCTCGTAGGCGGTGTCGGAGCCGGGCCGGACGCTGTAGTACTCGCAGGTCCAGCCGTGCGGGGGCGGCGGGGTGCCGTCCGGCGGGGCGTCCAGTGCGAAGAACGGCAGCAGGGAATCCATCCGGGAGCGGTCGGCGCCGAGGCGGAGAGCGTCGTAGCGCTCCCGCTCCAGCACCGTCCAGGACGGGCTGACCAGATGAAAGGTGCTGCTCAGCACCACCAGGGCCGCCAGCAGCGCCAGCGGGACCGCCACCGTCTGCCGGAGCCGGCGCTGCACCTGCCGCTGGGCATGGGCCAACTCCCGTTCCGCCGCGGTGGGTCCGGGGCGCTCGAAGGGTTCCGGCGGCGCGCCGCCGGCCGTCGGCAGCCATGCGGAGACCGTGAAGCCGCCCTCCGGGGCGGGACCGGCCCGCAGCGCGCCGCCCGCCAGCCGTACCCGCTCGTCCAGGCCCACCAGCCCGCTGCCGCCGGAGACCGGATCCGCCGCCGGCCCGGCCGGCCGTGCGGTGTTGGCCACGGTGACCTGCACCCGCCCGGCGGCCCGTCCGATCCGCACCCGGACGGCCGCGCCGGGGGCGTGTTTGGCGGCATTGGTCAGCGACTCCTGGACGACACGGTGCAGGGCGTGTCCGGTCATGGCCGGAAGTGTTATGGCCCCGGCGTCGTCCGCCTCCTCCAGAGTCACCGTCATCCCGGACGCCCGCGCCCGGTCCACCAGCCGCTCCACGCTCTCGTCGGCCGGTACCCGGGGCGCGCTCTCGTCATCCGTGCGCAGCACGCCGATGATCTCCCGCAGCCGTTCGGTCGCCGTCCCGGCGGCGGCCCGCAGTTCACCGGCCGCCGCCTGACGGTCCGCGTCCAGCCGCGGATCGACCTCCAGCGCCCCGGCCCGCAGGGCGATCAGGGCCAGGTCATGGCCGAGGGAGTCATGCATGTCGCCGGCGATCCGGGCGCGTTCGCGCAGCCGGGTGCGGTCGGCGACGGCCTGCTGTTCGCGCTCCATCCGCTCGGCGAGCTGCCAGCCGGTACGGGCCAGTTCGGCGTACTGCCGGCGGTAGCGCCCCAGCAGCCACGGCAGCATCACATTGAGCAGCAGCGTCAGCAGCAGGGAGAACCACGGCCACACCGTGCGGCCCACCACCGCGGACAACGGCAGCCCGCCGGCCGCCACCGCAGAGAAGAACCACAGCGCGGGGCGGGCCCGGGACATCCGGATACCGGCCAGATAGCCGAACACGGCCAGTGCGGCGCAGTAGGCGACGGTGAACAGATCCAGCGAGATCACCAGGCTCGGCGCGATCGGCAGCGCCAGCGCCGTCAGCGGCCGGCGTCTGCGCAGCAGCACGCAGACGCCGAGCAGCGGGAAGGCGGCCGCGGTGGCCCACGGATGGGTGTGGGCCAGGGAGCCGAAGGCGAGGGCGGGCGGCCCGCACACCAGGAGCCAGAGCACCAGCCCGGGGGCCCGGGCGTGCAACTGCCGGGCGTCCGGGCGCTTCCACGGCGTCATGACGCCGGGACCAGGCCCGCCTCGTAGGCGAGGATCGCCGCCTGGACGCGGTTCTTGAAGCCCAGCCGGGCGAGGATCGCGCTGACATACGCCTTGACGGTGCCCTCGACCAGGAACAGCCGCTGGGCGATCTCCGCGTTGGACAGCCCGGCGCCGACCAGCCCGAGCACCTCGCGCTCCCGTCCGGTCAGCTCCGCGACCCGGGCGCGGGCGGCCGCCCCGCGGCCCAACTGCCCGCCGCCCAGGTGCGAGATGACGCGTCGGGCGACGGACGGCGAGAGGCAGGCGCCGCCCTCGGCGACGGCCCGGACCCCGGCGATCAGCTCCCGCGGATCGCCCGACTTGAGCAGAAAACCGGCCGCGCCCGAGGCGAGGGCGCCGGCGATGTACTCGTCCTCGGAGAACGTCGTCAGCATCACGACGGCGGTGGCGGGCAGCGCCCTGGCCAATTCCGCGGCGGCGCCCAGGCCGTCCAGACGCGGCATGCGGATGTCCAGCAGACAGACGTCGGGCCGGTGCCGGAGTGCCTGGTCGATCGTCTCGCGGCCGTCGGCGGCCTCCGCGACGACCTCGATATCGGGGGCCGCGCCGAGGATCGCGCGCACACCGGCCCGCATCAGCGTCTCGTCGTCGGCCAGCAGCACTGTGGTCTTGCGGTTCATCCGGACCCCCCACGCGCGCGAAGGCGGTGTCCGGAGGGTCTCCGGACACCGCCCGCTCCGGGGTTACGTTACCCCGGGACGATCAGCACGTTCCCGCACGTTGCGTCACTTGACGGCGACACCGGTCCAAGCGGCCTCGACGCCCTTGACCTCGGCGCTGCCGGCCTTGTACAGGTCGGTGGCGGCCTTGACGGTCGCCTCGCGAGCGGCCTTGTAGTCGGTGTTCGAGGTCATGTACTCGGTCAGGGCCTTGAACCAGATCTTCTCGGCCTTGTCCCGGCCGATGCCCTCGACCTTCTTGCCGTCCGCCGTCGGGCTGTCGTACTTGACGCCACCGATCTCCTTCGGGCCGCTGCCCTCGGACAGCAGGTAGAAGAAGTGGTTGGCGACACCCGAGGAGTAGTGCGGGTCGAGACCGCCGGTGCTGGAGTCCCAGTTGTCCTGCGACTGACCGTCCTTGGACGGCTTGTCCATGTAGCGCAGCGGGGTACCGTCACCGTTGATGTCGATCTTCTCGCCGATGAGGTAGTCGCCCGGGTCCTTCTCGCTCTTGGCGTAGAACTCGGCCGAGGTCCCGAAGATGTCCGAGGTGCCCTCGTTGAGGCCGCCGGACTCACCGCTGTAGGTGAGGTTGGCGGTGGCGGAGGTGACACCGTGCGACATCTCGTGCGCCGCGACGTCCAGCGCGGTCAGCGGGGCCTTGTCGCCCTCGCCGTCGCCGTACGTCATGCAGAAGCAGTCGTCGTCCCAGAAGGCGTTGACGTAGCTCTTGCCGTAGTGGACGCGGGAGAAGGCGCCCTTGCCGTCACCCTTGATGCCGTCGCGGCCGTGGACCTTCTTGTAGTAGTCCCAGGTCACGCCCGCACCGTAGTGGGCGTCGACGGCCGCGGTCTGCGGGTCGTCCGGCTTGCCGGTGCCCCACTTGTCGTCCTCGTCCGTGAAGGGCTTGCCGTCACCGGACTCGCCGTTCTCGAGGTTGGTGGTCTTGTGGCCACCGCGCTCCTTGTCGGTCAGCGTGAAGCCGTTGCCCTCCTTGGAGGTGCCCAGCTCGACGCTGCCGCTGTACTCGCTCTCGCCCTTGCCGGTACGGATCTCGTCGTACTGGAAGAGCTTCTTGCCGCTGTTGGCGTCGGTGATGACGTGCATCCGGCTGGGGGTGCCGTCCTTCTTGACGCCCTTGACGACGGTGTCGTAGGCGAGGACAGGGGTGCCGGAGGCGGCCCAGACGACCTTCTTGGGCGTCTGCGCGTCGGCCTTCTTCGCGCTGAGCGACTTCACCGCGGTGCCCTGCGCCGACTTCGCGGCGGCGGTCGGGGCGATCTTCGCCGTGGTGGAGGCCACCTTGACCGACTTCTCGGTCGACTTGGTGGTGTCCTTGATCGCGCCGCCCTTGGCGGTGTGCACGATCATGTCGCCGCCCAGCACCGGCAGGCCGGCGTAGGTGCGGTCGTAGCGGGTGTGCGTGGTGCCGTCGGCGTCCTTGATGACGTCCTTGACGACCAGCTTCTCCTGCGCGCCCAGGCCGAGTTCCTTGGCGGTCTGCGCCTTGGTGGCGCTCGCGTCGCGCAGCAGTTCCGCACGGTGCGAGGCGCTGAGCTTGAGGGGCGAACCGTCCGGCGTGGGGGCCGAAGCGGGGGAGGCGCCGGCGGTACCTGCGGTGATGCCGGCGGCCAGGAGGGCTGCGGCGGCGATTGCGGTACCGGCGACACGGGTCTTACGGGATATGCGGGGGGTCACGCGTGCTCCTTCAACTTTGCCAAGTGGTGGGGGTGCAAAGCGATGCGGGTGTGACGTGCGTTCGGGAAGACTGCCATTCGAACGCGTGCATGTCAGGAGGGTGTTAACGGATTGGCTGAAAATTGTCCGTAGAGAGGTGATCGCCGTTCGCATAACGGAGCTGGGCGCCGCCCCCGGATTTCCGGGAGCGACGCCCAACGCATGTGCCCCTTGTGTCAGTTGTGCGGTGGCGTGATCTGTCGACCCGCCTATGTCACACGAAGGTGACCGCTGAGTGCTGCCGGAGGATCAGAAGGTCAGCTTCCAGCCGTTGATGTAGCCCGAGTCCTGGGCGTAGACGTCCTGGACCCGCAGCTTCCAGGTGCCGTTCGCCTTCTCCGAGGAGGCGTTGACGGTGTACGTGGTCTTCACGTTGGCCGCCGAGTCGAACGCGCTGGAGTTCTTCAGCCGGTAGGCCGTGCCGTCCGGGGCGATCAGGTCCACGACCAGGTCACCGCGGTAGGTGTGCACGATGTCCACCCCGACCTTCAGCGTGCTCGGTGCGCTGCCGCTGCGGCCGACGTTGAGCGGCGAGGTGACCGCGGAACCCGCGTCCGGGATCTGCACATCGTCGGCGTTCTCGAAGACATTGCCGCCGCCGGCCGGGTTGACCGTCCAGGTGAAGGTGGCGTTACCGGTCTTCTTCGCGGCGTCGGTGACGGTGACCGTCACGCTGCCGGTGCCGGCCGTGGTCGGCGTACCGGAGATCAGACCGGTGGTCGCGTTGAGCGACAGCCCGGCGGGCAGCCCGGTCGCCGCGTACGACAGTGCGCCCGCGGTGCCGCTGCTCGCCTTGATCTGCAGGCTCGCCGCCTGGCCCACGGTGCTGGTCTGGCTGCCCGGGTTGGTGACGGAGACCGCGCCGCTGTCCGGGACCCGGGAGCCGACGTTGACCGCCGCCCAGGTGTTGGCGACCGTGTTGTACGAGGCGCTGCCCTCACCGAACAGGTCGGCGGCGGCCTTGAGGGTGGCGGTGCGGGCGGCCGCGTAGTTGGTGTTGGCGCTCATGTACTGGCTGAGTGCCTTGAACCAGACCTTCTCGGCGTTGGCCCGGCCGATGCCCGGGACCGGCAGGTTGTCGAAGGTCGGGCTGTCGTAGTGGACGCCGCCGATGTCCTTCGGGCCGCTGCCCTCGGACAGCAGGTAGAAGAAGTGGTTGGCGACACCGGACGAGTAGTGCACGTCCTTGTTGCCGACATTGCTCGACCAGTAGTCGGCCGACGCACCGTCCTTGGACGGCTTGTCCATGTAGCGCAGCGGGGTGCCGTCGCCATTGATGTCGATCTTCTCGCCGATGAGGTAGTCACCGGGGTCGGAGGTGTTGTTGGCGTAGAACTCCACCGCCGTACCGAAGATGTCGGAGGTCGCCTCGTTGAGGCCGCCGGACTCTCCGCTGTAGGTGAGGTCGGCGGTGGCCGCGGTGACACCGTGCGACATCTCGTGGCCGGCCACGTCGATGGAGGTCAGCGGGGCGGAGTTGCCGCTGCCGTCGCCGTACGTCATGCAGAAGCAGCCGTCGTCCCAGAAGGCGTTGACGTAGCTGTTGCCGTAGTGCACCCGGGAGTAGGCGCCGACGCCGTCACCCTTGATGCCGCTGCGGCCGTGCACGTTCTTGTAGTAGTCCCAGGTCACCTGGGCACCGAAGGCCGCGTCGACACCCGCCGTCTGGGCGTTCTGCGGGGTGCCGTCGCCCCAGGTGTCGTCGGCGTCGGTGAAGAGCGAACCGGTGCCGGACGAGCCGTGCTTGAGGTCGTAGGTCTTGTGGTTGCCGCGGGTGGGGTCGGTCAGCGAGAAGTTCGGCGCCGAGCCCGACGATCCGACGGTGACCTTGCCGCTGTACTGGGTGTTGCCGACGCCGTTCTCGATCCCCTGGTACTGGAAGATCTTGGCGCCGGTCGTGGCGTCGGTGATGACGTGCAGCTGGTTGGGGGTGCCGTCGTCCTGCAGCCCGCCGACCACCGTCTCGTAGGCCAGCACCGGCTTGCCGTCGGCGACCCAGACCACCTTGCGCGGCGCCTTCGCGGCCTCGGTCTTCTTCGAACCGAGCGCCTGCGCCGCCTTGACGGCCTTCGCCTCGGCGGTGGCGGGCTTCACCTTCGCGGTGGTGCCCGCGACCCTGAGCTGGGAGCGTACGGCCTTGGTGACGCCCTTGAGGGTGCCGCCCTTGCTCTCGTGCACCACGAGGTCACCGCCGAGGACGGGCAGCCCGTCGTAGGTGCGCTCGTAGCGGGTGTGCACGGTGCCGTCGACATCCTTCGAGACGTCCTTGACGACCAGCTTTTCCTTCGCGCCGAGCTTCAGCTGCCGCGCGGTCTCGGCGGTGGTGGCGCCGGCTGCCCGTATCAGCTCCGCACGCTGGGACGGGGACAGCTTGGCCGGCAGTGCGCCGGGATCGGGGGTGGCATGCGTGGTGCCCGGCCGCGGGGCGGCCGCCGTGCCGGTACCGGCCTGAACGCCGACGGCCAGCATCGCCGTGACGGCGACCAGTGCGCCGGTCGCAACGGCGCGTCCATGGGGGGTGCGTCTCACACTGACTCCTTCTGCGGTGGCCGCCACATGACGCTGCGGCCGAGGGGGACCGGGCGGCGAAGCGGCCGTCCGGGCAGAGCGAGGCAGAACTCTTGGAGCGTGTGGGGGGAGACGTACGCGAGGTGCTCGGTGTACGGGTGGAACGGGTGGTGCGCGTGGAACCTCCGGCCGCAGGGAGTGGTGCTGTGGGGCTCCGTGCGGCGGTTGCCGGGAAGAGTCCCACCACCAGTGGCTTGTTGTCAGGCTCCGTTCAACTAATTGGCCGGAACCCGTCCGTTGCGCGAAATCGGTGTCCGGAAGCCGGACGGCCCGTGATCGGCCGCAGGAACGGTCTCCGCCCCTTCCCACCGCCGGAAACCGCCCGGACAGCAGCTCACGGCTGTCCGGATCACGACCCGGCACGGCGGGAGGCCGGGGCGGGGCGGGCCGGGGGCCGGGGCGGGCCGGGGCCGGGCGTCGCTCCGTCCCCGGCCCCGTTGACCGTATGACGCCTCCTAGGGACTGTCCGGCTCCTCGGACAGCCCAGCACCGCGAGCAGCGGCACACCCGGCAGCACCGCCCCGGCCGGCAGCGGTGAGACGGACAGCAGCAGGACGGCGACGACCCCGTACGCCAGCACCGCGCCGACCCCGGGCCCGGTCATCGTCAGCGTCTGACTGTCTCCGCCCTACCCCACGCTGTCCCGCCACGTCTGGTGCAGCTGCGCGAACCGGCCCCGGGCGGCGATGAGTTCGTCCGGCGGGCCGTCCTCGACGATCCGGCCGTCGGCCATGACCAGCACCCGGTCGGCGACGTTGACGGTTGAGAGGCGGTGGGCGATCACCAGGGCCGTACGGCCCTCCAGGACAGTGTCCATGGCGCGCTGTACCGCCCGTTCGCCGGGTATGTCCAGGGAGCTGGTGGCCTCGTCGAGGAGGAGCACGGCCGGGTCGGCGAGCAACGCCCGTGCGAAGCCGACCAGTTGGCGCTGGCCGGCGGAGATGCGGCCGCCGCGTTTACGGACATCGGTGTCGTAGCCGTCCGGCAGGGCGGTGATGAAGTCATGGGCGCCGATGGCCTTCGCGGCGCGTTCGATCTGTGCGCGAGTGGCGTCCGGGTGGCCCAGGGCGATGTTGTCGGCGACCGTGCCGGAGAACAGGAACGCCTCCTGGGTGACCATGACGACACCACGGCGCAGGGCGGCCGTGGACAGCTCGCGCAGATCGACCCCGTCGAGCAGCACCTGGCCCTCGGTGGGGTCGTAGAAGCGGGCCAGGAGCTTGGCGAGGGTCGACTTGCCGGCGCCGGTGGCGCCCACCACCGCCACGGTCGTCCCGGCCGCGAGGGTCAGATCGAAGCGGGGCAGCACCTCGCCGCCGGTGCGGTAGGCGAAGCGGACGCCGCGGAAGGTGACCTCGCGGCCCGGCCGCCCGGCCGCGACGGGCGGCAGCGCGGCGGATACGGCCGGCTCCGGGACACCGGGGCGCCGGGCGAGCAGCCCGGCGATCTTCTGGAGGGAAGCGGCCGCGGACTCATAGGAGTTGAGGAACATCCCGAGCCGGTCGATGGGGTCGTACAGCCGGCGCAGATAGAGCACCGCGGCGGCGAGGACACCGAGCGCCAGACCCCCCGTGGCCACCCGGTAGGCGCCCCACAGGACGATCGCGGCGACCGCGGTATTGGCCACCAGCCGGGAGGCGACGACATAGCGCGCCATCTCCAGGAGCGTGTCGCCGTTGATCCGTTCGTGGCGGTGGTTCAGCCGGGCGAAGGCGGCGTCGTTGGGGCGCTCGCGCCGGAACGCCTGCACCGGCCGGATGCCGTTGAGGGTCTCGGTGAACTTCACGATGACGGCCGCCATGGCCGTGGACTTCGCGCTGTAGGCCCGGTGCGAACGGCGCCGGAAGGAGCGTACGAGCAGGGCGAGCGGCCCGGCGGAGACGAGGGCGGCGGCGCCCAGACCCCAGTCCAGCCAGACCAGCGTCACGGTGATGCAACCCGTCGAGAGGACGATCGTGATCAGCTCCTGCAGCCCCTCGTCGAGGAGTTCGCGCAGCGACTCCACGTCCGTGGTGGACCGGGAGATCAGCCGGCCGGACGTATAGCGCTCGTGGAAATCCAGGCTCAGCGCCTGCCCGTGCCGGAAGATCCGGCCGCGCAGGTCGAGCAGCACGTCCTGGCTGACCCGTGCCGAGAGCTCGATGAAGCCGAACTGCAGCCCGCCGGACACCACCGCACACAGCACCCCGGCCACCGCCACGGCGAGCAGCGGCCCGTGGTCGCCGGCCCGTAGCGCCGGCACCGCGCGGTCGAGCGCATAGGCGACCAGCAGCGGACCGGCCTGCACGGCGGCCTGCTGGAGCAGCAGCAACACGGCCACCGCCCCGACGCGGCGCCGGTGCGGAGCCAGCAGGGACGCGAGGAGGGAGCGCGAGGCGCCCTTGGGGGCGGGCAGGGCATCGTGGGCGAACGCGTCGGGGGCGGGGTCCCCGGACTCCGGGGGGTGCGGCGCGGGCCGTGGCCGGGCGCCGGGGCGGTCCTCGGGGCCGTCGGACGGGCGGCCGGTCGTGGTGGTGGTCATCGGGCGCCCTCTCCCTCGCCGGACATCAGCGTGGCGT
The DNA here is from genome assembly GCF_026239515.1 of Streptomyces sp. Je 1-4 4N24. Classification (NCBI taxonomy): domain Bacteria; kingdom Bacillati; phylum Actinomycetota; class Actinomycetes; order Kitasatosporales; family Streptomycetaceae; genus Streptomyces; species Streptomyces sp. Je 1-4 4N24. Next base: position 2,837,773 of record NZ_CP110836.1, on the reverse strand, counting down.
ACTCGGGGTGGTCCCGGAGCAGTTCGTGGTGGGTGCCGACGGCGGTGATCCGGCCGCCGGACAGCAGCGCCACCCGGTCGGCGAGCAGGACCGTGGACGGCCGGTGGGCGACGACCAGAGCCGTGGTGGTCGACAGGACCCGGCGCAGCGCCGCCTCCACCAGTGCTTCGGTGTGCACATCAAGGGCGGACAGCGGGTCGTCGAGGATCAGGAAGCGCGGCCGGCCGACCACGGCACGGGCCAGGGCGAGCCGTTGCCGCTGCCCGCCGGACAGGCTCAGGCCCTGCTCGCCGACCTGGGTGGCACCGCCCTCGGGGAGGGCATCGACGAAGCCGTCGGCCTGCGCCACCTCCAACGCCCGCCGGAAATCGCCCTCCTGGGCACCCTCCCCGCCCATCAGGACGTTCTCCGCGGCGGTCGCCGAGAAGAGCGTCGGCTCCTCGAAGGCCACCGCGACCAGCGCACGCACCTCCTCCCGGCCGAGAGTCGCCAGATCGCGCCCGTCGAGGCTGATCCGGCCCGCGGTGGGGTCGTACAGCCGCGGCACCAGCGCGGTGAGGGTGGTCTTCCCGCTGCCCGTCGCCCCGACCAGGGCCATCGTCTCGCCGGGCCGGATGTGCAGGGTGATGTCCCGGAGCAGCGGCGGGGAGTCCGGCGGCGCGTCGGGGTAGCGGAACTGCACACCGGAGAAGACCAGGCCGGGGGGAGCCGGTGCGGCCCGGGCGGGGGCGTCCACGGCTGCTGTGTCCTGCGCCGGTGTGTTCACGGCTGTGGCGTCCTGTGGCGGTGTGTTCACGGCCGCCGTGGCATCGGCCGCTGCCTCCCGGGCCGGTGCGTCCACGGCCGGTTCGTCCAGGACCTCGAAGTACCGGTCGGTGGCCGTCGCCGCCTCGTTGCTCATGGCCAGCAGGAAGCCGATCGACTCCACCGGCCAGCGCAGCGCCAGGGCGGTGGACAGGAAGGCGACGAGGGTGCCCGCGGACAGCGCGCCGTCGGCCACCTGGAACGTGCCGAGCACCAGCGCGGCGCCGATGGCGAGCTCCGGCAGGGTGGTGTTGCACCCCCAGATCCACGCCAGCAGCCGCGCCTTGCGGAGCTCGGACGTGCGCAGCGCGCGGGTCAGCTTCCGGAAGGCGTCGGCCTGGCTGCGATGGCGCCCGAAGCCCTTGATGACGCGGATGCCGAGCACCGACTCCTCGACCACCGTCGTCAGATCGCCGAGCTGGTCCTGGGTCCGTCGCGCCGCGCGTCCGTACTTCGCCTCGAAGACCGAGCACAGCACCATCAGCGGCAGCACCGGCGCCAGCAGCACCAGCCCCAGCGACCACCGCTGGGCCAGCAGGAGCACCCCGCCCACCAGGATGGTGACGCCGTTGACCAGCAGAAAGGTGAGCGGGAAGGCGAGGAACATCCGCAGCAGCTGCAGATCCGTCGTGCCGCGTGACAGCAACTGGCCCGAGGACCAGCGGTCGTGGAAGGCGACCGGAAGACGCTGCACATGGCGGTACAGGGCCTCGCGCATCGCCGCCTCGACCCCGGCCAGCGGACGCGCCACCAGCCACCGCCGCAGCCCGAACAGCAGCGCCTCCGCAAGCCCGAGCAGCAGGAGGTACGCGCCGCCGAGCCACGCCCCGCCCGGATCGCGCTCCGCCACGGGCCCGTCCACCAGCCACTTGAGCACCAGCGGAATGACCAGGCTGACGCACGAGGCGAGCACCGCCACGAACGCGGCCGTGAACAGCCGCGCCCGCACCGGCCGGGCGAACGGCCACAGGCGCAACAGCGAGCGCACGGCGGAGCGTTGGGGTAAGTCGGTTCGGTCGGTACGGGTCGTCGTCTGCGCGGTGTCGGCCATCACTCGCGAGCGTAAGGCGCGGCACTGACAACGCTCATGTGGATTTCGGCCGACGGCCCCGCGCCGCACCGCCCCGCCCCGCGCCACCCCGCCCCGCCCCGCGCCGTCGAGCCGTACGCCCCACGTCGAGCCGTACGTCTCAGCCCGGTACCGCCCGGAAGAGCGTCACCGACCTCCCGGCAAGCGTGATCGGACTGCCCGCCGCGTACGGCGGCTCCGCCGCCCCCGGCTGGTCCTCCCGCGCGGTGTCGACGAGGAGTTCGTAACCGCTGGCCCAGGGCGGCCCGGGGAGGGTGAACGGGCGTGGCTGGGCAGCGGCATGGAGCACGGCGAGGAAGCTGTCGTCGACGATCCGGATGCCCCGGGCGTCGCGCTGGGAGATGTCGTTCCCGGAGAGGTACATGCCCAGCGTGGCTCCCGGGGTGTACCAGTCCTGTTCGGTCATCTCCGTCCCGTCCGCGGTGAACCAGGCGAGGTCGCGCAGGCCGCCCCGCTGCTGTGGCCGGCCGGAGAAGAACGCCCGGCGGCGCAGGACCGGGTGGGCGCGGCGCAGGGCGATGAGACGGGCGACGAGACCGGCCAGCGGGCGCCACTCCGGGTCCTCCAGGAGCGACCAGTCGAGCCAACTGGTCGCGTTGTCCTGGCAGTAGGCGTTGTTGTTGCCGTGCTGGGTGCGGCCCATCTCGTCACCGGCGACCAGCATCGGCACACCCGTCGACAGCAGCAGGGTGGTCAGGAGGTTGCGCAGCTGGCGGTGGCGCAGTGCGGTGACCGCCGGGTCGTCGGTCTCGCCCTCGGCGCCGCAGTTCCAGGACCGGTTGTCGTGGGTGCCGTCGCGGTTGCCCTCGCCGTTGTCGTCATTGCGCTTGTGCTCGTAGGTGACCAGGTCGCGCAGGGTGAAGCCGTCGTGTGCGGTGATGAAGTTGACCGAGGCGTACGGGCGGCGGCCGCCCCAGGCGTAGAGGTCGCTCGATCCGGAGAGCCGGTAGCCCAGATCGCGCACATCGTGCTGGCCGCCGCGCCAGAAGTCCCGGACGGTGTCGCGGTAGCGGTCGTTCCACTCCGTCCACAACGGCGGGAAGGCGCCGACCTGGTAGCCGCCGTTGCCCACGTCCCAGGGCTCGGCGATCAGCTTGACCCGGCGCAGCACCGGGTCCTGGGCGATCACGGCGAGGAACGGGGAGAGCATGTCGACGTCGTGCATGGAGCGGGCCAGCGCGGCCGCCAGATCGAAGCGGAAGCCGTCCACGCCCATTTCGGTGACCCAGTAGCGCAGCGAATCGGTGATCAGCCGCAGCACATGGGGCTGGACGACATGCAGGGTGTTGCCGCAGCCGGTGTAGTCGGCATAGCGGCGGGCGTCACCGGCCAGACGGTAGTAGCCGCGGTTGTCGATGCCCCGCAGGGAGAGCGTCGGGCCCAGTTCACCGGCCTCCGCGGTGTGGTTGTAGACGACGTCGAGGATCACCTCGATACCGGCATCGTGCAGCGCCCGCACCATCCGCTTGAACTCGCCGACCTGCTGCCCCCGGGTCCCGGTGGCGGCGTATCCGGCATGTGGCGCGAAGTAGCCGATGGAGTTGTAGCCCCAGTAGTTGCGCAGCCCCCGGCGCACCAGATGGTCCTCGTGCGCGAACTGGTGGACCGGCAGCAGCTCGACGGCGGTGACACCGAGCCGGACGAGGTGCTCCAGCGCCGCGGGGTGCGCCAGCCCGGCGTAGGTGCCGCGCAGCCGCTCCGGGATCCCGGGGTGACGCATCGTGAAACCGCGCACATGCAGCTCGTAGAGCACCGAATCCGGCCAGGGCGTCTTGGGCCGGCGATCGTCCCGCCATTCGTCGGCGCCGCCCTCGTCCCCGGTGTCGTCACCGACCACGACGCCCTTCGGGACGTACGGCGCCGAGTCCCGGTCGTCGCGCACGGTGTCGGCGGCCTGCTGCTGCGGCCAGTCGCGGACATGCCCGTAGAGCTGGGCGGGCAGCGCGGCCCCGGAGCCGGTCGCTTCCGTCCGCGTGCCGAAGTCGCCGTCCACGGCTCTGGCGTACGGGTCGAGCAGCAGCTTCGCCGGATTCCAGCGGGCGCCGGACCAGGGGTCCCAGCGGCCGTGCACCCGGAAGCCGTAGCGCTGCCCGGGGCGGACACCGGGCAGAAAGCCGTGCCAGATCTCGTGGGTGAGCTCGGTCAGCGCATGGCGCGTCTCGCGCTCCGCGTCGTCGAAGAGACACAGCTCGACGGCCTCGGCGCCGCCCGCCCACAGGGCGAAGTTGGTGCCGGCGGTGCCATCAGGGCCGGTGCGGTACCGGGCCCCCAGCGGCGTGGGGCTGCCGGGACGGATGTCCGCAGGTGGGGCGAGTGGTTCGTCCGCCACTGCCTCCTGCTCGGGTGCGCTCGACACGTGCCCGCCTCCTGCGGCTCATGGCTCGGTCGGGCGGTGGGTCCCCGGCACGGGGGTACTTCCCGGCGTGTGCTGGGAGTCCCGGCCGTGCGGGGGTCCGCCCTCCCCGTTGTTCTTCCCGCAACCGGCCGTTGCCTCACGCTTCCCGTGGGCAGCTCCTCACTCCGCTCCGTTCTGTCCGTGACATCCCGTCACGCGGCATACCTCCTAAGCCACGCCTTATCCGTCACAATCCGGTATATGACCGCCCATCAGCAGGACCGAGCAGAGGACCGAGCGCAGCGCCGCGGCAGAGCCCGTGTGCGGGGCCGGCTGCCGGACCGGGCGGCGGGCCGGGCACCCCGTGGCGCGGCGGTGCGGGCGGCCCGCCGCACCCGCGTCGCCCTCGTCGTCCTGGCCGGGCTCACCGGGGCGGCGGCGCTGGCCGGCTGCGGGGACCCGGAGGCCTTCGTCGGCGGCAAACCAGGCTCCCAGGAGGAGGCGATCAGAGTCGTCCCGCACAACGGCGCGCGCGGCGTACGGGCCGACGGGCGGTTCGAGGTCCGGGTGCCGACGGGGCGGCTGGAGCGGGTCGAGGTCAGCCGGACCGGGGAGACCGGCCGGCAGTCCGTCGCCGGGCGGATCTCGCCGGACGGTCTGACCTGGCGGCCCGCGCCCGGCCGCCTCCAACTCGGCGCGAGGTACACCGTCGACGCGGTGGCGCTGGACGGCGCGGGCCATCGCTCCGCGCGCCACACCACCTTCACCACCTCCGCGCCCGCCCGCCGCTTCGTCGGCCACTTCTCGCCCCAGCGCGACGCCACCGTCGGCACCGGCCTGATCTTCTCGATGGTCTTCAACCGGCCGATCGCCGACCGCGCGGCCGTCGAACGCGCCGTCCGGGTCAGCGCCCGCCCCGGCGTCGAGATCGCCGCCCACTGGTTCGGCCCCCGGCGGCTGGACTTCCGGCCCCGCGAACGCTGGCGGCCGGGCACCGAGATCACCGTGCAACTGCGGCTGCGCGGGGTGAAGGCCGCACCGGGCGCCTACGGGACCCAGCGCAGAACCGTCCGCTACCGGGTGGGCCGGGACCAGGTCAGCACCATCGACGCCGCCCGGCACACCATGACCGTGCGGCGGGGCGGCCGGGTCGTGGCGGTGCTGCCGGTCACCGCGGGCGACGCCGAGAACCCCACCTATAACGGGCGGATGGTGATCCTGGAGCGCCATTCGATGACGCGGATGGACGGTGACACCGTCGGCTTCGGCGGCGAGTACGACATCCCGGACGTGCCGCACGCCATGCGCCTCACCAGGTCGGGGACCTTCCTCCACGGCAACTACTGGACGCCGCCAGAGGTCTTCGGCGGCGTCAACACCAGCCATGGCTGCGTCGGGCTGAAGGACATCAGGGGCGGCGGCCCGAACACCCCGGCCGGCTGGTTCTTCAACCAGTCGATCGTCGGCGACACCGTGGTGGTGCACAACTCCCCGGAGCGTACGGTCGCGCCGGACAACGGCCTCGGTGGCTGGAACATGCCGTGGCAGTTGTGGCGGGCCGGATCCGCGCTGCGCTGACCCGGGGCGCGGCCCGCCGGAACGAGTGCCCGCACCACCCCCGCACTTGGGACTAAACAGTGACATTCACGGGGAGTTCACTGTCACCGCGGTGTGGTTATCTAGCGGCAAGCGCGCGGCTGTCCGCATCCGCGTGCGGGGGACCGCGGGCCGTGCGAGGGGAAAAGGGGCCAGTCGTGAACGTCCAGCCGAATTCGGGGGAGCCGGCTCGCCGGCGTCGGTGGCGACACCAGGGCGGGGGCCCGCTCGCCGTGCTGCTCGCCGCCATGCTGCTGCTGGTGACGGGGTGTGGTGGCGATGACGGTGACGACAAGAAAGCAGGCAAGGCGGGCGGGGGCAAGGACGCCTCGCAGGCCGCCGTGACGATAGCGCCCAAGGACGGCGCGGACGACGTCGCCACCAGCGGCGCGCTGAAGGTGACCGCCCAGAAGGGCAGGCTCAAGTCCGTCAAGGTCAAGGACGGCAAGGGCAATGAGGTCGACGGGAAGATATCGGGTGGCGGCGCCGTGTGGAAGCCGAGCGGCCATCTGGGCGCCTCGACGAAGTACACCGTCGACGCGATAGCGGTGGACGGCGAGGGCCGGGAGGCCGCCGAGCACTCCGGCTTCACCACACTCGTCCCCAAGAACACCTTCATCGGCCAGTACAGCCCCGAGAACGGCCAGCGGGTCGGCGTCGGTATGCCGGTCTCGATCCGCTTCACCCGCGGTATCACGGACCCCGGGGCCGTCGAGGACGCCATCAAGGTCAGCGCCGAGCCGTCGGTGCCGATCGAGGGCCACTGGTTCGGCAACGACCGGCTCGACTTCCGCCCCGAGAAATACTGGGCGCCCGGCACCAAGGTCACCCTCAAGCTCAACCTCAACGGCGTCGAGGGCCGGCCCGGTGTCTACGGCACCCAGGCCAAGGAGGTCTCCTTCACCATCGGCCGCAGCCAGGTCAGCACGGTCGACGCCAAGTCGAAGCAGATGACCGTGGTCCGCGACGGCAAGAAGATCAAAACCATCCCGATCACCTCGGGCGCGCCGGGCACCGAGACGTACAACGGCAAGATGGTGATCAGCGAGAAGCACCTCGTGACGCGGATGAACGGGGACACCGTCGGCTTCGGCGGGGAGTACGACATCAAGGACGTGCCGCATGCGATGCGGCTGAGCACGTCCGGCACCTTCCTCCACGGCAACTACTGGTCGGGCCGCGCGGCCTTCGGCACCCGGAACGCCAGCCACGGCTGTGTGGGCCTCTTCGACCAGCGCGGGGGCGGCGACGGGTCCACCCCGGCGGCGTGGTTCTTCCGCAACTCCCTCATCGGCGATGTGGTCGTCGTCAAGAACTCGCACGACGAAACGATCCAGCCGGACAACGGCTTCAGCGACTGGAACCTCTCCTGGGAGAAGTGGAAGGCCGATCGGTAGGACGGCCGCTCCGTAGGACGGCCGGAAGGCGACCGGGCCCGCTGCGCTGTGACCGAGTGCACCGGGCCCGACGGCGTTAACGCGTACTAACCTTCCGGCATGACTGTGAATCTCGAGGTCGCCGACGGCGTCGGCACCATCCGCCTGGACCGTCCGCCGATGAACGCACTGGACATCGCCACCCAGGACCGGCTGCGCGAGCTGGCCGAGGAGGCCACCCGCCGCGACGACGTCCGCGCCGTCGTCATCTGGGGCGGTGAGAAGGTGTTCGCGGCCGGCGCGGACATCAAGGAAATGCAGGTCATGGACCATGCGGCGATGGTCGTGCGGTCCAAGGCCCTGCAGGACTCGTTCACCGCCGTGGCCCGGATCCCCAAGCCGGTGGTCGCCGCGATCACCGGCTATGCACTGGGCGGCGGCTGTGAGTTGGCGCTCTGCGCCGACATCCGGATCGCGGCCGACAACGCCAAGCTCGGCCAGCCCGAGATCCTGCTGGGGCTCATCCCGGGCGCCGGCGGCACCCAGCGGCTGGCGCGGCTGGTGGGTCCGTCCAAGGCCAAGGACCTGATCTTCACCGGCCGTCAGGTGAAGGCCGACGAGGCGCTCACCCTCGGTCTCGTCGACCGGGTGGTGCCGGCCGCCGAGGTCTACGAGCAGGCGCACGCCTGGGCGGCGCGGCTGGCGGCCGGCCCCGCGCTGGCGCTGCGGGCCGCGAAGGAGTCCGTCGACGCGGGCCTGGAGACGGACATCGACACCGGTCTCACCATTGAACGCAACTGGTTCGCGGGGCTGTTCGCGACCGAGGACCGCGAGACCGGCATGCGCAGCTTCGTCGAGGAAGGTCCCGGCAAGGCCAAGTTCCGCTGAAACAACTGGTGTTGACGGGACATCTGAGGTTTGGCCGGGACGTGATGCCCCTTGTGGGGGAATGGTGCACAACTTAATTGCGCCTTAAGGCAACCTTGTTGACGCCTCCCGGCGGCCCCGCGGATGCCGGATGTCGTAGCAGGTCAGCCGGTGCGAGCCGGAACCTTAACTGCCTTTGGCATATGTCTCGGCGAGGGGATGGAACCGGCGATTCCGGGCAGCGGATTCCGTCGGTTCCACCCCCGTGACCGTCAAGTAGCGGCCATGATGGGGGGCATGGCGGGCCTCGAAGGAATGGAGCAGCCGCGGCCGCGGAGCGATCCGCCCGCCGCACGACGGGGCACCCCCGGCGCGGACCGGGACCGGGCGCCGGCACCCCGCAGACCGGTGTCCGCGGCCCCCGAACCGGCCGGCGATCCGGCCCTCGGCGAGGTCCGGCTCCCCTCGCGCCCCCAGTCCGCCGGTATCGCCCGCCGGCTGACCGCCGCCGTCCTCCTCAAGCAGTGGTCCCTGACGCCCCAGCTCACCGAGCACGCCGTGCTGCTCGTCTCCGAGCTCGTCGGCAACGCCGTACGGCACACCGGCGCCCGCACCTTCGGGCTGCGGATGCTCCGCCGCCGTGGCTGGATCCGGATCGAGGTGCGCGACCCCTCCCGCGGTCTGCCGTGCCTGATGCCGGTCCAGGAGATGGACCTCAGCGGCCGCGGGCTCTTCCTCGTCGACAAGCTCTCCGAACGCTGGGGCGTGGATCTGCTGCCCCGCGGCAAGACCACCTGGTTCGAGATGCGGATCGCCGACCGCTGAGCCCACCCGCCCCAGGGCCCCCGACAGGCGCCGGGGCCCGCCGGTGCTCCGCTCGCGCGGCGACGATCCGTAGGATGGGCTGTCCATGCTCGCGCCAGGTACGGAGAGGGAGGGACATGCACCAGCTGCGCCGGTCGGCCGCGCTGTCGCTGCTGCTCCTCCTCGCCGTCACCTTCGGGCCGCTGCTGTGCCGGACCGGCGGCGACCAGACCTGGCAGGCGGGCGGGGCGACCACGGCCGCGGCGGCCTGGCGGGCGGCTGACGCGCCGTCCGCGGCTGCCGCGGACGCCACGGGCCCGGCGGACGGCACCGCCACCGCGCGGCCGGCCGCCGCCCACAGCGGCCCACGGCTCGGCACCGACGCCCCCGTTGCCGTCGCCCATGCGCCCAAGAAGTGCTCGGACCGGCATGCGCCGGGGCCCGACGAATCCGCCCCGCCGCCCGCACCGCACCGCGGTGAGCCCCTCGCCCCCGCCACCACCGGCCCGGGGCCGCTCGCCGCGGATCTGCCCGCGCAGTACGCGCTGGCCCGGCCACCGACGGACACCGCGTCCGCCGTCGACCACACCGCGCTCCTCCCCGTCTTGCGGATATAGGCCGCTGCCCCGACGCACAAGGCCTGAATTCCCCCTCCGTACGTCTGGAGCTTCCGCATGCCCGTTTCCGCCTCTCCCACCCGCAAACTGGCCGCCATCGGCGCGGTCATCGCCCTCGTCGTCGCCGTGATCGCCATCGGTGTCGCCGTCGGCAGCTCCGTCGAGGGCGACCGTGACACCGGCCGCCCCGATGCCCCCGAGGCCGCCGCCTCCGCCGATCCGCAGGAGGACCCCGCACAGCAGAAGATGTTCGACGACCTCGCCAAGCGGACCAGCCGGCGCGCGGACGGCGACCCGCTGGCCATCGGCAAGAAGGACGCCCCGGTGGTCCTGGTCGAATACGCCGACTACCAGTGCTCGTTCTGTGGCCGCTTCACCCGTGAGACCCAGCCCGGCCTGATCAAGAAGTTCGTCGACGAGGGCACCCTGCGCATCGAATTCCGCAACTTCACCGTCTTCGGCGCGCACTCCGAGCGGGCCGCCCGCGCCTCCTGGGCCGCCGGGCAGCAGGGCAAGTTCTGGCAGCTGCACGACGAGCTGTACGCCAAGACCCGCAAAGGCGCGGCGCTCGCCGAGGACAAGCTCGTCGACATGGCCCGTGAGAGCGGTGTGGACGACCTCGACAAGTTCCGTACCGACATGAACAGCAAGGACGCCGAGCGGGCGCTGAAGAAGGATCAGGACGAGGGCTACCAGCTCGGAGTGCAGTCCACACCGTCCTTCCTGGTCAACGGCCGGCCGGTGGCCGGGGCCCAGCCCTACGAGGTCTTCGCGCAGGCCGTCGAGCAGGCCGCAGATCGGGCCGGGCACGGACCGGCGGCCAAGGGGGCCAAGTGACCGACATCGGCTACCTCGCGGCGTTCCTGGGCGGCGCGCTCGCGCTGCTCAGCCCGTGCAGCGCCCTGCTGCTGCCGGCGTTCTTCGCGTACTCCCTGGCCACGCCCGGGCGACTGATGGCCCGTACCGGCGTGTTCTATCTGGGACTGGCCACCACACTGGTGCCGCTCGGCGCGGCCAGCACGGCGGCCAGCCGGCTGTTCAACGGCCACCGCGATCTGCTGATCGCCGTCGGCGGCTGGGTCGTCATCGCCATGGGTCTCGCCCAGATCCTCGGCCTGGGCTTCGCCTCCCGGCGGGCCCAGGCCGCCGCCGCTCGGATCACCCCGCGGTCGGCCGTCTCCACCTTTCTGCTCGGCTGTGTCTACGGCCTGGCCGGCTTCTGCGCGGGCCCCATCCTCGGCGCGGTGCTGACGGTGACGGCGGTCAGCGGCTCACCGGTGTACGGCGCCTCGATGCTCGCCGTCTACGCGCTGGGCATGGCGCTGCCGCTGTTCGTGCTGGCGCTGCTGTGGGACCGCTGCGAGCTCGGCACCCGGGGCTGGCTGCGGGGCCGTGAATTCACCCTCGGCAAGCTGCGGTTGCACACCACCTCGCTGCTGTCCGGGGTGTTCTTCATCGGTATCGGCGTGCTTTTCCTGCGTTTCAACGGGACCAGTGCGCTGCCCGGAATTCTCGACGCGGACACCGAATTCCGGGCCGAGGAATGGGCGACGCGGATCGGCAACGGCGTCCCGGACGCCGTGCTGATCGCGGTGGCCGCGCTGGTCGTCGCCGGGGTGCTGGCCCGGTTCGCGCTACGGCCGGAGAAGAAGCAGCGGGACGGCACCGAATAGCCCCGGGTGGGACCGGACAGCCCGGGGCGGGACAGGACAGCCCGGGGCGGGACCGGAAGGCCGCGGGGCGGAACGGGATGTCGAGGGGTGCGCCGGAGCGCCCCCGGACGACCGGGAGGACGGGGCGCGTGGTGCCCCCGTCCTCCCGGCCCGTTCCCGGGCTCACCGCCCCAAGGCCCTCCGCGGGCTCACCGCACCGCGGCGTTCCCCGGCCTCACAGCCACACGTTGTCGTTGACCGAGCCCAGGCCCGTGCCGGACAGCCGCCGGTGGAGGGCCAGTGCCTGATCCTCGGTCAGCGAGGCGACATGGTCCGCGGCGGCCCGCAGCCGGTCGCCGTGCAGCGCCAGCTCCTCGGCGCGGTCCGGCGGCAGCAGCTCGGGTGCGTCATGGCTCCAGCGCAGCAGCTCGCTCACCACCCGCCGCTTGCCGTGCTGCTGGGTGGCCAGTGCCGGGCGGTCGATGACATAGCACCACACCAGCTCCTTGAGCAGATCGCAGGCGGCCCGCCGGTCCGGCGGGATCACCAGCTGCGCCCCGTAACGGATCGCCGCCGCGCCGCCCACCTCCAGCTCGATGCCACGGGTGAAGTAGGAGATCAGATCGGCGGTGCGGCGGTTGACCGCCACCGCGTCCTCATGGCTGCCGCTGTACGGGGCGGGCACCGCCAGCCGCTTGCCGATGTCCTCCATCATCACCAGCGCGGCCGCCCGGTCGAAGGCCTCGCCCGCCCGCTCCCGCTTGGCCTGCACATAGTCCAGGAAACGGCAGGTCTCCCGCTCGGTGTCGCTGCCCGCGGCACCGTCCGGCGGGAACAGCGCGGCCAGCGGGATCAGGCCCGTGCGATAGAAGTCCTCGACGTCATGGCAGGCGTAGGTGACATCGTCCGCCCAGTCCATGACCTGCTCCTCGACCGGTACGGCGGAGTCCGTACGGCCGGCCCGCACCCAGGAGAACGCCTCCCGGTCGGCGACGTACACGCCCCACTTCACATGCCGCGCCGGGTCCTGGTCGACGGGCGCCCGCTCCCACGGGTACTTCGTGGCGGCGTCCAGACAGGCGCGGGTCAGATGCAGCCCGCGATGGCCCGGGTATTTGTGGGCGGCGAGGAAGGTCAGCACCCGCAGGGTCTGCGCATTGCCCTCGAAACTGTCCAGCACACCGTCGGCGAAGTGCAGTTCGTCCATCGTGGCGCGCAGCGCCAGCTCACCCGCGTGCCCGAAGGGCGGATGGCCGATGTCATGAGCCATGCACGCGGCCTCGACGAGCGCAGGGTTCGGCCCGCCGTACTGCCGCTCCAGCCGCTCCGCCATCCGCCGGCCGAGCTGAGCCACCTTCATCGAGTGCGTCAGCCGGGTGTGGTACGCGCCCAGCTCGGCGCTCGCCACCACCTGGCTCTTGCCGGCCAGCGCCCGCCACTGCGTCGAGTACAGGATCCGGTCGACATCATGCTCGAACCCGGACCGCTGCCCGTCGTCGGGCACCCGTCGCCGCAGGGAGTGCTGCTCTAGATCCTCATCGCTGTATCTGGCAGGTCGCATGCGCGGATGGTAGTCCTGCCCGGCCCGCCGGGGCCCGTCCCGGGCACCCGGGGGCTCGCCGCCTAGGCACTCAGCCGTCGCCGCCAGCGCGGATGCGGACGGGCACACGGGCGGGTGTGCGGAGGGTGGGCGTCCGCCCGGCGTCGGCGGTCGTTGCAGAGCAGGCACTTCCCGTAGCCCGGCGGAAGGGGATCTTCCGGGTCGCCGTACAACGGGTCGACCGCACCCTGCGGATGCAGGGCGCAGCCGGTCGGGCCGGTCTCCGCGCCCAGCGAGTTGGCAGCGGTCAGTGCTTGTCGGAGGACGTCGACGAGCTGGTCCGCATCGCGCCGGGTGGGCGCGGACTGCAGGGCGGAGGCAAGGTCGGAGGCGGTGGTCAGCGCGGTCTGGAGTTCGCGCAGGTTTGCGTAACCCATGTCTCGGAGCGTAGGCGGCCCCACTGACAGTTGATCTTCCGATCGCACTTCGCGGCTTCCCATGGCCGGATGCATGCCCGCTCACACCCACGATTTAGCACCGGGATGGTAACGGTCCCCTAGCCGGGTCATGACATGACGGGGTGGGGCGGTGGTGTGACGGGGTGACGCCGGCTGGGGCGCTGCTGCCGGGGTGCCGCCGGCGGGCGTGCCGCTCCCCCCACCCCCGAACCCCCCCCGCCCTCTCCCCCGAAGGGGGAGAGGGCGGGGGGGGGGCGGGGGAGAGCTCCGAGGAGAGGCGGGGAGAGCCCCGGAGAGGGGCGGGGGAGAACTCCGGAAAGGGGCGAGGGAGAGCCCCGGAAAGGGCGGCGGAGAACTCCGAGGCGGTCCGGCCGGTCCGGCCCGTCCGGCCCGCCCGGCCCGCTCAGGGAGCGATCGGCAGTGCCCGCTTGTGCTCGGTGAGGCGGTAGCGGCGGACGATGGCCTGGGCAGCCGCCTCGTCGACGGGCCTGCCTTCCAGGAAGTCGTCGATCTGGTCGTAGCTCACGCCGAGCGCGTCCTCATCCGGCTTGCCCGGGTCGAGCGTCTCCAGGTCGGCCGTCGGAACCTTGTGGACCAGCTCCTCCGGGGCGCCCAGCGCCGCCGACACGGCGCGCACCCGGCGCTTGGTCAGCCCGGTGAGCGGCACGACATCGGCCGCGCCGTCGCCGAACTTGGTGAAGAAGCCGGAGACCGCCTCGGCCGCGTGGTCGGTGCCCACGACCAGGCCGTTGTGGGCCCCCGCGACCGCGTACTGCGCGATCATGCGCTGCCGGGCCTTGATGTTGCCCTGGACGAAGTCCTGGTGGTGGGCGTCGCGGAAGGCGAGCCCGCCGTCCAGCGCGGCCTGCAGCGCCGCATCGCTCGCCGGGCGGATGTCGACGGTCAGCTCCCGGTCGGCGCGGATGAACTCCAGCGCGCGCCGGGCGTCCTTCTCGTCCGCCTGGACGCCGTACGGCAGCCGCATCGCGTAGAACGTCGCCTCGTGCCCGGCGCCGCGGGCCCGCTCCACGGCGAGCTGGCAGAGCCGGCCCGTGGTCGTGGAGTCGACGCCGCCGCTGATCCCCAGGACCAGCGAGCGCAGGCCCGTGGAGGTCAGCCGCTCCGTGAGGAAGCTCACCCGGCGCTCGATCTCCCGCTCGGCGTCGAAGGACGCGGTCACCTGGAGATCCCGGGCGATCTCCTGCTGCAGGGCCTTGGACGCCGGGTCGGTCACGGCTGCTCCTCTTGTTCTCGTGCTGCGTCGTGCGGGGGCGGTGACGCGCTGTTCCTGCGCCGCGTACGCAGCGTTCCTCCGCTGCGTACGGGCGGTGCCTGGCGACACGAACATACGTGCCAGGAGGAACCTTATGCCGGGTGCGCCCACTTCTTGAGGGCGGCCTTGCTGGAGAAGTCCGCGACGTCCTTGTCCAGCGGCCGGTCGGTGTACTGATGGATGCGCCACTTCGCCTTGATCCGCGGATGCCCGGCGGAGACGTAGTCGGCGATCCACAGGCCGTCGGCCGCGTAGGACGTGGTGTCGTGGTTGAGCCAGAAATCGCGGTTGCAGTAGAGCATCACCCGGTGCGTGGGGCGCAGCTTCTTCACCTCGACCAGGAACTGGTCCTTCTGCGCATTACTCGCATAGGTCCCCTCGCCGGTGCGCTCCCAGTCGCAGGCCAGAAGGTCGCCCTCGATCGAGGCGCACTTCTCGACGAAGTACTTCGCCTGGGCGGCGATATTTCCCGGCCACAGAAAGTGGTAGAAACCGACCACGCAGCCCGCTTTACGGGCCTTTGACGCCTGCGCGGACTGGCGCGGGTTGATGTAGGAGCGGCCTTCGGTGGCCTTGACGAAAACGAAGTCCAGCCCCGCGGTGGAATACGAGGCGTTGTAGGAGCTGACATCGACACCGTGCAGCATGAGTGGCCTCCTGCCGGTCGGACCTGCGGATTCGAAGCGTCAACTGCTCGAAGCGTCAACTGCGTTGCGGCGCGTCCCGGGTGTTCCGGGTGTTCCGTGATGCGGCGTTTCGGTGATCCGGCGCCGGGATCCATTGCTGTGATCCAGCGATTCTGCGTTCCGTGCGATTCAGTTTCGTTCCAGCAGTTCAGCATGTTCGCTACCGGGGACGCCAGATTCCGGACGGGAAGTTCCTTGTGCCGCGGTCAAGTTGAGGCGGGGACGGTCCCACCGCCCGGACCGGCCCCGCCGCCCGGGGGCGCGCCTCAGCGCCGCCGGGCGCGCCGCAGCAGCCGTCGTGCGCGGGCGCGGGCACGCGCCACGATGCGCTGCCGGGTCCGCCGTCCGCGCGTCGACCGCAGTTCCCCGAAGAGGACCCGATAGCGCTCGGCAATCGGCTGCGGGTCGTAGCGGTGCGAGCTCTCCCGCGCGCGCTCGGCCATCGTGCGGCGGCGCTCGGGGTCCTCGATGAGGGTGAGCAGGGCACCGGCCAGCGCCCGGCCGTCGCCGGTCGGCACCAGCAGCCCGTCCGTACCGTCGTGGATGATCTCGGCCGGGCCCAGCGGGCAGTCGGTGCTGACGACCGGCACTCCGCAGCGCATCGCCTCGACGAGGGTCATGCCGAACGACTCGGCGTCCGAGGCCGAGGCGACGATCGACGCCTTGGCGAACTCCGCCTCTATCGGCGAGCGCGGCCCGGTCAGTTCCGCCTGCCCGCTCAGCCCGAGTCCGTCGATCAGCCCCTGGAGCCGCGCCCGCTCGGTGCCGCCGCCGTGTATCCGCAGCCGCCAGTCGGGGTGCTTGGCGGCGACCGCGGAGAACGCCTCGATCAGCAGGTCGAAGCGCTTGCCGCGGACCAGCCGGCCGGCGGCCGCGATCACCTTCGAGGTGCCCTCGGACGGCGGCCCGGCCGGCGCGGGCACGATGTTGGGGACCGCCAGGACCCGTACGCCGGGCAGCGGCATCCGGGCGCGGTAGACGGCGGCATCCGCCTCGGTGGTGGTGACCACGGCGTCCAGCGTCCGGTAATGGCGGGCGAGTTCGGTGCGGAGCCGTTTGCTGTGTGCGTCGAGCCGGAGGTGCTCCTGGGCGATCCGCAGGGCCCGGCGGGGGGCGAACCGGGCCAGGTAGACATTGATGCCGGGCCGGGTGCCGATCAGCACGTCCGCGTCGGTGCCGCGCAGCAACTCCGCGGCGCGGACGTCGACCAGCCGGCTGTACTGGCGGTGCCGCTTCTCGGCGAGCGGGAAGTCCTGCGCGGGCTCACCGAACAGCGGATCGGCCATGTCCTCGCTGCCGACGCGGGTGTCCACCAGCGGCACCAGCCGCACCCGGGGGTCCACGGTGAACCGCGGGACCTCGCGGTGCCGCAGCATCGAGACGATCTCGACGTCGTGCCGGTCGGCGAGCGCGGCGGCGAGGTTGAGGGTGGTGCGGACCGTGCCGCCGATGGCATAGGCGTTGTGCAGCAGGAGGGTGATCTTCATGCGGTGTGGCGTCTTCCCCGAGATGTGCCGAGTCATTCCGACCGGCCGGTACCTGCGGCCGGGCGGCGCGACCGGCCCGTCCGGCACCGGGCCACCGTGTCGCCACGGGGTAAGCCGAGGGCGTGGCCCGGGTGAGAGCCCGGTAAGAACCGGCGGTGAGAGCCGGGTAAGAAAGCCGCCGCCCACCGGCCACCCGTCACCGCACCGCCGGGCCCTTGGCAGACTTGCCGGGTGACCCACTCCGTACTGCTCGCCGAGGACGACCGCCCCATCCGCACCGCGCTGGAGCGTGCCCTGACCCTGGAGGGGTACCAGGTCACCGCCGTCGCCGACGGCATCCAGGCGCTGGCCGCCGCGCACCGCGAGCGGCCGGACGTGATCCTGCTGGACGTGATGATGCCGGGGATCGACGGGCTGCAGGTGTGCCAGGTGCTGCGGGCCGAGCAGGACCGCACCCCGATCCTGATGCTGACCGCACGGGTCGAGACCGCGGACCGGATCGCCGGTCTGGACGCCGGGGCGGACGACTACGTGGTCAAGCCGTTCGAGGTCGAGGAGGTCTTCGCCCGGCTGCGGGCGCTGCTGCGGCGGACGACGGCCGGCTCGGCCGGGGCGGAGGACGGCGGCGGTCCGGGGACCGGCTCCGACGGTGCCGATGAGCCCGGCGAGACGGGCGGGGCCGCGGAAGCGGGCGGGGCGTACGAGGCCCTGGTGGCGGACAGCGGTGTCGTCGAGGCCGCGGATCTGCGGATCGACGGCCCCTCGCGCCGCGCCTGGCGCGGTGAGCGGGAACTGGAGCTGACCCGGACCGAGTTCGAACTGCTGGAGCTGCTGGCCCGCAACGCCGGGATCGTGCTGGACCATTCGACGATCTACGACCGGATCTGGGGGTACGACTTCGGGCCGGGCTCGAAGAACCTCGCGGTGTACGTGGGCTATCTGCGGCGCAAGGTCGACGTCCCGGGCAGCCGCCCGCTGATCCACACGGTGCGTGGCGTCGGCTACGTGCTGCGGGAGGACTGAGATGTCCGGCCCCCGCGACCGTGCCGGGACCGGGCCCCGCGCCGGGTGCCGGCGGTTGTGGGTCCGGCACCGGGCCTGGCTGCGTTCCTGGCGGCGCGGTGGGTCGGCGGCCTGGCTGCGCACCCGTAGGCCCGCCAGTCTGCGCACCGCCTTCGCGGTGGCGTTCGCCGCCGGGGCCGCGGCGGTGACCGTCCTCGTCGGGTTCCTCAGCTACGACGCGGCGGCCCGGCTGGTCCGGGTCGATGAGAAGTCGGTGTTCTCGCAGGTCGTACGGGATCTGCGGATCCAGGTCCAGGAGAAGCCGTTCGCGCCCGCGGACTACGCGACCGCCGACCCCGACCACGACGGGCCGCGCGACGACCTCACCCGGCCCAGCCGTACCGAGGTGCAGATCCTGGGGCCCGGCGGCCGGATCGTGGAGCGGGGGCGCCCGGTGCTCCCGGCCGGTTCCGCGGAGCGCCGGATCGCCGACGACGAACGGGCCGGCGAGCACGCGGAGCGGGAGGCGGACATCGGCGACGAGGAGTACCACGTCGCGACCGTCGCGCTCGGCGGCGGCCGCGGGGCGGTCCAGGTCGCCCAGAAGTTCAGCGAGACCGAGGACCTGCTCTCCGCGCTCCAGCAGCGCACCGCCCTGCTGGCCGCCGCGGTGATCGCGCTGGCCGGAGCGGGCGGCTGGTGGCTGGCGCGCCGGATCACCGGCCGGCTGGTGCGGCTGACCGCGGTCGCCGAGAGCGTGGCGGAGCACGGGCGGCTGGACGTCCCGGTCCCGGTGGCCGGGCGCGACGAGGTCGCCCGGCTCGGGCGGGCCTTCGACGACATGCTCGGCCGGCTGGCCAGTGCCGTCCAGGACCAGCAGCGCCTCGTCCAGGACGCCGGCCACGAGCTGCGCACCCCGCTGACCTCGCTCCGTACGAACATCTCGCTGCTGAAGCGGTTCGACGAACTGCCGTCGGACGCCCGCGAGGAGTTGCTGGCCGATCTGGCGGGCGAGGCCCGTGAACTCAGCGATCTGGTCAATGAGCTGGTGGACCTGGCCGCCGGACAGCGCGATGACGATCCGCTTGCCGAGGTGGGCCTGGCCGAGTCCGCGGAGAAGGCGGCCGCCTCGGCCCGCCGCCGCACCGGCCGCGAGATCACCGTACGGACCGTGCGCCCGGCGGTGGTCGAGGGCCGGCCCGCCGCGCTGCACCGTGCGCTCACCAATCTGCTGGAGAACGCCGCCAAGTTCGACGCGGGTGGCACGGAGCCGATCGAGGTCGTGGTCACCGGCGCCCGGGTCGAGGTCCTCGACCGCGGCCCCGGCATCGCGGACGCCGATCTCACCCGGGTCTTCGACCGCTTCTACCGCGCCGCGGCCGCCCGTGGCCTGCCCGGCTCCGGCCTGGGCCTGGCCATCGTCCGCGAGATCGCCACCGCCCACGGCGGCCATGCCTTCGCCACCCACCGCCCCGGAGGGGGCGCCACCCTGGGCTTCACGGTCGGCACCGGAACGGGGACGGGGAGCAGCACGGGGCCCGGCGGGGCACATGCGGAGAGCGGGCTCGGTTCCTAGGGGGCGCCCCCCTGCGGTCTGCGGTCTGCGGTCTGCGGATCACGACCACGGCGCGGTACGCCGCCGGGGGGCGAGGCGCCGCGCCGGTCGGACCCCCTACGGGACCAGGATCATGGGGCGGACCCGGCACCGGGCTGCGGGCCGGTCTGCGGCCCCTCGGAGGCGCGGTCCCCCGCCCCCTCCAGGAGGCTCCGCAGCAACTGCTCGTCCTCGCTGGACAGTTGGGAGACGAAGCGGGCGAGCGCGGCGCCGCGGTCGTCCTGCTTGTCGAGCTCACTGCGCATCCGCCGGGCGGTCAGCCCCGCGGAGTCCTGTATGGGCGAGTACACGAACCCGCGGCCGGCCCGGGAGCGGGACACCGCCCCCTTGTGGTGCAGCCGGGTGAGGATCGTGGTGACGGTGGTGCGCGCGAGCCGCCTGCCCAGCGTGCTCTGCACCTCGGCCGGGCTCAGCGGACCCTCGGCCGCCCAGAGCGCCGCGAGCACACTCGCTTCCAGCTCACCGGACGGGCGCCGCTGCACGGGTGATGTCTCCGGCATGGCACGCCCTCCACCTGTTCGTCGTCTACAGTGCCGTAGACCGTCTACGTGACTGTAGTCGGTCGGGCGGCCTCAGGGCAGGCCTGCAACCCATTATGGAAGGGCCCGCCGACATGGCAGCAGCCGCCGCATATGCGCAGGTGACGGGCGCTTTCCAGGCCGTGGACGGGCTCGGTGCCGGCTCCCTGCCCCCCGCCCACCGGACCGACGGCGGCCTCGCCCCGGCCGCCCGGCTGGCCACCCCACTCGCCCGCTTTGCGGCCGCCGCCCGGCTCCCTGCCACCCGCCCCCTGGCGGCCGCGCGGTGACGGCGTCCGGGCCGGAACCGGGGCCGGCGGCGGAAGAGCCAGGGCCGGAGCCGGTCCCGGGCCCCGGGACGCGCCCACGCCCCGGCACCGCCGCGCTGCTCATCTTCGCCGCGGTCTGCGCGGCGCTCTTCGCCGCCACGGCCCTGACCGTGTCCCTCCGCAACGGCGCCCCGCTCCCCGCCGAACAGTCCGCCGTCCGCTGGTCCGGCGCGCACCGGGGGGAGCCGGCACGCTCCATGGCCGGGGCCCTGACCGCCACCGGCAGCGGCCCGGTGCCGTATCTGATGGCGGTCCTCGCCGGGCTGCTGGCCGGTGAGCGGGCGCGCGGCCGGCTGCGCGCGGTGTGCTGCGCGGTCGTCGTCCTCGCTGCCGGCCAGGCGATCCGCTACGGCCTGATGGAGCTGCTCGCCCGCCCCCGCCCGCCGGCCGGAGACTGGACCGGGCCCGCCTCCGGATACGCGTTCCCCTCCGGCCACGCCACCACCTCGGTGCTGGCGGCCGGAATCCTGGCCTGGGGCATCGCCCGGCGCGCCCGCCCCGCCCTGGCCCGCACCTGGTGCGTGGTGCTCGCCCTCTGGGCCGCCGGAGTCGGCCTCACCCGCGTCCACCTGGGCGTCCACTGGCCCGGCGATGTCCTCGGCGGCTGGTTCCTGGCGGCCGGACTGCTCGCCCTCGCGCTGCTCCTGGAGCCGTTCGCCCTCCGCCGTCCGGGCCGCTCCTGACCGGCCCGTAGGCGCCCCCGCGGCGCACATTCCCATGAAGAGCTGACGATCGGTCCAGGTCTTCCCCAAGGCGGCATGGACGCCCCGCGCCGAGCAGCACTGTCCTGGGCGCCGGGACGGCGGAGCGATCGAGTCCGCCGGCTGTGTCCACCACTGCGCCCGCCTGCTGGCCGGCCTCGAAGGCGCCCGTGTGCACCCCTTCGTCCCCGCGCCCCAGGCCCTGGACGTCTACTCCCGGGCCCGTGAACTGCCGCCCTTCGCCTGGGAGATCGGCAGATAGCACCCGGGTACGCGTCGGGGCGCCGTGTCCACACGGCGCCCCGATCCCGACTGCCGGGCCGGCGGATCGTCGACGACCGCGCCTCGGCCCGTCAGCTCCTCAGCATTCGATGATGTTGACCGCGAGCCCGCCGCGAGCCGTCTCCTTGTACTTGACGCTCATGTCGGCGCCGGTGTCCTTCATGGTCTTGATGACCTTGTCGAGGGAGACGTGGTGGCGGCCGTCGCCGCGCAGTGCCATACGGGCGGCGGTGACGGCCTTGACGGCGGCCATGCCGTTGCGCTCGATGCAGGGGATCTGGACGAGGCCGCCGACGGGGTCGCAGGTCAGGCCGAGGTTGTGCTCCATGCCGATCTCGGCGGCGTTCTCCACCTGCTCGGGGGAGCCGCCGAGGACCTCGGCGAGGCCGCCGGCGGCCATCGAGCAGGCCGAGCCGACCTCGCCCTGGCAGCCGACCTCGGCGCCGGAGATGGAGGCGTTCTCCTTGAAGAGCATGCCGATGGCGCCGGCCGCGAGCAGGAAGCGCACGACCCCGTCCTCGTCGGCACCGGGCACGAAGTTGATGTAGTAGTGCAGGACGGCGGGGATGATGCCGGCCGCGCCGTTGGTCGGGGCGGTCACCACCCGGTCCCCGGCCGCGTTCTCCTCGTTCACGGCCATCGCGTAGAGGGTGGTCCACTCCATGGCGCGGGCGGCCGCATCACCCTCGGAGCGCAGCTGGCGGGCGGAGTGGGCGGCCCGCCGCCGGACCTTCAGACCGCCGGGCAGGATGCCTTCGCGGCTCGTACCGCGGCTCACACAGGCCTGCATGACCTGCCAGATCTCCAGCAGCCCGGTGCGGATCTCGTCCTCGGTGCGCCAGGCCTTCTCGTTCTCCAGCATGAGGGCGGAGATGGACAGGCCGGTGTCCTGGGCCAGCCGCAGCAGCTCGTCGCCGGTGCGGAAGGGGTGGGTCAGGACGGTGTCGTCGGGCACGATCGGGTTCTCGCCGGCGACGGCGTCCTCGTCGACGACGAAGCCGCCGCCCACCGAGTAGTACGTCTTCTCCAGCAGGGGGGTGCCCGCCGCGTCGTACGCGAAGAGCGTCATGCCGTTGGCGTGGTACGGCAGCGCGCGGCGGCGGTGGAGGATCAGCTCGCCGGCTTCATCGAAGTCGATCTCGTGGGCGCTTCCTATTTCGGCGCCCAGCAGCCGCAGCCGCTTGGTGGAGCGGATGCGCTCGACCTCGCCGTCGGCGGATTCGACGTCGACGGTCCGGGGGGAGTGGCCCTCCAGGCCGAGGAGCACGGCCTTGGGGGTGCCGTGGCCGTGGCCGGTGGCGCCGAGCGAGCCGAAGAGTTCGGCGCGGACGCGGACCGTCCCGGAGAGCAGGCCGTCCTTCTTGAGGCGTCCGACGAACATCCGGGCGGCGCGCATCGGGCCGACCGTGTGGGAGCTGGAGGGGCCGATGCCGATGGAGAAGAGGTCGAAGACGGAGATGGCCACGGGGGCGGACTCCCTTGTCTGCTCGTGGTGGACGGTGGAGCTGGGGGGTGAGGGGAGATTTTGCGCCGGTTTTCGAGCGTAACGCGGACCCGGTGCGGTGCCCTCAGACGGAAACCATCCGGTGTCCGTCGTCGGCGGTAACAGTGGGTGCCGGGGTGGTGTCGGCGGGGGACAGGCTGCCGGTCAGGCCCCGTTCGTGGGCCCTGACCCCGGAGCGCACCGCCCAGAAGTAGAAGAGCGGGGCGGTGACCGCGATCACAGCGGTGCCCAGCTCGCCCGGGAGGAGGCCCCGGCCGCCGAACTCCCGGCCGCCCAGCGCGGACACCGTGGCCGTCCACACCAGGAAGAGGATCATCCACCAGGCCGGAGCGAACTGCCGCAGCAGGCTCGCCGCGCGCCCGCCCCTGCCGGACGCCGCGCCGCCCTTTGCGAGCTCGCCCCGGCGCCACAGCACCAGCGCCGCGACCGGCACGGCCACCAGCGTCAGCACGGTGATCTTTCCGGTCTCCGGCCACTTCGACCAGTACAGCGCGCAGGCGGCGAAGGCGAAGGTGACCGGGCACAGCACCCCGGCGGCCGGCAGCCGGAAGGGGCGGGGCAGGTCCGGGCGGGTCCGCCGCAGCACCCCCACCGCGACCGGGCCGATCAGATACGAGATGACCATGGCCGCCGACACCACACCGGCCAGCGCGTGCCAGCTGCGGCCGACGGTGAGCAGCAGCAGGACGGAGAAGCCGAGGTTGAGCCACATCGCGGGGCGGGCGGTGCCGTAACGGGGGTGCACGGCCGCCAGCTTCCGGGGGAAGAAGCCGGTCTCGGCGAGGTTGGTGACCATGTACGCGGCCGAGGCGACATTGGCGATGTTGGACCCGGCCGGCGAGATGAACGCGCCGAACTGCAGCATGGTGACCACCCAGTGCAGCATCAGCAGGCCCGCCAGATCGGCGAACGGCGAGTTGAGGTTCACGCCCTGCCAGCCGCCGGACCGCTCCAGCAGCTCCGGCGGCACCGAGCCGAGGTACGCGACCTGCAGCGCCAGATAGATCACCAGGCCCAGCGTGAGCGCGCCGACCAGGGCGAGCGGGATGGCCCGGCCCGGGTTCTTGGCGGCCCCGCCGAGGTTGACCACGGCCTGGAACCCGTTGAAGGCGAAGACCACCCCGCAGGTGGTGACGGCGGTGAGCACGGCCGGCCAGCCGTACGGGGCGAAGCCGCCGTGGGCGGTGAAGTTCGAGGTGTGGAAGCCGGACCCGATCAGGGCGAGCACCGCCAGCACCGGGATGGCGAACTTGACCAGGGTGAGCACGGTGTTGGCGCGGGCCAGCAGCTGGACCGACCAGAAGCAGGTCAGCCAGAGCGCGAGGGTCAGGACCAGCGCCACCGCCGTGCCGGAGAGGGTCAGCTGGTGGGTGGCCGGATCGACCAGGCCCTTGGCCCAGTCGAAGCTCCAGGACGTCATGTACTGGGTGGCCGCGATCGACTCGATCGGGATCAGCGAGGCGGTCGCGATCCACACCGCCCAGCCGGTGAGGAAGCCGAGGACCGGGCCGTGCGAGAGATGCCCGTAGCGGGCCATCCCGCCGGGGATCGGATAGGCCGAGCCGACCTCCGCGTACGACATCGCGATCATGCCGATGAAGACGACACCGATCACCCAGGCGACCAGCGCCGCGGGGCCTGCCACCTGGGCGGCGGAGCCGGCTCCGAAGAGCCATCCGGAGCCGAAGATCGAGCCTATGCCGATCATGATGAGGGCGAAGAGGCTGAGCCCCTTGCGCTCGCCGGCGCTCATGTCCATGGAAAGTGTCGTCCGTCCTGCTGGTGCCGCATGCCCCCTCGCTGCCGAAGGGCCGTTGACGTGTGCCGCCGACACCTTATTTCGGCTCATTGACGGGAATGTCACTGCGCTGCCGGAGCACCGGCGCGCACCGGCCCCCGCAGACCACGAGCCCGGGGCCAACGGCCCCGGGCTCACGGCCCGTTCACTCCCGGACCGCCCTCCGCGGACGGTCCGGGATCTCACTGCATGAGACGCGTCACAGCGACGAGTAGAGCGGGAACTTGTCCGCGAGCGCGGTGACCCGGGCCTTGAGGGCGTCGGTGTCGTAGCTGGGCTTGAGGGCCTCGGCGATGATGTCGGCGACCTCGCGGAAGTCCTCGGCCTGGAAGCCGCGGGTGGCCAGGGCCGGGGTGCCGATGCGCAGGCCGGAGGTGACCATCGGCGGGCGCGGGTCGTTCGGGATGGCGTTGCGGTTGACGGTGATGCCGACCTCGTGGAGGCGGTCCTCGGCCTGCTGGCCGTCCAGCTCGGAGTCGCGCAGGTCGACCAGGACGAGGTGGACGTCGGTGCCGCCGGACAGGACCGAGACGCCGTGCTGCCTGACGTCGTCCCGCACGAGGCGCTCGGCCAGGATGCGGGCGCCGTCCAGGGTGCGCTGCTGGCGCTCCTTGAAGTCCTCGGAGGCGGCGACCTTGAAGGAGACCGCCTTGGCCGCGATGACGTGCTCCAGCGGGCCGCCCTGCTGACCCGGGAAGACCGCCGAGTTGATCTTCTTGGCGAGCTCCTGGGTGGAGAGGATCACACCGCCGCGGGGGCCGCCGAGGGTCTTGTGCGTCGTGGTGGTGACCACGTGGGCGTGCGGCACGGGGGAGGGGTGCAGACCCGCCGCCACCAGGCCGGCGAAGTGCGCCATGTCGACCATGAGGTAGGCGCCGACCTCGTCCGCGATGCGGCGGAAGGCGGCGAAGTCGAGCTGGCGCGGGTAGGCGGACCAGCCGGCCACGATCAGCTTGGGGCGGTGCTCCTTGGCGAGGCGCTCGACCTCCTCCATGTCGACGAGGTTGGTCTTCTCGTCGACGTGGTAGGGCACCACGTTGTAGAGCTTGCCGGAGAAGTTGATCTTCATGCCGTGGGTCAGGTGCCCGCCGTGGGCGAGGTTGAGACCCAGGATGGTGTCGCCCGGCTTGATCAGCGCGAACATGGCCGCGGCGTTGGCCTGCGCGCCGGAGTGCGGCTGGACGTTGGCGGCCTCGGCGCCGAAGAGGGCCTTGATGCGGTCGATGGCGATCTGCTCGACGACGTCGACGTGCTCGCAGCCGCCGTAGTAGCGGCGGCCGGGGTAGCCCTCGGCGTACTTGTTGGTGAGGACGGAGCCCTGGGCCTCCATGACGGCGAGCGGGGCGAAGTTCTCCGACGCGATCATTTCGAGGGTGGACTGCTGGCGGTGGAGCTCGGCGTCGACGGCGGCGGCGACGTCGGGGTCGAGCTCATGGAGGGAGCTGTTGAGAATCGACATGAGTCTTCCTGGGGAGTCAGGGGCGCGAGGGTCCCCCGGGACGGAATCCGGGGGAGCTTCCCCTCGGGCGGTGGCGGGTCGGAGGTCCCCCGTCCGGGCGAGGCCGGAAACGGGGAGAGCCGGGGCTCAGCTCTGGATGAAGGCGGCGTACTCGTCGGCCGAGAGCAGTTCGCCCGGCTCGCCGCTGATCTTCACCTTGAACAGCCAACCACCCTCGAACGGGGCGGAGTTCACCAGCGAGGGGTCATTGACGACATCCTCGTTGATCTCGGTGATCTCACCGTCGACGGGCGAGTAGAGATCGCTGACCGACTTCGTCGACTCCAGCTCGCCGCAGGTCTCGCCCGCCGCGACCGTGGAGCCGACCTCAGGGAGCTGCACGAAGACGACGTCGCCGAGCGCGTTGGCCGCGTGCTCGGTGATGCCGACCGTCGAGGCGCCGTCCTCGGCGCCCGACAGCCACTCGTGCTCCTTGCTGTAGCGCAGCTGCTGGGGGTTGCTCATGGCTCGATTCTCCTGTACGCGAGGGTGTGATCGTGAATGGGGTCTTGCGCAGTGAGACGCGCGGGCGCGCGCCGCCGTGACTGCCGCGGGGGAACCGCTACTTCTGCCGCTTGTAGAACGGCAGAGCGGTGACCTCGTACGGCTCATGGCTTCCACGGATGTCCACGCAGACACCCTCGGTGCCCGGTGTGGCGTAGGCCGCGTCGACATAGGCGATGGCGATCGGCTTGCCGAGCGTGGGGGACGGAGCCCCGGAGGTGACCTCGCCGATGACCGTGCCGTCGGCCGTGACCACCGGGTATCCGGCACGCGGCACCCGGCGGCCCTGGGCGACCAGACCGACCAGCTTGCGCGGCGGCCGGGTCTCGGCCCGCTCGGCGGCCGCGGTCAGGGCCTCACGGCCCACGAAGTCCCCGTTGTTGGAGGTCTTCTCGAACTTCACGACCCGGCCCAGGCCCGCGTCGAACGGCGTCGTCGCGGTGGTGAGCTCGTGCCCGTAGAGCGGCATGCCCGCCTCCAGGCGCAGGGTGTCCCGGCAGGAGAGCCCGCAGGGCACCAGACCGGCGTCCTTGCCCGCCTCGTTCAGGGCCTCCCAGAGGGCGACCGCGTCCGCCGGCCGGACGAACAGCTCGAAGCCGTCCTCGCCGGTGTAGCCGGTACGGGCGATCAGCGCCTGCACACCGGCGACCGTGCCGGGCAGCCCGGCGTAGTACTTGAGACCGTCCAGATCGGCGTCCGTCAGCGCCTTGAGGATGCCGGGGGACTCCGGGCCCTGCACCGCGAGCAGCGCGTAGGCGTCCCGGTCGTCGCGGATCGCGGCGTCGAAGCCGCCCGCCCGCGCGGTGAGCGCGTCCAGCACCACCTGGGCGTTGGAGGCGTTGGCGACGACCATGTACTCCTGGTCGGCGAGACGGTAGACGATCAGGTCGTCGAGGATGCCGCCCTCGGCCTCGCAGATCATGGTGTAGCGGGCGCGGCCCGTCTTGACGCCGCCGATGTTGCCGACCAGCGCGTAGTCGAGGAGGTCGGCGGCCTGCGGGCCGGTGACGGTGATCTCGCCCATGTGGGAGAGGTCGAAGAGGCCGGCGCGGGTACGGACGGCGACATGCTCGTCGCGCTCGCTGCTGTAGCGCAGCGGCATGTCCCAGCCGGCGAAGTCGGTCATGGTCGCGCCGAGCGCGCGATGGGTGGCATCCAGCGCGGTGCGACGGGGGGCATCAGTCATGGTTCTGGGCTCCCAGGCAGGGGTGACAAGACGTTCTCCCCATCTGTCATCGGAACCTGAGAGGTTCACCGGGATCCCGCGAACGGACCCGGTTTGCACCTTGGGTGGAGCCGCCCCGTAGGCCGGGCAGTGGCTCGCTTTTCAGATCTGCCTCGCCCGCGCGGTATAGGGGCCTGAGAGATTCAAGGGAGGACTTGCTCCTTCGGCGCCCCGCCATGGCGGCCGGGGACTCTCCCGCACGGGTTCAAGCGGCCGGTATGCAGTTGGCGGTGCACGGATGAGCTCTGGTGTGCACGTGGCGGCCACATCATTGCACGGGATCGCCAGAAAAGGAGCCCCCGTCGTCGCCCCGCCCACGACGTGGGCAGATCGGACAATCGCCTTGATGGGCATTACCTTTTCTTGACACTCTGCGGGTAGGGGACGGACTCGAACCGGACCAGAACGGACGGGGAGGGCGATCACGGTGCACAGCGAAGCGGCATTCGGGGCGACTTCAGGGGTCGTGCCCCCGGACGCCGTGCGGACGGCGCCGTCCGCCGCCATGTCCCGGGCCGGCCGTGCGCCGCGGCCCGTCATCCGGCCGGGGCGCCGCACCGAGGTCGTGGACCTGCGGAGCGACGGACGGCCGCCGGACGCCGCCGAGCTGCGGTTTCCGGCCGGTGACCTGGTCGTGGTCTCCGGGCTGCCGGGCAGCGGCAAGAGCACCCTCATGCACCGCGTCGTACCGCCGCTGGACGGGCACGGCGCCGTGGTGCACCGCATCGACTCCCAGGACGTCCGCGCGCGCTGGGAGCGCGGCAGACTGCACCGGCTGCCGTACGGCCTCTACCGCCCGCTGGTCCGGGCCGCCCACTATCTGACCCTGGGCCGTGCGCTGCGCTCCGGCGACAGTGTGGTGGTGCACGACTGCGGGACGCTGGCGTGGGTGCGCCGCTGGATCGCGCGCTCGGCGCTGCGCGGCGGCCGCGGGGCGCATCTGGTGCTGCTCGATGTGGCACCCGAGGTGGCGCTTTCCGGCCAGGAGTCACGGGGCCGCGGGGTGTCGGGGTACGCCTTCGCACGGCACCGCAGGGCGGTGGGCCGGCTGGTCGGCGCCGCGGAGTCGGCCCGGCTGCCGAAGGGCTTCTGCTCGGCCGTCCTCCTCGACCGGCGTGCGGCGAGCGCCCTGGAGACGGTCAGCTTTCACTAGGACACCGCCCCGTGCGTCGCCGGGCACGCCCCCGCACGCCGCGCCGAGCGCCTTCTCGTTTAGGGTCTTTGGCCAGATGGCGCGGTTTGGAACGGGTGGGTGCACATGACATTTCCGGAGCAGGGGATACCGCAGCTGGCGTGGCCGGCGAACGAGCTCGAAGAGGTGCTGTCCGCGTCGGTCGGGCACCCGGGTGCCGGCGGCCGGATCGTCGAGGTCCTCGGCCGCAGCCGGCTGTGGGTGCCGCTGCCCAGCGGCGGCGGCCCGGAGAGCGCGGGCTTCGGCGCCCGCGGCCTCGACCTGCCCACCGTCGAGCTCGACGGCGCGCCCTATGTCCCGGTCTACAGCTCCGAGCAGGAGTTCCTGCGGGTGATCGGCTCGCACATGTCCTTCACCGTCGCCCCTGCCCGGGAGTTCGCCCGCGGGCTGCCGCCGCAGATCGGTATCGCGGTCAACCCCGACGGAACGGTCGGCGTCCCGCTGCCGCCGCCCGCGGTGGCCGAACTGTGCCGGGAGCGGCATCACGGACATCAGGAGTTCGACGGGCTGCCGAGCGGCGGCCGGGTGCGGCTCTTCGAGCCGGACTGGCAGGACGAGCCGGTGGACTTCCTGGCCTCCGCCGGGCTGGAGTTCTCCGGCGCCGGAATTGTCCTGACTGCCCGGCGTGCCCTGGCCAGCGTCGAGGGCGACACGCCCGCACTGTTCGTCGGTGTTCAGGTCGCGGCGGACGCCACGGCGCTGCGGGACGGCACCGCGCGCGAGAGGGTACTGTCAGCCCTCGGACGTGCGCTCGGCGCAGTACCGCTGCCCTGGCCCGTACAGCTCGTCATGCTCGACCTCGCCCAGGGTGACCCGGTCGCCGACTGGATGCTGGAGCGTGTGCGCCCCTTCTACTCTCGGGACCACTCGTAGGGCAAGCCCTAAGCTGGTTGGATGACAGGCGGGCGCACCCACACGTGCCCTGCTGAGAGAAGGGACGGACCACGTGAGCGCGGGTGCGCATCAGGGGCCGGCGGCGGCCGGACAGCTGGAGCAGCTGCTGCAGCAGGTCTCGCCAGGCCGTTACGACGCCTATGAGGCACTGCTGCACGCGCTCGCCGCGGGCCAGGTCTGGATGTTGCTCTGGCACGGCCGGGCCGGTATGCCCGATGCGCAGTACGGAAACATGGAGGTCGAGGGCCTCGGCTATGCGCCGTGTGTGACCTCGGCGCCCGAGCTCGCCGCCTCCGGCTGGAACCGCGACCACGAGGTCGTCACCGGCACCGAGATCGCCGCCGCGCTCTTCCCCGACCGCTGGGGCCTGTGGCTGAATCCGCATGCTCCCGGTGGCGGTGTCGGCATCCCCTGGCTGGACCTGCGCCGTATCGCCGGCGGCCTCGACCGGCTGCCCGCCGGGCCGCTGCGGATCTCGGAACCGGTCATCGACATCCCGCAGTTCTACGCGCTCCTCGCCCAGAACGCCCATCGGACGCCCGCCGTACGGTCGCTGCGCCGGGCCTGGGTCCAGCCCGCGCTCGGTGCCCCGTATCTGGCGATCGGTCTGGATCTGTACGACACCGGCCAACAAGCGGTGGATTCGGTGCGGTTGATGATCCAGCAGTCGATCGGCGCGGTCCCGGACGGTCTGCCCGTCTCCACGGTCGCGATGAACGACGAGTACGACCCGGTCGGCATGTGGATGCGGGCCTCCACGCGCCCCTTCTTCGACCGTGACGGCTATGTCCAGCCGCCGGCCCCCGCGCCCTCCTACGGCTACGGCTACCCGCGTCCCTACTGACGCCGGACGGCGCCGCTCCGCCGCCGCGCTCGGGGTGCATTCACCCCGAGCGCACCGCAGTTGAGCCCCTTTCCCACGGGTATGCACTCCGCTCAGCCCGAACTCTTGTCCGTATAACGGAATGCCGCGGATCACATCACAGTTACGCATCCTTTCCCCTTCAGGGCTGGTGACTGATCGCGAATCGGATGGAAACTCCGGCAGCAGAGGGCCTCGGCCCTTTGTACGAGCGTCATCCCGGAACGGCGTCGCGCGCACCTTTCGAAATTCCATATACGCGAACTTCCGCGATGCCTGCAGGACTTGCACCAGTGATGTGAATCAGGCCGCTACCGCGGCGGGCATGGGCCGGCCACCGTCGGCCGAGAGGGGTCAAAGGCACCGTGACCGCACCGATCGAGACCACCGGAGCAGCTGCTGAGGCGCAGCCGGAAGCGGTGCTGAAAGGCGTGGAAGGAAAGCGGATCGAGGGGCGCTCGCTCGGTCAGATCGCCTGGCTGCGCTTCCGGCGGGACAAGGTTGCGGTGGCCGGTGCCATCGTTGTCATCCTGCTCATCGCCATCGCCGCGCTCTCCCGCCCCCTCCAGTCGCTGCTGGGGCTGGACCCCAACAGCCCCAACCAGTCGCTGATCGACCCCAACACCACGCTCCCCAAGGGAGACTTCGGCGGCATGAGCGGGGACCACCCCCTGGGTGTGGACCCGAAGTTCGGCCGCGATCTGCTCGCCCGGATCCTGGAGGGCTCCTGGGTGTCGCTGATCGTGGCGTTCGGCGCGACCCTGCTGTCGGTCGCCATCGGCACCGTCCTCGGTGTGGTCGCCGGTTTCTACCGCGGGCGGGTGGACGCCTTCATCAGCCGGATGATGGATGTCTTCCTGGCCTTCCCGCTGCTGCTGTTCGCCATCGCGATCTCCGCCTCGCTGCAGGGCGGCGCCTTTGGTCTGGAGGGTCTGCCGCTGCACATCTCGGTGCTGATCTTCGTGATCGGCTTCTTCAACTGGCCGTACATGGGGCGGATCGTGCGCGCGCAGACGCTGTCGCTGCGCGAGCGGGAATTCGTGGACGCCGCCCGCGGCATGGGAGCGCGCGGGCCGTTCATCCTCTTCCGGGAGCTGCTGCCCAACCTGGTGGGTCCGATCATCGTCTACTCGACGCTGCTGATCCCCTCCAACATCCTCTTCGAGGCGGCGCTGAGCTTCCTGGGCGTCGGTATCCAACCGCCCCAGGCGTCCTGGGGCGGCATGCTCAACCAGGCGGTCAAGTACTACGAGGTCGACCCTCAATACATGATCGTTCCCGGCCTCGCGATCTTCGTCACCGTGCTGGCGTTCAACCTGCTCGGTGACGGTCTGAGGGACGCGCTGGACCCGCGCAGCCGCTGACGGCCGTGCCTGGCACCCGCTCAGAAGTCTCACCAGCGTTTTCGCAGTTCTGAAGTTTCGACGCATCGAGTAACGCCGTTGCTCGACGAACGAAGGGGACACCGACCATCATGCGAAGGTCAGTTCCGGTCGCGGCTGTCGCGGCCATCACCAGTGCGGGCCTTTTGCTGGCCGGCTGCAGCGGGGGCAAGGGCTCCTCGGAAGGCTCGGGCGAGGCGAACGCCGCCACCAAGGGCATCGTCAACGCCTCGGACGAGAAGGGCGGCACGGTCACCTACGCGATCAGTGACGCCCCCGAGTCGTTCGACCCGGGCAACACGTACTACGCCTTCATCTACAACTTCAGCCGGCTCTACGCGCGCCCGCTCACCACCTTCAAGCCGGGCCCCGGCACCAAGGGCAACGAACTGGTCCCGGACCTCGCCGAGTCGATGGGCAAGCCCAGCGACGGCGGCAAGACCTGGACGTACAAGATCCGCAAGGGCGTCAAGTACGACGACGGCTCCGAGGTCACCTCGCAGGACGTCAAGTACGCCGTCGAGCGCAGCAACTTCGCGCGTGACACCCTCTCGCTGGGCCCGAACTACTTCCAGCAGTTCCTCAAGGACAACGAGGGCGGCTACAAGGGTCCCTACAAGGACAAGAGCAAGGCCGGCCTGAAGTCCATCGAGACCCCGGACGAGCAGACGGTCGTCTTCCACCTGAAGAAGCCGTTCGCCGAGTTCGACTACCTGGTGAGCGCCCCGCAGACCGCTCCGGTCCCGCAGGCCAAGGACAAGGGCGCCGACTACACCAAGTCCGTGCTGTCCACCGGCTCGTACAAGTTCGAGAGCTACCAGGAGGGCAAGAAGCTCACCCTGGTCCGCAACCCGCACTGGTCGGCGAAGACCGACCCGCTGCGCAAGCAGCTGCCGGACAAGATCGTCCTGAACCTGAAGGTCGCCCAGTCGACGATCGACAAGGACCTCAAGTCCGGCAACACCCTGGTGGACCTGGCCGGCCGTGGTGTCGACGGGCAGACGCAGGCCCAGCTCCTGACCGACCCCAAGGAGAAGGCCAACACCGACAACACCCTCGGTCAGCGGCTGGTCTACACGGCGCTCAACACCAAGGTGAAGCCGTTCGACAACATCGA
This sequence comes from Streptomyces sp. Je 1-4 4N24, assembly GCF_026239515.1. Taxonomy (NCBI): domain Bacteria; kingdom Bacillati; phylum Actinomycetota; class Actinomycetes; order Kitasatosporales; family Streptomycetaceae; genus Streptomyces; species Streptomyces sp. Je 1-4 4N24. Next base: position 2,804,765 of record NZ_CP110836.1, on the reverse strand, counting down.
GTGCCGTAAGGCCGTCGAGTACGCCATCGACAAGAAGGCCGTACAGACCTCGCTCGGCGGCCCGATACGCGGTGAGCTGGCCTCCACGGTCCTGCCGACCGACATCGACGGCTACCAGAAGTACGACCTGTACCCGCAGAAGTACGACGGCGACAAGCTGGATCTGACCGAGGCCAAGAAGCACTGGGCCAAGTGCGGCGCCGGCAAGACCACGACCACGATCCTGGCCCGCAACGACCGCCAGGACGAGGTCGACGCGGCCACCACGGTCATCGACTCGCTCAAGAAGATCGGTGTCACCGCCAAGATCCAGTCCTACCCGACCAGCAAGTACTTCTCGGACTACGCCGGTGTGCCGAAGTTCAACAAGAAGAACAACGTCGGCATGATCATGATGCAGTGGGGCTCGGACTTCCCGACCGGCTACGGCTACCTCCAGCAGATCCTCAACGGCAAGGCGATCAGCCAGTCCGGTAACACCAACCTGTCGGAGCTGGACGACCCGGAGATCAACAAGCTGCTCGAAAGCGCCATCGCCAACACCGACAAGGCGGCCCGCGAGAAGGCGTACGCCGAGATCGACAAGAAGACGATGGAGCAGGCGGCGATCGTTCCGCTCACCTACTTCAAGGTCCTGATGTACCGCTCGCCCAAGGCCACCAACCTGGTGTCCACCTCGGCCTTCAGCGGTCAGTACGACTACCTCAACATCGGCGTCAAGAAGTAGCAGCCCTGGAAGGCAGGTGAAGGCATTGGTGTCCGCGGGCCGGTTCCGGCCGGCCCGCGGCGCCGACGCCGCATCCCCGTGTTCTCGTACATCATCCGCAGGTTGATCAGCGCAGTGGTGCTGCTGCTGATCGTCAGCGCGGTCACCTTCGGCATCTTCTTCCTGCTGCCGAAGCTGGCCGGGCAGAGCACCGACCAGCTTGCCCAGCAGTACATCGGAAAGGCCCCCACGCCCGCGGACATCGCCGCGGTGAAGAAGAATCTCGGCCTGGACAAGCCCGTGTACGAGCAGTACTGGGACTTCCTCAAGGGCATTTTCGTCGGCGTCGACTACAAATTCGGTCCGGAAGCGGCCAAGTGCCATGTGCCGTGCTTCGGTTACTCCTTCAAGACGCATATCGAGGTCTGGCCGGAGATCCAGTCCCGGCTCCCGGTGACCCTCTCGCTGGCTGCCGGTGCGGCCGTGCTGTGGGTCGTCTCCGGTGTCGCCACCGGCGTGCTCTCCGCGCTGCGCCCCGGCTCGCTCTTCGACCGGATGGCGATGGGCGTCGCACTGGCCGGTGTCTCCCTCCCCATGTTCTTCACCGGCGCCCTGGCGCTGGCCCTGTTCACCTACCAGTGGCCGATCTTCGAACGCAGCGACTACGTACCGCTGCTGGAGGATCCGTTCCTGTGGGCCCGGACCCTGGTCCTGCCCTGGGTCACCCTGTCCTTCCTCTACTCCGCGCTCTACGCCCGGCTCACCCGGGCGGGCATGCTGGAGACGCTGAGTGAGGACTACATCCGTACGGCCCGCGCCAAGGGTCTGCGCGAGCGCAAGGTGGTCGTCCGGCACGGTCTGCGTGCCGCGCTCACCCCGATCATCACGGTCTTCGGCATGGACCTGGGCCTGCTGCTCGGTGGTGCGCTGATCACCGAACAGGTCTTCTCCCTCCAGGGAGTCGGTGCCTTCGCGGTCCAGTCGATCACCGCCAACGACCTGCCGAACATTCTCGGCGTCACTTTGCTCGCCGCGTTCTTCATCGTCATGTGCAATCTGGTGGTGGACGTTCTGTACGCCGCCGTCGACCCGCGGGTGAGGCTCTCGTGACCGACTCCTCCGAGGACAAGACCGAGACCGCGGCGGCCGGGTCCGCCGTGGCCACCGACGGGGAGGCGCCGCGGACGGCTCCCTTCCTCCAGGTGAAGGACCTGAAGGTGCACTTCCGTACCGACGACGGGCTCGTGAAGTCCGTCGACGGCCTGAACTTCCGCCTGGAGAAGGGCAAGACGCTCGGCATCGTCGGCGAGTCCGGCTCCGGCAAGTCCGTCACCTCGCTCGCCGTGATGGGTCTGCACCGCGCCTCCCGCCAGCAGCGCAGCAAGGTCGACATGTCCGGCGAGATCTGGCTGGACGGCAAGGAGCTGGTCTCCGCCGATCCGGACGAGGTACGCCGGCTGCGCGGCCGCGAGATGGCGATGATCTTCCAGGACCCGCTGTCCGCGCTGCACCCCTTCTACTCGGTCGGCAACCAGATCATGGAGGCCTACCGCGTCCACAACGACGTGGACAAGAAGACCGCGCGCAAGCGGGCCGTCGAGATGCTCGACCGGGTCGGCATCCCGCAGCCCGACAAGCGGGTCGACGACCATCCGCACCAGTTCTCCGGCGGTATGCGCCAGCGCGCCATGATCGCGATGGCGCTGGTCAACAACCCCGAGCTGCTGATCGCGGACGAGCCGACCACCGCACTGGACGTCACCGTCCAGGCGCAGATCCTGGACCTGATCCGCGATCTGCAGAAGGAGTTCGGCTCGGCGGTCATCATCATCACCCACGACCTCGGGGTGGTCGCCGAGCTCGCCGACGACCTGCTGGTGATGTACGGCGGACGGTGTGTCGAGCGCGGCCCGGCCGAGAAGGTCTTCTACGAGCCCCAGCACCCCTACACCTGGGGTCTGCTCGGGTCCATGCCGCGCATCGACCGTGACCAGACGGACCGGCTGATCCCGGTCAAGGGCTCCCCGCCCAGCCTGATCAACGTCCCGTCCGGCTGTGCCTTCAACCCCCGCTGCCCGTATGCGGACGTGCCGAAGGACAACCTCACCCGTACGGTCCGCCCTGAGCTGCGCGAGGCAGGCGGCGGGCACTCCTCCGCCTGCCATATGTCGCAGGAGGAGCGGGAGCGTATCTGGACCGAAGAGATTGCGCCGAAGCTGTGACCGAGACGACTGACGACCAGAACAAGAAGATCCCGCTCCAGAAGGGGGCGGAGACCTCCGCCGACGCCCCTTCCGACGCCGAGCCGCTGCTCAAGGTCCGCGGTCTGGTCCGGCACTTCCCGATCACCAAGGGCCTGCTCAAGCGGCAGGTCGGCGCGGTGCAGGCGGTCGACGGCATCGACTTCGACGTCCGGCCCGGGGAGACGCTCGGCGTCGTCGGCGAGTCCGGCTGCGGCAAGTCGACGATGGGCCGGCTGATCACCCGGCTCGACGAACCGACCGGCGGCTCCATCGAGTTCCAGGGCCAGGACATCACCCATCTGTCCCAGGGCCGGCTGCGGCCGATGCGCCGCGACGTGCAGATGATCTTCCAGGATCCGTACGGTTCGCTGAACCCGCGGCACACCATCGGCGGGATCGTCTCCACCCCCTTCCGCCTCCAGGGCGTCGAGCCCGAGGGCGGGGTGAAGAAGGAGGTGCAGCGGCTGCTGGAGCTGGTGGGCCTGAGCCCGGAGCACTACAACCGCTATCCGCACGAGTTCTCCGGCGGCCAGCGGCAGCGCATCGGCATCGCCCGTGCGCTGGCGCTCAAGCCCAAGCTGGTGGTCGCCGACGAGCCGGTCTCCGCGCTGGACGTGTCGATCCAGGCCCAGGTCGTCAACCTCATGGACGACCTGCAGGAGGAGCTGGGCCTGACGTACGTCATCATCGCCCATGACCTCTCGGTCATCCGGCATGTGTCGGACCGGATCGCGGTGATGTACCTCGGCAAGATCGTGGAGTTGGCGGACCGCAAGGCGCTCTACGAGACGCCGATGCACCCGTACACCAAGGCGCTGCTGTCCGCCGTACCGGTGCCCGATCCCAAGCGGCGCACCCAGCGCGACCGGATCCTGCTCAAGGGCGATGTGCCCTCGCCGATCAACCCGCCGTCCGGCTGCCGGTTCCGTACCCGCTGCTGGAAGGCGACCGAGGTGTGCACCACCACCGAGCCGCCGCTGGTCGCGCTGCGGACCGGCCATCAGGTGGCCTGCCACCACCCCGAGAACGCGCCCGATCAGGCCCCGGCCGCCGCCACGGCGTCCGGCGGCCCGGCCGGCCAGGCGCCAATCGGTAAGTAACACCGAGGAATTGGCAAAGTCCCGGACGTAGCGGGACGGGAGGGTGCAGAGTCGGCGCGGTTGTTCCCCATCCGCCCGTGTGTCCGAAAGGACGGCTCATGGCACTCTCCCGTTCTGCGCGTCGCACCTCCCGCTGGCTCGCCCTGGCCACCGCCGTGGCCTCGGCCGCCTCCCTCGCCGCCGCCCCCGGCGCGTCCCCCGGCGCCCCCGGCGTCGGTGACTCCTACTTCCCCGAGCTGGGCAACGGCGGCTTCGATGCCCTGCACTACGACCTCGGGGTCAGCTACCACCCCGGCAGCGGCCGGCTCGACGGCCGGACGAAGCTCACCGCCCGCGCCACCCAGAACCTCTCCGCCTTCGACCTCGACATGCAGAAGCTGACGGTCGACACGGTCCGGGTGAACGGCCGGCGGGCCCACTTCGGCAGATCCGGCGACGAGATAACCGTCCGTCCCGACTTCCCGCTGCGCCGCGGCAAGAAGTTCACCGTCACCGTCGCCTACCACGGTGTCCCCAAGCCGCTGAGCGGCCCGATCGTCTTCGGCTCCGACTACGGCTGGATGAAGACCAAGGACGGGGTCTTCGTCGCCTGCGAGCCGAACGCCGCCTCGACGTGGTTCCCCTCCAGCGACCACCCGGACGACAAGGCGACCTACGACATCCGCATCGACGCCCCCAAGGGGCTGACCGGTGTCTCCAACGGCCGGCTGATCAGCTCCGGGGAGGCGCACGGCCGCGCGTACGCCCACTGGCGCGAGAACCGTCCGATGGCGACCTATCTCGCCACCGCCACCATCGGGAAGTTCGACGTCCGTACGGGCACCACGCCCGGCGGCACGCCCATCTATGTCGCCACCGACCCCACGCTGCCCACCGGCAAGGTCGACGTCTACGGCATCACCGCGGAGGCCACCGACTACTGGTCGAAGGTCTTCGGCCCGTACCCCTTCGAGGTGACCGGGGCGATCGTCGACGACATGCCGCAGGCCGGCTTCTCGCTGGAGGTGCAGTCCAAGCCGGTCTACTCGGCCGTGCGCAGCGAGTCGACCATCGTCCATGAGCTGGCGCACCAGTGGTTCGGCGACTCGGTCTCCGTGAAGCGGTGGAAGAACATCTGGCTCAACGAGGGCTTCGCCACCTACGCGCAGTGGCTGTGGGCCGAGCACCGCGGCACCCGCAGCGCCCATGACGCCCTCCGTCAGCAGTACGCCGACATCCCGGCCGGCAACGACTTCTGGAAGGTGAAGGTCGCCGATCCGCAGCGGGACACCATGTTCGCCGGGGCGGTCTACGTCCGGGGCGCGATGACGCTCCAGGTGCTGCGGGAGCGGATCGGCGACAAGGCGTTCTTCAAGCTGCTGCCGGCCTGGACCGCCCGCCACCGCTACGGCAACGCGGAGACCTCCCAGTTCATCGCGCTCGCCGAGAAGATCTCCGGGCAGCAGCTGGACGACCTCTTCGACGCCTGGCTGAAGACGGACAGCAGGCCGGCGCTGCCGCAGTAGGCCCCGGCCCCCGGTCAGTCGGCGTCCGGCCGGCCGCCCCGGGGGCGCAGCTGCTGCGGCCGCGGCAGATGCAGCCCGAGGTAGACGGCCCCCATCCGCAGGCCGAACACCACCCCCGCCGAGATCGCCGCGGCGGGGGTGGGTGCGGTGCCGAGGTGGTGCAGCAGCAGATAGCAGCAGCCGCCGGCCAGCGCGGCGATGGCATAGACGTCCTCCCGCAGCAGCAGCGGGGGGAACTCCCCGCACAGCACATCGCGGATGACCTCACCGGTGACGCCGGTCAGCACCGCCAGGATGATCACGGCGAGCGGGGTGGCGTCCGCGTCGATCGCGGCGCGGGCGCCGATCACCGTGACGACGGACAGCCCGATCGCGTCGACCACCAGCAGCGATTTGTACGGCAGCTGCCAGAACCGCAGATAGGCCATGGTGCCGACGCCGACACAGATGATCACGGTCAGCAGCACCCAGTCGTGCGTCCAGTACAGCGGCTGCCGGTTGAGGATGAGATCGCGCAGCGTGCCGCCGGAGATGGACGCGGCAAAGGCGAGTACCAGGCCGCCGAAGGGGTCCATGTTGGCGCGGTAGGCGGCCAGCACCCCGCTCGCCGCGAAGGCCGCGACGCCGACCAGGTAGAGGACGTGAAGCATGGCGCTCATCATCGCAGGCCCGGAAGGAACGGTTCCGTTCGAGGCCGTCAAAACTGACACTACCGGTCGGTAACTATCCGGTGTAGCGTGCAACCCATGGCTCTGGTGACCCACGGCAACAGCGAGTTCGACCGCGATACGGCGGTCACCCGCCGCGCCCCCGGCGTGTACGACGCCCACCTCTCCGCCGGCTGGACGATCATCCAGGCGGTCAACGGCGGCTACCTCCTCGCCCTCATGGGCCGCGCCCTGGGCGACGCCCTCCCGCACCCCGACCCGATGTCGGTCACCGCCCACTATCTGACGGCCTCGGTCCCGGGCCCCGCGGTGATCCGCACCGAAGTGGTCCGCACCGGCCGCACGATGTCGACCGGCACCGCCAGCCTCATCCAGTTCGCGGAGGACGGCAGCGAGGTCGAGCGGCTGCGGGTGCTCGCCGCGTACGGCGACCTCGGCGCGCTGCCCGACGATGTGCGGACCACCGCCAAACCCCCGGCCATCCCGCCGTACGAGCACTGCCTGGGCGCGGACAGCTCCCCGGGCGGCCGCCCCGCGATCCCCGGCAGCACCGCCATCGCCGAGCGGCTCGCCCTCCGTCTGGACCCGGCGACCGCGGGCTGGGCCGTCGGCGCCCCCTCCGGCAAGGGTGAGATGCGCGCCTGGTTCGGCCTCGCCGACGGCCGCGAACCCGACCCGCTCTCCCTCCTGCTGACGGTCGACGCACTGCCGCCCACCGCCTTCGAGATGGGCCTGTCCGGCTGGGTCCCCACCGTCGAACTGACCGCCCACATCCGCCACCGCCCGGCCCCCGGCCCGCTGCGGGTCGCCATCACCACCCGTAACCTCGCCGGCGGCTTCCTGGAGGAGGACGCGGAGGTCTGGGACTCCCAGGACCGACTCGTCGCCCAGTCACGGCAGTTGGCGCGCGCGGTACTGCAGGGGTAGCGCACCGCCCCGGATGCCGCTTCCGTCTCCTTTTCGCAGGTGACTCCGGGTGCGGATGCGGAAAATGGACGGCAAAAGTGCGGGCGGTGGTCCTGCGGAACGTGTCAGACTGAGCGGCATGGGGGACGTGGCTCTCAGAATTGATGATGCGACCGTCGTGTGGCTGCGGGCCGAAGACCCGGCCGCCACCCGCCGGCCGGACGCGCACGAACAGTCCGGCGCACAGCCGCCGTCCGGCGGCGGCCGACGGCAGCAGCCCGACGCCGACGGTGAGTTGGAGCTGCCCGAGGAGTTCGGCTCCGCCCAGCCGGTCAGCGTCGACAGCCGGATGAGCCGGGCGCTGACCCGCGGCGGGGCGGCCCTCGAAGAGGCCCTGCGGCCGCTCGGCGGCGTCCTCGGCCAGATCCATCGCTCGATCTCCAACAGCAGCCATCGCCCCGACGAGGTCACCGTGGAGTTCGGCGTCACCCTCGGCTCCGATCTGAGCCTCGGGGTGTTCTCCGGCAAGGGAGACGCGAGCTTCAAGGTCTCGGCCACCTGGAATCTCGGCAGCGGCACGGGGGAGCCCGGCGGGACGGCCCCGTGATCGCAGGCGCAGGCCCGGACACCCCGCTCCAGCAGTCCTTCGCCTCCGTACGCCATGGCGACCACGCCATCGGCGCCGGGGTGCTGGTCGCCGACCGCCTCGTCCTGACCTGCGCCCATGTCGTCAACAGCGCACTGGGCAGGGACCGTTTCGCCCAGGAGGCCCCCGGACCCGGCGACACCGTCACCCTCCGGCTGCCCCATGTCGCGGCAGGCCATGACCTGACCGCACGGGTCTTACGGGAGATGTGGGTGCCGCCGCGGGCAACGGCGGCCGGGAGCGCCCCCGTCGAGCCCGGACGGGTGCCCTACCACGGCGATCTCGCCGTCCTGGAGCTGACCGGCGCCGCGCCCGAGGGCGCCGAACCGGCACCGTTCCTCCAGCACAGCTACGCCAACGAGACCATCGCCTTATGGGCCAGCGGCAATCCGCTGCCCACGGTGCGGGCCGTGCCCCGGGTCTCGGCGCCGCCCTGGATCGCCCTGGACGTGCTCGGCGGCGCCCAGGTCACCGAGGGCTTCAGCGGCGGGCCGCTGTGGGACCGCGAGCGGCAGGCCGTGGTCGGCCTGGTCGCGGCCGTGCACCGCGCCCCCGAAGGGGCAGCACCCGGGAGCCGTCCGACGACGATGTACGCCATCAGCATCCCGGCCATCGAGGCCGAACTCCCCACTCTTCCGCCCTCGGCGGTGCCCACCGCCCGGCGCGGGGTCCAGCAGCTGCTCACCGCGCTGGAGCGCGTACTGAAGGGCCGCGAGGCGGTGCTGGCCTGCGAGGAGCGGCTCGCCGCCCGGCTCGGCCGGCCCTCGGCGGGCCCGGCGGCCGACCTGGAACGGCTGGCCGGCCTGGCGGTGAGCATCCGCCGCGGCATCCCCGAACTCCTCGACCTGGTACGGGACCACGAGCCGCCGGCCGCCGACCCCTACGCCCGTGAGGACTGGGAGCGACTGCGCCGCGCCGCCCGTACGGTCCGCCCCGGCGAGTACCTGACCACACGCCAGCGCCGCGACCTCTCCGGCCTGTTGGCGCACTGCACCCGTACGGACCCCCGGACCCTCCTGGAAAGCGTCCTGCCGCACGCCCCGGAGCTGCCCGCCGTCACCGGTCTGGCCGACGCGATGGACGCCCTGGAGGGCTTCAGCTCCACCACCGGGGCGCCGGTGCCCCCGTTGCTGCAGGGCGTGGTGCGGATCAGCGTCGAGGAGCGCGCGGCCGGTGCGTATCCGGCCGAGGACCTCGACGCCTGGGTCGAGCGGATCGCCGCCCGGTCGGGGGTCGACGAGGCGGCGGTCAGCCAGTTCCGCGCCGATGTCACGGCCGCCGCGGCCCCGGTCCGCACCCCGGCGGCCGGCCTGCCGGCCACCGGCACACCGGCCACCGCACCCCGCGTCCAGGTGGAGCTGCTGCCCACCCCGACCGGACGCCGCTTCACGTACCAGATCTGGACCTTCGCCGACCGCCAGCCGCACCGGCTCGCGCTGGTCCGCGACGCCGAGGCGGGCAGCGAGCAGGTGGTCGACGACATCCGCCGGGTGCTGCGCACCGAGGTCCGGGAGGACCCCGAAACCGCCCTGGTGGAGTACTTCCTGCCGTCCGCCTGGCTCGGTCTGGACGTCGACTCCTGGGAGTCGCCCGACAGTGACGAGGACGGGCCGTTCGCGCCCGGGATCACCCGGCGGGTCGTGGTGCGCACCACGGAGCGCTCCCGGGAGAGCTACGCCGGCTGGAAACAGCGCACCGCCGCCCTGCCGCACGCCAAACGCCTGGTCCTCGACCACCGGCACACCGACCGCAAGGTGGCCCGCGCCCAACTGGAGGTGCACCGCGACGCCGGTACGGTCATCGTGTGCTGCGAACCGGACCACCACGGAACGCTGTTGCGCCAGTGCGTCCAGGCAGGCGTCCACACCGTGCTGTGGCACCGCGCCGAACACGGCGCCCACATCGCCCAGGACCTGCTGGCCCTGGTCGACGGCACCGACCACGCCGAGGTACCCGAGGTGGTGCGCCTGGAGCGGGCCAAGGCGATGGCCGAGCCGGAGAGCGTGGTCCACCACGGCCGCCGGCTGTCCCTGCTCTATGACGCGCCCGACCATCGTCCCCCACAACTCGCCCCGGACGCCTGGGTGCTGACCCAGCCGTGAGTGCCGGAGCGTGGACGCAGCAATGAACGAGGAGAACGTGCGGTGACCGGACAGAGCGCAGCAGGCGCACACGACGACCCGGGGGCGGAGCCGGAGGACTGGTGGGTGTTCCGCGGGCCCGCACCGCTGCCCGCCCCGCCGCCCTGGCGGCACCTGCCCGCCGGCCGCGGGACGGCGCCCCGCGCCCCGTACCTCCTGGAGCGCAACGAGATCTCCGTCGTCAACGCCGCCCTGCATCTGCACCGTCCGCTGCTGGTCACCGGCCGCCCCGGGGCCGGCAAGAGCTCGCTGGCCCGCGCCGTCGCCGAGGAACTCGGGCTCGGTGAGGTACTGCGCTGGTCGGTCAACAGCCGCTCCACGCTCCAGGACGCCCTCTACCGCTACGACGCCGTGGGCCGCCTCCGGGAGGCCTCACTGCGCCGTGAGCGCGAGACCCCGCACGGCTCCGCGCGCCGCCCCCGGGCCCGGCGCGCCACCGCGGCCGGCGACATCGGACAGTACCTGCGCCTCGGCCCGCTCGGCAGCGCACTGGCGGCCGGCCGCCCCCGCGTCCTGCTCGTCGACGAACTCGACAAGGCCGATATCGATCTGCCCAACCACCTGCTGGTCGTGCTGGAGGAGGGCGAGTTCGAGATCCCGGAGCTGGCCCGGCTGCCCGAGCACCAGCAGGAGGTCCAGGTCCTGCTGAGCGGAAGCCGGGAGCGGGTCGCGGTCCACCGCGGAGTGGTCCGCTGCACCCACTTCCCGGTCGTCATCATGACCAGCAACGGCGAACGCGACTTCCCGCCCGCCTTCCTGCGCCGCTGCGTACGGCTGGATCTGCCGGAGCCGACCGGCGACCGGCTGCGGAAGATCATCGAGCACAACCTGGGCGAGCATGCGGTCGCCGCGGCGGAGGACCTCATCGAGGCCTTCCACCAGCGTGCGAAGACCCAGACACTCGCCACCGACCAGCTGTTGGCCGCGGTCCACCTGCGCATCAGCGGCGCCGACCTCACCAAGGAAGAGCTCCTCGCCGCCGTGCTGCACCGCCTCGACGAGTCCATGTCGCCATGATCGACCGACTGCGACAGGCGATGTCGGCCGCCGGCTACGACCTCGGGGCCACGGAACTCCTCGATGTGCTGTGGCTGTCGAGGGCGATGGAGGGGCGTACGGCGGCCGAGGCGCCGGGGGAGCCGGGGGAGTCGGGGGAGCGTGTGGGTGGGACGGGGAGTGGGAGCGGTGCCGGGGCCGAGGGGGCTGAGGAGGCAGCGGGGCGCGAAGGGCCCGAGGGTGCGCGGGGGGAAGGCGCCGGGGCCGGCGGTTCGTCCGACGGGCGGTCCGGGGCCGGGGCTGTGGATACGGCCGATGCTGCCGATGCGGTCGCCGATCGAGCAGGCCCCGCCGGCCCTGCCGAGCCCTCGGATCACGCGGACCTGCCGCGCGGCCCTGGCGAGGGCACCGACCTCACCGACCTCACCGACCCCGCCCCCACCACCGGTCCCGGCGACACGGCCGCACCCGACGACGAGCCTCCGTCCGGGCCCTGCGACCCGCTGACGCCCACCGTTCCGCCGCGTCGCGCGCTGTACGCCATGGGGAGTCAGGGCGGTGCGCCGGGCGCGGAGCGGGCCCGTACCGCGCGGGTCCCCGGCGGGCGAGCGCTGCCCGACGCCCAGCAACTGGGCCGGGCGCTGCGCCCGTTGCGCAGGTCCCGCGACCACCCGCACCGCACCGTCACCGATATCGAGGCCACCGTCCGCCTCGCCGCCGAGACCGGTTTCCTCGATGTCGTCTCCCGCCCGGACCAGGAGCGGCGCTGGTCGGCCGTGCTGCTCGTGGACTGCTCGCCGTCCATGCAGGTCTGGGGGCCGCTCGCGGCCGAGCTGCGCGCGCTGCTCGCCCGGAGCACGGTCTTCCGCTCCGTCCGCATCCTTCCGGTCGACCCCCAGGACCCGAGCGGCCCGGCGGGGCGCCGGCGGTCCGCGGGCGCGGCGGTGACCTTCCTGCTGACCGACGGTACGAGCCCGGGATGGCGCAGCCCGCAGGCCGTACGCGCCCTCGCCGCCTGGGGCCGTGGCGGCCCGCTGGCCGTACTGAACCCACTGCCCCGGCGGCTGTGGCGCGGCACCGCCCTGGACGCACGGCCCCGGCTCCTCGCCGCACCGGGCGAGTTCGACCCCCTCGGACGGCTCATCGTCTGCGATGGGCTGAGCGGTGAGCGCGATCCGGAGGCGGACGGCCTCCTCGCGCTGCCCGTGCTGCATCCGACCGCCTCCGCGCTGGAGCAGTGGGCCGGGCTGCTCACCCGCCCCGGAGTGCCGCATCTGATCGAAACGGTGCTGCTGGACGAGGCGCCCCCCGCGTCGGCGCGGCCTGCCGCACCACACGGCACGGCCGAGGAGTTGCTGGCCCACTTCCGGGGAGCCTTCTCCCCCGAGGCCTACCGTCTCGCCGTCCGCCTCTCCGCCATCCGTCCCCTGACCACACCCCTGATGCAGCTGGTACGCGCCGCCACGATGCGGGACGCCGGGCCCACCCATGTCGCGGAGATCCTGCTCGGCGGCCTGCTGGAGCGCACCGACCAGGCACGGGGCGCGGCCGCCGCGCACACCCTGGACCGTGCCCTGGGAGCGCCGCCACCGGGCCAACTCGTCCAGCCCGTCTACGACTTCCGGCCCGGCGTACGGGAGCTGCTGTTCAGCGGACTCGGCGCCGAACAGGCCGTGGAGGTCGTCGAGGCGGTCGGCCGGTCCCTGGAGCCGTACATGGGACGGCTGCCGGACTTCCCGGTCCTGATGGGGGACGAGGAGGGGGAGCTGCGGCTGCAGGCGTCGGCGCGGGCCTTCGCGGTGCTGGCCAGTCCGGTGCTGGAGCGGATGGGGGGTGTGGTGCCGGAGCAGACGGACCCCGTGGTGCCCCCGCAGCGCCGTCCCACGCCCCCGCCCCCGCCGCCGCCGCGCTTCGGCGTCCTCGGTCCGGTGCGTGCCTGGCGCGGTGCGACGCCGCTCGCACTGGGCGGTCCGGAGGAACGGGCGCTGCTGGCCGCCCTGTTGCTGCGGCCGGGGCACGCCGCGAGCGCGATCGAGCTGCTGCCCGACCTCTGGGGCGACCGGCCGCCGCCCACCGCACTCTCGTCGCTGTATGCCTGCGCCAGCCGGCTGAACACGGCGCTCGGCGCCGACACCGGGGCGACCACCGGCGACGCGGACCTCCTGGTCAGGGAGCAGGACGGGGGCTATGCCCTGCGCCGCCCCGACGGCAGTGCGCCCGTCCTCGACGTCGATCTCGACCGGGCCGAGCAGCTGGTCGACCGGGCCCGCCGCGCCGTGGAGCCGGCCGCGGCCCGCCGACTGCGCGACGAGGCACTGGCGTTGTGGGACGGCGAGCCGCTCGCCGGGCTGCCGGGGCCCTTCGCCGCGGACTGGCGGGCCCGGCTGGAACGCTGGCGCAGCGATCTCCTGGACGAGATCTACCGCCCCCTTGCCGAGGAGCCCGCGCCCGGTCAGGCCGGGCCCCGGGCCGACGCGGTGGCCCTGCCGCCCGCGCCGGAGCCGTTCGCCGGGCGGAGCGGGCAGCTCTCCCGGCTGGCCGCCGGACTGACGGGCGGCACGAGCGAGGCCCCGGCCTGCCGTTTCGTCCACGGGCCGGCCGGGGCCGGCAAGACGGCCCTCGCGCTGCGGGCCGCGCATGAGGTCGCGGAGCGGTTCCCGGACGGACAGCTGTTCCTGGATCTGCGCGGCAGCGCCGACGAGGCGGGGGAGCGGGTGACGGCGACCGGCGCCCTCGAAGCGCTGCTGCGTGCGCTGGGCGTGCCGGCCGGCCGCATCCCCCTGTGGCGCGACGCCCGGGCGGCCCTCTACCGCTCGCTGCTGGCCGAACGCCGCGTCCTCATCGTGCTGGACGACGCACCCGACGCCGATGCGTCCGACGCGTCCGATGAGTCCGATGAGTCCGACGCGGCGGACCTGGCCCTCCTGCTCCCCGGTCACACGGGCAAGCCCGGAGGCCGGGGCGGCGCCGTGCTGCTCACCGGCCGTGGGTGCCCGCCGCTTCCCCCGCCCACCGAAGCCGTCGAGCTGGCCGGGCTGACCCCTGCCGAGGCGCAGGAGCTGTTCACCGACCCCGGCCCCCCGACGCTCCGGTGGCTCGACGCGCAACTCTCCCCGCAGGCGCGGCGGGCCTTCCGTCTGCTCGCCGTGACGGACACCGCCGAGGCCTCGTCCGCCGCCTTCTCGTCCGGCGCCGCGGCCGTACTGCTCGATGCCACGGCACAGCGGACCCGCGCCCTGCTGGACGAGCTGCTGGCCGTCGGCGCGCTCCGTAAGGCGGGCTCCGGCCACTACCGCTATAAGGCGGGCTCAGACCACTACCGCTATACGGGCCAACTGCGGCGCCTCGCCTGCCGGTCCGCCGCTCACGAGCTGCCCGAGGCGGCGCGCGACGAGGCCCTGACCCGGCTGCTGACCTGGTATCTGGCCCTGGGCCGGCAGGTGCACGCCCTCCGGTGTCCGGGCGACCGGATGCTCCATGACCTCGTCTGCGTCCCCGACGCCGGCCCCCTGCCCACCACGAAGGACCGGGCCGAGGCCCTGGCCGTCTGGGCCGAGGAGACCCCTGGGCTGCTCGCGCTCGTCCGCCGGGCCGCGCTGCGCACACCGGGGATCGTCCGCCAGGCCGCCGATCTCCTTCTGCTCGCCCAGGTGACGGCGGATTGCGGGGCGCTGTCCGCCGCGTACGAACCGGCCGCCCGGACGGTGGCGGCGCGGGCCGCCCGGGACGGCGACGCACGGGCGGAGGGCCGGGCCCGGGTCGCGCTCGCCGAGGCGTACCTCACGCTGGGCAAGTGCGCCGAGGCGGAGCCCGAGGCGCGGCGCGCGGAGCAGCTGGCCGGCCGCTGCGGCGACCCTCTGACGAGGTTCCGCGCACCGTATGCGCGCGGCCTCATCGCCCTCCACCAGGGGCAGCACGACACCGCGGAGCGGCATCTCACCGCGGCCTGGGAACAGTGCCGCCGCCGCAACGACCAGCTGGGCGAGGCCGATGCGCTCGCCGCGCTGGCCCGGCTCTGGGCGGCGGCAGGCAACAGCGGCGACGCCGTCCTGTTCGCCGAGCGGAGCGTGGCACTCCACCGCCGGCTCGCCGACGGCACCGCCCGGCTCGCACACGGCCGGTACGCCCTGTCCGAAGCGCTGTCGGCGGCCGGCAGGCACGCAGACGCGCTCCGTGAACTCTTCCAGGCGCTGCCCCTCTTCGAGGAGGACCGGCAGCGTCTGTGGGCGGGACGCACCCGCTGCCGGACGGCCGAGGCGATGGTCGCCCTGATCCGGCCCGGCGAAGCGGTGACCGCCGCCGAGGACGCGGCGAAACGGCTGCTGGTGCCGGGCGGCGAACGGTGGCGCGCCGACGCACTGACCGCACTGGGCCACGCCGAGACCGCCCTGGGCCGCAAACAGGGCGCCCAGGCGCACTGGCGCGAAGCGCTCGCCGTCCACGAGGCGTTCGGCACCCCGGAGGCCCGCACCCTCCGTGCGCTGCTACGGGACAAGACGGGAACGCCGACGGCCGGCCCCCACCGGCCCGGCCCCTCCCGCACCGCGGACACCGCACACACCGGCACGACCCTGCGCGACCTGACCGCGGCCATCCGCACCCTGACCGACCAACTACGCCTCCAGCCCACCGACGAGGACCCCGGCCGGGCCCCCTCCGACCTGCCCGCCCCCCTCCAGGCCCTGGACACCCTCGAATCCGAACTCACCACCACACTGGCCGACTTCACCCCCACGACCCACCTCCCCCCCACCGACCTCCACCGCCTCCGCGCAACCCTGGAATCCCTCACCTCCCCCGAGGCCCTGCCGACACCCTCGCCACCCGCCATCACCGAGGCAGCCACAGCGGTCCGCGAACTCGCGCGGCGTATTGGTCCGTAGGAGGGCCGCCCGCCCTGGCACGCCCAAGTCGATTGACGGGGCGGGTGGTTGAGAGGGATTGGCGAGCGGCGATCCGCAAACAGTTCTTTGCGAAGACTTCTTTGCAAAGAACTGTTTGCGGTTTAGGCTGCGCGGCATGACCGACTCCCATGAGAAGCCACCCGGCCCGGACTCCGGGACGACCGCGGCCGTCCTGGACTCGAAGGGGTTGCGTGCCCTGGCGCACCCGCTCCGCCTGCAGTTGGTCGGGCTGCTGCGGAAGCACGGCCCGTCGACGGCCACCCGGCTCGCGGAGCGGCTGGGCGTCAATTCGGGCACGGCCAGCTACCACCTGCGTCAGCTGGGTGCGGCGGGCTTCGTCGAGGAGGACGCCGAGCGCGGGAAGGCACGAGAGCGCTGGTGGCGCCCGGTGCATCAGTCCACGTCGTTCAACGACCCGGACCTGGCCGAGAGGGAGCCCGACGCCGCCATGGCCTATCTGCAGTCCGTCGCGGCCACCTACACCCTGCGCACCCAACGCACGCTCAACGAGCTCCAGACGATGCCCCGCGCCTGGCGGGACACCTTCGACATGAGCGACCGGCCGCTGCGGCTCACGCCCGCGGAAGCGGCGGCACTGCAGGACGAGTTGCGGGAAGTCGTCTCCCGCTACCGGCGGGATACGCCGGAGGGGGTGGCCGAGGCACCCGAGGGTGCCGAGCGGGTCTCCGTGATCACGTACGTCCTGCCGGAGCCGGGAGAGCCCTCCGCGCCGGCCGGCCGTCCCGGTTCTGAGGGAGCGACAGGAGCGGAGACCGCGTGACGGACGACGCCCTGGGCGACGACGGCATATCCGGCAGACGGGCCTTACGGCCGCTGGGCGGGTTGCTCGCGGCGATGGCGGTTTCGTTGACTGGCACCCGGATTTCGGCCATCGCGCTGCCCTGGTTCGTGCTCGTCACCACGCACAGCGCCACCCGGACCGGGCTGGTGGCCTTCTGCGAGATGGCGCCCTACGTCGTCGTGAAGGCGCTCACCGGTCCCCTGGTGGACCGGGCCGGTCCTCGGGTCATCTCCTGGTCCACCGACCTGGTCAGCGCGGCCGCCGCTGGTGCCGTTCCGCTGCTCCATGCCCTGGACCTGCTGTCCCTGCCACTGCTGCTGCCGCTGGTCGCGCTGATCGGTGCCGCGCGCGGCCCCGGTGACCTGGCCAAGGAGGTCATGGTCCCGGAGGCGGCCGAGCGCGGCCGGGTGCCGCTGGAGCGGGCCACCGGCCTGTCTGGTGTCACCGAGCGGCTCGCGGCCACCCTCGGCCCCGCGGTTGGTGGCTCCCTGGTGGCGCTGCTGGGGCCGCTGACGGGACTGGCCGTCAACGCGGCATGCTTCGTGCTGGGATCGCTGATCATCGCCCTGACGCTGCCGCGCGGTATGGGGCGGACGAGCGAGGAAGCCCCGCTTTCTCCGGGGGAGGTGGAGCCGGGTTACTGGCGGCGGTTCGGCGCGGGCTGCCGGTTCCTGCGCAGTGAGCCGCTGCTCCTCACCCTCGTCGTCATGGTCGGGGTCACCAACCTGCTGGACACGGCGTTCACCACGGTGCTCGTTCCGGTGTGGGCCGCAGAGTCCGGCCACGGGCCGGCCGTGATCGGCCTGAACGGCACCGTGGGGGGAGCGGCCGCCGTCGCCGGCAGCCTGGTCGCTGCGGCGATCGCACACAGAATGCGGCGCCGGGTGGTGTTCTTCGCCGGGTTCCTGCTCGCCGGGGCGCCGAAGTTCCTGATCCTTGCTTCCCACGCGCCGATGTGGGCGGTGCTCCTCGTGTTCGCCGCCGGCGGGTTCGGCGCGGGCTTCCTCAACCCGATCCTCGCGGCGCTCTCCTTCGAGCGGGTACCCCGTCGGCTGCTGGGGCGGGTCAATGCCCTGGGCGATGCGCTGGCCTGGGCCGGAATCCCGCTCGGCGGACTGATCGCCGGGGCGGCGGTGACCTCCTTCGGCCTGGCGCCGGTTCTGCTGCTCGGCGGGGCGGCGTACTTCCTCACGACGAACCTGGCCGGGCTGCGACCGGAATGGCGGGAGATGGACCGCCTGCGCGGGCCCACCGTCCGGGAACGGCGCCCCGGTGCGGGCGACCGGGCGACCGGCAGTCCCCTCACCAAGTGACACTGCCACGGGAAGGAGGCCCCAGCCTCACCCACCACCCGCCACGAACTCCCCCAACACCGCCCCGAGTTCCGCCGGTGCGTCCTCCTGGACCAGATGGCCCGCGTGCTCGATCAGGTGGAGACGGGAGCCGGGGATGCGGGCGGCCAGTTCGTGGCCCTTGGTGGGTGGGATCCAGGTGTCCTGGGTGCCCCAGCAGATCAGGGTCGGCAGGGCGAGCTCGCCGTAGCGGCCTTCGATCTCGTCCGTGAAGCGCTGGTCGTTCTGGGCGATCTGGCGGTAGAAGGCCGGCCGGCCCTCGTCCGTGCACCACGGTTCGACCAGCCGGTCGAGGACCGCCGGGTGCAGGCCGGCGTGGCTCGCGGAGGAGACGTACTCCCGCACCAGCGCGCGGTGGAGGTCCCGCGGCAGCTGTCCGAACACCTCGGGGTGTGCGCCCAGCAGCCGGTACGTGGGCGAGCCCCAGGGGGCCAGCGCCACCGGGTCGACGAGTGCCAGCCGCGCATAGCGCGCACCGTGCAGCAGATGTGCCCGCAGGGCGACACAGCCGCCGAAGTCATGCGCGACCACGGCCGGCCGGGCCGCCTCCGTGGCCAGGCCCCAGTGGGTGAGCAGCTCCGTGAAGACACGGGCCTGGGCGCCGAGTGAGACGTCCTGGTCGGCGTGCTTCCCCGAGGCGCCGTAGCCCGGCATGTCCCAGACGAACACCCGGTGCCGTGCGGCGAGGGCGCGGGCGACACCCCGCCAGACGTACGACGAGAAGGGCGTCCCGTGCAGCAGGACCACCGCCGGTGCGTCCGTCTGCCCTTCCCCGAGCACGGCCCACCGCACCTCGTCGCCCGACGTGCTGCGGAATGTCTGGTCCAGAAGCCACTGTGTCATGAGTGTCAGGCTAGTGACTCCTTACAGAGGTGTCGAGGGGGCGGGCGTCGAGGGCGGGACGGGCCGGCCTATGGGCCGCCAGGGAAAGCCGGCCGGTGGGCTGCCTGCTCGCTCCCCGGCGTACGGCGCTCCCGCGCGCTGCGTATGCGCCCCCGGAGCCGACCGCGCCAGCTCGTAGAATCGTGCGCACCATGGTTTACCTCGACCACGCCGCCACCACCCCGATGCTCCCGGAGGCGGTGCAGGCGATGACCGCCCAGCTGACCGTCACCGGCAATGCGTCCTCGCTGCACGCCGACGGCCGGCGGGCCCGGCGTACCGTCGAGGAGGCGCGCGAGTCCCTCGCCGTCTCGCTCGGCGCACGCCCGAGCGAGATCGTCTTCACCGCGGGCGGCACCGAGGCCGACAACCTCGCGGTCAAGGGCCTGTACTGGGCGCGCCGGGCCGCCGACCCGGCCCGTACCCGCGTCCTCGCCAGCCCCGTCGAGCACCATGCGGTCCTCGACGCCGTGGAGTGGCTCGCCGAGCACGAAGGCGCCCGCGTCGAGTGGCTGCCGGTCGACAGCTACGGCCGGGTGCACGCCGAGGGGCTGCGCGCGGCCCTTGCCCAAAACCCCGCCGATGTCGCGCTCGCCACGGTCATGTGGGCCAACAACGAGATCGGTACCATCCAGCCGGTGCGTGAACTGGCCGATGTCGCCGCGGAGTTCGACATTCCGCTGCATGCCGACGCGGTGCAGGCCATCGGTCAGCTGGAGGTCGACTTCGCCGCCTCCGGGCTCGCCGCGATGACGGTCTCCGGCCACAAGATCGGCGGACCGTACGGCATCGGCGCGCTGTTGCTGGGCCGCGAGTACGCCCCGGTGCCGGTGCTGCACGGCGGCGGCCAGGAGCGGCACGTCCGCTCCGGCACCCTCGACACCCCGGCCATCGCCGCCTTCGCCGCCGCCGGCCGCCATGCCGTCGCCCACCGCGAGGACTTCGCCCGCGACATCGGCGCGCTCCGCGACGACCTGGTCAAGGCCGTCCGCGCCGCCGCCCCCGACGCCGTCCTCGGCGGCGACCCGGACCCCGCCGGCCGGCTCCCCGCCAACGCCCACTTCTCCTTCCCCGGCTGCGAGGGCGACTCCCTCCTGCTCCTCCTGGACGCCCAGGGCATCGCCTGCTCCACGGGCTCCGCCTGCACCGCCGGCGTCGCCCAGCCCAGCCATGTCCTGCTGGCCACCGGCATGTCCCCGGACCTCGCCCGCGGCACTCTGCGGTTCTCCCTGGGGCACACCTCCACAGCGGAGGACGTGGCGGCCCTGGCCGAGGCCATCGGGCCGGTCGTCGAACGGGCACGGAGCGCGGGCCTGAGCTAGGAGTGCGGGCCTGAGCCAGGAGTACGGCCCTGAGTCAGGAGTGCGGGCCTGAGCCAGGGGGTGGCCGAGGGCCTGTCCGAGGGGTGGCGTGGGCCGTGGCGCCCGGCGCCGGGGCCCGTGCGCCTCAGGTCTTCCGCCCGGGCTGTACGGGCGGGCTCTCACCCGCCCGTACGGGCTTGCGCAGCTCGGCCCGTACGAGCCGCAGATAGCGGTCCCAGTCCCAGTGCGGCCCCGGATCGGTGTGATCCGTCCCCGGCACCTCCACATGCCCCACGAGGTGCTCCCGGTCGGCCGGGAAGCCGTGCCGCCGGCAGATGCCTGCCGTCAGCCGCGCCGACGACGCGTACATGGCATCCGTGAACGACTCCGGGCGGTCCACGAACCCCTCGTGCTCGATCCCGATGCTCCGCTCGTTGTAGCCGCGGTTGCCCGCGTGGAACGCCACGTCCAGCTCGCGGATCAGCTGCGCGACATGCCCGTCCTTGCGGACGACGTAGTGCGCGCCGGCCTCGTGATCCGGGTCCTGGAAGACGTCCAGCGCGGTCGCATAGCTTCCCTGGACGACATGGATGACCACCCGGTCGATCCCGTAATCCGCCGGCCGGTCCGCCCGCCGGTAGTTCTCCGGGGACGCCGCCACCCACTGCGCGCCCCGGTGATCCACGGCGCCGGCCTTGCGTGGCTTGTCGTTCCCCGGCAGCCGCCACCACCACTGCGCCAGCACATCGCGCCCCGCGAACGCCGCGGTCCCGGCGGCGACCGCACCACCACCCCCGATCCACAAGGCCCTGCGCCGCGTGATGGCGGGTGTGGCCTCCTGGCCGCCGCCCTTCTCCCCGTCCCTGTTCCCCATGCGCTGCATAACGCTTTCGGCCCTGTCGGCGGTTCCGTCTACTCTGGACTGGCTATGACTGATGACGCTCCCCGCCGCCTCCGCGTACTCGCCGCCATGTCCGGCGGCGTCGACTCCGCCGTTGCCGCCGCCCGCGCCGCCGAGGCCGGCCATGACGTGACCGGTGTGCATCTCGCGCTCTCCGAGAACCCGAAGTCGTTCCGCACCGGCGCCCGCGGCTGCTGCACGATCGAGGACTCCCACGACGCCCGCCGCGCCGCCGACGTCATCGGTATCCCCTTCTACGTCTGGGACCTCGCCGAACGCTTCCGTGAGGACGTCGTCGACGACTTCATCGCGGAGTACGAGGCCGGGCGCACCCCGAACCCCTGCCTGCGCTGCAACGAGAAGATCAAGTTCGCAGCGCTCCTGGACAAGGCCCTGGCGCTCGGCTTCGACGCCGTCTGCACCGGCCACTACGCCACGGTCGTCCTGCGCGAGGACGGCACCCGCGAGCTGCACCGCGCCTCCGACATGGCCAAGGACCAGTCGTACGTCCTCGGTGTCCTCGACGACCGCCAGCTCGCGCACGCCATGTTCCCGCTAGGCGACACCCTCACCACCAAGGCGGAGATCC
The DNA here is from genome assembly GCF_026239515.1 of Streptomyces sp. Je 1-4 4N24. Taxonomy (NCBI): domain Bacteria; kingdom Bacillati; phylum Actinomycetota; class Actinomycetes; order Kitasatosporales; family Streptomycetaceae; genus Streptomyces; species Streptomyces sp. Je 1-4 4N24. Next base: position 2,783,123 of record NZ_CP110836.1, on the reverse strand, counting down.
GCGAAGAGGCCGCCCGCCGCGGTCTGTTCGTCGCCAAGAAGCCGGACAGCCACGACATCTGCTTCATCGCCGACGGCGACACCCAGGGCTTCCTGGCCAAGCGGCTCGGCACGGCCCCCGGCGACATCGTCGACGAGTCCGGCAACCGCCTCGGTACGCACGAGGGCGCGTACGGCTTCACCATCGGCCAGCGCAAGGGCCTGCGCATCGGCCACCCGGCCGCCGACGGCAAGCCGCGCTATGTCCTCGACATCTCCCCGGTCGACAACACCGTCACCGTCGGCCCCGCCGCCTCCCTCGACGTCATGGCGCTGACCGCGATCCGCCCCCGCTGGTGCGGCCGCCCCCCGACGGCCGGTCCCGCGACGTACACGGCCCAGCTCCGCGCCCACGGCGGCGAGACCGAGGTCACCGCCGAGCTGATCGGCGACGCCGAGCTCCAGGTGTCCTTCACCGAGCCCGTCCGCGGTGTGGCCCCCGGCCAGGCGATCGTCCTCTACGACGGCACCCGCGTGGTCGGCTCGGCCACCATCGCCACCACGGAGCGGGCGGTGCGCGCCGAGGCATAGGCGGGCGCCCCGGAGGTGTTCCGGGGGAGGTGCGAGCCACTACGGTGCGTCGCGCCGACCTGACAGCAGTACGGCTCCCGGCCGGTCAGCGTGTCGGGCCGAACTGACAAATGTCATGGCGATCCCGGGACAGGTGAAACTGTTGCCGGCCACGGCTGTGCACCAAGCTGATTGCGGCGCAGAGAGCAGCGCGGAGAGCAGCAGCGCACAGCAACGTGGGGGAGTACGCCGTGAGTCGGAGCGGGCCGGTGGCCGAGGGGGAGCGCGGCAATCCGCTGCTGAAGAGCCTTGCGCCGCTGATCGTGGACGCGGGCATCCCGGTGGCCTTGTACTACGTCCTCAGCGACGGCTTCGGCTTCAGCACGGTGGCCGCACTGGGCTGGAGCAGCGTGGTGCCGGCGCTGCGGACGGTGTGGGACCTGGTCAGCAGCCGCAGTGTCAACGGCCTCGCACTGCTGATGCTGGCCGTCAATGCGGTGGGCCTGGCGCTGAGCGCGGTGGCCGGTGATCCACGGCTGATGATGGCCAAGGACAGCGGTGTGAGCAGCGTGGTCGGGATCGCGATCCTCCTCTCCGTGCGGACGAAGCGGCCGCTGATGACGGCGGGGCTCAAGCCGTGGGTCACCAAGGGGAGCGCGGCCGGCAACGCCGCCTGGGACCGGCTGATAACCGGTTCGGAGCGGTTCCGGCGGGCCGAGCGGCGGTTCTCGGCGATATGGGGGACGGCGCTGCTGACCGAGTGCGTGGTCAAGGTCGTCGGTGCCTACACCGTGCCGGTGCACACCATGGTCTGGCTGGGCACGGTACTGACCGTGGTGGCCGTCCTGGCGGCGATGCTCATCGCCGGGGGCAGCTGCGCCGACCCGATGGAGAAGATGGTCAAGGCCGAAGCCGAAGCCGAAGCCGAGGTCGAGGTCCTGGTCGAAGCCGAGGCCGAGCGCCCCGCTGAGGCGGGCGGGGCGGACGCGGGGAGGGGCGCGGCCGCTGCCGCGACGGCCGGGGCGGGGAGCTGAGGAACGGCCGGGGGCGGCAGCGGCGTCAGATGCCGCGGGCGCAGCACTCGGGTGCCTGACGGGTGACCCGGGCGTTGCGCGCCGGCGCGCAGGGGCCGCGCGCAACGACGGGAAAACGGCTGGTCAACTGTGAGGTCCCGCACAGCGTGCGGTGCGGACGACCGGTGTGCGGCAGCCGTCACCGGTGCGCTGACCTGCGGGCATGCGGCGGGGAAGGGCGGAACGCAGGAGTCGGGCGATTGCGTACGGGAACGACGTGTCGTATATCCCACAGTCGATCAGCGGGGTGCCGCCAAATAGGGTCGACAAAGCGAAGGAACGTCGGCGGCTGTCGGACCGGGAAATGGTGACGACAAGCACTGGCAAGGAGTTGTAGGCCTTGTGAGGACTCGTCAGGGTCCGGACCGCAGGCGGCCTTTCCGCGGCCACGAAGGGAACGGAAGTCAATGTCGACTGTTCAATCTGAGGTCAAGCCCGGTATTCATACGGCCGGGCCGGCGACAGCCCTGTACGCCGAGCTGGTCCGGCGGAATCCCGGGGAGCCCGAGTTCCACCAGGCGGCACTGGAGGTGCTGGAGACGCTGGCCCCGATGCTGGCGGCCCGCCCGGAGTTCGCGGAGGCGAAGATCCTGGAGCGGATCTGTGAGCCGGAACGGCAGATCATGTTCCGGGTCCCCTGGCAGGACGATTCCGGGGCGATTCACATCAACCGCGGTTTCCGGGTGGAATTCAACAGCGCGCTCGGTCCGTACAAGGGCGGTCTGCGTTTCCACTCGTCCGTGAACCTGGGGATCGTCAAGTTCCTCGGTTTCGAACAAATCTTCAAGAATTCCCTTACCGGGCTGAACATCGGCGGCGGTAAGGGTGGCAGCGATTTCGATCCGCACGGTAAGTCGGACGCCGAAGTCATGCGATTCTGCCAGTCGTTCATGACGGAGCTGCACCGTCATCTCGGCGAGCACACGGACGTACCGGCCGGCGATATCGGCGTCGGCGGCCGGGAGATCGGTTTTCTCTTCGGCCAGTACCGGCGTATCACCAACCGCTGGGAGGCCGGTGTGCTCACCGGCAAGGGGCTGGCCTGGGGCGGCTCCAAGGCCCGTACGGAGGCCACCGGTTACGGCAACGTCCTCTTCACCGAGGAGATGCTCAAGCAGCGCGGTGAGGAGCTGGACGGGCAGCAGGTGGTGGTCTCCGGGTCCGGCAATGTCGCGATCTACACCATCCAGAAGGCGCAGGCGCTCGGCGCCAACGTGCTGACCTGCTCGGACTCCGGCGGCTATGTCGTCGACGAGAAGGGCATCGATCTGGACCTGCTGCGGCAGATCAAGGAGGTCGAGCGCGGCCGGATCAGCGAGTACGCCGAGCGGCGCGGGGTGTCGGCCACATACGTACCCGGTGGGCGGGTGTGGGATGTCGCGTGCGATGTGGCGCTGCCGTCGGCGACCCAGAACGAGCTGGACGCTGACGCCGCCCGGATCCTGGTCCGCAACGGCGTCAAGGCGGTCTCCGAGGGCGCCAACATGCCGACCACACCGGAGGCGGTGACGCTCCTCAAGTCGGCCGGTGTGGCCTTCGGCCCCGGTAAGGCCGCCAACGCGGGCGGTGTGGCGACCAGCGCGCTGGAGATGCGGCAGAACTCCGCGCGCGAGGCCTGGGCCTTCGACCGCACGGAGGGCGAGCTGGCGGCCATCATGCGCGGGATCCATCACCGCTGCTATGAGACCGCGGAACGCTTCGGGCTGCCGGGCGACTACGTCGCCGGCGCCAACATCGCCGGCTTCGAGCGGGTCGCGGAGGCGATGTTGGATCAGGGCCTGATCTAGCCGGAGGCCGTGGCCGGCCGAGCGGTCCGCACCGAACCGCCCGGCCGGCCGATCGTAAGGTGACCGCATGAATATCTGCGTTTTCTGCTCCGCCGCCGATCTCGACGACCGCTATGTCACCCCTGCCCGTGAGTTCGCCGAGCTCATCGGCCGCGGCGGGCATGCGCTGGTCTGGGGCGGTTCGGACGCCGGCCTGATGAAGGTCATGGCCGACGGGGTGCAGGAGGCCGGCGGGAAGCTGATCGGCGTCTCCGTGGAGTTCCTGGCGCACAAGGCGCGCGAAGGCGCCGATGAGATGGTCGTCACCAAGGACCTCGCCGAGCGGAAGGCGCAGATGCTGGTGCGCGCCGACGCCATCGTGATCATGGTTGGTGGTATGGGCACCCTGGACGAGGCCACCGAGATCCTGGAGCTGCGCAAGCACGGGATGCACGGCAAGCCGGTGGTGCTGCTCAACACCGCTGGTTTCTACGACGGATTGAAGGAGCAGTTCCAGCGGATGGAGGCGGAGGGCTTCCTGCCGCTTCCCCTCACCGAGCTGGTCTTCTTCGCGGCGGACGGCGTCGGTGCGCTGGCCTACCTGGAGGAGAAGGCGGGCTTCCAGGCCTGAGCCGCCGGGCCCCGCGTCCGGCCGCCCCGCTCGTTAGGATCGGCCCCATGGGTACGCACTTGATCACGGGCGCAGGATCGGGCATCGGAGCGGCGGTCGCACGACGGCTCGCGGACCGCGGGGAGGACCTGTGGCTGCTGGCGCGCAACGCGGTCCGGGCGAAGGAGCTGGCCGCGGAGTTCCCCGGCGCCCGTACGCTCGTGGGTGATCTCGCCAACCCCGAGAAGCTGTCCTGGGCCTTCGGGCAGCAGCCGCTGCCGGACCGTATCGACTCCCTCCTGCACAGTGCGGGCGTGATCGAGCTGGGCGCGGTCGCCGATCTGCCGGCCAAGGCCTGGCAGCGGCAGCTCGCCGCCAACCTGGTCGCGCCTGCCGAACTCACCCGTCTTTTGCTGCCGCTGGTGCGGGTCGCCCAGGGGCATGTCGTCTTCGTGAACTCCGGTGCCGGGCTGAGCGCCCGTGCCCAGTGGGGTGCGTACGCGGCGAGCAAGCACGGTCTGAAGGCGCTGGCCGACTCGCTGCGGGCGGAGGAGCACGACAACGGCGTCCGGGTCACCTCGGTCTATCCGGGGCGTACGGCCACGCCGATGCAGGAGAGTACCCACCGCCAGGAGGGCAAGGAGTACGACCCGTCCCGCTGGATCGACCCGGAGTCGGTGGCGACGGCCATCCTCACGGCCATCGATCTGCCGCGGGACGCGGAGATCAACGATGTGTCGGTGCGGCCCGGACGCTGAGGGCCGGGCCGGCTCTTTGGCGGTTTTCCACAGCTTCCGTACGTGCGGCGCTGCTTTTGCCGCGGCGACGTACGCTGCATGAGTGACCATTGAAGCGAAGTCGACCGCGGCGGCGGGGTGCGGGTTCCGGGAGATCCGGGGGCTCGTGACGGAGCTGAGCCGTCGGCTCGACGCCCATCAGCGCGGTCGGATCGCCGAGCTCGATCTGACGCCGACGCAGGCCAAGGCGCTGGAGGAGCTCGGCGAGCCGAAGACGGCGCGGGAGCTGGCCGCGGTGCTGTGCTGTGAGCCGCCGAACGTCACCTATGTCATCTCCAAGCTGGAGAAGCAGGGCCTGGTCGTGCGCCGGCCGCATCCTCTGGACGGGCGGGCCAAGCAGCTCGTACTCACCGATGCAGGGCGGGAGTTGCGGCTCGATCTGCTGCGGCGGATGGGTACGGCCTCGCCGCTCGATCATCTTTCGCGCGAGGAGCGGGCCGCGTTGCGCGATGGCCTGCTGAGGGCGCTGGGGAGGGGCGACTGATCCGCTCGTGGGAGTAACACGCCGCCGTGGCCCCGGGATGCACACCGCATTCCGGGGCCACGGCCGTTTCGTATGCGTTCAGTAAAGTTATAGCTGTAACTATTGCTCCGATGGATAGCTACAGCTTTAACTAAAATCATGATCACTGAGAAAGCCGCGTCGCACGCGACGGCGCACGAGGCCGGGACGCCCGCCCAGGGGCAGCGGCAGGGGCAGGGACAGGCGCAGACACCCGCTCCCTCGCCGGGCCGGTCCCGCGGCGGTGTCCAACTCCTCGTCCTGGCCCTCGGGTTCGTGATGGCGAGCCTGGACACCGGCATCATGAACGTCGCCGCGAGCGATCTGCGGACCCGGCTCGGACTGACCATGTCCGGCCTCACCTGGGTCGTCGACGGCTATGTCCTCGCCTTCGCCGCACTGCTGCTGCTCGCCGGATCGCTGGCGAAGCGGTTCGGCGCCCGCCGGATCTATCTCGTCGGGCTCGCCGTGTTCACCGCCGCGTCCCTGCTGGGCGCCGTCGCGCCGAACGGGGCGGTCCTGGTGGCGGCGCGCTTCGTCCAGGGAGTGGGCGCGGCGCTGTTCATGCCGAGCTCGCTGTCGCTGCTGATGCACGCCTTCCCCGAACCGGCGCGCCGGGCGAAGGTCCTGGGCATCTGGTCGGCGATCGTCTCCACCTCCGTAGGGCTGGCGCCAACCGTCGGCGGCCTCCTGGTCGGCACGCTCGGCTGGCGCAGCATCTTCCTCGTCAACCTCCCCATCGGCCTTGCCGGGTTGCTGCTGACCCGTCGGGTGATCGCGGCGGTCCCGGCCCGCGGCTCGGCGCTCGGCGGCAGTGGGCATGTCCTGGGCCTGCTGGCCCTCGGGGCGCTGAGTTACGCGCTCATCGAGGGGCCCGAGAGGGGCTGGTCCGCACCGCTGGTCCTGGGGGCGTTCGCGGTCGCGGCGGTCGCGGCGGCGGGCTTCCTCGTCCGTGAACGGGCCGTCCGCACCCCGATCCTGCCGGTCTCGCTCTTCGCCGACCGCCGCTTCGCCGCGGCCAATGCGGTCGGCTTCCTCTTCAACTTCGCGTTCTACGGGGCGCTGTTCGTCCTCGGCCTCTTCCTCCAGACCGCGCGCGGGGCGAGTCCGGTGACGGCGGGGCTGCAGATGCTGCCGGCCGTGCTGGTCCTCCCGTTCGGCAACATGCTCTACGCCCGGTTCGGCCCGCGGATCGGCGACCGGACCGCGCTCACCGCCTCTCTGGCGCTCTCGGCCGCGGGCTACGTCCTGCTGTTCCTGACCCTCGCACCCGGTCTGCCGTACTGGGCGCTCGCGGTGGTGCTCGCGCTCACCAACATCGGCGGTGGGGTCAGCTCCCCGGCGCTGACCGGGGTCCTGATGGCGGCCGCGGGCCGCGAACACACCGATATCGGCAGTGCCACCCTCAATGCCAACCGCCAGATCGGCTCGCTGGTGGGCATCGCCGGTATGGGCGCGGTACTGACGGGGGCGGGCGACGGCTACCAGGGCGCGGCCTTCGCCTTCGCCCTGACGGCGGGCGCACTGGCCGTCGCGGCGGTGGTCGGCCGGGTGGGCATCCGTACCCGGGCGTGAGCCGGAGGGACATACGCGCCCGGGCATGAGTCGGATGGGCCTACGCACCCGGGCGTGAGCGGCGTCCACGGCCCGGCCCGCGGGCCGTACCCCGCCTGGAGTGGTGGGGCGTACGCACCGGAGGGTGACCGCCGTACGCCTCCGGGCCGGGCGGACCGCGGCGTTCCGCGCCGCCTCACGCACGCACACCTGCCGCAGCACCCTGCCCCGCACACCTGCCGCACCCTGCCCCGCCCACCGGCGCATACCCTGCCTGAGTGAGCGAGAACAGCACGCAGAAGTGGACCGCGGGCGCGGCGACCGGGATCGGATCGATGCCGGGCGGTGACGCGCGGGAGGCGGCCAGGACCGTCACCGGATCGCTGGAGGCCTTCCCGTATCTGCCGGAGCTCCCGGCCCGGGGGCCCGGTGCCGACATGATCGGCCGGACCCTCGGAATGCTGGTCGAGGTCTACGGCCATGTGGAGCCCAGCGGCTGGCGGATCAGTGACCGGCCGGGCCGGGACACCCGGCGGGCGCACTCCTGGCTCGGGGAGGATCTCGACGCCCTGGAGGAGTTCACCCAGGGGTACGAGGGCCCGCTGAAGGTCTCCGCGGTCGGCCCGTGGACCCTGGCCGCCGCACTGGAGCTGCGCAATGGCGAGGCGGCCGTCGGTGACTCCGGTGCCTGCCGGGATCTCGCGGCGTCCCTGGCGGAGGGGCTGCGCGGCCATCTCGCGGACGTTCGGCGGCGGATCCCCGGCGCCCGGGTCGTGCTGCAGCTCGACGAGCCGTCGTTGACGGCGGTGCTCCAGGGGCGGGTGAAGACGGCGAGCGGCTACCGCACCCACCGGGCGGTGGACCGGGCGGTCGTCGAGGGCGCGCTGCGTGATCTTGTCGGGGTGGCGGAGGGCGGCCCCGTGGTCGTCCACTCGTGCGCGCCCGAGGTGCCCTTCGGGCTGCTGCGGCGGGCCGGTGTCACGGGCGTCTCGTTCGATTTCTCGCTGCTCACCGAGCGTGAGGAGGAGACGATCGGGGAGGCCGTCGAGGGCGGTACGACGCTGTTCGCGGGCGTGGTGCCGGGCGTGGACGGCCGATTGTCAGACCCTGCCGGTAGCGTCATGGGTGTCAGGACGCTGTGGCGCAGGCTGGGGCTGGCGCCGGGGACTCTCAGCGAGTCCGTGGTCATCACTCCGTCGTGCGGTCTGGCGGGCGCTTCGCCCGCTTATGCCCGCTCTGCTCTCGCCCACTGCGTCCGGGCGGCGAGATCACTCGCAGACAACCCTGAGTGACCGCACTCAAGGACCACGGGAGGACAAGACGGTGGCTGGCGAACAGCACGCAGCGGAATCCAAGGTGCCCGCAGCGGCGCGGGAGGAGCACGCGCAGCTCGCTGAGCAGATCGAGGAGCACCGCTTCCGGTATTACGTGAAGGACGCCCCGGTCGTCAGTGACGCGGAGTTCGACAAGCTGCTGCGCTCCCTGGAAGCCCTGGAGAACGAGCACCCCGAGCTGCGCACCCCCGATTCCCCGACCCAGAAGGTCGCCGGGGCCTACGCCACGGAGTTCACCGAGGTCGAGCACCGCGAGCGGATGCTCTCGCTCGACAACGCCTTCGACGACGAGGAGTTGGCGGGCTGGGCCGAGCGGATCGCCGGCGAGCTGGGCGGCGATCCCAAGAGCGCGGGGTATCACTTCCTGTGCGAGCTGAAGGTCGACGGTCTCGCCGTCAACCTCACCTACGAGCAGGGCCGGCTGACCCGCGCCGCCACCCGCGGCGACGGCCGTACGGGCGAGGACATCACCCCCAACGTCCGTACGATCGCCGAGATCCCGCACCGCCTGAAGGGCGACACGATCCCCGATCTGGTCGAGGTGCGCGGGGAGGTCTTCTTCCCGATGGAGAAGTTCCTCGCGCTCAACGAGCGGCTGGTGGCCGACGGCAAGCCGCCGTTCGCCAACCCTCGTAACGCCGCGGCCGGTTCGCTGCGCCAGAAGGACCCCAAGATCACCGCCAGCCGCCCGCTGCACATGGTCGTCCATGGCATCGGTGCCCGCGACGGCCTGGAGATCGACCGGCTGTCGCAGGCCTACGACCTGCTCAAGGAGTGGGGCCTGCCGACGGCCACGCACAACAGGGTCGTCGACTCCCTGGAGTCCGTACGGGAGTTCATCGGCCATTACGGCGATGCCGAGACCCGCCGTACCGCCGTCGAGCACGAGATCGACGGCGTGGTCGTCAAGCTGGACGAGATCCGGCTCCAGGGGCGGCTGGGCTCGACCTCCCGGGCGCCGCGCTGGGCGATCGCCTGGAAGTACCCGCCGGAGGAGGTCAACACCAAGCTGGTCGACATCCGCGTCGGCGTCGGCCGTACGGGACGGGTCACGCCGTATGCCGTGGTCGAGCCGGTGACGGTGGCCGGCTCCGAGGTGGAGTTCGCCACTCTGCACAACCAGGACGTGGTCAAGGCCAAGGGGGTGCTGATCGGGGACACCGTCGTGATCCGCAAGGCCGGCGACGTCATTCCGGAGATCCTGGGACCGGTCGTCGATCTGCGGGACGGCGGCGAGCGGGAGTTCGTGATGCCGGCCGAGTGCCCCGAGTGCGGGACGGCGCTGCAGCCCGCCAAGGAAGGCGATATCGACCTGCGGTGCCCCAATGCCCGCGCCTGCCCCGCCCAGATCCGTGAGCGGCTGTTCTACCTGGCCGGCCGCAAATGTCTGGACATCGAGAACTTCGGCTATGTCGCGGCGACGGCACTCAGCCAGCCGCTGGAGCCCGCGGAGCCGCCGCTGAAGGACGAGGGCGATCTTTTCGGCCTTTCCATCGAACAGCTGCTGCCCATCAAGTCCTACGTCCTCGACCCCGATTCCGGTCTGCCCAAGCGGGACCCGAAGACCGGCGAGGAGAAGGTCGTCACCTTCTTCGCCAACCAGAAGGGCGAGCCGAAGAAGAACGCCCTGGCCATGCTGGAGAACATCCAGGCGGCCAAGCAGCGCCCGCTGGCCCGGATCATCACCGGTCTGTCGATCCGGCATGTGGGCCCGGTGGCGGCCGAGGCGCTGGCGCGGGAGTTCCGCTCGATCGACCGCATCCGGGAGGCGGACGAGACGGAGCTGGCCGCCGTCGACGGTGTCGGGGCCACGATCGCCGCCTCGCTGAAGCAGTGGTTCGCCGAGGAGTGGCACCAGCAAATCATCGAGAGCTGGCGGGCCGCGGGCGTCCGAATGGAGGAGGAGCAAACGGGTGATGAGGGCCCGCGGCCACTGGAAGGCGTCACCGTCGTCGTAACGGGCACACTTCAGTCACACACCAGAGATGGCGCGAAAGAGGCCCTCCAGAACCTCGGAGCGAAGGTGACCGGTTCCGTTTCGAAGAAGACCGGATTCGTAGTGGTGGGCGACAACCCTGGTTCGAAGTACGACAAGGCCATGCAGTTGAAGGTCCCCGTGTTGGACGATGATGGCTTCGCGGTGCTGCTGGAGCAGGGTCCTGACGCAGCGCGAGCGGTAGCTGTCACTCCACCTGAGGAGGAGTGAGGTGTCACCTCATCGGCGCATACCAGATTGATCCGCGACGCCGGGTCGCATTCGGGCAACCGTCGTCGATCGCTGCCCGTCGCGGCCTTCCGCGGCCTACTGTTGAGGAGTGCGCCTGCCGTGGCGCGGGCACAGCCGGCTGTGAGAGGGATCGGAATGAAACCGACCGACAGCGCCGCTCCGGCGTCGCGGCTCCGGCGGCTCGTCGTGCCCGCGCTGCCCGCGACCATCGTCACCGTGGCGGGCCTCGCGCTCGCCACGGGCGTCATCGTGACTCTCGGGGAGGGTGAGGCACTGTTCCCCGGCGGCTCCGTGGGCTGGTCGCTGGCAATCCTCACCGGCATCATCGTCGGCCACCTGGTCGCCCTCGGCCGGGACCGCTGGTGGGGCGGCACGGGCTCCGGCGCCGCCCTCGCGCTCGCCGTTCTGCTGTTGTACGGCTGGATGCCCGCCGTCCTCGTCAGCCTCTCCGTGGTCGTTCTGGTCGGTGCCGCCCGGCGCCACCGCTGGCGACAGGCCGTGGTGCACGGTGCCGTGGACATCCTCGGCCTCGGCACCGCGGCGCTCGGCCTCGCCGCGTTCGGCGTGGTCTCCAGCGTCCGCCACCCCTGGGCCCCGCCGTCCTGGAACCTCGCCGTCCTCCCCGAAGTCGTCGTCACCGCCGCCGGCTACCTCTTCGTCAGCCGCGGTCTGCTCTGGGTCAGCCTCACCCCCCGCACCGGCCAGCTGCCCGCCATCCCCCGAACGGCCGTGGTCCGGCAGGCACTCGTCGGCATCGCGCTGCTCGGCATCTCCCCGCTGATCGCCGTCTGCGCCATCCACGCCCCCCTGCTGCTCCCGCTGTTCGCGGTCCCGCTCATCGCGCTGGACTCCACCCTCTGGATAGCCCGCGCCCGCGCCGAGGAGCAGCTGCGCGATCCGCTCACGGGCCTGCCCAACCGCCAGTGGCTGCTGGAGCGCACCTGGACCGCCCTGGACGACGCCGAGCGCGTCGGCGCCCGCTCGGCGCTGGTCCTCATCGACCTCGACCGCTTCCGCTCCGTCAACGACACCCTCGGCCACCTCGCCGGCGACCGCCTGCTGCTGCAGATCGCCGACCGTCTGCGGCACGCCCTCCCGCGCGGTGCCGAGGCGGCGCGGCTCGGCGGCGACGAGTTCGCCGTCCTGCTGCCCACCACCGACTCCCTCACCAGCTCCCAGCGGGCGGCCCGCAATCTGGTCGCCGCCCTCGGCTCCCCGCTGGACCTCGACGGACTGACCCTCGTGCTCGAAGCCAGCGCGGGGGTCGCCGTCTTCCCCGACCACGCCCTCGACGCCGAGGGGCTGCTGCGCCGCGCCGATGTGGCGATGTACCAGGCCAAGCGCGACCGCAGCGGTGTCGAGCTCTACGAGGCCAAGCGGGACGGCAACACCCCCGACCGGCTCGGCCTGTTGGGCGATCTGCGCCGCGCCCTGGACGCCGGCGACGTCGAACTGCACTACCAGCCCAAGGTCGGCTTCGACGGGCATGTCGCCGGACTGGAGGCGCTGGTCCGCTGGGTGCACCCGGACCGCGGCCGGGTGCCACCGGACGAGTTCATCGCCATCGCCGAGTCCTCCGGACTGATGCCCCGGCTGACGGAGTACGTCCTGGAGACCGCGCTCGCCCAGGTGGCGCGCTGGCGCGCGATGGGCCTGGAGGTGCCGGTCGCCGTCAATGTCTCCCCACGGGATGTGCACTCCCCGGGCTTCGCCGGAGCGGTCGCCGCGCGGCTCGCCCGGCACCGGGTCCCCCCGGGCGCCCTCCAACTGGAGATAACCGAGCATGTCCTCCTGGAGGACCCGCAGCGGGCCGCGGACACCCTGGCCGGGCTCACCGCGCACGGCGTCAAGATGTCCCTCGACGACTTCGGCACCGGCTACTCCTCCCTCGTCCACCTGAGGCGCCTCCCGGTCAGCGAGCTCAAGATCGACCGCTCGTTCGTGGCCCGGCTGGCCGTCGACACCGAGGACGCGGAGATCGTCCGCTGCACCCTCGACCTCGCCCACTCCCTCGGCCTCCTGGTCGTCGCGGAGGGCGTCGAGGACGACGAGACCTGGGAACGGCTGCGCGACCTCGGCTGCGACGCCGTACAGGGCTGGCTGGTGGCCGCGGCGATGCCACCGGACGAAACCACGGCCTGGCTGAGAGCCCGCGGAGAACGCGGCTGGCAGCGCGAATCGGAGACGGCCGCCCTGGCGGCGGAGAAGGCCGCCGAGCGCCCTTCGGGACAGGTCTTGAACTGACCCGGCCACCGGCCGTCCCGTGTCCCCGCTCCGAAGAACCCGCGCAGGCGCCCCCGTCCGAGGACCGGCCCAACGAGGATGGGCACGCACCGTCATCCGAGCAGCCCGAGCCCGATACGGCCGACGCGCCCATCGAGCCCGCTCCGCATGTCGAGTCCGGTACGAACGGCCCGTCCGCGGTGCCCGGCCCGCCCGACGGGCCCGGCTTATCCGACGAGCCCACCCCGCATGTCGAGTCCGGCGCATCCGACGAGCCCGCCTCGCCCGACGAACCCATCGAGCCCATCCGGCCCGACGAGCCCGCCTCGCCCGACGAACCCATCGAGCCCACCCGGCCCGACGAGCCCGCCTCGCCCGACGAACCCAACGAGCCCACCCGGCCCGACGACCCCTCCGAGCCCGCCCCGTCCCACGAGACGGACGAGCCCGGAGCGGCGGACGAGGCGGCGGACGACGCGGCGGAGGAGGTGCCGGACGACGCGGCGGAGGAGGTGCCGGAGGAGGTGCCGGAGGAGGTGCCGGAGGAGGTGCCGGACGGCGGCGATGAGCCCTCCCCGCCGGAGGCTCCCTAGCGGGCCGCGGTGTGCGTCGGGGGATCTTGGAAACGGTCCGTGTCCGGCGCCGGCGGCCGCTCCCGGCGAAACGGTTTCGCGGCAGCTCTTCCGTACGCCATAGGATTGGGCCGGAAAAGTTCACAGGAGCATTCGCCGAGAAGACTCCGCCTGGACATTCCGCCCGGAACACTCCGCCAAGAACACCAGAGGATCGCTGCATGCCTGGCATCACGCGCGAGGAGGTCGCTCACCTCGCCCGGCTGGCACGTCTGGAGCTGAAGGCCGAAGAGCTCGACCACTTCGCCGGACAGCTCGACGACATCATCGGCGCGGTCGCCCGCGTCTCCGAGGTCGCCGATCAAGACGTACCGCCGACCTCCCACCCGCTGCCCCTGACCAACGTCATGCGGCCGGACGAGGTCCGTCCGTCGCTGACCCCCGAGCAGGCGCTCTCCGGCGCCCCGGCCCAGGAGCAGCAGCGTTTCAAGGTGCCGCAGATCCTGGGGGAGGAGTGACCGACATGGCAGACCTGATCAAGCTCACCGCCGCCGAGATCGCGGCGAAGATCGCCTCCGGCGAGCTCACCGCCGTCGAGGTGACCGAGGCCCACCTGGCCCGCATCGAGGCCGTCGACGAGAAGGTGCACGCCTTCCTGCACGTCGACCGTGAGGGCGCGCTCGCCCAGGCCCGCGCCGTGGACGAGAAGAAGGCCCGCGGCGAGAAGCTCGGCCCGCTGGCCGGTGTCCCGCTCGCGCTCAAGGACATCTTCACGACGGAGGGCATTCCCACCACCGTCGGCTCGAAGATCCTCGAAGGCTGGCTGCCGCCGTACGACGCGACGCTCACCAAGAAGCTCAAGGCTGCCGACGTCGTCATCCTCGGCAAGACCAACATGGACGAGTTCGCCATGGGGTCGTCGACGGAGAACAGCGCCTACGGGCCGACCGGCAACCCCTGGGACCTGACCAAGATCCCCGGCGGCTCCGGCGGCGGCTCCAGCGCCGCCCTCGCCTCCTACGAGGCCCCGCTCGCCATCGGCACGGACACCGGCGGCTCCATCCGCCAGCCCGCGTCCGTCACCGGCACGGTCGGCGTCAAGCCCACCTACGGCGGCGTCTCCCGCTACGGCATGGTGGCCTTCTCCAGCTCCCTGGACCAGGGCGGGCCCTGCGCCCGTACGGTCCTGGACGCGGCGCTGCTCCACGAGGTCATCGCCGGCCACGACCCGCTGGACTCCACCTCCATCGACGCGCCGGTCCCGGCGGTCGTCGAGGCGGCCCGCAACGGCAGCGTCGAGGGCATGCGCGTCGGCGTCGTCAAGCAGTTCCGCGGCGAGGGCTACCAGGCCGGTGTCATCCAGCGCTTCGACGAGTCGGTCGCGCTGATGAAGGAGCTGGGCGCCGAGATCGTCGAGCTGGACTGCCCGTCCTTCGACCTCGCGCTGTCCGCGTACTACCTCATCGCGCCCTCGGAGTGCTCCTCCAACCTGGCCCGCTTCGACGCCATGCGGTACGGCCTGCGGGTCGGCGACGACGGCACCAAGTCCGCCGAGGACGTCACGGCCCTGACCCGTGAGGCCGGCTTCGGCCCCGAGGTCAAGCGCCGGATCATCCTCGGTACGTACGCGCTCAGCTCCGGCTACTACGACGCGTACTACGGCTCCGCCCAGAAGGTGCGGACGCTGATCACCCGCGACTTCGAGAAGGCCTTCGAACAGGTCGATGTGATCGTTTCGCCGACCACGCCGACCACCGCCTTCCCGATCGGCGAGCGCGCCGACGACCCGATGGCGATGTACCTCGCCGACCTGTGCACGATCCCCACCAACCTGGCAGGCAACGCGGCGATGTCGCTGCCCTGCGGCCTGGCCCCCGAGGACGGGATGCCGGTGGGCCTGCAGATCATCGCTCCTGCCATGGCCGACGACCGGCTCTACAAGGTCGGTGCCGCGGTCGAGGCCGCGTTCACCGCCAAGTGGGGCCACCCGCTGCTTGAGGAGGCACCTGCACTGTGAGCGCCATGACCAAGAAGGCCAAGAACTTCAAGAAGTCCAAGGGCGGCCTGTATCTGTCGATCGGCAGCACCGCGTTCGGCGCCCTCAGCGTCGCGAAGCAGGCCAAGCTGGCCCGTCAGGAGAACGACACGCTCCGACTGATCGACGCCGCCGTTTCGGCCGCGGCGATCGTCACCGGCCTGGCGATCCTCTACCGCGAACTGAAGCGCCTGGGCGACGACGACGTCCTGCTGGGCTGAGAGGGAAAGTTTCACCGTGACTGTCACTGACCTGGTGTCGTACGAGGACGCCCTCGCGACGTACGACCCCGTCATGGGCCTTGAGGTCCATGTCGAGCTCGGCACCAAGACCAAGATGTTCTGCGGGTGTTCCACCACCCTGGGCTCGGATGCCAATGCGCAGACCTGCCCCACCTGCCTGGGCCTGCCCGGCTCGCTGCCCGTCGTCAACGCGATCGGCGTCGAGTCCGCGATCAAGATCGGCCTGGCGCTGAACTGCTCCATCGCCGAGTGGTGCCGCTTCGCCCGGAAGAACTACTTCTATCCGGACATGCCCAAGAACTTCCAGACCTCCCAGTACGACGAGCCGATCGCCTTCGACGGTTACCTCGACGTACAGCTGGAGGACGGGGAGATCTTCCGGGTGCACATCGAGCGCGCCCACATGGAGGAGGACACCGGCAAGTCCACCCACATCGGTGGTGCCACCGGCCGTATCCACGGCGCCCGGCACTCGCTCCTGGACTACAACCGCGCCGGTATCCCGCTCATCGAGATCGTCACCAAGCCCATCGAGGGCGCGGGCGAGCGGGCCCCCGAGGTCGCCAAGGCGTACGTTGCCGAGCTGCGCGAGCTCATCAAGGCGCTGGGCGTCTCCGAGGCCCGCATGGAGCAGGGCCAGATGCGCTGCGACGTGAACCTCTCGCTGCGCCCCAACGGCACCGAGAAGTTCGGTACGCGTTCGGAGACCAAGAACGTCAACTCCCTGCGCTCCGTGGAGCGTGCGGCCCGGTTCGAGATCCAGCGGCACGCCGCGGTGCTCTCCTCCGGCGGCACGATCGTCCAGGAGACCCGGCACTTCCACGAGGAGGACGGCTCCACGACAGCCGGCCGCATCAAGGACAACGCCGAGGACTACCGCTACTTCCCCGAGCCGGACCTGGTGCCGGTGGCCCCCTCGCGTGAGTGGGTCGAGGAACTGCGGGCCACGCTCCCCGAGCTGCCGCGGGTGCGCCGCAACCGGCTGCGCGAGGAGTGGGGCATCTCCGAGCACGACATGCAGTCGATCCTCAACGCGGGCGCGGTCGACCTGATCACCGCCACCGTCGACGCCGGAGCGGACTCCGCCTCGGCCCGTAAGTGGTGGATGGGCGAGCTGGCCCGCCGCGCCAACGAGGACGGTGTCGAGCTGGCCGCCCTGCCGATCACCCCCGAGCAGGTCGCCCGGGTCACCGCGCTGGTCGCCGACGGCTCCCTCAACGACAAGCTGGCCCGCCAGACCATCGAGGGCGTGCTGGCCGGCGAGGGCGACCCGGACACCGTCGTCGAGAAGCGCGGCCTCAAGGTCGTCTCCGACGAAGGCGCCCTGGGCACCGCCGTCGACGAGGCGATCGCCGCCAACGCCGCCATCGCCGACAAGATCCGCGGCGGCAAGGTGGCCGCGGCCGGTGCCCTGGTCGGCGCGGTCATGAAGGCCACGCGAGGCCAGGCGGACGCGGCCCGGGTGCGGGAGCTGATCCTGGAGAAGCTGGGCGTCGAGGGCTGACGCGCCACTGATCCGCAGAGCGTGGAGCGGCCGTCCTTCTGCGGAGGGGCGGCCGCTTCGTCGTCCCGGGTCCCGCTCAGTGCCCCAGCCGCTCCAGTGCGGCGAGCGGATAGCGTTCCCCCGCCACGGCGCCGTCGGGCACCGCCGCCCGGAGCCGGGCCGCCTGCTCCGGGCTCAGCGTGATCCCGGCCGCCGCCGCGTTCTCCTCCAGGTAGCCGCGGCGCTTGGTGCCGGGGATCGGGACGATGTCCTCGCCCTGGGCGAGCAGCCAGGCGAGGACGGCCTGTGCCGGGGTGCAGCCGAAGGACTCGGCGGTGGTCCGCACGGCCCGGACGAGGCGGAGGTTGCGGTCGATGTTCTCCTCGGCGAACCGCGGCCACCGGCGCCGGGCGTCCTCGGCGGTGAGATCGTCCCGTGCGGCGAGCGCGCCCGTCAGCATCCCGCGCCCGAGCGGTGAGTACGCCACGATGCCGATGCCGAGCTCCCGGCAGGCCGCCAGCATCTCGCCCTCCACGACCTCGCGGGTGAAGAGGGAGTACTCCAACTGCACGGCGCTGATGGGGTGGACGGCATGCGCCCGCCGCAGTGTCTGTGGGCTGATCTCGCTGAGGCCGAGGTGGCGTACGGAACCGTCGGCGACGAGGTCGGCCATCGCCCCGACCGTCTCCTCGATGGGGACGGCCGGATCACGGCGGTGCAAGTAGTAGAGGTCGATGTGGTCCGTACCGAGACGGCGCAGCGAGGCGTGGCAGGCCTCGCGCACCCAGGCGGCGGAGGTGTCGACCTCGTTCACCCGCCCCGTGGCGGCGTCGTGCCGCAGCCCGAACTTGGTGGCCAGCACCAGCTCGTCCCGCTGCGCTGCGGTACGGCTGTGCAGCCAGCGCCCGAGGAACTCCTCGTTGGCGCCGCGCCCGTAGGCGTCCGCGGTGTCGAGCAGTGTCACGCCGAGTTCGACGGCGCGGTCGAGCGTACGGAGCGACTCGGCGTCGTCCGGGACGCCGTACGAGGTGGACATCCCCATACAGCCGAGGCCGAGTGCGGGGACGGTCGGGCCGTGGGTGCCCAGCCGGCGGGCCTTCATCGTCACCTCTGCGCCCGTCAGTTGGCGACGTCGGCCAGAAAGGCGGACCAGGCGGCGGCGCTCAGGGTGAGTATCGGGCCGCCGGGGTTCTTGGAGTCGCGGATGTGTATGGCGTGGGGGCAGGTGGCCACTTCGAGGCAGTCGCCGCCTGCGCTCCCGCTGTAGGTGGACTTGTGCCAGTCGTAGGCGACCTCGACGCAGTTGCCACCTTCGCTGGCGCTGTAGCTCGACTTGCGCCATTCGTAAGCTACTTCGAGACAGTTGCCGCCTGCACTGCCGCTGTAGCTGGACTTGAACCAGTTAAGACCGTGAGAGAAGTGCTGGGCTGCTGTGCTGGTCATGACTCTCCTAGCAAGTCGTCCAGCAGGCTCTTCGTCTCCTCAGGGGTGAGGGCCTGCGACCGCAGCATCCCATATTTCTGTTGGTAGGCACTGACCTCGTCCGGATCATCGACCAGGAAGCTGATCCGTTGCGCTTCGATGTAGGCGAGGTACTCGTGATCGGGCTTCTCCAGCAGGACCAGCGGGCCGTCCAGGGCGGCATGGGTGCGCCGGGCCGTCGGCATGATCTGAAGCCCTAAGAAAGGGAGTTCGGCACACGAGCGGAGATGGCGGAGCTGTGCACGCAGAAGCTCCTTGCTGCCGATCGGCCGGTGAAGCACCACCTCTTCCAGGATGAAGTTGAGCATAGGACGAGGCTTCTTGCGCTCCAGCAGCTTCTGTCGGCTGAGGCGTCCCGAGAGCCACTCCTCGGTCTGCTCCTCGTCCAGCGGTGGATAGAGGGAGTCGAAGGTTGCTCGTGCGTAAGGTTCGGTCTGCAACAGACCTGGCACCACCTGGTTTTCGTACGACAGCAGCGTCAGCGCCTCCTCCTCATGCTCCACCAGGTCCTGCACGAACGCCGGCAGCTTCTCCCGCTCCGGTACCTTCGCCACCGCGACCGCCAACGCCCCCTTGGTGTCGAGGAGTTCGTCCAGCGTCTCGGCCAGGTCGAGCTTCAGTGGTCTGCGGCCCTGCTCGATGGAGCCGATGGTGTCCTCGTGCAGTCCTACCCGCTCGGCCAGTGCGGGCTGGGTGATGCGGGCCGCCCGCCGGAAGTGACTCAGCTGGGCGCCGATCACGTGCCAGGACGTGATCCTCTTCGGTTTGTTCGCCGGTTGCATGCGGTCTGCCTTCCCCTCCCTGTGACGGCATGACACAGCCAGAAGTCGTACAGCCGATCTGTACGACCTGACACTGTGGTCCAGCATAGTTACGCACTGTGACAGTGGCGCCATGCACAAGGAGATCCAGACACTCTGCGCCCGTACGGTGCGCTACCGGCGGGAGCGCCGATCCGTGCCGCTGGCAAGGGAGTTCGCCCGTCATGTGCTCGCCGACTGGGACCTGGAGGGCCGGGCGGACGACGTTCTGCTCTGCGTCAGCGAACTGGCGACCAATGCCCTGCTGCACGGCGTTCCGCCTGGTCGTGAGTACCGGCTGTGTCTGTCGCTGTACGAGGACGGGCTGCTGCGTGCCGAGGTGCACGACAGCGGGGGCGGCGAGCCGCGGGTCCCGGTGCGGGGCGGCGCGGCGGAAGAGGAGTGCGGGCGGGGGCTGTTGCTGGTGTCCGCGCTCGCGGACAAGTGGGGGGTCGGGGAGCGCGATCCGGGCAAGGTCGTGTGGTGTGAGTGGTGGCCGGAGTTCCGGGGCGGTCCGCGGTGACCGGGTGGGGGTGGCCGCGCCGGGTCAGCGGCAGTCCATGGTGTCGGCGACCTTCGTCAGGACGGCGCGTTTGATCGCCGCGTACTGGGGGTCCGAACCCGTGGCGAAGACGTGCACATACCTGCTCTCGCGGCCATGGGCGCACTCCAGTGCCGTGGCCGCGTCGCGGTCGAAGCGGAGGTCCTTGTCCGTCAGCTTCAAGGGCCGGGCGGACGAGACCTGTACCCGGGCCCGGACGCCGGTCGGCGAGAAGGCGTCCAGGGTCGCCCGGTCGCGCAGCACGAGTGCCGAGAACAGTCCCAGGTCGAGCGCGTCGTCGCCCTCCTCCAGGGCGGAGCACCTGCTGACCGGGTCGTCGCTGAAGCCGCCGAAGCGGTACACCTTCCCGTCGGCCCACTTCCGTACGGTCCTGGCGTCCGCCACGCCGCAGGGTGTCTCGCCGCGTGAGAGGTGCACGGGCTCCGGCGCGGGCCAGGTGAAGCGCCGGGGGGCGGGGAAGGGTTTGCCGCCGCACCGGGCTATCTGGGCGTTGCCGACGGCGAGCAGGCTCCTGGCGGCGAAGTCCGAGGCGGCGTGCCGGTCCGCCCCCGCGCTGGGAACGTTGATGTGCGCCAGCTTGTTGTGGCACTGGGGCAGGCGGAGCCAGCCGTCGACCCGGTTGCGGTTCGGCTTGATCATCCCGGGCAGGCCGTGTCGGAGCGGGACGGTGCCGAGGCCCCACCACAGATGCGCCTTGAGCGGGGTCTTCATGACGGTGGCGTCGAGCCGCCAGTCGCCCCGCTGCACCGTGCAATCCGGGTCGCCCCACCGGTCCTTCGTCTCCGTGACCTCCCAGGGGGCGCCGCCGGACGGGGCCGCCTTCGTCAGCAGCGAGCGGTCCAGGGAGCTCCAGCACGCCCGGTCGGGCAGTGCGACGCTCCAGGGCCACTGGTCGTTGACCGTGGCCCAGACGGCGAGGAGCAGCGCGACCGTGGCCAGGGCGACCGCTGCCCACAGCTGCTTGAGGCGCGGCGCGCGGCCTCCCGTGTTCGCCGGATGTTCGACTTCCCCCATGCCAAGTGAACCTAGGACGTGGCCCTTTGACGCCGCAACCGCCTGTGGACAGTTCCCGGAGTTGTCACCCCGCTGCCTATCGCCGGTCACGGGAGTCCGCTAGCGTCCCCGTCGCCCCATCGCAATGGATTGAGTGCAGACCATTGGCTGACTGATGGACCGTCAACTGGGAGGTCGGGCGTGGCACCTGAGGTATCGCGTAGACGGGTACTGGGAGTGGGCGCGGCAGCGGCGGGCGCGGCGATGGCCGGGTCGCTGCTGCCGCCGTCGCTGCGGCAGGCACTGGCGGACGACGCGGCGCGGCCGGTGCGGGGCGGGGGCGGAATCGAGGACGTCAAGCACGTCGTCGTGCTGATGCAGGAGAACCGCTCCTTCGACCACTACTTCGGAATGCTGCGCGGGGTACGCGGCTACGCCGACCGCAATGCGATCGAGCTGCCCGGCGGCCGGAGCGTCTACGAGCAGCCGGGGCTGCTGGGACTCGGGACCGTGCTGCCCTTCCCGGTGCGGGAGGCGGCCGCCGCGCAGAAGAAGGACCTGCAGTACATCGGCGCGCTGGACCACAGCTGGTTCGGCGGGGCGGTGGCGTGGAACGGCGGCTGGATGAACGGCTGGGTCACCGCCAAGACGGCCGCCACCATGGCCCACTACGACCGGCAGGACGTCCCCCTGCACTATGAGCTCGCGGACACCTTCACCGTCTGCGACGCCTACCACTCCTCGATCCACTCCTCCACCAGCCCCAACCGCAACCACCTGGTGAGCGGCTGGACGGGCTACGAGCCCAACGGGAAACGGGCGGTGGGCAACGACGCCTACGAGGAGGACACCCACCCCGGCTACACCTGGACCACCTACGCCGAGCGGCTGGAGCAGGCCGGCCGCAGCTGGCGGGTCTACCAGGAGTGGGACAACTTCACCGACAACAACCTGGAGTTCTTCGCGCGCTTCAAGGCGGTCGCGAAGAAGGCCCTGGCCAAGGTGGACGGGGTGCGGAACATGACCGCCTTCTACAGGAAGGTGGCGGGCACCGACGAGGCCGGGCGCAAGCGGCTGCAGGGGCTGCTGGAGGAGGGCGTCCAGGGGCTGGGCCGCGCGGAGCGGAGCCTGTTCGAGCGGGCGCTGCGGCGGGGGGAGCCGGACACCTTGGCGAGCGCGTTCGCCGCGGACGTGGCGGGCGGCAGGCTGCCCGAGGTGTCGTACCTCGTGCCGTCCGCGGCGGACTCCGAGCACCCCGGCTCGTCCTCGCCGGTCGAGAGCGCCACCCTCGTCTACAAGGTGCTGGACGCGCTCGGCAGGAACCCGGACGTCTGGCGGCACACCGCGCTCTTCCTGACCTACGACGAGAACGACGGGTTCTTCGACCATGTGCCGCCCCCGGTGCCGCCCGCCGGGACCGACGGGGAATTCTGGGACGGCCGGCCGACGGGACTAGGCATCCGGGTGCCGATGATCGTCATCTCGCCGTGGACGGTCGGCGGCTATGCCTGCTCCCAGGTCTTCGACCACACCTCGATCACCCGGTTCCTGGAGCGCTGGACGGGGATCGAGGAGCCCCACATCAGCGCCTGGCGGCGCACCGTCTGCGGCGATCTGACCGCCGCCTTCGACTTCTCCCGCGGGCGCCGGCAGCCGTCGGTCCGGCAGCCCGGCCCGGTCCCGGCGTTCAGCGGGCGATGGGCGCCGCGGCCCCCGGCCCGGCAGACGCTGCCGCCGCAGGAGCGCGGCAGCCGCCCGGCCAGGGCGCTGCCCTACCAGCCGGACGCCGACGGCGGCCTCGACCCGGGCGCCGCGGTCTTCCGGATGGCCGTCCGCAACGCCGGCAAGGCCTCCGCGCATCTGGCGCTCTATCCGTACGCGAAGGAGTTCGACGCGCCGCAGCACCGGGATGTGCGGGGGAAGGGGGAGTGGGAGGTGCCGGTGAGGGAGGGCACGTACCGCTTCACGGTGACCGGGCCGAACGGCTTCCGGCGGGAGTTCGCCGGTACCGGTAAGGGCGCGGCCGCGGCCGTCAAGATCAGCACACGGATCGACGCCGGGCGGCAGGAGCTCCATCTGACCGTCCTCAACCACAGCCGCACCGAGCTGACCTTCACCCTCGCCCCGCTGGCCTATACCGGCTCCGCGCCGCGCACGCTGAAGGTGAAGGCCGGCGGCAGCCGCACCGTCGCTCATCCCGCCGCGGCCGCGCACGGCTGGTACGACCTCGGTCTCACGGTCGCCGAGGACCCGTCCTTCCGCCGCCGGCTGATGGGGCATGTCGAGAACGGCAAGGAGTCGGTCACCGGCTGAGACACGGTGTACGGGGCGGGGGAGGCACAGGGGTGAGGTCCTTTTCTGACCTCTTTTGTGGGGAAGTCCACAAAGAGGTCAAAGGATCTCTTCCGGCTGAGATTCTGCTCCGGAGAGGCGGACCGGGCGCTTCCGCTTTCGGGCGGGCGACGGCCCGCCCCGTCCCCGTACATCCGCGCTCGGCACCGCCCGCCCCGGGAGATATCGACGCACAACCCGGGAAGCAGACGAGGTCCGTGACCGCTCTGGCTCGGTGGTGTCTCAGGCGCCGCATCGTGGTGATCGTGCTCTGGCTCGCCGCCTTCGCGGGGGTCGCCGTGGCCG
Source organism: Streptomyces sp. Je 1-4 4N24 (assembly GCF_026239515.1). NCBI lineage: Bacteria > Bacillati > Actinomycetota > Actinomycetes > Kitasatosporales > Streptomycetaceae > Streptomyces > Streptomyces sp. Je 1-4 4N24. The sequence continues at coordinate 2,759,683 of NZ_CP110836.1, read as the reverse complement.
CGGGGGTGACAGGGGCCGCGTACTCGAACAACTACGAGGTGCCCGGGACCGAATCCGGGCAGGCGAGCGCCCGGATGGCGAAGGCCTTCCCGGACCGCTCCGGGGACAGCGACACCCTCGTGTGGCACACGGAGTCCGGGACGGTGCGCTCCGCCGCCGTGAAGAAGACGATGCGGCACACCCTGGAGAAGATCGCCGGGCTGCCCGGTGTCTCCGAGGTGCAGGGCCCCTACAGCAGGCACGCCGACGGCCCCGGCGCACGGCAGATCAGCAAGGACGGGCACACCGCCTACGCCTCCGTGCTCTTCGACCGGCGCACCGACGACCTGGACGTCGACCGGGTCCAGAAGGTCGTCGACACCGCGCAGGCCGCGTCCCGTCCGGGCCTCCAGGTCGAGCTGGGCGGCGCCGGCATCGCGCTGACCGAGGTGCCCCGCGCCCAGCTCGCGGAAATCATCGGGCTGTGCGCCGCGGCCGTGGTGCTCTTCCTCGCCTTCGGCTCGCTCGCCGCGACCCTCCTGCCGATCATCACCGCGCTCGCCGCCGTCGGCACCGCCTCGGCCGGTATCACCCTGCTCAGCCATGCCATGACCGTCGCCGACTTCGCCCCGATGCTCGGCATGCTGATCGGGCTCGGCGTCGGCATCGACTACGCGTTGTTCATCGTGACCCGGCACCGCAAGGGCCTCCGGGAGGGCCTGCCGGTCGTTGAGGCGGCCACCCGGGCCGTCGCGGTGTCCGGGCGCGCGGTCGTCTTCGCCGGTGCCACGGTCTGTATCGCGCTGCTGGGCATGCTGATCCTGCGGCTGAGCTTCCTCAACGGCGTCGCCCTCGCCGCCTCGCTCACCGTCGTCCTGACCGTGGCCGCCGCCGTCACCCTGCTGCCGGCGCTCCTGGGGCTGATCGGGATGCGGGCACTGAGCCGTCGCGAGCGCCGCCGGCTGGCCGCGCACGGGCCGCGGCCCGAGCGGCCCACCGGTATCGCCGCCCGCTGGTCCGGCTTCGTCGAGCGGCATCCCAAACTGCTGGGCACCGTCGCCGCGGCCGTCATGCTCGCCCTGGCACTGCCGGCCTTCGGTCTGCATCTGGGCACCTCCGACCAGGGCAACAACCCGGCCACGTCGACCACCCGCAAGGCGTACGACCTGCTCGCGGGCGACGGTCGTGGGAGCGGCTTCGGTCCCGGCTCCAACGGGCCGCTGACGCTCGTCGGCACCCTGGACGGCGCCAAGGACCGGATTGCGTTCGACGCCCTGCCGGAGCGGCTGCGGGACACCCCCGGCGTCGCCCGGGTCAGCCGCCCCGTGTTCGACGGCGGCCACAGCACCGGCGTGATCACCGTCGTACCCACCAGCTCACCGCAGTCCCGGCAGACCTCCGACCTGGTGGAACGCCTGCGGACGGAGGTGCTGCCCGAGGCCGGGGGCGCGGCCACGCTGCGGGTACGGGTCGGCGGGATCACCGCCAGTTATGACGACTTCGCCTCCGTCATCGTCGGCAAGCTGCCGCTCTTCATCGGCGTCGTGATCGCCCTGGGCTCGGTCCTGCTGCTGCTCGCCTTCCGCAGCATCGGCATCCCGCTCAAGGCCGCGCTGATGAATGTCGCGGCCGTGGCCTCGTCGTTCGGGATCGTGGTCGCGGTCTTCCAGTGGGGCTGGGGAAGCGAACTGCTGGGGCTGGGCAGCGCCGGCCCGATCGAACCGTTCCTGCCGGTCATCATGGTGTCGGTGCTCTTCGGCCTGTCCATGGACTACCAGGTGTTCCTGGTCTCCCGGATGTACGAGGAGTGGCAGCTGACGCACAACAACTGCCGGGCGGTACGGGTCGGCCTCGCCGAGACCAGCCGGGTGATCAACTCGGCGGCGGTCATCATGATCGCGGTGTTCGGGGCCTTCGTCCTCAGCGGCGACCGGATCATCGCGATGTTCGGCATCGGCCTGGCCGCCGCCGTCGCCCTGGACGCCTTCGTGCTCCGCACGCTGCTGGTGCCCGCCCTGATGCATCTGCTGGGCGGCGCCAACTGGTGGCTGCCGTCCTGGCTCGACCGGTGGCTGCCCCGGATCAGCATCGAGCCGCCGCCGGAGCCGGGCGCGGTGCGGCTGCCCGGCCCCCAGGACGGGGAAAAACCGCTGGTGAGGGCGTAGGGGCGGCGCCTGGACCCCGGTCTCGGGCCGCCGGAGCGCGATGTCCGCGGCCGGCGTGTCGCCGACTGTCGCCCGCTGACTGCCGCCGTTCTCATCCGACTCTCAGACGCGGCGCCTACGGTCGCGCCCATGGGTACCAGGACGACCGAGAAGAAGACCGACGACGAGACGACCGTGCCGGCGCAGGCCGCCACGGAGACCGCCGCGATCCCGGAGGCCACCGAGGCCGAGGCGGCCGGGAAGGCCGCCGCCAAGGCCGACGAGCAGACCGATGACAACGCCGCCCTCGCCGCGCAGGACGAGGCCAGCGACCTCGACACGGGCGACGGCACCGACGAGCCCGGCCCCGACACCACCCCCGCAGCGACGTCCAACGGGATCGCCGCCGGCGCCGGTGCCGTCGTCGCCGCGGGGCTCGGCCTCGCGTCCGTGACCGGCACCTGGCTCGGCACGACGATGGCCGAGCGGGCCAACCTGTTGGGCCAGATCAAGCTCCAGTCGGGCAAGGCCCAGGCCTCCGAGCAGATCTCCGCCGTATACGGCGCCTCCTGGCACACCAACGCCCTGGTCAACGGCTTCTTCGCGCTCCTCGCCGTGATCGCCGCCGCCGTGGTGCTCACCCGCTCGCGCGCCACCTGGGTGCGGGCCGTGGCCTGGGGCGGACTGGCGCTGGGCGCGCTGGGCATCCTGATCTCCGCGGGCATGTACCTCGACCTCTTCGGCGGTATGCCCACCGTCCCCAAGATGCCGGCAGGCGGCGGCGGCGGACCTGCTGCTCCGTAACACCGAAGCCGACGCCAACACCGAAGCCGACGCCCGCCCAAGACCCACCGGTCCGCCCGGTGGGTCTTTGCCGTCGGCGGGGACGCGGCGGCCCGATGCTCCGGGCGGCCGAAGCGGCAGTGGCCACCACGCGTCACACCGGAATCCACAAGTTGATTGAGCCTTCACAGTCACCGAACTAACATGGGTAACTACCGTGTGTAGATCAACTGTTGGCTGTTGGGGTGAGATCAGCGAACAACTCCGTCGAAACACCTTCCTTCCCTGATGACGCTGGAGCGGACTACTTCATCCGGGAGTACCGCACCGCCGTGAATCCCGCCCGCCGGGATCTCCTGGAGAACAAACCGCCCCTGCTCATCCTCACCACGTCGGTGAACGCCCCGGAATCCCACACCCACCGGGTCCTGGAGGCGCTGCGCTGGGCCCTCGGCCCCGAGCACAAGCGGGTGCTGCACACCGTGCTGCACGCCGAGGAAGAGGTGCCCCTCCTGAGCGTGCAGGCGGGCGCGGGGCTCGGGTTCGACATCCCCCGGCGCTCGGCACCCGACCGGTTCCCCGACTTCTGGCTGATGGCGGACGCCGTCGACCACATACGGGAGAGCCGGGCCGGCAGCGGCGGGCTCGGGGCGCGCAAGTTACGTGACCACGTCTACCGGCAGCGCGCCGAACGGGGCGGACTCCCCGGCCTGTTGTGGCACATGGGCGGCACGGACACCGCACCCATCGGCGGGGTGCGCGGCTTCTTCGTCGGCCTCGTGTGGCACTCGCTGACCCGGACACTGCCCCGGTGGATCTGGGCCCGCCGGCAGAACCGGCGACTCGTGAGGTCCAAGCGGAGCGGCTGGCTCGGCAAACACCTCAACGCGACCGCCGGCGGGGCGCCGGTGTTCGAACTCCTCGACCAGGTAGGGGCCCGCCAGGCGCCCCGGCTGAGCCTGGAACCCGACCACCCCCGGCACAAGGAGGGGCTCGCCGCCCTCGAACTGATCCTGCTGCGCGCCCTCCTGGAGGATCTGCAGAAGCCTGCCGTCGGGCGCCTGCTGCCCAAGCGTCGCCGCCGGGTGTCCCGCCCCGTACTGCTGCTGGAGATCCCACCGGAGGGAGCCCCGGGGGCGGACACGGCGGAGCGCTTCCTGCGCGCGTTCCACACCCTCCAGGCCGGTCTGGACGGACCGGGCCCGCTCGTCATCGCGGTCGGCAGCCCCTCCGGCTCCCTGCAGACGGAGCTGGGCGTGGAACGCACCAATCTCCGCCGGGCGAGCAGCCTGCTCCACTCCAGCAACCCGCGGCCGGTCGTGGTGCCTCTGGAGGACGAACCCTTCGAGCGCCCCGGGCTGCAGATTCCCCCGGTGCAGCCGCGGAAGTTCATGATGGGCTGGCGCGCCGTGACCGCGGTGGAACTGACCGCGCTGGCCGCGGTCCTGGTGGGCGGCGCGGCCGCCCCCAGCCTCTGGCACGCGCCGCCGGACACCCGGTGCGTCGGCGGGGACCGGCCGGTCGCGGCCGACGGCCAGAACAAGATGGTCGAGGTCAAGCCGAAGGAGTGGTACCAGGCGACGCTGGACCGGATCGAGGCGCAGAACCACGACGCCGAGAAGTACGCCCCGGACCGGGCGGTGCGCACCGTCGTGGTCTTCGAGTCGGACCCGCCGACGGACGCCCGGGACACCATCTTCGACGGGGCCATCCCCGAACTGCGCGGGATCGCCATGTGGCAGGAGTGGCTGATCAACGATGCCGCGTCGAACTCCTCCCGGGTACCGCTGAGGGTGGAGGTGCGGCCGGTCGGCGCGGGCTTCCGCAACGCGGTCCCCGCCGTGCGCCAGCTCATCCGGGAAGTCAAGCAGGAGGACTCCGGAGAGGAGTACGAGAAGGTCGTCGGCGTCCTGGGCTTCGCGCAGAGCACGAAGGAGACCCGGGACGCGGTGGAGCTGCTGGGCAAGTCCGGCATCCAGATGCCGATGGTCGGCACGACCGCGACCGCGGACGAGATGCAACGGAGCGACACCTACTGGCCCTTCACCCCGGACAACAGCGAGGAGGCCCGGATCGAGGCCGCATTCGCCGCCCGTTCCAACATCGTGGCGAAGGCGGGGCAGGCGAAGCCGAATGCGCCGGCGGAGTGTGTGCCGGCCCGCAAGGCGGTGATCGTACGGACCCCCGGCGACCTCTACAGCGAGAGCCTCGCCGACAAGTTCCAGCAGTTCTTCCAGGGCGACGAGACGGTCATCAGCTTCTCCCAGAGCTCACAGCTCATCGACACCCCCGCGGGTACCCAGAAGGCGACCTCGCCGGACCGGCTGGCCAGCCAGGTCTGCCAGGCACTGAAGGCCGACCCGGACACCGCCGTCTACTGGACCGCGCGGGCCCGGGACTTCACGGCCTTCGTCAACGCCATGAACGTCAACGGGACCTGCATCGAGAACGGCCTGACGGTGCTCGGCGGCAATGAGCTGACGAATGTGGCACTCACCGGCGAGTACGCCGGAAAGGGCTGGCTCCGGCTGTACCACTCCGCACACCGGCTGCCCGAGGAAGACCAGCGCGCCAGCGCCAAGACGCAGGAGTTCGTCAGCCTGTACAACCGGAACTACGCGCACGACCCCTGGCGGCAGGACGGACACTCCGCGGTCTCCTACGACGCGTTCCACGTCCTCTCCAAGGCGGTGGACGAGGCCCATACGGGCAACAGCGTGTACCGGCAGTCCATCGTGACCGGGCTGAGGAACGGCATCAGCTTCGACGGTGCCACCGGGTTCGTCAGCTACTCCGAGTTCAGCAGCGGCCCACCGGAGAAGAAGACACTGGTGATCCTGAGGCAGGCGGCCTCCGGGCCCGAGGCGGTGGTCGCCTGCGGCGCCTACCGCCAGTCGGTGAAGACGGAGCAACAGGATCCGGCGTGCCGCCACTGAGCTTCACGGCGGCCGGTGTCCGGGGTCCCTACGGCCCCCGGACACCGTCCCTAGGCATCCGTCCGCCCGCCGGCAGCGGTTCCTAAGGACCGTCCGTGCACGGAGATCGGGAACTCTCCCGATGTGGCGGACCCCCCTTGGCGACGAGGCTGTAACCACTCGGCACACCGTCGGGGAAGCACCTCACCGCCGTCAGGGGAGACACCATGTACCACTCCGAACTGGAGATCCGGATCCGCTACGAAGAGCTGCGCCGCGCGGCCGACCGGCAGCGCCTGGTGCGCGAGGCGACCGAGGCCCGGCGTGCCGGGCGCCGCGGCGCCGCCCGGTCCGGGGCGAACGAACCCGAAGGGCGGGTGAGTGTGTGGGGCCGGCGGGCGCGGGTACGCCGCGCCACCGCCTGACCCCGAGGCTCCCGTGCCACACCACACGCCGGCCCGACCGCCCCACGCCCGGCCCCAGGTGCACACCGCACCGGGCCGGGCGTTCCGCGTACCGGGCCACTCGTTCCGCGCACCGAAACCCCCTGCCGGATTGTCGTACCCCTGTGCCATGCTCAGCAGCGTGGAGACCAGGTCCGTCAGTCCCGTGTTCGTCGGCCGCGCGGCCGAACTCGCCGTGCTGGGGGACGCGCTCGACCGCATCGCGGCGTCCGGCGAGCCCCAGGCCCTGCTGATCGGCGGTGAGGCAGGGGTCGGGAAGACCCGTCTCATCGAGGAGTTCGGCGAGTTGGCCCGCGCCCGCGGCGCGCTCGTCGCGCTCGGCGGCTGCATCGAGATCGGCTCCGAAGGCCTGCCCTTCGCCCCGTTCTCCGCGATCCTGCACACCCTCAACTGGCATCTGCGCGACGAGCTGGCCGCCGCCGTCGCCGGCCAGGAGGGCGAACTCTCGCGCATCCTGCCCGAATTGGGGGAGGCCCCCGGCGAGGCCCATGACGAGGAGACCGGCCGCGCCCGCCTCTTCGAGCTGACCGCCCGCCTCCTGGAGCGGCTCGCCACGCACCGCACCCTGGTCATCGTCATCGAGGACCTCCACTGGGCCGACCGCTCCACCCGCGAGCTGCTCGCCTACCTCCTCAAGGCCCTGCACGACGCCAACGTCCTCCTGGTGGCGACCTACCGCTCGGACGACATCCACCGCCGCCACCCGCTGCGCCCCTTCCTCGCCGAGATCGACCGGATGCGCACGGTCCGGCGCGTCGAGCTGGCCCGCTTCAACCGCGAGGAGGTCCGCTCCCAGATCGCCGGGATCAACGGCAGCGACCCCGAGAAGGACACCGTCGACCGGGTCTACAAGCGCTCCGAAGGCAACGCCTTCTTCGTCGAGGAACTGGCCCGCGGCCTCGCCGACGGCTGTCTGCACGGCCTCAGCGACCCCCTGCGCGATCTGCTGCTGGTGCGCGTCGAGGCGCTGCCCGAGGACGCCCAGCGGGTGGTGCGCACGGCAGCCGAGGGCGGCTCCACGGTCGAACACGAACTCCTCGCCGCCGTCTGCCGGATGCCCGAGGACGACCTCATCGAGGCGCTGCGGGCGGCCGTCGGCAGCAACACCCTCGTGCCCACCCAGGACGGCACCGGCTACCGCTTCCGGCACGCCCTCGCCCGCGAGGCGGTCGTCGACGATCTGCTGCCCGGTGAGCGCACCCGCCTCAACCGCCGCTATGCCGAGGCACTGGAGGCCAATCCCTCGCTGGTCCGCGCCGAGGTCTGCGCCGCCCGGCTGGCCAGCTACTGGTACAAGGCCCATGACGCCGCCAAGGCCCTGCCCGCCGTCCTCGCCGCCTCCGTCCAGGCCCGCCGCCGCCATGCGTACGCCGAGCAACTGCGGCTGCTGGACCGCGCCCTGGAGCTGTGGGACGACGCGCCCACGGAGGTCCGCCAGGGGGTGCGCCCGGTCGACTACGCCGAGGCGTATCCGGCTTGCGGCTCCGACGACGGCGACGCCCTGCGCTTCCTCGACCTGCTCGCCGAGATCGCGGTGGCCGCCCGGCTGTCCGGCGACATCGAACGGGCCTTCACGATCACCAAGCGCGCCCTGCGCTCGCTGCGCCACGAGAACGACCCTCCCCCAAGCTCTCCACACGGTTCGAGCAGGGGGGACCCCCTTCGCAAGGCATGGTTCCTGGTGCAGCGCTCCCGGCTCTGCCAGGGCACCGGCCGCGGCAACGGCTGGGAGGACCTGGGCAGCGCACAGGAGCTGGTGCGCGGGCTGCCGCCGTCCTCCGTGCACGCCGAGGTGCTGGCAGCCGTCGCCAGCTGGGAGGTTCTGCACGAACCGGGACCGGGCACCTTCGCGACGGCCGAGCGCGCCGTGGAACTCGCCCAGCTGGTCGGCGACGAACATGCCGAGCTCAACTCCCGGCTGACCCTGGCGGGGCTGCGGATCGACTCGGGAGAGGTCGACGAAGGGCTCGCCGACTTCCGTATGAGCCTGGAGCGCGCCGTCGACCGCGGCTACTTCGCCGTCATCGGCCGTGGCCAGGTCAACCTCGCCTCCGCGCTGGAAGGCGTCGGCCGCTCGCGTGAAGCCGTCGACGTCACCGACCAGGGCATCGAACTCACCACTCGCTACGGCCTCAAGGACAGCACCAGCTGGGTGCTGGGCAACCGCGCCGAATCCCTGCAGTCGCTGGGCCGCTGGGAGGAGGCGCGCCGGGCCGTCGCCGACGCCCGCCGCCTCGCGCAGAACCCCCGCGCCATCGCGCTGGCCGCCTGCCGACGCGCCGATCTCGCACTGGACGAGGGAGACCTCGCCAAGGCCGAGCGCGAACTGGCCATTACCCAGGAGTACTACGGCACCCACGACCCACAGCCGCAGAATGCCCTGGTCATGGCGCGGCACGCCCTGCGTATCGCCGCGCGCCAGGGCCGCATCCTCGACGCCCGCAGCGTCCTCCAGCGGGCCCTGGACGCAGGCTTCCCGCCCGGCACCCAGCGCTATGCCTGGCCGCTGCTGTGGGCGGCCACCACAGCCGAAGCGGACGCCCGCGGACTGCCCGCCGCCGAGCCCGGCCGGGCCGCGATCCTCGCCCGTATCCGGGAGGCCGCCAAGCGGCTGCCCCAGCTCTGCCCGGTCTGGTCGGCGTTCGGCCTCGCGGTCGACGCCGAACTCCGCAGGGCCGAGGGCCGCGAGACCCCCGACGCCTGGGCCGCGGCGGTCGCCGCCTTCGAACCCCTGGAGCGCCCGCACGAACTCGCCCGGGCCTGCTACCGCTGGGCCGAATCACTCCTCCACGGCAGTGAGCGGGCCACCACCGGACTGCACGGCCGCCCCCCGCGCGAAGCCGCCCTCCTCCTGCTCACCCAGGCGCACACCGCCGCCGTGACGATGGGCGCCCGCCCGCTCGCCGACGAACTCGAACTCCTCGCCCAGCGGGCCCGCATCCCCCTGCCGGGCCTGACCCCGGCCACCACAGCCGGGACGGCCGGGACGACTGGGACGGCTACGGGTGGTACCGGCCGCGCCGGTGCCGGGGCGTCCGCACCCTCCGGCACCGCCCCCGCCGAATCCCTCGGCCTGACCCCGCGCGAACGCGATGTGCTGCGGCTGGTCGCCGACGGCCGCAGCAACCGCCAAATAGCCGACGCCCTGTTCATCTCCCCGAAGACCGCCAGCGTCCATGTCTCCAACATCCTCGCCAAGCTGGGCGTCTCCGGCCGGGGCGAGGCGGGCGCGGTGGCGCACCGCCTGCGCCTGTTCGGCGAGCCGACGCCGGGCTAGGACGCATCCGGCTCCGGACCCGGCCCCGCAGGCCGCCCGGGTGTTCTGACGACGACGGTGCCCGAGGAGAGATCGATCGGGCCCTTCCCGGGATCGCCGTCGCCCACGTCATCGACGACGAGCGACATCTTCTGCCGCTCCTCGTCGGTGTGTTTGCGCCCTGGTGCGAACAGTTCCTCCGCGATGTTGAACATGGTGCCCTGCCCCCTCTTCGGCGTGAGCGCACCCGTCCCCTGCTCCCCGAGTGTAGGCAGGACATCCGAAAAGGGGATCTGCCGGATCAGCTCACCTTGAGGCGGAGAATCCGGTCATCGCCCTTGTGCGGGGTGCTCCGTCCGTCGGTGTTGCTGGTGACCAGCCACAACGCACCGTCGTCGGCCGCCACGACGGTCCGCAGCCGTCCGTAGGTGCCGTTCAAGAAGGCCTGCGGAGCGGCCACCGGCTCCGTCCCGTTCAGCGGGATCCGCCACAGCCGTTCGCCGCGCAGTGAGGCCATCCAGAGCGAGCCCTTGGCGTAGGCGATCCCGCTGGGTGAGGCGTCCGCGGTCTTCCACTGCTCGACCGGGTCCACGAACCCGGGTCCCTTCGCTCCGCCCTTGGCCTCGCCCTCGACCTCCGGCCAGCCGTAGTTCTTGCCCGGTTCGATGAGATTGAGCTCGTCCCAGGTGTCCTGCCCGAACTCCGAGGCCCACAGCCGCTTGTCACGGTCCCAGGCCAGCCCCTGCACATTGCGGTGGCCGTAGTCGTACACCACCGAATCCGCCTCGGGGTTGCCGTGCGCCGGCTCGCCGTCCGGCGTCATCCGCAGGATCTTGCCGGCCGGTGAGTCCTTGTCCTGGGCCAGCCCGCTGTCGCCGGTCTCACCCGTGCCGACGTAGAGCATCTTGTCCGGGCCGAACGCGATCCGGCCGCCGTTGTGGAGCTGGCCCTTGGGGATGCCCTTGAAGATCGTGTCGGGCGCGCCCAGCTGATTGCCCTGCGGACGCTTCTCGTCGTAGTTCATGCGGGCGATGCGGTTGTCGGACGCGGTGGTGAAGTACGCGTACACCTGGTGGTCCGCACCGAACGTCGGGGACACCGCGATCCCCAGCAGCCCGCCCTCGCCCCCCGGGTCCACACCCGGCACCGACCCCAGTTCGGTCTTCTTCCCGTTGTCCGCCGAGACCCGGACGATCTTTCCGGTGTCACGGGAGGCGACCAGCAGGTCCCCGCCCGGCAGCACCGCCACACCCCACGGCGACGTCAGACCGGTGGTCAGGGTGCGGGTCACCTTCACCGAGCCCTTGGCGGGCGGTGCGGTGGAGGACGGCTTGGCGCCCGGTGAAGCGGCGGCGCCGGGGCTCTTCGAGGGGGCGGCGGAGCTGTCACCGCCCTGGGGCGCGCCGCCGGACGAGCAGCCCGCTGCCAGGAGCAGCGAAGCGGCGGCCAACACGGCGGTCTGGGAACGGCGTTGCACGGCAGGGTCCTCTCGTCGGCAGGGCGTGGACAAGAACACCACATCGCGCGCCGCGGCGCCGCGCCTTGTGCGTTCCGGAGCCACTCCCACCTGCCATGATCCGGCGCGGGCGGCCGGGCCGCGAGCGGGGCGAGCCCGCGGACCGGACCGGGCGCGGCGGGCCCCCGTGGCGAGCGCGGCGGGCTCATGGGACGACGCCATGCCGCGGCCGGACGGGAGGGAGGGGGCTCAGAAGGGAGCCACCCCCCTCAGTACCAGGACCCGCGCGCCGGCGGCAGCGCGGCGATCTCCGCCAGATCCTCGCGGGTGAGCGTCAGATCCGCCGCCTTGGCGTTCTGCGCCGCCCAGCGTTCCTTCTTCGTGCCCGGTACCGGGACGACATGCCGGCCCTGCGCCAGCGCCCACGCCAGCGCCACCTGCCCCGGCGTCGCACCGTAGCGGGCGCCGACCCGCCGCAGCCCGGCCACCACCGGCTGGTTCGCGGCCATCATCTCCGCGGTGAAGCGGGGGTGGCGGGCCCGTATGTCCTCCCGTTCGAAGCCCTGCCCCGGGGTGAGGGTGCCGGTCAGATAGCCGTTCCCCAGCGGCATTGCCGCCAGGAAGCCGACACCCCGCGACTCGCACCACGGCAGCAGCGCCTCCAGCGCCTCCGGCGACCACACCGACAGCTCGGCCTGCACACTGCTGACCGGGAACACCTGCTGGATCCGCTCCAGTTGGGCCAGCGTGCCGTCATGCATCCGGGAACGGCGACGCCCCGCGCCGGCCGGCCGCCGCTCCGTACGGGCCGTGCGGGCCGGCCGTACCGCCCGTGCGCCCACCGCGCACAGCCCCAGCGACCGCACCTTCCCGGCCGCCACCAGCTCCGCCATCGCCCCCCAGGTCTCCTCTATGGGCACCTCGGGATCGGCCCGGTGCAGCTGGTAGAGGTCGATACGGTCGGTCTGCAGCCGGCGCAGCGAAGCGTCGCAGGCCCGCTTGACGTAGCCGGGCCGCCCATTGGCGACGATGTGCTGCTCACCCACCAGCAGTCCGCACTTGGTCGACACGAACGCGTCCGCCCGCCGCTCCTTGAGCACCCGCCCCACCAGCAGCTCATTGGTGAACGGGCCGTACATGTCGGCGGTGTCCAGCAGGCTGCAGCCCCGGTCCAGCGCGGTGTGCACGGCCCGCAGCGAGCTGTCCAAGCTGCGCTGCGACTCGGTGTACCCCCAGCTCATCGGCATACAGCCGAGTCCGATGGCGCCCACTTCGAGGGCCGCCGCACCGATTGTCCTGCGCTCCACCTGGTTGTGCCTCCGTCCCCTCGCCCCCGGTCAAGGGCCAGACCAAACTAACGTCTGAACAGAACGTCTCTTCGCATAGCCTCGGGCCATGGCAACAGCAGGGCAGCGCACCGACGCGCGTGACGTATGGCTCCCGATCCCGCCCGACGAGATCGAGGGCCTCCCCGACGGTCTCCACTACGTCCACTGGGACGCCGGCCCCGACTACCCGGCCGACCCCGCCCGGTGCGCCTTCTATGCCGTTCCCTATATGAAGAGCCCGGAGATCCTCCTGAGCCCGCTGGCCCGGATGAGCCGGGTACGGGCGGTGCAGACGCTCACCGCCGGCATCGATCACATACTCCCGGGACTGTCCGACATGCCGTCCGGTGCCCAACTGTGCAACGCCCGCGGGCTCCACGACGCCAGCACCGCGGAGCTGGCGCTCACCCTGATCCTCGCGGCGCTGCGCGATATCCCGGGCTTCGTCCGGGCCCAGGACGCGGGGGAGTGGCGGCCGGACTTCCGTCCGGCGCTTGCCGACAAGTCGGTCCTCATTGTGGGCTATGGTTCGATCGGCAGTGCCATCGAAGACCGGCTCACACCCTTTGAATGTGCGCGGGTCGTGCGCATCGCACGCACCGCGCGTGACACAGTGCGCGGTCCTGTGCATCCACTCTCCGACCGGTCCGCCCTCTTGCCCGACGCGGACGTCGTCGTGCTGGCGACTCCGCTCACCGACGCCACCCGTGGCCTGGTAGGAAGCCGATTCCTGGGGCGGATGAAGGACGGCGCACTGCTGGTGAACATCGCGCGCGGCGGAGTCGTCGACACCGGGGCACTGCTCGCCGAGCTGGAATCCGGACGGCTGTACGCGGCGCTCGATGTCACCGACCCGGAACCCCTGCCCGACGGACATCCGCTGTGGCACGCTCCCGGCGTACTCATCACTCCACACGTCGGTGGTCCCAGCTCTGCCTTTCTGCCCCGTGCGAAGCGGCTGCTGAGGGAACAGTTGACGCTTTTCGCGGCCGGAGAGCCCCTGCGGAACGTGGTCGCCACGGCCCACTGAAAGCGGTTGCGCGTAGCACTACGAGGCCGTACGACTGCAAGGAGTGTTCGCCTTTCGCTCCTAGTCACGCTCCGTAGAGACGCTATGTCCCTGAGTGACGGAACTGGTGTATCGTCCCGAGCGGGGACGACGCCGGGAAAGACGCGGCGCGTGCGAACGATCCGGGACTCGAGGGGGGCGACGGGCGATGTACGGCCGATGGACGAGTAGCGAGAAGCACGATCCGCGAGCGCCCGCGGGAATACTGCGAGGCCCCCAGGAGCATCGCTCGCGACGGCGCCCGGTGCGGGTGAGCGGGAGAATCCGGTGAGCGCCCCCGGGGCGATGCTCTCCAGGCCACCGGCGTCGGCCGGCAATCCGCCGAGCGCGGTGCCGCAGATCGTGCTGGCCGTGGTCTGCGGCGGCTATGCCATCGGCGCCGCGTTCGGCTGGGGATCGCCCGAAGTCGCGGCCATCATGGGGGACTTCGGCCTCAGCTTCGCGGCGTTCCTGGCGGCCGTCTCCTGCGCGCTGTACGCACGCAAGCGCCGCAGCCGGTTCCGTCCGGCCTGGATGCTGTTCGCCGCGTCGTCCTGCATGGCCGGCCTCGGCAACGGCGTATGGGGCTGGTACGAGGTCATCGAAGGGGTCACGGTACCCAGCCCCTCCCTCGCCGACTTCTGTTTCCTGCTGTTCGCGCCGCCGGCCATCGTGGGCCTGCTGGTGCTCGCCAAGAGGCCGGTGACCAGGGCGGGTTGGGTCTGCCTGGGTCTCGACTCCTGGCTGATCGCAGGGTCGCTGGTCACTCTCTCATGGAGCCTCGCGCTCGCGCACACCGCCCATTTCCAGGGCCGCAGCGTGGCCCAGAGCGCACTGTCACTGGCCTATCCGCTGCTGGACATCGTGCTGGTGAGCATGGTGCTCGCACTGCACTTCCGGCGCTCCTCGGTACACCGCTCGGCCATCAACACCGCTGTCGCGGCACTGGCGTTGACGGTGCTGTGTGACGCCGTGTTCAGCTCGCCGCTGCTGCGCGAGCACTACCGCTCCGGCCAGATCCTGGACGCCGGATGGTTCGCCGGCTCGATGCTGCTCGCGTACGCGCCCTGGGTCGCCCGCCGCGCGGGTGAGGAGTGCACCGCGGAGGAGGCCAAGCCCGCGGCCCGCCGGGTCCAGCCGCACGGCAGCCGCCCCATCGCGGGCTCGCTCGCCGCGCTCACCCCGTATCTCGCCGCCGCCGTCTGCACGCTGGGCATCCTCACCAACGTCCTGGACGGGCGGCGCATCGACCGCGTGGTGCTCTTCACCGGCTGCACGGTTGTCCTCGCCCTGGTCGTCCGCCAGGGCATCATGCTGCTCGACAACATCACCCTCACCCAGGAGCTGGCGCAGAAGGAGAACCACTTCCGCTCCCTGGTGCAGGGCTCCAGCGACGTCATCATGATCGCCGCCCCGACCGGTGTGCTCCGCTATGTGAGCCCGGCCGCCGCCGGAGTCTACGGCCGGGACGCCGAGGAACTGGTCGGCTCCGAGCTGGCCTCGCTGATCCACCCCGAGGACCTGGGCCGGGTGGTGCACGAGGTCCGCAGATTCCTCGCCGCGTCCCCCGAGGACGAACCGACCACCCGTATCGAATGCCGCTTCCGCGCCGGTGAGCAACGCTCCGGCGGTGACGGCTGGCTGAACGTCGAATCCACGGTCAACCGCCACGACGGCGGCCTGATCTTCAACTCCCGCGATGTCACCGAACGCGTCCGGCTGCAGGCCCAGCTCCAGCACAACGCCTCGCACGACGCGCTCACCGACCTGCCCAACCGCGCGCTGTTCACCGAACGCGTCACCCAGGCCGTCACCGGTCGCCGGGCCAGCGACCACGACACCGCCGTGCTCTACATCGACCTCGACGGCTTCAAGCAGGTCAACGACACCATCGGCCATCAGGCGGGCGACGAACTGCTGGTGCAGGCGGCCCGCAGGCTCGCCGACTCGGTGCGTTCCGGCGACATAGCGGCGCGGCTTGGGGGCGACGAGTTCGCCGCGCTGATCACCGGCGACGGTACCCGTGACCGGGCCGCGCGGGAGTTCCGTATCCACGAGATCGCCGACCGGCTGCGTATCAAGCTCTCCGAGCCGTACCGCATCGACGGCCGGGACGTGCGGGTGGCGGCCAGCATCGGCGTCGCCTTCGCCGACCCCGGTGTGACCCCCGCGGGCCTGCTGCGCAACGCCGACCTCGCGATGTACCGCGCCAAGCAGGCCGGCAAGGGCCGGGTGGAGCTCTACGCCCCGCAGATGCAGAACGAGGTCGCGCACCGCGCCGAGCTCGCCGGCAAACTCCGTACGGCCCTGAACGACGGCGCGTTCGCGCTGCTGCACCAGCCCGTGGTGGAGCTGGCGACCGGACGGGTCACCGCGGTCGCGGCACACGCCCGCTGGCGCTCCGCCCAGGGCATTCTCTTCACCCCGGCCGAATTCCTGCGGGTCGGCGACCGCGGCCGGCTCGCCGAGGACGGCGACCGCGCCGCGGAGCTGGACCGCTGGCAGCTGGAGGAGGCCGTCGAGCAGGCCGCGGCGCGCCACCGGGCCGGCTATCCGGTCCCGGTCGCCGTCCGGCTCTCCGCCCGCCGGCTGCTGGACCACGCGCTGTCCCCCAAGGGCGTCGAGTCGCTGCTCACCCGGCACGGCCTGCCCTCGCGTGCGCTCGTCGTGGAGCTGTCCGAAAGCGATCCCCGTATCCCGCTGGACGACCTGGAGCGCCGGCTGGTCGCGCTGCGCCGGCTGGGCGTACGGATCGCCCTCGACGGCTTCGGCAGCGGGTACGCCGCCATCAGCGCGCTGCGCCGGCTCCCGGTCGACGTACTGCGGCTGGACCGCGGGCTGGTGGACGGCGTGGTGGAGTCCGCCCGGCTGCACAAGATCACTGCGGGGCTGCTGAGGATCGCCGGAGACCTGGGCATGCAGTCCGTCGCGGACGGCGTCGATCTGCCCGAGCAGGTCCTCGCCCTGCGCTCCATGGGGTGTACTCACGGCATGGGCACGGCCTTCTCCGGGCCGCTCGACGAACACCGGCTGCGGCGGTCCCTGACGCACGCCCACTATCCGGTGCCGGACCTGGCGGGCCAGGGCCGCGCGGTGGTGCTCACCGGCAGCGGTCTGCCCGTCCGGCAGGGCGGTCCCGTGGGTCCGGAATCGCTCGTGCATCCGCCATTGCGCTCAAATAGTGAGACCTCCGTCCCACCCACTTGACACTCGGTGCACGGCGGGGGGAGGGTCAGTGCCATGCGCACCCGAATTCTCGTACTTGGAAAGCGCGTCGGCTGAAGCTGGTCCCTGACGAAACCAGCTCATCGCACCGACGCGCTCCCCTCGCTTGCCACCTGGCACGGGGGGTTTTTTGTTGCACAGCAACCTCACAAATCCCGTCAAAACCCTCAGCTTCGAGAAGAGACGCAGATGACCGAGCAGGCCTCCGGGGCCCACCATCCGCAGCCGCGGGCCCGTAACGCCGGCGGACCGCAGCAGCCCGCCGCCGTCGAGCACGTCACGGGTGCGCAGTCCCTCATCCGTTCGCTCGAGGAGGTCGGGGCCGACACCGTGTTCGGCATTCCCGGCGGTGCGATCCTTCCGGCGTACGACCCGATGATGGATTCCTCGAAGGTCCGGCACGTCCTGGTGCGTCACGAGCAGGGCGCCGGTCACGCAGCCACGGGATATGCGCAGGCCACCGGCAGGGTCGGCGTGTGCATGGCGACCTCGGGTCCGGGTGCCACCAACCTCGTCACCCCGATCGCCGACGCCCACATGGACTCCGTCCCGCTGGTCGCGATCACCGGTCAGGTCGCGTCCAAGGCGATCGGCACGGACGCCTTCCAGGAAGCGGACATCTGCGGCATCACGATGCCGATCACCAAGCACAACTTCCTGGTCACCGACCCTGCCGAGATCCCCCGGACGATCGCCGAGGCGTTCCACATCGCGGCCACCGGCCGCCCCGGCCCGGTCCTGGTCGACATCGCCAAGGACGCGCTCCAGGCACAGACCACCTTCGTCTGGCCGCCGCACACCGAGCTCCCCGGCTACCGCCCGGTGACCAAGCCGCACGCCAAGCAGATCCGTGAGGCCGCCCGGCTGATCGTCGAGTCCAAGCGCCCGGTGCTCTACGTCGGCGGCGGCGTGATGAAGGCCGGCGCCACCGCCGAGCTCAAGGTGCTCGCCGAGCTGACCGGCGCCCCCGTCACCACCACCCTGATGGCGCTGGGCTCCTTCCCCGACAGCCACCCGCAGCACGTCGGGATGCCCGGTATGCACGGTGCGGTCACCGCCGTCACCGCGCTGCAGAAGTCGGACCTGCTGATCACCCTCGGCGCCCGTTTCGACGACCGGGTCACCGGCAAGCTGGACTCCTTCGCGCCGTACGCCAAGGTCGTGCACGCGGACATCGACCCGGCGGAGATCGGCAAGAACCGTGCCGCGGACGTGCCGATCGTCGGTGACGCCCGTGAGGTCATCGCCGACCTGATCGTCGCCGTCCAGGCCGAGTACGACGCCGGCCACCGGGGCGACTACAGCGCCTGGTGGAAGGACCTCAACCGCTGGCGCGACACCTACCCGCTCGGCTACGACCTGCCGGACGACGGCAGCCTCTCCCCGCAGCAGGTCATCGAGCGGATCGGCCAGCTCGCCCCCGCCGACACCATCTACGCCGCGGGCGTCGGCCAGCACCAGATGTGGGCCGCCCACTTCATCGGCTACGAGCAGCCCTCGACCTGGCTGAACTCCGGTGGCGCCGGGACGATGGGCTATGCCGTCCCCGCCGCGATGGGCGCCAAGGCCGGGCAGCCGGACCGTACGGTCTGGGCGATCGACGGCGACGGCTGCTTCCAGATGACCAACCAGGAACTGGTCACCTGCGCCCTCAACAACATCCCGATCAAGGTCGCGATCATCAACAACGGAGCGCTGGGCATGGTCCGCCAGTGGCAGACCCTGTTCTACAACCAGCGCTACTCCAACACCGTGCTGCACAGCGGCCCCGAGTCCAACGGCCTGGTGACGGCGGGCAAGGCCAGCGGCGGCACCCGCGTCCCGGACTTCGTGAAGCTGTCCGAGGCGATGGGCTGTGTCGCGATGCGCTGTGAGGACCCGGCGGAGCTGGACGCGGTCATCGCCAAGGCCAATGCCATCAACGACCGCCCGGTCGTGATCGACTTCATCGTCCACGAGGATGCGCAGGTGTGGCCGATGGTCGCCGCCGGCACCTCCAACGACGAGGTCATGGCCGCCCGGGGCGTGCGTCCCGACTTCGGCGACAACGAAGACGACTGAGCCCAGGACGTCACGGACGCACGGAAGAAGAGAGAAGACCATGTCCAAGCACACGCTCTCCGTCCTGGTGGAGAACACCCCCGGCATCCTCGCCCGGATCGCCGCCCTGTTCTCCCGCCGCGGCTTCAATATCGACTCCCTCGCGGTCGGGGTCACCGAGCACCCCGACATCTCCCGCATCACCATCGTGGTCAGCGTCGAGTCGCTGCCGCTGGAGCAGGTCACCAAGCAGCTCAACAAGCTCGTCAACGTTCTGAAGATCGTCGAGCTGGAGCCGGGCTCCGCCATCCAGCGCGAACTGGTCCTGGTCAAGGTCCGCGCCGACAACGAGACCCGCTCGCAGATCGTCGAGATCGTCCAGCTCTTCCGCGCCAAGACCGTGGACGTCTCGCCCGAGGCCGTCACCATCGAGGCCACCGGATCCAGTGAAAAGCTGGAGGCGATGCTCAAGATGCTGGAGCCGTACGGCATCAAGGAACTGGTGCAGTCCGGGACCATCGCCATAGGCCGAGGCGCCCGGTCCATCACCGACCGCTCGCTGCGCGCACTGGACCGTTCGGCCTGACCGCCGCGGTCCAACCGGACCGTATGGCGAGACCCACCGCCTTTCCCCGCCCCGCCCGACGTACTGTGTGGGCACCCGCTAGATCCAAGGAGATACCCGAAGTGGCCGAGCTGTTCTACGACGACGATGCCGACCTGTCCATCATCCAGAACCGCAAGGTCGCGGTCATCGGCTACGGAAGCCAGGGCCACGCCCACGCGCTGTCGCTGCGTGACTCGGGCGTCGATGTGCGGGTCGGTCTGCACGAGGGTTCCAAGTCCAAGGCCAAGGCCGAGGAGCAGGGCCTGCGCGTGGTGACGCCGGCCGAGGCGGCCGCCGAGGCCGACGTCATCATGATCCTGGTGCCGGACCCGATCCAGGCCAAGGTTTACGAGGAGTCCATCAAGGACCACCTGAAGGACGGCGACGCGCTGTTCTTCGGCCACGGTCTGAACATCCGCTACGGCTTCATCAAGCCGCCGTCCAACGTGGATGTCGCCCTCGTGGCCCCCAAGGGCCCGGGCCACCTGGTCCGCCGCCAGTACGAGGAAGGCCGCGGTGTGCCGTGCATCGCGGGCGTCGAGCAGGACGCCTCGGGCAAGGCGTTCGAGCTGGCGCTCTCCTACGCCAAGGGCATCGGCGGCACCCGCGCCGGCGTCATCAAGACCACCTTCACCGAGGAGACCGAGACCGACCTGTTCGGTGAGCAGGCCGTGCTCTGCGGTGGCGCCTCGGCGCTGGTCAAGGCCGGCTTCGAGACCCTGGTCGAGGCGGGCTACCAGCCGGAGATCGCGTACTTCGAGTGCCTCCACGAGCTGAAGCTGATCGTGGACCTGATGTACGAGGGCGGCCTGGAGAAGATGCGCTGGTCGGTCTCCGAGACCGCCGAGTGGGGCGACTACATCACCGGTCCCCGCATCATCAACGACCAGACCAAGGCCGAGATGAAGAAGGTGCTCGCCGAGATCCAGGACGGCACCTTCGCCAACAACTGGATGGCTGAGTACAACGCCGGTCTGCCGAAGTACAACGAGTACAAGAAGACCGACGAGGACCACCTGCTCGAGACCACGGGCAAGAAGCTCCGCAAGCTGATGAGCTGGGTGGACGACGAGGCGTAAGCCCGGGGACAGGGGGTCGCGGCGATGCTGCGGCCCCCTCGTCCATGGCGCCCCGCGGCGCCTTGTCCGCCGCGTAGAACCACGCACGGGTGATCCTTCCGCATCGGCACAGGACGCGCCCCCCACCGCCACTACACTGCCAAGCACAAGCGCGTCAGGCTCACAGCGTCGTGCGTCTTCCACGCGGCATGCCCCCTTCACCGCCTTCGGCCGTCGGGACGGCCGTCCGCGAAGGACTAGTGAGGACTGAAGACCACGTGAGCTCGAAACCTGTCGTACTCATCGCCGAAGAGCTGTCGCCCGCCACGGTCGACGCCCTCGGTCCGGACTTCGACATCCGGCACTGCAACGGCGCGGACCGCGCCGAGCTGCTCCCCGCGATTGCCGATGTCGACGCCATCCTCGTGCGCAGCGCGACGAAGGTCGACGCCGAGGCCATTGCCGCCGCCAAGAAGCTGAGGGTCGTCGCCCGCGCGGGTGTGGGCCTGGACAATGTCGATGTCTCCGCCGCCACCAAGGCCGGCGTGATGGTCGTCAACGCCCCGACCTCCAACATCGTCACCGCCGCCGAGCTGGCCTGCGGTCTGCTGGTCGCCACGGCCCGCAACATCCCCCAGGCCAACACCGCCCTGAAGAACGGCGAGTGGAAGCGCAGCAAGTACACCGGCGTCGAGCTCAGCGAGAAGACCCTCGGTGTGGTCGGCCTCGGCCGGATCGGCGTCCTGGTCGCCCAGCGGATGTCGGCGTTCGGCATGAAGGTCGTCGCCTACGACCCCTACGTCCAGCCGGCCCGTGCCGCGCAGATGGGCGTCAAGCTGCTGACGCTCGACGAGCTGCTCCAGGTCTCGGACTTCATCACGGTGCACCTCCCCAAGACCCCGGAGACCGTCGGTCTCATCGGGAACGAGGCGCTGCACAAGGTCAAGCCGTCGGTCCGGATCGTCAACGCCGCGCGGGGCGGGATCGTCGACGAGGCGGCGCTGGCCAGCGCGCTGAAGGAGGGCCGGGTGGCCGGCGCGGGCCTGGACGTCTACGCGACCGAGCCCTGCACCGATTCGCCGCTCTTCGAGTTCGACCAGGTCGTCGCCACCCCGCACCTCGGTGCGTCGACGGGTGAGGCGCAGGAGAAGGCCGGTATCGCGGTCGCCAGGTCGGTGCGGCTGGCGCTGGCCGGCGAGCTGGTGCCGGACGCGGTCAACGTCCAGGGCGGGGTGATCGCCGAGGACGTCAAGCCCGGACTGCCGCTGGCCGAGCGCCTCGGCCGGATCTTCACCGCGCTGGCCGGCGAGGTCGCCATGCGCCTCGATGTCGAGGTGTACGGCGAGATCACCCAGCACGACGTCAAGGTGCTGGAACTCTCCGCGCTCAAGGGTGTCTTCGAGGACATCGTGGACGAGACGGTCTCCTACGTCAACGCCCCGCTGTTCGCGCAGGAGCGCGGTGTGGAGGTGCGGCTGACGACCAGCAGCGAGTCGCCCGAGCACCGCAACGTCGTAACGGTGCGCGGCACGCTCGCGGGCGGTGACGAGGTGTCGATCTCCGGCACGCTCGCCGGTCACAAGAACATCCAGAAGGTCGTCGCCGTCGGGGAGCACTCCATCGACCTGGCGCTCGCCGACCACATGGCGTTCCTGCGCTACAGCGACCGTCCCGGCGTCGTCGGCACGGTCGGCAAGATCCTGGGCGAGGCCGGCATCAACATCGGCAATATGCAGGTCTCGCGGGCCGATGTCGGCGGTGAGGCGCTGGTCGCGCTGACCGTCGACGACACCATTCCGCCGAACGTGCTCAGCGAGATCGCCGAGGAGATCGGCGCGACTTCGGTGCGCGCGGTGAACCTCGGCGACTGACCGCCGGGTTTTCGCAGGTCAACGGGCTCGGGCTCCGCTTGTGCGGGGTCCGGGCCCGTTTGCGTGCCCGCATCGTACGGGCGCCGTCGCGGTCCGCGACCGGGCGCCCGGCGAGGTCTCCGCATCAACCATTCACCCGAATGGCCTATCCGGGAGGGAGGGCGCGGGGGCCGTCGGCGCGGTCGAGGGGGCCGCCGGGGCCGTCGGCCGCCGGTCCTCCCGAGTCGCTGGGGAGATGTTCGCGTCGCGCAATGGGAACTGCGCGTGCCCCCGCCGGTGCGTGCGGAAGGAGAGAGACGCCATGAATGCACCCCTGGGGGACGCCCCGCAGAGTCTGACCGGCTTGCATGTGGTCGATGCGGACGGTGCAAAGGTGGGCACGGTCCAGCAGGTCTACCGGGACGATGCCACCAACGAACCCGAGTGGATCACGGTGCGCACCGGGCTGTTCGGCATGAAGGAGACCTTCATCCCGCTCGCCGGCGCCCGGCGGACCGGCGACGAACTGCATGTTCCGCACGCCAAGGCCACCATCAAGGGCGCACCGCGGATCGACGCCAACGGCCATCTCGATCCCTCCGAGGAAGAGGAGCTCTACCGCCACTACGGGATGACCCGGCCGGGCACGGCCGACGCGGATGCGGCCGGCCCCACGTCCCGGCCCGGCCCCCGGGCGACCGGGGACACCGCGCCTCCCGCCCCCACGGGCGGCGAGCGCAACAAGCTGATCGAGGGGCCGATGGCCGGGGCGGGCGCCGGAGCCGGTACCCGGGCCGGGCCGCAGGCGGGCGACACCGGCGACACCGCGCGCAGCAAGGAGCAGATGCCCGAGACCGGCGCCGAGGAGCGTGAGAGAGGCCGCCACCCGGGCGAGCGGGACAGAGGACGCGACGACGGTACGGGCGGCGGGCGCGAGGGGCCGGACCGGCCGCGGTGACCCGGGTGGGGCGCCGGGCCCGGGGGAGCGGTGAAGGCCGCGGTCGCACATCCGCTCTCCGGCCACGGCCCTTCGCGGGGGCGCGGCAAGGGACGTATACGTACGTCTAAAACGGGTGTCTGGTACGAGCGTATGTGCGGCGATAGGCTGCCCTCATGGGACACCGTGAAGATCTTCTGGAGGGCGCCAAGCGCTGCCTCCTGGAGAAGGGGTATGCGCGCACCACCGCCCGCGACATCGTGGCCGCATCGGGCGCCAACCTCGCCTCCATCGGATACCACTACGGCTCCAAGGACGCCCTGATGCGCCAGGCGATCATCGCGTCCAGCGAGGAGTGGGGGGCCGGTGTCGCCCAGGTGCCGGGCGCCGACGAGACGGTGCCGGGCGACGCCGGTCCGCTGGAGCGGTTCGCCGCGGTCTGGGACCTGTTCCTGCAACGGATCTCCACGGAACGGGAGTTCATCGCCGCGCAGGTCGAGGTGCTGGGGCTGCTGCCGCGCGACGCGGCCCTGCGCGAGGCGATCGGTGAGGTGCTCCCGGAGGGCGGCGAGGGGCTCGTCGCGATCTTCGAAGGGGTGCCGGACACCGAGGTCGACGCGGAGGCGGCTCGCGTCGTCGGCTCCTTCTATCAGGCCCTGCTCACCGGCCTGATGGTCCAGTCGCTGCTCACACCGGAGGCCATGCCCTCCGGCCGGGACCTGGCGACCGCGCTGCGCCGGGTCACCGCGGGCGAGGTGCTGGGGAAGAAGGAGTGACGGACGTCCCGGGCGCCTGTCCGGTGGAGATTTGCGGCGGCTTGTCCTGCGTGCTGTCCTGAAGTGAAGAGGTTGCGCAGTCGACGCCCGCGGGCGTGGTGAACCGTGGTTGAGCGGCCGTCAGCAAAGGGCCGGCCCGCCACCCGGCCGGCGCCCGTGGGTGCTGAGCGGCCGATCCACCCTCCACGGCACGCCAGTCCCTGCTCACTGGATGCCGGTGACGAAGGGCCTGCGCATGACCGACAATCCGCACGATCCGGCAGAGCAGAAGAAGGCGGAGCAGAAGAAGGCGGAGCAGAAGAAGGCGGAGCACCCGCCCCGGACCGGCCCGCGGCCGGCACCGCGATGGTCGCAGCGGGGACCGGCGTCCGCACGCGCCTACGCCCCGGTCGCGGCGCCCACCGTGTGCCCTGTCTGCGGGGGCTCGGTGGAGGGCGAGCTCACCTGTCAGTTCTGCGGGCAGGTCATGGTGCTTCCGCACGGGATACACCTGTCCACCGTGGGACTCCGCTTCGGCGGGTTCCTGCTGGAAAACCTCCTGATGATCTGCACGCTGTACATCGGCTGGCTCATCTGGGCCTTCCTCGTCTTCCCGCAGGGCCAGACCCCGGCCAAGCAACTGCTGCACATGCGGGTCATCTACATCCCGCAGGCCCGCGCGGCCCGGTGGTGGCGGATGTTCTTCCGCGAGTTCATCGCCAAGGGCATCATCGGACTCCTCGCCTCCGTCACTCTCCTCATCCCCTACTTCTGGCTGCTCTGGGACCGCAACCGGCAGGAGCTGTGGGACAAGATGGCCACCACGCTGGTCATCACCGACCCTGACGACCGCCTCCGCCCGCCCCGCCCGCCGGCCGCCTCGCTACCGGAGTGAGGGGGAGGGCTTGAGCTGCCCGGCCACGTCGCGGATTGCGAGCCGTCGCAGGATCCGCGACTCGATGAGCACTCACGAGCCCTTGAGCAGGACATCCGGCGGTCGCTCTTCTGCTCCGGTGGCCTCGCTCAGGACTGCGTTCCCTTCGGCGTGGGCTTGTGCGCCGAGAACGTCAGACGATCGCCCACGCTGAGTGTGATGTCGACATAGCCCAACGTCTGAAGACGTACGAGGAATGCGGCCGGCTCCACCGGGTTGTAGATGTCGCCCTCGTGGAACGCGTGCAGCGACTGGCTCGGCAGGCTGTCGGAACCCACGAGCACCCCTCCCGGCCTGAGCACACGAAGGATCTCCGCCAACAGGCGGTTCTGGAGCGCCGCCGTCGGCACGTGATGCAGCATCGTGAACGACGCCGCCGAATCGAAGGAGTCATCGGAGAAATCCAAGGCGACGCCGCTCCCTTGACGGATCTCCACGTTCGTCCCGGCAAAGCGATCGGCCAACAGCGACGCCGCTGCGGCCTCGATCTCCACGGCCACCAGGCGATCGACCTTGGTCCGCAGCCACTCGGTCGCCGCACCCGGCCCGGGGCCGACCTCCAGCAGGTCCTTCCCGAGAGCGGCACGAGCGACAGCCAACGGCAGCACCTCGTCGTGGAGATGGGCGGCCCACTCCAGGCTCGCACACAGCTCATCATGGTGTGTGTTCATGACGGCAACGCTAGGGACCGGCGCCGCCGTTCCACAGGCCGTAGTCTTCCATCTCATGTCGAGAAACGGACATGGCAGTGCGCTCGTACTCATCGGGAATCGAACCCCGAAAATGCGCATCCCGTGCGCACGGGCTCCCGACATTGCGCATCAATTCGCGGACCCTGCAGCCGTTCACAGCCGCGCCGCCTTGAGTGCCATGTGCAACAGCAGCCGGTGCTCGCCGTCGTCCAGATCGAGGCCGGTCAGCTTCTCCACCCGGCCCAGGCGGTAGTAGAGCGTCTGCCGGTGGATACCCAGGGCGTGGGCGGTGCGGCTCGCCTGGCCCGCGCAGTCGAGGAAGACCTCGGCGGTGCGCGCGAGTTCCGCATGGGCGGGGGCCAGCAGCGGGCCGATGGCCGGGTCGGGTGCGGTGCCTGGCAGGGCGGTCAGCATGCGGTACGGGCCGATGGCGTCCCATTGGGTGATCGGGCCCAGCCGGGGCTCGGCGCGGGCCGCGCGGGCCGCGTCCAGCGCTTCCCGCCAGGTGGCCGGAAGGTCGGTCAACTCCCTTGTGCCGACGCCGATTCCGGCGGCGCCCGGCCGCGGCGGCGGGGGCCCGGAGCCACCGCGCCCGCCACCGCGCGGCGCCCGCCCCGCGGCCGGCCCGGCGGACGCGCGCGGGGAGCGCAGCAGATGCTCGGCCACCGTGTGGGCCGGGGCGGACGCGCCGGACGCGCGCAGGCGTACCAGCGCGGCCAGGGCGGGCACGGGCGCCGCGGCTTGCGGGAGGCCGGCGGACCCGGCGCGGCCGTTGCGTCCCGAGCCGACGCGTGCGGCGGGCTCCGTCTCGTCCGCCCCCGAGGCCGGGCCGTCCGCCGGGCCGCGGCCCGCCGGCAGCGCGCACGCCGCGAGCAGACCCGGCAGGCTCGGCAGCGGTGCCGCGTCGGTGTCCGAGGTGTCCCAGGGCACCACCGCGACCAGGGTGAGCGGGGCGCCCGGGGTGAAGCGCAGACTGTCCCGCAGCGCATCGCGCAGCGCGGCCGCCGCGGCCGGCTGTCCGTCGGGCTGTGCGACCAGCAACTCCCGCAGCAGATCGCCGAGTTCGGACCCGGCGCGGGCCTCGTCGGCCAGCAGTGCGCCGATCCGGGCGGCGGTCTCCATCGCCTGCGCGATCCGCGGGTCGGGCGGCGCGCCCCGGCTGCCCAGTTCGAGATCGGTCAGATGCCCGTCGTCCAGCAGCCAGACGTAGCCGTGCACGATGCCCCGGTGGCGTACGGGCAGACAGATACGGCCCTTGAAGACCCCGGCGGCCGGGTCCGGCGGAATGCGCAGCGCGGTCTTGGCACGGGCGATGCCGAAGGCCTCGAACCAGGCCCGTACCGCCGCCGAGGAGCGGCGCTGGAGGATCGAGCGGGTGCGGACCGGGTCCATCACCTCGTCGTCGTCGCCCTCGTGCGCGCCGAACGCAATCAGTCCGAAATCCCGGTCCTCCAGCGTCGCCGGTGCGCCGAGCGCCGCCGAGATCTCGTCCACGAGCTGCTGGTAGTCGCCCCGCATCGGCCGCCCGGCTCCTCTCCTGTCGCCACACCACCGGCATCGCCGGTGTCTCGGACACCTCTCACACCACTGTCACCACTGACACGGTCACCTCACCCTCATTCTCATACATCTGTCTGAGATCCCGACCACGAAGGCGTGACAGCTGTCGATGGCCGGGAAGTAGCGCGATCCTTAAGTTTCAGGTGGCTCAATATTGCCGACGCGTTCGCCCGCCCGGTGTCCGCCCGGTACTTGTCACTCTGAATCGTGGAGGTGCCCATGCTGGGTCCCGTGCTCCTGGCCGCAGCGCGCAGTGACAGCATCCGCCGGCTCGTGGCGGCCGCTCCGGTCACCCGGCCCGTGGTGGAGCGGTTCGTCGCCGGCGAGCGCCTGGACGAGTCCATGGCGGCCGTGCGGTCCCTGGCCGCGCGAGGCCTGGAGGTCACCCTCGACCACCTGGGCGAGGACATCACCGACCCGGCCGAGGCGCTGCGCAACCGCGATGCCTACCTCCAGCTGGCCGCGGCCCTCAAGGAGCACGGGCTCGGTGTCAAGGCCGAGATGTCGGTCAAGCTGTCCGCTTTCGGGCAGGCGCTGGCCGGTGGCCATGAACTGGCGCTGAAGAACGTCACCCCGGTGGTCGAGGCCGCCGCCGAGGCCGGTACGACCGTGACCCTCGACATGGAGGATCACACCACGGTCGACTCCACCCTCGCGATCCTCGCCGACCTGCGGGAACGCTTTCCCCAGACGGGCGCGGTGCTGCAGTCCTACCTCTTCCGCACCGAGGACGACTGCCATGCGCTCGCCGGGGAAGGCTCCCGGGTGCGGCTGGTCAAGGGTGCGTACAAGGAGCCCGCGACCGTCGCCTTCCAGGACAAGCGGGAGGTCGACAAGGCCTATGTGCGGTGTCTGAAGATCCTGATGGCGGGGGAGGGCTACCCCATGATCGGGTCGCACGACCCGCGGATGGTGGCCATCGCCCAGGAGCTGGCGCACCGCAACGGCCGCAAGCCGGCCGACTACGAATTCCAGATGCTGTACGGCATCCGCGAGGCCGAGCAGCAGCGGCTGGTCGCCGAGGGACACCGTATGCGGGTGTACATCCCCTATGGCACCGACTGGTACGGCTACTTCATGCGCCGCCTGGCCGAGCGCCCCGCGAACCTCGGGTTCTTCCTGAGGTCGCTGGCGACCCGCGGCTGACCGCGCCGCGCCTGATCGCCCCGCGGAGGCGGGCGCGGGTGGATGCTGGAAGCGGGGGCATGCCTCCTGACGGCGCCGCCCGCAGCCGCCCACCCGAAGCGGCCGCGGCCGCACCACCGACGTACGAAAACCGACGAGCGAAATCGAAGGAGACACGGCCGCTATGGACGCTGTGACCCAGGTCCCCGTGCCGGTGAACGAGCCGGTCCACACCTACGCCCCCGGCAGCCCGGAGCGTTCCCGCCTGGAGGCCAAGCTCAAGGAGCTGGCCGGCAACCCGATCGAGCTGCCGATGACCATCGGCGGCGAACACCGGATGGGCGGCGGCGAGCGCTTCGACGTCGTTCAGCCGCACAACCACTCCGCCCGTCTCGGCACGTACGCCAACGCCACGGTCAAGGACGCCCAGGACGCGGTCGACGCCGCGCTGGCCGCCGCCCCGGCCTGGCGTGCGCTGTCCTTCGACGACCGCGCCGCGATCATCCTCAAGGCCGCCGACCTGCTCTCCGGCCCCTGGCGCGAGACGATGGCCGCGGCCACCATGCTCGGCCAGTCCAAGACCGCCCAGCAGGCCGAGATCGACACCCCGTGTGAGCTCATCGACTTCTGGCGCTTCAATGTGCACTTCGCGCGCCAGATCCTCGCCGAGCAGCCCCCGGCGAACTCCCCGGGTGTCTGGAACCGCTCGGACCACCGTCCTCTCGAGGGCTTCGTCTACGCGATCACGCCGTTCAACTTCACCGCGATCGCCGGCAACCTCCCGACCGCGCCCGCGCTCATGGGCAACGTCGTGGTCTGGAAGCCGTCCCCGACGCAGACCTACGCCGCCGTGCTGCTGATGCAGCTGCTGGAGGAGGCCGGGCTGCCCAAGGGCGTCATCAACCTCGTCACCGGCGACGGCAAGGACGTCTCCGAGGTGGCACTGACCCACCCCGACCTGGCGGGCATCCACTTCACGGGTTCGACCAAGACCTTCCAGTACCTGTGGAAGACGGTCGGCACCAACATCGAGAACTACAAGACCTACCCGCGGCTCGTCGGCGAGACCGGCGGCAAGGACTTCATCGTCGCCCACCCGTCGGCCGACCGCGCCGTGCTGAAGACCGCCATGACCCGTGGCGCCTTCGAGTTCCAGGGCCAGAAGTGCTCCGCGGCCTCCCGCGCCTACGTCCCGGCCTCGCTGTGGAACAGCGGCCTCAAGGAGGAGTTCGCGGCCGAGGTCGACGCCCTGTCCGTGGGTGACGTCTCGGACCTGTCGAACTTCATGTCCGCCGTCATCGACGAGCGCTCGTTCGCCAAGAACAAGGCGGCGATCGACCGCGCCAAGGCCGACCCGACCGTCGAGGTCGTGGCCGGTGGCACGTACGACGACAGCGAGGGCTACTTCGTCCGCCCGACGGTCCTGGTCTCCACCGACCCGGAGAACGAGATCTTCAAGGACGAGTACTTCGGTCCGATCCTCGGCGTCTACGTCTACGACGACGCCGACTACGACGCGATGCTCACCCAGATGGAGTCCGCCTCGGCGTACGGCCTGACCGGTTGCGTCATCGCCCAGGACCGTGCCGAGGCGGCCCGCACCTGCGAGGTGCTGCGCTTCGCGGCCGGCAACTTCTACATCAACGACAAGCCGACCGGCGCCGTCGTCGGCCAGCAGCCCTTCGGCGGCGGCCGCGCGTCCGGCACCAACGACAAGGCCGGCGCCAAGCAGAACCTGATGCGCTGGACCTCGACGCGCTCCATCAAGGAGACCCTGGTCCCGCCGACGGACTACCGCTACCCGCACATGGGCTGACGCCCGCCCGGCCATACGCCGACGGCCCGGCTCCCCTCTCCCCGGGGGCGCCGGGCCGTCGGCGTGTTCTCAGGCTTTGCGTGGAGGGCCGGTGATGGCCTCGCCGATGGTGAAGCCCTTGGCGGGGCCGTCGGGGATGACGACGTCGATTCCGTACCGCGCGCGGTGACTCTGGGCATAGGTGGCTTCGCCGGGTCTCGGCGAGGACAGAACGGTGACGGTGCCCATGCCGTCGTAGTCGTCGATGAGGACATAGACGGGGATTCCGGCACGGGCGTAGGCACGGCGCTTGCGGACGCGGTCGCGCTGCTTGCAGTCATGACCGGGCGAGACCACCTCGGCGGCGAGTGCTACGCAGCCGACGTCGAGGCCGATCCCGTCTTCGGCCACGTATTCGGTGTCGTCTGCGAAGGCGGTGATGGCGTCTTCGAGGGCGATGATGAGGTCTGGAATCCAGACCTTACGGTCATGGATGATGTTCGTGTCGTTGGTGACGGCATAGGCACTCGACGTTTTGTCGAGGTACTGGGTGAGCTGTCGGCGCAGTTGAAAGCTGGTCCTGCTGTGGCTGTGGCGACCGGTGGGCGACACCTCGATGGACCCCTCGATGATCTCGGCGTGGAAGCCCTCGGGGAGTTCCATGGCTTTCCATGCCTGCCACAGCACTTCGTCCAGCTCGGGTCCGGGGGTCGTGTCCTCCGGTGTCGTGATCTCCGACATCGTCACGGGCGCCTCCTGCGCGAGCGCGGTCATGGTGCAGCACCTCCTCCTAAGTGTGGGCGGGCCTGGCCTCACGGCACAAGCGACACCGCCACGCTAGGGAGCGCAGGGACGGCCATGACCAGCGAATGTTCCCGGATCACTCGTTCGAGCACACGCCCGCCGTCTCAGATAGTAGGAAGCCCAAGTAATTGTGCAGACATCACGGCCGAGCTGTCCTAGCGTTGTAGGAGCCGAACGTAACGCTCCATCGAGCGAGTGCGGATGCGGCCCGGTACGTGAGTGCAGGTGACCCCTGCCGTGCCGAGGCCCCCGCCTCTTCCGGCCGCTTCTGGATCGACGCATCCCATTTCTTCTCGGGGCTCTGGCTTAGGAGACGTGAATCATGGCTGAGACTGCCGTCCGCAGGACCCGTCACTCCGCCCGTACGACCAGCGACGCCGACCGCAGGAATGCCGCCGCCGCCCTCCAGCGTGCCCTCGACCGCCGTGACAACGGCGGCTCCACCGGGCACTGAGCCGATGCGTGCGCGACCCGGGTCGGTCCTGTCGAGGCCGGCGTCGATGCCCTGCCGCTGCTGCTGGCGGATCCGGCTGTCCGTGGCCCGGTGGCTCTTTCTCTCCTGAGTGTGCTGCGCCTGTAGGGCGCCCGGGATCACGGGCGCCCTACAGGCGATCGTCCCCTGGCTACTGCGCGGGCGAGCGCGTCACCTCGAAGTGGTCGATGCGCTCGCCGGACTCGGCGAGGGCGGTGACCTTCATCCGCGGGCGGCGGCCCGGTGTGACCTCGACGGCGATGAAGGAGTAGCCGGTGTAGCGGACCCGGGACCACTCCACGGTTTCCTTGGTCTTCGCCTGGCCCTTGGACCAGTGGTAGGTGTCCACGTGGTCGAGGTCCTTGACGTGCCCCTCGTAGCTGTCCGGCACGGGGAAGTCGTAGAGGGCCCGGCCGGCGCCGCCCGCGGTCACGTACACGATGCCCTCGCGGGTGGTGTCCACGCTCGCGCCGATCGGCATCTTCTTGGCGACCCGTCCGCTCTTGAGGGCGTCGGTCCGCTCGTAGACGTGGTTGTGGCCGTTCACGACCAGGTCCACCTGGTGCTTCTCGAACAGCGGGAGCCAGGCGTCGCGCACCGCGCCGTCGGAGGCGTGGGAGTTGGTGGTGGAGAAAGCGCAGTGGTGGAAGAAGACCACGAGGAAGTCGATGCCGTCGGTGGCGCGCAGCTCGCCCAGGCGGCGGTCGAGCCAGCGGGTCTGCCGGCCGTTGGTGTAGCCCTGGTTGGCGGGGATCTCGTAGGAGATGTCGTTGGCGTCCAGGGCGACGACGGCGGTGTTGCCGTAGGTGAACGAGTAGACGCCGGGGGCGTTCTTGGCGTCCGGGCCGTTGCCGGGCAGCGTCCAGCGGGCGTTCTGGCCGCCGTAGCCGTTGGGGGAGTACCAGGCCTCCATGTCGTGGTTGCCGGTGGTCACCATCCACGGCACGGACTTGGCCACCGACTCGGTCTGGGCGAGGAACTGGTCCCAGACCCGGGCGTCGTAGGCGTCGTGCTCGGAGCCGTCGCCGTCGGTGTCCGCGTAGCAGATGTCGCCGGCGTGCAGGTGGAAGGACGGGTTCTGACCCAGGATCAACTGGTCGTTGGCCAGGGCGTGGTAGCTCACTCCCTGGTCGCCGAAGGCGGTGAAGACGAACGGCTCGGGGCGGGCCGGGGCGGTACGGAAGGTGCCGACGGTGGAGAAGTGGCGCGGGTCGGCCGGGTCGAAGCCCTCGTGGCCGACGCCGTAGTAGTACGTCGTCCCCGGGCGCAGTCCGTCCAGCGCGGCGTGCAGGTAGTACTGCTGCACGGCCGGCAGCTTCGCGGACAGCGACGGGGTGTGCAGATCGCGGACCTCGGCCTCGATCGTGCGCCCCAGGTCCCACGGCTCGACGCCCACCCGCAGATACGGCCGCTTGACCGCGAACGGCACCTGCCAGCTCACCCGCATCTGGCTCTTGGGATCGGCGCCGAAGGCCAGATGGCGGCCGAAGGGGGCGACCAGCGAACCGTCGACGGCGGCCGTGGTGGGCGAGGACAGCAGCGTGGGCGAGACACCCTGGGCCGAACCGGCCAGCAGTCCGGAGCCCGCGACGACTCCCGCGGTGGCGGCCGAGGTACGCAGCAGGCCTCTGCGGCTCAGCTTCGTACGGAGGTAGTCATGCTGTTCCGGCATGCTCATCCGGGCCGCCAACTGCTCCGGGATGCCGACGCGGGGGGTGTGCGAGGGCAGGGGGGCGGCCCCACGGGTGTTTCCAGTCATGCCGACGAATTTCTCAGCGTGACCCGACCGCAGTGGGGACGTGGGGTGAACGGCAGCTGACCGGCTCCCCATGTGTCCGTATGGCGGACGTTACGTGTCAATCAATGGGACGGAGAGTAGGGTCCAGACATGTCTCGCAGCATTCGCCTCGCAGTGATCCCCGGTGACGGTATCGGCCAGGAAGTCGTGGCCCAGGGCCTGAAGGTCCTGACCGCGGTCCTCCCGCAGGACGTCAAGCTGGAAACCAAGGAGTACGACCTCGGTGCCCGGCGATGGCATGCGACCGGTGAGACCCTCCCCGACGCGGAGCTGGAGGCGCTCAAGCAGCACGACGCGATCCTGCTCGGCGCGATCGGCGACCCCTCCGTACCGTCCGGGGTGCTGGAGCGCGGTCTGCTGCTCAAGCTCCGCTTCGCCTTCGACCACTTCGTCAACCTGCGCCCGTCGAAGCTCTTCCCGAACACCTCCACGCCGCTCGCCGGCCGCCCCGACATCGACTTCATCGTCGTCCGCGAGGGCACCGAAGGCCCGTACACCGGCAACGGCGGCAGCCTGCGCACCGGCACCCCCGCCGAGGTCGCCACCGAGGTCAGCCTCAACACCGCCTACGGCGTGGAGCGGGTCGTCCGCGACGCCTACGAGCGGGCCAACGCCCGCCCGCGCAAGAAGCTGACGCTGGTGCACAAGAACAATGTGCTGGTGTACGCGGGCCACATGTGGAAGAACATCTTCGACAAGGTCGGCCAGGAGTACCCCGAGGTCACCACCGACTATCTGCACGTCGACGCCGCGACGATCTTCTTCGTCACCCAGCCCGAGCGGTTCGACGTGATCGTCACCGACAACCTCTTCGGTGACATCCTCACCGACCTCGCCGCGGCCGTCACCGGCGGTATCGGCCTGGCCGCCTCCGGGAACATCAACCCGACCGGCGACTTCCCCTCGATGTTCGAGCCGGTGCACGGCTCCGCGCCGGACATCGCGGGCACCGGCAAGGCCGACCCGACGGCCACGATCCTCTCCGTCGCCCTGCTGCTGCGCCACCTCGGCTACGAGCCGCAGGCCGCCCGCATCGAGGAGGCCGTGGCCACCGATCTGGAGGCCCGGGACGGCTCGGCGCGGAGCACCGACGAGATCGGCGACGCGCTGGCCGCACGAGTAGCGGGCTGAGGCCCCTCGCGCACACACGCACCATGGACAGCGCCGGGCCTTCCAGGGCCCGGCGCTGTTCGCGTGGGCCCGGCCCGGGTCACGGCCCGGCCGGGTGCGACCATCGGACCCGGACCGCGTACGCGGTTCCGGCGGCGCGGACCCACGGGCGATAATCGGACGTGGCATCGTTGCCCGCGAGGAAACTCGGACGTCCCAGTAACGACCGGTACGTTCAAGAGCCTCATGGACGCGGCCGTACAAACCGCACCCTTGCCGCACGGTGGGGGTCCGAACCCCTTGCCCCCGGCCGGAGGGCTGGGCCGGTGATGCTCCCCAGCCGACGCTGGGAGGTACCCCCAGGTATCGCACACGCAGTGAAGGACATGCATTCATGACGACGCCCACGATCGAGCTCAAGCCCTCCTCGCACCCGTTGTCCGACGCGGAGCGGGAGCAGATCCTGGCCGCCCCCGGCTTCGGCCGCCACTTCACCGACCACATGGTGACGATCAAGTGGACGGAGGGCCGCGGGTGGCACGACGGACAGCTCGTGCCGTACGGCCCGCTCTCCCTCGACCCGGCGACCAATGTCCTGCACTACGCCCAGGAGATCTTCGAGGGTCTCAAGGCGTACCGCCGGCCCGACGGCTCCGTCGCCACCTTCCGCCCCGACGCCAACGCCCGGCGCTTCCAGGCCTCCGCACGCCGGCTGGCCATGCCGGAGCTGCCCGTCGAGACCTTCATCGAGGCCTGTGACCTGCTCGTCCAGCAGGACAAGGACTGGGTGCCCGCGCACGGCGGCGAGGAGTCGCTCTACCTGCGCCCGTTCATGATCGCGACCGAGGTCGGCCTGGGCGTGAAGCCCGCCAACGAGTACCTCTTCGTCGTCATCGCCTCGCCCGCCGGCGCGTACTTCGCCGGCGGCGTCAAGCCGGTCTCCATCTGGCTGTCCGAGAACCGGGTGCGCGCCGTGCCCGGCGGCATGGGTGACGCCAAGACCGGCGGCAACTACGCCGCGTCGCTGCTCGCACAGGCCGAGGCCGCCGCGCAGGGCTGCGACCAGGTCGCCTACCTCGACGCCGTGGAGCACAAGTGGGTCGAGGAGCTCGGCGGGATGAACCTGTACTTCGTGTACGGCGACAAGATCGTCACCCCCACCCTGACCGGCTCGCTGCTCGCCGGCGTCACCCGTGACTCCCTGCTGTCCGTCGCCCGCGACCTCGGCTACACGTCGGAGGAGGCCCGGGTCTCCATCGACCAGTGGAAGACCGACACCGCGAACGGCACCCTCACCGAGGTCTTCGCCTGCGGCACGGCCGCCGTGATCACCCCGGTCGGCACGGTCAAGAGCGCGGGCGGCGAGTGGACCCAGTCCGACGGTGAGCCCGGCAAGGTCACGCTGAAGCTGCGCGAGGCGCTCCTCGACATCCAGCGGGGTGTCGCCGAGGACAAGCACGGCTGGATGCACGAGCTGGGCTGAGCCCGCCCCGCATGCGGGCCCGGACATGACCGAGGCCGCCCCCGACGTACTGTCGGCGGCGGCCTCGGTCATGTCCGGGCCGGCTCAGCCGGCCTCCGCGGGGATGTCCGCCGCCGTGGCCGGCGGAGCGGGCGGTGCGGTGCGCAGCGCCGCGACCGGGCGGGGGTCCCGGGCGGTCAGGGTCAGGTACGCGATGCCGCCCACGGCCGCCGCGAGCAGGAAGCTGAGGTCGATGCCGCCGGTCAGCGGGAGCAGCGGCCCCTGGTAGAGCGGTGTGTCCACGCCCATCAGGCCGACCACCGAGCCCAGCGCCCAGGCCAGCGTCGCCCGGACGTGCCAGCCCGCCCGGTACCAGTACACGCCTCCGCGGGTGCCGCGGTTGTAGACCTGCAGGGACTCCGGGTCGTAGGCACCGCGGCAGCGGGCGAAGCCGATCACGGTGATCACCGCCCAGGGCGTCCCGACGGCGGTCATCAGCAGCACGAACGAGGTCATCGCCTCCTGCGCCGCCCACAGGAAGTGGCCGGCGTAGACCAGCGTGGTCGCGGTCGCGGCGACGACATGGGTGGCCTGGGTGCGGGTCGCGCGCGGCAGGATCGCATCGAGGTCGAGGCCCATGCTGTAGAGCATCAGACCGGCGTTGCCGACGGAGCCGGCCGAGGCGTTGAGCAGCAGCAGCGCCAGGTACCAGAGCGGCGCGCCGGCCACCAGCGGGCCCGCGTAGTCCTCGCCCGCACCGACCGCGAGCGCGGTGAACGTCCCGAAGAGCTGCGGCACCAGCAGGCCGGCCACCAGGCCCAGACAGGTGGCGCCGAAGACCTTCCGGGAGCTGTGCCGGCGCGGGGAGATGTAGCGGCTGTAGTCGCCGAGCAGGGTGATGAAGGCGATGGGGCCGCTCAGGCCCGCGGAGACGGCGGCCAGCAGCCAGGTCTGCCAGAAGCCGCCGAGCAGATACGAGCTGCCGTGCGGTGCGGCGGTGGTGAAGGTGTCGGCGTAGGCGACGATGCCGAGGGCCAGCAGGACGGTCAGGCCGATGGCGAGCACCTTGCTCAGCCGCAGCAGGACCCGGTAGCCGTAGACCGCGCCGACGGCGGTGGCGCCGGCCAGCAGGGCGTAGACCAGGGCATAGGTCGCGCCGCCCGTCGGCAGCCCGGTCAGCCGGTGCAGGCAGCCCACCACCGCGTCCCCGCCGACCCACAGGGTCAGCGCGGTGTAGCCCAGCGACAGCAGCAGGCCGATGACCGAGCCGATCAGCCGGCCGCGCACACCGAAGTGGGCACCGCTGCTGGTGGAGAGGTTGGTGGCGCTGCGCAGCGAGACCAGCGCGAGCGGGGCGGTCAGCAGGGTGCCGACGAGGGTGCCGGCCGCCAGGGAGGTCACCGAGGGCCAGAAGCCGAGCCCGAAGGAGACCGGGAGCCAACCGAAGATCACCACGCCCAGGGCGAGGTTCGACCCGAGCAGGATCGAGATCAGGTCGCGAGGGCCGCTGGTGCGTTCCTCGTCCGGGATGGTGTCGACTCCGCGTTGTTCGATCGGCATGAGGGCTCCCCTGAGAGGCCGGACAACAGTGTGTGAGCAGCGCGTCGTGCGCCGTGCTCCGGGCTGTGGACAGTGCTCGCCAGGGCCGTGCCGCGCAGCGAGATCTTTTAGAGCGGCGCTCTACTCGCCGCATATTTAGAGCAGCGCTCAATGTGACGCATGCCTAGGGCATCGGTCAATGCTTTCCTTTTGGCGATTTTCGCGGTTAGAGTGATGCTCAAATCGAGCTGGAGGTGTGACGGGATGCGGTTGACTCCGACGGAACGCGACCGGCTGCTGCTGTTCGGCGCGGCCGAGCTGGCGCGGACGCGCCGGGCCCGCGGACTGAAGCTGAATGTGCCCGAGGCGACCGCGTTGATCGCGGACACAGTCTGCGAGGCGGCGCGGGACGGGCGCCGCCTCGCTCAGGCCATCGAGGCGGCACGCGGTGTGCTCGGTCCGGACGATGTGCTGCCCGGCGTGGCCGACGTGGTCACCGAGGTGCATGTGGAGGCCGTCTTCGACGACGGCTCCCGGCTCGCGGTGGTCAGCGACCCGATCGGCGCCGGCCCGTCGGCCGGGCGGAGCGAGCAGCCCCCCGCGCCCGGCGCGGTGCTCCCCGGCCCGGCCGATCCGGAGCCCGCGCCCGCGGCGGTGCTGACGGTGCGCAACACCGCGACGGTGCCCATCAGCGTCACCTCGCACTTCCACTTCTTCGAGGCCAACCCCCGGCTGGACTTCGACCGCGGCGCCGCGTACGGCATGCGGCTGTGCGTCCCGGCCGGCTCGTCGGTGCGGTTCGACCCCGGCGGGGCCTCGGAGGTCGGTCTGGTCCCGATCGGCGGCGACCGGATCGCGATCGGCTTCGCCGGTCTCGTCGACGGCCCGCTGGATGCGCCGGGGGCCAGGACGGAAGCGCTGCGGCGGGCCGCCGCCTGCGGCTACCTGGGAGCGGAGGAACAGGCATGACGGGCAGCATCGACCCCCACGAGTACGCGTCGGTGCACGGCCCGCGGGCCGGCGACCGGGTCGTCCTCGGTGACTCGGGCCTGGTCGTCCGGGTCGAGTCCGACGCCCAGAAGCCCGGTGACGAGTTCCTCGCCGGCTTCGGCAAGACCGCCCGTGACGGGCTGCTCCTCAAGGCCGCCGCGGTCCGCGAGACCTGCGATGTGGTGATCAGCAACGTCCTGGTCATCGACGCGGTCCAGGGCATCCGCAAGGTGTCCATCGGCATCCGCGAGGGCCGAATCCACGCCATAGGGCGGGCCGGCAACCCCGACACCCTCGACGGTGTCGATGTCGTCGTCGGCACGGGTACCTCGATCGTCTCCGGCGAAGGCATGATCGCCACCGCGGGCGCCGTCGACACCCATGTCCATCTGCTCTCGCCGCGCGTCATGGAGGCCTCGCTGGCCTCCGGCGTGACCACCGTCATCGGCCAGGAATTCGGGCCGGTCTGGGGCGTCGGCGTCAACTCCCCCTGGGCGCTGGGGCACGCCTTCAGCGCGTTCGACGCCTGGCCGGTCAACATCGGCTTTCTCGGCCGCGGTTCCTCCTCGGGCGACGCCCCGCTGATCGAGGCGCTCGCCGAGGGAGGCGCCTGCGGCTTCAAGGTGCACGAGGACATGGGCGCCCATGCCCGCGCACTGGACACCGCGCTGCGGGTCGCCGAGGACCACGACGTTCAGGTCGCGCTGCACAGCGACGGCCTCAACGAGTGCCTCACCGTCGAGG
Source organism: Streptomyces sp. Je 1-4 4N24 (assembly GCF_026239515.1). Classification (NCBI taxonomy): domain Bacteria; kingdom Bacillati; phylum Actinomycetota; class Actinomycetes; order Kitasatosporales; family Streptomycetaceae; genus Streptomyces; species Streptomyces sp. Je 1-4 4N24. The sequence continues at coordinate 2,720,813 of NZ_CP110836.1, read as the reverse complement.
ACACCCTGCGCGTCCTGGACGGCAGGACCATCCACGCCTTCCACATCGAGGGCTGCGGCGGCGGTCATGTCCCCAACGTCCTCAAGATGGCCGGGGTCCCCAACGTCATCGGCTCCTCCACCAACCCCACCCTCCCCTTCGGACGGGATGCGGTCGCCGAGCACTACGGCATGATCGTCTCGGTCCACGACCTGAAGACCGATCTGCCGGGTGACGCCGCCATGGCCCGCGACCGCATCCGGGCCGGCACGATGGGCGCCGAGGACCTGCTGCACGACCTCGGGGCGATCGGCATCACCTCCTCCGACGCCCAGGGCATGGGCCGCGCGGGGGAGACCGTACGCCGCACCTTCGCGATGGCGGGCAAGATGAAGGCCGAACTCGGCCCGATGCAGGGCGACGGCGATCACGACGACAACGCCCGGGTGCTGCGCTACGTCGCCAAGCTCACCATCAACCCCGCCATCGCCCACGGCCTCTCGCACGAGATCGGGTCGATCGAGGTCGGCAAGATGGCCGACATCGTGCTGTGGAAGCCGCAGTACTTCGGCGCCAAACCGCAGTTGGTGCTGAAGTCCGGATTCCCCGCCTACGGAGTCACCGGCGACCCGAACGCCGCCACCGACACCTGCGAACCCCTGGTGCTCGGCCCGCAGTTCGGGGCGTACGGCGCGACCCCCGCCGAGATCTCCGTCGCCTTCGTCGCGCGTGCCGCGGCCGAACAGGGCGGTGACGGTATGCCCACCCGCCGGCGCCGGGTCGCCGTCCGCGGCACCCGTGGCATCGGCCCCGGCAACCTCGTCCACAACTCCCGGGTCGGGCAGGTGCAGGTCGACGGGAACAGCGGGCTGGTCACCCTCGACGGGGATCCGATGCGCTCGGAACCGGCCGACACCGTGTCGCTGTCCCGGCTCTATTTCCTGTGACCACGCCCTGGGGACCAGTCCCAGTGGCCGACCTCATGAACACCCCGCCTGTCACATCGATACAGACCTGAGGACCTCCGCATGAACACCCCTGTCGCCGACGGCTTCCGTATGCCCCCGGAGTGGGCCCGGCACGAGCGCACCTGGATGGCCTGGCCCGGCCCGAGCTTCACCTTCGGCGAGGAGGGCGGCGAGACGCTGGCCGGGGCCCGCCGCGCCTGGGCGGCCGTCGCCCGCGCGGTCCGCCGCTTCGAGCCGGTCACCGTCGTCGCCGGAACGGGCCAGTCGGAAGGCGCCCGTGCGCTGCTCGGTGCGGACATCGAGATCGTCGAACGCCCGCTCAACGACGCCTGGATGCGCGACATCGGCCCCACCTTCCTCACCGACGGCACGGGACAACTCGCCGCCGCCGATTGGGTGTTCAACGGCTGGGGCGCCCAGGAGTGGGCCCGCTGGGACCTCGACGAGAAGATCGCCGAGCAGGTCTGTGCGCTGGCCGGCGCCCGCCGCTACGCCACCTGGCTGGTCAACGAGGGCGGCGGCATCCACATCGACGGCGAGGGCACCGTCCTGCTCACCGAGACCGTCCAGCTCGACCCGGGCCGCAACCTCGGCCGTACCCAGGAGGAGGTGGAGGCCGAGATCCACGCCCACCTCGGCACCACCAAGGCGATCTGGCTGCCGCGCGGACTGGCCGCCGACTACGGGCAGTTCGGCACCCGGGGCCATGTCGACATCGTCGCCGCCTTCGCCCGCCCCGGCACCGTGCTCGTCCACACCCAGCCCGACCCCGAGCACCCCGACCACGCGATCTGCAGCGAGATCGTCAAGCTGCTGAGCTCGGCCACCGACGCCAGGGGCCGCCAGCTGGAGGTCGTCGAGGTGCCCGCCCCGACCGTCATCGAGGAGGACGGCGAGCTGGTCGACTACTCCTACATCAACCACTACCTCTGCAACGATGGCGTGGTGCTGTGCGGCTTCGACGACCCGCGCGACGAGGAGGCGGCCGCGATCTTCCGGCGGCTCTTCCCCGACCGGACGGTGACCCTCGTGGACGCCCGTACGATCTTCGCAGCGGGTGGCGGTATCCACTGCATCACCCAGCAGCAGCCGAAGGTCTGATCCGCAGACCTGCCCCAGCCGACCCCGGAGGTCCCCGTGCCCGGTCCCGTGCGCCGTCCCCGGCGCCGGCTCAACCAGCCCCGCGAGCAGGTCCTGGCCGCGGCGATGGCGACCATCGCCGCGGAGGGCCTGGACCGGCTGACCATGGCCGGCCTGGGCCGCGAGGTCGGCATGAGCAGCGGCCATATCCTCTACTACTTCGGTACGAAGGACGAGCTGCTGCTGCAAACCCTCCAGTGGAGCGAGGAGCAGCTCGGCGCCGAGCGCCGGGCCGCCCTCTCCCGCCGCGTCCCGGCCCGCGAGCGGCTCGACGCCCTGGTCGACCTCTACCTCCCCGAAGGCCACCGCGACCCGCGCTGGACGCTGTGGCTGGAGGTGTGGAACCGCTCCCAGAACGCCGACGACGAGACCCGCGAACGCCAGCTGGAACTCGAACTGGCCTGGCACCGCGACCTGGTGGCCCTGCTCGTCGAGGGCATCTCGAAGGGCGAGTTCCGCCCCGTCGACGCCGAACGCTTCGCCACCCGCACCCGCGCCCTGCTCGACGGCTTCGGCTCCCAGCTGGTCGTCGGCCTCCCCGGCACGGAACGGGAAGAAGTGCGCGGCCACATACGGGAATTCCTGGACGAGTCACTCTCCGCCCGGGAGAGCTGACCCGGCACGGCCCCCGCCGGGCCGTACTCCGCGAGAACCCTCGCTGCCCGGCGACGCGGTGGGCCGGTTCCGGGCCCCGGCCTGCCCATGACCGCAACGTACGTAAGTACCTGCGATCGTTGCCGCCCGCGCTCTTGCCCAGGGCCTCCGGGTCCGCGACCGTAACCGGCTATGGGACGAGAGCAATGGAAGAAGATCTGGGTCGGCTCGGCCGGCAACATGGTCGAGTGGTTCGACTGGTTCGTCTATGCGAGCTTTGCGGTCTATTTCGCGGATTCGTTCTTCCCGAAGGGGAATGACACCGCGAACCTCATGAACACCATGGGGATCTTCGCCGTGGGCTTCTTCATGCGCCCGGTGGGCGGCTGGGTGCTCGGCCGGGTCGGGGACCGCAGGGGCCGCAAGGCCGCGCTCACGCTGACCGTCACACTGATGTCCGCCTCGGCGGTCCTGATCGCCGTCGCGCCCACCTACGGGGTGGCGGGCTACGGCGGTGTGGCCGTGCTGCTCATCGCGCGGATGCTGCAGGGGCTGTCGGTCGGCGGCGAGTACGCGGCCAGCGCCACCTACCTCACCGAGGCCTCCGCGCCCGGCCGCCGCGGCTTCGCCTCCAGCTTCCAGTACGTGTCGATGACCGCCGGGCAGCTGCTCGGCCTCGGCCTGCAGATCGTGCTGCAGCGCACCCTGTCCGAGGACGCGCTGCACAGCTGGGCCTGGCGGATCCCGTTCATCATCGGTGCGCTGGGCGCCGCGATCGTCTTCTATCTGCGCCGCAACATGCTGGAGACCGAGGTGTACGCCGCGGACGACAGCGCCAACGCCGACCCGGCGCGCGGCACCCTCAAGGCCCTGCTGGCCCACAAGCGCGAGGCGTTCCTGGTCATCGCGCTCACCATGGGCGGCACGGTCGCGTACTACACGTACACGACCTATCTCACCAAGTACCTCTCGGGCAGCGCCGGACTGCCCAAGCCGACCGCCTCCCTGGTCAGCTTCTGCGCCCTGTTCATCTTCATGTGCATCCAGCCGCTCGCCGGAAAGCTGTCCGACCGGATCGGCCGCCGTCCGCTGCTGATCACCTTCGCGGTCGGCTCGACGTTCCTGACCGTGCCGATCATGACGCTGCTCAAGCACGCCGGCAGCTTCTGGCCGGCCCTCGGGCTCTCGCTGCTCGCCCTGGTCGTCGTCACCGGCTACACCTCGATCAACGCCTGTGTGAAGGCCGAGCTGTTCCCGACCGGCATCCGTGCGCTGGGGGTGGCCCTGCCGTACGCCATCGCCAACGCGCTGTTCGGCGGCACCGCGGAGTATGTCGCCCTGTGGTTCAAGGAGGGCGGTATCGAGTCCGGCTACTACTGGTACGTCGCCGGCTGCGCCGCGGTCTCGCTGATCGTCTACATCACGATGCGCGAGACCCGGTCCATCGATCTGCACCGGGTCGGCAAGCAGGACGAGGCCGCGGGAGGCGACCGGGCGCGGGTGGGGGCACCCGTCGCCGACTGAGGGTTCCGTCCCGGCCGGGAACGGCCTCCCCCGCCCGGGGGAGGCCGTTTGCCGTTCCCGGGGGATCCGCGTCCGGCGCCGGGCGGCTTGGCTGGACGGCATGAAGAACACCAGGCGTTCACTGCTGCTGTTGCTGCTGACGGGGCTGCTGACCCCGTGCGTCGCGGCGCCGTCCGTGGCGGCTGCCCGGCCCGGCGGGGCGCACCCGGCCACGGCGTCCCCGGCCGCCTCCCGCCCGGCCGCCGACACCATCCGCGCCAGGATCGCGGCCGTACCCGGGATGCGGGTGATCAAGGAGAACCCCGCCCCGGCCGGCTACCGCTCCTTCGCGCTGGTCTTCCGCCAGCCCGTCGATCACCGGCACCCCGGCAAGGGCGGCTTCGAGCAGCGGCTGTCGCTGCTCCACCGGTCCACCGCCCGGCCGATGGTGCTGTACACCAACGGCTACGACCTCACCTACCAGGACCCCGCGTTCCGTTCCGAGCCGAGCCGGATCGTGGACGGCAACCAGATCAGCGTCGAGCAGCGGTACTTCGGCACATCCCGCCCCCGCCCCACCGACTGGTCGAAGCTCGACATCCGGCAGGCGGCGAGCGATCACCACCGGCTGGTCCGGGCCCTCAAGACCATCTATCGCGCCGCCTGGATCTCCACCGGCGGCAGCAAGGGCGGTATGGCCACCGTCTACCACCGGCGCTTCTACCCGCACGATGTGGCCGGATCCGTCGCGTACTCGGCACCCAACAACACCGACGACCGGGACGACACCGCCGAGGACCGCTTCCTGAGGCGGGTGGGCTCTCCCGCCTGCCGGAGCGCGCTCACGGCGGTGCAGCGCGCGCTGCTGGGGGACCGGCGGGCGGAGATGGCGGGCCGCCTCACCCGCTGGGCCGCAGACCAGGGATACACGTTCCGCACCATCGGCAGCGCCGATCGCGTACTGGAACTCACCGTGCTGCAGTTGCCCATGGTCTTCTGGATGCAGAAGGAAGCGGCGGACGACTGCGGCGGCATCCCCCGGCCCTCCGCCGATGGCGACGCGCTGTACGCCTGGTTCGAGGACGTGACCCGTCTCCCGGCCTACACCGACCGCCATCTGGCCCCCGTCACCGCGTCCTACCACCAGTTGGGCACCCAGCTCGGCTTCGTGTCGCTCGCCGCCCCGCACCTGGCCGGAATGCTGCGCCACCCCGGAATCCAGGAGATGCGCACCTATGTGCCGCGCAGCATTCCGCTGCGCTTCCAGCCGGACGCCATGCCCGACATCGACCGCTGGGTGCGGCAGCACGGCAGTGAGCTGCTCTTCGTGTACGGCGAGAACGATCCCGCCCGGGCCGAGCCCTTCCGTACGGGCCAGGGCAGCCGGGACGCGCACGTCTACCTGGCCCCGCACACCAACCACCGCGCGAGCATCGACAAGCTGGCGCCCCGGGACCGCGCACGGGCCACCGCCGCGCTCCGCCGCTGGGCCGCGGTGGACAGTCCGCCCGCATTGTGAGACTTCCGCGTGTCCGGCCCGGGGTTGTGGCACACTGCGGACCGTGCTCTCGTTCGCCATGATTATTGGCAGCAGGCGCGCCGGTCCGCAGTGACCGCCCCGTACGAACCGAGTACGGCGTGGCCACCGTCGTCCCAGACCCGCGCGCAGACCTCTCGCACCCGCGAGAGGTTTTTTCGTTTCCGGCCCACACCCACCGGAGGCGGAGCGCGAGGGATCATGGAGGGACGGTGGAACCGGTTATTCCGGTAGACCGAGATCCCGACAGGAGCCAGACCAGCATGACGGACGCAACCGAACCCTCCCCCCGGCCCGCCGACGCGGTGGCCGACGACTTCCACGTCTTCGACACCACGCTCCGCGACGGTGCACAGCGCGAGGGCATCAACCTCACGGTCGCCGACAAGCTGACGATCGCCCGGCACCTCGACGAGTTCGGCGTCGGCTTCATCGAGGGCGGCTGGCCCGGCGCCAACCCGCGGGACACCGAGTTCTTCCAGCGCGCCCGCGAGGAGATCGACTTCCGGCACGCCCAGCTGGTCGCGTTCGGCGCCACCCGCAAGGCCGGTGTCCGCGTCGAGGACGATCCGCAGGTCGCCGCGCTGCTGGAATCCCAGGCCCCGGTCATCACGCTGGTCGCCAAGTCCCACCTCGGGCATGTGGAGCTGGCGCTGCGCACCACCCCGGAGGAGAACCTCGCGATGGTGCGGGACACCGTCGCGTACCTGCGGGCACAGGGCCGCCGGGTCTTCCTCGACTGTGAGCACTTCTTCGACGGCTACGCGCTGGACGCGGTCTACGCCAAGCAGGTCGTCCGCACCGCGAGCGAGGCCGGCGCCGATGTCGTGGTGCTCTGCGACACCAACGGCGGGATGCTCCCGGCGCAGGTCACCGCCGTCGTACGGACCGTCCTCGCGGACACCGGGGCGCGGCTGGGCATCCACGCCCAGGACGACACCGGCTGCGCCGTCGCCAACACCCTGGCCGCGGTGGACGCGGGCGCCACCCACGTCCAGTGCACCGCCAACGGTTACGGCGAGCGGGTCGGCAACTCCAACCTCTTCCCGGTCGTCGCCGCCCTGGAGCTCAAGTACGGGCGCCAGGTGCTGCCCGAAGGCAAGCTCGCCGAGACCACCCGGATCTCGCACGCCATCGCCGAGGTCGTCAACCTCACCCCCTCCACCCACCAGCCCTATGTGGGGGTCTCCGCCTTCGCCCACAAGGCCGGACTGCACGCCTCCGCCATCAAGATCGACCCGGATCTCTACCAGCACATCGATCCGGCGCTGGTCGGCAACACCATGCGGATGCTGGTCTCCGACATGGCCGGCCGGGCGTCCATCGAGCTCAAGGGCAAGGAGCTGGGCATCGATCTGAGCGGCGACCGCGAGCTGGTCGGCCGGGTCGTCGAGCGGGTCAAGGAGCGTGAGCTGGCGGGCTACACGTACGAGGCAGCCGATGCGTCCTTCGAGCTGCTGCTGCGTGCGGAGCTGCAGCGGGCGGAGGGCGGCCGGCCGCGCAGCTACTTCACGGTGGAGTCCTGGCGGGCGATCGTCGAGGACCGTCCGGACGGTACGCACGCCAACGAGGCGACCGTGAAGCTGTGGGCCAAGGGGGAGCGGATCGTCGCCACCGCCGAGGGCAACGGCCCGGTCAACGCGCTGGACCGGGCGCTGCGGGTGGGGCTGGAGCGGATCTACCCGCAACTGGCGCACATGGAGCTGGTCGACTACAAGGTCCGCATCCTGGAGGGCGCCCTGGGCACCGGCTCGATCACCCGGGTCCTGGTCTCCACCAGCGACGGCCGGGGCGAATGGTCCACGGTCGGGGTCGCGGAGAACGTCATCGCCGCGTCCTGGCAGGCGCTGGACGACGCCTATGCGTACGGGCTGCTGCGGGCCGGGGTCGAGCCGCAGGAGTGACCACCCCCGCGACGGTGTGACCGCGGCCCCGCACGGCCCTCGGGGGAGGGGCCGGCGCGGGGCCGCGGTCACATGGCAGAGCCGTTCAGGCCTGCGGGGCCGCCTTGACGGCCGAGATGTCGAAGATGAGCTTGACCTTGTCGCTGACCATGACGCCGCCGGTCTCCAGCGCGGCGTTCCAGGTCAGACCCCAGTCGGAGCGCAGGATCTCGGCGCTGCCCTCGAAGCCGACCCGCTCGGCGCCGTAGACATCGGTGGCCGAGCCGTGGAACTCCAGGTCGATGGTGAGCGGCTTGGTGACGTCCCGGAGGGTGAGGTCGCCGGTGATGCGGTAGCGGTCACCGTTCACGCGCTCGGCGGCGGTGCTGCGGAAGGTCATCAGCGGGAAGGACTCGGCGTCGAAGAAGTCGGCGCTGCGCAGATGGTTGTCGCGGTCCGCGATCCCGGTGTCGATGCTCGCGATCGTGACGTCGAGGGACGCGGTCGAGCGGGACGGGTCGGCGCCGTCGAGGCGGAGCGTGCCCTCGTACGTGCCGAAGGCGCCGCGGACGTTGGTGACCATGGCGTGCCGGACCGTGAAGCCGATGCTGCTGTGGGCCGGGTCGATGGTGTAGTCGCCGGTCAGCGCCGCGAGCGTGGGGTCCGCGTCGAGGACGGCAGCGGTGGCGGCGGGGGCAGTGTTGCCGGCGGTGTCGGCGGTGCGCTTGCGGTTGAACAGAGCCATGGCTCCTCCTCAAAGACGGTGCGCTCGATGGACGCGGCGTTTTGTTTAAGCTTCAACGAGATTCACCGTAACCTCATTTGGTTCAATATTCAACCTCCCTCTTCGGTTGGGCTCCGCCGGACGGGTGGCGGCCAGTGGTCCGGCGCGGTCATTGCCGCTCGGCGGCGGCCCGTGCTAGACCATCGGGAACTCCCAAGTGCGCAGCGCCACCGCCCAGTTGACGCCGTGGAGAGGACCGACCGTGCCACCAGTCCCCGCCCTGCCCGTCTGGTCACGCAGAGGATTTCTCGCCGCCTCCACCGCGGGCGCGCTCGGCCTCGCCGCCGGCCCCGCCCACGCCACCCCCGGGGCGGCCGCACCGGCCGCCGACGAGTTCGCCACCCTCCGCCGCCGCTGGTGCGAGCTCACCCTCGGCACCGGTTTCGACCCCGCCGCCCCGCCCTACGCCGCCGCCCTCCAGGAGACCGGCGCCCTCGCGAGCACCTTCCAGGCGAGCATGCGCCCGGCGGCCGGCTCCCTCTGGCCCGACTGCCGCTACGACCCGCCGTCCGGCATCACCCAGAGCTACAGCCGGCTGCACACCATGGCCCAGGCCTACGCCCAGCCCGGTACCGGCCGCACCGGCGACCCCGGCCTCGCCGAGGCCCTCGTCACCGGCCTCGGCCACCTCGAAGCCACCGTCTACAACACCGCCACCACCCGCTACGGAAACTGGTGGGAGTGGCAGATCGGCAGCCCCAGACTCCTGCTCGACACCGTCGCGCTCCTCGACGAGCGGCTGCCCGGCGGCCTCGGCGACGCGCTGCGCGGCCGCTGTCTGGCCGCCGTCGACCACTTCGTGCCCGACACCCTGCTCGGCGACTACACCGGGACCAGCACCGGCGCCAACCGCGTCGACCTGTGCCGGGTGGTCGCGCTGCGCGGCGTCCTCGGCCGCGCCCCCGGCAAGATCGCCCTGGCCCGCGACGCCCTTTCACCGGTCTTCCCGTACGTCACCAAGGGCGACGGTCTCCACGCCGACGGCTCCTTCATCCAGCACACCTGGGTCGCCTACTCCGGCACCTACGGCTATGTCCTGCTGGACGGCCTCGGCCGGCTGTTCACCCTGCTCGGCGGCTCGTCGTGGCGGATCACCGACCCGGCCCGGCAGATCATCTTCGACAGCGTCGAGCGGGCCTGGGCCCCGCTGCTCCACAACGGCCTGATGATGGACCTCGTCAACGGCCGTGCCATCAGCCGCGGCTACCTGCGCAGCGACGAACGGCATGTGCTGCGCAGCGACCACTACCACGGCCATGCGCTGATCGCCGCCGTCGCGCTGCTCGCCCGGAGCGCGAGCGGCGCCGAGCGGGACCGCTGGCACGGCATGATCAAGGGCTGGATCGCCCGCGACCGTACGGTGCCGGTCCTCACCGACCGGCAGTACACCGTCGCCGACCTCGCCCGGCTCCACGCCATCGCCGCGAGCTCCGCGGCCCCCGCCCCCGAACCCGTCGGCCACCGGCTGTTCCCCGCCATGGACCGCGCCGTGCACCGCCGCCCCGGCTGGGCCGCCGGCCTGGCCATGGCCTCCGACCGCATCACGTACTACGAGAACGGAAACGGTGAGAACCCGCGCGGCTGGCACACCGGCGCCGGCATGCTCTCCTGGTGGGGCGCGGATTTCGGGGGCGACCAGTACACGGATGCCTTCTGGCCCACCGTCGACCCCTACCGGCTCCCCGGCACGACCGTGTCCACCAAGCGGCTGGCCGACAACGAGGGCGGCGGCTGGGGCGAGCCCAAACCCGCCGCGCGCTGGGTCGGCGGGACCACCGACGGCACCTTCGCCGCGATCGGGCAGGACCTGCGCGGTCTGTCCTCGACCCTCACCGCCCGGAAGTCCTGGTTCGCGCTCGCGGACTGCGTCGTCTGCCTGGGCGCCGGCATCACCGCCCGCGACGGGGTGCCCGCCGAGACCGTCGTCGACAACCGCTGCCTGGGCGAGTCCGGGACCGCGGCGCTCACCGTCGACGGCGTACCGCAGCCCGGCACACTCGGCGAGCCCCTCGCCTTCCGCCGCGCCCACTGGGCCCACCTCGCCGGACACGGCGGCTGGGTCTTCCCCGGCGGCGCCCCCCTCAAGGCGCTGCGCGAGGCCCGCACCGGCTCCTGGCACGACATCAACAGCACCTCCTCCCCGCAGCCCTTCACCCGCCGCTATCTCACCCTCTGGCACGACCACGGCACCGACCCCACCGACGCCGGCTACGCCTACCTCCTCATGCCGGGCGCCACCGCCCGCACCCTCGCCGCCCGCGCCGCCGACCGGCGCTGGCTGACCGTGCTCGCCAACGACGCGGGCCGGCAGGCGATCGCCGTCGACCCGCTCGGCGTAACGGCCGCCAACTTCTGGCGGGCGGGCGGCGCGGGGCCGCTTGCCAGCAGCGGCCCCGCGAGCGTGCTGGTCCGGGAGCGGCCGAGCGGGTGGCCGGCGGGCCGCGGCCGCACCGCCCGGCTGTGCCTCGCCGCCCCCGACCGCTCCGGCGATACCCTGGAGATCACCTGGTCACGGCCGGTGCGCGCGGTGCTCGCCCACGACCCGGCGATCGAGGTGCTGGCCACCGGGCGGGCCCTGCGACTGCGCCTGACCCCCGGTACGAGCTGTGCCACCCACACCTGCACGGTGCGGTTGCGGTGAACGGAAACCGGCCCGTCCGACCAGCCGGTCACGACAACAGCGCGCCGTAGCTGTTTGTGGGGCCCATACAGACGCGGAAGAGCTCCGCCACCCGAACGGAGGCCGGGACGCGGGGCGCGTACAGCACGGTTCTGTGCTGCCTGCCCACCAAATCGCATGCGACGTTGTACGAAACCGACATCGGTGTGCGGCGCCTCGCCCACGTACCGTCGATACATGACCACTGTCGAAGATGTGCCCGCCGGCGCCAACGACGCCCGCGGGCGCGTCGCCGAACTGCACGCCATCCGTGAGCAGGTTCGGCGAGGCCCCAGCGAGCGTGCCACCGAAGCGCAGCGTGCCAAGGGCAAGCTGACGGCCCGCGAGCGGATCGAGCTGCTGCTGGACGAGGGTTCGTTCAACGAGGTCGAGCCGCTGCGGCGGCACCGGGCGACGGGCTTCGGCCTGGAGGCGAAGAAGCCCTACACCGACGGCGTGATCACCGGCTGGGGCACCGTCCACGGCCGGACCGTCTTCACCTACGCGCACGACTTCCGGATCTTCGGCGGTGCGCTGGGCGAGGCCCACGCCACCAAGATCCACAAGATCATGGACATGGCCATCCAGGCCGGTGCGCCGCTGGTGTCGCTGAACGACGGCGCCGGCGCCCGTATCCAGGAGGGTGTCTCCGCGCTCGCCGGCTACGGCGGCATCTTCCAGCGCAACACCAAGGCCTCGGGCGTCATCCCGCAGATCTCCGTCATGCTCGGCCCCTGCGCCGGCGGTGCCGCCTACTCCCCGGCCCTGACGGACTTCGTCTTCATGGTCCGCGAGACCTCGCAGATGTTCATCACCGGCCCCGACGTGGTGCGCGCGGTGACCGGCGAGGAGATCACCCAGAACGGCCTGGGCGGCGCCGATGTGCACGCCGAGACCTCCGGCGTGGCCCACTTCGCCTACGACGACGAGGCCACCTGCCTGGAGGAGGTCCGCTACCTCCTCTCGCTGCTGCCGGCCAACAACCGGGAGAACCCGCCGACGGTCCCGTGCGAGGACCCCGCCGACCGTTCCGGCGACGCGCTGCTGGACCTGGTCCCCGCCGACGGCAACCGCCCGTACGACATGCGCAAGGTCATCGAGGAGATCGTCGACGACGGCGAGTACCTGGAGGTCCACGAGCGCTGGGCGACCAACATCATCTGCGCGCTGTCCCGGCTCGACGGCCGCGTGGTCGGCATCATCGCCAACCAGCCGCAGTCGCTGGCCGGTGTCCTGGACATCGAGGCGTCCGAGAAGTCCGCCCGCTTCGTCCAGATGTGCGACGCCTTCAACATCCCGATCGTCACCCTGCTCGACGTCCCCGGCTTCCTGCCCGGCGTCGACCAGGAGCACGGCGGCATCATCCGGCACGGCGCCAAGCTGCTCTACGCCTACTGCAACGCCACCGTTCCGCGGATCTCCCTCGTCCTGCGCAAGGCCTACGGCGGCGCCTACATCGTCATGGACTCGCAGTCCATCGGCGCCGACCTGACCTATGCCTGGCCGACGAACGAGATCGCGGTGATGGGCGCCGAGGGCGCCGCCAACGTCATCTTCCGCAAGCAGATCGCCGAGGCGGACGACTCCGAGGCCATGCGGGTGCGCATGGTCAAGGAGTACAAGTCCGAGCTGATGCACCCCTATTACGCGGCCGAGCGCGGTCTGGTCGACGACGTCATCGACCCGGCGGAAACCCGCCACACCCTCATCCGCGCCCTGGAGATGCTGCGCACCAAGCACGCGGACCTGCCCGCGCGCAAGCACGGCAACCCGCCCCAGTAGCCACGCCCCGCACCCGCACCCGCACCCGGCACCACGCCCACCGCGACGACGGAGAAGACACCGTGAATCCTGCCCACCGCACCGAGCCCATCCGCGTGGAGAAGGGCCAGGCCAGCGAGGAAGAGCTCGCCGCCCTGACCGCCGTCCTGCTGGCCCGCGCCGCCCACCAGCCGGCGGCCGCCCCCGCCCGCCCGCACGCCACCGCCGCGCGCTGGCGGCGGCTGGAGCGTCAGAACGGTTTCCACGGGGCTACCAGCTGGCAGCGGTGACGCTAGCGCGCTGACGCGCGCTTTCTCCGACGAGGGGCCCTGCGGTGGTGCGGGGTCCCTCGCGGGTTTTCTGGGGCGTGTTGTTTGTCTGCGTCCGCGGGTGCGGTTGTGGCTGGGCGCGCAGTTCCCCGCGCCCCTTCGTGGCGCGGCCGATCCGTCACTTGCTTCTGGGGCCGTGCGGCTTGGTGGGGGTTGGGGTGTTGCGGGTTGCGTGGTTGCCGCGGGGGTCGGAGGGGACGCACCGGCACCCGTCCTCGGCGCGGGCGACGCGGCTACGTGCGATTGAGCACCCCGGCGTTCGCTCCGGTCCTGCGGGCGGGCCCCGGTACATCCCCTCCAACCATCCAGCGTTGCCGACTGCCGCCCGGTGACACCGTCCGTCACAGCCCAGACCCTGGCCGCGCCCAATGAGCGGGCGGCCCGGCCAGGTCCCTGCCAAGACCTGCTGCGTACGGCCGTGACGGTGATCGGTACGGCGGGAGAGCCGCGTACGTACGGCGGTCGGAGGGGATGTCCGGTGAGCCGCCCGCAGGACCCGGAGCGAACGCCGGGGCTCCCAACCTCTGGGACCAGGGCCGCCCGCGCCGAGGACGGGTTACCGGGCGTCCCCTCCGGCCCCCCACCCACACCGCGTAGGCGAACCGGCCCCAGCCCACGGCAAACCCGCACCGGCCCCAGCCCACGGCAAACCCGCACCGGCCCCAGCCCACGGCAACCCGCACCGGCGCCAGCCAACGGCAACCCCCTTTTTCGGACGTGGTGTTCCGGTTTGGCATGTCGCGTCCGGATCAAGGCGTAGGTTCGCCTCAATCCTGGGGAGCAGAGCTGTTCAAGCCGCGATCCCCATGCTGGCATGCGCTCGTCATCCCATCTCCTGGTGTTCCCGCCCCGCGGGCCTAGGACGGCCGGAAGGAAAGCCCATGCTCAGCACAATCAGTGCTGGTGCCGCAGTGGCATCGCTGCTCCTCGCCGGATCGGCATCCCCCACCACCACAGCCCGGTTCGGCGACGACCCGCCGACCGGCAAGATCACCATTACCGTCGCCACGGTCAACGGTTCGGGCTGCAGACCCGGCAGCGCCGCGGTGGCCATCGCCCCCGACAACACCGCTTTCACCGTCACGTACAGCGAATACCTCGCCCAGGCGGGCAGCGGCAGCAAGCCCACCGACTCCCGCAAGAACTGCCAGATCGCGCTCAACGTCCATGTCCCGCAGGGCTTCACCTACGCGATCGCCCGGGCCGACTACCGGGGCTACGCCTCCCTGGCTCCGGGCGCCAAGGGGCTGGAGACGGCCGGCTACTACTTCCAGGGCCAGCAGCAGACGACCCGTAAGAGCCACAGCTTCACCGGGCCCTACGACTCCAACTGGCAGACCTCGGACGAGGCCGACATCGACGCGCTGGTGTACGCACCCTGCGGCGAGGAGCGCTACTTCAACATCAACACCGAGATGAGGGTGGACGCCAAGTCGGCGGACCCCAAGTCCACGAGCTACATGGCCATGGACTCCACCGACGGCAGCATCAACACCCTGTACCACTTCGCATGGAAGGAGTGCCCCGGCCGCCGCTGACGCGCGGGACACCGCCCCAGGGGCCCGTACACCGGCGCGTACGGGCCCCACGGCACGACGAAGGCCCCCGCACCGGAAAACGGTGTGGGGGCCTTTCGTCGGTGCGTGCGTGCGGGCACGGGGCGCCCGGACGCGTCCTGCTAGCGCAGCCGCGCCATCAGCGCATGCTCCACGAGCGTGATGAGCGCGCTCTTGGCCTCGCTGCGATGCCGTGCATCGGTGGTGATGATCGGCGCGTCCGGGCCGATCTGCAGCGCCTCACGCACCTCGTCGGGCGTGTAGGGCTGATGTCCGTCGAAGCCGTTGAGGGCGATGACGAACGGCAGTCCGCTGTTCTCGAAGTAGTCGACCGCGGGGAAGCAGTCGGCGAGACGGCGGGTGTCGACCAGCACCACCGCGCCGATGGCGCCACGGACCAGGTCGTCCCACATGAACCAGAACCGGTCCTGGCCCGGCGTACCGAAGAGGTACAGGATCAGGTCCTGGTCCAGGGTGATCCGGCCGAAGTCCATCGCCACGGTCGTGGTCGTCTTGTCCGGCGCGTGCGTGAGGTCGTCGATGCCCGCCGAGGCGGAGGTCATCACGGCTTCGGTGCGCAGCGGGTTGATCTCTGAGACGGCCCCGACGAACGTGGTCTTGCCCACGCCGAAGCCGCCCGCCACCACGATTTTCGCGGAGGTGGTGGAGCGGGCTGCACCGCTAGAGCTTGCGAAGTCCACTGAGCACCCTTTCGAGCAGTGTCACATCTGGCTGTCCGCCGGCGGTCTCGTCCCCGCCGGGCTGATGGATGGCGACGAGTCCGGCCTCTGCCAGGTCGGCGACGAGGATCCGGGCGACGCCGAGGGGGATGGAGAGAAGCGCGGAGATCTCGGCTACTGACTTGATCTCGCGGCAGAGGTGGCAGATGCGCTGGTGCTCCGGCAGCTGGCCCTGCAGCTTGGAGGGGTCGGCGGTCGTGCTGACCAGCGCCTCGATGGCGAGCTGGTAGCGCGGCCGGGTCCGGCCTCCGGTCATGGCGTACGGACGCACCAGCGGGTTGTTCGCGCCGGTGGGGGCGGGCTCGGGCGCGCGCCGCTGCGGCTGCACCGGCTGGATGCGCGGTGCCTGGGGCTGGTCGTACACCGACGGCTCGTACGGCTGGGAGCCGTACGTCCGGGGCTGTTGCTGCGGGGGCCGCTGCGGCCGGCGGCTCGGCGCAGACGGGAAGTTGAAGCGGTTGTTATGGGTCTCGCCCACAGGCCCGGACTCCTGCCCGGAACCATACGGGTATCCGCTCGGGGGCGTTGCCACGTCTCCTCCTCCAACTTGCCTGTCTGACGCCGGTCGCGCCACCGAACCATAAGGCGCGGTGGCGGGAAACGCACTGCCTGTCTTTTAGTTGAGAAGACTTCCCTGCAGTTCGGCGCGCAGATCCGGCGTCAGTACCGTGCCCGCGCGGTCGACCAGCAGGGCCATCTCATAGCCGACCAGGCCGATGTCGCACTCGGGGTGCGCCAGTACGGCCAGCGACGATCCGTCGGAGACGGACATGATGAAGAGGAAACCACGCTCCATCTCCACCACGGTCTGGTTGACGCTACCGCCCTCGAAGATGCGGGACGCGCCGGAGGTCAGCGACGTCAGGCCGGAGGCCACCGCCGCCAACTGATCGGCTCTGTCACGAGGGAAGCCCTCGGACATGGCGAGGAGGAGACCGTCCGCGGAGACCACGACCGTGTGGGACACCCCAGGGGTGTTGTCCACGAAGTTGGTGATCAACCAGTTCAGATTCTGCGCCGCCTGGCTCATCGGGCTCACACTAACGCTCCTGATCGTAGGTGCTGCCGGGGCCGAAGCCCTGTTGGTCATTCTGGGGGACTCCGGAGGAGTCCGTGCCGACGTTGCGTCCCTGCTGGACGCCGCGGCGCAGGTTACTCAGCCTGCCGCGGACGTCCTCCGGGGCGCGGGAGACCTGGGGGCCGCCCTGTGGGGTCTGCTCCGCTGCACCTTCGACCAGGTTGGCCTTGGGCACCCGCCGGGGGAGGCCGGAAGAGGTGACTCCGCCCGCCTTCGGCTCGCGCAGCTGCTCCGCCCGCTCCCAGCGCTCGTCGTTGGAGCTGCGCCAGTCCGAGCCGTCCTGGCCGGTCTCCGGCGCGCTCCGCTGCTCGTGCACCTGGGGTGCCTGCTGGTCGCGGCCTCCGCGGCGCGGAAGGCCGGCGTCCGTCAGCGATGGGGCGTCGCTCGGTGTGGGGCCCGGACGCTCGAATGGTACGCGCTCAGCGGCGCCGGCGGGAGCGGCAGTTGCATTCCGGTCAGATTCCGCTTCGGTTCCGAAGTAGCCCCCGAATGCGGGGCGTTCGGCCCATTCGTCCGGCTGTGCCGGCTCGTGGGAGACGTAGGGCTGCTGGCCCGTGGTCTGCGCGAAGCCCGTCTCGCCGAATGCCTGGTTGCCGTGGGACCGGTCGTCGTAGAGCGGTTGATCGGCTTCCGCATATGCCTGGGCGGGGTAGTCCTGGTACGCGCCGCCGGACGACACCTCGTCACGGAAGAGCGGACGCTCGTCCTGCTGGTACTCGGGAGCCTGCTCACCGGAGGCCTGGGCCTCCAGGGCGGCCCGGCGCTCCTCGCGGAGCATCGAGCGGCCCATCATGTCCAGCTCGCCGCCGTCCGCACGGCCGTAGCGGCTGTCGTCGAAGCCCAGCTCGGCGGCGGTGCGCTGCTGGCTCTCGTACGCCGCGTGCTCGTGCTCGGGCACGATCCGGGACACCGTGAAGTCGTCCTCGAACTGCTCCTCGCCGCCACCACCGTGGGTGATCGCCTCGGGCAGCATGACCAGCGACGTGGTGCCCGCCTGCTCGCCGGAGGGGCGCAGCTGCACCCGGATCCCGTGCCGGTCGGCCAGCCGGCCGACCACGAACAGGCCCATGCGCTGGGAGATCGCGGCATCCACGCTCGGCGGGTTCGCCAGCTTGTGGTTGATGTCCGCGAAGTCCTCGGGGGTGAGCCCGATGCCCTTGTCGTGGATCTCGATCATCACCCGGCCGTCGGGCAGCCGGGTCGCGGCCACCCGCACCTTGGTCTGCGGGGAGGAGAACGTGGTGGCGTTCTCCAGCAGCTCGGACAGCAGGTGCACGAGGTCGGTCACGGCGGTGCCGTGGATCTCGCTCTCGGGGACGCCGGTGAGGTCTATTCGCTCGTAGGACTCGACCTCACTGATCGCCGCCCGCAGGACGTCGACCAGCGGCACCGGCTGGTTCCAGCGGCGGCCGGGCTCCTCGCCCGCGAGGATGAGGAGGTTCTCGCCGTTGCGCCGCATACGTGTGGCGAGGTGGTCGAGCCGGAAGAGGCTTTCGAGCTGGTCCGGGTCCGCCTCGTTGTTCTCCAGGTCGGTGATCAGCTCCAACTGGCGCTCGATCAGACCCTGGTTACGGCTGGAGAGGTTGGTGAAGATCGCGTTGACGTTGCCCCGCAGCAGAGCCTGCTCGGCGGCGAGCCGGACGGCCTCGCGGTGCACCTGGTCGAAGGCGCGGGCGACCTCGCCGATCTCGTCGGTGGTGGAGATCGGGATGGGCTGCACCCGGGTGTCGACCCGGCCCGGGTCCGTCCGCGAGAGCTGGTCGACCAGCATCGGCAGCCGCTGCTCGGCGATGCCGAAGGCCGCGGTGCGCAGCTCGCGCATGTTGCGGCTCATCCGGCGGGCCATCAGACCGGCCACGACGAACGCGATGATCAGCGCGGCCAGCACGATGCCGGAGTCGACGAAGGTGGACTGCCGGGCGTCCTCGGCGATCTGCGCCGCCTCGTTCACCGCCTTGTCCGACAGGTCCTTCTCGATGGACCGGTACATGTCGAACTTGCCGGTCGAGGCCGCGAAGTAGGTGTCGGAGGTGATGCCGCGCACGCTGAGCGACTCCGGCGCCGTGCCGGTGGCGATCTGGGTGCCCATCTGGTCGATCGACGGCGGGGCGCGGAACGGCCGGCCGGCGGCCTGAGCCTGCTCCTTCGCCCGCGCGATCTTCTGCTGCGCGGCCTGCTTGAGCCCCGCGGCGTCCTTCTTGAGGCGCTCGACGTCCTCGGGCGTACCGCCGGAGGTGTACTCGCCGATGGCGATGCCCTCCAGATAGCGGTACGACGCGAAGGCCGTCAACTGAAGCTTGTGCTCCTTGCCGCCCTGCGGGGACGCCGGGTCGACCAGGAGGTGGGTGCCGATGGACCGCTGGAGCGACACGGCGGCCTTGGCCAGCGCGACGGCGTAGACGGTACGGCCGTAGGAGGTGATGTTGCCGGTGCCCAGGCCGAGTTCGTTGGCGAACTCCATCAGCGGGTGCTGGACCTCGACATAGCCCTCTTCGGTCTGCACACCGCGCAGCTTGGAGGTGTAGGCGGCCTGGCGCAGCTGCTGGAGCTTGGGCTCGGACTTCTCGAACGCGGCGAGGCGGCGCTTGAGGCCCGGCTTGTCCGGCATGGCCTTGGCGGCCTGGTGGAACTTGTCGGCGGCGGCGTCGGTGGCGTCACGCGCCCCCAGCACGGCCGGGTCGTCCTTCTTGCCCTTCAGCAGCGGCGCCGCGGTGCGGTCCCGCTCGTCGAGCAGGGCGTTGCTGTAGGTGAGCGACGCACGGACCAGCTTCGCGGTGTTCTCCGCGTCCTGGGCTTCCTGCCAGGTGGCGAACGAACTGTCCACCCGCAGCCCGCCGAAGATCAGGGCGAGGATTACGGGGATCAACAGAATGGCGTTCAGGCGGGTCGCCACGCGCCAGTTGCGCGGGGAGTACTTTCCGCCACTGACCGGAGGCTTCGCGACCGTATTTTCGGGCGCGTCGGAAGCCGGTAGGCCACCTCTGGGTGGCGGGGTGAAGTTGCCCCGCCGCGGTTCCTGCGGCTCGGGGCTCGCCTTGCTTCGCCTCACTCGACCAACAACCTCTCGGCGCCGGCACTGTCTTGCTGTGCCGTTTCTTCTGGGCGTTCCTACTCCGGAGTTCAGCGAATTTCAGCACGTCAGGGCGGTGCGTTCCAAACACTGGGTAAAGGCGGAGGAGGCGCGAAAGGGCCTGAGATAAAAGGGGCGTTAAGGGCGAGCCGCGCCAAAATGCAGGAGAATTGTGAGCGCAGCGAAGCCGGGTGTGCGCACGGGGTGTCGAAACCCAGCTGATTCACTGTCGAAACGTTATGAAGCAAATTTGTGGGCGTGTCGAAGGACACAGATCCACTCACGGATGCCGGAAACCGGTCCGGGGCAGGGGGCGCAGCCCCGCCGGTGACAACTGCTGACAACTGCCCTGCGGCCCGCACCGGATGCGGTGCGGGCCGGTGCGCGGGCTACTGCAGCCGCGCCATCAGCGCATGCTCCACGAGCGTGATGAGCGCGCTCTTGGCCTCGTTGCGGTGCCGGGCGTCGGTGGTGATGATCGGGGTTCCCGGGCCGATCTGCAGCGCCTCACGGACCTCTTCGGGCGCGTAGGGCTGGTAGCCCTCGAAGCCGTTGAGGGCGACGACGAACGGCAGTCCGCTGTTCTCGAAGTAGTCGACGGCCGGGAAGCAGTCGGCGAGACGGCGGGTGTCGACCAGCACCACCGCGCCGATGGCGCCACGGACCAGGTCGTCCCACATGAACCAGAAGCGGTCCTGACCCGGCGTACCGAAGAGGTACAGGATCAGGTCCTGGTCCAGGGTGATCCGGCCGAAGTCCATCGCCACGGTCGTCGTGGTCTTGTCCTGGACGTGGCTGAGATCGTCGACGCCCGCCGAGGCGGAGGTCATCACGGCCTCGGTGCGCAGCGGGTTGATCTCCGATACGGCCCCGACGAACGTGGTCTTGCCCACGCCGAAGCCACCCGCCACCACGATCTTGGCGGAGGTCGTGGCGCGGGCCGTGTTCCCGTCCGAACCGCTGTCAGAGCTTGCGAAGTCCACTGAGCACCCTCTCGAGCAAGGTCACGTCCGGCGTGCCACCGGCCTCGCCACTGCCGCCGGGCTGGTGGATCGCCACCATCCCGGCCTCCGCCAGGTCCGCGACCAGGATCCGTGCCACACCCAGCGGGATGTGCAGCAGGGCGGAGACCTCGGCGACCGACTTCACCTCACGGCACAGGTGGCAGATCCGCTGGTGCTCGGGCAGCAGCCCGGGCAGCTGAGAGGGGTCGGCGGTCGTGCTGACCAGCGCCTCGATGGCGAGCTGGTAGCGCGGCCGGGTCCGGCCTCCGGTCATGGCGTAAGGGCGCACCAGCGGCTGGTCACCTTCGCTCCCGTACGGCGCTTGGCTATAGGCGCCGTACGGGCCGGAAGTGGCAGGTGGCGGGGTCATGGGTCCTCCGGGCGGGACAACTGACTGTCGTCGGGTTGGGCCGGTGGGGGGTGCGGCACATGGGTTGGGTTGTGTGCTGACCTGTGCGGCGCTGCGGGCGCCACGTCAGTGCAGCAGGCTGCCCTGCAGTTCGGCGCGGAGATCGGGCGTCAGCACCGTGCCCGCGCGGTCGACCAGCAGGGCCATTTCGTAGCCGACCAGGCCGATGTCGCACTCGGGGTGCGCCAGTACGGCCAGCGACGATCCGTCCGAGACGGACATGATGAAGAGGAACCCCCGCTCCATCTCCACTACGGTCTGGTTGACCGTTCCCCCTTCGAAGATGCGGGAGGCGCCGGAGGTCAGCGAGGTGAGGCCGGAGGCCACCGCCGCCAACTGATCGGCACGGTCGCGAGGGAAGCCCTCGGACATCGCGAGGAGCAGCCCGTCCGCGGAGACCACCACTGTGTGCGACACCCCGGGGGTGTTGTCCACGAAGTTGGTGATCAACCAGTTCAGGTTCTGCGCCGCCTGGCTCATCGGACTCAACTAACGCTCCTGCTGGTGAGTGGGATCGACAATGCCGTGGGTGCCGGTGGACGACGTCCCGGCCTGCCGGCCTTGCTGAATACCCCGACGGAGATTGGTCAGCCGCCCGCGCACATCACTGGGCGCACGCGAGACCTGGGGACCGCTCTGGGTGGACTGCTGCTGTTGCGCGGTGCCCGCGACGAGGTTCGCGCGCGGGACCCGGCGGGGCAGTCCGGAGGTGGTGATACCGCCCGCGGCGGGCTGGCGGATCTGCTCCGCCTGCCGCCACGTCTCGTCGTTCGGCGAGCTGCGCCACTGCGAGGTGGCTTCGGCCGGCGCGGCACTGCGCGCACCGTTGACCGGTGCGTCGTGACGCGCACCGTTGAGCGGCGCCTCGTTACGTGCCTCGCCGCGCGCCGCGCCGTCCTGCGCGGCCCCGCGGCGCGGCAGCCGCGGTGCCTCGGGCTCGGCGTCGCCCTGGGGCGGTACACCGGCAGCGGCGGCCGCCGGGTGGTTGAACCAGTCGGACTCGATGGTGTCGAAGATCGGCGTACGGCCGTCACCGGGACCGGCGTCCGCGTCGCCGAGCACATCGGCGGACGGCGCACCGCTGTCCTGCGGCTGCTGCACCGGGAACTGCCCCGTGCCCTGCGACTCGTCGGCGTACCCGCCGCGCTCGGCGTCCGGCCGCTGGTACTGGCCGGTGTCGAACTGCCCGGTGTCGTACTGGCCGGTGTCGCTGTCGGGCCGCTGGTACTGGCCGGTGTCGCCGTCGGGCCGCTGGTACTGGCCCGTGTCGCTGTCCGGGCGCCGGTACTGGCCCGTCTCGTACTGACCGGTCTCGTACTGACCCGTGTCGCCGTCCGGCAGGGCGAACTGCCCGGTGTCGGCGGGGCCATTGCCCGCGCCCTGGCCGGCCGGACGCGCGCCCTGCGGGCGCTGTCCGCCCCGGGAGCCGTCCGCGGCGGGCGGCGGACCGTTGAAGTCGGGACGGGCGAACGCCGCGGTGTCACCGGGGCCGCCGCCGGGCGCGGGCCGCTCGAAGCTGCCGGTGCTCTCCGGATCCTCGTGGCCACGCGGCCGGTCCTGCGTCTCGCGGGGCGCCAGCGGCCAGTCGTCGGAGCCGCCGCGCTCACGGCGCGCACCCCAGCTCGTAGCGCCGGACTGCTGGGCACCCTGGCCGCCCTGACCGCCGGCGGGCGGGCCGCCCGGCAGTTCGGCCGCGGCACCGCGCGCCGGCAGCTGCGGACGCTCCTCGCGGCGCGGGGCGCCGGTCGGCGGGGCCACGGTGGGCGCCGGACCGCTGTCCGCGCCGCGGGTGGGCAGCGAGGGACGCGAGCCGGAGGGGCGGCCGGCGGCCGGGCGGGCGTCGCCGCCCTGCGCCGGGGCGCCGGGGGAGCCCGCACCGGGCGGATGGGCGCCGGGAGGGGCCGTACGGCCGGACGGCGCCGAGGCACCGAAGGCGTTCGGCGCACCGCCGCCGGGGCCACCGCGACCGGGCAGCGCGGGGCGCCCGCCGGCCGAGGGGCCCGAGCCGACCTGACCGCGCGGCTGCAGCCCCGCGAGCCGGCTGGACTGCCCGCCGCCGAGGTCACCGGAGGCGCTCTTGGCGTTGCTGGGGGCCGGCTTCTTGCCGCCCTGGGCGAGGTCGACCGGCAGCATGACCAGCGCGGTGGTGCCACCGGAGTCGGAGGGCCGCAGCTGGATACGGATGCCGTGCCGCAGCGACAGCCGGCCGACCACGAACAGACCCATGCGCCGGGACACCGAGACGTCCACGGTCGGCGGGCTGGCGAGCCGCTCGTTGATGGACGACAGGTCCTCGGGCGACAGGCCGATACCGGTGTCGTGGATCTCGACCAGCACCCGGCCGTCGGGCAGGGCGTGGCCGGTGACCTTGACCTTGGTCTGCGGCGAGGAGAACGAGGTGGCGTTCTCCAGCAGCTCGGCGAGGAGGTGCACGAGGTCGTTGACGACCCGGCCCGCGACCTCGGTCTGCGGTACGGCGTTGAGCTCGATCCGCTCGTACTGCTCCACCTCGGAGGCGGCGGCACGGAGCACGTCGACCAGCGGCACCGGCCGCGTCCACCGGCGCCCCGGCTCCTCACCGGCGAGGACGAGGAGGTTCTCACCGTTACGGCGCATGCGGGTGGCGAGGTGGTCGAGCTTGAAGAGGGAGGACAGCTGGTCCGGGTCGGCCTCGCGGGACTCGAGTTCGGAGATCAGCGAGAGCTGACGCTGGATCAGACCCTGGGAACGGCGCGAGAGGTTGGTGAACATCGCGTTGACGTTGCCCCGCAGCAGCGCCTGCTCGGAGGCGAGGCGGACCGCCTCGCGGTGCACGTCGTCGAAGGCCGCGGCCACCCGGCCGATCTCGTCCCGGCTGTGCACACCGACGGACTCGACGGAGGTGTCCACGTCCTGCGGGTCGGACTCGGACAGCTGCTTGACCAGCTCGGGCAGCCGGTCCTGGGCGACCTTCTGCGCGGTGTCCTGCAGCCGGCGCAGCGAGCGGACCATGGACCGCGCCACGACGAACGCGCCGACCAGCGAGACACCGAGGACGAGCAGGATCAGCGCACCGCTGAGGATTGCTTCCTGTGTGGCCTCGTTGCGCAGCTCGCGGGACTTCTGCTCCATCTCCGAGAGCAGCGTGGTCTCGATCCGCGACATCTCGTCGATCTTGACGGTGTCGGAGTCGTACCAGTCGAGGTAGCGGTAGTCCTGGCTGCGGATGCCGGAACCGCTGGCGAAGGCGCGGTGCGCGAAGGCGACCGCGGCCTTGATCTCGTCGTTGTTGCCGTCCAGACCGCGGGTGAGCGCGCCGGCGCTGTTCTCGCCGTCGCTGGTGTAGATCTGCGAGAAGCGGTCGCGGAACGCCTTCTCGTTGTCCTCGGCGTTACGGCCGGCCAGCCGGTCGTTGGAGGACAGCTCCGGGCCGCCCTCGTGGGCGAGGCCGGCACTGACCAGGGCACGCTGGATCGACGCGAACTCCTTGGCCGACGAGAACGCCGCCAGCGCACGGGTACTGCGGATCATCTCCGGGTTGCTGGTCGCCTGCGCCATGTCCTGGGACAGGTCCAGCAGCGATTTGATCAGCTGGTTGTAGCTGGTGACGGTCCGCGCCGCGTTGCCCTCGTCCTTGTAGGCGCTGTTGCGGATCTCGCTGAGGGTGTTGAGCTGGCGGGTGATCTCCAGGACGGTCGCCCGGACACCGGTCATCGTGGCGTCCTGGCCCCGGATGTCATCGGTGCGCTCGTTGAACGACAGCCGGGCGCGGTCGGTCGCCTCCCGGGGCGCGACGACGTTGGCGTCGTCCTTGGCGTTCCCGCTGCCGGCCAGCGGACCGGCCGACTTGTCCCGCTCCACCTGCAACGCGTCGGCGAGCTCGGTCGCCTGCCGGGTCATGTCGGTGAGCAGCTGCATCTTGTCGAGCTGGTCGATGTTCTCCAGCGACGTGCCGATGCGCATGCCACCCAGCGTGGTCGCGGCGACCACGGGCAGCGCGAGCAGGGAGACCAGACGGGTGCTGATGCGCCAGTTGCGCAGCGCTATTCGCGAACCCGGGCCACTGGGGCCCTTCGACGCCTTGGGCTTACCGCTGTCCGCGGCGTCATTGCCCGGCGCCTGGCCGCCCCCGTCGACGGGCAGCGTGCTGCCCCCGGCGGAACCGTTGCCCTGGGCGCGCTGGGGCGAGGAGGCGCGGTCGGTTCCGCCGCGCAGCTCCGGGTCCGCCGCAGCGCTGCCATCCCTCTTGAAACGTCCCTGCACTAGCGTCGCAACCTCTGGACCAGGCGTCCCACCTCGGCGGGACGGTGTCGAGTCGTATGGGGGACCGCTAAGTCCCCCCATGGCGGTCGTGAATGACCGGCGGGCTGATCTCTCCGGTGGAAGAGAACGGCACCACCGCGCGGCGCTTCGTTGCGCCCTGCGCGCCGGCTGAAACGTGCGGCGGTCCGTGGAATTCCAGCACAGTGCAGGATCTCCAACAAGAGCGGAGCCCCGCACTGTGACTTGGGTGACGCAATGTACGGGCCGCGTCACGACTTGTAGAAGGTTCGCCCGTCGATAACGGACTTTTATCCGCGAGTCGTCCGCCCCTCCGGGCTGTCCCAGGTGCGGTGATCGGGAGCGGAACGTGCACTTCAATCCGTCATTGTCCGATTCGCCCAGGGTTGTTGATCATGGGAAATGCGGCATTTGTCACACACTTCGTGAGCAAACTCACAGGAAGATCATTGAGTCCCCCCGCACCTCGCAGGGAATAGCGCGCTTAGCCTGACGCTTTACACAGTTGCCAAGAATGACAAGGCAGCTTTCCGCAAGCCCTTTCCCGACTTCGATGACGCGAGGCATGCAGCAGTGAAGACGACGACGATGTTCCGCAACATAGCCAACCCGCGGCGCACCACCCTGGCTCACCTCACCGACGCCGAGGAGCTCGGCACGGAGGCGCCGGAGCACACCGTCGAGCTGCCGGCCCAGACCGCCAACCCCCGCCGTACGGTCCTGATGGAGGCTCCCCAGCAGGACGTCCTGGCGTAATCAAGGACGGACCGGCAGCAGCCCCGCGATAGCCTGGAGTGTCAACTCCGGCCAGTGATCAATGAGGGGCAACGGCAACCCGTGCGCATCGCCAGATTCTCCATCGACGGCAACGTCGGCTTCGGCGTCGTCGAGGGCGACGAACTCGACGTCATCAAGGGGCATCCCTTTGCAGAATTCGAGCGCTCGGGCCAGAAGGTCCCCCTCGACAAGGTCCGGCTGCTGCCGCCGGTCCTGCCCAACAAGGTCGTCGCGATCGGCCGCAACTACGCCGAACACGCCGCCGAGCTGGGCAACGCCGTCCCGGACGTCCCGGTCACCTTCTTCAAGCCGTCCACCTCGGTGATCGGCCCCGGCGACCCCATCGCGTACCCCTCCTTCTCCCAGGAGGTGCACCACGAGGCGGAGCTCGCCGTCGTCATCGGCCGGATGTGCCGTGAGGTGCCCCGCGAGCGTGCCAAGGACGTGATCCTCGGCTACACCTGCGCCAACGACGTCACCGCCCGCGATGTGCAGCAGCGCGAGAAGCAGTGGGCGCGGGCCAAGGGCTTCGACAGCTCCTGCCCGCTCGGCCCCTGGGTCGAGACCGGGCTGGACCCCGCCGACATCGCCGCGGGCCTCGCCGTCCAGTGCACGGTCAACGGTGAACAGCGTCAGCTCGGCCGCACCAGCGACATGGTCCGCCCGGTCGAGGACCTGATCGTCCACATCACCGAGGCGATGACCCTGCTCCCCGGCGACGTCATCCTCACGGGCACCCCGGCCGGGGTCGGCCCCCTCAACGTCGGCGACGAGGTCGCCGTCACCATCGAAGGCATCGGCACTCTCACCAACAAGGTGATCAAGCGTGGCTAACGCGACCCCCGTCCGCGTCCGTTTCTGTCCCTCCCCGACCGGTAACCCCCACGTCGGCCTGATCCGTACCGCCCTGTTCAACTGGGCCTACGCACGGCACAACAAGGGCACCCTGGTCTTCCGGATCGAGGACACCGACGCGGCCCGCGACTCCGAAGAGTCCTACCAGCAGCTGCTGGAGTCCTTCCACTGGCTGGGCTTCGACTGGGACGAGGGCCCCGAGGTGGGCGGCCCGCACGCGCCGTACCGCCAGTCCCAGCGCATGGACCTCTACAAGGACATCGCCGACAAGCTCCTCGCCGCCGGCCACGCCTACCACTGCTACTGCACCACCGAAGAGCTCGACGAGCGCCGCGACGCCGCCCGCAAGGCCGGCAAGCCCTCCGGCTACGACGGCACCTGCCGTGAGCTGACCGCGGAGCAGAAGGCCGCGTACGAGGCCGAGGGCCGCGCCGCCATCGTCCGCTTCCGGATGCCCGACGCGCCGATCACCTTCACCGACCTGGTGCGCGGCGAGCTGACCTTCACCCCGGAGAACGTCCCGGACTACGGCATCGTGCGCGCCAACGGCGCCCCGCTGTACACCCTGGTCAACCCGGTCGACGACGCCCTGATGGGGATCACCCACGTCCTGCGCGGCGAGGACCTGCTCTCCTCCACCCCCCGCCAGATCGCCCTCTACAAGGCCCTGATCGAGCTGGGCGTGGCCAAGGAGATCCCGGCCTTCGGCCACCTCCCCTACGTCATGGGCGAGGGCAACAAGAAGCTCTCCAAGCGCGACCCGCAGGCCAACCTCAACCTCTACCGCGAGCGCGGCTTCCTCCCCGAGGGCCTGCTCAACTACCTTGCGCTGCTCGGCTGGTCCTTCTCCGCCGACCAGGACCTCTTCTCGGTGCAGGAGCTGATCGAGAAGTTCGACATCGCGGACGTCAACGCCAACCCGGCCCGCTTCGACCTGAAGAAGGCCGAGGCGATCAACGCCGACCACGTCCGGCGCCTGGACCTGGAGTCCTTCATCACGGCCTGCGAGCCCTGGCTGAAGGCCCCGCACGCCAACTGGGCCCCCGAGGCCTTCGACGAGGCCGCCTGGCGCGCCATCGCCCCGCACGCCCAGACCCGCCTCACCGTCCTCTCCGACATCACCGCCAATGTCGACTTCCTCTTCCTCAAGGAGCCGGTCGAGGACGAGGCGTCCTGGACGAAGGCGATGAAGGGCGACCCGGTGGGCCTGCTCACCACCGCCCGCGCCAAGCTCGGGACCGCCGACTGGACCTCCGGCCCCGAGCCCCTCAAGGAGGCCGTCCTGGCCGCCGGCGAGGAGCACGGCCTCAAGCTCGGCAAGGCGCAGGCCCCCGTCCGGGTGGCCGTCACCGGCCGCACGGTCGGCCTGCCCCTCTTCGAGTCCCTGGAGATCCTGGGCAAGGAGCGCACCCTCCAGCGCATCGACGCGGCCCTGGCCAAGCTGGCCGGCTGACCTCGTACGCACCCCTACGGGCCCGGAAGCCGCACGGCTTCCGGGCTCGTGGCATATCCGGGTCAGCCCTTAGATTGCTGCCATGCCCCTGCGCGCCGTCCTGTGGGACCTCGACGACACCCTCTTCGACTACACCGGCTCGGACCGGGCCGGGGTGCTGCGGCACCTGCGGACCGAAGGGATCCTCGACGCGTACGGCGGTGAGGAGGTGGCGCTGGAGCGCTGGCGGGCGGCCATGGAGACCGAGTTCGCCCGCTTCCTCGCCGGTGAGGTGGGCTTTCTCGACCACCGCACGGGCCGGGCCCGGACGTTTCTGGGGACGCCGCTCTCCGACACCGAGGCGGACGCCTGGTTCGGCCGGTATATCGCGCACTACGAAGCTTCCTGGGTGCTCTTCCCGGACTCCGCGCCCGCACTGGCGGCCCTGGCCCCGCTGGTACGGCAGGCGGTGCTGTCCAACGCCGCCACCGCCAACCAGGAGCGCAAGCTGGCAGCCCTGGGGATCCGTACGCACTTCGAGGCGGTGTTCTGCGCCGATGAGCTGGGGCACGCCAAGCCGGCCGAGGAGGCGTTCAAGGGGGCCTGTAAGGCGCTCGGCCTAACCCCCGACGAGGTCCTCCACATCGGCGACAAGCTCGACATCGACGCCCTCGGCGCGCGGGACGCCGGGCTGACGGCCGTATGGCTGGACCGTGCGGGCACCGGGGAGGAGCCGCCCGCGGGGGTGCGTCGGATCGCGAGCCTGGCGGAGCTCCCCGAGCTGTTGCACGGGGTTATCGGTTTTGGTGCGCCGTCCACGATCAGGTAATGTTCTTCCTGCGCCGCCCGAGAGGGCCGAAAGGTCCGGCCGGGAAGCGTAAGTCAAAATGAAACCCCCTGCGGGGGGTTGCGCTTTGATGGCCTATGGTGTAATTGGCAGCACGACTGATTCTGGTTCAGTTAGTCTAGGTTCGAGTCCTGGTAGGCCAGCTCGCAGAGCTTATCTGCAAAGCCCCCGTTGTGTAGCGGCCTAGCACGCCGCCCTCTCAAGGCGGTAGCGCCGGTTCGAATCCGGTCGGGGGTACAGATCCTTCCCAGGGGGACAGTCCGGGTCGCACCCACTGTCACTCATGCAGGATCGCTAGGGCCCCCGTTGTGTAGCGGCCTAGCACGCCGCCCTCTCAAGGCGGTAGCGCCGGTTCGAATCCGGTCGGGGGTACTGGTCTAAACCACCATGGGCTATGGTGTAATTGGCAGCACGAGTGATTCTGGTTCATTTAGTCTAGGTTCGAGTCCTGGTAGCCCAGCGCGGTGTGTCCTCAGGACACGTCCAACTGCAGGAAAACTTGCCCCCGTTGTGTAGCGGCCTAGCACGCCGCCCTCTCAAGGCGGTAGCGCCGGTTCGAATCCGGTCGGGGGTACAGAATGAGAAGGCCCCCCGCATCTTGCGGGGGGCCTTCTTGCGTCAACTGCCGCTTCCGAAGCGCCGGTTGGACTCCTCGGCCTCCGCCAGCCGGCGCAGGCTGAGCAGCACCGGCTCGTAGAGCACGGTCAGGGCGACCGCCGCCTCCACCTGCTCCGCCGGGGTTCCGAACTCCTCGACCAGATCCAGGTCGACGACCGCGAGCTGTGCCGCCTGGCGGGCGTAGGGCAGCAGATGCGGAAGGTCGCAGGCGTAGTCGAGGCGGTGCAGTGCGGCGATGGCGGTGACGAGCATGCCGAAGGCGGGGGAGCTGTCGGCGATCTCCAGGTTGAAGTGCCAGTCGAGCTGCCTCAGCAGCTCCGTGGCGGTGCGCCGGGCGACCGCGGTCGAGGGGGCGCTCTCGTCGGGCTCCGGGCCGTGGGGGAGTGCCTCCACGGCGATCCCGAGGCGGGAGAGCTGGTCCCGGGAGTCGTCCTCGACGGCGGCCAGGACGTCCCGTGCGGTGCTCACGGGGATCCGGCCGACCTGGATCAGGGCCCGGACCAGTCGCAGCCGCCGGAGATGCTCCTCGTCGTACTCGGCTTGGGTGGCGGTGACCCGGCGGCCCGGCGGGAGCAGCCGTTCGCGCAGGTAGTACTTGATCGTGGCGGTGGACACCCCGCTGCGCTCACTCAGCTCCGCCAGTCGCATACCCCTTGCACCTTCCATTGGAGAGTGTCACTATCTAATCATGGATAGCGACGCTATCCAATGTCGGAAGGGGGCTGCCATGAGTGGCAAGCCGATGCAGGGACGGATGACGGCGGACGGTGGCCGGGAGGTGGTGGTCTTCCTCATCGGGATGCGCTTCAACAACTGGCGCGCGGTGCGCAGTTGGCTGCCGGTGTTCCTCGCCATGCCGCGCATGATCAAGGAGCTGGCCCGGGATCCGGACAGTGGGATGATCGGCTACCGGCTGCTTCCCGGACTGCCGAGGAACTTCGCCGTCCTGCAGTACTGGGACTCGAAGGAGAAGCTCTTCGCCTACGCCGCGGATCAGAGCGGCGAGCACCGGCCGGCCTGGGCGGCGTTCAACCGGCGGGCGCGGGAGGGGCGGAACAAGGTCGGCTTCTGGCACGAGACCTATGTGGTCCCGGCGGGCTCGTACGAGAGCATCTACGTCAATATGCCGTCGTTCGGGCTGGGGGAGGCCCTGGGGGCGGTGCCGGTCGGCCGCCGCGGGGAGCGGGCCGCGGACCGAATGGCGGCCTGAGCGCCTGGGGCGGCCCCGTGCGGACTGTCCGCACGGGGCCGCCCTTTTTTCGGTGTCGTGACCGCAGTCGATAACGGCCCCTGCCCCGGCTCGCCCCGTCGCGGGGTGCTCAGCCGGTGCGTGGCCCTTTTTTCGGCGTCGTGACCGCAGTCGACAACGGCCCCTGCCCCGGCTGGCCCCCGTCGCGGGGCGCTCAGCCGGTGCGCCGCAGGCCCTCGGAGAGGCGGGCTGCAGCGTCGATGACCGCCTGGGCGTGCATCCGGCCCGGGTGGCGGGTCAGCCGCTCGATCGGGCCGGAGACCGATACGGCGGCCACCACGCGGTTCGAGGGGCCGCGGACGGGGGCGGAGACCGAGGCCACGCCCGGCTCCCGCTCGCCGATCGACTGGGCCCAGCCGCGGCGCCGTACGCCGGACAGTGCGGTGGCCGTGAAGCGGGCGCCCTGCAGACCGCGGTGCAGCCGCTCGGGCTCCTCCCAGGCCATCAGGATCTGGGCGGCCGAGCCCGCCTTCATGGGGAGCGTGGAGCCGACCGGGACGGTGTCCCGCAATCCGGACAGCCGCTCCGCCGCTGCCACACAGATCCGCATATCGCCCTGCCGGCGATAGAGCTGGGCGCTCTCGCCCGTCACATCGCGGAGGTGGGTGAGTACCGGACCCGCCGTGGCCAGCAGGCGGTCCTCGCCGGCCGCCGCGGCCAGCTCGGACAGCCGCGGGCCCAGGATGAACCGGCCCTGCATGTCCCTCGCCACCATCCGGTGGTGTTCCAGAGCCACGGCCAGCCGGTGGGCCGTGGGTCGTGCAAGCCCTGTCGCCGCGACCAGCCCGGCGAGGGTGGCCGGACCGGACTCCAGGGCACTCAAAACCAGAGCTGCCTTGTCGAGAACGCCGACGCCGCTAGAGTTGTCCATGCAACGATACTCGCGTCTCACAGTGTGAAACGCAAGTTCAATTTTCCAGGGAAGTCGTCAATCTGTAGGTGTGGCCCTGGACCAGGGCCCGGCGTAAGGCCCGGCAAGGGGATTTCTACGGGCATCGCGCACGGACGAGAAAGGCCGGCACTGAGGCCGGCCGGAGGGAAAGCGATGGGACGGACACTCGCGGAGAAGGTCTGGGACGACCATGTCGTCCGGCGCGCGGAAGGCGAGCCCGACCTTCTCTTCATCGATCTCCACCTCCTGCACGAGGTCACCAGCCCGCAGGCGTTCGACGGCCTCCGCAAGGCCGGCCGCCAGGTGCGCCGTACGGACCTGACCATCGCCACCGAGGATCACAACACCCCGACCCTCGACATCGACAAGCCGATCGCCGACCCGGTCTCGCGCACCCAGCTGGAGACGCTGCGCAAGAACTGTGCGGAGTTCGGGGTCCGGCTGCACCCGCTGGGCGATGTCGAGCAGGGCGTTGTCCACGTTGTGGGACCGCAGTTGGGACTGACCCAGCCCGGCACCACCGTGGTCTGCGGTGACAGCCACACCTCCACCCACGGTGCCTTCGGCGCGCTGGCGTTCGGCATCGGCACGAGCCAGGTGGAGCATGTACTGGCCACCCAGACGCTGCCGCTGGCCCCGTTCAAGACCATGGCGATCACCGTCGACGGTGAGCTGCCCGAGGGCGTCACCGCCAAGGACCTGATCCTGGCGATCATCGCCAGGATCGGCACCGGCGGCGGCCAGGGCTATGTCCTGGAATACCGCGGCTCGGCCATCGAGAAGCTGTCGATGGAAGCCCGGATGACCATCTGCAACATGTCGATCGAGGCGGGCGCGCGGGCCGGCATGATCGCCCCCGACGCGACCACCTTCGACTACCTGGAGGGCCGTGACCACGCGCCCCGGGGCGAGGACTGGGACGCCGCGGTCGCGTACTGGAAGACCCTGCGCACCGACGACGACGCGGTCTTCGACGCCGAGGTGCACATCGACGCTTCCGCGCTGGCCCCGTTCGTCACCTGGGGCACCAACCCCGGCCAGGGCGCGCCGCTTTCGGCGAACGTCCCCGACCCGGCTTCGTACGAGGACGCCTCGGAGCGGTACGCCGCCGAAAAGGCCCTGGAATACATGGGGTTGACGGCGGGTCAGCCGCTGCGCGAGATCAACGTGGACACGGTCTTCGTAGGTTCGTGCACCAACGGCCGTATCGAGGACCTGCGCTCCGCGGCCGAGATCCTGGAAGGCCGCAAGGTCGCCGACGGCGTACGGATGCTGATCGTCCCCGGATCGGTGCGGGTCTCCCTGGAGGCCGTCGCCGAGGGTCTGGACAAGGTCTTCACCGCGGCGGGCGCCGAATGGCGGCACGCGGGCTGCTCGATGTGTCTGGGCATGAACCCCGACCAGCTGGCTCCCGGTGAGCGCTCCGCGTCCACCTCGAACCGCAACTTCGAGGGCCGGCAGGGCAAGGGCGGCCGTACGCACCTGGTCTCGCCGCAGGTCGCCGCCGCAACGGCGGTTCTCGGCCATCTGGCCTCACCGGCCGATCTGTCCGACGTCGCCGTCGCCACGCCCGCGGGAGTCTGAACCATGGAAGCTTTCACCACCCACACCGGCCGGGCCGTCCCGCTGCGCCGCAGCAACGTCGACACCGACCAGATCATCCCGGCTCACTGGCTCAAGAAGGTCACCCGCGACGGCTTCGAGGACGGGCTGTTCGAGGCCTGGCGCAAGGACCCGCAGTTCGTCCTCAACCAGGAGCGTTACAAGGGCGCCACGGTGCTGGTCGCCGGCCCCGACTTCGGCACCGGATCCTCACGTGAGCACGCCGTCTGGGCGCTGCAGAACTTCGGGTTCAAGGCCGTCATCTCCTCGCGGTTCGCGGACATCTTCCGGGGCAACTCCCTCAAGAACGGGCTGCTGACGGTGGTCCTGCCGCAGGAGACCGTCGACCGGCTGCAGACGCTGCTGGAGGCCGACCCGACCGCCGAGGTGACGGTCGACCTGGTCGGCCGGCAGGTCCGTGCCGAGGGCGTCACCGCCGACTTCGAGCTGGACGAGAACGCGCGTTGGCGCCTGCTGGAGGGGCTGGACGACATCAGCCTCACCCTTCGGGAGGAGTCGTCCATCGTGGAGTACGAGGCGAACCGGCCGCCGTTCAAGCCGCGTACCATCGAGGTCTGACCTCGGGTTTTATGGCTCAAAGCCATATTGCGTACGATGCGCCCCCTGTGCAGTTGGCAGGGGGCGCATCGCCGTGTTGAGGCGGCTGTTGAGGCCCCGTGAAGCGACAACTCGCCGCAGATGGCACAATTAGCGCATGGAACGCGACGACCAACTCAAGCTCTACGGTCTCGTCGCCGACCGGCTCAAGGACGCACATACAAGAGTGCGGACACTGCAAGTCCCGGAGGGCGTACGGATGGCGCTGGCCCGGAAGCTGCTCGTCATCACGGCCGCGGCTAAACACGATCTTGCGGACGCGGCAAGGCGTCTGGAGTGGTTCATGGATGACCTCGACGAAGGTCGTTATCCCGAAGATGTGCACGCCGACGGAAGTCCGTGAAGGTCGAGTTCGTTGCGGCACAAGGGTGATTAGCCCGTTTCGTGTTTGATTTGCGGTATATATCTGCCTAACGTGCGAAAAAGCTTGGAAACTTTCGTTCCAGCAATGTCTCCGAAGGGGAAGACGTGAACAAGGCGCAGCTCGTAGAAGCCATTGCCGACAAGCTCGGCGGCCGTCAGAACGCCGCGGACGCCGTGGACGCTGTACTGGACGCAATCGTCCGTTCAGTTGTCTCCGGCGACCGCGTTTCGGTCACCGGATTCGGTTCGTTCGAGAAGGTCGACCGTCCGGCCCGCTATGCCCGCAACCCGCAGACGGGTGAGCGCGTGCGGGTCAAGAAGACCTCGGTGCCGCGCTTCCGTGCCGGTCAGGGCTTCAAGGACCTGGTGAGCGGCTCGAAGAAGCTCCCCAAGGGCGGCGAGGTCTCCGTGAAGAAGGCCCCGAAGGGCAGCCTCACCGGCGGCGCCGCCATCAAGAAGGCAGCCGCGAAGAAGGCCACCGCCAAGAAGGCCGCCGCCAAGAAGACGACGGCGAAGAAGGCCGCGGCGAAGAAGACCACCGCGGCGAAGAAGGCCACCGCCAAGAAGACGACGGCGAAGAAGGCTCCCGCGAAGGCCGCCGCCAAGAAGGCGACCACGGCCAAGAAGACCACCGCGAAGAAGGCGACGGCGAAGAAGACCGCGCCCGCGAAGAAGACGACGGCGAAGAAGGCCCCCGCGAAGAAGGCCACCGCACGCAAGACCACCGCCAAGAAGACCACCGCCCGCAAGCGGTAATTCAGCGACCGCGACGCCACGCGTGGGGCCGGTCTCCCTTCGGGGAGCCCGGCCCGCGGTGCGTTCGGCCGCCGTCCGGCGAGCAGGTCCCGGACCCCTTCGGTCGCCGTACGGGCGGCCGAAGGGGCCCGGGACCTCCTCGTCTAGGCTCTCTCCCATGCAGGCCACCGCGTATACGTACGACTCCGAGACCCGCTCCGGCAGTGTGCTGCTGGACGACGGAACCCCGCTGCCCTTCGACGCGGCGGCCTTCGACGCCGGCGGTCTGCTGCTGCTGCGGCCCGGTCAGCGGGTCCGTATCGACATCACCGGCGAAGGCGACGCCCGCCGGATCGTCCTGATCACGCTCCAGACGCTCTGACCTGCGGAGGCGACAGCCGCTCCGACCCCTCCGGCGCGGCTGTCCCCGGGGCGGGACGCGGTGCCTGGAGCGCCGTGTGCGGGCCCACGCCCAGTGCCAGGGCGGCCAGCAGATCCTCGCCGGTGTCCACGTCCCGGCGTACCGAGGGCACCTCCGGCCCGGTGATCTCCCGCGCTCCGGATGCCAGGTGACGGGCCCGCGACGCACCTCCGAATGCCGGTTCCAATTCCACTCCGGAAGTCGCGGTCAGAAGTGTTGTCCCGATATCCGCCGCATCCGCGAGAAATGCACGGGGAAATAGCGAAGCGGAATGGAGCACCAGTTCCAGTTCGGCGGGGCGCAGTGCCGGGAGGTCGGCGTTCAGTGCGGCGACCGCCGCGCCCGGGCGACGCGCCCGGACCACGCTCGCTCCGTGGGCCAGCGCCGCGTTGAGACCGCGGGCCGGTGTGTCGGGCACGATCCGCGCGCCCAGCGCCGCCAGACGCTCCCCGGCCAGCTGGTCATCCGTGACAACCGCCACATCCCGGACGTCGTCGCAGGCCAGCGCCGCTGTCACGGTGTCCAGGGCGAAGGCGAGGGCCAGCCGTGGCCGGAACTCCTCCCCCGCGGCCCGGGAGAGCCTGCTCTTGGCCCGCACCAGTGGTTTCAGCGGCACCACCAGGCTCCATCCCACATCCGCTCCGTCTCGTCGCATCGCCGCCATTCTCACCTGCTGCCGCCGCTCTCCGGGAGCGTCGGGGTTACGGTGTCCTCGACAGAGCGGGTACCTGGGGCGACACTTGTGCGGCTGCCGGCCCGCAGCAGCTTCGCAGGTCCCCACAAGGAGGGTGTCCCAGTGTCCCGCCGCAGAATCGGCTTCTGGTACCGCTTGGCCGCGGTCATCTGCAAACCGCCGCTCTTGGTTCTGTTCAAGCGGGACTGGCGGGGAATGGACCACATTCCGGCCGACGGCGGATTTATCACCGCGGTCAACCACAACTCGTATCTCGATCCGCTCTCGTATGCGCACTATCAGTACAACACCGGGCGGGTCCCCCGATTCCTCGCCAAGGCCGGACTCTTCCGGAGCGGCTTTGTCGGCCTGATGATGCGCGGCACCGGACAGATCCCCGTCTACCGGGAAACCACCGACGCCGCCAACGCGTTCCGCGCCGCCGTCACCGCCATCGACGAGGGCGAATGCGTGGCCTTCTACCCCGAGGGCACCCTCACCCGCGACCCCGAGCTGTGGCCCATGCAGGGCAAGACGGGTGCCGCGCGGGTGGCGCTGCTGACGAAGGCGCCGGTCATTCCCGTCGCGCAGTGGGGCGCCAACGACGCGATGCCGCCGTACGCCAAGGAGAAGAAGCTCCGCCTCTTCCCACGCAAGACGCTGCGGGTGCAGGCGGGACCGCCGGTCGACCTGAGCGCCTTCTACGACCGGGAGCCGACCGCCGAGGTGCTGCGGGCCGCCACCGACGTCATCATGGCCGCGATCACCGAGCAGCTGGCCGTCGTCCGCGGCGAGCCCGCGCCGGCCGAACCGTACGACTGGCGCAAGGCGATCGCCCGGGAGCGCCGCGCCGCCCGGGAAGCCGCCAAGGCCACCCAGGGCGCCGGAGCGGACAGGACCCCCGCCGAACCGGCCGCCGCCACCGAACCGGCCGTCGGCCCGCAGCAGGCCCGAAGCACCCAGCAGGCACAGGAGGATGAAAGCAAGTGACGCGCTGCGCCGTCTACGGCACGGGGTCCTGGGGTACCGCCTTCGCGATGGTGCTCGCCGACGCGGGATGCGAGGTGACCCTGTGGGGGCGCCGCGAGGCCCTGGTCGACGCCATCAACAACGGCCGTACGAACCCCGACTATCTGCCGGGGGTCGAGCTCCCCGCGGCCGTACGGGCCACCACCGACCCGGCGGAAGCGGCCCGCGGCGCGGAGTTCGCCGTGCTGGCCGTCCCCGCCCAGACGCTGCGCGGCAATCTCGCCGAATGGGCGCCCCTGATGCCCGCCGACACCGTCCTGGTCTCCCTGATGAAGGGCGTCGAACTGGGCACGGCCAAGCGCATGAGCGAGGTCATCGAGGAGGTCGCCAAGGTGCCGGCGGAGCGGGTCGCGGTGCTGACCGGCCCCAACCTCGCCAAGGAGGTCGCCGCCCGGCAGCCCGCCACCGCGGTCGTGGCCTGCGCCGACGAGGCGGTCGCCCGGCGCTTCCAGGCCGCCTGCCACACGTCGTACTTCCGCCCGTACACCAACACCGACGTGGTGGGCTGTGAACTGGGCGGCGCGGTCAAGAACGTCATCGCGCTCGCCGTCGGCATCGCCACCGGTATGGGCCTGGGCGACAACGCCAAGGCGTCCCTGATCACCCGCGGTCTCGCCGAGACCACCCGGCTCGGCCTCGCCATGGGGGCCGACGCGCACACCTTCGCCGGCCTGGCGGGCATGGGCGACCTCGTCGCCACCTGCTCCTCGCCGCTGTCGCGCAACAACACCTTCGGCACCAACCTCGGCCGGGGAATGACGCTCCAGGAGACCATCGCGGTCACCAAGCAGACCGCCGAGGGCGTCAAGTCCTGCGAATCCGTGCTGGATCTGGCCCGCAGGCACGGTGTCGACATGCCGCTCACCGAGACGGTCGTGGAGATCGTCCACGAGGGCAAGCCGCCGATGGTCGCCCTCAAGGACCTGATGTCACGCAGCGCCAAGTCCGAGCGGCACTGAAATCGGCGCCGAATGCCCCGGTCCGGCGCCGTTCGCCGGGGCCCCGTGGCACACGGCACCCCGGCGCGACGCCACCAACGGCCGCCGCAGCACTGACTCCGCGCCGGTCAGCAGGTACCCTCAACCCGATATGAGCAGCGAGACCTCCTCCCACAAGCCCCGCGTCGCCGTCGTGTTCGGCGGCCGCAGCTCCGAGCACGCCATCTCCGTGCTCACGGCCGGCGCCGTGCTGCGTGCCATCGACCGCGAGAAGTACGACGTGCTGCCCATCGGCATCACCACGGACGGCCGCTGGGCGCTGACCGCCGACGACCCCGAGCGGATGGCCATCGCGGACCGGCAGCTGCCCAGCGTGGCCGAGCTCGCCGAGTCCACCGAGGGCGGCGTGGTGCTCCCCGTCGACCCGACCAACCGCGAGGTCGTCTACAGCGAGCCGGGCTCGGTGCCCAAGGCGCTCGGCGAGGTCGACGTCGTCTTCCCCGTCCTGCACGGCCCCTACGGGGAGGACGGCACCCTGCAGGGCCTGCTGGAGCTCTCCGGGGTGCCCTACGTCGGCTCGGGCGTGCTCGCCTCCGCCGTCGGCCAGGACAAGGACTACATGAAGCGGGTGTTCACCTCCTTCGGGCTGCCGGTCGGCCCGTACGAGGTCATCCGCCCGCGGGAGTGGGAGAAGGACCCTGCCGCCGCCCGTAAGAAGATCGTGGACTTCGCCGGGGAGCACGGCTGGCCGCTCTTCGTGAAGCCCGCGCGGGCCGGCTCGTCCATGGGCATCACCAAGGTCGACGACCTCGGCGGCCTGGACGAGGCGATCGAGGAGGCCCGGGCGCACGACCCCAAGATCCTTGTGGAGTCGCTGCTGAGCGGCCGCGAGATCGAGTGCGGGGTGCTGGAGTTCGAGGACGGCCCGCGGGCCAGCGTGCCGGCCGAGATCCCGCCGGTCACCGCGCACGACTTCTACGACTTCGAGGCCAAGTACATCGACTCGGCCGACGGGATCGTGCCCGCGCCGCTGACCGCCGAGCAGACCGCGCAGGTCCAGGAGCTGGCGGTCGCGGCCTTCGAGGCGGCGTCCTGCGAGGGCCTGGTGCGCGCGGACTTCTTCCTGCAGGACAACGGCGAGTTCGTGATCAACGAGATCAACACGCTGCCCGGATTCACGCCCATCTCGATGTACCCGCGGATGTGGCAGGAGAGCGGGGTGAGCTACCCGGAGCTGATCGACCGGCTGCTCCAGGCCGCGCTGCACCGCTCCACGGGGCTGCGCTGAGCCGCGCAGACCGTGTGCCGGTCCTGCCCTGATCCGGCTGATCCTTGAGGGCGGGCCCCAGGGGGTGTCTCCCCCCTAGACCCCTACGGGAACGGTCTTCTTCACGGCGCCCGCGAGGTCGGTGAGCGCATCGACCTCGGGGGCGTACTTCCCGGGCACGGTCACCTCGACATAGGCCTTGCGCAGCACGGTCGTGAAGCGGTAACCGTCGTCCTGCTTCTCGAAGAGCCATCGGACCCCGTTGACTTCCGCCGCGTCCGCGTAGGGGTTGTAATGTTCACTCCCGTGCGTCAGGACGTCGGGCTTCGGTACCCCGCAGCGCAGTTTCACGGCAGGATCCCCCCACATGGCAGTGAAGTCGGAGACCGGCTCGGCGGTGGCCCGCTTCAGCCCGTCCACGGTGTGCGGCAACTCCTGGTGGAGCGCCTTGCAATACCGCGCGGCCGCACCCTCGGGGGAGGGGACGGCCACGTCTTCGGAAGGCGAACAGCTCACCGCGGCGAACAGCACGGTGAGCGCGGGCAGGGCCAGGTGCCGACGGCGCGCAGAGATCACCCGGCCGAGGATACGGGGGAGCTAGAGATGCACGACCGGGCAGGTAAGGGTGCGGGTGATGCCTTCCACTTGCTGGACTCTCGCGACCACCATGCGGCCCAGCTCATCGACGGTTTCGGCCTGTGCGCGCACGATGACGTCATAGGGCCCGGTCACGTCCTCGGCCTGCAGCACGCCGTGGATCTTGGAGATCACCTCAGCTACCGCCGAGGCCTTGCCGACCTCGGTCTGGATCAGGATGTAGGCCTGTACCACGGAACCTCCAGGGCGGCTACGAGGATCATGTGGGAAGAAGGGACGCCACGGTACCGCGTCACCGTGCGGAGCGGGGAGACCCGCGCGGTGAACTCGGCAAGTGCGGCACAGTCGTCAGCCACGTACGGACCGTCCGTACACATGGGAAGGGCAACAGCATGAAGGGCACCGTGGGCGAGCTGGGGGAGTTCGGGCTGATCAGGGAGCTCACCTCCCGGCTCACCTCCACTCCGGCCGTACGGATCGGGCCGGGTGACGACGCCGCGGTGGTCACCGCGCCGGACCGGAGGGTCGTCGCCAGCACCGACATCCTCCTGGAAGGCCGGCACTTCAGGCGCGACTGGTCCACCGCCTACGACGTCGGACGCAAGGCCGCCGCGCAGAACCTCGCCGACATCGCGGCGATGGGCGCCGTGCCCACCGCGATCCTGCTCGGCCTGGTCGTCCCCGCGGAACTCCCCGCGACCTGGCCCACCGAGCTGATGGACGGGCTGCGCGACGAATGCCAGGTGGCGGGCGCCGCGGTCGTCGGCGGGGACGTCGTACGCGGCGACACCATCACCATCGCCATCACCGCGCTCGGCGATCTGCGCAACCAGGAGCCGGTCACCCGGGCCGGTGCCCAGCCCGGCGACGTGGTCGCGGTGACCGGCTGGCTCGGCTGGTCCGCCGCCGGGCACGCCGTCCTCTCCCGCGGCTTCCGCTCGCCGCGCGCCTTCGTGGAGGCCCACCGCCGGCCCGAGCCGCCGTACCACGCGGGCCCGGCGGCGGCCGGCCTCGGCGCCACCGCCATGACGGACGTCAGCGACGGGCTGGTCGCCGACCTCGGGCACATCGCCGAGGCCAGCAAGGTCCGGATCGATCTGCGGTCCGCGGGCATCGACATCCCCACGCAGATGTCCGACATCGGAACCGCCGTCGGCGTGGACCCGATGCAGTGGGTGCTCAACGGCGGTGAGGACCATGCGATCGTGGCCACCTTCCCGCCCGATGTGAAGCTGCCCGCCCGCTGGAAGGTCATCGGAGAGGTGCTCCACCCCTCCGCGCT
Source organism: Streptomyces sp. Je 1-4 4N24 (assembly GCF_026239515.1). Classification (NCBI taxonomy): domain Bacteria; kingdom Bacillati; phylum Actinomycetota; class Actinomycetes; order Kitasatosporales; family Streptomycetaceae; genus Streptomyces; species Streptomyces sp. Je 1-4 4N24. Next base: position 2,679,364 of record NZ_CP110836.1, on the reverse strand, counting down.
GCCCCAGGTGACGGTGGACGGCGCCCCCTGGGTGAAGGCCGGCTGGGACCACTTCGGCGACAACGGGGACACCGAATAGTCCCTTAAGGGATACGGGCCGCCCGGGACGGGCGCCCGCAGGACCGAGGGGTGCCGCCGGTAGATTCGGCGGTATGCACATACCTCCACGCGTCCTGACCGTCGCCGGGTCCGACTCCGGCGGCGGCGCGGGCATCCAGGCCGACCTGAAGACGATGCTGGCGCTCGGCACCCACGGCATGAGCGTGCTGACCGCCGTCACCGCCCAGAACTCCCTGGGCGTGCAGGGCGCGTGGGAGCTGCCCACCGAGGCCGTACGGGCCCAGTTCCGCAGCGTCGTCGACGACATCGGCGCGCAGGCGGTGAAGACCGGGATGCTCTCCTCGGCCGAACTCGTCGAAACCGTCGCGGAACTGCTCGCCGGACTGCGGGTCCCGGTCGTCGTCGACCCCGTAGGGGTCTCCAAGCACGGCGACGCACTGCTCGCCGCCACCGCCCTGGACGCGGTCCGCACCGCGCTGCTGCCGACCGCCACCGTCGCCACCCCCAACCTGGACGAGGTCGCCCAGCTGACCGGCGTACGGGTCGAGGAGGAGGCCGACATGCGGCGCGCTGCCGAGGCGATCCTCGACTTCGGGCCGCGCTGGGCGCTCATCAAGGGCGGCCATCTGACGGCCGGCCGCGGGTCCGGCGACAGCGCCGTCGATCTGCTCACCGACGGCACCGAGGAGCACTGGCTGCGCGCGCCCCGCCACGACAACCGGCACACCCACGGCACCGGCTGCACCCTCGCCAGCGCACTGGCCGCGCAGCTCGCCAAGGGGGACACCGTCCCGCAGGCCGCCGCGGCGGCGAAGGCCTATGTCACCGGCGCCCTCGCGGCCGGCTTCCGGCTGGGCGCGGGGATCGGCCCCGTGGATCACGGCTGGCACTGGCGTGACGCGCACTGACGGCGCTCACGCGGCGCCACGGCCGGGCGCCGCCGGGCCCGCGCCCGGCTCCGGGAACGGCAGAAGCCGGCCCACCGAGGTGGACCGGCTTCACAAGCAACCGGCTGGGCTGCGCTACGGCTAAGACGTCAGCGCGAGACCTTGCCGGCCTTGATGCACGAGGTGCAGGCGTTCAGCCGCTTCGGCGTGCGCCCGATCACTGCACGCACCGTCTGGATGTTGGGGTTCCAACGACGGTTGGTACGGCGATGCGAGTGCGAGACACTCTTGCCGAAGCCCGGCCCCTTGCCGCAGACGTCGCAGTTGGCAGCCACGGGTCACTCCAAAGACTTCAGATGCACTTACGGTGAAATCCCAACGAGCCGAGTGCATTGCCCTACCGGCACCGTCAGGAGAGGAATGGCCCGATTCTCATCGGGCAACCGGAGCAGCATACAACGACCGCTCCCGTAGAACGAAACTACCACGCACCCCCGGGCCCCCGCCCCGGCCGCCCTGCCGGAGCGCGGCTACTGTGCGGTGCATCCCGCGACCCAGGAGGACGACGTGCCGTACCCGCTCGACGCCGCCGCGGTCCGCTCCTGGTGCGGGCTGGCTCTGGAGGCGCTCGGCCGGGAACGCGAGCGGATCGACGCGATCAACGTCTACCCGGTGGCCGACGGTGACACCGGCACCAACCTCTATCTGACGCTCGAATCGGCCGCCCGCGCGGTCGAGGCCGCCTTCGACGGGCACACCTCGGCCGGCACCGCCCCCTGCCTCGCCGACGCGATCGGTGCCATGGCCCACGGCGCGCTCATCGGGGCGCGCGGCAACTCCGGCACGATCGTGGCGCAGCTGCTGCGCGGGATGACGGAGGTGCTCGCGGCCACCGACGGTTCGGCCGACGCGCTGCGGCAGGCGCTGCGCCGGGCCGCCGCATCGACGTACGAGGCCGTCGCCCACCCCGTGGAGGGCACCGTCCTGACGGTCGCGACCGCCGCCGCCGACGCCGCGGAGCGGGCCGCCGCCGGGGCCGCCGGTGCCGCCGAGGTCGCCCGCGCCGCCCACGAGGGCGCCCGCACCGCGCTGCAGGCGACCCCCGGCCAGCTCGCCGTCCTCGGCCGGGCCGGTGTGGTGGACGCCGGTGGCTGTGGACTGGTCGCCCTGCTGGGGGCGCTCGCCGACGCGCTGTCCGGGGAGGTCTCGGCGACACCGGTCGCCGTACGGGCCGACGCCCCGCTCCCCGAGGCCGCCGGCTGCGAGGTCGCGGACGGGGCGGCGGCGGACGGCTGCGGAGACCCGGAGGGGCCCGCCTTCGAGGTGATCTATCTGCTGGAGGCCGGGGACGCGGCGGTGGCGCGGCTGCGGACCCGGCTCGACGGGCTCGGCGACTCCCTGGTCGTGGTCGGCGGCGACGGTCTGTGGAACGTCCATGTCCATGTCGACGATGCGGGCGCCGCGGTGGAGGCCGGCATCGAGGCGGGCCGCCCCTACCGGGTCCGCATCACGCACTTCGGCGGCGCCTCCCGCACCAAGGAGCCGGCCATGACGGCGCGGGCCGTGGTCGCGGTGGTGCCGGGCGCCGGGCTCGCCGGACTGTGTGCGGAGGCCGGTGCGATGCCGGTCGCCGTACGCCCCGGGGAGCCGCCCGCCAGCGGCGAACTCGTGCAGGCGATCCGGCAGGCGCACGCCCGTGAGGTGATGCTGCTGCCGAACGACCCCGAGCTGCGGCACACCGCGGCGGCCGCCGCCGAACAGGCCCGCACCGAAGGCGTCCGGGTCGCCCTCATCCCCACCCGCTCCGCGGTCCAGGGCATCGCGGCGCTGGCCGTGCACGAACCGGGCCGCAGCTTCGACGAGGACGTGGTCGCGATGACCGCGGCGGCGGGCGCCACCCGCTACGCCGAGCTGGCGGTCGCCGAACGGCAGTCGTGGACGATGGCCGGGGTCTGCCAGGCCGGGGACGTCCTCGGCCTGATCGACGGCGATGTCGTGGTGATCGGCTCCGACCTCACCCGCACCGCGATGACCGTGCTCGACCGGATGCTGTCCGCGGGCGGGGAGATGGTCACCCTGGTCCTCGGCGCGGACGCGCCCGGCGCACTCGCCGAGCGGCTGGAGCGCCATGTCCGCGAGCGCCATCTCGCCGTGGACACGGTCGTCTACGAGGGCGGACAGCACGCGGCGCCGCTGCTCATCGGCGTGGAGTGAGCGCACCGGACCGGTGGGTGAGCCGCGATTGTCACAGGTGTGGTGTGCAATGGATGCGTGGCAGCGCTCGACGAACCCCTGAAGAAAATCCTCGGTGGCACCACCGCGAAGGTGCTGGCCGAGCATCTCGACCTGCATACGGTCGGCGACCTGTTGCACCACTATCCGCGCCGCTATGCCGAGCGCGGTGAACTGACCCGTCTCGCGGACCTCCCGCTGGACGAACATGTCACGGTCGTCGCGCAGGTCGCGGACGCCCGGGTGCTGAAGTTCAACGGCGGCCGCGGACAGCGCCTGGAGGTGACGCTCACCGACGGCAGCGGCCGGCTCCGGCTGGTCTTCTTCGGCAAGGGCATCCACAAGCCCCACAAGGACCTGCTCCCGGGGCGCCGCGCGATGTTCGCCGGCAAGGTCTCGGTCTTCAACCGCAAACTGCAGCTCGCCCACCCCGAATACGAGCTCCTCGACCGCGCTGCCGACGACGGGGATGACGCCGTCAGCGCCTTCGCCAACCAGCTCATGCCGATCTACCCGGCCTGCCAGCAGATGGCGTCCTGGAAGATCGCCAAGGCGGTCGACGCGGTGCTGCCCAGCGCGCAGGACGCCGTCGACCCGCTGCCGGAATCGCTGCGCGAGGGCCGGGCGCTGGTCCCGCTCACCGAGGCGCTGCTGAAGATCCACCGTCCGGCCACCAAGGCCGATATCGCCGATGCGCGGGCCCGCCTGAAGTGGGACGAGGCCTTCGTCCTCCAGGTCGCGCTCGCCCGGCGCCGGCGCGCCGAGACCCAACTCCCCGCCGTGGCACGGACCCTGGCCAAGGGCGGCATCCTCGACGCCTTCGACGCCAAGCTGCCCTTCACCCTCACCGAAGGCCAGCAGAAGGTCAGCCAGGAGATCTTCGACGACCTGGCGACCGAGCACCCCATGCACCGCCTCCTCCAGGGCGAGGTGGGCTCCGGCAAGGCGCAGCCGCTGGACGCACTGGTGCTCACGCCGCGCGGTTTCCGTCCCATGGGGGAGATGACCGTCGGCACCGAAGTGGTGGTGCCGAACGGGGAGCTCGCCGTGGTGGACGGCGTCTTCCCGCAGGGGGAGCGGGAGGTGTGGCGTCTCGTGCTGTCCGACGGGAGCACCGTCGAGTGCGATGACGAGCATCTGTGGATCGTCGGGACCCGCGGTACGGGGGAGCAGGTGCTGACGACGCGTGAACTGCGGGGTGACCTGCTACGGGCCGACGGCCGGCCCAAGTGGTCCATCGCCCCGGCCACACCGGTGGATCTGGAGGGCGGCGAGGCACGGCCGCTCGACCCTTACGAGGTGGGGCGGGCGCTGGGGGACGCCGGCGGCGACCGTCCGGCGGACCGGGTGCCGCCCGCGTACCGCAACGCCCCGCTCAAGGACCGGCTGGCCGTGGTGCAGGGCCTGATGGACGCCGGTGGCATGGCCGCGGGGGGCGCCGCGGTGTACCGCGCGGCGGCCGCTCCGCTGGCCCGTGATCTGGCCTGGCTGGTGCGTTCCCTGGGCGGCTGTGCCCAGCTCCGTCCCGTGCGGGAGGGCGCGTACGACGTCTACGTGGCGTTGCCGGAGGTGTCTCCGCCCTTCCGGGCCGGGGCCCCCGAGCGTGCGGTGCCCGGCGGATCCGCAGGCCGCCCGGAGGACGGCGCCGGCTTCCGGCGCGCCATCCACGCCATCGAGTACGTCGGCCGCAAACCCGTCCAGTGCATCAGCGTCGGGCACCCCTCCCACGCCTATGTGACCGACCACTTCACCGTCACCCACAACACCATGGTCGCGCTGCGCGCCATGCTCGGCGTGGTCGACAGCGGCGGCCAGGCCGCGATGCTGGCGCCGACCGAGGTCCTGGCCCAGCAGCACCACCGCTCGATCACCGAGATGATGGGGGAGCTGGCCGAGGGCGGGATGCTCGGCGGCGCGGAGCGGGGCACCAAGGTGGTGCTGCTGACCGGCTCCATGGGAGCCGCCGCCCGCCGCCAGGCGCTGCTCGACCTGGTCACCGGCGAGGCCGGGATCGTCGTCGGCACCCATGCCCTGATCGAGGACAAGGTGCAGTTCCACGACCTGGGGCTGGTCGTGGTCGACGAACAGCACCGGTTCGGTGTCGAGCAGCGGGACGCGCTGCGCGGCAAGGGCAAACAGCCGCCCCATCTGCTGGTGATGACGGCGACGCCCATCCCGCGCACGGTCGCCATGACCGTCTTCGGCGATCTGGAGACCTCCGTCCTGGACCAGCTCCCCGCCGGACGCTCACCGATCGCCAGCCATGTGGTGCCCGCCAAGGACAAGCCGCACTTCCTGGCGCGCGCCTGGGAGCGGGTCCGCGAAGAGGTCGCGGCCGGCCACCAGGGCTATGTGGTGTGCCCGCGGATCGGCGACGAGGAGGACGCGCCCAAGGGGGCGAAGAAGGGCGCGGCAGGCTCCAAGGGCGCGGCGGCCAAGGCGAGTTCACCGGAGGACGCGGAGGAGAAGCGGCCGCCGCTCGCGGTGCTCGACATCGCCGGGCAGCTCACCACCGGCCCGCTCGACGGCCTGCGGGTGGCGGTGCTGCACGGCCGGATGGCGCCGGACGACAAGGACGACGTGATGCGCCGGTTCGCCGCCGGCGAGCTGGATGTGCTGGTCGCGACAACCGTCATCGAGGTCGGGGTGAACGTCCCGAACGCCACCGCCATGGTGATCATGGACGCGGACCGCTTCGGCGTCTCCCAGCTGCACCAGCTGCGCGGCCGGGTCGGCCGTGGCGCGGCGCCCGGTCTGTGCCTGCTGGTCAGCGAGATGCCCGAGGCCAGTCCGGCCCGCGCCCGGCTCGCCGCCGTGGCCGGCACCCTCGACGGCTTCGAACTCTCCCGTATCGACCTGGAACAGCGGCGCGAGGGCGATGTCCTCGGCCAGGCGCAGTCCGGCGTCCGCTCCTCGCTGCGGATGCTCGCGGTCATCGACGACGAGGAGGTGATCGCGGCCGCCCGCGACGAGGCCACCGAACTCGTCACCGCCGACCCCGAGCTGTCCGGATATCCGGAGCTGCGGATCGCCCTGTCCGCCCTGCTGGACGACGAACGGGAGCAGTATCTGGACAAGGGGTGAGAGACCCCCGTGGCGAGGCCGGGCGCGGCGGGCAGGGACCGGCGGCCCGCCGCCACGTGAGATCGATCACCGCGCACCGCGCTCCCGGAAGCTCCGGCCGGACGTCGGCCGTCGGCTGACGGAATATCGTGGAGGTGCGGAGCCTGCCCGGCTCCCCCTCAGTACACCGACCACGCGCAACGTAAGGACGGGCCCATGACCCGCGTGATCGCCGGTACGGCCGGCGGCCGCCGCCTGGCCGTACCACCGGGAAACGGCACCCGCCCCACCTCCGACCGGGCGCGCGAGGGCATGTTCTCCACCTGGGAGTCGCTCGACGGACCGCTGGCCGGTGCCCGGGTCCTCGATCTGTACGGCGGTTCCGGTGCGGTCGGCCTGGAGGCGCTCTCCCGCGGCGCCGCGCAAGTCCTGCTGGTCGAGGCCGATGCCCGCGCGGTGCGCACCATCCGGGACAACGTCCGTACGGTCGGCCTCCCCGGCGTCGAGGTCCGGGCCGGCAAGGCCGAGCAGACCGCCGCCGCACCCGCCCCGGGCGAGCCGTACGACATCGTCTTTCTGGACCCGCCCTACGTGGTCTCCGACGCGGAACTCTGCGAGATCCTGCTCACACTCCGTGGTCAGGGGTGGCTTGCGGAGCAGGCACTCGTCACCGTGGAGCGGAGCACCAGAGGCGGCACGTTCCCATGGCCGGACGGATTTGAAGCGATCAAGGCCCGTCGCTACGGCGAGGGGACGCTTTGGTACGGTCGCGCCGCTTCGGCGTCCGCCGTATCGACGTCAGCAAGCGTGTCATGACCGGATCGGAGAGCGAGGAAACCGAGTTGCGCCGCGCCGTCTGTCCGGGGTCATTCGACCCCATCACCAACGGGCATCTGGACATCATCGCCCGTGCCTCCAAGCTGTACGACGTCGTCCACGTCGCCGTGATGATCAACCAGTCCAAGCAGGGGCTGTTCACGGTCGACGAGCGGATCGACCTGATCCGCCGGGCCACCGCCGAGTACGGCAACGTGGAGGTCGAGGCCTTCCACGGCCTGCTCGTCGACTTCTGCAAGCAGCGCGACATCCCCGCGATCGTCAAGGGGCTGCGGGCCGTCAGCGACTTCGACTACGAGCTGCAGATGGCCCAGATGAACAACGGCCTGTCCGGGGTGGAGACGCTCTTCGTCCCCACCAATCCGACCTACAGCTTCCTCTCCTCCAGCCTCGTGAAGGAGGTCGCCGCCTGGGGCGGCGATGTCTCCCACCTGGTCCCGCCGTTCGTCCTCGAAGCCCTCACCGAGCGCCTGCGGAAGAAGGACTGATCACCGCACTCGGCGCACCCCGCGCGATGCCGGACTGATGGGGCGTCAGGTGGTGTCGGGCGGAGGGCCGGTGGACGTACAGTCGTCCCGTTCCGTCGTTCAAAACCCTTCAGAGAGTGGCGAGTCCAAGGTGGACGTGCAGAAGAAGCTCGACGACATCGTCGCGACCGTCGGCGGTGCCCGGTCCATGCCCATGTCGGCCTCGTGCGTGGTCAACCGCGCCGAGCTGCTCGCCATGCTGGAGGAGGTGCGCGCGGCGCTGCCGGGCTCCCTCGCACAGGCGCAGGAGCTGCTCGGCGGGCGGGAGCAGATGGTCGAGGAGGCGCGGGCGGAAGCGGAGCGGATCATCGAGACCGCGCACGCCCAGCGCGGATCGCTGATCTCCGACACCGAGGTCGCCCGGCAGTCCCAGGAGGAGGCGGACCGGATCCTGGCGGAGGCCCGCCGGGAGGCGGAGGAGATCCGCGCCGAGGCCGACGACTACGTGGACAGCAAGCTCGCCAACTTCGAGGTCGTGCTCACCAAGACCATCGGGTCCGTCGACCGCGGCCGCGAGAAGCTGCTCGGCCGCGGCCCGGGGCTCGACGAGCAGGGCTACGAGGACACCGAGGCCCCGGAGCGCAGCGGCGACCCGGAGACCCTCAGGCAGCGCGCCGATGCCTATGTGGACGCCAAGTTCGGGGCGTTCCAGGCCGTGCTGACCAAGACGCTGGAGGCGGTCGGCCGGGGCCGCGACAAGCTCCAGGGCGCTCAGGCGATCGATGAGCTGGCCGTCCATCTGGCGGCGCAGGGCGATCCGCGGTCCGGGCATCCGCAGGCCGACGCCGACTACCTCGCCGGCCTGGCGGACATCGGCGCCGACCAGGCACCACAGCAGCACCAGGCACCACAGCATCCCCAGGCACCGCAGCCGCCCCAGGTGCCCCCGATGCCCCAGGCGCAGCCCCAGCAGCCTCAGGAGCACCAGCAGCCCCTCCAGCCCCAGCTTCAGCAGCAGGGCTACTACGACCCCGCGGCCTACCCCCAGCAGCAGGACGTCTACGGCTACCAGCAGCAGCCGCAGGAGGCGGCGTACGTCCAGGACGCCCAGCACCAGAATCCGTACGGCTACGACTGGCAGCAGCAGGCCCAGCAGGCCCAGCAGGCCCAGCAGCAGGGCTACGACCCGCACGCGTATCTCCAGCAGCAGGTGCCCCAGCAGCCCCAGCACGCCCCGCACAACCCCGCCGCCCAGCCCGGTGCGCTGGACGAGACCAGCCTCTTCGACACCAGCATGATCGACCTGGACCAGCTCCGGCAGTACGAGGAGAGGCGCCAGTAGGCGGTCCCGCCCGCGGGGCCGGGGCGGCGGCCGGTAGCGGATTGGGCCTATCGGGGCCCGTCCAGTATCCTGGCTCTTCGGTCGCGCGTATTTCCGCGATCTCTGCTGCCCTAATCCAGCACCTCTGGCATACGGCGGCACGCAATCCCCGTAGAAAGCAGGAAGCCATCAACGCCCGCCTCGACCACCGTTCCCCTCTCGTGTTCGACACGCGCGAGCTGGGCCGGCGTCCCGGTGCGCTCAAGAGGGTCTCCCGCTCCGTCGAGGCCCCCCGGGACCTCGGCAATGAGGTCATCGGCGTGCCCGAGGGCGCATCGATCGAGCTCGACCTCCGCCTGGAATCGGTCATGGACGGGGTGCTTGTCACAGGCACCGGCCGTGCAACCGTCAAGGGGGAGTGCGTAAGGTGTCTGGAGCCGCTGGAGCGAGAGCTCGACGCGGACTTCCAGGAGATGTTCACCTACCCCGACGCCGATGCCCGGGTCCGCGAGGCGGACGCCGGCGACGACGCCGAGGATGAGGAGGACACCCTCTTCCTCGAGGACGACCTGTTCGACCTCGAACCCGTGCTGCGTGACGCGGTGGTGCTTGCACTGCCGATGCAGCCGGTGTGCCAGGACGACTGCCCCGGTCTGTGCTCCGATTGCGGAGTGCGGCTGGCGGACGACCCGGACCACCACCACGACGCCGTCGACATCCGTTGGGCGGCACTGCAGGGACTCGCCGGGACCGTCAAGGACGGCGAGAAGGACAACATGGGCGGCGCCGAAGCGGGCGTCGACGAGAAGCAGGAGAAGTAGCCGTGGCTGTTCCGAAGCGGAAGATGTCGCGCAGCAACACGCGCCACCGCCGGTCGCAGTGGAAGGCTGCGGTCCCCACCCTGGTGGCGTGCGAGCGCTGCCACGAGCCGAAGCAGCAGCACATCGCGTGCCCGAGCTGCGGCACCTACAACAAGCGCCAGGTCCTCGAGGTCTGAGCGGCTGGTGACAGGCTCCATGTCAGACGCCAACTCGACTTCCCGCAAACGCGGGGATGAACCGACTCCGGCGGACACAGCCTCGTCCCACACGCTTCTGGAAGGGCGGCTCGGGTACCAGCTCGAGTCCGCCCTTCTGGTGCGTGCGCTGACGCACCGCTCGTACGCATACGAGAACGGCGGTCTGCCCACCAACGAGCGGCTCGAATTCCTCGGGGATTCGGTGCTCGGCCTGGTGGTCACGGACACGCTGTACCGCATCCACCCCGATCTCCCGGAAGGCCAGCTGGCCAAGCTCCGGGCCGCGGTGGTCAACTCGCGTGCGCTTGCCGAGGTGGGCCGCGGCCTCGACCTCGGCGCCTTCATCCGCCTCGGACGGGGCGAAGAGGGCACGGGCGGCCGGGACAAGGCCTCCATCCTCGCCGACACCCTTGAAGCGGTGATCGGCGCGGTCTATCTCGACCAGGGTCTCGACGCGGCCGGCGAGCTGGTGCACCGGCTCTTCGACCCGCTGATCGAGAAGTCCTCCAGCCTGGGCGCGGGCCTGGACTGGAAGACCAGCCTCCAGGAACTCACCGCGACCGAAGGCCTCGGCGTTCCGGAGTACCTGGTCACCGAGACCGGCCCCGACCACGAGAAGACCTTTACTGCTGCCGCCCGCGTCGGTGGTGTCTCGTACGGCACCGGCACCGGCCGCAGCAAGAAGGAAGCCGAGCAGCAGGCGGCCGAGTCCGCGTGGCGTGCGATTCGCGCCGCGGCGGACGAGGCGGCCAAGGCGGCAGCTTCCGGCGACGAGGTGTCGCCGGCAGCGGAGAACTCGGCTCCGGCCGCCGGCGACGGTTCGTCGTCGGCACACTGAAGCACCGATTCTGACTCCGTCCGGGGCGGCCGCGCGTCGCCCCGGACGGGGTCAGAAGTCTTTCGCCCCACCGTCGTTCCCAAGGAGCCCTCCGTGCCCGAGCTGCCCGAGGTCGAGGTCGTACGCCGCGGACTGGAGCGCTGGGTCAGCGGCCGCACGATCGACGCCGTCGAGGTGCGGCATCCGAGGGCGATCCGCCGGCACACGGCCGGGGCGGCCGATTTCGCGGCCCGGCTCAAGGGGCTGCGCCTCGGTACGGCGCGCCGGCGCGGCAAGTACCTCTGGCTCCCGGTGACCGGTGGCGGGCCGTCCGCCCAGACCGCGGCGGAGGGCATCACCCCGATGGTCACGCCGTCCGTCACCCACGGGCTGGCCATCCTCGCCCACCTCGGCATGAGCGGCCAGCTGCTGGTCCAGCCGCAGGACGCCCCCGAGGAGAAGCACCTGCGGATCCGGATCGGCTTCGCCGACGATCTGGCCACCGAACTCCGCTTCGTCGACCAGCGCACCTTCGGCGGCCTGTCGCTGCACGACACCGTCCCCGGCGACGCCGACCACCTGCCCGACGTCATCGCGCACATCGCCCGGGACCCGCTCGATCCCGCCTTCGACGACGCCGCGTTCCACGACGCGCTGCGCCGCCGCCGGACCACCGTCAAGCGTGCGCTGCTCGACCAGACGCTGATCAGCGGCGTCGGCAACATCTACGCGGACGAGGCGCTGTGGCGCAGCAAGCTCCACTACGAGCGGCCGACCGCCACCTTCACCCGCCCGCGCACCGCCGAGCTGCTCGGCCACGTACGGGACGTGATGAATGCCGCGCTCGCCGTCGGCGGCACCAGCTTCGACAGCCTCTATGTCAACGTCAACGGTGAGTCCGGCTACTTCGAGCGCTCCCTGGACGCCTACGGCCGCGAGGACGAGCCCTGCCGCCGCTGCGGCACCCCGATCCGCCGCCGTCCCTGGATGAACCGCTCCAGCTACTTCTGCCCCCGCTGCCAGCGGCCGCCGCGCGCCTGAGCGCGGGCCCGTGGCTCACTCCGCGGTGCGCCGGGCGTCGTAGTGCTCGCGGGCCCGGAGGACCTGCGGCATCCGGTCCTCCACCAGGTCGATCAGCATCCGTAGTTGACGGGCGACCTGGTCGCCCAGCGGCGTCAGCGCGTAATCCACCCGGGGCGGGTTGGTCTGCTGTGCCTCGCGGTGTACGAGTCCGTCCCGCTCCAGTGCGTGCAGGGTCTGGGCCAGCATCTTCTCGCTCACCCCGGCCACCCGGCGCCGCAGTTCGTTGAAGCGGAAGGTCCCGTCGAGCAGGGCGCCGAGCGTCAGGCTGCCCCATCGGTCGGTGATGTGGCGGAGCGTGTCGCGGGACGGGCAGTCGCGCGCGAAGACGTCGTAGGCCAAATCGTCCGTACAGCCGGGAGTGGGCTCCCCGGCCGTCTCGCCGGTGGGTTCGGTCGCCATGGGTACACCATACCCTCGCGCAGCGCTAACTAATGGGTTGCGCTTTCTAAAAGTTAGTTCTCTTCGCGAGATCACCGAAGCCCAGTGGGCGCAGCTCGACGCCTCCGACGCGATCGTCTTCGGCTCGCCGACCTATATGGGGACGGCCTCCGGCGCCTTCCACACCTTCGCCGAGGCGAGCGCCAAGCGCTGGGCGACCCGCGCCTGGCAGGACAAGCTCGCCGCCGGCTTCACCAACTCCGCCTCCACGAGCGGGGACAAGCTGCACACCCTGCAGTTCTTCACGGTGCTCGCCGCCCAGCACGGCATGAGCCGGGTCAGCCTCAACCTGCTCCCCGGCTGGAACTCCTCCACCGCCGAGCACCTCGGACGCCGTATCGCCGAGCAGGCCCGCATCGTCGTCGCGGGCCGCGCCGCCCTCGCCGCCTGGCCGGCGCACCACGGACCACAGGCCTCCGGTCCCGGTACGCAGAACGCCCGCGCCGCCCCGTGATCCGTCACGGGGCGGCGCGGGCGTGTCCGGGCGCGGCGGTGTCACCGCCGGACGGGCTGCCTCAGAAGCCGAAGTCCTGCGTCCACCACGGGCCGCCCGACCCGAAGTGGGCGCCGACGCCGAGGGTCTTGTACTCGCAGTTGAGGATGTTGGCGCGATGGCCGGGGCTGTCCATCCAGGAGTCCATGACGGACTGGGCGTTGGCCTGGCCGCGGGCTATGTTCTCGCCGCCGAGGTCGTCGATGCCCGCGGCACGGGCGCGGTCCCAGGGCGTGTCGCCGTCCGGGTCGGTGTGGTCGAAGAAGCCGCGCCGGGCCATGTCGTCACTGAAATCCTGTGCGAGACCGGCCAATTCCCTGTCCGCCGTCACGGGGGAGCAGCCGGCCTGGGCGCGCTCCTGATTGACCAGGGACAGGACCTGGGCTTCCGCGGACGACTGGGCGTCAGGGGTCTTCGACGCTGCTGCCGTGCGCTCGGGCGAGGCCGAGGACGGCCGTTCGGCGGGCTGGGCGGACCGGTGCGAATCGGTCTTCCCGGTGGGGGATTTGGACGGCCGGTGCGGCGAGGGGGACGCCGAAGGGGTGGTGACGGCGGAGGCATGGCCGGTGCCGGGGGCCTTGGGGCGGGCACTGCCGCGGCTCACCTCGTCCGTGCCGCGGTCGGTCGGGGACGCGGAGATGCCGCCCAGCGGCCGGGTGGCCTCCGGCAGTGCACCGGCCCGGACGCGGTCGCCCTGGTCGCCCGGGCCCCCGTCGAACTGGCCGTTGCCGGGGATCAGTCCGGAGGCGACCGCCACGGCTCCCATCGCCACCGCCGCCGAGGCGCCGAGCAGTCCGGTGCGGACGGGGGTCATACCGCGGCCGCGCGCCGCGCGGTGCCCGCGGTGCCGCGTCGTGTCCGGCGCACCGTGCCGGGCAGCCGTCGGTGCGTCAACAGGCCCCGCACCGGGGGCCTCGGGAGCATGGGGAGCAGAGCGTCGATGGCGGCCCATCCGCTGTCTTCCTTCCGTCCTCAGCGTCAACATGGCTCACCCATAAGAGTGAGCCTCGCTGTCGGGGGACTGTACGCCATGGCGCAAGGGGCAGAAGTGACCACTGAGCAATTGGCCGGTTAGCGTGCACACATGAATGAAGCTGTCCGAGTGACCGCGTGGGTACGTGGTCAGGTCCAGGGTGTCGGGTTCCGCTGGTTCACCCGGGCCAACGCTCTTCGCATCGGCGAACTCGCCGGATTTGCCGTCAATCTCGGTGACGGCCGCGTCCAGGTGGTCGCCGAGGGCCCGAAGGATCACTGCGACCTGTTGCTCGACTGGCTCCGCACCGGAGACACGCCCGGGCGGGTCGACGGAGTCACTGAGATCTGGGACACGCCCCGCGGGGGTTATGACGGCTTCGAGATCCGCTGATCCGGCCCGCCGGAACGGTCCGTACGGCCGTCAAAGGCGCTCTTGCGGATGCGTCTTTGTCAGCTGCTTACGGGAGATAAGGCCTGGTGGTTGCCAACTCGGCCGACCCGTGCAAGGCTGCCGCTGTACGGATGATCTCTACGCCCCCGCGGGACCTTTCTGGGGAGTCGGCGCAGCGCCCTCGCGGCCGCGCACTCTCAGGTGCCCGAGGATACGGGGTGTGATCGTGTTGACCGTCAAACCGTTTGGTGAGACTCTGGAATCCCCGCGCACCTTAGCTGTTTGGCATTGAGTACACCAGAGAATGACAAGCACCGCGGGTGCGAATCCCTCACGACCCACACCGCTTCGGTCGGTCACTCATTGTGGAGGACCATCCATCATGGCAAAGGCGCTTCTCGGTTACGTCGGCGGCTCCGACCCCCGAGTCCTCTCCGAGATGCGACGGCTTCAGCAGCGCGTCCAAGACCTTGAATCCGAGCTTATTCGGATGCAGGCCGAAAACGACATGCTGTCCGCTGCCGCACGTCGCGACGACTCGATGCTCGACATCGACGTACCCCAGGCGGAGCCCGCGCTCACCTGACCCCAACCTCAGGGCCGGTAGGGCTGCTCGCCAGCCGCTTGAGGCACCGCTCTCTTCAAGATCTGCAAGGGACGCTTCGGCGTCCCTTCGTCGTTTCCCGGCTCTTCGTCCTGCGGCTTTCCTGCGAACCACGTGGTCACTTCAGCCGTACCGGCCCTCCCTTACCGCATGATGTGCCCTGCACTTTCGGCAATGAAACCGAAAATGAACGGCGCGGTATACCCGGGGGCCGTACGGGGCCGGGGCGGCCCGGAATGTTGGGGTCACCCGCCGAGGAGCGGCCGGTAGAGTCCAAAGGCGTGCATCTCAAGAGTCTGACCCTGCGAGGTTTCAAGTCCTTCGCCTCCGCCACGACGCTGCGCTTCGAGCCGGGCATCACCTGCGTCGTGGGTCCCAACGGCTCCGGCAAGTCCAATGTCGTGGACGCGCTGTCCTGGGTCATGGGCGAGCAGGGCGCCAAGTCGCTGCGCGGCGGGAAGATGGAGGACGTCATCTTCGCCGGGACGACCGGGCGGCTGCCGCTCGGCCGCGCCGAGGTCTCCCTCACCATCGACAACTCCGACGGTGCACTGCCGATCGAGTACGCCGAAGTCACCCTCACCCGGATCATGTTCCGCAATGGCGGCAGCGAGTACCAGATCAACGGTGACACCTGCCGGCTGCTGGACATCCAGGAACTGCTCTCCGACTCCGGTATCGGCCGGGAGATGCATGTCATCGTCGGGCAGGGCCAGCTCGACTCCGTGCTGCATGCCGACCCGATGGGGCGCCGGGCCTTCATCGAGGAGGCGGCCGGCGTCCTCAAGCACCGCAAGCGCAAGGAGAAGGCGCTGCGGAAGCTGGAGGCGATGAAGGCCAATCTCGCCCGGGTCCAGGATCTGACCGATGAGCTGCGGCGCCAGCTCAAGCCGCTGGGGCGGCAGGCCGCGGTCGCCCGGCGCGCCGCCGTCATCCAGGCGGACCTGCGCGACGCCCGGCTGCGGCTGCTCGCCGACGATCTCGTCACCCTGCGCCGGGCGCTGCGGGCCGAGATCGCGGACGAGGCGGCGCTCAAGGAACGCAAGCAGGCCGCCGAGGACCGGCTGCGCACCGCCCAGCAGCGCGAGGCGGCGCTGGAGGAGGAGGTCCGTACGCTGACGCCGCGGGTGCAGCGCGCGCAGCAGACCTGGTACGAGCTGTCGCAGCTCGCGGAGCGGGTGCGCGGCACGATCTCGCTGGCCGAGGCGCGGGTCAAGAGCGCCACGGCGGCCCCGCCGGAGGAGCGCCACGGGCGCGACCCCGAGGACATGGAGCGGGAAGCGGCCCGGATCCGCGAGCAGGAGGCGGAGTTGACGGCCGCGCTGGAGGCGGCGAGCCGGGCGCTGGAGGACACCGTCGAACACCGTGCCGGGCTGGAGCGGCAGTTGGCGGACGAGGAGCGGCGGCTGCGGGACGTCGCCCGCGCCATCGCCGACCGCCGCGAGGGCCTGGCCCGGCTGAGCGGCCAGGTCACCGCCGCCCGTGGCCGGGCCGCCTCGGCACAGGCGGAGATCGGCCGGCTCGCCGAGGCCAGGGACGCCGCCCGGCGCCGGGCGGACACCGCCCAGGAGGAGTACGAGCAGCTCAAGGCCGAGGTCGACGGGCTGGACGCGGACGACGAGGAGATCGCGGAGCGGCACGAGGCGGCCCGCCGGGAGCTGGCGGAGACGGAGACCGCGCTGACCGCCGCCCGCGAGGCGCTGACCGCGGCCGAGCGCAAGCGGGCCGCGACCGCCGCACGGCATGACGCGCTGGCGCTCGGGCTGCGCCGCAAGGACGGTACCGGTGCGCTGCTGGCCGCCGCGGACCGCCTGACCGGACTGCTCGGGCCGGCGGCGGAACTGCTGACCGTCACCCCCGGCTTCGAGATCCCGGTGGCGGCGGCGCTCGGCGCGGCCGCGGACGCCGTCGCCGTCACCGACCCGGCCACCGCCGCCGAGGCCATCCGGCTGCTGCGCAAGGAGGACGCGGGGCGGGCGGCGATGGTGGTGGGGGGAAGCGGGGGCCGGAGCGGGACGGGAAGGGTGCCTGCGCCCGCACGGGCCGTGGAGGCCACGGAGGGCGGGGGAGCTGCGGAAGCCGTTGGGGCTGTTGAGGCTGCTGGGGTGTCGGCGGGGAGTGAGGTTGCCGGGGCTGTTGGGGCTGCTGGGGTGTCGGCGGGGAGTCAGGCTGCTGGGACTGCCGGGGCTGTTGGAGCCGCCAGATCTCAGGGGGCTGATGAGGTTTGTGGGACCGGTGGGAGCGAAGGGTTGGCTGGGGCGGCCGAGGGGGCCGTGGTGGGCGTCTGTGCGGGGGCGGCCGGGGCGCCGGGGGTGTCCGGGCCGGCCGGGCACCGTGTTCCCGGGCCGCGTGTCGAGCCCGTACCGGCGGCGGAACTGGTCCGGGGCCCGGGGGATTTGACGGCCGCCGTGGCCCGGTTGCTGCGGGATGTCGTGGTGGTCGGGACGCTGGAGGACGCCGAGGACCTGGTGGCCGCGCGGCCGGAGCTGATGGCCGTGACCGGTGCGGGCGATCTGCTCGGGGCGCATTTCGCGCAGGGTGGTTCCGCCGGTGCGCCGAGCCTGCTGGAGGTGCAGGCGTCCGTCGACGAGGCCGCGGCCGAGCTGGAGGAACTGGCGGCGCGCTGCGAGGAGCTGGCGGAGGCGCAGCAGGCCGCGGCGGAACGCCGTACGGCGGGTGCCGCGCTGGTCGAGGAGCTGGCCGAGCGGCGGCGGGCGGCGGACCGGGAGAAGTCGAAGGTCGCCGGGGACCTGGGCCGGCTCGGCGGACAGGCGCGGGCGGCCGCGGGCGAGGCCGAGCGCTGCGACGCGGCGGCGGCCAAGGCCGAGGAGGCGCTGCTGCGGGCCACCGAGGAGGCCGAGGAGCTGGCCGAGCGCCTCGCGGTGGCACAGGAGGAGCCGGGCGTGGGAGACGAGGAGCCGGATACCTCCGTACGGGACCGGCTGGCGGCCGACGGTGCCAATGCGCGGCAGACCGAGATGGAGGCCCGGCTCCAGGCGCGTACGCACGAGGAGCGGGTGAAGGCGCTCGCCGGGCGGGCGGACTCACTGGACCGGGGAGCGCGGGCGGAGCGCGAGGCGCGGGCGCGGGCCGAGCGGCGGCGCGCCCGGCTGCGGCACGAGGCGGCGGTGGCCGGGGCGGTCGCCGCCGGTGCCCGGCAGCTGCTGGCCCATGTCGAGGTGTCGGCCGTACGGGCCGAGGAGGAGCGGGGCGCCGCGGAGCGGGCCAAGGCGGAACGGGAACAGGCACTGGTGGCCGAGCGCAACCAGGGCCGGGAGCTGAAGTCCGAGCTGGACAAGCTGACGGACTCGATGCACCGCGGTGAGGTGCTGGGCGCGGAGAAGCGGCTGCGGATCGAGCAGCTGGAGACCAAGGCGCTGGAGGAGCTGGGGGTGGAGCCGGCCGGGCTGATGGCCGAGTACGGCCCCGACCAGCTGGTACCGCCGTCGCCGCCCGCCGAGGGCGAGGTGCTGCCGGACGATCCGGAGCATCCGCGCAACCAGCCGGTGCCCTACGTACGGGCCGAGCAGGAGAAGCGGCTCAAGGCAGCCGAGCGGGCGTATCAGCAGCTCGGGAAGGTGAACCCGCTGGCGCTGGAGGAGTTCGCGGCGCTGGAGGAGCGGCACCAGTTCCTGAGCGAACAACTTGAAGACTTGAAGAAGACCCGCGCCGACCTGATGCAGGTGGTCAAGGAGGTCGACGAGCGGGTCGAGCAGGTCTTCACCGAGGCGTACCACGACACCGCGCGGGAGTTCGAGGGCGTCTTCGCGCGGCTCTTCCCGGGCGGTGAGGGGCGGCTGGTGCTCACCGATCCCGACGACATGCTGTCGACGGGGGTGGATGTGGAGGCGCGTCCGCCGGGGAAGAAGGTCAAGCGGCTGTCGCTGCTGTCGGGCGGTGAGCGGTCGCTGACCGCGGTGGCGCTGCTGGTGTCGATCTTCAAGGCGCGGCCCAGCCCGTTCTATGTGATGGACGAGGTGGAGGCCGCGCTGGACGACACCAATCTCCAGCGGCTGATCCGGATCATGGAGGAACTCCAGGAGAGTTCCCAGCTGATTGTGATCACGCATCAGAAGCGGACGATGGAGGTCGCGGACGCGCTCTACGGGGTATCGATGCAAGGTGACGGCGTCTCGAAGGTCATCAGCCAGCGCCTGCACTGACCGCGGCCGCGGGCCGGTGCCGGCGGGCGGGGCGTCCGCACGCGGCCCCGCTGTTGATCGCCCGGAGTGTCCGATACCCCATCAGTTCACAACTTGAACGAACGGTCCCCAAGGCGTCCGAGAAACAAATTCATTACGCCCTATTGACTTCGAAACTTGAAGGCATAGTCTCTGCAACGTTGCTTTTACCTTCAAGTGGTGGGTACCCCCAACCTATGCACCACTAGAAGGGCCAGCCCCCTACGCCCGGCAGCGCAGCCGGGCCACTGGAGTTCACGTTGACCAGCACCGCGCAGCCGACGGTTCCGGAAGGCCGTAAGGCCCATCCCGACCATCTCGGCCATGTCATCTTCATCACCGCGGCTGCCGCGATGGGCGGCTTTCTCTTCGGCTACGACAGTTCCGTCATCAACGGTGCCGTCGAGGCGATCCGCAGCCGCTACGACGTCGGGTCCGCCGTCCTCGCCCAGGTGATCGCCGTCGCGCTGATCGGCTGTGCCGTCGGCGCCGCCACCGCGGGCCGGATCGCGGACCGCATCGGCCGCATCCGCGTGATGCAGATCGCCTCGGTGCTGTTCACCATCAGCGCCGTCGGCTCCGCTCTGCCGTTCTCCCTCTGGGACCTCGCCTTCTGGCGGATCGTCGGCGGCTTCGCCATCGGTATGGCCTCGGTCATCGGCCCGGCCTACATCGCCGAGGTCTCGCCGTCCGCCTACCGCGGTCGCCTCGGCTCGTTCCAGCAGGCCGCGATCGTCGTCGGTATCGCCGTCTCCCAGCTCGTCAACTGGGGCATCCTCAACCTCGCCGACGGAAACCAGCGGGGCACCCTCGCCGGCCTGGAGGCCTGGCAGTGGATGCTCGGCGTGATGGTCGTCCCGGCCGTCCTCTACGGTCTGCTCTCCTTCGCGATCCCCGAGTCGCCGCGCTACCTGATCTCCGTCGGCAAGGTCTCCCGCGCCAAGGAGGTGCTCGCCGAGGTCGAGGGCCACACCGTGAACCTCGACACCCGGGTCGCCGAGATCCAGGACGCGATGCACCGCGAGCACAAGTCGTCGTTCAAGGACCTGCTCGGCAGCAAGATGGGCTTCCTGCCGATCGTCTGGGTCGGTATCGGCCTGTCGGTCTTCCAGCAGCTGGTCGGCATCAACGTCGCGTTCTACTACTCCTCGGCGCTGTGGCAGTCCGTCGGCATCGACCCGAGCGCCTCGTTCTTCTACAGCTTCACGACGTCGATCATCAACATCATCGGCACCGTGATCGCGATGGTCTTCGTCGACAAGATCGGCCGCCGTCCGCTGGCGCTGATCGGCTCGGCCGGTATGGCCGTCTCGCTCGCCCTGGAGGCGTGGGCCTTCTCCGCCAAGACCGCGGCCGGCACCCTGCCGCCCACCGAAGGCACCGTGGCGCTGATCGCCGCCCACGTCTTCGTGCTCTTCTTCGCCCTCTCCTGGGGCGTCGTGGTCTGGGTCTTCCTCGGCGAGATGTTCCCGAACAAGATCCGCGCCGCCGCGCTGGGCGTCGCCGCCTCTGCGCAGTGGATCGCCAACTGGGCCATCACGGCCAGCTTCCCGAGCCTGTCTGACTGGAACCTCTCGGGCACGTACGTCATCTACGCAGTCTTCGCCCTGCTCTCGATCCCCTTCGTGCTCAAGTTCGTGAAGGAGACGAAGGGCAAGGCGTTGGAGGAGATGGGCTAACCCCCCGCCAGTCCTTCTCCTCAGCACTGGGTACTGCCCCGGGTCATCAGGGACCCCGGGCAGTACCCCTTTTTGTGCCCGATTTCTGTGGCTCCGGTGTCTTCAACGACGGCGGCCGCGACCACCCGGCCGGGACCTTCCTCCATGCCCCGGCCGGTTCCTGGCACGTCCCGCAGTCGGCGACGGGCTGCCGGCTCTTCGTCTTCTACCCGGAAGGCTGAGGCCCGTCAGCCCGTCAGCCCGTCAGTCCTTGCTGCCCGTCAGCCTTGAGGCGGGGCAGCACCCGCTCGGCGAACAGATGGAGCGAGCGCCAGCCCTCGTCGACGGGCATTCCGCCGCACAGCGGATGGAGGATCAACGCGCCCCCGTCGCCCGTCCGCCGGGCGAGCCGGAGGCAGTCGTCGGGGGTGACGATGCGGTAGACGCCCTCCTCGCGCAGCGCCCCGGCGTCCTGCGCGGATGAGCGCACCGCGGAGCGGATACCGGCGGACTGCCAGGAGGCGTACATCCGAGCCTCGTGCAGCAGATGGCCGCCGTACTCGGCCCAGGCGCGGTCCGGGTCCTCGGAGAGGTGGAGGAGCGCGGTCCGCTCGGGCGGCTGCATCACCCACCCGTCGGTGCCGAAGGCGGCGCGCTGCTCGTGGTAGTAGGCCTCCAGTTCGGGGAGGTGGGCACTGGGGAAGAAGGGGAGCCCCAGGCGGGCCGCGCGCCGGGCCGCGGCCCGTGAGCTGCCGCCGATCAGCAGCAGCGGATGCGGCTGGGTGTACGGCCGCGGGGTGACCTGGACCGTACGCCCCTGGTACGTGAACGGTTCGCCGGTCCAGGCGGACAGCAGGGTCTCCAGCACCTCGTCCTGGAGCGGGCCCCGGCCCGGCCAGTCCTTGCCGTGCGCCGCGTACTCCTCGGGCCGGTAGCCGAGGCCGGCGACGGTGACCAGCCGGCCGCCGCCGAGCAGATCGAGCGAGGCGAGGTCCTCGGCCAGCCGCAGCGGATCGTGCAGCGGGGTGATCAGCGCGGAGACGGTGACACCGATCCGGCGGGTGGCGCCGAAGACGGCTCCCGCGAAGGTGAGCGGGGAGGGCATCCAGCCGTTGGTGGTGGCGTGGTGTTCCTCGGTCTGGACCATGGTGAAGCCGCGGTCGTCGGCGAACGCCGCCATCTCGACGGCGGCACGGTAGCGCGCGGACAGCGTGGCGGGTGTGGGTGCGGGGTCGACGAGGTTGATCCGCAGAACCGACATCATCGCAAACGTCCCCTTCGCCAAGGCGGTTGGCGAAGGGGACGTTAGCTGACGTTGCGTCAGATCACTAGAGCGGGGATCCGGTCGCCGGGGCGCCGGGTCAGCCCACCTCGACCGGCTGCCGGGCCTCGGCCGCCTCGTCCGTTCCGGCCGCCGGGGTGGTCTCCTTCGGCGACGGCAGTACGGCGAAGACCAGCGCGGCGATCGCGATCGTGGCCGCCCAGCCCAGGCCGTTCTCGCCGATCCAGGTGGTGGCCAACGGGCCGGTGAACCACTGGACCTTGGTGAAGCACAGGCCCGCCACGAGCGCCACGCCCCAGGCGGTCATGGCCTGCCAGCAGAAGCCGCCGACGTACCAGTAGCGGCTGGTGCGGTCGGTGTTCATCAGGCTGTCGGCGTCATAGCGCACCGCCATCTTGCGCCGCCGGGCCATGTCGATGCCGTAGACGCCGATCCAGGCGGAGAAGGAGACCGCGAGCAGCGTCAGGAAGGCGATGAACTGGCCGATGAAGTCCTTGGCCACCAGCATCATGAACAGGCCGCCGACCAGGCTGATGACGGCGTTGATGCTGACCGCGAGGGCGCGCGGCAGCTTGACGCCCATGGTCTGGGCGGTGAAGCCCGCGGAGTACATCGACAGGCTGTTGATCAGCACCATGCCGACCAGCGCGGTGATCAGGTACGGCACCGCGAGCCAGGGCGGCAGGATGCTGCCGAGGAACGACATCGGGTCGGTGTTCTGGCCGGCGAGCTTCGGGCTGGAAACGGCCATCACGCCGCCCATCAGCACCATCGGCAGCAGTACCAGGGCCGCGCCGGAGACCGTGGCGCCGACGATCTTCTTGCCGGACGCGGAGTGCGGGAGGTACCGCGCGAAGTCGGGGCCGGTGGGCACCCAGCTGATACCGCCGGCCGCGATGGTGCCGATGCCCGCGATCACCATGGCGGTGGTGCCGGCCTTCTTGGCGAAGACGGCGTCCCAGTCCATCGTGGCGATCAGGTAGACCAGCACCATGATGCTGAACAGGCCGAACAGATACGTCGAGTACTTGTTGCAGACGTTCAGCGCCTTACGGCCCAGACCGCTCACCAGGAACGTGACGGCCACGAAGGCGAGCAGGGTGACGACGACGAGGACGTTGTTGCTCTCGACGCCCAACAGCAGATGCAGCACGGTCAGCACCGCGTAGGCGCCGGTGACCGCATTGATCGTTTCCCAGCCGAAGCGGGCGACCCACAGGATGGCGCCGGGGAAGTAGTTGCCGCGGACACCGAAGGCGGCCCGGGAGAGCATCGCGCCGGGCGCGCCGCCCCACTTGCCCGAGACCGACAGCACGCCCACCATGCCGAAGGCGACGGCCGCGGCGATCGCGGCCACCAGCAGGACCTGCCAGAAGTTCAGCCCGTTGTTGACCACGAGCGAGGCGCCCATGGTGAGCAACAACACGCTGATGTTGGCGGCGACCCAGGTCGGGAAGAGCTCACGGACGCGACCCTGGCGTTCGTTGTCGGGGACGGGCTCGATGCCGCGGGTCTCGACGGCGCCCTCGGGTGCGGGAGCGGAAGTGGAGGACGTGGTGCCCATTGGTGCAGGTATCTCCGTGCGGGGATCTGGACGCACCCCCACGGGGGAGGGGGTGCAGGCAGCGGCTGTGATGCCTGGCCAGAATTGATTGCCAGGACTCTACGCGCGTTGCGCGGCCGTCGACCATCGTACTTTGATCCAACTTGTGCCGGTACGCACTGTTGGACCCCACGACGAGGACGAGTGTCGCCGAACCTCGTCGAAGGGTCCAGTCGAGCCCTTCCGATCAGGCAGAAGACGCCGCGTCCTGCCGTGTGCCGACCCGGTGGTCGGCCCGGCGCAGCAGCTCCTGCGGATCGTCGACCGGCGGGGAGATCCATGTCTCGTTGATGGCCCGCTTGAGCTCCTTGGCGAAGCCCTCGGGGCCCTCCCGCAGTGTCCGGTTCCAGCCGGCCGTGGCCACCGCGCCGGCCTCGCCGAGATCGAGACAAGTGCGGTACGGGGCGGGCGCGAAGTCCACCGGCGGCAGGCCGAGCAGACCGGCCGCGGCGTTGTGGCCCGCCACCTTGCCGAGCGGGATGGCGTGCTGACAGCTCTGCAGGACGGGGTGGTCGTCCTCGGCCAGGGCCGCGGCGGTGTCCCCGGCGGCGTAGAGGCCCTCGATGCCGCGCACCCGCAGCCCGCGGTCCACGGCGAGCCGCCCCAGCGCGTCCCGGGGCGCGGGGATCTGCGCGGTCAGTGCGCTCGCCCGCATCCCCGCGGTCCACACGGCCGTACGGGCCGGCACGGTGCTGCCGTCCGCGAGATGCACTGAGCCCGCGTCCAGACCGGTGACCATGGTGCCGAGACGCCGCTCGATGCCCAGCGTGTCCAGCGCCCGGGTGATCACCGGCCGGGCCGCTGCGCCGAGCCCCGCCCCGGCCACCGCCGCGCGCTCGACCAGCACCACCCGCACCTCGTCCGCCGCGCCGTACGGAGCCGCCTGCGCGCGCAGCCGGCCCACCAGCTCGGTGGCGATCTCCAGCCCGGTGAAACCGGCGCCGACCACCACCGCGGTCCAGCGCCCGGGCCCGGCCGGGGCCTCGCCCAGTCCCCGCAGATGCTTCTCCAGCCGGACCGCGGCCGGGAGGGTGTCGATGTCGTGCAGCAGGGCGGAGCCGGGCAGCTCGGGCCGCACCACCGCGCTCCCGGTGGCCAGGACGAGGCTCCGGTAGGCCACCTCGGTGCGGCTGCCGTCGGGCGTCAGGGCGGTGACCCGGCGCCGTCCGGTGTCCACGGCGGTCGCGGTGGCGGCGATCCGCCGCACCCCGGCCGGACCCAGCACCCGGTCGAGCGGCACCCGCATCCGGGCCGGATCGGCCTGGTAGAGGCGTGGGCGGAGGACCAGATCGGGGTCGGGGGTGAGCAGCGCCACGGAGCGTGCGCTCCCCTGTGTGCGCAGCAGCCGGGTCGCCGCGGCGGCGCTCCACAGACCGGCGAAACCGCCGCCCAAAACCAGGACATCAATCATCCGGATTCCCCTCCTGATGCTCCACGGGCCGGTCCCGGGGAGTGAATCCGGATACTACACATCCAGAATTCAATCAGGACACTGCCCATCCAGGTTCGGCGCGTGCAGTCCCCACGGGCGGAGCGTGGCTGATACTGGAGGAGTTATGGACATCGTCATCCTTGCTGTAGTCATCGCCGTGGTCGTGCTCGGCGCGATCAGCGGGCTCGTCGTCAGCGGCCGCAAGAAGAAGCAGCTGCCGCCGTCCCCGCCGGCTGCCCCGAAGCCCTCCGTTACCGCGCCCCCCGCCGAACCGCATGTCGGCGAGGAGGCCGAGACCCCCCGCGACGAAGAGCGTCGCACCATCGAAGAAGTCACGCTGCCCACCGCCGAGGCCCCCGTGGCCGAGGCACCGGCCGCCGAGCCCGAGGCGCCCGCCGCCCCGGCGATCGAGGTTCCCGAACCCACCGCGGGCCGGCTGGTCCGGCTGCGCGCCCGGCTCTCCCGCTCCCAGAACACCCTGGGCAAGGGCCTGCTGACCCTGCTCTCCCGTGAACACCTCGACGAGGAGACCTGGGAGGAGATCGAGGACACCCTGCTCACCGCCGACGTCGGCGTCGCCCCCACCCAGGAGCTGGTCGACCGGCTGCGCGAGCGGGTCAAGGTGCTCGGCACCCGCACCCCCGAAGGCCTGCGCGAGCTGCTGCGTGAGGAGCTCCTCGCCCTCATCGGCACGGACGCCGACCGCACCGTGCACACCGCCAACGGCATCGGCAACGGCGGCGACGAGATCCCCGGCGTCGTCATGGTCGTCGGCGTCAACGGCACCGGCAAGACCACCACCACCGGCAAGCTCGCCCGGGTCCTGGTCGCCGACGGCAAGTCCGTGGTCCTCGGCGCCGCCGACACCTTCCGCGCCGCGGCCGCCGACCAGCTCCAGACCTGGGGCGAGCGGGTCGGTGCCCGTACGGTCCGCGGACCCGAGGGCGGCGACCCCGCCTCCATCGCCTTCGACGCGGTGAAGGAAGGCATCGCCGAGACCGCCGATGTCGTCCTGATCGACACCGCGGGCCGGCTGCACACCAAGACCGGACTGATGGACGAGCTCGGCAAGGTCAAGCGGGTCGTCGAGAAGCACGGCCCGGTGGGCGAGGTGCTGCTCGTCCTGGACGCCACCACCGGCCAGAACGGCCTGGTCCAGGCCCGGGTGTTCGCCGAGGTCGTGGACATCACCGGAGTGGTGCTCACCAAGCTCGACGGCACCGCCAAGGGCGGCATCATCGTCGCCGTCCAGCGTGAGCTCGGGGTCCCCGTCAAGCTCATCGGCCTGGGCGAGGGGGCGGACGACCTGGCGCCCTTCGAGCCGCAGGCCTTCGTCGACGCCCTGATCGACTGACGCCGCCGCCAGGGCACCACGCCCGGACCGTCACCGGCCCCCGGACCCGCACACGGCGGGTACGGGGGCCGGTCCATGTCCGCCCGGCACCCTCCCGGCCCGGGTGGCCGGCCCCGCACCGCCTCGCCCGGGGACCCGTATGCCCTCCGGCGGACGAGAGCCGTGCCGCGCCGGCAGGAGGGCTCAGACCACCGAGCGGTTGCAGGCGTACGCCAGGGTGCCCACCATCAGCCGTGCCTGCGGCGGCCGGTCGGCGGTGTCCAGCGACGGCGGGCGCAGCCAGCGCATGGGGCCGTGGCCGCCGAGGTCGGAAGGGGGCGCGGTGAGGTGGTCGCCGGGGCCCAGGGGGCGCAGGTCGAGTGAGGCGTCGTCCCAGCCCATCCGGTAGAGCAGATCGGGGAGTTGCCCGGCCGCGCCGGGCGCGACGAAGAACAGCGCACGGCCGGTCGGGGTCACCACGACCGGGCCCAGCGGCAGACCCATCCGCTCCAGCCGCGCCAGCGCGTTGCGGCCCGCGGCCTCCGGCACGTCGAGGAGGTCGAACGACCGGCCCACCGGGAGGAGGATGGCGGCGCCCGGTGTCTCGGCCCACGCCACGGCGGCCTTTTCCCAGCCGGCACCGGCCGCCAGCTCCTCGCCGAAGGCCAGCGGATGCGCACCGGGGGAGGAGCAGTCGGCGGCGCCGCACGAGCAGTCCGTACGGCCGCTGCCCGCGCGCACCGCCCGGGCGCCGGGGACGACATCCCAGCCCCACAGTCCCGTGTACTCCGCCACCGCCGAGATCTCGGTCGAGCGGGCGCGGCGCCGGGAGCTGGAACGCATCTCTCGGATGCCGCCGATCGTGAAGCCCATGCCCCCTCCAACGGGTGGTGCGTGCCAGTGGTTACGAGTCGGCGGGTTGACGGTCCGGCGCCGTTCACGCTCCGCCGACGGCCCGTGGTGCGGTGGTGTGACGTGGTGTGCCAGGTGGTGCGGTGTGCCGCGTGAGCCCTTCTGCGCTTCGTTCCGCCCGGCGTTCTTCGGCCTGTGTCAAGTCAATCGCGAGAGCTGGGCGGGGAGTTCATTCGAAGGGGTGGCGAATGGTGGCGTTTCCCCGATCGCCCTCGCGGCGGGCGTGATCGTAGGATTACTTTCGGTGCGCGAACCCCGGAGAGGCACCCTTCGCACGGGTATGCCGGTGGCAACGCACAGGTCGAGCACAGGCCAAAAGGTGTGGCCGGAAACCGTGATCGGGTAGATGTACCCCGGACAGGCGTCGTAACCGACGGCGGCCTGTGGGTAGTTCGCGGCACGCACCAGACACTAGGCACCAAGCCAGCTATCGGGATGGGGGCTTCCAGTGGGCGGCAACGGCGGCACGGGCGGCACCGACGCCGTCAAGCAACCCAACGCGCAGTTGGGTTCATGGTTCATGCGCAGCGGCTGGTCCAAGGGCGAGCTGGCCCGGCAGGTCAACCGCCGGGCCCGTCAGATGGGCGCCCACCACATCAGCACCGACACCTCGCGGGTACGCCGCTGGCTCGACGGTGAGCAGCCGCGCGAGCCCATCCCGCGGATCCTGTCCGAGCTGTTCTCCGAACGCTTCGGCTGCGTGGTCGGCATCGAGGAGCTGGGCCTGCGCTCCGCGCACCAGTCCCCGTCCGTCTCCGGTGTGGACCTGCCCTGGGCCGGGGCCCAAACGGTCGGCCTCATCAGTGAGTTCTCCCGCAGCGACCTGATGCTGGCGCGCCGCGGCTACCTCGGCACCTCCCTCGCGCTCGCCGCCGGACCCAGCCTCATCGAGCCGATGCAGCGCTGGCTGGTCCCGGTGCCCGCGGGCCAGGGCGGCGCAGAGGAACCCGACCGCGCCCGCCGGCCCGCGCGGCTGTCCAAGCCGGAGCTGGATCTGCTGGAGTCGACGACCGCGATGTTCCGCCAGTGGGACGCGCAGTGCGGCGGCGGGCTGCGGCGCAAGGCGGTGGTCGGCCAGCTTCACGAGGTCACCGACCTCCTCCAGGAGCCGCAGCCCGAGCCGGTGGCCAAGCGGCTGTTCAAGGTCGCCGCCGAACTCGCCGAACTCGCCGGCTGGATGAGCTACGACATCGGCCTGCAGCCCACCGCGCAGAAGTACTTCGTGCTGGCGCTGCACGCCTCCAAGGAGGCCGGCGACCGGCCCCTGGGCTCGTACATCCTCTCCAGCATGAGCCGGCAGATGATCCACCTCGGCCGGCCCGACGACGCGCTGGAGCTGATCCACCTCGCCCAGTACGGCAGCCGTGAAACGGCCACCCCGCGCACCCAGGCCATGTTGTATGCGATGGAGGCCCGCGCCTACGCCGGTATGGGCCAGCCCAGCAAGGTCAAGCGGGCCGTCCGGATGGCCGAGGACACCTACTCCGACGTGCTGCCCGGCGAGCCCGAGCCGGACTGGATCCGCTTCTTCTCCGAGGCCGAGCTGAACGCCGAGAACGCCCACTCCTACCGCGACCTCGCCTATGTCGCCGGCCGCAGCCCCACCTACGCCTCGCTCGCCGAGCCCGTCATGCAGCGCGCCGTGGAGCTCTTCGGCAAGGACCCCGAGCACCAGCGTTCGTATGCGCTCAACCTGATCGGGATGGCCACCGTGCATCTGCTGCAGAAGGAGCCCGAGGCCTGCGCGGCGATGGCGCAGCAGGCGATCC
Organism: Streptomyces sp. Je 1-4 4N24; assembly: GCF_026239515.1. Taxonomy (NCBI): domain Bacteria; kingdom Bacillati; phylum Actinomycetota; class Actinomycetes; order Kitasatosporales; family Streptomycetaceae; genus Streptomyces; species Streptomyces sp. Je 1-4 4N24. Next base: position 2,650,508 of record NZ_CP110836.1, on the reverse strand, counting down.
CGCTCGCCCGGCAGGTCCGCTCCGAGCGGGTCAACACCCGGCTGCGCAAGACCGTCGACAACGCGGCCCGGGAATTCGGCGGCGTCGCCGAGGTGATCCGGCTCAGCGACGAGCTCAGCCGCCAGCTGCCCGAAACCGCGGAGGCCGTCTGACGGCACCCCACCCCAGAACACCGGCCGCGGCCACCGCCCCGTACAGCCCGACTCGGCTCCCCCATGCCAGGTCACGCGGGCGGCAGCCGCGGCCGGGCTCGCTTTTGCGCCTAAACCGGCGCCGCTTTCGCGGAGGTGGTGGGGCGTCGTGGAGGTTGCTCAATTGATGGTTTCTGTGGGTTGAACGGGTGGTGTCGGGCTGATCTGGGAGTTCATCGGGGCGTAACACGGGGGCCGTCTTCGTCACTGGGGTGAAACACCCGCAAGGTTTGGCCGAAACCACGCTGCGACAACCTCATCGCGAAGTCGGCCCATCAGAAACACGCCCGCACGGGCCGCATCGACGACGAGGAGACGCCGATGCCCCCAGGCATCCTGACGCTCGCAGCAGACAAGGCGACACTGAGCCCGGCCAACACCGGGTTCATGCTGATCTGCTCCGCATTGGTGATGGTCATGACACCCGGTCTCGCCTTCTTTTACGGCGGTATGGTCCGGGTCAAAAGCGTGCTCAACATGCTGATGATGAGCTTCATCAGCCTGGGCATCGTGACGATCTTGTGGGTCCTGTACGGCTTCGGACTCGCCTTCGGCACCGACAAGGGCGGCTTCATCGGCTGGGACGGCCACTTCGCCGGCCTCAGCGGGATCGGCCTGACGGAGCTGTGGGGCGCCACCACCATCCCGGTCTATGTCTTCGCGGTCTTCCAGCTGATGTTCGCGATCATCACGCCGGCGCTGATCAGCGGTGCGCTCGCCGACCGGGTGAAGTTCACCGCCTGGGCGCTGTTCATCGCCCTGTGGGTCACCCTCGTGTACTTCCCGGTCGCCCACTGGGTCTGGGGCGAGGGCGGCTGGCTGTTCGAGCTGCAGGTCATCGACTTCGCGGGCGGTACGGCCGTGCACATCAACGCCGGCGCAGCGGCGCTCGGCGTGCTCCTCGTCGTCGGCAAGCGCATCGGCTTCAAGAAGGACCCGATGCGGCCGCACAGCCTCCCCCTGGTGATGCTCGGCGCCGGTCTGCTGTGGTTCGGCTGGTTCGGCTTCAACGCCGGCTCCTGGCTCGGCAACGACGACGGCATCGGCGCGGTGGCCTTCGTCAACACCCAGGTCGCCACCGCCGCCGCGATGCTCGGCTGGCTGGTGTACGAAAAGCTCCGGCACGGCTCGTTCACCACGCTCGGCGCGGCCTCCGGCGCGGTCGCCGGACTCGTCGCGATCACCCCGGCCTGCGGCGCGGTCAGCCCGCTGGGCGCCATCGCGGTCGGTGCGATCGCCGGTGTGCTGTGCGCCATGGCCGTCAACCTGAAGTACAAGTTCGGCTACGACGACTCCCTCGACGTCATCGGCGTCCACCTCGTCGGCGGTGTCGCCGGATCGCTGCTGGTCGGCCTGTTCGCCACCGGCGGGGTGCAGAGCGAGGCCAAGGGCCTGTTCTACGGCGGCGGCTTCGATCAGCTCGGCAGGCAGGCCGTCGGTGTGGTCTGTGTGCTGCTGTACTCCCTGGTCGTCTCGTATGTCCTTGCCAAGGTGATCGACCTGGTGATGGGCTTCCGGGTCGGCGAGGACGAGGAAGTCGCCGGTATCGACCAGGCCGCGCACGCGGAGACCGCATACGACTTCACCGGCGCGGGCGGCGGTTCGATCGGCCGCAAGGGACCGGCACTCGGCGAGGCCCTGACAAAGAAGGTGGACGCGTGAAGCTCATCACGGCAGTAATCAAGCCGCACCGGCTGGACGAGGTGAAGGACGCCCTGCAGGCATTCGGTGTGCACGGCCTGACGATCACCGAGGCCAGCGGATACGGCAGGCAGCGCGGGCACACGGAGGTGTACCGCGGTGCCGAGTACACCGTCGACCTGGTCCCGAAGATCCGCATCGAGGTGCTGGTCGAGGACGCCGACGCCGAGGAACTGACCGACGTCATCGTCAAGGCGGCCCGCACCGGCAAGATCGGCGACGGCAAGGTCTGGAGCATCCCCGTCGACGACGCGGTACGGGTGCGGACCGGGGAGCGGGGGCCGGACGCCCTGTGAGGCGCCACGGCCGGGCTCCGGCTCCGGCCCCGGGCGGCTGTCCGCCGTCGGGGACCGGAGCCGGAGCCCGGCCGCCCGAGCGGCGGATGGCCGACCGGCCCGCAGCGGCACAGACTGAGCGTGCGGGCCCGGCCGGGACGGGGACGGCCGCACGGGGGCGACGGTGACGGCGGGGGACGACCACGACCAAGGAGCGCGCGAGGTGGCGGAAAGCGTCGAGGAAACGGCAGGACCGGCCGGAGCGCGGAGCCCGGGGAACACGCCCGCGCCGGAAGGGGGCTATCCGGCGGCCCGGCTGCGGCTCCTCCATGACGAGGCCCCCACCGGACCCGACCGCCGCGCCGCCCTCGCCCGGCTCACCGACGACTGGCTGGCCGGCCTGCTGGCCCGGCACGGCGCCGCCGCCGGCCTGTCCGGCACCGCCCTGGTGGCCGTCGGCGGCTACGGCCGCGGCGAGCTCTCCCCGCGCAGCGACCTCGACCTGCTCCTGCTGCACGACGGACGCGCCGAAGCCGGCGCCCTCGCCACGCTCGCCGACCACCTCTGGTACCCCGTCTGGGACCTCGGCCTCGCCCTCGACCACTCCGTACGCACCCCCGCCGAGGCCCGCAAAGCGGCCCGCGAGGACCTGAAGGTGCAGCTGGGCCTGCTCGACGCCCGCCACCTGGCCGGCGACCCCGACCTGACCGCCGCACTGCGTACCACCGCCTACGCCGACTGGCGCGAGAGCGCCCCCAAACGGCTCCCCGAACTCCACGACCTGTGCCAGGAGCGCGCCGAGCGGCAGGGCGAACTCCAATACCTCCTCGAACCCGATCTCAAGGAGGCCAGGGGCGGGCTGCGGGACGCCACCGCGCTCCGGGCCGTCGCCGCCTCCTGGCTCGCCGACGCCCCGCGCGGCGGCCTGGAAGCCGCCCGCACCCGGCTGCTCGACGCCCGCGACGCGCTCCACCTGACGACCGGCCGCGCCACCGACCGGCTCTCCCTCCAGGAACAGGACCAGGTCGCCACCGCCCTCGGCATGCTCGACGCGGACGCCCTGCTGCGGCAGACCTACGAATCCGCCCGCACCATCTCCTACGCGGCCGATGTCACCTGGCGCGAGGTCGGCCGGGTGCTGCGCGCCCGCTCCCTCAAGCCCATGCTGCGCGGGCTGCTGCACGGCCGTACCGCGGGCAAGGGCGAGCGCTCCCCGCTCGCCGAGGGCGTCGTCGAACTCGACGGCGAGGCGGTGCTGGCCCGCACCGCACGCCCCGAGCGCGACCCGGTCCTGGTGCTGCGCGCCGCGGCCGCCGCCGCCCAGGCCGGTCTGCCGCTGGCCACCCACGCGATCCGCCGCTGCGCCACGGCCACCGCCGCCAAGCCACTGCCCGTGCCCTGGCCCGCCGAGGCCCGCGAACAGCTGGTGACACTCCTGGGCGCCGGCACACACACCGTGCCCGTATGGGAGGCCCTGGAAGCCGAAGGCATCATCACGCGGCTGCTGCCCGACTGGGAGCGCGTCCGCTGCCGCCCCCAGCGCAACCCCGTCCACACCTGGACCGTCGACCGCCACCTGGTCGAGACCGCCGTACGGGCCTCCGCCCTGACCCGCCGGGTGCACCGCCCCGACCTGCTGCTGGTCGCCGCCCTGCTGCACGACATCGGCAAGGGCTGGCCCGGCGACCACTCGGTGGCCGGCGAGACCATCGCCCGCGATGTGGCGGCCCGGCTCGGCTTCGACGCCCGCGACACCACGGTGATCGCCACCCTCGTACGGCACCACCTGCTGCTCATCGAGACCGCCACCCGACGCGATCTGGACGACCCGGCGACCGTCGGCGCGGTCGCGGAGGCGGTCGGCAGCACCCGCACCCTGGAGCTGCTGCACGCCCTGACCGAGGCCGACGCGCTGGCCACCGGGCCCGCCGCCTGGAGCGCCTGGCGCGGCGGACTCGTCGCCGACCTGGTCAAACGGGTCGCCGCGCGGCTCGCGGGGGAGCCCGACACGGAGGTGCGCGGCGCCGGCGAGCCGACCGCGGAACAGGAACGGCTGGCGATCGAGGCCCGGCGCACCGGCGCCCCGGTCCTGGCCCTGCACGCGCGCGCCGAGGCCCCCACCGACGCCGACACCGGGCCGGAGGCACCGGCGCCCGCCCAGGAGCCGGTCGGTGTGGAACTGCTCATCGCCGTCCCTGCCCACCCGTCGCCCGGCCGCCGCCCCTCAACGAGCCCTGCGGGCGCCCCTCCGATGGGCGTCCTGCCCGCCGCGGCCGGGGTGCTGGCCCTGCACCGGCTCACCGTCCGCGCCGCCGACCTGCTCCTCCTCGACCCCATCGACGAGGGCCCGGTCCTGGTACTGAGCTGGCGGGTGGCCGCCGAATACGGATCGCTGCCGCAGGCCGACCGGCTGCGCGCCGACCTGCTCCGCGCCCTGGACGGCTCCCTCGACATCCCCGCCCGCCTCGCCGAACGCGAACGCGCCTACGCCCGCCGCTCCCGGGTCGTACTCGCCCCGCCACCCCGGGTCACCGTCGCCGGCGGCAGCTCCGACACCGCGACCGTCATCGAGGTCCGGGCCCAGGACGCCCACGGCCTGCTGCACCGCATCGGCCGCGCCCTGGAGACCGCCGGCGTCGCCGTCCGCAGCGCCCACATCAGCACCCTGGGCGCGAACGCGGTGGATGCGTTCTATGTCACGGGGGAGGACGGGGCACCCCTCACGGACGCCACGGCCCATGAGGTGGCGGCGGCCGTGGAGCGCGCCCTTCAGTAGCGGCCGGGAATCAGCGGCCGGGAATACAGGGCAGGAATGGTTTGCTTGCGGAGGCCGATACCCTAGAACCCGACTGGACCCCGCCCCCGACCCCGAGGATCGACGACCGCCGTGTTCGATACGCTTTCCGACCGCTTGGCGAGTACTTTCAAAAACCTCCGGGGCAAGGGCCGCCTGAGCGAGGCGGACATCGACGCCACGGCGCGCGAGATCCGGATCGCGCTCCTCGAGGCCGATGTCGCCCTGCCCGTCGTCCGCGCCTTCATCAAGCAGGTCAAGGAGCGGGCCACCGGCTCGGAGGTCTCGCAGGCGCTGAATCCCGCCCAGCAGGTCATCAAGATCGTCAACGAGGAGCTCATCGGCATCCTCGGCGGCGAGACCCGCCGGCTGCGGTTCGCCAAGACCCCGCCGACCGTGATCATGCTGGCCGGTCTGCAGGGTGCCGGTAAGACCACCCTCGCCGGAAAGCTCGGCCGCTGGCTCAAGGGCCAGGGCCACGCCCCGATGCTGGTCGCCTGTGACCTCCAGCGCCCCAACGCCGTCAACCAGCTCTCCGTCGTCGCCGAGCGCGCCGGTGTGGCGATCTTCGCGCCGGAGCCCGGCAACGGCGTCGGCGACCCGGTCCAGGTCGCGAAGGACTCCATCGAGTACGCCCGCGGCAAGCAGCACGACGTCGTCATCGTCGACACCGCCGGCCGTCTGGGCATCGACCAGGAGCTGATGCAGCAGGCCGCGGACATCCGCGACGCGGTCAGCCCCGACGAGGTCCTCTTCGTCGTCGACGCGATGATCGGTCAGGACGCGGTCAACACCGCCGAGGCGTTCCGCGACGGCGTCGGCTTCGACGGTGTGGTGCTCTCCAAGCTCGACGGTGACGCCCGTGGTGGTGCCGCGCTGTCCATCGCGCATGTCACCGGCAAGCAGATCATGTTCGCCTCCAACGGCGAGAAGCTGGACGACTTCGACGCGTTCCACCCGGACCGCATGGCGTCCCGCATCCTCGGCATGGGCGACATGCTCTCGCTCATCGAGAAGGCCGAGCAGACCTTCAGCCAGGCCGAGGCCGAGAAGATGGCGGCCAAGCTGGCGAAGGGCCCCAAGGAGTTCACCCTCGACGACTTCCTGGCCCAGATGGAGCAGGTCCGCAAGATGGGCTCCATCTCCAAGCTGCTCGGCATGCTGCCCGGCATGGGGCAGATGAAGGACCAGATCAACAACCTCGACGAGCGCGAGGTCGACCGCACCGCCGCCATCATCAAGTCGATGACCCCGGCCGAGCGCCAGGAGCCGACGATCATCAACGGCTCGCGCCGGGCCCGGATCGCCAAGGGCTCCGGTGTCGACGTCAGCGCGGTCAAGGGTCTCGTCGAGCGGTTCTTCGACGCCCGCAAGATGATGTCGAAGATGGCCCAGGGCGGCGGCATGCCCGGGATGCCCGGCATGCCGGGGATGCCTGGCATGGGCGGTGGCGCCCGCAAGAAGAAGCAGGTCAAGCAGGCCAAGGGCAAGCGCAAGAGCGGTAACCCGATGAAGCGCAAGGCCGAGGAGGAGGCCGCGGCCGCACGCCGCGAGGCCGCCCAGTCCGGCAACCCGCTGGGCCTGCCCCAGGGCGGCCAGGACCCGCAGAACTTCGAACTCCCCGAGGAGTTCAAGAAGTTCATGGGCTGACCCCCCACAGCTCCACTTCGCGAGCCCCTGGCCTCACACCGTGGCCGGGGGCTCGCGCATGCCGGGGGCGAGCTTCTGCACCCGCCCCCCGCTACCTGGTCCGCGCGATCAGATAGCGGAACACATTCGGCATCCACACCGTCCCGTCCGCCCGCTGATACGGATGCAGCGCCTCCGCGAGCTCCTTCTCCACCTGGCGCTGCTCGGCCGCCTCCAGCGCCGCGTCGAACAGCCCCGTCGACAACAGCCCCCGCACCGCACTCGCCGGATCCGCATACCCGAACGGGCAGGACACCCGCCCCGAACCGTCCGGCCGCAGCCCGGCCCGGTCCGCCAGGTCCTCCAGGTCGTCCCGTCCGCTGGGCCGCCACCCGGCGGAGCCGACGACGTAATCGCCCGGGGAGTCGGCCAGCCGCTGCGCCACCCGCAGCACCCCGGCCGTGGCACACCGCTCCACCGGACCCCAGCCGCCCAGCACCACCGCGCTGCCGCGCTCCGCCAGCCCGGCCGCCGCCGTGAGCGACGCCGTCAGCCCCTCGACCGTGCTCACACAGCCCACCGGGTGGAACGCCGTGACCACATTGAACGCGGCGTCCCCGGGCGCCGCGGCCTCCAGACCGCCGCTGACCACCCGGGTGTGCTCCGGCATACCGTCCGGCGTGAGCCGCTCACGCGCCAGCTCCAGCCGGGACTCATCCGCATCCACCCCGCTGACCTGCGCGCCGCGCGCCGCCGCGAGCAGCAGCGCCAGACCGGACCCACAGCCCAGCCCCAGCAGCCGGGTACCGGGACCGACCCCCAGGCGGTCGTATGCGGCTTCGTACAGCGGCACCAGCATCCGCTCCTGGATCTCGGCCCAGTCGCGGGTGCGCGCCCGCGACCGGGCCGGAGCGGGCGGGTCGTCGCAGCGCGTGGATCCGGAGTGCGGAAGCTGGTGCCGCACGAGCGTCGGTGACATCGATAGCGCCCCTATTCGCCGAGAACCCGAAGCTGTTCCGTACCGATCGCCCCCGTGTTCGCGCGTGGTGCGCCCCCGCAATCCAGACAACTGCGCATTCGCCCAAGCGTCCAGGGGATGCGCCGGGGTTGTCTCCCGCGCGCCCCCGTGTGCGCCGGGCCCGCTCCCTGGAGCGCCGTTCCAGGGTGCCCCGGCCGACGTCGTTCCGCCACGGCAACGCCCGCCACCCGGACGTCCGGACGTCCGCGCCCACCGGGTCTACGGTGGGGTCCGAGCCGGTGCGGACGGGCACAGGAACGCCCCGTACCATCGCCGCGAAGATCGTTGCCCCGGTATACGACCGGCTACGCCATGCGGCGTACGCGGGGATACGTACCGGCTTGAGGGCTGCTGGGCGCCTTCTGCGCAGATCTGCGCACCCCGCCCTCGGCACGACTCATGACCAGAAACTGACTGGTACGTGCAAATTATTTGAGATGCCCCGGAATCGGAACACTCGGCGACCCCGGCTCGTTGTCACGACGTGAGCACGACACCGCCTGTCCTCGCCGCCGAACTGGCGCTCGCCTGGGCCGATATTCAACGGCACCACCCCGAGCTGCCGGATCTGGCCGCGCCCGAGTCCCTGATCGGAGAGTCCTCGTCCGCCTGTGGCGCGGAGCTCTCCTTCGAACGGCTGCTCCATGAGGCAGTCCATGGCATCGCCGCCGCCCGCGGCGTCCGCGACACCTCCCGTGCAGGCCGCTACCACAACCGCCGATTCCTGGCGATCGCCGAGGAGTTGGGCCTGGACCATATCGACGAGCCGCACCCCAGCAGCGGCTTCTCCCTGGTCACGCTCAACCCCGAAGCCAGGAGGCGCTACCGCTCCACCATCGAACGCCTCGCCAGAGCCCTCAAGGCGCACACCGCCGCCACCGCCACCGACACCGCCCGCAGCTTCCGCGGCCCCGCCGCCCGGCACGGCTCCTCCGGAGGCGGCGTCCGCGTCAAGGCCGTCTGCGACTGCGGGCGCAACGTCCGCGTCGTGCCGTCCGTGCTCGCCCAGGCGCCGATCGTCTGCGGTGGCTGCGGCAAGCCCTTCCGTATCCCCGAGGTGGCCGCGGTCGGCTGACCCGGGGGCGTGTGGCACAATGGCTAGCTGTACTCGACAGTCGCATAGGACCCCTCTCTCCTCCGGCTGACGCGTCCATCGGGCACCCCGAGTACCGCAACCCCACGTGGCATCCCGTTGTGCCCCACCACGTCAAGACCAGGAGACACCACTCCCGTGGCAGTCAAGATCAAGCTGAAGCGTCTGGGCAAGATCCGCGCGCCTCACTACCGCATCGTCATCGCCGACTCCCGTACCCGCCGTGACGGCCGGGCCATCGAGGAGATCGGTCTGTACCACCCGGTGCAGAACCCCTCGCGCATCGAGGTCGACTCCGAGCGTGTCCAGTACTGGCTGGGTGTCGGCGCGCAGCCGACCGAGCCCGTCATGGCCATCCTCAAGGTCACCGGCGACTGGCAGAAGTTCAAGGGCCTGCCCGCCCCGGCGCCGATGAAGGTCGCCGAGCCGAAGGCCGACAAGCGCGCCCTCTTCGAGGCCGCTGCCAAGGCTTCCGGCGACGAGCCGAAGGGTGAGGCCATCACCCCGAAGGCGAAGAAGGCTGACAAGAAGGCGGACGAGGCTGCGGCCGAGTCCACCTCCGAGTCGACCGAGGCCTGAGCATGCTCGAGGAAGCCCTCGAGCACCTCGTCAAGGGCATCGTCGACAACCCCGATGACGTGCAGGTAGCCTCGCGCACCCTGCGCCGCGGGCGCGTACTCGAGGTCCGGGTCCACCCCGACGACCTCGGTAAGGTGATCGGCCGTAACGGCCGGACCGCCCGCGCGCTGCGGACCGTCGTGGGCGCCATCGGCGGCCGTGGTATCCGCGTCGACCTCGTCGACGTGGACCAGGTCCGCTGACAAGTTGAACACCGGCTCGGGCCGGGGAGGGCCCTCGGGCCGTCCCCGGCCCGAGTTCGTTGGCGATCGTTGATCCACGACCGCCACCATTCATTGAGGAACCACAACGGTCCTCGGCCACCTCCGCGACAGCGGCGGCGGTTCAGCCGCAAAAAGGGGAGTAGACAGCGTGCAGTTGGTAGTGGCGCGAATCGGCCGCGCCCACGGCATCAAGGGCGAGGTCACGGTAGAGGTGCGCACCGACGAGCCCGAACTGCGGCTCGGCCCGGGTGCCGTCCTCGCCACCGAACCGTCCTCCGTCGGACCGCTGACCATCGCGACCGGCCGGGTGCACAGCGGCCGGCTGCTGCTGCGCTTCGAGGGCGTCGCGGACCGTACGGCCGCCGAGGCGCTGCGCAACACCCTGCTGATCGCGGAGGTCGACCCCGAGGAAGTCCCCGAGGACCCCGAGGAGTTCTACGACCACCAGCTGATCGACCTCGATGTCGTCACCCGCGACGGCACCGACGTCGGCCGGATCTCCGAGGTCTCCCACCTGCCCTACCAGGACCTGCTGATCGTCCAGCGGCCCGACGGCAGCGAGGTCATGATCCCGTTCGTCGCCGAAATCGTCCCGGAGATCGACCTCGGGGAGCAGCGCGCGGTCATCGACCCGCCGCCCGGCCTCCTCGACGACAGCCAGGCCGAGATCGCCGGCAGCCGCGGGGACAGCTGATGCGGCTCGATGTCGTCACGATCTTCCCCGAGTACCTCGAGCCGCTGAACGTCTCCCTCGTCGGCAAGGCCCGCGCCCGCGGACAGCTCGATGTGCGCATTCACGACCTGCGCGAATGGGCCCACGACAAGCACCACACCGTCGATGACACCCCCTACGGCGGCGGCCCCGGCATGGTCATGAAGCCCGAGCCGTGGGGCGAGGCGCTCGACGAGATCCTCGCGTCCGGTGACGGGGAGCCGGTGATCGTGGTCCCCACCCCCAGCGGCGCCCCGTTCACCCAGCAGCTCGCCGTCGAACTCTCCGCCAAGCCCTGGCTGGTGTTCACCCCGGCCCGCTACGAAGGCATCGACCGCCGCGTCATCGAGGAGTACGGCGACCGCGTCGACGTCCGCGAGGTCTCCATCGGCGACTACGTCCTGGCCGGCGGCGAGGCACCGGTCCTGGTCATGGTCGAGGCGGTGGCCCGGCTGCTGCCCGGCGTCCTCGGCAACGCCGCCTCCCACCAGGACGACTCCTTCGCCCCCGGCGCGATGGCCGACCTCCTGGAAGGCCCCGTCTACACCAAGCCCCCGGAGTGGCGCGGCCGCGGTATCCCCGAGGTCCTGCTCAGCGGCCACCACGGCAAGATCGCCCGCTGGCGCCGGGACGAGGCCTTCCGCCGCACGGACCGCAACCGCCCCGATCTGATCGAGCGCGCCGACCCCGCCGCGTTCGACAAACATGACCGCGCGATGCTCGATGCCCTGGGCTGGTCGGAGGGTGACGACGGCCGATTTGGGCGGACGAGTGGGGCCGTGGAAGAATAGGCCGCTGCTGTGTGCGTCCGGCGCGCGCCCCTGCCACAGGGGGAACGACGCCCGCCCGACGGAACGGCATCCGAAACATCCTTCCCATATCCCGTTGATGACCTGTGGCATCAGCGAAGAAAGCAGTAGGTCATGCACCTTCTCGACTCCGTCGACGCCGCCTCGAAGCGCAGCGACATCCCGGCCTTCCGCCCGGGTGACACCGTCAACGTCCACGTCCGCGTCATCGAGGGCAACCGCTCCCGTGTGCAGCAGTTCAAGGGCGTTGTCATCCGCCGTCAGGGCGCCGGCGTCCGCGAGACCTTCACGGTCCGCAAGGTCAGCTTCTCCGTCGGCGTCGAGCGCACCTTCCCGGTGCACACCCCGATCGTCGAGAAGATCGAGGTCGTGACCCGCGGTGACGTCCGTCGCGCCAAGCTGTACTTCCTGCGCGAGCTCCGCGGCAAGGCCGCGAAGATCAAGGAGAAGCGCGACAACTGAGCCGGGCCGTCCCGGGGCACGATTTTTTGCGCCGGGGCAACGCAAACCCCCGCTCGCGTAGGGCGCCCGGACCCGGCCGGATAGGCTCAGGGCCCGATGGACACCGACGCACAGCTCACGGAGCGCGACCCCTCTCCCACCCCCGACCAGGGGCCGGAGCAGGGGTCGCGCTCCGCGCGTTTCCGCACCCGTGCGGCCGGTCTGCGCCACCGGCCGGCCACCCTGCTCGCGCTCTGCCTGGTCTTTGTGCTGCTCCTCAGCGCGTTCATCGCCCAGCCCTTCCTGATCCCCAGCTCCTCCATGGAGAACACCCTGCAGATCGGTGACCGGGTGCTGGTCAACAAGCTGGCGTACCGTTTCGGCAGCGATCCGGAGCGGGGCGATGTGGTGGTGTTCGACGGCACCGGGTCCTTCGTTCACAGGGAGCAGGGGGAGAATCCCGTCACGGGACTGGTGCGCGGCGCCGGAGCGGCGCTGGGCCTGGCCCGGCCCGCCGAGACCGACTACGTCAAGCGTGTGATCGGCATCGGCGGTGACCATGTGACCTGCTGCGACAAACGGGGGCGGATCGAAGTGAACGGTGAGCCCGTGAGCGAGGCGTATCTCCACCCCGGGGACGCGCCGTCCTCGGTGGATTTCGACATCGTGGTGCCGGAGGGCCGGCTGTGGGTCATGGGGGACCACCGCGCCAGATCCAGCGATTCCCGCGACCACCTCGGCCAGCCGGGCGGCGGCACGGTCCCCGTCGACAAGGTCATCGGCCGCGCGGACCTGATCACCTGGCCGGTGAGCCGCTGGCGCACCTTCGACGCCCCAGGAGCCTTCGACCGGATACCCGCCGCGGCAGGCCCCCATGGGTAGCCGCGGACGCCCCCGCCACGGGAGTCCGGGCACCGGCCGGCCGAAGCGGAGCCGGGCGCAGGGCACCGACCGGCCGGCGCGGGGCGGGGATGCCCCGTACGGAGATGCCCCGTACGGCGACTCCGGGGGGCGGGGCGGCGGTGCCCCGTACGGAGGTGCCCAGTACGGCGACTCCGGGGGGCGGGGCGGCGATGCCCCGTACGGCGACTCCACTGCGCGCGGCGGCCCTCAGAACGCGGCCGGGCACGGCGGCCGGCGGTCGGCCCGCACCGCGACCGGCGGGCGTGCCGAGCGGCGGCGCCAGGCGAAGCGCATCAAGCGCCGCAGGCAACGCTCCTACCTGAAGGAAATCCCGATCCTCGTCGGCGTGGCGCTGGCCATCGCCCTCGTCCTGAAGACCTTCCTCGTCCAGGCCTTCGTCATCCCGTCCGGCTCCATGGAGCAGACGATCAAGATCGGCGACCGGGTGCTGGTCGACAAGCTGACGCCGTGGTTCGGCTCCAAGCCGGAGCGCGGTGACGTCGTCGTCTTCAAGGACCCCGGAGGCTGGCTCAAGGGCGAGCAGATCAAGCCCGATGCCGACGGGGGCGCCTTTCAGCCGGTCAATGACGCCATGACCTTCATCGGGCTGCTGCCGTCGGCCGATGAACAGGACCTGATCAAGCGGGTCGTGGCGGTCGGCGGCGACACCGTCAAGTGCTGTGACAAGCAGGGCCGGGTCACCGTCAACGGCGTACCGCTGACCGAACCGTATGTCCATCCGGGCAACCCGCCCTCCACACTGAAGTTCACGGTGGCCGTCCCCACCGGCCGGATCTTCGTGATGGGCGACCACCGCTCTGACTCCGCGGATTCGCGCTTCCACTTGGACGAGCCGTACCGTGGCACGGTCTCGGAGGACAATGTCGTGGGCCGGGCCGTCGTGATCGCCTGGCCGTTCAGCCACTGGCGGCGCCTCGAAGAGCCGGACACCTTCACGACCGTGCGCGACGCGCCGGGCGCCAAGGCGTCCTCGGCAGGTACGCCGCATAAGGTGTCATCCGAGAGTTTGTCCGTACTCCCGACCCCTGCGGAACTCCCGCTCGTTATGGGAGTGGTGGGCCTGCACCGGTTGACGGGCGGGCGAGTGCGTGGAGTGAGGAGCAGATGTGGGGGACTTGGCGGTCGGCGCGCGGTCCGGAACCGAAGAGCCCGAAGAGCCGGCAGGGCGTGGTGAGACCGCGGGAGCGGCGACGAGTTCCGTGCATCAGTCACCAGCACAGTCAGGGGCACAGTCGCAGCGTTCGGCCCCGGCCGACGCATCGGACACATCCGGCACGTTGGACAGGCCGGCGGGCGAGGAGGTGAGCGGCGGCATGAAGAAGGCCAAGAAGCCGCGTGCCTTCTGGAAGGAGCTGCCGATCCTCATCGGTATCGCTCTGCTCCTGGCGCTGCTGATCAAGACGTTCCTGGTGCAGGCGTTCTCGATCCCGTCCGACTCGATGCAGGACACCCTGCAGCGCGGGGACCGGGTACTGGTCGACAAGCTGACGCCGTGGTTCGGCTCCAAGCCGGAGCGCGGCGAGGTCGTGGTCTTCCACGATCCGGGCGGCTGGCTGAACGAGACGCCGACCCCCGAGCCCAACCCCGTCCAGAAGGTCCTCAGCTTCATCGGACTGATGCCTTCGGCCGAGGAGAAGGACCTGATCAAGCGGGTCATCGCGGTCGGCGGCGACACCGTCGAGTGCCACGGCACCGGCCCGGTCAAGGTCAACGGCAAGCCCCTCAAGGAAGACTCGTACATCTTCCCCGGTGTCACCCCCTGCGGTGACCGCGCGTTCGGCCCGATCCACGTCCCCAAGGGGCGGATCTGGGTGATGGGTGACCACCGTGACGACTCCCTCGACTCGCGCTACCACCAGAACCTCAAGGGCAACGGCACGGTCTCGGAGGACGAGGTCGTCGGCCGGGCGTTCACCATCGCGTGGCCGATCAACCGCTGGTCGACCCTGCCGGTACCGGACACCTTCGACCAGCCCGGGATCAACAAGGCGATGGGGGTGGCTCCGGCCGCCCTGGGCCTGGCCGGCGCGGTGCCGATCGTGCTGTGGCGCCGCCGGAGGCTGACCGGAGCGCGTAACCCCAGGTAAGGTGCCGTCCCGGATCTTCGACGCGGGCTGGGTCCGCGGGGTGGGAGCGCTGGGATGAGCAGCAGTACCGAACGCAGGACCGACGGCCGCGGCCGGACCACGGGCAGCGTGCTGTCCGGTCTGGCCGTGGCCGTCGGCTGTGTGCTGTTCCTGGGCGGCTTCGTATGGGGGGCGCTGATCTACCGCCCCTATACGGTGCCGACCGACTCGATGTCGCCGACCATCGCGGCCGGTGCCCGGGTCCTGGCCGAGAGAGTGGAAGGCTCCGAGATACGCCGCGGCGATGTCGTCGTCTTCAAGGACTCCGTCTGGGGCGATATGCCGATGGTCAAGCGCGTCGTCGGCGTCGGCGGCGACAAGGTCACCTGCTGCACCAAGCAGGGTCTGCTGACGGTCAACGGAACCCCCGTCGAAGAACCGTATCTGCAGGGCAGCGGGCCCGCCTCACCCGTCGGTTTCAAGGCCAAGGTCCCCGCCGGACAGCTCTTCCTGCTCGGCGACCACCGCAATGACTCCCTCGACTCCCGCGTCCACCTCACCGACAGCGACCACGGCTCGGTGCCGCGCAGCGCCGTCAATGCCCGGGTCGACGCGCGCGCCTGGCCGCTCGGCAGCGTGGGGGTGATGCAGCGCCCGACCAGCTTCTCCGATCTCCCCGGCGGTATCTCGCAGCCCGGCCCGGTGCAGCCCATCACCCTCGCCGTGGTCGCCGGTGCGGTCCTCATCCTTGCCGGTGCGGCCTACGGTCCCGTCGCCCGACGTACGGCGCGCAAGCGTGGCTGAGGGACGGGCGCGGGGACGGGGCGCCGAGGAGCCCGCGGGGCGCGGGGCGGCGGCCGGCGTCGGGCCCGACGGGGTCCGGGCGGCCGCTGAGGAGACCTCGGAGCGCCGTGCGACGGCCGGCGGGCGAGAGGCGGCGGCCGCCGACGCAACGGAGACGACCACCGTGCGCCAGGTCTCGCGCGTCGTGCTGCTCGACCCCGACGACCGGATCCTGCTGCTCCACGGCTTCGAACCGGACCACCCCACCGACACCTGGTGGTTCACCCCCGGCGGCGGCCTCGAAGGCACGGAAAGCCGCGAGGAGGCGGCCCGCCGCGAGCTCGCCGAGGAGACCGGCATCACCGACGTCGTCCTCGGCCCCGTCCTGTGGAAGCGTCACTGCGCCTTCCCGTTCGACGGGCGGCGCTGGGAGCAGGATGAGTGGTACTACCTGGGAAGAACCGACCGGACTGCCACCCACACCGGCGGGCAGACGGACCTGGAGCGACGCAGCGTCTCGGGACTGCGGTGGTGGACTTCGGAGGAACTGTCCGCATCCCATGAGACGGTGTATCCGACCAGACTCGCCGAGCTGCTGCGCACGCTGCTCGACGAAGGGCCCCCCGATGCGCCGGTGCTCCTGGAGACCGACCGGGTCTGACGCACAATGGGGGGACGCACGGCTGAAGGGGATCTGCCATGAGCGCCGAGGACCTCGAGAAGTACGAGACCGAGATGGAGCTGAAGCTCTACCGGGAGTACCGCGACGTCGTCGGGCTGTTCAAATATGTGATCGAGACCGAGCGTCGCTTCTACCTCACCAATGATTACGAGATGCAGGTGCACTCGGTCCAGGGCGAGGTCTTTTTCGAGGTGTCGATGGCCGACGCCTGGGTCTGGGACATGTATCGCCCGGCCCGCTTCGTCAAGCAGGTGAGGGTACTCACGTTCAAGGACGTGAATATCGAGGAGCTCAACAAGAGCGATCTGGATCTTCCGGGGAGCTGAGGCAGCCGGGGGCTGCGGTGTGGCCGGCCCCGGGGCCGGTCCACCGTGACCCGGACGGGTGAGCGGGTTATCCACAACCGGCTCACTGTCCACCAAGATCCAACAGATCGTGTCGGGGGCGTCACAGTCGGTGCCGGAGGTGGTACCGCATGAACGCCATGCAGGCCGGCCGGCAGGCCGGGAAGAACGCACCGATCACGGAGGCTCCGCCGAGGACGCGCTCGGCCAGGGACCGGAACGCGGCACGGGCGACGAGCTCGATGAGCGGGCCGGACGAGGAGCTCGGACCGGGCTCGACCAGCGGACGGGACGAGGCGCCCGGGCCGGGCTCGACGCGTGGGCGGGACGGGACGCCCGGGTCTGCCTCGACGCGTGGTTATGACGAGGCGCGAATCGGCTCCGGCCCGGTCGGCAAAGCGAAGCCCGGCACGGGACCGGGGCAGGCCGCGAAGGTCACGCCGGCCAACTGCCGCAAGAGCGGAGCGCCGCCCCCAGGACGTAAGCCCCCCGCGGCCGAGCGGACCGCAGTCGGGCCACCGGGCGCCGACCCGACAGGTACCGGCCCCACGGCCGCCGGACCGGCCGACACCCGGCGCCGCGCCCTCGGCCGCTACGGCGAAGACCTGGCCGCCCGGCGGCTCATCGAGGCCGGAATGCGGATCCTGGACCGGAACTGGCGCTGCCGCGACGGAGAGATCGACATCGTCGCGGCCGACGGCGACGCCTTGGTGGTCTGCGAGGTCAAAACCCGCCGCGCCGGCTGGTACGAACACCCCATGGCGGCCGTACGCCCCGAGAAGACCGCCCGGCTGCGGCTGCTGGCGGAACGCTGGCTGGAGCGACACGGTGGCCCGCCACCCGGCGGCGTACGGATCGATGTCATCGGCGTCCTGCTGCCCGCCCGCGGCGCCCCGGTCGTCCAGCACGCACGAGGGGTGGCCTGATGGGATTCGCCCGCACCTGCTCCGTCGCCCTGGTGGGCGTCGAGGGCGTCGTCGTCGAGGTCCAGGCCGACCTGGAACCCGGCGTCGCCGCCTTCACCCTCGTCGGGCTCCCCGACAAGAGCCTCATCGAGTCCCGGGAGCGGGTGCGCGCCGCCGTCGTGAATTCCGGCGCCGAATGGCCGCAGAAGAAGCTCACCGTCGGCCTCAGCCCGGCCTCCGTACCCAAGGGCGGCAGCGGCTTCGACCTGGCCGTGGCCTGCGCGGTCCTCGGCGCCGCCGAGCGCCTGGACCCCCGCGAACTCACCGACCTGATGATGATCGGCGAACTGGGTCTGGACGGCCGCGTCCGCCCCGTACGCGGAGTGCTGCCCGCCGTACTCGCCGCCGCCGACGCCGGATACCGCCAGGTCGTCGTACCGGAACAGACCGTTGCCGAGGCCTCGCTCGTCCCCGGCATCTCCGTCCTCGGCGTCCGCACCCTGCGCCAGCTCATCGCCGTCCTCGCCGACGAACCGGTGCCCGACGAGGAAGACCCGCGGGACGAAGGCCGCCCCGACCCCTCGCTCGCCGGGCTGGTCGTGCCCGGAACCGGCGTCGGTGCGGGCCTGCCACCCGGGGACCACACACCCGACCTCGCCGACGTCGCAGGCCAGCACAGCGCCCGCCGCGCCCTGGAAGTAGCCGCCGCCGGACGCCACCACATCTTCTTCAAAGGCCCGCCCGGCGCCGGCAAAACCATGCTCGCCGAACGCCTCCCCGGACTGCTGCCACCCCTGTCACCCAAGGAATCCCTGGAGGTCACCGCCGTCCACTCGGTGGCCGGCACCCTCCCACCGGGCCAACCGCTCGTCCACCGGCCGCCCTACTGCGCCCCGCACCACTCCGCGACGATGGCCTCCCTCGTCGGCGGCGGCACCGGACTGCCCCGCCCCGGCGCCGTATCCCTCGCCCACCACGGCGTGCTGTTCGTGGACGAGGCCGCGGAGTGCAGCCCACGCGTCCTGGACGCACTGCGCCAGCCACTGGAGTCCGGCCACGTCGTCGTCGCCCGCGCCGCGGGCATGATGCGCATGCCCGCCCGCATCCTCCTCGCCCTGGCTGCCAACCCCTGCCCCTGCGGACGGCATGGCACCACCGGCGGCGGCTGCGAATGCCGGCCGTCGACCATCCGCCGCTACCGGGCCAGGCTCTCCGGGCCCCTGATGGACCGGGTGGACCTGCGGATCGCCGTGGAACCGGTCTCCCGCGCCGAACTGATCGCACTCGGCCGCGGAGCCGAAACCACCGCGGCCGTGGCCGAACGCGTACGGACCGCCCGTGAACGCGCCGCGGCCCGCTTCGCCGGCACACCGTGGCACACCAACAGCGAGGTCCCCGGGCACGAGATGCGCACCCGCTGGCAGGTCCACCCCGGTGCACTCGCCCAAGCGGAACGCGACCTCGAATGCGGCCTCCTCACCGCCCGCGGCCTCGACCGTGTCCTCCGCGTCGCCTGGACGGCCGCCGACCTGGCCGGCCGCGACCGCCCCACCAGGGAAGACGTCAACTGGGCCCTGGAACTCCGCACCGGCGTACGCCGCGGCGCGCTGACGGCGGCCGACGGGGGCGGAGACCGCCACGAGACCGCGACCGCCCGGCCGCCGCACGAGCAGAGGTGACCATGAACGGGATCGACGCATGGGGCTTCGCCACCGACGGGCCGGAGTCGGCCGGGAAACACCGGGACCGCACACCCGACCCGACGGCCGGGCCGGGCCACGCCATGACCACGACGACCGGACCCCACACCGCCGCCGACCCCCGGCCCGCCGCAGACGAGGCACCCGGCCCACAGCGCACCGCCCGCGCGGCCCTCACCCGCATCCTCGAACCGGGCGACGAAACCACCGGCCGCTGGCTGCGCGAGATGGGCCCGGAGGCCCTGTGGCACACCCTGTCCGACGACGATGCGCACCTGCCCACGGGCGCTAGCCCTACCAAGATCGCGGGCCTGCGGCTGCGCGCCACCCGGGCACACCCCACCGCGGACCTCGACGCCGTCACCGCGCTCGGCGGCCGGTTCATCTGCCCGGGGGACGACGAATGGCCCGGCCAGCTCGACGACCTCGGCGACGCCCGCCCCATCGGCCTGTGGGTGCGCGGGACGGCCAACCTCAGACTGTGGGCGCTGCGCTCGGTCGCCGTCGTCGGCGCCCGTGCCTGCACCGAATACGGCGCCCACCTCGCCGCCACCCTCAGCGCCGGACTCGCCGACCGCGGCTGGACCGTCGTCTCCGGCGCCGCCTACGGCGTGGACGGCGCCGCCCACCGCGGCACGCTCGCCGCGGACGGCGCGACCATCGCCGTCATGGCCTCCGGAGTCGACCACCCCTACCCGCGCGGCCACACCGAGTTGATCGGCCGGATCGCCGGACAGGGCCTGGTGGTAGCTGAGTTACCTCCCGGCGACCACCCCACCCGCAGCCGTTTCATCCAGCGCAACCGCGTGATTGCCGCACTCACCAGAGGCACCGTCGTCGTAGAGGCCGAACTCCGCAGCGGCTCACTCGTCACCGCCCGGCGGGCGCAGAACCTCGGGCGCTTCACGATGGGCATGCCGGGCCCGGTCACCAGCGGCCTGTCCGCCGGGGTACATCAACTCCTGCGCGGCGAGGCCGCGGTGGTCACCGACGCCGACGAGGTCATCGAGCTCGTCGGCAGCATCGGCGACCTCGCTCCCGAACGACAAGGGCAGACCCGTATCCGCGACCTCCTGGACCCCGTCGCGGCCCTTGTACTCGAGGCGCTGCCCGCGCGCGGCACCGCGGACACCGGCCATCTGGCCCAGGAAGCCGGCACGCCCCGCGATGTCACCCGGGCCAAACTCTTCGAGCTGCTGTCCCTCGGATTCGTTCAAAGGTGCGGTGACCGCTGGGAGTTGACGCGACGCGCCGAGACGACCGGGGGTTCCCGGCGAGGCGGTACTTGACCTGGGGCGAACGGGTGAAAGGGTGAGGGGAATGACCGCAGAATCCAGGTTTGCCGTGCTTCGTGGCACGGGCCCGACCCGTGAGGAGACGGCGATGTGGCGCAGGGGACGCACGAGGCCCTGCCCGTCATGTCACCGCGTCCGCCCGCACGGCCCTCCGGAAGCCCGCGCCCGGCACCGTGTCCGGATGTCGCCACGCCGTACGAGGTAACCCTGGGGTGCGGGCAGCGGAACGTATCTGCGCACCCCCGAACCTGCCTTCCTCGCGCACCGCGACGCTGTGGTCACGCTACGCTCACAGGCACTTCAACCCTCATACATCCATCCACCCGCGTCTCGGCAGAACGGCTCAAGGCGACGAATGCCCCAGCACACCTCCGGGTCTGACCGTGCGGCTGTACCACCCGCCGCACGCGGCAGCGTGCGCCCCGCTCCGCCCACCTCGCTCGACGAGCTGTGGCGCGCCTACAAGGCATCAGGCGACGGCCGGCTGCGGGAGCAGCTGATCCTGCACTACTCACCGCTGGTCAAGTACGTCGCCGGCCGCGTCAGCGTCGGCCTGCCGCCGAACGTCGAACAGGCCGACTTCGTCTCCTCCGGCGTCTTCGGACTGATCGACGCCATCGAGAAATTCGAGCCCGAACGTTCCATCAAGTTCGAGACCTACGCCATCACCCGTATCCGCGGCGCAATGATCGACGAGCTGCGCGCGCTCGACTGGATCCCGCGCTCCGTACGGCAGAAGGCCCGCGCCGTCGAACGCGCCTACGCCACCCTCGAAGCGCAACTGCGCCGCACCCCGTCTGAGGCGGAGGTCGCCGAGGAGATGGGCATCGGGCTGGAGGAACTCCACGGGGTGTTCAGCCAGCTGTCCCTGGCGAACGTCGTGGCGCTGGAGGAACTGCTGCACGTCGGCGGCGAGGGGGGCGAACGCCTGAGCCTGATGGACACGCTCGAGGACACCGCCGCCGAGAACCCCGTCGAGATCGCCGAGGACCGTGAGCTGCGGCGGCTGCTCGCGCGTGCCATCAACACCCTCCCCGAACGCGAGAAGACCGTGGTCACGCTCTACTACTACGAAGGCCTCACGCTCGCCGAGATCGGCAATGTCCTCGGCGTCACGGAAAGCAGAGTCAGCCAGATCCACACCAAATCCGTACTCCAGCTCAGGGCGAAGCTCGCCGACGTCGGACGCTGAGTCACGGGTTGCGGGCGCCGGCTCTTCCCCTTCGGTGTCGCCATGCGGAGTGCCACGGCGGGCGCGCCATCCGTAGAGTGGTGACGTGCCCAGGATTCGAGCGGCCTCTGTGGCCGAGCACCGGACGATGCAGCGCGGCGCCCTCTTGGACGCCGCCCGCACCCTGCTGTCCGAAGGCGGAACGGAAGCGCTGACCTTCCCCGCCCTCGCCGAGCGCACGGGTCTCGCGCGCTCTTCCGTGTATGAGTACTTCCGCTCGCGCGCCGCCGTCGTCGAAGAGCTGTGTGCCGTCGACTTCCCGGTCTGGGCCGCGGAGGTCCAAGCGGCGATGCAGCGTGTCGACACGCCCGAGGACAAGATCGAGGCTTACGTCCGCCGGCAACTCGCGCTGGTCGGCGACCGGCGCCACCGTGCCGTCGTGGCCATTTCGGCCGGCGAGCTGGACGCGGGTGCACGCGAGAAGATCCGCGCGGCGCACGGCGGACTCATCGCCATGATCGTCGAGGCGCTCGCCACCCTCGGCCACGAACAACCCCGGCTCGCGGCCATGCTCCTCCAGGGAGTCGTCGACGCCGCGGTCCGCCGCATCGAACTGGGCGCCGCAGAGGACCCGGGCGAGATCACGGAGGCGGCGGTGGGGATGGCGCTCCGGGGGGTTCGCGGCTGACTTCGGGGGCCTTCCCCCCCCGGGCCCCCGGCCCACCCACCCACCTCCACCACCTCACGCTCGTTGGCCCCGCAGCCCGCAGCCCGCAGCCCGCAGCCCGCAGCCCGCAGCCCGCAGCCCGCAGCCCGCAGCCCGCAGCCCGCAGCCCGCAGCCCGCAGCCCGCAGCCCGGCTCGCTCCTGTGGCGTGCTGCCGGTGCGCTGTGCGGCTTTCCCGTCGCTTGTGCATGGGCCGGGGCGTGTGCTGTTGCCCGTGCGGGCCCAGGCGCAGCCGCCCCGCTGACCTGACTGTTCTCGCCGTGTCGCGTTCACCGCTCCGCCGCGATCACGGCCGTCTCGCGATCACCCTCCACCTCGGCCGAGGCCGCGCCACCCCCAACTCCGCCACCGCCGTCGCGTGCCTTCCTCGCTTACCGCAGACCGGGCCGAGGACAGCCGGCCGAGCGCCCAGATCGTCACGGCCGCCAGACCGACCGACTCTGCGAGGTCAGCTGCTGTCGGGGCCGAACTGCTCGCTTGAGCTGTGGGCTCAGGTGGCTCCGGAGGCCGGGGAATCGTGCTGCCGCCCGCAGGTACGGGAACTCCGAAGATCGGCAGCAGTCGCGAAGGGCCGCCGCCGAGCATGCTCGGCGGCAGTAGCGACAACGGGTCCAGGTAGGTCTTGCCGCGGCGCAGGCCCCAGTGGAGGCAGGGCTCCCGGCAGTGGAACGGGCCGCCGTGTTGCAGCACTGCGACCGGCTGGCCCGCCGTGACGCGCTGACCTTTCCGGACGGTGGAGCGTACGGGTTCGTAGGTGGTGCGTAAGGGAGGACGGCCCGAGCGAGAGACCTCGAGGGTCAGGACGCCACGGCCGGCGACGGTCCCGGCGTAGGCCACTCGGCCAGGGGCCGCCGCTCGCACCACGGTGCCGGCGGATGCGGCCAGATCCACCCCGCGGTGCCCGGCCGCCCACGAGGCAGGAGGCGGTTCCCAGCCCCTGACCACCATGGGCTGTATGCCCCCTGATCCTCCCACCGGCCAGGACCTGCCCTCGGCCGGTGGCACGGCACGCACCACCGGCGCCACATCCTCGGCACGCCCTGCAACCGCACCACGTTCCACACCCGCAGCCCGACCCACCACCCGATCTATCCCCTCCACCGGTCGACCCGCCACGACCCCCAACCCGTGCCCCGCCCCGCGCTCCGCCCCTCGTGCCACCCCAGGCCCTGCCACCGTGCTCACGGACGAGGCGGCAGCAGCGTTCGCGAGTGCCGGGGTGAAGAGCGTGAGGACCGCAGCCGCGGTCGGGGCCAGGAGGACACCCGCCGCGTGGGCGGGGAAGAAGCAGCTCGGCCCATAACCGTTCGGCTGTCGGCGCGGTGCCGGTGGGAGAGGCTTGCACGACCGGAAGCGGGGCCGGGGCCGGGACGGGGAGCGGAACCGGGGAGGGGGAAGGGGGGCCGGCCCGCGTCCCGGCCGGCTGTGGGGCCTGGGCCTGGGCCACCTGGGGTCTGTCGGTCGGGGGAGGCGTCCGCGGAGGCCGGTGAAGGCGTGGAGGGTTCTTGTCGGGCCGGGATTTCGTCGTGTGTTTCGTCGCATGTGCTGACGGTGGCGCAGTCCGTCGCGGCGTGCGGATCTTGATCCGAAGCTGTGGACGAGCGGCCGGTTGTGGACAACGGTGTCACCCGCCCGGGGCTCGAAACGGAGCGTGTCGCCCGGTGCATCGGCCGTCCCGTACACTTCTGGTGGCGATCCGGGTCACCGGGTCGACTTCGCACGCCCCGCCGTCAGTGCACCAGTCCCTTTCGGGCAGCACGACGGCCGCGCCCCTCGGTCCTCGGACGGCTCCGCAAGGTGTCATCCCCGGCAGGCGCGTCGGGGCGTCAGGCACCGCGGCCGACCGGCCGCAGTGGAACCGAGAACAACAAGGAGTACGGCCATGGCCGTCGTCACGATGCGGGAGCTGCTGGAGAGCGGCGTCCACTTCGGGCACCAGACCCGCCGCTGGAACCCGAAGATGAAGCGCTTCATCTTCACCGAGCGCAACGGCATCTACATCATCGACCTGCTCCAGTCGCTGTCGTACATCGACCGCGCCTACGAGTTCGTCAAGGAGACCGTCGCCCACGGCGGCTCGGTCATGTTCGTCGGCACGAAGAAGCAGGCCCAGGAGGCCATTGCCGAGCAGGCGACCCGCGTGGGCATGCCCTACGTGAACCAGCGCTGGCTCGGCGGCATGCTGACCAACTTCTCGACCGTCTACAAGCGCCTGCAGCGCCTGAAGGAGCTCGAGCAGATCGACTTCGAGGATGTGGCCGCCTCCGGCCTCACCAAGAAGGAGCTCCTGGTTCTCTCCCGCGAGAAGGCCAAGCTGGAGAAGACCCTCGGCGGTATCCGCGAGATGCAGAAGGTGCCCAGCGCCGTCTGGATCGTGGACACCAAGAAGGAGCACATTGCCGTCGGTGAGGCGCGCAAGCTCAACATCCCGGTTGTCGCGATCCTCGACACCAACTGCGACCCGGACGAGGTCGACTACAAGATCCCGGGCAACGACGACGCGATCCGCTCCGTCACCCTGCTCACCCGCGTGATCGCCGACGCCGTCGCCGAGGGCCTCATCGCCCGCTCCGGTGCCGCCACCGGCGACCAGAAGCCCGGCGAGAAGGCTGCTGCCGCCGAGCCGCTGGCCGAGTGGGAGCGCGACCTGCTCGAGGGCGAGAAGAAGGCTGACGACGAGGCCCCCAAGGCCGAGGAGAAGCCCGCTGAGGAGGCCGCCCCGGCCGCCGAGGCTCCCGCCGCCGAGGCCGAGAAGCCGGCCGCGGACGCCGAGCAGGCCTGACCCGCAGCATCCGGCTGATGACGGCGGGGGAGGGCGCCACAAGCGCCGCCCCCGCCGTCCACCCGTAGATCTTTCGACTTCGAGATTTCGAGAAGAGATTCACAGACCATGGCGAACTACACCGCCGCTGACGTCAAGAAGCTCCGCGAGCTCACCGGCGCCGGCATGATGGACTGCAAGAAGGCCCTGGACGAGGCCGAGGGCAACGTCGACAAGGCCGTCGAGGCGCTGCGCATCAAGGGCCAGAAGGGCGTCGCCAAGCGCGAGGGCCGCTCCGCCGAGAACGGCGCCGTGGTCTCCCTCATCGCCGGCGACAACACCTCCGGTGTCATCGTCGAGCTGAAGTGCGAGACGGACTTCGTCGCCAAGGGCGAGAAGTTCCAGGCCGTCGCCAACGAGATCGCCGCGCACGTCGCGAAGACCGCTCCGGCCGACATCGAGGCCCTGCTCGCCTCCGAGATCGAGGCCGGCAAGACCGTCCAGGCGTACGTGGACGAGGCCAACGCCACCCTCGGCGAGAAGATCGTTCTGGACCGCTTCGCGCAGTTCTCCGACGGCTACGTGTCGGCGTACATGCACCGCACCATGCCCGACCTGCCCCCGCAGATCGGTGTCCTCGTCGAGCTCGACAAGGAGAACGCCGAGGTCGCCAAGGGCATCGCGCAGCACATCGCGGCCTTCGCCCCGAAGTACCTCGCCAAGGACGACGTCCCGGCCGAGGTCGTCGAGGCCGAGCGGCGTGTCGCCGAGGAGACCACCCGTGCGGAGGGCAAGCCCGAAGCCGCTCTGCCGAAGATCGTCGAAGGCCGCATCAACGGCTTCTTCAAGGACGCGACGCTGCTCGGCCAGCCGTACGCGCTCGACAACAAGAAGTCCGTCGAGAAGGTCCTCCAGGAGGCCGGTGTCACCCTGAAGCGCTTCTCGCGCATCAAGGTCGGCATCTGAGCCTGTCGCGAAGGCAGCGAATGACCTACGACCCCGCTAGGGTCGTACGCAGTCGGCCGCTCAACGGCCGGCCGCAGATGTGACGAGGAGGCCATTGCCGCACAGGGATCTGAACCAGACCCACGGCAATGGCCTTCTTCGTATGTGCACGAGGAGAGCTCAATGATTCACGGTGCCGACGGCGCGCACACAGACCATGCCGGCCACGGCGGCCGGCGACGCTTCCTGCTGAAGCTGTCGGGCGAAGCATTCGCCGGTGGCGGCGGACTGGGTGTCGACCCCGACGTCGTGCACGCGATGGCCCGCGAGATCGCCGCCGTGGTGCGCGACGGCTACGAGATCGCCATCGTGATCGGTGGCGGCAACTTCTTCCGCGGTGCCGAACTCCAGCAGCGCGGTATGGACCGGGCCCGCTCCGACTACATGGGCATGCTCGGCACGGTCATGAACTGTCTGGCCCTCCAGGACTTCCTGGAGAAGGAGGGCATCGACTCCCGCGTCCAGACGGCCATCACCATGGGCCAGGTCGCGGAGCCGTACATTCCGCTGCGCGCGGTGCGCCATCTGGAGAAGGGCCGGGTCGTCATCTTCGGCGCCGGTATGGGGATGCCGTACTTCTCCACCGACACCACCGCCGCCCAGCGCGCCCTGGAGATCGACGCCGAGGCCATGCTGATGGGCAAGAACGGGGTGGACGGCGTCTACGACTCCGACCCCAAGAAGAACCCGGACGCGGTGAAGTTCGACGCCCTCGAATACGGCGAGGTGATCACCCGCGATCTGAAGGTCGCCGATGCCACCGCCATCACCCTGTGCCGGGACAACAAGCTCCCGATCCTCGTGTTCGAGCTGCTCGCCGAGGGCAACATCGCGCGTGCGGTGAAGGGTGAGAAGATCGGCACGCTCGTCAGCGATCAGGACACCCGGGCCTGACGGCCTCAACTGCCGCGATTCCGTACGGGCATCGCCCTGTACGGGCGGCAACTCCCGGCCGGGGGAAGACCTCGGTACGGGGATGGACAACTGCCTGCCGGTCGGACACCGTGCAGGAGAAGACGCGCGGCAGGGGCGAGGCTCTGCTTCTTACCGAAAAGACCAGGAGCAAATGGTGATCGAAGAGATCCTCCTCGAGGCCGAGGAGAAGATGGAGAAGGCCGTCGTGGTCGCCAAGGAGGACTTCGCCGCGATTCGCACCGGGCGTGCGCACCCGGCGATGTTCAACAAGATCGTGGCGGACTACTACGGCGCCATGACGCCGATCAACCAGCTGGCGTCGTTCTCGGTTCCCGAACCGCGGATGGCCGTGGTGACCCCGTTCGACAAGAGCGCGCTGCGCAACATCGAGCAGGCCATCCGCGACTCCGACCTCGGTGTCAACCCGAGCAACGACGGCAACATCATCCGAGTGACGTTCCCGGAGCTGACCGAGGAGCGCCGCAAGGAGTTCATCAAGGTCGCCAAGAACAAGGGCGAGGACGCGAAGATCTCGATCCGCAGCGTCCGGCGCAAGGCCAAGGAGACCCTCGACAAGCTGGTCAAGGACAAGGAGAGCGGCGAGGACGAGGTGCGCCGCGCCGAGAAGGAGCTCGACGACACCACCGCGAAGTACGTCGCGCAGGTGGACGAGCTGCTCAAGCACAAGGAATCCGAGCTCCTCGAGGTCTGATGAACGAGTCTTCCTGGGGGGCCCCGCCCGGCGCCGGTCAATGGGGACCGCCCGACCACGGACCGGCCTCCTCGCTTCGCGGGACGGCGCCCCCCGCCCCGGCGGGTCCGGTGTACGACTGGGGCGATGCGGCGCAGACTCGGCCCATGCCCTTTGTGCCCGGGCAAGGCGGATACCAGGATGACAACCGGGAACATCGGGACATCCGGGATAACCGGGACCACCTGGACGACCGGGGGGCTGCTCGACGGAGCGGCCCCCTGTTCCGCGACGAAAAGCCGCAGGAGCCCATGCCCACCTCTCTTTCCGGGTCCGACAACTCGCCGGACTCAGAGAAGCCGAAGAAGAAGAGCGCGGGCCGCAACCTGCCCGCCGCCATAGGGGTCGGCGTCGGCCTCGGCGTGATCATTGTTGCGTCGCTCTTCGTCTACAAGCCCGTCTTCATCGGCGTGATAGCGATCGCCGTTGTCGTGGGCCTGTGGGAGCTGACCTCGCGGCTGGCGGAGCGCAAGGACATCAAGGTGCCGCTGGTGCCGCTCGCGGTCGGTGGCACCGCCATGGTGGTCGCCGGATATGTCCGCGGCGCCGAGGGAGCCTGGGTGGCGATGGCGCTCACCGCGCTCGCCGTGCTCGTCTGGCGGATGACCGAGGCGCCCGAGAACTATCTGCGGGATGTCACCGCCGGTGTCTTCGCGGCGTTCTATGTGCCCTTCCTCGCGACGTTCGTGGCGCTGATGCTCGCGGCCGAGGCCGACGGCCCGCTGCGGGTGCTGACGTTCCTGCTGCTGACGGTCGTCAGCGACACCGGTGCGTACGCGGTCGGCTGGCGGTTCGGCAAGCACAAGCTCGCCCCGCGTATCAGCCCCGGCAAGACCCGCGAGGGACTGGTCGGCGCGGTGCTCTTCGCGATGGTGGCCGGCGCGCTGTGCATGGAGTTCCTGATCACGCACGGCGCCTGGTGGCAGGGCCTGCTGCTCGGTCTCGCCGTCGCGGCCAGCGCGACCCTCGGTGACCTCGGCGAATCCATGATCAAGCGTGACCTCGGCATCAAGGACATGGGCACCTTGCTCCCCGGCCACGGCGGCATCATGGACCGCCTCGACTCCCTGCTGCCGACCGCGCCCGTGGTCTGGCTGCTGTTCGTGGTCTTCGTGGGAGCCGGCTGAGCGCAGGGTTCTCGCAGGTGAGGGCAGGGAGAGGAATTCCTCTCCCTGCCCTCTTCCGTGCGCCGCCTCCCGTCTAACCAGGCGCCGACAGGACCTCGACCACTGCGCGCAAGGGCTCCGGCGACGTGGAGAACTCGCCGAGGAAGGGATACGACAGTTCCGTGACGAGGAAAAGGTTGGTGGCAACAAGGACGCTCACCGCCGCGACCATCCCGTAGTGGATCAGGGCCTGCTCGGAGCCGAAGGTGGCGGAGAATCCGAGGACCAGTCCACTGGTCAGCAGGACCGCCATCCACAGGGACAGGGGTGGGCCGATGTTGGTGCGTGCCTCGAGCAGCCGTTCCGTGCGGGCGATGCTCAGTTCCTTCAGGGACGCGAGCGAGCTGGTGAGGAAGGCTCGCTGGGTGTCGTTGCGGGGCTGAATGGTCTCGTACGTGCGGTGCAGGCGGCTCAGCGCCTGCTCGGCCTCGGGCGTGGTGTCGCCTGCCGCGGCGCTGGGCCACTCGGCCGCCGCCGCGCGTCCGTACGCCAACACGCTCTGCCTGATCCGCGCGCTCTTGGCCTTGCCGAACACCTCGCGGCCCCTGGCCAGCTGCGCCGCCATGGCGCCCTCGGTCCGCGTCGTCTGGTCCGCCGTGTTCACCTGTCCCCAGAGCGCGAGGACGATGAAGCCGATGAGGAACCCGTAGACGACCGCGATCACGGGGAAGAGGAACTGCGCGATCTCGTTCTGCTTGCCCTGCTTGAGGCGGGGGACGCGGCGCCGGACGAATGCCTGGACGACCGCGGTCCCGCCGGCGATCACGGCGACGAGCCCTGCCAGCAGCAACCAGGAAGGGACGTTGATCACGATCCAACGGGTCACGGCCACTGTTCCACGCTCCTGACGTACCCCACACCAGCCACCACGGCGCGGTGGCCAACGAAGGCACCGGGCCGCGGGACACGCCTGCTTCGTCTCTTCGGGCTCCGCCCGGGACCCTGGGGCGTCCCCGGGCCGCGCGAGGTGAACCAACAGTGACAGATGGCCACCGGGGGGTAACCACCGCGCTCACCGCTCTGGCCTGGGGCTCCCAAGTTGATCTGCCACACTGGACGCACCATGCCTGCACCCGGAGAACTCACTTTCGTAGCGCCGCGCGGGGCCAAGAAGCCTCCGCGGCACCTTGCCGATCTCAGCCCCGTCGAGCGTCGCGAAGCGGTGGCCGCTATCGGGGAGAAGCCGTTTCGCGCCAAGCAGCTGTCGCAGCACTACTTCGCCCGCTATGCGCATGACCCGGCGCAGTGGACCGACATCCCGGCGGCCGCGCGCGAGAAGCTGGCGAGCGAGCTGCTGCCGGAGCTGATGACGGTCATGCGGCACATCTCGTGCGATGACGACACCACGCGCAAGACGCTGTGGAAGCTGCACGACGGGACGCTCGTCGAGTCGGTGCTGATGCGGTACCCGGACCGGGTCACCATGTGCATCTCGTCGCAGGCCGGCTGCGGTATGAACTGCCCGTTCTGCGCCACGGGGCAGGCAGGGCTGGACCGTAACCTCTCGACCGCCGAGATCGTGCACCAGATCGTCGACGGGATGCGTGCGCTGCGCGACGGTGAGGTGCCGGGCGGGCCGACGCGGCTGTCCAACATCGTCTTCATGGGGATGGGGGAGCCGCTCGCCAACTACAAGCGGGTGGTCGGGGCGATCCGGCGGCTGACGGACCCCGAGCCCGACGGGCTGGGGCTGTCGCAGCGGGGGATCACCGTCTCCACGGTCGGGCTGGTGCCGGCGATGCTGCGGTTCGCCGACGAGGGCTTCAAGTGCCGGCTGGCCGTGTCGCTGCACGCCCCGGACGACGAGCTGCGCGACACGCTGGTGCCCGTCAACACGCGCTGGAAGGTGCGGGAGGTGCTGGACGCGGCGTGGGAGTACGCCGAGAAGTCCGGGCGGCGGATCTCGATCGAGTACGCGTTGATCCGGGACATCAACGACCAGGCGTGGCGCGGTGATCTGCTGGGCCGGCTGCTGAAGGGCAAGCGGGTCCATGTGAACCTGATTCCGCTGAACCCGACGCCCGGCTCGAAGTGGACCGCTTCACGTCCCGAGGACGAGCGGGCGTTCGTCCAGGCCATCGAGGCGCACGGGGTGCCGGTGACCGTCCGCGACACCCGCGGCCAGGAGATCGACGGCGCCTGCGGGCAGCTCGCGGCCTCGGAGCGCTGACCGCCCGCTGGTACGGTGTGGTCGAACAAATGCACATTCCGACAGGGGAGCGCCACAGCGCTGAGAGTGCGGAAGCGTCGTAGTCCTACGGTGCCCGCAGACCCTTGAACCTCGCCCGGGTCATTCCGGGTAGGAAGTTCGGTCGTCACTCATGCTGTTGCGCCCTGCCCGCAGTCCGCTCCGTACGTCCTCGGACGTCGGAAGCCGTGGACATCGGGCAGGGCCGCGTCTCTTCCTGGCCAGCCAGGAGGAAATCAGTGAGCACCACCAGCAGGATCACCGCGACGGCGGTCGTCGCCGCGGTCGGTATGGCCGCCCTCGCCGGGTGCGGCAGCTCGGGCGGCGGGAGTGCGGACGCCAAGACCGTCACGCTGGTCAGCCATGACTCGTTCCGCGTCTCCAAGTCCGTGCTGGCCGCCTTCGAGAAGGAGAGCGGCTACAAGGTCACGATGCTCAAGGGCGGGGACGCCGGCAAGGCCGTGAACCAGGCGATCCTGTCCAAGGGCAACCCCCAGGGCGATGTGTTCTTCGGGATCGACAACACCCTGCTCTCGCGCGGTCTGGACGAGGGCCTCTTCAGCCCCTACCAGGCCAAGGGGCTGGACAAGGTTCCCGCGGGCCTGCAGCTCGACAAGGGCGAGCACCGGGTCACCCCGCTCGACTACGGCGACATCTGCGTCAACTACGACCGCGACTACTTCGACCGGCACAAGATCGCGCCGCCGAAGACCTTCGACGACCTGATCAAGCCCCGGTACAAGGGGCTGCTCGTCACGGAGAACTCCGCCACCTCCTCCCCGGGGCTCGCCTTCCAGCTCGGCACCATCGCGAAGTACGGCGAGAAGGGCTGGCCGGACTACTGGAAGAAGCTCAAGGCCAACGGCGTCGAGGTCGTCGACGGCTGGGACCAGGCCTACAACGACCGGTTCTCCGGCTCCGCGGCGGGCAAGGGCAAGGGCGACAAGCCGCTGGTGGTGTCCTACGCCTCCAGCCCGCCCGCCGAGGTGCTCGGCAAGAAGCCCGCGCCCAAGGAGGCGCCGACCGGTATCGCGCCCGGCACCTGCTTCCGGCAGATCGAATTCGGCGGTCTGCTCAAGGGCGCGAAGAACGAGAAGGGCGGCAAGGCGCTGCTGGACTTCCTGCTGAGCAGGGAGTTCCAGGAGGACGTACCGCTGCAGATGTTCGTCAACCCGGCCCGTAAGGATGCCGAGGTGCCGGAGCTGTTCACCAAGTACGGCACGACGATCGACAAGCCGACGACGCTGGCCCCCGAGACGATCACCAAGAACCGCGAACAGTGGATCAAGCAGTGGTCCTCGCTCGTTCTGAAGTAACGCCTTCGGACGTCACCGGCGCCCGGCGCGGCAGGCCCGCGCGGGGAACGGCGGTGCGGCTCGGCCTGATGGCGGTGCCGCTCGCCTTCTTCGCGCTGTTCTTCGCCTATCCCGTAGTGGCGATCGTCGGACGGGGCCTCAAGGACGGCGGACAGTGGCAGCTCAGCCGGTTCGGTGCCGTGCTGAGCGACCCGGATGTCGTGCATGTGCTGTGGTTCACCGTCTGGCAGGCGGCGGCCTCGACCGTGCTGACGCTGCTGATCGCGCTGCCCGGCGCCTATGTCTTCGCGCGCTTCGACTTCCCCGGCAAACAACTGCTGCGCGCGGTCGTGGCGGTGCCGTTCGTGCTGCCGACCGTCGTCGTCGGCTCGGCCTTCCTGGCACTGGTCGGGCGGGGCGGACTGCTGGACGACCTGTGGGGCGTGCGCCTGGACACCTCGGTGTGGGCGATTCTGCTGGCGCATGTCTTCTTCAACTACGCCGTGGTCGTACGGACCGTCGGCGGGCTCTGGGGACAGCTCGATCCGCGTCAGGAAGAGGCGGCACGGGTGCTGGGAGCCGGGCGGTTCGAGGCCTGGCGGCGGGTCACGCTGCCCGCGCTGGGGCCGGCCGTCGCGGCCGCCGCCCTGATGGTCTTTCTGTTCACCTTCACCTCCTTCGGGGTGGTGCAGATCCTGGGCGGCCCCACCTTCTCCACGCTGGAGGTGGAGATCTACCGGCAGACCGCGGACTTCCTGGATCTGCCGACGGCCGCCGTCCTCACCATGATCCAATTCGCGGCGGTGCTGGGCGTACTGGCGCTGCACGCCTGGACCGTGCGCCGCCGGGAATCCGCGCTCCGGCTCGTGGACGCGTCGCAGACGGCCCGCCGGCCGCGCGGCCGCGGCCAGTGGGCGCTGCTGTGGGGGACGTTCGCCGTCATCGCCGTGCTGCTGCTCGTGCCGCTGGTGGTGCTCGTGGAGCGGTCGTTCGCCGCGCCGGACGGCTACGGAGCGGTCTTCTACGCCTCGCTGGGCTCCGCCGCGAGCGCCGACAGCACCTTCGCCGTCGCCCCCCTCGACGCCCTGTGGAACTCCCTCGCCTACGGGGCCGCGGCCACCGTGATCGCGCTGGTGGTGGGCGGACTGGCGGCCGCCGCCCTGACCCTCCCGAGACTGCGCCGCGGCCCGTCCGGGCGGATTCCCGTGGTCAGCCGGTTCGTCCGCGGCTTCGATGTGCTGCTGATGCTGCCCCTGGGGGTCTCCGCGGTGACCGTGGGCTTCGGCTTCCTGATCACCCTCGACGAACCGCCGCTCGATCTGCGGGCCTCATGGTGGCTGGTCCCGCTCGCCCAGGCGCTGGTAGGGGTGCCGTTCGTGGTCCGGACGATGCTGCCGGTCCTGCGGGCGGTCGACAGCCGGCTGCGGGAGGCGGCCGCCGTGCTCGGCGCCTCGCCCTGGCGGGTGTGGCGCGAGGTCGACCTGCCGATGGTGCGGCGGGCGCTGCTGATCGCCGCGGGCTTCGCCTTCGCCGTGTCGCTCGGTGAGTTCGGCGCAACGGTCTTCATCGCACGGCCGGACCAGCCGACGCTGCCGGTCGCCGTGGCACGGCTGCTGGGGCGCGCGGGGGAGCTCAACTACGGGCAGGCGATGGCCCTGTCGACCATCTTGATGGTGGTGTGCGCCGCCGCCCTGCTGGTACTGGAGCGCCTCCGCCCCATCGACCGATCCGGGGAGTTCTAGATGACGGCACGGGCCGGGAGCACGGCGCAGGAGCTGCTGCGGCTGGGCGGGGTGACCGTCCGCTTCCACGAGGGTGGGCGCCCCGCGCTGGACGCGGTGGATCTGGAGGTCGCCGCCCACGAGATCGTGTGCGTCCTGGGGCCGAGCGGCAGCGGCAAGTCCACTCTGCTGCGGGTGGTCGCCGGGCTCCAACAGGCCGACGCGGGAAAGGTGTTGCTGGAGGGGCGGGACCAGTCGGGAGTGCCCACGCACCGGCGCGGGGTCGGCCTGATGTTCCAGGACCACCAGCTCTTCCCACAGCGCGATGTCGCGGGCAATGTCGCCTTCGGGCTGCGGATGCGGCGTTCCCCACGCGGTGACCAGGAGCGTACGGTCGCCGAACTCCTGGATCTCGTCGGGCTGCCAGGAGCTGAGCGGCGCGCCGTGGCGTCCCTGTCCGGCGGTGAACAGCAGCGGGTCGCCCTGGCCCGCGCCCTGGCCCCGCGCCCCCGTCTGCTGATGCTGGACGAGCCCCTCGGCCAGCTCGACCGCGGACTGCGCGAACGGCTGGTCGTCGAACTCCGCCGTCTCTTCCACGAGTTGGGTACCACCGTGCTGGCCGTCACCCACGACCAGGGCGAGGCCTTTGCGCTCGCGGACCGGGTCGTGGTGATGCAGGACGGCCGGATCGCGCAGACCGGCACCCCGCTGGAGGTCTGGCAGCGGCCCGCCACCGAGTTCGTCGCCCGCTTCCTCGGCTTCGACAACGTGGTCGAGGCGACGGTGCAGGGCGAGGCCGCCGCCACCCCCTGGGGGAAGGTGCCCGTCCCGGCAGCCACCCCGGACGGGCCGTGCCGGCTGCTCGTACGCCCGGCCGGGGTACGGCTGACGGCCGCCCCCGAGGGCCTGCCGTGCACGGTCGCGGCCCGTACCTTCCGCGGCACCCATGTCGCGCTGCTGCTCCAGCCGTCCGGCGGACCGCAGGTGGAGGCGGCCTGCGCACTGCGGGACGCACCCGAAGTGGGCGAGCGGGTGGGCATCGCCTTCCACGCGCAGGACGTGGTGGTGCTGGACGCCTCCGCCGCGGCGGGCTGACCGCCCGGAGGGGCGGCCGGCGGGGCGCCGGGCCGTGGGCCGCCACCGGGCGCCCCACCGCCGGCAGTTGTGCCGTGCAGCGGCCTCAGCGGGCCGCGACCTCCGTGGGCAGCTCGCCGGCCTCCGGTGACCCGGCCTGAGGTGCGCCGGGCTCCGGCTCCGGCTCGCCGAACCAGGCGACCGCGACGGCGCCGGCCACCGCCACCACGAAGCCGAGGACGGCGACCCAGGCGAAGCCCGGACGGGAGGCGTCACCCAGCCACAGCACGCCGAGAATGCCGGGGACCACTGTCTCGCCCACCACCAGCGCCGCCGTGGCGCCGTTCACCGAGCCGATCTGCAGGGCGACGGTGTGCAGATACATGCCCCCGATACCGGCGACGAGAATCGCGTACAGGGCGGGGTCGCCGAGCAGCGACGGCAGGTGGAAGGGGTCCACACCGTTCAGCACCCGTACGCCGACACCGAGCGCGCCGAACCCCAGACCGGAGAGCAGACCCGCCAGGATCGCGGCCCGTCCGCCGAGCAGACGCACGATCAGCGTGCCGCCGCCGATGAGCACGACGGTGGCGACGAGCAGCCACCAGTGTGTGGCGATCGGTGTGTGGCCGCTGCCCTCCGGTCCCGCGGCCGTGGCCAGCAGCACCAATGCCGCGCATACCACGCCGATGGAGGACCACTCGGCGCGGCTGAGCCGGATGCCGAGAAGCTTGATGCCCAGTACGGCCGTGATCACGAGATTGGCGCTGATCACGGTCTGGGAGAGGAACAGCGGCAGCAGCCGGGCCGCCAGTGCGCCGAGCCCGAACCCGACGAAGTCCAGCACGGTGCCCACCATGAATTCCCAGGTCACGGCCGCCTTCGCGGTCGACGACAGGCTGGGTCCGCCATGCTGGGTGACACCGGAGGCGGAGGACTCGGCCGCCTCCCGGCGGGCGGATTTGCGGGAGCCCACCGCCTGCAGGACCGATCCCGTGCCGTAGCAGGCCGACGCCGCCACCGCCGTCAGAAGGCCGATGATCACCAAGAGCTCCGTTCGCCCGCTGTCTGCATTACCTGTTCATTACCTTCCTGGCAGACGTGCATTTGGGGACGGGAGTTGCCTCCGGTGGCCAACACATCGAGTCGTCGGCCTACGGAGGCGGCGTCGGGGCCTTCGGCGCAGGAGAGACGGAGGGGGACGGCCGGGTCAGGACGGCGTCTGGGTGCGGAGGCGGGCCAGCGCGTCCGGGGCTTCGTCCACCGAGTCGACCAGGGCGATCCGGGCCGCCATGGGCCGGTCCGCGGCGAGTGCCTGGAGCAGCGGCCAGGTAGGGAGCTTCTCGGTCCAGTGCGCGCGGTTCACCAGCACCATCGGGGTTGGCTCGCCCCGCGACTGGTAGTAGTTCGGCGTCGCGTTGTCGAAGATCTCCTGTACGGTCCCGGCCGCGCCCGGCAGGAACACGACGCCGGCAGTGGAGCGCGCCAGCAGGCCGTCCTCGCGCACCGCGTTGACGAAGTACTTCGCTATGTGGGAGGCAAAGGCGTTCGGCGGCTCATGGCCGTAGAACCAGGTGGGGATGCCGACCGAGGCGCCGCCGCCCGGCCGGCTGTGCCGTATCTCGAAGGCGGCCCGTGCCCAGTCCGTGACGGACGGGGTGAAGTGCGGTGTCTTGGCGAGGAGTTCCAGCGCCGAGTCGAGCATCTCGTCCTCAAAGGGCGCGGCGTACGCCCCGAGGTTCGCCGCCTCCATCGCGCCGGGGCCGCCGCCGGTCGCGACGGTCAGTCCGTCGCGGGTGAGCCGGCGGCCGAGCCGGGCCGCGCCCGCATAGGCCGCGGAGCCGCGCTCCAGGGCGTGGCCGCCCATGACGCCCACCACCTGGGCACCGGCGAGGTGTTCGTCCAGGGCGTCGGAGACGGCGTCGTCATGGATGCTGCGCAGCATCGAGGCGAAGATGTCGCCGTCCGACTTGGTGTCCTGGTACCAGCGGTAGGTGCGGGCGTCCGGGGTGGCGTCGAAGCCGGTGCCGGCCAGCCCGTCGAAGAGCTCGTCCGGGCCGTACAGGCCGCCCCGGTAGGGATCGAACGGCAGGCCCGGTACGGGAGGGAAGACCAGGGCGCCACCGGCGCGGATCTTGGCGGCGGCGTCCGGTTCCATGACGCAGCCGAGGAAGACGGACTCCGTGGTGTCCGCGCTGAGCAGCGCGAAGGTACGGTCCGTCAGATCGACCGACTGGACGCGATGTCCGGCGAGGCTGCCCGAGGCGACGACCCGGTCGAACTCCTCCAGGGACTCGATCTCGCGGTCGTCGTGGTCGTGGGTGCGGGGGCGGGGGGACGCTGAGGGCTGTGAATTCGACTGCACGTCCGTCATGTTAGGACCGCAGTGTGGCCACCAGCGGGCCGAGGTGTCCGTCCGCGGCCGCCGCGTCGAGTGCGGCGCGCAGCGCACTGTCGTAGGTCGGGCGCGCCTGCCGCTGTACGTCCCGGCCCTCGTCCGTGATCACGCTGTACACACCGCGCCGGTCATCGGGGCACAGGTCGCGGCGGGTCAGCCCGGACGACTCCAGGCGGGAGGCCAGCCGGCTCACGGAGCTCTGGTTGAGGCCGATGAGGTCGGCGAGCTCCTGCATCCGCAGCTCGCCGTCGTCCGCATCGGCCAGCCTGGCCAGCGCGCGGTATTCGGACAGTCCGATGCTGTGGTGCTGGTGCAGGGCCTTCGCCAGCTCCTGCTCGACGCGTGTGTGCAGCGCTCCGAGCCGGTCCCAGTGCTCCGCGTCCATCGCCCCTCTGCCTTCTGCCGCTCTCTTCTGCGTTTTCGCCTTGCGTCGCCGGGCTCTTGACAGCAGCGTACATGCAGCAGAAACTTATGTATGTGCATGCAAGGAATGTATGTGCATGGACTGAGGGGGAGAGTGATGACGATGTCGGTGGACGTTGCCGCGGTGGAGCAGGACGGGCGAGGGATCGAGCGGATCGCCACGACGCCCGACTGGTATGAGCCGCACAGGATCTCGCAGGCCATCAGGGCGGGCGGACTGATCCATGTCTCGGGCCAGGCGGGTATCGACGAGCGGGGCCGGACCGTCGCCGACGACTTCCTGACGCAGGGGCGCCAGGCTTTCGCGAATGTCGAGCGGGTGCTCGCCGCAGCCGGTGCCTCGCTCGCCGATGTGGTGAAGGTGGGCGTCTTCATCACGGACATGGCTGCCGACGCCGGCCAGCTCCTCACGCTGCGCGAGGAGTTCCTGTCCGAGCCCTATCCCGCGGAGACGCTGGTGGAGGTGTCATCGCTGGCCCAGCCGGAATGGCGGATAGAGGTGGAGGTCACGGCGCTCGCGCGCTGAGGGCCGCCGCCCCCGCACCGGACCACGCAGTGGTGCGGCCGGGGGCGCCGGGGGCAGCTCATTCCCGGTGGTGCCGCGGTCTGTTGTGGAGTCCCGGGCGGGCCGGGCCGCCGCTCGACGGCGGGGCGGCCGGCCGGTCGGCGCGCCGACCGCGCTGACATGGCCGGCGCCGTCAGGGGAACGGCCGCCCTTTACCCCACCCCTCGGTGCACCAGCTCAATGCACCAGCGGAAGCGTGGCCATCTCCGCGACGGTCCAGGTCAGAGGGGCCAGGACGAGGACCAGCGCCAGGAAGCGCAGGGCCGCGGCGCGGTGGAGGACGGAGGCGGACGCGCCCAGGCGGCGGAGGGCTGCCGTGGTGTGGGCGCGGGCCGAGCGGGATTCCAGTGCGGCGGTGAGCGCGCTGGCGGTGACACAGGCGAGGACGACTGCCGCGCCGACGGCGGTGAGCGGTCCGAACGGACGGGAGGGAGAGGCTTCGTACACCTTCACGGCGGCATACGCGGCGGAGCCGACCGCACACAGGACCCCGAGCGGGCGGCCGAGGCGGTGCGACTCCTCCTGGAGTACGCGCCCGGACAGCAGACGCAGTGCGCCGGGGCGGCCGGCGCAGAGCAGCCGGCCGCACAGATGCACCAGACCGGGACCGGCCACCACGAGACCGAAGGCCGACAGGGCCCAGCCGGCGAGTACACCAGGGGGGCTGCCGACCAGCCGGCCGGGGAGCGGCAGCAGTCCGCCGGCGGCGTGGGCGCCGCGGCTGGTGTACGCCTCGATTGCCAGGCCCGCCGCGGCCAGGGCGATGCCCCACGGGAGACCGGAGGGTGGGGCGGTCCTGGGGCGGGCCCCGGTCTCGGGGGAGCCGGCCTCGTCGCGGGGGCGCAGGGAGACGGCGGTCGCGGCGGCGGCGGTCAGCGGCACGGTCGCCAGCAGCATCAGGGCGCCGACGAGCGGCACCGGGTGGCCGGCACCGAGCAGGTCGGCGTCGATACCGAGGGAGGACGGGCGGCCGAGGTCGCCGCGGAGCCGGAAGAACACCAGCAGGGACAGCAGGACGCCGAGGAAGCAGGTCAGGGCGGTAGAGGCGGTGGCGAGCAGGGTGAGACGGAGCGGGCCCAGACCGGCGGCGGTCATCCCGCGCTGGAGACGGGCGGCGGGGTCCGTACGCGCCGTGGACACCGCGAACTGGGCGGTGGCCGCGAGCGGGGCCGCGCACCACAGCAGGCGCACCAAGGACTCGTCGGCCGCGGACGGGTGACCGGCGGCATGGCCAACGGTGGAGAGCAGGAGGAAGCCGGTGCCCGCTGCCGCGGCGGTGACGGAGAGGCGGCGCAGCAGGACGAGGGGGTGAGAGCCGCGGGCTAGACGGAGAGCGAGCACGCTGCCCTGCTTTCCTCATCGGAGGAACCGGTGCCGGCGGGTGCGCCGCTCGACTGGTGGCCGTCCAGGAGCGCGAGGGACCGGTCGGCCAGCGTGGCGACATCGGGGTCATGGGTCGCCAGGACCACGGTGATCTGGTGCGAGCGGGCCGCGGTGGTGAGGGTGCGCAGCACCTGCGTGCCGTCGGCGCGGTGCAGCGGGGCGGTCGGCTCGTCGGCGAACAGCACCTGGGGGGTGGTGGCGAGGGCGCGGGCGATGGCGATGCGCTGGCGCTGGGACTGGTCGAGCTGCGAGGGGCGGCGGCTCGCGCACATGCCGACGTCGAGGCGGTCCAGCCATTCGATGGCGGTGTGCTTGGCGGAGCGGGTGCCGGTGCCGCGGAGCAGGAGGGGGAGGGCGGCGTTCTCCCAGGCGGTGAGTTCGCCGACGAGGTGCGGTTCGGTGTCGATCCAGCCGAACCGGTCCAGACGCAGCCGTTCGCGGCTGGGGGAGGAGAGGGTGTGCACGGGGGCGCTGTTGAACCAGACCTCGCCCTCGGCCGGGACGAGTTGACCGGAGAGACATTTCAGGAGGGTGGACTTACCACTGCCGCGCGGGCCGGTGACGGCGAGGATCTCGCCCTCGCGGACGCCGACGGAGACTCCGGCGAGGGCGGAGGTGCCGCCGTACGCGTGGTGCAGGCCGCGGGCCCAGAGAACGTCGTTGTCAGGCGGGGCCACCATCTGCGCACCTCTTGTTGTAGGCGTCGAGTCGTTCCCCCGACCGGGTGAACGACCATGGAGGGTATCGGTCACAAGCACGGTAAGGATTGGTGACCCCCGGTATTCGCCGCTTGGCAGCACAACGGCCCAGATTCACTCGTATGGCTTGAAGTGAGTGAATCTGAGCCGCTGGATATTCAATTGTGTACGAGTGGGCCGGGAGGTGCCGCGAGGGTCAGAGCTTGGTCCAGGCCTCGGTGAGGACCGTGCGCAGAATCTGCTCGATCTCGTCGAAGACCGACTGGTCGGCGATCAGCGGCGGGGCGAGCTGGATGACCGGGTCGCCACGGTCGTCGGCGCGGCAGTAGAGACCGTTGTCGTACAGCGCCTTGGAGAGGAAGCCGTACAGGACGCGCTCGGTCTCCTCCTCGTTGAAGGACTCCTTGGTGTTCTTGTCCTTGACGAGCTCGATGCCGTAGAAGAAGCCGTTGCCGCGGACGTCGCCGACGATCGGCAGGTCGTGCAGCTTCTGCAGGGTGCTCAGGAAGTTGCCCTCGTTGTCGAGGACGTGCTTGTTGAGGCCCTCGCGCTCGAAGATGTCGAGGTTGGCGACACCGACGGCCGCGGAGACCGGGTGGCCACCGAAGGTGTAGCCGTGCAGGAAGGTGTTGTCGCCCTTGTAGAACGGCTCGGCCAGGCGGTCGGAGATGATGCAGGCGCCGATCGGGGAGTAGCCCGAGGTCATGCCCTTGGCGCAGGTGATCATGTCCGGGACGTAGCCGAACTTGTCACAGGCGAACGTCGTGCCGAGGCGGCCGAAGGCGCAGATGACCTCGTCGGAGACGAGCAGCACGTCGTACTGGTCGCAGATCTCGCGGACCCGCTGGAAGTAGCCGGGGGGCGGCGGGAAGCAGCCGCCGGCGTTCTGCACCGGCTCCAGGAAGACCGCGGCGACGGTCTCCGGGCCCTCGAAGAGGATCTGCTGCTCGATCTGGTCGGCGGCCCAGCGGCCGAAGGCCTCGGGGTCGTCGCCGTGGATCGGGGCGCGGTAGATGTTGGTGTTCGGGACCTTGTGCGCGCCGGGGACCAGCGGCTCGAAGGGGGCCTTCAGACCCGGCAGACCGGTGATGGACAGGGCGCCCTGCGGAGTGCCGTGGTAGGCCACCGCGCGGGATATCACCTTGTGCTTCATCGGCTTGCCGACGAGCTTGAAGTACTGCTTGGCCAGCTTCCAGGCGGTCTCGACGGCCTCGCCGCCACCGGTGGTGAAGAAGACCTTGTTGAGGTCGCCGGGGGCCTCGTTGGCCAGCCGCTCGGCGAGCTCCACCGCCTTGGGGTGGGCGTAGGACCACACGGGGAAGAAGGCCAGCTCCTGGGCCTGCTTGTAGGCGGTCTCGGCGAGCTCGACCCGGCCGTGGCCGGCATTGACCACGAAGAGGCCGGCGAGGCCGTCGATGTAGCGCTTGCCCTTGTCGTCGTAGATGTTGGTGCCCTCACCGCGCACGATCGTGGGCACGGGGGCATTCTCGTACGACGACATGCGGGTGAAGTGCATCCACAGGTGGTCGTATGCCGTCTTGGAGAGGTCGCCGCTCATTGCTATCTCGTTCCCCAGGTGTAGGTCTGCTTCCGGAGCTTGAGGTAAACGAAGCTCTCGGTGGATCGGACGCCGGGAAGCGTGCGGATCCGCTTGTTGATCATTTCCAGAAGGTGGTCGTCGTCCTCGCAGACGATCTCGATGATGAGATCGAAGGAGCCTGCCGTCATGACGACGTACTCGACCTCTTCCATGGTCGTCAGGGCGTCGGCCACGGGGTCGAGGTCACCTTCGACGTTGATGCCGACCATTGCCTGCCGCCGGAAACCGACCGTGAGGGGGTCGGTGACCGCGACGATCTGCATCACGCCTTGGTCGAGCAGTTTCTGTACGCGCTGGCGTACCGCCGCTTCGGACAGGCCGACGGCCTTGCCGATCGCGGCATACGGACGGCGCCCGTCCTCCTGGAGCTGCTCGATGATCGCCAGGGAGACGGAGTCGATCGACGGGGTGCCGGTTCTGTCATGACCGTTACGGGGAGCCACGCCGTTCACTGTGCACGAGCCTCGTCTGTCTTGCAACCCCAAAGCGATGAAATTAGTCGTGTCGCGATCGAAATTTCACTGATTCCGTTGTTCCCGGGTGTTGGGTGTGTTGAAAACGTGGGAACCATGGCTAGGGTGGATGTCCAAACCACCAGACTTCTGACTGAAGGGGGCGCACAGTGACCACCGCACTGCGTCGTCTGCGCAACTACATCGACGGGGAGTTCCGGGACGCCGCCGACGGGCGGACCACGGAGGTGGTCAACCCCGCTACGGGTGAGGCGTACGCCACGGCCCCGCTCTCGGCCACCGCCGACGTGGACGCCGCGATGGCTGCCGCCGAGGCCGCGTTCCCCGCCTGGCGTGACCTGATCCCGGCCGAGCGCCAGAAGGTCCTGCTGAAGATCGCCGACCGCTTCGAGGAGCGGGCGGAGGAGCTGATCGCCGCCGAGTCGGAGAACTGCGGCAAGCCGGTCGCGCTCGTACGGTCCGAGGAAATCCCGCCGATGGTGGACCAGATCCGCTTCTTCGCGGGTGCCGCCCGGATGCTCGAAGGCCGCGCGGCCGGCGAGTACATGGAAGGCTTCACCTCCATCATCCGCCGCGAGCCGGTCGGCGTCTGCGCCCAGGTCGCGCCGTGGAACTACCCGATGATGATGGCCGTGTGGAAGTTCGCCCCGGCGCTGGCCGCGGGCAACACCGTCGTCATCAAGCCGTCCGACACCACCCCGGCCTCCACGGTGCTGATCGCCGACATCATCGGCAGCGTGCTGGACGAACTCGGCCACTCCCGCGGCGTGTTCAACGTCATCTGCGGTGACCGTGAGACCGGCCGTCTGATGGTCGAGCACAAGATCCCGGCGATGGCCTCGATCACCGGTTCGGTACGCGCCGGTATGCAGGTCGCCGAGTCCGCGTCCAAGGACCTCAAGCGGGTCCACCTGGAGCTGGGCGGCAAGGCGCCGGTCGTCGTCTTCGAGGACACCGACATCCCCAAGGCCGTCGAGGACATCTCGGTCGCCGGCTACTTCAACGCCGGCCAGGACTGTACGGCCGCCACCCGTGTCCTCGTCCACGAGGCCATCCACGACGAGTTCGTCGCCGCGCTGGCCAAGGCCGCCTCGGAGACCAAGACCGGTGCGGTCGACGACGAGGACGTGCTCTACGGCCCGCTGAACAACGCCAACCAGCTCAAGCAGGTCAAGGGCTTCATCGAGCGGCTGCCCGCGCACGCCAAGATCGAGGCGGGCGGCGAACAGGTCGGCGACAAGGGCTACTTCTTCGCCCCGACCGTCGTCTCGGGCCTCAAGCAGGACGACGAGATCGTCCAGCAGGAGGTCTTCGGCCCGGTCATCACCGTCCAGTCCTTCAGCGACGAGAAGCAGGCCGTGGAGTGGGCCAACGGCGTCGAGTACGCCCTGGCGTCCTCGGTGTGGACCAAGGACCACGCCCGCGCCATGCGGATGTCCAAGAGCCTCGACTTCGGCTGTGTGTGGATCAACACCCACATCCCGCTGGTCGCCGAGATGCCGCACGGCGGATTCAAGAAGTCCGGTTACGGCAAGGACCTTTCGGCCTACGGCTTCGACGACTACACCCGGATCAAGCACGTGATGACCTCCCTCGACGGCTGAGCCGGGGGATCC
Source organism: Streptomyces sp. Je 1-4 4N24 (assembly GCF_026239515.1). NCBI lineage: Bacteria > Bacillati > Actinomycetota > Actinomycetes > Kitasatosporales > Streptomycetaceae > Streptomyces > Streptomyces sp. Je 1-4 4N24. The sequence continues at coordinate 2,606,376 of NZ_CP110836.1, read as the reverse complement.
ACTCCCGTCGGGCGCCACGCTCGACACACCGTCGCGGGCGGAGGCCCGGCAACTGACGCTCTGTCTCTTGCCGCCTCCGCCCGCGGCGCGTGAGAGTGCTCGCCATGGCTGATCTTTCGCGGCGGGCGCTGCTCCGGGGTATGGGCGGACTGGGTGTGACGGGGGCGCTGGCCGCCATGACCGGATGCGGGGTGCCGCCGGCCTATGTCGAGGCGGCGGACCGCGGAGGCCCGGACCGTTCGGCACGGGACCGCACGCTCGTCTTCGCCAACTGGCCGCTCTACATCGACGTCGACGACCAGCACAAGCAGCGTCGCCCCACCCTTGACGCCTTCGCGCGGCGCACCGGGATCTCCGTCACGTACACCGAGGAGATCAACGACAACGACGAGTTCTTCGGCAAGATCAGCCCGGCGCTGATGAACCACCAGAGCACCGGCCGCGACCTGATCGTCATCAGCGACTGGATGTGCGCCCGGTTCGTCCGGCTGGGCTGGGTGCAGGAGATGGACCGCGCCGTCCAGCCGCACGTCGCCCGGCATCTCGATCCGCTGCTGCGCACCCCGCACTTCGACCCCGGCCGCAAGCACTCCGTGCCCTGGCAGTCCGGGATCACCGGTATCGCCTACAACCGCAAGAAGCTCGGCCGGGAGATCAAGCACACCGCCGACCTGTGGAAGGACGATCTGCGCGGCCGGGTCACCCTGCTCTCCGGGCTCGATGAATCATTCGCCATGCTCATGCAGGGCAACGGGGTGGACATCACCCGCTGGACGGCCGACGACTTCTACCGGATGACCGACCAGATCCGCCGCCTCGTGAGCAAGGGCCACATCAGGCGGTTCACCGGCAACGACTACATCAAGGACCTGGACTCCGGGGATGTGCTCGCCGCCCAGGCCTACTCGGGCGATGTGATCCAGCTCCAGGCGGACAACCCGGACATCGAGTTCGTGGTGCCGCAGGAGGGCGCGGAACTCTGGGCGGAGAGCCTGCTGATCCCCAACCTCGCCGAGCACAAGCGCAGCGCCGAGCGACTGATCGACTACTACTACCGCCCGGAGGTGGCCGCGGACCTGGCCGCCTGGGTCAACTATGTCTGCCCCGTACCGGCCGCGCGTGAGGTCCTCGCCTCCTCCAGGGACAAGGAGCGTGCCGCACTCGCTGAGGACCCGCTGATCTTCCCCGATGACGCGATGCGCAAGCGGCTGGTCATCGCCCGCGACATCACGTCGAAGGAGCGGACCGCATTCGCCAAGGAGTGGAACGCGATCGTGGGGCTGTGAGCGCGCCGACTGCGCCGGCCGTGCGGTGTGCTCTGCCGTGAGGCGCCTCCTTCATATCCCGGCAACGATTACGGAGAGTAGTCGGTTCCCTCGTGCTGCGTGAGGGCGTGCTGCGTGATGCTCAGTGCCACGACGTCGTGTACGCGTCGATCTCGGCCGACAGGCGGGCCTTGGCCGGCGCGTCCATGAAGGAGGCCTCGACGGCGTTCTTGGCCAGGGCGGCCAGGCCCGTGGGGTCCAGCCCCAGCAGCCGGGCGGCGACGGCGTATTCGGTGTTGAGGTCCGTGCCGAACATCGGCGGGTCATCGCTGTTGATGGTGACCAGCACGCCCGCCCCGACCATCTCCTTGAGGGGGTGCTCCTCCAGGGTGCGCACCGCGCGGGTGGCGATGTTGGAGGTGGGGCAGACCTCCAGCGGGATGCGGTGCTCGGCGAGATGGGCCAGCAGCCGGGGATCCTGGGTGGCGCTGGTGCCATGGCCGATGCGCTCGGCGCCCAGCTCGTTGAGGGCGTCCCAGATCGTGCCGGGGCCGGTGGTCTCCCCGGCGTGCGGTACGGAGTGCAGACCGACCGCGCGGGCACGGTCGAAGTACGGCTTGAACTGCGGGCGCGGCACCCCGATCTCCGGGCCGCCGAGACCGAATGAGACCAGGCCCTCGGGCTGCAGTCCACAGGCGATCCTGGCGGTCTCCTCCGCGGCCTCCAGGCCCGCCTCCCCGGGGATGTCGAAGCACCAGCGCAGCACCACGCCCAGCTCCGACTCCGCCGCCTTGCGGGCGTCCTCGATGGCCTCGACGAACGCGGCGTCGGGGATGCCGCGGCGGGTCGAGCTGAAGGGGGTGAGGGTCAGCTCGGCGTAGCGGATCTGCTGCCGCGCCATGTCCCGGGCGACCTCGTACGTCAGCAGCCGGACGTCCTCGGCATCGCGGATCAGGTCCACGACGGAGAGATAGACCTCGATGAAGTGCGCGAAGTCGCGGAAGGTGAAGTAGTCGGCCAGCGCTTCGGGGTCGGTGGGGACGGCGGAGTCGGGGTGCCGCGCCGCCAGCTCGGAGACGATGCGCGGTGAGGCCGATCCGACATGGTGGACGTGCAGCTCCGCCTTGGGCAGGCCCGCGATGAAGGCATCGAGATCGGACAACGGTTCCTCCTGGTCAAAGGGTGCGCCGGGGTGCGGGGAACGGCCTGGCCATGCTAAGCGGGGCGCGGGTGGCCGGGGGTGCCGGTCCGCGGAATCCCTCCCGCGCCCGGCCGGGCCCACGGCTGTCCTACGACGCCGCTCCGGCCTCTTCCCGCAGCCGCTGCCGGGCCGCCATCAGCGCGAAGCCCAGCAGGTTCAGACCCCGCCAGCGTGCCGGGTCAGCGGCCCGTTCGTCGTCGGCGGCGAGGCCGATGCCCCATATGCGGTCCAGCGGACTGGCCTCGACCAGCACCCGGGAGTTCGTGCCGAGCAGGTACTCGCGCAACGCGGCGTCCTGGCCGAACTTCTGGACGCTGCCCTCGACGACCAGGCCGAAGCGGTGCCGCTGCCAGGTCTCCTCGTCGAAGCCGCGGACCCGGCGCCCGGCGTCCTTGGCCTGCTTGGGGTGGGTCGCCGCGATCGCGCGCCGCTCCGCCTCCGCATCACTGAACAGCCGGGCCTTGCCGGCCATCATCCAGTGCTCCGCGGTGGCGTACCGGGCGCCGTCGACCGTGAAGGGGGCGGGCCACCACTGGCTGAAGCAGCTCGCGCCGAGCCCGCCGTCGCGGCGAGGACTGTGGCCCCAGAAATAGACGTATTTGACCGGCTTCCCGCGGGCGGCGGCCCACTGCACTTCCTCGACCGAGCGCGGTCCGTCCGCGGTGCGCCCGGCGGTGTCCCCCGTGGTGATCCCCGTGCCGTCGTGCATCATGCCGGGATTCTGTCAGCGGGCACTGACAACGTGTCGGGGCCCCTGAGCATGAAATCGCAGAATCCGTCGCGTAACCAAAAGGCAACAACGGAATCCCTTGTTGAGGCTCCTCTCCTCTGTCAAGATCAGCCATCGATTCCGGAAATAGCTACGCCAGGAAGAGCCGCTGAGCGGCCCCGGCGCCCGGCGGAGGAGAGCACCATGGATCACCGATTCGATGTCACCGAGCGGTTCGCCGAGGGCGCGCAATTCATCGCAGGCAGTCTCCGCGGCGGCAGCTCCGGCCGTACCCAGGACGTCGTGGACCCGGCGACCGGCGAGACGGTGTACTCCTATGAACTCGCGGGAACGGCGGATGTCGACGCGGCCGTGGAGGCCGCCCGGCAGGCGTTCCCGGAGTGGGGCGGCGCCACCCCGGGGGAGCGCTCCGACACCCTGCACCGTTTCGCCGCCGCGCTCGCCGAGGACGCGGCCGATCTCGCCTACGCGGAATCGCTGAACTGCGGAAAGCCGATCAAGCTCAGCAACGAGTTCGACGTACCGGGCTCGATCGACAACGCCGCCTTCTTCGCGGGGGCCGCCCGCCATCTGGAGGGCAAGGCGGCCGGCGAATACAGCGCCGACCACACCTCCGTCATCCGCCGTGAGCCCCTCGGCGTCGTCGGCTCCATCGCCCCGTGGAACTATCCGCTGCAGATGGCCGCCTGGAAGGTGCTGCCGGCCATCGCCGCGGGCAACACCATCGTCCTCAAGCCGGCCGAGATCACCCCGTTCACCTCGCTGCTGTTCGCCCAGGCCGCCCAGCGCGCCGGCCTGCCCGACGGGGTGCTCAACATCGTCTCCGGGGCGGGCCGGGACGCCGGTGAGCGCCTCGTCGGCCACCCCTCCGTCGCGATGACCTCCTTCACCGGCTCGACGGCCGTCGGCAAGCGGGTCGCCGAGATTGCGACCGGCACGGTCAAGCGGCTGCACCTCGAACTCGGCGGCAAGGCCCCCTTCGTGGTCTTCGACGACGCGGATCTGGAGGCCGCCGTCCATGGAGCGGTCGCCGGATCGCTGATCAACACCGGCCAGGACTGCACCGCCGCCACCCGCGCCTACGTCCAGCGCCCGCTCTACGACGCCTTCGTCAGCGGCGTCGCCGACCTGATGGCGACCGTACGGCTCGGCGACCCCTTCGACCCGTCCACCGACCTGGGCCCGCTGATCTCGCACACCCAGCGCGACCGGGTGGCCGGTTTCGTCGACCGGGCGCGTGGCTACGCCACCGTCGTCACCGGTGGCGAGGCACCCGGCGGCGAGCTGGCCAAGGGCGCCTACTACCGGCCGACGCTGATCGCCGGGGCCGCACAGGACAGCGAGATCGTGCAGTCCGAGATCTTCGGTCCGGTGCTGGTCGTGCTGCCCTTCGACAGCGACGACGAGGGCATCGCGCTGGCCAACGACACCCCCTACGGGCTGGCCGCCTCCGCCTGGAGCCGGGACGTCTACCGCACCGGCCGCGCCACCCGCGAGATCAACGCGGGCTGTGTCTGGGTCAACGACCACATCCCGATCATCAGCGAGATGCCGCACGGCGGCGCCAAGGCATCCGGCTTCGGCAAGGACATGTCGGCCTACTCCTTCGAGGAGTACACGCAGGTCAAGCACGTCATGTACGACAACACCGCGGTCGTGCGGAAGGACTGGCACCGCACGATCTTCGGGGACCGCCCGTAAGGGACCCTCCCCGCCGAGCACCACCGAGCCCCCCACCGGTCCCACCCCATGGGCCCACCCAGCGGCCAGCGCCGCGCGGCATCGTCACCACCGGCCGAGCGCCGGGCTCACCCCTGAAAGGGCACTGCGCATGGAGCACCACGAGCAGCCCGAACCCCTGTCCCCGGCCGAACTCGCCGCCATGCGCCGTAGCCTGACCGACGGTCGGCTCGCCATGACCCGCCGCTCGCTGCTGCGTGCGAGCGGTGCCATGGCGGCCACGATCGGCGGGCTCGGTGCGCTGTCGGCCTGCGGAATCCCGCCCGCGGGCCGTACGGACGCCGGCCGTTCCGCGGACCACTCCTCGGCGGAGAAGCGGATCAGTTTCTCCAACTGGACCGAGTACATGGACGTCAGTGACGACGGCAAGCACCGGCCGACCCTGGAGCGCTTCACCAAGCGCACCGGCATCGCCGTCAAATACACCGAGGACATCAACGACAACGACGAGTTCTTCGGCAAGATCCAGGCACAGCTCGCGGCGGGCCAGGACACCGGCCGGGATCTGATCGTGCTCACCGACTGGATGTGCGCGCGGATGATCTCCCTCGGCTGGATCGAGTCGCTGGACCCGGCCAACCTGCCGCACGCCTACGCCAATCTCTCGCCGCAGTTCCGCAGCCCCGCCTGGGACCCGGGCCGCGCGCACTCCTACCCCTGGCAGGGCATCCCGGCGATCATCGCGTACAACAAGAAGGCCACCGGGGGCCGCAAGGTCGACTCGATCAGCCAGCTGCTGGAGGACCCGAAGCTCAAGGGCCGGGTCGGCTTCCTCTCCGAGATGCGCGACAGCGTCGGACTGACCCTCCTGGACATGGGCAAACGGCCCGAGGACTGCACCGCGGACGACTTCGACGCGGCCATCGCCCGGATTCAGAAGGGCGTGGACTCCAAGCAGATCCGCCGCTTCACCGGCAACGACTACACCACCGACCTGGACAAGGGCGACCTCGCCGCCTGTGTGGCCTGGGCGGGCGATGTCGTCCAGCTCCAGAACGACAACCCGGACATCGGCTTCGCCATCCCCGAGGCCGGCTACATGACGTCCAGCGACAACCTCATGGTGCCGAACAAGGCCCGCCACAAGGAGAACGCCGAACGGCTCATCGACTACTTCTACGAGCCGAAGGTGGCGGCGAAGATCGCGGCGTACATCAACTACGTCTGCCCCGTGGAGGGCGTACGCGAGGAACTCGCCAAGATCGACAAGAAGGCGGCCGACAACCCGCTGATCATTCCGGACAAGGACATGGCCGAGAGGTCCCACTCCTTCCGCGCCCTGTCCGCCAAGGAGAACAAGGCGTTCACGCAGAAGTTCTCCGACCTCACCGGCGCCTGAGCCCCCACCTCACAGGCCTGCCCGAGCCGCTTCGCCCTCCGACCCACGGGACGACCGACATGACCCACACCGCGACCCCCCAGAGCAGCGGCGGCGACGTCCGCCTCCACGGGATAAGCAAAACCTACGGCTCCTTCACCGCCGTCCATCCGCTCGACCTGACCGTCCCCGCGGGCTCCTTCTTCGCGCTCCTGGGCGCCTCGGGCTGCGGCAAGACGACCACTCTGCGCATGATCGCCGGGCTGGAGGAGCCCACCACCGGCACCGTCGAGCTGTCCGGCCAGGACGTCACCGTCCTGCCGCCGTACAAGCGCCAGGTCAACACCGTCTTCCAGAACTACGCGCTCTTCCCGCACCTGGACATCTACGAGAACGTCGCCTTCGGTCTGCGCCGCCGCGGCATCAGGTCCGTCAAGAAGCAGGTCGAGGAGATGCTCGACCTGGTCCAGCTCGGCCCGATGGCGCGCCGCAAGCCGCAGCAGCTCTCCGGCGGCCAGCAGCAGCGCGTCGCGGTCGCCCGCGCGCTGATCAACCACCCACAGGTGCTGCTGCTCGACGAGCCGCTCGGCGCCCTCGACCTCAAGCTGCGCCGCCAGATGCAGCTGGAGCTCAAGCGCATCCAGACCGAGGTCGGCATCACCTTCGTGCATGTCACCCACGACCAGGAGGAGGCCATGACGATGGCCGACACCGTGGCCGTGATGAACGGCGGCCGGGTCGAACAGCTCGGCGCCCCCGCCGACCTCTACGAGAACCCCGCCACCACCTTCGTCGCCAACTTCCTGGGCACCTCCAACCTCATCGAGGCCGAGGTCGTCGAGGCCGGCGACCGTCAGCATGGCGAGTTGCTCCTCAAGGCCGCGGACGCCACACTGCGGCTGCCCGCCGCACGGTGCAGCGCCTCGGCCCGCAAGGGCGAGAAGGTGCTGGCCGGGGTACGGCCCGAGAAGGTCTCCCTGACGCACGCCGACGACGCCGACTCGGTCACCGACGGCCGCAACCGGCTGCCCGGCCGCATCAAGGACGCCAGCTTCATCGGCGTCTCCACCCAGTACGTCGTCACGGTGCCGGGCCTGGGCGAACTCGCCGTCTACGAGCAGAACGTCGAGCGCGACGGGCGCCTCGTCCCCGGCGCCGAGACCGTCCTGCACTGGAGCCCGGCGCACACCTTCGGCCTCGACGCCGCCCAGGACATCCAGGCCGGCGCGGACCTCGACGAGGAGGCCGCGTGACCACCACCGAGACGCCCGCGCCACCCGACGGAGCGGCCGAGGCCGCGCCCCTGGAGGTGCGCAGGACCCCCGCCCGCAAACGGCTCGTCCCCTACTGGCTGCTGCTGCCCGGCATCCTGTGGCTGGTCGTCTTCTTCGCCGCCCCGCTCGTCTACCAGGCGTCGACCTCGATCCAGACCGGCTCCCTCGAAGAGGGCTTCAAGGTCACCTGGCACTTCGCGACGTACTGGGACGCGCTCGGCGAATACTGGCCGCAGTTCCTCCGCTCGGTGGGCTACGCCGCCACCGCCACCGCGCTCTGTCTGCTCCTGGGTTACCCGCTGGCCTATCTCATCGCCTTCAAGGCAGGCCGCTGGCGCAATGTCGTGATGATCCTGGTCATCGCCCCGTTCTTCACCAGCTTCCTGATCCGTACGCTCGCCTGGAAGACGATCCTGGCCGACGGCGGACCGGTCGTCGGCCTCCTGAACTCGCTGCACGTCCTGGACGTCACCAGCTGGCTGGGCCTCACCGAGGGACAGCGGGTGCTGGCCACCCCGCTCGCCGTGGTCTGCGGACTGACCTACAACTTCCTGCCGTTCATGGTGCTGCCGCTCTACACCTCGCTGGAGCGCATCGACCCGCGCCTCCACGAGGCCGCCGGGGACCTCTACGCCCGCCCGGCCACCACCTTCCGCCGGGTGACCTTCCCGCTGTCGATGCCCGGTGTCGTCGCCGGCACCCTGCTCACCTTCATCCCGGCCGCCGGTGACTACATCAACGCCGAACTGCTGGGCTCCACCGACCAGAAGATGATCGGCAACGTCATCCAGTCGCAGTTCCTGCGGGTCCTGGACTACCCGACCGCCGCCGCCCTCTCCTTCATCCTCATGGCGGCCATCCTCGCCATGGTCACGCTCTACATCCGCAAGTCGGGGACGGAGGATCTGGTCTGATGGCCGTCCACGGGACCACCGAAGCCACCGCGGTCCGCGCCCCGAACCGGGGCCTGCGCTGGCTGCGCCGCAACATCATCGCGATCGCGGGCCTGTGCACGCTGGGCTATCTGATCCTGCCCAACATCGTCGTGATGGTCTTCTCCTTCAACAAGCCCAACGGCCGCTTCAACTACCAGTGGCAGCGCTTCTCCACGGACGCCTGGACCGATCCGTGCGGCGTCGCCGACCTGTGCGGTTCGCTGGGCCTGAGCCTGCAGATCGCGCTGTGGGCCACCGTCGGCGCGACCGTCCTCGGCACCATGATCGCTTTCGCGCTGGCCCGCTACCGCTTCCGGGCGCGCTCCGGCGTCAACACCCTGATCTTCCTGCCGATGGCGATGCCCGAGGTCGTCATGGCCGCCTCGCTGGCGACCCTCTTCCTCAACATGGGCATCCAGTTCGGCTTCTGGACGATCCTCATCGCGCACATCATGTTCTGTCTGAGCTTCGTCGTCACCGCCGTCAAGGCCCGGGTGATGAGCATGGACCCGCGTCTGGAACAGGCCGCCCAGGACCTCTACGCCTCGCCGCTCCAGACCTTCCTGCGGGTGACCCTGCCGATCGCCGCGCCCGGCATCGCGTCCGGCGCGCTGCTCTCCTTCGCCCTGTCCTTCGACGACTTCATCATCACCAACTTCAACGCCGGCTCCACCGTGACCTTCCCCATGTTCGTCTGGGGCTCGGCGCAGCGTGGCACGCCCGTTCAGATCAACGTCATCGGCACGGCGATGTTCCTGGTCGCTGTGTTGTGTGTAGTCGTCGGCCAGCTGGCCGGGGCCCGCAAAAGGAGCAAGAGGAGCTGAGAACCATGGCACGAGCTGCCATGACCCCGTCCGCCGCGCATGCGCTCGCGGACGCCGAACCCATCCCCTTCTGGCTGGCCGACCCGGACCGGCCGGCCGCCCGGCCAGCCCTCGTCGGTGACGAGACCTGCGATCTGCTGGTCGTCGGCGGCGGTTACTCGGGCCTGTGGACCGCGCTGATCGCCAAGGAACGTGACCCCGAGCGCGAGGTCGTCCTCGTCGAGGGCGCCGAGATCGGCTGGGCGGCCTCCGGACGCAACGGCGGTTTCTGCGCCGCCTCCCTCACCCACGGCCTCGGCAACGGCCTGGCCCGCTGGCCCGGTGAACTCGCCACCCTCGAAGAGCTCGGCATCCGCAACCTCGACGCCATCGAGGAGGCCGTCGCCCGCTACGACATCGACTGTGCCTTCGAGCGCACCGGCGAGATCGACATCGCCACCGAGCCCCACCAGATCGCCGAACTCCGGGAGTTCGCCGAGGACGCCGCCAAAGTCGGCCTGGACCGGCACACCTTCCTCGACGAGGACGAGCTGCGCGCCCAGGTCGACTCGCCGACCTTCCGCGCCGGACTGTGGGACCGCAACGGCGTCGCCATGCTCAACCCGGCCCGTCTCGCCTGGGGCCTGAAGCAGGCATGCCTCGGCCTCGGCGTCCGCATCTACGAGCGCACCCCGGCCACCGGCCTCGCCTCCGACGGCACCGGCATGGCCGTCCGCACGCCCTACGGCCGGGTCTTCGCCCGCCATGTCGCGCTCGGCACCAACGCGTTCCCGTCCCTGGTCAAGCGGGTCCGCCCGTACATCGTTCCGGTCTACGACCACGCCCTGATGACCGAGCCGCTCTCGGACGAACAGCTCGCCGCCATCGGCTGGAAGAACCGCCAGGGCCTGTCGGACTCGAACAACCACTTCCACTACTTCCGCATCACCGCCGACAACCGCATCCTGTGGGGCGGCTACGACATCGTCTACCGCTACGGCGGCGGTGTGCGGGCCGAGTACGACCACCACCCGGCCACCTACGAGAAGCTCGCCCGGCACTTCTTCCGCTGCTTCCCGCAGTTGGAGGGGCTCCGCTTCACCCACACCTGGGGCGGCGCCATCGACACCTGCTCCCGCTTCTCCGCGTTCTTCGGCACCGCGCACGCCGGCCGGGTCGCCTACGCCGCCGGATACACCGGCCTCGGCGTGGGGTCCACCCGCTTCGGCGCCGAGGTGATGCTCGACCTGCTGTCCGGTGAGCGCACCGAGCGTACGGAGCTGGAGATGGTCCGCAGCAAGCCGCTGCCGTTCCCGCCCGAGCCGCTGCGCTGGGCCGGCATCGGGATCACCCAGTGGTCGATGACCCAGGCCGACACCCGGGGCGGCCGCCGCAACCTGTGGCTGAAGGCCATGGACAAGGTGGGGCTGGGCTTCGACAGCTGACGCCCGGCACAGGGGGCGGACGGCCGGGAAGCCGCCCGCCCCCGTGCGCGTATCAGCGCCCCGGTGCCCGCCCGCCGCCCGTCCCCGACCACCGGTCGCACACCGCACACCACACCGCGAGCAGCACCCCGGCCAGACACCAGCTGCCGGCCACGTCCAGCGGCCAGTGATAGCCGCGACGCACCAGACCGAGGCCGACGGCCGCGTTGAGCAGCGCCATCGCGGCGATCACCGTCGGCATGACGGGGCCTGCGGCGGGGCGGCCCGTCCGCGTCCGCCGCAGGCCGCGGAGCACCAACAGCGCGGCCACGCCGTACGCCACCGCCGCCGTGGCGCCATGGCCCGACGGATAGAAGCCGTCGTGCGCACCGCCCGCCATCTGCGGCGGGCCCGGCCGGGCGAGCCACAGTTTGAGCGGGACGACCAGTGCGGGCACCGCGGCCAGGGCGAGGCCGGCGGCGAGCGGCGGCAGCCACCACCGCACCGGAGCACCCTCGTCGGACGCCTCCTGGCTCCGGCCGCGCCACCCCTGCCACCCCGCCCACAGCATCACCACACACAACACCGGCAGCGCCACGGCCGTATTGCCGAGATCGGCACAGAACTCGGCGGGCCCGACGGGGAGATCACTGGCGGCGACGGCGCGGCCGAACCGTTCGTCGAGGGTGCGCAGCGGGCCGTGGTCCGCCACCTGCCAGGTGAGCGCGGCAAAGAGCAGCACACCGGCCAGACAGATCCACCACGGGGAGAAGCGCCGGAGGCCGCCGCCGGACGGGCCATCGGACGGGCCGCCGGAGCCCGGGAAAAGGGTCGGCCGCCTCGGAACAGGGGGGGTGGTTCCGAGGCGGCCGCGCTGACCGGTGTCCCGCGCGCCCCGGGGGGTATGGGGCGGGCGGACATCCGATCGGTGAGGATTCCCGGAACCGGGGGTTCCGGTGTTGTGCGCGAGGGCACGGCCTGATCGGAGCCGGGGAAGCGCCGACCGGGCGTCGCCCGCAGTCCCCTGCGAGCGGGGTGTTTCTCTCATCTGCAGAAACCGTACGGCACGGGGAGCGCACCCGACAGGCGCATCACCCGGCCGCCATCGGCCCCGCACATCTTCTTCACGCCATGTCTCCAGCTACGCGCGTCCATGCAGAAATGAGGGCAGAAAGGCGGACAGATCGGGGGCGGAAAGGGGGGCGGAAAGGGACTCACACCGGTCCGGAACGGGGCACGGCCCGGGGCGCGGCATGAGCCGTGCCCCGGGCCGTGCCGGAGTCCCTCCCGCGAGCGCGGTGGGTGCCGCTCAGAGGGCGGCGAAGGCGCCTTCGAGGATGTCCAGGCCCTCGTTGAGCAGGTCCTCACCGATGACCAGCGGCGGCAGGAAGCGCAGCACATTGCCGTACGTGCCGGTCGTCAGCACCAGCAGGCCCTCCTGGTGGCAGGCCTTGGCGAGGGCCGCGGTGGCCTCCGGGTTGGGCTCCTTGGAGCCGGACTTCACCAGCTCGATCGCGATCATCGCGCCACGGCCGCGGACCTCGCCGACGATGTCGTACTTCTCGGCAATGGCGTTCAGCCGGGCCTTCATGACCTCGCCGATCCGGCGGGCCCTGGCGTTCAGGTCCTGCTCGCGCATGGTCTCGATCGAGCCCAGCGCCGCGGCGCAGGCCACCGGGTTCCCGCCGTAGGTGCCGCCCAGGCCGCCGGCGTGCGCGGCGTCCATGATCTCGGCGCGGCCGGTGACGGCGGCCAGCGGCAGACCACCGGCGATGCCCTTGGCCGTCGTGATCAGGTCGGGCACGATGCCCTCGTCCTCGCACGCGAACCACTGGCCCGTGCGGCAGAAGCCGGACTGGATCTCGTCCGCGACGAAGACGATCCCGTTCTCCTTCGCGAAGTTCGCGATCGCCGGGAGGAAGCCCTTGGCCGGCTCGATGAAGCCGCCCTCACCGAGCACCGGCTCGATGATGATCGCCGCGACGTTCTCCGCGCCGACCTGCTTGGTGATCTGCGAGATGGCCTGGTCCGCGGCCTCCTGCGCGCAGTTCTCCGGGCCGGTCAGCCAGCGGTAGGGGTAGGCCAGCGGGACGCGGTAGACCTCGGGCGCGAACGGGCCGAAGCCGTGCTTGTACGGCATGTTCTTCGAGGTGAGCGCCATCGTCAGGTTCGTCCGGCCGTGGTAGCCGTGGTCGAACACGACGACCGCCTGGCGCTTGGTGTACGCACGCGCGATCTTGACCGCGTTCTCCACGGCCTCCGCGCCCGAGTTGAACAGCGCCGACTTCTTCGCGTGGTCGCCCGGCGTCAGCTCGGCCAGCTGCTCACAGACCTCGATGTAGGGCTCGTAGGGCGCCACCATGGCACAGGTGTGGGTGAAGGCCTGGAGCTGCGCGGTGGCCCGGCGGACGACCGCCTCCGCGCTGTTGCCGACCGAGGTCACCGCGATGCCGGAGCCGAAGTCGATCAGGGAGTTGCCGTCCACGTCCTCCAGGACGCCACCGCCCGCGCGCTTGACGAAGACGGGCAGCACGGCACCGACGCCACCGGCCACCGTGGCCTGCTTACGGGCCCACAGCTCCTGCGACTTCGGGCCGGGAATCGCAGTGACGACGCGACGCTCCTGGGGGAGGGCGGGGCCTCCGGACAGTTCGGTCATGGCAGTCTCCTGGGGGTGGAACGGGACGTACAAAGGTGTTGTTCTCGCAGGCTAGGGGCGGCCGGGCGGGTCTGGCATGTTCCGTTCGGGAGAAGTGCGCGTGTTGCGTTGTCCGCACCGGACATAGCGACGCCCCACGGCCAGTAGATTGAACGACGGCCCGCCCGGCAACGGCGGCCACCAGCGCGGGCATGACAATGGGCAAAGCGGCCGTCCACCCCGGCCGCCGCACCACCACGCAGCAGGCCACGGCTCAAGGGGGACAAGGGGCACCGGATGGACACCGAGGGCACGCACGACGCACGCAACACCCGCTCCGACCAGGTGCCGCGGCCGGCGGCACCCCCGGACGTGCCGCCGCGGCCCAGTGCGCCGCCGCACTTCGCCGCTCCGGCCCCCGCGGCCGACCGGGCCCCGGGCTCCGGCACCTCCGCCCGGGCCGGCGACGCTCCGCAGTCCCCGTTCATGGCCTGGCTGAGCGCTCCGCGTGTCCTGTCGGGGCCGGGGATCTGGGCCTTCGAGCACAAGCCCCGGCCGAAGGAGGAGCCGCGCGACATCGCGGTGCCGCAGCTGATCGCCGGGGCCGTGATTTCGTTCCTGTGCGCGTGGCTGATCTGGTCGTTGCTGATGAACGACTACCTCGGCCCCTACTGGAAGTGGCCGCGCGAGGTGATGCTGCCCGATGCGTGGAAGACGGGCAACGCCAACATCATCTCGTCGTTCGTCTACATGGCGCTCGTTCTCGGCGCGATCGTCATCGTCTTCGGCCGGGTGGGGCGATGGCCCACGCTGTTCCGCAGGCTGCTCGCGCCGCCGGCGAACCGGGTCTGGGACAGGCTTCCGGCGTGGCTGGCGCCGAAGGACCCCGCTTCGCTCCCCGGCGGACAGCTGATCGCGCGTGCGGCCGTGACCTTGCTGCTCGTGTGGTTTCTCTGGCAGTGGTGCATCGACCAGACGACCGACTCGTCCCTGCTGATGCTGCAGTTGGAGAAGCTGACGCCGGCCTCCGGGCAGTACGAGTCGTATTTCTACTACGCCACCAGCTACTCGCTGATCGACCTCGGTGTGCTGCTGGCTGTCTTCAGCCGCTTCGCCTGCCTCCCGGAGCTGCGCCGTCGATACGGTCCACCGAGCCGTCGTGCCGCGTCCGAAGCGAGGAAGACGGCGGACAGCACCGCCCGGGTGCTGCCGGTGGACCAGGCCGAGTGGACCGCTCTTCGTACCGCCGGCGCTCCGGCGGCCGCCGACCGCTTGGCGCACGAGGCCCGGTCCGGGCTCATGAACGACGTCGATCATGCGCGGATCAGCCGTGCCTGGCAGTCCGTCCGTGCACAGCCGGGCCGCCTTCAGGCCTTCGTCGACAGCGTGCAGGAACACGGCGCCGCCGCGTGTCTGCACCCCTCCGGCGCACGCGATCTGACGACGCGTACCGCACGGCACGACCTCCTCACCTCGCAGGTGCGCATCGGCACAGCATCCGAGGACGTACGCAACCCCTATGAGCGGCGCGGCACGGGCTGTGCGCTCGAACCCGACGTGCTCGGCACCTCGCTGCTGGCGGTGGGTCCGCCCGGTTCCGGAAAGACAACCCGCCTGGTGCGCCCGCTGGTTGAGGCCCTGTGCCTCCAGGCACTGGCCGGGCGTGCCGCCGTCGTGTCCCTCGGGACGGCTGCCTCGGCGCCCGCCTCCGAAGACGCCTTCGACGCCGTGATCAGGATCGGCCACCCCGATGCGGAGTGCGATCTGGACCTGTACGGCGGAACGACCGATCCCGACGAGGCGGCCGGGATGCTGGCCGAGGCGCTGGTGGGGGATGTGGCGGCGACGCTGCCCGCGGGAGATGTGCGGCGGGCGGCCACCGTGCTGGGGCAGTTGCTGGGGCCGTTCCGGGTGGCGCACGGCCGGTTCCCCGGGGTGGCGGAGCTGCGGGAGCTGCTGGACGGGTCGCGTGAGGCGATGGCGGGGCTGCGGGCCACGCTCGAGGCAGCCGGAGAGAACGGCGCGCTGCGGGAGCTGGACGCCCGGGAGCGGCAGGCGGATCGCCCGGGAGATGCCGGGGTGCTGCTCGCGGACCGGATCGCGCTGTTGGACCGGCCGGTCTTCGCGGGGTTCTTCGATCCGACCGGGCGCTCGCGGCAGGTGTCGCTGCGCGCCCTGGATCATCCGTTGCGGGTACGGATCGACCTGCCCGAGCGCGGGCACACGGAGGCTTCACGGATTCTGGCGCGGCTGGTCCTGGCGCAGTTCAGCGAGTGCGCGGTGGCCCGGTCGGACCGGTCGGTCTTCGCCTGTCTGGTGCTTGACGACGCCTCACATGTGATCACCCAGGAGGCGCTGCGGGGACTGCAGCGGCTGCGGTCGGCGAATGCGGGAGCGGTGCTGACCCTGCGGTCGCTGGATGACGTGCCGGAGCCGCTGCGCGGCGCGCTGCTCGGTGCGGTCGGCTGCCGGATGGCGTTCGCGGGCGTGACCACCTGGGACGGGGCGCGGTTCGCCGAGGTGTGGGGCAAGGCGTGGGTGGAGACACGGGACGTCACCGACCGGCAGATCGTCTCCGACGAGCCGTTCACCAAGCTCATGCACTCCATCCGTCGGCTGGTCACGGGGAAGAACGTGACCGCCAAAGCCGTCACCGTCCGCACCGTCGAGCGTGAGCGCTGGTCGGCATCGGATCTCGCCAATTCCGTGCCGCCCGGGCATGCGGTCCTGTCTGTGACCTCGGTGGCCGGGGAGCATGCGCCGCCGGTGCTGGTGGACCTGCGGTCCTGAAGGCCGGGGCGGGGTGAGGGTGCCCCGTGCTCCGCTGCGGCCTGCCCGGCCGGGGGCCGTGGGCGGGGCTCCTGGAAGGGGGCGGGTGTGGCCGCACCGGGACGGTGGGGGTCCCCCCGATTCCTCCGCTGAGGCAGAATCGGCACTGGCCGTTCATACGAGGCGGCGTAAACAATCGGGTGGCGAGCGGTCATCGGCCGGTTCGTGGCCGGTTGTCGTTCGGTCGTCCCTCGCAGTCGTCGACGTCATGAAGGTCCCATGCCGCACACCCTGGCTTCCCTGGTCAATCACACCGCGCTCAAGCTGACCGTGCTCGCCGGCGAGGAGCGGCTGGAGGCCCCGGTGCGCTGGGCGCATGCGAGTGAGCTGATCGATCCGGTGCCGTACATGGAGGGCGGGGAGCTGCTGCTGATCACCGCGCTCAAGCTGGACGCGGAGGACGCGGAGGCGACCCGGAGGTATGTGCGGCGGGTCGCGGAGGCCGGGGTCGTCGGGCTGGGCTTCGCGGTCGGGGTCAATTACGAGGGTGTGCCGCAGGCGCTGGTCGAGGCCGCCAGGGAGCAGGGGCTGCCGCTGCTCGGGGTGCCGCGGAGGACGCCGTTCATCGCGATCAGCAAGGCGGTGTCGGCGGCCGTCGCCGCCGACCAGTACCGCGCGGTGACGGCGGGGTTCGAGGCGCAGCGGGAGCTGACCCGGGCGGCGCTCAGCGCCGAGGGGCCGGCCGAGCTGCTGGCCCGGCTCGCGGCTCATCTGGACGGCTGGGCCGCGCTCTACGACGCGTCGGGTGCGGTGGTGGCCGCCGCTCCCGACTGGGCGGCCCGCCGCGCGGCCCGGCTGTCGGACGACGTGGGGCGGCTGCGGGAGCGGCCCGCCCCCGCCAGCTCGGTCGTCAGCGACACCGACGGCGATGACCGGGTCGAGCTGCAGTCGCTGGGCACCGGGCGCCGGGCCCGCGGGGTGCTCGCGGTGGGGACCGGTGCGCCGCTCGGCACGGCCGGGCGCTATGCCGTGCACTCCGCGGTCGCGCTGCTCACCCTGACCACCGAGCGGTCCCGGGCACTGCAGGACGCCGAGCAGCGGCTGGGTGACGCGGTGCTGAAGATGCTGCTCGCGGGGGAGCCGGACCATGCGCGGGCGGTGGCGGGGCGGCTCTACGGCGGGCTGCTGGACGCACCGTTCCGGGTGGTGGTCGCCGAGCCGGTGGCCGGTGAGGAACCGTCGTCGGGCGTGGCCGCGGGCGGCGGGGGCGTGGGGGTGCTCGACGGGCTCGCCGATGCGATGGACTCGGCCGCCGCGAGGACCGGTGAGGCGGTGCTGGCCGTCCCGGACGGCGGCCGGCTGATCGTGCTGGTCGCGGACGGCGGGGCGGCCGCGGACGCCTGTGCCGCGTACGCCGCCGAGGCCGAGGCCCGCGCCGCCGCGCAGCCGCGGGCGCGGGGCCGGGCGGGGCGGGCGGAGGCGGCCCACGGCGAGGGGGTGGCCGTCGGGCTGTCGGCGCCGACCGGGCCGATCGCCGCCGCGAACGCCTACCGCCAGGCCGAACAGGCGCTGTCGGTGGCGCGGCGGCGCGGCCGTGCGCTGGTCGAGCACGAGGACGTGGCGGCCGGGTCCGTGCTGCCGCTGCTCGCCGACGACGCGGTCCGCGCGTTCGCGGACGGGCTGCTGCGGGCGCTGCGTGAGCACGACGCGACCGGCCGCGGCGATCTGGTGGCCTCGCTGCGCGCCTGGCTCGCCCGGCACGGCCAGTGGGACGCGGCCGCCGCCGACCTGGGAGTACACCGCCACACCCTGCGCTACCGGATGCGGCGGGTGGAGGAGATCCTGGGGCGTTCGCTGGACGACGCGGATGTGCGGATGGAGCTGTGGCTGGCGCTCAAGGCGACCTCGGCGCCCCAGGGGGAGTGAGGCGGCCCCGCGTCCCGCTCGTTCCTCGCAGGTGGCAGCCCCTGGGCGGACCGGCGCGGGCGCTTCCGGGGCCCGTACCTCCACGCGCCCCGGAACCACCCCGTCCGCCCCCTCCACCGCGGAGGGACGGGCGCGGTGATTACTCCGCTTCGGACAAACGCCACGACGGCGCCGCACCCCTACCGTGGGTCCAGAGTCAAAACCGCAGAGACGCTCCCTGAGCCATGCGCACCACCCACCACTTCTGAAGGGCCGGGTTCCACTGTGCCGATCCCCACTGATGCAGCCCCCACCGCCTTTTGGCTCGCCGGCCGCGAGGCCACCGGCGAGGCCACCTTCGATGTCACCTCCCCCTGGGACGGACGTCTCGTCGGTACGGTGAGCGTCCCCACCGAGGCCCAGGTCGAGGAGGCCATCGCCGCCTCCGTCGCCGTCCAGGACGAGCTCGCCGCGACCCCCGCACATGTGCGGGCCGCCGCGCTGGACCATGTGCACCGCCGGCTGGTGGAGCGTACGGAGGAGATCGCCCGGCTGATCTCCGCGGAGAACGGCAAGCCCATGAAGTGGGCGCGCGGTGAGGTCGGCCGGGCCGTCTCCGTGTTCCGCTTCGCCGCCGAGGAGGCCCGCCGCTTCAACGGCGGCGAGGCGCAGCGCCTGGACACCGACGCCGGCGGCGCCGGCCGGCTGGCGCTGACCCGCCGCTTCCCGCGCGGCACGGTCCTGGGCATCGCCCCGTTCAACTTCCCGCTGAACCTCTGCGCCCACAAGATCGCCCCGGCGATCGCGGCCGGTGCCCCGATCCTCCTCAAGCCCGCCCCGGCCACCCCGCTCTCCGGCCTGATCCTCGGTGAGCTGCTGGCCGAGACCGACCTGCCGGCCGGTTCCTGGTCGATCCTCCCGGTGCCCAACGACCGGATGCCGGCGCTGGTCCAGGACGAGCGGCTGCCGGTGGTCTCCTTCACCGGCTCCGAGAAGGTCGGCTACGCGATCCTGGACTCGGTGCCGCGCAAGCACTGCACCCTGGAGCTCGGCGGCAACGGCGCGGCCGTCGTCCTGCCGGACTTCTCCTCCGAGGCGGACCTGGACTGGGCGGCGCAGCGCATCGCCACCTTCTCCAACTACCAGGGCGGCCAGTCCTGCATCTCGGTGCAGCGGGTGATCGCCGACGCCTCCGTCTACGACCGTCTGGTGCCCAAGATCGTGGCGGCCGTCGAGGCGCAGGTCACCGGCGACCCGTCGGACGACGCGACCGAGGTCGGCCCGCTGGTCGACGAGAGGGCCGCCAAGCGCGTCGAGTCCTGGGTGGACGAGGCCGTGGAGCGTGGGGCGAAGCTGCTCGCGGGCGGTAAGCGCGACGGCGCCTCCTACGCGCCGACCGTGCTGGCGGACGTGCCCGCCGACGCCACCCTGGCCTGCGAAGAGGTCTTCGGCCCGGTGCTCACGCTCAAGAAGGTCGACGGGGAGGCCGAGGCCTTCGCGGCCGTCAACGACTCCAAGTTCGGCCTGCAGGCGGGGGTGTTCACCCACGACGTGCAGACCGCCTTCCGCGCCCACCGGGCGCTGGAGGTCGGCGGCGTGATCGTCGGCGATGTGCCGTCCTACCGCGCCGACCAGATGCCGTACGGCGGCGTCAAGCAGTCCGGAGTGGGCCGCGAGGGCGTGCGCTTCGCGATGGACGACTACACCTACGAGCGGGTGCTGGTCCTGACCGGACTGGCCCTGTAACACCCGGCCCGGCCCGGACCGGTGGACAGCGACGGCCATCCCTTGGGCCGTATCGCCGTCCGGGCCCCGGCCGGCGCACCCCCCGGCGCCGGCCTCTCGACGCGGCGCGCTCCGGCACCCTGTTCCGGAGCGCGCCGCGTCCCCCGTTTTCCGGCACCGCCATGCCGGATCTTGACGGTACGGGGCGCGCCCCCTCCGCTTCCTCCTGTCTGAGGGGGAGCCGGGGGCGCTGCCCCAGGGGGGAGACACCGCCGCGCCTACAACTCCCGCGGTATGCCGCACCCCCCCGAAGGGCGGAGGGCGTCCGGCCGGACCGGTCCGGTGCCGGGAGACAGGTCCCCCTTGGTCTGCGGTGGCCCGAACACTCCCCTGCGCCCGGTAGCTCCAGTGGTGCAACCCGTGCGGATCGGGTAACTCTCACAAGTAGCGCTGTCCAGCGGCCGACCGGCCCGCCGGCGCTGAACTCCCGACCCAGCGGCGAGGTGAGCTCCTGATGACCGCTCCATCCATCCGCAACGTTTCCGAGCGCGAAGCACGCCAGGTCGCCGAGGCGGCACGCGAGCAGGACTGGCGCAAGCCCAGCTTCGCCAAGGAACTGTTCCTGGGGCGCTTCCGGCTCGACCTCATCCATCCGCACCCCACCCCCGCGGTCGACGACGTACGCCGCGGCGAGAAGTTCCTCGCCACGCTGCGCGAATTCTGCGAGGCGGAGGTCGACGGCGCCCGGATCGAGCGCGAGGGGCAGATCCCGGACGAGACCGTGGACGGGCTCAAGGCGCTCGGCGCGTTCGGGATGAAGATCGACCCCAAGTACGGCGGCCTCGGCCTCACCCAGGTCTACTACAACCGGGCCCTGTCCCTGGTCGGCACCGCCAGCCCCGCCATCGGCGCGCTGCTCTCGGCGCACCAGTCGATCGGTGTACCGCAGCCCCTGAAGCTGTTCGGCACCAAGGAGCAGAAGGAAACCTTCCTGCCGCGCTGTGCCCGTACGGACATCTCGGCCTTCCTGCTGACCGAGCCCGATGTCGGCTCGGACCCCGCCCGGCTGGCGACCACGGCCGTCCCGGACGGCACGGACTATGTCCTCGACGGTGTGAAGCTGTGGACCACCAACGGGGTGGTCGCCGATCTGCTGGTGGTGATGGCGCGGGTGCCCGCGTCCGAGGGCCACAAGGGCGGCATCACGGCCTTCGTCGTCGAGGCGGCCTCGCCCGGTATCACCGTCGAGAACCGCAATGCGTTCATGGGCCTGCGCGGCCTGGAGAACGGTGTCACCCGCTTCCACCAGGTACGGGTCCCGGCCGCGAACCGCATCGGCCCCGAGGGCGCCGGACTGAAGATCGCCCTGACCACCCTCAACACCGGCCGGCTGTCGCTGCCCGCGATGTGCGTCGGCTCGGGCAAGTGGTGCCTGAAGATCGCCCGTGAGTGGTCCGGGGCCCGCGAGCAGTGGGGCCGGCCGGTCGCCAGGCACGAGGCCGTCGGCGCCAAGATCTCCTTCATCGCGGCCACGACCTTCGCCCTCGAAGCGGTCGTCGACCTGTCCTCCCAGATGGCCGACGAGAACCGCAACGACATCCGCATCGAGGCCGCCCTCGCCAAGCTCTACGGCTCCGAGATGGGCTGGCTGATGGCCGACGAGCTGGTCCAGATCCGCGGCGGCCGCGGCTTCGAGACCGCCGACTCGCTCGCCGCCCGCGGCGAACGCGCGGTCCCCGCCGAGCAGATGCTGCGCGATATGCGCATCAACCGGATCTTCGAGGGCTCCACGGAGATCATGCATCTGCTGATCGCCCGCGAGGCGGTGGACGCCCACCTGTCGGTCGCCGGCGATCTCATCGACCCCGACAAGACCCTCGCCGACAAGGGCCGGGCGGCGGCCAGGGCCGGCGGGTTCTACGCCCGCTGGCTGCCCAAGCTCGTCGCCGGACCGGGCCAACTTCCGCGTACGTACCAGGAGTTCGGCCTGCTCTCGGGTCATCTGCGGTATGTCGAGCGGGCCTCCCGCAAGCTCGCCCGCTCCACCTTCTACGCGATGTCCCGCTGGCAGGGCCGGATGGAGACCAAACAGGGCTTCCTCGGCCGGATCGTCGACATCGGCGCCGAACTCTTCGCGATGAGCGCCGCCTGTGTACGCGCCGAGTACCTGCGGGAGACCGATGACCACGGCCGTGAGGCGCAGCAGCTGGCCGATGTGTTCTGCCGGCAGGCGCGGATCCGCGTCGAGGAGCTGTTCGGCCGGCTGTGGACCAACACCGACGAACTCGACCGCAAGGTCGTCTCCGGCGTCCTCGACGGAAGCTACGCCTGGCTGGAGGAGGGCATCATCGACCCCAGCGGCGACGGCCCCTGGATCGCCGACGCCACGCCTGGCCCGAGCATGACCGACAACGTCCGGCGCCCCATCCGCTGAACGTCCTCGGCCGTACGCCCAGGGCCGGTCCGGCAGCGATCCACCGGACCGGCCCTGGAGCATGTCCCACGCAGCACACCGGGCCACATGATCCGTTCGACCGGCCGGGGAGCACCGCACCAGACGCCGCCGGCTGGTCCGGGCTGATCCAAAAGACCGGCCCTAGGTGTCCTGCCCCCCTCGGCGACCGGCCACAATGGACCACATGACGGACTCCCTCGCCCACCCGCATCTGCGTTTCGAGCCGGCCGCCACCGGCCCGGACAGCCCGCGCGACATCGTGATCCTCGGCTCGACCGGGTCGATCGGCACCCAGGCGATCGACATCGTGCTGCGCAACCCCGACCGGTTCCGTGTGACCGCGCTCTCCGCGGCCGGCGGCCGGGTCGAGCTGCTCGCCGATCAGGCGCACCAGCTGCGGGTGACCGCCGTCGCCGTGGCGCGCGAGGACGCGGTGCCCGCGCTGCGTACGGCGCTGGCGGACCGCTACGGCGCGGGCGAGCCGCTGCCCGAGATCCTGGCCGGCCCCGACGCGGCCACCGACCTGGCCGCTTCCCCCTGCCACACCGTCCTCAACGGCATCACCGGCTCCATCGGGCTCGCCCCCACGCTGGCCGCCCTCAAGGCGGGCCGGGTGCTCGCGCTGGCCAACAAGGAGTCGCTGATCGTCGGCGGCCCCCTGGTCAAGGCGATCGCCAGGCCCGGCCAGATCCTCCCCGTCGACTCCGAGCACTCCGCGCTCTTCCAGGCGCTCACCGGCGGCGACCGGGCCGAGGTCCGCAAGCTGGTCGTCACCGCCTCGGGCGGCCCGTTCCGCGGCCGCACCAAGCGTGAGCTGGCCGATGTCACGCCCGAGCAGGCGCTGGCCCACCCCACCTGGTCGATGGGCCCGGTCGTCACGATCAACTCCGCGACCCTGGTCAACAAGGGCCTGGAGGTCATCGAGGCGCATCTGCTCTTCGACGTCCCCTTCGACCGCATCGAGGTCGTCGTCCACCCGCAGTCCTACATCCACTCGATGGTGGAGTTCACCGACGGCTCCACGCTCGCCCAGGCCAGCCCGCCCGACATGCGGATGCCGATCGCCCTGGGCATCGGCTGGCCCGAGCGGGTCCCGGACGCCGCCCCGGGCGTGGACTGGACGAAGGCGCAGACCTGGGAGTTCTTCCCGCTGGACGAGGAGGCCTTCCCCTCCGTCCCGCTGGCCCGCCGGGTCGGTGATCTGGGCGGTACCGCCCCCGCCGTCTTCAACGCGGCGAACGAGGAATGTGTGGAGGCATTCCTCAAGGGCGGGCTGCCGTTCACAGGGATTGTGGATACGGTCGCCGCAGTGGTTGCCGAGCACGGCACGCCCGCACAGGGAACTTCCCTGACGGTCGCGGACGTCCTGGAGGCGGAAACCTGGGCGCGCGCCCGCGCCCGCGAACTGGCCGCCCGTGCGGCACGGACACCTTCGGAGGCTCGCGCATGACGACCTGGATGACCATCCTCGGCATAGTCGTCTTCGTCGTCGGCCTGCTGTTCTCCATTGCCTGGCACGAGCTCGGCCACCTCTCCACGGCCAAGATGTTCGGTATCCGCGTGCCGCAGTACATGGTGGGCTTCGGGCCGACGCTCTTCTCCCGTAAGAAGGGCGATACCGAGTACGGCATCAAGGCCGTCCCGCTCGGCGGCTACATCCGCATGATCGGCATGTTCCCGCCCGGCGACGACGGAAAGCTGCAGGCCCGCTCCACCTCGCCGTTCCGCGGCATGATCGAGGACGCCCGCTCGGCGGCCTTCGAGGAGCTGCAGCCCGGCGACGAGAAGCGGCTCTTCTACACCCGCAAGCCCTGGAAGCGCGTCATCGTGATGTTCGCCGGGCCGTTCATGAATCTGATCCTGGCGGTCGTGATCTTCATGAGCGTGCTGATGGGCTTCGGCATCAACACTCAGACCACCCAGGTCGGCTCGGTCTCGGAGTGCGTCATCTCGGCCGCCGCCAAGACCGACAAGTGCCCGGCCGGCGCCAAGGACTCCCCGGCCAAGGCCGCGGGCCTGCGCGCCGGCGACAAGATCGTCTCGTTCAACGGCCACCCGGTGCCGGACTGGGGCGCCCTGCAGCAGCAGATCCGTGACACCACCGGGCCCGCCACCCTCGTCGTCGAGCGGCACGGCGCCCGCGCGACACTGCACGCCGACCTCATCGAGAACAAGGTCGCCAAGACCGACGGCCGCGGCGGCTATGTCCCCGGCGAATTCGTCACCGCCGGATTCCTCGGCTTCACCCCGGCCAGCGGCGTCGTCCAGCAGTCCTTCGGCCAGTCCGTCGACCGCATGGGCAACATGGTCGAGCAGGGCGTCTCCTCCCTGATAAACGTGCCCGCCAAGGTCCCGGACCTGTGGGACGCGGCCTTCAACGGCGGCGAACGCAAGCAGGACTCCCCGATGGGCGTGGTCGGCGCCGCCCGGGTCGGCGGCGAGGTCTTCTCCCTGGACATTCCGCCGGAGCAGCGGGTGGCGACCATGCTCTTCCTGGTCGCCGGGTTCAACCTCTCGCTGTTCCTGTTCAACATGCTGCCGCTGCTGCCGCTGGACGGCGGGCACATCGCGGGCGCCATGTGGGAGTCGGTCCGGCGGGCCTTCGCCAAGATCGTCCGGCGTCCCGACCCCGGCCCCTTCGACGTCGCCAAGCTGATGCCGGTCGCCTATGTCGTCGCCGGGATCTTCATCTGCTTCACGCTGCTGGTGCTCGTCGCCGACGTGGTGAATCCGGTGAAGCTGACCTAGAAAGCACGTTTGGCGGCGGCCGGGCACCTCTGTGGCGTTTGGAGGTGCCCGGCCGTCTCCATTCGTGGCGCCACACGGGCGCGATGTGCTTGCCGCGACTCCTGTGCCGTAATCTCGAAGACCGGAGCCCGCCGCTGCGGGGCCTTGATCCACACCTTGGGGTTGCTCGCCAGATGACTGCCATTTCACTGGGAATGCCGGACGTACCGACCAAGCTTGCCGACCGCCGGGTCAGCCGCAAGATCCAGGTCGGCCCGGTCGCCGTGGGCGGAGACGCACCGGTCTCGGTGCAGTCGATGACGACCACACGCACGTCCGACATCGGCGCGACGCTGCAGCAGATCGCCGAGCTGACGGCCTCCGGCTGCCAGATCGTCCGGGTCGCCTGCCCGACGCAGGACGACGCCGACGCGCTGCCCGTGATCGCCCGCAAGTCGCAGATTCCGGTCATCGCGGACATCCATTTCCAGCCGAAGTACGTCTTCGCCGCGATCGACGCCGGCTGTGCCGCGGTCCGGGTCAACCCCGGCAACATCAAGCAGTTCGACGACCAGGTCAAGGAGATCGCCAAGGCCGCCGGCGACGCCGGCACCCCGATCCGGATCGGCGTCAACGCCGGCTCCCTGGACCGCCGCCTGCTGCAGAAGTACGGCAAGGCCACCCCCGAGGCGCTCGTCGAGTCCGCGCTGTGGGAGGCCTCCCTCTTCGAGGAGCACGGCTTCCGCGACATCAAGATCTCGGTCAAGCACAACGACCCGGTCGTGATGGTCAACGCCTACCGCCAGCTCGCCGCCCAGTGCGACTACCCCCTCCACCTCGGTGTCACGGAGGCCGGCCCCGCCTTCCAGGGCACCATCAAGTCCGCCGTGGCCTTCGGCGCGCTGCTCAGCGAGGGCATCGGCGACACCATCCGGGTCTCGCTGTCCGCGCCGCCCGCCGAAGAGGTCAAGGTCGGCATCTCCATCCTGGAGTCGCTCAACCTCCGCCAGCGCCGGCTGGAGATCGTCTCCTGCCCGTCCTGCGGCCGCGCCCAGGTCGATGTCTACAAGCTCGCCGACGAGGTCACCGCGGGCCTGGACGGCATGGAGGTGCCGCTGCGCGTCGCCGTCATGGGCTGTGTCGTCAACGGTCCCGGCGAGGCCCGCGAGGCCGACCTCGGTGTCGCCTCCGGCAACGGCAAGGGCCAGATCTTCGTCAAGGGCGAGGTCATCAAGACCGTCCCCGAGTCGAAGATCGTCGAGACCCTCATCGAAGAGGCCATGAAGATCGCCGAGCAGATGGAGAAGGACGGCATCGCCTCCGGCGAGCCGACCGTGGCCGTCGCCGGCTGACCCACGGCCCCAGGCCCCGCTTCACCGCCGCCGAGCCCCGCCGCCCGCCCCGGGCCGCGGGGCTCCGCGCTGCCCGGACAATCGGTCCCGCAGCGGCCGGGTGCTCCCCGCAGGCGCGAGGTAAAGTGCCAGGACCTGCTCCCGCCTGGCCTCCCAGGCCCGTAACGGTGAGGCTTTCCGACACGTGCTGACGACCACCGCCATCAAGGTCCTCGAGCCCGGGGAGCTCGACGACGCCCTCGCGGTCCTCGACCGCGATCCGGTCGCCAATGCCTTTGTCGCCGCCCGTGTGCAGATCGCCGGCCTCGACCCCTGGCGGCTGGGCGGCGAGATGTGGGGCTGGTACGTGGACGGGCACCTGGAGTCGCTCTGCTACGCCGGCGCCAACCTCGTCCCGGTCTGCGCCACCTCCGAAGCCATCCGCGGCTTCGCCGAGCGCGCCCGCCGCCAGGGCCGCCGCTGCTCGTCCATCGTCGGCCCCGCGGAAGCCACCGCCGAACTGTGGTCGCTCCTGGAGCCCCACTGGGGACCGGCCCGCGAAATCCGCGCCCACCAGCCCCTGATGGTCACCACCGCACCCTCCGCCGAGATCGCCCCCGACCCGTACGTCCGGCGGATCCGCAAGAACGAGATGGACCTGATCATGCCCGCGTGCGTGGCCATGTTCACCGAAGAGGTCGGCATCTCCCCGATGGCCGGTGACGGCGGGCTCCTCTACCAGGCCCGGGTCGCCGAACTCGTCGGCGCAGGCCGCTCCTTCGCCCGTATCGAGAACGGCAGGGTCATCTTCAAGGCCGAGATCGGCGCCGCCACCCAGCGGGCCTGCCAGGTCCAGGGCGTCTGGGTCGATCCCGCCTACCGCGGCAAGGGCCTCTCCGAGACCGGGATGGCCGCCGTACTCCGCTACGCCCTCAGCGACGTCGCCCCCGTCGTCAGCCTCTACGTCAACGACTACAACACCGCGGCCCGCGCCTCCTACCGCCGGGTGGGCTTCGAGGAAGTCGGGGCGTTCATGAGCGTACTGTTCTGACGCACCGCCTTGTACGCTCCGAGCATGGATGACGTCGCGGTCGGCCCCCTTGATCTCGCTGCCCGCGTGGATGACGCGCTGGCCGTCCAGGCGCTCGCCTTCGGCCTCAGCGACGAGGAGATCGCCGTCCGCCGGCACATCGTGCTGCGTCACCTCCGCTGCCCCGGCGCCCGGGCGCTCGGTGCCACCACCCCCGACGGCCGGCTGACCGGCTTCGTCTACGGCATGCCCAACGACCGCGCCCACTGGTGGTCCACCGTCGTCGAGCCCTACCTCCGCAGCGAGGGCCTCGACTACTGGCTCGACGACTCCTTCACCATCACCGAGCTGCATGTCCACCCCGCCTACCAGCACCGCGGCATCGGCCGGGCACTGATCACCCGCATCACCGACCAGGCCACCGAACCCCGCTCCATCCTCTCGGCCATCGACACCGAGAGCCCCGCCCGCCGCCTCTACCGCTCCCTCGGCTACCGCGACCTCGCCCGCCGCGTCCTCTTCCCCAGCGCCCCCACGCCGTACGCGGTGATGGGAGCCACCCTTCCGCTGACGCGCCCCTGACCCTCCCTCCCACGTTTTCGGCTGTCCCGCCGTGGGACTTCTCACCGTTACGGCTCCGCTGCGCGGGGCGTGGGCTCGGGTGATGCTTGCGGGTGCCTCGCCGTTGCCGCTCCGCTGCGCGGTGCCTCAGCTGATGCTTGCGGGTGCCTCGCCGTTGCGCCTGCGGCGGGCGGGTGGTTGTCGGGTGCGGTGACGGGCCTCCGGGGCCTGGTGTGTGGACTGCTTCGCTTTACGTCCACACACCAGGCCCCTCCGGCCCGTCCCCTCCCGTGGGAGGAGTCAGTGACGGTGAGTGGGGGCGGACGTCCGTAGGCGGTTCATTGCGCTCGACGAGCCGCACCGGACCACCGACGACCACGCCCACCGAGATCTATTCATCCCCCCACGGGAGGGGACGGGCCGGAGCGGGTGGGTGTCCGGACGTAAAGCGAAGCAGTCCGGACACCCACCCGCGGAGGTCCGTCACCGCACCCGACAGCCCCGCGCAGCGGACCGGCCCGCCGCCAGGCGCAACGGCGGGACAGCCGAAAACGTGGGCCCGAGGCCAAGCGCAGCGGACCGGCCCGCCGCAGGCGCAACGGTGGGACAGCCAAAAACGTGGGCCCGAGGCCAAGCGCAGCGGACCGGCCCGCCGCCAGGCGCCACGGCGGGACAGCCAAAAACGTGGGCCCGAGGCCAAGCGCAGCGGACCGGCCCGCCGCCAGGCGCCACGGCGAGCAACACCCACGGCGGGAAAGCCGAAAGCGTGGGAAGGAAGGCCAAGCGCAGCGGTATCGCATTTCCTTGTGCCACACCCGGGCGGCTAACCTCCAGGGAGTCACCTTTCTTACGCAGGAGAATCTCCCATGGCCCACGCCGCACAGGTCCAGCGCATGTCCCGCTTGATGATCAAGACACTGCGCGACGACCCGGCCGACGCCGAGACCGCCAGCCACAAGCTGCTCGTCCGCGCCGGTTACGTCCGCCGCTCCTCCGCCGGCATCTGGACGTGGCTGCCGCTGGGCAAGAAGGTCCTGGAGAACGTCTCCCGCGTGGTGCGCGAGGAGATGGACGCCATCGGCGGCCAGGAGGTCCTGCTGCCGGCCCTGCTGCCCAAGGAGCCCTACGAGGCCAGCGGCCGCTGGGAGGAGTACGGCGACCTGCTCTTCCGCCTCAAGGACCGCAAGGGCGCCGACTACCTCCTCGGCCCCACCCACGAGGAGATCTTCACCCTCACGGTCAAGGACCAGTGCACGTCCTACAAGGACCTGCCGGTGATCCTCTACCAGATCCAGACCAAGTACCGCGACGAGGCCCGCCCCCGCTCCGGTGTGCTGCGCGGCCGCGAGTTCCAGATGAAGGACTCGTACAGCTTCGACACCACCGACGAGGGTCTGGAGCAGTCCTACGCGCTGCACCGCGAGGCCTACACCAAGATCTTCGAGCGGCTCGGCCTGGACTACCGCATCGTCTCCGCCGTCTCCGGCGCGATGGGCGGCTCCGCCTCCGAGGAGTTCCTGGCCCCCGCGGCCGCCGGTGAGGACACCTTCGTCGACTGCCCGGCCTGTGACTACGCCGCCAACACCGAGGCCGTCACGGTCAAGGTCGAGCCGGTCGACGGCGCCGCGCACGGCCCCGTCGAGGTGCTGGACACCCCCGACACCCCGACCATCGAGTCCCTCGCCGAGTACCTCGGTGTGCCGGCCGCAGCGACCCTGAAGAACCTGCTGGTCAAGGTCGACGGCGAGATCGTCGCGGTCGGCGTCCCCGGCAACCGCGAGGTCGACCTCGGCAAGCTCGGTGAGCACCTGGCACCGGCCACCGTCGAGCTGGTCACCGCCGAGGACTTCACCGACCGCCCGGACCTGGTCCGCGGCTATGTCGGCCCGCAGGGCCTGGCCGGCAAGGCGTTCCGCTACATCGCCGACCCGCGCGTCGCCCCCGGCACCGCCTGGGTCACCGGCGCCAACGACGAGGGCAAGCACGCCAAGAACGTCGTCGCGGGCCGGGACTTCGAGGTCGATGACTACCTCGACGTGGTCGTCGTCGAGCCGGGCGACCCCTGCCCCGAGTGCGGCACCGGCCTGAAGATCGACCGTGCCATCGAGATCGGCCACATCTTCCAGCTCGGCCGCAAGTACGCGGACGCCTTCGACCTCGATGTGCTCGGCCAGAACGGCAAGCCCGCCCGGGTCACCATGGGCTCCTACGGCATCGGCGTCTCCCGCGCGGTGGCCGCCCTCGCCGAGCAGAGCCACGACGACAAGGGCCTGTGCTGGCCCCGCGAGATCGCCCCGGCCGATGTGCATGTCGTCGCGGCCGGCAAGGCCAAGCAGACCGAGCTCGCCCTGGAGGTCGGCGAGCAGCTCGGCGCCGCGGGCCTGCGGGTCCTCGTCGACGACCGGGCCGGTGTCTCGCCGGGCGTGAAGTTCACCGACGCCGAGCTGCTCGGCGTCCCGACCATCGTGGTCGCCGGCCGGCGTGCCGCCGAGGGCGTCGTCGAGGTCAAGGACCGCCGTACCGGCGAGCGCGAGGAGCTGACGGTCGAGGAGGCCGTCGCCCGCCTCAGCGCGTAACCGGCGCACGGCGAACGGGCCGGCCAGGGGTATGCCCCGGCCGGCCCGTTCGCAGGTGCACCAGGCCTGTCCGGTGGACGCAGGCGGGCCCACGCCGGCCCCATTGGACAGCCCCTGCGGCCCTACAGCCAGGCCGCGAACTCCAGCAGCTGTTCACCGCGCTGCCGGTCGCCCACGGCCGCCTCCCGCACGCCGGTGTCCACGGCCCGGTACAGCGTCCAGTCGCGCAGCCGGTCCCGGTCCACCTCCAGGGAGTCGGCCAGCTTGGCCACCCGGCGGCGGGCCGCGGCGGCCGCTCCGGAACCGGCCAGCAGATCCTCGAACCGGTCCAGCACCAGTGCCGCCAGGTCGTACGCCCGCTCGCCGACCACCGGCGCCGGGCCGACCGCCAGCCAGGGCGCCCGCTCACCGGCCAGCACCTTGCCCTGCCGGAACGCGCCGTGCAGCAGAAACTGCTCGTCGGACCCGTCCGGCAGGCTGCGCCGCAGCTCCAGCGCCTGCTCCACCAGCGGCCCGGCGGCCCGGGTCAGGGCCCCGGCGGTGCGCAGCCCCTCCGCGGCCTCCTCCGTACGTGCGGCCAGCGTCTCGAAGGGATGGTCCGGTCCGGGCCGCACCCACAGCCGCCGCACCGTACCGGCCGCCTCCAGCAGTGCCTTGGCCTCTGGCAGCGAACGCAGCGACACCCCGCCCTGCAGCCGCTCCAGCAGCAGCGCACCGCTTTTGTCGTCGGACCGCAGCAGCCGCACCGCGCCCCAGCCGTCCCACACCTCCAGCGCCGCCGCCTCGTGCGCCGAGACCCGCCCCGGCACCGGGAACTTCAGTGCCGCGGGCGTCCCGTCCTGCTGCCGCACGAGCGCGAGCAGACTGCTGCGGCCGCCGGGTGCATGCACCCGCTCCAGCGTCAGCTCCCAGGCCTCCAGCCGCTGTTGAACCAGCGTCGGGAGCGCCGTGAGCCACTGCCGCACCGGACTTTCCGGATCGCCGCTCAGCGAACTCACCAACCGCTGCGGCGGTTCGATGGGTGCCGTTGCCATGCTTGAGCTGTCCTTTTCCTGGGGGCCGGGACCGCAGAGGCGGCCGGTCGTTCAGAGCGCGCCCGCGGGGGCGCTCGCGGAGCCGGACGGAGCGGCGTCCGCGGCCCGTTCCACGAGCCCAGGGAAGGCTACGCCGCCGCCGCGCCAGCGCACCGACCGCACCGCCGCCTCGCGCAGCGCGGCCGCCGCCTCCCGCCGCCTGACCGAGCCGCCGGCCCGTACGAGATCCGCGTACACGGCGGCCAGCCGGTCCTCCAGCTCCGCCGCCAGCCGGGCCGCGGCGGCCGCGTCCGGCACCGGGAAGGGCAGCTTGTAGGCGGCGGCCGCGGCCTGCGGTGTACCGCCCAGGTCGCGCACCACGCGGCGCAGCGCATCCCGGCGGGCGCGATGGCCGTCGTACGCCGCCTGGGCCTCCTTGCGCCGGTCACCGGCGATCCGCCCGCCGACCACGCCGTAGCCGTACACCGCCGCATGCTCGGCGGCCAGCGCCGCCTGCACCGCCGTCAGCTCCTCGTGCCCGCTGTCGTCGTTGTCGCGCCTGCTGCCGCGAGCCGTTCCGGCCGTCATCCGCACGCCCCTTCGCTGGTCCTTGCCCGGCGTCCCGCCGTGCCCGTCATCCGGCCCGCTCCGCCAGCAGATACGCATGCACCGCACCGGCCGCCGCGACCGAGGCCAGCAGCCGGGCCAGTTCCGGGGGCGCGGCGAGCAGCGCCTTGGTGCGGACATCGGCGAGCCGGCGTTCCGCGTCGGCGAGCGCCGAGCGGGCGGCCCGCTCGTCCCGGGGGACCGGGGGACCGGACGGCCGGTCGCCGTGCGGCGAGGGACCGGACGCGGGCGCTCCGGCGTCGCGCGCCGGGCCGTCGGAGGCGCCGCCGCCGGGGGAGGGTGCGGTGCGGTCGTCGCCGAACGCCTCGGCGTGCCGGGCGACTTCGGAGCGCAGCGGGCTCAGCCGTGACTCCAGTGCCGGATGCGCGGCCAGCGTCGCGTCGTAGCGCGCCAGCAGGGCCGTGCTGTCGCGGGCCGAGCGTTTGCGCAGCCGTTCGGCGGCGGAGGAGTGTTCGGCCCGTTCGGGGCCGGAGTCCTCCGAGCAGCCCGTGAGCAGGGCCGCGCCCCCGAGGGCGGCGCCGGCCAGCAGGGTCCTTCTACGCGCGTACGCCACTTTCGGCACGTTGCACTTCCCGGGGTCTTCCGTAGTGATCACCGCAGGCGAGAGTATCCGTGACCACCCACCGAATCGTCAGTACCCCGCCGGAACCGATAGGCTTTGACCCGACACGCGACCTACCCACAACAGCACACGCGGCCGAGGAGTCACCCGGATGAGCACCACCCAGAGCGAGAGGCTGCGCGGACTGCTTGAACCGCTCATCGCCGCGCGCGACCTGGATCTGGAAGAGATCGAGGTGACACCGGCAGGCAAGCGGCGGGTGCTGAGGATCGTGGTCGATTCCGACGAGGGCGTTCAGCTGGACGAGTGCGCCGCGCTGAGCCGCGAGGCCTCCGGGGTCCTGGACGACTCCGATGTGATGGGCGGCGCCCCGTACACCCTCGAGGTGACCTCACCCGGCGCCGACCGCCCGCTGACCGAGCTGCGGCACTACCGCCGCGCCGTCGGCCGCCTCATCAAGGCCCAACTCCACGAGGGCGGCGAGCTGGTGGCCCGGATCACCGCCGTCGACGAGTCCGGACTGGACCTCGAGGTGCCGGGCGTCAAGGGCCGCAAGCCGACCGCCCGCCGGGTCTCCTTCGACGAGATCGCCAAGGCGCGCGTCGAGCTGGAATTCAGCCGTAAGCCCGACAAGACAGACAAGCGCGACGCGCAGCACGACGAGAAGATCGACGAGAACAAGGAGGAGGCGTAGCCGTGGATATCGACATGAGTGCCCTGCGGGGTCTGGTGCGGGAGAAGGAGATCTCTTTCGACCTGCTGGTCGAGGCGATCGAGTCGGCCCTCCTCATCGCCTACCACCGCACCGAAGGCAGCCGCCGTCGGGCGCGGGTGGAGCTGGACCGCAGCACCGGCCATGTGACGGTGTGGGCGAAGGAGGATCCGGAGGACCTGGAGGAGGGCGCGGAGCCCCGCGATTTTGACGACACCCCCTCCGGCTTCGGAAGGATCGCGGCGACCACTGCCAAGCAGGTCATTCTCCAGCGGCTGCGGGACGCCGAGGAGGAGATCACCTTCGGCGAGTTCGCCGGGCGCGAGGGCGACGTCATCACCGGCGTCGTCCAGCAGGGCAAGGACCCCAAGAACGTGCTGGTGGACGTCGGCCCGATGGAGGCCATGCTGCCGGTGCAGGAGCAGGTCCCCGGTGAGGACTACGCACACGGCACCCGGCTGCGCTCGTACGTCGTACGGGTGACCAAGGGTGTCCGCGGCCCGTCGGTGACGCTCTCGCGCACCCACCCCAATCTGGTGAAGAAGCTCTTCGCCATGGAGGTCCCGGAGATCGCGGACGGCTCGGTGGAGATCTCCGCCATCGCCCGAGAGGCCGGCCACCGCACCAAGATCGCCGTACGGTCGACGCGCTCCGGCCTGAACGCCAAGGGCGCCTGCATCGGCCCGATGGGCGGCCGGGTGCGCGCCGTGATGGCCGAGCTGCACGGCGAGAAGATCGACATCGTGGACTGGTCGGACGACCCGGCCGAGCTGGTGGCGAACGCGCTGTCGCCGGCCCGGGTCAGCAAGGTCGAGGTCGTGGACCTGGCGGCGCGCTCCGCCCGGGTCACCGTGCCCGACTACCAGCTGTCACTGGCCATCGGCAAGGAAGGGCAGAATGCCCGGCTCGCCGCCCGCCTCACGGGCTGGCGGATCGACATCCGCCCGGACACCGAGCACACGCCGCAGGACTGAGACCGTCCGAGGCAGCCGGCTGCGCCGCGGCCCCCGAAAAATCGGTGGTGCCGCGGCGCTCCGCCGGGAATTCTGAGCAGCGCTCCGGCCTTCACCCCATCGGGGCCGGGCCGGCGCGGGGAGGTAGACTTAAGCAGTGTCTGGCCGGACGCATGCCCGCGCATGCCCTGAGCGCACCTGTCTGGGATGCCGGGAGCGAGCGGCCAAGGGCGATTTGCTGCGCATCGTGGAGATCGAGGGTGAGTGTGTCCCCGATCCTCGCGGTACGCTGCCCGGCCGGGGTGCTTACGTGCACCCGACACTGGTCTGCCTCGACCCGGCGGTTCGCCGCCGGGCGTTCAACCGGGCCTACCGGGCCCGGGGACCGTTCGACACGACGGCCTTGCGCCAGTACGTCGAACGCGCCGAGCAGCCCCTGCAATAACGCACAGCACGAAATGCACAGCGCACGGAAAACCGTGCGGTCAGGTACCTCGCGAGTCGGAAGTAGGTCGAGATTGCGATGAGCACTCGATGAGTACGCGATGAGTACGCCCATGAAGTAGCGACGGTCCGGTGGACAAACCCGGACCTAGAAGGAGCGAAGTGGCTAAGGTCCGGGTATACGAACTCGCCAAGGAGTTCGGCGTTGAGAGCAAGGTCGTCATGGCCAAGCTCCAAGAACTTGGTGAATTCGTCCGTTCGGCGTCCTCGACGATCGAGGCGCCGGTTGTTCGCAAGTTGACCGACGCTTTCCAGGCAGGCAGCGGCAATGGCCGCGCCGCCGGTAAGCCCGCGGCGCCGCGGAAGTCGGCCCCCGCGAAGCCGTCCGCGCCCTCCCCGGCGCAGGCGGCGCGTCCTGCTGCCCCGAAGCCGGGCGCCCCCAAGCCGGGCCCCGCGGCTCCGGCAGCCCCCGAGGCACCGAAGGCCCCCGAGGCCCCGGTGGCTCCCAAGAGCACTCCCGCCGCCGGCCCCACCCCGGGCCCGCGGCCCACGCCGGCCCCGAAGGCTCCGGCACCCAAGCCCGCTCCGGCCGCCCCCGCGCAGCCCGAGTTCCAGGCTCCGCCGTCCGCGCCGGCCGCTCCCGCCGCCGGCCAGTCGGCTCCCCGTCCCGGTGCCCCCGCCCCGCGTCCGGCCCGTCCGGCGTCCGGCCAGGGTGGTCAGGGCGGCCAGGGTGGTCAGGGCCGCGGTAACGCTCCGCGTCCCGGTGGCGAGCGTCCGGGCCCGCGTCCCGGCGGCCGTCCGTCCGGCCCCCGTCCGGGCAACAACCCCTTCACGTCCGGTGGCTCCACGGGCATGGCCCGTCCGCAGGCTCCCCGTCCCGGTGGCGCTCCGCGTCCCGGCGGCCAGGGTGGTCCCGGCGGCCCGCGTCCGCAGGGCGGCGGCCAGGGTGGCCCCCGTCCCCAGGGCGGCCAGGGCGGCGCGCGTCCGACCCCCGGCGGTATGCCCCGTCCGCAGGGTGCGGCCCCCGGTGGCGCTCCGCGTCCCGGTGGTGGCGGCGGTAACCGTCCGAACCCGGGCATGATGCCGCAGCGTCCCGCTGCCGGCCCGCGTCCGGGCCCCGGCGGTGGCGGTGGCCGTGGTCCCGGCGGCGCCGGTCGTCCCGGTGGTGGCGGCGGTCGTCCCGGTGGTGGCGGCGGCTTCGCCGGCCGTCCCGGTGGTGGCGGCGGTCGTCCGGGTGGCGGCGGCGGTTTCGCCGGTCGTCCCGGTGGCGGCGGTCCCGGTGGTGGCGGCGGCTTCGGCGGCCGTCCCGGCTTCGGTGGCCGTCCCGGCGGTCCTGGTGGCCGTGGTGGCACGCAGGGTGCGTTCGGCCGTCCCGGCGGTCCGGCGCGCCGTGGCCGCAAGTCGAAGCGGCAGAGGCGTCAGGAGTACGAGGCCATGCAGGCCCCGTCGGTGGGCGGCATCATGCTGCCGCGCGGCAACGGCGCGACGGTTCGCCTGTCGCGTGGTGCCTCGCTGACGGACTTCGCCGAGAAGATCAACGCCAACCCGGCGTCGCTGGTCCAGGTCATGCTGAACCTGGGTGAGATGGTCACGGCGACCCAGTCGGTCTCCGACGAGACGCTGCAGCTGCTCGCCGAAGAGATGAACTACGTCGTCGAGATCGTCAGCCCGGAGGAGGAGGACCGCGAGCTGCTCGAGTCCTTCGACATCGACTTCGGTGAGAACGAGGGCGGCGAGGACATGCTCGTCGCGCGTCCGCCGGTGGTGACCGTCATGGGTCACGTCGACCACGGTAAGACGCGACTGCTCGACGCGATCCGCAAGACGAACGTCATCGCGGGCGAGGCCGGCGGCATCACCCAGCACATCGGTGCCTACCAGGTCGCGACCGAGGTCAACGACGAAGAGCGTCGGATCACCTTCATCGACACCCCGGGTCACGAGGCGTTCACCGCCATGCGTGCCCGTGGTGCCAAGTCGACCGACATCGCGATCCTCGTGGTGGCGGCCAACGACGGTGTCATGCCGCAGACGATCGAGGCCCTGAACCACGCCAAGGCGGCCGAGGTGCCGATCGTGGTCGCGGTCAACAAGATCGACGTCGAGGGCGCCGACCCGACCAAGGTGCGCGGCCAGCTCACCGAGTTCGGTCTGGTGGCCGAGGAGTACGGCGGCGACACCATGTTCGTCGACATCTCCGCCCGTGAGGGTCTGAACATCGAGCAGCTGCTCGAGGCCGTCGTTCTGACCGCGGACGCCTCGCTCGACCTGCGCGCCAACGCGGAGCAGGACGCGCAGGGCATCGCGATCGAGGCTCACCTCGACCGTGGCCGCGGCGCCGTGGCGACCGTCCTGGTCCAGCGCGGCACGCTGCGCGTCGGCGAGACGATGGTGGTCGGCGACGCGTACGGCCGGGTCCGTGCGATGTTCGACGACAAGGGCAACAACGTCGAGGAAGCGGGTCCGTCGACCCCCGTCCTGGTCCTGGGTCTGACCAACGTCCCGGGCGCCGGCGACAACTTCCTGGTCGTCGACGAGGACCGTACGGCCCGTCAGATCGCCGAGAAGCGCGCGGCGCGCGAGCGCAACGCCGCCTTCGCCAAGCGCACCCGCCGGGTGTCCCTCGAGGACCTGGACAAGGTGCTCAAGGCCGGCGAGGTCCAGCAGCTCAACCTCATCATCAAGGGTGACGCTTCTGGTTCCGTCGAGGCCCTGGAGTCCTCGCTGCTCCAGCTCGACGTCGGCGAAGAGGTCGACATCCGGGTGCTGCACCGCGGCGTCGGTGCGGTCACCGAGACGGACATCAACCTGGCGTCCGGCTCCGACGCGATCGTCATCGGCTTCAACGTCCGCGCCGAAGGCCGTGCGACGCAGATGGCCGAGCGCGAGGGCG
Source organism: Streptomyces sp. Je 1-4 4N24 (assembly GCF_026239515.1). Classification (NCBI taxonomy): domain Bacteria; kingdom Bacillati; phylum Actinomycetota; class Actinomycetes; order Kitasatosporales; family Streptomycetaceae; genus Streptomyces; species Streptomyces sp. Je 1-4 4N24. Next base: position 2,568,765 of record NZ_CP110836.1, on the reverse strand, counting down.
TCGACGTCCGGTACTACTCGGTCATCTACCAGGCGATCGAGGAGATCGAGGCGGCCCTCAAGGGCATGCTCAAGCCGGAGTACGAGGAGGTCGAGCTCGGTACCGCGGAGATCCGCGAGATCTTCCGCTCGTCCAAGCTCGGCAACATCGCGGGTGTGCTCATCCGCTCCGGCGAGGTCAAGCGCAACACCAAGGCGCGCCTCATCCGCGACGGCAAGGTGGTCGCGGAGGACCTCAACATCCAGGGTCTGCGCCGCTTCAAGGACGACGTCACCGAGATCCGCGAAGGCTTCGAGGGCGGTATCAACCTCGGAAACTTCAACGACATCAAGATCGACGACGTCATCGCGACGTACGAGATGCGCGAGAAGCCGCGCGGCTGATCGTGCAGCAGCCCGCGCGTAGCGCGGTCCACCCGGGGTGGTGGCCGCGCGACGGGCGGGCGGCCGGCCGGGGCCGGTCGGCGGAGAAATTTCCGTCGATCGGCCCCGGCCGTTCCGTGTACGGTTCGAAATGACCCTCCGGCGGACGCCGGGCGGTGACCCCAGGGCCCCGCGGGTGGCTTGACCCGTCTTGCATGTACGTAGGGACACTGTCCTTTGACCTGCTTCTCGGCGACGTACGGTCGCTGAAGGAGAAGCGCTCCGTCGTCCGCCCGATCGTCGCCGAGTTGCACCGCAAATACGCGGTGAGCGTCGCGGAGGTCGGGGACCAGGATCTGTACCGCAGGGCCAGGATCGGCCTGGCGGTGGTGTCCGGGGACACGGGGCATCTCACCGATGTCATGGACCGCTGCGAGCGCCTGGTCGCCGCACGGCCCGAAGTGGAGTTGCTGTCGGTACGCCGACGGCTGCACGGCGACGACGACTGACCTGATGACCAGGCATCCCGCCGCCGGCGGAAGCACAATTGTGGAAGAAAGAAGGAGACGGACCAGTGGCCGACAATGCGCGGGCGAAGAAGCTGGCGGACCTCATCCGGGAGGTGGTCGCCCAGAAGCTGCAGCGCGGTATCAAGGACCCGCGGCTCGGTTCGCATGTGACCATCACGGACACCCGGGTCACCGGCGACCTGCGGGAGGCTACGGTCTTCTACACGGTCTACGGGGATGATGAGGACCGCGCCAGCGCCGCCGCCGGACTGGAGAGCGCCAAGGGCATCCTGCGTTCCGCGGTCGGCGCGGCCGCCGGCACGAAGTTCACGCCGACCCTGGCGTTCGTGGCGGACGCCCTGCCGGAGACCGCCAAGACCATCGAGGACCTGCTCGACAAGGCACGGGCCTCGGACGCCAAGGTGCGCGAGGTCTCCTCGGGCGCGCAGTACGCCGGTGAGGCCGATCCGTACCGCAAGCCGGGCGAGGACGAGGACGACGAGGGCACCGCGGCAGAATGAAGCGTGAGAGCAACAAGCCGGGCGGGCTCGTCATCGTCGACAAGCCGTCCGGCTTCACTTCGCACGACGTGGTGGCGAAGATGCGCGGTATGGCGCGCACCCGCCGGGTCGGGCACGCCGGCACCCTCGACCCGATGGCGACGGGCGTACTCGTCCTGGGCATCGAGCGGGCCACCAAGCTGCTGGGCCATCTCGCGCTGACGGAGAAGGAGTACGTCGGCACGATCCGGCTCGGCCAGACGACCGTCACCGATGACGCCGAGGGCGAGATCACCGCGTCGAAGCCGGCGCACGGCCTCGCTCGTGAGGACATCGACGCGGGCGTCGCCGAGCTGTCCGGCGCGATCATGCAGGTCCCGTCGAAGGTCAGCGCCATCAAGATCAACGGCAAGCGTTCGTACTCGCGGGTCCGTGAGGGCGAGGACGTGGAGATCCCGGCCCGCCCGGTGACCGTCTCCTCGTTCGTGGTGCACTCCGCCCACGAGGCCGAGGCCGAGGACGGCACCCCGGTGACCGATCTGCTGGTCTCCGTCGAGTGCTCGTCCGGTACGTACATCCGCGCGCTGGCCCGCGATCTTGGGGCCGGGCTCGGCGTCGGCGGCCATCTGACCGCGCTGCGCCGCACCCGCGTCGGCCCGTACAAGCTGGACCGGGCGCGCACGCTCGAACAGCTCCAGGCCGCGGTGGACGACACCGAGGGCGAGGGCCTGCCGGTCATGCCGCTCGGCGACGCGGCAGCCGCGGCGTTCACCCGCTGGGATGTCGCCGAGCCGCAGGCGCGGCTGCTGCTCAACGGGGCGCGGATCCCGATGCCGCGCTTCGAGGGCTCCGGCCCGGTCGCGGCGTTCGGGCCGGACGGCCGGTTCCTGGCGCTGGTGGAGAACCAGGGCGGGAAGGCCAAGAGCCTGGCGGTGTTCGCGGTCTAGGAAGGGCTCGTGGCCCGACATCGAGGGCCGGGTCCGGAGCGTGGAGACACGCTCCGGACCCGGCCTTCTGCATGGCTGCACACGGGGCACCGGAGGCCACCCGGCGGCGGGGACATGCGTGTGCCGCCGCAACCGGTACCGGCGCCGGCCCGCGCGCCACCCTCCTCTCCTCCCTCCGCTCCGACAGGTTCCGGCCATTCACTCATTCGGTGAGGCGCTCGGAGTGAATCAAGGAGTGGACGGGGGCGCGTTGGCAGCGGTCCCTGTCGGGGCGATCACCGCCTGCTTACCGTTCGGAGGACGGGACAGGGCGAGAGGACCGGCGATGGCATTGCTGGATGCCGATGCGGACGTGGCACTGGTGCGTATCCGCGATCTGGCAGGTCGGACGCGGGGTACGGGCTTCCTTGCGGACCACGACGGCACCGTGGTCACCAGCCACGAAGCGGTGGACGGCGCGGCGCAGCTGGTGCTGCAGCCCATGGCGGACGGCGCGGGCGGGGGTGCGGCCGGGGGCGGCGGATGGACCTGCCTGGTGGCGGCCGATGCGATCACGCCCCTTCCGGAGGCCGGGCTCGCTCTCGTACGGACCGACAGTTTCGGGCCGCACCGGCTCGCGCCGCTCCCCCTCGCCACGGGCCGGCCGGCCCCGGGCACCCGCGCCCGGCTCTGGGCGGGCGGCTGGCTGGACGGCACGGTCGTCGGCCCGGGCTCCGGGGTGATGTACACGGCCACAGCGCGCGTCCATCTGCTCGACGAAACGCTGGAACTCGGCCTCTGCGCGGGCGGCCGGGAGGCGTTGCGGCTGGGCGGTCCCGCGGTCGGCGGACCGGTGCTGGACGCACGGACGGGCGTGGTGCTCGGGGTCCTCGGCACCGCGCTGCACCCCCAGGCCCCCGGCGCCGTCCGGGCGGGGCAGACCCCCGGGCGCCGGGCGGACGGCTTCGCGATCCCGCTGCGCGCGGTCGCCGAGGCCGCGCCGCGCGGCCCGCTCGCCGCACTGCTGGAGCGCAATGCGGCGCAGGTACCGGCCTACGGCAGCGAGCTGAACCAGGCCGGCGCGCAGCACCTCACCGAGGTGGCGCTGGGCTCCGCCGCGCGGCCACGACTGTGGCGCGAGCCGGTCGAACGGCCGGACGTGGCGGCGGAGTTCACACGCTTCGGGGACGGCGGGGCAGCGGGTGCACACGTCCTGGCACTGGTGGGGGAGCCGGGGACCGGGCGGAGCACCGAGCTGGCCGGGCTGGCCGGCCGCCGGGCGCAGGGCCCGGCCCCCGCGCCGACCGTCTGGCTGCGCGGTGCGCAGCTGCGGCCCGGCGACGACGGCGTCCGCAGCGCGGTCGAGCGCGCGCTGCGCTCCGCGGGCCGGACCGTCGCCGACGCGGGCCGTACGGCCGGTGATCCGGCGGACATCACGGCGCAGGGCGTGGCGTGCGCGGCGGCCGCGGCCGGATGTCCGCTGCTCGTGCTGCTCGACGGGCCGGAGGAGATGCCGACGGGCCTGCTGCGGCGGCTGGCCGAGTGGACCGGGGCGACGGCCGACTGGCTCGGTACGGCCGGGGTGCGGCTGGTGATCGCCTGCCGTCCCGAGTACTGGGAGCGGGCCGGTGCGCTCTTCCCGCCCGGCCTGCTGCACCGCCCGCACCGTCCGGTGCCCGCGCTGCCCGCCTGTGTGGAGCTCGGAGACCTTCCCCAGGAGGCGGCGGAGCGCGCCCGCGCCCGCTACGGTCTGACACCCGGCACACCGGCCGCGCCGGACGCCCGCCATCCGCTGGCCCTGCGGCTGCTCGCGGAGGTCCGGGCGGCGCTGCCCAAGGGGGACACGTCCGGACGGGACACCGGCATCGGCACTCCGGACCGCCACCAGATCTTCGACGCCTACCTGGACCTGGTGTGCCTGCGCATCGCCGTACGGATCGCGGCCGCGCACCGGCCCGTGCTGCGCGGCACCGCCGTACGCAGGCTGGCCGCCCAGGTCGCCGGCCAGGTGCACGAGGCGGCCCGCCGCTGTCTCGGCCCCGGTTCGGGCGCGCTGGACCGTACGTCCTTCGAGGAGGTGTTTCCGCGGGCGGCCGGCTGGGCCTCCGCGGTGCTCACCGAGGGGCTGCTGGTCCCGGCGGGCGCGGGATACCGCTTCGCGCACGAGGAGTTCGCGGAGTGGCTGCAGGGCGCCCATGTCGACCTCGATCTGCTGCCCGTCCCCGGACACCGCGCCGGGCCGGTCGTACAGGCGCTGCTGCGGCTCGCCGCCCGGGAGGGCTCGGTACAACTGACCTTCCGGCTGGCGGAGTTGGTGCCGATGGCGACCGCCCCCGCCGCCGGTACACCGGCCCCGCACGCCGTGGACGGCCGCTGGTGGGCCGCCCGCGTGCTCTCCGGGGTGCTGCTCCGGGTCCCCGATGCGAGGCCGTACACGGGCGTGCTGCGGCTGCTCGCCGACCGGATCACCGAACGGTCGCTCCGGGCGGGCGGTTTCACGCACACCGGGCTGGAGACCTTCGGGCCGTGGTTCTGGGAGCGGCTGGCGCTGCCGGACGAGGACCGGATGGATCTGCTGCGCCGCCTGCTGCCGGCCGACGGGCCACCGGCCGGGGCGGGCCGGGTGCGGTGCGAGTCGGGCCGGGCGCCGGGTGGCGGGGAGCGGCCCGGCGCGGCGGACGCCACGGCCGGTGCGCCGGGCGGCCCGTCGGTGCCGCGCAGCCGGTCATCCTTGTCCTCGTCATCGTCCGCCGCCGTCGCTCCTCCGTCCGGACTCTCGTCGTCCGGCCCGTCATCGTCCGGTCTGGCGTCGTCCGGTCCGTCATCGTCCGGCTCGTCTTCCTCCGGCTTGGCGTCGTCCGGTCCGTCGCCGGGTGATCCGTCGTCGGGCGATCCCGTGCCGCCCGACGGCGGGCCGTGTCCCGGCCGCGCCTTCGCCCCACCCCCGCGCGTACGTGTCCATCCCGCCGATGACCCGTCCGCCGGCCGGTGGGACGGTGAGACCTCGCGGGGCCGGACGCACCCGGCCGGAGCGCCCCGCCCCACCCCCGCTGCGGACACCGGCGACGGACCGTCCGGCGAGGACGGGGCCGCCGGAGCGTCCATGGCCGAGGCCGGCGCACCGCGTTCCTCGCGCTTCCTCGACGCCGCGGCCGAGCTGCTGTGCGCGGACCCGGAGCGGATGCAGCCGCTGCTGTGCGCCTGGTTCGACGATTCCCGCCCGCTGCAACGCCCCGGTGGCGACGAGGCCGGCGGCCCGGCTCGCAGTGCCCTGCCCCGCGAGATCACCGTGGCCGCCGCCGCGCAGGCCCTGTTGCACACCCACCGCCGACCGGCGCTCGACGCGCTCACGGAGGCGCTGGTGGAGGCCGCGCACCCCAAGGGCGACGAGCTGATGGACGCGCTCGCCGAGGACGATCCGGCGGCGGTGTGCCGGGCCGTGGACCGCTGGGCGCACGACAAACGCCCCGAGCGCCGGGCCGCCGCCGCGTCATACGGCCTGCGGGCCGCTCCGTACGTCACCGCCGCAGCCGACCGCGCCCTGCTGCGCTACGCCGCCCTCTGCCTCCTGGCCCGGACCGCCGACAGCGCCCACCACGGCTCCGCGCTCGCCCTGTTGATCGGCGACCCGGCCACCCGCGCGCGCTTCCTGGACCGGGCACTGGCCCGCTTCGTGGCGGGGGATCCACAGCTGCCGCCCACGGCGTTCCGGGCCGCCCTCACCGACCATCCCGGGCCGGTGCTGGACGCCTTCCGGGCCCGGCTGGTCGGCGGCGCCGGTCCGCCGGTGGCCGCCGGGCTGCTGCGGATGCTCGCCCGCACCGAGGAGCCGGTGCTCGCCGCCCGTATCGACGGTCTCGTCCGCGACTGTGCCCGGCACTGCCCGGACCGCGCCGCGCGGCCGGTCGCGGAGTTCGTCGAGCGCCGTCTCGAACGCGGACCGGCCGCCCGCGCGGCGCTCCGCCCGCTCGCCGCCGAGCTGCTGACCGGATACCCCGTACCCATCCGGTGCGCGCTCGCTGCGGTGGTGGCTGAGGTCGGTTCCGGCGACTCGGCCCCGCTGCGCCGTGAGCTGCTGGAGGTGCTGCTGACGCAGGAGGCGTCGTACGCGGCGCCGCACAGCGGGTACGAGGAGACCGGGCGGGACACCCGGGTGCTGGAGGCGCTGTTGCAGGCGGCAGCGGAGGGAGCGGAGCGGCGGCCGGCCGAGCGCACCCGGGAGCTGGTGCACCGCACCGGGATGCTGCTGGCCCGTACGCCCGAGGGCGCGGCCTGCTTCGACCGGCGGCTGGTGGAGCTGGGGCGGCGGGTGCCCGGCTTCGCGCGGCGGGTGCAGGACTGGGTGGCGGACGAGCCGGGGGAGTGGGCGGCAGTGGTGGGTCCCGGCGCCCGCGCCACGCTCGCCGGGTCCCTCGGCTGACCGGCGGGCGGGCGGGCCGGACATGCCGCCCGGCCCGCGTGGACGCACCGGCTCGCACCTGCCGGCCGTCCCGCGGACCGGCCGTGAACGGCTGCCCTGAGCCACCCTTCGCGCGGAGCACCACCCACGGCATGGCAGTCTTAGACCTGCGCCATGCCGACGTGGCGCAATGGACGGACAAGGGTTCGGGCGAGGAGCGGGCACAGTGCAGCGCTGGCGTGGCTTGGAGGACATCCCCGAGGGCTGGGGGCGCAGCGTCGTCACCATCGGCTCGTACGACGGAGTGCACCGCGGCCACCAATTGATCATCGGCAAGGCCGTCGCGCGCGCCCGTGAGCTGGGGATTCCCGCGGTGGTCGTCACCTTCGACCCGCACCCGAGCGAGGTCGTGCGGCCCGGCACCCACCCGCCGCTGCTGGCGCCGCACCACCGGCGCGCGGAGCTGATGGCCGGGCTGGGGGTGGACGCGGTGCTGATCCTCCCGTTCACCAAGGAGTTCTCGAAGCTGTCCCCGGCCGACTTCGTGGTCAAGGTGCTGGTCGACAAGCTGCATGCGCAGGTCGTCGTCGAGGGCCCCAACTTCCGCTTCGGGCACAAGGCGACCGGCAATGTCGACACCCTCGCCGAGCTCGGGACCACCTACGACTACACCGTGGAGGTCATCGACCTCTTCGAGCGCGGTGCGGCGGGCGGCGGCGAGCCGTTCTCCTCCACGCTCACCCGCCGGCTGGTCGCCGAGGGCGATGTGGCCGGGGCGATGGAGGTCCTCGGCCGGCCGCACCGCGTCGAGGGCGTCGTCGTACGCGGTGCCCAGCGCGGCCGTGAACTGGGCTTCCCGACGGCCAATGTGGAGACCCTGCCGCACACCGCGATCCCGGCCGACGGTGTCTACGCGGGGCTGCTGCAGGTGGAGGGCGAGGCGATGCCCGCGGCCATCTCGGTCGGCACCAACCCGCAGTTCGACGGCAAGACGCGCACCGTCGAGGCATACGCCATCGACCGCGTCGGCCTGGACCTGTACGGCCTGCACGTCGGGGTGGACTTCCTCGCCTACATCCGCGGCCAGGAGAAGTTCGACACGCTGGACGCCCTGTTGGAGCGGATGGCGGTCGACGTGAAGCTGGCGCGGGGGCTGATCGCGGCGGCGGGGTGAGGGCAGGGGCTGGGTTGTTCCCTCGGCTGGGGTTGTTCCCTCCCTGATTCTCCTGCCTCTGGGTGTTTCCTTTGCTTCTGGGGCTGTTCCCTTGCTGGGGTGTTCCGTTGCGTCTGGGGTGTTCCTTGCTGCCGTTCTTCCGGGGGGGCTGCCGCCTTACTTCCCCCATGCCCCCCATGCCCCCATGCCCCCCATGCCCCCCACGCTCCCCGTGCCCCCCGCCAGGTTTTTCCCCGCCGCCCACCCCCCTTCGGGGGGTGGGCGGGTGTAGGAGGTGAGGTGCGGCAGCTTCGGGGTGGGCGAATCCAGCGGTCGCGCCGTCCCAACTCGGCTGATAGCAGGTGGAGTTCGGCTGGGATCGGTTCACTCGACCGGGGGATGACGTGATAAGGGGCGGGGCCCGGCACTTCACAAGTGCCGGGCCCCGCCCCGTTTTGCGCTACGCCTGTCTCACTGCGGAGGCGGCTGCTGCTGCCACCCCGGCGCCAGACCGGGCCCGTCCGGCTGCGGTGCGTCCGGAGCGGGCTGTTGCTGCTGCCAGTGAGCCGGCGGCTGGCCCTGCTGTGGCTGCTGGGTCCAGCCACCCTGCTGCGGCGGGTAGCCGGCCGGCGGCTGGCCCTGTTGCGGCTGCTGCGGCTGGCCCTGCTGGGGGTACTGCTGCTGCGCGTACGGGTCGCCACCCATCTGCTGCTGGGCGTACGGATCCCCGCCCATCTGCTGCTGCGGGTACATGCCCTGCGCCTGCTGCGCCCGCGCGAAGTCCTCGGCCACCAGGGCGGAGAGGTTGAAGTACGCCTCGCGGGTCTTGGGCCGCATCATGTCGAGGTCGACCTCGGCACCGGCGGCGAGATGCTCGTCGAAGGGGACGACCACGACACCGCGGCAACGGGTCTCGAAGTGCGACACGATGTCATCGATCTTGATCATCTTGCCGGTCTCACGGACACCCGAGATGACCGTGATGCCGCGCTGGACCAGGTCGGCGTAGCCGTGCGCGGACAGCCAGTCCAGGGTGGTGCTCGCACTGCTCGCACCGTCCACGGACGGGGTGGAGATGATGATCAACTGGTCGGCGAGGTCGAGCACTCCGCGCATCGCGCTGTAGAGCAGACCGGTTCCCGAGTCGGTGAGGATGACCGGGTACTGCTTGCCGAGGACATCGATCGCCCGCCGGTAGTCATCGTCGTTGAAGGTCGTCGAGACGGCCGGGTCGACGTCGTTGGCGAGGATCTCCAGGCCCGAGGGGGCCTGCGAGGTGAACCGGCGGATGTCCATGTAGCTGTGCAGATGCGGGATCGCCTGCACCAGGTCACGGATGGTCGCACCGGTCTCGCGGCGCACCCGTCGGCCGAGCGTGCCGGCGTCCGGGTTCGCGTCGATCGCCAGGATCTTGTCCTGCCGCTCGGACGCGAGCGTGGAGCCCAGTGCGGTGGTCGTGGTGGTCTTGCCGACACCGCCCTTGAGGCTGATCACCGCGATCCGGTAACAGGACATCACCGGCGTACGGATCAGCTCCAGCTTGCGCTGCCGCTCCGCCTCTTCCTTCTTCGCGCCCAGCTTGAACTTGGACGGCTGGGCATTGGCGCCCGGCTTGCGCTTCTTGGGCTGGTTGCGCAGCAGCCGGTCAGAGGTCAGCTCGACGGCAGCGCTGTAGCCGAGCGGTGCGCCGGGAGCGGCCCGCTGCTGCGGCTGCTGCTGTCCCGGCTGGGAGTACGACGCGTAGTTGGCCGCGGCGTTCGGGTCGCCGGTCTGCTGACCGGGCAGCGGCTGGTACTGCTGCGCTTGCTGGGCCTGGGCCTGCTGCGCTTGAGCCTGTTGCGCTTGCTGGGCCTGCTGGGCCTGGTGTGCTTGCTGCGCCTGCTGGGCTTGTTGGGCCTGCGCCGCCTGAGCCTGGGCCTGGGCCTGCGCCTGGGCGGCCTGAGCCTGCGCCGCCTGCTGGGCGGCCTGCTGCTGGGCGTAACCGGACTGCGCCTGGCCTTGCTGCGGATAGCCCTGCGCACCGGTCTGCGGGTAGCCGTAAGCCGACTGCTGCGCGGCCGCATGGGGTTGCTGCTGAGCCTGCGGCTGCGGTTGCGGCTGGGCCTGCTGGGGGTAGCCGTACGCGGGCTGCGGGTAGCCGTACGCGGGCTGTTGCTGTTGCTGCGCGGGCGCCCCCTGCTGATGCTGCGGGTAGCCGGCCTGCTGTGTGGGCTGCCCCTGTGCGTACCCGGCCTGCGGCTGCTGGGCCTGCGGTTGCGGCTGCGCCTGCTGCTGGGCCGGTGCCTGCTGCTGGCCCTGCTGCGGCTGCTGAGCGGCCTGGGTCTGGGCCTGTGCCTGCGCCGTCCGCGGGTCCGCGGGCTGGTACTCCGGGGGCAGCGGCGGCAGCGTGCCCTGTCCGGGCACACCCTGCTGCTGACCCTCCGCCGCTGCGCCCCAAGGAGCGCCCTGCTGAGGAACTCCTTGCTGCGGAACGCCCTGCTGGGGGGTCTGCTGCGGAGTTGCCTGGTGCGGCGTCGCCTGCTGCGGAACGTCCTGCTGCTGCGGGGCCGTCTGCTGGGGAACCTCCTGCTGCTGCGGAACACCCTGCACGGGCACGCCCTGCTGGGGCACGCCCTGCTGCGGCTGCGGCTGGGCCGGTGCGGGCTGTGCGCCCTGCGTGGCGGCCTCGGGCGCGGGCTGTGCGGGAATCGCGGCCTCGGCGTCCGGTGCACCGTCCTCGACGGGGGCGGGCGCAGCCGAGGTCTCCGGCTGCGGTGCCGCGTCGGTGGGCGCGACCTCGGGTTCGGACGCGTTCTGCGCCTCCGGCTCCGTGTCATCGTCGTCGTCGCCCCAGAGGGAGACCGAGGGATCGACGCCCGTGCCCGAGCGCTGATTACCGGTACCGGCCCCCTCGTTCGCGGCTGGTGCGGCCTCCGCGGGCACCTCCGGCGTGGCCGGGGGAGCGGCGGCGGCCGGGGCGTCATTGCCCGTTTCCTGGGGGCGCAGCGTCGGGAATCCCGGCGGTGCGGCCTCCGCGGGCCCGGGAAGCGGCTGGCCCAGGGGCGGCCCGACGGGGGGCTGGGCCCCGGCGGTCGGAGTGGCGGGCGAAGACGCAGGAGGAGCCGCGGACGAAGCGGTGGCACCGGTGCCGCCACCGCTGGTGTCGTTGCTCGCGTACCAGGCCGGTGCGGCGAAATCGATCTTGAACTCACCGGTCAGGTCGAACTCGGACTGGTCGTCGTCAGGATCGTTTCCGTCCGGACGGAAAGCCTCCTGCTCGTTCACTGTGCCTCCTGGTGTACTGCAACGCACCTGAACGGCAGGACCGGATACAGGCGGATCGATCGGATGTAGCGGAAGTCGGAACACACCACCCGGGGTTGCGCCAACACTAACTGTCTCCATCCCCGTATCGACTGCCGTCGTGCTGTGCTCCTGCGGCTCTCCCACACAGCCTAATCAAGAGTCGGCCCATAACGGCAGTCGATGTCATGTCGTCTTCATACCGTTCGGCACACTTACGGGCGCACCCGTGGATGCGCCCGTAAGTCGTGCCCCGCGGCCGGTTGCGGACGCGCTGCACACAGCGCTCCGCGGGCTACCGGCCCGCAATGACGGTCAGTCCATCCGGCGTGGCCCGCCGAGCAGGTTGGTCTCGGCCTCCGTGGGCTGCGTCATGACGAACTGGTGGCCATCGCGCGAGCACCACAGCATGGCGTTGTCGCTGAGCGTCGGCAGCACCGCGCCGACCTGCTCCGGCAGCCGCATGATTCGTGTCACAACGTCCGCCTCCTCGGGCGAAAGCCGCTGCAGACCGACCAGATCGGCGCGGCCGAGCATCTGCGGCGACCGCGGTCCGAGGAACGGCAGCACGGTCAGCACCGACTGCCAGGGGCTCGGGGCGAGCTGATTGCGCGGCGGGCGTGCGCCCATGTCCCGTACGACCAGCACGGGGCTGGAAACCGACGGCCCCTGGGGCGCGATCTGGCGTACGTCGTGGACGGACACGCACTGCTGTCCGCCGCCCGCGGCCTGCGCCATCTGGCCCCAGGCCTGCGGACGCGCCGTCTCGACCGCGACCCGGGCGCCGATGGCGACCGTACGCAGCGCCAGTACCTGCGCCATCCACATGCTGCCGACGAGCGCGATCTCCATCGGCGCGGGCCGCAGCAGGCTCAGTACGGCGGGCTGGTTCTGCGGGTCGATGCCGATGATCACGCCGTCGTCGCCGACCGGCAGGGTCAGTGAGGCGAGCGATTCGGCCGTCAGCACATGCGGGCTGCGCCGCGGACCGCGCAGGCCGTAACCGGGCCGCGGCTTCGGACCGGTCGGCCCCGACTGGTCCTCGTCCGGGCGCGGCTGGTGGGAGAGCCGACGGCCGCCGGCGTCGCCGCCGAGAGGGGGATTGCGCCAGCCGTTGCCGCTGGTGTTGACACGGGGCTGATAGGTGGGAGAGGCCATCAGCGGGTACCTCCGAGGGGAAGCGTGGCCAGCAGGCCGGGCAGCTGTTCCCGGTCGAGCCGTACGAGGCCGACCTTCACGGAACCGGAACGACGCTCCAACTCGCTCTGTGCGGCGGAGAGTTCGTTCTCGCTGCGGGTGGAAAGACGGATGTAACCCGAGATCGCCGGGGCGCGGCCGCCGCCGTGGGTGGCGGTCAGCGCGAAGGTGCTGGCCATCGCCCTGGTGCTGGTCAGCAGCTGGGTGACGGCCGCCAGCGGCGCACCGCCCTCGCCCAGTTGGGGCCACCGGCTGATCCAGTACGTGGAGTGCCACCGGTCGTCGCAGCGCATCGCCCGGGTCGTCTCCTGGGTGCGCCGGGCCGCCCGGCCGTCGCGCCCCATCGCACCGTTGGCGGCCCGCGGGCTGACGCACACCGCGGTACCGATCGCGGCCACGACCTCGCGCTCGGCGAGCACCTTGGCGCGCACCCCGTGCGCGGTCAGCCGGCTGACGAGCTGGTCGGCAGCGCGCAGCAGTGAACGCTCGGCGCCCTCCACCCCGCCGCCGCGGGCCTCGATCGCCTCCGCGCACAGCTCGGGGTCGAGCTTGAGCGCGATCCAGGTCAACTGCAGACCCGGGGTCTGCGACTGGGCCTGCAGCGGCGCGTACGAGCGGGCCGCGACGGCCTGTTCGGGCAGATGCGGGGCGGGTGCGGGCTGGGTGTACTGGACGAACTGCACCGACTCCAGGTGGATGTCCTCGATGTCGAGCGCGGTGTGCAGCACCTCGAGCGGCAGCATGTGGCTGCCGCGCTGCGGCCGCAGCGGCTCGTCGCGGGCGTCCACCTGGACGATGGCGGTCAGGAACGTGCCGTCGCCGACGAACCCGATGGCGCGCTGATCCGATTCGGTCGTGAACTCATAGGTCCGCAGCGCCGGTTCGCACTCCACCACCGGGGCGATCGCCGGGTCGACGCCCTGCGTGGCCGCGAGGGCGGCGGCGCTCTCCTTGCCGCGGCGCTTCATGGCGCGCACGGTGGTGATCCATTCCGGCAGCGGAATCCTCCGCCGCCGGCCGAGCGCGAAAATGACCAGAATCGCCGCGATCACGATGGCCGCGGTCAGTGCGGCCGGGTGGATCGACCAGCCCACCAGTACCAGGGCCGCGGCGAGTTCGATGATGGCCAGCTGCTGAACGCGCACCCCGCCGATGGTTCCGGCCTGTTGGCGCAGCCGCGGTGCCACCGGACCTGCCGGGCGGGCCGCGGAACCCCGGCCGCCATTTTCTCTGTTGCCCGGAGCTGTGCCGTTTTGGCCAGCATTTCCCGCGTATTGCGGTGCAGCGGAAGGCTGTTGCTGCTGTTGCCGCCCGTTGCGGCGTCGAGCCCTGGTGGCGCTGGACATCCCCCGGCCTGCTCCTCTACTGGTGGTGTGGCCTCTAGGCGTATCGGCCGCCGCTGAGACTGGTGCGTTGGAAGGTGGCACCCGTACCGTACGGGTCGATCGACACACGGCATAGTAGAGGGCGCTACGGCGTGAGTGCCGGGGGCGGTCGATGTGGATCCGACAGGCGGGGAGAGAAAGCAACAATGGCATCACGTCGGGACGAGCTGAATGCGTATTCGTTCGCTCGAAAGCGCACGAATGCGGCATTTCTGAAGCCGCTGCCGAACGGTTCGATCGAGAGCGCCCCCCGCCCCCTCAAGGCGGTGGTACCCAGCATCGTGATGGGCGTTGTCATCCTCGTGGGATTCGGTGCCTGCGGCATTCTCAAGCCGGTTGCCCCGCAAGGCTGGGACGAGGTCGGGAAGAATGTCGTCGTCGGGGATAAATCCACCACGCGTTATATCGTCCTGAACAACGGCAAGGGTGGCGAGAAGCTGCTGCATCCCATCCTTAATCTCGCCTCCGCCCGACTGCTTATCGACCCGAACTTCAAGGTGGTCAAGGTCAAGGAATCCGAGCTGGACGGAAAGATCCCGCACGGACCGGCCATCGGTATTCCCTACGCCCCTGACCGGCTGCCCACCACGGAGGACGCCGACAAGCCGAAGACCTGGGCGGTGTGCAACCGCCCCGGCAGCGGCCTCAACAGCAAGCCGCAGCAGACCGTGTTCGTCCTCGGTGGCAAGGACAAGAAGGCCGTCGAGGGCAAGGGCAAGCTCGACCCCCGCCAGGCGCTGTACGTCCAGGACCCCGAGAAGAAGAAGTGGCTCGTCGACAGCGAGGGCAAGGCCTTCGAGTTCAACGGCGGCAGCGAAGCGGTCAATGACAGGCTGCGCCGCATCATCTTCGGCTCCGCCAAGCCGCAGCAGGTGTCGCAACAGTTCATGGACACCCTCATCGTCCTCCCGCGCCAGCTCGGGATCACCATGCCCGTGGTTCCCGGGGCCGGCGGAGAGAGCACCGACCCGAAGGTCCCGGCGCGGGCCAAGGAGATCGGCTCCATCCTCCAGGACAGCAACGGCCAGAAGTACGTCGTGGAGCAGGACGGCGTCGAGCAGGTGTCGGACTTCGTCGCGTCCCTCCTGGAGGACGGCGCGAACGCGGACAAGGTGAACGGCGACGGCACGCCGATCAAGCCCGCACCCGTCGCCGCCATCGTCCCGAAGAAGGACGACTCGGGGAACCCGACGAACTTCATGGGTGAGTTCGGCAGCTTCCCCTCCCCGTGGCCGACGGAGAGCCTCTCGGTGGCCAACGACTTCGAGCACGGCTCCCAGACCGGCGGACTGACCCGGCCCACGCCCAACGGCGTGTCGTGCAGCGTCTACAACGGCAAGAACATCAAGCTGCCGGGCGGTGCCGAGAAGGCCCTCCGGTACCCGAACGGCGTGCCCGAAATGCAGGCTTGGGTCGGTACGGACTACCCGGTGAAAATCGCCACCGGAGCCAACTCGTACGTCACCCCCGGCAGCGGCCTGCTCTACACGCAGGTGCGCACTCCCGAGGACAAGACCGGCAGCCAGTTCCTGATCACCGACACCGGACTGCGCTATCCGCTGCCGCGGAACAACGACAGCGACGACAAGTCCGGCAAGGCCGATGACGAACAGGACAAGGCGAAGATCCACCTTGGCTACGAGAGCACGCATCCGCCGCTCATCCTGAAGGCCTGGTCCGAACTCCTCTCGACCGGCCCATCGCTGGACATTCAGAGTGCCAAGAAGCCGCAGTCGTCCTGATATGAGCGATGGCCGCGCCGAGCCCTGGAAAACGGGGCATTCGGCGCGGCCTCGGCGTAGCCCAGATTCCGCCGTCCCCGATTTCCTCCGGGGCCCGCTGTGGACTTCTCGGTGTGATCTTCGCCGGTCCGGCACCCTTGACGAATGACCGATAGCAGTGCATCTGTCCGTTTCTTGTGAACAACGTTTCACTGACGGCCAGTTGACATTGTTGTGATCCCGTCACAACAGCGCTCCCCCTGTTGGGAACAGCCATATCGAGTGGTTAAAGTAGCCAAAGGCGTCAGCAGGAGATGCCTGCCGCGTTGAGCGCCTGTGGCTGCCCGGTGCGGTACGACGTACAAGTCTCATGGGGGACGTTGACTATGGCTGGTCAGCAGTACACAACCACCGAGGAGGAGATGGTCGCGTTCAGCGGCAAGATCTCCTCGGTCAACCAGTCGATCCAGGGCGAGATCTCGCGCCTGAACACGGTCGTCGACACCATCACGTCTGGTTGGAAGGGTGCTGCGGCCTCCTCGTACAACCAGCTCCAGTCAAAGGTGAACGAGGACGCCAACCGTCTCAACCAGCTGCTGGCTGAGATCAAGGAAGCGGTCGACCAGACCACCAAGAACTACTCCGCCTCCGAAGAGGAGCAGGCGCAGTCGATCTCGCACATCTCCGCCTCGGCTTCCCCGTTCGGATGATGGGGCCGCGCCGCTGACCGCGGCGCACGGCCCAGCCGCCGCAGCACGGGCCCGCCGGTCATACCGCCGGCCCGCTGTGGTGCGTGATTCGACCAGGCATCATCAACTCCTGAGGAGACACCATGTCAGGCCAGATCCTCGTTAATTTCGCGACGATCTCGCAGGCCAGCTCCGACGTGCGCGGAACGGCCAACAACATCCGTCAGCAGCTCGACGACCTCGAGGCGGGCGTCAAGAAGATCGCCGCGAGCTGGGAAGGTGCGGCGCAGGAGGGCTACCAGGCCCGCCAGCGCGAGTGGGACCAGCGTGCCGCTTCCCTGCACTCGACGCTCGAGGCCATCGCCAAGGCGCTGGACCAGGCCGCTCAGAACTACCAGGCCACTGAGCACAAGAACTCCGGCATCTGGGGAGGCTGACCTCCGGTCAGTCGAGCCGGATACGGCCAGACCTGAGCAGCCCGGCTGCTCGCACAGTGGTCCATAAGGGCGAGCGCGCTGCATCAGTGCGCTCGCCCTTCTGCCGTCCACCACTCCTTCACCCCTCCGCCTCCTTCCTCTCACCCTTCATTCCTGCCTAATTCGCCACACATGGAGAGCTGAAAGCCCGTGGGATCTCGCGCCATTGGTCACCGATCCGGGCACCGCCGCCGAGCGGCGGGTGCACTGGTCACGGCGGCGTGCATCGTCGGCCTGTCGAGTGCCACCGCCACGCCGGCGGTCGCGGACCCGAACGTGCCGCTCAACAGTGGTGAGTGCAAGTTCGGCACCAACGACATCAAAGAGACCCCCTGGTCGCTCCAGCGCCTCCTGACCAACCAGATGTGGAAGGACACCCGGGGGAAGGGCGTCCGGGTCGCCGTCATCGACACCGGTATCGACGCGGGCAACTCGCAGATCAAGCCCAACATCGAAGGCGCCGGTAAGAAGTTCGTCCCCGGTCCCGGCAAGCCGACCGTCGATCAGGTCGGCCACGGCACCAAGGTGGCGGGGATCATTGCCGCCCGCCCGAAGCTGGGTTCGGGTTTCTACGGAATCGCCCCCGAGGCGAAGGTCATTCCGCTGCAGCAGACCAGCGAGGAAAAGGCCGGCACCTCCGCAAGCCTCGCAGCCGCCATCGACCACGCGGTCGGGCTGGGGGTCGACATCATCAACATCTCCCAGGGTACGGACGCCGGCCCGGAAAAGCTGGGCCCCCTCAGGGCGGCGATCCAGCGCGCCGCCCAGAAGAACATCCTCATCGTCGCGTCGGCGGGAAATGACGGCGCGAGCGGCGAGAAAAAGAACATGTATCCCGCTGCGTTCCAGGAGTTCGACAACGTCCTGTCCGTTGCTGCCTCGGACCGCAACAACGAGCGCGCGCCCTTCTCCCAGCCGGGCGACTGGGTCGACATCGCCGCGCCGGGCGTGAACATGGTCTCCACCGTCCCTGACGGCGGCAACTGCGTCGACCAGGGCACCAGCTTCGCCGCACCCTACGCCGCGGGCGCCGCGGCCCTCCTGATCGCGAAGCACCAAAACGAGACCCCGAAGTGGACTCCGCAGCAGGTCATCTGGCACCTGGAACAGACCGCGGAGCGCGTGCGCCCGAAGGCGGACCAGAACATCGGCTGGGGCGTCGTCGACCCGGTGGCCGCCCTCAACGACGACACCAGGCCCACCGCCTCACCCCAGCCAGACAAGCTCTCCAACGCGGCTGACGGCTCCAATATCCAGCCGGCCGCCGTCACCATCGGCGAATCCGCCGAAGAACGGCGCGCCCGCATTTCCGTCTATATCGTCGGCGGCGGGCTCCTTGCCGTCGCCGCGGTCGTCGGCTCCGCCATCGCGCTCCGCGACTGGCGTCGGAAGAACGCATAGAAGACACGGGGAGGCCAGAAATGGCTAAGGAATATCGCGTTGATCTGGATGCCCTGGATGAAGTGGTCAGGAAGCTCAACGGAGTCCTGAAGGACATGAATGGCACGAAGGGTAAGGCCGGTAGTGGCACTTACCTGCCGCCAAGTTCTTTGGGGAAGAAGTATGAAGAGCACGAAATGTTGCACAAGGCTCACACTGACATGAAGAAGTTCATCGACAGTGAAATCGTCGCCAAGATCGAGAAGTTGGTCGAGGACTTTGGTCAGAAGTCCAAGAAGACGAAGGAAGCCTACGACGATGCCGAGCACGACAACAAGATGTGACATCGAGTGCATCGGTTGAATGTCAGCTGACGGGAAAGGGGGCCCACAGGTGGGTGAAGGAAAGAGTGGCGTGCCTGAAGACAGGTACGAGAGCTATCGGCATGTGACGGACTTCAACCAGAGCAACTTCAATGGTCTGAAGGATATGCTCGATGGTGCCGATCCCGAAGTGCTTTACGCTGTCGCTCAGCACTGGCAGGACCTTGCCGACGCCTTGGAGACACACAAGAAGAGTTTCTCTAAGGCCGTGGATGATGTGATGGAACACTGGCAGGGCGAGTCCGCTGAGCGCTTCCAGAAGAGGGCTCAGCAGATCATCGCGAACTTCGAGTCCGGGAAACCTTGGTGCACTCACACGGCACGGGTTATGGACGAGTCGGCCCAGGCCCTTCAGACGGCCATCGATAAGGTCAGGACGAAGGACGAAAGCTGGGACATCGGCGACCTCAATGACTGGGGGTGGTCGATCTCCGACGACGAACTGGATGAAGCCCTCAAGAGGGGTGAAAGCGCCAAGGGCCTCCTGGAGGCGAACAAGGACGATCTCGACGACGAGCAGACGCTTCGGCTCGAGTCGACCATCGCCATGGAGCAGCTGGGCTCGTCGTTTGTGAGGGCCTCGAAGGCGCTGAAGGCGCCGGCGCCAGGGAGTATTGGCCGTGACGACAAGGTCCCCGACCACCAAAAGGACCCGTCAAACGATCCAGGCGCCATTAACACCCCCATGATTCCGACGGGTGGTGGACCGAAAGGTGGCGGGGGTGGACTCAAGCTCCCGAGCCGGCGCCCGAGCTCCGGTAGCACCCCCAAGATGCCCAGCCCCCCGAGCCTCAAGCATCCGGGCGTCAGCGGTGGTCTGGGAGAGCTGAAGCCCAAGGGGCCCAGCGTGGGGACTGGCCTTGACGGCCTCCACGATGGCCCCAGCGGCGGGCTCAAAGCCCCCAGTGGCAGCCCCGGCGGTGGCGGTCTCCACGCGCCCAGCGGCGGTGGCCCAGGCGGTGGGCCTGGCTTGTCCGGAATGCCGGGCGGCATGCCTGGGGCTGGCGGTCTCAAGAGTGCCGGCTCTGGCGGCCTCAAGGGCAGTGGCCCCGGCGGTCTTAAGAGTGGTGGCCCTGGCGGTCTCAAGGGCGGCGCACCCGGTATCAGCCCAGGAGGTACCCAATCGGGGGGCCGTGCCGGGATGCCGGGCATGGCTGGCGCACATGGTGGTGGCGCAGGCAAGGGCGCGGGCGGTGGGGGCGTCAGCTCCGGCGGTGCCCAAGCGCGGCAGAAGGGCGGGATCATCGGGTCGCCCGGTGGTAGAGCCAGCGGCGGAGCCCAGGGTGGATCCGGCCTGCACCGCAGCCGAGGGGGAACTGCCGGGTCCGATTCGGGTGGCGGGCGTCGCCCGGCAGGCATGATGGGTGGCGCGCATGGTGCGCCCGGCGCCAGGGGCGAGGGCGGAGGTGGGGACGCGAGCCGTCCCGACTACCTCGTAGAAGACGAAGAGACCTGGACGTCCAAGCGTAATGTGGCTCCCCCGGTCATCGAGTAGGAACGGCCGGTCAAGTAATCGGCGGACAGGCTTGGGGCCCGCAGCCCCTCGGGCTGCGGGCCCCACTCTGTGAGGAAGGTGTTATACGGCATGAGCTTCACGCGGACGCTGCGTGCGGTGGGCGGCGCGGTGGTGGCGGGGGCACTGCTCTTCGGCACCGCGCCGGTTGCTTCGGCAGATCAGATCAGGCATGACCAGTGGCCGTTGAGGTCCTTCGGTGCTGACGATGTCTGGAAGGTGTCAACCGGCAAGGGTGTCACCGTCGCGGTTATCGATGCCCCAGTAGATGGAAGTCATCCTGATCTCAAGGGAAGTGTGCTTCCCGGCAAGAGTTTCTTCGCGGGTGGCGGGCCGGCAGATCGCCCGGATGGGAAGGAGGAGCATGGCACCGCCATGGCTTCGCTCATCGCTGGGCACGGGCATGGTCCTGGGGGATCCGAAGGGGTGAAGGGGCTGGCGCCTGACGCCAAGATCCTTCCTGTCGGAATTGACCTTGGCGACGCAGGGACGTCCTATGCGCAACCGTTGAGGTATGCCGTGGACCATGGCGCGAAGGTCGTCAATATGTCTTTCGAGGATTACGAGGACACGTCGCCTGCTGAACGGGCGGCTGTTGACTATGCTCGAAAGCATGATGTTCTGGTAGTTGCGTCATCCGGAAACACTGGCTCTAGCATTCCTCGTCTTCCTTCTGCGGTACCGGGGGTTCTCGCTGTCGGAGCGGTGGACATTGACCTCAAGGTCTGGAAGTTCTCCAGCTACGGGCCTCATATCAAGCTGCTGGCGCCAGGGCTTCATATTCGGTCGGCGGGAGTTGAGACCCCTTATCGCCTGGCCAACGGTACGTCGGACTCCGCAGCGTACGTATCTGCCGCCGCGGCGCTTCTCCGCTCCAAGTTCCCGGACCTGACCGCCGGCCAGATCGCCAACCGTCTGGTGAAGACTGCCGGTCTGCCGGATGACATGAAGGGGAAGAAGCTTCCTGACCCGCGCTACGGCTACGGTTTCATCAGGCCGTCCAAGGCATTGACCGCGAATATTCCTGCTGGCTCGAAGAACGGGCCGCTGCCTCCCCTCAGTGATGGCTCGTCCAAGGAATCCGGTGACGGCAAGGACGCTCAGCAGGCCACCGAGAGCGATAAGGGCATGAGTACGGGCGTCATCATCGGCATTGTCGGTGGTGTGGTCGGCCTTCTCGTTGTCGTGCTGATCGTTGTGCTGGTAGTCAAGAAGAAGAGCGGCCGTAATGGTCCGCCTCCGAGTGGCCCTAGTGGCTTCGGGGGGCCGGGCGGATCCGGTGGCTTTGTGCCGCATCCGCCGAACTCGGGCTACCAGCAGCAGCCGAGCGCGCCTGGTTCGTATCCGTCGGCGCCGCCCACGCAGCCGCCGGGACGGTAAGTCCGAACTTGTTCATCAAAGATGGCGGCCCGCAGCTTTCGAGCTGCGGGCCGCGGCCTGTTGAGGAGAGGTGTTACAGCATGAGCTTCACGCGGACGCTGCGTGCGGTGGGTGGCGTAGCGGTGGCAGGAGCGCTGCTCTTCACCGCCGCGCCTACCGCTTCGGCGGACTACATCAGGGACGGACAGTGGGCGCTTGACGCGTTCAATCCGCAGAAGGTGTGGAATGAGTCGACCGGTAAGAACGTCACCGTGGCGGTCATTGACTCCGGTGTCAACGGGGATCACGTCGACCTCAAGGGCAATGTGCTTCCAGGGAAGAGCTTTGCCGACGGGGGCGGTACAGCCGATCATGAATCCGGCGATGACCACGGCACAGCAATGGCGGCCTTGATCGCGGGGCATGGGCACGGCCCCAACCATGCTGACGGCATCATGGGTCTGGCGCCTGATGCGAAAATCCTTCCGATCAAGAGGAACGAATCGGTTGGTGGAAACGCGAACAGTATCGACGCTCCCATTCGATACGCCGTTGATCACGGCGCAAAGGTCATCAACATGTCCTTTGCGGGGCCTTACGCGCTGAATGAGCAGGAAAAGAGTGCTATCAGCTATGCCGTAAAGAAGGACGTGTTGCTGGTTGCTGGTTCTGGTAACGAGGGCACCAGTAAGCCGTCGTATCCAGCTGCAGCGCCCGGTGTATTGGCGGTCGGCGCAGTAGCCGAAGACGGCAAGGTCCTTGACAAGTCGAACTACGGGCCCCACATCCGCCTGATTGCTCCGGGTGAGAAGATCTACTCTGCCGGAACTTCCCTGAAGTATCGGCAAGCCACCGGCACCTCCGACGCCACGGCCTACGTATCCGCCGCCGCGGCCCTCGTTCGTTCGAAGTTCCCGGATCTCACCGCGGGTCAGGTCGCCAATCGGCTCACGAAGACGGCGATCACTCCTGACGGCAAGACGGGCATCACGTCCCCCGACCCCAAGTACGGCTACGGCGTGATTCGTCCGTACCGGGCCCTCTCGGAAGACGTCCCTGACGGGTCGAAGAACGGGCCGCTCACCATGCCGAAGGATTCTCAGCCTTCTGCCGGCGCGGGTGCGGATGCTCCGGGGAACGATGCTCAGGAGAGCGCGAGCGACGAATCGGGCGGCCTGAGCCCTCTCGCGCTCGCCGGTATGGCTCTCGGCGTGGTTGTTGTGCTGGGAATTGTCATCGGTGTGGTCGTTGCCGCGAAGAAGCGTCGCAACGGTCCGCCTCCGGGCGGCTCCGGTTTCGGTGGTCCGGGTGGCGGTGCGGGAGTTCCGCCTCAGCAGCAGTTCGGTGCCTACCCGCAGTCGGGAGGCCCTGGTGCTTACCCGCAGCCGGGAGGACCCGGCGCTTACCCGTCGGCGCCTCCCACTCAGCCTCCGGGGCAGTGAGGTCTCCCCGCCTTCCCCTGTAGAGATCTCAGGGTGGTGACCAGACGCCGGATCCAGTGATTCACCAGGGCCCCGCTCCTGGTGACGAGCTGGTCGCAGGCGCCTGGCGTAGTAACCGGCCACCGCCCAGCCGCAGTTCAGCAACCGCACAGGGCCCACAGCCGAAGAGGCTGTGGGCCCTACTGGTGCGACAGCGGGATGCCGGATCAGTGGGATGCCGGATCAGCCGAAGACCGAGCGGACCTCGTCCGTTGCGTCCTGGTTGCGGGTGGCCGCGCCGCCGGTGTGGCGGTCGGTGTGGCGCTGGGCGGCGTCGAGGCCTCGGTTGGTGAGGTCTTGCCTGGCGTGGTCGATGTAGGTGCCGGGGTCGGTGAGGCTGGTGACGCCGTCCTTGTACTCCTGGGCGCCTTCCTTGATGCCGTCGACGTATTCGCCGGCCTTGTCCTTGGCGATGTCGGTGGTTTCGCCCCAGTCGATTCCGTCGCGGGCGCCGAAGTGGCTTTCGATGCCCTGCTGCGCGACGTTCTGGGCCATCTCCGTGGCGGCTTCCTGGGCCTTGGCCTTGCCCTCTTCGATGATTTTGTCCCGGGCGATTTCCTTCGCCTGATCGACGACCTTGTCCTTGACGGTTTCCTTGACCGTCTTCTTCACATAGTCCGCCGCAATCTTGCGGGCTTCCTTGGACACGGCCTTCTTCGCCATCTTCTTGATGGCGTCCATGGTGGCGTGCTCCATGGCCTTGGTGGCCGCCTCCATGACCTCGCGTTTGATCTTGTCGAGGATCTGGCGGACGATCACCCGCGTTGCCTGAGTGGCGCCTGCGGCACCGATCTCGGACAGGCCGAGAGTGAAGGGCGCGGCGGCCTGTGCCGCGATGATCTCGGCGGCCAGAATCACGAGCTGGACAATGACCGCGATTTTGCCGGCGAGAACGGCGAGGGCGGCCGCGTCGAAGGCGAGAGCGATGATTTCAGCCGCCGCGGCGGCGTCACGGAGGTAGCTGTCCCCGCTGTCTCCGCCGCCGGAGAAGGAACCCCATTCGTTCGCAAAGCCCTCGATCGCATCGCCGGAGTTGGCGGAGACGACTTCATTGGCTGCCGAAGAGCCCTGGGAGGAGGCTTGGTTGACGGACTCGGCGAAGTTGCGCCAGGCCTGCGCGCATTCGTGGAGCTTGTCCTCGTCGGCGTCCGGCCAGTTGTAACCGAGGAGGTCCAGGACCCAAGCTACCTCGCCTGGCAGCGTCAATGACACAGTGATCGTCCCCCGTGCAGTTGTAGCCGATTGCGGAGTGCAATGGTGGTGGAGAAGAAGGAGAGGCTGATGACGCGCGTCAGGGTGCGGGGTGCGGTGCGGGCCTCAAAGGGCCGGGCCGGGCTCAGATGCGGCGGGCCGGGTGTCAGATGGCCGGGCGGCCGACCGCGCTGATGGTGTGAATGCCCTGCTCGTCGGATTCGGTGTACGAGCCGGCCATCTCCTGGAGCTTGTCGCCGATACCTTCGAGGCGTTCGCCCAGGGAGTCCATCGACTCGAACATACCGTCCCTGATGGGCGTGTAGATCGTTTCGAAAATATCGCCGAAGTCGCAGTTCTCCCAGGGGCTGCCAAGGCCTTCAAGATCGTCTTGAAGCTTTTTCGACGCCTTGGAGAAACCGCTGCCGATGTGAACGAACGCGTTGCCCTGCGTGCGCAGCACATCCGGATCTACATCAAACGCCTTGCCTGTCACCATTGCCCCCGTTTTGCGGGATGTCCCGCACAGATACTTGTCGCATCCTCAGTGATCCCACATTAGGCGATCTGAACGCAGACATGTCAAGGCGAGAGGTGTGGAGGGAATGTGGGCATCCTGCTGCATCAACGTCGTTTGGATTCGGGGGAATTGACCCACCTGGGGTATTGGTGAATCTTGTGGGGGCGGCATGGGTGCGTGTGCCGCGGCGACGTACCGAAAGGGGAGGTTAAATATGGGTACGCCGTTGGTCAATCATTTGGATTTGCGGTGCGGAGCGCCGGGCGGTGGTGGGTGGTGAGTTCTCGTTGCTCGGTGTTGAGTGTTCCGGCGCCGGCCGGCCCGGAATTTGTTCCGCCCGGGAGGGGGAGGCGGCCTAACCAGCCCCTTCGCGGAGTGAGTTGAGGCTCGGTCCGGGGATCGGGGCGGACCGGCGATCACTCGTCCCGTAGCATTCCCGCTCATGGACGCACCCGGCGATGAAGAGCCACTCTCCGAGACTCGTGTGGGACTGACACCTCGTCAGGCCCGGCGAATACGCATCGTCCTGGCCTCGGTGCTGATGGCCGCGATGGCGGGGGTGCTTGTGGTGCGCCTGGCGTCGCGTACGTCGGTGCTGGTGGTCGGGGTGTACGGAGCCGCACTGGTGCTCTGCGGTGTGGTGATCGAACTCAGCCGTAACGGGCGCACCCGGCTCGGCACCTGGCTGCTGGGCATCGGCCTGGCGACCGCGCTCGCCTCTGACTGGCTGCTGTTGCCCTGAGGTGAGGCCGGGGGAGGACCGGGGAGAAGGGGAGAGCAGCCCCAGCCCCCCGATCAAAGCCCCCGGGCCCCTAGAACAACCCGTGCCACATCTGCTCAATGACCAGCGACCACCAGTTGCTGTCGTCGTCCAGGGCCCAGGAGTCGATCGCCGCGATCTGGTCCTGGAAGGTGGCGACCGCCGTTCCTGCCGCGTACGGGTCCATGCCCTGCATCTGCCGGCGCGTGGTGACCAGCAGGGCGAGCGAGCGGAGGTAGGCGGACAGGGTGCGGTTGACGAACCGGCCGCCGCCCGAGGACGGTTGGACCGCCCAGACGGTGCCGACCAGGTTCTGGTTCTCCTCCGCGGCGGTGCACTGGACGGCGAGCGTGTAGAGGCCGTCGGTGCCGATCCGTACGTAGCCGGCGAGGGTGGCCAGGGTCTGCTCCTGGGCCTCGGTGCCGGTTTCCCGCAGGTAGGTCGCCACGTCCGGGAACAGTCCGCCGGCGGGCGGGGAGTCCGGCCGGTCGGCGGTGAAGAAGAACGGCACCTGAGCCGGCAGACCGGCCCAGACCAGGGTGTTCTTCGTGGCCTCGGGCAGCCGGCCGGTGGCGAGGTCATCGGCGTCCGGGCGGGTGACGCCCTGGGGCCCGAAGACCTCCACGAGGTGCTTGCCGAGTGCCACGTCCCGCATCGGCGGTGCGGCCTCGACCCGCTGCGGTACCGGCAGCCGGTGCGGGCGCGGCGGTGCCTGCCGGCCCGCCAGCTGGTGCATCATCTCGACGTGCCGCAGCAGTCCGGCGATGCCCTCGGCGCGTTCCTCGGGCCGCATGCCGTAGCCCTCGGTGCAGGAGAACGTGGCGTTCGGGAAGGTGCGGAGGATGAAGTCGCCGGGGTAGCCGCCGGGCAGCAGTGCCGACCGCAGATCGGTGTGGACCGCGCGGACGTTCGCGGGGTGCACGCCCAGTCGCTGCAGCTCGTCGAAGAGCTGGAACTCGGCGGGCGGCAGTCCGGGCGCAGAGACGCGGGCGAGGCTGGTCTCCTCGCCGGTCGCCGGGTCGGGGTAGGTCGCGACGGCGGTGTTGCCGGGGCCGGTGACCGGAGGTTCGGCGGGTGCCGCCGGAGCAGCGACGGCCCCGGCACCGTGCTTCTGCTGGTACATCCGCACGACCTCGTCGACCGGTACGGACGGCCACACCGTCAGCTCGCCGGACGCCCGGTCCACGACGCCGCAGGCGGCGCCGACCTCGGCGGGCGGGCGCCGCTGCCCGGTCTGCGGGTCGACCTCCGGGGGCGGCGGTACGGCCCACACCACCCAGCCGAGGTCGAACTCCTGCATGGCCACCTCACGCGGGGGACCCTGATGCCCCTCGGGGTTGAGCCAGCGGGCGGCGGTGGCATGTGCCTGCGCCTGGTTGATCACGAGTGGTCTCCTTCGAGGCCGTCGGAAGCATCGGAGTCGGCGGGGCCGGTGCGCTGGGCCGGCACGGTGGGGGTGACCGCGGGTGCCGCGGCGAGGATCTGCCGGGCGGTCACCCCGCGTGCGGTGGCGACGACAAGCACCCCGTCGGGCGAGAGATCGGCGCCGGTGAGCGGGGCGTCCGAGAGCAGTGCGGCCACCACCTCCTGGCCGGCGCGGTCCCAGACCCGCAGATAGTCGGCGCCCCGGCTGAACCCGAAGGGCGCCGCCGCCTTCGCCTCCTCGGAGGGCAGCTGCACCTGCGCCGGGTCGGCGTCGACATATCCGGGCCGCAGCAGATCGTGAAGGAGCAGCGTCGAGCCGCCGCCCTCGGAGGAGTCGCCGTCCGGGCCGGGCACCGTACGGGAGCCGGGAGTGCCCTCGGGGACGACGAAGGCGGCAACGGGACGGGGGGCGGCCTCGCCGGACGCCGGTGCCGGTCCTTCCCCGCCGGCCCCGGTGCCGTCCGCGCCCGGGGCCGTCTCCGCGGTCGCACCCTCCCCGCCCTCCTGGGGCAGGGAACCGGTGGTCACGGCGCGGACGCCGGCCAGCGGTACGCTCCACAGCGTGCGCCACGGCAGCGCGAAGTCGAGGGTGTGCAGTGCCTCCGCGTACGGCGCCAGCCCGTCCTCGACGAAAGCGGTCTCCAGAAAGGCCGCCCGCATGCCGGCCGGGGCCTGGGAGCGGGTCAGCAGCGGAGCGGTGCGCAGGTACGTACGGGCCGGGGCGCCCAGCTGCTCGAGCGGTACGGCCTCGATGGCGGCCCGCATCGTCACCGGGTCGGCATGGGCGAACAGGCCCGGGTCGGTGAGGAGTTGGGGCAGCAGACCGGCGTCGAGGGTGTGGGCGGCGAGATGGTCGCGGATGTACGGATCGGCCTTGGACCAGTTCTGCTGCGGCACCGCTTCCAGCAGCGCCATGGCGATCTTGGTCTGGGCGTCCCGGACGTCCGGCAGCCCGGAGCGGATCTCCTCGGCGATCCCCGGGTGCTGCAGACGCAGCAGCGTACGGCCGCCGTCGGCCCCGGCCTCGTCCTCGGCCTCGTCGTCCGCCTCCCCGGCCTGCTCGACCGGCTGGATGAACGGCGCGGCCAGCAGCATGCCGTCGGCGAGGTCCTGGCTCATGTCCCGTCCGGCCACGGCGTTCGCCAGCGCACCCCACAGCTGGACGGGCAGGCCCTCGCCCTCGGCGAAGGCGAGCGGAGCCAGCAGCAGCCGCAGGGTCTGCGGATCGGCGCCCAGCCGGCGCGCATGCAGATCGAGGGCCTCGCCGACGCTGCCGGGCAGCAGGGCCCCGTCCGCCGGGTCGAAGCCCTCGGGCTGCATGAGCAGCGACTGCACGGCGAGCTGGACGGTCAGCCGACTGCCGTCCGCGCGCCGGGCGAGGTCCTCGGCGAGCGTCCGGCGCACGGCGGGGTCGGTGGTGAAGGGGAGTTCGGGCGCCCCGGCGTCGGGGTCGAGCGCGGTCGTGGCGTGCAGCACCAGACCCTCGGGGTCGGCCCACTCGGCCGCATCGAGATCGATGATCTGCACCTGGCCGGGCGGCAGCGCCTCGGCCAGCTCCGCGGCCAGTTCGCGCGGCACATCGGCGAGCAGCTGCACCGTTTCGGTGGCGGCGAGCGGCTTGAGCACCTCCCGTACGAGGCGGGCCGGCTCGTTGGCGGCACGTACCGGGCCGGCCCGGTCGACATCCGGCACCACAATCGTCACCGGCTCTTCACGAGCGGCGAGTTCGGGGCAGATGTCGTCACTGCGGACCGCGCTCAGTCCGAAATGGTCGGCGATGAGCCACAGGACCTGTGCCGCGGTGCGCCCCGAGGGGCTCGGTACGGCGGGCGCCGGCAGGTCCGGGGGCACGGTCGCCGGGTCCAGGTCGTCCAGCGGCAGCTGCTTGCGGTAGCCGGGATCGCACATCATCAGGAAGCCGGTGACCAGGCGCGAGCGCCCGCTGCCCGGGTTTCCGGTGAGCACGACGACGCGCGGGGCGCCGGGCCACCGCATCCGCCAGGCCGCGAGCGCGCGGAGCGCGGCGGTGCGGCCGCCGACGAACGGATGAGGTGCATATCCGGCCGCTGCGGCGTTTCCTTCATCTGAGGCGCTCATGGCTTCCTCGTCCCCCATCAATCCCGCCTCCACCTTTGTGGATTCCTGCGTGTACCGGCTCGATCCTATGATCCGGACCGCGCAGACGGGACGGCGCGGGGGTGGCTGTGCCGGAACTGGAACACGCAGGCCGGGACCGTGCCGGGCGACTGCGTCAGATGGCTCGCGAGGCGCGCGTCAAGTGAGTTGTCCCTGGGATGTGGTGTGGAGAAATCGGGAATGCCCTGTGCCGAAAGGAAGCAGACCGGCCCGAGGAATCCGGCGGCCGATCTGCTTTCTTCCGTATCGCCTCCATGGACCCTTTGAACTGATTTCGGCGGCGGAAAAGATCAGCCGCTCGCGCCGCACCGCCGCCCGGCATCGCGCGGGCGGTGGCCGGTCAGCCCCGGTGCCCGCCGCCCCGGCCGCCGCGCCGCGGAGTGGACACGATGTTGCCCGTCGGACCGTCGCGCTCGGCGCGCTCCGCGTCCTCCTTGGCCTCCTGCTCCTTCTGCCAGGCGGCGAACTTCTCGCGTGACTCCTCGCGCTCGGCCATGGTCTGGTTCTCCGCGGCCCGCCGGATCTCGTTCATCCGGTCGCCCAGCGCGTCCATGTACCGCGGCGTCTCGATCGCGTCCTTCATGCCGATGCGGCCGGAGAGCACCTCCTTGGCCATCTCCTGGAGCTTGCCGCCGACGTTGGGGTTCTCCGCCAGGACCTTCAGCGCCTTACGCAGCCGGTGTGCCTGCTCCGGATCCTGGGCGACGTCCATCAGGTCCTCGTCCTGGATCTGCCGTTCGTTGCTCATCCCTGCCCCCTTGAACGTGATGGCACAGCAACCGCATGTGCTGCACCGGCGTCCTGAAGTCTAATGACGGATGTGAACAGGTCGTCAAGGAGGGGCTTGTCGGTATTGCCGCATATTGCTCCGTATGCATTCCGCGGTTCGCCGTCCGCCCGTTCCGGAGAGGGCTTCGGGCCTATTGCGGGTGTGCTAGACCTGAGGCGATGTTGGCAGGTAGCTGTCATTCAATTCGGGGAGAAATGATGTCCGACGAAGTCCGGCTCAGTACAGAGGAGTTGCACAAGCTCGGTGCGACCTTCGAGATACGCGCGGAAGAACTGGGCCGGCAGCTTGCCGCATTCAGACGACGGGCCGACGCCGAGGCCCTCCGGGACGGTTTCGGCAGCGAGGAGGAGGCCCGGCCGTTCCGTGAGCTGTACGAGCAGGCCGAGCAGGCCCTCGTCCAGCTGCAGCGGCGGCTCGCCGAGGTCGGCGGAGGGATCAAGGAGACCGTCGCCCATACGGAGGCGGCCGAGGAAGAGCTGGTCGAGATGATGCGGAGCGTCAAGTGAGCGAGCG
The DNA here is from genome assembly GCF_026239515.1 of Streptomyces sp. Je 1-4 4N24. NCBI lineage: Bacteria > Bacillati > Actinomycetota > Actinomycetes > Kitasatosporales > Streptomycetaceae > Streptomyces > Streptomyces sp. Je 1-4 4N24. The sequence continues at coordinate 2,538,715 of NZ_CP110836.1, read as the reverse complement.
ACGCAACCCCGAAGCCCTGCACGAAGCGGCGGCCGGCTGGCGGGAGATGGGCAAGCACCTCGACGGACTCGTCCGCGACCTGGACCGGCACGTCGGCACCGCCGCCGCGGCCAACTGGCACGGCCCGGCCGGTGAGGCGTTCGCGGGGGAGTGGCACCGCCTCAAGCGGTCCGTCGACGACTCCCTGCCGGCCTTCGAACTGGCCGCCGCCGACCTGGAGAACGCGGCCGCCGCACCCCCCGAGGACAAGGGCGGCGAGGAACACCACGAGGCACCGCCGGTGAAGAACTCCGCCACCACGCAGTCGTCGTCCGGCCCCGAGGTCGCCTACGGCTTCATGGCGCTCGGCCAGCTGGCCAACGGCCTCGGCGGCGCGTTCGGCAAGCGCGGCGGGGGCGGCGGCCAGTCGCGGGGACCGGTCGTACGGCACACCTGGGAGACCTCCACGGCCGCGCAGGGGCCCGACCCGTTCGGACCGGCGAAGAACGGCGACGCCAAGACGCGTGGCGGCGAGGGCCTCGCCAAGGGCGTACGGACCCAGCCGGCCGCCGCGGAGCCGGCCCCGGGCGAGGAACGGGCCCCGAAGACCGAGCAGGACAAGAAGGGGACGGCCGCCAAGCCCGCCGCCGCTGCCGCCACCGGCGGCGACGCCTCCGCCAAGGGCACCCCGGCGTCCGGTGGCGAGACTTCCGGTCAGCCCGCTCCCGACGTCACCCAGCACGGCGCGTTCGGCTGACCGCGCCCGGCCACCGGCCGGCACCCGGCGCGGACGCACCGCGCACCCAAGAAAAACGGCGGTGGGGCGCCCCTCCCAGGAGGGACGCCCCACCGCCGTTCCGTGTGTGACCGGTCAGCGGCCGTTCGCCGGCAGCCAGCCCGTCTGGACCAGCTGCGCACCCCGCTTACGCGTGATGAACGTGGCCCGTCCGGGCGTCAGGCTCTGCCCCTTGATGTTGCCCATCAGCGGCCCCTCGGCCGGATCGGCGGACAGGATCAGACCCTGCGCACCGAGCTCCTTGGTGCGCTGCATCACGGGCTCGAAGGACGACCGTCCGGCACCCGAGGAGCTGCGCGCGATGATCAGGCGCAGACCCAGGTCACGGGCGAACGGCAGATACTCCAGCAGCGGCTGCAGCGGGTTGCCGCTGCTGGTCGCCACCAGGTCGTAGTCGTCCACGATGACGAACGCGTCCGGCAGGTCGTACCAGCTGCGGTTGCGCAGCTGCTCCGGGGTGACGTCCGGGCCCGGCATCCGCCGGCCCAGCGAACCGGCCAGACCGCTGATGACCTCCTGCAACTGCGGCCCTGCGGCGCAGTACTTGTACAGGTGGCTCTCGGGAACCTCGCCGAGCAGCGCGCGCCGGTAGTCGGAGACCACCATCAGCGCCTTGTCGGACGGGTACCGCTCGGCGATCTGCTTGGTCAGCAGGCGCAGCAGCGACGACTTGCCGGACTCGCTCTCGCCGTAGATGACCAGCAGCGGGTCGGTCTCGAAGTCGATGAACGCCGGCGACAGCGTGGTCTCGTCGACACCGATCGCGATGCCGTGGTCCGGGTAGTCGCTGCCCTTGGGCAGCTCGTTGACGTGCAGCATCGTCGGCAGCATCCGCACCGCGGGGGCGGGGTCGCCCTGCCAGTGCTCGCTGACCGTCGACACCAGGTTCGCGACGCCGTCGCTGAGCGTCTCCGGGTCGCTCATCCCGTCCAGCCGCGGCAGCGCCGCCAGGAAGTCGAGCTTCTCGGGGGACATACCGCGACCGGGCTTGCCCATCGGGACGTTCTCCGCGCGCTTGCGGTCGAACTCCGACTCCATCGGGTCACCCAGGCGCAGCTCGACGCGGTTGAGGAGCTGGTCGCGCAGCGCGGGACGCACCTCGGTGTAGCGCGCACCGGCGATGATCAGGTGGACACCGAAACCGAGACCCCGGGCGGCGATGTCCAGGATCACCGGGTCCATCTGCTCGTAGTCGGTCTTGAACGTCGCCCAGCCGTCGATGACCAGGAAGACGTCGCCCCACTTCTGGTCGGGGTAGGTGCCCGCGGCCCGCCGCTGGCGGTAGGTCCCGATCGAGTCGATGTTGTTGGCCCGGAAGAACTCCTCACGCTCGTTGAGGATGCCGACGACCTCGGAGACCGTACGGCGCACCTTCTCCGCGTCCAGACGCGAGGCGACACCACCGACGTGCGGCAGGCCCTCCATGGACAGCATGCCGCCGCCACCGAAGTCGAGGCAGTAGAACTGCACCTCGGCCGGGGTGTGGGTGAGCGCGAACGAGGCGATGGCGGACCGGATCAGCGTGGACTTACCGGACTGCGGACCACCCACGACCAGACCGTGACCGGCACCGGCGGAGAAGTCCAGGTACATCACGTCACGCCGCTGCTCGAACGGCTTGTCCACCAGCGCGACCGGCACCACGAGCTTGCCGAGCGCGGTGTACTCCGGTGCGTGCACACCCCGTTCGGGCGTGACCGCGAGCGTGGGCAGCAGCTGGTTGACCGTCGGCGGCTCGTCCAGCGGCGGCAGCCACACCTGGTGCGCCGGCGGGCCCTGGCCCTGCATGCGCTGCACGATGACGTCGAGCACGGTGTCGGCGAGCGCGTCGTCCTGCTCCGGGGCGACCGGCTCGACCGGCGTGGGGTCCTCGATGATCTGCTCGACGACCGGGGCCGCCGTGAACGGCACCGGCAGCCGCCGCGTCCGGCTGCCGCCGGCGCTGCCGCCGGCACCGGGACCGCGGTAGGGGCCCGAGACATACGCGGCCTTGAACTGGACCATCGTCTCGGTGTCGTACTTGAGGATGCCGGAACCGGGGACGTTCGGCAGGTGGTAGGCGTCCGGCACACCGATCGCGGTCCGCGACTCGGCCGCGGAGAACGTCCGCAGACCCAGCCGGTAGGACAGGAAGGTGTCCAGACCGCGCAGCTTGCCCTCTTCCAGACGCTGCGAGGCGAGCAGCATGTGCACACCCATCGACCGGCCGATACGGCCGATCTGGATGAACATGTCGATGAAGTCGGGCTTGGCGGTCAGCAGCTCGGAGAACTCGTCGAGCACCATCACCAGCGACGGCAGCGGGTCCAGGGGCGCACCCGCGGCACGTGCCTTCTCGTAGTCGGTGATGTTGGCGTAGTTGCCCGCGGAGCGCAGCAGCTCCTGACGGCGCTGGAGTTCACCGGTGATCGAGTCGCGCATGCGGTCGATCAGGGTGACGTCCTCACCGAGGTTGGTGATGACGGCCGCGACGTGCGGCATCTCGGACATACCGGTGAAGGTGGCGCCACCCTTGAAGTCCGCGAGGATGAAGTTGAGCGTCTCCGAGGAGTGGGTCACCGCGAGCGCGAGCACCAGGGTGCGCAGCACCTCGGACTTACCGGAACCGGTCGCACCGACACACAGACCGTGCGGGCCCATGCCCTCCTGGGAGGCCTCCTTGATGTCGAGCATGACGGGCTGGCCGTCCTTGTCGACACCGATCGGCACCCGCAGCCGCTCGTGGAGCGTGCGCGGCCGCCAGGTACGCGACACATCGACGGAACCGGCGTCACCGATGTTCATCAGGTCGGTGAAGTCCAGGTTCGACAGCAGCGGCTCCTCGCCGTCCGCACCGGAACCCGCCCGCAGCGGGGCCAGCTGACGCGCCAGCGCCTCCGCCTCGGGGATCGACAGGGTGTCGCAGCGACCGTGGTAGACCGCGCCGCTGGCCGACTCCAGCACCAGCTTGCCCGGCTGGACCTGTACGGCCAGACCGCCCCGGATCTCGTCCAGATCGCCCGGCACGACCTCCAGGATGGTGACGCCCTGCAGGCCCTCGGCCCCGGCGATCACCGAGTCCATCGGCACATCGCCGCCGTCCAGCACGATCACCACGTGCGGGGAGTCGGTCACCGGAGTGCCCTGCGGGTTGAACCGGCCGCGGCCGTCGAGGTCGTCCGCGAGCAGCTCCTCGACCTCACCGAGGTCGCCGACGACCAGCCGGCGCGAACCGGCGCCGTCCGTGGTCTTGTCCTGCACGTGCGGCAGCCACTTCGTCCACTCCCACTCCGCCTGCGCACCGGGCGCGGCGACGACCGCGACCATCAGGTCCTCGGGCGAGTGCAGAGTGCACAGCTGGGCGATGACGGCCCGCGAGGCGCCGTAGACCGTGTCGGGGTCACCGGAGACGGTCAGGTGGTAGAAGGCGCGCAGCGAGACCGCCAGCGGCAGGTTGTCCAAGTGCCCGTGCTTGTCCAGGAACTCCTTCATCGCATGCGCGGTGAGCGGCTCCAGCTCGTCGACCGGAGCGGTCTCCGGAGCCCGCAGGGGAGTGGCCAGCTGCTGCGGCCCGAGCCCCAGCCGTACCTGTCCGAAGTCCGGATCGCCCGACCGGCGCTCCCATACCCGTTTGCCCTCGGCCACGATGGACCACAACTGGCTCGGGTCGGGGTGGGTGTACAGCTGGGCGTCCCGCTGCTTACGCGCGGTGCGCCGTACCTCTTTTCGCTTCTGCGTAAGGTACTTGAGGTAATCCTGGCGCTCTTGGAGCATTTGCCCGGAAGGCCCTTGGCGGGCCTTGACGATCTGCACGATCGCCATTGCCAGAGTGGACGCCACCATAAAGCCGCCCATGATTTTCATGAACGGCTGATTGCCCATGAACAAGAATCCCGCCGAGGACGCCATGCCCATCATGGGCATAAGGGTCATCAGCATGTTCTCTGATTCACCCTCACGCGGAAGCTCCGGAGGTGCCTCGAGTGTCACCTCCTCCGAGGGGACTTCGGGTGGCAGCGCGCGGGGCGGGCGCTTGACGATGACAACGCTCACCGAGGCATCAGTCCTTCATGCATCTCGCAGTCTCGGACCGCCCCCGTTGGATTCGACGGTCCCCCGAGCCAAGTACTTGGCCCGACGCAGGCGTTGATCCTACTGTTAACCGTCAAGTCTCGGGGCGGGTGGGGCGGTCGCTGAATTGGACGGTACGCTGACGCCTCGCGAGCGTGCCACAGCCCCGTAGAGACGGCTCTATATATAGGGCGCGCGACGCGACAAAACGCCCAACGGATAGGGGGAACCGCCAGGTGAGCACGAGCACTGGCACCGGCTTTTGCCGGGTCACAGTCGCCGCGCCGGATGCACGGATCGACGTGGCTCTGCCGGAGGACGTCGCACTCGTGGACATTTATCCGGAGATTCTGCGGCTCTCCGGTCAGTCCCAGGCGGAGGGCGCCCCGACCGGCTATCACCTTGTACGCCGCGACGGCACGGTACTTGACGCCGGTCAGTCGCTCGCGCAGCAGCAGATCCTCGACGGCGACCTCCTTCTTCTGAAGCCGTTCGCCGAGTCGCTGCCGCTCCCGGTCTTCGACGATGTCTCCGACGCCGTCGCCTCCGCGGTCAAGCGCAACCGCAGCCGCTGGAGCGACGACCTCATGCATGTCGTCGGCCTCACCGCCGGTGTGCTCCTGCTCGTCATGATGGCGTTCGCCCTGTGGTTCTCGAACCCCATCGACCGCGACATGCACCGCCTGCCCGGCATCATCGCCGGTGTCGTCGGCATCGTCCTGGTCGCGCTGGCCGGCGTCCGCGCCCGCGTCTACGACGACCACGGCTCCTCCATCGCGCTGGGCCTGGCCGCACTTCCGCATCTGCTGCTCGCCGGCTCCGGGATCTTCCCCGTCGAGGAGGGCGCCGGCCCCGGCCGCCTGCACCTCCTCGTCGGCTGTGTGACGGTGCTGATCGCCTCCGCGCTTCTGGTGGTCCTGCTGCCGCGCGGTGACGCACCCTTCGTCGCCGCCGCGTTCCTCTCCGCCATGGGCACCCTCGCGGTCTTCGCCGCGATCCTCACCGACGCCGGGCCCAGCGAGGTCGCCGCCGTCACCGCCGTCGTCGCCATCGCACTGGTCGCCTGGCTGCCCGGCCTCTCCGCCCGCTTCGCCCGGCTGCCCATCGGCTACAAGTCGCCCGACCAGATCGCCAAGGGCTCCTACGACAACAGCGGCGAGACCGAGTCCGTCGACTTCGTCAAGATCGGCAACCAGGCCAAGCGCGGGCACGAGCTGCTGCTCGGCCTGGTCGCCGGCTGCGCCGCCCTGGTCGTCGGCTCGGCCGGTGCCGTCCTCGGCTTCTCCGACAACATGTGGGCCCAGCTGCTGGCGATGGCCGCAGGCATCACGATCATGCTCCGCGCCCGGCTCTTCGACTACACCGCGCAGGTCGCCTGCCTGACCATCGCGGGCATCCTCACGATCGTCCTGCTGATCCTGGGCATCGCGCTGAACCCGCCGACGGAGATCTTCGTCGAGCTGCAGCGCTTCCAGGACTCCGGTCCGCTGAACATCCGGACCGTCTGGTTCTCCAGCAGCATCGCGGCGGGCGCCGCCCTCCTGGTGGGCGTCGGCCTGGTCGTCCCGCGCAAGGGCGTCACCCCCTTCTGGGGCCGGATCTTCGACCTCTTCGACGGTCTGATCCTGCTGTCCCTGGTGCCGCTGTGCCTGGCGGTCCTGGACGTGTACGCCACGGTGCGCGGCCTCACCGGCAGCTAGCGCCCCCGCTTCACCGGGCTTTTCCGCGGCCCCCCGACCAGCCGGTCGGGGGGCCGTTGCCAGCTGGTACGCTGTGTGACGGCCCGGTCGAGTCATCCAAGATTCCCTGTGAAGCAAATCCAGGGGCGCTCACGGGCCGAAACCAAGAGGAGTACCGCGTGTCGCTCGACGCCGCCACGAAGAAGCAGATCATGGCCGAGTTCGCCACCAAGGAGGGTGACACCGGTTCCCCCGAGGTTCAGGTCGCGATGCTCTCCCGTCGCATCTCGGACCTGACCGAGCACCTCAAGACCCACAAGCACGACCACCACTCCCGCCGTGGTCTGCTGCTGCTCGTCGGCCAGCGCCGCCGCCTGCTGCAGTACCTGGCGAAGAAGGACATCACGCGCTTCCGTGCGCTGGTCGAGCGCCTGGGCATCCGCCGCGGCGCGGCGGGCGCCAAGTAAGACGCCGTAGAGGGAGCGGTTCCCACCGGGGGCCGCTCCCTTTGCCATATGCACCGGACCTCCGCCCCGCCGCGAGGTGGACGGAAGCTTTGTAGTCTGGTGCCATATCGCAAAAAGCGAACGCGGTAGGAGCGCCACCTGGCCGCCGGTCCTCGGTAGTGGCCCCCGGATGATCCATGGAGATCCATGGCCCTCGCTCCGGGTGCTTCGATCGAAGACCGGCCCGTACCGGCGCTCCACCGAAGACGGTCCCCTGCCACACGGGCAGCGGACACATACGAGGAGATATCCCTGGTGGAGAACGAGACCCACTACGCCGAAGCCGTGATCGACAACGGTTCCTTCGGCACCCGCACCATCCGCTTCGAGACGGGCCGCCTGGCCAAGCAGGCCGCCGGTTCCGCCGTGGCGTACCTGGACGACGACACCATGGTGCTGTCGGCCACCTCCGCTTCCAAGACGCCGAAGGACCAGCTGGACTTCTTCCCGCTGACCGTCGACGTCGAGGAGCGGATGTACGCAGCCGGGAAGATCCCCGGTTCCTTCTTCCGCCGTGAGGGCCGCCCCTCCGAGGACGCGATCCTCACCTGCCGCCTGATCGACCGGCCGCTGCGCCCCTCCTTCAAGAAGGGCCTGCGCAACGAGATCCAGATCGTCGAGACGGTCATGGCGCTCAACCCCGACCACCTCTACGACGTGGTCGCCATCAACGCCGCCTCCTGCTCCACGCAGCTGGCCGGTCTGCCCTTCTCCGGCCCGGTCGGCGGCACCCGTGTCGCCCTGATCAACGGCCAGTGGGTGGCGTTCCCGACCCACAGCGAGCTCGAGAACGCCGTCTTCGACATGGTCGTGGCCGGCCGCGTCCTCCCGGACGGCGACGTCGCGATCATGATGGTCGAGGCCGAGGCCACCGAGAAGACCATCCAGCTGGTCAAGGACGGCGCCGAGGCCCCGACCGAAGAGGTCGTCGCCGCGGGTCTCGAGGCCGCCAAGCCCTTCATCAAGGTCCTGTGCAAGGCGCAGTCGGACCTCGCCGCCAAGGCCGCCAAGCCCGTCGGTGAGTTCCCGATCTTCCTCGACTACCAGGACGACGTCCTGGAGGCGCTCACCGCCGCGGTCAAGGACGAGCTCTCCCAGGCGCTGACCATCGCCGGCAAGCAGGAGCGCGAGACCGAGCTGGACCGCGTCAAGGGCGTGGCCGCCGAGAAGCTGCTCCCGCAGTTCGAGGGCCGCGAGAAGGAGATCTCCGCCGCGTACCGTTCGCTGACCAAGAGCCTGGTCCGTGAGCGCGTCATCAAGGAGAAGAAGCGCATCGACGGCCGCGGCGTCACGGACATCCGTACGCTCGCCGCCGAGGTCGAGGCCATCCCGCGGGTGCACGGTTCCGCCCTGTTCGAGCGTGGCGAGACCCAGATCCTGGGCGTCACCACCCTCAACATGCTCCGCATGGAGCAGCAGCTGGACACCCTCTCCCCGGTGACCCGCAAGCGCTACATGCACAACTACAACTTCCCGCCGTACTCCGTCGGTGAGACCGGCCGCGTGGGTGCGCCCAAGCGCCGGGAGATCGGCCACGGTGCGCTCGCCGAGCGCGCCATCGTGCCGGTGCTGCCGACCCGCGAGGAGTTCCCCTACGCGATCCGCCAGGTCTCCGAGGCGCTGGGCTCCAACGGCTCGACGTCCATGGGCTCGGTCTGCGCCTCGACCATGTCGCTGCTGAACGCCGGTGTGCCCCTCAAGGCCCCGGTCGCCGGTATCGCCATGGGCCTGATCTCCCAGGAGATCGACGGCCAGACCCACTACGTCGCCCTCACCGACATCCTCGGTGCGGAGGACGCCTTCGGCGACATGGACTTCAAGGTCGCCGGCACGAAGACCTTCGTGACCGCCCTCCAGCTGGACACCAAGCTGGACGGCATCCCGGCCTCCGTCCTGGCCGCCGCGCTCAAGCAGGCCCGCGACGCCCGTCTGCACATCCTCGATGTGATGAACGAGGCCATCGACGTTCCGGACGAGATGTCCCCGAACGCCCCGCGGATCATCACCGTCAAGATCCCGGTGGACAAGATCGGTGAGGTCATCGGCCCCAAGGGCAAGATGATCAACCAGATCCAGGAGGACACCGGCGCCGACATCACGATCGAGGACGACGGCACGATCTACATCGGTGCCGCCGACGGCCCGGCCGCCGAGGCCGCCCGCGCCACGATCAACGGCATCGCCAACCCGACCATGCCGGAGGTCGGCGAGCGCTACCTGGGCACGGTCGTCAAGACCACCACCTTCGGTGCGTTCGTCTCCCTGCTCCCGGGCAAGGACGGCCTGCTCCACATCTCGCAGATCCGCAAGCTCGCCGGTGGCAAGCGGGTGGAGAACGTCGAGGACGTGGTCGCGGTCGGCGCCAAGGTCCAGGTCGAGATCGCCGAGATCGACCAGCGCGGCAAGCTCTCCCTGATCCCCGTGATCGAGGAAGAGGATGCGGCCGAGGACACGAAGGACGACGCCGCCAAGTGACGTCTCGTACGCACACGACGACGGCCCGCACCTCCACGGAGGGGCGGGCCGTCGCCCGTACCCAAACGCTTCTCAAGGGCACCGCGGGCGCCGGTACGGTCCGCCGGACCACCCTGCCCGGGGGTCTGCGCATCGTCACCGAGACGCTGCCGACGGTCCGCTCCGTCACCTTCGGGATCTGGGCGAACGTCGGCTCCCGTGACGAGACCCCGTCCCTGAACGGCGCCACGCACTACCTCGAGCACCTGCTCTTCAAGGGCACCGAGCGGCGCAGCGCGCTGGACATCTCCGCCGCCATCGACGCGGTCGGCGGCGAGATGAACGCCTTCACCGCGAAGGAGTACACCTGCTACTACGCGCGGGTGCTCGACACCGATCTGCCGCTCGCCATAGACGTGGTGTGCGACATGCTCACCGGCTCGCTGGTGGAGGCCGAGGACGTGGACGCCGAGCGCGGCGTCATCCTCGAAGAGATCGCGATGACCGAGGACGACCCGGGCGACTGTGTGCACGACCTTTTCGCGCACACCATGCTCGGCGACACCCCGCTCGGCCGCCCGGTCCTGGGCACCGTCGACACCGTCAACGCCCTCACCCCCGAGCGCATCCGCCGCTTCTACAAGAAGCACTACGACCCCACCCACCTCGTCGTCACGGCCGCCGGCAACATCGACCACGCCAAGGTCGTCCGCCTGGTCCGCCGCGCCTTCGAGCAGGCCGGGGCCCTGGACCGGACGGACGCCGCCCCGATGGCGCCGCGCTCCGGCGCCCGCGCCATCCGCACCGCCGGCCGCGTCGAACTGCTCAACCGCAAGACCGAGCAGGCCCATGTGATCCTCGGGATGCCCGGGATGGCGCGCACCGACGACCGGCGCTGGGCGATGGGCGTGCTGAACACCGCCCTGGGCGGCGGGATGAGCTCCCGCCTCTTCCAGGAGGTCCGCGAGAAGCGCGGCCTGGCCTACAGCGTGTACTCGTACACCTCGGGCTTCGCCGACTGCGGGCTGTTCGGCGTCTACGCCGGCTGCCGCCCGAGCCAGGTGCACGACGTCCTCAAGATCTGCCGCGACGAACTCGACCAGGTGGCGTCCCACGGCCTCACCGACGACGAGATCCGCCGGGCGATCGGCCAGCTGCGCGGCTCGACCGTCCTCGGGCTGGAGGACACCGGCGCGCTGATGCACCGCATCGGCAAGAGCGAGCTGTGCTGGGGCGAGCAGATGTCGGTCGACGAGATGCTCGCCCGGATTGCGGCCGTCACCCCGGACGAGGTGCGCGAGGTGGCCCGTGACGTACTGGGCACCCGTCCCTCGCTGTCCGTCATCGGCCCGCTGAAGGACCGGCAGGCGGCCCGGCTGGACGACGTCGTCGCCTAGGCCCCGCTGCGATACCACCAAGAGAGAGACGGGAAACGATGAGCAAGCTGCGCGTGGCCGTACTGGGAGCCCAGGGGCGCATCGGCTCCGAGGCCGTACGGGCCGTCGAGTCCGCCGAGGACATGGAGATGGTCGCCGGGCTGGGCCGGGGCGACAAGCTGGAGACGCTGGTCGAGGCCGGTGCCCAGGTCGTGGTCGAGCTGACCAACCCCGGCGCGGTGATGGGCAACCTCGACTTCTGTGTGCGTCATGGGATTCACGCCGTGGTCGGGACGACCGGGTGGACCGATGAGCGCCTCGCGCAGCTGCGCACCTCGCTCGCCGCCTCGCCCGGCGCGGGCGTGCTCATCGCCCCGAACTTCTCCATCGGTGCGGTGCTGACCATGCAGTTCGCCCAGCAGGCGGCCCGCTTCTTCGAGTCGGTCGAGGTCGTCGAGCTGCACCACCCGAAGAAGGCGGACGCCCCGTCCGGCACCGCCGCCCGCACCGCCCAGCTGATCGCCAAGGCCCGTGAGGAGGCCGGCTGCGCCCCGCAGCCGGACGCCACCAGCACCGCGCTGGACGGCGCCCGCGGCGCGGACGTGGACGGCGTCCCCGTGCACTCCGTACGGCTGCGCGGTCTGCTGGCCCACCAGGAGGTGCTCTTCGGCGGGGAGGGCGAGACCCTCACCATTCGCCATGACTCCCTCCACCACAGCAGCTTCATGCCGGGCATCCTGCTCGGTGTGCGCCGGGTGGTGAACACTCCGGGCCTGACCGTGGGCCTGGAAAACTTCCTCGACCTGGGCTGACGGGCATGGGCGGAAAGATCACGTACTTCTTCCTCGCCACCGTGCTGGTCCTGGTGTTCGGCGTGGTGGCGCTGGAGGGCGTACTCCTTGTGCTGACCGGTGAGCCGGCGGCCATGGGCATGGGAGCGGTGGCCTTCCTGCTGCCGTGCGTCGGCGGCTGGTTCCTCTGGCACAACACCCGCTTCGCCCGCGACGCCCACCGGCTGTCCCGGGTGCTGGAGGCCGAGGGCGGACTGCCCGCCGACGAACTGCAGCGCACCCCCGGCGGCCGGATCGACCGGGACGCGGCCGACGCGGTCTTCACCCGGCGGCAGGCCGAGACGGAGAAGGCCCCCGGCGACTGGCGTACGTGGTTCCGGCTCGCGGTCGCCTACCACGACGCCCGGGACACCCCGCGGGCCCGTAAGGCGATGCAGCGCGCCATCGCCCTGCACGACAACAGGCCCGTACCGGCCGCCTAGGCCGCGCCCATGGATCAGATCCGGCCGGGTCCTGATCGACAGGCGCGGCGGGTGCCCGGTGGGGGTCCGGGCCCGGGACTCAGGCGCGGTACTCCGCCGCCCATGCCTCCAGTACGTCCGCGGCCCGCTCGAAGGCCTCCGGACGGGACAGGAAGTCGCCGTTGTGGTCCGTGACCAGGGTCCGCAGTGGCTCACCCTGGGTGCGCTCGATGATCAGGGCCTGGCCCTGCACCGTCCGCGGCAGCCCCAGCCAGCGCACCGGCTGCTGGCGGGTGCGGACGGAGCCGATGGCGCTCCACGGCTCGGTCGCCGTACGCAGCAGGTTCACCTGGCGCAGACCGTGCGAGCTGACCCACAGGCCGACGCGCAGCAGTCGTAGCGCGAGGGCGATCATCAGTGCCCCCACCACCGAACAGGCCGCGGCGCCGGGCAGCGAGCCGGCCATCGCGATGATCATCGCGGAGAGCAGGACGAACGAGGCGAGCAGCAAAAGCACCGCCGCCGCCCCTACGCGCCACGGTCCGGGGCGGTAGGGACGGCGCCAGTGGTCGGGCTCGTCATGCGGGAGTGCGGCGGCATCCGCGGCACCGGTGTCGAGGTCGAGGTCGCGGTCGGCCGTCAGAAAGGGCAGGGGCACGGCTGATCCTCACTCATGGGCACGCTGACGGAAGCTGTGACCGGTGAGGTTATCGGGACCGGCGGAGCGGAACCACTTTGCGGCACGCCCCGCCCGCCCGTTCAGCGATGCGCCTCGGACTGATGCACCCGGCTCGACCCGGAACTGTCCTGCTGCAGCGCAGGAACGCCGAACAGCAGGGCGCCGGCCAGGCCGCCCACGACTGTCAGCGTGATGAGAGACTGGCCGAGGAGCTGCGCGCGGGAAGCGCGCTGACGCGGCGGGGGAGTGACATTGCTGCGGAACCGGTCTGCCTCGGCAACGAAGGCGAACGGGACGGGCTCTCGCCGGCGGAACATGAGCGGGCTCTCCTAGGAACCTCGAGGTGGGCACTGTCACAGGGTTAGACGTCTGCGGCGTCCGGTTGGTGCCCGTTTTCAGGGACTTCTGTGAAAAATATCAACTGCCGCTCCCCAGGCTGCTACAGAGCCGCCCGTTTTGCGGCTAACGCGGCATCACGTCGCATTTCCCGGACTGTCACCGGCGGGTCGTAGGCTGGGCGCGCACGAGGAACGAATGGAAGGAACCGCCGGTGTCCCAGACCCCTGCCGAGAGCACTGAGAGCCCCGACAGTGCAGCCGTCAGCTTCCGGAGCGAGGTGACGGTCGAGCTGGTCAAGCACAGCGCCGCGGACAGCGATGTGCTCTGGGCGGCCCGTGTCTCCACGGCCGGCGAGCAGTCCCTCGAGGAGCTCCAGAAGGACCCGGAGCGCTCCAAGGGGTTGATCAACTACCTCATGCGGGACCGGCACGGCAGCCCCTTCGAGCACAACTCCATGACCTTCTTCATCAGCGCGCCGATCTTCGTCTTCCGCGAGTTCATGCGGCACCGCGTCGGCTGGTCGTACAACGAGGAGTCCGGCCGCTACCGCCGGCTGGATCCGGTCTTCTACGTCCCCGGCCAGGACCGCAAGCTCGTCCAGCAGGGCCGCCCCGGCAAGTACGAATTCGTCGAGGGCACCCCGGGGCAGCAGGAGCTCACCGGCCGCGTCATGGAGGATTCCTACCGACGGGCCTACGAGGCGTATCAGGAGATGCTCGCCGCCGGCGTCGCCCGCGAGGTCGCCCGCGCGGTGCTCCCCGTCGGCCTGTTCTCCTCGATGTACGCGACCTGCAATGCCCGCTCCCTGATGCACTTCCTGGGGCTGCGCACGCAGCACGAGCAGGCGAAGGTGCCCTCCTTCCCCCAGCGGGAGATCGAGATGGTCGGCGAGCAGATGGAGGCCCACTGGGCCAAGCTCATGCCGCTCACGTACGGCGCATTCAATGCGAATGGCCGGATCGCTCCGTAAGGCCCAGGTTGCGGGCCGGATACCGGAGCGCGCAGGACAGACGTGCGAAGTGTCCGGATTGCGGCATTTTGAGAAGTTCATCTACGCTGAACAGACGGACCCGGCACTGCTTGAACCCCCGAGCAGGCAGTGCCGGTGTCCACATCCCGGCTCCCCAGAGGCGCATCCCGCGGTGAGCTACGAGTAGCGTGGGACCCATGGCTCCGACTTCCACACCGCAGACCCCCTTCGGGCGGGTGCTGACCGCCATGGTCACGCCGTTCACGGCGGATGGCGCTCTCGATCTCGACGGCGCGCAGCGGCTCGCCGCCCATCTGGTGGACGCCGGCAATGACGGCCTCGTCGTCAACGGCACCACCGGAGAGTCCCCGACCACCAGCGATGCGGAGAAAGCGCAGCTGGTCCGCGCGGTGGTCGATGCGGTCGGCGATCGCGCCTTTGTCGTAGCCGGAGCCGGCACCAACGACACCCACCACAGCCTCGAACTGGCCCGCGCCGCCCAGGACGCCGGCGCCCATGGCCTGCTCGCGGTGACCCCGTATTACAGCAAGCCCCCGCAGGAGGGCCTGCTGCGCCACTTCACGGCGATCGCGGACGCCACCGAGCTGCCGGTGATGCTCTACGACATCCCGGGCCGCAGTGGTGTCCCGATCAACACCGAGACCATCGTCCGGCTCGCCGAGCACCCCCGGATCGTCGCCAACAAGGACGCCAAGGGCGACCTCGGCCGCGCCAGCTGGGCGATCGCCCGCTCCAGCCTGGCCTGGTACAGCGGCGACGACATGCTGAACCTCCCGCTGCTCTCGGTCGGCGCCGTCGGCTTCGTCTCCGTGGTCGGCCATATCGTGACCCCCGAGCTGCGCGCGCTCCTGGACGCCCATCTCAATGGCGATGTCACCAAGGCCACCGAGATCCACCAGAAGCTGCTGCCCGTCTTCACCGGCATGTTCCGGACCCAGGGCGTCATCACGACCAAGGCCGCGCTCGGCCTCCAGGGTCTGCCCGCCGGTCCGCTGCGGCTGCCGCTCGTCGAGCTCTCCCCCGAGGAGACCGAGCAGCTGACGCGCGATCTTGCCGCCGGCGGGGTACAGCTCTGATCACAGACTTCATAACTGAATACGGACCAACAATCGCCCTACAGCAAGTGCACGAATGTCATGCGCGCCACGTGCCCACGACGGCAGCGTGGCGCGTGTGGTGAGGAGAGTCTTTTGAGTCATCCGCATCCTGAGCTCGGCGCTCCGCCGAAGCTTCCCAAGGGTGGCCTGCGCGTCACCCCCCTCGGCGGCCTGGGTGAAATCGGCCGCAACATGACGGTCTTCGAATACGACGGCCGGCTGCTGATCGTCGACTGCGGAGTGCTCTTCCCCGAGGAGGAGCAGCCCGGAATCGACCTGATCCTTCCGGACTTCACGTCCATCAGGGACCGCCTCGACGACATCGACGGCATCGTGCTCACGCACGGCCACGAGGACCACATCGGTGGTGTCCCCTACCTCCTGCGCGAGAAGCCGGACATCCCCCTCATCGGCTCGAAGCTGACCCTCGCCCTCATCGAGGCCAAGCTTCAGGAGCACCGCATCCGCCCCTACACCCTTGAGGTGAAGGAGGGGCACACCGAGAGGATCGGCTCGTTCGACTGCGAGTTCGTCGCCGTCAACCACTCGATCCCCGACGCCCTGGCCGTCGCGATCCGCACCCCCGCGGGCATGGTCGTGCACACCGGCGACTTCAAGATGGACCAGCTCCCGCTGGACCGCCGTCTGACCGACCTCCCCGCCTTCGCGCGACTCGGTGAGGAAGGCATCGACCTTCTGCTCTCCGACTCCACGAACGCAGAGGTCCCGGGCTTCGTCCCGCCCGAGCGGGACATCTCCAACGTCCTGCGCACGGTGTTCGCCAACGCCCAGAAGCGCATCATCGTCGCCAGCTTCGCCAGCCATGTGCACCGCATCCAGCAGATCCTCGATGCGGCCCATGAGTACGGCCGCCGGGTCGCCTTCGTCGGCCGCTCGATGGTCCGCAACATGGGCATCGCCCGCGAGCTGGGCTATCTGAAGGTCCCCGCCGGCCTGGTCGTCGACGTCAAGGCGCTGGACGATCTTCCCGACGACGAGGTCGTGCTGGTCTGCACGGGTTCCCAGGGCGAGCCGATGGCCGCCCTCTCCCGGATGGCCAACCGCGATCACCAGATCAGGATCGTCCAGGGCGACACGGTGATCCTGGCCTCGTCCCTCATCCCGGGCAACGAGAACGCGGTCTACCGCGTGATCAACGGCCTCACCCGATGGGGCGCGGACGTGGTCCACAAGGGCAACGCCAAGGTCCATGTCTCGGGCCACGCCTCGGCCGGCGAGCTGCTGTACTTCTACAACATCTGCAAGCCGAAGAACCTCATGCCGGTGCACGGCGAATGGCGCCATCTGCGGGCCAACGCCGAGCTGGGCGCCCTGACCGGCGTACGCAAGGACCGGATCGTCATCGCCGAGGACGGCGTGGTGGTCGACCTGGTCGACGGCGTCGCCAAGATCGTCGGCAAGGTCCAGGCCGGCTATGTCTACGTCGACGGCCTCTCGGTCGGCGATGTCACCGAGGCCCATCTCAAGGACCGCCGCATCCTCGGCGACGAGGGCATCATCTCGGTCTATGTCGTCGTGGACAGCACCACCGGCAAGATCGTCGGCGGCCCGGACATCCACGCCCGTGGCTCGGGCATCGACGACGGCGCCTTCTCCGGCGTGATGCCCAAGATCGACGAGGCCCTGGCCAAGTCGGCCCAGGACGGCATCACGGAGCCCCACCAGCTCCAGCAGCTGGTCCGCCGCACCGTCGGCAAGTGGGTGTCGGACAACTACCGCCGCCGCCCGATGATCCTCCCCGTGGTCGTCGAGGTCTGACGCACAGAGTCGGACGAACGTACTCAAGTAGGAGCGGGGCGCCCGGATTTGCATCCAGGCGCCCCGCTCCAGTACGTTTACGGCTCCGCCTGAACGGGAAGCGCCGCACGCCGTGCGTACGGAGCGCCCCGGGAAGATCGGGCGGAATTCCGACCCAGAGCAATCTGATAAAGTCGGATCAGCCGAAAGGCACCCCCCTCCGACGGGAAATCGGAACGAATTCGAACCGGAAACGGAACGAAATCGGATCTGGTAGAGTCGGAAAAGCGAAGAAGCCGAAAGGTGGAAACGCGCCGGCGAAAATCGGGCCCGCAAGGATCTGATAGAGTCGGAAACGCAAGACCGAAGGGAAGCGCCCGGAGATCCTGGTGAAACAGGAACAAAGGAAGCGTCCGTTCCTTGAGAACTCAACAGCGTGCCAAAAGTCAACGCCAGATATGTTGATACCCCGTCTACCGGAACACTTCCGGCGGATGAGGTTCCTTTGAAAGTCCACCACGGCCCATGCGGTCGGGGTGGCACACACAGCGAGGACGCTGTGAACCACCAGACTTATTCCGTCCGGTGGTTCCGCTCTCGTGTGTGTTGACCCGATTACGGGTAAACATTCACGGAGAGTTTGATCCTGGCTCAGGACGAACGCTGGCGGCGTGCTTAACACATGCAAGTCGAACGATGAACCTCCTTCGGGAGGGGATTAGTGGCGAACGGGTGAGTAACACGTGGGCAATCTGCCCTTCACTCTGGGACAAGCCCTGGAAACGGGGTCTAATACCGGATACGACTACCGACCGCATGGTCTGGTGGTGGAAAGCTCCGGCGGTGAAGGATGAGCCCGCGGCCTATCAGCTTGTTGGTGGGGTGATGGCCTACCAAGGCGACGACGGGTAGCCGGCCTGAGAGGGCGACCGGCCACACTGGGACTGAGACACGGCCCAGACTCCTACGGGAGGCAGCAGTGGGGAATATTGCACAATGGGCGAAAGCCTGATGCAGCGACGCCGCGTGAGGGATGACGGCCTTCGGGTTGTAAACCTCTTTCAGCAGGGAAGAAGCGAAAGTGACGGTACCTGCAGAAGAAGCGCCGGCTAACTACGTGCCAGCAGCCGCGGTAATACGTAGGGCGCAAGCGTTGTCCGGAATTATTGGGCGTAAAGAGCTCGTAGGCGGCTTGTCACGTCGGATGTGAAAGCCCGGGGCTTAACCCCGGGTCTGCATTCGATACGGGCAGGCTAGAGTTCGGTAGGGGAGATCGGAATTCCTGGTGTAGCGGTGAAATGCGCAGATATCAGGAGGAACACCGGTGGCGAAGGCGGATCTCTGGGCCGATACTGACGCTGAGGAGCGAAAGCGTGGGGAGCGAACAGGATTAGATACCCTGGTAGTCCACGCCGTAAACGTTGGGAACTAGGTGTGGGCGACATTCCACGTCGTCCGTGCCGCAGCTAACGCATTAAGTTCCCCGCCTGGGGAGTACGGCCGCAAGGCTAAAACTCAAAGGAATTGACGGGGGCCCGCACAAGCAGCGGAGCATGTGGCTTAATTCGACGCAACGCGAAGAACCTTACCAAGGCTTGACATACACCGGAAAACCCTGGAGACAGGGTCCCCCTTGTGGTCGGTGTACAGGTGGTGCATGGCTGTCGTCAGCTCGTGTCGTGAGATGTTGGGTTAAGTCCCGCAACGAGCGCAACCCTTGTTCTGTGTTGCCAGCATGCCCTTCGGGGTGATGGGGACTCACAGGAGACTGCCGGGGTCAACTCGGAGGAAGGTGGGGACGACGTCAAGTCATCATGCCCCTTATGTCTTGGGCTGCACACGTGCTACAATGGCCGGTACAATGAGCTGCGATACCGCGAGGTGGAGCGAATCTCAAAAAGCCGGTCTCAGTTCGGATTGGGGTCTGCAACTCGACCCCATGAAGTCGGAGTTGCTAGTAATCGCAGATCAGCATTGCTGCGGTGAATACGTTCCCGGGCCTTGTACACACCGCCCGTCACGTCACGAAAGTCGGTAACACCCGAAGCCGGTGGCCCAACCCCTTGTGGGAGGGAATCGTCGAAGGTGGGACTGGCGATTGGGACGAAGTCGTAACAAGGTAGCCGTACCGGAAGGTGCGGCTGGATCACCTCCTTTCTAAGGAGCATCTAGGCAGCCGCAAGGTTGTCCAGAGCCACTACGTCGGCAAATGTTCGACGGTGGTTAGCTCATGGGTGGAACGTTGACTATTCGGCGCACTTGATTGGTTGTCACTAGTACTGCTTCGGCGTGGAACGTGGGGATTGATGGAGTGGGCCGGGCGCGCTGTTGGGTATCTGAGGGTACGGACTGTTGTCTGGACCTTCGCGATGCCGGCCCCGGTGAAGCATCTGATTGCAGGTGTGTGACGGGTGGCTGGTCGTTGCTTGAGAACTGCACAGTGGACGCGAGCATCTGTGGCCAAGTTTTTAAGGGCGCACGGTGGATGCCTTGGCACCAGGAACCGATGAAGGACGTGGGAGGCCACGATAGGCCCCGGGGAGCTGTCAACCGAGCTTTGATCCGGGGGTGTCCGAATGGGGAAACCCGGCAGTCGTCATGGGCTGTCACCCGCTGCTGAACACATAGGCAGTGTGGAGGGAACGCGGGGAAGTGAAACATCTCAGTACCCGCAGGAAGAGAAAACAACCGTGATTCCGGGAGTAGTGGCGAGCGAAACCGGATGAGGCCAAACCAGTCACGTGTGATACCCGGCAGGGGTTGCGTGGTTGGGGTTGTGGGATCTCTTTTCTGCAGTCTGCCGGCTGTGGGACGAGTCAGAAACCGTTGGTGTAGGCGAAGGACATGCGAAAGGTCCGGCGTAGAGGGTAAGACCCCCGTAGCTGAAACATCAACGGCTCGTTTAAGAGACACCCAAGTAGCACGGGGCCCGAGAAATCCCGTGTGAATCTGGCGGGACCACCCGTTAAGCCTAAATATTCCCTGGTGACCGATAGCGGATAGTACCGTGAGGGAATGGTGAAAAGTACCGCGGGAGCGGAGTGAAATAGTACCTGAAACCGTGTGCCTACAAGCCGTGGGAGCGTCGCACAAGGACTTGTTTCTTGTGTCGTGACTGCGTGCCTTTTGAAGAATGAGCCTGCGAGTTTGCGGTATGTTGCGAGGTTAACCCGTGTGGGGAAGCCGTAGCGAAAGCGAGTCCGAATAGGGCGTTGAGTAGCGTGCCCAAGACCCGAAGCGGAGTGATCTAGCCATGGGCAGGTTGAAGCGGAGGTAAGACTTCGTGGAGGACCGAACCCACCAGGGTTGAAAACCTGGGGGATGACCTGTGGTTAGGGGTGAAAGGCCAATCAAACTCCGTGATAGCTGGTTCTCCCCGAAATGCATTTAGGTGCAGCGTCGTGTGTTTCTTGCCGGAGGTAGAGCACTGGATAGGCGATGGGCCCTACCGGGTTACTGACCTTAGCCAAACTCCGAATGCCGGTAAGTGAGAGCGCGGCAGTGAGACTGTGGGGGATAAGCTCCATGGTCGAGAGGGAAACAGCCCAGAGCATCGACTAAGGCCCCTAAGCGTGTGCTAAGTGGGAAAGGATGTGGAGTCGCAGAGACAACCAGGAGGTTGGCTTAGAAGCAGCCATCCTTGAAAGAGTGCGTAATAGCTCACTGGTCAAGTGATTCCGCGCCGACAATGTAGCGGGGCTCAAGCACACCGCCGAAGTCGTGTCATTGCAGCATGAGGGCCAACGCCCGCTGTGATGGGTAGGGGAGCGTCGTGTGCCGGGTGAAGCAGCCGTGGAAACGAGTTGTGGACGGTTCACGAGTGAGAATGCAGGCATGAGTAGCGATACACACGTGGGAAACGTGTGCGCCGATTGACTAAGGGTTCCTGGGTCAAGCTGATCTGCCCAGGGTAAGTCGGGACCTAAGGCGAGGCCGACAGGCGTAGTCGATGGACAACCGGTTGATATTCCGGTACCCGCTTTGAAACGCCCAATATCGAATCCATTAATGCTAAGGCCGTGAAGCCGGCCTGGAGTCTTCGGACAAAGGGACGTGGTGGAGCCGCCGATCCAAGGTGGTAGTAGGTAAGCGATGGGGTGACGCAGGAAGGTAGTCCAGCCCGGGCGGTGGTTGTCCCGGGGTAAGGGTGTAGGCCGTGTGGTAGGTAAATCCGTCACACGTTAAGGCTGAGACCTGATGCCGAGCCGATTGTGGTGAAGTGGATGATCCTATGCTGTCGAGAAAAGCCTCTAGCGAGTTTCATGGCGGCCCGTACCCTAAACCGACTCAGGTGGTCAGGTAGAGAATACCGAGGCGTTCGGGTGAACTATGGTTAAGGAACTCGGCAAAATGCCCCCGTAACTTCGGGAGAAGGGGGGCCATTGCTGGTGATCCGATTTACTCGGTGAGCTGGTGGTGGCCGCAGAGACCAGCGAGAAGCGACTGTTTACTAAAAACACAGGTCCGTGCGAAGCCGTAAGGCGATGTATACGGACTGACGCCTGCCCGGTGCTGGAACGTTAAGGGGACCGGTTAGTCAACTTTCGGGTTGGCGAAGCTGAGAACTTAAGCGCCAGTAAACGGCGGTGGTAACTATAACCATCCTAAGGTAGCGAAATTCCTTGTCGGGTAAGTTCCGACCTGCACGAATGGCGTAACGACTTCTCGACTGTCTCAACCATAGGCCCGGTGAAATTGCATTACGAGTAAAGATGCTCGTTTCGCGCAGCAGGACGGAAAGACCCCGGGACCTTTACTATAGCTTGATATTGGTGTTCGGTTCGGCTTGTGTAGGATAGGTGGGAGACTTTGAAGCGGCCACGCCAGTGGTTGTGGAGTCATTGTTGAAATACCACTCTGGTCGTGCTGGATGTCTAACCTGGGTCCGTGATCCGGATCAGGGACAGTGTCTGGTGGGTAGTTTAACTGGGGCGGTTGCCTCCTAAAGAGTAACGGAGGCGCCCAAAGGTTCCCTCAGCCTGGTTGGCAATCAGGTGTTGAGTGTAAGTGCACAAGGGAGCTTGACTGTGAGACTGACGGGTCGAGCAGGTACGAAAGTAGGGACTAGTGATCCGGCGGTGGCTTGTGGAAGCGCCGTCGCTCAACGGATAAAAGGTACCCCGGGGATAACAGGCTGATCTTCCCCAAGAGTCCATATCGACGGGATGGTTTGGCACCTCGATGTCGGCTCGTCGCATCCTGGGGCTGGAGTCGGTCCCAAGGGTTGGGCTGTTCGCCCATTAAAGCGGTACGCGAGCTGGGTTTAGAACGTCGTGAGACAGTTCGGTCCCTATCCGCTGTGCGCGTAGGAGTCTTGAGAAGGGCTGTCCCTAGTACGAGAGGACCGGGACGGACGAACCTCTGGTGTGCCAGTTGTCCTGCCAAGGGCATGGCTGGTTGGCTACGTTCGGAAAGGATAACCGCTGAAAGCATCTAAGCGGGAAGCCTGCTTCGAGATGAGGACTCCCACCCCCTTTGAGGGGTTAAGGCTCCCAGTAGACGACTGGGTTGATAGGCCAGATATGGAAGCCTGGTAACGGGTGGAGTTGACTGGTACTAATAGGCCGAGGGCTTGTCCTCAGTTGCTCGCGTCCACTGTGTAGGTTCTGAAGTAACGACCTGTGTTTGTGCCGGGTTGGTTAACTTCATAGTGTTTCGGTGGTCATTGCGTTAGGGAAACGCCCGGTTACATTCCGAACCCGGAAGCTAAGCCTTTCAGCGCCGATGGTACTGCAGGGGGGACCCTGTGGGAGAGTAGGACGCCGCCGAACAATTCTTCAGCTCCGGTCCCTGAACCTCTGGTTCAGGGACCGGAGCTTTTTTGTTCTGCCCCCCGGGTGATGGGCGTAACTCGAAGTTCATCTCAGCTGACCAGGATCCGCTGTATGCGGACAGTAGGAACGCTCAAGTCGGCCGGTGTACGTGCGGGTGATGAGGTCGTGGTGCCGGCGTATGGCAGCGCCGAAGTGGCCCGGGCCGTGGTGGAGTTGGGCGCGGTGCCGGTGTTCGCCGATGTGGACGGCGACAGCTACTGCCTCGATCCGGCCGCGGTGGCGGACGTGGTGACGACTCAGACCGCCGCCGTCGTGGCGGTCAACCGCTTCGGGCGGCGGGCGGACGCCGGCTGGATCCGTGAAGTGGGTCAGCGGCACGGACTGCTGGTGCTGGTGGAGGACGAGCCCGGAGCGGACCCGGCGGGCGCGGACCTGCGGCGGGCACATGCGGCGTATCTCGACGGCAGGCTCAACGGGGTCCGGACGCCGGCGCCGGCGGCGGGGCACACCTACGAGCGGTACGTGGTGCGGGTGCCCGGCAACGGGCGGCCGGACCGGGACGCGTTCGCGCGGACGTTGCGGGCCAAGGGCGTGGCGTGCAGCGTGCCCGTGCTGGCGCCGGTGTACCGGATGCCGGGGCTGCGGCGGGATGTGTTTCTGCCGCAGACCGAGCGGGCGGTGGACGAGACGCTGGCGCTGCCCGTGCATGCGGGGATGTCGCGGCGGGAGCTGCACAAGATGGTCGGTGCGTGCAACGCACTGGGCGGATTGCTGCAGCCCGCTTTTTAGCGAGCGGTGCCCCGCGGTTCGAACCTGTCGCCGAGTTGGGGTAATATCTATTCCGCTGCCGCGCCCCAATAGCTCAGTCGGCAGAGCGTCTCCATGGTAAGGAGAAGGTCTACGGTTCGATTCCGTATTGGGGCTCCAGAGGAGAAAGGCCCCCGCCAAGTGGCGGGGGCCTTTGTCATATCGGGACGCGGTGCCGCGGTACGCGTCAGTTTTGCGGGGCTTCGATATAGGCCAGGCCGTGGGCGCCGGATATGTCGGTGCGGTCGACTTCCAGGGTGGCGAGCGGGCTCAGGGTGGTCAGGTCGACGACGGTCACGGTGCTGGAGACATTTCCGGAGACATAGCCGAGGCGGCCGTCGGGGGAGGAGGTGATGGTGAGGGGGAACCGGCCGACCTCGACCTCACCGAGGGGGGCGAGAGTATCGGCGGCGAAGACGGTCAGGGCTCCGGGGAGTTGCGCGCCGAGCGGTCCGCCGGGTGTGGTGTCCGGGCGCAGTTCGCCGGCGAGGAGCAGACCGGTCGACGTGGCGTGGACCGGCATCACCTGTCCCTTGGTGGGGAGGGTGCGGATGATTTCGTGGGTGGCGGTGTCGATGACGTGGATGCCCGTAGGTGCCGAGGACGGGGTGGCGAAGTCGGCCTTGGGAGCCGCCACATAGGCATGACGGCCGTCGGGGGCGATGGTGAGGCCTTCGCTGCCGGCGACGGGGATGCGGCCCGTGCACTCCCCGCGGTCGAGGTCGACGACGGAGACGAACGGGGCTTCCTTGTTGGTGGCGTAGCCGTACCGTCCGTCGGGGATGATGGCGAACCAGTGCGGGCCGGGGGCCATGGTGGAGATGCGGCCGAGGCGGGCGTGGGTGCGGGTGTCGATGACCAGGACGCCGCCGGGCTCGGTGTCGGTGGCCTCGACGCTGGCGTACAGGCGGCCGCGGGCGCGGTCGAGGGCCAGGCCGTGCGGGGCGTGGTCGGGGCTGGTGTCGAGGGTGTCGACGATGGTGCGGGTGTCGACGTCGATGACGGTGATCCGGTGGGCCCGGCCTTCGTGGGCGTGGTAGAAGCCGGAGCGGTAGGTGCTGGCGCAGTACAGCAGTCGGTGGTCCGGGTCGAAGCAGAGTTCGTGCGGCTGCGGCGGGAGTTGCAGCACCTCGAGGCGTTCGTGGGTGGCGGCGTCGAAGAAGGTGACGGTCGGACCGGTCTGGCTGACCACGGCGAGCAGGTCACCGGGCGAGCCGGCGGGTGTGGAAGTCATGGTCCGTATCGTGGGCGGCCGTGGGGAGTGACTCCAGTGCAGTGCGGGCAAGGGTGCTCTGCACCGTACGCAAGGATGCAGGTGGTGGCAGGGGGAGCGGCCGGTGGGCTGTGATCCGGTTCACACGGGCCGCTGCCCCCCTGGTCAGCCCGCCTGGAATTCGGGGACGCGCATGGCGAGGATGGCCATGTCGTCGGAGGCCGGTTCGGCGGCGAAGCGTTCCACGGCGCGCAGCACGCGGGTGGCGACGGCGCCGGCGGTCAGTCCCGTACAGGTCGTCAGGACATCGGTGAGGCCGTCGTCGCCGAGCATGCGGGTGCCCTCGCGGCGTTCGGTGACGCCGTCGGTCACGCACAGCAGGACGTCGCCGGGGTCGAGGGTGACGGTCTGTTCGTAGAGCTCCAGGTCGTCCATGACGCCGAGGAGCGGCTGGGGCTCGGCGGCCGGTTCGACCGTGCCGTCCTGGCGCAGCCGGAGCGGAAGGGGATGGCCCGCGCAGACGACCTTGAGGACGGCGCTGCCGTCGTTCTGCGGCCAGAGCTCGCCGTAAAGGAGCGTCAGGAAGCGGCTGCGGGCGCCCTCGTCGAGGATGGCGGCGTTGAGCCGCTCCAGGACGGCGGGGCCGCCGAAGCCCTCGCGGGCGAGCAGCCGCAGGGCGTGCCGGGCCAGGCCCGTGACGGCAGCGGCCTCCGGGCCCGTACCGCAGACGTCGCCGATGGCGAAGCCGTAGACGCCGTCACGGATCGGGAAGATGTCGTAGAAGTCGCCACCGACCTCGTTGCCCTCGCCGGCCGCGCGGTAGATGACCTCGACCTCCACACCGGGGATCTCGGGCTGCTCGGGGGGCAGCAGACTGCGCTGGAGGGACTGGCTGATGGCCGTGCGCTCGGAGTAGAGGCGGGCGTTGTCGAGGGCGAGCGCGGCCCGGCGGGAGAGGTCCTCGGCGAGTTCCAGGATCTCCTGGCGGAAGTGTTCCTCGGTGGGCTTGCCCAGGGTGAGCATGCCGATGACGCGGTTGCGGGCGACGAGGGGGAGCACGACGGTCTCACCGCCGACGGCGGAGGCGGTGGCGAGCGTGGCGCCCGGACCGGTGGACGGGCGGGCGGAGTTGCCCAGGCCCAGGCTGCGCATCGAGGTGCGCAGCGCGGCGTCGTGGGCGGCGTCGCTGGGGGCGGTCCACACCCGGGCGCCGGGGGTGGGCACCGGCTCGGGCGGATCGACCTTCATCAGAAGGGTCTTGAGGCCGTCGATCCGGTCCTCGTCCTCGTGCAGGACATAGGAGAGTTCGGGTTCGGAGGTCTGGTCGGCGACGGTGTAGACGGCGCACCAGGTGGCGAGGGTGGGGACCGTCATCTGCGCCATCAGGGCCAGGGTCTGGTCGCGGTCGAGGGTGCCGGCCAGGAGGTCGGAGGCCTCGACGAGGAAGGAGAGGGAGCCGCGGCGCAGCTTCTCCAGCTCGGTCAGGCGGGCGCGTTCGACGGCGAGGGCGATGCGGTCGGCGGCGAACTGGAGCCGTAGCGCTTCCTCGTTGGTGTAGCGGCCGGCTCCCTCCGCGGCGACGCCGAGGGAGCCGGTCAGCCGGCCCTCGACCTTCAGCGGGACGGTGACGACCGAGCGCATGCCCGTGCCGCTGAGGAGGGGGACGGCGCCGGGGACGGCGGTGAGGTCCTCGTGGACGGCGGGCATCCGGGCGGAGCCGTAGCGTCCGGATCCGGCTTCGACGGGGACGCGGGCGAACCGCTGGCGGGCGGAGGGCAGGCCCGTGGAGGCGCGGACCTCCAGCTCGGTCTCGTCGTCGGTGGCCAGGAGGAGGTAGGCGGCGTCGCCGTCGAGCATGTCGCGGGCGCGTTCGACGGTGCGCTGGAGCAGCCCGTCGAGGTCGTCGGGGGCCGGGGAGCCGATGAAGACCTCGAACGGGTCGGAGGGGCGTCCCTCCGACGGCGAGGCCTGGGAGGCGGCGTCGGGGGCGGGTGTGCGCTGGGGGCTCTGCAGGATCGCGCGCTCGTGGTCGCGCACCAGGAGGCAGACCGTGGAGGCCTCGCCGTCGGCGTCGCGGACGCGCAGGTGGGAGGCGTAGACGGGGACGACCCGGCCGTCGGCGCCCCTTATGCCGTAGGAGCCCTCCCAGCGGGACAGCTGGAGGGCCTCGGCGATGCCGGTGCCGGTGCCGGGGGTGTGCGGCCAGGCGGCGAAGTC
The DNA here is from genome assembly GCF_026239515.1 of Streptomyces sp. Je 1-4 4N24. Taxonomy (NCBI): domain Bacteria; kingdom Bacillati; phylum Actinomycetota; class Actinomycetes; order Kitasatosporales; family Streptomycetaceae; genus Streptomyces; species Streptomyces sp. Je 1-4 4N24. The sequence goes on along the minus strand of NZ_CP110836.1, from coordinate 2,511,748 downwards.
GGTGAGCGGTTTGCCGATGACCTGCTCGGGGTCGTAGGCGAAGAGGTCCTGGGCGTCCTCGTTCCAGAAGCTGACGCAGCCGCCGCGGTCGATCTGGATCACGGCGACCCGGACGCGGGTGTCGGTGACCGGGAGGGCGTCCACGGGCAGCGCGGGGCCCGCGGAGCGGGTGCCGGCTGGGCGCTCGGGGAGGTCGAGCTGGAACCACACGTGTTTTTGTGCGGCGGTGTACTCGACGCCCCAGCGGGCGGCCAGCGCGCCGCACAGCAGCAGGCCGCGGCCACCCTCGCGGTCGGGGTGGACGACGACCTGGCCGGCGTTCTGGAGCGGAATCTCACGTTCGGGGTAGCGGTCGGCGACGGAGATCCGCACTCCGCCGTCGGTGCGCAGACACAGCACATCGGCGGCGGTGCCGGCGTGCACCACGGCGTTGGTGACCAGCTCACTGGTCAGGACGACGGCGTCGTCGACGATGTCGGCGCAGCCCCAGCCCTGGAGGGTGTCGCGGACGAATGCACGGGCAGTGGCGACCGAGCGCCCGACCGGCTCGAAGGTTGCGGCGGCCCGCGCGGTGATCACTGGTCTCCTCATGCGTGTGTCGGTGATCTGCTCCCCCATGGTCGCGGCGCCCCTCCGAATACCTGTTGTGCTCGCCCCACCGCCCGTGCTCGATGGCCGGGGCGGTGGACAGCCGTATGCCAGGTTACTTACCTTCGCCGCACCCAAGGATGCCGGTCACGTGTGTTTCCGCCCCAATCGTGCACCGGGACGGTGTGCGATGCTGCCGAACTGTTATGGCCTGGTTGGGCCATGGTGAAACACTGGGCAAGTATCAAGAGAAAGCCCGGGTAGAACGGTCGACCCTGCGGGAGGGACAACGTGGAGTCTGGCGCAGCGGCGCGGGGCGCAAGCACACGCGCGAAAGGCGGACGATCCCGGAACAACGGGACGACCGAGGTGGATACGGCTGCGCTGAATCGGCTGTTGGTCGCGTTGGTTGCCATGCGGGACGGGAACTTCCGCAAACGGCTCACGGTTTCCGGCGACGGCGTCATGTCGGAGATCGCGGCGGTCTTCAACGAGGTCGCGGACCGCAATCTGCACCTCACGGGCGAGCTGACGCGGGTGCGCCGGGTCGTCGGCCGTGAGGGCAAGCTCACGGAACGGCTGGAGGTCGGCGCCGCCGAGGGCTCCTGGGCCGCGGCGATCGACGCCTCGAATGCGCTGGTCGACGACCTCGTACGGCCCGTCTCCGAGGTGGGACGGGTGCTGTCGGCGGTGTCCGAGGGCGACCTGGAACAGCGGATGGATCTGCGCTCGCGCAGTTCGGACAGCTCTTCGGAGCACCCTCTGCGGGGTGAATTCCTGAAGGTCGGCCGGACCGTCAACGGGCTGGTGGACCAGCTCTCCGCCTTTACCGACGAGGTCACGAGAGTGGCCAGTGAGGTCGGTACGGAGGGCAAGCTCGGCGGCCAGGCGCGGGTGCGCGGAATGTCGGGTTCGTGGAAGGACCTCACGGAATCCGTCAACACCATGGCGTCCCGGCTGACGGCCCAGGTGCGTGACATTGCTCTCGTCACCACGGCGGTGGCCAAGGGTGATCTGTCGCGCAAGGTGACCGTCCATGTCTCCGGCGAGATGCTGGAGCTGAAGAACACCGTCAACACGATGGTCGACCAGCTCTCCTCGTTCGCCTCCGAGGTGACGCGGGTCGCCCGTGAGGTCGGTACGGAGGGTGAGCTCGGCGGTCAGGCGCAGGTCCCCGGTGTCGCCGGCGTGTGGAAGGACCTGACGGATTCGGTCAATCTCATGGCCGGCAACCTCACCGCGCAGGTGCGCGGGATCGCTCAGGTCACCACCGCCGTCGCGAACGGCGATCTGTCGCAGAAGGTCACGGTCAGTGCACGCGGCGAGGTCGCGCAGCTGGCCGACACCATCAACACCATGACCGAGACGCTGCGGACGTTCGCGGACGAAGTGACGCGGGTGGCGAACGAGGTCGGCGCCGAGGGCCAGCTCGGCGGTCAGGCGCAGGTGCCGGGCGCGGCCGGTACGTGGAAGGACCTCACCGATTCGGTGAACACCGCCTTCCGCAACCTGACGGCGCAGGTGCGGGACATCGCACAGGTGACGACGGCGGTCGCCAACGGCGACCTCTCGCAGACCGTCACCGTCGATGTCGCCGGTGAAATGCTGGAGTTGAAGAACACCGTCAACACGATGGTGGGTCAGCTCTCCTCGTTCGGCGCCGAAGTGACGCGCGTTGCGCGGGAGATCGGTGTCGAGGGTGAGCTGGGCGGCCAGGCGGCGGTGCCCGGTGCCGCGGGGACGTGGAAGGACCTCACGGACTCCGTGAACACCGCCTTCCGCAACCTGACCGGGCAGGTGCGCAACATCGCCCAGGTGACGACCGCGGTGGCCAACGGTGATCTGTCGCAGAAGGTCACCGTCGATGTCTCCGGCGAGATGCTGCAGCTGAAGAACACCGTGAACACCATGGTGGATCAGCTGTCCTCGTTCGCCGACCAGGTCACACGGATGGCCAGGGACGTGGGCACGGAGGGCCGGCTGGGCGGTCAGGCCCGGGTGGACGGCGTCAGCGGCACCTGGAAGGAACTGACCGACTCCGTCAACTTCATGGCGGGGAACCTGACTTCACAGGTGCGGCAGATCGCCCAGGTGACGACGGCGGTGGCCCGTGGTGACCTGTCCCAGAAGATCGACGTGGATGCGCGCGGCGAGATCCTGGAGCTGAAGAACACCATCAACACGATGGTGGACCAGCTCTCCGCCTTCGCCGAGCAGGTCACCCGGGTCGCCCGGGAGGTCGGTACGGACGGCAGGCTGGGCGGCCAGGCGCAGGTGCCGGGCGTCGCCGGTGTCTGGCGCGATCTGACCGACTCCGTGAACGGCATGGCCGGCAACCTCACGGCTCAGGTCCGCAACATCGCGCAGGTCGCCACGGCGGTCGCCCGGGGTGACCTGTCGCAGAAGATCGATGTGGACGCCCGGGGCGAGATCCTGGAGCTGAAGAACACCCTGAACACCATGGTCGACCAGCTCTCCTCGTTCGCGGAGCAGGTCACCAGAGTCGCCCGCGAGGTGGGCACCGAGGGCATCCTGGGCGGCCAGGCCGAGGTGCAGGGCGTCAGCGGTACGTGGAAGGACCTCACCCAGTCCGTCAACTTCATGGCGAACAACCTGACCTCGCAGGTGCGCAACATCGCCGAGGTGACGACCGCGGTGGCCCGCGGTGATCTGTCCAAGAAGATCACCGTCGATGCCAAGGGTGAGATCCTCGAACTGGTCACGACCGTCAACACGATGGTCGACCAGCTGTCGTCGTTCGCCGAGCAGGTGACCCGGGTGGCCCGTGAGGTGGGTACCGAGGGCCAGTTGGGCGGTCAGGCGCGGGTGCCGGGTGCCACCGGTATCTGGCTGGACCTCAGCGACAACGTGAACCTGATGGCCAACAACCTGACCATCCAGGTGCGCAACATCTCCCAGGTCTCGGCGGCGGTCGCCAACGGAGACCTGACGAAGAAGGTCACGGTCGAGGCGCGCGGCGAGGTCGCGCAGCTCGCCGACACGGTCAACACGATGGTCACGACGCTGTCGTCGTTCGCCGACGAGGTCACCCGGGTGGCCCGTGAGGTGGGCACCGACGGCATCCTGGGCGGTCAGGCCCGCGTCCCCGGCGTCGCCGGTACGTGGAAGGACCTCACCGAGTCCGTGAACTCGATGGCCAACAACCTGACCGGCCAGGTCCGCAACATCGCCATGGTCACCACCGCCATCGCCAAGGGCGATCTGACCAAGAAGATCGACATCGATGCGCGGGGCGAGATCCTCGCTCTGAAGACCACCATCAACACGATGGTCGACCAGCTCTCTTCCTTCGCCGAACAGGTCACCAGGGTGGCCCGCGAGGTGGGTACGGAAGGGCAGCTCGGTGGGCAGGCGCAGGTGCGCGGTGTGGCGGGCACCTGGCGGGACCTGACCGAATCGGTGAACGAGATGGCGGGCAACCTGACCCGCCAGGTGCGGGCCATCGCCGCGGTCGCCGCGGCGGTCACCCTCGGCGATCACAACGTCCGAATCGATGTGGACGCGGCCGGCGAGATCCTGGAGCTCCAGGACAACGTCAACACCATGATCTCCACGCTCCGGGAGACCACCCTCGCCAACGAGGAACAGGACTGGCTCAAGGGCAACCTGGCCCGGATCTCCGGTCTGATGCAGGGCCGGCGCGACCTCAAGGACGTCGCCACGCTCATCATGAGCGAGCTCTCGCCCGCGGTCTCCGCCCAGCACGGCGCGTTCTTCCTCGCGGCGCAGCCCGACAGCCAGGAGATCGGCGCGGACGGCGGCGAGGCCGGCGCGTACGAACTGCGGCTGATGGGCTCGTACGGCTACGCCATGGGCGGGATGCCGACGACCTTCCGGCCGGGCGAGACGCTGATCGGCACGGCCGCGGAGGAGGGGCGCACGATCCTGGTGGAGAACGTCCCGTCCGGCTATCTCAAGATCGCCTCCGGGCTGGGTGAGGCGCCGCCGGCGAATGTGATCGTGCTGCCGGTGCTGTTCGAGGACAAGGTGCTCGGGGTGATCGAGCTGGCGTCCTTCCAGCCGTTCACCCAGATCCAGAAGGACTTCCTCAGCCAGATCGCCGAGATGATCGCGACCAGCGTCAACACCATCTCGGTGAACACCAAGACCGAGGTGCTGCTCAAGCAGTCGCAGGAGCTGACCGAGCAGCTCAAGGAGCGCTCGGGCGAGCTGGAGAGCCGGCAGAAGGCGCTGGAGCTGTCCAACACGGAGCTGGAGGAGAAGGCCGAGCAGCTGCGTGCGCAGAACCGCGACATCGAGGTGAAGAACACCGAGATCGAGGAGGCGCGGCAGGTCCTGGAGGAGCGTGCCGAGCAGCTCGCGGTCTCGATGCGCTACAAGTCGGAGTTCCTGGCGAACATGTCGCACGAGCTGCGTACGCCGCTCAACTCCCTGCTGATTCTGGCCAAATTGCTGGCCGATAATGCCGAGGGGAATCTCTCCCCGAAGCAGGTCGAATTCGCCGAAACCATCCATGGGGCCGGTTCCGACCTGCTCCAGCTGATCAACGACATTCTGGACCTGTCCAAGGTCGAGGCCGGCAAGATGGACGTCAGCCCGACGCGGATCGCGCTGGTCCAGCTCGTCGACTACGTGGAGGCGACGTTCCGGCCGCTGACCGCGGAGAAGGGACTCGACTTCTCCGTACGGGTCTCCCCGGAGCTGCCGGCGACACTGCACACCGATGAGCAGCGGCTGCTGCAGGTGCTGCGCAACCTGCTGTCCAACGCGGTGAAGTTCACCGACAGCGGCGCCGTCGAGCTGGTGATCCGGCCGGCCGGTGCGGATGTTCCGGTGGCCATCAGGGAGCAGCTGCTGGAGCACGGTTCGCTGCGCGACCCGGACGCGGACATGATCGCCTTCTCGGTGACCGACACCGGTATCGGTATCGCGTCCAGCAAGATGCGGGTCATCTTCGAGGCGTTCAAGCAGGCGGACGGCACGACCAGCCGCAAGTACGGCGGTACGGGCCTGGGCCTGTCCATCAGCCGGGAGATCGCCCGGCTGCTGGGCGGCGAGATCCATGCCGCGAGCGAGCCCAACCGCGGCTCCACGTTCACGCTCTACCTGCCGCACAACCCGGGCGGGCTGCCGCCGCAGGGCTACCCGCAGCTGGTGGCCGGCGGGATCGCGATGGACGCGGAGGCGCGCGAGACGGAGGTCGGGCAGCAGGAGGCCGAGGAGCAGCCGGACCACGAGCAGGGCGTCGGAGGCAGCCTCAGCCGGCGCCGCCGCCGGGCGATTTCGGGGACCCCGCGGCGCTTCGAGCTCTCCGGGCGGCAGTCGTCCGCGGCGCCGCAGCAGGCCCCGCAGCAGGCTCCGCAGGCGCCGCCGCAGACACCGCAGCCGGTCCCGCAGCAGCCCGCGGAGGAGCCCTGGATCGGCAACGGCCAGGATCTGGTGGACCCGGCCTTCGAGGGCGGATTCCACGGTGAGAAGGTGCTGATCGTCGATGACGACATCCGCAATGTCTTCGCGCTCACCAGCGTCCTGGAGCAGCACGGGCTGTCGGTGCTGTACGCGGAGAACGGGCGCGAGGGCATCGAGGTGCTGGAGCAGCACGACGACATCGTCCTGGTCCTGATGGACATCATGATGCCGGAGATGGACGGTTATGCGACCACGGCGGCGATCCGCAGGATGCCGCAGTTCGCCGGACTGCCCATCATCGCGCTGACCGCGAAGGCGATGAAGGGCGACCGGGAGAAGAGCATCGACTCCGGAGCCTCCGACTACGTGACCAAGCCGGTGGATACCGATCATCTGTTGTCGGTCATGGAGCAATGGATGCGCGCGGAGTGACGGAGCGTCCAGTATGGAGGCGAAAGGGGATCATCGCGTGCTGACTCAGTGTTGCCGCGGACGTGTGGAAGCGTGGGATACGGGGAACCTTCTGGTCTCTGTCTGCGTTTCTGCTACGTGCACAGTGACATCGCGGTGACAGGGTGTGGCGACAGGCGGGGTGCAGCTACCATGACCGGCACAAGGACGGGCGGCGTGACGGAGTCGTCCCCTGGGGCGGCGTCCGGTTCCATGCCGGGGCGAGGAGGACGGGCCATGGTGCAGAAGGCCAAGATCCTCCTGGTCGATGACCGGCCGGAGAATCTGCTGGCGCTGGAGGCGATCCTCTCTGCGCTCGATCAGACACTGGTGCGGGCATCGTCCGGGGAGGAAGCGCTCAAAGCACTGCTCACGGACGATTTCGCGGTGATTCTGCTCGATGTGCAGATGCCGGGGATGGACGGTTTCGAGACGGCCGCGCACATCAAGCGGCGCGAGCGGACCCGCGACATCCCGATCATCTTCCTCACGGCCATCAACCACGGCCCGCATCACACCTTCCGCGGATACGCGGCCGGCGCGGTGGACTACATCTCCAAGCCGTTCGACCCGTGGGTGCTGCGCGCCAAGGTCTCGGTGTTCGTCGAGCTGTACATGAAGAACTGCCAACTGCGGGAGCAGGCCTCCCTGCTGAGGCTGCAGCTGGAGGGCGGGCGGCCGAGCGCCGACGAGGCGCGGGAGTCCGCGGGGCTACTCGCCGAGCTCTCCGCGCGGCTGGCCGCGGTCGAGGAGCAGGCCGAGGCGCTGTCCAAGCAGCTGGACGAGACGGCGGATGCGGCGGCGGTCGCCACCGCGGCGCATCTGGAGCGCAAACTGACCGGACTGCGCAGGGCGCTGGACGCCCTGGAGCCGGGGTCGGGGAGCGCCGCGGGGTGAACTGACACCCCTTCATGAGACGGGCGCGCGACACGTTCGGGTGAAGCGCCGTGCGCTCGTGTCATGCCTGCTTTCGCCTGTAATCTCGTCGCCATGGCCTCACGTACGTCCGGCAAGGGAACCCAGAGCACGGCGGGCCCCTCGAAGCAGCGCGCCGGACGGACCGCGGGCGCCGCGAAGAAAGCGCCCGCGAAGCCACCGGCCAAGAAGGCCGCGGCCGCGAAGAAGGCACCGGCCAAGAGGGCACCCGCCAAGAAGGCCGCCCCCAAACCGGCGCCGTCACCCACCGGTGGTGTCTACCGCCTCGCGCGTGCCTGCTGGCTGGGGCTCGCACACGGCATCGGGGCGATGTTCCGCGGTATGGGCCGCGGCGCGAAGAACCTCGATCCGGCGCACCGCAAGGACGGGCTGGCGCTGCTGTTGCTCGGGCTGGCGCTGGTGATCGCGGCCGGTACCTGGTCCAACCTCAGCGGCCCGGTCGGCGACCTCGTCGAGCTGTTGGTGACCGGCGCGTTCGGCCGGCTCGATCTGGTCGTACCGATACTGCTGGGCGGCATCGCCGTACGCCTCATCCGGCACCCCGAGAAGCCGGAGGCCAACGGCCGGATCGTCATCGGGCTGTCCGCGCTGGTCGTCGGCGTCCTCGGACAGGTCGCGATGGCCTGTGGCTCTCCGGGCCGGGACGACGGACTGGCCGCCGTACAGGACGCCGGCGGCTACCTCGGGTGGGTCGCGTCCAAGCCGCTGATCTTCACCGTCGGCCAGACCCTGGCGGTGGCGCTGCTGGCGCTGCTGACCCTCTTCGGGCTGCTGGTGGTCACCGCGACGCCGGTGAACGCCATCCCGCAGCGGCTGCGGGCGCTCGGCATCAAGCTGGGCGTGGTGCACCCGGTGGCGGACGAGGCGGACTACGACGAGGTCGAGGAGTATGCGGAGGAGTGGCGCGAGCAGCCCGTCCGCAGGCAGCGCCGCAGCGCCGCAGCCGCACCGGCCGCGAACGATCCGGACGCGATAGAGGAAGCGGCCCTGGCCAAGCGGCGCCGACCGCGCCGGGCCTCCGCACAGACCGCCCCGGACCGGCCGATGGACGCGGTGGATGTCGCCGCCGCGGCGGCCGCCGCGCTGGACGGCGCGGTGCTGCACGGTGTCCAGCCCTCACCGCTCGTCGCCGGCCTCAGCAGCAGCATCTCCGGGGACCGCCGGGGCCACGACGGCGAGGACACCGCGGGGGAGAGCGGCACGGTGCCGCCGGCCCGCGGCGCGGAGCCGGAGCCGCCCGCGGCCGAGCACACTCCCGCCGTGCCGGACTTCACCAAGGCCCCGCCCGAGCGCTCGGGCGAGCTGCCGGCCCGTGCCGAGCAGCTCCAGCTGTCCGGTGACATCACCTACTCGCTGCCCTCGCTGGACCTGCTCTCGCGGGGCGGGCCCGGCAAGACCCGCAGCGCCGCGAACGACGCCATAGTGACCGCGCTGACCACGGTCTTCCAGGAGTTCAAGGTCGATGCCGCGGTCACCGGCTTCACCCGGGGCCCGACGGTCACCCGCTACGAGGTCGAGCTCGGCCCGGCCGTCAAGGTCGAGAAGATCACCGCGCTGGCCAAGAACATCGCCTACGCGGTGGCCAGCCCCGACGTCCGCATCATCAGCCCGATCCCCGGGAAGTCCGCGGTCGGCATCGAGATCCCCAACACCGACCGCGAGATGGTCAACCTCGGTGATGTGCTGCGGCTGGCCGACGCCGCGGACGACGATCATCCGATGCTGGTGGCGCTCGGCAAGGACGTCGAGGGCGGCTACGTCATGGCCAACATGACGAAGATGCCGCACGTCCTGGTGGCCGGTGCCACCGGCTCCGGAAAGTCCTCCTGCATCAACTGCCTGATCACCTCGGTCATGATGCGGGCCACGCCGGAGGACGTCCGGATGGTGCTGGTCGACCCCAAGCGCGTCGAGCTGACCGCGTACGAGGGCATCCCGCATCTGATCACACCGATCATCACCAACCCCAAGCGGGCCGCCGAGGCGCTGCAGTGGGTGGTGCGCGAGATGGACCTGCGCTACGACGATCTCGCGGCCTACGGCTTCCGGCACATCGACGACTTCAACGAAGCGGTGCGCAGCGGCAAGGTCAGCGCACCGGAGGGCAGCGAGCGCGAGCTGGCGCCGTACCCGTATCTGCTGGTCATCGTCGACGAGCTGGCGGACCTGATGATGGTCGCGCCGCGCGATGTGGAGGACTCGATCGTCCGCATCACCCAGCTCGCCCGTGCGGCAGGCATCCACCTGGTGCTCGCCACCCAGCGCCCGTCCGTCGATGTGGTCACCGGCCTGATCAAGGCCAATGTGCCCTCCCGGCTCGCGTTCGCCACCTCGTCGCTCGCCGACAGCCGGGTCATCCTCGACCAGCCGGGCGCCGAGAAGCTGATCGGCAAGGGCGACGGCCTGTTCCTGCCGATGGGCGCCAACAAGCCGGTGCGTATGCAGGGCGCGTTCGTGACCGAGGCGGAGGTCGGGGCGGTCGTCCAGCACTGCAAGGACCAGATGGCGCCCGTCTTCCGCGACGACGTCACCGTCGGCACGGCCAAGAAGAAGGAGATCGACGAGGACATCGGCGATGACCTCGATCTGCTGTGTCAGGCCGCTGAGCTGGTGGTTTCCACCCAGTTCGGGTCGACGTCCATGCTTCAGCGCAAGCTGCGGGTGGGGTTCGCCAAGGCCGGGCGGCTGATGGACCTGATGGAGTCGCGGAACATCGTCGGTCCGAGCGAGGGGTCGAAGGCTCGTGACGTTCTTGTGAAGCCTGACGAACTGGACGGAGTGCTGGCGGTGATCCGGGGGGAGGCTACGGAGTAGCACAGATATCCGGGTCACCCGCAGGAAAGAAGAAGGCAACCGTTTCTCCTGCCGATACGTCAAGTTGAGGGAGATGAGGGAACGATGCTTCACCATCGAGCCCCAGGGCACCGCCGACGGCGTTCCGATGGCGTACAAAGTCCGCTCTCCCGCTTGCCCGACCCTTTCGCCCCACCCCTAGACTGAACTTCCAGCAGGTGGCTACACGCTCGAAAGGCGCCTCCGTGTCCATCGGCAACTCCCCCGAAGCAGACCGGCCTTCCGTCGGTTCTGCCCTCCAGAAGGCCCGTATCGGAGCGGGACTGACCGTCGAAGAGGTCAGTACGACGACACGGGTGCGCATTCCCCTCGTGCACGCGATCGAGCAGGACGACTTCTCCCGCTGTGGCGGCGACGTCTACGCCCGGGGGCACATCCGGGCGCTCGCCCGCGCCGTATCCCTCGATCCCCGACCCCTGATCGACCAGTTCGACGCCGAGCACGGCGGCCGGCCCGCGCCGACCCCCGCCGCGCCCCTCTTCGAAGCCGAACGGATCCGCTCCGAGCCGCGCCGCCCCAATTGGACCGCGGCGATGGTCGCGGCGATCGTCGTGGTGGTCGGCTTCGCGGGCTTCACGCTCTTCACGGGCGGCGACAAGAGCGACGGCGGCCCGATCGCGGCCGGCGACGCCCATGCGAAGCCGGCGCCGGCGCCCACCCGCCATCCCTCCACCATCAAGCCGCCCATCAAGCCCGACCCCGAGCCGTCCGACAGTGCCGTGGCAGGGCTGCCGAAGGACAAGGTCACGATCAAGGTGACCGCCCGCGACGGCCAGAGCTGGATCTCCGCCAAGGACGCCAACGGCAAGCTCCTGGAGGACGGTCTGCTCAAGCAGGGCGAGTCCAAGACCATCACCGACAAGAAGCGGATCGACCTGGTCCTCGGTAACGCCGGAGCCGTGCAGCTGTACGTCAACGGCAAGGAGGTCAAGCGGGTCGGCGAGAAGGGCACCGTAGAGCGGCTCAGCTACACGCCAGGGGACCCCCAGGCGGGCTGAGCGCCCTCACCGGGGGGCGTCCGCCGCCCGGCCCGGCGGCCCGGGTCCGGCGGCGGAGACCTGCGCGCCAAGGGGGTGGCGGGGACAAAGTAGGCTGAGGCCTATGCCCGAACGCCGTACCGTCGCCCTTGTCACTCTTGGCTGCGCCCGTAACGAGGTGGACTCGGAGGAGCTCGCAGGCCGCCTGGCAGCGGACGGCTGGGACCTCGTCGAGGAAGCCGCCGATGCCGATGTCGCCGTCGTCAACACCTGTGGTTTCGTCGAGGCCGCCAAGAAGGACTCCGTCGATGCCCTGCTGGAAGCCAACGATCTGAAGGATCACGGCAGAACCCAGGCCGTAGTGGCCGTCGGCTGCATGGCCGAGCGCTACGGCAAGGAGCTCGCCGAGGCGCTGCCCGAGGCGGACGGGGTGCTCGGCTTCGACGACTACGGCGATATCTCCGGCCGTCTGCAGACCATCCTGAGCGGCGGCATCCACGCCTCGCACACCCCGCGCGACCGCCGCAAGCTGCTGCCGATCAGCCCGGCCGAGCGCCAGGACGCCGCCGAGGTCGCGCTGCCCGGCCATGCCCAGGACACCCCGCCCGAGGATCTGCCGGAGGGCGTCGCACCGGCCTCCGGACCGCGGGCCCCGCTGCGCCGCCGTCTCGGCAGCAGCCCGGTGGCCTCGGTGAAGCTGGCCTCCGGCTGCGACCGGCGCTGCTCGTTCTGCGCCATCCCGTCCTTCCGCGGCTCCTTCATCTCCCGCCGGCCCTCCGATGTGCTCGGGGAGACGCGCTGGCTGGCCGGGGAGGGTGTGAAGGAGATCATGCTGGTCTCCGAGAACAACACCTCCTACGGCAAGGACCTCGGCGACATCCGGCTGCTGGAGACGCTGCTGCCGGAGCTGGCGGCCGTCGACGGCATCGAGCGGATCCGGGTCAGCTACCTGCAGCCCGCGGAGATGCGGCCCGGCCTCATCGACGTGCTGACCGGCACCGACAAGGTGGCGCCCTACTTCGATCTGTCCTTCCAGCACTCGGCGCCCGGTGTGCTGCGCACCATGCGGCGCTTCGGCGGCACGGACAGCTTCCTGGAGCTGCTGGAGACGATCCGTACCAAGGCGCCGCAGGCCGGTGCCCGCTCGAACTTCATCGTCGGCTTCCCCGGGGAGAGCGAGAGCGACCTGGCGGAACTGGAGCGCTTCATCACCGAGGCCCGGCTCGATGCCATCGGCGTCTTCGGTTACTCCGACGAGGACGGCACCGAGGCCGCCTCGTACGAGGACAAGGTCGACCCGGACGTGGTCGCCGAGCGGCTGGCGCGGGTGTCGCGGCTGGCCGAGGAGCTGACCGCGCAGCGCGCCGAGGAGCGGATCGGCGAGACGCTGCGGGTGCTGGTCGACCGGACCGACGACGAGGACGGTGTCGTCGGGCGGGCCGCGCACCAGGCTCCGGAGACCGACGGCGTCACCCTGCTGTCGACCGGCCAGGAGCTGGAGCCCGGTCGTATGGTCGAAGCAAAGGTGGTGGCGAGCGAGGGCGTGGACCTCGTCGCGGAGGTGCTGTCGGTGGAGGGCACGGGGTGTACCGAGGAGGCGGGCAGATGACCGGAGTCCCGGCATCCGCAGCTGGTGGCCCGCGCACGGCGCCGGTCGTCCGGCAGGCCGGGCTGTGGAACATCGCCAACGTCCTGACGATGCTGCGGCTGGTGCTGGTTCCGGCCTTCGTGCTGCTGCTGATGCACGACGACGGAACGGATCCGGTCTGGCGCGTCTTCGCCTGGGCCGCGTTCGCCGTCGCCATGATCACCGACATTTTCGACGGGCATCTGGCGCGCGCTTACAACCTGGTCACCGACTTCGGCAAGATCGCCGACCCGATCGCGGACAAGGCGATCATGGGTGCCGCGCTGATCTGTCTGTCGGTGCTGGGCGATCTGCCCTGGTGGGTGACCGGAGTGATCCTCTTCCGGGAGCTCGGCATCACGCTGATGCGGTTCTGGGTGATCAAGCATGGAGTCATTCCGGCCAGTCGTGGCGGCAAAATCAAGACATTGGCGCAGGGCACCGCGGTCGGTATGTACGTCCTGGTGCTGACCGGTCCGCTGGCCACTTTCCGCTGGTGGGTGATGGCGGTGGCGGTGGCACTGACCGTCGTCACCGGGCTCGACTACGTCCGGCAGGCCGTGGTGCTGCGCCGGGCCGGGCTGGCCCGGGAGCGGGCCGATCGCGCCGAGCGGGACGCGGCACGGTGAGCGGGCCGGGTTCTGCCGCGGCCGGGGCGCTGGAGCTGCTCGCCGGGCGGGGTCAGAGCCTGGCCGTGGCGGAATCGCTGACCGGTGGACTGGTGGCGGGCGCGCTGACCGCGGTCCCGGGGGCCTCACGGGTGGTCCGGGGCTCCGTCACGGCGTATGCGACCGAGGTCAAGCGGGAGGTGCTGGGCGTGGACGGCGCCCTGCTGGCCGCGCGCGGGGCCGTCGACGGCGAGGTCGCCCGGCAGATGGCGAGCGGTGTGCGGCGGGTGCTGGGTGCCGACTGGGGCCTCGCCACCACGGGTGTGGCCGGCCCCGATGCTCAGGACGGGCATCCCGTGGGCACCGTTTTCGTGGCGGTCCAGGGACCGGACGGTGCCGGAGCGGTGCGCCGCCTGTCGCTGGCGGGTGATCGCGACCGGATCCGCCAGGACACCATTCGCGCCGTGCTCGCACTGTTGTTGAGCGAACTGACAGAAAATACGCGGGCACAGGATACGGAACAACACGGGGGGAATGGATGTTTGCAGCCCTGAGTGAACACGTACTTGCGCCCGGCACTGGTACCGCCCGAGGCGGTACGGTGGGGCGAGAAGGATCCGGATCCGAGGTCCGAGGAGGGAGCCAGCGATGATTCTGCTTCGTCGCCTGCTGGGTGACGTGCTGCGCCGACAGCGTCAGCGCCAGGGCCGAACCCTGCGCGAGGTCTCTTCCTCCGCCCGGGTATCGCTCGGCTATTTGTCCGAGGTCGAGAGGGGGCAGAAGGAGGCGTCCTCCGAACTGCTCTCGTCGATCTGTGACGCGCTGGACGTGCGCATGTCCGAGCTCATGCGGGAGGTCAGCGATGAGCTGGCGCTCGCCGAGCTGGCAGCGTCCGCGGCCGCGAGCGATCCGGTGCCCGCACCGGTGCGGCCCAAGCTCAATTCGGTGTCCGTCACGTCCCTGGCCGGTGTGCCGGAGGACCGCGTGACCATCAAGTCCCCGGCAGACGTCGTGGATGTCGTCGCGGCCTGACACCCCAGTTCGTACGCATCGAAGCCCTGGTAGGCGGAAGCCTGCCGGGGCTTTGTGCTGCCCGCACGGGGGCGGGTGTGCGTGGCGGGCCGGGCCCCGGCGGGCGCCTGCCCGGACGGTCCGGGCAGCTCGGAACGGGCGATTCATTTGTACGATGGCTAAATCGGATAAATCGCCCGAACAGGAGTATCTGGATGTCTGTCGTCAAGAGCACACTCTCCGACGAGGACCTCGGCATCGTCGGGAACGCCCTGCAGGGAGCGCTCGTCGACCTGGTGGATCTCTCCCTCGTCGCGAAGCAGGTGCACTGGAACGTCATCGGTCCGCGCTTCCGCTCCGTCCATCTCCAGCTCGACGAGGTGGTCACCAGTGGGCGGCTGCATGCCGACACGGTGGCCGAGCGGGCGGCCGCGATCGGGGTGTCCCCGGACGGGCGGGCGGTCACCGTCGCCAAGACCAGCGGCATCGGCGAGGTCAAGGACGGCTGGATCAAGGACGGTGACGTGGTGCGGGCGATGGTGGACGCGCTGAGCGCGGTCATCGGCCGGATGCGCGAGCGGATCACCGCCACCGCGGACCCGGACCCGGTCAGCCAGGACATTCTCATCGGTCTGACCGCCGACCTGGAGAAGCACCACTGGATGTTCCAGGCCGAGGCCCGGTGACGGACGGCGAAGGGCGCTGAGGCTCCGGGACTCGGTGTGCCTTCCGGGGCCGGCGTCGTCGAGGCCCGTTCCGGGGCTTGCGGGGCCGGCTGCGCGCCGGAAATGCCCCGGTGCGCCCTCCCGTCGGGCGGCGGGACCCGTCTAGCGTCGGCCGGAGGAGGCAGCCATGAGGTGGCGTGACTTCGCGGCCCGCGGACCGACCGGACGGCGTCCGCGCACCGTGCCGGGGCGCTGGATATCCGGGGCCGTGGTCGGGGGGCTGTGGTGGTGGGCCGCGGTCCGGCTGGTGGTGTGGCCGCAGTCGGCGGGGGTGGTCGAAGGGGCCGTGATGCTGGGCGGCTGGGGGCTCAGTCTGCTGCCGGTGCACTGCGTTCCGCGGGCGAGGCGGAACGACGGGATCTCTCCTCGCGCCATGGCACGGGCGGGCCTGCGGGTCCGGGCAGGCCGGAAGGCGCTCACCAGGGCATGGCGACACCACCGTTCGGGCGGCGGACCAGGCCGGTCATGAAGGGCGAGGCGTCCGACGCCAGGTGCGGCACGGTGTGGGCGACGTCCTCCGGCTCTCCCACCCGCCCCAGCGGTGACATCCGGATCATCGGCGCCTCCGCGTGCTGACCTGGTCGCGCCGGGTGACATCGAGCCGATGGGCGTGCGCGGAGCCCTCTGCCGCGGTGATGGGAGCGGCGGTCGCCTTCGCGCCCTGTTCGTCGAGATCGGCGCAGTGGACGGTGGCTCCGGCCGCGGCGAGGAGGGTGGCGGTGGCGCGGCCGATACCTCCCCCACTGCCTGCAGGGCGTGGGAGGTGCCCCCAGCCGCGCCGGTGACGAGCCCGGTGCGGCCCGTGAGGTCGTACGCCGGGAGGGGCATGGTGCGAGGGTAGGGACAGATCTGACGGGGCGTCAATTGGTGTGCGGGAGGTGCTTCGGGTCAGTCGGCGCGGTGGCCGTCCGGTGGGTCCGGCTGGCAGGCGGGGCACCAGTAGGTGACGCGTTCCTCGGCGGTGGGGTCCTGGTCGGCGGTGCGGATCTCGGTGCCGCAGCGCAGACAGGGGCGGCCGGCCCGGCCGTAGACCCACAGCCGTCGGTCGGGGCGTGCGCTGGGCGTGGTGATACGGGCGGGGCGCCGCTTGTTGGCCTCGAGGAGCTTCTTGGCGAGCGTGGGCACGCGTTCCGGCCGGGGCAGCGCGCCCAGCGGGAGCCAGGGCGAGGCTCCCAGCAGGAAGCACAGCTCGGATTTGTAGACATTGCCGATTCCGGCGAGATTGCGCTGGTCGAGCAGGGCCTCGCCGAGGGGGCGCTCCGGGGTGGCGAGCAGTCGGCGCAGGACTTCGACGGGGTCCCAGTCCGGGCCGAGGAGATCGGGCCCCAGATGGCCGATGACCCGGGACTCGTCGGCGGTGCGCAGCAGATCGAGTACGGGGAGGCGGTAGCCGACGGCGGTGTGGTCCGCGGTGCCGAGGATCGCCCGGATCTGGTGGGCGGGGCCACCGCGCCAGCGCTCGGCCGGGGCGTAGATCTTCCATGCGCCGTCCATCCGCAGATGGGAGTGGAGGGTGAGACCGCCCTCGAAGCGGGTGAGCAGGTGCTTGCCGCGGGGGAGGACGTCCAGCACCTCGCGGCCGGTCAGATCCACCGTCGCCAGCCGGGGGACGCGGAGATCGCAGCGGGTCAGCGGACCGCCGGCCAGCGCGTCGTGGAGCCGCTGGGCCAAGCGCCAGACGGTGTCACCTTCGGGCATGCCACCATCATGCCGGGAGCCGGGAGCCGGGAGCCGGGAGCCGGGAGCCGGGAGCCGGGAGCCGGGAGCCGGGAGCCGGGAGCCGGGAGCCGGGAGCCGGGAGCCGGGAGCCGGGAGCCGGGAGCCGGGAGCCTTCGGCGCGCGCTGTGGGGCGGAGCAGGGCGTTGCTGCGGTCACCCGCGCAGGCGCAGCCCCCGTGGGGTCGGGTGGAAGCCGGCGGTCTCCAGGGTGGCGGCGAAGGGGGAGGTGAGGGCCGCGGTGCCGTTGATGCGTTCGGTGGTGATGGTGCCCAGGGCGCCCGCGCGGGCGGCATCCGTGAGTGCCTCGACGGCGAGCTGGAGGCGCGGGTCCATGGCGGCCCGCTCCGGTTCGTGGCCCAGCGGCCAGAGGAGCAGGGTCTTGCCGCCGCGCTCCATGTAGAGCGTCAGCTCACCGTCGACGAGGATGACCAGGGAGCCCGCCTTGCGGCCGGGCTTGTGCGTTGAGCCCTCGGGCGGCTCGGGCCAGGGCAGCGCGGCGCCGTAGGCATTGGCGGGGTCGGCGGCGGCGAGGACGACGGCGCGCTGCGGGCCGCCGCGCCGGGACTGCGCCGGGCCGCCGTCCGCCAGTGCGTCACCGGCGGTGCGCTCCCGCTGGGTGCTGACCGCGCGCAGCCGGTCCACCGCGCCGTCCATCGCGAACTGGGCGGCGCCCAGCCCCTCCACCACATAGCCGCGACGGGCCTGACCGGACTCCTCGAAGGCGGCCAGCACCCGGTATGCGGCGGAGAACCCGCCCTCGACCCCCTCGGCGGCGACCGCCCCCCGGGTGACGATGCCGTGCCGGTCCAGGAGCGCACGGGCCAGGGCATGGGCGCGGTGGGTGGGGTCCGGCTCGGCGGTGGGCAGGAGCGACCATCGGCCACCCACCGTCGGCGGACCGGAGCGGGAGGCGGTGGGCCGGCCGCCGCGGCCCGCGGCAGCGGTGAGGGAGCCGTACCGCCCCCGGGGGACGGCGCGGCGGGCGCGGTGGGCGGTCGAACCGGCCGTACGGCCCGAGCCGAGGAGGGCGCGCAGCGGGGCGAGGGTGTCGTTGGTCAGCCGGCCCGACCAGGCCAGGTCCCACAGCGCGTCCGCGAGTTGCGGATCGGTGGCGTCCGGGTGGGTGGTGGCGCGGACCTGGTCGGCGAGCTGGCGGAAGAACAGGCCGTATCCGGGGGCGAGGGCGGTCAGCAACGACTCGTGCAGTGCGGTCACTTCCAGCGGGAGCGGCGGTGGGAGCAGCAGCGGGGCGGAGTCGGCGAGATGGAGGGAGAGCCAGCCGTCCTTGCCGGGGAGCGCACCGGCGCCGGCCCACAGCACCTCACCGGTGGCGGTGAGCTCGTCCAGCAGGGCAGGGGTGTAGCCGCCGACGCGGGACGGCAGCACCAGCTTTTCCAGGGCGGAGGCGGGCACCGGAGCGCCCTGGAGCTGCTCGATGGCGCGCACCAGGCCGTCGATGCCGCGCAGGCTGTGCGAGGCGCCGCCGAGTGGGGCCGGCATCCCGCCGGCCGGTGCCGGGCGCGGTGCACCGACGTTCTGCCACTGGGGGAGGAAGGCGGCGAGCGCGGCGGGCGGCACCGGCTCCAGCTCCTCGCGCAGCGCGGCGAGGGAGCGGCGGCGCAGCCTGCGCAGCACCTGGGCGTCACACCACTCCTGGCCGATGCCCGCCGGATGGAACTCGCCCTGGACGACCCGCCCGGCGGCGGCGAGACGCTGCAGCGCCCCGTCGGTGACGGCCGCGCCGAGGCCGAAGCGCGCGGCGGCCTGCTCGGAGGTGAACGGGCCGTGGGTGCGGGCGTAGCGGGACAGCAGATCGCCGAGCGGGTCCTTGACCGGTTCGGTGAACGACTCCGGGACACCGACCGGCAGCGCCGTGCCCAGCGCGTCACGGAGCCGGCCGGCGTCCTCGACGGCGGCCCAGTGGTCGGCACCGGCGATCCGCACGCAGAGGGCGCGGCGGGTGGCGGCCAGCTCCCGGGGCCATGCCGGGTCCGCGCCGCGCTCGGCCAGCTCGGCGTCGGTCAGCGGCCCCAGCAGCCGCAGGACGTCGGCGACGCCCTCGACGTCCTTGACGCGCCGGTCCTCCGTCAGCCACTGCAGCTCACGCTCCAGCTCGGCCAGCACCTCGGCGTCCAGCAGCTCACGCAGCTCGGCCTGGCCGAGCAGCTCGGCGAGCAGCCGGGAGTCCAGGGAGAGCGCGGCGGCGCGGCGCTCGGCGAGCGGGGAGTCGCCCTCGTACAGGAACTGGGCGACATAGCCGAAGAGCAGCGAGCGGGCGAACGGGGACGGCTCGGGGGTGGTGACCTCCACCAGGCGGACCCGGCGGGCCTCCAGGTCCCCCATCAGCTCCGTCAGACCCGGGACATCGAAGACGTCCTGGAGGCATTCGCGGACGGCTTCCAGCACGATCGGGAAGGACCCGAACTCGCTCGCCACCTGGAGGAGTTGGGCGGCCCGCTGGCGCTGCTGCCACAGCGGGGTGCGCTTGCCGGGGCTGCGCCGCGGCAGCAGCAGGGCACGGGCGGCACATTCACGGAACCGGGAGGCGAACAGCGCGGAGCCGCCGACCTGGTCCGTGACGAGCTGGTCGACCTCGCCCTGGTCGAAGGCGACATCGGCGGCCCCCACGGGGGACTGCTCGGGGTCGTACTCCGTGCCGCGGCCGAGCGGGCCGGCGGACGGGGCGAAACCGCCGTCGCCGTCGAGGAGATCGAGGCCCATCAGATCGGCGTCGGGCAGCCGCAGCACGATGCCGTCGTCGGCATGCATCACCTGCGCGTCCATGCCGTAGCGCTCGGCGAGACGGGCGCCGAGGGCCAGCGCCCAGGGGGCGTGGACCTGCGCACCGAACGGGGAGTGGATGACCACCCGCCAGTCGCCGAGCTCGTCGCGGAACCGCTCCACGACGATCGTGCGGTCATCGGGGACATGGCCGCAGGCCTGCTTCTGCTCGGCGAGATAGCCCATCACATTGGACACCGCCCAGTCGTCCAGCCCGGCGGCGGACAGCCGGGCCCCGGCGTCCTCCGGCGCGAGCGAGCCGATCTCGCGGAGGAACGCGCCGAGCGCGCGGCCCAGTTCCAGGGGGCGGCCCAGCTGGTCGCCCTTCCAGAAGGGCAGCCGCCCCGGCACCCCGGGGGCGGGGGTGACCAGGACCCGGTCACGGGTGATGTCCTCGATGCGCCAGGACGTCGTGCCGAGTGTGAAGACATCGCCGACGCGGGACTCGTAGACCATCTCCTCGTCGAGTTCCCCTACCCGTCGCCCACCACCGCCCTTTCCGGAGTCGCCGCCCGCCAGGAACACCCCGAACAGGCCGCGGTCGGGGATGGTGCCGCCGGAGGTGACGGCCAGCCGCTGGGCCCCGGGGCGGCCCGTGACGGTGTGCGCGACGCGGTCCCACACCAGGCGCGGCCGCAGCTCGGCGAAGGCATCGGAGGGGTAGCGGCCGGCGAGCATGTCCAGCACGGCCGTGAACGCCGACTCGGGAAGGGAGGCGAACGGGGCGGCCCGCCGGACCAGGGCCAGCAGCTCCTCGACGTCCCAGGTGTCCATCGCGGCCATGGCGACGAGCTGCTGGGCGAGGACGTCCAGCGGATTGGCCGGCACCCGCAGCGCCTCGATGGCGCCGGAGCGCATCCGCTCGGTGACCACGGCGGCCTGCACCAGATCGCCGCGGTACTTGGGGAAGACGATGCCCGTCGAGACCGCGCCGACCTGATGCCCGGCCCGGCCGACGCGCTGCAGCCCGGAAGCGACCGAAGGCGGCGACTCCACCTGGACGACCAGATCGACCGCGCCCATGTCGATGCCCAGCTCCAGACTCGAGGTGGCGACCACGGCCGGCAGCCGGCCCGCCTTCAGGTCCTCCTCCACCTGGGCGCGTTGTTCCTTGGACACGGAGCCGTGGTGGGCACGGGCCAGCAGCGCCGGCGCGCCCTTGGCGGCACCGGCCTCGGCCATCAGCTCCGCGGGGGAATGGTGCTCGGGCAACGCCTCACCCGTGGACCGCTCGTAGGCGATCTCGTTGAGGCGGTTGCACAGCCGCTCCGCCAGACGGCGGGAGTTGGCGAAGACGATCGTGGAGCGATGGGCCTGGACGAGATCGGCGATCTTCTCCTCGACCTGCGGCCAGATGGACGGCTTCTCGCCGGTGTCGCCCTCCTGGACGGGCGAGCCGCCCAGCTCGCCCATGTCCTCCACCGGGACGACCACCGAGAGGTCGAAGCGCTTCCCGGACGGCGGCTGGACGATCTCCACCCGGCGCCGCGGCGACAGATAGCGGGCCACCTCCTCCACCGGGCGGACCGTCGCCGACAGCCCGATCCGTCTGGCCGGGCGGTCGAGCAGCTCGTCCAACCGCTCCAGGGACAGCGCCAGATGCGCCCCGCGTTTCGTGCCGGCGACGGCATGGACCTCGTCCAGGATCACCGTCTCGACGCCCGCCAGCGCCTCTCGCGCCGAGGACGTCAGCATCAGGAACAGGGACTCGGGGGTCGTGATGAGGATGTCCGGCGGGCGGTTGGCGATCGACCGGCGCTCGGCGGGCGGGGTGTCCCCGGAGCGGATGCCGACCGTGATGTCCGGCTCCGGCAGCCCGAGGCGCACCGACTCCTGGCGGATGCCCGTCTGCGGACTGCGCAGATTGCGCTCGACGTCGACGGCCAGCGCTTTCAGGGGGGAGACGTACAACACCCGGCAGCGCTTCTTCGGCTCGGCGGGCGGCGGGGTGCTCGCCAGCGCGTCCAGCGACGCGAGGAAGGCGGCGAGGGTCTTGCCGGAGCCCGTCGGCGCCACCACGAGGACATCGGAGCCCGCGCCGATCGCCCGCCAGGCGCCTTCCTGCGCGGCCGTGGGCGCGCTGAACGCCCCGGCGAACCAGCCGCGGGTCGCGGCGGAGAACGAGTCGAGCGCTGCCTTGGCCATGTTCCCCATCGTGCACCGGACCACTGACAACGCGGTCCCGCACGCCGCGCCGGCCGGGCCCTCCCCGGCCGTCCACGCTTCGGACGCGCAGGTCGGCGGCCACCCGGCGGACGCACAATGGCGGCATGGTCATGGTCAGCGGGGAGCGCGCGGCCGACGGCGGGCCCGGTGCGGCCGCCGTGCCGCGGGCGCGCGGTGAGTGGGCGCGCCACTGGCGCTACGAGGGGCTGCCCGGCCTCGACCTGCTGCGCGCCCGCTACGTCCGGCACTCCTTCCCCCGTCACGCGCACGACGGCTATGTCGTCTGCGCGGTGACCGCCGGCATCGAGGAGGTCGGGCTCCGGGAGGGCACCGTCCGGGCCGGCCACGGCGGCGTCATCATGCTCAACCCGGAGGTCGCGCACACCGCTCGGGCGGGCGCACCCGAGGGCTGGGCCTACGCCACCCTCTACCCGTCCTACGAGGCCGTCGCGGAGATCGCCGAGGAGACCACGGCGCTGCGCGGCACCGCGGGGTTCGACCGGACGGTCGCCGAGGACCCGCAGCTCGCCGGCATGATCACCGAGATCCACCGGGCCGCCGAGACCGGCAACGCCCTGGCCGCCGACAGTCTGCTGCGGATCGCCGTGGCCCGGCTGCTGCGCCGCTACGGAGGCCCGCTCCCGGCGCGTACGCCCCGCACCGCGGGCGCCCGGACCGCCGCCCGCGCCCGGGCCGTCCTGGAGGAGCGGATGGCCGACCCGCCCTCCCTGGAGACGCTGGCGCGGGAACTCGGTACCGGCCCGTTCGCGCTGCTGCGGGCCTTCAAGGGCGCGTACGGCATGCCGCCGCACACCTGGCTCACCGACGCCCGGGTGCGCCGGGCACGCAGGCTCCTGGAGGCGGGCTGCACACCCGCCGATACGGCCGTCGCCGTGGGCTTCACCGACCAGCCGCATCTGAACCGGCACTTCACCCGGATCGTCGGCGTACCGCCCGGGGCGTACCGGAGGGAGCGCTCGGCCTAGCTAGGGGCGGGCGGTACGGGAGGGGGACGGGCCCTGTGAGCGCCGTGCGGGCGGTGCGTGCCCGGGTGCAAGAACGTACAAGACGTGTGAGGAACCCGAACCCTAAGGTCCGGGACGTGCCAGAACAGACAGAGATACGCACCACGGAGCGGGCCGCGCCACCGCCGCCGGCACCGCCCGCGACATCCGACGCCGCCGTCATCAGGGACGCCCTCGGCGTCGGCGTCGCCGTCGGCCTTTCCGGATTCGCCTTCGGTGTGACGTCGGCCGGCGTCGGGCTCAGCCTCCTGCAGACCTGCGCGCTCAGCCTGCTGGTGTTCACCGGGGCCTCACAGTTCGCCCTGGTCGGCGCGCTGGCGGCGGGCGGCAACCCGCTCACCGCCGCGGCCGGCGCGTTCTTCCTGGGTGCCCGCAACGCCTTCTACGGGCTGCGGCTGTCCGCCGTCCTCGGGTACCGGTCCACGGTCAAACCCTTCGCCGCCCACTGGGTCATCGACGAAACCTCGGCCGTCACCCTGGCCCAGCCCGACCGGCGCACCGCCCGTCTGGGCTTCACCGTCACCGGACTGACCCTCTACGTCCTGTGGAACCTCACCACCCTGGTCGGTGCCCTGGGCGCCGAGGCGCTCGGCGACACCGAGGCCTGGGGGCTGGACGCGGCCGGCCCCGCGGTCTTCCTGGCGCTGCTCGCGCCGATGCTCAAGGAAACCGTGGAACGGGTCGCAGCCGGGCTCGCCGTGGTGCTGGTCATGGTGACGCTGCCGCTGCTGCCCACCGGTGTGCCGGTGCTGGTCTCGGCACTCGCCGCACCCGCCGTCCTCGTCGTCCAGGGGCGCCGCGACCGGGCGAAGGAGGCCGGCACGGCGCAGGAGCCGGGCGCCGTCCCGGCCGGCACCCCCGTGCCGCCCGCGCGCCCGGACGAGGCCCCCGAGAGCCGCACCGCCACCGAGGAGGACCGGGCATGAACGTCTGGATCGCGATCGCCGTCACCGCCGTCGGCTGCTACCTGGTCAAGTACCTCGGCCTGGCGGCGCCCGCCGGCGTGCTGGAGCGCCCGCTCGTCAAGCGGCTGGCCGCGCTGCTGCCGGTGGCGCTGCTGGCCGCGCTCACCGCCCAGCAGACCTTCAGCGACGGCAGCCACCTGATGCTCGACGCCAAGGCCGCGGGGGTGGCCGCCGCGGCCGTCGCGCTCGTCCTGCGGGCGCCGTTCCTCCTGGTCGTCGGCGTCGCCGTGGCGGTCACGGCAGGGGTGCGGGCCCTGGGAGGGTGAGCCCTAGAGAGGACGCCCGTACGCCCGGAGGGTCAGCAGGGCCCTGAGCGTCACCATCGGGCGGCTCTCCAGCGCCGTCCCGGGTGCCCACACCCGCCAGTTGACCGGCCAGCCGCCGTCCTCCTCCTGGAGGGCGACGAGGTGGTCCAGCGCCCGCTCCATCTCCTCGTCGGTGAACCATTCGCGGGCCAGCGAGCCGGGCGCGGGCGCGAAGTCGTACGCCAGGTGGTGTTCCCCCGGGGCGTACCCCGGAGCCACCGGGACGTCCGCGGCCTCCTCCGGGTCCAGCAGCACCAGACGCCGGTCCCGTACCAGCCGGCCGAGCCGCTGGGCCGCCGCGGCGGCCCGCGGCCGGTCCGGGGCCCCGTCCAGGAAGGCCACCGCCGCCTCCACCTCGTACGGGTGGGTCTCTTCCATCGACTCCACGGCCGCCCAGCAGTAGTCCGTGGCCCGGAACAGCCAGGCGTGCCACACCTCGTTACGGTGCAGGACGCCCACCACGGGACCGGTGGCCAGCAGCGCGCTCGGCGGATCGTCGACCACCGGGATCCAGGGCGCGGCCGGATAGCCGCGCAGCGAAGGGTGCAGCGCGGGCAGCGCGCCCTCCGGCGTGGAGATCTTCGTCAGATAGCGGCAGATCCGCTCCACCTGGCGGCCGTCGCACCGCCCGATCAGATCGAGGACCTTCAGGGCGTGCGCGGTGTGCAGCGGCTGGCTGACCGGGCCACGGAGATCGGGCTCCAGCGCGTGGCCGAAGCCGTCGTCGTCATTGCGGTACGCGGCGAGCGCGGTCTCCACGGGGTCGGCCCCGCCGCCGAGGAAGTGGTACTCGAAGAGCCGCTGCTCGAGCACCCGGGCGGTCAGCCAGACGAATCGCTCGGCACGCGCCAGAGGAGTCGAAGGTGAGCTTACGTTTTCGGCCATGGGCTGACCGTAGGGCGGTTTTCTCCCGGTGGCACCGGCTCGCGACCGCTGCCCTCCCAGGGCGGGATACTGAAGGCATGCGGTTGACGGTCTTCTGGCAGCGGATGGCGGATCACTTCGGTGCGGCGTATGCCGACTCCTTCGCGCGCGATCATGTGATGTCCGGCCTCGGCGGCCGGACCGTGCACGAGGCACTGGACGCGGGGTGGAGCGCCAAAGAGGTGTGGCGGGTGGTCTGCTCGGTCATGGATGTGCCGTCCGAGAAACGCTGAACGGGGTTGTCGCAGGGCTCTGACCTGGGCGGAAGAGGGCGCGGTGGCCGGGAATCGCCGCCCGGGGCACGGCCCCGGGCCGGGAGTGTCATGACCGTACGCGACACTTGGCTCCGTGCCCGAGTCAGATGAGATCACCAGCAACGACGTCCCACGCTCCGAGGACCGGACCGATGCGCGGATGCCGCGCTGGCTGCCGCGCGCCATGGTGCTCGCGCTCGCCCTGGTGGCCTGCTTCCAGCTCGCCACCTGGGGATTCCACCAGCTGATCAACCTGCTGCTGAACGTGCTGATCGCGTTCTTCCTCGCGCTGGCCGTCGAACCGGCCGTCGACTGGATGGCGGCCCGGGGCATGCGGCGCGGCCTGGCCACCGGTCTGGTCTTCGTGAGCATCCTCGGCGTCGCGGCCGGATTCTTCGCGCTCCTGGGCTCCATGCTCGCCGGCCAGATAGCCAACATGGTCGAGGAGTTCCCGCAGTACCTGGACTCCGTGATCAGCTGGATCAACAGCACCCTGCACACCCATCTCTCGCGGGTCGAGGTGCAGAACAACCTGCTCAAGTCGGACTGGCTGCAGAAGTACGTCACGGACAGCGCCAACAATGTGCTGGCTGTCTCCGCGACGGTGCTGGGCAGCCTGTTCAACCTTCTGACGGTGGCCCTGTTCTCCTTCTACTTCGCCGCCGACGGCCCCCGGCTGCGCCGCACGCTGTGCTCCGTGCTGCCGCCGCACCGCCAGACGGAGGTGCTGCGCGCCTGGGAGATCGCGGTCGCCAAGACCGGGGGGTATCTCTACTCGCGCGGACTGATGGCGCTGATCTCCGGTATCGCGCACTATGTGCTGCTGGAGGTCCTGGGAGTGCCGTATGCCCCGGCACTGGGCATATGGGTGGGCCTGGTCTCCCAGTTCATCCCGACCATAGGGACCTATCTCGCGGGCGCCCTGCCCATCCTGATCGCGTTCACCGTCGACCCCTGGTACGCCCTGTGGGTCTTCGGCTTCGTGGTGATCTACCAGCAGTTCGAGAACTACGTCCTGCAGCCGCGGATCACCGCCAAGACGGTGGACATCCATCCCGCCGTCGCCTTCGGCTCGGTCGTCGCCGGCACCGCCCTGATGGGTGCGGTGGGCGCACTGATCGCGATCCCGGCGACGGCGACGCTGCAGGCCTTCCTCGGCGCGTACGTGAAGCGGTACGAGGTCACCGACGACCTGCGGGTCCACGGCAGGCGCGGGCGCGGTGTCAGGGTCCTGGCCCGTATGCGGCGGAACCTGCACGAGGCCCAGCCGTCGGCTCCGCTGGAGGACCGGAAGGCGGACGGTACTCAGGTGGAGGGCGAGGACGCCCGCTGACGGAGGGGCGCATCATCGGAGCGGCAGGGCGGCGTTGGCGCGGGGCGGGCCACGGCGACGCCCCGGGACCCGGCGAGGGGTACCCGGGGCGTGTGATGCCGCGGACGCGGGGGCGGCAGTGGTCCGGCCAGGCTCTCCGGGTCAGGCGAACTGGCCGGGCCGGTAGTCGCCGGCGGGCTGCTGGATGATCACGTTCGCCCGGTTGAAGGCGTTGATGAGGGCGATCGCGCACACCAGGGCGGCCAGCTGCTCCTCGTCGTAGTGCTTGGCGGCGTTCGCCCAGGCCTCGTCCGTGACCCCGCCGGCCGCATCCGCGATGCGGGTGCCCTGCTCCGTCAGCTCCAGCGCGGCCCGTTCGGCCTCGGTGAAGACCGTGGCCTCCCGCCACGCCGCGACCAGGTGGAGACGTACCGAGGTCTCCCCGGCCGCGGCGGCGTCCTTGCTGTGCATGTCGGTGCAGAAGCCGCACCCGTTGATCTGGCTGGCGCGGAGCCTGACCAGCTCCTGCGTCGCGGCCGGCAGCGTCGAGTCCTCGAGCACCTTGCCCGCCGCGATGATGTGCTTGAAGACCTTGCCCACGGTCGGGCTGCTGAAGGCGTCCAAACGGGCATTCATGGCGATCTCCTCTGCGTTTTTGATGCTTGCACCCTCATGACGGCCCAGCTCGGCAGGGTGTGACATGAACGCCCGACCTGTGTCTTCCCTTCCGCCGCAGCGGGGCCGGGCGACGGCGTTCACGGCCCCCTGCCGAGAGGCCACGACAACGATCAACCTTTGACCGCGCAGGACGGCGCTCCCCGTCGGCGACGTACGGGTGATGCCGCTTGACACCAAAATCGAACATCCATTCTCATGGGAGATCCGGCCTCTGTTCTCGGGCTTTTCGCGGAGTTATCCACAGGCCGCAGCCGGGTCCGGGCGCATTGTCAGTGGCAGGCGTTAGCGTCATGGACGTGAAGCGATCGACTCAAGCAAATCGGGTGGAACCCATGGCAGGCACTGACCGCGAGAAGGCGCTGGACGCCGCGCTCGCACAGATTGAACGGCAATTCGGCAAGGGCGCCGTGATGCGCATGGGGGAGCGGTCGAAGGAGCCCATCGAGGTCATCCCCACCGGCTCCACCGCCCTCGACGTCGCGCTCGGCGTCGGCGGCCTCCCCCGCGGCCGCGTCATCGAGGTCTACGGCCCGGAGTCCTCCGGTAAAACGACCCTGACCCTGCACGCCGTCGCGAACGCCCAGAAGGCGGGCGGCTCCGTCGCGTTCATCGACGCCGAGCACGCCCTCGACCCGGAGTACGCCAAGAAGCTCGGCGTGGACACCGACTCCCTGATCCTGTCCCAGCCGGACAACGGCGAGCAGGCGCTGGAGATCACGGACATGCTGGTCCGCTCCGGCGCGCTCGACCTCATCGTGATCGACTCCGTCGCCGCCCTGGTGCCGCGGGCCGAGATCGAGGGCGAGATGGGCGACTCCCACGTCGGCCTCCAGGCCCGGCTGATGAGCCAGGCACTGCGCAAGATCACCAGCGCGCTCAACCAGTCCAAGACCACCGCGATCTTCATCAACCAGCTCCGCGAGAAGATCGGCGTGATGTTCGGCTCGCCGGAGACCACGACCGGTGGCCGTGCGCTGAAGTTCTACGCCTCGGTGCGCCTCGACATCCGCCGCATCGAAACCCTCAAGGACGGCACGGACGCGGTCGGCAACCGCACCCGCGTCAAGGTCGTCAAGAACAAGGTCTCCCCGCCCTTCAAGCAGGCCGAGTTCGACATCCTCTACGGCCAGGGCATCAGCCGCGAGGGCGGTCTGATCGACATGGGCGTGGAGCACGGCTTCATCCGCAAGTCCGGCGCCTGGTACACCTACGAAGGCGACCAGCTCGGCCAGGGCAAGGAGAACGCCCGCAACTTCCTCAAGGACAACCCGGATCTCGCCAACGAGATCGAGAAGAAGATCAAGGAGAAGCTCGGCATCGGCGTGAAGCCGCAGGACCCGGCGGTGGAGCCCGGCGCGGACGCCGCGGTGGCGGCGGCCGACCCGGCTGCCACGGCTCCGGCACCGGCGGCCAAGGGCGCCAAGGGTTCCAAGGCCGCCGCGGCCAAGAGCTAGCCCGCCATGACGCGGCGAACGGAATGGCCGGGCAGCGAGGACGAGACCCACAGCGCTGCCGGCGACGCCGAGACCCGTAGCGGCCGCAGGGGCCGTCGTGGCCGTGAGGACAGCGGTGGCCCCTCCTCGTCGAGGGCCGAGTCGGGGCCACCGCGTACGCCCGAGGAGCAGGCGCGGGCCATCTGCCTGCGCCTGCTCACCGGGAATCCGCGTACGCGCAAGCAGCTCGAGGACGCTCTGCGCCAACGGGGCATCCCCGAGGAGGCCGCGGAAGAGGTGCTGTCCCGCTTCGAGGACGTCGGGCTGATCGACGACGCGGCCTTCGCCGACGCCTGGGTGGAGTCCCGCCACCACGGGCGCGGCCTGGCCCGCCGTGCCCTGGCCCGTGAACTACGCACCAAGGGTGTGGACTCCGCCGTCATCGAGGTGGCCGTCGGCCGCCTCGACTCCGATCAGGAGGAGTCCACCGCCCGTGAGTTGGTCGATCGCAAACTGCGCGCCAGCAGAGGCCTGGACCGCGAAAAGCGCCTTCGCCGACTGGCCGGGATGCTGGCACGCAAGGGGTACCCGGAGGGCCTCGCCCTCCGCGTCGTCAAACAGGCGTTGGAGGAGGAAGGCGAGGATCCGGATCTCCTGGAGGAGCGCTGTCTGCCGGATGCGTGAGGGGTGGCGGCGAGGACAACGACAACTTCCTCGCCGCGGGTGCCGGGTGCCGGATGCGGGTGTGGGCGCAGACCTCGGGCAGCCCCACCGTCACCCCCAGCTCCCTCAGCCCCCACCACCGACCTCAACCCCCAACCCAGCCCCCCGCCAAGCCTGGAACCCGCCCGCCAGGTCGGTTGCCCGGTGCAGTCCCAACTGGCGCAGGGAGAGCGCGGCGAGGGTCGAGGCGTAGCCCTCGTTACAGATGACCACGACCGGGAGGTCGTGATGCGCCGCTTCCGGGGCGCGGTGGTCGCCCGTCGGGTCGAGCCGCCATTCCAGCTCGTTGCGCTCGACGATCAGCGCGCCGGGGATGGTGCCGTCGCGCTCCCGCAGCTCCGCATAGCGGATGTCCACCAGCAGCCCGCCCGCCTCCTGGACGGCGACGGCCTCCTGGGGGTCCACCCGGTGCCCCAGCTCGCGCCGGGCCTGCGCCAGCAGTGCGTCGATCGCGCTCATCCCCACTCCTCCGGCTGCTCGACCGCTTCGAGCCGCAGCACCGGCCCGGTGCGGCTGTAGCGGCGCATCAGCGGCAGCGGCGGGTAGTAGGCGTGCACCGACACCGCATGGGTGTCCGCGGAGAGATTGAGCACCTGATGCACATGGTGCGGGCCGAACGCCCTGCCGCGCCCGTCGCTGAGCCGGCGCTCCCGGTCCACGCCGTCGGCGAGTTCCAGGGTCTTCCAGCCCTCGGTGGGCAGCGCGGCGGCGAGCGACTGTTCGGTCAGCTCACCCGCGGCCGCCGCGAAGGCGCCGCGCGAGCCGCCGTGGTCGTGCCAGCCGGTGCCGGTGCCGGGCGGCCAGCCGATCAGCCAGGCCTCGCTGCCGCCCGGTCCGTCCAGCCGGATCCAGGTGCGGCCTTCGGGGTCCAGGGGGAGCGAAGCGACAAGGGCCGGGTCGGTGGCGGCCCGGCGGGCGAAGTCGAGGAGTTCGGAGGCGCCGGGCCCGCCGTCATGGCCGGTGGCAGGCGGGCGCGCAGGGGTACGTACGTCGGGCACGGAAACCGTCCTGAGTGATCGCGAAGAGGCGCGGCTGCCGGACAGAGGCGGGCGGCCGCGCGGGGAAGGAGATGCGGATCAACAGGACGGACGACACATGCAGCCCGCATAGCGGACCAGGTCGAGATGGACCCTCCGCCAGAATCGCGAGCTGTGATCAGTCACTTTCGGAGTGAAGCATGGAGCTTCCCACAGGGTCAACCGCGGAAGCCTCCCCCTCCCCGGCCTCCCCCTCCCCGGCCTCCCCCTCCCCGGCCTCGCCGCCCCCGGACGCCGCCGCGTCCCCGGACCGCCGGGCCCGGCCGGACCCGGTCACCGGCCCGTGTGCCCCGCCCCGCACCGCGTTCGCACACGCCGCCATCTCGGCCGGACGGACGCCGGACAGCGCGGTGACCAGATGCCCGTCCGGCCGCACGAGCAGCACGGTGTGCGCGGCCGCGCCCGGGTAGGCCTCGGTGACCAGGACCTCGGCGTCCATCGGCAGTGCGTCGACCGCGTCGGCCAGCTGGGGCATCAGGCCCGCCGACCGCCAGTGCCGACGGTCCCAGACGCCGGTGCCGGGGGCCACCAGCACCACCAGCAGCCCGCGCCCGAGCCGGTCGCGCAACCGCACCACCGAGCCGTCCGACGCGGTGACCGCCACATCCGTGACCGGTGCGCCGGGCGGTGTCTCGACGAGGAGGCTGCCGCTCTGCCCGTCGGGCGGCGCCAGCGGGGTGCGGGCATAGACCGGCGGTGCGCCGAGCGGGCCGCGGCCCAGGTGGCCGTCGGTCAGCAGGGTGCTGCGGCCGCGGGCCGCGCCCGGGAGGACCGTCCGCCAGCGGACCGCGCGGCCGTCCCGCAGCAGCGGCAGCGCCTGGTCCGCCGCGCGCAGCCGGGCAGCGACCGCGCCCCGGCGCTCGGCCTGGTAGCTGTCGAGCAGCACGTCGGACGCGCCGTGATGCCAGGCCAGCCCCAGCTTCCAGGCGAGGTTCTCGGCGTCCCGCAGCCCCTCGTCCAGGCCCTGGGTGCCGAGCGCGCCCAGCAGATGGGCGGCGTCCCCGGCGAGGAAGGCGCGGCCCTGCCGCCAGTCCCGGGCCAGCCGGTGGTGGACGGTGTGCACACCCGTGTCGAGGAGTTCGTACGGCGGGACCAGCCGGCCGTGGCCGCGTCCCCGGGGGAGCGTGCCGTCGCCCTCCGCGCCGGTCGTGTCCGCCGGGGACTCGCTGGTCCAGCCGGCGAGCGAGTCGCGGATCCGGGCGACCAGGGCGTCCGGTGTGACGAGTTCACGCCCGGGGGGCAGCAGCCAGTCCAGCCGCCAGACATGGCCGGCCAGCGGGCGGGCGGAGACCTCGCTGCCCGGTCCGCCGCCCTGCCGGGGCGGAGAGCGGTGCAGCAGGGCCTCGCCGGGCCAGGGGAGCTCGCAGCGCAGCGCGGCCACCGCATGCCGCTCGACGGCCGTACGGCCCGGGAAACGGACGTCCAGCAGCTTGCGGACGGTCGACCGGGGGCCGTCGCAGCCGATGAGGTAACTCCCGCGCCACCACGTCCCGTTGGGGCCGCGGGTGTGGGCGCTGATGCCGTGCCCGTCCTGTTCGAGATCGGCCAGCCGGCTGCCGGTGACGATCTCGGCGAGCTTCTCGTGGGCGAGTGCGGTGCGCAGGGCGCGGCTGAGCGCGTGCTGCGGGAGGTGGACCGGGGACGCGGTGGCGGGGGCGGCCGCGCCGTCCGGGGTCCGTGGGGCGAAGGCGACGCGTTCCCGCAGGCGCCGGCGGCGCATGGTGCGCCAGGCCGTCCAGTGGGCGCCGGCGCTCTCCAGGGTGTCGGCGCAGCCGAGCCGGGCGACGAAGGCGGCGGTGTCCGGGCGGAGCACGACGGTGCGGGCGGGCCGGGTTTCCTCCTGGCCGGTGGTCTCGTCGAGGACGACGGTGGGGACGCCGAGGCGGGCGAGGGCGAGCGAGAGGGAGAGGCCGACCGGGCCGGCCCCGACGACGATCACCGGGTCCACGGCGCAGCTCCCCGGGGCGGCTGGTACGTACGGGACATGCGGGAACTGGCAGTTGGAGCCCGGTGCGTGATCACACAGCGTATGCAACCCACTGCGACCGCTCGCGTCAAGTGACGGAGGCGGTGGCGAGGGTGCCACCGCCTCCGGACGGATCGTTATCGGCCGCGGGACGGCCTGCTGTGCCGTCAGTCCTTCGTGCCGGCCGCCCCGTCGGGCCTCGCGTCGGCGGTCTCCATCGCGTCGGCGGCCGTGACCGGCTCGCCGGCCGTGGCGACATCGATGCCCGTCTTGGCCCGCCGGCCGCGCCGCTCGATCCAGTTGGCGAGGGCGGACAGCGCCAGGCACATCGCGACGTAGAGGGTGCCGATGACGATGATGAACGGCACGTAGGTGTCATTGCCGTTGACGATGATGTTGGTGCTCATCTGGCGGGCGGTGAAGAGCAGTTCCTCGAAGGTGATGATGTAGCCGAGGGAGGTGTCCTTCAGGGTGACCACGAGCTGGCTGATGATCGTGGGCAGCATGGCCCGCACGGCCTGCGGGATCAGCACCGTCGTCATGACCTGCGTCTTGCTCATGCCCAGGGCGTACGCGGCCTCGCGCTGCCCCGTGGGCACGGAGTTGATGCCGGCCCGCAGCACCTCGGCCTGCACCGAGCCGTTGTAGACCGTCAGTCCGATGACCAGTGCCCAGAACTGCGGCTGGTCCCCGGTCAGGCCGATGGCCTCCCGGTTGGTCAGGAGGATCACCCACAGCGCGTAGATGGTGATCAGCAGCGGAACGGCGCGGAAGAGCTCGATGAACCCGGTCGCCAGCCAGCGGACCGGCTTGTGGTCCGAGAGCCGCGCCACCGCGAGCAGCACGCCCAGCACCAGCGACAGCACCGCCGCGACCGCGAAGACCTGAAGCGTCGTCAGCACACCGTCGCGGATGTTGGTCCGCACACCGGCGTTGTTGAAGATGTTCCACACCTCGGGCGCGAGCTGGCCCTCGGTGTTCAGCCGCATCACGACGAAGGCGATCAGGGCCAGCACCGCGAGCGAGCCGACAACGCTGTAGACGAGGTTACGTGCCTTCGCCTTCGGTCCTGGTACGTCGTAGAGAACGCTGGCGCCGCTCATGCCCTTACCTCGCTTTGTTCCGCCCCGCCTGCGCGTGGCACCCACGTCGTGCTGATCCGCCCCTCACGTCCGTTCATCGGGCGACCCCCATACGGCGCTCCAGCAGCCGGAAGAGGGCGCTGAGGGAGAAGGTGATGACGAGGTAGGCGAGCGCGGTCCACAGGAAGATCCAGGCGATCGCGTATCCCTTGTCGTTGAGCAGCTTGGAGACGTTGAACAGCTCACCGAAGCCGAACGCTCCGGCGATCGCGGAGTTCTTCGTCAGCGCGATGAAGATGCTGCTCAGCGGGGGCAGTACGGTCCGGGTGGCCTGCGGGAGGACGATCTGGCCCAGCGTCTGGGTGAACGTCATACCGAGGCTGCGCGCGGCCTCCGCCTGTCCCAGCGGCACGGTGTTGATGCCGGACCGCACCGCCTCGCACACGAAGGAGGAGGTGTAGAAGCCGAGTGCCAGAGTGGCCAGCACGTACGGGCTCGCGCCCTGGAAGAGGACCTGCGGTACGACGAAGAACGCGACGAGGAAGAGCAGCGTCAGCGGTGTGTTGCGCAGCACCGTGACCCAGGCCGTCCCGAAGGCGCGCAGCGGCGGAATCGGAGAGACCCGGAACCCGGCTATGAGCACGCCGAGTACCAGCGCGAGCAGGGCGCTGGACGCGGTGATCGCCAGGGTTCCGAGGAATCCGTCCCGGAACTCGGGCAGATAATCGAGGAGTACGTTCATGGGGTCTCCGCGGTAGCGGTCATCGGGTCGACGGCGGGAAATGAGTCAGCGGCGGGCGAAGACACTGCGCCCCGTACGCCCGCCGCGGCGGGCGTACGGGGCGGCAGAGTCCGGTCGGTCCGCGAGCGCCTCAGTAGCGGGGCAGCGGCGTTTCCGGGGCGACGAACTTCGACCCGGACTTGCCGAGCGTGCCGTCGTACGCCTTCTTGTAGTCACCGTTCTTGATGTGGTTCTCCAGCGCATCGGTGATCGCGTTGCGCAGGGCCTTGTCGTCCTTCTTCATGCCGACGCCGTAAGGCTCCTTGGTGAACGACTTGCCGACGACCCGGAGCTTCTCGGGACGCTGTGCGGCGTAGCCCTTGAGGATCGCGTCGTCGGTGGTGACCGCGTCGACCTGGCCGTCCAGCAGGGACTTCACACAGTCCGAGTACTTGGACTGCTCGCTGGTCTTGGCGCCGTACTTCTTCTTCTTGATCTCCTGGAGCGGAGTGGAGCCGACGATCGAGCAGACCTCCTTGCCCTTGAGGGCGTCCGGTCCGGTGATGTCCTTCTCGTCCTTGCGCACCAGGAGGTCCGCGCCGGCCGTGTAGTACGGGCCCGCGAAGCCGACCTGCTTCTTGCGCTCGTCGTTGATCGTGTAGGTACCGACGTAGTAGTCGACCTGGCCGTTGGAGATGGTGGTCTCACGGACGTTGGAGTCGATCGTCTTGAACTCGATCTGCTTCTCGGAGAAGCCGAGGTCGGCGGCGACCATCTTGGCGATCTCGATGTCGAAGCCGGAGTACTTGCCGGTGGTGTCCTTGAACCCCAGGAACGGCTGGTCGGCCTTGACGCCGATGACGATCTTCTTGGCCTTCTGCGCCTTCTTCAGGACCGCCGAGTCGATCTTCGGCGCCGAGGCGACCTTGTAGTTGCCGCTGAAGACATCGCCGCCGGCCGGCTTGTCGCCCGCCGCACCCTTTTCGCCGCCACAGGCGGTCGCCGTCGCCGCCAGCGCGAGCACCACCGCACCGGCCGCAGCCGTCTTACGAATCCTCATGGTGAACATCCTTTGGTTCAACAGGTGTTGGCAATGATGGTGGCCCAACTGCGGCCTCAGTGATGGAGGATCTTCGACAGGAAGTCCTTCGCGCGGTCGCTGCGCGGGTTGTTGAAGAACTGGTTCGGCTCGGCCTCTTCGATGATGCGGCCGTCCGCCATGAAGACGACCCGGTTCGCTGCGGAGCGCGCGAACCCCATCTCATGGGTGACCACGACCATCGTCATGCCGTCCCGGGCGAGCTGCTGCATGACGTCCAGCACCTCGTTGATCATTTCCGGGTCGAGCGCGGAGGTCGGCTCGTCGAACAGCATCACCTTCGGGTCCATCGCCAGCGCGCGGGCGATCGCCACACGCTGCTGCTGACCGCCGGAAAGCTGTGCGGGGTACTTGTCCGCCTGGGTGCCGACACCGACCCGGTCGAGCAGGGCGCGGGCCTTCTTGGCGGCTTCCGCCTTGTCCGTTTTGCGGACCTTGGTCTGGCCCAGCATCACGTTCTCGAGCACTGTCTTGTGCGCGAAAAGGTTGAAGGACTGGAAGACCATGCCCACGTCGGCGCGCAGCCGGGCCAGTTCGCGGCCCTCCTGCGGCAGCGGCTTGCCGTCGATCGTGATGCTGCCGCTGTCGACGGTCTCCAGGCGGTTGATCGTGCGGCAGAGCGTCGACTTGCCGGAGCCCGAAGGCCCGATCACGACGACGACCTCGCCGCGGTTGATCGTCAGGTCGATGTCCTGGAGCACGTGCAGCGCGCCGAAGTGCTTGTTCACGTTGTCCAGCACGACCAGCTGGTCCCCTGCCGGCGCGGGACCCTCGGCGTTCTTGGTCACCGATACTTCGCTCATCGGCGTGTAGCTCCGTCCTCCTCGGTTGTGGAGGACCCTAGTAACGCCCTGCGACCAGCGTCATTACATCTGAGGGGAACTTGAGCATAACGATCCGGCTGCGGCGGGACGCCGTGTGCGCGGCGCGGCTCCCGCGGTGGACACACCGCCATGGTGGTGTCTTGGGCGTACCGGCTGGGTAACGGATGGCGGCGCGGAGGTGGCCGCCTCTTGACGCGTAGGCCTCCTATCGCCGTAGATGCCCTGTGGCCTGTACGCACGCACCCGGGAGGAGGCCTGATGAGACTGCTGCTCGTCGAGGATGACGATCATGTGGCCGCGGCCCTGTCCGCGGTGCTCGCCAAGCACGGCCTGGCCGTCGTGCATGCGCGCAACGGCGAGGACGCGCTCAAGGCCCTGCTGCCCGACGAGGCGGAGCCGTTCGCGGTGGTGCTGCTCGACCTCGGGCTGCCCGACCAGGACGGCTTCGAGGTGTGCGGCCGGATCCGCAAGCTCTGCGCCACCCCCGTCATCATGGTCACCGCGCGGTCCGATGTGCGCTCCCGCATCCACGGGCTCAACCTCGGCGCGGACGACTATGTCGTCAAGCCGTACGACACCGGTGAGCTGCTGGCCCGTATCCACGCGGTGAGCCGGCGCACGGCGCCCGGCGGCGGTGAGCAGCCCGCCGAGGAGGGCGCCCCCGAGGAGGCGCTGCATCTGGGCGCGGTCACCGTCGAACTCTCCACCCGGCAGGTGTCGGTGGACGGCGCCGCGGTCCCGCTCACCCGCAAGGAGTTCGACCTGCTCGCCCTGCTCGCCCAGCGTCCCGGTGTGGTCTTCCGCCGGGAGCAGATCATCAGCGAGGTGTGGCGCACGAGCTGGGAGGGCACCGGCCGGACGCTGGAGGTGCATATCGCCTCACTCCGCGCCAAACTGCGCATGCCCGCACTGATCGAGACGGTGCGCGGCGTCGGCTACCGCCTGGTCGTCCCGGCCGCCGGCCCGGGGGTGCGGACGTCCGCCGCCCCGGCCTCCTGAAGGCCGCCGCGACCAGGTGCGCACCCGACTCCTCCCGCTCCTCATCGTCCTCATGGCCGGTGTGCTGCTCGCGCTCGGCATCCCGCTCGGCGTCATCACGGCCGGGGTGGAGCAGCAGCGGGTGGTCGTCGACCGGATCGACGACGCCGCCCGCTTCGCCTCCCTCGCCCAGTTCGTCACCGCCCGCCCCGACGCCGACGCCCGGAACAAAACCCCGGAGGAGGACGAGCGGCGCGCCACCCTCCGTACCGAGCTCGCGCGCTACTACGGCCTCTACGGCATACGTGCCGGTGTCTTCTACCGCGATCGCACCCCCATGGCCGCCGCACCCGCCGGTCTGCCGGTACCCCAGGACGGTGAGGCCGCACGGGCCTTCAGCGAGGCGCTGGCCGGCCGCCGCAGCCATGACCCGCACCAGGTCTGGCCCTGGGACGACACCGGCCGCATCCCGGTCGCCTCACCGGTGATCCGCGACGGCGATGTGGTCGCCGTCGTCATGACCGACTCGCCCACGGACCAGATGCGTGCGCACGTCCTGCGCGGCTGGCTGCTGATCGCGGCCGGCGAGTGCGCGGCCATGCTCGTCGCCGTCGCCGCGGCCTTCCGCCTCACGGGCTGGGTGCTGCGGCCCGTACGGGTCCTGGACGCGGCCAGCCACGACATCGCCACCGGCCGGATGAACGCCCGTGTCGCCGCCACCGCGGGCCCGCCCGAACTGCGCCGGCTGGCCCGCTCCTTCAACGAGATGGCCGACAACGTCGAGGACGTCCTGGAGCAGCAGCGCGCCTTCGTCGCCGATGCGTCCCACCAGCTGCGCAACCCGCTGTCCGCGCTGCTGCTGCGGATCGAGCTGCTGGCCCTCGAACTCCCCGACGGCAACGCGGAGATCGCCTCGGTCCGCACCGAGGGCAAACGGCTGGCCCGGGTCCTGGACGATCTGCTCGATCTGGCCCTCGCCGAACACACCGCCGCCGACCTCCAGCTCACCGATGTCGCGGCGCTGGCCGCCGAACGCGTCGACTCCTGGCGCCCGCTGGCCGACGACAAGGGCGTCGGCCTCACCTACGAGGGGCAGAGCGCCGTCACCGGCTGGGCCGACCCGGTGGCCCTCTCCAGCGCCCTGGACGCCGTGATCGACAACGCCCTGAAATTCACCCCGGAGGGCCGTCCGGTCACCGTCGGCGTCGCACCGGACGGCGAGCGTGTCCACGTCACCGTCGGCGACCGGGGCCCCGGCCTCACCGACGACGAGCTCTCCCGGGTCGGCGACCGCTTCTGGCGCAGCAGCCGCCACCAGAACGTCTCCGGCTCGGGACTCGGTCTGTCGATCACCCGTGCCCTGCTCACCGCGGGCGGCGCCACCATCGCCTACGCCCCGCACCCGCCGCACGGGCTGAAGGTCACCGTCACCGTGCCGCGCACCGCGCCGTGAGGGGAGCCGCGCGGGGCGCTGGACAGCCCGGCCGACTGTGCTAACGTGAACGGCGTTGCAGTTGTGGTACCCATGAACTTTGTGCGCGCCCGGTGGCTGGAAGCCCCGGGCGTTCCTTGTTATCCGGACCTGTTCCGGTGTGGGGCAATCATCTCGGCGACAAGGAGGCCGCGCAGTGTGGTCTCCGGCTTGCCCCATGAAGGAGAAAAACATGGCTTCCGGCACCGTCAAGTGGTTCAACTCGGAAAAGGGCTTCGGCTTCATCGAGCAGGACGGCGGCGGCCCCGATGTCTTCGCCCACTACTCGAACATCGCCGCGCAGGGCTTCCGTGAGCTCCTCGAGGGCCAGAAGGTCACCTTCGACGTGACCCAGGGCCCCAAGGGCCCGCAGGCGGAGAACATCGTCGCCGCCTGACGCACCTCGCGTCCCGCGATCGGGGCCCGCACCGGCACGTCCGGTGCGGGCCCCGGTCCGTTCGTGGGCCCGTCCTCCGGCGCCGGGCCGGAACGCCTCAGGGTTTCTGGGACACGTAATAGCGGCGGGCGCCGGTGTGCAGCTCCAGCGGGTCGGTGAACACCGCCGTCCGCAGATCCACCTTCTGCGCGGCATGCACCTGGCGGCCGATCCAGTCCCGGCTGTCGATGACGGTCCGGGTGATGCCCTCGGTCATTGCGGCATCCTCGCGGTCCGTGGTCACCAGCAGATTCGCCACCGCGATCGTCTTCACCGCCTGCCCGCCCTGGGCCATGGGATAGGCATCGGCAGGCATCACCGCGGCACGGTAGTAGCGGGTGCGCTCCCCCTGGCGGTGCAGTGCCTCGCTCAGATCTCCGAGCTGGACCAGCCGCACCGGGAAGCGCTGCGCCAGCCGCTGCACCGCCGTCGTCGGCAGTCCGCCGGACCAGAAGAACGCATCCAGCTTGTCCTGCTCCAGCAGCTCCGGCATCCGGTCGATGCCGACCCGCACCGGCTCGATGTCCTTGTTGAAGTCCAGCCCGGCCGCCTCCAGCAGCCGCCGGGTGATCAGCTGGACACCGGACCCGTCGGCCCCGACCCCCACCCGCAGCCGCCGCAGATCCTTCGTCGAGCGCACCGCGGAGCCCTTCGGCACCACCAGCTGCATGTAGTCGTCGTACAGCCGCGCGCAGGCCCGCAGCCGGTCCGCGCCCGGCTCGCCCCGCACCTTGTACGCGGCGACCGCGTCCGCCGTCGCGATGGCGAAATCCGCGCGCCTGGCGACCAGCTGCCGCAGATTGTCGATCGAGCCCTCGCTGCGGGCCAGCCGCAGATCCACCTCCGGCAGGTCATGGGCCAGATCCTGCTTCAGCAGCTCCCCGTAGCGCGCATAGACGCCGGTCGGCACGCCCGTCGCCAGCGTCACCTGCCCCCGGGGAGCGGGCGTACCGCCCATCGACATCAGCCACCACAGTCCCAGCCCGAGAACGACCAGGGCCGCGATCGCCGACTGGACGGCACGGCTGCCGGTGCGGGGGAGTGCTGTGACCATGGGCGGGATCCTGCCAGGACCACGCCGGGAAGGGGAGGGGTGGGCCGGTCCGGCGATGTCACATGTGGCCCGGCCCGGTCTCCCGACTGCCGGTGCGGCACGGCCGGCCGCCCTCGGCTCTCGCTCAGGGAGAGGCCGGGCGTCGCGGCCCGGACCATGGCTTGCGCGCAGATCAGCAGGAGTTACGGTGGCGAAGTGGCGCCCGGTCCGCTCCGGCGGCAGCGGCAGCCCCTCCCCCCTTCTCGACCCCGCGGGGACCCGGCACGTCCCCACCGCGCGCCTGGCGGCGCGCACGCCCAGAGAATCCCTCCACCCTGAGCGCACCGGCGCCAGGTGTCCCACACCGCGGCCCCCTGACGCGCCGGTGCGGGAAGCGGCACCTCATGAAACCGCCCACCGAACTGCGGCCCCACACCCGTGCCCGGTCCGAAGCCGTCCGCCCGCCCCCCGTCGCCGCCGATGCCGGGCTGCTCCTCCTGCGGCTGACCGTCGGACTGATCCTGGCCGGCCACGGCGCCCAGAAGCTCTTCGGTCTCTTCGGCGGCCCCGGGCTCGACGCCACCGGCAAGGGCTTCGAAGCCTTCGGCTACCGCCCCGGCGCATTCTTCGCCGGCCTCGCCGGAGCCTCGGAGGTCCTCGGCGGCCTCGGCCTCGCCGCCGGGCTGCTCACCCCTCTGGCGTCCGCCGCACTGATCGGCGTGATGATCAACGCCATGGCTCTTGCTGCGCCCAAGGGGCTCTGGGCGGAGACCGGCGGCTTCGAGTATCCGCTGATCATCGCCGTCGTTGCACTGACCGTCGCGGCCACCGGACCCGGCCGCTTCGCGCTCGACCGGCCCTTCCGCTGGGGGCACGGCGGCTGGCGCAGCGCGGCCTTCGCCCTGGTGGCCGGCGGTCTCGGCGCCGCCCTCGTGCTGGCCCTGTGAGCGGACCCCCGCCCCACTCTCGTGCCGGCCCTGTGAGCGGACCCCCGCCCCGCCCTCCTGTGCCCGGAGCCGGATGATCCCGCCCGGGCCTCCGGCGTCGGGAGGTACTTCCGGCACCGCCTACCCTTGTGGCATGAGCAGCAGCGACCGGAGCCAGGCAGTGGGCGTGAACAAGAGTTACGAGATCCGCACCTACGGGTGCCAGATGAACGTCCACGACTCCGAGCGGCTGTCCGGCCTGCTGGAAGAGGCCGGATACGTCCCCGCTCCCAAGGACGGCGAGGGCGCCGATGTCGTGGTCTTCAACACCTGCGCGGTGCGGGAGAACGCCGACAACCGGCTCTACGGCAACCTCGGTCAGCTCGCCCCGAAGAAGGCCGCGCGGCCCGGTATGCAGATCGCCGTGGGCGGCTGCCTCGCCCAGAAGGACCGCGACACCATCGTCAAGAAGGCCCCCTGGGTCGATGTGGTCTTCGGGACGCACAACATCGGCAAGCTGCCGGTGCTGCTGGAGCGTGCCCGCATCCAGGAAGAGGCGCAGGTCGAGATCGCCGAGTCGCTGGAGGCGTTCCCCTCGACCCTGCCCACCCGGCGGGAGAGCGCCTACGCGGCCTGGGTCTCCATCTCCGTGGGCTGCAACAACACCTGCACCTTCTGCATCGTGCCCGCGCTGCGCGGCAAGGAGAAGGACCGCCGGCCCGGCGACATCCTCGCCGAGATCGAGGCGCTGGTCTCCGAGGGCGTCAGCGAGATCACCCTGCTCGGCCAGAACGTCAACGCCTACGGCTCCGACATCGGCGACCGCGAGGCCTTCAGCAAGCTGCTGCGCGCCTGCGGCACGATCGAGGGCCTGGAGCGGGTCCGCTTCACCTCCCCGCACCCCCGTGACTTCACCGACGACGTCATCGCCGCCATGGCCGAGACGCCGAACGTGATGCCGCAGCTCCACATGCCGCTGCAGTCCGGCTCCGACCGCGTCCTGAAGGCGATGCGCCGCTCGTACCGCCAGGAGCGCTTCCTCGGCATCATCGAGAAGGTGCGCGCCGCGATGCCGGACGCCGCGATCTCGACCGACATCATCGTCGGATTCCCGGGCGAGACCGAGGAGGACTTCGAGCAGACCCTGCACACGGTCCGTGAGTCCCGCTTCGCCCAGGCCTTCACCTTCCAGTACTCCAAGCGCCCCGGGACCCCGGCCGCCGACATGGACGGCCAGATCCCCAAGGCCGTCGTCCAGGAACGCTACGAGCGCCTGGTCGCCCTCCAGGAGGAGATCTCCTGGGAGGAGAACAAGAAGCAGGTCGGCCGCACCCTGGAGGTCCTGGTCGCCGAGGGCGAAGGCCGCAAGGACGAGGCCACCCACCGCCTGTCCGGCCGCGCCCCCGACAACCGTCTGGTCCACTTCACCCGCCCCGACGAGCCGGTCCGCCCCGGCGATGTGGTGACCGTCGAGGTCACCTACGCCGCTCCGCACCACCTCCTGGCGGAGGGCCCGGCCCAGGCGGTCCGACGTACCCGGGCCGGGGACGCCTGGGAGAAGCGCAACGCCGCCCCGGCGGAGAAGCCCCAGGGCGTGCTGCTGGGCCTGCCCACCATCGGGGCCCCGGCGCCGAGCCCGGCGCCCGCCGCCGGCTGCGGCTGCGACTGACCCGGCCTGCGACGGGCGGTCCGCAGGCCATGGCGAACGGCTCCGCACCAGGGGCGTTACGCTGCGTGTCATGCTCGTAGCCGCCGCCCTCTGCCCCTGCCCGCCGCTGCTCGTCCCGGAGGTGGCCGCCGGGGCGGCGCCCGAACTCGATGCGCTGCGCGCCGCCTGTCTGGACGCGATCGGCGTGCTCGCGGCGGCCCGTCCCGACCGGCTGGTCGTCCTCGGTCCCGTCGACGAGGCCGGCGGCGGCCCGTATCCCCAGGGCGCCATCGGCTCCTTCCGCGGCTTCGGGGTGGACCTCGAAGTGCCGTTGGGCGCCGCGGAGACCGCACCGGACCGGGAACTCCCGCCGTCGCTGTCCGTCGGCGCCTGGCTGCTGTCCCGTACGGACTGGGACGACGCCCCCGTGGAGGCGCTGGGGGTGGCACGGTCGCTGCCCCGCGACCGCTGTCTCGCCATGGGACAGGAGATCGCCGCGGCCGCTCCCCGGGTCGCCCTGCTGGTGCTGGGGGACGGCAGCGCCTGCCGGACGGTCAAGGCACCCGGCTACTTCGACGAGCGGGCCGAGAGCTTCGACGCCGAGGTGGCCCGCGCCCTGGGCGACGCCGACATCGCCGCCCTGGCCGCGCTCGGCGAGGAGCCGGCCGCCGGCCTCCAGGCGTCCGGACGGGCCTGCTGGCAGGTCCTGGCGGGTGCGGCGCAGGGCGCGGGCCTGAGCGGCCGGCTGCTCCGCGAGGAGGCCCCCTACGGCGTGGGCTACTTCGTGGCGGCCTGGTCGTAGCGCGGCAGCACGACGGGTACGACAACGGCCGCGAGGCGCTGTGCCCGCGGCCGTTGTGGCGGTGCTCCGATCAGCGCGCCTGGTGCCGCGTGCTCTCGCTGTCCGCGGCGGCCTCCACCGACTGCTGCCGGGGAATCCCGGCGCTCTCGCCGGCCTGCTCCGCGCGCGCCTCCCCGGCGTCCGGCGCCCCCGCCGTCGTGTCACCGGACGCCTCCGGAGCCGCCGCCTCCTCCGCTTCGGCCTCGGCCTCGGCCGCTGCCGGGCGCCCGGCAGCGGCCGCGTCGTTGGCGTCCCCGTGATCCCCGTGGTCCCCGGCGTCCGCCGAAACGGCCGTCGCCGTCGGCTCCTCCGCCTCGGGCGTCACCGCCGTAGCGGCGCTCTCCTCCGTCATCGCTTCGGACTTACGGCGGCGAAACCGCGAAAACACGCCCATAACTGCTCCTACGCTCTTCATGTGGCGAAATCCCCGGCCGCCCGGGAGCGGACCGTTGCGCCGCCCGCGGGCGCCGGGTGCTGCTCCGGCTCTCGGGACCTCGCAACAGGCAACGAGGTCATCGGTGGCCCGTCACGTCGCTCGTTCGAGATGGGGGCGTGATGTTTGCGAGA
This sequence comes from Streptomyces sp. Je 1-4 4N24, assembly GCF_026239515.1. Taxonomy (NCBI): domain Bacteria; kingdom Bacillati; phylum Actinomycetota; class Actinomycetes; order Kitasatosporales; family Streptomycetaceae; genus Streptomyces; species Streptomyces sp. Je 1-4 4N24. The sequence goes on along the minus strand of NZ_CP110836.1, from coordinate 2,467,669 downwards.
CTGACGGGGTGAACACCGCCGTTCCCGCTCCGCGGGTCATCGCCGTCGTCGGTCCCACCGCGGCCGGAAAGTCCGATCTGGGCGTCGCGCTCGCACAGCACATGGGGGGCGAGGTCATCAACGCCGACTCCATGCAGCTCTACCGCGGCATGGACATCGGCACCGCCAAGCTCACGCCCGAGGAGCAGCAGGGCGTTCCGCACCGCCTCCTGGACATCTGGGATGTGACCCGCGCCGCCAGCGTCGCCGAGTACCAGCGGCTGGCCCGCGCCGAGATCGACCGGCTGCTCGCCGAGGGCCGCACCCCGGTCCTGGTCGGCGGCTCCGGCCTCTACGTACGCGGCGCCATCGACGCGCTCGACTTCCCCGGCACCGACCCCGAGGTGCGCGCCCGACTGGAGGCCGAACTGGCCGAATCGGGCAGCGGCGCCCTGCACGCCCGGCTGGCCGCCGCCGACCCCGAGGCCGGCCGCGCGATCCTGGCGAGCAACGGCCGCCGTATCGTGCGCGCCCTGGAGGTCATCGAGATCACCGGCCGCCCCTTCACCGCCAACCTCCCCGGCCACGAAGCGGTCTACGACACCCTGCAGATCGGCGTCGACGTCGCCCGCCCCGAGCTCGACGAGCGGATCGCGCGGCGGGTCGACCGCATGTGGGAGGCGGGCCTGGTCGACGAGGTGCGCCGGCTGGAGGGCGAGGGGCTGCGCGAGGGCCGTACGGCCTCCCGGGCGCTCGGCTACCAGCAGGTGCTCGCCCAGCTCGCGGGGGAGTGCACCGAGCAGGAGGCGCGCGACGAGACGGTGCGCGCCACCAAGCGCTTCGCGCGCCGCCAGGACTCCTGGTTCCGCCGGGACCCGCGGGTCCACTGGCTCAGCGGCGCCGCCGAGCACCGGGGGGAACTTCCGGGGCAGGCGCTGGCGTTGCTCGAACGACCGGTCACAGCCTGATCACGTCATGGCATCGGGACGCTCCGGCCGTCATCCGGGCCCCTGAGGGCGTGTCATCATCGACCTTCGATCGAGGCGTGCAGTCTGCAGTGGGGAGGGCGCGTGGCAATGGAGGCCGGCCCTCGCAACGGAGCGCAGCAACCGGACAGCGGCGCCGACACGGCACCCCTGACCGATGACGGGCCGGACACCGACGACGGCCTGTCCGGCACCGAAGGTGCCGGCAGCGGACCGATCACCGACCCCGGCGCCCTGGACGACCCCAACGCCTTGGACGACTCCGACGCCCCGGACTCCGGAGCCGACGGTCCCGAGGGCGGTGAGTCCTTCCGGGAGCTGCGCCCGCCGCGCCGGCTGCGGCTGTGGCAGCTGGCGCCGATCGTCGCACTGTCCGCCCTCGGCTCGCTGATGTTCGCCTTCCCCCTCGCCTTTGAGCTCGGCGGCGACGGCGGCGCGATGATCGCGATGCTCGGCCTGCTGCTGTGCTGCTGCGCCGCGGGCTGGGGCATGATGGCCGCGCGCCGCGTCGGCTACACCTGGCCCGGCCTCCCGGCGCAGGGCTCCGGCCGCCGCGTCGGCTGGCGCGTGGTGCTCATCTACGCCGTCCTGGTGGCCATTCCGGCATCGCTGGCCATCTGGCGAGTGGCCCGGCTGCGCTGAGGCCCGGCTGAGCTGAGGACCGGCTGAGCTGGGCGGACGGCCGTGGGGTTGCTCGGTTTCATGAGGGGGCCGCGTGTTTTCGGGCGGCCCGCTTTCCTGTTTCAGGCAGCTCTCAGGCAGCTTTCAGGCAGCTTTCAGGCATTCAGGCAGCCCCTTTTCATGCGGCCCGTTTTTTCCCCGCCGCCCACCCCCCTTCGGGGGGTGGGCGGGTATAGGCGTGCATCTCCGTGGGCGGGAGCAGACCAGCCGGAGCCCCCCCCCAGGCGGGTGCAGACGAGGCCGAGCACCTCCCCAGGCGGTGCAGACGAGGCCGAGCACCTCCCCAGGCGGTGCAGACGGGGCCGAACGCCTCCCCGTACGATGCAAGGGTGACCAGCACGCAGCGCATCGCCTTCCTCAAGGGCCACGGCACCGAGAACGACTTTGTGATCGTCCCCGACCCGGACGGCCGGCTCGATCTGCCCGCCACCGCCGTCGCCAGGATCTGCGACCGGCGGGCCGGCCTCGGCGGCGACGGTCTGCTGCACGTCGTACGCTCCGCCGCGCACCCCGAGGCGCAGATCCAGGCCGACGAGGCCGAGTGGTTCATGGACTACCGCAACGGCGACGGCTCGGTCGCCGAGATGTGCGGCAACGGCGTCCGCGTCTTCGCGCGTTATCTGCTGCACGCCGGCCTGGTCGAGGCCGGCGACCTCGCCATCGCCACCCGTGCCGGCGTACGCCGCGTCCACGTCGCCAAGACCGGCGATGTCACGGTCTCCATGGGCCGCGCCGAACTCCCCGAGGAGAGCGTCGTCGTCACCCTGGACGGCCGCAGCTGGCCGGCCCGCAACGTGAACATGGGCAATCCGCACGCGGTCGCCTTCGTCGAGGATCTGGCCCACGCCGGCGAACTGCGGGCCGTACCTCCGTTCAGCCCAGCGTCGGTTTATCCCCAGGGCGTGAACATCGAGTTCGTCGTCGACCGCGGTCCGCGCCATGTGGCGATGCGGGTCCACGAGCGCGGTTCGGGTGAGACCCGCTCCTGCGGCACCGGCGCCTGCGCGGTCGCCGTCGCCGCGGCCCGCCGGGACGGTCTGGACCCCGCCGAGACCGCCGTGCCCGTCACCTACACGGTCGATGTGCTCGGCGGCAGCCTCTCGATCACCGAGCAGCCCGACGGCACGGTCGAGATGACCGGCCCGGCCGAGATCGTCGCCGAGGGCACCTTCGACGCCGCCTGGCTGGCCGCCGCGCTCGCCTGACGCGACCTGCGGCGTTCCCTGATCCCGGGCCCTGTTCGAGAAACGGTTCCGGCCAAAAGATTCGCTCGAACGGGTGATCCGTATCACGCTGAGCGAGAGGTGGACAGCGGTGCGTGATGGGCTCGGTAGCATCAAGCACCGGCCCGGACGCCCGAACTGACGCGCCCCACCGCCGGTCGACGCTGCCGGAGGTGCCCATGAGCGCAGAGGCCACTAACCCTGGTAATCCTGGAGCAGCGGGCCGCAAGCGCGGCCGCCGCCGACTGGAACTCAGAGGGCTGCGCCGCATCGGCCGCGCCGCGCTGCTCGGCCCGGCCCCGCGCGACGGCCTCCCGCACGCCCTCGAACACGTCGCCAAGGTGCACCGCGGCCACCATCCCGACGCCGACCTGGATACCCTCACCAGGGCCTATCTGCTCGCCGAGTCCTCGCACCGCGGGCAGCTGCGCAAGAGCGGCGAGCCGTACATCACCCACCCGCTCGCGGTGACCCTCATCCTCGCCGAACTCGGCGCGGAGACCACGACGTTGACCGCCTCCCTGCTCCACGACACCGTCGAGGACACGGAAGTGACACTGGACCAGGTGCGGGACCTGTTCGGCGACGAGGTCTGCTATCTCGTCGACGGGGTCACCAAGCTGGAGAAGGTCGACTACGGTGCGGCCGCCGAGCCGGAGACCTTCCGCAAGATGCTGGTGGCGACCGGCAACGACGTCCGGGTGATGTCCATCAAGCTCGCCGACCGGCTGCACAACATGCGCACCCTCGGCGTGATGCGCCCCGAGAAGCAGGCCCGGATCGCCAAGGTGACCCGCGATGTGCTGATCCCGCTCGCCGAACGCCTCGGTGTGCAGGCGCTGAAGGCCGAGCTGGAGGACCTGGTCTTCGCGATCCTGCATCCGGAGGAGTACGCCACCACCCGGGCCCTGGTCATGGAGTACACCGCCCGGCCCGATCCGCTCGCCGCCCTCGCGCTGCGGGTGCGCTCGGTCCTCGACGAGGCCGGTATCGACGCCGAAGTCCTCGTCCGGCCCCGGCACTTCGTCTCCGTCCACCGGGTGCGTCTCGCGCGCCGGGAGCTGACCGGGGCTGACCTGGGGCGGCTGCTGGTGCTGGTGGCCGAGGACGCCGACTGCTACGCCGTCCTCGGCGAACTGCACACCTGCTTCACCCCGGTCATCTCCGAGTTCAAGGACTTCATCGCGGCCCCCAAGTTCAACCTCTACCAGTCGCTGCACACCGCGGTCACCGGCCCGTCCGGGGAGGTCGCCGAGACCCTGATCCGTACGCACCAGATGCACCGGGTCGCCGAGGCCGGGGTGATCGCGCTCGGCAACCCCTACGCCCCCACGGACGGCGTGGACGCCCCCGAGGGCGAGCGGGCCGACCCGACCCGCCCCGGATGGCTCTCCCGGCTGCTGGAGTGGCAGCGCACCACCCCCGACCCGGACACGTTCTGGACCTCGCTGCGCGACGATCTCGCCCAGGACCGGGAGATCACCGTCTTCTGCACCGACGCCCCACCGGACGGTCCGTCCGGCGGCACGGGCGGTGTCATCGGTCTGCCGGCCGGGGCGAGTTGCGTGGACGCCGCGTACGAACGGCACGGCGAGGCGGCGCACTGCTGCATCGGCGCCCGGGTCAACGGCCGGCTCGCCACCCTCTCCACCGTCCTGCGCGACGGCGACAGCCTGCAGCTGCTGATGGCTCCGGACTCCGCGGCCGGCCCCTCGCCCGAATGGCTCGAGCACGCCCGTACCCCCGCCGCCCGGCTCGCCATCGCCCGGTGGCTGGCCGGGCCACGGGAGTCCTGCGCCCGCCCGGCAGGCCCCGGCGAGGGGTTCGGCGCGGCGCCTCCCGCCGACCGCGGCGCCGTGGGGCAGGACCGCCCCGGAGCGGGGCCGGTCGCCCCCGCCTCGGTCCTCGCGGTGGCGGATCTGCCCGGTGCCGCGGTCCGGTTGGCCGGCTGCTGCACCCCGGTGCCGCCGGACGCCGTCACCGGCTTCGCCGTACGCGGCGGCACGGTCACCGTGCACCGCGCCCTGTGCCCCGTCGTGGCGCGGATGGCGGCCACCGGCCGGCCGCCGGTCGGGGTGCGCTGGCGCGGCGCGGACCAGGGGGGCCACGGCTGCCGGGTCACCCTCCTGGCCGAGGCCTTCAGCCGGCCGCACCTCCTTGCCGACCTCACCGAAGCCATCGCCTCCCAGGGCGCCGCCGTGGTGTCGGCCGCCGTCGAACCCCCGCACGAGCAGCGGGTCCGCCACACCTACACGCTGCATCTGCCGAACGCCGCCGGGCTGCCGTCCCTGATGCGCGCCATGCGCCAAGTGCCCGGCGTCTTCGATGTGTTGCGCGCGGGCCGGGCCCGGCAGCCCGCGGCCCTGCGTCCCTGAAGCGGTCAGGGGGACGGCATCTGACGGCCCATCGGGAGCTGCTCCGCCCGGCGGCGTAAGACGGGTGCCCGATCCGCCGCCCGTTCGGGTGCCGTTTGCCCCGTCACCCGCGGGGGAGGGGGCCGCGTTGGTAGCCGTAGTTCATGTCCCTTCCCTTGCGCCGCCCGTCCCGCGACCCCGACCGCCCCGTTCCCGCCCTGCCCCGTGGCCCGAGCAGGCGGGGCCGGCGGACCGGCCTGCGGGCCGCCGCCCTCGGGCTGGCCGGCCTGGTCACCCTCGGCGTGGCCGAGCTGCCGGCCGTGGGGCCGCAGGGCCTCGGCGACCGGCTCTTCCCCACTCTCGGCAACACCGGCTACGACGTCACGTCCTATGACGTCACCCTGGACTACTCCGGCCACAACGACCGGCCGATGAACGCCACCACCGAGATCACCGCCCGCGCCACCGGCGAGCTCGACCACCTCAACCTCGACTTCGCCCGCGGCGCCGTACGCTCGGTGAAGATCGGCGGCCAGGCCGCCCGGCACGAGCAGCACGGCGAGGACCTGGTGCTCACCCCGCCCTCCCACATCTCCCGGGGCCAGGAGCTGAAGATCTCCGTCGAGCACACCAGCGATCCCCGCATCAAGAACGACGGCGGCTGGATCCGCACCTCCGACGGGCTGGCGATGGCCAACCAGGCCGACGCCGCACACCGCGTCTTCCCCTGCAACGACCACCCCTCCGACAAGGCGCTCTTCACCTTCCACATCACCGCGCCCCAGCAGCTGACCGCCGTCGCCAACGGGCTGCCCCTGCGCCCCGGCACCCGCGCGGGGCGCCGCACCTGGACCTACCGCACCACCCACCCCATGGCCACGGAGCTGGCGCAGGTCTCCATCGGGAAGTCCAGCGTGCTGCTGCGCCACGGGCCGCACGGCCTGCCCCTCCGCGATGTCGTACCGACCGCGCACCGCGCCGCGCTCAAGCACTGGCTGGCCAAGACCCCGGGCCACGTGTCCTGGATGGAGCGCAAGATCGGTCCCTTCCCCTTCGAGGCGTACGGGGTGCTGATCGCCAACGCCAAGACCGGTTTCGAGCTGGAGACCCAGACCCTGTCGCTCTTCGAGAAGGGCCTGTTCACCTCCGACCATCTGCCCGCCTGGTACGTCGAGTCCGTGATGGTGCACGAGCTGGCCCACCAGTGGTTCGGCGACAGCGTCAGCCCGCGCCGCTGGTCCGACGTCTGGCTCAACGAGGCCCATGCCACCTGGTACGAGGCCCTCTACGCCCAGGAGAAGGGCGGCCACCGGGCCTCTCTGGACGCCCGTATGCGCCACGCCTACGAGCAGTCCGACGGCTGGCGCGCCGAGGGCGGGCCGCCCGCCGCGCCCAAGACTCCCAGCCCGGGACAGAAGATCAGCATCTTCCGCCCGATCGTCTACGACGGCAGCGCGCTGGTCCTCTACGCCCTTCGCCAGAAGATCGGCCCCGCCGCCTTCGACCGGATCGAACGCGAGTGGGTGACCCGGCACCGCGACGGTGTGGCCGACACCGCCGACTTCATCCAGCTGGCCTCCCAGATCTCCGGAGAGAACCTCACGGCCTTCTTCCAGGGATGGCTCTACGGGGACCGGACCCCGCCGATGCCGGGGCATCCGCAATGGGCGCCCAGGAAGGGCGCGGACAAGCCCGGGGCCAAGGGGGCCGCCCCCGGCCACGGGGCCAAGGGAGCCGCCCCGACACCCGGGGGACCCAAGGGAGCCGCCGGACACCCCGGAAAACCCGCGTGACGGCCCCTTCCGGCCGTGGGACCATCGTCAGGTCGGCACCGTCCCGGCCCGGGAATCTCCCGGACGGCTCGGACGTTGACATCAGCGACGGCCGCGGGACCACCGCGACGGTCGCCATGACGACAGTCCCGGCGGGACCACCAGGTCCCCGTGAGGGCTTCCCAACGACGCGAAGGATCAAATGACCTCCTCTTCTTCCCTTCCGCAGGACCGGCAGCGCCTCCCCGAGAGCCTTCGGGCCAACGCCCTGATGGAAGAGGACGTCGCCTGGAGCCACGAGATCGACGGGGAGCGTGACGGCGACCAGTACGACCGCTCGGCACGTGCCGCACTACGCCGTGTAGCGGGCCTTTCCACCGAGCTCGAGGACGTCACCGAGGTCGAGTACCGGCAGCTCCGCCTGGAGCGGGTGGTGCTCGTCGGCGTCTGGACCACGGGCACGGTCCAGGAAGCGGAGAACTCGCTCGCCGAGCTCGCCGCCCTCGCCGAGACCGCCGGCGCCATGGTGCTCGACGGTGTCATCCAGCGCCGTGACAAGCCCGACCCGGCCACGTACATCGGCTCGGGCAAGGCCCTGGAGCTGCGGGACATCGTGCTCGAATCCGGGGCGGACACCGTGGTGTGTGACGGTGAGCTCTCCCCGGGCCAGCTGATCCACCTGGAGGATGTCGTCAAGGTCAAGGTGGTCGACCGGACCGCCCTGATCCTCGACATCTTCGCCCAGCACGCCAAGTCCCGGGAGGGCAAGGCGCAGGTCGCGCTGGCGCAGATGCAGTACATGCTCCCCCGGCTCCGTGGCTGGGGTCAGTCGCTCTCCCGGCAGATGGGTGGCGGTGGCTCCGGTTCGGCGGGCGGCGGTATGGCCACCCGTGGTCCCGGTGAGACCAAGATCGAGACGGACCGGCGGCGGATCCGCGAGAAGATGGCGAAGATGCGCCGGGAGATCGCGGAGATGAAGACCGGCCGGGACATCAAGCGCCAGGAACGCCGGCGCAACAAGGTCCCCTCGGTCGCCATCGCCGGCTACACCAACGCCGGCAAGTCCTCCCTGCTCAACCGCCTCACCGGCGCCGGCGTCCTGGTGGAGAACGCCCTGTTCGCCACCCTGGACCCGACCGTCCGGCGGGCCGAGACTCCCAGCGGACGGCTCTACACCCTCGCCGACACCGTCGGCTTCGTCCGGCATCTCCCGCATCACCTCGTCGAGGCCTTCCGCTCCACGATGGAGGAGGTCGGCGAGTCCGATCTCATCCTGCATGTGGTCGACGGCTCGCACCCGGTGCCGGAGGAGCAGCTGGCCGCGGTCCGTGAGGTGATCCGCGAGGTGGGCGCGACGGACGTGCCCGAGATCGTGGTGGTCAACAAGGCCGACGCGGCCGATCCGCTGGTGCTGCAGCGACTGCTGCGCCAGGAGAAGCACGCCCTCGCGGTCTCGGCCCGTACGGGCCAGGGCATGGCGGAGCTGCTGACCCTGCTCGACGAGGAACTTCCCCGCCCGCAGGTCGAGATCGAGGTGCTGGTGCCCTACACCCAGGGCGCCCTGGTCTCGCGGGCCCACGCCGAGGGCGAGGTCATCTCCGAGGAGCACACCGCGGACGGCACGGTCCTCAAGGCACGGGTGCACGAGGAGCTGGCCGCCGAGTTCGAGCCGTTCGTGCCGGCTGCCTGACGGCTCCGCCACAGCAGACACAAGGCCCGCCCCCGGGAGACCGGGGGCGGGCCTTCGTCCTGCCCATGGGCGCAGTGGGTGGTGCCGTCCCGGCACCACCCACCTCATGCGGCTACTGCTTGCTCGCCCACTTCTTGCTCATGTTGTCGAAGAGGGTCTTGGCCTCGGGGCCCAGGTGCGGGCCGGCCGACCAGCGGGCCGGACGCGGCCCCATCGACATGTTGGAGACCAGCACCGGCTTGCCGTCCGCGCCCTTGACGAACCAGGGGCCACCGGAGGATCCACCGGTCATGGTGCAGCCGATCCGGTACATGGTCGGCTTCTTGGCGTCCATCGACAGCCGGGTCGGCTTGTCGGTGCACTGCTGCTGCGCCGCACCGTCGAACGGCGGCTCGGCCGGGTAGCCCTGCGCGGTCAGGCTCGGGATCTTGGCCATCGCCGGGGCGTTGAAGTCGACCTTGTAGGCGCCGCCGGCCATCTCCTCCAGCGACTTGCCGCCGGTGCTCTGCTCCGGCTTCACATGCATCAGCGCGTAGTCGTACGGAGCCATCGGGACACCCGGAACGGCGCCGCCGGCCTTGATCCACTGCTGGGACGTCGCCATGTCGTCCGCCCACCACTTGCCCGACGGGACCCGGTCCTCGAAGGGCTTGTTCTTCAACTGGCCCGCGGAACCGCCGGTCTTGTTGAAGTTCGGCACGAACATCATGTTGCGGTACCAGCCGCCGCTCTTGCCGGCGTGCACACAGTGCGCCGCGGTCCACACGAGGTTGGACTTACCGGGGTGCGCCGGGTCCTTGACGACGGTGGCGGAGCAACGCGACTCGCCCTTCGGGGTGCTGAACAGCAGCAGGCCCACGCCGGGGGCGGTGGAGGTGTACGGGGTCTTGACGGCCTGAGCCGGGACGGCGGCCGGCTCGGGGTCGGTCTTGCCCTGGTCCTCGGAGATGTCCTCGGGCTTGCTGGGGTCCTGGGGCGGCTTGACCTTGTCGATCTTGTCCTTGTCCCAGAAGTCCTTGATGATCGGGTTGATGAACTCACCGGCTTCCCGGAGCCACTTGTCCCGGTCCCAGTTCTTCCACTCGCCGTTCTTCCACTTGTCCAGGTCGACGCCGTGTTCCTTGAGCTTGTCCTGGATCTCCTGAGGGATCTTGAAGTCACCCCCGCCCGTGGTGTCCTGGGCCGCGGACTGGCTGGGATTGGCGTCCGCGTTGTCGCCCTCCGGCCCGCAGCCGGTGGCAGTCAGCGCCATGACGGCGGTGAGAGCGGCGGCGGCCAGGACTGGCCGACGTATGGATCGCATGGGTGAGTTCCCCCTGGTGAATCGGACTGAGCCGGTGTGACGTGAGCTGATTTTGCGCCGGTCCCGTTCTTTGTCATGAACCTCAAGATCCCGGCGCAACACCCCACTATGCCGGTGACGATGGGGACGGCGGTACTCGGGTCCCCGGTTCCAGGCCGCCAAGGATCTTGGCGACAACCGTGATCCCGCGTCGCCACCGTCGTTGGTACGGACGGGGGACGGCCGGGCCGCCCGCAGGGCCCGCGGCCTTCAGCAGCTCACCAGCAGGAGGACACAACTGCCGTGGCGTTGACCGAAACCGTGCCGGCGGCACCGGCCCACGAGGGGATCCTGCGCCGGCAGTCCCTGCGTGAGTCCGCTGCCCGCACCTATGCGCGCTCGCTGCCCATCGTCCCGGTCCGCGCCCGCGGGCTCACCATCGAGGGCGCCGACGGCAGGCGCTATCTCGACTGTCTCTCCGGCGCCGGCACCCTGGCGCTCGGCCACAACCACCCGGTGGTGCTCGAAGCGATCCGCACGGTCCTCGACTCCGGCGCGCCGCTGCACGTCCTCGACCTGGCGACGCCCGTCAAGGACGCCTTCACCACCGAGCTCTTCGCCACGCTGCCCCGAGAGTTGGCCGAAAAGGCCCGTATCCAGTTCTGTGGCCCGGCCGGCACGGACGCCGTCGAGGCCGCCTTCAAACTCGTCCGCACCGCGACCGGGCGGGACGGTCTGATGGCCTTCTCCGGCGCCTACCACGGCATGACCGCGGAGGCGCTCGCCGCCTCCGGGGGAGCGCAGCACACCAGCGTGGTCCGGCTGCCCTATCCGTATGACTACCGCTGCCCCTTCGGGACCGGCGGCGAGCGCGGCGCCGAACTCGCCGCGCGCTGGACGCAGAGCCTGCTGGACGACCAGAAGAGCGGGGTGCCCCACCCGGCCGGAATGATCCTGGAACCCGTCCAGGGGGAGGGCGGGGTGATCCCCGCACCGGACAGCTGGCTGCGGCGGATGCGGGAGATCACCGCCGCCCGGCAGATCCCGCTGATCGTGGACGAAGTGCAGACCGGTGTCGGCCGCACCGGCGCCTTCTGGGCGGTGGACCACAGCGGCATCGTGCCCGACGTGATCGTGCTGTCGAAGGCGATCGGCGGCAGTCTGCCGCTCGCCGTGATCGTCTACCGCGAGGAACTGGACTCCTGGCAGCCCGGCGCCCACGCCGGCACCTTCCGCGGCAACCAGCTCGCCATGGCCGCCGGTGCCGCCACCCTCGCCTACGTCCGGGCGAACGGCCTCGACCGGCGTGCCGGGGAGCTCGGAGCCCGGATGCTCACCCGGCTCGATTCCCTCGCCGCCGCCCACGACTGCATCGGCGAGGTCCGCGGCCGCGGCCTGATGCTCGGCGTCGAACTCGTCGACCGTGAAGCCGCCCCCGACGCCACGGGAGCCCGCCCCGCCGACCCCGGGCTCGCCGCCGCCGTCCGGGACGCCTGCCTGGACCGTGGCCTGATCGTCGAACTGGGCGGCCGGCACTCCGCCGTCGTCCGGCTGCTGCCACCCCTGACCATCACCGACGAACAGGCGGACGCGATCCTCGACCGCCTCGCCGACGCCCTCACGGCGGCGGTCCGCACCACCCCCGGGCCGACGGGCTCGTCCCCCACGACAATGCGAGGCACCACCCCATGAACGAACGCCCCGGCCCCGACGGCGGCCAGCCCGCCGAGCGCGTCCCCGCCCACCAGGGCGCGGGCACCATCGAATCGGTACCGCGCCAGCAGCGGCGCGCCCCGGACGAGACCTGCCACCAGCAGCCCCATGAGCCCCCGGACCGGGCCGTTCCTCATGGCGTCCCCGGCCCCGCCGACCACGCCCGCAGCGGTGACCACGACCCGCTCGACCACCCGGATCCGGCGGTCGCCGCCGACGCCGCGGGCATCGAGCACCTCCTGCGCTGCTGGCTCCGGGAGAGCGGACCCCACCACCCGGCCGAAGGCCGGCTGCGCCTCCCGCTGCAGGCCGCCGCGAGCGCCCTGATCATCCCCGTCCGCTACTGGTCACCCACGGGCTGGCACCGCCTGGGCGCCCCCACCCTCGAAGGTGCCCCTCCCGGCGCCGCCCCGCTGGATGCCGTCACCCTCGCCGCGCTGCTGCGCCGGGAGGCCGCGCACGGCGACCGGCGGGCCTCCGACGGCGGTGAGCACCGCGTGGCGGACGGCGAGCAGGGTCCGGCGCCGGCCGGCGCGCCGCAGCAGGCACCGGACGGTGTCGGGGCCGAACTCGTCGGCCGGGTCGCCAACTCCGTCCGCAATGTCGCCGTCTTCCTCACCGACCGGCGCGCCCGGCCCGCCGACGACCACGGCGCCCTCTTCCTCGAAGCCGAACAGTCCCTCCTCCTCGGCCACCCGCTGCACCCCACACCCAAGAGCCGCGAAGGTCTCTCCGAGGCCGAGACCCGCGCCTATTCGCCCGAACTGCGCGGTGCCTTCCCGCTGCACTGGATGGCCGTGCACCGCTCCGTCCTGGCCACCGACTCCGCCTGGACGGAGCGCGGCAAGCCCGTACCGGCCGAGCAGCTCACCAGGGGCCTCGCCGGGGGAGACTGCCGGCTCCCCGACGACACCGTGCCGTTGCCGCTGCACCCCTGGCAGGCCAGGGAACTCGCCGACCGTCCCGACATCGCCGCCCTCCGCGAGGCCGGTCTGCTGCACGATCTCGGCGCCCACGGCCCGCTCTGGCACCCCACCTCCTCCGTCCGGACGGTCTACCGCCCCGACGCGGACGCCATGCTCAAGCTCTCCCTCGGGCTGCGCATCACCAACTCCCGGCGGGAGAACCTCCGTAAGGAGCTGGCCCGCGGTGTCGAGGTGCACCGGCTGCTGCGCACCGGCCTCGCCAAGCAGTGGCAGACCGTCCACCCCGGCTTCGACATCGTCCGCGACCCCGCCTATCTCGCCGTCGACGGCCCCGACGGCGCGCCCGTACAGGGCCTCGATGTCGTCATCCGCCACAACCCCTTCAGCACCACCGACGACGCCGTCTGCATCGCCGGCCTCACCTCCCCCCGGCCCTGGCAAGGCCGCTCCGGCGTACGCTCCCGGCTCGAAGATCTCGTCGGCACGCTCAGTGCCCGCACCGGCCGCCCCCTCGGCGCGGTGGCCACCGAGTGGTTCCTGCGCTACCTCGAAGCGGTCGTACGGCCCGTGCTGTGGCTCGACGGCACGGCCGGCATCGTGCTGGAGGCCCACCAGCAGAACACCGTGGTGCTGCTGGACCCCGACGGCTGGCCGGTCGGCGGCCGCTACCGCGACAACCAGGGCTACTACTTCCGCACCTCGCGCCGCGCCGAACTGGAACGACGGCTGCCCGGCATCGGCGCGGCCAGCGACACCTTCGTCGCCGACGACGTCACCGATGAACGCTTCGCCTACTACCTCGGCATCAACAACGTCCTCGGCCTCATCGGGGCCTTCGGCTCCCAGCGCCTGGTCCGCGAGGAGATCCTGCTCGCCGCCTTCCGCCGGTTCCTCGCCGATGCCGCCGCGGCCCCGCCGGCGCACCGCTCGCCGCTCCCGGAGCAGCTGCTGGCCGCCCGCACCCTGCGCTGCAAGGCGAATCTGGCGACCCGGCTGCACGGCCTGGACGAACTCGTCGGCCCGGTAGAAACCCAGTCCGTCTACGTCACCCTCCCCAGCCCCCTCGCCCCGTAGCCGCCCCTCACGACCCCCGACAGCAGACCCCCGCATCCAGCCCCCGGCGCCGGCGCCCCGCGACCGATACGGCCACGCGGCACGCGGCCACGAGAGGAGAGCGTCGCCGTGCCACCCACCGACCCCGGCCTCAGCTTGAGCTCCGCCGACCCCCTTGGCCGACGGCTGCCGCCGGAATGCCGCGCATTGTCCGACGACGGCCGGCGGCCGCCCGCCCCGGCCGCCGGCCCGCTGCTCGACAACCTGGCGGGCTGGGGAGCGGCCGACACCTCCGCCGGGCCGTTCGCGCTCGTGCCCGTCCGGCCGGACCGCGATCTCGACCGGATCACGGGCTGGATGAACGATCCGGCCGTCGCGGCCTTCTGGGAGCTGGCGGGCCCGCCGGAGACCACCGCCGCCCATCTGCGCGGCCGGCTCGACGGCGACGGCCGCAGCGTGCCCTGCCTGGGGGTGCTGGCCGGGGTCCCGATGAGCTACTGGGAGATCTACCGCGCCGACCTCGACCCCCTCGCCCGCCACTACGCCGCCCGGCCCCAGGACACCGGTGTCCATCTGCTCATCGGCGGGGCCGGCGACCGGGGGCGCGGGCTGGGCAGCACCCTGCTGCGCGCCACCGCCGATCTCGTCCTCGACCACCGCCCGCAGTGCACACGGGTCGTCGCCGAGCCCGATCTGCGCAACACCGCCTCCGTCGCGGCCTTCCTGAGTGCGGGGTTCCGCTACGCCGACGAGATCGAACTGCCCGAGAAACGCGCGGCGTTGATGGTCCGCGACCGGGCCCGCCGCCACCTGCTCTGACCGCGGGGCCGTCTCTCGACGGCCCCGCTCCGGTCCGCCGTCCACCGCGCTGCCCCGGTTGTCCCCCGTACGAGCCGGGGCGGTCCCGCTTCGAGGAGTCCCGCCTTGTCTCCTGAGCCCCAGCCTTCGCACCGCGCCTGGCAGCACGCCGCGCGCCGACTGTTCGCCAAGACCCTGGCGGAGTTCGCCTACGAGGAAGTCCTCACTCCCGAGCCCGACGGCACCGCCCCCGACGGCACCCCGCAATACCGCCTGCCGGTCACGGACACACTGGTCTACCGCTTCCGCGCCCGACGCGGCGCCTACGGCCACTGGCGCGTCGACCCCGACTCGATCACCCCGGACACGGACCCCTTCCACTTCCTCACGCATGCCCACGACGCCGTGCTGGGCCTGTCCGGCGACACCACCGGCCACCTCATCCGCGAGCTGACCGCCACCCTCGCCGCCGACACCCGCCTCGACGCCGGCGCGCTCAGCGCCGCCGAACTCGCCGACCTGGACTACGCCTCCCTCGAAGGCCACCAGACCGGCCACCCCTGGCTCGTCGCCAACAAGGGCAGGCTCGGCTTCTCCGCCACCGACGCGGCGACCTGGGCCCCCGAGGCCCGCACCGCCCGGCGCCTGCCCTGGCTCGCCGCGCACCACAGCATCGCCCACTACCGCGGTATCCCCACCCTCGCCACCCCCGATCGTCTCTACGGCGAGGAACTCGCCCCCGCCACCCGGCACGCCTTCGCCCGCACCATCAGCGACCAGGGCCTCGACCCCGCCGACTACCTCTATCTCCCCGTGCACCCCTGGCAATGGGACGAGACCATCGCCCCGCTCTTCGCCCCACAGCTCGCGGACAGATCCATCATCGCGCTGCCCACTGACAACGACCTCCGCCTGCCGCAGCAGTCGATCCGCACCTTCCTCAACCTCAGCCGGCCCGAGGCCCGGACGGTCAAGCTGCCGCTGTCCATCCTCAACACCCTCGTCTGGCGCGGTCTTCCCACCGAACGCACCCTCGCCGCGCCCGCCGTCACCCGCTGGGTCCACGGCCTGCGCGACGCCGACCCCTATCTGCGCGACGAGACCCGGGTGATCCTGCTCGGCGAGACCGCGTCCGTCACCGTCGAGCACCCTCTCTACGACCGGCTGCCCGGCGTCCCGTACCAGTTCAAGGAGCTGCTCGGCTGTATCTGGCGCGAGCCGGTCACCGGCCATCTGGACCCCGGCGAACGCGCCCGCACGCTGGCCGCGCTGCTGCAGACCGATCCCCGTGGCCGCGCCCTGACCGCGGAGCTGGTGCGCCGCTCGGGTCTGGCCCCGCGCGCCTGGCTGGCCCGGCTGTTCGCCGCGCTGCTGCCGCCGCTGCTGCACTTCCTCTACCGGTACGGCACGGTCTTCTCCCCGCACGGCGAGAACGCCATCGTCGTCTTCGACGAGCAGGACGTCCCCACCCGCCTCGCGGTCAAGGACTTCGTCGACGACGTCAACACCAGCTCCCGGCCGCTCCCGGAGCACGACTCCATGCCGGACGACGTACGGGCGGTGCTGCTGACCGAACCGCCCGCCTTCCTCACCCAGTTCATCCACTCAGGCCTCTTCGTCGGCGTCTTCCGCTACCTCGCGCCGCTGTGTGCGGACCAACTGGGCGTGCCCGAGGCCGAGTTCTGGTCACTCGTACGGGCGGAGATCCTGCGCCACCATGAACGTTTCCCCTCCCTCAAGGAGCGGCACGAGACCTTCGACCTGCTCACCCCGCGGATCGAGCGGCTGTGTCTGAACCGCAACCGTCTGCACGTGGATGGCTACCGGGACCGCACCCACCGCCCGCACGCGGCCGTGCACGGCACCGTCCCCAATCCGCTCCACATGCTGTGACGGACCCGGCTGTCAGTGGTCCCGCGTAGGCTTGCAGCGCTATGACAAAGCCCTCCCTCCCCGATCTGCTCCACGCCGCCGTCACCGCCGTCGGCGGCACCGAGCGCCCCGGCCAGGTGGCGATGGCCGAAGCCGTCGCCGAGGCCGTGGACGAACAGGCCCATCTGCTGGTGCAGGCCGGCACCGGCACCGGCAAGTCCCTCGGCTATCTGGTCCCGGCGCTCGCGCACGGCGAGAGAGTGGTGGTCGCCACGGCCACCCTGGCGCTGCAGCGCCAGCTCGTGGAGCGTGATCTGCCGCGGACGGTCGAGGCCCTGCATCCGCTGCTGCGCCGCCGCCCGGAGTTCGCCATGCTCAAGGGCCGCTCGAACTACCTGTGTCTGCACCGCCTCCATGAGGGCGTCCCGCAGGAAGAGGAGGACGGCCTCTTCGACGTGTTCGAGCAGGCGACGCCGACCAGCAAGCTCGGCAAGGACCTGCTGCGGCTGCGCGACTGGGCGGACGAGACCGAGACCGGCGACCGCGACGCGCTGACCCCCGGGGTCTCCGACCGCGCCTGGGGCCAGGTCTCGGTCTCCTCCCGGGAGTGCCTGGGCGCCTCGAAGTGCGCGTACGGGGCGGAGTGCTTCGCCGAGGCCGCCAGGGAGCGCGCCAAGCTCGCCGATGTGGTCGTCACCAACCATGCGCTGCTCGCCATCGATGCGATCGAGGGCGCTCCGGTCCTCCCGCAGCACGAGGTCCTGATCATCGACGAGGCCCATGAGCTGGTCTCCCGGGTCACCGGCGTCGCCACCGGCGAGCTCACGCCCGGCCAGGTCAACCGCGCCGTCCGCCGGGCCGCCAAGCTCGTCAACGAAAAGGCCGCCGACCAGCTCCAGACGGCGTCGGAGACCTTCGAGCGCCTCATGGAGCTGGCCCTGCCCGGCCGCCTCGAGGAGATCCCCGAAGATCTCGGCTACTGCCTGATGGCGCTGCGGGACGCGGCCCGTACGGTCATCTCGGCGCTCGGCTCGACCCGCGACAAGTCGGTCCAGGACGAGGACGCCGTCCGCAAGCAGGCCCTCGCCGCGGTGGAGAACGTCCATGCCGTCGCCGAGCGCATCGCCAACGGCTCCGAGTACGACGTCGTCTGGTACGAGCGCCATGACCGCTTCGGCGCGTCCCTCCGGGTGGCTCCGCTGTCCGTCTCGGGCCTGCTGCGCGAGAAGCTCTTCGACGACCGCTCGGTGACCCTCACCTCCGCGACCCTCAAGCTGGGCGGCGACTTCAACGGGGTCGCCGCCTCCCTGGGCCTGGCCCCCGAGGGCACCGAGGGCGAGGACGTCCCGCCCTGGAAGGGCCTGGATGTCGGCTCCCCCTTCGACTACTCGAAGCAGGGCATCCTGTACGTCGCCAAGCATCTGGCCCAGCCGGGCCGGGAGGGCAGCCGTACGGACATGCTCGATGAGCTCACCGAGCTGATCGAGGCGGCGGGCGGCCGCACTCTCGGCCTCTTCTCCTCCATGCGCGCCGCCCAGGCCGCCGCGGAGGAGCTGCGCGGCCGTCTGGACGTGCCGATCCTGCTCCAGGGTGAGGAGACCCTCGGCGAGCTGATCCGCGCCTTTGCCGAGGATGCGCGTACCTGTCTGTTCGGCACCCTTTCCCTCTGGCAGGGCGTCGATGTGCCGGGGGCGAACTGCCAGCTGGTGGTGATGGACCGGGTGCCGTTCCCGCGTCCGGACGACCCGCTGATGAGCGCCCGGCAGAAGGCCGTGGAGGAAGGCGGCGGCAATGGCTTCATGGCGGTGGCGGCGACCCATGCGGCTCTGCTGATGGCCCAGGGCGCCGGCCGTCTGGTCCGCGCCACCGGCGACCGCGGTGTGGTCGCGGTCCTCGACCCCCGGGTGGAGCGGGCCCGCTACGGCTCCTTCCTCCGCAAGTCCATGCCGGAGTTCTGGTACACGACGGACCGCAACCAGGTCCGCCGGTCGTTGGCGGCGATCGACGCAGCGGCGAAAACGGCGGAGAACTAAGGCCTGTCCGGATCACGTCCGGACAGGCCCTGGCCGCGGAGCACAACACAGAGCCCCGGAACCGGCGCAGTGGTTCCGGGGCTCGGCCGTGAGGGGTGGGTCAGACGCGGCGCAGTACCGCCACCACCTTGCCGAGGATGGTCGCCTCGTCACCGGGGATCGGCTGGTACGCGGAGTTGTGCGGCAGCAGCCACACATGGCCGTCCTCGCGCTTGAAGCGCTTGACGGTGGCCTCGCCGTCCAGCATGGCGGCGACGATGTCACCGTTCTCGGCGACCGGCTGGCGGCGGACGGTGACCCAGTCGCCGTCGCAGATGGCGGCTTCGATCATGGAGTCGCCGACGACCTTCAGTACGAACAGTTCGCCGTCGCCGACGAGCTGGCGGGGGAGCGGGAAGACGTCCTCGACCGACTCCTCCGCGAGGATCGGACCGCCGGCGGCGATCCGGCCGACCAGCGGGACGTAGGACGCGGCGGGCTTGCCCGCGGTCTCCGTCGCGGCGGTGCTGGCCTGGTCCGAACCGCGGACCTCGTACGCCCGGGGGCGGTGCGGGTCGCGCCGCAGGAAGCCCTTGCGCTCGAGCGCCATGAGCTGGTGGGCGACGGAGGAGGTGCTGGACAGGCCGACGGCCTGGCCGATCTCGCGCATGGACGGCGGGTAGCCGCGCCGCTGCACGGAATCCCGGATCACTTCGATCACCCGGCGCTGGCGGTCGGTGAGCCCGGAGCTGTCGGCCCGGATCCCTGGGGGCCGGCCGGGCAGTGCGCGGGCGGGCTTCTGCTCTTCGGAGTCCAACGTGGCGTCGTCCATCGGCCGCTGTACCTTCTGCGGGTGCTCGAACCGGCTCTGGGAGTGGCTTTGTGCAGTGATGGTCGCGCTGTCTGCGGTGGTGGTCACGTCGGCCCCTCTCGAAATGTTCTCCCTAGTTAGCCAACGGTAGTTGCTTTCGAAAGGTTGCGCCAAACACACGTTCGAGTGAAATATTCGCTGATTGCCTACCCGGATCAAGTGGCTGGGTGTATGGCCGAGCGGTATTTCGGGTCCTGGGCCGCACGCGTCCGCCCGGATTTTGCGGGCGGACGGGGGCCGGGCCGTCGTCGTACGGAGGCCTCGGCGGCCGGCCGTTCCG
The DNA here is from genome assembly GCF_026239515.1 of Streptomyces sp. Je 1-4 4N24. Taxonomy (NCBI): domain Bacteria; kingdom Bacillati; phylum Actinomycetota; class Actinomycetes; order Kitasatosporales; family Streptomycetaceae; genus Streptomyces; species Streptomyces sp. Je 1-4 4N24. Next base: position 2,448,177 of record NZ_CP110836.1, on the reverse strand, counting down.
ACCCGGCCGATTCTGTCATCCCGGCCCCACCGCGCCGCCGGCCGGGTGGCTTCCCGTACTCTCATGGGCGACCGCACGGCCCGTCTCCGCCGCGACACGCGGTAGGCAGATGTAAGCGGGCCGACACCACATCTAGTGGTTGAATGCGTTCGGTCGCCCAGAAGTTGTGGTGCCTGGTCCCTCAGGGGCTGGGAATCGCCTATGCTGGTGGCTGCTCCGAAGGGCCCGTACGGACCGGCTGCAGGTCTGTCGCCGTACGCCGGGCCCGATGGCGTACGTACGTCCGTATATCAAAGGGTGAGGAGGGTGGAGAGTCATGCACTGCCCCTTCTGCAGGCACCCGGACAGCCGGGTCGTCGACAGCCGCACCACCGATGACGGGACGGCGATCCGCCGGCGACGCCAGTGCCCCGACTGCTCCCGCCGTTTCACCACCATCGAGACGGCGTCACTGATGGTGATCAAGCGGAGCGGGGTCACCGAGCCCTTCAGCCGCAACAAGGTCATCGCGGGGGTGCGCAAGGCGTGCCAGGGGCGCCCGGTCACCGAGGACGCCCTCGCCAAGCTCGGCCAGCGGGTCGAGGAGGCGGTGCGTGCCACCGGCAGTGCCGAGCTGTCCACCCATGACGTGGGGCTCGCCATACTGGGGCCGCTGCAGGAACTCGACCTGGTCGCGTACCTGCGCTTCGCGTCCGTTTACCGGGCCTTCGATTCGCTTGAGGACTTCGAGGCGGCCATCGCCGAGCTGCGGGAGCAGCGCGAGCAGGGGCCGCCCGGGCAGGAATGCGGGACCGATGGGGAGGCCGGCGGACCGGCCGTCCCCGTCCCCGCCACCGCCGCCGACTGAGCTCGGCGCGCATCCAGGACCTGTGTCGGGGCGAGAGCAGGGCGTCCCGGTATCAGAAAGACATACACCGTGCCACGGAATGCGTGCGCACATATGGGCGTTTGCCCGTATACAGGGAGGCGGCATGACAGAGACGACGAGCGGCCCGGCACGAGGCTCCCGCGCCAAGGGCAGCAAGGCGAGCAAGGGTCTGCGTATCGAGCGCATTCACACCACACCCGGCGTGCATCCGTACGACGAGGTGGAGTGGGCGTCTCGTGACGTCGTCATGACCAACTGGCGCGACGGCTCGGTCAACTTCGAGCAGCGTGGCGTCGAGTTCCCCGACTTCTGGTCGGTGAACGCGGTCAACATCGTCACGAGCAAGTACTTCCGTGGCGCGGTGGGTTCCCCGACCCGCGAGGCGAGCCTCAAGCAGCTCATCGACCGCGTGGTCAAGACCTACCGGAAGAGCGGAGAGGAGAACGGTTACTTCGCCTCCCCGGCGGACGCCGAGATCTTCGAGCACGAGCTGGCGTACGCCCTGCTCCACCAGGTCTTCAGCTTCAACTCGCCGGTGTGGTTCAACGTCGGCACCCAGCAGCCGCAGCAGGTCAGCGCCTGCTTCATCCTCTCCGTCGACGACTCCATGGAGTCGATCCTCGACTGGTACAAGGAAGAGGGGATGATCTTCAAGGGCGGCTCCGGCGCCGGCCTGAACCTCTCCCGCATCCGCTCCTCCAAGGAGCTGCTCTCCTCCGGCGGCAACGCCTCCGGCCCGGTCTCCTTCATGCGCGGCGCCGACGCGTCCGCCGGAACGATCAAGTCGGGCGGCGCCACTCGCCGTGCGGCCAAGATGGTCGTCCTGGACGTGGACCACCCCGACGTCGAGGCCTTCATCGAGACCAAGGTGAAGGAGGAGGAGAAGATCCGCGCGCTGCGCGACGCGGGCTTCGACATGGACCTGGGCGGTGACGACATCACGTCCGTCCAGTACCAGAACGCCAACAACTCGGTCCGCGTCAACGACGAGTTCATGAAGGCCGTCGAGACCGGCTCGAAGTTCGGGCTGCGCGGCCGGATGACCGGTGAGGTCATCGAGGAGGTCGACGCCAAGGGGCTCTTCCGCAAGATGGCGGAGGCCGCCTGGGCGTGCGCCGACCCCGGTATCCAGTACGACGACACCATCAACCACTGGCACACCTCGCCGGAGTCGGGCCGGATCACCGCGTCCAACCCCTGCAGCGAGTACATGCACCTGGACAACTCCTCGTGCAACCTCGCCTCGCTCAACCTCCTGAAGTTCCTGCGCGACGACGACCTGGGCAACCAGTCCTTCGACGCCGAGCGCTTCGCCAAGGTCGTCGAGCTGGTCATCACCGCGATGGACATCTCCATCTGCTTCGCCGACTTCCCGACCCAGAAGATCGGCGAGACCACCCGCGCCTACCGCCAGCTGGGCATCGGCTACGCCAACCTCGGCGCCCTGCTGATGGCCACCGGCCACGCCTACGACTCGGACGGCGGCCGCGCGCTGGCCGGTGCCATCACCTCCCTGATGACGGGCACCTCCTACAAGCGCTCGGCGGAACTCGCCGCGGTCGTCGGCCCGTACGACGGCTACGCCCGGAACGCCGACGCCCACAAGCGCGTCATGAAGCAGCACTCCGACGCCAACGGTGCCGCGGTGCGCATGGACGACCTGGACAACCCGGTGTGGGCGGCGGCCACCGAGGCCTGGCAGGACGTCCTGCGCCTCGGCGAGAAGAACGGCTTCCGCAACGCGCAGGCCTCCGTGCTGGCCCCGACCGGCACCATCGGCCTGATGATGGACTGCGACACCACGGGCGTCGAGCCGGACCTGGCGCTGGTCAAGTTCAAGAAGCTGGTCGGCGGCGGCTCCATGCAGATCGTGAACAACACGGTCCCCAAGGCGCTCAAGCGGCTCGGCTACCAGCCGGAGCAGGTCGAGGCGATCGTCGCCCACATCGCCGACCACGGCAATGTCGTCGACGCCCCCGGCCTCAAGCCGGCGCACTACGAGGTCTTCGACTGCGCCATGGGCGAGCGTGCCATCTCCCCGATGGGCCACGTCCGCATGATGGCCGCGGCGCAGCCCTTCCTCTCCGGCGCGATCTCCAAGACGGTCAACGTCCCCGAGACCGCCACCGTCGAGGAGATCGAGGACGTCTACTTCCAGGGCTGGAAGCTCGGCCTGAAGGCGCTGGCGATCTACCGCGACAACTGCAAGGTCGGCCAGCCGCTCTCCGCCAAGAAGAAGGAGGAGGAGAAGAAGCCCGAGCCGGTCGCCGAGAAGAAGGTCGTCGAGTACCGCCCGGTCCGCAACCGCCTCCCCAAGGGCCGTCCCGGCATCACCACCTCCTTCACGGTCGGTGGCGCCGAGGGCTACATGACCGCCAACTCCTACCCGGACGACGGTCTCGGTGAGGTCTTCCTGAAGATGTCCAAGCAGGGCTCGACCCTCGCGGGCATGATGGACGCCTTCTCCATCGCGGTGTCGGTGGGCCTCCAGTACGGCGTGCCGCTGGAGACCTACGTCTCGAAGTTCACCAACATGCGCTTCGAGCCGGCCGGTATGACGGACGACCCGGACGTGCGGATGGCGCAGTCGATCGTCGACTACATCTTCCGCCGCCTGGCGCTGGACTTCCTGCCGTTCGAGACCCGCTCGGCGCTCGGCATCCACTCCGTCGAGGAGCGCCAGCGCCACCTGGAGACCGGTTCGTACGAGCCGTCCGAGGACGAGGTCGACGTCGAGGGCCTGGCCCAGTCGGCGCCCCGTCAGACGGAGTCGGTGAAGGAGTCCACCCCGGCGGTGAAGATCGTCGAGGACGCCGCCGCCCCGGCCCCCAAGCAGGCGCACACCAACGCCGAACTCGTCGAGATGCAGCTGGGCATCAACGCCGACGCTCCCCTGTGCTTCTCCTGCGGGACGAAGATGCAGCGGGCCGGCAGCTGCTACCTGTGCGAGGGCTGCGGGTCCACCAGCGGCTGCAGCTGACACCGCCCGGAAGGCGTCCGGCGCACCTCTGAGCATCTGCCGAGGACGCTGAGCCGCACGTGAGAGAGGGTGCCGACCACCGGTCGGCACCCTCTTCCGCATTGCCACCCCGCGCAGGCCCGTGAACTTCGCCGTGGTGCCCGTCCGGGGGCGCCGGCCAGGGGTGCGTCAGCGGCCCATTTCCGAGGTGAACGCGTGCGGGTCGGTGTCGAATCCCCGGAGTGCCGGGTGGATGCGCCACTGTCCCGCCTCGTCCCGGACGAATTCGGCGACCGTCGCGGCGGTCGCCCCTGCGATCTCGGTGAAGTCGTGCTCCACCAGATCGGTGTAGCCCTCGCGGATCCGGACGGCGGTGTTCGCGATATCGCCGAAGACCTTGCGGCCCTCGCCCTGCTGGATGGCCACCCCCACGATCACCCGGGTGTAGTTCTCGGCCAGCCGGTCCAGCTCCAGCGTCATGATCTCGTCGAAGCCGAATCCCTGGCCGGTCCTGCTGTCCCGGTTGAGGGTGATGGTCCCGTCGGGAGACCGGCTGTCGAAGTGCACCAGATAGGCCGGTTCGCCGTGCGGCGCGTCGGCCGTATAGGTCGCCGCGACGATGTCGAGGTCATTGTCCGGCGTCCCGATGGGGCTCGGGTCCCACTTGAGCGTTACCTCGACCTTCTCGATCCCTTTGTTGAGCGTGCTCACCGGACTTCCCTCCCGTCATCTCCCGGGGGCGTGGCGCGACCTGCGCGGCCACGCGGACAACTCCCCGGGGCTTCCCGTTGGCTGACCATCGTGCCACGCCCGACGCCCCGTGGGCGGAGTGAACTGCCCCTGGTCACACGTGGTTTGTATCCGACTCGGGGTGGCTGAAAAGTGCCGTCAGGTCAGGGGGTGACGGGCGCCGGTTCAGCTTGTCCGCTCGTCCCAGAGGCGGTTGAGCTGGCCGTCCAGTACGTCCAGTGCATCGGCGGGGGAGAGGTGGCCGATCAGCACATGGGTGGTGAGACCGTCGGCAAGGGCGAGGAGGGTGCGGGCCGCACGGTCCGGGTCGGCGGTGTCGGACGCCTCGGCGATCAGCTGCGCGAACACCGTCTGCAGACCGGCGTAGTTGGTGCGCAGAATTTTGGCCAGGGGCGGACTGACGGCGGCCTGGGCCACAAAGGCCAGCCAGACCCGTGCTTCGGCGCGATGTTCCTCCTGGAGCAGCGACACCTCGGTCGCGGCGTGCCCCAGCGCCGTCCGGGCCGACTGGGCGGGTGAGGCGGCGAGCCGGGCCGACACCCGCGCGGTGACCCGTTCGCCGATGTGGCCGAGCGCGAAGACCAGCATCTCCTCCTTGGTGCCGAAGCAGCGCTGGACGGCGCCCATGGACACCTGCGCGCGGGCCGCTACGTCGCGGAGCGTGACGCCCTCCAGGCCGCTCTCGTCGGCGAGTTGGCACACCGCCTCGGCGATCTGCCGGCGCCGGCTCTCGTGGTCGACCTGCTTGGGCATACCTCGTACTCCGGTTATTCGATGCGTGTGTATCGGTGACAAGGTTACGATGCCGAAGCGATGCAAGTGCATCGGAACGTTCGGGAGACGGTCTGAGCGGCCCAGGAGGGCAGGCCGGGCCATGAAATGGGGAGGACATGCGCAACGCGCTGTGGAAGATGACGGCCCGCGCCCAGGCGGCGGCGGTACGTACCGGCGAGGTGTCGGCGGTGGAGCTGGTCGAGGCGCATCTGGAGCGGATCGCCGAGGTCAACCCGGCCGTCAACGCCGTCACCCAGCTGCTCGCCGAGCGGGCGCGGGGCGAGGCGGCGGAGGTCGACCGTCGGCGTGCGGCGGGCGCGGAGCCGGGGCCGCTGGCCGGTGTGCCGTTCACCGTCAAGGAGACCACGGCCATCGAAGGTGTGCCGACGACCTACGGCGCGGAGCGCTTCCGTGACTTTGTCGCGCGCTCCGATGCGCCCCCGGTGGCGCGTCTGCGCGCGGCGGGCGGCATCCCCGTCGGACACAGCAACATGCCGACGCTCATCCTGGCCGGCATCCATTCCCGCAGCGAGCTGTTCGGGGACACCGTGAACCCCTGGAGTGCCGCGGTGACGCCGGGCGGCAGCAGTGGCGGCGACGGAGCGGCCGTGGCGAGCGGTATGGCCCCGCTCGGACTCGGCAACGACTCCGGAGGTTCGGTGCGCATTCCCGCGGCCTTCTGCGGCGTCGCGGGTCTGAAGCCGACCTACGGGCGGTTCGCCGCCGATCACCGTATCGGGCCGGACGACCCCTCGCTCGCCGCCCAGTTCCTCGTGGTCGACGGCCCGTTGGCCCGTACGGTCGATGATCTGCGGCTCGCGTACGAGGTGCTGGCCGGGGCGGATCCGCGCGACCCGCGGGCCGTGCCGGTGCCGCCCTATGGGACGCCGCTGGGGCGTCCCCTCAAGGTGGCGATGGTGACGGACCCCGGAGGCCGCGGCGTGCACCCCGTGGTGCGCCGGGCCGTGGAGGGCGCTGCGGACGCGCTGCGGGACGCGGGGTACCAGGTGAGCGAAGTGGCGGACGTGCCGCGGCTGGACGATGCGCTTGACGCCTACGGCCGGATGACGCTCACGGAATTCGCCACCACCTGGCCGGCCGTCAAGCCGTTGCTCGGGGAGGGCGGGCATCGCTATGTCGAGTGGGGGATGGCGAGGTCGGCCCCCGTGGAGCTGCCGGAGTATCTGCGGCTGACCGGGGTGCGGATGGGGATCCAGCGGGACTGGGCGGCCTTTCTGGACGAGTATCCGCTGGTCCTGGGGCCGGTGTTCACCGATCCGCCGTTCGCGCCGGGGGAGGAGGTGCGGGATGAGGGGAGCTATCAGCAGGTGCAGAACGCACTGCGGCTGTGTACCGCGACCAGTTTCGTCGGCGTGCCCGCGGTGGCCGTGCCCACGGGGTTGGTGGACGGGCTCCCGTACGGAGTGCAACTGATCGGGCGCTCCTACCGGGAGGATCTGTGCCTGGAGGCGGCCGAGGCGGTGGAACGGCGGCTCGGGGTCTGCACGCCCATCGATCCGCGTCCGTAAGGAAGTTCGGGGTGGTGGGAATGTGACGCGCAGTGATCCCGGTCCATGCTGGGGCCGTACGATGGCGCGGTGCTGGTCAAGTGGATTCGCCTCACCGTTGTGGACCGTCGAGGGTTCGAGCGGGGGCAGCGGAAATGGGCGGGGCTGCTGGGTGAGCCGGGGTTCCGAGGGCAGGGCGGGGGGTGGAGCCGGGGGCGGCCGGGCGTCGCGCATCTGGTCGCCTTCTGGGAGAGCCGGGCGTTCTACGACTCCTTCATGGCGCGCTCGCACGACCGGCTGGCGGCCGCCCAGGTCGGCACGTACAAGGACGCCCAGGTCCGGCTCTTCGAGCACGAGTTTGATGTGAAGGTGGGCTTCCGCCCGTCCTTCGGTGATGTGGACGTCCTGCGGCTGGCGCACTGCCAGGTGCGCCAGGAGCGGGTGGATCACTTCAAGCTGATGCAGGAGAAGGTCTGGAACCCGGCGATGGCGGGCTCGCCGGGCATGCTGCGAGGGATGCTGGGGCGGGCTCCGGGGGAGGAGTTCCTGGTGCTGTCGATGTGGCAGTCGGCGGCGGAGCGGGGGAAGTACCGGCCCGAGCGGGTGGAGCGGCTGGCGCTGCGCGCCCAGATAGCCGCGGATGTCCGGGCGATCGCGGGCGACGTGGTGCAGCTCGAACCGTCGTGGACGGTGTGAGGGGCGGCGCGGTCAGCGGGCCGCTCCGGGGGATGCCCCGGCCTTGCCGACGGCCGTGAACGCCCCGGCGCGGGCGGCCGCCAGAGTTGCCGCCACGGCCTGCTCGGCGACGGTGTCGTCGACCGGCTCCCGGGTGATGAACAGGCGGAAGAACAGCGGCGCGGAGACGGAGCGGACGAGCGCTCCGGCGTCGATGCCGCGGTGCGAAGTGGCGTCGGAGGCGGTGTCCGCCGGGGTTTCCGGCGCAGCGTCCGGGGGCGCGGGCAACTCCCCGCGCCGGACAGCGCGTTCGACGAGGGCCTCGCAGCGCGCGAACCGCTCGATGTAGTAGTCGCGCAGGGCTTCGGCCGCCCGCTCCGACTGGAAGGCGGCGGCGATCATCGCGGAGCCCGACGCCGCCACTGCCGGGTCCGTGAACGAGGTGACGACCTCCTGGGCCAGGGCGCGCAGATCGCCCTCCAGGGACCCGGTGTCGGGCGGGACCCAGCTGTCCTCCCCCGCAAGGTCCAGGGCGTCCGCCACCAGGCCCTCGATGTCCTTCCAGCGCCGGTAGAGCGTCGTCTTGTGCACGCCGGAGTGGGCGGCGACGTATTCGACGGTCAGGCCGGGATAGCCGTGCTCGGTGAGGCCGGCCAGTACGGCGTCGCGGACGGCGGCGCGGGTGCGGGCGGTGCGGCCGCCGGGGCGCCGGGTGCCGGGGGTGGGTGCGGGGCCGCCGCTCTCGCGGCCGTTGCCGGGCGCCGTCTGCTCGGGCAATTGCGACTCCAGTTGCATTAGCGGACTCCGTCTGTCATCATCATCGTAATGCAACGAGGGTTGCATTTACCTCGGGGGGATGATTGCCCACTCAGATTTCCTTGCACGACATCACCAAGTCCTACGGCGACCGCCCGCTGCTCGACGGCGTCTCCCTGTCGGTGCGCCCCGGCGAGCGCGTCGGGATCGTGGGGGAGAACGGCGCCGGGAAGTCGACGCTGCTGCGCATCCTCGCAGGCGCCGAGCGGCCTGACGAAGGCCAGGTGGTGCTCCGGGCCGACGGCGGCGTCGGCTACCTCGGTCAGACCCCTGACCTGCCGCCGGACCGCACCGTCCAGGACGCGATCGACGCCGCGCTGGCGGAGCACAGGGAGATGGAGCGCCGGCTCCGGTCGCTGGAGCGCGAACTCGACCGGGCCACGCCCGCCGGCCTGGAGGAGTACGGCGATCTGCTCACCGTCTTCGAGCTGCGCGGCGGCTACGAAGCCGACGCCCGCGTCGACCGGGCACTGCACGCCCTGGGGCTGGCGCGGCTGGGCCACGACCGACGGCTCGGCAGCCTCTCCGGCGGCGAGCAGGCCCGGCTGGGGATTGCCTGCCTGATCGCCGCGGCACCCGAGATCATGCTGCTCGACGAGCCCACCAACCACCTCGATGCCACCGCCCTCGACTGGCTGGAAGGCGCCCTGCTCGCCCACCGGGGCACGGTCCTCACCGTCTCGCACGACCGGCTCTTCCTCCAGCGCATCGCTACCGCCCTCGTCGAGGTCGACGCCGACCGCCGGAGCCTGGTCCGCTACGGCGGCGGATACGGCACCTTCATCACGGCCAAGGACGCGGCCCGCCGGCGCTGGGAGCAGGACCATGCCCAGTGGTGCGAACAGATCACGCAGCTCACCGACTTCGCCGGGGGCGCGGCGCGGAGCGTCGCCCGGGGCCGGCCCATGAAGGACGGCAACAAGATGGCGTACGACCGGGACAGGGGCCGCGTCCAGGCATCCGTGTCCAGCCGGGTGCGCAACGCCCAGGAGCGGCTGCGCCGGCTCCGGGAGAATCCCGTCCCCAGACCGCCCGATCCGCTCCGGTTCCGTGCCGCGCCGGACGTCGGCGAGGCCGAGGGCACCCTCGTGCGGCTCGACGGCGTGCGGGTGGAGGACCGGCTCGCGGTGGACTCCCTCACCGTCGCCGCCGGTGAACGCCTGCTGATCCACGGCGCCAACGGCGCCGGCAAGACCACGCTGCTCCGGGTTCTGGCGGGGCTCACCACACCGGACCGCGGCACGGTGCTGCGCCGAGGGCGGATCGGCTTCCTCGCGCAGGAAATACCGGTCTCCCGTCCCGCCGAACCGCTGCTTACGGTGTTCCGCCGCGGGCTGGCCGGGGATGTGGAGGAGCTCACCGCCCTGCTGCTGTCGTTCGGCCTGTTCCGCGAGCGCGACCTCCATGTGCCCGTCGGGGCGCTTTCCGCAGGTCAGCGGCGCCGGCTCGCGCTGGCCCGGCTGCTGGCCCGCCCGGCGGACCTGCTGCTGCTCGATGAACCGACCAACCACCTGGCGCTCGGCCTCGTCGAAGAGCTCGAAGACGCGCTGTCGGCATGGCCCGGCGCGCTGGTCGTCGTCTCCCACGACCGTCTGCTGCGGCGGCGCTTCAGCGGCCGTTCCTACGAGATATGCGACGGCCGCCCGGCCCTGTCGGCCCACTGACCGGCGACCATCGGCCGGTACGCCCCTACGGCCCGGCGTGGCATCCACCAGGCCGCTTCCCCGGGTGTCGAGACCACCGCAGGGCCCGGCCATGGATACCCGACAGCTACGGGCCCACGGCCATGCCCCCTGGCACCCGGACCGCACCAACGCGCAGAAGCGCGCAGAAGGAGACGGGAAGGACAACGGACGGATGTGCGACAGAGCTGCGACCGCGGCAGCGTGCGACATGTACAGGGCACCCGATCTAGGCTGGCGGCATGGCTCGGCCCCGACGCATCGTTCTCATCCGCCATGGAGAGTCGGAGGGGAATGTCGACGACACCGTGTACGAGCGGGAACCCGATCATGCGCTCGCTCTTACCAGGTCCGGGCTGCGGCAGGCGGCGGACGCCGGCGCCGCGGTACGCGAGATGTTCGGCGACGAGCGGGTCTCCGCCTACGTCTCCCCGTACCGCCGCACCCACCAGACCTTCCGCGAACTCCGCCTCGACCCGGCCAGGGTCCGGGTGCGCGAGGAACCCCGGCTGCGCGAGCAGGACTGGGGCAACTGGCAGGACCGCGAGGACGTACGACGGCAGAAGGCCTACCGGGATGCCTACGGCCACTTCTTCTACCGCTTCGCCCAGGGGGAGTCCGGAGCCGACGTCTACGACCGGGTCGGGGCGTTCCTGGAGAGCCTGTGGCGCAGCTTCGAGGACCCCCACCACCCGCCGAACGTCCTGATCGTCACGCACGGGCTCACCATGCGGCTGTTCTGTATGCGCTGGTTCCACTGGACGGTGGCCGACTTCGAGTCGCTGTCCAACCCCGGCAACGCGGAATGGCGCACCCTGCTGCTCGGCCCGGACGGCCGCTACACCCTCGACCGGCCCTTCGAGCGCTGGTGTGAACCCGTGCCTTATGGGGCCACCGGTTAGAGTGCACACCGATGACCCTCGACCACCGTGACGCAGACCGCTGTGAGCGGGCTCTGGCGAGCCTGCGCGGACTGTCCGTGGGTGATGCCCTCGGATCTCAGTTCTTCGTCCCCGCGAACTACCCCTCCCTCAAGCGCCGTGAGCTGCCTCCCGCCCCCTGGCAGTGGACCGACGACACCGAGATGGCCTGCTCCGTCCTGACCGTCCTCACCACCCACGGACGGATCGACCAGGACGCCCTGGCCCGCTCCTTCGCCGACCACCACGACTTCGACCGTGGCTACGGGCCGGCCGTCAACCGCATGCTGCGGCTGATCCGCGAGGGCGGCGACTGGCGTGAGCTGGCGTCCGGGCTCTTCAACGGCCAGGGCTCGTGGGGCAACGGAGCCGCGATGCGCATCGCTCCCCTCGGCGCCTGGTACGCCGACGACCCCGAGCAGGCCACCCACCAGGCGGAGATCTCCGCCTACACCACCCACCAGCACCGCGAGGCCGTCGTCGGCGCCATGGCCGTCGCCGCCGCGGCCGCCCTGGTGGCCGACCCGACCCGCGACACCGGCCCCGAGAAGCTGCTCGACGGGGTGCTGGAGCTGATCCCGCGCAGCGCCGTAGAGGCAGGGCTGCGCCGGGCCCGCGACATGCTCGACTACGCCGACTCCGGCACCGTCGCCGCCGTCCTGGGCTGCGGACGACGCACCAGCGCCCACGACACCGTGCCGTTCGCCCTGTGGGCCGCCGCCCAGCATCTCGGCAACTACGAGCAGGCGTTCTGGACCACGGTGCAGGCGGGCGGTGACGTCGACACCACCTGCGCCATCGTCGGTGGCATCGTCGCCGCCGCCGGACGCGCCGGTGCCCCGCCCGAGGCGTGGCTGGACGGCACCGAGCCCCTCCCGTCGTGGTCCCCGGCCCTCGCCGACTGATCACCGCCGTACCGCTCCACCCCTTGCTCTCCTCACCTGTCGCGAGCCGGTCGTCCGCGCCCGCTTCCGTGCGCTCCGGCGCCCTCCAACAGGCGGCGCCGAGCGGTGACTTCGGCTCCGTGCGGGGGCGCGTGAGTCAACGGAACAGCGGCGTCCGCTACCGGCTCCGGCCCACCCGCGCCCGCTTCGGCATACCCGCCGGTAGCGGCACCGTCCGGTCCCGCTCACACGGTCGCCGACGCCGTTTGCCGCCAGGTTCGGATCCGATGCGGACGGCTGGGCCGAATAGGCGTAACCTGGCTGGCGCCATGCCGTACGAGCCCCCCACACATTCCGTCGAGCGATCATTGCGCGCCACGACGGGCGCCAAGATCGTTGTAGGTATCGACGAGGTCGGACGCGGAGCGTGGGCCGGTCCGGTCAGCGTTTGCGCAGCCATCACCGGTCTGCGCCGGCCGCCCGACGGACTCACCGATTCCAAGCTGCTGACCCCCAAGCGCCGCACCGAACTGTGCGATGTGCTCGGCGAGTGGGTCACGTCGTATGCCCTGGGGCACTCCTCACCGGAGGAGATCGACGAGCTGGGCATGACCGCTGCCCTGCGGCTCGCGGCCGTACGCGCCCTGGAGGCGCTGCCGGTCCGGCCGGACGCGATCATCCTCGACGGCAAGCACGACTACCTGGGCGCGCCATGGCGGGTCCGCACGGTCATCAAGGGCGACCAGTCCTGTATCGCGGTTGCCGCCGCGTCCGTGATCGCCAAGGTGCGACGCGACGCGATGATGACCGAACTGGGCCTGGCATACGCCGACTTCGACTTTGCGGCAAACGCCGGTTACCCCTCGCCGACCCATCGCATCGCCCTGGAGGAGTACGGTCCTACGCCGCACCACCGAGTGTCGTGGTCCTACATGGACGCCCTGCCCCGGTGGCGGCATCTGAAGAAGGTGCGCATCACCCCCGAAGCAGCCGCTCTGCAAGCCGGTGGCCAACTCGGCTTCGACTTCTGAGCGGTGTGGACATGAATTCGGTACCCGATGACATGTTCCGCACTTACGTTTGATAGACATCCCTTTATGCCTCTCATCCCCGAGGAGCCTCAGATTCACGAGAGTGTCCCGGGTCCCCGCGCAACTCCGGCCGCCGGCCGTACCGCGCCGACCCCCCGCCCCGTTCCTGGTCCCGGTCCCCGCCCCGCGCCTCCGCGCGGCGCTCCCGCGTCCAGTGTCCGTCCGGGCAAGCCCGGACCTGCTGCCCCGCCGCGTGGGCCTGTCGCCGCTCCGCCGGCGCAGCGCACCAACTCCCCGCAGCCGCCTGCCGGTGAGCCCGGCACCGCTGCGGGAACGCAGCTCCAGCTGATCCCGGCCCCCGCCGACGGCGCCGTCGACGCCGCCGACGAGGCCGTCGACCTGCTGCTGGACTCCGGGCGTGCGCCGGGCGAAATCCTGGTGCTGACCACCGGCGAAACCCATCCGTGGGCCGCGCATGAACTGTCCTTCGGTGAGGCGTCCTACTGGGCCCAACACAACGCCGCGGACGATGTGTTCTACGCGGACGCCGCGGCCGAGCGCGCCACCGGCCGGCCCGTCGTGGTCGTCGCCGTCAACGGTGGTTCGGACGAGGTCACCGCCAAGGCGCTGCCCGCGGCGATGGCCCGTGCCGGAGCGTTGCTGGTCGTCTGCGGTGACCCGCAGCGGATCAACGACGTGCTCGGCGCCAACGCCTGACCGCTGCCGGTTCGCAACAGCCCGTCGGCCCTGGAGGCCGTCGGGCTCGCTGCGCACCCTACGGGCGAGGCCCGGGCGGTACGGCGGTGCCGAGCAGGGCGGCTCGCTCTCCCGCCGCGTGCGGGAACAGGGAAGCCCACCCGCTCAGTCCGCTCAGCGCGCTGCCGTGTGCCGATGGGCTTCCGGGGCGCCGCCGCCGGTACGCCGCGGCGCCGACCGGCTCTGCACCGGAATGTTCACGGCCGTACGTTGCGCCTCCGGACGTGCTGCCGTCGTGCGTCGCATCTCCCTGCGCCGCACCCCCGAGGGGCCCGGTTGTCCGAGCGGCTCGTCCGTCGCGGAAGGCCTGGGGCGGCGCCCGCCCCGGCCCTCTCCCAGTACCTGCCAGCGGTCCGGGGTCAGCGTGATGTACGCCCCGCAGCGCAGCCCGTGCAGGGTGCAGGCGTCACGCAGCCCCCACATCCACGCCCCGTCCGTCTCCGTCCAACGGGACTCGCCCTCACGGCAGTAGAGCAGCACGGCGGTGCGCACCGGGGCGCGCAGCCGCAGGTCGTGCGGGATGACCCGGCGCAGATGCGCCAACAGCACATTGCGGAACTCCCAGCCGTCGGGAGCGGCCGCGAGCTCGGTGAACGAAGCACTCGCCGTCACCCGCTCCTGCGGATCGAGCACCGCGACGATGGCCGTCGACGGCCCCGGGCGATGACGATCGTGCAGGCCGGCGACGACCTCACGGGGGTTGCGCAGCAACGGGATGCCTGCCGAGGCCCATTCTGCGGGCTCCAGCATCCGTCCCAGTCGGGCGGAATCGGCGGACGCGGGCGGGGAAATATGCGGGGGCGAGGCGAAGCCGAAGGTCACGTTCCTCCCTTCGTCTACGCGTCCGCACGTCGGGCGGGGGCCGGGCGCGGGTACGCACCACGACATGGCCCTGCTGACCACGGACGGCCGGTAAGGGGAACAACTCCAATTCTCGCGGTCGCACACCCATGCGGCAACGAGCAATTCCCGCCCATGACCGGAATCGCCGCAACAATCCCAAATATCCCCGCTCGCCGCCGCGGGGGGCGTACCGCGCTCAGCCCTGTACGGCGAGGACCAGCGGAAACACCCCCTCTGCTCCCGCCCGGCGCAGCAGCCGGGCGGCCATCGCCAGGGTCCAGCCGGTGTCGGCGAAGTCGTCCACCAACAGCACCGGGCCATCTGCCGCAGCCAGGGCCTGCGCCAGCTCCGGCGGCACGCCCAGTGAACCGTGCAGGGCCCGCAGCCGCTGGGCGCTGTTGCTACGCGGAATCCTGCCGTCGGCACCGTCGTCCGACGAGGACACCGTGCCCAGGAACGGCATCCGGCCGACCGCGGCGATCCGCTCGGCCAGCGACCGGATCAGCTGCGGACGGCTGCTCGACGAGAGCGCGACGACGCCCACCGGGCGGGCCGGTGCCTCCGCCGCCCCAGAGGCCCAACCACCGGGGCCCTTGGCCCAGTCGGCGAGAACCGTGACCACCGCGTTCGCCACATCGTCCGGGACCGGGCCGTCCGGAGCCTGCGGGGCGAGCATCGGACGCAGCCGGTTGCCCCACCCGATGTCGGAGAGCCGCCCCAGGGCGCGGCCGGTCGCGGCCAGCTCGCCCGCCGGGATCCGCCCCTTGAGATCGACACCGACGGCCGGCAGGCCCGTCGGCCACATCCGCCGCGGCTCGACCTCCACCCCCGGCCGGCCCAGCTCACCGCGCGCGGCGTCCAGCGAGGCGGCGGACACCTCGGTGGTGAACCGTGCACCACCACAGTTGTCGCAGCGGCCGCATGCCACAGCCGCTTCGTCGTCCAACTGCCGCCGCAGGAACTCCATCCGGCAGCCCGTCGTGGTGGCGTACTCGCGCATCGCCTGCTGTTCGGCCTCGCGCTGGCGTGACACCCACGCATAGCGCTCGGCGTCGTACGCCCACGGCCGGCCGGTGGACGTCCATCCCCCCTTGACGCGCTGCACGGCGCCGTCCACATCGAGGACCTTGAGCATGATCTCCAGGCGCGAGCGGCGCAGTTCGACCTGGGGCTCCAGGGCCGGCAGCGACACCGGCCGGCCGGCGGCCGCCAGCACGTCCAGGGTCCGCCGCACCTGCTCCTCGGGCGGGAACGCCAGCGAAGCGAAGTACTTCCAGATCGCCTCGTCCTCCCGCCCGGGCAGCAGCAGCACCTCGGCGTGCTTGACGCCACGGCCGGCCCGGCCCACCTGCTGGTAGTACGCGATGGGCGACGACGGCGAGCCCAGATGCACCACGAACCCCAGGTCGGGCTTGTCGAAGCCCATGCCCAGCGCCGAGGTCGCCACCAGTGCCTTGACCCGGTTGGCGAGCAGATCGTCCTCGGCCTGCTGGCGGTCCGCGTTCTCCGTCTTGCCGGTGTACGAGGAGACCGTGTGCCCCCGATGTCGGAGGAACGCCGTGACCTCCTCGGCGGCGGCGACGGTGAGCGTGTAGATGATCCCCGAGCCCGGCAGCTCGTGCAGATGGTCCGCGAGCCAGGCGAGTCGGTGCGCGGCATCCGGCAGCGGAAGCACACCCAGGCTCAGGCTCTCCCGGTCCAGTGGCCCGCGCAGGACCAGCGCCTCGGTGGAGCCCTCGCCCGTCCCGAGTTGTTCGGCGACATCGGCCGTCACCCGCGCGTTGGCCGTCGCGGTGGTGGCGAGCACCGGCACACCGGGCGGGAGATCGGTGAGCATCGTGCGCAGCCGTCGGTAGTCCGGCCGGAAATCATGGCCCCAGTCGGAGATGCAATGGGCCTCGTCGACCACCAGCAGACCCGTCGCCGCGGCGAGCTTGGGGAGCACCTGATCGCGGAAATCGGGGTTGTTGAGCCGCTCGGGGCTCACCAGCAGGACATCCACGTCACCGGCCGCCACCTCGGCCTGGACGGTGTCCCACTCCTCGGTGTTGGCGGAGTTGATCGTGCGCGCGCGGATCCCCGCCCGCGCGGCCGCCTCGACCTGATTACGCATCAGGGCGAGCAGTGGGGAGACGATCACGGTCGGCCCGCTGCCGCGCTCGCGCAGCAGCGCCGTCGCGACGAAATAGACCGCGGACTTGCCCCAGCCCGTGCGCTGCACGACCAGGGCACGGCGGTGGTCGGCGACCAGGGCCTCGATCGCGCGCCACTGATCCTCCCGCAGGCTGACCTCGCCGCCCGGATCCCCGACGAGGCGGGTCAGGACGGCATCGGCTGCGGCACGCAGATCTTCGTTGCTCATGCCCCCATGCAACCCGATGCCACTGACATCGCGCGAACCCCCGCCCGAACCTGTGGATAACCTCGTCGCCCGAGAGTTATCCACAGGGGTCGCGGTGCAGCGGCCGGCCGCGGGATCTTCGAGCCATGAATCCGCACAGCGACCCGAGCAAGCGCAGCGGCGACAGCAAGCCCGCCGACACCTCCTCCGACTCGTCCGCCCAGACCCCCTCGAACTCTCCCCGCCCGCCCAAGCCGTCGGCCCCGGCCAACCCGCCGAGCGCCGCCAGGCCCTCCCGGCGCATCGCACCTACTGGTCCCACTGACCCCAACAGCACCGCGGAACCGGCCGGCCCGGCTGGTCCCGCAGACACCACCAACCCTTCCGCCCTCTCCCACCCTGCCTACATCGCCGGCTCCCCGACCCCGTCCGACCCCTCCCACTCCACCGCTCCCACCGATGAGGCCACGGCACCGTCCGCCGACGCCCAGGTCACCCTGCGCAGTCCGGCCGAGCTTGCCGACGCCCTGCCGTATCTTCTCGGCTTCTATCCGGACGACAGCGTGGTCATGGTCGCTCTGCACAGCGAGCGCGGACGCTTCGGCGGCCGGGTCAGGCTCGGCATCCCTACCGACCGCGCGCACTGGCCGGACGTTGCCGACCAGCTCGCCGACTGTCTGATCTCGGCAGGTCAGGAGCGTGACGAACGGCCCGCGGCGATCATCGTCTACCTCTGTCAGGAGCCCGCGGCGGGCGAGAGCGGCAAGGACGTCAAGGACCGGCTCCGCCCCCTCGCCCAGCGGCTGCGTACCGCCTGCGGTGCGCTCGACGTACCGGTCCTGGAAGCCCTCTGCCTCTCCAACGGCCGCTTCTGGTCCTACTGCTGCCCCGACTTCCGCTGCTGCCCCGCCGAGGGCACACCCCTGGTCATGCCCGGGACATCCGTGATGGCCGCGGCCGCCGCATACGCGGGGATGCAGGTGCGCGGCTCCCTCAAGGAGATGGAGGCCAGGCTGAGGCCCCGCACCGGCCCGCGGGCCGCCGAACAGGAAAAGGTGCTGGACACGGCAGCCGGTGCGCTGGTGCCGCGCATGCTCCGGCGGGACGGTGCGGCGGCCGTCCGCCGGGACACCCTCGAGCTGGCCGGCGCCATGATCCACCGGTTCCGTCAGGACACCCCCTCGGGCAGCAACCGGGCCAGGGACGCCTGCGACGACGCACTGATCACCGACGCCGAGGCCGCCGATCTGATTCTCGGCCTCCAGGACCGGGTCACCCGTGACCGGGCGGCGGAGTGGATGGACGGCTCCGCCGCCGCGCCGGTCCTCCGGCTCTGGCGCGCCCTCGCCCGGCGCTGCGCCGGCGGCTATGCCGAACACGCGGTGGCACCGCTCACCCTCGCCGGCTGGGTGTGCTGGTCCACCGAGGACGGACCCTCGGCGCGCGTCGCCCTCAGCTGCGCCTTGGCCATCGACCCCGACTACACCTTCGCTCAGCTGCTGCACCACGCCATCAACGAAGGCCTCGATCCGGAGCCGTTGCGCCGCTGCCTGCGCGAGCAGCACCGAGAGGCGGTGGCTGCCACCGAGGCGCCCACGCCTTCCACCACTCCGGCCGCCGAGGAGACGCCGCGGCCCACGAAACGCCCCGGGCCGGCCCGCCCCGGCCCCGCCGGCCGTCCCCGGGGACCGCGCGGTGCCACGGGCCCGGGCTCCCGTACGACCGACGGGCGCAGCAGGCGCAGGGCCGGCCGGGACGGCGACCGGAGCCGTCGGTGACCGGGCCGCTTCTGCGCGGCCGGCGTGACCTGGGCGCCGTTCGGAACGTTCACCCGAGTGGCGTAATCCGTAGGGAGTCCCGACCTCACCAGGGAGCACAGCGCGTGCCAGGCATCGTCCCCACTGCTCAGCCGGCGCACCGGCTGCCCGGAGCGCGGCGCACGGCCCCGCCCCGGGCCCCACAACCGCAACCCGTCCACTCCTCACTCATCTGTGTGGCCCTCCCGTCCCTCGCTGTCTCCCCGGCGTCGGGGCAGCTGACCGGCCAGGGCATGGACGGCTTCTATCGCGATGGCCGGCGGGTCCTGTCCCGCTGCGAACTGCTGGTCGCGGGCGAGGAACCGCTCGTTGTCCAGGGCCGGTTGGCCGGAGCGGACCGTGCCCGGTTCATCGGGACGATCCGCAGGATCGGCGAGCGCGGGCCGGATCCGGAGATCCACGTGGAGAGGGAGCGGTCCGCCGACGGCACCGAGCAGATCACGTTCCGCAGCAGCGCCAACCGGCCCGTCCGGCTTCCGGTCGAGATCCGGCTGGGCATGGATCTCGCGGAGCTCGGTGCCGTCGCCGTCGGCCTCCCGGGCCCCGGCCTGCGGGCCGTGGTCCGTGGCTCCGGACTCCGCTGGTCCGGGGCCGGTGTACACACGGTGGTGTCCGCGACGCCCGGCCCCGCGGATGTGCTGGCATCGGCGGGCCTGCTGCGCTGGGAACTGAATCTGCCGCCGGGTGCCCGCCAGACCATCGAACTGAGAGCTGGACTGGAACACGACAAGGGCGGACCGGGCGGGACTCCGGGGCACCACCGGCGCCCCGGTACCGCCCGTATCCCCGGCCCACGCACCGGGCCGGTCGCCCCGCGGGCGCGCAGCGACCGGCCGCCGCGTCCCTGGACGGCGGCCCGCGTGGAGTGCGACGACCCTCGGGCCGACGCACTTATGGCGGGCAGTCTCGACGATCTCCACGGCCTGGTGATGCGCGACCCGGCGGCCACCGCGGACCTGTATGTCGCCGGTGGATTCCCCTGGCGTTGCGGCCTTGCGCCGGTCGAGGCGCTGTGGGCCGCCCGGATGCTGCTTCCCCTGGGCACCCGGCTCGCCGCGGGCACGCTGCGCGCGCTCGCCCGTGGTCAACAAGCCGCACCAGGGGCGGATTTCGGCCGAATCCCCGGGCCGCTCAGGGATGCCGGACCACACGCCCCACCGAGCTGCACCGGCATCGAGGCCACCCTTCTGTTCCCCGCCGTTCTCGCGGAGGCCCGCCGCTGGGGTCTGCCCGAACGTGAGACGGAGCGGCTCCTCCCCGCAGCGGAGCGCTGTCTGCGATGGCTGAGGATCGTCACCGACCCACCGGGCGGCGGCTCCGGAGGCTACGTCCCCGACCCGGCTCCCGGCGGCCCGTACCGCTGCGAGACCCAGGCCCATGCCCACCGTGCCGCCCTCCTGGGTGCCGATCTCCTCGATTCCTGCGGATCCTCCGACGCGGCGGCGCTACGTGACTGGGCCGACGATCTGCGCACCCGGTTCCGCAGGGACTTCTGGCTGGAGGACTGCGCGGGCGGCCGCCCCGCCGCCCTGCTCACCGCCGACGGGCGACCTGTTCCGCACCTCGCTTCCACGACCGCCTCGCTGCTCGACACCGGCCTGCTCGGCGGCGGCGCGCTGGCCCCCGGCCTGCTGGACGCGGCACAGACCGACCAGCTGGCCGGACTGCTGGGCAGCCCGGCCAGGGACTCCGGATGGGGCCTGCGCGGACTGGGCGTCAAGGAGAGCGGCTACAACCCGTTCGGGCACCGCAGCGGCGCGGTCCGCGTCCACGAAACGGCGATCGCCGCCGCCGGGCTGGCCGCGGCCGGCCATGAGCGGACAGCCGGCGCTCTGACCAAAGGGGTCCTCGACGCCGCGGACGGCTTCGGGTACCGCCTCCCCGAGATGTACGCGGGGGAGCAGCGCACCGCCGGCGGTGCCCCCGTGCCACATCCGGCAGCCTGCCGCCCCGCAGCCGTGGCGGCGGCCGGCGCGGTGCACATACTGGTCGCACTCGCCGGCCTGCGCCCCGACGTTCCCGCCGGGACAGTGTCCGTGCGGCCGCCCGCCACGGCCCCGCTCGGCGCACTGCAGCTCACCGGCCTGAGCGTCGCGGAGCAGCCGTTCGCCGTACGGATCAGCAGACTCGGCATGGGGGTGGTGGAGACCGCGGCGGACGGTCTGCAGCTGGGCTCCTGAGGTGCTTCGGACCTGTTTATCGTCAGGCGGACGACTATGATCACGCCCATGCCTCCCTACGACCCGTCGGCCTTCCCGCCCTTCGCTGTCACCGTCGACCTGGTCGTGCTCACCGTGCGCCGCCACGCCCTGTGCGCGCTGGCCGTGCGCCGCGGTGAGCCGCCGTTCCAGGGCCGCTGGGCCCTGCCCGGTGGATTCGTCCGGGCCGATGAGGACCTCGAGGGCGCGGCCGCCCGGGAGCTCGCCGAGGAGACCGGTCTGCACCCCCAGTCCCCGGCGGGCTCGTCGCCCGTCTACGGCGCACACCTCGAGCAGCTCGCCACCTATGGCGACCCCAAGCGGGACCCCCGGATGCGGGTGGTCAGCGTCGCGCACCTGGTCCTCGCCCCCGACCTGCCCGCTCCCAAGGCCGGCGGCGACGCCCACAGCGCACGCTGGGCACCGGTCGAGACCCTCCTGGAGCAGGACGACACCCACACCCGGGAGGGCGAGCTGGCGGCCCCGCTCGCCTTCGACCACGCCCGGATCCTCGGCGACGGTGTGGAGCGCGCCCGCTCGAAGATCGAATACTCCTCGCTGGCCACGGCCTTCTGCCCGCCCGAGTTCACCGTCGGCGAGCTGCGTCGGGTATACGAGGCGGTCTGGGGCGTCGCGCTCGACCCCCGCAACTTCCATCGCAAGGTGACCGGCACCCCCGGGTTCCTGGTGCCCACGGGCGGTACGACGACGCGTCAGGGCGGCCGTCCCGCACAACTGTTCAGAGCCGGTGGGGCGACGTTGCTCAACCCGCCGATGCTGCGCCCGGAGGTCTGAGGCCGGGGTGCGGCTACAGGCACCGTGGGACCGAAGTTCACCCGCGGTGACACGGCGAACCATCAAATTGGAACAATTGCGAGACAATAGGACATATTGCGGTACCTTGGCCGGGTGAGTCCTCTCGTGTCCCCCGCAGCTCCCGACCGGCCTCACGCCCCACGAGGGGTGCGATGCCTCGCACTACCGGGCCGCCCGGCGCTCCCCACGGCTTGCGTCCGGCTGCCGTCCGCGCGCCTGGTCGTGCAGCGCCGCTCGACCGGGGCGCCACCTCCCTGGCGCCCGGCCCGAACGAACTACGCCCGACGCCCCTGACGCGTCGGCCCGCTCGCCCTGCTTCCTGCTCACCCGCCCTCGCCCCGACGTTCCCCCTTGGGTGGACTGCGTCGCCGCTGCCCATCGAGTGGCCTTTTCATGGCGTCAGTTGGGCGCGCTGCCGACCGACTGAGCCCCGCCGCGAGTGCGGGGTGTCGGCGTATTCCGTTCCCCCGCAATGGGATTGTCTGCGGCGCTTCCCATAACGCCTCTCCTGGGGTCGTCCTGCCGTTCAGGGGCCGCGTCAAGAGTCCGTTCGGAATCGACCAAGGTGCCTCTGTTCGTGATGCGGCTCACGCACCAACCCCTAGTCGGTGCAACGGTGTTGCCGCCGACCGGTCTGGTCTGCGGCGATGTCCCCACGCTGTCGGGTGGCTTCAGCCGCTGATCGAGAAATGCATATGTTTTGGCGTCCTGTTGTTGTGGCCGCTGTCCACAACTCGCCTGGGAGAGCGCATTTCTTTCCGATAAAGCGTCAATTCGGGGATGGGGGGCGATCACCCTTTCGTGTGCTTTTCACCAAAGACCTCAAGGGTGTTCAGGGTGTCGCCGACAAAAGATGCGTGAGTACCCTTGCGCACACCATGATGACCGCGGCTCGCCCCGGCGACACCGGCCTCGCAGGCCCGGGCGAGCTCGACCGCTACCCCTACGCCAACGCGGCCAACGCCGCGAACGCCAACAACGCAGCCGGCCAGGACCGTGCCGAGCGGGTTTCGCAGGTCTGGGACGGCTCCGAAGCAGACATCGGCCGGGTCGGCCGTCGCGCGGCCGGCAGTCGCGGCCGTGGCCTGCACGGCCAACTCGTCCAGCAGCTCGGCCAGATGATCGTCTCCGGCGATCTCGGCGCCGACCGCCCGCTCGTCCCCGAGGAGATCGGCCAGCGCTTCGAGGTCTCCCGCACCGTCGTCCGTGAGTCGCTGCGAGTCCTCGAGGCCAAGGGCCTCGTCAGCGCCCGCCCGAACGTGGGCACCCGAGTGCGTCCGGTCAGTGACTGGAACCTCCTCGACCCCGACATCATCGAATGGCGGGCCTACGGGCCACAGCGCGACGACCAGCGCCGTGAGCTGTGTGAGCTGCGCTGGACGATCGAGCCCCTCGCCGCCCGGCTCGCCGCCGGCCACGGCCGTGAGGACATCCAGCAGCGGCTGGCGGACATGGTCGAGATCATGGGCCACTCCGCGGCCCAGGGCGACACCATGACCTTCTCCCGCGCCGACGCCGAGTTCCACTCGCTGTTGCTGCAGCTCGCCGGCAACCGCATGCTCGAGCACCTCTCGGGCATCGTCTCCGCCGCCCTGCACGTCTCCGGTGGCCCCGGCGGCGGCTGCGAGCGACCGGTCGAGACGTCCGTGGGCCAGCACATGCGGGTCGTTGACGCCATCGGATCCGGCGACGCCACGGCGGCCGAATCCGCGATGCGGCAGCTCCTCGCCGCCCACGGCGAGGCCGTCGGTCAGGGCTCCGGGACGCCCGTGGACCACGTCGTCCCCGCGCCCCGCGAGCACTGAAGGCCGTACCCGACCGCGTACGGACTGTAGGCGCCGCGCGTCCCCCGTGCCCTGCACACCCCTCCGGGCAGGGCACGCCGTACGCGGCGATGGCGCACGAGATCGCCGGATCCGGGTCGTCGACCGGATCCGGCGAGAGACCTTGGGAGGGTTGCATGTCATATGACTGGGAATGGGTCGTTATGGGGTGTGACTCGGGCCACGCAGATTGGGCGTAACGCTCTTCAGGGAAGCGCGATGACTTAAGAGGTGATAGCCGAGGAGGGAATACGAGCGGCGTTCGTGACGCTGTTCAACTCCCCGGTTGCCCCTGCGCCGTCGGTCCATCCCCACCGGCGGTCGTCGGCTCCGATCCACACAGGACGGGGTCGGAAGCCGTTTCCATCGTTCCGAGAGGTTGTTCGTGTCGGCCAGCACATCCCGTACGCTCCCGCCGGAGATCGCCGAGTCCGAGTCTGTGATGGCGCTCATCGAGCGGGGAAAGGCAGATGGGCAGATCGCCGGCGATGACGTGCGTCGGGCCTTCGAGGCTGACCAGATTCCGCCAACCCAGTGGAAGAACGTTCTGCGCAGCCTCAACCAAATCCTCGACGAGGAGGGTGTGACGCTGATGGTCAGTGCCGCAGAGGCGCCCAAGCGCACCCGCAAGAGCGTCGCAGCGAAGAGTCCGGCGAAGCGCACCGCCACCAAGACCGTCGCGGCGAAGGCCGCCACGGTCAAGAAGACCACCGCAGCCGCGGCCCCCGCCCCCGTGGCGGACCCGTCGGCCGGTGAGTCCGAGTCCGCGCCTGCGAAGAAGGCCGCGGCGAAGAAGGCGACCGCCAAGAAGACGGTCGCGAAGAAGACCACGGCCAAGAAGGCCACCGCGAAGAAGACCGCGTCCAAGAAGGACGTCGACGAGCTGCTCGACGACGAGGTGACCGAGGAGACCCCGGCGCCCGGTAAGGGCGAGGCACCCGAGGCTGCCGAGGGCGCGGAGAACGCCGGCTTCGTCCTGTCCGACGACGACGAGGACGACGCCCCTGCTCAGCAGGTCGCCGCGGCCGGCGCCACCGCCGACCCGGTCAAGGACTACCTCAAGCAGATCGGTAAGGTCCCGCTCCTCAACGCCGAGCAGGAGGTCGAGCTCGCCAAGCGCATCGAGGCGGGCCTGTTCGCCGAGGACAAGCTGGCGAACTCCGACAAGCTCGCCCCGAAGCTCAAGCGCGAGCTGGAGATCATCGCCGAGGACGGCCGCCGGGCGAAGAACCACCTCCTGGAGGCCAACCTCCGTCTGGTCGTCTCCCTGGCCAAGCGGTACACGGGCCGCGGCATGCTCTTCCTGGACCTGATCCAGGAGGGCAACCTCGGTCTGATCCGTGCGGTCGAGAAGTTCGACTACACCAAGGGCTACAAGTTCTCGACCTACGCGACGTGGTGGATCCGCCAGGCCATCACCCGCGCCATGGCCGACCAGGCCCGTACGATCCGTATCCCCGTCCACATGGTCGAGGTCATCAACAAGCTCGCGCGCGTCCAGCGCCAGATGCTCCAGGACCTGGGCCGTGAGCCCACCCCGGAGGAGCTGGCCAAGGAGCTCGACATGACCCCTGAAAAGGTCATCGAGGTCCAGAAGTACGGCCGTGAGCCGATCTCGCTGCACACCCCGCTGGGCGAGGACGGCGACAGCGAGTTCGGTGACCTCATCGAGGACTCCGAGGCGGTCGTCCCGGCCGACGCGGTCAGCTTCACGCTTCTGCAGGAGCAGCTGCACTCGGTGCTGGACACCCTCTCCGAGCGTGAGGCCGGCGTGGTGTCCATGCGCTTCGGTCTCACCGACGGCCAGCCCAAGACGCTGGACGAGATCGGCAAGGTCTACGGCGTCACGCGTGAGCGGATCCGCCAGATCGAGTCGAAGACGATGTCGAAGCTGCGTCACCCGTCGCGCTCCCAGGTGCTGCGCGACTACCTCGACTAGTCCCACCCGTCCGGACGGCATCACGAGCCCGGTCCCTCCTAGCCGGAGGGGCCGGGCTCGCGCCCGTCCGGGGTGCGCGGGGCCGCCGATTGGGTCACTCTGGGTATGCGCGCACTGCCTCAGAGTCAGGAGTCCGAATGCGTCCGATCGCCCACGCTGCCCTCGGAGCCCTCGCGCTGGTCCTCGCCCTGCCGACGCCGGCGGCCGCGGACGAGTCGGTGATCGGTGGAAAGCCCGCACCGCTGTCGCACAGCCCTTGGGCGGTGGCACTGGCTTCCCATGAGCGTTTCGGGGCCCAGCGCTCGGGACAGTTCTGCGGCGGCGTGCTCGTCGGGCATTCGACGGTGGTGACGGCGGCGCACTGCCTGAGCAAGGAGGTGCTGGGCGTCCCCTGGCGTCAGGTACGGGACCTGAGGATCGTCGTCGGACGCGACAACCTTGCCGGCGGCGGCGGACAGGAGCTCAAGCCTGCGAAGATCTGGGTCAACCCGCGCTACAACAGTTGGACGAACGACGGCGACATGGCCGTCCTCACGCTCGACAAGCCGCTCCCGAACCGGCCCATCCCGATGGCTGGACGACAGGACAGCGCCTACCAG
The DNA here is from genome assembly GCF_026239515.1 of Streptomyces sp. Je 1-4 4N24. Lineage (NCBI taxonomy): Bacteria > Bacillati > Actinomycetota > Actinomycetes > Kitasatosporales > Streptomycetaceae > Streptomyces > Streptomyces sp. Je 1-4 4N24. The sequence goes on along the minus strand of NZ_CP110836.1, from coordinate 2,422,178 downwards.
CCGGGCAATGCGGCCACCGTGTACGGCTGGGGCGACACCACAGGCGGGGGCAGCTATGCGTCACGCCTGCGGGCGGCGCACGTCAATGTGCTGCGTGATGCGGTCTGTGCGCGGGCCTATCCGGGCAGTGCCGACGGCAGATACAGGGCGCAATCAATGCTGTGCGCAGGGGAGCCGGCCGGCGGCCGGGATGCCTGTCAGGGCGACAGCGGCGGGCCGCTCGTCGTGCACGGGCGGCTGGTGGGCCTGGTGTCGTGGGGGACCGGCTGCGGTCAGGCAGGCAGTCCGGGGGTCTATACGCGCGCCTCAGCGCTGCTCCCGGCTGTGTCCGCACACGGGGCCGGCTGAGCGGCGCGGGGAGCTGTCAGGCGTGTGTGTGAGCGTACGAGTGCGGGCGGTCTCCCCGGTGGTGCCGGGGAGACCGCCCGCGATACGGCGCTGGGCCGCTGCTCGCTCGTCGTGGATGCGAAGTGTCAGCGTTCCTCTTCGGACGCGGACGCCGGAGAAGCGGTCAGCCGCTCCGTCTCGTCCTGTATTTCCGCGGCGATCTTCTTGAGTTCTGGCTCGAACTTGCGACCGTGGTGGGCGCAGAAGAGCAGTTCTCCGCCGGACATCAGGACGACGCGCAGGTATGCCTGGGCGCCGCAGCGGTCGCAGCGGTCAGCGGCCGTCAGCGGGCTCGCGGGTGTCAGAACAGTAGTCACGTCGCCTCTTCTCTAGCTCGACGAGCTGTCGTACCAGGGTCAACATCCAACCAGGCCGAAAACGTTCCCGCTCGTGCCTTTTCCTCGAAAAAATTCTTCGAGGGGGCCGGGTGCTGCCGGGTGGCGGCGAATGAGCCGTATTGCGTGGTGGTCTGATTCACGTTGGTTGTTGGTCTGTCCTCCCGGCCGGCTTGCCGGTTGTTGATGAGGACGTGCCCGGAGCCTAAATGGTTCATGCCTCGAAGGGAACGTGATGTGCACGTCACTCGGACGTCACCCCAACGAGGGATCGAACGTACGAGCGAAATTCTACTACCATGGTCGTGCTTACGGGTGGCGTCACATCGGCTCTACCAGGCCTCGGTACCCTCTGACCGGCGACACCGCCACAACCGAGTCCGCGGAATGCGGACTGCCAGAAATTCAGCGAGGAGCGAACCGCGTGACCGCCGAGATGTCCGTGCCGTCCACCGCAGTGCTGACCGGGGCAGACCGGGACGGTTCCAACTACACCGCGCGGCATCTGCTCGTCCTCGAGGGGCTCGAAGCCGTCCGCAAGCGCCCCGGCATGTATATCGGCTCGACGGACAGCCGGGGACTGATGCACTGCCTCTGGGAGATCATCGACAACTCCGTCGATGAGGCACTGGGCGGCTACTGCGACCACATCGAGGTAATCCTCCACGACGACGGGTCGGTGGAGGTCAGGGACAACGGCCGCGGCATCCCCGTGGATGTCGAGCCCAAGACAGGTCTCAGCGGCGTCGAGGTCGTGATGACCAAGCTGCACGCCGGCGGAAAGTTCGGCGGCGGCTCGTACGCGGCCTCCGGCGGTCTGCACGGTGTCGGCGCCTCGGTCGTCAACGCCCTGTCCGCCCGGCTGGACGTCGAGGTGGACCGCAGCAGCAAGACACATTCGATCAGCTTCCGCCGCGGCGTCCCCGGCATCTTCACCGAATCGGGCCCCGACGCCCCCTTCGACCCGGGCAACGGCCTGCTCAAGGGCAAGCGGATCGCCAAGACGAAGACCGGCACCCGGGTGCGCTACTGGGCCGACCGGCAGATCTTCCTCAAGGACGCCAAGCTCTCCCTGGAGACGCTGCACGCCCGCGCCCGCCAGACGGCCTTCCTCGTGCCGGGCCTGACCCTTGTGGTCCGTGACGAGCGCGGTATCGACGGTGCCGGAAAGACCGAAGAGACGTTCCGCTACGACGGCGGCATCAGCGAATTCTGCGAGTACCTCGCGCAGGACAAGGCCGTCTGCGACGTGCTCCGGCTGAGCGGACAGGGCACCTTCAAGGAGACCGTGCCGGTCCTCGACGACCGTGGTCACATGACACCGACCGAGGTGACCCGGGAGCTGGGCGTCGATGTCGCGCTGCGCTGGGGCACCGGCTACGACGCGACGGTGAAGTCGTTTGTCAACATCATCGCGACGCCCAAGGGCGGCACCCACGTCTCCGGCTTCGAGCGATCGGTCGCCAAGACGGTCAACGAGGTGCTGCGGTCGAGCAAGCTGCTGCGCGTCGCCGAGGACGACGTCGTCAAGGACGACGCCATGGAGGGGCTCACCGCCGTCGTGACCGTACGACTTGCGGAGCCGCAGTTCGAGGGCCAGACCAAGGAGGTGCTCGGTACCTCCGCCGCCTCGCGGATCGTCGCCCAGGTGGTGAGCAAGGAACTCAAGTCGTTCCTGACCTCCACCAAGCGGGATGACAAGCAGCAGGCGCGCTCCGTCATGGAGAAGATCGTCGCCGCGGCCCGTACCCGCATCGCCGCCCGTCAGCACAAGGAGGCCCAGCGGCGGAAGACGGCGCTGGAGTCCTCCTCGCTGCCGGCCAAGCTCGCGGACTGCCGCAGCGACGACGTCGACCGCAGCGAGTTGTTCATCGTCGAGGGAGACTCGGCGCTGGGTACTGCCAAGCTGGCGCGGAATTCGGAGTTCCAGGCCTTGCTGCCGATCCGCGGCAAGATTCTGAATGTCCAGAAGTCATCGGTTTCGGACATGCTCAAGAACGCCGAGTGCGGCGCCATCATCCAGGTCATAGGGGCCGGATCCGGCCGTACCTTCGACATCGACACCGCCCGCTACGGCAAGGTCATCTTCCTTGCCGACGCGGACGTCGACGGTGCTCACATCCGCTGCCTGTTGCTGACCCTCTTCCAGCGCTACATGCGCCCGATGGTCGAACAGGGCCGGGTGTTCTCCGCCGTCCCACCCCTGCACCGCGTCGAACTGATCAACCCCAAAAAGGGCCAGGAAAAGTACATCTACACGTACTCGGACAACGAACTGCGCCAGACCCTGCTCGAACTCCAGCGCAAGAAGGTCCGCTACAAGGACAGCATCCAGCGCTACAAGGGCCTGGGTGAGATGGACGCCGACCAGCTCGCCGAGACGACCATGGACCCGCGCCACCGCACCCTGCGTCGCATCAACATCAGCGATCTCGAAGCGGCGGAGAAGGCCTTCGACCTCCTGATGGGCAACGAAGTCGCCCCCCGTAAGGAGTTCATCACCAACTCCGCGTCCACTCTGGACCGTTCGCGTATCGACACCTAAGGGGGCTGCAGCTCCCGACGGGCGCCTGTCCACCCCTGGGTGGACAGGCGCCCGTCGCCGTTTCCACCCGGGCCCCGCCCTGGCTCCGATCCGGACGGCAGTACCGCTCCGTAGCGCCGGACGGTCGAATTCCCCGGCCCGGTGGATGCTCATGGCTGCGGCGATGCCTATGAGGCCTGCGCAGCACCAGACTGCAGAGCCGCCGCTGCCGCCCTCGGTGCGTACGCAGCGGCGAACACGGACAAGGAGACGGCGCCCGCCGCCGCCACCGTGGGCCTGGCGCTGGCGGGCTACGTCGTACGGCTGGATGCCGAGGCGCGCGGCAACACTCAACGGTTGCTGGCCCAGGAGCGAGCGGCCCGCAAGGCGGAGGCCGAATCGGCGGCGCGTGCCGAATGCGGGCGGACAGCACGAGAGATCCACGACGTCTCGCCCACAGCCTCAGCGCACAACTGGTGCGTTCGGAGGCGGCGCGACTGATGATCCGGCCGAGCGCTGACCTTGAGGCCGACCGCGACCAGCTCCTGAGGCGGGCGGGGGCGTGCCGGGGGATAGCCCGTGACGGGCTGGAAGGGGCCCGTGAGGCGCTTTCCGGGCTGCGTGGGGGATGGGTTGGGTCGAGGGCTTTCTGCGCCGTCTGGCCGCCGCTGAGGGCGCTTATCTGCACGTGGGCGGGCGAGGTCCGCACCGTGCTGGCTGAAGCGGGCCTCGCTGACCGCAAGGTCGCCCAGGAGGCGCTGACGAACGTGCGCAAGCACGCTCCGGGAGTCCGGGTGAGCGTGCGAATGGAGTCAGGGACGGACGACGGTGAGGCTCGAGATGCGGGACTCCGGTGGCCGCGGCGTGCCTGGTGAACTCGCCAAAAGCGACTCCGGAATCGGTCTGCCCGATGGCACCCGCCGCACCTGTGTCGAGCACCCGGACGAGCCGGCCGCCCGTGAGGTGGAGGTGCTGCGGATGATCGCCGAGGGCCAGTCCAACCCGGAGGTCGCGCACACTGCATGTCTCCACCGCGACCGTGAAGACCCACATCAACAATCTCCTCGCCAAAGCGGGGCTACGGGACCGCGCCCAGGCCATCCACTACGCGTACCGCCACGGCCTCGCACAGCCGCCCGGGCAGCCCATCACCTGATGGGGTGAAGGATTCGCAATGAAGAGTCCCGGATCTTCCTTTCTGTCCACCCTTGGGCCGCACGGACAACAGACCCGTGCATCAAGGAGAGTTCGGTGGACAAGCAGGACGGCCGCTCGGTCGGTGAGCCAGGGGCCCTACGGCTCGACGACCCCTGGTACGACGCTCTCGCCTCCGGGTGGGGCGAACGGGACGACGCGGCGGAGACAACGGACCGGTGGGGTGGCACGCAGCCACCGCCGCCGGAACCGCGGTCCGCGCCGCACGACGAGGTTTATCTGGCGGTGCAGCGGAGCGCGGCCTTCCAGGAGGTGCGCCGCCGCTATCGGCGGTTCGTCCTGCCCGGCACGGTGGCCTTTCTGGGTTGGTACCTCGCCTATGTGATCGCGGCGACCGCCGCGCCGGACCTCATGGCCCACCGCGTCGCCGGCGCCCTGAACGTCGCGATGCTCGCCGGACTCGGCCAGTTCGCCACCACTTTCCTGCTCACCTGGGCGTACGCGCGTCATGCCCGGCTGCGCAGGGACAGTGCGGCGCTCGACATCCGCTGGGAAACCCAGGAACTGACCGGAGGGAACATCCGGTGACCGGTGACCACCAGACTCTCGCGCTGCTCCTGTTCAGCGTGTTCATCGCCGTCACCCTGGCGATCACCACCTGGGTGAGCCGCCGCCGGCGCGGTTCCACCGAGGAGTTCTACGCGGGCGGAAGACTGTTCTCCCCTATGGAGAACGGATTCGCCATTGCGGGGGACTACATGTCCGCCGCATCCTTCCTCGGCATCTCCGGACTGATCGCCCTCTTCGGATACGACGGCCTGCTGTACTCGGTCGGCTTCCTTGTTGCCTGGCTCATCGTCTTGTTCCTTGTCGCCGAACTGGTCCGCAACTGTGGCAGGTTCACCCTCGCCGATGTCGTCGCTGCCCGGATGCGGGAACGCCCCGTCCGTATCGCCGCCGGCGCGGCCTCCGTCACCGTGTCCGTGCTCTACCTGGTGGCGCAAATGGTCGGTGCGGGCAGCCTGGTCGCCCTGCTCGTGGGGAGTGCGGGCCAGCAGGCCCGTACCTGGATGGTGATCGGTGTCGGCGCCCTGATGGTGGTCTATGTCGCCTTCGGCGGCATGCGGGCCACGACCTGGATCCAGGTCGTCAAAGCCGTACTCCTCATGGGCGGCGCCGTCGCGCTGACCGTCCTGGTACTCGCCCGCTTCCACGGAGACATCAACGAACTGCTGAGCACTGCCGCAGAACGCAGCGGCCACGGCCGCGACTTCCTCGCGCCCGGCCTCAAATACGGCGGCGACTGGATCTCGCGGCTCGACTTCATCAGCCTCGGCATCGCGCTCGTCCTCGGCACGGCCGGACTGCCGCACATCCTCTCCCGCTTCTACACCGTCCCCACGGCGCGCGCCGCCCGGCGCTCCGTCGTATGGTCCATCGGTCTGATCGGTGGCTTCTACCTGATGACCATCGTGCTCGGGTTCGGTGCCGCTGCCGTACTCGGCAGCGACGCTGTCAGGGCGTCCAATACGGCCGGCAACACCGCCGTTCCGCTGCTCGCCCTCGATCTGGGAGGCGGCGCCGGTTCGACCGGAGGGACTGTGCTCTTCGCCGTGGTGGCCGCGGTCGCGTTCGCCACCATCCTGGCCGTGGTCGCCGGCATCACGCTCGCGTCGTCCGCCTCTGTGGCACACGACCTGTATGCCTCCCTACGACGCCCACGCGGCACGGCACAGGACGCCCAGCGCGCCGAGGTAGCCGTGGCGCGCATCGCAGCGGTGGCTGTCGGCGCGGTCGCCATCGGCCTCGCCCTGCTTGCCCAGGACTTGAACGTGGCCTTCCTGGTGGGGCTGGCGTTCGCCGTCGCCGCGTCGGCCAATCTGCCGGTCCTGCTGTACACCCTCTTCTGGCGACGCTTCACGACCCGCGGCGCCGTGTGGTCCGTCTACGGAGGTCTGATTCCTGCGATCACCCTGGTCGTCATCTCACCAGTGGTTTCTGGGAGTCCGGAGTCGCTCTTCCCCGGCCTGGACTTCGCCGTCTTCCCGCTCGACAACCCCGGCGTCGTATCGATCCCGCTGGGCTTTCTGATGGGCTGGCTGGGAACGGTGCTGTCCCCGGAGGCCGCCGACGAGGCACGGCACGCGGAGACGGAGGTACGGGCGCTCACGGGGGCGGGGGCTGCTTAGGCCGTTTCTGATGGCTCTTGCTGCGGTGGTGGATCAGTTCATCGGCTGGGCAGGCGCGTCTTATGGTGCGGCGACATGAACTCACGGACGCGCAGTGGCAGACGATCGAGGCTTTACTGCCCGCCAACGGCAAGCCCGGCGGGCAGTGGGCCGATCACCGCAGAGTGATCAACGGGGTGCTGTTCCGGGCCCGTACCGGCGTGCCCTGGCCGGACCTGCCCGAACGCTACGGCCCCTGGCAAACCGTTTACGAGCGGCACCGCCGCTGGTCAGCGGACGGTACCTGGCAGCAGATCCTGACCGCGTTACAGATCGAGGCTGACGCCACCGACCCCGACGAGGCGCTGACCAACACCGTGGAGAAGGAAAGCGTGCAGCGGTGGGAATGGGCGGTGAACATCGACTCCACGTCGTGCCGGGCCCATCAGCACGCGGCCGGTGCCCGCCGGCGGCCGCCACATGACTTCCCGCAAAAGGGGGCGGTGCGCGTGTGGAAGCCGATGGGCGTGAGGCGCTGGGACGCTCACGAGGCGGACTGACCAGCAAGGTCCATCTGCTGGCCGACGACCGGGCCCGGCCGCTGACCTGGCAGACCTCTCCGGGCCAGCGGGGCGACAGCCCGATGTTCATCCCTGTGCTGGAGGGCCTGCGCATCCGGCGGCGCGGACCTGGCCGACCCCGCAGCCGACCGGATCGCGTCCGCGGTGACAAGACATCCCACGCGAATAAGCGTCAAGCTGCCGCTGAGGTATGACTGGTTGAGGGCTGTGGGAAGGCGATTGCTTCGTCGTAGGTGTGACCGTTCTGGAGGCAGTGGAACAGTGCCCATGAAACGGTTGAAGAGGTTCCGCTGTGCTGCGACATGGCGGTCGCCGGCTGCTCTGCGGCGGTCGTAGTGAGCTCTGGCGCCTGGTGACCTGGTGAGTGAGACGAAGGCCCAGACGTAGCCGACGGCAGCCAGTCGCTGGTTCTTGACCTTCCGGCTCATGACCTTGCAGCTCTTGGCAGCTCTTGCCGCTGGCTCTGGTAACCGGGGCGCTTCCCGCATATGCCTTCAGTGATCCGGCGTTGGCGAACCGGGTCCGGTCATCGCCGATCTCCGCCAGGACCCGGGCGCCGGTCAGTGCGGCGAGGCCTGGAAAGCTCCGGATGACCGGTGCATCCGGATGCTCCTCGAAGGCCTGCGTAGCGGCTTCCTCGAGCTGGTCAGCGTTGTCGCAGGCGGTGTTCAGCTGCCTGAGCAGAGCGGACATCTGATGCCCGAGAGCCGCCTCCACCTGCGGGAGCTGGTGGAGGTAGTCGCGTTTGAAGACCTCGTGGAGACGTTCGGCTTCGGCCTGGATGCCGCGGATGCGGCCGGCCTGCCTGAGCAGCGACTGCAGGCGCCGCCGTGTCAGCTTCGCAGCCGATGTCGGGGTCGGTGCTGCGGCCAGGATGCTGCGGGCTTCCCTCGAGCACAGGCCGTGCTTGTGACTCGCGAAGGCGTCGAGGATCGACGGGTAGAACTCTCTGAGCTGGGAGCGAAGCTTGTTGTGTGCCTGGCCGCGAGCCCAGACGGCGTCCTGCTGGGCCCGGGCGAGCACGGCGATGGCCTGAACGAGTTCGGAGTCCGCCGGCAGCGGCCGGTGGGCAGCCATGTCGGTTCGCAGGATGTTGGCCAGGGCCACGGCGTCGACAGCGTCTGACTTCTTGCGGGCGACGGAGTGGCGGTCCCGGTAGCGGGCGACCGCCAGCGGATTGATCGCGAAGACCGGTCGGCCGGTGGTCCGCAGACACGCGACGAGCAGTCCGCGTGACGTCTCGATCGCCACCGGAATTGGGGTGTCCTCGTCATCACCGTGCTCGGCCAGTAGAGCCATGAGCTGGGCAAACCCTGCGGCATCGTCGCTGATCCGCACCTTTGCGAGCTGTTGCCCACCCGCATCGACCAGCGCGATGTCGTGGTGATCTTCGGCCCAGTCCACCCCGCAGAACACTGGTGTCGGTAACCCGGTGATCTCCATCCGGTCCTCCTTCGTGACGACTTTCTTTCCAGGTCAGAGCCTGTGCAGGGTGCGCGTCCTCCCTAATGGAAGTGCTCAAGGCACGTCATCCCACCAGCCGTTCGCAACCCCAGCGAGTCGCGCGGCCCTCGGTCCACGTCAGAGCTGAAAGCTCAAGGCAGAGTGGAGAGGTGATCCGCGCAACCGGCTCGGACTACGAACAGCCAAGTGCCCGAGAGCCGCGGGCGGGCCGTCCCGCAGTAACAGGACCTCTTCGAGGCTCAATCAGGACGAACCACACCTGATTCCGAACACTCTTGCCCAGAGGGCTGGGCGCGAGCCAGCCTCGTCTTGTCAACAGGGCTCTCAGGCCCGGGCATACTCAAAGGCTCGGCTCACGCCCACGAAGGTCAACTCCCGTCGGCCTTCGCCTCCCATTAGGCGTACTCCAGTTACGACAACCGTGCTTATCTGCGACGACGCAGCATCAAAGCGACCATCGCCCAGCCCGATGACCAGCGGGCCAAACGCCAGCGAAAGGGCTCAGCCGGCGGACGTCCGCCGGCCTTCGACAAGGCCCAGTACCGCCACCGCAGTGCCGTCGAGCGATGTGTCAGCAAGTGGAAGCAGTACCGCGCAGTGGCCAGCAGGTACGACAAACGTGACTACATCTTCAACGGCACCCTGACCGTTGCAGCCATCGTCATCTGGCTCCGCGACACCGTCGAAGAGCCATCAGAAACGGCCTAGTGAGCTGGTCTTGAGTTCTCGGGTCGCCACGTGAGTCGTGTTCTGTTTCAGATCTTGGCGTTCGGCTGAGGGGGCCGGTCTTCCCGCGCTGTGCTGGGGAGATGGGCGATACCAGGCTGGAGCCGTTGGTGTTAACAGGGGCCGAGCGGCTGATCTTGCAGAACTGGGCCAGACGCCGCACGACCGCGCAGGGTCTGGCGAAGCGGGCACGGATCGTGTTGGCGTGTGCTGACGGGCTGAACAACACCGCGGCAGCCGCACGGCTGGCCACCGACCGCAAAACGGTGCGTCGGTGGCGCACACGGTTCCTGCGCGACCGGCTCGACGGGCTGTCCGACGAGCCACGGCCCGGTGTCCCGCGCACCATCACCGACGCCCAGGTGGAGGAGGTGGTGGTGCGCACCCTGGAAGAGACCCCGCAGGGGGCGACGCACTGGCCGAAGCGGGAGATGGCCCGGCAGGTGGGGATCTCGCCCACGAGCGTGCTGCGGATCTGGCGGGCGTTCGGCCTCCAGCCATGGCGGACCGAGGTTTTCAAGATCTCCCCGGACCCGCTGCTGATCGACAAGATCCGCGACGTGGTCGGTCTCTACCTGGCTCCGCCGGCGAACGCGGCAGTGTTCGCGGTGGACGAGAAACCGCAGATCCAGGCACTTGAGCGGACCGCTCCGGTGCTGCCGATGCTGCCTGGAGTGCCCGAACGGCGCAGCTTCGACTACGTCCGGCACGGCACCATCGACTTGTTCGCTGCGCTGAACACCGCGACCGGAAAAGTGATCGGAAAGCTCTCGGCCCAGCACCGGGCCGTGGACTTCAGGGACTTCCTCGACGAGATCGACCGCCAGACCGAGTCCGGCCTGGCGGTCCACGTCATCTGCGACAACCTCCGCACCCACAAAGCACCTGTCGTGCACAAGTGGCTGCTTGCGCATCCCCGGTTCGAGCTGCACTTCACACCCACGTACTCATCCTGGATCAACCAGGTCGAGCGGTGGTTTGCCGAACTGCAACGGCGCTGCCTCGAACGCGGCGTGTTCTGCTCACTGGACGAGCTGACGGCCACGCTTGAGGACTGGATCAAGACCTGGAACGACCAGGCCCGGCCCTTCAGATGGACCAAGACCGCAGACCAGATCATCGACCGCATCTGCCGCTACTACGACAAGATCTCCGGACCAGCTCACTAGTGTGATGCGCCAGAAATGACGAGACTAAGTCTGTAGGCTGTTTTCATGGTGTCTCGGGGTCCTCGTGCTGTCGAAGTCGTGCTGTCTGCCGAGGAGCGGGCGGAGCTGGCGCATTGGGCGGGTGGTGCGGTGTCGGCCCGTGTGGCAGAGCGGGCCCGGGTCATTCTGGCCTGTGCGGAGGGAGCGTCAAATACCGGTGTAGCAGCGGACTTCGGGGTGTCGACGGAGACGGTGCGCAAGTGGCGTTCGCGGTTCGTGGCCCGGCGGATGGCGGGCCTGGTGGACGAGCCGCGGACGGGTCGGCGCAAGCCGGAGCTGGTGCTCTCCGAGGCTGAGCGTGCGGAACTGAGGCGCTGGGCGCGGCGGGCGAAGACCGCGCAGTTCCTGGCGCTGCGGGCGAAGATCGTGCTGCGGTGCGCGGAAGACGGGACGAACAAGGAGATCGCCGCCGAACTCGGTGTATCGCAGGGAACGGTGAATCGCTGGCGGTCGAGGTTCCTCCGGTTGCGGCTGGACGGGCTGACCGATGAGCCGCGTCCCGGCAGGCCGCCCTCGATCCTGCTGGACCAGGTCGAGGACGTGCTCACCGCGACGCTGGAGTCCACCCCGGGAAAGGACACCCACTGGTCGCGGGCCTCGATGGCGAAGCACTCAGGGCTGTCGAAGTCCACCATCGGGCGGATCTGGAAGAAGTTCGACCTCAAGCCTCATCTCCAGGACGCCTTCAAGCTCTCCACCGACCCGCAGTTCATCGCGAAGGTCGTCGACGTCGTCGGCCTGTACCACGATCCGCCCGAGAAAGCGGTGGTGCTGTGCGTGGATGAGAAGAGCCAAATCCAGGCGCTGGACCGGTCCCAGCCGGTGCTGCCGATGATGCCGGGCATGCCCGAGCGCCGTACCCACGACTACCTGCGGCGCGGCATCACCAGCCTGTTCGCCGCCTTCAATATCGCCGACGGCAGCGTCATATCGGAGCTGCACCGCCGCCACCGGGCGATCGAGTTCAAGAAGTTCCTGGTCACGATCGACAAGGCCGTGCCCGCCGGCCTCGACGTCCACCTGGTCTGTGACAATTACGCCACCCACAACACCGCCGAGATCAAGACGTGGCTGGGCAAGCATCCCCGCTTCCACGTCCACTTCACCCCCACCGGCTCCTCCTGGATGAACCAGGTCGAGCGGTGGTTCGGCCTGCTGACCGACAAGCTCATCCGCCGCGGGGTGCACACCTCCGTGAAGGCCCTGGAGCAAGACATCAGGGCCTGGATCGACGGATGGAACGAGAACCCCAGGCCCTTCACCTGGACCAAGACCGCCGACGAGATCCTCAACTCCCTCGCCGACTACCTCACCAAAATCAACCCGCCGACCACTGAAACCTGAAACAGACTTAGTCTCGTCATTTCAGGCGCATCACACTAGGTGTGCTGTCCCGGCACATGGTTCGCCGCCCGCGGCGTCACCGTCGAACGCGTCCTGACCGACAATGCCTGGTCCTACAGCAAGAACACTTGGCGCCAGACCTGCCGCGACCTGGGCATCCAGCCCCGCTGGACACGGCCCTGGCGCCCCCAGACCAACGGCAAGGTCGAACGCTTCCACCGCACCCTGCTCGACGAATGGGCCTACCACCGGCCCTACACCTCAGACGCCGAACGGCAGGCAGCGTTTCCCGACTGGCTGGACTGGTACAACTACCACCGACCCCACACCGGCATCAGCGGCCACACCCCAGCCAGCCGCGTCACCAACCTCTCCGGACAGCACACCTAGACCCATTCATAGCGGTGCTCGGGGCGGCCGGTCTCGCCGTACCTGAGCGTCAGACGCACTCGCCCGGCGCGTTCCAAGAGTTTGAGGTAGCGCTGGGCGGTCTGCCGGCTCAGTCCCGCCCGCAGGGCAACGTCCTGTGCGGACAGCGGGGCATCCGCGGAGCGCAGCACCGAGCGCACACGGTCGGCGGTTGCGGTGGAGTGCCCCTTCGGCAACTCGGCCGATCCGGCGTTGGCAGCTCCCAACGCCCCGAAGATCCGGTCCACTTCGGACTGCTCCGCCTGCCCGCCGCCCGCAAACGTGCGGTGCAGCGCCGCGTAACCCTCCAGCTTGGAGCGCAGGCCCGCGAAGGTGAACGGCTTGACCAGGTACTGCAGCGCACCGTGGCGCATCGCCGCCTGCACGGTGGCGATATCGCGAGCCGCAGTCACCATGATCACGTCGGTGAGCAGACCACGGCGCCGTAGCTCGCTGACCAGTTGGAGCCCTGTTCTGTCGGGGAGGTAGTGGTCCAGGAGGATCAGGTCGACAGGGTGGGTCTCGAGGGCGGTAAGGGCCTCTGCAGCGGTGTGCGCGAGGCAGCTGACGCGGAATCCCTCGATTTTGCCGACGTATGCCGCATTGATCTTCGCGACGTGCACATCGTCGTCCACGACCAGTACATCGATCATCGGCCGGCCTCCGTGGCGCCTTGGGGGCGGTGAGCGCCCGCTGCGGCCCGCCTGGTGGTGTGAGTGTCGGTGACTGCTTCCTGTGGGGCTGCTGCACGGGGCTCAGGAAGCTCATCGGAGAGTGCGTCGGGGACCGTCACGGTGAATACCGCACCGCCACCGGGGCGCTCGGCGACCTCGGCGTTACCTCCGTAGCGCTCGGCGAGTCGGCATACGAGTGCCAGGCCGATGCCGCGCTGTCCGTGGGCGGGCGGCTCCTTGGTCGTCCATCCTTCGGTGAAGATTTCCGCGCGACGTTCCATAGGCACGCCCGGCCCGTTGTCGCTGACGCGCACGATGGCGGTTCGGCCGTAAGCGCGGATCTCCGCCTCCAATTGGGCGTCGCGCTTGCCCGATGTGGCATCCAGGGCGTTGTCGACGAGGTTCCCGAGGATGGTGACCAGGCTGGGCGGGTCGACGAGACGGTCGGGCAGGTGCGTTTCGGGGGAGATGCTCAAGGACACGCCCCGCTCGGTGGCGACGGTGGCCTTGCCCACCAGGAGGGCGGCGATCAGCGGATCGTGGATGCGCTCGGTGACCTGCTCGGCGGTCGCGCGATGCACGCCCACCGCCTGGGTCACAAACTCCACGGCTTCCTCGTGCAGCCCGAGTTCGAGCAGGCCGAGCAGGGTGTGCAGCCGGTTGGCGTGCTCGTGGTCCTGGGCGCGGAGGGCGTCGATGAGGCCACGGGTGCCGTCCAGTTCGCGCCCCAGCCGCTCCAGTTCGGTGCGGTCGCGCAGGGTGACCACGGCACCTCCGTCATCGGTTGGCATACGGTTCGCCACCAGGACCCGCTGCCCGCTGACGGCCAGTAGGTCCGGCCCCGAAACACGACCCACCAGAACATCGGTGGTGCGGCCCGGTGGCATGGCTGCTTCCAGACGGTGCCCGGTGTGCTCGTGGCGGAGGTCCAGGAGGCGCTGCGCCTCGTCGTTCATGAGACGGATGCGGCCGTGTTTGTCGAGCGCGAGGAACCCCTCGCGGATGCCGTGCAACATCGCCTCCCGCTCGGCGAGCAGCGCGGAGATGTCGGAGAAGGCCAGATCGTGGGTGCGGCGCTGGAGGCGGCGGGAAACGAGATATGCGGCGAGCGCGCCCACGGCGAGCGCGCCGCCCGCGTAGGCGAGCAACTGGGGGACGGTAGAGAGCAGCCGTTCCTGCACGCTCTCGTACGCGATGCCGACGGAGACGGCGCCCACGACCTTGCCGTCCTCGTCACGGAGCGGCACCTTGCCGCGCGCGGACCGGCCGAGCGTGCCCTCGTCAATCTGCATGACGTCCTGACCGGAAAGCGCGGCGCTCGGGTCGGTGGAAACGTGGCGCCCGATCTCATCAGGGTCGGTGTGGGACCAGCGCACACCCCGCTTGTCCATGATCACCACGTACTCGGCACCGGTGGCGGCGCGAATCCGCTCCGCCTCGTTCTGCACGGGGCCATGACGCGTCGGACGGGAGGCCTCCAGGGCATCGTCGAGGCGAGGCCCGGCGGCGGTGGTCTGTGCGATGGCGAGAGCGCGGCGCATCGCCTGGTCATCGAGCTGCGTACTGAGTGGGGCGAGGAACAGGCCGGTCGCCAGCGCCGTGACACCGGTGGCGATGGCCAGCTGCACCATCAGCACCTGGGAGAACACTCGACGCGGCCAGCCCAGGCGTGGCCGAGTACGGCGCGGCAGCTTTGGGGCGGCCGGCCCGCGGTTGGCTCGGGCGGTGGCCTCGACGGCAGGTCGGTTGCCGGCCGTGTGCGGGGTGCTGCCCGGCTTGCCGGCGGCGTCGGAGGCCGGGGTGTCGGCGGGAAACGGCACGGAACCCGAGGGCTCTGCGCCGCTCGGGCGTGGAACCGACTCTTCCTTTTCGCCCATATGAACGAACAGTAAGCGTGGCGGCAGTCGGGCGGGAATCCCAGACGGGGGGAATTCGGAGGGTGTCCGGGGCGGCGACTCGGTTGTGACTCCGTCCAGCCCGGAACTGGGAACCTGGGGTCGAGTGCGTGCCCCCGCTGTTGTTGGCGTCTTACCCCAAGGCGAACACCAAGATCCCCAACGCCGTCACAATCGCCCATGCCACGACGCCAGCAGCCATCACGAGGAGGATGGCGCGACTCACAGCCGCCATGGTGGGCTCGTCCTGCTCGGGGCCGTTGGTCTCCGGTTCGTCCATGCGATCCCCCGAGCGGGAGGCTACTCATGCGCCGGGAGCCGTCATCGGCCCGCTGATGGGCCCGGAGACTGTCTTTCGCAGCGAAGGCGCAGGTCAGGTGCTCATCAGTGGGCCGGGGGAGAGGTGATGGGAGTTATCCACAGGTCTTTTGGCTGCGGACTGTGCACGCTTAGCCTCGCATGGTGAAAACGAAAGGCCTTGCGCGGGGCGGTCAGGGCCGCCAGGGCGAAGGTGAGTCGCGCGGCGGGTGCGCAGAAGGGAGCGGTCATGGGGTCGGCGGGGGATGGCTGTGGGGTGTGGCGTCAGAGGTGGAAGAGGGCGGGCGGCGTGGCGTTCGACCGCCGAGGCGGGGTTGTGGGGGCTCGGCGCAGTTGGTCAGTGCGCTTCGTCTGCCGCCTCACCTGGTCCTGGGACGGCCCCGCCCTGCCGGACAGCCCTGTCGGACTGGGCCATGCGTCAGGGGGCCGGGACGGCCACCGGCTCCCAGACGGCCATCAGTCCGGCAAACGCGCGGACCCGCACCGGACGCGTGTGGTGCAAGCGGAGGCTGCGGAAAGAGTCGGCGACTGGCGCAGAAAACTCGCGAGATCACCTACTGGCGGCCAGGTGCGTCTCGTGAAGCATGACGCTCGCCGCAGTGACGGAGACAACCGCCATGCGCGCCGGTGGACCGAGCGGCGCACCACAGCTAGCGGGCGCCGCAGCACCATCGGCCCGCTGTTCGACGGTGACCAGCCAGGTGCGCCCGTCGGAGTGCGCAACGGTAACGGCCCAGGCAGGGGAGGCTTCCGCGACCGCCGAGCTGCCGGGCGTCCGGCTGTCGGCAGGCTTGGGTTCGGGCCACACCGTGTCGGTCCGTACGACGTCGAGTGCGTCCGCCCGGTCCTCCCCGATCAGCCTGCGGACGGCAAGGTCAGCGGCCTGACCCGGCCGGTCCCAGGCCGAGCGCCCACGGCAGTGGTCGCCCGAGATCCGTCCGTCGCGCGCCGCCTCCACGGCCTCCTTGACCAAGGGGGCCGACGCCCGTCCGTAGGCGTAGCCGTACGGGAGGACGAAAAGCGTGGGGGAGAAGCGGTGGCCCCCGATGTGGGTGACCTCCCAGACCTCGGTTCCGCAGGTGGCGAGCTCGGCTGCGAGCGGGCGGCCGAGCAGGGCGCAGCAGCGGTCCCGCTTGCCGTTGGTGCACACGAGGACCAGCGGTTCACCGATGTACGGCTCCCAGAGGCCGTGGTGCTCTCCCGCCCCCAAGGCCGCGAAGTCCAGGCTGAGGGCGGCCCGCGGGTCGGTGACGGCGGTCGTACGGATCCAGGAGCGGCCCGGGGCGGTGTGCGCAAGGAAAAGGCGTCGCCTGGAGGTTTCGTGACAGTCGGCATGGCGTCCCGGCCGCCGGATCAGAGCGACGCGTACGCCCGTCCCCTCTGCCGCGGCCTCAAGGGCCCGGCCGACGTCAGGATCGAGGTGGCTGTCTGTCAGCGCGTGGGCTCCCCAGGGCCCTGTCTGCTCGATGAGCAGCCAGGTCCGGGCAGGTGCCGCGGTGCCGGCGAGAGATTCGGCCGATTCACGGGAAGCGGTGGCGCAGGTACTCACATAGGTGAGCCTAACCTCATCCGGTCGGCGCCGGATTTTGGGTGTGCGTCCAGGGACGATGGCGAGCGGATCGCCCCGAGGCGTAGTGGGTGCCGCTCCGTGTGAGGTTCGGCGATGTCGATGCCGGCCGAGCCGGTGCCGGCAATGTCAGGGTCGGCTCCGTTTCCCATCCGTGCGCTCGCAGGCCGCCTGTCACGGCAACGGTTGTGGCGGGTGGGGGCCGTGGTACTGGCCGCTGGGGCGCATACGGAGAGGGCGTTCGGCGTATTCCTCCAGGGCGTGGGCGATCCAGCCCGCCGTGCGGGAGATGGCGAAGATGGTCTCGCCCGCCTCGGTCGGCATGCCTGTCGAGACGGTCAGTACGGCCAAGGCCAGGTCGACGTTGGCATGCAGCTCCGTATGGCGGGCCGTGGTGGTGATCACTTGACGGGCTGCTTCCAGGGCGGGGCGGGCCCGCGGTACGTCCTCCAGGAGCTGGAAAAGAGTGCGGGCTCGTGGGTCCTCGCCTGGATAGAGACGGTGGCCGAGGCCCGGTACTTGGCGACCGGCCCGCAGGTGGTCGGCGACCACAGCGGCTGCGCTCCCCCGGTCCAGCACCTCCAGCAGCATCCGGTGGGCGAGCCCGCTCGCCGCGCCGTGCAGCACGCCGTCCAGTGCCCCGAAGCCGGCCGAGACGATCGCGTACGGATGGGCGCGCGCGGAGGCGGCGACCCGGACCGCGAATGTCGAGGCGGCGAGGTCGTGGTCGATGAGCAGGACCAGCGCTGCGTCCAGGACGCGGAGCACCGTGGCGTCGGCCGGTTCGGCGGTCAGCCGTGACCAGAGGCGTGGTGCGAGTGAACCGGCAGCTCGTTGCTGCGCGGCGTGCGACGGCAAGGCGTCGACAAGGGCCGGGATGAGGCTGCGAGCGGTGTCGACGACGGTGTCCTCGGACAGGTCGAAGCGCAGGGGGTCGGCTGCCGCGGCGGCGATCGCGGCGACCCGTAGCCGGTCCATCGGTCCGCTGTGGGCCGGCAGCGCCTGAACGGCACGGCGGGCGGCGGACAGTGCGTCCTGCGGCGCGGTGAAGTGGATGCCCGGCCGCATGTCACCGGTCCACAGCCACTCGGCGACTTCCTCGTAGCTGTAGTGGGCGGCGAGTTCCGATGTGTCGACACCGCGGAAGTAGCAGTGGTCGCGGTCGATCAGTGTGATGCCCGTACGGACCGCCAACTCGCTGCCAGAGGCGGAAGGTTCGCGGCGTCCGGCACGGCGGGCCAGTGCGTCGACCTCCTTCGCGTCGAAGGTGCTGCCCCGGCCTCCCGGCTCGCGGCGGCTGGTGAGCTGGCCGCGGCTGACGTAGGCATACACCGTCTCCGGCTTCACGCCGAGCCGGTCGGCTGCTTCCCGGGTGCTCAGCCGCTGCCCGCCCGTACCTTGCACCGTTTCTCGATCCGCCATGAGGTCACCGTATCCAGTCCCGTCCATATTGATTCAATCAACATTGACAATTATTGAGTCAAGCATAGACAGTCGGATCAATGTTCGGGTGAGGAAGAGCAAGGAGATCAGCCATGCCGACCGCCGAGGTGAACGCACCGATCGACGCTCCCAGGGGGCTTGCGGGTGTCATCGTCACCGAGACCCAACTGGGCGACGTCCGGGGCACCGAGGGCTTCTACCACTACCGCCAGTACTCCGCCGTCGAGCTGGCCACGGCCCGCACCTTCGAGGACGTCTGGTACCTGATGTTCCACGGGGAGCTGCCCGACGCCGCGCAGCTGGCGGCGTTCAGGGCCGAGACCGCGGCCATGCGTTCACTGCCTGCGGCCGTACGTGACGCGCTGCCCGCCCTCGCCCGAGCCGGTGCGCTCTCCGGTCCGCTCGCCGGGCTGCGCACCGCGCTGTCGCTGCTCGGTGCAACGGTGGGCTTCCGTCCGCTGTACGACATCGATGCCGGCCGCCGCCGTGCCGACGCGCTCGCCGCCTGCGCCGCCGTACCGACCCTGATCACCGCCCTGCACCGGCTCGGCCAGGGCCTGCAGCCCGTCGAGCCGCGCGCCGACCTCGGCCATGCGGCCAACTACCTCTACATGCTCACCGGTGACGAGCCGGAGCCGGAACAGGTCCGGGCCATCGAGGCGTACCTGATCTCCACCATCGACCACGGTTTCAACGCCTCGACCTTCACCGCGCGCGTCATCACCTCCACGGGCGCCGACCTCGCGGCCTGCCTCGTCGGCGCCGTCGGCGCGCTCTCCGGGCCGCTGCACGGCGGTGCGCCCAGCCGGGCACTGGACATGCTCGACGCCATCGGCACCCCCGACCGCATCGACTCCTGGATCCGCGAACGCGTACTGCGCGGCGACCGGATCATGGGGTTCGGGCACTCCGTCTACCGCACCGAGGACCCGCGTTCCCGGATGCTGCGAGGCATTGCCGAGCGCTTCGGTGGCCCGCTGGTGGAGTTCGCCGTCCAAGTGGAGGCGAGGGTCGAAGAGCTGCTCGCCGAGCTCAAGCCCGGACGTGAGCTGCACATCAATGTGGAGCTCTACGCGGGTGTCGTCATGGAGCTGTGCGGACTGCCGCGCGAGATGTTCACGCCCACCTTCTGCGCGGCCCGGGTGGTCGGCTGGAGCGCCAACATCCTGGAGCAGGCCGAGGATTCGAAGATCATCCGTCCCGCGGCGCGGTATGTCGGACCGCCTCCGCCGCAGCCACTGCCCGTCGTCGCGCCCCTTTAGCCGGGCCGGGCCCGCGCCGCCGGCGGTCCGTTACGATCGACAGCTCGTCCGCCGCCGGTCCGCGCGGCCCGCCACCCGCACCATGGAGGCGCCCCCCTTGGCCACGCAACAGATCCCGGTCGTCGTGCTCGCGGGCTTCCTCGGGTCGGGCAAGACCACCCTCCTCAACCATCTGCTCGGCAACGGCGACGGCACCCGTATCGGCGCGATCGTCAATGACTTCGGCAGCATCGAGATCGACGCCATGACCGTCGCCGGGCAGGTCGACTCGATGGTCTCGCTCGGTAACGGCTGTCTGTGCTGTGCGGTCGACACCAGCGAGCTGGACACCTACCTGGAGCGGCTGGCCCGCCCTTCCGCCCGTATCGACGTGATCGTCATCGAGGCCAGCGGGCTGGCCGAGCCGCAGGAACTCATCCGGATGATCCTCGCCAGCGACAACGACCGGATCGTCTACGGCGGGCTGATCGAGGTCATCGACGCCGCGGAGTTCGAGGACACCCGGGCCCGGCATCCCGAACTGGACCGGCATGTGGGCATCGCCGACATCGTGGTGCTCAACAAGGCCGATCGCATCGGCGACGTGGCGCGGCAGTCACTCATGGACACACTCGCCGGCCTCGCACCCGGCCGCCCGGTGATCTGCACCGCATACGGGCGGGTCGATCCCGAGCTGTTCTTCGACCGCGGGCCGGGCGAGGATCATGACGCGGCCGTCCGCCAGCTGTCCTTCGAGGACCTGCTGCGCGAGGCCGCGGCAAACGGGGCGGCCGCCCACGACGGCCACGACATCCATGACGCCGACGACCGCTGCGGCCACCCCGGTCACACCCACCACGCAGGCCACCTCCACGCCGCCTACGAGAGCGTGGAGTTCACCTCCGCCGAGCCGATGCACCCGCGCCGTCTCATGGACTTCCTCGACAGCCGGCCGGCCGGCCTCTACCGCATCAAGGGCTTCGTCCACTTCGACGTACCGGAGAACCGCCAGAAGTTCACGGTGCACGCCGTCGGTGACTTCCTGCGCTTCTACCCCGCGCCGTGGCCGAAGGGCGAGGAACGGTGCACCCAGCTCGTCATGATCGGCAGCGGCATCGACGCCCCGGCCCTGCGCAAGGAGCTGGAGAACTGCCGGCAGAGCGCACCGTCGGAAGCCGATCCGAACAGCATGTGGGGCGTGCTGCGGTACGTGGCGGCACGCGAGGAGGCGGAGGACGAGTGACGCCGCCGGGCCGGCTGTCCACCGGCCCGACGGCGTCGACCACCTCTGCCGCCGAGGCTGCTGGTTACACCGGCCCCGCCAGCGCCGTCACCGGCTTCATCAGCGGCACTCCCGAGCCGTCCCGGCGCGGATCCACCTCCGGCAGCTCGACCGGGCTGCCCTTGGCGTCCGCGGCCCGCACCGGAGCCGGCCCGGCCCACGCCTGGGTCAGACAGTCCTCGCCCTTCAGGAACCGCTGGCAGCGCACACCGCCCGTCGCCCGGCCCTTGCGCGGGTACTGGTCGAACGGGGTGAGCTTGGCCGTCGCCACCGAGTCGTCCAGCGTGCCGTGCGAGCCGGCGACCGTGAACACCATGGCGTCGGCGGCCGGATCGACCGCGGCGAACGAGATCACCTTCGCACCCTCGCCCAGCTTGACGCCCGTCATACCGCTCGCGGGCCGGCCCTGCGGCCGCACCTGCGACGCCGGATAGCGCAGCAGCTGCGCCTCGTTGGTGATGAAGACCAGGTCCTCCTCGCCGGTGCGCAGCTCGACCGCGCCCACGATGCGGTCGCCGTCCTTGAGGGTGATGACCTCCAACTCCTCCTTGTTGGAGGGGTAGTCGGGCACCACCCGCTTGACGACGCCCTGTTCCGTGCCGAGCGCCAGGCCCGGCGAGGACTCGTCCAGCGTGGTCAGACAGATCAGATCCTCGCCGTCCTCCAAGGTGAGGAACTCGGAGAGCTGTGCGCCACCGGAGAGGTTGGGCGCCGCCGCGGTCTCCGGGAGCTGCGGCAGATCGATCACCGAGATCCGCAGCAGCCGGCCCAGGGACGTCACCGCCCCCACCTCGCCGCGGGTCGTCGCCGGCACCGCCGAAACGATCACATCGTGCTTGACGCGCTTGGCATCGGCGTCGAAGGGCACGTCCCCGGTGACCGTACGCGCCAGCAGGCCCGTCGAGGAGATCAGCACCCGGCACGGGTCGTCGGAGACCTCCAGCGGCACCGCGCCGACCGAGGTACCCGCCGACTCCAGCAGGACCGTCCGCCGGTCCGTGCCGTACTTCTTCGCGACCGCGGCCAGCTCGCCGGAGACCAGCTTGCGCAGCTCGGTGTCCGACTCCAGGATCCGCGTCAGCTTCTCGATCTCGTCCTGCAGCCGGTCACGCTCCGACTCCAGCTCGATACGGTCGAACTTGGTCAGCCGGCGCAGCGGGGTGTCGAGGATGTACTGCGTCTGGATGTCGCTCAGTGAGAAGCGCTCGATCAGCCGCTCCTTGGCCTGCGCGCTGTTCTCGCTGGAGCGGATGAGGCGGATGACCTCGTCGATGTCCAGCAGGGCCGTCAGCAGGCCCTCGACCAGGTGGAGACGGTCGCGCCGCTTGGTCCGCCGGAACTCGCTGCGCCGGCGCACCACGTTGAAGCGGTGGTCGACATAGACCTCCAGCAGCTCCTTGAGGCCCAGCGTCAGCGGCTGGCCGTCCACCAGCGCGACGTTGTTGATGCCGAAGGACTCCTCCATCGGCGTGAGCTTGTAGAGCTGCTCCAATACGGCCTCGGGGTTGAAGCCGTTCTTGACCTCGATCACCAGCCGCAGGCCGTGCTCGCGGTCGGTGAGGTCCTTGACGTCCGCGATGCCCTGGAGCTTCTTCGAGCCGACCAGGTCCTTGATCTTGGAGATGACCTTCTCGGGGCCGACCGTGAAGGGGAGTTCGGTGACGACCAGGCCCTTGCGGCGGGCGCTGACGTTCTCCACGGTGACCGTCGCACGGATCTTGAACGTGCCACGGCCCTTCTCGTACGCGTCCCGTACGCCGCCGAGGCCCACGATCCGGCCGCCCGTCGGCAGATCGGGACCCGGCACGAAGCGCATCAGCGTGTCGAGGTCGGCGCTGGGGTGCTTGATCAGATGGCGGGCGGCGGCAATGACCTCGCCCAGGTTGTGCGGCGGCATGTTCGTCGCCATACCGACGGCGATGCCGGAGGCGCCGTTGACGAGGAGGTTCGGATACGCGGCGGGGAGGGCTGCCGGTTCCTGCTCCTGGCCGTCGTAGTTCGGCGAGAAGTCGACGGTGTCCTCTTCGATGGACTCCGTCATCAGGGACGTGGCGGACGCCATCCGGCACTCGGTGTACCGCATCGCGGCGGGCGGGTCGTCATTGCCCAGGGAACCGAAGTTGCCGTGGCCGTCCACCAGGGGCAGCCGCATGGAGAACGGCTGTGCCATGCGCACCAGCGCGTCGTAGATCGATGCGTCGCCGTGCGGATGGAGCTTACCCATCACCTCGCCGACGACGCGGGCACACTTGACGTACCCGCGGTCGGGGCGCAGCCCCATTTCGTTCATCTGGTACAGAATGCGGCGGTGTACGGGCTTGAGACCGTCGCGGGCGTCCGGCAGGGCGCGCGAGTAGATGACCGAATACGCGTACTCAAGGAAGGAACCCTGCATCTCGTCGACGACGTCGATGTCGAGGATCCTCTCCTCGAAGTCGTCCGGCGGCGGGGTCTTCGTGCTGCGGCGGGCCATCGCGGCTGCGGCTCCTTCTGCTGCGTCTACTGCCGATGTCGGGAAAGCGTCGGGTCAACCAGGCGGGTCAACCAGCTGGGGGATCAACCCGCGAGTATGTCTGAGTCTGACGCGGACCATTGTGGACCGCCCCACTGACAACGCCGACCGCGACTCCCCCTTCGGCTCCCACCGGGCCGAGCGCGGGGCACGTTCGGGGCCGGTCGGACGGGAACTTCGCCAGATGCCGACGCGCTTGCATACAGTGACAGAACTTCCTCGCAAGCGGATCGAAGGGACGTACATGCCCATGGGTCACACGGCCACAGAACAAGCCGGCTCCGGCGGCCTGACAGCAACCGAGCACCGGCTGGCCAATGGCCTGCGCGTGGTGCTCTCCGAAGACCACCTGACCCCGGTCGCAGCGGTCTGCCTGTGGTACGACGTCGGCTCCCGCCACGAGGTCAAGGGCCGTACGGGCCTGGCTCACCTCTTCGAGCATCTGATGTTCCAGGGTTCCGCGCAGGTGAAGGGCAACGGCCACTTCGAGCTGGTGCAGGGCGCCGGCGGTTCGCTCAACGGCACCACGAGCTTCGAGCGCACCAACTACTTCGAGACCATGCCCGCCCATGAGCTGGAGCTCGCGCTCTGGCTGGAGGCGGACCGCATGGGCTCGCTGCTGACCGCGCTGGACGACGAGTCCCTGGAGAACCAGCGCGACGTCGTCAAGAACGAGCGCCGCCAGCGCTACGACAACGTCCCCTACGGCACGGCCTTCGAGAAGCTGACGGCCATGGCGTACCCCGAGGGCCACCCGTACCACCACACGCCCATCGGGTCGATGGCAGACCTGGACGCGGCCTCCCTGGAGGACGCGCGGGCGTTCTTCCGTACGTACTACGCGCCCAACAACGCCGTCCTGTCGGTCGTCGGCGACATCGACCCCGAGCGGACGCTGGCCTGGATCGAGAAGTACTTCGGATCGATCCCCTCGCACGACGGCAAGCAGCCGCCCCGGGACGGCACCCTGCCGGACGTCATCGGCGGCGAGCTGCGCGAGGTCGTCGAGGAGGATGTGCCCTCCCGCGCCCTCATGGCGGCCTACCGCCTGCCGCACGACGGCACCCGTGAGGCGGACGCCGCGGACCTCGCGCTGACCGTCCTGGGCGGCGGCGAGTCCTCCCGCCTCTACAACCGGCTGGTGCGCCGCGACCGCAGCGCCGTCGCCGCCGGCTTCGGCCTGCTGCGGCTGGCCGGTGCCCCTTCGCTGGGCTGGCTGGACGTGAAGACGTCCGGCGGGGTCGAGGTCCCCGACATCGAGCGCGCGGTCGACGAGGAGCTGGCCCGCTTCGCCGCCGAGGGCCCGACCCCGGAGGAGATGGAGCGGGCGCAGGCCCAGCTGGAGCGCGAATGGCTGGACCGGCTGGCCACGGTCAGCGGCCGCGCCGACGAACTGTGCCGCTTCGCCGTCCTGTTCGGCGACCCGCAGCTCGCGCTGTCCGCCGTCCAGCGCGTCCTGGACATCACCCCCGAGGAGGTGCAGGCGGTCGCCAAGGCCCGGCTGCGCCCCGACAACCGCGCGGCGCTCGTCTACGAGCCCACCGAGCCGTCCGACGCCGACACCGAGGAAGGGGAGGCGGACCAGTGAGCGACGCCACCACCCACGCCGATTCCCCCGTGAGCCCCATGGACTTCCACCCGCAGCCCCAGGGGGGCGCGCCCAAGCCGTGGGCCTTCCCTGCCCCCGAGCGCAGCCAACTGCCCAACGGGCTCACCCTCCTGACCAGCCACCGCCCCGGCCAGCAGGTCGTCGCCGTCGAGATCAACCTCGTCGCGCCGCTGGACGCCGAACCCGAGGGCCTGGACGGCGTCGCCACGATCATGGCGCGTGCGCTGTCCGAGGGCACCGACACGCATGACGCGGAGGAGTTCGCCGCCGAGCTGGAGCGCTGCGGCGCCACCCTGGACGCGCACGCCGACCACCCCGGCGTACGGGTCTCCCTCGAGGTGCCGGCGTCCCGGCTGACCCGTGCGCTCGGCCTGCTCGCCGACGCGCTGCGGGCGCCCGCCTTCCCGGAGAGCGAGGTCGAGCGGCTGGTACGCAACCGCCTCGACGAGATTCCGCACGAGCTCGCCAACCCGGCCCGCCGCGCCGCGATGGCACTGTCCAAGGAGCTGTTCCCGGCCACCGCCCGCATGTCGCGGCCCCGGCAGGGCACCGAGGAGACCGTCGCCCGCATCGACGCCGCCGCCGTCCGCGCCTTCTACGACGCCCATGTACGGCCCGCCACTGCCACCGCCGTCATCGTCGGTGACTTCACCGGCGTCGACCTCGGCGCGGCGCTCGCCGACACTCTCGGTGCCTGGAGCGGCTCCACGGCCGAGCCGCTGAAGGCCTCGGCGATCGTCGCCGACGACACCGGCCGGGTGGTGATCGTGGACCGCCCCGGTGCCGTCCAGACGCAGCTGCTCATCGGCCGGATCGGTGCCGACCGGCACGACCGCGTGTGGCCCGCGCAGGTCCTCGGCGCCTATTGCCTGGGCGGCACCCTCACCTCCCGTCTGGACCGTGTGCTGCGGGAGGAGAAGGGCTACACCTACGGGGTGCGCGCCTTCGGCCAGGTGCTCCGCTCCACCGCCCCCACCTCCCCCGAGGGATCCACGGGCGCCGCGCTGCTCGCCATCAGCGGCTCGGTGGACACCGGCTCCACCGTCCCGGCCCTCGAGGACCTGTGGAAGGTGCTGCGCACCCTCGCGGCAGAGGGGCTGACGGACGAGGAGCGGGATGTCGCCGTGCAGAACCTCGTCGGGGTCGCTCCGCTGAAGTACGAGACCGCGGCGGCCGTCGCGGGCACCCTCGCCGACCAGGTGGAGCAGCAGCTCCCGGACGACTTCCAGGCGCAGTTGTACGCCCGCCTCGCGGAGACCGGCACCGTCGAGGCCACCGCCGCGGCGGTCAACGCCTTCCCCGTGGACCGGCTGGTGACGGTCCTGGTGGGCGATGCGGCGCAGATCGCCGAGCCGGTCAAGGCGCTGGGCATCGGTGAGGTGACCGTCGTCAGCGGCTAGCCCCGTATGACGGAAGGTCATCTGCAGACCGTGCGGCTCCCGTGGTGCTTGTCAGCCACGGGAGCCGCCGTATGTCCGGTTTATTGCGGCTGGTGCCCCGGTTCTTGTGGCATCCCGCACAAAAAAGCGGTTCTGTTTGCCGATTGAAAGTTGCCCCGTTTAGCGTCGGTCCGGCTGTTCGTCACAAGTCCGCCACAACAGTGGCACCGGACAGCCATCGCCGAGTCCCCGTACGGCGCGAGCCAGGGGAGCCGGGGACCCAAACGTCCCTTGGGGTGAATCGGCCTCCTCTCCGAGGAGTCCGTAGGAGACCTTCCTGCTCCGAACCCGTCAGCTAACCCGGTAGGCGAGAAGGAGGGAAAGGACAAGCCAGCACATGGCGTTCATCCGTGCCACCGGGAAGCACCGTCGCGCGAGCCGTCCCGTTCGGACGACCCGCAACGTCGCCGGCATAGCCACCCTCGCGGCCGGCGGTGTGGTCGCCTCCGTGGCCTCGCCGGCGCTGGCCGCGACGGACGAGGCGCGCCCCCACGACACCGGACTGCAGCAGGCCGTCGTGCTGGGCGACGAGCTCGCCAACCGTGTCGAGGCCCAGGCCGACGCGCAGCAGGCCGACGCCGAGGCCGCCGCGGCGAGGGCGAAGGCCGAGGCCGTCGCCAAGAAGCAGGCCGATGAGGCCAAGCGGCGTGCCGAGGCGGCGAAGAAGAAGGCCAAGGCCGCCCATGAGGCCAAGGTGCGCGCCGCCCGCGACGCGGAGCGCAAGCGCCTCAACGCCTTTGTCGCCCCCATTGGCGACTCCTACGTGTCCACCGCCTACAAGGCCTCCAGTGGCCTGTGGTCCTCCGGCAGCCACACCGGCATCGACTTCCACGCCGCCTCCGGCACCAGCGTCCACGCGGTCGGCTCGGGCACCGTCGTCGAGGCCGGCTGGGGCGGCTCGTACGGCAACAACATCGTGATCAAGATGAACGACGGCACGTACACCCAGTACGGCCACCTGTCGTCGCTCGGTGTCTCGGTCGGCCAGCAGGTCACCCCGGGTCAGCAGATCGGCCTCTCCGGCGCCACCGGCAACGTCACCGGCCCGCACCTGCACTTCGAGGCCCGCACCGGCGCCGACTACGGCTCGGACATCGACCCCATCTCGTACCTGCGCGGGCACGGCGTCAACGTCTGATTCCCGGCCTCGCCGGCGGCGCCCCGTACGGGTCCTGCGCCCCACGCCGAGCGTCCCTCCGGAGCCCCGGTCCCACGGCCGGGGCTTCGGTGTATCCGGAGTGCGGTGGGTACGCACCGGATACGCCGGTGCCCCGCGACTTCCGGCCAAAAAATATCCATGAATATCCCGAGGCCGTCGGAAAAGCCGTGCCGGTCGAATAGAGTCACGGAAAAGTCGCCGACCGGCGGCGTTTTCAGGGGATTACGGCGGAGGCACGGAAGATGCGAGGCCATATTTCCGCGCATGCGGTGTGCACGGCGATTCGCGACGACATTGTCTCCGGTGCGCTGGCGCCGGGGAGCCGGCTGATCGAGGAGATCCTGGCGGCCCGTTACGGCGTCTCCAGAGTGCCGGTCCGCGAAGCACTGCGCACCCTGCAGTCCGAGGGCTTCGTCACCACCCGCCACCACGCGGGCGCCTGCGTCGCCGAGCCCACCGAGCAGGAGGCCGCCGATCTCCTCGACGTCCGCGCCCTGTTGGAGCCGCTGGGCGCCGCCCGCGCGGCCGCCCGCCGCAGTCCGGCCCACCTGAAGGTGCTCCGCGGCCTGGTACGGCTCGGCCGCGAGCGGGCCCGGCACGGCAACCCCGCGGATCTGCGCCAACTGGACGGCTGGTTCCACGAAACGCTGGCCCAGGCGGCCGGCAGCCCCAGCCTGACGGCGCTGCTGACCCAGTTGCGGCGCAAGATCGAGTGGATGTACGCGGTGGAACTGCCGCCCCGGGCCGGCGAGTCCTGGGACGAACACGGCGCGGTGCTGGACGCGGTGGCCCGTGGGGACGCCGAACGGGCGCGCGCCCTGATGGCGGCTCATGTCGAGCGCTCGCTTCCGGTCTACCGGCTGCGGCTCCCCGCCAAGGCCGAGGTGAGGGATCCGAAACCGCCCGTCAACACGGCACGCGTCCGCCCTTAACAATCGCCCCGTATACAAAGAAGCGCGGAATTTGCTGCGCCCGCGCATAGCGGTGCTTTATTCGGCGCCCGATCCTGCATTTGGTGTGCCTATTTTTGCCGCACTGCATGTGCTTAATGGTGTGTGCATTTCCTGGCGGAACCCGGACGGCGGTCACCCCGGCAATTCCGCGCCCCCTCCCCGCGGAATGCGCGGCGCCGTATGCGGCATTGCCGCGCAGACCCACCGGGCGCGGCGGACCGTCACCCCCACTGGCACCGCGGATACCGGCCCAGCAAAACGGCCCCGCCGCGGCAACCGATTCGGTCACCACGGCGGGGCCGCCGCAGACGGCAGAAGTCCTGGCGGACTCAGACGGTCTCGGGGAGCTCCTCGAGGCCCTCGGCCACGAGCTTGGCCAGACGGTCGAGCGCCGCCTCGGCGCCCTCGGCGTCGGAGGCCAGCACGATCTCCTCGCCGCCCTGGGCGCCCAGGCCGAGGACCGCGAGCATGGAGGCCGCGTTGACGGGGTTGCCATCAGCCTTGGCGATCGTCATCGGGACGCCGGAGGCGGTGGCCGCACGGACGAAGATCGACGCGGGGCGGGCGTGCAGGCCCTCGGCCCAACCGACATTGACGCGGCGCTCTGCCATGGTGTTGCCCTTCAAAGTCGTGACAGTTGTCTAGACCAGTCTCTCACGCTGCGGTGTGTGGTCCGCCGGCCCTTCGTCCTGGCCTCTGCGGCAGTGGGGCCCGGGGAAGACCCGGCAGGCCGCACGTCCTACGGCGCACCGGCCTGCCCCGCACCCCGAGCGTACGCGCGCAGGCCCGGTTGTCGGTGGCCGGTCGTACGCTGTCCGCATGCAGACGCCGCCGGAGCACGCGTACCCGACCCACTGGGAAGCCGACGTGGTGCTGCGTGACGGCGGCACAGCACGGATCCGCCCCATCACCACCGATGACGCCGAGCGGCTGGTCTCCTTCTACGAGCAGGTCTCGGACGAGTCGAAGTACTACCGCTTCTTCGCGCCCTACCCGCGTCTGTCCGACCGTGATGTGCACCGTTTCACCCACCACGACTACGTCGACCGGGTCGGGCTCGCCGCCACGATCGGCGGCGAGTTCATCGGCACCGTCCGCTACGACCGGATCAACGAGCAGGGGCTGCCCGCCAAGAACCCCGAGGACGATCAGGCGGAGGTCGCCTTCCTCGTCCAGGACGCCCACCAGGGCCGCGGAGTCGCCTCCGCCCTCCTGGAGCACATCGCGGCCGTCGCCCGCGAACGCGGCATCCGCCGGTTCGCCGCCGAGGTGCTCCCCGCGAACTCCAAGATGATCAAGGTGTTCACGGACGCCGGCTACACCCACAAGCGCACCTTCGAGGACGGTGTGGTCCGTCTCGAGTTCGATCTGGAGCCGACCGAGCAGTCCATGGCCGTGATGCGCGGACGTGAACAGCGCGCGGAGGCCCGCTCCGTACAGCGGCTGCTCGCGCCGGGCTCGGTCGCCGTCATCGGTACCGGCCGGGCCCCCGGCGGCGTCGGCCGTACCGCCCTGCGCAGCCTCCTGGACTCCGGCTTCACGGGCCGGGTGCACGCCGTCAACCACGCCTTCCCCGAGGGCCTGCGGCGGCTGGACCCCGAAGACGTGCCGGCCGTCCGCACCCTGCGGGAGATCACCGACCCGGTCGACCTCGCCGTCATCGCCGTCCCCGCGGACAGCGTCCCCGACGTGATCCGCGACTGCGGCGAACACGGCGTCCAGGGCGTGCTGGTCCTGTCCTCCGGCTACGCCGAGGCGGGCCCGGACGGCAGAGAGCGGCAGCGCGCCCTGCTCCGCCAGGCCCGCTCGTACGGCATGCGGCTGATCGGGCCCAACGCCTTCGGCCTGATCAACACCGCCCCCGACGTCCGGCTGAACGCCTCCCTCGCCCCCCAGATGCCCGGCGCCGGCCACATCGGCCTGTTCACCCAGTCCGGCGCCATCGGCATCGCCCTGCTCAGCGGACTGCATGCGCGCGGCCCCGGTGACGGCGGTATCGCCGGTATCTCCGCCTTCGTCTCGGCCGGCAACCGCGCCGATGTCTCCGGCAACGACCTGCTCCAGTACTGGTACGAGGACCCGGACACCGATGTCGTGATCCTCTATCTGGAGTCCATCGGCAACCCCCGCAAGTTCGCCCGGCTCGCCCGCCGCACCGCCGCCGTCAAACCGGTGGTGGTCGCCAAGGGAGCCCGGCACAACGGCACCGCTCCGCCCGGTCATGCCGTGCCCACCGTCCGGGTTCCCGACAGCACCGTCGCCGCCCTGATGCGCCAGGCCGGTGTGATCCGTGTGGACACGGTCACCGAGCTGATCGACGCCGGGCTGCTGCTGGCCTCCCAGCCGCTGCCGGCCGGCCCGCGGATCGCCATTCTCGGCAACTCCGAGTCGCTGGCGCTGCTGGCGTACGACGCCTGCCTGACCGAGGGGCTGCGCCCGCAGCGCCCCCGTGTACTGGCCTCCGCCGCGACACCGGACGACTTCCGGGCCGCGCTCGCCGAGGCGCTGTCCGCCGACGGCTGCGATGCCGTGGTCGTCACGGCCATCCCCTGGGTGGGGGAGGGGGCCGCCGTCTCCCCGGGCGGCAGCGAGGGCGCCGCGCTCGCCGACGCCCTGCGCACCGCGGCGGCAGCCCACCCGGAGAAGCCGGTCACGGTCGTCCACCTCGCGATGGACGACCTGGCGCAGACGCTCGCGGCGCCGGCGCCGGCACCGGCAGAGTCCGCAGCTCCCGCCCGCGACGAGGCGGCCCGCCCCGAGCCGCCGGCCCGCCCCATGAGCCCCGCCCCGGCGCCCCCGCCGGTCCCGCCCGCCCCGTCCCACCTCCCACGCCCCCCGGCCCCCACCGGCCCGCCGCCCCCTCTCGCCGCACGCCAGGCGACCCCGGCCCGCGACGCCGAGGCCGGCATCCCGCGCCGGCCCCGCCGTGAGCGCCTCCGGATCCCCGCCTACCCCGCCGCCGAGCGCGCCGTCCGCTCGCTCGCCGAGGCCGTCCGCTACGCCGCCTGGCGCCGGGAGGCCGCCGACCCGGGCCGGGTGCCGGAGTACGACGACATCCAGGAGGCCGCGGCCGGCGCGGACATCGAGCGCCTCCTGGACGGGCTCGGCCCCGACGTCCCCACCGGCCGTTCCGTCCCGGTGCCGCCCGAGGACGCCGAGGCCCTGCTCGCCCGTTACGGCATCCACACGCTCCCCGTCCTCCCGGCCCCCGACCCGGACACCGCCGTCCGCGCCGCCGCCCGCCTCGGCTATCCGGTGGCCCTCAAGACCACCGCACCCCATCTGCGCCACCGCCCCGACCTCGGCGGTGTGCGCCTGGACATCGCCGGTGAGGCCGAACTCCGCCGTACCTATTCCGAATTGACCGACTACCTCGGCTCCCCGGAGGAGCTGCGCCCGGTCGTCCAGTCGATGGTGCCGCGCGGGGTGGACACCGTCGTCCGTGCCGCCATCGACCCCGCCGCCGGCGCCGTCCTCTCCTTCGGCCTGGCCGGGGCGCCCTCCCAGCTGCTCGGCGATATCGCCCACCGCCTCATCCCGGCCACCGACCGCGAGGTCGCCGAGCAGATCCGCTCGATCCGCGCCGCCCCGCTGCTGTTCGGCTGGCGCGGCTCCCAGCCCGTGGACACCGCCGCCCTGGCGGAGCTGCTGCTGCGCGTCTCCCGGCTCGTCGACGACCACCCCGAGGTCGTCGGCGTGGACCTCGAACCGGTCGTCGTCGCCGCCCAGGGCCTCTCCGTCCTGGGCGCCACCGTCCGGCTGGCCCGGCCGCCCGCCACGACTGACCTCGGCCCCCGCCGACTGCCCGTCTACTGAGGCTCTCGCGGCCCGGTTCGCCCCGTAAGATGGACTCCATGGCTAAGACCGGTACGACGACCCAGGGGCTGCGCGCGGCGATCGAGCGCAGTGGCTATTACCCGACGCTCGTGGCCGAGGCGGTGCAGGCCGCGGTCGGCGGCGAGCCGGTGGTGTCGTACCTCGTCCATCAAGAGACGACCTTCGACGCCAACGAGGTCCGCCGCCATGTCACGGTCCTGGTCCTGACCGGCACCCGCTTCATCGTCAGCCACACCGACGAGCAGGCCGCCGACGCCACCTCCCCGTCGCCGTACGCCACCACCTCCACCGAGTCGGTCAAGCTGGGCCGGATCTCCTCCGTGGTGCTCAGCCGGGTGGTCGCCAACCCGGAGTCGTACACCCCCGGGCAGCTGCCCCGCGAAGTCGTGCTGACCATCGGCTGGGGCGCGGTCGCCCGCCTGGACCTGGAGCCCGCCGCCTGCGGCGACCCCAACTGCGAGGCGGACCACGGCTACACGGGCTCCTCCACCGCCGACGACCTCTCGCTGCGGGTCAGTGAGGCCGGGGACGGACCGGACTCGGTGCGCGAGACGCTCACCTTCGCCCAGGCCCTCTCCGAGGCCACCGCGGCCACCACCACCCGCTGATGGTCCACACCGCCCCCGCCTGGCCGGAACCCGAACCGCTCGACCCGCTCAGCGCCCCGGTGCCCCGCTACGGCACCGCCTCACTCGCCGATCTGCTGCCCACCATCGCCGCCGGGCTGGGCATACCCGGCCTCACCGGCGCGATGGAGCTGGCCCCCGCCGACCGGGCCTGTGTCTTCCTGATCGACGGTCTCGGCTGGGAGCTGCTGCGTGCCCACCCGGAGGAGGCACCGTTCCTCACTTCGTTCCTGGGTACGTCGTTCAACGGCAGCGGCCGTCCGCTCACCGCGGGCTTCCCGTCCACCACCGCCACCTCCCTCGCCTCGGTCGGCACCGGACTGCCGCCGGGCGCCCACGGCCTGCCCGGCTACACCTGTGAGGACCCGGCGACCGGCGCCCTGATGAACCAGCTGCGCTGGTCCCCGTGGACCGATCCCTACGTCTGGCAGCCGTATCCGACGGTCTTCCAGCTCGCGGACACCGCCGGCATCCACACCTGCCAGGTCTCCGCACCGAATTTCCAGCACACCCCGCTCACCAAGGTCGCGCTCAGCGGCGGCACCTTCCACGGCCGGCTCTCCGGCGAGGAGCGGATGGACCTCGCCGCCGAGCAGCTCGCCGCCGGCGACCGCTCGCTGGTCTACACGTACTACTCCGAGGTCGACGGCAAGGGGCACCGCTACGGCGTCAACTCCGACGCCTGGCGCGGCCAGTTGATGTACGTCGACCGGCTCGCCCAGCGGCTGGCCGAGCAGCTGCCGCCGCGCAGCGCGCTCTACATCACCGCCGACCACGGCATGATCGACATCCCCTTCGACCCCGAGTCGCGGATCGACTTCGACGAGGACTGGGAACTGCGCGCCGGCGTACGCCTGTTGGGTGGCGAGGGCCGGGCCCGGCATGTGTACGCCCACCAGGGAGCGGCCGCCGATGTGCTCGCCGTATGGCGCGAGGTGGTCGGTGAGCAGATGTGGGTGGCGAGCCGTGAAGAGGCCATCGCGGCCGGGTGGTTCGGGCCGCGGGTCGACGACCGGGTGCGTGCCCGGATCGGCGATGTCGTCGCGGCCGCCCATGCCGACATGGTGATCATCGCGACGGAACGAGAGCCCCGGGAGTCGGAGATGGTCGGGATGCACGGCTCCATGACCCCGGTGGAGCAGCTGGTGCCGCTCCTGGAAGTCCGCACCTGACCCGCAGGGCCGCTCGCCCGCACCTCGCCCCGCCCCCTCACGAGCCCGAAAGGCCCGCAACTTCCCATGCCCGAGCTGGTGTTCTTCTCCGGAACGATGGACTGTGGAAAGTCGACACTGGCTCTGCAGATCGAGCACAACCGCTCCTCCCGCGGCCTGCAAGGAATGATCTACAGCCGCAACGACCGGGCCGGCCATGGCAAGCTCTCCTCCCGCCTCGGCCTGGTCACCGAGGCCGTCGAGGCGGCGGACGACATGGACTTCTACGCCCATGTCGTCGGCCATCTCTCCTCCGGCGGCCGGGTCGACTACGTCATCGCCGACGAGGCACAGTTCCTCGCCCCCGAACAGATCGACCAGCTCGCCCGCGTCGTCGACGACCTCGAACTGGACGTCTTCGCCTTCGGCATCTCCACCGACTTCCGCAGCAAGCTCTTCCCCGGGTCCCAGCGCCTGGTCGAACTGGCCGACCGGGTGGAGGTGCTGCAGGTCGAGGCGCTGTGCTGGTGCGGCGCCCGTGCCACGCACAACGCCCGCACGGTCGGCAACCGGATGGTCGTCGAGGGCGCACAGGTCGTGGTCGGGGATGTCGTCGGTGACGTGGACGGCCCGTCGGCCGAGGTCGGCTACGAGGTGCTGTGCCGGCGTCACCACCGCCGCCGCCAGACCTCGGCGACCGCCCGCGCGGCCGCGCTCTCCCCGGACGTCCTGCCGGTCGACGGTGCGCGGTAGGAGCCGTGGACGGGCTGAGGCGGCGACCGGCGATCCCGGGTCCCGGCGGCGGTGCCGGCTGCCTCCGTATGCGCCTCCACACGGCCCTGGGGCGGGCCCGCGCCGGACGGCGGACACGGCCCGGTGCGACGGGCGTTCAGCCCTTCTGAATGATCGTGAAGACGGCGCCCTCGCTGTCGGCAACGGTCGCCAGCCTGCCGTGCGCGGAGTCCCGGGCGCCGTCCAGCACCCGTCCGCCCAGCTCGGTCACCCGGCGGACAGCCGCGTCCGTATCGGAGACCGCGAAGTACGTCATCCAGTGGGAACCCCGGTCACGCGGCAGGGCGCTGCCCACACCGTGGATGCCGGCCACCGGGTGGTCCTTCAGGTGCAGCGTCAGATAGTCGAAGCCGGCGTCGTCGTCCGAAGACAGGGGTTCCGTCTCGAAACCGAAGACATGCTCGTAGAACGGCCCGACGGAGCCGGTGTCCCGGGTGACCAGCTCGTTCCACACCGCGGTGCCCGGCTCCCCGGTGAACGCGGTGCCCATCATCGTCCTGCCCTGCCAGACGCCGAAGATCGCCCCTTGTGGGTCGGAGGCGATGGCCATCCGTCCCGTGTCGTCGTCGGCGTCCAGCGGCCCGACGCCCACCGTCCCACCGCAGGAACGGATCTGTTCGGCGGTCACATCCGCGTCGTCGCTGGCCAGATACGTGGTCCAGGAGACCGGGAGATGGCGGTCGGGGGCCAGCTCGCCGACCCCGGCGACTTCCCGGCCGTCGAGGAAGGCCCGGGCGTACGGACCGAAGTGCTGCGGCCCCGGGCGGAACTCCCAGCCGAACAGCGCGCCGTAGAACTCCTGCGTCGCGGGCAGGCTGTGGGCAAGGAGGCTCACCCAGCAGGGCGCGCCGGGCATCCGCCGGGTCGCTGCCTCGGTCGTCATTGTCACTCTCTCCTCGGAGCGTCGGGTGCTGACCATGTGCGGTACGGGCGCGGGTCCCGTCCAGATGCTCGCACCCGGTGACCTGGTGTGCGCCCCGGCCGCGCCGTCGATGGCACGTTCGCGAGGGAGAATGCCCGTTTTGATGTTCCCCCATCCGTTTCGGCGCGGTTGCGGCAGGGTGTAACTGCGCCATACGGAGGGTGGGCACCCACCTTCTGTACGTAGTCGTTGCTACGCAAGGATGAGTCCCATGAACGCCATCATCACCGCTACCGAACTCGCGAGCGAGTTGGCACGGCCCGCCCCGCCGGTGCTCCTGGACGTCCGCTATCAGCTCGGCGGGCCGCCCGGCCGCCCCGAGTACGCGGCCGGCCACGTCCCCGGCGCGGTCTATGTCGATCTCGACAGTGAGCTGGCCTCGCCCCCCGGCCCGGCCGGCCGTCATCCGCTCCCCGATCTCGATGTCTTCGCCGGGGCCATGCGGGCCGCGGGCGTCCGCGCGGACCGCCCCGTGGTCGTCTACGACGGCGGTCAGGGCTGGGCGGCCGCCCGTGCCTGGTGGCTGCTGCGCTGGACCGGTCACCCCGATGTGCGGGTGCTGGACGGCGGTCTCGCCGCATGGAGGGCGTCCGGTGGCGCCCTGAGTGCCGAGCAACCGGCGCCGCCGGCCGGTGACTTCACGCCCCTGCCGGGCGCGGTGCCGCTGCTCACGGCGGACGACGCGGCCGCCCTGGCCCGCCGCGGAGTCCTGCTGGACGCCCGCGCCGCCGAGCGCTACCGAGGCGAGGTCGAGCCCATCGACCGGGTCGCCGGCCATATCCCGGGCGCCGTGTCCGCGCCGACGACCGAGAACGTCGTCGAGGGTGACACCGTCTTCCGTGACGCCGCGGACCTGGCCAAGCGGTTCGCGTCGCTGGGCGCCACCGCGGACGTGGAGGTCGGCGTCTACTGCGGCTCCGGCGTCTCTGCCGCCCATCAGGTGCTGGCCCTCGCGGTCGCGGGCGTCCCCGCCGCGCTGTACGTCGGCTCCTGGAGCGAGTGGTCGGCCGACCCGTCCCGTCCGGTCGCCACCGGCCCGCAGCCCGGCTGAGCCCCCGCCGGGCCCGTCACGAGGCCCCGTACAACGCTGTCCGCCCGCCCCGGGGAGCCGGGGCGGGCGGACAGCGTTACGCGCTGGGGGCGGCGGCCCCGTTACTCCGGTTTCTTGCGCCGGGTGCCGAAGACGATCTCGTCCCAACTGGGCACCGCTGCACGGCGCCCGGGCCGTACGCCGTCCGCCTCGGCCTGCCGGTCCGTCGTCCCGGTCAGCCGGTCACGATGCCCGGCCACCGCGCGCGGCATCAGCACATCGGCGTACGCGGAACCCGCGCCCGCACCCGCGCTCGCCGCCGGAGCGGGCGGCTCCTCGACCTCGGCCTCGGACTCCTCATCGCTCTGCGGCGACTTCACGCTCTCCGGTACGACCATGTCGCCACGGAAGCTCGGCACCGCCTCCAGCAGGCTGGTCAGCGAATCCCGCTCCCGCTCGCCCGTGGCCTCCTCCGCGACCCGCGGCTCGTCGTCCTCACCGCCGGACTGCGCCGCGCGCTCGCCGCGCTCGGACGACTGCCGGTCCAGGGCGCGGTCCAGCGGCCGGTCGCGCGGCAGCCGCGCGATCCGCGGCACGAACGGGAAGCTCGGCTCGGGCGTGTCGTCGCTCTCGCCGATCAGTGCCCGGGCCTCGTCGTCCACGGCCTGGACGAGCCGCCGCGGCGGGTCGTACGTCCAGCTCGCCGAGTGCGGTTCGGTTGCGACGCGGTAGACCAGCAGCACCTCCCAGGTGCCGTCGTCCCGGCGCCAGGAGTCCCACTGGACGCTCTCCTTGTCGGCGCCGCGCAGCAGCAGCCGCTCCGCGACCGCTTCACCGAGCTGCGGACCGGTGTTCTCACCGGGGCGCCGTACCGGGGTCTTACGGGCCCGCTCGGCCATGAACGCACGCTCGGCGAGCACCGGGCCCTCGAAGCGGCGCACCCGGTCGACGGGGATGCCGGCGAGCTGGGCGACCTCTTCGGCGGAGGCACCGGCTCTTATACGCGCCTGGATGTCCCGCGGCCGCAGGTGGCTCTCGACCTCGATCTCGATCTGGCCGAGCCGCGCGCGGTCATTGCGGACGGCGGCGCGCAGCCGTT
The DNA here is from genome assembly GCF_026239515.1 of Streptomyces sp. Je 1-4 4N24. NCBI lineage: Bacteria > Bacillati > Actinomycetota > Actinomycetes > Kitasatosporales > Streptomycetaceae > Streptomyces > Streptomyces sp. Je 1-4 4N24. Next base: position 2,384,329 of record NZ_CP110836.1, on the reverse strand, counting down.
CGTCGATCGGAAGCGTGTACTCGGTGCTGTCCGCAGCTTTGAGCACCAGCCGTGTGCCGTCGTTGGAGACGGCCACGACACGCAGTTCGGGCATGGGGACCTCCCGGGTGGTGCCTGCCGACGTCACGTGCGTCGCTGCTTCCGCTAGTCGAGTGTGGCCTGCCCGGGTGCAGCCTGCCACAACATTGCCGAGTTGCCCGGCGTGTCGGGGCTTGGCCCTGAAACGCCGTTATGACACGGTTACCAGTTCGCCACGCTCAGTGACCGTGTCGCTTGCCCTGTCGCCGTGCACCCGTGCAGAGCGGCGGCGCCCCGGGTGAGAGCCGCCTTCAGGGCCCCTCCCGCGGGTTCCGGGCAGCCGGACGGGAACCGGGGCCAGGGCTCGCCACAGTACTCCATTTGGACCACTTAGGTGGACCGCCGCGCCGCCGAACTTCTGGGTGGGCAAGGGTGTTCGGTCGTCTTGTCGACCTCTCTACCTGGCACTCAGGTGGCGAGTTTCACAGATTCCCCAAAATCGGAACTAATGGCTCCGCCGAATGGTCACTTCTCCATGCAAGATGGATCGAAGGGGCTATCAAAGGTTGGAGATGGACGAAGAAACCGAAACCGACACGAAGAAGAAGGAGAGGCGGATAGACCTGAGCGTGGCTCAGGTAGCCGGCAGTGCGCTCGCCGCAGCCGTCGCCGCGTACCTCGCAGGCCGGCTCGGCATCTACGGAACCATCATCGGCGCGGGTCTGGTCAGTGTCGTGGCCACCACCGGCGGCTCGATATTCCAGCACCTGTTCCGGCGCACCGGCGAACAGCTCAAGGAGGCGACGGTCACCACGCGGCCGAAGCCACGCCGCTCCTCCTCCACCCGCACTCGATCCACCACACCGCACGCACGGCCGGCCGAGCCCACGATGGTGCTGCCGACCTTCGACAAGCAGGGCACGGAGGACAAGGTCACCTCCGTCGCCGCCAGGACACCCGGGCGCGACACCGCCCGTACCCAGCTCATCCCGCGGGCCGAACAGGCCCGCCGCCGTGATCCGGCGAGCGCCCACCCGGCTCCGCAGTCCGACGACGCGACGCGGATCTTGCGCGCGGCCGGCCAGGGCGCGATCGGCGCCCCGCGCACGGCGGACGGCGCGGGCCGGGGGCGGCCCGCCGACCGGACGCAGCTGGTGCCGCGCCTCGACGAGCGGAGCATGACGCCCGCCCGTCCGACCGGTCCGCCCGCGCGGCAGCCGGCCGGACCGCCCGAGGAGCTCGGCACCACGACGTACGGCACCCGGCTGCGCGGCTGGAAGCGGCCGGCGCTCGGTGCGCTCGCGGTCTTCGTGCTCGCCATGGGGGTGGTCACCGGCACCGAGCTGGTCACCGGGCAGACGCCGAGCGGCGAGAAGGGCACCACGCTGAGCCGGCTCACCCACACCGGGGGAGGGGGCGGGCAGCAGCCCGGTTCACCGCAGTCGCCCGACCCCGGTTCGCCGGAGCACGGCAAGCGCCACGGCAACGGCGGTGAGCCGAGCCCGGACCCGGGCACGTCGGAGGACCCCGGCACGGACAAGAAGAAGGACGGCGACGCCCCCTCGCCCGCCCCGAGCCCGTCCGACGGCGACAAGACGTCGCCGGACCCCGGCACGCCCTCGTCCCCGGATCCGTCCCCGAGCGAATCCACCGGCGACGGTGGCGCCGGCAACGACGACGGTTCGACCGGCGGCGAGGACCAGGGGGACCGGCAGCACCAGCAGGAGTCCGACGCACAGGACCCGGCCCCCGGAGCCTCCTGACCCCGGCCGGCGGTCCGATCGATCCGAAGGAACGGACCGCCCGGTCGGGCGGACCCTGCGACGGCCGCGCCCCGGTACCCCTTATGGGCGCCGGGGCGCGGCCGTCGTCGTCGGTCAGTCCCCCAGGACCCGCCGCAGATACGGGTTGGCGAACCGGCGCTCCGGATCCAGCCGGTCGCGCACGGCGGTGAACTCGCCGAACCGCGGATAGACATCAGCGAGAGAGGCGGCGTCGCGGGTGTGCAGCTTCCCCCAGTGCGGACGCCCGTCGTGTGCCGTCATGATCCGCTCGGCGGCCGCGAAATACGCCTGGTGCGGCGTGCCGCGGTACATGTGCACGGCGAGGTACACGGTGTCCCGGCCCGAAGCGGTGGACAGCGGAATGTCGTCGGCCGGCGCGGTGCGCACCTCCACCGGGAAGCTGACCTTGAAGTCGGAGCGCTCCACCAGGGCCCTGAGCTCACTCAGCGCCGCGACCGCGGCCGCGCGGGGCAGCGCGTACTCCATCTCCACGAACCGCACCCGCCGCGGCGAGGTGAACACCTTGTACGGGATGTCGGTGTACGTACGGGCCGACAGCGCGCGGCTGGAGATCCTGGCGATGCCCGGTATGGCGGCCGGCACCGCCCGGCCGACGGCGCAGGCGAGCTGGAAGACCCCGTTGGACAGCAGCTCGTCCTCGATCCACCCACTGACCTTCCCGGGGGGCGCCGCCGGGCCCTGGCTGCGGTTGTTGCGCTTGGTGTTGCAGCTGCCGGTGTGCGGGAACCAGTAGAACTCGAAGTGTTCGTTCTCGGCGACCAGTTCGTCGAACCGGTCCGTCACCTCGTCGAAGGGCATCGGCTCCTCGCGGGCGGTCAGCAGGAACTCCGGCTCCACGGCGAAGGTGAGCTCGCTGATCACGCCGAGCGCGCCCAGGCCCAGCCGTGCCGACGCGAAGACCTCCGGGTTCTCCCCGGCGGAACAGGTCAGCACCGAGCCGTCGGCGGTGACCAGTTCGAGGGCGGTGATCTGGGCGGCGATCGACGCCGAGTCGCGGCCCGTCCCATGGGTGCCGGTGCCGGCCGCCCCGGAGACGGTCTGCTCCATGATGTCGCCCATGTTGGTCAGTGACAGCCCGTGCGCGGCCAGCCTCTCGTTGAGGTGCTTGAGCGGCGTACCGGCCGCCACCGTCACCGTCCCGGCCTCGCGGTCGACCGTACGGATTCCGGTCAGCCGCTCGGGGCGGATCAGCAGTCCGTCGGTGACGGCCGCCGGGGTGAAGGAGTGCCCGGTGCCGGCCGCCTTGACCGTCAGCCCGTCCGCGGCGGCGGCGCGGACCGCGGCCGCCAGCTCCTCGGTGCTCGCCGGGGCCACGCTCCGGGCGGGGCGGGCGGTGACATTGCCCGCCCAGTTGCGCCAGGGTCCGGTGGCCGGAGCACGCCCTCCCGAGCCGCCGACGGCGTTGCTGACTGCCATGGTGACGTCCCCTCCCTCCGCGCGGGCCGGCCGCGTACGGCCGCCGTTGGTGTGAGCGCATGATGTCAGTCACCGACGCGACATCCAGGTGGGGTGACGGGAATCACAGGGGCGGGGAATCGGCCGGAATCAACCGGCTCCCGGACATGTCGTACCGCCGGTAACAGGCAAGCGGGCGGCGGCCGTTCACGCATGTGCGCCGGATCGGCCCGGTGTGACCCGGGCTCCGTCGGAACGGCCCTACGCCACGCTCTCCTCGCCCTGCCGTTCCGGGTCGCCCTGACCGGGCAGCCCGCCGGCCGCCGCCGGGCCCGCCACCGGAGCGGTGGGCTGCGGACGGAGCCTGCGGTAGCCGGCGAACGCCACCAGCGCGGCGAGCAGTCCGGCCGCGCCCGGCACCAGATAGCCCCGGGCGGCCCCCGCGGCGTCCACCACCCAGCCGGCCGCCGACGACCCCAGCGCGACGCCCACCGCCAGGCCGGTGCTGGTCCAGGTCATGCCCTCGGTCAGCTGCGACCGCGGGACATGCTCCTCGATCAGCGCCATCGTGGTCACCATCGTCGGGGCGACGGACAGCCCCGCGACGAACAGCGCAACGGCCAGCAGCGGCAGCGAACCCACCAGCTGCAGCGGCACCATGCTCACCGCCATCACACCGACCCCCACCATCCACCGCCGGGACGGATGCCCCTTGAGGTGCAGCAGCCCGAAGACGGCACCGGCCAGACACGAGCCGAGCGCATAGACCGCCAGCACCAGGCTGGCCGCGGCCTTGTGCCCGACCTCCTCGGCGAACGCCACGGTCACCACATCGATCGCCCCGAAGATCGCGCCGGTCGCCACGAACGTCACCACCAGCACCTGCAGCCCCCGTGAGCGCAGCGCCGACCCCTTGGCGTGCTGCTCCCGCGGATGCGGCACCGGCTCCGTCGCACGCTGCGCCGTCAGCCAGAAGACCCCGACGGCCAGAAAACCGGCGGCCAGCAGCGGACCGGCTTCCGGGAACCACGCGGTGGACAGGCCGATGGACAGGATCGGCCCGAAGATGAAGCACGTCTCGTCGACGATCGACTCCCACGAATACGCGGTGTGCAGCTTGCGTGGGGAGCCCCGGTAGATCTCCGCCCAGCGTGCCCGGATCATCGAGCCGACGCTCGGCACACACCCCACACAGGCCGCGAAGACGAACAGGGTCCAGTCCGGCCAGCGCTGCTGCGCGCTCAGCAGCAGACCGGCGACCGCGGCGATCGACACCAGGGTGGCCGGGCGCAGCACCCGGCTCTGGCCGTGCCGGTCCACCAGCCGGGAGATCTGCGGGCCGAGGACCGCGGCGGACAGCGCGAGGGTCGCGGACAGCGCGCCCGCCAGGCCGTAGCGGCCGGTCAGCTGGGAGATCATCGTGACGATGCCGATGCCCATCATCGACAGGGGCATCCGGCCCAGGAGCCCGGCGGCGGAGAACGACTTGGTGCCGGGGCGGCCGAATATGGCGCGGTAGGGACTGGGCAACGGGGAGGCTCCGCCGGTGAGGACCGAAGATCGGTAAGGGATGTCTGTGGCCGATACAGCTTACGGGTGAGGGGCCGTCGGCCGCCTCCGGATTCCCGGCGACCCCACCCGGCCCGTCGCCTGGTCCGCGCCGGGACCTGGCCGCCGCCCCCAGGGGAAGGGTGGCAGGATCGATGGCATGCCCGAACAGCGCGACCCCAGCCCCTATGACGCCCTGCTGCTGCTGTCGTTCGGCGGCCCCGAAGGCCCCGACGACGTCGTCCCGTTCCTGGAGAACGTGACCCGCGGCCGCGGCATCCCCCGTGAGCGCCTCAAGGAGGTGGGGCAGCACTACTTCCTGTTCGGCGGCGTCAGCCCCATCAACGCACAGAACCGGGAACTGCTGGACGCGCTGCGCAGCGACTTCGCCGAGAACGGCCTGGACCTGCCCGTCTACTGGGGCAACCGCAACTGGGCGCCCTACCTGACCGACACCCTGCGCACCATGGTGCACGACGGCCACCGCCGGATCGCCGTCCTGGCGACCAGCGCCTACGCCTCGTACTCGGGCTGCCGGCAGTACCGCGAGAACCTCGCCGACGCGCTCGCCATCCTGCAGTCCGAGGACCTGCCGGCGCCGCAGGTCGACAAACTGCGGCACTACTTCAACCACCCCGGTTTCGTCCGCCCCATGGTCGACGGGGTGCTGGCCTCCCTCGCCGAACTGCCCCAGGACGTGCGGGACGGCGCCCATCTCGCCTTCACCACGCACTCCATCCCCACCGCCGCCGCCGACACCTCCGGCACACCCGGCGACCACACCCCGGGCGGTGAGGGCGGCGCCTATGTCGCCCAGCACCTGGACGTGGCACGGACGATCGCGGACGCGGTCCGTGCGGAGACCGGTGTGGACCACCCCTGGCGGCTCGTCTACCAGTCCCGCAGCGGCGCCCCGCACATCCCCTGGCTGGAGCCGGACATCTGCGACCACCTGGAAGAGCAGCACGCCGCGGGCGTCCCGGCCGTCGTCATGGCCCCCATCGGGTTCGTCTCCGACCACATGGAGGTCAGGTACGACCTCGACACCGAGGCCACCGCCAAGGCCGCCGAACTGGGACTGCCGGTCGCCAGGTCGGCCACCGTGGGTGCCGACCCCCGGTTCGCCGCGGCCGTCCGCGACCTCCTCCTGGAGCGCGCGGCCACCGAACGGGGTGGCACCCCGCAGCGCTGCGCCCTGGGCGCCCTCGCCGCGAGCCACGACCTGTGTCCGGTCGGCTGCTGCCCCGCGCGCGCACCGCGCCCGGCCGCGGCCGGCGCCGACTGGCGGGGCCCGGTCGCCGAGGCCCCCGCGTAAGCCCGTACGCCCGCCCGACCACCGCTCGTCCGAGCAAGGAGCATCGTGCCCGATCCGCTGCACCCCGACGCCCCGCAGACCGACCCGGCGCAGACCGAAGCGCTGTACGACGAACTTCTCGAACTGGCCCTGGAGGCCGCCCGCCGCGCGGGGACCCTGCTGCGCGACGGCCGGCCCGCCGACCTCGGTGTGGCCGCCACCAAGTCCAGCCCCATCGACGTCGTCACCGAGATGGACATCGCCTCCGAGAAGCTGATCACCGGCTTCATCGGGGAGCGCCGCCCCGACGACGGCTTCCTGGGGGAGGAGGGCGCCAGCACCGACGGCACCAGCGGTATCCGCTGGGTCATCGACCCCGTCGACGGCACCGTGAACTACCTCTACGGGCTGCCGTCCTGGTCCGTGTCCATCGCGGCGGAGAAGGACGGGGAGGTGGTCGTCGGTGTCGTCGCCGCCCCGATGCGCGGGGAGACCTACCAGGCCGTCCTGGGTCGTGGCGCGTTCAACAACGGCGAGCGCATCCGGCACCGGCCCGCCCCGCCGCTCTCCCAGGCGCTGCTCGGCACCGGTTTCTCGTACCTGGCCGAGCGCCGGGCCGCACAGGCCGAGGTGCTGCGCACGCTGCTGCCGCAGGTCCGCGACATCCGGCGCGGCGGCTCGGCCGCGATCGACCTGTGCGATGTGGCCTGCGGCCGGCTCGACGCCTACTACGAGCGTGGTCTGAACCCCTGGGACCTGGCGGCCGGCGCCCTGATCGCCCGCGAGGCCGGTGCGCTCACCGGCGGCCGCCCCGGCCGTGCGGTCTCCCTGGAGCTGACCCTCGCCGCCTCCCCGGACCTCTTCGCGCAGCTCCAGCCGCTTCTGGACGAGCTCGGCGCCTGGCACGACTGACCGGACCCCGTCCGGGCACGACAGCGCCCCGGCACCATCCCCTGGATGCCGGGGCGCTGTCGTCGTGCGCAGTGGAGCGGTCAGGCGTTGCTGACCGCTCCATAACGCACGCCGTGCTCGGTCGCCAGTCGCTGCAGGTCCTCAAGCTCCGCCTGTTCGACCTCGGCGAGGAAGTCATCGCCCGCAGCGCGGGCCCGGTCCAGATCAGCTTCGGTGTTCTGTATGCGCTGCAAAATGCCTGCGGTGAACGCGTCCATGTGCGCCCCCTCGTCGTGGGTCGGTGGGCACGGGGGTGTGCCGACGGGTGGGTCGATCACGGCGTGGTCCCTGCGATGGATCAGTCCATGGCAAGTAGCCGGAGAAACAGGGCGTGATCGCGGGTGTGCAGTCGTCCTCCCCATCCGCCACCTCAGGGAAACCTCAACCCGCCCAGGAATCCTGCCCGTCGGGTCCCCGGCCCCGCCCTCCACCCACCCCGCACCCCTCTTACCGCCGGTTTATGGCTCTTGGGGGCAGGATGGAAGAGCTTTCAGACATGTTTTTGCCTGCCCGCAAGGGCCCTGAGGAAGGACTAGCGACGTGCGTGTTCTCGTCGTCGAGGACGAGCAGCTGCTCGCCGATGCGGTGGCCACCGGACTACGCCGGGAGGCCATGGCGGTCGACGTGGTCTACGACGGCGCTGCCGCTCTGGAACGGATCGCGGTCAACGACTATGACGTCGTGGTGCTCGACCGTGACCTTCCGGTCGTCCACGGTGACGACGTCTGCCGCAAGATCGTCGAGCTGGGGATGCCCACCCGCGTTCTGATGCTCACCGCCTCCGGCGACGTCAGCGACCGCGTCGAGGGCCTGGAGATCGGCGCGGACGACTACCTTCCCAAGCCCTTCGCCTTCACCGAGCTGACCGCCCGGGTGCGCGCCCTGGGGCGCCGTACGACCGTCGCGCTGCCGCCCGTCCTGGAGCGGGCCGGCATCAAGCTCGACCCCAATCGCCGTGAGGTCTTCCGCGACGGCAAGGAGGTCCAGCTCGCGCCGAAGGAGTTCGCGGTGCTGGAGGTCCTGATGCGCAGCGAGGGCACGGTCGTCTCGGCCGAGCAGCTCCTGGAGAAGGCCTGGGACGAGAACACCGACCCGTTCACCAACGTCGTACGGGTCACGGTCATGACCCTGCGGCGCAAGCTCGGCGAGCCCGCGGTGATCGTCACCGTCCCGGGCTCGGGATACCGGATCTGACGGAATGCCCTCCCTGCCTTCGTTCTCCAAGGCGGCCGGCCCCCCGCCGTCCGCTCCGCCCAAGCCCACGTGGGACCCCCGGCCGGTCAATGTCCGGCCCTTCCCGTGGCTGCGCCCCACGATCCGGATACGGCTGACGCTGCTGTACGGCGGCATGTTCCTGATGGCCGGCATCGTGCTGCTGACGATCATCTACATGCTGGCCGCGGACGCGCTGCACGACGGCAGCGCGCTGCCGCTGAAGATCCTCGGCGGCAAGTTCCAGTCGACCAGTGACATCTGTGACCTGCCCACCGAGACGTCCGGACAGCTGCTCCAGGAAGCCGTCAACAACTGTCTGCAGCACCAGCGGGCAGTGGCGCTCAACAGCCTCCTCAACCGCTCCCTGCTGGCCCTGCTCGGTCTGACGGTGGTGGCGTTCGCGTTCGGTTATGCGATGGCGGGGCGGGTGTTGTCGCCGTTGGGGCGGATCACGCGGACGGCGCAGCGGGTGGCGGGTTCGGATCTGCATCGGCGGATCGAGCTGGGGGGTCCGGATGATGAGCTGAAGGAGCTGGCGGACACGTTCGATCAGATGCTGGACCGGTTGGACCGGGCGTTCGAGTCGCAGCGGCGGTTCGTGGCGAATGCGTCGCATGAGCTGCGGACGCCGTTGGCGATCAATCGGACGTTGTTGGAGGTGCAGCTGGCCGATCCGGGGGCGTCGCCGGAGCTGGCGCAGCTGGGCAAGACGTTGCTGGCGACCAATGAGCGCAGTGAGCAGTTGGTGGAGGGTCTGCTGTTGTTGGCGCGCAGTGAGAACAAGGTGGTGGACAAGAAGCCGGTCGATCTGTCGGAGGTCGCGGCGCAGGCGGTGGACCAGACGCGGGAGGAGGCGCATGCCAAGGGGGTGGAGCTGCGCGGGGTGCGTCATCAGGTGTTGGTGCAGGGCAATGGTGTGCTGCTGGAGCGGATCGCGTTGAATCTGGTGCAGAACGCGGTGCGCTACAACGTGCCGGAGGAGGGGTGGGTGGAGGTGGTCACCGAGCCGCAGCCGGGGTGTGCGGTGTTGGTGGTGGCCAATACGGGGCCGGTGGTTCCGGCGTATGAGGTGGAGAACCTCTTCGAGCCGTTCCGGCGGCTGCGGACCGAGCGCACGGGCAGTGACAAGGGTGTCGGTCTGGGCCTGTCCATCGTCCGGTCGGTGGTCCGCGCCCACGACGGCACCATCACCGCCCGGCCCCGCGAGGGCGGCGGACTGGTCATGCGGGTCGTCCTGCCGCTCTGATGCAGGCCAGAGGGCGGTTGTACGCCCGCTGGAGCCCCTGTGCGCCCCCATGGGCAGTCGTCGGACATCTGTGCGTACGATCGCTCGTCTCGCGGCCGTACACCGCCTCGCCTCCCGGTTTGACGAGAAGGGGGGTCGGCGTGGATCCTTCGCCGAGTTCGCTTTGCGCGGAATTGAACCGGTCCGCCCGCCGGCCTTTGCGTGTGTGATCCCTCACAGGCGCGAAATTCCGGCCATCTACCCTCTGTGATCAAAATGCCCGCCGGAATGCCGGGGAAGTCCGGGTTTCCGGGGGGCCAGATCACGGGAAGTACAGGTGATGGGCTGCGCGAGGTGCGACATTCGGACCGTGTACGGTCCTGATCGCCATCCAAACCGATCACCTCTTCAGGGGTGCGGTTGGGTGTCGATTGAGTAACAGACCTTGATGTGAGGCAAAATCTCCGCCTCAGGTCGGGCACAAGTCCGGCCTCTCACGCGTTACGAGCGCTGAGACACCGCAGACACCCAGAGGGGGAGAGCGAAAATGGCTACGGATTACGACACCCCACGCAAGACCGACGACGACCTCAACGAGGACAGCATTGAAGAGCTGAAGTCGCGGCGGAACGACAAGTCCGCCTCGGCCGTCGACGTCGACGAGTTCGAGCAGGCCGAGGGCCTGGAGCTGCCGGGCGCTGACCTGTCCAACGAAGAGCTCGCCGTGCGCGTGCTGCCCAAGCAGCAGGACGAGTTCACGTGCATGAGCTGCTTCCTGGTCCACCACCGCAGCCAGCTCGCTGCGGAGGACAAGAACGGGCAGCCGATCTGCCGCGACTGCGCGGCCTGAGACCGGACTGCGCCGTGGCAGGCGTGAACCCGTTCCGTAAGGGACCCAAGGGCGCCGAAGGCCCGGCGGCCGGCGCACGATCACGCGAGGAAACCGCGCCCGTGCCCGCCGACCCGACCGCCCTCCCCGCGGAGCGGACGACCGGTGCACCACAGGAGCGAGGCCGCACGGCCTCGCTCGCGGCCATGCTCGGCCGCGGTGCCGGAAGAGGCGGCGGCAGGGTGCGGGCGGGGCTCGCCGTGGTCGCCGACCGGATCATCGACCTCGCCCCGCGGATCCCGGTCCGCGACCTCGCCACCCTGCGCGCCCAGTTCCCCGGACTGTCCCCCGAGGACCTGGCCGACAAGCTCGTCGCGGGCGCCTGCAAGGGCACCGCCACCGTCGGAGCGGGCGTCGGCGCGGCAGCGATGCTGCCCGTACCGCCCGCCATGCCGGCCGAGCTGGCCGCCGAGGTCACGGGCGTCGCCTCGGTCGAGATCAAGCTGATCGCCGAGCTCCACGAGGTCTACGGCCTGAGGCCCGCGGGCAATTTCCGGCAGCGGGGGATGGCCTATCTGACGTCCTGGACGGAGGAGCGGGGCGTCGAGATCACGAAACCGGCCTCGCTGAACTTCGCCCTCGGTATGCAGATGAGGCGTGAACTGCGCCAGCAGATCATGAAGCGCACGCTGCGCAACCTCCCCAACCTAATCCCGTTCATGATCGGCGCCTCCGTCGGCGCGTTCATGAACCGCAGGGACACCCGGAAACTCGCGGACAAGGTCCGTAAGGACCTGCGCACGAAGCAGGTCCCCTGGGACGCCCTCCCCGACTCCGCCCCGGCCGCCCTGACGGACGGCGAGCGGACCGGAGAACCCCCGCCCCCGGCAGGCGGCTGAAGCAGCCCCCACCGGCCACCGGTCAGGCGCGTACGGCCGCCAGCGCGGCCACCAGCCGCTCCGGCTCCCGCGTCGAGAGATAGGCGTACGGCGTCGGGTCCTGCGGGTCCGTGATCTCCACCCGCACCGCGGTGCGGATGTAGCTGCGCAGCAGCATGAACGCACGGGCATCGGCCTTGTGCGTACGCCACGCCACCGCCTCGTCCGCGTCCAGCACCCGTGCCTCGCCCAGCGCCGTCGCCGGGATCTTCGCGTCGCCGGCGATCAGCGCGCCGCCCACCACCCGGATCCGCGCCGAGCCGTACGCGCTCACCGCCACCGCGGACAGCGCCGCGCCGCCGATCAGTCCGCCGAGCATCGGGAGTGTCCCCAGGGGCAGCAGCATCACAGCACAGGCGACGCCGATCAGCGCGGCGATCACCCACCAGGACCGGGGCGCGGTGAGACGTTCTTCGTACGACTGCATGGCTCCAGCTTGGCACGGCGGCGCGGGCCCGTTACGCGCGCGGGTAGGGTCTGCACTCGTGAGTGGAACTGACGAACCCAGAGCACGGCTGACGCCACCGACGGACGCCGTCGCTCCGGTCCGGCATGCCGAGGCGCCGGCACCCGGAGAACTCCTCGGCGCGCACTACGACCGGTGCTTCGGCTGTGGCACGGGTCAGCCCCACGGTCTGCACCTGGAGGCGCGGGCCGGTGACGCCGTGAGCGTGTCCGCCGAGTTCACCGTCAAGGAGGCCCACCAGGGCGCGCCCGGCCTGGCGCACGGCGGAGTGCTGGCCACCGCGCTGGACGAGACGCTCGGCTCGCTGAACTGGCTGCTGCGGGTGATCGCGGTGACCGGCCGGCTGGAGACCGACTTCGTACGGCCGGTGCCGCTGGGCACCGTGCTGCACCTGGACGCGCGGGTCACCGCCGTGCACGGCAGGAAGATCTACTCGACGGCCGTGGGGCGCATAGGCGGCCCGGACGGCCCGGTCGCGGTGCGCGCCGAGGCCGTCTTCATCGAGGTGAAGGTCGACCACTTCATCGACAACGGAAGGGCCGAGGAGATCCAGGCGGCGATGGCCGACCCGGACCAGGTCAAACGAGCGCGTGCCTTCGAGGTGAACCCGTGAGTCAGGTACGGAATCCGGTGGATGTGCTGCTGCGCCGGCTGGACCCGGAGGTGCCCGTGCCGTCGTACGGGCACCCCGGCGACGCGGGGGTGGATCTGGTGACCACCGAGGCCGCCGAGCTGGCGCCGGGGGAGCGCGCCGTGCTGCCCACCGGGGTGTCGATCGCGCTGCCCGACGGCTACGCGGCCTTTGTGCACCCGCGCTCGGGGCTGGCCGCGCGCTGCGGACTGGCGCTGGTGAATGCCCCCGGGACGGTGGATGCCGGGTACCGTGGAGAGATCAAGGTGATCGTGGTCAATCTGGATCCGCGCGACAGCGTGCGGTTCGAACGATTCGACCGGATCGCCCAACTGGTCGTCCAGCAGGTCGAGAAGGTGCGCTTCCACGAGGTGGCGGAACTTCCCGGCTCGGCGCGGGCCGAGGGGGGATTCGGTTCCACCGGCGGTCATGCGGCGGTGGGCGGCTCCACGGGCGGGAATGAATACGCATCGGTCGGTGCCGACCGGGAAGGACAGTGACGTGTTCGGACGTCGCAAGAAGAACGAGGCTCCTGAAGAGTCGGCCAAGGACACCGCGCTCACCGACGAGCGAGCGGTGAGCGACGCCGACGAGGACGAGGCGGCGCAGCAGCGGCTCAGTCTTCCGCCCGCACCGCGTCCCGACGGTCCCTGGGACGCGTCGGAGGTCTCCGAGCCCGGCGAGGGCCGGGTGGACCTCGGCGGGCTGTTCGTGCCCGGTGTCGAGGGCATGGAACTCCGGGTGGAGGTCGCCGGTGACGCCATCGTCGCCGCGACCGTGGTGCTGCAGGACAGCGCCGTACAGCTGCAGGCCTTCGCCGCTCCCAAGAACGAGGGGATCTGGGGCGAGGTGCGCGAGGAGATCGCCTCCGGCATCACCCAGCAGGGCGGGGTCATCGACGAGGTCGAGGGCCCGCTGGGCTGGGAGCTGCGCGCCCAGGTACCCGTACAGCTGCCGGACGGCACCAACGGGGTGCAGGTCGTGCGCTTCATCGGTGTCGACGGCCCGCGGTGGTTCCTGCGTGGTGTGATCTCCGGCCAGGGCGCGGTGCAGCCGCAGGCCGCGGGCGTGCTGGAGCACATCTTCCGGGACACCGTGATCATCCGCGGCGATGCCCCGATGGCGCCCCGCGACCCGATCGTCCTGAAGCTGCCGGACGACGCCCAGATGGTGCCGGACGGTGTGCAGCAGGAGCCGGTCGAGCAGTCGCGCTTCGGCGGCGGTGTGGAGCGTCTGGAGCGCGGACCGGAGATCACCGAGATCCGCTGACACCATCCGGCCGCCGGGCGGCGGGAAGGCACCCGGCGACGGCCGGATCACGACGGTCACAAGGGCCCGTACTCCCCGATGGGGGGTGCGGGCCCTTCCGTTTGTGCAGGTCAGGTCGGGATGCGTAAGAAAGCCGTCAACGGAGCGCTAATGGCCGTAAGGGAGGCGTCAACGGCGGTCACGCGGGGCGGGAAGGGCGCTTTGCTCTAGGGGTCCTGTCCGCCCGTCCATAGAGGAGCACACGATGGCCGACGCGGCCTTCGTCGTCGTCACGATCGCGGTCTTCGCGCTGGTGGCTCTCGTCGCCAAGGGGGTGGCGAAGCTGTGACCGTCGAAAACATCGTCGGCCTGGTCGTGGCCGTCGCCCTGCTCGGCTATCTGATCCTCGCCCTCGTCTTCCCGGAGAGGTTCTGAGGTGTCGACTGCCGCTGCCGCAGCGGGCCACATGAGCCCCGTTCTCGCAGGCGTGCTCCAGCTGACCGCGCTTGTCGCGGCGCTGGCCCTGGTGTACCGCCCCCTCGGCGACTACATGGCCGCCGTCTACAGCTCCCCCAAGCACCTCCGTGCCGAGAAGGTCATCTACCGCTGCATCGGCGCCAATGCGGACGCCCGGATGCGCTGGCCGGCCTACCTGCGCAGCGTCCTGGCGTTCTCCGCGGCGGGCGTGCTCCTCCTCTACCTGCTGCAGCGTCTCCAGGGCGGGATGCCGATGTCCCTCGGCTTCGCGTCGATCAGCCCGGACCAGGCGTTCAACACGGCGGCCTCCTTCGTCGCCAACACCAACTGGCAGTCCTACAGCGGCGAGCAGGCCATGGGCCACGTCGTACAGACCGCCGGTCTCGCGGTGCAGAACTTCGTCTCCGCCGCCACCGGCATGGCCGTCGCCATCGCCCTCGTCCGCGGTTTCGCCCTCACCCGGGGAATCGGCTCCGCCCGAGCAGGGGGCACGCCCATACGGGCGGGCGAGCTCGGCAACTTCTGGGCCGACCTGGTCCGCGGCACCGTGCGGGTACTCGTCCCGATCGCCGTCATCGGCGCCGTCGTCCTGGTCGCCTGCGGCGCCATCCAGAACTTCTCCGGCATCCATGAGGTCGGCCAGTTCATGGGCGGCTCCCAGCAGACCAACGGCGGTGCGGTCGCCTCCCAGGAGGTCATCAAGGAACTCGGCACCAACGGGGGCGGCTACTTCAACGCCAACTCCGCCCACCCCTTCGAGAACCCCGACGCCTTCACCAACCTCTTCGAGATCTTCCTGATCCTCGTCATCCCCTTCGCGCTGACCCGCACCTTCGGCAAGCTCGTCGGGAACGTGAGGCAGGGCTACGCCGTCCTCGCCGCGATGGGCGTCATCTGGCTCGGCTTCACGGCGCTGATGCTGTGGACCGAGTTCGCCCACGGCGGCCCGGCCCTGCAGGCCGCGGGCGCCGCCATGGAAGGCAAGGAGACCCGTTTCGGGGTCGGCGGCTCCTCGATCTTCTCGGTGGCCACCACCCTCACCTCCACCGGCGCGGTCAACTCCTTCCACTCCTCGTTCACGGCCTTCGGCGGGGGCATCCAGCTGCTCGGCATGATGCTGGGCGAGATCGCCCCCGGCGGTGTCGGCTCCGGCCTCTACGGCATGCTCGTGATGGCGGTCATCGCGGTGTTCATCGCCGGACTGATGGTGGGCCGCACGCCCGAGTACCTCGGCAAGAAGATCGGCACCCGCGAGATCAAGCTCGCCGCCTGCTTCATCCTCGTCACCCCGACACTGGTGCTCGGCTTCACCGCCGCCTCGATGGTGCTGCCGGACGCACTGGGCTCGATGCTCAACACCAAGGCGCTGGGCGCCGGTTCGCACGGCTTCTCCGAGGTGTTGTACGCCTTCACCTCCGGCGCCAACAACAACGGCTCCGCGTTCGGCGGCCTCAACGCCAACACCCCCTGGTACAACACCACGATCGGTCTGGCGATGCTGCTCGGCCGCTTCCTGCCGATGGTGTTCGTGCTCGCACTGGCCGGCTCGCTCGCCGAGCAGCGGCCCGTCCCGGTGACCGCCGGCACCCTCCGTACCGAGAAGCCGCTCTTCGCCGGGCTGCTCGTCGGCACGATCCTGATCATCACCGGTCTGACCTACTTCCCGGCGCTGGCCCTCGGGCCCCTGGCGGAGGGTCTGTCATGACCGCCCCCGTGAAACCGGAGGAGCCCGGCTCCATGTCCACCGTCACACCGACGCGCGCTCCGCACCAGGACGTCCCCAGCGGGCACCAGCCCGGCGACGGCCGGGTGGGCGGCGGTCTCTTCGACCCCCAGCAGTTGATCAAGTCCTTCCCGGACGCGCTGCGCAAGCTCGACCCACGGGTGATGGCCAAGTCCCCCGTGATGTTCGTGGTCGAGGTCGGCTCCGTACTGACCACGGTCTTCGCCTGCACCTCCCCGTCGGACTGGTTCGGCTGGGCGATCGCCCTCTGGCTGTGGCTGACCGTCATCTTCGCCAACCTGGCGGAGGCGGTCGCCGAGGGCCGCGGCAAGGCGCAGGCCGACACCCTGCGCAAGGCCAAGACCGACACGGTGGCGCGTCGGCTGAACGGGGACGCCGAGGAGCAGGTGCCCGGCACCGCGCTGCGCATCGGTGACCTGGTCGTCTGCGAGGCCGGTGACATCATCCCCGGTGACGGTGATGTCGTCGAAGGCGTCGCGTCCGTCGACGAGTCCGCGATCACGGGCGAATCGGCCCCGGTCATCCGCGAGTCCGGCGGTGACCGCTCCGCGGTGACGGGCGGCACGAAGGTGCTCTCCGACCGCATCGTCATCAAGATCACGACGAAGCCCGGCGAGACCTTCATCGACCGGATGATCAACCTCGTCGAGGGCGCCGCACGGCAGAAGACCCCCAACGAGATCGCGCTGAACATCCTGCTCGCGTCGCTCACCATCGTCTTCCTGCTGGCGGTCGTCACCCTCCAGCCGTTCGCGATCTACGCGGGCGCCGAACAGCCCATGATCGTGCTGCTCGCCCTGCTGGTCTGTCTGATTCCGACGACCATCGGTGCACTGCTCTCGGCCATCGGCATCGCCGGTATGGACCGGCTGGTGCAGCGCAACGTCCTGGCCATGTCCGGCCGCGCCGTCGAAGCCGCAGGCGATGTATCGACATTGCTGCTCGACAAGACCGGCACCATCACCCTCGGCAACCGCCAGGCCGCCGAGCTCGTCCCCGTACGCGGCACCACGGAGGCCGAGGTCGCGGACGCCGCCCAACTGTCCTCACTGGCCGACGAGACCCCCGAGGGCCGCTCCATCGTCGTCCTCGCCAAGGAGAAGTACGGTCTCCGTGAGCGCCATCAGGGCGAGCTGGAGCACGCCGAGTGGATCGCCTTCACCGCCCAGACCCGGATGTCGGGTGTGGACGTCGACGGGCGCAAGGTCCGTAAGGGCGCGTCCGGTTCGGTCCTCGCCTGGGTCAAGGAGCGCGGCGGCACGGTCGCCGAGGACGCCCAGCAGCTCACCGACGCGATCTCGCAGGCCGGCGGCACCCCGCTGCTGGTCGCCCTGGAGGACGAGAGCGGCCCCCGTGTCCTGGGAGTCATCCACCTCAAGGACGTCGTCAAGGACGGGATGCGCGAACGCTTCGTCGAGCTGCGCAAGATGGGCATCAAGACCGTCATGATCACGGGTGACAACCCGCTGACCGCCAAGGCCATCGCCGACGAGGCGGGCGTGGACGACTTCCTCGCTGAGGCCACGCCCGAGGACAAGATGGCGCTCATCAAGCGTGAGCAGGCCGGCGGCAAGCTGGTCGCGATGACCGGCGACGGTACCAACGACGCCCCCGCGCTGGCGCAGGCGGACGTCGGGGTGGCCATGAACACCGGCACCTCGGCCGCCAAGGAGGCCGGGAACATGGTGGACCTGGACTCCAACCCGACCAAGCTCATCGAGATCGTCGAGATCGGCAAGCAACTGCTGATCACCCGGGGTGCGCTGACCACCTTCTCCATCGCCAACGACGTCGCGAAGTACTTCGCGATCATCCCGGCCATGTTCGCGGTGGCCTATCCGGGCCTGGACACCCTCAACATCATGCGGCTGTCCAGCCCCAACTCCGCGATCCTCTCGGCGATCATCTTCAACGCGCTGATCATCGTCGCCCTGGTGCCGCTCGCCCTCAAGGGCGTGCGGTACCGCCCCGTCAGCGCCGACAAGATGCTGCGACGCAACCTGGCGGTCTACGGACTCGGTGGCCTGATCGCCCCCTTCATCGGCATCAAACTCATCGACCTGCTGCTCTCTCTCCTCCCCGGAATCGGGTGACCGCCGTGAACAACTCCGTACGCAACACCGCCCGGTTGATCGGGGCGGGCCTGCGCGCCCTGCTCGTACTGACCGTGGTCTGCGGCGTCCTCTACCCGCTGGTGGTCACCGGAGTGGCGCAGGCGGCGTTCCCCCATAAGGCCAACGGTTCCGAGGTCAGCCACCAGGGCAAGGTCATCGGCTCCTCGCTGATCGGCCAGCGCTACGACAAGGGCAAGGACAAGGACGGCAATCCCGTCCCCGACCTGAGGTACTTCCAGCCGCGCCCCTCGGCGGGACTGGGCAGCAACAAGGCCAACGGCGTCAACACCCAGTACGATCTCCAGGTCTCCGGCGCCTCCAACCTGGGCGCCACCAACACCGACCTCATCAAGGCGGTGAAGGAGCGCAGACAGTGGGTCTCCGCCACGTACGGAGTCCCCGAGTCGAAGGTCCCGGCGGACGCCGTCACCTCCTCCGGCTCCGGCCTCGACCCGGACATCTCCCCGGTCTACGCCCAACTGCAGACCGCCACGGTCGCCCGGCGGAACCACCTCCCCGCCGGCACGGTGGACAAGCTGGTCAAGGAACACACCGACGGACGCACCCTCGGCTTCCTGGGGGAGCCACGGGTGAACGTCCTGGAGCTGAACATCGCGCTGAAGGAACTGGTGCGGAGCGAAGGCAAGGGCTGAGCGCGGGTGACGGAGCGCGGGCGCGGCTGAGCCGGCCGGTGCGGGGCGGCAGTGCTGCGCCGGATCGATGGTCGCGTTGCCGCTGCGCGCCACGAAGGGGCGGCCCCGGGGAGACTTCCCGGGGCCGCTCTGCCTTTCCTGCGAGGGGTGTCGGGGGTGTCGGCGAACCGCCGTTGTGTGCAGGGTGACTGACGAGGTCTCAACCTCTTCGTCGGCTGGGAGACCTTGACCCACGTGGAGAACCCGGGCTGAGTTGGGGCTGATGCGGAGCTGGTCCGGACCGGTCCGGGGGCGTGAGGCGGAGCCGTCCGAGAGTTATCCACAGGCGTTGCCTGCCGAAGCGCGCGGTACGCATACTGACGCCACCGGCAGGCAACCCGAGGTCCGCAGACAGGGGCGGTCAAGGTGTAGGCAGGCCGGGGTAGTTGGCGCGGCAGGGTTTGTTCGAGAGCGGTGGCCGGCCCGGCGCGGGGGAAGCGGTGTGTGAACGGAGTGGGGGATCAGACCATGAATGGCGGGGGAAGCGCGTCGGGCGAGAGCCGACGCAGGAGCAGGGCCCGGAACGAGGCGCACGAGGCGCACGAGGCGCACGAGGCGCCGGGGGAGGGGACGAGGACGGGAGTGGCGGTCGCCGGTCCGCCGGCGGCCGGCCCGATGGTCGTCGTCGAGGACCTGCACCGCAGCTACGGCATCGATGCCGGCGCCGTACATGCCCTGCGCGGGGTGTCCTGCAGCGTCCCGAGGGGCGAACTGGTCGCCCTGCGCGGCCGTTCCGGATCGGGCAAGACGACCCTTCTCAACCTCATCGGGGGCCTGGACACCCCAGACTCCGGACGGATCACCGTCGACGGGACACCGCTGGCCGACCTCGGCGAGAGCGGGCTGCTGGAGATGCGCCGCGACCGCATAGGGTTCGTCTTCCAGTCGTTCGGGCTGATACCGATACTCAGCGCCGCGGAGAACGTCGGGGTGCCGCTGCGGCTGCGCAGGGTGCCACCGCGCGAGCGTGAGGACCGCGTCGCGCTCCTGCTGTCCTTGGTGGGCCTGTCCGACCATGCCGAGCAGCGGCCCGGCGAACTCTCCGGCGGTCAGCAGCAGCGTGTGGCCATCGCCCGCGCGCTCGCCAACCGGCCCGCCCTGCTCATAGCCGACGAGCCGACCGGGCAACTGGACGCCGAGACCGGCATGGAGGTGATGGACCTGCTGCGCGCCGTCGTCCGCAGCGAGGGCGTCACGGCCCTGGTGGCCACCCACGACGCCAACCTCCTGGGCCTGGCCGACCGCGTCCTGGAGCTGAGCGATGGCGTGATCACGGAGGCGGGTGCGGGGCCGGGGGTGGGGTGAGGTGGGGGAGGGGAGGGCCCCGCCCCGGGGGGCATCCCACTCCGCCCCGGGGCGCCCCACCCAGCCCCCAGCCCACTCCACCCAGCCCCCAGCCCACCCAGCCCACGCCGACGCCCCCACCCGCCCCTCCCGGGTCTCACCAGACGTCGCCGTCGCGCCAGTCGCAGGTGAGGTCGGTGTCGAGGTCGAGCGGGGTGGCCGCGGTCGGCAGGACGTAGATGCAGCCGTCCTCGTCGGCGGTGCGCTGGATGCCGTCCGGGGTGAGTGCCCAGGAGCGGCCGCGCCACCGCTGCCAGCCACGGGCCGCGTAGAAGGCCGCGGCTTCGTCGGCGGCGCCGAGCGCGCCGAGGTCGTAGCCGCTGCGCACCACCCGCTCCAGGGCGTCCATCAGGGCCGCGCCATGGCCGCGGCCGCGCCGGTCCGCGCGTACGCCGACGCCCTCCACATATCCGCAGCGCAGGGCCCGGCCGTCGTGCAGCAGGCGTCGTTGGACGACGGACGCATGGCCGATCAGTTCGCCGTCCTCGTGGATCAGGGCGTGCAGTCCGCCGAGTGAGTGTTCCC
Organism: Streptomyces sp. Je 1-4 4N24; assembly: GCF_026239515.1. Classification (NCBI taxonomy): domain Bacteria; kingdom Bacillati; phylum Actinomycetota; class Actinomycetes; order Kitasatosporales; family Streptomycetaceae; genus Streptomyces; species Streptomyces sp. Je 1-4 4N24. Next base: position 2,363,870 of record NZ_CP110836.1, on the reverse strand, counting down.
AGTCCTCCGCGGTCATGTCGTCGAAGACGTCGTAGAGGAGGGTGCGGGCCGCCTTGAGGGTGGCGGCGTCCAGGTCGGCGGTGTGGGCGATGCGTACGTCGGTCATGCGGGGCGTCGTCAGATGTGCCTCGGTCATGTGGGGCATCGTTGCAGGCGGCCGGTGGCCGAGCGACGGCATATTCCGGCCATGGTCCACACCTTCCCCGGGGGCATTCGGTGTCAGGGAAGCGTCAGAGAAGGCGTCTTGGGCTGGTGTGCCTCCGCCCCGGCCGGTGTCATGGGGGCATGACCGGGCGATCTGCGCCGCCGGGGCAGCCGCCGCCCGGCGGCGCGTGGTGTGCGCCGTCCGGGTCCGGCCCGTCAGCCGGACGCGCGGCGGGCGTCGCGTACCTCTTCGCGCGGCGCCCGCCTGCATGTGCCCGTACGGGGCGCGCCCCGGCCGCATCGACTTCGCGGCCGGCCGTTCCACCTCATCCACATCCCTGGGCCGGCTCCCCCTGACCCGCCGCCCCAGCCCGATTGGCGCCACTCGACGTGCCACCTCACGCATCCGACCGCGGCCACCTGACGCGCTGACTCACCACCTCGCTCGCCGTCATCCGATGCGCCACCCCACGGACCCGACCGCGGTCACCCGACGCGACATCCCACGCACCCACATCCCACGCACCCACGCCCCACGCACCCACACCCCACCCCCCCCGTATCAGAGTCGCGTCAAGACCCGCCCCGAAGCAGTCAACTGCACCTTTTGTCCCCTTGTTCGGTCGGTAGGGTCGCAGCAGGTTCAGCCCGGTGGGGGCGGCCTTCACGTAAGACAATGGGGCCATGGCACGCGGCAAGCTACGGATATATCTCGGCGCGGCACCGGGCGTCGGCAAGACGTACGCGATGCTGTCCGAGGCGCACCGGCGTGTGGAGCGGGGGACGGATGTCGTCGTGGCGTTCGTCGAGCACCACGACAGGCCCCGTACGGAGGTCATGCTGCACGGGCTGGAGCAGATCCAGCGCCGGGAGCTGGAGTACCGCGGCACGGTTTTCACCGAAATGGACGTGGACGCGGTCCTGGAGCGCGGGCCGGCCGTGGCGCTGGTCGACGAGCTGGCGCACACCAATGTTCCCGGCTCGCGCAACGGCAAGCGCTGGCAGGACATCGAGGAGCTGCTGGAAGCCGGGATCCATGTGATCTCGACGGTGAACATCCAGCATCTGGAGTCGCTCGGGGATGTCGTCGAGTCCATAACGGGTGTGCGGCAGCGCGAGACCGTACCGGACGAGATCGTCCGCCGGGCCGATCAGATCGAGCTGGTCGACATGTCGCCCCAGGCGATCCGCCGTCGTATGGCGCACGGCAACATCTACCAGCCCGACAAGGTGGACGCCGCGCTGTCCAACTACTTCCGGCCGGGCAACCTCACGGCGCTGCGCGAGCTGGCGCTGCTGTGGGTCGCCGACCGGGTGGACGAGTATCTGCAGGAGTACCGCGCGGAGCATTCGATCCGCTCCACCTGGCAGGCGCGGGAGCGCATCGTCGTCGGACTGACCGGCGGGCCGGAGGGGCGCACGCTGATCCGCCGCGCGGCCCGGATGGCGGCCAAGGGATCGGGCAGCGAGGTGCTCGCCGTCTACATAGCGCGCAGCGACGGGCTGACCTCGGCCTCGCCCAAGGAACTCGCCGTCCAGCGCACCCTGGTGGAGGACCTCGGCGGGACGTTTCATCACGTCATCGGCGACGACATACCGAGCGCACTGCTGGAGTTCGCGCGGGGGGTCAACGCCACCCAGATCGTGCTGGGCTCCAGTCGCCGCAAGGCCTGGCAGTACATCTTCGGGCCGGGGGTGGGCGCGACGGTCGCCCGCGAGTCCGGGCCCGATCTCGATGTGCACATCGTCACCCATGACGAGGTCGCCAAGGGCCGGGGGCTGCCGGTGGCGCGCGGTGCGCGGCTGGGGCGGACCCGGATCATCGCCGGCTGGCTCGTCGGCGTCGTCGGACCCGTCCTGCTCTCGCTGCTGCTGACGAGCATGGCGAACGGACCCGGCCTGGCCAACGACGTCCTGCTCTTCCTCTTCCTGACGGTCGTCGCCGCGCTGCTCGGCGGGCAGCTGCCGGCGCTGGCGTCGGCCGCGGTCGGCTCGCTGCTGCTGAACTTCTACTTCACCCCGCCCACCCACACCCTCACGGTCAGCGACCCCCAGAACCTCGTCGCCATCGTGATCTTCTTCGCGGTGGCCGTCTCGGTCGCCTCCGTAGTGGATCTCGCCGCCCGCCGCACCCATCAGGCCGCCAGGCTGCGCGCCGAGTCGGAGATCCTGTCCTTCCTCGCGGGCAGTGTGCTGCGCGGTGAGACGACCCTGGACGCCCTGCTGGAGCGGGTACGCGAGACCTTCGGGATGGAGACGGTGGCGCTGCTGGAGCGGGCCGGCGATGTCGAGCCGTGGACCTGTGCGGGCCGGGCCGGTACGGATCACGGCAAGCCGCTGCTGCGCCCCGAGGACGCCGATGTCGACATGCCCGTGGGCGACCACATGGCGCTGGCGCTGACCGGCCGGGTACTGCCCGCCGAGGACCGCCGGGTGCTGGCCGCGTTCGCCGCCCAGGCCGCCGTCGTCCTGGACCGGCAGCGGCTGGTGGGCGAGGCGGAGCGGGCCCGGGAGCTGGCCGAGGGCAACCGCATCAGGACCGCGTTGCTGGCCGCCGTCAGCCATGACCTGCGGACCCCGCTGGCGAGCATCAAGGCCTCCGTCACCTCCCTGCGCTCCGACGACGTCGCCTGGTCCCAGGAGGACGAGGCGGAGCTGCTGGCCGGCATCGAGGCGGGCGCCGACCGGCTGGACCATCTCGTCGGCAATCTTCTGGACATGTCCCGGCTGCAGACCGGCACGGTCACCCCGCTGATCCGGGAGATCGACCTCGACGAGGTGGTGCCGATGGCGCTCGGCGGCGTCCCGGAGGGCAGCGTCACCCTCGACATCCCCGAGGAGCTGCCGATCGTCGCCGTCGATCCGGGGCTGCTGGAACGCGCGGTCGCCAATCTCGTCGAGAACGCCGTGAAGTACAGCCCAGACGGTGCGGCGGTGCTGGTTTCGGCCAGTGCGCTCGGCGACCGGGTGGAGCTGCGCATCGCCGACCGCGGCCCGGGGGTGCCGGACAGCGCCAAGGACCGGATCTTCGAGCCCTTCCAGCGCTACGGTGACGCTCCGCGCGGTGCCGGGGTGGGCCTGGGACTGGCCGTGGCGCGCGGTTTCGCGGAGGCGATGAGCGGCACGCTCGCCGCCGAGGACACCCCCGGAGGCGGGATGACCATGGTCCTGACCCTCCGGGCCGCGCCCGGCCGCCCGCCGGCCAGGCCCGATCTTCCCGCCCAGGCCACCACATGAGCCGGGCCGCACGGAGCCCCCTCATCCCACGCCCGGCGGGCCCGGCCCGCCGGGAGACGACACCACGAGGAGAACGCCAGTGAACCGGGTGCTTGTGGTCGATGACGAGCCGCAGATCGTGCGCGCCCTCGTGATCAACCTGAAGGCGCGCAAGTACGAGGTCGACGCCGCCCCCGACGGGGCCACCGCCCTCAAACTCGCCGCCGCCCGCCACCCCGATGTCATCGTCCTTGACCTCGGCCTGCCCGATATGGACGGGGTCGAGGTGATCAAGGGGCTGCGGGGCTGGACACGGGTGCCGATCCTGGTGCTCTCCGCCCGGCAGACCTCCGACGAGAAGGTGGAGGCGCTGGACGCGGGCGCGGACGACTACGTCACCAAGCCGTTCGGCATGGACGAGCTGCTGGCCCGGCTACGGGCGGCGGTGCGCCGGGCCGAGCCGACCGGGCCGGCCGAGGACGAGGTGATCGTGGAGACGGAAGGTTTCTCCGTCGATCTCGCCGCGAAGAAGGTCAACCGCGGCGGCCGGGACATCCGGCTGACCCCCACCGAGTGGCATCTGCTGGAGGTCCTGGTCCGCAACGCGGGCCGGCTGGTCAGCCAGAAGCAGCTGCTCCAGGAGGTCTGGGGCCCCTCGTACGGCACCGAGACCAACTATCTGCGGGTGTACATGGCCCAGCTCCGCCGCAAGCTGGAGAGCGACCCCTCGCATCCGAAGCACTTCATCACGGAGCCGGGGATGGGCTACCGGTTCGAGCAGTAGCGCCGGCGGCCGGACGCGGGTTGTTCGGTGGGGACGAACTCCGTGTGCGGGCCGTGATCCCGGGACCCGGCCACCGGTACGCTGGGGCCATGAGTGCTGGGACCCGATCCGAGAAGCCGGCCGGACGCTTCCGCCGGCTGCTCGACAGGCTGTCCTCCTCCGAGGAGGAGCTGCAGTCCGCCGAGCTGCAACAGGATGCGCAGGACGCGGGATGCACCCGTATCTGCGACTGTGACGACCGGCAGATAGTGAAGGTCACCGGCACCCTGCGGCATGTCACGCTGCGGCCACGCGCCGGTGTGCCCGCACTCGAGGCGGAGCTGTTCGACGGCACCGCCGCGCTCGACGTGGTGTGGCTCGGACGCCGCTCCATCGTCGGGATAGAGCCGGGCCGCAAGCTCATCGCCTCGGGCCGGGTCTCGTTGAGCCATGGACGCCGGGTGCTCTTCAATCCGAAGTACGAACTCCGACCGCTCGGACAGGAGTAGCCGGTGACGTCTTACGACCGACCGACCACTGACGCGCACGCCGACCACGACGCCTCCGCAGGAACCTCATCCGCCTCGCCCGACCCGGGCGCCGACGGAGCCGCCGACGGCAGGCAGGTGACCGAGGCGGCGCTGTTCGAGGCGTTCGGCGGGGTGCGCGGCATGGTGGAGACCGTCGCCCCCGGCCTGCTGTTCGTCACGATCTTCACGATCAACAAGGACCTGCACCTCTCGGCGATCGCCGCGCTGGCCGTCTCGCTGGTGCTGGCAGCCGCCCGCCTGATCCGCAAGGACACCGTCAAGCACGCCTTCAGCGGCGTCTTCGGGGTGGCCTTCGGCGTGGTCTTCGCGATGATGACCGGCAACGCCAAGGACTTCTATCTGCCGGGCATGCTCTACACCCTCGGGCTGGCCTTCGCCTACATCCTCACCACGCTCGCCGGCGTCCCGCTGATCGGGCTGATCCTGGGACCGGTGTTCAAGGAGAACCTCTCCTGGCGCACCCGCAACCCGGGCCGGAAGAAGGCCTACGCGAAGGCCAGCTGGGCCTGGGGGCTGATCCTGCTCGGCAAGTGCGCGATCCTCTTCCCGCTGTACTGGTGGGCGGACACCACCCAGCTCGGCTGGGTACTGATCGCGCTGAAGATCCCACCGTTCCTGCTGGCGGTCTATCTCACCTGGGTCTTCCTGGCGAAGGCGCCGGCGCCGATCGATGTCTTCGCGGAGATGGAGGCGAAGGAGAAGGCCGAGCAGGAGGCCGAGGAGCGGCGCCGCGGCGAGCGCGAGACGCTCGACCGGGCCGCCGTCGACCTCCCTCCGGATCTGACGGCCGGGAGCGCCGCGGAGGCCGCCACGGAGCGTCCGCGCGGACCGCGCCACCGCCGCTGACAGCAGGCACCCACACGAACGCCGGGGCCCGGGAACCGCTTGGTTCCCGGGCCCCGGCGTCGTTATCACCGGCGGGTGCGCCCCGGCGCCGGACGGCTGCCCGGGCGCCCCCGCCGGCCGGCGCTACGCGTCCTCGCGCCGCACCGACAGCAGATCCTCCAGCTGCTCCTCGCGCGACTGCGCCGCCACGAACAGCAGCTCGTCGCCGGCCTCCAGCGCGTCCTCCTTGTTGGGCGTGAGCACCCGCGTACCGCGGATGATCGTGACCAGGGAGGTGTCCTCGGGCCACTCGACATCGCCGACCCGGGTACCGGCCAGCGCGGCCTCCGGGGGCAGCGTCAGCTCGACGAGGTTGGCGTCACCGTGGCTGAAGCGCAGCAGCCGTACGAGATCGCCGACGCTCACCGCCTCCTCGACCAGGGCCGACATCAGACGCGGTGTGGAGACCGCGACATCGACGCCCCAGGACTCGTTGAACAGCCACTCGTTCTTCGGGTTGTTGACCCGCGCGACCACCCGCGGCACGCCGTACTCGGTCTTGGCGAGCAGCGAGACGACGAGGTTGACCTTGTCGTCGCCGGTCGCCGCGATGACGACGTTGCAGCGCTGCAGCGCCGCCTCGTCGAGCGAGGTGATCTCGCAGGCGTCGGCCAGCAGCCACTCCGCCAGCGGCACCCGCTCGACCGAGATGGCGGTCGGCGCCTTGTCGATCAGCAGGATCTCGTGACCGTTCTCCAGCAGCTCGCCCGCGATGGAACGGCCCACCGCGCCCGCGCCCGCGATTGCGACCCTCATGCGTGCGCCCCCTCAGGACCCGTGGCGAATGCCGCTTCGACCTTCTCGACCTCGTCGGTGCGCATCATCACGTGCACCAGGTCGCCTTCCTGCAGCACCGTCTGCGAGGTCGGCAGCATGGCCTCGCCCAGTCGGGTGAGGAAGGCGACGCGGACGCCGGTCTCCTCCTGCAGGGTGCTGATCTTGTGCCCCACCCAGGAGGCGGCGGTGTGCACCTCTGCGAGCTGGACGCCGCCGCTCGGGTCGCGCCACAGCGGTTCGGCGCCCGACGGCAGCAGCCGGCGCAGCATCTGGTCGGCCGTCCAGCGGACGGTGGCGACGGTGGGGATGCCCAGGCGCTGGTAGACCTCGGCGCGGCGAGGGTCGTAAATACGGGCCGCGACATTCTCGACACCGAACATCTCGCGGGCCACCCGGGCGGCGATGATGTTCGAGTTGTCACCACTGGAGACGGCCGCGAAGGCACCCGCCTCCTCGATACCGGCCTCGCGCAGAGTGTCCTGGTCGAAGCCGACGCCGGTCACCCGGCGGCCGCCGAAGGACGAGCCCAGGCGGCGGAACGCGGTCGGGTCCTGGTCGACCACCGCGATGGTGTGACCCTGGCTCTCCAGGGTCTGCGCGAGCGCGGAGCCCACCCGCCCGCACCCCATGATGACGATGTGCATGCTGATTACCCCGTGCCCTGTACTAGCGCGCTGACCTGCACAAACACCCTGCTCACTACCTTCTTCTCCCAGTACCGGCGACACGAGGCCACGGCTCGTGACAGGACCGGGTGCGTCTGCGGGAGCGCCGGGCGCACCGTGGTCCGGTACAACCGTAGCCGTAATGGCGGTTCCGGTAGGGGGCGCGGTGGGCAGTGGTCCACAGCGGATCCGCACCGCCGGTGCGACGGCATCCCGCGCCGGGCTGCGCCGCGCCGGGCCCGTAAGGCACGCTACGAGGTGTGCCCAACCTGCCTCTCCAGCCCCAACAGGGCTCCTACATCTCGCACATGGTGGTCTGCGGTGACGATGCGCTGGCCCATCGTCTGGCCGCCGAACTCCGGGACGTCTACGGCGAACGGGTGACGCTCGTCGTCCCCTCCGCCCGGGAGCCGCACCGCCCCCGCATTCCGCCGCCGGCCCGCGCGCTCGGCCGGGCCGGCGCGCTGCTGGGCCGGATGTCGGCGGCGATGGTGCGTCCGTCGTCGCCGGGGTCCGAGGCGCCCGGGGACGGTGCGGAGCCACCGGAGGAGACGGTACGGATCCTGGAGGCGGCACAGCCGGACGACGCGGCACTGCGCGAGGCCGGCATCGCCGGGGCGGGCGCGCTGGCACTGGTCTACGACGACGATGAGCTCAACATCCATGCCGCGTTGCGCGCCCGCCGTCTCAACCCCCGGCTGCGGCTGGTCATCCGGCTCTACAACCGCAAACTCGGCCAGCATCTGGAGGAGTTGCTCGACCAGGCGGCGGCGGTCGCCGCGCTGGACTTAGAAGAGGGCGGGGACGCGCAGGGCGTCGACGCCTCCACGACCGTGCTGTCCGACGCCGACACCGTGGCCCCCGCGCTGGCGGGCGCCGCGGTCGCCGGCACCAGCAAGGTCATCGAGGCGGACGGGCTGCTGCTACGGGCCACGGAGCGTACGCCGGTGCCGCCCGGCCGGCCCGGCGACCCCGGGTTGTGCACCCTGGCGCTGCTCTCCGCGTCCGCCAACGACCCGGCGGACGCGCCCGGTTCGGCGTCCGGTGACGAGGGGCCCGTCCTCCTGCCGGACGATGCCGCGGCCGCGGCCGCCGTCGGCTGCGGCACCGTCGTCCTGGAGACCGTCTCCTATACGGGCCGGCCGGTACGCCGCCGATGGCTCCGTGGCCGGGGCGCCCCGCTCGCGTCCCTCTTCTCCCGGCGGCTGCGCTGGTCCCTGGCCGGGGTCGTCGGTGCGGTCCTGGCGCTGGCCGTCGCATCCTCCCTGACCATGGGCGAGGACCCGGTGCACGCCGTCTACCTCTCGCTGCTGGACCTCTTCGCGATCAACGAGCCGGCGATCAACGATCCGGCGCCCCGCAAGGTGCTGCAGCTGCTGTCCGGACTGACCGGGCTGTTGCTGCTGCCGGTGCTGGTCGCGGCGGCGTTCGAGGGGCTCGGCACCTTCCGCAGCGCCTCGGCGCTGCGCCGTCCGCCGCGCGGGCTGTCGGGCCATGTGGTGCTGCTGGGCCTCGGCAAGGTCGGCACCCGGGTACTGGCGCGGCTGCACGAGATGGGCATCCCCGTGGTGTGCATCGAGGGGGACCCGGAGGCACGGGGCGTTGCCCTGGCCCGCCGGCTACGGGTGCCGACCGTCCTGGGGGACGTCACACAGGAAGGCGTCCTGGAATCCGCAATGATCGACCGTGCGGCCACTCTGCTCGCCCTGACCAGCGAGGACACCACGAATCTGGAGGCCGCTCTCTACGCCCGTTCGGTCAGTCCCCGGCTACGGGTGACACTGCGGCTGTTCGACGACCGGTTCGCCACCGCCGTCTACCGCACCCTGCGCGCCGCGCACCCGGGGGCGCTGACCCGCAGCCGGAGCGTCACCTACCTGGCCGCGCCCGCCTTCGCCGGCGCGATGATGGGGCGCCAGATCCTCGGGGCCATTCCGGTCGAGCGCCGGGTCCTGCTGATCGCCCGGGTGGAGGCACGGGGCCATGCCGCGCTGGAGGGCCGTACGGTCGCCGAGGTGCTCCGGCCGGGGCGGCTGCGGGTGCTGGCGGTCGACACCTCCGCACCCGACGACCCGGAGCCGGACGCCGCGGGTACCGCCGCCGCGCCCCCGCCGGCCGAGGAGCGCACCCTGGCGCAGCTGGTGCACGAGCTCGGCGACGACTATGTCCTGCGGCCGCAGGACCGGGTGCTGCTGGTCGCCACCCGGCAGGGGCTGGGCGACCTGCACGTCCGTAACCCGCCGGCGGCCGCGGCCCGGCCGAGCAGCGTCCGGCAGGAGTGACCGCGCCCGGCAGGAGCGGCCGGGGGCGGGACCGATCCCCGCCGGCCGACGCCGCGGCGCCCACCACACGCCCGGCCACGAGGGCCCCTGCCCACCCGCCCCCGACCGCTCCGCCACCTCGCTGTGATACCGCCGTCGCGCCCTGTGACGGCACCGGCCTCCCCGTGACGAATGCCACGAAGGCGCCCTGACAGCGTCCTCGCGGCGCCCTGGCGGGGGCGTGACGTGCGCGTGACGTGCGGATCCTGTGGAGGCGTGGCCTGTGGTGCGCCCCTCAGCAGGCCGGACGCGCCCCGGCCGCCCCGCTCTGCTCCTCCTCGCCGCAGACCGTGCGGGGAGCGGGTGGGCGCAGACCTTGACGAAGGCTTAGCATCCTCTGCGTGTCCAAACTGACCGACGTGCCCAAACGGATCTTGATCGGGCGCGCACTGCGCAGCGACAAGCTCGGGGAAACCCTGCTTCCCAAGCGCATCGCACTCCCCGTCTTCGCCTCCGACCCGCTGTCCTCCGTGGCCTATGCGCCGGGCGAGGTGCTGCTCGTCCTGTCCGTCGCGGGTGTGTCTGCGTACAGCTTCAGCCCCTGGATCGCGGTCGCGGTCGTGGTGCTGATGTTCACCGTCGTCGCGTCGTACCGGCAGAACGTGCACGCCTACCCGAGCGGCGGCGGCGACTACGAGGTGGCCAACACCAACCTCGGTCCCAAGGCCGGTCTCACCGTCGCCAGCGCCCTGCTCGTCGACTATGTGCTGACCGTCGCCGTCTCCATCTCCTCCGGAGTGGAGAACCTGGGCTCCGCGATCCCGTTCGTCGTCGAGCACAAGACCCTGTGCGCGATCGGCATCATCGTGCTGCTGACGCTGATGAACCTGCGCGGCGTCAAGGAATCGGGCAAGCTCTTCGCGATCCCGACCTATGTCTTCGTGGCCGGCGTCTTCATCATGATCATCTGGGGTGTGATCCGCGGCGCCGTCATGGGCGACACCATGAAGGCCCCCACCGCCGACTACACCATCCACGCCGAGCAGGGCGGCCTGGCCGGCTTCGCCCTGATCTTCCTGATGCTGCGCGCCTTCTCCTCCGGCTGTGCCGCGCTCACCGGCGTCGAGGCGATCTCCAACGGTGTGCCGGCCTTCCGCAAGCCGAAGTCCAAGAACGCCGCGACCACCCTGGCCCTCATGGGCGGGCTGGCCGTCACCATGTTCTGCGGCATCATCGGCCTGGCGATGGCCACCAACGTCCGGATGGCCGAGACCCCCGCCAAGGACCTGCTCGACCACGGCAAGCCGGTCGGCGCCGACTACACCCAGAACCCGGTCATCTCGCAGGTGGCCGAGGCGGTCTTCGGCAAGGGCAGCCTGCTGTTCGTCGTGCTCGCCGCCGCCACCGCGCTGGTGCTGTTCCTGGCCGCCAACACCGCCTACAACGGCTTCCCGCTGCTCGGCTCGATCCTCGCCCAGGACCGCTATCTGCCGCGCCAGCTGCACACCCGCGGCGACCGCCTGGCGTTCTCCAACGGCATCGTCCTGCTGGCCGGCGCCGCCGCGGTCCTGGTCTACCTCTACGGTGCGGACTCCACCCGCCTCATCCAGCTCTACATCGTCGGCGTCTTCGTCTCCTTCACGCTCAGCCAGATCGGCATGGTCCGTCACTGGAACCGCCATCTGATCACCGAGAAGGACCCCGCCAAGCGCCGCCGTATGCACCGCTCGCGCGCCATCAACGCCTTCGGCGCCTTCTTCACCGGCCTGGTCCTCGTGGTCGTCCTCCTGACGAAGTTCACCCACGGTGCCTGGGTCGCCCTGCTCGGCATGGTCATCTTCTTCGTGACGATGTCCGCGATCCGCCGCCACTACGACCGGGTCGCCGACGAGATCGCCGCCGAGGACACCCCCGACGACGATGTGGTCCGCCCCTCCCGGGTGCACTCCCTCGTCCTGGTCTCCAAGGTGCACAAGCCCACCCTGCGCGCCCTGAACTACGCCAAGCTGATGCGCTCCGACACCCTCGAAGCGGTCAGCGTGGACGTCGACCAGGCCGACACCAAGGCCCTGCGGGAGGAGTGGGAGCGCCGCGGCATCGAGGTGCCGCTGAAGGTCCTGGCCTCCCCGTACCGCGAGATCACCCGGCCGATCATCGACTATGTGAAGTCGCTGCGCCGGCAGAGCCCGCGCGCCGCCGTCTCCGTCTACATCCCGGAGTACGTCGTCGGCCACTGGTACGAACACCTCCTCCACAACCAGTCCGCACTCCGCCTCAAGGGACGCCTCCTCTTCACCCCCGGCGTCATGGTCACCTCCGTGCCCTGGCAGCTGGACTCCTCCGAGGCCGCCAAGAAGCGCGCCCGCAAGCGCGCCGAGTGGAACGCTCCGGGCGCGGTCCGCCGCGGCCCGGTCGCCCAGCCGAAGAAGGAAAAGGCAGCCACCACGAAGTAGCGGCTGCCATGGGGCGAGAGGGCGGGGCGCCGCCGGTGCCCCGCCCGGGGGCGGTGGCCGTGCCGGGGCGACGGCGGGCGTGCCGGCCGGGCGGGCCTCGGCACGTCCGACGGCGCAGGGGCGCGGGCGTCGCACGGGCCGGGCTACTGCACGCACCGGGCTACTGCACGGACCGGGGCCCTGTGCCGACCGGCCACCACACGGACGGGGCACCCTGCCGACCGTGACACCGCACCGACCGTGGCACCACACGCCGGGACGTAGACTTGACGGTCGGCGTCCCGCCGTACCGCCCCGGCACCACCCCACCCCAGGAGCCCTCCCGCCATGCAGGCAGAACCCAAGAAGTCGCTGGTCGGCGAGGAGTACGAGGTCGAGGTCGGCCCGGTCGCCCACGGTGGCCACTGCATCGCCCGCACCGACGAGGGCCAGGTCCTCTTCGTACGGCATGCGCTGCCCGGCGAACGCGTCATCGCCCGCGTCACCGACGGCGAGGAGGGCGCCCGCTTCCTGCGCACCGACGCCGTCTCGATCCTGGAGGCCTCCAAGGACAGGGTCGAGGCCCCCTGCCCCTTCTCCGGCCCCGGCCGCTGCGGCGGCTGCGACTGGCAGCACGCCGCGCCCGGCGCCCAGCGCCGCCTGAAGTCCTCGGTCATCGCCGAACAGCTGGAGCGGCTGGCCGGCCTCTCACCCGAGGAAGCGGGCTGGGACGGCACCGTCGAGCCCGCCCCCGGCGACAAGGTCGCCAAGGGCGAGGTACCGGCCTGGCGCACCCGCGTCCAGTACGCGGTGGACGCCGACGGTCACGCGGGCCTGCGCAAGCACCGCTCCCACGACATCGAGCCGGTCACCCACTGCATGATCGCCGCCCCCGGTGTCTCCGAACTCGGCATCGAGCAGCGCGAATGGCCGCAGATCGCCACCGTCGAAGCGATCGCAGCCACCGGCTCCCACGACCGCCAGGTCATCCTCACGCCCCGCCCCGGCGGCCGCCTCCCCATCGTCGAACTCGACAAGCCGGTCTCGGTCATGCGGGTCGGGGAGAAGGACGGCGGCGTGCACCGCGTCCACGGCCGCCCCTTCGTCCGCGAACGGGCCGCCGACCGCACCTGGCGCGTCGGCAACGGCGGCTTCTGGCAGGTCCACCCGAAGGCCGCCGACCTTCTGGTCGAGGCCGTCATGCAGGGCCTGATGCCCAAGAAGGGCGACATGGCCCTCGACCTCTACTGCGGCGTCGGCCTCTTCGCCGGCGCCCTCGCCGAACGCGTCGGCGACAAGGGCGCGGTCCTCGGCATCGAATCGGGCAAGCGCGCCGTCGAGGACGCCCGCCACAACCTCCAGGACCTCGACCGCGTCCGCATCGAACACGGCAAGGTCGACCAGATCCTGCCCCGCACCGGCATCACCGACGTCGACCTCGTCGTCCTCGACCCACCCCGCGCCGGCGCCGGCAAGAAGACCGTCACCCACCTCGCCTCCCTCACCCCCCGCCGCATCGCCTACGTAGCCTGCGACCCGGCCGCCCTCGCCCGCGACCTCAAGTACTTCGCCGAGTCCGGGTATGCGCCGCGGCGGATGCGGGCGTTTGATTTGTTTCCGATGACGCATCATGTGGAGTGCGTTGTGGTACTGGAGAAGGCGCCTAAGGCCGCCTGACCTGCGGTTTTGGGTGTGCGCACTATGTGCGGAGTGGACGTTACGGGCGATATCTTGACGCTGAAATGACGCTAGTGGCGCTCCTTTGACGTCGTTCCGGTGATCTGATGGCTCGCCCATCGCTGATCGTGCAGGTCACGCACGGCGGATGGTCCGCTTCCCGGGGTCTGGCTTCGCGGAAACCCGGCAGAGCGCCGCCCACAGCCGTCCCCGTGGTGAGCGTGCCGCAAGCCGTGCTTCGGCGTAGCTCCGCGGTCGGTTGGGCGCACGGAGCACCCCTCGGCGCCTGGACTCCTGGCACTCCGGTGCCGGGCACCAGGCGCCGGCATCTCCGGGACCGGAGGTGTGATGCATGCGCTGGGGAGCCCTCGGGCCCTATGGGGAACGACTCTTGTGGCGTCTCAGGCGGTGCCCGCGTCTGCCTGCTCCCACTCTTCCGACGGGGCCGCCGAGATCGTCGAGGCGCTGTTGGTCGCCGCCGCAGCGGCGGCGCTCGGCCCACCTCCTGGAGAGCGGCGCCTTCAGCGGAGTGGCAGGACAGCACCAACGCTCAATGTGTCCATCACGGCTCCCCTCGCGGGCGGCCCACCACTGCGCGTGTGCTGACCCGGGATAGCTCGAACCACCGCCGAAGTGCCCCCGAGTCGTGCCGCACCCATAGGATCGTGTAACTTATTCGAGTTGCCACGGAGCCGACAGGCGCCGGGCAGCCATCCCGCCGCTTCGCGGCACACCACTACTGCACGGCCCCTCACCGGGAACGATTTCGGCATGCCGGAATTCGGACCGCGACGTGATTATGCGTCAAAGAGGAATTCCGCTAACGTAGTGACCACGCTGAAAGGCGCGGCAACGCAAATAGCCGCACCACGGCGGAACCCCCTTCCGACGGGGATTCGGAAACGAATTCGGACCGGCAACGGACCGAAACGGATCTGATAGAGTCGGAAAGGCCGAAAAGTGAAAGCGAAGCGGCCGACCCCGCTCCAACACGGGGCCAGAGACGGAAACGGATCTGGTAAGGTTGGAAACGCGAAGAAGCCGAAAGGCGGAAACGCGCCGGCGAAAATCGGGCCCGCAAGGATCTGATAGAGTCGGAAACGCAAGACCGAAGGGAAGCGCCCGGAGATCCTGGTGAAACAGGAACAAAGGAAGCGTCCGTTCCTTGAGAACTCAACAGCGTGCCAAAAGTCAACGCCAGATATGTTGATACCCCGTCTACCGGAAACACTTCCGGCGGATGAGGTTCCTTTGAAAGTCCACCACGGCCGATGCGGTCGGGGTGGCACACACAGCGAGGACGCTGTGAACCACCAGACTTATTCCGTCCGGTGGTTCCGCTCTCGTGTGTGTTGACCCGATTACGGGTAAACATTCACGGAGAGTTTGATCCTGGCTCAGGACGAACGCTGGCGGCGTGCTTAACACATGCAAGTCGAACGATGAACCTCCTTCGGGAGGGGATTAGTGGCGAACGGGTGAGTAACACGTGGGCAATCTGCCCTTCACTCTGGGACAAGCCCTGGAAACGGGGTCTAATACCGGATACGACCACCGACCGCATGGTCTGGTGGTGGAAAGCTCCGGCGGTGAAGGATGAGCCCGCGGCCTATCAGCTTGTTGGTGGGGTGATGGCCTACCAAGGCGACGACGGGTAGCCGGCCTGAGAGGGCGACCGGCCACACTGGGACTGAGACACGGCCCAGACTCCTACGGGAGGCAGCAGTGGGGAATATTGCACAATGGGCGAAAGCCTGATGCAGCGACGCCGCGTGAGGGATGACGGCCTTCGGGTTGTAAACCTCTTTCAGCAGGGAAGAAGCGAGAGTGACGGTACCTGCAGAAGAAGCGCCGGCTAACTACGTGCCAGCAGCCGCGGTAATACGTAGGGCGCAAGCGTTGTCCGGAATTATTGGGCGTAAAGAGCTCGTAGGCGGCTTGTCACGTCGGATGTGAAAGCCCGGGGCTTAACCCCGGGTCTGCATTCGATACGGGCAGGCTAGAGTTCGGTAGGGGAGATCGGAATTCCTGGTGTAGCGGTGAAATGCGCAGATATCAGGAGGAACACCGGTGGCGAAGGCGGATCTCTGGGCCGATACTGACGCTGAGGAGCGAAAGCGTGGGGAGCGAACAGGATTAGATACCCTGGTAGTCCACGCCGTAAACGTTGGGAACTAGGTGTGGGCGACATTCCACGTCGTCCGTGCCGCAGCTAACGCATTAAGTTCCCCGCCTGGGGAGTACGGCCGCAAGGCTAAAACTCAAAGGAATTGACGGGGGCCCGCACAAGCAGCGGAGCATGTGGCTTAATTCGACGCAACGCGAAGAACCTTACCAAGGCTTGACATACACCGGAAAACCCTGGAGACAGGGTCCCCCTTGTGGTCGGTGTACAGGTGGTGCATGGCTGTCGTCAGCTCGTGTCGTGAGATGTTGGGTTAAGTCCCGCAACGAGCGCAACCCTTGTTCTGTGTTGCCAGCATGCCCTTCGGGGTGATGGGGACTCACAGGAGACTGCCGGGGTCAACTCGGAGGAAGGTGGGGACGACGTCAAGTCATCATGCCCCTTATGTCTTGGGCTGCACACGTGCTACAATGGCCGGTACAATGAGCTGCGATACCGCGAGGTGGAGCGAATCTCAAAAAGCCGGTCTCAGTTCGGATTGGGGTCTGCAACTCGACCCCATGAAGTCGGAGTTGCTAGTAATCGCAGATCAGCATTGCTGCGGTGAATACGTTCCCGGGCCTTGTACACACCGCCCGTCACGTCACGAAAGTCGGTAACACCCGAAGCCGGTGGCCCAACCCCTTGTGGGAGGGAATCGTCGAAGGTGGGACTGGCGATTGGGACGAAGTCGTAACAAGGTAGCCGTACCGGAAGGTGCGGCTGGATCACCTCCTTTCTAAGGAGCATCTAGGCAGCCGCAAGGTTGTCCAGAGCCACTACGTCGGCAAATGTTCGACGGTGGTTAGCTCATGGGTGGAACGTTGACTATTCGGCGCACTTGATTGGTTGTCACTAGTACTGCTTCGGCGTGGAACGTGGGGATTGATGGAGTGGGCCGGGCGCGCTGTTGGGTATCTGAGGGTACGGACTTGAGTCTGGACCTTCGCGATGCCGGCCCCAGTGAACTCAGCCTTCGGGTTGGGGTGGTGGGTGGCTGGTCGTTGCTTGAGAACTGCACAGTGGACGCGAGCATCTGTGGCCAAGTTTTTAAGGGCGCACGGTGGATGCCTTGGCACCAGGAACCGATGAAGGACGTGGGAGGCCACGATAGGCCCCGGGGAGCTGTCAACCGAGCTTTGATCCGGGGGTGTCCGAATGGGGAAACCCGGCAGTCGTCATGGGCTGTCACCCGCTGCTGAACACATAGGCAGTGTGGAGGGAACGCGGGGAAGTGAAACATCTCAGTACCCGCAGGAAGAGAAAACAACCGTGATTCCGGGAGTAGTGGCGAGCGAAACCGGATGAGGCCAAACCAGTCACGTGTGATACCCGGCAGGGGTTGCGTGGTTGGGGTTGTGGGATCTCTTTTCTGCAGTCTGCCGGCTGTGGGACGAGTCAGAAACCGTTGGTGTAGGCGAAGGACATGCGAAAGGTCCGGCGTAGAGGGTAAGACCCCCGTAGCTGAAACATCAACGGCTCGTTTAAGAGACACCCAAGTAGCACGGGGCCCGAGAAATCCCGTGTGAATCTGGCGGGACCACCCGTTAAGCCTAAATATTCCCTGGTGACCGATAGCGGATAGTACCGTGAGGGAATGGTGAAAAGTACCGCGGGAGCGGAGTGAAATAGTACCTGAAACCGTGTGCCTACAAGCCGTGGGAGCGTCGCTGTGTGTGCTTGCACATGCAGTCGTGACTGCGTGCCTTTTGAAGAATGAGCCTGCGAGTTTGCGGTATGTTGCGAGGTTAACCCGTGTGGGGAAGCCGTAGCGAAAGCGAGTCCGAATAGGGCGTTGAGTAGCGTGCCCAAGACCCGAAGCGGAGTGATCTAGCCATGGGCAGGTTGAAGCGGAGGTAAGACTTCGTGGAGGACCGAACCCACCAGGGTTGAAAACCTGGGGGATGACCTGTGGTTAGGGGTGAAAGGCCAATCAAACTCCGTGATAGCTGGTTCTCCCCGAAATGCATTTAGGTGCAGCGTCGTGTGTTTCTTGCCGGAGGTAGAGCACTGGATAGGCGATGGGCCCTACCGGGTTACTGACCTTAGCCAAACTCCGAATGCCGGTAAGTGAGAGCGCGGCAGTGAGACTGTGGGGGATAAGCTCCATGGTCGAGAGGGAAACAGCCCAGAGCATCGACTAAGGCCCCTAAGCGTGTGCTAAGTGGGAAAGGATGTGGAGTCGCAGAGACAACCAGGAGGTTGGCTTAGAAGCAGCCATCCTTGAAAGAGTGCGTAATAGCTCACTGGTCAAGTGATTCCGCGCCGACAATGTAGCGGGGCTCAAGCACACCGCCGAAGTCGTGTCATTGCAGCATGAGGGCCAACGCCCGCTGTGATGGGTAGGGGAGCGTCGTGTGCCGGGTGAAGCAGCCGTGGAAACGAGTTGTGGACGGTTCACGAGTGAGAATGCAGGCATGAGTAGCGATACACACGTGGGAAACGTGTGCGCCGATTGACTAAGGGTTCCTGGGTCAAGCTGATCTGCCCAGGGTAAGTCGGGACCTAAGGCGAGGCCGACAGGCGTAGTCGATGGACAACCGGTTGATATTCCGGTACCCGCTTTGAAACGCCCAATATCGAATCCATTAATGCTAAGGCCGTGAAGCCGGCCTGGAGTCTTCGGACAAAGGGACGTGGTGGAGCCGCCGATCCAAGGTGGTAGTAGGTAAGCGATGGGGTGACGCAGGAAGGTAGTCCAGCCCGGGCGGTGGTTGTCCCGGGGTAAGGGTGTAGGGCGCTGTCCAGGTAAATCCGGACAGCATGAAGCCTGAGACCTGATGCCGAGCCGATTGTGGTGAAGTGGATGATCCTATGCTGTCGAGAAAAGCCTCTAGCGAGTTTCATGGCGGCCCGTACCCTAAACCGACTCAGGTGGTCAGGTAGAGAATACCGAGGCGTTCGGGTGAACTATGGTTAAGGAACTCGGCAAAATGCCCCCGTAACTTCGGGAGAAGGGGGGCCATTGCTGGTGATCCGATTTACTCGGTGAGCTGGTGGTGGCCGCAGAGACCAGCGAGAAGCGACTGTTTACTAAAAACACAGGTCCGTGCGAAGCCGTAAGGCGATGTATACGGACTGACGCCTGCCCGGTGCTGGAACGTTAAGGGGACCGGTTAGTCAACTTTCGGGTTGGCGAAGCTGAGAACTTAAGCGCCAGTAAACGGCGGTGGTAACTATAACCATCCTAAGGTAGCGAAATTCCTTGTCGGGTAAGTTCCGACCTGCACGAATGGCGTAACGACTTCTCGACTGTCTCAACCATAGGCCCGGTGAAATTGCATTACGAGTAAAGATGCTCGTTTCGCGCAGCAGGACGGAAAGACCCCGGGACCTTTACTATAGCTTGATATTGGTGTTCGGTTCGGCTTGTGTAGGATAGGTGGGAGACTTTGAAGCGGCCACGCCAGTGGTTGTGGAGTCATTGTTGAAATACCACTCTGGTCGTGCTGGATGTCTAACCTGGGTCCGTGATCCGGATCAGGGACAGTGTCTGGTGGGTAGTTTAACTGGGGCGGTTGCCTCCTAAAGAGTAACGGAGGCGCCCAAAGGTTCCCTCAGCCTGGTTGGCAATCAGGTGTTGAGTGTAAGTGCACAAGGGAGCTTGACTGTGAGACTGACGGGTCGAGCAGGTACGAAAGTAGGGACTAGTGATCCGGCGGTGGCTTGTGGAAGCGCCGTCGCTCAACGGATAAAAGGTACCCCGGGGATAACAGGCTGATCTTCCCCAAGAGTCCATATCGACGGGATGGTTTGGCACCTCGATGTCGGCTCGTCGCATCCTGGGGCTGGAGTCGGTCCCAAGGGTTGGGCTGTTCGCCCATTAAAGCGGTACGCGAGCTGGGTTTAGAACGTCGTGAGACAGTTCGGTCCCTATCCGCTGTGCGCGTAGGAGTCTTGAGAAGGGCTGTCCCTAGTACGAGAGGACCGGGACGGACGAACCTCTGGTGTGCCAGTTGTCCTGCCAAGGGCATGGCTGGTTGGCTACGTTCGGAAAGGATAACCGCTGAAAGCATCTAAGCGGGAAGCCTGCTTCGAGATGAGGACTCCCACCCCCTTTGAGGGGTTAAGGCTCCCAGTAGACGACTGGGTTGATAGGCCAGATATGGAAGCCTGGTAACGGGTGGAGTTGACTGGTACTAATAGGCCGAGGGCTTGTCCTCAGTTGCTCGCGTCCACTGTGTAGGTTCTGAAGTAACGACCTGTGATTGTGCCGGGTTGGTTAACTTCATAGTGTTTCGGTGGTCATTGCGTTAGGGAAACGCCCGGTTACATTCCGAACCCGGAAGCTAAGCCTTTCAGCGCCGATGGTACTGCAGGGGGGACCCTGTGGGAGAGTAGGACGCCGCCGAACAATCATTGTGGGAAAGCCCCGCACCTTATGGTGCGGGGCTTTTCTGCGTTCAGGGCTCGTTCGCCCTCTTCCGCGTGCCGGTCGCCTGCGCCGGCTCTACGGGTTCATCCGTCGAGGGTGCGTCACCTGGCAGATATCATCGGTGACTTCGCTACCGCTGTGCGAACTGCCGCCCAGCGCAGCCGAGAAGCACGCATGCCTGCTGGAGGTGAACGCCCTTCCGGGCTCACTGGCCGGGGGTAATTGGCCTCATGGCCCCTGTCCGGACCCAGGCATCGAGGCCCGGCCCTGCGGCGAGCGGACCGCAGCACAGACCCGACCCGATTCCCAAGATGGTCCGCAGGAAGTTCGCGTCATGCCAAAGCCCGGCCCGCCGCGTCGACTGGCTGCACCGCTCGTCGCTGGCGCATGTCCGTTCCGTGAGCCGTTCGAATGAGCCTCGACTATGCTCGGACGAGATCGGGCAGCCAACCTATGTGGCGCAGTGTGGGTGCGACACGGCTCAGGACGAAGAACACGACTGGCGTCTCAGCATCGTTCCGCGGGAAGTAGAGAGCGTGCTGAAGGGAATCTGTGTCCTGCGGGCTTTCTAGATCGATCAGGAGTGAATCCGGCCGGTCAAAGGCCGTGTCCAGGGCTACCCCGGGACGCGTGGCCAGGTGGCGCAGGTCATCGAGGCCGCATACGTCAGCAAACTCAGCCGTGGTGAATGTCTTCTTGAAACGGGGACGATCACCGGGGACGGCGACCCATCCCATGATCCGCAGCTCTCTTCCTGCGGTTGCCTGGATGCCGGCACGCCGCCGATTGTGAAGATTGGACAGTGGCGCCGGCATCTCCGGCACGACGGCGGGCTGGTACAGGACGAGATCGCGCTCTCCGTTGTCCCACCGAGTGTCGTGGATCGTCAGTAGAGGGCGCCCGGGCAGCCGAACCCGCCACACGTCCGCCGTGCCCTCGGACTGCACGCCTGAGCATGTGCTGGCGCAGTCCTTGTGTGCTGTTCCTTCTCGTTGCAGCCTGAGCTGATCCATGATTCTCATGGCGCCGGTGTCCCTCCACCCGTGGGAGACACTCGTCGCCGCGCTCCCCTGAACGGATCGTATTCCTTTAACAGCGCTGATGAGTAGGGTTGTTGAAAATGGTGGCAATGCGAGCGGTGTCCGAAATCGAGGAGCAGCTGTGAAGGCACCGACGGCGAGCGGCGTCGTGGGTGCGTGTCTCATCGGGTGGAGCGGTCCTGGCCGTTCTTCGGCATCGCGGAGCGCGTCGATACAGAGCTCCGGCTACCCACCGATTGGAGCCGGCGGACAGGGGGACCGCCGTGACCGCGATCGCGTTGCGGACCGGGATGAGGCGGGATCCTGCGCCGGGAAGAGTGAGCACGAAGCATTCTCGCGAGGTGGCCTGACCTCGCGCACCGAGGTCAGGCTCTGGCGCACCGGCACCGGCACCGGCACCGCGCCTCTGACCGTGCCTCGTGACGGTCAGATCTGGGGATCCACGGAACGCAGCAGTTCGAGGAGTCCCTGTGCCGGAAGCAACTGGTCATCGGTGACGGGGTCGGGGCTGAAGTGCATCAGGCCGTTGCGGAACCGGCGGCAGTCCTCAAGTGCCGCCAGGAAGTGCTGCTGGTCGATGGCCCACCCCAGGGCGGCCCAGTTCTCGGGGGTCTTGAGCAGGTGCCCGTAGGCCCCGAAGGTCAGATTGGCAGCGGAGTTCACCTGTGCGGCGCGGCCCCGAGGGACGGCCGCCTTGATGCGGTCGAGCGGAATGCACCGGTCGACCACGCGGCGCAGACGCTGCTCGATCTCCTCCACGAGGACGAAGGGGCGTACGCGTGTGCCGAACTGAACGGTCAGGTCGGAAGCGGTGATCAGGCCGCAGACCTTGTGGTCGTGATCGCGCACCAGAACGTACCCGGACTGCTGGATGGTCCCGATCCAGTCGAGCAGATCGTCCGATCGGTCCGCTTCCTGGCCCCGTACCGTTGCCGCCTGGAGATCGGCTCCGGGATCGGCCATGCGGGCGCGCCCGATCGACTCCCAGCTGACAACGCCACGCAGCCGCCCGTCCGCGTCAAGGACCGGAAGCTGGCCGTAGCCGCGCAACACCATGATCGTCATGGCGGTCCCGAGGCTGTCCCCGACCTGTACGGACTCGGGCATGCGGTTGGCGGATTCGAGGTTGCTCACCCGGTACGCGACGGTCTGCACATCGGCTTCCTCGTCGGGCAGCTGACCGGCGGCGTGCGCGGCGCTCTGGACCGCGGCCGACAGACCGGTGCTCCCGGAGAGCCGGGTTACCGCGCTCGTTCCGGACTCGTCCGGTTCGGCGCCGCCCGCCAGTACCGCGATCTGACTGTCCAGCGTGCCCTCGGTGAAGGGCGGGACGGTGACGAGTCCGCGTGCTTCGAGGCCGTTCTTGATCTGTTCGGTGGCTGCCGGGTAGCGGCGCTGGACACCCCAGACACCGAGGAAGTCCCGGATGGACAGGGTGAGCGGCTCGTCTGCGCTGCGCCGGCGCACTTCCTCGTACAGCTTCGCGGGCTCGGTGAGGGTGGCGGCGAACTCGTCGGCGTCGGGGCGCCCCGGGTCGGGCTTGCCGTCGGCCAGAGCGGCCACCCGTTCCGCCGCCCCGAACCTGCTGAGTTCGAAGACGGTGAGCAGTGAGCCCATGCTGTCCAGGAGGTCGGACTGGACCGCTTGCCGGTCGAGGTCCGTGACGAGCCACTCCACCCGCCGTACATGGCGCATACCGTCGGCGGCCGCCGTGCGGTACTCGTAGTCCCCCGACACACGGCCGATGGCCACGAGCAAGGACTTCAGCGGGAGGACGACGAGATCTCCGGCCTGGATCTCGTGGACGAAGCGGTAGAGCTGACCGGTCCAGTTCCCGACCGTGTACGGGCCTTCGTCGGGATAGGCGGCGGCCACGGACGCCCTGATGTCGTCCCGTGTGGTGGTGTCGGAGAGATTTCCCAGACCGAGCCACCCGGCGAGGAGAACGCCGTCGTCCAGCGCCGCCTGTTCCCGCTCGCCGTTCTCTCCCGCACGTACCACCCAGGACCGCATACTGCTCTTCTCCATAAGAATCTGACGCATGATCAAGTGACGCGACCCTACAGCAATGAGCCGGTCAACTTCCTCTGGAAAAGGTCCACTTGAAAGCTGGGGAATGCTGCTTCTCAGTTGTCCATCCGGTTCCGGGCGCAGCCCGT
This sequence comes from Streptomyces sp. Je 1-4 4N24, assembly GCF_026239515.1. Lineage (NCBI taxonomy): Bacteria > Bacillati > Actinomycetota > Actinomycetes > Kitasatosporales > Streptomycetaceae > Streptomyces > Streptomyces sp. Je 1-4 4N24. Next base: position 2,340,761 of record NZ_CP110836.1, on the reverse strand, counting down.
AGACTGATCGGAAGCAGTGTGGCCGGGGTGAAGGTCGCGACGCGAGTGTGGGGGTACGAGAGCGCCAATGATGCCGCTGGACACCGATGTTGACCCATGTGTGGTGGGGCCGTTCGAACTGCTCGCCCGGCTCGGTGCGGGGGGTATGGGTGTTGCCTACGTGGCCCGCAAGATCCCCCTGGACGGTCTCTCGGACGAGCTGGCCGCGGCGTACCACATGATCGAACCCGATGGCGTCGAGGCCGACGACTCGCGGCTCGCCGTGGTCAAGATGATCCAGCCGGACCTGCTGGAACAGGTGCAGGCTCGTGACCGGTTCAGCATGGAGATCGACGCTGTACGCGCCGTCGTCAGTGAACGGGTGCCGGCGCTGCTCGCGGCAGACTCGGAGGCGGCGCAGCCGTGGTTCGCCATGGACTACGTCGCGGGGCCCTCCCTGCACACCATGATCAAGGAGGCGGGCGCCCTGGCCGTGGGGCCATGTGCTGCGCTCGGTCTGGCCTTGGTGGACGCCCTGCGGGCGATCCACAGCACGGGGCTCCTGCACCGCGACCTCAAACCGGGCAACGTCGTCCTCGGCCCGGACGGGCCTGTCGTGCTGGATTTCGGGCTCGCGGTACTCATCGAGCGGCGGACCAGCCAGGCCATCACCAGGCCGGGACAGGCCTGGGGGACATGGCCGTACACCTCGTACGAACAGCTCCACGACTTCATGAGTGCCAAGGAACCGACCGATGTGTACGCGCTCGGTGCCACGCTGTTCTTCGCGCTGACGGGAAGGCCGCCGTATACCGAGCAGCCCCTGCTCACGCCCCCCAACTGGAACGGCGTCGCCTCGCCCTTCCTCCCGTTGCTCGGACAGATACTCGTGGAGGCTCCGGGGCGGCGTCCGGACCTGGACGGCGTGGAGACCGGCCTTCGTGCCGTCCTCCTCGAAGCCGGTCTGACGCACGAGCTCGCGGCGGAGGAACTCAGGGCCCTCGTCATCGCTGCCGACTTGACGCCGAAGCTGCCCCCAGGGGCCCTCGCCGACCAAGCCGATCCGGCGGTCCGCGAGCTGGCCCAGAAGGCGGTTGACGAGGGCGCGGCACCGGATGCCCCCTGGGCCGAGGGCGCTGCCGTAGAGCTACCGGACGACGACCTGGGCTTCTACGGCATCGTGGACACGGACGAGATGGAGCGGGCGGCGGACGCGGCCGATCGGGCCGACAGCCCCGATGTCTATACGCCGACGCTCGTCGACCCCGCCCCGGCGCAGCCCGTGGAACCCGTCCCGCAGCCGGCGCCCGGCGACGACGCCCCTCCTCACCAGCCGGAGCCCGACAACGGCCGCCGCCCCACGAGCTACCGCCTCGCGCCGCCGCACTCCCCGAAGGAAGCGTCGTCTCCCACCCCGAAAGCGCCTCCCCGGGCCGCGCAGAATGTTGCTGCCCGGCTGTGCCGGGCGTACGCACACCGCGGAGACCTGTAACGCGGGCAAGAGGCGCGATGGGGGATCTGGTCGGGGTCCCTCGTCGCTCTGCCACCCCGTACCGGTCCTCCGGCATTCGCCGTACCGCTCCTCCGGCATTCGCTGACTGGTCCCGTACCGCTCCTTCGGAGCTCTAGGCTTCACTGGGACCCCACATCCCGGAGCAACCACCCGCGTCGCAGCGGCATCATTGCCGCTGTGCGCCCTCGCACGACCTGAAAGGACCCGCCCGACATGCCCGACGCAGTGCCCGGCAGCAGCTCCGAGGCCCGGCCCGCCGCCCAGGCCACGGCGGCCGAGGGACCTCCGCCGGCCGGCACGGTGATCGAGGTACGCGACGAGGAGTGGCTGGTCCGCAACAGCAAGCGACTGCCGTCCGGTGAGTTCCTCATCGAGGCGATCGGCGCCTCCGACCTGGTGCGCGGCCAGGAGGCCCGGTTCCTGGCGCCCACGATGGACGTGCCCCGCGTCCTGCGCCCCGAGGACACCCGGCTCGTCGCCGACAGCTCGCCGCACTTCCGGCGCAGCCGCCTCTTCCTGGAGGCCGTGCTGCGCAAGACGGCGCTGCCCCAAGGGGAGCGGCGTCTGGCGCTGACCGACGGTTTCCTGCTCGACCGCATGGACTACCAGCTGCGGCCCGCCGCCAAGGCACTGGCGAACCCGCTGCGGCCCCGGCTGCTGATCGGTGATGTGGTGGGTCTGGGCAAGACCCTGGAGATCGGGGCGCTGCTCGGCGAGCTGATCCGGCGCGGCCGCGGCGAGCGCATCCTGGTGGTCACACCCGCCCCGGTCCTCGAACAGTTCCAGCACGAGATGTGGACGCGCTTCTCCCTGCCGCTGGTCCGCCTCGACAGTGCGGGCATCGCCCGCATCGAGCGGAAGATCCCGGCGGGCCGTAATCCGTTCACGTACTACAAGCGCGTGATCATCTCCATGGACACGCTCAAGAACCCCAAGCGCTACCGTCCATGGCTGGAGAGCCTCCGCTGGGACGCCGTGGTCATCGATGAGTCCCACAACCTCATCAACCAGGGCAGCGAGCGCCGTGCTCTCGCCGATCTGCTCGCCGAGCAGACGGACGCACTGATCCTGGCGAGCGCGACTCCGCACAACGGCAACATGCCCGCCTTCACCGGCCTGATCCGCCTCCTCGACCCCATGGCGGTCAAGGACCCGCAGAACCCGAAGCCGGCGGAGCTGGAACATCTGATGCTGCGCCGGACCAAGGTCAGCGCCGAGGTGGCGGACCAGCTCAAGGGCCACTGGGCCCCGCGCGGCGGGTCCCACCCCGTGCGCTGCCAGGCCAATGCCCTGGAGGAAGAGGTCTTCCAGGAGCTCGCCGACCACTGGCTCAAGCAGCCCGACCAGCAGGCCGGCGCGGAGGACCGCCTCTTTCCGTACGTCCTGCTCAAGTCCTTCCTGTCCTCGCACCGCGCGCTGTTCGTCACGGTCCGCGAACGGCTCGCCAAGACCGGACACACCCTCCCCGAGCGGCACAAGATCACCGACGAGCCGCCGGCCGAGGTCGAGACGCACACACCCGAGGCGGCCTCCCTCCTGCGTCTGCTGGAGCTGGCCCGCGCGATCGACCGGGCGGCCACCGGGGACGCCGGGCTGACCGCCACGTCCAAGCTGGCGGGCCTGGTCGAGGAGCTGCGCCGCATCGGGGTGAAGGCGGGCAGCCCCCTGCGTGCGGTCGTCTTCTCCGAGCGCCGCGAGACCCTCGACTGGCTGGGCGAGGTGCTCCCGCCGTTGCTCGGCTGGACGGCGGAAGAGGACGCCAAGGCTGCGGTCAAGGTCCTGCACAGCACCGGTGTCTCGGACCGGGTCCAGATGGAATACGTCGACGAGTTCGCCCGTGCGGGCGGCGACGTACGGCTGCTGCTCACCGGCGACGGCGCCTCGGAGGGCGTCAACCTGCACCGTCAGTGCCACCACCTGATCCACTGGGACCTCCCGTGGAGCCTGATCAGGGTCGAGCAGCGCAACGGCCGCATCGACCGGTACGGGCAGACCAGGCCGCCCGAGTTCCGCGCCATGGTCCTGGAGTCGGCGACCGACGGGGCGCTGGACGACACTGACATCGCCGAGAAGGTCCTCGCCCGCGAGGAGCGGGTGCATGCGATCCTCGGCGCCGTCGAAGCGGCGACGAAGGCGAACGACGGCGCGCTGGAGGAGAAACGCGTCATGGAAGCACTGTTCAAGGGCGAGGCACCCCAGCAGGCCGTGGACGACCTGCAGACCGTTTCCCTGGACGACGGCGCCGCCCCCGCGGACCTGCCCCTCCCGCAGCAGCTGAACGCCGAGTTCGGTGCGGACTGCGATCCGTACGACGACTCGGCCACGTTCGGCTTCGACTTCGACGAGGACTACGAGGAGGACGCGGGCTTCGACTTCGACGACGCCGCGGACACCTCGGGCACCTCGGTCACCCCGGAAGTGCCGGCGGCGGACGCCTCCCGGGAAGCCCCGGCCGCGGACGGCGGCCACGCGCCCCTCCGCGTCGTCGAGGAGCTGCGGCTGTTCGCGGACCGGCGCGACTATGTCCTCGCCGGCCTGGACGAACTCGCGGACTTGGAACCGTTCCGTCTGGACACCACCGTGAACGGCACCGACCTCAGCTTCGACACCCCGGAGGACCTCGCCGACCGGCTCGACATCCTGCCCCCCGGTTATCTGCGCGACCACGGCATCACGCGCCGTATGAAGCTCACCTTCAGCCGGGAGGACGCGGCCGACTCCCTGCGGCGGGCGCGGGAGGACCTCGACTCCCCGTCGCTGTGGCCGGACGCCCACTACGTCGGTGAGCTGCACCCCGTCCTGGAGTGGATCACCGACAAGGTTCTGGTCCAACTGGGCCGTCAGCAGGCGCTCGTGATCCAGGTGAGCCGCGGCACCCGCGTGCCGGAGCCGGTCTTCCTCACCCAGGGCGTGTGGTCCAACCAGGACGGCCGCCCGACGGTCGTGGCCTGGCTGGCCGTCGACCGGCTGGGCCGCGACGGTGAGGATCCCCGGGTGCGGCAGCTGACCCGGCCGCTCCTCGCCGAGCTCGGACTGCGCCCCGACATGCCGGACCACTTCGCCCAGGGCGACCCGGCCGCGCTCCAGCACCACGTGCCGGCGGCCGTGGCCGCCACCCGCCGTGAGATGGACCGGCTGCGGGCCGAGGCGGAGAAGCACATCGACCGTCCGCTGCGGGAGTACGAGACGGAGGTCGGCCGCTGGCTGGAGCAGCCGCTGCCCGGCTTCAGCGGCGGGCGCAGCGCCCGCGAGCGGGCCGCCGAGAACCTCGAAGAGGCCGCGACCCGGCTGCGCACGACCGGCGACCCGATGATCCGGGTCCTGGCCGCCCTGGAGCCCAGCTCATGACCGCGGACACCGCGCCCGTCCCGGCACACACCCCGAACACCCCGGCGGACCAGGTCGACGATGGTCCCCGCCCCACCACTGACGCGATCCGGCAGGAGCAGCAAGCGTGAAGTTCGACGCGCTGATCAACGAGGGTGAGTACTTCCCGTCCTTCTACCTGGACGAGATCCTGCCCAAGCAGCTCAAGGCAGGCCGTCTGAAGGAGTGGACGGCCGAGGAGCGGCAGGGGCGCCCCACTCCCCGGCAGGGACTGCGGGACCTCACCTGGCCCTACCTCGACGTACGGATCACCGTGGGCGGCGAGGCCGAGAAGTTCAACCTCCTGCCCGACCCGGAGGCCATCGTCGCCCAGCAGACGGCGACCGAGGCGCTGAAGTCCCCGTCCGGTACGGAGGAGCCGCCCGTCTTCCGTCCCGAGACCGCGCCGCGCACCTACGGCGACAGCCCCGAAGAGGCATGGCGCGCGGACCTGCACGCCTGGCACGTCCGTATCCTGACCGCCCTCGGCTTCACCCCCACTCCCGGCCACCTCACCGTGCACGGCCCGGCCGGCCGCGCCGCCGTGCCCGTGGCCCACAGCGAGCCGGGTATCGCCGTGCTGACCGGCGGCTTCGCCGACGATGTCGCAGGCACACGGGGCGAAGGCTCGGCCAACCGCCTGGCCGCGCCCGTCCGAGTGGCCTCCGGCAAGACCCTCGCCACGGTCACCGATCTCGCCGCCTGGCTGCTCGCCGCCGACAACGCGCCCCGCTATCTGCTGCTCCTGTTCGGCGGGGTCATGGTCCTCGCCGACCGGGAGAACTTCGCGCGCGGTCGTCATCTGGCGGTCACCCTGGAGGTCGCCCTGCCCCGCAAGGGCATCAAGGGCGCGACCGCCGGCGAACTCGACGTGATCGCCGCCCTGTTCGGCGCGCCGTCACTGCGTCCGGCCCAGGACGGCGGGGACGACGACATCGCCCGTCTGGTGGCGGAGTCCCGTGACCACTCCGTGGGCGTGACCAACGATCTGCGCGAGGGCCTGAAGAAGTCCGTCCAGCTGATCGCCAACGAGGTCCTGGAACTCGCGGGCAAGAAGGGGGTCAGGCCCGCCGATCTCCCCGAGTGGCTCCCGGGCGCACTCGCGGAGCCCGGCGCACTCCCGCGCCTCCTCACCAACGAGTCGCTGCGCTACCTCTACCGCATCCTCTTCCTGCTCTACGCGGAAGCCCGCCCGGAGCTGGACATCCTCCCGATGAAGAGCGAGGAGTACGTCCAGGGCTACAGCGTGGCCCGGCTGCGTGAACTGGCGGTCCAGGAGAAGCTGTCCAGCACCTCCCGCGACCGCCACCACTTCCACGACTCCCTTGACCTGCTGTTCAAGAAGGTCTTCACAGGCCACCCCGTTGCCGACACCATCACCTCGCGCGAGGCCCTGCAGAGCACAGACCGCGCAGCGCCGGACACCGGGGCACCGGAGCTGTCCGAGGACGACGGCTACGAGGGCGTACGCATCGAGGCCCTGAAGTCCCGGCTCTTCGACCCGGCCTCGATCAAGCTCGTCGACCAGGAGATCACGCACCCCGACGACATCGCCCCCGACGGCACGGTCCCCGCCACGGCCCGCCGCCTGGACCTGCGCCTGCGCAACAAGGTCCTGCACCAGGTGCTGCGCAACCTGACCGTCGTCGAGGGCCGTGGGCGCGGCGGACGCGGCGGCTTCATCTCGTACGCGAACCTCAGCATCAACCACCTCGGCGCGGTGTACGAGGGCCTGATGTCCTACACCGGCTTCATCGCCGACGAGCCGCTGTACGAGGTCGCCAAGGGAGGTGACCCCAGCGGCGGCTCCTGGCTGATCCGGGCGAGCCAAGTCCAGTCCGGGCGTTATCCCGATGGCCCCAACGACAGCGTCTTCGTGAAGACGGAACTGAACCCGGAGACCAACCAGCGGGTACCGCTGCCGCACAAGGTCGACTCGTACGTGTACCGCTTGGCCGGGCGCGAACGCCAGACCAGCGCCTCGTACTACACACCGGAATCCCTCACCCAGGCCACCGTCGAGCAGACCCTGCGCTTCCGCCTCGACGAGAACGGCGAAGTCGACCCCAAGGAGCCGGAGAAGGCGTGGGTGAATGCGGCGGACGTCCTGAAGTGGCGGGTGTGCGAACCGGCCCTCGGTTCCGGCGCGTTCCTCAACGAGGCCGTCAACCAGCTCGCCGAGCTGTACCTGCGGCTCGCCCAGCGTGAGCGCGGCGTCGAGATCGATCCCGAGGACTACCAGCGCGAGCTGCAGAAGGTGAAGGCGTACATCGCCCTGCACAACGCGTACGGTGTCGACCTCAACGAGACGGCCGTCGAACTCGCCGAGATCTCCCTGTGGCTGAACACGATGCACCGGGGCATGAAAGCGCCTTGGTACGGCCTGCACCTCCACCGGGGCAACTCGCTGGTCGGCGCGGCCCGGAAGGTGTACCCCGGGAACAGCCTGAGCAAGGGCGGCTGGCTGACCACGAAGGCACCGCAGCGGCCCCGGCACGTTCCGCTGGGCGAGAAGCTGAAGACCCGCGAGGTGCACCAGTTCCTGCTTCCGGCGATGGGGTGGGGCTCGATCGGCGAGAAGGTGTCTCTGCGGACGCTGAAGAAGGGCACGCCGGAGGAGACGGTGAAGGCCGTCGTCGACGGTGATGTCGTGGACTGGCTCGAGCCCGAGCTGGTCGAGGCGATGCGCAAGTGGCGCTCGGCGATGCGGAGGAACCCGAAGGGCGACCCCAAGCGGGCGGCGCCGAAGAAGAAGGCGGCGCCGACCGCGGAGAAGCTGGCGGAGAAGGACGCCCGGCTGGGGCAGGGGGCGTTCGATTTTGGGCTGGAGATCTGGGAGCAGCCGTCGTTGGGGGTTGCTGCGGGGGAGGGCAACAGTGACGGCCGTGGCGGCGGTGCCGGTCGTGGTGGCGCCGGCGGCTCGGCGGGGGCCGCGGCCTCGGAGGAGGACGACAAGGAACCTGGGGCGGCGACGCAGACCGGACGGCTGATCAAACTCGCCCGGCGCGTCGAGTATCTGTGGGATCTGGTCGTGATGCGGCTGACGCTCTCCGAGCAGGAGATCTCACGGCATGTGGACGTCTGGGGCGCGGCGGTTCCGCGGGACGGACAGCGGCCGGGCGGCGGTGAGAGCCGTGCGCCGATGGATCGGGACGCCGTCCTGGAGGCGCTCCACCGCAAGGGCACGCCGTACTGGCGGCTGAAGCAGCTCATGGACGCCTGGTGTGCGCTGTGGTTCTGGCCGCTGGAGGAGATCGGGCTGCTCGACGGCTCGGATGAATTCGAGTACCGGCCGAACGGGGAGGACCGCACCGCGCTGAGGAAGGACGACCCCAGGCGTACGGTCCCTCTCAGATCCCTGGATGACTGGATCGAGTTCGCGGAAGCCGTGGTCGGGCGCGTCGATGTGGATACAGGGGAGGGGCAGCAGGCCTCGCTCCTGTCCTTTGAGGGCGTCAAGAGTCTCGACGAGCTGGATGACAAGGAGCATGAACTCGACCAGAAGATGATCGAGACTCTGGCCTGGTCCAGGCCAGCAGATCTGGGATCCACGTTCCCGTGGTACGGGACGATGATGCGGATTGCGGAGGAACGGGGCTTTTTCCACTGGGAGTTGGACTTCGCGCATGTCTTTGCGGAGGGCGGGTTCGACTTGATGGTGGGGAATCCACCGTGGGTCAAGCAGGAGTGGAAGGAGAGCGGTGTTCTCGCCGAGTTCGAGCCGTGGTTCGAGCTTGCGCAGAAGCCGACTAACGAGGCCTGGGACGAGCGCAAAGCCGAGGTCATGCAATGGGCGGGGGTCCGGTCGACGTTTCTGGGCGAGCTGGCGGACCATTCGGCGGTGTCGGGGTTCCTCGGGTCGGTGGACGCGTACCCGGAGCTGGTGGGGACGCAGCCGGATTTGTACCGGGCGTTCATGCTGCTGGGGTGGAGGGTCGTTGGGGAGCGGGGGGTTGCGGGGCTGATTCATCCGTCCACTCATTTCACAGGCGCGAAGGAGGCCGTGTTGCGGGGTGCGGCGTATCGCCACCTCCGGCTGCACGCAGATTTCGTGAATGAGCTCTTCCTCTTCGCCCGCCCCGTAGGGAACAGCAGCCACTTCAGCATCAATGTGTACGGCAGTGACAGAGACATCCACTTCCAGCACTTGAGCTGGCTCCTTCACCCCAGCGTGCTCGTCAAGTCTCTCCGACACAACGGAGAAGGCCCCCTGCCGGGCGTGAAGGATGCGGGCAAGTGGGACTTGCGCCCGCATCAGGACCGAATCGTCACTGTAGACAAGGCTCGTCTCGCCGAGTGGCGGGCTCTGGTCGGCGAAGAGAATCTGCCACTGGTCGAGCAGGCCAAGCTCCTATACCCCGTGACGCGAGCGGAGGAGTCGGCGATCACGGCGCTTGCGAGGTGGCCACACCGGCTTGCTGCGCTCGGTCCGCGCCTCAGTCCTGGCTTCCACGAAAAGAATGACCGCACTGCGGGGTATTTCACTTGGACCCCCGGACTGGTCGGCGGCTGGAAGGACGTCATCCTCCAGGGGCCGCTGATTAGCGTGGCAACGCCTTACCACCGGCAGGCTCCCGAGGGCGGTTCGAAGAGCGTGCGGGATTACGGGGCTTTGGACCATGTGAACATGTCAGCGAACGCGGTGCTACGCACCAACTACCGCCCGACTGGGGACCGTTCAAGATTCATCTCGCGACAGGACCGATGGTTGGATGGGAGCCGGTTCAATCAGTTGATCGCCGATCCGGAGGCAGTTGCGGCTGCGCAGGCAGACGTCAAGGCGGCTGATCCTGACTTGGGGCAAGGCGAACTCGACAAAGCCGTCGATGCGCTGCTGCGTGCGGCGAGTATGCGGCCATACTCAGAGTTCTATCGGGTGGCGTGGCGCGAAATGATCGCTTCCGATACGGAGCGATGCTTGTATGCAGCAATTATCCCCCCGGGTGCTACCCACATTCACGCAATGCGGAGTTCCGCGCTGCCGTCACCACGGCTCACGGCTCTTACTGCTGGGTTCTTCGCTTCGCTGCCGCTCGACTATTTCCTCCGGAGCTCAGGCCGCGGTCATCTCGACATGTCTGATGCCAAAGCCATGCCGGCGCCTACCCCAGGGCATCCCCTGGAGCAGGCCCTCCTCCTGCGCACCCTCCGCCTCAACTGCCAGGCGAACGCCTACGCCCCCCTCTGGGAAGAGCTGTACGACCCCACTTGGCAGCAGGACACCTGGGCCGCCGCCACCGAGTGGCCCGAAGCCACACGCCCACTCACCGAAGGCGTAGCCCCCGCCTGGACCCGCGAAACCCCCCTCCGGACGGAGTTCGCCCGACGCGCGGCCCTCGTCGAGATCGATGCCCTCGTCGCCGTTTGGCTCGGCATCAGCGCGGACGAGCTGGTGGCCATGTACGACGCCAGGTTCCCCGTGCTCCAGCAGTACGAGGAAAACATGTGGTTCGACGCGGCAGGTCGCCGTATTGCGAAGGCACACCAGCAGTACGGATACAGCCAGCCCAAGGGTGCCTGGAAGGAGCTGAGTTCACCCGAGGGGTTCCCGAACGAGTACAAGGTCCCGGGCGGTTACACCAGCCCCCTCTACCGGGCCCACCGCAAGGCCGAGACGCGTGCCGCCCACACGGAGTTCACCCGTCGCCTGCGCGAGGCCGGCTGGGGGCCCGGTGATACCCGGCCCCCAGGAGGCGAGAGCTGACAAGGCTCCCGCCTACGCGAGAGCCCTGCCGTCCGACAGGAACTGGCAGGGCTCTCGCGTACGTACGAGCGTCACACGCCCTGCCCCGACGAGGCCATCCCGACGAATCCCGCCCACGCCTCATGCGGCACCGTGATGATGGGCCCGGAGACGGCCTTGGAGTCCCGGATGTGCACAACTGCCGTACCGGCCGCGACCTCTACGCACTGACCGCCCTCGGTTCCGCTGTAGCTGCTCTTGAACCAGGCGAGGGCGGATGCGGCAGTCGAGGACTCAGCGTTGTTCATGGCGATCCCAGCACCCCTTCGATGAACTTCAGTGACTCTCGTGGAGAGAGAGCCTGCGATCGAATAATTCCATAGCGGGCGGCGGCGAGAACCGCCTGTTCCGGGTCGGTCTCAAGAGTGCTGGTTGCGTGGTTCTCGGCGTATACGAACTTCTTGCTGTCCTTCCGCGTGACGACCGTGAACGGCCCGTTCACGCCCGCGTTGTCCTCGCAGTCGACCGGCATGACCTGGATCTCGACGTTCCGCTTCTGGCCGATCAGCAGGAGTTGCTCCAACTGTCCCCGCAGCACGTCCTTGCCGCCGTACCGGTGCCGCAACACCGACTCGTCCATCACGAACCCCAGCAGCGGGGCAGGGCGTCGGTCGAAGATGTCCTGCCGAGTCAGCCGCGCAGCTACCCGGTGCTCGATCGTTTCCTGGTCCAGGGGTGGACGCCGCATAGCGAGCAGGGCCCTCATGTACTCCTCTGTCTGTAGGAGTCCGTTGACGACATGCGTGTCGTACATGAGCAGCTCAAGGCACTTCTTCTCCAACGCCGCCATCCCCTGAAAGAACACCGGATACTGCGCCCGCTCCACCTGCTCCTTCCACACGCACAGCAGCCCGTCCGCCCCCAACACTTCGTCGGCCCGGTCGATGGTCCGGGGCGACGGAATCCTCCGTCCCTGCTCGAACGCCGCGATCGTGGAAGCCGAGTACCCGAGCCGTTTCCCGAACTCCTCGCGCTCCATCCCCACCCGGAGGCGCAGGGTCTTCATGGTCTGCCCGAACGCCGTGACGATGCCCCGCCCGGCCTCGTCCTCGGGCCGCCGCCCGGCACCGTCGTCGCTCTCCCAGCCGTCCCCGAGGTTCACGACGGCTCCGCCGCCACCATCGTCCGGAAGGGATTCCGCTCCCGCTGCCCCACCCGTACGTTCCGTCATCGACACCGCCTCCCCGGACCAACGCCCCCTGCGGGACGCGGTCACGCCGCACGCTGCTTACCCGTACACACACCGTGCGTACAGCCCGTCCGCGTCGGTGCGTCACCACTGGTCACGCTACGCCACCAAGGGGACCGTGGTCGGCATGACGACCAAGCCCGACAGCATCACCGGCACCGCCCAAGCCGCCCCCTCCACCGCGTACTTGATCACCGCCCCCGACTCGGGCGAGCACGCCTTCGAGATGCGCTTCACCTCCACGCCCCTCGGGGCCCGCCTCGCCCGCCGGCTGGCCGCCGTCCGCCTGGACGCATGGGGGATGCCCTACGACACCGAGCCCCACGACGCGATCGTGCTGATCGTCGCCGAGCTGACCGCGAACGCTGTGCGGCACGGCCACGTGTCCGGTCGGGATTTCCACTTCCGTCTGAGCTGCGGGGCACGGGCCGGTACCGCCCGTGTGGAGGTCAGCGACACCCGCGGCGAATTCATGCCGCCCCGGCCGGTCGCCGTCCATCCCGCCCCGGGCATCGCGGAGTCCGGGCGGGGGCTTCTCCTGGTCGCCCACCTCGCCACCCGCTGGGACTGGCACCTACGGTCCGACGGCCCCGGCAAGACCGTCTGGGCGGAGTACGCGCTGCCGAGGGCAGGCGCGGCGGGCACGGTCCCCGGTGATCTGTGAAGAGCCGGGTGCACTGTCAGTACCAAGTCGTAGAGTGGAGCGTGATCACCCGAGGTAGTGAAGGCCGAGACGCGCCCCCCCGGGTGATCGGACTGCACACCGCGACACGGGATACGGGGGCCACCGCGCGTCATGAGACCCACACTGGCCGCGCAGACGCTGCGCGACACCACGGTCGAGTACCTGACGACGACGTTCGCGCTGGCCGAGCCCGACACCCAGGACGCCCTGGAGGACTTCCTCACCGACCCGGCCGACGGGCTTTTCCGCGGGCCCTATCTGCGCATCCGCCGCCCCTTCCGGCCGGCGGCGGACGGCTGGCAGCGCCATCTCGACTGGTATCCGGCGGACTTCCCGCCGCCGTATGCGCATCAGGCGGAGGCGTTCGCCCGGCTGACGAGCAAGGACGGGTACCGGCCGCAGCCGACCCTGGTGACCACCGGCACCGGCTCCGGAAAGACGGAGTCCTTCCTCATCCCCGTGCTCGATCACTGCCGGCGGGAGAAGGAGGCGGGCAAGCCAGGGATCAAGGCCGTCCTGCTGTATCCGATGAACGCACTCGCCGGTGACCAGGCGGACCGTCTCGGCGACCAGCTGACGGACGACCGGCTGCGGGAGGTGACGGCGGGGCTCTACATCGGCGAGGCGTCGTCCCGCGGCACGGCGCCGTACGGGCGGGTGGAGGTGGACCGGGCGGAGATCCGCCGCAACCCGCCGGACATCCTGATCACCAACTACAAGATGCTGGACCTGCTGCTCCAGCGGCAGCAGGACGCCTCCCTGTGGCGGGACGCCGACCTCGCGTATGTCGTGATCGACGAGTTCCACACCTACGACGGCGCGCAGGGCACGGACGTGGCGATGCTGCTGCGGCGGCTCGCGGCCGTCGTGGGGGCTGCTGAGGAGGGGCGGCCGCTCGGGTCGATCTGTCCGGTGGCGACCTCCGCGACCCTCGGGTCCGGGAACGCGGCGGGCGGGGCCGACGCCATGCTGCACGTGGCCTCGCAGGTGTTCGGGACGCGGTTCCCGGAAGATGCGGTGGTGGGGGAGGACCGGCGGGACATCGAGGAGTTCCTGTCGCCCGTCGACGACTTGCTGCCCCTGCCGTCGCCGGCCGAGCTGGCCGGCCTGCCCGATCCGACGCGGACGCCCGCCGGTATGGACGCCGTCGCCCGTGCGACCGTCGGGTGCGACACGGCCGATCCCCGCGAGCTGGGGCGACGGCTGCTGGCCCACCCCCTCACCCACGCGCTGTTGCATGCGAAGGACGAGCCCCTGACCTCCTTCGAGGCGCTCCAGGCGTTTCCCGCCGCGTCGGCGTGGCGGGCCGCGGCCGTTCAGGAGCCGGAGACCGCCGCGGCTGCCCTGGCGCGGTTCGTAGCGCTGATCTCGGTGGCCCGGGACCCGGAGGCGCCCGCCGGGAAGGAGCGGCCGCTGCTCCTCGTGGAGACACATCTGTGGCTGCGGGCGCTGTCGCGCGTACTGCGGTTCGTGGCGCCGGAGCCGGTGTTCTCCTGGTCGGACGCGGACCAGGCCGCTCTCACCGGACAGGCCGGACAGGAGCGCACGGACGAGGAGCGGCGGGCCGTGGCCCGGGCCGCGCAGGTGGAGCGGCGGCGGCATGCCGAGCGCTCCGGGCGGCTGCCCGCGGCCTACTGCCGCCACTGCGGCCGCTCCGGGTGGGCGGCGATCTGCCCCGACCGCAATCCGCAGAATCTGGTGCATGACCCGGACGAGGTCTATCGCTCCAGCGTGGTCGGCGGGGCCGCCAAGGGGCGGGTACGGGCGATGATCGCGGCCACCCCGGCGGAGGCGGCCGAGCAGGCGCGTGCCGCGCTGGCCCGCCGGGCGGCTAGGCGCGCCCGCCGGGGCGCCGCGCATGACGCGACCCTGCTGGTCCTGGAGGACAACGGCCGGGCACTGCGCAGACTGGACCCGGAGGAGGTCCTGCTCGACGAGGACCGGATCGCTCCGGCGCCCGAGAACGGCGTCTATGTATGGGTCTGGTTCGATAATCAGGAGCAGAGCGACTACGCCCAGCAGGACCGCTGCCCGGCCTGCGGTCAGACGCAGGGCATCCGCTTCCTCGGCGCCGGTGTCGCCTCGCTCGCCTCGGTCGTGGTGACCCAGCTCTTCACCGGAGGCGAGCTGCCGAAGCGGGACAAGGACAAGCGCGACCGCCGCAAGACGCTGATCTTCAACGACTCGGTGCAGGACGCGGCCCACCGTGCGGGGTTCGTGGCCAGCCGCTCCTGGAAGTTCTCGCTGCGCTCCCTCATTCATGAGCAACTGACGGAACGCATCCGCACCACCCCGGAGCTCGGGGCCGACGGTGTCCCGCTGAACGAGCTGATCTCTTCCCTGGTCAGCCGGGCCGCTGTCCCGGAGGAGCGGCTCCTCGCCTCCGTCGTACCGCCGGACCTGCACGACGTGGACCGGGTCAAGCGCCTGCTCGCGGGCAAGAAGCGCATTCCGGAGTCCACCTGGGAGCTGGTCGGCGAGCGCCTCGCCTTCAACACCCTGCTGGAGTTCGGCCTCTACTCCCGCCTGGGCCGCACCCTGGAACTCACCCGCACGGTTGCGGCCGAGGTCCACCTGCCCCACCCCGAGGCAGCGGCCAAGGCGGCGGAATCCCTCTACCGCGTCCACCAGGACAAGCTCCTGCCGATGGCCGCGGCGGACGCGGAACCGGGCGCGGGGGAGGGGAACGCCCTCGGCGCGGGAACGCCGCAGGTCGTCATCCCGGCCGAAGGGCCGGCGCGCCTGCGCTACTTCGAGGGCTATGTACGCGGACTCCTCGAACACATTCGGCAGATCGGCGGCATCCACCACCGGTGGCTGAACGCCTTCATCAACGAGGAGGGCCGCTCCCGGTACCCCGTCTCCAGTCTCCGTCCCCCGGGCATGCCCCGGTTCGGCCGCAACGAAGCCCCCGCCTTCGTACTGGTGGGCGCCCGCAGCGGACGCACCGACTTCGAACGGGTGGACACCCGGGACAGCTGGTACGTCGACTTCACCCAGCGGTGCCTCGACCTGGACCGGGAGACGGCAGCGGCCTATCTGGCGGCGCTCTTCGATCAGTTGGCCGGTGACGGGATCGGCGCACTGGCCCGGCGGCGGACCAACCCGGCGGACAAGCAGCTGGGACACGGCGTCTACGGGCTGACGCCCGGGCACGTACGGCTCCGCCCGCTGGACGACGAACAGACCGCGCGTGCCGCCCTCACCTGCCCCGAATGCGGCTGGACGCAGACCGTGCCGCCGGAGCGGGCATCCGTATGGCAGGGCACGCGCTGCCCGCTCAAGCGCTGCGAGGGAGCGCTCGCCCAGCCCTCGGCAGCGGTCGGCGGTCGCGCGACCCGTGACTACCGTTCCGACTACTACCGGCGTCTGTACCGGGAGGCCGAGCCGTACAGCGTGGTCGCGGCCGAACACACCGGCGTCCTCAAGCGCCGGGAGCGCGAGGAGGTGGAAAAGGGGTTCCGCCGTGGGGTCCAGCACACCGACCCGAACGTCCTGTCCTGCACCCCGACCCTCGAACTCGGCATCGACATCGGACAGTTGGAGGCGGTCATCCTCGCCTCCCTGCCGCCGTCCACGGCCGGTTATGTGCAGCGGGTCGGCCGCGCGGGCCGCGCCACCGGCAACGCCTTCATGGTGACGCTGGCCGACACCAGCCCCCGCGCGCTGTACCACCTCGCCGAACCCCAGCACCTCATCGCGGGCCCCATCCTGCCGCCCGGGTGCTTCCTGTCCGCAGGTGAGCTGCTGTGCCGTCAGTACACCGCGTACCTGATTGACCGCGCGGCCCGGGGTGACCTGGAAGGTGTCATCCCCCTTCCGGATCGGGTCACCCAACTGGTGGGCCGTGCGGGCTGGTTGACACAGTTCCGCAAGGGCGCCGCCGGACGCATGGACCTCGCGGAGAAGTTCCTGCGCCTGTTTCCCGAGATCGACGGGGTCCCGAGCTCCGGCGCCTCCCGCGATGCCCGCAAGGCGCTGCGGCGCTACGCGGAGCACAAGCTGGCCGATGATCTGGTCGCTGCGGAGCGAGCCTGGGAGGAAGAGCGCGCCGAACTCGCCCGGCGCCGCCTCCTGATCAACGACGCGGCCGACGCGCTTCAGGAGGCCGTGGAGGACGAGGCGCGCGAAAAGCGCAACCTGGTCCGCGAGGCGACCGGTGTCACCAAGCTCCTCGCGAAGATGGCCCAGACGGATGCCCAGAGCTTCCTCGTCGAACACGGGCTGCTGCCCAACTACAGCCTCGTCGAGGACGGCGTACGTCTGGAGGCCATGCTCAGCTACAAGGAGCCCGCGCGAAAGGCCCGTTCGAAGGACGAAGGCGAGACACCCAACGCCCGCTGGAGCAACGACCCACGGACGTACGACCGGCCCGCCGAGGCCGCCCTCACCGAACTGGCCCCGGGTAACGCCTACTACGTACGTGGCTACCGGCACGTCGTCGACGGCTTCGATCTCGGCCCCAACAGGCGGGACACCGCCGACGGCACGCCGTCCGGGCTGCAGACGTGGCGGGTGTGCAACGAATGCGGTCACGTCCGCACCGGTGAGCGCGCCGAGCAGGACACCTCCGCCTGCCCGCGGTGCGGCGGCACCGGCATCGGCGGGCGCTTGGCCCTGCACCGGGTGGTGGTGCCCCGCAAGGTCACCGCCCATGACAAACGGGACGACGCGCGGATCGTCGACGACCGCGACAGCCGCACCCGGACCGCGTACACGACCGTTACCGCTGTTGACATCGACCCGGCCGACATCAAGCAGACCTGGCGGCACCAGAAGACCACCTTCGGTGTGGACCATGTCCGCGAGGCGGTCATCCGCCGCTTCAACCTCGGCAAGCACCGGCACGGCCGGCGCAACGACACCCACTTCGCCGGTACCGAAGTGGCCATCACCGGATTCACCGTGTGCCCGCGGTGCGGCGGCGCTTCGGACCGCGAGCCCGGCCACGGACCCACCCAGGAATCGATCAGCCAGTCCCTGCTCGGCCGAGCAGAGCTGGCCCACCACCGGCCGTGGTGCCCCACCCGGCGCCGTGACAAGCAGGCCAGGCCGGAAGACGTTCAGGTGATCACCGCCACCGAGCACAGCACGGAGGCCCTGCGCATCCTGCTGCCGGCCGCCACGCTGAACGTCCCCGAGCGGCTCGCCTCCTTCTCCGCCGCCCTCCACCTCGGCCTGGCCCAGCGCTACGGCGGCGACCCGGCGCACATCCGCTCCGCGCCCGCCACCGAACCCGACCGCGAGACCGACCTCACCCGCAACTACCTGGTCCTGTACGACGCCCTGCCCGGCGGCACCGGCTATCTACAGCGCCTTGTGGACCGCGACGGGGAGGAGTTCCGGGCCGTACTCGCCGCCGCCCAGCAGGAGCTGCGGAAGTGCCCCTGCGCCGACACCCCGCGCCGGGCCTGCCACCGCTGCCTGCTCGGCTATGCCCCGGAGCGCGACTACAAGGACGTCGACCGGCAGGAAGCCCTGTGGATGCTGGACCATCTGCTGGGCTCCGACGGCCGCAGCGGATGGGACGTTCGCAAGGACTCGGCCGACGCCGAACTCCGCTTCGCCGACCAGGCGGAGAGCGACCTGGAGCGCCGTTTCATCGAATGCCTCCGCCGCTGGCTCGCGGCCCCGGGCAACGCGGTCTCGGCGGACCACGCCTCGACGCCCACTGGCCGGAACGGCGTACAGTTCACCCTCACCAGGCCGGACGGCAGCCCGGTCCACTGGGAGGTCGTCGCCCAGAAGGACCTCCACGGCTACCGCACCCGCCCCGACCTGCTGTTCCGCCCGGTCGCCGGAGACACGACCAGCGATGGGGCGCCACCGTTGCCGATCGCCGTCTACCTGGACGGCTACCGCTGGCACGCCTCCTCCCACACCAACCGCATCGCCGGCGACGCGGCCAAGCGCGCCCGGCTGCGCGCCGACGGCATACTCGTCTGGCAGATCACCTGGGACGACGTCGCCGCCTGGGACCGTGACCTGAAGGACGAGCCGGCGCCGGGCCCGGACGCGGCACCCGACCCGCTCGCCGCCGTCATCGCCGGTGCCGAGGCCGACGCGGCGTGGCCGCCGTACGACGTGACGTCCGTCGCGGGCCCCGGCGCCAGGGTGCGCGAGCAGTGGCGAAAGGCGCGACGCGACGCCTCGGAAGTGGACAAGCTCCTGTTCACCGGAGCCATTCCCGCCCTGCTCGGCTTCCTGCGCGATCCCCGGCTCAACAAATGGCAGCAGCTCGTCCAGCTCGCCGTCAGCGCGCCCGCCGCCCTGCGCAAGAGCGAGCTGGTCGACGCGGATCCGGTGACCGCCGCCGGGTGGATCGGGGCCGCCGTACGAGGTGAAGCCGCACCGTCCGTCTCGGGGCAAGGTCTCAAACTGCTGTCCTTCCAGGACGGCTCCGGGCTACCGCTCGTCCTCGCCGGAGCGCGGCGTGCCGACGGTAAGGGGCTGCGCTGGAGCGCCCTCGCTGTGCTGGACGACCGGCCGGAGGCCGTCGAAGGCGACCGGGCCGACCACCGCCGCCGGTGGAAGGCGTGGCTGTGCTGGGGCAACCTCATCCAGTTCCTCGACCCCACGGGCAGCGGCCAGGCGGACGGTCTCGCACTCGCCCGCACCACGCTCGACACCTTCGACGCCACCCTGCTCGCTGCCACGGCCGGCCCGGTCAGCGGGCTGCTGCCGGCACTGCGCGACGAGGCCCGGGGCACCGGGCTCAGCCCGTCCGACGTGGACGTCCACTTTCCGGTGGAGGCGAAGGAACAAGCAGCCGCCAAGCCTTCCGAACCCGACGACGGCATGACTCCTCTGGAGCGCACCGCGTGGGAACTGGTCCTGGGGCAACTGTCGAAGTGGGGTGACCCGGAGGTTGCGGAACTCGCCACACGGCTGGCGGCCCACGGCGATGTCCCCGCCGGCAAGGCGAATTGGGACGTCGACGGTGTGCCACGCACCGTCGAACTCGCCTGGCCCGGCCCTAAGATCGGGGTAGTCCTGGCCGAAGACGCCGAGGACACCGAGTACATGGCGCGGTGCGCGGCAGCAGGCTGGCAGGTGCGCTCGCCGGATGCCTGGGAAGTCGAGGAACTCGCCCGTCTGCTGGGCGAGGAGGGGGTCGCGGGATGAACCATGGGGCGGGCCGTCCGGCCGGTCGGGCCAGGACGCGGGTCCAGGTGGGCCGACAGGCGCACGGTGACCTGGAACGCCGGGGCGGGGCCGTGGCGGACGCGGTGGGAGACTTCGTCCACCGGCTGCGCGCCGACCGCACCAACCGGGCGCTGCGCCTGTCCTTCCTGCGGGCCGCGGGGGACAACGGAGACCTGCATCTCGCGCACGCCGACACCCGCTGTATGGTCCTGCTCCTGTCGACGGACGCCGGTGACGAGATGCGGGTCCTGGCGGTGCGCGACGGAGCTCGGGCCCGCGACGAACTCGCCCGGCTCACGGTGGAGATCAACGCGGTCTCGGGTGCCGTCGAGGTCGTCGACCAGAGCGAAGTCAGCGCCAACGTCGTTGCCCTCCTCGACCGGACCGAGGACCAGGCCTCGGACGAGGCCGGCACGCCTGCCCCACCCGACACCACCACGCCCGAAACCGGGCCCCCGCCCCTCACCGGCAGCCTGCGGACGCCCCTCTTCGGCCGGTACGACGACCGCACCCTCACCGGCCTCGGCGTGATCCCCTCGCTGCTGCCCGCCCTCCGCGAGATCACCACGGACGAGCAGTTCGGGAAGCTCCTCGCCCACAACCTTCCCGAACTCACCCGTGATGTCCTCCTGGCGCTGCGCGACCGCCTGGAGCCGGAGGATGTGCAGCGCCACATCACGGACAAGTGGCGTGCCGACGAGGACGTCAACACCGGCGACTGGGCGCGGGCGGCCAGGCGTGCCGTCTCCCAGGCGGAAACCGACGACGACGCCGTCCTCGGCGCGCTGGGCAAGAGCTTCGACGCCTGGCGGCTGTTCCTCCACCCGGAACAACAGCGCCTCGCCAGGGGCAACTTCAAGGGCTCGGCAAAAGTGACCGGCGGCCCCGGCACCGGCAAGACCGTCGTCGCGCTGCACCGCGTACGCCATCTCGTCGACCGGCTGCCTCCCGGCCACTCCCGCCCGGTGCTCCTCGCCACCTACAACACCAATCTCGCCCTGGACCTCAGGGACCGGCTGGGGCAACTGGGCGGCGACGCGCTGCTGAGCCGCGTCGACGTCCGATCGGTCGACGCACTGGCCCGCGAGGTCGTCCAGGAGGCCTGCCCGGAGCTGGGCCGGCCGCTGGACGACGAAGCGTCCATGAATGTGTGGCACACGGTGCTCGCCGAGACGGGCCTGCTCGGATACGACGCCGATTTCCTGGACGCCGAGTTGAAGCATGTGTTCCTCGCCGGCGGCTGCGGCTCGTGGGACGCCTACCGGCGCGTCGGCCGCTCGGGACGCCCGCGTATCAGCACGGCCCAGCGGTATGACGTGTGGCAGCTGGTGCAGGCGTACAAGGACCATTTGGACACCCCGCCACGGCAGACGACGTACGCGCTCATCGCCGATCGGGCGGCCGGACTCGAACAGCATCGGATGGCCCGTGTCGAGGAGCAGGCCCGCTACAAGGACGAGGCGGGCGGCCGTGACCTCATCCACCGGGAAGCGGGCAGCGGCATGTGGCTCCGGCCTCGCTATCAGCACATCGTGGTGGACGAGGCGCAGGACCTGTCCGCTTCGCACTGGCGCATGCTGCGCGCCATGGTCCGCAAGGGGCCGAACGACATCTTCCTCGCGGGAGACGCCCACCAGCGCATCTACGGCAACCGAGTCGTTCTCAGCCACCAAGGCATCGAGATCCGAGGCCGTGCCTCGCGCCGCCTCACCCTCAACTACCGCACCACCCGCGAGATCCTGGGCAGTGCGAACCGTCTGATCTCCGGCGCATCCTTCGACGACCTGGACACCGGAACCGACAACCTCGACGGCTACCGGTCCGTTCTGACCGGACTTGCCCCTCAGCTCTGGCGCGCGCCCGACCGGCTCTCCGAAATGCGTGCCGTGGCCACGCTCATCAAGGAGCGCCATGACGGCCACGGCACGCCGTACTCAGCCATGGCAGTCAGCGTGCCCGAAGGCAGCTCCGCCCAGGAGTTCGCCAATGTCCTCGCCAGGGAGCCGTACTTCCTTCCGGTGGTGGAACTCGGCAAGGAGGGAGTGCGCTCCGACCTGGACGCCGTGCGCATCGGCACCATGCACCGTTTCAAGGGGCTCGAATTTCAACGCGTGTTCCTGACCTGTGTGGGCGAGGGGCAGGTGCCGCACCAGCGCATCGAGCGCTACCGCCGCGACACCCCGGACCGCTACCGCCAGGAAGAGCAGCGGGCTCGCTCTCTGGTGTTCGTCGCCGCCACCCGCGCCCGTGACGAGCTCGTCGTCACATGGAGTGGCAGGGCCAGTCGTTTCCTTCCAACGGACGCGGACAAGACTGCCTACCACGCGACGGACCTGCTCAGGCAGGAGGGACCACCGTCCGATTCTTCGGGATCCGCTGCCGCCTGAGCGCGTGGTCCGTGCCAAAAGGCGTTGCTCACATGGAACCCGTTCGGAAGCAACTTCGCTGCCCGGACGGTCTCGGTACGTATCTTCTTCGCCAGCTTGCGTGATCGGGAAGCTCGAGCGAGGGATCGGTCCCTGAGGGACACCTGTGCGGGCGCTGCGCGCATGGCAGAACTCCGCGTGCAGGGCAAGACTGAGCTTCCCGACCGCGACGAGACGCTGATGCTCTTCTACGAGCGGGGCGGCGAGTTCTTGTACGACAACGGCGGTGGTCTTGATCTAACCGGGGTGTCGTTCCGCCCCAAGGGCCTGCGGCACAACCTCGGCAGTGTTCCCCTCGTCGTACTCCGTGGTGACGTACTCGATGCCCTGGACGCCGGGGGACACGTTTCCTTCTACGCAACGGGCGAGGGCGGCCGGGGTCCCGTCCTCAGGTACCGCCTACTGCCGGGCGGCGAGTCCGGGGAGAACCTGAAGTGACCGAGAACTCTTCACGCAGGGTGTTGGAACGGCTGCGTGCCATTGACTGGGCCGATGATTTCGCGGCATCCGCACATACGCGCGAAGGGGTTCGCGCCGGCGCTGCCCGTTTCCTCCAACTGAAGCCGACGGTGTGGCATATTCACGTCCGATCCGCGACCGTATGCTGCATGAGTTCCGACGAATCCGAGATGCGTGAAGCGGTCCGCGAGCTGGCGACGGCATTAGAGACGATGCTCAACCTGGTCAAGGCTGACGCGCTTCCCGTAACGCCCGAAGCTCACAGCCTCATGCGGAAAGTGATGGTCTTCCTCGACGAGTCGACCGACCAGATCACCGATCCTGACAGGTCCGGTGAGATCCTCCCCTTGGCCACCGCACTCAACAGGCTGGTCCTCTCGGCGCGGGAGCAGATCCTCGACGATGCAGTCGCCGCCTCGCCGTTGCCGGACCATCCGGACATGTGAACACCCCACGCCGGGCCTGGGACGAACAGGGCGAGGTCGGGAGGCTACTTCACGGCGCACAGCCAGGGTTGACCAGGGTCTGCGGGAGTGGGGGCCGCCCAGATGCGGCCGAGCTGGGCCGGCGGCCGCAGCACCGCGCCTCCGTCGTCCCCGGTCCTGGCTGTGGCGGCACTGCTGTGTCCTCCCGGGAGAACCACCGGCCGCTGCCGGGCGCGGTCCGCCTGCCCATGGACGCCGATCGCGGTTCACGAAGGGGGAGTCTGCCGACAGCCGCCGGGCTGCGTGGGAGGCTGCCGTGTGGCTACCTCACATCACTCGGTGGCTTGGGGCGGAACCCCCAATCCGCTGTCGGTGCGCCGCCACCCCGCCTGCGGCGCACTCGCGTCGCTGGCCACTCCGGGCGTGCTCCACGGTGGCTGGACGCCAATCGGACGCCGGCCTGTGTCCGTCGCCCCGCCCACCGTCGCCCCGCCCACCGTCGCCCCGCCCACCGGGGCGACGGTGGGCGGGGCGACGGATCGGACGGGAGTCGCCGCGATCAGACCGCCGCAGCCGGGTACGTCGGGTACTCCACCCCGGAGACGTGCTGGACGACGCGGATGACCTGGCAGGAGTAGCCGAACTCGTTGTCGTACCAGAGGTAGAGGATGGCGTTGTCGCCCTCGACCTTGGTGGGGCCGGCGTCGACGATCGAGGCGTGGCGGGAGCCGATGAAGTCGCTGGAGACCGCGTCGGGGGCCGTGGTGAAGTCGATCTGGCGCTTGAGCGGCGAGGTCAGCGAGACGTCGCGGAGGTAGTCGAGGACCTCCTGGCGGGTGGTCTCGCGTCCGAGCTGCAGGCTGAGGATCGCGATCGAGACGTCCGGCACCGGGACGCGGATCGAGCTGCCGGTGATCGTTGCCTTGAGGTCGGGCAGCGCCTTGGCGACGGCGGAGGCGGCACCGGTCTCGGTGATGACCATGTTCAGCGGCGCCGAACGGCCGCGGCGGTCGGAGTTGTGGTAGTTGTCCAGCAGGTTCTGATCGTTGGTGAACGAGTGGATGGTCTCCACATGACCGCGCAGGACGCCGTACTCGTCCGCCATCGCCTTCAGCGGCGGGACGATCGCGTTGGTGGTGCAGGACGCGCAGGACAGGATCTGGTCGTCCGGCTTGATCATGTCGTGGTTGACGCCGTGGACGACGTTGGGGACGTCGCCCTTGCCCGGCGCGGTCAGGACGACCTTGGCGATGCCGGGGCGGAGGTGCTTCGACAGGCCCGCGCGGTCGCGCCACTTACCGGTGTTGTCGATGAGGATGGCGTCGTTGATGCCGTACGCCGTGTAGTCCACCGACGTCGGGTCGTCGGAGTAGATCACCTTGATCTCGTTGCCGTTGGCGATGATCTTGCTGTTCGCCTCGTCAACGGTGATCGTGCCCTGGAACTGGCCATGGATGGAGTCACGGCGCAGCAGCGAGGCGCGCTTGACGATGTCCTGGTCGCCGCCCCCGCGGACGACGATGGCGCGCAGCCGCAGGCCGTTGCCGGAGCCGGCCTTCTCGATGAGCAGGCGGGCGACGAGGCGGCCGATGCGGCCGAAGCCGTAGAGCACGACGTCGCGCGACTCGCGGCGCTCGATCTTGTTCTCACCCGTGGCGCCGGCGACAGCCTCGGCGGTGAACTCCTCCACCGACAGACCGCGGTCGTCGGTCCGGTACGTCTCGGCGAGCAGGGCGATGTCGATCTGGGACGGGCCGAGATCGAGCGAGGTCAGAGCCTGGAGGAACGGCATCGTCTCGGTGACCGAGAGCTCCGTGCCGGCGATCTGCCGGGCGAAACGGTGGGTCTTGAGGATGCTGACCACCGACTTGTTCACCAGGGAGCGGCTGTGCAGCAGGACCGTGACGTCCTGCTCCCGGTGCAGCTTCCCGATGATCGGGATCATCGATTCCGCGATCTCCTCGCGGTTTTTCCAGTTGGTGAACGAGTCGTCATTGACAGTCACAGGCTTATCTTTCGAGCTAGGCGGTGCTCATATGCTAGCGCCCCGCCACTTTAATCATTCAAACGGTCCCGGTGGGGAGCGGGATGGTGCGGGTGGCTGCCATGGTCATGCCGTGTGCGCCCGGATGGGGCGGCGCGGGGTAAAGGCCCTGGCTAGCGGCGTCGCGGACGTGTCCGTCGGCGGCATCCGCGAAGCCGGACGGGAGGGTGTGGGCGGCGGGCCCGACGTGAATGTGACATCGGTGACCCATCGGAGCCAGCGCCCGGGCGTCAATCGGATGTCGTGGGTCCAGGCAGGTCGCGATCTTCTGGTGCATGACGTGCATCGGGATCACGGTGTGGGCCACGGCGCCCAGGTCCGCGATGAGCGACCGGCCGGTGTCCTTCCGCTGGAGCTGGTTCGTGTCGTCGCGGATGGAGGCCTTGATCTGCACACCCCGGTCCGCTGCCGCCCGCAGCTCGGGCAGCAGCGGACCGGATCCGGTTCGCGACCCACGGGGTCACAGCCACAGCGACTGCCGCGCCTGCCGGATCTTGCCGCTGAACGTGCCGTAGAAGTCCGCTCGTCATCGACTTCCGTCACCTCCGCGTGCCGGCTCAGCGCTCAGCACCTCGGCGAGCGCGGTGCCGAACTCCCCTCGTGAGGGGGCGCATGGGGTGGGGTGAGATCAGGTGCCTGGTGTGGAGCACCGGGACGCCCGGGGTGCCGGTCAGCGCCGCCAGCTGAGCCAGGGCCCTCACCGGCCGTGCGCCCCCTCGGCCGGTCAGCCGGTGGCATGGCCTGGCGTCCGCCATTGGCGTGGCCGACGGCAGGGCTTCGGAGGGCTTCGGAGGGCTTCTTCCCTGTCGGGTTCGGCAGGAATTCCTTAGAGGATGGCCGAAGGGGCGGGGTATTTCTGAACTCCTGGCCGTGGCATTGCCTGCAGAAAGGTGGTCGGGAGCGGACTGCGTCTGTCCGGGAATGGGGCCGGGGTGGGAGGGGCTGTGCGATGGTCGCTGTTTTGGAGACGGGTGCGGGGGCAGCAGGGCACTGTCGGGGTGACCGGCACGGTGGAGGGTTTCGTAATTGCTTTCCTTTGGTGGGAGTGGTGGCGAGGCCAGGCCTTCTTTTGCGTCGTGTGGAAGGGATGTTGCATGGGTGCCAGTGTCTGGGGATACCTTCCCGATTCCGGGTACAGGGCGGGCACGGTCCTTGTGGGGTTCAGCGTCGAAGCTGTCGACGGGAGCATCGGTGAGGTCGACAAGCATTCCGACGAGGTGGATTCCGCGCACCTTGTCGTCGATACGGGACCGTGGATCCTGGGGCGGCGCGTCGTGCTGCCGGCCGGCACCGTGACCGGCATCGACCAGCAGGAGAAGAAGGTCTACGTGGGCCGCACCAAGGAAGAGATCAAGGGCGCGCCCGACTTCGAGAGTGCCGGGCACGAGAGCGGTGCGGATCACCTGCACCAGGTCGGCGTCTATTTCGGTGGATTTCCTCTGGTGTGAGGCGTGTTGCGCCGGGCGGCGGGGCCGGCTGCACCCCCGGGTTGGCGCGCCCACCCGCGTTCGCGCGCCCGCCCGTTTCGTGGGACATACCGTGCGCAGCCGGGCTCCGCTCCGCGGTGTCCTTCCTGTGACGTCCTTCACCGGAACCATGGTGCGGCCGGCTCCTGTACGCCGTTGCGGGTGAGGTCAGGGGCCGCGCCGGTGCTTCAGCGCCGAGTCGTGGAAAGTTGCAGAGTGAACTCCGCGGTCCGGGGAAGCCGTCAAAGAACCTTCTCGTCGAAGTAGCCTTTTGCGTGGCCCTCGCAACGGGTGGCGGGTGAGCTCCATGGCGTTGTGGTCGATCGGGCGTGAGGTGAGAGGTGTGACGGGCACGCAGCAGACCCCGGTGAACAAGGCGGCGGAGGCGCGGGACAGCGTTCAGGAGCTGCTGAGCGCACACCGTCCGCGGGTCGATGAACTCTCCATGATCGACGCACTGCTGGTCACCTCGGAATTGGTCACCAATGCCCAGCGCCATGGTGCTGGACTCGCCGGTTTCTCCGCCCGGATCGGGGCCGGTGTTCTGGAAGTGACCGTCGCCGATAACAGCCCCCGTCATCCCGCCACGGCCGTCGGAGGCGAAAAATTCGGGGTCGGTGGATATGGGTGGCCGATGATTCAGAAACTCACCTCCTGTGTCGTCATTGTCCCCGCCGACGGCGGCAAGGCCATTACCGTGACCGTGCCTCTCAGGTGTGACCGCACGGCCGACTGAAGGCGCTGCCGCAGAGGCGGTATTTCGTGGTGAGCCGGTCCTCTGCACGCATAGGCACTGTCACTGTCGCGATGCCGGCCAACCGGCCAACCCCTGAAGGGCGGCGGGCCGATGAAGGGTGCCAGAGGGTGCCGTCCCGTCGTAAGGGAACCCTTTTGGTGGTGCGGGAAAAGTCGAGGCGACGATGCCTCATGCTCGGCTCCCGCCGGCTGAGTGTTCGCCCGCTGTGACGTCCGCAATGAGGCCTGAGAGTATTGCCGTCCTGCCGTTGCGAGAAGGAAGTGCCCCGGCCGGCAAAGCCCGCCCGGAGGGTGGGCGAGGGATACAGCGTCGCTATGACGGTTCGGGCGCATTGAGGTGGAAAAGTGTGATGCAGGGAGTACCTGTAAGAGCGGCCGAGGCGCGCAACTTCGTGCACGACCTGCTGCACAAGATAGGCAGCCCGGTCGATGATCTGGCCCTCGTCGACGCCCTCCTGGTGACCACGGAGTTGGTCACCAATGCCCAGCGGCACGGGGGCGGGCTCACCGGCTTCACCGCGCGGATCGTCGAGGGGCACCTGGAAGTGGCGGTCGAGGACGGCAGCGCGCACTGCCCCACCGCCGCCTCCCCGCGCGACCCCGGAGCAACGGGTGGATACGGCTGGCCCCTGATACAGCGGCTGGCCCGCAGTGTCGACATCACCGTGACCGTGACCGGCAAGACCATTCG
Source organism: Streptomyces sp. Je 1-4 4N24 (assembly GCF_026239515.1). Classification (NCBI taxonomy): domain Bacteria; kingdom Bacillati; phylum Actinomycetota; class Actinomycetes; order Kitasatosporales; family Streptomycetaceae; genus Streptomyces; species Streptomyces sp. Je 1-4 4N24. The sequence continues at coordinate 2,312,873 of NZ_CP110836.1, read as the reverse complement.
CGTCACCTTGCCCCTTTGATGCCATCTGATGCCATCTGATGCCGTCGTCCTGTTCTTGACCAGTACGGGGTGGGGTGCGGATTGCCAAGCGGCACCGGCATCGACGCCGGCCTGCTGGCCCTCCATCGCCGGACCAGCGCCGCCGGGGTCCAACTCCCTCTCGACGACCGCCCGCCCGCGCTGGACCGCCTCCTGACGGTCACGGGCACCCTCGGCCCCCTCACCTCTCCGCCCGGACGGAACAGCTCCACCACGGGCTGACGCGCGCCACCACGGAACGGCGGCTCCTGCCGAAGGGCTTCGGCTCATGAACGTGGTCCGCCGGGGCATACGCGAGTTCAGCGGTTCTTCCCGGCCAGGGCGGGGCGGGCGCTCACAGGCCGACGCCGCCGGACGAGGCGTAGGTGCCCGCGAATTTCCGGGCGGGTGCGTACGGACGGCCCGTTCGGATTCCCGCGTGCCGCGGCCGTACCGCCCTTGCCGAGAGGGACAGTTGATGAGAGGCGACAGCACGGCAGGAGAAGCGTCAGCGTCAGGGGGCGCGGGATATGAACGACCGGCAAAAGGCGTCGGACGGAGTGGTGGGCGAGGACTATCTGCCCCTTGCCGAACACGGGCTGATCGGCGATCTGCGGACCGCGGCGCTGGTCGGGACCGACGGCCGGATCAGCTGGTTCTGTGCCCCGCGGTTCGACTCACCCAGCATTTTCGGAGCGCTGCTCGACGCCGGGAACGGCGGACACTGGCAGATCAGCCCCGTCGGCGACGTCGCCAAACGCCAGCAGTACTACTTTCCCGACACCAATATCCTCATGACGCGGATGCTGACCGAGAACGGCATCGTCGAGATCCAGGACTTCATGCCGATACGGGCGGAGGGGGACCGGAATCATCGGCAACGTCTGGTGCGGCGGGTGGTCAGCGTGCGGGGCAGTTCGCGTATCCGGACCGTCATCGCACCGCGGATGAATTACGGCCGGGACCCGCACAAGGTGGAAACCCAGCCGCACGGTGTGCGTTTCACCAGTGAGGCGCTGGAACTCTCGCTCCAGGCAAGTGTGACCCTGCGGACCGAAGGCCAGGACGCCATCGGCGACTTCGACCTGGCGGAAGGCCAATCCGCGCTGTTCGTGCTGGAGTCCGACAAACCCTCTCGCGCCGAACCGGCCGTCGATCTGGTCGATACCCGGGCTGCCGAGGAGCTGTTCTGGTCCACCGTACGGTGCTGGCGCCAGTGGCTGAGCCAGTCCACCTACACCGGCCGCTGGCGCGAGATGGTGCACCGCTCCGCGCTGACCCTGAAACTCCTCACCCATGAGCCGACCGGAGCCATCGTCGCCGCACCGACCCTCGGGCTTCCCGAACAACTCGGCGGCGAACGGAACTGGGACTATCGCTATGTCTGGATCCGCGACGCGGCCTTCTCCCTCCACGCCCTGCTGCGCCTGGGCTTCACCCGCGAGGCGCAGGCCTTCATCAGCTGGCTGACCTCGTGTCTGCGCCCTGCGCACGACGGTGACCACGGCCCCCTAAAAGTGCTGTATTCCATCGACGGCGATGCCGAAATGACCGAGCATGTCCTCGGCCACTGGGAGGGCTACCGAGGATCCGCCCCGGTCCGGGTCGGGAACGGTGCCGCCGGGCAGCTCCAGCTCGATATCTACGGCGAACTCTTCGACTCCGTCTATCTGTTCAACAAGCACGGTGTCGGGATTTCACATGAGAGCTGGAGGGATCTGTGCGCCATTCTCGACTGGCTGCTGGAGCACTGGGACAGCCCCGATGCGGGCATCTGGGAGACCCGTGCCGGACAACAGCGGCACACCTATTCGCGGTTGATGTGCTGGGTGGCGGTGGAGCGCATGATCAGAATGGCCCGGCAACGTGGTTTGCCGGGTGATCTGGGCCGCTGGATGTCGGTACGCGACACGATCTGTCACCAGATCATGGACCAGGGCTGGAACGCGCAGGAAGAGACCTTTGTCCAACGCCTCAGCGGCGAGCCGGGGCAGCCGCCGGAGCACATTCTGGACGCCTCGCTCCTGGTGATGCCCATGGTGAAGTTCTTGTCTCCGGACGATCCGCGGTTCCGCTCCACCGTGAAAGCCATCGGCGAGAACCTCGTCACCGACAGCCTGGTCTTCCGCTACGACCCGAAGGTTTCTCCCGACGGCCTGGACGGCACGGAGGGGACCTTCTCGATCTGTTCGTTCTGGTGGGTCGAGGCGCTCTCCCGCACCGGCCGGATCGAGGAAGCCAGGGTGGCGCTGGAGAAGATGTTCACCTACGCCAATCATCTCGGCCTGTACGCGGAGCAGATAGGGATGACGGGCGAACACCTGGGGAATTTCCCCCAGGCGCTCACCCATCTCGCGCTGATCAGCGCGGCCACCAGCCTGGACGACTTCATGGGCTGAGCCGCCCTTCCCCGGCCGCCGGCGCCCGCCACCGGCCGGCTCCGGGGTTCCTCGGATACCGCCGCGCAGGAAACGCCCGCTGCCGACGGAATGGAGTCCGTTGCCGGCTCGACTGCGGGCATACTGACCGGCGGTGCCACAGGAGCACAATGTCCGGAGCGAAGCGCTGTCCATCCCAGGAAAACTGAAGGGCAGAAAGACCGTGGCTGACTTTCTCACCGACATCACCACCCTCCGCGACCGCGCCCGCCGCGAGATCGAAAAGGGACCGGTCACCGAAGCGTACGGAGCCGATCTGGAGCGCGTTCTGCAGGTGCTGAACGAGGCGCTGGCCACGGAAATCGTGTGCACCCTGCGGTACAAGCGGCACTATTACACGGCTTCCGGACTCTACTCGGAGCCGGTCGCCGCAGAGTTTCTGGAACACGCCACACAGGAGCAGCAACACGCCGACAAGGTGGCGCAGCGCATCGTTCAGCTCGGCGGGAAGCCCGACTTCAACCCGGAAACCCTGACGCAGCGGTCGCACGCCGGGTACGACGCCAGCGACGACCTCCTGGAGATGATCAAGGAAGATCTGGTCGCCGAGCGCGTGGCCATCGCCTCGTACACGGAAATCGCGAAGTGGCTGGGTGACGGCGACCCGACCACGCGACGCGTATTCGAAGAACTGCTGGCACAGGAGGAAGAGCACGCGGACGATCTGCGGGGGCTGCTGGAACGCATTCCCCAGGACAGGAAGACCGATTGACGGGCGCCGCGGGCATACGGCGCCGCGGGCAATGCAGCACCGCCGGCAATACGGCACCGCCGGCAATACGGCGCCTCGGGGGCTGTCGTGACCGGGAATCACGGCCGTCGGTGCCGCGCCCCGGTCCGCACGGACGGGGGCGGGGCAGCCGGCAGCGGTGCTCGATCCGGCGTAATTGGCCTGATCATGGCGGTCGGCGGAGGTGCTTCGTGATGCCGGGTGAGGGTGGGCGGCGGTAGGTGCGTCCGCCGCTCCGGGCCCGGGTGAGCAGGGCGGGGAGCCTCAGGATCCCAGCGCGCCCGGCATGTCGTCGGCCGGCGTGAAGTATCCGGCGGTGCCGGTGACATCGAAGAGCCGGCGGACGACCTCGTGGAACGGGCCGGCGACGACCAGCTTGCGCTGCTGCCGGTGATGGGCACGCTGGGCGGCGAGCAGGGCATGCAGCACCGTGGAGTCGGCGAAGTCGGTGAGCGACAGATCGACGACGGTACGTGGAACGCCGGAATCCTCCGCCAGCGCGCAGGCCTCTTCCAGCAGAGGGGCGCTGTCGTGATCGAGGGACCCGCTGACGCGGACGACAAAGGCCTCGTCCTCGACAGCGTGGGTCACCACAGCCGGTGTATGAACGTACATGGGCGACAGAATGCCATGCCCTACTTTCTTGTCTTGGGTTCGAACTGGTCACTCGTAAGATCAGCGGGACTCGGGGGCTCCGGGTATGGCTGGCATGGCAGCGCCGTGAGATGGCCGGAAAGGCTTGGCCGCCCGGAGCCCCGCGACGACTCGACCGCCAATTGGGAGATGCGACTCGATCGCTGTGTAGGGCAACGTCGGCGAGGTCGTCTGCTGGGCTGTGAACGTGCGATGAGTTGGCGGAGGTGACTGTGCCCCGAATATGGGCCGGAATGGACATCGGCAAGGAACACCACCACTGCGTGGTGATCAACGCGGACGGCGAACGTCTGCTGTCCCGCCGGGTCCTGAACGACGAGACGGCCTTGCTGGAACTGATCGGCGACGTCCTGGCCCTCGACACCGATGTGCTGTGGGCCGTCGACCTCAACCACGGCGGAGCGGCCCTGCTGATCGGGCTGTTGCTCAGCCACGACCAGCCGATGGCCTACCTCACCGGCCTGGCCGTGCACCGCGCCTCGGCTTCCTACCGGGGCGAGGGCAAGACCGACGCCAAGGACGCCTTCGTCATCGCCGACCAGGCCCGCATGCGCCGCGACCTGGGCCTGCTGCGCCCCGGTGACGAGATTGCCGTGGACCTGCACACACTCACCACCCGCCGCACCGACCTGATGTGCGACCGCACTCGCCAGATCAACCGGCTGCGGGCCCAACTGCTGGAAATCTTCCCGGCGTTGGAACGCAATCTGGAGCTGACCAACAAGGGGCCCGTCGTTCTGCTGACGGGCTACCAGACCCCGGCGGCGATCCGCCGGGCAGGCGCGAAGCGCATCGAGACGTGGCTGCGCAACCGCAAGGTCCGCAGTGCCGCCGCACTCGCCAGGACAGCGGTGGAGGCCGCCGAGTGCCAGCACACGTCCCTGCCCGGCGAGAAGCTGGCCGCCGCCATGGTGGTGCGCCTCGCGAAGGGGGTGATGGCCCTCGATGAGGAGATCGCGGAAGTCGATGCGCTGATCGAGGCCCGGTTTTGCGAGCACCCGCACGCCGAGGTGATCCTCAGCCTGCCCGGCATGGGCAAGCAGATGGGGGCGGTGTTCATCGCCGCCACCGGCGGCGACATGGACGCGTTCGGCAGTGCCGACCGGCTTGCCGGCTACGCCGGCCTGGCACCGGCCCCGCGTGACTCCGGCCGCGTCAGCGGGAACCTCCGCAGACCCCGCCGTTTCCACCGCGGCCTGCTCAACGCGATGTATCTCTCCGCGCTGTCGAGCCTGAAGAGTTGTCCGGCCTCGAAGGCGTACTACGCGCGCAAACGGGCTGAAGGGAAAGGGCACAAGCAGGCGCTGCTGGCACTCGCGCGCCGTCGCGTCAATGTGCTCTGGGCCATGATTCGTGACGGTGCGTGCTATCAAGCCACACCACCTGTCACGGCAGCGGCTTGACATCAGCATTGGGAAGCCTTTCGGGCACAGGTTCTAGTGCGGACTCCGGTTCGGCCAGGCCGAAGACCGTCCCCTGTATGGCCCCGCCGTCAGCCGTCGCAGCGCGTCCGGGAACGGACGTGATCGCCCTTGTCCGGAGTGCGCCGCGGCGACGGAAACAATTCTCATGAATCATTCAGGAATTCCGCGGATGGTCCTCTCCGGTCCACCGGCTGCGCCACTCAGCGGGGTGATTGTTCCACCGCTGCGCATAAGGGCCGTAGTGCCGGGCAACAGGCCTGCTCAACGACCTGAATCCCGGAGGTGGAGCATGAACACGGTTTTCGAGGACGTATGTGACACACCCCTGCAGGCGCCTTGTGACGCCCCGTCACCGCGAGCCGGAAGATATTCCACCACGCTTCCGCGCATCGAGGACACCGGAAGTGTGACTCCCCATGACGCCAAGGCGCTGACGCCGCTGTTCTTCGAGCGGCTCGCGGAGCTCGAAGAGGGCACTCCCGAGTATCAGTACGCCCGCAATACGCTCATCGAGATGAACTTGTCCCTGGTGCGCTATGTGGCCTCCCGGTACAGAAGCCACAGTGACCAAATGGAGGACATCGTCCAGGTCGGCACCATCGGCCTCATCAAGGCCATCGACCGGTTCGACCTCTCCCGCCGAACGGATTTCGCGGCGTTCGCCATTCCCCATGTCCTCGGGGAGATCAAGCGGTTCTTCCGCGACACCAGCTGGGCCGTCCATGTCCCGCGCCGTCTGCAGGAACTCCGCATCGACCTGGCCCAGGCAATGGAGCATCTGTCCGCCCTCCTGGACCGGGAACCCACCGTCAAAGAGCTGGCCGAGCACCTGCAGCTCACGGAGGAGGAGATCATCGAGGGCATCGTGGCCGGCAACGGCTACACGGCCGTCTCCCTGCACCTCTCCTGCGACAGCGAGGCGACGCAGGGCGCCGGCGCACCCGCCTTCGCCGACCTTCTCGGCGCGACCGACCCCGCCACGGAGCACGTCGAGGACCGGTACGCCCTGGCCTCACTCCTGGAACAGCTCGGTGAGCGTGACCGGCTGATCGTGCATCTGCGCTTCGACCGGGAGATGACCCAGGCCCAGATCGGGACGGTGCTCGGTATCTCCCAGATGCATGTCTCCCGACTGCTCGCCCGCATCATCAAGCAGCTGCGCAAGGGCATGCTCGGCCAGCAGTGACCCCGCCGGGTCCGCCTTCGGCATCCGGGCCGCACAGCTCCCGACGGTGCGTCACGAAAGCCGCCCGCAGTGCCGGGCCGGGCTCACCCGCTCCTGTGCGAGCTCGCCCACTCCTGCGCAGCGCAGAGGCCCTGCACAGGAGGCGCGCCGCAGGGGAGTCGGCAGGACCACAGCTGTCGTACGGCATGGATGGTTCCACTGTGGCCGGGTACCGGGCTTCGGAAGATCCGCTGACGTGCGGATGGGGCAGCAGACGAAGGGGCGGCATGGCCGGAGAAGTCAGCGGGCGACGGACACAACCGGCCCGGACGGGGCGGATGGCCCGCGTCCGGCGGTGGTGGGGGCGGGCGCTGGGGTCGGAGGGCCATGAGCGTTCCACGGTGCTCCTCATCGCCAAGGGCACCTTGGCGGCGACGATCGCCTGGGTGATCTCCTACCACGTCCTGCACGCACAGTCGCCCGCCTTTGCCCCGTTCTCCGCAGTGCTGATCATGCAGGTGACCGTCTACCAGTCGCTGCTGCAGTCCTCGCGCTACGTGGGCGCAGTGGTGGCGGGCGTCGCGGTGCAGGCCGCGCTGGGCTTTCTCGTCGGACCCGATGTGCCGGCGTTCGCCCTGGTGGCGCTGGTGGCGCTCACCATCGGCCGGTGGCCGGCGCTCGGCTCGCAGGGCTCCCAGGTGGCCACCGCGGCGTTCTTCGCCTTCTCCACCTATGTCTCCGCCACCTCGGCCCTCGACAAGATCACCCAGCTGGGGCAGATCATTCTGCTGGTCCTCATCGGCTGCGGGATCGGCGTCCTCGTGAACGTCACCGTGCTGCCGCCGCTGCGCTACCGCAGCGCCGAATACGGCATCCGCACCCTGGCACACGCCCTGTGCGACCTGGTGAGCGACATCTACCCGGCGTTGCGTGAGCGGGGACTCGACGAGGAGCGCACCGGGCGGTGGCGGGCGCGGGCCGAACAGACCGGAGAACTGGTCACCCAGGCCAGAACGGGACTGCGGATGGCCCGGGAGAGCCTGCACTACAACCCGCGCCGGCTCTTCCGCCGCGGCCGTGCACACACCTACTTCGAGGGGTATGCCGCGGTGCTGGAGGCGCTGGAGCGCACCCTGCGCCAATTCGCCGCCCTGACCCGCAGCCTGGACAAATGGAGTGCGGACGAAGACCGTTACCACTACGGCGCCTTTCTGGCGAGCTACGCCGATTTCCTGGAGTCCCTCTCCCGGATCACCCGCGTCTTCGCGGACCTCGACGAGGACCGGCTCGGCGACCAGACATCCCAGCTGCACCAACTGGCCGACGAGGCACAGAACTACCGCCGACGGCTGGCCGAACAGGCGGAGCGGGACGGCCTGCCGCTCACGGACCCCGGCCGCCCGTATGGAGTGCTGGTCATCGAGGCCGCCCGTCTGATGGAGGAGTTCCAGTACACCTGTGACGTTCTCCAGCACCATGTCGAACGGTGAACCGCCGGCTGCGCGAGACGGTGTCCCGGTGTACACCACACGGCCGCACGGGGTGAACAGGCCGGACATGCCGGACAGGCCGAACAGGCCGAACAGGGAGGGCAAGGACAGGGAGAAGGGGCCACCGCAGGAGAGCGGTGGCCCCTTTCGCGTTCCGTGCGCCGACTACGCCCGATCATTTCCTGAAGGCGTCCTTGGCCTTCTCCTTTGCTCCACGGAGATCCCCCCTGGATTCCTTGGCGGAACCCTCGGCGGTGGCGCTTTCGTTTCCGACGGCTCGTCCCACTTCCTTCTTGACCTTGCCGATGGCCTGCTCGGCGAGGGCCTTGGCCTTTTCGCTGGCACTCATTGTCCGGTCCTTCCGTTGGCGGCATTGTTCGCGTGCCCCCGCATGGCGCTGTCAAACGACGGAGCGGATACGGGGAGTGGATATGGGGGAGTGGTGATGACCCGGAGCGCACACTGCGATGGAGGTGAGTCCCCTGCGGGAGCAGTGCACGCCCCGGGCCGTACTCTTCGTCTCTCCAGGGGAGTGGTGATGATGCCTCAGCAGACGCAAATATCGGGGTGGGCCGGACAACACCGTGTTGTCCGGCCCACCCCGGATATGCGGGCTGTGGCGGCTACCAGCGGTACCACCGGCCGCGCTTGCCGCCGGCTCCCGCGGAACGCAGGACAAATCCCAGCAGCCAGATGACGAGTACGGCTACCGCCACGTACCAGAGCGCCTTCAGGGCGAATCCGGCGCCGAAAAGCAGCAGTGCGAGCAGAAGAACGACAATCAGGGGGACCATGGTTATCAACCTCCGAGACATCGTGTGCCCGGCCCGGGGGCTCACATACAACGTTTCTTCGAAGAGAAACCGGGCACATTCGCGCGGCCGACGCGTCTTACCCCGGAAAGGCAATCATCGTGCCGGCGCTTTGGGGCGTTCATGCCCGCGCTGTGGGGTGAACGAGGCTCCTGCGGCCGCACAGGCCTCACAACTACCGCCGTTCGGCCTGCTGTTGACTCCGCGTCCACTTCGAATGCATGGCCCGGATGGATTGGGGTAGGCGGGCGGCTGCAGCGTCCGCAGGTGCCGGGCGCGCGGGAAGGCGAGATGACCACCATCGTGAGCGAGACCACGACCGAGCAGCGACAGACCCACACGGCCTCTGCACTGCCGGAGGTGACGCAACCGCAGAAGGTGGCTCCTCGCGACGCGAGGGAGTTGTCGAAGCAGTTCTTCGAGCGGCTTCAGGCTCTCGAAGAGGGCACGCACGAGTACCAGTACGCGCGTAACACCCTCATCGAGATGAATATGTCGATGGTGCGCTATGTTGCCCGCCGCTACCGCAATCGCGGCGACGACATGGAAGACGTCATCCAGGTGGGCACCATCGGTCTGATCAAGGCCATCGACCGGTTCGACCTCGCGCGTGAGGTGGAGTTCTCCACCTTTGCCGTCCCCTACATCCTGGGCGAGATCAAGCGGTTCTTCCGTGACACCGGCTGGGCCGTCCATGTGCCCCGCCGCCTTCAGGAGCTGCGCAGCGACCTGGCCAAGGCCAAGGAGCACCTCGCCGCCAAGTTCGACCGCGACCCCACCGTCCGCGAACTGGCCGCCCACCTCGATCTGTCGGAGGACGACGTCATCGAGGGCATCGTCGCCGCCAACGGCTACACCGCCGGTTCGCTCGACACGCCCGCCGACCCCGACCCGTCGGAGCAGCGCCGCACTCTCGTCGACGTTCTGGGGGAGAACGACCCGGCGCTGGAGGCCGTAGAGGACTTCCATGTGCTCGCTCCGCTGCTCGGCATGCTCGACGCCCGGGAGCGGCGCCTCATCGAGCTGCGCTTCGGTCAGGAGATGACCCAGTCGCAGATCGGCGAGGAGCTCGGTGTGTCCCAGATGCATGTCTCCCGGCTGCTCACCCGCACCCTGTCGAAGCTTCGTGCCGGCATGCTCACCGAACGCTGAGACCGCCCTGCGCGGTGTGCGGAAATGCGGGGCCCCGTTGATCCGGCGCAGCAACTTCCTTTGATGGGTAAGAGGGGTGGGGACCGGGCATCCGCGGACGACAGACGCCATTTCGTCACGCCACTTCGTGCGGGAAGGAACCGGAAGATGCCGATGGCCCACCCTGCGGTGCTGCGGGAACTCGTCCAGGAATACGAGACGTTGGAGTTGCTGCACGCGCGGCAGGGCAAGGCCGAGGTGCGCCGGCGGATGGACGACATCGCCTCCACCCTGTGCGTTTCCACCGGCACCCGCGATGTGGACGCGGCACTGATGGCCGCCCGCCACCGGCCGCCCGGCGACGGGGTGAAGGGCGCCTCCCTCGTCGCGGGCTGACCGGCCGGCGGGCCCGCCGGCCGCCGCTTCCTTTCAGCACGGTGCCCGCCGTCGGCCGCGCTGGGTCACCCGGCTGCGCCCGACCACCCGGCCGAGCAGCGCTGCCAAAGCGGCCAGTGCGGCGATCGTGGTCAGCGCCCCCGGGAGCCCGTACACCTCGGCGAGGAACCCGATCGACGGCGGGCCGAGCAGGATGCCGGAGTACCCCAGGGTCGACGCCACCGCGACCCCATGGGGGCCGGCGAGGGCGCCGGCGCCGCCGACCGCGACCGGGAAGACATTGGCCAGGCTCAGTCCGGTCAGCGCGTAGCCCAGGTACACCAGCCACAGCTGCGGGGCCAGCGCTCCCACCAGCATTCCCACCGCTGCGAGGAGACCACCGGCCACCAGGACGGGAGTGTCGCCCAGCCGCTCCAGGAGCCAGGTGCCCGACATCCGGGAGACCGTCATCAGCAGCGCGAACACCGCGTATCCGGCCGCTGCCGCACCCGGCCCCGTGTGCAGGTCAGCGGAGAGATGCAGCGAGCCCCAGTCGGCCAGCGCGCCCTCGCCGTACGCCGTGCACAGGGTGATCAGCCCGTAGCCCGTGACGAACAGCCGGGTACGGCCCCCCGCCGTCCGGCCGCGCTGCGGCGCCGCGTCCGTCCCGTCGCGGCGTGGGACCTGGCCGGTGGCCGGTCCGGGCGTCCGCAGCAGCACCCGGCCCGCGTACGCGGTGACCACGAGCCCGGTCGCCGTGAGCAGCAACAGGTGCCACAGCGGGCTCAGTTGCGGGGCGAGGAGCCCGCCGAGTCCCGCGCCCACCAGTCCGCCCGCACTGAACGCCGCGTGGAACGAGGGGAGGATCGGGCGCCGGACCGCCTCGGCGAGATCCACGGCCGCCGCGTTGAAGGCGACGTTGAGGCCCCCGTACGCGGCTCCGAACAGCAGCAGGACGAGGCCGAGATGAAGGGCCGAATGCGTCAGCGGGGGCAGGGCGACCGACAGCGACAGCAGGGCCGCCGTCACCACCGTCACCGGATGGTTGCCGTAGCGGCGGCACAGCTTGCCGGTCAGCAGCATCGTGGCGACCGATCCCACCGACACCCCCAGCAGGGCCAGTCCGAGTGCGCCGGCCGAGGCATGGATCTGTTCCTTGATGGCGGGGATGCGCACCACCCACCCCGCGAACACAAAGCCGTCGAGGGCGAAGAACAGGCTGATCGCCCGGCGCAGGCGGGCCACGTGCGGGGGAGTGGTGGCCGGAGCGCGCCGGCCGGTGTCCATCAACTGGTCCATAGGGGCCTCCGAGCGTTCAGTGGCGGACACGGTGGGCGAGCAGGGTGCCGGCCGTGGCGAGCGCCAGCCCGCCGAGGGTGAGCGGGCCGATCCGCTGTCCGAGCAGCAGCGCACCGAGCCCCGCCGTGCTCATCGGGACCAGCTGGAACAGGCTGCTGACCTGGCTCGTTCCATGGCGCTGGAGGAGGCGGTAGAGCAGACCGACGCCGACGACGGAGTTGACCAGCGCACTCCACAGCAGCACCGGCCAGTACGCGGCGGTGAACCGCACGTCCCAGCCCTCGGCGAGGAGCGCGGGCACCAGCACCACCAGCGAGGCGGCCAGCAGCTGCACGGCATTGCCGCTCACCGGCTCCATCTGCCCGCAGAACCGCTTCTGGTAGACGGTGCCGGCGGAGATGCCCAGCAGTCCCAGCGTGAGAAAGCCCAGTCCCGGCAGTGAGCTGAGGGACAGCTGGATCCCCTCGGCGACCGCCAGGGCCACTCCGCCGAGCCCGAGGACGAGGCCCAGCAACTGGCCCGCCGAGATCCGCTCGTGGAGCAGTGGTACCGCCAGGAGTGCGGCGGTCAGTGGGTAGAGGCCGATGATCAGGGCCGCCGGCCCGGACGGCACTCCGAGGTTCATCCCCGCGTAGATGCTGGAGAACTGCACGGCCTGCACCAGCACTCCGGCGACCGCCAGATGCAGCAGCCGGCGCCCCCGGGGCAGCCGCTGACGGCGGAGCCCGGCGACGGCCAGCAGTACCAGACCGGCGACGGCGAAGCGTAACGCCGCGAAGGTGTAGGGCGCCGCGTACCGCAGACCGAGCGTGCCGGAGAGGAACCCCGAACTCCAGACGATCACGAGGGCCAAGCGGGCGGGCAGTTCGGCAAGGCGCCCCGCGGGCCGTACGGCGGTGTCCGGCACACCGCTCCGGGCCGCGGACCGCTCGCCACTCCCGAGCGGCGGACTGGGACTGATCACTGCTGACACTCCCTCTGTTCGTGTTCAATAAAATGCACGGTAGAGCAAAATATCGTTCACGGCGAGGGTTTGTGGCCCGCTGGGCCGCAGCGCTGGTCACGACGCACGCCCGGGAACGCGAACCGGAACGCGAACCGGAACGCGAACCGGGGCCCGGACGGCAAAAAGCCCCACGGACCGTCATCCGCGGGGCAGTTGGGGAGGGAGTGAGGGAGCGGAAAGGCTCAGTAGAGGCTGGAGAACAGCACGGCGACCATCTGGGCCGGCTCATCGGTGTCATTGCGGAAGGTGTGCGGATGGCCGGCCGACCACTGGATGCAGTCGCCGGCGCGCAGCTCGTGGTCCCGGCCGTTGTACCGGGCGACCAGGGTGCCCCGGGTCGCCATGATGAGGTCGGAGCCCTCGTGCTGGAGGTCCTCGGTGAGGCCGCTGTGCGGTGCGAAGTCCCCCGTCACCACCTGATATCCGAGCTCCGGGGAGCGCAGCACCCGGTAGACGACACCCGGCGCCCGGTTCAGGGTCTCCTGCTTCTCCCGGGGGAACACCGAGGGGGTGGCCCGCCCCCGGGAGAACCCCAGGAACGAGCCGACATCGTGGTCGAACACCTTGGCCAGACGGCCGAGCCGCTCCAGCGCGATATCGGTCTCGCCCCGCTCCAGACCGGCCAGGAAGGACACGGACAGCCCGCACTCCGCCGCCACTTGGCGAAGCGACATCCCCCGCTGCGTACGGAGCCGGTGCAGCACCTCGCCGGGCGGCGGGAATCCGAGTTCCGGATCCCGCGCGGGAGGGGTGGAGGGGGCGGGGTCTGCCATGCCCGCATCCTAATGCCGCAGGCCGGGGCGCCCGGTCGTGTCCTGCCGTCCGCCCGGGGTTGCCGTCGCCGGAGCGCCGTGCCGCATGCAGGGTGAGGCGCACCGGACGGCGGCTCGGTCGGCGGATGAGCGTTCCCGGCCTCGGGCCAGGGCCGCCGCCGCGGTGGCTGTCCTCAGTCCTGCTGGTGGGCGTCCTGTGCCGCGTCGACGAAGTCCTCCAGGGCTTTCCAGAAGGGGCGGTAGGCGGCATCGAAGGCGTCGTGGCCCTCGGGGTCGCCGGTGAGGTCGGCCCTGATGGCGGCGTAGAAGGGACGGGTGGCCTTCTGGAGGGTGAGGGCCGCGGCGGCGGCCGCGGGCGGGCCCTCCAGTTCGACGACCCGTGCGCAGCGGCGGATCTTCGCGTACTCGGCGACCTCCCGGTCCTGCAGTTCGCCGAGCGTGGAGGTGCGGGTCTCGGAGCGGGGGAGCCGGAGCACGGTGGAGACCTCCCAGAACAACTCGCCCATCCGGTGGGTCTGTTCGATCAGATCCAGATAGGCGGTGCGGCGGCTCTCCCGCAGCCGCTCGGCACGCTGTGAGCGCGCGGCGATCTCGGCCTGGATCCGGGCGGCCCGGGTGCTGCCGCGGCTGGTGACCCAACTGGCGAGCACCGCCGTGCCGCCGGTCACCGCCGCGATGGCCAGAGTCCATACCGTGCTGTCGCCCACGCGGCGCCACAATACCGAGCCGCTGCGGTGCACCGGCCGCCGCTACGACGGGAACTCGCCCGGCGGCACCGTACTCGTGGAGGCATTGCCGCCGAACACCTTGTTCAGGGTGAAGGTCAGCACCGTGTACTGCGTCCCGCCGGCCACCCGCACCGTCCGGAAGTTCGCCCTGTCGTCGAACTTCTCGAAGCTGCATCCGCGGGTGAAGGAGCTCTTCCGGCCGTTCCAGTCCTCACCGGTGGTGAAGTACACCGTGTACGAGCCGCTGTTGACGCTGCGTACGGTCGCCTTGGCGCCCTTGCGGACGTACACGGAGAACGCCGTCCGGGTGCCGCGGGTCAGGGTCACCACCGCATCGGAGCCGGTGCCGTTGTTGATGGTCAGCCGGCCCAGACCGCCCCGGCTTCCGTCGCGTACGAAGGCGCCGTTCGCCTGCCGCCGGTGCCGGGCCCGCTCCGTGCGCGGCAGCCGCAGCGAGGCGTCATAGCCGAGGGCGTTCAGCGCGCGGCCGGCCGCCTTGACGCTCTGTGGGCCGTGGGCCGTGTCGAGTTCGACGCGGGGCGAGGTGGCACAGCGGCCATCGTTGCCGCGGGCGCTGCGCAGGTCCTGCCCCAAGGCGCGGAGGGCGGTGGTGAGTTGACTGTTGCCCGCGAGGGCGTCGTCCGGTGCGGCGGCCGTCTGCAGGGCATCGGCGGCGGCCTCGGCCCGGGTCGCGGCGGTGTCCAGCGCCTTGCTCAGCGACGTGCCCTCGCGCGCCCCGTCGACCGTACCCAGCGCGCTGTTGAGGGGGCGGAGGGCGCCGGACAGCGCGCTGCGGTAGGCGTCGGGGTCGGCGCTCGGCGTCGGGCCGGGGGACGGCGCCGCACCGGCCGCCGAACTGCCGGCGCCGCCCGCCGGCAGTTCGTTTCCCCCGTCCGACGAACAGGCCGCCAGCGGCAGCGCCAGGGCGAGGGCCGCCGCTCCGAGCGCGGTGGCCCGGCCCGCCCGGCGCGGCCGCCGGAGCCGCGGCGTCGGGCGTGCGGCGGCCGCGGTGCGGGCCCCGTCGGCCGCCGGTGTCCTGCCCGTATCCGCCGATGTCACTCCCGTATCCGCCGGTGTCCGGTCCGTTGTGCGCGCAGACGTGTACCTCACCATGATTCCCCCGAATCCCCCGGTATCCCCCGACATCCGGCAACTGCCGAAAGAACCAGGCTTCTCCGCGTACCAGGAGCTGTCAAGTCCGTTGCTCGGTACGGCAGTTGGCCGCCGACCGCAGCCGCGCGGAGATCTCCCGGAATTCCCGCTTCCGCACCGGTGTGCCGATCACCTGCGCCTCTGTAGAGTCCCCGCCATGGCAGCGCTGAGTGATCTCCTCCCCGTGGCGGCCGTACGCCTCGACGTCCGGGCGGCGGACTGGCGGGCGGCGATACGTGTGGCGGGCGGACTGCTGACGGAGACCGGCGCCACCACCGACGACTACACCGCGGAGATGATCCGCAACGTCGAGGAGAACGGGCCGTACATCGTCATCGCGCCCGGCTTCGCCTTCGCCCACGCCCGCCCCTCACCCGCCGTGCACCGGACCGGACTGTCATGGGCCCGCCTGGCGCAGCCGGTGGAATTCGGCCATGCGTCGAATGACCCGGTGTATCTGGTGGTGGGTCTGGCCGCCGAGGACTCCGGGGCGCATACGGCGGCGATGGCGGCCCTCGCGAAGCTGCTGGCCGACCCGGCGACGGCTCGGGCCCTCCAGGAGGCCGCCGATCCGGAGACGCTGCGTGCGGTGCTAGCCGGGGAGACGGGGGAGATGGCGGAGACAGGGGTGGCGGGGGAGCGCGGTGCGCGCCCGCGTGGCGGGGCGGCCGCCGTCCACAAGATCCTCACGGTGTGCGGCAACGGCGTGGGCACCAGCCTGTTCCTCAAGAACACCCTGGAGCAGGTGCTCGACCGCTGGGGCTGGGCCCGCCATGTGACGGTGGAGGCGACCGACACCATCTCGGCCAAGGGCAAGGCCTCCGAGGCCGTCGCGATCCTCACCTCCCGGGAGATCGCCAGGACGCTGGGCGACGTCGGTGTACCGGTCACGGTCGTCGAGGACTTCACCAGCGGCCGCGAGGTCGACCGCGCACTCCGCGCCACCTACGACGTCTGAGCGGCGGCGCCCGGCCCCGACACACGACGCCCCATCGAACGAGCCGGGAGGACGGACGGCACCATGGACTGGCTCATATCCCTCGCCACGTTTCTCGTGAACGAGATCCTCAGCCAACCCGCGTATCTGATCGGCCTGATCACGGCGGCCGGTCTGATCGCGCTGAAGAAGACCGCGGGCCAGGTGGTCGGCGGTGCCCTCAAGGCGACGCTGGGCTTTCTGCTGATCGGCGCCGGCGCGGGACTGGTGGTCAGCTCCCTCGCGCCGCTGGGTGGCATGATCCAGGGCGCGACCGGTGCACAGGGCGTGATCCCCACCAACGAGGCGATCGTCGGTATCGCCCAGGCGCAGTTCGGCGCCCGGGTCGCCTGGCTGATGATCCTCGGCTTTGCGGTCGCCCTGGTGCTGGCCCGCTTCACCCCGCTGCGCTATATATTCCTGACGGGCCATCACATGTTGTTCATGGCCACCCTGCTGACGATGGTCCTGGCGACCTCCGGCCGGTCCTCGGTGGGCGTGGTGGTCGTCGGCGGACTGCTGCTGGGCATCCTGATGGTGGCGATGCCCGCCTTCGCCCACCCCTGGACCAAGCGCATCACCGGCAACAACAGCATCGCCATCGGCCACTTCGGCACCGCCGGCTACATCCTCTCGGGCGCCGCCGGACAACTCGTCGGCAGGCGCAGCCGCAGCACCGAGGACATGAAACTGCCCGAGGGCCTGCGCTTTCTGCGGGACTCGATGGTCGCCACGGCACTGTCCATGGTGCTGATCTACGTCATCATGTCGCTGGCCTATCTGGCCAAGGCCGGCCGGGCGACGGCATTCAAGGCGTTCGCGGCCGAGGGCGGCAGCGCTGCCACGGACCTCGGCAACTACGTCATGCAGTCCGTCATGCAGGGCCTGCAGTTCGGGATCGCGGTCGCGGTGATCCTCTTCGGCGTCCGCACGATCCTGGGCGAACTGGTCCCGGCGTTCCAGGGCATCGCCGGCAAGCTCGTACCGGGCGCGGTGCCGTCCCTCGACGCCCCGATCGTCTTCCCGTACGCACAGAACGCCGTGCTCATCGGCTTCCTCGCCAGCTTCCTCGGCGGACTGGTCAGCCTCGCGCTGCTCACCTGGATCGGCCATCCGGCGTTCGGCCTCGCGCTCGTCCTGCCGGGCCTCGTACCGCACTTCTTCACGGGCGGTGCGGCCGGTGTCTACGGCAATGCCACCGGCGGCCGGCGCGGTGCGGTCGTCGGCGCCTTCCTGAACGGTGTGCTGATCACCTTCCTGCCCGCGCTGCTGCTCAAGGTGCTCGGCGCGTTCGGCAAGGAGAACACCACCTTCGGCGACGCGGACTTCGGCTGGTTCGGGACCTTGCTCGGCAACGCCGCCAAGGCGGGCGCCACCGGGGGCAGCATCGCGATGCCGGCGATCGGTGCCGTACTGCTCGGCGCCGCGATCCTCTTCCAGAAGCGCGTCGTGGACACCGGCTGGGACCCGGGCGCCCGCCGTGACGCCCTGCTGCCGCGCGAGGCATCCGCGCCGGCCGGCCCGGCCACAGCGGTGGTCCGGACCCACACGAAGATCGCGCCGCCACCGGGCGCGCCGACTCCGCCGCCCCCTCCGGAAGGGAGCTGAACACCTCGCGGGAGCCGGGTTGCTCACCCGTCCCGGGCCACTCACCCGTCCCGGGACGCGGCTCGGTAGGCGTCGTGCACCGGGGCTGGCACCCGCCCCCGGGCCCAGGCCCTGAACCCCATGGGCCCCGAACCCCACGGGCCCCGGGCGGCCGTTCACCCGTCCCGGGACACCGCCCGGAGCGCCTGCTCCACCGCCGCGGTCAGATAGGCCCGGTCCGCGGCCTTCTCCATCACCCGCAGTCCCTGGGTGAACGTGACCAGGAAGCGGGCCGCGCTCCGTACGTCCGTACCGGGCGCCAGCTCCCCGTTCGTGCGGGCCCGCAGCAGCAGGGCGAAGAAGGCCTCCTCCAGCGACCCGAGCGCGGCCCGCAGCCGGGCGGCGGCCTCCGGGTCACCGGGGAGGAGTTCCAGCACACCGTGGGTGACCATGCAGCCGGCGCCCTCGGGATCCGCGAGCGCGGCCTCCACATACGAGAGCAGGAAGGCCCGCAGGGCGGGCAGCGCCGGTCCGGTGCCGGCCAGATCGTCCCGCGCCCTTGCGGCCTCGGCCGCGCTGTAGCGCTCCAGGGCCTTGAGGTAGAGGTCGTGCTTGGAGCCGTAGGCCGCGTACATGCTGGAGCGGTTGATGCCCAGGGCCGCCACGAGATCCTGTACCGAGGTGCCCTCGTACCCCTGGCGGCGGAAAGTCTCCATCGCCACTACGAGGGCGGCGTGCGGGTCGAACTCCTTGGGCCGGGCCATGGGCCGCGATGCTACCGGCTTCCCGGACGGTCGCTTCCGTCGGCGGGGGACGGCGAAGCGGCGTGACCGGCGGGCCCTCCCCGGTGGGCCGTTCGATACCCGCCCCCGCGCGCGTCCCGGGGCGCGTTCCCGCCTCGGACCTAAAATCGGGACATGCCCGCAGGGGAGTTCCCGACCCGCTCGCCGAGGAACGGGCCGGTGTCCAGCGGCTGATCCGGAGGGCACATGACCACCGACGACGAGGGAGGGCGGGGACGGCTGACCGGGCCCGCGGGGC
The DNA here is from genome assembly GCF_026239515.1 of Streptomyces sp. Je 1-4 4N24. Taxonomy (NCBI): domain Bacteria; kingdom Bacillati; phylum Actinomycetota; class Actinomycetes; order Kitasatosporales; family Streptomycetaceae; genus Streptomyces; species Streptomyces sp. Je 1-4 4N24. Next base: position 2,294,074 of record NZ_CP110836.1, on the reverse strand, counting down.
CGGACGAGGAGCCGCACACCCCGGCCGCCCCCGCTCCCGACGCCCCCGGTCCGAACGCGCCCGTTCCCGACGCCCCCGGCCCGAAGGCGTCCGTTCCCGACGCCGTGACCTGCCGCGCCCTGCGCTACGCCTTCGGCGAGACCAAGGCCGTGGACGGAGTCGACCTCTCCGTGCGCACCGGCGAGGTCTTCGGGCTGCTCGGCCCGAACGGCGCGGGCAAGACCACCGCGATCCGCTGTATCACCACCCTCCTGCCCGTCCCGGCCGGCATGGTGCGGGTCTTCGGGCACGATGCGGCGAAGGAGCGGATGGCGGTGCGCCGGCTGCTCGGATACGTCCCGCAGCAGCTGTCCGCGGACGCCGGGCTGACCGGCCGGGAGAACGTCGCACTGTTCGCCCGGGTCTTCGACGTCTCCCGCCGTGAGCGCACCGCACGCGTCACCCAGGCGCTGGCGGCGGTCGGCCTCACCGACGCGGCCGGCCGGCTCGCCAAGACGTACTCCGGCGGCATGATCCGCCGCCTCGAACTCGCCCAGGCCCTGGTCAGCGCGCCCCGGCTGCTGATGCTCGACGAGCCGACGATCGGCCTGGACCCGATCGCCCGTACCAGCGTCTGGGAACACATCAACGCCGTACGGGCCGCCACCGGCATGACCGTCCTGGTGACCACGCACTACATGGACGAGGCCGACCAGTACTGCGACCGCCTCGCCCTGATGCACCAGGGCCGGATCCGCGCCCTCGGCACCCCCGACGAACTGCGGTCCGCCCTGCGCGCCCGCCGCCGCGCCGCCCGGACACCGGCCGCCGCTCACCCGGCACCCCCCACCCCGGCAGTTGCTCCGGACACTTCCGCCACGACAGCCCCGGTCTCGGCTCCGGACACTTCCGCCGCGCCGGCCCCGGCCTCGGCGCCCACCACCCCCTCCGCTCCGCCATCGGCCCCATCGCGCCCGTCCGACACCGAACCGACCCTGGAGGACGTCTTCCGGGACGTCGCCGGCAGCGGCCTCGACGAGCAGTCAGGAGACTTCCGCGATGTCCGAAGCACCCGCCGCACCGCAAACCGGGTCGGCTGACACCGCCACCGGCCGGCTGGACCTGCTGCTGGTCCCGCCGCGCGCCCGCACCGGCTGGCGGGTGCTGACCGCCCGTGTCGTCGCCATGTGCGTGGTCGAACTGCAAAAGCTGCGCCACGACCGCACCGAGCTGTACACCCGCGCCGTCCAGCCCGCCCTGTGGCTCCTGGTGTTCGGTGAGACCTTCACCCGCCTCGACGCCATCCCGACCGGCGGCACCCCGTACATCGACTATCTGGCGCCCGGCATCATCGCCCAGTCCGCCATGTTCATCGCGATCTTCTACGGCATCATGATCATCTGGGAGCGGGACGCCGGCATCCTCACCAAACTGCTGGTCACCCCGACCCCGCGGTCGGCCCTGATCGCCGGCAAGGCCTTCGCCGCCGGCGTGAAGGCGCTCATCCAGGCCGTGGTGGTGATCGCCATCGCCGCACTGCTCGGCGTGGCCATGACCTGGAACCCCCTCCGGCTGCTCGCCGTTGCCGTCGCCGTGGTCCTCGGCTCGGCCTTCTTCTCCTGTCTGTCCATGACGATCGCCGGAATCGTGCTCACCCGGGACCGGCTGATGGGCATCGGCCAGGCCATCACCATGCCGCTCTTCTTCGCCTCCAACGCCCTCTACCCGGTGGCGATCATGCCTGGCTGGCTCCAGACGGTCAGCATGATGAACCCGCTGAGCTATCAGGTCGACGCCCTCCGCGGTCTCCTCCTCGGCTCCCACGCCCACCTGGCCCTCGACTTCGCCGTCCTGGTGGGCGCCGCCGCCCTCGGCATCGCCGCCGCCTCGTCCCTCCTGGGACGCCTGGCCCGCTGACGCGGTCGTGGCTTCCGGGCGGCGGGCTTGCACACATACGTCCGGACGCCAGCCACGCTCCGGGGGAGAAGGCGGGGCAGCGGATCCGACTGTGGCGGGTGCTCAGCGGAGGGCGGTGAGGCCTGTCTTCGTGGCGTCCTTGATCAGAGCGTCATCGGAGGCCGCGTCCTTGGAGCCGCGATCGGACAGGACGGCGACGACGATCGGAGAGCCGCTGGTCGGCCAGACGACCGCGATGTCGTGGCGTGTGCCGTATCCGCCGTTGCCCGTCTTGTCGCCGACCTTCCATCCGGAGGGGACTCCTGCCCTGATGTAGGGGCCGCCGGTCGTGTTCCCACGGAGCCAACTCGTGAGGAGTTGGCGGCGGCCTTCGGGCAGCACGTCTCCGAGGGCGAACCGGCGCAGATCGGTGCCGAGCGCGCGTGGAGTGCTGGTGTCCCGGGGGTCGCCGGGCTTCGCTTCGTTCAGCGCCGGTTCGGTCCGGTCGGTCCGCGTGGTCTTGTCTCCCATGTCGCGGAGCGCCTTTTGCAGCCCGGCAGGTCCACCGAGCTGGTCCAGGAGCAGGTTGGCGGCCGTGTTGTCGCTGTACTCCACTGCGGCCTTGATCAGATCGCGCAGCGTCATTCCCTTGCCCACGTGCCGCTTGGTGATCGGTGCGTGGTCCTGGAGGTCCGAGGCGCGGTAGCTGATGACACGGTCGAGCTCGTCGTCCGTACTGCGCTTGAGCAGCGCGGCGGCGGCGAGCGCCTTGAATGTCGAGGCGTGCGCGAACCGCTCGCCCGCGCGGTAGGTCACCGTGCGGCCCGTCCCGGTGTCCAGCATGTAGACGCCGAGGCGGGCGTGGTAGCGGCGCTCGACCTGGGCAAGGGCCTTGGCGGCGCGGTCCCGCGAGGCGGCCGGGTCGGCCGGTGCCGAGGCGGTGGATGACGACGGCCGGGCCGGACCGGTGTCGCCGCTCCCGGCGCATCCGCTCACCAGGCCCGATGCGAGTACGAGAGCGACCGCAGGTATGGCTGTCCTGTAAGAGATCACGTCCGACAGCCTTCCGGCAGCAGTTCATGCGGTCAAAGACACCAATGATGCTTCACATGCTGTTTTGGCATACGGTGCTGCTTGTGGATCTGGTGGCTGCGTGTCGGGTGTTCGTGCAAGTGGGCGAGCGCGGCAGCTTCACGCTCGGCGCCGAGGCCGCCCGGGTGCCGCAGTCCGTGGCGAGTCGACGGGTTGCCGCGCTGGAGGAGCATTTCGGGGAGCGGCTGTTCGACCGCTCGACGCGGCGGGCGGCGCTCACCCCGTTCGGACGCGACATGCTTCCGTCCGCGAAGCGGCTCGTGCAGTTGGCGGAAGCGTTGGAGTACCACGCCGAGCAGGCGAAGCTCCGGCCGCTCGGCCTCGCGGTGCCCGAGACATGCTCGGTACGGCACTTGGCGATGCTGGACGCGGCCGCTCGCGACAAGGACACCGTCCTGGACTTCCGTTCCGCCGGCCCGGCGGAACGTGCGGAACTTCTCCGGTCCCGTGAAGTCCGGGCCGCCCTCCTGGCGGTGCCACCGGCAGACGCCGACTGGACGGTGCCGCTCGGTGTCGCTTCCCCGACGGACCACGGCACGGCGCCGCTCCACCTCGAAAGCCTGCGGCCCGGCAGGGCACAACGATCGTTCCGGCGTATCTGGATCCAGCCGGAAGACGATGTTCCGCACATCCGGGACCGTGTGGAGCAGACCGGTCATCGCGTCGCGCTCGTGCCTGCACAGATCGCGGTGGCCGCATCGCTGACCGCCGCCGTGGCCGCGACGATGCGCGCGGACGACTTTCTCCTGTGCTCGGCTGCGCAGGCGGATGAGCTGGGGCTGGGGTGGCGGCGGCTGGCGGGAACACCCGTTGCCCGCGGCTACAGCGTGTCAGCGGTGACCGGTGACGACGCGGAGCGGGTGCGGGTCGGTTTCCGGGGGCAGGTGGCCCGCGCCCTGGGAGCGCCCACGGACGGCAAGGAGCGGGCATGAACGCCGAGCGAGTAACGCAGGAACTCCGCGGTGTTCTCGCCGGAGCGGGCCTGTCGGGGTCCTTCCTGGTGCGTGATCTGTTCACCGGCGAGGAGATCGGCATCGACCCTGATGTCGAGTTCCCGGTCGCGTCGTTGGTGAAGGTGCCGCTCGCCGTCGCCGTGCTGGACCGCATCCACGACGGGCGCCTCGACGGGGCCGCGATGATCGACGTCGAGCCGGGGCGCATCGCGTCCCCGGGGCCGGTGGGACTCAGCAGGTTCCGCCACCCCGCACGCATCGCGATCGACGACCTGCTCTACCTCAGTACGGCGCTCAGCGACAGCGTCGCCGCGGACGCGCTGTTCGCTCTGGTCCCGCCCACCGAGGTGAACCAGACCCTGCGCGACGCCGGTATCAGCGGCATCGCGGTGCGAAACCCCTTGCGTGACCTTGTCGAAACCCCGGCTGAGCAGTTCGACCCGGACGACGTGCACCTCGCCCACTCCCTCGCGATCGGCTCACGCACGGCAGGACGAGGCCACCCCATCCCACAGCTCGATGTGAGCAGAGCCAACTCGGGTTCCGCACGGGCTTTCGTCGACCTCCTGGAAGCCCTGTGGGTCCCCGGACGGCTTCCGTCCGGCGTTGCCGCACATGTGCGCTCCCTCATGGCCCACAACGTCATGCGGCACCGTCTCGCGCCCGACTTCAGCTCGGACGCCTCGAAGTGGTCATCGAAGACCGGCACCCTGCTGAACCTCCGGCACGAGGCGGGCGTGGTCGAGCACGACGACGGCGGCACCTTCGCCATTGCCGCACTGACCGAATCCAAGGTCCCGGCGGCAACCCAACCGGCCGCCGAAGCACTCATGGCGCAGGTCGCGAGGGCACTGCACGACCATCTGCGCGCCCAGTAGATCGCCGTTTCACAATCCGCGCACGGGTGGGGCGCGTGCGATGTCCCCAGCCAGGTGGCGGTGGAGTCCCGCGCGCAGATCAGGACGACGGCCCCGTCAGCGGCCCGCCGGCGTCCCCGTCAGCGGCACTCGGACCGCGCCGGCCAGTCCAGCACGGTGAGTTCGGGCCATTGCTGCCTCCAGCGGGCCGCCTTGGTCTCGTAGACCTCCTGCGGGGCGAGCACCGGATTCGGGCGCACGACGAGATTGAACACATCAGCCAGACCGTGTGGCGCGTAGGTGTCGAGATTGCGATCCCCGGCTCCTCCAGACAGGGCCCGCCGCTTCCTTGCGCCTCAGATGAAGTACAGGTCCTCCATCGAGCAGACGGACAGATCGCTGTGTTGTACCCGGAAGGCGGTGGTCTGCATCTCCTCCCATCCCCAGGGGTCGGAGTGCCCCAGTGCCAGGCCGGCCAGGGAGGCCCATTCGATCTCGTGGAGGGGCTGGTCCATGTCGATGTCGGCGGCGGTGAGCATCCAACTGCTCAGGCCGAGGGAGGCGATGACGGCGTGGGGGGCGCCCAGGACGACGAACGGTTCGTCGTCGGGCCAGCCGGCGGCGTGGAACATGGCGCCGTCGGGGAGCATCACGACGGTTTCGGTGTGTTCCATTCCGCCGTAGTAGGTGACGCGGCCCACGATCCGCGCCGCGGGGAAGCGCTCCCGCATCCGTTCGGCTTCGGCCAACAGCGGGTTTCCGTTGCCGTCGTCGGCGAAGACGGGGGTGGAGATGGCCCGCATGCCGCCCCACGCGGCGGCATGAACGATGTCCAGATCGGAACGCACCGACGAGGGCAGCGGCGTCTGCACGGAGCGCGGCCCGAGATCGTCCAGGACCTCCTCGATGCCGCCGAACGACTCGACGAACAGGCGTGCCTGATCGGGGTCGTTGGCCGGGAGGCTGCGGGCGTCGATGTTGAACGGCGGCTGAGCCACGGTGAGATGGCACAGGCCCATCGAGCCGCGAACCACCCGGTCCGGGGCAGAAGTCCAGTACTTGGTGTCGCTCATGCGAGCCACCGTAGCGGCCGGCGCTGACAACGCTCCCCGGGGCTGCACGCATCAGTCGCGGGAAGCCGGCGGCGGCAGCGGGGGCGGCCCCTGCGTCAGCGCCTCGGGCGGCACCGGCAGCCAGTGACGCAGATTCTCTCCACCGGTTCGAGCGGTGTCCGTGAGAGCCGGGCTCGCGTCGCCGAGCCCGATGCGTGGGTGCTTGCACGTCGATTACTCAGAGCCAGTCCCGCCGCTTGAAGACGACATACAAACTGGTGCAGACGATTGCCATCAGGACGATCGCAAAGGGGTATCCGAACGCCCAGTGCAGCTCCGGCATGTGATCGAAGTTCATGCCGTAGATCGTCCCGACCAGCGTCGGGGCGAACAGGATGGCCGCCCAGGAGGAGATCTTCTTGATCTCCTCGTTCTGCTCGAAGCCGGCCTCGGCCAGGGCGCGCATCTCGGCGTTCTGCTGTTGGTTCACCAAGGTCGCGTTGACGGTGAGGATGTCCTGCAGAGCCTGCCGGAAGCTGTCGACGCGCTCCGTGGTGTGGAGTACGTGATCGGCCACATCGCGCAGATAGCGGCGCAGTTCCTCGTCGATGGCGTATTTCTCGAAGCCCGCGGTCAGGCCTTCCAGCATGGCGTTCAGCGGGCGGGTGGCGCGCTGGAACTCGACCACCTCACGGGAGAGTTCATAGATGCGACGGGAGACCCGGGGGTCGCCGCCGAAGACCTCGGTCTCGATTTCGTCGATGTCGGTCTGGACACCGTCGACGACCGGTGCGTAGCCGTCGACGACCGCGTCGAGGATCGCGTAGAGGACGGCTTCGGGACCGCGCTTGAGGAGTTCGGGGGTGTCCTCCATGCGCTGGCGTACGGCGGAGAGGTCGGGGGCGCCGCCGTGCCGCACGGTGATCACGAAGTCACGGCCGACGAAGACGTGCAGCTCGCCGAAGTCGACCTCCTCGGCGTCGTCGAGGTAGCGCGCGGCGCGCAGAACGACGAAGAGCGTCCCGCCGTAGCGCTCCAGCTTGGGTCGCTGGTGGGCCTCCAGGGCGTCTTCGATGGCGAGCGGGTGGAGGTCGAACTCCGAGGCCAGGGTGACCAGTTCGGCGCGGGTGGGGCGGTGCAGACCGATCCAGGCGAGAGTGCCGGAGGTGGTGCGCTGCTGCCGGAAGGCATCGGCGAGCGTGTCATGGGTGCTGACGCGGCGTCCGTCGCGGTAGAGGGCGGCGCTGATGACGCTGCTGGGGGTTTCGGCCGTCGGTTCCGGCGAATCCGAGTCGTCCGGTTTCTCGGCCGGCGGGGGCCCGGCGGGCCGCTTCTTCGCGGGTTTGCGCAGGCCGCGCAGTCCACGCGGCCGACGACCGGGAGGCTCAGAGCTCACGGCGGACCGACCTCCGTCACAAGGGGGATGAACAGGCACACAGAATCTCGACGCAGGATATCTGCCGAGGATGTCAGCACAGGTCAGCGGCCATGGTGCAGGATGGAACCGGACGTGACGCGGCGTGTGTCGCGTCCGCCGAGCTTTGTATGTCTATCTCTAGAATTGTGCGATGCAGATACCGCAGACAGCCAGCGCTCCCCCGGGTGAGGTGATTCGGTGAACGGCCCCGATGCCACCGACGAGCAGTGGGAAGGGCTTGCCGAGGTCGTCCCGCTCCGCGGCAGCAGTGAATGGCCTTCCTGGCCCGACCACCGTGCCCTCCCCGATGACGAGCCGACGGAGGAGACGCGGCGGTTCATCGTCATCCGCGTCCAGACCTTCGCCGACGCCCGCGAGGTCGCCGAGTACCTGATGGCACAGATCCCCGTCCTGCTGGACCTCACCAGCGCCGACACCGACGTCGCCAAGCGCATCCTGGACTTCTCCAGCGGAGTCGTCTTCGGGCTCGGCAGCGGGATGCACCGCGTCGACACCAATGTCTTCCTGCTCGCCCCCGTCGGCACCGAGGTCGCGGAAACGGCGCTCGGGGGCGTCCCCCGTTCGTAGGAAGAGCTGTTGGGCGTAACGGTTCTCCGGTCGGGGTGCTGCATAGCGTCCCCGCATGAATACCGACACTGTGCGGCCGGCGGTTACCGAATTACGGCTGTCCGCCTTCAAAACCCATCGCGGCGTCACCCTGCCGCTCACCCGGCTGACCTTGCTGAGCGGCGAGAGCGGAAGCGGCAAGTCCAGTGCGCTGCAGGCATACGAGATCCTCGCCCGGCTCGGGAGCGGGGAGTCGCTCGCACGGGCCGTGGGGGAGGTGGCGGGCAGCCCGGCGGCGTGTGTGCCGGCGGGCGCGCGCCCCGATGAACAGGGGCGGCGGGGGTTCCGTATCGGCTGCACGGTCGACGGTCCGGCCGGCCCCGTCAGCCTCGATCTCGCCGTGCAGGCCGAGCCCGAACTGCGCATCGTCGGCGAGCGGTTGACCGGTGGCGGCGAGACCTTGCTGACGACCGCGCTCACGGACCCGAACCGCCCCTCCGTCCAGGCGGCCTGGCACACCGCGGGGGCGACTCCGGTGACTCGTGCCCCGCTGCCCGACGACCGGCTCGGCACCTCACTGCTGCCGTTGCGCGTCGCGGGCAAGACGGAGGGCCAGCGGCTGGTGCTCGCCGCGGCCGAACAGGTCGTGGTCGCGCTGCGGTCGGCCTTTGTGTGCGACCCGCGGCCGGAGGTCATGCGGGGTGTGGGGACGGGCGGTACGGGGGGAACCGGGCAGGACGGTGGATGTGGTGCGGACGGTGCCGGTGGTGCGGGGCGTGGTGTCGGGGTGCGGCGGAGTGGGCTGGGAGCGGGTTCGGGGGGCGGGCCGGGGAAGCCGGGAGGGGCCGGCGGGACTGCCGGGGCTGTCGGGGCCTGGGGGACGCGGAAGCGTAAGGGGAGCGGTGGCGGTGAGGCGGGCAGCTGGGGCCGCGATACGGAGGGCGCGCGTGGCGAGGGGCGGCTGCGGTCGTCCTGCGACAACCTGCCCGCGGTGCTGGAGCGTACGAGCCAGGAGTGTGCGCGGCGGCATGCGGTGCTGGTCGCGGCGGTACGGGAGGCCTGCGCCGGTCCTGTCGAGGGGCTGCGTGCGGTGCCACGGCAGGCGGGCGGTACGGGGCACGGGGCCGCTGACGCCGCTGGGGTGGCGGGGCCGGGCGGGTCATCGGGGCCGCAGGCCGGGGCGGTGGGCGTGCGGGCCGTCCTCGACCGGGGGGCGCTGGGCGAGCTGCCCGTCGAGCAACTCGGCGATGGTGAGCTGCGGTTTCTCGCGCTGGCGCTGGTGCTGCTCACCGGGCCGGAGGTGCTGGCGATGGATCCGGTCGGGGAGGTCCCGTCCGCTCATCAGCAGATGACGGTGATGGCGGACGGGATGGACCGCTGTATGGACCCCAGGCAGGCGCGCGAGCTGGTGTCGCTGGCCCTGCGGATGACCGACCGGGGGCATGTGCGGCTGCTGGGGACGGTGCGGGACCCCTCGGTGGCCGAGGGGTTGCCCGGCGTACAGGTGCTACACCTAGGGGTATGAGCGAGGATCTTCATGCGCTGCAGCGACGCCTGGCCGAATTTGCGGCCGCGCGGGACTGGCAGCAGTACCACACCCCCAAGAACCTGGCCGCGGCGCTCAGCGTGGAGGCCGCGGAACTCGTCGAGATCTTCCAGTGGTTGACGCCGGAGGAGTCGGCGAAGGTGATGTCGAACCCGGGGAAGGCCGGCCGGGTCGAGGACGAGGTCGCGGACGTGCTGGCGTATCTGCTGCAGTTCTGCGAGGCGCTGGGGATCGACGCCCTGGCGGCCCTCGCCGCGAAGATCGAGCGCAATGAGTCGCGGTTCCCTGCGGTCCGCTCGGCGCGGCCGGACCGGCCGCGGGAGGGCGAGGAGTAGGGGCGAGGAGCAGGGGCGAGGAGCAGGGGAGAGGGGCAAGTGGCACAGGGCGGGGCCGGCGGGGTGTGAGCGCCGGCCCCGCTCGCGCGTTCTCTGCGGGCTGCGGGCTGCGGGCTGCGGGCTGCGGGCTGCGGGCTGCGGGCTGCGGGTGCGGGCTGCGGTCTGGGTTCGCGGGTCATCCGGGCGTTCCCCGGCGGCCGTTCCGGCGTTTCCCGGCGGCCGTTCCGGCGTTCCCTTCGGGTGTTTCGCGTGGCTTGTGCCGGTCGTGTGAGGGGTGGGGATGCTGGGGCGGGAGGGGAGGGAGCGGGGGCGTAGCCACCGCGTGTCACTCTCCGGAGTCATGGATCTTTCCACACCGCCTTGCTTGTCCACAGATTTGCGAATTCCCCTGGCTTTTTTGGGTGTTCGCATTCACTCTGGGTAGTGGAAAGAGTGCAGGGTGCATGCGAATGGAGAGGAAGGGAGGGAGCGGATGGACGCGGTGCGGATCATTGCGGCCAGTCGGCGCGGGCTGGCGGAGGCGAACACGGTGCAGGGAGTGATCGTCGAGGCATGGCAGGCGCAGGCCTTGGCGGAGGCGGTCGGCAGCCATCTCGCGATATTCGGGCCGTACGAAGTGCGGTCCAGGGCCCGGGGGCTGGGCGACGCGGGCGGGCGGTTCAGCGGGGGACTGCTGTGCCCGGCGTCGGTCGCCGGTGGGCTGCGGGCGGCTCAGCTGTCCGAAGTGTGTGATGCCAAGGCGGCTTTAACCGGCCTGTGCAGACTGCTGCGAGAGGTGTGCGAAGCGCTGGTGGCAGTGGTGCTGCTGGCAGACGAGGAGGGGATGTACTGGACGTGCGTCGAGGCGATGGACACGGTCGATGAATCGAGAGATCGTGTGGCCGGAATACTGGAAAAGCTGGAGGTGCGCGACCGGAATCCTGCCTGAGCAAACCTGATCCGAACCGACCGCGATCACGCGGTGGGCAAGCCCCGAGCGGTAACGCACCGACCGCGGGCCGGGAGTGCTCGCGCCCCACACCCAGACGGCATGGCCGAGCCATCGCGTCGGCCCCTGGCTGCCACTGCTGATGTCACCGCACGACCACGACGGCCCCTGCGCGCGCCACCGCGTATCCCGCACGGTTCATGGACCCACCCGCCCACCGTCAGCCCTGCCCCGCCGCCAACGTCACCCAGGCCGTCTCCGTGTCACCCAGGTCGTCTCCGCGTCACCCAGGCCGTCTCCGTGTCACCCAGGCCGCCTCCGCCGTGGACCCACCCACAGCGTTGGTATCGCACGGCGTCCCGCGAACTGCCTCGCAAGCCGTCCCGCAAGCCGCCCCGCGAGTCGCCCTGCAAGCCGTCCGGTCGACCGCCCTGCCCGGCCGGCCCGGCACCACCATCCGCTCACCACCGCGCCCTCGTCACGACAAGGGATGGCCTGCCCCGCCCTGCCCTGCTTCTGTCCCTCCCGTGTCTGGATCGACCCAACGGCTGCCCCACCGCCCCCGTGTACTCAAACGCTCTCCGACGATTGGGGCGTCGCGCGGAGTGCAGGATGGAGGTATGGACCTACGAATCTTCACCGAGCCCCAGCAGGGGGCCTCCTACGACACTCTGCTGAAGGTCGCCAAAGCTACTGAGGATCTTGGTTTTGATGCGTTCTTCCGCTCGGACCACTATCTGCGGATGGGCAATGCCGACGGGCTTCCCGGCCCGACCGATGCCTGGATCACGCTGGCCGGCCTTGCTCGTGAGACCCGGCGCATCCGTCTCGGGACGCTCATGACGGCGGGTACCTTCCGGCTGCCGGGTGTGCTGGCCATCCAGGTGGCCCAGGTCGACCAGATGTCCGGTGGACGGGTCGAACTCGGCCTCGGGGCGGGCTGGTTCGAGCAGGAGCACACGGCGTACGGCATTCCGTTCCCCAAGGAGAAGTTCGCGCGGCTGGAAGAGCAGCTGGCGATCATCACCGGTCTGTGGGCCACCGGGACAGGAGAGGAGTTCAGCTACGACGGGACCTACTACCAGCTGGAGAATTCGCCCGCGCTGCCCAAGCCCGCCCAGGGCAAGGTGCCGGTGCTGGTCGGTGGACACGGGGCGACGCGTACGCCACGGCTGGCGGCGCAGTACGCCGATGAGTTCAACATTCCCTTCGCCTCGCTCGAAGACAGCGAGCGCCAGTTCGGACGGGTGCGGGCGGCCGCCGAGGCCGCCGGGCGGAAGGGCGATGAGCTGGTGTACTCCAACGCCCTCGTGGCCTGCGTAGGGAAGGACGAAGCCGAGGTCGCGCGACGGGCCGCGGCCATCGGGCGGAACGTGGACGAGCTGAGGGCCAATGGCCTCGCGGGCTCACCCGCCGAGGTCGTCGACAAGATCGGTCGCTATGCGGCCATCGGCGCGTCCCGGATCTACCTGCAGATGCTGGACCTGGACGATCTGGACCACCTCGAACTGATCTCGACACAGGTGCAGTCGCAGCTGGGCTGACGCCGGGCGGCGCTTCCGGAAAACCAGTGGGGATCGGGCTGTCTTGCGGTAATACTCGGACGCGTGTTCCTGACGATAACCACCACCGGCAGCGCCGACCGTCCCGCGACCGACCTCGGGTTCCTGTTGCACAAGCATCCCGACAAGGTGCAGCAGTTCTCGACGTCGCACGGCACCGCACACGTCCTCTATCCGGAGGCCGACGCACAACGGTGCACCGCGGCACTGCTGTTGGAGGTCGATCCCATCGCCCTGGTGCGCCGGAGCCGCGGCAAGGGCCGTGGCGGCGCGCCGGATTCGGCGCTGGGCCAGTATGTGAACGACCGCCCGTACGCGGCCTCCTCGCTGCTGGCGGTTGCGCTGCGGAGCGTCTTCGCGAGCGCGATGAAGGGGCAGTGCACGGCACGGCCCGAGCTGGTGGCGCAGGCGCTGCCGCTGCGCATCGAGGTGCCGGTGCTGCCCGCCCGGGGCGGTACGGAGCTGGTGGACAAGCTGTTCCGGCCGCTGGGCTGGACGGTGCGGGCCGAGCCGGTGCCGCTGGACGAGACGTTCCCGGAGTGGGGCGACTCGCGCTATGTGCGGCTCGTCCTGGAGGGGGAGTGCCGGCTCGCCGAGGCGCTGCGGCATCTGTATGTGCTGCTGCCGGTGCTGGACGACGCCAAGCACTACTGGGTCGCGCCCGACGAGGTCGACAAGCTGCTGCGGGCCGGCGAGGGCTGGCTGGAGGACCACCCGGAGCAGCGGGTGATCGTCGGCCGCTATCTCGCGCGCCGCGGGTCGCTGACACGCCAGGCCATGGAGCGGCTGGCGCTGGAGCGGCTGGCCGAGTCGGACGATGTGGCCGCCGAGGAGCTCGACAACGCCGTGGACGAGGAGGCGGACACCGAGGACAAGCCGGTGCCGCTCGCCGTCCGGCGGCGGGAGGCGATCCTCGCGGCCCTGCGCTCCGCCAAGGCGGCGCGGGTGCTCGACCTGGGCTGCGGGCAGGGCCAGCTGGTCGGTGCGCTGCTCAAGGAAGGGCAGTTCACCGAGATCGTCGGCGTGGACGTGTCGATGCGGGCGCTGCACGAGGCGCGGCGCCGGCTGCGGCTGGACCGGATGCCCGAGCGGCAGTCGGAGCGCGTACGGCTCGTACAGGGGTCGCTGGCGTACACCGACAGCCGGCTGAAGGGGTATGACGCGGCGGTGCTCAGCGAGGTCGTCGAGCATGTCGATCCGGCGCGGCTGCCGGCGCTGGAGTATGCGGTGTTCGGGGCGGCCAGGCCGCGCACGGTCGTGGTGACGACGCCGAACGCCGAGTACAACGTGCGCTGGGACTCACTGCCGGCCGGGCACGTGCGGCATGCGGACCATCGCTTCGAGTGGACCCGGGAGGAGTTCCGGCAGTGGGCGCGCGGGGTCGCCGCACGGCACGGTTACGAGGTGAGCTTCGGCCCGGTGGGTCCGGACGACCCCGAGGTCGGTCCGCCCACCCAGCTCGCGCACTTCCGTATCACCGGCGACGGAAGTGGTAGGCCTGAAGACAGCGGGAGCAGCCGGGAAGGCCGGGGGCCCGAAGGTGGCGGCAGCGCTGCGGACAGCAGCGCTTCGATGAGCGGGAAGGAGGTCGCGGCATGACGGACGACGCCCGTACGGGGTACGGCGAGGAGAACCAGCACCCGCACGAGAACCAGCAGGAGAGCGGGAGCCGGCAGGAGGGCGGCATCCGTCAGGAGCGCGCGGAGCGGGCGCAGGACCGGCCCGAGCGGGCGCCGCGTACGCTCGCCGTGCCCGACCTCGCGCTCGTGGTGCTGATCGGAGCCACCGGCTCCGGCAAATCCACCTTCGCCGCCCGGCACTTCCGGCCGACCGAGGTCCTCTCCTCCGACTTCTGCCGGGGGCTGGTCAGCGACGACGAGAACGACCAGAGCGCCAGCGGCGATGCGTTCGACGTACTGCACTTCATCGCCGGCAAGCGGCTGGCCGCCGGGCGGCTGACGGTCGTGGACGCCACCAACGTGCAGTCCGAGGCGCGCGCCCAGCTGGTGCGGCTGGCCCGGGAGCATGACGTCCTTCCGGTGGCGATCGTGCTGGACATGCCCGAGCAGGTCTGCGCCGCACGCAATGCGGCGCGCGCCGACCGGGCCGGGCTGCCCCGCCGGGTCATCCAGCGCCACCAGCGTGAACTCCGCCGTTCCCTGCGGCACTTGGAGCGGGAGGGTTTCCGCAAGGTGCATGTCCTGCGGGGCCCGGAGGAGGTGGAGTCCGCCGAGGTCGTCCTGGAGCGGCGGTTCAACGATCTGCGCCATCTCACCGGCCCGTTCGACATCATCGGCGATATCCACGGCTGCCGTTCCGAGCTGGAGACCCTGCTCGGCAGGCTGGGCTATGCGCTGGTGCGCGACGCGCTCGGCCGGCCCGTGGACGCGGCACACCCCGAGGGCCGTACGGCGGTCTTCGTCGGTGACCTCGTCGACCGCGGGCCGGACAGCCCCGGAGTGCTGCGGCTGGTGATGGGCATGGTCGGGGCCGGGCATGCGCTGTGTGTGCCCGGCAACCACGAGAACAAGCTCGGCCGCTACCTCAAGGGCCGCAAGGTCCAGCACACCCATGGGCTCGCCGAGACCATCGAGCAGCTGGAGAAGGAGGATGCCGCCTTCCGCACCGAGGTCGGCGAGTTCATCCACGGTCTGGTCAGCCACTACGTCCTGGACGGCGGCGGACTCGTGGTGTGCCACGCAGGGCTGCCGGAGAAGTACCACGGCCGGACGTCGGGGCGGGTGCGTTCCTTCGCGCTGTACGGCGACACGACCGGCGAGACCGACGAGTTCGGCCTGCCGGTGCGCTACCCCTGGGCCGAGGACTACCGCGGCCGCGCCGCCGTCGTCTACGGCCACACCCCCACCCCGCGCGCCACCTGGCTCAACAACACCCTCTGCCTGGACACCGGCTGTGTCTTCGGCGGGGCGATGACCGCGCTGCGGTGGCCGGAGCGCGAGCTGGTGGACGTACCGGCGGAGCGGGTCTGGTACGAGCCCACGAAACCGCTCGCGACGGAGGCGCCCGGCGGGGCGGACGGCCGCCCGCTCGATCTGCACGATGTGGCCGGGCGGCGGATCGTGGAGACCCGGTACATGGGCCGGCTCGCGGTCAAGGAGGAGAATGCCGCAGCCGCGCTGGAGGTGATGAGCCGCTTCGCGATCGACCCGCGGCTGCTGCCGTACCTCCCGCCGACGATGGCGCCCTGCGCGACCTCGGCGGAGGAGGGGTATTTGGAGCACCCCGCGGAGGCGTTCGCCGGCTACCGGGCCGACGGTGTACGGGAAGTGGTGTGCGAGGAGAAGCACATGGGATCCCGGGCAGTGGTCCTGGTGTGCCGCGACGAGACCGTGGCCGGTGAACTCTTCGGTGTGCCGAAGGGGGTGTCGGGAGCCCTGTACACCCGCACCGGCCGGCCGTTCTTCGACGACCCGGAGGTGACCGAACGCCTTCTGCGGCGGGTCCGGGACTGCGCCGAGGAGGCCGGTCTGTGGGACGGGCTGGAGACCGGCTGGCTGCTGCTGGACGCCGAGTTGATGCCCTGGTCCCTGAAGGCGACCGGTCTGCTGCGCAAGCAGTACGCGGCCGTGGGCGCGGCGTCCGGTGCGGCGTTCCCGGGCGTGCTCGATGCGCTGGAGGCGGCGGCCGCCCGGGGTGTCGAGGTGTCGCCGCTGCTCGGCCGGCAGCGGGACCGGGCCGCGGACGCGGCCGCGTTCACGGAGGCGTACCGGCGCTACTGCTGGCGGGTCGGCGCGACGGCGGCGGACACCGCCGAGGCACCGCAGGAGCCGGGCGGCGGAGCCGGGCTCGGTGACCTGGACGGCATCCGGCTCGCGCCGTTCCAGATTCTCGCGGTGCAGGGCCGCAGCCTCGCCGGGCTGGCGCACACCGACCAGCTCGCCCTGCTCGACCGGCTGATCGCGGCCGAGGGCGCGGTGACGGCCCGGGAGTCCGGGACGGCCGGGGGCGCCACGGACCGGCCGGGGCTGCTCGCCACGACCCGGCGGATCCTCGTCGACACCGAGGACGAGACCTCGGTCGCGGCCGGGATCGCCTGGTGGCAGGAGCTGACCGCCGACGGCGGTGAGGGCATGGTCGTCAAGCCGGTGCGGGCGCTGATCCGGCAGGCCGACGGACGGCTCGTCCAGCCGGGCGTCAAGTGCCGTGGCCGCGAGTACCTGAGGATCATCTACGGGCCGGAGTACACCCGCCCGGACAACCTCCAGCGGCTGCGCGTCCGTCACCTGGGCCACAAGCGCTCGCTGGCCCTGCGGGAGTACGCACTCGGCCTGGAGGCGCTCGACCGGATGGCGGACGGCGAACCGCTGTGGCGGGTCCACGAGGCGGTCTTCGCGGTGCTCGCCCTGGAGTCGGAGCCGGTGGACCCACGGTTGTAGGCGCGTCCGACGGGGAGGGGCGGGCCAACCCCCTCCCCGTCCTGCCCGTGCCGCCCTCTAGGACCGCTGGCAGCCGGCCGGGCTCCGGTCCGACCGGACCGACATCGCCCGACTCCCTCCGCCGGGCCGTCCGAGCGGCCAAGATGGACGGATGGGATTCCAAGTCGACTCCGAGGCCGGGCGGCTGCGCCGGGTCATCCTGCACCGCCCCGATCTGGAGCTGAAGCGGCTCACGCCTTCCAACAAGGACGCCTTGCTCTTCGATGACGTGCTGTGGGTGCGCCGG
Organism: Streptomyces sp. Je 1-4 4N24; assembly: GCF_026239515.1. NCBI lineage: Bacteria > Bacillati > Actinomycetota > Actinomycetes > Kitasatosporales > Streptomycetaceae > Streptomyces > Streptomyces sp. Je 1-4 4N24. The sequence goes on along the minus strand of NZ_CP110836.1, from coordinate 2,277,207 downwards.
GCGCGGGCCGAGCACGACGGGTTCGCGGATGTGCTCCGGGACCGGGGGGTGGAGGTGCACCTCTTCGGGGATCTGCTGGCCGAGAGCCTGCAGATCCCCGAGGCCCGGCAGCTCGTCCTCGACCGGGTCTTCGACGAGAAGGAATACGGGCCGCTGGCCACCGACCATCTGCGGGCGGCCTTCGACGAGCTGCCGGTGCCGGACCTCGTCGAGGCGCTGGTCGGTGGCATGACCAAGCGGGAGTTCCTGGAGCGGCACGCCGAGCCGATCTCGGTCCGCTTCCATGTGATGGATCTGGACGACTTCCTGCTGGGCCCGCTGCCCAACCACCTCTTCACCCGCGACACCTCCGCCTGGATCTACGACGGGGTGTCGATCAACTCGATGCGCTGGCCCGCCCGGCAGCGCGAGACCGTGCACTATGAGGCGATCTACCGCCATCACCCGCTCTTCCGCGGTGCGGGCTTCCATGTCTGGTCCGAGGGGCAGGCGGACTACCCCTCGACGATCGAGGGCGGCGACGTCCTGGTGCTGGGCAGTGGCGCGGTGCTGATCGGGATGAGCGAGCGGACCACCCCACAGGCCGTCGAGCTGCTGGCGCGGGGGCTGTTCGCGGCGGGGTCGGCGCGCACGATCGTGGCGCTCGACATGCCCAAGCGCCGGGCCTTCATGCATCTGGACACCGTCATGACGATGATCGACGGGGATACCTTCACCCAGTACGAGGGCCTGGGGATGCTCCGCTCGTACACCATCGAGCCGGGCTCGGGCGATCAGGACCTCAAGGTCACCGACCATCCGCCGGAGCATATGCACCGCGCCATAGCGGCCTCTCTGGGCCTGTCGGACATCCGGGTGCTGACCGCGACCCAGGATGTGCACTCGGCCGAGCGTGAGCAGTGGGACGACGGCTGCAATGTGCTGGCGGTGGAGCCGGGTGTGGTGGTGGCGTACGAGCGGAACGTCACCACGAACACCTTCCTCCGCAAGCGCGGTATCGAGGTGATCACGATCCCGGGGAGCGAGCTGGGGCGCGGCCGCGGCGGACCGCGCTGTATGAGCTGTCCGGTGGCGAGGGACGCGGTGCCGGGGGCAGCCTGAGCGTGACCCGTACTCCGCCGGGGAGCAGGCGCCGGACCCGTACGGCAGCAGGCAGTCTGTATAGAGATACAGGCGTGCGTATATAATTCCAGGGTCCGAGTCCGTCCCGACCGCCGCGAACCAGGAGCCCACCCATGGCGATAGACCTCACGGGCCGCCACTTCCTCAAGGAGCTGGACTTCAGCGCCGAGGAGTTCCGCCGACTGATCGACCTGGCGGCCGAGCTGAAAGCAGCCAAGCGCGCCGGCACCGAGGTCCCTCGCCTCCAGGGCAGGAACATTGCCCTGATCTTCGAGAAGACCTCGACCCGGACCCGCTGCTCCTTCGAGGTCGCGGCCGCGGACCAGGGTGCCTCCACCACCTACCTGGACCCGTCCGGCTCACAGATCGGGCACAAGGAGTCGGTGAAGGACACCGCCCGGGTCCTGGGCCGGATGTTCGACGGTATCGAGTTCCGCGGCAGCCGCCAGTCCGACGTCGAGGAGCTGGCCGCGTACGCCGGGGTGCCCGTCTTCAACGGACTGACCGACGACTGGCACCCGACCCAGATGCTCGCCGATGTGCTGACCATGGTCGAGCACGGCCAGGGCCGCCCCCTGACGGAGACCGCGTTCGCCTACCTCGGCGACGCCCGCAACAACATGGGTAACTCCTACCTCGTCACCGGCGCCCTGCTCGGCATGGACGTACGGATCGTGGCACCCAAGCAGCTCTGGCCCGAGGGGCCGGTCGTCGCCGAGGCGCAGCGGCTCGCGGAGGCCAGTGGCGCCCGCATCACGCTCACCGAGGACGTGGCCGAGGGCGTACGCGGTGCGGACTTCGTGACGACCGACGTCTGGGTCTCGATGGGCGAACCCAAGGAGGTCTGGGACGAGCGGATCGCGCTGCTCGCCCCGTACGCGGTCACGATGGACGTGCTGCGCGCCACCGGCAAGCCGGAGGTGAAGTTCCTGCACTGTCTGCCCGCGTACCACGACCTGGGCACGGCGGTCGGCCGGGAGATCCACGCCCGGCACGGGCTCTCGTCGCTGGAGGTCACCGACGAGGTCTTCGAGTCCGCCCACTCCGTGGTCTTCGACGAGGCGGAGAACCGGATGCACACGATCAAGGCGGTGCTGGTCGCGACGCTCGCCCGGTAGGGCCGCTCGCCGCCCGGGCGCACACTGCACAAACAGGACACTGCATAGCCATACGCACAAACGGGCGATCATACGGTGGCAGCGGTTACCATCTAGCCGCTCGCGGGGTTCGGACCCACCGGTCCGGACCCCGCTCTGTGTGCGGCCCACCCCCGCCGCGCGCACCGCACCACCAGAGAGAGAACCACCGTGCGCCCGCCCGTCTCCCGTCCGTCCGGACTGCGCATCAAGTCGCCCGATATCCTCATCGCCGAATCCGGCGCGGATCTCGAAGGCAACGGCCTCAAGCGCAGCATGGGGCTCTTCCAGCTCATCTGCTTCGGCATCGGCGCCATCGTCGGCACCGGCATCTTCGTCGGCCTGTCCGACACCGTCGCCGAGGCCGGCCCCGCCGTCATCGTGTCCTTCGTCCTGGCGGCCGTCACCTGCGTCTTCACCGCCTTCTCCTTCGCGGAGCTGGGCGGCGCGATACCGGTCTCCGGCAGCGCCTACTCCTACGCCTACGCCACCCTCGGCGAGCGCATCGCCTTCCTCGTTGGCTGGTGCCTGCTGCTCGAATACGGCATCTCGGTCTCGGCGGTCGCCGTCGGCTGGGGCCAGTACCTCAACGAACTGCTCGGCAGCCTGACCGGCTGGCAGCTGCCCGCCGCGCTCTCCCAGCCGCCCGGCGACGGCGGCATCGTCAACATCCCGGCCGTCGTCGTGATGGTGCTCGCCGCACTGCTGCTCGTCCGCGGCATCCGGGAGAGCGCCCGCGCGACCGCCGCGATGGCCGTGCTGAAGCTCGCGATCCTGGTGCTGTTCTGCGTGATCGGCTTCAGTGCCTTCCGGGCCGGCAACCTTTCGCCGTTCGCCCCGGAGAGCGTCGCCGGCATCACCTCCGGCGCCTCGCTCGCGTTCTTCTCGTACATCGGCTTCGACGCGATCACCACGGCCGGTGAGGAGGTCAGGGACCCGCGGCGGAACATCCCCATCGCGATCATGGTCTCCCTCGGTGTGGTCACCGTCCTGTACTGCCTGGTCGCGGTCTCCGCCATCGGCGCGCTCTCCGCCGACCAGGTCGCCGGCCGGCCCGCCGCGCTGTCGCTGATCGTCAACCACGTCACCCACTCGACGCTGGGCGGCGGGGTGATCGCCTTCGGCGCCGTCGTGGCCATCGCCTCGGTCGTCCTGGCGGTCATGTACGGCCAGACCCGCATCCTGATGTCCATGTCGCGGGACGGACTGGTCCCGCGGATCTTCGAGCGGGTCTCGCCCCGGACGTCCACCCCCGTCGCCAACACCTGGATCGTCGCGGTCGTCTTCGCCGTGCCGGCCGCGGTCGTCCCGCTGGACGCGGTGATGAATCTGTCGACCATCGGGACGCTGGCGGTCATGGCGGTGGTCAACCTCAGTGTGATGGTGCTCCGCCGCACCCGCCCCGATCTGCCGCGCCGCTTCCGTGTCCCGCTCTTCCCGGTCAGCCCGGTGCTCGGCGTCGGCTTCTGCCTCTATCTGATGTACGGCACCGGTCCGGCGACCTGGCTCCAGTTCGCCGGGTTCCTGGTGGCCGGTGCGCTGGTCTACGCGTGCTACGGGCGCCGTCGCTCGCGGCTCGGCGCGGTGCCGCAGGACCCGGCGGCCGGGGCCGACGAGGCCGGTGCGGCCGTCGTCAGCGCCGGCGCGGGCGCCGCAGCTCGGGAAGGGTGAACCAGACCGCCTTGCCGCGCGGCGTCGGACGGCAGCCGGAGGCGGCGCTGAGGGACCGGATCAGCAGCAGACCACGGCCGCCGTGGCTCCCTCCGCGGCCCGGGGCGGCGGAGGGGGCGTCGATGCCGTTCGCGGCATCGGCGTCGTCCGCGCCGGGGGAGGTGTCGGAGGTCTCCGCGCTGTTGTCGTCGTCGGCAAGGGCGTTGGCGTCGGCGTCGGTGTAGTCGTCGGGATCGGCCCCCTCGCGCCCGTCGTCCTGGCCGTCCACGCCGTCCTGGCCGTCCGCGTCGAGCTCGTCGTCCGCGCCGTGCTCCTCGTGCCCGTCGGGTTCCTCGCCGTGCCCTTCGTGTCCGCCCTTCCCGGTCTCCCAGGTCTCCCCGGTCTCCGCGGCGCCGTCCGCGTCCTCGCGGTGCCCGCCCTGCTGCCCGGTGTCCTCCGCGCGCTGCATCGGGACATGGCCGTCGGCCGCCGGGGGGCCGTCCGTCGTGCGGACCGGCGGGGGACCGGCCGGTGCCAACGCCACCAGCGGGGCGTCCGGTTCCGCCAGGGGAAGCGGCTCGCCGAGTCCCTCGACGAGCCGCGGACTGTCGTCGTGCACCTCGATCCGGCAGCCCGCCGGCCGCAGCTCCACCACCAGCTCGATGGGGTCGGCGCCGCGGGTGTGCTTGAGCACGTTGGTGACCAGCTCCGCGGCCAGCAGCTGTGCGGTGGTCCGGTCGGCCGTCGCCCGGAGATCCTGCATGGCGGTGCGGACCATCGCACGGGCGATGGGGACCGCGGTCGCACCGCGCGGCAGCGTGATGCGCCAGGTCGCAGGGGTGGGCGGTTCCAGCATGCGCGGTCGTCCGTTCACAAAGGGCCGGGTCGGCGGCTCGAAGCCGGATCGGATACCCCCACCGTAGAGAGCGCGGGGGTGGGGAATCAGGGGCGAGCGGCCGGGGCCGGCATGACCTACGTCCTGCGGTGGCCGGGACCTTCGGCAGGTTCACCCCGACGGCCCCCGGCGGGTGGCGAGAGGCTGCCGACGGCGGATGTCGTATCGCGTTCTCATGACGACAGTCATGAATGAGTGATAACTTCGAAGAGCATCCGGAACAGCATCCACCGGCCGACCGGCCAAAGGGGGCAGGCAGTCCGATGAGCCCGTTCGCAGGATCCGCCCGCAGTACACAGACCTGGCAGCACATCCGAGTGACGAGGCAGGACGGGGTCGCCACCGTCACCCTGGCCCGCCCGGACAAGCTCAACGCGCTCACCTTCGAGGCCTACGCCGACCTCCGCGACCTGCTCGCGGAGCTGTCCCGGGAGCGCTCCGTACGCGCCCTGGTGCTCGCGGGGGAGGGGCGCGGCTTCTGCTCCGGCGGCGATGTCGAGGAGATCATCGGCGCCACCCTGGGCATGGACACCGCGCAGCTGCTGGACTTCAACCGGATGACCGGGCAGGTCGTCCGGGCGGTGCGGGAGTGCCCGTTCCCGGTGATCGCGGCGGTCCACGGGGTCGCGGCGGGGGCGGGCGCGGTGCTCGCGCTGGCCGCGGACTTCCGGGTCGCCGACCCGTCCGCCCGGTTCGCCTTCCTCTTCACCCGGGTCGGACTGTCCGGCGGTGACATGGGCGCGGCCTATCTGCTGCCGCGCGTCATCGGCCTCGGGCACGCCACCCGGCTGCTGATGCTCGGTGACACGGTCCGCGCGCCGGAGGCCGAACGGCTCGGTCTGATCAGCGAGTTGGCGGAGGAGGGCCGGGCCGACGAGGCGGCCGCGGCGCTCGCCCGGCGGCTCGCCGAGGGGCCCGCGATGGCGCACGCCCAGACCAAGGCGCTGCTCACCGCCGAGCTCGACATGCCGCTGGCCGCCGCCGTGGAGATGGACGCCGCCACCCAGGCGCTGCTGATGAACAGCGACGACTACGCGGAGTTCCATGCCGCCTTCACCGAGAAGCGGGCCCCCAAGTGGCAGGGGAAATAGCCATGCGGGTCGCCGTCATCGGCGGCGGGCCGGGCGGGCTGTACGCAGCGGCCCTGCTCAAGCGCCTCGACCCCACCCGCGAGATCACCGTATGGGAGCGCAACGCACCCGATGACACCTTCGGCTTCGGCGTCGTGCTCTCCGACGAGACCCTCGGCGGCATCGAGCACGCCGACCCGGAGGTCTACCGCGCCCTCCAGGCGGAGTTCGTCCGCTGGGACGACATCGACATCGTCCACCGGGGCCGCACCCTGACCTCCGGCGGGCACGGCTTCGCGGCGCTCGGACGGCGCCGGCTGCTGGCCGTGCTCCACCGGCGCTGCCGCGACCTCGGCATCGAACTGCGCTTTCGCACCGAAGCCCCGCCGGCCGCCGAACTGGCGCGCGCGTACGACCTGGTGATCGCCGCCGACGGGGTGCACAGCACGACCCGCACCGCGCACGCCGACGCCTTCGGTCCGCAGCTGACCACCCACCGCTGCCGCTACATCTGGCTCGCCGCCGACTTCGCCTTCGACGCCTTCCGCTTCGAGATCGCGGAGACCGAGCACGGCGTCGTACAGCTCCACGCCTACCCCTTCGCCCGTCCGCAGCCCGGTCACGATCCCGCGGCACCGTCCGACGGGCCCGAGGGCTCCGCCGGCGCCAGCACGGTCATCGTCGAGATGCGCGAGGAGGTCTGGCGGTCGGCCGGACTCGACCGCTGCGACGAGCGCGAGTCGGCCGAATGGTGCGCCAAGGTCTTCACCGACGCCCTGCGCGGCCGGTCGCTGCGCGGCAACAGCTCCAGCTGGACCGCGTTCCGCACGGTCGTCAACGAGCGCTGGTCGCACGGCAACACGGTGCTGCTCGGCGATGCCGCGCACACCGCGCACTTCTCCATCGGCTCCGGCACCAAGCTCGCCGTCGAGGACGCCCTGGCGCTGGCGGCCTGTCTTCAGGAGCAGCCCGACACCGCCACCGCCCTGGCCGCGTACGAGGAGGAGCGCCGCCCCGTCGTCGCGTCCACCCAGCGTGCCGCCCGCGCCAGCCTCGCCTGGTTCGAGGAGCTGGCCACCTACCTCGACCAGCCGCCGCACCAGTTCGCCTTCAACCTCCTCACCCGCAGCCGCCGGGTCACCCATGACAATCTGCGGCTGCGCGACGCCGGATTCGTCACGGCCGTCGAGGACGAGGCGGGCACCCCGACCGGCACACCGCCCATGTTCACGCCGTTCCGGCTGGGCGGGCTGACCCTGCGCAACCGGGTCGTGGTCTCCCCGATGGACATGTACTCCGCCGCGGACGGCAACGGCACCCCGGGTGACTTCCACCTCGTCCACCTCGGCGCCCGCGCGATGGGCGGCGCCGGACTGGTGATGACGGAGATGGTGTGTGTCAGCCCCGAGGGGCGGATCACGCCCGGCTGTACGGGGCTGTACGCGCCGGAGCACGAGACGGCCTGGCGCCGGGTCACCGACTTCGTGCACACCTCCGCCCCCGGCACCGCCATCGGTGTCCAGCTCGGCCACTCCGGCCGCAAGGGCTCGACCCGGCTGATGTGGGACGGCATCGACCAGCCCCTCCCGCACGGCAACTGGCCCCTCGTGGCACCCTCCGCGCTGCCCTACCGCCCCGGCGTCAACCAGACCCCGCACGCCCTCACCGAGCCCGAACTCGCCATCGTCCGCGAGCAGTTCGTCCGAGCCGCCCGGTCCGCCGCCCGCGCCGGCTTCGACCTTCTCGAACTCCACTGCGCCCACGGCTATCTGCTCTCCGGATTCCTCTCGCCGCTCACCAACCACCGCACCGACGCCTACGGCGGCGATCTCACCGGCCGGCTGCGCTTCCCGCTGGAGGTCTTCGACGCGGTCCGCGCCGTCTGGCCGGCCGGGCGCCCGATGACGGTCCGTATCTCCGCGACCGACTGGGCGGACGGCGGCACCACCGCGGCGGATGCGGTGGCGATCGCGGAGGCCTTCGCCGAGCACGGTGCCGATGCCATCGATGTGTCCACCGGCCAGGTGGTGCCCGACGAGCGTCCCGACTTCGGCCGCTCCTACCAGACCCCGTTCGCCGACCGCATCCGCAACACCCTCGGGGTGCCGGTCATCGCGGTCGGCGCGATCTCCTCCTGGGACGACGTCAACTCCCTGGTGCTGGCCGGGCGGGCGGACCTGTGCGCGCTGGCCCGACCGCATCTGTACGACCCGCACTGGACGCTGCACGCCGCCGCCGAGCAGGGGTATGCGGGGCCGGGCGCACCCTGGCCGCTGCCCTACCAGGCGGGCAGCCGCACTCCGCCCACCGGGCGCACGGATGCGCCGAAGCCCCGCCTCACGCTGCAGTGACGGGGAGGCACGGGCAGCGGGGCGGGGCCGTTACGGAGCCGGTCCGAAAGGGGACGTCGGCGGGCCGGTGCGCTCCGGCAGGGAAACCGTCAGGGGACCGGCGGGCCGGCGCGGCGGCCGGTCAGAGGCCGGTCAGGGCGTCGGCACGCTGGTGATCTGGGCCGACACGACCGGCTGGCCGTGCTGTTCGACGGTGACCTCGACCTGCCGGCGGTCGTCGTCGCCCCGGCCGGTGGTCCGTGCCTGAACCCAGGACGGCGCATCGAGTTCGGCGTACCGCGAGAAGGAGCACTCGAATGAGACCGGCAGTGTGAAGCCGGGCGTCGTCGCCTGCGCGGCCTGCCGGGCGGCCTCGACCATCAGCATGCCGGGGGCGTGGTCCACGGGGTGGTCGAAGAGGACCGGGTGCGAGGTGTCCACCCGCAGCTGCCAGAGGTCGGGCCGGTCGGTGGGGGAGAGCACCACATCGCGGTCGTGTTCCCGGGCGACCAGCCGCGGGCTCACGGCCTCGGGCAGCGGCAGCGTCCGGGAGTTGGCGAGTGCCACATCGCTGTACTCGCCGCGCAGCCGGCGGTAGACGGCCGGGCTGTGACAGGAGTAGTCGAGCGTCGCGGAGGCCAGCTCGGCGCCGTCGCACATGATCCGGAACTCCTGGAGGGCGCTGACCAGCCGCTTGCCGCGGAAGACCATGTCGTGATCGCTGATGTGCAGTTCGACCTCGGCGGGCTGCTGCGCGGTGCGCAGCGCCTGCGGCGCGAGGTCGTAGCGGACCCGCTGCCAGATGATCGGGTGGTCGAGCGGCACACGGTGCACGACATGGCTCAGTAATATGCCGGCCTGCCGCATGGTCTCTATCAGCAGGATCGGGTCGTGCAGCCCGTGGAGCGGGCCGTAGAAGGTGTGGGCGCGCGGCCACTGGGCGCTGACCACCCAGCTGTCGGCCGGGCCGCGCCGCCAGTTCGTCAGGAACACCTCGGACACCGCGGTGCGGTGGACGTACTCGCGCGGCACGGTGGTGGTGAGCTCCGACGGTCGGTTTCCGTCAGCGGGCCGGCTTTCGATCTCGTGGTGCTGATCGCGCAAGTACGGCGTGAGCGTGGCGCTGGCCATGGGGGGTTCCTTTCTGAGGTGCGGCTCTCAGCGCCCTGACGGGCTGAGGCTTGGTGACGGCCCGAGCACTAAGATACGGACCATGTGGTTTGTTTTCCAGAGCCGGGAAAGAGCCGGCGGCTCTGCCAGGGCGGCGGCTCCGGCGTCAGACCGGGATCTTCACACAGCGGCCGTGCGGATCCAGATGGCTCAGCGCACCGGGCGACGCGAGCCCCGGAAGCGTGTGCTTCCACAGGGCCGTGACGCGCTCAGGGAGATCGGCGCGGTTGGTCGCGGCGCGGGAGAACAACTGCACGCCCATGTAGGCGGCGACGAAGAACTCGGCCGCCCGGTCCGGTGCCACACCGGGCAGTAATTCCCCGTTGTCCCGGGCCTCGGTGAACATCGTGGTGATGATGTCGGTCCAGGCCTGGTACGGCACCAGCGGATCCTCGCTGAAGGTCGTCTCCACCGCGATACGGGTGCCGGCCTGCAGCAACGGGTCGCTGCGCAGGGCCAGTGCCACCTGGTGGGTGAAGTCGATGGCGTCCTGCAGCCGGGACTCGCTGACCTGCGGCAGAAACGGATCGGTCTGCTCCGTTATGACCGCGCGAGCCAGTGCGTCCTTGGACGTGAAATGGAAGTACACCGCTCCCTTGGTGACCCCGGCGCGCTGGATGATCTCGGCCATCGTGGCGGCCTGGTACCCGCGGGTGCCGATGACATGAGCCGCTGCTTCGAGGACGGCGCGTCGGGTGCGCACTGCGCGTTCCTGCTTGACCACCGATCATCCTCCGTATGCTCTCTTGGAGTTGTTGTGCCTGAGTGCGACCCGCTGCCCGTGGCCGCGCAGTCTATTTCCGCATCATAAAGAAGCCAACCATGCGGTATTGAATTTGCGCCCGGTCCGGAGGCGGGCCCCGGCGGGTATGAACCGGCGTCGCCCTCCGGAGCGGTGCCATCGAGTGCTACGAGCGCGAGGAGCTGTCCGATGTCCCCCACCGTCGTCCCCGGCATACCTTCCCTGCACCGCGAGGTCCGGCTTGCCGCCCGGGCCGAAGGCGAGCTGACGGCACACCATTTCATGATCGCCGAGGTGCCGGTGCCGGAGCCGGAACCAGGACAGGTGCTGGTACGCAACCGCGTCATGGCGGTGACCGCGGCGATGCGGACGCAGATGACCGGAATCCGTCTGCCCATGGCCTCATTTGTGCCGGGTCAGGCGCTGTGGGGCTCGGCGGTCGGCGAGGTGGTGGCGGCGCCCGGAGGCGGATTCACCCCCGGCGAACTGGTCCAGCACCCCTACGGATGGCGGGAGTTCGCGGCGGTCGAGGAATCGCGGGTGCGGAGCCTCGCCGAGGATCCGCTGCCGACTCCGGCCGCGCATCTGTCGCAGGGGGCGACCGCCTGGGGTGCCTTGCGCCTGGCCGCCGAGGTCAGACCGGGGGACACCGTGTTCATCAGCGGCGCGGCGGGCGGCGTGGGCAGCCTGGCCGGACAGCTCGCACGGCGGCTGGGCGCCGGACGGGTCGTCGGCAGCACCGGCTCGGAGCGCAAAGCCGCGCGGCTGCGCGCCGAGTTGGGCTACGACGACACGGTCGTGCGCGGCGCCGGGCCGATCGAGCGGCAGCTGCGGCGGGCGGCGCCGGACGGTATCGATGTGCTGCTGGACACCGTGGGCGGCGAGCAGCTCACCGCGGCGCTCGCGGTGGCCCGGGCCGATGCGCGGTTCGCACTGGTCGGCGCGCTCTCCAGCCAGTTGGGCGGCAGCGGAGCCATCGCCCCGGTGGAGCTCGACCCGGGGCTGATCATCATGCGGCGGGTGGCACTGCGCGGCTTCGGGCTGCATGCGCATCCGGATCTGCCGCAGGAGTGGGCCAAGGAGTTCGGCCAGGGCCTGCGGGAGGGCTCGCTGGTCTTCCCGCACGCTCTTCTGAAGGGGATCCAGCAGGCACCGCGGGCGCTGAGTGAACTGACACAGGGGCGTCATATCGGGGCCGTGCTGGTCGAGTTGTGAGGCCGGGGCACGAGGACCGGGGCGGACCGGGAGTGCCGGGTCAGCCGGCCGCCGGGAGCTGCGCGGGAGTCGGCACCGCGGCCGGGATCCGGCCCGGTGCGGACGGCAGCAGCGCCCACAGGCCGACGATGGCTTCTTCGTCCCACCACGTCCCGTCCTCGCTGCCCAGATGCAGCAGGCCCACCACGATCGAGGTCAACAGCTGGGCCGTGCGCCGCGGTTCGGTGTCCGAGGCATGCGGACCGGCCGGGCCGCCGGTCCCGCAGGTCACCGCTTTGTCGAGAAACAGCGCGTACCAGCGCTGCTCCAGGGCGTAGATACCGAGCCCCGGCGCGGTCTCCGGCCGCAGCCGCAGTCCGGCGCGCAGTACGGCGTCCGACTCCACCCGTCCGAACAGCTCGACGGTGAAGTCCCGTACGGCGGTGGTCAGCGGCTGCGGGGAGCGGGTGAAGGCGTCCTCCAGCTCCTGGAGGGACTCCAGCGCGGCGTCCCGCACCGCGAGCGTGAGGTCGTCCTTGGAAGTGAAGTGGAAGTAGAGCGCCCCTTTGCTCAGCCGGGCCCGCCGGCTGATCTCGACCATGCCCGCTGCGGGAACCCCCTTCTCCAGGAAGGTCTCTGCGGCCGAGCGGATGAGTGCCTGGCGGCTCTGGATGGCGCGATGCTGGGTGGGCACGGTGTCCGTCCCGTCTCTAGTACGGCTGCGAGCTCATTGCAGTCTACATAGAAAACCAACCATGCGGTTCGATATGCTTCAGGGGATTGGCCGGAACTGGTGGGCCCTGACGTGAAGGCGGCGATCGGCCGCTCGTTCCGGCGCTCGGTGCCTCACGGGGGGCATGTGCCCCCAGTCTGGCTCCGCCGGGGGATGTTGTCGACCCGTCAGGGCTGACGAGGATGCATTGACAAACAGCGCAGGCGGTTTTTAAATCTCCGAAGGCGGTAAACGGGACGTTCCCTTCCGTGGCACCGCCTCGACGGTTGCGTACCGCCTTGGACGGCGGTGCGCCCTGGCGAGACCGCCGCTGCCGTTACCCGTCGTCGACCGCAGGCCGCCCCATCAGCCGAGCCAGCAACGCCACCAGAGCCCCTGCACCCCCCATCGCAATCCGGAAAGGTCTCCAGCCATGCGCGTAGCAACGGAAGTCGAACGTCCCGTGAGAGGTGTACGGGGCGCCGGAGGTGAGACGATCAGGGCCGCAGTCTTCGACCTGGACGGCACTCTCGCCAACACCCTCCCCGCGATCAGCAAGCTGCTGATCAAGGTGGCCGCGGAGCAGGGATGTTCGGTGACCGCCCGGCAGGCGGCCGCCGCCATCGGCAAGCCTCCCGGCCCCGCCTTCGGCCGGCTGCTGGGCAAGCCCGAGGACGACGGCCGGGTGCAGGCCGCCATCTCCCGCTACCGCGAACTGTTCGCCTACGAAGTGCTGTGCCTGGGGCCGCAGCTGCTCTTCCCCGGTGTGACCGCGGGACTGTCCGCGCTGCGCGCCCACGGGGTCGAGCTGGCCGTCGCCACGTCCAAGACCACCCGCAGCGCGGAGGCGCTGCTCGACGTCATGGGCATCCGTGACCTGGTCGGCCCGGTCATCGGCCAGGACATGGTCCGGCGCGGCAAACCGCATCCGGAGATGGTGCTGCGGGCGGCCGGCCGGCTCGGTGTCGCGGCCTGGCAGAGCGCGTATGTGGGGGACACCGTGGGGGACATGAGGATGGCGGTCACCGCGCGCATGGAGCCGGTCGCGGTGACCTACGGCGTCGGCACGTTCGGCGAGCTCGCCGCGGTCGCCGGCACCCGGATGTGCAGCTCCTTCAAGGACGTGGTCTCCGTGATCGCCGCCGCGCGGCCGCGCTCGGGCGTCACGGTGGGGGCCCAGCAGCGCCGTCGCTGAGGACGGTGGGCGGGGGTCGCTACGCCCCGGTCATCGCCTCGTGCGCGTAACGGGCCCCGGCGGCCCGGAGCGTGGTGTGCAGCCGGCTGAACACCTCGGCCGCGCGGCCGCCCGGCCAGTCCTCAGGCAGGAGGGGAGAGGGCAGTCCGGGATCCGCGTAGGGCAGATGGCGCCAGGCGTCCAGCGCCAGCAGATAGTCGCGGTAGGCCGCTTCGGGGGGAACCGAGCGGCGCCGCGACCACCGCTGGAGGACCGGCTCCTGCTCTGCGAGGAAGGCGCGGTGCTGTGCGGCGACGGCGTCCAGGTCCCACCAGCGCGCGACCGCGTCGGCCGTGGGGGCGAAGCCGGCGTGCGTACCGGTGAACAGATCGACGTACGGGTCCAGTTGCAGCCGCTCCAGGGTGTGCCGGGTCTCCTCGTAGAGCTGCGCGGGGGCGATCCACACACCTGGCGCGGCGGTGCCGAAACCGAGCCGGGCCAGCCGGGAGCGCAGCAGGTGCCGTTTGTGCCGTTCCTCCTCGGGGACGGAGAAGACGGCCAGCACCCAGCCGTCGGACAGCCGCGCGGCGGGCCGGCCGAAGATCCGCCGGTCGCCGTCCTCCAGCAGCTGGCGGGCCGCCTCGGACAGCCCGTACGCGGCGGCGCCGGAGGCCGTCCGCGCGGGGACCAGCAGCTCGCGCCGCTTGAGCCGGGAGACCGCGGAGCGCACCGACGGCGGATCGACCCCGAGCGCACCGAGCAGCCGGATCAGGGCGGCCACCGGCACCGGGGCGGCCGTCCCGCCCGGGGTGTCGGGTCCGCCGCGGCCGTAGGCGCCGTAGAACGTGACGATCAGGGACCGTGGGGTGCGCTGCGTTTGCTGGTCGTTCACCGGGTCACTCTAGATGGGGTCCCCGCAGCCGGAAGCGCTGGAGCTTGCCGGTCGGGGTGCGCGGCAGCGAGGTGTGGAAGACGATCTCGCGCGGGCATTTGTAGGGCGCGACGCGGGTCTTGGTGAAGGCGCGCAGCGCGGCGACGGTGTCGTCGCCCCGGGGGACGCCGGCCCGCAGCACGACATGGGCGACGACCACCTGCCCGCGGTCCTCGTCGGGCCGCCCGACCACCGCCGCCTCGGTCACATCGGGGTGCCGCAGCAGCGCGTCCTCGACCTCGGGTCCCGCGATGTTGTAGCCGGCCGAGATGATCATGTCGTCCGCGCGGGCCACATAGCGGAAGTAGCCGTCGGGCTCGCGGACATAGGTGTCGCCGGTGATGTTCCAGCCGTCCCGTACGTACTCCGTCTGCCGGGCGTCCGCGAGATAGCGGCAGCCGGTCGGCCCGCGGACGGCCAGCAGCCCCGGTGCGCCGTCCGGGAGCGGGGCGCCGTCCGCGCCCACCACCCGCGCCTGGAAGCCCGGGACCGGCAGCCCCGTCATCCCCGGCCGGATCGCCTCGTCGGCGGCCGAGATGAAGATGTGCAGCAGCTCGGTGGCGCCGATGCCGTTGATGATCCGCAGACCGGTCGCCTCGTGCCAGGACTGCCAGGTCGCGGCGGGCAGGTTCTCCCCGGCCGACACGCACCGGCGCAGCGAGGAGACATCGTGCCCGGCAAGCTTGGGCAGCATCGCGCGATAGGCGGTCGGCGCGGTGAACAGCACCGAGATCCGGTGCGCCGCGATATCGCCGAGCAGCTGCTCCGGCCCGCCCCAGTCGGCGAGGAAGGCCGAGGCGCCCGCCCGCAGCGGGAAGATGACCAGGCCGCCGAGGCCGAAGGTGAAGCCGAGCGGCGGACTGCCGGCGAACACGTCGTCCGGCTCCGGGCGCAGCACCTGCGCCGAGAAGGTGTCCGCGATGGCGAGCACATCGCGGTGGAAGTGCATACAGCCCTTGGGGCGCCCGGTGGTGCCCGAGGTGAAGGCGATCAGCGCGACATCGTCGGCGGAGGTCGCCACGGCCGGGTACGGCGCGCCGCCCGGCCGGGCGAGCCGCCGCAGATCGTCCGGTCCGTCCCCGCCGTAGGTGGTGATCCGCAGCCCCGGGACCTCGGCCTTGGCGAGATCGTCGACGGCCCGCACCTCGCACAGCGCATGCTGTACCTGCGCGATGGCACAGATCGTGGCGAGCTCCTCGGGGCGCTGGGCGGCCAGGACCGTCACCGCGACCGCCCCCGCCTTCATCACGGCGAGCCAGCAGGCGGCCAGCCAGGGTGTGGTGGGGCCGCGCAGCAGGACGCGGTTGCCCGGCAGCACCCCCAGCCGGTCGGTGAGGGCATGGGCGATGGCGTCCACCTGAGCGCGCAGCTGCCCGTACGTCCAGACCGGTCCGCTCGCGTCGCGGACCGCGGGCCGGTCGGCGCCGAGCCGCTCGATGGTGCCGTCCAGCAGCTCGGCGCCGCAGTTCAGCCGGTCGGGATAGCCCAGATCGGTGAGGTGCGGCCACTGGTCGGGGGGCGGCAGCCGGTCGCGCGCGAAGGTGTCGGTGTGGGCCGAGGACCGTAGCTCCATGACGGGTGCCCCCTAGGGCGTGTCCGGTGGGCCGGGGGTGGCCGACGGGCGGCCGGGAGAGGAATGGGGGAGTGTGGAGGCCGGTGCGGAAACCGGTCGGGGACTGCTCGGTTGGCTGCTCTTCTGCGGTTCATCTGCGGTCGAGGACTGCCGTTCGGATCCTTCGTCAGCGTAACGTGTTCGTGACGGCAGTCAACAGACCGCGATAGAGGACCGCTACCAGGGAGCCGCCTCGTGACCGTATTCGCGCTGGGACCGGACGAGGAGCAATGGTGCGCCGAACTGCGCGCGCTGACCGCCGAACGGCTGAGCCCGCTGGCGGAGAAGGGCGAGGAGGGCCGGGTCAACCGCCCGCTGGTCGCCGCTCTGGGCGAACTGGGCCTGCTGCGCCGTCTGTTCCCCGCCGAGGGCGCGCTGCGCGCCCTGGACCTGTGTCTGCTGCGGGAGTCCCTCGCCCAGGAGTGCACGGAGGCGGAGACCGCACTGGCGCTGCAGGGTCTGGGCGCCTATCCGGTGGTGCAGTCCGGGACCGCGGCCCAGCGCGAACGCTGGCTTCCGGAGGTGGCCGCCGGCCGCGCGGTCGCGTCCTTCGCGCTGAGCGAGCCGGGCGCGGGCTCGGACGCCGCCGCGCTGTCGCTGGCCGCCGAGCCGGACGGCCCGGACGGCTGGCGGCTCACCGGTGAGAAGTGCTGGATCTCCAACGCCCCCGAGGCCGACTTCGCCACCGTCTTCGCCCGGACGGGCGGCGCGGCGGGAGCGCGCGGGGTCACCGCCTTCCTCGTCCCCGCCGACCGTCCCGGCCTGACCGGCGCGCACCTGGACATGCTCAGCCCGCATCCGATCGGCACACTGGTGTTCGATGGCACGCCTGTGACCAGGGCGGATGTGCTGGGCGAGGTGGACGGCGGATTCGCCGTCGCGATGGCCACCCTGAATCTCTTCCGGCCGAGCGTCGGCGCCTTCGCGGTCGGTATGGCGCAGGCCGCGCTGGACGCGGCGCTGACGCACGCGGGCGCGCGCACCGCGTTCGGCGGCCCCCTCAAGGACCTCCAGTCCGTCGGCCACCAGCTCGCCGAGATGGCCACCCGGGTCGAGTCCGCGCGCCTCCTGGTCTACGCGGCGGCCTCCGCGTACGACACCGGGGCCCCGGACCTCGCCCGCCGCTCGGCCATGGCCAAGCTGCTGGCGACCGAGACCGCCCAGTACGTCGTCGATGCCGCCGTGCAGATCCACGGCGCCCGCGCGCTGCGCCGTGGCCATCTGCTGGAGCACCTCTACCGTGAGGTCCGCGCGCCGCGCATCTATGAGGGCGCCACGGAGGTGCAGCGCTCGATCATCGCCAAGGAGCTCTACCGGGCGCGGCCTTGAACTCCGCGCCCGTGCCGGCCCGTTGGGTGCCTCAGATGTTCGACTTCCAGACCTGGCCCAGCTTGCACTTGCCGGACTTCGGTCCCTGGTCGTTGGGGTTCTTGATGAAGGTGCCGGAGACCGAGGCGGGCCGGGTCTGGCCGGCGGGCACACCGCTGACGGAGATCTGCGCCGAGCCGAAGGTGGCGCCGGTCTCGTCGGTGAACTGGACGGTGCCGTTGTAGGACGCCGTGCTCCCGGAGTTTCCGTTGGTCACGCTCAGCTTGGCGCTGAGTGTGCCGGCCGCGCTGTCGACCTGGCAGTCGGTGATGCGGATGTCCGACTCGGGCGGCGTGGTGGACCCGGCGGTCGGCGAACCGCCCGTGGTGGTGCCGCTGCTGCTGGTGGTGCTCCCGGAGCTGCTGTAGCCGCCGTCGCTGCTGCTGTAGCCGCCGCTGGAGCTGCTGCTGGAGCTGGAGCTGCTGCCGCAGCCCCCGCCGTGCGAATGCCGGGCGCCGGTCAGCGCGACGACCACCAGTGCGCATGCGGCGACAGCGCGGACATGGCGAAACTGCATAGCTTTTTCTCCCCCGTGATGACGGCCGCCCCTGTGGACGGCCGCTGTGTGCGCGTACCCATACGCGCAACCGATTGGTGACGCGCGCTCGCCCGGTGTTCTTGACGAGCGCGCGTCAGGCTAGCAAGCGCGGGCACGGACGCCGAATTCCGGCCGACGGGCGAGGGCCGTGGCCGGATGTCACGCTGACTGCAGAGAGGATCCGCGAAGGGAATCGCCATGATCACTACTGACTTCGTTCCCGGCTCCCCGTGCTGGCTCGATCTGGGCGCCCCGGATGTCGAGGTCGCAACGGCCTTCTACCGGGCCGTGTTCGGCTGGCAGGCCGAACCGCACGGCGGCCGGGAAACGGGCGGATACACCCTCTTCCGGCTGGACGGCAGGGCCGTCGGCGCGGTCGGCCCGCTCACCGAGGACGGCGCCCGCTCCGCCTGGACGGTCTACTTCCACACCCCCGACGCGCATGCCACGGTCCAGGCCGTGGAGCGGGCGGGCGGGACGGTCCGCGTGGCGCCGGTGGTGGCCGGTGCGGGCGACGGGCGGTTCGCCCAGCTCACGGACCCGCAGGGGGCGGAGTTCGCCGTCTGGGAACCGGCCTCGTACCCAGGCATCGAGGCCGCCGACGGGACGGGCTCACTGGTCTGGACCGAGCTCTACACCACCGATCCGGCCGCCGCGCAGACCTTCTACAAGGCCGTCTTCGACTGGAGCACCCAGGACATGCCGCTCCCCGGCGGCGGTGGCACCTACACCCTGCTGACGCCCGCGGGCTGCGGCGAGGAGCGGATGCACGGCGGCCTCATGGGCGTCCCGGCGGATCTGCTCGGCCCCGGAGGGAAGCCGTACTGGCACCCGGTGTTCGGCTCCCGGGACTGCGACGCCACCGTCGGCCTGGCGACGGGCAACGGCGGCACCCTCTCGATGGGCCCGGAGACCGCCGAGGGCGTCGGCCGCCTCGCCGTCTGCACGGACCCGTCGGGCGCGGAGTTCGTGGTGCTCACGCCGGAGGGCACGCTGTGAGCGCGCCTCCCCCGGCGTGACAACCGCCCGCTGCCCGGGGCGCTCCCGTCCATCGCCCTGCCGCCCCGCCGCCCGGAGGCGCCGGGGGAGCGGGTGCGAAGCAGGTCGTTCCCGTTTCCGGTCTGTTTGTCGCACCCCCCGCTTACACTGACTGCTCCAAGTCTGAGCAGGGGGCGGGATGAAGAACGGTGCCGGCAAGCTGACCCTCGATCTGGCGGGTGCGCCGGACACCGATGTGGAGGAACTCCGCTCGCTCGCCGAGCAGTTGCGCCGCGCCCTGCTGGAACTCGACGTCGAGGACGTGCAGTTCGCCCGCGGGGGCGCAGCTGCTCCCGAGGGCGCCAAACCCGGCGAGGCCATCGCGGCGGGAGTGCTCGTCGTCACCGCCGCCCCGTTGCTCGTCCGCCAGGTGCTCCAGCTGGTCGACACCTGGCTGCGCCACCGCCCGCTCCGCAGCGTAAAGGTGGAACTCGACGGTGACACCATCGAGTTGGGGCATGCCTCCGCCGAAGACCAGCGGCGTCTGATCGACGCGTTCGTCAGTGCGAGTGCCCGGCGGGCCGGCACCCCCTCGTCCGGGGAGTGAGCCGGTGTCCGGTTCCCGAGCCGGCCGCAGGGACGCACTGCTGATCGCCACCGGCAGGTACGAGAGCCCGGCGCTGAAACCGCTGCGCTCGCCACGCCAGGACTGCGAGGGCCTGGCCGCGGTCCTCCGCGATCCCGGCATCGGATGCTTCACCGTCGAACAGCTCGTGGACGCCAAGTCGTACGAGGTCAAGCGCGCACTGGAGCAGTTCTTCCGCAACCGCGGCCGGGAAGATCTGCTGCTGCTCCATCTGTCGTGCCACGGCCTCAAGGACGACGAGGGCCGTCTGTACTTCGCCACCCAGGACACCGACAAGGACTTACCGGCTTCCACGGCGGTCCCGGCCGCCTTCCTGCACGATCAGATGGCACGCTGCCGGGCCCGGACCATCGTCGTGCTGCTCGACTGCTGCTACAGCGGTGCGTTCCTCCCCGGCGCGAAGGGCGACGACTACGTCCAGGTGAAGGAGGAGCTGGCCGGGCACGGCCGCGCCATCCTCACCGCGACCAACCGCACGGAGTACGCCTGGGAGGGCGACCATCTGGCGGCCGCCGCACCGCAGCCCTCCCGCTTCACCGGTGCGCTGATCGAGGGCCTGCGCAGCGGCGACGCGGACGCCGACCAGGACGGCCGGATCACGGTCACCGAGCTGTACGACTACGTCTACGAGTACCTGCACCACGCCGGCGCGCGCCAGCGCCCCCGGATGTGGGCCGATCTGGAGTACCGGGTCGTCCTCGCCCGGACACCCGTCCGTACGGCCCCTGCGGCGCCCGCCGGGTCGGCCGCACCCGATCCGGCCCCTGCTACCGCTCCCGCTCCCGCTCCCGCGGCTCCGTCGCCGTCGGCGGAGAGCGCGCCCGGGAACACCCCCACCGCGGTCCGGGAGCAGACGGCGCCTCCGCAGCAGGGCTTCTTCGCCCGGCTCAAGGACGCCTTCAACGGCGCGGACACCGGCACCGGCCGCTCCTCCGTCCCGCGCCAGCTCGCCCGTCGTGGCCAGGACGCCCTGATCCGGATGGAGTTCCCGCTGGCCGAGACGGCGCTGGGCACGGACAAGGACATCGAGGTCGATACCGCGGCGGTCTGTGACCGGTGCCGGGGCGCGGGCGCCGCCGTGGGCACACCGGTGTACCCCTGCCATTCCTGCTCCGGCCTGGGGACCTCCGGACCGGGGCCGACGGGCGGCAGCTCTCTCCAGTGCTCCACCTGCGACGGGAGCGGGGTGCGCATTCCGTCGCCGTGCGCCCTGTGCGCGGGCACCGGACGGGTGCCCGTACGGCGGACACTCACCGTCCGGATCCCGGGAGGTGTCGACGACGGCACCCGCATCCGGTTCGCCGGGGAGAGCGAGGTGGGGCCGGGCGGCGGCCCGCCCGGCGACCTCTACCTAGAGGTCATCGAACTCCCGCACCCGGAGCTGGTGCGCCGGGGCGACGAGCTGCACCTCACCCGGCGCATCCCGCACGCGCTCGCGCACAGCGGCGGCACGATCGAGGTGACCACGCTCGACGGCCCGAAGTCCGTCCGGATCCCCGCCGGACTGCGCTCGGGGCAGACGTTGCGGCTCGTCGCGCACGGCACGATGCATCTGCGCGGGGGCGGCCGCGGGGATCTGCTGCTCCATCTCGATGTTGGCGAGGACGAGGACGGGGACGGTGACGAGGACGGGGACGAGGGCGAAGGCGGGGGCGAGGGCGGGGCTGAGGGCGCGGCCTGAGCTGAGAAGTGACTGCGCTTCAGTAGTGGCTGCCGGTTCCTGCGGGGGCGTCGGCACAGCGGCAAGGGGCGTTGTCAGTGGTCCATGTGACGATCGCTCGAGTACGGCCGGTGTACGCGCAGCGACCATCGGCCCGGCCGCAGCTCGCGAAGGGAACCACCCGTGAACCACACCACCCGCTTCGCGCTCCGCCTCGCGCTGAGCCTCGCCGATCCGGCCACCGCCGAGGGGCTCGCCGAGCGGCTGCGCCCGGAGCTGCCGGCCGTTCTCGCGGACCGGTTCGGGCTCCCGAAGGAGATGATCGAGGAGCTGTTGGGCGGGGACGCCGCGCAGATGCGGGCCGCGCTGTTCATCGAGCCCGGGGAATGGCTCCTGGGGGCGGCCGAGCTCGGCGATCCGGCGGTCGGCCGGGCGCTGTGGTACGCGGTGTTCCGCGACGACGAGGACGACCGCAGGCGCGCGATGAACCACGTCCCCGGCCTGCCGGCGGCGCTCCTGGACGCCGCCGACCTCACGGATCCGCGCTGGTACGAGGACGACGGCCTGTTCCCGGTCCTCTGCAACGAGCGCGTCGGCTCCTCGCTCGTCCCCCTGCTCACCAGCGGATTCCCCGGGGTGAACGTCGTCGGCCTCGCCCTGTTCGGCGTGCATCTGCCCCCGCCGGTGGTCGTGGACGCCTGCATCGGCCTCCTGGAGCTCTGGGGCAGCACCGAACCGTTCACCCAGCTCCTGGAGCTGGCCGAGGAGATCCCGGCTCTGGAATCCGGGCATCCATGGCTGTCGGAGCTGCTGCGGCAGGCCATCGACGCCCCCGACCCGGAGTCCCTCCTGAGGGCGCACCGGCCCGAAGGGGAGTGGGCCGACCCCGAGCACCTGCGCGCGATGCTGGAGCTCCGCTACGGTGACGGCCCCGCGGTGCGGCCCGACGGCCTCGACTGGGACCTGATCCGGCGCGAGCACGAACGACTGCCCTTGGGAAAGGCACCCGGGCACTCCGGCAACTACGGCCCGGGGCTGCTCCGGCTCACCCGGTGGGAGGGCTGCCCCGCCGACCTGGTGAGGGAGAGCTTCCGCCACAACGCCTATCAGACCGCCTGGCAGGCCGCCGACCTCCCCTTCGAGTTCCTCGCGGAAGCCGCGGCGGACGACATCCCGCTGAGCCACGTCCTCAAGCGCGGCATCGGCGAGGGCCGGCTGTCCCCGCACCGGGTCCTGACCGAGCTGACGCCGGCGGCGGACATCCTGCGCGCGCTGCCGTACGACCACGAACCGACCCGCAAGGCCGTCGCCGATCTCGTGGCCCCGCTCGGTGCGGACCCCGTCAACTGGCTGACGTACTACGACCGGATGCGGCGCTTCCCCCGCAACAGCGTCGCCGCCCTGGTCGCGGACGTCACCGGCCCGGCCTCCCGCAAAAAGCGCTGCACCAGCTGGCCACGGCCGCGGAAGGCGCAGTTCCCGCCGGGCCACACCCCCGAGGAGTCCCGGGCGGCGTTCCTCGGGATGCTCGAATGCGCCCCGGAGGAGGTCCAGATCGCCGTCGTCCCGTCCCTCGATCCGCTGGCCGTCCAGCAATTCCTCCTGGAGGGGAATCCGTCCCCCGCGGTCCGCGACGCGGTGGCCGCCGCCCACGGCCTTCCCGCCCAGTTGGCGATGGCCGCCGGAGCTGTCCGAGAGGAGAAGCTGGAGTACCTCCTCGATCTCGACGAACCGGCGGTGGACGCCCAGCTGTTCCGCGACCACTTCCTCGACCGGTCCGAACGCGCGCGGCTGCTCGCCGGGCGGCTGCGCGGCGGCGGCATCCGCCCGGTGTCCGGGGAACTGCTCGCCGAGCTCGACGGCTTGGTCATCAGCCAGGACCGCGACATGCTGCTGGCCGGCCTGGAATCCGGCGATCTGAATGTGGCCCGCCGGATCCTCGACAGGCTGCGCCTCTATCTTCCGGCTGGCCGGCTGCGGCTGCTGAGCGCCGTATGGGAGCGCGGCGGGCCGGACGCCGTACGGGAGATCCTGGCCATGAACCGCCTCCCGGTCACCCTCCGCCGCTGGACCGAGAAACTGCTGGACGTCCCCGACGGTCTGGAGCGGCTGCGGGCCCGGCTCGCCGAGGAAGCGGCGCCGGAGCGGCTGGCGGCGTATCTCACCAGGCCGGGCGACCGGCCCGACATACGGCTGAACCGGCTTCTCAGCGAGGGCATGGAGCTGCCCTGGCCGGCCCTGGTGACGGCGCACCGCGCCGGCCCGCTCTCCGCGGACCTGGTGACCACCCTCGTGACGGAGCGCCCGGACTGCCCGCGTGAACTGCTGCTGGCGGGGCTGGCCAATGCCCCCGAGCGATGGGGAAGCTGGATCGAGGCCGCCCTGCGGAACGGATCGCTCACCCTGGAGGATCTCCTTGACCACACGGCCCCCGCCGAGGCGGCCCTCGACCTCCTGCACCGCTACCGCTACGGGCACCCCGACGACCGGTTCCCCGACGAGATGTGGCGGCCCGTGCGGGAGCGGGCCGCGGCGCTCGTCCGGGAACATCTGGGCACGGACGTCGAAGCCTGGTCCGTCTTCCTCCGGCTGCTCCCGACGTTCGTCGGCACCCTGCCCGAACTCGCCGCAACGGCCGGGGCAGTCACCCGTGTTCCGGCCTGAGCGGCGACTGCCGGCTCCTGACGGGACGCCCGCGGGGGGAGGACCAACGGGGAGCACCATCGCAGGAGGAGCTGCGCCGGGACGGCCCCGTGACGGGGTGCGGAGCATTTCGGTCCCCCTCTGCTCCGCACCCCGTTCCACAGCAGCCGCGCGGGTCCCTCGGCCCGGCGGCGGACCGGGGCCCCTCAGCCCCGGTGGTAGGTGTGGAACCCCCGGCCCGTCTTGCGGCCCAGCAGGCCCGCCTCCACCATGCGCTGGAGCAGCGGGGGCGGCGCGTAAAGGGGTTCCTTGAACTCGTCGTACAGGGACCGGGCGATCGAGGCGACGGTGTCCAGGCCGATCAGGTCCGCGAGCTTCAGCGGTCCCATGGGGTGGGCGCAGCCGAGCTCCATACCCGCGTCGACGTCGGCGGCGGAGGCGAAGCCGGACTCCGTCATCCGCACGGCCGACAGCAGATACGGGATGAGCAGGGCGTTGACGACGAAGCCCGCCCGGTCCTGCGAGCGGATGACGCTCTTGCCGAGGCTCCGGGTGGCGAAGTCCTCGACGGCCGTGACCGTCCCGGGCGCCGTGTGGAGGGAGGTCACGACCTCCACCAGCGGCAGCACGGGCACGGGGTTGAAGAAGTGCAGGCCGACGACCCGGTCGGCGCGCCGCGTCGCCATCCCCAGGCGCATCACGGGGAGGGAGGAGGTGTTCGACGCGAGGACGGCACCGGGATCCTCGACGATCTTGTCGAGCGCGGTGAAGATCTCGGTCTTGGCGTCCGCGTTCTCCACGACGGCCTCGACGACGAGCTGCCGGTCGGCGAGGCCGTCGAGACCGGCGGTGAAGACCGTCCGCGCGAGGGCGTCCTGCGCCGCGTCCCGCTCCAGCTTTCCGTGCCGTACCGCGCGGTCCAGCGAGGCCGCCACCCGTTCCTCTGCGGCGCGGGCGGCCATGGCGTCCACCTCGCACACGACGGTGTCCAGTCCGGCCCGTGCGCACACCTCGGCGATACCGGCGCCCATCTGGCCACCGCCCACCACCCCGACGCGCTGGATGCTCCCGCTCATGACCGCGCCTCCGTGTGCCGGACCAGGTGACGGGTGTAGGCGTCGGGCGTGAAGAAGGCCGGCAACTCACGTGCCAGTGCGGTCCGTTCGAACAGCGCCCGCACCGCGTCGACATCTGCCCAGGGGTACTCGGCACCCAGGGCGGCGCTCTCCTCGTCGAGCATCCGCAGCACCGTCTCCCGGTCGACCACGCGGTGCCGCAGCCACTGCCAGATCTGCGCACGGGCGATCTCGGCGGTTGCCGCGTCCTCCATCAGGCCGTAGAGGGCGACGGCCCCGCTGCCGCGCAGCCAGGCGTCGAAGTAGCGCAGCGCGACCGCAATGTTGGTGCGCAGCCCCTCCGGTGTGGGCGGACCGCTGATCCGGCGCACCGACAGCAGGTCAGCGGCGGTCACCTCCACATCGTCGCGGGTCCGCTCGATCTGGTGCGGCCGGTCCCCGAGGACGCCGTCGAAGACCTCACGGCAGACGGGGACGAGTCCGGGGTGGGCGACCCAGGAGCCGTCGAAGCCGTCCTCCGCCTCACGCTCCTTGTCCAGCCGGACCGTGGCCGGCGCCGCCTCATGGGCGGCCCGGTCCGTGCCGGGCACCTGCGCGGCCATACCGCCGATCGCATGGGCGCCGCGCCGGTGGCAGGTGCGCACCAGCAGTTCGGTGTACGCCCGCAGGAACGGGGCGGTCATCGTCACCTTGGCCCGGTCCGGCAACAGGAAGTCCGTACGGTGCCCGAAGGTCTTGATCAGGCTGAACAGGTAGTCCCAGCGGCCGGCGTTGAGCCCGGCGCTGTGCTCGCGCAGCTCGTAGAGGATCTCGTCCATCTCGACGGCGGCGGTGATCGTCTCGATGAGTACGGTGGCGCGGACGGTGCCGCGGGGGATGCCGAGCAGTTCCTGGGCGAGGACGAACACATCGTTCCACAGGCGGGCCTCGCCCCGGTTCTCCAGCTTCGGGAGGTAGAAGTAGGGCCCGTGGCCGGCGTCGATCTGGCGCTGTGCGCAGTGGAAGAAGTAGAGGCCGAAGTCCACGAGGGAGGCGGGCACGGGACGGCCTTCGAACTCCAGGTGTTCCTCGGTCAGGTGCCAGCCGCGGGGCCGGACCATGACGGTGGCGAGCCGGTCGCCCAGCCGGTACTCCTTGCCCGCCCCGGTGGTGAAGTCGATCCGGCGCTCGATGGCGTCGAGCAGGTTGAGCTGACCGCCGACGATGTGCTCCCAGGTGGGGGAGGTGGCGTCCTCGAAGTCGGCCATCCACACATGCGCCCCGGAGTTGAGGGCGTTGACGGTCATACGGCGGTCCGGCGGGCCGGTGATCTCGACACGGCGGTCGGTCAGGCCCGGAGCCGGGGCCGCCACGCGCCAGGACCGGTCCGCGCGGAGGGCGGAGGTGGTGAGGCGGAAGTCGAGCGGGGAGCCGGCCGCGAGACGGATCGCCTGGCGGCGGCGCTCCCGCAGGACGTCCAGGCGACGCTCGCCGAAGGCGGCGGCCAGGTGGCCGACGAAGTCCAGGGCCGCGGGCGTGAGGATCTCCTCGTGGCGGTCGCCCGGCGCCGCGAGGACCCGGACGCGGTGTGTCAGTGCGCTGGTGGACATCAGGTTCTCCTGATCGGGAAGCGGAGCGAGGGCCGGCCGGAGACGGTCGCCCGGCCCTCGCTCGGTCACGGGCCGGAACGGCAGGCGCCCGGGGGCGGCTCAGGGGGAGACGTTCCCTAGTGGAACTGCTCCTCTTCGGTGGAGCCGGTCAGCGCGGTGGTGGAGGAGGCGGGGTTGAGGGCGGTGGAGACCTGGTCGAAGTAGCCGGTGCCGACCTCGCGCTGATGCTTGACGGCGGTGAAGCCGTGCTCCTGGGCGGCGAACTCCCGCTCCTGCAGGTCGACATAGGCGGTCATACCGTGCTCGGCATAGCCGCGGGCCAGGTCGAACATGCCGTGGTTGAGGGAGTGGAAGCCGGCCAGGGTGATGAACTGGAAGCGGTAGCCCATCGCGGCCAGCTCCCGCTGGAACTTGGCGATCTGGTCGTCGTCCAGCGCGGCCTTCCAGTTGAAGGACGGCGAGCAGTTGTACGCCAGCATCTGGTCCGGGTACCGGGCGTGGATCGCCTCGGCGAACTCCCGGGCCTGCGCCAGGTCCGGGGTGCCGGTCTCGACCCAGATCAGGTCGGCGTACGGGGCGTAGGCCAGGCCCCGGGCGATGACGGGCGCCATGCCGTTACGGACCCGGTAGAAACCCTCCGCCGTGCGCTCGCCGGTGACGAACTCGGCGTCCCGCTCGTCGATGTCGCTGGTCAGCAGGTTCGCCGCGAGGGCGTCCGTACGGGCCACGATCACGGTGGGCACATCGGCGATGTCGGCGGCGAGACGGGCCGCGTTGAGGGTGCGGATGTGCTGGCCGGTGGGCACCAGCACCTTGCCGCCGAGGTGGCCGCACTTCTTCTCCGAGGCGAGCTGGTCCTCGTAGTGGATGCCCGCGGCACCGGCCGCGATCATGGCCTTGGTCAGCTCGAAGGCGTTGAGCGGACCGCCGAAACCGGCCTCCGCGTCGGCGACGATCGGGGCGAGCCAGTCGGTGGTGTCGTGGCCGCCCTCGGCGGTGGCGATCTGGTCGGCGCGCAGCAGCGCGTTGTTGATCCGGCGCACCACCTGCGGAACGGAGTTGGCCGGGTACAGGCTCTGGTCGGGGTAGGTGTGGCCGGCCTGGTTGGCGTCGGCGGCGACCTGCCAGCCGGAGAGGTAGATGGCCTGCAGCCCGGCCTTGACCTGCTGCACCGCCTGCCCGCCGGTCAGCGCGCCCAGCGCGTGGATGTAGTCCCGCTCGTGCAGTTGCCGCCACAGCCGCTCGGCACCGCGCCGGGCCAGGGTGTGCTCCTCGCGGACGCTGCCGGAGAGCCGTACCACCTCCTCGGCGCTGTAGGTGCGCTCGATGCCCTGCCACCGGGGATCGGTGGCCCAGCGCTGCGCGAGCTCCTCGGCCGCCGTCGTCCTTGCCTCTGCCATGGTCGTCACCGTCTCCTCGGTTGTCCGGTCTGCCAATGTCCCCGCTGCCCGCGAAAGGGAATGGCACTGGATGTCCTGTCTGGGGTGCGGCCCGCCGTCCCGCCGCTGGGTGGAGCTGAGCAATGCCGCCGGTCAGCCTGCTGCCGTTGCCGGGATCTCCGACGTCAGGGCCGTGAATCGGACCCGGTGAGGCGAGTTGGCCGCAGCGGTCCGGCGGGCCGCACAGGAACTCTGACACCGGCACTGAGTGCCAACAACCATGGCCAGGTGCCAACTTCTGCGAATCTTCATGGCCGCAGTTGCCAACTTTGCGAAGGGTGCTGCGACGCGTGGTTCGCGTACGCTGACGACCGTCCCGGACTACGGAGGTGCGCGGTGAGCAAGACCTACGCGGGAGCGCGGCTGCGAAGGCTGCGCGAGGAGCGCCGGATGAGCCAGGCCGAGCTGGCCCGGGTCCTGGGCATCTCACCCAGCTATCTGAACCAGATGGAGCACGACTCCCGCCCGCTCACCGTGCCGGTCCTGCTGCGGCTGACCGAAGCCTTCGGCGTCGACCCCGGCTTCTTCTCGGAGCGCGACACGACCCGCCTGGTGGCGGATCTGCGCGAGGCACTGGCCACGGAGCTCACCGAAGCCCGGGTGTCCCCGGCCGACCTCGCGGAACTCTCCGCACGGATGCCCGCGGTCGCCAAGGTCCTGCTCGACCTGGGCCGCCGCAACCAACTCCTGGCCGAACGGCTCGCCGACGCCGCCGACGGCCGCGACGCCGGACAGGAGGCACCCCGCTCACCGCACGAAGAGATCCGGGACTTCTTCTACCGCCGCCAGAACTACCTGCACGACACCGACCTCGCGGCGGAGCACCTGGCCGAGGAGATCGGCATCCGGCCCGGCGAGGTCGTACGGGCCCTCACGGCGCGCCTCGCCGACGGCCACGGCGTGCGCCTGGCCGCCCGGACCGGCAACCACCTGCACCACTACGACGAAGCGTCCCGCACGCTCCACCTCTCCGGCCGCCTCCGCCCCGGACAGCGCGCGTTCCGCATGGCGACCCAGCTCGCCCTGCTCGAATACGGCGACGAACTGGACCGCCAGGCAGCCCAGGACTTCCCGGCCGGCTCACCCACCCACGCCCTGGCCCGCATCGGCATCGCCAACTACTTCGCCGCCGCGCTGATCCTGCCCTACCGCCCCTTCCGCGAGGCGGCCGAAGAGGCGCGCTACGACATCGAACGCCTCACCGACCGCTACGGCCTGGGCTACGAGACCGTCTGCCACCGCCTGAGCACCCTCCAGCGGCCCCGCCTGCGCGGTGTGCCGTTCTCCTTCGTCCGGGTCGACCGGGCCGGCAACATGTCCAAGCGGCAGTCCGCGACCGGATTCCACTTCTCCCGCGCCGGGGGCACCTGCCCGCTCTGGAACGTCTACGAAGCCTTCGCCGCACCCGGCCGCATCCATGTCCAGATCGCCGAAATGCCGGACGGACAGCGCTACTTGTGGACGGCCCGCGCGCTCACCCGCCACCGAGGCGGCTGGGGCGAACCGGGCAAGACCTTCGCCATCGGCCTCGGCTGCGAAATCCGCCACGCCGCCCGCCTGGTCTACTCCGACGGCCTCGACCTCGACAGCGCCTCCGCCGCCACACCCATCGGCATGGGCTGCCGGGTCTGCGAACGCCTCGACTGCCCCCAGCGCGCCGCCCCGCCCCTGGGCCGCCCCCTGAAGATCGACCAGAACAGCGGCACCTTCATCCCGTATCCGGTGGCAGACCACTCCGCATGACCGCCTGACCGGCCCCTCCTCCCACGACGGCCCACCAAAGCATCGGCGTACACGGCACGGACACCCTCCACCTCCGCTCCCGGGGCAAGCCGCTCGCGCGGGCAACTCCGGGCCCTTCGGCAGTCAGGAGTCAGGACACCATCGCGGCGGCGCGGGCGACCGGGTGCAGCGCGGCGTACTCCAACGGCGCCGACGGATCGATCGAAACATCCAGCGGGGCAGGTTCGGTACCCGCCCGGACCAGCAGATCCCCGATGGCGGCGATCATCGCCCCGTTGTCCGTACACAGCCGCAGCGGCGGCACCCGCAGCGCGATGCCGGCAGCGGTACACCGCTCCTCCGCCAGGCTCCGGACGCGGGAGTTGGCGGCCACCCCGCCCACCACGACGAGAGTGCCGACCCCGTTGGCGGTGCAGGCGGCGACCGCCTTACGGGTCAGCACATCGGCGACCGCCTCCTGCAGCGAGGCCGCCCCGTCCGCCACCGGCAGGACCTGCCCCCGGTGCCGCTCCGCCCACCGCGCGGCGGCCGTCTTCAGTCCCGAGAAGGAGAAGCCGTACGGATCATCGCGCGGACCGGTCAGCGGCCGGGGAAAGCTCACGGAGCGGATATCACCCTCCCGCGCCGCCCGGTCAATGGCCGGACCCCCGGGGTACGGCAGCCCGAAGACCCGGGCGACCTTGTCGAAGCACTCCCCGGCGGCGTCATCCAGGGTGTCGCCGAGATGCATGATCGGATCGCGGGCCAGGTCCCGCACGAGGAGCAGCGAGGTGTGGCCCCCGGAGACGATCAGCACCACACAGGGATCGGGCAACGGGCCGTGCGCGAGGGTGTCGGCAGCGACATGACCGGCCAGGTGGTGAACCCCGTACAGCGGCACATCCAGCGCATACGCCAGGCTCTTCGCCCCGGCCAGCCCGACCTGGAGCGCCCCGGAGAGCCCCGGCCCGGTCGTCACCGCGACCGCCCCGACATCGGAAATCCCCAGCCCGGCCTCCTCCAGCGCTTGCTGCACCACCGGGTTGAACGAGTGGACATGGGCCCGGGCCGCGATCTCCGGCACCACACCCCCGAACCGCGCATGCTCATCCATGCTCGACGCCACCGCATGCCCCAGCAGCCGGCCATTCCGCACCAGCCCGGCCCCCGTCTCATCACAGGACGACTCAATGCCCAGCACCACGGGTGCCCCACGCATGCACTGCTCCTCTCGCTTACTGGGAGCAGGTTAATTGCCCATATCTCTCTATTGCGAATGCCTTGCAATAAGCGGCGCCCATGTTTACGGGACGGAGCCAGGACCGGCGCCACACGCACACGCCAGGAACTGCCCGGCCATCATCGAGTGCCACGCGCTGCCGACCGGCGGCTCCCGGAGAACGCGGCAGGGTAGTTGCCGCATTCCACCTGACGGCTCAGGACGCGCGGATCGCGGAACGGCACGCAACGCCGCGCGAGAAGCCGGCACGACGCAGGCGTCCCAACCCCCGTCGCGCACGAAGGTGAACGTATCGCTGCCTGCACCCCACAGAAGCCGCCGCACCCCTCCTGGCCCACATCACTGTGGTTCAGGAAGGGCGCGGCGGCAACCGCCGTTCAGATGTCCCGGAAGATCTCGATCTGTGCCCCGATCGAGTTGAGGCGTTCCGCCAGGTCCTCGTAACCCCGGTTGATGACATAGACGTTGCGCAGGACGGAGGTGCCCTCGGCGGCCATCATGGCCAGGAGGACGACGACGGCCGGGCGCAGGGCCGGGGGGCACATCATTTCTGCGGAGCGCCAGCGGGTCGTGCCGTCGATCAGGACGCGGTGCGGGTCGAGGAGTTTGACCTGTGCGCCGAGGCGGTTGAGGTCCGTCAGGTAGATGGCGCGGTTGTCGTAGACCCAGTCGTGGATGAGGGTCTGGCCCTGGGCGCTGGCCGCGATGGCGGCGAAGAAGGGGACGTTGTCGATGTTGAGGCCCGGGAAGGGCATCGGGTGGATCTTGTCGAGCGGGGCCTGGAGCTTGGAGGGGCGGACCGTCAGGTCGATGAGCCGGGTGCGGCCGTTGTCGGCGGCGTACTCCGTGCTGCGCTCGTGGTCCAGGCCCATCTCCTCCAGGACGGCGAGTTCGATCTCCAGGAACTCGACCGGGACCCGGCGGATCGTCAGCTCGGACTCGGTGACAACGGCCGCTGCCAGCAGGCTCATTGCCTCGACCGGGTCCTCGGACGGCGCGAAGTCCACATCGCGTTCGATGTGTGCGGCGCCGTGGACGGTGAGGGTGGTGGTGCCGATGCCGTCGACCCGGACGCCCAGCTCCTCCAGGAAGAAGCAGAGGTCCTGGACCATGTAGTTGGAGGAGGCGTTGCGGATGACGGTGACGCCGTCGTGCCGGGCGGCGGCCAGCAGCGCGTTCTCGGTGACGGTGTCGCCGCGCTCGGTCAGTACGATCGCGCGCTTGGGGGCGACGCTGCGGTCCACCTCGGCGATGTAGGTGCCGTCGGTTGCGGTGATCTCCAGGCCGAAGTGGCGCAGCGCCGTCATGTGCGGGGTCACGGTCCGGGTGCCGAGATCGCAACCGCCCGCGTACGGCAGCTTGAAGTGGTCCATCCGGTGCAGCAGCGGGCCGAGGAACATGATGACGCTGCGGGTGCGGCGTGCCGCCTCGGTGTCCATCGAGTCGAGGTCGAGCTCCGCGGGCGGGACGATCTCCAGATCGTTGCCGTCGTTGATCCACCGTGTCCGCACGCCGATGCTGCCCAGTACTTCGAGGATGCGGTAGACCTCCTCAATACGGGCCACCCGGCGCAGAGTTGTGCGGCCCGCATTGAGCAGTGTGGCGCACAGCAGCGCCACACAGGCGTTCTTGCTCGTCTTCACATCGATGCTGCCGGACAGCCGGCGGCCGCCGACCACCCGCAGATGCATCGGCCCGGCGTAGCCGAGCGAGACGATTTCACTGTCGAGGGCCTCGCCGATCCGGGCGATCATCTCAAGACTGATGTTCTGATTCCCGCGTTCGATGCGGTTGACGGCACTCTGGCTGGTGCCCAGAGCCTCCGCAAGCTGCGTCTGTGTCCAGCCACGGTGTTGCCGGGCGTCACGGATGAGCCTGCCGATGCGTACGAGGTAGTCGTCTGCCATGGGGTGACCGTATCTCAGATATGAGATGGAGCTGTATTGCGACATGCCGAGTTGTTCTACTACTATGCGAACAACTCGGAGGTAGTCATGAAGAGTGCATTACGTTCCGCCGCGACCTCGGACGGCTCCGCGGCGACCTGGCTCGCCGCCGTCCCCTTCGTCGTCGTGATGGTGGTGTTCGCCGGTATCTATGTGGGAGTGGCCGACCGGCTGCCCGATCCGCTGGCCACCCACTTCCGCGGCGAACGCGCCGACGGCTTCTCCTCGGTTCCGGGCTTTCTGACCGAGTCCCTCGCCCTGCTCCTCGCCCTCGGCTCCGTCTTCGGCCTGCTCATCCATCTGCGGGTACCGGCGCCCGACATACCGTGGCTGATCGCCGGCTGCTACGTCACCGCCGCCGGGCTCGGTCACGTCCTCTGTGGGACGCTGCTCGCCAACGCCGGCGTCAGCGACGCCTCGGCCGTCCGGGAACCGTGGTGGCAACTGCCCGTGGGTCTCGGTGTGGCGCTGTTCGCCGGCGCGCTCGGACGGCTGCTCGCCGGGGCGGCGCCCCCGCGGCCCCCGCAGGAGCCCGGTGCGACGTCCCGGCTCGACCTCCCCGCCGGCACGACCGCCGGCTGGTCACGCACCATCAGCTCACCCCCGCTGATCGTGCTGGGTGTCCTGCTGCTCGGCGCCGGACTCGTCGTGGGCGTCCTCGCCGACTGGCTCTCCGCCGCCGGGCTGCTGTTCGGCGGTGCCATGGTGCTGCCCCTGGCCTCCGTGCGGGTGACCGTGGACCGGCGCGGGCTGGCCCTGTCGCCGACGCTGCTGCCCGGCCGCTTCCGGCTGCGGCGCATCCCGGTGGACCGCATCGCCGAGGCCGGCAGCCGCCGGATCGCCTGCTTCGCCGAGTTCGGCGGCTGGGGCTACCGCATCCGGTCCGGCGCCAGCGGCCTCGTACTGCGCTCGGGGGAGGGCGTCGTGGTACGGCTGACCAACGGCAGGGAGTTCGCGGTGACGGTCGATGATGCCGCGACGGCCGCCGCACTGCTCAACACGTATGCGGACCGCGCACAGGCGCGGCAAGGAGGCTGAGGTGCTCTTCCGGGTGGACCCCGGGTCGTCCGTCCCGCTCGGCGACCAGATCGCGGCCTCGGTCCGCGGTGCCATCGCCGACGGCACGGTGGACACCGGGGAGCGGCTGCCGGCCGCCCGCGAGCTCGCCGCGTCCCTCGGCGTGAACGTCCATACCGTGCTGCGCGGCTATCAGCGCCTCAAGGAGGAGGGGCTGATCGAACTCCGCCGCGGCCGCGGTGCGGTGGTCATCGGTGGGGCCGCCCCCGCCCGCGCCCGTCTCGGGGAAACCGCGGAGCGGCTGATCGCCGAGGCCCGCAAGCTGGGGCTCTCCGACGAGGAGATCGTGACGGTGGTGCGGGTGGGGCTCGCGGGACGGTAAGGCGAAGCGGGCAATGTCACCTCACCGTCGAGGTTCCGCAGCGCTGCTGAGGTTCCGCAGCGCTGCCGCACTGCCGAGCGCTTCGCGGGAAGCGCTGAGAGCTGGCGTCATGCGGCTGCGGCTGTGGCTGCGTCGTGGCCGGTCGAGCAGTTCCCCGCGCCCTTCGGGACGCCACCCCGCCCCACCCCACCCCACCGCACCGGACTTCAGCGGGGCCGCTCGGCTCCGTGCTCGTCCCTCTCCTCGCCCGTCGGAGCCGGCCCCGCTGCGCGTACGCCGCGTACCTGAGGGGAGAGCAGGGCGGCGGCCGAGGCGAGGACGATCAGCGCGGCGCAGCCGGCGAGGGCAGGGCCGACGCCGGTCCGTGCCGCGACCGGCCCGGCGATCAGCAGGCCGAGCGGCGCGAAGGCCAGTGAGCCGAACCAGTCGTACGAGCTGACGCGGGACAGCGCCGCCTCAGGGACCTCGCGCTGGATGGTGGTCGCCCACAGCACACCGAAGATGTCGGCGGCGATACCCGAACCGAACATGGCCGGCGCGATCCACGGCACCGGCGCCCGCACGGCGAGCAGCGCGATCGGGAGGGCCAGCGGGAAGGTGGACAGCACCGCGATCAGCACCGGCCGGCGCACCCGGATACGGGCGGCCAGCCCGGCGCCCGTGATGGTGCCCAGCGCCTGCGCGGCGACGATCAGTGACCAGGAGCGTGCCCCGCCCAGCTCGTTCTCGGCCACCAGCGGACCCAGCACTCCGGCATTGGCATTGAGCGCGGCGACGACCACCGAGTACTGCGCGACGACCACCCACAGCCACTGCCGTCCGGCGAACTCCCGCCAGCCGTCCCGCAGATCGGCCCACCCCGAGGGCCCCGTACGGGCCCGCGCGGGCAGCCGGAGGCCCCGGATCAGCAGCGCGCTCACCACGAACGACGCGGCATTGAGCGCCAGGGCCCAGCCCGCGCCGACGACGGCGACGGCCACACCGGACAGCGCGAGCCCCAGCAGCATCGAGCTGTTCATACCGACCCGCAGCAGTCCGTTCGCCCGCTGCAGCCGTCCGGCGGGGACGAGCAGCGGAATGACGCCGTCCATCGCGGGGGAGAACAGCGCGGTGGCCGTTCCCGCCAGGGCCGCCAGTGCGCAGAGCGCCAGCAAGGGGGCATGCCCGGTCAGCACCATGGCGGCGAGACCGGCGTAGGCGGCGGCGCCGACGAGATCGGTGACGATCATCAGCCGGGAGCGCGACATCCGGTCCGCCATCACCCCGCCGGCGAGGACGAACACCAGCTGGGGCACCGCCTGACAGGCCAGCACCAGCGACAGCTGCCCGGGACCCGCCCCCGGCAGCGCCAGCA
This sequence comes from Streptomyces sp. Je 1-4 4N24, assembly GCF_026239515.1. NCBI lineage: Bacteria > Bacillati > Actinomycetota > Actinomycetes > Kitasatosporales > Streptomycetaceae > Streptomyces > Streptomyces sp. Je 1-4 4N24. Next base: position 2,241,871 of record NZ_CP110836.1, on the reverse strand, counting down.
CCGCGAAGGACAGCGCCACCCGGGCGAAGCCGTTCCCGAGGACCGAGATGGTGCGGGCGGCAGCCAGCAGGACGAACCGGCGGTCGCGCCAGAGGGGCGGGTCGGCAGATGGCGGGGCGGTGGCGGCGGGCGGGGACGGGCAGGCGGGCGCGGGTTCCGGAGTGGCCGTCACGGCGTCAGCGTAGGAGCCGGATGTCCGTGCCGCGCGCGGAACTCCGTACATCGGCCGGGAATGTGCGGTGCGCGGGGCCGCCACCTGCCGCCGCCTTCATATGAGGGCCAGACTGTGGTCATGACCTCCACCCCCGGGCCCGCCCCGCTCCCCGAGCCCGCCCCGCCCGGGGCGGCCGCCGAAGCCACCGGTGAACGGACCCCCGCCGACCGCGACACCCCTGACCGTGCCACCCCTGCCCGGCCGGCCACCGACCGGGCAACCGCCCACCTCCTGGACCGCTTTCTGGCCGCCCTCCGGCCCCGGCTCCCGCTCCGGGCGCTCTGGGCACACGGCTCCCTCGCCGGCGGCGACTACCAGCAGGGCCGCAGTGATCTCGACCTGATCGCGATCGTCGACCGTCCGTGTACGCCGGAGGAGGAACGGCAACTGGGCGAGCTCCACGCGGCCCTGGACCGGACCGAGCCCCTCGCCGCGAAGCTGCACTGCAGCTACCTGGCGGCCGACGAGACGGCCGACCCCGCACATATCCACCTCACCTGGGCCCACCGGGAGCTCAAGCGCCGCACGGTCACTCCGGTCACCCGACGCGAACTCCACACGTTCGGAAGCGTCCTGTACGGCGACGCCCCCACCGCCCTCCTCCCGCCGGTGACCGACGCGGAGCTCGCCACGTTCATCCGCACCGACCTGAGGGACTTCTGGCGGCCCGCCCTGGACGAGCCGGAAGAGTGGCTCCAGGACATCTGGGTCGACCTCGGCCTGCTGACCCTGGCCCGCGCCACGGTGACCCTCCGCGACGGCACGCTCATCAGCAAGGGCGAGGCGCTGGCCGTCCTCGGTGAACTCGGCGCCCCGGACGAGGTCATCGCCGACATCAGACACCGCCGCTACGGGCCCGCGGCACCGCCTCCGCCGCACGCCGGCCCTGCTCGCCCCTCCGCCCGGCTCGCCCGCCGCGCCGACCTGACCCGGGCGTTCCTCGGCCCGGCCATCGATCGCACGCTGGCGACGTACGGTCACACCTTTCCGGCCCCACCTGGCTGACCATCGTCCGAAAGCCCGGTCCGGTGTCGGGTGCCCGGTGTCTGGCGTCCGGTGTCCAACGAGCCACTCGTGTACGACCCTTCGGCGTGCGTGCGGCAAACGGGGGAGTGGCGTATCGAAGCGGCGGCGGGTCCGCTCGCCTGGTGTGTGGTGGCGGCCCGCCCCTCAAAGAGGCCCGAACTGTGGGTGCTTCGACCGGCGCGGCATGAACTCGCCGTGGGAGGCGGGAGGATAGGTCAGCCGGACCCCCGACACACCCGCGAGGCGGCCATGCCGGGTCGGATGAAGCCGGACAATTGCCCTGCCCTAGATTTGCGGGGTGACGACCCTGCGCCCCTCCCGCACCGGAACCCCGGCCCGCCGCCGCATCCTCTCGCGCCCCCGTGCCCTCGCGTTCGGCGCCGTGCCCGTTGTGGCGCTGCTGGCCGTCGCGGGGTTCGCGCCGCTGCCGTACTCGGTGGCGCGGCCGGGCCAGACCACGGATGTGCTGGGTGCGCACGGCGGCGGGGAGGTCATCTCGCCGACCGGCGCCGCGGTGCGCAAGACCTCCGGGCAGCTGCGGATGGTGGCGATCCAGGCGACCGCGCCGGACGCCGGTATCCGCGCGGGGGACGTGATCGAGGGGTGGTTCCGCAAGGACCGTGCGGTGATGCCCCTGGAGGCGGTCTTTCCCTCCGGTATGTCCGATGCGGAGATCGCGCAGCACAACGTCGCGGAGATGAAGTCCTCGCAGCGGGCCGCGACCACGGCCGCGCTCCGCTTTCTGCACCGGGACCCGGACCGGGTGAAGGTCCGGCTGCGGCTCGACGATGTGGGCGGGCCCAGCGCCGGACTGATGTTCTCGCTCGGCATCGTCGACAAGCTGGCCGGTGACGGCAGCGGCGGCGATCTCACCGGCGGCCGCACCATCGCCGGCACGGGGACGATCGACGCCGACGGAACGGTGGGCGCGGTCGGCGGGGCACCGCTCAAGATGCAGGCGGCCCGCCGCGACGGGGCGAGCGTCTTCCTCGTGCCGAAGGCGGAGTGCGCGCAGGTGCGGCCCGCCCCGGAGGGGCTGCGGCTGGTCCCCGTCAGCACCCTCAAGGGTGCGGTGCAGGCGCTGCGCGCACTGGCGAAGGGCGGCCCGGTCCCCGGCTGCTGAACCCGGCCGCTCCGCCCCGTTCCCGCCCTCGACAGCCCCTCGGGCGTACCACCGGCGTCGGCGTGGAGCACGACATCCGGGTCGACGACCGCGAGCAGCCCCTCGAAGTCACCGCCGCGCGAGGCGGTGAGGACGGCATCGACCACCTCCCGCCGGCGCGCGAGATCGGTGTCCGGGGCCGGGGCGGCGCCCTGGACCCGGCGGCGGGCGCGGCCGGCGAGACTGACGGATGTCACTGGACCAGGCCGGCGACCTGGACCAGCGAGCAGGCCGGCGGGCGCCGCGCGTCCTGGTACTCGTCCCGTACGCGGTGGAACGCCGGCAGGTCTGCCAAGGTCGGTCAGACAGACCGTCAGCTTGACCACGTCGTCCAGGGTGCAGGACGCCGACTCCAGCGGGCTGGCAAGATTCCGGATGTTGAGGGAGGCCGCCCGGCCGCCGCCACAGCACTCCGAGCGCGAGGAACCCGCGATGCCCTCCGGCCCGGAGTTATGCGCCTCGGTCGGCTTCCCGTGCCGCACGCTCCAGCCGGCTTCGGTAGTTCTCCCACCACGCCGAGTCGGCCGGCGGCATGCTGTCGTTGCCCTTGTTCATCCCCACGGCACCGTCCATGAGTTCCCGGAGGACATCGGCGTGCCCCGCGTGCCGGTGCGTATCGGCGATCACGCGCACCACGGCATGATGCAACGTCACCTCGTCCTTGTCGCTCGGCCACCACGGCACCCTGCCGATGGTGTCCAGCGCCAGCGCGTCGATCGTCGCGTCCGCGTGTGCCCACGCCCGGCGGTAGAGCCCCACCATCTGCTCGCGTGACTCGTCGGCGGTGGCCCACATGTCCGCGTTGGGCTCAGCGCCGTCCTCAAGCCAGGGCAGCGGCTCGCCGGACGGCCGTCCGAAGGTGTCGCCGAGGTAGCCCAGCTCCACGCTCGCCACGTGTTTCACCAGGCCCAGGAGGTTGGTGCCGGTCGGTGTCAGCGGGCGGCGGATGTCGTACTCCGAGAGCCCTTCGAGCTTCCACAGCAGGGCATCGCGGGCGGACTGCAGGTAGCGGTGAAGGTCGGCCTTGGGGCCCGATGCGGTCATGGGTCAAGTCTGCGGTTCGCGTGGTCTCTGTCCACCGTTTTTGTCCCTGCTGCTTTGCCCCTGCCGTTTGTCCCTTGCTGTTTTGTCCCCGCTCGCGGCGAACCGGGTCAGGTGACGCAACGACCGCAGCGGACGGGCCACTTGAGACCGGCTCCATGTTGCCGGTGCCCGGTGCCCGGTGCCCGGTTACCAGGCACCCGGGTGGCCCGCGCCGGTCACCCGGGTTCGGCACCGCTTCCGTGAAAGGGACCCTCGTCCGCGAAGGCGTGGGCGGCGAAGCGCCTGCCCATCCGGCGGTACGCGGCGGCGCCGGGGTGCAGGCCGTCGGCCAGGTCATCCGTCTCGTTCGGGCCGAGCAGCTCGCGTCCGTCGAGATAGTGCAGGTGGGGATCGTGTGCCTGCCGGGCCGCCACGATCCGGGCCAGCTCGGCACGGACCACCGTCAGCGACAACGCCCCACCTGCCACCTCGGCCGGGTCGCCCAGGGCGGTGAGCTTCCCGTCCGGGCCCGTCGCGGTCGGACCGGGCGTCTCCTCCAGGGCCGGACAGCTCACGGGGGACATCAGCAGCAGCGGGGTGTCCGGGTGCCCGTCCCGGATCGTGTCCAGGAATCCGTGTACGGCCGGGCCGAACGTCCGCAGCCGGAAGGCGGCCAGGCTCACGATGTTGATGCCGGTCTTGAGGCTGATCAGATCGGCGGGCATATCGCGGATCGTCCGGGCCACATAGGGATCCAGCAGCGCGTTGCCCGCCTGGCTGAGGTTGATCACCTCCACGCCCCCGAGCGCGGCCGCCACCACCGGCCAGGTGCCGGTCGGGCCGTCCGCCTCGAGGCAGTGGCTGACGGAACTGCCGTGGTGCACCCAGCGGCGCCGCCCGTCCGGCAGCGGCGCCAGCACCTCGCCGTCGGCGCGCAGTGCCACCAGCTCCGTGGGGGTCTGCTGCGGCAGCCACAGCTCGATCTGCTTCATACCGGCCGGCAGCCCGGCGAACCGTACGGTCCCCGGCTCGCCCGGGATCACTCGCTGTACGGTCCCGGGGCCCGCCATCAGCAGCACATTGCCCACCGGCGCTTGCCGGCGCCCGGCCGGGGCGCCGTCCACCAGCAGTTCCAGCATCCCGGTCGGACGGGGCCGGGGCTCGGTGTCGAGCTGCCCCGTAGAGGTCAGCACCTCGAACTCCAGCGCACGCGCATCGGTACGGAACACCAGCCGCACGCCCGAAGGCATCACGGTCACCCCGTAGACCGACGGGTCCTGATACTGCTCCTTGGTCCATGCGGGCAACCGGCGCGGCATCACCCCCGCCTCCGTGACCTCCAGGTCCAGCGCACCCCGTAACTCCACCGGCCCGCCCACCAGCTGAACTGCCTTCATCGTCCCCTCACCGCTCCTGTCCCAGGTCCCGTACTCCAAGCTCCGGATGCGCGGCGGCAGCCGCCGGTCCCTCACCACCCGCAGCAACCTTCGATCGTGCATGGTGGCCGCGTCGATGAGACTCGCGTATCCCGAGAATGTAGGCCGCAGTAAGCGCAACGACACGGTCTTCGTCATGGGACAGCTCCGCGAGGGCACGTGAGGCGGTGCTTCCCGGGATGTCCGCGAGCGCCTGTGTCAGCCGTCGCCGGGCAGACGAGGCAACGGTGTCGCGGGCGAGGCAGTCAAGGAGCCCGGTGGCGATCCGCTCCGCCAACGCGGGGTCACTCGCCAGTGTGCTCAGTGCATCGGCTGCATCGACGTCATTCGAGTCCTCGACGACCATATCGATGAGCGTCGGGACCGCATCGGCCACTTCACGTGCCCCGAGCGCCAGCGCTGCATACCTGCGGACCACGAGGTCGGGGTTCACGAGGGCGTCCTGCAGCAGTGCGGTCGCTTCACCGTTCGGAATCTCAGCGAGGGACCGGACGGCACGTTTCCGTACCTCGGCCACCGGTGAGCCGAGGCCCTCCGCCAGCAGCGTCAGTGCGCCCTCGCCCGATTGCGCCAAGGCCCATCGAAGGGCTCCGGCGACGTTCTCGTCCGTCTCGTTCAGCGCTGCCTCGACCAGTGCTTCCACTGGGATCCCCACCTCTTCCACGGAGTACAGGGCCGCGCGCTGGCGCGTCCCGGCGCTCTTCGACCCCAACGCCTGGAGGAGGGCAACGATCTGGAGGACGTCCTCCCAGCCGGCGGGTTCCGCGGTACCGATCCGACGGAGTCGCGTGAGCAACTCCGTTTCCCCTGCGATGCGTTCTCGCGTCTGACGGATGAGGTCGTCGACGAGCTCCGAGGGCGTGAAGCCGGGATCACCGAGCGCGCGGCTGACGTCACGCAGCGACAGCCCCAATGACCGCAGGCTCTCGATATGGAAGATCCGCCGGATGTCCTCGCCGGAGTACTCCCGATAGCCACCGTCGGTACGTCCCGTGGGCCGCACCAGGCCGAGCGAGTCGTAATGCCTGAGCATGCGGGCGCTGACCCCCGACCGTCGTGCCACCTCACCGATCAACACTGCCTCTCACCCCTCCTGGCCGGTCCTGCCGAGGGCCACGACGCGCTTCGCCTCTTCGATCGCGAACTCGAAACCCGCATCCGGATCGCGCAACAGCCGTTCCGTGGCGATCGCGTGCGCCCGCACACGAGGGTCGACATCCGTCATCGCCGGGCGCAGGGTCGGCAGCATCACCTCTCCGAGCGCGATCAGCGCCCGGCTCAGGCTCAGTTGCGTCTCCCGTTCGCCGCGCCCGAGCTGTGTCACCAACACTGCGGCCAACTCGGGCTCTTCGCCTTCGGGCACGAGCACGGCCGCTGCCCGCCAAGCGCTCCGCGCCACCTCCTCGTCGGCGTCGGACAGCAGCGCCCGGGTGATCGCCGGCCACGCCTGCCGATCCCCGATCTTGGACAGCGTGTGCAACGCCTGGCTTCGTGCCTGCGCACGCTCCGAGCGGACTTCATGGAGAAGCTCCGGAACCGTCATCGATGGTGAGTGGCGGGTGAGTGCCCAGGTCAGCATTTCGCGCACGTAGAACTCGGGCTCGCTCGCGCATCGTTCGATGAGTTTGTCGATGAACTGTGGGTCAGGGGTCGTGCCGACCGCCAGCGCTGCCCGCAGCCGCACCGACGATCGGCTGTCCTCCAGCCCCTGGAGAGCCCGCATCGTGTCCGTGTCCGTGTCCTTGTCCGTGTCCTGTTTCTGCATGGCCGTCCGGACCACCTCCTTGACGCCAGTGAAGACCTTGTCACGGTGTCAAGGTCAAGCGGAGCCAGGCCGCGAGCTCACCAGGACCCTGCCGCTGCTGTGCGGCCGGCGTGTGGGCCGAGGACTTCGAAGCCGTGCCCTTCAGGCTTGGTTTCCGAGCCGGAGCCTCAGTTGTTGGTCAGGGTGCGGTCGAGGAGGGGGAGCAGGCGGTCCCAGTGGCGCTGCAGTGCGGCGGAGTTGAAGGCGTCGGTGTCGGACATGGTGAAGCCGTGGAGGGTGCCGGGGTAGATCTCGGAGGTGTAGTCGACACCCGCGGCGTCCAGGGCCGCGTTGAGCTCGCCGAGGGCCTCGGGCGTGATGTCCGTTTCGGCGTGGCCGAGGTGGACCTGGGCGGTGAGCTTGGAGAGGAGTCGGTGGCTGTCGGGCCCGTCGGCGCCCACGGGGCCGTGGAAGTTGGCGACGGCGGCCACCTGGCCGGGGTGGGCCGCGGTGGTGCGCATCGCCAGCAGGCCGCCTATGCAGTAGCCGGTCACCGCGACCGGTCCGGCGCCGACCTCGGGCCGGCTGGTGAGGAACCTGAGGTAGGCGTCGGCGTCGCTCAGGACGCGTTCGGCGGTGTGCGCCTCGATCAGGGGCATCAGCTGGGCGACGAGCGCGGGCCGGGCCTCTTCTCCGATGTGCTCGGGAAGTTCGATCAGCGGTGCCGGGCCGTGCCGGTAGAAGAAGTTGGGGACGAGTACGTAGTACCCGTGCTCGGCCAGTTCGAGGGCCATCTCCCGCAGCGCGGGCCGGATGCCGAAGGCGTCCGCGTACATCAGCACCCCGGGGTGCCGCTCGCCGTGGTCGGGGAAGGCGGCGAAGGCGTCGGCCCGGCCGTCCGCGGTGGGAATCTGCAGTGTCTTGGTGGGCAAGCTCTTCCTTTCTTGTCAGCAACTCACTCGACTCTTGTCAGCAACTCACTCGACGCCGGGAGCCCGGCCGACCGTGGCCAGGTGGCTCCGTCCGGTTCGCGTGCGTCGTCACGCAGAGTAAAGTACAACGTGCATGGCAACAGATGCAATGCCCGTTGTACCTTTTCTTCGGGTGGATACCTTGACCAGGGCGGCAGCGGCAGAGAGGGAAGTCACCCATGAGGCAGGGCATGGCGGAGAAGCGGGCGGCCATCGTGCAGGGCGCGCGCAAGGTCTTCGGGCGCGACGGCTATACGCGCACGAGTATCGATTCGATCGCCAAGGAGGCCGGGGTCTCCACCCGCACGATCTACAACCACTTCCCCGGTGGCAAGGCCCAGCTCTTCCGGGCCGTGGTGGTCGAGGGCTCGGAAACGGTCGTCGAGGCGCGTCTCGACGCGATCGACCGGCGGCTGCACAAGGTGACCGCGGCCGACCTGGAGCAGGACCTCGTCGAGTTCGTCCGGGCCTGGGTCGCCCCGTTGCACCGGTTCTCCGATCACTTCGCGGTCGTCCGGCAGATGCGGGTCGAGAGTGCCCATGTGCCGGAGGAGTTCCTCACGGCCTGGCGGCGAAGCGGACCGCAGCGGGCGGTCGAGGCGGTGGCCGAGCGGTTCGAGCGGCTGGCCGCCGACGGGCTGCTCACGGCGGACGATCCGGCGCGGGCGGCCCGCCATTTGCTGCTGCTGACGGTGGCCGAGATCGACGACCGGAGCGTCCACGGGGCGTTGCCGCTCTCGGAGGAGGCGGAGGGCGCGATCATCGAATCGGGCGTACGGGCCTTCCTGCAGGGATACGCGCCGCGGTGATGCGTCCTCGCGTCAAGCACTTCCTTCGGTGCGGCCACACCTTCCGCTCCCGGGGTCTGATCGACGGTCCGGCAGTGACCGCGGTCATCCCGGTCAGGGCATGACCAGGCCGCAACGATGTACTAGAGTTATCTCGACATCGAGATATCTGCCGAGAGGCGTACCGCTGCCGCGCAAGTAAGGCATACCTAACTTAGGCCCACCTTAGCGGATGGGGCAAGGACGGTGACGGCAGCATTGCGGTGGTACGCGCGAATTCATGCATGAAGGAGACTGTCGTGTCGGCGAACAGCTTCGACGCCCGCAGCACGCTGCAGGTGGGCGACGAGTCGTACGAGATCTTCAAGCTGGACAAGGTAGAGGGGTCCGCCCGTCTTCCGTACAGCCTGAAGGTGCTGCTGGAGAACCTGCTCCGCACCGAGGACGGCGCGAACATCACCGCCGACCACATCCGGGCGCTCGGCGGCTGGGACTCGCAGGCCCAGCCCAGCCAGGAGATCCAGTTCACGCCGGCCCGCGTGATCATGCAGGACTTCACCGGCGTGCCCTGTGTGGTCGACCTCGCCACCATGCGTGAGGCCGTCAAGGAGCTCGGCGGCGACCCGGCGAAGATCAACCCGCTGGCGCCGGCCGAGCTGGTCATCGACCACTCCGTCATCGCCGACAAGTTCGGTACGAAGGACGCCTTCGGCCAGAACGTGGAGCTGGAGTACGGCCGCAACAAGGAGCGCTACCAGTTCCTGCGCTGGGGCCAGACCGCCTTCGACGAGTTCAAGGTCGTCCCGCCCGGCACCGGCATCGTGCACCAGGTCAACATCGAGCACCTGGCCCGTACGGTCATGGTCCGCAACGGCCAGGCCTACCCCGACACCCTCGTCGGCACCGACTCGCACACCACCATGGTCAACGGCCTCGGTGTGCTGGGCTGGGGCGTCGGCGGCATCGAGGCCGAGGCTGCGATGCTCGGCCAGCCGGTCTCCATGCTCATCCCGCGCGTCGTCGGCTTCAAGCTGACCGGTGAGCTGAAGCCCGGCACCACCGCCACCGACCTCGTGCTGACCATCACCGAGATGCTGCGCAAGCACGGCGTCGTCGGCAAGTTCGTCGAGTTCTACGGTGAGGGCGTCGCCGCCACCTCGTTGGCCAACCGCGCCACCATCGGCAACATGTCGCCGGAGTTCGGCTCCACCGCCGCGATCTTCCCGATCGACGACGAGACCATCAAGTACCTGAAGCTGACCGGCCGCAGCGAGCAGCAGCTCGCGCTCGTCGAGGCGTACGCCAAGGAGCAGGGCCTCTGGCTCGACCCGGCCGCCGAGCCCGACTTCTCCGAGAAGCTGGAGCTGGACCTGTCGACGGTCGTCCCGTCGATCGCCGGTCCGAAGCGCCCGCAGGACCGCATCGTCCTCGCCGAGGCCGCCACCCAGTTCGAGCGCGACGTCCTCAACTACGTCTCCGACGCCGACGAGGCCGGCGAGGAGTCCTTCCCGGCCTCCGACTCCCCGGCCGCCGCCGACGGCGTGCCGACCCGCCCGACCACGGTCACCGCCCCCGACGGCTCGACCTACGAGATCGACCACGGTGCGGTGACGGTCGCGGCCATCACCTCCTGCACCAACACCTCGAACCCGTACGTCATGGTCGCCGCCGCGCTGGTCGCGAAGAAGGCCGTGGAGAAGGGCCTGACCCGCAAGCCGTGGGTCAAGACCACCCTCGCCCCGGGCTCGAAGGTCGTCACCGACTACTTCGACAAGGCCGGTCTGACCCCGTACCTCGACAAGGTCGGCTTCAACCTCGTCGGCTACGGCTGCACCACCTGCATCGGCAACTCCGGCCCGCTGCCGGAGGAGGTCTCCAAGGCCGTCAACGAGCACGACCTGGCCGTCACCTCGGTGCTCTCCGGCAACCGCAACTTCGAGGGCCGGATCAACCCCGACGTCAAGATGAACTACCTGGCGTCCCCGCCGCTGGTCGTCGCGTACGCCCTCGCGGGTTCCATGAAGGTGAACATCACCCAGGACGCGCTCGGCACCGACACCGAGGGCAACCCGGTCTACCTCAAGGACATCTGGCCGACCGAGGCCGAGGTCAACGACGTCGTGGCCAACGCCATCGGCGAGGACATGTTCAACAAGTCCTACCAGGACGTCTTCGCGGGCGACGCCCAGTGGCAGGCGCTGTCGATCCCGACCGGCAACACCTTCGAGTGGGACCCGCAGTCCACCTACGTGCGCAAGCCCCCGTACTTCGAGGGCATGACGATGGAGACCACCCCGGTCTCCGACATCACCGGCGCCCGGGTGCTGGCCAAGCTGGGCGACTCGGTCACCACCGACCACATCTCCCCGGCCGGTGCGATCAAGGCCGACACCCCGGCCGGCCAGTACCTCACCGAGCACGGCGTCGAGCGTCGTGACTTCAACTCCTACGGCTCGCGCCGTGGTAACCACGAGGTCATGATCCGCGGCACCTTCGCCAACATCCGTCTGCGCAACCAGATCGCGCCGGGCACCGAGGGCGGCTACACCCGCGACTTCACCCAGGACGGCGCGCCGGTCTCGTTCATCTACGACGCCTCGCAGAACTACCAGGCCGCCGGCACCCCGCTGGTCATCCTGGCCGGCAAGGAGTACGGCTCCGGCTCGTCCCGTGACTGGGCGGCCAAGGGCACCGCGCTGCTCGGCGTCAAGGCCGTCATCGCCGAGTCCTACGAGCGCATCCACCGCTCGAACCTCATCGGCATGGGCGTCCTGCCGCTGCAGTTCCCGGAGGGCGCGTCCGCCGAGTCCCTCGGCCTGACCGGTGAGGAGAGCTTCTCCTTCTCCGGCGTGACCGAGCTGAACGAGGGCACCACGCCGCGCACCGTCAAGGTGACCACGGACAGCGGTGTCGAGTTCGACGCGGTCGTGCGCATCGACACCCCCGGCGAGGCGGACTACTACCGCAACGGCGGCATCATGCAGTACGTGCTGCGCTCGCTGATCCGCAAGTAAGTCCCCCAGGGCATCAGGACGGGCCGCACTCCCTCGACCGAGGGGGTGCGGCCCGTCCGGCGTCACGGGGCGACGGGGTCAGGGCGCCCCGAGCAGCTCGATCTCGGCGAGGGTCCCCGGGCCGTCGGGCACCAGCCGGTAGTGCCGATAGCTGCCCGGGTCGCCGATGCCGAAGACGCGGGTCTGGTGGTCCCAGGCGAAGGACTCCCCGTCGCGGTGGTCCAGCCGTGTCCACCGCTTCCCGTCCGGGGAGCCCTCCAGCGTCCAGCCGACCGGCGCGGTGGCACGGTCCGCCGAGGTGAGGGTGTACGACGTCACCCGCGCGGGGCGGGTGAGGTCCACCGGGGTCCCGGTCAGTGCGGCCGAGCTGCCCGAGGTGTTGTCGAAGAGCGGGCCGGTCGCCGGGTCGGTCACATCGGCCGGCGGTGTGGGCACCTTGTCGTCCCGGGTGAGGGACGTCGGAGCGGCGTGCGCTCCGGTGCCCCAGGCGGACGGGCGGTCGCCCATGGTGAAGTCCAGCGTGCCGCCGCGGGCGAGGAGCCGGTGCGGAAGTGCGGTGGAATTCCAGGCTTTGCCGTTCACCCGGAGGCCTTGGACATAGACATTGCGCGCGTTGTTGCGCGGGGCGTTGACGGTGAGATCGCGGCCGTTCTCCAGGTGGACCGTGGCCTTGGTGAAGAGGGGTGAGCCCACCGCGTATTCGCCCTGGCCCATCACCAGCGGATAGAAGCCGAGCGCGCTGAAGACGTACCACGCGGACATCTCACCGTTGTCCTCGTCGCCCGGGTACCCCTGGCCGATCTCGCTGCCGAGGTAGAGCCGGGACATCGCCTCGCGGACCTTTTCCTGGGCCTTCCAGGGCCGGCCGGCCGCGTCATAGACATAGGCGATGTGATGCGAGGGCTGATTGCTGTGCCCGTACATGCCCATCCGGGTGTCGCGGGCCTCGGTCATTTCATGGATCACGTCGCCGTAGGATCCGGCGAATTCCTTGGACGCGGTCTCCGGGGTGGAGAAGTACGCGTCCAGCTTCTTGGCCAGGGCGGCGCGGCCGCCGTAGAGGTTGGCCAGGCCCCGGGTGTCCTGCGGCGCGGTGAAGGCGAAGGTCCAGGCGTTGGTCTCGGTGTAGTCGTGGCCCCAGACCCGGGGGTCGAACGTGCCGGGCGGCAGCCGCCAGTTGCCCCGGGAGTCCTTGCCCTGGAAGAAGCCGACCTTGCGGTCGAAGAGCTTGACGTAATTCTGGGCGCGGCCCAGGAAATAGGCTGATTCTTCCTTGTAGCGGGGTTTTTTGGTCTTCTCGTACAGCGCCTTGCCCATACGGGCGATACCGAAGTCGTTGAGGTAGCCCTCCAGCGCCCAGGACATGCCCTCACGGGTATCGGTGCTCGTATAGCCGAGGAAGGGCGCGGTGGCCATGCCCTTGCGGCCGACTCCGGGCTGCGGCGGGGCGACGGTGGCGTTCTTGACGGCCGCGGCATAGGCCGCCTCGGCGTCGAATTCCACGCCCTTGGCATAGGCGTCGGCGAACGCCACATCGGAACTCGTCCCGGTCATCAGGTCCGCATAGCCGGGCGAGGACCAACGGGAGATCCAGCCGCCGTCCTTGTACTGCTGGACGAAGCCGTCGACCATTTTCCCCGCGCGTTTCGGGGTGAGGAGCGAATAGGCGGGCCAGGTGGTCCGGTAGGTGTCCCAGAAGCCGTTGTTGACGTACACCTCACCGTCGACGATCTTCGAGCCGGTGTGTGTCGGGGTGTCCTGGCCGACCTGCGGCGAGAACGGGCTGGCGTAGCGGCTGCGCGAACCGACCTGTTCGAAGCCGGAGTTGGGGTAGAGGTAGAGGCGGTAGAGGTTGGAGTAGAGGGTGGTGAGCTGATCGCGGCTCGCGCCTTCGACCTCGATCCGGCCGAGCAGGTCGTCCCACTGCGACTGCGCCCGGTCCTTGATGCCGGCGAAGGTCGCGCCGTCGGGGATCTCCCGGGCCAGATTCGCCTTCGCCTGGTCCACGCTGACGAGCGAGGTCGCGATCCGCATGGTCACCGTGCGGTCCGCCCCGGGCCGGAAGCGGAGATAGCCGGTGACATCCTTGCCGCCCCCGCCTTCCAGCCTGCCGCCGCCGGTGACCGGAGCGTCGAAGACCCCGTAGACGAACAGCCGGGTGGCGCCGACGGACAGTCCGCTCTTGACGTCCGAGAAGCCGGTGACGACCCCGCGCCCGGTGTCCAGGCTGAGTCCGCCCTTGTTGTTGACGTTGTCGAAGATCAGGCTCGCCCGGTCGCCGGGGAAGGTGAAGCGCATCAGCGCGGCATGGTCGGTGGGGGTGATCTCCGTCTTGAGGCCGTTGTCGAAGGTCACGCCGTAGTAGTGCGGCTTGGCGGTCTCGTTGGCGTGGTGGAACGGCAGTGCACGGCCGGTGCGCGAGGCGTCCGGGGTGCCGGCCGCGACGGACGGCATGACCTGGAAGGTCTGCCGGTCACCCATCCACGGGCTGGGCTCATGGCTGGCGCTGAACGCCTGGAGGGTGGGGAGATTGTCGGCGTTGTTCTTCCGCGCGTACTCGTAGAGCCAGTCGGCGGAGCCCGCGTTGGTGACCGGGGTCCAGAAGTTGAAGCCGTTGGGGACGGCGGTGGCGGGGAAGGTGTTGCCGCGCGAGAAGCTGCCGCTGGAGAGCGTGCCGCGGGTGGTGACGGCGTAGTCGGAGAGACGGTCGAGCGGTGTGTCCGGTGCCTTGGGCGCGAGGGCGAGGTCATCGACCCAGCCGCGGAAGGCCGGTGCGGTCCGCGGTGTCTCCGGCGCGTCATAGCCGACCAGGATCCGGTCGACGGTCTTGCCAGCGGCGACCGCGCCGATCCGCGCTTCCCGGTTGTTCCACTGATTGACGTAGAGCGTCTTGGAGGCGGCCTGGCCCCGGGGCGTCAGCGGCGTGCCGTGCTGGTCGACGGCGGACAGCTCGCTGAGGTATGTCCCGTCGGTGAAGGCCAGATCGACGGCGGCATGGGTCGCCGGGTAGGCCGGATCGCTCTTCGCCATCTCGGGGAAGATCTTGTACGAGAGCGAAGTGGCCGCGGTGACCGGAACATTGACGTCGAAGATCTTGTTGTACGAGTAGCCGCGGCCGGGTGCGGAGTGAGTGCCGGCGTAGCGCAGCGCATGCCCTCCGGTGAAGCCGGCGTGGGCCTTGGCGGTGGGGGAGTCGCGGGGGCCGGTGTCGGTCCCGGTGTTCATCCCGGGTGCCGCCGGGGTGGTCTCCGGGGTGACGCCGGAGGTCCGGGGCTTTCCGTCGGGGCCGGTGTCGACGGTGTCGGTCCAGTCCGGCTGCGGTTCGCCGGGTTCGAAGGAGGAGCGGAACTCCGTTGATCCCTGGGGCGGTTGGGGCGGCGCGGCCTGGGCCGGGCCGGGCACGGTGATGACGAGCAGAGCGGCCGCCGCGAGGGCGGCGGGGCGGGCGATCCCCCGCAGTGGACTGTGCCGGTGTCTGAGCCGCACGCGAGCCCTCTCAACGAGATTGACATCGTTGTCAGTTACCTGACGCCAGATGAACAGAGATAAGTAAGGTGCGTGGGGCCTTTGGTGTCAAGGGTGGCGCTGGGATCGGTGCGCCGGTCGTGCCGCCGGGTGGCCCGGTGGATGGCGGCCGGGCGAATCCGCGCATACCGGGGAGGTCTCAACTAGGGAAAGACTGCCTTCCAACCCTGCATTCGATCTTGCCCCTGCGGCCGGAAGTGGACTATACCTGTCGCGTCCGACCGGCCGTACGACCCAGGCCGCGGATCCGGGGGGAAGGCGGGAACGCATGACTGCCCCGCATTTCCCTAGCGCGCCCGGTGCACATCCCGTACAACTCAGCTTCATCTGACCCGCGGTGCCGGGGTGGCTCCGGTACACCGCCTGAGTCCTGAAGAAGGCGAGGACTTGAGCATGGGATCCACCTCTGCATTCAACCGTCGCGATCTGGTCAAGCGAGCCGCGGCTCTGGGGATCGTCGCCGTACCAGCCATGGGAATGCTGTCGGCGTGTGCGAGCGGCGGCGGCAGCGACAGCGACAACAAGGTCGAAAAGGGAAAGAAGTCGGCCAAGAATCCGCTCGCGGTCAATGAGTCGGCCGGCCTCGATGTCGTCATCTTCGACGGCGGATTCGGCGACAAGTACGCCAAGGACGCCCAGAGCGAGTACCTCAAGGCCTTCCCTAAGGCCGACGGCAAGGTGAAGCTCTCGTCGACCCAGAAGATCCAGTCGACGCTGCAGCCGCGCTTCAACGGCGGAAATCCCCCTGACCTCGTCGACAACTCCGGTGCGGAACAGATGGACTTCGGCACGCTGGTGGGCAAGGACCAGCTGACCGACCTCTCGGCGCTCCTCGACGCTCCCTCGGTCGACGACCCGAACAAAAAGGTGCGGGACACCCTGCGCCCCGGCGTCGTCGAAATGGGTCAGTTCGGCGGCGAGGAAACCTGGATTCTCTACTACGCGTACACGGTCTACGGCGTCTGGTACTCCAAGAGCAATCTGCAGAAGCTGGACGCGGAGTATCCGGAGACCTGGGACGACATGCTGGCCCTGTGCGCGAAGGCCAAGAAGAAGGGCGTCGCGGGCTGGACGTACCCGGGCAAGTACCCGTACTACCTTCCCTTCAGCCTCTACCCGTTCATCGCCAAGATCGGTGGTGCGGAGGTCCTGCGGAAGATCGACAATCTGGAGCCGAACGCCTGGAAGGACCCGGCGGTCAAGGCGGCATTCGACGCCTACTACGAGCTCTACAAGAAGGGCTATGTCCTCAAGGGCTCGCCCGGGCTGGACCACCTCCAGTCGCAGAAGGCATGGGCCGACGGGAAGGCGCTGTTCATCCCCAACGGTTCCTGGGTGGAGAACGAGTCGGCCAAGCAGATCGCGAAGAACCCGAACTTCGGTCTCGCGGTCGGCGCCCCGTCCAGCCTGTCGGACTCCGACAAGATGCCCTACGGCACGATCTGGGCCTCGGGCGGCGAGCCGTACATCGTGCCCAGGAAGGCCCGTAACGCCGAGGGCGGGATGGAGCTGCTGCGCATCATGCTCAGCAAGAAGTCCTCGCAGAACTTCATCCGGCAGGTCTCCTCCCTCACCTCGCTCAACGGCGGCACCGAGGGGCTGAAGCTCCCGCCGGGCCTGGCATCGGCGCAGGTGGCGCTGGAGAAGGCCGGGCAGAACATCGTCAATCCGCGGATGCAGGACTGGTATGTGGCGCTCCAGAAGGAGCGGATCGGGGTCGGTGCGCTGGGCGAGATGATGGCCGGCCGGCTGACTCCCGACGAGGCCATCAAGAAGATCCAGAAGTACGCGGACGACACCCGCGACGACTCCAGCGTGAAGAAGTACAAGCGCTGACCGAGAAGTTCGTGGGGTTATCTCCCGGCATGGGCTGGGGGCGCGTCACCGGCGGCGGCACACGCAGGGAGAGAACGGGATCGGTAGTCATGAAACACGGTAAGTACCGTTTCATCGCGGGGTTCTTGGTCCTCCCGCTGGCGATTTACGCGATCTTCGTGATCTCGCCCTTCGTGCAGGCCATTTACTACTCCTTCACGGACTGGACCGGGCTGAGTCCGGACATGAAGATGGTCGGCCTCGACAACTATGCGCGCCTCTTCCAGGACGATGTCTTCTGGTCCGCCGTGGGCAACAGTGTGACGTTGTTGCTGCTCCTGCCGGTGGTGACGCTCTCGCTCGGGCTCTTCTTCGCCTTCATGCTCAACGTCGGTGGCCGTCGCCGGAAGAAGGCGGTCATCGGCGGGGTGCGCGGCTCGGGCACCTATAAAATCCTCTACTTCTTCCCGCAGGTGCTCTCGGTCCCGATCGTCGCGCTGCTGTTCCAGTTCGCCTACAACCCGGAGAGCGGCGCGCTCAACGCCTTCTTCGACGCGGTCGGGCTCGACAATGTGCAGCCGGACTGGCTGGGGGATCCGCAGATCGCCCTGTGGTGTGTGATGGCCGCGATGGTGTGGGCCAATGTCGGCTTCTATGTGGTGCTCTTCTCGGCGGGTATGAGCTCCATCCCGAAGGACTTCTACGAGGCCGCGCTGCTGGACGGCGCGAACCGCTTCAACACGTTCTTCCGGATCACCCTGCCGCTGCTGTGGGACACCGTCCAGACCGGCTGGATCTATATGGGCATTCTCGCCCTGGACGTGTCGGCCTTCGCCTTCGTGCAGATCATGAGCGTCGGTCCGGGCGGTCCCGACTATTCGACCGAGGTCCTTCCGCTGTACGTGTACCAGAAGACCTTCCGCGACGGTCAGGCCGGATATGCGACCGCCATCGGCGTTTCCCTGCTGATCGTGACCCTCATCTTCTCGGCCGTCGTCATGCGGCTGGGACGGCGCGAGCGACTGGAGTTCTGATGAGTGCGCAGACAGACCCCGCGGACCTCCCGGGGGTGACGAAGGAGCACCCACCGTCTCCGGGCGCCTCGCGGATTCCCGGCCCGCGCGGCGGACAGGGACGCAAGGGCGGCGCCGGCTCCGGCGGCGGAAGCGGCGAGGGCAGGGTCCTCAATGTCTTCTCGCACGGAGTCCTGGTGATCTGGGGCCTGTTGGTCACCATGCCGCTGCTGTGGGCGGTGGTGAACTCCTTCAAGGACGACACCGAGATCTTCGGCTCGCCCTGGGGACTGCCGTCGGTCCTGCACTTCGACAACTGGGCCCGCGCCTGGGACAAGGCGCACATGGGCCAGTACTTCCTCAACTCGCTGATCGTCGTGGGCGGTTCGCTGATCGGCACGATGCTGCTGGGGTCGATGGCGGCGTATGTGCTGGCCCGCTTCGACTTCCCGGGTAACCGCTTTCTGTACTTCCTGTTCGTCGGCGGCATGGGATTCCCGGTCATCCTGGCGCTGGTCCCGCTGTTCTTCGTCATGAAGAACATGGCGCTGCTGGACACCTACCACGGGCTGATCCTGGTCTATATCGCCTACTCGCTGCCGTTCACGGTCTTCTTCCTCAGCGGGTTCTTCAAGACGCTGCCGACCTCGGTGGGCGAGGCGGCGCTCATCGACGGTGCCTCGCACACCCGCACCTTCTTCCAGGTGATGCTGCCGATGGCCAAGCCCGGCCTGATCAGCGTCGGGATCTTCAACTTCCTCGGGCAGTGGAACCAGTACCTGCTGCCGACGGTGCTCAACGTCGGTGACCCGGACAGGAAGATGCTGACCCAGGGGCTGGTGGCGCTGGCGGTGAGTCAGGGCTACAAGGGGGACTGGTCCGGTCTGTTCGCCGGGCTGACGATCGCGATGCTGCCGGTGCTCGCCGCGTACATCATCTTCCAGCGGCAGGTGGTGGCCGGTCTGACCGCCGGCGCACTGAAGTAGGGGAGTGGGGGTGCCGGCCCAGGCCACGAGCCCGTCCGGCGGCCGACGGTCCGGCGAAAGATTTGCGCCACCTTGGCGTACCGCCGAGCAGGCGTCCCGGGGCAGCTCCGCTGCGGGCGGGGCCGCATCCCCGGGTGCCCGGATCAGGCGCTATCCGATCATGCCGGGCTCAACGCCTTGACGAGACTTCCCGGCTGGCGTTCTGCTTAGGGTTCACATGTTGAATCGATGGCCGCCCCCCGAGGACGTGGGTGCGGTCGGCGGGCGGTCGTCGTGCCTCCCCAGCTTCCGCTGGGAGGCACCCCCGGCCCCAGACGGGAGTGGATGAGTCGATGGAGACTCCGGGGTCGCAGTCCTCGCTGCACCGGGCCAATCTGGAGCGGGTCGTGCGCGCGGTGCGTATGGCGGGCTCTCTCACGCAGGCGGAGATCGCCCGGAGCACGGGGCTGTCCGCGGCCACCGTTTCCAACATCGTTCGCGAGTTGAAGGACGGCGGAACCGTTGAGGTGACGCCGACCTCGGCGGGCGGGCGGCGGGCGCGCAGTGTCTCGCTCTCCGGCGACGCGGGCATCGTCGTAGGGGTCGATTTCGGGCATTCCCATCTGCGGGTGGCGGTCGGCAACCTCGCCCACCAGGTGCTCGCCGAGGAAGCCGAGCCGATCGATGTGGACGCCTCCGCCGCGGAGGGCTTCGACCGGGCGGAACAGCTGGTCAACCGGCTGATCGCGGCCACCGGGATCGATGCCGGCAAGGTCGTCGGCGTCGGCCTGGGCGTGCCGGGGCCCATCGACGTCGAATCCGGGACGCTCGGCTCCACGGCGATCCTGCCGGGCTGGACGGGGACGAACCCCGGTCAGGAGCTGTCGGGGCGCCTCGGGGTGCCCGTCCACGTCGACAACGACGCCAACCTCGGCGCGCTGGGCGAGCTGGTGTGGGGCGGCGGCCGCGGGGCCTCCGACCTGGCGTACATCAAGGTCGCCAGCGGTGTCGGCGCCGGGCTGGTGATCAGCGGGCAGATCTACCGCGGGCCGGGCGGCACGGCGGGCGAGATCGGGCACATCACGCTGGACGAGGCCGGTCCGGTGTGCCGCTGCGGAAACCGTGGCTGTCTGGAGACCTTCACCGCGGCCCGGTACGTCCTCCCGCTGCTGCAGCCGAGCCACGGGCCCGATCTGACCATGTCGCGGGTGGTCCAGCTGGCCCGCGAGGGTGACCCGGGCTGCCGCCGGGTCATTGCGGACGTGGGGCGCTATATCGGGAGTGGTGTGGCAAACCTGTGCAATCTGCTCAATCCCAGCAGGGTGGTGCTCGGCGGGGATCTCGCCGAGGCCGGTGAGCTGGTGCTCGCACCGATCCGTGAGTCGGTCTCGCGCTACGCGATCCCCAGCGCGGCACGGCAGTTGGGGATCGTCCCGGGCACGCTCGGGGGCCGTGCGGAGGTGCTCGGCGCGCTGGCGCTGGTGCTGAGCGAGATGGGCGATTCGACCCTGCTCGACGGTGCGCAGACCGCGGACGCTCCGACCCCGGCATAAGAGCGCCGAGTTCACACAGCTAACGCATGGCACCGTTGTCATCTCGTTAAGGATTTACTCCTTGACGGTCGGCTGGCGGCCGAGTTGACTTCCAGCCACCTCGGCCGCAAGGACGCGGCCTCGTCAGGGAGGCACCCCCATGAACGTTTGGACGCGTCGCGTCGTCATAGGCACAGCCGCCGTCTCGATGGCGCTCTCCGTGGCCGCCTGCGGCAAGGCCGGCGACGGCGCCAAAGGTGGCGGCGGCGACAACAAGACGATCGGCCTGCTGCTGCCGGAGAACAAGACCACGCGTTACGAGACCTTCGACCGCCCGCTCATGGAGGCGAAGATCAAGGCGCTGTGCAGCGACTGCACGGTGAAGTACAACAACGCGGCGCAGGAGACCGAGACCCAGAAGAAGCAGTTCGACGCGCTGATCACCCAGGGCGTGAAGGTGATCATTCTGGACGCGGTCGACTACAAGGCCACCAAGTCCTGGGTGAACCAGGCCGCCAAGAAGGGCGTGAAGGTCGTCGCGTACGACCGGCTGGCCGAGGGCAACATCTCCGCCTACGTGTCCTACGACAACGAGAAGATCGGCCGCCTGCAGGGCGAGGCGCTGGTCAAGGCGCTCGGCGACAAGGCCAAGGACAGCAATGTCGTCATGATCAACGGTTCGCCGACCGACCCGAACATGCCGTTCTTCAAGAAGGGCGCCCACAGCGTCCTCGACAAGCAGGTCAAGAAGATCGCCTACGAGCAGGACATCCCGGACTGGTCGCCGGACGAGGCCAACAAGAAGATGAGCGCCGCCCTCGACTCGCTCGGCAAGGACGGCTTCCAGGGCGTCTACTCCGGCAACGACGGCATGGCCGGCGGCATCATCACCGCCCTCAAGCAGAAGGGCGTGGAGGTCCCGGTCGGCGGCCAGGACGCCGAGCTCGCGGGTCTGCAGCGGATCCTCAAGGGCGACCAGGCGTTCACGATCTACAAGCAGATCAAGCCGCAGGCCGACTCCACGGCCGAGATCGCGGTCAAGCTGCTCAAGGGCGAGAAGATCGGCTCCCTGACGGACTCCAAGGTCGACAGCCTCAGCGGCGAGGTCAAGGGCATCCCGGCCAAGCTGTACGACGCGCAGATCGTGACCAAGGACAACATCGCCTCCACGATCCTCAAGGACAAGGTCTACAAGGCGAGCCAGATCTGCGCCGGCGACGCCAAGAAGGCCTGCGAGGCGGCCGGCATCAAGTAAGGCCACGGGCCCTCCGGCCCCGGATCCCCCCCGGCGCCGGATCCCCGGCCCCGGTTCCACGCCCCGGTCCCGGTCCCCGAACCCCGGCCCCAGGACCCCGGTCAGACGGGGCCGCGCGGCACCGCCCCGCGGCCCCCGGCCCGGTCCGTACCCCCACCGGTCCCTACCCGCCCCGTGACACCCCGTCCCGGGCGCGGACGCCGGACCGTCCCTCGCGAGCCCCCTGCTCCACGCACCACCATCCCCGCCGTTGTGACGGCGGCGAAGGAGATGATTCACGTGTCCGCTACGCCTGTGCTGGCGTTGCGCGGAATCTCCAAGCGGTTCGGCGCCGTCCAGGCACTCACGGACGTCACCCTGGAGATCCACCCCGGTGAGGTGGTCGCCCTCGTCGGCGACAACGGCGCCGGCAAGTCCACCCTCGTCAAGACCATCTCGGGCGTCCACCCGGTCGACGACGGCGCCATCGAATGGCAGGGCGAGACAGTCCGCATCAACAAGCCGCACGACGCCCAGGAACTCGGCGTCGCCACCGTCTACCAGGACCTCGCGCTCTGCGACAACCTCGACGTCGTCGCCAACCTCTTCCTCGGCAACGAGACCCGCACCGTCGGTGTCCTCGACGAGATCGCCATGGAGAAGCGGGCCAAGGAGCTGCTGGACACCCTGTCCATCCGCATCCCCAGCGTCCGGATCCCCGTCGCGGCGCTCTCCGGCGGTCAGCGGCAGGTCGTCGCCATCGCCCGTGCGCTGATCGGCGACCCGAAGGTCGTCATCCTCGACGAGCCCACCGCCGCACTCGGTGTCGAGCAGACCGCGCAGGTCCTCGACCTCGTCGAGCGGCTGCGGGAGCGCGGCCTGGGCGTCATCCTCATCAGCCACAACATGGCCGATGTGCAGGCCGTCGCGGACCGGGTCGCGGTGCTGCGGCTGGGCCGCAACAACGGTGTCTTCGATGTCGAGGGCACCTCCCACGAAGAGATCATCGCCGCCATCACCGGCGCCTCGGACAACGCCGTGACCCGCCGCAAGGCGCGTACGGACCAGGTGAAGAAGGAGGCCGGGGCATGAGCGATCTCACGAAGGAGCCCGCGGCGACGACAGCCGCCCCGGCCGCGGACGCCGCCCCGCCGGCCGCCGTCGACCCCCGTCTGCTCGTCCGCGAACAGGGCTTCGCCGGCTATCTCAACGACTTCAAGCGCCGGGTGCGCGGGGGTGAGCTGGGCTCGCTGCCGGTCATCATCGGCCTGTTCGTCATCGCGGTCGTCTTCCAGCTGAAGAACAGCAGCTTCCTGTCCGCGGACAGCCTCGCCAACATCGGCGTCTACACCTCCGGCCTCGGCATCATGGCCGTCGGCATCGTCTTCGTGCTGCTGCTCGGCGAGATCGATCTGTCCGTCGGCTCGGTGGCGGGCGTCGGCGCGGCCGTGTGGGCCGTCCTCAGCGTCACCAACGGCGTCAACGACTGGCTCGCGGTGCTGATCGCCATCGCGACCGGTGTGGTCATCGGTGCCCTGCACGGGTTCTTTTTCGCCAAGATCGGTGTGCCGGCCTTCGTCGTCACGCTGGCCGGTTTCCTCGGCTGGAGCGGTCTCCAGATCTGGATGATGGGCAAGGAAGGCTCCATCAACACGCCGAGCGGCAGCGTCGTGGAGAACCTCACCGGCTACTACTTCGAGGACAAGGCCGCCGCGTACGGTCTCGCGCTGGTCGCGGTCCTCGCCTACGCCGGATCGCTGCTGCTGGACAGCAGGCGCCGCAAGGCCGCCGCGCTGCCGTCCCGGCCGCTCAGCGAGATCCTGCTGCGCACCGGCGTGGTCGCGGTGCTCGCCTTCGTCGTCGCCTATGTCCTGAACGAGCCGGCCGGCGCCCGCGGTCTGCCGCTGGCTCTGGTGCTGTTCCTCGCGGTCCTGGTCGTGGCCGACTTCGTGGTGCGCCGTACCACCTACGGACGGCAGATCTTCGCGGTCGGCGGCAACGCCGAGGCGGCCCGCCGCGCCGGTATCAATGTGAACAAGATCCGGATCAGCGTCTTCGCCGTCTCCGGCATGCTCGCGGCCTTCGGCGGACTGTTCATCGCCAGCCTCTCCGGTGGGGCCACCAAGAACCTGGGCTCCGGCAACACCCTGATGAACGTCATCGCGGCGGCCGTCATCGGTGGTACCAGCCTCTTCGGCGGACGTGGCAAGATCTGGTCCGCGCTGCTGGGCATGCTGGTCATCCAGTCGATCCAGCAGGGCCTGAACCTGCTCGGCATGGCGAGTGAGATCCAGTACATGATCACCGGCGCGGTCCTGCTCGCCGCCGTGGTCATCGACTCGGTCTCCCGCCGGACGCAGAAAACGGCCGGACGTACCTGACCGCGGTGGTCGTCCGACGGCGCCGGCCCCCACCGGGCATCATCCGGTGGGGGCCCCTCCGTGTGCGGCGCCGTACGCCGTGCGGCGTGCCGGGCCCCATGTCACCCGAGTGACATACATCGCAAGGCCCGGGCGTCGCCGCGGCGGACGCAACATTAGACTCGTCTGATCGGCAAGCTCGATCCACGGCAGCAAGCAGCAAGGAGGCAGGGGTGCAGGAGGTGCCGCGCAAAGCGTGTCCGGCCGGGGTGGTGGCGGGCGACGGGAGGGCGTTGCTTTCCCGTATCAGGGGACCGCGCGATCTGGACCGACTGGGCCCGGAGCAGCTCGAGCAGCTGGCGGGGGAGATCCGTACCTTCCTTGTCGATGCGGTGTCCAAGACCGGCGGACACCTCGGCCCGAACCTCGGCGTGGTCGAGCTGACCATCGCCCTGCACCGCGTCTTCGACTCCCCGAAGGACAAGGTCCTCTTCGACACCGGGCATCAGTCCTACGTCCACAAGCTGCTCACCGGTCGTCAGGACTTCTCCAAGCTCAAGGCGAAGGGCGGCCTGTCCGGCTACCCCTCCCGTGCCGAGTCCGAGCACGACATCATCGAGAACAGCCACGCCTCCACGGTGCTGGGCTGGGCCGAGGGCATCGCGAAGGCCAACGAGGTGCGTGGTTCGGACAACCGGGTCGCCGCGGTCATCGGTGACGGCGCGCTGACCGGCGGTATGGCCTGGGAGGCGCTCAACAACATCGCCGCCGCCAAGGACCGCCCGCTCGTCATCGTCGTCAACGACAACGAGCGCTCCTACGCCCCGACCATCGGCGGCCTGGCCAACCACCTGGCGACGCTGCGCACCACGGACGGCTACGAGCGTTTCCTGGCCCGCGGCAAGGACCTGCTGGAGCGCACGCCGGTCGTCGGCAAGCCGCTCTACGAGACGCTGCACGGTGCCAAGAAGGGCCTCAAGGACTTCATCGCCCCGCAGGGCATGTTCGAGGACCTGGGCCTGAAGTACGTCGGCCCGATCGACGGCCATGACATCGAGGCGCTGGAGTCCGCCCTGACGCGCGCCAAGCGCTTCGGCGGCCCGGTCATCGTCCACTGCCTCACCGAGAAGGGCCGCGGCTACCAGCCCGCCCTCCAGGACGAGGCGGACCGCTTCCACGCGGTCGGCAAGATCCACCCCGACACCGGCCTGCCCATCTCCTCGGGCGGCAAGGACTGGACGTCCGTCTTCGGTGACGAGATGGTCGAGCTCGGCAAGGAGCGCAAGGACATCGTCGCCATCACGGCGGCCATGCTCCAGCCCGTCGGACTGGACAAGTTCGCCAAGGCCTTCCCCGACCGCGTCTTCGACGTCGGCATCGCCGAGCAGCACGGGGCGGTCTCCGCGGCGGGCATGGCCACCGGCGGTCTGCACCCGGTCTTCGCCGTCTACGCCACCTTCCTCAACCGCGCCTTCGACCAGGTCCTGATGGATGTGGCGCTGCACAAGTGCGGTGTCACCTTCGTGCTGGACCGGGCCGGGGTCACCGGCACCGACGGCGCCTCGCACAACGGCATGTGGGACATGTCGATCCTGCAGGTCGTGCCCGGTCTGCGGATCGCCGCGCCGCGCGACGCCGACCAGGTCCGCGCCCAGCTGCGCGAGGCCGTCGACGTCGACGACGCGCCCACCGTGGTGCGCTACTCCAAGGGCGCCGTCGGCCCCGCGGTCGAGGCCGTCGGACGGATCGGCGGCATGGACGTGCTGCGCGAGCCCGCCGAGGGCGTCACCCGGCCCGACGTCCTCCTCGTGTCCGTCGGCGCGCTCGCCCCGATGTGCCTGGAGATCGCCGACCTCCTGGACAAGCAGGGTATTTCCACCACTGTCGTCGACCCCCGCTGGGTCAAGCCGGTCGACGCGGCGCTGCCGGGGCTGGCCGCCAAGCACCGGGTCGTGGTCACGGTCGAGGACAACGTCCGTTCCGGCGGCGTCGGTTCGGCCGTCGCCCAGGCGCTGCGTGACGCCGGTGTGGATCTGCCGCTGCGCGACTTCGGCATCCCCGAGCGGTTCCTCGACCACGCCTCCCGCAAGGAGGTCATGGCGGAGATCGGGCTCACCGCGCCGGACATCGCCCGCCAGGTGACCGGCCTGGTCTCCAAGATCGACGGGCTGTCCCAGTCCCCGCTCCGTCCGGTTGACGGCGGCGCGGACGCCTCCGAGGCCGCCCGCGCCAAGGGTGCGGCCGAGCCGGCCGAGGCCGCCCGCGACTGATTCCGCAGACGGCACGATGGGCCGGCCGGTCATCCGTACGGATGTTCCGCCCGGCCCATCGGCATACGTACGGCCGCACCCCATCGGGTGAATCCCCGCCGTCCGGAGGCCCGCCGAAGCTGACTGTTTCCCGGCATTGCGGAGACTCGGTCAGTTCAGGAGAGTTGCGAGGGTCGTCCAGGCGGAGGTTCGCCCATGAGCACACAGCACGGCACACCACATGATTCACGCCGCAGTCGCGGCCTGTTCCGGACGAAGTCCGTGGAACAGTCGATCCTGGATACCGAGGAGCCGGAGCACACGCTCAAGAAGTCCCTGTCGGCGCTCGATCTGACGGTCTTCGGTGTCGGTGTCGTCATCGGCACCGGCATTTTCGTCCTCACCGGAAAAATCGCCAAGGAGCAGGCCGGCCCCGCCGTCGCGCTGTCCTTCGTCGTCGCGGGTGTGGTCTGCGCGCTGGCGGCGCTGTGTTACGCGGAGTTCGCCTCCACCGTGCCGGTCGCCGGGTCGGCCTTCACCTTCTCGTACGCCTCACTGGGCGAGCTGCCCGCCTGGATCATCGGCTGGGACCTGATCCTGGAACTCGCCCTGGGCTGTGCGGTGGTCGCGGTCGGCTGGTCCGGCTATGTGCGCTCCCTGCTGGACTCCGCCGGGCTGCATCTGCCCGCCGGCCTGTCCGGCACCCATGAGGGGCAGTTCGGCTTCGATCTGCTCGCCTTCCTCCTCGTACTGGTGCTGACCGGCATCCTGGTGCTCGGGGCGAAGCTGTCCTCGCGGGTGACGGCGGTGGTCGTCGCGATCAAGGTCACCGTCGTCCTGCTGGTCATCGTCGCCGGTGCCTTCTTCATCAACGGCGCCAACTACACGCCGTTCATCCCGCCCAGCGAGTCCACTGAAGCCGGCGGCGGACTGAACGCGCCGCTGGCCCAGCTGATGTTCGGCTTCACCCCGGCCAACTTCGGCACCATGGGCATCTTCGCCGCGGCGGCCGTGGTCTTCTTCGCCTTCATCGGCTTCGACATCGTGGCCACCGCCGCCGAGGAGACCCGCAACCCGCAGCGCGATGTGCCGCGCGGCATCCTCGGCTCACTGGCCATCTGCACCATCCTCTACGTGGCCGTGTCGATCGTCGTGACCGGTATGCAGAAGTACAGCGAGCTCTCCACCGACGCCCCGCTCGCCGATGCCTTCAAGGACCTCGGGCACCCCTTCTTCGCGGGCGTGATCAGCTTCGGCGCCGCCGTCGGCCTGACCTCCGTCAGCATGATCCTGCTGCTCGGCCAGAGCCGGGTGTTCTTCGCGATGAGCCGGGACGGGCTGCTGCCGCGGGTCTTCTCGAAGTCCCATCCGCGGTTCGGTACCCCCTACCGGTCGACCATCGCGCTGGGTGTCGTCGTCGCCGTCGTCGCCGGCTTCACCTCGATCGACGAACTCGCCGAACTGGTCAATATCGGCACCCTGTTCGCGTTCGTCGTGGTCGCGGTCGGCGTCATCCTGCTCCGCCGCTCCCGGCCCGATCTGCCGCGTTCCTTCCGCACCCCGCTGGTGCCGCTGGTGCCGGTGCTCTCGGTGGCGGCCTCGGTGTGGCTGATGCTCAATCTGCCCGCGGAGACCTGGGTCCGGTTCGCGTTCTGGATGGTGGCCGGCTTCGTCATCTACTTCCTGTACGGGCGCAAGCACAGCCGCCTCGGCATGCGCACCCGCGAGGCCGCCGAGGACTGACGGCGCCGGAGGCCCGCCCGGTTCCTCCGCCCGGCCCCGTGTGCCGCGTCCGCGCGGTGTACGGGGCTTCGCCGTATCTACGCCTCGCCGCGCCCCCGGCCCCATACGGCCCGCGGCCCCGTCACCCGTGCGCCCAGCGCCTGGACCCGCTCCCGCAGCCCGCGGTCCGCGGTGACCACCAGACAGTCCCGCCCGCCGCACTCGTCCGCCACCAGCTGCACGATCCGGTCATCGCCGCTGCCGTCCGCCGGCACCACCCGGACGCCCTCGACGGACTCGACCCGCCGCGCCGCGCCCTCCACCACCAGGACCATCTCCAGGGGCGGTGTCGCCAGCCCCGGCAGCCCCCGGGTGACGTACGCGGGCAGCGCGTCGCGCAGCCGCTCCGCCGCGCCGTGCCGGTCCCGCCACCAGCCGTCGGGCACCGAACCGACGACATTCGCGGCATCGACAATGACCAAGGAATCCATGCCGCCACCCTCCCACGCCGGGCCGCGGCCGTACCCCGGCACACAAAGGCGCGGACCGGCTCCGCCGAGCCGGCCCGCGCCTTCCGCTGTCAGCTGTGCACCCTTACGCGGGCACGCTCGCGACTCCCGGGGCCAGGAACTTCTTGCCGGTCACTCGCTCGGAGACGCCCGCGCGGTCCAGGTACGGCGTGATGCCGCCCAGGTGGAATGGCCAGCCGGCGCCGGTGATCAGGCACAGGTCGATGTCCTGCGCCTCGGCGACCACGCCCTCGTCCAGCATCAGGCCGATCTCCTGCGCCACCGCGTCCAGGACACGGTCGCGGACCTGGTCCTCCGTCAGCACCGAGTCGCCCTGCTTGAGGAGCGCGGCGACCTCGGGGTCCAGCTCCGGCTTGCCGGAGTCGTAGACGTAGAAGCCGCGCTTGCCGGCCTCGACGACGGCCTTGAGGTTCGGGGAGACCGTGAAGCGGTCCGGGAAGGAGCGGTTCAGGGTCTCCGACACGTGCAGACCGATCGCCGGGCCGACCAGCTCCAGCAGCACCAGCGGCGACATCGGCAGACCGAGCGGCTCGATGGCCTTCTCGGCGACGTCGACCGGGGTGCCCTCGTCGATGACGTTCTGGATCTCGCCCATGAAGCGGGTCAGGATGCGGTTGACGACGAACGCCGGGGCGTCCTTCACCAGCACCGCGGTCTTCTTCAGCTTCTTGGCGACGCCGAAGGCCGTGGCCAGCGAGGCGTCGTCGGTCTTCTCACCGCGGACGATCTCCAGCAGCGGCAGGATCGCGACCGGGTTGAAGAAGTGGAAGCCGACGACCCGCTCGGGGTGCTTCAGCTTCGAGGCCATCTCGGTGACCGACAGCGAGGAGGTGTTGGTGGCGAGGATCGCGTGCGCCGGGGCGACGGCCTCCACCTCCGCGAACACCGTCTGCTTGACGCCGATCTCCTCGAAGACCGCCTCGATGATGAAGTCGGCGTCGGAGAAGCCCTCGGCCTTGTCGAGGACACCGGAGACCAGGGCCTTGAGGCGATTGGCCTTGTCCTGGTTGATGCGGCCCTTGCCGAGCAGCTTGTCGATCTCGGCGTGGACATAGCCCACACCCTTGTCGACGCGCTCCTGGTCGATGTCGGTCAGCACGACCGGCACCTCCAGGCGGCGCAGGAACAGCAGGGCCAGTTGCGAGGCCATCAGACCGGCGCCGACGACACCGACCTTGCTGACCGGACGCGCCAGGTTCTTGTCCGGCGCACCGGCGGGGCGCTTGGCCCGCTTCTGCACCAGGTTGAACGAGTAGATGCCGGCGCGGAGTTCGCCACCCATGATCAGGTCCGCCAGGGCCTGGTCCTCGGCGTCGAAACCGGCCTGCAGGTCGCCGTTCTTGGCGGCGGCGATGATGTCGAGCGCGCGGTAGGCGGCCGGGGCGGCGCCGTGCACCTTGCCGTCGGCGATGAACCTGCCCTTGGCGACGGCCTGGTCCCAGGCCTCACCGCGGTCGACCTCGGGGCGCTCGACGGTGACGTCGCCCTTGAGGACGTTCGCCGTCCAGATCAGCGACTGCTCCAGGAAGTCCGCACCCTCGAAGATCGCGTCCGCGATGCCGAGGTCGAAGACCTGCTGGCCCTTGAGCTGCTTGTTCTGGTTGAGCGAGTTCTCGATGATGACCGAGACGGCCTTCTCCGCGCCGATGAGGTTCGGCAGCAGTGCGCAGCCGCCCCAGCCCGGGACGAGACCGAGGAAGACCTCGGGCAGCGAGAAGGCGGGCGCGGCCTGGGAGACCGTGCGGTACGAGCAGTGCAGACCGACCTCGACGCCACCGCCCATGGCGGCACCGTTGTAGTAAGCGAAGGTCGGCACGGCGAGCTTCGCGAGCCGCTTGAAGACCTCGTGGCCGCCCTTGCCGATGGCCAGTGCGTCCTCGTGCTTCTTCAGCAGCTCGACGCCCTTGAGGTCGGCGCCGACGGCGAAGATGAACGGCTTGCCGGTGAGGCCGACGCCGACGATGTCGCCGTCCGCGGCCTCCTTCTCGACCTGGTCGATCGCGGCGTTGAGGTTCGCCAGCGAGCCCGGACCGAAGGTGGTCGGCTTGGTGTGGTCGAAGCCGTTGTCGAGTGTGATCAGCGCGAACCGGCCCGCGCCGTACGGCAGATCGAGGTGGCGGACGTGCGCCGACGTGACGACCTCGTCGGGGAACAGCTCGGCCGCACCCTTCAGTAGCTCGGCGGTGGTGGGGTTGCTCATGCCGCTCCCTCGCTTCGCTTGGTCGAGCATGCGCACATGCTGCACCTTTCCATGGTTCGCTCGCTGCGCTCGCTCACTTGCTGCCTCCGTCGAAGTTCGGGTTCTCCCAGATGACCGTCGCGCCCATGCCGAAGCCGACGCACATGGTGGTCAGGCCGTAGCGGACCTGCGGCTGCTCCTCGAACTGCCGGGCCAGCTGGGTCATCAGCCGCACGCCGGAGGAGGCCAGCGGGTGGCCGAAGGCGATGGCGCCGCCGTACTGGTTGACGCGCGCGTCGTCGTCGGCGATGCCGTAGTGGTCGAGGAAGGCGAGCACCTGCACGGCGAACGCCTCGTTGACCTCGAACAGGTCGATGTCCTCGATGCCCAGGCCCGCCTTGGCGAGGGCCTTCTCGGTGGCCGGGATCGGGCCGTAGCCCATGACCTCGGGCTCGACGCCGGCGAAGGCGTAGGAGACCAGGCGCATCTTGACCGGGAGGTCGTGCTCCCGGGCGAAGTCCTCGGAGGCGATGATCGAGGCGGTGGCACCGTCGTTGAGACCAGCGGCGTTACCGGCGGTGACGCGGCCGTGCGTACGGAACGGCGTCTTGAGGCCGGCGAGGTTCTCCAGGGTCGTCCCCGGACGCATCGGCTCATCGGCGGTGACCAGGCCCCAGCCCGTCTCGCCGACCTCCGCGTTGGTGTTGCGCACCGAGATCGGTACCAGATCCTGCTGGATCTTCCCGTTCGC
Source organism: Streptomyces sp. Je 1-4 4N24 (assembly GCF_026239515.1). NCBI lineage: Bacteria > Bacillati > Actinomycetota > Actinomycetes > Kitasatosporales > Streptomycetaceae > Streptomyces > Streptomyces sp. Je 1-4 4N24. Next base: position 2,210,618 of record NZ_CP110836.1, on the reverse strand, counting down.
GTACGCCTTCGCCGCCTTCTCCTGCGAGCGCACGGCGTACTCGTCGGCGCGCTGCTTGGTGATGTGCGGGTAGCGGTCGTGGAGGTTCTCCGCCGTCATGCCCATGAACAGGGCCGACTGGTCGACGAGCTTCTCGCTCACGAACCGCGGGTTCGGGTCGACTCCCTCACCCATGGGGTGGCGGCCCATGTGCTCGACACCGCCGGCGATGACGGCGTCGTACGCACCGAAGGCGATGGAGCCGGCGGTCGCCGTGACGGCGGTCAGCGCACCGGCGCACATGCGGTCGATGGAGTAGCCGGGGACGGACTGCGGGAGGCCCGCGAGGATGCCGGCCGTGCGGCCGATGGTCAGGCCCTGGTCACCGATCTGGGTGGTCGCGGCGATGGCGACCTCGTCGATCTTCGCGGGGTCCAGGGCCGGGTTGCGGCGCAGCAGCTCCCGGATGGCCTTCACGACGAGATCGTCGGCGCGGGTCTCGTGGTAGATGCCCTTCGGGCCCGCCTTGCCGAACGGGGTGCGGACGCCGTCGACGAAGACGACGTCCCTAGCGGTACGAGGCACGTTGGCTCTCCTCCAGGTGCGGGATGGCACTGCTGCTGCGGGGCGCCCCGCGGGGCGCTTCACACCGACATGCTACTTACGGGTAACCAAGCTGCACACCCCCACCGCCCGGAGCGTTGAAGGTCACACCCGGCAAAGGCCCCGGCTGCCGGGCGACCACGCCGCAACCGGCGGAAACCGGTGATCGAAAAGGGCTGAATGCCGTCGGGTCTTGGAGCAATTCATCCCATCACACACCTAAAGTGCCCATATGGATACGAACAGGAGTGGTGTCGTGGTCCGGCGCGGGCGTCCGGCGGGGCCGCGCACGATCGGACTGGTCTGTGCCGTCGCCGCCGCGGGCGCGCTGCTGTCGGGCTGCGGAAACAGCGGCAACGACACGGGAAGCCCCCAGAAGAGCGGGGCCCCCTCGGGGGCGGTCCCGGCCACCGCCCCCGCCTCCCCGACCGGCTCGCTCAACGCGGACCAGGCCCGGCGCAAGGCCCTGGTCCCCAAGGCCAAGGTGGACTACGGGCAGGCGCTGAAGGCGGCGATCGCGGCCGTCCCGTCCTCGGAGGCGATCGCAGCGGAACTCAAGGGGACGCCCGCCAGCCCCTATTGGGACACCGTGGTGGCGACGACCGACGGGGCGGCCTACGCCGTGCGGGTCGACGCGGTCTCCGGCAAGGCGGAGCAGCCGCGCCCCCAGTCGGACGACCCCGAGGACAAGCAGGAGCTGGCCGCCCGGCTGACCAAGGCCACCGTCACGGCCCAGCAGGCCGCGCAGACGGCCACCGAGAAGACGAAGGGCACCGTCACCACCATCGAGCTCGGCGACGCCGACCACGGCAACAACAACGACACCGTGGCCTGGACGGTGGGCGTGGTGACCACCGACGACTGGTACGAGACGACGTACGAGATCGACGCGACCAACCGCAAGGTCCTGTGGATGAACATCGATCAGGACTGAGTGACCGTTCGACCGTGCCCCGGGCCGGAGCCCTCCTCCGCCCGGGGCGTGTGCGTCAGCTGGGGTCCGTCAGCAGCGCCTGGGTGAGAAGCGGCGCGACCTGCTCGATCTGCCAGGGGCGGGCGCCGTGGCCCGACAGCACCTCGGCGACCGACTCCTGGGTCGGCTCGGCCGGCGGCTCCCAGCACAGCCGGCGCACCGTGTCCGGAGTGATCAGGTTCTCCTGCGGGAGATTCAGGCTCTCGGCGAGCGCGGTGACCGCCGCACGGGCGGCCGACAGCCGGGCCGCGGCGGCCGGGTCCTTGTCGGCCCAGGCGCGGGGCGGCGGGGGGCCGTTGAGCGGCTGGCCGGGCTGCGGCAGCTCGCTCTCGGGCAGCGCGCGGGCGCGGTCCACGGCGGCCTGCCACTGCTCCAGCTGCCGGCGGCCCATCCGGTGTCCGAAGCCGTGCAGCCCCGCCAGCGCATGGCTGTTGGGCGGCAGGCTCAGCGCCGCCTCCACGATCGCGGCGTCCCCGAGCACCTTGCCGGGCGAGACATCGCGCCGCTGGGCGACCTGGTCACGGGCCGTCCACAGCTCCCGTACGACCGCCATCTGGCGGCGCCGGCGGACCTTGTGCATACCGGAGGTACGGCGCCAGGGGTCCTTGCGGGGCGGCGGCGGGGGAGCGGCGGCGATCGCCGCGAACTCCTGCCGGGCCCACTCCAGCTTCCCCTGCTGCGTCAGCTCCTCCTCCAGCGCGTCCCGCAGATCCACCAGCAGCTCTACATCGAGCGCGGCATAGCGCAGCCAGGGCTCGGGCAGCGGGCGGGTGGACCAGTCGACGGCGGAGTGGCCCTTCTCCAGGGCGAAGCCGAGGACGTTCTCGACCATGGCGCCCAGTCCGACCCGGGCGAAGCCGGCCAGCCGCCCGGCCAGCTCGGTGTCGAACAGCCGGGTGGGGACCATCCCTATGTCACGCAGACACGGCAGGTCCTGGGTGGCGGCGTGCAGCACCCACTCGGCGTCGCCGATCGCCTCCCCCAGCGCCGACAGGTCGGGGCAGCCGACCGGGTCGATCAGTACGCTGCCGGCGCCCTCGCGGCGCAGCTGTACGAGGTAGGCGCGCTGGCCGTAGCGGTAGCCGGAGGCCCGCTCGGCGTCGACGGCCACCGGGCCCGTACCGGCCGCGAAGGCGGCCACGACCTCGGCGAGTGCGTCGTCCGTGGCGGTCACCGGGGGGATGCCCTCGCGGGGCTCCAGAAGAGGGACCGGCGCCGGTCGGGGGTCCGGAGGCGAGTCTCCGGCTGCTCGCAGTGTCGTGTCTGCTGCGGTCTTTTGGGCGTCGGTCACCAGTCAAGGGTATCTGTGTATGCACGTCGCCCGTCGAGGGAACGTTCCCTCGACGGGCGAGCCGGTCGTGTGGACGGTCAGTGAATGATGCCGGTACGCAGGGCGACCGCCACCATTCCGGCCCGGTCGCCGGTGCCGAGCTTGCGGGCAATGCGGGCGAGATGGCTCTTGACGGTCAGCGCCGACAGCCCCATCGAGACACCGATGGCCTTGTTGGACTGGCCCTCCGCCACCAGCCGCAACACCTCGACCTCGCGTCCCGACAGCTCCCGGTAGCCGCCCGGGTGACCGGGGGCACCCGGAGGACGGCGCTGCATACGGGCCGCGTTGGCGCCGATGGGTGAGGCGCCGGGGCGGCCGGGAAGGCCCAGGTTGGTGCGGGTGCCGGTGACGACATAGCCCTTGACGCCGCCGGCCAGGGCGTTGCGTACGGCACCGATGTCGTCGGCCGCGGACAGCGCGAGGCCGTTGGGCCAGCCCGCCGCCCGGGTCTCCGACAGCAGCGTGAGGCCGGAGCCGTCGGGAAGGTGGACGTCGGCAACGCAGATGTCGCGCGGGTTGCCGACGCGGGGACGGGCCTCCGCGATGGACGACGCCTCGATCACGTCGCGCACTCCGAGGGCCCACAGGTGGCGGGTGACGGTGGAGCGGACGCGAGGGTCGGCCACGACGACCATGGCCGTCGGCTTGTTCGGGCGGTAGGCGACCAGGCTCGAAGGTTGCTCGAGGAGAACAGACACCGGGCCTCCTGGGGGAGTGGCGGGGGACGGAAGCCGGCTGGGGGGAGCCGGAATGATCCGTGTTTGAAGGGTCACTGACCTCTTCGGCAGTAATCCGGCGGGACTTTAGACTTTGATCACGATTTAGTTAGGGGCAATTCGGGCAAATCGGATGCATGATCGATCAGGGTCTATCCCCAGTACGCACCGAGGTGATCAGAGCCGTACGCGAAGCCGCCCGGACCACCACAGCGGACCTCGACAGGTGGAGACGGCACGGCGGGCGCCGGGCAGCGGAAGGATCACCGGGACCGGGGTGCCGGAGTACGGTCACCGCGGCCCGGCCGTGGGGAACGCCGAGGTCAGCGCGGCTGTGCGCCGCGGCGCTGGGGCAGCGGGACGATCCCGCCGCGCGTCGTCATGTCGAGCGGGGCCGGCGGCAGACCCGCCACCTGGCACAGCAGATCGCACCAGGCCGACAGGTGCGCCGCCAGATCCGGCACCCCGCCGGGGCCCTCGGCAGGCGTCCAGGACGCCCGGATCTCGATCTGGGTCGCCGGCTCACGCGCCGCGAGCCCGCCGAAGTAGTACGAGCCGGCCCGGGTGACCGTCCCGCTCGGCGCGCCGTAGTGCACCCCGCGCGCGTCCAGTGCGCCCGTGAGCCACGACCAGGACACCTCCGGCAGCAGCGGATCGGCGCCCATCTCCGGCTCCAGCTCGGCTCGCGCCAGCGTCACCACACGGAACGTGCCCTGCCAGGTCTCGTCCCCGGCCGGGTTGTGCAGCACCACCAGCCGCCCGTCCGCCAGATCCCGGTCCTCGCCGTCCGGACCCGCGCCGCGCTCGACGACCGCCGCCTCCAGCGCGTACGCGAACGGGGCGAGCCGTTTCGGGGCGGGCGTCGGATCGATTTCGATCTCCGGCCGCAGCCGTGCCGCGCGGAGCGCTTCGACCGCCTGACGGAAGGGGATCGGGGCCTCGTCCGCGCTGTCCGCGAGGTGTTCATGAGCCGCAGCCATGCCCGGAAGATTAGGCGGAACCGGGCCCGCATACGGGGAGGACACCCGGTGCGCGCGTCGCCCATTCGGAGGTGCCCCCGGGCGCATGCGGAGATATCGGCCACCTGCCCCGATCGGCGGGTGGGCCGTCGTGCGAAGATTTGGGGCGTGAGCGCCAACCTAAGCCCCGCGGGCCAGCAGCAGACCGGTACGGAAGACTCGGCTTTCCTCAAGGCATGCCGGCGGGAGCCGGTGCCGCACACCCCGGTGTGGTTCATGCGCCAGGCCGGACGCTCACTGCCCGAATACCGCAAGGTCCGCGAGGGCATCGCGATGCTCGACTCGTGCATGCGGCCCGAGCTGGTCACCGAGATCACGCTGCAGCCCGTGCGCCGCCACAACGTCGACGCCGCCATCTACTTCAGCGACATCGTCGTCCCCCTCAAGGCCATCGGCATCGACCTCGACATCAAGCCCGGTATCGGCCCGGTCGTCGAGAACCCGATCCGCACCCGCGCCGATCTGGAGCAGCTGCGCAGCCTGGAGCCCGGCGACGTCGCCTACGTCACCGAGGCCATCGGCATGCTCGTCCGCGAGCTGGGCGGCACCCCGCTGATCGGCTTCGCCGGTGCGCCCTTCACGCTCGCCAGCTACCTCGTCGAGGGCGGCCCCTCGCGCAACCACGAGCGCACCAAGGCGATGATGTACGGCGACCCGCAGCTGTGGGCCGACCTCCTGGACCGGCTCGCCGACATCACCGCCGCCTTCCTCAAGGTCCAGATCGCGGCCGGGGCGAGCGCGGTGCAGCTCTTCGACTCCTGGGTCGGCGCGCTCTCACCGGCCGACTACCGCCGCTCCGTGATGCCGGCCTCCGCCAAGGTCTTCCGTGCGGTCGAGGGTCTGGGCGTCCCGCGGATCCACTTCGGTGTCGGCACCGGGGAACTCCTCGGCCTGATGGGCGAGGCGGGCGCGGATGTCGTCGGCGTCGACTGGCGGGTCCCGCTGGACGAGGCGGCCCGCCGCGTCGGCCCCGGCAAGGCGCTCCAGGGCAATATCGATCCGGCCGTGCTCTTCGCCCCCCGCGAGGCCGTCGAGACCAAGGCCCGTGAGGTCCTCGACGCGGCCGCCGGCCTGGAGGGGCACATCTTCAACCTCGGCCACGGCGTGCTGCCCACCACCGACCCGGACGCGCTGACCCGCCTGGTCGAGTACGTGCACACGCAGACGGCGCGCTGAGCGGTACCGCACCCGCCCCCCCGGGGCGTCGTCGAGATCATCGCCCCGGCACACCGGAGGGGCATTCCCGAGCGCGTTCCGCACCACCACGAGGACGCCAGGGACGAGGCCGCGGAGGACGGGTACGGCGAGGACGACGACTGAGCCGGGGCGGGCGGGCGCTGTACGGCGGCGTCAGGCTCCGGCGTCGCGTACGGCGCCCGATGCCTTGCGGGCCGCCACCAGGACGGGGTCCCAGACCGGGGAGAACGGCGGGGCGTAGCCGAGGTCGAGGGCGGTCATCCGCTCCACCGTCATTCCGGCCGTGAGCGCCACCGCCGCGATGTCCACCCGCTTGCCGGCGCCCTCGCGGCCGACGATCTGCACCCCCAGCAACCGGCCCGTACGGCGCTCGGCGAGCATCTTGACGTGCATGGGGCGGGCGCCGGGGTAGTAGCCTGCGCGGTTGGTGGCCTCGACGGTCACCGTGACGAAGCGCAGTCCGGCGGCGTGCGCCTGGCGCTCCAGCAGCCCCGTCCGGGCGATCTCCAGATCGCAGACCTTGCTGACGGCCGTGCCGACGACACCGGGGAAGGTGGCGTAGCCGCCGCCCACATTGGCGCCGATGACCTGCCCGTGCTTGTTGGCGTGGGTGCCCAGCGCGATATGGCGGGTGCGCCCGGAGACCAGGTCCAGGACCTCCACACAGTCGCCGCCGGCCCAGACGTGGTCCTGGCCGCGGACCCGCATCGCGAGATCGGTGAGCAGCCCGCCGGACTCGCCCAGCGGCAGCCCGGCCGCGGCGGCGAGCGTGGTCTCGGGACGGACGCCCATGCCCAGCACGACCACATCCGCCGGGTACTCGGCGTCCTCGGTGGTGACCGCGCGGGCCCGCCCGTCCGTGTCCGTCAGCACCCCGGTGACGGTCGTCCCGCGCACCGTCTCGATGCCCATACCGCACATCGCCTCATGGACGAGTGCGCCCATGTCCGGGTCCAGGGTGGACATCGGCTGGTCGCTCCGCTCCAGAACGGTGACCGCGTAGCCGCGAAGGATCAGCGCCTCGGCCATCTCCACCCCGATGTAGCCCGCGCCCACGACGACCGCCCGCCGGCCGGACGAGGCGTCGAGGGTGTCCAGCAGGGCCTGGCCGTCGTCGAGGGTCTGCACACCGTGCACGCCCGGCGCGTCGATCCCCGGCAGGTCGGGGCGGAGCGGCCGCGCTCCGGTCGCCAGCACCAGCTTGTCGAAGCCGGTCCATGACTCCCGGCCGCCGTTGTCCAGCTCCCGGGTACGCACCCGGCCGCGGTCCAGGTCGAGTTCGGTGACCTCGGTGCGCATCCGCAGATCGATGTCCCGCGCGCGGTGCTCCTCGGCCGTACGGGCGATCAGCGCGTCCGGGCCGTCGACGTCGCCGCCCACCCAGTACGGGATGCCGCAGGCGGAGTACGAGGTGAAGTGGCCGCGCTCGAACGCGGTGATCGCCAGCTCGCCGGGTTTCCGCAGCCGGCGTGCCTGCGATGCCGCGGCCATCCCCGCCGCGTCGCCCCCGACCACCACCAGCCGCTCCGCCGCCATGCCGTGTGCCCCTTCGTCGGGTGGTGCTTCGTCGAGTGAGTGCGGTGCCACCGCCGGGTCGCCGTCCGCCCCGGTTCGCCACGTTACGGCCCGCACGGCGTCCGCGGGGGTGGCCAGGGCCTGCGCCGCGCGGCGGACACCGGCCGGGCCGGCCCGTCGGGGCTGTTCAGCGCTCCAGGACCAGTGCGAGTCCCTGGCCCACGCCGATGCACAGCGCGGCGAGCCCGGTCCCCGAGCCCAGGGCGGCGAGTTGGTGGGCGACCGAGCCCGCGAGACGGGCACCGGACGCGCCCAGCGGGTGGCCGATGGCGATGGCGCCGCCGCGCGGGTTGACCACCGCGGGGTCGAGTTCCGGCCACTGGCCGATGCAGCCCAACGCCTGGGCCGCGAACGCCTCGTTGAGCTCGAAGGTCGCCACGTCGTCGAAGCCGCGCCCGGAGCGCTCCAGCGCGCGCCGTACCGCCTCCACCGGGCCCAGGCCGAACAGCTGCGGCTCGATGCCGGTCACCGCGCTCGCGCGGACCCGGGCCAGCGGCTCCCGGCCGGTGGCCCGCAGCCCCTCCTCGTCGACCAGCAGCAGCGCGGCCGCACCGTCGTTGAGCGGCGAGGAGTTCCCGGCGGTGACCGTGCCTCCCCCAGCCTTCGGCTGGGGGGACCCCCACCTCGCTTCGCTCGCCGTACGGAACACCGGCTTCAGCTTGGACAGCGACTCCAGGGAGGACGCCTCCCGGATCGTCTCGTCGCGCACCAGGTCCACATCCGGCAGCGGAACGACCTCGGCGTCGTAGGCGCCCTCCTGCCAGGCACGCACCGCCTTCTGGTGGCTGGCCAGCGCGAACACGTCCTGCTGTTCGCGGGTGATGCCGTGCTGGTCGGCGATCTGCTCGGCGCCCTCGCCCAGCGCGACCGTCCACTCGGGCTGCATCCGCGGATTGACCATCCGCCAGCCCAGCGTCGAGGAGAACATCTCCTGATGGCCCGCGGGGAAGGCCCGTTCGGGCTTGCGCAGCACATAGGGCGCACGGCTCATCGACTCCACCCCGCCCGCCACCGCGATATGCGCATCGCCGTGGGCAATGGCGCGGGCCGCCTGGATGACCGCCTCCAGACCCGAGCCGCACAGCCGGTTCACGGTCACGCCGGGGACGGTCACCGGCAGCCCGGCGAGCAGGACCGCCATCCGCGCCACATTGCGGTTGTCCTCGCCCGCGCCGTTCGCATCGCCGAAGCAGACGTCGTCGATCCGCGCCGGATCGAGGTCCGGAGTGCGGTCCACCAGGGCCTTGACCACATGGGCGGCGAGATCGTCGGGCCGCACCCCGGCCAGCGCGCCGCCGTACTTGCCGACGGGGGTCCGTACGGCATCGACGATGTACACATCCCGTACGCGTGGGTCGGTCATCAGGCGCTGTCCTCGCTGTCCCGGCTCGACGTCGGTGGGGCGGTACGAAGATCGCCGCCCGCCGACCATGAGTCTTTGCCCGACGCCGCCCGCTGTCAACGGGGCTCTCGGTCACCTTCCCCGGCCGCGCCGGACGCTCCGGCCGTCTCAGTGGCGGCGGGCGCGTCCGCCGGGCCGTCCGCCGGCGCCGGGGCGTGCCCGCCGGACGTCCGCCGCCGGCTCCGGGTCACCGGCAGCCGGTCGCGGAACAGCCGCCACAGCGCGTACACCAGGCCCGCGGCCACCGCGAACGGCAGCACCGCCCCGATCGCCACCAGCACCCATCGCACGGCCGTCACAAAGGCGTGCCAGCCGCCGGACAGCGCCTCGCCGAACGAGGCGGGCCGGTCGTCGTTCCGCTCCTCGGCGGCGGCATCCGGCTGCCGCAGCAGCAGCGTGACGGTGGCCATCCCGGTGCGCTCCTTGAGCGACTTCAGCTGTGCCTCCAGCGACTCCAGATTCGCCTCCCGGGTGCTCAGTTCGGACTCCAGGGAGACGATGTCGCCGATCGTCGTGGCCTTCTCCATCAGTGCCCGGACCCGCGACACACTGGCCCGCTGCGACCTGATCCGGCTGTCGGTGTCGACCACCTGGTCGGTGACGTCCTTCGCCGAGACCTCACGGGAGAGCAGCTTGCCCAGCCCGGCCAGCCGCCCCAGCACCGCGTCGTACTCCGCCGGCGGCACCCGCAGCACGATCCGCGACCGGTCATGGCCGTCGGCGTCCCGGTCGGTGGTCTCGTCGGCGGCGTAACCGCCCGCGCCGTCGACCGCCGCCCGCGCCCTGGCCAGCGCCGCCGCGACGTCCTCGGTCTGCACGGTGACGGTCGCGGTCCGGATGATCTGCGAGGGCGCGGCCTTCGGCGCCCGGCCCGCCCGGCTGCCCGGCCGCGCGGTGCCGCCGTCCGCGGCCGCTCCGCCGCTCTGCCGCTCGCCCGGGGCCCGGCTCGGTGCGGCCGGCGCCTTGTCGGACAGCGCCTCGTGCTGCGCGCTGTCGCCGCCCGAGGCACTGCACCCGGCGACCGCCAGCGAGACGGCGAGCAGCACCCCCGCCGTGGCGCCCCGCTGACCCGTCGCGGCCCACCCCGCCCGGACTCCCCGCGCTCCCCTTGCCCGCACCGCTCCCTGCATGAAGCTCCCCCTCGAAGTGGCGTGCCGCTGTTGGCTCTTCGACGGACCGAGGCCCACCGGGGTTGCCGTCCGTGCATCGCGATCCGGTCACGGTCGTGCCGGTGGGCTCTGAGAGAGTGGGGGCATGAGCGCAGCGCACACCCGTACGGGCCGGGGGCCCGGTCATGCCGTCGTCATCGGTGGAGGCATCTCCGGACTGGCGGCCGCGCACCGGCTGCTCGAAGGCGGCGCCCGGGTGACCGTCCTGGAGGCCTCCGGCCGGCTCGGCGGCAAGCTCCACGCCGGCGCGATCGCGGGCGTCCCGGTCGATCTCGGCGCCGAATCGATGCTGGCCAGGCGCCCGGAGGCGGTGGACCTCGCGCGCGCCGTCGGGCTCGGCGACCGGCTGCAGCCGCCCGCCACGGCCACCGCGTCGCTGTGGACCCGCGGTGCGCTGCGCCCGATGCCCAAGGGGCATGTGATGGGTGTGCCCGGGGATCTGGGTCTGCTCGCCGCGTCCGGGGTGATCTCGCCGGACGGGATGGCGCGGATCGCCGAGGACGAGACGCTGGCGCGGACCGAGGCCGGCGAGGATGTCGCGGTCGGCGAGTATGTCGCCGCCCGGCTCGGCCGGGAGGTCGTCGACCGGCTCGTCGAGCCGCTGCTCGGCGGCGTCTACGCGGGCGACGCCTACCGCATCTCGATGCGCGCCGCCGTCCCGCAGCTCTTCGAGGCGGCCCGGACGCAGCGTTCCCTGATCGAGGGCGTACGGGCCATCCAGGCGCGCGCCGCCGCCACCGCCCCGCCGGACCGGACCCCGCCGGTCTTCATGGGCATCGACGGCGGGATCGGCACACTGCCCCTCGCCGTCGCCGACGCCGTGCGCCGGGCCGGCGGCGAGATCCTCCTGGGGACGCCCGTCGAGGCGCTCCGGTGGGCCGCCGGGGAGGGGTGGCGGATCCGCCTCGGCGACCGGACGATCGCGGCCGACGCGGTCGTCATGGCCGCGCCCGCGGGCGCGGCGGCAGGTCTGCTGCGCGCGGACTGCCCCGCCGCGGCCACCGCGCTGGACACCGTCGACTACGCCTCGATGGCGCTGGTCACCATGGCCTTCCGCCGCACCGGCCTGGACCGGGTGCCCGGCGGCAGCGGCTTCCTGGTGCCTCCCGTCGACGGTCACCGCATCAAGGCCTCCACCTTCGCCAGCCACAAATGGGGGTGGATCGACGCCGCCGACCCCGACCTGTTCGTGCTGCGCACCTCCCTCGGCCGCTACCAGGACACCGCCGACCTCCAGCGCGACGACTCCGAACTGGTCGCTCTCTCGCTCGCCGACCTCGGCGCGGCGGTCGGCCTGACCGCCCGGCCGGTGGCGAGCACGGTCACCCGCTGGGAGGGCGGACTGCCGCAGTACTCCGTCGGTCATCTGGAGCGGGTCGCCAGGATCCGGGAAGCGGTCGCCCGGATGCCGGGTGCGCTGCGGGTGTGCGGCGCGGTCTACGACGGCGTCGGCATCCCGGCCTGCATCGGCTCGGCGCGGCGCGCCGCGGACGAGCTCCTCGGCACCCTGACGCCGGACTCCGTCCCCGCCGAGTGAGAATGGACAACATGACAGACGCTTCCACTCCCGCTTCCGCGCCGCAGACCCCCGCGGCGCCCGAGAAGGTGCCGCACGCCGGCAAGAAGGCCAAGGACCTCAACGAGGTCATCCGCTACACCCTCTGGTCCGTGTTCAAGCTGCGCGACGTCCTCCCGGAGGACCGCAGCGGTTACGCCGACGAGGTCGAGGAGCTGTTCGCGCAGCTCGCGGCCAAGGACGTGGTGGTCCGCGGCACCTACGACGTGTCCGGTCTGCGGGCCGACGCGGACCTGATGATCTGGTGGCACTCGGAGAGCTCGGACGCCCTCCAGGAGGCGTACAACCTCTTCCGCCGGACCCGTCTCGGCCGGGCGCTCACGCCGGTGTGGTCGAACATGGCGCTGCACCGCCCCGCCGAGTTCAACAAGTCGCACATCCCGGCCTTCCTGGCCGACGAGCAGCCGCGCGCCTATGTGAGCGTCTACCCCTTCGTGCGCTCCTACGAGTGGTACCTCCTCCCTGACGAGGACCGCCGCCGGATGCTGGCCGACCACGGCAAGATGGCCCGCGGCTTCCCGGACGTGCGCGCCAACACCGTGCCGTCCTTCTCGCTCGGCGACTACGAGTGGGTGCTGGCGTTCGAGGCCGATGAGCTCTACCGCATCGTCGACCTGATGCGTCATCTGCGCGGCTCCGAGGCGCGGATGCACGTCCGCGAGGAGATCCCGTTCTACACGGGGCGGCGCAAGCCCGTCTCCGAGCTGGTCGCGGGTCTGGCGTAACCGGACGCGCGCGTCCGGCCGGGGACCCCGGACACGGCGCCGCGGGCCGCCCCTTAGGGGACGGCCCGCGGCGCCACCGGTCCTCGGCTACTTCCCCGGTAGTGCGTGCTGTGCCCGGGTCGCCTGCTGACCCGGCACCGGCTCCGCGCGCGGCCCGCAGTACACCTTGTGCGCCGGGATCTTCCCGTGCAGCAAATACGCCTCGGCGTACTTGTTCACACAGGCGTTGTCGTTGAACGCGACGCCGTGCGTGCCCGCCCCGTTCTCGGTGACCAGCGAGGAACCGGGCAGCCGGCGCTGCAGCTCCAGCGCCCCCGGGTACGGCGTCGCCGCGTCCCGCTCGGCCGCCAGCAGCAGCACCGGCGGCAGCGCACCGGGCTCCGTGTGGACATCGAGCGGACCGCGCCGCCCGTGGAGTGCGTCGTCTACCTGGGTCCGGGCCGCATGGCCGGCGACATCCACCAGGTCCTGCCCGGCCGCGGGGTGGTCCGCGCGGCGCACCGCGGCGTCGAGCTCGGCCGCGGCCGACGCCGACCGGTCGGGCCAGTAGGCGCACGGCAGATTCATCCAGGCGTTGTCCCAGGTCTCGAACGGGGCGATCCGGGCGACCTCGGTGTTGTCCCGGTCCCAGGTCCCCCAGTCGCGCGGCCAGGGCGCGTCATTGCACTCCACGGCGGTGTAGACGGCGTTGCTGTTCTCGTCGGCGGCGGCGCCGGCGGCCCGGGGCAGGGCCTGGGCGAGCAGCGGCTTGGGGTCGCCGTGCAGATACCCCGAGAGCGCCTCGGCGCGCATCGGCCAGAAGGCATCGTTGTAGCCGGTCTTGAGGAACGCCGACTGCAGCTGGCCGGCGCCGATCTTCCCGTTGAGCGGCTTGCGGCGCAGCTTGTACGCGGCCTTGTCGTAGGAGTGCTGCACCGCCTTCTTGGTCGTGCCGAGGTGGTAGTGCTTGTCGTGCCGGGCGACCCAGCTCAGCCAGTCGCCCCAGCGGCGCTCGAAGGCGATGTCCTGGTCGAGGTTGTTGCGGTACCAGATCTTCCGGGGCGCGGGATTGACGACGCTGTCGAAGATCATCCGCCGGACGTGGCCGGGGAAGAGCGTCGCATAGACCGCACCGAAGTACGTCCCGTACGAGGCGCCCATGAACGTCAGCTTCTTCTCGCCGAGCGCGGCCCGCAGCATGTCCAGGTCGCGGGCGTTGTTGACGGAGTTGTAGTACGGCAGGTCCGCGCCGGCCCGGCGGACGCAGCCGCGGGCGTACTCCTTGGCCTCCGCCCGCTTCTGCCGCTTGAAGGCCGCATCGGGGTGCATCCGGCTGTCGGAGGGCGCCTTGGCGAACTCCTTGGGGTCCTGGCACGACAGCGGCGCGGAGCGGCCCACACCACGCGGCGCATAGCCCACGAAGTCATAGGCGCGGGCCAGCTTGCTCCACTTGGGGAGCGCCCCGTAGAGCGGGAACTCCATGCTGGACGCGCCGGGGCCGCCCGGGTTGAAGACCAGGGAGCCCTGCCGTTCGCCGCGCGCCGTGGCGCGGATCCGGCTGACGGTGAGGTGGATCTTCTTGCCGTCGGGGCGCGCATAGTCGAGAGGAACGGCGAGCCGGCCGCACTCGACGGATGACGGCAGATGCTCCACCGCCGCGCAGCGGCCGAATTCGATGCGGTGCGCAACGGGTGCGGGTGGCGCGGCGGCGGCCCCCGTGGCGCCGCCTGCCGGGGCAGTGGCGAGGGCTGTCACCATCAGCGACCCGATGGTGCCGTACAACGCAAGTGCTCTCACTGGCCGTCCCTTCGTGTGTGCATACAAAAGGGATAGTTGGGGCGGCGATTGTCGTTGTAAAGCACCTGGCTCCGGTGTCGGAGGCTATGCCCCGGAAGAGTGGAGCGCCGCGCGCAAGGCGGGATCGGTGAGGGCGGCGGGGCCGCGGAGGGCGAGAGTGACGAGGGAGGAGGGCGTGGCAGCGGTGGTGGGGGAGTGGCCGATGCCGGGCAGTTGCCGTTCGCCGGCGGTGGTGGCCCAGTCGCTGTACGGGTGGAGCTCGAAGCGGGCCACGGCCCAGGTGCCGAGGGTGAGGATCAGCGGCAGCGAGAACCAGGCCAGGAGCAGCCCGCCGTCCGCGCCGTCCGGTGCCGTCCAGTAGGACGCGGCGGCGGCCGGCAGTACCAGGAGAGCGGCGCCCCGCACCAGGCGGACGGCACCGGCGATGCCCGGACGGACCGCGACGGGCAGCGCCAGCCCGTCGGTCACCAGCCGGTCGGCCACCTCCCGCACCGCGTCGTCGCCGGTCAGGGCGTCCCGTATGGCCGGTATGCGGCGCTGCCCGTCGGGCCCTATGGCGCTGAGGGTGGCGCGCTCGACGGCGTCCTTGCCGACCGGGTCGACGACGGTGGCCCAGCCGGTGTCGGCGAGCAGCAGCCGTCGCTGCTGGGCCATCAGCACCAGCACCACATCGGCGAGCCGGTGCGGGCCGCCGGAGAGGTACGCCATTTCGTACAGGGTCAGCCCGGGGCCACGGCGGCCCACGGCGGCCGTCTCCGGGACGGTGCCGGGCGGCGGCGGCTGTGGGGCCGGCCCGGAGGTGGCGCGCGCGGCGGCGACCGCCGCACGGCAGAGCAGCGCACAGGACAGCACCGCCGCCGAACAGGCGACGAGGAGGAAGAGCAGCCACATGTCGGTATTTTTATGCGAGGCGGCACGATGACCGCCACAAAGTTTCTCAGCATGCGGGCAGTTGCCCGGCGTCAGACGCCCCGCGCCCGGATCCGCCGCCGCAGCCGGATCCGTCGCCGCAGCTCGAACCGCCCCGGACGACGAGCCGCGCCGGACGACGAGCCGCGCCCACGGCTCGCACCGCTCGTGGTTAAGAGATCGCTGTCACCTCGGGCCCCGGAAGAGCCGCAGGGCGCGTGCCAGCCGGGCCGCGGGGCGGGCGGACGGCGGCTTCGGGCCCGCGCGGTCCCGCCACCAGCGCGTCAACTGCCGCCGGGCGGCCTGATCTTCGGGCCGCCCCTGGGCCAGCAGATACGCCGCGAAGTCCAGGGCGTCCTGGCGGTAGCCGCCGCTCATGGGCCGGTTCCGGGCATGCCCCGCAAAGGCGGCCCGGTAGTCCGCGCCGAGGATCTCGGGCAGCTCGGGCGCGACCTTGGCGACCACCTCGGCCCGCTTGGCGGCCAGCGCCCGACTCTGCACCCGCAGCCGGGTCCGGTCGAAGCCCTCGGGGACGGGTGTTCCGGCGACCAGCGCGGACAGCAGCGCGGTCTGCGCCAGTGCCAGCCGCTGGCGTGCCGCGTCGGTGCCGGTGCCCGCATCGCCACTCGTGGTGCCCACTTCGGCCGGCGCGTCCGGTCGGGTGCCTGCGTCCGGGTGGGTGCCCGCGTCCGGTGTGGAGTCCGGCCCCAGTGCGGTCTGCGGGATCGGTGGGGTGTCCGGCACCATCGCGGTCTCCGGCACCGCCTCAAGCCGCCCGGTCATGGCGGGCCTCCTTCAGTACGGTGCGTATCGCATCGAGTTCGCCGGCCAGTTCCCCGCCTTCGGGGAAGTCGTCGTCCCGCTCCAGCAGCACCCCGGGCGGGGTCGTCCGGGCACACAGTTCGGCGAGGACGTCCAGCACGGGCCGGGTCACCGGGTGGGCATGGCTGTCGTGCCACACCCCGTCCCGCTCCACCCCGCCCGCGACATGGACGTAGGCCAGGGCCTCCAGTGGCAGCTCGTCGAGGGCGACCGCCGGGTCCTCGCCGCGGTTGATGTGGTTCGTGTGGAGGTTGGCGACATCGATGAGCAGCCGCACCCCGGTCCGCTCGACGAGCTCGGCCAGGAACTGCCCCTCGGTCAGCTCCTCGCCCGGCCAGTTGATGAGCGCGGCGATGTTCTCCAGCGCCAGCGGCACCGGCAGGGCGTCCTGGGCGATCCGTACGTTCTCGCACAGCACGTCCAGTGCGTCACGGGTGCGCGGTACGGGAAGCAGATGCCCGGCCTCCATACGGGGCGAGGCGGTGAGCGGCCCGCCCGCCCGGACGAAGGCGATGTGCTCGGTGACCAGCGGTGCGCCGAGCGCCTCGGCGCGCTCGGCGAGCGCGGTCAGCCGGCCGGGGTCCGGACGGTCGGCACCGCCGAGGCCCAGCGAGACCCCGTGCGGGATCACGGTCGTGCCGCGCTCGCGCAACTCCTGCAGGGCGGACGGCAGATGGCCCGGGCAGATGTTCTCCGCCACCACCTCGACCCAGTCCACCCCGGGCAGCTCCGCGATCTCCGCGGCGATCTCCGGCCGCCAGCCGATTCCCGTACCCAGGCGCTCCATGGCTCCCCCTCTCGCTGCGTGGTGTCGGTACTCCTGCCGCGTCAGGGCGGGCCGAACCCTGCACCGGCCGAGTTCAGAGGTTGATTTGAGCTTCACCGTCGCCGCCGCGGGGCCGCGGGGGCCTTCTCCGCTGTGCCCCGGTGACCGGCCGGAGCCGCGCCCCGACGGTGGCCTGATCGGACCGGGCGCAGAGCCCGGTGGCGCCCCCGGACCCGCTCACCTCTCAGCCGGTGCGCGCCGGCGCCCCACGGGTGGGACCGACGGGCGACTGTGCCAAATAGCCGGCGAGAGTGCCGCGGGTGCGTCGAAGGTTGTCCATGTGCTCGTCCATGGCCGTCATTTCACCTTGGAAGACGGCCCGCAGGTCGGCGCACCAGTCGAACTCCGGCGCTTCCTGCGCCTCCCCGCGGACGCATGGCAGCACCGAACGGATCACCTCGGTGGACAGGCCCGCGTCCAGCAAGGCACGCACGTGCCGCACGGTGACGACCGCGTCCTCGTCATAGTCCCGGTAGCCGTTCTGCTCGCGCCTGACGTCCAGGAGGCCCTGCGCCTCGTAGTACCGCAGCAACCGTGCCGTGACCCCGGTACGCCGGGACAACTCCCCGATCAGCATCGTGCTCCGCCCGTTGCCTCTGAGTTTCGTGATGGACCTTCGCGCTTGGCCTTCGCGCTTGACCTTCGCATCGGTGTCAAGCCTTAACGTCGTCCGCCGGACGGGTATTCCGCACAGGTGCCTGACTGATGACTGGCTGACGCTGGAGTGATGCACGATGTCTTTCGTTGTTCAACGTAACGGCCTGGCGGCCACCGCCGAGGAACTGGCGCCCCTCGCCTTCGCGGGCTACGCCCACTTCACCGCCCTGCAGGTCCGGGACGGCCGGGTCCGGGGCCTGGACCTCCACCTGGAGCGGCTGCGGTCCGCCTCCCTGGAGATGTTCGGGCGGGCACTACCCGACGACCGGGTCCGTACCTACCTGCGGACGGCGCTGCGGGCCGGTCCGGCCGACCTCTCGCTGATCGCCACGGTCTACTCCCCGGCAGGCGAGTTCACCGTGGCCGGACCTGATGTGGAGCCTGAGCTGCTGGTCCGTACGGCACCGGCGGCAACCGGCCCCGAGGGACCGCTGGCCCTGGCGGCGGTCGAGCACGAACGGGAACTCCCGGCCGTGAAACATGTCGGCGAGGTGGCCAAGACGTATCGCCTCCGCCAGGCCGTTGAAGAGGGATGTGACGATGCGGCCTTCGTCGACCGGCGGGGCCGGCTGAGCGAGGCCACCATTTGGAACCTGGCCTTCTGGGACGGCAGCAGCGTGGTGTGGCCTGCCGCCGACATGCTGACGGGCACGACGATGGGCATCATCCGCCGCCAACTGGAGCACCTCGGGGTCCCCCAGCGCACCGAGGAAATCACCCTCGACGAGCTGCCCGCGCTGGCCGGAGCGGTCGTCATGAACTCCTGGACCCCGGGAATCCCGGTACACCGCATCGGCTCGGTCCCCCTGCCGGACGCCCCGCTCTTCCTGAAGCAGCTGCACCGGGCTTACGAGGCGGAACCTTCCCTGCCGGTGTGACGGTCGGGGCGGGCGGGCGCGTGGTCCTCCCCGCGGGGAACTGGGCAGTACCGGTACCTCACACCCATGCCGCTCCCGTCTCGCATCGGCACGCAGGGGCGCCCGCCTACGGCCGTCGTACGCGCGGGAGAGGACAGAAGCGATCGTCCCCCTCGACCACAACGGTGTTACCGGGCGCGATCTCCGTGAACCCGGCGTCGCGCACCACGGGCAGACCGCTGCGGGTGAGGGCGTCCCACTCCGTGCGCCCGGCGGACCGCACGGAGAGCGGGAAGCCGGCCGCGCGCCAGGCCGCCCGCTCCTCGGCGGAGAGTTCCCACCACGCCAGCTGCGCGCCGTGCCCGGCCTGGGCCATCTCCTTGCCCGCCGACATCTCCAGCTCGGGGTTGAACCACAGCACGGGACCCGCGGCGGGCGGTCCGGGCGGCTGCGGATCGTCCAGCTCCGTGCCCGAGACCTGCAGGCGTGCCAGGTCCTTCGGCCAGCCGTCCAGCGGCACCGGCGGGAAGACCCGCACCTCGGCCTCGCGGCCGGTGACCGTGATGCCCGGCAGCGCCTCGGCCCGCCGCCACTCCGCGCGGCGCGCCCGCCGCACCACCTTCCGGATCCGGGCGTCCTGCCAGTCCCGTACCGCCGCGGCCCACTCGCCGTCCCCGGCCGACCGCTCGTCCGACAGCAGCACCAGCACCGCGCGCGCCGCCGTCTCCAGCGCGTCCGTACGCGCCGGCGGCGCCTCCTTCTCGATCCGGACGACGAGCGGCAGCACGAACTGCGGTGCCGCGTCCCGGTCGGTCTCTGCGTGCCCGACGGGGCTGGTGGCGCTGTTGCCGGGCTCCCCGGCGGTCTCGGTGCTGGTCACCCGAACAGTCTGCCAGCCGCCACTGACAGGGCCCCGTCCCGCTCCACCTCACCTCTTGACGGCCTCCGCGATCCGCAGGGCGGCCTGGGCGGGCGCGTGAGGTGCGTGGTGTCGACGACCTCGGCCTCGCCGTGGCCGCCGCCCGGCAGCTGTGCATGCCAACGCCGCCCGCCCGGCGGGAAGTTGAGGCGCGTACGTTCGGGGGAAACACGCCCCCGGGCAGGCACCGGGCGGCCGCTGCGGCTACCGTCGGGACCGGCGGGGGCCGCCAGGAGGCAGCGGAGGTGCCGGAACGCATGAGGCTCGACGGGGTGGGACGGCGGTACGGGGTGCGCGGCCCCTGGGTGCTGCGGGAGGTGGATCTCGACGTGCCCCCGCGGGCACTGCTGC
The DNA here is from genome assembly GCF_026239515.1 of Streptomyces sp. Je 1-4 4N24. NCBI lineage: Bacteria > Bacillati > Actinomycetota > Actinomycetes > Kitasatosporales > Streptomycetaceae > Streptomyces > Streptomyces sp. Je 1-4 4N24. The sequence continues at coordinate 2,191,234 of NZ_CP110836.1, read as the reverse complement.
GCATCGAGGGGACCAACGGCAGCGGGAAATCCACCCTGCTGCGGCTGCTCGCCGGGATCGACCGGCCCAGCACCGGACGGATCACCGGCCGCCCGCGCACCGCCTATGTGCCCGAACGCTTCCCGGCCGCCCTGCCCTTCACCGCCGCCGGCTACCTCACCCACCTCGGCCGCATCCATGGTCTGCACGGCCCCGAAGCGGCCCGCCGCGCCACCGAATGGCTGGAACGCTTCGGGGCGGCCGGGCATGCGCACACCCGGCTGGCCGAGCTGTCCAAGGGGACGAGCCAGAAGGTCGCGGTCGCCCAGGCGCTGCTCGCCGAGCCCGGCCTCCTGGTCCTGGACGAGGCCTGGACCGGTCTGGACCGGGGCGCGCGCGAGGTGCTCGACCGTGCGGTCGCCGAACGGGTCGCGGACGGCGGCACCGTCGTGTTCGTCGACCATGACCCGCAGCGGCTGGCGGGCGCCGCCGATGCCCGCTACCGGGTCGCGGACGGACGGCTGCTGACCCAGGAGGAGAGCGGCCCGGCGGCTGGTGCGCAGACCGCGGCCGGTCCCCGCGTGCTCATCGAGGCCGAGGGCGCACCGGGGAGCCTGCCGCCCGCCGGAGCGCCGCAGCTGCCCGGCGGACCGGAGATCGCGCCCGGACCGGACGGGACGACCCGGCTGACGGTTCCGGCCGTGCACTCCGACGCCCTGCTGCGCGCCCTGCTCACCGCCCGTCCGCCCTGGCACATCCGCGCGGTCACCGCCGCCCCCGGCACCGTTCCTGTGACCGACGACGCCCCCGCACCCCACGAGGCCCCCCTCCCGTGATCGCTCTCCTCCGCTATCAGACGGCACTGCTCATCGGCTCGCACCGCTGGCTGCCGCCGGTCATCCTCTACGCCGCCTGGCTTGCCATCAGCATCCGGAGCGGCGACCCGATCCTCGACGGGTTCGGCTATGCCGCCAGTGGACTGCTGCCGGCCGCCGTATGGCTGACCCGGACCTGTGTCACCAACGAGCCGCCGGCCGCCCGCAATTGCGCCGCGGCCGCCGCCGGGCCCGGACGGGTGCACCTCGCCTGTGTGCTGACCGCGGCCGGCGCCGCCCTGCTGCTCGCACTCGTGGGCACGGCAGTGGTCGTGCTGCTGTCGGACCCGCGCTCCACCGACCAGCTGATCGCCGTTCCGGTCGTGCCGGCGGCCCTCGCCGGGCTGCTCGCCGCGCTGGTGTGCCTGCTGATGGGCACTGCCGTAGGCGCGCTGAGCAACTGGCCGGTGCTGCGCAGCACCGGCTGGAGCATCCCGGCGGGTCTGCTCGCCGCCCTGCTGCTGTTGGTGCTGGGCGCCTCGCCCGCCAACGCCGCCGTCTCGGGACTGGTCACCGGCTCCCTCCACGGGACGATCAGCACCCCCTGGCTGCCGCTCGCCGCCACCGCTCTGATCGCGGCCGCCGCCGTAGCGGCCGCGTGCGCCCTCAGCTCGCGGCGCGGGTGAAGCGAGGGCCGAGCTCTCCCCCGCCCCCTCCCCCTCTCCCCCTTCGGGGGAGGGGGCGGGGGTGGGTTCGGGGGTGGGGGGGAAGCCGCGGAAAGCCGCGGTCCGCCTGCTCCCCCCACCCCACCGGGCCTCAGTGGTGCCAGGGCCCCGTCACCGCGAACGTCGTCCCCGGCGTATAGCAATTGACATACATCGTCCGGTGGTCGGGCGAGAACGTCACGCCGGCGAACTCGCCCCACTCCGGCTTCTGCGGGGTGCCGATGTTCTGCCGGCCGCGCGCCATCGCATAGACCTCGCCGCGCCGGGTGAGGCCGAAGACGTGCTGGGCGCCCTCGCCGTCCTCGCACACCATCAGGCCGCCGCTGGGCGCGAGGCAGATGTTGTCGGGGGACTCGCCGGGGAGCTGGAGATCCGTCTTGGGGCCGAAGACGACGACCTGGGTGAGCCGCCGCTTCTTCGGGTCGTACTTCCAGATCTGGCCGTAGTGGTCGGCCGCCGAGCCGTCCTCGCGGTGCGCGAAGCTGGAGACGAAGTAGACGCAGGAGCCGCCCCAGTAGCAGCCCTCCAGCTTCTGGGCGTGGGTGATGCCCTGGGGGCCGAAGTCCTGGAAGCGGATCGGGGTCTCCCGGGCGAGCGGATCGGGCACATCCACCCAGGTGACGTGGTCGAAGGTGGTGCCGGGCCGCTGGATGGTGGAGAGGTCGGGCACCCCGGGGACCCGCAGCGCCTGGAGGCGGCCGCCCGCCCGGAGCGAACCGCGGCCGCCCATCGGCTTTTCGGGCAGAAAGCGGTAGAAGAGGCCGAACGGCTTCTCGAAGGCGTCCTCGGTCTCGTAGACGATGCCGGTGCCGGGGTCCACGGCGATCGCCTCGTGCTGGAAGCGGCCCATCGCGGTCAGCGGGACCGCTCCGGTGCGCCGGGGATCGTACGGATCGACCTCGAAGATGAAGCCGTGGTCCTTGGTGTAGTTCTCCTCACCGGCCCGGAACTCGGTCTCCTCGCAGGTCAGCCAGGTGTTCCAGGGGGTGGGCCCGCCCGCGCAGTTGGTGGAGGTGCCGGCGATGGCGACCCGCTCCGAGAGGACCTTGTTGTCCCGGTCGAGTTCCAGGGCCGTACAGCCGCCCTCACCACCGGGGTCGTAGGTCAGATCGCGGACCCGGGGGACGGCCTGGCGGGAGCCCGTACGGTTCTCGTGGTTGCGGACGAGGTGGGTGCCACCACGGCGGCCGGGGAAGGCCGACATACCGTCACAGTTGCTGGGCACCTTGCCCTCCCCCGAGGGCAGCGGATCGCCCTCCCGGGACAGGACCCGGTAGCGGAAGCCCCGGGGCAGGTCGAGCAGGCCGTCCGGGTCGGGCACCAGCGGGCCGTAGCCGCGCTGTCCCATGCTCTGGGCGGTCGCGGTCCCCGCGAAGAGCTCCGTGAGGCTTCCGGAGAAGGCGATTCCGGCCCCCAGAGCGCCGGTGCGGGCCAGGATCTGACGTCGTGTCGCGGACATGGGCAACTCCCTGTTGGCGGACAGGTGGCGTGATCCGCTCGTGTGTACCATGCCGCCGGGCCGCCGGGAACCGGCCGACGGGCACCAACCGGGTGTTGCCGCTGATACGTCCTGATCTGTAAGGCAGGCCCTACCGGGCCTCGGCCACCAGGGCACCCGCGTCGCGCGCCAGCGCCGTCAGCCGGGAGATCGCCCGGTAGTACTTCTTGCGGTAGCCGCCGCGCAGCATCTCGTCGCTGAACAGTTCGTCGAAGGCCTTGCCGGAGGTCACCACCGGCACCTCACGGTCGTAGAGCCGGTCCGCGAGGACGACCAGCCGCAGGGCCGTGGACTGGTCGGGCACCGCCTGGACCTCGGTGAGGCAGACCGCCTCGATGCCGTCGCACATGGCGCCGTAGCGGCTGGGGTGCACCTTGGACAGATGCTCCAGCAGGGAGGGGAAGTCGTCGAGCGAGGCGCCCGGGGTGCGGTACGCGGTGCGCGTGACGGTCTCGTCGTCGTACGGGGCGGGCGCCTCGGGCAGACCGCGGTGGCGGTAGTCCTCGCCGTCGATGCGCAGCGGACGGAAGTGGGCGCTCAGCCCCTGGATCTCGCGCAGGAAGTCGGCGGCGGCGAAGCGGCCCTCGCCGAGCTTGCCGGGCAGCGTGTTGGAGGTGGCGGCCAGCGCCACCCCGGCGTCCACCAGCTTGCCGAGCAGGGTGGAGACCAGGACCGTGTCACCGGGGTCGTCGAGCTCGAACTCGTCGATGCACAGCAGCTTGTGTTCGCCGAGCGTCTTGACGGTCTGCTGGAAGCCGAGCGCGCCGACGAGGTTGGTCAGCTCGACGAAGGTGCCGAAGGCCTTGCGCTCGGCAGGGGCGGGGGTGGCGTGCCACAGGGAGGCGAGCAGATGGGTCTTGCCGACGCCGTAGCCGCCGTCCAGATAGACCCCGCGCGGGCCCTGGGGGGCCGCCGGCTTCCTGGCGAACCAGCGCCGCTTGCCCGTGCCCGCCCGCCCGGCGTCGATGCTGTCCGCGAAGTCGCTCAGGACCTGTACGGCCTCGGCCTGGCTGGGCTGCTGGGCATCCGGGATGTAGGTGTCGAAGCGGGCGCCCTGGAAGCGCGGCGGCGGCACCATCTCGGCGACCAGGCGGTCGGCCGGGACCTGCGGGGCGCGGGCGGTGAGGGCGGCGGGCACCGCGTCGTCCCCGTCGGCCGGCGGTGCGGCTGTCGGGTCGGGCTGCGGGGAGGAGTGCTGGGAAGGCGACACAGCTGTCCAGCCTATCTCCTGTGCGGTACCCGTCGGTCCGGTCAGCGAGGCATGTCACACTGCCGCCATGCGACGCCTGTTCCCGCTCCCCGCCCCACCCGTTCCGGCCCCTGACCTCGACGGCAGGGGGACGGGGAGCACCGACCCCATGGACCGTGAGTGGACGCTGGACGAGCTGGCCGAGGCCTATGCGTACCCGGCGGCGGACGACCCGGCGCGCTCCGGGCGCCCCGGCTGGCTGCGGGCGAACATGGTGTCCTCCCTGGACGGCGCGGCCCATCACGAGGGCCGCTCGCAGCCACTCTCCGGCGCCGCCGACATGCGGATCTTCGGGGTGCTGCGGGGGCTCGCGGATGCCGTGGTCGTCGGGGCGGAGACGGTGCGGAAGGAGGGCTACCGGCCGGCCCGTGCCCGGGAGGCGTTCGCCGCCCGCCGGGCCGCCGCCGGCCAGGGCCCGGCCCCCGCCATCGCCGTGGTGACCGCCGGCCTCGGGCTGGACTTCACCCTGCCGCTGTTCACCGAGCCGCAGGTACCCACCGTGGTGCTGACCGGTGCGGGCGCGCCGGCGGACCGGGTGGACCGGGCCCGTGCGGCGGGCGCCGAGGTGCTGTTCGCGGGGGAGGGGCTGGGTGTCGACCCGGCCCGGGTGGCCGGGGTGCTGGCCGGGCGGGGCCATCGCCGGTTGCTGACGGAGGGCGGGCCGAGGCTGCTGGGGCAGCTGGCGGCGGCCGACGCGCTGGACGAGATGTGTCTGTCGCTGGCGCCGGTGGTCGCCGTGGGCGACGCGCCGAGGATCATGAACGGTCCTGCCGTCGCGGTTCCGGAGCGGTTCGCCCTGGCATCGGTGTTGGAAGAGGCCGGGTTCCTGTTCACTCGCTACCGTCGGTCCTGACAATCGGCGGAACTATCTGTTCCGCTTAGCTTCCGTTGGGCACACTAAAAGCCAACAGGTCCCGTGTGACGACGGGGCAGGATGGTGTCTGTCGGGCTCCGTGCCATGCGGCGCCCCGAAGAGAAGAAGGGCGTCCGTCGTGTTCACGAGCGTATTGATGATCGAGAAGCCTCTGACGCCCGTCGACGTGGAGTTTGTGACCACCCTGCACGGCGATGACCGGATCTCGTTCGTCGTGCTCATGCAGCCGCGCGGTAAGCAGGACGTGCTGCTGCGGGCCATCGACGATGTCGCCCTCGGCGAGTTCGACGATGCCGTACGGGAGGCAGAGGAACCGGGCGGCTCCCAGGCCGAGGCCCCCGCCGAGCTCGCCCTGGCGCACACCCTGCAGGCGCTGCGCGACGCCGGTTCGGAGGCCGTTGGGCAGGTGGTCGAGGACAAGCCGCTGGACCTGCTGCGGTCCATCGTCGACGAGACCGGTGCGGACGAGGTGATCGTGCTGACCACCCCGCACTTCGTCGAGGAGTTCTTCCACCGCGACTGGGCCTCGCGCGCCCGTCACAAGGTCGGCGTCCCGGTCCTCAAACTCTTCTCGCACGCGGCGGACGACCAGCCCCAGGGCACGTCCGGCGGCTGAGGGGCCGCCGCCGCGGAGCCGGTCCCTCCGCAGGGGCCGGCTCCGGTGTTCCCGCCCGGCCGGGCGGGAACCGGCACGTGCGGGCGGGAGTCAGCGGCGGGCGCCGCGGTGCGGTTGGAGCCGGCCGTCCAGCACCTCGGCGACCTCGTCCGCCGCGTCCAGATGCGGGGGGGTGCCCCTATGGGTTTCGTCAACCTATGGGGGCGGGTTGGGGCTGGTAGAAGGTGCCGTCGCGGAGCATGGCGAAGAGCACGTCGGCTCGTCGTCTGGCGAGGCAGAGGAGGGCTTGGGTGTGGTGTTTTCCCTGGGCGATCTTCTTGTCGTAGTAGGTCCTGGAGGCGGGGTCGGCCAGGGCGGCGAACGCGGAGAGGAAGAAGGCGCGTTTGAGCTGCTTGTTTCCTCTCCGGGAGGGTTGTTCGCCGCGGATGGAGGAGCCGGAGCTTCTGGTGGCTGGGGCGAGTCCGGCGTAGGCGGCGAGGTGGGCGGCGGACGGGAAACGGGAACCGTCGCCGACGTCGATGAGGATCCGTGCTCCGGTCCTGACGCCGATCCCCGGCATGGACGTCAGGACCTTGGAAAGAGGGTGGGTCTCCAGCAGTTCCTCGATCCTGGTGGCGAGGAGTTTCCGCTGGTCAAGCACTGCCTGGAGCGAGCGGGTGAGGCTGGGGACGATCAATGCGGCTGCATCCGTGCCGGGGACGACGACGGTCTGCTCGTCCAGCGCGGTGAAGATGTCCTCAACCAGGCGTTCGGCCATGCGCGGTGCCTTCGGCCGCATCAGGCTGACCAGCCGCCGGCGTCCGGCCTTGCGGATCTGGGCCGGGGAACCGAACTGGTCGAGCAGCTTGAGCACCGCTGGGTGCTGCACTCGTGGCCCCAGCACCCGTTCCAGCGACGGGTGGATCTGCGTCAGCAGGCCCCGCAGCCGGTTGCTGACACGGGTGGCTTCGCCGGCCAGGTCGTCGTCGAAGCCCACGATCATCTCCAGCTCGGCAACCGCCTCGTCGGCGAGCTCGATCGTCCGCAGTGTGTGCGGCATCGAGCGGGCGGCGTCGGCGATGACGAAGGCGTCGCGGGCGTCGGTCTTGGCCTCGCCGGGGTAGAGGTCGGCGATCCGCCGCATCGTCAGGCCCGGCAGGTAGGCGACCGGGCAGCCCATGTCCCGGGCCACAGCCAGCGGCAGAGCACCGATCGATGCGGGCTGGTCGACCACCACCAGCACGGTCTGGTGCTTGGCCTGCAGCTTGGCGAAGACCTCGCGGAGCTTGGGTTCGCTGTTGGGCAGCCGCTTGTCGAACGCCTTCTTCCCGGCCGGGGTGACGGCGGTGGCGTGGTGTTCGCCCTTGCCGACGTCCAGGCCGAGGAAGGCACCGATGTCGCTGACGTCGATCACGTGCTTCCTCCGGTCGTTCCCGCCCGGCCGTCCCACGGCACCGATCGCCACATCCACATTACGAAGAGCCTCCCGACCTGCGAAGAAGCCGGTGGTCATGCCCCTAATCAGCGGTCTGTCGATGCCTCCGGAGCTGGTGACACCACCCCCCAGGTCATGCGTTCGACAGGGGGAGAAAGTCATACCAACTCCGGAGGCCAGGCGCCCCATTGCGGGGCCACCAAGAAGGTAATGGGGTGTGCCGGCGTCGCGGTCGCCGGTGTCCTCGGGTACGAGGCCCTCTACCGGGAGAGCGAACAGCGCCGCCGCCTCATCGAGGAGCTCACCGCGACCCGCAGCGAACTCGCCGACGCCGAACACGCCGCCGGAGTGCTGGCCGAACGCGAACGGCTGGCCCGGGAGATCCACGACACCCTCGCGCAGGGCCTGTCCAGCATCCAGCTGCTGCTGCGGGCCGCCGAGGGCGCCCTGCCGGAGCAGCCCGGCACCGCCCTCGGGCACGTCCGGCAGGCCCGCACCGCCGCTGTCGACAACCTCGCCGAGGCGCGCCGTTTCGTGCGGGCGCTCAGCCCGCCCGGCCTGGCGGCCGGGTCGCTGCCCGCCGCCCTGGAGCGGCTCTGCGCCACCACGGCCGCAGCCTCCGGTCTCGCCGTGCACTGCCAGGTCTCCGGAGCGCCCACCGCACTGCCCACCCCGCACGAGGTGGCCCTGCTGCGCATCGCCCAGTCCGCGCTCGCCAACACCGTCCGGCACGCCGCCGCGGACCGCGTCGAGCTGACCCTCAGCTACATGGACACCGAGATCGCGCTGGACATCGTCGACGACGGCACGGGGTTCGTCCCCGCCGAGGTGCCCGCTCCCGGCTCCGCCGCCGTCCTGGGCACCGGCTTCGGTCTCGCCGCGATGCGCACCCGGGCCCGCGCCCTCCAGGGCACCCTCGCCGTCGAGTCCGCCCCCGGGGAGGGCACCGCGGTCGCCGTCACCCTGCCCTGCCCCGCCACCGCGCCCGCCGCCGCACCGGAGGCCGTCTCGTGACCGCGCCGGACCCGCCCGTCAGACTGCTGCTCGCCGACGACCACCCCGTCGTCCGCGCCGGACTGCGCGCCGTCCTGGAGACCGAGGAGGACTTCGAGATCGTCGCCGACGTGCCCACCGCGGAGCAGGCCGTCGGCCTCGCCGCGCGGCTCGACGTCGACGTGGTCCTCATGGACCTCCAGTTCGGCGGCCGGATGCTCGGCTCGCAGGCCACCGCAGCGATCACCGCCGCCCCCGGCGCCCCCCCGCGTCCTGGTCCTGACCACCTACGACACCGACGCCGACAGCCTCGCCGCCATCGAGGCGGGCGCCACCGGCTACCTCCTCAAGGACGCCCCCCCGGAGGAGCTGGCGGCCGCGGTGCGCACCGCCGCCGCCGGGAAGTCGGCGCTCGCCCCCACCGTCGCGCTGCGCCTCATGGACCGGATGCGCACCCCCGCCACCGCGCTCTCCCGGCGCGAGACCGAGGTGCTCCAGCTCGTCGCCGACGGTCTGTCGAACGCGGCGATCAGCAAACAGCTCTTCCTCAGCCAGGCGACCGTCAAGTCCCACCTCGTCCACATTTACGCCAAGCTGGGCGTGGACTCCCGTACGTCCGCGGTCGCCGCCGCCACCGCACAGGGCCTGATCCGCCGCTGACCACCGGTCTTCGCGCCGGAGCCGGCACCCGGCCGGGGTCCGTGGACCGGCTCTGTCGGTGCCGGGTGCGAGAATCATCGACAGCACGACAGAACGACCGCACCACCGCTCGCGACGATCGACATCAGGGAGACCCGCCCATGGCACCCGCCATCCCAGCCTCGATGGACCGGCCGCACTTCATCGGCATCGGCGGAGCCGGTATGTCGGGCATCGCCAAGATCCTTGCGCAGCGCGGCGCCCGGGTGGCGGGCAGCGACGCCAAGGATTCCGCGACCGCCCAGGCCCTGCGCGCCCTCGGCGCCACGGTCCACATCGGCCATGCCGCCGGGCACCTCGCCGCGGACTCCACCAGCGTCGTCGTCTCCTCCGCGATCCGCCCCGACAACCCCGAGCTGGCGGCCGCCCATGAGCGCGGCATCCCCGTCGTGCACCGCTCGGACGCCCTCGCCTCCCTGATGGACGCCACGCGCCCGATCGCCGTGGCCGGCACCCACGGCAAGACGACCACGACCTCCATGCTCGCCGTCTCGCTCGGCGCCCTCGGCCTCAAGCCCTCGTACGCCATCGGCGGCGACCTCGACGCCCCCGGGTCCAACGCCGAGCACGGCTCGGGCGACATCTTCGTCGCGGAGGCCGACGAGAGCGACCGCAGCTTCCACAAGTACGCCCCCGAGGTCGCCATCATCCTCAACGTGGAGCTGGACCACCACGCCAACTACGCCTCGATGGACGAGATCTACGAGTCCTTCGAGACCTTCGTCGGCCGTATCCGCCCCGGCGGCACCCTGGTCATCTCCGCCGACCACCCCGGCGCCCGCGAGCTGACCGAGCGGATCTCCGGCCGCTACGACATCGAGGTCGTCACCTACGGCGAGTCCGCGGACGCCGATGTGCGCATCCTCAAGGTCAACCCCCGCGGCCTGACCAGCGATGTCACCGTCACCCTGACCAGCGGCAAGATCCTCACCTTCACGGTCTCCGTCCCGGGCCGGCACTACGCCTCCAACGCCGTCGCCGCGCTGGCCGCCGGCGTCGCCCTGGACCTCCCGCCGCACAACCTCGCCTCCGCGCTCGGCAAGTACACCGGCGTCAAGCGCCGCCTCCAGCTCAAGGGCGAGGCGGCCGGCGTGCAGGTCATCGACTCCTACGCCCACCACCCCACGGAGATGACCGCCGACCTGGAAGCGATCCGCGGCGCCGCCGAGGACGCCCGCGTACTCGTCGTCTTCCAGCCGCACCTCTTCTCCCGCACCCAGGAGCTGGGCACGGAGATGGGCCAGGCGCTCGCCCTCGCCGACGCCTCCGTCGTCCTGGACATCTACCCGGCCCGTGAGGACCCGATCCCGGGCGTCACCAGCACCCTGATCATCGATGCCGCGCGCGCCGCGGGCGCCGATGTCACCCCCGAGGGCGACCAGGCCGCCGTCCCGGACGTCATCGCCGGAATGGCGAAGCCCGGTGACCTTGTTCTCACCATGGGCGCGGGCGATGTGACCGACCTCGGCCCCGCCATCCTGTCCCGCCTGGGCAGCTGAGCTGAGGAGGCCCCAGATGCCGTACGAGATCGACAAGCCCGACGAGCAGTGGCGCGCCGAGCTGAGCCCCGCGGAGTACCAGGTGCTCCGCCAGGCCGGCACCGAGCCCGCCTTCGTCGGCGAATACACCGACACCAAGACCGAGGGCGTCTACTCCTGCCGCGCCTGCGGCGCCGAGCTCTTCCGCTCCGACACCAAGTTCGCGAGCCACTGCGGCTGGCCGAGCTTCTACGACCCCAAGGACGCAGGCGCCGTCGAGCTCATCGAGGACCGCTCCCACGGCATGGTGCGCACCGAAGTGCGGTGCGCCCGGTGCGGCTCGCATCTCGGGCACGTCTTCGAGGGCGAGGGGTACCCCACCCCCACCGATCAGCGCTACTGCATCAACTCGATCTCGCTGCGACTGGCTCCGGACGAGGGGTGACCGGCGGGGCTCAGCGCCCTTGGTGAAGCCGGCACCCGGGGGTGTCAGCGGTCATGCGATGCGGAATCGCCCCCAGGATGGCGCCTGGGGGCGATTCCGCCGCATATCGAGTTCTGTAGCGGCCCGGGAGACGCCGTCGGCCGCGATGTGCGCATCGGCCGGGGCATTCGTCGCCGTTATACGAGCGAGGCGAGCACGCTCTCGCGTTGCGCACGCAACAGCTGCAGAGCCTCGTCGGCGACTGCGCGGATGTCGGCCGGGCTCGCTTCTTCAGGGCCGAGCAGTGTGGTCACTGCGGCCGCTATGACCTTTTCGGGCTCGTCGACGGTGGCGCTGCGCAGGGGGTGTGTCGGGGCGACCGCCTCGACGAAGCCGTCCAAGAGCGCCTGAAGCACGTAGACCTGTTCGTTCAGGGGCCAGTCGGTCCGGGCGAGGTGATGCCGACGCCACACCGGCAGCACCAAGGACATCACTCTGGCGATGCCCAGCCCGTCGAGCAGTTCCTTGGTACGTGGGTGGTTGGTGAGGACGCCGAGCAGGTCGGCATCGCCGGTCTGCAGCGCGCGGATGAACGGGAGCTCAAGGCCGTTGAGGACAAGCCGGGGGAACAGCTGGTGCGGGCGGACGAGGTCCGGGTCGCGGGTCAGTGCCTCGATGTAGTTGTCCACGGCGCTCAGGAAGTCCCTGGCGAACAACCCGACGAGCAGGTCTTCCTTGGTGTCCCAGTACAGATACACGGTGCCTTTGGCGACATGCGCCTTCTCCGCGACCTCGGCGACGGTCACGCCCTTGACCCCGCGCTTGAGCACCAACTCCCTGGCAGCGGCGAGAATCCGGGCGGCTTTGCCGGAATCCTGTTCGGCCAGAACAACCATGATCGACTTCCCGTCTGTGCACACTGGACACCCGCGACCGCGGGGCCTGCCCGTTATACCGCGGCGATGTCCTTCTCCTTGATCCTTGCCCCCCTCACCTGCAGCTGCCGAATCAGGTGCGAGGTCACCGGCTTGTTCATCCCATGCGCGATGACGCGGCGCATCGCGATCTGGAAGCGGGTGGCCGGGACGAAGAACCTGCGTTGTTTCAGCGCCAACTGCTGGTACCCCGCTATGGAGGGCCGCAGCGCGCGCTCCCATTCGGTGAGGGCCCGCTTGGTGTCCCCGGCATGGCGGTCCAGCATGGTGCCGAGCAGTTCCGCCCCGGCCAGCCCGGCCGAGACGCCCATGCCGGCGAACAGTGTCACACACCACGCGGAGTCACCGACGAGCACGACCCGGCCGCGGTGCCAGCAGTCCATGCGCACCTGTTCCGCCGAGTCGAACAGGAGGTTCTCGGCGGACTCCATTGCCTCGAGCGCCTCGCCGAGCGCGCGGCCGACCGGCCGGGAGCCGAATACCGTACGCAGCCGCTGGATGGGTGGCTCGGTGAACTCGGCGTCCACATCCTCGGTCCGGTAGGTCATCATCACCGTCGGCGGAGCGTCGTCGAAGGGGAAGACCCACATCGCCCGGTCGGGTTCCAGCAGGATCGCCCCGTCCGTCCGGGCCAGGTCGCTGAGTGGATCGCGCAGTTGAAAGGCGGCCACGGCATAGCCCAGCCGGTGCACATATTTCTTGTGCGGTCCGAACACCAGCGACCGCACGGTGGAGCGGAGTCCGTCCGCACCGACGACCAGATCGAACCGCTCGGTGACCGAGGTGTCCTCCGCGGTGTTGGACAGCGTGACGTCCACCCCGTCGGCGTCCTGAGTGATCCGGGTCGGCACGGTCGAGTAGCGGATCTCGACGTCCGCGGGCAGTGCGGCGAAGGCGCCCTGCTCGACGTCGCTGCGCGTCATCAGCCAGGGCTTGCCGGGGAGGTCGCGGAAGCCCAGGCCGCGGCGCCGGTTGCCGAGACGGTCGACGTTGAAGGTGGCGCCGTCGTAGGGGGTGCGGTCGCGGATGCCGTCCAGGATGCCCAGCCGCCGGGCGGCTGCCTTGCCCGCGCCGAACAGGCCGATGAAGTACCCGCCGGTGCGTCGGGCCGGAGCCTTCTCGATGACGACCGGCGTCCAGCCGATCTGCCGCAGCCGCACCGCGGTCGCGATCCCGCTGATACCGAGTCCTACCACCAGGACTCGCTTGCCACCGGTTTCTGTCGTGTGCTCTGTGTCCATGAGTCCAGACTAGGTGAACTGACCAGAATCGTCACTTGGTCATTTTGTGAAGTGGCACACAGTGGTGAAACCGGCATGACGGTCGTCGGTGCGGTGGGGGTCGCCCTTCGTTGCGCACAACCGGCCGCCACCACCGCGTGGACTCCGTGAGCCGAAGACGGGCAGCCCTGATCCGGCCGCTGCGGGCGGCCGGATCAGCGGGGGCCGGATCAGCGGCAGGTCAGAAGGGGGCCGGCCCAGTCGGCGTGGTCGGAGTCGTTCCCGTTGCCACCGTCGGTGACCACGAGTCGCAGCTGGGTGCCGCCGGTGAGGTCGGCGGTGAGGCGCTTCGCGGGCTGGTCGACCGTCATCAGCCCGCTGTCGGCGACCTTGGTGCCGTCCCGGTAGATCTGGAAGACCACCGAGCCGTTCGCGCCCACCTCGTCGTCGAGGCCCACATCCACGCTGAGGGCGGTGCAGCTGCCGCCGAGGCTGTAGGTGATCTCGCTGTTGGCGTGGGCCCCCAGGCCCTGGGAGTAGCCGGTCCCCTGGATGGTGAGGGGATGTCCGTCGATGCTGCTGTTCGGCCTCGCCGGCGCAAAGCTGCTCGCGTTGGAGCTCCACGGCCGGGCGCCCAGCGCGGTGGTGTGGGCGGGTGACGGCTTGCCCTTTTTGCCCCGGGACGCGGAGGGCGACGACGGTGCCGGCGACGAGGGCCGGGAGCTCGGTCGCTTCGACGCCTTGGTGGGGTGTGTGCTCGGTGTGCCCGACGCCGAGCGGGAGGCGGTTGCCGACCTCCCGGGAGAAGCCGTCGGCGACCGGTCCTCACCAGGGGCCGAGGAGAGACCGGACCGGCCGGGGCCGGTGGCCGAGGTGTCCTGGCGCGCCGGGCCGGACAGGGGGCCGACGGATATGGCCACGCCGGCCAGGACACTCACGGCAACGGCGAGCAGGGCGAGGCGCGCCGGTGAGAACCGGGAGCCCCGGGCACTGCGCGGTGCGGCGGACGGATCCGGTCCCACCGGTGGTACGGGGGCGGTGGGTTCGCCGGCGGCAGAGGGCTCCGGGGCGGCCTTGGAGGGACCGGGGCCCTCCGCCGGCCGGCCGGGCTGCCAGGACGCGAAGTCGTCGCGCAGCTCGGTGTTCCGGGACGACCGGTGCCAGGCGGCGGCGGTGTGGCGCACCGCCCCCAGCAAGGTGTCCCGCCAGGCCCCGTCGGGCCCCTCTCCGGGGCCGGGGGAGTACAGGACGCTGTTGATGGCTTCCTTCGTCAGGTCCGCTGCCGCCTGGGCGGACCGGCAGCAGTCGCGGGCGTGGGCCAGTACGGCGGCGTAGTGCCGGCGGTGGAACTCGTTGAGGGCTTCCTCGCCTGCCCCGGCCACCGCCCGTTCGCCGGGCCGGGCGGCGGCCGCACGGATACGCCGGACCAGCTCGGTATCGGACGGCTCTGTCCCACCGGATGTGTCGAATTGCTCTTGCATGAGTGGGCTAGTGACCCTTCAACGTCCTGACGATCATTGAAAACAGACACACCGTAACGGCGTGAGGGGCTCCGGCGGCCCGTCGCTGCCGCCGAGCGGTGCGGATGGGAAGGGATTTGATGCAGCGTGACAACTGAGGAGGGGCTGACGGCCGCGGGGCTCATGCCTCCCCGCGGCCGTCCCGTCACACCATTTCCACGACCGCCGTCACCACCAGCCCCGAGCCGACGAGCCACCGGCCGCTGAATTCGGTGAGTTCCCTGCCGTCCACCACGGGGCCGGGGACGAGGAGCCGGGCGGTGAAGGTGGCGTTCGTCGGGTCGAGGGTGAGGTGGGCCTCCTCGAAGTCGAGCCAGCGGCGGGTGAGCGGGTACCACGCCTTGTAGACGCTCTCCTTCGCGCTGAACACCAGGCGGTCCCAGCAGACTTCGGGCTGCAGGGCGGCAAGCCGGCGGAGCTGGGCGCGTTCCTCGGGGAGGGTGACGAGGTCGACCACCCCGGGGTCGTTCACGGGCAGATTGGGCTCCGCGTCCAGGCCGATCGTCCGTACCTCCGACGAGCGGGCCACCGCCACGGCGCGGTAGCCGGCGCAGTGCGTCATGGCGCCGACGACGCCCGCCGGCCACTGCGGCTCCCGGTTGGGGCCGGGGAGCAGGGGCGCGGGGGCGAAGCCCAGCTCGGCCAGTGCCCGGCGGGCGCAGCCGCGTACGGTGCCGAACTCCAGCTGCCGCTTGGGCACGGCGTTGGCCACCTGCGCCCACTCCTCGGGAAACATCTCGGACACCGGCGCGTCCTGGAAGGCCTCGGAGGTCCGGACCGGGGCCGGCAGCAGCTTGTCGATCACGCCTGGCTCCCGGTGGTGCCGGAGCCGACCGTGGCCGGGGTGGGCAGGATCTGGACCGGCCGGCCCGGCGCGGCGGCCCGGCGCTGCCATTCCCGCGGATAGCCGAGCGACACCTCCTGATGCGGTACGCCGTCCAGCATCAGCAGCCGCGGGATGTGGAGGTGACCGTAGACCACGGCGGCGGCCCGGAAGCGGCGCGGCCAGTCGGCGGTCGCCTCGGTACCGCACCACAGCGCGAAATCCGGGTACCACAGGGGCCGGGTGGGCTCGCGCACCACCGGCCAGTGGTTGACGAGCACCGTGGGCAACTCCTCCGGAACGGCGGCGAGCCGGGCCTCGGTGGCGGCCACCCTTGCCTGGCACCACGCCTCCCGCGTCGGATAGGGGTCCGGATGCAGGAAGTGCTCGTCGGTGCACACCACGCCGGCCTTCTCGGCCCGGGCGAGCGCCTCCTTCTTGGACGTCGCCCCCGGCTGCCGGAAGGTGTAGTCGTAGAGGAGGAAGAGCGGTGCGATGACGACCGGGCCGCCGGCGCCTTCCCAGACCGGATACGGGTCCTCGGGGGTGAGGACGCCCAACTCACGGCAGATGTCCACCAGATGCTCATAGCGCGCCACACCGCGCAGCTGCACCGGGTCCTGGGCCGGGGTCCACAGTTCGTGATTGCCGGGCACCCACACCACCTTGGCGAAGCGGCTGCTGAGCAGCGAGAGCGCCCAGCGGATGTCGGAGACGAACTCCCCGACGTCGCCGGCGACCAGCAGCCAGTCGTCGTCGGACTCGGGCTTTAACGCCTCGACGATGTCGCGGTTCTCCTTGTAGCGGACGTGCAGATCGCTGACGGCCACCAATCTGCCGCGTCCGCCGCCGTGCGGGGAGCCCGCGGCGGCGGATCCGGCGGCGCCGGGGGTGAGGGTGCGGATCTCGTAGGTCATCATCGAAGTAAAGACGCTGCGGGCGCGAGAGTGAAGCGCGGACCGGGCGGAGGTGGGGTGCGTCACCGGCCTGGCGGCGGTGCGGCCGGCCGTCCGTCGGCCCCGGTGGCGGAGGCGCCGCCGCGGCGGATGCGGGTGGCCAGCCACAGGTCGAAGCGGTCATCGGGGTCGTCGAGACGGCGGCCGGTGAGGTCCATGGCCTTGTCGAGGCGGTTGCGCACGGTGTGCCGGTGGACGCCGAGCCGCCGGCTGGTGGCGTCCCAGGCGCCGCCGGTCTCCAGCCAGGCGGTGAGGGTGGCGATCAACTCCTCGCCGTTGTCCGCGAGATCGAGCGGGCCGAGCACGGTGTCGGCGTAGCCGTGCAGCGTACGGCGGTCGCCCAGGTCGAGCAGGAGCCGGCTGGCCTGGCTCTGCCGGGCCTCCGCGGGCTCGCCGCTCGACCGGCTGACGGCGAGCAGGCCGGTCGCCTGGCGCAGGGACACCCGTACCGCTTCGGGGGCGGTGGCCGGACCGATGCCGGCCGGGCAGCGCGGGGCGAAGCGGGCGAGCACATCGCGGATGTCCAGCTCCTCGCCGACCACCGCCTCGATGACCGCGCCCGGCGCTCCGTCCACGACCCTGACCAGGCCACCGGGCATCGCCAGCGCCAGATCGGCGGCCATCTCCTGCGCGGCGCCGTCCGCCGCCCCGGCCCCGGCATCCGGCGCGGCGGAGGCCGTACGACCGCCCGTACCGGGCCCCGCCACCACGACACCCCGCACCCGCTCGGCCGTCAGCCCCACCGAGCGCAGGATGTCCCGGGCCCGCGCGGCGGCCGGATCCTCGTCCGCCAGCAGCTCCGAAAGCAGCGCCGACCTGCGGCGACGCTCCGGCTCATCGCGGAGGTGACGGCGCTCCAGCTCCAGGGAGAGCAGCGAGACCAGCCCGGGGACGACCGAACGGGCGGCGTCGTCCGGCCGGCCGGTGAGCAGCAGCAGACCCCGCAGCCGGCGCGCCCCCAGCGGCTGCACCTCCAGCTGCTGTCCGGCGGCCGTGCTGGACGCGCTGCCGCGCAGTCCGCGTGCGGCGACCCGTTCGATCAGGTCCTGGGCCTGCGCCAGCGGTGTCCGGTGCGCCGGCTCACCCGCCGAGAGCAGCCGCCCCAGCGGGTCGAACACCGCCGCGCCGACCCCGGTGGCGGCGGTCCACTCCGCGAGCATCGGCCGCAGCCCGTCGCCGGTCGCCGCGGCCGTCAGCCGCCGCTGGGTCGCGAACGCCCGCTGCAGCAGCGCGCGCTGTTCCTTGGCGCGGGCGTCGAAGACCGCCTTGGTGACGGCGATGAACGGCACCTCGTCCGGCACCGTCAGCAGCGGCAGACCGGCCTCCTCGGCCGCGGTCACCAGCGGCTCCGGTGCCTCCTGGTAGGGCAGTCCCTGCCCCAGGCCGAGCGCCAGACAGGCCGCCCCGCCCTCGGCCACGTCCCGCACGTACGCCCGGCACGCGGCCGGCTCCTGCGGCAGCAACAGGCCGATGGTCATGAGGAGTTCGCCGCCCTGCAGCCACTTCCCCGGCGCCGGCAGATCCGAGACCGTGGCCGCTTCGATCGTGCGGGCCAGCAGCCGCGGCGGCACGTCGTAGCTGGCCGACAGGCCGAGATCGGGCCGTGCCAGCAGATCGGAGAGATGCAGGGGCATAGACACAGTGTCCAGCAGATGGCCCCGCGATGGACACTCGGGCGATCGCCCGGCCCGCGGGTTTTCCGGCCGGTCAGGGCGGCCGGCGGAAGCGGAGGCGTAAGGAGCGGGCGGTGGGCGACGGCGGCGGGCGGGAACGCCGTCCGGGGCCGGAGGCGCCGCCCCGTCCAGGGGAGGGGCGCGGGCCGGGTGGCGTTATGGTCGAGAAGTGTGGGAGCGGGGGCCCCTCCCCGCTTCTCGACCCGACGAAGGGACGTGAGCTCGGTATGCAGGCGGCGTTTCTGGTGGCTCCCGAGGGCACCGAAGAGGTCGAGCTGACCCGGCCGTGGCAGGCGGTGACCGATGCGGGCGGCGGCCCGACGCTGGTCTCCACCAGGGCGGGCAAGGTGCAGGCGTTCCACCACCTGGACAAGGCGGACACCTTCCCCGTCGATCTGACGGTGGACGAGGCGACCGCGGCGGACTTCGACGGTCTGGTGCTGCCCGGCGGGGTGGCCAACCCGGACGCGCTGCGGCTGGACCGGCGGGCCGTGGCGTTCATCAAGTCCTTCTTCGACGCCGGAAAGCCGGTGGCCGCGATCTGCCATGCACCGTGGACGCTGGTCGAGGCCGACGTGGTGCGGGGCCGCACGCTGACCTCCTGGCCGAGCCTGCGGACCGATATCCGCAACGCGGGCGGCACCTGGGTCGACGAGCAGGTCAAGATCTGCACCGCCGGGCCGAACACCCTGATCACCAGCCGGAAGCCGGCCGATCTGGAGGCCTTCTGCGCGGCGTTCGTCTCGGAGTTCTCGCACTGAGGGACCGTTGGCTGAGGCCTTAAGGCCCGAGCACCACCGCCGATTCCGGCGGTAGGTGCAGCACGCCGTCCGGGCCGGGGAGACGGGCGCCGGGCCAGCCCGCCAGGGCCTGCAGCCCGGCCCCGCCGCCGTCGTCGACGGCCGGGACGGCGGCCGTGGTGTCGTGTGCGAGATTGACCGCCACCCGGAGTGGGCCGCGCCGCAGCAGGAGCCAGCGGGCCTCCTCGTCGTAGCGGACGGCGGTGTGCCGCGGATCCGGGTCGGTCAGCGGGGGCAGCTCATGGCGCAGCGCCAGCAGCGTGCGGTACCAGGCCAGCAGCGCGGTGTGCGGCTCCCGGGCCGGTTCGGTCCAGTCCAGGACGCAGCGGTCGCGGGTCGCCGGGTCCTGCGGGTCGGGCCAGTCACCGGCGGCACCGGTCCACTCGTGCGCGGCGAACTCGCGCCGCCGCCCCTCCCGTACCGCCTCCGCCAGCTCCGGATCCGTGTGCGCGGTGAAGTACTGCCACGGGGTGGTCGCGCCCCACTCCTCGCCCATGAACAGCATCGGGGTGAACGGCGCACACAGCACCAGTGTGGCGGCGCAGGCGAGCAGGCCGGGGGAGAGCCCGGCGGCGAGCCGGTCGCCGAGCGCACGGTTGCCGATCTGGTCGTGCGTCTGGGCGTAGGCCAGCAGCCGGTACGCGGGCGTCACCCGCAGGTCAAGCGGTGCGCCGTGCCGGCGGCCACGGAACGCGGAGTGCGTACCGTCGTGGAAGAAGCCGCCGGTCAGCGTCTTGGCGAGGGCGGCGAGCGGGGCCCGCGCGAAGTCGCCGTAATAGCCCTGGGACTCGCCGGTGAGCGCGGTGTGCAGGGCGTGGTGGAAGTCGTCGTTCCACTGGGCGTGCAGACCGTGTCCGCCGCCCGTCCTGGGCGCGGTGGTGCGGGGATCGTTGAGATCGGACTCGGCGACCAGGAACAGCGGGCGCCGCAGCTGCCCGGCCAGCGCGTCGACGGCGGCGGTGAGTTCGGCCAGGAAGTGCGGGGAGCGGTCGTCGTGCAGCGCGTGGACGGCGTCCAGCCGCAGTCCGTCGAGCCGGTAGTCGCGCAGCCAGGAAAGCGCACTGCCGATGAAGTATTCGCGCACCTCGTCGGAACCGGGGGCGTCGAGATTGACCGCCGCGCCCCACGGGGTGTGATGGGTGTCGGTGAAGTACGGCCCGAACGCCGGGAGAGGATTGCCGGACGGGCCGAGGTGGTTGTGCACCACATCGAGCACGACCCCCAGACCGAGCCCGTGCGCCGCGTCCACGAAGCGCTTGAGCCCGTCCGGCCCGCCGTACGGTTCGTGCACCGCCCAGGGGGCGACCCCGTCGTACCCCCACCCATGGGTGCCGGGGAACGGGCAGACCGGCATCAGCGAGATATGGGTGATGCCCAGGTCGGCGAGGTGGCGCAGCCGCGCGGCGGCGGCGTCGAAGGTGCCCTCGGGGGTGTAGGTGCCGATGTGCAGTTCGTAGAGGACCGCACCGGGAAGCGGGCGGCCGGGCCACGGATGCCGCCATGCGAACCGGTCGTGTGCGACGACCGCGCCGGGCCCGCCGGGGCCCTCCGGCAGCCGGGCGGCCCGCGGATCGGGCAGCGGCGGCCCGCCGTCCAGCCGGAAGGCGTACCGGTCCCCCTCGTGGGCCGGTACCTCGGTACGCCACCAGCCCGCCCGGCCGGGGTCGCGCTCCATCGGGACCGCGGGCTCGGCCGCCCGGTCCCCCGCCCACTGGAGAGCGACCCGCCCGGCCTCCGGCGCCCACACCTCGAACAGCACGGCCGTCCTCCTTCGTTCGGTCCCGGCCCCGACCCAAGCACGCCGCCGCGCCGCCCGACAGCCCGACGTGGCGCTACGGACCGACATCGCGCCATCCCGGTGGGCCGTTCCGGCGAGTGCGCACGCCCGGTCGGACCGTCCCCCGCACACACATCGCCTGGACAGCGGCTCGCGGTGGCCGGAGAATCTCGGCATGACTTCGCTCGAGTTCCCCGCGCGTCCGGCGCGGCCGTCGGACGCCGACCGGGAACGCGCCCTCGATCTGCTGCGCGACGGTGCGGCGCAGGGACGGCTGTCCCAGGACACTTTCCTGCGGCGCCTGGAACTCGTCCTGACCGCTCAACAGCAGTCCGAACTCGACCTCGCCACCGCCGACTTGGAGAGCCGGGGCAAGGTCCAGGGCGTACTGCTGCGGGTGGTGGGCCGGGCATCGGCCTTCCACCTCCGGGTGCGCCGCGCCTGGCGTACGGAGCGGCTGCCGAAGCTGCTGCTGCCCGAGCCCGGCCCGCTCCCGCTGCTCATAGGGCGGGCGCCCGGTGTGGGCCTGCGCCTCAACCACGAGACGGTCTCCCGCGCCCACGCCGAACTCCGCAGCGCCGGCAAGGGCTGGCTGCTGCGCGACCTCGGCTCCACCAACGGCACCTGTGTCAACGGCCGCCGGGTGGTGGGCGAAGTGCCGGTCGGCCCCGGCGACCACATCAGGTTCGGACAGGTGGATTACGTCCTGACGGAGCGGTGAGCCGGGCCGCGCGCGCCGCCCGGACCGGAGCGCGGCGGCCGCGGACCGCTGCCGCCTGACGGCACGGCAGCCGCCGCCTCACAGGGGCTCGCCCCGCCCCGGGGCCGCCGCCTCCCGCACCGGCCGGTCGCCCGACGGGGTCGACGTCCACACCCCTTCACCGTGCGTCAGACCGGGCAACAGCCCCTGGAACTCCGGCACATGACGCGCCGGGAGAAAGCCGCTGACCCGCCAGGAGTCCCGGCCACCGGTGGTCTCGGCGAACTCGGCGCCCAGCGCCGCGAGACGGGCGGTCACCGGGGCCAGCGCGGCGAGCGGGACGTCCGCCTCGAAGGCGTGGTACGGCTCGTACACCCGGGTGCCGGCCCGGTCCAGGGCCCGCAGCAGCACCCGGGGGGTGACCGTGCGGAAGTCCCCCGCGGTGCTGAGCGGTCCGATGAATCCGGACCGGGTCAGCACCACCCGGCAGTCCGTCACCGCCAGACCGCGCGGTCCGCACCGCAGGGTCGCCAGCACCGTCTCCTCGATGGCCTGGTGGAAGCCGTGCGGCAGGGCGCCCAGTTCGGTTTCGTAGGTGAAGACCGGGCCGGAGTGGCGGGCGCCCGGCTCGACCCGGAGCCCGACCGTGGCCCAGGGTCCGGTGTGGCCGCGCCGGGCGATCTCCTCGCAGGCCTCGCCGACCCCGGACGGCCGCTCGACGCACACCACCCGGCTCGGCGCGAACTCGGCCTCGATGCCGTGCTCCTGGTACAGCGTGGCGGCGATGATCTCCTTCTGCACCTCGCCGTGCAGCAGCACCGAGGTCGCGCCGTCGGGCGCCGGACCTACCTGTAGCAGCGGGTCCTGGTCGGCGAGCGTCAGCAGCGCGGCGCGCAGTGCGGCGGCCCGTGCCGGGTTGCGGGCCCGGACCAGGGTTTCGAGGGTGGGGGAGGGGAACAGCGCGGCGCCGGAGGGGGCGTCACCGGCCGGGCCGAGACGGTCACCGGTGCGGATGCCGGGCAGCCCGCGCAGCACCGCGATCTGACCCGGGGTGAGCGGCCCGTCGTCGCCGGGCGGCCGGCCGACGACCTGGAGCGAGGTGATCCGGCCGGTCAGGGTTGCGCTCGTGCCGTCCGCGGCGGGCCGGTGCAGCTCGATCCGCTGCCGGGGCCGCAACTCGCCCTCGTAGAGCCGGAGGTACGCGGTCCGCTCGCCGTCCGGCGGCTGATGGACGGCGAAGACCGTGCCCCGCGGCTCGGTGCCCGCGCCGACCGGGGCCGGCGGGACCAGCCGGACCATGCCGTCGAGGAGCGCGCCGATGCCCTGGCCGCCGAGCGCGGAGCCGAAGTACACCGGGTGCAGCGAGCCGTCGGCGGTCCGGGCGGCCAGCGCCGCACGGAGCCGGTCCGCGGTCAGCGGCGGCCCGCCGTCGCCCGGGGCCGGTCCGCCGGAGGCCGGGCCGGTCAACTCGGCCAGCACCGACTCGTCGGCCTCGGCCACGGCTTCCGCGATCCGCTCGCGGACCCGCGGGTCCTCCAGGGAGTACGGCACGGACATGGCCTGTGCGGTGCCGAGGCCGGTCACGGACGTCATCGGGACGGCGGCCGGCGTCAGCAGCCGGCGGATGTCGGCGAGCAGCGCCTCGCCCCGGGCGCCGGCCTGGTCGATCTTGTTGATGAAGAGCAGGGTGGGCAGCCGCAGCCGCCGCAGTGTCTTCATCAGCACCCGGGTCCTGGCCTGGACACCCTCCACCGCGGACAGCAGCAGCACGGCGCCGTCGAGCACCCCCAGGGCGCGCTCGACCTCGGCGATGAAGTCGGAGTGGCCGGGGGTGTCGAGGAGATTGACCTGGGTGCCGCCGACGGTGAAGGAGGCGACGGCCGAGCGGATGGTGATACCGCGCTGCCGCTCCAGCTCGCCGGTGTCCGTAAAGGTGTCACCGCCGTCGACACTGCCGAGCCGGCCGATGGCGCCGGTGTCGAACAGCAGCCGCTCGGTGAGGCTGGTCTTACCCGCGTCGACGTGGGCGAGAATCCCGATGTTCAGGGTGCGCGAAGGAAGCATGGAAGGTGGATTCCTCAAGAACTGTCGTCCGGTGGGGGCGATGAGTAGTTCCGAGGAATCGGCGCATTCCGTGCTCCTTGACGGGGGAAATCACGTACGCGGCCATGCTTTCCGGCCGTATTGCGGGAGCGCAACCGAATTAGGCCGTGGCCCCGCCCCGCCCGGCCCCGCCAGCTCAGTGCTGGTGCAGCCCCCGCCCCGCCAGCGTCAGGAAGGCCTCGCCGACCGCCTCCGACAGCGTCGGGTGGGCGTGGATGTGCTGGGCGACATCGGCAGGTTCGGCGTCCCAGCCCACGATCAGCTGGCTCTCCGCGATCATCTCCGAGACCTGCGGCCCGACGAGATGGACCCCGAGCACCGCGCCGGTGTTCCCCAAGCTCTCCACTTCTCCCCCACTCTCAACTTCGTTCGAGCGGGGGGACCCCCATGCGCAGGGGACACCCCAATCACCGCCCGCCCCGTCCGCCGCCGCGATCACCTTCACCATGCCGCCCTGACCGTGCACCATGCCCTTGGCGGTGGCGGCCAGCGGCATGGTGTTCACCTTGACGTCCAGGCCGCGGGCGCGCGCCTCGGCCTCGGTCAGGCCGACCGAGGCGGTCTGCGGCGAGGAGTACGTCACCCGCGGCACCGCCGCGTAGTCCACCGCCCGCGACGGCAGGCCCGCCAGCGTCTCGGCCACCAACAGGCCCTCCGCGAACGAGGCGTGGGCCAGCCCCGGGGACGGCGGCGGCAGCAGATCGCCGACCACGTGGATGCCCGGCACGGAGGTCTCCAGCCGTGACCAGTCCGCCGGCGCGACGAACCCCCGATCGTCCGCCGCCAGCCCGGCCGCCGCCAGGTCCAGCCCGTCCGTCACCGGGGCCCGCCCCACCGCGACCAGCAGCCGCTCGGCCCCGATCACCAGCTCCTCGCCCTTCGGCGTGCGCACCGTGGCCCGCACCCCGTCCGCCAGCAGCTCGGTGCCGGTCAGCGTCGAGCCCGTACGGACCGCGATACCGCGCCTTTTCAGCCCGCGCGCCAGATGGCGGCCGACGTCCTCGTCCTCCAGCGGAAGCAGCCGCCCGGCCGCCTCGACGAGGGTGACCTCGGCCCCCATGGAGCGGTGGAAGGACGCGTACTCGACGCCGATCGCACCGCCGCCCAGGACCAGGACGGACGCCGGAAGTCCGGCCGCGAACAGCGCGTCGTCGCTGGTCACCACCCGTCGGCCGTCCGCGGCCAGGCCCGGCAGCAACCGCGGCCGGGAGCCGGTGGCCAGCACGATGCCGCGGCGTGCGGTGAACTCCCCGGCGCCCTCGATGCGAACCGTACGGGGGCCGGTCAGCCGCGCCGAGCCCTTGACGACCCGCACCCCCGCCGTCCGCAAGTGCCCGGCCACGCCCTGGCGGTTGCGCTCGACGATGCTGTCGCGGGTGGCCACCAGGGCCGGCCAGTCCAGGGAGTCAACGGTGGCCTTGACGCCCCATCGTTCACGGGCCTCCGCGATGCCGTCCACCAGCTCGGCCGCGTGCAGCATGGCCTTGCTGGGGATACAGCCGCGGTGCAGACAGGTGCCGCCGATCAGATCGCGTTCGGCCAGCACCACCCGCAAGCCCAGGGACGCGGCGCGCAGGGCGGTGCTGTAGCCGCCGGTACCGCCGCCGATGACAAGGACGTCCGTCGTGTTCGCGTCTGTCTCACTCATGTGATCAGACTCCGCCCACCTGCGGTGATGAGTCCAAGGCAATGTTTCCATGGGGGTGATGAAGAACCTTCATGCGTGGGTGCTGCCTGTGGTGGCGCTTCTTGAGGGGAACGGGTGCACCGGGAGGGGCGGGCATGAGTCTGCGGCAGATGGAGTACCTCGTCGCGGTGGTCGAGCAGGAGTCCTTCACCCGCGCCGCCGAGGCGCTGCACGTCACCCAGTCCGCGCTCTCGCACCAGATCAAGGCGCTGGAGCGGACGGTCGGCGGCCCGCTGCTGGAGCGGATGACGCGCGGGGTGCGGCTGACCGCGATGGGCCGGGCCTACTTCCCGCACGCCCAACTCGCCGTCCGCAGCGCCCGGCAGGCCCGCCGTGCCGCACTCGCGGCGGGCGGCGCGGAGAGCGGCGAACTGCATATCGCGACGGTGCACGCCCAGGCGGTCGGGGTGCTCCCGGAGGTCTGCGCACGCTGGGCCCGCGCGCGTCCGGGCGTTCGTCTGGTGCTCCATGAGTACGCCACCACCGACGAGCTGGACGAGCAGATGGCCCGCGGGGTCGCCGATCTGGCGCTCGGGCCGCGCCCCAAGGACTGGCCGGGGCCGGTCACCGTCGTGGGACAGGAGCGGATGGTGCTGGTCGTCCCGCACGGCGACCCGCTCGCCGCCCGGGAGTCGGTCCGCCTCGCGGAGCTGGCGGACCGCCCGTGGGTGCGCTGCAGCCTGGAGCCGGTGGTTGAGGGCCGGCGCTGGCTGGACCGGGAGTGCGAACGGGCCGGCTTCACCCCGCGTACCGCCGTCCGCACCCAGCACAGCTCCACGGCCGTCCGGATGGCCTCGGCGGGCGTCGGAGTGCTGCTGACCGCGGCCCATGAACTGCGCGGCCTCGACTGTGCGGCCGTGCCCACCGACCCGCCCTGGCACCGCGAGATCACCGTCTTCTCCCGTGTCGAACCGACCGGCGCGGCCGAGGAGTTCACGGAGCTGCTGCGCACGGTCGGGAGCGGGAACGCGGAGCCGGGCCGGGACACGCCGACCTGAGGTGGCGTCACTCGCGGACGAACAGCGCCACCGGCGACTCCGCCAGCAGCTCGCTCAGCCCCACCACCGCGCCGCCCGGCAGCTC
This sequence comes from Streptomyces sp. Je 1-4 4N24, assembly GCF_026239515.1. Taxonomy (NCBI): domain Bacteria; kingdom Bacillati; phylum Actinomycetota; class Actinomycetes; order Kitasatosporales; family Streptomycetaceae; genus Streptomyces; species Streptomyces sp. Je 1-4 4N24. The sequence goes on along the minus strand of NZ_CP110836.1, from coordinate 2,165,193 downwards.
GCGCCCGGAAAGGAGCTCGCGCCAGGTGCCGTCCGGCGGCAGCCGCAGCAGGGTGTCCCACCAGCCGCCGGTCTCCACCAGCCGCAGCGACAGCCGGGTCACCACCGTCAGCACCCGCCCGCTGCGGCAGAACGCCACACAGTGCTCGGCCGCCGGGCCCTCCCCGTACACCGGCTCGTACGACGCCGCGGCGCCGAACCACTGCGGATGATCGCGCCGCAGCCGCAGTGCCGCGGCGGTCAGCCGCAGCTTCTCGCCGGACAGATCGCGCGGCGGGCTCCCGCCGTCCAGCGCGGTGAGCAGTTCGGGGCGGAAGCGGGCCGGCCGCCGGTTGTCCGGGTCGACCAGTGCGGCATAGCCGAGTTCGGTGCCCTGATAGAGGTCGGGGACGCCCGGCATGGTGAGCTGTAGCAGCGTCGCGCCCAGCACATTCGCGCGGAGGAAGGGGGCGAGTTCCCCGTCCAGCGCGGCGAGCGGGGCGGCCGTCGGACCACAGGGACCGTTGCGGACGAACTCCTCGACCGCCTCCTCGTAGCCCGCGTTCCGCTCCGTCCACGAGGTGCGCAGCCCGGCCTCCCGCGCGGCTTTGAGGACCGCGGGCACCACCCGCTCCGCCGCGTCCCCGTCACCGGCCGCACCCAGGCCGAACGCGGTCTGCCAGGCCAGCCACGACACCATCGGGTCCGCCGGGCCGAGGCCGTCCACCCCGCACACCGCCTCGTCGGCCATCGCCCCGAGCACATCCCGCCACCGGTCCGGGCACTCCGACAGCACCGCGATCCGCGCCCGTACATCGGCGCTGCGCTTGGTGTCGTGGGTGGAGAGCACCGTGCCGGCCAGCGGCCGGTCCCGCTGCAGCCGGGCGCAGTACGTATGGAACACCTCCGGGGCGAGCGCCGGCTCCCCCGGATCGCCGCCGACCTCGCAGGCCGACAGCAGCACCGGGTAGCGGTAGAAGGCGGTGTCCTCCACGGATTTGGCGTGCAGGGCGGACGCGGTCTGGGCGAACCGCGCGGTGAAGTCGGCGCAGTCCGTACTGCCCTGGTCCGGGGCGTCGGTCAGCCGGCCGAGCGCCAGATCGCGGACCAGATCCACCGCCCGCGCCTCCTCGGGCACCCGGAAGGCGGTACGCGCCTGCGCCGCCGCCGCGTCTAGCATGGCCGCGTCCTGTGTGGCCCGCGTCGGATCCGCCGCATAGGGACGGTAGACCGGCAGCCGCACCAGCAGTTCACGGAGCGCGTGGCGCAGCGCCCAGGTCGCATGGTCGCCCGGCTCGGGGGCGCGTGCGCTGATCCGCGCCGCGGTCCGCACCAGCCGCTCGATCTCCGCGGCCAGCTCGTGCGTGACGACCTCGTACGCGGCCCGGCGCACCGTCTCCTCCCAGTCGCCGCCCTCGTCGGCCAGCGGGGTGACGAAGTCCCGGTAGTGCGAGAAGAGCCGTCCGGCGCCCTGCGGGCAGACGAACAGTCCGTCGATGTGCCGCAGGGCGTCATAGCCGGTCGTGCCCGCACAGGCCCAGCTGTCCGGAAGCCGCTCGCCGTCGGAGAGGATCTTCTCCACGACCGTCCAGCGGCCGCCGGTCCGCTCGTGCAGCCGGGCCAGATAGCCGCCGGGGTCCACCAGGCCGTCCGGGTGGTCGATGCGCAGCCCGTCGATGACGCCCTCGCGGATCAGCCGCAGCACCGTGCCATGGGTCGCCTCGAACACCTCGGGGTCCTCGACGCGCACCCCGATCAGCTCCGAAATGGTGAAGAAGCGGCGGTAGTTCAGCTCGCTGCGGGCCAGCCGCCACCAGCCGAGGCGGTACCACTGGGCGTCCAGGAGACGATCCGGCGGCAGCTTCTCCGTCCCGGGGCGCAGCGGGAAGGCATGCCCGTGATAGCGGAGCACCTCGCCCTCGACGCGGAAGTGCCGCAGCTCCTCGCCGATCCGGCCGCCGAGCACCGGCAGCAGCAGCCGTCCGCCGTGCCCGGCGTCCCAGTCGATGTCGAACCACCGCGCGTACGGGGACTTTGGGCCGTCGCGCAGCACCTGCCACAGCGGCCCGTTCAGCGACATCGGCTCCGGCACCGCCATGTGGTTCGGCACCAGGTCGACGATCAGCCCGAGGCCGTGCGAGCGGGCCGTCGCCGCCAGCGCCCGCAGCCCCGTCTCACCGCCGAGCTCGGCCCGTACCGCCGTGTGGTCGACGACGTCATAGCCGTGGGTGGAGCCCGGCACCGCCTCCAGCACCGGCGAGAGGTGCAGATGGGAGATGCCGAGCGCGGCCAGATGCGGGACGGCCCGCCCGGCGGCGGCGAAGGGGAAGTCCGGCTGGAGCTGCAGCCGGTAGGTGGCGGTCGGCGACGGACTCAAGGGCTGCGTCATGGGAACACCCGTACCCCGCTGGCGGCCCGTTGTGTCATCCGCCTCCCGCACGGGTGTCGTTGTTTCCTCCGACGGAGGGGGCTCCGGGGGCGGGGACGTTCGTAGGTCCGGTGCGTGGGGCGCGCGGCGGCCCGCCGGATAGCGTCTGGCGATGACCGCTGCCACCGCCGCCTTCCGCCGGGTGCTCGCGCTGGGCGGGCCGATGCTGCCCGTCCTGTCGTTCCTCGGCAGGCTCCCCACCGCCATGTGCCAGTTCGGCAGTCTGCTGCTGGTGGCGCAGACGAGCGGCTCGCTGGCCACCGCGGGTCTGGTGGGCGGTGCGCTGGCGGCGGGACAGACGGCGGGCGGCCCGCTGCTCGGCCGGCTCGCCGACCGGCACGGACAGCGGCCGGTGGTGCTGGCCGCCTGCTGGTTCGACGCCCTCGCCGTGACCGCGCTGGTGCTCGCCGCCCTCGCCCGGACCGGGGCGCTGCCGCTCGCCCTGATCGCGCTGCTCGCCGGTGCCGGGGTGCCGCAGATCGGTCCGCTGGCCCGCACCCGGCTCGTTGCGCTGGCCCGTCGCGCACGGGCCGACAACCGTCTGGTCCACACCGCGCTGTCCTTCGAAGGCACTCTGGACGAGGTGTCGTTCGTGCTCGGTCCGGCGCTGGTGGGGCTGTCCGCCACGGTGGCCCACCCGGCCGTGGCGCTCGCCCTGGCCGCGCTGCTGCTCGCGGTCTGCGGCTCGGCCTTCGCCCTGCATCCCACGGCCGCTGCGGTGCGGCCCACGGGCGCCCCGTCCGGCCATGCGCCGTTCTCTTCCGGCCCGGCTCCCGCCCCGGACGGCCCCCGCGCCCGGCGCTCCGCCGCCCGGCCCGCCCGCGCCCGGATGCCCCGCGCGGTGCATGCCATGCGCGCCTCGATGGCGCTGCAGGGCGCCCTCTTCGGCGCCTGCCAGGCCGGCATCACCGCGCTCACCGCAGACCTCCACCGGCCCACCCAGGCCGGGCTGGTCTATGCCGCGATGGGGGTGATGAGCGCGGTCGCCGGGCTCTCGCTGGCGCTGGTGCCCGCCCGGATCGGGCTGCCGGCACGCTGGCGGGCGGCGGCCGTGGCGCTGATCGTGCTGTCCGTGCCGCTGCTGTTCGTACGGTCCCTGGGGGCGCTCTACCTGGCCGTCGTGGTCCTCGGCGTGGCCTTCGCCCCGCATCTGATCACGCTGTTCGGGCTCACCGAACGGCTGGTGCCCGCCGGTCGGCTGGCCGAATCGATGGCCTTTCTGACCAGCGCGATCGTGGGCGGCCAGGCCCTGTCCCTGGCCGTCTCCGGCCGGCTCGCCGAGGCCCACGGCCCGACCGCCGCCTTCGCGGTGGCGGTCGGTGCCGCCGTCCTGATCCTCGGCCTCGCCCTGACCACCCGGGGCACGGACCGGCCGGCCGCCGCGCTCACGCCGGCCGCTGCAGCACCAGCAGGCTCCGCCCGATGAGCGTCAGCCGGTCGCCGGCCTTGACCTTGGCGCCGCCGCCATCCGCCACCGCCTGCGGCCGGTCGGTGTCCACCACGACCTGCCACTGCCGGCCCAGGTGCTCCGGCACCATGAACTCCTTCTCCTGGTCGTGGGCGTTGAACATCAGCAGGAACGAGTCGTCGGTGACCGGCTCGCCGCGGGAGCCCGGCTCGGAGATCGAGCTGCCGTTGAGGAACACCGTCAGCGACTTGGCATGCACCGACTGCCAGTCGCGCGGCCCCATCTCCTCCCCGCCCGCCGTGAACCAGGCGATGTCGGACAGCTCGTCACGGGCGCCCTCCACCGGGTGCCCCTGGAAGAACCGCCGGCGCCGGAACACCGGATGGTCGCGCCGCAGCCACACCATCTGCCGGACGAACGCCAGCAGCGCCCGCTGCTCCGCGTCCTCGTCCGCCGCCGCGTCCGTACCCTCCGGCCCGTCCGCGTCCGTGTCGTCGGGCTCCCCGGCGCGCCCCCGCTCCGGCCAGCGCACCCACGACAGCTCGTTGTCCTGGCAGTACGCGTTGTTGTTGCCGCCCTGGCTGCGCCCGAACTCGTCGCCGTGGCTGAGCATCGGCACGCCCTGCGACAGCATCAGCGTGGCCAGGAAGTTGCGCATCTGCCGCGCCCGCAGCCGCCGGACCCAGGGATCGTCGGTCGGCCCCTCGGCACCGCAGTTCCAGGACCGGTTGAAGCGCTCCCCGTCCCGGTTGTCCTCGCCGTTGGCCTCGTTGTGCTTGTCGTTGTACGCGACCAGATCGTGCAGCGTGAAGCCGTCATGGCAGGTCACGAAGTTCACCGAGGCCAGCGGCCGCCGTCCGTCCTCCTGGTAGAGGTCCGAGGAACCCGTCAGCCGGGACCCGAACTCCGCCAGGGTGCGCGGTTCGCCCCGCCACAGGTCCCGCACGGTGTCCCGGTACTTCCCGTTCCATTCGGTCCACAGCGGGGGGAAGTTCCCCACCTGGTAGCCGCCCTCACCGACGTCCCACGGCTCGGCGATCAGCTTCACCTGGCTGACGACCGGGTCCTGATGGACCAGGTCGAAGAACGACGACAGCCGGTCCACCTCGTGGAACTGCCGGGCCAGCGTCGCCGCCAGATCGAAGCGGAAGCCGTCCACCCGCATCTCCTGCACCCAGTAGCGCAGCGAGTCCATCACCAGCTGGAGCACATGCGGGCTGCGCATCAGCAGCGAATTCCCGGTGCCCGTGGTGTCCATGTAGTACTGCTTGTCGTCCGACAGCCGGTAGTAGGAGGCGTTGTCCAGCCCCCGGAACGACAGCGTCGGGCCCAGATGGCTGCCCTCGGCGGTGTGGTTGTAGACCACATCGAGGATCACCTCGATACCGGCCTGATGCAGCGCCCGCACCGCCGTCTTGAACTCCAGCACCTGCTGCCCGCGGTCACCCCAGGACGCATAGGCGTTGTGCGGGGCGAAGAACCCGATGGTGTTGTAGCCCCAGTAGTTCGTCAGCCCCGCGTCCACCAGCCGGTGATCCTGGACGAACTGATGCACCGGCATCAGCTCCAGCGCGGTCACCCCGAGCTTCGTCAGATGGTCGATGATCGCCGGATGCGCCAGCGCGGCATAGGTGCCGCGCAGCTCCTCGGGGAGCTCTGGATGGCGCATCGTCAGGCCCTTCACATGGGCCTCGTAGAGCACCGTCTCGTGGTACGCGGTGCGTGGCGGGCGGTCGTCGCCCCAGTCGAAGTACGGGTTGACCACCACCGACGCCATGGTGTGCGGCGCCGAGTCCAGGTCGTTGCGCACCTCGGGGCGCCCGAAGTGGTAGCCGTAGACGGCCTCGTCCCAGTCGATCCGGCCGCTCATGGCGCGGGCGTACGGGTCGAGCAGCAGCTTCGCCGAATTGCAGCGCTGCCCCCGCTCCGGCTCGTACGGACCGTGCGCCCGGAAGCCGTAACGCTGCCCCGGCATCACCCCCGGAAGATACGCGTGCCGTACAAAGGCGTCGCTCTCCCGCAGCTCGACGGCGGTCTCCGAACCGTCGTCGTGCAGCAGACACAGTTCGATGCGCTTCGCGGCTTCGGAGAACACCGCGAAGTTGGTGCCCGCCCCGTCATAGGTGGCACCCAGCGGATACATCTGTCCCGGCCAGACCTGCATGGGTAGACTCTTCCACTTTCTCGTCGGGCGCTGCGGCGACTCCACGACACACGTCCGCGGAACGGTTCGCAATACTTCCCCCTGGATGGCGCAACTTGTCGCATACAAAGGGTTTTTCGCGAGATCTCCGCTGAATGGTGGCAACCTGCCGCGATGTCGGATCGTCCTACTGGTCGTCCTACCGGAGGACTACCGGGGGAACCGACATGCATGTCACGACGATGTGACAGCAGGGGGGAACCGTGCACCGTCTGATGCACCGCCACCTCGGCAAGGCCGTCGCGGGCGCCGCCGTCGCCCTGACCGGCACCGCCGCCATGGTCGCGATCACCTTGCCGTCCGACGCCGGCGCCGCCGCCGGAACGGACTCCCGGAGCCGGCCCGCCGCGGCCGCCGCACCCGGCCCGGGGCGTGACCAGGGGCCGCCGCCACCCGGCGTCGTCGAGAGAAGCCCCGTGGAGGGGGAGCGCGGCCGGGGACGGGACCCGCTCACCGACGGCGAACTCCGGCGCGCCCGGGACCTGGCGCTGCCGCGCACCCTGCGCGGCGCCGCCCGGAACGTCACCGGGAAGCCGGGCCCCGAGCCCCTCACCGCCGATCTGGCCGGACTCACCCCCGAGGAGACCGGGCTCGCCGACCCGCCGCGCCGGGCGACGGTCACCTTCTACGACTACCGGAACGACAGCTACCTGACCAAGACCGTCAACCTCACCACCTCGGCGGTGGAGTCGGCGGACGCCCGGCACGGCGTGCAGCCGCCGCCCAGCCGCGCCGAGGCCGTCGAGGCGGCCCGGCTGCTGATCGCCGCCCCGCTGGGCTCAGGGCTGCGCCAGGACTACCGCGACGCCACCGGACACGACCTCACCGGTCCGGACCCGCTCTCCGTCACCGGCTTCGTCTACCGCGGCCGCGCGGAAGGCGACGCGCCGGGCGCCCTGGGCGACTGCGGGGAACACCGCTGCATCCGCCTCTTCACCAAGGTCAGGAACGGCCGGTGGATCGACACCCGCCGCTTCGTCATCGACCTCAGCGCCCGCACCGTCGCCCGCCTGGGCTGACCGGCGCCCCCCACCGACCGCCACTCCACCCCACCGGAGCCGCTGCCATGCCCGGAAGACGCACCACCGGCACCCGCCGCCCGCACCGTCGCACCGCGCTCCTGACCGCCGTCCCCCTGCTGCTCGCCGTGGCCGCCCTGACGACCGGCCCGGCCGCCCAGGCCGCTCCCGAGGCCCCCGCCGCACCCGTGCCCACCCCGAACTGCGGTGCCGCCCACCGCATCACCCAGACGCTCGACGGCGGCACCGTCTGGCGCATGTGCTGGCACTACGAGGGCAACGCCGGTCTCGTCCTCGACGACATCTCCTACCAGCCCAAGGGCGAACGCACCCCCGTCAAGGTGCTCACCACCGCCAAACTCGCCCAGATCCACGTCCCCTACGACGACGGCCGGAACGAGTACGACGACCTCACCGGGCAGGGCTTCGCCCAGGGCCTGCAGAAGCTCGACCCCGCCGAATGCCCCGGCGGCACCCTCAAGACCGTCAAGGTGCCCGGCGCCTGGGACCCCGCCCACCCCGACATCCGCGGTCTGTGCGCCACCACCCGCGCCCGCGGCCACGCCTACCGCATGGGCCCCTACCCCGGCGAGCGCGCCAAGACCTACCAGCTCCAGGGCACGGACCTGCTGCTCTACACCGTCAACAAGGTCGGCTGGTACGAGTACATCAGCGAATGGCGGTTCTCCGGCGACGGCACCATGACCCTGCAGGTCGGCGCCACCGGCACCGTCTCACCCGCCGACTACGACGCCGGTGACGGCCGGGGCGCGCCGCTCGGCAAGGGCGCCAAGGACTACGCCACCAGCCACAGCCACAATGTCTTCTGGCGGCTGAACTTCGGCCTGGGCGGCTCCGCCGCCAACAAGGTCGAGCAGTTCGACTCCGCCACCACCGTCCCGGGCGGCGGCCGCACCCCCACCATCCGCACCACCCGCACGCCGGTCACCAAGGAGCTGGCCGGGGACGCCGGTCCGCTGCGCTGGTGGCGGGTGGTCGGCGCCGGCCGCAACAAGGACGGCCACCCGCGCTCGTACGAGATCGTCCCCGGCCCCACCAGCAAATACGCCGGGCGCCGTTACACCACACATGACGTCTATTTCACCGAGTACAACAAATGTGAGCAGTTCGCCAGCAACAACCTGGCCAACTGCGGCGACAAGGCCGGCAACAGCGTCGACACCTGGGTCAACGGCCAGCCGCTGAAACACCCCATCGCGTGGGTCAACATCGGGTTCCACCACATCGCCAGGGACGAGGACCAGGAGCCGATGCCCGTGCACTGGCAGGGCTTCCAGCTGGTCCCACGCGATGTCACCGCTATGAATCCGCTCACTCCCCCCTCGCTGTCCGGCCACAACGGGCACTATGGATAAGGGGAGTTGATAACCGACTCCACCCATCCTGCTGCACCGCCTCCCGCACCGCAGTAGTCTGCCTTGATCGTTGGCACGGGGGTTCGGAAGGCGGTGGCAGGTGAGCGGCGGGCTGGAGTTGCCCCCTGGTGACGAGAGTCATGAGGGTCATGAGGGCGGCTCCGTCGACGCACCGCCCGGCGCGGTGTCCCTGGCACGACCGCTGGAGATCGGTGCGGAGCTGGACTGGGGCGCCGACGCCTGGAGCGAGGTGCGTACCCGCGCCCGCCGGGCCGGCCGCGCCTACATCTGGCTGAATCTCGTCGAGCAACGGCTGCGGGCCGTCGTCGCCGCCGTCCTGCGGCCCATCTATGAGCCGGTGCACGGCGACGAATGGGTCGTCGCCGCGGCCGGTCCCGCCGGTCAGGAGTGGGTGCAGCGGGCGGTCGCCGTCCGCGAGGTCAGCCGCCGCAAGGGCTACCTCCTCGACCCCGCCGACGACAACATCGTCAGCTTTCTGACGCTTCCGCAACTCCGCGAACTGATGGTCCAACACTGGCCCTGCTTCGAGCCGTACTTCGACGACCGCCGCGATGTCGAGCTGGCCCTCGACGAACTCGAGGTCGCCCGCAACATCGTCTCCCGCAACCGCGCCCTGTCCGAGACGGTCCTCGCCCAGGCCGAGCGCGCCTCCGCCCGCCTCCTGGACATACTCGGCTCCGGCGTCGGCACCCGTATCTCCGGACGGCTGCCCATCGACGCGGTGGAGGACCTGGTCGGCGACCGCTACGCCGATGTCATCGGGGTGCACTCCGACCGGGTGCGCCTGCAGCGCCAGCTCCCCGCCGAGGACCTCTTCGGCGACGCCCGCCGCCTCGACGCCGTGGGCATAGGCCTCAACCTGCTGGTCCAGAACTACTCGGGCCGCCGCCTGGTCCGGCTCGCCGAATCCGGCTGCCGCGTCCGGCTGCTCTTCCTCAACCCGGCCAGCAGCGCCGTCCGCCGCCGGGAGCGCGAAATCGGCCTGAAGAAGGGTGAGATGAGCCGCTCCATCGAGATGAACATCCTCCATATGCGGCGGGTGCGGGCCCGGCTGCGGGACCCCGGCGCCTTCGAGATCCAGGTCTTCGACGAGACGCCGCGCTTCACCGCCTACCTCGTCGACGGCGACGGTCCCGACGGTGTGGCCGTCGTCCAGCCCTACCTGCGCAAGAGCCGCGGGATGGAGTCCCCGGTCCTGGTCCTCCGCGGGGGCGGCCGGGAGGTCGTCCGCCAGGACGCCCCGCACACCCGCGACGGCGACCACGGTCTCTTCGAGACCTACCGCGAGGAATTCGAGAGTATGTGGGCGGACTCGCGGCCGGTCTCCTGAAGCGGCCGGTTTCCTGATCCGGACGCCGCCCCCGTCACCCGCGGGGGCGGCGGCCGCCGCACGACGGGCCACCCGGTACCGCGGACCGGGCCCCCGATTACCGTGGGGCAATGCACTTCCGTGTACTCGCCCCCCTGGACGTGCGGTCCGCCGACGGCCGCCCCGCCCCCGTCCCGGAGACGAAGGTACGCGCCCTGCTCGCCGCGCTGCTGGCGCACCACGGCCGCCCGGTGTCCACCGCCCGGCTCGTCGCACACCTCTGGGGCCCGCAGCAGCCCGCCCGTCCCACGGCCTCCCTCCAGAGCAAGGTCTCGCAGCTGCGCCGCGCCCTGGACACCGCGGAGCCCGGCGCCCGCAAACTGGTGACGGCGACCCCGCCGGGCTACCGGCTGGACATCGCCGCCGACGCCCTGGACGCCGGCCGCTTCTCGGCGCTGACCGCCCGCGCCCGCGCCGCCACCACCCCGCGGCAGCGGGCCGGACTGCTCGGCGAGGCCCTGGAGCTGTGGCACGGTCCCGCATTCGCCGGCTTCGCGGACAGCGACCTGGTGCGCCCGGTGGCCGAGAGCCTGGAGGAGCAGCGGCTGACGGCACTGGAGGAGCGGGCCGCGGCTCGCCTGGAGCTGGGCGAGCACGCCCCGCTGACCGCCGAGCTGGCCGGTCTGGCGGCCCGGCACCCGCTCCGGGAACGGCTGCGTGCCCTGCAGCTGACCGCCCTGTACCGGGCCGGCCGGCAGAGCGACGCACTCGCCGCCTATGACGAGATCCGCGCGCGGCTGGCCGACGAACTGGGGGTGGACCCGGGCCCCGAACTCACCGCGGTACACCGGGCGATCCTGCGCCAGGAGCCGTGGCGGCCGCACGACGAGGGCGCCCGGTATGACGAGGACGCCCGGTACGACGGTGGTGTCCGGTACGACGGGGGCGCCGGTCATGACGGGGGCGCTGGTTATGACGGCGGCACCCGGCACGACCACGACCACGGCACCCGGCATGACGGTGGCACCCGGCACGGCGGCGGCGCCACCCGCCCCGAGGACCGGCTGCCGACGGCGGCCCTGGCCCCCGCACCGCCGCCGGCCGGCCCCCGCCCCCGCACCAACCTCCCCGCACCCCTCACCGCACTCCTCGGCCGCCAGGACGCCGTACGCCGGATCGAGGCGCTCCTCGCGGCCACCCGCCTGGTGACGCTCACCGGACCCGGCGGCGTGGGCAAGACCCGCCTCGCCCTGGAGACCGCCGGCCGGCTGGCCGACTCCTTCCCGGACGGTGTCTGGCTGGTCGAACTGGCCGCACTGAGCCGCCCGGACGCCCCCGAGTGCGCCGGGAGCAAGTGCACCGCTGCCGAGGTGGCCGAGGCGGTGCTGGCCGTGCTGGGCATCCGGGAGGGTACCTCGGCCGGACCGGTGGCCGAGCGTCTGATCGGCGCGGTACGCGGCAAGCGCCTGCTGCTCGTGCTGGACAACTGTGAGCACCTCGTCGAGGCGGCCGCGGAGGTCACCGCCGAACTGCTCGGCGCGGCCCCGGACCTCCGGGTGCTGGTGACCGGCCAGGAATCGCTGGGCCTGACGGGCGAGACGCTGTGGCCCGTACCGCCGCTGGAACCCGCCGGTGCCGTCGCACTGTTCACGGCCCGCGCGAGCGCCGCCGACCCGGACTTCGTCCTCGACTCCGACGCCACGGCCGCCGTGGCGGAGATCTGCCGCCGCCTGGACGGCATCCCGCTCGCCCTGGAGCTGGCCGCCACCCGCGTACGGGCCCTGGGCGTACGGGAGCTGAGCGCCCGGCTGGATGACCGGTTCCGGCTGCTGGCGTCCGGCCGGCGCGGGGTCCCGCCCCGCCAGCAGACCCTGCGCGCAATGATCGACTGGAGCTGGGAGCTGCTGCCCGCCGCCGAACGCACCGTGCTGCGCCGGCTCGCCGTCCACGCGGACGGCTGCACCCTGGAGGCCGCCGAAACGGTCTGCGCGGGCGACGGCGTCCGACGGGACGAGGTGCTCGATCTGCTGGCCCGTCTCGTGGACCGCTCCCTGGTGACGGTGGCCCGGACACCGTACGGCCCCCGTTACCGGCTCCTGGAGACGGTCGCCGCATACTGCCTCGAACGGCTGCGGGAGGCCGGTGAACTGACGTCCGTACGCCAAAACCACCACCGCCACTACACCGAACTGGCCGAGCGCGCCGCCCCGTTGCTGTACGGGCCGGACCAACGCGCGTGGCTGGAGCGGCTCGACCAGGAGACGGCGAACCTGCGGGACGCCCTGGACGGGGCGATCCGGGAAGGCGCCGCGGACCGCGCGCTGCGCCTGGTCGACGCGCTGGCCTGGTACTGGTTCCTGCGCGGCCGGCTCGCGGAGGCCGGCCGCTCCCTGACGGCGGCGCTCGCGGCGTACGAGACCGCCCGCGCGACGGCGGCGGATGCCGGGGACCCGGCCGCCGAGGGGTGCCGGCTGCGGGCCGCCACCTGGCAGGTCGGGATGGCCTCACTGGCGGGCGATGACACCGACCCCGTGGAGCGGGCCACCGCCGTGCTCCGGCAGTACGGTGCCCATCACGACCCGGGCGCCCGGGCCTGGGCCCAGTGGTTCCTGGGCTTCGCCCAAGTCGGCCTGGGCGAACCGGCAGTGGCGAGGGAGCGGGTGGCGGACTCGCTGGCCGCCTTCCGGACCCTGGGCGACCGCTGGGGCATCGCCGCCGCGCTGAGCAGCCGTGCCCAGGGCAGCGCCGGCGGGGACCTCGGGGCCCGGCTTCGCGATGCCGAGGAGAGTGCCGCGCTCTTCCGTGAACTGGGCGACCGCTGGGGCCAGTTGCAGGCCGCCGACGCGCTCGGCGCCCTTGCGGAGATCACCGGTGACTACGACCGCGCGGCCCGGCTCCACCGGGACGGGCTGCGGATCGCCGAGGAGCTCGGCCTCTGGATCCAGGCCTCCTACAAGCTCTCCGGACTGGGCCGGATCGCGCTGCTGAACGGTGACCTGGCGGCCGCCCGCGACTTCCACGAGCGGGGGATGCGGCTGGCCGCGGAACAGTCGCACCTGCGGGGCGAGATGTTCGCCGAGTGCGGTCTCGCCCTCGGCGCCCGTCGGGAGGGCCGCCTCGACGACGCCGAGGCGCATCTGCTGCCCTGGCTGGAGTGGTGCCTCGGCCGGGACGGCGACCCCGGTACCGCATTCGTCCTGGGTGAGCTGGGCTTCCTCGCCGAACTGCGGGGCGATGCGGAGACCGCCCGCCGTCACCACCTGAACGGATTCGTGGCGGCCCGCGCCACCGCCGACCCGCGCGCCGTCGCGCTGGCCCTGGAAGGGCTGGCCGGCGTGATGGCACTGACCGGCCGGTGCGCCGTCGCGGCCCGGCTGCTGGGGTGTGCGGCCGCGGCGCGCGCAGCGGCGGGGGCGCCCCAGCCGGCCGCGGAGCGCGGCGATGTGGCACGGAGCACGGCCACGGCACGCCGCAGCCTGGGGGACGCGGCGTTCGAGGCGGCGTACGCGAGCGGTGCGGGGGTGGCACCGGAGGTCCTGGTGAAGGAAGCGACGGGAAGCGCCGGGAAGCGCCGGGACGAGAACTACGGCGTCCCCGTGATTCCCCCGTCCACCCGGAGCTCGATCCCGTTGACGTAGTCCGCGAGCGGGCTCGCCAGATAGGCGACAGCGGCCGCGATGTCCGCCGGGCGCCCCAGCCGCCCGCTCGGGTTCGGCGCATACTCCTTGACGAGGTCCGCCTCGTCCGGTCCGTCCTGGGGGCCGTCCTCCTCCGCCGCCCGCTCCTCGAACATCCGGTACATGGAGGGGGTGACGATCACCCCCGGGCTGACACAGTTCGCGGTGACCCCGGTCCCGGCGAGGTGCCGGGCCAGGCTGGTGGTCATGTTCACCACGGCCGCCTTGGCGGCGGAGAACGTCGCCATGTGGGGCAGTGGGGTCCGTACGGCCCGGCTGCCGATGGTGATCACCCGGCCCCAGCCGTGGGCGCGCAGCGACGGCAGCAGCGTCTGGCTGACCCGCACCGTCGGCAGGACGTTCCCTTCGAAGGCGGTCCGCCAGTCGGACGGCCGGGAGCTCTCCCAGTCGTGCTCGGCGAACGGGCCCGCGTTGTTGACGAGGATGTGGGCCCCGAAGTCCCGTGCGGTGAGGGCGACCTGCTCGGCGACGCCCGGTTCCGTCAGATCACCGAGCACCACTTCGGCCCGCACACCGCGGGCCGCGACCTGCTCGGCGACGGCCGCGGCGGCCCCCGCGTTCCGCCCGTGGACGAGGACATCGCACCCCTCGTCCGCCAGCGTCTCGGCGATCGTGGCCCCGATCCCCGCACTGCTGCCCGTCACCAGCGCGCCGTGTCCTGCCAGCCGTAGGTCCATGGCCGTCAGCCTAGGGGCGCGGCGGGCCGTGGGCTCCCTGCCGCGACAGGTGGCCGGTGGATTGTCAGTGGTGCGTGGGAGAGTGAATGAGCAACGGGGGAAGTACCACCGAAGGAGGCCCCGCATGAGCGAGTGCAGCATGGACGTCCCCCCGGCCGAACGCCGGGGGATCTTCATGGGAGGGCGCGCGCCGAGCGAGTGCGGGGCCGAGCGAAGCGAGGGTTCGGCATGAGCGAGCAGAGCGAGTTCATCATGGGAAGGTGCGCGCCGAGCGAGTGCGAGGCCGAGCGAAGCGAGGGTTCGGCATGAGCTGGCATCAGGGGCTGCTGGTCAGCTTCGATCTGGAGACCACGGGCACCGACGTCGAGCAGGACCGCATCGTCACCGCGGCCCTGCTCCGGCTGGAGGGGGACGGCCGGCCGGCCGCGAAGCTGACGTGGCTGCTCGACCCGGGGGTGCCGATTCCCGACGAGGCGGCGGCCATTCACGGCATTTCGACCGCATATGTCCAAGAGCACGGGCGTCCGCCGGCGACCGCCATAGAGGAAATCACCGAGGCGCTGGCCGATGCCCTGCGCGCGGAGATCCCGCTGGTGGTGATGAATGCCCGCTATGACCTCTCGCTCCTGGACCGCGAGTGCCGGCGCCACGGCCTGCGGACCCTGACCGAACGCCTGGGACACGCACCCGCGCCGGTCATCGACCCCCTCGTCCTGGACAAGCACGTGGACCGCTACCGCAAGGGGAAGCGCGCCCTGCAGGCACTCTGCGGTCACTACGGCGTCCGGTTGGACGGTGCCCACGAAGCGGGCGCCGATGCGGCGGCCGCGGCCGGGGTCGCCCGGCGCATCGGGGAGAAGTACCCGGCCGTCGCCCTCCCGTCGCCCCGCGCGCTGCACACCCTCCAGGAGCAGGCGGCCGCCGATCAAGCCGCCTCGTTCCAGGCGTATTTGCGGCGGTCCGGTGACCCGCAGGCGATAGTCGAGCCGGCCTGGCCGCTGATCCCGTACCAGGCCAGGGCGGCCGAGCGATAGCCCGGCCGCGGGGGCTCGGCCCGTCAGGCCGCCCCGCTCAGAAGGGATACCACCGCACCGTCGCGTCCTTGTCGCGCAGCGAGGCGATCCGGCGCCGGAATTCCCTGAGCGCCGCCGGGTTTCCGGGCGCGTGCTGGGACACCCAGGCGCAGCTCGCCGTCTCCCGGGACCCGCGCAGCACGGCGCAGCCCTCCCAGTCCCGTACGTCCCAGCCGTAGACGGACACAAAGGTGTCGTAGGCGTCGGGGGCCAGGCCGTAGCGGTCCCGGCTCAGCGCCATCACGACCAGATCGTGTTCCCGCAGATCGGAGGAGAAGGTTTCCAGGTCGACCAGCACCGGTCCGTCGGGCCCGACATGAATGTTGCGGGCCAGCGCGTCACCGTGGATGGGACCGCGCGGCAGATGCGGTTCCAGGGCGGTGGCGGCCGCCGCGAAGGCGTCCCGCCGCCCGCGCAGATACTCCGCGTCCGGCGCCGACACGGCGTCACCGGCCAGCCGCAGCCAGCGCTCGACACCGCCGAGCAGTTCGCGCCGGGGGAGGGCGAACGGCGGCTCCGGCAGTGCGTGCACCAGCTTCAGCAGCGCGGCGAGATCGTCCGGGCCGGCGGGCCGGACGGCCTCCGGCAGCCGCTGCCAGAAGGTCACGGGATGCCCGTCGGCCAACGTCGCCACGGGCTCCGCGGCCCGTACGGCCGGCACACCCTCGGCCGCCAGCCACTGGGCCACGCCCAGTTCCCGCTCGGCGCGCTCCAGGAGTTCGGCGCTGCGGCCCACCCGTACGACCGGTCCGTTGTCGCCGAGGGCGAAGACGGCGTTCTCGCCGAGCGAGAGCAGTGCGGCGCCGGCCGCCGCCTCGGGGTGCCCGGCCGCGGCCAGCACGTCCCGGGCGCGCGCCTCCGTGAAGGCGGCGGGGCTCGGTTCGGTCATCGGGGTGCCTCCTGCGGTGCCGGTACGCGACCAGTGTCGCAGGTCGGCCTCATGGCCCCGCAGGACATCCCCGGCGGGGAGTTCCGCCGGGGAATCGGCCGGGGACCTTGACGGGGGTGCCGGCCGTCACGACGATGACGGCGGCCGGGAACGGCCGGCGGGGGAGAGGGGGAGCAATGGCAGCAGTGCCAACGGCGGGGGCATACGGGGGCAGACCGCCCGGACCGCGTCGCGCGGAGCCCCTCCCGTGACCCTGGCGACCGCACCCCGGCGGCCCACCGAACCGGCCGCGGACCGGGCCGCCCGGCCACGACGCGACCTGGGCGCCTGGTTCCTCGTGCTGCCCGCGCTGCTCCCGATCCTGGTGCTGAGCGTGGGGCCGCTGCTGTACGGCATCGGGCTGGCGTTCACCGACGCCCAGTCGGGCCGGACCCAGGCCACCCGCTTCGTGGGGCTGCTGAACTTCTCCGACCTGTTCCAGGACTCGCTGTTCTGGGACTCGTTCCGGATCGGCCTGATCTGGGCCTTCGGCGTCACCGTCCCGCAGTTCCTCCTCGCCCTCGGGCTTGCCCTGCTGCTCCATCTCGATCTGCGGCTGCGCTGGCTGGCCCGGGCGCTCGCGATCATCCCGTGGGCGATGCCCGAGGTCGTCGTCGGCATCATGTGGCGGCTGGTCTACCACCCGGACGCCGGCATCCTGAACGAGACCCTGCGCGGGCTGGGCCTGTCCGGAGCCGGCGACGGCCGGGACTGGCTGAGCGGACTGGCCACCGCCCTGCCCGCGGTCATCGTCGTCGGCGTCTGGGCCGGGATGCCCCAGACCACCGTCACCCTGCTGGCCGGTCTGCAGAACGTGCCCCGCGAACTCCACGAGGCCGCGTCCATGGACGGTGCGGGCGCCTGGCGCCGCTTCCGCACCGTCACCTGGCCCGCCCTCAAACCCATCGCCCTCGCCGTCACCGCGCTCAACTTCATCTGGAACTTCAACTCCTTCGCCCTGGTCTTCGTGCTGACCGACGGCGGCCCCGGCGGCCGGACCCGGCTGCCGATGCTGTTCGCCTACGAAGAGGCCTTCCGCTACGGGCAGTTCGGATACGCCGCCACGATGGGCCTGGCGATGGTCGCGGTGATCTCGGTCCTGCTGGCCGTCTACCTGGCCGGCCGGCTGAAGGGGGACGACGACCGGTGACGGCCAGGGAGAGCACCGGCGGCAGCAAGCGCAGCAGCGCCCCGCGCGGTGCGGGAAGTGCCCCCATCCCGCGCGGCACCCCACGACGCACCTCCACTTCACGACGCACCGCCACTTCACGACGCACCGCCACCCCACGACGCACCGCCACCCCACGACGCACCGCCACCCGCGCCGGCCAGTACGCCGCACTCCTCGGCTATCTCGCCTTCCTCGCCTTCCCCTTCCTCTGGCTGCTCTCCACCGCCTTCAAGCCACCGCGGGAACTCGGCAGCATCCACCCCACCTGGATCCCCGAGGCGCCCACCCTGGAGAACTTCCGGCAGGCCTTCGCACAGCAGCCGCTGCCGGCGGCGGCGGGCAACAGCCTGCTGGCCGCGGCGGTCTCCGCGCTGCTCGCGATTCTGCTGGCGACCCCGATGGCGTATGTCCTGGCCCGCTTCCGCAACCGTCTGTCCCGGGCGGCCACCGGCTGGGTCGTGATCAGTCAGGCCTTCCCGCTGGTGCTGGTGATCATCCCGCTGTTCCTGATCCTGAAGGGCCTCCATCTGGTGGACTCCCGGATCGGTTTGATCATGGTCTATGCGGTGTGGTCGCTGCCGTTCGCCCTGTGGATGCTGACCGGCTATGTCCGCGCCATACCAAGGGAGTTGGAGGAGGCGGCGGCGGTGGACGGCGCCGGCCGGCTCCGTACGCTCGTCTCGGTCACCGCCCCGCTGCTCGCGCCCGGCATCGTCGCCACCGCGCTGTTCGCCTTCATCACCGCCTGGAACGAGTTCTTCTTCGCCCTGGTCCTGCTCAAGTCCCCCGAGAAACAGACACTGCCGGTCGTGCTGACCCACTTCCTCGGGGCGGAGGGTGTCGCCGACCTCGGCCCGCTCGCCGCCGCCGCGCTCCTCGCAACCCTCCCGAGCCTGCTGCTCTTCGCCGCCATCCAGCGGCGGATCACGGGCGGGATGCTCGCAGGGGCGGTGAAGAGCTGATGCGCCACGACCACGCGCCCGCGCGCCCGCGCCCCTTCACCCGGCGGGGCCTGCTCACGGCGGCCGCCGCGCTGCCGGCCGCGGCCCTGCTGCCGGGCTGTTCCGACGGCCGGCGGCGGACGACGGACGGCCGGATCACCCTGCGCTTCCAGTCGCTGGCCTGGCAGCAGGACTCGCTCAAGGCCAACAAACAGCTGGTCGCCGAATGGAACAGACAACACCCCGACATCCGGGTGCAGTACGTCCAGGGTTCCTGGACCACCGTCCACGACCAGCTGCTGACCTCCTTCGAGGGCGGCGAGGCGCCGGACATCATCCATGACGCCTCCGACGACCTCGCGGACTTCGCCTACGGCGGGGACCTCGCCGACCTCACCGCCCTCCTGCCGCCGCGCCTCAAGCGCGACATCCCGCAGCGCAGCTGGGAGACCGGCACCTTCGCCGGCCGGATCCACGGCGTCCCGTTCCTCCAGGAACCGCGGGTACTGATCGCCAACCGCGCGAAGCTGGACCGGTCCGGCGTCCGCATCCCCACCCCCGAACACCCCTGGACCTGGCAGGAGTTCGAGGAGGCGGCACAGCGGCTGACCCGCGGCACCACCTACGGCGTCGCCTGGCCGCTGAAGGAGCCCGTCTCCGCCACCCTCAACCTCGCGCTGTCCACGGGCGGCCGGATCTTCCACCGCCACCGCGACGGCAAGGTGGAGGTGCGCTTCGACGCCGTCGACCAGCTGGTGCCGCGCACCATCCACGACCAGGTCAACGTCGACCGCAGCGCCTCCCGTACGACCCTGGGCATGGGCGGCTCCGACACCCTCCCGGGCTTCTTCGCCGGGCGCTGTGCGATGGTGCCGCTCGGCTTCTCCTACCGTCAGCAGATCGCCCAGCAGGCGCCCAAGGGTTTCGACTGGACGGTGCTGCCCGCCCCCAAGGGCACCGCCCTGGACCAGGGCGTGAGCCCGCAGACCCTGTCGATCGCCGAGGACTGTCCGTACAAGGAGGAGGCGATGGCCTTCATCGACTTCCTCCTCAGCCCGCCGAACATGGTCCGGCTCGCCCTGGGCGACTGGCTGCTGCCGACGGGTCAGGAGGCGCTGAGGGATCCGGCGCTCCGGGCCGCCACATATGACTGGGCGACGGGCACCGCCCTGGCGGGGTCGCTGCATTCCGCCCCGGCCCAGTCCGTCCGCGGATATCCGGAATGGAAGGACAAGATTGCCACTCCGGGTCTTCAGGAGTACTACAGCGGCGCCATAGGCCTGGACACCCTGCGGAAGCGGCTCGTCGAGGACGGAAATCTGGTGTTGGCCCGCTATCAGCGCTGAAGCGCGCGGAGCCGTACGGGTCATGACGTAAGGCCGGCGATGGCCGAGCGGCAGCGCTGGGGGGCCGCAACCTCCCAACTGCCCCTGCCTGAGGCCGTGATGGACGACGCGCACACGTCCACCACCGAGCGCGAGCCGCCCCCGGTACACCTGTCGCCCGGCGCACGGTTCACTGCCGCGTCACCCTCTATTGCGGGCACGTAAACGGAGTTGAGTCGCTCCGGTTCAACTCCGGGGTCGCTTTGACCACTTCTGAAACATTTCCCATTTCAATGCCCTTGTTGCTTATCTCACACGCCCCGACTGGCCTTGAATTGAACTCATCAATCAGACAGGGTTTCGAACCAGTCCGACGCAGATCTTCCGGTCTGTTCGGGCTATTGCGCAACGCTTTCCCCCCACACCACGAACGAGGAGAACCCTCGCAATGGCTCACAAGCGTTCCAGCAAGAAGCGGCTCGTCACGGCAATATCCGCCGCGGTCGCCGCCACTGGTATCGCCGCCGTCACCGCGGTCACCGCGGGCGCGTCCCCGGCCGCCGAAGGCAAGATCTACGGAGCCGAGGCCAAGGGCGCCGTGAACGGCAGCTACATCGTCATGATGAAGAAGTCGATCCGCACCATGGAGAGCGGTGACCTGGCCTCCAAGTACGGCGGCAAGGTCAAGCGGAACTACTCCTCCGCCATCGACGGCTTCTCGGCGACCGGCCTGAGTGCCGATGAGGCCAAGCAGCTCGCCGCCGACCCGGCCGTCGACAAGGTCGTCCAGAACAAGAAGTTCCACATCAGTGAAGCCCAGGCCAACCCGCCGTCGTGGGGCCTGGACCGTATCGACCAGGAAGACACCAAGGGCGACAAGAAGTTCAACTACCCCGACAGCGCGGGTGAGGGCGTCACCACGTACGTCATCGACACCGGTGTCCACATCAAGCACAAGGACTTCGGCGGCCGGGCGTCGTACGGCTTCAACGCCATCGACGGCAGCGACAAGGCCGAGGACGACAACGGCCACGGCACGCACGTCGCGGGCACCATCGGCGGTACCGAGCACGGTGTCGCCAAGAAGGCCAAGATCGTGGGCGTCAAGGTCCTGGACGGTGAGGGCTCCGGCACCACCGAGCAGGTCGTGGCGGGCATCGACTGGGTCACCAAGAACCACAAGGGCCCCTCGGTCGCCAACATGTCGCTCGGCGGCGGCGCGGACGAGGCTCTCGACGCGGCCGTGAAGAAGGCCATCGACGCCGGTGTCACCTTCGCCGTCGCGGCGGGCAACGAGTCCTCCGACGCGGGCCAGGGCTCGCCGTCGCGGGTGAAGGAAGCCATCACCGTGGCCTCCAGCACCAAGGAGGACGAGCAGTCCGACTTCTCCAACTTCGGCAAGGTCGTGGACCTCTACGCCCCCGGCTCCGACATCACCTCGGACTGGAACGACGGCGCCACCAAGACCATCTCGGGTACGTCCATGGCGACCCCGCACGTCGTCGGTGCCGCCGCGGTCTACCTGGCCGGTCACAAGGACGCCAAGCCGGCCGACGTGGCGAAGGCCCTGACCGACGGCGCCACGCCCGACAAGATCACGAACCCGAGCGAGGGTACGCCCAACAAGCTGCTGAAGGTCGTCGAGTAATCACCTGACTTCCTCAGCTCCACCCGCCGGCCGTCGCGCTCGCCCCCACGGGGCGCGGCGGCCGGCGCTGTTGTGCGCTCCGCGACTTCCCGGCCGAAGGCTTCCCCCGTCCCTCTGTGGCCCGGGGCGAAACCCCGCGTAGACACTGTCTACTCCATACGGTAGACAGTGCCCATGACTGATCAAGAGGCGGGCCTGCGTGCCCGTTTGGTCCAGGTCGGCATCGACCTGCTGACCGAAGAGGGAGTGCAGGCGCTGTCGTTGCGGGAGATCGCCCGCCGGGCCGGGGTCTCCCACGGTGCGCCACGGCGCCACTTCCCGACCCATCTGTCCCTGCTGTCCGCCATCGCCCGCCAGGGGTTCACCGACCTGGCGGAGAAGGTCGCGGCGGACATCGACGCCCACCGGGCGGACCCCCGCGCCCAGCTCATGGCCCTGGGCCGTGGCTATCTCGACTTCGCGCTGACCCACCGCGGCATGTTCGAGCTGATGTTCCGGCACGACCTGCTGGAGAGCGGCCATCTCGGCCTGCGGGACACCAGCCTGCCGCTCTTCCAGGTACTCGTCGATCTTGTCGCCCGGGTGCAGCCGCAGTCCGATGTGCCGGCCCGGGTCGTCGCAGGCGCCCTGTGGAGCAATCTGCACGGCATCGCCCAGCTGTGGAGGTGGGGCAGCCTGCAACTCGCCACAGGGACCGACGACGTCGAGCCGCTGCTCCGGGCCGCGCTGGACGCACACCTCGGGCCGGAGGGCCGATGACTGCCCGACGCCGTCAGCGCCTCGTCCTCACCGGCAGTATCACCGGGGCCGTGATCGTCGCCCTGGACGGCACCGTACTGACCGTGGCGCAGCCCGCCCTGCAGCGGGATCTGCACGCCTCGTTCGGGCAGGTCCAGTGGACCAGCACCGGCTATCTCATCGCCGTGGCGAGCCTGCTGGTCTTCGCCGGCAGGCTCGGTGACCGCTACGGCCATCAACAGGTCTTCGCCCTCGGGATCCTGGGCTTCGGCGCCACCTCGGCAGGGATCGGCCTGGCGCCCGGGGTCGGCTGGGTGATCGGACTGCGGGTGGCCCAGGGGATCTTCGGTGCGCTGCTGCAACCGGCCACCCTGGGAATGCTGCGCGCCACCTATCCGAGCGACCGGCTCGGCATGCCCCTCGCCCTGCGCACCAGCGCCATCGGGCTGGCGGCCGCCGCCGGCCCGGTCCTCGGCGGCGCGCTGGTCGCCCACTGGGGCTGGCGGGCCGTCTTCTTCCTCAACGTGGTGCCCGCAGGCCTGATCGGCCTACTGGCGCTGGCCGTTCGCGTTCCCACTCCCGACGACCGGGAGACGGCCGGAGCCACCACCACTGCCGGCGGGCCCCGCACCCCCGCCCCCCGACTCGACCTGCCGGGCGCCTGTCTCCTCGCGCTGGCCCTGGTGTGTCTCGTACACACCCTCGTCGCCCTCCCGGAAACCGGTTGGACGACGGCCACCACACTGGGCGGGGCCGCGGCCGCGCTCGCCTGCGGCGCCTTCATCCGGCACGAACGCCGCACTGCCAGTCCGCTGGTCCCCCTCTCCGTGGTCCGCTCGAAGACCGTCGCCTCGGCCCTCGCGGTCCTGCTCTCCGCGTCGGCGGCCCTGTTCGGTGCGCTGTTCGTCAGCACCTACTTCCTGCAGGACGTCCTCGCGATGGACCCGCTGCAGAGCGGTCTGCGGGTGCTGCCGCTGGCCGTGCTGATGGTGCTGAGCGCGCCGGCCTCGGCCGTGCTGCAGCGCCGGTACGGCCCCCGCCGGACGACCGTGGCGGCGATGACCCTCCTCACCCTCGGCATCCTCGTGCTGTCCCAACTCGACCGGACCTCGACGGCACCGGCCATCAGTGGGGGTTTCCTCCTGCTGGGCGCCGGCTTCGGCACGGTGATGGTCACGGCGACGGCGGTCATCGTGCGCCATGTGTCCGCGGACCACGCCGGAGTGGCCGGCGGCCTCCAGCAGACCGCGATGAACATCGGCCCGGCACTGGGCGTCGCCACGGCCACCATGCTGGTGACCCTCACGGCCCCCGGTACCACCGGCGGGGGGCCATCCGGCGGGCCGCACTGGACCGGCGAAGCCTTCCTCTCCGCGATGGGCCCCGCCCTCCTGACGCTCGCGGCCGTCGCCGCGACCGGCGCGCTGGCCGCGGCCGAACTCCCCGGCCGCCCGGCCGGTGGCGACTCTCCGCAGTCGCCGGCAACCACCGGGCGCGATCGCGACCCGGCCGAAGCGACGGAGGCCGTGACGTCCGGGGACTGACGCGTCGACTGGCCCGCCGACTTGCCCCGCCGAAAAGCAATGCCCCGGCCCGAGGGGCCCCTCAACGTCGACCACTTCCGCCGCGCACCGTGCGGCGGAACCCGGTACGTGTCGCCTCCAACTCAGGCTCTGCCCCGCCTCGTTGGACGAGTTATCCACAGGAGGGACCCTCCGGAACCACGCCGGGCGCAACCTCCCCTACCGTCGGTGACATGCACGGAGGACTGCCGTTCATCGGCATCAGCACCATCGTCTACGGCGTGATCGGACTGCTCACGGTCGTAGCCGGCGCCATCCGCAAGACAGGGGGAGACCGACTTGCACACCATCACCGTCATCGTGCCCGCACACAACGAGGAGGAGGGACTGCCGGCCACGCTGGAGTCCCTCGCCTCTCAAACGGTCCGGCCTGACCGGGTCCTGGTGGTGGACGATGCCTCCACGGACCGCACCGGCGAAGTGGCGGCCTCACACGGCGTGACCGTGCTGCGGCCACCGCACAATCTCGGCAGCAAGGCCAAGGCACAGAACTACGCCCTTCCGCAGTGCACCACCGACCTCGTCCTGGCAGTCGACGCGGACACCGTCCTCGCGCCGGACTACATCGAGACCGTCCTGCCCGTCTTCGACGACCCCGGCGTCTCCGTCGCGGCAGGCACGGTCCGCACCCGCCACACCCGCACACTCTGGGAACGCGGACGCTCCACCGAATATCTCTTCGGGTTCCACTGGCACCGCCCCATCCAGGCCCGCGCCAACAGCCCCATGGTGTGCTCGGGTTGCTGCTCCGTCTTCCGGCGCGACGATCTGATGGCCTTCGGGGGCTTCCCCGAGCGGACCATCGTCGAAGACATGGATTACACGTGGTCCCAGCAGATCGCCGGCAGACGCGCGGTCTATGTCTCCGACGCGGTCGCGCTGGCCGCCGACCCCGAGGACCTCACCTACCTCCGCAAACAGGTCTGGCGCTGGATGGCCGGCTTCTGTCAGAACGTCCGGCTCCACCTCGGGCGGCTGATCCGCCACAAACCCCTGCTGGCGGTCTGGGTGCTGCTCGCCCTCCTGGAGATCCTCACCGCGCCCCTGTGGTGGGCGACCCCGTTCCTGCTCGTCGCAACGACCGGACAGCCACCCGCCGTCGCCTTCGCCTGGTGGGCCGGCGCCGAACTGCTCCTGACGACACCGCCACTCCTCTATGCCGCCCGTCGCCGCAAACTCTCCCTGCCCACAGTGCTGTTGAATATCCCCTGCGTCTACGCAACCAAGGCCGTCAACCTCGTCTACGCCTGGAAGGCCCTCATCGTCGAGCTGCTGCTGGTGCCCCTCCACCTGGCACGAGGGCTCACCGTCTACGAGAAGGGAAGAGCCGACCACCGGCCGACGCGGACAGCTCTCGCCGGGGCGGGGTGAGGCGCGGGTCGGCGTCTGCAGGTGCCGCCGGGACGACAAGGGCCCCGGCGGCACCCAGGGGCGGCGTTCATGCGCGACTCGCCCTCGCGCGGCGGCTGTTGACAAGGGCGGCTCCCGCGAGCGAGATGACGCCACCGATGAGGCCGAGAAGGCTGGGAAGCTCCCGGAGGAAGACGAACGAGACGACGATCGTGATGAGCGGCAGGGCATACAGACCGGACGTCGACGCGGAGACATCAAGCCGGGCCAGGGCGTAGTTCCACAGGAGGTAGGCCACGGCGGCGGGGAAGATGCCGAGGTACACCATCATCAGGACGCTGCCGGTCGCGGCCGAAGCCAGCTGACGGGTGAGGTCGCCGGCGAACGGCAGCATCATCAGGGTGCCGGGGATGGTGACGTACACGTTGAGTTCCATGGCCCCATAGCGCTCCAGCAGCGGTTTGGACAGGACGAAGTACAGGCTTTCGGCGAGGGCAGCGGCGAGGACGTAGAGCGTTCCGGTGTTGATCTGGAGCCCGGTCTGATCGGCGAAGAGCATGACGACCGTGCCGGCGATGCCGACGCCGATGCCGATCCAGCCGACCACCGCCACGCGCTCCCTGAGGATCGCGGCGGCCAGCATGATGCTGAACACCGGTACCTGGCCGACCAGGAAGCTGGCTGTTCCCGGACTGACGGTCTGCTCGCCGAAGTTCACGCCCAGGTTGTAGACCACGATCAGCAGCAAGGCGCACAGCAGCAGCAAGGGCACGTCCCGGGCCGCGGGAAGCCGCAGCCGTTCGCGACGTATCCGTGCGGTCACCACCCATACGACCAGCAATCCGCACGAGGCGATGACGAAGCGGAAAAGGGCCATGGGGCCGGGGGTGAAGTCGTGCAGGGCGGAGCGGATGCCGACGAACGCGGACGCCCACAGGGTCAGCGCTCCGGCGAGGGCGAACCAGACCATCGAGGTCTTGGTACCGACGTCCGTGGGGGTCTGCTCGAGGGTCATGAGCGAGTCCTGTCTACAAGTATTCCGCCGAGGAGGGCGTGTGTGTTCTTCCGGCGCGTGCTCGGGTCCACCCCTCCACGCCGGTATCGGTCGAAGCTGAGCAGGTGGTCGGGGAGGTCCGCCGGCAGCCCCGCGGCGTCCACGGTGACCGGCAGCCAGCGGATCCGGCGGCCCGTTTCCCTGGTCACCCGGGTGAGCTGGTCGTAGGCGTCGGCGAGGGGGCAGGCGGACCAGTCGGACAGCGAGGGGGTGATCAGCAGCAGGGCGGTTCTGGCAGGCAGCGTGGCCTCCACCAAGCGCGCCGTGTCGTGCTCTCCGTAGGCGGTGCGCAGCCCCAACGTCGCCAGCTCGGAGGCCAGTTCCGCCGCGGCGCGGTCGTCGTCCGGCGCGTGCCAGATGTGGACGTCGGGGGGTTCGTGCCCGGCGAAGCCGTCGTTCAGCAACAGGCGTTCCTGCCGCAGCCGTTCGTCGTCGATGTGCTCGTCGACGACGGCGACCCGGTCAGCCGGACGCGTCGGCAGGTCCTCGCGGGAGAGCGCCCAGACCCCGACGGCAGCCGGGTCCCACTCGTGCAGGTTCGCGGGTACGGGACGGGCCATCCGGATGCCGCGGCGGGCGGGCGGGGCCGCGCCGGGGCACGCGCGCGCGATACGGCGCGCCAGGAGCGCGACGAGCAGGTCCCGGTCCGCTGCGCGTTCGGCGGCCACCCGCACCGTCAGTCCTTCACCCGGCGCGCGCGTCGCGGTGACCCGGACGGAGTGGTGGTCGTCCGTGAGGGCCGTGAGCTCGTGGCGCCCGGCGGCCCAGCGCCGGAACAGTGTGGTGTTCAGGACGTCGGACAGCACCTCGGCCGGACTGTGTGCCACGTCCTGCGCGTAGCGCAGTTCCTCGGCCGGCCCGGCGGGAGGCCCGGCCGACGGGGCGTCAGGTGCCTCCGGCATGGCGTCCACCACGCAGAGCCTCCCGGGATGCGTCGTGCCGCGGACCCAGGCCCGGCCACTGCGCACCAGCTGACAGCCGACCAGGCTCGCGGTCGTCCTTGCTGACGCATGACGGCTCCCGGCTACCGCGGGCGTCTCGCGCAGCAGTCGCTCGACGGTGGGCAACAGGCGCAGGTCATCTTCCGCTGCGGCCGCGGCATCCACGCACAGGTCGGCCAGTTGCCGGAGCCAGGGCGCGTCCAGGGCGGCCACCCGTGCTCCGTAGAGCGCGAGTTCGCCCGCATCGGCGCTCCGCACCAGCTCCGCCTCGGCCCAGCCCTCCGGCTTGTGCCGCTTCGGCAGCGCGGCACCCAGAGACCGGGTCGCTTCGGTCAGGGTCAGATGGCCGGCACCTGCCCGCCGGGCGTCGCGGAGCGCGTCGCGCACGGAGGCGGCCACCGGCAGCTCGCGCGGGGCGGCGGCGGTGGGGGCGAGCGGCCAGATACGGACTTCCTGCCCGTCCGCGTCGGTGCCCGCGAGAAGGGCGGCAGTCGGGGAGGCCTCGAGGCAGCCGGTCCACCCCGGGTAGGCATCCTCCCGCCGCCACAGCAGCCGGCCGGTGCGGGCGTCCCACACGCCGATGCTCTGGTCGTGCGAGAGCGTCGCGATGAGCTCGCCGTCGCTGCTCGCGGTGACCCGCGCGACGGCACCGCCGTGCCCGTCGATCAGCTCGCGGGGGCGCAGCGTCCGCGCGTCCCACAACCGCACCCGGCCGGCGGCGTTACCCGTGGCCAGGCCGCCACGCCACCAGCACACCGTCCAGACGCTTCCCGGGCCGGCCGGGACCGTGCGCACGGTCCAGTCGGTGGCATCCCAGACGGTGAGGTCCGCGCCGCGGCCCGTACCGGCCAGCGAGGCGCCGTCGGGCGACCACGCCAGGCTGAGGAACACGCCGTAGGGGCTGTGCAGGGGCGGGGCGGCCGGACGGCCGTACCGGTCGGTGACGACGATCCGCCGGTCGCCGCCGGCGGCTGCGAGCTGCCTGC
This sequence comes from Streptomyces sp. Je 1-4 4N24, assembly GCF_026239515.1. Taxonomy (NCBI): domain Bacteria; kingdom Bacillati; phylum Actinomycetota; class Actinomycetes; order Kitasatosporales; family Streptomycetaceae; genus Streptomyces; species Streptomyces sp. Je 1-4 4N24. Next base: position 2,137,338 of record NZ_CP110836.1, on the reverse strand, counting down.
CGTCCGGAGACCAGGCGACGGCGTTGACCCACCGCCGGTTGCGTTGCGGGGTGGCCTGGCGCTCGCCGGTGGAGCTGTCCCACACCACGGCCGTCCCGTCCTCCGCGCCGGAAGCCAGCAGGGTGTCGTCGGGGGTCCAGGACAGGGACCGCACCGCTCCGTCATGGCCGCGCAAGGTGAGCAGCAGGTCCGCGGTGCCGCCGCGGGGTCGCCACACCTTGATGAGGCCGTCGTTGCCTCCGGTGGCGAGGCGTTGTCCGTCGTGTGACCAGGAAAGGGCGCAGAGCCCGGCGGGGTGGGCGTGCCAGCCGGCTGCCGCCGGCGGGCACACCCCGGTCCTCTCGGTCATACACCGGCCCCGACGGGCTCCGGTGCGGGCAGTTCCAGGGCGGTGGTGGTCTTGCCTCCCCAGTCCACGGTGGTCCCGTCGACATCCACGTCGTAGAGGTAGCGGCCGAGCACGCTGTTGACGATCACGCCGCTGCGCCACGCCATTCCCGCGAAATTGGGGTCGATCCAGCCATGGGTGTGCAGGGACATGTTGTGGGCGAAGATCCGGTGGTCCGGCGGCCCGTCCCACTGCAGCGAGAAGTCCTCGTTGACGACGACCTGTCCGTCCTCGTCGCGGACGAGCCGGTCGGAGAGCTGGTCGAGGACCGCGGGGGTCTCGTGTGAGAAGCCGGTCGCCAGGATGACGATGTCGGCCTCGATCGCCTCGGTGCCCTGCGGGCCCTCCATCGTGAGCAGCCACCCCGAGGCCGCAGGGGAGACGCGGGTGAAGTGCCGGTCCACCAGCATCCGGTAGCCGAGCCGCCGGTCCTGGAGGAAGTCCGTCTCGTACAGCCGCCGGTAGATGGACTCCAGCAAGGGCTGCAGGATGGCGTCGCTGGAGAGCTTCTGCTGGGGCAGCAGGCGCTGTCGCTCGGTGCGGGACTGCGCGTGGAAGTACCGCGTATAGCCGGGTACGTACAGCTCGTTGGCGAACGGGGACTCGTCGAACGGGGCGAAGTTGCCGCGCCGGGTCACCCAGGTCACTTCGGACGGCAGCCGGGAGTCGTCGCCGATGAGGTCGTCGAAGATCTCCGCGCCGGTCTGCCCGCCGCCGATCACCGCGACGCGTTTGCCGGTGATGTCGAGGTCGCGCAGCAGGTACTCGCTGCCGTGGAAGACGGTGCTGCCGAGATGGGGGCGGGCGCCTTCGGGGACGAAGGGGGCGCGGCCGACACCGAGGATCACGTCCTTGGCACGGTAGGTACCCCGGTTGGTGCCGGCGACGAAGGCGCGTCCGTCGAAGTCCAGGGACCGCACATCGGTGCCGAAGCGGAGGGTGTCGAGGTTGGCGCAGATCCACTTGAAGTAGTCGTTGAACTCACGGCGTTTGACGTTCGGGTGGTCGGCCACGACGAACCGGTTCAGCCTGCGGCTGCGCGAGAGGTAGTTCAGGAACGAGTACTCGCTGGTCGGATCGGCCAGGGTCACGCAGTCCTTGAGGAAGGGCGACTGGAGCGTGGCATGCCGGAAGAGGAGACCGGGGTGCCAGTCGAAGGCCTCCTTGCGGTCGATGAAACGCGCCGTGAGGGCGTCCTTCGGCAGCAGTGCCGCGGTACTGAGGTTGAAGGGTCCGATTCCGATGCCGAGGACGTCGAGGTCTTCGGTGGAGCCGGCTCGGTGGGTGTGGTGCTCAGACACGGTCGCTCCTCAGGTGGCACACGGGTGCTATCTCATGGGCGGTGAAGGTCTTCTCCGGCTCCGCGGGCGCGGTGGCGGTGGCGGTGCGGCGGCCGTTCTCCCGGCCGAGGTCGGCGAGCCGGGGGCGTCCCGCCCGGCCGAGTGCCGTCCACAGGCGCTGGGCGACGACCGGCATGAAGGGCTCGGCGAGGAGAGCGAGACCGGTGAGCCAGGCCGTGCCACCGTCGGCCGGTGACGCCGCCAGCCAGTCGTCGAGGACCCGGACCGCGGCGGGCAGGGACACCGCCGCGCCGGGCCGCAGGCTCTCTCCCTGTTGGTGGACGGCCCGCACGATCCGTTCGGTGTCCTGCGCGGTGAGGACGCCGTCCGTGTCGCACGCCAGGCTCTCGGCGGCGGCGAACCGGGTGCGGACCCGGTTGACGCTGTCGACGAATGCGGCGATGGCGAAGTTGTCACTGCCGGCCGTGAGATCCACATGGCTGAGGTGGTAGCGCAGTTCGTCTGCGGTCGCCGACGTGCGGGAGAGGAGTTCGTGCAGCCAGATGCCGTGTTTGCGGCTGGTGGAGCACTTCTCGCCCTCGAAGTCGAGAAAGTAGTTCGTGACCATGTGGTCGAACGCCTTGAGCTCGCCGTGGGACGCGGCGATCGCGTGGCTGGCGGCGACTCCGCCGATGGCGTTGTCGATGCCGAACAGTCCGACGGTGATGACGCCGGAGTCGCGGTGGAAGGCGTTGAGCCCGGTGCCGTGGCGCCGGCGGTACACCTCTCCGCAGTAGAGGCTGAAACCGAAGTAGGGGTTGCTCAGTACGCCTTCGGGCCCGGCCAGCTCACTGGGGATGCCCCAGTCACCCGGCTGCGAAAGCCGCACCGCACCCTTGGTCTGCCGCAGGTAGGTGGCCGCGATGTCGGCGAAGTCGGCTGCCACGTCAGAGGCGTGGACAGCGTCGATGACGTCCTCGACGGACGGCGGGCTGAGGTACCAGCTGTCGAAGTCCTCCCACTCCAGAGGGCCTTCGTCCAGCCGCGAGTGCGGTTCGAGGATCTCGGCCGGCTGGTAGTGGTAGCCACAGGCCTCACAGGCGTTGCCGCCGCCGGGCGTATGGCACTGGGGGCAGGTGCCCTTCAGCCACACACCGATGACATGGCGTCCGGTGTCGCGGGAGCGGGGCGTGGGGTCCGGCACCTTCCTGGCGGTGCCGGCGTCGGCGAGCCGCTTCAGCAGCTCTTCGTGCACCCGTTGGTAGGGCTCGGCGTGGTCGTCGTCGAGGGGACTGATCCACTCGTCGAGTTCCACCCCGAGGCTGCGCAGGTCGTCCCCGATGAGCGCGTGGAAGCGCCAGCAGGTCTCCGCCGGTGTCCGGTCGGCGTCGAGCGCGTCGAGGAGGATCCAGTTCTCGTACGCGTCGCTGCCGCTCATCACCGACACCTGGTGGCCCTCGCGGCGCAGGTGGCGCGCGAGCACATCGGCACGGAGGTAGGCGCCGGCCGCATGCCCGATGTGCAGCCGCCCGTTGGGCGTCGGATGCATGGGCACGAGCAGATAGCGCTGTGGCTCCTGGGTTTCGCTGGTCATGTCACTCCTGGAATGGGGGGGGAGGGGCGGGAGGCTAGATGTGCGGCACGTAGGGGGTGAAGTCGACGAGAAGGACGGAGCGCTCACCGCGGCGTGCCGCGGAGCCACGGCGCACGGGGCTGACGTAGTGGCTGACCTGGGGGTCGTAGACGCCGTAGGAATCCAGAGGCCTGTCCAGGGTGAACTCGGCCTGGATCAGCTCCTTGCTGACTTCCTCGGGATGCAGGCCGGCGCACCGCGGGGGTGCGATCACGTTGACGCCGCCCGTGACGTTGTCCCGGCTGATCAGGTGGGCGAAGGTGAAGGGTTCGCCGTCCTGGTGCAGGACATTCGGTGAGGGCACGGCCTCCTCTTCGGAGCCGTCCACGGCGAGCTTGAGGAGGTGCACACCGACATGCACGAGCCCCTGGCGGAGCGGCTCCAGCTGGGTGGCTTCCCGGGCGTCGAAGAGAATGATCTGGCGGAGCAGCGCATTGGCCCGGGTCGCCGCCGAGAGTGCGGGGAAGCGGCGGCGCCGGCCGGGGTGTTCGGGGTTGTGGTCGCCCTGGTAGTACTCCGTGACCGGGCCCAGAACCGGGTCCTGGTGGGTGGGCAGCCAGGTGAGGGACTGCTCCCAGGGCACCAGCACCGCGCGTCCGTACCGGCGGTATCGGTGCGCCCTCTCGGCGTACGGGTCCGGGGGCAGCTCCGTGAAGGCGTCCCGGAGCTGGCCGAAGAGCGTGTCGGCGTCACGGTCGCCCAGCCCCTCCAGGAAGTCTTCGCAGTCGTAGCGCTCAAATCCTTTGGCCATGAGACGTGTTGTCGTTTCGACAGCTACGGTCGTCATGATTTCCTCCGTCTTCGCTATGGGAATTCCGCGCCGGGCCAGGACGAGGCCGGGCGGGGTTTTGGGTTCAACGGGGAGAAAGAAGGTGCCTGCCAATATTTGGAAACCGAGGATGTCTCGACTCGGATTTCCCGGAAACTTTCGGCGGCGGGGAAATTCGGTAGATCACTTGAATTTCCCTCTTGCATCTCACGGTAATTGAATGAGGATGCGATGTGCAAGGTGGCTGTTGAATTAATTTTCGAGCATTTCCGCCGGGATACCTCGCGTATGCCGGCGGGGGGCCCCGTGGACCGCGGCGTCACATCCGCCGCGGTCACACGAAGTCAGGCGTGCGTCGTCTCAGAGTATTTCGCAGAGCGCACGGGCGAGCGGCTTCGCCGAAGCGGGGTTCTGTCCGGTGAGCAGGGCGCGGTCGCGAACGAGGTGTTCCCCCCACGACGGGCCCGCGGAAAAGCGGGCGCCACGTTTGACCAGTCGGCCCTCAGCCGTCCAGGGAATCAGCTCCAGGAGCCCGAGGTCGGCTTCTTCCTCGTCGGTGAAGGCGGTCATTTCGTAACCGTTGAAAGGCCAGTCGCCGGTTGCGTCCAATGACGAAAGCAATGCCGCCGGACCGTGGCAGACCGCCGCGATGGGTTTTCCGGACTGATGGAACGCACTCAGTACGCGCCCGCAGTCAGGGTCGGCCCACAGATCTGCCAGGGGCCCGTATCCGCCGGGAATGAACACCGCATCGAACATCTCGACGTTGACGGCCCGCAGCGGCACCGGGGTGGTGAAGCGCGGGCGGAGCGTCTCGACGGCTTCGTGAAGTGCGGCGCAGCGATCGGCGGAGTACCCGGTCCCCTCAGGGGTGAGCCCCGCGGGGTCGGGGCCGGCCGGCGCGCCTTCGGGCGTGGCGATGACCGTGGTGATGCCGGCGGCCGCGAAAACGGCTTCAGGTTCGATGACCTCTTCCGGCCAGAATCCTGTCGTGTGACGGCTTCCGTCGGTGAGCGGGAGCTCGGTGGCAGCTGACAACAGCAGCAGGACAGATGGCATGGCCGTCCTCCTTTCTGATGGTGATGGGTGTGCGGCGGTCGCCGGCGACGCTCACCGGTCGCGGAGTGCGCTGCGCGCGACCGCTGTTCATCGCTCGTCCGCTTCTTCGGTGTAGAGACCGAGCTTGTCGAGCAGGGGGAACTCGTTGTACGAGAACAGCACCGCCTCGTCGGCACCGGGATTGGCGTGGCTGTGCCACGACCAGGAGGGCACGCAGAAGGTGTCGCCGGCGCTCCACGGATGGACCACGCCGTCGATCGTCACCAGACCGCTGCCGCGCGCGGCGACATAGACGACCGATCCCGTGTGCCGGTGGCTGCGGGTGTGTTCACCGGGCGCCAGCATCTGCAGTTTCGCGCCGAGGGTGTGGGTCACCGGGCCGCCGGTGACCGGATTCGTGTACTCCATGATGACGCCGTCGAACGGGGAGTGGGCCCCCGCTCGTGCCGCCGCGGCCAGCGCCTCGTAGCACTTGTCCCAGGGGTAGGAGTACAGCGGGGATGCCTCGCTGCGCCGGCGGGTGTCGGGCAACAGCAGGCCGCCGTAGCGCGCAAGGGTGTCCGTGCGCTCCTGCGTCCCGAGGTGGCTGCGCTGCGGATGAAGCTCGAAGAAGTTCGCACCGAGCGTGTTGACCAGCGGATCGTTGGTGCAGTCCTGCCAGATGACGAGACCGTCGTCGGAGTCGTTGCCGTGTTCGTGCCACAGCCGGCTCGGGGTGATCACCACATCGCCCGGGCCGACGGCCATGCGGTCACCGTCGACCGCCGTCCAGCCGCCCTCGCCCTCCATCACGAAGCGGATGGCGGAGGCCGCGTGCCGGTGGGCCGTCATCCTCTCGTGCGGTTTGAGCGTCTGGAGCCCCGAGTACAGGTGCCCCACCGCCGCCTCGTAGTCGGGGTGCCCGGGGTTGAGGTGGGTGATGACCCGGAGCGCGGCGTCCTCGCCCTTGACGAACTCGGCCGCTTCGACCGCGAAGGGGCGCAGCTCCGCGTAGCGCCACAAGGCAGGTACCGACCGGGGGTTGGGGGTCCAGGACTGGTTCTCGTTGGCGGCGCCCCAGCGCCCTACGGCGTGGTGGCGGCGCAGTCGGCCGGCGAAGGACTCGGGCTCGGTGCGGGCCTGTTGCTGGGGTGGTATCGCACCGAGGAGTGCCGGTTTCATCGGGTGCTCCCTTCTGGTGTACGCGGGACGGCGCAGCGCCGGGCGGCGGCGGTGAGTTCGGCCCACAGGGCGTGGATGTCGGCCTCGGTGGTGTGGATGTTCCCGATGGAGACGCGGATGGCGTACCCGGACGGCACCACGGTGTGCGAGACGAACGAGCACCCGGCCTCGTTGACGGCCCGGTGGATACGCCGGTTCAGTTCGTCGACGTCCCGCGGGTCCAGCTCCTGGTCGTGAGGTTGGTAGCGCAGGCACACCAACGGGAAGGGGGTGTCGTTCTCCACCACCCAGTCCGGGTCGGAGCGCGCCCTGTCACGCAGCCCTTCGGCGAGGGCCGCCGCGGCGCTGAGCCGGTCGGTGAGCCCCGAGACGCCGAAGGACTTGATCAGCCACCACAGCTTGAGCGCGCGGAACTGCCGGCCCAGCTGCAGTGAGTAGTTCATGAAGTCGACGCTGCCGTCCTCATGACGGGTGCGCAGGTATTCCGGTACGACGCGGAAGGTGTTGGTGAGCGCATCGCGGTGCCGGCAGAACAGGGCACTGGCTTCCATGGGGCACATCAGGACCTTGTGCGGATTGGCGACCAGCGAGTCCGCCCGCGACAGGTCGGGAAGCTGTGGGCCGACCTGCGGGGCCAGCCTCCAGAATCCGCCGTAGGCGGCGTCGACATGCAGCCAGGTGCCGTGCGCGGCACAGACCTCCGCGATGTCCTCGATCGGGTCGATCGCTCCGACGGAGGTCGTGCCGACGTTGGCGACCACGGCCATCGCGCGGTGGCCGAGCCGTTCATCCCGTTCCAGGCACTCCCTCAGGGCGTCCGGGTCGAGCCGGCCGTCAGGGTCGGCGGGGATACGCACCACGTTGTCGAGGCCGATACCGAGGGTGATGGCTGCCTTGTCGATGGAGCTGTGGGTCTGGTCGGAGGTGTAGATCCGCAACTGCGGCACGTCCCGGCCGGCGAGCCCCTGCTGCCTGATGTCCAGTCCGGCGAGGTGCTCCCGGGCCGCGGCGAGTCCGTACAGCGTGCCCAGGGACGCGCCGTCGACCAGCACCGAGTCCTGCGCCACGGTGTAACCGACCATCTGGGCGAGCCAGTCCAGGACGGTCAGTTCCACGGCTGCGGCGGCCGGTGCGGCGTCCCACAGCATCACGTTGACGTTCAGCGCAGCGGTGAACATCTCGGCCAGGATGGCCGGCCCGCTGGAGCTGTTGCTGAAGTACGCATGGAACCGCGGGTGGTTCCACAAGGTGAGGTTGGGACGCACGTCGTCCCAGGTCTGGCTCAGGATCTCGCTGAACGGCTGTGGGGCGTCCGGTAAGGGCTCGTCGAGCAGCGCACGGATCTCCTGTGCGGAGCGCTGGGTGGTGACGGGCTGGTTCCCCAGGGTCGAGAAGTGCTCGCGCAGTTGCGACAACAGGAGTTGGCCGTTCTTCTCCAGCTCTTCGGGGCTCCAGTCCCCGACGTTCTCACTCATGTGTGTCCTTAGGTCATACGCAATCAAGTCGACGGATCAGTGGTCGTGCTCGACCTCCACCTCCAGCTCGGTGGCGTAGCGGATGTGCCGCGGACGCGTGCAGTACTTGCGGTAGAGCGGCTCCGCCAGGCTCTCTTCGGAGGCGAGCAGGTCCTGGTGGTCCTCCTTGCTGCGCCAGGAGTACTGCCACGTCACCAGGTGCGGGTCGGCGTCGTCCTGGAGGAAGGTGGCGTGTCCGTTCCAGCCGGGGTGCGCATGGGCGTTGTCGCCGAGCGCGTCGTCCATGCGCTGCATGACAGTGGTCGCCTGGCCGGCGGCCTCGTCGTTCAGGTACCAGGTCTCGATCACGGTTATGGCCATGACAATCTCCTCTTCGTGTGTGTCGGTCAGGCGTTGGCGTTGAAGTAGTCCTGGAGCAGCGACTGGCCGCCCGGGACGAACTTCTCGCAGATGAGCTTGTGGTTCGCGCGGTTGTGGGACTGCGCGCGCCAGAGCTGGGTGGCCGCTCTCTCGACCTCCTCCGGTACCTGCCCGGAGCGGATCGCCCGCTTCAGGCTCGTCCGGATCGTGCGCATGAGGTCCAGCATCCGCTCGTGGTCGCTGTTGAACTTTCCGGAGAAACCGGGGTTCAGCCACGGCGGCTCCATCGACGGCCTGATAAGGCTTTCGTAGGCCGTCTCCGGGAAATCCGATGCGTAGCGCATGCAGGAGGTCGCGGCGCCGTAGAGCCTGCTCAGCTTGGTCAGCAGCGGGCTCACCGACCGCCAGTCCTCTTCTTCGATCGATTTCTCCAGGGACGCGAGATAGGTGTTCATCACTGTGAGATGCAGATGGAAGACGTGGTGCCCGAGCTTCCACCGGCGCACTGCCGTCTGCTGTTCGGTCGAGATATGCATTGCTGTCGTGCTCCCCCTTCGGTCGGTGAGGTCGGGAAACCGGTCCCTTTTCAGGTCGCCAGCTGTCGCAGCGTGTGCTGCAGGATGATGGCGAGACCGTCAAGAATCTGAGCCTGTTCGCTCTCTTCGAGGCTCGTCGCCGGAAGATCATCACTGACCTGTTCCGCAACGGAAAGCACGGTCTTCATCCACGTGTCCGGCGATATGTCACTCTGATGCTCAATGCGGAAATACGCGTCGTATTCGTCCGAATCGCTGAGCACTTTGACGTCACCGGGTGCCCGGCCGTCGCTGGGCAGGGTGATCGGGGCGATCAGGCGATAGTCGTCCACTGCGAGAGTCGCTTCACTCATGACGCTTCCCGTCGGTCGGCAGCTACTTCGGGTCAGAGTTGTGCTGTGTATCGGGCGTTTCCTTCACGAACCGCTGGTGCTGCTCCGGGAGGGCCTGCGGTGGGAGAACCACACCGCGGCGATCACGACCACACAGCCGACGAGTTGGCCGGCGGTGGGCGTCTCCCTGAGGATGATGAGGCCGAATCCGATGGCCATGACCGGCTGCAGCAGCAGCAGCGCGGCGGAGGTGTTCGGGGCGAGCCTGGGCGATCCGGTGCTGATCAGCAGCCAGGCCACGACCTGCCCGAGGAGGGCAAGGGCGATCACCCAACCCCATGACGTCGGCGACATCGACAGACTGACGCCGGTGGTGAACAGGCTGATGACGCCGGCGGTCACCGCGGCGGCACCGGTGGAAATACAGATCGGCGCCACCACGTGCGCCGGGCTGCGCTCGCCCGACACCCGGTTGAGGTACAGATACGCGGCGTAGGCGATGCCGGCGGCGACACCCAGCGCCGCACCGCGCACCGGGTTTCCGTCCCCCTTGCCGTGTTCCAGAGCGCCGCTGGACAGCGCGATTCCAGCCAACATCACAGGAATGGTGAACAGGAAACGACGAGAAATCGCTGTTCCGTCGATGAGCCGCGCCAGCAAAGGGAATGCGATGACTTGCACATTGATGAGCACCGTGGCGACCGCGGCACCCACGTCCAGGATACTCATGGTCCACATGACATAGTCCACACCCAGAAATACGCCCGCGACCACCGCATATCCCTGAAGCGGCCGCGCCAGACGCCCTTTACGCCGTACCTCATGAACAAGCAACGGCACAAGTACTGCGAGGGCGAGAGCGCAGCGAAGGAATGCCGCGGTCCCCGCGGTGACGTCGGCGAGCTTGACAAACATCGCCGAAGCCGACAGGCAGGCGGCACCGCTGATGACCAACACGACCGGGACGGCGGTGCTATGCCGCGGAGTCCGGTCGTTGTCATCGGCGGTTGTTACGGAGGGAGTTGAGGTCGCATCCACGAAGTCCACGATCCCAGCGTGAGCCCCGTAACACTATTCAAGATTCATTACCAAAAACCATTAGCCTGCCTTACATGATCACCTGGGAGAGGTTACGTGTCTTTGCCGCCGTCGCCCGGCTCGGCTCCGTGGGAGAGGCGGCCGCGGTGCTGCACATCACCGGCCCGGCAGTGTCCCAGCACCTGCGCAAACTTGAGAAGGAGGTCCAGTGCCGGCTCGTCGAACGAGACGGCCGCGGCATACGGCTGACCAGCGCCGGACACATCCTGGCGACGTCCGCACAGACCATGGTGACCACGCTCGATGACGCCGAGCGCGACCTCGCCAACCTGCACGGTCTCGTCGCCGGTCCGCTGCGCATAGGTGGCGTCGCCAGCGCCCTGCGCGCACTGGTCCCCCCGGTACTGAGCAGTCTGATCACCCGTCACCCGCGCCTCGAACCCTCGCTGCGCGACGGTGAGGCGGTCGACATGATCCCGATGCTGCAGGCACGCCAACTGGACGCGGTCGTCACCGAGAGCTGGACCCATCGCCCCGCGCACATGCCGCCGGGCATCCGGATAACCCGGCTGATCTACGAGGACGCCCAGTTGGCGGTTCCTGCGGGACACCCGCTCGCCGACCGGGAGTTCGTGGCGCTGAGCGATCTTCACGGGGAGTACTGGACCAGCTGCCCCGAGGGAAGCGACGCCCATGAAGCGCTGCTGCAACTGCTGCGAGCGCATGAGACGGACGCGGAGGTGCGCTACTGCGTGTCCGACTACTCCACACAACTCCATCTGGTGGCGGCCGGCCTCGCGGTGACCTTGGTACCGCGCATGGTGCGTGAATCCTCGCCCCCCGGCGTGTGCTTCGTTCCCTGCCGGCCGACCGTGACCCGCAGCGTGGTCGTGGCGACCGCCGCCGACGCCGAAACGCCGAGTGTGCGGGCCTTCATGGCGGAGATGATCCGGATTGCCTACCGGTCCGAGCCCAGCTGCCTGACTCCGCACGCTCCGCGGAAGAGCGCCTCGGACGAGCGGGCCCTCGCGGCAGAAGCGGGTCCGGCCACCGACGCGCCGCCGGATCCACCGGCGGGCACCGTGCACCCACCGCTCGGCACCGACCCCGCCCCGGCACCCTCACCTGAGGACTGACGACGGAAGAGGCGGTCATGTCCGGCTTCAGGCGCAGCTTTTCGATCATGTCGGCCTGGAGCCGGATCGCCGGGAGCGAGCTGACCCGCCGCCCCGTCCCGTCGCGGCGGGTGGCGACGGCCAGGGTGACCACGACGCACGCGCCGAGGACCGCCTGCGGCTCCGGACGGCTTCAGGCGGTGTGACCCGAGCACCCGGAGGGGCGGAATTCCATGGTCGGCTCGTCGGCGCGGCTCCTATGATGGCCAGCCCTGACCACTGGCGGCCACGGCCGCACTATCCGCGCGGCAGGGCAGTGAATGTCCGTCGACGCACCCCTAAATGACTGCTGATCACATACCGCACACCTTCCAGGTCGACCTCCGGGGCCTGGTGGATCTGCTCTCCCACCACCTCTACTCCAGCCCCCGGGTCTATCTGCGCGAACTGCTGCAGAACGCCGTGGACGCCGTCACCGCACGCCGCGCCGAGCAGCCCGACAGCCCTGCCCGGGTGCGGCTGCACGCGGACGCCGGGGGGCTGCGCGTGACGGACACCGGGATCGGGCTGACCGAGGCCGATGTGCACAGCCTGCTGGCCACCATCGGCCGCAGCTCCAAGCGCGACGGCCTGGAGTCGGCCCGCGCCGACTTTCTCGGTCAGTTCGGCATCGGTCTGCTGGCGTGTTTCGTCGTCGCGGAGGAAATACGCGTCGTCAGCCGCTCCGCGCGTGACCTCACCGCCCCGCCCGTCGAGTGGACGGCCCGCGACGACGGCTCGTACACCGTGCGTACGCTGCCCGGAGACGCCCACCCCGAGCCCGGCACCACCGTGCACCTCACGGCCCGGCCCGGCGCCGCCGAATGGCTCACCGAGGCCCGGGTACGGAGCCTGGCCAAGGACTTCGGGACGCTTCTGCCCTACGACGTACGGGTGGGGGAGGAGCCGGTCACCGACCGCCCGGCGGTCTGGGAGCGCGGCTACCCGAACCCCGCCGCACGCCGCGTCGCCCTCGCCCGCCACTGTCATGATCTCTTCGGTTTCACCCCGCTCGACTCCATCGACCTCGATGTGCCGGTCGCGGGCGTACGCGGTGTCGCCTACGTCCTGCCGTCCGCCGTCAGCCCCGCCCAGCGCGCCGGGCACCGGGTCCACCTCAAGGGCATGCTGCTGACCGAGCGGGCCGACGAACTGCTGCCCGACTGGGCGTTCTTCGTCCGCTGCGTCATCGACACCGACAGCCTGCGCCCCACCGCCTCCCGCGAGAGCCTGTACGCCGACGAGACCCTCGCCGCGGTCCGTGACGCGCTCGGTGCGCGCATCAAGGACTGGTTCACCGGACTCGCCGCCGGAGAGCCCGAGCGGCTCGCACAGTTCCTGTCCGTGCACCACCTGGGCGTGAAGTCGCTGGCCAGGCACGACCGGGACGTGCTGACCACCATGCTGCCCTGGCTGCCGTTCGAAACCACCGACGGGCAGCTGTCCTTGGAGGAGTTCGCCCGCCGGCATCCCGTCGTGCACTTCACACGGACCGTCGAGGAGTACCGGCAGGTCGCCGCGATCGCCGCCGCCCAGGGCATCGGCGTCGTCAACGGCGGCTACACCTACGACGCCGAACTCGTCGAGCTGCTGCCGTTGGTACGGGCCGGCACCGATGTCGCCGAACTCGACGCCGACACCGTCACCGCCCACCTCGACCCGGTCGACCCCGCCGAGGAACTGGCCCTGTCCGGATTCCTCGGCGCCGCCCGGAGCAAGCTCGACCCGCTCGGCTGCGACGTGGTGCTGCGCACCTTCCACCCGGTGTCCGTTCCGGCCCTCCACCTGGACGACCGCTCGGCCCGCCAGGAACGGGCCCGCGCAGAGGAAGAGGCGCAGGCGGACGAGCTGTGGGCCGGCATCCTCGGCAGCCTGCGCGGCAGCGCACCGCGCGCCCGGCTCGTCCTCAACCACCACAACCCGCTGGTCCGCCGGATCGCCCGGATCGGTGATCCGGAACTCGTCGGGACCGCCGCCGAGGCGCTGTACGGCCAGGCCCTGCTGATGGCCCCGCGCCCGCTGCGGCCCGCCGACTCGGCGCTGCTCAACCGTGCGTTCCTGGACCTGCTGCGCTGGGCCACGCACTCGGACGGCCAGGAGGAAAGCCGATGACGTACGAGAACAGCACACCGCACACCGTCGAGTCGATCCGCCGGGCCCTGTGGGAGAACGACGCCGAGCCCAAGGGGCCGGCCCGCACCCACCGTGCCGAGGAACTCGTCGCCCTCGCCGAGACGGCCGGCGACCGGCAACTGCTCCTCGACGCACTCCTGGACCTGATCAGCGCCTACCAGTTCAGCTCGGAGAGCGGCAAGACGCTGGTGCCGTTCTCCCGGCTGCTGCGCATGTGGGACGAGAACCCCGGGGATTTCAGCGGCCCGGCCCTCCACCGGCTCCACTGGCGATTCAAATGGATCATTTACAGCCTCACCGGTAATCCCGACATCCCGCTGGACGCCGTCCGCCGCTGGCTCCCGGACATGGAGCGCCACTACCGCGTCGCCGGATATTCCCTGCGTCCGGTGCGCGCCGCCGAGTTCTACCTCGCCCAGCACCGTGGAGACGACGCCCTGGCCGCCCGGCTGCTGGAGGAGTGGACCGGCGCCGACCGCGACCGGATGAGCGACTGCCTGGCCTGCGAACTCAACGAGCAGGGCGCATGGCACGCGGACCGTGAGGACGACGAGCGTGCCCTCACCACCTGGGCACCCGTACTGAAGGGGGAACAGTACTGTGCGGAGCAGCCGCACCTGATCCTCGCCCTGTCCCTGGTGCCGCTGCTGCGTCTCGGGCGGTTCGACGAGGCCCGCCGCAACCATCTGCGGGGCTATCGCCTGGCCCGTGGCAACGGCAGCCTCGTACCGGCCCTCGCCCGCCACATCGAATTCTGCGCACTGACCGGCAACGAGGCCCGTGGCCTGGAGATCCTCGCCGAGCATGCGGCGTATCTCGACAACGACGGGGAACCGCTCTCCCGGCTGGAGATACTGAGCGCGGCGGCCCTGCTGCTGCGCCGGCTGGTGGAGCTCGGCCACGCCGACCGCCCGGTGCCCCTGCCGGGTGGCGTCACCGTCACCGCGGAACAGCTCCTGGCCCGTACGCAGGAAGCCGCCGACGGACTGGCCCGCCGCTTCGACGAGCGCAACGGCACCGGCCGGGTCGGCACATGGGCGGCCGCGCGGATGGCCAGTACGCCGTTCACCGACCGGCTCCCCCTCGGTGTCCGCGGCGCCCGGCTCGCCGCCGGCTCCGTCGCCCGTCCGAAGCCCGCGCCGGAACCCGCTCCGGTGGCGGCCGAGTCCGGCTCCGAAGACCTCGCCGCGCTGCTGGCCGAGGCCCGGCGCCGCACCCTGGCCCAGCACCCGGACACACGCGCCGCCTGGCGGGCGGTGGCCAGAACCGCCGAACGGACCGGCACCGAACTGGACGCGTCCGCCCGCGCCGAGGTGACCTACCACGCCGCCGTCGACGCGCTCGACGACCCGGACACGGCCATCCCGCTGTTCCGCCGGGCCGCCGAGCAGTTCGAGGCCGCCGGTGACCCCGGCGAGGGCGCCGCCGGCCGGGTCCGGGCCGCCTACACCACGGCGGTCTCCGGCCGTACGGAGGAGGGCCTCGCCGAACTCGACGCGCTCTGCGGACAGTTGCGCACCCTGCACGCCGACGGCCGGGCCACCGCCCGCCAGCTGACCGGGGCGCTCCTGGCTCACGCCCGCGTCCGGCTGGGCACGCTCCCGTCGGCGCCGGACCCCGACGAGACCGCGGAAGCCCTCGTCGAGGAGCTCCGTGCGGTGCTCCGTCTCGCCGAGGAGCACCGCACCGAGGACCGGCGGATGCGCTCCCGCATCGCCGACACCTCCTGTCTGCTCGGCGGTCTGCTCGCCGGGCGCGGCGACGCCCCGCAGGCCGCGGAGCTGTTCGCCCGGGCGGTGGAGCTGTACCACGAGGCCGCCGCCCCCTGGTTCGCCGCGGAGGCCGAGGCCCGGCTCGCCGAACTCTCCCTCGCCCTGCGCCGTCCGCAACAGGCCGAGAAAGCCGCCCGCGCCGCCCTCGACCACGGCGCCGGGCTGTTCGAACCGCTCGGCTGCGCCCACCTCCACCTCATCCTCGCCGAGGCCCTGGCCGCCACCGGTCAGGACGACAACGAGGTGGCCGGCCATGCCCTCGAAGCCACGCACTGGGCCGACGAGGCGGCCGGAAGCGAAGGGCTCGCCGCCTGGGCGCGGCTGGTGCTCGGTGGCGCCCTGCTCCGCCTCCGGCGCTTCGACGAGGCGGCATCCGTCCTGGAGAGTGCGCTGCCGGACCTCCAGGAGCACCACCACGAAGGACAGGTCGTGCAAGCCCGCTGGTGGCTCGGCGAATGCCTGGACGCCCTCGGCGACCCCCGGCAGGCCAGTGAACAGTTCCTGCTCGCGGCCGACATCGCCAAGGGCTGGGACGGACAGCGCGACCACGCCGTCCTCGCCCACCTCGCCGGCGATGCCCTCAACGGCGCCGGGCTCAACGAGCAGGCCGCCGCTGCCTACGCCCGCGCCGAGGAACTCTGGCGCGCGCTCGGCCGGCCGCACCATGCGGCCCGCGCCGTGCGGGCCCAAGCCTGGCTCGCGCTGCGTGACACGGGTCGCGGCCTCCCGGCCGCCCGCGATCTGATGGCCACCGCCGAGCAGTTGCTCACCGAGGCCGTCGCCGAAGCGGCGGACGACGACAGCCACGCCCTGCTGCGGACCGAACTCGCCGGCACCTACCGCCAGACCGGCGAACTGCTGGTCCGTGGCTGCGCGTCCGAGCCCGGCGACGAGGACGACGACGGCACGGCACGGCGCGCCTACGAGGAAGCCCTCGGCTACGCGGAGAAGGCGATCGCTCTCCTGGCCTCGCTCGACCAGACCGCTCGCCACGACCGCACCGGCGCCCAGCTGATGGCCGCCTGGCTGGAGGCCGACCTGGGCCGCGGCTCCGCCGCCGAGACCCGCGCCCGTGCCGTCCTGGACGACTACGGCGACGAGGCCGGCAGCGAGCCCGACGCCACCGCGGAGCGCCGCCGGGCCGAGGCGCGGGCCCTGCTCGACTACATCGGGTAGGCCGGGATCCGTACGCGCCTGCGGAAACGACGGTGCGGGGGAGTGCGCGCGACATGCCCACCGCGCCGCTCACGGGGCGCGCCGCAGATTCCGACCGGCGCGCTGCAACACGGTGCCGGGGCCGGCCGGCCGTTCAGGTGCCTCAGGTATCCGGCGGCGGAGGGGTATTCGGGGATTCCCATGCTTCCCTCCGCCGCGGTGAGGCGGCTCGCGTCCGGCTGAGGGCGCCGGCATCAGGTCAGCTGCCGGCTCTGAGGGCGTCCAGGTGCCGTCGCAGTACCTGTCGGAGCAGCTTCGGCGGATAGCGGTCCGGCAGCAGCGTTGCCTGGAGCGTGAGTCCGTCGAGGAGGGCGGCCAGCCGTGTGCTTTCCAGTGCGACGTCCATGCCGCCCGGCAGCCCGCCGGCGGACTGGGCCTCGTGCAGTACGCGCGACATCAGGGTGTGCAGGTCGGCCTGCATCTCGGCGGCACAGGGCCGCAGTTCGGGGCGGGTGTGTGCGGCGGCGGTGAAGGCGAGCCAGAGTGCCGCCTCCTGGCGGCGGGCCTCGTCCAGGGGGAGAAGCTCGGCCAGGAGCTCCTCTGTCTCGGCCCGGCGGTCGGTGTGGCCGTCGGGAGCCAGCAGTCGCTCGGCGTGGGGGCGGATGCGGTCGCCGATGCGCCGGCTCAGCTCCCGCATGGTGAAGGTCATCAACTCGTCGTGATCGGCGAAGTAGTGGCGGATCGAGCCGATGGCGAGTCCGGCTTCCTCGGCGACGTTGCGCAGCGACGCATGCTCCAGCCCCTGCCGGGCGGCGACGGACAGGACGGCCTGCGCCACCGCCCTGCGGCGGGCAACGGGATCAACGATCTTCGGCACATTGCCTTTATAGCACGACCGGGCTAACATTTTTTTAGCTCAATCGTGCTATCAAGATGGGTGGTATCTGCGTGAACCCCTGGCTGCTCGCCGCGATCATCGCGGTGGTCGTGATCGCGGTCGTGATCAAGCGGATGATCGGCGAACCGGTCAACGCAAGGGACCTCTTCGTGGCCCCGGCGATCCTGACCGGCATCGGCATCCTGTCCCTCATGAAGAGGACGGATCTGACCGGCACCGACCTCACCTGGGTCATCGCGGGCGCCGTCTTCGGCGCGGGCCTCGGCGCACTCCGCGGCGCCACCGTTCAACTCGTCGACAAGGGAGGTGTCCTGTGGCAGCGGTACACCGGCCGCACCTTCCTCGCCGTGATCGGCACCCTGGCGCTCACGGCCGGCTTCGGTGTCCTGGCGGTGAGGATGGGCATGCACGAGCACGCACGTCCAGTCCAGCTCTCCATCGGAGTGAGCTTCCTCGGCGAATCCCTGATGGTCAGCCGTCGCGCCATGGCGTCGGGGATCCCCTTCGCCCCGGCGCGCACTCGCTGACGGCAGGCCATGGGCGGAGCGAACCCCGTTGACCTGAAGCGCAGTTGAGGTTCTAGCGTGCTCTCCAGCTGACCACCCTCTGACGGCAGGAGAAGGTACCCGTGATCCTCGTGACAGGAGCCACCGGAAATATTGGACGCGTTCTGCTGAAGGAGCTGCGCGCATGCGGTGCCGGGCCGGTGCGAGGTCTTACCCGGGACGCCGCACGGGTCACCTTCCCCGAAGGGGTCGAAGCCGTTGAGGGGGATCTCGGGCGGGTGGAGACCCTCAACTCAGCGCTTGACGGCGTGCGTTCACTGTTTCTGGTGCAGGGCATGGGGGCAGAGGGTGAGGTTCTTGAGGCTGCCCGGCAAGCAGGTGTGGAGCATGTGGTCCTCGTGTCGTCGATCACGGTGCAGACCCATCCGCACCTGCCCGCCGCCATGGAGAATGCGGCCGTCGAGCAGTTGCTGAAGGACTCCGGTATGGCCTGGACGATCCTGCGGCCGACACAGTTCGCTTCCAACACCTTGTGGTGGGCGACATCGATCCGCGAGCACTCGACGGTCCATGTGCCGTACGCGGATCTGGGACTGCCCACCATCCATCCCGCGGACATCGCGGCGGTGGCCCGAGCGGCGCTCGTCGAGCCGGGCCACCGAGGGCGGACGTACCCGCTGACCGGACCGGAACGCGTCACGGCACGGCAGCAGGTGGCGGCCCTGGCCGCAGCTCTGGGGCAGGAGCTGTCCTTGGTCGAGATCAGCCGGGAGCGGGCCCACCGGCAGATGGCTTCCCTGATGGGGGACGAGACCGCGAGCGCGGTGCTCGACCTCATGGGCGGGGACCTCAACGAGGAACTGCTGAAGGTGCGCGACACCGTCCCGCAGCTCACCGGCCGCCCCGCCACCCCCTTCCGGCAATGGGCCGCGGAGCACGCCGCCGCCTTCCGCTGAACGCCCCGCCCCGAGGGGGAGGGGCGAGCCGGCGGACGGTCACCGCTTGGTGATGTCGGCGCTGACGATCGCGCCGTCGGACACCGTGTAGGTCCCTTGGTACACCCGGACCGAGCCGTCGGTCTGGGTCGCCCGGAGGACGGCGCCGACCTGCCCGGAGCTGCCGTCGTTCACCGCGCTGAGCTCGATGTGCACCGTGGTGTCGAAGCCCGAGACCCACTTCGAGTACGAGCTGCCGCCGATGTTCTTGCCGCCGAGGTCCCAGGCCGCCGAGAAGTCCCCGGCGTTGATGTCCCGGTAGTACTCCTCCACGATGGCGCTCGCGTTGTCGGGGGACGGTGAGAGGTCCGACGGGGTGGGGGACTCCAGGTCGGTCGGCGGCATGGTCTCGGGGTAGGTCGGCGCCGGGGAGCCGATGTCGGTGGGCGGCATGGAGCCGATGGCCGGGTCAGGAGTCGGGGTGGCCGACGAGATGACGTCGACCGCCCCGTCGTCCGAGGAGCCGGTGGACGAGGTGAGAACCACGGCGGTCACCCCGCCCACCACGATCAGACCGGCCATCAGCCACAGCAGCCACAGCGGGAGGATGGTGGGCCCCACACGGACGTAGCCGTGCCCGGTGGCCCCGGCGGGCCGGCCGGTGGCGGCGGACACCCCGCCCTCGCGCGGCATGCCGCAGCTCGGACAGGATGTCGCCGCGGCATCCTCATGGAGCGCGCCGCAGTGCAGGCAGGACGGCATGGTCATCTCCCCCCGATGTCCCTCGTGTTCATGGACCCGGCCTTCGCGCCGGCCCCGGCTACAGCCCGTGGATTGCCTGTTCGATCGCCACTGCCAGGGTGGTCAGGGCGGTGAACCCCGGCACCGCGCCCACGAGCGCCCTGGCGAACACCTTCAGCTTGCCCTTGCGCGGTGCCTCCGCGGAGGCCTCCTCGCGCGCGTCCTCGGCGGCCTCGATCAGATCGTCCCGTTCGGGGTGATCGGACTGGCCGAGCTCGTCGATCAGCCGGGAGAGCAGGGCGTCGAGGTCCTGGGGCGACGGCTGCTGCCCGTCGCCGTACTGGGTCAGCCCGCTGTCCCGGACCTCCGCCTTGGAGTTCCTGCCGCTGGCCACGGCGTTGCCGACGACATTCGAGCCGCCGGTGGCAATGATCCCGTCGTTCCTGCGCATGCGGATTCCTCATTCCTTCTCGGTTTCTCAGTCCAGCTTGAGCAGCGGGATCTTGTTGATGATGTTCATCGCGGTCCGGGACCTGTCGCCGGAGGCGACCGAGCTGGAGTCCACCCGCGCTCCGTGGGACGCGATGATGCCGTTGTTGATGATCGTCTGCTGACGCTGGATCAGCTCGCCCACGTCGATGCCACGCGCTTCGGCGAATTCGACGAGTGCGTCCAGAACCCGCTTCTCGACCGTCTTCAGGACCATGCCGCTGTCGGCCTTCTGGAAATGACGTTGGTGGCGGGTGGCCGCGGCCTGCCGGCGGACGCTCTGCCGCGCCCCGTAGTCGAAGCTGCGCAGCCTGGTGATCAGCTTCCTCTGGCGGCGCAACCGCCGCGACATCCCGTAGTCGGGGGCGAATCCCGCGATCGCGCGCACGGGCGAGGCCAGCAGAATGAAGACGGTGCTGACCGCCGTCTCCGAGACCAGCTTGGCGAGTTCGCCCAGGGGCGGGCGGGGCATCAGGGTGTCGATGACCCGGTAGCGGTCGAGCAGGGGGAACAACACCGTCGGGACGGCTTCCACGAAGAGATTGGAGTCGGACCGCACAAAGCGCAGGAAGAGCGAGGTGACCAACTCACCGCCCCAGCCGGTGGAGTGCACCGCCAGATAGGGGCGGGCGCCTTCCTCGGGCGTCCGCTTCAGCGCGTCCAGCTGATCGAAGGGAATCCGCGGGACGGGCCGCCCGAGCGGTTCGGGCAGGAAGCGGGTGTCCCCCAGGAGGGTCGCGCCGTCGGCGAAGAGCCGCTCCTCGATCTCCAGACAGGGCAGTGCCAGGGTGCTGACGCGCTCGGCGATATGGGCGTAGAGCTCCGTCACATCGAATTCCTGCGGCTCTCCCCCCGGCCGGCTCGATGTGGTGACATCGAAGGTCAGGGACCACGAGTCGAGTTCGGCCCCGTAGCCGATGAACGGTGAATAGCCGCTGTAGGTGGTGACGTTCCCGTCGGCGTACTCGCCGATCTGGCGCAGGCGCGTCGCGATGTCGTTGTTGAGCGGCGGCGGCGCGGCCACCGGATCGAACCGGTCCGGACGGAGGCTTTGCAGGTGGCGACCGTATTTCGTCGAGAGCTCGAAGGAGAGCACCGTCACCCAGGAGAGGAAGAGCACCAGCAGGGTGATCCCCCCGTCGCCGACCCAGAACGTGAAGACGAAGGCCAGCAGGAGCAGGACGGTGAGCACGAGATCCCGGCCGTGACGGCGCGCGTTGGCCAGATAGGCGTGCCGGAGCACCACGGGGATGTCGCACGCCGGGGCCGCCGCCACCCCCAGATGGGGTTCGGCGGCGACCTGTTTGATCAGTGATCCGGCGTAGGCGCGGTCCAGATAGGCGGCCGCACACAGATACCTGGTCAGATCCCGGCCGTTACCCCATCGCGGCACGGTGGTGCGGCGGTCGGCGGCCCGGCCGGACGCCGTCGGCGCAGGTGGAAGAGGGCCGGAAGGCTGCTGCGGCAGCGTCGCGGTCGCCTCGGTGGCCTCCATGGCCGCACCGCATGTGCCGCAGTACGCGGTCCCCGGAACCGCTTCCCGGCCACATCCGGGGCATGTCGTCGTATGCGTCATTCTTCCCCCCACGCATGAGCCGAGCTCACGTCCAACAAGTGCACCACAAGAGCAATCTGAGAAAATGTCGGAGTCACTCTTTGAGGCTGGACCGTTACAGATCCGGAACGGGGGTGGCCGCCGCGTGCGCGCCCGCTCGGCCGAGGGGGACGGTGCGCCGGAGCGGCAGCGCACGCCACGGGGCGCTCAGGCCGATGTGCCGCCCCGGTGGAGGCGGTCCAGGGCGGCCAGTTCGCCGTCGGAGAGGCGCAGCGCGCCGGCGGCCACATTGGCGAGCAGGTGATCCGGGTTGCCGGTACCGGGAATGGCCAGCACATGCGGCCCGCGGTGCAGCGTCCACGCCAGCCGCACCTGCGCCGCGCTCGCCTCGTGCGCCCGCGCGACGGCGCGCACCTCGTCGTGGTCCTCACCACTCGCGCCCGCCTCCCGCCCGGCACCGGCAATCGCATAGAACGGCACGAACGCGACCCCCTGCGCACCGCAGCTCCGCAGGAACGCGTCGTCCTCGGGCCGCGCGCCGATGCCGTACGGGTTCTGTACGCAGACCACCGGCGCGATCTCCTGGGCCTCGGCGAGGTGTGCGGGGGTGACATTGGAGAGGCCCAGATGGCGGATGAGCCCGGCCTCGCGCAGTTCGGCCAGTGCGCCGAAGCGCTCGGCGAGGGAATCGGTGCCGGCGATGCGCAGGTTGACCACATCCAGGTGATCACGGCCGAGCTGGCGCAGGTTCTCCTCCACCTGGCCGCGCAGCTGCTCCGGCGTGGCATGCGGCAGCCATGCCCCCGACGGGTCGCGGCCCGGCCCGACCTTGGTGGTGATGACGAGGTCATCCGGATAGGGGGCCAGCGCACGGTTGATCAGCTCGTTGGCGGACCGCAGTGGCGAGAAGTAGAACGCGGCGGTGTCGATGTGGTTCACACCGAGCTCAACTGCGCGGCGCAGTACGCGGATTGCCCGGCCGCGGTCGCTCGAAGCGGCGTCCGCCCGGAGCGCCTCGCCGTGCTGCGTCAGGCGCATCGCGCCGAAACCCATCCGGTTGATCTCCAGGTCGCCGAGCTTCCAGGTACCCGATGCCGCCGCGGTAATCGTCTGTGAGGTCATGCTCGGGAGGATCTTCCCCGCAGTAGGCTGAAGGCCATTGATTCAGGTATGGGTGAATCCTCGGGGTGGCCGTGCAGGGGGAGCTGGCGTTCTCGGTGAGCGATCTGGCGCAGATGCGGTTCGCCGTGTCGCCGATGTGGGAGGCCGGGACCAGCTTCCGGCTGCTGCGCTCCGGCTCCGCGCACCCCGTGCACCGGCGCTGGGCCGAGCAGGTACGGCCACGGGTGGCGGCCGCCGGCCTGGACCGGGGCTGGCTCGCCGAGCTGGTCCCGCCCTCGGGCTACGTTCCCGACTTCCTCAACCCGGCACCGGCCGGGTCGGCCCCCACCTTGCCGGAGGAGCTGGACCGGATCCTGGCCGCGCCTGTCAGCCGGATACGCCAGGACCTGGACTGGCTGAGGCGGGAACAGGGCTCCCTCGGTCCCCGGGCACGGAGCCTGTACGCCGAGCCGAAGGCCCGGCTCGTCCGGGTCGTGGAAGAGATCGCGTCCTACTGGGAGTTGGCGCTCGCCCCCTACTGGGCGCGGATCCGGGCCGTGCTCGACGCCGATGTCTTCCACCGGTCCCGGCAGGTGGCCGAGCTGGGCACGGGCAGTCTCTTCAACGCGCTGCACCCCTCGGTGAGCTGGGACGACAACACGCTCCGTCTGGGCCGCCGGCCGCAGACCCTGTCCCGGAAGACGGCGGGTGCAGGGCTGGTGCTGATTCCCTCGGCCTTCACCGGACCCGGTCTGCTCACCCGGGTGACGCTGCCGGAACCACCCCAACTCGCCTATCCGGCCCGCGGAGTCGGCGCACTGTGGGAACCCCGCCCCGTCGCCGGGACCGACGCCCTCGCCGCCGTGCTCGGCCGTTCGCGGACCCGGCTGCTGACCGAACTGGAAACCCCGGCCTCCACCACCGAACTGGCCCACCGCACCGGGCTCTCCCCGGCCGGGGTCTCCCAGCACCTCACCGCGCTGCGCGCCGCGGGCCTGGTCAGCGCCCACCGAGCCGGCCGCTCCGTGTTGTACGCCCGCACCTGGGCCGCGGAATCCCTCCTCGCGGCGGCCTGTCCTTAGGGTCCGGCCTCGCGGTCGGGCCTCGCGGTCCGGCCTGGCCTGCTGGAGGGGCCCCGTCGCCGAGACCGGGAGATCGGGAGGACGGGAGACCGGGAGGACGGGAGGACGGGAGGACGGGAGACCGGGAGGACGGGAAGAGGGGAGACCAGGAGGCCTGGAGACCGGCCCCTCACCCTGACGCCACATGACGTCCCCTCGAAGCGAGAATTCAGTGGCGATCGTGGGCCTTCACGGACGAACATGCCACGCATGAGTGACCAACCCGCGCGATGGACCAAGGCAACCGTCTACCCCGACATGTGGGCCGACCCGGACGACGACCCCCGCAGCGAAGGACCTGGTCCGGACGGCGAGCTTGCGACGCTGCAGGACTTTCTGACGAACTACCGCAGGACCCTGCGGATGAAGTGCGACGGCCTGGACGCGGAGCAACTGGCCCGTCGGTCGGTGCCACCGTCGACGATGTCGCTGCTCGGCCTGGTCCGGCACCTCGCCGAGACGGAACGGGACTGGCGCAACTGGATCACCGACGGTGACCCGCTGCCGAAGCTGTACGGCGAGAAGGACGCGGACTTTCACCGGGCGGTCGCCGAGCAGACCATGGTCGATGCGGCGTACTCCGATCTGGAGCGCGAACAGGCCGCGACCGACGCCGCACTGGCCGAGCACCCGGACCTGGGCGAGCGTGTGGGGAAGGAAGGGATCGCCGTACGGGAGCTGATGGTGCACCGGGTCGAGGAGTATGCCCGGCACTGCGGGCACGCCGACCTGTTGCGCGAGTGCGTCGACGGAAGGGTGGGCCAGTAGCGAGGGCCATGGGGTGACCGTGGACTTGATCGCCGCACTGTGATGCGTCGGACAGCCCTTAGCGTTTCTGCGCCCGGTACCGCTTGAGGAGTGCGGTGATCTTCTCGTGGTTCGCCTTGCCGTTCAGTTCACTGAGGAGGTCGTCGGGGCAGAGTTCGTAATGGTCGCCCCACCAGCGACGCCCTCTGTTGTCCCAGATCCGGTAGCCGCCCGGTACTCCTCTGGCCACGTACCGCCGTCTGCTCACGAGGTGCCCTGCCTCGTGCTTCTCCGTCGACGTGCCTGCACGCTTCCTCCCCGGTCCCGAGTACCCCGCACGGCAGCGCGGGGTGCTGGGAGCAGCTTTGGGTGCCGCGGCACGAGCGGGCAACCGCTTTTCTGCCGGGCCGCTCGGCCGAAGGCGCACGCCGGTGACCACCACGTGGCTGGCGATCCGTCAGGAGGCACGGGCAGCGGGTTCCCAGATGGCCCAGGACTAAGCTCCGGACACATGCACACAGTTGCCATACTGGCTCTTGAGGACGTGGCGGCCTTCGATCTGACCATCCCGTGCCAGGTGTTCGGCATGGCGCACGACCCGGACGGCTGCCCTGCCTACGAGGTGCGGGTGTGTGCGGGGCGGACGGTCACCGCGACCGCCGGCCGGCAGCCGTCCTTCCGGATCTCCTCGCCGTACGGACTGGACGCCGCCCGCGACGCGGACACGGTGATCGTGCCCGGTGTCCGCCCGGACCGGGCGCCGTCGCCGCGAGCCGTGCGGCTGATACGCGAGGTGGCCGACCGGGGCGGACGCGTGGCGTCGATCTGTACCGGGGCGTTCGTGCTCGCGAAGGCCGGTCTGCTCGACGGGCACCGGGCGACCACGCACTGGATGTTCGCCGGCCAACTGGCGCAGCGCTTCCCGGACGTGGAGGTGGACCCCTCCGTCCTGTTCGTCGACAACGGTCGGATCCTGACCTCCGCGGGCGTCGTCGCGGGGCTCGATCTGTGCCTGCACATGGTGCGCCGGGACCTGGGGGCGGCCGCGGCGGCCCGTACCGCCCGCTTGATCGTCATGGCGCCGCAGCGAGCCGGCGGCCAGGCGCAGTTCATCGACCACCGCGACCCCCTCAGCAACACCGACCACCTCGGGCCGGTCCTGGAGTGGATGCAGGAGAACCTCCACAAACCGCTGACCGTCGCCGACATCGCCCGCCGGGCCGCGATGAGCAGCCGCAGCCTGTCCCGGCGGTTTCGCGCGCAGACGGGGACCACGCCGCTGCAGTGGCTGCTCCAGCGGCGTCTGCAGCGGGCGAGAGAGCTGCTGGAGACGACCGATCTCACCATGGAGCGGGTCGCCCGCGCGGCGGGGTTCGGGTCGACCGAAACGCTCCGGCACCACTTCTCCCGGCATGTCGGCACCACCCCCACCTCCTACCGCGCGACGTTCCAGGGCTGAGGGCGACGGTGTGGGCCCGGACGCGGCCCCGGCTTCCGGGTGGCGGGTGGCGGGGGAGCCCGCCCCGATGCCGCCGGCACCTGGCCGGATCTTACGGACCATGGGCAGTCGTGCCACTGTTCCACGGCCTTCGGCGTGGACAGACTTGGCGGCACATCGCGTCGTCAAGCACTTTCTGGAGTACGACATGCACAGACGGAATCTTCTTCGCTCCGGCGTGGTCGCCACGGCCGGCCTCGGTCTCGGAGCGGTCACGACCGCGCCGGCGTCACCCGCCGAACCACGTCGTGGACCGCTGCGGGTGCACACGGTGCTCTACGACGGCGTGGAGGAGCAGGACTTCGCCGGACCGGTGGAGGTCTTCGGCATCATCGAGCCACACCGGCTCAAGCAGACGTTCGTCACCGCCGGCGGACCGGGGACGGTGACCACGTCGTCCGGTATGGAGATCGTGATCCGGGCACCGTGGTCGCCGCGCTCAGCCGACGTGATCATCGTGCCCGGAGGCGGCTACGGGGAGGGGTCGGGGGTGAGCGAGCAGATCCGCCTCGGCACCCTGCCCAAGGCGCTGGCCGCGGCTCGCCGGCCCGGTCTGACCCTGGCGGGGGTGTGCACCGGGACGATGCTGCTCTCCGCCGCCGGCCTCACCGGGGGACGGCCCTGCACCACGCACCACATCGCCAAGAAGGAGCTGGCGGAAGCGGGCGGGAAGGTGGTCGCCGGCCGGGTGGTCGACGATGGCGATCTGGTTACCTGTGGGGGAGTCACCTCCGGTATCGACCTTGCCCTGTGGCTCGTCGAGCGCCACTACGGACCGCACTCCGCCCTCCTCGCCGAAGAGGTGCTGGAGTACGAACGCCGCGGCACCGTGTGGCGAGCGGCGTAGGCCGCAGGCCAGTTGAGCGGGGACGGCGCTAAATGGGGCCCTACGAGCGGCATCCGCTGGGTAGTCTCGCGCGGGAACGGCGCCGGACGGGGGCGAGATGACCCGGCCGGAGAGCCGCACCGGACCAGCCCCCCGACCAGCGACCGACCGAAGCGGTGGTATCCATGGCAGATCATGACCTGACGGGTTTTGACCGCGGCACCTTCACCCACGAAGGCACCACCCGCCGGATTCTGCGGCGTGGCACGGGGCCCGCCGTGATCGTGCTGGCGGAAATACCGGGGATCACGCCCAAGGTGCTGGAGTTCGCGGAACGTGTGGCGGCCATCGGCTGCACCGCCGTACTCCCGGTGCTCTTCGGTACGCCCGGCCGGGATGCCGATCCCGCGCACATCGGCCGGCTGAAGGCCGGACTCTATATGGCCTCGTCCATCGGAAAGGTGTGCGTGAGCCGGGAATTCACTGTGCTGGCCACCGGGAAGTCCTCGCCCGTGGTGACCTGGCTGCGGGCTCTGGCCGCGCACGAGCACCAGCGCTGCGGCGGTCCCGGCGTCGGGGCCGTCGGCATGTGTCTCACCGGGGGCTTCGCCCTGGCCATGGCCACCGACGAGCGCCTTCTCGCCCCCGTCCTGTCCCAGCCGTCCCTGCCGCTGGCCCTCACCAAGAGCCGGGGCGGCACCACCGATATCTCCGCCGAGGAACTCGCCACCGTCCGGGGGCGCTGTGAGCGCGAGGGGCTTCGGGTCATGGGGCTGCGGTTCCGCGGGGACCGGCTCGTACCGGGCGACCGGTTCGCCTTTCTGCGCCGCGAACTCGGCGAGGCGTTCACCGCCGTCGAACTGGACGACTCCGCCGCGCGTCCCGACGCGGTGCAGTCGCCGCACTCCGTACTGACCGAGCACCTCATCGACGCACCGGGCCAGCCGACCCGCGCGGCGCTGGACGAGGTGCTCGACCTCTTCCGTACGCGCTTGCTCGAACAGGGCCCGCTCGCGGACACGGAGGGCGTGGGGGCAGGTGCGTGACGCGAGCGGAACGCTCACGGGCGGCCACGCGGAACGGGAGGCACGAGGCGGCCGCGGCCTCCACCGGCGGGCCTTCGGGGACCGGCGCGGTCAGCTGTGTCCGGCCTCCGGGAACGGAGGGTCCTCCTGGCCGGAGAGGAAGGCGCTGACCAGGCGGCCGGCCTGGGGGCGGCATTCCTGGAAGTAGGCGTGGCGTGCGCCGGTGAAGAGGTGCATCCGGGCCCGGGGGATACGGGCGGCGAGCAGCGGGGCGTTGGCCGCGGGCGTGAGCCGGTCCTGATCGCCGTGCAGCACCAGGGTGGGGGCCCCGATCCGGGGGAGCGCGTCCCAGGCGTCGTGCTCGTTGCCGGCCACCAGATGGCCCCGGCGGGCGTGCGGGGGCATCCCGGGGTCGCCGAGCGTCGTGTACGGGCCGGGATGGTCCGCCAGCCAGGCAGGGGAGTACATCAGGTCGAGGAGGGCCTGCCGCGACGCCGCCGGATCGGCCTGGGCCAGGGCGCGCCGTACCGAGGCGTCCCGCTCCTGCGCCTGCGGGCCGCCGGGTGAGGTGCACCCCAGGACGAGGCGGCCGACCCGGTCCGGGTGGCGGGCGGCGAGCCATTGGGCGACGCGGCCGCCCATGGAGGTCCCGTACACATCGGCCCGCTCGACACCCAGGTCGTCCAGGACCGCGATCACATCGTCGGCGAACAGCCGGGTGGAGTACGGCCCGTCGGGTTTGCCGCTTGCTCCGGTGCCGCGGTAGTCCATGGTGACCGTGCTGTGTGTGGTGTGGAAGTCCTCGCGCACACCGTCCCACCAGTGGTGGTTGTTGGCCTGTCCGGCAAGGAGCACCAACGGGCGGCCGGAGCCGTGACGTTGACAGGCCAGGACGGTGCCGTCCTGGGCACGGGCCGAGGTGTGGAGCTGCTGAGTGTGGTCTGTCATGCCGTTCCTCGGGTTGTCCCGGACGAAGCGCCCAGTCGTTTGACGTCCACCGCTCGCTCCTGACCGTCCGTTCTCATCCGGCATGGCACCATCGGTGCTCGCTCTTTTCTTGCCCCTGCCATGCATGTTCATGATGTCACCGGCCGGGTGGCGCTCGCCCGGCGCCTGATCGCATGCTTCTCGCAGCAGCAGCCGGGCCGTCGCGCTCCCCTCAGCCCTTGGAGGTCACCTCATGACCGAGCTTCCGCTCTCCGGCATCACCGTCGTCAGCGTCGAGCAGGCCGTGGCGGCTCCCTTCGCCACCCGCCAACTGGCGGACCTCGGCGCCCGGGTGATCAAGGTGGAACGCCCTGACGGAGGCGACTTCGCCCGGCGGTACGACACCACGGTGCAGGGGCAGTCCAGCTACTTCGTATGGCTCAACCGGTCCAAGGAGTCCCTGACCCTGGACCTGAAGTCGTCGCGTGGCCGGGAGATCCTGGAGCAGCTGCTCGCCGGCGCCGATGTGTTCGTACAGAACCTGGCCCCGGGCGCGGCCGCACGGCTGGAGCTGGACGCGGCGTCTGTGGTGGGGCGGCACACCTCGCTGATTCCCTGCACCATCTCCGGTTACGGCACCTCCGGGCCCTGGGCGGACCGCAAGGCGTACGACCTGCTGATCCAGTGCCAGACCGGTCTGGTGTCCCTGACCGGAACCGCCGAGGAGTCCGCCCGTGCGGGGGTGTCGGTCGCCGATATCGCCGCCGGTATGTACGCCTACTCGGGCATCCTGACCAGCCTGTACACCCGGGCGGTCAGCGGCGTCGCACGCGCCGTGGAGGTCTCCCTCTTCGAGGCGCTGGCCGAATGGATGCACCAGCCCGCCTACTACACCCGGTTCGGCGGCACCCAGCCTCCGCGGCTCGGCACACAGCACGCGACCGTCGCACCGTACGGGGCCTACACCGCGGCCGACGGCCAGGAGGTGCTGTTCTCCATCCAGAACGAGCGCGAGTGGGCCGCCCTGTGCGAGCGGTTCCTGGAGCGCCCGGACCTGGTGGACGATCCGCGCTTCGCCACCGGCCCGGACCGGGTGGCACACCGGGACGCGCTGAACGCGATCGTGGCCGAGCGGTTCCGGCGGTCGGACAGCCGGGAGGTGACGAAGCTGCTGGACGCCGCGGGCATCGCCAACGCCGGGGTCAACAGCGTCGAGCAGTTCCTCGACCACCCGGTGCTCCGGGAGCGGGGCCGCTGGCGCGATGTAGGGATTCCCGGCGGGACCGTGCCGGCGCTCCTGCCGCCGGCCGACCTCGCCGGCACCGCCCCGCGCATGGACGCCGTCCCCGCCGTCGGCGAACACACCGAGCGGATCCTGGCCGAGCTGGGACACGGCACCGCCGAGATCGAAAGCCTCCGCGCCGACCACGTCATCTGACGAAGCCACCCCGCGGCCGCCGGCAAGGAGCAGCACAGCATGAGCACTCTCGACACCCTTTCCGAGGACGAGCGGGCCATCGTCGCTACGGTGCGCGGCTTCGTCGACAAGGACGTCCGGCCCGTGGCCCGGGAGCTCGAACACGCCGACACCTACCCCGCGGCCCTGATCGAGCAGATGAAGCGCCTCGGGATCTTCGGCCTGGCCGTCCCCGAGGAGTACGGAGGCACTCCGGTCTCCACACCCTGCTATGTGCTCCTCACCGAGGAACTCGCCCGCGGCTGGATGAGCCTGGCCGGTGCCATGGGCGGCCACACCGTGGTCGCGAAGCTGCTGCTGCACTTCGGCACCGGGGAACAGCAGGCCCGCTACCTCCCCCGGATGGCCACCGGCGAGATCCGGGCCACCATGGCCCTGACCGAACCCGGCGGCGGCTCCGACCTCCAGGCCCTGCGCACCGTCGCCCGCAGGGACCCGGACGGCTACGTGATCAACGGCTCGAAGACCTGGATCACCAACTCCCGGCGGTCCCGACTGATCGCCCTGCTGTGCAGGACCGACCCCGACGCCACCCCCAGGCACCGGGGCATCTCGATCCTCCTCGTCGAGCACGGGCCCGGTCTGACCGTCTCCCGCGACCTGCCCAAGCTCGGCTACAAGGGCGTCGAGAGCTGTGAACTCTCCTTCGACGACTACCGGGCGCCGGCCGGTGCCGTGCTCGGCGGCGTCACGGGCAAGGGGTTCGCCCAGATGATGAAGGGGCTGGAGACCGGCCGGATCCAGGTCGCCGCACGGGCCCTCGGCGTCGGCCGGGCGGCGCTGGAGGACGCACTCGCCTACGCCCAGGAGCGCGAGTCGTTCGGCAAGCCGATCTGGCGGCACCAGACGATCGGCAACTACCTGGCGGACATGGCCACTTCGCTCTCGGCGGCGCGCCAGCTCACGCTGCACGCCGCACGCGAGGCGGACGCCGGCCGGCGGGTGGACATGGAGGCCGGTATGGCGAAGCTGTTCGCCTCCGAGACCGCGATGCAGATCGCCCTCAACGCGGTGCGTATTCACGGCGGTTACGGATACTCGACTGAGTTCGATGTCGAGCGGTATTTCCGTGACGCGCCCCTGATGATCGTGGGCGAGGGCACCAACGAGATCCAGCGCAAGGTGATCGCCGGCCAGCTCGTCGAGCGGGGCGGTCTTGACGTGTGACGGCCTCCGGACGCGGCACCCGGTGGAATCAGGTGGGCGCCCTAAAGTAGCGGAATGGTCAAGTTCGCCGGACAAAACGGGCATTGGATTCGCCCGATGGCTGATTCTTCCGTCGCACAACTGATCGATCAATGTGTTCCGACCGTACGCGTGCCCTGGCTTTGGCCATACCTCCGGGATCAGGTGGTAGACCGTGTTGCAGCGTGATATCGAAGTGAAACTTCTGCGCACCTTCGTGGCTGTTGTCGATGAGAACGGTTTTGCTCGCGCCGCACAGACTCTGCGCGTGACGCAGCCGACGTGCGATGGCGACCGGACTCAGTGCCGTGCTCGCCGACAGGCTCGACCGGGGAGAACTGGAGGTGGCCTTGCTGCTGGGGACCGCATCCCCCCGTTGCGAGATGCTGGGGAGACTGCGCCTGGCGTGGTTCGGAGAGGTTTCGCTCGTTCCCGGGGACCGGTTTCCGGTGGCGCCTCACCTCTGTCCGCAGACCGTCGCGGACACCGCCGCCGGGACCGGCGCCCCGCCGTTCAGCTCTGCCGACGAGCGGTCCAACGTCTCGATGGGGGCCGGTGCCCGGACCCCGTCACCCGGCGTTCCGCGGATGCTGCCGGGCCGACCGCTCGTTGCCCCGCCGGTAGTTGCCCGTCCATCGGGCCATCACCAACTGGGCGTCGCCGGATGCCACTTCCCGCAGGAACCGCTCGGCCCGGCCGCCCCGCACCACCGCCGCCCGACGTCCGTGATGGCGCATCACCACGGATCCGTCGCCCAGCTCCTCATACGTGAACCCCTGCGCCTTCGACACCCGTCCACCCCCTGTCATGCCCGCTCTGGGCACCTCATCGTGGGGCCACCGCCGTCCTGCCGCGAGCGGTTTTCGCCGGGCGCACGTCGCCGGCCCGGTACGCGGGAGGTTCGGGGGGTGTCTTGCGGATCAGCCGGCGCGGGCTGATCCGCAAGGTAGCGGCCTAGCTTCCCGAGGGCGGCGGCCCCGTGCTGCCGCGGGGGACGAGTTCGGTCGGCAGGACTATGTGGCGCTGGTGGGCGCCGTCGGAGTCGTCGATCACCGAACGGGCCAGGCGTACGGCGGTGCGCCCCAGGTCGGCGGCGGGCTGGGCCAGCGTCGTCAGGCCCAGGACCCCGGCCATGACATGGTCGTCGAAGCCCATGACCGAAACCCGCCCGGGGACCGGGACATTGGCCTCCCGCAGCGCCGCCAGCAGGCGGAACGCCATATCGTCGGTCTCGGTGAACAGAGCGGTCGGCGGGTCCTGGAGGCTCAGCAGCCGGCCCACCGCCGCGCCCATCCCGCTGCCCTTCCAGCCCGGCACGCTCATGACGAGTGCCTCGTCGTGCTCCAGCCCCGCCTCGTCGAGGGCCCGCAGATGTCCGGCGAGCCGGTTCTTGCTGCTCCAGTGGAAGCCCGTCGCGTCGACCGTCTGCAGGAACGCGATCCGCCGGTGCCCGAGATTGATCAGATGGCGGGTGCCCCGCAGCGCGGCGTCCGCGTCGTCCACGTAGACGCTGGGGCGCCCCGGGGAGTGCTGGCTGACGAAGACGAGGGGCATCCCCAGGTCGTCCAGGCGGGCACGCTCGGCGGGGGAGAGCGAGAAGCTCACCACGAGCAGGGCGTCGGCATTGCGGCGGGCGGGCAACCGGTCGAAGAAATCGGCGCGTTCGCGCACATCGGCCACGCTGTAGACCAGCAGGTCGAGGCCCGCCTCGCGCAGCGCGGGCGCCATACCGGCCAGCGCCGCGCTCAGGAACCACGACTCCAGGTGCGGGAGGAGTACGGCGACCCGTCCGGTGCGGCCGGTCACGAGACTGGAGGCGCTGCGGGTGATCGCGAACGAGAGCTCGCGGGCCGCCGCCTCCACCCGGGCGCGTGTGGTGTCCGAGACCGTCGACAGTCCGCGCAGAGTGCGCGACACCGTGGATACCGAAACCCCCGCCCGATGGGCCACATCGGCCATCGTGGCCTCGCTCTGAGCTGAGGACATGCCGGGACGCTAGCACAAAAAGGCGATGACAGCGTTGCCAGCGGATTCGAAACGGAATCTGTTGTTCACGAACCGTTGACCTGATGACAAGGCCACTTCTAGCCTGCAAGCGCTGTCATCGATGGCAGCCAAGACGTGAGGAGCACTCATGGCCTTGAGCCGCAGAACCCTGCTCGCGGGCGGTCTCGCCGCCGGAGCCGGGCTCACCAGCGGTTGCGCGGGCAAGCCCTTGGACACCCTGCTGACCCAGGCTGCCCACGTCCCGCGTACCCCGGCCACCCTCGTCTGGTGGGTGTCCGAAATCCCCTCCCGGAACGGTCCGGTGGTGGCCGACCTGATCATCCGCGCGTTCGAGCGCCGCCATCCGCACCTCCGTGTCCGGAAATCGAACGCCCTCAGCACCACCGACGGCAACCGCGCCGCGGTCACCACTCAGCTCGCGGGGGCCTCACCCACCCCCGACGTCTACCTGGGCGACACCACCTGGCCGGCCCAGTTCGGCGCCAACTCCCTTGCCCTGCCGGTGCAGACGCTGCTGCCCAAGGACTTCTGGGGGGACTATCCGGCGGCCCTGCGACGGGTCAGCGAGTACCGCGGAGCCGTGTACGCGCTGCCCTTCTACACCGACAACTCCTTCCTCTTCTATCGCAAGGACCTGCTGGCCAAGCACGGCCTGCCGGTTCCCCGCACCTGGGAGGAGCTGCTGCGCACGGCGCGCAGGATCCAGCGGGCCGGGGACGCCGCCTACGGCTTTCTCTGGCAGGCCTCCGTATCGGAGTCGCTGACCTGCAATGTCGCCGAGTTCCTGGCCGATGCCGAGGCCCCCGTACTGGACGACGCGGGCCGGGTGGCGCTGAACGGGCCGGGCGCGGAGCGGGCCTTTGCGCTGATGCGGGAGTTCACCGAGACCGGCGTCACGCCCCGTACGGTCACCACCTACGCGGAAGCGGACTCCCAGGACGCCTTCACCGGCGGCCGCGGCGTCTTTCTGCGCAACTGGTCCTACGCCTGGGGCAATGCGGCCAACCGCTCGGTCTCCAAGGTGGCCGGCCGGGTCGGGGTCGTCCCCCGCCCCGGCTTCGACGGCGACGGTCCGCGCGGGGTGAGCTGCGCCGGCGGCTGGAGCAATTTCGTCAATCCCAACTCCCATCACCTCGGGGCCGCGGTCGCCTTCGCCCGCTTCTGCGCCGGAGAGGAGGCGCAGATGATCCTGCTGAAGCACGCCGGGGTGATTCCGGCACTCGAAGGGGTGCTCACCCGGCCGGAGGCCCGCCGGGTCGGTGATCCGACCCTCACCCGGGCCCATGAACTGCGGCTGGTCGCCCGGCCGGTGCAGACCCCGTACTACCCCCAGGTCAGCAAGGCGCTCTACACCCAGGCCAACGCCGTCACCGGCGGCCGGGCCACGCCCGCCCAGGCCGTGCGCGCGGCCCGCGCCGACATCCGGACCGCGCTGGAAGGCAGAGCACTGTGAATGCCATGACCTCCTCCGCGACCGTCTCGCGGGGCCCGGCCCCGCAGCCGGCCGGACCGCCGGCCGGACCCGGACCGAGCGGCGGCGGCCCGGCCCGGATGAGCCGGCGCCGACGGGCGCGCACCGGCTGGTTCTTCGCCTCGCCGGCGCTGATCGTCATCGCCGCCGTGACCGTCTTCCCGGTGTTCTTCTCGGTGCTGCTCAGCTTCGCCGATGTCCGCCTGGAATACGGCGGGTTCCGTCTGCTGTCCCTGACGGGCGACCATTACGCCGCCGTACTGAGCAGCCCGGAATGGCGCTATGCGCTCGTCTTCACCTTCGGCTTCACCGCCGTCACCGTCCTGCTGGAGCTGGTGCTGGGCACCGCTGTGGCGCTCGTACTGGAACGGCTGGGGGCCGCCCGCGGCTGGGTGCTGGCGGTGCTGCTGCTGCCCTGGGCCCTGATCAATGTTGTCGCCGCCCAGTTGTGGGGCTATCTCTTCAACGGCACCTACGGCGGGCTGACCTGGCTCTTCGAGCAGATCCTCGGCCGGCAGCCGGACATTCTCGGGCAGCCCGCCTCCGCCATGGGCGCCATGGTGGTGGTCGATGTATGGAAGACCACACCCTTTGTCGCGATTGTCGTCCTCGCCGGGCTGATGCTGATTCCCGGCGATGTCTACGAGGCGGCAGAGATCGACGGCGCCGGCGCCTGGACGACGTTCTGGAAGGTGACCCTGCCGCAGCTGCGGCCGATCATGGCCATCGCCGTCCTCTTCCGCATCCTGCAGGCCTTCGGCATCTTCGACCTGCCGTTCGTGCTGACCCAGGGCGGACCGGGCACCGCCACCGAATCCCTGGCGATGCTCGGCTACAAAACGCTCTTCCAGAACCTCGACATCGGCCGGGGCGCCGCGGTGGCCACCACCACCGCCGTCATCGTGATCAGTTGCTGTCTGCTCTTCCTGCGGGTCTTCAAGACGCAGGCCGACGAAGGAGGGCGGGCATGAACCGCCGTACACCGTCCTCCGGCTTCCGCCGGTACCTCAACGCCGTCAACCTCGGTGGTCTGGCGATCGTCGTGCTGTCGGCACTGCCGCTGTACTGGATGATCGCGTCGTCCTTCAAGGGACCGGGCGAGATCAGCGCCGCCCCGCCCAGCCTGGTACCGGAAGCGGCCACGTTCGGCAACTACGCGGAGGCCTTCGTCCGCAACGGCATCGGCCGCTATCTGCTCAACAGCGTGCTGGTGGCCTCCGTTTCCACGGCCGCCGTGCTCGGGCTGTCCTTCTTCGCGGGGTACGCCCTGGCCCGCACCCCGCTGCGCGGCCGCGGCGCCATCATGACCACGCTGCTGATGCTGTCCGTCTTCCCGCCGATCGCGCTGGTCGTTCCGCTGTTCCTGCTGGAGCGCCAACTGGGGCTGCTCAACAGCTATGCGGGCCTGATCGTGCCCTATGTCGCGCTCAACCTGCCGTTCGCCATCTGGATCATGCGCAACTACCTGGTCGGTATCCCCCGTGAGCTGGAGGAGGCGGCCACCGTCGACGGCGCCGGCCCGCTGCGCACCGTCCTGACCGTCATCGCGCCGCTGGCCCGGCCGGGACTGTTCACCGCGGGCATCTTCACCTTCACCGCGACCTGGGCGGAGTTCCTCCTGGCGCTGACCTTCAACAGCGAGGACGGCCACCGCACCGTTCCGGTCGGCATCGCCCTGTTCACCAGCCAGTACACGGTCCCCTACGGGACGCTCTTCGCGGGGGCCGTGGCCGCCACCGTACCGATCGGCGTCCTGGTCATGATCTTCCGCCGCTCGATCGTCTCGGGCATGACCTCCGGGGCGGTGAAGGGATGACCCCGGCCCCCGTGCCGGCCGGCCCCGTAGCAGGCCCCGCCGCACCCGACCCGACCCGGCGCCGCACCGCGCCGTACCCCTCCCCCAGCTACCGCTGGGAGGTGTCCCCCTGCGACCGCTCCCGCCCCGAAAGGCCTCCACGTGACCGCACAGCACCTCGACCCCGCCCGCGACACCACCGACTGGTGGCGGCAGGCCGTCGTCTACCAGGTGTACCCGCGCAGCTTCGCCGACTCCGACGGCGACGGCATCGGTGACCTCCCCGGCGTGACCTCCCGGCTGCCCTACCTCGCGAGCCTGGGCGTGGACGCCGTCTGGCTGAGCCCTTTCTACCCCTCCGAGCTGGCCGACGGCGGCTACGACGTCGCCGACTACCGCGATGTCGACCCGCGGCTGGGCACCCTCGACGACTTCGACGCCATGGTCGCCGAGGCACACCGCCTGGGCCTCAAGGTGATGGTGGACATCGTGCCCAACCACTCCTCCCACCAGCACGTGTGGTTCCAGGAGGCGCTGCGCGCCGGGCCCGGATCCGCCGCCCGCGAGCGCTATGTCTTCCGCGAGGGCAAGGGCGAGCACGGTGAACTGCCGCCCACCGACTGGATCTCCTGCTTCGGCGGCCCCGCCTGGACCCGGCTGCCCGACGGCTGGTGGTACCTCCACCTCTTCGCCCCCGAGCAGCCCGACTTCAACTGGGACAACCCCGAGGTCCGCGCGGACTTCCGCACCACCCTGCGCTTCTGGTCCGACCGCGGCGTCGACGGCTTCCGGGTCGATGTGGCACACGGTCTGGCGAAGGACCTGGCCGCGCCGCTCCGCGACATCGGCACCGTCGAGGGCTACACGCCCGGCGACCTGCCCGAGGACGGCAGCCACCCCTTCTGGGACCGCGACGAGGTCCATGACATCTTCCGGGAGTGGCGCAAGGTCTTCAACGAGTACGACCCGCCCCGGGTCGCCGTCGCCGAGGCCTGGGTGCGCAACTCCCGCCGTACCGCCTACGCCACCCCGCAGGAGCTCGGCCAGGCCTTCAACTTCGACTTCCTCAAGGCCTCCCTGGACGCGGCGGAGCTGCGCGCCTCCATCGACACCGCGCTCGCCGACGCACGGGCGGCCGGGGCGACCGCGACCTGGGTGCTCTCCAACCACGATGTGATCCGGCACGCCTCCCGGTACGGCCTCCCGGACGGCCGCGACGAAGAGGCCTGGCTGCTCTCCGACGGCCAAGAGCCCGCCCTGGACCGGGAGTTCGGCCTGCGCCGGGCCCTGGCCGCGACCCTGCTGATGCTGGCGCTGCCCGGCTCGGCCTATGTGTACCAGGGCGAGGAACTGGGCCTGCCCGAAGTGGCCGACCTCTCCCGCGACAGCCTGCAGGACCCGGTGTGGACCCGGAGCGGCGGTGCGCTGAAGGGACGGGACGGCTGCCGGGTGCCGCTGCCCTGGCGGCGCGAGGGCAGTTCGTACGGATTCGGCAGCGGCGGCTCCTGGCTGCCGCAGCCCCCG
The DNA here is from genome assembly GCF_026239515.1 of Streptomyces sp. Je 1-4 4N24. Lineage (NCBI taxonomy): Bacteria > Bacillati > Actinomycetota > Actinomycetes > Kitasatosporales > Streptomycetaceae > Streptomyces > Streptomyces sp. Je 1-4 4N24. The sequence continues at coordinate 2,099,265 of NZ_CP110836.1, read as the reverse complement.
GGCTGGGGCGCGCTGTCCGTCGAGGCACAGCAGGGCGAGGCGTCCACGCCCCTGGAGCTCTACCGCACCGCGCTGGCCACCCGCCGCCGGCTGGTGGACGACGAGGCACTGGAATGGGCCGACGACACCTCGGCGACCGACCGGGGCACCCTGCACTTCCGCCGCTCGGGCGGCTGGGAGTGCGTCGCCAACCTGACGGACGAGCCCCGGCCGCTGCCGGCCGGTGAGCTGCTGCTGAGCTCCGCGCCGGTCACCGGCGACCAGCTGCCGCCGTGGACGACGGTCTGGCTGCACACCACGCGCTGACCGTGCCGCGCCCCGGGGACCTGTCAGGCGCTCAGCGCCGTCAGGTCCCCACGGGCGTGGGCCAGGGCCGCCCCGTCATAGCGCCGCAGCAGCAGACGGGCCAGCTCGGGCGCCGGGCCCAGCACGGGGGCGAGCAGGTCGGCGCGGGCCTCGCGGGCGCCGGCGGCGATCCGGTCGGGGAGGAACCCGGGGGCGATGACGTACGGGGCGACGGCCACCCGCCGGACGCCCTCGGCCCGCAGCGCCCGTACGGCGTCCGTGGTGCGGGGAAGAGATGCGGAGGCGAACGCAGGACGCACGGCACACCAACCAGCGGTGCGCCACCACTCCCGCGCGATTTCAGCGATCACTGCGCTCGCCTCCGGGTCCGAGGAGCCCGCCGAGGCCAGGACGACCCCGGTCGAGCGACGGTCACCGGGCCGCAGCCCGGCTTCCTCCAGCCGGCGCTCCAGCGCGGCGGTCAGGAGGGACGACGGGCCCAGCACGTCGGCCTGACGGATGGACAGCAGGGGCAGCCGGACGGCCGCCTCGCGCAGTACCGCCGGGATGTCGGACTTGGCGTGGAAGGCCCGGGTCAGCAGCAGCGGCAGCGCCACCACCTCCCGCACACCCTCGGCCGACAGGCGCTCCAGCACCCGCGGCACCCGGGGGGCGTTGAAGTCGAGATAGCCGACCTCGACCCGCAGCCCCGGCCGCAGCGCCCGCACCCGCGCACAGAGCGCGGAGACGGTCGCCGCGTGCCGCGGGTCGCGGCTGCCGTGGGCGATGACGAGAAGAGTGGGGCGGGTGTCCATGGGTCAGCTCTTCACGAGGAGGCCGCGGCTGCGCAGCACCCGGCGTTCGACGGGGGCGAAGATCAGCAGCTCGATGCCGATGCCGACGATGAGGATGAGGAGGATCGCGGACAGCACCCAGGACATGTCCTGGAGCTCACGGCCCTGCTCCAGCAGCTGGCCCAGTCCGGTGCCCAGATCGGGCGCGTTCACGATGAGTTCGGCGGCCATCAGGGAGCGCCAGGAGAACGCCCAGCCCTGCTTGAGTCCGGCGATGTAGCCCGGCAGCGCGGCCGGCAGCAGCACATGCCGGACCCCGGCGAAGCCCGTGGCACCGATGGTGCGGCCCGCCCGCAGGTAGAGCGGGGAGATCTGGTCGACACCGGCCACCAGTCCGTTGGCGATGGACGGGACCGCGCCGAGCAGCACCACCGTGTAGATCGTGGCGTCGCTCAGCCCGAACCAGATGATCGCGGCCGGGACCCAGGCCACCGAGGGCAGGGACTGCAGCCCGCTCAGGATCGGCCCGATCGCCGCCCGGACGGCCTTGACCCGGGCGACGATCAGCCCGAGCACCGTGCCGATGGCCACCGAGGCCAGAAAGCCGAGGGCGCCGCGGGACACACTGGTCCACACAAAGCTCAGCAGGGTGCCCTCCAGCCACTTCTGCTGCAGCGAGTTGCCGACCTCGACAGGGCTCGGCAGCAGGTAGTGCGGCTTGAGCTCGAAGTGGTAGGCGAGCTGCCACAGGGCGAGCACGATCGCGACGGCGATCAGCGGAGGGAGCGCCTTCGAGGTGGCGGTGCGCAGCCACGGCTGCCGGTCGACGACCCTGGATTCCAGGGCGTCGAGCCCGGCCTCCAGACCGGCGATGTCGCCGGAGCTGTCACCCGCCTCGGCGGCGGTGGACGGGGCCTTGGTCTCAGTGCTGGCCATGGCGGCGGATCTCCCCACGGAGCTGTTCGGTGATCTCGATGGAAAGGTCGGCGACCGCGGAGTCCTCGATGCGGCGCGGCTGCGGGATGTCCACCCGCCACTCATGGGCGATGCGCCCCGGACGGGAGGACAGCAGCACCACCCGCTCGGCGAGCCGCACGGCCTCACGGACGTTGTGGGTGACGAAGAGGACCGAGAGGTTCGTCTCGCGCCAGATACGGGTCAGCTCGTCGTGCAGCACATCGCGGGTGATCGCGTCGAGCGCCGCGAACGGCTCGTCCATCAGCAGCAGTTGGCTGTCCTGGGCGAGCGCACGGGCCATCGCGACCCGCTGGCGCATCCCGCCCGACAGCTCGTGCACCCGCTTGCCGTGAGCGCCCTTGAGCCGGACGAGTTCGAGCAGCCGCTCGGCCTCGTCGCGGCGCTCGGCGCGCGGCACCCCGCGCAGCCGCAGCGCCAGTTCGATGTTGCGGCCCGCGGTCAGCCACGGGAACAGCGCATGCTCCTGGAACATCAGGGCCGGCCGGCCGCCCGGCGTCTCGATGGCGCCGGCGGACGGCGCGTCGAGGCCGGCGACGAGGTTGAGGAGGGTGGACTTGCCGCAGCCCGAGGCCCCCAGGAGGCAGACGAATTCGCCGGGCGCCACATCGATGGTGATGTCGTCCAGGACATGCTGCTGTGCGCCGGCGCGGCCGAACGACTTCGAGACATGGTCGATGCGAGCGGCGTACGGCACGGTGGTGCCCGGGTCCGCCGTGGCGGGCTGCTGCTTGGTGAGCGTGGTGGTCGTCATCGGTGTCACCTCCTGGGGGAGTGCGGTGCTGCGGGCGGGGGCTACTTGCTGCCGAGTCCGGCGTCGTCGACCGGCTGCTTGCCCTCGGACCTGAGCACCTTGTTGAGCAGCGTGAGGTCGTAGATGCCCTTGAGGTCGGGCTTCTTGAGCAGGCCCGCCTTGACGGCGTGGTCGGCCTCCTGCTGGAGGGTCGCGGCCAGCGGGTCATCGGTGACATCGACGTTCTTGAACGCCGAGTCGATGACGTTCTGCGGCAGCGCCTTGCCGGCGACGTCCGGGGAGGCGAGCTTGTCGTTGAGGGTCTTCTTCGCCTCGGCCGGGTGCGAGCGGATCCAGGCGTTGGTCTTCACCGAGGCACGCAGCACCGCCTCGACGGCCTTCGGGTGCTCCTTGAGGAACTTCTGCGAGACGATCATGTTCGTGATGACGAACTTCCCGTCCTTCCACAGCTTCTTCTCGTCCAGGATCGTCCTGCCGCCCTCGGCGACGAGCTTGGAAGCGGTGGGCTCGGGCACCCAGGCACCGTCGATGGCGCCCTGCTGGAAGACCGTGGGCGTCACCTTGTTGTCGGTGCGCTGGACGGTGACCTCACCCTTGCCGGTGGTGGGGTCGACCTCGTAGCCCTTCTCGGCCAGGTAGTGGAGCAGCGCGACGTCCTGGGTGTTGCCCAGCTGCGGGGTCGCGATCGTCTTGCCCTTGAGGTCGTGGAGTCCCTTGACCTTCTTGGGGTTGACCACCAGCGAGACACCGCCGGAAGCCGAGCCGGAGATGATCTTCAGGCTCTTGCCGTGCGACTTGGCGTAGCCGTTGATCGCGGGGGAGGGGCCGATCCAGCCGATGTCGATGGCGCCCGAGTTGAGCGCCTCGATCTCGGCGGGGCCCGCGTTGAAGACGGAGGACTTCACCTCGGTGCCGCCCAGTTCCTTCTGGAACCGGCCGCTCTGGAGGCCGACCAGGGGGGTCGCGTGCGTGGTGTTGCCGAAGTACCCGATCGTCAGGTGATCGAGCCCGTCGGTCTTGGCGCCCTTCGGGGCCACACCGGCCGCGGTGTCCTTCTTGGCCTCGGAGCCGTAGCCGCAGGCGCCCAGCGCGCCTATCAGGAGCGGGACGGTGGCGGCGGCCGCCAGCAGGCGGTGACGAACGGCAGACACGGGAGGAGTTCCTCTCGGAGGGCCGGGCGGTGCGCGCCCTCTAGGGGGCGCCCGGCGAAGCTGTGGATCTTCGGAAGGGAGGCGTGGGGGATACGGAGTCGGGCATCGTCAGCGCACACATCGGCCGACTCCGCCCTGCCCGCTGCCCAGGGCGCCGCTGCCGATGCGGCCGCCCTCCTTCGCGAAGGTCGAGAAAACGTCCTTGAGCATGCTCAGAAGTCCCATCCCTCGTCGTCCGCCGCGGCCGCCGGTGCGGCCTCTTCGGCCGCCTCCGCGAAGGCGGTGCCCGCCATGCCCGCGGTCAGCGTCGTCCCGTCCGCCGGGTCGATCAGCAGGAAGGAGCCGGTGCGGCGGGAGTCGGCGTAGGCGTCCAGCGCCAGCGGCTCCGCCGTGCGCAGCACGATCCGCCCGATGTCGTTGGCGACCAGCTCACCGGGCGCCGGGTGCTGCGAGAGGTCGTCGAGGGTCAGCCGGGACGGGATGTCCTTGACGATCGCCTTGACCGTGCGGGTGGTGTGCTTGAGCAGCACCCGCTGCCCGACGGTCAGCGGCCGGTCCGCCACATGGCAGACGGTCGCCTCGACGTCCTGCGAGACGCCCGGCGCGCCGGCCGTCGGCGCGATCAGGTCACCGCGCGAGATGTCCAGGTCATCGGAGAGCCGGACGGTCACCGACTGCGGTGCCCAGGCGACGTCCACGGCCTGGCCGAGCGCGTCGATCGCCTCGATGGTGCTCGTACGGCCCGAGGGCAGCACGGTGACGGCGTCGCCGACGCGCAGCACACCGGAGGCGATCTGGCCCGCGTAGCCCCGGTAGTCGGGGTGTTCGGCGGTCTGCGGACGGATCACGTACTGGACCGGGAAGCGGCCGGGGTCGTCCGAGGGGTCGGCGACGACGGCCACGGTCTCCAGGTGCTCCAGCACGGTCGGGCCGCCGTACCAGTCCATGGTGGCGGACGGCGTCACGACGTTGTCGCCGGCCAGCGCCGAGATCGGGATCGCGGTGATCTCCGGGACGCCCAGCGAGGCCGCGTACGTCGTGAACTCCTCGGCGATGGCGGCGAAGACGGGCTCGGCGTAGTCGACCAGGTCCATCTTGTTGACGGCCAGGACGACATGCGGGACCCGCAGCAGGGCGGCGACCGCGGCATGCCGGCGGGTCTGCTCGACGACGCCGTTGCGGGCGTCGACCAGCACCACGGCCAGCTCGGCGGTGGAGGCGCCGGTGACCATGTTGCGGGTGTACTGCACATGCCCGGGGGTGTCCGCGAGGATGAAGCGGCGGCGCGGGGTGGCGAAGTAGCGGTAGGCGACATCGATGGTGATGCCCTGCTCGCGCTCGGCGCGCAGCCCGTCGGTCAGCAGCGCCAGGTCGGGCGCCTCCTGCCCGCGGTTGCGGGAGGCGTGCTCGACGGCCTCCAGCTGGTCGGCGAGCACCGACTTGGAGTCGTGCAGCAGCCGGCCCACCAGGGTGGACTTGCCGTCGTCGACGGATCCGGCGGTGGCGAAACGCAGCAGCGAGGTGGCACCCGCGTCAACGATGCCCTCAACAGCATGGGTGGAGCTCATGGTTAGAAGTACCCCTCGCGCTTGCGGTCCTCCATGGCGGCCTCGGACATCTTGTCGTCGGCCCGGGTGGCGCCCCGTTCGGTGAGCCGGGACGCGGCGATCTCCGTGATCACGGCCTCGATGGTGTCCGCGTCGGAGTCGACGGCGCCGGTGCAGGACATGTCGCCGACGGTGCGGTAGCGCACCTGCCGGGTCTCCAGGCTCTCGCCGTCCTTGGGGCCGCCCCACTCACCGGGCGCCAGCCACATGCCGTTGCGGGCGAAGACCTCGCGCTCGTGGGCGTAGTAGATGGCGGGCAGTTCGATCTTCTCGCGGGCTATGTACTGCCACACGTCCAGCTCGGTCCAGTTGGACAGGGGGAAGACCCGGACGTGCTCACCGGGGGAGTGCTTGCCGTTGTAGAGCTGCCACAGCTCGGGGCGCTGCCGGCGCGGGTCCCAGCCGCCGAACTCGTCGCGCAGCGAGAACACCCGCTCCTTGGCGCGCGCCTTCTCCTCGTCCCGGCGGCCGCCGCCGAAGACCGCGTCGAAGCGGTTCTTCTCGATGGCGTCCAGCAGCGGGACGGTCTGCAGCGGGTTACGGGTACCGTCCGGGCGCTCGCGCAGCTCACCGCGGTCGATGAAGTCCTGCACGGAGGCGACGTGCAGCCGCAGACCGTGCCGCTCCACCGTGCGGTCGCGGTAGTCGAGCACCTCGGGGAAGTTGTGCCCGGTGTCGACGTGCAGCAGCGAGAACGGCACCGCGGCCGGCGCGAACGCCTTCAGCGCGAGGTGCAGCATGACGATGGAGTCCTTGCCGCCGGAGAACAGGATCACCGGCCGCTCGAACTCGCCCGCCACCTCACGGAAGATGTGCACCGCCTCGGACTCCAGGGCGTCCAGGTGCGACAGCGCGTAGGGGTTGTCGAGGTCGTCGGTCACGGCAGCGGTGGCGGTCATGCCAGTCCCCTTTCGGTGAGCAGCGTGTGCAGCGCCGCCGCGGACTCCTGCACGGTCTGGGTGTGCGATTCGAGGCGCAGATCGGGCGACTCGGGCGCCTCGTACGGGTCGTCGACGCCGGTGAGCCCGGAGATCTCGCCCGCCGCCTGCTTGGCGTACAGGCCCTTCACATCCCGCTCGGAGCACACCTCGACGGGCGTGGCCACATGCACCTCCAGGTAGGCGGTGCCCTCGCTCTGGTGGCGCTTGCGCACCGCCTCGCGGCTGTCGGCGTACGGCGCGATCACCGGCACCAGCGCCTTGACGCCGTTGCTCGCCAGCAGTTCGGCCACGAAGCCGATGCGCTGGACGTTGGTGTGCCGGTCCGCGCGGGTGAATCCCAGGCCCGCGGACAGGAATTCGCGGATCTCGTCGCCGTCGAGCACCTCGACCCGGTGGCCCTCGCCGCGCAGCCGTCCGGCGAGCTCGTGCGCGAGGGTCGTCTTGCCCGCGCTCGGCAGACCGGTCAGCCAGATCGTGGCGCCCGTCATGGATATCTCCTGATGCTCGGTCATCCGTGCAGCCCGCACTCGGTCTTGTTGCTGCCGGCCCAGCGGCCGGCCCTGGCGTCCTCGCCCTCCAGCACCCGGCGGGTGCAGGGCGCGCAGCCGACGGAGGCGTAGCCGTCCGTCAACAGCGGGTTGGTCAGCACACCGTGTTCGGCCACGTACGCGTCCACGTCGGACTGTGTCCAGCGGGCGATCGGCGAAACCTTCACTTTCTGCCGTTTCGGGTCCCAGCCGACGACCGGGGTGCCCGCCCGGGTCGGCGACTCGTCCCGGCGCAGCCCCGTCGCCCAGGCGTCGTACCGGGCCAGGCCCTCTTCGAGGGGCTTGACCTTCCGCAGCGCGCAGCACAGGTCGGGGTTGCGGTCGTGCAGCTTCGGGCCGTGCTCGGCGTCCTGCTCGGCGACCGTCTGACGCGGGGTCAGGGTCAGGACGTTGACGTCCATCACCTCGGCCACCGCGTCGCGGGTCCCGAGGGTCTCCGGGAAGTGGTAGCCGGTGTCCAGGAAGACCACGTCCACACCGGGGAACGCCCGCGAGGCCAGATGCGCGACGACCGCGTCCTCCATCGAGGAGGTGACGCAGAAGCGCGGACCGAAGGTCTCGGCGGCCCACGTGAGGATCTCCAGTGCGGGCGCGTCCTCCAGGTCGCGGCCCGCCTGCTCGGCGAGCTGCTGCAGGTCGGCTGCGGTGGTAGCGGTGGTCACGACTCACCTCCGTCGGGTGCGGCAGGGGACTTGCCGGTCAGCCCCTGGGACAGCAGGCCCAGGAACTTCAGCCGGAACGCACGGCTGCAGGACCGGCATTCCCAGGAGCCATGGCCTTCCTCGGAAGGCTGCAGGTCCTCGTCCCCGCAGTACGGGCAGTGGAACGGCGCCGCACGCTCACTCATTTGAGGGCACCCTCTTCCGCACGGGCCGCCCACTGGGCGAACCGCTCGCCGTCCGTGCGCTCCGCCTCGAAGTTGCGCAGCACCCGCTCGACGTAGTCGGGGAGTTCATCGGCGGTGACCTTCAGACCACGGACCTTGCGGCCGAATCCGGGCTCCAGGCCCAGCGCGCCGCCCAGGTGCACCTGGTAGCCCTCGACCTGGTTGCCGTCGTCGTCCAGGACCAGCTGGCCCTTGAGGCCGATGTCGGCGACCTGGATACGGGCGCAGGCGTTGGGGCAGCCGTTGAGGTTGATGGTGACGGGCTCCTGGAAGTCCGGCATCCGGCGCTCCAGTTCGTCGATGAGGGACGCGCCGCGGCCCTTGGTCTCGACGATGGCCAGCTTGCAGAACTCGATTCCGGTGCAGGCCATCGTGCCGCGCCGGAACGGCGAGGGGGCGACCTGGAAGTCCAGCGCCTCCAGCCCGGCGACGAGCGAGTCGACCTGGTCCTGCGTCACATCGAGGATGATCATCTTCTGCTCGACGGTGGTGCGCAGCCGGTCGGAGCCATGGGCGGCGGCCAGTTCGGCGATCTTGGTGAGGGTGGTGCCGTCGACCCGGCCGACGCGCGGGGCGAAGCCCACGTAGAAGCGGCCGTCCTGCTGCTGGTGCACCCCGATGTGGTCGCGCCACTTGGAGCTCGGCTGCTCGGGCGCGGGGCCGTCGATCAGCTTGCGCTGGAGGTACTCGTCCTCCAGTACCTGGCGGAACTTCTCCGGGCCCCAGTCGGCCATCAGGAACTTCAGCCGGGCGCGGGTGCGCAGCCGGCGGTAGCCGTAGTCGCGGAAGATCCCGACGACACCGGCCCAGACGTCCGCGATCTCGTCCAGCGGCACCCAGGTGCCCAGGCGCTGGGCGAGCTTGGGGTTGGTGGACAGACCGCCGCCGACCCAGAGGTCGAAGCCGGGGCCGTGCTCGGGGTGGACGACGCCGACGAAGGCCACGTCGTTGATCTCGTGGACCACGTCCTGGACGGGGGAGCCGGAGACCGCGGTCTTGAACTTGCGCGGCAGGTTGGAGAATTCCTTGCTGCCGATGTAGCGGTCGTGGATCTCGTCGACGGCGGGGGTGCCGTCGATGATCTCGTCCGCCGCGATACCGGCCACCGGGGAACCGATGATCACGCGCGGGCAGTCACCGCACGCCTCGGTCGTGGAGAGCCCGACGGCCTCCAGCTTCTCCCAGATGGCGGGGACGTCCTCGATGCGGATCCAGTGCAGCTGGATGTTCTGCCGGTCGGTGATGTCCGCGGTGCCGCGGGCGTACTCCTCGGAGACCTCGCCGATGGCGCGCAGCTGGGCCACGGACAGCCGTCCGCCGTCGACCCGGACCCGCAGCATGAAGTGCTTGTCGTCCAGCTCCTCCGGCTCCAGGATCGCGGTCTTGCCGCCGTCGATCCCGGGCTTGCGCTGGGTGTACAGACCCCACCAACGCATCCGCCCGCGCAGGTCGTTGGGGTCGATCGAGTCGAATCCGGCCTTGGAGTAGATCGTCTCAATGCGTGTCCGCACATTGAGACCGTCGTCGTCCTTCTTGAACTGCTCATTGCCGTTGAGCGGCGTGAAGTGGCCAACGGCCCACTGGCCCTCACCGCGGTGGCGTCCGGCCTTACGGCGGGTCGTGGCAGCTGCGGGGACTTCGGAGGAGGCGGCCATGGGTGTACGTCCTTCTGGGCGGGCTCAAGGGATCCGGACGGGTCGCCGGGCACCACGATGGCCTGCGCAGACACACCGAAAGGCGGCGCGTGACAACGCGTCGGGGAGGTCTGCGGGTCAAAGGGGTGTCGGCGCGTCCGCGACGATGGGGACGGCGTGAGAATGCGTGCTGCTGGGTGCTGCCCGGGGCCGAAGGCCCCTGGTGGATACAGCCTCAGCCCGCCCGACAAATGGCGCTGGACATGCGGCCGAGGTCGACGTGCCGCCGACTCACCAAGGCAATTCCAGCTCGAGACATGACGGAAGCCTGGCACGCCGTTCTCCGGCCAGTCCACCGTCATCCAGGATTTGGACACCTCTGTCTCGCATCGCGAGACAATGTGCTGTCGGTCACTCTCCGGCGGGGGTGCCGGTCGTGATCGGACCCGTGATCGGACCCGTGATCGGACCCGCGCCGGGCCAGGGTCCGGGGGCCGGTATCCGGTCCTCCTCGGCGACCTTGGTGTCGTACAGCCGGAAGCCGCGCCGCTGGTAGTTGGCCATCGCGTGCGGGCCGTCCTTGCTGCAGGTGTGCAGCCACACCCGCTTGGTCGGCGCCCGCCCCGGCCACCGTTCCGCCAGGTCCCAGGCCCGCTCGATCCCGTACGCGAGCAGGTACCCGCCGATCCGGCGCCCCCGGAACGCCGGGATGAGTCCGAAGTAGGTGATCTCCACGGAACCGTCCGCCTCCCCCGCCAGCTCGATGAACCCGGCCGGTGTACCGCGCTCGTACGCCACCCAGGTCTCCACCCCCGGCCGCCCGAGGAACTCCGCCCACTGTGTGTACGGCCAGGTCAGCCGGTCGGTCCAGGTGACGTCTCCGCCGACCGCCGTATAGAGGAAGCGGCTGAATTCGGGCGACGGCACCTCGGAGCGGACGATACGGACGTCCTGCTCGGCCGGCGGCGCCTGGGCGGGGGACAGGTCGGCGGGCGAGGTCTGTTCGAGGTGCCAGGTGGTGACCGAGAGGCTCATGGGGCCAGGACATCACACCGGGGCCCGAGCCAGGGGGTCAGCCACATCACACCGGGACCCGGCCCACGGGGTCCGCCACATCACACCGGGACCCAGGCCACGGGGCCAGCCCGACGCGGGAGAACCGGAGCAGGGGAAGAGGGCGAAGGGGAGGAGGTGAGGAAGGGGGAAGGGAAGGCACCGAACGGGCGGCAGCGGATCGTCCCGAATCGTGAGACGTCGGTTCACTTCGTGGTGAGGTCTCCGGCCCTTTCCGGGGTTCCGGCCCTTCTCGGCCCCGGGCATCACCGGCTGGGCGGGTCTCCCTGGCCGGATCCCGTCATCCGGGCGAAGACCACCACGTTGCCCGCGTAGCCGGAGCCCGCCGCGTAATCGCCGCCGCAGGTCAGGACCCGTAGCTCAGGGCGTCCGGTGGTGCCGTAGACCTTCCGGGAGGGGAACTTCCGCTTGTCGAAGACCTGGATGCCGTAGACCTCGAAGACCGCGGTCCGTCCGTCCTCGCGCGTCACCCGGATCGTCCGGCCCTTCTCCAGGGCGCCCAGCCCGTAGAAGACCGCCGGCCCGCTGCGGCTGTCGACGTGGCCGACGAGGACCGCGGTGCCGTTCTCCCCCGGGGTCGGGGCGTTCGCGTACCAGCCCGCCAGCCCGGGGTCCTCGGCCGGCGGCGCCACGATGCGGCCGTTGCCGTCCAGTCCCAGCGGCATCAGCGGAGCCGACACATCGAGCGACGGAATCGCCACCCGGGAGGGGGCGGAGCGGGGCAGCGGCGGCGGTGCGGGGCCGTCGGGCGGGAGGTCGCCGGGGAAGAGCGCCGAACCGGCTCCGGGCTGCGGCGGTCCGCCCGCCTCACCGGTCAGGCCCTGGCGCACCATGCCGAGGCCGACGAGACCGACCAGCGCCAGCATGCCCCACCGGGGTCGGCGCGGGGCCGCCGGATTCCCGGGCGCCGCTTCCGGCGGGCCTGTCGAGCTCATCACTCACCTCCCGTGGCCGCGCGCCCGGGAGCACATGGTCCGCAGTCGGCACGCTAGGGCCGCCCCGAGCCGGCAGCGACAGCAGCCGGTCGAACGGGTGGCGGCGCCGCTGCTGCTGCGGCGCCGCCTTGGAGGTCGCCGCCCGCCGAACGGGCCCGGCGGCCGTCCGGCTACTCGCCGTGGAACACCGCCCCGGCCATCCGCTCGACCTGGTCCGGGTCCGGGGACCAGCAATAGAGCATCACCTCGTCCGCGCCGATCGCCCGGAACGCGGCCACCGCCTCACGGATCTGGTCCCCCGTGGTGAGCAGACCGTTCACCACGTGGTCGGTGTAGCTGTGCGGTGCGTAGTAGGCGCGCAGTTCCGCGCGGGCGCGGTCGAGGGTCGGCTGCGGGCCGAGCGCGGCATTGACCTGGGCCACCAGCCGCGGCCGGCCCGTACGGCCGACTCGGTCCCAGGCGTCCTCCACCTGACGGAACAGTCCCTCCATGTGCGCGGGCGGCAGTGCGGCGCCGAGGAAGCCGTCGCCCCAGCGGGCCACGCGCTCCAGCGCGGCGGGCACAAAACCGCCGAACAGCACCTCGGGCCCGCCGGGCCGCGCAGGGGCGGGGCCGATCGGACCGACGTCCTCGGAGAGTGGTTCGCCGGACCAGAGGCGCCGCAGGGTCGCCATCTGCGTGTCGAGCCGTCGGCCGCGGGTGCGGAGGTCGATGCCGGAGGCCAGATAGTCGTCATCGCGTCCGCCGATACCGATGCCGAGGGTGAAGCGGGAGCCGGACAGCAGATCGAGTGTGGCGGCCTGCTTGGCGAGCAGCGCCGTGCGGTGCAGCGGGGCGAGCAGCACCTCGGTCTGCAGCCGGATCCGGGAGGTGGCGCCGGCCAGGGTGGCCAGCGTGATCAGGGGCTCGGGGTTGCCGAACACCAGCCGGTCGAGGAGGGCGACGGTGGTGAAGGGGGTGGCTTCGGCGCGCCGGGCCCAGCTCAGGAGCTGTGCGGGGTCGCCAATGGGAAGGCCAAGGCCTACGGACATGGTGGGTGTCCTCCAGAAGGGCATGCGGGCATGCGTGATCACGGATTGTCGTGTCGCCCGCTCATTCGGCTCCGCGCGTGCGGTACGCGCGGGCTGCTCCCGTTCTGCGACGGCCTTCTGGAGAGCTGATTCAGAGCGCGGCCACTGTACGAGAGGGCAGCACGGCACCGCATCCGGTTTTTCGCCCCGGCCCCGCCGACCCGTTCCCCGGCCCCGCCGACCCGTTCTCCGGCCCCGCAGGCCGCTCCCACAGCCCCTTCGGCCCGTCCCTCGGCCCGCCGGGCCGCACCCTCAGTCCCGCCGGCCGGTTCCCCGTTCCCGCCGGCCCGTCCCTCAGCCCCGACGCGCCGCCGCCACCGCGGGCGCCAGTGACTGCGGCAGCAGATGCACGGGCTGCGGCGGCAGCCGGAGCTCCACCTCCACGCCGTCCGCGAAGCGGTAGGGCCGGTGCGCCAGCACACTCGCGAGATGGCGGCGCAGCCGGGACAGCTCCGCGCGCACCGTGACCGTACGGCTGTCGTCACCGAACAGGTCCCGGGCGAGTTCGGCGGCGCTGCGCCCCTGCGGATGCGCGGCGAGCACGAACAGCAGCTCGGCATGGCGCGGGGTCAGCTCGTGCGACCAACTGCCGGCCGGTCCGCTGACCGTGACCGTCGAGCCGTCCCGGCCGCTGACGTCCAGCACCACCCGGCTCGGCCCGATGTCCCGCTCCTGCTGCCCAACACGGATCAACCAGCCGCCGGGCAACGGCTCCAGGGTGCACCTGCCGTAGCGCGGCAGCCACAGCGGCCCGGCCTCGGGCGACTTGGGCAGCGCCACCCGGTCCGGCGGGGTCAGGCCCGTCACCCCCACGACCCAGCCGTTCGGATCGACGGCCAGGGCCCGTCCGCCGAGCCGCGCCAGCACCGGCGCCGCGCTCGACCGCAGCCGCTCCAGGGAGAGGTGATGGCGGCTGCGCAGCTCGCCCTCGGCGAGCCGGGCGACCGCGGACACCAGCGAGAGCGTCGTGGGGTGGAAGCCGGGCGCCGGACCGCTGACGTCCACCGTGCCCAACAGCCGCCCGTCGCACGGGTCGTGGAGCGGCGCCGCGGCACAGGTCCACTGGTGGTGGCTGCGGACGAAGTGCTCCGCGGAGTGCACCAGCACCGGCCGGCGGGCCACCAGCGCGGTGCCGATGGCGTTGGTGCCGACGACGTCCTCCGCCCAGTGGGCGCCCTTGTCGAAGCCCAGCCGGTCGGCCATCCTGCGGACCGGGGCGCTGCCCTCCCGCCACAGCACCCGGCCCTCGGCATCGGTGACGACCATGATCTGCTGCGCGGCGTCGGCCGCCGCCAGGAGCCCCTCGTTGAGCACCGGCAGCACCGGGGCCAGCCGGGACATCTGCCGACGGTGCTCCAACTCCGCGACGGGCAACGGGTTCTGCGGCTGGTCCCGGTCCGGGTCCACACCCGAGACCCGCACCCGGCGCCAGGATTCGCCGATCACATCGCGGGGCGCGTCGGACGGGGCGTCGGACGGTGTCCCGCCCGTGAGCACGGCCTCCCGGACCGCGGCGAGGCGGTGTGCGGTCGCTCGGATGTCCTGGGCCGACCAGATGGCACTGTCGATCGGTCTGTCGCTCACGCTGCTCTCCGATGTGCACTGTCCTTGGGCCCGTGCGCTTCGTGCCGTCACCAGTCAGTCCTGGAACGGCCATTGTCCAGGTCCGTACCGGCGCACTGCAACGGACTGCAACCGTTGTGGCCTATGACGCGTTCCGGGGAATCTGGGCCGAGCGGCCGATGGTGCCCCGCCACCGCGGGTTCGCCGGACACCCGTCGGGGAACCGCCGGTGGTGGCCGGGGATGCCATCGGCCGTCGTGTGTGATGTCGGCAGTGCGGGGGAGGGGGGCTCACCATGATGGCCGCTGCCCCGCGTGTCGTGGTGATCGGAGCGGACGAGGGGGTCCGTATTGCGCGTGCGGTCCGTCTGGCGGACCACTACGGGGTCCCCCGGCTGCCCGCGGTCGACCTGCTGATCAGGCGTCAGCCGCTGCCCGCCGACGGCTATGTCGTCGACGGCGCCCCGCAGCTCCTCGACCGGATGGCCGGCACCGGCGGTCTGCTGCCCGCGCTGGCCTTCGCCGACCTCGTCGTCCTGCTGCACGGCGCGGAGTGGAGCGGCGCGGACGAGGCCTGCCGCGTACTGCGCTACTACGAGGCGCGCGGTGTGCTGGCCGACTTCCCTCCTGACGCGCCGGACGGCGACCTCGTCGTGGCCATCGACGCGGCCCTGCGCGGGCGCCTCGCGGACCCGCCGGAGCGCCCTGGCCGCCCCTGAGACCGGGGAGCGGTGCCGGGTCGGCGCGGCACCGCTCCCTGACAGGCGCGGCGGCGGTAACCCCCTGTCCTCGTCCCCTCGGTGCGGCAACTGGCCCAGAGGTGACGGGGAGCCGCCGCCGCGCCGCGGACCGGCCGGGCCGGCGCGGGCTCAGCAGTCGACCACCGGCTGTGCCCGCTCCACCACCGCCGCAAGATCCAGCGTGTGTGGCAGCGTGCCGAACGCCGCGCCCGCGTCGCCGCCGAGCCGGGAGGCACAGAACGCGTCCGCGACCTCGGACGGCGCATGGCGCACCAGCAGCGAACCCTGGAGCACCAGTGCCATCCGCTCCACCAGCCGCCGGGCCCGCGCCTCGATGCCCTCCAGATCGGCGAGTTCGGCGAGCATCCCCCTGATCGCGCGGTCCAGCCGGTGGTCCGCGCCCCGCGCCGCCCCGATCTCGGTCAGGAACGCGTTCAGCGCCTCGGGTTCGCGCCGCAGGGCCCGCAGGACGTCCAGCGCCTGGACATTGCCGGCGCCCTCCCAGATCGAGTTGAGCGGTGCCTCGCGCAGCAGCCGGGGCATCCCCGACTCCTCGACATAGCCGTTGCCGCCCAGGCACTCCAGCGCCTCGGCCACCATCGGCGTGCACCGCTTGGTCACCCAGTACTTCGCCGCCGGGATTGCCAGCCGCAGGAAGTGCCGGTCCCGCTCGGTGCCGCCGTCGTACGCCGCCGCCAGGCGCAGCGCCAGCGTGGTCGCCGCCTCCGACTCCAGGGCCAGATCGGCCAGCACATTGCGCATCAGCGGCTTGTCGGTCAGCCGGCCGCCGAACGCCTCCCGGTGGGCGCTGTGGTGGAGCGCCTGTGTCACGGCCTGCCGCATCACCGCCGCGGACGCGCTGACGCAGTCCAGCCGGGTCGCCGCGACCATCTCGATGATCGTCGCCACCCCGCGCCCCTCCTCGCCGACCCGGCGCGCCCAGGTCCGCCCGTCGAACTCGACCTCCGCCGAGGCGTTGGAGCGGTTGCCGAGCTTGTCCTTGAGCCGCTGGATGCGGAAGGAGTTACGGCTGCCGTCCGGCAGCACCCGTGGCAGCAGAAAACAGGTGAGCCCGCCGGGCGCCTGGGCCAGCACCAGGAAGACGTCCGACATCGGCGCCGAACAGAACCACTTGTGTCCGGTCAGGACGTACTCACCGGGTGCGGCCAGCGGCTCGGCGCGGGTGGTGTTGGCCCGTACGTCGCTGCCGCCCTGCTTCTCCGTCATGGCCATCCCGGCCAGCGCGCCGCCCTTCTCGGCGACCGGCCGCAGCTCCCGCTCGTAGACCTGTGAGGTCAGCAGCGGCTCCCACTCGGCCGCGAGCGCAGGCTCGGCACGCAGCGCGGGCACCGCCGCATGGGTCATCGACAGCGGGCAGCCGTGCCCCGCCTCGGCCTGCGTCCACACGATGAAGCCGGCGGTGCGGCGGACATGGCCGTCCGGCCGGGACCAGGCGTCGTTCATCCCGGAGGTGACGGCGTGGCCGAGCAGCCGGTGCCACGCCGGATGGAACTCCACCTCGTCGATGCGGTGGCCGTATCGGTCATGGGTGTGCAGCACCGGTGGATGCGCATTCGCCTGTTCGCCCCACTGCTGGGCGTGCGCTGAGCCGGCCGCCTTGCCCAGCGTGCCCAGCTCTTCGCGTACCTCGTCGAGCCGCTCGGCGGCGATGTACCGGGTGACGCCCTCGGTGAGGGCCGGGTCGTTCGCGAAGACGTCGTAGCCGACCAGCGGCGGGGGCTGGTTCGTGACCGAGTGAGTGGTGGCTGCCATGCAGATACGGTAAGGAGGTGCGGCCCGCAAACGAACCAACCGAGCGGCCCGCGGGCCGTCTGATCAAGGCCCGCGCGCTGTACCGCAATGTTTCCAAGCGCCGGCTGGCCTGGCTGCTGCTCAAGGACACCGTCAACTCCTGCATGAAGTACCGGGTGACCGGTCTGGCCGCCGAGGCCGCGTTCTGGAGCCTGCTGTCGCTGCCGCCACTGATCCTCGGGCTCCTGGGCGTGCTCGGCTACACGGACGCATGGATCGGCCACGACACCATCGACAGCGTCCGGCAGCGCATCCTCGACGGCGCCGGCACCGTGCTGTCCGACAAGGGCGTGAACGAGATCGCCCGGCCGCTGCTCAACGACGTCTTCACCGGCCGCCGCCCGGACGTCATCTCCTTCGGCTTCGCCATCGCCCTGTGGTCCGGCTCCCGGGCGATGAACGTCTTTGTCGACACCATCACCATCATGTACGGGCTCGACGGGCGGCGCGGCATCGTCAGGACCCGGCTGCTGGCGTTCGCGCTGTACCTCGCGGCGCTCGTGGTCGGCGCCGTCGCGCTGCCGCTGATGGTCGCCGGCCCCGACACCGTCGTGAGCTGGCTGCCGGCCAGCGAGCACATCATCCGGGCTCTGTACTGGCCGGTGGTCCTGCTCCTGTCGGTCGCCTTTCTGACCACCCTCTACCACGCCTCCGTACCGGTCCGTTCGCCCTGGCCGGAGGACATTCCCGGCGCGGTGGTCGCACTGGGCATGTGGCTGCTCGGCAGCTTTCTGCTGCGGCTCTATCTCACCTCGACGGTCGAGGGGCCCACGATCTACGGCTCCTTGGCCGCGCCGGTCGCCGTGCTGCTGTGGATCGGTGTGTCCGCCTTCGCGGTGCTGGTCGGGGCCGCGATGAACGCCTCGCTCGACCGGGTGTGGCCCTCGGTCGCCACGGCCGCGGCGCGCGAGGAGATCGCCCGGCGGACGGCCGCGCGGCCCGGCGCCGAGTGGGAGTCCGGCGGCGCGGGCGGTGCCCCGGCGGACGGCGATGACCGCGGTGACGGCGACGGGCGCCGGGGCGGGGGCCACGACGCCGGCGGCACCCGCGACGACTGAGCCTGCGCACCCCGTCCCGCCTCGTCCGGCCCCGGTACGCCGCGCACGACAGCACAGGAAGCCGTGCACGGGCCATTGACACTCACCGAACCCGGGCAGATGATCCTTGCCGACCGTTCGGCGAACGAAAGTTCACCAGGCGAACCAGCGAACCGGCGCCGCCGATGGCGCACCGCGCACCGTGATCCGTGTCCGTGATCCGTGAATCCGAGGTCCCATGTCTCCCACCGGCATGTCCCGCACCGGTCCTCCGCCCTCCACCGGCCGCCGTCACACCTTCCGTTCCGTCGCGCCCGTCCTGGCGCTGTGCTGGCTCGCCGTCTTCTTCGACGGGATGGACGTCAACGTCTACGGCGCCGTCATGCCGTACATGCTCGACGACCCCGGCCTGGGCCTCACCCCCGGAGCGGCCGGCGCGATCGGCAGCTGGACCACCCTCGGCATGCTGATCGGCGCGCTCGCCACCGGCACCCTCACCGACTGGCTCGGCCGCCGCCCCGTCCTCGTCGCCAGTGTGCTGGTGTTCTCCGCCGGGTCGGCGGTCTGCGCGCTCGCCGGCGCGCCCGGACCGTTCGGCGCCGGACGCTTCTTCGCGGGCCTGGGACTCGGCGGTCTGATGCCCCTCTGCCTCTCGATGGTGATGGAGTTCGCGCCGCCCCGCCGGGCCGCTCTCGCCACCGGCCTGCTGATGACCTCGTACCACGCGGGCGGCATGTTCGCGACGGGCCTGGGCCTGACGCTCGCCCCCGCGCTGGGCTGGCGCTGGGTGTTCTGGGCCGGTGTGCTGCCCGCGGTCGTCGCCGCCCCGCTGCTGCTGCGCCTGCTGCCGGAGTCGCCCGGTGTGCTGCTCGCCAAGGGCCGTACCTCCGAGGCCGAGGCGGTCGCCGACCGCTACGGTATGGCCCGCCCGGCCCCCGCCGACGCACCGGCCCAGGGGGCCAAGGGCCGCCTCGCCGCGGTCCTCGCCCTCTTCCGCCCCGGCGTCCGCCTGGCCACCCCGCTGCTGTGGCTCGCCTCGTTCTGCGGACTTCTCCTGGTCTACGGCGTCAGCACCTGGCTGCCGCAGATGATGCGCGCCTCCGGGTACGGCCTCACGTCCTCGGTCAGCTTCCTGCTCATCATCAACGCGGGCGGGATCGCCGGCATGCTGCTCGCGGGCCGCATCGCCGACCGCTACGGCCCGGTCAGGGTCTCCGCCCTCTGGTTCCTGCTGACCGCCGCCGGTGCGCTGCTCCTCGGGGCGCGGCTGCCGCTCGGCGCCACCTACGTGGTGGTCGCGGTCACCGGTGTCTGGCTCTTCAGCGCGCAGGTCATGGTGTACGCGGCGGCCAACCGCGTCTACCCGGCCGCCGAACGGGCCACCGGCCTCGGCTGGGTCACCGGTATCGGCCGCACCGGCGCGGTGGCCGGCCCCTGGCTCGGCGGCACCCTCGCCGCCACCGGCAACGACCAACTCGGCTTCACCGCCTTCGCGTTGGCCGGCCTGCTGGGCGCACTCGCCATCGGTTCGGTACCGCTCGCCCGCCGCCTCGGCCGCCGACCGGCAACGGCCTCGGCGCCGGAGGCGGCCGGCGCGGAGCCGTGAGCGGGAGACCGCGCCGGGGCCGTATGCCGGTACGCGGACTCGGTCCGCGATGCCGGCGCCGCCGGCACGACCAGGAGGGCAGCGCCCAGGGCGGGTTCAGGGTGCCGTCGCGTAGCGGTCCGCGAGTACGGCCACGGCCTGGGCGAGGGCTTGCCGCAGTGCGGAAGGGCCGAGCACCTCTGCCTCCGTGCCGAGCCTGAGCAGGTCGCCGACCGCCACGGCGGGCGCCTCGACCGGCAGCTCCACCTGCACCCAGCCCTCGTGGTCCGGCGGCCCGGCGCTCTCCAGGGCGCGTGTGCCCGCGGCACCGAACTGCACCGGCAGCAGCCGTTGCGCCAGGGGGGAGATCCGCAGTCGTGCGGTTCCCCGCTGCAGGGTGGCCTCCAGACGGCGGGAAGCCTCCTCCCAGTAGGCGGCCAGGGCGAATCCGGCCGGTCGCTCGAAGCGCTCCTCGGTGAGGTCCACGGCCAGGAACCGCGCCATCCGATAGGTCCGTACGGAGCCGTCCGAGAGCGCCACCAGGTACCAGAGGCCGCCTTTGAGGACGAGGCCGAGCGGGTGGAGTTCCCGGCGGATTTCACCGCTCCAGCGCCGGTAGTGCACACGGAGCATCCGCTGCTCCCACACCGCTTGCGCGACCGACGCCAGATAGGGCGCCGGATCGGGGTCCCGGAACCAGGACGGCGCATCCAGGTGGAACCGGTCCTGTATGCGGCGGGTGCGCTCGGCCAGTTCGGCCGGGAGGGCGGCCTGCACCTTCAGCTGCGCGGTCGCCAGCACCGCGCCCAGGCCCAGATCCTTCGCCGGTCCGGGCGCTCCGGCGAGGAAGAGCGCGGCGGCCTCGGCGTCGGTGAGCCCGGTCAGCCGGGTGCGGTATCCGTCCATCAGGCGGTAGCCGCCGGCGGGCCCGCGGTCGGCACGGACCGGGACCCCCGACGCGAGGAGCGCCTCGATGTCGCGGTGGACCGTACGGACCGACACCTCCAGTTCCGCCGCGAGTTCGGGAGCGGTCATCCGCCCGCGGTTCTGGAGCAGCAGAAGCAGGGAGAGAAGCCGGTCGGCACGCATACGGAGATTGTCCCGCGTACCTGACAGGAGGTGTCAGGTACGGCCCTCAGGCTGGTCACGCACCGCGCGCACGACCCCGTGCGGCCGACCGAGAGGACCTCCATGCCTGTGCAGACCACCGGCCATTTCGCCTTCGCCAACTGGAAGGAGAGTGCGGTCGGTTCGAGCGAAGCGAGTCCGAGGCTCGCCCACGCCTCCGTCACCAACACCTTCTCCGGCGGCATCGAGGCCGTCGACACCACCTGCGAATACAGCATCGTCTACGTCACGGAGAAGACCGGCACCTTCACCGGAATGGAGATGCTGGCCGGGCGGCTCGACGGGCGGGAAGGCGGCTTCGTCGTCGAGGAACGCGGCTCGTTCGGTGCCGACGGGTCCGTTCGCTGCACCTTCGAGGTCGTGCCCGGAAGCGGCACCGGGGAGCTGACCGGGCTGCGCGGAACCGGCGGTTTCACCACCGTTCCCGGAGCCTCCTCCTTCCCCTACACCTTCCGCTACGACCTGGACTGACCCCGGGCGCCCCGCCCGGTCGCCGTGCGCGCACCCTCGCCGTACGGCCGGGGGTGCCAAAGCCCGGCACCGGGGAACCGTCGGCCGAGGCCACCCGCCTCCTGCCGGTCCACCTCACACTGCACACAGGATCGGCGCCGATCCTCCCCCAGGAGACCCCGTAGGGGAGGGCCGGGCCGGTCACCGCACCGGAATCCGCGCGTACCGTCCCGCCACGCTCAGGTCGGCCTCGATCTCGGCGGCGGCGGTGTGCAGCGCGGGGAGGAGGGTCTCGCGGGCCTCGTCGGGGGTGCAACGGGCCGCGTGGGTGGAGACGTTGACGGCGGCGACCACCCGGCCGGTGCGGTCGTGGACGGGGACGGCGAGGGAGCGGAGGCCCTCCTCCAGTTCCTCGTCGACCAGGGAGTGGCCGGCGGAGCGGACCTCTTCCAGGAGGGCCAGGAGCCGTTCCGGGTCGGTCACGGTGTGCCGGGTGAGTGGCTCCGGCCGTGTGCGGGCCAGCCGTGCGGAGCGCTCGGCCGGGGGCAGACCGGCGAGCAGCACCCGGCCCATGGAGGTCGCATACGCCGGAAAACGGGTGCCCAGCGTGATGTTGACGCTCATGATGCGCACGGTGGGGACCCGGGCGACGTACTGGATGTCGTCGCCGGAGAGGACCGCCATCGAGGCGGAGTCGTGCACCCGCTCGACCAGTGAGGCGAGGTGGGGCTGGGCGATGTCGGGCAGGGTGAGCCCCGAGAGGTGGGCGAAGCCCAGCTCCAGCACCTTCGGCGTGAGGCGGAAGAATGTGCCGTCGGCGGTGAGGTAGTCGAGGTGTTCCAGGGTGATCAGGGCCCGGCGGGCGGTGGCGCGGGCCAGGCCGGTGGCCTCCGCCACGGCGGTGAGCGGGAGCGCGGCGCGTCCGGTGCCGAAGGCGGTGAGGGTGATCAGCCCGCGGGCCATCGACTCGACGAATTCCGGGCCCAGTTCCTGCTTGGACGCGCGCATCCAGGTGGCGTGGGACGGGCCGGTAACCGTCACGGAGGGGGTGGCGGCCCGGGGCGCGCGCAGGGCGTCCTCCATGGCGGCGACCGTCTCGCGGAGGCGGGGGAGCACCGCGTCGGGCAGCGCGTCCGCGCTCAGCCGGCTGGTGTGGCTGACGACGCTGAGCGCACAGACCGGGCGGCCGGCGGCGTCGAGGACCGGTAGGGCCACGGCCACCAGCCCCGGCTCGATGAGCTGGTCGTCCAGCGACCAGCCGGCGGTGCGGGCGGCGGCCACCCGCGCGGCGAAACCGGCCTCCGAGGTGTCCTCGGCGCGCCGCGGCGGGACGGCCGGGAAGCCCGCATCCGTCGGGTCCGCCGCCCGGCGCGCCCGCCAGCGCCGCCAGTCCGCCTCGTCCCACCCGTCCGCGAACAGCGCGCCCGGCGCGCCCCTCTCGGCGGGCAGCAGATCGCCGATGCGGAAGGCCAGTGACATGGCGCGGCGGCGGGTCGCCTGGTGGACGAAGCGCACCCCGTCGCCGTCCGGCACCGCCAGCGAGACCGACTCGTCCAGCTCGTCGGCCAGCCGGTCGGCGAGCGGGCCGAGCCGTTCGGGGAGTTCGGAGGCGGCGAGGTAGGCGTTGCCCAGCTCCAGCAGACGCGGCGCGAGCACCGCGTCCCGGCCCTCGGTCCGTACGTAGCCGAGCCGGGCGAGGGTGCTCAGCACCCGGTCCACGGTCGAACGGGCGAGGCCGGTGCCACGCACCAGATCGCCGACGGACCGCCGGCCGCCGCCGGCCGCCAGCTCCCGCAGCACGGACACGCTGCGGATCAGCGGACCCACCGCCTCCGGTGGCGGCGGCGCTGAAGGGGCGGTGGCGGCGGGGTGGGTCATGGCCTCTCCCTGGTGCGTCGATCTCGTCGGAACCGTACCCGGCGGACCGTTGACAGGGCCGGGGACCGGGGCCAAACTCAAGGCGGCGTCATTATGAACTTAAGTTCACTGTGCGAACAACCTGGTGCGGGGCGGCCCCTGGGGCCAGGCTCCGGTATGACCCGAGGGTGAGGACATGGCCGACATCCGTTCCCTGCACGAGGCCGTCGCGGAGCTGATCCATGACGGCGACACCGTGGCGCTGGAGGGGTTCACCCACCTCATCCCGTTCGCCGCCGCGCACGAGATCATCCGTCAGGGCATCAAGGGCCTCACGCTCGCCCGGATGACCCCCGATGTGGTCTACGACCAGCTGATCGGCGCGGGCGCGGCCCGGAAGCTGGTGTTCTCCTGGGGCGGCAATCCGGGCGTCGGTTCGCTGCACCGCTTCCGGGACGCGGTCGAGCACGGCTGGCCCGCCCCGCTGGAGATCGACGAGCACAGCCACGCCGGGATGGCCAACCGCTATGCCGCGGGCGCGGCCCGGCTCCCCTTCGCGGTGCTCCGCGGCTACCGCGGCAGCGACATCCCGGCCCGTACGCCCACGGTCTCCACCGTCGTCTGCCCGTTCACCGGCGAGGAGCTGGCCGCCGTCGCCGCCCTCAACCCGGATGTCACGGTCATCCATGCGCAGCAGGCCGACCGGGCCGGCAACGTCCAGCTGTGGGGCCTGACCGGGGTGCAGAAGGAGGCGGCGCTCGCCGCCCGGCGCGTGCTGGTCACCGTCGAGGAGATCGTCGGCACGCTGGAGCCGCGCCCCGGCGCGGTCGTCCTGCCCACCTGGGTCGTCGACGTGGTCGCGCTCGTCCCGGGCGGCGCCCATCCGTCGTACGCGGCCGGCTATTCGGTCCGTGACAACGCCTACTACCGGGAGTGGGACGGCATTTCACGTGACCGGGCGGCGTTCGGGCGGTGGCTGGCGGAGTGCGTGCGGGGGGAGCGTGTGCCGGGAGGGGAGGGGTCACCGGTGCGGGGAGCGGCCGTGGAGGACGTGGCCGAGGGGCGCGCCTCCGGCTCCGGCCCCGAGGGGCGTGCCTCCGGCCCCGGCTCCGAGGGGCGTGCCTCCGGCTCCGGCTCCGAGGGCGCCCCCGACTGGACCCCCGACGAGCTGATGGAGGTCAACGCCGCCCGTGCGCTGGCGGGTGCGCGGACCTGCTTCGTCGGGATCGGGCTGCCCAGTACGGCCGCCAACCTCGCCCGCCGTACGGTCAATCCGGACCTGGTGCTCGTCTACGAGTCCGGCACCCTCGGCTCCAAGCCGACCCGGCTGCCGCTGTCCATCGGGGACGGCGAACTGGCCGACACCGCGGACTCGGTGGTGTCGGTGCCGGAGATGTTCAACTACTGGCTGCAGGGCGGGCGGATCGACGTCGGCTTCCTCGGCGCCGCGCAGGTCGACCGGTTCGCCAACATCAACACCACCGTCGTCCACCGCGGCCCCGGCAGGCCCGAGGGGCGGCTGCCCGGCGCGGGCGGCGCCCCCGAAATCGCCGCCAGCTGCGGGCAGGTGCTGATGGTCCTGCGGCACAGCCCCCGCAGCTTCGTCGGTGCGCTGGACTTCGTGACCACCCTTGGCCACGGCGGCGGCCCCGGGGACCGGGCGGCGCTCGGACTGCCCGGCGCCGGTCCGGCGGCGGTGATCACCGACCTCGGCGTGCTGCGCCCCGACCCGGTCACCGCGGAACTCGTCCTCACCGAACTGCACCCGGGAGTGACGCTCCAACAGGTCCGGGCGGCCACCGGCTGGGACCTCAAGGAGGCGGACCGGATCGGCGTCACCGCCCCGCCCACGGCCGCCGAACTCGCCGCGCTGCGGGCCCTGAAGGCGGCGACCTCGGACGGACAATCGCCCAGGGGGGAGACCCCCGGGATCCGTACGGGCGCGACCCTTGATTCCCGCAGGGGCGAGACCCCGGTTACCCGTACGGCCGACAGCCCCCGAGCTCCTACGGCCGGCACCCACCGCTCCCGTAACGACGCCTGATGCTCATCGGCCGCCTCCGGGACGGCTGTACGTCATCGAAGCGTCCCCCTCCTTAAGACCGCCGCGACTGCCCCCGCCCCGCACACGTCCCGCCGCCCCGCGGCCCGCGTCCGCCCGGCTCACCGGACCCGCACCGTGCCCCCCACCGCAGGGAGATACCGCCCATGGCCCTGACCCCGCCCACCCCGTCCGGCGACGCTCCTGTCCCGGCGTCTCCGTCGGTCGCCGCACCCCCGCCCCGCCCCGCGCCCGGCGCCCCGCAGCTCCCCACCCAGGCCGACATCAGCCGCGAGATCGCCGCCCGGCACACCGCCGCGGAACGGGACCGGGCGGCGGGCGCACCGGCCCCGGACCACCCCGCCCGGGACTTCGCCCCCTACCGCAGCACCACCGCGCGCCACCCCCGCCGCCCGCCCGTCGAGATCGACCACCGCGCCGACCCGGAGGCCGTGGAGCTCGGCGGGCCCGCCTTCGGCGTCACGGACGTCACCGACCTGGACGCCGACCTCACCCGGCAGCACACCGGCGAACCGCTCGGCGAACGCATCACCGTCACCGGCCGCGTCCTGGACCGCACCGGCCGCCCCGTACGCGGTCAGCTCGTCGAGATCTGGCAGGCCAACGCCGCCGGCCGGTACGCCCACCGGCGCGACCGGCACCCGGCCCCGCTCGACCCCCACTTCACCGGAGTCGGCCGCTGTCTGACCGATGACGCGGGCCGGTACGCCTTCACCACCATCAAGCCCGGCGCCTACCCGTGGCGCAACCACCACAACGCCTGGCGCCCGGCCCATATCCACTTCTCGCTCTTCGGATCGGCCTTCACCCAGCGGCTGATCACCCAGATGTACTTCCCCGGAGATCCGCTCCTCCCCTACGACCCGATCCTCGGCTCGGTCACCGATCCCGCCGCCCGCGCCCGTCTGGTGGCCGCCTACGATCACGAACTGAACCTCCCCGAAAGGTCCTTGGGCTACCGCTGGGACGTGGTCCTGGACGGTCCGTCCGCCACCTGGATCGAGGAAGGCCGCTGATGCCCCGCGCCACCACCCGCCCCGACCGGTCCGGCACCACGGCCGGCGCGCCGTCCGGGCCGCTCGCCCCGACCCCCGCACAGACCATCGGGCCGTTCTACGGCTACGCCCTCCCGTTCCCGGACGGCGCGCAGCTCGTCCCGGCCGGCCACCCCGATACGGTCACCGTGCACGGCTGTGTACGGGACGGCGCCGGCGACCCGGTGCCGGACGCGCTGCTGGAGTTCTGGCAGGCGGGCCCGGACGGCAGCCGCACGGGCGCACCCGGTTCGCTGCGCCCGGATCCGGCCACCGGCGCGCTCCTCGGCCGCAACGGTGTGGACTTCACCGGCTTCGGCCGGGTCCCCACCGACGCCGACGGACGCTATGCCGTCCGCACCCTGCCGGCCACCGCGCCCGCCGGGCGCCCGGACGCCGCGCCGTACCTCGCCGTGTGCCTCTTCGCCCGCGGACTGCTCCACCACCTGTTCACCCGCGTCTACTTCCCCGGGCACCCGACGGCCCACGCCACCGACCCGCTGCTCGCGCGGCTGCCCGCGGACCGCGCGGACACCCTGCTCGCCCGCCCCGACGGCCCCGGCCGGTACCGCTTCGACATCCGGCTGCAGCGGGCGGAGGACGGCACACACGAGGAGACGGTCTTCCTTGCCTTCCGATGATCTGTCGTGGACCGCGCCGCCCCAACAGTGCGACGAGACAGCCGACATGGGGCTGCTGGCGCCGTCCTGGGCCGGCTCCGCCGTGGCCGGCCTCACCGGTGACGCCGGGTATCTGCGTGCCCTGCTCGACGCCGAGGCCGCGCTGACCCGTGCCCAGGCCGCCCTGGGGCTCGCACCGCAGTCGGCGGCCGCCGCCGTCACCGCCGTGGCCGCCGAGCCCCACCGCCACGACCCGCGTACCCTCGCGCTGCGCGCCCGCGCCGCGGGCAACCCCGTGGTCCCGCTCGTCGCCGATCTGACGGCCGCCGTCGCCAACCGCGACCCCGGGGCCGCCGCCTACGTCCACCGGGGCGCCACCAGCCAGGACATCCTGGACACCGCCACGATGCTGGTCTGTGCCCGCGCCCTGGACACCGTCCTGCCGGACCTCGCCCGCACCGCCGCCGCGCTGCGCCGTACCGCCGCGGAACACCGTGACACCCCCATGGCGGGCCGCACCCTCACCCAGCACGCGGTGCCGACCACCTTCGGCCTCAAGGCGGCGGGCTGGCGCAGCCTCGTGCTGGACTCCCATGACCGGCTGGCATCCGTACGCGCCGCACTGCCGGTGCAACTGGGCGGCGCGGCCGGCACCCTCGCGGCCTTCCACGCGTACGCGGAGGCCGAGGGCGGGCAGCCCCCCGCTCCCGACCTGGGGAGCAGGCTCCTCGCCCGCTACGCCGCCGAGACCGGACTCGCCGCACCGGCCCTGCCCTGGCACACCCTGCGCACCCCGGTCGCCGATCTCGCCGGTGCGCTGGCCTTCACCGCGGGCGCCCTCGGCAAGCTGGCCGCCGATGTCCTCACCCTGTCCCGCACGGAGCTCGGCGAGTTGACCGAGGGCAGCGGCGGCGGCTCCTCCGCCATGCCGCACAAGGCCAACCCGGTGCGCGCCACGATGGTCGCGGCCGCCGCCCGGCAGGTCCCGGGCCTCGCCGCGGTGCTGTACGGATCGCTGGCCGCCGAGGACGAACGCCCGGCCGGCGCCTGGCACGCCGAATGGCAGCCGCTGCGGGACGCCCTGCGGCTGACCGGCGGCGCGGCCCGGGACGCCGCCGAACTCACCGCGCACCTACGGGTCCACCCACACCGCATGCGGCAGAACCTCGACGCGACCGGCGGTCTGGTCGTCACCGAACGCCTGGCCGCCGCCCTCACGGCCCTGACCGGCCGCGCCGAGGCCCGCCGCATCCTGGACACGGCGGCCCGGCGCACCGCGGAGCGGGACATCGAACTGCCCGCGGCGCTGGACGAGGCGCTGAACGAGGCACTGCCCGTGGCCCCGGGCGAGGACCGGCCCACGGCCCCGTGCGAGGACCGGCCCGCCCCGTCCGACGACCCGCCCGCCCCGCGGGGTGCCCCGGCCCTGTCCGCCGCGCGGCTGCGTCAACTCCTCGACCCCACCGGCTACTTGGGCTCCGCCGGCGCCCTCGTGGACCGCGCGCTGGAACGTCCCGAGCACCCCGCACAGGAGTCCCCATGACCCACCCGCCCGCCACCCCGCTCCCGCACCACACCGTGGACGGCCCCGAAGACGCCCCGCCGCTCCTCCTGGGCCCCTCGCTCGGGGCCTCGCTCGCCGTCTGGGACCCCCAACTCCCATCCCTGGCACGGCACCACCGCGTCATCCGCTGGGACCTCCCCGGTCACGGCGGCACCCCCACCGGGGTGCTGGGTGCCGGGCCCGCCCCCACCACCACCGTCCCCGGCCTGGCCCGGCTGGTTCTCGGCCTCGCCGACTCCCTCGGCATCGACCGGTTCGCCTATGCCGGGATCTCGCTCGGCGGCGCCGTCGGGGCCTGGCTCGCCGCCCACCACTCCGAGCGGATCGCCTCGCTCGCCCTGATCTGCTCCTCCGCACGGTTCGGCGAGCCGGCGGGCTGGCAGGACCGGGCCGCGCTGGTACGGGAAGCGGGGATCGGCCCGATCGCCGAGGCCGCCGCGAGCCGCTGGTTCACCCCGTCCTTCGCCGGCTCCCCGCAGGCCACGGCGCTCCTCGATGCGGTGCGCCGGTCGGTGGCGCCGGCGGGCTATGCGGCCTGCTGCGACGCCCTCGCCGCCTTCGACCTGCGCGCCGGCCTGGCCCGGATCACCGCCCCCACGCTCGTCGTCGCGGGCCTCGCCGACCCGGCCACCCCGCCCGCCCACGCCCGCGAACTCGCCGACGGCATCGCGGACGTCCGCCTGCTCGAACTGTCCGGCGCCGCCCACCTCGCCAACGTGGAACGCCCCGCCCCGGTCCTGGCCGCCCTCCTCGGCCACCTCGCCGCACACCCGGACAGCGGCCTCGTGGCCACGGCCCCCGGCGCACCGGCACCGCGCCCCGCGGAAGGAACAGCCCAGTGACGCACCCCCGCCACACCACGGTCGGCATCATCGGCGGCGGCCCCGCCGGGCTGCTGCTCGCGCGGCTGCTGCACCGCTCCGGCATCGACTGCGTCGTCCTGGAGAGCCGGGACCGCGCCTACGTCGAACGGCGCCAGCGCGCGGGCATCCTGGAACAGGGCACCGTCGAGGTGCTGCGCGCCTGCGGGGCGGGGGAGCGGATGGACCGTGCGGGCCTGGTCCACGACGGCATCGAGCTGCGCTGGAACCGGCGCGCCCACCGCCTCGACCTCCCCGCGCTGACCGGCGGCCGCCAGGTGATGGTCTACGCCCAGACGGAAGTGGTGAAGGACCTGATCGCGCTGCAACTCGCGGACGGGGCACCGCTGCTGTTCGGGGCGCAGGCGCTCGCGGTGACCGGCGCGGACACCGGCCGGCCCGGCATCCGCTATCGCCACCAGGGCCGCGAGCACACCCTGACCTGCGACTACGTCGTGGGCTGCGACGGGTTCCACGGTGTGGCCCGGCAGGCGCTACCGGAGAGCACACGCCGTACGTATACGCGCAGCTACCCCTACTCCTGGCTCGGAGTGCTCGCCGAGGTCCCGCCCTCCCACGACGAGTTGGTCTACGCCCACTCCGCACGCGGCTTCGCGCTGTTCAGCATGCGTACGCCGACCGTCAGCCGGCTCTACCTCCAGGTCCCCAACGGCACCGACCCGGCCGACTGGCCCGACGACCGCATCTGGGACGAACTGGAGGCCCGCGGCGCGATCGACGCCCCCTGGAAATTGGCGCGCGGGCCGCTCACCGCCAAGGCCGTTCTGCCCATGCGGAGTTCGGTCACCGAACCGATGCGGTACGGGCGGGTCCTGCTGGCCGGCGACGCGGCACATATCGTGCCGCCCACCGGGGCCAAGGGCCTCAACCTGGCGGTCGCCGATGTCACCGTCCTGGCCCGCGCCCTCGACCGGCTGCACCGCACCGGCTCCACCGAACTGCTCGACGCCTACTCCGACACCTGTCTGCGCCGGGTCTGGCGGGCCGAACACTTCTCGTACTTCATGACGACGGCCCTGCACACCGCCCCGGACCAGAGCCCGTTCGACACCCGGCTGCAGCTCGCCCAGCTCGACCGGATCGCCGGTTCGCCGCACGCCGCCGCCGAACTGGCGGAGAACTACACGGGGCTGCCGCTGCCCTGAGGCCCGTTCGCCGGCTCCTGCCGGTAGCGCACCAGCAGCATCGCCGCGTCATCGTGCAGCGGCCCCTCGACATGCTCGACCAGGTCCTCGCGCACCGAGCGCAGCGCGGCCTCCGGGTCGGGGTCCTTGAGCAGCGCGGCCCGTTCGTCGAGGGGGTAGAAGCGGTCCGCCGCATCGCGGGCCTCGGTCACGCCGTCGGTGTAGAAGAGCAGTTGGTCGCCAGGTGTGAACGGCACCTCGTAGGGGACCGGGGTCACGGCGCCGTGCAGGGTGAGGCCGAGCGGCGGGGCGCGGTCGGGCGGTGCGGCGAAGCCGACCGTGCCGTCGGGGCGGACCACCAGCGGCGCCGGATGGCCGAAGTTCAGCAGGGTGGCCCGCGGACCGTCACCGATCTCGGCGAGCACCGCCGTGACGAACCGTTCGCCGGACAGATGGCGGTTCAGCGCCCGCTCGACCCGCTCGCCGACGGCGGGCAGATCAGGTTCGTCGTGCGCCGCCTCCCGGAACGCACCCAGCACCACCGCCGCGCTCTCCACGGCCTCCAGGCCCTTGCCCTGCACATCGCCGACGATGATCCGCACCCCGGCGGGCGAGGTCACCACCTCGTACAGATCACCGCCTATCCGGGCCTCGGCCACCGCCGAGGTGTACGAGACGGCGATCCGCAGCGGGCCCGCACCGCGCGGCACCGGGCGCAGCAGTACCCGCTGGGCGACCTCGGCGATCGAGCGGACACTGGCCAGCTCCGCCTCACGGCGCTGCCGCGTCACCGCGGCGACCACTCCGGCCGCGGTCACTCCGGCCACCGACAGCAGGGCGGTCAGGCCCCGCCGGCTGTCGAACAGACCGTTGTAGACGCCCAGGCCGAGGCAGAGCACGAACGCCGTCAGCCCGACCACGGCCGTCCGCCGCCAGCCGCCGACCAGCCCCGCGAACGCCGGCCCCAGCGACACCAGGGGCAGGAACCCGACCCCCGGGCCCGCGGTGAGATCGACCGTGGTGACCACGGCCATGACCGCGTACGGGAGCACGGCCAGCACACGGGAGCGGGTGCGCTGCTCCCCGTTCTCCACGGCCAAGGTGTTCTCCGACGGTGTCAGGTGAAGTGATCGGGCAAGGGGGCCGTCGGCCGTCGGAGTGTCCGAAAGCGGCCCCCGACCTCCGGCCTGAGCATAGGCAACATATGCCGTACCGAAATACCTCAAATGCGTGCTGTTACCGAATCGCAGTGGCGTGCACGGCCGGAAAGCGCCCCGCGCTCCTGACTTCCGGGCCGAACGACTGACTGTTGTGGCCTGCCCCGCCGCGGTGTCCGGCGAATCACCGCAGGTCGGGTTGAGTGACGGCTGTGTGGCGGCCAGGCGCCCTCCGTACCGGGCGGGTTGTCCTGACGGGACCGAAAGGAGCAGCTTGTGGAAGGTGTACCCCCGGACGTCTGGAAATGGGGCGTCGACCGTACGCCCGACCCGAAGCGCGAGCCCGGACCGATCAACCTCCAGCGGTACGCGTTCGTACCGGCCTACGCCGGGATCGCCACGTTCTTCGGGCTGCCGCTGTGCCTCAACCCGGACGACCTGCGTGCGGGTCAGGTCGATGTGGCAGTCGTGGGAGCGCCGGTGGACATGTCCACCGGGCACCGGGGGGCGGCCTACGGGCCGCGTGCGATCCGGGCCGACGAGCGGATCCTGCCGCACACCCCGCAGATGCTCGTCAATCCCAGCACCCGGATCAAGCCCTTCGAGGAGCTGACGGTGGTCGACTACGGCGATGCCGCGGTGGACCCGTTCAGCATCGACAACTCCATGGAGCCGATCCGCACTCTGGTCCGCGAGGTCGCGGAAACAGGCGCGATCCCGATCGTGCTCGGCGGGGACCACTCGATCCTGTGGCCGGATGCCGCGGCGATGGCCGATGTGTACGGGGCCGGCAAGGTCGGGGTGATCCACTTCGATGCGCATCCGGACTGCTCGCACGACCTGTTCGGCCATCCCGTCTCGCACGCCACACCGGTCCGCCGGTTGATCGAGGACGAGCACATCCCCGGGCGCAACTTCATCCAGATCGGTCTGCGCAGCGCGATCGCGCCCGACGACACCCTGTTCGACTGGATGCGCGAGCACGGATTGCGCGCGCACTTCATGGCCGAGATCGACCGGCGCGGATTCGACCTGGTCCTCCAGCAGGCCATCGACGAGGCGTTGGACGGGCCGGAGTATCTGTTCGTGTCGCTGGACATCGATGTGCTGGACCCGGCCTTCGCACCCGGAACCGGCACACCGGAGCCGCCCGGCCTGACGAACCGCGAACTGCTTCCCGCCCTCCGCCGGATCTGTCATGAGACGCCGGTCGTGGGCATGGACGTCGTCGAGGTCGCACCCCACCTCGATCCCGGTTACACCACGACGATGAATGCCCGCCGCGCCATCTTCGAGGCGCTGACCGGGATCGCCATGCGCCGTAAGGGCCTGCCCGGTCCCGCCTATCTGGACCCGGAGGTCGCCGGACCGCCGCCGGGGGAGCAGCCATAGCCCGCACCCCGGACGGCCGTTGCCGCCCGCCCGCGCCCAGTGTGCCGCTGCTGCTCATCAACCACCCTCTCCACACCAGGTGGTGACGGTACGTCAGGTGCCTGGAAGGGGGTGGTCAGGCGAGGTAGGGGCGGGTCGAGTTCACCCGGCCGGGGCGCAGGATGCGGATCGGGCCGAGGTTGCACGAGGGGCAGTCGGCGCGGGTCAGCGGGGAGGCGACACGGACGCCCCGGGTGAAGTAGTCGGCGCGCCGGTGGCCGGCCAGATCCGTGGTGTGCCGGATCTCGTACTCCTCTTCCCAGCCGTGTCCGCAGTGCAGACAGACGAACGCATACGCCTCGTGAACCGTCTCGGTGTCCCGTTCCATGATCACCACGCCCTTTCCCCGGGCCACGGCGCTCCCGCCAGGCCGGATGCTTGCCGCACCTTCCATTATTGCGCTCGGCAACGGCGATGGCGGGGGCAGATTTCCGGGCCGCCACCGGGCTCGCCACCAGGCACGATGCCCTCACCGGGCCTAAAGGCGCCATGGGGCGACGCATACCGCGTACCGCGGCCCGCCGGGTCGGCCAGGGCGGCCGGGTCCGGCGACGACGCTCTCGACCAGGACGTCGAAGAGGTGATCGCCGCGGTGCTGACCGCATCCCGGATGCTGGTCGGGGTCTCCGTCCGGGCACTCGGCCGGACCGCGCCCTCGCTCACCCTGCCCCAGCCGCGGGCCCTGGTGGTGCTGGACGGCCGGGGCCCGGTCAAGCTCGCCGCGCTGGCCGATGCGCTGGGCGTCAATCCGTCCACAAGATCGCCACGATCGTGTCCCGGCTGCCGGCCGACCGGCGCACTGGGCTCGTCGAGGCGCTGCATGCCCTCACCGACGCGGCGGACGAGCCGCCCGCGCCTCCGCGTCCTGCACCGCCCCCCGAACCGTCGGCTCCGTAGGGGCGGCGGGCCCCGGCATCAGCTCCGGTGCTGCGCCAACGCCTGGTACACCGCCCTGACCAGCCCGGCGTTGCGCGGATCCTGGCCCGTCGTGCCACCGCCGTACTTGTTCATGGTGTACGCGTACGACAGCCGGTTCTCCGGATCAGCGAAGGCGAACGAGCCGCCCGCGCCACCGTGCCCGAACGCCCCTGGATTGGGCCCCGCCTGACCTTGGTGGTTGAGCATGAAGCCCAGACCCCAGCGGTGCTCGTACCCCGCCGGGGCGAGCGCATCGATCGTCAGATCACGCTCACCCGGCAGGCTCTGCGACCGGCGCATCGCCTCCAGGGTGCCGGGCCCCACGAGCGTGCCGCCCGCGAGCGCGCCGTACACCGTCGCCAGCCCGTGCGCACCGGCATGGGCATTGCCCGCCGGGATCTCGGCCGACCGGTAGGCGGCACTGTTGACGTCCCCGGTGGGGATATAGGTCAGCGCCAGCATCACGATGGCCAGGGGGTGGTCGGCGAGCGACCGGAACGGCGGCTTCGGTACACCGGGGAACTGCTCGGCGATCCGCGCCTCGTCCAGCTGCCCGACCATGTCGGCACAGCGGGCGTGCTCCTCGGCGGGGGTGCCGATGAACACCCGCGCGCCCAGCGGCCCGGTGATCTCGCTGCGCAGGAACGCGCCGAGGGACTGCCCGGTGATCCGCCGTACGACCTCGCCCACGAGGTATCCGAAGGTCACCGCGTGATAGCCCTGCGCGGTGCCCGGCTCCCACCACGGCGATGTGGCCGCCAGGACGGAGCACACCCGGTCCCAGTCATAGGCGTGCCCGGCGGGCAGCGGCTCACGGGGCGCGATCAGGCCCGCACGGTGGCTGAGCAGCCAGCGCACGGGTATGTCCTGCTTGCCGGCCTGCCCGAACTCGGGCCAGTACCGGGTCACCGGCGCATCGAGGTCCAACTCGCCCCGGTCCACGAGGAGATGGGCGCACAGTGCGGTCATCCCCTTGGACGTCGAGTAGACGTTGACCAGTGAGTCGCGCTCCCAGGGGCGGGTCCCGGCCGCGTCCGCGTGGCCGCCCCACAGATCCACCACCGCCTCGCCGTCCACGGTCA
Source organism: Streptomyces sp. Je 1-4 4N24 (assembly GCF_026239515.1). Taxonomy (NCBI): domain Bacteria; kingdom Bacillati; phylum Actinomycetota; class Actinomycetes; order Kitasatosporales; family Streptomycetaceae; genus Streptomyces; species Streptomyces sp. Je 1-4 4N24. Next base: position 2,064,567 of record NZ_CP110836.1, on the reverse strand, counting down.
CCGTGACCGCCGCGCCGACCTCACCGTGCTCGCTGAAGTTCCGCTCGAACGCGTCCCGTACGCCGGTGAATTCCGATGCGCAGTGGCCCTTGACGGTGGCTGGCTCCACAGTGGCTCTCCTCACGTCGTGCCGGTGCGGTCATCCCGGTCCTCCGTACGTGCGTACGGCGTGCGTATCGGATGATCCGTCCAGGTCGATGCCCGTGGCAACGATGTGCGGCCGGACGGCGCAGCGCCGCGTGTCCGGAGAGAGCCGTCGGCGTACGGGCGTGTGGGCACACGGCCGCGCCTCGGCTGCGAGTCCTAGCAGCCGCATCGGACGCTGCGTCCGGATGGCGTCCGTCTGGCGTCCGCATCGTTGTGACAGCTCAGCGGCGGCGCAGTGGTCGACTGGAGACCTGTTGGGACCGGCGTAGGAAGGGCGGGGGAGAGACGTTCGAGGCGGCCGGAGGGGGCAGGGGAGGGGCGGGCCGAGGCGGCCGGGGAGGGCGGGCGTATGGCTGGATTCCGCCGCGGCCGTGATCAATGGCCCGCCCGGCCCGCACCATGGTCATCATGACGGCGACGGAGGGCATGAGGGTGACGGAGAGCGTGACGACGGTGGTGGCGACGACGGTGACCACGGCTGCCGCGGATGCTGCGGATGCTGCGGATGCCGCGAGGATGACGGCTGCGGCGACAGGGACGACCGGGACGACCGGGGCGGGTGCGACGCCCGGGACGGCTGAGATGACCAGGACGGCTGCGGCGACCGGGACGGCCGGGACGGCTGCGGCGACCGGGACGGCCGGGACCGCTGCGGCGACCGGGACGGCCGGGACCGCCGCGGTGACCGACAGCGAGGCCGCACCGCCGACCGGGGCCGGGAGTCCGCTCCGCCCTGTCGAGGCCCTCCTGCTCGTCGACCTCCAGTCGGCGTTCGTCGCGGGGGACGAGGCGGTGCCCGATGCGGCGCGGGTGCTCGACCGGAGCCGTGCTCTGCTCACCCGGGCCCGCGCCGCCGGGGCACTGGTCGTCCATCTGCAGAACGACGGTGAGCCGGGAACCGTCGATGAGCCCCACACCCCGGGCTGGGAGCTCCATCTGCCCGTGGGGACCGAGCCCCGTGAGTCGGTGATCCGCAAGACCCAGGACGACGGCTTCGAGGACACTCCGCTCGGTGCCCTGCTCGACGGCGCCGGGGTCAAGGCCCTGGCGCTCTGCGGGGTGCTCTCCGAGATGTGCGTCAGCGCGACCGCCCGTACGGCCCTGGCCCGCGACTTCCGTGTCGTCCTGCCGCACGACGCCCATGCCACCTACGACATTCCGGCGGCCCCCGGCATCAGCGAGCGGGTGCCCGCGGCGCTGTCCTCGCGGGCCGCGGAATGGGCCCTGGGCGACGAGATCGAAATCGTCGCCCAGGCCGCCGAGGTCACCTTCACGGCCCCTCGGCCCGGCCGGTGAGCCGTCTCCCGTCCCGGGCGGTGAACCGTCTCCCGTCCCGGCCGGTGAACCGTCTCCCGTCCCGGCCGGTGAACAGTCTCCCCTCTCGGCCGGTGAGCCATCTCCGTGCCGGCCGGTGCGCCGTGTCCCCTCCCGCCTCCCGGCCGGTGAACCTGGTCCCACCCCGACCGGCGCATTCCTCCCGCCCTGAGCGATGAATCGGCACTCCGGGCGCGGTCTACCTCACCGACCACACAGGCCACACACCCGGAGGACGCCATGTCTGCCACCTCACCCGCCGCCCCCGCCCCTGCCGCCGTCCAGCCGATGATCGTCACCCCCGACCTCGACCGACTGCAGGCCTTCTACAGCGGGCTGGTCGGTGCCGAGGAGTTCACCCGGGTGCCCGAGGAGGGTCCGGCCTTCTTCGTCGGGCTGCGGATCGGCGGCTCGGAGCTGGGCATCGTGGTGGACCGGAACGTAGAAACCGGCACTCCGACCCGGATCCTGATCAGCATCGTCGTCCAGGACGTCGACGCCCTGCTCGACCGGGTCGGGCCGCTCGGCGGAACGGTGCTCGGCCCGGCCAACGACATGCCCTGGGGTCAGCGGGTCGCCCATATCCAGGACCCGGACGGCAACGCGGTCAACCTCACCCAGCCGCTCTGACCGGCCCCCTGCACCCGCTCCGGACGGTCAGTTCTGGTTCTTCTCCAATGCGTTGATGTACGCGTCCATGAAGTGGTCCCGGACACCGTCGGAGGCGGGCGCCAGCACATCGGCGGTGAGGCCCTGGGCACGGTCGACCAGGCCGCTGATCAACGGCATGGTGTGGTGGATGGCGCCCTGGGTGTCGATGTAGCGCAGTGCGGAGACATGGTGGAAGGCGGGCTCCGGGGGCAGCTGCGGCACGATGTCGTTGTTGTTGACGAAGCGGTACATGCGGTCGGAGAAGGCCGTGTTGAACTCCTTGGACAGCTGCCGGTCGCAGGTGCGTGGCTGGCCGAAGGTGTAGACGCCGTTGGCCGTCACATGCGGCTCCTCGAAATGCAGCCGCGCCCCGGCCAGCATCGCCAGCGCCCCGCCGAGGCTGTGGCCGGTGAACCACACCGTCTGGCGGTTGTCGCGGAAGGCATCGACGGCGGCGCGGACCTGCGGCCATACGGCCTCCAGCGCCTCACCGAAGCCGTAGTGGACATACCCCTTGCCGCCGGGACCGGGCCACGGCGGTGTGGTGGCGTCGGACAGCCAGTCGCGCAGCTTCACCGGCTCCGTCCCCCGGAAGCTGGTGATGATCATGCTGTGTCCGCCGAGGGTGTACGCCTGGGTGTCCTCCAGCGGGAACGGCGGACGGAACGTGGTGTGGTGATGGCGCACCCGGTCGAAGCCCCATTGCCGGGCGGTGGCTTCGATGGTCTGCTCGTCCTTGTAAGCGAGCTCGGAGGCGCGCGCCATACAGAGCGCATGGCGGACGGTGTAGCCGGTGGCTTTCTGGTCGATCGTGGCGCTGGTCAACGAGGGCTCCTCTGGCTGAGGTCGACGATGGCTGCTGCGAGGGCCGAGCGCTGCGCATGAGGCATCTTCGGTCACAGAACGCTCGCACTGACTACACAGCGTAATCCCCCGATCGGTGCCACGCGGTTGCCGCCCGTTCAAACCACTCGTTCGTGCCTCCGGTCGCACACACCGGGCCGCGGGGCGAGCCTGGAAGCGTTCAGCCCCCGGAGGAAGGCCCACAGAGGAAAGGCCCCACAGTGAACAGCGCAGAACAGGCGTCACACACAGAGCACGTATCGGCCGAGGTGATGGTGGAGCTGGAGAGCTGCGCGACGCAGGACGCGCACACCGTCTTCAGTGCGCTGCGTACCTCCTTCAGCTCCGACCGGGCGGCGGACGATGTGCCCGAGGAGGTGGCGGGTGCGGGGTCGACCGTGTGGACCTCGACCTTCGACGTGAGCGAGCGCAAGGCCACGGCCGAGCCCCGTCGGCTGACCGCGCCCGTCATGGTCAGCCTCCAGGGCGGCTACTGGGCCGTCGACCAGCTGTGCAAGGGCCTGGAGTCCGCGTTCGCCGTGCATGTCCTCGGGACGGCCGCCGGCGACCAGGAAAAGGAAGTCGAGCTACGGCTGGAGACCCGCTAGCGGGCCCGCCCCGCCCTCCCGAAGCGGCGGGGCCACCACGACCACGGCGCAGGAAACGGCCGCTCAAGGCAGCCGCCCCCGCGGCCCGGACCGGAAAGGCATGAGTGAGTGGAGTCCACCCAACATCCGGCGGACACCGGCGGTGCGCCGTCGGCGGACGGCCGGCGCTCCTCGCTGGTGCTGCACATCAACGGAGTGACGCAGACACTGACCGTGGACCACCGGACCACGGTCCTGGACCTGCTCCGTGAACGCCTCGGTCTGACCGGCGCCAAGAAGGGCTGCGACCACGGCCAGTGCGGCGCGTGCACCGTGCTCGTCGACGGGCGGCGCGCCAACAGCTGTCTGCTGCCGGCCGTGGCACAGGACGGACGGCAGATCACCACGGTCGAGGGCCTAGCCGAGGGGGAGCGGCTGCACCCCCTGCAGCGGGCCTTCCTGGAGCGGGACGCCCTGCAGTGCGGCTACTGCACCCCCGGCCAGATCTGTTCGGCCGTCGGGATGCTGGCCGAGGCGGCGGACGGCTTCCCGTCCCATGCCACCCCGCCCACCGCGGACCCCGCGGCTCCCGTCGAGCTGACCGACGACGAGATCCGTGAGCGGATGAGCGGAAATCTGTGCCGCTGCGGCGCCTATCCGCGGATCGTCGAAGCGGTCCGGGAGGCGGCGTCATGAAGCCGTTCGGGTATCTGCGGGCGACGAGCGTCGAGGAGGCCGTACGGGCCGCGGCGGGGCAGCCCGGCGCCCGCTTTCTCGGCGGGGGCACCAACCTCGTCGACCTGATGAAGCTGGGCGTGGAGACGCCGGAGCTGCTCATCGACGTCACCCGGCTGCCGCTCGACCGTATCGAGGAGCTGCCGGACGGCGGACTGCGGATCGGTGCGATGGTCCGCAACAGCGATCTGGCCGCGGCGGTCCCGGTCCGCGACCGCTACCCGGCCCTGTCACAGGCGCTGCTGGCCGGTGCCTCGGGGCAGTTGCGGAACATCGCGACCACCGGCGGCAATCTGCTGCAGCGCACCCGTTGTCTGTACTTCCAGGACATCTCCAAGCCCTGTAACAAGCGCGACCCCGGCTCCGGCTGCCCGGCCCGCGAGGGGGTACACCGCGATCTCGCCGTACTGGGCCACTCCGAGCACTGCGTCGCCACCCAGCCGTCGGACATGGCGGTGGCGCTGGCCGCCCTCGACGCCGAGATTCATCTGCACGGCCCCGACGGCGAGCGCACCGTTCCGGTGACCGATTTCCACCGGCTGCCCGGCGAGCACCCGGAGCGGGACACCGAGATCCGGCCCGGCGAACTGATCACCGCCGTCCAGCTGCCGCCGCCGGCCCCCGGCGCACGCTCGCGCTACCGCAAGGCCCGCGACCGCGCCTCGTTCGCGTTCGCCCTGGTCTCCGTGGCCGCCGTACTGGAGGTGCGGGACGGCGCCGTACGACGGGCCGCCCTCGCCTTCGGCGGGCTCGCGCACCGGCCGTGGCGCGCCCGCGCGGCCGAAGAGGCGCTGCACGGGGCGCCCGCCACCGAGGACACCTTCGCCCGCGCCGCCGACGCCGAACTCGCCGCCGCCCGGCCGCTGCGCGACAACGGCTTCAAGGTCACGCTCGCCCGCAATCTGACCGTCGACGTGCTGACCGCTCTGGCCGCCCCGGCCGACGACCACTGACCACACCCCGCACCCCCACCACAACGACCACTGGCCACACCCCGCACCCCCACCACAACGACCACCAGGACGCCACTGCCGACCCAGCCCCCCAGCCCCAGCCCCCGATCCAAGGACGCGCGTCATGAGCCCCGACTCGTTCCCGCCCGGCCCACCCCCGTACCCCGTGGGCGCCCCGCTCGTGCGCCGGGAAGGCCGGGAGAAGGTCACCGGCACCGCCCGGTACGCGGCCGAACACACCCCGCCGGGCTGCGCCTACGCCTGGCCGGTGCCCGCGACCGTCGCCCGCGGCCGGGTCACCGCCGTGGACGTCGCGGCGGCGCTCGCCCTGCCGGGGGTGTACGCGGTGCTGACACACGAGAACGCGCCCCGCCTCGCCGCTACAGACGACCCGACGCTGGCGGTGCTCCAGGACGACCGGGTGCCGCACCGCGGCTGGTATGTCGCCCTCGCCGTCGCCGACAGCCTCGAAACCGCCCGCGCCGCCGCCCGGGCGGTCCGCGTCCGCTACGAAACCGCCGCGCACGACGTCCGGCTGACCGCCGGCCATCCGGGGCTGTACGACGCGGAGACCGCCAACGGCGGCTATCCGGGCACCCGCGAACGCGGCGACTTCGAGGGGGCGTTCGCCGCCGCGCCCGTCACCGTCGACGCCACGTACACCGTGCCCCCGCTGCACAACCACCCCATGGAGCCGCACGCCTCCACCGCCTGGTGGAGCGACGGCCATCTGACCGTCCACGACTCCAGCCAGGGCGCCACCAAGGTCTGCGAGGAACTCGCCGCGCTGTTCCGGCTCGACCGGAGCGAGATCACCGTCCTCTCCGAGCATGTCGGCGGCGGCTTCGGCTCCAAGGGGACGCCCCGCCCCCAGGTCGTCCTGGCCACGATGGCCGCCCGCCACACCGGGCGCCCGGTCAAACTGTCCCTGCCGCGCCGGGAGATGCCGGCGGTCGTCGGCCATCGCGCACCCACCGTCCAGCGGGTGCGCCTGGGCGCCGGCGACGACGGTGTCCTCACCGCCCTCGCTCACGAAGCCGCCACCCACACCTCCACCGTCACGGAGTTCGTCGAGCAGGCCGCGGTCCCGGGGCGCGTCATGTACACCTCGCCGAACAGCCGCACCGTGCACCGCGTGGTCCCGCTCGACGTCCCGACGCCCTCCTGGATGCGCGCACCGGGCGAGGCCCCGGGGATGTACGCCCTGGAGTCGGCCGTCGACGAACTCGCCGTCCTCCTGGACATCGACCCCGTCGACCTGCGGATGCGCAATGAGCCGGACACCGAGCCGGACAGCGGCCGCGCCTTCAGCAGCCGCCAGCTGGTCGGCTGTCTGCGGGAGGGCGCGGAGCGCTTCGGCTGGCGGCCCCGGGACCCCCGGCCGGGGGTCCGGCGCGAGGGCGATCTGCTGCTGGGCACCGGTGTCGCCGCCACCACCTACCCCGTCCTCATCGCCGCCTCCTCCGCCGAGGCGCACGCCGCCGCCGACGGCACCTACCGCATCCGGGTGAACGCCACCGACATCGGCACCGGCGCCCGCACCGTCCTCGCGCAGCTCGCCGCCGGCGTCCTGGCCGTGCCCGACGAGCGGATCCGCATCGAGATCGGCAGCAGCGATCTGCCGCCCGCCATGCTGGCCGGCGGTTCCGCGGGCACCGCCTCCTGGGGCTGGGCCGTCCACAAGGCCTGTACGGAGCTGCGGCACCGGCTGCGGGACCACGTCGGACCGCTCCCGGCCGACGGGCTGACGGCCGCCGTCGACACCCGCCAGGAGACGTCCGAGCGCTCCCCGTACGCCCGGCACTCCTTCGGCGCCACCTTTGCCGAGGTGCAGGTCGACACCGTCACCGGAGAGGTCCGGGTGCGGCGGATGCTGGGCGTCTATGCGGCCGGCCGCATCCTCAACTCCCGTACGGCGCGCTCCCAGTTCATCGGCGGGATGACCATGGGCCTGGGGATGGCGCTCACGGAGGGCAGCGGTCTGGACCCCGCGTTCGGCGACTTCGCCGAGTGCGATCTGGCGTCCTATCACGTTCCGGTCTGCGCCGACGTCCCGCTGATCGAGGCGCACTGGCTGGAGGAGGAGGATCCGCACCTCAACCCCATGGGCAGCAAGGGCATCGGGGAGATCGGCATCGTCGGCACCGCGGCGGCCGTCGCCAACGCCGTACGGCACGCCACCGGGGTCCGGCTGCGCGACCTCCCGCTCACCCCGGACAAGGTCCTGCCGCGGCTGCCGGACCGGCCGGGGTGAGGGCCGTGCCGGCGGCCTCCACTGACCCAAGATCTGTTGCGGAACCCGCCCGGCCGGGTCACCATGACAAATGACCCATACGTGATTAATGCTCACTCTTCGTGTTTCGGGGTTCGTTGGTCCAACGAGGTGAAGGGCGTGAGCCTCGCGGTGAGGAGCCACGACATGACACTTCCCGGCGACCGGCACTACACGGTCGAACTGCATGCTTCGGCGGAGCGTGTGCCGCAGATCCGGCGGATCCTGGCCGCGCACCTGCGGTACTGGGATCTCGAGCTGCATATCCCGCCCGTGTGCCGGGGAGTGGCGGAACTCCTGACCAACGTCCATCGCCATATCGGCCCGGACGCCCCGTGCGTCGTCGAACTCCGCTGGACCGGCCGGCACCTCACGGCCTCCGTCGCCGACCAGGGGCCACGCCTGCCGAAGCTGCTCAGCGCGGGCGGCGGCGGGCTCTCCAGAGTGGCGGCCCTGAGCGACAGTTGGGGCACCTGCGGCACGCCGGACGGCAAGGTCATCTGGTTCACCCGCCGGGTCGAGGCGGCCCGCAAGTCGCCGCTGACCAGCCGCACCCCGCTGCGCAGCGTGCCCGACGCGAAGGGCCAGCCGGCGGTGCCGCCGCCCGTACCGGCCGAGCCGCTCGTCGAGCCCCCGCAGGAAGTCACCGAGACCGCTGCCGAGGCCACCCCGGCGGCATCGAACGCGGTGTCGCTGGTCTGAGACACCGTCAACGAAGGTGCGAGGCGCGGACGCCCACCCCCGTCACGCCTCGCCCACCGGCTGATATCTGTTGCGCCGGGCGCGGGGAAACCGGCAACGGACGGCCGCCGCGGTTACGATCGCGGTATGGCAACGATCAGGTCGGCCAACAGCGGCATGCGGAACCGCGGTTCAGCGGTTCCGTTTCGTGTGCTGTGGCTGGCCGCGTTGCTGATCAGTGTGCTGGTCGCCCATGGGGCGCGGGCGGAGAGCGCCGAAGGTCATCTGGTGAACGCCCTGCCGGTCGGGGCGTCCGCCGCGGCGGACTCCGGCGGCTGGCTCGCCCCCGAACACAGCGGTCACTCCGAGGAACCGGAGCACCCCGGGCACCACTCCGACGAGCTGTGTGTCGCGGGCCAGCCCCAGCAGGGCGCCGCCGTGGCGCTGCCCTGTCCCACCCCCGCTGCGGGCTCCTCCTGGCATCCGCCGGCGCAGAGCCGGTCCGGGGCGTCCGAGAACGCCCGTGCCGCCCTTCCACCGTTGCGCAGCGCAACGGGTTCCGTGGTGCAGCAGGTCTAGATTCCGGCCGATTCCGGATCACCCCCTGCCGATGCCGTCCGCCCGTGTGCATATGCGTGTGCGTGTGCTGCTCCGACGCGGCGGCAGTCTCACGGAGAACCTGTGCCGTTGCGCGTTCCGTTGTGCCGTCCGTTCCGTTCCCTCGTCCCTGGTGGCGCCTTCCTCCGTAGTGGCGCCCGATTCCTGAGCGGCGCCCGCTCACCGAGGCGCGCCCGCTTACGCCACCGCCGGCCGGCCGTCTTACTGCTCCTGATCGCCGGACTGCTGTCCGTGGTGCTCCCGTGCGCCGACGGGGCGGACGGCCACCATGATGTGCCCGTGCCGGCGGCGGCCTCGGCGGGGTCGTCCGGCCCCGTGGCCGCCGCGCCCGCCCAAGCGACCGCCGGGACGGACAGCGGGCACCACGACCCCGCGTGTGTGCCCGGCCCGTCCGGCCATCTCCCGCAGGGCCGGACGGCCACCGGGGCGGAGGGCGCCGCGCTGCCCGCCGTCCTCGCGGGGGCCGTGCGCGTCGCGGCCGACCGGCGCCCGGCCGCGGGGAGCGGCGCTGGTCACTACAGACCGGCACGCGGCGGCCGGTCCACCCTCGCCGCCCTCTGCCGGTGCCGGATATAGGAGCCCGCCGTAGCGTCCGGCCACCCCGGCCGACGCGACAGGAGCGCCCGTATATCCCCACCCACCGAACGAGAGCGAAAAATGCACTCTCTCCCCACGGCGGCCCGTTCCGTCTCTCCCGCCGCCCCCGCCTCCCCGACGCCGGGCCCGGCCCCCGCCTCCGGTATCCCCGGCCTGGTCGGCAACACCCCCGTCCTGCACATCTCCGAGCCGCTCACCCCGCCCGGCCGCGGCTTCTGGGCCAAGCTCGAAGGCCGCAACCCGGGCGGCATCAAGGACCGTCCCGGACTCCACATGGTCGAACGCGCCCGTGCCCGTGGTGAGTTGCAGCCCGGTGCCCGGATCATCGAATCCACCAGCGGCACCCTCGGGCTCGGCCTGGCGCTCGCCGGAATGGTCTACGGCCACCCCGTCAGCCTGGTCACCGACCCCGGCCTGGAGTCCTCGATGACCCGGCTGCTGACCGCGTACGGCGCCCAGGTCGAGCTCGTCCCCGAGCCGCACCCCAGCGGCGGCTGGCAGCAGGCCCGCCGTGACCGGGTGCGCGCACTGCTCGCCGCCCACCCCGGCGCGTGGTGCCCGGACCAGTACAACAACCCCGACAACACCACCGCCTATCTGCCGCTGGCTCTCGAACTCGCCTCCCAGCTGGGCCATATCGACGTCCTGGTGTGCAGTGTGGGCACCGGCGGGCACTCCGCCGGGGTGTCCCGGGTGCTGCGCCAGCTCTACCCGCAGCTGCGGCTCGTCGGCGTCGACACCATCGGCTCGACCATCTTCGGACAGCCCGCCCGTCCGCGGCTGATGCGCGGGCTGGGATCGAGCATCTACCCGCGCAATGTCGCCTACGACCAGTTCAGCGAGGTGCACTGGGTCGCACCCGCCGAAGCGGTCTGGGCCTGCCGCACGCTGGCGTCCTCGCACTACGCCACCGGCGGCTGGAGCGTCGGCGCGGTCGCCCTGGTCGCCGGCTGGCTGAGCCGGACCGAGCCGGCCGGCACCCGTATCGCGGCCGTCTTCCCCGACGGACCGCAGCGCTATCTGAGCACGGTCTACGACGACCAGTACTGCGCCGAACACGGCCTGCTCGACGCTCCGCCGGCGGACGGGCCGCAGACCCTGAGCCGGCTGGGGGAGCGGGAGGTCACCGCCTGGAGCCGGTGCGCGCAGGTCGTCGATCCGCTCGGCACGTCCGGCGCGGCGGGCCCGTCCGGCGACGCGCCCGTTCACGCTGCGGGGGAGGTCCGGTGACCGGCATGCTCACACAGTTCCGTTCCTACGAGCGCAGCGCCCGGCTGCTGATGGTCAATCAGTTCACCATCAACCTCGGCTTCTACATGCTGATGCCGTATCTGGCCGCGCATCTGTCCGGGACGCTCGGCCTGGCGGGCTGGCTGGTCGGGCTGGTCCTGGGTGTCCGCAACTTCAGCCAGCAGGGGATGTTCCTGGTCGGCGGCGCGCTGGCCGACCGGTTCGGCTACAAGCCGCTGATCGTGGCCGGCTGTGTGCTGCGGACGCTCGGTTTCGCGACGCTCGGGCTGGTGGACTCGCTGCCCGCGCTGCTGGCGGCGTCCGCGGCCACCGGACTGGCCGGCGCGCTGTTCAACCCGGCGGTCCGGGCCTATCTGGCCGCCGCGGCGGGCGACCGGAGGCTGGAGGCGTTTGCGCTGTTCAACGTCTTCTACCAGGCGGGCATCCTGCTCGGCCCGCTGGTGGGGATGGTGCTCACCGGCGTCAACTTCCAGGTCACCTGCCTGGTTTCGGCGGGGATCTTCGCGCTGCTGAGCATCGTGCAGATCCGTGCGCTGCCGGCCCGCGGGGACGAGGCCCCTCCGGCCGGTGACGACCGGCGGGCGGGCCTGCCGCCCTCGTGGCGGGGCGTGCTGGCCAACCGGCCGTTCCTGCTGTTCTCCGGAGCCATGATCGGCTCGTATGTGCTGTCGTTCCAGGTCTATCTGGCGCTGCCGCTGGAGGTACGGCGACTGGGCGGTGAGGGGGAGTTCGGCACCGCGGCGGTGGCCGGGCTGTTCGCGGTGTCCGGGCTGAGCACCATCCTGGGCCAGACCAGGGTGACCCGCTGGTGCAAGGCCCGGATGACCGCGGGCCGCGCGCTCGCCCGGGGCCTGCTGACCATGGGGCTGGCGTTCGTTCCGCTGCTGGCCGCCACGGCGCTGCCGGTGCCGGCCGAGGGCCCCGGCCGCTGGGCCCTCGCGGCCGGCCCGCCGGCGCTCTGTGCGCTGCTGCTCGCGCTCGGCACGATGATCACGTACCCGTTCGAGATGGACACCATCGTCCGGCTGTCCGGTAACCGCTTGGTGGCGACCCACTACGGGCTCTACAACACCATCTGCGGTATCGGCATCACCCTCGGCAATCTGCTCACCGGTGCCGCACTGGACGCCTCCCGGTCGGCCGGGCTGCCCGCCCTGCCCTGGATCGCCCTGCCGGTCCTGGGCCTTGCCTGCAGTGCCGCCCTCTACGGACTGCACCGCACGGGCCGGCTGGCCCCGGTCGCCGGGCCGGCGGCGGCGATGGGCTGAACGCGCAGGTGGCCATCCCGTCCACGAGGAGCGGGGTGGTCACCTCCCGGCCTGTCACCGGATCCGGGCTGCCGAGCCGGTCATCGCCGGCGGGCCGTCACCAGCCACGCCGCGCTGCCGAGCGTGACGCCGTCGGGGCCCTGGTGTTCGGCCAGCGCATCCCGCAACGCGGTCACTGTCTTGGCCCGCGCTTCCGCACTTGCCTCGGCGAGCATCGCGCGCGACCCCGGCATCCCGAGCTGGTAGGCCACCACGTCGTCCGGATCGGGCCCCATCCACATCGGCTCGTCGACGGCGCCGATCGTGATCTCGTCGAATCCCGCGCTGTCCAGCAGCTTCGTGATCCGGCCGGTGTCGGCGAGCGAGAACGGGCCCGGGGCGCCCGGCGCATCGAGCTCGGGCAGTTGTACATACGGGGCGATGGCGCCCATCGGCACGGTCAGATAGGCATTGTCGCGCACGCTCCGCCAGCACAGGAACGCCAACTGTCCGCCCGGACGCAGCGCTCGGGCGATATTTCCGAACGCCGCCTCCGGGTCGGCGAAGAACATCACCCCGAAACGGCTGATCGCGACGTCGAAGGCCCCGTCCTCGAAGCGATGGACCTGTGCGTCCCCCCGCTCGAAGGTGACCTGCGGAAGTCCGGAGCCCGCGGCCTGCTTCCGGGCCTCGGCCAGCATCGGCGCCGACACGTCGACGCCGAGCACCGCTCCCTCGGCCGCGGCCCGCGCCGCCTCCAGGCTCGTACCGCCGCTGCCGCATCCGATGTCCAACACCCGGCTGTCCGCCTGGATCCCGGCCGCCGCCATCAGGTGCGGAGTGAGCCGGCGATACCTCGCCTCCTGCCTTTCCCGCTGCTGGACCCAGTACCGTCCGTCGTCCCCGTTCCAGGCCTCGTCCCAGGCCTCGGCCTGTTCGGCGTGGCCCGCCGCGATCTCGTCGGGCGGCGGTGTCCGGCCGTCCCCGGCCACGCCACGATCGTTACCCTGCCCCATTGCTCCCCTTCATCCGAAATGCCGGTAGGTGGCTGTACGACGTTCCCGACCAGGGAGTTCGTCGCACGTACCCCGATGTGCCATATCTGCGACACCCCCCCTTCCCTGGCGCTCGTTCCTCTTGGAACACTCTGCTGACCGTGGTTTCGCACCACTCCTCACACAACCGCACACCAGTACCGTCATTTCGCCAACTCCCCCACATCTGAAGAGGTTCCCACCCCATGCCTGAATTGAATCGGCGGCGTTTCCTCCAGATCGCCGGCGCCACCGCGGGCGCCTCGGCACTGTCGAGCAGCATCGCCCGTGCCGCAGCCATCCCCGCCAAGCGACGCTCCGGATCCATCAAGGACATCGAGCATGTCGTCGTCCTGATGCAGGAGAACCGTTCCTTCGACCACTACTTCGGCTCGATGAAGGGCGTACGCGGCTTCGGTGACCCGCGCCCGCTCATCCTCGAAAGCGGTAAGTCCGTCTGGCACCAGCCGGACGGCGACAAGGAGGTGCCGCCCTACCACCCGGACGTCGAAGACCTCGGCATGCAGTTCATCGAGGGCCTCGACCACGACTGGGCGGGCGGCCACAAGGCCTGGAACAACGGCAAGTACGACAACTGGATACCTGCGAAGACGGCCGGGACGATGGCCCACCTGACCCGCAAGGACATCCCGTTCCACTACGCGCTCGCCGATGCGTTCACCGTCTGCGACTCGTACCACTGCTCGTTCATCGGTGCCACCGACCCCAACCGCTACTACATGTACTCGGGCCACGTCGGCAACGACGGCTCGGGTGGCGGCCCGGTCCTCGACAACGCGGAGCTGGGGTACAGCTGGACGACGTACCCGGAGCGGCTGGAGAAGGCCGGGATCTCCTGGAAGATGTACCAGGACATCGGTGACGGCCTGGACGCGGACGGCAAGTGGGGCTGGATCGAGGACGCCTACCGCGGCAACTACGGCGACAACTCGCTGCTCTTCTTCAACCAGTACCGCAACGCCAAGCCCGGCGACCCGCTCTACGACAAGGCCCGCACCGGCACCAACGCCAAGGAGGGCGACGGCTACTTCGACCTGCTCAAGGCCGATGTGAAGGCCGACAAGCTCCCCCAGATCTCCTGGATCGCCGCCCCCGAGGCCTTCACCGAACACCCCAACTGGCCCGCGAACTACGGCGCCTGGTACATCTCCCAGGTACTGGACGCGCTCACCTCCAACCCCGAGGTGTGGAGCAAGACCGCCCTGTTCATCACCTACGACGAGAACGACGGCTACTTCGACCACATCGCCCCGCCTTTCCCGCCGGCCTCCGCCGACCGGGGCAAGTCGACCGTGGACACCACGCTCGACCACTTCTCCGGCGACGCCAAATTCGCGGCCGGCCCCTACGGCCTCGGCCAGCGCGTCCCGATGCTCGTCGTCTCTCCCTGGAGCACCGGCGGCTATGTCTGCTCCGAGGTCTTCGACCACACCTCCATCATCCGGTTCATGGAGCGCCGGTTCGGCGTGCACGAGCCGAACATCTCGCCCTGGCGGCGTGCCATCTGCGGCGATCTGACCTCCGCCTTCGACTTCGGCCTGGAGGACACCAAGCCGGCCTCGCTCCCCGCCACCGACGGCTACCAGCCGCCGGACAAGGAGCGTCACAAGGGCCTTGTGGCGAAGCCGCCCGCCAACCCCGTGCTGCCCAAGCAGGAGCCGGGCTCCCGCCCCGCCCGCCCGCTGCCGTACGCACCGCTCGTCGACGGGTCCGCGACCCCCTCCACCGGCCGCTTCACCCTCACCTTCAAGAGCGGTGACAAGGCCGGCGCCTGCTTCACCGTCACCGCCGGCAACCGCACCGACGGCCCCTGGTCGTACACCACGGAGGCCGGCAAGAAGATCTCCGACACCTGGAACACCTCCCACTCCAAGGACGTGTACGACCTGACGGTCCACGGCCCGAACGGCTTCCTGCGCACCTTCAAGGGCGACGGCAAGAAGACCGGGCCCGAGGTGACCGCCCGCCATGACGCGACCGCCGGCCGCGTCGAGCTCACCCTGACCAACCCCGGCCGCACCGACTGCCACCTCACCGTCACCCAGGCCTACGGCGGGGCCGCCGAGACCTACCCGGTCCGTGCGGGCGCCACCGTCAAGAAGTCGTTCGACCTGCGTGCCAGCAAGCGCTGGTACGACCTGTCGGTCACCTCCGACACGGACGGCACCTTCCTGCGCCGGTTCGCCGGCCATGTGGAGACCGGCGAGGTGGGTGTGAGCGACCCGGCGATCATCACGGACTGAGCGCCCACGACGCTCTGTCCCCACTCTCCTTCCGCCGGTGCGCCGGCGGAGAACGAACGGGGCGCCTGCCGAAGCGGCGGGCGCCCCGTTGCGCTGCCGGCACCCCTACGGGCACCGGCCCCCGGCCCTCAGGGCGTCAGGAGGCCCCGCCGGGCAGGATGCCGCGGATCTCGCGGGCCGCCGCGACCAGGTTCTCCAGGGCGGCCCGCACCTCGGGCCAGCCGCGGGTCTTCAGACCGCAGTCCGGGTTGACCCACAGCCGCTCGGCGGGAATGGCGTCAAGTCCCTTGCGCAGCAGGGCAGTTGCCTCGGCCACGTCCGGGACGCGCGGCGAGTGGATGTCATAGACACCGGGCCCCACCTCGCGCGGATAGCCCGCCGTGGCGAGCTCCGAGGCGACCTGCATATGGGAGCGGGCCGCCTCCAGGCTGATGACATCGGCGTCGAGGTCCTCGATGGCCCGGAGGATGTCCCCGAACTCCGCGTAGCACATATGGGTGTGGATCTGGGTGTCCGGCCGGACCCCGCCGGTGGTGAGCCGGAACGCCTCGGTGGCCCAGGCCAGGTACTCCGCATGGCCGGCGGCGCGCAGCGGCAGCGTCTCGCGCAGTGCCGGCTCGTCGACCTGGATGACCGAAGTGCCCGCCGCCTCCAGATCGTTCACCTCGTCGCGCAGGGCGAGCGCCACCTGGCGGGCGGTGTCGCCCAGCGGCTGGTCGTCGCGGACGAAGGACCAGGCGAGCATGGTGACCGGGCCGGTGAGCATGCCCTTGACCGGCCGCTCGGTGAGCGACTGGGCGTAGCGGGTCCAGCGCACGGTCATCGGCCCGGGGCGGGAGATGTCCCCGGCCAGGATCGGCGGCCGTACATAGCGCGTGCCGTAGGACTGCACCCAGCCGTGCTGGGTGGCGAGGTAGCCGGTCAGCTGCTCGGCGAAGTACTGCACCATGTCGTTGCGTTCCGGCTCACCGTGCACCAGCACATCGATACCGGCC
This sequence comes from Streptomyces sp. Je 1-4 4N24, assembly GCF_026239515.1. Lineage (NCBI taxonomy): Bacteria > Bacillati > Actinomycetota > Actinomycetes > Kitasatosporales > Streptomycetaceae > Streptomyces > Streptomyces sp. Je 1-4 4N24. Next base: position 2,048,378 of record NZ_CP110836.1, on the reverse strand, counting down.
TTCTCCTGGAAGGCGAGGACCTCGCGGATCTCCGCCGAGATCCGCTCCTCGTACCCCGCGGCGTCGAGCCGCCCGGCCCGCAGTTCGGCGCGGGCGGTGCGCAGTTCGGCGGTCTGCGGGAACGAGCCGATGGTGGTGGTCGGCAGCAGCGGCAGCCCGAGGTGCGCGCGCTGGGCTGCGGCACGTTCGGCGTACGGCTGGGAACGGCGGCCGTCGGTGTCGGTGACGGCCGCGGCGCGGGAGCGCACCTGCGGGTCATGGGTGAGCGCCGAGCCCGCCCGGGAGGACAGGTCCGCGCGGTTGGCGGCGAGTTCGGCCGCGATGGTGTCGGTGCCCCGCGCCAGACCGCGTGCCAGTGTCACGATCTCGGTGGTCTTCTGCCGGGCGAAGGCCAGCCAGCGGGCGATCTGCGGGTCGATGTCCCGCTCGGCGCCGGTGTCCAGCGGGACGTGCAGCAGCGAGCAGGAGGACGACACATCGACCCGCCCGGCCAGGCCCAGGAGCGTGCCCAGGGTGGCCAGCGACTTCTCGTAGTGGTTGATCCACACATTGCGGCCGTTGACGACACCGGCGATCAGCCGCTTGCCGGGCAGCCCGCCGACCGCAGCGAGATCCTTGAGGTTGCCGGCCGCGGGTCCGGTGAAGTCCAGCGCCAGGCCCTCGACGGGCGCCTTGGCCAGCACCGGCAGCGCCTCGCCCAGCCGGTCGAAGTACGAGGCGACCAGCAGCTGTGGGCGGTCGGTGAGTGTGCCGAGGTCGCGGTAGGCGCGGGCCGCCGCGTTCAGCACGGCGGGGGAGCGGTCCTGCACCAGCGCCGGCTCGTCCAGCTGCACCCAGTCGGCGCCGGCCGCCCGCAGGTCGGCGAGCACCTCGGCGTAGACGGGCAGCAGCCGGTCGAGCAGCGTCAGCGGATCGAAGCCGGCCGCGACGCCGGGCGCGGGCTTGGCCAGCAGGAGGTAGGTGACCGGCCCGACGAGGACCGGGCGCGCGGCAAGGCCCAGGCCGAGCGCCTCCGTCAGCTGGCCGACCTGCTGGGCGGAGTCCGCGGCGAAGACCGTGTCCGGCCCCAACTCCGGTACGAGGTAGTGATAGTTGGTGTCGAACCACTTGGTCATTTCCAGCGGCGCCACGTCCTGGGTGCCTCGGGCCATCGCGAAGTAGCCGTCCAGGGGGTCGGCGGCCACCGCGGCGCGGTGCCGGGCCGGGATCGCGCCGACCATCACGCTGGTGTCCAGGACGTGGTCGTAGTACGAGAAGTCGCCCGTCGGCACCTCGTGGACGCCGGCCCCGGCGAGCTGCTGCCAGTTGTCGCGGCGCAGCCCGGCGGCGGTGGTGCGGAGGGCGTCGGCGCCGACCCGGCCCTTCCAGTAGCCCTCGATGGCCTTCTTCAGTTCACGGTTCGGCCCCTGACGGGGGTAGCCGTGCACGGTCGCTCGTGCTGCCGCGGCTGCGGACCTGCTGGTCACGGAACTCTCCTTCGCGAGTGTGTCTCCATGGACCCCGGGAGGGTCGAGAACGCGAAGGGACGGCAAACCTGGCGGGCCCCGGCGCTCTGCCGCCGGCCGTGCCCGCCCGATGTGTCCGCCGACCCGCCCTCGAGGTCACCGAGATCACCCCGCGCACCGGTGGCGCGGGGGCACTGGCAGGTCTTCGGACTCGCGGGCACGTCCGCCGAAGGCGGACATCTACTGGCCGTCGCTTCCCAGACCCGGCCGGGCCCAGTGCGTATGACGGCGGTCGTTCCCACTCACCGCTGCGGGGCAGTCCCGGATTTCCACCGGGTTCCCTCTTGCGACGCGCCTGCCTGGCGGGCAGGGCGAACCAGTTGCACCGGCCACCCTAGGCGCTGCCGCCCGGATCGGACACCGGGACCCCGGCTCCCGCGGGTGACATGGGCCACCGCCGGGGCCGCCGTACGGCCCCGCCCGCCGCGCCGTGGCTTGCCCTGGAGTGCGCTCCAGCTCCTAGAGACTGTCCCGGATCACTCTGTCGCTCGTGCGCAGCACGGTGGTGAGATCCTCCTGCAAACGCGGGGTGAGAGAACGCCCTCCCAGAGCACAATCGCGTACCAGGTCGCCGCAGTCGTACGCCTGTTGGCCTGTGATGAGAGCGGAGCACAGCGGATGCGCAAGGATCTCGCGGGCCGCGTATCCGTCACGGGCTTCCGTTGTCCGGCGAACCAGGTCTTCGATGAGGCGGTGCGCTGCCGCGTTCTCGACAGAGCCAATGACGTCCAGTGTCGTGAGGCCGAGCCGGATGTCGAACAGGGTCAAGCCGGGTTCGGCCTCCCACTCAAGGCAAGTCTTCACCAGGTCGTTCACGGAGGGGACGGCCAGCTGGTCGGATGCATGGCGGCACAGTGCGGCGAGACAAGCTGTGACGGCCTGCTCCCATGGTTCGCCGGCCGTCGTGTTCGCAAGGATGACCGCAGCGCGCGGCGTATCGTCCGTGGTGAGGGCGGCGAGGACTGCGACTTGGCGGCCGTCAAGCATCCGTCTACCCACGCCGCGGTGCGCCTCGATATGTGCCAAGGCCTCGTTCCAGCGTCCGTTGATGGTGAGGGTGCGGGTGCCGTCGGCGAGGAGGACCCGCCACAGCCACGCACACACCTCTCGACGATCCTCCGGAGTCGCGGTGAGGTCTGCCGGCACGGTGACGCCCTCACATTGAGCGGCTGCGGCCTGGCCGACAGCCTTGTACAGGGCGAGGAGGCGCTGGCGACCGTTGTCGGCGCGGCCCGCGCGGATCTGCAGGCGGGCGAGGTTGACGACGGGTTCGAGGGCGCGGATCGCGGACATGCCCGGCAGCGGGCAGGCGTGGAGGTAGGCGGCGGCGTGCTGGTGGCACATCTCGCCGGCCAGCTCGGGAACATCCACGTCGGAGGCGATGAGTGCCGCCTGGTTGTAGACCGCCGAGGCGAGCCCCTGATCGGCTTTGCGCACTGCGGTGTCGGCGAGGTCGGCGAGGGCGCGCACGCGCTCGGGCAGAGGCAGGCAAGCGGGCCGGAACCGGGCGACGAGCGGGAATCGCTGGGCTATGCGGCCGTGCGGGTCCATAGGCCCCCCAATAGACGAGAGTGATGAGGTGCGGAGACGACGGTGCCCGCCGTCGCTCGGCCGACGGGCACCGTCCATGGGGTGTTACTGCCAGTCGACGACGATGCGGTTCAGCGGGGTGTCGAGAGCGAAGAGGCCGGGGCGCTGCTCGATCGCAGGGGCGTCGAGGGGTTGGAGCTCGAAGGTCGCCTCACGACCGCGGTAGTCGCGGTCCCAGGTGCGGATGGCGTCCGCGACCTTCGCAGCCAACTCGTCACTGCCGGGGCCGTGACCGATGACGCCGAACTCCCACAGCTTGCCGCCTTCGGGGGGCGTCTGGTCGGACAGTCGCCGGGCGAGGTAGGCGACGGCGCCCTTGTCGATCGCCGCCGTCGACGACGGGTAGGGGTCCTCGGCGAGCAGCGTGCCCTTGGCGGCCTTCGGGAACAGCATCCGGATCAGGCCGGACGGCAGAGAGCAGGAGACGAAAAGCTCCATCCACTCCGGCGACTCCATGGCCCGGACCATCATGCCGGTCCACTCCTCGGTGCGCGGCTGGTCCAGTACACCGGCCAGGGCGTCGGCATCGATGTGCTGACCCGCGGGAGCCTGGAGCCGTACGGTTCCGTCCGCGCTGAGGGGCACGACGCGACGGTCGTCATCGGCGATGCCCCTCCTGAGCGGCATGAACGTATTCATCTCGCTGCCCAGGGACATCCATCGGCCGTCACGCTGCTCGTAGGCGATGGACCGAGACACGCTGCCCTTGAGGCGTTGGGGGACCACGAGCCGGCCGCCGGGGGCAAGCTGGTCGAGCCAGGCGTGGGGGACGCCGTGCGCGCCAACGGTGGCGACGATCCGGTCATACGGTGCGCCCTCGGCGTGACCAACGGCGCCGTCGCGGGTCAGCGGCTCGACGTTGAGGACACCGGCGGCGGCGAGGTGGGTGCGGGTGCCCTCCACGAGGTCGTCGTCAACGTCGATGGTGGTGACGTGTCCGGTCTCGCCGACCAAGTGAGCAAGCAGAGCGGCGTTGTAGCCGGTGCCGGCGCCGAGTTCGAGGATGCGCTCGCCGGGCTGGGCCTCAAGCTGGTCCAGCATGAGGGCGACGACGCCCGGCTGGGAGGCGCAGGAGATCGACGTGCCGTCGGCGTCGTACTTGATGTTCACCGGCGAGTTGGCGTAGGCGCCTTCGAGCGAAGCGTCGGGCACGAACTTGTGGCGGGGCACGGTGCGCAGTGCGGCCTCTACGTCGGGCGTGCGGGCATGCCCGTCTGCGCGGATCTGGTCGACGAGGGCATTACGGAGTCGTTCGGCGTCGGCCTCACGGGTGGCGGTTGTGTCGGTATTCACCGCCCTGACGCTAACGGTCTCGGCTGTTCCCTCGGCGGGCGACGCGGTGTTGTCACTCGAACCCATGACTGCCTCTCGTGCGATGTTGGACATGGCGCTCTGGTCGTCCAGGGGAAGACCTGCGCGGTTGGCGTGGAAGATCACGTGGTGAGCGACGACGGCTCGCAGACCGCGTGTGAGCCCGCCGTCGGCGGCAAGGAAGGCAAGCGTTGTACCGGTCCGCTCGAAGGCGGTCACCCACTCGGTGTGCCCGTCGAGCGGGCCAGTCGGGCGGCACAGACTGCGGGCCTCGATGGTCAGCAGCTTCTGCATGGCCGGTACGAGGGCGGCGGCCCGCACGGGGGCTAGAGCTTCGGTATCCGGCCGGAGCGCGGCGACCTTCGCCCACACGTCTCCCTGCTCGAACCAGTCCAGATTGGCGGCCCGCATCATTGCGCTGATCAGGAGGATGGCGGTCTCCCGCCGGCCCAGCCGCCCTGGGCCGGTCTGGTAGGTGAGCAGGTGGCGACTGTCCTCATGAAACAGGTCGTGGGCTGCGTTTATGGCCTCGATACCGCCGAAAGCCGCGGTCTCCGGCTCGTAGATGCCGGGCAGCCACGACCGGACCGTGCCGTCGTCGACGAGGTCGCTCAGTAGGGACTCGATGAGCGGGGACGGCTCGGCAGCGCGGTACCGCAGCGGCCAGGGCTGCTTGTTCATGAACCACCAGTCGTTGAGCTGCCCGTCTTTCTCGGCCATGAGCAAGGTGGGGCCGAGGCGTTCGGTGATGGCGCGCTTGCCGGTCTCGCGGTCGGCGAAGGTGACGTTGTGCTGGTGCCAACGGTCCGGGGGCATGTTGGAGGTCCTTCGGTCGGTGGGTCAGGCGATGAGCAGGCAGGAGTCCCAAGGGGATCGGGGTGGCGTGGCGGTGGCGGGGGCGAGGAGCGCCAGGGCGATACCGGCAGCGCCGTTGAGGAAGCCGACCCCCGTCTCCTGGTCCTGCACGGCCGCCGTGGCTGCGTGTGCGGGGTCGGTGCCTGGCGGGCAGACCGTGGTCAGGAGTGGCGGGATCGCTGCGCGGAGCTGTCCGACGGTCGAGGGGTGCGCGTCGTCGGCGGTCCGGGCGGTGACGTGAGCGAGGCCGGCGAAGCCGTGGCATAGGCCGTTGTCCGTGGTGGCCTTGAGCTGGACGGGATCGGTGAGGGCGTTCACAAGCGCGTTCTCCGCCTCGACCTGGCGACCGGTGTCGCCGAGGGCGAGAGCGGCGAGTTGCTGGGCGCGAGCGAGGCCTGCTGTTCCGTAGCACCACGAGGGGCGCTGCGGCGCGGTCGGAGCAAGGTGCCCTTCGCGCAACTCGGTGCGGGTGACCCAGTACGGCCAGGCGGGGCCGCGGCGGCCGGTCTCCACCTGCCAGCCGCTCAGCCACGCCAGGATGGCGCGCATGGCTTCGTGGTGGCCGTCGACGAGGGTGCCGTGCCGGGCCGCGGGGGCCAAGAGTGCGAGCACTCCGCCGATGCCGTGCGCGACGCCCGTGTTGGCGTGCCCACCAGGGAATCGGTCGTCTGACCGGCCCGAGGGCCCCGTCGGTGTCCACCAGCCCGGCAAGTGCTCGCCGTCGCGGCTGACTGGTTCGGTGAGGCGTACGCAGTAGTCGAGGACGGAGCGCATGGCGGCGCTGGCAGGGCTCCGGCGCAGGAGCTGAGCGCCGTAGCCGGTCAGGCCCCGGATCACGTCGAATTCGGCAAGCAGCGGCAGTTCCCCGGCGTCGATACGGCGCTGCGCGGCCCCGAGGCGGCGGCAGATGTCCTTGGCCATCTGTGCGTCCAGGGTGTCCAGGGCGCGCTGGTAGGAGCCGGGAAGGTGCTCGGCTACGCAGGACAAGGCGTGCGCGAAGGCGGGGGCTCCGTAGAACGGGTGACTGTCGGGCCCGCTGGTGAACGGCTGTCGGGCTGCGGCGGAGAGCCAGTCGTGGGCGCGCTGCCAGGGGCCCAGGTCGGCGGCGGCGCGTTCGATGTGCAGCAGCGCGATCCCCGACAGGCCGTGGGCGAGGTGCTGCCGATCCGCGGTCGCAGTACGGGCGTCGAAGGGCGCGGTCTCGGGGTCGGCCAGGAGGTCGGCGACGGTGTGCGCCAGGTCCAGCGCGAGCGGGGAGGTCACGGCATCCTCCCGCTCGTGTGGGCGGTCCATGCCAGGGCTGCGGCACGCGCGAGGTAGAGACAGATCTCTTCCTCGGGGAAGTTCACAGCGACGTGCCGTACGAAGTGTGTGTGCAGCAGGGAGGACATGACGTCGTCGACGGCGATGCCGTCGGTGTCCGCCCCCGGCAGGTGTGGCCGGTAGGCGGCGAGCGTCGCATCGCGGTCGGCCCAGGCCGCCACGATGGCTGCCCCGCCTGGAACGCCGCGCAGCGCCGCCCAGTCGTCGCGGGGGTCGGCGAGCCGCACGGCGTCGGTGAACTGTGGGCGCGGCACCGCAGCGGGGGCGGCGGCCGGGATGTGGTCGACCAGCCAGCGCATCCCGGCCGGTGTGCTGCCGAGGAACGCGCAGGCGATGGCGACGGTGTGCGCCGCCACCAGGGTGCGCTGGTGTGGGCGGTGCGGCTGGGAGAGTTGAGCGAGGATCGCGCGGGAGTCTGCGCGGAATACGTCCTCTGCCGCGTCCCACGCTGCGCCGGAGCCCCAGCGGCCCATCTCGCGGTAGGAGGTGGGATAGCGCAGGTCTGCCAGCAGTCCGGCGCTGCGCAGCTCGTCGGCCCACGCGCTCACCGTGCGGGCTGTCTCTGCGAAGGCATCCGGGCCGGGGAGGGCGATGCGCAGGCGCAGGTGCTGGTCGGGGTCGCGGAAGCGGATGAACCACCACGGTGGTTGATCGAGTCGTTCGAGGAGGTCGGGCAGGTGCCGGGATAGCAGGGTGTCCTGGCGGCGGATGTCTCCGTACAGGGTGGCCAGCAGAACCGATGAGGCAGCGGGGGTCTGAGCCTGGGCCGGAGAGAGAGTGCGGGTGGGGGCGGGCCTGGGAAGCGGTGGCCAGGCCGGCGGCTGGGTCGCCTTGAGGGGGACCACGACCTCGTGGGCGCGGCCGTCGCACCAGCCGTACGCCTCCGGTGGTGCGGCTTCGACGAGCACGGCCACGCGGGTGCGGTCCAAGTGCTCGCGCAGCAGCGGCCGGTGGCCGGGCTGGTCGAGGTCGAGGAGCAGGCGTCGGTCGTCCTGGACGAGGTAGACCCGCCGAGGCAAGCGCCGCCGAGAGCGCCAGTCGGTGAGCGCGGCGTCCCACTCGGGCCGGGGACGGTCGTGTCCGGGCAGCTCAGCCGACTCCAGCCGCCAACGGGCGGGGGCGAGCACTGTTCGCCCGTACCGTAGACGAGGCAGGAACGGCATCGCGGCAGCGGTTCCCCAGTCGAACACCGTGACCTGCGAGCACTGAGCGCGGGATAACTCGGTGAGAAACCGCACCAGGGGCGGGGTATGGGTGTTGAGGTTCAGCGCGTGCATGCCCAAGGCTTCAATGCGGTGGACGCGCTCGGGAACGGCCAGGTACATGCGGCGACCGTCGCAGCCCACCGCCAGGTCTTCGGGCGTGAGTACGTCGTCGGCCGGGGCACGGTGCTCCTGCAGGCTGATCACAGTGGACAGGACCTGCGGGGCGCGGGTGACGTGGGCGCTCTCGGGCATCAGCGGCGGGAAGGCGAGCTGCGCTGGCACGGTATCGCTGTCGGCGGCCGGGAGGTTGGACAGCTCCGCGGCGAGTGCCTCGCGATCGTTGGGTGCCAGCACGCTGAGGAAGCGGCCCGTGGTGACGCCCGCGCCGCGCGACACGCTCACGACCTCCAGTTGGAATTGTCCGCGTTGAAGCTCCTTCGCGTCGGTGGCGTGCACCTGTACTCCGACCTCCAGGTGCGGCGGCACCCGGGGGGTTTCAGGCCCCACGTCCAGGGCCGCGACCAGCTCTTCGGTGAGGACCACCTCGTCGCGGCCGTCGAGCACGGCGGCCTGCGCCAGCCGTACCAAGGCGTCGTCTCGGGAGGAGACGCGGGGCCGGCGTGCGCCGGGCGGGGCCCCTGGGTAGCCGTCGGGTAAGCCGGTGCCGCTGTCGGCAACGACCTCCTTCAGAGGAACCATCGTCCCGATGCCGTACCGTTCGTAGAACCGCTGGTGGTATGCGCCCCAAGCTGCGGTCCCGTACGGGCGGGTGCTCACCTGGGCCAGGACTAGAGCGGCGCGCTCGATCTCGCGGGCGACTTCTTCCGGCAGGTCGAGTTGCGCGTCCAAGCGCAGGTCCAGGGCTAGTGGATGACGGCGCAGGGTGGGCACGAGAGCCCGCATGCGCGTCGCAACATCGTCACGGCCACTGCGCGTGGCGCACTTCTCCAAACCGGCCCGGATCGCCCGCAGCTCGTGAACCGACGCAGTGACGGGGGCGATGTTCTCGGCATCGACGGCATCGAGCTGGTGCAGCAGGTGGCCTAGGGTGTCGGTCTCGGTACTCGGTGCATGGAGGGTTGTGATCAGCACCCGCCGCCGGATCAGCTCTCGGAGCAGCCGCTGGACCTTCTCTGGCCCGGCCGCGGGGAACTCTGTCCGGACCTTGTTCGCGACCATGCCGACTGGGATCGGCGCCCGGGTCGCTGCGAGGACTGCTCTCACCGGATCGGTCAGTGCCAGGGACGTCTCGACTGCGCGAGTTCGCTCGTTCTGGACGTCTGGCTGGTATGGCACGACCAGCCGGTCACCGCGGCTTGTCACGGTGTTGTTGACGACCACGGGCAGGCGTTCGAGCAGTTCGGGGCACGCCTCCATCCGCTCGACGATGGCGGTCAGCCACTCTGCGCTCGCGCGACCGACGGGCATGTGCTCTGTGCCCCATGCGGCGCGCGCCCGTTGGTCGAACGCGGCAGTGGTCACTCCAGCGAACAGACCGAACGGCGTGGCCCGGTGCTCCGCTCGCAGCAGATAGCGGGCTACGGAGAGTGCCACACGCCGTAGGCCGCGCCCGGAAGGCTTGTGGGCTGCACACAGAGCCCGCACCTGTGCGGCGAGGACTGGGCTGGCGTGCTGAAGGGCTTCGGACACTCCGTCGTGTGCCCACACCGCGCCCAGCCACGTGAGAAGGGCTGCCGTCCCCTTGGGGGAACGGTCATCGACGTCAGGGAACGGAGGAACGGACAGCGTTGGCTGGCTGACGGCGCGCACGAGAGCGGTACGGGTGGTTCGGAACACCGGGGGCGGAGCAGCCACCACTACCTCCATGGGGCAAGAGACGTTCGGCCGGTGCCGCCACACGACTGAGCGCGACGGCACCGGCCTGGAAGGCTCAGGGCCTCGGTCAGGCGACGTTGGTGGTGCAGGCGCCGCAGGTGCTGCCGCAGCCGTCGTCGGTCAGGTTGATCAGGCCGGCGGCGTCGGCGACCTCGACCAGGGTGATGTCCAGGTCGAAGCCGTCTGATGTCGTCGGGCCCTGCGGGCTCGCCTTCGTGCTGTGCGTAATGTTCGGGCTCATGCCAACTCCCGTTGTTCAGAGGTAAGTTGCGGATGGTGGTACGGCCGGACACCTGTACGTGCGGAGCGTATTGAGACAACTACGGCGCAGCGGCGGTTCCCAGCCACCGGCTAGAGGCGCCATGATCACGAGTGAGTGTGCAGGGCCGTTTCTCCCCGGGCCGGGTTATTGCGCCGCCCCACGAACCGGGCTCGAATCAGCCAGTTCGCCAGGGCGGCCGTCTGTCAGGCCATGGCCTCTTCGAGCTGCCGGTTGAGGACATCTGAGAGGCGGTCGGCGTCGAGCGTGAGGCGGACGATGTGGTGATCCGAGATCTCCTCGGGTACCTCGATCACGGCCGCGGTTGAGGTCGCGGCCCTCGCGCCGTCGGCCCTTCCCAGGCGCAGCTGGTCAGCGCGCAGCGCACGGCGGGTGCCCGCGGAGTCCTCGGGGATGAGCTGGGCTCGGCAGGGTGCTCCTGGTCCTGGATGCTCATGCCGCAGCCTTCTCCCTCTGGGAGGTGGTCGCGACGCGGCGGGGCGGGACGACCCGCAGGTCGGGCCGGATCTCGCCGGTGTCGTCGAAGAGCAGGATGCCGTTGCACAGCAGCGTCCAGCCCTGCTCGAAGCAGGTGGAGATCGGGTGGGCGGCGTCCGCGTCGGTGGCATCGGCGGCCGGGCATGGCGGTGTGTGCGAACACATGGGCATTCCTTTCTACGTGGCGGGGGTCCACGGCACGCCGGGGACTGCTGGTGCGGCGCGGGTTGGCACAGGGGTCATGACTGATCTCCCCATTGCGGTGGGGTTGATGGTGAAGAAGGGATCGTGGCCGGCCGCCGCTCGCTGCGTGCGGGCGAGGGCGGCCGGGGCGCCAGTTCCCAGCGTCGGTATGGGCTGGGCAGTGGCGCCGTCCTCTCTCCGCGGGGTCCCGGGGCCAAGCCGTGCGGGCGGGGGCACGGTGGCCGCGCCGGGGCAGAGAGGACCCACTTGGAAAGGCCGTCGGCGCGTCGATGACCGCACACGCCGACGGCCGGCTCATGGACCTGACCGGAGGGCTCTCAGCAGTCGTCGCGCGCCCTTCACATTGACGCGCCCAAGGGTGATGGCGGCCTCTCCGTCACAGCGAATGCAGTCATGGTGGACGTAGAAGTCGATCAGCTTTTCGCCAGTGACGGCGCGGAACGCATCGCACAAGCGGTCGCCGACCTTGTGGTGGTAGACCGAACCGTCAGGGTCGTTCTCGTCGTAGCTGGCGTTGAGGTCCTGCTGTGGAGTCCCCAGCAGGACGGCGAGGCGCTCGGCGACGGGCACGGAGAGTTCACCCAGCCCGATCTGGTCGTCGGAGACCGTAGGGTCCGCCATGTCCAGGTCGTGTGCGAGGAAGGTCCGACGCAGCCGGTCGGCGGTCTTGTGGGCGCTCCGCATGCCCTTGCCAATCAGCCGTGCCAGCTCTTCGGCTTCGCGGACGTCGATCGCGCGCAGTCCGATGTAGTGCCGGTCGGGCACGGCAATGGGCTGAACACTGTCGATTCCAACCAGACAAAGGACAGCATGCAACTCATGGGCAGCCGCCACTGCCGCGGGGTAGCCAAGGGGTTGGTCTGGTGGAGATGTGTCGTTGCGAGGGTCAGTCATGTCTTCTCCAGGCATCGGTGCGGGCGAAGCGATCGGGCACGGGGAGGGTTCAGGGCACGCCGCGCGCACTGGCCGGAGCGTCACACCGACCACCGCCCGTCGACTGACGCGGCGGCAGGAGCATCGCGTGTGCCTGTCTCCAGGACCTCAAGTACGTCCTGGGCGGTCAGGGCCAGGCGGCGGACATGGCCTCGGGTCGAAGGAAAGTCAGTGGGGACAGGCTCAGTGTCGAGTCGGTGAGCCCTGTTGAGGGCCTCGTTGAGCTCCGGACACGGGTTTCCCTCGGCCCGCTGCAACGCGATGTTGATCAGCTGGCTCAGGTGGTTCCGGATGCGGGGCACCAGCTTCTGCGCTTCTTCCAGGGTCAGCAGAGACGATTGCAGCCCCAACACGGCATCCAGGTCATCGTCGATGTCTTCGAGGAACCAGCTGTGCATAGCAGTGAGGTAGGCGCGAAGCGTCGTGACGGCGAAGGGCCGTGCGCATTCGACGTCCAACTTCTGGGCCTGACGATGCGGCAAGTTACCGCGATCGGCCCGTAAGGAGGACTGCGTGTGAAGGACTTGCACACCAGCCGCAGGTCCTGCTGCTGGCGAGAGACGAGCTGAACTGCGCTCCTCGGCTGGCTTCGCCATGGGCCGAGAAGGACCCTTGCTGCTTGGCAGGTTAGGCATCGGAGGTGTCCGTTCGGCAGGCGATGACGAATGACTGGAGTTCGTGAAAGCAACATGCACTGGGGGTGGGTACTCGCTCAACCGACGCCTACGTCGGAACCTGCGCCTACTGAGAGGCAGTTGACTGTTCCGCCTGAAAACCCGACGGAAAGCGTCGGATAATCGAGTCCGAGTGCTGCCCCGCCCCTACATTTAGCCATCGACTTGGGGAGGTCCCGTGGTGGCTGACAGTTCAGGAGTCCACAAGCCCTCGTGCGCCCGACGAATTCACGAGCGAGGCGCTGCCCTGGGGTGGTCTGTGCCGCAAACAGCTGCAGCGATCCACGAGTGCTGCTCTGTCAGACGGCTTCGTGCGTCGCTCGTGGCCTCACGCTTACGCAAGCAGGCGAGGAGCTACGCCGCCTCGGCGAGACCCGTGATACGAGCCGCTTGCGAGCAGACGCAGATCAGCTCGGTCTGTGGGAGACCGGGGGGCGGGCGCCGCGGGCTGCGATGGTCGCCTTGCTGTGCGAGTACTACGAGGCCACCTCTTACGAGCTCGGGCTCGGAGACGCTGGGCCGGCCCAGGCATACCCAGCGACTGTGTCGCTTGGCATCTCGTCGCTGCCAGATGCCTATCCGGCGGTAGATCCCCTTGCCGACCGCGTTGATTCGGTGCGTCGCTCTGTGGACCGGACGCTCGCCGCAGGAAGCGTCAGTCCTGGGCAGTTAGATCTCCTTGAGGAGCGCCTGCTGCTCTCTCGACAGGAGTACGTCTCCAAACCCCCTGCGCCGATGCTCAAGCAGCTGCTCATTGATCTGCAAGAAGTGGAAGGACTGGCCAAAGACCGCCAGCCGGCTTCGGTACAGGTTCGACTCGCGGAGATGACTGCTGTTCTGGCCACCCTGATCGCCGACGCGCTGATGAAGCTTGGGGACTTGCATCGTTCTCGGTCGTGGTACAGCACAGCCAGGCACGCGTCCGATGAGAGTGGCAATCTTGAGCTGCGTGCACGTGTGCGGGCGCAAGCAGCGATGCTGCCGTATTACTACGGCCCGCTGGAGTCAGCCATCACGCTCGCTCGCGAGGCTCGCATAATGACGCGCAACAAGCCCTCTCCCACCGCCGCGTTTGCTGCCGTCGCTGAAGCACGGGCCTTGGCCCAGCAGGGCGGCAAGGCCGCCGCCGAGACGCGTATCAGAGATGCACGTGCCATTTTCGACCAGCTTCCCGCCGCCTCAGACGAGGACGCTTTCGCGTTCCCTGTACGCCGGTTCCTGCTCTACCTCAGCGGCGCCTTCACAGCCTTGGGCCAGAGTTCCCAAGCACGAAGAGTCCAGGAAGATGCACTGGTCCTCTATCCCGCAGGCACCGGCATCGACCCCGCTCTCCTCCATCTGGAAGCCGCACTCTGCCTCGTGCATGATCACAGCCCGACCGAGGCGTGCCAGCTCGCCGCGGCGACATATTTGCGAGTCCCCGAGGCCCACCGCACACCGATTCTGGGGGCGCGAGCGCGCCGTGTGATTGAGGGGCTCCCTGGCGCGAATCAGGCGACGCGGGCAGCGAAGGGCCTACGCGAGCTACTGGAGCTTCCTGCGGCCTCAAGGTGACAGTCAGGGTAATCGTCCGCCAGCCTTGAGCCATGACTGCACCCCCCGCACCTCTGCCTGGTGGGTTCGATGAGGCCGAACTTCAGCGCGTCCTCGACCAAGCATGCTCCGCTGTTGGGCTGAACCCAAAGGGTGCCCAACTCCTGCGCGGCCACACCAACGCCGTTGTTCGCCTCAGTGCTGCCCCAGTAGTGGTCAAGGTCGCCCGCCGGGGATCGAAGTTCGAGAACGTGCAACGCACGGCCAAGTTCGTCCAGTGGCTCATGGACCGTGGGTTCCCCACGGTCCCCTTGTATCCGGTGGATGGTCAACCGTTGGAGGTCGACGGGCACGCCGTGACGTATTGGACCTACCTTCCCCAACCGGAGCACTCGCTGTCAGCTGCTCAAATCGCCAAACCGCTCTTCGCACTCCATTCGCTCCCCATCCCCCCGTTTGCCCTCCCAGCCTTGGACAACCTGCGAGCTATCCGTTTGTCGATCCGCAGCATCACCGCTCTGTCGGATGAGACGAACTTGTTCCTCGCCGAGCGGGCAGAACGCTTGAAAAAGGCCCTCCATACCGTGGAATACGTCTTGCCCAAGGGCGTAGTGCAGGGTGACCCGCAGCATCGGAACGCTTTGTTCGATGGCGACGAAACCGTTCTCTGCGACTGGGACACAGTGGCCGTTGGCCAACCGGAGTGGGACCTGGTGACACTTGAAATCCATTGCCGGCGCTTCGGGTACAGCCACGATCACTACAAGGAGTTCGCCGATACCTACGGCTTCGACGTCACCTGCTGGCCACACTTCCCGATACTTCGGGACATACGCGAGCTGCGCATGATCACAACCAACGCCCGGAAGATCAGCCATGCTCCGTTGAGCCGAGGCGAGATTGAGCGCCGGATCACGGGTCTCCATCACGAGGACACATCGCTCAGATGGAACATTCTGTGACGTTTGCTATTAGGTAGGCAAGCCTGTCGTCGCTGCAACGCAAGGCCACACCGCCCTCGACTGCTGATTGTGACCTACGGCAGGCGACCGCCAGCCTGGAGCAGTGGCGCAACCGGCTCCCCGCCGCGCCGTGGCTTGCCCTGGAGTGCGCTCCAGCTCCTAGCGTGGGCGCACGATCTGCAGCTGTCGCTGAGCGAAGGGAACATCGTGCGCTACACACTGTTCGGCAGGACCGGTCTGCGGGTGAGCGAGCTGAGCCTGGGCGCCATGACCATCGGCGACGACTGGGGCTGGGGCGCCCCCAAGGACACCAGTGGCCGGATCCTGGACGCCTACGCGGAGGCGGGCGGGAACTTCATCGACACCGCCAACAACTACACCGGCGGTGCCTCCGAGCGGATCCTCGGTGAGCTGCTGGAAGGCCGCCGGGACCGCTTCGTCCTGGCCAGCAAGTACACCTGCGCGACCCGTAAGGGGGAGGTGAACGCGGCGGGCAACCACCGCAAGAACCTGGTCCGGTCGGTGGAGGCGAGCCTGGACCGGCTGCGCACCGACCACCTCGATGTGCTGTGGGTGCACGCACGGGACAACTTCACTCCCGTGGAGGAGGTGATGCGGGCACTCGACGACGTGGTGCGCTCGGGAAAGGTGCTCTACATCGGCGTCTCCGACTGGCCCGCCTGGGAGATCGCGCAGGCCAACACCCTTGCCGAGCTGCGCGGCTGGACCGCCTTCGCGGGCTCGCAGCTGCGCTACAACCTGCTGGAGCGGACGCCGGAGCGCGAACTGCTGCCGCAGGCCCGCGCCTTCGATCTGGCCGTACTGGCCTGGGCGCCGCTCGCGGCCGGCAAGCTCACCGGCAAGTACCGCCGCGGCGAGACGGGCCGACTGGACGTTGTGGACGCAAGCTCCGCGTGCGACCACAACGAGGAGGAGACCGTCACCGCGGTGCTGGAGATCGCCGAGCAGGGCGGCTGGAGCCCCGCGCAGGTGGCCCTGGCGTGGCTGCGCAGCCGGCCCGGCAACATCATCCCGATCATCGCCGCCACCAAGGAGAGCCAGCTCCTCGACAACCTCGGCGCCGTCGACATCACCCTGGACGCCGACGCACTGGCCCGGCTCGACCGGACCAGCGCGGTGCCGCTGGGCTTCCCGCACGACTTCCTGCGGGAGCCGGGCATCATCGAGAACGTCTACGGCGACCGCTGGGCCGAGATCGACGACCGGCGCTCCACCTACCGCCGTACGGCGAGCGAGATCCGCTGATCTGACGCCGTGTCACGGGCTCCCTGCGCCGTCGCCTGCGGGGTTCGCCCCGTACGCCGAACGCCGCCACCCCGGGGGTCCGGGCGGCGGCGTTCGGTGTTTCTGGGCTGCTGGTCATCCGCAGCCGCGGGCCCCGCGGAGGGGCGCCCGCCGGGTCAGTGCTTCAGCGCGCTGCGCTGCTGCCACTGCTCCCAGCTCTCCTGCCAGACCTCCAGGCCGTTGCCGACGTCGGTCTTGTTGGTGTTGCTGGTGCCCTTGACCTCGACCGTGGAGCCGATCGTCAGGAAGTCGTAGGCCCTCTTGGCGTCCGAGGTGGTCATGCCGAAGCAGCCGTGGCTGTTGTTCTCCACACCGATCGACTTGTTCCACGGGGCGGAGTGCAGGAAGGTCCCGGACGCGGTGAGGTGGGTGACCCACTTGGAGTCCAGGCTCCACTCGTCGCCATGGCCGATGGTGGAGGAGTCCATCGTCTCGGCCGCGTTCTTGCTGCGTACGGTGTGCACCCCGCCGCGGGTCGGGTCCTGCGGGGAACCGGCGGAGCCGCGGATGGTGCCGACGCTCTTGCCGTTCTCGTACATCGTCAAGGTGTGCGAGGGGACGTCGATGACGGCCTTGTGGTCGGCGCCGATGCTGAAGCCGAAGTTGTAGTCCCGGGCGAACCAGCCGCCGTCACCGGAGTTGATGCCGGACAGCGCGCCCTTCACGGAGACCTTGGTGCCGGTCGGCCAGGGGTCCTTGGGCCGCCAGTCGATGCGGTCCTTGCCGGAGTAGTCCTTGACCCAGCCCCAGGAGCCCTCGACCTTCGGCTGGGTGGTGACCTTCAGCGCCTTCTCTATGTCGGCCTGCCGGTCCTTGGCTATCGGGTTGTCGAAGAGGATCGAGACCGGCATTCCGGTGCCCACGGTCTGCCCGCCGGACGGGGTGTTGGTGAGCTTGTTGACCTTGCCGGCCTTCTCCGTAGTGAACTTCGCGGTGTCCGAGGACTCCTTGCCCCCGTCGGACTTGGCCTTCGTCCGCACGGTGTACGTGGTCTCCGGCATGACCTTGCCGTCCGAGTTCCATGACGCGCCGTCACCGGAGAGCCGTCCGGCGACCTTGCCGCCCTTGTCGTTCTCGACCTCGACCGAGGTGAGCTTGCCGCCCTTGGCCCGTACGGATATCTCGGAGCCGAGCTTGGCCGGGGCGTCCCCGGCGGCCGGGGTGACGGTCACCTTGGCGGCAGGCTGGTCCGCCTTCGACGCATCGCCGCCCGGCCCGCACGCGGTCAGCAGCGCGGCTGCCGCGGTCAGGGCGGGTAGCAACCGGGCGGAGTGGCGACGTGGTCCGGCGTGCACGGGGATCCCTCCAAAGCAGAACAACTGTCAGTGGCGGGGCCCGGCCCCGTGAGGGGGTCGCCGTCAGGGGCCGCCAATGCACCCGCCGCATAAGCAGAGGGTCTGTCCGCTGATGTGGTTGTCCCGTGCACGGGTTGAATAGGACACAGTTCGATATCGGGGCGTGAAAAAGCGGCGGGCGGCCCTCCCGGCCGCCCGCCGCATGCACCTGCTGCTGCCCTCGTCAGGTCGACGGCGGTGAGCCGCCGCCCGGGGACCCGCCCTGGGCCGACTGATCGCCGGTGGAGTGGTCGCCGGTCGTGGTCCCGGTGGTGTTCTCGCCGGTGGCGGTCCCGGTGGTGTTCTCACCGGTCGCGGTTCCGGTGGTGTTGTCGCCGGTGGTGGTCCCGGTGGTCTCGCCGGTCGTTCCGCCGTCCGGCGAGGTGTCACCACCGGTCGTGGTGCCCCCATCGGTGGGGGACGTGTCGGTCCCGTCACCGGGGGACCCCGTCCCGCCGGTCTCCGACGGCGAGGTGTCGGTGCCCCCGGTGGGCTGTTCGGTGGACCCGGGGCTGGTCTCGCCGGGCGACTGGCCCGGCGGGGGCTGGGACGAGGCGGGCCCGCTGGGGGTCTCGGCCGGCGGGGGCGTCGGGCGGTCCTCGCCGCCGGTGGTGCCCTCGGGACGCTTGAACCACTTGCCCGTCTTCGGGTTGCGCAGGGTGAATTCCTTGATCTTGGACTTCGAGGGCTTGACGACGACCGCGTTCGAGGACTGGTATCCGGGCCACTTGTTTCCGACCGTCTTCACCTCCCCCTTGAGTTCCGTCGGCGGCGTCAGCGGGTTACCGCACTTGCAGCGCACCCGTGGCACCCCGTATGAGTCGACCATGACCGCGGTGCCGGCCTGCAGGACCGACTGGAAGGTGGTGGCCTTGCCGCCCTTGAAACCGTGGTTGGTGACCCGGGTGTCATAGGCCAGCTGAACGGGCGTCAGCGACCGCAGATAGGACGGGACGTCGCCCGGTTTCTTGCCCAGGACCCCGGCGAACGCCCGGTTCTTCGCGGGGGCCTCCGTCAGATAGGTGATCTGCTTCTCGACGTCACAGCTCGCGCTCTTCTCGGTGCCGCCGTAGAGACCGGGCGTCGCGCCCGAGAACTCGCTGTTCCCGCCGCCGGACGGCTTTCTGGGCGTGGCGGACGCGGTCGGGGAGGAATCGTTGGCCGACGGCTTGGTGACCGGGTCCTGGCCGGTGGAGGCGGCCGGTTCGGCGAACACCTCGCTGGTCTCGCCCCCCGGACGGGTGAGCACGACGATGAGGATCACGGCCACGACCACGGCGGTCGCGAGGATCGCGACCCGCGGCGCGGACCGCCACCAGGGCCCGCCGGCTCCGGCACCCCCGCCGGCGCGACCGCCCCCACCGCCCCCGCCCCCGCCGCCTCCGCCGCCCTCGCCGGGCCCGCCCGGCGGAGGGCGGTAGCCCGGTTCGGTGGGCTCCTCCGGCTGTGCCTGCCCCGGCCGCGAGCCCACCTGCGTCGGCTCGTGCCCGGGGCTGGACGGCGTACCGGAGAGCGGGCCCGACGGCGGTCCTGTCGGGTGGCTGTCAGGCGGCGGTGGAGATGTCACGGGTGCCTCTTCCGGAGCGTGTGGGCCATCCGGCGATGCGAATTTTTGCCCGTTTTGTCTAGGTCAAGGACATTGTGTGTCCGGGAGCGGCGCCGTCCGCAAGCGGGGCGGCACGTCGGTGCTTACGGTGGTGCGTGCATGCCGTCCCTGCGCTGGATGCACGGAAATGCGTGTTCCGTGGGAGGGGGAAGCAGCTTCCGTCACCCGCCGGGGCAGGTGTCCATCCCGGAGGACCGTGGGTACCGCGGTCCCGCGAGCGGCAGAAGAGAGGTTGAGCCAGATGCGAGGCCCCGCGTCAGCCGGTTCCCCGGGTCCGGTACGCGCTCATGGCGCACCACCCGCCGTCCGGGCCTGGGTCCAGGCCCTCGGCGCGGCGCTGGCGGGCCTCGTCACCATGATCGTGGTCGCCGCCCTCGGCCTGTGGGCGGCGGGCGCGGCGGACCTCCCGGGCGGCGCGTTCCCGTCCGTGGTCGCGGCCACCGTGGTCGTCGCGGCCGGCGGCTCGGTAGGGATGGCCGGCGGCGCCGGGGGCATCGCGGAGGCCGATGCCGCCCTGGACGTCGTACCGCTGTCCGTCACGCTCGCCGGAGCGCTGGTGCTCGCCGCGGTCTTCCTGCTGCCGTTGCGCCACCGGGCGGTGGCCGGCACCCCGGAGCTGCTCGGCCGGATCGCCCGCACGGCGGTGTGCTGGCTGGTGCTTCTGCTGCTGATCGCGCTCGCCGCCCAACACAGCTTCCGGATCTCCGTGGGCAACGACCTCGCCGATCAGCTCGGCGAGGACCTGGGCACCACCCCCACCGTGGGCTTCCGCGCCGATGTGCCCGCGACGCTCGGCGTCGGGCTGCTGTGGGTGCTGGCGGTGCTCGTGCTGACCTTCCTCGTCTCCCGCCGGGCCCCGCTCTCGCCCCGGCTGCTGCACTTCCAGGAATTCGTCCGGCCACCCGCGTTCGCGATGCTGCTGACGCTGCTCGCCTACGCCGTGATCGGGCTGATCGCCGGCATCGTCGAGCTCCTCACCAACGACCGCCCGTCCCAGACCCTCGCCGTCATCTTCCTCGGGCTGCCGAACCTGGCCTGGATGGCGCTGGGCATCGGCACCGGCGGCGCCTGGGTGGGACACATCGACAAGGCCCTGGGGCTGCCCCTGCCGCACCTCCTCGACCAGGTGCTCCGCACCCACGGGCGGCGGACCCTCGACCTCGGCGCGCTCGCCGAGCACGACGGCCGGGCCTGGCTGCTGGTGGCGGTGGCGGCCGTGGTGCTGCTCGCCGCCGCCTTCACCGCGGCGGTCCGCTCCCCGGCCCGGCTGCCGGCCTGGCGGCACGCCGTGGAGCTGGCCGTCGCGCTGGCGCTCACCCTGTTCGTCGTCGGACTGCTCACCCGGATCTCCGCCCACTACGGGCTCTCCGTGATCGGCGTCGGCGACCTCGGCGGCGACCTGGGCGGCGAGATCACCCTGGAACCGCAGCTGCTCCGGCTGGTGGGGGCGGGCCTCGTCTGGGGGCTGGTCTTCGGCTTCCTCGGCAGCCTGCTGGCGCGGGGCGTACGGCATCCGGGTGAGGTACGGGAGCCGCCCGGGACACGGAAGCCGCCCGAGGCACCGAAGCCGTGACGGCCTGCCCGCCCTACCCCGCGCGGCCCGGGAACATCGGGGTCGCCCAGCGCGGCGGTGGCGGGGGCGCCGCGCTGCGCCGGCCGCCCTGGTCCGCCTGGGCGTCGACCTGCGTCATGGGGTGAGCCTGGGGGGTGCCGGCCGCCACCGGGGGCACCGCGGCCCGTCCCGCCGCGCGCAGTGCCGCGACGAAACCCCGGCAGGTCTCGTAGCGGTTCTCGGGGGCCTTGGCCAGGGACTGCTCGAACACCGCGTCGACGGCCTCCGGCAGATCCGGCCGCAGCTCCGTCAGGGCCGGCGGCGGATCGTACTGATGCGCCCACAGCAGCGCCATGTCGTCGTCGCGGCGGAACGGCGGCGCCCCCGTCAGCATCTCGAACAGGACGCAGGCCAGGCTGTAGACGTCGCAGCGGCCGTCCACCGGGCGGCCGGAGATCTGCTCGGGCGCCACATAGTCCAGCGTGCCGACGAACTGGCCGACGCTGGTGAACCCGGTCAGCGACAGGGACTTCTTCGTTAGCCCGAAGTCGGTGAGGTAGGCGTGCTCGGGGCGGTCGCTGTCGGTGCCCTCGGCGATCAGGATGTTGCCCGGTTTGACGTCCCGGTGCACCAGGTCGTGCGCATGGGCGGCGTCCAGCGCGGAGGCCACCTGGAGGGCGATCCGGCAGGTGGTCTCCAGCGACAGCGGCCCGTCGCGGTCGAGCAGTGCCCGCAGATCCCGCCCCCGGACGTACATCATCGCGATGTAGAGCACGCCCTCGGTCTCCCCGGCCTCGAAGACCGGCACGATATGCGGGTGGTCGATCGCCGCGGCGACCCGCGACTCATGGGCGAAGCGCTGCCGGAAGGTGTCGTTCCGGGCGAGCTCGGGCGCCAGCAGCTTCACCGCCACGGTGCGGCCGAGCCGCAGGTCCTCCGCGCGGTAGACCACCGCCATCCCGCCCCGGCCGATCTCGTCCTGCAGCAGATACTCGGCGATCCGCCGCCCGCGCAGCCCGGAGGAGTCGGGAGCGGTGGAGCGCTCATGAGGCCGGCCGGGCCCCCCGTTCACCGGATCTCACCCACGGGGTTCGGCGGCGGGGGCGGCGTCTCGCCGGGGTGGAGCGCGCGGGTCCGGCCGGGGTCAGGGGGCGGTGCCGACGGCCCGTCCGGGGGGCCCGGCGCCGTGGGGTCCGGCGCCGCGGGGTCCGGTTCCCGTCCGGGTTCTCCATCGGCCGAGGGGGTCGGCTGATCCGCCGCCGGTCCCCGCTCGTCCGGTGTCTCCGGGCCCGCCCCGGCCCCTTCCCGCTCCCCGGACCGCGACGACGGCCCCGCCGTCACCGCGTACGTCTGCAGCGACACCCCGTCGCAGTAGCACCAGCGCTCGTGCCGTGCGTCGTAGAGCCAGACCGCATCGCCGTCCACGACGACTCCCAGCCGGGTGCCGCGGGTGCGCCTGACGAAGGATTCGCCGTCCAGCTGCCCGGCGGCCAGCTCCTCGATCAGCTTGCGGTACCGGCTCAGTTCGCCCTCCGCGGCGCTCAGCAGCGGACGGGGGTCCGCGGTCCGGGCGCCGGGCTGCGCGGCGGCCGGCGGTTCGCGCGGCACGGCCAGCAGCAGCCGGCCGTCGACCCATGCCGACCAGCCGTTGGAGCACAGCGCCCGCGCCCAGTCGCCGCGGCGGTCGATGATCTGGACCGGCAGCAGGGGGTCGAGCGGTGCGGACGGCCGGGTGGTGTCGGGGGCCGACCAGGTCGCCATACCCTCCGGGGGGACGACATGGCTGGGGAGGAATTCCGGCGAGGTCACAGGCGGCTCCACGGCGCTACTTGCGCATGATCTCGGGCTCGTGCCGCCGCAGCAGCTTGACGACCACGAATCCGAGAAGCAGGGAGAGCACGAGCATCATGCCCATGTTCAGCAGCCAGATCCCCGGTTTGTGCTGGAACAGCGGGTCCGCGGTCCCCTGCGGCATGATGTGGTGCAGATCGATGGTGCCTGCCATGGCCCCCAGCCCCCACCGGGACGGCACCAGCCACGCCAGCTGCTCCAGCACCAGCACACCGTTCAGTTTGAGCAGCGCACCGCAGAACACGACCTGGATGATCGCGAGCAGGACCAGCAGCGGCATGGTGACCTCTTCCTTCCGCACCAGCGCGGAAACGAACAGGCCGAGCATCATGGCGGTGAACGCCAACAGCGCCACCGCAAGGGTGATTTCGATCAGCGGCGGCAGCAACACCCCTTTGCCGCCCGGTGCGTTCAGCTTGACGCCGATCAGCGCCACCAGGGTCAGCACCACGGCCTGGACGACCGTGATCAGCCCCAGTACCAGCACCTTGGACATCAGATACGCCGAGCGGGACAGGCCGACGGCTCTCTCCCGCTGATAGATGGTCCGCTCCTTGACCAGCTCCCGTACCGCGTTGGCGGCGCCGGTCAGCACCGCTCCGACGCACAGGATCAGCAGCGCGTTGACCGCCGAGTCCTGGGTGAGGGTGGACCCGGCCAGGGCGTGCGCCATCGCTCCCATCACGAACGGCAGCGCGACCATGATGATCAGGAAGGTCCGGTCGGCGGTCAGCGCCGCCGCATAGCGCCGGACCAGGGTGTGCAGCTGTTTGCCCCAGCTCTGCGCCTTCGGCGCGGTCACCGGGCCCGCCGGGGCCTCAGGGGCGTGCGGCGGCTGATGGGAGTCCGCGGCGACATAGCGCCGGTGCTGGGGCGAGGCGCGGAAGTGACCTGCCCAGTCACGCTCCTTGTCGTTCTCGAAGGCCTCGAACGCCTCCGGCCACTGCTCGTACCCGAAGTAGGCCAGTGCCTCCTGTGGCGGCCCGTAGTAGGCGATGGTGCCGCCCGGTGCCAGGACCAGCAGCCGGTCGCAGACGTCCAGGCTCAGCACGCTGTGCGTGACGACGATGACCGTACGGCCGTCGTCCGCCAGACCGCGCAGCATGTGCATCACGGAGCGGTCCATCCCGGGGTCGAGTCCGGAGGTCGGCTCGTCGAGGAAGAGCAGCGACGGTTTGGTCAGCAGCTCCAGGGCCACGCTCACGCGCTTGCGCTGGCCGCCCGAGAGGCTGTGGATCGGCTGGTTCACCCGCTGGTCGAGGCCCAGTTCATGGATCACCTCGTCGACCCGCGCCTGCCGCTCGGCCTTCGCGGTGTCCTCGGGGAAGCGCAGCTCCGCGGCGTAGCCGAGGGCCCGGCGCACGGTCAGCTGCAGATGCAGGATGTCGTCCTGCGGGACGAGTCCGATGCGCTGGCGCAGCTCGGCGTAGTCGCGGTAGAGGTCACGGCCGTCGTAGAGCACTGTGCCGTCGTCCGCGGGGCGCAGTCCGGTCAGCGCGTTGAGCAGCGTCGACTTGCCCGCACCACTCGGTCCGACCACGGCGAGCAGCGTCTTCTCACCCACCGGGAAGGACACCTGCTCCATCAGCGTCTTTCTGCCGTTGTCGACCCGTACGGCCAGGTCCTGCACGTCCAGCGACACCTCACCGGTATCGATGAACTCCTGGAGTTCATCGCCGACCAGGGCGAACGCGGAGTGGCCGATGCCGACGATATCGCCGGGGATCATCGGCGCCCGGTGCACCGGCTGGCCGTTGAGGTAGGTGCCGTTGTGGCTGCCCAGGTCGACGATCTCGAAGCCCTCGGCGCCGGCGCGCAGCTCCGCGTGCCGGCGGGAGACCGAGAGGTCGTCGACGACCAGGTCGTTCTCGGGCGCGCGGCCGATCCGGGTGGTCCGGGCGGCCGGCAGCGGCCTTACGGAGCTGGGTTGGCGGAAGGTGTGCGTGCCGGCCGGGTGCGAGACGGCGGAGGGCCGCTCGGTGCGGGTCGGCGGTGCCGGCGGGGTGGGCGCCGCCGGAGCGGCCGGCGGTGCCGGCGGTGGTGACACCCTGGAGAGCACCGCACACGGACCGTCCGCGGGGTTGCCGAACCGGATGACACTGCCCGGCCCGATACCGGTCTCCTGGACCCGCCGCCCGTCGGCGAAGGTGCCGTTGGTGCTGCCCTCGTCCTCCACCGTCCAGTGGCCCGACTTGGTGCGCAGTACCGCGTGATGCCAGGAAACCCGGGCGTCGTGCAGCACGAGTTCACATGCGGGGTCCCGCCCGACGTGGTAGACGCGGCTGGGGCTCATCACCTGGGTGCTGCCGTCGGACTCGATGACGAGTTCCGGCGCGGTGGGCGCATCCTGCCGCTCAGCCATACCAAAATGCTACGGCCGAGAGCCGGGCTCCGCCTGTCGGCGCGGCAGCGCACGTGGCACACAAAGTCCCCTTCTCAAAACGGCATTTCGGGTCATGATCACCCTTTATGCGAGCGAATACGACCGGTTACTCGCGAGAAAGGGCACAGGTCAACTAGGGTGAGCGCTCCGATTGGTCCCACCTGCAAATTCCATGGAAATGCCGGAATTTGCTGCACTGGTCGAAAGAAGTCCTGTGGAACCCAGGACTGCACAGTGCAGTGCAGGGCTACGTGGTGTCGGTAACACCGCTGAACGTCGGCTTTGTAAGACCCAGCCGGCCCGTCCGTCCTCCGGGACACGACGGGCCGGTCCCTTCTTATTCACCTACCTCCCGAAGGCAAGGCAGAGATGGCACGAGTCTCCCGACACGACCCCGAGCAGTTCTCCCCGCAGCGGGCTCACCCCGTCGACGAGGTACTCCCCGTCGGCAAACTCACCCTCTACGGATTCCAGCACGTCCTCGCGTTCTACGCGGGAGCGGTGATCGTCCCGATCGTCCTCGGGAACGCCCTGGGTCTCTCCCGCGAGGAGCTCGTCTATCTGATCAACGCGGACCTGCTGACCTGCGGTGTCGCCTCGATCATCCAGGCCCTCGGCGTCTGGAAGATCGGCGCCAGGCTGCCGCTGGTCCAGGGCGTCACCTTCACCGCGGTCTCCCCGATGATCGCCATCGGTCTGGGCGCGGGCGGCGGCACCGCCGGTCTGCTCGTCGTCTACGGCGCGGTGATCACCGCGGGCATAGCGACCTTCCTCTTCGCGCCCTTCTTCAGCAAGCTGGTGAAGTACTTCCCGCCGATCGTCATCGGCACGATCCTCACCGTCATCGGCCTCACCCTGATCCCGCAGGGCCTGAAGGACGCGGCCGGCGGTGCGCAGTTGATCGGACACCCCGGATACGGCGACCCCAAGAACCTCGCCTACGCGCTGGGGACCCTGCTCTTCATCCTGCTCGTCGTCCGGCTCGGGAAGCCGATCCTCAGCAGCCTCGCCGTCCTGCTCGGCCTGGTCGCCGGTACCGCCGTCGCCTGGCTCCTCGGTGATGTGGATTTCGGCGGCGTGAAGGATGCCGCCTGGTTCGGCGTCAGCACCCCGTTTCACTACGGAATGCCGAAGTTCGAGCTGTTCCCGATCATCGCCATGGTCGTCGTCATGCTGATCACCATGGTGGAGACGACCGGGGACGTGTACGCCATCGGGGAGATCACCCGTAAAAAGGTCGACAACGCCACCGTCGCCAATGCGCTGCGCGCCGATGGTGTCGCCACCGTCCTCGGCGGTGTTTTCAACTCCTTCCCCTACGTGGCTTTCGCCGAGAACATCGGCCTGGTGCGGATGTCGAAGGTCATGAGCCGGTTCGTGGTGGTCGCGGCCGGCGGCTTCATGATTGTGATGGGGCTGCTGCCGAAGGCGGGCAGCGTGGTGGCCGCCATTCCGCATCCGGTGCTCGGCGGTGCCGCGATCGCGATGTTCGGCATGGTCGCCGCGGTCGGTATCCAGATCCTCGGCAAGGTGGATCTGCGCGAGGAGCGCAACGCCCTGATCCTCGCGGTCAGCCTCGCCGCCGCACTCCTTCCCAACGCGGTCGAGCCGTTCTTCGCGCGGATGCCGGAGGACGTCCGGGCGGTCCTCAACAGCGGGATCACGCTGGGCAGCCTGACCGCCGTTCTGCTGAACCTCTTCTTCAACGTCTTCACGCGCCGTAAGACGATGGAGATCGACTGGGACGAGATCGAGGGCGACGACGAAC
Organism: Streptomyces sp. Je 1-4 4N24; assembly: GCF_026239515.1. Classification (NCBI taxonomy): domain Bacteria; kingdom Bacillati; phylum Actinomycetota; class Actinomycetes; order Kitasatosporales; family Streptomycetaceae; genus Streptomyces; species Streptomyces sp. Je 1-4 4N24. Next base: position 2,021,891 of record NZ_CP110836.1, on the reverse strand, counting down.
CGGCGGACGCGCACGAGCCGTTCGGTGCGCACGGTCCGGCGGAGCCGTACGCCCCGCAGGCGCACCACCGGCCGGGCCCGGCCAACCCTCCGGGCCCGCACCACCCGCAGGGCGGGCCGGACTGGGGGATACCCGGCCACTGAGTCCGTCAACGGCCGCGGGCGGGGAGGGAACCGGTTGTCCGGTTCCCTCCCCGCCCGCTTTTGCCGGTGCCCGCACCGGCCTGCGTCAGTAGGTGGGCACGGTGTTGAACGGCGGCGCCTCGCCCGCGTCCCCGATCAGTTCCCAGAAGTGGTCGACCAGCCGGCGCAGATACGCCGAGCGCTCGGCCGCGACCTCCTTGAGCCGGGAGTCGTCGTTCCGCGCCACCACATGCCCCATGTAGCGCTCGGAGAACTCCGCGAACTCCGCATGCATCGTGCGCAGCGCGTCCCCCACCCGCGTCTTGCTCAACGTGGTGATCTTGGTGACCGGCCCGACATGCGTCTTCCAGCGCCCGTCGATGGCCGCCCGCAGATGCCCGGCCAGCTCCTCGTCCCGGCCCATCACTCCGATCAGCTTCCGCAGCGACAGCCCCAGCGCCTCCACCAGTGCCTTGGTCTGCCGGTAGTCGCCGCTCCACTGCTGTGCCGACTCCGCCGCCCAGTACAGGGCCGGGTCCATGCCGATCAGCTGCGACAGCCGCTCCACGCTCATCTGGCGGGCCATCCGGTGCTCGGCCAGGGTCCGCGGCTCGACGCCCATCAGCGCCGTCGGCGGGCACCACAGCACATCGGCCAGGACGAACAGCTGCGGCTCGGTCGGCAGCTGGGAGCCGTACTCCCAGGCCTCGACCAGCTCGGGGCGGACCGGCGTGCCGCACGCCGTCATGGCCTGGGCGACCTGAGCCGTACTCAGGCCCACCCGGGCCCGCGCGGATCTGGCCTCGGCGGGGGAGAAGGGAGTGCTGTACACGTACGGGGCACCTCGCTGCACCCGGCGAACGAGGGGTGCTTGGGGGGAGACGACATGGAGGAACATCCAGGAGCGGGCAGATTAACAGATGGTCGATAGGTACGAATCTCCAGTTCCTCTTCGACTCGAAGGCGGGAGAGGCCGCGCGGGCGGGCCGGTGGGAGATGTGCGCGATCTGTCCGATTTCACCCATCAACTCGCTTACTGGGTATAGCCGATGCCTCGGTGCTTACCGGGCGGTAGCGATGCGTTGAGACCGTGCGGACGGCTTGACGTAATCAGAGTGTTACGCAGATGCAGATGTGGTGTCACAGTGGTCGTCGAGGCTGGCGTTGCCGCCCGACTCCGCTGCGCGGGGCCGGTCGACGACACACCTGACATTCGGTCCTCCCCCACAATCCGATCAGGATGGGACCCCATATATGCGATCAGTGCTGGAACGCGCCCGTGCGTTCCGAGGCTTGGAGCCTGCCTTAGCAGCCGTGCGCCCGCGCGCCCGCGTCCGTACCGCGGAGAGACGGACCCGAAGAGCGACCGCGAACCGCGCACGCGTCATGCATCTGACATTCAGCTAGGTCCGGACCACTGCCGCCGATGCGGCGGTCCGGGCCCGCTTTCGCATGCCTCCTTGCACGAAAGGACATCCCCAGGTGCTCACTTCGCACCGCAACACCTCCCAGGGCTCACCCACGGCCCTGCTCGACGCTGTGGACCACTCCGTCCCCACCGCCCCGGCCGACGCCCCCCGGAGCGGCGGGCATGTGCTGGTGGTCGGCGCTCCGGGACCGCGCCGGGAGCGGCTCACCCGGACCCTGCGCGCCACCGGCCACGAGGTCAGCCACGCCCCGCCCGGCGACGTCGACCGGCGGATGGCGCAGGCGCAGCCGGACGCCATCGTGGCCCTCGACGACCGGGGCGCACCCGGCGCCCACGACGAGGGCGGCCTCGACGTGATCCGTGAGGTCCGCACCGCCCCCGCCGGGCGGGCGCTGCCGCTGCTCATGGTCACCGACGGCCCGGAGCCCTCCGGAGTGGCGGACATGCTGCGCCACGGCGCCGACGACTGCATTCCGGAAGCCTCCGACCCGGTCGAGCTGTCCGCCCGTATCGAGGCCAAGCTCCGGCGGGTCCCCGTACCGGTCGAGAACCTGCCGCGCGACCCGCGCACCGGCCTGTACTCGCACGCGCACTTCCTGGACGAGCTCGACCGCGAGTTGCAGCGCCCCGAGGCCGCCCGGAGCGGCGGGGTGCTCGCCGTGGTCCGGGTGGCCGAGATGGCCGCCCTGGAGGCTCGGCTCGGACAGCGAATACGCCGCGAGGTCGCCGAGCGGCTGGCGGGCGTCGCCGAGCGGCTCGGCAGCTTCTGCGACCGGCTCGGCTGGGACGACGACGGCCATCTGCTGATGCTGCTGCCCGGTGTCGACGAGGAGACGGCCCGCCGCGGGCTGGAGAAGTTCGCCGCGACCGTCGCCGGTACCCGGTTCATCGTCGCCGACGAGAACGTCCGCCTCACTCCGGCGATCGGCTGGCTGCCCCTGACCGGCTGCACGGACGGCGACCGCGCCACCGGCCAGGCCCGCGACGCGGTCCAAGAGGCGCTGCGCCACCGGGATCTGCGCCCGGTCCGGTACGCGCCCTGGATGCGCGGCACACCGCACCGCCACCGGCGCGCGTCGTTGAGCGCGCTGATCCGGCCCGCCCTCTCGGCGCTCTCCCCGGTGCTGGCGCTGCTGCTCGGTGTCGCGGTGCCGTTCGTGCTCTACCTGCAGACGTACGCGCTGGGCTGGGACCTCGGCTCCGCCATGTACTGGGTGGTGGTGGCCGGGCTGGTGCTGTCCGCGCTGCTGATCGTCCTGGAGTGCCTCTTCTCCCTCGACGCGGCCGCCCGTCCCGAGTCACCCGGCGCGCCGTACCCGCCGGCCAGCGCCGTCATCGCCGCGTATCTGCCCAATGAGGCCGCCACCATCGTCGAGACCGTCGAGTCGTTCCTCCGCCTCGACTACCCCGGTGAGCTGGAGATCCTGCTGGCCTACAACACACCGCATCCGCTGCCCGTCGAGGACACCCTCCGCGAGATCGCGGCCCGGGACCCCCGGCTGGTGCTGCTGCCGGTCGCGGGCAGCACCTCCAAGGCGCAGAACATCAATGCCGCGGTCACCCGGGTCCGCGGGGAGTTCGTCGGCATCTTCGACGCCGACCACCACCCGGCACCCACCGCGTTCCGGGACGCCTGGCACTGGCTGTCCAACGGCCATGACGTCGTCCAGGGGCACTGCGTGATCCGCAACGGCGAGAGCTCCCGGGTCGCCGAGCTGGTGGCGGTGGAGTTCGAGGCGATCTACGCGGTCAGCCACCCGGGCCGCACCCGGCTGTACGGCTTCGGCGTGTTCGGCGGCTCGAACGGATTCTGGCGTACGGATCTGCTCGCCCGCACCCGGATGCACGGCTCGATGCTGACCGAGGACATCGACTCGACGCTGCGCGCCCTGGGCGAGGGTGCCCGCTTCGCCGTCGACCGCACCCTCATCTCCCGTGAACTGGCGCCCACCACCCTGAAGGCGCTGTGGAACCAGCGCTCCCGCTGGGCGCAGGGCTGGCTCCAGGTCTCGCTCAGGCATCTGTGGCGGAGCCTGCGCTCACCGGCGTTCACGGCCCGTCAGAAGCTGGGTCTCTTCGTCCTGTTGGGCTGGCGAGAGGTGCAGCCGTGGCTGACGCTGCAGATCCTGCCCATCCTGCTGTACTCGGCCTGGAAGGCCGGCGGGCTGCAGCGGCTCGACTGGGCGGTGCCGGTGTGCGTACTGGCCGTGCTGTTCACCATGGCGGCCGGGCCGGTGCAGGCGCTGTTCGCCTGGCGGATGGCGGTCCCCGAACTCCGGTCCCGCGGCCGGTGGTTCTGGTCCTATCTGCTCGTCTCGACCTTCTTCTACAGCCACTTCAAGAACATGGTGGCCCGACAGGCCCATCTGAAGGAGGCGTTGGGGGACCGGCAGTGGCGGGTCACCCCGCGGGCCGCCGCCGCGAAGGCGGTGGCGCGTCGATGAGCAGCACGGACACCGCTCCGGCCCGCGGCCGGGCCAGTGCCATCGACGGCTTCCGCGGGCTCGCCGCGCTCAGCACCGTCGCCTTCCACGTCTGGCAGCAGTACTTCCGCTATGACGCGCAAGGCAGCCATCCGCCGGTCGACACCCCGGTCCTCGGCGCCGCCTTCTCCCTCGAAGTCATCGACCTCTTCTTCGTGCTGTCCGCGTATCTGCTGACGCTGTCGTACGCCCGCGCCGCCCTCGACGGGCGCTCGACCCGGCCGGCCCGGGTGTTCCTCTTCCGGCGGGCGATCCGGATCCTGCCGCTGTACTTCCTGGCGGTGCTGGTCGTCTGGGCGAGCCGCAACCCCACCCTGCCGGGCAACTGGCGGGACCTGGTCGAGCACCTCACCTTCACCCATGTCTTCGACCAGCAGCGGATCTTCTACACCCTGGGCCCCACCTGGTCGCTGTCGCTGGAGGTGCTCTTCTACCTCGTGCTGGTGGCGCTCGGCCCGCTGGCGGTCCGCGCCTGCCGTCCGCTGCGCCGGCGCCGTACCCGGGTGGCGGTGTGCGCGGCGGGGTGTCTGTTCCTGTACGCCGCGCCGCTCGCCTGGATCGCCGTCGCCCACTACCGGTTCGGGGTGCCGCACACCGACTGGGTGGTGTACTTCGGCCCGCAGGCCCGCTTCGGCGGCTTCGCGGCCGGTATGGGGCTGGCCGTGCTGACGGCCGCCCTCGGTGACCGGGGCCGCCTCGGCTCGCGCACCGCACTGCCGTTGGCCGGGCTCGCACTGGCCGGACTGTTCGCCCTCTCCCTGGACTCCGCGCCGGAGAACTTCACCTTCACCTTCTACCACCCGATCGCCTCGGCCCTGTGGGTGGTGCTGATCTTCACCACCCTCCACGTACGCCAACAGACCTTCTGGCAGGGTCTGTTGAGGGCCCGCTGGCTGACCGCCGTAGGACTGGTCAGCTACAGCCTCTTCATCTGGCACGAGCCGGTCATGCTCCAGCTCCACAACGCCGGCCTGCTGCCCGCCGGCCAGTCGGGCTTCCCGCTGGCCCTGCTGGTCGTGTTCCTCGTGGCGTTGCCCGTGGCGGCGGCGAGCTACTGGTTCATCGAGTATCCGGCGAGCCTGCTCGGCCGGCTCAAGGACCACCGCGGCCGGCCACGGGAGTTCTATCCGGAGCCGGCCACCCGCTGACGGCGGCCGGCAGACCCTTCGTCTTCGCCGGAGATCAGCGCCCCGTGCGCCGGTCTCCGGCGAAGATCGTAGGGCTCAGCTCAGCCCCGGCACCAGCACCTGCGGCGCCGGGCAAAGGCCGCGCGCCGGTACCGGGACACCGCGGCCCGCCGCCGTCGGCCCGCCGCACCCAGGAACCCGAGTCCGATGCCCAGCATCCAGACGTCTTTGGCCAGGGGAGTGCCCTCCTGGGTCGGCCGCAGACTCCCCGGCTGCCGCATCCCGGGAGTCCGCAGGTACAGCCCGACCAGCCCGCCGGAGAACCCGGTCAGCGCGAGTCCGGCCAGCCGGGTGGGGACGAGCGGCGCCAGCAGGGCACCGCCGACCGCGAGTTCGGAACATGCCAGCAGCCGGGTGAACTGCTCGGCGCGGATCTTGGTCAGGAACGGATAGCCCACACACGCCATGCTGTGCACGCCCTCGGCGGTCGCCCGGTCGGCCCGCAGCAGCGTCAGCCCGGAATCCAGGATGAAGGCACCGACGGCCAGACGCGGAGCCAGATCTCGCGCTTCGGGCAGCTGCACCATGGGAGCCTCCAAGATCAGTAGTCGGCCCCCTCACCGAGCTTAGCCAGGCGGCAAGGGGGCTGCATCCGGCAGCCGCGGCGCGGGGGTACGGCGAGGGCGGGCTACAAGCGGTGGCATCCCGCGACCGGCGACCGGCGACCGGCGACCCGCGACCCGCGACCGGCGAATCCGCGACCGGCGCCCGCCCCGCGCCCCCGCCCGGCACCGTCACAGCGCAGGGACGTCGTCCCACTGGTCGAGGACGTCCTCGGCCGAGTCAGGTCCGGGTTCCGGACGGCCGCCGTCGAGGGACTGCTCGGTCCAGATGACCTTGCCGCCCGGTGTGTAACGGGTGCCCCAGCGCTGGGCGAACTGGGCGACGAGGAAGAGACCACGGCCCCCCTCGTCCGTGGTGGCGGCCCGGCGCAGATGCGGAGAGGCGCTGGTGCCGTCGGAGACCTCGCAGATCAGGGCGCGGTCGTACAGCAGCCGGACCCGGATCGGCTGGGCGCCGTAGCGGATGGCATTGGTGATCAGCTCGCTGAGGATCAGCTCGGTGGTGAAGTCGATCGCCGCCAGCCCCCAGGACTCCAGCATGCGCAGACAGGCCGCCCGGACGGGGGCGACGGCCGCCGGGTCGGAGGGCACCTCCCATTCGGCGACCCGGGCGGGCTCCAGCAGTTGGGTACGGGCCACCAGGAGGGCGATGTCATCGCTGGGGTGGTCGGGCAGCATCGCGTCGAGGACCGCCGAACAGGTCTCCTCGGGGGTGCGGTCCACCCCGGCCGCCAGGGCCGTACGCAGCTGCTCCAGTCCGGTGGCGATATCGCGGTCCCGGTTCTCGACCAGCCCGTCGGTGTACAGCACCAGCCGGGAGCCCTCGCTCAGCGTGAGCTCCGTGATCTCCACCGGCACGCTGCCGCCCAGTCCCAAGGGCGGGGAGACGGGCACCTCGGGGAACGAGACGGTGCCGGCGGGGCGGATCACGGCCGGTCCGGGGTGTCCCGCGGTGGCCAGGGTGACCCGGCCGGTGACCGGATCGTAGATGGCGTACAAGCAGGTCGCGCCGGTGATACCGGTGCCTCCCAGGTGCGCCGGTACCCCTTCGGTGTCGCCGTCCGTGCCGCCCGACCAGGGCCCTTCGTGGTCGTCGGCACCTCTGCCGCCGCTGCCGAGGCCGGCCGCCCGCGCCTCGTCCGTATCGATGTGTGTGACCAGTTCGTCCAGGTGGTTCAGCAGCTCGTCGGGCGGCAGGTCGAGGGCGGAGAAGTTGTGGACCGCGGTCCGCAGCCGGCCCATGGTGGCCGCGGCATGCAGCCCGTGTCCGACGACATCACCGACGACCAGCGCGACCCGGGCGCCGGGCAGCGGGATGACGTCGAACCAGTCTCCGCCCACCCCGGCGTGCGCGGGCAGATAGCGGTGGGCGACCTCCAGGGCGGACTGCTCGGGCAGGGTCTGCGGCAGCAGACTGCGCTGCAGGGTGACGGCCGTGGTGTGTTCGCGGGTGTAGCGGCGGGCGTTGTCGACCGCGACCGCGGCCCGCGCGGTCAGCTCCTCGGCGAAGGCCAGGTCCTCTTCTTCGAAGGCGTCGGAAGCCGCGGACCGCCAGTAATTGGCCAGCCCCAGCACCACGCCCCGGGCCTGCAGCGGTACGGCGATCAGCGACCGGATACCGGAGTCCAGCACCCGCTGGGTGCCCTCCGGATCCTGCCGCCGCCATGCGTCCGAGCCGCGCAGATCCCCGACGAGGACGGGCCGGCCGCTCGTCAGGCCCGTCGCCATCGGCGTACCGGGCGCATACCGGAGCACCTCGCCGACCCGGTAGATCGCCGATTCCTCGGGGACCCCGTCGACCGCCATCCGCCGCAGTTCGGCGCTCGCCCCGGCCGCCGGTTCGTCGCCCCGCAGCACCGGCTCCAGCAGCTCGACGGTGACCACATCGGCGAACCGGGGCACCGCGACCGCGGCCAGCTCCTCGGCGGTGCGCCCCACGTCCAGCGTGGTGCCGATCCGCAGCCCCGCGTCGTAGATCAGCTTCAGCCGCTCCTGGTCCACGCCCGCCCGGCCGGCCAGCGCCCCCAGTTCGGTGGTGTCCCGCAGCGTCACCACGGTCCCGGCGGCCCCGCCGTGGGGGGCGGTCGGCCGTACGTTCACCGCGAGCAGCCGGTCACCCGCCGGCAGCACCTCGTCCGTCGCCGCCCGCCCCGACGAGAGCAGCGCGCTCAGCTGCGGTTCCAGGCCGAGGTCGGTGACCGGGCGCCGTTCGGCGTCCGCGGGCAGTTCGAGCAGCCGCCGGGCCTCGTTGTTGGCCAGCAGCAGCCGCCCGTCACTGCTGAGGATCAGTACTCCCTCCCGTACGGCGTGCAGCACCGCGTCGTGGTGGTCGTACCTCCGCCGCATCTCGGCCGGATGCAGTCCGCGCGTCTGCCGGCGCAGCCGACGGCTCACCAGGGCGGCCCCGCCGGTCACCAGGAGCAGCGCCCCGGCGGCGGAGCCGAGCAGCAGCGGCAGCTGGTCCACCACCTGGGCGTTCGCCCGCTGGACGCGGATCCCGACGGAGACCGGCCCGACGAGCTCGCCGCTGCGTTCGAGCACCGGGACCGGCGTGCGCACCGCGGGGCCGAGGGCCGAGGTGAAGGTGGAGGGCTCTCCCTGGAGCGCCCGCTGGTAGCCGCCGACGACGACGGGCTTGCCGATCAGCCGTGGATCGGGGTGGGGCCAGCGGATGCCGTCGGGACGGAACCCGACGATGTGGTCGACGCCGGAGGCCTTCCGGGCCGCCTCCGCCTGGGGCTGCAGCAGTGCGCTGGGGTCCGCGGACCGCATGGCGGCGCGGGTGCCCGGCGCAGGGGCGAAGGACTCGGCCCCGACGACCGGGAGCTGACGGGCTTCCCGGGTGCCGGCGGCCTGTGCCTGGAAGACGAGCGCCAGGACGGCCGCGACGACCAGCAGCACCGCGAGGGCGAGCTGCAGCACCCATACTCGGCCCGCGACGCTGTGACCGTTCAGCAGCGAGCGCAGGCGCCGTCCCGGGGAGCGTGGTGACGCCGGAGAATCGTCACCTTCTCGCCCGAAAATTTCCGTCATGACCCATATTTAGCATTGTGCTCCACCGCGAGGTGGTCGGCCGTCTCGGTGCCGTGCGCCTCCGCAACGCCCTGCTCCTGCGCTATTGAGCAATGCTCAGCCGCTCTCTGTGCTCGGCGCGTCCGATGCGGGTGGACGGCGACCTTGGCGCCCGGGCGGAGGCCGAGCCTCATCGCCGTGGCCAGCCTCAAACGGGACACGGCGTCGTTGTCAGTGGCCTGTGCAAGGCTGAGGAGCATGGGAATGACACCGGACGGGCGGCCCGTTCCGCCCCCGCACGCAGATGAACGCACCATGCTGGAGAGCTGGTTGGAGTTCCACCGTGCCACGCTCCCGCTGAAGTGCGCGGGCCTGGACGACCGGCAGGTCCGCCAGGCCTCGGTGGCGCCGTCCACCATGACGCTGCTGGGCCTGGTCCAGCATCTGGCGGAGGTCGAACGCAACTGGTTCCAGCGGGTGTTCGCCGGACAGGACATACCGCCGGTGTACGAGGCGCAGAAGGGCGACGGCTTCACCCTCGCCCCCGACCGCGGGATCGACGAGGCGCTGGCCGACTGGCGCGCGGAGGTCGCCCGGAGCCGCGAGCTGATCGCCACCGCTTCGCTCGACGACTCCGGCACCCTCTCGGAGCGGGAGGCCGGATTCGTCGGGGACCAGGGGGTGTCGCTGCGCTGGATCCTGGTCCACATGATCGAGGAGTACGCACGCCACAACGGCCATGCGGATCTGCTCAGGGAGCGCATCGACGGTGCCACGGGCGCCTGAGGCCTGGCGGTCTGGAGGCCTGGCGGTCTGGAGGTCTGAGGGCTTCAGGGGGAGGGGCGCGCCGGGGCAACGCTGAGCGATGACTCCCACGGCCGCCCGGACGCCGCGTCCGGGCGGCCCTGGCGCACCGCTGAAAACCGGGGCCGAATAAATGGCTGGCGCCGACGCGCGGGACCGTTCTACAGTCTGCAGCGTTCGGGAGGACGGCCGGAGGCTGTCGCCGTCGGCTGTGGAGAAATGCGGGAGGTGAGTACTGATGACTGTCGTTGCGAAGGGCGCTGCCCGCATCCAGAAGATCATCAACTCCCTCCCTGTGGTCTCCGGCTGACTCGACGTCACTTTCTCTTCGTGTGCGCCTCGCGCGCACGGCCGGGACCGCTCCTTCTCGAAGGGTCATCCCGTTGTTCGACCTCACTCTCTCTGCTGCACACCCGCTGACCGCCTATGGCTGGGATGACGGGTTCGCGCAGAGTTTCACCCCCTTTACCGGGCCGGGGCTGGTGCCCGGCCGTATCGTCCGTGTGGACCGCGGTCGGGTGGATGCCGTGGTGGCACACGGCGACGGCACCCGTACCGTTCTGGCGGACACCGCGCTGGTGGCGACCCGCGACCCGATGCGGGTGCCGTGCACCGGCGACTGGGCCGTGATCGACCTGGAGAACGGGCGCAGCGGCGATCATGTCGACGGTGTCGTACGGGCGTTGCTGCCGCGCCGGACCGCGTTCGTGCGGTCGACCTCGTCGAAGCGTTCCGAGGGCCAGGTGCTGGCCACCAACATCGACCACATCGTCATCTGCGTCTCGCTCGCGGACCAGTTGGACCTCGGGCGGATCGAGCGGTTCCTCGCGCTGGCGATGTCCAGCGCGGGCGCCGAGGGCCCGCCGCACGCCTCCGGGCTCGCCACGGAGGGCGGCGCGCAGCCGGTGGTCGTGCTGACCAAGGCGGATCTGACCGGGGATCCGGACGGTCTGGCGTATCTCATCGAGGATGCCGAGACCGCGGCGCCCGGGGTGCAGGTGCTGGCGGTCAGCTCGACGACCGGGGACGGGCTCGATGTGCTCGCCGCCGTCCTCGCCGGAGGTACGTCCGTCCTGCTGGGGCAGTCCGGTGCGGGCAAGTCCACGCTGGTCAATGCACTGCTCGGGGAGAGCGTCCAGCTGGTGCAGGCCAACCGTGACCGGGACGGCAAGGGCCGGCACACCACGACCACCCGGGATCTGCGGGCGCTGCCCGGCGGCGGGGTGCTGATCGACACCCCCGGGCTGCGCGGCGTCGGGATGTGGGATGCCGAGTCCGGGCTCGCCCGGACGTTCTCGGATGTCGAGACGCTGGCCGAGGAGTGCCGCTTCCACGACTGTGCGCACGAGGCGGAGCCGGGCTGCGCCGTTCAAGAGGCCGTCGCATGCGGGGAGTTGCCCGCCCGTCGGCTGGAGAGCTACCGGAAGCTGCAGCGCGAGAACCAGCGCATCGTGGCGAAGACGGACGCCCGGGTGCGTGCCGCGATCCGCCGCGACTGGAAGCAGAAGCAGGCGCTGGGCCGGCACCTGATGGAGCGGAAGCGGGGGCCGCAGAGGTGAGCGGAGGGGAGGGCCGCCCGGCGCCGGCCCTCCCCGCCCGAACGCCACGTCCGATTTCCGCCAGCCGGGGCACCGCGCCCGGCGCACACTGAGGGCGTGAGGGACGACGAGGCCAGGTACGAAGCGGTGACCAGCCGGGACGCCCGGTTCGACGGGGAATTCTTCTTCGCCGTGGTGACGACCGGTATCTACTGCCGGCCGAGCTGCCCGGCGGTCACTCCCAAGCGGGTGAATGTGCGGTTCTTCCCGTCGGCCGCCGCCGCGCAGGCGGCCGGGTTCCGGGCCTGCCGCCGCTGCCGGCCGGACGCAGTGCCGGGGTCCGCGGAGTGGAATGTGCGCGCCGACCTGGTCGGCCGGGCCGTGCGGCTGATCGGGGACGGCGTGGTCGACCGGGAGGGCGTCGGCGGACTGGCGCGGCGGCTGGGATACAGCCCGCGACAGGTGCAGCGGCAGCTGACCGCGGAGCTCGGCGCCGGACCGGTGGCGCTGGCACGGGCCCGCCGGGCACACACCGCGCGGGTACTGCTGCAGACCACCGCGCTGCCGGTCACCGAGCTGGCGTTCGCCGCCGGTTTCGCCAGCATCCGGCAGTTCAACGACACGATCCGGGAGATCTACGCGGGCACGCCCAGCGAGCTGCGGGCGGCGGCCGGGAACGGGGGTGCCGCCGCCCGCCGTACCCCCGAGGCCGCGCCGGGAGCCGGGGCCCGGCGGCCGGGAGACGGCTTCGCAGACCGCTCGGCAGACCGCTCCGCGCCCGTCGGCATCCCGCTCCGCCTCGCCCACCGCGGGCCGTACGCGGCCGCCGAGATCTTCGACTTTCTGCAGCTGCGGGCGGTGCCGGGAGTCGAGGAGATCCGCGGCTCCCGCGGGGAGCGCACCTACCGCCGTACGCTGCGGCTCACCCACGGCAGCGGCATCGCCGAGGTCGACGAGCCCGCCGGGCCGCGCCGGCGGCGTCGCCCGCCGGCGGGCCTGGTGTGCCCGGCGGCGCGCGGCACGGACGGCGGCTGGCTGGAGTGCCGGCTGCGGCTGACCGACCTGCGGGATCTGTCGACGGCCGTACAGCGCCTCCGTCGCCTGTTCGACCTGGACGCCGACCCGTATGCGGTCGCCGAGCGGCTCGGCGCCGATCCGCTGCTCGGCCCGCTGGTGGCCGAACGGCCGGGCCTGCGGTCACCCGGCGCCGCGGACCCCGAGGAACTGGCGGTACGGACCGTGCTCGGCGGTCCGCCGGAGCACGCCGCCGCGCTGGTGCGGAGGTACGGCAAACCGCTGGACGCGGCGGACGGCGGCCTCACCCACCTCTTCCCGGCGCCCGGGAACCTGACCGGCGCCGAGGTCGAGGAGCCGGTGCGCGCGCTGTGCACCGCACTCGCCGACGGCACCCTCACCCTGGACGCGGGCGCGGACCGCGGCGCCGCCGAGCGGGCGCTGGCCGCCCTGCCCGGAGTCGGCCCGCGCGCCGCCGCGTACCTCAGGATGAGGGCACTGGGCGACCCCGACGTGGGGACGACACCGGGGTGGGGCCAGGAACGGGGCGCGGTGGCGGGCCCGGCCGCGTGGCGGCCCTGGGGTGCCTACGCCCTGCACCATCTGTGGCGCGCCGGGCTGCTGCCGGCGGGCGAGATGCCCGAGCCGGATGAGACACCCGGCTCGGACGAGAAACCCAGGTCGGACGAGGAGCCCGGGGCGGGGGAGCCGTCAGGGGCGGGCGAGATGCCCGGGGTGGGGGAGCCGTCAGGGGCGGGCGAGATGCCCGGGGTGGGGGAGCCGTCAGGGGCGGGCGAGATGCCCGGGGTGGGGGAGTCGTCAGGGGCGGCGGCGAAGCCACCCATATACGCCACGGCCGGCGGGGCCGGGTGACGCCTCAGCCCGCCAGCACGGCCCCGATCCAGGCACCGACCACCAGCAGACAGGCGAACAGCTCGACCAGCACGCTCAGCCCGATCGCCCGCAGAGCCGTACGGGTCGAGGCCCAGGCGTCGCCATGGCTGCCGAGCCGGATCCGCTCCAGCAGATAGAGACCGCCGACCGAGCCCAACAGCCCGCCGATGACCGGGATCACGAAGAACCCCACGATGCCGGCCACCCCCGCCAGGAACAGGGCCCGGTACGGCGTCCCCACGGCCCGCAGATTGCGGGCCGGCAGCAGCCACTTCAGCACCTGATTGAGCAGCAGCAGGGCGGTGGCGGCCATGAGCACCACCCAGGCGAGCGCGGACCTCTCGGACAGCGTCCACCACATCACACCCGCCCAGACGATCAGCGGCCCGGGAATACCGGGCACCAGCACCCCGAGCAGCCCGAGCAGCATCACCAGACCGGCCGCGACCAGCTGCCACACACTCATACGGCGGCCACACTTCGCCCGCCCCGCCCGCCCTCGCTCCGCCCAGGCCTTCCCGCGGTCCGCTCGCCGCACGCGCTCATGCGCCGAACCGCACTCCGCCCGGCCCGCTTGCCTTCGCGAAGCGCGCACCCCTGCACTGCCCGCCCGCCGCACTCGCTCACGTGCCGGCCTCACTCCCGGCGGGCGCACGCCCCGTGACGGCTCGTACGCTGCACACTCTCATGGGCCCAGCGTGCCGGAAGCGGCCCGGAAGTGCTTGCCGGGCGGGCGGCCGGAGCGCGGGTGGCAGGGGGCCGCGGTGGACGGACCGGTCACACCGCGGCCGAACCGACCGCCGCCCACGGCGATTCGGTCAGCCGGTCCGTGGTCCGCGCCGCTGACATGCGCTGCTCACCGACTCCGCCGGACGGTCACTCTTGGGAGGCCGACCGCCCGGTGGACGCTCTTTCGCGCCCTGTTGAGGGCGCGGCCGTGCAGGGACAATACGGCGCATGAACCAGCAGGGGGCCGGGTGCGGCCAGGAGGACGACTGGTGGCGGCAGTTGTACGGCGAGGGAGGGGGAGAGGAGGCCCAGGGACGCGCCGCGGTGCGTGATGCCGGGCCGTCCGACACCCCGGACACCCTCGATGACCGGGTCGCCTCGGCGCTCCGGGCGGTGGCCCCGCCGCGGCGGGGCGCCCCCGCACCGCAGCCGCCCCCGGCCCGCCCCGCGGCCTCCCCGCCGGCGCCGATCCCGCTCCAGGCCACCGGGCCGGGCTCGCGCCCGGCGTCCCGTGCCAGGCCTGCCGCCCCGTCCGCGCCCGAGCCACCCCGCGACACCCCCGCACCAGCCACCACCGGGATCACCGGCGACCGGCCGCCGCTGTCCGAACCCGAGCTGGGCCCGCTGCCCGCCGCCGATCCGGCCGCACTCGACGAACTGGTGCCGGACACCGCGCTGGACGGCGCCCGGTACGGCTCGCTGACCCTGCTCGCCGCCTCCCAGCGCGGCGACCTCGCCCGCCACCGCGGTGACGTACGCCGCGACGCCCTGCTCACCGCCCGCTTCGGGGCCGGCCGGCACGCCCTGATCCTGGTCGTCGTCGCCACCGGCCGGCCGGCCGCCGAGGGCGCCCAACGCGCCGCCCATGACGCCTGCGCCTGGATCGGCGGCGCGGTCGGCCGCAGCTACACCCGACTGGCGGAGGACATCCGTACGGACCACCGCAGCGCCCTCAAATCCGGGCTGCAGCGGCTCACCGACCGCAGCTACGGCAGGCTGCGCGGCCGGGCACGGGAGCTGGACGTCGCCCCGGAGCGGTACACGGCCGCGCTGCGCTGTCTGCTGCTGCCCGCCGACCCGGACTGCCGTACCCGGGTGTTCTTCGGTATCGGCGCGGGCGGCCTCTTCCGGCTCCGCGACGGCGCCTGGGAGGACCTGGAGCCCCCGCTGCCGGAACAGGTGGCGAAGGAGGGACCGGACGACACCGGCGGACGGCTCCGTTCCGCCTCCGGCCGGTCGCCGGCCGATGGCCCCGACGGGTCCGAGCCGTTCCTCTTCCGCACGGCCTTCGCCCGTCCGGGGGACACTCTCCTGCTGTGCAGCGCCGGCCTCGCCGAGCCGCTGCAGCAGGAGCCCGAGTTCGCCGACCGGCTGGCCGGACAGTGGTCCGCCGAGCCCCCGGGCCTGGTGGCCTTCCTCGCCGCCGCCCAGCTGCGCGTGGCCGGCCATCCGAAGGACCGTACGGCCGTGGGGGTGTGGGAGTCGTAGCGGCGGGCACACGCGGTCCCGAGGCGCAGACCGGCAGGAGCGGCGCAGCGGAGGCGGCCCCGGGCACCCCATGGGTTTCATGGGACCAGGCCCCACCGCGTCAGCGGGCAGTCACCCACCCGTCGAAGGAGCGAGCGCGACATGGCGAAGCAGACCGTGGCCGAGCAGTTCGTGGACATCCTCGTGAGGGCGGGGGTGCGACGGCTCTACGGCGTCGTCGGCGACAGCCTGAACCCCGTGGTGGACGCCATCCGCCGCAACTCCGCCATCGACTGGATCCAGGTCCGCCACGAGGAGGCCGCCGCCTTCGCGGCCGGCGCGGAAGCGCAGCTCACCGGCTCCCTCGCGGCCTGCGCCGGCTCCTGCGGACCCGGCAATCTGCACCTCATCAACGGTCTGTTCGACGCCCACCGCTCCATGGCCCCGGTCCTCGCCCTGGCCTCCCACATCCCCTCCAGCGAGATCGGCACCACCTTCTTCCAGGAGACCCACCCCGACCGGCTGTTCACCGAGTGCAGCCACTACAGCGAGCTGATCTCCAGCACCAAGCAGATGCCGAGGGTGCTGCAGACCGCGATCCAGCACGCCATCGGACAGAGCGGCGTCGCGGTCGTCTCCCTCCCCGGCGACATCGCCGCCGAACCGGCCCCCGAGCGCGCCATCGAACACGCCCTGGTCACCGCGCGCCCGTCCGTCCGCCCCGGGGACGCCGAGATCGACGCCCTGGCCAGGATGATCGACGACGCCGACAAGGTCACGCTGTTCTGCGGCAGCGGCACGGCGGGCGCGCACGCCGAGGTGATGGAGTTCGCCGAGCGGGTGAAGTCCCCGGTCGGACATGCGCTGCGCGGCAAGGAATGGATCCAGTACGACAACCCCTATGACGTGGGCATGAGCGGACTGCTCGGTTACGGCGCGGCCTATGAGGCCACCCATGAATGCGATCTGCTGATCCTGCTCGGCACGGACTTCCCGTACAACGCGTTCCTGCCCGATGACGTCAAGATCGTCCAGGTCGATGTCCGGCCCGAACACCTGGGCCGCCGCACCACCCTGGAGCTGGCCGTCTGGGGCGATGTCCGCGAGACGCTGCGCGGTCTGATCCCCAAGGTCCGGCCGAAGCCGGACCGCAGGTTCCTCGACCGGATGCTGAAGAAGCACGCCGACGCGCTGGAAGGCGTGGTCAAGGCCTACACCCGCAAGGTCGAGAAGCACACCCCGATCCACCCCGAGTACGTCGCCTCCGTCCTGGACGAGGAGGCCGCCGACGACGCCGTCTTCACCGTCGACACCGGCATGTGCAACGTCTGGGCCGCCCGCTACCTCACCCCCAACGGCCGCCGCCGGGTGATCGGTTCGTTCAGCCACGGCTCGATGGCCAACGCGCTGCCACAGGCGATCGGCGCCCAGTTCATCGACCGCGGACGCCAGGTCGTCTCCATGTCGGGCGACGGCGGGTTCTCGATGCTGATGGGCGACTTCCTCACCCTGGTCCAGTACGACCTTCCGGTGAAGGTGGTGCTGTTCAACAACTCCTCGCTGGGCATGGTGGAGCTGGAGATGCTGGTCTCCGGTCTGCCGTCGTACGGCACCACCAACCAGAACCCGGACTTCGCGGCCATCGCCCGCGCGGCCGGGGCACACGGCGTCCGGGTGGAGAAGCCCAAGCATCTGCGCGCCGCCCTGCGCGACGCCTTCCGCCACAAGGGCCCGGCACTGGTCGACATCGTCACCGACCCCAACGCCCTGTCCATCCCGCCGAAGATCAGCGCCGAGATGGTCTCCGGCTTCGCCCTGTCGGCCGGAAAGATGGTCCTGGACGGCGGAGTCGGCCGCATGCTCCAGATGGCCCGCTCCAACTTGCGCAACATTCCCAGGCCTTAGGCGCTGTACGGCGGCGGTCAGAGGCGCAGCGCGAGTTGTTCCGCGGAACGCACCTCGTGGCCGGCCGGCGAGGTGAGCGCGGAGCACGGCCTCGCGTGGTCGCCGCTCACCGGCCGCGCAGGTGCCTGTTCCCCTCCGGGCCCGGGTGCTGGAGCGCCTTCACCAGGCCGGTGACAAGGTTCGCCCGCTCGGGCATGGCGTCGATCAGCAGGTACTCGTGGTCGGCGTGGGCGCCGCCCCCGACCGCTCCCAGGCCGTCGAGGGTGGGCACTCCCAGTGCGGCCGTGAAGTTGCCGTCGCTTCCGCCGCCGACCGCCTGGGCTTCGATGCCGGGGAGCAGTTGCTGCGCCACCGCGAAGAGTCCGGCGGCCGCCGACTCGGGCATCGGGGGGCGGCCGACGGCTCCGTGAACCGCGATCTCCGCCTCATCGAGATGCGGAGCCAGCGCCGCGAAGGCAGCTTCGATGCGCTCCTTCTCGTCGGCCGACTCGACCCGGACGTCGACGATGACGGTCGCCTCGGCGGGAACGACGTTGTCCAGAGTTCCTGCGGACGCGACGGTGGGGGTGACGGTCGTGCCGATCTCGGGACGGCCCAGCGCCGCGATGTCCAGTACCTGATGAGCCGCTTCGATGAGGGCGTTGACCCCGGCCGCGGGCTCCAGGCCGGCGTGCGACGCCCGGCCCGTGACAGAGACTTCGAACGTGCCGCAGCCCTTACGGCCGGTCTTCAGGGCTCCGCCCTCAGCGGCGCCCTCGAACACGAGGACAGCGCCACAGGCAAGGGCACGCTCCTCGATGAGAGCGCGGGAGGAGCGGGAGCCGACCTCTTCGTCCGCGGTCACCAGGATCTCGACGCCCGAGCGGTCATCGAGCGCCGCCAGGCCATGGATGGCCTGCACCAGCCCGCCGAGCATGTCAAAGACCCCGGGGCCGGTTGCCCGCCCGTCCTCGACCCTGAACGGGCGGCGTTCCAGGGTGCCGAGCGGAAACACCGTGTCATGGTGACCGAGGATCAGCACGGTGGGATCGCCCCCGGCCGACCAGTGGACGTGCGGCCCGGCTTCGCTCTCCACGAGGACGGCCTGCCCGCCGAGGCGGGTCTCGATCACAGCGGCGACAGCTTCGGCCGATGCCTTGAGTGCGTCGAGATCGCGCGAGGGGGACTCGACCTCGATGAGCGTCCTGAGGTCCTCAAGCATCGCGTCAACCGTCACATCGACGGCCTGGTGCATCGTCACGTGGCCCAGGGTACTTGGTGCACTGTTCTGGCCAGGCCGATGCCTCTGACCCACCCACGCGATCTCTAAACCACACTTATCCCCGGAAAGAGTGAAATGTTAGCAAATTCTCTCAGTATGGGGCCGCACGCGCCGAAGGGAGTAACAGGAAGCGGCAGTGAGCCGCTTGGAGCGATCGGGAGATTGTTATGTCACGGATCACGCGGGTGACTGCCATGGCCGCGCTTGCGGCAAGTACAGCCCTGGGTGGCATGTCGGCAGCGTTCGCAGACAGTGGCGCGGCCGGTGGGGCGGCCAATTCGCCGGGAGTGGTGTCGGGCAACGCGATTCAGGTCCCGATCCACATTCCGGTCAATGTGTGCGGCAACACCATCAACATCGTGGGGCTGCTGAACCCGGCCTTCGGTAACACCTGCCTCAACGGTGGCATTGAGCGCCGTGTGGTGCACCACCACCACAAGCACGTCAAGCACCACCACAAGCACGTCAAGAACGTCAAGCACATCAAGCACGTCCACGTCAAGAAGCACCACCCCAAGAAGCACCACAAGCCGGCCGGCGGCGTGCACACCGGCGGCGGCGGCCTGGTCGGCGCCGACCGCTAGGCCGCTCGCTCGGATCATCTGATCGTTGCGAGCGGGCGTTCACCGCGCTCATGGCCCGGCCGACGTCGATGACGGCCTGAACCGGGCGGGCTCGGTGGACTCCACGATCACGCGCCTCACCAGCACACGGCCGGGACCCCACCACGGGGTCCCGGCCGTCGCGCTGTCAGGCCCTTGCCGCCACCTCTGACCGGCCGGTGACCCCGACACAACTCCCGGCTCACCCGGCAGGCGGATGCTGCGGCCGGAGCCGGAGGGTCAGGATCTGGAACGGGCGCAGATCGACCGGCACATCGGAGGTCGGGCCTTCCTCCGCCTCGTGCCGCGGCCGTTCCAACAGGTCGGTCACGGTGGCGCGTTCGACGGGAAAGCTGGGGGAGAGGGTGCCGGTCGCGCGGCCGCCGTGGGACTCGTACAGGCGCACCACCACATCGCCACTGCGGTCCTCGGCGAGCTTGACCGACTCGACGGTGACGGCCGGGTGGTCGACGCGCAGCAGTGGGGCTACGGGCGGCACGGCGGCCGACCTGAGGGGCAGGTTGAGGGCCAGCCCCTCGGCGACCGCGTCACCGACCCCGGCGCCCGGCAGCAGGGCATAGGTGAAGCGGTGGGTGCCCTGGTCGGTCTCCGGGTCGGGGCTGTGCGGGGCGCGCAGCAGGGTCAGCCGCACCGTCGTGCCCAGGCCCTCGGAGTGGGGGGTGCGGGTCACCTCATGGCCGTAGGTCGAGTCGTTGAGCAGCGCGATCCCGTAACCCGGCTCGGCTACCCGCAGCCAGCGGTGCGCACAGATCTCGAAACGGGCCGCGTCCCAGCTGGTGTTGGTGTGCGTGGGGCGGTGGACGTGGCCGAACTGCACCTCTGAGGTGGACCGTTCGGCGTGCACGTCCAGGGGGAAGGCGGCCTTGAGGACCTTCTCCGACTCGTGCCAGTCGATGGCGGTGGTGATGTCGAGACGGTGGGAGCCGGCGCGCAGGGTCAGGTCCTGAGTGAGCCGGGACGCGCCGAACGCCCTGGTCACCCGTACGGTCGCGGACAGCGGCCCGGCGGCGGCCAGCTCCACGGACTCGGCGTCGGTCAGATCGGTGTGCCGGTGGCGGTAGTGCCGGTCGAGGTCCCAGGCGTCGTACTGGGTGGGGTGATCGGGGTGCAGCTGCAGCAGATTGCCGCGGCTGCCCGGTGCCAGGACCTCCCGTCCGGCGTGCAGATCGCGTACGGAGGTCAGCAGACCGTCGGTGTCGAGGTGCACCCGCAGCAGTCCGTTGTCGAGGGTGACGGTGCCCTCGGGGCCGGTGTCCGCCCGTACGGGTGCGGGCGGTGGCGTGGGGGAGTCCGGGCCGGGCGGGCGGACGGGGGCCGAGCCCAGTGCGGGTACATGGACCGCGACGGCGGCCGGCCCGCCCGGCTCCGGGTCCGTCGCCGGCAGTGTGACGATCTCGTCCCGGGCGTACGGCGAGGCGTTGAACACCGTCGGCACCTCGGCCGCCGCGGCCCCGGCGCTCTCCAGCGCCCCGAGCGCCGTCTCGGTGATCGCGGTCAGCTCGGCCTCGACCGCCGCATAGGTGGCACGGGCCTCGCGATGCACCCAGGCGATGGAAGAGCCCGGCAGGATGTCGTGGAACTGGTGCAGCAGAACGGTCTTCCAGAGGCGGTCGAGGGCGTCGTACGGGTAGGCGTACGAGGAATCGGCGCCCGCTCGTACTGCCGCCGTCGCCGCCCACAACTCCGCCTCGCGCAGCAGATGTTCACTGCGCCGGTTGCCCTGTTTGGTCTTCGCCTGTGAGGTGTACGTACCGCGGTGGAACTCCAGGTACAGCTCGCCCGACCAGACCGGCGCCGCCGCGCCGTACTCCTCATGGGCGGAGGCGAAGAAGCGGGCCGGCGGCTCGATCTCGACCCGTGGTGAGCCCTCCAGGGACCGCAGCCGGCGGGCCCGCTCCAGCATCTCGCGGGTCGGGCCGCCTCCGCCGTCGCCCCAGCCGAACGGGACCAGGGAGCGGGTGGCGCGGCCCTTGTCGGCGAAGTTGCGTTCGGCGTGGGCGAGTTCACGGGCGTGGAAACGGGAGTTGTAGGTGTCGACGGGAGGGAAGTGGGTGAAGACGCGGGTGCCGTCGATGCCCTCCCACCAGAAGGTGTGGTGCGGCATCTTGTCGGTCTGGTTCCATGACAGCTTCTGGGTCAGGAACCACTTCGCGCCGGCCAGCCGGGCCAGCTGCGGGAAGGCGGCGGTGTAGCCGAACGAGTCCGGCAGCCAGATCTCCTCGGTCTCCACCCCCAGCTCCTCCAGGAAGAAGCGCTTGCCGTGCACGATCTGCCGGGCCAGCGCCTCACCGCCGGGCATATTGGCGTCGGACTCCACCCACATCGAACCGACCGGAGCCCAATTGCCCGCCCTTACGGCCTCCTTGATGCGCTCCCAGATGTGCGGCTGGTGCTCCTTGACCCAGGCGTACTGCTGAGCCTGGGAGCAGGCGAACACCAACTCCGGGTATTCCTCGGCGAGTTGAGTGACATTGGCGAAGGTGCGGGAAGCCTTGCGGACGGTCTCCCGCAGCGGCCACAGCCAGGCGGAGTCGATATGCGCATGGCCGGTGGCCGAGACGCGATGGGCGCTCGCGGTGGCCGGGCGGCTCAGTACGTCCGCCAGCGCGGCCCGCCCCGCGGCCGCCGTACCGCCGACGTCGTGCAGATCCAGCGCGTCCAGCATGTCCTCCAGAGCCCGCAGGATCTCGTGCCGGCGCGGGCCGTCGGCAGGGAGTTCGTACATCAGCTCCGACAGCACCTCGATGTCGAGGATCAGCTGCCAGACGGTCTCGTCGAGCACCGCGAGGTCCGCCGAGGCGAAGCGGTACAGCGGCCGGGTGGGCGCGGTCCGTACGTCGCCGAGGCCGGTGGGGCGGAAGTCGCGCAGCACCGCCGGGTTCGCGGCGGCCTCCAGCAGCAGCCGCACCTCCTCACCGCCGCTGACCGGCGAGCCGACGGGGACATGCCGGTTGCGCGGATGGACGCCCTTGAGCGGCACCCCTTCGGCGTCATGAACCAGCCCCTCGGCCTGGAACCCGGGGCCGTCGCCGCTGAACCCTGGGTCGATGACGGCCTCCACCCGCCGCCCCGCCCACTCCCGTGGCACCTCACCCGCCAGCTGGAACCAGCTGGTGGACCACGGCGGCCCCCAGGGCTCGCCGACCGCGAACGGCTCGTACGGGGCCTGCAGCGCCTCGCCCACCGGCACCGGTTCTCCGGGGGCATGCCAGACGGTGAGCCGCAGCGGCACCCGCGCCGCATACTGCGCGGGCCTGATGAACTGCCTCAGCGCCCGCTCCAGGCGCCCCTCCACCAGCAGTCGGTCGTCGTGCACAGCGGCTCCTCACGCTCGTACTCCCCACGCCCCGGGGCGCGGGCGGGCTGCCCCGGCGGCAACCGCGGGAGTGCTCCTTCGCATCCGGTACCGGCCGGGGTTCCGCGACAGGCTCGGGTCAGGCATACCCACTGAGGCGCGGCCCGGCCCACCCGGCGCGCGGGCGGCGCATCGGCCACATGGCGAGCCGAAGCGGCTAGCGGAAGCATGGCGGCAGATCCGATGGGCATGCTGACCGTGAGGCTGTTCGAGGCAGAGCGCCGAGGTTCGTTGGGGGCGGGGGAGAGAATGCGTCAGCCTGTGCGGCGCGAGGAACGGGACCAAAGACAGGAAACGGCCAACGGGGGCCGGAACGGGGGGACCACCGCACGAGCGCCAAGAGTGCTGGAGCGCAAGGTGCGGCATGCGGATCTGAAGGCGGTCGGTGAGGTGCGCAGGGAGCTGCGCCAGCTGCTGAGCCGCTGGACGGTGCCGGGGGGCGGCGAGCTCGCGGAGGTCGCGACGCTGCTCACCAGCGAGCTGGTCACCAATGCCCTGGTGCATGCCGAGGGCGGCGCCGTCGTCACGGCCAGGGTCAGCGACCGGCTGCGGGTGGAGGTCCGGGACTTCGTACCCGGACGGCCCGAACCGCGCGCACCGACCACCGACGGGACCTCCGGCAGGGGGCTGATGCTGGTGCGTTCCTTAGCCGACGCCTGGGGGATACGCACCGAAAGTCTCGGGAAGAGCGTGTGGTTCGAGCTGGGCGGCGGACCGGCCTGACCCATGGGCGGGGGCGTCGGTCGGCGCGGTCCGCCACCGGTCAGCCGAATTGCCGTTCGATCTCGGCGAGTTTCTCCTCGAGGGAGTCCAGACGGGGGATCGTCTGGGTGTCGTCCTCGGCGGTGAGATCCACGGTCCGCGGTGGCCCGGCCAGGGCCCCGGCACCCTCGGCCTCAGCGCCGGCCACGGCCTTGAGGGCCGGGCGGGAGCGCACCGGCGACTCTCCGGTGAGCATCGGCGGTGAATCGCCGGCTATGGCGGGGTCCGGGCCGGCCACCTCCGCGGGCGCGGCCGCCGCCTGGGTCACCGCCAGTTGCCGGCCACCACCCCGGCCGATGCCCCACGCGCGGTGCTGCCGGTTGATGGCCTTGATACGGGCCCGGTCGAGCTTGCCCTGCTCGCGCCGGCGGTGCCGGTTCTGCTCCTTCTCGCGCCGGTCCTCGCGGACCTCCTCGACCGCCTCGTCCAGCGTCCGTACGCCTTCCAGCAGCATCAGCGACCAGGCCGCGAAGGTCTCGCGGGGAGCACGCAGCCAGCGGACGATCCGGATCTGCGGCAGCGGCCGCGGCACCAGGCCCTGCTCACGCAGCGCCGCCCGGCGGGTCTGTTTGAGCGCCCGGTCGAAGAGGACCGCGGCCGACAGCGACATCCCGGCGAAGAACTGCGGCGCACCCGCATGGTCCAGGCCGCGCGGCGCATGCACCCAGTTGAACCAGGCCGCGGCGCCCGCGAACGTCCACACCAGCATCCGGGAACCTAGCGCCGCATCACCGTGACTGGCCTCCCGTACGGCGAGTACGGAGCAGAACATCGCCGCACCGTCGAGCCCGAAGGGCACCAGATACTCCCAGCCTCCGGAGAGGTTGAGGTTCTGCGTGCCGAAGCCGACCAGCCCGTGGAAGGACAGCGCGGCGGCGACCGCCGCACAGCAAAACAGCAGCAGATAGGAGGCCGAGGCGAAAATGGTCTCCTTACGCCGCCGGCGCTCCTCGCTGCGCTCCCAGGAGTCCTCACCGGCGGACCGTGCGGCCGCACGTTTCCCGCGCACCACCAGCGCCGCGGCCGCGAACACGCCGACGAGCAGCAGGGCGCCGGGAACCAGCCAGTCCAGCGGTATGTCGGTCATTCTCATTCTGGGATCCCTTTGGCTCGGATACGCGATTTCCGCGACATCCTGGCGGAAACCACAGCCGTAACCGAGGCATTCAGAACAAGAGGCCGCCAAGGGGTGCGAGGGAGTCACCCTGCCTTCGAACTGCCGCACGCAAAAGGAAAACAATTTCGAGGGAAATCGGCCCGTCGGGTGGCGTGGAAGGCCGAAGTGCAACGGGAGAGCCGAGACCTGTCCGTGTGGCGCCCCGTCGGCCGGTCTTGTCGCGAGCGACCGCACATCCCCTGCGCGGTCACCTCCGGGCGTCCTTGGCGGACCTCATGTCAACCTTCATGTTCGACCTGAGGGCCGCGTTGAAGCACTTTCGTGGTTTGCGCGATACCGGGACAGGTTGCGCTTCTCCGTACCCGTGCGGGCCGGCGGAGCGTCGACGAACTCCTATTTCGGTGGATCTCTGGACGTCAGCCGGGCAGCGGGATCTCGAAATGCACGGTGCCGAAGCCGGCTCCGTGTTCGCCGGTGGACCTGGCGTCGAAAACCTGCTTGGCGATGCTGTTCCAGAAGCCCTGTGCGCCGGGGATGTTGACGTTGGTGTGGAGGTAGACGCAGTCGTATCCCGCCGTGGCGGCGGCGAATTCGCAGGCCCTCCGCACCATGGCGCGGGCGAGTCCATGCCGCCTGTGCTCGGGACGGACGTAGACGCGTACGAGCTGCGCCGCGGAGGCGTAGCGCTCGGCCAGCCACCGGGGATGCGGCGGATGCGCCGGTCCGCGGGAGAGCAGTCCGGTGGTGGCCACCACCTCGCCTTCCGACAGGGCGACGATCAGCTGATGCCGCGGGTGGTCCAGGTAGGTGCCCTGGATGTCGATGACGTCGGGGTGCCATGCGGGCACATATCCGTAGTCGAATTCGCGGTAGAAGGTGTCCAGCATGACGCTGCGCGCGCCGTCGCAGTCCTGAAGTTCGGCCGGGCGGATCGTGTAGGTGCCGATCCCTTGCTGCTGTGGTCGTCGATCGTGCATACCTGTCCATGGGGGATTCGAGGCTCGGGTTTACGGCCTTGGGCGTGCGGGTGCAGGCGGTCGGCCGCTTGCCGACTGTCGCCCCGGGCTGCACGTCCAGGATACCGTAATGGAAATCATTTTCAAATGGGTCGGCGGTTCAAAGGGAGCGGAGGAGTCGGCCAACTCCCTGGTGCAGGGGGTCGGTTGGGTCCGCGTGGGCTGCCCTGAACGGGTGCGTCGCCGGTAACTTGGGGGTCAGGCGGTTGTCGTGAGGCGCTTGACGCGGTCCTCGTCGCGGGTGCGGGGGCAGGTGACGCAGGTGTCCTCGGGGCGCAGGGTGTAGAACATGCAGCAGCTGGCGCGGTCCCGGGTCGCCAGGGCCTCGCCGCAGGGGCCGGTCAGCGCACGGAATCCCGCGCTCCCGACGTAGGGAGCGGTGGCGCCCGGCAGCAGGCGCTCCAGCGCGGCCCTCGCACGCGGTTCCTCGCCCAGCAGCTGTGCCACGTACCAGAGGCCCTCGACGATCTCGTCGGACGCCATCCCCCACAGTGCCCGCGGCCCGCGCCGCATCCGGGTGCGGAAACCGTCCAGGACGGGCCCGAGATGTGCGGCCACCGCCGCCCGGACCTCCGCGCGCAGCGCCTCCTCGTCCGGGACGACCCGGGCGCCGGGCAGTGTTGCCGCCGGATCGTCCGGGAGGCAGGCGAACGAGCTGATGCGCACTGCCATGCGGCCCAGTTCGCGCTGGAACGAGACGTCCTGTACGGGCAGCAGCGGGACCCGGCGGTGCAGGAACCAGGGGACGGTGATCAGCAGGCAGGCGGGCCAGGCGTAGCGGTGCAGCGCGAAGCTCGCGACCACGTCCGGCCGGCCCCGCTGACCGTAGTCCCGGAGGATCTGTGCGTTGTCCCAGGAGAGAAAGGCGTCGAGGGCCTCGCCGCCGGCCGCGAGCCCGGCCGCGCACACCCAGCCGTCGCCGCTGGGTGGCGCCGCATGCCAGGTGGTCACCTGCAGACCGGGAAATGCCTCGGCGAGCCGGGCGTAGGCCTCGGCGACGGGGTGGGTCGCGGCCGGGGCGGCGAGAGCAGAAGTCATGGGAGACCACCGAATCGCGATCGTTGACAGGTAAGCCTTACCTTACTCGAAGACTTTACCCGCGCGCGATCGGCGCCAGTCCCGCCGGACCGGCGAGGTTCCGGGACCGGTGCACAGATTTGTACTGTGGCCCGCGCCGCCTATGGTGCTGGGATACGTCAGGAGGATCCGTCATGGAACAGGGCACAGCGGAACAGGAGCCGGTCGCGCGGGCGTGGGTGCCCGCGCAGCCCGGACCTGCCGGGCCCCGGCGGCACTCCGTCCGCGGCCAGGTGCTGGCCGCGCTGCGTCATGCGCTGGTCGGCGGGGAGCTGACCCCGGGCGAGGTCTACTCCGCCCCCGCGCTCGCCGAGCGCTACGGCGTCTCCGCGACCCCGGTCCGTGAGGCCATGCAGCAGCTCGCGGGCGAAGGCGCCGTCGAGGTCGTGCCCAACCGCGGCTTCCGGGTCGCCGAGTGCAGCTCCCGTGAACTCGCCGAGCTGGCCGAGGTCCGGGGGATGCTGGAGGTGCCCGCGATCATCCGGCTGGCGCGGGCGCTGGCCCCGGAGCGCTGGGAGGAGTTGCGCCCGCTCGCCGCGGCGGGTGTGGCGGCCGCCGCCCACGGGGACCGGGTCGGCTACGCCGAGGCCGACCACGCCTTCCACGTCGCCCTGATGTCGCTCACCGGCAACCGCCGGCTCACCGAGGTGGCCGGCGATCTGCTGCGCCGCACCCAGTGGCCGGCCGGCGGCTCCCGGTTGCGTACGGCCGAGCTGCTGGCCGACGCCTCCGAGCACACGGCGCTGCTCGACGCCCTGGTGGCCCAGGAGTACGCGGTCGTCGAGCGGATCGCGCGCGAGCATGTCTCGGCGGCGCGGCATCCCCACTAGGGGGTGTCTTCCCGATCAGGCCGGGCTCGCGGGGTGTGGCACGCACGCTCGCGGCGTTGTCGTCACTCGCCGACGCTCCGCGTCGACTCCCTCCTCCGCCTTGCGATCGCACGCACCACACCCCGCTCCCTGATCCGGCCTGATCGGGAAGACACCCCCTAACACCTGTCCGGCGGGTCATGGCCGGGGTCGCGGGACAGGCCCTGGGCCCTCGCGAGCGGCTCAGTCGGGGAGCAGTTCCTCCAGTGGCAGCGCCGCGACATCGGCGGCGGGCCGGGAGAGATAGAGCTCGGCGTGGTAGAAGCCGTCGGATTCCTTGCCTGCGGTGGACAGGCCGAGGCCGGCCAGGGCGTCGAAGGTCGCGCGCCGTTCGTCGCCGTCGGCGAACCGGCGCTGCCGGAACGTACGGGTGGTGAGCTTCTCCGTCACCAGCCCTGCCCGGGCCAGCAGTGCGGAGACGGGCTGGTAGGACACCGTACGCAGCACGAACGCGGCGACCCATGGCGGTGCGGACACATTGTCGACGAGGTGGCCGAAGGTGCGCGCGGTGATGTAGCCGACGCCGCCGGTGACGGTGATGAGATCGGTGCCGGCCAGGACCTGCCGTAGCTCCGGGCTCGGCTCGTCGAGTTCCAGGTTCTCCGCGAAGCCGTGGTCGAGGAGGCCGACGGATCGGGCATAGCCGACCGCGCGGTCCGCCGAGTCGATGCCGGTGATCCGGAAGGGTTCGGCGCGCCGGCGGGTGGCGAAGAACGTACGGTCCTCTTCGATGAGTTGGCCGGTGGTCGGCATGCCCGGACCGGGCGCGGCGTAGCGGCCGTAGAGGTCGGAGAGGGACAGCCGGTGGTTGAGCAGAGCGGCGTTGACCCCGTACGAGCAGCAGAGGTCGACGACGTTCAGTGGCGGGCGGTCGCTCCGGTGCCGCTGGAGGGTCTCGGCCACGGCGCGGAAGACCGCTTGGCCGTGGTGTGGAATTTGGTAGTCCAGGGGGTTCAGTGTGGTGAAGTACCGACGGGGATCCGGGCAGTTGTAAATCGCCTCGAAATCTGCCTTGCCCCAGTCGGTTCCAGCGGTTGTGTTCGTCACTCCTGCTGTCATCTATGGCCTCCTGTAAAGGCTGTGCCAGTGGGTGAGGGTCTCAGCTGGTCCCGGACCAGCATCCAAGTCCCTGCCGCCGCCTCACAGTGCGACTTGCGGCCATTCTCGGGGCCAGTGGGGCGTGATGGAACACCACTGCCCCCTGCCTCCGCCCATGGTCCCACCTCATGGTTCGCCCGGCTCGTCGACCGTTGGGGGGTACCGCAACCATCACGCCCCGGCCGATCCGCCGCGGGGACCGTCCAGATCCAGCCAATCGCAGCGCGGGCGGGCATGGCCGACGACGGGGGGTTGACGGGGAGGGGCGGGAGCGGCAAGGGAGGTGGCGGACGGGCGACGGCCAACCACCCGCAGCAGGCGGGTGGCTGGCCGTGGTGTACGAGCGGTTCCCAGGAGGAGAACCTCCCTAGGTCGCCGTGACGGCGGCGGACAGATGGTCGGCGAGCCAGGTGGGGACGCCGCCCATGAGGCGGAACAGCCGGGCGGCCTCGGCGCGCAGCCGGGGTGCGTCGGTGTCCGGGACGGCGTCGGCCAGCGCCGCGAGGGCCGGTGCCGTGCCGATGAGGAAGCCCAGCTCCTCGCGGATCCGCAGGGACTCGGCGAAACCGTGCCGGGCCTCCGCCAGTTCGCCGTCGCGCAGGGCCAGCCCGGCCAGATGGCGCCAGGTGAAGGACAGCAGCAGGGTGTCGCCGTGTGCGGTGGCGCCGGCGTGCGCACGGCGGTAGGCGGCGCGCGCCGCATCCGGGCTGTCGGCGACATGCTCGGCCATCAGCCCGCGGCGGAGGTCCAGCAGCGGGCGGCCGGGCGCGGCGGGCGCCAGCAGCGCGGCGGCCCGGCCGAGCGCCGAGCGCGCCTCATCGGCCCGGTCCCGGACGCCCAGGACCGTGGCGGCGTAGGCGAGATGGCCCCGCTCGCAGGCCGCGCCGCCCCGCTCGTCGTCGTCATGCGCCAACGCCTCGGCGGTGCGCAGCGCGTCCTCCGCCGCGGCCCAGCCGGTGGCCGTGAACATGCAGCGCTCCACCAGGAGCGCGGCGCGACGCAGCGCGGACGGGGCGTGATGGACGGAGTGTGGTTCCAGCAGCGCGGCCGCGTCGTCCCAGCAGCCGCGGGAGCGCAGACGCCAAACGGCACGGTCGAGGGGAGTGTCCCCCTCGACCGTGCCGTGTGCCGGTGCCTCCGGTGCGGATGCGGGTGCCGGTACCGCGAGCGGTACCGGATCCGCAGAACTGACGGGATCCACGGGATCCGCGGATCCTGACATGGCGGTATCCGCCACATTGCCCTCCCCGAGCGCGCCATTGAGCTGGAAATTGGAGACCGTGGGCGAATCTCAGCACGGATTCCGTAGCGGGGCCAAGGGGGCGGGTGAATGTTTTCACAATCGCTCGGGGCACGGTTCAGACAGGGGGCGCGGCGTTGATCGGGTGCGCCGTGGCGCGCCGCGCCCGGCCGGCGCCCGGACGCCGTGCACGCGATGCCGCCCGATCGGATGACCCCGAACGGCGCAGTCCGGGCGGGCCGAGTCGAATCCGCCCGGCGGAACCCGCGGGCGCACGCCTCCGACACCCGGGACGGGACCGGTGGCGCCCCGCCGTTGTCAGCTCATCCGCAGCGCGAGGAAGAAGTCGAGCTTGTCCTCCAGGCGGGCCAGATCGCGGCCGGTGAGCTGCTCGATCCGGCCCACCCGATAGCGGAGCGTGTTGACGTGCAGGTGGAGGCGGGTGGCGCAGCGGGTCCAGGAGCCGTCGCAGTCCAGGAACGCCTCCAGCGTGGGGATCAGCTCGGCGCGGTGGCGGCGGTCGTAGTCGCGCAGCGGGTCCAGGAGGCGGGCGGTGAAGGCCCGGCGGACGTCGTCCGGCACGAACGGCAGCAGCAGCACATGCGAGGCCAGCTCCTCGTGACCGGCGGCGCAGACCCGGCCAGGGCGGGCGGCGGCGACCCGGCGGGCGTGCCGGGCCTCCTCCAGCGCGCCGCGCAGCCCCTCCGCCGAGTGCACCGACGCGCTCACGCCGACCGTCAGCCGCCCGTCGTCCGCCAGACCGCGGCCGAGCGGCTCCTGGACGACGGAGAGCAGCTCATCGGCGTGCAGACCGGCCGCCGAGGCGTCCCCGGGCTCGTCCGGGACGGGCAGCGGCACCAGCGCCACCGCCTCGTCGCCGGTGTGGGCCACGGCGATCCGGTCGGAGGGCTCCGGCCCGAAGGTGCCCGGGTCGACCAGCATCTCCTCCAGCAGGCTCTGTGCCACCGGGCCGCCGGGGACGTCGCCGTCCTCCCACTCGACCCGGGCCACCACGATCTGCCAGTGCGGCGCGGTGCCCAGCCCGGGGAGCAGCACCGGGGCCGCCACCCGCAGCCGGGCGGCGATCTCGGCGGGCGGTGCGCCGGTCTGGACGAGCTCCAGCACCTCCTGGGCGAGCCGGCGGCGGACCGTACGGGCCGCATCGCGCCGGTCGCGTTCCACGGCGATCAGCTGGGTGACACCGTGCAGCAGGTCCAGGCGCTCCTCGGGCCAGTCGCCGGCGTCCGCCTCGACGGCCAGCAGCCAGTCGCTGAGCAGCGTCTGGCGCAGGTCACGGCCGTCGTGGCGGATCGGGAACAGCGAGAACGTGGCGCCTCCCGGTGCGCCGGCCGCCTCGATCGTGACCCGGTGCGGGCCGCGGCGGCCACTGCGGGCGGCCGCCAGATGCTCGCCCGCGAGCCGGGCGGCCGTCCCGGCGGACAGCTCGGGTCCGGCACCGGCCAGCGTCGAACCGGCGATCTGCCGGCCGGTGGGGGAGAGCACCCAGGCCCGCAGATCCAGATCGGAGCCGAGCAGGTCCAGGACCACCTCCGGGCCGCCGCCGGTGGGGCCGGAGGTCATCAGACGCCGGTGACGGTCCACCACGGCGGCGAGGTCACCGGCCCGTTCGCTGGAGACCTGGCGGACGACATGCTCGGTGATGGAGGCGAACGAGACGTCCTCGACGACCGAGAACAGCGGCAGCCGGTGCTGGGCACAGGCCGCCACCAGGTCGTCCGGGACCGAGCCCAGCTCCGCCTCGCCCGCGGCGAGCCCGGCGACCCCGGCGGCGGCCAGGATGCGGACGAACCGCTCGGAGTCCTCGGGCGCGCGGCGCCAGGCCAGCCCCGTCAGCACCAGTTCGCCGCCGGAGAGGTAGCGGCTGGGGTCGCGCAGGTCGGTGGTCATCACGCCGCGTACGGTGCGGTCCAGCTCGTCCTCGCCCCCGAGCAGCCGAAGGCCCAGGGATGGGGTGTCCAGGAGTGCGCGGAGCCGCATGACCTCGCCCGCCGTTCTTTGCTGTCTGGTATTGCCGGTGGAATGCCGCGAGGTTTCAGAGCCTCGTCTTTCGTTCGAATCTACAAGACAGGTGGCTTGGCCAGCCAACCGCTTCATGGTTTCGGTGACTGCACCGGGCGGGTCCGGGGCGCGTTCACTAAGCCTCAACCGTTAACGAGACATGAACGGCTCCATGGCGATGTGAGCGCAGCGTCCTCACCATGAGTAACGAACGACCGATTTCGTAGAAGAGGCCAACCATGGACTTCCTTCGCCCCGCCAGCTGGGAGGAGGCGCTCGCCGCCAAGGCCGAGCACCCTACCGCTGTGCCCATCGCGGGCGGCACGGATGTGATGGTCGAGATCAACTTCGACCACCGGCGCCCCGAGTACCTGCTCGACCTGAACCGCATCGGTGACCTGAGCGAGTGGGAGGTCGGCGAGAAGACCGTGCGCCTGGGTGCCTCCGTCCCCTACACCCAGATCATGGAGCATCTGCGGGCCGAACTCCCGGGCCTGGCCCTGGCGTCGCACACGGTCGCCTCCCCGCAGATCCGCAACCGCGGGGGCGTCGGCGGCAACCTGGGCACCGCCTCCCCGGCCGGTGACGCGCACCCCGCGCTGCTCGCCTCGGGCGGGGAGGTCGAGGTCGAGTCCGTACGCGGCCGCCGGATGATCCCGGTCGACGACTTCTACGTGGGCGTCAAGCGCAACGCCATGGAGCCCGACGAGCTGATCCGGTCGGTGCATCTGCCGAAGGCCGACGGGCCGCAGCAGTTCTCCAAGGTCGGCACCCGTAACGCCATGGTGATCGCGGTGTGCGCCTTCGGTATCGCGCTGCACCCCGCGACCCGCACGGTGCGCACCGGCATCGGCTCCGCCGCGCCCACCCCCGTACGGGCCCGCGAGGCCGAGGAGTTCCTCACCGCGGCGCTGGACGAGGGCGGCTTCTGGGAGTCCGGCAACCCCATCCCGCCGTCCGTCGCCAAGCAGTTCGCGCAGCTCGCCTCCGGCGCCTGCAACCCGATCGACGATGTGCGCGGCAGCGCCACCTACCGCCGGCACGCGGTCGGCATCATGGCGCGCCGCACCCTCGGCTGGACCTGGGAGTCCTACCGGGGCAACGAGAGGAGCGCACAGTGCGCGTGACATTCACCGTCAACGGCCGCCGCCAGGAGGCCGACGACGTCTGGGAAGGCGAGAGCCTGCTGTACGTCCTCCGGGAGCGGATGGGCCTTCCGGGCTCCAAGAACGCCTGTGAGCAGGGCGAGTGCGGTTCCTGCACGGTCCGGCTGGACGGCGTGCCGGTGTGCTCCTGTCTGGTCGCCGCCGGTCAGGTCGAGGGCCGCGAGGTGGTGACCGTCGAGGGCCTGGCGGACTTCGCCAAGCAGCGCGCCGAGGGCGGCTGTCCCTCCGGCGCCTGTGGCACCTCCCTGCAGGCCGCGCAGCAGTGGCAGGCCAAGGGCACCGACTCGCAGACCGGCGAGGGCGGTGAACTCTCCCCGATCCAGCAGGCGTTCATCGACGCGGGCGCCGTCCAGTGCGGCTTCTGCACGCCCGGCCTCCTGGTCGCCGCCGACGAGATGCTGGAGCACAACCCGCAGCCGACCGACGCGGACATCCGCGAGGCGCTCTCCGGCAACCTCTGCCGCTGCACCGGCTACGAGAAGATCCTGGACGCGGTACGGCTCGCGGCCGCCCGTCAGGGCCAGGAAGAGACGGTCTGACCATGGGAACCACCGGCACCCCCACCAAGATCACCCAGGGTTCGCAGACCAAGGGCGGCATCGGCGAGTCCACCCTGCGCCCCGACGGCACGCTGAAGGTCACCGGCGAGTTCGCGTACTCCTCGGACATGTGGCACGAGGACATGCTGTGGGGCTTCACGCTCCGCTCCACCGTCGCGCACGCCGAGATCGTCTCCATCGACACCTCCGAGGCGCTCGCACAGTCCGGCGTCTACGCCGTGCTGACCTACGACGACCTGCCCACGTCGATCAAGAACTACGGCCTGGAGATCCAGGACACCCCAGTCCTCGCGCACGGCAAGGTCCGCCACCACGGCGAGCCGGTGGCCCTGGTCGCCGCCGACCACCCGGAGACGGCGCGGCGCGCGGCCGCCAAGATCAAGATCGAGTACAGGGAACTGCCCGTCGTCACCGACGAGGCCTCCGCGACCGCCGACGGCGCGCCGCTGCTCCACGAGGGCCGCGACGACCACCACGCCGGGCACGTCGCGCACCCCAACATCGTCCACCGTCAGCCGATCGTCCGCGGCGATGCCGGCGCGGCCGCCAAGAGGGCCGATGTCATCGTCTCCGGCGAGTACGTCTTCGGCATGCAGGACCAGGCGTTCCTCGGCCCGGAGTCCGGCCTCGCGGTGCCCGCCGAGGACGGCGGGGTGGACCTCTACATCGCCACCCAGTGGCTGCACTCCGACCTCCGTCAGATCGCCCCGGTCCTCGGCCTGCCCGAGGAGAAGGTCCGGATGACGCTCTCCGGCGTCGGCGGCGCGTTCGGCGGGCGCGAGGACCTGTCGATGCAGATCCACGCCTGTCTGCTGGCGCTGCGCACCAACAAGCCGGTCAAGATCGTCTACAACCGGTTCGAGTCCTTCTTCGGCCACGTCCACCGGCACCCGGCGAAGCTCTGGTACGAGCACGGCGCCACCAAGGACGGCAAGATCACGCACATGAAGTGCCGGATCGTGCTGGACGGCGGTGCCTATGCCTCCGCGTCCCCGGCCGTGGTCGGCAACGCCGCCTCGCTGGCGGTGGGTCCGTACGTGATCGACGACGTCGACATCGAGGCCGTCGCGCTCTACACGAACAACCCGCCCTGCGGCGCCATGCGAGGCTTCGGCGCGGTCCAGGCGTGCTTCGCGTACGAGGCACAGATGGACAAGCTGGCGGCCAAGTTGGGCCTGGACCCGGTCGAGTTGCGCCAGATGAACGCCATGGAGCAGGGCACGATCATGCCGACCGGGCAGCCGGTCGACTCGCCGGCCCCGGTGGCCGAGATCCTGCGGCGCGTCAAGTCCCGCCCGCTGCCGCCGGAGCGCCAGTGGGAGTCCAGCGAGGGCGCCGACGTCCGTCAGCTGCCCGGCGGTCTGTCCAACACCACCCACGGCGAAGGTGTCGTCCGTGGTGTCGGCTACGCGGTCGGCATCAAGAACGTCGGCTTCTCCGAGGGCTTCGACGACTACTCCACCGCCAAGGTGCGCATGGAGGTCATCAACGGCGAGCCGGTCGCCACCGTGCACACCGCGATGGCGGAGGTCGGCCAGGGCGGCGTCACCGTCCATGCGCAGATCGCCCGCACCGAGCTCGGTGTCGCCCAGGTGACGATCCACCCGGCCGACACCCAGGTGGGCAGCGCCGGTTCGACGTCGGCGTCCCGTCAGACGTACGTCACCGGCGGTGCGGTCAAGCACTCCTGCGAGCTCGTCCGCGAGAAGGTCCTGGAGCTCGGCCGCCGCAAGATGGGCACGTACCACCCGGCGTGGGCCACCGCCGAACTCCTCCTGGAGGGCGGCAAGGTCGTCACCGACGGCGGCGAGGTCCTCGCCGGCCTGGTGGACGTCCTGGAGGGCGAGGCCGTCGAGATCGAGGCCGAGTGGCGGCACCGGCCGACCGAGGCCTTCGATCTGGTCACCGGCCAGGGGCACGGCCATGTCCAGTACTCCTTCGCCGCCCACCGCGCGGTCGTCGAGGTGGACACCGAACTCGGCCTGGTCAAGGTCATCGAGCTGGCCTGCGCCCAGGACGTCGGCAAGGCGCTCAACCCGCTGTCCGTCGTCGGCCAGATCCAGGGTGGTACCACCCAGGGCCTGGGCGTGGCGGTGATGGAGGAGATCCTCGTCGACCCCAAGACCGCGAAGGTGCGCAACCCCTCCTTCACGGACTACCTCATCCCCACGATTCTCGACACCCCGACCATCCCGGTCGATGTGCTCGAACTCGCCGACGAGCACGCCCCGTACGGGCTGCGCGGTATCGGCGAGGCCCCCACCCTGTCGTCCACTCCGGCCGTCCTCGCGGCGATCCGGAACGCGACCGGGCTGGAGCTCAACAAGACGCCGGTGCGCCCCGAGCACCTCACCGGCACATAGAGAGCCGTCCGGGGGCGACCCCGGACACCGGCCTCCGGGCGGTGCGTGTCAGGGGTGTCCCTGTCCGTCCTCCTCCGCGTACCGCCCGGAGACCATCCCCCGCAGTACGCAGTCGCTGCTCCGCCCCGGCGGAGCCAGTACCCCTACGTTCGTCTCGGGCCGTCCCCCGGGTCGTGCAGCCGAAGTTTCATCCCAAATCTCGCACCTGGTGCGAGTGCCCCTGTGAACCTTGGGAGTAAGGCACCATGACCCAGCAGTCCACCGAGCCGAGGACGACGGCGGAAGACGCGGGCGACGGCTCGCGCCAGCCCGCCGGCCGCTCCTGGCTCGACCGGTACTTCCACATATCCGACAGAGGATCGACGGTCGCGCAAGAGGTGCGCGGCGGCATCACCACCTTCATGGCGATGTGCTACATCCTCCTGCTCAACCCGCTGATCCTCTCGACACCGGATGTGGAGAAGCACACTCTCGCGCATGCGGGCGTGGTCACCGCGACGGCTCTCGCCGCGGCGGTCTCCACCCTGCTGATGGGCTTCATCGGCAAGGTGCCGCTGGCGCTGGCAGCCGGCCTGAACGTCTCCGCCGCGCTGACCGCCCAGGTCGTCCCGAACATGACCTGGCCGCAGGCCATGGGCATGTGTGTGGTGTACGGGGTGGTCATCTGTCTGCTGGTGGTCACCGGACTGCGCGAGATGATCATGAACGCCATCCCGCTCGCGCTCAAGCACGCGATCACCATGGGCATCGGGATGTTCGTCGCGCTGCTGGGGCTGGTGAAGGCCGGTTTCGTGGGCAAGGGTGAGGGCGGCCCGGTCACCCTCGGCCTTTCCGGGCAGCTGTCCGGCTGGCCGGTCCTGTTCTTCTGTGTCACGCTGCTCTTGATCTTCATGCTGCAGGCCCGCAAGGTGCCCGGCGCCATCCTCATCGGCATCGTCGTCGGCAGCGTCCTGTCCATCGCCGTGACCAGGATCGGCGGGCTGACGGCCAAGGACTGGGGCGGTACGCCCCCGGAGCTGAACGGCGGCGCGGTCGCGATGCCCGACTTCGGTCTCTTCGGACATGTGGAGTTCGGCGGCTGGGGCTCCATCGGTGCGCTGAGCGTCGGCATGATCGTCTTCACCCTGGTGCTGGCCGGCTTCTTCGACGCCATGGCCACCATCATCGGCGTCGGCACCGAGGCCAAGCTGGCCGACGACAAGGGCCGGATGCCGGGCCTGTCCAAGGCGCTGTTCGTGGACGGCGCGGGCGGTGCCATCGGCGGCGTCACCGGCTCGTCCGGTCAGACCGTGTTCATCGAGTCGGCGAGCGGTGTCGGCGAGGGTGCGCGTACCGGCCTGTCGTCCGTCATCACCGGCCTGTTCTTCGCGGCCTGCCTGTTCTTCACCCCGCTCACCCAGCTCGTCCCGGCCCAGGTGGCCTCGGCCGCTCTCGTCGTCATCGGCTCGATGATGATGAGCGCCGCCGGACATGTGGACTGGCGCGACCGCTCGGTGTCCATCCCGGTCTTCCTGACCGTGGCCCTGATGCCGTTCACCTACAGCATCACCGCGGGCGTCGGCGCCGGTGTCATCTCCTACGCCGCCATCAAGGCGGCGCAGGGCAAGTGGCGCGAGGTCAGCGGCTTCATGTGGGTGCTGACCGCCATCTTCGTCGTCTATTTCTCGCTCCATCCGATCGAGCAGTGGCTGGGCGTCAAGTAACCGCCCGTCTGCTTCCCCCCGTCCGTGAGGAGACCGACATGCTGGACATCGCCGAAGAGCTGCACCGGTGGGTCGAGCAGGGCCGTGAGTTCGCGGTGGCCACCGTGGTGGCCACCAACGGCAGCGCGCCCCGCCAGCCCGGGGCCGCGCTGGCCGTCGACAGTGACGGCACGGCGATCGGGTCGGTCTCCGGCGGATGTGTGGAGGGGGCGGTGTACGAACTGTGCCAACAGGCGCTGCAGACCGGTGAACCGGTCCTGGAGCGCTTCGGCTACAGCGACGAGGATGCCTTCGCCGTGGGCCTGACCTGCGGTGGCATCATCGACATCCTCGTCCAGCCGGTCCGGACGAGCGCCCCCGCGAGCGCTGACGACGGCGGCTTCGCGGGGGAGCGGGCGGACAGCACCGCCGCCACGCTCGCCGCCGGGCTGGCCGCCGCGGCCTCGGGAGAGGCGGCGGCGATTGCCCGGGTCATCCAGGGCCCCGCCGGACTCCTCGGCCGTGCCCTGCTGGTGCGCGCCGACGGCAGCCACACCGGCAGCCTCGGCGGCCACCCCGCCCTCGACCGCACCGCGGTCGAGGAGACCCGCGCCCTGCTGGACGCCGGGCGCACCACCAGCCTGGAGATCGGCACGGGCTTCGCGCCCGGGGAGGAAGCGGAGAGCGACGACGACACGCAGCGCAGCGGGTCGCGCTGCGGCCAGCCCGTCGTCCTCCTCGTCGAATCCTCCGTCCCCGCGCCCCGCATGATCGTCTTCGGCGCCATCGACTTCGCCGCCGCGCTGGTCAGGGTCGGCAAGTTCCTCAACTACCACGTCACGGTCTGCGACGCCCGCCCCGTCTTCGCCACCAGGACCCGCTTCCCCGACGCCGACGAGATCGTCGTCGACTGGCCGCACCGCTACCTGGACTCCCAGCAACTCGACTCCCGCACGGTGCTGTGCGTCCTGACCCACGACGCCAAGTTCGATGTACCCCTGCTGGAGCGCGCGCTCAAGCTCCCGATCGCCTACGTCGGCGCGATGGGCTCGCGCCGCACCCACCTGGACCGTCTGCAACGGCTACGCGACATCGGTCTGACCGAGCTCGAACTGAACCGGCTGCGCTCGCCCATCGGACTCGACCTCGGCGCCCGCACCCCGGAGGAGACCGCCCTGTCCATCGCCGCCGAAATCGTCGCCAACCGCCGCGGCGGCACCGGCATCCCGCTGACCGGCGCACACACCCCCATCCACCACGACACGGGGCGGCCGGTGGGGCGGATCGGGTCGGTGGCGTGAGGGCCTTGGCGGAGACCGCCGGGGCCGGTGGGGCAGCGGAGAGCATCTTCGCGGCCGTCCGGTTCGTGACCCGGCCGAGGCCATCGCCTTCTTACTCCTCCTTCGGCCGGCTGACCGAGCCGGTGCCCGCCGGCTCGGTGGAACCGCTGGGGCGTGTCCGCCGACCGCTCCGTACCGCACGTCCGGGCCGCCGTTCACGCATCCCCAGCACCCCGATGAGCAGGGCGATGACGACCGCTGCGGTGGGGACGACCAGGCCCGCACGGTAGCCCCCCAGCGGTGTGAAGGGCACGTTGCCGCCGCCCGCGGCGGTGGTCACGGCAGTGACCGCCGACAGCCCGAAGGCCGCGCCGAACTGGACCGAGGTGTACAACAGGCCACCTGCCAGGCCCTGTTCACAGGACGCGATGCGGTCCGTGGCGACGATCGCCAGCGGCCCGTGGACCAGCGCGAAGGCGATGCCGACCAGCAGCAGACTCGGGAACATCGCGGCATAGGTCCAGTCCGCGCCGACCGGCAGGAACAACGCATAGCCGAGCGCGGCGAGCAGCAGGCCGGCGACGATCACCCGGGCATGCCCGAAGCGCCGTACGAGGCGTGGGGTGAGCGTCGGCGCCAGTACCGCATCGGCGCCCATCGGCAGCAGCGCAAAGCTGGTCTCTGCGGCCGACCAGCCGCGGAACTCCTGGAGGTAGAGCACCGCGAGGAACTGGAAGCCGAAGAAGCCGGCGGTGAACAGCAGCCCCATGACGCCGGCGCGCACCAGCGGCCGGGAGCGGAGGATGCCCAGACGGAGCAGGGGTGTGGGAGTCCGCCGTTCGACCGCGACGAAGGCGGCGAGCAGGGCGAGGGCCGTGGCGAGGGTGCCCATGGTCCGTAACGCCGGCGCGTGAGCTGCCTGTTCCACAGCCATGACCAGAAGCAGCACCGCCGCGGTGACGGTGATCGCGCCGGCCACATCCACCCTCGGACGGGGCCGCCGCGGGACGGAGTCCTTCGGTACGAGCGGGAGCGCGGCGAGCAGCACCAGCAGGGCGGGCGCGATCGGGGCGAAGAACACCCAGCGCCAGTCGGCGGCGGTCAGCAGCCCGCCGGCCACCAGCCCGATCGAGAAGCCACCGCCCCCGGTGCCCGAGTAGATCAGCAGTGCACGATCGCGGCGCGGCCCGGCCGGGAAGCTCGTGGTGATGATCGACAGCCCGGCCGGCGCCATGAACGCGGCACACACGCCGGTCACGAAGCGGGCGGCGATCAGCATCCAGCCCTCGGTCGCCAGCCCGCCCAACCCGGAAAAGACCAGGAACACGGTCAGCGGCACCAGGAACATCCGACGCCGGCCGAACAGGTCGGCGGCCCTCCCACCCAGCAGCATGAACCCGCCGTAGCCCAGCACGTAGCCGCTCATCACCCACTGCAACGCGCCCGTGCTGAGACCGAGTTCGGCACGGATCGGCGGGAGGGCGACATTCAGCATGCCGATGTCGAGCCCCTCCAGGAAGATCGCCCCGCACAGGACGAGAAGCAACGCCCAGGACGGTGCCGCGGATCGGGACATCACAGTGCTCCTCGGTCAATGGGGGGGCTCGGTGCTGGACACGCACTCGGTTACCTCTTGTTACTGACCGCATCGTGCGGCACCGTAAAGAGCTATGGAAGAAGGCACTTCGAAGTCACTGACGCACCCCGGGGGAACCAAGGCGGCCGCCCCCGCCGACCACGACAACGATGCGCGCCAGTGGGACGTCCGCGAGGGCTGCGAGGTCCGCCAGATCCTCGACCGGGTCGCGGACAAGTGGTCGCTGCTCGCCATCGCCCTGCTCGACCGGCGGGTGCTGCGCTTCACCGAACTCCGTCGCGAGATCGACGGCATCAGCCAGCGCATGCTGACCGTCACCCTTCGCCAGCTGGAGCGTGACGGGCTCGTACGCCGCACCGTGCACCCCGTCGTGCCGCCGCGGGTGGATTACGAGTTGACGCCGTTGGGCGTCACCTTGCACGACACCATTCAGGCCCTGGTGACGTGGACCGAGGAACACCAGGCGGAAATCGCGGCAGCCCGTGCCGCCTACGACGAGCGCGACGCGGAGTCCGGCACGCCATGACGAACCGGCGGTTCCACGGGGGATTGCCGCGGGACCGCACCGGCCGCCGCCGCCCTGTGGTCCTACCTCGCCTCGATCGACCTCACCTCGACGGTACGGATCCAGGCCCGCCCCGCCGACGACCCGCTCCTGCACCTCGCCGCCGACCGCGACCAGGTACGCGTCACCGGCCAGGAACCCTCCCTGTGGATCCGGCTCGTGGACGTCCGGGCCGCGCTGACCGCCCGTTCCTGGGCGGCTCCCGTCGACCTCGTCCTCGAACTGCGCGACACCGCGCTACCGGTCAACGCGGGCCGCTTCCGGCTGACCGCCGGCGCCGACGGTGCCACCTGGCTGCCCACCGACGACGCACCTGATCTTTCCCTGGACGTACGGGAGTTGGCGTCCTGCTACCTCGGCGGTACGCCGCTGCGCCGCTTCGTTCACGCGGGGCTGGTCACCGAGCACACCCCGGGCGCGGTCCGCCGCCTGGACGCCGCGCTGGAGACCGAGTGGCTGCCCTTCACCGGGGGGAATGACTGAGCGGCGGGCGCGGGCCGGCCGGGGCGTCCGTCGTCCCGGTCCTCAGCCCGCGTCCCCGGCCCGCCCCGGCCGCAGCACCGCCATCACCAGCACGTCATGCCACGCGCCGTCCCAGAAGAGGGCCTCGCGCATCCGGCCCTCCACCGCGAAGCCGCACTTCTCGTACGCTCGCCGGGCGCGCGGGTTGTAGTCGTAGACCTCCAGCTGGACGCGGTGCAGGCCCACCCGGTCGAAGGCGTGGTCGAGCAGCAGCCGGGTCGCCTCGCTGCCGATACCGCGGCCGGTGGCGTCCGGGACGAGGGCGATCCGGAAGCTCCCGTGGGCGTTCGGCGGATCGATCTGGCTCAGCGCGAGTTCGCCCAGGAAGTCACCGCTTTCCCGGTCCTCGATGGCGAGGTCGAGACGGTCCGTACGGTCGGCGCTGCCGGCGCACCATGCCTGCAACTCCGCCAGTGTGAAGTCGTGGTGGGTACCGGTCAGCCGGCGCGTCTCCGGGTCCTGGCACGCGGCGTGAAACGCGGCCGCATGCCGTATCGACAGCGGTACGAGACGGATCCGGGCGCCGGTGAGCACCGGCTTCTCGGCGAGTGCGGTGGCATCGATCATGGGGGGATGATGTCCGGGCGGCGGCAGGGCGGCAAGGGAATTGACCTGGCGGGGAGCGCCGCCGGGCTCAGGGGGAGCGGGCCTGACCCCACCGATGCGTTCGTGGACGCGTACCGGATCCCCGCCGAGAGCGTGACGGTCTGGATCCAGGAAGTACCCACCCGACAGCTGGGCCTGTGAGTCAGCCGGGGCAGTGCCACCGCAGGTGATGAGCGGCTGGCGGGATTCACTGTTCCGCCGGCCACGCTCCTGTATGAAAGTGCTTCATAGCGACGCGTCTGCCTCGCCTGTAGTCGTTCTCCTTATCCATGAGACCAATCGCCGTAGGGTCTTGGTCATGCGGCT
Source organism: Streptomyces sp. Je 1-4 4N24 (assembly GCF_026239515.1). Taxonomy (NCBI): domain Bacteria; kingdom Bacillati; phylum Actinomycetota; class Actinomycetes; order Kitasatosporales; family Streptomycetaceae; genus Streptomyces; species Streptomyces sp. Je 1-4 4N24. Next base: position 1,979,660 of record NZ_CP110836.1, on the reverse strand, counting down.
CCGCTACAACTACCGGGCCTACCCGGATGCCACCCAGCGCCGTGCGCTGGCCCAGGCGTTCGGGTGCGCCCGGGTGGTGTGGAACGACTGCCTGCGCGACCGCAAGAAAGCGCACGCGGCGGGGCTGCCGTATGTGACGTCGGCGGAGTTGTCCCGGCTTCGCATCACCCAGGCCAAGCGCACCGAGGAACGCGCCTGGCTCGCCGGTGTGTCAGCGGTCGTCCTGCAACAGTCCCTTAGGGACCTCGACACCGCCTACCAGAACTTCTTCGACAGCCTCAGGGGCAAGCGGCAGGGCCGGAAGATCGGGCCGCCTCGGTACAAGTCGAAGAACGACACCCGGCAGTCGATCCGCCTCAACACCAATGCCTTCTCCCTCCAGGAGAACGGCATGGTGTATGTGGCCAAGCTCGGCAATCTCAAGGTCAAGTGGTCCCGCCGGCTGCCGTCCGCGCCCACGTCCCTGACCGTCACCAAGGACAGCTGCGGCCGGTACTTCCTCAGCTTCGTCGTGGACACCGAGCCGGACATCCTCCCCGAGCTGGAGGCAGAGGCCGGTATCGACCTCGGCCTGTCAGCCTTCGCTGTCCTGTCCGACGGCCAGAAGATCGACAGCCCCCGCTTCCTGCGCCGGGCGGAGAAGAAACTGGGGCGCCTTCAGCGGGAGCTGTCCCGCAAGGCCAAGGGATCGAAGAACCGGGCCAAGGCCCGCATCAAGGTCGCACGCCAGCACGCCAAGGTGGCGGACCGGCGCCGAGACTGGCACCACAAGGCATCCACACAGATCATTCGCGACAACCAAGCGGTGTTCGTGGAAGACCTCGCGGTGTCCGGCCTCGGCCGCACCCGGCTCGCCAAGTCCGTGCACGACGCGGGATGGTCCGCGTTCGTCGGCATGCTGGAGTACAAGGCGGTCAAGCACGGCCGCACCTTCGCCAAGGTGGACCGCGCTTTCCCGTCCTCTCAGATCTGCTCCGCCTGCGGATTCCGGGACGGCCCCAAGCCCCTGCACGTCCGGGAATGGACGTGCAGCGGGTGCGGCACCGTGCATGACCGCGACCACAACGCAGCACGCAACGTCCTCTTCGAAGGACGCCGTATCGTCGCCGCCGGACGGGCGGAGACGCTAAACGCCTCGCAGAGCGCCGGTAGGACCAGGACGAAAGTCCCGGCACAGCGCGTTGAAGCAGGAAGCCCCCGGAAGGGTCAGACGACCCAGGCCGGAATCCCTGGACTTTAGAGCCGGGGAGCACGTCAAACGATGGCAGGTAGCGGTGCGGCGGTGCGGCAATGAGGAGGACATATGACGGAGACGGAAGCCGGGGCGACGGGGCGCGCACCGGACGCCACCGAGGAGTTCCGGGCGGCGCGGGACCTGCTGCTGCGGCACCGGGAGGACTATGACGCGGCTCGTACGGCCTTCCGCTGGCCCCGCCCGGAGCACTTCAACTGGGCTCTGGACTGGTTCGACACCCTCGCTCACGGCAACGACCGCACCGCGCTGCACCTCGTCGAGGAGGACGGCAGCGAGACGAAGCTGAGCTTCGAGGCGATGCGCCGCCGCTCCGACCAGGCCGCCAACTGGCTGTCCGCCAACGGGGTACGGGCCGGCGACCGCATCGTCATGATGCTCGGCAACCAGGCGGAGCTGTGGGAGACCGCACTGGCCGCGATGAAGTTGCGCGCCGTCGTCATCCCCGCGACCCCGCTGCTCGGCCCCGCCGATCTCGCCGACCGGATCGACCGTGGCCGGGCCCGGCATGTCATCGTGCGCGCCGCGGACACCGCCAAGTTCGACGGCGTGGTGGGCGACTACACCCGGATCGCGGTCGGTGGTGCGCCGGACGGCTGGCTGGCGTACGAGGACGCCTACGACAGTCCCGAGACCTTCGAGCCGAGCGGCCCGACCCGGGCGGACGACGCCCTGATGCTCTACTTCACCTCGGGCACCACCGCCCGCCCCAAGCTCGTCGAGCACACCCATGCCTCGTACCCCATCGGCCATCTCGCGACGATGTACTGGATCGGTCTGCGGCCCGGCGACGTGCATCTGAACATCTCCTCGCCCGGATGGGCCAAGCACGCCTGGTCCAATCTCTTCGCGCCCTGGAACGCCGAGGCCACCGTCTTCATCCACAACTACACCCGCTTCGACGCAGCCCGGCTGATGGCGGAGATGGACCGGGCCCACGTCACCAGCTTCTGCGCCCCGCCGACCGTCTGGCGGATGCTCATCCAGGCCGATCTGACCGCGCTCCGCCATCCGCCGCGGGAGATCGTCGCGGCCGGTGAACCGCTCAACCCGGAGATCATCGAGCAGGTGCGGCAGTCCTGGGGCGTCACCATCCGGGACGGCTTCGGACAGACCGAGACCGCCGTCCAGGTGGCCAACACCCCCGGCCAGACCGTCAAGCCGGGCTCCATGGGCCGCCCCACCCCCGGCTTCGACGTCGTCCTTCTCGACCCGGTCAGCGGCGCCCCGGCCGACGAGGGGGAGATCGCCCTCGACCTCTCCGCCCGGCCGGTCGGCCTGATGACCGGCTACCACGGGGACCCGGTACGCACCGCGGAGGCGATGGCCGACGGCTACTACCGCACCGGCGACATCGGCATCCGCGACCGCGACGGCTGGATCACCTATGTCGGGCGCGCCGACGATGTCTTCAAGGCGTCCGGATCAAGGGGCATTCCTTTCCAATTGCGGCTGGCTGCTTGACGGTTGCCGTCGCGGAGTCCGCCGCTCCGCCCCCGGCAGCCGCCACACTCCCACTTCAGACGCGTGAGTTCCTATAGATCCGAGCACAGGAGAGAGCATGCGGACACCGATGACGATCGCGGATTTCCTCGACCGGGCCGAACTCGGCTTCCGCGACAGCCCGGGGGTGGTCGACGAGCCGCATCAGCCCGCCCCGCCGGTGCCCGTGTCGACGTACGGGCGGTTCGGCGAGCGAGTCCGTGCGTGGCAGGCGGGGCTGGATGCGCTCGGGGTCGGCGCGGGGGAGCGGGTGGCGGTGGCCAGCCATAACTCCGCGCGGATGCTGGAGCTGCTGTTCGCGGTGCCGATGAGCGGCCGGATCTGCGTGCCGGTGAACTTCCGCCTCAAGCCGGAAGAGGCCGCATACGTGGTACAGCAGAGCGGGGCCTCGGTCCTGGTCGTCGACCCGGAGCTGGATACCGCACTGTCCGGAGTCAAGGTGCGTCACCGGTTCGTTCTCGGCGAGCAGACCGAGACCGAGCTGATGCGGTTCGGTGTCGAGCCGAGTCCGTGGTCGAACCCGGACGAGGACGCCACTGCGACGATCAACTACACCTCGGGTACGACCGCCCGTCCCAAGGGTGTGCAGCTGACCCACCGCAATATCTGGGTCAACGGTCTGACCCTCGGCCTGCACACCCGGGTGTGGGAGCGCGATGTGTATATGCACACGCTGCCGATGTTCCACTGCAACGGCTGGGGCATGCCGTATGTGATGGCCGGACTGGGCGTCAAGCAGGTGGTGCTGCGCAAAGTCGACGGCGCTGAGGTCCTGCGGCGGGTCGACGAGCACGGCGTCACGCTCATGTGCGGTGCGCCGATTGTGTGGAACATGGTGCTGGATGCAGCGGCGACGTGGGAAGGCGAGATCCCGGGCCGCGACCGGGTACGCGTCATCTGCGCCGGTGCCCCGCCCCCAAGCAAGGTGATCCAGCGGATAGGGGAGGAGCTGGGCTGGGAGTTCATGCAGATCTACGGCCTTACCGAGACCTCGCCACTCCTGACCTTCAACCGGACTGGGCCCGCCGACGCAGAGCTTTCCGCGGAGGAGCGGGCGCGCAAGCTGTCCCGGGCGGGGCTGCCCGCGCTCGGCGTCAAGATGAAGATCTCGGACTCCGGCGAGGTCCTGGCCCGCTCGAATACGGTGCTCGACGGGTACTGGAACAAGCCGGAGGAGACGTCGGCAGCTCTTGAGGACGGCTGGTTCCACACAGGCGATGGCGGAACCATCGACGACGCCGACGGATATCTGACGATCTCGGACCGGAAGAAGGACGTGATCATCACCGGCGGTGAGAATGTGTCGTCGATCGAGGTGGAGGACACGATCTTCAGTCACCCGGCGGTCGCCGAGGTCGCCGTGATCGGCGTGCCGCACGAGAAGTGGGGCGAGACGATCAAAGCCCTGGTCGTTCTCGCCGAGGGCGCGTCAGTGCCGGAGTCCGACATCATTGCCCACTGCAAGCAGCACATGGCCGGCTACAAGGCCCCGACTTCCGTGGAGTTCCGTGACAGCATTCCGCGGACGGCCACGGGAAAGATTCAGAAGTTCAAGCTCCGGCAGCCGTACTGGTCCGGGGGTGAGCGAGGAGTCAACTGACTGGCTCGCCGCAAGGCAGCGGGCGCTGAGGCCAAAGCCCACGGTTCAGGAGGCGCCCGGCGGCCTCTGGTTCTGACGAACGTAGGAAAGGCACGCAGCGCACAGCGGATTCTCTGGGGCGGCGAGTGTGGCGCGAGGCAGGTTGCGCAGCTCAGCGCCGGTTCCGCAGAGCATATCGAGTGCAACAGGTGTCGCACCGTCGCCGCGGTGCCCGACGAGGGGTGAACCTGCGTAGCCCCGGATGACGCCCGGGGCACGAACATCGTCAGCGCGCCTCCCACGAGCTACCTAATCGAGCACCATCGCCCTCGACTGCCGACCCAGGCCCTGGCCCGGCTCGCCGCCTTGCATGAAGAGATCACCCGGCTCGGTGAAACCGCCACCGGGACCAGCCCCGTGAGCCGCCTTCCCAGATCACGAACCGCAGTGATCGGAACCTGCAGCTGTCAGCCCGGGACCCGCTGTTCGGCACTGTCGGAAGCAGGTTGATCGAAAAGGGTTTGCGGACGAGGGCTGCGGTTGGATAGACGTTGCTGCTGGACCCCCACCACGAGGGATGAGGGGCCACGACAGCGAGAGGAGGGATAAGCCCATGATCCCCATGATCACCGCGCTTGTGTCCTCCCGGGGTGCGGACCGCGTCTGACCCCGGAGCGAGCGGGCGCCTTCACCGGAGCGTGCCTTGACCGTGAAAACGAACGACCTGACCATGCGTCCGATCACCGGATGCGAAGAACTCGACCTCTTCTCCCAACTGCCTTACGTCCTCAATGACGAATTGGCGGACGACCTTGCCGCCGGCCGCCGACGTCCGGAGTGGATGTGGGCCGCCCTGCGCGGTGACCGACTACTGGCCAGGGCAGCTTGGTGGAGCCGATCAGCCGGTGACAAACCACTCACCCTGGACGTCGTCGACATCGAAGACAGCGCCTCGGGCTCCGATCACGTGGACATCGGGGTGCAACTTCTGCACACCGCGATGGCCGATACTCTCCCGAACGGGTCGCGTCACCCTGAGTACAGCCGTTTCGTCCCGCCGGACTGGCGTGAGAACGCGGTAACGAGGCAAACCGTCGAAGACCGCATGACGGTACTCGAACGGACCGGTGCCCGGTTCTTCGTCGAACGACTACGTCTGGAATGGCGTCCGGAACCGCCGGTCCCCGAGCCCAGCAGGCGCCTCGTCTTCCGGCCGGTCCACGATGGCGACGAACTCGTGGCTTTGATGGCCTCGGTTCTGGACGGGACGTTGGACGCACATGGTCGTGACGACCTGACCCGGATGTCAGTGCACGAAGCGGCCGTCCGGCACTACGAGGACGAGCTGGCGCGTTACACGAGTCCACGGGACTGGTGGCGCATCGCAACACTGCCCCACGGAGAACCAGTGGGGTTCGTCATCCCGGCCCGCAACGACTACAACCCGATCATCGCCTACATCGCGGTCCTGCCTTCACACCGCGGCAACAGCTACATCGACGACATCCTCGCCGAGGGCGCCCGAATACTCGCCGAGCAGCACGTCCCCCGCATCCGCGCGTCCACAGATCTCGGCAACACCCCAATGGCGAACGCCTTCCAGCGCGCTGGATACATCAATTTCGAGCGTCAGATCAACATGACCTGGAGCTGATCGAGTATTGGGTGGGGGCCCGGCCTCTGCGGACACAAGTCCCCCTAAGGCGAGCAACGTCGCGGACGCCGGCGGCACCCTGGACGAGGTGGCGGCCCTGCTCGATCGCGGCTGTCCAGCGCCGAGCCGTATCTGCACCCAGACCAGGATCGGCTGCGGGATGCGGTGGATCGGGTGCCCTCGCCCCGCGAGCTGGCGGGAGGGCACCCGATGACCGCGGCGATGCCGCTGCCAGCGGCGCCGCGGCCCCGGGCGCCTCCATGGAGGAGAAGACCGCTTTCCTGTGGTGGCTGATCGAGCCGGAGTTCTTCAAAGAGGTCGGCTGGGACGGCGATCGACGCGTCCTGACCGTTCCGGTCGACCACCCCACGCTGGGCATGCGGGCCTGCCCTGTGCCGGGATGCGCCCTGCCGTCGAAAGCCCGCGGTCTGTGCCGGACCTGCCAGGACCAGCACCGCGAGTCGGGACTGCCGCTCCAGGAGTTCATCAAGCTCCCGCGCACCGCCTCGCGCGTCGTCCCCGGCCAGTGCCGGGTCGACGGATGTGAGCGGACCTGGATCGCAGGTTCACTGCCTCAGCGTCATCCGCGTTGGTTCAGTGCCCGGGGCAGCTCGCGGTTGGCGGCGCGCGCGGCCTCCAGTTCGGCCTCCCGTTCTTCCAGGCGTGATGCCAGCTCGACGTTTTGCTGTTCCAACTGGGTGATCGTCCGGCGGTGTTCGTCGATGTCCGCCGGGGCGCCGAGCCCCGACTCGCGCCAAGCCTGCTCTCCGAGGGAGTGTGAGAGGCGTTTCTCCAGCTGCTGGACGCGGGCGGCAAGGCATGCTGCGCGGGCGCCCGCATTGGCCAGGTCGGCTTGGAGGGACGCCTGGGTGATGGTCGGCCCGTGCGCTGGGGTGGGGCCGGTTGGTTCGCGGGCGGCGGTGTGGAGTTCCTCCAGGAGGTCGCGGTGGCGGTAGAGGAAGGTGCGGCCAACGCGCGCGGTGCGGGTGATGGCGGAGGCGGTCAGGGCGGTGCCGTCGCGGGCGGCGCTGGTGAGGGCGGCGCGGACGCGTTGGCGGCGCCGTTCGGTCTCCTGGTAGCGGCCGTTGTTCATGGGCGTGGTCACAGCGGGTTCCTCGTCGGTCGGACGTCGGGCAGGGGCTGTCCGACGCGGGGCATGCCAAGCAAGACGGTGCGGCTGCGGCGTACGACGCCGACCGCCTGCTCGGTCTGGGCGCGGTCTTCGGGGGTGAGGTCGTCGAGATCGGTCTTGACCCGTTCGATGAGGCGGCGGACACGCTGGATCTCCTCTTCGGCCGGCATGGCCTGGGCTCTCGCCCAGTCGTCGGCCTCGAACGCGGACATCAGGCGTTCGCGGCTGCGGAGCAGATCGGCGAGGTGGGCCTGGAGGTCGGGCAGGTAGGAGACGTCGGTGGAGAAGTGCTCGCAGCCCAGGCAGCGGAACCGCAGGGGGCAGGCGTGGCCGCCGGCGGCGACGTTGGAGGGTTCGCGGCAGACGCCGTAGGGGGTGGCGACCTCGCCGATCGAGCGACGGACGTGCTCGGAGTCGAGCAGGCTCTTCGCGGCGCGCCACACGCGGTTGCCATGGCGGTCGAACTGCCAGGCGGTGACACGGTCCACGGCTTCGCGGCGCCGTTCTGTGCTGACGGTTAATGGTGGAGTCGGGTATTGGAACCGTCCGAATGCCTCAGCCGCTGCGGACCCAATCGCCCGGGCCGGCTGTCGAATCGCCTCACTTGGTGCCGAATGTGAGGACGTCTCCGGGTTGGCAGTGGAGTTCGCGGCAGATCGCGCTGAGGGTGCTGAAGCGGATCGCCTTGGCGCGGTCGTTCTTGAGAATGGACAGGTTCGCAACCGTCACTCCGACGCGTCCCGCGAGTTCGGCGAGGGTCATGCCGTGGTCGGCCAGCAGTCGGTCCAGGTGGCAGTGGATTTCGTGCGGGTCCTCCGGAGGCATCAGACCAGTCCCTCCGTGTCTTCGCGCAGTCGCGCCCCCCGGCGGAAAGCCGCAGCCGCGGCTGCGGTCAGCAGGGCCCCGAACACTGCTGCGGTGCTCATGGCATAGGGAGTGAGGACAGCCTGTTCCACCGGCGAGCCCTCGACCAGGAGTTTCGTCGTCAGGACATCCAGGGCCGGGGGGAGCGTACCGACCAGGAGAAGGACCCCGGCGATGACGAGTAGGCGGCGCGTGTTCTGCGGGACGAAGAAGTCCCCCGCGTGGAAGGTGCGGGCTATGAGGAGGAGGACGTAGAAGATCACGACCAGCAGGACCGCGTCGGTCAGGCCGGGCAGGATCAGTAGCAGCCGATCGCCAAGGCCCGGGTCATGGAAGACGAGGTTGGCCTGGCCGGTCCCATGCAGTGTCACCGGCCCCGAGGCCGTCGCGTCGGACGCGGATGCGGCGACGCTGACCGCGCGGGTGTCGATGACGGGTGGGAGCGGGCCGACGACCCCGAGGATCGGGAACACGACCTTGAACAGGCCCACCAGTAGCAACCCCAACCCCAGGGCCATCTCCAACACATGGTTGTTGGCCCGCACCCACCAGGGCGATGTTTCGGACATGAGGATCCCCCTTGCTCGGTCAGTTACATATCGCTATTCGATGCTATCGATAAACGATATGGGACTGTCAAGGTAGGCCGTGCCTCGCTCGGGTCAGGCCAGGGCGCCCGGGGGCGGCGTCTCGCCGGACCGCCTTGGCAAGTGCCTGCGCGGAAAGTCATGATCGGACGGGAGCCCCGCGTGGGCGTTGGCTGACGTCGGCGGCATAGGCGGCCCAGTCTCCGGCGGCGGCTCGCTGCCATTTGACGGCGACGGTGATGTCGATGCCGAGAGTGCGGGCGAGGACCGCGGCGGGCAGTTCGGTGGCGAGTTGGAACAGCGCGGTCGAGCGGGCCTCCGCGAGCCGGATGCCGAGTTTGCGGAGCCGTTCGCCCATGGCCCAGGCACTGATCGGGCGGCCGGGCTGGCCTCCGGGGAAGAGCCAGGGCGAGTCTGTGCGGTCGAGGACGGCATGGCTGCGGCGAGCCTCGACCTGCTGGAGGGCCAGTTCAGCGACGGGTGCGGGCAGGTCCACTGGGACGGCGCCGAGGCGGATGCGGACCGCTCCGTCCGTCTCCTCGATGTGGTCGACGGTGAGTCGGGAGATCGCTGCGGGCCACTGGGCATAGAGAAGCAACAGCAGGCCGGCGAGGCGGTCTTCGGACTTGAGGGTGTCGTCGTGCAACAGGCGGCGGGCGGTGGCCCAGCGGGCTTCCTCGTCCATCGGCTGGGAGGGGCCGTTCCATCGCTCGGCCGGGAAGGTGAGATCGCGGGCGATCTTCTGGGCCAGGGCCCATCGCACGAAGTGGCCTGCCTCCTGGCGAAGACGGGCGTCGTCGCTGGTCATCCAGCGTTCGATGTCGGTCTGCCGGCAGGTTGCGAGGGTCAGGTTCTGGTCCTCCAGCCAGTTCAGGAGATAGACGGCCGCCCGCAGATGTTGCCGGGCGACCGTGAGCTGGCTGTGCGTGATGTCCTTGCCGCGGCTGCGTCGGCGAAGCCGTCGCAGGAGGTGCCAAGTCGCGTATCGGTGCAGGATTTTCCGTCCCTCAGCCGTCGCATGGGAGGTGACGAGGTCCTTCACGTGTCGTTCGAGGCGGACCATCTGCTCGTCCCGTTTCGGCAGGGCACCGGTGGCCACCAGGACGCTGCGGATGTGTTCGACGACCTTGCCTTCCGGGAGCTCGTCCAGGGCCTCGTGGGTGAGGGGTCGGCGGCCGGAGCCGAGATCGGACAGGACGGTGGAGACGATGCCCTTGGAGAGCCAGCGCATCGCGGTGCCGGCCCGTTCGGTGCTGGCCAGGGCGTCGTGGAGGGGCTGCAGCTTCGGGGGTATGGCGCCGGTGCCATCGGCGAGGAGGTCGTGGAGCCGCTGCTTGAGGGTGCAGCGCGGGCACGGACCGGAGGCTCGCAGCCGTTCAGCTTGTCCGCAGGTGGGACAGGGGCGCCAGAGCTCGGCGTCCGGTGCGGTGCAGGGGCCGCAGACGGGGGCGTCGGCAGTGCCGGAGTGGATGCCGCGGAGTCGCCCGCAGACGGTGCAGTGAGCCGGGCGTCTGTCGCAGCCGCCGCAGCGGGGCAGGCCGGTCAGACGGGAGTGGGTGCAAGGTGCGGTGCGTCCGCAGATTGAGCAGACCAGGACCGGCAGGGGGCAACAGGTGGGGCAGAGGGGGCCTTCGGCGGTGCGGTTCTGTACTCGTCGACGTCTGCCGCAGCCGATGCAGACCTCGACGTTCGCGGGGTCGGTGACCAGGCAGTTCGGACACAGCGGCCGTCCCTGCGCGTCGCGGATGGCCGGTTCGCGCCGGGCACCACAGCGTACGCATTCCTCGATGCGGGACTTGGCGATGCAGTTGCGGCAGACCCGCTGCCCATCCAGCGGCTTGTCGATGCGGACCACCCGGTGGCAGCGAGGGCAGGCCGGCCGGACGATCCCGGCGACACCGGCCTCGTGCAGCAAGTCGATGAACCGCAGGATGGCGCGATGCGGCGCCAGATAGCCCTCCCCGGTCAGCAGACGAGGGTTCTCCTCCAGAGCCCAGACCAGTCTCTGTCGATAGGTGGGACGCTGGGGTGCCGTGCGGCGGAGGGCTTCGGCGATCACGTCGCGGTCAGCGTCCGGGGCGATCGCGTTGATCATCTCGTGGACGACCGTGACTGGATCGCGGCCGTCGTTGTCCGGACACATCTTGCAGCGCGGCAGGCCCTTGCGGTCCCGGAAGCCGACGCGTCGGACGTTGCCGCAGACGGTGCACTCGGTGGTCTCCTGTCCGCAGACCGAGCAGTACCAGTCCAGGCCCTGCCGCTGGAGGGTTCGTAGCGTCTTGCCGCACTCGGCGCAGACCGGTGGTGCGATCGCCGAGGCGCCGGCCTTGCGGAGCTCGATGAGCAGATCGCCGACGGCCCGGGGTGCCGGGGACCGGCCGTCGGTCAGGACGGCGGGCCGCATCGCCAGGGCTTCCGCCAAGCGCCGTGACTTCGCGCGGCCGCCCGCGACCGCGGCGACCACGGCCCGGATGGTCTCAGAGCCGAGTCCCGTCTCGACGTCGGCGACCAGGTCTGTGATCAGGCCGATCGGGTCCGAAACGGCGCGGCTGAGATGGTCAGCAGTGCTCACGACCGGTCAACACCCCTGATCCGGGCCCGCTTTGGCCGCAGTCCGCCAAGTCCCTCCGAACCGGATGCCGTGCCGCCGCCGACGGCCGCCTTCTTCGGCTTCTTCACGGCCCCGGCCGCCGCGATGGGCTCGATGAGGTCGTCCATGGCGCAGTCGAGGATGTCGAGCAGGGCCATGAGGATCTTCAGGCTCAGTCGCTCGGGTCGCTCGACGACGAGCCGGTAGACCTGGCTCGACGACAGGCTGATGCCGCGCTCGGCGAGCGGAGGGATGAGGTCGGTGGTGGAGAACATCCCGCGGTCCGCCATGACTTTGCGCAGGTGCCAGTGGTAATCGAGCTTGGCGGCCATCGCCGGATCCCTCCTGTCAGGCCCCGGCGAACGCCGGAGCCAGTGCCTTGTGCAGGGAAGTGTTCATGAAGTCGTCGCTGACGTGCGTGTAGATGGCCAGAGAGCTGTCGCACTCATGGCCGACCTGCTGCTGGATGAACCGGCGGTCGACCCCGTCCTCGGTCAGATGTGTGACGTAAGAATGTCGGATTGAGTGGGGAGTTACGTCTTTTGAGAGCTTCAGGGCGTCGCGGTATGCCTCGAACCGGTCGTTGATGGAGCCGGGCTGAAGACGGCCCCCGCGCTCGGTGATCCAAAGCCGGGTGATCGGGGAATCCGAAGCGCGGCCGGACGTTCTCGACATAGACGCCATCTCATTTGGGTGGCTCACTAGACTGTCGGTCGTGGTGGGGATCGTTGAGCGGCTGGTGCCGGAAGAGTTGTGGGAGTTGTTCCAGCGCGTGGTGCCGGAGGCGCCGTCACGGCCGCAGGATGGTGGGCGACGCCGGCACGGCGACCGGGAAGTGCTGGCGGCAATCGTGTTCGTGGCCACGTCGGGATGTACGTGGCAGCAGTTGCCCGCTGCGTCGTTCGGGCCATCCGGAGCCACGGCCCATCGGCGCTTTTCCGAGTGGACCAAGGCGAGGGTGTGGGCCAAGCTCCATCGCCTGGTCCTCGACGAGCTCGGCTCCCGTGGCGAGTTGGACTGGTCCCGCTGTGCGATCGACTCGGTGAACATGCGGGCCCTGAAAAGGGGGACCTGACGGGTCCGAATCCTGTGGACCGGGGCAAGTACGGTTCGAAGATCCACTTGATCACCGAGCGGACCGGTCTGCCCCTGTCCGTCGGAATCTCGGGGGCGAACCTGCACGACAGCCAGGCCCTGATCCCTCTGGTCAAAGGCATACCGCCGATCCGGTCCCGCCGAGGACCCCGACGACGCAGGCCAGGCAAGCTGCACGGCGACAAGGGCTACGACTACTCCCACCTGCGGCGATGGTTACGCAAGCGCGGCATCACCCACCGCATCGCCCGCAAGGGCATCGAGACCTCCCAGCGACTGGGTCGGCACCGCTGGACCATCGAACGCACCATGTCCTGGCTCGCCGGCTGCCGCCGCCTTCACCGACGCTACGAACGCAAAGCCGAGCACTTCCTCGCCTTCACCAGCATCGCCTGCACCCTCATCTGTTACCGCAGACTCGCCAAATGAGATGACGTCTAAGGGGGCTCGATAGCCGTTGCTTCCTGACCGTCTCAGGTTCAGGGCAGGTACTGGCGAACGGACGCCCACCTTGCGAGTTGATCCTTGATCGGTCCGGGCGGAAGACGGGGCATCAGCCGGTTGATGTGAGCGGTGAGGTTCTTATGACGACGCAGGTCGCCGATCTTCTCCTTTGGAAGATCTCGCCACCCTGCCGTGACCGACTCCGCCTGACACGGCTCAAGACTGAGCGCGGCGAGGGTGTCGGTGGCTAGAGCTTCAGGATTCCAGTCCGGGTCAGCATCGGCGCCGAGGCGTTCGATGACCCAGGTCCGAAGTTCGAATTCTTGGCTGCGCATACGGGCCTGTTCCCACGGACCGTCACCGTGAAACCGCCTGTTCGCCGCCAGGGACAGCTTGGCCCAGCGGAGGCGGTCAACACGCGGGAGTACAGAACGATAGACGCGAGACTGCGCCTCTACGCGGATCCGCTCCAGCTCCTGCCCACGCTGAAGCCCAGCCATGTGAGTCTCAAGCCTCTCGATGCTCCACGAACTGAAGTCGAGATTCGGCTGGTCCATATGATGCCTCCGTTCAACATCCGCGCCTGCGGGGAGCGGCCTGCTCGGCAGCATCCGCCGGGGCCGTGGGGACTATCCCCGCGCGTGCGGGAAGCAGCCCAGGGTGTGCCGGGCGTAGCCGAGGTAGACAGGGGCCATCCCCGCACCCGCGGGGATGGCCCTTGTATGTGGACCTGTCCGCGGCGTACGAAGCAGGCAAGTGGATGACGGTGCTTTTCCTCCTCACTCGGGCGCCATGGGAGGAACCAGCCTCGGGGCGCCTTCCCAGCGCTGACTGCGACAGGTTGCAAGCGATCCGGAAGGCGTACCAGGATCGGAAGGACGCCACGGCGCGAGAGCTCGTGCGCCTAGTCGAGATGCACCAGAAGCCGGCTACCCGCGCATAGTCAGCGTCCGCCCCTGGCCAGCCAGGCTTGCGCGCGACTCAGGAACGATGGACGGGGCGCGTTCCTCCCTTCACTGTCGCCCGTGCCCGGCTCCAAGCCGTCCGCGACAACGATGGACCTGCCCGGTCCGCCACGACGTGGCGCCAGCGCTGGCTGAGGATCTTGACGGGCAAGCCCGTCCCAGGCAGGTTCGAGCTCGGCCTGAACAACCAGGGCCACCACACCCCGCTGCAGGGAAACCGGTTGCCTGGCGGGGGATGCCCGCCAGGCAACCGGTGGGTGTCAGAGCCCAGCCGGCAGACGGTTGTCGGTCAGGGACTTCTGCGGCCTTCTGTCCAGGGAGCGGGCGAAGCCCTGGGCGAGGTCGGATGAAATGCGTACTGGCACCGGTAGGTGCACCTCGAGACGAAGCCCACCAGGCGCGCCATCGCACGCCACGCTCGGGCTTCGTGCCAGGGGCCGACTGCCGCGTGATGGACCGTCAGCAGATGGGCAGCCAGTTCGTCGCCCCCTGCGGCAGTTGCGGAGCGGACGGCGCACGCCCTGGCCGCTGCCGCCACCGGTGCGGCGCTGCCGGGGCTTGCTTCGGCTACGCGGACGCCGACGGGACGCCGCGGTTGCCCGAGGTCGGGCGGCATCCATCGCCGCCCGACTGCTGATGGATCACCCGCCCATCCGACTTCGCGGACTCGATCGCTCCAGCGTGCGGCCTGACCGGAAGACGGGTGCAGGGCACTTCGTGCCTGGTGGTCACCAGTCGGTGAGGTCGACCACGCGTGAACAGTGCGGGTCGTCGGTGTCGGTCGTTGTGAGCCGCTGTTCGTCGAGCAGGGATGTCAGGGCCGCCAGCAGCGCTGTGAGGGCGCCACCCGGGCGTACGTCGGCGGCTGTGATCCCGGGAAGAGCCTCCTCCTCGGTGTCGACGTAGAGGCGGAGCCGGTCTGGGGCCAGGAACAGAAAGCCGCACAGGCGTGCCTGTGGGCGTTCTTCGGTGGAGGGGGAGGCCAGGCAGCGCAGGAGCGTGAGGGTCCAGTCGTCGTTGGTGAAGGGGGCTGGAGTCACGGTCGTGGGGTCCACGGTGAACAGGGTCATTCCCATGACGGTGCTGACCTTGTCGCGGGGGTAGATGTGGGTGCCCGTGTGGACAGTGCGCAGGAGGGCGGCGACGTCGTGCGGTGTGCGCAGTTCGTCGCCCGTGCGTAGGGGGATCTCGTAGGCGGTGAGCTGGTTGGGGGCGTACTCGTCCTTGTCGCCCAGGACCACGCGCACGGCGTCCGTCGCGGGGGGTGCGGGGAGGACGCCCCGTACGTGTTGGTCCTCGATGAGAGGTGCGTAAACGTGGTGGAGCAGCAGGCCTGTGATGTCGGCCTGCTGTTCCACAATCTCGTCGTTCTCGTTGGTCACTGGTTTACCCAATTCGGGCACTTCTGCATGCCCTTGCAGTATGCGGTGATCACGCCGATCGTATTGCCCTTGCCGGCGTCGTAACGCCCGTCGTCCGTCTTCCGTGCGTACCGGGCCTTGACGACGATCTTCACGGATCCGTACTGGCGGTTCGTGGCGACGCCCCAGTACTCCAGGTTGGCCCCGCTCTTCTTGTCGACCGGGCCTCCCATGGGGATGTTCAGGATGTTGCAATTGCGGATATTGTGCCGGCCGGTGAAGTGGTTCCAGCCCAGTTCAGCGTTGCCGATGCGCGTCGGTATCTCCCGACCGTCGGGGTCGACCGCGCTGCACCTTTCCTTCTTGTTCCACCACGGTGCCGCGCTCGCGGGCGCCGCGGCTCCAGCGACGAGGATCGTTGCTGCTGCGAGGGGCGACATGACCGCCATGATCTTTTTCATGACCCGACCATGACATACATACCTGCTGATGGTCCGTTTGATTCCGCCCGAGGCTACGTTCGGGTGGCGAGGCCGCCTGGAGGCGGACGTGGACGTTGGCTGCGCTGGCCGAATGGCTGCACACCCGCGTCGCCCACCGCCGCGCCCGCTGGACTCTGCGACGACTTCACCGCCTTGCACGACGCCCTCGGACCGCGTCCTCGGCCCGGCGCCCCGTATGCGCCGGCGGGGCCGGACATGTGACCGGTCGCGGCCAGAAGAGGCGGGCGCGCATGTGCTGCGTGAGGTTCCAAGGATCTCGCGCAGCCCCGGGCTGCGGACGGCCGGCAGCCGGACCAGGGTGTCCTGGAACGCTCCCTGGTCGGCTCGGAACAGGTGATGGGGGCGCGGCGCGGGCGGATCGTCGCGGAGGACGCCGTCAGGCATGCCGCCCGACGCGGGAACGGGCAGGTACGGCTCGGGGAAGGCCAGCCACCGACAGCATCGCCGCCGGCCGCACGGCAGCACCGCCCCTTGAGCCGCAGCCGCCGGTGGACCTGATGGCCGCATCCGTACGCGACGCCCAGCGCGCTCGTAACGGGGGGGCATATCTAACAGAGTTGCCCGCGAGGCGCTTGTTCGTCTCCCGCTCCCTGGTGGAGGCTAAGGGGTGTCCCGTAACTGCTGGTCATAGGTGAGATGATCTTGCTGTGGCTGGTGTGATCACGGCGTCGGAGTCGTCCTGGATAGCTCCGTTCACCGGGTTGAGCCCGCGTGCCTTCGGGAAGCTGGTGACTGTTCTGCGGCGCGAGGGTGCGGACGCGGTCCGTAAGGGCCGGCCGTGGAGCCTTCCGCTGGAGGACCGGGCACTGCTGGTCGCGGCGTACTGGCGCACGAACCTGACGATGCGGCAGCTCGCCCCGCTGTTCGGGGTGTCCAAGTCGGCGGCGGACCGCATCATCAACTACCTCGGGCCGATGCTCGCGCTCCAGCCCCGCAAACGGTTCGCCAAGGACACCGTGCTCATCGTGGACGGCACCCTGGTCCCCACCCGCGACCACACCATCGCCGCACAGTCGAAGAACTACCGGTACTCCACCAACCACCAGGTCGTCATCGACGCCGACACCCGACTGGTCGTCGTGGTCGGCCGGCCGCTCGCCGGAAACCGCAACGACTGCAAGGCATGGGAGGAGTCCGGCGCCAAGTCCGCCGTCGGCAAGACGCTCACGATCGCCGACGGCGGTTACCCGGGCACCGGACTCGTCATCCCACACCGCCGTGAGCGCGGCCAGACCGAACTCCCGGCCTGGAAAGAGGAACACAACAAGTCCCACAAGCAGGTCCGCGCCCGCGTCGAGCACGCCTTCGCCCGAATGAAGACCTGGAAGATCCTCTGCGACTGCCGCCTCAAAGGCGACGGCGTCCACCACGCCATGCTCGGCATCGCCCGGATGCACAACCTCGCCCTCGCCGGATAGTTCGGCGGCCCGTACTGCGGCCACCCACGCCCGAGGTGACTCGAAGATCATTTACGGGACAACCCTTAGCCTCTGTTATCTCGGGTCTGGCGGTCCAGGAACTCGACCAGCAGCGATTCCGAACGTGCAAGCCGTTCCCGTTGCTCACGGGGAAGCGAAGCGAGGGTGTCGACGAGGACTCGCTTCCGGAGGACGTGCACCATGTTGCCGGAGTAGATCCGGCAACCGGAACACCAGGCGAGTCCGACGCACCGTTCGAACATGGCTGACTCGGGCGGATGGCAGCGGTACTGGTACGAGCGGACGGGTCTTCCGCAGGTGGCGCAGATCCGTCGATCCCCGTCGGAGACCGTGTCCCAGGTCCCGACCTTGCGCCAGTGCTTCCGCCCGGCCGGTGCTCTTCAAGTCGTCATGCCGAGCATTCTCTCCCACGGCGAGTCGCCCGGGACCTGCTCCGGGTCGTGGCGCTGCTCTGCCAGTAGGGGTATCACCGTCCCACGCGCTGTTCGGCGGGCAGAGCGCCCGCCGAACAGCAGGGGGTTAGTGCGTGACGAGGTCGCGCGGTAGGTGGTTGTGCTCGAAGAAGGTCTGCAGGTTGCTGTCGATGGAGCTGGCGAAGCCTTCGGCGAGGTCGGAGGATCCGCGGACGGGGACCGGCAGATGCTGATCGATTGCGAATCGCATCATCCGGGCCATCGCGCGCCATAGTCGCGCGTCGGGCCAGGGACCGACTGCGGCGTGGTGCAGTGCCAGCAGGTGGGCGGCGAGTTCGTCGCCGGCGCCTGCTGCGAACCGCCACCAGTACAGCGCTGCCTCCCATTTTCTGAGTGTGTAGAGCAGGCAGGCGAAGGTGCGGGCGCCGACGGGGTCGTAGTCGGCGGCGAATGCGCCGAGCGCGTCGATGTCGTCGCTGCGCAGGACGATATGGCACAGGCGCCGTACTTCGGCAAGGACGGCTGCGGGGGCCACTGCTGGGGTGACGATGGGGGTGGGGCGCCGACGGCGTCCGCGGTGCAGGGCGGGGCGGACCGGGGTCGGGCGGACTCCGTTGATTACAGCTCGGGTGACGCGTTGGGGCCGCTGATGGGCGTGTTCGGTGATGCTTTCGGCGAGGCGCTGGGTGAAGGCTTCCACGTCGTGGTCGGCGAACTCGTGGCGGATCTCTGCGGCCTGTTGTTGTAGGAGGTCTTCGAGCATCACTGGCCCCTTCTCGTCATGATCGCTTTGAGGCGTTGCAGACCGATGCATGTGCTGGATTTCGCCGCGCCAGGAGTGGCGCCGAGCCGTTCGGCGATCTCGTCGTAGGAGAGCCCTGTCAGGTGGCGGAGGCGTACGGAGTTGGCCTGCATGGGGGCTTTGGACTCGAGTTCGTCCAGGGCCAGGTCGAGCGCCTCGTGGTGGCCCAGTTCCTGCAGGTAGGTGCTGTCCGGCAGGGTCGCGGCAGGGTCGGCGAAGGGCTGTACGCGAGCGGCGCGGAACTCGCGGCGGTAGAAGCCGCCGATTACGCCGTTGAGGATGGTGTAGGTCATGGCCACCGGGTTGGCGTGAGCCAGAATTCTTTCCCACTTCGCGTACATACGGCGGCCGGCCTCAAGGACGGCCTCTTCAGCGTCGCGGCGATCTCGCAGCCGCGAGACGGCGAGTGCAAGGAATGATTTTTGCTCCTGCTGAAAGAAGACTTCGAAGTCCGCCGGCAGGTCGGCAGCGGGGCGCGTTGCGGGGAAGCGCTCGTTCATCGGCCCTCCCCGCGGCGGGGGGCCGACGGCGGCCGCGGCGGCGCCGGCGGACTGGCAGGGGTGGGACGGGTGGTCAGCAGCTCGCCCACCACATGGAGTACGCCCATGGCCGAAGACCCACTCGCTCAGAGCGAGCTTGCTGCGCTGACCCGCCGGTTCGAGGAAAACGCCCAGACGACCGACCGCGAGTTCGGCATCGTCAAGAGCGACTTGACCGCCCTGCGCCTTCAGGTCGGCAACCTCGACCAGAAGGTCGACCGCCTGGGCGAGAAGCTCGATGGCTTCATCACCGAGCAGCGGCGCGTGAATGCCACTCTTGTGGAACTGCTGTCGTCCCTCACGGGCAAGGACCCGAACGCCGGCTGAGCCCCTGGGCCCCGGGCCCGGAATGTGAACTCGTGCGAAGCGATCACCTCACGAGGCAGCGATCACCGCTGACGAATCGGAGTTAACCCTGCTCCGTTCCTCTGAACTGCTTGAAGTGGATTCTCGTGGGTCCGGTCTCGATGACAGCTTCCGAGAAGGCAAGCTGCAAATCGGCCCCGGAAGGGAGTGAGGCGATCTCGTGGGGGACTTCCACGACATGAACCTCTTGTCCGGCAAGAGGCCTGACGCTCACCTGAATCTGCTCCTGCGCTCCTTGCTGCCGGTTCTCCTCGAACTCCTCTATATCTGCGGCTCCCACGACCTTCCCCTTGTCGTCGGTGACGATAAGCATTCGCCGCCCTTGCTTGTGTGGCGTTTCCTTCATTGAACGCCGCCTCCCTGGAGGCTGAACCGGACGCCGTAGCTGCCTCGGTTACAAATGGTTACGTAGTAGACGTAGTAGACGGAGTCGTAGTCCCAGCCGTAAGAACCGTCGGATCGCACCCATGCAATCGAATAGTCAAGGGCTTTACTGATTTCATTCACTTGGAGTTCCGTGGGTGCTTCTCTCTTATTTGCGTGTGCCATAATCCATTGTGGTCCTTTGTCCCCCGGCGGTGGCCAATGAACCACAATTCCCATGCATGTCCCTGGCGCGAGATAGAATGATCCCGCATTTTTCCATGCCATCTGCTCACCCACTTCTGGAGAGGGCGCCCTTCTCGCGCAGCGGCGCCGGCAGAGGCAGAGTTCCCTTGGTGTGGATTGGCTGCACGGGACTTGACCGAACCTCACACGAACGACACGGCAGACCACCCACTCTCGACGACGGCCGAACTCTGCCCCTCTGACGGAATGCTGTGCTGCTAAGTGCTCACGAACCGTTCCTGCTCCGCCGTCCGACCGCGGCATGGACGTCGGCCTGCTCAGCAGCGCTCTCAGCGGGCACCCCCAAGACACCGCCTGCGCGGCGAACCTGCAGAAGATCAGCCACCAGCTGCGCCGGTCGGCGCGTGGCGAGCTGCTGGGCTACGGGATCAAGGTCATCGGGGACAAACGCTTCATCACCGAACGCGCCTGGTGGCCGGATCTCAAAAACCGGTGAACGCACAATGCACAAAGCGCTGACCCGCCGGTTCGAGGAAGACGCCCCAGACGACCGACGGCGAGTTCGGCATCGTCAAGAGCGACCTGACCGCGCTGCGCCTTTCAGGTAGGCAATCTTGATCAGAAGGTCGACCGCCTGGGTGAGAAGCTCGATGGGTTCATCGCCGAGCAGCGGCGCGTCAACGCCACGCTCGTGGAGCTGATGTCCTCCCTCGCGGGCAAGGACCCCAACGCCAGCTGAGCATCCGGGCTGTGCCCGGAAGATGGAGTCGTTGTGGCTCCGCCGGATCCGGCGGAGCCACAGTGCGTTACGGGGTGGTGCGCAGGTGACCGCGCCTGGCTGTGACCAGGCTGCACCAGCAGACTCCAGGTCGCAGTGCGTCCGGTCCCCGATGTCCTCGAAGGTGTCAAGCAAGATCACCGGCGTGACCGTCTTGCCGGCTGGAAGCTGGGCGAGCTCCCATACCAGCAGGTGTGGGTAGAACGACAGGGCGTCGAGGTCGGGTTCGGCCTCCAGCAGGTCGGCCAGGCGTGCGCAGCCAGCGAGGGCGCGGACCCGTCTGCCGGTGCTCCCGCAGCGCGCACGAGGGAGCCAGTCGCCTGGCCGATCGCGGATCCGGCGGTGCCGGGCAGGAGAAGGGCCTGCGTGACGTCGGACAGTGCGGACTGCATCTGCTGCGGCAGCGCCCGCCCGAACCGGGCGGCCAACCTTCCCGAGTGATGCAAACCACACGGTAACTCATCGTCACTCCATGCCGATGAAGCTGTGCATCTTTGTCATGATATCTACCGCATAAGATTAGCTAATCGCTACACGTATTCGAAAATCCGACGTCCGGGAATCTTTTACCTGGGCGTTTCGCCGGCCCGACGGTGTAGATTCCTGGCCGATCGCGAGGCTGCCCTGACTCGCGTGAACCGGGGGGTTCACCAGGGCGGAGCTCCCTTGCGATTTCATCATTTCGTGATGCTCCCAGGGGGGAATTCAGTGATCAACACCGTCGTCAAGCCCGCGAGAAGTTTTGCCGCAACAGTCGCCGCCTTAGCGTTAACGGGACTGATCGCGCCGCACGCAGTTGCCGCTGACGCAA
The DNA here is from genome assembly GCF_026239515.1 of Streptomyces sp. Je 1-4 4N24. NCBI lineage: Bacteria > Bacillati > Actinomycetota > Actinomycetes > Kitasatosporales > Streptomycetaceae > Streptomyces > Streptomyces sp. Je 1-4 4N24. The sequence continues at coordinate 1,958,413 of NZ_CP110836.1, read as the reverse complement.
ACGCGGAATCGGGGGTACGGATTTCTGCGCAAGCGAAATCCGAGACGCGTGTAATTGCCGCGAAAGACCCACAGGCCGTGAATTCTGCGGCAAATCTCTGTGGGTCAGGGTACGAACTGTTCACGGCAGAGCGACTTCCGAATGCGACGCGCCTTGGCACCCTCTTCACGTACACCAAGTCCGGATCATCGGGACTTACGAGTTCCTGTGCAGTATTCGACAACAACTCTGGCAGCAGCGTGTACATGAAACTCAAACTCTGCCCGAACAGCACCGACGCCAAGTTGTGCAAAACGGACGAGGGCACGTTCAGTCAGTACGCTGGCCCCGTCCGCGTCACAGGATCCAACGCTTCCATCCTCTGTTCCAAGGTGACCGCCATCATGAAGTACGAGGGCGGCACGGTCATCAATCGCGTCACGTACGCAGCTCCCTGCAACTGATGGGACAGCGAGCTGCGCACTCCGATGCGAATTCCGCCCGGCGTCGGGCCCTGATAACTGCCGTACTGCTGGCCGCTGTCGCGGGGTTGGTAGCTATCGCTCTCTTCGCGTTCCGCGATACGGGGATCAACGGGCAGTCGGCACCGGAGAAGCAGTCTCCTGGGCGGGCCGGTAGCACTCCCTCCAGTTCTGCGTATCAGCCGGGTACTCCGCGGCCTTCAGAGAGCGCACCAAGCTCAGAAGGCTCTGAACTCAGCCCCTCTCCCCAGAAGCGCGAGTCACGCGAGCCGGAATCGTCGAAAAAGACTGACGCCAGCTCCGGAGTATCCCAAGCCATCGCCACCAGGGACGGCGTAACCGTAAAACGCCCAGTGGCAAAACCGTCCGGAAGCGGGATGTGGGTAGCCGTCGACATCGCCAATCAAGGGCAGACGCCGGCAACCTACGAGGTTGAGATCCGCATCACTGGACCGCACGGGTTTTCAGCAACCGTACGGGCCACCACGCAAGTACTCGGGCCGGGCGATAAGGCATCTCAGGCGCTTACCGCAATGGATACGTCCGGGGCTCCCGTGCCGAAGCAGCCAAAAGTCCAAATCATTGACGTAACCCGGACGCCTGCCTAGGTATTTGCAAATGACGTGTTCGGGAACGGTCCGTGTACGTGCCCAGAAAGGTATACGTAGTTCAAGGAACAGCCGTGGCGTGCAGCGTAGATACGCCACGGCGTGAGAAGAAACAGAACCAGGGGGGTAAAAGCAGTGCGGGGAAATAGGTTCAGACGCAGTCGATTACCTGTGACCGTGGGGGTCACACTGGCGCTTACCGCCGGCATCGCCGGCAACCAGGATGTCGCCGCAGACAGCCCCGGCGTGCCCAAGAAGGCAGCGCAGGGCTGGAGTGGCCCAGGGGCTAGCGGAACGTCCATGGCCGAGTCAGGAGATAAGCCGCGATCGCTTCCGGTAAAGGAGAGGGCGGCAACGCTCGGCAGGAACTATCAGGCTTCGAAGGACATCGCCTGGACCACCTCGGGGGACGGCACGGGCTTTCACCTCCTGACTGGTGCTGAGAAGGACGGCTACCGGTGGAGGACGGCCGCGACGCTGTCCGAGACCGGGTTCGACACCGATACCTGGATAGGCAACGCATGTGTGACCGAGTCCGGGAAGCACGCGGCCGTCGCCTACGCTCCACGCACCTTCACAAACAAGCCCGAGATGATGTCGCGAGGCGCGTTCACCGCGGTCGTTGACCTGGAGACCGGAAGAATCACGAAACTGCCGTTCCAGGCAACGCTCGGCTACTTCTCACCTGGCTGCGGCCAGGGGGAGGATGCGGTGTTCACCGCTCTGACGGACGACACTGCGAAGTCGCCGGAAAGCCGCCTTGTCACTGTCGCCGCCGCGACCGGCAAGGTGAAGTCGAAGGTCACCGTCGCCGGCCAAGTGACCTCGGCGATCCCCGTCAGAGGGGGCCTCGCGGCGGCGCGCGGCAACCACATCGTCAAGGTGACCGGCGGCAAGGTACGCGAGGTCGCCACGACGAAGGCGACTCCGTTCCAGCTCAAGGCCGATGCTGACGGCGGTGTGACGTTCATCGACCGCGTGCCCCAGAGAGCCAAGGCTCGCCCCGGCGCACAAGAGGCAGCGACCGTATCCCGAGTGCCTGAGCGCGACCTACAGAAAGCGAGCGGCAAGGCCCAGCCGACCGCACTCGCCCGGGGCGACCTAACCGGCTTCGATCTCACCGCGACACCGTCCGGCGAGGTGTACATCACCGGCAAGACCGCCTCCACAACAAGCCGGGCCGCTGGCGGCGTTGTGCACAATCCGGGCGGGCTGGCCAAAGGGGCCCTGGTCTCCAGCCACGGGCAAGCCGCGGTCACGTCACGATGGGCGGATGGGAAAGACTCCCGCATTCGCCCCGAAGAGGCACTCACCCAGCGGACCGTCCGGACCACGCTGAAGACGATCGACACCGGCAAGACCGCCGTCCTGGACGCTGCTCCCGGCGACCTGATCGGCGGTGCAAAGTCAGCGCGCGCGGGAAACGAGACCTCCCCGGTGCTCACTGCCCGGAGCGCGGGGGCCGCCACACGGGCCAGCGGGCCCGTCGATGACGACCGCTATTGCTCCGTGCCGCGCGGCGATGCGAAGAAGCAGGCATTCCAGCCCACGCCCCGCCAGATCGAGTGGGCCGTGGACCAGGCCGTCGTGGGCAAACTGAACAAGGGAGCTACCCGCGGGGCGAACTGGAAGAACACCGGCATGGCCGCGTATGCGCCCCAGTCACTGTTCCCGCTGACTCCGCTCAAGGGCGGCTCGGGTGCGGACTGGCACGTTCCCGCACAGGTAATGCTCGGCATTACCGCGCAGGAGTCGAACATGTGGCAGGCCGCCCGCACCGTCGTCCCCGGCGTCACCGGCAATGCTCTGATCGGCAACTACTACGGCATCAAGTACAGCGCGGACGGCGACCAGAAGGACCCGTGGGCGATCAACTTCGCTGAGGCCGACTGTGGCTACGGCGTCACGCAGGTCACCGACGGGATGCGCATGCACGGCAAAGAGAAGGAGGACGAACACCCTAAGACCACCGTGCAGCAGGAGGCCGTCGCGCTGGACTACGCAGCGAACATTGCCTCCGGCGTGAACATCCTGATCGGGAAGTGGAACGACACCCGCGACGACGGGATGACCATCAACGGCGGCGATCCGAGGTACATCGAAAACTGGTTCTACGCCCTGTGGACCTACAACTCCGGCTATCACCCTAAGTCCACAGCTGGCAGCAACTCCGGTAAGTGGGGCGTGGGCTGGACCAATAACCCGGCCAACCCACTGTGGAAGGAGAACCGCACCCCGTTCCTGGAAAACGCATCAGGCGATGACGACTACACCCACGCTTCGCACCCCCAGGACTGGCCCTACCAGGAGAAGGTAATCGGCTGGGCTGCACGGCCTATCTCCGCGATGTTCGGCCCCGGCGACTTCCAGGCCGGCTACCGACCCTCCTGGTGGATTAACGTGCAAGAGCGGACCCAGGCAAAGCCACCGATCGGACTGTTCTGCGACGCCTCCAACAAGTGTGACCCCTTCTCGGCCGGCGGCGGCGCCTCCAATGAGACGGGCAAGGGCCCCTGCATGCTGCCCGGTGACCCGGACACGCACAACCCGCTGTACCTGAAGTGCTGGTACACCAAGCCTGCCGCGTGGAAGAAGTGTGACAACGCGGAGTGCGGCAACGCCGTCCACCGGTTTGACGACACCTACCCCGAGCAACCGGACGTCAACTCGTATCCGCCGCGTTGCAACACGGGTTTGCCAGCGGGGTCGCTGATCGTCGACGACCTGCCCAACGGCACGACCCCAGCGGGATCGTCCAACCGCTGTTCAGGAGTCGCCTCCCAGGGATCATTCACGTTCAACTTCGCGTCGCCATCGGCTCGGATCGACCTGCACCAGCTCGGGGCAGGCAATGGCAACCACTTCTGGTTCTCGCACACCCGCTCCAAGATCAGTCACGATGATGGGGCACGCCTGTACACCAAGGGCACCTGGACCCTCGGTTCGTCCAAGCGCGGTTGGATGCGCGTCTACGCGCACCTGCCCGACCATGGTGCTCACACCCGCCAGGCCACGTACACGATCGGTGGGACGGACTCCAGCAGCCCCTTCCGGGTCCAGCCCCAGCGGGTGATGGAAAATAAGTGGGCGGACCTCGGCGTCTTCAACTTCACCGGCACACCGACCGTGTCGCTGGACACGGATACACAGGACGGCACCGGGGACGAGGACGTCGCGTGGGACTCGGTGGCCTTCCAACCGCTCGGTGCGAAGCCGAAGAACTTCGTTGTGGCGATGGGCGACTCCTACTCCTCTGGTGAGGGCGCGACAGCGCCGGGAGGCAAGGACTACTACGCGGAGTCGGACTACTACGACAAAACGCAGCCGAAGGCGAAGAACACCTGCCATCGCTCGAAGCTCGCCTGGTCGCGTCAGGCGACTCTGCCGGGCTACAGCAAGTCCATCGGTGCAATGGCTGATGGGCGGGACGCAAACATGGATTACCACTTCGTCGCGTGCTCTGGCGCCCGCATCTACAACGTGGTGAGCTTCGGACAGAACAGCGAACTGCCACAGCTCAAGCAGGGGTACCTCGATCAAAACACCACACTGGTGACCCTGTCCGTGGGCGGCAACGACGCCCGGTTCACAGACATAGTCACGGAGTGCGTTCTGCCCAATCTGGTGAACTGCCAGGCGAGCTCAATGGACAACGTGAACCCGGACAACGGCGATCCCGTTGATGGCGATACAGGACGGCTCGACGAGTGGGCTCCGAAGTGGCTCCATGATCAGATCCGACCACGCATCACCGCGATGGTGAAGATGATCCACGACAAGGCACCCAACGCGAAGATCGTCCTCATGGGCTACCCGAAGCTCTTGGAAAGCAACGGCTCATGCATCCCCGCCATCGAAAAAAGCGAGGGGCAGTGGCTCAATACCGTTGCCGACACCCTCGCCACCGAGATGAAGGGTGCGGTCGACGACGCCAACAGCAAGTACGGTGCGAAGTCGGTCTTCTCCGATCCACGCGCGGCGTTCGCCGGCAAGGCAATCTGCGGCGATCCCGAGTCCGTACACGGCATCGTGATGACAGGACGGTCGCAAGCGGACAACGACGTACCAGCGCCGTCGATGCAGTCGTTCCATCCCAAGCCGGCGGGGGCACGCCTCTACGCAGACTCCCTCGAGAGCACCCTCAAGGGCTAGCAGCACTCATCCTGGAACAGTGGGGAATCACGGGAGGATGGTGAAGAGACGGCCGTCGAGCCGCCCGAAACGGCAAGATGGCCGGCATCCCGCTTCTCCTCTGACCGCCCTGAGGTTGTAGGGGTCCTGAGTGCAAATACTCAGGACCCCTGAAGCCTCTTTCGAAAGTATGTGTCCTATGACCAGTTCCCGAGCTGCGCGGCCCCTCAAGGGAGCGGCAGTCACTGCGTTCGCCATCCTTGTCTGCCACGTCATCCTCAGCGTCGGATATGCCGCCGTGAGGGCCAAGAAACGCGCAAACCCGAGCAGTGCCTGGGCGGATGCCGATTTACGCCTGGCGACCTTCGCTCTGGGGGTTGTGATCGTGATGCCTCTGATTTTGTGGATAGGCATGCGGATCATGGGAGAGAAGGACAACTACGCGCTCGTCATTGGCGGCGGTCTGGCCTGGTTGTTCGGCGCCGGCTACAACCTCAGTTACATCAAGTACACGCCAAGTACGCACCTGCCGGTGCCGTTGCTCGTCGCCATGGTGGCTGTCGGGGGACTCCTGTCCGTCGACAACGTGGCGCACCGACTGACGGGGCGTGCGAAGAGCTGAGGGGCGTCGGGTCAAGTTCCTCAACTTCCACGCAATGCGGGCGCAGCGGCTGCCATAGATGGTCGTGTGTGCACTCTGCGCGGTCGCGGAGGATAGGGACGACCTTCTCGTCCAATGTGGCCGATGTCCTCCCTCGCGGGCAAGGCCCCCAACGCCAGCTGAGCATTTGCCTGTGCCCGGAAGATGAATTCGTGTGGCTCCGCCGGATCCGGCGGAGCCACAGTGCGTTACGGGGTGGCGCGCAGGTGCTCGCGCCTGGTGGTGACCAGGCTGTGCCAGCGGGTGCGGGTGGCGTGCTCGCCGTCGAGCCACTGAGCCGGGGAGCCAGAGTCAGTGGGGGAGTGGCGGTCGGCCATGAAGTGGGCGATGTCGGTGTAGTAGGCGTAGTCGCCGCTGCTGGTCAGCTCGCGCAGCCGGCCGATGCTGGCGGCGATTCCAGCATGCGCTCTGCGGCCTGGACTTCTTCGTCACTGGACAGGACCTGAAAGCAGTTCCCTTCCGGGTCAGTCATCAGAGCAAAGCCGACGTGTAGCTCTTCATCGACGTTCCATTTTCTCTTGATGACGACAGCCCCCAGCTTCACAAGACGGTCTGCTTCTTCGTCCAGGGTCGCATCCGCTGCTGCCACGCACATGAACGGCTCATGCCCGCGGCTAGGGCGACCGGAGCCTTCGATGATGTAGAGAAGCTGTTCACGGTGCTGGCCGAACCTGATGACCACACCGTCTGTGCCCGAATCGATCGACGATTCCAGGACGGCGCTCCAAAAGGCCCCCAGGGCCACCGGATCGGGCGACTCGATCACCACAGCTCGCAGGGAAACGCTCACAGCTACTCCTTAGGTCCGAGCCCCTCGCCGGAAGGCGGGGGCATCACGCTTGATATCTCGGTCAACGAGCTGATTGCAGGTAGCGGCGCCGGGACATCACCAGGTCGTGCCAGCGCTGTCGGACGGTGTGCGCGTCGTCAAGCCACTGGATGGCGCTGTCGGCGGGCTGGGGCAGGTCGCCCATGGCGGTGGCGATGTCGACGTAGTAGGCGAAGTCGCCGTTGGCGGTTTCCTGGCGCAGGCGGTCGATGGTGGCTGGCAGGTCGTCGTGTGCGCCGCGTACGGCGTGGTGAAAGGCGACGGCGGTCTCAATGAGCGGGGTGAGCCAGGGCAGGCCGGCGACGGTGCTCTCGGCGTGCAGGACGGCGGCGCGGTCGGTGACATCGCCGTCGGTGCCGGCATCGCGCACAAGGGCCGCGACGGCGGCGTAGAAGGTGGTGGCGCGCTGGTCGAGGTGGGCGAGGTACTGGTGGGCGAGGGTGAGTTCGTCGTCGGCGCGCAGCGGGTCGGTGAAGGCGGTGACCAGGGCGAGGAGGGTCTGGGCGATGGCCCGCTCGCCCGGCGCGTTGTGCTGTTCGGCTTCGGCGCGTGCGGCTTCGAAGGCGGCCGCGGCACGCTCGATATCGCCGTGGGGGAGGTGGATGTGGGCCAGGACGCGGTGGTGGCGGCCCTTCCAGCCCAGGGTGGGCACGACGGCCAGAGCGGTGGGGAAATCTCCGCGGATCCGGGCGAGTTGGGCCAGGCCGCGGCGGGCGCGCGGGGCGAGCCGGCCGTCGGCCTCGGCGACCCGGCGCATGCCGTCGAGGGCTTCGTCGGTGCGGGCGAGGTCCTTGTGAGCCTTGGCCCGGTAGTACAGGGCGAGTTCGGCGAGTTCACCGGACAGCAGGCCGGTTGTCAGGACGGCGGTGAGGCGCTCAGCGGTGCGTTCGCGGTGCTCGTGCTGGCGGCGGGCGATGGCGACGAGGAGCTCGGCCAGGGCGTCGGCGGGTGTGTCCAGGCCCGGCTGCGGCTCGGTGCCGGGGGAGGGGGCGGTGTGGGCGGGTGGGGCGAGGGGTTCCCAGACGGAGTCGGAGGTGTAGGCGAAGGCGGCATCGGTGAGCCAGCCGAGGTCGTCCAGCTGGTGGTCGCGGGCCAGGCGCAGGCCCTGGCGCAGGCACGCCAGGAGCAGGGCCCTGCCGGTGACGCGGCCGTCGGCGTCCTGCCACTGCCGGCCGAGGGCGGCGAGGGTGCGTTCGGCGGCCTGGTGCCAGTCGGCGGGGGTCCAGCGGTCCTCGGTGTGGTCGTCGGCCCCGCGCAGCGCGGTGCGGATGGCGCCGTGCAGGTGGTAGGGCCAGATCGCGTACGGATCCTCGGTGACCAGCGGCCGCTCGACGAGCCGGCGGGCGGCCGCCTGGTGGGCCAGGCCCGCCGCCTGGGTGGCCAGGTCCAGGTCGAAGGCGTCCAGCAGGCTGGCTGAGCGCAGGACGTGGCGTTCGTCGGCAGTGAGGTCGGACAGGGTGCGGGCGATCAGGGCGGGGAAGGTGTGGTCGAAGTCTGCGGGGGCTGGGGTACGGCCGGTGCGGCGGATCTCCAGGAAGCGGGCGACGGCCAGGTCCAGGTGCAGGGGCAGGCCGTGAGAACGCGCGGCGATGACGGCGCGGATGTCAGGACCGATCAGCGGCTGGCCGTCCTGGGTGAGCCGGCAGGCGAGGTAGGCGTCGCAGTCGCGTGCGGAGAAATCTCCGATCAGGTGCTGGCGGGTGCCGCCCTGCCCGGCGGCCCGAGCCGGCTGCCCTGCCTGGGCGGTGAGGCCGGGCCAGGCGGCCGGGCCGGTGAAATCCAGCTGGCCCTGGAGAGCATCGTCGGCCCAGGGCAGGCGGTTGCGGCCGCTGATGACGAAGAACGCGTTCGGCATCAGCCACACCAGACGCTGCAGCAGTCGCTCGGCGTCGCGGTGGCGGTCTCCGGTGTCCTCGAAGGTATCCAGTAAGATCACCGGCACCACCCCGCTCTTCGTGGGCAGGCGGCTGATCTCCCACGCCAGGAGGTGCGGGTAGTAGGAGAGCGCCCCCAGGTCGGGTTCGGCCTCCAGCAAAGCCGCGGTCCGGGCGCAGCCGGCCAAGGCCCGGGCCTGTTCGCGGCGCTCGCGCAGAGCCTGCACGAACGCCGTGGTGATCTGTCCGGCCGCCGAGCCGACCAGGCCGGGCAGCGCCAAGGCGCTGACGGTCTCGCTGACCGCGGCCTGCATCTGCTGCGGCAGCACCTGCCCGAACCTGCCCACCAGCCCGGTGCGCCGGACGTACTCCTCCAGCGGCTCACCAGGGTGCTGGGCATCCCAGTAGCGGCGCAGCACCAGGTCGAAGCTGGGCAGGGGGCGGCCGACAGCGGCGGCCAGGGCGAGCCGGATCGTCAGTACGACGCGTTCGAAGTCCGAGCCGGTCGACGCCGAGCGGGCCAGGTCGATGCGGATGGGCAGGATCTTCTCGCCCGCCCAGGTGGGGGCACCCCACTGCTGGGGGCGCTGTTCAGCTGAGGTGAGCGAGGCTTCGAGCTTGCGCAGCAGGGTCGACTTGCCGACGCCGCCCACCCCGTGGAACGTGATCACATTGTTGCGCGGGGCTTCGAGGTCCTCCACATCGAAGCCAGGATCGGCGATGTGGCGCAGGTGCTCCTCGATGGCGGTGGCGACGAGGTTCCACTGGATCTGCCGGTTGGTGAACGCCTCGCTCGTACCCACGGGGTCGTTGGAGCTGAACAGCGCACGAAGGTCGGCCATTGGAATCCCCCCCCACAAAGTGATCACCTGCGGGCCCAATCTATGCCGCGTACCGTGCCGGCCACAGCCATGGTTCCGGCCCACTGGTATGGGCGGCACCATGGACACCGGCCGGCACCATCCATGCACTCGACGTCGCCGGAGGACCCGTGGACCGACGCGGATTTCTGACCGCCGCCACCACCACAACCGCATCGGTGCTCGCCCAATGGGCCACCGCCCCCAACAGCACCGCCAGCACCACCTCAGGCCAGCGCATCGGCACCCGCGCCGCAGACCTGATCGACTCCCGCCTCAGCGCCCTCAGACACCTTGATGACGAACTCGGCGGCGGACGCGTCTTGGACGCCGCCCTCACTGAACAGCGAATGATCAAGGGCTTGCTGAAGGAAAAAACCTTCAACGAGACCACGGGACGGCGCCTGTTTGCCGCGGCCAGCGAGGCATCCCGGCTCGCCGGGTGGTGTGCCTACGACAGCAACTACATAGCCGCAGCGGAAGGCCACTTCGCCACAGCTCTTCGCGCCTCCGCCTCCAGCGGCGACGCCGCCCCAGGGCTCATCGCCACCGCCTTCTGGGCCAACACCCGCTACGCCTGCGCCCAACCCGACCCACACAGCGCCCTCGACATGCTCGACGCCGCGCTGTCCACCGCCGGGCGAGCCGGAACCCCCCGTACCATCACCCTGCTGCACATCCGACGGGCCCGCGCACATTCCGTAGCCGGTCAGCCCACCGCCGCCTATCGGGCGATCGATTCAGCTCTGGCCACCTACCAGAGAGCCGAACCTCCCGCCGCGGACCTGCCCGCCCTCTACTGGGTGAACGAAGGCGAAATCTACGAAGCCGCCGCCTCCTCAGCACTCGACCTCGGCGACCCCGCCCGTGCCCTGAGCTACTTCGGCAACGCCGCGTCCACCTCCGACCCGTACGACCCCGAGCGCGAACCCCGCGGCGCAGCCATCTACCAAGCGCGCATAGCCTCCGCCCACCTCGCCCTCGGCAGCCTCGACGCCGCCCTCGACGCCGCTCACCGTGTCATCGCCCTGATGGGAGGTGTCGACTCCACTCGCGGAAGTACCACCGTCACCGAACTACGCCGCGCCCTCGCCCGGCACCGCTCCGCACCATCGGTAGCTTCCTTCCTCGACGCCACTGCCACGTAGTTCTGCGCCGCAGCGACGTTCCGAGCATCAGCTGGCCGCTGTCGGCGCGTCAGCTGTGTCCCAGTCTCGTGCCGTCTGTCCGCGCTGCCCTCACTTACGACACCGCACGCCGCCCCCAATAGATGGAGCAGGATGGATACCCCCGCCCACAGTGCATCGGCCGCCACACCCGAGCAGCCGAAGTTGTCCCAGGAGGAGTACGCGCGCTCGCGGCACGCTGTCTGGCTCAGCGCAGCTGCGCTGATGACCGATGAGCTCGGCCGCGTCCTGCTGGTCAAGCCGACTTACCGCACCCAGTGGCTGCTGCCGGGCGGCGGCGCAGAGCCGGGTGAAAGCCCTGAGCAGACCTGTCGGCGCGAGGTGCACGAAGAACTCGGCATGATGCGGACACCCGGCAGGATCCTGGCAGTTCACTGGCTCACCCCAGGCCATCCGGACGTCGCCAAGGGCATGCCCTTCCCCGGCGAGGTGCGCTACGTGTTCGATGGCGGAACCCTCACCGGACGGGACAACGAGGCGCTCCGATTACCCGACGACGAACTGGCCGGATTCGAATTCCTCGACTCCCGGGCGGCAGCTGACCGGATGATTCCGGTGGACGCGCAGATCACACTGGCCGCGCTGCGCGCCCGCCTGACCGGTACCACCGCCCACCTCGATGGAGGGCAGCACGTCGGCACGGTACCCCCGCTGGACCAGCACCAGGTGCATACCCGGCCCCGAGCCGGCCGCCGGTGGCCCTGGCACCCCGGGCGGGTCCCCGATGCCCTGCCGATCCCGCAGGCGTCAGGGTGGCTGTTCGCCCCCGACGGTCGGGTGGTGCTGGTCATCGATCCCGCTGAGCCGTTGGCCATGCTGCCCGGCGGTACCGTCGAGCCCACCGACGAATCCCCGGAAGCGGCACTGGTGCGCGAGGCCGCCGAGGAAGCGCAACTGTCCCTCGGAACGGTGGAACGGCTGGGGTGGGTCTACGACGCCACCGGAAACGTCTACGGCGGGATCGGCGAGTGCGCCCGACTGCGGCTGGCAGCGCCGATCACGTCGGCCGGCCCCTCAGAGGCCAATCCGGCCAGCGGACGACAGTTCGCACGCCTGCTGGCCACGCCCCAACAAGCGGCAGCCCTGCTCGGCTGGGGCGAACAGGGCTACCAGCAAGCCGAGCAGGCCACACGAATCGCCCATCAGCGATGGGGCATCCCGATCGCCCCTCCCACACCGATCACGGAACTCCCCATCGAAGGAGGTGTGTCGTGACGACCCGGTCATACGCCGGGCCGAACTACACGGCTCGGAGGGAGCGATCGCCGACAGCCGACCAGCGCGGGCCAGTCTCGGCATTGTGCGCCTGCGTCCTGCGTCCACCGGTGCCAGGGACTCCTGCCGCTCAGTCAGAGTTGGCCAGGAGTGTTCCGGTAAGACGTTGAAGTCCGCAGCTGCATAGCGGCGCTCATGCGGCGTGAGCGCATCGATTGCCCGCTTCAGCGCGGCTCCCAGGCGTGTGCTCTCGCTGATGGCATGGGACAGCGACGGTTGACCAGCCAGCAACAGCGCGCGGAGCTGGCAGCTGAGGCCAGTCACCGCGCCGGGGTGGCCGAGGGCGGGGCCCTGGCGCAGTCGGATCAACTGCCGGCGTACCTCGCCAACCGTGAGCCGCGGGGGCCCGTGGATGTCCGCGCTCTGGCGCATGCTCTCCTCCATATCGGTGGTTGGGCGGAGGGCCGGGGCGCCTGTCCCGAACCCTCCGCCCTTGGTTGCCGGCCCGCCGACGGGCGGCTGGGCCGACAGTATGCATCCCGGTGCGCTTGGCCCTCACGGGAGGCGGCCTGCCGCCGTTTCACAGGGGTGGCGGCAGGGCCTGGGTGTCAGGCGGCGTTCACTTCCGGGTTGATGGTGTGCTGGTAGGCCTTCTCGAACACCGTGTTGACATCGCGGTCGAAGCGATCACGTTCCTCGCCCTTGCGGGGCACGCGTACCTGCTCGAGCAGGGTGTGGAACGAAGTCTGCGCGTTGCTTGAGGACCCGGACCGTCTGGTGGCCATGGCTGAGGATTGGATCGATTTCGGTCAGGTGGGTCAGGTGGATTACGCACGCCGGATTGCCGACCTGGAAAAGCAGGTGGCGGCAAACGACTCTGCCATTTCGGCGGCTGTGGTCGCGGCTGCCAAGCAGCCGGATGCCAAGGTCGCCATCGAGCAAGCAGTTCTCACGTTGGCCAAGGAGCGGCAGCACACCGTACAGCTTCTGGAGGACACCAAGTTGTGGCGGCAGGAAGCTGAGGATGCCGCGCAGCGAGGTCGTGACCTTCAGAAGCTGGTCGAACTGGCCCGGCACCGGCTGCGCGACATGGGGCCGGAGCAACAGGCCATGGTTCTCGACCTGTTGGAGATCCAGGTCACCATCCTGGGCGGGATCCCGAGGAAGGTGCGGAGCGATGACGGCGTCAGTGCCTGGCTCCGTGAGCGTGCTCGTCGCGTTCCTCTGCTGACGGACGGGGCGTGGGCGAAGATCGAGCCCATCTTCGTAGATCGAAAGGGTAGGCGGCTGAGAGACCCTCGCGGCACTCTGGACGCCATGCTGCATAAGGCGCGCACCGGGTGTCCTTGGAGTGGCCTGTCCGCTCCGGCGGGCAACCTTGCGAGTGTATGGCAGCGGTGGCTGACGTCGGGCTTCTGGGAGCGGCTGATGGACGCATTGGTGGATGTGCCGGGGGAGGCGCCCCCGGAGGGCGGGGTGATGCTTCCGCCCCTTGAGGTCCGGGGACGGGTTGATCCCCGGATGATGATTGGTGAAGATCTGTCCCCTGAAAAGGGCGGTCTGTTCAAGGCGTCCGACTACAAGATCTCCCCGTTCGAGCTGGAGAGCGCCTTGCTGGAGCACGAGGCGGTCGCCGAGGCCGCCGTGGTGCCGGCCCCCGACCCGCTGCGGCTGGCCGTCCCCAAGGCGTATGTGGTGCTGGCGGCCGGATGGTCGCCCGGCCCGGAGACCGCAAAGCTGATCTTCGAGCACTCCCGCGCGGTCCTGGCCCCCTACAAGCGCATCCGGCGGCTGGAGTTCGCCGATCTGCCGAAGACCGTTTCCGGCAAGATCCGCCGTATCGAGCTGCGCGAGCGCACCGCGCAGGGTGACGGCGGTGCCGAGTACTGGGAGGAGAACCACCGATGAGCCAGCAGCACCAGGAGCTGTCGTACGCCAGCGGGGCCTCCGGGCGACCGCTGCTCGGCCACACCATCGGCACCGATCTGGCCCGCACCATCGCCCGGTTCGGCGACCGCGAGGCGCTGGTCGAGGTGGAGAGCGGCCGCCGCTGGACCTACACCGAACTGGGCCGTGCGGTCGACGAGGTGGCGCTCGGCCTGCTCGCCAAGGGCGTCTCCAAGGGCGACCGGGTCGGCATCTGGGCACCCAACTGCGCCGAATGGGTCCTCGTCCAGTACGCCACCGCGCGGATCGGGGCGATACTCGTGAACGTCAACCCCGCCTATGGCGTCCATGAGTTGGCCTACGTCCTGCGGCAGGCCGGCATCAGCCTCCTGGTCTCCGCGACCCACCACAGGACCAGCGACTACCGCCGGATGATCGAGCAGGTCCGCGCCGAGAGTCCCGCGCTGCGCGAGGTGGTCTACATCGACGACCCGACCTGGGGCGGGCTGCTGGCCGCCGGCGCCACCGTCCCGCAGCACCGGCTCACCGACGGCGAAAAGGCGCTCACCGCCGACGACCCGGTCAACATCCAGTACACCTCGGGCACCACCGGCTTCCCCAAGGGCGCCACTCTCTCCCACCACAACATCCTCAACAACGGCTACTGGGTCGGCGAAACCCTCGCCTACACCGAACAGGACCGGGTGTGTCTGCCGGTGCCCTTCTACCACTGCTTCGGCATGGTCATGGGCAACCTCGGCAGCACCTCGCACGGCGCCTGCATCGTCATCCCGGCCCCCGCCTTCGACGCCGCCACCACCCTGCGGGCCGTCCAGGACGAACGCTGCACCTCCCTCTACGGCGTCCCCACCATGTTCATCGCCGAGCTCAACCACCCCGACTTCGCCTCCTACGACCTCTCCTCCCTCCGCACCGGCATCATGGCGGGCTCGCCGTGCCCCGAGGAGGTGATGAAGCGGGTGGTCGCCGAGATGCACATGACCGAGGTCTCCATCTGCTACGGCATGACCGAGACCTCACCGGTCTCCACCCAGACCCGCCGTGGCGACGACCTCGCCCACCGCACCGCGACCGTCGGCCGGGTGCTGCCGCACATCGAGGTGAAGGTGGCCGATCCGACGAGCGGGGTGACCGTGCCCCGCGGCACCCCCGGGGAGCTGTGCACCCGCGGCTACAGCGTGATGCTCGGCTACTGGGAGGATCCCGAGCGCACCGCGGAGGCCATCGACGCGGCCCGGTGGATGCACACCGGCGATCTCGCCGTGATGAACGACGACGGCTATGTCCGGATCGTCGGCCGTATCAAGGACATGATCATCAGGGGTGGTGAGAACGTCTACCCGCGGGAGATCGAGGAGTTCCTCTACTCCCACCCCAAGATCGCCGATGTCCAGGTCGTCGGCGTCCCCGACGAGAAGTACGGCGAGGAGATCGCCGCCTGCGTCATCCTCCGCGACCCCGAAGACCCGCTCACCCGCGACGAGTTGGCCCGCTACTGCCGCTCCCGGCTCGCGCATTACAAGGTGCCGCGCCATCTGGAGATTCTTGACGCCTTCCCGATGACCGTCAGCGGCAAGGTCCGCAAGGTCGAACTGCGCGAGCGGCTGGCGAGGGAGCTGGGGCGGGTGCCGCAGTGATCCCGGGGCGCCGGGCGCGGGGGGCTCAGCGTGGTTGCGCCCCCGCGCGCGGTGCCTCGCCGGGTGTCGGCCGCGGACCGGCGGTGGTTCAGGCCCGCCGCTCTCCGGGCCAGTCGAGCAACAGGCGCTGTGCCTTGGGCAGCGAGGCGACCACGAGGTCGTACGAGTCCTCGATCATGTCCAGCACGAGCCGGTCGGGTAGGCCGCCGTCCAGGGAAACGGTGTTCCAGTGCCGCTTGTTGAGGTGGTAGCCCGGCACCACCTCGGGGTGCGCCGCCCGCAGCCGCTCCGCCAGCTCCGGCTCGCACTTGAGGCTCACGGTGAGCGGGGCGTCCGTCAGCGTGGTCAGCGCGAAGATCTTGCCGCCGACCTTGAACGTCGACACATCCGGGTGTCGCGGGAAGGGGAATTCCTCGGCCGCACCATTGAAGTCCAGGCAGACGGCCCGCAGGGCCTGCGCGTCGATCATTCCTGCATTATGTCGGGCACGCGACTGCACCTGAACTCTTCGCTCCGTGAACCATTCCGGTTCCCCACCGGTCAGCGCCCGCGCTCATTGCCTGTCGATTGCGGAGGGGCAAGCCAAGGGGCTCACCGTCGCTGAACGGTGCGGCCGCAGCCGCCACCGCAGCCGCCACAGCCCGTCCCCATGGACACGGCCTGTGGCGGCCGAATGGACTGATCAGCGGAGGTAGGTCTGCTGCCACTCGATCGACGACATGTTCAGTGCGGCCTCCGCGAGAGCCTGCGCCGACGCGGTCTTGAGGCTTGCCAAGCTGGTGTCGATCCAGTTCTGAACGATGCTGCATCCCTGCTCGCGGTATTCGACGGCCTGTACCAGGCATTCGAGCTTGTCGGCATCGTGGGCGACAACGACCTCAATCGAGTCACCGTTCTCATACTCTTCGACGACGCGCTGCACTCCGGAGGCGACGGCGGGGTGCGCAGCAGAAACCTGGTGGGCGGTGACCTTTTCGTTCGAGGCCGCTTCCAGGTAGCGCCGACCGATGTGCGGGATGTCGCCAACGCGGGTTTCCTGGGTGTCGTGGAACAGACACATCAGGGCGACCTTTGCCGGGTCGGCCCCTTCCATCATGGCCAGCACCGCGCCAATGATGCCCACCCGGAACGAATGCTCGGCGATGCTTTCGGGGTCTTTGACTCCGGCGATCCACCAGCCGGACCGCTTGGCACGCTTGAGCATCCCCATTTCCAGGAGGTACCCCGCCGTGCCCCGTGCGTTGTTCGTCTCGTCCGCCATGGTGCCCTCCGGTGTCATCGCTCGTGATCGCGTAGAACGTAATGCACGGCGCCCAGTTCGCGCCGGGACCGTGGGGAGATCGAGCCCGTTTCGAGTATCCGCGCGACGTGTCCGGCGAGGGTGCGCGCGAGTGCGGGCGACGCCTGCGGGAGCCACTTGTGAGCTGTCAGCAGGGCCCATAGGGAGTGGGCGTACAGGTCGACATAACCTGGTGACTCGTGAAACCCCTGGGCCAGTCCCCGAAGCAGGGTCATCGGGTCCCAGCCGGTCAGACCGCGGTCGGCCATGAACGCGTCGCTGGGCTGCGGCTCCCTGAGAGCACCCATCCAGTAAGCCCAGTAGTTCAGGTTCGCGGCCTCTGCCGCGTCGTCGTCGGCAATCGACCGGTCGATGAAGTCCAGTAGCGGCACGGGGTCACCACGGCGGGCGAGTGCGGTAGCGGTGGAGCGGGCTCCTGCCCAGCGCGGTGACCCTCCCTCCACGGCGATGCGGCCCCGTCGGGCATGGAGGGCGTGCGCGGTCCAGGAGTTGGCCTCTGAGCTGCAGTCGTAGCTGGTGAGATACAGCGCCTGCCGGTGGAGGAGCGCACGTCCGTCACCTGCTTTCTCGGCCATTTCGACCGCACTCCTCAGGTGCGAGAAGAACGCGTTCCGTTCCTGCGTACCCATGAGGGGGGCCGCTGCTACGGGGCCGCGCCTGGAGGGAGAAGGGCGACGCAGGGCCGGCGGTGGGGTCCCGCTCACGGCCCAGGCGATCATGTGGGCTGTGTCGCGGGTGTGCACCCATCCGGCGAGCGGGTGGAGTTCGGGCTGCTCCGGCGGATCGAGCGCCGCGCCGATGATTCGGTCGGCGTCCATGGCGGCATCGAGTAGGCCAAGAGCCGTGTGGTCAGCGCCGAGGGTCAATAAGCGGCGGCGCAGGTCAAGGAGCGCACCAGCTTTCATGTTGGCCAAGGGGCGACGCCCGGATTCCCTCCCCTGTACGGTTCCGAGATCTACGCCGATTACTTCAGCCATTCCCGTCTGCGTGAGCGGGATCGATTCCCTGGTCAAGCGCAGCACAAATCCCGTGATCAGGCCTGTAGCCCTGTGATGTCGCGCGGATGGTCTGGCTGCCATGAAGCCCCCGAGTGCGATCCACTGCCTAACACGTACCCGCGGTCAGTCCTATCGCACCGGTCCCAGCCCTACGTTCGGGATGTGCAACTTCAAGGCCCTGTCCGTGCCCGGTAGTTGACATACGTCGGGTCGGGCCGCAGTCCACAGGCATCCCGATCGGCGTAAGGCCCCGCACAAGCCTTCACCCGACAGGGTGGGTGGGGCTCTCCACTTGGCCCTCGATGAGGAGAAACACCGTGATCTCACACATCACGATCGACCAGCGGGACATTACCTACGACCCGCGCGCCCAGCAGGCCGCGTTGCCCGTGACCATTCACCACCGCGAAGGGGCCACAGAGTCATCCGTCCTGGTCATGGACCCGGGACAGGTGGAGTTGTACGCCATCCAGCTGGAACGGGCTATTGCGAAGCGGAAAGCCGCGCAGGAAGGGACGGCGTGGTGAATGCGGCCGCATGGCCCAAGCCTGCAGAGCGTCCCGTGCCGGATGTCGGCGATGAGGTGGAGTACGCGCCCGACCGCTTTGCTGTCGTCACCGATATCCGGAAAGGCGTTCCCTACCTCCGGAGTTTCGGGTGTAGGGAGTGGCCGGCCCCGAATCTCAACGAGTTGCGGGTGACTCGGACGCGGGTTCAGCGGATCGCGGACGGTGACCTGCGATGAAGCGGGGTGATCGAGTCGACAAGCCCACGGCACGCGACGACGGCCGGTGACCCCGCTGGTTCATGGCCGGGAGTCCGACCAGCCCGGCTCCCGGCGCATCGCGGCCCGTGGCCAGCGGTCGAGTCCCAGGGTCGCCTCATGGGCGCGGATCGCCCGTAGTCCCGGGGTGAGTTCGGCCTCGGGGAGGATCCGGAATCCGATACGGGCGTAATACGGCGCGTTCCACGGCACCTCGGTGAAGGTGGTCAGGGTCAGCGGGACCGGGCCGCCGTCCCTCCCCCATTGCCTTGAGGGCATGGGAGGTACCCCCATCGCCCGGTCGATGAGGGCCCGGCCGATGCGGCGGTGGGCCTGGTCCGGGTGGACCGACACCTGCTCGATATGGGTGCAGCCGTCGACCGGTTCCCAGAGCAGATAGCCGACCGGGCGGCGGCCCTCGCCGCCCGGCCCTGGTTCCTCGTATGCGGCCAGCACCCGCCCCGCCCGCTGGAACTCCGTCAACTGTTCCAGCGAGGGCGGCTCGTCGTCGGCGACCGAGGGCATGCCGAGTGCGCGGAAGGGCTCCCCGGCCGCCCGCTCGATGGCGCGCAGCGCGGGCAGTTCGCCGAGGGCGGGTACCTGGATGATCACGAGGTCAGTGTCGCGGGTTCCGGGGGCGGGGGCGAGCGGTTTCCGTGTGGAGAGCGGTGAGTTCAAGGAGCTCTGGGCGGCCCACCCGGTGCGGACCTGCGCGACCCACACCCGT
Organism: Streptomyces sp. Je 1-4 4N24; assembly: GCF_026239515.1. Lineage (NCBI taxonomy): Bacteria > Bacillati > Actinomycetota > Actinomycetes > Kitasatosporales > Streptomycetaceae > Streptomyces > Streptomyces sp. Je 1-4 4N24. The sequence goes on along the minus strand of NZ_CP110836.1, from coordinate 1,939,254 downwards.
GCCTACCGGCACCCGGTCGTCTCGCTCCTCACGCTGACCGACGAGCTGCTGACGCTGCCGGACGACCCGGGGCGGCGGGTGGTGAGCTGTCACGCCGAGCCCGGGTCGCCGTCGGCCGGCGCGCTGCGGCTGCTGAGGGCGGCGGCCGGGGACGGCCCGGTCACCGTCCTGTCGCGCCGTACTTGATCAGCTCGTCGGCCGGGTCGTTGACCGGCTGCGGGGTGCCCGTGAGGTCCATGACGAACAGCGGGATGTGCAGTTCGTCGGCGCGGGCACGGGCGTCACGGGCATAGCCGGCGAGGGAGAAGAAGACCGCGACGGCCGAGTCGTTGAGGCCGTTGAGCCAGACGCATTCGATCTCGCGCAGCTTGGTGGCGTGGGTGGTCGGGTCGACCTGGGCGACCACACCCGTCCCGCGCAGGTCCACCCCGGAGGCGGTGCGCTCCCGGGTCCGTGCGGCATCGGCGTAGCCCAGCCACTTCAGATACTGCTCGGCGGCGGTGACACAGTCGCGGGCCGTGCGGATCGTGACCGGGCGGAACGCGGGCCGCAGGGCGGCGCGCGGAGGGTCGGCGGCGGGCGGTGGCGCGGGCCTCGGCGCGGGGCGGCCGGAGGACGGGAAGTTCGGCGGCGGCAGAGGGGGCGCCGGGGCGACGGGGACCCGGACGACGGTGCCGCAGGCGCAGCCGGACTCCGGCGCCGGCCACTCGTCCTGCCGTCCGCAGACCTCACAGCGCACCTCCACCCAGGAGGCCTGCCAGGTGCGGTGCAGTATCTCGACGGGTACCCCGCCGCGCAGCACGGGCAGGGTGAGCGGGGCACCGCAGGCGCACGGGAAGGTGGGCGGGGTGAAGGCGTTCTCGCGGCGGCACGTGGGGCACCGCACCGGCACGCTCTCGGCCATGGTCGGCTCCTGGCAGGTCGGGCGGCAGACAGGTCGGATCTGCTGCTGCCTCCATGGTCCCTCCAAACCCGGCCGGCGGGGGCCGAATTGCGGCGGAGAGTCTCAGCGGGGGAGAACGCCGGGGGAGCCACGGTGCACGGAGGGAGCGCACCGCGGCGCACAGGGGCCGCTCTCGTACGGGTGACACCGCACAGGGCCCGGCATCCGTGACCGTACGGATGCCGGGCCCTGCAGTGGTTTCCGTCCGGCAGCGCGGGCAATCGGGCGCGACAGGACATCGCACCGCCGGACGGAGATGGGGGGAGGAGGCGGGCTCCGCGGCGGGGGAGCGGCTCACCCTTCCTGTCGGGCGAGCGCTGCCACCGCACTGCATGCTCCCCGTATGCCGCGGAGCCCACGCTCCCGCTCCGTACCGGCCGGCCACCCCTCAACGGGCCGGGCCGGTACGGACGCACAAGGAACTGACCTCCCGTCAGTCCTCGCGCAGTTCGCGGACCCTGGCCTCGACGCGCTTTCCGTAGTCGGGGTCGGCGGCGTGGAAGTGAGCGAGGTTCTTCTCGATCACATCGTCGCGGCTGACCTGGGAGAGACCGCCGGCGATGTTGTTCACCAGACGCTTCTTCTCGTCCTGTGACATCAGCCGGTAGAGCTCACCGGCCTGGAAGAAGTCGTCGTCCTTGGTGTGCGCGGGGGCCTCATGGGTGCCGACGTGGCCGTTGACGGCGAGCGGGGCGGAGAGCGGCCGGTCGGTCTGCACCGGACCGCTGTAGGAGTTGGGCTCGTAGTTCTTGGCGTACCGGTCGTAGCCGTTGGTCGCCATGAGGCCGTCCCGGCCGTAGTTGGCGGCCGTGGTCGCCTTGGGGGCGTTCACCGGCAGCTGGGTGTGGTTGACGCCCAGGCGGTAGCGGTGCGCGTCGGCGTAGGCGAACAGCCGGCCCTGGAGCATCTTGTCCGGGGACGGGCCGATGCCCGGCACGAAGTTGTTCGGGGAGAACGCGGACTGCTCGACCTCGGCGAAGACGTTGTCGGGGTTGCGGTCCAGGACCAGCCGGCCCACGCGCTGCAGCGGGTAGTCGCTGTGCGGCCACACCTTCGTCAGGTCGAACGGGTTGAAGCGGTAGTCGGCCGCCTCGGCCGCCGGCATGATCTGCACATACAGGGTCCAGGAGGGGTACACGCCCCGCTCGATGGACTGCAGCAGATCGGTCTGGTGGCTGTTCGGGTCCTTGCCGGACAGCTCGGCGCCCTGCTCGGCGTCCAGGCAGCGGATGCCCTGGTTGGTCTTGAAGTGGTACTTGACGAAGAAGGCCTCGCCCTCGGCGTTCGTCCACTGGTAGGTGTGCGAGCCGTAGCCGTTCATGTGGCGGTAGGAGGCCGGGATGCCGCGGTCGCCCATCAGCCAGGTGATCTGGTGGGTCGCCTCGGGGGCGTGCGCCCAGAAGTCCCAGACGTTGTCCGGCTCCTGCTTGCCCGTGAAGGGGTCGCGCTTCTGCGAGTGGATGAAGTCGGGGAACTTGATCGGGTCCTTGATGAAGAACACCGGGGTGTTGTTGCCGACGAGGTCGTAGTTACCCTCCTCGGTGTAGAACTTCAGGGCGAAGCCCCGCGGGTCCCGGGCCGCGTCCGGGCCGCCGAGGTTGTCGGCGACGGTCGAGAAGCGGATGAACGTCTCGGTCCGCTTGCCGACGGTGTCGAGGAAGTCGGCGTGGGTGAAGCCGGTGACGTCATCGGTCACCTCGAAGTAGCCGTACGCCCCGGAACCACGGGCGTGCACGACGCGCTCCGGGATGCGCTCACGGTTGAAGCGGGCGAGCTTCTCCAGCAGGTGCTGGTCCTGGAGGACGATCGGGCCGCCGACGCCGGCGGTGGCGGAGTTCTGGTTGTCGGCGACGGGGGCGCCAGCCTCCGTAGTGAGAAAGCGCGCCGTCAGCGTGGGCTTCGACATGGTGACCTTCCGTACGAGAGCGCGGAAGTTGGCTTCCGCATTGTCGGAGCGTAAGAAGCACTCCGACCAAACGTCAACAGTTTGTTGAAACAAACCTGGGGGGTGTCCGAGGGTGTTCCGGACGGCGGCCACACCTGGGCGCGACAGGACAAGTGTCGGCGCGGCCGCCGCCCGGAAGCGGAGGGGAGGCGTCTAGACGGCCCGGACCTCCAGGAGGACCGGCCGCCGCGTGGAGACGGCTTCCTTGAACGCCATGTGTGCGGCGGCCTCTTCGCGGCGCACCGGCAGCCGCCCGATACCGCCGGCCTCCATCGCGGCATACAGCGGGAGGAGGGCGGCGCCGGAGCAGCCGAAGACGGTCTCGACGCCCTCGTCCTTCATGATCTGGACGGCCGCCCGAACGGCGGGAATCCGCTGCACCGCCATGGACTCAGCTTTCGGTGGTGTGTCCGGAGAGGCGTTCGACGCCGCGTAGGAGGGCGGAGTGGTCGAGGCCGCCGTCGCCCTGGGCGCGGAGGGCGGCGACGAGTTGGGCGACGACGGTGCCGACGGGCAGGGCGGCGCCGACGGCGCGGGCGGCGTCGGTGACGATGCCCATGTCCTTGTGGTGCAGGTCGATGCGGAAGCCGGGCTTGAAGTCGCGGGTGGTGAAGTTGTCCTTCTTGCGGGCCAGGACGGTGGAGCCGGCCAGTCCGCCGCCCAGGACGTCGAGGGCGGCGGGCAGGTCGACGCCGGACTTCTCCAGGAAGACGACGGCTTCGGCGCAGGCCTGGATGTTGACGGCGACGATGAGCTGGTTGGCGGCCTTGACGGTCTGGCCACAGCCGTGGGGGCCGCAGCGCACGATGGTTTTGCCGAGGGTTTCCAGGAGGGGGCGGGCGGCGTCGAAGTCGCTCTGTTCGCCGCCGACCATGATGGACAGGACCGCTTCGATGGCGCCGGCCTCGCCGCCGGAGACGGGGGCGTCCAGGACCCGGATGCCCTTGTCGGCGGCGGCGTGGGCCAGGTCGATGGAGGTCTGTGGGGTGATCGAGGACATGTCGATCAGCAGGGCGCCGCGGCGGGCGTGGGCCAGGATGCCGTCGGGGCCGTAGGCGATGGCCTCGACCTGGGGGGAGGCCGGGACCATGGTGATGATGACGTCGGCGTCGGTGACGGCCTCGGCGATCGAGGCGGCCGCGTGGCCGCCGTTCTTGGCGAGCCGCTCCAGCTTGTCGGTCTCCAGGGTGTAGCCGGTCACCGAGTAGCCGGCCTTGATCAGGTTCTCGGCCATGGGCGAGCCCATGATGCCCAGACCGATCCACGCGATCTTGGGAAGATTGCTCATGAGGTGCCTCTTTCGAAGAGCTTGCGGCGGGTCAGGAGTGGGCTGCGCGCCGGGCGGCCGGGAGCCAGTCGAAGGCCTCGGCGCCGGTACCGTCGCCGGACTTGTACTCCAGGCCGATCCAGCCGTCGTAACCGGCCTTGGTGAGGCGGTCGAGCAGCGCGGTGAAGTCGAGGTCGCCGGTGCCGGGGGCGCCGCGGCCGGGGTTGTCGGCGATCTGCACATGCGCGGTCCGGTCGGTGTAGCGGTCGATGACCTCGTCCAGGTCCTCGCCGTTCATCGACAGGTGGTAGAGGTCCATCAGGAAACGGGCGTTGTCCAGGCCCGTCGCCGCATTCACCGCGTCCACGACCTCGATCGCCTTCGGCGCCGAGACGATCGGGCAGCGCGGCGACTCGGGCGCGTTGAGCGCCTCGATCAGCAGGGTGCCGTCCACCTCCGCCACCGCCCGCGCGGCGAACACCAGGTTCTCCAGGGCCAGCCGGTCCTGCTCGGCCGGATCGACGCCCTCGACACGGTTGCCGTACAGGGCATTGAAGCTCGTGCACCCCAGCGAGCGGGCGAACTCCACCGCCACCGGCACATTCGCCCGGAACCTCGCCGACTCCTCACCCGGAACCGACAGCGCACCACGGTCCGGGCCCGGCAGCTGCCCGGCGTAGAAGTTCAGCCCCACCAGCCGCGTCCCCGCGTCGTTGAGCGCCGCGCGCAGTGCGTCCAGCTCCGCCTGCTCCGGCACCGGGGCATCCACCCACGGCCACCACAGCTCCACCGCCGTGAAACCCGCCGCCCGCGCGGCCGCCGGCCGCTCCAGCAACGGAAGCTCGGTGAACAGGATCGACAGATTGACGTTGAAGCGCGTGTCCGGGAAACCCATAACGGCGGCGCTCCTTCCGGATAGTGGAACTGTTTTTCTGCTTAATGGAACACTGCCTGGCGGGCTCGGAGGCTGTCAAGGGGGCCCCGGGGCAATTTCTGGTGGCCGGGCCGAACCGCGCGTAGGTTGAGCGGCGTGCGATTGAGAGTGGAATTCACGACGGAACCGTTCGACCTGGACGAGGCGCCGGCGCATGCGGTGGTGGCGCGGGACGTCGTCACCGGCGCCGAGCTGGACGCCGTGGACGTCGGCCCGTTCGGCAATACGGCCGAGGGCGACGCCGACCGGGTGCTCGATGCGGTGAACGCCCTGCTGCGCGAATCCCTGCAAGCGGGTGCCACCAGGGTCTCCCTGCAGGTCAATGTCATCGGTGAGACCGGGCCGGGCGAGGGGGACGCGACATGACGGATCCCGCCGACCACCCCTTCGTCCAGGCGGTCAAACCGCTGGTCGACGCGATGGGTGGACAGATGGTCGCACCCGACCTGGCCGAGGGCGACGATGTCGTCCTGGCCTGGGAGGGGCAGGACCGGGTTGCCGTACGGCTCCCGCATCTGTCGGACTCGCTCGATCACCTCCTCGCCGAGCTCCAGCGCAGGCACGGGGTGCCGCTGGCGGAGCTGGACCGTAAGACCAAGCAGTCGGTCGTGCGGATTCTGGAGTCCCGCGGCGCCTTCTCGGTCCGGCACGGAGTGGAGACGGTCGCCGGCGCTCTCGGGGTGAGCCGCTTCACCGTGTACAACTACCTGAACAGGGAGAACGCCGCGAAGGACGCCGACTGAGGGCAGTCGGTCCGCGGCCCCGTCCGGGCCGCCGGAGCCGCCGTCCCGCAGCACCGGACGGCGGCTTTTGTGTCGCCGAGTTTTCAACAAAGTGTTGACGTGATGTTGCCAGGGGTCTTAGCTGTTTCCAGCCAAGCAGAGCTGTCCAGCACCACCAGGCCACGGAGGCTTCCCGTGTCTTCGAGTTCACCGCGCTCGACGGGGGACACCCCCGTGCCCCCCGCGGGGCTCACCCGCTTCAACACCGCCGACGACGGTACGGCGCGTGCCGCACTGCACGAGGTGTGCGCCAGTCGGGCATGGGGCGAGCGGATACTCACCCGGCGCCCCTACGCCACCACCGACGCCCTGTTCGCCGCGAGCGACGCCGCGATGGCCGAGCTGACCGCGGCGGATCTGGCCGAGGCGATGGCCGGGCACCCGCCCATCGGCCGGCCGAAGCCGGGCGACCCGACCTCGCGCCGCGAGCAGAGCGGGATGGCGGGCGCCTCCGACGCGCTCAAGGCGGAGATGCTCGAACTCAACCTGGCCTACCAGGAGAAGTTCGGGCATGTCTTCCTGATCTGCGCCTCCGGCCGCACCGGGGAGCAGATGCGTGACGCGGTCCGTAACAGGATCGACAACACGCCGGAACAGGAACGAGAGATCGTTCGTGCGGAACTCGGCAAGATCAACCGCATTCGTCTGACCCGTATCGCGGAGCACGCAGAAGGAGACGCAGCATGAGCAGCGAGACGGCTGCACCGACGTCGGTGTCCACCCACATCCTGGACACCAGCGTGGGCCGCCCCGCGGAGGGCGTCGCCCTCACGCTCTCGGTGCGCTCCGGCAGCGACGGCGTCTGGACCGCCCACGGCGCGTCCACGACCGACGCGGACGGACGCTGCAAGGACCTGCCGGCCCTGCCGGACGGCACCACCCATGTGCGCCTCGACTTCGCCGTCGAGGAGTACTTCGTTTCAAACAAGCACCGCGCTTCACACCAGCAAGCCGAGGAACAGCAGGACGCCCCCCGCGTAAGGGACAGCGGAGCTTTCTTCCCGGAGGTGGCAATCACCTTTGCCGTCCAGCCGGGCGAGCACTATCACGTACCGCTGCTGCTCAACCCGTTCGGCTACTCCGTATACCGAGGGAGCTAGCACCGACATGACAGCCCATTCCCGCCCGGCCCGCCCGGTGATGCTCGGCCAGAACCAGTACGGCAAAGCGGAGAACCGCGTCGTCAAGATCACCCGTGACGGCGACACCCACCACATCAAGGACCTGAACGTCTCGGTGTCGCTCTCCGGCGACCTGGAAGAGGTCCACCTCTCCGGCTCCAACGCCCACTGCCTGCCGACGGACACGACCAAGAACACCGTGTACGCCTTCGCCAAGGAATACGGGATCGAATCGGCCGAGCAGTTCGGCATCCACCTGGCCCGGCACTTCGTCAGCAGCCAGGAGCCGATCCACCGGGCCCGCATCCGGATCGAGGAGTACTCCTGGGAGCGGATCGCCACCTCCGACGCCAACTCCCGCTTCATCGGCGCCGACGAGGTCCAGCACTCCTTCGTCCGCAAGGGCCAGGAGACCCGCCTGACCGAGATCACCTACGACGGTGAGCAGTGGCAGGTCATCTCCGGCCTGAAGGACCTCGTGGTGATGAACTCCACCAACTCGGAGTTCTGGGGCTACATCAAGGACAAGTACACGACCCTGAAGGAGGCCTACGACCGCATCCTCGCCACCGAGGTGTCCGGCCGCTGGCGGTTCAACTGGACCGACGACGAGCAGCGGATGCCGAACTGGGAGCGTTCGTACGAGCAGGTCAAGAAGCACATGCTGCAGGCCTTCGCGGAGACCTACAGCCTCTCGCTCCAGCAGACCCTGTACCAAATGGGGGCGCGCGTCATCAACAACCGTTCCGAGATCGACGAGATCCGCTTCTCGCTCCCGAACAAGCACCACTTCCTGGTGGACCTGGAGCCGTTCGGGCTCAAGAACGACACCGCCGAAGGAGCCGTGTACTACGCGGCCGACCGACCGTACGGCCTGATCGAAGCCACTGTTCTGCGCGACGGTGTCGAGCCCAAGATCCCGGTGGATCTGACGAACCTCTGAGCGGCTCCGACGCAACGCCGTGCCGTGCGTTCCCCTCCCCACCCCGCAGCGGGGAGGGGAGCGCACATCCTGAGGGGAACGACCCATGGCACAGCACTCGCACGACCCGCACCACTCCGTGTCCCCGGTCCATCCGGTGGACGAGAAGCCGGCGGCCAGGCGGCTCGTCCCGGCCGCGCTCCAGCACATCGCGGCCATGTACGCCGGTGTCGTCACCCCTCAGCGCCGGAGCCCTGACCGCGGTCAGGGCTCAACCTGTTCTTCCACCATCTCGGCACCCGGAGCACCCCACGGGCAGCGGTACTGTCAGCCGCCTCGTCCGGCTCCGGCACTCAAATCCCCTAGGGCCATGCCGTGCCCACCGCCAGTACCGAAAGAAGGAACCGCACCATGGCTGCACCGGCATCCCCTGACAGCGCGGTGAAGCAGCGCCTCGTCATCGAGAACTGCGCCATCGCGACCGTCGACGCCCACGACACCGAGTACGCCACCGGCCATGTGGTCGTCGCCGACCGCGTCATCGAGTCGGTGGGCGCCGGTCCGGCCCCCGAGGGCCTTCAGAACGTGGTCCGCCGGATCGACGGCACCGGGCACCTGGTCACGCCCGGTCTGATCAACACGCACCACCACTTCTACCAGTGGATCACCCGGGGCCTGGCCACCGACCACAACCTGTTCAACTGGCTGGTCGCGCTCTACCCGACCTGGGCCCGTATCGACGCCCCGATGCTCGCCGCGGCCACCCAGGGCTCGCTCGGCATGATGGTCAAGGGCGGCGTCACCACCGCCTCCGACCACCACTACGTCTTCCCCCGGGGCTCCGGCGACCTCGTCGGCGCGGAGCTCGCGGCGGCCGCGGAGATCGGTGCCCGGATCACCCTGGCCCGCGGCTCCATGGACCGCAGCGAGAAGGACGGCGGGCTGCCCCCGGACTTCGCCGTCGAGACCACCGAGGGCGCGCTGCTGGCGACCGAAGAGGCCATCGACACGCACCACGACGCCTCCTTCGGCTCGATGGTGCACATCGCCGCCGCACCCTGCTCACCGTTCTCCGTCTCCACCGAACTCATGCGGGAGGGCGCCGCGTTGGCCCGCCGTAAGGGCGTACGGATGCACACCCACGGCTCGGAGACCGTGGAGGAGGAGAAGTTCTGCCATGAGCTGTTCGGCACGGGCCCGACCGACTACTTCGAGTCGACCGGCTGGCTCGGTGACGACGTGTGGATGGCGCACTGCGTCCATATGAACGACTCCGACATCGCCGCCTTCGCCCGCACCGGCACCGGCGTCGCGCACTGCCCGTCCTCCAACGCCCGCCTCGCGGCCGGGATCGCCCGGGTCCCCGACATGCTCGCGGCCGGCGTCCCGGTCGGCCTCGGCGTCGACGGCACCGCCTCCAACGAGTCCGGCGAACTCCACACCGAGCTGCGCAACGCGCTGCTCATCAACCGCCTCGGCGCCCACAAGGAGGCCGCCCTCAACGCCCGCAAGGCGCTGCGGCTGGGCACCTACGGCGGTGCGCAGGTCCTCGGCCGGACGTCCGAGATCGGCTCGCTGGAGGCCGGCAAGCTCGCCGACCTGGTGCTGTGGAAGCTGGACGGCCTCGGCCACTCCTCCATCGCCGACCCGGTCACCGCGCTGGTCTTCGGCGCCGCCGCGCCGGTCACCCTCTCCCTCGTCGGCGGCCGGCCGGTCGTCGAGGACAACCACCTCAGCAACGTCGACGAGGACGCCATCGCCCGCACCGCGCGAGCGGAGGCACAGCGTCTGGCCCGGATCGCCGCCGAGGGCTGACCCCCACGGCGCGGTCTCACGACCGGCGCACACCCCAGACTCGGCCGGGAGGGACGGCTCCCGGCCGGGCTTGTGGATCCGAGCGGGATCCACAAGCGCCGGACCCCGGGGGTGCGGGAACTCCCGTACCCCCGGGGCCGGTAGGCCCGGCCACCACCGTTCACGCGCCACAAGCGCGCCCTGCCGCACCACGCTCACCAGGCGACTTCCCGCGGTACGCACCACATGGCAAGCCCTCCGTGACAGCCTCGCTCGCCGGCCCCGGCGACGCAGAAAACGAAGGAGGCCCGCAGTGGCCGCAATGACCGGGCAGAAGTCGGAGGGGGACCGGAAGCATCCGGTCGACGAGACCCTCCCGCCCTTGAAGATGTTCACCAGCGGCCTCCAGCATGTGGCCGCGATGTACGCGGGTGTGGTGGCCCCGCCGATGATCGTGGGCCCGGCCTGCGGGCTGAACGCCACCGAGACCGCCTTCCTGATGGGCGCCAGCCTCTTCACCGCGGGCATCGCCACCCTCCTCCAGACCCTCGGCTTCTGGAAGGTCGGCGCCAAGCTCCCCTTCGTCAACGGTGTCTCGTTCGCCGGTGTCACGCCGATGGTCGCCATCGGCAAGGCCCAGGGCCCCGGCAACGCCCTCCCGGTCATCTTCGGCGCGGTGATCGTCGCCGGTGTGCTGGGCTTCCTCGTCGCGCCGTACTTCTCCAAGCTCGTACGGTTCTTCCCGCCGGTGGTCACCGGCACCGTCATCACCCTGATCGGCGTCTCGCTGCTGCCGGTGGCCTTCAACTGGTCCCAGGGCGGCAACGACCGGGCCCCGGACTACGGTTCGCTGACGAACATCGGGATGGCCGCGCTGACGTTCCTGATCGTGCTGGTGCTGCGCCGGGTGCTGCGCGGCTTCCTCCAGCAGATCGCGATCCTGCTCGGTCTGATCGCCGGCACGCTGATCGCGATACCCGTCGGCATCACCAACTTCTCGGCGCTCTCGGAGGCGTCCCTGGTCGGCTTCCCGACGCCGTTCCACTTCGGCGCCCCGCAGTTCGACATCGCCGCGATCGTCAGCATGTGCATCGTGATGCTGGTCTGTATGACCGAGTCGACGGCCGACATGCTCGCCCTCGGCAGGATCGTCGGCCGCCCGGCGGACGAGCGCACCATCGAGGGCGGACTGCGCGCCGACACCCTCGGCACCGCCCTCAGCCCGCTGTTCAACGGTTTCGCCAACAGCGCCTTCGCCCAGAACATCGGCCTGGTCGCGATGACCAAGGTGCGCAGTCGCTTCGTCGTGGCGACCGGCGGTCTGATCCTGATCGTGCTGGGGCTGTGCCCGGTGGCCGCCTCGGTCATCTCGCTGGTCCCGCTGCCGGTCCTCGGCGGCGCCGGCATCGTGCTCTTCGGCTCGGTGGCCGCCAGCGGTATCCAGACGCTGGCCTCCGCCGCGATGGAGAAGGGGGACAACGCCCTGATCGTCGCGGCGGCCGTCGGCATCGGCCTGATCCCGATCGCCGCCCCGGACTTCTACCACCACCTCCCCAAGGACCTGCTGGTCGTCCTGGACTCCGGCATCAGCACCGGCTGTCTGGTCGCCATCGTCCTCAACCTCGCCTTCAACCACTTCGGACGGAAGACGGCGGACGGGGACGCCGCGGACGACACGGCCGTGGACGCCCATGGCGCCCCCGAGTCCCCACCGCAACCCGTCCCCGGCACCACGGACGAGGCCGGCGCACCCGCGGCGGCGCCCGCCCACTGACGCCGGGGCGGACCGACGGCCCGTGGGGGAGCGGCATGCGGCGCTCCGCCACGGGCCGTCGGGCGTGACGGGGGCGGTGTGCGGGGGTGCGGCCTGCGGCCTGCGGGCATTCAGCCCAGCAGTCCGCGCAGCAGCTCGCGGATGCCCGGTCCCGGGTCGAAGTCCTCGGTGGGGAAGGCAAGTTGGTGGAAGGCGACACCGTCCATGTAGTCGAAGAGGATCTCGCAGTGCCGCCGAGGGTCCGGTGAGCCGAAGCGCCGCAGCCACTCCGCCCCCCAGCCGACGACGGTCTCGCGGCCGCGGGTGAGCGTCGGGCGGAGTTCGGGCCGGGCGGTGGCCTCCAGGTAGAGCGCGAAGCGGGCGGCGGTCCTGGCCCGCTCGGGTCCGGTCGCGTACTGCAGGAACCGGGTGACGGCGTCGGCGAGTTCACCGGCGTCGGCCGGGGCGGCGGCCGCGGCGAAGTTCTCCCAGTCGCGGCGCTCCAGGACCTGGAGGTGGTCGACGATGCCGTCGATCAGGGCCGCCCGGTTGCGGAAGTAGTTGGAGGTGGTGCCCGACGGCACTCCCGCTGCCGCGTCGACGGCCTGGTAGGTCAGCCGCCGCGCCCCCTCGCTCCCCAGTACCTGGATTCCCGCGTCCAGTACCTGCTCCCGCCGTCGTGCCACCCTGAGCGCCCTTCGCCGTGACTTTTTACTATGTTTGTAGTGTCGATCTACTACAGACATAGTACCGTGCCGGTATGACCCGGAAACAGCGCACGGCGGCCGTCGTCGGCGGCGGCATCGGCGGGCTCGCCACCGCCCTCTCCCTCCGTAACAGCGGCTGGTCGGTCGACGTCTTCGAACGCGCCCGCCGGCTCCCCACGGCCGGTACCGCCCTCGGGCTGTGGCCCACCGCGCTGGGCGCCCTGGACGCCCTCGGGGTCGGCGCGCAGGTGCGCTCGCTGAGCCGGCCGCAGACCTCGGGTGCCTTCCTGCGGCCCGACGGTGGCCGGATCGCCACCCTCGACGTCGACGCCATGAAGCGGCGCACCGGTGAAGTGGGCCGCCTCATCTCCCGGCCCGATCTGCTCTCCCTCCTGCAGGAAGCGGCGGGGGAGGTCACCTTTGGTGAACGCATCGAGGACCTCGGCGCGCTGGACGGCTCGTACGACGTGGTGATCGCGGCGGACGGCCTCAACAGCGCGGCCCGTACGGCACTCTTCGGCCCGCGCCACCGGGCCCGGTACGTCGGCGCGTCCTCCTGGCGCGGCACGGTCGACGGGGAGATCGGGAGCATCACCGAGACCTGGGGCGAGGGCCGCCGCTTCGGCATCACGCCCAGCTCGGGCGGCCGGACCAACTGGTTCGCCTGTGCCGTCGTGCCCGAGGGACAGCGCGACCCGGGCCGGGAGGCCGCCACACTGCGCGAGTGGTTCGGCCACTGGCACACCGGAGTGCGCGACATCGTGGACCGGCTGACGGAGGCCGAGGTGCTGCGCCTGGACCTCTACTACCTCGATCCGCCGCTGCCCTCCTACGTCCGGGACCGTACGGTCCTCATCGGCGATGCGGCCCACGCCATGACCCCGGACCTCGGCCGCGGCGCCTGCGAAGCGCTCGTCGACGCCGTGGAGTTGACGCGGGCCCTGACGGCCGCGCCGGATGTGCCGGCCGCGCTGCGTGCGTACGACCGCGCCCGGCGCCCGGCGACCCAGCGGCTGGTGCGTACCGCGCGGCTGATGAACCGGATGGCCCACGCCCGGCGGCTGCCCGGCCTGCGGAACGCCGCGATGCGGACCGCGATGACGGTCGGCGGTGCGCTGGGCTGAACCGGGCCGCCGTTCCATCCGACGGCCCGGCACGGCGGATCGTGTCAGGGGCGGGGCGCGGCGAGCACCTCGGCGAGCTGCTCGGTCATCCAGTCGAGTTCGTCGGCCGCGATGACCAGGGGCGGGGCCAGGCGGATCGTGGAGCCATGGGTGTCCTTGGCGAGGATGCCCCGGGCCAGAAGCCGTTCGCAGGCCTCGCGCCCCGACATGAGCTGCGGGTCGATATCGATACCGCTCCAGAGCCCACGGCTGCGGACGGCGCGCACACCGTGGCCTATGAGCGCTTCGAGACGCTCGCGGTGCTGCGCGCCGAGCCGGGCTGCCCGCGCCTGGTACTCGCCGGTCCGCAGCAGTTCGACGACGGTGTGGCCGACGGCGGCGGCCAGCGGGTTGCCGCCGAAGGTCGAGCCGTGGTTGCCGGGCCGGATGACGCCGAGGGTCTCGCGGCGGGCGACCACGGCGGAGAGCGGCACGATGCCGCCGCCGAGGGCCTTGCCCAGGATGTACATGTCCGGGGTGACCCCTTCGGCGTCACAGGCGAAGGTGGTGCCGGTCCGGCCGAGACCGGACTGGATCTCGTCGGCCACGAACAGGACGTTCTCCCGGCTGCACAGCTCACGCACGGCCGGGAGATACCCCTGCGGCGGGATCACCACGCCCGCCTCGCCCTGGATCGGTTCCAGCAGCACCGCCACCGTGTGCTCGTCCACCGCGGCGGCCAGCGCGTCGGCGTCTCCGTAGGGGACGGTACGGAAGCCGGGCGTGAACGGGCCGAAGCCCTCCCGTGCGTCGGGGTCCGTCGAGAAGCTCACGACCGTGGTGGTGCGCCCGTGGAAATTTCCGTCGGCGACGATGATGTTCGCCCGGTCCGCGGGTACGCCCTTGACCTCGTAGCCCCACTTCCGGGCCACCTTGAGCGCGGTCTCCACGGCCTCGGCACCGGTGTTCATCGGCAACACCAGGTCCATCCCGGCGAGTTCGGCGAGGTCCCGGCAGAACGGGCCGAGGCGGTCGTTGTGGAAGGCGCGGCTGGTCAGGGTGAGGCGTTCGAGCTGCTCCCGGGCCGCGGCCAGCAGCCGGGGGTGCCCGTGGCCGAAGTTGAGCGCCGAATAGCCGGCCAGGCAGTCCAGATAGCGCCGTCCGCCGACATCGGTCACCCATGCGCCCTCGCCGGAGGAGAGGACCACCGGCAGCGGGTGGTAGTTGCGGGCGGTGACGGTCTCGGCGAGGTGCAGGTGCTGCCGGGCCTCGGGGGCGAGCGAAAGGTCGCCGGTGGTGTCGGTGGCGGTCATGTGCGGGTCCTCGTTCCTGAATACGCGGGTGCGGGGGGCGGGAGGTGCCAAGGGCGTGGGGGTGTCAGTGCTGTGGGATGAACTGCTCCGCGGCGGCCAGATAGCCGGCGAGCAGGGCGTGGGCGACGTCCCGCACCCGTTCGTCGGGCGGCAGGAACGTCGGGGAGTGCAGTTGCTCGGTGCCGCCGTGCGTCCCGACGAACAGCATCAGTGCGGGCATCCGTTCGGAGAAGTACGAGAAGTCGTCCGCTCCGGCGGACCGCAGGTCGGCGTCGACCTTCAGGCCGAGTGAGGCGAGCAGCGGCCGGGTCGCGGCGGTCAGCGTCGCGTCGTTGTCGAGTACCGGCTCGCCCCGGGTGATCCGGACGTCCGCGGTGCAGCCGTACGCCTGGGCCACCAACTCGGCGGTCTCCACCAGCCGTTCATGGATGACCTCGCGGTCGGCCGTCCGCATCGCGCGCAGGGTGCCGCGGGCCTCGGCGGAGCCGGGGACGACGTTCGCCGCGGTCCCGGCGGCGAGCGTGGTGACGCTCAGCACGACGGAGGACATCGGGTCGATCCCGCGGCTCACCAGGCTCTGCAGGGCGACCACGACATGGGCGAGGGTGACGACGGGGTCGCGGGTGAGGTGCGGGTAGGCCGCATGGCCGCCGCGGCCCCGGACGGTCACGGTGAACTCGTCCGCCGAGGCGTTGACACCGCCGGCGGTGCAGGCGACGGTGCCCGCCGCGAGCAGCGGCTGGACATGCGCCCCGATGGTCGCCCGGCACTGCTCCCGTTCGAGGATCCCGTCCTTGGTGACGTCCTGTGCGCCGGAGGGATAGGTCTCCTCGCGGGGCTGGAGCACGGCGAGCAGCGGGGCCGGGCCGCCGGCCCGGTCCACGGCCCGCGCGAGGGCGACCAGCGCGGCCAGGTGCACATCGTGACCGCAGGCGTGCATCACACCGGGGTGCTGCGACGCCCAGGGCACACCGGTCTCCTCATGCACCGCCAGGGCGTCGAGTTCACCGCGGACGGCGACGGCCGGACCGCTGCCGCCGACGCGGACCACGGCGCCGGTGCCGGCGACCTCGGCAGCGGTGTGCCCGCCGGGCAGCGCGGCGAGCACCAGCTCGCGGGCCGCGGCCTCGTCGCCGGACAGACAGGGCCGGGAATGGAGCTGATGGCGCAGCTCGACGGCGTCGTCCAGCTCCCGTTCGAGTTGTGCGGCGAGCGCGGTCAGCGTGTGGTCGAGGCTCATGCGCCGTCCTCCAGACCGTAGACCCGGCGGGCGTTGTCGTGTCCGATCATGCGGGCCACCCGGACCGCCTCATCGAGGTCCCATTCGCCGCTGCCGACCCACGGTGCCATCGCCCGCAGCATCCCGCGCCGCCACAACAGCGCGCCCAGATGGTGCAGTTCGGGCGGTCCCCAGGCGTCGCTGGAGAAGAGGATCTTGGCGAACGGGGCCAGCTCCAGCGACTCGGCCACCACGGCGTCGGAGCGCACACCGGTGTAGTTCACACCGAGCCCGACATCGAAGTAGACATGCGGGAAGACCTGCGCCAGATAGCCGGCGTTGCGGTGGAAGGGGTAGCAGTGCAGCAGCATCAGGTCGACCCCGTACGGCTGCACGCTCCTGATGAACCGGGTGAGCAACAGCGGGTCGCAGCGGTGCAGTTCCACATCCGGATCGCCGTAGCCGGCGTGCAGCTGGATGGGCAGCCCCCGGTCGACGCCGGACCACAGGACGAAGCGGAGCAGCACCGGGTCGGTGACCCGTACTGTGCTCGTGCGCGCGCACTCGGCCAGCCACTGCCCGGCCGCTGCGGCCACCTCGTGGTCGGTCGGCCGCCCGGGGTCGAAGTCGAAGCCGAACCGGTAGGCGACGATGCTCTTGAGGCCGACCGCGTCGGTGGTCCGTGCGGCGAGGGTCTCGCGGAACCGCTCGGGCAGCTCCGCCGCGGCCACACCGCTGCGGGCCACGTCCTCCAGCACGGACTCCAGCCGTACGACCTCGTCGACGGGGCGTCCGGAGGCACTGGCCATCTCGTCGGTGCCGAGGATCTCCGCACCCCCGTAGCCGGTCTCCAGCAGGTAGTGGCCGATACCGGAGGCCGCGAGCAGTCTGCGGGTGACCTCTGCCGCTCCCAGCTCCCGGCGCCGGGCGAGATAGGCCTCCGGCGCGGCGTGCGCGGCCAGGCCGAGGACCGGGGCGCACCAGCGCCGCACCGCGAAGCCGATCTGCGAGTCGAACTGGGTCATCCACGGCGGGACCGGACGGTCGGACTCGGTGAGCATCAGCTCCAGTCCGGCGCGGTCGGTGTCATCGCGGAGCGCGCCGTGGACATGGTGGTCCACGAGCGGCAGTTCGGCGATCGCCGCCGCCAGGGCATCAGTAGACATCAGCGACCTTCCGGATACGTGCGGCGTCGTCCAGCCCGGCCAGCTGCGCGAGCTCGGACCGCTTGACCGACAGATGGGTGGCGAGGAGCCGAGGGTCGAACCACGACCGCACGACATCGTCCGATTCGAGCGCGTGCAGGGCCTCTTCGAGGGAGGAGGGGAGGGCGGGGACACCGTCGAGTACCGAGGCGTCGGTGTCCTCCGGCCACACCGTGGGCTCGTCGTAGTCGCGGACCAGGCCTTCCAGCCCGGCGCGGAGGAGCACGCCCAGGGCGAGCCAGGGATTGGCGGTGGCGTCCGCCGCGCGGTACTCCAGGTGGAACTGCCCGGCGGCGTCGCCCCCGGCGAGCTGAGTCGTGGGGCAGATCCGCAGCAGCGACTCCCGGTTGCGCTCGGCCAGGAAGATCCCTCCGGCGCTCCACCGGTGGGGGGTGAGCCGGAGGAAGGAGACCGGGCTCGGTGCCGTCCAGGCGGTCAGGGCCGGTGTGTGGCGCAGGATGCCGGCGGAGAACCGGGCGCCGAGCGCGGAGAGGCGGCCCGGACGCGAGGGGTCGAAGAGGAGCGGACGGCCCTCGGCGTCCTTCAGGCTCAGATGGAGGTGGACCCCGTTGCCCACCCCGTCGGGGGCGAGGAGGGGCGCGAAGCTGACCGGCAGACCACGGCGGCGGGCGAGGTCGCGCACCAGCTCCTTGAGCAGCACGGCGCGGTCGGCGGCGGACATCGCGGTACCGGGGCGCAGGGTGATCTCGAACTGGCCGTCCCCGTATTCCGGGAGCCAGTTCTCCGGCTGCAGCCCGGCCTGCTCCAGGAGCCGTACGAGGTCCGAGCCGAAGGGCTCCGCCTGGCGGAAGCGCTGCAGCGAGAACGGCGGGCTCGTCGGCAGTCCGCCGAGCACGAATTCGTGCTCGATCGCGGCGACCACCTCGATCCCGGTGCGCTCCCGCAGCTCCTCGACCGTGTCGCGGAGGAAGGTGCGCGGACAGCAGGGCCAGGGCTCCCCGTCGGGCAGGGTCTGGTCGGCGAGGTAGAGCCGGAGGGCCGGGGTGTCGCCGTCCGCCGGGATGTCGATCCCGGTGGCCGGATCGGGGACCAGCCGCAGGTCGCCCCGCGAACCGAAGACGTTATCGGGCGCGATCGGACCGAACGCGGAGATCGCGAGATCGGCCGGGACCCATCCGGTGCCGGAGCGCAGCGCGGAGGCCTGTTCCGAGGAGGGCACGGCCCGCCCCCGCACCTGCCCGGCCAGATCGCAGGTGGCGACGAAGACGGTGGCGGCGTCGGTCATCGGGGGTTCCTCGGGTGCGGCGCGGAGGGTGGGGGAGGGCTCGGGGACGGTGGCGGGACCGAGGAGTCCCGGCTCCTTCCCCGTCGTGTGCACCAGGGTCATGAGGGCACCTTTCGGTTCGGGTCGGTCGGGTGCGCGTCGGTGACCAGCACGCTGGTCATCCGGGCGCCGATGCGCCGGGTGAGGGAGGGCGCCGCGAGGACGACCGCGACACCGGTCAGACACCAGGCTGCGGCGATCCAGGGGAAGTAGGTGTACGGCGCACTCTGGCCGGTCGACTGCTGGAGGAAGACGAAGCCCAGATAGCCCAGCCCGGCGACCGGCACCACCAGTTCGTAGCGCGGGATGCGGCCCCGGCCGGAGAGCGTGAAGACGATCACCCCGACCCCGGCGACCGCGTACACCACCAGGACGCACAGCACGCCGATGGTGGCGTACCAGTAGTACGTGTCGAAGGCGGCGGCCCCGGTGCCGTACATCACCGCGGTCAGCGCCGCCGCGACGGCGCCGCACACCCGCAGTGCCGTGGTCGGGGCACCGGTGACGGGATGGGTACGGGCGAGGGCGCGCGGCCCGAAGCCGTCCCGGGCCAGCGCCTGGACCATACGGGCGGCCGCCGCCGAGGAGGACAGCGCGGCGGCGAAGGCGGAGGCGACCGCGGTGAAGGCGATGACGAGCGCGAACCAGGTGCCGATGTACTGCCCGGAGAGCGTCGAGAGGGCCGACTCGGCCTCGCCGAACTCGCGCACCCCCTGGGCGTCGGTGCCGAAGCCGATGGTCTGGGCGAACATCATCAGGACGTAGAGGCAGCCGGTCAGCAGCACGCTGCCGGCCAGCGCGCGGGGGATGTTGCGCTTGGGGTCGGCGGTCTCCTCACCCAGTGACGCGCAGGCCTCGAACCCGGCCCAGGACAGGAAGGCGAAGACGGTGGCCGTCATGACCGCGCTGTACGTGGTGCCGCCGGCGGTGAACACCGAGAGGTCGAGGCTCTGGTGCCGGGGCGCCGATCCCGTGGTGGCCCGCCCCATGATGACGGCGGCGAGCACCAGCATGGCGAGGATGCCGATGCCCTCCACGATCAGCAGGGTGCGGGCGGTGGTGCGGCCGTCCCGGGAGTTGAGCGCGGTGACGCCGAGGGCCGCGAGGAACGCGACGGCCACCCAGGGCACGGTGGACCGGATGCCCATCGCGTGCAGGAAGGCCTGGGCGAAGACACCGGTCGCGGCGAGAGTGCAGACGAGAAAGGCGAGATAGGTGCCCAGCAGGGCGAAGCCGCCGAAGAATCCGGCGCGGGGGCCGATGGTGGCCCCGGCCAGGGCGTAGACGGAACCGGCCTGGTTGAAGTGCTGGGTCAGCCGCCAGAAGCCGTAGGCGACCAGGCCGACACCGAGCAGGCCGAGCAGGAAGACGAGGGGAACGGCCTTGCCGACCGTGGTTGCCACTCCGGCCCCGTTGAGGCCCATGGCGAGTGTCGGCCCCATGAGGCCGACGGAGAGGGTTAGCGCTTCCCACAAGCGCAGCTTGCGTGTTCGAGGGGGATTCGACACAGGGCGCTCCGAGGAGGAGACGGGGCTGAGTCCACAGCAGCCCGAGCCCCGTCATGAAACATACGTTCCAGGGAGCGCGTCAATAGGAGTGCATGAAATATTCATTTCATGGCCGTCATTCCATGGTGCGATCGCCCGACGCCTCCTCAGCGGCCCTCATCCGCTCCTCCGCCGCCGTTCCCAGCCGTACATGCACCGCGGCCACCAGCGCCTCCACCACCGCCACGGGCGCCACGATGCTGTCGAACGGACTGGGTGCCTCGACCCGCACGGGCAGCACGACATCGGCGAACTCGGCCACGGGCGACAGCCACGGATCGGTGAACAGCACGACCCGCGCACCGCGCTCCTGCGCGAAGCGGGCGAGCTCCACGGTGTCGCGCTGATAGCGCCGGAAGTCGAAGACCACACACACCTCGCGCCGTCCGAGATCCACTCGGAAGCCGCCGTCCCCGCCCGGGGCCGGTATGTGCACCTGCGTACCCGGGCGCAGCAGCCGCAGATGCAGATCCAGGTACTCGGCCAGAAGACGGGAGAACCGCCCGCCGAAGCTCACGATCCGCTTCGCCGGGTCACAGATCAGCTCGACCGCCCGGTCGAACTCCTGCTCCGGCAGCGCGGCGAAGGTATGGCTCAAGGCCCCCCGGCCGACCTCCGCCGCCGCCTCGACCAGGTCCGAGGTCGGCGAGGTCTTGCTGATCACCGGCCGCAGGGTCAGCGGGGAGGCCCGGCGCGCCTGCACCTCGTCCCGCAGCGACTGCTGGAACTGCCGGTAGCCCTCGAAGCCGAGCCGGGCGACGAAGCGGACCACGGTCGGCGGGCTCACCCCCGCCCGTCCGGCCAGCCCGGACGTCGACTCCAGGCCCGCCGCGGGGTAGTGCGCCATCAGCGCGCGGGCGATCTTGCGCTCCGCGGGCGACAGGGAACCCTGGACCTGCCGCAGACGCTCGGCCACCGTCATCCCCGGCTCCTGGCCCGCGCTCGCATCCCCGCTCGCGTCCCCGCCCGTGGCCGGCGGCTCACCGTGATCTCCTGGCCGGTCATCCATCCGACTGCCTCTCCACTTGGTGATCACATGACACCACACCGTCCGGGGGCACCCGCTGTGTCGGGCGGCGGCGGCCGGAACGCCGTTGTGCCGCGGCTCCAATACGGAACCGCGGCACAACCGGGATGACGGATGCCGAGCCGGCTCAGACCAGCAGCTCGTACGCGGGCAGCGTCAGGAACTCCGCGTAGTCCGCGTCCAGCGCGACCTTCAGCAGCAGGTCATGGGCCTGCTGCCACTTGCCCGAGGTGAAGGCCTCCTCGCCGACCTCGGCGCGGATGGCGGCCAGTTGCTCCGCGGCGACCGTGCGCACCAGCTCCGCGGTGGCCTTCTCGCCGTTCTCGAAGACGACACCGGCGTCGACCCACTGCCAGATCTGGGAGCGGGAGATCTCGGCGGTCGCGGCGTCCTCCATGAGGCCGAAGATGGCGACGGCGCCCAGGCCGCGCAGCCAGGCCTCGATGTAGCGGGTGCCGACCTGGACCGCGTCGATCAGGCCCTGGTAGGTGGGCTTGGCGTCGAGGGAGTCGATGGCGATGAGGTCGGCGGCCGACACCGAGACGTCCTCGCGCAGACGGTCCTTCTGGTTCGGCTTGTCGCCGAGCACCGCGTCGAAGGAGGCACGGGCCACCGGGACCAGATCGGGGTGCGCGACCCAGGAGCCGTCGAAGCCGTCGCCGGCCTCCCGGTCCTTGTCGTTCTTGACCTTGGCGAGCGCCTTCTCGTTGGCCTCGGGGTCGCGGCGGTTGGGGATGAAGGCCGCCATACCGCCGATGGCGTGCGCACCGCGCTTGTGGCAGGTGCGGACGAGGAGTTCGGTGTAGGCGCGCATGAACGGCGCCGTCATCGTGACCGCGTTGCGGTCCGGGAGGACGAACTTGGCGCCGCCGTCACGGAAGTTCTTGACGATGGAGAAGAGGTAGTCCCAGCGGCCGGCGTTCAGACCCGAGGCGTGGTCGCGCAGCTCGTAGAGGATCTCCTCCATCTCGTACGCGGCCGTGATGGTCTCGATGAGGACGGTGGCGCGCACCGTGCCCTGGGGGATGCCGACGTAGTCCTGGGCGAAGACGAAGATCTCGTTCCAGAGGCGGGCCTCCAGGTGCGACTCGGTCTTCGGCAGGTAGAAGTACGGGCCCTTGCCGAGGTCCAGCAGGCGCTGGGCGTTGTGGAAGAAGTACAGCCCGAAGTCCACCAGGGCGCCGGGCACCGGCCGCCCCTCGAACTGCAGATGACGCTCTTCGAGGTGCCAGCCGCGCGGCCGCATCACGACGGTGGCGAGCTCCTCGGCGGGCTTGAGGGCGTACGACTTGCCGGACGCGGCGTCCGTGAAGTCGATGCGGCGCTCGTAGGCGTCGATCAGGTTGAGCTGCCCGGAGACGACGTTCTCCCAGGTCGGCGCGGAGGCGTCCTCGAAGTCGGCGAGCCAGACCCTGGCGCCCGAGTTGAGCGCGTTGATGGTCATCTTGCGGTCGGTGGGGCCGGTGATCTCCACCCGGCGGTCATTGAGGGCCGCGGGCGCCTCGGCCACCTTCCAGCTGTCGTCGGCGCGGATCCGCTCGGTCTCCGGGAGGAAGTCCAGCGTGCTGGTCCGGGCGATCTCGGCACGGCGCTCGGTGCGGCGGGCGAGCAGCTCGTCGCGGCGCGGGGTGAACCGGCGGTGGAGCTCGGCGACGAAGGTGAGCGCGGCGTCGGTGAGGACCTCGCCCTGCCGTTCGGGGGTGTGCGCGGGGTCGACTTCGACGATGGCCAGCGGGGACGGCGCTGGTGCGGACATGAGCTGTCACTCCATTCAGCGGCGGTGCCCGGCGGCCGCCGGGACACCGGGCGGCACGGGGTGCCGCGGGCTCCCGGATACGGTCGCGGGCGCCGACTGGGTTCAGGGCGCTTCTGACCAGTGGAGACTAGTTTCCTTATCGCGGAACTTCAATGGTTTGTTGACGTCGAGATTCTCAGGGTCGACACAAGTGGTGATCGAATGGCTCTCGGTGCCACGCCGGTCACTCTGCATTACTTCCACCCCGGGTCCGGAGACCGCCGGCCGGTACCCGCTCTCACTCCAGACGGTGAAGATCCTCCGGCGTGTCGATGTCGTACGGCTCGGCGATGTCGGCGCACTCGACGAGGGTGAGGGCGTCCGCATGCCGCTGGAGGTAGCCGCGCGCACCGCGGTCGCCCTCCGCGCCCGCCGCGATGTCCGCCCAGTGGTCGGCACCGAAGAGCACCGGGTGGCCGCGCCGGCCGCCGTACGCCGCGGAGGCGAGCGAGGCGCGGCCCTCGTACGCCGCCACCACCCGCGCCACCGCCGCGGCGCCGATGCCCGGCTGGTCCACCAGGGACACCACCACCGCATCCGCCCCGGACTCCGCCAGCGCGGCCAGGCCCACGCGCAGTGAAGAGCCCATGCCCTGGGCCCAGTCCGGGTTCTCCGAGAGGCCGTACGCCGCGAGCTCGGCCCGTTCACGCACGGCGGCGGCGGCCGCACCCAGCACGATGTGCACAGGGTGGCAGCCGCCGTCCCGCAGGGCCCGTGCGGCGTGCTCGACCAGCGGCCGTCCCCGGTGGTCGAGCAGCGCCTTGGGCCGTCCCCCCAACCGCCGCCCGCCGCCCGCGGCGAGCAGCAGGCCCGCCACCCTCCCCTCGGGCCGCCCGGCGTTCCGCGCCCCCTCAGGGGCGTCCGGCCGGGCCCGGTGCGGCTGTTCTCGTGGGTCTCTCGGTGCTGTCGGTGCCATGGGGACTGCTTACCCCATGGCACCGTGCCCCGCGGCCCGTTGGGGCGTGGCCGGCCGGGTCAGGCCGCGTCACCGGCGGCCCGTGGCCGGGGGATGTGCGGTCGGAGCCGGTCGCGCAGATGATGCGTGCGTTCCTCCGCCCGCCGGCGCTCGGCGACATAGCGGTCTATGTGCTCCATCGTGATTTCCGATGCGTCGGACAGGCCGTACGCGCGGCAGATGAGTTGTACGACGCTGTCGCGGCGAGGGTTCGAGCCGTTGTCGGGGCCGGAGTTGGGCTCCATGGCATTCTCCGATCCAGTGATATGCCGGATATTTCCTTGAAAGGGAGAATGCTCCGCCGTGTCCTGCCATACGCACCGGATCGCGTCTGCCCACACCAAAGGGTGCCTGGGGGAACGTATGTGCCGACGCGTCATCAAGCCATTTCTGGGCACCGCGTGTCAGGGCGGTTTGCGGGTGGTACCGGCCGCCAAAACCCGTGGCGAAACCGGCCCTTCGGGCAAGGCGCCACGTTCGTCACCGGCGATGTGAGGGAGTGGCACCTGGCCGGATAAGGTTCTTCCCCGTTGCGGACATCGTGGCTGTCGTGCCGAAGTGGCGGGCCTTTTTGAGTCGGGGGACGTAGTAGTGGTGAACAGTGCGGGCGGATCCGGAATCTTCCAGCCACTGGAAGGTGACGATCCGCGGGCGATCGCGGGCTATCGCCTCACGGCGCGGCTCGGCTCCGGTGGCATGGGGAAGGTCTATCTCTCCTACACGCCCGGCGGGCGGCCGGTGGCCATCAAGGTGATCCGCCCCGAGTTCAGCGAGGACGCGGAGTTCCGCCGCCGCTTCAAGCAGGAGGTGCAGTCCGCGCAGCGCGTGCAGGGCCTGTACACCGCGCCGGTCATCGACAGCGACGCCGAAGGCCCCAGCCCCTGGCTCGCCACCGCGTACGTGCCCGGCCCCTCGCTCGCCGCGGCGGTCACCGGGCACGGCAAACTGCCGGTGCCGGCCGTGCTGCTGCTGGTCGCCGGGATCGCCGAGGCGCTGCAGGTCATCCATGGCGCGGGCATCGTGCACCGCGATCTGAAGCCGTCCAATGTGCTGCTCGCCGCCGACGGCCCGCGCGTCATCGACTTCGGTATCGCCCGCGCCGCCGACGCCACGTCCCTGACCAGCAGCGGCGTCACCGTCGGCACCCCCACCTTCATGGCGCCCGAGCAGGCCGCGGGCAGCACCATCAGCCCCGCCACCGATGTCTTCGCGCTCGGCCAGGTCGCCGCCTACGCGGCCATAGGCACCCCGGCGTTCGGTGAGGGCACCTCGCACGGCGTGCTCTACCGCATCGTCCACGAGGAGCCGGATCTGACCGGACTCCCCGACGAGCTGCGGGAGTTGGTGACCCGCTGCCTGTCCAAGGAGGCGTCGGAACGGCCCTCCGTCGCCGAGGTGATCGCGCTGTGCGGCGCGGCCTCCGGCCAGACGCAGCTGCGCCGCCCCGAGGAATGGCTGCCCACCGCCGTCGCCGCCGACATCACCACGCGGGCCGCCGCGCCCGCTCCTGCGCAGACGCCGCCGCCCCCGCTGGAGGCGCCCACCGCGGCCGCTCCGGCCCAGCCGCCGAACCCGCCCGCGCCGTCGCCGGGCCGGCCGACGCAGCCGCCGGTCCCGCCCACGGCGCCGGCCGCACCGGTGCCGACCGAGCTGAATCACCCGCAGACCCCGCCGCCCGGGTTCGGCCCGGCGGCCTACGCGCCGACCGTCGCCGGGACCGGCGCACCGACGGCCACCGGACCGACCGCCGCCGTACCGACGGCCACCGGACCGGCGGCGGTCGGCCCGACCGCCGCCGTGCCCGCCCCGCAGCCGCCGAAGAAGAAGCGCAAGGGGCTGATCGCGGTCCTGGCGCTGGTCTGTCTGCTGGCCTTCGCGGGCGCCGGCGGTGCCCTCGTCTACACCTTCATGAAGGGCGAAGGCCAGAAGAAGGGCAACCAGGCCGCCGGCGACAGCAAGACGGCGAACAAGGACTCCTCGCCGGCGCCCACCGGGGACCCGACCGCGAGCCCCGGTGACGGCGGGAGCGGCGCCCCGGTGAAGGACCCGACCCCGGTCGACTACAAGACCGTCAACCTGCCCGACGACTACCACATTTCGCTGTCCGACGAGCCGGTCCATCCGAGCGACTCCGACAACGACACGGACATCGACTTCTCGTACACGGACAACTCCTACACGGACGACGAGGTCGACACCGAGACCGGCAAGCTGGTGCTGCTCAACGCCGGCCAGGAGGGCACACTCGCCACCTGCCGCAGCGAGACCCGGTTCACCGACAGCATCCTGACCAAGCGGCTCTCCAAGGGCGCGCAGATGTGCCTCACCACCAAGTACGGCCATGTCGCCCTGATCACCTACAAGGGCTGTGCCCCGAAGACGGACCCCAGCAGCTACATGACCATCGACGTCCGGGTCTGGCGCAACGCGGTGGAGCCCGAGCAGGAGTCCTGAGGCGGGTTGCTGCGCATGGCGTGGGGGGCGCGCTGCGCGGCTCTCGGGGGCCCCAGCGTGCCGTCAAGGAGCCGTCAGGCGTCGGCCACGCCCACCGGATTCACTCGGTGATCCGGTTTTTTCGCTCTCCGTATGGCGCGATCAGCGCAGAGTGGCGTTAACTGGCCCGCATTGTGGAACGGGCAACGGCTTTGGAGGACGCCGTCGTTGTGGAACAGCTGCAGAGGGACAGACGAGTGACCGGGGTCGAGGGCGACGACCCACGGGTCAAGGAACTGCGCGGGGCGGTGGCCCGGCTGCGCCGCCAACTGGCGGTACTTCCCGGGGAGTTACCGGATCGGGTGGCCGCCGATGATGAGCTGGCCGCATTGGACGCGATGGTGAGCCACGGGATGCCCGAAGTGCCCCGGCTGCGCCGTTCGCTCCTGCTGATCGCCGGGGCGGTCGGATCGGTGAGTGCGCTGTCGCCCGCACTGGCAGAGGTGCGCGAGGGTATCGACCGTTTCGGCGAGCTGCCGCACGCCCGGTGATCACCACCGCGCAGCCCGGAACGGACCCCGGCGCACCGGTGTGCCGACCGGCTCGCGAGCCGGGTGGTTGCGCGCCACGGCGGAGTCGTGCGCGGACCAGCGCCGTACGCTGCCTGCCCGCTCGCCCGTGAAGGGCCCGTACGCCCTGCCCGCCCGCGAAGGAGCCGTACGCCGCCTGCCCGCTCCGCGCGAAGGGCCCATACGCCGCCCGCCCGCGAAGGCCCCGCCCCGCTACTACGCCGGCGTCTGATTCGCGAGTGCCACCGACAGCTGCGCCGCGACGTCCTGCAGGACCGGCACGATCTTGTCCGTCGAGGCCTCGGTCACCCGGCCCGTCGGACCGGAGATGGAGATCGCCGCCGAGGTGGGGGAGTTGGGCACCGGTACCGCCAGGCAGCGGACACCGATCTCCTGCTCGTTGTCGTCGACCGCGTAGCCGAGACGGCGGACGTCGGCGAGCGCTTCGAGGAAGCGGTCCGGGTCGGTGATCGTCTTCTCGGTCGCGGCGGGCATGCCCGTACGGCCGAGCAGCGCGCGGACCTCCTCCGGGGGGTGGTTGGCCAGCAGGGCCTTGCCGACGCCGGTGGAGTGCGGCAGCACCCGGCGTCCGACCTCGGTGAACATCCGTACCGCGTGCCGGGACGGGACCTGGGCGACATAGACGATCTCGTCGCCGTCGAGCAGCGCCATGTTGGCGGTCTCGCCGGTCTCCTCGACCAGACGGGCCAGGAACGGCCGGGCCCACGTGCCCAGCAGCCGTGAGGAGCTCTCGCCGAGCCGGATCAGACGGGGGCCCAGCGCATAGCGGCGGTTGGGCTGCTGGCGGACGTAGCCGCAGGCGACGAGCGTGCGCATCAGGCGGTGGATGGTGGGGAGGGGCAGCCCGCTGCTGGTGGAGAGCTCACTCAGGCCGACCTCGCCACCGGCGTCGGCCATCCGCTCCAGCAGGTCGAAGGCGCGCTCGAGGGACTGGACGCCGCCGCTGGCGCCTGGCTTGGCTTCGGCGGCGGAGGTGCTGGCGCTGGACGGCGGCACGGAGCGTTCCTTTCGGGGCGGGGCAGATCGGTCTCGGCTGGCACGTGCGGGCGCCGGGCCCGACCGGAGAAGCCTACCGGTCCCCGTACGCCCGCACACGGACTCTCGCACACTCGTTCCCACCGGTCAGGCTTGCTTTGTCCCACGGAGTGAACCGCCGGGCACACACCTAGCCGCGATCTCTTGACGGTGCCAGTGGCCATAGCTACGTTCTGCTGCGCGAAACATATTGTCCATTCTGTGGAATCCTCCAAATCGCTGGAGCGTCATGCGCATTCTCGTCATGAACCCGAACACCACGGCTTCCATGACCGCTTCGATCCGCGCCACCGCCACCGCAGCCGCCGCCCCGGGCACCGAGATCATCGCCACCGAGCCCCTGTGGGGGCCGGAGTCGATCGAGGGCCACTTCGAGGGCTATCTCAGTGCCGCGGCCGTACTGGACCGGCTCGCCACCCTCGACCTGACCTTTGACGCGCTGGTCATGGCCGGATTCGGTGAACCGGGCCGGGAGGGTGCCCAGGAGCTGCTGGACGTGCCCGTACTGGACATCACCGAGAGCGCCGCCCAGATGGCGATGATGCTCGGCCACGCCTACGGCATCGTCACCACCCTCGACCGTGCCGTACCGCAGATCCAGGACCGGCTGCTGACCGCGGGACTGCTGCAGCGCTGCGCCGCGGTCCGGGGCACCGGGCTCGGCGTCCTGGAGCTGGAGGAGGACACCGAGCGCACCGTCGAGGTGATCATTGAGACCGCTCGTGACACCGTCCGGGCCGGCGCCGAGGTGATCTGTCTGGGCTGCGGCGGGATGGCCGGGCTCCAGGAGAAGGTCGCCGCGGCGCTGGGGGTGCCGGTGGTGGACGGCGTCGCCGCGGCGGTGAAGTTCGCGGAGGCGGTCGTCGGCCTCGGGCTGACCACCAGCATGGGCCGCAGTTTCGCGCCGCCCCGCCCCAAGGCCATCGGCTCGTGGCCGCTCAGCGCCCATCTGTCCCCCGGGTGCGCTCAGGGCTCCCCACGGCCCGCCGAATTTTTTTCCGCACAGACATCAGGCATCTGACAACTAACCCCCTAAGCTCCACCCAACTGCCTGGGAGGACTCGTGACCACATCCCCGAAGGCCCCGCAGCCGGACCCGCGCCTCTTCAACGAGGACCTCGCACCGGCCCCCGAGCGCAAATGGGGCACGTACAGCATCTTTGCGCTGTGGATGTCCGACACCCACGCGATCAGCAATTACGCCTTCGCCTCCAGCCTGTTCGTGCTGGGCCTGCCGGCCTGGGAGGTGTTCGTCGCGCTGCTGGCCGGCATCTCGATCGTCTACTGGCTGATGAACCGCATGGGGCACGCCGGGCACCGGACCGGTGTGCCCTATCCGGTGCTCGCCCGCGCGAGCTGGGGCGTCTACGGCGCCAACATCCCCGCGCTGCTGCGCGCCATCATGGCCGTGGCCTGGTACGGCATCCAGACCTGGCTGGCCTCGACCGCCGTGGTCCTGCTGACCCTGCAGCTCGCGCCGGGCCTGGAGGTCTACCACCACAACTCGGTGCTGGGGCTGTCCACCCTGGGCTGGATCGCGTTCATGGTGATGTGGGGGCTGCAGGCCGTCCTGCTGACCCGCGGGATGGAGTTCATCCGCAAGGTCCAGGACTTCGCGACCGGACCGGTGGTCTGGCTCGTGGTCCTCGCGCTCGCGGTGTACCTCGTCGTCAAGGCCGGCGGTGACATCTCGCTGACCCGCAGCCTCACCGGCCTCAGCGGCTCCGCGCAGCTCGAACAGAGCCTCATCGCGGTCAGTCTGACCGTGGCCACCTTCCTGACCCTGGTCCTCAACTACGCGGACTTCGCCCGCTTCACGCCCGACCACCGCTCCTACCGGCGCGGCAATCTGATCGGGCTGCCGGTGAACTTCACCGCCTTCGCGATGGTCGCCGTGCTGGTCACCGCGGGCACCATCTCCGTCTTCGGTGAGGCGATCTACGACCCGGTGAAGGTGATCCAGAAGATCGACAACCCGGTGGTCACCGTCATCGGCGCGCTGTCCTTCATCGTCGCCACCATCGGCATCAATGTCGTCGCCAACTTCGTCTCGCCCGCCTACGACTTCGCCAATCTCGCGCCGAAGTATCTGAACTTCAAGCGCGGCGGCATGATCACCGCGGTGCTGGCCATCGTCGTCATGCCCTGGAAGCTGTACTCCTCGGCGCTGGTGATCCAGTACTTCCTGGGTGCCCTCGGCGCCTTCCTCGGGCCGTTGGTGGCGATTCTGCTCGTCGACTACTACCTGGTGTGCCGGGGCCGGATCGATGTCGATGCGCTGTTCTCGGCCGATGCCCGGGGGGCGTACTTCTACCGCCGGGGCTACAACCCGAAGGCCGTCATCGCCTTCCTGCCGGCCGCCGCGGTCTCCGCCGCGCTCGCCCTGATGCCGGCCTTCGACGTGGTGGCGCCGTTCTCCTGGATCTTCGGAATGGGGCTCGCCGGCGGGCTCTATGTCCTGGTCTCGGGCCGTGACCGGTCCGCGGCGAGCGCCGCCCCGGTCCCGGACGAAATCATCCCGTCGCAGGTCAGCGCCGCTGTGGCGACGGATCCTGCGGCCTCCGAGGGAGCCGGGGCGGTCGTCGTGCCGGTCCCGGCCGAGGGGTCTTGACGGGCCGGGGTCCGGAGTGAAGACTCATTCAACAGACTGTTGAAACCGCATGTCGCTCCGGCGTGCAGGAAGCGCTCCGGTGCACGGCCCCTCCGGCGGCCGTGCACCCCACGCGCCCGCACGCCACGATGAAAACAGCTACGAGGAGGGGACCGGGTGTCCGAAACAGAGCTGGTGCTGCGCTCCAGGCGCGTCGTCACCCCACAGGGGACGCGCGCCGCGTCCGTCGCCGTCAAGGACGGCAGGATCGCCGCGGTGCTGCCGTACGACGCCCCGGCTCCGGCCGGGGTGCGGGCCTGGGACTTCGGTGATGACGTCCTGCTGCCCGGCCTCGTCGACACCCACGTCCACGTCAACGACCCCGGCCGCACCGAGTGGGAGGGCTTCTGGACGGCCACCCGCGCGGCCGCGGCCGGCGGGGTCACCACCCTCGTCGACATGCCGCTCAACAGCCTCCCGCCCACCACCACGGCCGCCCACCTCGACACCAAGCGCGCGGTCGCCCGCAGCAAGGCGCATATCGACGTCGGTTTCTGGGGCGGTGCCATCCCCGGCAACGTCAAGGACCTGCGCCCGCTGCACGACGCCGGCGTCTTCGGCTTCAAATGCTTTCTGTCGCCGTCCGGTGTGGACGAGTTCCCCGAGGTCGACCAGGAGCAACTGGCCGCGGCCCTCGGCGAGATCGCGGGCTTCGACGGCCTGCTGATCGTGCACGCCGAGGACCCGGGCCACCTGGACGCGGCACCCGAGCCGCACGGCCCCAAGTACGCCGACTTCCTCGCCTCCCGCCCGCGCATCTCCGAGAACGACGCCATCGCCGGGCTGATCGTGCTCGCCCAGCGCCTCGACGCGCGGGTCCATGTCCTGCATCTGTCCTCCAGCGACGCGCTGCCGCTGATCGCCGCCGCCAAGCGCGAGGGCGTCCGGATCACCGTCGAGTCGTGCCCGCACTTCCTGACCCTGACCGCCGAGGAAATCCCGGACGGCGCAACGGAGTTCAAGTGCTGCCCGCCGATCCGCGAGGCCGCCAACCAGGACGCGCTGTGGGAGGGCCTGGCCGACGGCACCATCGACTGCATCGTCTCCGACCACTCGCCGTCCACCGCCGACCTCAAGACCGCGGACTTCGGCGCGGCCTGGGGCGGTATCTCCTCCCTCCAGCTCGGCCTGCCCGCCATCTGGACCGAGGCCCGCGAGCGCGGCCACACCCTCGACGACGTGGTGCGCTGGATGGCCACCGCACCGGCGGCGCTGGTCGGCCTCGACCGGAAGGGCGCCATCGAGCCTGGCCGGGACGCGGACTTCACGGTCCTCGCCCCCGAGGAGACCTTCACCGTCGACCCGCAGGCCCTCCAGCACCGCAACAAGATCACCGCATACGCCGGCAAGACCCTGTACGGCGTCGTACGGTCCACCTGGCTGCGCGGCCGCCGGATCAACGACGGCACCACCCTCGCCGAGCCCACCGGCGCGCTCCTCGAAAGGCCGCACCGCGCATGACCGCCGCCGGCCTTCCCCGCTACACCGGCGACGCCGCCCCGTACCAAGGCGGCGACCCGTACGCCGACTACCGCACCCCCGGCCCTGACGGCTTCCCCTTCACCCAGCTCCCCGACCTGGCCGACCGGCGGCTGGGCGCGGGCGTCATCGCGGCGAACGACGAGTTCTTCGCCGAGCGGGAGAACCTCCTCACGCCCGGTCCCGCCCGTTTCGACCCCGAGGCCTTCGGCCACAAGGGCAAGATCATGGACGGCTGGGAGACCCGGCGCCGCCGCGGCACCGGCAACGACTGGGTCCGTTACCGTCTCGCCGAGCGCTCCGTGATCCGCGCGGTGGAGATCGACACCGGCTGCCTCAAGGGCAACTCGGCGGGCTGGGCGGCCCTGTTCGGCCGTGACGGCGAGGGCGGCGACTGGACCGAACTGCTGCCCCGCACCCGCCTGCAGCCCGACACCGTGCACCGCTTCCTGCCGGCCGGGGCACCGCCCGTCACCCACGTCCGGATCGACATCTTCCCCGACGGCGGCATCGCCCGGCTGCGCCTGCACGGCTCACTCACCGCGGACGGTATGCGCCGCCTGGCCGCGCGCCACGAGGAGCTGAGCGGCTGACCACGACGGGCCCAGCAATTCTGATGCCCTGTCAGAGTCGCCGGGCGGTCATCCCCGGCCGGAGGGGATCGGCGGCACCGGCCGTGGGAACCCGCGCGCACGCCCCGGCGGCTCACTCGGCTCACTCGCCTCACTCGGCTCACTCCGCGACGGAGTCCCAGAACATGAGCTCGTACGACTGGAGCAGCCGGCCGTAGCGGTGCGCCGTGGCCGGCTGCGCCTGGCCGGTGTCGAGGCCGTGCTGCACCGCCTCGCGCGCCTTCTCGTCGACGGCCGGCGCCGGCTCGGCGAAGAACGCGAAGAAGCCCCGGGCCGCTTCGGGGAAGCCGTAGTGGTCCCGCATCGCCGCCGCGACGATCGCGCAACAGCCGCCCCAGGAAGCGAAGTTGGCGGTCAGCGCGATCGCCACATCGGCCGGCTCGCCGCTCAGCGCGAGCCGCGCCGCATAGGACGGGTACGCCTGACAGCCGGGCCGCGGCTGGTACTCCGTGATCTCCCGCTCGCTCAGCCCACAGGCGTCCGCCAGCCCGGCCAGCCGCTTCAGCGCCCGCGTCTCGCCCTGGGCGAGCAGATCGAAGAAGTCGGCGACGGGCGGGTCACCGTCCGCCCGCCGCGCCAGATGCTGGAAGCTGACGCGGTCGGCCGCGATCACCTGGTGCTGTTCGAGGGCGAAGGTGGCGAACACGGAGCGCGGCGCCGCACCCGCCTCGATCTGCGAGACCAGCCGGTTGGCGGCGGAGTCCGGGGCGAGCGCGCGGACCGCGTCGTCCAGCACGGCGGCCGCGGTCGGGCGGGGGGCATCGGGAGCGGTTCGGGCCATGGGGCGGTCTCCTCCGGGGCGAGGGCGGCGGCCAGCACCTCAGATTAGGGCGCGGGGCGGGGCCGCGGGGGAGATGGCGCGACGCCACCGGGTGGAACGCCGCCCGCCGCCGCACGGGAAACGCGGCACACCGCCGGGCGTGCCGCGTCCCCCGTGCACCGGGCGGGGCCGGCGCGCCCCCACCTCCCGGCGCACAAGCACCCCTCAGGGCACAAGCCCCCCCCCAGGGCGCAAACGCCCCTCAGCGCACCACCACCTCATTGACCTCGGGCGCCGCCGTTCCCTCCCGCCATGTCAGCCGGACGCCCTCGACCGGGCCGTCGCCCGCCGCGAGCCGCGTATAGGCGCCGGACAGTGTGCCGAGCGTGCGCCAGGTACCACCCGTACGGACCTCGACCTTCGCCGCCCCGGCCGGCGCGCCCCGCGGCCGCAGCACGACCACGGAGTGCGCCGTACGGGGCGCCTCGGGCGTGAACTCCAGCGCCTCACCGGGCTGTGCCGCCCGCGCCGCGCGGTAGACGGTCGCCGGATCACCGTCCGCCGCCGACCGCAGCGCGCTGCCCTCCGCCGCGGGCGGGCCTCCGGCCACCGTCACCGCTTCGGCCCCGGCCACCGCGAACTCCCGCACCACCAGCCAGTTGTCCTGCGCCTGAGTGGCCCGTGCGCGGACGTACCGGGCCCGGGCACCGGCCGGCGGCTCGACCCGCACCTCGGCCTTCCCGTCGAACGCGGCCAGCCGCTGCCAGTTCTTCTGGTCCGACGAGTACTCCAGGACGCCGTGCCGCAGATAGTCGTCCGGGCTGCCGCTCTTGCCCATCGCCAGGGTGACCGTGCCCAGCGGACGCTCGGCCTGCAGATCCAGCGCCACGGAGGAACCGGCCTTGGGCGCCGCGCCGCTCCAGAAGTACGTGGCGTCATCACCGTCGGTCATACGGGAGACCGCGTTGTCCTGGTAGACGGAGAGATCCGTCGACGCCTTGGGGCGGCCGGTGACGCCCAGCGCCCGGTCGTGCGCGGCCACCGCGTCCTCGACGAAGGTGTCCAGCACCCCGTCCGCCACCAGTACCGGAATCCTCTTCCCGGCCATGTCCACATACACGAACGACCTGGCCGTCTTCACCAACTCCGGTATCCGCTGCCGCAGTTGCCAGGCCTGCGCGCCGTCGCCCGCCTTGGTCGCCTCGATCAGCCGCAGCGCCGTACGCGCCGCGACACCCCAGGCCCGGGTCGCGTCCAGCCACGGCTCACTGTCCTGCACGAAGCCCCGGTCGGCGAGCCGGTCGCGCAGCACCGCGGGCGCGTCCTGCAGGTTTTGCAGCACCGCATCGAGCCGCCGTGCGTCGCCGTCCTTATGGAACTCCTCGATGGTGGCAGCCAGTTCGGGTGCCTGCTGCGGATTGAGTGACGAGGAGTAATGGGCGTCCGCGAAGGCCCGCAGCGCCCGTGCCGTACGGGCGTCACCACCTGCCAGCTCCTCGATCGCCGCGCCCCAGGACGTCCGGGCGTCGTACGCCGTGTCGTTCCACGTGTAGTCGGCGACCGTGTACAGCGCGAGCTTGGACGCCGCGGGCTGGATCATCGGGTTCGCGGTGATCCCCGCCAGCTGCCCCGGCAGCCCCTTCTCCCGGCCGTTGAACGGCCCGAGCAGCAGCCGGTTGGTCACATAGTCATTGACCGGGTAGTTGTCCCACGTCAGGATCCGGTGCCCGAAGACCTCCCGGGCCTGCCGGGCCTGGGCGACGGTCATCGTCGGCGCGATCACCCCCACCCCCGTCCACTCCACCAGCACATCCTTGTCCAGCTGGGTGGCCAGCGCCTTCTTGTACGGCGACGGCTTCACGTCGTAGTACTCGGTCGGCACCATCTGCAGCGGCTCGGCACCCGGATGCCCGGCGATGAACTCCTGGTTGACGCGGTTGAGCAGATGCGCCTGCGCGGCACCCGCCGCCCCGCCGCCGGTCCCGAACCGGTCCTTGTCCGCCGCACAGTTCCAGTCCGTGTAACTGATGTCGTCCAACGGCACCGCGAAGGTCCGCACACCGATGTCCCACAAGGTCTCGAACTTGGCGGTCAGCGCCCGGAGATCCGCGTCGGAGCTGTAGCAGACGGACAGCCCCGGGGAGAGCGCATAGGTGAACTCCACATGCCGCTCGCGCGCCCGGTCCACCAGCTCCTCGATCTGCGCCAGTTGCTCCGGGGGATACGGGTCCCGCCACTTCTCCCGCAGATAGGCATCGTCCTTCGGCGAGTACACATAGAGGTTCATCTTGTGCGCACCGTAGAAGTCGAGCTGGTCGAGCCGGGCCCGGTGCGACCACGGGGTGCCGTAGAACCCTTCGATGACGCCGCGCAGCGGGGTGGCCGGCCAGTCCCGTACGACGGTGCCCGGCACCTGGGCGCCCGGCCGCTCCCGCTGCGGCAGCAGCTGCCGCAGCGACTGCGCGGCGTAGTACGTGCCGGTGGCGTCCTTCCCGGACAGCGCGATCCGCCCCTTGCCGACGGCCAGCGCATAGCCCTCGGCGGGCAGCCCCTCGGGGCCGCGCGCGCCCAGCTCCGTCAGCGCCCGCGCCGCGCCCGCACCGTCCACATACACGGTCAACTGCCGGCCGTCCGGCTGCGGGCCGCCCGGCGCCCGCTCGGCCCGCACGACCCGCTGCGCACCGGCGTCCTTCAGCGACTTCTCGACGACGGCCAGCGCCCGCGCATCGGCGCGCGGCCCGGCGACGACGGTCACGGACGGGGTGACGGTGACCCGGTCGGACCGGCCGTGGACGGACCGGGGCGTGGGGGAGATGGCGCGGGAGGCGGAGCCCCCGGGACTGTCCCGGGCGCCGTCCCGTCCCGCCTTCCCTCCGGCGCCCGGCGGCCCCGCCATGCCCGTCAGGGGGAGCACGGCCAGAGCCATGGCCAACGCGGTGGCCGCCGCGGTGCGCTTACGGTGCATCCTTCGGTCCTCCTCGGTGCGGCGAGGTTCAGGGACGAGAGTCGTGCGACCTCTTCGCGCCAGCAGGCTTCACCTGGCCACCACACCGGGGCAATGGACTTTCGGGCCGAAGGGATGGACGTTGCCGCTCCCCGGAGCACCCCGAGCACCCGCGGGGCGCCCCCTACCGGGAATTCGCGGCGATCACCACAAGGCTCATCATCGCCAGCAGCACATGCGTCGCAATGACATAGATGAACACCCGCACATACAGCCCGCGCGGCGGCTTGTTCTCGACGTACTTCCGCGTGGGCACCGCCTCGGACTGCGGTTCCGACGACGGGGGAGTGGCAGGAATGGTCTGATCGGGCACGACGTGGGGTCCTTCCCTCAAGAACGGTGCCGAGGGCTCACAGCCCGCGGCGCCTCGTGTCGTCGCCGAGGCACAGCTCGGCGGCCCCGCTCTGCAGCAGCGTGTGGACGAACAGCAGCTCCACCCCGCCCGGCGAGGCGGCGGCGATACGGTGCGGGGTCAGCGAGTCGAAGTGCGCCGCGTCCCCCGGCTCCAGCACCTGTACGGCAGCGCCGAGCGTCAGCCGCAGCCGCCCCTTGAGGACGTACAGCCACTCCTCGCCCGGATGGACCCGCACCAGATCGCCCTGCGCCCGCTGCGGCACCCGCACCCGCAGCGCCTGCATCGCCCGCCCGGCACCGCCCACGGTCCAGTACGTCCAGCCGCCGGCCTCCGACGCCTCCGCCCGCCCGGCCCGCACGATCGGGTCCCGCTCCGGAGCGGTCTCGCCGAGCAGCTCGGATACCGTGGTGCCGTAGGTACGGGCCAGCGCCAGCAGCATCGGCAGCGAAGGCTGGCGCTGACTGGTCTCCAGCCGCGACAGATGCGCGGGCGAGAGCCCCACCAGCCGGGCCGCGGTCTCCAGTGTGAGACCACTGCGTCGCCGCAGGTCACGCAGGCGCGGCGCAACGGTGGACAGCTCGTCCGGCGGATCGCCGGCGGGCTCGTCGGGGAGCTCGGTCATATCCCCGGTATAGCGAGCTTTCACCCCTCGGGCAAAAGATTTACCTCAGAGGCAAAAGAGCTCTCTCGTGCCGGGGCGGGGCTGCCGCCCGGGCGGGCGGGCCGTCCGAAGCGCACGGGGACGCCTGGCGAATAGAGCACGCTCGCCGGTGTCCCGCACGGCTCGGGCAGGCCCGCGGCCGTCACCAGGCTCTCGTGGCACTCGATCAGCTCGGCCCGGTGCAGGGGCCACCTCGGGTGGGTGTTCGGCAGATACACCGGCCGTCCGAAGAAGCTGCTGTGCATGCCCCAGCGTGCGGTCAGGAAGTGTTCGAGCGCGGTGGGCTCCTCGATCTCTTCACCGAGCCGTATCGTCAGCCTGCTGTGGGCGCCACGCGGGCCGGGCCAGCGGCGACGGCTGTGGTAGCTGATGGTGTCGGCCCGGCGGCTGATGCTCATGCGGGACCACAGATACGGCAGTCGGAGAAAGGTCCGTGCGATCGCCACGGGGATGAGGCGGGAAGCGTCGAGCGAGCGGAAGACCACGCCTCGGCGCCCGGAGGCATCCACGGTGTAGAGGCGCACGTTCGTCTCCGGGAAGGTGCCCAGATACGGCACGCCGGGCAGCCGGAACCATCCGACGCGGTGCATACGAAAGGCGACCAGGCCGACGTAGGTGGCGCCGTCGAGCGTATCGGGGACCGTACCCGCGGGCAGGAGCGGCGTGACGTCGGCCGGGTCGACGGCCCAGTGCACAAAGGCCAGATCCAGCCACGACTGAGTGAGAAGAGGGCGCGGTGTCGCGTGCACGGGGGCCGGCGTTATGGGTTCCGGGGCGAGGGGCGTAGGCGGCACGTCGGCAGCATCGCACACCCCCCTGTGCGGCTCTGGGGGTGGGGCCGCGATATGCGGATATGTGCGGCAGTTGGTGGGGTGGTCTTGTGAACTCCCGGAAAACTTCCGCCTGTTGGCATTGACAGGATCATGTCTACGCGCGTCATTCTGGAGGGCATGAGAATCCCCCCACGGATCACCAGGTTCGGCGCCGTCGGCGCCCTCGCTTCGGCCCTTCTCATCGGCGGGACCGCGGTCACCGCCACCCCCGCCGTCGCCACGACGCACACGGCCACCTCGTACGCCGCGACGGCGCATGTGGCGTCCGTGCACGTCCAGGACGTCGGCAAGGTCTGCTACTCCAAGCTGCCTTCGCAGGCCCATGACACCCTCGACCTGATCGAGAAGGGTGGGCCCTACCCGTATCCGAAGGACGGCACGGTCTTCGATAACCGGGAGGGCATCCTCCCGTCCCAGGGCACCGGCTACTACCACGAGTTCACCGTCATCACTCCGGGCTCGCCCGACCGCGGTGCGCGTCGCATCGTGACCGGCGAGAAGAAGGAGGAGGACTACTACACCGCCGACCACTACAAGACGTTCGACCTCGTCGACCGCGGCTGCTGAGGCCGACCGGACCGACGGGCCTCGGCCGGCCGGCCGAAGCCCGGCAGGTGAGCGGCCGGCCGGATGTCAGGGCACCGGCCGGCCGTCAGGACAACAGAACAGCAGGGGTGGCGGGCCGAGTGGGCCCGTGACCCGAACCCGCGGCGGCCGGGGTGCACACGCACCCCGGCCGCCGCCGTGCGTGCGCGCTGGATGCCCGCGCTGTGCGCCCCCTCCCACCTCCCTCTTCTCCCCATTCTCGGCAGAAGGGGCGCACGGGGCGCACCCCCGAGAGAGGATTGTCAGTGGCTCCCGGTAGCGTTTCGGTGAAAACGAGGAGCGGGCGGGCATCGGCGGAAAAAGACCATGTGCGGTCAGCTGCTGCGGCACGCCCCGGAAAGTGCCGTATCCGCTGTAGGCCATGGCGAGGCGGCATGGAGCGTCGGAGACAAGGAAGGACGGCGAACTGCCGTGTATCGCTGGGAAATCACCCGGGCCGCACTGGCGCAGCGTGTTTTCGCCATCGTCCGCAGCCGGACCTATGACGAGGCCAGCGCCACCGCCGACACCCTGCTGTCGGCGGGCATCACCAGCCTGGAGATATCCCTCACCACCCCCTTCGCCCTGGAAGCGGTCACCACGCTCACCCGGGAGCTGGGCGACGACGCGGTCATCGGCGCCGGCACGGTCCTTGACGCGGTATCGGCCCGGATGGCGGTCGACGCGGGCGCCCGTTTCCTGGTCTCGCCGAGCCTGGATGTCGAGGTCATCCGTACGGGCCACCGCTATGGCGTCCCGGTCTTCCCCGGGGTGTCGACGCCGACGGAGATGGTCCGCGGTCTGGAGCTCGGGGCGGACGCGCTCAAGCTGTTCCCCGCCTCGGCGCACGATCCGTCCTGGCTGACGGAGGTCCGTGCCGCGCTGCCGCAGGTGCCGCTGCTGCCGACGGGCGGGGTGACGGTCGACAGTGCGCCGGAGTGGATCGCCGCGGGCGCCGTCGCCGTCGGAATGGGCGCGGCCCTCTCCGACGGCGACCGCGACACCGTTGCCAAGCGTGCCGCCGATCTGCTCACCCGCCTTGAGGAAGCCGCCCCGGACCGTCCGACGATCCGGGGTACCGCGGACTTCTGAGAGGGCGGACGGCGCGTCCGGTGCGGAGACTGACGGCGCGTCGGTGCGCCGCCGTCCCGGCCCCTGACCGGCCGTCCCGCCGGCCGGTCAGGGGGTTCACCCGCACCCCGGGCTCTGCCACCCTGAGCACTTCGATCATGCGACCACGCCGCCGCGTAACGGAGTCACAGGAGTCCCCATGAAGCGCGCCGCCACCCTCTCCGCCCTCGCCTGTCTGCTCGCCGTCACCGCCGCCGCCCCGGCGGCCCCGGACACCCCCGCCGCGGCACGAGAAGCCACCACCGCCTCCGTGGGGAAGCAGTCGGCCCTCGACACCGTCCCCCGGCGCAAGGTGCTGCGCGTCTGCACCACCGGTGACTACCGTCCCTTCAGCCACCTCGACCCCGCGACCGGCAAGTACAGCGGTGTGGACATCCAGATGGCCGGGGATCTGGCCAAGAGCCTGGGCGCCAGGCCGCGTTACGTGGCCACGACCTGGGCCGGGCTCGTCGGCGATCTGACGGCCGGCCGCTGCGACATCGCCATGGGCGGAGTCTCGGTCACCCTCCCGCGTGCCCGCTCCGTGTACTTCAGCGAACCCACCCGCACCGACGGCAAGACGCCCATCGTGCGCTGCACGGACAAGGACAAGTACCGGACACTGCAGCAGATCGACCGGCCAGGAACGCGCGTCATCGTCAACCCGGGCGGCACCAACGAGGAATTCGCCCGTGCCCATCTCCACCGGGCCGCCCTCACGGTCCATCCGGACAACACCACGATCTTCGACGAGATCATCGCGGGCCGCGCCGATGTGATGATGACCGACGCCGGTGAGACCCGCTACCAGGCCAAGATCCACCCCGAACTCTGCCCGCTCCACCCGGACAAGCCCTTCTCCTTCTCCGAGAAGGCCTATGCGCTGCCCCGCGGCGACGACGAGTTCAAGGCGTATGTGGACCAGTGGGTACACCTGGCCACCCACGACGGGACGTACCGGAAGTACGAGGACGCATGGATGAAGTAGCGGGCCGGTGGCGGCGCGCCGTTTTGATAGCCGGTGCGCGGCGGCTCAGCCGTCGGTGTCGGTCTCGGCAGCTGCGGAATCCCCGGTGCCGGGCGCCGACGCGCGGTGGCTGAGGACGTTGACGACCCGGCCGTTCGGGTCCTCGACGAAGAAGCGGCGGACGCCCCACTCCTCGTCCTGGAGCGGGCGGACGATCCGCGCCCCGGAGGCCAGGACGGCGGCGTGGACCGCGTCCACGTCGTCGACCTCGATGCTCAGGTCGGGGGTGACGGGGGCGGTCTTGTCGTGGGTCATGAAGATGAGCTGGGCGGTGGGGTTGGCGGGGGAGGCGAGGGTCATGACCCAGCCCAGGTTCATGACCTCCTCGAACCCCAGCAGGCCGTAGAACGTGCGGTTTCCGTCCAGGTCGTCGGAGTGGATGTCGGGGACGACGCGGCGTACGGGCATGGTCGCTCCGTAGGTTGTTGGGTGGCCCGGGAGGGCCCGGTCCGGCGGGCGGTCACGGCCGCCCCGGCAACGTACTCCGGTGTACGGCAAGACCTCATGAGCCCGCGCCCGGTTCCCCGGCCGGGCGGGCAACGGATGGCCCCCGTCACCCACCTTGTCCGGACAATGTGACCTCCGGACTTCCCGTCATCTGCCGGGGCGGATACGCTCGCGAGCGTGGGGAAACGCGAGACAGAACAAGCCCTGGGCGCCGACGGCCCCGTCCAGTTCAGCGTGGACCGGAGCAGTCCGGTCCCGTTGTATTTCCAGCTGTCCCAGCAGCTGGAGGCCGCGATCGAGCACGGCCGGCTGGCTCCCGGCAGCCTGCTCGGCAACGAGATCGAGCTGGCCGGCCGGCTCGGCCTGTCCCGGCCGACGGTGCGGCAGGCGATCCAGTCGCTGGTCGACAAGGGCCTGCTGGTGCGCCGCCGCGGTATCGGCACCCAGGTCGTCCACAGCCAGGTCAAGCGCCCGCTGGAGCTGAGCAGCCTCTACGACGACCTGGAGGCGGCCGGGCAGAAGCCGGCCACCCGGGTGCTGCTCAACACCACGACCGAGGCCGACGCGGAGGTCGCCGCCGCCCTGGGGATCGCCGAGGGGGCGGAGGTCGCGCTGGTCGAGCGGCTGCGGCTGGCCCACGGCGAGCCCGTCGCGCATCTGCGCAACCACCTCCCCGCCGGGCTGATCGAGCTGAGGACCGCCGAGCTGGAGGAGACCGGTCTGTAC
Organism: Streptomyces sp. Je 1-4 4N24; assembly: GCF_026239515.1. Taxonomy (NCBI): domain Bacteria; kingdom Bacillati; phylum Actinomycetota; class Actinomycetes; order Kitasatosporales; family Streptomycetaceae; genus Streptomyces; species Streptomyces sp. Je 1-4 4N24. Next base: position 1,897,310 of record NZ_CP110836.1, on the reverse strand, counting down.
CGCCTGATGCGGTCCGCCGGGATCACTCTGCACAGCGCCCGTCAGGCCGTCGGGGCCCGTGCCGCGACCGTCGAGGAGGGCGAGCGGCTCGATGAGCCCGAGGGTGCCCCGCTGCTCACGATGCAGCGGACGACCTTCGACGACACCGGGCGCGCGGTCGAGTTCGGCTCGCACGTCTACCGCGCTTCCCGTTACGCCTTCGAGTTCCAGCTGCTGGTACGGCCCTGAGCGGAGCGGGCGGGCCTCACCGCCCCCGAGGGCTGCCGGACCGGTCATCGCGTCCCCCTGAGTGCGGCTGGGCGCGCCTTATTGCCCGGAATATCCCGTTATGCAGGGCCCGCGAGACCCCACTTCGTCAGAATGTTCTGACAAAGTATTGACGTGGCTCCGCGCGCGCCGTTACAAACTCCTCCAACCGCATTCCGGCGGCCGGGAGAAAAGGCGGTCCCACGATGATCGGCGTGCGTACGACTGGCCCCTTCACTGTCCGCAGCGTCGCTGTGCGCAGCGCGGCCGCTTTACTGGCGACCGTCGCACTGGCCACCGGGTGCAGTGCCACCGGCGGCCAGGACGCCCCTGGCGAGGACTCCGGCACCCCGCGCATGACCATCGGCATGGTCAGCCACTCCGGCGACGGCGACACCTTCTGGGACATCGTGCAGAACGGCGCCCAGCAGGCCGCCGCCAAGGGCAAGGTGAAGTTCCTGTACGCCCACGACAAGGAGGGCGGCCAGCAGGCCGCGCTGATCCAGTCGTACATCGACCAGAAGGTGGACGGGCTGATCGTCACCCTCGCCAAGCCGCAGGCCGTCAAGGCGGTCGTCCGCAAAGCCGTGGCGCGGGGCATCCCCGTCATCACCATCAACTCCGGTGGCGAGTTCTCCGCGGCGTACGGGGCGCTCACCCACATCGGGCAGGACGAGTCGGTGGCCGGCCGCGCGGTGGGCGACGAGCTGAACGCGCGGCGGGCGAAGAAGGTGCTCTGCGTCATCCACGAGCAGGGCAATGTCTCGCTGGAGGACCGCTGCGCCGGTGTCCGCAAGGCCTTCCGCGGAACGGTCGAGAACATCGACGTGGACGGCACCAACGCACCGAACTCGCAGTCCTCGATCGAGGCCAAGCTCCAGTCCGACACGTCCCTCGACGCGATCGTCGCGCTCGGTGCGCCGATGGCGGCGATCTCGCTCAAGGCCAAGGAGGAGGCGGGCAGCCGGGCGCGGATCGCGACCTTCGACCTGAACTCCGCCGTCGTCAAGCTGCTCAAGGCCAAGGACCTCAGCTTCGCCGTCGACCAGCAGCCCTTCCTCCAGGGCTACGAGGCGGTGGATCTGCTCTGGCTCCACAAGACCAACGCCGATGTCCTCGGCGGCGGCAAACCGGTGCTCACCGGGCCCGCCCTGGTCACCGAGAAGGACGTACCGAAGCTCACCGAGTACACCGGGCGAGGCACCCGGTGAAGCCACAGGGAAGACGGGACCCCATGAACCGGGACAGATCACCGGTAACGGATACTTGGCCGGTCGGTCCCGGCCGGCCGGTACCGGTTTACCACACCACACAGCGGCCGGCCGGGCCGGCCGGACAGCGAATACAACCAACGCAGCCGACACGGCAAGATCAGCGGGAAGGGCGAGTCCTCGTGGCACGGGTTCGGAGAAGGGGACGCGTCATAGGCGCCGTGCTGGCGGCGGCGCTGGGCGCCTCCCTGGCGGGGTGCAGCAGCACCGGAGGGCTGCGCGCCGAGCAGGAGCGTGCCGCGAAGGCCGCCGGCGGCAAGGCCGCGGTGAACACCCCCAGGTGGACGTTTGCGATGGTCACCCACTCGGGAGACGGCGACACCTTCTGGGACATCGTGCAGAACGGCGCCCAGCAGGCCGCCGTCAAGGACAACATCAAGTTCCTCTACGGGCACGACAAGGAAGCCCAGCGGCAGAGCCAGCTGGTGCAGACCTACATCGACCAGAAGGTCGACGGGCTGATCGTCTCGCTGGCCAAGCCCAACGCCATGAAGGACGTCGTCGCCAAGGCCCGGAAGGCCGGCATCCCGGTGATCACGGTGAACTCCGGCGCCGAGGAGTCCAAGGCGTTCGGTGCGCTCAGCCACATCGGGCAGGACGAGACGGTGGCCGGCGAGGCGGTCGGCGAGGAGCTGAACAAGCGCGGCCGCAAGAAGGCGCTGTGCGTCCTGCACGAGCAGGGCAATGTCGGCCACGAGCAGCGCTGCGACGGCGCCAAGAAGACCTTCAAGGGTGATCTGCAGAAGCTGTATGTCGAGGGCACCAACATGCCCGATGTGCAGTCCTCCATCGAGTCCAAGCTCCAGTCGGACAGCGCCGTCGACGCCGTCGTCACGCTCGGCGCGCCCTTCGCCCCCACCGCCGTCAAGGCCAGGGAGCAGGCCGGCAGCAAGGCCGAGATCGACACCTTCGACCTCAACGCCCAGGTCGCGACCGGCCTGAAGGACGGCACCCTCGGCTTCGCCGTCGACCAGCAGCCCTACCTCCAGGGCTACGAGGCCATCGACCTGCTGTGGCTCTACAAGTACAACTCCGATGTCCTCGGCGGCGGCAAGCCGGTGCTCACCGGACCCCAGGTGATCACCAAGAAGGACGCCGCCGCGCTGCAGGAGTACACGAAGCGGGGGACCCGATGAGCCACACGGACGCACCACCGCTGCAGCCCGCCGGCCCGTCCAAGAGCGGAGGCGACGAACGGCTGCTGCACCGCTCCCTGGCCCGCCGGCTGATGGGCCGCCCCGAACTGGGCTCCGTCGTCGGTGCCGCCGCGGTCTTCCTCTTCTTCTCGATCGCCGCCGAGCCGTTCCTGCGGGCCTCCAGCCTCTCCACCGTGCTCTATGCGTCCTCGACGATCGGCATCATGGCGGTGCCGGTGGCACTGCTGATGATCGGCGGGGAATTCGATCTGTCGGCCGGTGTCATGGTCGTCAGCTCGGCTCTGATCTCGTCGATGTTCAGCTACCAGATGACGGCCAACACCTGGGTGGGGGTCGGGGTGTCGCTGCTGGTCACCCTCGCCATCGGGGCGTTCAACGGCACCCTGCTGACCCGTACGAAACTGCCCAGCTTCATCATCACGCTCGGCACCTTCTTCATGCTGACCGGCCTCAACCTCGGCTTCACCAAGCTGATCAGCGGCACCGTCTCGACGAAGACCATCGCCGACATGGAGGGCTTCGAGTCGGCCCGCACGCTCTTCGCCTCGCATCTGACCCTGGGCAGCGTGGACATCCAGGTCACCATCCTGTGGTGGCTGGCGCTGGTCGCGGTTGCCACCTGGATCCTGCTGCGGACCCGCGTCGGCAACTGGATCTTCGCGGTGGGCGGTAACGCCGACGCCGCACGGGCCGTGGGTGTCCCGGTCACCAAGACCAAGATCGGCCTCTACATGGGCGTCGCCTTCGCCGCCTGGGTTTCCGGACAGCATCTGCTGTTCTCGTACGACGCGATCCAGTCCGGCGACGGCGTCGGCAACGAGTTCCTGTACATCATCGCCGCGGCGGTCGGCGGCTGTCTGATGACCGGCGGCTTCGGCTCGGCGATCGGTGCCGCCGTCGGCGCCTTCATCTTCGGCATGGCCAGCAAGGGCATCGTCTACGCGCAGTGGAATCCGGACTGGTACAAGTTCTTCCTCGGCGCGATGCTGCTGCTCGCCACACTCCTGAACGCATGGGTCCGCAAGCGGGCGGAGGAAAAGGCATGACAGCGCTGGTCGAGCTGACCGACGTCAGCAAGTACTACGGGAACGTCCGGGCCCTGGAAGGCGTCTCGCTGGAGGTGCACGCGGGCGAGATCTCCTGTGTGCTCGGCGACAACGGCGCCGGCAAGTCCACCCTCATCAAGATCATCGCGGGGCTGCACCGGCACGACGCCGGCTCCTTCACCATCGACGGTGAGGAGACCGCCCTCTCCTCACCGCGCGAGGCCCTGGACCGCGGGATCGCCACCGTCTATCAGGACCTGGCCGTCGTCCCCCTCATGCCGGTGTGGCGGAACTTCTTCCTCGGCTCCGAGCCGACCACCGGCACCGGCCCCTTCAAGCGGCTCGATGTCCGCACGATGCGCGAGACCACCCGCAGCGAGCTGCTGCGGATGGGCATCGACCTGCGCGATGTCGACCAGCCCATCGGCACCCTCTCGGGTGGCGAACGGCAGTGCGTCGCCATCGCCCGCGCCGTCTACTTCGGTGCCAAGGTCCTCGTCCTGGACGAGCCGACCGCGGCGCTCGGCGTCAAGCAGTCCGGCGTCGTCCTCAAGTACGTCGCGGCCGCCCGGGACGCCGGGCTCGGCGTGGTGTTGATCACCCACAATCCGCACCACGCCTATCTCGTCGGCGACCGCTTCGTGCTGCTCAAACGGGGCACGATGGCTGGCAGCCACGCCAAGTCGGAGATCGCGCTGGAAGAGCTGACCCGTCAAATGGCGGGCGGCAGCGAGCTGGAACAGCTCAGCCATGAGCTGGCCCGCACCGCGACCCCGGAATTCCCCGGAGGTCACCGGCCCGAGTGATCTCCACCGCGCCCCGCGCAGGCTTCCCAGCCGCGCGGGGCTCGTTACTCTCCGTCGCGGTGCGCGGAACGGTGCGGGTGATGCACAATCGCAGCGAACCAGCACATCGAGGCCCCGGCCTCCCGAGACCCGCAGGGACGAGACGACTCTTGCGAGCACACAGCCGCCGCATGGGGGTACCACCCACGCCCACCGGGCAGTGGGGGAGTACCGGCGAAGAGGTGGGTCGATGAGCATGTACCGGGACCGGGTGCACCGAGGATCCGCCGGCGCCACCGTGCTGCGCACGGTCGGCACCCGCGAGCGGCGCTCGCATCTGACCGCCCCCCGGGTGCCCACCGTCGGTATCGACATCGGCGGCACCAAGGTCATGGCGGGCGTGGTCGACGCCGACGGCGCCATCCTGGAGAAGGTCCGCACCGAGACGCCGGACAAGTCCAAGAGCCCCCGGGTCGTCGAGGACACCATCACCGAGCTGGTGCTCGACCTCTCCGACCGGCACGACGTCCATGCGGTGGGCATCGGCGCGGCCGGCTGGGTCGACGCGGACCGCAGCAAGGTGCTCTTCGCCCCGCATCTGAACTGGCGCAACGAACCCCTGCGCGACCGGCTCGCCGGCCGCCTCGCGGTGCCGGTCATGGTCGACAACGACGCCAACACCGCCGCCTGGGCGGAGTGGCGCTTCGGCGCCGGCCGCGGCCAGGACCACCTCGTCATGATCACGCTCGGTACGGGTATCGGCGGCGCGATCCTGGAGGACGGCGCGGTCAAGCGCGGCAAGTACGGCGTGGCCGGTGAATTCGGCCATATGCAGGTCGTCCCCAGCGGCCACCGCTGCCCGTGCGGCAACCGCGGCTGCTGGGAGCAGTACAGCTCCGGCAATGCGCTGGTGCGCGAGGCCCGCGAGCTGGCCGCCGCCGACTCCCCGGTCGCGTACAACATCATCGAGCGGGTCGGCGGCCGCGTCGGTGACATCACCGGACCGCTGATCACCGAGCTGGCCCGGGAGGGCGACGCGATGTGCGTCGAGCTCCTCCAGGAGATCGGCCAGTGGCTCGGCGTCGGCATCGCCAACCTCGCCGCCGCCCTCGACCCGTCCTGCTTCGTCATCGGCGGGGGCGTCAGCGCCGCCGACGACCTGCTGATCGGCCCGGCCAGGGACGCCTTCCGGCGCCATCTCACCGGCCGCGGCTACCGTCCCGAAGCCACCATCACCAAGGCCCAGCTGGGCCCCGAGGCCGGCATGGTCGGCGCCGCCGACCTGGCCCGCCTGGTGGCCCGCCGCTTCCGGCGCGCCAACCGGCGCCGCGTCGAGCGCTACGAGCGCTATGAACGGGCCGGCCGCCGATGACCGACACCGATCTGCACACCGTGCACGACGACCACCACCCGTCCACGCCGCCCCGCGCCAAGCGCCGCCGCCCGGTGCTGATGGCGCTGATCATCTTTCTGCTGATCGCGATCCCGGCCGGCTATATCGTCATCTCCGCCGAGCAGAGCCGGGACAGCGGTGAGGGCAAGGAGCTGGAGGCCGCCGCCACCGGCCTGACCAACGCCTTCCCCTCCAAGGTCCAGCAGCGGATCTACAACGTCCCGGTCCCGGTCGGCTCCACCCCGGTCTACTACTACGAGACCAACTCCTGGCAGACCAGCTCGCTGTTCGTGCAGTTCCGGACCAACGAGTGGGGCCTGGAGCACTATCTCGCGGCGGTCGGCACCAGCACCGCAGCCCTCAAGAAGGACCAGAAGACCATCCCGCCCGGACAGGCTGCCAAGGTCGGCTGGGACCTCAACACCGACGGTCCCTGGGCCGGCACGACGACCACGGACCGGGCACCGCACCCCAACCAGCGGATCATGGTCAGCTACGACGAGCCGGGGCACCCGGTGGTCTACACGGTCTCGACCGTGAAGTTCTGAACGGGCACCGGGCCCGGCCGCGGCCGCCTTCCGGCATCGGGTGCGTACCGGTTGCGTACCCGTTCCGACGCCGTCGGCCGCCGGTTTCCGGCCCGGAGGACGGCCCGGTTCGGGCGGCGGCCCTGCGCCTGCCCGGGGCGGACCCGACGCCGCTGGGGGCGGCCACCCCGCTCGGAAGCCCACGGGCCCCCTTCGGGGAGTTCTCGGACACCCGCAGCCGGCCCCCGGACGGGAGGGCTCCTGAGTGGGAGAGCCCCGGCCGGGCGGGCCGGCTCAGCGCCGCAGTGCCCACTTCTGCACGGATTCCAACGGACCGGTGGAGAACCGGCGCAGCCATAGCGTGGAGCCCACCATGAGGACAGCGCACACCCCGGCCCACAGCCCCATCACCCACCAGGGGCGGCCCGTGTCTCCCCAGCGGGTGGCGAGGCCGAGTCCGATGCCATAGCAGAGCAGCATGCACAGCAGGTTCTGCAGCACGTACGCGGAGAGAGCCGTCCGGCCGACAGAGGTGAGGCCGGTGGTGAACGGGCCCGGGCGGCGCATCCGGCTCACCACCGCACCGATCAGAGCGATGTACCCGACGGCCATCAGCGGAGCGGCACAGTACCGGTCCAGCAGGATGAAGTCCCTGCCGCCCACGGCGGTCGCGGCGGTGAGCGGTGCCCCGAGGCCCAGGCCCCAGCCGAGCATCCGCGCCCGGATCCGCCGGCCCGTCCCGTCCATCGCGAACGCGCCGGCCCGGAACAGCCGTACCCCGAGCAGGAACAGAAAGACCATGAGCCCGAAGGAGAGCACCGGCTCCAGGCGCAGCGCGATGGCGGTCTCCAGCCGGAACGCGATCTGCTCGGGGTAGCTTCCGTGCGCGTACAGGTCGACGATCCGCCGGGACACGCCGCCTCCGCTGCCGTCTTGGTTCCGGCCCACCCCGACCAGCAGCGCGGTGAGCGCACACATCAAGGCCAGGTGCAGCCCGGCCGCCCACCCCATGACGCGCCGTCGTGTGCGTTCCGACCGGGCCAGCAGCCAGGCGACGAGGAGCGCGGTGACCGCGTAGCCCATCAGGACGTCCCAGGCGAAGACGAGGACGAAGTGCACGGTGCCCTCGGCGAACAGGAACAGCGCCCGCCACCGGTAGCGGCCCGGCCAGGGCTGTCCGCGCCGGGCGGCGGCGTCGAACTGGATCGCGAGGCCGACCCCGAACAGGATCGTCAGCATCGAGAAGGACTTGCCGTTCGCCACGAGCTGGAACAGGCTCTCGGCCGCCGCCGGTACGGACCCGTATCCGGCGTGCCCGGAGCCGCTCTGCAGGAACCCCCACTCGGCGCCGGGACCGGCGAAGACCCAGACGTTGGTCATCAGCGTGCCGAGGATCGCGGTTCCGCGCAGTACGTCGAGCAGGGGGAGCCGGCCACCCCCGGTTTCGGAAGAATGGGTTGGTGAGGGCAGTGTCTGGGTCATGCCTTCATCTTCGGTGCGGCCCGGCCGGTATTCCTCGTGAGTGCAGACGAAATGCAATACATCGAAAGATGCACCCGCGGGGAGAAGGATTCCCTCTGTGGTCGGACAGGCGTGGACGCTTTCGCAATTCGTTCGCCCCGACATCTTGTCCCTGTCCGAACCTCGGTGATCCGGCGGCAAACTTGGAAGGGCGCTGGAATCGTCCGCCAGGCTAATGAACCGCGTCGAAGGCTATTACCCCGAACTCGTGAAATGCACAGAACAAGCCGCCGGTGAAATACGCGGTCGTGACCAGACCCGCTTCAAGGGAATCAAATGCGCCCTGTCCCTCAGCCTGGAAGGGGATACGGACGAATGGCCATCCATACAGAGTCGTGACCCGCGAAGGGGTATGGGACCAGGTTTCCTTCGTTCCGCAGGAGGCCCGGGTTACCTTCGGGCCGCGGTGTCGGAGGGGAGTTCGGCGAAGCGGTCGCGATACGCGCTCGCGAAGCGGCCAAGGTGGGAGACGCCCCACCGGTAGGCGATCGCGCCGATGGGGTCGGTGGAGGCGAGGATGTCCGCACGGATCCGGTCGAGCCGCAGGTTGCGGACGTAGGACAGGGGCGAGAGGCCGAGCCGGTTGCGGAACGCCGAGCTGATGGTGCGAGGGCTGCAGTGGGCGGCCTGAGCGATGTCACTGAGGCTGATGTGCTCGGTGAGGTTCGCCTCGATGAACGCGAGGGCTGCGCGCACAGCACGCGGGTGGCCGGGTGGAGGACCGTCGCGCAGCTCGGCCGTGTGCGAGTGCGGCTGGGCCAGGAGCAGGGCGGTGACGATGGACCGCAGCTGGCTGCGCTGCACGTCCGGGCGCTGGAAGAGGGGGTCTCCCGAGTCCAGCTGTTCGAGGAGGGAACGGACCAGGAGCCGCACCGCCCGGCCCTTGGAGGTGGCCAGGTCCAGGGCGAAGTCAAAGCGTATGGGGGACAGCGGCGGGTGCCCGGTCAACGCACTGAACTCCTGCTCGACCAGGGCGGCGTCGATGCGCAGCCCCAGGAACCGCGTCCCGCGGGCACGCACGGGCCGCAGCTCCTGGGAGTCTCCGGGGTTGACGACTCCCGCCGTCGACTTGTCCAAGGTCGCCCGCAGGCTGCCGCGCGCTGCCGAGATCGCGCCGGAGACGCCGATGTTGACGAAGTAGGACCTGCGGCCCTCGGCCGAGGCGACGCGCACATCGAGCGGCGAGGCGAAGTAGCCCACTGCGAAGTCGTGGGCGGCCACGCCGCGCAGTTCGTGATCTCCGCTGCACAGGCCGTCCAGCGGCGATGTGGCGATGGAGCCGCCGAAGAGCAGGGTGGCGGCGTTCAGTAGGTCGACGGGGTTCCGGGATTTGCTGATGAGGTAGGTGCGCAGTGGCTCCGGCACGGCGTTCACCTCCCTTGGTGCGTCCGCCGCGGTGCTGTGGAGCGTATGTGGCGGGCGGGCGGCCCGAGTCCGGCGTCAGTGTCTCAGCCATGGTTCTGCGGGCGCGCTCACATCGGTGGGGCGACTAACAGCCCCGGGTCCACGTCATTGTGGGACTTGACGGCGATGAACTCGTCCATCTCGTTGGCCGTGCCCCACTGATCCGCGTTGGCGGGGTCGCGCAGGTCGTAGATGTGGGGGTGCCAGGTGTCCTCGTCCAGGATTTCCAGCTCGGTGGTGTACTCGACGGTGTTGCCGGCCCGGTCGAGGAAGTAGCTGAAGGAGTTGTCACCGGCACGGTGCCGCCCCGGCCCCCACAGCCGCTCGATGCCCATGCGCCGCATCCGGCCGGTGCCGCGCATGAATTCGTCGATTCCGCGCATCTCGAAGGAGGCGTGGTGGAGGGCCGCGTGCGGCCCGCGCACGATGCCGAAGCTGTGGTGGAAGGTGTTGCACCGCAGAAACCACATGATCTCGCCGCGGCCGCCAAGGCACATGGTGTCCGAGAGACGGAACCCCAGGTGCCTGATGTACCAGGCGACCGTGGCCTCGGGGGTGGGGGAGTTCATCAGGACGTGGGAGAGGCGCACGGGGGTCGGCTCGCGGGCCTCGATCCTGCGGTGCCGGCGCGCCGCGACGTCGGCGGAGACCTCCACCACGCGGCCCTCGTTGTCGAAGAAACGGACCGCGTAGCCGCCCCCGGGTGTGTCCAACGGCTTCGGTTCGTGGACCAGCCGCACGCCCCGCGCGATCAGCTGTGCGGCCAGGGTGTCGACATCGCGAGCGCCGGCAGCGCCGAAGGCGATCAGGTCGGTGCGCTTGTGGGCGTCCTCGCGCAGTCGCACCACGTACTGCTCCGGGGAGCCTTCGGCTGCCAGGAACGAGACACCGGTGTCACCGGCGGTCTCCGTCAGCCCCCACAGCTCGGTGTAGAACTGACGCTGCTCGGCGAAGTTCGGCATGGCGACATCGATGTGCCGCAGGTGGGTGATCAGACTGCTGCTGTTGCTCATGGTGAACTCCCTTGAGGTGCGCTGGTCAGCTCAGTCGTTCGGTCGGCTCAGTCGTCCTGTGATCCAGCCGGGGACGGTGGGCGGCAGCACGGGCCCCTCGCCCACGGGGCGGCCAGGGAACTCCCTGGTCTCGTAGGTCACTTCGCGCCGGATGGTCAGGCGGGCTCGGCCATGAGCCGGTGACCGGCATCCGTCAGCGGATACGCTTCGCGATGGCGCTGCGCATGTTCCAGCCCGGCGATCGCCACCGAGGTCTCCACGAGCGTTCGGCACCGCTGCCTGCGCCGGCTCACGAACGCTTCAAGCCCCGCCCCGACCGATCTGTGCCGCTCGAGCTCTTTGGCCAGCACAAGCCCGTCCTCGATGGCCAGAGCCGCGCCGCTGGCCATCTGCGGTGCGGGCGCGTGCGCGGCGTCACCGATGACGACGCCGCTGCCCCGGCTCCAGGCGCCCTCCAGGAACGCAGTCAGCACCGGGCGGCGCACCACCGACTCCGACACGGACACCAGAGGGCGGATCTCCTCCACCCGGCCCGGGAAGGCTTCCAGTATCCGCTGCAGGCGCGGGGCGAGTTCGGCCTCGGGCAGGACGCTCTGCTCCACTCCGTTCTCCGTCAGGAACACGTACGCCTGGCTGACCGAGATGGGCACGAGGCCCGCCGTGTCGGCCTTCCCGGCAAACTGGTGGATCCCGGTGGCCCACTGCGGACGGGGCACCAGAGCCCGCCAGACCATCTGCCCGTGATAGTCGAGCGCGGTCTCAAGGCCCAGCAGGCTCCGCGTCGATGAGCGGATCCCGTCCGCGCCCACCAACAGCGCGACCTGCCGGACTGTCCCGTCCGACAACTGCACGCGGACCAGCTCCCCCTCCTGGTCCACCGCCGTGACGGTCAGCCCCTGGTGTACGACGACGCCGCGCTGCCCGGCTTCCGCGTGCAGGATGCGGTGCAGCACGGGGCGCGCCATGCCGGCCATCGCCGGTCGCCGCGCACCGATCAGGCGCGGTAGCCGGGCCTGGCCCGCGGGTTTGCCGTCCACGTCCACGTGCGTGATCACGCTCATGCCGTAGCCCTCGGTCAGACAGTCGTCCGCGAGACCCAGCTCGGCCAGCGCGCGCAGCGCAGGACCGGTCAGGCACAACCCCCAGCCGGAAGTCGCCCTTGACGGGTTGACCTCAGCGATTTCCACCTGCCACCCCGCGCCTGCCAGGGCAGTGGCCGCTGTCAGACCAGCGACGCCCGCGCCCACGATCATGGCCGTACGCGCACCGCGATAGCTGTTCATGTACGCCTCCAGAGCACCTGATTTCTTCGAAACCGTAAGGTCCGTCGGAGTTCCGCCTTATCCGAATCAGGCGGCGACCATCCGCTGTCCGCAATCGACTACCGGATCGGCGACTGCATCCGGTGTCGAGGCGTCGATGGGGAGGTGGCCCGAGAGATGTTCCACCTGGTCCGGCCCGCACCCGGACGCCCCCGGGACGGCCAGGACTCTCGATCGCGCAAAGTGGTTTACTGAGTGCGCAGCGTGATCGGCGTGGATGAGGTGCCGTGACACCTCCTTGCGTGCCGCAGATGTGCAGGAATGGCCGCCAAGAGTTTCGAAGATGTTACGGACCAGACATCGACAGCGTGCCTACTATGGCCAACTTGTTCAGACGAGTTATTCGCCCAAGTTCTCACCCCCCACGCGAATCCCGTGTGTCCCCTGTGTCCCCTTGTGTACCCCTCTGGAGAGACCGTGACCGAGATCCTGCCGAGATCCGTCGTCCTCACCGGCGGCCTCGTCGCCGCCACACTCGTCCTCAGCGCCTGTGGGGCGTCGACCAACGCCGACGGAGAGAGCGCGGCCACCGCGATCACGGCCAAGGACTTCGGGGGCATGGACGCGCTCGTCAAGGCAGCCAAAGAGGAAGGCACGCTGAACGCCATCGCGCTTCCCCGCGACTGGGCCAATTACGGCGCGCTGATCGACGGCTTCGAGAAGAAGTACGGCATCAAGGTCGTGGTGGAGAACCCGGACGGCGCCAGCCAGGACGAGATCAACGCGGTCACCTCCCGCAAGGGCCAGGACCGGGCGCCCGACGTCCTCGACCTCGGCAGCTCCTTCGCGTACAGCGCCGCCCAGAAGAATCTGCTCGCGCAGTACATGGTCGCCGATTTCATTGACATCCCAGACGGCCAGAAGGACTCGATGAGCCGCTGGTACAACGGCTACGGCGGCTATATCTCCATCGGCTGCGATGCCAATCGCGTGAAGACCTGTCCGACCACCTTCAAGGAACTGCTCAAGCCGGAGTACAAGGGGCTGATCGCGCTCAACGGCAACCCCACCAAGTCGGGTTCGGCCTTCGGCAGTGTGTACGCGGCCGCCCTCGCCAACGGTGGCTCCTTCGACTACATCCAGCCCGGCCTCGACTTCTTCGCCAAGCTCAAAAAGAACGGCAACTACACGCCCGTCCAGTCCACCTCGGCCACCATCACGAAGGGCAAGACGCCGATCGTCCTCGACTGGGACTACCTCAACGCCAGGTACAGCGACGAGTTCAAGAGCAAGGGACTCGACTGGCAGGTCACGGTCCCAGAGGACGGCAAGTTCTCGCAGTACTACTCGCAGGCCATCAACGAGGAGGCCCCGCACCCGGCGGCCGCCCGACTGTGGCAGGAGTACCTCTACAGCGCCGAGGGCCAGAACCTCTGGCTCAAGGGCTACGCCCGCCCGGCTCTGATGGCCGCCATGGAGGAGGACGGCACGCTCGACAAGACCGCGGCCGCCAAGCTGCCGAAGGTCTCCGGCACGCCGAGATTCCCGACCGAGTCGCAGCTGGGCCATGCCAAGGATGACATTGCCCAGGGCTGGGGCAAGGCCGTCGCCAGATAACCGCGACTCTCACCAGGGCCGACGCGGTGCCCGCCGTATCTTCGGAGCGGCGGCGCCGCGCGGCCGGCTGGTGCCCGCGCATCTCAGCGGCGTCCCACTGGCCTTCGCCTTCATCGGCCCCCTCGGCACCATGATGCGCTTGTGGTGGCCCGGGTCAACGGAGAGGGCTGGGCCCCGAGGGAGCTCGTGCAGCCCTCCCCATGTGTGTCCGTGTCAGCCGGGGCCGCCCGACCTCAGCGGTCCTCGCAGGCAAGTGTCAGGCACAGCATCAGCACCTCGTAGGGGCTGCGCGTGCTCTGCGTGGTGGTCGTCTCCTCGGAGTCCGCGACGAACCGCCACTGCGACGGCTGGGCGTGCTTGGTCTCTCCCTTCTTCTCCACCTCGACGTGGAGTGTGCGGGCCTGTGGATCGTTCGTCTCGACGAGCACTTCGTCGCCGCCGACCGAGAAGTGGTCGTGTAACAGAACCAGACCGAACCGGTCCAGGTTGCCGTGCTTCTCCAGCACGGCCTTGATGTCCCTGGCGAACTCCGCGTCCTGTGGGCCGAGCGGTTCTGCGTCTTCGAAGCGAGGAAGGTTGTGCGATGTGCGGCCGGTCTGCGTAGGCATGAGGCTCTCCCTTCGACCGCACTCTGCGGTCTCAACACACCATAGGCAAGGGTGAGTTGCGGCAGAAGTACCCGACGGCGGCAGGAATCCGACGCGAGCCGGGCGGCGCTGCGGGGACTCAACGCCCACGCCGGGGTGACGAAAAGGCGGCACGGCAGGCCACCCGCATCCCCCTGTGCCTGCCGGCCCATCGAACCCGGCAGCTCACCGACCCGATCCAGGACCTGGAACGCCGCCTGGCCCGGCTCGCGGAGCCCGGAGCGCCTGTGCGGCGAGGCATCCTTCGCCGCGCTGTGCGGAGTCAGCCTCGTCGAGCGCTCCTCGGGCAGTCGACCACAGGCCGGCGCCACCACACCGGCGGCTCAACCGGGACGCGGGCCGCCTTGCCGAAGGCGCCGCTCAGGAGCCGACGGCGGGGGCGATCTGCTCCAGCCGGGCGCGGAGAGTGGACGCGAAGTCTTCGGCGCGGGTCAGTTGGACGCGCAGGTCTTCGATCTTCTGGGCGGCGGCCTGCTCGTATTCCCGGACGCGGTCGAGGAGGGCTTCCCGCTCGTCGGTGTCGACATCCCCGCCGGTGTCGAGGCGGTCGGTCGCCTCAAGCAGATCGCGCATCTGGTCGAGGGTGAAGCCGAGCGGCTTCATACGGCGGATGACCAAGAGGCGGGCGACGTCGGTCTCGGTGTACAGGCGAAAGCCGCCCTGGGAGCGGGCGGAGGGGACGACCAGTCCGGTCTCCTCGTAGTGCCGGATGGTGCGCAGGGACAGTTCGGTCCGCGCGGCGACCTCGCCGATCTGCATGTGCTTGCTGTCCACGCCCGTGCCCTTCTCGTCCCGGTGCTGTCACACCCCGTGCGGCGGCACCTCAAGCCCTACTCTAACGTTAGGGTAGAGTTGCTGACGTCAGGGGCGGACCGTGCCGCCCTCGGCCACGTGACGTGCGGGGAAGTGAGAACCCCGCCCACTGCCGTGCCGGGGCCGATGTCGTCCCCGGCGAAGACCCGAGTTCTGCAGGAGCGAGCGTGCGCGTGTCCATGGTGCCCGGCGCCGCTGCCTGCCCGCCGTGATGTTTCGTTCCTGACGCGAGCGCGGCCGTACGTTGCGCGGTCGGCGTCGTGTGATCCGCCTGACCGCTTCCGGCCCGCCGTGAGGGCCGTCCGCGGGGTGCCGGCCCGGTGTCCCGCATCCTCTTGCATGCCCTGGTCTGCCGATGGGTGTGCCCGAGCACGACAGGTTTCTCTCGTCTTGTCTTCCTCCGTACTGTCCCCGGCCGCGTGGCTGCGCGGTTCCCGACGTCCGTCCTGGTTCTCGCCGAAGGTGCTGCGTACCGAGGTGCTGGCCGGTCTCGTGGTCGCCCTGGCGCTGATCCCGGAGGCGATTTCGTTCTCGATCATCGCCGGGGTTGACCCGGCGGTCGGTCTGTTCGCCTCGTTCACCATGGCCGTGACCATTGCGATCGTCGGCGGTCGCCCGGCCATGATCTCCGCGGCCACCGGTGCCGTCGCCCTGGTCATTGCACCGCTCAACCGCGAGCACGGCTTCGGCTATCTCGTCGCGGCGGTCCTTCTTGCCGGTGTCCTCCAGATCGTCCTCGGCGCGCTCGGGGTGGCGAAGCTGATGCGGTTCGTGCCGCGCAGCGTGATGGTCGGTTTCGTCAACTCCCTGGCCATCCTGATCTTCATGGCGCAGGTGCCGGAGATGATGGACGTGCCTTGGGCCGTCTATCCGCTCATCGCCGCCGGCCTGGCGCTGATGGTGTTCTTCCCGAAGGTCACCAAGGTCGTTCCGGCGCCGTTGGTGTCGATCGTCATCCTCACCGTCATTACGGTGGCTGCGGGTATCGCGGTGCCGACCGTGGGGGACAAGGGCACCCTGCCGTCCTCGCTGCCGGTCCCGGGCCTGCCGGATGTGCCGTTCACCCTGGACACGCTGACGACCGTCGCCCCGTACGCGCTCGCCATGGCGTTGGTGGGTCTGATGGAGTCGCTGATGACCGCCAAGCTGGTCGACGACATCACCGACACCCGTTCCTCCAAGACCCGTGAGGCCGTCGGCCAGGGCATCGCCAACATCGTCACCGGTTTCTTCGGCGGCATGGGCGGCTGCGCGATGATCGGCCAGACGATGATCAATGTGAAGGTCTCCGGGGCCCGTACCCGCATGTCCACGTTCCTGGCGGGCGCGTTCCTGATGGTGCTGTGCATTGTCTTCGGCCCGGTCGTCTCCGACATTCCCATGGCCGCGCTCGTCGCCGTGATGGTGATGGTGTCGGTGGCCACCTTTGACTGGCACTCCATCGCGCCGAAGACCCTCAAGCGGCTGCCCGCCGGGGAGATCACCGTCATGGTGATCACCGTCGGGTGCGTGGTTGCCACCCACAACCTCGCCATCGGCGTCGTCGTCGGCTCCCTGACCGCCGTGGTCATCTTCGCCAAGCGCGTCGCCCACCTCGTCCATGTCACCGCCGTGACCGACCCCGAGGGTGGCAGCGCCGTCTACTCGGTGACCGGTGAGCTGTTCTTCGCCTCCTCCAACGAACTCGTCGGCCAGTTCAACTACGCCACCGACCCCGACAAGGTCGTCGTCGACCTGTCCGCCGCGCACATCTGGGACGCCTCGTCGGTCGCCGCCCTGGACGCCATCGAGAGTAAGTACGCCCAGCGCGGCAAGAGCGTCGAGATCATCGGCCTGAACGATCCCAGCGCCGACCTCCACGGCAAGCTCAGCGGTGAACTCGCCGGCGGCCACTGACACCACCGCTCCGTGCGACGGCCGCCCGGGAACCACCAGGTCCGGGGCGGCCATTGCTACGTCTTGGAGTGCTCGCTTCCCGCGGACGGCTGCCGGACTCGCTGCTGCGCGTACCGGGCTTACGGCTCGCCGACGGCCACCCGTGCGCTCGGTGCCACGATCGGGACGCGAGGCTCCGTCGCAGCCGGCCCCCGATCGCCCAAGAAGTCGATGACCGGAAGCGGCGATGCACAAGTGCTCACCTCGATACCTCCCCCGGCTCCTCAGGCTGCTTGCGCCGGGAGCCGGCTGGCCGTCAGCTGCCACTGCGAGAGCGCGTATCGGTGGGATGACCGATGTGCGGGGGGCGGGGGCCTGGTCATAGTCCTCGGGAGATCGTTCGCGGGTGGCCGTGGTGCGCCCGGTTTTCGAAAGGAACTTCTGTGGACACGTATGCGGATCTGGTGTTTCTCGGTGGCCGGGTGGTCACGGTCGATGCGGAGTTCTCCGTCGCCTCGGCCCTTGCGGTGACCGGTGGGACCATCAGTGCCGTCGGTGGGCGGGACGACATCGCGCCGCTCGTCGGACCCGACACCCGCGTCGTCGACCTGCGGGGGGCGACGCTGCTTCCCGGTATCAACGATTCCCATCTGCACGGATGCGCCTTCGGCATGGCGACGCCGCCGCTCTCCCTCGACCTCGGCCATCCAGCCGTGTCCTCCCTCGCGGACGTGGCCGAGGCGGTACGGGAGGCCGTCGGGCGGGTTCCGGGCGGGCAGTGGATCACGGGGCACGGCTGGGACACCGGTTACCTCGACGAGTGCGTCTCGGATCCGTCGCGGCTGCCCTCGCGGCGCGATCTCGACGCCGTGAGTCCTGACCACCCCGTCGTCCTGTACTCCTTCTCCGGGCACGCCACCTGGGTCAACTCCAAGGCGCTGGAGCTCATCGGGATCGACCGGCACACCGTCGCGCCGCCCGGCGGGGCCATCGTCACGGACGAAGCCGGGGAGCCGACCGGGTTGCTCCATGAGGGCGCCCAGGCCCTCGTCCAGAACGCGCTGCCGCCGCTCAGCCGGCAGGAGCGGACCGACGCGATCAGGTCGACCCTCGCCACGCTCGCCCGGCTCGGCGTGACCAGCTACACCGAGCCCGGGCTCGGCCCCGGCGGCGACGGCATCATGCGCGGCGCGCTCGGTGCGGAGACCCTCGACGTCTACCGCCGGCTGCTGGCCGACGGCGAACTGACCGCCCGCCTCGGCGTCCTGCTCCTGCCCACCGGAATGGCGAGCACCGCTGAGGAGTTCGCCCGCACCCTCACCGCCCTCGGCGAGTCCGGCGACACCGATCCGCGCCGCCTCGCGATCCACGGAGTCAAGATCTTCGCCGACGGCATCGTCCCCAACAAGACGTCCTGGATGCACGAGCCGTACGTCGGCGGCGGCTGCGGCTCCCTGTGTGTCGGCGGCGAGACCGACGACGAGCGGATCGCCGAGATCGACGCCATCATCCGGCACGCCCACGTCGCCGGGCACCAGCTGGGCGTCCACGTCACCGGCGACCGGGCCTGCGACACCGTCTCGGACGCCTTCGCCGCGGCGATGGCCGAGCACCCGCGGTCCGACGCCCGCCACTACGTCATCCACGGCGACTTCCTCACCGCGCACAGCATGAAGGTGCTGGCCGCGCACGGCTTCGGCGTCAACATGAACCCCACCATCAAGTGGACCGTCGCCGACATGGAGGAGGAGTTCGTCGGCGTCGGCAGGGCCGCGTACGCATGGCCCTACCGCGATGCCATCGACGCCGGAGTGCGGGTCGCGAGCGGGTCCGACGCCCCCGTCACGTACCCGGACTGGCGCCAGGGCGTCGCCACCATGGTGCTGCGCGAGTCGAAGGCGGCCGGCCGGGTCAGCGGCCCCGAGCAGCGCATCGGCCTGGCCGAGGCGATCCGTACGTACACGATCGACGCGGCCTGGCAGGACTTCGCCGACGACTGGAAGGGCTCCCTGGAGCCGGGCAAGGTCGCCGACCTCTGTGTGCTCGACGGGGACCTGCTCACCGCCGACCCCCATGACATACCGGAGATGCCCGTCGTCCTCACCGTCGTGGACGGGCAGGTCGTGCACGACACCCTTGGCGATTGACGTATTCCGGGCACATGATCATCCTTGGGGGATGGCGGCGAAGCGGAGCACGGCGGACATCCTGGACGCGGCCGTCCATGTCCGTGAGGCCGCCAGGAGTGCCACGAGCGGCGCGACCGGCGTCGGCACGGTCCTGGCGGCGCTGTCGGAGGTGATGGAGTACGACCACGCCTCCCTGGCCCGGTGGGATCCGCTGCGCAGGCGCCACACCACCCTGGCCGGGAGCTACCCGGACGACGTCACGGCCTACATCGAGACCCGCCTCCACCACGACCCGGTGTTTCCCGTGCTCCGCAGCCCGGCCCGAGGCGGTCTCTGGCTCAGGGACGTCCCCTGGCAGCTCCTGGCGACATCCCCGGGATTCCAGGAGGTGCTGTGTCCCCTCGGCATCGAGGACGGCGTGGCCCAGTGCCTGTTCGCCACCGACGGCCGGTACGTCGGCATGCTGAACGTCAGCACCCGCCGGCCGCGGCGCGCGCCCGATCCGGCGCGCGCCGCGGTCACCCTGCTCACCGAGTCCCTCGCCGCGGCCGTCGACCCCCGCTCGGGCCCCCCGCCCGAGGAGACCGCCGCGGCCGACCCCGCCGCGGACGCGCGGCGGCCTGGCGGACTCTCGCCGCGGGAGCTTCAGGTGCTGGCTGAACTGACCGCCGGCCGCACCAACCGGGAGATCGCCGAGCGGCTGTACATCACGCCGCGCACCGTAGGGACCCACATCGAGCACATCCTCGCCAAGCTCGACCTCCCCAACCGCGCGGCCGCCGCCGCCCGAGCCGCCGCCTGGGGAATCGAACTCTCCCGCTGACGCGAGCCCGGCAGCGCAAAACGCCTGGATCGCGGGCGTGCCCCTGCAGGACACGCTGGTGTATTCGATTGCGGAGCCAGTCGATGGTCCGGCAACGTTCGGGGCGCCCTTCCGCTCCTGTGTGCCGTCTGCTGTGGAGGAATGCCGTGGCTGTCGTTCCCGTGCGTCGTCTGGCTCTCCTTGGGGGTGGCTTCTCCACCGACGACGATGAGTTGTTGGACGACTGGGTGCTCGGTCACTCACGTGCTTCTCGGCCCAAGGTGTGCTTCGTACCCACGGCCAGTGGAGATGCCCCCGCCTATGTCGAGCGCTTTCTCACCGTGTTCCGGTCACGCGACTGCGAGCCCAGTGTGTTGCCGCTGTTCCGGAGGGAACTTGATGACGAGGCGCTGCGAAGGTTCCTGCTTTCTCAGGACGTCGTATATGTAGGTGGCGGCAACACTGCGAACCTGCTGGCGGTCTGGCGTACGCACGGCGTGGACCGGCTGCTGCGTGAGGCCTACGACCGCGGAACACTGCTGTGTGGTATCAGTGCCGGCGCCAACTGCTGGGCCGAAGGGTCGCATACCGACTCCTTCGGACCACTGACGTTTCTGCCGGATGGGTTGGGCCTGCTGTCTGGCTCGGTCTGCCCGCACTACGACAGTGAACCGGGCCGCCGTTCCTCCTACCAAGCAGCCGTAGCAACCGGCGCGCTCCCCGCCGGATGGGCGTTGGAGGACGGTGTCGGCGCACTCTTCATGGCTGGTGTCCTGACGGAGACGGTGACCCGCACACCGCAGGCCCACCTGTATCAGGTAGAGCCGGACGGGGACAGCGGAGTCAAGGAGCGGGCCGTGCCGGGCTTTCCCCTTCTGGGAACTGTGGCGGAGACCCTGGCAGCGGGAAGATCGCTTCCACCGGCCTTCCCGCCCCTTGGTCGATGAAGCCCTGACATCGTCGGCGTCGTGCATCGATCCTGCGGTGAACCTGCTGGTCCAGGCGGGTGACGCAGGCCGCGATAGCCGCACGGTGGCCTGTCGACCTGGGCAATGACCAAGGGGACGGACTTCGTGCGCGGACACGGTCGCCTCCCGCACCCCGGTGGCGTAGGGCAGGCGGTGCCCGCACCTCGGGCCGGTTCAGGTTTCCCAAGTGGCCCTTTCTGTGTTCCACAGTTCTGAAAGGTGTTCGTGATGAGCCGAGGCTTGATCGTCGTGGATGTGCAGAAGGACTTCTGCGAAGGAGGCAGCGTTCCCGTCGCGGGAGGCGCGCGGATTGCCTCGGCGATCGCGGAACTGGTTGAGCGGAGTGCGGGGCGTGACTACCAGTACGTGGTGGCCACCCGGGACCATCACATCGATCCGGGCAGCCATTTCTCCGAGACCCCGGACTTCCAGGACAGCTTCCCCGTCCACTGCGTGGTGGGGAACGAAGGCGCGGAATTCCATCCTCATTTCGCACCTGTCGTCACGGACGGCAAGGTGCACGCCGTCTTCTTCAAGGGCGCTCACAGTGCCTCCAAGAGCGGCTTCGAAGGCGCGGACGCGGAGGGAACCTCCCTGGCGGACTGGCTGCGCATCCGTGGGGTCGAGGACGTCGATGTGGTGGGCATCGCAACGGACCACTGTGTGCGTGCGACCGCCCTGGATGCCGTCGCGGCAGGGTTTCGTGCACGTGTACGTCTCGACTACTCGGTCGGGGTTGCCCCGCACACAACAGCGTCCGCCCTGGACGACTTCCGCCAGGCAGGTGTCGCGGTATCCGGCGAGGCACCGGGCCCGGAATAGTCCTGACACCGGTTCGAGGCGGGGCATGGATCGTCTACGCCGACGAGCAGCATGACGTCGCTGTCACCGGCCAGGGGCGCACGGTGCAGATAGGAGGAGACGTGACCGGCCGCCTCCAAAGGAGACGCGCGGCTGGTCCTACGTGGTGACGCTCGGGGCGGGCGGTGTCCAGCGGTTGGTGCGGGGGGTGGCAGAGGTGACGCCGAAGTCCTTCTTGAGCTGTTCGGGGATGGCGTAGTGCATGACCCGGCCGCGGGTGAGAGAGCTGAGTTCGAGCAGGGTGGTGAAGTGGCCGAGGCGGTCCAGGGCCCATGCCCCCATGGGCGAGCGGTCCTCGATCTTTTCGAGCATGCCGAGCAGCGCAGGTGCGGCTTTGATGGCGGTGTCCCAGGCGGTGCGGGGTACGTCGAGCCAGTCGGCGCAGGTGTCTCCGATGAGGTAGCGGATCAGCGCTCCGACGACGGGGTCGAAGAGGGTGCCGGGCACGACTTCTTCGTAGAGGTCGATGAGCTGGCGGGTGAGGTGGGCGCCTTCATCGGAAGGACCCATATAGCGGGTCATGTACAGGTCGAAGAACTGGCGGGCGGTGTCGAGGTCCTTGGGGACTTGATCCTGGTCGATGCCGAGCATGGCGCCGACCACGCGCCAGGCGTAGAAGTATGCCTCGGCTCCGTCGATGCTCATGTGGATACCCAGGCGGTGCAGGCTGTCCAGGACCAGCAGGGAGAAGAGCATCTGCCCGCCGATCATGTCCTCCTGGCAGATGGGCGTGCCGAGGCTGTCGGTGTCCCAGCGGTCTTCGCGCTGGAGATGGTGGCGGATGGAGGCGTGCAGCAGCCGGACCTTTTGCGCGGCCGGGATGAAGCGGCTGCCCGCTTCGAAGGCGCCGGGCTGCATGAGGTAGACCGTGAACTGTCCGGTCTCCGCCATGCGCTTGGAGGGGTACTTCAGGGAGTGGGTGGCACTGAGCAGCTTCGCGATGTGCGGGATGACGTAGCAGGCGGGCATGGAAGCGAACGACAGCGCGGTGGAGATGTGCACGTTGTTGTCGATGAAGAACAGGCGTGCCTTCTCCATCTCGCCCCAGTCCACCCAGTCCGGCGGTGCGCTGGTGGCGTGCAGGTATGCGCGGGCCACCTCCGGCAGTCCGGCGGGCGGGTCCTGGCCGGTGGTGGAGAGGTAACGCATGAGGGTGTTGAATTTCCCCACTTCCCCCCGCTCGAACAGGGTGGCCACGGTCGCGTCGGCGAGCTCGTCTCCGACCCGCCGGAGCGTGTCCATGGATGCTTCGGTGTAGGTCACACGGCTCCTTGCGGGCGGACTTGGTGAACATCGAGGGCGGTCCGGTCAGTTGCGGCGAACGGTGGCGGTCTGTGCCAGGCCGGCGAGTGCGCGGGCTGCGTCGGCGGGCAGGTGGGCCTGGTGCAGGGCGGTGGTGGCGGCCTGAACCCGTTCAGTGATCATGTGCTCGATGCGGGCGGGGGCCCGGGTGGCGTGCATGATCTCCCGAACCCGTGCGACCGACGCCTCGTCGAGGCTGCGACGCCCCAGCATCTTGCGCAGCTCATGCCGTTCCGCACCGGTGGCGTCCTGCCAGGTGAGCGCCAGTAGCGCGGTGGGGCGGTGCGCGGCGATGTCGTCCCCGTTTGCCTTGCCGGTGCGGTCTGGGTCGCCGAACAGTCCCAGCAGGTCGTCGCGGAGCTGAAATGCCTCGCCCAGAGGGAGCCCGAAATCAGTGAATAGCTCCCGCAGTTCCTGGGAGGCTCCGGCCAGGGCCCCGCCGATGTGCAGGGGGTGCTCGACGGTGTACTTGGCGGTCTTGTAGCGGATCACCTGCAGAGAAGCAGCCGTGTCGGGGCGCCCGCCCGTGCGCAGGATTTCCAGGCATTCCCCGGCCACCAGTTCACGGGCCAGCACCGCCCATAGCGGGCGTGCTCGCGAGAGATAGGCGGCGGGCAGGCCGCAGGTGGTGAACAGCTGCCCGGCCCACGACATCAGCAGGTCCCCCACCAGCATCGCCAGAGAGCGGGCCGCGGCCTTCGGGCGCGGGCCCTCGGCCACTGCGGTCCGCAGCCCGAGGTGGGCTGTGGGCAGGCCGTGCCGAAGCGCACTGTTGTCGATCAGATCGTCATGGACGACAGCCGCTGCATGGACGAGTTCCATCGCGGCAGCCGCCCGGACCAGGGCGTCCGAGTCCGGCTGCCCGGCCGCCCGCCAGCCCCAGTAGCAGAAGGCTGCCCGCAGGCGCTTTCCGTGCGTCGTGATGACCTGAAGCTGTTCAGCGACGGGTGTCAGATCCGTGTCGATCGCCAGCAGGTGA
This sequence comes from Streptomyces sp. Je 1-4 4N24, assembly GCF_026239515.1. Lineage (NCBI taxonomy): Bacteria > Bacillati > Actinomycetota > Actinomycetes > Kitasatosporales > Streptomycetaceae > Streptomyces > Streptomyces sp. Je 1-4 4N24. The sequence continues at coordinate 1,873,692 of NZ_CP110836.1, read as the reverse complement.
TCGACTTCGTCCTCGACGAAGCGGTGCAGCGCCTGGTCCACACGGAGCTTGAAGGCAGCCTGGTTGCTGGTGTCAGCCATCGGTGGAGCCACGGCGGGCAGCGACGTGCTGGGCCAGTACCTCCAGATGCGCCGGTGAGCCGGCGGCGAAACGGTCCAGGGCCAGACGCCCGCGGGCTTTGAGCTCCTGCCGCCCTTCATCCGCCAGCTCGCCCACGTCCGCGCGGCCGAGCAGTCCGCGCACACCGCGCAGGACGGTGGTCAATCCGCTGACCGCCATGTCGGCGATACCCGCCGCCAGTAGTGCCGCATCATTCCCCTGGGGAACGTGCCCAGGCCCGATTCCGTGCGTCATGCCGCCCCCTCGTTCACAGGCAAGCTGCCGGCAGGCAGTGCCAACGGGCCGACGCCTCTGACAAGCCACCGGCGCCCCCGCAGGCAGCCTGCCCCGGAAGCTCCCGCGACACGACGGGAACCACTGATCGGGCGACTCGCCAAACGGGCGTGCTGGTGCGTTGTTGATCACGCCATTCGCCTGTCGGATGTGGTGAGTTCCATGCGGCGTTCCGCAACAGTCCCCATCCGACAGGTCCATGGCCTTGGCGGACAGCCCGGGGTTCATCTGCCTGGACGGTGAAGTCGATGCGCGCCAGGTCATGTTGGGCGCCGACCGTTGGCGGTGGATCGGTTCACGCCCTCCTCGGTCGCCTCATCCGTGCCGCGTCGAGGAGGCGACGCAGACGGAGGCCATCCGGGGCGATGGCAGTGACGAGCGCGGCGGGTCCCGCGAGGGGTGTCAGGACGGCTTGGCCGCCTTCCGGCTCGTCGACGAAGAGTTGGACTGCGGGGGGCTTGCTTTCGAAGGCCGGGTCGACGATGAGGATTTGCCCGGCCGCGCGGTGGCCGGAGAGGACGGCGGGGCCGTCCCAACCGGGTGTGTCCGGGCCGTACTCGGTTTCCTGGTCGAGGAGCATGTGCCCGCCGCGTCGGACGGTGAGTCGGGTGGCCACATGGCCGGACGGTTCGCCCGCACGTCCGAGTACCTGCTCCTCGCGCAGCACGAGCCGTGCGGTGGGGGCGAGGTCGACGGTCCACGTCTGCCGCAGATTACTGCCGGCGGCACAGATCAACGGCTTGGGCAGCCAGTGGAGCTCCGCGTCCTCCGCCACGGTCAGGTGTACGTCGTAGGTGGCGTGTTCCGGGGTGGGGCCTGGCAGGGCGAGGGTCGCGGCGGCAGAGGTGATGTGGAGGGCCGCGCTCTGCTGGGCGGTGGCTTCGATGCGCAGCCGGTCGCCGCCGAGGGGGGCGCACATGGCGCCGACCACGCACACGCGTGCCTCGCTGCCGCGCGAGCGCAGGCGCCGGAGCTCGAAGGGCCCGTCGCCGTCGAGGACGGGCAGGGTGGTGGTACCGCCCCTGAAGGCTGCCGTGATGCGGGCGGTGGCTTGTACGCCTGCGGCAGGCGCCGGCTGGGCGGCCGGCGCGGTGTGTTCGGTTGCGAGGGTCATACGGGGCCTTCGCTCCAGTTGGTGAGGCGTTCGCGGACCCAGTCGGCGACTGGTTTGACGCCGCCCTCGGTCTTGAGGGAGGTGAAGGCGACGGGGAGGTCGCCGCGCTGGGCCTGCGCATCGCGGGCCATGCCCTCCAGGTCGGATCCGACGTAGGGGGCGAGGTCGGTCTTGTTGACGACGAGGAGGTCGGCGGTGGTGACGCCGGGGCCGCCCTTGCGCGGGATGTCGTCGCCACCGGCTACGTCGATGACGAAGATCTGCGCGTCCACGAGCCCCTTGGAGAAGGTTGCGGTGAGATTGTCACCGCCGGACTCCACCAGGACGAGGTCGAGCGGGCCGACCTCGTCTTCCAGGTCCTCGACGGCTTCGAGGTTGGCGGAGATGTCGTCGCGGATGGCGGTGTGCGGGCAGGCTCCCGTTTCGACGGCTTTGATGCGCTCGGGCGGCAGCACCGCTTCACGCAGCAGGAAATCGGCGTCCTCGCGGGTGTAGATGTCGTTGGTGACGACGGCGATGGCCATCTCGGCGCGCAGCGTCCGGCACAGGGCGGCGACTGTGGCGGTCTTGCCCGAGCCCACCGGCCCGCCCAGGCCGATCCGCAGGGCGCGCCGGGTGCCGTCGGGGCGCTTGGGGGCGGCGGCGCTGTAGGTGTGCCGGTGGGGAAACTTCTCGTCGAGATCGTGACCGAGGTGCATGCGCATTCCCGTCTTGTGCGAGGTCTTGTGGTGTGGGTGGTCAGGAGGCGAACAGGCGTACCGGCCAGGCGGCGTGGTGCTGGGCGGTGATGTCCAGCAGCGGCGCGGAGGCGGCGGGCAGCGCGTCGATGCCCTCGTCGGGGATGCGCTGGGCGGCATCGGCTGCGGCTGCGGCGACCTGGTCGAGTTCTGGGGCCAGGCGGGCGAGGACAGCGGTGGCGTCGAACGGGTCCAGGCTCAGCAGCCGGACCGTTGCCGTGGCCGGTCCGCTGACGGTTTCGTACGCCGCGGCACAGGCGGCGTCCAGTGGCGCCAGCCCGGCTGACCGGGCGGCCAGGCCCAGTACCACCGGCTGGTGCGCGCCCTGCGGCCGGGCCGTGGCCAGTTGGTCCAGCTCGGCCGAGGGCCATGTGGCGCGGGCGGCGCGCATCATCTGCCGCCCGAGTTTGCGGGCGGTGGTCCGAAGGGCCTGCACGGGGGTGCGGGCGTCGGCGGCCTCGTCCAGCTGAAGCGGATCGTGCCCCGCGGCGGCCGCGGCGGCCAGCGCCGCCGCGACCAGGCCCGCAGTATGCAACCGTCCCCGGCAGAAGTCCTCCAGCGTCTCCGCATCCCTGATGCGGCCCGCGGCGACGGCCGGTTCGGCTCCGCCGGAGTGCGCGTGCCCTCCGGCCGGGAACCGGCCGTCGGCCAGGACGAACAGCGCGGCACGGTTCATGGAGCGCAGGTCACCTTTCCTTCGTTTCTTCGCGATGGGTCTGCTGCGTCACCGGTGGATGCCTCTTGGCGGATCAGAAGAGGAAGTACCTCTGGGCCATGGGAAGTTCAGAGACATGGGCACGGTCGACGATCTGGCCTTCGACGAAGGTCGTCACATCCGTCACCTTCGCTCCGCCGATGATGACCTCGTAGGTGTCGGGGTCGATGCGGACGTCGGGTGTGGCGTTGTTCTCCTTCATGTGTTCCTTGAAGACGCCACGCGTGTCCTTGATGGCCTTGAACCGCTTGTTGAGCGTGCGGCCCTTGGACAGGTTCTTCTTGACGGCCCGCTCGGTGACGAAGTTGTAGGAGAGGGAGCCAGGAGCCAGGCCGGTGGCCCCCCACATGGGGCGCGGCAGGACCGGCTGCGGCGTGGGAATGGACGCGTTGGCGTCGCCCACCTGCGCGTAAGCGATCTGCCCGCCCTTGATGACCATGTGCGGCTTGACCCCGAAGAACTTCGGCTCCCACAGCACCAGGTCGGCCAGCTTGCCCGTCTCCACCGACCCGACGACGGCATCGATGCCCTGGGCGAGGGCCGGGTTGATGGTGTACTTGGCGACATACCGGCGGGCGCGCCTGTTGTCGGCGAGCGGCGGCTCAGGCTCCGGCGTCTCGTCCACCGGCGTCTGCCCCTTCGCCTTCTTGCCCTTCGGCTTGTTCTCCGGCTTGTCCGCGGGCTGGTCTTCTTCCAGGAAGCCGCGGCGTACCTTCATCACGTGCGCGGTCTGCCAGGTACGCATGATCATCTCGCCGATGCGCCCCATGGCCTGGGCGTCCGAGGACATGATGGAGATGGCGCCGAGGTCGTGGAGGATGTCCTCGGCTGCCATCGTGGAGGGCCGGATCCGGGAGTCCGCGAAGGCCAGGTCCTCGGGGACGGCGGGGTTGAGGTGATGGCAGACCATCACCATGTCGAAGTGCTCCTTGACCGTGTTGACGGTCAGTGGCCGGGTGGGGTTGGTGGAGGCGGGCAGCACATTCGGCTCGCTCACCATCTTGATCATGTCGGGGGCGTGGCCGCCCCCTGCGCCCTCCACGTGGAAGACATGGAGGGAACGCTTCTTGATGGCGTCGAGGGTGTCCTGAACGAAGCCGGCCTCGTTCAGCGAGTCGGCATGGAGCGCGAGCTGGACACCGGTCTTCTGACACACCTGCAGGCACTTGTCGATGACGGCGGGGGTGGCGCCCCAGTCCTCGTGCACCTTGAACCCGATGACGCCGGCATCCACCTGGTCGAGCATGGACTCCGTGGACATCGTGGCGCCCTTGCCGAGCAGCCCGATGTTGACCGGGTAGGCGTCCAGCGCCTCAAACGTACGGTCGATGTGCCAGGACCCGGGCGTCACGGTGGTGGCGGTGCTGCCCTCCGCCGGGCCGGTGCCGCCGCCGATGAGCGTGGTGACACCCGCGGCCAGCGCCTCATCGATCTGGTCGGGGCAGATGAAGTGGACGTGGGTGTCGATGCCTCCGGCGGTAAGGATCCTGTCCTTGCCCGCGATGACCTCGGTGTCGGGACCGATGACGAAGTCGGTGGGCTTCGGACCGATACCGTTGTGGCTGACCCCGCCGTCGTGCAGACGGTTCATCGTCTCGGGGTTGTACGCCTTGCCGAGCGCGACGATGTCGCCGTCGCGGATGGCGACATCGGCCTTGACGATGCCCCAGTGGTCCAGGACGACAACGCCGGTGATGACGGTGTCAGGGGGCGGGGCCGCAGCACTGCCGGGTGACGTATCCGTCTTGCCCTTGCCGGGGTCGCGCGGCACGACGGACTGCCCCATCGATTCACGGATGACCTTGCCGCCGCCGAACACCATTTCGTTGCCGCTGCGGCCGGGGCCGCCCGACCAGTCATCCTCGATCTTGATCCGCAGCGCCGTGTCGGCGAGACGGATGCAGTCGCGGGTCGTCGGGCCGAACCGGTCGGCGTAGTCGGACCGGGGCAGCGGGTCGAAAGGCCCTTTCTCTTCCGGGCAGCAGGAGCAGTTGGGGCACTCAGCCATCGACGTCACACCCGCTCCTTGTCGAACGAACCCTTGGTGTTGTCCAGCGAGCCATTGATCTTCTCGGGCAGACCCTTGATCTTGCCGCGCAGACCGTGGACCACGCGCTCACCCTCGATGGGTACGAGCTCGACTTCTTCGGTGATGCCGGGCTCGAAACGTACAGAGCTGCCGGCGGGAATGTTCAGACGCTTGCCCCACGCCCTCTTGCGGGGGAATTTCAGCCCGTCGTTGGCCTCGGCGAAGTGATAGTGGGATCCGATCTGGACGGGTCGGTCCGTCGGGTTTTCGACCGTCAGCTTCGTGATGCGGTCCAGTTGCCTGGCGCCGTCGTTGAAGGACACCTCCTCGTCGCCCTTCCGCTGGGAGAAGTCCACTTTCCCCGGGGAGATGTTCGGCTCTTCGTCCTTGCCCACTTCGGGGAACGGACTGTGGATGGTGACCAGCTTCGTGCCGTCGGGGAACGTGGCCTCCACCTGCACGTTCTCGATCATCTCCGGGACGCCCTCCATCACCTCCTCCCGGGCAAGCACCTTCCGCCCGGAAGACATCAGGTCGGCAACGGTCCTGCCGTCCCGGGCCCCCTCAAGGACGTGCACGATCAACAGGGCCATCGTCTCGGGGTAGTTGAGCCGCACCCCCCGGGCCCGCCGTTTCTCGGCGACATCCGCCGCCAAATGAATCATCAAGCGTTCTTGCTCATGCGGAGTCAGGTGCACTGCCACGTCCCTGCGTTCGCCCCGGCCCAGAACTTCTGTCCTGGGCCCGCGTGCTGGGACCGGCCATCCGCCAGCGGCACGAGGCGAAGCCTCCACGGCAATTCACCCCATGCCACCGGCGCAGCACAGCTTCCGCCCTCGATCGCTCGGCCCCAACCCGACGTGGGACCATCCTGATCACGTCGGCAGAGCAGAAACGGCACTCCTCCCGACCGGCACCCAAAAGAGTGGTAGCAGCTTGCAAGTCGGGCCTGGCTGCCCAGCGCAGCCCTGACACACCCTAGTTCCAGGCCAGCCGGAACACGCCTCCGTCGTGATACACGCCCTTGCTTCCAAAGTCGGCGTACACGGGCAGGTGTGTGTCGCCGCGATAGACGAACACGCTCGCTTCGTGGCTGGTGTCGTTCCAGCACTCGTTCCAGAAGTTGAACTTGGCGTTGCCATCGGTGAAGTTCTTGAGCTTCGACCACTCGCCGTCGTTGATGCCGTACTTGTCGAGGCCGAGTGCGCCATACATCGTGAACAGCTTGCTGCTGCTCTCGACGTCGAACATGTCGGTGTCCTGGTACCTGACTTTCAGGTTGGTGTACTGGTTCTGGAAGATCTTCCAGTTCGCGATGTTCAACGTGCCGGCGAGCGCGAGATCCTTTTCGGCGGAGAGCGCGGCCTTCGCGGTGAGATCCTTGTGCACGGTGAGCCCCTGAAGGTCGGCGGCCCCACTCACCGTCAGCGCCTGCTCCGCCTTGAGGTCCCCACTCGCCGTCAGCCCCTGGACTCCGGTGGCGCCGGTGACCTTGACATCACCGTCCACCGTCAGCCCCGTCAGCTTCGGGTTCGTCACCGTGACCGTGGTCGTGAGGGCGTGCGTGGTCCCGCCCGTGACGTACGAGAGCTGGAACGTCGTGTCGCGGTCGATCGTCGTGCTGTACCCGTGCTGCTTACCGACCGGGTGCGCACTGCCGCCGTGCGAGACCGTGTAGTCGAGCGTCGACGGGCCGCTCCACGTGAGGCGGACCGAGGTGCCGGCCGTCACCTCCAGCTTGTCCGCCGTGAAGTCGGAGACCGCCATGGCCGGGATCTTCGGCGCCGGGAACTTCGTGAGGGCCAGCTTGGTGAAGCGCGGGTTCTCCGGCCACTGGTCCGTGTTCGTGGTGGCGAACTCGCGGATCTCGATGCGGGCCGTGCCGGGAAGGGGGCTGATCTTCAGGTCCTTCAGGGTGATGACGAGGCCGGAGGCGTCGACCGGTACGCCCGTCTTCTTCTTGTCGTCGCCCTTGGGCGTGGCCTGGAAGCGGGCGTAGTCACCCGACGGCAGGGCGGTCTGCGTGCCGGGCTGGAGGCATACCACGTCCCAGTCCTTGGCCCAGCCGTCGCCCGCGGGGGCATTGACCAGGCTCTGGGCGAGATCGCCCTTCGGCAGGTAGAAGACGATCTCCCGGCAGTAGACGGTTTCGCCGCCGCCGTTCGAGACCACGATGTGCAGGGCCGTGGCGGGGTCGTCGGTACCGGTCGTCGCGTACAGCGGGAACGGTTCGCTGATGATGGCGTAGTCCAGCAGGGGCAGGGGGGCGTCCGGCTCGCTCACGGAGTCGGCTCCTTTCAGGGTCGGGTGCGGGTGCTGCGAAGTCACTTGGTCTCGAAGCCGCCGGACAGGCGCAGGAAGCCTGTGCGTACGGTCGGGCCGTTCTCGTCCAGTCGGGCCGTCTGGTCGATCTGCACGATCGACTCGTGGTTCCACTGCGGCGCGGGGCCGGCGCCGGCGGGCGCGTCCGGGACGACCAGCTCGGCCCAGTCCCACGTGCCCTGGGGGGACGTGGGGTGCGGCATGGCGAGGGCGTGGACGAAGCCGGACGACGCGTCGCCCACGCCCACGTCCTTGGCCGGGACCTTCCGCGTCGTGGTCAGCACCGGGCTGAGCCGCAGCGCCACCCGCATCGCGGCCATGGCCGTCCGGGTAAAGCGCGACGGGAGCTGAAGTCCCGTCACGGGAAGGATGTCCGTGGTCGCGTGGACGGTGGCCAGCGGGTCGAGCAGCAGCGTGAGGTGCGTCTGGTCCGTCGAGTCCGCCCGGAGCCTGGGCCAGTTGGCCTCGGAGATCCGCGCCACGTAGTCCGTGTGCGGGTGGTCGCCCGGCGTGGCCACCGAGTAGAACGTCCCGTAGTCGGCCTCGGAGAAGTAGCCGACCAGACCGTCGCCCTTCTGCCCGGCGTTGCCGAGCCGGACAGGCCACTGGTAGTCGAGGTGGGCCATTTCGGCCGGCGCCGTCTCGCCCTGACGCGTGGCCCACGCCTCCTGCGTCTGCCAGTCCAGCGCGTACTGCCAGCCCCCGTCGGCGACGGGGAGGCCGTCCAGCTCGAAGCCGAGCCGGGCGCGGACCAGCGCGAGTGGGCGCCCGAGCAGCGCGCCGAGCACCTCGTCGCCGTACGGGTTGCCCGGGTCGATCCCGGCGAGCGCGTTGTCGACGGTGGCCAGCAGGTCGGCGAAGGCGTCCGGTCCCTTCGCGGCCAGCTCGCCGGCGAACGCGTAGAGCTGCGGCTGGGCCTCCCGCAGCGCGTCGATCGTGTGCACTTGGGAATCCGGCAGGGGGCCCCAGCCGACCATGGCCGTCATGTCGCCGCCAGTGCCCTCACGGAGTTCGAGGCGCAGTTCGCCGAGCGGCTCGCCGGTCGGCGCGTAGCACAGCAACGAGCGGTCGACGTAGTTGGGGACGATCCATGCGCTCACCGGCGTCGTGTTCGCGGTGAGGTCGACGAGCCGCGCGTCGTCGTGCTCGGCGACGAAGTCGAACCGCAGCCGGGCGGCCTGGAGCAGGCGCGGCGGCATCTGGACGAACCGCCCTGTGTCCGTGGGTTGGACGAACTTGTCGTGGGTGTGCAGGCTGTCGCCCACCTTGGGGACGAACGTGGGCGCGTCGCCGGGCAGCAGGACGTCGAGGCTCTGGCCGAACTCGTCGACGATGCTCAGCCTGTTCACCGCGAACTGCCCGGCCCGGATCTGGGTGAATCCGGAGTCCTGCCAGCCCCGGAACGGCACGGGCAGCGTGCCCGGGTTCGGCAGGTGGCGGAACGCGTCACCGACGAGCTCGCCGATCCTGCCGGGCGGACTGACACCGGGCGCGGGGTCGCGCAGGGCGAAGGCGTCGGTGAGCCCGTCCAGCCGCTGCGAGAGCAGGTCCAGGTCCTTGATCTGCGCCGCCGCTGTCATGAGTGCCTCGGCGGTCGCCGCGTCGGGGTGGTCGGCGGCGTGCTGTTCGAGTCCGCTGCTCGCCGTGTGCTGCGGCAGCGGTACGAGGAAGCGGCGGCCGGTCACTTCGATGGCGTTGGCGGCGGGGGAGCCGTTCGTCCACTGGTAGTGGCTGCCGTCGAACGTCCAGTTGGGGCTGTTCAGGGTGCCGTAGGGCACCTGCCAGTGCTCGATCCGCCACTGGAACAGCAGCGGCTTCCACGGCTGCCGCCAGGGGACCGGGGCGATGTCGGGCGGGTACTTTCCCGCGTCCTTCGGGTCGAGCACGCACGCGAACTCGATCAGCAGGGCCGGCACGACCGGCGGCAGCCCGCTCAGCTGGAGCGAGGTGAAGGGGTTCGCGCGCCCGTCGCTGACGATCTGCGACGGCATGCGGCAGGTGAGTGCCCCGCCGCCTGTCAGCGGCCTGTGCGCGGTGTGGCCCTTCGCGCCGGCCAGCACCATCGTCGGGTCGGTGACCTGGTAGAAGGGCGGCAAGGTCTCCTTGCGCAGCTCGTAACCCGCGGGCAGCTGATGGCGGCCCAGGCAGTCGGTGACGGCCTTCAGTTTCTTGTTCTTCAGGTCGTTCTGCGCGGCGGCCACGCGGGCGGCGAGGCCGTCCGTGTTCGCCGGGTCGATCTCGGCGTGAAGTCGCTCGCGGCGGTACTGCGGCGGGATGAGCGGCAGGCTGTGCATCCACCACAGCGCGTACAACCGCTGTTGCAGTGCGGTGAGTTTGCGCTCCGCTGCGTCGTATGCGCTCTGGTATCCGTTGAGCTCCGCCAGCCACGCCTCGTGCTCGGGCGCGACGCCGGACCACGTGACCGACTTCGGGTTGCCGGAGACGTGGCCCTTGTCGGCGGTGTCGGCGAGGCGCCACACGTAGCCGCCCGGCACCTGCTGGAACCAGCCCTTGTGCAGGGCCTGGGCCGTGAGGACGCCACCGTCGGGCTCGTCGAGGGTGTTCAGCAGGCCCTTGCCGAGCACATGCAGGAGGGCGGGGTCGGTGGCGTGGTCGATGGCGTTGCCGGGGCCGTCGGGCAGTGCCGCGCGGGCCTTGGCGACCAGCGCGGCATGCGCCTCGTCCGCGCTGCTGCCCACGGCGATCCGGTCACGGACGTCCGTCTTCTCCGGGCGGTCCGAGTCCGGAGCGCTGCCGTTGCGGCTCCACCGCACCTGGAGGGCGCGGCCGCAGTAGGTGGTGCTGTCGGGTGTCCAGGTGCCCGGCAGGTCGGCGACCGTCCAGCCGAGACTGGCCAGGACGGACGCGACCGTCGCGCCCGCGCCGCCGAGGCGGCGGCGCAGCTCCTCCTGGGCCGGGTCCGAATACCAGCCCACGACCTGGTAGTTCACGGTCGCGGAGTCGATGCCGTCCAGCGGGTCGTGCAGCGAGAAGACGTTCTCGTGGTACGGCTGGTAGACGTGGAAGGTCATGATGCCGGGGCCGACCGCGGTGAGGAACAGCTCCTTGCGCGAGGCGTCCGTGGGCTCGCTCCACGTGCTGCTGCCGCTGATGCTCTGCTTCTTGCCGATCTGCGTCGTGATGATCGTCGAGCGGTACGGCGTGATCGCCGGATCCCCGGCGTCGGGCCGCACCGGGTGCAGGAAGCGCGACGTGCCGTCCTTCGGGTCGAGGAAGTCGCTCTCCACCACCCAGCCGGCGGTCAGGTCGTCCCTGCCCTGCACCTGCCGGACGACGAGCCAGCGGTTGGGCACGAGCGGGAACTCCGTACGCTCGCCCTCGCCCCGCGCGGCGCCCTGGCGCAGCGCGTCGGGCAGCTCCCAGCGCACGTGGACGCCGTCGTACTTCTTGTATTCGTCGTCCGGATCGCCCTGCCGGGTGGCGTTCCACGGGTCCTCGTTGGTGAACGGGGCCACCTCGGGGCTGAGGCTGTGGCGCAGCAGGTTGAAGTTGGGGCGCCAGCGTCGGAAGCCCTGGCCGTCGCGCTGGCGCAGGTCTTGGTTGACCACCAGGGCGTCCACGTTCACCGGGACGATAAGGGTGTCGTCGCGGTCAGCCATTGGGGTGGTCTCCTGTCGTGAAGGGGGTGTGCGCGGTGGAAACGGTGGTGAAGGTGCGGCGCTGCGCGGCGTTGATCATCTGGATGGCGAACTCACTGGGCGTCAGCGGACGGTTCAGACTCAGCGCTCCTTTCAGCCCGTCGGCGAGCGCCGCGACGTTCAGTACGGTGTCGGGGCCACCGGTGCCCGCGGTACGCAGGAAGGAACGCAGTCCCGGCTGCGTCGGGAACTGTGCGCCGGTCTCCTGCCCGAGGGGCGTGGGGCTCTTCGGGTCGATCTCGCGCAGCCGGATGATGCCGTCATCGACCGGGTCGTCGCTGCCGCCTTCCTCCGGCTCGTCGATGCCGAAGTGCACGCCCTGCTGCGGCTCGGCGAGCTCGACCCGGCCCGGCACGCCCTCGACGAGCACGAGCAGGACGTCGTCGGCGAGTGCCTCGCGGCGCAGTACCCGCAGGGCCGTTTCCCCTTCGGTGGTCCGGGGGTTCCTGTACGGGCGGACCTCCAGCGCGGGCCAGCCACTGACGAGCTCCGAGCGCAGCAGCAGACCCGTGACCGGTGTGGCCTGCGGCGGCAGCGGGGCCACGCCCGTGGGCCCGAAGACCAGGTCGTCCGAGGTGAGGTCGAAGGTGTGGGCGAGACCCACGCTCAGGGCGCCGTCGAGCAACGTGGCGGTCCAGTTGGCGTCCACGTAGAAGAAGCGCAGGCTCTCCGTGGGCAGCATCCGCGTGTCGGGCACGAGGTGTGCGAACGGCACGCCCGTCAGGTTCCGCAGGTCGAGCAGCCGGTTCCGGACGAGGATGAGGTCGTCGTCGTGCGGGTCCACCAGTGGTGTGTCGTCCGACGTGAGCCGCATGTGCAGGTCCGCGTCGGCGCGCAGGCACTCCGGGGTGAGCCCTGCGGTGGCGGGCAACTCGGTCGCGGCGGGTACGGGGGTGACGCCGGGGCGCTGCACGGGAGCGCTGACGGCCCGGGCGCGGGCCGGCGTGGTCAGGACCTCGCGGAGGTGACCGGCGAGGCCGTTCGCCGCCAGGTGCTCGATACGGGACCGGGCCCCGGTGATCGCCGTCGCACGGCTCCTCTTCTCCGCCGCTCGCCGTACCTTGCCGCGCAGGCGCAGCAGCGCCGCGCCGAACTGGTGGTCGGCGAGGGCGACGCCCCGGCCCGCGGTGAACGCGGTCGCGAGGCTCACGTCGAAGACGCCGTACTGCTGCAGCTGGATCAGCGCCTCCGTCGCACAGCGGCGCCGTTCGCGGTCGGTCTCCGGCGGGACGTACCCGGCGGTGAACGGCCCCCGGTACCAGCCGAAGGTGGAGCGCCCGGACGCGGTGCGGCACGAGATCGGCAGGTAGCCCCGGCCGAGCCGGTCGGCGACCTCCTGCTGGTCCTTCCCGGACAGCGGCAGGTCGGGCAGCGGCACACGCAGCAGCAGCGCGGAGCCGTCCGTGCCCTCGGTGTCGACGAAGTGCTCGGTCAGCGCGGCGAATCCGGGGGCGTGGTCGGGGATCGTCTCGAACGCCCACGACCACAGGGAGATCAGCCGCAGTTTCTCGTCGGGTCCGTCGTACGCCTTGGCGCCGTCGGGCAGGCGGGACTGCCAGCCTTCCAAGGAGACCAGATGGGCGACATAGCGGCCGCCCGCCGCGCGGGGCAGGCGGTTGCCGACGACGACCGCGTAGTCACCGACCTGGATCAGGTCGTCGCCCAGCGCGACGCGTTGGTGCTCCTCGTTGACCCGGCGCACATGCGTCAGGAGCGGCAGTTCAGCCTCGGTCGGGGCCAGCGCGTGAAAGACAGCGGCGGGCACCAGGACGGTGCGGCACACCTGCTGCTTGTCGTCCTCGGTGATGGGATCTGTGGTCCGGTCGAAGGGGGGCAGGACGACGCCGCTCTCGGAGCCGATCAGGTCGGCCACCGTCTTGGCGTCCGTCTGCCCGAGGCAGTGCGGGTCGGTGTCGGGCAACTCACCCTCGCCGAAAATGAGGAGGGCCGGCCACGGCAGGCGCGTACCGCTCTGCGCTCGCGCCTCGCGCTCCCACGGCAGAGTGGCCCGGTCGAGCGTGACGTGCGGCAGCACGTCGTCGTACAAGCCGCCGGCGCCCGGCGCCGGGTACGCGCCGTGGATCCACTCCGGCTGCACGGTGAAGCGCGGCGCGCGGACCTCCACCTCCTGCGTCACCGGGGTGTCCAGGTAGTTGTCCGTGTCGACCCGGGTGCCGCCCTTGGTGAGGGACTGGTGCGCGGTGAGCTTGTACCGCCCTGCGGTGAGCGTGGGCACCAGCGAGTCGACGAACTGCACGTTCAGCGACGGGTCGGGGTCCGGGGCGTACTCGGGGTGGCTCATGCTGCACCGCCTTCGGTGATTCGGGTGACACTGGGGGTTGCCGGGGTGTCGGTGACGGTCGGCGGTACGGTGACGGCGAGCGCCACCGGGTCGTCCTTGAGGGGGACGGCGACGGGGAGCAGGACCGGCTGCTCCGACGCGACATCCACGACCTGGACCTGCTGGACCTTCTCCCGGGCGACGTACAGCCGGTCACCCATGGCGGACACCGCGAGCGCGATCGGCCGTTTCCCCACCCACACGGGCTCGGCCGCTTCCCGCGGCAAGTCACCGCTGGTGTCGAACACGGAGACCGTGCCGGTCACGTAGTTCGCCACGTACAGCCGTTTGCTGTCGGCGGAGGCGGCCAGGGCGCTCGGGCTGGTGCCGGTGCGGAGCGTGGCGACGATCTGCTTGGCGGCGAGGTCGGTGACGGTCACCGTCGACTTGGTCGGGTTGAGCGCGTAGAGCCAGCGGCCATGGGGGTCCACGGCGAGGCGCGTGGGGGAGGGGCCCGTGGGGAGGTTGTCACCCGGGTTGGTCGTGGGGTACTTCCCGTTGGTGACGTTCACCTGGGCGACGGTGTTCAGCTCGGGCTTGGCGACGTACACGATCTGCGAGGTGTCGTCCCACCGGGCGGCGGGGACGACCTCGCCGAGGACCGCCTGGAGGCCGAAGTCGTACTTTTTGGCAGGCACATCCGGCTGCAGGTTGAGCACGAGCAGCTGCTGCGACTGCGTGGCGGTGACGTACGCCCACTTGCTGTCGGGCGAGACCGCCGCTCCTCGCGTCTGCTGGTATCCCCAGATGCGGTCGTGGAACAGGGACGTGGTCTCTCCCGGTGGGTTCGCCGAGACGTCGCGCACGTCGATGTTCTGGTCGTTGTCGACCGCGCACAGCCGGTGGCCGCCTGGGCTGACGGCGAAGTGAAGCGGTGCGGAGGACCCCTGGGCGAACTCCAGCGGGACGCGGTCGTACGCCGTCAGGCTCTGCGCGTCGACCGGCGTCACCGAAGCCCCCGCGCCCAGCACGTACAGCCGCTCGCTCGCGGTCGGGGTGCCGGGGACCGGGGGCGCGGGCTTCGCGTCGATGTCGCCCGCGACCAGTCCGTCCGTGGCGGTGAGCCGCTCGTTGGTGCCGGGGCTCACACCCAGATAGTCCATGGCGGCGAAGAGCCGGTCGCGGGACTGGCCGATCAGCGCGCCGGCCTGGCCGCCGGTGACGACAGCCACGCTCGCGCCGACCTCCGGCACCGGCGCGGCCTCGGCGACGAGATCGACGGTGACCGGCCGCACGGCCTCGACCCGTGCCGGCGCGGCCTCCACGGCGGGGACGGCCGGTACGACGGCTGGCTGCGTCAGCGGCAGCTTGCCGTTCGGCGTCCGGTCGTCGTGCGCGATCGTCCCGGCCTTGATGGGGCCGGGTGTGCTGCCCGGTGTGGGCTGCGGCAGACGCAGATCGACGCCCGTCAGCTGGCCGTCGACGCGCTGCTCGCTGCCGGTGGTCAGCTTGCCGTCGTACTTGCCCCACAGGGCTGCGGGCAGGCTCGCCACGTTCGGTGTGGTGGCCCACTTGCTCAGGTCCTGGGGACCGTCCTTGCCGGTCAGTGTGATCGTGAGCTTCGAGTCGAGGTGCTCGCCGCCGTCGCGGAGGGGACGGATGTTGACATCCGTGGTGCCGATCCCGTTCTGCTGCTCTTCGCCGAAGTACAGCTTGCCGACCGGGGCGGCCGTGCGCACCGCGAAGGAGAAGGCGCCGGTGCTGACCGTCCACAGTCCCGGCTCGTCCTTGGACTCCACCGGCGTCAGCCCGTCCATGGGCACCAGCCGGACGGCATCCTTCGCCGCGGGCAGCTGCTTGACCACGTCGGACCAGGGCGCGGCCTTGTCGCCGCTCGCGCTGCCGTCACCGAAGCCGATGGTGAAGGAGATGAACCAGAGGTGGACGGTGACCTTGCCGGCTGTCGGCGGGCCCCAGAGCCGCAGGGACGCGCCGACCTCGACGCTGATCGTCTCGCGTACCAGCCACAGGTCGAGCACAAAGCTGACGCCGATGCTCACGTCGATCCCGGCGTCGAAGTGGAACGGCGCCCATTCGATGAGGATGTTGGCGTGCGCCGTCAGCCAGGCGTGCAGGTCGCCGGCGCGGAAGTTCACGTCCAGCGCGCCACCGGCCATGATCGCGCCGGGGGTGAGCGCGAAGTACGAGCCACCGCTGATGGTCAGCTCCGAGGTGACCGGCCAGTTGAAGCCCAGCCGCGGCACCTGCGGGTAGTGGCCGGGCACCGGGTAGCCGGGGTAGTAGCCGCCCAGGGTGAGGACGAAGTCACCGGCGTGCGCGCCGTCGAACCAGGTGTACAGCGCGAAGCCGCCGGTCAGCACGCAGTCCTCGGACAGGAGGAACGAGCCGGGCGCGAGCTGCGCGGTCAGCTTCAGCACGCCCTCGCTGGCGCGGTACTTGGCGGACAGGCCCAGCCGGACCTTCGCGTACGCGGGCAGGGACTGGTCCTTGGGGAACTGCGCCTCCGCCGTGCCGAGCACCGCGACGGCGAAGTCGTCGCCGACCTCCAGCACCAGCAGCGCCTGACCGCTGACGAACTCGAAGACCTTGAATTCGAGGCCGGCCGCGAACCACAGCTGTCCGGAGGCAGGGCGCACCCAGGCGTCCTGGCCCCCCATCAGGTTGTTCAGGACCACCAGCGGGTCGGTCTCGGGCGAGGACATGTCCGCGAGGAACGGGAAGTCCAGCACGTGGTCGCCCTCGGGCAGCCGCAGGTCGGTGTTGAGGCCGAAGCCGGCCATGATGCCGGTGATCAGCACGGGCGGCGGCCCGCCGAACTCGCCGTTGACCTTGCCGAAGAGGAACAACGATGGCTGGTCGGGGTGCTGCTTCGTCCGCGCGTACGCGCCCAGCGCCGTCAGTCCGAACTCCTCGGCCGTGACGGCCAGGGCGCCTTCGATCAGGGTGCTGTACGTGTCGTCCGGGGGCCGGTTGACCAGGGCGCCCTTGATCGCCAGCGGCGGACGGGCGTAGCCGACGCTCAGCCCGTCCAGCCGGAAGTCCGGCGGCACGGGGTGGGACAGGTGGATGCCGATGCCCAGCCCGTCGACGCCGACGGTGAGCCCGGCCATACCGAGGGAGGCGTCGAACAGCACCCACACGGTGTCGTCCGCGAAGCCCACGCCGACGCGGCTGAGGCTGAGAGGGCCGATGGCGCGCTGGACCTTGAGCCAGGCGACCAGGGGGAGGCCGGTGGGGGTGGCCGGCGCGCCCTCGGCGACGATTTCGGTGACGTTCTGGGCGGCGTTCTCGGCGACGGGCGTGGCGTCCTGCGTGATCAGCCGTGGCCGCGGGGGAGCCTCGACGGGGGCCTTGGTCTTCTTGCGGTCGCCCCGGACGACGACCGAGGTGGTCTCCGAGTGCCCCGGCAGCTGTAAATCGACCGTGAAGGCCGGCCCCTTGCCCAGACCGTCGACGGGCAGCAGGGGCAGCGTCCCGTCGCTCGCCGCGAGGGCCTTGTTGAGCTCGGTGATCCGGTCGGTCCTCAGCGCCTCGGAGGTGAGCAACACGCCCAGCCCGCGCACGCCGAGGTCCTGGCCTTGGGGTACCTGCCCCTGGAGCAACGGCAGGTCCGAGAGCTTGGCGTCCAGCCCGACGCCGGCGCGCACGGCCCAGGCACGGGTGCCGCCCTTCGGCTGGTCCGAGACGACGACGAGCGAGCCGCCGCCCTTCTCCTTCGCGGCGAGCACAATGGACTTGCGGGCGGACGCGTACCCGACCGTGAGGCCGGAGATGGCCAGATCGGCCAGGAACGCCGGCGGTCCCGCCATGCCCAGCAGTCCGGCGAGGTCCGCGAACGACACGCCCTTGGAGTCCTCGCAGGTCGCGCTGAACTCGGCGTGCTGGACGTCCTTGATGTCGAACGTCAGGGTGCGGACGGTGTCGTCCCCGCCCCCCTGCGTGGGGACACCGAGGACCAGCCGCGCCTCGTACTCCTGGTCGTACGTCTGGCTCCCGCCGGACTTGGACAGGGACACCATGACGGCGAGGTCGGCGTCGAGGCCGCCCAACGGGAAGTCGACGTCCACCTCGACGCGGAACCCGGTGGAGCCCTGGCCGTGATCGTAGGCCAGCATGAGGCGCTTGAGGGCGATGTCCTTCAGGACGGGTGGCGGGGCCACGCCGAACAGCCCGAACAACGCCTCGGCGACGTGCCATTCCTTTCCGTCCTCCGGCTCCACGACGAACTCGTAGCTGGTCCGTCCGGCTTCGAAGTCGAGGGCGCAGGTGACGAGGAGCGGATCCCCGCCATCGACGGCGAGCTTCGCCCGCGCGGAGAGCTCGCGGACGGCGGCACCGTCCACGAGGTGAATCGTGTAGAGCAGGAGGAGGTCCTGCAGCCCGAGGGCGCTGAAGACGGACATCACGGGGTGGCTCTTCAGCGACAGACCGAACTGGACGCCGGTGACGGTGGCGTCGTCGGGGTTCCCTTCCTCGTCACTGAAGAACCAGAGGGAGACGTTCGGGGTTTCCGTGACGATGATTCCGGTGACGCAGAGATGGTCCGGGTCCGGAACCATCCTGGTGAGGGTGGTCCCCATGGTGAACCAGTCCGACAGAGCGCCGGGGTTCACCGCGTTCTTGAGGGTGCCCTGGTCGCCCAGGTTGTCGGGGAGCCCGTCGGGCAGCAGCAGTTCCTGAGTGGGGGATGAAAGGGTCTTCAACCATTCCCTGAGTCCGCCGACGGTCATCGCGGTCACCGCCACAACGCATCCCCTCCTGACCGATGGGCCGCGCCGGGCACGGGCCGCCGTGAGTATGTGGACGTGAGATTTCGGCGCACGCTAACAGCGGGAGGGACCGGTGACGGCGGTGATCAGGCCAGGTGGCGGGGGAAGAGGGCGCGGCGCTTTCGTTGATTTCCGCGACAGAATCCGGCTGTTGACGGGTTTGCCGGTATATAGGGCATTACACCGTGATTGTTCTCCGAGAGTCGATCATGCGCCGGGGGCGCGTGCTTCGGGAG
This sequence comes from Streptomyces sp. Je 1-4 4N24, assembly GCF_026239515.1. Taxonomy (NCBI): domain Bacteria; kingdom Bacillati; phylum Actinomycetota; class Actinomycetes; order Kitasatosporales; family Streptomycetaceae; genus Streptomyces; species Streptomyces sp. Je 1-4 4N24. Next base: position 1,855,416 of record NZ_CP110836.1, on the reverse strand, counting down.
GGCCGAAAGTGGGCCGGGTGGCGACTTCCACAGGGTGACGGCGTCGCGACGGGGTGTCACCGGATGACGTCCCAAACTGATCGCTGCGTCTTCAGGCAAGGCTGTCAGGTGCTAGTTTCCCCCGCTCCATGGATCGTTGACGGGAAGGCCGAGCATGCCGAAGACCAAGCCCCGCAAGCCGGATGCAGACGTCAATCTTCGGCATGGCGGCCACGCCACGGACACCTGCCCGAGGTGTCATCACGTCAGGAACAAGAAGGACCAGGGGAAACTGCTCCACGGCATTCCGGAACTGACCGACAGCGCGAAGCTGCGCAGCGTCGTGGGACAGATCAAGGACAACCTGATGCAGGACAAGAGCCTGGTCGGCGATCCGGCGGCCGTCTTCATGATGGGCGTACTCGAAGCGAGGATCAGCGGGCGCGAGTACTACCTCTTCGCCTCCAGCGGGCGCACCGCAGAGCCATGGATCAAGCCCAAGCACCTCGACGGGATCACCTACCACCCGGGGAAGTGGACGCCGGCGAACCCCGCCATTCCCGCGAACAACAGGGGATGGCTGACCGTCCGCGGCGAGAAGGTGGACCTGGGCGCAGACATACAGGGCGTCACCCGGCCGTGCTCCGCCATGAAACTCCTGCTCGGACTCGGCGCGATGCACCTCGACTGGAAGTCCGTCGACTACGTGCGCATGAGCGAGATGGTCTACGTCGGCCCCAAGGCGGAGGACGCCAAACAGATGCGGGTGTGGCACGGACACGGCGCCACGAACTCCTGGACCGCCCACTCCTGCGACGCGTGCGAAGCCCGCATCCCGTACCTGATCTGCGACGTCCCTCCCCACTGGATCGAGAACCCCTGACCCGGAAGCCCTGGTCGAAGGCATCCACCGCCGGCGGTTCCCCCGCGACCCGCCGCGCCTGCCGCGCCTGCCGCGCCACGTTCCGGGGTGGTGGCCCGACTTCCCCGGCACTGACGCTCGTCGCGTGAGCGTTGGGTAAACGCTCAGCACCGTTGGTCCACGTTTCATCCATGACGAGGATCGCTCGGAGCTTCTCGCTTCGTGCCCAGGGCAGTGTGGCCTGATTGCCGGCGCGGACAGCCTGGTGGACTGAATAAGCTCAGACTTCGGCCCGAGGCGGTACCACGCCCTGGCTCTGCTCACGTCGCTGACAGGGCAGAAGGCTACGGGCGTACTCCCGTCTCCGGCCCCGTGACTGACCACCACGGGGCGCCGGACGGCGGCCACTCGCCGCGTGAGCTCAAGGACGCAGATTTACCCAAGGGGGAAGAACGATGACGATGGAGACGATCTTCCGCAGTAGCGATGTGCCGACGCCTGACCGATTCGATGTCTGGCGTCAACACCTGGCCAAGACGATCTGCCCCATGGAGACCAGTAGCGAGCACTCCGGTGACTTTCACGGTGAGCTGCGCAGTCTCCAGCTGGGGCCGGTATCGGTTGTGCCGACGAAGGTTCAGCCAGTCACGGGGCTGCGCACAGCCAAGTTGATTCGGCAATCCGACCCGGAGTGTTACACCCTCGCTCTCCTCCTGCGCGGAACCCTGGGAATTCGCCACGGCGGCCACGAAGCAGCGCACGGTGCACAGCAGATGTATGTCGTCGACACCTCACGCCCCTGGGAGACCGTAGCCGGCGCAGTGACATCGGTGGGAATGGGGATACCCAAGAAGTTACTGCCATTTCCTTCCAACAGCGTTGATCGCTTTCTCGCCCGCTCCTTACCCGGCCGGGAAGGAATCGGAGGTCTGCTCGCGCAGTTCCTCATGCGCATGGCCACCGACACCACGCCCTACCGGCCCGCAGACACTACTCGGTTGGGCACGGTGGCCCTGGACCTGCTCACCGCCACCCTCGCCCACCACCTGGAAGCCGACGACCAGGTACCCCCCGAATCCCACCGACGCGCTCTGACCCTGAGCATCCAAGCCTTCATTCATCGACATCTGGCCGACCCGGACCTGCGGCCCCCGACGATCGCAGCCGCACACCACATCTCCACCAGCTACCTCCACCGCCTCTTCCAACACGAAGAGACCACCGTTGCAGCCTGGATCCGCCGGCAACGCCTCGAACGCGCCCGCCGCGAACTCGCCGATCCCACCTGGCGCACCACCCCCATCCACGCCATTGCCGCCCGCTGCGGGTTCCCCCACGCAGCCGACTTCACCCGTACCTTCCGAACCGCCTATGGCATGCCGCCAAAGGACTACCGGAACGCGACCTGCCCCCGGATAGCCAGGGCTTCGACGTGACGACGTTCGGATGCGCGTGACCTGGAAGGTCGCCCACGCCTGCTCCCGCGAGTACACCCCGGCAGCAGAGACACTCCCGTCACCATCGAACACATGGCACACGCGGTTCAGTCGTCCTCGCGGTTCAGGACACGGCGGGCGGCTGCCAGCCAGCGGTCCTTGCGGGCCTTCGCCTCGTGCAGGCGGTCGGTGTTCTGCCGGATCAGGCGGTGTTGGACGCGGGTTTCGGCCGCTGCCCATACCTTCACCAACCTGGTCGACTTCTGGCAGGCCACGTCGGTGCGGGCGGTGGCGCGTTCGGCGGGTGTGGGTTCGGCCGTTTGCCAGCGCTTGTCGCCGGCTGCGGCATAGGGGTCCGGGTAGTCGAAGCCTGCCTTCGCCATGCATGCGTGCCATGTGCGCAGGGCGTCGCGTACTTCGCGGGTGCGCCGGGAGGCCTCCAGCGCGGTGCCGGTCAGCTGGTTGAAGGCGTCGTAGTCGGGTGGGGCGGTGTCGCCGACGAGTTGGTGCTGCGCTGCCTTGAGGCAGCCGCCTTCGCCGGAGCGGCCGTAGGCCGCTTTCTGGACCTCCGCGGGGAGGGCGTCGCGCTCGTCCCAGGCACGGTTGCGTCGTACTACCGAGGGTGGGTCGGGGCGCGGGTGGTATCCGTAGCGGACGGCCGCGGCCTCGTCGGCTCCGTATCGTCGGAGGTTCGGCGGCTTGGTGTCCTGGGGGTCCACCGGCGGCAGGGTCTTCCACTCCATGTCCAGGTCGTTCATGCACCGACGCATGAGGATGTCCTGTGCGTCTTCCACGATGTGGGTCTCGGCCACGGTTGACGCATAGGCGTCCAGTGGCAGCCGGAGCTGCTTGGCCTGCCGGGACACGGGCGGGGAGTGCGGGGCGGGCGTGGACTCGTGCTCCGCGGCTGTGCAGGCGGTGGTGGCCATGAGCAGCAGTGCGAGCGCGGTGGTGGCTCGGGCGCGGGAGGGCGACATGGTGGCCTCTCGTCGTGCGGTGTGCGGTGTGCGGTGTGCGGTGTGCGTTGAGTGGGGTGTGGTGCAGGTGGGTGGGGCGGGGTGCGGCCCCGGTTGCCGCACCCCGCCCGTCAGGAGTGCCTTACTGAACAGGCCTGCTGACCTGCCGTCAGTCGAACTCGATGGAGCTCGTGGCGTCGCTCATGCCCGCGTGGTGGCCGAAGTGGGCCTCCTTGTGGTGCGGCTTCAGCGAGAAGCTGGCGCCCGTGTAGTTCTTGTGCTGGTAGAACGTGACCCTGCGGTTGCCCAGGTTCTTGGCGGAGCTGATGGTGTCGTTCCAGCCGTCCTTCTTCAGGTTCCGCATGTTCTCGGTGAAGGTCGTGTTCCGGTTCTTGAAGTTGGCGTCCTGGTAGACCTTGACCTTCTTCACCGCGCGCTTGGCCGCAGCAACGTCCGCATGGCCGTCGGCGGCGGCCGGCAGCGCGATGCCGAGGGTGAGTGCGGCAGCGGTGGCGCCCGCGGCGGCTATAAGACGGATACGCATGATGTCTCCTCTTTCACTGGTTCTTGTGCGTTGACGTGATCCACTGGCGCGCTACGTGATGTGTCGACCGGAATAGAGTCCCAAGCCCTCAAGGACGCGTCGTTAGCAGAGAGACCACACTTCCTTGACAAGGCGTCTACGCACCGAGCAGTGATCCGCGATCCGAGGTCGTCGGCCGGGGCCCTCGACAGCACACCTCGCCACCATCGCCGTGATGAGGCAACAGCTCTTGGGCTCAAAGGGCGCGTTGCCGCGGACGATGCAGCCCTTCAGCTGGCCGAGCGGCGGTGGAGACCCACCACCTGATCGAGATCAACAGCCCCATGTCCAGCCTGCGCCGGGCCCGACACGTCCACGGGAGGAGTCGCATGACCACGCCACCGGACGACCCGAGGACCGAGCCGACGAGGCGTGTCCCGATAGGGGTCTTGCCGCAACGCCCGGCTCGTCGAACGCCACGCCTCGCAGCTGCTGATCCCGGTGGGCATCGGCCCGGACACGGCCGTCACTCTGCTGATCACGATGGGGGACACCCCCGGAATGCCTGCACAGCTACGTCGCTCGCGAGGTGTTCCACCTGGTCAGGCCCACACATCCACGACCTCCGCCATAGGGGCAGCGTGAGGGGTGAGGAACCCCCCGTCGGCTTGCTGGCGGGGTTTCCTGCGTTCGGGGACGGGCCCGGTGGGCCGTCTTCTCCCGACACCGGCCAACCTCATTCGGATCCCAGCACCCGGCAAGACAGTCGTCATCTATGCCGAGCCTTCCAGGCGGACGCGCACGGATGTCGCGTGGGCAAATCGATTGGCGGGACGCTTGGCCGGTTACGCGGAGCGGGCGGAGCCGGGCGCTGGCTGACCGCTCCTTGGCTCCTGCCTCGGCGGGAGCCGCGGTCAGGGTCTTGTCGTCCCTGGGACGCGACGCGTGGTACCAGCGGAGCGAACGTCGACGGGGAGGCAGACGAGGGTCATTTGCCACGGGGCGCCGTCGTTCGCTGGTCGTTTGGGGGCGCCGATCCGGGCGGCTCTCTCGTCTGCGTCCGTTGACTGGGTGCCAGCCAGGGGGTGCACCCTGCGGGACTATCCGAGCGAGCTCTTCACCACCTGAGATGTGTCTCCTGCGGGCCGTGGTCCGTGGATGTACTGGTCGGCCCAGGCGCTGATGATGTGGGCGGCTCGCTGTGCTTGTCCTCGGGCGGTCAGGAGATGGTCTGCTCCTTCGAGTGAGACGAAGCTTCGCGGGTGTCGTGCCTCGCGGAAGATCTCTCCGGCGTTGTCGATGTCGACGGTGTTGTCGGTCGGCGAATGCAGGACGAGCAGCGGCAGATCCAACTCGCCGATCCGATCCCGCAGGTGAGCACGGCGGACGTCTTCGACGAAGGCACGCTTGAGGACCAGGGTCCTCCCGCCGACGAACCACTCGTGCGACCCTTCACTGAGCACGCGATCCACGACCGCGTCGTACTGTCGCTCGACGTGGCTGGGATCGACCGGCGCCCCGATCGTGGCGACCGCGCGGACGCCGGTTGCCTCGGCCGCCGCGGCGAGGACGGCGGCGCCTCCCCATGAGTGCCCCACCAGCAGGTCTGCCGGAGTCCCGCGCTCCGCCATCATGGCTGCGGCACGGATCGTGTCCTGGACCTTGACGGTGAAGGAACCGTCCCCCCAGTCGCCGTCGGAGTCCCCGATCCCGAGGTTGTCGAAGCGCAGCATTCCGATCCCCTCGCGTGCCAGCTGCTTGCTGACACGCGACGCGGCCGGCGAGCCCTTGCCGAGTGTGAATCCGTGCACGAAGATCCCCCAGCCGCGGATCTCGCCGTCCGGCAGGTCGATGGCTCCGGCCAGTTCGGGGCCGACGACGCTCGGGAATCTCACTTTTTCGCTCATGTTCTGATCACCTAGGCAGGGGCTGTTCGTGGAGCAGGGAAGACAAGGGTGCCACCGGCCGGCGCCACGCGCGCGCTCCGGGCAGGGGAGCGGCGAGCGCGGTGCCTGCCGTGATCGGCGCGTCAGGCGGTCGGCTTCTGGTCGGAGGACTGCTCGGAGGTGAGCAGTGCGGTGATCTCCTCGGCGAGGTGCGGGCCGAGCTCGCCCCAGCCGTCCTTGTAGCCGTAGACGCCGGCCAGGGTGCGGGCCTCGTAGTCGCCGTTCATGATCTCGATGTCCGTGGCCGTGATGAGCGCCGGGTGGGCGACACCGACGGCCGCCGAGACCTTCATCAGCTCCTTGCGGAGGGTCCGCAGGTAGACAGCGGCCCGGGTGGCCTTCGAGGACGGGTCGAGGCCGCGGGCCAGCCACGGGCTCTGGGTGGCGACGCCGGTGGGGCACTTGTCGGTGTGGCACTTCTGCGCCTGGATGCAGCCGATTGACAGCATCGCCTCACGAGCCACGTTGATCATGTCGGCACCCAGAGCGAATGCGACCGCGGCGTTCTCGGGCAGGCCGAGCTTGCCGGAGGCGATGAAAGTCAGGTCGTCGGTCAGCCCCCGCTCGGCGAAGGTGCCATAGACCCGGGAGAAGCCCATCCGGAAGGGCAGCGACACCGAGTCGGAGAAGGTCAGCGGCGCCGCCCCGGTGCCGCCCTCGCCGCCGTCGATGGTCACGAAGTCGACACCACGGTCACCACGCGCCATCAGCGTGGCCAGCTCCTGCCAGAACTCCATCTCGCCCACCGCGCTCTTGATCCCGACCGGCAGGCCGGTCTCGGCGGCGAGCAGTTCGACGAAGTCGAGCATCGAGTCGACGTCGCCGAACGCGGTGTGCCGCGACGGGGATGCGCAGTCCTCGCCGAGCGGGATGCCGCGGATCTCGGCGATTTCCGGTGTCACCTTCGCGCCCGGCAGCATCCCGCCCAGCCCCGGCTTGGCCCCCTGGGAGAGCTTGATCTCTATCGCCTTGACCGGGGCGCCGGCGACCACATCCCTGAGCTTGTCGATGTTGAAGCTGCCGTCCTCATTGCGGCAGCCGAAGTAGGACGTACCGATTTGCAGGACGAGGTCGCCGCCGTTGCGGTGGTACGGCGAGAGACCGCCCTCGCCCGTGTTCTGCAGGGTGCCCGCCAGCGCCGCCCCCTTGTTGAGCGCCGTGATCGCCGCGCCGGAGAGCGATCCGAAGCTCATCGCCGAGATGTTCACCACGCTCGCCGGTCGGAACGCCTTGGCGCGCCCGCGCGGCCCGCCCAGCACCTTGGCTGACGGCAGTGGGGCCTGCGGGTCGTGCAGGTCGGGCAGCGTGCCGGCGAACGTGCGCTGCTTCAGGTACGCGTGTCCCTGCGTGTGCTCGACGTCGTTGTCGGTGCCGAATCCGAAGTAGTTGTTCTCCCCCTTCGCCGACGCGTAGATCCAGGTGCGCTGGTCACGACTGAACGGGCGCTCCTCGTCGTTGGAGGTCACTATGTACTGCCGCAGCTCAGGCCCGATCGTCTCCAACAGGTACCGGGCGTGCCCCAGCACGGGGAAGTTCCGGAGCAATGCGTGCTTCTTCTGGACAAGGTCACGAGCGGCCACCAGTGCCAATGCTGTTGCGGTGGCCGTGGCGATGGTCCGGGCGCGCATGAACGTTCCTCTCCTCGGTGCTCGACTCCATTGCCATGCGGTGGAGTCGTCGTGCCGGGCGTTGGGCGGCGGGCACGACCCAGCGGGCGTCAGCGTCCGTCGGAGGACGCCAAGCGATATTAGGGGCTCGCCCGGATAGTGGGTCGCGCGTGGGGTGGTCTTCCCAGCGGTGGGTGGTCCAGGCACGTCGGAACAGGCTACGCACGGTGACGCTCGCATAACACGGCGTAACGTCTGAGCGTCGGCCTTGCGGTGTCGGTGAGACGAACGCGTATGGGTCAGGAATCGCGGCGAACTCCTGGGAACTTCACCCACCCGCCAGTAGCATCCGGCCGGCCAGTAGCACGCCGCCCAAGCAGCCATCCTCGAAAGGGGCTCCTGCATGCGCTTGACCTCCCGCGTCGCCCCCGCCGCCCTCGCCGTGGCCGCCCTCCTGCTCGGCGTCCTCCCCGCGCAGGCCCAGGCCGACCCCGACCGCGCCCCCGACCGCGCCCCCGACCGGGTCACGGTCGGTGACCGCACCTTCATCGCCGACGGCCAAGGCCGCGCGCTCCAGTGGCGCGGCTTCAACCTCGCCGACAAGAGCAGCCGAGGCACCAACGCGTTCGCCGACATTCACGAGAGCGACCTCAAAGACATGGCCGCCCGGGGCTTCAACCTCGCGCGCCTCGCGTTCTTCTGGGACGACCTCGAACCCACCCCCGGGCACTACGACCGCGGCTACCTCACCAAGATGCGCCGCATCCTCGACTGGGCCAACCGCTACCACATCAAGGTCATCCTCGACGCCCACCAGGACGTATACGGCCCCCACTTCGGCTCCCGCGGCGTCCCCGACTGGGCCACCCGCGACGAGGGGTTACCGTTCTGGCCGATACCCGACGACTGGTTCTCCGAGTACTTCGAGCCATCCGTACAGACCGCCTTTGACCACCTGTACAAGGACGCCGACCTCCGCGCCGCGCACGCTCGCATGTGGATGACGGTCGCCTCCGCCCTGGGCAGGCACCCGGCGCTGCTCGGCTACGACCTGATGAATGAGCCGTTCGCGAAGTTCCTCGAAGGCGAAGACCTCCCCGCCGCCGCGGCCCGCTTCGAGGCCACCGAGCTCACCGAGCTGTGGAACCGCCTTGCCCGGGCGATCCGCCTGGTCGACCACAGGTCGTGGGTATTCGTCGAACCAACCGTCATCGTCGGTGTCGGCGTCCCGACCCAGATGGGCCACATCGACGACCCGCACGCCGGCTACGCGCCGCACTTCTACGAGACCGCGATGGAAACCGGCGCCGACTACGACCCCAACGGCACCTTCATCCCCGCCTACGAGGCCGCGATCAGCGATTACCCGACCCGTCACCGCATGCCGGTGATCGTGGGGGAGTGGGGCGGCAACCCCTACGTTCCGCACGCAAGCCAGTTCGTCACCGACATGACGGCCTCCCTGGACCGCTTCGCCAGTGGCTGGACGTGGTGGCAGTGGTGCCGGGGCGGCGGCTACTGCTTCCTCGACCAGACGGGCGCCGCGAAGCCCAACGCCCAGCTGCTCGTCCAGCCGTACGCGCGGGCCGTCGCGGGCGACCCGCTCAAGTTCGCGTACGAGCCGGCTACACGCACCTACACGCTCACCTTCCGCACCCGCGACAACGCAGCGGGACCCACCCGGATCACCGTGCCCAGGGACACGTACCCAGGCGGCTACCGCGTCGATATCCAAGGCGACAAGGCCAGTTGGGACGACCACGGCCAGGCCGTCACCGTGAGCACTCACGGCAGGGCCGGAGCCACCTACAGGGTCACGATCAGCCCGAGGTAGCCCACCCGATTCGCTCGGGGGCTGCGGCCCGCGGCGGGGGCTGCGGCCCGCGGCCCCCGCATCAACTCAGGAAACAGCACCGTCGGCTTCGACGAGAGAGATCGTCCGGTGCCTCAAACGCTACTCATCTCTCGGGTGGCGAACTCCCGGCCGGGCCGTTTGAGATACCAGGGGACTCGCTCCCCGTAGCTGCGCGCCACCCCTCCAGATCACCACGCGTCGAATCAGTACGGCGCTCCGAGTGATCGCAAGTCGTGGGCCTGGGTATACCGGTTGAGGTATCCGCGCGCTGGGTTCTGGCTCGTGAGACATCGGACCCGGGTGTCCGGTCCGTCCTTCGTCGTTCCCTTCGGGCTCGGGCCGTTCCTCACTGGGTCTTCTTCCGGTCGAACCAGATCGTCGCAAACGTCGGCGCGAGCCCTGCCCAGAACAGTATCTGCGGCAACATCCTTTCCTCCCAGGGTATTTGGGCGATCAGCAGTGCGCACAGCATGGCCCAGGCCGCCTGGGCCAGCACTGTGCGGGGCCACCGGCGGCGGCGTATCAGTGACCGCACATTGAGCTGGACGCCGGCGCGCCTGCGCCGGTAGCGCAGCACGGCGCCGACGATCCAGATGGCGGTCACCGGCACGAGATACCACAGGCGCTGACCGAGGGGCAGCGGCAGTTCCCGCGCCACCTCGCCCTCACGGACGAACATGTCCAGATCCAGCATCGCCCCGGCCAAGCCGACACAGAGCAGAGCCAGCCACCGCACCCCGCGCAGCATGCGGTATGTGGCTTGGTCGAGACCGCGCTGCATCTCGGCGGAGTCCGGTGCGGCGGCGAGCCCGGTGGCGTAGAGGTCGGCGGCCCGGGCGGCCTTGACGCCCGGGGCGTTGGCGGCCTTCTGGGTGCTCGGCCTCAGGGGCAGCGTCGACCACGGCGGCGGTGAACGCGCCACTCACCTGCCTCGCCGCCGTCACCTCCTGCCGAAAGCGGATGCGGAACTCGTCGTCCGCCGCGAACTGCGGGTGGATCAGTTTGATCGCGACAGGACGCCCCGAACTCGTACGAGCCAGAAAGACCGTGCCCATGCCACCCGAGCCGAGTCGCGCCTCAAGCGGATAACCGCCGATCTCGGCTGGATCACCTGCGCGCAGCGACACTCTTCCCGACCTCCCGTCCCTCGTGCACCTCTGCCACCACGGGCCTGCGTACCTCTCCTGCACACAAATTAGCCGCAGGGCAGTACAGCAGAGCAGAGTGGGTGACGAACAGGACCTCAGGGCTGCCGCTCCCGCGCCGCACGCGATGAAGCCTCGCCAAGAGGAGGGCGCGCAGGGCACCCATGAGGACCTGGTGGCGGCGCGTGCCCGTGGTGAGCGCATCAGCCGGCCGCTCGCGATGACGGAGGAACAGGTCCTGATAAGACATGGCGCAGGGCGGGTGATTCACCAGGGGCTGTTCGTGCGTGTTTCTGATCCTGGGCTGCCCTGGTCAACCAGCCGAACGAACGGGGCACCGACTCGCACTTCCCCTGCCCGGGGGAACACAAGCAGACGACGTGGCCTGCTCGAACATGCTGTCCGCGAGACAACCGAGCCGCTGATCTGACTGTTCCGCCGCACCAGGGCAGTTGTCAGTCCTGATCACTAGGATCCAGGCGCATGACCTACATCTTCGATGTCTTCACCGGTGCGCGCCGTGGCTCCACCCTCAACGGCAGTGTTCAGTACCGCGATCCCGACAACTACGGGTTCTCCCAGGGGCCCGTATTCGGCCTGCAGCTCATCATGGATGCCTGGAAGGAGGGTGGTGACTTCGGTGCCGGGCCTGTCTCCGCCGCAACGGAAGCCGAGTTCAAAGAGCTTTTCGAGTTCTACCTCGGCCCGACGGTGCGTGTTGACGAGGAGGGCTATCTGCTGGAGGAGGGCTCCACCCAGGTGCGCCTACCTCGCGTCAAGGCGAAGGAGTTTTACCAAGGCCAGCTCGACCCCCACGGCGGGCGGGGCTTCTCGGACGGCACCCACTACATATGCCTCGCTCCGCGATCGGATGAGTTTGCACGCCGCGCCGAAGAGATCATCGTCTCCTGGGAGATCCGCGAGGACGACTCCACCGATCTCGACGAAGACGAGGGGACGTCCGCCGACTTCACCCTCGAAGTGAGTGACCCCCGCTATCTCGAGCACTTCACCAAGAACGCGTACTTCCAAACGGCCTTCACAGGCCACCTCCCCTCGTAGGTTCGACCAGCCGGTACTTCACTGGCGTCCGGCGGCCTTCTGGGCTTGCCGGTCATCGGGTCAGGCACCGAGGAGAAGAAGCGCCGTCAGGTGTCGGCTGGCGCTTGTTTCCTCAGCCAGCTGGGGGTGGCGCCTTTCCGGGGCAGAAGCCTGGTCAGAGGGTGATGGCCGCCCAGGTGATCAGCGTCTCGGAGTGTTGGATGAGCGCCGCGGTCACTGACCGGCCCTGAACCCGCCGGTGAGCTGTGCTGCTCACCGGCCCCACGGTGCGCCGCAGGCCCGCACCTGCGGCGCACCACTGCGTCCAGCTGAGCGCCCTGCGACGAGAACTCAGCTTCTGGAGGGCTCGTCGATGGCGGGCATCGGCTTCCCACCTGGATTCCACCCGCTGAGGAAGCTGGCTTGCCTGCCGACGTCAACGAGCTCGATCCGTGCACCGACGCTGTCCATCTGGTGATAGGCGAACGGTCGACCATACGGGCAGCCGGAGAAGTCCACGGGCATGCCCTCTTCTTCCAAACGAGCCGGTCGAAGTCGGCGTCGCCGGCGTCGCGGCCCTCAAGCTCTTTGAGGAGGATCTCGACGCTGGCGTGGTCGGAGATCTCCTTGTCCGCCAGTGCGTCGCCGCCGTCCAAGTGCTCGCGCACAGCCGGGCAGGGCTTTGGAGGAGACGCGGCTCACCGGGGCAGGCGCAAGTTTCAGCCGCTGGTGCCCGGTCGTCGTCGTAGCGGACGAGAGCCGGGGCGTGCGTCTCGGGGGCCGGGCGCCCCGGCCTATCCGTCGCCCGGCCGACAGGTCGTCATGGACTGAACTTGAGGATTTGTATCGGGCGGGTATCAGGTAACGCTTCATTGCCCATCGAATCGGTCGGTGAGCCCGGCCGCGGCGAAGGGAGGCCGCGAGCCGACACGCCGTGGACCCGGCACGGGCCGGAGCCATTCCACCCCGTCTGGCCTGGAGGTTTACGGGTGGACGGGGTGGTGAGGGTGCGATGCGGGTCCGCCGTGTGACGCGGTTGCCGGGTGCGGTGTCTGCCTTATCGTTCCTTTCAGGTCGTCGATCGCGCGTTCACTGCGTACGGGACCGATGCCTCACCTGAACCGTTTGAACTGTCTGAGCAGGAGTGATCCGTCCGTGTCCTCGTCCGCCCCGGCTCCGGCCTCTTCGCGCCCTGTCCGCGTGTTGCTGGTGGAGGACGACGACTTGATGCGCCGGTCCTTCACCGTCGCCTTGGAGCGCTACGGCTACGAGATGGCGGCCGCGGCCGACGGTCTCGCGGGCCTTGAGCTCTTCCGCGAGGAGAGCTTCGACCTGCTGATTCTGGACGTGATGCTGCCCGGTCTGGACGGGATCGGTCTGTGCCGCAGAGTCCGGGAGACCAGCCTGGTGCCCGTCTTGATGATGTCCGCTCGCGGCGACGGGCTCGACGTCGTCGCCGGTCTGGAGGCCGGAGCGGACGACTATGTGGTCAAGCCGGTGGAGACCGGCGTGCTCGTGGCGCGCATCCGGTCGCTGCTGCGGCGGGCGGCCTACGCACCACCCGCACCGGAACCCGCGCGGGCCAGGGGCGACGAGCTGCCACCGGCTGAGAAAGAGGTGCTGGTCTTCGGGGACCTGACCATCGACACCGGCGGCCTGGAGGTGTCCGTCTCGGGAAGCCCAGTGGCGCTGACCCCGACCGAGCTGAAGCTGCTCCTGGAGTTCGCCGCCCACCCGGGAATCGTCCTTGAGCGGCACACCCTGCTGCGCGAAGTGTGGGAGTACGGCTGGGACGGCGACAGCCGGGTCGTGGACCTGTGTGTGCAGCGGCTGCGCCGGAAGCTGGGCCGGGACCGGATCGAGACGGTCCGCGGCTTCGGCTACAAGCTCAGGCGCTGAGGCCGGTGCATCCGTTCCACCGGCTGCGTCCGGCCCGCGCGTCCCTGCGCTGGAAGATCGCGGGGCTGGCCGCGGCCACGGCCTGCCTGGTCGCGGCGGCTGTGGGCGTGCTCGTGCACATGTGGACCGCGCGGGACATCCGCGACCGGGCCGGAGCACAGGCCACCAACAGCGTCTACGCGGCCATGGACACCTACCGGCGCACCGGAACCCTCACCGACGGTGCCGAGCTCGATCCGGCCGGCCTTCCCGCCGCACTGCGGCACCCGGCCGACAGCGATCGGCACACGGCCTACGACGGGCGCGTCGACGGGAATGTGGGCCCGAGCGTCTGGGGCGCCCAGCGGATCGGCGGGCCGGGCAGCCCAGTGCTGGCCGTGCAGGTCAACATGAGCTCGGAGCTCTACACCCTGCGCCAGCTCGACGTGACCATGACGTTGTCCTCGCTGGTCGCGCTCGCGGCGGCCGTACCCCTGGCGGTCTACGGAGCCGGGCTGCTGGGGCGTCGGCTGCGGCGGGTCTCCGAGACCGCCGTCCGGATCTCCGCCGGGGATCTGGATGCCCGCACCGGGCACACCAAGGGCCGTGACGAGGTGGCGGACATCGCCGCCACCGTCGACCTCATGGCGGACAGTCTCGGCCGACGGCTGCGCACCGAGCGGCAGTTCACCGCGGACGTGGCCCATGAGCTGCGTACCCCCGTCGGCGGTCTGCTGGCCGCCGCCGACCTGCTGCCGCCCGGTGAGACGGAGGATCTGCTCCGGGCCCGGGTGCGCGACCTGCGCGGCCTGGTCGAGGACCTCCTGGAGATCTCCCGGCTCGACGCCGGGGCTGAGCAGCCGGTCCGCGCCCGTGTCCCGCTCGGGGCGGTCGTGTCCGAAGCCGTGACGCGCACCGGCCTCGACACTGAAGTCACCGTCGCCGACGCACCGGGCGAAGAGGCCGCGCAGACCGTGGAGACCGACCCGCGCCGCCTCGAGCGGATCGTCAGCAACCTCGTCGTCAACGCCCACCGGCATGGGGGCACCCCGGTACAGGTCACCGTCGAGGGCCGTACCGTCGTCGTCCGCGACCACGGCCCCGGCTTCCCCCCGGACCTGCTGCGCGACGGCCCGCGCCGCTTCCACACGGGCGCGGCGGAGCGCGGCTCGGGCCACGGCCTGGGCCTGACCATCGCCCTGGGCCAGGCCCGGCTCCTCGGCGCCGAACTGCGCCTGGACAACGCCCCGGACGGCGGTGCCGTCGCCACCCTGCGCCTGCCGGCCTGACCGCCCGGTCCCTGCTACAGAACCGATACGCAGCGAAGCGGACGCCGATACATGGCGGCCCAGACCCCGATACGTTCCCCGGACACCCTTCGAAGTGCACCTTCCGCACCCGAAGAGGAGTCCCCTGTGACCGCCCACTCCCTTGCCCCGCACGAGCTGCGTACGACGACCGGGATCGCGGCCGCCACCACCGACCTGTCGAAGGTCTATGGCAGCGGCGACACCCGTGTCGTCGCCCTGGACCGGGTCAGCATCGCCTTCCGGGAGGGCGAGTTCACCGCGATCATGGGTCCGTCGGGCTGCGGCAAGTCCACCCTGATGCACTGCGCCGCCGGGCTCGACTCGCCCAGCTCCGGCTCGGTGCGCGTCGGCACCACCGAACTGAGCACGCTGGGCGACCGACAGCTCACCGCGCTGCGCCGCGACCGGATCGGCTTCATCTTCCAGGCGTTCAACCTGCTGCCGACGCTGACCGCCCTGGAGAACATCACGCTGCCGCTGACCATCGCTGGTCGTCGCCCCGACCAGCAGTGGCTGGACCGTGTGATCTCCATGGTCGGCCTCTCCCAGCGCCTCGACCACCGGCCCGCGCAGCTGTCCGGCGGGCAGCAGCAGCGCGTAGCGGTGGCCCGCGCCCTGGCCTCACGGCCCGCGATCATCTTCGGCGACGAGCCCACCGGAAACCTCGACTCCCGCTCCGGCGCCGAGGTCCTCGGCTTCCTGCGCGACTCGGTGCGCGAACTGGGCCAGACCGTGGTCATGGTCACCCACGACCCGGTCGCCGCCGGCTACGCGGACCGCGTGATCTTCCTCGCCGACGGCCGCCTGGTCGACGACATGCCGAGTCCCACCCCTGGGCGGGTGCTGGACCGGATGAAGGACTTCGACACCCGTTCGCGCACCAGCTGACGACCAGCCCGTACACCGGCACCGCACCAGCCAGCCAGCCCATCCGCTCGCCTCCGTCGAGCCGGCCTCCCAGGATCCGCACCCATGTTCCGTACCGCCCTGCGCAACGTGTTCGCGCACAAAGCCCGCCTGCTGATGACCGCATTCGCGGTCATGCTCGGCGTCACCTTCATCACCGGCAGCCTCGTCTACGGCGACAGCCTGAACCAGGCCACCACCGCCCAGGCGACCGACGGCTACGAGCGCATCGCCGTCAACGTCGCCGCCGAAGCCGACCCCGCAAACGGCGGCCGACCGGGCGACCTCGACGCCCGCACCGCGACCGCGCTGGCCAAGCTCCCGGGCGTCGCCGCCGCCGCGGGCCGGGTCGACGGCTTCGCCGCCGTCGCCGACCGCGACGGCAAGCCCCTCGGCAACGGCAAGGACGCCCAGGGCGGCAACTTCGCCCCGGCGGCGGACGGCAAGGACCCCGCGTACCGCTTCACCGAGGGTTCCGGCCCGACCGGCAAGGACACGATCGCCCTCGACGAGGCCACCGCCGCCCAGGGCGGCTACCGCGTCGGTGACACCGTGCGCGTCGGCACGAACAAGGGCGCCTCCTCCTACACCCTCAGCGGCATCTTCCGCACCGACGGGACCAAGCTCCCCGCCGGGGGCAGCCTGACGCTGTTCGCCGGCGCCACCGCCCAGAAGTTCTTCCTCGAACCGGGCCTCTACCAGAACATCGAAGTCACGGCCACGCCCGGCACTGACGTGACGCAGCTCCTCAGCCGCGTCGAATCGGTGCTGCCCAAGGGCACCAGCGCGGCCACCGGGGCCCAGCTCGCCCAGATCCAGGCGAACCTCGCCACCAGCCGCACCAGCACCATGAGCCAGATCCTGGTCGGTTTCGCCGCGGTCGCCCTGTTCGTCGCCACCTTCCTCATCGCCAACACCTTCACCATGCTGGTCGCCCGGCGCACCAGGGAGCTGGCCCTGATGCGGGCCGTCGGAGCCACCCGCGAGCAGGTGCGGCGCATCCTGCTCACCGAGTCCCTCCTCGTCGGCGCGATCGCCTCCGTGGCCGGCCTCGCCGTCGGCACCGGGGTCGCCGCCCTGCTCCAGACGCTCTTCGCCGACACCCCGGCCGCGCCGCTCGTCCTCACCCCGACCACCGTGATCATCTCCATGCTGGTCGGCACCCTCCTGCCCATGGTCGCCGCATGGCTCCCGATCCGCCGGGCCATGGCCATCCCGCCCGTCGCCGCGCTCAGCGCCGCCGAGCACACGGCCCCCGCACGCCCCGGCTCCCTGCGTACCGGCCTCAGCGCCGCACTGGTGCTCACCGGCAGCGCCGCCGTCGTCTACGGAGCCCTCACCACGGAGAAGGACGCCCGGACCGTCATCGGCCTCGGCGCGGCCCTCGCCCTGACCGGGACCATCGGCCTCATCCCGCTGCTGTCCCGGCCGGTCGTCACCCTGTTCCGGCCGCTGCTGACCCGCCTGGCCCCGGTACACGGCGACCTCGCCATCCGTAACACCGTGCGCGACCCGCGCCGCACCGGCGCCACCGCCGCCGCGCTCGCCATCGCCCTCACCCTCGCCTCGGGCCTGTCCGTCCTGGGAGCCTCGGCCACCCAGTACCTCGACCGCGCGACCACCCACGCCCTCAGCGCCGACTACGTGGTGAAGTCCGCGGGCGGCCAAGGGATGACCCCCACCACCGCCGCGCCCCTGAAGAAGCTGGCCGGCGCCACATACAGCCCGCTCAACCAGTCCACCGAGTACTACCTGGGCGGCAGCAAGTCCGTCCTGACCGGCGTCGACCCCGCCACCATCGGCAAACTGCTGCGGTACGACGTGATCGAAGGCTCCCTCGACAGCCTTGCCAAGGGCCAGATCGCCGTGGCCGACTTCAAGGCTGAGCAGGAAGGCTGGCACGTCGGGCAGACCCTGCCCCTGAAGAGGCAGAACGACCAGCACGGCAGCCTCACCATCGGCGCCATCTACCAGGCGGACGAGCAGAGCGACCTGATGCCCAGCATCACCGCACCCGACTCCCTCGTCGCCCGCTACGACTCCACCCCCAGCACCGACAGGATCCTCGTCGCCACGGACGGCGGAACCAGCCGGGCCGCGCGCGCAGGCGTCACCCACGCCCTCGGCGACAACCCCACGCTGAGCGTCCTCGACCAGGCAGACATCCGCGCCCAGGACAGCCGTGGCATCGGCGACCAGCTCAACGTCTTCTACGCCCTGTTGAGCATGGCCCTGGTGATCGCCGCACTGGGCATCGCCAACACCCTCGCCATGTCCGTCCTCGAACGCCGCAAGGAGCTCGGCACGCTGCGCGCCCTCGGTCTGGACCGCGCCGGAGTGACCCAGATGATCCGCCTGGAAGCCCTGCTCCTCGGCGCGCTCGGCGCGACCCTCGGCACGGTCATGGGCGTCTTCCTCGGCTGGGCACTGGGACGCACCCTCCAAGCGAACGTCGCGGGCTACGAGTTGGTCCTGCCCTGGGGCCGCCTCGCCCTCACCATCCTGATCGCCCTGGCAGGCTCGCTGCTCGCCTCGCTCTGGCCCGCCCGCAGGGCCGCCCGCGTCGACATCCCCGCCGCGACAGCAGCCCAGTAAACCCCGCCGCGGCCTGCCCCGCCGGGAGGACACCCTCCTGGGCGGCAACGGCAACGACACCCTCAACGGCGGCACCGGCAACGACACCCTCTCGGGCGAAGCCGGCAACGACGTCCTCAACGGCGGCGCGGGAACCAACACCAACAACGCCAGCACCGGCCGCAACACCTGCCACCAACCCCACCACCGGACCCGGCTGCACCATCTGACCCAGCCCCGCACACAACCCGGTACCGCGGCCTTCCCCACGCGATCACCGGGTAACCAAGGCCCGGGCGGCCAGCCGCCCGGGCCTCCGCGCCGGCCCGTCTGGCTCTCCGGTCCCGGTCCCGGGCAGGCCGGCCAAGCCCGAAACCTTCCGACCGCGGGGCGACAGCCCCGCCAAGGCGCCTGGCACACCGCGCGAAAACCGCTCCCGAGCCTCGGTGAACGACCGCCCGCCCCCCTTGGTGCAGCCGTATGCCGGCGGCCAACTCCGTGCTGCGGGTGCAGGGATAGCTGGTGCGGAGGGCTGGCGGCAGCCGCTGGGGACCTTCACCTGGTAGGTCTCGCCGATCCGTATGTCCTGGACGCGCACAAGGGGCTCCTGAGCCCCTGTCCAGCCTCTCTCGAGCGGTCCAGGCCAACCAAGTCGGCGCTGCCGCCAGCGCAACGGACTCCTGGATGGTGATCGAGACCACTGAGCAGGACCAGCCCCGGCCGCTGCCCCACGGGGGGAAGGGCGGCGACCGAGGCCGATGCTGCGCACACTACGGGCTCGATCGACCGGACAGGAGTAGCTCACGTCAGGCGCCGGCGAGGAAGAGACACGCGATCGTCCACGTCGTCTCCACGCTGAGGCTCTGACCTGCGCAAACCCTGCTTCGGGCACGGTCGGCGGTCACGATCCGACGGCTCTTCCTGACCCGGGTGTAAGGATCGCGTCAAAGAGTCGGTAGCGTGGTCGGGTGAGTGAGAAGACCCTGCAGCACCGGGTTGACGGCCCCGACGACGCCCCCGTACTCGTCCTGGGCGCCGCTCTGGGTACCACATGGCACAGGTCGTAACGACCATCCAGGAGCGTCCACCCATTCCAGTGGGGGCACGAAACTGCAGGTCGGGGCCTACTGGTCCGGGAGAGTGCGCCCAGTTCGTGATAGCTGTGTGATAGCGGGTGAAGCGGCGAAGCCCCGTCGGGACCGACGGGGCTCTGCACCGAGCGGCCACCACGGAGTGCGGCTTCCGCCATGGCACCGCTGTCCGATCACCAACACCCTCGGCCTTCTGCTCGCGGTGCCGGTCACCGCCGCCAGTGTCCAGGACTCCGCCGCAGGTCAAGTCTCCTCGACCAGGTGGCCGTCGCCGTCCCACCATCCGCAGGGTCTGGGGCGACGGCGGCTACCGCAATCACTACGTCGAGCACGCCGCCGCCCTCGGCATCGATCTCGAAAGCGTCCAACGCACGCCCCAGATGAAAGGGTTCACGCCGATCCCGAAATGCTGGACCCTGGAGCGAACCTACGGCTGGTTCATGCTCAACCGCCGCATTGCCCGCGACTACGAAGCCCTCCTCACACGCTCCGAAGCCATAATGCACCTCGCCATGACGAACCGCCGCCTTACTGGCCAGAGCGCCAAGCCCTCATAACGGAATAAAACAATGGGAGAAACGGCCTCTTGCTGTGCCAGATCAGACGGCCGTCGCGTCGGTATTCTTGGGCGCGGTCGCCCGAACGCGGGTGGAGCGGCAGGGAGAAGAGATCCATCGAGTCGGCTCCTGTCAGGGGGAGAGGTAGGTTCGGCTCGTGCTTCACACATGGGTGCAAAACGCAGAGGAATAGTGGCTTCGGTACGAGCGCCGTATCGCGGAAGAGGCCCGTCGCATGTATCCGGATGCGCGGGTGCAGCACAACGCCCAACTCCCTGGGTAAATCAGCGGAAGAATGCGGCAGATAGATGTACTGGTGACTGCTCGTGTAGGGCCGCATGAGATCAAAGTCGTGATCGAGTGCAAGTGGCACCGACGGCCCGTTGGTGTCGGATTCGTCGACTCCCTTGCTGGCAAGCTTCGAGACGTCAGCGCGGACCGGGGCGTGCTGTTCGTCAACCGTTTGCCGACCAAGGCTGCGCAGCAACGGATGCTGAAGGCAACACAACCGACCATTGACGCTTGGATGTATGAGATTGAAGCGCGCTAGTCCGAGGCAGAGTCACGGGACATCGTGCGAGCGTTCGACTGGTTCGCGGGTGAAGAGGAGGCGCTCGACGCGAGGGACTGAGCGATGCTCAGGGAAGCCGCAGAGGCTCTCGGACTGATCGATATCCGAGGGCGTCGACCGGGCGGGGCCCGCTGGGCGCTGTTGAGGGAAGCCGAAGAAATTCTCGAATTGCCCTCGGGCGGTCGGCATCTGCGACGCCATGCACACTGACGAAGCCGCGCAGCCATGCCGAGCGGCGCAGGTCGCCGCAGGGGTGTGGGCGCGAGGTCACGAGGGCGCCGCTGCGATTGGCGAGCAGCGGGCGGACGATGGCGCCACGACGTTCCCGCCTCATCCGCCGGCATAGGGGCGTACCGGATACCTCGGCGATCACCCGCCGGCATCTGCCCTCCACGCCGCGCAGGATGCCGCGGCATCTGGACCCGACGCTGACCCAAGAGACAGAACCTAGTCCTCCAGAAGGGCACGGGCCTCAGCATGTCGGCCCAGCTCGCCATAGGCGGCCGCCAAACTCGCACGTGCCTGAATCGTGTGGGGGTGGTCGGAGCCGAGAATCCGCTCCCGGTCGACAAGCACCCGCTCCTCCAAGTCCGCAGCCTCAGCATGCCGGCCCAGCTCGCCATAGGCGGCCGCCAAACTCGCACGTGCTCGGAAGATTTCAGGGTGTTCAGGGCCTAGGACGCGCTCCACATCGGCAACGACATGTTCCATCAGGGCCAGTGCTTCCGAGCTTCGGCCGAGGGCGTGGTAGGTAGCAGCAAGGTTGAATCGGGCGCGAATAGTCTCTGGGTGGTCAGAGCCAAGGACGCGTTCCCGGTCGTAAAGGACCTGCTGTTCCAGGGTGAGTGCCTCTTCGGCCCGGCCGAGGTTGCCAAGGGTGAGGGCCAGGTTCGCTCGTGTGGCAAGGACGTCGGGGTGGTCCATGCCGAGTAGACGTTCGCTGTCTGCCAGGAGCCCCTCGGTAAGGGCCAAGGCGTCCTGGTGCCGACCGAGATTACCAAGCGTGTGGGAGAGGTTACTGCGGGCTCGCAGCGTGTTGGGGTGGTCGGTGCCAAGTAGGCGTTCGCTCTCCAGGAGGACTGGCGATCCGCGCGGCCATGGACCGCATCCTGCAGGGCACCCCGCAGCACTCCAACGGCGCGCTAACGGTCGTCGCCCTGGCCCAAGAAGCGGGCGTACCGCGCAACGCACTCACCCAGCGCCATCTGGCTCTCAAGAACAACTTCTACGCGCAGGTCAAAGAGAGAGGACAACCGACCGATGCCGAGGTCCGGCTGCGCCTGCAGGTCGTACGGCTCAAGGAGCTCCGGCAGAAGGACAAGGCCGAGCTGGCCCAACTACGCACCGATGTGGAAGCACTGGTGCGCGTGGTCAACCAGCTGGCGTCGGAGAACCGGCAGCTGCGCGAGGACCCGGCCTCCCATTCAGTCGTCCGCGCCTTTCCCGTCCGCTGACGGTCCACCACGCACACCTGCCCGGCCTGCCACGGCGCCCGCCTGGCGCCCGAGCCCGCTGGCTACCCCTGGGCGGGCGCCTACATCTGCTCGAAGTGAAAGGACCGGATGAAGCAGTCTCGCGGCTGGCCGATCGCGAACAGGACGCAGTCGAGCACGGATTGGGCGGTCAGTGGGCCGTCTTCGGTCCGGGCGTGATCCCAGGTGGAGTGGAGCGGGTCACCGTCCGTGAAGTCCGGCGGATAGAGCGAGATGACACGGATACCCTCGGGTCGGAGCCGGTGGGAGAGGATGTCGGCGAAGCCGGCCTGGGCGGCCTTGGCCGCGTAGAACGCGGGGTGTGCCTGGGAGCGGTGGTTTCGGGCTTCCGCGGCGGAGGAGATCACGTTGACCACGTCCGCACCAACAGAGGCGCGCAGTAGTGGCAGGAAGTGTTTGACCGTCAGCAGTGTGCCGGTGGCTCCGGAGGCGATGGTGTCGGTGATCGCGTCGTCGTCGGCGTCCCACAGATCGGGGCCTTCCAGGTAGCGAGCACCATTGTTGATCAGCACATCCACGCCGTCGGCGTGGGCGGCAATCCCCTCCGTGAAGGCCCGGATGGAGGATGGGTTGGCCAGATCGCAGGCGAACGCGTCGACTCTCGCGCCGCTGTCGGTCGCCACCTCATCGGCCACCCTCTGTGCCGCAGCCAGAGCACGTGCGGACACGAACACGCGCGCACCCAGCCGGCCTGCCAGCAGGGCCAACGCTCGCCCGAAACCACGCCCCGCCCCGGTAATTACCACTGTGCGCCCAGTCAGATCCACAAGCACACACCTCCTTCTACATAGGGTCTGTCTCTTCGAGCGCGATCGGAGCCAGACGAGGAGTGCGTTGGCGGTCCCGGTGCAAGCCCCTACTCAAGTCCACCGAGGTGGAGGAGTTCCTGAAGATCGCCAAGCTTCGCGGACGACAGGACTCCCGCCTGCTCGACCAGGTCCTTCCGAGTCAAGGTGACCAGCCACGTGCAAGGAATGAGGCCGGGGCGGGGGAAGGCGACTCGCAGGACGCCTTCAACAGGTAGTCCTTCGGAGGCACCTACTGCCAGCTCAGCGGCCACCCCTCTGAGCTCGGTGCCGGCGGGAGCGACGACCTGCATCGCCCGGAGCTCGGACGCTTCCTCCGAGAGCAGTACGACCGGCCGCAGCTCGTCGATATCCGCCCACCAGACTTCGCCACGTTGCACAGGTCCTCCTTGCATAGAGCGGCGGGCGAACTCTGCGGTGCGCCCCGGTTCGAACACCTCATTGTCGGCCCCATCCGTGTGGGCTCCGGCCGATCATGAGCAGAGCCAGATAACGCCTGCGGCGGCGGTGACAGTGCCGAGGTAGACGTGTCCGCGCTTGTCACAGCGGGTGGCCACGGCTCTGAACTGCTTCAGTTTTCCGATGACCCGCTCCACTGAGCATGTCTGGGCAGGATGCGAGCATCACCTGACCGTTTTTCAGAGGGTGCCATCACGTCACCGGGCCGGCGCCGGCGTCGCTCGGGTCAGGGGGTCAGGATGGTCTTGCCAGCCAGCTCTCCCGCGGCAGCCGGGGCGCGGACCGCGGCCCGGTCGGCGCGCAGCCGCTCGGCCAGGTCTCCGCCCTCGACTCGGGCGGCCAGCTCGGCGATCTGGGCGAACCGGCCGGCGGCACGGGCGTGGACCGTGGCCAGGTCGGCCAGTGGCAGCCGCTCGGCCACCTCGATCGCCAGATCTCCAGCATCGACGCGGGCGACCAAGTCAGCGAGCTGGGTGGCGTCGCTGCGCCCGAACACGTGCACCGTGCGCACCCCGCGCCCGGCATCCTGCGGGCCGGGAGTGGTGACGCTGACGAAGGCTCCGCCGTCGGCGACCAGGTCGACCAACTGCGCGTTCTCCTCGGGTCCTGCGGGAGCCAGCTGCAGCACCATGTCGAAGTGCTGCCCGGCCAGCGCCTGCACAACGGGGGTCATGGCGTAGTCGACGATCCGATCCGCGCCGTAGGAGCGGACACGGTCGCGGCTGCGCGCACCGGCGGTCGCGGTCACGGTGGCACCGGCCTGCGCGGCAAGCTGGACGGCGTACCCGCCCACTGCACTGCCCGCGCCATTGATCAGAATGTTCTGCCCGGTCTTGAGGTCGGCGTGTTCGAACAGGACCTGCCATGCCGTCAGCCCGACGAGCGGCAGAGCCGCGGCGTCGGCCAGCTCGACAGTGCGGGGCGCGGTGGCCAGCGCCTCGGCGGATGCGGCGACGTATTCGGCGGCCGCGCCGGGCGCGTCCGCCGGCAGCAGCGCGACCACCGCGTCCCCCACGCTCCAGTCGGACACCCCCTCGCCGACCGCGCTAATGACTCCGGCCAGGTCGAGGCCGGGAATGTGCGGGAAAGCCAGTGGCAGCAGGTCCTGTCGCAATCCCGCGCGGAGGCCCGAGTCCGCGTCGTTGTACGAGGTGCCGGCCACCTGCACCACTACTTGCCCCACGCCCGGCGCCGGCCGGTCTGCTTCCTCGTAGACGAGGACATCGCTGCCGCCGTAGGAGTGGTAACGCACTGCCTTCATGATTTCTCCTCTTCGCTCGCTTGATGGCTCATCGGTTGTCCCCCTGGCGGGTCAGCTGGTGAAGGACTCGCGGCTGAAGCGGCCCCACGCCATGCGGCCAGGGCGAGGTAGGCCAGGTCCACTGCGTTGGCAGGATTGACGTCCGCGGTCGGGGACCGTTGGTGTTCAGCGCAGGGTGAGCGGGGTCGCGGATGTGAGGTGGGACAGTTTCTCGGGGTTGCGGACGTAGTAGAGGCCGGTGATGAGGGCGTCCTGGACACTGATCGCCATGACGCCGTCGATCTCGCCGTCCAGGCGGACGAGGAGTGCCGGGTTGCCGTTGACCTCGGTCGGTTCGGCGGTGAGCCGGTCTTCGAACTTGCCGATGCCGCCGGCGAACATACGGGACACCCGCTCGGCGCCGGTGACCGGCCGCAGCGCGGCGTGTTTGATGCCGCCGCCGTCGCTCATCAGGACGACCTCAGGTGCGAGGACCTCAAGGAGGGCCTGCGAGTCCCCGGTTTCGACCGCGCGGTGGAACGATTCCAGGACCGCCTGGCCCTCGTTCGAGGAGACCACCCGGCGGGGGCGGCGGGCGTCGACGTGCCGGCGGGCGCGGTGGGCGATCTGGCGGACGGCCGCGGGGCTCTTGTCGACGGCCTCGGCGATCTCGTCATAGCTGATGTCGAAGGCTTCACGCAGCACGAACACGGCACGCTCGGTCGGTGACAGCGTCTCGAGGACGAGCATGAGCGCCATCGAAACGCTCTCGGCGAGCTCGATGTCCTGGGCCACGTCCGGCGTGGTGAGCAGCGGTTCGGGTAGCCAGGAGCCGACGTACGCCTCCCGCTGGCGCTTGATGGTGCGCAGCCGGTTGAGCGCCTGGCGGGTGGTGATCCGAACGAGGAAGGCACGCTGGTCGCGTACCTGCCCCTGGTCGGCCTTGACCCATTGCAGCCAGGTCTCCTGGAGGACGTCCTCGGCGTCGGCCGCCGATCCGAGTACCTCGTAGGCGACGGTGAACAGCAGGTTGCGGTGGGCGAGAAATGCCTCGGTCGCCGGCTCGGTGGCGTCGTCGCTCATCTCTCGTCCCTTCTCCTCGTCCTTCGCAGTCGGGCGTGGCGGCCTACCGCGTTCGCGTGCGTGCACAGCAAGATCCTCCGCAGCACCCACCGGTCAGGCTGCCCGGTCGGCTGCGGCCGGTGTCCCGGCGCGGTGGGCGCGCAGCATCTGCTTGCGCTTGGCGACGCCTCCCGGCATGCGGTGCAGCCTGAACGAACCGGGCTTGTGCGCCTCCCCGGCCAGGTGCTTGGGGATGCCCGTGCAGACCATTTCCTTGATCCGGGCGCCCAGGCCATCGTCGATGTGCAGCCGCACCGCGACGTCGGACCTGTTGGCGAACTGGTAGATGCCCGCGCTTCGGCCCAGGCTGATGCACTGGGCGTACATCGACTGGTGGAGGTTCTCCGGCTGCTCACCCGCGAGCCGGCTGAGCACCGTGTCGGCGGCCCGCGCGCCCAGCGGCGTCGCATTGAGGCAGCTCATCCGCAGCGGCAGGCCGGAGGGTGCCGCCGAGTCCCCGGCCGCGACGATGCGCGCGTCGTCCACACCCGTCAGCGTCTCGTCCGTGAGCAGGCGCCCCACCGCGTCGGTGCTCAGCCCGCTGCGCGAGGCCAAGTCGGGAACGCCGAAACCGACGGTCCAGACGGTGATCTCGCTCGGCAGCTCACGGCCGTCGGCGAGCCGTACGGCGTCGCCGGTCACCGCCGTCACCTTCGTGTCCGAGCCGTCGACGACCGTCACACCGAGCGCAGCCAGCCGCTTCGCCACCGAGCGCCGGCCCCGCGTGTGCAGGTACGGGCCGAGAGCTCCGCCGCAGACCAGGGTCACTTGGCGGCCCTGTTCCGCCAGTTCCGCGGCGGTCTCGATGCCGGTGGGACCGGCGCCGACCACCGTCACCGGGGCCGTCTCCGGCGTGGCTTCGAGGACCGCACGCAGCCGCTGCGCCGCCTCCAGGGTGGCGATCGGGTAAGCGAATTCAGCCGCCCCCAGCACGCTCGGTTCGGCGCTGCCACTGCCCACCGCGTAGATCAGGTAGTCGTAGCCGAGCGTGCCGCCAGCCGACAGCGTCACGCTGCGCTCGGCCGCGTCGATCCGGGTCACGGAATCGACCACCAGCCGGACCCGCTCGGCCAGGACGTCCTCGTACGCGACGACCGCGTCGTCGGACCCGCCCACCAACTGGTGCAGGCGGACCCGGTGGACAAGATCCGGGCGCGGGTTGATCAGCGTCACCGTCACGTCGTCGCGCTGCGTCAGGCGGTTCGCGGCCATCACGCCGGCGTATCCGCCACCGATCACGAGCACATGCGTGTTCCCAGTCATGGCGCCTCCTTCGGTTCCAGGTGTTCGGCCTTAAGTCACCGCATAGCCGGTCGCTGTGACAGGTTGTGAATCAGATCACTTCACTGGGCTCGCCCGGAGCTGTGACCGCAGTGGCTCAACAGGGTGGGTCAGGCGACGGTTTCAAGAGCGGCACGGTGACTCGGCTTGTCCTCGCCCTCGCTTGACCACGGGCGGCTGCGGTCAATCCGTCCGCTCCGGGCTCAGGTGGTCGCGGTGTAGCGGCCGGTGGCTCTGTCGGGGGTGCCAGTGGCGACGATGGTTCCGCCTGCGACGCCGCCGCCCCGTCCCCATGTCGATGACCTGGTCGGCGCTGGCGACTCTCCCACCCCAGCCAGCGACATCAGTCTCAGGACGGAACGACGGCATAACTGAGGTCCTGGACCTTGAGCGAGGCGGGCCTCAAACGCAGCCACATCGTGCCTCGTTCACCCGGATTGTCATACAGATAGCCCACGAACCGCGCATCCCAGAGAGCCACATCCACCTCCAGATAGCGGACCAGCTTGCGTCGGCCTCTCGGCGCGTCGAACGGCACGAGCTCAGCTCGCCCCCTCGCGATCACCTGCCGGACACGTCCCGTCACGAGATCGCATTCATCCACCACGAGCGCGACGTTCGGATCGTTCTTCACCCGGTTGAACAACCGGGTCCACGGACCCGTCAGCACCCAGAATGCACCGTCCTCCCACAAGAACCAGACCGGGCGCACGGTGGGCCCATTCGCGTCTTACTGATCTTTTCGTAAGTTCAGTGGGTGTGGTGGCTTTGTGGGTGGGAGGCTGTCGGGATGGCTTATCGACCTTTGTCCTCTGCGTCTGGTTCTTCCGTACCTCCTTTGTCACGGCCGCAGTTGGCGGAGGCGCGTCGTGTTCGTGCGGTCGAGCTGTTCGAGGAGGGCGGGTCGAATCCGGAGATCGCGCGGGCGGTGGGAGTGTGTGCCGAGAGCGTGCGGCGGTGGAGGCGTGTGTGGGAGGAAGGGGGTGCACCAGCCTTACGCCGGCGTCCGGCCACCGGTCGCCCGCCCAAGCTGAATGACGCCCAGGTCGAGACTGTGCGGGCCGCCTTGGAGCGAGGTGCCCAGGCTCATGGATTCGAGGCCGATCTGTGGACCCTGGAACGAGTCGGCGCGGTCGTCGAGCGGGTGACAGGAGTGTCCCTGTCACGGGCGTCGGTGTGGCGTCTGCTGACCGGCCGGCTGGGGTGGAGTCTGCAGCGGCCTGAGCGGCGGGCGGTGGAGCGGGACGAGTCCGAGATCGCCCGCTGGATCACGCACGAGTGGCCGCGCATCAAAAGGGGGCGGTGAACACACGTGCCTGGATCGTGTTCCTCGACGAATCAGGCGTCTCGCTGCTGCCCCAGATCCGCCGTACTTACGCACCTCGCGGCCGCACGCCGCTTCTGCGACACCGGCTGAACTGGAAGCGTGCGTCGATGGCTGCGGCTCTGGGCTACCACTCCACCGACTTCGACCGCGGTCCTCGCCTGTGTTTCCACCTCAAGCCCGGCAGCTACGACACCATCGCTCTCATCGAGGTCCTTGAACAGGTCAAAGCGTTCTACCGTGGCGAGCCAGTGATCCTGGTCTGGGACGGCCTGTCCGCCCACTGGAGCCGGGCGATGCGAGCCTGGGTCACCGAGCAGGACTGGCTCACCCTCGAGCGATTACCCGCATACGCACCCGAGCTGAACCCGGTAGAACTGCTCTGGTCGTCGCTCAAGAAGCGCGAACTCGCCAACCTCGCCGGCGACCACCTCGCCGACGTTGCCGACGCCACCGAACAAGGCGTCCACCGGATCAACCACAACCAGTACCTGCCATGGTCCTACCTCGCCCACACCGGCCTGACCATCCAGCCACCACACCCACCGAACTTACGAAAAGATCAGTAGGGCGTGTTTCGGAAATGGGTCTTGGAGCGGCTCGGCGTCTGGCGAGAGCGTGTCCGCCTCGCAAGATCGGCAGCGGTCGGTGGGCAGGTGCTGGTAGTAGTCGGCCATGGCAGGAGCGAAACATGCCCTAGCCCCAAGGCCGTCCGCATCACAGAGTACGCATCAGGGGAGGAGTCCTTGCAGCACGGAGCCCCACGTATCCATGGCCCTCTGCAATTGGTCTCCGCTTGCTGCTGCCGTCGACAGTGCGAGGAGTACGGAAGTTATGAGCCCGCGATTCCGTTGCTGAGGCTGAGTATTTGCAGCGGTAGCCAGATATTCGACGTTATCAAGCAGGACCTGGCGCTGCGAGTCTTCCAGGCCGTCCTGGCTCAGGACAGCCTGTTGAAGCCCTTTTAGTGCGTCTGCTACTTCCGAGCCGCTTTGCTGAGCGACACCAGCAATAGTGGATTCAATGTTGGCGATCTGAGCGGCAAACTGGACGCCATGGAAGGACCCTCCATTAAATGAGAAAGAAACTCGTGGCTCCGGTGATGTCCGTCTAGACGCTTTAGCGTAGTCCGGCACTCGTTCAAGCACCGCCTCCAAGTATTCCAAACCGATGGACAGATGAGCTCGCGCTAGAGCTGTCTGGTCAGGAAACTCAGGATTCACGCAATTACCAACATCCTGGATTAAGCTTCGGAAACCCCACTGAACCACCCATAAGCCCCCTCCAAAACTCGGCGGAGGCTCCCCGATGAAGCCGTCGAGTAACCTCACAGATTCCTCGCACCATTCCGCGATGGCAGGTTCCACCGATGAGCCAGTCGCTAGTGACTCTTCTAGGGCCCGCCCAGCGTTGATCTGACGAGTGAGGTCCTCGGCTGCCAGTCTGGCCAGCGTGACCTCAGCCAGTCGTATGTGGCGAGGCAAGTGAGCGTTGATGCGCCTGGCGGCTTCTTCCTGCATGGCGACCATCGTGGCGACGTGGAGTCGCGTGAGGCAAGGGGGCGTACTGCACAACTCACCTCACACCAGCTCGCAGGCCGGTACCGTTGAGAGCGGCTCGGCCGGAGAGCCCGGCGTTCACGCCCTGGGACGGTTCCGCGGCGGACTGAAAACGAAGATCCAAATGCAGGTGGTCAACAGCGGGAACTGCTCGCAGGTTCGGCAAGGCAGCCGGAGAGGCAGGTCTACGGACATCTCACTTCATCGCTTCTGCCTGCGGTCCGCCCGTTGATCCAAACCAACCCACCTAGAGCGTGTCTCTTTGATGGTTTGATCAGTTGATCGGATGTGTCCGTCCGATTAGTGATCACTGATGCGATGTGGGACCGGATCGAGCCGTTGATGCCGGCGGATCCGGTCCGCGGACGGCGGTGGGCCGACCACCGCCGAACGCTGGAAGCCATCGCGTGGAAGTACCGCACCTGCTCGCCCTGGAGGGATCTGCCCGGTGAGCTCGGTTCGTTCCAGACCGCTCACAAACGCCTGCTGCGGTGGGCCGTCGACGGCACGTGGGAACGCATCTTCACCGCCGTCCTGGCCGCGGCGGACGCCGACGATGACGTCGGCTGGACCGTGTCGGTGGACTCCACCGTCTGCCGGGCTCACCAGCACGCCGCCGGAGCCAGCAAAAGGGGGCAGCCGAGCGGTCCGAACCCACCGATCACGGACTCGGACGCTCCCGCGGCGGGCTGAGCACCAAGGTGCACCTGGCCAGCGACGGCCGGGCACGACCACTTGCTCTTGTTGTCACGGCAGGCCAGGCCGGTGACGCTCCGGCCTTCGAAGCCGTGATGGCCCGCATCCGAGTTCCACGGGCCGGGCTCGGAAGACCCAGAACCCGGCCCACGGCCGTTCTCGCGGACCGCGCGTATTCCTCCCGCGCGATCCGCAGACATCTTCGACGCCGAGGCATCCGCTCAGTCATCTCACAGCCCACCGACCAGATCGGCCATCGCCAACGACGCGGCCGACTCGGCGGCAGGCCACCCGCCTTCGACGCTGAGGCATACAAGCAGCGCAACACCGTCGAACGCTGCATCAACCGCCTCAAGCAGTGGCGCGGACTGGCCATGCGAACCGACAAACTCGCCATCGCATATCAGGCTGCACTCCACCTCGCCGCCATCCTCATCTGGGCCCGACGCTGACCAAAGAGACAGAACCTAGCGGCAAGTGTGCGGGGCGGCTTTGGGGTGCAGACCCAGACGGAGAAGCGTTCTGCGCCGCCTGTCGGCCATGCACACCCGATTGCTTCGTAATCGGGTGTGCATGGCCGACTGAACACAGCATCATCGAGCCGTGACCTACGCGGACGAAGCACATGCGGCCATAGTGCCCCTGCTTGCTCTTCAGGAGCAGTTCCAAAGTGATCTCTCTTTGGAGGAAGGCGGGTTCAACTGGTGGCAGGACTTCGCCCTCTCGGCGGGGCGCAGGATCCTCATCAGCGACTACCTGATGAGTCTCCCGTCCTCGGTGGAGACCAACCTGGTCGAGGCCGTCATGCACGCACACAAGCTCAAGGAACTCCGGTACGCGGAGGGTGTTCGCTGGCGACAGCGCCTTCGTCAGCGAACGGACACCCAGGGCTGGTTGGAACGCAATGAGCGGGACCTGGACCGAGATGTCGAGGGCTCAGCACACCTGGCCGGTTTCTTCCGCTGTGTGGGGAGCGTGATCGACAACCTGGCTGGCCTCGTCATCGGAGTGGCAGGCCTTCGGGTCAAGATCCCCAGGGCCGATGCTGGCAGCCTGCGTATGGACAGAGATTCCGCTGACGGCCTGGCTACGGACGGACCGCCCCGCGAACTGCAACTGGAGCTGGTTCGAGCAATGAAGGGCGCCATCCGAGATGGCCCGGAGGGCTGGTGGGAGTGGGCTGACGACCTGCGCAACACCCTCGTCCACCGCGCCCGTCGATTCGAGGCGAGCATGTACGACGGCAATGAGGACAACGCCATGGTGTGCCCGCTCCCGCGTCACCCGAAGCAGACAGATGCCGAAGCCCGCGCCCGGTCAGGCAGGCAGCTGGGCGAGTACCTCGATGAGGATGGCGAGGTGACCATCGCCGGAATCCTGAAAGTAACGATCGAAGTCACGCGGGCCACAACCAGTGCGGCCGTGAAGACCTGGGAACGGAGGAGGCGCGAGCCCGGCTTGGTCCCGCAACCTTTCGAACAGTGGCCCGAGATGAAGCAAGGGCGTGAAGTCGCCTTTGCCGGCTGCAATCCGACCGGCCTGCCTCGGCAGCGCGCGGGCTCGATGCTGCTGATGCACCCCAACCGGACACGGCGTCTGGCCGCGGGAAAGCTTACGGACCCGGACTTGCATGTGTGGAAGGACTGGTTGACGGAATGACCCCCGCCTCAAGTGCGGATTAGGTGTGGTCCCGCGAGTGGAACGACCACGGCTCAGCGCTTGGTGAGCTGTTCGCGGAGAGCCGTGTTCTCGGTGAGCATGACCGCGATGACCGTCGCTGCGGCGTCGACCTTGCCCTGGAGTCGCTGTCGCTCCTGTCGGTTCTTCTTGAGCTGGCAGCGAAGAAGGCTGATCTCCTCTGTCTGCTTCCGTTCGCGAAGGCTCGCCGGGCTGGTGTCGATCCGGTTGTCCCACTCGGTGAGGATGTTGGTTTGCGCGATTCATTGAAGCTCTGCTGACGCCGGCTTCGCGCCACAGGTTGTTCTTGGTGAGCTTGCCATCGGTGTGAGTCGGCTGGCCGGTAGAGAGCCGCTCCAGGCCTCCCGCAGGGCCTGCTCGGCGCTGGCGGAAACCTTCGGCTTTGCGGGAGAGGTCATGTCGCCTCCGCTTCCCTAAGCATGGTTTGCTGCCCCATTCAGCCTGTGGCCGGTGGTTCGGAGCCCGAGCGGCTGGCACGGGCGTGCACAAGATCGAGATCACGGAGTGCCGTATGGCCTCGGTGGCTGTCGTCGCTGCCCAGTAACCTCATGGCGGTTTAGGGGGGTATGCCCTTGAGTTACAGGCTGTCGGCCCACGAGGGGACGGGGTAGGTGTGGGCGTCGCCGAGTGCATAGCGGAGCGGTCCGAAGAGGCGGTGGGCGAGATGGGGGGAGAGGTCCTCTACCGCGAGTGCCACGGCGGCGAAGCACACGGACTTCTGTTCCCGCATCAGAACGTCCCTTGCGTGGACGACGGCCTATCTCGCAAAGCCGTCCACGTATTGGCCTCGGCCGTCACTTAAAGGAGCTGAGCGTGCGCCCGTGCGCCTGCCGGCGCAACACTGCGCTGACAGCGTGACGTTGTCAGCATGGTGCTGTGTCGAGAGGGTGAGGGCTTGACGAACACCGACGAGCCGACACGGCCGTGGCCTCGAACAGCCGTTAGCGGTAGGGGGAGATCTTGGCGCTTAGCACTGTGATCGCCTGCGCTCCAGAGGTTCGGGGAAAGATCGCGTGAGCTGTCCGGCATCGGGTTAAGACCGCTCCGCGCTGTGCGCAGGAAGCACCGCGACTGGCGCATGCACACCACCTCACCTGACCAATGAGAGGACTCTGCCGTGACAACACGGACTCGGGCCACGCTGCTCAAGGGCGTAGCCATCACCGTTGCCGCGCTCACCGCCCTGACAGTCCCAGCCGTTCCGGCTGCCGCCGACGAGACGCCCTGTGGGCATCAGGTCGGCGGCGACATCCTCGCCAAGTACAACCAGATCGGCGGGCAGGGATCGCCGCTGGGCTGCCCGACGTCCGACGAACTGACCACCCCGAACGGGAAAGGCAAGTTCAACACCTTCGTTGGGGGAGCGATCTACTGGACCCCCACGACCGGGGCGCACCCCGTCTGGGGTGTGATCCGTGACAAGTGGGGTGCCCTTGGCTGGGAGGAAGGAAAGCTCGGCTTCCCGGTCGGTGACGAGCTGACCAACTCCGACGGGAACGGGAAGCGGCAGCAGTTCGAGGGGGGCACTGTCTACTGGCATCCGACACTCTCCAACGGCGCCCATCCCGTGTGGGGAAAGATCGGCGAGCAGTGGGGCGAGTTCGGCCAGGAGGGCGGCCCCTTCGGTTACCCCACCAGCGACGAAGAGCGGAACGACAGCTACAACGGTTACGTCCAGCGTTTCGCGAAGAACAACACGCTGTTGTTCTGGAGCAAAAGCATGGGTGAGAAACAAGGCACATGCGAGGGGGAATGCATCGGCTACGAGGCCCTGAGCGATGCGAAATGGGTGAAGCGCACCATGGTCAGGCGCGCTGTTGCCAACGGTGATCTGGACGTAGTGGTGATCCCGACGGAGGCTGGATTCGACGACGCGGACACCGACTACGACGCCCTGTGGGACCAGACGTGGAAGAAGGTCCCCTATCCGGACAGTCTCGTCACCGACGAGCAGGGGTCCTCGATCTACAAGCAACTCGCCTGTCACGCCCGCTATGCCTATGAGCTACCGGACGGGAGCCACACCAGTCACGAGTCGTGGGACCTGGAGGCATGGAGGCGTGACGTGTCCTGGGACTTCGCGATGAATCCCCTGGTGGTCCCCTTCCCCTTCCACCAATGCAACTGGTAACGAAGAGGTAAGCGGCAGGCCAGGCCGGCGGTGAGCTTGCGGGCTGCCAGGCGCTCGTTGTTGCCCTACCCCTTGCCGCTGCGCGGTGGCGTAGCCCTGCTCGATGGCCACAGGGTAGTGCGCCTCGGGCGACGGCGTGTACTCCACGAAGGCCACTGCCGCACGGGCGCCGACCGCCAACTCGCGCACCAGGCGGTCGTGGGTACCGGCATTGCCCAGCACCCAGCCACCGCCGTGCAAGTCGGATCCAGCTCGTACAGGAACGGATGTTGCGAGGTTGCGTCGGCGAGCTCCTGTGCCTCGGGCTCGAGGATGATTGAGGCGGTTTGACCAGCCATGGGAATGCTCCCTGGGAAATCCGAGAAGCGCATCAGAGAGCGCGGGGCGCTGGAGAGCGCCGCGGCTGCGGGGCGGTCGGCAGAGCCTCCGCCCTTGTTCAAGCCCCTGATGGGCATGTTTGTCCATTGTAATTGCCCGTCCTCCGCAGATGCATTCCAAGGAACCGCCTCATCGTTCGCCGGGTGCTCGGCTCGGTGATGACCTGGCATCCTCGGGTCGGTGACAGGCTCACCGACGGCGGACACGCCGACCGACCATCACTGACGGGATCGCGTGTGATTCAAGGGTGAATTCTTCAACGCCGTGGTCCGTCCAGCACCGGTGGTTGTCCGCTCTGCTGCCCTCATGGGGTCATGTGCGGGAGCGGGACGCGTCCTGCGGTCTTTCCGCAGACGCCGCCACGCACGTCGAAGGGCGCGCCCGCGTTGCCATTTCACCCTCAGGAGTGGGAAGCCACATGCTCACTCCGGGGCACTGGGGCGACGCCCCACGGCTCATCGCGGTCAGTCCCGGCCGTCAGTGGCGGGTCAAGTGCCCGGGCAGGGAGCTCGTAGGTGCCGGCGCTCGGCCAGCTCTTCGTCGTCGACCAGAGTGAGCATGGGCTGACCCGGTGCGCACATCATGGTGACGAGGAAGCGGCTCCGGGAGTCCGTCCGGTTGTTTCCGTCCTGGTAGTGGATGACATCGCCGCCCGGCTCCCAGAACGTCTCCCCGGCCTTGATCACCCGCTCCGGTTCACCTTCCAGTTCGAAGAGCATCTCCCCCTCCAGCATGTAGCCGAAGGCAGGTCCCGAGTGCCGGTGCGGCGGGGTGCCGGGATCGCCGGGAGGGAACTCGATGATAACCGTCATCGCTTCCGCCCCCTCCGGAACGAACGGCGGTTTCGCCGATTGCAGCACGGTGAGCGCCGTCTTCCATGCTTCCGAGCGCGGCTGGCTCCCGGCTCCTTCTGCCGCCTGTTCGTTGTTCGACATGGCGAGGTCTCCAGTGCCGGGCCGGCCGGGTCAGGTGAGCCAGTCGGTGTAGTGGGTGGGGGCGATGCGGGCGTCGCCCTTGGTGGTGAGCACATCGCCGTCGACGGCGGCGAACATGCCGGCGGTGTCGTCGGTGATGACCGTGCGGCCGTCGGGTCGGGCGTTCAGGGTGATCCGGCCGAGTTCGTCGAGGGGATGGACGTCGGGCCCACCGACGTCGAGGGTTCCGTTCAGAGGGGTACCGGCGGCGACTTCGGCCACGGTGTCGGAGACGTCCTGGGCGGCGATCGGCTGGAGTGGGGTGGTGGGCAGGCGGACGGTGTCGCCCTCGGTGGTCCAGGACATGACGGCGTCGATGAACTCCATGAACTGGGTGGCGTGGACGATCGAATAGGGGATCGGCCCGGCCTTGAGGATGTCTTCCTGCAAGACCTTGGCGCGGTAGTAGGCGAGGTCGGGCACTTGGTCCGCGCCGACGATCGAGAGGATGACGAAGTGCCCCACCCCGCCCTTGTGTGCGGCGGCCAGGAGGTTGTCCATCGAGGTCTGGAAGAAGGCGGGAGAGGCGTCGTCGAAGGTCGGGGAATTCGTCAGATTGACGACGCCGTCGGCTCCGGCCACAGCCTCCTCCACGCCCTGGCCGGTGATCACGTCGACACCTGTGGACTGCGAGTGCGGCACGGCCTCATGCCCGGCGGCGTTCAGCTTCTTCACGACCTGCGACCCGATCAGACCGGTACCGCCGATGACTGCGAACTTCATGGGTCACCTTTCGTCGCGCACCGATAGGTCATACGTCCAGATTGCGGCGGTGCAGTGCACGGCGCACGCTGGCCCGTGCGTTCAGCCCGAGCACGCCGGTGACGAGGAGGGCCAGCTTGGCAGGGTCGGACGCGACCCCGGCCACGGTCGACGCGGCCGATCAACGTCATAGCACTGGGTCGACGTACATGGCCCTGTTCTCCCGAGGCTGCCGCGAAGTGACAAGTAACTCAGCGTGTCGTTAGGGCCTTGACCTCTGTACGAGGTTCAGGAACCTCGCTGCCAGTGAGGGTGGCGAAGTCGGAGTGGGCCGCCTCGACGGCTTCGGGGTACGCCTCGCGCTTGGTGTGCTCGGCGAGCGCCCGGTAGATGCTGGCGACGGAGGGGCTGCGTCCTTTGCGCTTGCCGGTGGGGATGATCAGGTCGGGCTGGATCTGCTCGACGGACTCGCCGTTCGCCCGTCGGCGGAGCACGGTGTGGAGCATGTCGTCGGTGATGACCGGGGGCCGGCCGCCGTGCTTGCCCTTGCGGGCGGCGGTGTCGAGCCCTTCGAGCGTGGACTCGCGGATGTTCTCCCGCTCGGTCTCCGCCATCGCCGCGAAGAACGCGAACAGCAGCTTCCCGGGCCCGGTGGGGCCGTAGATGCCGGGCAGGGGTCCGGCGAGCATCGCCAGGATGAGGCCGTGGGCGGTGAGGTGGTCTGCGAGCGCGGTGAGTTCGGCGGCGTCGCGGCCGAGGCGCTTCATCTCGTACACGGTGAAGATGACCCGGCAGTGCGGGGCGTGCGCCTTGACCTCCCGAGCCGTACTCAGCGCCTCCTCGGACTTCGGGCGGACTCGCACCCGGGTGCTGATCTTCTCGCTGAAGATCTTGTCTCTCGGGATGCCGTGCTTGCTGAGCGCGTCGAGCTGGGAGTCGAGTTCCTGCCCGAGCGTCGAGCATCGGGCGTACCCGATGCGGATGTCCGCGCTCGGCAGGTCTGGATCGTTCTTCTCCGACCGTGTGTTGATCTTCTGCACGAGCTGGATGAACAGCTCCACCAGCGAGTCGGTGATCTCCGTCTGACGCACGTGGCACAGTGTGTACCGCACCGGGCCGGCCGCCGCCCGCAGGTCCGAGGCGTACTCCTTCGACGCCCGCGCCCGCCAGGCCGCCACCAGCTTCTCCGACACGTCCCCGAACAGCTCCGGCGGCAGCTCCAGCGCGCGGACCCGCTGGAGCTTATTCACCTCCGCCAGGAGGCTGTCCAGCCCCAGCGCGCCCGGGTCGGCCTTCAGCTCGGCGAAGAACGTGCCCCCGCCACCCGCGCTGTCCTCGGCGATCAGATCATCCAGCCGGGACCGCGTCGCCGCGGACAGCCGGCCCACCGTGGCCGCGCAGAACCGTTCCTAGAAGGTGCTGACCGCCGACCCCACCAGACGGGCGACACGCCCCGGCGTCGGCGGCTCCAGCCGGTCCTTGCGGCAGCGGGCCACCACCGCCTCCGCCAAACGGTCCCTCGACAACTCCACCCCGCACAGCTCCACCGCCAGCCACTCGGCGAGCTGCGCCTGGTCCTCCTCCGTGCACTCACGGAAGCCGAACGCGCCCCGGATCTCCACCCGGTGCCGCTTGATCGCCCGCCCCGCCCAGTTGTACGCGGCCCACTCCTCAGCGGGAACCTTCACCTGCTGGGCGACGTACGCCACCGCCGGCGCCGGAATCTCCCCGGCGTTCTCCGGGAACCGGGCCTCCACCTCGAAGAACTTCAGCAACAGCGCGAACCCCAACCGGTTCGCCCCCGACTTGTTCCGCAGCCGCTCCTGATCCTCCTCCAGCAGCGTCCAGACCTCGATCAGGTCCTCCGGCTCCCACGCCTGCCGCACCCCGGGCTCCTTCCGGTCGTCATGACCGGACCAACGTCGCCGAGCACGGCCCCGGATGAACCCAGAAGATCGAAAACGCTGACAAGCACACCCCAGATCCGCTACAGAGAGCTACTTGTCACTTCGCGGCAGCTTCGGGAGAACAGGGCCTACAACTAGAGCTCGAAGGGCTGGGCGGCCTGCGACGCGGGCCGCCCAGGCGTGATCACTTGGCTTCTTCGACTGCGTCGATCGCGTCGAGATAGTTGTCCTCGTTGGGCTGCGGGACCTTGGCGATGCGGCCGGCGAGGGCTGCCTGGCGTCCGTGTGGATCCCGCCGCAGCCGGCTGCTGCCGCAAGCGTTCGACTCCATGAGGACAACGGCGGGATGTGGATGGCTTCCCGTAACGCGGGATGAGACAAGGTCGCACGGCTTGCGTATTACCTCAGAACGAAACAGCGAAGCTGGCCCGTGGACGTTCAGGCGAGCCGTCGCTGACCACGGACGTTGGTTTGAGGAGGACTGCCGGTGGGATTCAACGACACCGAACCTCAGCGAGCTCACGGTTCAGCTCCTGATGCCGCGCAAGACATCTGGGACTCCTTCCAAGCCGTGCTGGACTCCCTGGACGCCGCACGCGCCGACCTCTACGCGTTCGACGAGCGGCAGGGCTGGGCCGAAAGCCCGCCGCCGACCTGGCGCGAACGCAGCGAATCGGCCAGGAACGCCGGCTTGGCGGAGCCGATCCCATCCCTGTTCTCGGCGCTGGCTCCGCACCCGCCCCGGCCGACACAGCCGCCGGGGGACAGGCCGGAGGGTCGGGATCCGGGGCGTCCGCAGGCCGTCGCGCCGTCTACCGTGGAGCCGAAGTGGACCGGTGGCGTAGACCAGGTCGATGCT
Organism: Streptomyces sp. Je 1-4 4N24; assembly: GCF_026239515.1. NCBI lineage: Bacteria > Bacillati > Actinomycetota > Actinomycetes > Kitasatosporales > Streptomycetaceae > Streptomyces > Streptomyces sp. Je 1-4 4N24. The sequence continues at coordinate 1,816,550 of NZ_CP110836.1, read as the reverse complement.
CCGCAGGACGTCGTGGTGGAGCCGCTGTGGTCGCGCAACAGGCAACTGGAGGCTGTTCCGCTCCCACTGACGGGAAAGCAGCCGACGGCCAGTGGCCCAGACGAGGCGTACGCCTCGCCGCCGGTGACCTTACTGCCCCCAGCTCCCCTGCAGGAGGGCGCGCCCCGCCGGGCTGGCCCGAGCTCGGACACCACCGGGTCCGCCACCCCCCAACACCCGGCCACGCCCTCGGAGGAACTCCTCGCCCCGTCCCTGGGGGCGTCACCGCCACGAGTCCGTGCGCACGCGAAGAACAAGCGCCGAGGATGGCGGCGATTCACTAGCCGACAGGACACTCGTGTCGCCGGAGCCTTCGGTTTGGGCGCCGTGAGCGGACTGATCGTCGCCTCTTCGCTGCTGGGCAGCGACAACCCGACCCCGGCCGTCCCGCCCACGTCCTCCGGGCAACTGGCCCCTTCGCTGCCCGACGACCCGGCCCCGCCCTCCGGGCAGCTGGGCGGGAACCCGGCTGCCGCCCTCCGCGAGATCCCAGGCACGGGCGTGCTGCGCCAGGGTGACAGCGGCCATGGCGTATACGAGTTGCAGGTACGTCTGCTCCAGATCCCGAACGTCTACGAGGGGGGCGCGATCGACGGCCGTTACGACGCAGACGTCCGCGCGGCCGTGGCCCGATTCCAGAAGTGGTATGGCGTCCGCGGCGACGAGACGGGCGTCTACGGCGACCAGAGTCGACGTGCCCTGATGTTGCGGACCAAGTAGTGGCCGTCAGGTCTGTTTGCGGTTCCTCCTGACGGATCGGCCGGTCAGCAGAGACCGGAGGCGGCGCGGGCCGTTCCCGGTCCAGCACCGCACTGACCGATCCCGCTCCCGTCTCCCACAGGAGGTTCCTGTCGTGGAAGTCACCCTGGGGCCAGCCGGCCGGGTCCCGGTCACCCTTCCTGGGGCCGCTGAGTCCGCAGCCGAGGGGCCACCGATGACCGCGCCACCCGCACGCTAAGGGCTGCCACCGCGCGGCTCCTCTGACCCCCACTGCAGCCTTACACGCCCGCGCCGAGGAAGCCTGGGAAGTGCTTACGGCTGCGCTGGGACAGTGTCGAAGCCCTTGGAGACGGTTGGGACAGCAGATTGAGCCCCTCCGTGTCCGACGAGGCACGTTGCGTATGGCGTGGAACGATGCTGACGGTTTGCTGACCTCTCAGCGCGAACTCTGCCCTGTCTTGCGATGATTTCATGGCGCCGGGGAGAGCGTCGATTTGCCAATCGAATGGCATTCTGGTCGAGTTGATACTCTTCTCGGAGGGTGCGAAGAACGTTGCGAATTTCGCTAATTCCTAATTAGGGAATTGCGGGGGCATGGATTACGCCTGCGTGCCCTGGGGGAGCGGCCCTACGATCTCCCCAGGCAGGGTGGCAAACATGCAGGTCGGAGCCGGTTTCTGTGCCTCTTTCGGCATGTGCACGTGTGGCAGGCTGGAACCAGGTGTGGCAGGGCTGGTGCTGACCCGATGCTGACTCTTGTGACGGAACGTCAGGTTCGGTGTCTCCTCTTCATATGCCCAGGCATCTGGGAGCGCAACTTGCCGCCCGTCGGGGCTATGGGCCCCAGGTCGGTGTACGGATCCCTGGCGGCATTCGTGCGTCAGGGCCGTGCCAGCTTCTTAGACGCCATCTCATTTGGGTGGCTCACTAGACTGTCGGTCGTGGTGGGGATCGTTGAGCGGCTGGTGCCGGAAGAGTTGTGGGAGTTGTTCCAGCGCGTGGTGCCGGAGGCGCCGTCACGGCCGCAGGGTGGTGGGCGACGCCGGCACGGCGACCGGGAAGTGCTGGCGGCGATCGTGTTCGTGGCCACGTCGGGATGTACGTGGCAGCAGTTGCCCGCTGCGTCGTTCGGGCCATCCGGAGCCACGGCCCATCGGCGCTTTTCCGAGTGGACCAAGGCGAGGGTGTGGGCCAAGCTCCATCGCCTGGTCCTCGACGAGCTCGGCTCCCGTGGCGAGTTGGACTGGTCCCGCTGTGCGATCGACTCGGTGAACATGCGGGCCCTGAAAAGGGGGACCTGACGGGGCCGAATCCTGTGGACCGGGGCAAGTACGGTTCGAAGATCCACTTGATCACCGAGCGGACCGGTCTGCCCCTGTCCGTCGGAATCTCGGGGGCGAACCTGCACGACAGCCAGGCCCTGATCCCTCTGGTCAAAGGCATACTGCCGATCCGGTCCCGCCGAGGACCCCGACGACGCAGGCCAGGCAAGCTGCACGGCGACAAGGGCTACGACTACTCCCACCTGCGGCGATGGTTACGCAAGCGCGGCATCACCCACCGCATCGCCCGCAAGGGCATCGAGACCTCCCAGCGACTGGGTCGGCACCGCTGGACCATCGAACGCACCATGTCCTGGCTCGCCGGCTGCCGCCGCCTTCACCGACGCTACGAACGCAAAGCCGAGCACTTCCTCGCCTTCACCAGCATCGCCTGCACCCTCATCTGTTACCGCAGACTCGCCAAATGAGATGACGTCTAAGTAGACTTAGACCGTGTCCTATGTGGTGAGGCGGACGTATCGCTTGTAGCAGCAGATGGCTGCGGCGAGGCCGAGAAATGCCAGGTAGTTGCGATGGTCGCGTTCGTAGCGGGGGCTGAGTCTGCGGTAGCCCGACAGCCACGACATAGTGCGCTCGATCACCCATCTACGCCGCCCTAACCGTTCACTGGACTCGATGCCTTTGCGGGCGATCCGCACACCGATCCGCTTTCCCCGTAGCCATTTTCGCAGGTCGGGCTGGTCATACGCTTTGTCGGCGTGCAGGCGTTGGGGCTTGAAGTACCGGCCGCGGTGCGGGTCGTGTCTCGTTTGGTGACCCTCGACCATCGTTTCAGCCCTCCGCTGTCGTGGGTGTTGCCAGCCGAGACGCCGACGACCAGGGGCAGTACGTTCGCGTCCGACAGGATGTGCATCTTGGAACCCGGCTTGCCCCGGTCCACGGGGCTCGGACCTGTGAGTTCGCCCCCTTTTTGGCCCTGAGATGGGCTGAGTCCAGGACCACGCGGGAGACGTCGATCAGGCCAGCGTCGTCGAGCCGGTGCAAGACCGCCTCGTGCAGCCGGCCCCACATGCCGGCCCGCGACCAGATCAGAAACCGGCGGTGGGCAGTCGACTTCGATATCCCGAAGCACGGCGGCAACGCACGCCAGGCACACCCACTGATCAGCACGTAGATGATCGCCGCGAACACCGTCTCATCAGGCGTGTCCTGGGTCCCACCACCCTGCGGCCGCACCTTCGACGGCGGGCTCAACGGCTTCGCGATCTCCCACAGCCCATCCGGAACAATCCAATTCCACGTACCCCGCCCCATACCCGGACCAACGTCCGCCTCACCACATAGGACAACGTCAACCGGTGGACCTCCACGATCCCGGCGATCTCCGACACCGTCCGCCCTTGACCCGACAAGCGCACACACTCCAGCCTCATCCGCGTGTGTGCAGGCAGATCAGGCACTCGCAACCGCTCCTCGATGTCACTCCTCTGATCCTGCGTAAGCTCCAGTCTGAGCTGTTTCGGCACGGCGGACCCCCTCCCACCAGCCGATATGCCCACCGAGCATCCGACTTACGCAAGACCGCTCAGGGCGTGTATTGAGTCGTGATCGATTTGCGGGATGTGCCTTCGCGGCGGGGCCCGATCCGATAGACCGTCTTGCGTGACGTGAGTGCAACTGACCGAGCGGCAGTGGGAGTTCGTCGAGCCGTATCTGCCGATCGGCGAGTACGGCCCGTACCCCGAGCGGCTGCGGCAGCAGTTTGAGGGCGTGATCTGGCGGTTCCGGACGGGTGGGCAGTGGCGGGAGATGCCGAGGGAGTTCGGTGCCTGGTCGACCGTCCAATTGAAGGTGGATCGGTCCACGATCGCCGTGCATGACCGGGATGAGGCCGTGAAGCTGAGTCATGGACCAGCCCGGTCAGCCGATCGAGGCGGTGCCGGGCAAGATCGGCCAGGGAGATCTTCACGTTCAGTCGGTGCTCCTCGGTGAACTGGTCGGCGCAGCGCTGAGTCTTCTGTGGCCGTCGTCGGTGACTTTTTCGGTGATGCCTTGGCGATCGAGATGTTCCAGCAGGGGTACGACGATGCGTCGTGGTGCATCCAGGGCGGTTCGTGCGTCGCTCACCCGGAAGGGTTCAGGCAGTCCCTGGAGCACGGCGACGGCCTGTTGTATCGCGTCCGGTGTGAGGTAGACGTCCGGTGCCGGCCGCACGAGCACGCCGTGCCGGGTCAGCGCGCGGAGTTCGGCGGTGCTGACGCCGAGCTCGCGCCATCGGAGGGCGGTTGGCGCTCGCAGGCCCGCTGTGGTGAGTTCCCAGTGGGCGATCTCGGCGGCCTTGTGCAGTGCGGCCGGCAGTGGGGCGTTGGCCAGGCCGATGCGCCCGTGATCTTCTCTGAGGTGGGGAGACATGATGAGGTCGATGACCCGGGTGTCGGGGAGTCCCAGCGCGTCCCGTATCTGTTCCCTCGTGAGTTCCGGTACATCGGGGGAGAGTTCGCGGTGGCTCCATACCAGGACCATCAGGCGCTCGGCGAGCTGATGCCGGTGTTCTGGGTCGATCAGCCATTCCTGCTCCGGCCGGCCGGCGGGAAGCGGTATGCCGAGACAGCGCATGTCGGCGCTGCGGACCAGGCCGCGGCGGGTGAGCTCGTCGGCGAGCAACGGTCTCCCGGTGGCAGATCGCAGTGCGGCCCTGAGCCGCGCTGCCGCGCCACGACCGGCGGTGTGCGCGGCCATCGGGTCCAGCACGGTCGCGCCCAGCACCGTACGCGTGCCGGGGTCGCGCACCGCGAGCCGGTCTCCCACGTGCAGCGGCAGCGGAGCGGACAGCCGGAGCCGGGCGAGGTCGTCGGCAAGGCGGCGTAGCCGGGCCGGGCGACGGGCGGTGCCGAGGTGGCACATGACCTCGGCGGGCAGCGCCGCCGGCTCCGAGTCCGGCGCGTGCAGCCGGACGTCGACCAGCGTGCTGGTAACCCATGCGTCCGGGGTGAGCAGGGCGCTGCCGCGGGGCACCGCGACGAGCGGAACGCGCCGGAGGTTGACCGCGAGGCGGGTGGGCCCCGATGCCTCCGTCACGGACCGGTCGCACACATGGAGTCCTCGGACGGTCGCGGTCGGACCGTCCCCACCGGAGGGGCACAGCTCCACGCGGTCCCCGACGCGAAGTGTTCCGCCGAGCAGGGTGCCGGTCACCACGGTGCCGGCGCCGGAGACGGTGAAGGCGCGGTCCGTCCACAGCCGTACCGGTCCCGGGCCGGGCGGGAACGACAGCGAGAGCCGGTCGAACGCGGTGCGCAGCGCATCGAGTCCCTGGCCGGTGTGCGCGCTCGTCGCTATCGGGTCCGGGGCGGGGAGGCCGCGCCCGAGCAGCTCGCGGTGGGCGAGGGCCGCCGCGGGTCCGGGATCGGCCAGGTCGCAGCGGGTGATCACGAGTAGCAGGTGCGGTACGGCGAAGGCGGCCAGGGCGTCGGCGTGCTCGGCGGTCTGTGCGGACCAGCCCTGGTCCGCCGCCACCACCAGCAGCGCGGCGCGGACGGGGCCGAGTCCGGCCAGCATGGTGTGCAGATACCGCTCGTGCCCCGGCACGTCGACGAAGGCGGCCCGCCGCCCGCTTGGCAGGTCGCACCACGCGAACCCGAGATCCAGGGTGAGTCCGCGGCGGCGTTCCTCGGCGAGCCGGTCCGGGTCACGGCCGGTGAGTGCGCGGACCAGGGCGCTCTTGCCGTGGTCGACGTGCCCGGCCGTGGCTGCGACGATCATGATGCGGCCCGCACGGCGTCGACGACCTGACCGTCCTGCCGTGGTTCGACCGTGCGCAGGTCGAGCAGGCAACGGCCGTCCGTCACCCGGCCCACGACCGGCGGCGTGCCGGAGCGCAGCGCCGCGCCGTACCGCTCGGGCAGGCTGAGCGCCACGCTGGGCAGCACGACCTCCGGGGCGCCGCCGCCACCCACCATGGCCGTCGAGGCCACGATGCGCGCGTCCGCGTCGGCCAGCTGAGCCGCCATCCGCTGGGCGCGTGCCCGTAGTTCGGCCGGCACAGCGTGCAGCGCCTGCACGACCGGTGGGCGCGGTCCGCGAACGGTCGCCTCCAGCGCGGCCAGCGTCAGCTTGTCCGTCCGCAGCGCGCGGGCCAGTGGATGCCGGGCCAGCCGCCGGACCGTGTCGGCGTCGCCGAAGACCAGGCCGGCTTGTGGGCCGCCCAGCAGCTTGTCCCCGCTCGCGGTCACCAGCGCCGCGCCGGCCCGCAATGCGCTCTGCACGTCGGGTTCCTCGGGCAGGGCGGAGTCGCGTTGCAGCAGTCCGGAGCCGACGTCGGCCACAACCGGGACGTCCAGTGCGGACAGAGCGGCGACGTCGACCGACTGCACGAACCCGGTCACCACGAAATTGGACGGATGTACCTTCAGTACGAATGCGGTGTCCTGGTGGATCGCTGAGGCGTAGTCGTCCAGCGTGGTCCGGTTCGTGGCACCGACCTCGCGCAGCCGGGCGCCTGTGCATCGGTACCGCTTGGTCACCACGGAGGATGTTCCCGGCCATGGAGGAGAGGGTCTCCGCCTCCGCGGTGGCGCTGGCAGCGCGCCGCGCCAGCCGTAGCGAGCGGTCGACGAGCGCGGCGACCGTGACGGCGACGACCACGAAGACCGCGAGGGCAAGCGCGTTGTTGGGCTCGGTGATGGGGCACTGCCCGCTCGGCGGGATGAAGTAGTAGTTCAGCAGCAGCGAGGCGGTGAGGGCGGCGAGCAGCGCGGAGACCACACCGCCGAGGCAGGCCACGCCGATGACGGTGACGAGGAAGAGCAGGGCCTCGCTGGTCAGGTTGAGTGTGCCGCGGGTGTTGGTGAGGGCGGCGGTCAGCAGCAGAGGGAGGACGAGACCGGCGAGCGGTCCCGCGACGCGGCGCAAGTGCGGCAGCGGCCGGCCGCCGGGTACGGGCAGCCGACGTCCACGCCCCGCGCGTTCGTGCGTGACCATGTGGACGTCGATGTCGCCGGAGAGCTCGACCGTGTCCTCGCCGATACCGCGCGGCGCCACCAGACGGGACAGCCAGCTGCGGCGGCTCGTGCCCAGGACGAGCTGGGTGGCGTTCTCGGCACGCGCGAAGTCCAGCAGCGCGGTGGGCACATGGTCGCCGACGACCGAGTGGTAGCTGCCGCCCAGGCTCTCGACCAGTTCGCGTTGTTTCGCCAGCGCGGCGGGGGAGGCGTCGGCGAGACCGTCGCTGCGGGCGACATGAACGGCCAGCAGGTCGCCGCCCGACGAACGGTCCGCGATCCGTTCGGCCCGGCGGATCAGTGTCTCGCCCTCCGGGCCACCGGTGAGCGCCACCACGACCCGCTCGCGGGTCTCCCACACCGTGCCGATGCCGTGCTCGGAACGGTACTTCTGCAGGGTCTCGTCCACCCGCCCGGCGACCCACAGGAGCGCCAGCTCTCGCAGGGCCGTCAGGTTGCCGACGCGGAAATAGTGCGCGAGCGAGGCATCGACCTTCTCCGGCTTATAGATGTTGCCGTGTGCCATGCGCCGGCGCAGCGCCTCGGCGGGCATGTCGACCAGCTCGATCTGGTCGGCGCGGCGGACGATCTCGTCGGGCACGGTTTCCCGCTGCGGGACGCTGGTGATCTTCTCTACGACGTCGTTCAGCGACTCCAGATGCTGGACGTTGACGGTGGTGACGACGTCGATCCCGGCGGCGAGCAGCTCTTCTATGTCCTGCCACCGCTTGGCGTTGCGGCCGCCGGGAATGTTGGTGTGAGCCAACTCGTCGACGAGTGCGACCTCGGGGCGGCGGGCGAGGACCTGGTCGAGATCCAGCTCGCTGAAGGAGCTTCCTCGGTATGCGCGGTGCGTGCGGGGAAGTATTTCCAGCCCTTCGAGCTTTTCCTCGGTGAGCGGTCGGCTGTGGCACTCCGCGTACGCCACCACCACATCGGTGCCGCGCCGAGCACGGCGACGCCCCTCGTCCAGCATCCGGTAGGTCTTGCCGACCCCCGGAGCTGCCCCGAGGAACACCTTGAGCTTTCCTGGCCGTACGCCTGGCGTATCGGCTGCGACAACCCTCGGCGCCACCGAAAGCCCCTCCCTCACCGGTCTTGCATGTCCCACGTCGCCTGGTGCTGCGAGGGAGCCCGCGGGTGGCCAAGCGGCATAGGTGGTGATCCATGGTCACATCAGCGCGGCGAGCGCGTGGTTGAACGCGACGACGTTGACGTTTTCCTGACCCAGGAATCCCAGGACGCGGCCTTGGAGGTGTTCGGTGACCAGCTTCTCGGCCCTGCCGGGTGTGAGGTTGCGGGCCCGGGCCACCAGGTTGACCTGTCGTACGCGTACGACGGAGAGATCGCCGGGTCGAGTCCGGAGCCGCTGGCGACGACGTCGTTCACCGGGACCGACGAGGGGGCGGTCCCCTTCGAATTCCGCCACGCTGGCACGGCGTTGCCGCACGGTCCTGATCAGCTCGGGGCTGTTCGGCCCGAGGGCGGGGGCGCCGGAGGCCAGGGGAACGCAGCCGCCTGCGGGCGGACGCGGGCTGGCTCCACTTGGGGTTGGGCCGCAACTCCTCGTTCCGACCCTCGGGGTTCCTCTTCGGCCGGGTGAATTTCTGGCCGAGCAGGCGGGAAGCGACCGGCTGCAGGCCCGAACGGCTACGGCAAGCTGCGCTGGTCCTCGGTCGGGAAGAAGATGGCGCTCACCAGGTGGGGGTTGCGGCCGGCCGCAGGCTTGTTGCCCGCGCTGGTGAACGCCAGCCGTTGCACGGCGTCCTCACCGTCGACCGGTAGCCGGTTGGGGTCCGGTCGGCGGGTGGCAGCCGCAGGAGTCTTCGTCCGCGGCAGGTACCGAAGCGGAGGGCTTGGGGGCGCAGCAGCCCTTCCCTTGCCAGGCGTTGCGCCCCTCCTTGACCGCAATGGCGGCGATGACGAGTGCGGCGGTCGGGTCGGCCCAGGACCAGCCGAGCAGCAGGTTGGCGAGCAGGCCAGACAGGAGTACGGCGGAGAGGTAGGTGCACAACAGGGTCTGCTTGGAGTCGGCGACAGCCGTGGCCGATCAGACGACTAACTCGTTGGCTAACTGTTCGTTTCAGAATGAGTTCGGTGGGGCGGTTGATGGTTGAGGGCGGCTTCGGGCAGGGTCTACGAGGTGTTAGAGGATCTTGTTCCTGATGACCTGTGGGAGCGGATAGCCCCGCTGCTTCCGGCCCGTCCGCCACGGCGGCGCCGCTTCCCCGGCAGGCTGCGGGTGGACGACCGCGTCGCCTTGGCTGGCATCGTCTACGTGCTGTGCAAGGGAGTGAGCTGGCGGGATGTCCCGGCCGAGCGAATCGGTTGCAGTGGGGTGACCTGCTGGCATCGCCTGCGGGACTGGACCGAGGCTGGCGTATGGCGTCGACTGCACGAGACGCTGCTGGTCGAACTGCGCAGGGTCGGTCTATTAGCGATGGACGACGCGGCAGTGGACGGCTCGCATGTCCGGGCCCTCAAAGGGGGGCTCACACCGGCCCTTCGCCGGTCGACCGGGGACGGCCGGGTAGCAAGCACCACGTGATCGTCGATCGGCACGGCACCCCACTCGCCGTATCACTGACCGGCGGCAACCGACACGACGTCACCCAGTTGATTCCTCTGTTGGACGCCATTCCCCGCATTCGGGGACTGCGAGGACGTCCCCGGCACCGGCCTCGACGGCTGTTCGCCGACCGCGGCTATGATTTCGACAAGTACCGGCGCCTGATCCGCAAGCGCGGGATCACCCCGAAGATCGCCCGCCGCGGCACCCCGCACGGCTCTGGCCTGGGCAAGACCCGTTGGGTGGTAGAGCGCACCTTCGCCTGGCTCCACCAGTTCAAACGCCTACGGATCCGCTACGAGATACGCGCCGACTTCCACCAAGGACTCCTCGAACTCGCCTGCAGCATCATCTGCTTGAGGCGACTACGCACAGCAGTCTGAAACGATCAGTAAGGCGTGTCCGACAGATCGCGCGGCTGCGTTGCCCTGCTGCCGTTACGGCTGGCGTGGGGCTCGGCATGCGCGACTGCGGGGCCCTCGAGCGTGGGGTCGCCCGGCTGAAGGTGTGGCGGATCTTCCGCCGCTCCCGCTGCAGCCCGAATCGCATGTCGTCAATGGCTAAGGCCGTCCTCACCCTGGACAGGCAACGCTGACGTTGCTGATTGGTATGCCTCAGCCATGGCGTGGAATGAGCGTTTCGGTGCGAGGCTGCCGTCGGACATGACCTTGCACACTCCGTAGGAGGCCATGTCGAGGTCGAAGCGCGGGTTCTCGTGGTGCGGAGATGTGTAGCCGGCAAAGGTGAACCAGAAGGCGGTGTCCACGCCTTCCTCGTTGAAAACGGCCAATTGTTGGCGCAGGTAGCGGGCTTGTTCGTCTTCGTCACGGATGTAGTCACCGTCGAGGCGGGGCGGGTCCGCATCGTGGTCGACGATGGCCCAGCCGATGCCACCGCGGGCGGCGGCACCTCGGTAGGTGCAGCAGCCGAATTCGGTCGCCGCGAGCGGCTTGCCGTGCCGGAGATATTCGCGCAGACCCTGCCGGAAGGCGTCACTGGCATCGCCGTAGGCGTCCGCACTGACGATGTCGAAGGGCGCCCAATCGATCTGTTCCCAAGTTCCGGACGCGTAGGTGAGCTTTCCACGGAACCGTGAGCGGACCGTCGCTGCGATGTTGGCCAGCAAGGAGTTCAGCCGGGCAGGAACCTCGTCGAGCCCGGCCAATGTTGTCTCGGGGGCGCCGCTGATCAGGGCTTCGATTCTGGCGAGGCTGTCGTCTCCGGGGAGAATGTCGGCGGCGAACAGGCTCAGCTCGCAGCCGGCGACGAAGACGTCCGCTCCCACCTCTTCGGCGCGATCGGCACAGGTGGCGAAGTAGGGCAGCAGCTCTTCGGCGGACAGTTCGCAAGGGAATGGAGAGAACCAGACCTCAAGCCCGGCATCGGCGGCGTGCCGGGCCGCAAGGGCCAGTCGCCCAGGGTCGCCGCCGGTGATCCGCACGGCACCACAGTGCAGGTCGTCTGCGATGACGCGGATCTCGCGTCGCACCGCGTCGGCGTCGAAGACGGGCCGCGAACTCTTTCCGCCCGGAGTGAAGCCCGTGTCGTAGGTGATGCCTTTGGCTCGCATGGAATGCTCCTGACAATCGATCGACATCTGTTGCTGCGTCTCACCGGGAGTCGATGGGAATCGGTTCGGCGGACGGATCGCATGGACGACTCGGGGTGCGTCTGGAGATCAGCTCGACGGCGACCTTGGCCGCGCTGCCACCTCGCTTCTCCCTGGGAGACCACCTGACACCCGTGTTCGGCGATCGGAGCCGAACGTTAGGTACGAGTCGAAATGCCAGTCAACGGCGATCTCCTCGGGACCGTGCTATTTGCGCTGGTCAGCTACGGAACTGTCGATTGCAATGACATTGACGGTCAACGCACGGCGAAAGAAGGGATGTTGCAACGGTCGGCGACCAGTGCACACACTGTGTGCCGAGACGACCGAACCAGAGGAACCGACCCGATGCCAGGACGTAGGCTGACCCGAGCCGACCGGCAACAGATCGCCGCGGGGTTGGCGCAGCGCCTGAGTTACGCCGACATCGCCAGACGTCTGAACCGTCCCGCCTCGACGGTGAGCCGCGAGGTCGCGCGCAACGGCGGACCTGCCCGGTACCGCGCGGAACTGGCACAGCTCGCGACCACCCACCGAGCCCGGCGCCGGCCGCAGCCCGCCCCGGTGCAGCGGACCATCGAGCATCTCGGCCCCTACCCCGACGCAACGGCCGCGTTCGTCACCGACCTCACCACAGCACTCGTCGAAACCGGCCTCCCGCGCACCGCCGCCCGCGTGATGGCCTGCCTGTTCGCCTCCGAGACCGGCAGTCGCACCGCCATCGAGATGGCGCAGCACCTGCAAGTCAGCGCGGCGACCATCTCGCACGCGGTCCGCCTGCTGGAACGGCAGGATCTGATCCGCCGCGGTCGCGATGACCGTGGCCGCCGCCACCGGTATTTCCTCGACGACAAGGCGGGCTTGCGGACCGTCGCGGCCAGCGTCGCCGCCAACCAGCGGTTCGCCGCCACCGCGCTGCGCGGCGCCGAGCTCTTCGGAGCCGAGACCGCTGCTGGATCCCGGCTTGCCCTGGCAGGCCGATTCCTCGAACGCCTCGGCGACGACCTCATCCGCTCCGCTGAAAAGCACTGGCGTGACATGGTTGGTGATAGGGGCGACGAATACACGCTGACGGGCCACGTGGAGTAGCACGCGGCCTCACTCGCCCTGGCGATCGACCAGGCATTCGAGAGGCCCGGAGCCTGAAGATGGCCCGCCGCGGCACCCCGCACGGCTCCGAACTCTGCAAGACGCGGTGGGTGGTGGAGCGCACCTTCGCCTGGCTCCACCAGTTCAAACACCTGCGGATCTGCTACGAGATATGTGCCGACCTCCACTTGGGACTGCTCGAACTCGCCTGCTCCATCATCTGCTTGAGACGACTACGCATCGCATTCGGAAACGATCAGTAAGCCCGTGAACGCCGACCATTCAGCAGGGCTGACGGCCAGAACCGGGCCGCGGCCGTGGTCCTTGGTGTCCCTCACGCGTGAGTTGCTCAGCTCGCTGTGAGGCGCCGCCAGGGGCGGACGAAGTCGTGCAGGGCACTCTGCGCGGCTGGGGCGATCATCTGGTCGTTGGCCGGGGTGCCCGCGGGGTGAAGGTAGTGGTCGAGGCCGGGCAGGATCCGTAGCCCGGGGCCGGTGGTGTGGGCCGTGGCCAGAGCGGCGAGCAATGGCGGCGTGGTCCGGCACGGCACGTTGGTGTCCGCGGTGCCACAGGTGACCAAGGTGCGGGTGCCGCGGGCGACGCGTCGGGCGATGTCCGGCGGATAGATGGCGTCGTCGCTTCGGACGAAGGTGGCGTTGTGCGGACCGAACATTCCGTTCAGCAAGGAGTCGACGAAGGGCAGCAGTCCTGAGGTGTCCACCTGGCGCTTGGCGCGGAAGTCCGCGATGGCCCGGGACACGCCTGCCTTGTTTAACTGCGCCTGCTGAGGGCTGAGTTCCCCCGATGTGACGAGTCGGTCCAAGATGCCCGCGAGTTGATCGTCGACCGCGTCCAGGAGTCGAGTGGCCTGCGGGGCGATGAGCGCGAGCCCGGCGGGCTTCGGCCGTACGGTGCGGCTTACGAGCAGGGCTTGGAGGCCTCCCTCGCTGTGCCCGACGATGAGCAGCCCGTTCGGGGCGGCCTCGGGCTGGGCGCGCAGGGTGTTGTACGCGGCCACGGCCTGTCGGGTGTACGCGGCCATGTCGATGTGGTCGGAGTTCTGGTACCGGCCCCATCCGGTACGGCCGGTACCGTACTTGTCGAAGCGCATGCTCATCACGCCGTCATCGCCGAGGGTGCTCGCGAACAGGGCGAGGGTGTGCGGGGTGGACGCGGGCGGCTGGTCGCCGTTGCGGTCGGTCAGGCCGCTGCCGGGGATCAGCAGGGCGGCGGCTAGCCGGTGGCCCGCGCGATGGGCGGGGATGTGCACGGTGCCGTACGCGGTGGTGCCGTCGGCAGTGAACCGCACCTGGCGATCGCTGGCGGGTATGAGCGCTGGGGAGCGGGTCGATGTGGCCGCTTCAGCCGACCCTGACACCGGCCCGGCCGTGGTGAGGGCGACCGCGGCCATGAGTACGGCCAGTGTGCAGCGCCGCCAGGTGGTAGTACTCCCACGCATGTGTTCTCCCAACGGGGTGAGAATTCAGGAAGGTGGTGGTCCGCAAGGTGGTGGTCCGCAAGGTGGTGGTCAGCAGATCTGACTCCGCCAGACGTCAGCGGACGATCAACGGCAGGGCGAGCGACAAGCCCAGGATGAGCGCGAGCAGCAGCACCGCGCGTGGATTGCCGAAGTTCAAGGTCCAGCCGAAACCGAACCGTTTCTGTACGAACAGCGACGGGTCGTCACGGTTGACGTAGAGCGATCCCGCGCCGCGCCAGTACTGGTCGTCGTCGCGTCGGACCACACCGGAGTTCTCCTCCTCCGGTGCCCCGTCGTCCGCGGCGGGCAGGCGGCTACCTCCTTGCCCGGTACGGAGCGCGACGCCGACGACGATGGCGAGACCGGTCAGGAGCGGCAGCAACACGAGCACCGGCGACAGATTCTGGTCGGCATGCCAGATCGGCCAGGCCCCGGCGAGTATCGACACGTCGACGCAGCCGGCCAGCAGCAGGAGGGAGATCACGGCACGCACCGAGAAACGGCGGTGCCTGCGCGCGGAGTCGGCCGGTCGCGCTGGGTCGAGCTCCGGCCGGGCCCGGAACGAGAACCAGGACAGCACCAGGATCGTCGCGGTCACCCCGGCTTGCACGAAGACCGGGAAGAACACGCTGCCGACCGACTTGGTGGCGAAGCCGTCGGGGATGCCGGAAGCGTTGAAGTGCACGGCGAAACGGTCGGGTACCGAGGGGTACAGGACGATGCCGGTCACCACCGTGCCCGCGACGATCAGCAGCGCGGGGATCGACCAGAGATGGGGAAAGCGTTCCGGATCAGTGCGGAGCGAGGTGTCGGTCACCACGCCCTGGCGAAGGCCGCGGTACCAGTCCTCGTCCCGCTTGGCCGCCGCGATCGCCACCCGGGCCTGGCGGAAGGCGGCCAGGCAGACAGCGAGGATCAGTGCCGGCACCACGCCGGGCCAGACCAGATGGGTCGTGGCCGACAGCCCGACGTTCAGGGCGACCAGCGCTCCGCCGGCCGTGCCCACCAGCCGTCGATAGCGCTTGCGTTGCTCAGCGATCACCGGAGAGTCCGCCCGCACGGCGGGTATGTGCACCCCGAAGGGCAGCGTCGGACTGGTCAGTGAGGGCGTCAGCCACGCCACTGCCAGAACCAGCAGTGGTACGGCCGCGTCGACCAGTAATGCTCCGCTGTTCATGACACCGAATCTCCTTGCTTCGTGCCGTGGTGCGCGCCGCCTGCGGCAAGTGCCGACGAGGTGAACGAGGTCAGGACGGATCCGCAGCTGTCCAGCACCGCTGGATCGCCGACGCCGTGGGCGACCGCTTCGGCGAGCAGCGTCCGCAGCCGTGTCTCCCACTCGTCGGTGAAGCCGGGCTGCGGCGGTCCGGTGCGGGCGTCACGCTGCACCAGGGCGCCGCTCTTGCGGTTGATCCGCAGGAGCCCCTCCCGCCGTAGCAAGTCATACGCCTTGTTCACGGTGTGGAAATTGATGCCCAGATCGACGGCGAGCTGCCGGGTCGAGGGCAGCGAACTGCCTTCGACGAGTTCACCGGAGGCGATGGCCTCGACGATCCGGTTCCGGATCTGCTGGTAAATCGGCACCTCGCTGTCCAGGTCGAGGCTGAGGATCACGTTCGGGCTCCCGCTGTCGCTCTGTTATAGCGTTTATAGAACAGTGCGGCGGGTCGCGGTATGGTCGAGAGCGCTAAGGAGGCGACAAGGATTCGGTGGCGCGCCGGGTGCGTCCTTAGAGCTTGAGGACCGACATCGCGGTGACACAGAGAAACCAGCGGGATCGAGGGGTCTGGACGGTGCTCTGGTGAGAACTCGCTGGGGCGTGGCCGTTTTTGGCCGGGGGTGCCGCGCGGGTTCGGCTTTGGCTCGTGCGCCAAGATGGGGCCTCCGATCGGTGGAGGGGGCGTTGGGATGGGCTACGACCTGCAAGCAGTGATCGCTGGCGAAGAGGTGCTGCGCGCCGCTTCGCGGGATCTGCCTGGTGCTCGGATGGCGTCGCTCGGACAGGGCCTGTCGCTGATGCCAATGACAGACGCCTTCTTCGATTCCGTCGCGGACTGCAGCGATACGGGCGCTCTGGGGTTCTGGCGGCTGTCGGGAGGGTTCGAGAAGACCCTCGCCGACTGGTCAACCGCTGGGCCGGTGGCCTACGTGGAAGCCGCGTACTTCGGCGGTGTGGGCGAGCAGCAGGCTGCCGTGTGGGATGGCGGCACCATCGTGCTGGGACCGCTCCATGTACAGGAGGGCCAGCCCTTTCCGCCAGCCGGCAGCGCCGTCTCGCAGGCACTTCGACGGCTGGGCGTGGTGGCGAGCGCCGGAGAGGACGAGTTTTCAGCTGTGGGATTGGACCGTCACCGACACGGTGAGGGATGGATCGCCTGAGCAGCAGCTTCCGGATTCGCGCATAGACCAGGCCGCGCAGCTGAACTGCCAGGCAGGGCCGTTCCCTGGCCGGCCATTCATGTACGGAGCCAGATGGTTACTGCCGCGGCAGTTAGGGGCAGCTCCAGGAGGATCGTCAGCGCTGATGCCCGCACCTCACCCGGAGGTCCCACCCGGCCCCCGACTCCTCTTCTCCGAACCCAGATGCAAAGCAGCAGTCAGGTCTTGGTGGCCGAGGTCTTGTTCGGCTGGCGGGGGCGGTCTTGGTCTTGTCGAGGTGGCCCAGCACCGTTGAGTGGCGGACGCCGAACGTGTCGACGATCTGCTGGATCGTCTTCAAGGACGCCAGGCGGCCCTCGGCCACCGTGCTGCAATGGATCGCGGAGGACAGACGTAGCCACCTCGCCACCAACTCGGGCTGACACAGGAGCACTTGTGCCCGGCGAGGGGGCGGCGACACCCCAGTTATCGCATGGCCGGCCGAACGGGCCCTCAGAGCCAGCCGTTGCGGCGGAACCCGCGGTGCATGAGGAAGCAGACGGTGGCCATGACGCCGAGGACCAGCGGATAGCCATACGTCCAGCGCAGCTCGGGCATGTGGTCGAAGTTCATTCCGTACACGCCGCAGACCATGGTGGGCACGGCGATGATGGCGACCCAGGCGCTGATCTTGCGCATGTCCTCGTTCTGAGCCATGGTCACCTGGGCCATGTTGGCCTCAAGGATCGAGTTGAGCAGCTCGTCGCAGGCGGTGACGTGCTCGATGACCCGGGCCAGGTGGTCGGCGACGTCACGGAAGTACTTGCGGATGTCGCCATCGACCAGCTGCGTGGGCTGCTCGGCGAGCAACTGAACAGGCCGGTCCAGCGGCAGTACGGCGTGCTTGAGCTCCAGCAGTTCACGCTTGAGCTGGTAGATCCGGCCGGCATCCACGCCGCGTCCCCCGTGAGCCGAGAAGACCTCGCTCTCCACCGCGTCGATGTCGTCCTGCACGGCGGATACGACCGCCAGGTAGTCATCGACGACGTGGTCGGCTATGGCGTGCAGTACGGCAGAGGGGCCCTTGGCCAGATGACCGGGCACCGATTCGAGGCTTTCGCGGAGCGGCCCCAGCGAGCCGTGGCCGCCGTGCCGGACAGTGATCACGAAGTCGGGGCCGGTGAAGACCATGATCTCGCCGGTGTCCACCACCTCGCTGGTCGCGGTGAGACGGTCGTGCTCGACATAGGTGACGGTCTTGAGCACGGTGAAGAGTGTGTCGTTGTACCGTTCCAGCTTCGGCCGCTGGTGGGCATCCACGGCATCCTCCACAGCCAGCGGGTGCAGGCCGAAGAGTTCGCCGATGCCGGAGAACTCCTCCTCCGTCGGCTCGTGCAGGCCAATCCACACGAAGCCGCTGCCGGTCTCGCGGACCCGCTCGATCGCCTCGCGCGCCGGGCAGTCGCTGAGCTGGCGCACACCGTCCACGTAGACCACGCAGTTCACGACGGAGTTGCCGAGCGGCGACCGTGCCGGATGGCTGAGGTCCACGCCGTGAGGGCGCGCGCTCGGGATGCGGACTGCTTTGCGGAGGTTGTGGATCATCGACACGCTGGCTCCTACCTGGTGGCGTGCCCGCCAGTATGCCTAGTGCTGTGACCGGTTCGCAGGGAGGTCGGCGGTGCTAGATGTGCTGTCCGGAGAGGTTGGTGACGCGGCTGGCTGGGGTGTGGCCGCTGATGCCGGTGTGGGGTCGGTGGTAGTTGTACCAGTCCAGCCAGTCGGGAAACGCTGCCTGCCGTTCGGCGTCTGAGGTGTAGGGCCGGTGGTAGGCCCATTCGTCGAGCAGGGTGCGGTGGAAGCGTTCGACCTTGCCGTTCGTCTGCGGGCGCCAGGGCCGTGTCCAGCGGGGCTGGATGCCCAGGTCGCGGCAGGTCTGGCGCCAGGTGTTCTTGCTGTAGGACCAGGCATTGTCGGTCAGGACGCGTTCGACGGTGACGCCGCGGGCGGCGAACCATGCCGTGGCCCGTGTCAGGAAGCCCGCGCAGGTGCCTGCCTTCTCGTCCGGGAGGTCTTCGGTGTAGGCCAGGCGGGTGTGGTCGTCCAGGGCGGTGTGGAGGTAGGCAAGCCCGGCTCCGTTGCGGTTCTTGCGTCCGGCCGCGCGGCCGAGGACTTTGTGGCCGCCGCCGTCGGGGATGCGGCCGAGTTTCTTGACGTCGATGTGGACCAGCTCGCCGGGACGGGCGCGTTCGTAGCGGCGGACGGGCTCACCGGTGGCCCGATCCACTGCGGCCAGCGGCGGCAGGCCGCGGCGGGTGAGGATCCGGTGGGCGGTGGAAGCTGCGACGCCGGCGCGGGCGGCCAGTCGCAGTGGGCCGATCCGGTGCTCGCGTCGCATGCGGACGATGTTGTCCTCCACCGCTGCGGACGTGCGGTGAGGCTGGTGGTGGGGCCTGCTGGAGTGGTCCTTCATCCCCGCCCGGCCGTGCAGTTGGTAGCGGCCGGCCCAGCGTGCAGCGGTGGTGTGGCTGACCTGGAAGCGTTCTGCGGCCCGGCGCAGCGGCCAGCCGTCGTCGACGACGCACCGGGCCAGACGCAGCCTTCCGGTCGGCGTCAGCGGGGCGTTACGGTGGATCACGAGGGCCTCCTGCACTCGGCGGTAGATGTCGCAATCCCCACCGAGCCAGAAGGCCCTCACCTCGTTCAAGCACCAGCCAGGGCATGTCGCGTCACCAACGTGCCGGGACAGCACAGCTAGCGGCTTATGCGGATGCGGACATGTCCAGCGTTCTTCACGTGGTTCAGGTGCGGCGGTCACCGCGGCTGGACGAGTCTGTCGCTCCCGCCTTCCGCTGGGCTTGGCTGTGTGACTCTTCGTAGTCGAGGGGCAGTCGCTGAAGGGTCTCGGCGCGGATGGCGGGGGTCCGCGCCGCGACAGGATGCACCATTCCCTGAATTCAGGATTCCATGTACTGTTGAAGTGTGCTGACCGTTGCTTCCGAGGTCGAGGTGCTGGTGCGCTTCGGCCGCGCTCTTGCCGACCCCATCCGCTGCCGACTGCTGCTCGCGCTCCGCGAGGCCCCGGCCCATCCCTCCGATCTCGCCGACCGGCTGGGGATTTCCCGTACTCGACTGTCGAACCACCTGGCCTGTCTGCGCGACTGAGGCCTGGTCGTGGCCGTACCGGTCGGGCGACGCACCCGCTACGAACTCGCCGACGCACGGTTCGGCCACGCCCTGGACGATCTGCGGACCGCCGTGGTCGCCGTGGAGACGGACCGGACCTGTACCGACGCGGAAGAGAGGGACTGCTGCTGATGGCGGACATACCCATATCCCCCGGCCCCTCTCCGGCTCGCCGGGACGTGCTGACCCGTCGAATACGCCTGCTGGTCGCCGCCACCATCACCTACAACGTCATCGAAGCGGCCGTGGCCATCACCGCCGGCACCCTCGCCTCCTCCACCGCCCTGATCGGCTTCGGCCTGGACTCGGTCATCGAGGTCTCCTCCGCCGCCGCCGTCGCCTGGCAGTTCTCCGCCGCGGATCACGCAGTCCGCGAAGCCCGCGAGAAGACGACACTGCGGATCATCGCCATCTCGTTCTTCGTCCTCGCTGCCTACGTCACCGCCGAGTCCCTCCGCACCCTGGCCGGCACCGGCGAAGCCGAACCCTCCCTCCCCGGCATCGTGCTCGCCGCTCTGTCGCTGGCGGTCATGCCGGTCCTGTCCGCCGCCCAACGCCGCTCGGGACGCGAGCTGGGCTCGGCCTCGGCCGTCGCGGACTCCAAGCAGACCCTGCTGTGCACCTACCTGTCCGCCGTCCTGCTGCTGGGCCTGGTGGCCAACGCCACCCTCGGCTGGACGTGGGCAGACCCGATCGCCGCGATCGTGATCGCCGCCGTGGCAGTCAAGGAAGGCCGCGACGCCTGGCGCGGCGACTCCTGCTGCACCCCGATGCCCAGTAGCACCGTTACCGAGATGCCGGCGGGCGGCTGCGGCGACGGCTGCTGCGGGAGCAAGGAGGTCTGATGCACATCTGGCTGACCGGTCTCGGCATCGACGTCGGATGCATGCCGGCCGGCTGGGGCGTGCTCGTCCTCCTCGCCCACACGCTGCCCCCAGGTCCTGCGCGACCTGGCCGCCTTCATCCCGGACTGCCTCACCACCGTCCGACGCCTGGCGAGAGAGGCACGTGGAGGACCACACCGTAGATCGCCCACGGCCGTCACTTTGCTGATCACGATGGGGGACAACCCGGAACGTCTGCACAGTGAGGCGTCGTTTGCAGCGCTGTGCGGGGTCAGCCCCGTAGAACGCTCCTCGGGCAGTCGGCAGTTCCGTCGCCTCAACCGCGGCGGCGATCGGCAGGCCAACGCCGCCTTCCACCGAATCGTGCAGACCCGCCTGCGCTTCGACCCGCGCACCCTGGACTACTACGAACGCCGCACCAAGGAGGGCAAGACCCGGCGCGAAATCGTCCGATGCCTCAAACGCTACGCAACCCGCGAGGTGTTCCACCTGGTCAGGTCCACACAGTCATGACCCCCGTCATAGGGGCTGCTGTGAGATTTGAGAGCGTGCAAGGCGTGAGTGAGCTGTCCGCGCCCACCCCGCAACGCCGCTTCTCCGGGCCAGAAGACCCCGGCCCTGATCACGAGCAAGGCACCGCATCCGTACCAGCAGATCACGGTGAGCTACGGCAAGCCGGGGCACGCGATGGTCGACGTCGTCTCCACGTTGAGGCTCTGACCTGCGCAAAGCCTGCTTCGGGCACGGTCGGCGGCCATGCTCCGACGGCTCTTCCTGACCCGGGTGTAAGGACCGCGTCAAAGAGTCGGTAGCGTGGCCGGGTGAGTGAGAAGACCCTGCAGCATCGGATCGACGGCCCCGACGATGCCCCCGTACTCGTACTGGGCGCCGCGTTGGGTACCACATGGCACATGTCGTGACCCGTGTCCTGGGGCGTCCAGCCGAACCAGGGAATGACTCCCCAGGCCATGTCGGGGCCCTGAGTCCGGGGGCGTCCACACAGTCTGTGAGACGCAAGTGAGAGCACGCGTGAGAGGTGAGGAACCCCCGTCGGCTTGCCGGCGGGGGTTCCTGCGTTCGGGGACGGCCCCTGTGGGCCGTCTTTTCCCGACACCGGCCGACCTCATTTGGATCCCAGCACCCGGCAAGACAGCCGTCATCTGTGCCGAGCGTTCCAGGCCGACGGGCCGGATGTCGCGTGGGCAAATCGATCGGCGGGACGCTTGGCCGGTTACGCGGAGTGGGCGGAGCCGGGTGCCGGCGGCCCGCTCCATGCTCCCGCCTCGGCGGGAGCCGCGGTCAGGAACTTGTCGGCCCCCGGGACGCGGCGCTTGGTACCAGCGGAGCGAAGGTCGACGCCTGTGGATCACTCCTGCCGGAAGGAGGCGCACCTTCCCGCTGGGGAGTCTTCGACTTCCCGGCCGAGCACTGGATCCCCTTGCGGACCACGAATCCGATCGAGTCGACCTTCTCCACCGTCCGGCGGCGGGCCCGTGGCACCGCAGCCCTGGCCATGGTCTTCAAGCTCGTCGAGTCCGCCCAACAGCGGTGGTGGGCGGGCGGTCAACGCGCCTCACCTCGTCCCCCTGCCCAGCTCCACGTTCCGGGCCACATTGCGCGCCAGTTCGTCCTCTCCAACGACGTGCCCGGGTGGGGCTGTGTGTTGGTCCGTCCGGGTGAAAGTCGGGTCAATATGGTGGTGTCTTATTGGCCATTTCGGGTTAATGGTGGTGACCGTTTTCCGGTGGGTTGCCCATCTCTCCGGGGAGAGATGGGCAACCCCTGCGGTGCGCCGGTGGGTGGTACGTGTCGGTGTGTCCTCTCTCTGTCCCGGTGTGCAAGCGGTGATCCGGTTCGCGTATTCCGGCGCTGTACGACGCGGGCCCCGGTGGGAGTTCTTGGGCGGCCCTCTCAGCTGAGAGAGGTTTGTCATGAAGCCGACTACGGGTTGGTTGGGAGCTCCGGCGGTAGCCGGCGGGGTTCGGCCGGTTGTACCGGCCGGTGGATCTGTGGTGCCCGCTGTACGGGGGCTTGTGGCCGCGCCGTTCAGTGCGGCGTTCTCCACGGTGACGATCCCGGCGGGCACGAGCCCGCTGGCGGTGGCCGTGGCCCCGAACGGCAACGTCTACGTCGGCAACGCCAATTCGAACAACGTGACGGTGATCGACAGTGTCACGAACACCGTCCTGGCCACGGTCCCCGCCGGCTCAGGCCCGGCCATGATTGCGGTGGCGGCGAACGGCAACGTCTACGTCACCAACCAGAGCTCGAACACCGTGACGGTGATCAGCAGCGCCACGAACACCGTCCTGGCCACCGTCCCCGTCGGCGGGGGCCCGTTCGCACTGGCGGTGGCGCCGAACGGCAACGTCTACGTCGCCAACAGCACTTCGAACAACGTGACGGTGATCAGCAGCGCCACGAACACGGTCCTGGCCACCGTCCCCGTCGGCGCGGTCCCCGACGCGGTGGCGGTGGCGGCGAATGGCAACGTCTACGTCGCCAACCGGAACGCGAACACCGTGACGGTGATCAGCAGCGCCACGAACACCGTCCTGACCACCCTCCCCACCGGTGGTTTCCCGGGCGCGGCGGCGGTGGCGCCGAACGGCAATGTCTACATCGCCAACCAGACCTCGAACAACGTGACGGTGATCGACAGCGCCACGAACACCGTCCTGGCCACCGTCCCCGCCGGCACGGTCCCGGGAGTGATTGCGGTGGCGCCCAACGGCAACGTCTACGTCACCAACACCGTTTCGAACAACGTGACGGTGATCGACAGCGCCACGAACACGGTCCTGGCCACCGTCCCCACCGGCGGGGGCCCGTTCGGGGTGGCGGTGGCGCCGACCGGCAACGTCTACGTCGGCAACAGCAGTTCCAACAATGTGACGGTGATCAGCAGCGCCACGAACACGGTCCTGGCCACCGTCCCCGTCGGGGCGTTCCCGTTCTCGGTGGCGGCGGCGCCGAACAGCAACGTCTACGTCACCAACGCCAATTCGGCCAACGTGACGGAGATCTCGCCGTTGACGGTGACGACCTCGCCTGTGGCGCCGGTGTGCGGGCAACCGGTGACGTTCAGCATTTCTGGGGGGACTCCGAACGGAACAGCGGTGGTGAACTTCGGGGACAGCAGCCCTACGGTCACCGTCCCCCTGGACGCCACCGGGAGCGGGCAGACCACCCACACCTACACCGCCGGTACGTTCACCGCGACCGTGAACGGCAACCCCACCCCCGTCACCGTGAGCCCCAACCCCACAACGACGACGCTGTCGGTGACGCCGAACCCCTCCACCTGCGGTCAGAACGTGACGGTATGCGCCACCGTCACCCCGACCACAGCCACCACCACAGTGCCGACCGGCACGGTCACCTTCACCCTCCCCAACGGCCAAACCCAGACGGTCCCCGTCAACGCCTCAGGGCAGGCCTGCTTCACCACCACGGCCCTGACCACCGGCACCCTCACCGCCGCCTACGGCGGTGACAGCTGCTTCACCGGCTCCTCCACCAGCACCCCCGTCACCGTGAACGCCACTCCCACAACGCTGACCGGGCAGCCAGGCACGATCCGGCTCCGGCTGACCCCGCTGCCCGAGTTCTACATCCCCACCCTCAGCGCCACCCTGAAGACCACCTCGGGGATGCCGGTGGCCGGTCAGCCGGTGACCTTCACCGCCACCACGCTCTTCGGCCCGGTCAACCTCGGCACCGCCGTCACCGACGCCAACGGCACCGCCACCATTCACAACGCCATCGTCCCCGTCTTCGCCATCGCCACCCCCTTCTACACCGCCGCCTTCCCCGGCAGCTCCTGCTACACCTCCGCCACCGCCCACGGCATCCTGCTGTTCATCCCCCTCCCGGGCTGATCTCACTGGCTCCGAAAACCCCACGTCACCTGGTCTGCTGCGACGGGAGGAACACACCGTGGCCCAACTGGACGAGCCGCCCGACCAGTCGAGGGGGTTGGCGGCACGCGTGGATTCCAGAGACGGGGCTCCGGCCGTGAGGGCGGCTCCAGCATCGGCACGGTGACCGGCAGACCACGGCGCAGGAGGGGCGGCAGAACAACCCGACTCCGCGCTCGCGAGCTGCGCTCGGAGGGTGCCCCAGCGACGGTGATGACGGCAACGACGGCACACATCGGCTGCCAAACGGCCACTCTGACAGCACAGCCTTGAGGAGCGGGAGGGCCATGTGTAGGAACTCTCCCGACCCTACTGATTTACAGGTATTGACAATTGCTCCCGCCCGGCTAATGCGTTGACCGCGTGGTTCGCCGGGTTGGCGCTCTACGAACGCCGTACCAAGGAGGGCAAGACCCGACGCGAGATCGTCCGATGCCTCAAACGCTACGCCGCCCGCGAGGTGTTCCACCTGGTCAGGTCCACACAGTCATGACCCCCGTCATAGGGGCTGTTGTGTGGGCAGGAAGCCGCCCGCGTTGATCTCCGCGCCGGTGAGTCCGAGCGAGGCGAGGACTCACGCAGGTGGTGGTCCGAGCCGTTGTTGGTGGTTGGCGCGGTGCCACTGCTGTTGCGGCGTGAGTGGCTGGGTCTGCTCAACGGGGGTGGTTCATTCGTCCCACTGGTCGAGCAGGGCGTCGGCCAGGTCGGCGCTGGGTTCTGTGGCTCCGTCGTGGAGGGCCTGTTCGGACCAGATGACCTTGCCGCGGGGGAAGTAGCGGGTGCCCCAGCGCTGGGCGTACTGGGCGACGAGGAACAGGCCGCGTCCGCCCTCGTCAGTGGTGGCGGCCCGGCGCAGGTGAGGGGAGGTGCTGGAGCCGTCGGAGACCTCGCAGATCAGGGTGCGGTCGTGCAGCAGGCGGACCCGGATGGGCTGGGTTCCGTAGCGGATGGCGTTGGTGATCAGCTCGCTGAGGATCAGTTCGGTGGTGAAGGCGATCTCCTCCAGCCCCCACTCCTGCAGCCGGCGGGCACACTGGGTGCGGATGGGGGCGACGGCCGCGGGGTCGGACGGCACGTCCCACTCGGCGACCTGGGCGGGGTCCAGCAGGCGGGTGCGGGCCACCAGCAGGGCGATGTCGTCGCTGGGGCGTTCGGGGAGCATGGTGTCGAAGACGGTCTGGCAGGTCTCCTCCGAGGTGAGGTGCGGTCGGCCGGTCAGGGTGGTGCGCAGGAGGTCCAGGCCCGCGTCGAGGTCGCGGTGGCGGTGCTCGATGAGCCCGTCGGTGTAGAGGATGAGGCGGGAGCCCTCGGGCAGGTGCAGTTCGGCGGTCTCGAAGGGCAGGCCGCTCGCGACACCCAGGGGAGGAGAGACAGGCACGTCGGGGAACTGCATGGTGCCGTCGGGGTGTACGACGGCGGGCGGGGGGTGGCCGGCGCGGCCCAGGGCGCAGTTTCCGGTGACCGGGTCGTAGATGGCGTACAGGCAGGTGGCGCCGGTGATGCCCGCGCTGTCCTCTTCGGCGGTCTCGTCGGTGTCGGTCCGGGCGACCAGTTCATCGAGGTGGGCGAGGAGCTCGTCCGGGGGGAGGTCGAGGGCGGAGAAGTTGTGGACGGCGGTACGCAGGCGTCCCATGGTGGCGGCGGCGTGCACGCCGTGGCCGACGACGTCGCCGACGACCAGGGCGACGCGGGCGCCGGGCAGGGGGATGACGTCGAACCAGTCGCCGCCGACGGCGTGGGCGGGCAGGTAGCGGTAGGCCACCTCAAGGGCACCCTGGTCGGGCAGGCCGCGGGGCAGCAGGCTGCGCTGCAGCGTCACCGCGGTGGTGTGTTCGCGGGTGTACCGGCGGGCGTTGTCGATGCAGACCGCGGCGCGGGCGGCCAACTCCTCGGCCAGGGCCACATCATCTTCTTCGAAGGGCTCGGGCTCCGCCGAGCGCAAGAAGCTGGCGACTCCCAGCACGACGCCCCGGGCGGACAGTGGGACGGTGATCAGGGAGTGGATCCCGTATTCGAGGATCCGCCGTGCGCGCTCGGGGTCCTGTGCCCGCCATCCGGTCGCGGTGCGCAGGTCGGGCTCAAGGACCGCCCGCCCGATGGCCAGGCCCTTCACCTGTGGGCTGGAGGAGACGAAGCTGATCAGCTCGCCGGTGGGGTAGAGCGGATGGTCCTCCCGGATGCCGGTGGTGGCGGTGCGGCGCAGCTTCTGCTCCGTGCCCTTCGGCTCCTCGCCGTGCAGCACGGACTCCGCCAGGTCGACGGTGACGAAGTCGGCGAACTCCGGCACGGCCGCCTCGGCCAGCTCCTCGGCGGTCCGGGTCACCTCAAGGGTGGTGCCGATGCTCACGCTGGCGTCGTAGAGGACTTTGAGGCGTTGCCGCGCAGCCTTCACCTTGCCGGACAGCGCCCGCAGCTCGGTGGAGTCCCTCAGCATCGCGACGCTGCCTGGGGGGCCTCCGTACCGGTCGGTGGGCCGTTGGTTGACTGCCAGCAGTCGGCCCCCGGCCCGGTGCACCTCGTCGGTGGCCTCCCGGCCCGACGCCAGGAGCTCGGCGGTGAGCGGTGGGAGGCCGAGCTCGTCCACGTGCCGGCTCTCGGCCTCCGGGGGGAGATCGAGAAGGCGCTGCGCCTCATCGTTGGCGAGCAGCAGCCGACCGTCCTCGTCGAGGATGAGGACGCCTTCCTTCACGGAGTGCAGCACCGCGTCATGGTGCTCATACATCCGCGTGATCGCGGCCGGGCCCAGGCCGTGGGTCTGGCGCAACAGCCGTCGGCTGAGCAGCGCCGCTCCGCCCGTGGTGACGGCCACCGCGCCGGCGGTGGCGCCCAGTACGGCCGGCAGCTGCTCCGCGACCCTGTTGCCGACATGCTCAATCGTGATCGCGGCGGCGACCGCGCCGACTACCGAGCCATCGGGTTGCTTGACGGGGACATAGGCCCGTGTCTGAGGGCCGAGAGAGCCCACACCCTCCTCCCTCACCGTCCGCCCAGCCAACAAGGGAGCCATGTCAGTAGTGGTGTGGAGACCGATGCGGCCCGGCACGGAAGCGGCGTAGTAGTTTCCGGCCCGGTTCAGGACGCCCACGAAGTCCACGCCGGAGCCCTTCCCGGCCTCCTCGACCCGCGGCTGCAGCACCGTGGTGGGATCTCGGGACTGAAGAGCCTCCACGAGCCCCGGAGAGCTGGCGAAGCCCTGCGCGACGGCGAGTGAACGATTGCCGGCCTCGCGGGTGCTCTGGCGCTGGGCGGCCAGCACCAGCATGACGACGGCCCCGATGGCCAGCAACAGCACGACCGCCAGCTGCAGCAAGAACATCTGGCCGACGACACTGCGGACACTCAGTACCGAACGCGGGCCCTTTCGCCGGCTGCGAGCGGGACTGTCCACGTTGCGAGCAGCCGCGGAAGGCCTGGATCGGATTCGAAATGCGGACATATGACATCTTTGCACCCTTGGCTGTCAAGCTCTGGAGCTGACCACACGGTTACAGCTAAAGATCAAGGCCAGAGACGGCGATGCCCACGCGCACACGTCCGCCGTGGTGGCAGGCGGCTGGGAAGCGGAGCGTGGCCGCGGCGATGCCGACCTTGCGCTGCTCCTGTTCCGGGCGCCACAGCCGGGCCAACACCGGCAAGGACACCGGCGGGGCAGGAAGGGCAGCTCGACCACGAGGGCCGCTTCTCTGGGCGGGTGGAGGAGGTGAAGTGGAGCAGATTCAGAGGGAGAAGGCACCGGTGAGCACCGCCGCGGCGGTCATCACGAGGGTGGTGGCGAAGGCCCAGCGGAAGATGAAGCGCTGGTGTTCGCCGAGCTGTACGCCGCTCATGCCGATCAGGATGAAGGTGGAGGCGGTGAGCGGGCTGAGGGGGAAGCCGGTGGTCATCTGGCCGAGGATGGCGGCCCTGGCGACTTCGGCCTGGTCGGTGCCGAAGCCGGCCGCGGTCTCGGAGAGCACGGGCAGTACGCCGAAGTAGTAGGCGTCCGGGGTGAAGGCCAGGCTCAGCGGCATCCCGGTGACGGCTACGAGCACCGGCAGGTGGCCGCCGAGGGAGTCAGGGACGACGGATACGAACGCCTCGGCCATCTCGGTGATCATCTTGGTTCCGGTCAGGACGCCGGTGAAGACACCGGCCGCGAAGATCATTGTGGTGACGAGTACCACGCTCTTGGCATGCTTTTCGAGCAGTGCCTGCTGGCCTTCCCAGGTGGGATGGTTGACGAGCAGGGCGAGGGTGAAGGCAAGAGCGAACAGCACCGGCAGCGGCATTACCTCCAGGACCAGGCTGACCAACAGTGCAATGGTCAGTACCAGGTTGAAGATGTTCAGCCAGGTCCGAGGCCGCGCCGGCACCCGGGGGGTGCCCGGACCGTCCCCGACCGTACGGGTGGGCTGCTCGCTCCCGTCCCGCTCCGTGCCGGCGTCCGTCCCGCCCTGTGGCACCAGCGTGCCGAGACGGCGCCGCTCCCGGCGGCCGATCAGATACGAGGCCAGCAGGACCCAGGCGATGCCGCAACACATCGCGGGCAGGACCGGCGTGAAGACCTCGGAGCTGTCCAGCTTCAGCGCCGCCATGGCCCGCACCGTCGGGCCGCCCCAGGGGATCATGTTCATCACGCCCGCGCCCAGGCAGACGACCCCGGAGAGCACCAGTGGGCTCATTCCCAGTCGCTTGTAGACGGGCAGCAGCGCGGAGACGGCGATGAGGAAGGTCGAGGCGCCGTCACCGTCCAGGGCCACGCACATCGTGAGGACGGCTGTGCCGACGGTGATCCGCGCCGGATCGTTCCGGGCGGCGTGCAGGATCCCGCGTATCAGAGGATCGAAGAGGCCGGCGTCCACCATCAGGCTGAAGTACAGGACCGCGAAGGCGATCATGATGCCGGTAGGGGCCACCGTGGAGAGCCCGTCAAGGACCATCCCGCCCAGCTCCCCCGCGAAGCCGCCGGCGAGTGCGGCCAGCACCGGGAGCAGAACCAAGGCCACCAGGACCGATACGCGTTTGGTCATGGTGAGCAACAGAAAAATGCCGATCGTGGAAAAACCCAGAGCTGCCAGCATGGGTGTCGCTCGCTTTCTCGAATACGGCTCCCGGCGGCGGGGGAGCGGGGCGCCTTGAGGCTGCCGATGCGTTGCGGATGAGTGTCCGAGCGGCGACAGATCGGTGTCCAGCATCGAACCGAGATCTATCCATGCGGTCTGCGCATCAATCGCCTATGCTCGCTGGCCATGGAAGCCAGTTTGCGTCAGCTGGCGGCGTACGCGGCCGTCGCCCGGGCGGCGAGCTTCACCGCGGCCGCCGCGGAGCTGCACGTCTCGCAGTCCTCGCTGAGCCGCGCGGTCGCGGATCTGGAGCGGCTACTGGGTGCGCAGCTGCTCGCACGCGACACCCGCAATGTGCAGCTGACCGCCGCCGGCGTGGAGGCCCTGCGGGTAGCCGACGAGATCGTCAACGCCCACCGAGCGGGCATGAAGGAGCTGGAGCGGTTCCTGCTCGGCGAGTCGGGAACGGTCGCCGTGGCCACCCTCCCCTCGGTCGCCGCGGTGCTGCTGCCGCAAGTGATCTCCGCCTTCCGCACGCAGCGGCCGCAGGTGACGGTGCGCCTCATGGACGGTCTGGAACGGTCGGTGCTGGGCCGGGTCCTGTCGGGAGACGCGGACTTCGCGATCACCACGGTCGGCGAGCCGTCGGATCAGCTGGAGCACCGCCCTCTGGTCCGGGATCGATTCGTCGCGGTGCTGCCCGAAGGCCATCCGCTTGCCGACCGCGAGGAGGTGCAATGGGAGCACCTGGCTCGCCATCCGTTCCTCGCCGTCGGACGGGATTCGAGCGTGCGCCGGCTCACCGACGCGGCATTCGCCCAGGTCGATGCGCACGCGGCACCGGCAGCCGAGGCGGGAAGCGTGGCGACGGTGGGCGGACTCGTGGCAGCCGGCCTGGGGGTGTCCGCGATGCCCGCCCTGGTACTGCCGCTCATGGGGACCGGGCCCGTCGTCTACCGACCGCTGGTCGAGCCGGTGGTCGACCGGCGCCTGGACATCGCCCTGCGCGCGCGGCGAACCCTCCCGCTCGCGGCGCACCGGTTCCTGGAAACACTGGAGCAATACCGGGAGCAGGGGCGCGACCTCCCGCCCGGGATCTCCTGGGCCTGAGGCGCATCCGGACCGCACGCCGACAGCCGGCCACTCCCCCGTCAATCTATGCGGAATGCGCATGGATTGATGGTCTTCTTTTGCTGGACAGGCATTTCTTTGCTTCGGCACGCTGGAGCCCTCGGGAGCAGCGGGCCGGCCACAGCGGCCGGTTCGCGGCCCGATGCGAGCCAAGAACAACGAGGGCGAGGGAGCACCGTGGTGTCGAATGAGTATCGGGATACCGGCGGACACGGGCAGCTGCACGGGCTGAAAGTGGTCGAGTTCGCCCACGTGGTGGCCGGCCCACTGGCGGGCTCGATGCTCGCCGACCAGGGAGCCGACGTGGTGCACGTCGAGCCCCCGGGCTCCGGGGACGCCGCCCGTGCGATGGGACCGAAGAAGGACGGCCAGCCCCTGTGGTTCAAGGTCGCCGGGCGCAACAAGCGCTCGGTCACCCTGGATCTGCACCACGAGGCCGGCCGGGCCGTCGCCCACCGGCTCATCGCCTGGGCGGACGTCGTCATCGTCACCCTTCGTGCCGGGCGCCTGCGCAGCTGGGGGCTCGACTGGGAAGCGGTGCACCGGATCAACCCGAAGGCCGTACTGCTGCAGATATCCGGCTTCGGCGCGACCTCCTCGCAGGCCGACGCACCCGGCTTCGGCAAGATGGGCGAGGCGCGCAGCGGAGTGGTGCATCTGACCGGGTTCCCCGACGGCCCGCCCGTGCACACCGGCTTCTCCCACGGTGACGCGGTGACCGGGCTGATGGGCGCCTACGCCATCCTCGCTGCCCTCCACCGCCGTGATCACGACCCCGACTTCGACGGCGAATGGATCGACCTCGCCCTCTTCGAGCCCCTGTTCCGGCTCGTCGAGTGGCAGGTCATCGTCCACGATCAACTGGGGACGGTGCCTGAGCGCGCCGGCAACCAATTGGCGGTCGCCCCCGCGGCGGTGATCAACACCTATAGCTCCCGCGACGGCGAGTGGATCACGGTGACCTCCGCGACGCTGCGCTCGGTAGGCAACATTGCCCGTCTGCTCGGGCTGCCCGAGGAGGAGTTCGCCACGGCGGAGCAGCAGCATGCCGGGCGCCGACGGCTCGACGAAGGCCTGCGCGCCTGGGTGGCGGAGCGCACCACCGCCGAGTGCCTGGAAGCGTTCACGCACAACGAGGTAGTGGCCTCAAGGGTGTTCAGCGCCGCGGACATCGCCGCCGACCCCATCTACGCCGAGCGCGACGACATCGTCACCGTCGACGACGCGGACCTCGGCCCGGTGCAGATGCAGGCGGTGATCCCCCACTTCCGGCAGAACCCCGGGAAGGTATGGCGGACCGGACCCGCCCTGGGGCAGGACAACCACCTCGTCTACCGGGAATGGCTCGGGCTCGACGAGGAGGAACTGGCGGATCTGGAGAAGAACGATGTCGTATGAGGCGGACGCGGCGGCGGTGGCCCGGCCCCCGCTGCGCTCCCTGCTCTTCGTGCCCGGAACCAGGACGGATTGGCTGCCCAAGGCGCAGGCGGCCGGCGCCGACGCGGTGATCCTCGACCTGGAGGACGCGGTGCCGGAACAGGGCAGAGCGTCCGCCCGTGCACAGGTGGGCGAAGCCATCGCGCAGGCCGCCGCAGACGCGGCGGGTCATCCGGCGCTCTTCGTCCGGACCAACCCACTCGACGGCTGGTCGGCGGCGGAGGAACTGCGCACGGTCGTACGCCCCGGGCTCACCGGGATCGTGCTCCCCAAGGTGCGCCATGCCCAGGACGTGCGATTCGCCGACCGGCTGCTCGGCTGGTGCGAACGCGAACAGGGCCTGCCCCGGGGACAGGTCGCCCTGGTGCCCCTGCTGGAGACGGCTCGCGGTCTGCGAGAGGCTTACGACTGCGCGGCAGCCGCCTCGCGCGTCGCGTACCTGGGCGCCCTCACCGGCGCCGGCGGCGATGTCGAGCGCGCCGTCGGCTACCGCTGGAGCCCAGAGGGAACGGAGACGCTGGCGCTGCGCTCCCGGGTCCTGCTGGACGTGAGGGCGGCGGGGGCGCTCCACCCGGTCGCCGGACTGTGGACCCGCATCGCCGATCTCGCAGGACTGCGCTCCTTCGCCGAACAGAACCGCTCCCTCGGCTACGAGGGCATGATGGCAATTCACCCTTCCCACATCTCCGTGATCAACGAAGTCTTCTCGCCCGGCTCCGACGAACTCGCCCGCTGTGCACGGCTGATCGCCGCCGTGGAGGAGGCACAGGCGAACGGGGCGGGTGCGGTGTCGTTCGAGGGAGAAATGGTCGACGAGGCCATGGCCACGACAGCCCGGCTGATGCTGGAACAGCACACCCGGCACAGGGCTGTTCGCGGTTCGCAATCTTCCTGACCGGCCGGACGTAGAACTCAGGTAGACCCCACTCGTGCCGCCGAGCGGAACAACAACAGGGTTGTGCGGACCTCGCTCACACGATGGCCGAGAACGCCCCGCACATCGGCGCTCTCCACTCCCACCGTTCGCCGCACATCAGCAACGGAAACCATCTCCTCGCCGGTCACCGCAACGTCTTGAAGGGAAAACCAAGCATGGACAAAGTCTGCAGGACCGCCGCCGACGCGGTCCGGGACATCGGCGCCGGGGCATCGCTCGCTGTCGGTGGCTTCGGCCTGAGCGGCGTACCCGACGTCCTGATCCAGGCGCTCTACGAACAGGGCGCTACGGCCTTGAGCGTGGTGTCCAACAACTGCGCAGTGGACGGCAAAGGCCTGGGCGTCCTGCTCGCCGCCGACCGCATCGCCCGCGTCACCGCCTCCTACGTCGGTGAGAACAAAGAGTTCGCCCGCCAATACCTGAGTGGAGAACTCGAAGTCGAGCTCATACCGCAGGGCACGCTCGCCGAGCGGCTGCGGGCCGGCGGCTGCGGCATCCCGGCCTTCTTCACCCCGGCCGGTGTGGGCACCCAGGTTGCCGAGGGCGGGCTTCCGTGGCGTTACGCCTTCGATGGGACCGTCGCTGTCGCCTCCCCGCACAAGGAGGTCCGGGACTTCGACGGCCGTCCGTATGTGCTGGAGCGGGGCATCACCACCGACTTCGCGCTCGTACGGGCTGCGAAGGGGGACCGGCACGGCAATCTCGTCTTCCACCGCTCCGCGCGGAATTTCAACCCGCTCGCCGCGATGGCCGGTCGTGTGACGGCCGCCGAGGTGGAAGAACTGGTGGAGCCGGGCGCCCTGAGCCCGGACGAGGTGCACCTGCCGGGGGTTTTCGTCCAGCGGGTCATACCACTGACGCCGCAGCAGGCGGCGGACAAGCAGATCGAACGGCGCACTGTTTCCGCGCCTCCGGCACGAGGGACGGTGCGGCGCTGATGGCTTGGAACAGGGACGAGATGGCCGCCCGGGCGGCAGCCGAGCTGGCGGACGGCTCCTATGTGAACCTCGGGATCGGCCTGCCCACGCTGGTGCCGAACTTCCTCCCGGCCGGGGTGGACGTGGTGCTGCAGTCCGAGAACGGGATCCTCGGCGTCGGCCCGTACCCTCACGAGGACGAGGTCGACCCCGACCTGATCAATGCGGGGAAGGAGACGGTCACCGTCCGGCAGGGCGCGTCCTTCTTCGACTCCTCGCTGTCCTTCGGCATGATCCGCGGGGGTCACATCGATGCCGCCGTCCTCGGTGCCATGCAGGTCTCGGCCCGGGGTGACCTGGCCAACTGGATGGTCCCCGGCAAGATGGTCAAGGGCATGGGCGGGGCCATGGACCTCGTCCACGGCGCGCGCCGGGTGATCGTGCTGATGGAGCACACCGCCAAGGACGGCAGCCCCAAGATCGTTGAGGAGTGCACCCTGCCGCTCACCGGCAAGGCCTGCGTCCACCGCATCATCACCGACCTCGGCGTCCTGGACGTGACCGACCAGGGGCTCGTCCTCGTCGAGACCGCCCCCGGCGTCACGGCCGACCACCTCGCACACCGCACCGCCGCTCCCGTGCGCACCGGTGCCATAGCGGCTGCCCGCTGACGGTTCACCGGTCCGGCGTCCCGGGCAGCCCCGGACCGGTGAGCTTCTCCCCAGTTCTCGCACTCACCAGCCGCATGACGTTACAGATCGACCGGGTTCGACTTCCCGCCGACTCCTCGGAGCCGTTTTCTCCGACAACGGCCCGCGGTGCGCATCGAGTTCACCGTCCGGGCGGGCGCATGCGTGTTCCCCGACCCACGGCACCTTCTGCTCCTGGCCCGCCCCGACACGGTCTTGCGCTGGCGTCGTGAACTGCTCAGGCGACGCCATGCCGCCATCTGCGTACCCAGGCGTCGCGGACGCCCACCCACCATCCGATCGAGCCGCGCCCTGGCCCTTGCGCCTGGCCAGGGAGAATGCCTCAAGGAAGGATCGCCTGATCCACGGCGAACTCGCAGCCCTGGGGATCAAGATCGCTGCCTCCACCGTCTGGAAGATCCTCCGCAAGCACGGCAACCACCCTCCCCGAACGGCAGAGCACGATCTGGGCCGGCTCCTCCGCAGTCAGGCCGACAACCCCGGGCACGCCCTCCTCGCGGAGCAGGCTGCGCAGGCCCTCGTGGCTGATGTCGTCGACCACCCCCTCGGCGTCCAGGAAGTCGGCCAGTTCAGCCAGGCTCAAGGTCGAGCACGGCAGGCCGTGCTCGACCGGCTTGACTTGGCGATCTTCTTGGCCTCCCGGCGTTCGGGGGGTGAATGCCTTGGGCCGGCCGCCTTTGCCTTCGGGTAGAGCGAGTCGAAGACGTCGGCGTTGTGGATCACGTCCCGGACCCGGTCCGCGCTGGTGAACGACACCTCGGCGATCTTCGCCACGGGCATGCCCTGCGCGGATAACAGCACCGTTGAGTCCGGCCTCGCGGCACAGATCCTTGACCCCGGTGGCCCATGTAGCCCTGGGTGCCGAAGAGCTTGAGGGCTGCCTCGATCAGCTTCGTTCGCCGAGCTGCGATGCGCTCGGAGGCGCCGACCCCGGCGTAGGCACGGGCGGGCGGAGGGGGTGTCATGACCACCAGCCCAATTGACGAACAGGTTCTTCAGTTTTACTATTCTGGCTATCGAGATCGTCGACTTTGTCGTCGGCCCGACCTGCTCGCTCGCCGCATCGGCGTCCCCCTAAACAACGGAGCAGCGAAGATGAACCAGCACTCGAACCAGCGAGGCCAGGGCAGTCAGGTGACGCCTGGCCTACGTCGAACGTCCGGTATCCGGAAGTGACGAGCATCTGAGCTTGGCGACGTGAGTGGCGTCGAGCGGCTGCCGGGCCCCGTTGCTGCCGTCCTCCGTCATCGACGGAACACCCCCATGACGTCCAGGAGTTCGGCCCGCCCGGCACACCGTGCCCGCAGTCCGCCGCATCGGGCCGCAAGTGAGCCACAGAATCCGACAACTGCTCGCATCCGACGTTCACGCGGTCAAAGCGCGACTTGACCGGACGAGCACCCAGAAGGAAAGGCCATTTCATGCCCCTCACCTCCCGGTTCAGGACATACAAGATTCATCGTCTGGCTATTGCCGCTGCTGTTGCAGCCGCCGTCGCCCTTGTACCGCAGGCCAGTTCGGCCACCTCCCAGGCTTCTTCCGAGACCGTGGCCAAACGCGCTGCCGACGCCTCCCAGGCTTCTTCCGGGGCCGTTGCCGAAAGGGCTTCCGGCACCTCCCAGGCCTTCCCGACCTTTGTGAATCTGCCGGCTGACATGGCGGCCCATCCCGACGCCACCGACGAGTGGTGGTTCACGGTCGGGCACGTATCGGCGAATGGGCACAGGTATGGCTACGAGGTGGTGCTCACGACGGCATGGCCCAGCTCGCCATCACCGATGTCACGGCCGGCAAGCACTATGCGCACACCTCTCGCTTCGACGCCGGGGACTTCAGCGTGTCCTCGAAGGAACTCGACGTCCGTATGCCCGACGCGCGCCTTACCGGCACCATGGACGCGATGCACCTGACCG
This sequence comes from Streptomyces sp. Je 1-4 4N24, assembly GCF_026239515.1. Lineage (NCBI taxonomy): Bacteria > Bacillati > Actinomycetota > Actinomycetes > Kitasatosporales > Streptomycetaceae > Streptomyces > Streptomyces sp. Je 1-4 4N24. Next base: position 1,780,365 of record NZ_CP110836.1, on the reverse strand, counting down.
CGAAACTGCCCGAGGGCAGCCTCGACCTCCGGCTGAGCGCCAAGGGCCACGTGATGTACCCCGGCGGCAACGGGCTGATCCCCTTCGCCGGCGGCTCCAGCTACTACTACTCCCTGCCCAACCTCAAGACCTCCGGGACGCTCACCCTCAACGGCAAGACCAGCAAGGTCACCGGGAAGTCCTGGCTCGACCGCCAGTGGGGCGAATGGGACTGGTCCCAGGTGCACAAGTGGACTTGGATGGCCATCCAGCTCGATAACGGCGAGTTCATCAACCTCGCTGACCTCTTCGACACGCAGGGCAAAGAGGAGCACTATGCCACCGTCCTGCACCGGGACGGCTCCCAGAGCGTCGTCACCGTCGAACCGCTCGCCCGCGACGCGGCCCGCTTCGAAACCAGCCCCGCCACTGGCCAGCGCTACGCCGGCAAGTGGACCGTCCGCATCCCCAGCCTCGACACCACCCTCACGGTGACAGCGAGGCCGATATTGCAGGAGATCCCCACCCCCGAGGGCTCCAGCAAGGACCTCAAGAAGAACGAGGCCGCCTCCTCCGTCTCCGGCACGTACAAGGGCCGTCCTGTCAGCGGCAAGGCGTACGTCGAGCAGTTCGGCAACTGGAAGTAGGCCGACCGCACTAGCCGCGAACCCTGCCGCGCATACGTACACGCCCGGAGCCCTTCTCTTCAGGGCTCCGGGCGCACGTTCCGCGTCACCTCCAGGGCGACCTGCACGTTCTCGGCCGCCGGCGAGGGGAAATCGCTCGCTGCATCCCGCCCTCAACCGAACGGCAGAGCACGACCTGGGCCGGCTTCCTCCGCAGGTCAGGCCGACGCACCCCTGAGAAGTTGAGCGGGCCGAACTCGTCCAGGCAGAAGGTGACTCGCCGTCTTCGGGTATGACCTCGCCGTCGGCGATCGCGTAGAGGTGTTCGACGCGGGCCTCCTTGGCGTTGACGTTGTGGATCACGTCCCCGACCCGGTCCGCGCTGGTGAACGACACCTCGGCGATTTCGCTACGGGCATGCCCTGCGCGGATCACAGCACCGTCTGGGCCTGCCGTCAGGCCACCACTGATCAGGTGCCTCCACGGACGATCCGCAAAATGCGCTGCCCCCTCGTCATCATCGATCTCGCGGGCGCGTACTCGTTCTGCCACCCGGACAGCCCGGCGACACCGCGCTGCCCGGATCAGCATCCGAACGGCGCTTAGGAGTGCGACCTGCCCGCCCGGACGACGGCCTCGAAAACCCGGACACAGTGTGCGATCAGGGCCTCTGCCGGGATGTCCACTTCCTTGCTGTGCCAGGCGGTGACCGCCTGATGCATCGACCCGATGGCCGAGAGGGCCGTCATGCGGAGTTGGGTCTCAGGTGTGTCCGGCGGCAGGATGTCGCGGATCATGTCGGCGACGAGCTGGACGAAGCGCACGATGCCGCCGCGGGCGTGCTGTCGCACGGCTTCGTTGACGCCGTGCACCTCGATGAAGATCAGGCGGGCCTTGCGCGGGTCTGCGGCGAGTTCGCGCACGAATGCCTCGACCATGGCCTGCTCTCGCTCCGGGGACGTCTGGGGCCCCGAGGCCGCCGCCTGCGTGATGCGGTCCAGCAACTGCTCGGTCACGGTGTCGAACACGGCGAGGAGCAGGGCCTCCCGGTTGGCGAAGGATTCGTAGAAGTAGCGGTCGGTGAGTCCGGCCTCGCGGCACAGGTCCTTGACCCCGGTGGCCATGTAGCCCTGGGTGGTGAAGAGCTTGAGGGCTGCCTCGATCAGCTTCGTTCGCCGAGCGGCGATGCGCTCGGAGGCGCCGACCCCGGCGTAGGCGCGGACGGGCGGATGGGGGGTTGTCATGGCAGCCAGTCTAATTGACGAACGGATTCATCAGTTCTACATTCTGACTATCGCAGTCGTCGGTTTTTCCGCCGGCCCGACCGGCTCGCGCGCCGCATCGGCGGCAGCCCTGAACATCGGAGCAGCGAAGATGAACCAGCATTCGAACCAGCGAGGCAAAGCCTCAGCCGGCCTTGCCCTGTGGGCGGTGGTCGCCGTGTTCACGTTGTGCACGCTGCTGACGCCGGTACTCCCCGGCGCTCTGGCCGACCTGACATTCATGGTCCCCTTGATTGTTTTCGGGGCGGTGCACGGCACGAAGCGTTACGGCTGGCGGGCCGTGGTGGCCTTCGCCGTCATCACGCTGGTCGTCAGCAACATCATGGAGAACCTGAGCATCATCACGGGCTTCCCCTTCGGCCACTACCACTACACGGACGGACTGGGCGCCAAGCTCTTCCTCGTACCGTTGCTCATCGGACCCGCATACATCGCTGTCGGGTATCTGTCATGGGTGATGGGCACCGTCCTGATCGGACCCGTGCGAAGGGGTTCGCGCCTGTTCAACACCGTGGCCGTCCCCGCCGTCGCCTCGTTCGCGATGGTCTTCTGGGACATCTGCATGGACCCCGGCATGGCCACCGTGCAGCAGAACTGGATCTGGGAGGAAGGGGGCGGCTTCTTCGGCGTGCCGCTGGTGAACTACCTCGGCTGGTTCCTCACGGTCTACCTGTTCTTCCAGCTGTTCGCGCTCTTCCTGCGCCACCGCGGCGAGGCCACGGTCGACGTCATACCGCTGCCGAAGTCGTACTACTACCAAGCCATCGCCATGTACGGCGCCGTCGCGCTCAAGTACCCGACTCGCTACCTTGCCGACTTTGTCAGCGGTGGCAGCGAGTCGGTGATGGATGCGGCCGGCCACACATGGTGGACCGGGGACATCAATGAGACCGCCGCGCTGATGAGCATCGTCACCATGTTCTTCGTGGCCGTCCTCGCCGCACTGCAGCTTGCCCAGAGGCGGCCCACCCTGCCGCGGACGGATCAGCCGGATACGCCGGCCCTGAGCGCAGCCGGTCAGCGCGCCGCATGACCACGGGGTGCCTCCGGCACCCCGCCCGGTATACGGCCACCGGCAGAACCCGTGTGCGTGGGACGCGGAGACGCAGCGGGGCAGCTTCCCGCGGGCGACGCACCGTCGCCCGGTCTGCTCCGCTGCGTCAGTTGACGGATGGAACAGCACCCGCGTACTCCGAGACTCCCACGCGCAGCCTTCCGTCTTCCGGCAGAGGGCGTGCGGCAGCGGAGTGCGTCCGTTGCCGCAGTTGACAATCACCCCCGGATAACCGCTGTGTGAGGAGCGCCATGAGCCGAAACCTTCCGATGCCTCCGCGGCTTCCCACGGGGCGATCCGGTCCGGTCCGGGAGGCTGACGACGTGACCTCGGGACGGCAGCACGGCCCCGGTGACGGGCACTGGCCATTGATCGGCCGGGACGACGAGTTGGCTTCACTGGACGCCGTGGCCGGTCACGTGGTGACGGGCCGGCCTCGTGTGGTGCTGCTCGAAGGTCCCGCCGGGATCGGGAAATCGGCTCTGGTCAGTGCCTGGTGCCGGACGGACGACAGATTTCTGGCCCTCCGGGCCCGCTGCCACCCCCGGGAGGAGCAGACCGCGTTCGGTGTGGTCCGGCAGCTGTTCCAGCCGGTGATCGCATCGGCCGGCGAAGAAGCGCGGAAGGCGCTGCTCGCCGACGAGATGTCCGCGCGGCAAGTCCCGGGTACGGGGCCTGCGCCGGGCGGGCCCGATACCATGGCTGCCCTGCTGACCGGGCTCGTCCAGCGTCCCTCGGCCCAGCAGCCTCTCCTGCTGGTCATCGATGACGTGCAGTGGATCGACCCGCCGTCACTCGCCTGGCTCGTCCGATGCCTCAGGTACGCCGACACGTGCCCGGTACTGATCGTGGCCGTCACCCCCACCGCCGACTTCCGTAGTCCCGATCCGCTCCTTGCCGAGCTCCTGCACCCCTCGCACTGCCACACCATCAGCCTGGGGCCGCTCGGCGTCCTGGACGTGCAACAACTGGCGCAGGCGGTGTGGGACGGAGCGGACCCCGATCCGTCATTCTGCGCGACGTGCCATGCCACCACGCATGGTCACCCGCTGTTCCTGCGTGCCGTGCTCCACCACGCTCGGCTCGGCGGCCTGCGGCCCACTGCCGAGTTCCAGGACCGCCTCCGCAGTGTCTCCCCGCCCACCCTCAGACGGGAGATCCGCCACCGGCTTTCCCAGGGATCCCCGGAGGCGGTCGGCCTGGCGCAGGCGCTGGCTCTCCTGGGCGACGGCAGTCCGTGGCACCTGCTTGCCGCGCACTGCGGAAGAGGGGAAGCAGTGTTGCGGGCGGCGGCCTCGGACCTGCGGGGTCTCGGCCTGCTGCGAGCGGACACCGCCCCGAGTTTTGTCCACGGGGTCGTGCGCGACACCGTCCTGGAGACGATGTCTGCGGAGGAACTCGGTCAGCAGCAGGCCAGCGCTGCCCATGTGTCCTACCTTGACGGCCGGTCCGACGAGGAAGTCGCCGCCCACCTGCTGGCCGCCGATCCGGTGCAGGGCACGTGGGCCGTGCCGGTCCTGCGCAGGGCGGCCGACGAGGCCCTGCGCCGCGGCGCACCGGACCGGGCCGCCTCCTCTCTGCGCTGCGCCTTGCGCCAGCCCCCACAGGCCGCCGAAAAGGGCCCCGTTCTGTTGCGCCTTGCCGTGGCCACCAGCTGCTGCAACGCCGTCCAGGCCGCGTCGTATGCGACCGGCGCACTGGAGCTGCTGACCGATGCGACCGGCCGCCGGGAAGCCCTGAGCCTGCTGACCTCCTGCCTGTTGCTCGCCCCTGGATCAGGTGTGGCACGCTCTGAAGTGGATCGTCTGCTCGGAGAGGAGCACAGCCGGGCGGAGGCCCAGGGCGCAGACCGGGAACTCGAACTGCGCGCAGGGGTGTTGCGCTCCTGGGCGGAGTACGAATGGCCTACGGCCCGCACGGCAGCACCCACGCCGCCGGCCGACCTCGACCACCTGCTCGGACGCACACCGGCCGAGCGTCAACTCCTCGCCCTGCACGCGTTCAGCGCACTCCGTGCAGGACGCCCGGCGTCCTCCGTCCGTGCACTCCTCGACCGGGCATCGGGAAACCTGCGGGTCCTGTCGCACGAGACGTTCCCGCTGCACTACTTCGTCGCTCAGAGCCTCCTTCACCTCGATGAACTCGACACAGCCGACCGGTTGAGGGTGCAGCTGACCCAGGGGATCGCGGGAACGGGCAAGAGACTGCTGGAGGGATCGGTCGCGGCGTTCCACGCGGCGTCGGCCCTGCGCCGAGGGGACGTCACGGAGGCACTGGACACGGCGCAGAAAGCCTTGGACCTGGGCCGCGCAGCTGGGCGACCGCCGTATGCGACCACCCTCGACGCCATCAGAATCGATGCGCTTCTGCTACAGGACAGGGTCGACGCGGCGGAACACGTGGCGGCCGGCCGCCCCACCGAGGGGCCGGACCAAGGCGCCTGGGAGACACCGCTGTTCCTCATGAGCCTGGCGGCGCTGCGCACCGCCCAGGGCGACATCCGCACGGGACTGTCGCTGCTGCACGAGTGCGGCCAACACCTAGACGCCGCAGGGACGGTCAGCCCGGCGGTCAGTCCGTGGCGCTCCCGGGCCGCCGCCGGGCACTTGGCACTGGGGGAAACCGCCACTGCCCGGGAACTCGTCGAGGAGGAGCTCGACCTTGCCCGGCGCTGCGAGATCCCACGAGCCGTCGGTACGGCCTTGCGCATGGCGGGCAAGGTGGCGTCCGGCGGGCAGCGGATCGAGCTGCTGAGTGAAGCGACAAGCGTGCTCACCGCCACCCCGGCACGTCTCGAACTCTCCTGTGCGCTCCACGACTTGGGCGGCGCTCTGCTGCACCGCGGGGACATCGCCGGCGCGCGCCGGACGCTGCGGAGGGGCTGGACGCTGGCGGTCGGGTGCGGCGCCACCGCGCTCGCGAGCCGCCTGCGGCAACGGCTACGCGACGCCGGCGGGCGAGCCGGAAAAGGCTCGGGGCTGCTGACTCCCGGCGAGGAACGCGTCAGCGCCCTGGCCGCCCAGGGCCATAGCAACAAGGAGATCGCCGAGCGGCTCGTCGTCTCCTTGCGGGCCGTGGAATCGCATCTCACCGGTGCCTACCGCAAGCTGGGGATTACCGGGCGCTACGAACTGGCCGCGGCCTTGGCTGTGTCGGCCACTGCGGCCACAGGAGCCGGGTGAGCAACTCGTGGTTCCCACGAAGCTTTCCCGCTGGTTCGCCACACGGTCTTCGCCAGAACCGAAGCCTTTGCGATCCGCGGTTCCGGCGGGAGTCCTTCCATGGCTTTACTTGCACAGTAGAGACCCCAGATCAACTGGGGTCTCTACTGGTGTCCGGGGGGGGGGACACGCACCGTACGCACACGCCGTACTGCGGGGCGAATAGCCATTGCCGTAGCCACCGGTTCGCGCCCTGGGCAGCGGCCACACGGCATAGCTGGTCGTGCTCGGAGCGCTGATCTGCGGAGTGCGGAAGCGAGCACAGGCTGAGCGGAGTCCCCTGACCTCGGACGCCCCAGCGGCACCGACCACCGGCCGCCCCGCCGACGGGCACCGCCGTCTGCCTGGCACCTCCCGCGCAGTTCGCGCGGACCTCCCGGCACACGGAGCAGCTGACGTCCACGGCGTACGGCCGCACCGCTCTCCGGTATGCCCGGCGCCACCACTGTGCGCCGCGGCAACCGTCGGGATGTGTGCGTGGTCTTCGACTTCCGCCGCCACCAGGACGACATTGTGCGACTCACCCATTACGCCCACGCGGGCAGCACGCCGTCGTGCACGCCCGACTGGGCCCGGCGACCGAGGAGCGGATGCGGGCCGCGGAAGAGGTGTGGCGCGGAGGGCCGAGGCCTCATGAAAGAAGCATTTCAGGACCGCCCTTGACGCTCCACTTGAAATGAATGTTTCATAAGGGGGTCTCGGGCCACGCTCCATGCGGCCCCTTCCGCTCGGGAGAGCCGTGCCCGATCATCCTCATACCTCACGCAAACTGCGGCTGTGGGAAGCCCTGGCCCTCTCCGTCGCTCTCATGGGTCCGCCGCTGGCGTCGCGGCCACCGTAGGGCAAGGCCGTGTCCCTGGTCCTCCTGCTCGTTCTGCTCGGCGTCGGCCTCGTAAGGGCTACGGCTTCTGGCGGCTGACCCGGCACTTCCACCCCGCGGGATCCGTCAGCTTCGGCCACGGCCCAAGAGCAGCTGGCGCGCCTCACCCTGTCCGAGAAGCTGACGATCGTGGTGGTGCGCCCGTGGAAGTTGTCGCCCGCGAGGGATTCAGCCCCTTCACCCGGTGGCTTCCGTGCCGTCCCCTACGGCGACAGCGCGGGTGGCCTCCGCGCGAAACACCGTCCTACACCGCGCGGCCCAGCGCACAGGGAGGCCAACCGGGTAGTGGACGGAGTCCCCCGGTGGTTCGCGTTGCCTATCACACCGAAGCCCGCACGATGGGCCGGAGAGGGCCGACCGCCTTGCTCCCCCTCCTCGCCCTTCCGAAGTTCCTCATTCATCTGCTGACCGGCACCGGACTCCTCCCCTCGGAGGCCCGACTGCCCGGCCCACCGACAACCAGCACACCGACAAGGAAGAACACTATGCCTACTCTGACCACGCGTGACGACGTCGAGATCTTCTACAAGGACTGGGGCACAGGGCGCCCGGTCGTCTTCATCCACGGCTGGCCGCTCAACGCGGACGCCTGGGAGGACCAGATGAAGCTCGTCGCCGACAACGGCTTCCGCGGCATCGCCCACGACCGCCGGGGCCACGGCCGGTCCGGTCAGCCCTGGGGCGGCTACGACTTCGACACCTTCGCCGACGACCTGAACGACCTGATCACCACGCTCGACCTCCAGGACGTCACCCTGGTCGCCCACTCCATGGGCGGCGGCGAGCTCGCCCGGTACATCGGACGCCACGGAACCGGCCGGATCAGCAAGGCGCTCCTGCTCTCGGCGATCCCGCCCCTGATGCTCAAGACCGACAGCAACCCCGAGGGCGTGCCGGCCGACGTATTCGAGACCATCAAGAACGGCATGCTCAACGAACGCTCCCAGTTCTGGAAGGACTTCGCGCCGGCCTTCTTCGGCGCCAACCGCCCGGGCAACAAGGTCACTCAGGGCAACCTGGACGCGTACTGGCTCATGGCCATGCACCAGAGCATCAAGGCAGGTGTGGACTGTGTGACGGCATTCGCGGAGACGGACTTCACCGAGGACCTCAAGAAGTTCGACATCCCCACCCTCTTCGTGCACGGCGACGACGACCAGATCGTGCCGATCGACGCCACCAGCCGAAAGGCCGCACAGATCGTCCCCAACGCCACCCTCAAGGTCCACGAGGGCGGCTCCCACGGCATCACGGCCGTCCCCGGAGAGAAGGAGAGGTTCAACCAGGACCTCCTGGACTTCCTCCAGAGCTGACACCGCGAAGCCGGGCGACCGATTTCGCCGCCCCGCTTCCTTACGTGGCGGTCCACCGTCGATCAGGCGGGCGGTGGCCTCGGTTGTTTGCCCGCCGGATGCACACAGGGCGCGTGCGCTGTCCCATCCAGACCCGTTCGCCGTCAGCGGGTGTGGCCACCCCCGTCACCCATGGGAATCTGGGTTCGGCAAGCAGGCCCCTGTCGTGCGACCTCACTCGAACTGATGCTCACCGTGATCGGTAGAACAACACGTTCCTAAAACCAAGCTCTTAGCTTGATCTTTAACCTGGGGTCTCGAACGGCGTCTCGCACTTGATCACTCGCGTTGGTAACTGCCGTACACGCAGGAGGCCTTCGGCTGACCATGTGCTCCGGCTAAGGAATACACGTGATCAGCACGAAGGCCGTGGGATGAGTCTGTTGCACGCTGCTGTCCGGCAGGCACCGTTCGCGGAACTGTCACGCTTCCGGGGCGAGTTCTACTCGTGCCCGACCTAGCGTTCGGATGCGCTGTTCGAGCTGGTCGATGCCGTGCTGTGTGCGGACGGCCCGATCCGCTCGCTGGTGGAGCTGTCGCTTGTTGGTGAGCATCGCCGCGGGCACGGCGGGCTGTATGACGTCCTGGCCGCGGGCTGAGCGGACCTCGCTCGGCTGCGGCGGGCACCTGCCGCGGTGCCGCTGCCACGGGCGGCGGACGGCCGGCTGGTCCTGGCCGCCGATATCACCTGCTGGCTGCGGCCGGACGCGGACACCTCACCGCAGCGGATCCTGTGCCACACCTACGGACGTGGAAAGGACCAGCACATCCCCGCCCCCGGCTTGCCGTACTCGGTGATCTGCGCGCTGGAGGCGGGCCGCAGCTCGTGGACCGCGCCGCTGGTCGCCCTGCGTCTGGCGCCGGGCGACGACGCCGCCACAGTCACCGCCCGGCAGATGCGCGAGCTGACCGAGCGGCTGATCGAGGCCGGACAGTGGAAGGACGGCGACCCGGACATCCTCATCGTGGTCGATGCCGGATACGACGTGCCCCGCCTGGCTTTCCTGCTCAACGATCTGCCGGTGCAGGTGCTGGGCCGGATACGCTCCGACCGTGTCCTGCGCCGCGTGGCCCCGGCACGCGAACCCGGCACCCGGGGCCGCCCGCCCCGCCACGGCGGCGAGTTCGTCTTCAGTGACCCGGCCATCTGGAACACCGCGTTTGTATGGCACCGCCACCGCCACCGCCACCGCCCGGGCCTGGGATCGGCTCCACCCGCGGCTCACCCACTGCTCAGCATGGACCTCTCAGCTGGGCACGCTGCCGGAAGACCGCCTGCCCCGCCCAGGCAGCGAAACCCTCCCGCCCCGGCCCAGGACGGCCACCCGGCCGCAATAACACCCGGCCCACCCCACGCCATGACGTGCACACAGTCCGCAAAACAGACACGGAGAAACCCCGAAGAAAGAAGTCAACGACCCCACGGCCGCGCCGCACAGGTTAAAGATCAAGCTAAGCCCTGTTCCAAAAACCTCTTGCGCTGTTCGTGACAGCGGATGACTGCTCTCTGGGCACCCCCAGGATCCGCAGGTGGGTCACGGCCAGAGCTTCGCCGACGGCATCGGGATCGGCGCCGTTGATCACATCCCGTGCCCCGGCTGCGAGTGTCGCCACCAGCATGCTGGCCACAAACGGAATGGGACAGTCGACGGTGAACTCGCCAGCGTCGACGCCTGCTCGTACATCGTCATCCGGCTGTACGAGCGGGCTGTCGAGCGCGTCGTGCCGCTCCTCAAGGTACTGAAGCATGATCGCACCGAGTTCCGGTTCGTCGGCAACAGCCCTCATGGCCCCGATGGCGCCCAGAGCGATCCGCTCGCCGTATCCGTGTGCCTGCTGAATGGCGGCCAACTGCTCGGTGAGGTCGCGAATCACTACCTTGGCGACGGCACGCTCCAGTTCCCGCTTGTTTGCGAAGTAGTGATAGAAGGTGCCGTTCGCCACCCCTGCCGCCTTCGTCACGGTCAGGACGGAAGTGCCCGCGATGCCCTTCTTTGCAAACAAGGGCACTGCCGCACGGATGAGGTGCTCACGCCGGTCGTCGGGCTGAAGGCGGGTCCGCGCTCGGCGGCCCTCCGTATGCCGGGTCACCCCTGCTCCTTCCACGGCTCCACGCCTGTAGTGGTTCACCCGCAAGGTTACCGGGTGCGCAAACCGCCAGGCCAGCCGACATCCAGCCCCCTATTGAGAGTACTCTCAATATGAAGTATGGTCATGAGCTACCTGAGGGCCGTCGGTCGCAGAATCTGGGAAGGACGACGATGTCTGAAGAAGCACGCGACGTAGCGCCGGTTGTCATCGCAGGTGGGGGCGTGGTCGGCATAACGACGGCCCTGCTTCTCGCCCGCCGAGGAGTCAGGACGGTGGTGCTTGAGCGCGCGGGGCAGCCTCACCCCCTTCCGCGGGCGCATGCCGTCAACCCGCGCTCCATCGAGATCCTGCGCGAACTGTCCATCAACGCCGACCAGCTGCGCACTGTTGCTGCACCAGCAGAACTGACCAAGGAGGTCCGCTTCGTCACCACGATGACGGGAGCGTGTTTCGGCACGCTGCCGTACGAGAGGCAGGGCGACGACATCGGTGATGCTGCCGCCACCGGAACGCTGAACATTCCCCAGCCCGCGTTGGAATCCCTGCTCTTCGATCTGGTGGCAGGCGAGCCACTGATCGATCTGCGCCGAGAGCATGAATGGGTGGCTGCCGAACACGGGCCCGCAGGTGTGGTGAGTACGGTGGCCACGCCCAGTGGGCAATACCAACTGCCGTCGGCGTTCTTGGTGGCTGCCGATGGCGCGGGCAGTGCGGTGCGCGGAGCGCTCGGGATCACGATGCGCGGAGCCAACAGTTTCGCCTCGGTGGTCTCGATCACATTCGCCGCGGATCTGACCGCCTTCACCCGTAGCCGGCCTGGCGTTCTCCATTGGATTCTTGGCACAAAGCTGCGCGGGAGTTTGCTGTCGTACCAGCCGGACAGGTTGTGGGGCTACAGCGTGGCACTGCCTCCTGGGCAGGTCGACATGACGGCGTTCACTCCAGATCAATCACTCGCATACGTTCGTGAAGCGCTCGGCCCTGCTGCGGACAACGTGCCGGTGGAAATCGTCGCCGTCACGCCGTGGACCATGTATGCCCAGGTCGCCGATCGCTACCAGGTAGGCCGGGTCTTCCTGGCAGGCGATGCGGCACACCGTTTCCCGCCCACCGGCGGGCTCGGGCTCAACACCGGCCTTCAGGACGCTCACAATTTGGCGTGGAAGTTGGCCGCAGTGCTCGACGGCTGGGCACCGGAGTCTCTCCTGTCGACCTACGAAGCCGAGCGCCGGCCAGTGGCACGACGCAACGCTGACCAGAGCCTCACCAACCTTTCAGCAACATCTGCCCTCGACGTCTTCGGGAGTGCTACCCAGTCGGACGAGGCCGCGGAGGCCTACGTGGCCGATCCCGCAAACGCAGGTGTCATCGACGAGGCGATCGAACAGCAGCGGCCTCACTTCGACTCGGTCGCATTGCAGTTGGGCTTCTCCTACGACACGGCGGAACCACAGATCACAGACGTCACCACATTCGAGCCCCGTGCGACCGTCGGTCGACGCCTACCGCACGGTTGGCTCAACGTTGATGGACACCGCACCGCCGTCCTCGATCTCATCGACGATCAAGCGTTCACACTGCTGTTTTTCGACAGCGAACAGCCGGCACCCGAGATCGGCCCCACCGTTCCGGTGACCGTCGTCCCTCTCGACCCGTGTGCCGCCGACGTAGCCGCATGGGTGGAAAACGTCGGCCTGGGCTCCGCACGCGCCGTGCTGGTTCGCCCCGACGGCCACATCCTCAGTATCGCGGCTGACTCCGACCACTTGCCGGGATTCGACGAGGCCGTCCGTACCCTGTTCGCCGGCACCCGGCCGGAGGCTGTCTGTGAGTCGGACGACGAGCGACCCGGAGGCTTCCGAGACCACCTGTACCCGCTGAACCATCCACGTCTGGCAGGACTGGCACGCCACGACGCCACCAGCTTCGCCGACGCGTTGAAGACCATGCCGGTGATCGGCGACCTTCTGAATGAGTGGACCGACCGGTTCGAGTCCACGAGGTTCGAGGGAATCACTGCCGATGGCACGATCATCCCGGATCTGTACTCCCTCGGCGGCGCCGAGTCTGCGCCCACGAAAGCAGCGATGGGAGCGGCGGACGCCCTCCTGTCCGCGCTCGATCCGGATGTGCGCGCGCAGCTTACTCACCCGATCGGGAGCAAGGTGTGGCGAGCATGGATGAACCCCGAGATCTATCTCAACCGGTTCGGTCTGCGCTTGGAGGAGCACGACGCCACCGTCCAGGCCCTCGCCCTGGATCTGGTCCGCGCCAGCGTCAGTGAACGAGGCTTCCAACTCGTCCGCGACATCATGCGGACCAATGAGTTCCTCGGCGAGCTCGTCGACCTGCCACGCCTGCTCAACCAGTACAGCTACAACATCAACATCTTCGGTACCCCGTCGGCCACGGAGCCATGGGGCTGGAGCCTGTATGGCCACCACCTGTGCCTCAACTCCCTCTTCGTCGGTGATCAGCAAGTTCTGACTCCCGTCTTCTTCGGGGCCGAGCCAAATGAGATCGACACTGGGGACTACGCCGGAACGAGGCTCTTCACCGATCACGAACGGGGTGGCCGGGACTTCGTCCAGGGACTGTCCGACCCGCACGCCGACAGGGCGATCCTGTACACAGACAAGTGCGACCCGGACATGCCGCCCGGACGAGTGCATCCGGCCGACGAACTCCACCTCGCCGGCGCCTTCCAGGACAACCGGACGATTCCGCACGAAGGGCTCCGCCTCGTCGAGTGCACGGCCGAGGATCGGGATCGGCTGATCGACCTCGTCGAGGTCTTCCTGCAATACCTCCCCGATGGGCCGCGAGCCGCGCGGATCAACGCCGTCCGCGCTCACCTTGACGACACCTGGTTCTGCTGGATCGGTGGCACCTGTGAGGGTGAGCCGTTCTACTACCGCATCCAGAGCCCCGTCATCCTCATCGAGTTCGACCACCACGCCGGCGTCTACCTCGCGAACACCGAACCCCAGCCCTTCCACGTGCACACCCTGGTGAGGACGCCGAACGGCAACGACTACGGCGCCGCCCTCGTCAGTCAGTTCACCGGCTCGCCGCAACACTTCGACAAAGACTGCTGACCCGACAAACCAGCTAGTGAGGAATCCATGGATCTAGGAATTGCCGGACGCTGGGCGCTCGTGTCCGCCTCAAGCCGTGGCCTGGGTCGTGCCTGCGCCGCTGCCCTGGCGGCGGAAGGCGTCAACATCGTGCTCAACGGGCGCGATCCCGAACAGCTCGCTGCCACCGCGAAAGAGCTCACACAGGCATCACCCGGCCCTGAGATCCGGGCGGTCGCAGCTGACCTCACCACCGCCGAGGGCCGCTCCGCATTCCTGGCCGCGTGCGACGAGCCCGACATCCTGATCACCAACAGCGCTGGACCGCAACCCGGCGCACTCCTCGACACCACAGATGACCAGTTCGACTCGGTCTTCGCGCAGCACTTCTTCGCGCCCATCGACCTGGTCCGCGCAGTCGTCGACGGAATGCGGCAACGTCGCTTCGGCAGAATCGTCAACATCACTTCGGCGATGGTGGCGACTCCCCACCCACTGATGGTCGGGTCGGCAGGCGCGCGCACCGGTCTGACCGCCGTGATGAAGGGCTTCCAACGCCAGACCGTCGTCGACAACGTGACCATCAACCAGCTCATGCCCGAGCGCATTGACTCGGGCCGACAGCAGCAGATGGCGGCCCTCGCAGCAGAGGCCCACGGAATCAGCGTCGAGGAAGCTCGCCGCAGGCAAACGGAGTCCATCGCCGCGCGTCGGCTCGGCGATCCGGCCGAAGTCGGAGCGGCCTGCGCCTTCCTGTGCAGCGTCCATGCCTCCTACCTATCCGGCGTAGGCCTGCGACTGGACGGCGGCAGCTACCCGGGGCTCCTCTGACATGGCAACACGAACGACGAACTCACGCGAAGGGGCGGAGACCACCATGCCGAGCGACGCTTATCCAACGATCGGAGTCTGACGATGAAGCTTGCGACTATTGCCCTGAAGGACGGCTCCAGCGCGGCGGTGCGCATCGACCAGGACCAAGCGGTCGAGCTGGGTGCACCCGATGTCGGCGCCCTTCTGGCGACGCCCCAGTGGCGCACACTCGCCCAGGCCGGCAACGGTACCTGCCACCCGTTGGCCGGGCTTGAGTTCGTTCCCGTAGTCCCCTCACCGGCGAAGATCATCTGCGTCGGCTTGAACTACGCTCCTCACATCGAGGAGGTCGGCCTGCCCCGCCCCACCTACCCGACGCTGTTCGCCAAGTTCGCCCTCACCCTGACAGGCGCCAACGCGGACATTCCGTTGTCATCGGAGTCAGCCCAGTTCGACTGGGAAGCCGAGCTCGCCGTCATCGTCGGCGATCGTGTCCGTGACGTCGACGAGGCCGCCGCCGCTGCCGCCATTGCGGGATACACGGTGGCCAACGACGTGTCGGCCCGTGACTGGCAGCTTCGCAACGATCAGTGGCTTCCCGGCAAGATCTTCGAGGCGACGACTCCACTGGGGCCCTATCTGGTCACTCCTGACGAGGCCGGTGAGGATCACGAACTCGTCTGCGAGCTCAACGGAGAGGTCGTGCAACGCGCACAGACCGCAGACCTCGTCTTCGGACCCGCGACACTGGTGTCCTATATCTCCCGCACCATCACCCTTGAGCCCGGCGATGTCATACTGACCGGTACGCCCGGAGGTGTCGGGCTTATGCGAAACCCCCAGCGTTTCCTGGCCGACGACGACGAACTGGTCACCCGAATCAGTGGCATCGGCGAGTGCCGCAACACCTGCAGAGCGTAACTGGGCTCAGGTGCGCTAACGGCCCGGTCGGCGATAGTTGCTGGCCGTCCGGCCGTGACATGAGGACGGCCGCGCGGGTTCTTCGAGTGTGACCAAGAAGTGGGCCCGCGCGGCCTTGTCCCATCCTGCCTTCACCGGCCTTTCCCGCCAACATCTCAGCGGTTTGATCGAAGAGTTGGCCGAGCCGTGGTGCGCTCTGCACGAAGCGGCGCTGCACGAGCGGCGTGGCCACGAGCGCCTGAGGGCGGCGGGGGTCGGCCCCACGCACGAGCTGGTCTTCACCGACCGCGTCGTACTCACCCTCGTCCACCTGCGCACGAACCTGCCGCATGCCGCGCTCGCCGAGCTGTACGGCATCGGCCGCTCCACGATCAGCGAGGCGATCAGCGAGATCCGGCCCCTGCTCGCCCGGCGCGGCTTCGACCTGGTGTTTTCGGGCGGCTCGAGCTCGGGGCAGGCCGTGCGGATCTCCTTGACCCCGACGGCTTCGTCCGCAGGCTCGACGGGGCTTTGGCAGTGCTGACGGTGGGCGTGGCCACCATGCCCTCACGCAGGAGGCGGACGTAGCGGCTGACAGTCGTCCGTTCGCCTGGGAAGCCCACTCGCGTTGGGCGCTGCGGGCATTGACATCACTCGTCAGACGGGACACCCGGGTCCGTCAGCTGTGACGGCTCGGAGCGCTGCTCGTCACGTAGCCCGATCGCCTGCGCCCAGAGACGGGTGAGGGTGGCGACGGCTGCGTCCTCGTCGCAGGGGACCCCGTGCACGAACCACATCAGACCGAAGTGCTCCACCATCCCCCCCAGCATGGTGGCAGCGAGGGCGGCATCGACGGCAGGGTCGGCGAGTCCGCGTTTCTGGAGGCTGCGGATGCCTGCTTCGTTGCGCTGTAGGAAGGGCTCACGGATCTGGAGCTTGAGTTCGCTGAACCACGGGTCTCTGATCGCCATTTCTTCGATCACGGCGATCAAGCGGGCGTTCCGGCGGGCGACTTTCAGGTACTTGCGGTTGGCGTCCTCGATGCGGCTCAGCGGGTCCGGCGGGACGTCGGGAGAGGGGCGCGACGCCGTGAACATCTCGCCGGTAACGGTCGTGAAGAGCTCCCCGAGGATTGCCTCTTTGGACTTGAAGTAGTGGTAGAAGACGCCGTACGAGGTTCCGGCGCGCTCCGCGATGTCGGAGATGCGAGCATCCCGGAACCCGACTTCTTCGAACATCTCGCGTGCGGCGTGGATGAGAGCGGAGCGTGTGCGGCGTCCGCGAGCGGTGGTCGGAACCGGTGCCATCTCCTGGAGGCCTCGCCCGGCAGCCTTGTCGGACGAATTCGTGGTGTTGGTCCGGCGGGCCACCGTCTTCCCTCCTGTCCCGGGGCGCGCGCCCACGGAGTCGTGTCATCTCACAGTTTACGCACGTCCCCAGCGGGCTGGCGGGTACGGTTCAGGCGGTCCTCTCCGGCACCCAGGCGGCGTGTCGCTTCTCCCGGAATGCCGTTATGCCCTCCTGTCCCTCCGCCGAGGCGAAGTGCCGAGCAGACAGCTCACCCATCGCCGCCAGGTCGGCAGCCAGGGTCTTGGCCGATCCTCCGCTCAGCAGTTCCTTCGTCGCCGCGAGTGCCTGGGGGGCGCCGAGAGCGAGCGCGTCGACATGGGCGGCGACCGCGGCGTCAAGGTGATCAGCGGGGACCACCTCGGTGAGCAGGCCAATCTCCGCGGCCCGGATGGCATCGAAGGTCGCGCCGGTCAGAAAGAGTGCCTGTGCTGCCCGTGGCGCCAGCCGAGGAAGCACCGGTACAGAGATCACCGCCGGCACCACACCGATCCGTACTTCGCTGAAGGCGAAGGTGGCGGTCTCCACCGCGATCGCCAGATCGCTGGCGGCCACCAGTCCCAGGCCACCTGCCCGAGCGGGTCCGGCCAGCCGGGCAACGACCGGTTTCGGCGAAGTCCAGAGTGTTTCGAGGATTGCCGGGAAGGGATTCGCGTCCTCTTCGTCGGAGCAGGCGGCGGCCTCCTTCAGGTCGGCGCCGGCACAGAACACCGGGCCGGCGTGAGTCAACACGACAATCCTGACGGCCGGGTCGGCCAGCGCCGTGGCGAGGTGTGCCGCCAGGTCGGTGCGCAGCCTGCGCGACAGCGCGTTGCGGTTGTGTGGGGAATTAAGGGTGATCGTCGCAGTCCCCGACGCTGTGTCGAGGTGGACGAGTTCGGTCACGAGCGCCTCCCACTGAGAAGGAACACCGGCACATCCGCATGCCGGGCGCGCAAGTACTCTCCGAGGCCCTTGCCTTGCGAGTCGAGTTGGAGGTTGGCGGCGACGCCCCGCCCCAGCAGCCCGACGATGGTCACCCCGGCGGCTCGGAGGTTGGGCAGCCACCACGGTCTAAGCTCCAGACCCGCGGTCTGTGGCAGCCACTCGCGCCAGCGGTCTTCGGTGAGCCATCCGGCGAGCCAAGCGAAACCCTGCTCGTCCCTTGCCCACACACCGAGCGTCGCGTTACCTCCCTTGTCTCCCGACCGGGCACCCAGGAGGCGGCCCAGGGGCACGCGCTCGGTCGGTCCGGTGACGTCGGCGGTCACGAGGGGATCGAGGGGTGCGTCGGCCCCGGTCGCCGTAGAAGGAGGACGGTCGGCCACCCAGTTCCGTCCCTCGAACAGGACTCGCTGCTGGAAGTCCTCGGCCGGCAGCAGGGTCGGCCAGAACACCGAGTAGGAGGAGCCGGGACCGGGAGGGGAAGTCAGGTAGAACCCCGGGTAGCTGGAGAGTCCGGTCTCCACCGCCGCACGGGCCAGCCCACCGGCCACGACGCGGTCCCGGGCCGTGACACCGATCGTCAACAGGGCAACGGCGGCGTCGGGATCCGCCGGGTCGGACATGTCGGCACGGAGCAACCGGACGTCGACCTCGTCGAAGGTCTGCTCACCGCCCGGGACGGCTGCCCACAGCGCGCGCTGCGCCAGGTCCGCCTTCGCCTCGATGTCTCCGCCCGTCAGCACGAGGGTGACACTGTTGCGGTAACCGGGCGTCGTGATGAGGCCCACCTTGACCGTCGGCGGGGCGGGCTCGCCTCGCGTGCCGCTGATGCGGACGCGGTCCGGGCCTTCCTGCCGCAGGGACAGTGTGTCGAACCGGGCCACCACGTCCGGGTTCAGGTAGCGCGGGCCGTCGATCTCGTACAGCAACTGGGCGGTCACGGTTTCGACGGTGACCGCGCCTCCGGTATCTGGGTGTTTGGTGATGATGGTCGATCCGTCCGCGTGTATCTCCGCGATCGGGAACCCGGGCCGCTCCATTCCGGGCACCTCGGTGAAGAAGGAGTAGTTGCCGCCGGTGGTCTGGGTGCCGCATTCGATGACGTGTCCGGCGACGACCGCGCCGGCGAGGGCGTCCCAGTCGTTCCGGGCCCAACCGAAGTGCCATGCAGCGGGACCGGCGATGACCGAGGCATCGCTGACCCGGCCAGTGACTACGACCTCCGCGCCGGCAGCAAGGGCCTCGGCAATGCCCCAGCAGCCCAGGTAGGCGGAGGCGGTGTCGACTTCGGCGCTCAGATCGGCGAACGGGGCGCCGGTGTCCAGGTGCGGAGCTGTCCAGCCGTCCGCCCGTGCCCGTGCGACGGCGTCCGTGGCGTCGTCGCCTTCGACGACGGCGATCCGTACCGAGCGGCCGAGCCGGGCGGCGATCTCTTGCACCTTGGCTGCACAGGCGCGGGGGTTGAGGCCGCCCGCATTGGACACGATCCGGATTCCCCGGTCCAGGCAGTCGGCCAAGACATCGTCGAGCTGGGTCAGGAAGGTGCGAGCGTATCCGGCCTCGGGGTCGCGGCTGCGCTGCTTCAGGAGCACGCCCATGGTGAGTTCGGCGAGCCAGTCGCCGGTGAGGACGTCGATCGGGCCGGCGTCCACCATCTCTCTGGCGGCTGAGAGCCGGTCGCCGAAAAAGCCGGAGCAGTTGGCGACACGCAGCGGTGTCGGAGTCATGACAAGTCCTCACGGGTCAGGGTGACCAGGGCGGCTTTGGCTTCGACGTACTGGCCGACTTCGACGTGGACGCTCTGCACGACGCCTGGGCCCTCCGCCAGCGCGGCGTGCTCCATCTTCATCGCCTCCAGCACCACGAGTGTCTGCCCCGCCTTGATCCGGTCGCCGGGGGCGACCCGGACCGCCACGACGGTGCCGGGGAGGTCGGACACCGGGCCGCCGACGGCGGTGACAGCCACGGGGTCGGGCAGCCGTGATGCGGGTTTCCACAACGACTGGGCTCCAGGTGAGTTGACCCAGACCGTCCCATCGGCGTAGCAGGCGACGGTGCAGGGGTGCGCCAGCCCGTCGTGGCACACCCGCACCCCGTCGGTATCCAACCCGTGCAGTGACAGCTGGTGCCGCTCGCCGTCGACGTCGACGACCAGGTCGGTGTCGGCGCTCGCCGCTGCGAGGGCGTAGCCGACGGCACGCTCCGAGCCGTCGGGCCCCGTCCACGTCGACGAAGTCAGGGGGCTGCCGGGAAGCAGCCGGAAGCCCGGGGCGGCCTGCGTGGCGACCGCAGCCGTGGCTCGCCGCCTGGCCGCGGTGACCGCGACGGCGGCGGCGAGGTGCACGATCTGCGGGACCGCGGGGGGTGGGTCGAGCAGGGTCGGGTGGGTGTCCAGGAAGTTCGTGCGCGTGGCCCCCGCCAGGAAGTCGGGGTCTCGCAGCAGGGCGGCAAGCGACTCCCGGTTGGTGATCGTGCCGTGCACCTGCGTGGCGTCGAGCGCGTTGGCCAGCCGTGCGGCCGCCTCCTCCCGGGTGTCGGCGCAGGCGATGATCTTGGCGAGCATCGGGTCGTAGAACGCGGACACCTCGCCGGGCGCAGCGACCCCGTCCTCGTAGCGGACACCGGGTAGATCGGGGTGGAAGTAGCGGTGCAGCGGACCGGGGGTCGGCAGGTAGTCGCGCGTGGTGTCCTCGGCGTACAGCCGTACTTCAATCGCGTGTCCGCGCGGTGTGATCTCGTCCTGGGTGATGCTCAGGGGCCGCCCCTGGGCGACTTCTAGCTGCAGCCGTACGAGGTCCACACCGGTGACCTCCTCGGTGACGGGGTGCTCCACTTGCAGACGGGTGTTCATCTCCAGGAAAAAGTACCTACCCGTGGCGTCGTCGAGCAGGTACTCGACCGTGCCCGCACCCAGGTAATTCAGCTCGGCCACGAGGGAGACAGCCGTCTTGCCGATGGCCTCGCGCAGTTTGGGGCCGACCGCGGAAGAAGGCGATTCCTCCAGTACCTTCTGGTGTCTGCGCTGCACCGAGCATTCGCGTTCGCCGAGGTGGACGGCGTTGCCGTGCGCGTCGCCGAAGACCTGGATCTCGATGTGCCGGGCAGCGGCCAGGTAGCGCTCGCAGAAGACGGTGGGGTTGCCGAAGGAGGACGACGCCTCCCGTCGCGCGCTCGCCACGGCGTCGACGAGCTGCTTGGGCGTGTCGACCCGGCGCATGCCCTTGCCTCCTCCGCCCGCCGTCGCCTTCACCAGGAGCGGGTAGCCGACGCCGTCGCCCGCGGCGCGCCAGGCGTCCTTGTCATCGCCGTCGATCACGGCATCGGGCAGGACGGGCACGCCGGCCCGGCGGGCTATGTCCTTGGCTCGGTCCTTGAGCCCCATGGCGGTGATCGACTCAGGTGCCGGGCCGACGAACAGCACACCCGCCTTGGCGCAGGCACGGGCGAAATCCGCATTCTCGGACAGGAAGCCGTAGCCCGGGTGGACCGCGTCGGCACCCGAGCGCCGGACGGCGTCGAGCACTTTGCCGATGTCGAGGTAGGACTCGGCGCTGGTGAAGCCTCCGAGCGGGACCGCGACGTCCGCGTCGTGCACGTGTGGGGCGTCCGCATCGGCCTCGGAGAAGACAGCGACGGTGCGGATTCCCATCGCCCGTGCGGTGCGGAAGACCCGCCGAGCGATTTCGCCGCGGTTAGCGACGAGAAGGGAGCGAACGGTACTCACGGTGCTCCTCACATCCGGAACGGGGCGAAACGGGTGGTTCCCTCAACGGAGGCTGAGTGGACCGCGGACAGGGCGAGCCCGAGGACGGTCCGGGTGTGCCGGGGATCGATAACTCCGTCGTCCCACAGGCGCCCGGTGGCGTGGACGGCACCCGACTGGGCTTCGATCATCGCCTCGGTCTCCGCGCGGACCCTGGCGTCGGTCTCTTCGTCGTACGGCGTTCCCGCGCGCTCGGCAGCGGCCCTACGGATGATCGACATAACGCCGGCGAGCTGGGTCCCACCCATCACGGCGATCCGGTGGCTCGGCCAGGTGAAGACAAAACGCGGATCGTAGGCCCGCCCCGACATGCCGTAGTTGCCCGCTCCGTACGAGGCGCCGATCATCAGCGTGAGATGGGGCACCGCTGAATTGGACACGGCGTTGATCAGCTTGGCGCCGTCCTTGATGATGCCGCCGCGCTCCGCGGCGGAACCGACCATGAACCCGGTGATGTTCTGCACGAACAGCAGGGGGATGCTCCGGGCGTTCGCCAGCTGGATAAAGTGGGCACCCTTCTGGGACTCAGGAGAGAAGAGGATCCCGTTGTTGGCGAGCACGCCGATCGGAAAACCTCCGACCGAGCCCCACCCGCACACCAGTTGGGCGCCATAGAGCGGCTTGAACTCGTCGAACTGGGAACCGTCCAGCACTCTGGCAAGGACGTCACGCACCTCGACGGCACGGCGTGACTCCGACGCGGCACAGGCGAGGAGTTCCTCTTCGGGATGCACGGGCGGGTCGGCGGGCAGCGAGGGACCGGGACCGGCCTTGCGCCATCCAAGGTCGGCGACGATCTGGCGACCGATCCGCAGGGCGTCCCGCTCGTCCACGGCCAGGTAGTCGGCCAGCCCGGACTCACGGGCGTGCATCTCGGCGCCGCCGAGCGTCTCGTCGTCGACGTCCTCGCCGGTGGCCATCTTCACCAAGGGGGGACCGCCCAAATAGACTGCCGCCTGCTCCTTGACGAACACAGTGTATTCGCTCATCCCCGGCACGTAGGCGCCGCCGGCGGTGGAACTGCCGAACACGATCGCGATCGTCGGGGTACCCGCTGCCGACAGCCGCGTCAGGTCGCGGAACGCACGGCCGCCCGGGACGAAGATCTCCCCTTGACGGGGCAGGTCCGCGCCCCCGGACTGCACGAGGCAGACGACCGGCAGGCGGTTGCGCTCCGCTATCTCCAGCGCGCGCAGTTGTTTGGCCACGCCCGGGGGGCTCAATGACCCGCCCTTACTTGTCGCCTCGTTCGCGATGACCATGCATTCGACGCCGGCCACCGGCCCGATGCCCGTGACCATCCGCCCTCCGGGCTGTTCGCGTTCCTCGTGCGCCCCGGCATACGCCGAGAGTTCCAGGAAGGGGGCATCCTCGTCGATCAGAAGATCGACGCGCTCTCGGGCGAGGAGCTGTCCACGGGCTCTGTGCCGGGCCACGGCCCTCTCACCTCCGACGGTGAGGACGCGCTGGGCGAGCACGGACAGCTCAGTCAATGAGCGCTCCATGGCGGCCCGGTCCTTCTGAAAGCGCTCCGAGGCCGGATCTAGCGACGAGGTCAGTACAGCCATTCAGGGCACCACCCTTGGCTCAGGAACGGTCGACGCGGCACCTGGTGCGCCTACGTCGTCGCGATGTGATCACCGCAGTCACTCATCACGACAGTCATGGAACAATGAGTTGATTCACGAGTCAACTCATATGTCGTCAAGACTCAATGACTGGTGACGCATCATGCGGCCGGATGCCGTGCGAACAGCCACGAACTGTGATGATCGCCCAGGTCTCTAGTTGACTCATTGATCAAATTATCTGCAGTACAAGCTGACGGGGTGCGGTAGCGCCCGTACCGGTGCGTCAGAGCCAAGCCGGATCGGTGCCCAAAGTTGTACGGCCGAACGACGCCGGCAGCTCCACCTGAGGACCACCTTCGGCAGCTCGAATCGGGAAAAAGTACCGAGCAGCAGCTTCGCGTTCGCCAGGGTGAGGTCGGCGTAGGCCCAGCTCCCGATGTTGGCCGCCTGGAACCATGCCGGCAGGGCATGCCGGCGACGTGGGGGCAGTTGCAGGCGGCCGACCGTGGCATCCGCCGTCGCCGATAGCAGGCCGTCCTTGGCGAGCGCGCCGGGCGGGCTTGGCCTTGGAGTGCGGCTCGACCTGGCCGCCACGAACTGCGGAGCGAACTTGTCGACCGCAGTTCCAGCACCGCATCGGTGGTCTCACGCCAGTGCTCGGCGTAGCGATCACCCTGGTCCGTCCTCGACGTGCAGCCAGTCGTGCAGCAGGAACTCCGCGGCTGCGCGGGACAGGATGAGGTCTCGATCGCCGCGAGGCAGGACGACTCCGAGGCACTTGATGGACTGGAGGTGCAAGTGGGCGTCAGCGCCCGTGGTAGGTCGCTTTGCCCGGACCATCGGCGAGGAAGGACGCGACGGCGTCGCGCAAATCTTCAGTGGCGTAGAGAGCCGCAGCCAGCTGGGGAGTTACCGCATCGGCCGCACGCACGCCGCCCCGCACCGCGAGGCCGACCAGTTGCCTGGTCGCGGCATGTGCCACTGTCGGGCCCGCCGCCAGGCGGTGGGCGAAGTCGCGTGCGGCGCCGGCGAATCCCTCATCGGGCAGCACACGGTTGACCACGCCCCATTCAGCCAGCACCGCAGCCGGATAGTGCTCGCCGGTGAACACGAGCTCCTTGGCGCGGGCAGGTCCGGCACGCTCGGCGAGCCGTTGGGAGCCGCCCATCGCCGGGGTCAGGCCGACGACGGTCTCCACCAGGCCGAAAGATGCCCCCTCGGCGGCGAGCAGCAGGTCACAGGCCAGGGCCAACTCGAAGGCGGCAGTCAGGGTGAGCCCGTGCGCGGCGAAGACGGTGGGGACCGGAAGGTTTTCCAGCTCCTGAGTCATCCGGACGATCCTCGTCGTGAACGCGGTGGCACGCCCCACGGGATCGCGCCCCTCGGCGACCTCCTGGAAGGTATGTACGTCGACTCCACCTGAGACGATCCGGCCGCGGGCCTCGACCAACACCGCTCGTGCCCGGTCGGTCCGACCGGGCGCCGTGATGTCGGCGAGTGTCGCGAGCGCCTGCTCGAAGCCGTCGAAGACGGTTTCGTTGAAAAGATTCAGCGGCGGCCGGTCGAGTACGACGACGGCGACCTCGCCGTCACGCTCGACACGTACAGGCACGGATGCGTTCTGGCTCACGTCACTCACCTTCCGCGATGGTCAGGAACTCGTTGCCATCCATGACGATCCGCAGATGACGGCGCAGGTTGCCCGCACATCGCCGACCGAGCATCCGGTACCGCGTACACCCGTTCGGCGGCCGCACCACGACACCGGGCCGGGTCGGCAGGGTCCGCCGCCGGAAGGCTGCGGGCTGCGGCGATGACCCGCTGAGCGGTATTCGCGCGCTTGGCTTCGTCGCTGACGAGAACATCGTTTTTCACTCCTTTGGCTGGTCGTGAGTCAGGGCCACAGGTCCGCCGGTCCGCAGGTCCGGGGACGGCGGACGGCGAGCCGGAGGGGCTGGGCAGACACCCCATGTCGTTTGGGGTCAAGCGGCATGGGGGTGTGCATGGTGCGACCAGGCGGTCGCTTCGTCGTAGCGGGGTCGGGTCTTGAGGCATCCGTGGAGGATGCCGACGAGGCGGTTGCCGACCTGGCGCAGGGCTGGGTTGTAACAGGCCCCGCGGGCGCGCTTTGTCGTAGTAGCGGCGGGCTCCCGGCGAGGCCCGTAGGGCGGAGAACGCCTGGGTCTGCAAGGCGTCGGCAAGTCGGTTGTTGCGGACGTAGCGCGCCTGGACGGTGTGGCTCTTGCCAGAGGCCCGGGGGATGGGGCTGGTACCGGCGTAGTTCTTGCGGGCTTTCGCCCCGGCTGCCGGGGTGGGCGCCTTGATCAGCAGTTCAAGCGCGTCCGTGCTGGTCAGTGTGAGGTCCGCGTAGGCGTTCAGCGTGGCGGGGAAGGACTCGCGCAGCGTGCTGCGTAGCCGTTGGACGGTGCGGGTGCGTTCCCAGATCAGTGTCTGGTGAGCGCGGGCGACGACCTTGACCGCCTGTGCCTGCTCGCTGTCGCCGGCCATCGGCCGCAGCTGGGCCCGGTCGATGCGGACCATGTCGGCCAGCGCGTGCGCGTCAGCACCGAGTCTCACCGACCTGGCAGCTCCCATCAGGAGGCAGGCGCCGGAGCAGAGGCGGGATCGACGAAAAGGTCGAGTTCGGGTTCGTCACCGCCGCCGTAGTGGGAGAGATTCGTGATGCCGGCCTCGGCGAGGACGTCGGCGTCGATAAGCGTACGACCGGTCTGCTCCGCCGATGGGCGGGACAGGATGGCGACCGCGGCGTCACCGATGATCTCAGGGCCACGCGAACGGGCGGTGAGTTCCTCGCCACCGAGCACGTTGGCCACCGCCGCGGTGGCGATAACGGTCTGCGGCCAGAGGCAGTTCGCGGCAACCTCCTCCTCCGCGTACTCGGCGGCCCATCCGAGTGTCAACAGGGTCATTCCGTACTTGGACAGCGTGTAGGCGGGATGGGCACCGAGCCAGCGCGGAGCCAGATTCAGCGGTGGTGACAGGGTGAGGATGTGCGCGTGGTCGGACTCCCGCAGGTACGGCAGACATGCCCGGGTCAGCAGGAAGGTGCCCCGGCTGTTGACGGACTGCATCAAGTCGAACCGTTTGACCGGGAGTTCCTCGGTTCCCTGCAGGGTTATCGCGCTCGCGTTGTTCACGCAGACGTCGACCCCTCCGAACCGCTCGGCCGCTGTCGACACGGCGCGCTCGACGTCGGCTTCATCGCGGACGTCGCCGACCACAGCTACGGCCGACCCTCCGGCCTGCTCGATCGCCTCCACCGCGGTGTGCACGGTGCCCGGCAGCCTGGGGTCGGGCTTATCCGTCTTGGCCAGGATCACCGCGTTGGCGCCCTCGCGGGCGGCGGCCACCAGTATGGCCAGGCCGATGCCACGGCTGCCGCCGGACATGACGATGGTCCTGCCCCTGAGTGCTGTTCCCATGTACGTCCTCCTGAAGGTCTGCTTGTTGTTGAAGGGTCGGCCGACGACGGTGTCAGCGGCACCCGTCTTGGATGTGAGTCCCTTGCCTCGCGCGTCACGGCCGGGGCTCCGGCCGAGGCATCACGGCGCCGTTCAGCGCGGCTCGGTGGCGGCATCGGACGGTTCGCCCTCGGCGCCCGCCTCTCCTGGTCTGAACGTCCCATAGCGCGAGCGGACGTCCTTTTTGGAGAACTTGCCGACGCTGGTCTTGGGGATCTCGTCGATGAATTCGATGGCGTCGGGCAGCCACCACTTGGCGACCTTGTTCTGCAGGAACGTCCGGATCTCCTCAGCGGTCGCCTGCTCGCCCGGCACCAGCACGACGCAGGCCAGCGGTCGCTCGCCCCACTTCGGATGCGGAATGCCGACGACGACGGCCTCGGCCACCTTGGGGTGGCTCATGATCGTGTTTTCGAGATCGACCGAGCTGATCCATTCGCCGCCGGACTTGATCAGGTCCTTGGTCCGGTCGGCGATGCGGATCGAGCCGAACTCGTCCAACGCGGCGACATCGCCGGTGTGCATCCAGCCGTCCTCGGTGGTCAGGGAACCCCCGCGACTCGGACCGTAGTACTCCGCAGCGCACCACGCTCCGCGTACCTGCAGCTCTCCGGTGGCGACGTCGTCCCACGGCAACTCGGTGCCCGTGCCCGGTTCGACGATGCGGACCTCGACGCCGAGGAGCGGAGTACCGCAGCGGGCCAATTGGGCGGTCTGGGTATCCCTGTCGCTGTCGGCGTGACGTCGGGGCACCGACGCGAACGAGGCGACCGGTGAGGTCTCGGTCATTCCCCAGCCCTGCAGCAGCGGCAGGCCGACCTGGTCGCGGCAGGCTTCGGAGAGGGCCGGGGGCACGGACGAGCCGCCGCAGGTGATCATACGCAGGCGGTGATCGCGGCCGGCGAGATGCGGTATCACGCCCTGCCAGATCGTCGGCACTCCCGCGGCTACGGTGACGCCCTCATCGACGATGAAGCCGGCGAGCGTCTCCGGCAGCATCATCGGGCCGGGGAGGAGCAGCCCCGCGCCTGCGGCCGGGGCCGCGAAGGGGATGCCCCACGCGTTCGCGTGGAACATCGGCACCACCGCCATCGCCACGTCGCGATCGGTGAAGCCCACGATGTTGCCGGCGAGCACCGCCATCGTGTGCAGCCACGTGGACCGGTGCGAGTAGAGGACACCTTTCGGCTTGCCGGTGGTGCCGCTCGTGTAACACATCGACGCTGCGGAGTACTCGTCGCGGACTTCGAAGTCGACCGCTGGGGCGCCGGCCAGCAGGGTCTCGTAGTCGTGCACCCTAGGATCGTCGGGGATCTCGGCGCCACCTCCGTCGTCCATGACGACGACATGGCGCACGGTCTTCAACGTGTCGATCAGCGGCCAGAGCAGCGGCAACAGGCTGCGGTCGGCGAAGACGACCTCGTCCTGGGCGTGGTCGACGATGTAGTTGAGCTGTTCGTGGTGCATCCGGATGTTGAGCGTGTGCAGCACCCGGCCGGTGGACGGCACGGCGAAGTACAGCTCGAGGTGGCGTTGGCTGTTCCAGGCGAAGGTGCCTACGCGGCCGTCGGCGGA
This sequence comes from Streptomyces sp. Je 1-4 4N24, assembly GCF_026239515.1. Lineage (NCBI taxonomy): Bacteria > Bacillati > Actinomycetota > Actinomycetes > Kitasatosporales > Streptomycetaceae > Streptomyces > Streptomyces sp. Je 1-4 4N24. Next base: position 1,752,427 of record NZ_CP110836.1, on the reverse strand, counting down.
GATACCGAGCGTGTCGAGCACGCCGCCCAGACGACGGGTGCGTACGGCCCATTCCGCGTACGTCGAGCGGGTGATGCCATCGGCGGCCGTGAGGACGCTGCTCGCGCCGTAGTGACGTTCGATGTGACGGAACATCGCGTCGATGGTCAGGGGACGGTCCTGCATCAGGCTGCGCATGGCGTGCCTTCCTCGCTCAGGGCTCCGGTGGTTGTGGGGCCGGTCTCGGGTCGAATGGGCGTGGCCGTTGTCCTGTACCGCGGCAGGATTCGAAGCTGCCGCTCTCTTACGAGGCCAGGAGTAGCGATGACCACCTGTGGCTGCGCGGGCGGTTTGGAAACCAACGCGGCGAGGCGGACTTGCACGGCCATACCGGACTGAGGTGTGTGCTTCGCGGACCCAGGGCCGCTCATGTCGAAATCGGTGAGGTCCAGTCCGGTGCAGAACCCGCGGCCGGCGCCGATCACCACCATCACGCGCACGGACAGGTCGGCGGCGGATGCGTCAAGTACGGCGTGCAGCTCCCGCTGCAGGTCCGCTGACAAGGTGTTGAACGGCTCCAGTCGGTCGAGCATGATGATCACGAGGCCGGGTTCCGGGGTGGAAGGACGGAGAGTGCTCAGGTCTGTCGGCAGCGTGTGAGGCATTCCGGGCGTGGAGGGCGCGGCCATGACCACTTCCTTTGATCCACAGTGGCCCTGCCGGGTGAGGGCGAGGTCGGCTCTTCGGGACGGGGGATACCTGTCAGGTCGGCAGCCCGTCCAGCCGGGCGAGCACCTGGAGCATGACCTCGTCCGCGCCGCCACCGATCGAGGCCAGCCGGGAGTCACGGAAGAACCTGGCGGTCCAGGTCTCCTCCATGTAGCCCATGCCGCCGTGGAACTGAAGGCAAACGTCGGCCACCTCGCGCATCAGCCGTCCGGCGGTGAGCTTGGCAACGGTCGCCTGGCGGGTGGTGTCCTCCCCCGACATGTAGGCCTGAGCGGTTTGGTAGTTGTGAGACTCCAGCAGATCGACCTTGGCCGACAACTCGGCCAGCCGGTAGGCGACATGGTGGTTGGCCGCCAGCGGCTTGCCGAAGGCCTGACGCCCGCGGAGGAAGTCGCGGGTCAGCTCGAGCGCCCAGCGGCAACTGCCGACGGCACCGTAAGCGCCGAACATGCGCTCCACGACGAACTGTGCCATCTGCTGCTGGAAACCCCGGCCAATTTCCCCGATGGTGTTGGCGACCGGCACCCGGACGTCATCGAAGTACAGCTCAGCGGTGTCGGAAGAACGGTGGCCGAGCTTGTCCAGCTTGCGAGACACCGAGAATCCCGGCGTCGTCGTCTCGACGACGATCTGGCTCATGCCGCGGTACCCGCCCTCGTCGGAGGTGCGGGCCAGCAGGCAGAGCCAGTCAGCCTGCGTGCCATTGGTGATGTAGAGCTTGCTGCCGTTGATTACCCACTCATCGCCGTCGCGGCGCGCGCGGGTCCGCAGTCCCGCGACGTCGGAGCCGGCGCCGGGCTCGGTGACCGCGATCGAGCAGACCTGTGATCCGGCGAGTGCCGGGGCGAGGTAGCGGCGCTTGAGGTCGTCGCTGCCGAACTCGGCGAGCGATGGCGTGGCCATCATGGTCTGGACGCCAATGGCCATCGGGACGCCTCCGGCGCCGGCGCGATGCAGCTCCTCGATCAGTACCACACTGAAGAGGTGGTCGGCGCCCTGCCCCCCGTACTCAGGGTCGTACTCGAGCCCCAGCAAGCCGAGTTCACCGAGTTTTGGGAACAGCTCATGTGCCGGGAAGGCGCCGGCCCGCTCCCAGTCCTCGACGTACGGAATGATCTCGCGTTCGACGACACCCCGGACGAGCTTCCGAAACGCACGATGTTCGTCGGTGAACAATATGAAGTCTCCTGTCGGATCATTCTCCGCCTGCCGCAAGATCGGGTCGGCCGTCGCTGCCAGCGCGGACTCAGAGGGTCACCACACAACCCGACTCACATGTCAAATATGAGTCGATGAAACCATGCCCATGGCCATAGGGGTAGCCCCCCGGTCAGATGGGTTTAGGTGCTCACCTTCCGCGGCACGTCCGAAGTGAGTCGAGATTCAAAGTTGACCCATGAATCGGTTCTGGGGGACTTCCCCAACTCGCAGCCCTGTGAGAAATTGACGCCGTCCCGTTGATCGGGCGCGCATCGCGAGCGCCCTGCGACTCCCAGGGAACGAACCATGTCCTCTCACAACCTGTCCCGCCGCGCGTTCGGCGGCGTCCTCGGTGCCTCAGCGGCTGCGGTGGGCGCGGTCGGTCTGTCCGCAGCCCAGGCAACCCCGAAGTTGCCCCAGTCACCGGCTGCTCAGGAGCGGCCGTTCCGCGCGGCCCCGGCCCGGAACTCCCCGCGGCCCAACATCCTGTTCATCCTCGCCGACGACCTGGGCTGGGCCGACCTGTCCTCGTACGGCTCGCCCCATATCAAGACCCCCCACCTCGACCGCCTCGCCGGGCAGGGCGTCCGGTTCACCGACGCCTACTCCGGGTCGGCGACCTGCTCGCCCACCCGGATCAGCCTCTACACCGGCCGCTACCCGGGGCGTATCAAGGCGGGACTCGACGAGCCTCTCGAAGAGGAGGCGACCGTCGGTATCGACCCCACACACCCGACGCTCGCCTCTCTGCTGCGGGAGAGCGGCTACGCCACCGCCATGATCGGCAAGTGGCACTGCGGCTTCCTGCCTGACTACTCCCCCACCAGGTCGGGATGGGACGAGTTCTTCGGCAACTTCTCGGGCTCTCTCGAGTACTACTCGAAACTCAGCAGCGTCGGGGAGTACGACCTGTATGAGGGAGATGTTCAGCATAAGGACCTGCGCTATTACACGACCGTCCTCACCGAGCGGGCGAGCGAGTACATAGGGCGTCGGCACGACCGGCCATGGTTGCTGAACCTGAACTTCACCACGCCGCACTGGCCCTGGCTCGCCGAGGGCGACGTCGAGGAAGCGGCACGGCTGGAAAAGCTGATCAAAGCGGGCGGACCGGAGGGCCGTATGGCGCTCGGCCATCCGGACGGCGGTTCCATCGACACGTATCGGCGCATGGTCGAGGGCCTGGACCAGTCGATCGGCACGGTACTCGCCGCACTGAAGCGGTCAGGGCGGGAGCGCGACACCCTCGTGGTGTTCTCCAGTGACAATGGCGGCGAGCGCTTCTCGTACTCCTGGCCCCTGAGCGGCGCCAAGTCCACCCTTCAAGAGGGCGGCATCCGCGTACCGACCATCGTCCGCTGGCCTGCCCGCATCGACCCCGGCCAGGTCAGCCACGAACCCGTCTTCACACCGGACTGGACAGCCACCCTCCTGGAGATCGCAGGCACCCGCCCCAAGGCGTCCCACCCTCTGGACGGCACCAGCCTCGCCGGCTACCTGCTGCGTGGCGAGGACGCGCCCACGCGCGACCTGTTCTGGCGCGTGCGCGGTGAGCGCGCGCTGCGCCGTGGCCAGTGGAAGTACTACCGCGCTGCCAAGGACAAAGCGCCGCTCCGCGATGGCAAGGACCAGCTCCACGATCTGAAGCAGGACTCCCGGGAATGGGCCGACCGGTCCGCCCACGAACCAGCGCTGCTCGCCGAACTCAAGGCGGTGTGGGAGCGGATCGACGCGGAGCTGCTGCCCTACCCGTCCTCGGAGTGATCGCCCTCTTCGCCAACAGGTTCGGCGTCGACGATTTCGACGAGGGCCACGGGTGCGCTCACAATTGTCGGGCACCATCCGTTCCTTCAGCAGAGGGAAGGCCTGGCCTGGGCGCTGCGGTGCGCTGGTGGCGTGCAGGTATGCGCGGGCCACCTCCGGCAGTCCGGCGGGCGGGTCCTGGCCGGTGGTGGAGAGGTAACGCATGAGGGTGTTGAATTTCCCCACTTCCCCCCGCTCGAACAGGGTGGCCACGGTCGCGTCGGCGAGCTCGTCTCCGACCCGCCGGAGCGTGTCCATGGATGCTTCGGTGTAGGTCACACGGCTCCTTGCGGGCGGACTTGGTGAACATCGAGGGCGGTCCGGTCAGTTGCGGCGAACGGTGGCGGTCTGTGCCAGGCCGGCGAGTGCGCGGGCTGCGTCGGCGGGCAGGTGGGCCTGGTGCAGGGCGGTGGTGGCGGCCTGAACCCGTTCAGTGATCATGTGCTCGATGCGGGCGGGGGCCCGGGTGGCGTGCATGATCTCCCGAACCCGTGCGACCGACGCCTCGTCGAGGCTGCGACGCCCCAGCATCTTGCGCAGCTCATGCCGTTCCGCACCGGTGGCGTCCTGCCAGGTGAGCGCCAGTAGCGCGGTGGGGCGGTGCGCGGCGATGTCGTCCCCGTTTGCCTTGCCGGTGCGGTCTGGGTCGCCGAACAGTCCCAGCAGGTCGTCGCGGAGCTGAAATGCCTCGCCCAGAGGGAGCCCGAAATCAGTGAATAGCTCCCGCAGTTCCTGGGAGGCTCCGGCCAGGGCCCCGCCGATGTGCAGGGGGTGCTCGACGGTGTACTTGGCGGTCTTGTAGCGGATCACCTGCAGAGAAGCAGCCGTGTCGGGGCGCCCGCCCGTGCGCAGGATTTCCAGGCATTCCCCGGCCACCAGTTCACGGGCCAGCACCGCCCATAGCGGGCGTGCTCGCGAGAGATAGGCGGCGGGCAGGCCGCAGGTGGTGAACAGCTGCCCGGCCCACGACATCAGCAGGTCCCCCACCAGCATCGCCAGAGAGCGGGCCGCGGCCTTCGGGCGCGGGCCCTCGGCCACTGCGGTCCGCAGCCCGAGGTGGGCTGTGGGCAGGCCGTGCCGAAGCGCACTGTTGTCGATCAGATCGTCATGGACGACAGCCGCTGCATGGACGAGTTCCATCGCGGCAGCCGCCCGGACCAGGGCGTCCGAGTCCGGCTGCCCGGCCGCCCGCCAGCCCCAGTAGCAGAAGGCTGCCCGCAGGCGCTTTCCGTGCGTCGTGATGACCTGAAGCTGTTCAGCGACGGGTGTCAGATCCGTGTCGATCGCCAGCAGGTGATCGACTTCGTCCTCGACGAAGCGGTGCAGCGCCTGGTCCACACGGAGCTTGAAGGCAGCCTGGTTGCTGGTGTCAGCCATCGGTGGAGCCACGGCGGGCAGCGACGTGCTGGGCCAGTACCTCCAGATGCGCCGGTGAGCCGGCGGCGAAACGGTCCAGGGCCAGACGCCCGCGGGCTTTGAGCTCCTGCCGCCCTTCATCCGCCAGCTCGCCCACGTCCGCGCGGCCGAGCAGTCCGCGCACACCGCGCAGGACGGTGGTCAATCCGCTGACCGCCATGTCGGCGATACCCGCCGCCAGTAGTGCCGCATCATTCCCCTGGGGAACGTGCCCAGGCCCGATTCCGTGCGTCATGCCGCCCCCTCGTTCACAGGCAAGCTGCCGGCAGGCAGTGCCAACGGGCCGACGCCTCTGACAAGCCACCGGCGCCCCCGCAGGCAGCCTGCCCCGGAAGCTCCCGCGACACGACGGGAACCACTGATCGGGCGACTCGCCAAACGGGCGTGCTGGTGCGTTGTTGATCACGCCATTCGCCTGTCGGATGTGGTGAGTTCCATGCGGCGTTCCGCAACAGTCCCCATCCGACAGGTCCATGGCCTTGGCGGACAGCCCGGGGTTCATCTGCCTGGACGGTGAAGTCGATGCGCGCCAGGTCATGTTGGGCGCCGACCGTTGGCGGTGGATCGGTTCACGCCCTCCTCGGTCGCCTCATCCGTGCCGCGTCGAGGAGGCGACGCAGACGGAGGCCATCCGGGGCGATGGCAGTGACGAGCGCGGCGGGTCCCGCGAGGGGTGTCAGGACGGCTTGGCCGCCTTCCGGCTCGTCGACGAAGAGTTGGACTGCGGGGGGCTTGCTTTCGAGGGCCAGGTCGACGATGAGGCGAATACACATCTGAGGCGTTCCGGCATCTGTGCGGCCGGTGGGGCGTGGTGCAGCCGATAGGGCGAGTCGGTTCGGCCCTGGACAACGCCGCCGCGGAGTCGTTCCACTCGGTCCTCAAGGTCGAGTACGTGCACCGGCACACCTCCACCACCCGCACGGAGGCGAGGTTGAAGACCGCCACCTGGATCGCGGACTTCTACAACACGAAGCGCCGCCACAGCGCGGCCGGCGGGAAACCACCCATCGAGTTCGAATGCATCATCCAGAAAGCGCGAGCCCGGACCGATCAGAAAGACCAGGCCCCATAACCAACGTATCTACGAAACCAGGGGATTGACACTTCGTGAGCTGGAGGAGGAACCGGGGCTCGTTGCCGGCGACATACGTCCGCTTAGCGTGATGGATCCGCTCTCCGCCGTGACGTCCTCGCTGCCGACCTGCGGGCCGGCGCGGTCCACCGGGACGACACGGAGATCGGTATGACGGTGCGCTGGTGGAAGCTCAGCGAGGCCGTGGACGCTGTTCGCGCCGGTCGCATCACCGAGGCCGGCAGTGTCGCCGGGCTGCTCCTGGCGGCGCATGCGCAGGGTGTTCGTCCTGACGGTCACCGAGACCTCCTGCTGACCGACGACAACCTCCAGGCGATCACGGCTCCGGCCAGCGCGAGTGCTGCATCCGCAGCTCATACCACCCCTGCGGCCTGCGAATTCAAACGTTCGTGGGGGAGTCGGCCAGGATGTGACGGCTATAATCGGCCAACTCGATCGCCGCAAATTTGCGGTGATAGGCGAAAGACACGGACATCTTCTCTGATGGGTGCTGAGTACACGCGGTCCCATGGCCGGCCCCGCCCCCGGCGACGCCTGTCGGTGGCGGTCTTGACAATTCCCGACGATTGCAGCCTTGGCATCCCAGTCCCACTGGCCACAGCACCTCGCTTCACAGCAGGTGACGAAGTCCCGGTAGGGCGTATGGCACCCGCTGAGTTCCACGCCCTGTCTCACAACCCATGCCTTCCACGGTGACTGGAACTACACCCTGGCATCGCTTGTGCCCCGGCCTGCCGAGGCACTCAAGAGCAGACGATGGGTCGATCCCGCCCTGACCGCGAAGCTCAACGATCCGGCCCTGACCGGCATGCAGCGGCCCGCCTTCGACCTATGCCCCAGGGAAAGCCGAGTTGGAAGTCCGGCATGCCGACTCAGTCGCCAGTACTGGGTTCAGGCGTCTGCGCACCCACTACGAATTTCACGCCTGCATTCCATTCAGACTCCTCGAACTTGACTACTCCATACCGCGCTTGAGGCGGGCGTCGGCGACTGTTTCTGGGGCAGAAGCTCCTTGAGGCAACGCCGTTGATTCAAGGGGTTGTTTGAAGCTTGGGACACGGCTGTACTCTTGTGCGACAACTAGCATCGGGTTCCCGCCCCGGACGCTGCGGAGGTCTGGACCGCGGCGTGGCGCATGACCCCGGGGGGGGCCTGTTTCCCGGCGTAGCGCCGCCGATGCTGAGTTTGTGCTGACTTGCTGACCTCGATATGCCCTTTGACCTGCAACGATGTCTTGCCGTGCCTCTTCGGCTTCCACTGGTGCCGGTTTGGAGCGATGTTGCGGGTGTAGTGGATTGGCCAGTGTCTTTGCAGCCCCGCGGCCGATCCCGGCGGCACTGCGGCCACTGGAGACAATGGGCACCTGGCGTGGCTGGAGCCGGCTGCCTGGCGGCTTGCCTCCTGCTGGCCTTGTGGAGGGGGTCCACGGTATCGCGCTGGTACCCGCTTCTCATCGGGAGCGAAGACGGGGGGCGTCGTGGCGTTGGTGGAGCGAGGGGGCCGGGTGCGCTCCGCATGGTGTGAGGGGCGCGGCCGCACCGGTGTCGGTGGGCGGCTTTGGGGTGTTATTCATGGTCGGGTCGGCGAGCCAGAACCTGCGTGGCCGGTCGCTGACCTGCTCGGCGACTCTCAGACTGACGAGCCTGCTGGGGCGTTGGTGATGGTGCCTGAGGACCTATCAATGATGCGGTTGATCCGGGTGGCGATGAATGACTCGTCGGGGTGTGCCTGGAGGTGGTCAATGACTATGTGCCGGAGCGCTCGGCGCGAGCGGCCTTCCACGCTTGGCGCGGGTACGCCGGTTCCGTCGGCCGCCCCCAGTAGGTCGCTGACTGTGGGAGGGTGCTGGTCCGCGTCCGGTGGTCGGGGCCGAGGCGCTGTCGTTCGCCGGCGCCGCTGGTGTTCCTGAGGGCCGACCGTGATGTCGACCTTTGTGATCCGTGTGGTCGGTCAGAGTCAGATTCAGGGTGTTCCTTGAGCTGGGATTAAGAATGCTCTGCGGGCTTGGGCGAGGGGCCGTGAATTCCGGGAGGATTGGTGGGTGCTGTCCCGGGCCGGGGTCTGACTCGTGAGAACTCTGACCGCGGTGTCTTACTCACGCTGTGTCGACCGCTGACCGGGGCTGGTGTGTTGCTGGCACCGGGCCGGCCGGGTGTGTCCCGATAGGGGCCTGCCGACCTGCCAGGCGTTGTCACAGTTCTGACCGTCCGGGCGGTTCGGTGCCAGCTACGGGATGCGCCATCGGGTCGGAAGGTGAACGAACATGACCGCTACGTCCTTAACCCCGCGTACTCGCCGACGCCGGCCTACGGGGGAGGTGGTCCTCGGAGTGGACACGCACCGGGATGCTCATGTGGCTGCCGTGCTCTCCCCGGTGGGGGCGGTGATCGGTACCGAAGAGTTCCCGGCCACCGCAGCCGGATACCGCGAACTGCTTCAGTGGGCCAGCGGCTTGGGCGCGGTACGGCGGGCCGGGGTGGAGGGCACGGGCTCCTTCGGAGCAGCCCTGTCCCGCTACCTGCTGACCCAGGGCGTCGAAGTGCTCGACGTAAACAGGCATGACCGGACCGACCGCCGCCGGCGCGGCAAGTCGGACCCGCTCGATGCCCAGAACGCGGCCCGGGCGGTGCTGAGCGGGCGGGCACGCGCCCGGGTCAAGTCAGGCGATGGACCGGTGCAGATCGCCCGGATGTACAAACTCACCAAGGGGTCGGCAGTCAAAGCGCGCACCCAGGCGATCAACCAGCTCAAGGCCGTCCTCGTCACCGCCGACCCGGACCTGCGGGAAGAACTGGCCGGGCTGAACAATGCGGAACTCTTCCGTACCTGCGCACGGCTCGCCGACGACAGCAAGAACGACGAGGACGGCGAGGGCGGCGCAGAGGCGGTACTGCAGGCCACCCGCATCACCCTGTGCCTGCTGGCCCACCGAATCCAGCAGCTCACCCACGAGATCCAGGACCTGGAACGCCGCCTGGCCCTGCTCGCGGAACGCCACGCCCCGCAGCTGCTCACTGTGGTAGGCATCGGTCCGGACACGGCAGTCACGATGCTGATCACGATGGGGGACAACCCGGAACGTCTGCACAGTGAGGCGTCGTTTGCCGCGCTGTGCGGGGTCAGCCCCGTGGAACGCTCCTCGGGCAGTCGGCAGTACCGTCGCCTCAACCGCGGCGGCGACCGGCAGGCCAATGCCGCCCTGCACCGGATCGTGCAGACCCGCCTGCGCTTCGACACACGCACCCAGGACTACTTTGAGCGCCGCACCAAGGAGGGCAAGACCCGACGCGAGATCGTCCGATGCCTCAAACGCTACGCCGCCCGGGAGGTGTTTCACCTGGTCAGGCCCACACAGTCATGACCCCCGTCATAGGGGCAGTTGTGAGATCTGAGAGCGTGAAGGGGGTGAGGGAGATATCGACACACCCTGCAAGGCCGCTTTGATGGGCCAGTAGACGCCCCGGTCCTGATCACGAGCAAGGCACCCGCGTCCGTACCGGCGGATCATGGTGAGCTACGACGAGCCGGGGCATCTGGTTGTCTACGTTGTCTAGGCGGTAGAGTTCCTGACCTGCGAAAACTCCGCTTCGGGCGTGGCTCGCGGGCACTCTCCGACGGCTCTTCCTGACCCGGGTGTCAGGATCTTGTCAGAGAGTCGGTAGCGTGGCCGGGTGAGTGAGAAGACCCTGCAGCATCGGATCGACGGCCCCGACGATGCCCCCGTACTCGTACTGGGCGCCGCGTTGGGTACCACATGGCACATGTGGGACCGGCAGATCCCCGAGCTGACCCGCCACTGGCGGGTCATCCGCTTCGACCTGCCCGGCCATGGCGGCTCGCCCGCCCACGCGGCGTCGTCCGTCGCCGAACTGGCCGACCGGCTGATCGCCACCCTCGACGCACTGGGCGTGGACCGCTTCGGCTACGCCGGCTGCAACATCGGTGGCGCCATCGGCATCCAACTGGCGCTCACCCGCCCCCATCAGGTCACCTCGCTGGCCCTGGTGTCCACCTCGCCGCGTTACGGCACCGCCGACGCCTGGCGCCAGCGCGGTGTGGTCATCCGTACGAACGGGCTCGACCCGATCGCCCGCACCGCGCCCGAGCACTGGTTCACCCAGGGCTTCGCCGGTGCCCAGCCCGCGATCGTCGAATGGGCCGTCCAGATGGTGCGGACCACCGACCCCGGCTGCTACATCGCCGCCTGTGAGGCGCTGGCCTCCTTCGACGTGCGGTCCTCCCTCGGGCGGGTCGGCGTCCCCACGCTCGTCGTCGTCGGCTCCGAGGACCAGGTCACCCCGACCACCGACGCCCGCACCCTCGTCGCCGGCATCCCCGACGCGAGCCTGGCGCTGGTGCCCGGCACCTCCCACCTGGCCCCCGTCGAGCAGCCCTCGGCCGTCACCGAACTGCTTATCCGGCACTTCAGCACCGCCTGGCACGACAAGCCGGGCCCCGGCGGCCAGACCGCCATCGGTGCCGCCGTCCCCAAGCCGCAGATCGCGCCCCCGCCGGCCCCGCAGGCGCCGCCCGCCGCCATAGAGTCCGGTCTCGCACAGCCGGAGCAGGTCCGCGGGGCCACCTACGAAGCGGGCATCAAGGTCCGCCGTGAGGTGCTCGGCGACGCCCATGTCGACCGGGTCGAGGCCGCCGCCGACGACTTCACCGGCGACTTCCACGACTTCATCACCCGCTACGCCTGGGGCGAGACCTGGACCCGGCCGGGCCTGGACCGCCGTACCCGCAGCATCATCACGCTCACCGCGCTGGTCGCCCGCGGCCACCACGACGAGCTGGTCCTGCACACCCGCGCGGCCCTGCGCAACGGCCTCACCCCCACGGAGATCAAGGAAGTACTCCTGCACACCGCCATCTACTGCGGTGTCCCGGCCGCGAACTCCGCGTTCGCCGTCGCCCAGCGGGTGATACGGGAGGAGACCACGCCGGAGGCGTGAGGCGCGGGGCAAGATGGCTCCATGGAACTCACCAAGAAGACGCACGCCTGTGTCCGGTTGGAGAAGGACGGGCGGGCACTCGTCATCGACCCCGGTGTCTTCAGCGAAGCGGACGCGGCCGTCGGTGCGGACGCGATCCTGGTCACCCATGAGCACATGGACCACTTCAACGAGGAGCGGCTGCGGGCGGGCATGGAGGCCAACCCGGCAGCCGAGATCTGGACGCTTGCCGCCGTCGCCGAGCAGCTGTCGGCCGCGTTCCCCGGCCGGGTGCACACGGTCGGCGAGGGGGACACCTTCACCGCCGCCGGGTTCGAGGTGGAGGTGCACGGCCAGCTGCATGCCGTCATCCACCCCGACATCCCGCGCATCACCAATGTCGGCTACCTCATCGACGGCGGTACGGTCTTCCACCCGGGCGACGCCCTCACCGTCCCGGAGGGCCGTTCGGTCGACACCCTGCTGCTGCCCGTCCACGCCCCCTGGAACAAGGTCGCCGAGATCATCGATTACGTCCGCGAGGTCGCGCCCCAACGGGCCATCGACATCCACGACAGCCTGCTCCAGGACCACGCCCGCCCGATCTATGACTCCATGATCGACAAGCTGGGCGGCACCGATCACGGCCGGCTCGCCCCCGGCGCCAGTGCCGCTCTCGGCTGACGGCATGACTGTCAGTCCCTCGCTGTAGGTTTACAGACATGCGCATCGCGACCTGGAACGTCAATTCGATCACCGCCCGCCTCCCGAGGCTGCTGGCCTGGCTGGAGAGCACCGGCACGGACGTGCTGTGCCTCCAGGAGACCAAGTGCACCGCCGAGCAGTTCCCGCACGACGAGCTGCGCGAGCTCGGCTATGAGGCCGCCGTCAACGCCAACGGCCGGTGGAACGGTGTCGCCCTGCTGTCCAAGGTGGGGCTCGAGGACGTCGTCATGGGCCTCCCCGGCGGTCCGGACTACGAAGGGGCGCAGGAACCGCGGGCCGTCTCGGCGACCTGCGGCCCGGCCCGTGTGTGGTCGGTGTACGTCCCCAATGGCCGCGAGGTCGGCCATGCGCATTACGCCTACAAGCTCGGCTGGTTCGAGGCGCTGAAGACGGCGGTCGCCGAGGACGCGGCGGGCCCCCACCCGTTCGCGGTCCTCGGCGACTACAACGTCGCACCGACCGATGAGGACGTCTGGGACCCGGCCGTGTTCGAGGGCGCCACCCATGTCACCCCGGCCGAGCGGGCCGCGCTGACGGCCCTGCGCGAGGCGGGCCTGTCGGACGTCGTCCCGCGCCCCCTGAAGTACGACCGGCCGTACACCTACTGGGACTACCGCCAGCTCGCCTTCCCCAAGAACCGCGGTATGCGCATCGACCTCGTCTACGGCAACGAGCCGTTCGCCAAGGCCGTCTCGGACGCCTATGTGGACCGCGAGGAGCGCAAGGGCAAGGGCGCCTCGGACCACGCCCCGGTCGTGGTGGATCTCGACGTGTAGCCCGTTTCCTTGCCCGTGGGTAGCTTCTTGGGAACCACGTCCACCTGGGGGGAACCTTGCACGAGGAGAAGGAGCGGCTCGGTCGGGGGCCGGGCCGGCTGAGGTCGTTGGGGGTGTGGCTGGCGGCCCTGGCGGTGCCCGCTGCGTTCGTCGCCTTCCTCGCGGTCTGGGTCGGCGGCAACGCCCGGAAACTGATGACCGGTGAGTCAGCCGTCGTACGCAGTCTTACGCGGTGCGTGGAAGGCGGTGGCCTGACGCTGCCGTCCTCCCACTGCGACGGTTCATGGGTGTTCGCGGACGGCCACACCGGTATCGGCGAGATCACTAGCGCCAAGGTGGCCGTGGGGGAAACGATCTTCGCGGGCGACGGGTGGGCCTACTCCTCCGCTGCTCCGCTGCACCGGCTGGTGTGGATTCCGGGTGGTGTCTTCTGCGCGGGGATCGTGTGCGTCGTGGTGATGTGGCTGAGGTATCGGAGGAGCACCGACCAGGCTTGAGCGACCGGATCCGGCTCAGGGCCGCCTCCGGGGGCCTGTCGCCGCCGTCCGGGCGACGACAGGCCCCGGTGCGTCAGCTCCGCCCCGGCACCAGCGCCCGGAGGTCCACGGAGTCACCGAGGGCCTTCAGGCCCGCGTCGCCGGGGTGGAGATGGTCGCCGCTGTCGTAGGCGGGCAGCATCCGCTGGGGCCGCTGCGGATCGCGGATCACGGCGTCGAAGTCCAGGGTCGCATCGAAGACCGCGCCGGCGTTGGCGCGGACGAAGGCGTTGACGGCCTGCCGGCGGGCCTCCACGTCCGGGGTGCAGTCGCGGTAGCCCTCACAGGGCGCGATGGTCGCCACCACGACCCGCAGCCCCCGCTCGTGCGCCCGCCGCGCGAGAGCCCGCAGACCGGCGATGACCTCCTCGGACGATGTCCCCCAGCGCACGTCGTTGATGCCCTCGAACACCACCACCGTCCGCGCCGAGGGCTGCGCCAGCACATCCCGCTCCAGCCGGTGCTGGGCACTGACCCCGCCGGTGTCGGTGCTGACCCCGTCACCCGGATAGCGGTCGGTGACGATGCGGTTCGCCGAGATGCCGTGGTTGAGCACGCCGTAGCGGGGCAGCGCCTGCTGCGTCTGGAAGCGGCGGGCCAGGACATCGGGCCAGCGCCGGTTGGTGCCGCTCGTCGACTTCACCCCGTCGGTGATCGAATCGCCCAGCGCCACGATCGAGCCGGGGCCGCCCTCGACCTCGACGCCCGTCAGGAACGGCCAGACGGTCAGCGTCTCCGGGTAGGCCGTGCCCCCGGCGTCCGCGGTGCGGTCCCCGCTGCCCGCCGCGCTCAGATACGACAGCTGGGCCGCCTCCTGGTGCACCGGCGCGGCGGTCACCGTCCCCGGCAGATGGATGCTCACCAGCAGATCGGCGCCGGCCGGAACGGAGAAGTCCACGGGATCGCTGAACGCCTCGGCCCCGGCCGCGATACGGGTCCCGGTGTGCCCCCGCCCGAACGTCAGCGGCACCGGCGCGCGGTCCGCCGCCGCCCCCGCGCCGCGCACCGCGATACTGGCCGCCCCGATGTCCACCGGCGTGGCCGCGAAGGTGTTGGCGAGCCGTATACGAGCCCGTGGCCCGCCGGCACCGATGTGCACGACCAGCCGCAGCGTACGGTCCGTCCAGGGCCCGACCGCCCGGTAGCCCGCGGTGCTCGCCGCCCAACTCCCGGTCCTGCGCCCGGAGTCACGTACCGCCACCGCGAACACATGGAGCGCGCCCGCCGCCCCGTCCGCCGTGGGCAGCACCACCGAGGCCACCTCTCGCCCGGCCCGCAGCGGCACGGTCACCGCGTACAGCCGCGCCGACTCGTCCGACGGCCCGCCCGGAGTGTTGAGGTGCGGCAGCCCCACCGCCTTGGTGCTCATCGGCCCCGACCGCCAGTCGGGCGCGGTGAGTTCATAGCTGCTGCGCGAGCCGTCCCGGTAGTGCACGGTCCCGGTGCCGGAGGCCGTGCCGCCCGTCCCGGTGACCAGGAAGGTGAGCGCCTCGCCCCGGCCGTGGACCGCCACCGCCTGGCCGTCCGCCACCACGTTGTCCGGCGCGCCGGGCGCCGTACGCGGCAGGCCGAGCCGCGTACCGTCGAGCGTCAGGACGCTCCCCGGCGACCAGCCGGCCGCCGCCAGGTCCTGGGCGGACAGCGACCGGCCCGCACCGTCGAAGTCGGCCGCGCCGGGTGCGGAGTTGTCACTGACCGCACGGTTGTCGAAGTGCCGCGCCAAGGGCAGCGGGCGGTGCGAGGGCTGTGCCGGGCCGGCCGGCGCGGCCGTGGCCGTGCCGGGGCCGGTGGCCGGCAGTGCGGTGGCAGTGAGCAGCAGTGTCAGGGCGGTGCCCCATCGTCGTACACGCATCGGTCCGTATCCCTCCGGGTGGCGCCAACGGGCAGGTGGTGCGCTGCGATCCAGGCCGGTCCCGCGAAGGACAGGGAGCTACTGCGGATCCAGCAGATCCGATCCGAGCGCCATGAAGTTAGGGAGACGAAGAGGGAGCGTCAAGGTGACGAACGGGGCACGATGGCGCCGCGCGCCTGTGGCCGCGTCCGTAGACCGGGTGGGACCCTGCACACCATGAACATGTCTTTCCTGGACAAGTGGCGCAAGCGTCAGCGGGCGCACCGGTCCGTGCCGCTCGCGGAGTCGGTGCGGGCCGATCCCGAGAGCGTCGTCGAGCTGCTGTCCGAGTGCGAGCTGCTCCGGGCCCAGGCAGCTACGGCGGGCGTGGAACTGGACGACTCCGTGCGCTCGTTGGAGCTGCTGGACCAGCTCCAGCCCGTGTGGCGGGACGATCCGGAGGTGCTGCCCTGGCTCGGCAACGACGCCGGCCTCTACCTCGGCACGGTGCTGGTCCGCACGGTGCGCGGCGCCGTCTGGCACGTCTGGCCGGACGGACAGCCGGTGGTCCGGCTGGCGTCCGGGCGGGAGATCGATGTGGTGGCGGCGGGCCATGAATGGGCCGACACCGGTGTGCCCGAACTGTCCCAGGTCTGTGCCGAGGTCTCCGAGGCCTGAGACCGGCGTCAGGGGGCCGGGTGGCGGTCCCGTACCGGGCCCGCGGGACGTTCATCGGTAACCCTGATTTATCCGCCCATCTCCGCGCATACGTGCGTGTCAGTGGAGAAGTGCCCCTTTCGCCCCGGTAGGTTGCGGGCTCTCCGCTGTACGGATGAGAGTGGGCAGGTCTGCATATGGCCGGTGATGCGCTGATTGAACTGCGCGGGGTCAACAAGCACTACGGAAAACTCCATGTCCTCCGGGACATCGACCTCACCGTCGGCCGCGGGGAGGTGGTCGTGGTCATCGGGCCCTCCGGGTCCGGGAAGTCCACACTGTGCCGGGCCATCAACCGCCTGGAAACCGTCGAGTCGGGCAGCATCAAGCTGGACGGCAGACCACTGCCCGAAGAGGGCCGGGCGCTCGCCCAGTTGCGCGCCGAAGTCGGCATGGTCTTCCAGTCCTTCAACCTCTTCGCCCACAAGACCGTGCTGGCCAATGTGATGCTGGCGCCGGTCAAGGTCCGGAAGAAGAGGAAGGACGAGGCCGCCCGGCAGGCCCGTGAACTCCTCGACCGGGTCGGGCTCGCCTCCCAGGCCGACAAATATCCCGCGCAGCTCTCCGGCGGCCAGCAGCAGCGCGTCGCCATCGCCCGCGCCCTCGCCATGGACCCCAAGGCGCTGCTCTTCGATGAGCCGACCTCCGCCCTCGACCCGGAGATGATCAACGAGGTGCTGGAAGTCATGCGGCAGCTCGCCCGGGACGGTATGACGATGGTCGTCGTCACCCATGAGATGGGCTTCGCCCGCTCCGCCGCCAACCGTGTGGTGTTCATGGACGACGGCTGCATCGTCGAGGACCGCACCCCCGAGGAATTCTTCACCGCGCCGCGCAGCGAACGGGCGAAGGACTTCCTCTCCAAGATCCTCAAGCACTGAACGGGGGCGTCGCGATGCCGCACAGTCACTCCTCGCCCCTGCGCCGCGCCCTCGTGGCGCTCGCGCTCGCCGTGCTCGCGCTGGCCCTCGCCGGCTGCGGCCGGGCCGGCAGCCCGCCGGTCAAGGGCCCCACGGGCAGCGAACTGCCCCAGTACCCGGTCGCCAAGAACTTCTCCCTGCCCGAGTCCCCGACGTGGGTGAAGGCCAAGCGCCGCGGCCATCTCGTCATCGGCGTCAAGGAGGACCAGCCCTACCTCGGCGAGAAGGACCCGGCCTCCGGCCGCTACGCCGGCTTCGACATCGAGATCGCCAAGATGATGTCCGCGGCCCTCGGCTTCCCGCCCCACACCATCGAGTTCAAGACGATCGCCTCCGCCAACCGCGAGACCGCCCTGCAGAACGGCCAGATCGACCTCTACGTCGGTACGTACACCATCAACGACAAGCGCAAGAAGCTGGTGGGTTTCGCCGGCCCCTACTACATGGCCGGCCAGTCGCTGCTGGTGCGCACCGACGAGAACGACATCAAGGGACCGCAGGACCTGGCCGGCAAACGGGTCTGCTCGGCGGCCGGCTCGACGCCGTACCAGCGCATCCAGGACGAGTACCCCAAGGCCAACCTGGTCGCCTACGACACCTACTCGGTGTGCGTCGACAACCTGCTCACCTACCAGGTCGACGCGGTCACCACCGACGACGCGATCCTGCTGGGCTACGCCGCCAAGGTGCCCGACGAGCTGAAGGTGGTCGGGAAACCGTTCTCCGAGGAGCCGTACGGCATCGGCGTCCCCCGTGGCGACAACGCGCTGCGGTTCGCGCTGGACGACGCCCTCGCCGCGGGCGAGAAGAACGGCCTCTGGCAGAAGGCGTACGACGCGACCCTCGGCCTGTCCGGGGTGCCCGCCCCCAAGCCGCCCCCGATCGACCGCTACCCGGCGACCTGAGCCGGCAAGGAACTGACCGATGAACGTTCTCCTGGACAACCTCTCCCTTTACGGGGAGGGCCTGCTGGGCACCGTCGAACTCACCGTCTACGCCTCCCTGCTCGCCCTCGTCCTCGGCTTCCTGATGGCCGCGTTCCGGGTCGCGCCGGTCGGCTCGCTGCGGGCCTTCGGCACGGCCTGGGTGACGGTGCTGCGCAACACGCCGCTGACGCTGCTGTTCTTCGCCGTGGTGCTGGGGCTGCCGCGGTTCGGCCTCGTCCTGCCCTTCAAGCTGTTCGCCATCCTCGCGCTGGGCTGCTACACCTCCGCCTTCATCTGCGAGGCGGTGCGCTCCGGTATCAACACCGTGCCGGTCGGGCAGGGCGAGGCGGCCCGCAGTCTGGGCATGACCTTCCCGCAGACCCTCGGTGACATCGTCCTTCCCCAGGCCTTCCGGTCCGTCATCCCGCCGATCGGCTCCACGCTGATCGCGCTCGCCAAGAACTCCGCGATCGCCGGCGCCTTCAGCGTCGTCGAGCTGCTCGGGGTCTACAAGCCGCTCAACGAGATGGGTTACAGCATCATCTGGACCTTCATCTGGATCGCCGTCGGCTACCTGCTCGTGACCCTGACCATCAGCGCGATCTTCAACGTGCTGGAGAAGCGCTTCGGAGTCGCCCGATGACCACCGCTCTCTACGACGTCCCCGGCCCGCGGACCCGGCAGCGGCACCGGCTCTACGGCCTCGGCGGGACGATGGTGATCCTTGCGCTGATCGCCTGGATCATCTACCTCCTCTTCGCCACCGGCCAGTTCGTCGCCGCGAAGTGGACTCCCTTCACCTACACGGGAATTCAGGACCTCCTGCTCCGGGGTCTGGGCAACACCCTGAAGGCCTTCGTTCTCGCGGCGGTGCTGTCGCTGGCGCTCGGCGCGGTGCTCGCGACCGGCCGGCTCTCCGAGCACCGGATCGCCCGCTGGGTGTGCACCCTGCTGGTGGAGTTCTTCCGGGCCATGCCCGTCCTGGTCATGATCTTCTTCATCTATGTCGCGCTGAAGGTGGAGCCGCTGCCCGCCCTGGTCGCCGGACTGACCCTCTACAACGGCTCGGTGCTCGCCGAGGTCTTCCGTTCCGGCGTCCACTCCGTCGACCGTGGCCAGCGGGAGGCCGCCTACGCACTGGGCATGCGCAAGACCCAGGTCATGACGCATGTCCTGGTGCCGCAGGCGGTCCGGGCGATGCTCCCGGCCATCATCAGCCAGCTGGTGGTCGCCCTGAAGGACACCTCGCTCGGCTTCCTCATCACCTACGAGGAGTTCCTGCACGCCGGCAAGCTCATCGCGTCCAACCTCGACTACGACCTGCCGTTCATCCCCGTCGTCATGATCATCTCGCCGATCTACATCGGGATGTGCATGCTGCTGTCCTGGCTGGCCAACTGGGTCTCCAAGCGGCAGAAGCGCAACCCCAAGGTCGAGGCCGTCGAGGTGGCCGCCCCGGAACCGGGCACCTTGCTGCCGGGGGGCCGCCCGCAGCCGCCGGCCTGAGGGCCGGGCCCCGGCCCACCGGATTGCCCCGTCACGGCGGAGAATCCCTAGTCGCGCACCGGCACCGACACATACGACGGATCGTTCGCCGGGGAGGAGAACGTCAGCCGGGCGCCGGACGGGTTGTGCTCGATGTACAGCGGGTCGACGGTGTCCACGACCACGGCGAGACGGTGGCCGGCCGGTACGTCGTAGGCCGTGGAGAACAGCTCCAGGTCGACGCCGAAGGGCTGGTTCGGGGTCTTGCCGTGGAAGGTGTACGGCGCATGGGTGACCAGCTTGCCGATGCCGAGCGGGCCCACGTCGTAGAGGTAGGCGATGGCGGTGCCGCTCTCCGCGGTGCTGGTCACGGTGGTGTGCAGCCGGGTGGTTCCCCGCACCCGCTGGCCGCTCTCGTAGCGTTCGGACTGCCAGACGGCGGCGAGGGGGCGCGGCAGCAGCGGGATCGAGGCCATCGGCGGCAGCCGGAAGAACTGGTCCATCATGCTGGAGAGGAAGATCAGGCCGCCGTTGGCGCCGGAGTCCCAGTTGGTGTGGATCCGCTTGCTGTCGGCCAGCTCGATCCTCCGGTGCGCGGACGGCACGTCCTTCCAGCTCTTGTAGCCCTCGTACGCGCCGGTGGAACGGGACTTGAGCAGCACCGGCGACTCGTGGTCGATGCCGTTGTCCGCACCTTGGAGGTAGTGGTCGAACCACCGCTTGGTGTTGGTCCAGGTGTCGTTGGGCAGCCCGAAGAGTCCGAGCCCCTCGGCCGTGGCATGGTCACCCGGGCGGAACTCCAGCCGCTTGGGGCCCTTCAGCTTCTCGTAGAAGCCGGCGTACTCATTGGGCGGGAAGAGGGAGTCGCCCCAGGCGTTGCCCAGCATGATCGCGGCGCCATTGGCGTTGATCTTGTCGAGGTAGGTGCTGGGGGAGCGCTTCCTCCCCCACTCGATCATGTCCTGTTCCTTGGAGAGGTCGGAGGCGAGGAAGTCCTTGAGGATCGTTCGGAGTTCGGCGCTGGGACGTCCCGTCAGGGCGCCGGTGCCGCCGAGCATCGCGGCCGCCTGTTTGTGCTGTGTCCGGCCGCTGTAGATCGAGCTGATGAGGTCTCCCCAGCCGCTGAGTGCCGCAACTGCCTTGATCCGCTTGTCGAACGCGGACGCCAGCAGGCTGATCCCGGCGCCGTAGGAGACCCCGGCCATACCGACCTTCCGCGGATCGGCCGGGGTGTGGGCCAGCGCCCAGTCGATGACCTTCGAGGCATCGGCGATGTCCTTCGGGCCGGCCGTCTCGATCTCCCCGCCGGACTGCCAGAACCCGCGGGAGTTGTATCCGACGACCACATAGCCCGCCTCGGCCAGTTTCCTGGCCTGTGCCAGGTACTCGACCTGCGGCATCGACCAGCTCGTGGGCAGCACGATGACGGGGTGGCGCCGGGTGCCGTCGGCGCCGGCCGGGGTGAAGACGTTGGCCTTGAGCGTGATGCCGCCGTCGCCCTTGATGTCGACGAACCGCAGGGAGGCGGAGCCGCCCGAAGTCGCCGCCGCGGGGGCGGATTCCGGTGTTGCCGCCTGGGCGGTGGCCGGTGCGCCGGTGAGGACCGTGGCGGCGAGGACGGCCGCGGAGACGGTGCCGATCGCGACGCGCAGCGTCGTACGGGAGGGCGTCATCTTCTGCTCCAGATCTCAAGATGCGGGCCGCCGCACGCTGTCCGAGGACAGGTGGGGCGTGCGGCGGACCCGAATGTGACTGGAGAGTAAGGTCCGCTCCTTACCTCTGGTAACCCGTCGGTAGGTTACGGGTGGGTAACGCCCGTGTGTTCAGGGGGAGTCGGGGGCGGAGTAGGGGGTGCCCCCGGAGCGGACGGCTGACCGGCCGGCGGCTTACGATCCGGGGGCGAGAACGTCGTTACCGTCGACCGGTCGGAAGTGGGGGAGCGGTATGGCCGCGGGAGAAGAGGTGCTGGTCGTCGGGGCCGGTGTGGTGGGCGCTTCGGTGGCGTACCACCTGACGCGGCTCGGCCATGAGCGGGTGACCGTGCTGGACTCCCGGGGGCCGCAGGCGCTCCCCGGTTCAACGGGCCTGGCTCCGGGGTTCGTCGGCCAGCTCAGCGCCACACCGGAGCTGGCCGTACTGGCGAAGGACAGCGTGGCCACGTACCGGGCGCTGTCCGCCGCCGCGGACGAACCGGCCTTCTGGCAGGTCGGCTGCCTCGAAGTCGCCACCACCGAGGAGCGCCTCGCGCAGGCCCATCAGGATGTCGAGCACGGCCGTGGGCTGGGCATCGAGGCGCGGGTGCTCGACGCGGCGGAGGCCGTGGCGCTGGCTCCCGCACTGGTCGATGCCGAGCGGGCACTGGGGGCGCTGCACATCCCGTCCGACGGGGCCGCCGATCCGGCCGGCCTGACCCGGCTGCTCGTCGCCGCCGCCGAGTCGGCCGGTGCCCGCTTCCGCTGGCGGACGCCCGTACAGGCCCTGGAAGCGGACCGCGGGCGCCTCGTCGGGGTGCGCACCGGCACGACGGGCGAACTGCTGCGGGCCGACCGGGTCGTGCTGGCCACCGGCATCTGGGGCCCGGTGCTGGCCGCCGGGGTGGGGGTGCGGCTGCCGATGGTGGACGTCCAGCATCCGTATGTCTTCACCGCCGAGCGGCCCGAGCTCGACGACACCCCCATTGACGCGCCGATCGTGCGCTATCCCGACCACGCCGTCTACACCCGCCGCCACGGCCGCCGCTACGGCCTGGGCAGCTATGCGCACCGCCCCCTGCCCTGGGAGCCGTCCGCCACCCGTGACAGTGCCGAAGTGCCGTTCCGGGAGGCGGATTTCGGCTCGGCGCTCGCCGAGGCGCGCCGGCTCGTCCCGGCCTTCCGGCAGGCCTCGCCGGGGCGCCGGCTCAACGGTGTCTTCGCCCTGACCCCCGACGAGCTGCCGCTGGTCGGCCCGGTGACCGAGGTGCCCGGACTGTGGGTCGCGGAGGCGAGCTGGGTGACCCATGCCGCCGGCGTCGGCCGGCAGGTGGCGGCCATGCTGCTGGAAACCGGGAGGCTCGCCGTGGACCCCGCCCGGCTGGCGCCTGGGCGCTTCGACCACTGGAGCGACCGCACGGTGTACGAGACCGCGCTCGGCCACTATCAGGGCATCTACGACGCGCACTGAGGGCCGTTGAGGGGTGGGCGGGCGCGCGAGGCGGACCGGCCTCCGCGCCCTTTCCCGTCCGGCGTCAGCCGCTCGCCGCGGCCGTTTCCGCGCTGTCCGGCAGGGAGCGGAGAAACTCCGCCAGCACGGCGTTGAACTCGTCCGGCCGTTCCAGGTTCGGCATGTGGCCCGCCTGCTCGATGACCGCCAGCGTGGCGTCCGGGACCCGCGCATGGATGTCGCGGGCGTCGCTCACGGGCGTGTAGGCGTCCTCCGTACCGACCACCACCAGGGCAGGTACCGATATCCGCGACAGCAGGTGCGTGTAGTCGGGGCGTTCGGCACGGCCGCGCAGTGCGGCAGCCGCACCCTCGGGAGGGGCGGCCGTCATCATGGCGAGGACGTGGGCGGCGACCTCCGGCCGGTGGGCGAGGGTGTGCGGGGAGACCATCTTGTCCAGCACCTCCTGCGCATAGCCGGCCATGCCCTCGCGGAGCAGCCGCGCCGCCATGTCCCGGCGCGCGGTCCTGCCCTCCTCGGTCTCCGCCGCGGCGAAGGTGTCGGCGAGCACCAGGCCCCGTATCCGCTCCGGGAAGAGCCGGTAGCACTCCATGACGATCTGGCCGCCCATGGACAGACCGCCGAGGACGAAGCGCTCGATACCGAGCCCGTCGAGCAGGGCGAGGAGGTCGCGGGCGAAGGTCTCCAGCGGGGTCGTGCCGGGGACGACCGT
Organism: Streptomyces sp. Je 1-4 4N24; assembly: GCF_026239515.1. Classification (NCBI taxonomy): domain Bacteria; kingdom Bacillati; phylum Actinomycetota; class Actinomycetes; order Kitasatosporales; family Streptomycetaceae; genus Streptomyces; species Streptomyces sp. Je 1-4 4N24. Next base: position 1,729,482 of record NZ_CP110836.1, on the reverse strand, counting down.
GCTCTCCCCGTAGCCACGGAGATCCGGGGCGATCACCCGCCGTCCGGCCCGGCTGAAGTGCTCGGTCTGCGGGCGCCACATCGAACGGTCGAAGGGGTGACCGTGCACCAGCACCAGCGGCTCACCGCTGCCCTCGTCCTCGTACCCGACAGTGATCTCTCGGCAATCGACCGAAGCCATGGCCCGTCCCCTCCACTGCGACTTGACGCCTCGATGCTATAGAGGGCAATCTCTCGGTGCAATATAAATATTGCGCTCGGTGCAATATGCTTCGGGTGTCTTATGGGAGTGACCGATGGACGACTATCGCGCGATTGCCGAGGAGCTCGCGGCCGAGATCGCCGCCGGCCGCCTCCGCCCGGGGGAGCGGCTGCCGCCGCTGCGCCGGTTCGCCCGTGACCGGCGTATCGCGAGCTCGACCGCGGCCCGGGTGTACCGGGAATTGAGCCGACGCGGGCTGACGGTGGGCGAGGTCGGCCGCGGCACCTTCGTCCGCACCGCCGTGCCCGCTGCCGAGCCCGCCCTGGCCGAGCCGGGCGAGGCCCGGGTTGACCTGGAGCTGAACTTCCCCGTACTGCCCGGCCAGCCCGCGCTGCTCGCCAAGAGCCTGGGGCATCTGCTGCGCCCCGACGCCCTGGCCGGCGCGCTCCGCCCGGTGGGGGCCGCCGGCACGTCCGTGGCCCGCCGGGCCGCGGCCGCGCACCTCGCCCGTGGAGACTGGGCCCCCGATCCCCGGCAGCTGCTCTTCGCGGGCAACGGCCGGCAGGCGGTGGCCGCCGCGGTCGCCGCGCTGGTTCCGGCTGGTGAGCGGCTCGGCGTCGAATCGCTCACCTACCCCGTCGTGAAGGGCATCGCGGCCCGCCTCGGCGTCACGCTCGTCCCCCTCGCCATGGACGAGCACGGCCTGACCCCCGAGGCGCTGCGCACCGCCCCTCCGCTGCGCGCCGTCTATGTCCAGCCCGCCCTGCACAACCCGCTGGGTATCACCATGCCGGCCAGTCGGCGTTCGGAACTCGCGGAAACCCTGCGGGAGTTGGGCCTCCACGCCATCGAGGACGCGATCTACGGGTTCCTCCGTCACGACCTGTCCCCCCTCGCCGCCCTCGCACCGGAGCGCACCGTGGTCATCGACAGCCTGTCCAAACGGCTCGCGCCCGGACTGTCGCTGGGATTCCTCACGGTGCCCGACGGCGCCACACAGGACTTTGCGACCGCCCTCAGAACGGGCACCTGGACCGCCTCCCGCTTCGCGCTCGACGCGGCCACCCGCTGGATGGCCGACGGCACCGCGGCGGCCGTCGAGGAGGAGAAGCGCGCCGATGCCGCGGCACGTCAGCGGATCGCCGCCGAACGGCTCGCCGGCTTCCGGGTCCGGGCCGATCCACAGGCGTATCACTGCTGGTGGGAACTGCCGGACCCCTGGCGGGCCGACACCTTTGTCGCCGCGGCCGCGCGCCACGGGATCGCCGTCACCCCGTCCGGAGCCTTCGCCATCAGCCCGGGCCACGCCCCCAACGCCGTACGTCTGGCGCTCGCCTCGCCGCCCCTCGACGTCCTGGCCGAGGCGCTCGACGTCCTGGCCGGGCTGGCGCAGGGGGCGCCGGAGGACACCGGGGCGGAGTGAGGGAAGCGCCGGGCTGGGCGGGCGGCGGCTCAGATGCCGCTCGTCAGGTGCCGCTCGTCAGGTGCTGCTCATCAGGTGCCGCTCATCAGGTGTCCGAGACCGGTGCGCAGTTCCGCCGTGTTCATCACCGGCTGCAGCGAGACCTTCGCGTGCAGGTCCATGAAGAACGATTCGAGGAGCGTCGGCATCTGCGACGACTCCGTCATCTCGAAGTAGAAGTAGGCGGTGCGTTCACCGCTGTCGAGGGTGAAGTAGGCCGCCTCCGGCTGCAGGGCGGCGATGGCCGTCTCCATGATCTTCGGCAGACTGCCGTTCTGGATCACTTCGTTGCCTGTCTCGGTCGGTATCCGGGCCGTCAGAACCATCCTCATCGGGCTCACTCCTCGCATGGAGGGCGTGGGGCGGGTGGAGCGCGGCGGCGAACCGGGAGCCCGGGTGCTCGGCGCCTCCGTGGGACGCTCCGGTGCACCGCTTGTGCGTATCTGTCCCTGTATGTTCTCAGGATCTCATGGCCCGGGAGCCGGGGTCAGGTCCGGCCCCGGTGTGCGGACGCGGATCGGAGCCGGTCAGCAGATGCTCGGGGCGGCCGCTGGGCGGGACCTCCTCGGCCGGCGGCACTGGGCCCGGAGGGGTGCCGTCACCGAACGGCCGGCCGCCCAACTCCTCGCGGTGGTGCGGCGTCAGCCAGCCGGAGAGGTCCGGACCGTCCGGAACGATGCCGGTCGGGTTGATGCCCGTGTGTACCCGGTAGTAGTGCTGCTTGATGTGGTGGAAGTCGACGGTGTCGCCGAAGCCGGGTGTCTGGAAGAGGTCCTTGGCGTAGGCCCACAGCACCGGGTCCTCGGCCAGCTTGAACCGGTTGCACTTGAAGTGCCCGTGGTAGACGGCGTCGAAGCGGACCAGCGTGGTGAACAGCCGGATGTCGGCCTCCGTGAGGGTGTCGCCGACGAGGTAGCGGCGGTCATGGAGGCGCTCGGACAGCAGGTCCAGGCGCCGGAACAGATCGCGGAAGGCGGCGTCGTACTCGCTCTGCCCGGTGGCGAAACCGGCCCGGTACACGCCGTTGTTGACGTCCCGGTAGACGCCCGCCATGACGACATCGATCTCCTCGCGCAGCGGTTCCGGATACAGATCGGGCGCGCCGGGCCGGTGCAGCGCCGTCCACTCCGTCGCGAAGTCCAGGGTGATCTGCTGGAAGTCGTTGGTGACGAGCTGCCCGCTGGGCACGTCGACGAGGGCGGGGACGCTGACCCCGCCGGGGTAGTCCGTCTCGCGGGCGTCGTAGGCCTCGCTGAGGAAGCGGATGCCGAGTACGGGGTCGCGGCCGTCCGGGTCCAGGGTGAAGCGCCAGCTGCGGTCGTCCTGGATCGGGTCGGTGATCGCGAGCGAGAGCGACTCCTCCAGGCCGAGCAGCCGTCGTGAGATGACGGCACGGCTCGCCCAGGGGCAGGCGCGGCTGACCACCAGCCGGTAGCGGCCGGCCTCGACCGGCCAGCCGTCGCGGCCGTCCGCCGTGACCCGGTCCGCGAAGTGGCTCTTGGACCGCTTGAAGGGCTTCCTGCCGTACGCGACATTGCCGTCGGTGGCGGTGTCCGAGGTGCCGTCCGTGGGGCCGCCGTTGTTGCCGGCGTCGGGGTGGGGCATCACCGACTCCTTCCGTCTGCGGTTGCTCCGGGTCCTCAGGGCGAGCCTTCCCTGACGGGGGCGGGTTCTCCCCCGCGTCAGCCGCCCGGCGCACGGCCGCGGCCGGGCCACGGGACGGCCCGGCTCAGCCGAGGTGGGTGAGATCGGGGCGCAGCCGGTGCCAGATCGGATGCCGCAGCCGGCCGGCCGAGGTCCAGCCGGTGAGCGTGATCTCGGCGACGAGCCGGGGCTCGGCCCAGTGCACCCCCGCCAGCTCCACCGGGTTGAGGAACGGGGACCGGTCGAGCCGGATCACTTCCAGATACCGCGCCAGCTCATGGCGTTCCCGGTCGGACAGCCCCGAGCCGACCGAACCGACATAGCGCAGCCCCGCGGGCTCCGCCAGGCCCGCCAGGACGGAACCGGGGAGTCCGGCCAGCCCGCCATGCCCTTCCGTCCAGCCCCCGATGATCACGTCGAGGGTCAGCAGATGCTTGGTCTTGCGCCACTCGGGTGACCGCACACCCGGCAGATAAGCCGAGGTCAGCCGCTTTGCCACCACCCCTTCCAGACCGGCCTGCAGCGAGGCGTCCCACGCCTGCTGCCCATGGCCCTCCACATATCCGGGCGCCGACCAGTTCGGGCCGCGCAGCCCCAGCCCGGACAGCAGGGACCGGCGCTCGTAGTACGGCGACCCGAGCAGCGAGCCGTCCAGATACATCAGGTCGAAGAGGACGAGGTGTACGGGGTAGTCCATGGCCAGCCGGGCCGTGCGGCGCGGGTTCACCACGCCCATCCGGCGCTGCAGCAGCCCGAAGTCGGGCCGTCCGCGCGCGTCCAGCACCACCACCTCCCCGTCGAGCACCGCGGTCCGGCCCCGCAGCTGCTCACCCAGCGGCGCCAGCTCCGGGTAGGTGCCGGTCGCGTCGTTGCCCGCCCGGGTCACCAGCCGGATGGTGCCGTCGCCGGAGGTGTTGACGATGCAGCGCGCACCGTCCCATTTGGCCTCGAACGCCCAGGCCGCCTCCTCGTTCCCGGCAGGCAGCGGGCCGACCGTGGCCAGCATCGGCCGGATCACGGGGTAGGAGGCCGAGCCACGCTCGGCGGACGGGGCCATGGTTCGATGATCGGGCGATACGGGGACGTTCGCAGATCGGCATGCGGGCGGGCGATACGGGGACGTTCGCAGATCGGCACGCGGCCGGGCGGGGCGGTCACGCCCGGGTGCTCAGGCGCCCGTGCCCGGACGTACCCCGCTGCGAGGGGCGTCCCCGCGCGGCGGTCCCCCCACGGGCAGCTGCTCCTCGCCCTCCGTACGGACATGCGGCAGGATCCGGTCCAGCCACCGGGGCGTCCACCAGGCCGCCGGGCCCAGCAGCGTCATCACCGCGGGGACCAGCAGCAGTCTGACCACGGTGGCGTCGATCAGTACGCTCACGGCCAGCCCGAGGCCCAGCATCTTCACCACGATGTTGTCGCTGATGATGAACGCGGCGAACACGCTCACCATGATCAGTGCGGCGCAGGTGATCACCCGGGCGGTGATCTCCAGGGCGTGCGCCACGCTCGCCTTCGCGTCGGCGGTGCGCAGCCATGCCTCGTGCACCCGCGACAGCAGGAAGATCTCGTAGTCCATGCTCAGCCCGAAGACGATCGCGAACATCATCATCGGCACATAGCTCTCGATCGGCACCGTGCCCGAGACCCCGAGCGCCGGCCCGCCCCAGCCCCACTGGAAGACCGCCACCACCACCCCGTACGAGGCGGCGATCGACAGGACGTTGAGCACCGCCGCCTTCACCGCGACCAGCACGCCCCGGAAGACGGCCAGGATGATGACGAAGGCGAGCGCGACGACCACGGCGATGATCAGCGGAAGCCGGCTGGAGACGATGTCCAGGAAGTCCACCTGGCCGGCGGTCGTGCCCGTCACATAGCCGTGCGCATCGGTCCCCTTCACGGCCTCCGGCAGCAGGTCGTGCTTGAGCCGGTTGACCAGATCCGTGGTGTCCGCGTTCTGCGGGGCCTGGGTGGAGTAGGCGGTCCCGGTCAGCACCGCGCCGTCCGGGGTGGCCTTCAGCGGGGTGATGAAGGCCGCGCCCGGGACATCCGTGAGCACCTTCCGGGCCTGTGTCGCCAGCATCGGGCGGTCCGCCTGCGGGACCGCGGACTCGTCGATGACGAGGGTCAGCGGGCCGTTGGAGCCGGGGCCGAACGCCGAGGACATCAGATCGAAGGTGCGTCGGTCGGTGAACGACTTCGGGTCCGCGCCGTCGCCGATGTGCCCCAGCTGGATGGAGAAGAGCGGGATGGCGAGCACGACCACGACGAGCACCCCGCCGGCCAGATACCACCACGGGCGGCGCTCCACCCGCTGCGCGTACCGGTGCCAGCTGCCCTGTGCCGCCTCACCCGGTCCGGCGTCCGTCTCGGCGATCGGGCAGCGGACCCGGAGCCGGTCGATCCGGCGGCCGATCAGCCCGAGCAGCGCCGGTACGAGGGTGAGCGCGCCGAGCACCGCCGAGACCACGGTGATGGCGGCCGCCACGCCCAGTTTGCCGATGAAGGAGACGCCCGAGACCCACAGCCCCATGAGCGCGATGATGACCGTGCAGCCGGACACCAGCACCGCCCGGCCGCTCGTGGCCACGGCCCGGCCCGCCCCGGTGACCGGGTCCGCACCGTCCATGAGGTTCTGCCGGTGCCGGGTGATCAGGAAGAGCGCATAGTCGATGCCGACGCCGAGGCCGATCATCGTGGCCAGGGTGGGGGAGACGGTGGCGAAAACGAAGACGGCGGCGATCAGCCCCAGACACGCCAGCCCGCACAGGGCGCCGATCAGCGCGGTCAGCAGCGGCACACCGGCGGCCAGGACACTTCCGAAGCCGACCAGCAGCACCAGGATCGCCACCCCGAAGCCGATCACCTCACTGGTCCGGTCGTCGGGCTCGGGCCGGGCCAGCTCGCCCAGCGGCCCGCCGTACTCCACCTCCACACCCGCGGAACGCAGCGGCCGCACGGCCGAGTCGACCCCGTGCAGATAGTCCGGCTTCAGCGTGGACGGCTGCACACTGAACCGCACCGTGATGTACGCGGTCCGGCCGTCGGTGGACAGCGGACCGACGTGGGGCGTCCCGGGCGGCGGCTTGGCGGGCGGTGCGCCGGGCGACGGCAGCGGGTTCTGCGCGGACAGCACATCCGGCAGTTCGCCGAGAGCGGTGACGGCGCTGTCGATGTCGCCGCGGAAGTCCGTCAGTGGCTTGGCCGTGTCATGCAGCACGACCTGGCTGCTGTAGCCCCCCGCCTTCGGCTCGTGCTCCTGGAGCACCTCGCGGCCCTGTGTCGACTGGACCCCGGGCAGCGCGAAGTCGTCGGAGTACTCCCCGCCGTACGCACGCTGCAGGAACTGCAGCCCTGCCAGGGCGACCAGCCACAGCACGAGGACGACGACGAAGTGCCGGGCACACCACTCGCCGGTCCTGCGCAGCACGCCCTTGTCGCCGGACGCGCCGAGTGCGGCCGCCCCGCTCGGCTTCCTCGGCGACGACATAGGTGCTCCCGATGCGGGCCGGCGCTCCTGGCACATGCGGACAGGCAGCAGTCAACGCCGGTTCCGCCGCCACGGCATGCCCACCGGGGAATACGGGTGTCGGCCGAACGGGTGCGTCACCGGCCTCAAGCGCCGGTGGGGAGCGGTTCCTTGCGGAACACCAGCAGATAGCGCCAGAAGAGCAGCCGGCGGATCCGGCAGCCGGGGAGCAGCGCGGCGGCCTCCCGGCGGATGCGGGGCAGCGGCATGCCCGGCGGTGCGACGGGTGGTTTCACCGGAGCCGTACCGGACGGACGGAGCCTTTCCGAGGCGCCGACGGCGAGCCTGATCCCCGCATTCACCGGCGCGGCGGCCAGCCCCCAGCCCCAGTCGGCCGGCGACTTCTCCTGATAGCAGCCCAGGACGACCAGCACTCCGCCCGGCGCGAGGGCCTTGCGCAGAGCGGTGACCGTGTCGAACGGCATGTGATGGAGGCTCGCCAGGCAGGAGATGAACCCGTAGTGGCCCTCGGGCAGTTCCAGCCGGGTGATGTCCGCGTGCTCATAGCGGGGCAGCCCGCCCCCGTCCGCGGTCTCCCCGTCCGCGGCACGGGCCTGTGCGAGGACTTCGGCGGACGGATCGACCGCATGGACATCGAGCCCCAGCCCGGCCAGCCGGCGCGCGAACCGGCCGGTCCCGCACCCGACGTCGAGGGCGGTGCGGCAGTCGCGCGGCAGGTGCCGTAACAGCAGACGGTGGTAGTGGTCGTTGTGGTCAAAAGGCATCCACCGACCCTAGGTCCCTGCCGGCGGCCCCACCAGGATCATCCGCTCACGCCTGTTCCCCTGCGGCTCCTTACGATTCCTTACGATCACTTGTGGCACGGCACGAGGTAAGGACGATCTGTTGATGAACCATTCCTGGGCGTCTGTTGAGCGCGGTATGTCCCTTGGGCGTTCCGGCTGTTGCCGTGGTGCGTGGGCCGGGGCGGGGGTTGCCCGATGAGCCGGGCGGTGCTGGTGACCGGGGCGTCGCGGGGGATCGGGCGGGCGGTGGCCGAGATCTTCGCCGAGCACGGGGACCGGGTCGCGCTGCATTACGCGTCGCGTCGGGCGTCCGCTGAGGCGGCGTTCGCGGGGCTGGCGGGGAGCGGGCATGTGCTGGTGCAGGGGGATGTGAGTACGCCCGAGGGGGCGGCGGCGCTGGTCGACGCGGCCGTGGACGGGCTGGGCGGCGTCGATGTGCTCGTCAACAACGCGGCCGCGAATGTGGCGCACCCCCTGGACCGCACCTCGTTCGAGGACTGGCAGCACGCCTGGCGGCAGGTCGTGGACGTGAATCTGCTGGGGGCGGCGCACATCAGCTACTGCGCGGCGCGGAACATGATCGAGCGGGAGGTGGAGGGGCGGATCGTCAACATCGGGTCGCGGGGCGCGTTCCGCGGTGAACCGGATCACCCGGCGTACGGCGCGTCCAAGGCGGCGCTGCATGCGATGGGCCAGTCGCTGGCGGTCCACCTGGCGCCGTACGGCATCGGTGTGGCCTCCGTGGCTCCGGGATTCGTGGCGACCGAGCGGGTCGCGGACCGTATCACGGAGGACGTGCAGCAGCAGAGCCCGTTCGGCCGGGTCGCCGCGCCCCGGGACGTGGCGTCCGCCGTCCACTACCTCGCCTCGCCCGAGGCGCTCTGGTCCTCCGGGACGGTGCTGGACGTCAACGGGGCGTCGCATCTGCGCTGAGAACGGGGAAGCCCCGGCCGAACGGGGGAATTCGGCCGGGGCGGTTTCGGGGGGCGCGGGCGGCGACGGCGGTGGCCTCCGGGCCTGCTGCCGAGCGGCGGTGGGCCGGCTTCCCGGCGAGGGCCGTGCGGCGCCGTCGGGTCGGCACCCGCTTCCAATTGAACGATAAACCATTGAGTCGGTTTTCGGCCACCTGGTGACCGCTCTCGCCCGTGACCGGACCCGCCGCCCCGCGCAAGTCCCTCGTCAGGGCTCGATACGGATCGGACGATAGCCGTCGTCCAGCAGCCGCGGCAGATACCAGTCCAGTGCCTCGACGGTCTGGCTGCGCTCGCCGCCGCCGTCGTGCGACAGCACGATCGCCCCGGGGTGCATCTCGTCCAGGACGGTGTAGGCGATGGTCTCGGCCCCGGGGGTGGTCCAGTCCTGCGAGTCGACCGCCCAGCCGACGGGGGACATGCCCAGGGCGTTGCAGATGCTCAGCGAGGGCTCGTCCCAGTCGCCGTACGGAGCGCGGGCGAGGTCGGGAGCGGTGCCGAGGACGTCCTCGATCAGGTCGCTGGTGCGGCCGAGTTCGCTGCGGACGGCACCCGGCGGCAGCGTGGTGAGCAGCGGATGGGACCAGGTGTGGTTGGCGACGGCATGGCCATCGTCGGCGAGGGCGCGCAGCAGGTCAGGGAACTCCAGGGCGTTCTCGCCGATGACGAAGAACGTGGCGCGGATGTCGTGGCGGCGCAGGATCCGCAGGATTTCGGGGGTGTGGGCGGGGTGCGGCCCGTCGTCGAACGTGAGGAAGATTTCCCGGCGGTCGGTGGACAGACGGAAGGCGACATTGGGGTGCGGGGGTGAGGCGCCGGGCCCGGAGCGGGAGGTCTCGCCGGCCATCGGGCGGAGCCGGAACGGGCCCGGGGCACTCGCCGGACCGGCGTACTCGGCGGGCAGCGGCGGCCCGGCCGAGGTGGCAGGTGGCTGCGTCGGACGCATTGGGGCCGACGGCCGCGGACCGGTCTCCGGAGCGCCGCCGTCGGAGGAGAACAGGACCCGGGCGGCGGAGAGCGCACCGACCACGACCGCGGCCTGCAGGAACTTCCGCCGGGTGTTCGTATGCCTATCGGAATCCACCCCTCACGTGCTCTCACGCGGCCTCCGGCGGACATGGGAGCGACACCGGGGCGGGCGGGTTCCGTACCCGATCGGCCCGCACCCGCGGGCCGTCCGGCAGCCGCCACCGGGGGGCGCCGGGGCGCCGGCCGCGATGCGGTGTGGGCCCGCGAGCCTCCCTCTCCCACTGCCGGACGGCCCTTAGTTTGTCCGCCTATGAGCCAATTCTTCAGGCCGAAGCGGATGATGGTGGGCCGTCCGCTGGACAGTGCGCGGCTCGGTGAGACGCTGCTGCCGAAGCGACTGGCGCTACCGATCTTCTGCAGTGACCCGCTGTCCTCGGTCGCCTATGCCACCGAGGAAATCCTGCTGGTCGTCGGCCTCGGCGGGATCGCGCTGCTCCACCTGACCTGGTACGCCGCGGCCGCCATCGTGCTCGTGCTGGTCACGGTCGTGGCGTCCTACCGGCAGACCTGTTACGCGTATCCCAGCGGCGGCGGGGCGTACCGGGTCAGCGCCCAGAACCTCGGGCGGAACGCGGCGCTCACCGCGGCCAGCGCGCTGCTGGTGGACTATGTGCTGACCGTCGCGGTGTCCGTGGTCTCCGGCGTCGCCGCGATCACCTCCGCGATCCCGTCCCTCGGCGGCCATGACGTGGCGCTGTCCGTCGGGTTCGTGGCACTGCTGGTCCTGATGAATCTGCGCGGGGTACGGGAATCGGGCCGGGTCTTCGCCGTTCCCACCTATGGGTTCGTCTTCTTCATCTACCTGATGTTCGTGTTCGCGGCCGTACGGATGGCCACCGGCGCGCAGATCCGCGCCGAGTCCGCGGACCTGCCGCTGCACCCCGTCTCGCCCTACACGGGTCTGGCGCTGGTCCTGCTGGCGATGCGTGCCTTCGCCTCCGGCTGCACCGCGCTGACCGGTGTCGAGGCGATCAGCAACGGAGTGCCCGCCTTCCGCCGGCCGAAGAGCCGCAACGCCGCCAACACGCTGCTGGTCATGGGGTTCTTCTCGGTCACCATGTTCGGCGGGATCACGATCCTGGCCATGCTGTACGACGTGCATGTCGCGGTGCAGCCCACCGAACTCGGGCTGCCGCCGGACACCCCGACCTCCACCGCGCTCGCCCAGATCGCCCGGGCCACCTTCGGCGACCTCGACACGCTCTTCTATCTGCTGCAGGCCTTCACTGCCGGGGTGCTGATCCTCGCCGCCAACACCGCCTTCAACGGCTTCCCGATGCTGGCGTCGATCCTCGCCGAGGACGGGTTCGTGCCCCGGCAGCTGCACAACCGCGGGGACCGGCTGGTCTTCTCCAACGGCATCGTCCTGCTCGCGCTGGCCGCGATCGGGCTGATCATCCTGTTCGACGCGGAGCTCACCCGCCTCATCCAGCTCTACATCATCGGCGTCTTCGTCTCCTTCACGCTCTCCCAGACGGGCATGGTCCGGCACTGGCGGACCGTCCTCGCCGCGCCGGGGCTGCCGTCACGGGAGCGGGCCCGGCACCGGCGCTCCCAGGCGATCAACGCGGTCGGCGCGGTGCTCACCGGGGTGGTCCTGGTCATCGTCCTGATCACCAAGTTCCTGCACGGCGCCTGGATCGTGGTGATCGCCATGCCGCTGCTGTTCCTGGGGATGCGCGGGATCCACCAGCACTACGGGCGCCTCGGACGGGAGTTGGCGGTCGCCCCTGACGCCCGGCCCTGGGAACCGGCCGGGAACCATGTGCGGGTGCTGGTCAACTCCCTGCACGCGCCGACCCTCAAGGCCCTCGGCTATGCCCGCGCGATGCGTCCCACCTCGCTGGAGGCGCTGACCGTCGCGGTCGAGCCCGGCGATGTGCGGGAGCTGCGCGCGCAGTGGGACGCCCATGACATCGACGTACCGCTCCAGGTGCTCAGCTCGCCCTACCGGGACTTCACCCGGCCGGTGATCGACTACCTCCTGGACGTCTGTGCGCGGTATCCGGGCGGCGCCGTCACGGTCGTCATCCCCGAATACGTCGTCGGACGCTGGTGGGAGCAGCCGCTGCACAACCAGAGCGCACTGCGGCTGAAGGCCCGGCTGCTGTTCACACCGGGCGTGACGGTGGTCAACGTGCCCTATCGGCTTCCGTACGGCAAGGAGCAGGGGGAGACATAGGGGGAGGGCCGCGTCGGGCGCGTCCGGACCGGGTGCTTCACACGCCGGGGGCCGGCGCGCCGCCCCGCCGGGCTCAGGCCGCCGCCCGGTGCCCCTTCGGCTCCGCGGCCGTGAGCGCGGCCTTGGTGACATCCGCGACCAGCTCCACGACATCGGGCCCGTACGCCTGCGAGTTGACCACCTTCAGCAGCAGACAGAACTGGCCATCGGTGCCGTGCTTCCGAGCCAGCCGGGCCCGGTTGCGGACGAGATGACGGACCGCGGCCCGGTGGGTGACCGGGCGCTGGCCGGCCGCCAGGAACACCGGGCGGTCGCCCTCCCCGGCGGTCAGCCGGGCCAGCAGGACATATTCGACGGCGCCGGGCTCCACCCGGTACGCCGTGCCGCCGATGGTGAACGTGCCCCGGCCCGCGCCGGACTCGTCACCGGGGTGCACCGCGACACCCGGCAGCAGATTCGCCAGATGGGCCGCCAGCCGGCGGTGCGCGGTCGGGTCGCCGACACAGAACTCGGTGCGCGCCCCGAAGCCCTGGAGACCGGTGTCGTGCGGGGCGACCTCGGGGTGCGCACCGCAGTTCTCGATCACCGCGGCCAGCCCCAGCAGCGCCAGCGCGTCATGGCGCGGGATGCTCCAGTGGGCCGAGGCGCTGTCCCGGTGGGTGACCAGTACGCACTCCGAACCGCCCGGCAGCCCGAAGAAGCCTTGCTCACGGGTCAGCTTCCGGCGGGCCACCGCGGATTGCACGGCCCAGCCGGCGGCCAGGCCCACGATCAGGGCCGCGGCCGCCACGGTCAGGAGCAGCAGGGTGTCGTCCATGGGCGGGGAGCGTAGCGGCATTCCGGGTGGGCGTTCGAGGGCGGGGCGGGCGGCTGGGACGGCTTGTCCCGGTCCGTACGGGCATACCTGATCCGTACGGAAACGGGCAGCTGATCCCGGCCGCCACCGGGGCCCCGTGCCCGAAATGCCCTCTGTCGGCGCGGTGTTGCCGCGAGTAGGCTCCGGGCCTCTGCCGACCCCGCGCACCCTCTTGGAGGAAACCCCGGTATGACCAGAGCCCGACGCCTCACCGTCCTGGGAGCGGCCGCCGCGCTGGCCGGCTCCCTGGTGGCGGTCCCGGCCGCCGCCGGATCCGCCGCGCCCGCGCGGCCCGCCCCCGCGGAACGGGACCGCGCCACCACCGTCACACCGGAGAAGACTCCGGTCGCCGTCGGCCACGGCGGGGCCGTCTCCAGCGTCGACCCGGATGCCTCGGCCGCCGGTATCTCGGTGCTCAAGAAGGGCGGCAACGCCGTCGACGCCGCGGTCGCCACCGCCGCCGCCCTCGGCGTCACCGAGCCCTACTCCGCGGGCATCGGGGGCGGCGGCTACTTCGTCTCCTACGACGCCCGGTCCAGGACCATACGTACCCTCGACGGCCGGGAGACGGCCCCGCGCTCCGCCGGCAAGGACCTCTTCCTGGAGAACGGCACCCCGCTCCCGTTCGACGACGTCGTCACCAGCGGGCTGAGCGTCGGCACCCCGGGCACCGCCGCCACCTGGGACACCGCCCTGCGCAAATGGGGCAGCCGGTCCCTGCACCAGGTCCTGCGCCCCGCACAGCGGCTGGCCGCGGGCGGCTTCACGGTCGACGAGACCTTCCGCCGGCAGACCGCGGACAACGAGGCGCGCTTCCGCGACTTCCCGGCGTCCGCCCGCCTCTACCTGCCCGGCGGCAAGCTCCCGGTGGTCGGCTCCACGATGAAGAACCCCGACCTGGCCCGTACGTACCGGGAGTTGGCGACGAAGGGCGTCGGTGCGCTCTACGACGGGGCGCTCGGCCGGGACATCGTCCGCACCGTCCGCAAGCCGCCGGTGCGCGCCGGCTCCCCGCGCACGGTACGGCCCGGCGATCTGACCGCGGGCGATCTACGGGCCTACCGGGTCCTGAGCCAGGCGCCGACCCACACCGCCTACCGCGGGCTCGACGTCTACGGCATGGCGCCGTCCTCCTCCGGCGGCACCAGCGTCGCCGAGGCGCTCAACATCCTGGAGAAGAGCGAGGTCTCCCGGCTGAGCGAGAAGCAGTACCTGCACCGCTTCATCGAGGCGGCCCGGATCGCCTTCGCCGACCGCGGCCGCTGGGTCGGCGACCCGGCGCAGGAGGACGTCCCGACCAAGGGCCTGACCTCCCAGCGGTTCGCCGATGACCGTGCCTGCCTCATCCACGACAACAAGGCACTGACCAGCCCGCTCGCGCCCGGCGACCCGCGCCACCCCGAGCGCTGCGGTACGGGCGGACGGGCCGCGCCGACGACGTACGAGGGGGAGAACACCACCCATCTGACCGTCGCCGACAAGTGGGGCAATGTCGTCGCCTACACCCTGACCATCGAGCAGACCGGCGGCAGCGGCATCGTCGTCCCGCACCGTGGCTTCCTGCTCAACAACGAGCTCACCGACTTCTCCTTCGCGCCCGCCGGCGCCTCCGTGCGCTTTGCATCCAAGGACTCGGAAAGGAGCAAAGACGGAACGAAGTGGAGTGACCCGAACCTGCCCGGTCCCGGCAAGCGGCCGCGCTCGTCGATGTCGCCGACGATCGTGCTGCGGCACGGCCGGCCGGTGGTGGCGCTCGGCTCGCCCGGCGGCGCGACCATCATCACCACCGTGCTGCAGACCCTGGTCAACCACCTCGACCGCGGAATGCCGCTGGTCGACGCCATCGCCGCCCCGCGTGCCAGCCAGCGCAACGCGGCCCGGACCGAGCTCGAACCCGGCCTGTGGAACAGCCCGCTCCGCCGGCAACTCGAAGCGATCGGACATGCCTTCAAGGAGAACCCGGAGATCGGCGCGACGACCGGCGTCCAGCGACTGCCGGACGGCCGCTGGCTGGCCGCGGCCGAAAAGGTACGGCGCGGCGGCGGCTCGGCGAGGGTCGTGCACCGGTCATAACGCCCGCGGCACGGGAGCCGGATGTCACACCGCCGACACGGACGGACCGCTGTGTGCCGTCCGTGTGTCGTCGATGTTCCGCTCCGCGCGGCGTCGTTGATGGCCAAGGCGGTGGCGATTAGCCTCCTGGGACCGTTCGTTCGAATGAGCGGTCCCAGGGAGGGCACGCAGCGTGAGCGTTGACGAGAGCCAGGACAGCGAGACCGGGCAGGTCCCGGCCCGGCACATCGGTGCCACGGCAGGCGAGTTGGAAGGCCTCGCCGAGCAGGCGCGGGCGCTCGCCGAGGGCCGGGTGACCTCGACCGCGCTGGTACGGCGGTCGCTGGAGCGCATCGAGGCCACCCAGGGCACCGTCAACGCCTTCCGGCGGGTGCGGGCCGAGGCGGCGATGGCCGAGGCCGCGGAGGCGGACCGCAGGCTGGCGGCCGGGGAGCGGCTGCCGCTGCTCGGAGTGCCGGTCGCGGTCAAGGACGACACCGATGTGGCGGGGGAGCCGACTGCCTTCGGCTGCGCCGGAGAGTTCCCGCCCAAGGAGCGCGACGCCGAGGTCGTCCGCCGGCTGCGCGCGGCCGGCGCCGTCATCGTCGGCAAGACCAACGCCTGCGAACTGGGACAGTGGCCGTTCACCGAGGGCCCGGCCTTCGGCAACACCTGCAACCCGTGGAACCTCGCCCACACCCCGGGCGGCTCGTCCGGCGGTTCGGCCGCCGCGGTCGCGGCCGGGCTGGTCCCCGCCGCCCTCGGCACCGACGGCGCCGGCTCGGTCCGTATCCCCGCCGCCTGGTCCCATCTCGTCGGCATCAAACCCCAGCGCGGCCGCATCTCCACCTGGCCGGACCCCGAGGCCTTCCAGGGGATCACCAGTATCGGACCGCTGGCCCGTACGGTCGAGGACGCGGCGCTGCTGCTGGACGTGGCCAGCGGCAACCACGACGGCGATCTGCACCGGCCGCCTGCCATCGCGGCCCACGAGGCCGCCGGCCGCGACCCGGGACGGCTGCGGATCGCGCTGTCCTGGAAGGCGGCCTTCACCTTCACGCCCAAGCCGCTGCACCCCGACGTCCGGGCCGCGGTGACCGGTGTGGCCCGGACGCTGGCCCGCCTCGGGCACTTCGTCGAGGAGGCGGAGCCGGACTACGGGCTGGTCGGGCTGGCCTTCGTGCCGCGCGCCACGGCCGGGGTGGGGGAGTGGGCGGAGCGGGTCCCCGACCGCTCGCTCCTGGACCGCCGTACGCGGGAGGCGGCCCGGATGGGCCGGCTGCTCGGCGGGCCCGTACTGCGCCGGGCGCGCGCCGTCGAGCGGCGCCAACAGCGGCGGATCGGCGCACTGTTCGGCCCCTACGACGTCCTGCTGACACCGACCACGGCCACCCCGCCGCCCCGCATCGGCACCCTCGCCAAACTCAGCGGCTGGCGTACGGATCAGGCCATGATCGCCGCCTGCCCGTACGCCTGGCCGTGGAACGTCCTCGGCTGGCCGGGGGTGAGCGTCCCCGCCGGGTTCAGCACGGACGGTCTGCCGCTGGGCGCCCAGCTGCTCGGCCCGGCCCACGGCGAGCCGCAGCTGATCTCGCTGGCCGCCCAGCTCCAGGACGATCTGCGCTGGCACGAGCGGCGGCCGGCCGGACATCCGGTGCCGTATGACGGGGTCCGGCCCTGAGCTGCGGGGGCGGCCGCCCCTGAGCCGCCAGGGCGTCCGTCCCTGAGCCGCCGGGGCGTCCGTCCCTGAGCCGCCGGGGGCCGGCGGGCTCGCCGGAACCGCCCGGCGCGTCCCTGGCCTGGGCCGTAGCGCCTTCCGTGGCGCCTTCCGCGGTCGCGGTCCCGCTCATGGAGACGGTGGCGCCCAGCTCCGTCGCGAGACGTTCGTGGTCCTTTTCGGGCATACCGCCGGCGTAGGAGAATGACAGGCAAACTTGCGAGTTTGCCTGTCGAACCGGACCGGGTTGCCGGGTCGCGCCACGCGAGAGATGGTCTTGCCACGGTGCGTGACGGGGCCTACGGTCACCTCCACACGCGTAGATCCCGCGCGGGCTGCAGGGCTGAACGCATCGACAAAGGAGCAGCTCATGGCCGATGTTGTGCGTGCCGCACTGGTCCAGGCGACCTGGACCGGCGACACCGAATCGATGATCGCGAAGCATGAGGAGTACGCCAGAGCGGCGGCCGCGCAGGGCGCGAAGGTGATCGGCTTCCAGGAAGTCTTCAACGCTCCGTACTTCTGCCAGGTCCAGGAGCCCGAGCACTACCGCTGGGCCGAGCCGGTGCCCGACGGCCCGACCGTCCGGCGGATGCAGGACCTGGCCCGCGAGACCGGCATGGTCATCGTCGTTCCCGTCTTCGAGGTCGAACAGTCCGGCTTCTACTACAACACCGCGGCCGTCATCGACGCCGACGGTACGGTCCTGGGCAGCTATCGCAAGCACCACATTCCGCAGGTCAAGGGCTTCTGGGAGAAGTACTACTTCAAGCCGGGGAACGCCGGCTGGCCGGTCTTCGACACCGCCGTCGGCAAGGTCGGCGTCTACATCTGCTACGACCGTCACTTCCCCGAAGGCTGGCGGCAGTTGGGCCTCAACGGCGCTCAGCTGGTCTACAACCCCTCCGCCACCTCCCGCGGCCTGTCCGCCTACCTCTGGCAGCTGGAGCAGCCCGCGGCCGCGGTCGCCAACGAGTACTTCATCGCGGCGATCAACCGGGTCGGCGTCGAGGAGTACGGCGACAACGACTTCTACGGCACCAGCTACTTCGTCGACCCCCGGGGACAGTTCGTCGGCGACGTCGCCAGCGACTCCAAGGAGGAACTGGTCATCCGGGACCTGGACTTCTCCCTCATCGACGAGGTCCGCCAGCAGTGGGCCTTCTACCGCGACCGCCGCCCCGACGCGTACGACGGGCTGGTGCAGCCGTGACCCACGACCCCGCGAGCCTGCACGCCCGCCACCAGGCCGTCCTGCCCTCCTGGCTCAGCCTCTACTACGAGCGGCCCCTCGAACTCACCCATGGCGAGGGCCGCCACGTCTGGGACGCCGAGGGCAACCGCTATCTCGACTTCTTCGGCGGCATCCTCACCACCATGACGGCGCATGCGCTGCCCGAGGTGACCAAGGCCGTCAGCGACCAGGCCGGCCGCATCATCCACACCTCGACGCTCTACCTCTCCCGGCCCATGGTCGACCTGGCGGAGCGGATCGCGGCGCTCTCCGGCATCCCCGACGCCCGGGTCTTCTTCACCACCTCCGGTACGGAGGCCAATGACGCGGCCCTGCTGCTGGCCACCACGCACCGCCGCTCCAACCAGATCCTGGCGATGCGCAACAGCTACCACGGCCGGTCCTTCTCCACCGTCGGCATCACCGGCAACCAGAGCTGGTCGCCCACCAGCCTCTCGCCCCTCCAGACGCTGTACGTCCATGGCGGGGTGCGCAGCCGCGGCCCGTACGCCGAGCTGAGCGACGGCGCGTACATCGCGGCCTGCGTCGACGACCTGGAGGACATGCTCCAGCAGACCGCGGGCGGGGTCGCCGCGCTGATCGCCGAACCGGTCCAGGGCGTCGGCGGCTTCACCATGCCGCCGGACGGTCTGTACGCCGCGTTCCGCGAGGTGCTCGCCCGGCACGGCATCCTCTGGATCAGCGACGAGGTGCAGACCGGCTGGGGCCGTACCGGCGACCACTTCTGGGGCTGGCAGGCGCACGCCGACAACGGCCCGCCCGACATGCTGACCTTCGCCAAGGGCATCGGCAACGGCATGTCCATCGGCGGGGTGGTGGCCCGCGCCGAGGTGATGAACTCGCTCTCCGCGAACTCCATCTCCACCTTCGGCGGCAGCCCGGTCACCATGGCCGCGGGCCTGGCCAACCTCGGCTACCTCCTTGAACACGATCTCCAGGGCAACGCCCGGCGGGTCGGCGGTCTGCTCATCGAGCGGCTGCGGGCGGTCGCGGCCGGCCTCGATCTCGTACGGGAAGTGCGCGGCCGCGGCCTGATGATCGGCATCGAACTGGTCCGCCCGGGCACCGACGAGCGCTCGCCGGAGGCCGCCTCCCTGGTTCTGGAGGCCGCCCGCGAGCGCGGTCTGCTGATCGGCAAGGGCGGCCAGGGCGGCGCCTCGCTGCGCATCGCGCCCCCGATGACGCTGACCGTCGCCGAGGCGGAAGAGGGCGCGGATCTGCTGGCGGACGCACTGCGGACGGCGCAGGGGCGGCTGGCGGCCCCGGCATAGGGAACACGGCGGGGGCGGGGGCTTCGTCGGGCGCGAGCCCCCCGCCTGCCCACGGCCGGCGTCCGTGGGGGAGAGGGGTGTGCCGTGCCGGACGACGCGGGCCCGGACGGACGGCGCAGGGAGGGCAAGCCCGGCCCCGGAAGGCCTTATGCGGTCCCGGCGGCCTCGCGCACCGTGTCGGCCACCAGGGTGAAGAAGCGCGTGTGGGCGCGCCGGCTGCACGGGGCCTCCGGGTTCCACGGCAGCAGCCGGGACCGGGCCTCGATCGCGCGCCAGTGGGCGTCGGACCGGAGCTGTTCGGGCCGGGCGGCGTTGGCCCGTACGTCCATCAGCACGATGTCCGGGTCCATCGCCGCGGCCTCCGCCCAGCCGACGGTGGACCAGTTCATCCCGGCCCCCGCGGCCGGCTGCAGCAGTCCCACGCCGTGTTCGGTCAGCGCCCGCAGATCCGGCCAGGAGCTGGGCCGGGCCAGATGCACCCGCTCCGGGCCCGCGGGTGACAGCGCCAGCGCCCGAGGCCGTACCGCCCCGCCGGTCGCCTGCCGCAGAGTGTCCTCCGCTGCGTCCAACTCCCGTGCACGGACGAGTGGTTCGCCCTGGCCGAGCGAGCCGGCGAGCGCCGCGAACCGTTCGCGCACCTCGGCCAGGCTCCGGCCGGGGCCCACCGCGACGGTGGCGACCGGGACATGAGCCTCCAGCTCCAGGGCGGTCTTCGGCTCCAGCCCGTAGACCTGCTCGCCGTCATAGGTCACGGCCACCACGAGGTCCGGGCGCGCCTCCAGCAGGGTGTCCGGGTGCAGCGCGCCGCCCGAGCCGAGATAGGGGATCTCCGCGAGCGGCAGCTCACCGCCTTTGGCGGGGTCGGGGGCGGCGCCGTCGTGCTGGGACCCGAAGAGCCCCACGGGGCGTATGCCGTGGTCCCACAGCGTCGCCCCCGCCTGTATGTACGTCACGATCCGAAGCGGCCGGTCACCGGCCACCGCCAGGCGCCCCCGGTCGTCGGAGAACTCCCACGGTGTGCTCTGCTCCATGAACCCGCCGCCTTTCCGATCCGTCCGTCAGAATGCCGGGCCGCCCGCAGGGTTCGCCCGCCGGTGTCGGCGGATATCTGCCCATCGCACCACTCCCGCACCCCTCCCGCGACCGCCGCGCCCACCGCTCCCGCGCCCCGCGTTGAACCGTCCAGCTGATCATCGGTGCAACACGAACGTCTCCGCTGATTAACGGTCACGGTATTGCCACCGTGGGTGACATGCTTCTACGGTCTCCTTCTCGACCGTGATCTACGGGTGTAGACCGGTTGTGGCGTGGCGTCAGCGGAGCAGACCTGCCGAGGGGATGGTGCGCGTCGAGCTCCGCCTTCCCGTGCCGCCGATGTCGCTGGTGTGGAAGGGAGCAGGATTGTGAGCCGTACGGTCGTTCAGGGCGGACTGGTGATCACCGCCGCCGATGAGGTCCACGCCGATGTCCTGGTGGAGGACGGCCGGGTCGCCGCCCTCGCGGCGCACGGCAGCCCCGGTGCGGACAGCTGGGCCGGGGCGGCGGACCGTGTCATCGACGCCACCGGCAAATACGTCATCCCAGGGGGCGTCGACGCCCACACCCACCTGGACTTCCCCTTCGGCGGGACCTTCTCCTCGGACAACTTCGAGACCGGGACCCGCGCCGCTGCCTGGGGTGGCACCACCACCCTCATCGACTTCGCGGTCCAGTCCCGCGGCAAGTCGCTGCGCGCCGGCCTGGATGCCTGGCACGCCAAGTCCGACGCCCAGTGCGCCATCGACTACGCATTCCACATGATCCTCTCGGACGTCAACGAGCACACCCTCAAGGAGATGGACCTCCTGGTGGCGGAGGGCGTCACCTCCTTCAAGCTGTTCACCGCCTACCCCGGCGTCTTCTACAGCGACGACGGACAGATCCTGCGCGCCATGCAGCAGTCCGCCGACAACGGCGGGCTGATCATGATGCATGCCGAGAACGGCATCGCCATCGACGTCCTCGTCGAACAGGCGCTGGCCGCGGGCCGGACCGATCCGCGCTACCACGGCGAGGTCCGCCGGGTCCTCCTGGAGGCCGAGGCCACCCACCGCACCATCCAGCTGGCGCGGGTGGCCGGCGCCCCGCTCTATGTCGTCCATGTCTCCGCCGAGGAAGCCCTCGCCGAGATCGCCCAGGCCCGCGACAAGGGGCTGAACGTCTTCGGCGAGACCTGCCCGCAGTACCTGTTCCTGTCCACCGACAACCTCGCCGAGCCGGACTTCGAGGGCGCCAAGTATGTGTGCTCCACGCCGCTGCGGCCGCGCGAGCACCAGGCGGCGCTGTGGCGCGGGCTGCGCACCAACGACCTCCAGGTGGTCTCGACCGACCACTGCCCGTTCTGCTTCCAGGGGCAGAAGGAGCTCGGCCGCGGCGACTTCTCCAAGATCCCCAACGGGATGCCGGGCGTGGAGAACCGGATGGACCTCCTCCACCAAGGGGTCGTGGAGGGCAGGATCAGCCGCCGCCGCTGGATCGAGATCGCCTGCGCGACCCCGGCCCGGATGTTCGGCCTCTACCCGAAGAAGGGCACCCTCGCCCCCGGCTCCGACGCCGACATCGTCATCTACGACCCCACCGTCGAGCAGACCGTCTCCGCCGAGACCCACCACATGAACGTGGACTACTCGCCGTACGAGGGCAAACAGCTCACCGGGCAGGTCGAAACCGTCCTCTCCCGGGGTGAACTCGTCCTCGACCGACGGCAGTTCACCGGACGCGCGGGACACGGGCAGTACATCCCGCGCGGCACCTGCCAGTACCTCATCTAAGGAGTGCCGCTGTGGACTTCGGAGTTGTCCTGCAGGCCGACCCGCCCGCTTCCGCCGTTGTGTCCCTGATGCGCCGTGCCGAGCGCAACGGCTTCCGCTACGGCTGGACCTTCGACTCGACCGTGCTGTGGCAGGAACCGTTCGTCATCTACAGCCGCGTTCTGGAGCACACCGAGCGTCTGATCGTCGGCCCGATGGTCACCAACCCCTCCACCCGCACACCGGAGGTCACCGCCTCCACCTTCGCCACCCTCAACGAGATGTACGGCAACCGCACCGTCTGCGGCATCGGGCGTGGCGACTCCGCGATGCGGGTGGCCGGGCGCCCGCCCAACACCCTGGCCCGGCTGGGCGAGTCGATCGGCGTCATCCGTGATCTCGCCGAGGGCCGGGCGGCGGACGTCGGCGGGCACCGGATCCAGATCCCCTGGATCAAGAACGGCAAACTGCCGGTCTGGATGGCCGCCTACGGCCCCAAGGCCCTCGCCATGGCGGGCCAGTTGGCCGACGGATTCATCCTCCAGCTCGCCGACCCCTTCCTCACCGAGTGGATGATCAAGGCCGTACGGAAGGCCGCGGTGGACGCCGGCCGCGATCCGGCCGAGGTGACGATCTGTGTCGCCGCCCCCGCCTACGTCGGCGACGACCTCGCACACGCCCGTGAGCAGTGCCGCTGGTTCGGCGGCATGGTCGGCAACCACGTCGCCGACCTCGTCGGACGCTACGGCGAGCACTCCGGCATGGTGCCGGACGAACTGACCGACTACATCAAGGCCCGCAAGGGCTACGACTACTCCCACCACGGCCGGGCCGACAACCCGGACACCGCCTTCGTGCCCGACACCATCGTCGACCGCTTCTGTCTCCTGGGCCCGGCCGCCGCCCACATCGAAAAGCTGCGGCAGCTCCAGACGCTGGGCGTGGACCAGTTCGCGCTCTACGCCATGCACGACGCCAAGGAATCCACCATCGACGCCTACGGAGCGGAGATCCTTCCGGCGTTTGCCGGCTGAACGGGCCTGGTGTGCACCAAGCCCTTGGGGGCCGTGTCTGATAATTGATCTTGTGGTGAGTCGCGGTGAGCTGGGTTGAGCTGCTTCAGTCCTCCCTGTGACCACGCAGCTGACGGGAGTGACAAGTAAACGGCGAAGTCACGGAGTCTGGTCGCAGTCCTGACGTCCTGGTGAAGCATGTCCACGCGTTCTTGGCGGTTGGCGGCCCTGCTGTCGAACCAATTGGACCTCACCTCGATCACCACATCCAAACCGCTCCGGTCCAACGGACCCAGCCTCCGGAAGCGAATCTCCACATCGCCCGGCTGCAAGGCCCCGTCGTACGGTTCCTCGGGACACGCCACGGCCTTGGACACCAGGTGCGGCAGCGCCGAACCCAGTTCTCGGAGCTTCGATTCAGCGACACCTGGCGCATAGGTAACTTCCGCAAGCGGCATCGGACCACCCTAGGCTCGATCTGGCCGGCACGGAGTGCGGCATCCGGTACGCCGCGGAGAGTGCCGGGCTGACGCCAAAACGGGGGCCCTGGGCGCTGCGAAGCTCCTCAGATTCTGACCACCCGGGCCCTGGGCCCGACGCAAGACGACCCCTTCCTGAGCATCCAGGAGGGGACCACAGCCATATCCGTGCCTCAGGCGGCGGGGTACTCCCTGAGGAGCGCCGCTACCTCCGGGACCTTTCGGAAGGGCTTCAAGCTCTCAAGAACGACCCGCGCCCGGTCTGCCGTTCGCTCAGAGGCCCCGCCGGTAGACAGAGCCAGCATGCGTTCAGCCGTTGCTGCTGCTTCCTCCGGCTCGTTGGCGTCCGCATAGGCCACCGCCAACCATGAGAGGTAGAGCGCCAACTCTCGTGCGTGTGTTGCGTCGTAGCGATCCAAGACCTGGGACAGGAGCGGCACGGCGCGGAGCGGCCTGTGCAGTTCGGTGTAGACCCTGGCGTCCATGACTTCCAGCTCCTCCACGGACACCCAGTAAGTCCAGTCTGGCTCATCCGCGCCGTGCTCATCCGTGAGCGCTTCGTGGGCCTTGCCCAGTGCCTGAATCGCCTGTTGAGGGCGGTCGGCTCTGGTGTGTGCCCATGCCACGCGGTCCAGGAACAGCGCGCGTGCGCGGGGCGGAGCGTCCGGGCCGGCGGCGTCAACGGCGGCCACCGCCATATCCACGGCTTCACGCGGATCACCCTGATTGGCTACCTGGTAGGCGAGCGTGCCCAGAAGCTGACCCGCCAGGGTGCCATCTCCGGCTTTCTGCGCGGCAGAGAGCCCCAGTCGGTAGACCTTCTCCGCCTCCGCGTACTCTCCGGCGTCACTGGCCACCCAACCCACAATCTGGGCCAGCTCGGCAATCCCTCGGAGTAGCTCCCGCCCAACGGCAGCTGTGTGCGTGGTCGTTCGGTACAGGTCCACCGCGGATCTCAGGTCACGGCGTGCGCGCCCGATCAGGTCACGTCCGTACACCACATCGTCCGCCAGTCGAAGACCGTGCACCCGGTTGGCCAGGTCCACCACCGTGGATTGCCCGATCCGCCCGCCAAGACCGTCGACCAGCGGGGCGAACGGATCACCGGGCGGGAGGAAGTCGTCCACCGTGCGCGGTTCGGGTGGGGCGGTCGCATCCTCTACAGCCGCCGCTGCCTCTAGTTCCTCCCTGGATACCCCTAAGGCGGTAGCCAGGACCGGCAGCCATTCGCGCGGTTTCCGCTTCGCTGCCTCCCACCGGTACACGTCCTGGCGACTCAGGGAGGCATTCAGCCCCAGCATGGGCAGATCGCGGGCAACTTCGTTCAGCTTCTCCGCCAGACGTTCCTGTGACCAGCCGCGCGCTTTGCGGAGGCGTCTGATCATTGCCTGGATGGTCTCCCCAGTCATGACCCCAGTCTGGCCTACACAGAGGCATACACGCAGGCTGCTCCGGAAGCACACGGGGGCCGGAATGCTGGCCGTCATGGCAGGTTATCCGGGCAGAGACGCGGAAGCAGCGGAAGACGGCGCCTTGACGCCGTTGGACACCACGGTCCTCCGGTGGGAGAGACGACGGTGGCACCTGGATGCGTCGGCGCCGCCGCGTAACCCGTACGTGACGCCGAGTCGTTCCCTCATGGAGCGCACCCTGGCCGGGTTGTGGAGCGTGCGTGATGGCTGCCGCTGATCGCGCCCCGGTCGTCGTGATGTCTTCCGGTCCGGAGCTGGAACCCGTCGCCGTTCCTGGGTGCGACGTGTGCCAATCCTGCGACCGGGAGAGTGAGTCGGCGCGCCGGGACGGGCTCTCGTTGACCGTCCGGAGCTGTAACGCCGTAATCGCGGGCCATCCACACGGAAGGGAGGTACGGGAATGACCACGACTGAGACGCAACCCGCGTCCTTCAGATCACCCGAAGAGGTCACGGTGGGGACTGTCGTCTTCGACCGGGACGCCGACATGGTGGCCGTAGGCCGAGAGGTGAAGGGCCTGATGGTCGACCTGGAGCGGCCCACGGGCCTTATCTGGGGCGTGGCGTACGCGCGCCTGCGGCCCGGTACGAAGCGCGAGGAACGACAGCTCCAGGCCCTGGCGAAGCTCCAGCGGGCCCGGAAGCGGGGTATGCCGTGAGCTGTACCAAGTGCGCTGAGCTTGAACGTGATTTGGAGGCGGCCGAACGGGTCGGCGACCAGACCAGAGCGGTGGACTGCCGGGTGTTGCTCCGGCGTCACCCACAACACGATGGCGTACCCGTGGAGACCACTGCGCACTCCCAGAAGGGAGGTGGCACGAAGTGAGTAGGTCGCTTGGCGCCCGCAAGCCGCGGGCGATGTGAAGCAGACCAGCGCCGTGGTCAAGGACGACCGCAACGCGGGCAGGCAACGAGCCGGAAAGGCCGACCTGTTGGCCCGGATGCGGGACCGCAACAACGGCAGGCCGCCCGCTGGACAGCCCCGAGACTCCGTTCCCTTGCCGGATGCCCCATCCGGCGTCCCCCGCGTTGTCGAGCGATCCCGGCAGGGGGGCGGGCAAGACCCCGGGCGACCGCCTCACGGACAGCGGTGGCCGCCCGGGTGAACAATCACTGAGAGAACACCAGGAGGAAACGTGATCATGGTCCTTGCGAACGACGGTGGCGACAAGCTCCCCGGGGAGCCGTACCCCGGCCCGCATCAGCCTCCATCCCCTGACGGTGGCCCGGGTCAGCCGAACCCGCCCAAGGCTGCCTGACCAGTGACCACCAACGCACACAACGAGCGCCCCGGCCTGGACGGGCTGGGGCGCGCCCTCATGTCTTCAGGGGCCCTTTCCTCCGACTGGGCCCCCTCGTACGCGGCCGTTCCCCGGTCCACCGTGTTGCCGGACCTCATGTGGCCGTTCGACATGGAGGCAGGCCGGAGCGTGGCCGTTTCCAAGGCGGACGATCCCGCCAAGTGGCGGGAGTACGCGGACTCCGACGTACCGATCGTCACCCAGTGGGACGACGGGAAGCACACCGGCACCGCACCGGGCCACGTCCCCACCAGCTCCGCGTCCATGCCCTCAGTGGTGTTCCGGATGCTCCAGGATCTGGACCTTCAGCCGGGCCACAAGGCGCTGGAGATCGGCACCGCTACCACCTGGAATGCGTTGCTCATGGCCCATCGTGCGGGGCCGGGGTGTGTGACCACGGTGGAGGTGGACCGGGCGGTGGCCACGGCCGCCATGGCGACGGTGGAGCGGCTGGGAATCCCCCTTCGCGTCGTCCACGGCGACGGGTTCCAGGGCTGCCTGGAAGGGGCGCCGTATGACCGGGTGATCGCTACGTGTGGTCTCCGGTCCATCCCGTTCGCGTGGGTGGAGCAGTGCCGGCCCGGCGCCGTCATCGTGGCCCCGTGGGGGACGAACTACAGCCACGCCGACGCGGTGGCCCGCCTGGTCGTGGCGCCGGACGGTCAGAGCGCGTCCGGCACGTTCACCGGCCCCGTGGAGTTCATGAAGCTCCGGTCCCAGCGGATTGCCCACCGGGCGCATTCTGAGTACGTAGAGGGGAGCGTGGCCGACGGCGATGAATCGTCCACGACGATCACGGAAGCGGAGTTCGTCGGGGACCAGTTCGGCCCGGAGCGGTTCGCCATGGGGCTCCGCGTCCCCCAGTGCTCGTACGTCGTGGCGGAGAAGAGCGAAGGCGCACGGCCGGTCTGGTTCTACAGCCTGAGTGACCACTCATGGGCGTGTGTGCAGTTCCGCGACGGGAAGACGGCCCGGGTGTGGCAACAAGGGCCCCGCCGGCTCTGGGACGAGGTGGAGAAGGCGTTCCGATGGTGGGTCCACCGCGGAACGCCGGATCAGACCCGGTTCGGTCTGACCGTGACCGCCAAGGGCGAAAGGGTGTGGCTGGACGACCCGGCCGACTCCTGGGCCCTTTGAGACTGGCCCCGTCTGTGCGTTGACGCCGTGGCGCGTGGGCGGTGGCCTTGTCATGTCCGGCTGTGGCCGCCTTGGCGTGGCCGGGCAGCCGGCGGACGGCCGAGGATACGACGAAGGGCCGACGCACCAGCCAGCCGCGTCACCAGCCTCTTCGGACAACACACCCTGTGCTGTTCGGAGAGGCTGGTGACGCCCGTCCGTAGGCGAGCCGCAGGCGCCTGGTCACAGAGGAGCGGGGTCGGTGGTAGTTGTAGTGAATGTTCCAGACTCCCAAGGCTTCTGTCCGCTCAGTCTCGGACGCCCAGAGCCTGGCGTAGAGGAACTCCTCGGCCAAGATCCGGTTGTACCGCTCGACTCTCCCGTTGTGGCGGGGTGTGTACGGGGTGATCCGTTGGTGCCAGGAGTTGAGCAGTGCGCGGGCGAACGCGTCGGCGCGGTAGCAGGGGCCGTTGTCGGCCACGTGTGCAGTCCTCTTCTCTCCATTACGACGCGATGGCTTCAAGAACCTCGCGTAGCGAAGTGACGCCGTCAGAAGCGAGGAAGTGACCGGCTCCGGGAACCACTTCTGCAGAGGCCCCGAGCAGGTCGGCAAGACGGTCGGTGTGACCAGCCGGAACGTACGGGTCCGCGTCAGACCGGATGATCGTGAGTCGACCGATGTGGTTGCTGAGCCCGTCCACGTCACAGCCGTCTCCGATGTAGGAGTTCAGGTCCGGGAGTGCGGGCAGTTGGTCGACGAACCCGGAGACCAGCACGAGGGTGCCAAGGTGCCAGGGGTCCGGAAGTGAGCGCAGAGAGCGCAGCACGGTCAGGCAGCCCAGGCTGTGCGCGACGATTATCGAGCCCTCGTCAGGGGCTCCCAAGCCGGCGCGTACGGCCTCCGTCCACTGCGCGGGCTCTGGCTCTTGTGGGTTCGGAAGAGCTGGGATCGTGGTCGGGATGCCGTCCGCGTTGAGTTGCTCGGCAAGCCAGCCAAACCAGTGGTCTTCGGGGGATGCGCCGTAACCGTGGATGATCGAGGCACGCCGCTGGGTTGTTCCAGTTGTCATGCCGCAGGACGGTATGGGTTCACGTCAGCGTGAAGGTCAAGCCGATGAGGAGGAATCGACGGTGCTGATCAGCGAACTCGCCGAGCTGACCAGCGTGAGCGCGCGAGCGCTACGCCACTACGAGGACCGAGGACTGTTGGTCCCAGCTCGCAACAGCAGCGGGTACCGGGACTACTCCGAGTCCGATGTCACCCGCGTAGCCCAGATCAGGATGATGATCTCTGCTGGTTTGGGAACCTCGGTCATTCAGCGATATCTCGATTGCGCCCGCACCGGCGATCACGGTACTTACCTCGTGATGTGCCCCGACCTGCGGGCTGAGCTGGACGCCTTGGCTAGCCACCTCGACGCAAGGCAAGCCGAACTCCGCGAGACCCGGCGACGATTGAGCGAGCTCGCAGTTGGTTGACGCGTGTCAACAACGTCATGGCCAGCAACATCCAGGCAGTGCCGTTTGGATCACCGCGTGCTTGGCGACCAGCGCACGCGGTTCGGGCCGAGGAGTCGGAACGCCGGGCGTGGAGGCCGCGCAACTTGCGTGTCAGTGGGCGCAGTTAGGGTGCTGCTATGAAGGAACGGTGATCAAATGACTGCCTGTTCGTGGCCTTCCTTCCTGTCACCTTCGCCTGTCGAGCAGCCCGCTCACAAAGGGAGCGCAACCATGACCGACCTCTATACGATCTCCGTCGACGCGGTGGAGGGCGTCACCTGCCGCGGGCGGGTCCACATCATCAACCCCGACTCCCTCTTCGTCCCGACGGGCCGGACTTTCCCCGTCTCATTGATTTTCGAGACCTGGTTCCCGGAGGACGGCGAGGCCCCCAGTACCGCAGAACTCGGTGACGAGGATCCTTTCGTGACCGCTCAGCGCCCCGAGCTGGAGCCGATGATCTACTGCAGGCGACAGATACGTATCGACAAGGACGGCTACCTCCTGTCGTACGACGGTCAGACCCTTCTCGAACCACGCCGGCACGCGAAGGACGTGCCCGGGAAGAGCCGCGGCTCCGGACACGACGAGGTCTCCGCATACATCTCCGTGGACGTCCCCGCGGAGCACCTCATCCAGCACGCCCCCTCGATCGTCACCTCCTATGAGGTCAGCCCGCTGCGGAACGTGCCGCTGCGCAGCGACGTCCTCCGATTCAACGACGGAGACCCGCTGAGCGAGGAGGAGTTGGCAGAGGAGGAAGAGGCTCTCGAGGGTGTCGAGTTGGAGGAGGGGGAATTGATGGACGACGGTTGGAAGCTGATCATGGACCGGCCCTTCGAGGAACGACCGTATGCGGACATCACCTTCACGGTGACCGACGCCCGCTATCTGAAGCACCTCACCCCCGGCCTCCGCTGGCGCACGGCGGTCTGGCGGTAGCACCAAACGGGCCAGGCAATCGTTTGGATCAGTCGATCGTTGGTCCCGGTGTGTCGTTAAGTGATGTGCAGTGGGCACGAGTTGAGCCGTTGCTCCTGGACCGGACGCCGAAGCGGGGTGGCCGCTGGCGTGACCACTGGGAGGAGCGTAGGCGAGGAAGACGCCGACCCGGCAGTTCTCCGTCCGTCCTGCGGTCCCGGAGTACTGGCGTTGGACACCTGCCGAACGGGTTCCCTTCCCCGCGACCGCGAGATCGACCACCACGAGCTTGCCGCCCGGCACCTTGTACTCACCGTGATGCCTGCCCTGCACGCCGCTTTCCCCTCCCTCGGAGCCGCTGCCCTGCCTCACGGTCGCGCCGCCAGCCCCTCCAGCAGCCGGGGCAGCGCACTGCCGATCGGCTCGCGGATCACCTCGGCGGCGAGCTCGTCATACGGCGTCGGCGCGGCGTTGATGATGATCAGCCGTGCGCCGTGTTCGGCGGCCACACCCGCGAGCGAGGCGGCCGGCTGCACCTGCAGCGTCGTACCGACCGCGAGGAAGATCTCCGCCGCCTTCGCCACGCCCAGTGCCGTGCCGAGCACCTGCGGGTCCAGCCGCTCACCGAACATCACCGTCGCCGACTTCAGAATCCCGCCGCACACCAGACACACCGGATCCGGCTCGCCCGCGGCCACCCGCGCCAGCGCCTCCTCCATCGAGGACCGGGCATGACAGCGGGTGCAGGTCACCTTGCGTACAGTGCCGTGCAGTTCGAGCACCTTGCGTTCGGGCATCCCGGCGCGCTGATGCAGTCCGTCGACGTTCTGCGTGATCACCCGCACCGGGGTCCCGGACCGCTCCAGTCTGGCCACCGCCTCGTGCGCGGCATTCGGCCGCGCCCGGAACGCCGGGCTCTCCTGACGCATCCGCCACGACCGCCGCCGGATCTCCGGATCGCCCATGTACGTGTCGTACGTGACCAGCTTCTCCGCCTCCGGGTCCCGCCGCCACAGCCCGTTCGGCCCGCGATAGTCGGGGATCCCGGAGTCGGTGGAGACACCCGCTCCGGTGAGGATCGCGACGAGGGGGCGGCGGGGCGGCTGGTCGGGGGAGGGGGTGGTACCGGTCATGGTGCGAGCGTACGCAGTCCCTGTGGGGTGCGTCGTGTCAGTTTTCGGTGTCCGGGTGCCAGCCGGGGGCGTGGTGCCGGGCGAGTGCGTCCCAGGCGGGGGCGCCGCCGGGGAGGGGCCAGGCGCAGGTCCGGTCCGGGGCGGTGACCAGCTCGTGCAACTGCTGCCCGAGCCGTCTGTCGGCCGCCCGGGTCAGGGTTTCGACGAGCGGGGGGCACTCGGCGTGTGCCCGTTCCAGGCCGGTGACGTGCTCCTCATGGTGGCTGATCAGGGGCTGGGCGTAGCGCGTGGCCCACTGGTCCGGGAGTTCCCGGCCCAGGGCGAGGACGTGTGGGCGGCCGTGCTCGGCGAGCGCGGCCGCGAGGCGGTCATGACCGTCCAGCACCAGGAAGGTGTCGAGGCCGCTCACCCACCAGAGGAGGACCGGAGGCAGGACGCCCTCACGGTATTGGCGCCGGTACGCCTTCACCCGCGCGGTGTCGGGGCCGGGCAGTGGGCGCAACGGCAGCATGTCACGGGCGTCCTCCTCGGGATCGCCGTAGCCGAACCAGGTGATGTGGCCGATGGCCGGGTCGTGTTGCGGCAGCCGTGCCCAGTTCGGGGTGATGTCCCACCTGGGGGGAAGGCCGCGGGTGAGCTGCCAATCCCCTCCATGCAGCGGCCCGTTGGCGCTCGCCCGCAGCGCACTCGCGAAGTGATGCGCCCACCGGGCGAACCAGGCGTCGTCGTCCGGGCAGGCCTCCCGGTACGTACGGGCCGTCTCGGCGCGCAAGGGAGGTATCGGCGAGGCGTAGCGGCCGGTGCGCGCGTAGTGCACCCCGCGATGGGTGACGCGCTGCCGCGCCAGCAGGACGACCTGGTCTCCCTGGAAGAGCACCAGCCGCCGCCCGTCGGCGACTTCGGCCCGCAGCGGCGGGCGGGCCGGTCCGTCCACGCCCAGCGCCAGCCCTTCCCAGCGGACGCCCCTCGGCGGAGCGGGGGAGCGTGGTGCGCTTCATGGGTGTCGCCTCGCTTTTTCGGGGGGCGGGGGGCCGGGGGGTAGGAGTGACTCCGGGAATCGGGGACGCCGGGCTGCCGGAGCCGGGGGACGAGCCTATGGCCCGCGGGCCGGGGCGGTCTTCCCCCGGCCGGCGAGGGGTGTCCTCGGCCGGCGAGGGGTGTCCTCGGCCGGCGAGGGGTCTCCTCGGCCATCCGCGCAGGGCCTCTGCCGTGTCCGCGGGCCGTACGTATGACCCGCCGCCGCGGTGGACCGTACGTACGATCGCGAAGGGCCCGGCCGACGGGAGCGGCCGTCCCGCGCCCACCGCACCGCCTTCCCACCGCACCCCGAGGAGTCACCGTGTTCACCACCCGCCCGACCCTCCAAGGCACCTTCGGCATGGTCTCCACGACGCACTGGCTGGCGTCGCAGTCCGCGATGGCCGTCCTGGAGGACGGCGGAAACGCCTATGACGCAGCGGTGGCCGCCGGGTTCGTGCTGCATGTCGTGGAGCCGCATCTGAACGGACCGGCGGGTGAGGTACCGATCATCCTGGCCCCCGCGGACGGGCCCGTGCGGGTGCTGTGCGGCCAGGGCCCGGCGCCTGCCGGTGCGAGCGTGGCGCACTACACCTCACTGGGGCTCGACCTGGTGCCCGGCACCGGACCGCTCGCCGCCGCGGTCCCCGGCGCCTTCGACGCCTGGATGCTGCTGCTGCGCGACCACGGCAGCAAGTCCCTCGCCGAGGTGCTGCGGTACGCCATCGGCTACGCCGAGCACGGCCATCCCGCCGTCGAGCGGATCGGTGAGACCGTCGAGACGGTCCGTGCGCTCTTCGAGACGGAGTGGACCTCCTCCGCCCAGATCTACCTCCCCGACGGCCGGCCCGTCGCCCCAGGAGGGCTGCTCAGGAACCGTCCGCTGGCCGCCACCTGGCGCCGGCTGACCGCCGAGGCGGAGGCCGCCGCGACCGGCCGCGAGGCGCAGATCGAGGCCGCCCGCCGCATCTGGCGCGAGGGCTTCATCGGCGAGGCCCTCGCCGGCTTCGTGGCCCGCCCCGCCATGGACACCTCCGGTGAACGCCATGCGGGCACCCTCACCGGCGACGACCTGGCCGCCTTCTCCGCCACCTACGAGGCGCCCGTCACCCACGACTGGAACGGCTGGACCGTCGCCAAGGCCGGCGGCTGGTCCCAGGGCCCCGCCTTCCTCCAGCAACTCGCCCTGCTCCCACCGGAGTTGCCCGCGTACGGCAGCCCCGAGTACGTCCATCTGCTCATCGAGGGCTGCAAGCTGGCGATGGCCGACCGCGAGGCCTGGTACGGCGACGCCGCCGAGGTGCCGCTCGACGCTCTGCTGAGCGACGGGTACAACGCCGACCGCCGGGCCCTGATCGGCGCGCAGGCCTCGTACGAGCTGCGCCCCGGCAGCCCGGACGGCCGCACCCCGCGGCTGAGCAAGCACGCGGCGGCGGCAGCGGCGGGCGTGGACGGCTTCGACGCGCGGGGCGTCGCCGGGAGCGGAGCGGGCGAGCCGACCGTCGCACAGGGGGTGCCCGGGGCGGCCGGCCCCGGCGCGGTACCGGCGGATGTCGCCCCCGAGATCGACCGGAACGGTGCCACCCGCGGCGACACCTGCCATATCGACGTCGTCGACCGCTGGGGCAACCTGGTCTCCGCCACCCCGTCCGGCGGCTGGCTGCAGTCCAACCCCGTCGTCCCGGCGCTCGGCTTCCCGCTCGGCACCCGGCTGCAGATGGCCTGGCTGGAGGAGGGCCTGCCCAACTCGCTCACCCCGGGGCGCCGCCCGCGCACCACCCTCACCCCGTCCCTCGCACTGCGCGACGGGGTGCCGGTGATGGCCTTCGGGACGCCGGGCGGCGATCAGCAGGACCAGTGGCAGGTGCACTTCTTCCTGGCCGTGGCGCTGCGCGGGGCGGTCCGCAGCGGCCTCGACCTGCAGGGCGCCGTCGACGCCCCGAACTGGCACAACGACTCCTTCCCCGGGTCCTTCTTCCCGCGCGGGATGCGGCCGGGGAGCGTGACCGTGGAGTCCCGGATCGGGCAGGGGACCATCGACGGGCTGCGCCGGCGTGGTCACCGCGTCACGGTGGGTGACGCCTGGTCCGAGGGGCGGCTGTGCGCGGTGGCGCGCGACCCGGAGTCCGGGGTGCTGTCCGCGGCGGCGAATCCGCGGGGCATGCAGGGGTACGCGGTCGGGCGCTGAGGCGCTCCGCCGGGCCGGGTACGGGCACGCCTCCGGTGAGCACCGGGCGGCCCGGCTCCCGGCCGTGCCCGCCGCGGCATCCGGAATTCACCTGGAGTCCAGGCGTCGTGTCAGTGGCTCGTGTTTCGATGGACACATGATCGAAGCACTTCGTACCCAAGATTCGGGAGAGACCGCGATTACCCCGACTGCCGCCACCCCGCCCGCCGCGACCCCGGCCACCGCCCCGGGCGAGCCGTCGCTCGACCTGTCCGTGCTGGACCTGGCCGCCGTCGAGGCCGCCGTCCGCCGCGCCGCGGCCGACGAGATCGTGCCCCGCTTCCGGCAGCTCACCGCCGAGGACATCGTCGAGAAGAACGGGCCGCACGACCTCGTCACGGTCGCCGACCGGCTCGCCGAGGAGCACCTCACCGCCTCCCTCACGGCCCTGCTGCCCGGCTCCCGGGTCGTCGGCGAGGAGGCGGTGCACGCCGACCCGCGGGTGCTCGAAGCACTGCACGGTGACGACCCCGTCTGGATCGTCGATCCGGTCGACGGCACCCGCCAGTTCGTGCACGGCGACCCCGGTTTCTGCACGCTCGTGGCGCTCGCCCACCGCGGTGAGGTGCTGGCCTCCTGGACGTACGCCCCCGCACTCGGCCTGATGGCCATCGCCCGCCGCGGCGCCGGCGCCCAGCTGAACGGCGTACCGCTGCAGGCCGGCAGCCCGTCCTCCGGTGCGGTCCTCGATGTCGCCACGTCCCACTACGACTTCACCGACGACGACCAGAAGCGGGTGCTCGCCACCCTGGACACCGGCGGTATCGCCCCGCGCCCCTGCGGCTCGGCGGGCTTGGAGTATCTGCACATAGCCCGCGGCGAGATCGACGCCATAGCCTTCAGCTGGGAGAACGCCTGGGACCACGCGGCCGGGCTGCTGCTGGTCCATGAAGCGGGCGGCGCCAGCGGTACGGTCGCCGGACAGCCGTTCCGTATCGAAGGCGGCAACGCGCTGCCCTTCACCGCGGCGCGGGACGCCGAAACGGCGCGGCGTATCCTCGGACTGCTGGCAGCCGCCAACTGACCCTCAAGGACGAGGGCCGGACGTGAGGGGAGTGGCGCAGGTGCCGAGGATGCTCGATGCCGTGGTGATCGGAGCGGGACCCAACGGCCTGACGGCGGCCGTCGAACTGGCCCGCCGCGGCATGTCCGTGGAGGTCTTCGAGGCCCGCGGCACCATCGGCGGCGGCGCCCGGACCGAGGAGCTGACCCTCCCCGGCTTCCGCCACGACCCCTGCTCGGCGGTGCACCCCACCGGCATCGGCTCACCCGCCTTCTCCGCCATGCCGCTGGACCGCCACGGCCTCGAATGGCTGCACCCCGACCTCCCGATGGCGCACCCGTTCCCGGACGGCACGGCCGCCGTGCTCGCCCACTCCGTCGGCGAGACCGCCATGTCCCTCGGACCGCGCGACGCCGGCACCTACCGCAGGCTCATGGCGCCCTTCATCGGCAAGTGGGACACCATGGCCCACGACTTCCTGCGCACCCAGTGGCTGGGCCTGCCGCAGGACCCG
Organism: Streptomyces sp. Je 1-4 4N24; assembly: GCF_026239515.1. Classification (NCBI taxonomy): domain Bacteria; kingdom Bacillati; phylum Actinomycetota; class Actinomycetes; order Kitasatosporales; family Streptomycetaceae; genus Streptomyces; species Streptomyces sp. Je 1-4 4N24. The sequence goes on along the minus strand of NZ_CP110836.1, from coordinate 1,694,083 downwards.
CTGACCTACGCCCGCTTCGGCCTGGTCGGGATGCAGCCGGTCAGCCTCCTCAACTGCCGCTTCCAGGACGAGAAGGCCCGCGGGCTGCTCGCCGGGCTCGGCGCCCACGCCAATGCCCCGCTCAGCGGCTTCGGGACCTCCGGTATGGCCCTGATGTTCGCGCTCGCCGCGCACCACAAGGGCTGGCCGGTGCCGCGCGGCGGCTCCCAGGCCATCTCCGACGCGCTCGCCGGGCTGCTGCGCGCCCATGGCGGAGTGGTGCACACCGACTTCGAGGTCAAGCGGCTGGACGATCTGCCGCCGGCCCGCGCGTATGTCTTCGACACCTCACCGACCGCGCTCGCCCGGATCGCCGGACTGGGCAACGCCTACCGCGAGGTGAAGTACGGCCCCAGCGTCTTCAAGATCGACTACGCGCTGTCCGCCCCGGTGCCGTGGAGGGCCAAGGAGGCCCAGCGCGCCGGCACCGTCCACATCGGCCCCACCAGCGGCGAGATCGGCGCCTCGCTCAACGCCGCCACCCACGGCCAGGACCCCTCCGTCCCCTTCCTGATCACCGCTCAGCCCAGCCTGATCGACCCCACCCGCGCCCCCGAGGGCAAGCACACCTTCTGGGCGTACGGCCATGTCCCCCACGGCTGGGAGGGCGACGCCACCGACGTCGTCGAGCGGCAGATCGAGCGCTTCGCCCCCGGCTTCCGCGACCTCGTGCTGGCCCGTGCGGTCGCCGGCCCGCCCCAGATCGCCGCCCGCAACGCCAACTACGTCGGCGGCGACACCGCCACCGGCTCCGCGGCCGGTCTGCGTCTGCTCATCCGCCCCAAGCTCGCCCGGGTCCCCTACGAAACCGCGCACCCCGCCGTCTACCTCTGCTCCCAGGCCACCCCGCCCGGCCCCGGCGTCCACGGCATGTCAGGCCACTACGCCGCCAAGGCGGTCTGGCGCCGTCTGCGCGCCAACCGCCGCTGACCAACGGCCCGTTCGGCGCCCCGCCGTGCGGGCGGGCTCCCCGCACCCCGCCCCCGCCCGTCGTTCGCCGCAGATCCGCTGGACACCGCCTAGGCTCAGCCACCATGAGCACCTCCCTCACCCTCATCCAGGGCGACATCACCGAACAAGCCGTGGACGCCGTGGTCAACGCCGCCAACTCGTCGCTCCTCGGCGGCGGGGGAGTGGACGGCGCGATCCACCGGCGCGGCGGCCCGGAGATCCTCGACGCCTGCCGCGACCTGCGTGCCGCGCAGTACGGCCGCGGCCTGCCCACCGGCCAGGCCGTCGCCACCACTGCCGGCCGGCTGCCGGCCCGCTGGGTCATCCACACCGTCGGCCCGGTCCACTCCGAGACCGAGGACCGCTCCGCCCTGCTCGCCTCCTGCTACCGGGAGTCCCTCCGGATCGCTGACGAGCTGGGCGTGCGGACGGTCGCGTTCCCGGCCATCTCCACCGGCGTCTACAGGTGGCCGATGGAGGAGGCCGCTCGCATCGCGGTGGAGACCGTGCGGGATACGGAGACGGCAGTGGAAGAGGTGCGGTTCGTCCTCTTCGACCAGCAGGCGTACGCGGTCTTCGCTGCGCTCGTCGACTGACTACGGCAGAAACGAGTGCAGCGTGGCGAAGGCGCGCCTGCTCCCTCCACTGAGCTACGGGCGCTGAGATACGAGTGCTGAGCTACGGCTGCTGACCTGCGGAAACGCAGGCTCAGCCGGTGCCGGGTCCGGCGGTCCTGGTCCGGTAGGTGAGCCGGAGCGCCATGAGGGTGGAGACGGACCGCAGCCACCGGGCGACGTCCTGGTCGCCTTCCACGGTACGCACCACGGACGCCGCCGACTGCAGCCAGCCACGTACCAGTTGGGCCGCGGCGCCGCCCGGCACCGGCTCGGGGAGCGCCGCGGCGTACCCGGCCCCGCCGCTGCGGACGACTTCGGCGAGGAAGGCGACCGCGCGCGGAAGGACGCGCTGCCGGTCGAGTACGACGGCGGCGCCCACCGCCCCGTCCCCGAAGAGCGTGGTGCGGTGCGGGCCACCGAATCCGATGCCGTAGCGCAGCAGCGCCGTGACATCCAGCGTGGCGAGTTCGTCGTCGGTCCTGCCCGGGGAAGGTGAGGGATGCATACCTGTCTCGGAATCGGTCACTTCACGGTGACGGTGTAGGTGTGGTAGGTCGGACGGCTCGATGCCGGTGCGGCCGTGGAGCCGGCGGGCGGGGGCGGGGAAGCCGTGGCCGAGTCGTCGCCCTGGTCGATGCAGGCGTGCACAGGGCAGTGGATCAGCCGGATCGTGGTGCTGCCCCGGCCGACGGCCTTGAAGCGGAAGAGCTGGCTGCCGCCGCCTGCCCCGTCCGCCTCGCTCCCCGAGTTCTCCTGATCCTCGCCCGCCGCGCGCACCACACGGGCGGCGGGCTTCGGCTCGGCCACGTACCAGCGTTCGCCGAGCGAGGCGTTGGAGGGCACGGAGAGCGTGAACTCCTCGCCGGAGTCGGCCTCGATGGCGGTCTCGTCCGTGTCGTACGTGCTGGGCCCGATGAGACCGCACCCCGTGAGGGCGGTGAGGACGATGAGGGCGGTGAGTGCCGGTGTGAGTGCCCGGCGAAGGGCGGTGTCCGGGAATTGAGTACGCATCATGGATCGCTTCAGTCGGCGGGCAGGTGGACGGCGTAGGCGTCGGGCATGCGGTTGTCGGAGGCCTTGTCCATGCGGCCGTTGACGAAGTCGTCCTCACTGACCCAGGTGGTGGTGCCCCACGGGTTGTAGACCTGGAGCATGTCGCCCTCCTGGCCGATGATCATCATCGCGTGACCGGAGCGCTCATCGTCCTTGTTGTACCCCTCGACGCCGATCGGCACCGGCTTGCCCTCGGCCACGGACTTCTCGATGTCCGGCAGCACATCGCGCCGGGCATCGGCGCTCCTGGTCTCCTGGAAGTCGTACGACGCTCCGGTGTGCGGGCTGATCTCCTTGTCGACCACGGTGGTCTTGCCGTCGTTGTCCATGCCGTCGGGGTGCCGGGAGAACGGGAAGTCGTAGTCGTAGTTCCCGTCGCCCTCGTCGTGCACCCGCTGCTGTTCGGCGCCCAACCGGTCGCGGAACGCCTCGGGGTCGTCCTCCTGGCCGGACGGGCCGCCGGTGAGTTCAAGGGCGTAGACGGGGTCGACCATGGCCCGTGCGCTCACGGTGGAGGACGGAACGCAGGTGTTTCCGTCCTGCGACCACCGCTCGCCGTTGAAGGCCTGGTCGTCGGTGTTGTTGTTCCTGCCGTCCTTGGCGCGCCCCTCGTTGTCCATGCTGTCCGCGGCGGTGGTCACCGGGGTGAGGTGGCGCTGGAGCCAGGCCGGGTCCTTGCCATGGATCTTTCCCTGGAATTCCGACACGGCGTTCAGGTCGTACCCCGCGGCCAATGCCTTGACCAGGTAGGCGCGTTCCTGCGGCGACTTGGAGTCGGCGAGCATCTTGTCGAACGCGGCGCGGTCGCGGGCGCTCATCTTCTCCATGTACTGACCGGAGCGTTCGAGGTCGTTCGCGCTGAGCAGCTCGTTCATCTCCGCCGGGCCGTCGGGGCCCGCGGTGTCCGCGAGGGCGAGTTTGTCGGCGGCGGAGAGGCCACTCGTGTGCATCTTGCCGGCCCGCGCCTCGGAGGCGAACTTGTTGAGGTCACGGGCGGCCGCGCGGGCCGCGTCGTCGGCGGACCGTGCCGCCGAGCGCATCTTGTCGACACCGGCGCCGGCCACCGTGCCGGCCCGCCAGATCGCGTCCTCCTCCTCGTCGGTGTCCACCATGTTGTCGAAGAAGCCGTCCTCGGCACCGAGAATGGACAGCGCCTCGCGCAACTGGCCGCGGCCGGTCTCGTCCAGTTTCTGGGCGTCGTCGACCGCGTCACTCAGGGACAGCAGCGCATTGCCCCCCTTCTGCAGGGCTTCGGTCATCTGCTGGGCCGCGCGGGCCGCGGCCTGGACGACCTCGGACGCCGCCACGCCGGATTTCCCCACCCAGACCTCCGGCAGGCCTGACGTGGCCACCTGGTCGACCTTGACGGCTACCTCTTCGGCGGACTTCGACTGGGTGCGGTAGCGCTTGCCCAGCAGTTCGAGTGTGCCGGGGGAGCCGACCGGGGCCGGGACGGCGAGGGCGGTATTGATCTCGGCGATCATCTCGTTCTTGTCGTCGCAGTCGAGGAGCCGCTTGTAGCACTCCTCCAGCTTGGCGCGACGCTCCGTGGTGGATCCCTGCTCAGCCATCGAGTGTGGAAAGGCCTTTGTGTGCGATGCGGTCGGGGGACGGAAAGCGCGGGCCGGCCTCAGCCGAAGGGGGAGGGGCCGGTCACGGCGGCAGGCCTCGTCGACACCTGGGAATCTCCGGCGCTGCCCGCCGAGTTGACCTGGGCGATCACTTCGTGGTCGGCCTGGTCGTAATTGGCCCGGGAGGCACGGACCTTGCCGGCGAGTTCGTGGAGCGCGCTTTCGAGCGTCTTCGCTTCGTCCTGCCAGGCGGTGGAGAACGACCGGTAGGCGGGGCCGGAATCGGTGCCGCCGAGTATGTCGTCGTCGAAGCGGACCGCGTCGGCTATGGCGGACTTGATGTCGCCGGTGTCGTCGCCCGCCGAGTCGAGCTTGTCCGCCTCGGCGTCCATGCCGCCCTGTTGGACGTGGTATCCGGACTGGCCGGCCATCGATCCCCCGAGTGTTCTGTGATGTCCGCACATGGCGTCGGACGCCGAAACGGCAGCATGCCCATGACACGCTGCCGCAAGACGACGCCCGAGTGGAGCTCATCTTAACGGTGCGGCGGGCGGCCGGGCGGCGGGTCTTTGCCGCCGTCCCCGCGAAAGCGATGCCGGTTCCTCCACCGACGGAGGACAACGGGAGGACCGCGCCCTCCCTGGTCACCCGACGTTGATGTCGGATTCTCGCCAGCCGAAGGGCCCCGGCTGAGGAATCCTGAAGGCATGCACACCGACACCGAGCGCTGTCTGCGCGCCGTGCAGTCCAAGGACGCCCGCTTCGACGGCTGGTTCTACACCGCCGTCCTCACGACCCGTATCTACTGCCGTCCCAGCTGCCCCGTGGTGCCTCCCAAGCCGGAGAACATGCGCTTCTACCCGAGCGCGGCCGCCGCCCAGCAGGCCGGTTTCCGGGCCTGCAAGCGGTGCCGCCCGGACGCCAGCCCGGGGTCCCCGGAGTGGAACGAGCGGGCCGACCTCGTCGCCCGCGCCATGCGGCTGATCGCCGACGGCATCGTCGACCGCGAGGGCGTCCCCGGACTCGCGGCCCGGCTCGGCTACAGCACCCGGCAGATCGAGCGGCAGCTGCTGGCCGAGCTGGGGGCCGGCCCGCTCGCCCTGGCCCGCGCCCAGCGGGCGCAGACCGCCCGGCTCCTGGTGGAGACCACCGCACTGCCGATGGCCGAGGCCGCCTTCGCCGCCGGTTTCGCCAGCATCCGCACCTTCAACGAGACGGTGCGGGAGGTCTTCGCCCTGTCCCCGACGGAGCTGCGAGCGCGCGCACGGCCCGGCCCTCGGGGGACGGTGCCCGGTGCGCTCGCGCTGCGACTGCCCTTCCGGCAGCCGCTCAACCCCGACAACCTCTTCGGGCATCTCGCCGCCACCGCCGTCCCCGGAGTCGAGGAGTGGCGGGACGGCGCCTACCGCCGGACCCTGAACCTCCCCTACGGGCACGGCATCGTCGCCCTCGCGCCCCGCCCCGACCACATCGACTGCCGCCTCTCCCTCACCGATCTGCGCGATCTGGCCGGCGCCATCGCCCGCTGCCGCCGGATGCTCGACCTCGACGCCGACCCGGAGGCCGTCGACGGGCTGCTCCGTGAGGACCCGCGACTGACCCCGCTCGTCGACAAGGCACCCGGCCGCCGGGTCCCGCGGACGGTCGACGCCGACGAATTCGCGGTCCGCGCCGTCCTCGGCCAGCAGGTCTCCACCGCGGCGGCCCGTACCCACGCCGGACGGCTGGTCCGTGCGCACGGCGAACCGATCGCCGACCCGGGCGGCGGCCTCAGCCAGCTCTTCCCGTCCGCCGCCGCGCTCGCCGGGCTGGACCCGGAGCAGCTGGCGATGCCCCGTACCCGCCGGGCCACCCTCACCGGCGTCATCGCCGCCCTCGGCTCCGGTGCGCTGCAACTGGGCGTCGGCAGCGACCGGGACGCCGCCCGGGCGCAGCTCGCGGCGCTGCCGGGCATCGGCCCCTGGACCGTCGAATGCATCGCCATGCGCGCGCTCGGCGACCCGGACGCCTTCACCCCGACCGACCTCGGTCTGCGCCGCGCGGCCGCCGGCCTCGGCCTGCCGCACACCCCGGCGGCCCTCATCCGGCACTCCGCGCTCTGGCGCCCGTGGCGCGCCTACGCCGTCCAGTACCTCTGGGCGACCGACGACCACCCCATCAACCACCTCCCGACGAACTGAGCCCACCACCATGACCGTTCACGCACCCGAACCCACCGCCCCCGTCACCCACACCGTCCTGGACGGCACCCCGGTGGGGCCGCTCACCCTCGTCGCCGCCGGCGAGGCCCTCAGCGGCCTCTACATGACCGACCAGCGCCACCGCCCGCCCCAGGAGACCTTCGGCGACCCGGCGGGCCCCGACGAGCCGCCGTTCGCCGAGACTATCGCCCAGCTCCAGGCCTATTTCCGCGGCGAGTTGACCACCTTCGACCTGCCGCTCGCCCTCCACGGCACGCCCTTCCAGCGGCGCGTGTGGGCGGCGCTGTGCACGATCCCGTACGGCGAGACCGTCTCGTACGGGCAGCTCGCCGAGCGGCTCGGCGCCCCGTCGGCGTCCCGCGCGGTCGGCCTGGCCAACGGACGCAACCCGGTCGGCATCATCGTCCCCTGCCATCGCGTCGTCGGCGCCAACGGCAGCCTCACCGGCTACGGCGGCGGCCTCGACCGCAAGCGCCGGCTGCTCGCTTTCGAACGGACGGAGGACGGCCTGTTCCCGGCGGAGGCGTGCGGGTGACCCGGCGGTCCGTACGGACGCACCCGACACGCTCAGCCCGCGCCGCGGCCGGCCCTAGCCGCCCGTCACTGCCCGTACCTCCGCCACCAGTTCCTCCGCCGCCGTCAGTGACCGGCGCAACTCCTCGTCCGTGCGGCCGAGTTCGCCGAGCAGGGCGGTGGCACGGGCATCGAAGCCGGGCGGTGTCTCCGGCATCGCCGCGGCCGCCGCGAGTGCGCCCTTCTCGTTGAGGCACCAGACGCGGTGATGGGCGTGCAGGGCCTGGACCAGGTCGCCGACGGCGCGGGACAGGCACAGGGCCGCATGCAGCACGTCCCGGGCCGCGTACGACTTGCCCGCCATCGCCACCGAGAACCCGGCGTCCCAGACCCCGTCGCGGGTGAGCGCCTTGCGGAGGGCCTCCGGGTAGTCCTGGGTCTCGTGGCGGAGGCGGGCCAGTTCGCCATCGGTGTCGGCGAGCACCCGGCCCAGTGCCGCCTCGCCCGGGTAGGCGGGGGACCAGAAGCCGAGCGGGTGGCCGGCCTGGATGCCGATCTCGAAGCGGCCCGCGCGGCACTCCTCCCACACCTGCCGCACCCGGTCGACGTCCCGCAGGATCCAGTCCACATGACGGCCGTCGGGCAGCACCAGCCAGGCCCCGCCGTTGACCCATGAGCCCCAGGTCCCCGGCCCGTACACCTCGACGGGACCGCCGGTCACCTCCGCGGCCAGCGTCTCCAGCGCCACCAGATCCGGCTCACCCCGGTAATAGACACCCAGATCCCAGTCGGAGTCCGCCCGATGAGTGCCCCGCGCCCGGCTTCCGCCGAGCATCACCCCGACAACTCCCGGCACCTGCGCGACCTGTGCTGCGATCTCTTCCATGACGCTCAGCCTAGGCAGCACCGCCGCTCCGCTGTCCATCTCCTTTACGACGGACCGTCAGCCCCGCTCTGCGGAATTCCGTCCTCCAGTTCTGCCGGGCCGCGGCCGGCCGCGAGGGCCTTCAGTGCGGCGTCGATCCGCAGGGCCATCTCGTGGTTCACCAGGGTCCGGGCCTCGTCCCAGTGGACCAGCCGCCAGGAGAGCAGCTCCTCCTCCTGCAGCCGGATCGCGGCCAGCCGGGCAGCGTCCAGCACCCCGCCGTCGTAGAGGTAGAACACCAGCGGCGGCCGCTCCTTGCCGCGTACCCAGTCGACGGCGAGCAGGGCGCCCGGCTCGATGTCCAGGCCGATCTCCTCGGCGGTCTCACGGCGGGCGGCCTGGCGGGGCGATTCGCCGGCGTCCGACTCGACGGTGCCGCCGGGCAGGATCCAGGTGTCGCGGTAGTTGGGCTCCACGAGCAGCAGGCGGCCCTCCGCGTCGCGGAAGAGGGTGCCCGCGCCCGCGAGCACACGGGGCAGACCGGCGATGTAGGCGGCGTAGTCCAAGGTCGTCACGGCGCGAGCCTAGACGGAGCGGCTCCGGCGCCGCGCCCGCCCGGCGGATCTTCGAGGGGCGCACTCCGGGGGCGCTCGGCGGCACCGCGGACCGGTGTGCCCTGTTCGCCGCGCCGCGTGCCGGATAAGGTCACAGCGGCGCGACTGCCAGTTCGAAAGCAAGGGGTCACACGGTGGCGGACGCATCAAGGACACACTCAGCACATGTGCTGATCGCCGCGGACAAATTCAAGGGTTCGCTCACGGCCGTCGAGGTCGCCGAGCATGTCACGGCCGGTCTGCGGCGCGCGGCCCCCGGTCTGGAGGTCTCGGCCGTTCCGGTCGCGGACGGCGGCGACGGCACGGTGGCGGCGGCCCTCGCGGCCGGCTTCACCCGCCACGAGGCCCGGGTCACCGGCCCCACGGGCGTGCCGGTCACGGCCACTTTCGCCCTGCGCGTGGGGGTACCCCCAGCGGTAGCTGGGGGAGGCACCGCGGTGGTGGAGATGGCGGAGGCGTCCGGACTCCAGCACCTTCCCCGAGGCGTCTTCGCGCCCCTGACGGCCACCACGTACGGCACCGGCGAGCTACTGCTCGCCGCCCTCGACGCGGGCGCGACCTCGATCGTCTTCGGTGTCGGCGGCAGCGCCACGACCGACGGCGGGGCGGGGATGCTCGCGGCGCTCGGCGCGCGGTTCCTGGACGCGGACGGTGAGCCGGTCGCCCCCGGCGGCGGCCCGCTGCGCGACCTGGCCACCGCCGATCTGTCGGGGCTGGACCCCCGGCTGGCCAGGACCGCGATCGTGCTCGCCAGCGACGTCGACAACCCGCTCACGGGCCCGAAGGGCGCCCCGGCGGTCTACGGCCCGCAGAAGGGCGCGAGCGAGGAGGACGTGGCCACGCTGGACGCGGCCCTGGCGCACTACGCCGAGGTGCTGGAGCGTGCGGTGGGTCCCCGGGCCACGGAACACGCCCTGGCGCCCGGTGCGGGCGCCGCGGGCGGTATCGGCTACGGCGCGCTGGTCGGCCTGGACGCGGACTTCCGGCCGGGCATCGACGTGATGCTCGACGTCCTGGGCTTCGCCCCGGCGCTGGCGAAGGCCACCTTCGTCATCACCGGCGAGGGCTCGCTCGACGAGCAGACCCTGCACGGCAAGGCGCCGGCCGGTGTCGCCGCCGCGGCCCGGGCGGCCGGCCTGGACGTGGTCGCGGTCTGCGGCCGGCTCCAGCTGTCCCAGGAGGCGCTGACCGCGGCCGGTATCCGCCGTGCGTACGCCCTGGCGGATCTGGAGTCCGACCCGGCCCGCTGTATGGCCGAGGCGGGGCCGCTGCTGGAGCGGGCGGCGGCGCAGCTGGCGCGGGACTTCCTGGTCTGAGGCGCGGTGCGGCCCGCCGCGGGCCGCACCCACCACAACGCCGCGGGCCCCGAGCGAAAGATTCGCTCGGGGCCCGCGGCGTTGTGCTGCGTTCCGCTAGGGAAGCTGTGCGGCGCGGGACTCCGCGCGCGACTCACGGCGGTTGTCGCGGAAGGTGTTGACCCTCCGGGCCGTCGCGAACAGCGGGATCATCGCGCCCAGGACCACCTGCAGGGAGCAGCCGGTCTGCAGCAGCAGCTGGCCGCCCGGGGCGTCCAGGGCCCAGGCGGTGAGCATGCCCATGCTGAGCAGGATCCAGCTGAGCATCGCCACCGCGAGCCGGCCCCGCGGCTTGGGGTACTCGACCCGGCTCACCATCAGCCAGGCCACCCCGACGATCGCCAGCAGCGTCGGCACGAACGGCAGCTCCAGCAGCACGATGGCCACGACGGTCAGCGCGCCGAACGGGCCGGGCATGCCCTGGAACATGCCGTCACGCATCGGCACGCAGGAGAACCGCGCAAGCCGGAGCACCACCGCCAGCAGCACCACGACGGCCGCGACCACGGACACCCGCTGGTTCGCGTCGTGGGTGACCATGCCCCAGGTCACCACGAAGTACGCGGGCGCCAGTCCGAAGCTGATCAGGTCGGAGAGGTTGTCGAGCTCGGCCCCCATCGCCGAGGCGCGCAGCTTGCGTGCCACCAGCCCGTCGAAGAGGTCGAAGACCGACGCGAGCAGCATCAGGATCACGGCCATGGCGGCGCTGTGCCGCGCCATCCCGCCGTCCTCGTTGCCCGTCAGATGCGGGATGAGGACCCCGGTGGTGGTGAAGTACACGGCCATGAAGCCGCAGATCGCGTTGCCGAGGGTGAGGGTGTCCGCTATTGACAGCCGCGTGGACAGCGGCATGTCGTCCTCGTCCTCGTCGGTCTCGGGCGCCCAGCCGGCTTGTGTTTCCGGATCAATCACGGTCAAGGCGAGTCACCCCCGCGGTAGTGGCCTGGCCGACCTCGACCGCGGCCTCGACGCCCTCCGGGAGGTAGACGTCGACCCGCGAGCCGAAGCGGATCAGTCCGATCCGCTCGCCCTGCTCGACCTTGGTGCCCTGGGGCACGTAGGGGACGATGCGGCGGGCCACCGCGCCGGCGATCTGCACCATCTCGATGTCGCCGAGCTCGGTGTCGAAGTGCCAGACCACCCGCTCGTTGTTCTCGCTCTCCTTGTTGAACGCCGGAACGAATCCGCCGGGGATGTGCTCCACGGAGGTCACCGTGCCGGCCAGCGGCGCACGGTTGACATGAACGTTCAGCGGGCTCATGAAGATCGCGACGCGAGTCCGTCCGTCCTTCCACGGCATGATGCTCTGCACCACGCCGTCGGCCGGAGAGATGACCCGGCCCTGAGCGATCTCCCGCTCGGGGTCGCGGAAGAACCACAGCATGCCCGCCGCCAGTGCGGTGGTGGGCACGGCAACGGCGGCCCAGCGGCCCGACCGGCGGGACCGGGCGAGGCTGACCGCTGCCGTGGCAACGGTCGGCAGGAGCCACGGCGACGCTCCGCGCGCGAGGCGGACACGACCGCGTGATGCAGAGGATTGGCTGTGGGGCATGGATGACCTTCGTAGCGGAGGATGCCGCTTATGGACACGGGGGACGGCGGCTTTCCATGGATGCTATCGGTTACGAGCGGCAACTGGCCAAGAGCCAGAGCCAATCCGTGGCCGAAGAACGATGACGGGGTGTGATCTTTGTCTAGGTCATACCGGCCCAAACGGGATGTTCACCCCTGGATCCGGTACTCCTCGAGTAGCCGCCGCCCAATGATCATTTTCTGGATCTCGGCGGTACCTTCACCGATCAGGAGCATCGGGGCCTCGCGGTAAAGACGCTCGATCTCGTACTCCTTAGAGAAGCCGTAGCCACCGTGGATGCGGAAGGCGTCTTCCACTACCTCCTTGCAGTACTCGGAGGCCAGGTACTTCGCCATGCCTGCTTCGAGGTCATTTCGCTGGCCCGAGTCCTTTTTGCGAGCGGCGTTAACCATCATGGCATGCGCCGCTTCGACCTTTGTCGCCATTTCCGCCAGTTTGAACTGGATGGCCTGATGCTGGGCGATCGGCTTGCCGAAGGTGTGACGCTGCTGTGCGTACGAAACGCCCAGCTCGAAGGCGCGCTGGGCGACACCGCAGCCGCGCGCGGCGACATTGACCCGGCCGACCTCGACGCCGTCCATCATGTGATAGAAGCCACGTCCGGTCTCGCCGCCGAGCACCCGATCGGCCGGGATCCGCAGCCCGTCCATGATCAGCTCGGTGGTGTCGACACCCTTGTAGCCCATCTTGTCGATCTTGCCCGGGATCGTCAGGCCGGGGCGCACCTCGCCGAAGCCGGCTTCCTTCTCCACGAGGAAGGTCGTCATCGACTTGTGCGGCGCGGTGCCTTCCGGGTGACCCTCGTCCGTACGGCACAGCACCGCGACGAGCGTGGACGAGCCGCCGTTGGTGAGCCACATCTTCTGGCCGTTGAGGACGTATTCGTCACCGTCCCGCACACCCTTGGAAGAAATGGCCGAAACATCCGAGCCCAGTGCGGGCTCCGACATCGAGAAGGCGCCCCGGATCTCACCGGCCGCCATCTTCGGCAGGAAATAGTCCTTCTGCTCCTGGGTGCCGTGCTGCTTGAGCATGTACGCCACGATGAAGTGGGTGTTGATGATTCCCGAGACGCTCATCCAGCCGCGGGCGATCTCCTCGACGGTCAGCGCATAGGTGAGAAGGGACTCACCCAGACCGCCGTACTCCTCGGGGATCATCAGGCCGAACACGCCGAGTTCCTTGAGGCCCTCGACGATCTGCGACGGGTATTCGTCGCGGTGCTCCAGCTCGGTGGCGACCGGAATGATCTCCTTGTCCACGAAATCGCGGACGGTGGAGAGGATCTCCTGCTGAATGTCGGTCAGGCCCTCGGTCTGCGCGAGACGGGTCATGGCTACTTCTCCTTCTTGGCCGGCGGGGCCTGCAGCTCCGGGCGGCCGGGCTGCTCGCCGCCGCGCTCCTTGATGTAGGTGGCCGTGGGGACCATGACCTTGCGCCGGAAGACGCAGACCAGGGTGCCGTCCTGCTTGTATCCCTTGGTTTCGACGTGCACGATGCCGCGGTCCGACTTGGAGCGGGACGGGGTCTTGTCGAGCACGGTCGTCTCGCCGTAGAGGGTGTCGCCGTGGAAGGTGGGCGCCACATGCTTCAGCGACTCGATCTCCAGATTGGCAATGGCCTTTCCGGAGACATCGGGCACCGACATGCCCAGCAGCAGGGAGTAGATGTAGTTACCGACGACGACATTCTTTCCGAAGTCGGTGGTCTGCTCCGCGTAGTTGCTGTCCATGTGCAGCGGGTGATGATTCATCGTGAGCAGACAGAAGAGGTGGTCGTCGTATTCGGTGACGGTTTTCCCCGGCCAGTGCTTGTACACATCGCCGACGGTGAACTCTTCATAGGTGCGGCCGAACTGCATCGCGCTTAAGCCTCCGGGGCCTCGAACTTGGACGTGCGGATCATGCCGGCGGCCCGGCCCTTGCCGGCGACGACCAGCGCCATCTTCCGGCTCGCCTCGTCGATCATCTCGTCGCCGAGCATCGCGGAACCCTTGGCTCCGCCCGCCTCCGAGGTGTGCCACTCGTAGGCGTCCAGGATCAGCTCGGCGTGGTCGTAGTCCTCCTGGGAGGGGGAGAACACCTCGTTGGCGGCCTCGACCTGGCCGGGGTGCAGTACCCACTTGCCGTCGAAGCCGAGGGCGGCGGCGCGGCCGGCGACCTCGCGGTAGCCGTCAACATTCTTGATCTGAAGGTACGGACCGTCGATCGCCTGCAGATCGTAGGTACGTGCCGCCATCAGAATGCGCATCAGAATGTAGTGATACGCATCCGCCCCATAGCCGGGCGGCTGCTCGCCGACCACCAGGGACTTCATGTTGATGGACGCCATGAAGTCGGCCGGGCCGAAGATGATGGTCTCCAGGCGCGGCGAGGCCCCGGCGATCTCATCGACGTTCACCAGACCCTTGGCGTTCTCGATCTGCGCCTCGATGCCGATCCTGCCGACCTCGAAGCCCATGGTCTTCTCGATCTGCGTCAGCAGCAGGTCCAGCGCCACGATCTGCTGGGCGTCCTGGACCTTCGGCAGCATGATGCAGTCGAGGTTGGGGCCGGCGCCCTCGACGACCGTGATGACGTCCCGGTACGTCCAGTGCGTCGTCCAGTCGTTGACCCGCACGACCCGCGTCTTGCCCGTCCAGTCGCCCTCGTTCAGCGCCTCGACGATGTGGTGCCGGGCGCCCTCCTTGGCGAGCGGCGCACAGGCGTCCTCCAGGTCCAGGAAGACCTGGTCGGCTGGGAGGCCCTGGGCCTTCTCCAGAAAGCGGGGATTACTGCCGGGGACCGCGAGACAGGAGCGGCGCGGTCGCAGGCGGTTTACCCGGGGGTGAGCCTGGGTCATGCGGGGACCTCCAGAGGGTCGAGCTGGTTCGCTTTCCGGATTTCGTCGACGATACGGCCGATGATCTCCGTAATACCGAAATCCTTGGGGGTGAAGACGGCCGCCACTCCGGCTTCCCGGAGCGCCGCCGCATCGGCGGAGGGGATGATGCCGCCGACGATGACCGGTATGGGAGGGCCGCCAGGCCCGGGAGTGGTGTCGACGCCGGTGCGGCGCAGCCGGGCCAGCACGTCCGGCACCAGCTCGGCGTGCGAGCCGGACAGGATCGACAGCCCCACACAGTGCACGTCCTCGGCGACGGCGGCCGAGACGATCTGCTCCGGGGTGAGCCGGATGCCCTGGTAGATCACCTCGAAGCCGGCGTCCCTGGCCCGTACGGCGATCTGCTCGGCGCCGTTGCTGTGCCCGTCCAGGCCGGGCTTGCCGACCAGCAGCCGCAGCTTGCCGCTGCCGAGCTCGGCGGCGGTCTTGGCGACCTTCTCGCGGACCGCGGCGAGCGGGCTGCCCTCCTCGGCGGCGACCGCCAGGGGGGCGCTGGAGACGCCCGTGGGAGCCCGGAACTCACCGAAGACGTCCCGCAGCGCCCAGGCCCACTCACCGGTCGTCACACCGGCACGGGCGCATTCCACGGTGGCCGCGAAGAGGTTGCCGTCGCCCGCCGCGGTCTTCTTCAGGACCGACAGCGCGTCCTGGGCGCGCGTCTCGTCGCGGTTGTCCCGCCAGTCGTGCAGCGCCTGGACGACCCGCGCCTCGTTCGCCGGGTCGACGGTCATGATGGCCGTGTCGAGATCCGCGGTGAGCGGGTTGGGCTCGGTGCCCTCGAAGCAGTTGACGCCGACGATCTTCTCCTCGCCGGCCTCGATCCGGGCCCGCCGCTCGGCGTGCGCGGTGACCAGCTGCGACTTGAGGTAGCCGGACTCGACCGCGGCCATCGCGCCGCCCATCTCCTGGATCCGCTCGATCTCCGCGAGGCAGTCGGTGACCAGGGCGTCCACCTTGGCCTCGATGACATGCGAGCCGGCGAAGATGTCCTCGTACTCCAGCAGATCGCTCTCGTGGGCGAGGACCTGCTGGATACGCAGGGACCACTGCTGGTCCCAGGGGCGCGGCAGCCCCAACGCCTCGTTCCAGGCGGGGAGTTGCACCGCGCGGGCGCGGGCGTCCTTGGAGAGCGTGACGGCCAGCATCTCCAGGACGATCCGCTGGACGTTGTTCTCCGGCTGCGCCTCGGTCAGGCCGAGCGAGTTGACCTGGACGCCGTAGCGGAACCGGCGCTGCTTCTCGTTCTCGATGCCGTAGCGCTCGCGGGTGATCTTGTCCCAGATGCGGCCGAAGGCGCGCATCTTGCACATCTCCTCGATGAACCGGACTCCGGCGTTCACGAAGAAGGAGATCCGGGCCACGACATCACCGAACTTCTCCGGCGGCACCTGCCCGGAGTCCCGCACCGCGTCCAGCACCGCGATCGCGGTGGACATCGCGTAGGCGATCTCCTGGACCGGTGTGGCGCCCGCCTCCTGCAGGTGGTAGCTGCAGATGTTGATCGGGTTCCACTTGGGGATGTGCGCCACCGTGTACGTGATCATGTCGGTGGTCAGCCGGAGCGAGGGGCCCGGCGGGAAGACATGCGTCCCGCGCGACAGGTACTCCTTGACGATGTCGTTCTGTGTGGTCCCCGACAGCTTGGAGATGTCGGCGCCCTGCTCCTCGGCGACCACCTCGTACAGCGCCAGCAGCCACATGGCCGTCGCGTTGATGGTCATCGAGGTGTTCATCTGGTCCAGCGGGATGTCCTGGAACAGCCGTCGCATGTCACCGAGGTGGGACACGGGGACCCCGACCCGGCCGACCTCGCCGCGGGCGAGGACGTGGTCGGGGTCGTAACCGGTCTGCGTCGGGAGGTCGAACGCGACCGACAGGCCGGTCTGGCCCTTGGCGAGGTTGCGTCGGTACAGCTCGTTGGACGCCTCGGCGGTGGAGTGGCCGGCGTACGTCCGCATCAGCCACGGACGATCCTTCTGACGCTCAGTCATATCAGGCCCGTATCTTCGTGGTCCGGAGTCCGAGTCGCCTCAGACGTTCCGGAACCGGTTGATGGCGTCGAGGTGCTTGGCGCGCATTTCTTCGTCGCGCACGCCCATCCCCTCCTCGGGGGCCAGTGCCAGCACGCCGACCTTGCCCTGGTGGAGGTTGCGGTGCACGTCGTACGCCGCCTGCCCGGTCTCTTCGAGGGTGTACGTCTTCGAGAGGGTCGGGTGGATCTTGCCCTTGGCGATCAGGCGGTTGGCCTCCCACGCCTCGCGGTAGTTGGCGAAGTGCGAGCCGACGATCCGCTTCAGCGACATCCACAGGTAGCGGTTGTCGTACTCGTGGTTGTAGCCCGAGGTGGAGGCGCAGGTGACGATGGTGCCGCCCTTGCGGGTGACGTACACCGAGGCGCCGAAGGTCTCCCGGCCGGGGTGCTCGAAGACGATGTCCACGTCCTCGCCGCCGGTCAGCTCGCGGATGCGCTTGCCGAAGCGCTTCCACTCCTTGGGGTCCTGGTTGTGCTCGTCCTTCCAGAACTTGTAGCCCTCGGCGTTGCGGTCGATGATCGCCTCGGCGCCCATCTTCCGGCAGATCTCCGCCTTCTGGTCGGAGGAGACCACACAGATCGGGTTGGCGCCGCCGGCCAGCGCGAACTGGGTGGCGTACGAGCCGAGTCCGCCGCTGGCGCCCCAGATCAGGACGTTGTCGCCCTGCTTCATCCCGGCGCCGTTCTGCGAGACGAGCTGGCGGTAGGCGGTCGAGTTGACCAGACCGGGCGACGCCGCCTCCTCCCAGCTCAGGTGCTTCGGCTTGGGCATCAGCTGGTTGGACTTGACCAGCGCGATCTCGGCCAGGCCGCCGAAGTTGGTCTCGAAGCCCCAGATGCGCTGCTCGGGGTCGAGCATCGTGTCGTTGTGGCCGTCGGAGGACTCCAGCTCGACGGAGAGGCAGTGCGCGACGACCTCGTCGCCGGGGCCCCAGGCGTTGACACCGGGGCCGGTGCGCAGGACCACGCCGGCCAGGTCGGAGCCGATGACGTGGTACGGCAGGTCGTGCCGCTTGGTGAGCGGGGAGAGCTTGCCGTAGCGCTCCAGGAACCCGAACGTCGACATCGGCTCGAAGATCGAGGTCCACACGGAGTTGTAGTTCACGGAGGAGGCCATGACGGCCACCAGCGCCTCGCCCGGACCCAGCTCGGGCACCGGCACCTCATCGACGTGCAGCGACTTGCGGGGGTCCTTCTCCTTGGTCTCCAGGCCGGAGAACATGTCGGCCTCGTCCTTGTGCACGGTCACCGCGCGGTAGGACTCGGGGATGGTCAGGCCGGCGAAGTCGGCGCTGGTGGTGTCAGGCGCGAGGATTGCGTCCAGGATTTCGTTCACGGGGTGCCTCCGGCGGTTGGGGCCTCCCCTGCTCGACCGAAGTGGAGAGCTTGGGGAACCGTTAAGGGAACGGCTTGAGGGAACGTCGGGGGTGGTGCGGAGGTGGTGCCGTCGGTTCGGCCGGGGTGGCGCCGTTGCCGTCGCCTCTGCGGGGGTCGCAGAGCCGTCGGCCGCGGTGCCTGGCAGCGCTGGGTGAGCGCGGTGCCCAGCGGCAGCTGGGAGGTGCCTGTGACGCAGGCATCCGGGCGGACAGCCACGTAGGGCTGGTGGGACAGCCGGCGCGCGTGGGTTCATCAGCACGCCGGCCGCCCGGACACTCTCAACGTATGACACCGCGTGCCAGGCGACAAGACACTGAGTGCCAAGAATTTCTCTCAGATGTCATCTGGTCGGCACGCATGAGCAAAAGAGGGCCGATGGGAGCCCTGGAGGTGACACAAAGAAAGGTGATGCGTGCGCAGCGTGTGCAGGGAGGGCGTTACGCCATCCGGGTCGCGGCCCGGCCGGCCCAAGGGCGCCGGGCCGCGCTCATGCCCCGTTCCGGCCGGAGGGCCGTTGTGTGCGCTTACTTGCGCTCTTTGATCGCCTTGCGGATGGTGCGCATGACCTCGTCCAGCGGGGCGTCCGTACGGGCCACCGCGACCAGCACCTCGCCCTCCCGCGAGACGGACGCCGGAGGGGTCTCCCCGCCGCTGGTGCGGCCCGCGCCGATACCGGCGCCGAAGGTCTCCCGGACGATCTCGAAGGCGTGGTCGAGCTGTGCCTCGACATCGCCCTCCGCGCCGGCCCGCAGCCAGCGCCGCAGTACGTGGTTGTGCGCGGTGACCACGGCGGATGCCGCGACCTCGGCGAGCAGCGGATCGTCGTCACCCTCGCGGTGTGCGCCCTCGTCGAAGTGGCCCAGCAGGTAGCGGGTGAACAGCCGCTCGTAACGGGCCACCGAGGCGATCTCGGCCTCGCGCAGCGTGGGGACCTCACGGGTCAGGCGGTAACGGGCCACCGACACGGCCGGGGAGGCCGCGTACATCCGCATGACCTCCTTGATGCCGCGGCAGACCGTGTCGAGCGGGTTCTCGTGCGGCGGGGCGGCGTCCAGGACGGCCTCCGCGCGGACCAGGGTGTCGTCGTGGTCGGGGAAGATCGCCTCTTCCTTGGAGCGGAAGTGGCGGAAAAAGGTGCGCCGGGCGACGCCCGCGGCGGCCGCGATCTCATCGACCGTCGTCGCCTCGTAGCCCTTGGTCGCGAACAGCTCCATCGCCGCAGCCGACAATTCACGGCGCATTTTGAGCCGTTGTGCGGCCGCCCGGCGGGCCCCGGGAGTGGCGGCGTCGGGGTCGGAGGGCTGCGTACGAGCGGGCTGGGACATGTGGGGACGGTACTGCATATTTACGCGACCTGCGGCATGAGGTGCCACCTCCGCCCCGGTGAGCGGGGGTGGACCGCCGTCGGGTTCCAGCAGTCCACCCCATCCTCCCCCGGCCGGGCCGGGGTGCCGCCACGCGTCAGCGCCGGGCGTACTCACGGAAGCCGCGGCCGGTCTTGCGGCCGAGGCAGCCCGCGGCGACGAGGTGCTCCAGCAGCGGCGCCGGGGCCAGCCCGGGGTCGCGGAACTCCGCGTGCAGCACCTTCTCGATGGCCAGCGACACGTCCAGGCCGACCACGTCGAGGAGTTCGAACGGGCCCATCGGGTAGCCGCCGCCGAGCTTCATGGCGGCGTCGATGTCGTCCAGGGTCGCGTAGTGCTCCTCGACCATCTTGATCGCGTTGTTCAAGTAGGGGAACAACAGCGCGTTCACGATGAATCCGGCCCGGTCGCCGCAGTCCACGGGGTGCTTGCGGACCTTGGCGCAGACCGCCCGCACGGTGGCGTGGACGTCGTCGGCCGTCAGGACCGTACGGACCACCTCGACCAGCTTCATGGCGGGCGCCGGGTTGAAGAAGTGCATCCCGATGACGTCCTGCGGGCGCGAGGTGGCGCGGGCGCAGGCCACGACCGGCAGCGAGGAGGTGGTGGTGGCCAGGACGGCGCCCGGCTTGCAGACCTTGTCCAGCGTTCTGAACAGCTCCTGCTTGACCGCCAGATCCTCGGCCACCGCCTCGACCGCGAGGTCCACATCGGCGAACGCGTCGAGCGATCCGGCCGGGGTGATCGACGCCAGCGCGGCGTCCCGGTTCTCGGCGCTCATCCGGCCCTTGTCCACCGAGCGGCCCAGCGACTTGGCGATCCTGGCCTTCGCCTTCTCGGCCTTCTCCAGGCTGCGGGCGGCCAGCACGACCTTGTAGCCGGCCTTGGCGAAGACCTCGGCGATACCGCTCGCCATCGTCCCGGAACCGGCCACGCCGACACCGGTGACCGTACGCCCGGCGGCGAGCTCATCGGCGGACGCCGGGCTCTCCGCGTCCGGCACGGCCGTGCCGCTGCCCGGGGCGTCGTACGTGTAGAAGCCGCGGCCCGCCTTGCGGCCGGTCAGCCCCGCCTCGGCGAGCTGGCCGAGGATCGGCGCGGGGGCGTGCAGCCGGTCCTGGGACTCGGCGTACATCGCCTCCAGGACCGTACGCGCGGTGTCCACGCCGATCAGGTCGAGCAGCGCCAGCGGGCCCATGGGCAGACCGCAGCCGAGCCGCATCGCGGCGTCGATGTCCTCGCGGGTGGCGTACTTGGACTCGTACATCGCCGCGGCCTGGTTCAGGTAGCCGAACAGCAGGCCGTCCGCGACGAAGCCGGGGCGGTCACCCACCGCGATCGGGTCCTTGCCCAGGTCGCGGGCGAGCTCGGTGACTGCCGCGACCGCGGTCGGCGCGGTCAGCACCGAGGAGACCACCTCGACCAGCTTCATGGCCGGCGCGGGGTTGAAGAAGTGCACGCCGAGCACCCGCTCGGGGCGCTGCGAATCGGCGGCGAGACGGGTCACGGACAGGGCGTTGGTGCCGGTGGCCAGGATGGTGTCCGGCCGGACCACCGCGTCCAGCTCGGCGAAGACCTGCCGCTTGAGCTCGTAGTCCTCGGGCACCACCTCGATGACGAGATCGGCGTCCGCGGCGGCCTGCAGATCGGTGAAGGTACGGAACCGGGCCAGGGCGTCCTGGCGCTCCCGCTCCGTGAGCCGCTCGCGCTGCACGGCGCGGGCGGTGGCGGATTCGAGGGCGGAGACGGCGTGGCGGGCCGCGGCTTCGTCGGTGTCGATACCGATGACCTCGCGGCCGGCCCGGGTCAGCACCTCGGCGATACCGGTGCCCATGGTGCCCAGGCCGATGATGGCCACGGTGGAAAGGGACAGTGAGGGGGCTTGAGTTGAGAGATCAGGGGTGGACTGAGTGCCCATCGCGAGACTCCTGAGGGTGTTCCCCTGAGGGCAGGGGAGAAGTGACGACTGAGGGGTATCCGCGCGGACGCGAGGCCTGCGATCGCAGCGGCAGAACAGCGGCGGAAAGCCGCGAGGAGCCGCAGCGCCATGGCAGCGCCGGCGGTGCGGGAGACGCGGCGGTAGCCCTGTCCCGGGGCCCTGCCGTGTGCTCCGTACTGTGTCGTGCTGTGCCGAACCGACTTCACTCTGTGGCGGCTGCGTCACCAGGCCGCCCGAGCAGTGGTGCTGCTCGTTCCAGCAGGTTAACCGGTGAGTAACCAGAGCGCCAGGGGTAGCGGGGGTCACTAGGCTGTGGTGCAGGCCACGTCGCGGGAGGCGGGGCGGCCCGGCGGGAGGGGAGCGGCAAATGGAAGAGGAATTCCACGAGTTGACCGACCGGGTGCGGGCCGAACTCCGCTCCCCACAGGATCTGGTCGCCTACGAGCGGCTGCTCGGGCTGGCCCGCAAGAACACCCCGGCCGGGCGGGAGGAACTGGCCCGGATGCTGATCGCCGTCGAACGTCCGCTGTGGGCCCGGGAGATCGCCGCCTTCATCCTCGGCTGCGCCGGCGACAAGCGGGCCTTCGAGACGCTCGTGCTGTTACTGAACTACCGCGACCCGGTGCGCTGCGCCACCGCCGCGCATGCGCTGGGCCGGCTCGGCGACCCCCGCACCGCCCGCGCCGCGGCCGCGCTCGCCACCAATCCGCTGCGCACCGCCTACGCGCTGCACCCGGTCCGGCTGCTCGCCGAACTCCGCGCACCACAGTCCGTCCCCGCGCTGATCGCGACCCTGGAGCGGCTGCTCACCCCGCACAACCCCTACTGGCGGGTGGCGCTCGCCTGTGTGGAGGGCCTGGGCGCACTGGGCGACCGGCGCGCGGTCCCCGCGCTCACCGCCGCCGTCACCCACCCGCGGCTGGCGGCCGCCGCGGCGGCGTCCCTGGCACGGCTGGGGGTCCACGAGGACGTGACGGCGCCGGACGGAGCCGCGGCCACGGACGGGCCGGACGACGGGGACGACGCCCGCGCGGCCCGCCCAGCGGACCGGGTCCCCGGCCCGGAGCGGGGTGCGGGACCGGGCGGTGGTCAGGGGCTGTCCGGCTAAGGGGGTGTCCGGCCAGGGGGTGCGTGAGGCCGGCTTCGGCCCGGTCGGTTCCTACCTCTCGGTTTCTACCTCGCGGCGGGCCAAGCCGGTTCCCGCTCGGCGGACGCTCCGGCCGGTTCAGGGCTCCGGCGTCAGCCGGCGTCGGTAGCGCAGCTCCGGGACGCTGCTTCCGCCCACCTCGTACGCCTCCTCGGCGCCGTCCGGCACGAAGCCGGCCCGCTCGTAGAACCGCTGGGCGCGGGTGTTGCCGCGTACCACCCACAGATACAGCGTGTGGAAGCCGTGCCCCCGGGCGCGGGCGGTGCCGGCGGCCATCAGGGCGCGTCCGATGCCGGTGCCGATCAGACCGGGCGCCACGTAGAGGGCGAGCAGTTCGCCCGCGGTCGGCTTCGGCGCGGGCAACTCCCCGGATCCCGGGGCGATATCGGGGTCACGGGCCGGACCGACGCACGCCCAGCCGACGACCTCGCCGTCCCGCTCGGCCACCAGGTCCGACACCTCCGGCGACCGGCGCCCGAACCATGACCGCCGCCGCTCGGCATCCGCCGCCACGCTCATCGCGTCCAGATACGCCTGGGGCATCAGCCCGCGGTAGGCCGTCTGCCAGCCGCGGACCCGCACCGCGGAGACGGCTTCGATATCCGCTTCGGTCATCTCCCGTATCCGTACGGGGCGCGGCGGCCGTGTGGATACGTGCGCAAAAGTCCTCTCGGTCCCATCCATGCCGGAGAGGGTAGGGGGTCCGTCAAGGGGTTTTCCCGGCCGCGCCCGGGGCGCCGCTTGACCTTGCCCCAGGGGACAGGGTTCGAGACTCCCGGCATGGAACAGGCAACGAACTCCGGGCCGTCCGCGCCCGGAACGCATCGCAGGGTCGTGCTCGTCACCGGCGCCGGCACCGGGATCGGGCGCGCCACGGCCCACGCCTTCGCGGCGGAGGGGGCACGGGTACTGGCGGTGGGCCGCCGGCCCGGACCGCTGGCGGAGACGGCGGTGGGGGACCCCCATCCTCCTAGCGGCCGGGCTCACGCTCGCCGACGTTCACTGCTTCACCCCCTGTCTGGACGGCGATATGACCACCGCCGCGCCGTCACCCGAGGGGCTGCGCATCGCCCGCGAGCGGCTGGCGGTCATCGATGAGCGGATCGCCGCCCAGACAGCGGCCCGCAACCGGCTGGCGCGGGCCCTGGAATCGGTGCCGCCCGGCCCGGCCTGAGGGCCGCGGCAGGGTCAGATCAGGGTCAACTGGGTCGGTTCCGCAGGGCGGTCGGAGGCCTGGTCGCCGGGGTCGCCGGCCGGTCCGGGAGCGGTGGCCGGTGGCGGGATGCGGCGGGCCTCGCCGGGCCGGGCGGGCCCGATGCCGTACTCCGCGGCGAGTTCATGGACCTGGCGGGTGATCCGGCGCTGGTACCACTTGGGGGCGTAGGCGCCGTCCGCGTACATCGTCGTGTAACGCCGTACCAGATGCGGGTGGTGCTGCCCCAGCCACGCCATGAACCACTCGCGGGCGCCGGGCCGCAGATGCAGCACCAGCGGGGTGACGGAGCCGGCGCCGGCCTCCGCGATGGCCCGGACCGTGGCCCGCAGCTGGTCCGGTGCGTCCCCGAGGAACGGGATCACCGGCGCCATCAGCACACCGCACGGGATGCCGTGCGCCGTGAGCGTCCGCACCACGTCCAGCCGGCGGTCCGGGGCGGGCGTGCCGGGCTCGACCGTGCGCCACAGCTCGCGGTCCAGGAAGCCTACGGAGACCGAGATGCCGACGTCGGTGACCTCGGCGGCCTGCTGCAGCAGCGGCAGATCGCGCAGGATGAGCGTGCCCTTGGTGAGGATCGAGAACGGGTTGGCGTGATCGCGCAGTGCGGCGAGGATGCCGGGCATCAGGCGGTAGCGGCCCTCGGCGCGCTGATAGCAGTCGACGTTGGTGCCCATCGCTATGTGGTCGCCGCGCCAGCGGCGCCCGGACAGCTCGCGGCGCAGCAGCTCGGGGGCGTTGACCTTCACCACGATCTGCGAGTCGAAGCCCTCCCCGGTGTCCAGGTCGAGGTAGCTGTGCGTCTTGCGGGCGAAGCAGTAGACGCAGGCGTGGCTGCAGCCGCGGTAGGGGTTCACGGTCCATTCGAACGGCATCCGGGAAGCGCCCGGGACGCGGTTCACGATGGAGCGGGCGCGCACCTCGTGGAAGGTGATCCCGCGGAACTCGGGGGTGTCGATCGTCCGGCTGACGACATCCGTGCCGAACAGCGCGGACGGGCTTTCGCCGAGATTGTCCCAGCGCATCGGGCCTCCTTCTGGATCCTGCCGAGCCCCCTACGCAATAATAGAACACACGTTCCCTTGCGGCCCGGCGGCCCTGAATTTGGGCGTGCCGCCGAGGGGTGGTTGGCTTGGCGGCGCACCGCAGGACCGGCAGGTCTACTACTGGAGGAAGACGCACATGGGGCAGGTCGAGGCCATCACGCAGCGCGAGATCGCGGCGGACCCGGAGGACGTGTTCGACGCGCTCGCCGACTACACCGGCACGCGCCGGCAGCTGCTGCCCGAGCACTTCAGCGAGTACGAGGTCCGCGAGGGCGGCGACGGCAAGGGCACCCTCGTCCACTGGAAGCTCCAGGCCACGAGCAAGCGGGTGCGTGACTGTCTGCTGGAGGTCGACGAGCCGACCGACGGCCAGCTCGTGGAGAAGGACCGCAACTCCTCGATGGTGACCACCTGGGTCATCACCCCGGCCGGCGAGGGGCGCGCCAAGGTCGTCGTCACCACCACCTGGCAGGGCGCCGGCGGTATCGGCGGCTTCTTCGAGAGGACCTTCGCCCCCAAGGGGCTCGGCCGGATCTACGACAGCCTGCTCGCCAACCTCGCCGCCCACGTGGAGAAGTGAGCGGCCGTCACTCCCGTCACCCGGCATGTATGCCGTCACACTCACCGGTTCGGGTGGTTTCCGCTGAGCCGAAGTGTGCGGTCCGCCGGAGCAGTTCCGTACGGAAAGCCCTGATGGGAGCCCAATAGGCGCCCCGGGCAACGTACTTGACGTCCGTCCCCGCCCCGTCCGTACCCCTTTGCCGCGCTTGATCGGTGTTGTCGCCCAATGCGAGAACTTGGGCGGCAACAGGCGTGACGAGGGGAGCAGCACGTGGGCGGGACCACCCTGAGCGAGCGGGCCGGGCGAACCGGTCCGCCCGTCTCCGGTGCGACAACGGCAACGACAGCGACAACGGCAAAGGCGCCGGTAACGCCAATGGCACCGGCGACGTCAATGGCACCGGCGACGTCAATGGCACCGGCTCCGGCTCCGGTCGCGAGCGGCGGGCCCGAGGAGCCCGGCCGCCCCGGTGCGCCGGTGCCGGTCAGCCCCCGCCGTCGCCGGCTGGTCGTCGCCGGTCTGATGCTGACGCTGCTGCTCGCGGCCCTCGGCGAGACCCTCGTCGTCACCGCGCTCCCGAAGATCGTCGGTGAGCTGCACGGGCCGGTCACGATGTCCTGGGTGGTGACGTCCTACCTGCTCGCCTCGGCCATCGGACTGCCCCTCTACGGGAAGCTCGGCGACCTCTTCGGCCGTAAGCCCGTCTTCCTCTTCGCCCTCCTCGTCTTCACCGTCGGCTCGGCGCTGGCCGGCTGGTCGCGGACCATGGACGAACTGGTCGTCTTCCGGGCCGTCCAGGGCGTCGGCGCCGGCGGGCTGATCATCGGCGTCCAGGCGATCACCGCCGATGTCGTACCGCCCCGGGCCCGCGGCCGCTCCATGGGCCTGATCGCCGCCGCCTTCGGCCTCGCCTCCGCGGCCGGACCGCTGATCGGCGGTTTCTGTGCCGACCATGCCTCCTGGCGCTGGTGCTTCTCCCTCAACGTTCCGTTGGGTGCGCTGACGTTCCTGGTCCTCGCCTGCGTGCTGAAGCTGCCCCGGCCCACGAGGCGCGCCAAGCCGGACCTCGCCGGAGCGCTGCTGCTCGCCGCGTTCTGCATCTGCCTGTTCCTGCTGGCCAGTTGGGGCGGCACCACCTACGCCTGGGACTCGCGGGTCGTCCTCGGCCTCGGCGCCGGTGCGCTCGGCACCGCCCTGCTGTTCCTGGCGGTCGAGTACTTCGCCACCGAACCGCTGATCCCGCTGCGACTGTTCCGCGACTCGATCTTCAACGTCATTGGACTGATCGGCGCCGCCGTCGGCCTTGCGCTCTTCGGTGCCGTCAGCTACCTGCCGGCCTTCCTGCAGAGGGCCGACGGCGCCACGGCCACCGAGTACGGGCTGCTGATGCTGCCGCTGACGGGCGGCATCGTCATCGCCTCCCTCGTCTCCGGCCGGCTCATCAGCCGCACCGGCCACCACAAGGTCTTCCCCGTCCTGGGGTGCGCCCTGGCCGCGGTAGGGATGTGGCTGCTGTCGCGGTGGCGGCCGGACACCGCGTGGGAGGTCCACAGCCTCGGGACGGCCCTCCTCGGCCTCGGTATCGGCTTCGTCCTGCCGGTGCTGGTGCTCGCCGTGCAGCACTCCCTTCGCACCGCCGGCCTCGGCGCCGCGACCAACCCCACCCATTACTTCCGGCAGATCGGCGGCAGCATCGGCGCGGCCCTCTTCGGCACCCTCCTCGCCGACCGGCTGGCCCGCCGGCTCGGCGACCGGCTGCCCGCGTCGGCGCAGCTTCCCGATCCGGAGTCGCTCACCCCGCAGCTGGTACGGGCGCTGCCCGCCTCGCTGCGCGACAGCCATGTCGCCGCGTACGCGGACGCCATGCCGCGGATCTTCTTCCATCTCGTGCCGGTGCTCGTCCTGGGCCTTGTGCTCGCCTTCTTCCTGAAAGGGAAACCCCTGGTGTCCCACGCCTCTCATGCTCCGCAGGCCGCCCCGTCCCCGCAGATGTCGTACGGCGACCCGGCCGACCCCGCCGCCGTACCGCAGGCCCGTGCCGCCACGGACCCGAACCCCGCCAACTCCCGTGTCTCCGCCTCCCCTTACACTCGCGCACACCGCCACGCCACCACCGGACACACCGCCGTCATGGCCGGCGTCCCGGTCTGCGGCACCGTCCAGCACCACGACGGCAGCATCGTGCCGCGCGCCGCGCTCACCCTCATCGATGTCGCCGGCCGGCAGATCGGCCGCGGTGCCACCGGAGAGGACGGACGGTATGCGCTGAGCACACCGGGCGCCGGCTCGTATGTGCTGATCGCGTCGGCGGGCGGCCACCAGCCGCAGGCGGTCACCGTCACGGTCGGCGAGCGGCCGGTCGAGCTGGATGTCGTGCTCGGCGGCGCGGGGCGGCTCGCGGGCACCGTCACCACAGCCGACGGCACCCCCGTACGCGATGCCATGGTCACCCTCACCGATGTACGCGGCGAGGTCGTCGCCACCACCCGCAGCGGACGCGAAGGCGGCTATGTCATCGGGGAGTTGGTGGCCGGCGAGTACACCCTGGCCTCCAGCGCCCCGGCGTTCCGCCCGGCCGCGCTGCCGGTGACCGTTCAGGCCTCCCGGGAGACCCGCCAGGACATCGAGCTCGCCGGTGGCGCGGTGCTGCGCGGGACCGTACGGGCCGGCGGCGGCCGCCCCGTCGAGGACGCCAGGGTCACCCTGCTGGACGCCGCCGGCAATGTCGTCGACACCGCGACGACCGGGGCCGACGGGCTGTTCCGCTTCGTGGATCTGTCGGCCGGCGAGTACACCGTCATCGCCGCCGGATACCCGCCGGTGGCCACCGTCCTCCAGGTGGCCGGCGGCGGCCGCACCGAACGCGACCTCCAGTTGGGGCACGAGGACTGAACGCACCGAGACGGTTTCGGAACAGCGATAGCTGACGCGCCGTCAAGTACACATGCGGTTAAGGGGGATGGGGCATGGGCCTGTCCCCCGAGGCTCTGGCGGCAGGCGTCGCCGTGGTTGGATGCCCGGATGGCGGAGATCAGCTTTCCGGGGCCGCGCATCGGACCGGAATGGGCGCGGCGGCGCATCGGGGCGTTCCGTGACGCGGCGGCGTTCGAGCGGTTCGCGGCGGTCTACCGGGAGGCGATGGACGGTCTGCCCGAGCCCGATGAGCAGCGGACCGTGGACACCTCGTACGGGGCGGTGCGGGTGTACCGCTTCGGTACGGGGGACGGAGTGCCGCTCGTCCTGATGCCGGGAAGGCAGTCGTGCACCCCGCTGTGGCGGACGAATCTGCCGGGGCTGACGCGCAGCGGACGTCCCGTGTACGCCGTCGACGGCCTCGGGGAGCCGGGCTGCAGCGTGCAGTCGGCGCCGATGACGTCCGGCGCCGACCAGGCGGCCTGGATCGACGAGATGCTCGCCCGGCTCGCACTGCCCCGGGCACATGTGCTGGGGGTGTCGATCGGGGGCTGGCTGGCGGTGCAGGTCGCCCTGCACCGTCCGGAGCGGATCGCTTCGGTGATCGCGCTGGATCCGGCGAACACCTTCGCGCCGCTGAGCTGGAAGATGATCGTCGTCTCACTGGGCAGTGTGCTCCCCGGGATGCCGGAGGGGCTGCGCAACCGGCTGCTGGGCTGGATCTCGGGCGGGATCGACGACGCCTCGGAGCACATCGAGGGCCGGCTGATCGCCTCCGGTATGCGGGACTTCAAGGTCAGCTTCCCGGCCCCGGCCCTGCCGGGCGAGGACGCGCTGCGCTCCCTCGGCGTCCCCGTACTCGCACTGATCGCCGGGAAGAGCATCGCGCATGACGCCGGGAAGGCCGCGGCCCGCGCCCGTACCCTGCGCGACAGCACCGTGGAGGTCTGGCCGGAGGCCTCCCATGCGATCAACGGGGAGTATCCGGAGCGGCTCGCGGAGCAGGTGCACGCCTTTCTCGACGGGGTGGAGAACCGTCAGGGCTGACCCGTGAGGGAGGCGGGGGCCGCGCCGAAGCGCAGCCGGGTGATGAGCGGGCGGTCCGTACGCAGCAGCGGCAGGGTGGCGGCGCGCGGGGCGAGATAGCCGATGAAGCCGCGGCCCGCGGGGAGCGGCACCTCGGACACCTCGCTGATGGCCGGATGGGCCTGCCACAGGCGGTCCCGGTCGACCGCGTCCATGCCCCAGGGCATCGGGGGCAGGCGATGGGCGCCCGGCCCCTTCGTACGGGTGCGCGTGCGGGTGCTGAAGCGCCGCGAGACGGTGTCGAACACCATCGTGCCGCCGGGGAACGCCTCGGCGCAGGCGGCGATCAGACGGGTCACCTGCGCGGGCTGCAGATACATCAGCAGGCCCTGTGCGGTCACCAGGACACCGCGTGAGGGATCGATGCCCGCCATCCACTGGCTGTCCCGGGCGTCGCAGGCCACCAGCCGCTGCCGCGCCCCGTGCGGCAGCACGCGCCTGCGCAGCGCCAACGGGCCGTTGATGTCGACGGTGACCCACTGGGCCCGGCCGTTGTCCACCCGCCAGAACTGCGTCTCCAGGCCCTCGCCGAGAGCGATCACGGTGCCGTCCGGACGGTCGGCGAGAAACGCGCGCACCACATGGTCGAACCCGAGGGCGCGCAGCGCGATGGCCTGCGCCAGCCAGGGCCGGGCGGCGCCCATCCGTTCCCGGAAGGGGAATTCGATCTCGGTGAGGAGCTGTACGGCGCGTGGATCGGGCAGCACCGTGTCCGGGCGGGCGGCCTCGGTGGCGCGGTGATAGAGCGTCCACAACGCCGTTTCGGGAACTCCCTTGAGGTCTGCCTTGACGCGGCCTGGCACCGAGTTCCTCCCAGAGTGCGGTGTGGGGCGGTGAGCGGGCGGCGTGCAGGCCCGGCGGACCACCGGTTGCGCTGCCTCACCGGTTGCGCTGTCTCGCTCATGCGGCGTTGATATCCCGGTCCCGTCCCGCGCGGGGCCGTTCGGGGTGCCGGTCACCCCGGGGAGTGCAAAGTCGTACCGCCTCCTACGGCGGCCGGGAGGGCCGGGAGGGTCCGGAAGCGGCCGGGCGGCCCGCCAACGGCCCGTGCCCGTACGGCGCGTAGGGTTTCTGCCGCGGGTTCCCCGGGAATCCGCCGCGGGGCCAAGGGGGACGGGGGAGTCATGGGGGCAGTGGGGTGGCGGAAGTGGAATCCGACCCCGGAGAGGTGGACCGCCTGCTCAGCCGCGAATTCACCATCCCCACCCCGCCGCGGTTCGTCTTCCCCGCGGGAATCCCCGGCTTCCAGGCCGGACTGGGGCACTACCTCGTGCAGGAGTGCCCGGACCTCGGGCGGGATGCCCACGGCCGCAAACGGCGGCTGGTCACCTGGGTGAACGGCAGGTGGGACGAGAAGCACGGCACGCCCGCCACCCTGCGGATCGCCGTCGCGCTCGCCAACGGCGCCGCGGAGAAGGCCGGTTGCGGCGCGCCGCGGCTGCCACTGCCGCAGCGGGCGGTGCTGCGTCCGACGGCCGTGCCGCTGGAGAAGGGCGGCGCCGGCTGTGGCTGGCTGGCCCGTGCCCGGCTCCCCGAGAAGCCGGCGGGCAAGCCCTGGCGGGTCATCGCGCGCACGGACCCGCATGCGTCGGTCACCAGCTGCGCACTCGTGGACGGCACGAGCGGGGCGGAGTACGCCGAGTTCAGCGGCTGGTACGGAGACTGGACGGACAAGTCCTTCGACAGACTGATCGGCGGCAACGTCCGGCTGCCGCGCGGCTTCCCGGACGACGGCCAGGTGATGACCGACAACTTC
This sequence comes from Streptomyces sp. Je 1-4 4N24, assembly GCF_026239515.1. Taxonomy (NCBI): domain Bacteria; kingdom Bacillati; phylum Actinomycetota; class Actinomycetes; order Kitasatosporales; family Streptomycetaceae; genus Streptomyces; species Streptomyces sp. Je 1-4 4N24. The sequence goes on along the minus strand of NZ_CP110836.1, from coordinate 1,663,392 downwards.
GGCACCGCCGCCGCCCGCTGCGAGGGCGAGTCCGCCCATTGGGAGGCGAGCAGCTCCCCGGACAGCGCGGGCCGGTATCTCGCGGGGCGTGAACTGCGGCCGCTGCTCGTCGCGTTCGCCCGGGACCAGGCCGAGCGCCGGGGGTGTGGCCATCTGGCGCTGCCGGGGCAGCGGATCTTCCCGAGCGGGAGATGAGGGAGGGGCCCTCCGCCGCCTGCGGGCGGGTGCAAGCCGGCCCTGCGGGCGGGCGCGAGCCGGCAGCGGAGTAGGTGGGCAGCCGCCCGGCGCCGTGGGACCGGAGGTCAGTGCGTCAGATCGCGGTGGATGACCCGGGCGGCACGCTCGACGGTGGCCACGCCGTCGTCCATGGTGTGGTTTCCGGTGGAGAGGACGGCCATGCCGTAGTCGTTCCCGCTGCCGTTGAAGGTGCCGACGCTGTTCACCCGCCAGCCGTCGGTCTTGCGCGGGAGCCAGCCGTTCTTGACGTGGACGGCGTCAGGGTCGGGGGCACCGGCGGGAACGCCCCACCGCTGGTCGGGGACGACCCGGTGCATCAGGTCGAGGGCGTAGCCGCGGGAGGCGGCGGTGAGCACCCGGTTGTCCGTGGTGAGCAGCTGCATCAGTGTGAGCTGGTCGGCGGCGGTGATCTGGGTCAGACCCCAGGCGCCGTGTGTGCCCGGGACGGTGTGCCGCATACCGGCCAGGGACAGGAAGTGCTTGATGCCGGCCGGGCCGACGCGGCGCCACAGCGCGGTGGTCGCCTTGTTGTCCGACTTGGTGATCATGGCGGTGGCCAGCCGCTTCTCGTGCGGGGTCAGCTTGCGGTGGGCCTCCTCGGCCTGCCGCAGCAGGGCCGCGAGCACCGTGACCTTCACCACACTCGCCGAGTCGAAGTGGGTGCCGGCCTTGAACTCGCAGTGGGTCCTGGTGCGCCGGTCGTAGACCGCCAGCGCCGAGGCGCCCTCCCGCCCGTGGAGGGCGTCGGCGATGTCCTGGGACAGTGCGGGCGCCAGACCCGGCTTCTTCGAGGTGCACACGACCTTGGAGTCGCCCACCGGCGTGCTGGCGGAGCCGGCCGAGGCCGGGGTCGCCGTGGTGAGCACCGTGAGCAGCGATCCGGCAGCCACGACCGCGGCCAGCCCGCGGCGCGCGCAGGTCGATATGCGTGATCCGTGCATGGAGAAGGTGTCCTGTCCCGCTGTGTACCGGAGGCTCCGCCGTCGGGCGGCCGGCCTCGTGCGACCGGCTGTGCGTCGGGTCACTGCGACCGTGCGGCCGGCCGGTGTCCCGCTTCATGGGTCACGGCGACGATACGCGGCGGGGGTGCGGACACCCCGGGCGTGATGGGTGGATTGTCCGTATTTGGGGTGTGTGTCGTGATGTGACATTCGCCAAATCCGAGGGCGAATGCGGGCATGTCTCCAGGGGTGTCTTCCCGGTCGAGTCCAGTCTGATCGGGAAGACACCCTCTAGGGGCGTGGCAGGGCCTTACGGGGCTTGGTGGTGGTGCGCGGACGGCGGGTGGCGGCCGCCCGGCGCCGGCGTGCGGCGGCCATCAGCTGGCGGCTGCGGAGGGCCATCTCGATCTCGAAACGGGTCCGTGGGTCCCGGAGGCGGGCGCCGAACAGCTTCTCCAGCTGGCGCATCCGGTAGCGGACCGTCTGCGGGTGGATGCTGAGCGCCTTGGCCACCTCCGGGGCCCCCATGCCGCCGAGCCAGGCGAGCAGGGTGGCCTCCAGGCGCTCGCACCGCTCCGGCGTCAGCCCCGCGAGCGGGCGCAGGCGGTGGGCGATCAGGGTGTGGGCCAGTGACTCGTCCTGGAGGAGGACGAGGGAGGAGAGGTGGTCGTCCACGAACACCACTCCGGCGTCGGGGCCGTCGTGCGCGGACGCCAGGTCCAGCAGCCGGGACGCGGCCCGCACGGAGGTGGCGGCCTCCGTCGGCGGCACCGCATGACCGACCACCGCGGCGCGATGGCGCAGGACGCCCTTCAGCCTGGCCCGTCCGCTCTTGCCGTCGGCCAGCGCGGCGGGGATCAGCAGGCCCGGTGCTTCGCCCGGTGTGCTGACGAGACAGTCGCCCAGCGCGGACGCCACCAGATGGATGTCGGTGTCGGTGCGCAGCATGACCGCGCGCACCTTCTCGGGCAGCGGATGGCCGGACCGCAGGACGTCCTGGATCAGCCTTGCCACCTGCTGCCGGCCGCCCCGCTCGATCACTTCCTTGAAGCTTGGATTGCGATCGCAAAGAGACTGCGCGATCAGTTCAGTCAAGATCGCGAGTTGGCCTTCGCTGTCGGCTCGCGTGTCACCGCATTGCGGTAACCGGACGCCATTGAGTGCCTCGCTCACCATTCTGCCTCTGTTTCATCGCGTGGGAAGCTGGTCCGGCCTGTTGTACCTCACCTGGCATGTGCCGTCGGCAGCTGACAGAACTCGTTCAGAAGTCCTTACGGATTCCGTCGGAAGTCCTTCCGCTTTGCGGCAGAAACTGTGCGAGATGCGGTGGGAGACGAGCGTACCCCCAGCTTCCGTTTGAAAGGAATCGTGTTGCTGTGATGAAGAAGGCGTGCTGGTTGCCCTCAACGCGCCTGCCCTGGAACGTGCTGGACGGGGTGTCAGGCGGCAGGTCCTGGTTAGGCTGGGCAATCCGTTCGGTATCGCCGAAACTGTGGTGACCGGGCGACGTGAGATGTCGTGCGTACCGCCTCCTAGCTGCGACGGGACTGGTGCATGTGAAGATCCTCATCTCCGCGGACATGGAGGGCGCCACGGGCGTGACCTGGCCGGCCGATGTGCTGCCGGGCACACCCCAATGGGAGCGTTGCCGCCATATGTTCACGTCCGACGTCAATGCGGCGATTGCCGGATTCTTCGACGGTGGCGCCGATGAGGTCCTGGTCAACGAGGCGCACTGGACGATGCGCAATCTCCTGCTGGAACAGCTCGACGAGCGCGCGCAGATGCTCACCGGACGGCACAAATCGCTGAGCATGGTCGAAGGTGTGCAGCACGGGGACGTCGACGGGATCGCCTTCGTCGGCTACCACACCGGGGCGGGCACCGAAGGGGTCCTCGCGCACACCTACCTCGCCAACACCCTCACCGGCGTCTGGGTCGACGGCACCCGCGCGAGCGAGGGCTATCTGAACTCCCTGGTGGTCGCCGAGTACGGCGTCCCCGTGGTGCTGGTCACCGGCGACGACCGCACCTGCCAGGACGCGCTCGGGTACGCCCCGCAGGCGCCCGGTGTGGCGGTCAAGGACTATGTGTCGCGCTATGCGGCGGTCTGCCGGCCGCCGGCCCGTACGGCGGCCGACATCCGGGCCGCCGCCCACAAGGGAGCGGCACTGGCGGAGCGTCATGAACCGTCCCGGCGCGGGCCGTTCCGGTTCGAGCTGGAATTCGACGCGGAACATCTGGTGGGCGCGGCCACCTGTGTGCCCGGCGTGGAACGATGCGGGGAGCGCCGCATCGCGTATACGAGTCAGAACATGTACGAAGCCATCCGGTGCTTCAAGGCGGTCACCACCGTCGTCTCGTCCGCCGTGGAGGAACAATATGGCTGAGGTGGAGTTCGCCGGGGAGCCCGGGACCGGGCAGGCCCCCGGCGTGGACCGGCAGGCGCTCGACGAGGTGGTGCGGTTCACCTCCGACCTGATCCGGATCGACACCAGCAACGCCGGTGACGGCGCCTGCCAGGAGCGCCCGGCCGCCGAGTACGTCGCCGAGCGGCTGGCCGAGGCCGGACTGACGCCGACGCTGCTGGAGCGCACCAAGGGCCGTACCAACGTGGTCGCCCGTATCGAGGGCACCGACCCCACGGCTGATGCCCTGCTGGTGCACGGCCATCTCGACGTGGTGCCCGCCGAGCCCGCCGACTGGAGTGTGCACCCCTTCTCCGGGGAGATCCGCGACGGTGTGGTCTGGGGCCGCGGCGCCATCGACATGAAGAACATGGACGCGATGGTGCTCGCCGTGGTCCGCCGGTGGGCCCGCAGCGGGGTGCGGCCACGGCGGGACATCGTGCTCGCCTTCACGGCCGACGAGGAGGCCAGCGCCGAGGACGGCTCCGGTTTCCTGGCCGACCGGCACCCCGGGCTCTTCGAGGGCTGCACCGAAGGCATCAGCGAGTCCGGGGCCTTCACCTTCCATGCCGGCGGCGGGATGCAGCTGTATCCGGTCGCGGCGGGGGAGCGCGGGACGGCCTGGCTGAAGCTGACCGCCCGGGGACGGGCCGGACACGGCTCGAAGGTCAACCGCGACAACGCCGTCAGCCGGCTCGCCGCTGCCGTGGCCCGGATCGGCGAGCACGACTGGCCGGTCCGGCTCACCCCGACGGTACGGGCCGCGCTCCGCGAACTCGCCGCGCTGCAGGCCATCGAGGTGGATGTCGATTCGCCGCGCTTCGATGTCGACGCGCTGCTCGGCAAGCTCGGCCCGGCCGCCAAACTGGTCGAGCCGACGGTCCGCAACAGCGCCAACCCGACGATGCTGGCGGCCGGTTACAAGATCAATGTGATCCCGGGAACCGCTGTCGCCCATGTCGACGGCCGGGTGCTCCCCGGCGGCGAGGCGGAGTTCCGTACGACCATGGACGAGCTCACGGGACCGGAGGTGAGCTGGGAGTACCACCATCGCGAGGTGGCGCTCGAGGCCCCGGTCGACTCCCCGACGTTCGCCGCGATGCGGGCCGCGATCGAGCGCTTCGACCCGGACGGCCGTGTCGTGCCGTACTGCATGTCCGGCGGCACCGACGCCAAGCAGTTCTCCCGGCTGGGCATCACCGGCTACGGCTTCTCGCCGCTGAAACTGCCCGAGGGCTTCGACTACCAGGCGCTCTTCCACGGTGTGGACGAATGTGTGCCGGTCGAGGGACTGCACTTCGGTGTCCGGGTGCTCGATCATTTCCTGCGTGCGGTCTGAGCGGCCGACGCATGGCCCGACCGGTGGTGGAGAGGAACTGCAACATGGTGACCACGGCTCCGTACGGCGGCTGGACGTCCCCGATAGATGCCCGGATGGTCGCCGCGCACGACGGCCGGCCGGCCTTCGTGGGTGTCGTCGGCGACGAGGTGTGGTGGACGGAGCCGCGGCCCGCCGAGGGCGGCCGGCGGGCGCTGGTCCGCCGGCGGCCGGACGGCGCCGAGGAGTCGGTACTCCCCGCGCCCTGGAACGTCCGCAGCCGGGTGCTGGAGTACGGCGGCCAGCCCTGGGCCGGTGCGGTCACCGAGCGCGGACCGCTGATCGTCTTCAGCAACTTCGCCGACCAGCGGCTGTACGCCTACGCACCGGACAGCGACGAGGCCCCGCGCCCGCTCACCCCGCACTCCGCCGTCGGTGACGGACTGCGCTGGGCCGACCCGGTGCTGCACCCGGAGCTCGGTGAGGTGTGGTGCGTCCTGGAGGAGTTCACGGGCGACCGGCCGACCGATGTGCGCCGGGTGATCGCGGCCGTGCCGCTCGACGGCTCCGCCGCCGAACACCGGTCATCGGTAAGGGAGTTGAGCGACGACCGGCATCGCTTCGTGACCGGTCCGCGGATCTCCCCGGACGGGCGGCGGGTCGCCTGGCTCGCCTGGGACCACCCCCGGATGCCCTGGGAGGGCACGCTGGCGATGGTGGCCCGGATCACCGGGAAGGGCGAGTTCGAGGACATCCGGCCGCTCGTCGGCGACCTCGGCCCCGGAGAGCCGCACGGCGGTGCGGCCGGTGAGTCCGTCGCCCAGGTCGAGTGGGCGGCCGACGGCTCCCTGCTCTTCGTCTCGGACCGCAGCGGATGGTGGGAGCTCCAGCGCATCGACCCCGACGGCCAGGGTGACGGTGTGGTGGCGAGCCGCGCGTTGTGTCCGGGCCGGCAGGAGGAGTTCGGCGGACCGCTGTGGACCGTCGGCCAGCGCTGGTTCCTGCCCCTGGGCAATGGCACCCTCGCGGTGATCCACGGCCGGGGCGCCACCGCCCTGGGCATCCTCGACACGGTGAGCCGCGAACTGGTCGACGCGGCGGGCCCATGGACCGAATGGGCGCCCAGCCTCGCCGTGGACGGCAGCCGCGTCATCGGCATCGCCGCCGGCCCGCACAGCTCGTACGAGATCGTCGAGCTGGACACCTGCACCGGACGCGCCCGGGTGCTCGCCCGCCGGCACACCGATGTCCTGGACCCGGCCTACTACCCCCGGCCGGTCGACCGGACCTTCACCGGCCCCGACGGGCGGGACATCCACGCCCACATCTATCCGCCGCACAACCCCGACCACCGCGCCCCCGACGGTGAGCTGCCGCCCTTCGTGGTGTGGGCGCACGGCGGCCCCACCGGCCGGGCCCCGCTGGTGCTCGACCTGGAGATCGCCTACTTCACCACCCGCGGCATCGGCGTCGCCGAGGTCAACTACGGCGGCTCGACGGGCTACGGCCGGGAGTACCGCGAGCGGCTGCGCGGCGAGTGGGGTGTGGTGGACGTAGAGGACTGTGCCGCCGTCGCCCGCGCGCTGGCCGACGAGGGCACCGCCGACCGCGCCCGGCTGGCCATCCGCGGCGGCAGCGCCGGCGGCTGGACCGCCGCCGCCTCCCTGACCGCCACCGACCTCTACGCCTGCGGCACCATCAGCTATCCGATCCTGGACCTCACCGGCTGGGCCACCGACGAGACCCATGACTTCGAGTCGCGGTATCTGGACTCGCTGGTGGGACCGCTCGCCGAGGTGCCCGACCGCTACCGCGAGCGCTCGCCGCTGCACCGCGCGGACCGGATTGCCGCGCCCTTCCTGCTGCTCCAGGGCCTGGACGATGTGATCTGCCCGCCCGCGCAGTGCGAACGGTTCCTCGCCGAGGTCGCCGGGCGCGGCATGCCGCACGCCTATCTGCCGTTCCCCGGGGAGGGACACGGCTTCCGCCGAGCGGAGACCATCGTGCGTGCCGTGGAGGCCGAACTCTCCCTCTACGCCCAGACCTTCGGCGTCACCCGCGGCGATGTCCCGACACTGGAGCTGCGCGGATGACGCCGGCCGGGGCGATCCGGCCACCGCGGCTGCGGCCCGGCGACCGGGTGGCGGTGGTGGCGCCCAGCGGCCCGCTCGTGGCGGAGCGGCTGGACCGCGGGCTGGATGTGCTCCGCGGCTGGGATCTCGACCCGGTCGCCGCGCCCCATGCCCGCGGCGCCCACCCCACACTGGGTTATCTCGCCGCCTCCGACGAGGAGCGGGCCCGCGACCTCCAGGAGGCGTGGTGCGATCCGTCCGTCAAGGCGGTGTTCGCGGCGCGCGGTGGCTACGGCGCCCAGCGGATGGTCGACCTGCTGGACTGGGACGCCCTCCGCGCCGCGGCCCCCAAACCGCTGATCGGCTTCAGCGATGTGACGGTGCTGCACGAGGCGTTCGCGGTGCGGGCGGGGGTGTCCACCCTGCACGGGCCGGCCGTCGCGGGGGAGGTCTTCCTCAAGGACGACGCCACCCGTGACCATCTGCGGCGCACACTGTTCGCACCGGAGACCGTCCGCACCCTGGTGTCGCCGTCCGCCCGGCCGCTGGCGCCGGGCCGGGCCCGCGGGGTCACCCTCGGCGGCTGTCTGGCCATGCTCGCCACCGAGCTGGGCACCCCGCGGGCCCGGCAGGGCGCGGCGGGCGGGCTGCTCCTGCTGGAGGACGTCGGGGAAACGCCGTACCGCGTCGACCGGGCGCTCACCCAACTCCTGCGCGCCGGCTGGCTGGACGGGGTCGCCGGGATCGTGCTCGGCTCCTGGGCCCGCTGCGGTCCCTACGACCGGGTGCGGGAGGTCCTGGTGGACCGGCTGGCCGGGCTCGGGGTGCCGGTGGCCGAGGAGTTCGGCTTCGGCCACGGGGATTCCGCGTTGACGGTGCCGCTGGGCCTCCCCGCCGAGCTGGACGCCACGGCCGGCACGCTGACCTTCGAGGAGCCGGCGACGGGGTGAGCGCACCACCGGTTTGACGGCTTGTCATCCTCCGGCCGTCCAGGGCCTCATGGGAAATCCCCGGCTCTCCCGGACCGTGACGCTCCTGAACGCACGTCCTAACGACGACGCGTGTCAGGAGCGTTGACTTGCCATTACTCGTGTCACAGCATGAGCGCGCCGCTACCGACTGGTTGGTACGACCTGTGTGGAGGTCCTCGTGCCCAGCGTGTCCCGAGCCGTGTCCCGCCCCGTGCTCCGCAGGTCCCTCGCCCTGCTGGCCGGCTCCGCCCTCGCCGCGCCGCTCTTGCTGACCGCCCCCGCGGTTGCCGCCGCCGACCCGTACACCGTCACCGCGCTGAAGGTCACCGTCCGGGCCGGGGAGCGCCACTGCACCCTGGACGCGGATGTCTACCGCCCGGCCGGAGCCGACGCCGCCCACCCGGCGCCCGCCGTGCTGACCACCAACGGCTTCGGCGGCAGCAAGGCGGACGGCTCGACCGACGCCCTCGCCAAGGCCTTCGCCACCCGCGGGTATGTGGCGCTGGCCTACTCCGGGCTCGGCTTCGGCAAGACCGGCTGTCCGATCTCCCTCGACGACCCCGGGATCGACGGCCGGGCGGCGAGCGGGCTGGTCGACCTGCTCGCCGGTGCCCGTACGGCCGACAACGGAACACGTCTGGACTACGTCGCCAAGGACGGCGCACGGGATCCGCGGGTCGGCATGATCGGTGGCTCCTACGGTGGCGCGATCCAGCTGGCCACCGCCGCCGTCGACCACCGGGTCGACGCGCTGGTGCCGCTCATCACCTGGAACGACCTCTCCTACTCGCTCGACCCGAACAACGCCGGCCCGAGCCACGGTGTCACCGGCCCGCTGCCCGGCACCTACAAGTGGCAGTGGACGAACGGGTTCTTCCTGATCGGCGAGGCGCAGGGGCTGCTGCATCCGCAGCTCGACCCGTCGCGCACCGGCGGCTCCGGCTGTCTGCACTTCGTCGCGCGGGCCTGCGAGACCAAGCGGCTGCTGGATTCCGGAAAGTACCCGGCGGAGAAGACCGACGCCGTGTTCCGCTATGCGCGCAGCGTCTCCCCGGTCTCGTATCTGCCGTCGGTCAAGGCGCCGACGCTGCTCGTACAGGGCCAGAACGACAGCCTGTTCAACCTCAACGAGGCCACCGCCACCTACCGGACCCTCGCCGCGCAGGGCACCCCGGTCAAGATGATCTGGCAGGCCTGGGGCCACAGCGGCGGGATGAAGAAGCCGGCGAAGGGCGAACTCAACCTGGGACAGGGCAACCTGGACACCAGCTACGTCGGACAGCGGATCCTGGCGTGGTTCGACCGCTATCTGCGGCACCGGACGGCGACCGGCACCGGCCCGGCCTTCGCCTACTACCGGGACTGGGCGACCGAAGGGTCCGCCTACGCCACCTCGCCGGCTTTCCCGGCGGGCGGTACCCGGCGGCTGTATCTCTCCGGGGACGGCAAGCTCGTCGGCCACCGCAGTGAGGTGACGCGCGGCAGCCGGTCGTACCGCAATCTGCGGATGGCGAGCAGCCACTCGGAGAGTTCGCTGGCCGGGATGCTGGGGATGCCGGACGTGGCGCCCTACGACGCCAGGGGCACCTATCTGGACTGGACGTCGGCGCCGGTGGCGGGCGGTCCGGTGGAGGTGGTGGGCGCGCCCAGGGTGACGCTGAAGGTCGTCTCACCGCGGGCCGAGCAGGCGCAGAAGTCCTCGGACGCGTCCGACAAGCTGGTGCTGTTCGCCAAGCTCTACGATGTCGCGCCGGACGGCAAGAAGACGCTGGTGCACCGGTTGGTGGCCCCGGCCCGGGTGTCCGATGTGACCCGGCGGTTCACCGTGGAACTGCCGGCCATCGTGCACCGTTACGAGCCGGGGCACCGACTGCGCTTCGTGATCGCCGCGAGTGACGACGCCTATGCGGGCAATCGCGGTGTGAAGCCGGTGACGGTCAGCAGTACGCCCGAGGACACCGGGGTCCTCGAACTGCCCGTCACCCAAGGGGTGTTGCGGTAGCGGATGGGGGTGGATGCCGTAGGGACAAGTGGAGGGGCGGAACGTCTCGGGCACGCTGCGGGCGCCGGGTGTCAGCCGGGGGCCGCGCGCGTCAGCCGGGTCGTCCGCGAGGGGGACGGCTCAGTCGTCCGTGACCGCGATGGCCTGCACGGGGCAGGCGCGGGCGGCTTCCCGCACCAGCGGGTCGCCCGCGCCGTCCTCACGGCCGGGCAGCAGCGCACTGAAACCGTCGTCGTCCTGGGTGAAGACCCCCGGCGCGGTCAGGGCGCACTGGCCGGCGCCGATACAGCGGTCGGTGTCGATCGCGATCCGCATTCCGGACCCCTTTCGTCGGTCTGCCGTCATGGCTGCTACCAGGCCAGCGGCAGTTCGATCATGCCTTGCAGCGTGTCTCCGGGCTTGAACGGAATCTCGGCGGCCGGCACGGCGAGCCGCAGCTCCGGGATCCTGGTGAACAGCGAGCGCAGCGCGATCTCCATCTCCGCGCGGGCGAGGTTCTGCCCCAGGCACTGGTGGATCCCGAAGCCGAACGCCACGTGATGACGGGCCGAACGGTCCAGGTCCAGCTCGTCCGGTGCCGGATAGACGGTGTCGTCCCGGTTGATCAGCGAGGTGGGGAACAGGACCCCGTCATCGGCGCGGATGATCTGCCCGCCGATCTCGATGTCCTCCTTCGCCACCCGCAGCACGCCGTCCGCGATGGACAGGAACCGCATCAGCTCCTCGATGGCGGCCGGCATCAGGCCCTCCTCGGCCCTGAGCCGGTCCAGCTGTTCGGGGTGCTCCAGCAGGGTGAAGGTGCCGAGCGAGATCATGTTGGCGGTGGTCTCATGACCCGCCACCAGCAGGATCATGGCGAGCCCGACCAACTCCTCGTGGGTGAGGGAGCCGGTCCGCAGCCGCTCCTCGATCAGCTCGTCCAGCAGCCCGTCGCCCGGGTTCTTCTGCTTGGCGGCGATCAGCTCGGCGAAGTACTCCTCCAGCTTCAGCTGGGCGTCCTCCGCCTCCTCGGCCGTCCGGCCGCGCAGGATGCGGCGGGACTCCTCCTCGAAGAACTCATGGTCGGCGTACGGGACACCGAGCAGTGAGCAGATCACCATCGAGGGGACCGGCAGCGCGAACGCGGAGACCAGCTCGGCGGGCGGGCCCTGCTCCAGCATCCGGTCGAGCAGCCCGTCGACGATCCGGTGGATCTCCGGGCGGAGCGCGGCGATCCGTTTGACGCTGAAGCTGGGGATCAGCATCCGGCGCTGGGTGTTGTGCTCCGGGTCGTCGACCCCGATCAGCGGTGCCCGGACCCGGCGGATCACCTCGAAGCGCTCGACCGGTATCGGGAAGGCCGGGTTCTGCCGGTCGGAGGAGAGCCGCTGGTCGCTCAGCAGCGCCCGCGCCTCGGTGTGGCCGGTGACCGCCCACACCTTGCGGCCGTCGTAGAACGTGACATGGGTCAGCGGACCGGCCTCGCGCAGTGGCTGATAGCCGGCGGGTGGGTGGTAAGGACAGGTGCGGTCCTGAAAGTAGGGGATGGCTTCGGTCACGGAATTCCTCCCGTACGAGGCTCGAGTGGCTCGAGTTGCTCGTGAGTGAGTGGGCAATGCTGCGGCGCGCTGTCATCGCCGCGCCGATCTCACCTCATGCCTCGGATACCGGGCATGTCTACGCGCAGTTCGGCCAACTTCTTTCAGGTTCGGTCGAGTTCGGACTGGTCACCTCCGTTTCGCGGCCGTACGAGGGTGTCGATCACGCCGTCCAGATACCGGTCGCGTGCGGCGTCGGTCGGCAGGCTCTGCGGGACGGCGTGCCCCAGCTGGGCGTGTCCGAGGTAGGCGGTGTACGCCAGCAGACCGCGGTGCCGTGCCTCGTCCCCGGGGAAGCCCAGTGCCTCGAAGAGCGCGGCGACATAGCCGATGCGCCGGTCGGTCACCCGGGCGAGCGTGGCGGCCACCCGCGGATCGGCCGCGCTCGCCAGCAGGGAGACCTCCAGCGGGTCCGTGGCGGCCAGGGTCGTGGCCTGCCAGAGCAGCAGGCGCAGTCGTCTGCCCGGATCGGGCTCGGCCTCCACCTCGGTGATCACGGCTTCGGTGCCGGCCTCTTCCCAGCGCTCCAGTGCGGCCTCGATCAGGGCGTCCCGATTGCTGAAGTGCCAGTAGAAGCTGCCCTTGGTGGTGCCCAGCCGGGCGGCCAGCGGCTCCACGGCCACCGCGGCGAGACCGCCCTCACCCATGGCCGCCAGGGCCGCATCGGCCCAGTCCCGGGCGGTCAGCCGCTGCCGTGCACTGCTGCCGCCGGGTGCCTTCACTCGCTGCTGCGCCATATCCATACGGTACCGTACGGTCAAACATACGCCACCGTATGGAGGTGCCCTGTGCATACCGTCCGCGATGTTCATGCCCGCACCGTCCAGGCCCCGGCCGACACCGTCGGCGCGCTGCTCGACCGGCTCGGCGGTGCGGACGATCCGCTCTTCCCCACGCCCGCCTGGCCGCCGATGCGCTTCGACCGCCCCCTGGGTGTCGGCGCAGACGGCGGGCACGGCTTCGTCCGCTACCGGGTCGCGGCCTATGAGCCCGGCCGCCGCATCCGCTTCGACTTCACCGGCGGCGAGGACGGGTGGCACGAGATCACCGTCCGGCCCCTGGGACCCGACAGCTGCCGGGTGGAGCACGTCCTGCAGAGCCGGCTCCCGCTGGGTCAGCGAGTGATGTGGACACTGGCGATCCGTGCCACGCACGGCACCGTCGTCGAGGAGATCCTCGACAACATCGAACGGGCCGCCACCGGCCGGGCCTTGGCACCGGTCCGACGGTCCCCGCGGGTACGCCTGCTCAACCGGCTGCTCTGGGACCGGCCCCGGGCCGTCGAGCTCCCCGCCGCGGCCCGGCTGGCGCACCACGCCTTCCCGCGGACCGACTTCCAGGACGCCTGGCAGATGGATCTGCTGCCCGGTATGCCGCAGGAGCCGGAGGCGTGGGAGGGGGTGCTGCGCGGCGCGTCCTTCCCGGTCGTCGGGCGCGCGGACGGCGAGATCCTGCTCGGCGAGGACGCCCGGCACCTGGACTTCCGCGCCTCGATCCTGGTCGCGGACGGCCGGGTCACGCTCGGCACGGTCGTCCGCCTCCACCGCACCGCCGGCCGGCTCTACTTCGCCGTCGTACGCCATGTCCACCCGTTCATGGCCCGTCTGATGCTGCGCCGTATCCACCGCCGGCTGGCGCTCGCCGCACCGACGGCGGGGGAGCGGGCGGTTGCCCGGGGGTGACTCGGGTGATGGGTGGGACACCGCCGGACCGCCCCGGGCGCGCCGCGGGCTTCGGCTGGCCTGCCGCTGCCGCCCTTCGTACGATCTGCCGATGACGAGCAACGACCGCTACCTCGTGCGCGGCCCGCGGGTGGGCATCCGGCACTTCACCGCCGCCGACCGGGAAGAGTTCACCGCGCGGGCGCGGGAGAGCGTGGAGCTGCACCGCCCCTGGCTCTTCCCGCCCACCACGGACGCCGCGTACGACAGCTATCTGCTGCGGCTCCAGGAGCCGCAGCGCGAGGGGTTCTTGATCTGCGAGCTGGCCGACGGCCGGATCGCCGGCTACCTCACCGTCAACAACATCGTGCACGGTGCGTTCCGTTGTGGCGCGATCGGCTACGGCGCCTTCGCGCATGCCGCCGGCCGCGGGCTGATGAGCGAGGGCCTGCGGCTCGTGCTGCACCACGCCTTCACGGCGATGGGGCTGCACCGGCTGGAGGTCAACATCCAGCCGGCCAACGAGCTGTCGATCGCCCTGGTCAAGCGGGCCGGGTTCCGGCTGGAGGGGTTCTCCCCGGACTTCCTCCTCATCGACGGCGCCTGGCGCGACCACGAGCGCTGGGCGATCACCGCCGAGATGGTCTCCGTGCAGGCGGAGTGATTCGATGTCCGTCATGACCCTCGACTTCCACCGCACCGTGCCGGTCTTCCGGATCTTCGACGTGGCCAAGGCCCATGAGTTCTACCTCGACTACCTCGGCTGCACGGTCGACTGGGAACACCGCTTCGAGCCCGGTATGCCGCTCTACACCCAGGTGTCGCGCGGTGACCTCGTGCTGCATCTGTCCGAGCACCACGGCGATGCGACGCCCGGCTCCACGGTCTACACGGAGCTGACCGGGGTGCGTGCGCTGCACGCCGAGCTCGCCGGCAAGAACTACCCGTATCTGCGGCCCGGTCTGGAGCAGGACGAGATCGGGACCTCGCTCACACTGACCGATCCCTTCGGCAACCGGCTGCGCTTCAACGAACCCGGCGCCTCCGCGCAGCCGTCCGACGGCGCCCCGGCTACCGGGACCTGCGGTTGATCTTCATGGTGTCCATGTCGGTGGCCGTGGACCGCAGGTCCCGGTAGCCCAGCCCGGCGGCCCGCAGCGCGGTCTCCGCCTTGTCCTCGGCCAGCGCGGCCGCCATCTCCTCGCCGTCCGCCGCATCCGAGACGATGACATAGCGGTAGCTGAAGGAGTGCAGCGCGGTGTCGTACGCCAGCGAGCCCTCGGGCGTGAACTGCAGCTGGGCCAGACCGTGCTCGTCCACCTCGGCCAGCAGTTTCGCCCGGGACCCGGCCGTCAGACCGTCCCACTTGCCGCGGACGATGACTCGGTAGGTGTGCTGGGTCGCCATGGGGGCCGTTTTCCGTTCTGCGGGTGTCAATGAGCCGAGTTGCCAGGCTATTTCGCCGGATCTTCCCGGGCCTCCCATTTTCCGGTGAGCCTGTGTGACGATCACCGTATGCGCCGTACCGTACTGATCGATGCCCCCTCCAACCTGGGGCTGCGACCGCCCGCCCCCGGCACCGTTCCCGGCTGCTACAAACTCGCGGGCGCACTGCGTGAACAGGGACTGCTGCGCCGGCTCGGTGCCCTGGAGGGCGGCGTGGTGGTCCCGCCGCGCTACGACCTGGGGGAGTGGAAGGAGGGCGACGGCGACTTCAACGCCGCCGCCCTCGCGGCCTACACGAGCCGGCTCGCGACCCGCGTCGAGGGGCATGTGGGCAGCGGTGACTTCCCGGTGGTGCTGGGCGGTGACTGCAGCATCCTGCTCGGCGCGGTGCTCGCGCTGCGGCGGCTGGGGCGCTACGGCGTCGCCTATCTCGACGGGCACGGCGACTTCCGGCATCCGGGCAACGTGGCGGTCTCCGGCCCGGTCGGGGCCGCGGCCGGGGAGGGCGTGGCGCAGATCACCGGACGGGGCCAGGCGGATCTCACGGACCTCGACGGGCTGCGGCCGTACGTCCGCGACGAGGATGTGTGCGTCCTCGGCATCCGCGACGCGGACGAGGACCAGGAGGAGCTGACCGGCCTCGGCATCAGCCACGCCCCGGTCGGTGAGATCCGGCGGCGCGGCCCGGAGACGGTGGCCCGCGAGGTCCTCACCCACTTCCAGCGCTCCCCGCTCGACGGCTTCTGGATCCATCTCGACGCCGATGTCCTCGACCCGTCCGTCATGCCGGCCGTCGACAGCCCCGACCCCGGCGGTCTGCTCACCGATGAACTCCGGGCGCTGCTGGGCCCGTTGGCTGCCTCACCGCGCTGTGCCGGTATCAACGTCACCATCTACGACCCGGACCGCGACCCCGAAGGGACCGGTGCGGTGCTGCTCGCCGATCTCCTTGAGAGTGTCTTTGCGCAACCCTGACCTCGCCCGGCCCCCCGGAGCCCTGTGCAGAGCGGCGATCACGCGGTTCCATGGTCAACAGGAGGCCGCCGCAGCCGAGGTGGCCCGGTCCAGCATTGCGAGGCAGCCGTGGCCACGAGTGTGCGACGCACCACCCTGGCCCTTCCCGCCGCCCCCCTCGGCCCGGACAACCCCCTCCCCGCGCTGCGCGCCGGCCATGACCCGCACCGCATCGAGGTCCCCCGGGACGCCGGTCTGCCCGCCGACATGGCGCGGCAGATCGGCTGGGCACCGCTGCGCTCGATCCTGCCCGCCCCGATGCGCGACGGCTACGGCCGGGCCCGCCGCAGCACCGACCTCGACGCGCTGGTCATCGAGAACGACCGGCTGCGCGCCACCGTCCTGCCCGGCCTCGGCGGCCGGGTGTACTCCCTGCACCACAAGCCCACCGGCCGTGAACTCCTCTACCGCAACCCGGTGTTCCAGCCCGCGGCCTTCGCCCTCAACGGCGCCTGGTTCTCCGGCGGAATCGAGTGGAACATCGGCGCCACCGGCCACACCACCCTCTCCTGTGCCCCGCTGCACGCCGCCTGCGTCCCGGCGCCGGACGGCGGGGAGATGCTGCGGCTGTGGGAGTGGGAGCGGCTGCGCGATCTGCCCTTCCAGGTGGACCTGTGGCTGCCCGAGGGCTCCGACTTCCTCCATGTGGGCGTGCGGATCCGTAATCCGCACCACCACACCGTGCCGGTCTACTGGTGGTCCAACACCGCCGTGCCCGAAGGCGAGCGCACCCGCGTCCTGGCGCCCGCCGACGAGGCCTGGCACTTCGGCTACGAACGGACCCTGTGCCGCGTCCCGGTCCCCGAACACGACGGCACCGACCGCAGTTACCCGCTGCGCGGCACCTACCCCGCCGACTACTTCTACGACGTGCCCGATGGCGCCCGCCGCTGGGTCACCTCCCTCGACGCGGACGGCTGCGGTCTGGTGCAGACCTCCACCGACACCCTGCGCGGCCGCAAGCTCTTCCTGTGGGGCGCGGGGCAGGCCGGTCGGCGCTGGCAGCAGTGGCTCACCGAGCCGGGCACCGGCGGCTACGCCGAGATCCAGGCCGGTCTGGCCCGTACCCAGCTGGAGCATCTGCCGCTGGACGCCGGCGGCGAGTTCACCTGGCTGGAGGCGTACGGGCCGCTGGACGCCGACCCCGCGACGGTGCACGGCGCGGACTGGGGCGCGGCCCGCGAAGAGGTCGCGTCACGGCTGCAGGCGGTTCTGCCCCGGGCGGATGTCGAGGCCGCGTACGCCGCCTGGCTGCCGTATGCCGGCCAGGAACCGAAGGAGTCGCTGGCCACCGGCTCCGGCTGGGGCGCACTGGAGGTGGCCCGCACGGGCCTGGACCTGCCCGGTACGCCTTTCGGCCCGGCCACGCTGGGCGCGGAGCAGGAGCCGTGGCTGACGCTGCTGAGAACCGGGGACCTGCCGGCCGGCGGCCCCGTACCCGGACCGGTGCTGACCGCACCCGCATGGCGCGACCTGCTGGAGTCCGCACCTCCCGGCCCGTCCACCGACTACCACCTGGGGCTCGCCCAGTGGCAGGCCGGCGACCGCGCCCAGGCCGTCCGCAGCTGGGAGCGGGCCCTGGGGAACGGTGCCGGCTGTCTGCCGCTGTACTGCCTGGCCGTTGCCGAGGCCACGGCGGGCGAGCCGGCGCGCGCCGCCGACCGGTATGCGCAGGCCTGTGCCGAGGCGGTCCGGGCGGCCTCGGCGCCGGACCCGGCCGCGCGGGCCTGGCGGGTGGTGCTGCCGGCGCTCGCCCGGGAGGCGGTGCCCGCGCTGCTCGCGGCCGGCCGTACCGACGAGGCCGCGCAACTGCTGGCGGACCTGCGGCCGGCCGACCCGGCCGACGGCCGCTTCCAGCTGCTGACCGCACAGGTGCTGCTCGCCCAGGGACAGCCCGCCGCGGCCCGGGAGATCTTCGAGGCCGGCTTCGAGATCGCCGGTCTGCGGGAGGGCGACGAGGTGCTCGGCGACACCTGGTACGCCATCGCCGAGCAACTGGTCGCGGGCGGCGGCCCGGTCACCGAGGAGGTCCGCGCCGCGGCCCGGTCCGCGCATCCGCTCCCGGAGCGCTACGAGTACCGGATGCGGCCGGTGTAGCAGGCGGACGGCGACCGATGGTCCGGCGCCCGGCGCCCGATGCCTGACGGACGGCACCGGCACCGGCACCGGCACCGGCGCCGTCCGCCGTCACCTGCCGTCCGCCGTCCCGCCCCGTCCGCCGTCAGACCAGCGGCTTGTCGAGCACCGCCCTGGTGTGGCTGAAGGTGTCCAGCGAGTACTCGCCGTGGTAGCGCCCCATCCCGCTCTCGCCGACCCCGCCGAACGGCAGCTCGGGCGCGGTGAGATGGGCGACCGGCAGCCCGAAGGTGAGCGCGCCCGAGGAGGTCTCGGCCAGCAGCCGGCGCTTGGTGTCCTCGGACGCGGTGAACGCGTAGAGCGCCAGCGGTTTGTCCCGTTCGTTGATGAAGGCGATCGCCGCGTCCAGGTCGGGCACCGGCACGATCGGCAGGATCGGGCCGAAGATCTCCTCCTGCATCACCGGTGCGTCGGGGGCGACATCGGCGAGGACGGTGGGCGCCAGATAGCGGGTGGTGCGGTCGTGCGCACCGCCGATGACCGTGCGGCCGCTGTCGAGCAGGGCCGTCAGCCGGTCGAAGTGCCGTTCGTTGACGATCCGTCCGTACTCCTTGGCGCCGGCCGGGTCGGCTCCGTACGTCTCGCGCACCGCCGCGGCGAGATGCGGCTCGATCTCGCGGGCGGTGTCACCGATCGCCAGGACGTAGTCGGGTGCCACACAGGTCTGGCCGGCGTTGAGGAACTTGCCGGTCACCAGCCGCCGGGCGGCCGCGGCCAGATCGGTGCCCGGGTCGAGGACGACCGGGCTCTTGCCGCCCAGCTCCAGGGTGACCGGGGTCAGATGCGGTGCGGCGGCGGTCAGCACGATCCGGCCGACGGTGCCGTTGCCGGTGTAGAAGATGTGGTCGAAGCGCTGGGCCAGCAGGGCGGTGGTCTCCGGGACGGCGCCCTCGACGACGGCCACCGCGTCGCTGTCCAGATAGCGCGGCAGCAGCCGGGCCAGGGCGGCCGAGGTGGCGGGGGCGAGTTCGCTGGGCTTGACGACGGCGCAGTTGCCCGCGGCCAGCGCGCCGACGAGCGGGGCGAGCGCCAGTTGCAGCGGATAGTTCCAGGGCGCGATCACCAGGACGACGCCGAGCGGTTCCCGGACCGTCCGTGCGGTGGCCGGGAGCAGTCGCTCGGGCAGCTCCGCGGGCCGCGGCTCCAGCCAGTCGTCGAGCCGGTCCAGGGTGTGGTCGATCTCGTGGAGGGTGAAGCCGATCTCCGTGCGATAGGCCTCCTCGGGGCCCTTGCCGAGGTCTTCGGCGAGCGCGGCGAGGAGGTCGTCGCGGTGGTCGGTGAGCAGGGTGCGCAGGGCCGCCAGCTGGCCGCGCCGCCATTCCGGGGAGGTGGTGCGGTGGGTGGTGAAGGTGCGGCGGAGCCGGTCGACGACGGCGGCGGCGTCCAGGTCGGTGGTGTGGGTCTGAGGAGCCATGACGCCGAGGCTACACGAAACGAAAATATTTCGTTTCGTAATGCTGGCCGGTAGACTCCGGGTGTGGCCGAACGCACCGACAGCAACCAGACCGCGCCCCCCGAGGGGCAGCCCGCCCGCGGCAGGCCGCGGGACGCCGAGCGCGACCGGGCACTGCTGGCGGCCACCCTCCAGGTCCTGCAGGAGAGCGGCTACGGCGGACTGACCACCGCGGCCGTCGCCAAGCGGGCCGGGGTGTCCACCGCGACCCTCTACCGCCGCTGGCGCTCCAAGGAAGATCTGGTCGTGGGCACCGCCGTCAGCTGGGCGAGCGACCTCGGCCCGCAGCCGGACACCGGCAGCCTCAAGGGCGACCTCGCCGTCCTGCTCCGGGACAAGGCGGAAACGCTGGAGGGCCCCGGCGGACGGCTGCTGCACATCCTGATCGGCGAGGCCGCGCACAATGAGGCGCTGGCCCGGGTCCTGGACTCCGCGATCGTCCAGCCGGTCCGCGACCGGGCCGCCGATGTGGTGCGCCGCGCGGTCGCCCGCGGCGACATCCCGCCGCTGGAGAATGCCCATGTGCTGGCCGATCTCGTCGTGGGCTCCATGGTCAGCCGCCTCTTCCTGACCCCCGATGTGACGTACCAGGGCGCTACGGACGGCCCCACCTCCGGTGAGGCGGCGATCAGCGAACTCCTCCCGTTCCTGCTGCGCGCCCTGGGGCACGGCCCGGCTGAGGAGCCGGGGTGAGGCCGCCCTGGCGGCGCGCTGCACCGGGAGCCGCGGCCGCCCGTCCCGCTCCGCGGGGTCTCAGCGGACCGCAGCGATACGGGTGAGGGCCTCGGTGAGCGTCCGCGGTGCGCAGCCGAAGTTCAGCCGCGCGAAGCCGTGGCCGGAAGGGCCGTAGCGGTGAGCGGCGTTGAGGGCGACCCGGCGCCGGCAAGGAGGTGCGCGGTGGGGTCGTCGCCCCAGCCGAGCGCGCGGAAGTCGAGCCAGGCCAGAAAGCCTGCCTGCGGCTGCCGGTAGCCGCGCTGACCACGCCGGCCAGCCCTGCTCCGCCCGGTCGCCGCGAGCCTCGTACGCCATTTCGGTGACCGTCCGCGCGACCGTGGAATGAACCCCGGCCGTCACGCGTTGTAGCGGATCATGAAGGCAATCATCGCAAAGAGCTACGGCGGCCCCGAGGTCCTCGAATACACCGACCACCCCGATCCGAAGGTGGGCCCGGACTCGTTCCTGATCCGGGTCAAGGCGGCCGGCGTCAATCCGGTGGACTGGAAGATCCTCGCGGGCTATCTGGACCCGATGATGGACGGCCACTTCCCGCTCATCCCCGGCTGGGACGTGGCGGGCGTGGTCGAGGCGGTCGGCGCGGACGCCACCGAGTACGCGATCGGCGACGAGGTCATCGGCTATGTCCGCAAGGACGAGGTCCAGCACGGCACCTTCGCCGAGCTGGTCGCCGCACCGGTCAGGACCCTGGCACGCAAGCCGGCATCGCTCAGCTGGCAGCAGGCCGCCGGGCTTCCGCTCGCCGGACTGACGGCCTATCAGGCGCTCGGCCGGGTGGGGGTGACGGCTGGCGAGACCGTTCTGGTCCATGCCGCCGCGGGCGGTGTCGGCTCGCTCGCCGTCCAGATCGCGGTCGCGCAGGGAGCGCGCGTCATCGGCACGGCCGGCGAGCACAATCATGAGTTCCTGCGGTCCCTGGGCGCCGAACCGGTCACGTACGGTGACGGTCTCGCCGGCCGGGTGCGCGAGCTGGCGCCCGAAGGCGTCGATGCGGCCGTGGACTTCGTCGGCGGTGGCGTCGTTGACGTCTCGCAGGAACTGCTCAAGGACCGCAGCCGGGTGGCCTCCATCGCCGACGGCGAGGTGAAGGCGAAGGGCGGCCACATGGTGTGGGTCCGCCCCGACACCGCCGACCTGACGGCTCTCGGCGCGCTCGCGGACGCCGGCAAGCTGACGGTGCCGGTCGCCGCGGCCTTCCCCCTGACCGAAACGGCCGAGGCATTCCGGCAGAGCATGACGGGGCGGACCCGCGGCAAGATCGTGCTGGACGTGTCCTGAGGCGGGGGGTGTTACCCGGCCATGGAGTGAGCCGGGCTGTTCGAGGCGACGGCGCCCGGCCCGGCTCCGCGGGCGGGGGGCCGCACCGTCGTCCGCTGGGGGCACCAGCGCCCTGACCCCTCCGCATGCTCACCAACTCGCCTTGCGGAGACCGACAGGGCCAGGCGTGGCCACCGATGCCGCACGGTCACAGGCCCGTCGGTCACAGGCCCGTCGGTCACAGGCCCGTCGCTCACAGGCTCGTCGCTCACAAGCCCGTCGGGCTCAGCTGCAGAGGGCGGCGTCGAGGAGGGCCAGGACATCGCCGGGGCCCTCCTCGGTGGGCGGTCCGTCGGCGGTGACGGCGACCGTGACGGCGCGGCCGTCATCGGTGACACCGGTGCGTGTGGCGTAGCCGGGGATGTCCCCGCCATGCCCCCACGACCGGCCACCGCAGCTCAGCGGCGCGCTGGTCACGCCCAGCCCGTACCGGACGCCGGGCCCGATCCCGGCACTCTCGGGGACCTTGACGGTGGTGCGCATCTGGGCGAGCTGAGCGGGCTTGAGCAGCTCGCCGTCGAGCAGGGCGGTGAAGAAGCGGTTCAGGTCGCTCGGGGTGGAGATGACCTGTCCGGCGGCCCAGCCCCAGGACGGGTCCAACTCCGTGATGTTCTCCAGCGGTCTGCCGGGCTTCACGGCGAAGTAGCCCTGAGGGTGCGCTTCCCGGATGCCCTCGTCGCCCACGCCGGGGAAGTAGGTGTGACGCAGCCCGATCCGGTCGATGACCCGCCGCGTGAGCTGCTCGGCGAGCGGGCGGCCGGTGACCTTCTCGATGAGCAGCCCGGCCAGGAGGTAGTTGGTGTTGCTGTACGCCCAGTCGGTTCCGGGAGCGAACACCGCCTTGTGCGCCAGCGCCGTGTCGAGCAGGGTGCGGGGCCGGACGTAGGTGTGGCGGGCCCTGCCGGTGGGGTCAGCGATGAAGTCGGTGTAGTCGGGCAGTCCACTGGTGTGCTGCAGCAGCTGACGTACCGTGATGCGGCGACCGTCGATGCCCTCGCCTCGCACCAGGCCCGGCAGATACCGCTCGACGGGGGCGTCGAGAGCGACCTTGTCTTCGCCGGCCAGCTGGAGGACGACCGTGGCGGTGAACGCCTTGGTGTTGCTCCCCGCCCGCACCTGCCCGTCGACCGGCACCTTCGCCCCGGTCCGCAAGTCCGCGACACCGGCGGTGAAGTGGCGGGCGCGGCCGTCACGGCCGATGGTGGAGGCCAGGGCGGCGGGGTACCGGTCCTCGTACACCAGACGGTCCAGCCCCTTCCGCACGGCATCACCGGCCCCATCAGCCTGCGTCGCGGACGACGGCAGTGCGCCGCCCACGGCCAGAGCGGCAGCCATCACGGCACCCATCGCGATCACCCTCCGCCGCCCGGACGCCGAGACACGCACACACCGCACCCGACGAGAACGATCGAGCATGGGGACCCTCCTTGTGCACCCTGCTGGGCACCTCGCGCATCCGACCCGTTCAGCCTGCGCATTCGCGATCCACTGAACCGTCCGGACAGCAGGCCCATGCACTGTAGAGGCAGCCCCCCGGACCTCGCGCATCCATTCACCGCCGCCTCACCAGCCTCACCAGCCTCACCCGCCTCCCCCGCCGCATTCCCGTAGATGTTCTTCAGGGTCCCCTGGCATGATCACGGCGTGACCAGTGAGATGGTGCAGCCCGACCCCAGGAAGTGCGTTCTCCTCGATGTCGACGGCACGTTGATCGACGCCGTGGACAACCAGCGCCGGGTCTGGGCAACGTGGGCCGGGCGATACGGATTGGACGCGGCGGAGGTCTACCGGGTGGCGCTGCGGACGCGGCCGTTGGAGACCTTCGCGAGAGTGGTTCCGGACCAGGATCCACGGGAGTGCCTGGCGGCGCTGCACACGTTGGAGGACGAGGACGTCCGGTCCGGCGTCTACGCGGCCTTCGACGGTGCGTCGGAGCTGCTGGGTGCTCTGCCGTCGGAGGCGTGGGCGCTCGTGACCTCCAACTACGAGCACCGGGTGCGCGGGCGATTCGCCCGGACCGGTCTGCCGGTCCCGCCCGTCATCGTGGATGCCGCGGCGGTGGAAGAGGGCAAACCCTCGCCCGTGCCCTACCTCCTGGCCGCCGAGCAGCTCGGTGCCCGACCCGAGGACTGCCTGGTCATCGAGGACGCCCCGTCCGGAGTCGAAGCAGGGCTTCGGGCCGGCATGACGGTGTGGGGCGTCAACACCGCGGCTGCGGTGGCCGGTGTGCACCGTCACTTCACGAGCCTGCGCGAAGCGGTCCCCGACATCCTCGCCTTCGCCCGGCCGGTGGGGGCAACCGGAGCGGGATGAGCACCGGGGAACTCACCTACGTGACCCAGACCGGGCATCGCCTACGACCACCGACCAGGACATGGGAATTGCTCGTCCTAGGCCTCCCCGTCCTGCTTCCGGTCGACGTACTCGAAGACCGAACCGTCCGGGTGGCGGGCCACCAGGTTGCGGCCGATCGGCGTGGACAGGGGGCCGGCGATGATGTCCGCGCCGACCGCCTTCAGGTCGGCCACCGCATCGTCCACGTCCTTGACGGCGAGCGTCGCGGTGATCTTCCGCAGCACCGACAACTCCGCCTCGGGGCCGCTCATCAGGAAGAAGCACCCGACGGCCGCGACCGCCACCCCGCCGCGCTGGAAGCGGATGGCCTCGGCCCCGGTCAGCCGTTCGTAGACGCCGATCGCGGAATCCAGATCGCTGACGCACACCCGCAATGAGGTCCCCAGAATGTCCATACGGACCACCCTAGTTGGGGGCCTGCCGGTACGCGATCACTTGGCCATGATCAGACCGCTCTTCGCCGCGCCCCGGGACAGCACGATGTCCCGGATGCTGTCCCGGGCCCGTGCGTAGTCGCTGCGTCCGGGCTGCGCGGCCAGCGCCGCGTTGAGGTTCACGACCCGGAAACCGTCGTTGACGTCGGTGAGTTGGGGGAGGAACTCCGCCTTGCGGACCGTCCAGCGCCCGCCGGGAGCGGTCGGTCCGGCGAAGGTGAAGCGGGCCATCGAGCTCTGGTTGCCGCGGCCGTCCGGCCGGTCGCTGTGGTTGAACATATGGCCCGCGAGCTGGTCGCCCATCCCGTAGACGACCCAGGTGCCGTTGACCTTCTCGTAGGCCTGCGGGACATGTGCATGGGTGCCCAGGATCAGATCGATGTCGGGCCGTCCCGCGGTGCGTGCGGCGGTCAGCGCGCGGGCCAGGGTGCGCTGTTGTTCGTCCGGCGGCTGCTGCCACTCCGTGCCCCAGTGGATGCTGACGACCACCACATCCGCACCGGCCCGGCGGGCCGCGCGGGCATCGGCGAGGATCTTCTTCCGGTCGATCAGATTGACCGCCCAGGGCGCCTTGCCGGGCAGCGGGATGCCATTGGTGCCGTAGGTGTACGAGAGCTGGGCGACCTTCGCGGGGCCGGCCCGCAGCAGCGTGACCCGGGAGGCCTCGGTGGCGGAGCGGGCCGAGCCGGCATGGCGCAGACCGACCGCGTCCATGGCGCCGAGGGTGCGGTGCACCCCGTCGGCGCCGTCGTCGAGGGTGTGATTGGAAGCGGTGGAGCAGGAGTCGTAGCCGGCGTCCTTGAGGGCGGCGGCTACCTGGGGCGGGGACTTGAAGCTGGGGTAGCCGGTGAACGGCCCGCTGTCCCTGCCGTAGATCGTCTCCATATGGCAGATCGCCATGTCGGCGCTGGCGACCACCGGTTTCACCCCGGCGAACATGGCGCGGAAGTCATGGCCCTTGCCGTGCGCATCGGCGCCGGACCGCCGGATGATCTCGCTGTGCGGCAGCACATCGCCGGTGGCCAGGAGGGTGAAGCCGGCCGCGGCGGAGGCGCGCGCGCCGCCCGGCGGGGCGGGCGGCGCGGAGCGTGCGGGGCCAGCGGACTGCTGGGTGCCGCAGCCCGCCGCCAGGAGAGTCAGCGCCGCTATCGCGGCCAGGCGTCGTTGTGGGGTCACGCCCCATCCATACCGGGATTAATAGGATTTATCTGCCGGGGAGAGGGTGTGGCTGGGCCGTCGGAGGGATGGGTGGAGGGATGCGCGGAGGGGTGGCTCGCGGAGGGACGGGCCGGTTGGGGCGTCCGCGGAGGGCCAGACGGTTCGCGGAGGGCCGGGCCGACCGGCGGCTCATGGCCGCGGGGTCGCGGGGCCGCGGGACTGCCGGACCGCGGGGCCACGCGGCCGGTGTCGGGGTGAACGGTCCGTCAGCGCCGGGCAGGGGGTGCCGTGGTCAGACGCGGCAGAGGATCTCGCCGTGCAGGACGCCGAACCAGCCGTCCTCGTCGGTGCCCCAGGTCCGCCAGGCCTGCGCGATCCGGTGCAGCTGCTCCGCTGTGGCGTGCCCGCCGTCCACCGCGATCTGTGCGTAGGAGGAGCTGACCGTACGGTCCGCCCACAGCTCGCTCCACCAGGTCCGCTCCTCGGGCCTGCGGAAGAGCCAGGTGGCGGCCGTGGCGGTGATCGCGTCCGGGGCGAAACCCGCCTGCCGCGCCCAGGCCTGCAGCCGGCGTCCGGCGTCCGGCTCGCCCCCGTTGGCGCGGGCCACCCGCTGGTACAGGCGCTGCCAGTCGGCCATCCCGTCGCTCTCCGGGTACCAGGTCATCGCCGCGTAGTCCGAATCGCGGACGGCGACGATGCCGCCCGGCCTGGTGACCCGGCGCATCTCGCGCAGCGCCTGGACGGGGTCGCCCACGTGCTGCAGGACTTGATGGGCGTGCACCACACAGAAGGTGTCATCGGGGTAGTCCAGTGCGTGGACATCCCCGACCGCGAAGCGGACGTTGGTCAGCCCGCGGGCGGCGGCCGTGGCGCGCGCCCGCTCCAGGACGTCCGGCGCGTACTCCAGGCCGGTGACCTGCCCGTCCGGCACCAGCGCGGCCAGATCGGCGGTGATGGTGCCGGGGCCGCAGCCGATGTCCAGGATCTGCATGTGTGGACGCAGTGCGCCGAGCAGGTATCCGGCCGAGTTGGCGGCGGTGCGCCAGGTGTGGGAGCGCAGTACGGACTCGTGGTGGCCATGGGTGTAGACGGCGGATTCCTGCGGCATGGTCGCTCCTTCGCATGCGTCGGAGGGCGGCCGGGCGGCGCACGACAGCACCCCCGGCCGCCGCCCGGGCGACCGCTCGCACCGCGCTGCGGGCGCCCCTCGGCGTGGTGTCCAACCGTACGCCGCTATCCCGAATGATGAGAGTGGGATCTCATCATTCGGGCAGCAGGCGATAGACCGTCAGCGCCTCGTTCTGCTTCTCCAGCGTCAACTCGCTCGGTGCATGGGCCACTTCACCGTCGAAGGCCAGTGTGGTGCCCTCCGGGAGATCACTGATCCGCAGCCGGGACAGCCGCGCCTCACCGAGTACCGGAGAGCTGCGCGGGGTGCCCGTCAGGGCCGCGAGGAGCAGCCGGGTGCGGGCCAGCCGGCCGCCGTGCACCACCCGCACATCGAGCACCCCGTCCGCCAGATCGTGCCGCCGCACCGGTGCGAACCCCAGCCCCCGGTACTGGCAGTTGCCGACGAACAGCAGCCATACGGCGCGCCGCTCGCCATTGATCCGTACGGTCAGCGGCTCGGCGGTGCGCAGCACCTCCCACGCCGCCAGCACCCCGGCGGGCCAGGCGCCGATCCGGCCCGCCCACCGCTCGCGGATCCGCACCAGCTCCGGATACGCGCCGATCGAGAAGGTGTTGAGGAACTGCCGCCCCTCCAGATGCGGCCCGGCCCGGAAGCGCGCCACATCCACCGCGACGGCCTCACCGGACTCCACGGCGCGTGCCGCCGCCGCATAGGTCTCGATGCCCAGGTCGTAAGCGAAGTGGTTCAGCGTGCCGCCGGGCAGCACCGCGAGCGGCAGCCCGTGCCGTACCGCGACCGCCGCCGCGGCATTGACGGTGCCGTCCCCGCCGAGCACCCCCAGCGCACCGCCCAGTGCCCTGGCCCGCTCCGCGGCGTCTTCCAGGGCCTTGTCCAGCGACGGCCCGTCCGGTTCGCCGCACACCGTCACCTCGGCCTGCGGCAGCACCCCGTGCACCTCCTCGGCCCGGTCCGGGCGGGGGCCGGAACGCTGTCCCGACCTCTGGTTCGCCACCACGACCAGACCGCGGCCACGCGGCAGTGCGGGCGCCTCCGCGCGCGGCCGGGCGGGCGGCGCCAGCTGGGCGCGGGTCGGTGCGAAACCGCGCACCGCGAACGCCGCGCCGGCCCCCAGTGCGGCACCCGCCAGCACATCACCCGGATAGTGCACGCCCGTATAGACGCGGGAGAACGCCACCGACGCGGCGACCGGCGCCAGCGCCAGCCCCCACCACTTGTTCTCCATGGCCACACCGGTCGCGAAGGCCACCGCCGAAGCCGAGTGCCCGGAAGGGAAGGACGAGGTGAAGGGCTGGCGGTGCAGCTGCCGTATCACCGGCACCGCGTCCAGCAGCGGCCGCTGCCGCCGTACGGAGCGCTTGCCGAGGGTGTTCACCGCAGCCGACGCCACGGCCAGCGAGGCCACTCCGCGCAGCGCGGCCCGACGCATCGGCCGGCCGCCCAGCGCGGCCGCACCGGCCGCGAGGCCGAACCACAGCAGCCCGTGGTTGGCGCTCCGGGTCAGCCGGGGCAGCACCCGCTGCGCGCCCGGCCATTCGCGCGTGGCGATCAGGTCAAAGGTCCGCCGGTCGAGATGGGTCAGTAGCGATCGCATGCGCCACCTTGTACCCCACACGGCCCGGAACAGGCAGGATCCCGCCGCGGAGGGCCCCGCGCGCGGCGCAGCGGAGCGTCCGGAGCCACGGAGATCGGGGAGGCACCCCCTGGCGGCCAACGGGCTGCCGGCCCCCCCCGCCGGCCGTGCTTCCATGCCCGGATGATCAGAAGACGTCACGACAGCGACCTCGACGCCTGTGTGGCCGTCCTGGCAGAGGTGCACACGCACAACGGCTATCCGCACCACTGGCCGGACGATCCGGCGCGCTGGCTGACCCCCGACGGGCTGACCGCCGCCTGGGTCGCCGAGACGGACGGCACGGTCACCGGCCATGCGGCGCTGTGCGGCCCCGAGGTCAGTCGGCTCTATGTCGCCCCCACCGCCCGCGGTGCGGGCCTCGGCGGACGGCTGCTGCGTGCCGTCGAGGCGGAGGCGGCGGCCCGCGGACTGCGGCCCGTACTGGAGGTGAAGACCACCGACACCACGGCCATCGCCCTCTACGAGCGGCTGGGCTGGCGGCGCCGCGGCACCGAGCGGCAGGACTGGGGCACCGGCGAGGTGGTCACGGTGCATCGCTACGAGGCGCGCCCGGCGCATTGAGCGCCGGTACCACCCTCCGCTGACGTGTCGCCCGCCGTCGCCACCCCCGTGATCTGCCAAGGTGGACGGGGCCGCCCTTCATGTGATGGGCCCACGATCGACCCGCCGTCGTGGAGTGGAGGAACGGATGCAGCGGACCGCCCCGGATCCGCGGCCTGAGCCGGACCCGGATCCGCCGGTGGGCCTGCCGGTCCTCCCGGAACTCGCCGCCCACCTCGCCGCGGCCGCCGACCGCACCGAACCCGAGCCCTTGGGCGGCGCTGCGCCGCTGCGCACCGCCGCCTGCGGCTACTGGGAACGCCGCGGCCTGGTCACCACCCCCGACCGGGTGCTCGCCGCCCCCGGGGCGCCGACCCTGCTCCTCGCGCTGTACGCCGCGGCCGGCGGCGCCGTGGTGCTGCCGCGGCCCTGCTCCGCGTCGTACGCACCCCCCGCCCGGCTGCTCGGCCGGCCGGTGCACCTCGCCCCCGTACCGGCCGAATCGGGCGGGGTGCCCGACCCGTTCGCGCTGCTGGAGACCGTCCGCCGGGCCCGGATGCACGGCGACACCCCCCGCGTGCTGGTCCTGTCCGTCGCCGACGACCCGACCGGCACCTGTCCCGCGCCGGAGCAGATGCACGAGGTCTGTGAGGCGGCGGCGGACGAAGGGCTGTGGGTCATCAGCGACGAGAGCCGCCGCGATCTGCTGCACGATCCGCATGACACCGTGGTGCTCAGCCCCGCCGAGATGCTGCCCGACGGGGTCGTGGTGCTCACCGACCTGCGGGCCACGCTGGTGCCCGACTCCTGGCCCGCCGCGCTGGCCCGCTTCCCCGGCACCGACCGGGGAGCCGTCCTCCAGGCAGCCGTGCTGGACGCGCTCGCCGCGGTCGGTACACCGCTTCCGGGGCCGCTCGGCTGCGCCGTCACCCATGCGCTCGGCGAGCCCGACGAGGTGCGCGCCAGGACGGCCACCGTCGCCCGGGTGTACGGCGTGCTCGCCGCGGCGCTCCACCACACCGTCACCGAGGCCGGTGCCGTCTGCCGTCCCCCGCACTCCGGCAGCCATCTGTACGCCGACTTCGAGCCGCTGCGCCGGCCCCTCGGGGCCCGTGGGATCGTGGAATCCCACGCGCTGGAACGGAAGTTGGCGCCCTGGGCGGCGCGCGGCGGACACCACTTCGGTGACGCGCCGGGCGCGCTGCGGGTACGGCTCGGCGTCGAGGCGCTGCTGGGCGCCGACCGGGAGCAGCGGGGGCGCGCCCTGGCGGCCCCCGATCCGCTGGAACTCCCGCACATCACCGAGGTGTTGACCGCCCTGTCCCGCGCACTGGCCGGGCTCACGACATCTGCGGACGGCTGACCGCCGCCCGGCGCCCGCCCGCGCCCCGCCTCATCCCGAACCCGCCCCGGTTCTGTCCACCGAATGGAGCCCCTCGATGACCGAACAGACCGAGCGCTCCCTCGCCGAGCAGCCCCCCGACACCG
The DNA here is from genome assembly GCF_026239515.1 of Streptomyces sp. Je 1-4 4N24. Lineage (NCBI taxonomy): Bacteria > Bacillati > Actinomycetota > Actinomycetes > Kitasatosporales > Streptomycetaceae > Streptomyces > Streptomyces sp. Je 1-4 4N24. The sequence continues at coordinate 1,633,343 of NZ_CP110836.1, read as the reverse complement.
AGCAGCCCCCCGACACCGAGCGGCTCCCCGACACCGAGAGGCTCCCGCCCGCCGCACCCGGCGAGGCCGCCGAACGGGGCGGGGGAGCGGGCCACACCCCGGGCCCGGCCACCGGACAGGCCCCCGGACAGGCCACCACGGACGCGCCCGTCCTCCCGCAAGCCACCACGGACGCGCCCGTCCTCCCGCGGGCCACCCCGCCCCCGCTCACCGCACCCCGCCCGCTGGGCGAACCCCGCACCTGGCCGCGGGACTTCACCCACCGGCTGACCGCGCCGCTGCCCGGTGTCCGCGCCCTGGCCCGGATCGCCCGGGAGGGCAAACTGCGCCCGCCGCCCGAGACGCTCGCCGAGATCCAGCAACTCCCCTTCGCACCGGGCCCGATGCCGGCTGTCGACACCACCACCCTCGCCCTCACCTGGGCCGGGCACGCCAGCTGGATCATCCGGATCGGCGGGCTGACCGTACTGACCGACCCGGTCTGGTCCCGCAAGATCCTCGGCACGCCCGCCCGGGTCACCCCCGTCGGCGTCCGCTGGGAAGACCTGCCGCCGGTCGATGCCGTCGTCATCAGCCACAACCACTACGACCACCTCGACGCCCCGACCCTCAAGCGGCTGCCGCGGCACACCCCGCTGCTGCTCCCCGCCGGACTGGCGCCCTGGGCCCGCCGGCGCGGCTTCACCCGGGTCACCGATCTCGACTGGTGGGAGGCGGTCGAACTGCCCGCCCCCGGGGGCCCCGTACGCCTCGACTTCGTCCCCGCCCACCACTGGAGCAAGCGGACCCTGACCGACACCTGCCGCTCCCTGTGGGGCGGCTGGCTGCTGACCGCGCCCGACGGGCGGCGGATCCACTTCGCCGGGGACACCGGCTACGGCCACTGGTTCGAGGAGATCGGCCGCCGCTACCCCGGCATCGACCTGGCACTGCTGCCCATCGGCGCCTACGACCCGCGCTGGATGCTGCGGCCGGTGCACACCGACCCGGAGGAGGCGGTCAAGGCCTGTCAGGACCTGGGCGCCCGCGCCCTGGCCCCGATGCACTGGTCGACCTTTCTGCTCTCCGGCGAGCCGCCCCTGGAACCGCTGCACCGGGTCCGCGCCGCCTGGGCCGCCACCGGACGCCCCCGCGCGGACCTCTGGGATCTGCCCGTCGGCGCCTCCCGGGTGCTGGCCGCGCACTGAGCGGATGCCGGCCGCAGGCTGAGCGGGTGCCGCCGCGCACTGAGCGCGTCCGCGGACCGGAACGGGCGGACGCGGGCGGGACTTGGGGCTCTACGCCCGGCCCTCGCCGCGGGCCGGTCCGAGGCGCCGCCAGGCGGCCGGCGCCGCCGCGATCACCACGGTCAGGACGATCGCCATGGCCACGCCCTGCCACGCACTGCGGAACAGTGAGCCGCTCAGCAGCCCGATGAGCTGATACGTCGCCGCCCACGCCAGACACGCCGGAACATCGCCACGGACGAACCGCCGCAGCGGCATCGCCGCGAGCAGACACGCCAGCATGACCGGGATCCGCCCGGCCGGCACCAACCGGGACAGCACCAGTACCAGGACGCCGTGCTCCCGCAGCTTGTGCTGCGCCTGGGCCAGCCGCTCCGGCGCGGCGCGGGCGCGCAGCCGTGCCAGCCAGCGCGAACCGTGGGGGGAGTGGCTGCCGCGCCGCCCGAGCGAATAGAGCCCCACATCGCCGAGGAACGCTGCGGAAGATGCCACCACGAAGACCATCAGCAGGGCGAACGGCGAGGTGTGATGGAAGGCGACCACCGCCGCCGAGCTGACCAGTGCCCCCGTCGGCACCACGGGCACCAGCGACCCGAGCACCACCAGCAGGAACAGCGACGGATAGCCGACCACCTGCTGCGTCGACTCCGGCGGCACGCTCGGCACCAGCTCACCGAAGAGCGTCATCACACGACCTTCGGCCGGACCGACTCGCCGTGCCCGAGCCGGTGCACCGTCACCTCCGGCGCCAGCAGCGCCATCTGCCGCTCGAACTCCTGGCCCGGCGCATGGAATTCATGCGGCCGTACGGCATCCATCCCGATCGGCCAGTACGTGCCGTAGTGCACCGGGACCGCGCAGCCCGGCGCCAGCCGCACCGCCGCCTGCGCCGCCCGCCGCGCATCGAGATGGCCGTGCCCGAGGAACGGTCCCCAGCCGCCCACCGGCAGCAGCGCCACCTCGCACGGCCCGACCTCCTCCGCCATCTCCTCGAACAGCCCGGTGTCGCCCGCGAAGTACGTCCGGGCCGCGCCCCGTACGACATAGCCGAGCGCGGGCACCCGGCGCGGTCCGTAGGGCAGCCGCCGCCCGTCGTGCGCGGCGGACACCGCACGGACCGTCAGCGCACCGGCCGCGCACTCCTCACCCGCCCGCAGCTCGGTGACCCGCAGCGCACGGGCCGCGGCCACCCGCCGCAGCCCCGGCACCGCGGCCGTCGCCCCGCGCGGCACCACCAGCCGGGTCCCCGGCGCGAGCCGGGCCAGCGAGGCGGGGTGCAGATGGTCGGCGTGCAGATGCGAGACCAGGACGACATCGGCCCGTGCGGCCTCGGCCGGCGGCAGCGCGCCCCGCCGGCGCCGCAGATGGGCCAGCCGGCGCACGAACAGCGGGTCCGTCAGCACCCGCACCCCGGAGTCCTCGACCGTCACAGTGGCATGCCCCCACCAGGTGACCTCCACCGACACCGAGCACCTCCCGTCCTGGACGCGCCGCCCCGTTCCGTGGGCGGCCGTCCCGCTTCCCGTGTGCGCCCTCTCGATCCTCCACCATCCGGCCCGGAAAACGGCCGGCGGGGGAGCGACCGGCCCGGCGCACCGGGTGCCACCGACCCGGCCCCGGGCGCGCCGGCAGAGCCGTATGGGCGTCGCCGAGCGGCGCGTCCCCGTATCAGCGGATGCGTGCAACGCCGTGTACGGGGCAGCGCTTGTGCCCCCGGCACCTGGTGCCATGCTGGCGGCAGGCCCGCACGGCCGGGGCGGGCCGGAGGGTGAGGTGGAACGGCGTGCGGATGCCGCGGTGGAAGGCCCTCAGCGGTGCCCTGTTCCGGGTGCTCGCGGTCTGGCTCGTCTCCAGCCTCACCCTGCTCGCGCTCGCCGCGCTGCTGCCCGACTTCCGGCTGCAGTCGCCGGGCGGCGACAGCCTCACCCGTACCGCCGTCACCGCCGCGCTGGGCGCCGGCGCGTTCGGCCTGCTCAGCGCGCTGGTGTGGCCCGTGCTCGTGCGGGCCCTGCTGCTGGTGCCGGCACTCGTCCTGGGACTGCTGGTCTTCTTCCTCAATGGCTCCCTGCTGCTGCTCGCCCTGGATCTGATCCCCGAGGGACGCGGACAGGCCGCCCCGGAGACCGCGGTGATCGTCGCGGCCGTGATGTCCGCCGCCTCCTCCGCCACCTCCGCCTTCCTCGCGGTGCGCAATGACGAGGCCTACCACCGCAGACTCGTCCGGCTCGCCGGACGCCGCCGCGGCCGCCGGACCGGCCCCGCCCGCGGCCCGGCCACCCCGGGCACGGTCTTCCTCCAGCTCGACGGCGTGGGCCACGACCTGCTGTGCGAGGCCGTCCGGGGCGAGCGGCCGCTGATGCCGACCGTCGCCCGCTGGACCGGCGCCGGCCACCGCCTCACCCCCTGGCGCACCGACTGGTCCAGCCAGACCGGCGCCAGCCAGCTCGCCCTCCTGCACGGCAGCAACGAGGACGTACCGGCTTTCCGCTGGTACGAGAAGGACACCCGCACAGTCGTCGTCAGCAACCGGCCCAGCAGCGCCGCCGCACTCCAGCGCCGCGCCGTCGAGCGCACCGGCGACGGCGGACTGCTCGCCCACGACGGCGCCAGCCGCGGCAACCTCTTCAGCGGCGGCGCCGACCAGGTCGCCCTGGTGATGTCGGTGGCGGCCCGGCGCGGCAGGTACAACCGCTCCCGCTCCGGCTATTTCGCCTACTTCTCCGACCCGGCCAATGCGACCCGTACCGCCGTCTCCTTCGTCGCCGAGGTCGTCCGCGAGCTCGTCCAGTCACTGCGCACCCGCTTCCGCCGCGAACTGCCCCGGGTCACCCGAGGCGGCCTCTACCCCGTCATCCGGGCCTTCGCCACCGTCGTCGAGCGCGATGTGGTGGTCGCGGCCGTCATCGGCGACCTGCTCGCCGGCCGCACCGCCATCTACGCCGACCTCGTCGCCTACGACGAGGTGGCCCACCACTCCGGGCCCGCGCACCGCGACGCGCTCCAGGTCCTGCGCGGCCTCGACCGGGCCATCGCGCTGATCGCCAGGGCCGCCCGGCACGCACCGCGCCCCTACCGCATCGTGCTGCTCTCCGACCACGGCCAGAGCCACGGCCCGACGTTCCTGGAGCATTACGGGCTGAGCCTGGGCGATCTCGTCCGCGCCGGCTGCGGGCTGCCGGTACCCCGCCGCGCGGGACGCACGCCGAGCGGAGCCGAGGCCAGGGAGGCGGCGCGGGCCGCGCTGCACCGCCCCGAGGAGGCCGCGGGACAGCAACCGGAGCGGACGGCGGGCCCGGCCTCTTCCCAGCCCCTCGTGCTGGCCTCCGGAAACCTCGGTCTGGTGTCCTTCCCCGACGTGCCCGGCAGGATCACCCGCGAGGAACTGGACCGCAGACACCCCGCCCTGCTCTCCACCCTCGCCAACCACCCCGGCATCGGCTTTCTGCTGGTCCGCTCCGCGGTGCACGGCCCCGTGGTGCTCGGCCCGGCCGGCGCCGAGCACCATCTCGACACCGGCCGCCTCATCGGAGCCGACCCGCTGGCACCGTTCGGCGACGGCGCGGCCGACGCCGTACGCCGCACCGACCGCTTCCCGCACGCCGCCGACGTCATGGTCAACTCCGCCTGCGACCCGAAGACCGGCGCGGTACACGCCTTCGAGGAGCAGATCGGCTCGCACGGCGGGCTGGGCGGCGCACAGAGCCATCCCTTCCTCCTGTGGCCCGCCGAACTGACGCCGCCGGCCCCGGACGGCGAGACGCTGACCGGCGCCGAACAGGTGCACCGGGTGCTCCGCCGCTGGCTGGGGGAGGCCGAGGGGCCACAACTGCCCCTGGGACCCGCTGCGGACGAACTACGGCGCGGAGTGCGTCCGCCCGAAGGTTTTTCACCCCCGGACCCCGCCGCGCAGGACAAATCCCGTTGATTTTGGCGGACGCCGCCGATCGCCGACGATGAGCACCGCTCGGTAACCCCGGGTGCACAGCGCACGACGAGAGGCCCACCACGCCATGGACGACCGGCACACGCGCCGCTTCGGTCTGGGAACCGCCACCTGCCTAGTGATGGGCAACATCATCGGTGGCGGCATTTTTCTGCTGCCGGCATCGGTGGCCCCGTTCGGCACCGTCAGCCTCGTCGCCTTCGGCGTACTGACCGTCGGCGCCGTCGCCCTCGCCCTGGTCTTCGGCCGGCTCGCCGAGCGCCACCCGGACACCGGAGGCCCCTACGTCTACGCGCGCGAGGCGTTCGGCGACTTCGCCGGATTCCTCTCCGCCTGGTCGTACTGGACCATGACCTGGGTCAGCAACGCGGCGCTCGCGGTCGCCATCGTCGGCTACGTCCATGTCCTGCTCCCCGGCCGCCCCACCGACGCCACCGACCTCGCGATCGCTCTCGGCGCGCTCTGGCTGCCGGCCCTCGCCAACTTCGCCGGCACCCGCTACGTCGGCCTGGTCCAGACGGTCTCCACCGTCCTCAAGTTCATCCCGCTGCTCTTCATCGCCGTCGTCGGCCTGTTCTTCTTCGACCCGGCCAACCTCGGCTCGTTCCACGAAGGCAGCGGCAGCGCGCTCGGCGGGATGTCCGCGGCCGCCGCGATCCTGCTCTACTCCTACGTCGGTGTGGAGTCCGCCGCGATGAGCGCGGGCGAGGTCCGTGACCCGGAGCGGAACGTCGGCCGGGCCACCGTCCTCGGCACCATCGGCTCCGCCGTGGTCTACCTCCTGGGCACCGTAGCCGTCTTCGGCACCGTCGCCCACGACAAGCTGGTGAAGTCCCAGGCGCCGTTCTCCGACGCGGTGAACGCGATGTTCGGCGGGCACTGGGGCGGCACGGTCGTCGCGATCGCCGCCGTCGTCTCGATCATCGGCGCCCTCAACGGCTGGACCCTGATGAGCGCCCAGTCCCCGTACGCCGCGGCCAAGGACGGGCTGTTCCCCGCACCGTTCCTGACCAAGCGGCGCGGTGTGCCGACCTTCGGCGTCCTGGCCGCCGTCGTCCTGGCCAGCGCCCTCACGGTGCTCAATTACCTGATCGGCTCCGGCGGCGTCTTCGAGATCCTGGTACTGATCACCACCTTCTCGGCGACCGTGCCCTACCTCCTCGCCGCCGGCGCCCAGGTCTACTTCCTGCTCACCGGCCGCCGCGACAAGGTCCGCCCCGCCCGCTTCGCCCGCGATCTGACCCTCGCCCTGACCGCCTTCGGCTTCACCTTCTGGCTCGTCGCCGGCGCCGGCTACGCCGCGATCTACCAGGGCGTGCTCTTCCTGTTCGCCGGCATCCTCGTCTATGCCTGGATGGCGGCCCGTCGTACGGCGCGCCAGGAGGAGGCGGCGGCCGCGACGGCGCTGCCTACGCCCGCGGACCACGAAGCGGTTCCCCCACCCGCCGCAAGTGCCGCAGCGCCTCCGCATACGACCTGATCAGACCGGTCTCGTGGTACGGGACACCCAGCTCGGCGCAGTACGCCCGCACGATCGTCTGCGCACGCCGCAGATGCGGTGTCGGCATGCTGGGGAAGAGGTGGTGCTCGATCTGGTAATTGAGCCCACCGAGCAGGACGTCGGTCAGTACCCCGCCCCGGATGTTCCGTGAGGTCAGCACCTGACGGCGCAGGAAGTCCGGCCGGGTGCCGCCCGTCAGCGTCGGCATCCCCTTGTGATTGGGCGCGAAGGTGCACCCCAGGTAGACACCGAAGAGTGCCTGGTGGACGAGGAGAAAGGCGAGCGCCCTACCGGGCGACAGCACCAGGAACAGTGCGCTGAGATACAGGACGATATGCGTCAGCAACAGCGCCGCCTCGCTTCCCCAGTGCTTCATCGTGGGGGACCGCAGCGCCCGGATGCTCGACACCCGCAGGTTGAACCCCTCCAGCGTGAGCAGCGGGAAGAACAGCTGTGCCTGATAGCGGCCGATGAAGCGGGGCAGCCCCGTGGCGGCCCGCGCCTGGTCCCGCGACCACACCAGGATGTCCGGTGCGACATCCGGGTCCAGCTCCTCATGGTTGGGGTTGGCGTGGTGGCGGGTGTGCTTGTTCATCCACCAGCCGTACGACATCCCCACACCGAGGTTGCCGAACAGCAGACCGCCGACCTCACTCGGCCGGCGCCCGCGGAAGACCTGACGGTGCGCCACATCATGGGTGACCAGCGCGACCTGCGCGAACACCAACGCCAGGAACGCGGCCACGGCCATCTGCCACCAGCTGTCACCCAGCGCGAAGAACGCCACCCAGCCACCGGCGAACGCCATCGTCACGAGCGTGAGCCGCACGGTGTAGTAGCCGGGCCGGCGCCGCAACAGCCCCGCCGCCACAATGCGGCGCGACAGCCGTGCGAAATCGCTGCCCGCGGACGCCGTCGGACCGCCGGCCGAACGGGAGAACTCAAGACTCGTCGTCATACCGACGAGTCTTCTGACCCGGCCCCCACCCCGACAGCCGGTCCGCCCCCGCACCGAGCCGGGGGTTAGCGCTACCTCGGGGCTGTGCCTGCCTCCTCGCGCCGGGGCCCCGGGGCGCTCGCCGACTGCCCCGGGGCGCGCCGGTCATCCGTCACGGAGAGGGGGTGTGCGGGTCATCCGTTCGGGGTCCGGCCGGGCTCCCCGGCGCCACCACCCTCCGCACCAGCCTGGCCCGACAGGTCGACCTGGCCGTCGCCCCGGCTGAAGACGGGCAGCGCCCGCACCAGGTCGGGGGGAAGGGCGAGGCCCTCCTCGGTGGACGGGTTGACCGCCAGCCACAGGTCGTCCGCCGGCCAGTTCGCGGCCAGCTCGACAACGGGGATGCTGAGCGCGGCACCGGGATCTCCCCCGGCCGCCACCAGCGCGTCCTCGGTGGTGAAGACGGGGATGTACCGATTGCCGTCCTGCTCGATCACCGGCAGCGAGATGGCGCCCTCCGGACGCGGCTCCTCGCCCTCGACCGGCGGTGCCTGCGGCAGCAGGGCCATGCTGTTCGCGAGATCGACGAGGGCGGCCTGGGTATCCGCCGCCTCCGCCGCTGACGGCGCTCCCTCGGGGGACGAGGCTCCGCTCGGGGGCGCGTTTTCGTCGGGTGTCGGGGTGCTCATGGCTTGTCCTCTCGTCGGCGTCGCTCACCGGCCACCCGCTCGACACGGGCGGACACGGGTTTGCCGCAGTCGCCGCCGGATGCCGCCCAGCGGCACGGGGCCGGGGCAAGCGTGGCAATACCCCCCAGGCTATGCCGCTCCACGTTCTGCGCAACGTTCACGACGCCGCGGGGGCCGGTCACTCCCCCGGTGACCTGGACTTTTCATGCCGAGGAGCCCAACGGTGCAGACCAGCCTCGCAGAGCTGGTCGCCGTCGCCCCTCCAGCTGCTTCTCGATTGCGTCGCACACTCGCACCGAGGCCGGAAACGCCCCGACGCTGCTCACGGCGAAGACCGCGGTCACCCTCCAGCCAGCACCGGCAGCACCGTGGCACCGGCGCCCGACAGCCACCCGGATGCCGCACCCGGGCTTGCCTCGTTGCTCGTAGGTCAAAAGAGGCCAGGCTACCTGCCTGACGTGGCACTAGAGTTGCTTTGTGACGGTCCTCAACTGGTGCCAATTTGCAGCGACTTGCCTCGTCATCATGCTCACCTCTGTAGTACTTACGAGGATGGCGAGCTACGTGGTCTCCGCTTTTTCGCGAGCTCGACTGTGGCGGAGTGGAACCATCTCTTCCTTCCCGTTGTCGTTTACTCTCCGTGGAGCGCACCCCGCCGCCCGAGTGCGACTCAGCTGCCGGACCTTCGGGGTGCGCTTCTCCATACCTGGCCCCACGCTGACATGGATGATCAGGGATGGTTTTCGGGCCGGCATCGGTATTCCCTTGTTTGGGTTGATGAGTGCGTTCTACCTGCCAATGGCTTCCTTCATGCTGGGGATCTTGCTAGCCACGCCTCTCGTGAGAAGGGCGTACGAATCAGGTTTCGAGGAGCTGGGGCACAGAGGGCAGTTCTATTTCGCGATATTTCTCTTTGTCTTTGCCGTGTGCTGGTGGCCGCTTGAATTGCGCAGAATCAGAGGCGTTGCTGGAGAAGAGAGTTTCAGGAGGGCTTTCTATCTGTGCTGCCGGTGCATTGACGATTGCCTGCGCACGCAAGAGGGGGAAGTCCCACTGCTGCACCTTGACAGGGAGATTCATCGTTTTGGGCTGGCGCTGGTTCGCTTCGGGAAGTCTGGTTTGGTGCAGGGGAGCCCAGAGCGCAAGCGCCAACTGCTGGAGCACACAACCCGTGTGAGTGCTGCCCTCGACGCAAGCGCAGAGCGGCTGCTCAGAGACGGCGAGGACGCCATTCCGGATATGGTGAGGTGCCTTGTGGGAATCCTCGAACGGCTGGCGGATGAGAAGTGGCTCAATCTTGTAGATGAGACTGAACTACCGACTTACCAGCCCCCTTCGTCCGAGGAAATGGAATCCGAGATTCGCAGGGCAGACGGCCGTATCGTTCTTGTCGGTGCCACAGCCGCTGCGATACTCGTCGGGGTCATGATCGCCCTCGGGGTTCCCGCGGGTGCTGTGATTCCCGCAGCCCTGATCTTTCTGCTGGGGCCGGCGAGTATATGGGGTAGCAAAAAGCTCGGGAGTCCACGAGAGATGCTCGATGCCCTCAGGAGCGGTGTTACGCAGCCGACGGAACCACAACAGCCGACGAGTGCGCCATCGGCGCCGTCCTTGCCCTCACCCACTGCCCCGGTGCCGCATGATCCAACGGCTGTCCCGACTGACACGAACAGTCGGTCACGGAGCTGAGCTGACCGGCTTGGGGAGAACTGACCGGGAGCGGCACCGGCCGGCGATCCCACAGCGGATGCGCCGCCGTTCACGATCTTCCTCGCCGCCCTGCTTGCCTGCGTGACCTTCCATGTGACGGTGCAAATCCCGTCAGGCCTGCTGGGCAGCGCGTTCTACAGGTTGCAGGTCACGCGGATGGCACCGGACGAAGGGTGCTTCGCGCCGCTGGTGAGGCGCGCTCGGACGTACATTCCCGGGCAAACTTCGATCCCCTTCGGTTGAGTTCAGTCGCTGTTGTTCACCGTGCAACCATCGTGGGTCGTTGCCAGTCCTCCACATGCAACACGAATTCGTCAAACTGTGGAGGGGATCTCTCTTGCGTAAGCGTCCTGTCATCGCTGCTGCCGCCGCTGTCACTGCCGGCGCGCTGTCCTTTCTCGCCGCCACCCCGGCTCAGGCCGCGGAATACCACTCAGCGTTGAAGATTCGCGGCGTCCAGTACGACGCGCCCGGCCGGGACTCCAACAGCTGCTCCTCGGGCAACACGCACCAGGAGTACCTGACGATCAAGAACTACTCGTCGTCGGCGACCATCAACCTCAAGGGCTATGTCGTCAAGGACGCCACCGGCAATCGCTTCACCTTCACCGCCAGCCACTACCTCCAGCCCGGGGACTATGTGAAGCTCCGTGGTGGTCACGGCACCGACAGCGACACGTACAACGTGGTCTATCGCGACAACTGCAACTTCATGTGGAACAACGACCGCGACACGATCTACCTGTACAAGCCCTCCGGCAGCCGCTCGGATGTCCACTCCTACACAAGGAGCGGCTCCGACTCCGACGGCAACGGCTACATCCGCTATCACAGCTGAGCGAGATACCCGCGGCCCACCTCCTGAGCAGAGGTGACCGTGCACCACCGTGCACACAACGCCGCCGAGCAAGGCCGTACAGGACCCGGCGCCCAACCACCCTGTACGGCCCCCCACCCGCGCACGCCCTCTGCAGCCCCACTTGCCCCCGCAGCTACGCCGCAGTCTCCGGGTCGGCCGGCAGGAAGGTTTCCACCGCGAGTTCGGAGACGGTCACATCCACGGGGGTGTGGAAGGTGGAGCGGGAGGAGAGTATGCGGCAGTACCGACCCGCGAGTCGCTCAGTAGGGTGTCGGCATGATTCGGGCTGTGGTCTTCGATGTCGGCGAGTGCCTGGTCGACGAGACGCGGGAGTACGGGACCTGGGCTGACTGGCTCGGGGTGCCGCGGCATACCTTCGCGGCGATGTTCGGCGCGGTCATCGCACAAGGACGGGACTACCGCGAGGTGTTCCAGGAGTTCCGGCCCGGGTTTGACCTGTACGAGCAGCGCGACGCGCGCGCCGCTGCGGGCCAGCCGGAACACTTTGATGAGTCAGATCTCTACTCCGACGTACGGCCCGCCCTGGCGCAGTTGCGCGGCGAGGGCCTGTGGCTTGGCATCGCAGGGAACCAAACCGTACGGGCGGGCGGGATCCTCCGCGGCTTGTTCGCCAACGATGTCGACCTGATCGGTACGTCGGATGACTGGGGAGCCAGCAAGCCCGATCTGCTCTTCTTCGAGCGCGTGGCCGACGTTGTTCCCTTCGAGAACGACCAGATTCTGTATGTCGGGGACCGCGTGGACAACGACCTGAGGCCCGCGGTGGCCGCGGGTATACACACGGCACTCGTTCACCGAGGCCCGTGGGCCACGATCCAGTGGGACACCGTGGAGGCGCGCAGGCTTCCCACGTTCCGTATCGAGTCGCTGTTGGAGCTGCCGGAGGCCATCGCGCAGTTCAACGGGCGAGAGCGCTGACCGTCGTAGCCCATCCGTACAGCCGGTCGTCGAGGTCGCGCACACACTGGTCGTGTTGGTGCGGGGCGAGTGCTCGCCGCACTTCCCGGATGCGGTCCATGCCCGTCGCATACCAGGTGACCTCCAACTGGTCGAGGGCAAGGCAGGCGTACCGGCATGCTTCCTCTGGTTGACCGGCTGCGGTCTCGACCGCAGCCAGATCGCCATAGATGACGGTGCGCTGCTTGTCCTCCGAGGCCGACATCTGTTCCAGGACAGCGAGCAGCGTTGCGCGGGCTTGCGGCAGGTGGCCGGCCGTCAATTGGGTGTGGCCCTTGAATGCGGCCAGACGTACCGGACTGAACCAGTCCATCCATGCGGGCGTGGTGTGTTCGGACCCTGCAGCGAGTGTGTCCTCGGCATGCCTGATCAAGTGCAGTGCGGTGCGGGTGCTCCCGCACCGGGTCTCGCACTCGGCCTCGACGGCATCGAGCCACGCCCAGAACTCGGCCGAGGCAGGGCCACGGCGGGCATATGTACGGGCAGCGACCATGCGCTCCCCAGCGGTTTCACGCTCTCCCGCCCACCCGGGGATGAAGGCTGTGTGCGCGAGGATCGCGGATCCGATCAGGGAATCGTCCGCCTCGCCGGCGGCCTGTAGAGCACGGAGCAGGGTCGCGCCGGCGCCATCAGGCTCTCGAAGGTCGAAGAACTCGATACGCCCAGCGAGCAGCCACGTCTCAGCGAGTGCCGCAGCCATGGTGCGGCGCGTCTGTCCGGCGGTCCCGGGAAGCAGCACGCAGCCGAGGTCGGCATGGGCGATGACGGCTGGGTGAAGGGCGGTGGGAGCCACGGACCAATACAGACGTCGATGGGAGCGAGTGACGCTTGCGTAGTCGGCCGCCGCTGATGCGGGCTGCATCGGCGTAGCGGACTGTGAAGGCACGGTGGACAGGTGGCTGCTGGCACTTCTTGGGGCGACGGGGGTGTAACTACGGTGCGCGGTGGGGTGGTCGCGGCCGGGCGGAACGGTGAAGCCGAGGGCTTCCATATCCTGGCCGGTCAGCTGCGTCAGGCGCTGTTGCATGTCCGGATGAGGCCATGGCGGATTGTCGGATTCCCAGCGTCGGACTTGTCGTACGCCTACGCCGAGCGCCTCGGCGAAGATCTGCTGGGTGTGGTAACCAGCCGCAACACGGGCGGACTTGAGCTTGGCGTTCCCTGCGGGCCTCATCACGGTGCACCTCCGTCGTGGGGTTGCCGACAGTGTCTCCCTGAAGCCCTCACCCTGGCTACTCATCACCCGTGAGGCATCGTCAAAGTCCCATTTGCTGCTCACAAAAGACCTTTTGAAGCCCTCGCACTGGGCGATTTGAAGGGCCAGCCTTGATGCACGTTGACCGAGCAACGGTGTGAAAGGAGCCGCACTATGCCCACCACCCGAGGTCCTTCCGAAGGCGACCGAGACTCCGCATCCCGTGGCCCGGAAGCAATTGACGTGGTCACCATCGAACAGACCATTGAGATGGCATTGGGCGTAAGCCGCGGCCAGCTCCAGGTGAGCACGCTCGTCGACCTTGAGGCGCAGCTGCGCGGCCATATCGCGTTACTTCGGGAGCCTGCCCGGAAGGCCACTGACCGGATGTGGCAGGGCGGCACCAAGTGGCATCGGCATATCACGCGGTTGGACGGCATCGAGCGTCAGACAGAGCAGGAACTGAACCCGCTTCCGTTCGGTGCTCTGATCGAGGTGCAGCTGATGGCGCGCGATTGCCAATGGCTGCTCGACGGCTACAAGGAGAACTGGCGATGATCGAAGGACGGTGCCCCGGCCGCCGCCGGGTTTTGACCTCAGAGGCTGCCTGGTGAGCGCCCGTCATCCGGAGGTCGGCGATGAAGTCGAGTACGCTCCCGGCCGTCGAGCCGTCGTGACGGACATCCGGAGAGGCGACTACTACCTCCGAACGTCCGGAAACCGGGAGTGGCCGGTGCAGGACCCCGACCAGTTGATGGTGAGGCGGACGCGTGCTGAGCGGACCGCGTCGGGAGATCTCTGATGAGCGGCGTGCACGCGCGGCCGGATCCGGCCGCGCGTCGTCTCGCCCGCTTAGTGGTCGGCTCCGGAAGTCCTTCGGGGGTTGATCACGCTGCCAGGGCGATGGAGGATTCTTGCTGGTGATCGGCGGTGTGCCGGTCGAGCCTGGCCAGTAGATCGTCCAGGTCGGAGGTGGTGAACTTCCACTGGAACGGCTGTGCTGTGGCGTTGTAGCGGTCTTCGAAGGCTCGAAGCCGGTCCTTGACCTCGCCGAGGTCGGTGAAGTCGTTGGGTGAGACGACCTTGCGCTGGACGACGGAGAAGTAGATCTCCACCTGGTTGAGCCAGGAGGCGTGTACCGGGGTATGAACCATGACCGCGTTGGGGAAGGCGGCGGCCAGGCGATCGGCGGCTTTCTTGGCTGCGGTCGGCTAGCCCGGGTATGCCGTTCTCGGCGAACCGGCCCCGCCACTTCCGCACGGTGTCCAGGTGCAGGCCCGTCTCCCGAGTGATGCGCGCGTTGGAGCGGCCCCTGGCCGCATGCAGCACGATCTGCGCGCGCATCCGGGCCTGGTAGGGGGTCTTGTGGCCATAGGCCATCTTCTTCAGTCGATGCCTTTACGAGGCAGTCAGGAATATCGAGCAGGCGGAGGCAACAGGCAAGACAGGCAGGCCGATCAGCAGAAGTCGATCTCCTGGAGCAGGGATCGGTGATAGAGCCGGAGAACCTGGCCCAGGTCTCCTCGCACCTGACCGAGCGCAGCCAGCGGTTCGGCGAGTACTCCACGCACGAGCTGGGCATCCAGCCCGCGGCGTACGGCCCGAAGCTGGACGTCGACTTCACCCGCTCCAGGACGACGCGCCAGGCAGGGTCAGGTGCCGGCGAGCCGCCTGACGAGGCGGCTCGTCGTAGGGTCAGCGGGAGTCGGTGAGGTCGCGGCGGGCAGGTACCGAGGCGTTCGCCGCTGTAGGTTTCGGCACGAAAATGTAGGCGAGTACGGAGCCGATGATCCCGGCCGCCGCGGCGACGGTCAGGGCCCGGTTCAGGCCCTCGGGCAGAGCGGCGCCGCTCTGCTGGAACAGTACGCCGAAGACCGCGACCCCCAGCGTTTGCCCCAGTTGTCGGAAGGTGGTCATGGCCCCGGCGGCCATGCCTCCTCGCTCCGGCGGAAGCGCCGCGAAGACCGCGGCTCCCATCGCCGGGCCCATCAACCCCACACCTACGCCGGTCAGGGCCAGCCCTGCCGCAAGGGAGCTGGCAGAAGAACCCACGTCCAGCCCTGTCTGCACCGCACAACCGATCCCGCTGAGCAGCAGGCCAGTGGTGAGAATGGCGCGCGGAGACTTCCCGTGCAGCCTGCGCCCACTGATCAGCGAGGTGGCAAAGGAAGCCAGCGCGAGCGGCATGAGCGCGAGCCCGGCGCGTACCGGCCCCAGGCCGAGCCCCGACTGCAGCCACACCGAGGTGTAGACGAGCGCCGCGAAGGCGGCCGTGGAGGCGACCACGCACATCATCACGGCCGAGAAGGAAGCCCGGGCAAACAGCCGTACGTCCAGCAGCGGCGCAGGGCTGTGCAGCTCAACGCGAGCAAAGATGATGAGGGCGAGTGCGGCAAGCGCCAGCAGGCTCAGCACCGCAGGGGAGGTCCAGCCCTCTTCACCAGCCAACGTCATGGCGTAGGTCAGCGAGCCCGCGCACAGGGCAAAGGCGATCATGCCTGGCAGGTCGATGCGCGTCCCGGCACTCTGCCGCCCCGGAGCCAGGACCCGCAGGGACAGCGCGGCGGTAACAGCGATGAGAGGGATATTGAGAAAGAAGACCGCCCGCCAGCTGACGTACTGGGTGAGAATGCCGCCGAGCATCGGCCCCACTGCGGCGGCAAGGCCGGTCACCGCGCCGAAGACGCCCATCGCCCGTCCCATGTCGGGTCCCCGGTAACAGGAGCCGATCAGAGCGAAGGTGGTCACGGCCATTGCCGCGCCACCGATGCCCTGCACTCCGCGGGCTGTGACCAGTACACCCGCGTTCGGGGCCAAGCCGCAGATCAGCGAGGCGATGCCGAACACCACCAGACCAGCGACGTACACCGTTCGCGCGCCGAACCGGTCCACCAGAGACCCCATCGTGAGCATCAGCACGGCCAGGACCAGCGTGTAGATGTTGGCCACCCACTGCAGTGCGGACAGCGAGGCGGACAGCCCCTCCCCGATATCGGGAAGCGCGACAGACAACACGGTGGTATCGAGCAGGAACATAAAGGTGCCAAGACAGACGGCCACCAGCGGCCACCACTTGCGCATAAGGCTTCCTCCGCAGAACGTGTCGGACGCCTCCCACGGTCCGGATCAACGCCCGCATGCCGCCACCCAGCCCCTCATGCCTGACGGATACTGGCACACTTATTCCTTATGAAGACGGATACCGTCACCCTGGATGACGTTGATCAGGGGCTGGTGCATGCCCTGCAGATCGACGGCCGGGCCCCGCTCCGCCTCATCGGCCAAGCCCTCGGCGTCTCCGAGAACACCGTCGCCCGCCGCTACCGCCGCCTGCGCACAGCTGGCATCCTCCGCGTAGTCGGCACCCTCAACGGTGCCCGCCTCGGCTATGACGCCTGGACCATCCGGCTGCAGTGCACACCAGACGCAGCAACCGCCATCGCCAAGGCCCTCGCTGCCCGCCCCGACACCTCCTACGTCTACTTGCTCTCCGGCGGCACCGAGATTTCATGCAGCGTCCAAACACCCACCACAGACGAGAGCGAAACGCTACTGCTGCACAAGCTCCCCAGAACCAGCCGCATCACCGACGTCTCCGCCCACCTACTGCTCGGCAACTACGCCCTGCCCAACAACTGGGCCGGGCCCACCCATCTCGCCCCCGACCAGGCCGCGCTACTCACCCCGCCGCCCGTCGAAACTACCGACGCCTCCCTGGAGCCCGTGGACGGCCCACTCTTTGACCTCCTGTCACAAGACGGACGGGCGAGCCACACCGAACTCGCCGCCGCCACCGGTGTGTCCGAATCAACCGTGCGACGCCGACTCACCGACCTGCGCCAGTCCGGGGCGCTCACCTTCCTTGTCGATATCCCGCCGGCCGCCCTCGGCTTCCGTGCCGAAGCTCGCCTGTGGATGGCCGTTCGCCCCTCCCAGCTCACCGCCGTGGCCTCCGCGATGGCTGACCATCCCGAGGTCTCGCTCGTGGCCCAAACCACGGGGCCGACCAACCTGCTCGCGGCCGTCAACTGCAGGGACTCCCTGGACCTGGCACGGTACTTGGCCGAGCGGATCGCGTCACTGGACGCGATCCACACGATCGAGACGGCCCCCGTCATCCGCACGGTGAAACGAGCCGGAGCCCTGCTCCCGTTCGAACGCTGAGCCACGAACAGCTCGCGAGGGACCCGGCCCGCCAGGCTGGCCGACATCGACGCCCTTGCCCACCAGACCGTTTAGCACCGCGATGCGCGTCCCAGAAAGAGCAATTGCGGCAGCCGACAAGCTGGGTGCCCCACCCCGACACCACCACGTACAACACACGGCCCGAAGTCAACCCCCGAAAGACTTCCAGAACGGACCACTTAGGCCCGCGCCTCGGCAGGGCGTCGGTGTGCCCGCCGGGCCGGCGGAGGGGCCTGGTTCCCTCCGTCATTACCTCCCGAGTAATCGACCCCCACCCCACCACCCGGCAAGGTGAAGCCATCGGTTCACGGGCCGGCGCACTCCGGCCCGTGGATCGGTGCCAGGCAGTGGTGCGGTTCGGGGCATCACGCATCACGCATCACGCGATACGCATCACGAGGAGTGGGAGTACGTCATGACGCAGCAACAGGAGCAGAACGTTCAGCAGGCGCCTCACGCGGGGGACCCGTACACGGTTGCCGTTGCGCGGTACTTCGAGGCGTGGAATGCGCGTGAGGAGGGGGCGCTGGGGAAGGCCGTCGGGGCGGCGTGCTGTGAGGACGTCACGTACACCGATCCGTTGGCCGATGTCGCGGGGCACGAGGGGCTGGCGGCTGTGATCGCCGGGGCCCATGTGCAGTTCCCCGGTCATGTCTTCCGGCAGCTGGGTGAGGTGGACGGCCACCACGACATCGCGCGGTTCGGGTGGGAGCTGGTCAGTGTGGCGGACGGGTCGGCGCCGGTGGCCGGGTTCGATGTGATCCGGCTGGGGGAGGACGGGCGGGTCCGGTCCGTCCTCGGGTTCCTGGACCGGGTGCCTGCTGTGTGAGCCCGCCCCGCCCCTACAACTCCACCGCCCGCAGATACGCCGCCGTCTCCGGATCGGCCGGCAGGAGGGTTTCCACCGCGAGTTCGGAGACGGTCACATCCATGGGGGTGTTGAAGGTGGCGATGGTCGAGATGAAGGACAGCACCGTGTTGTCGTGTTCGATCATCATGGGGAGGGCGAAGGGGCAGTGCTCGCCGAGGGCGGCTGTTTCGTGGCCGCCCGGTGGAGGGGGGTAGGCGCACACCTCGTCGTAGAGCGCGCGCAGGGGGGCGGAGCGCATCAGGGCCAACTGCCGCTCCACCTGGGAGAGAAGGTGGCCGCGCCACTCCCGGTAGTTGCGGATGCGGGGGGCCAGGCCGTCGGGGTGCATGGTGATCCGCAGGGCGTTCAGCGGCGGCCGCAGCAACGAGGGGGCGACGTCCTCCAGCAGCATGAGGATGCCGCGGTTGGCCGCCTGGACGTCGTAGGTCCCGTCGACCACCAGCGCGGGGAACGGTTCGTAGCCGGTCAGCAGGCGTTCCATACCGGAGCGCAGGGCGGCCATCGACGGATCGTCCAGCGGGGTCTCCGGGAAGGTCGGGGCGTAGCCCGCCGCGATCAGCAGGGCGTTGCGCTCCCGTACGGGGACGTCGAGATGTTCGGCGAGCCGGAGGACCATCTCCTGGCTGGGGCGGGAGCGGCCGGTCTCGATGAAGCTGATGTGGCGGGCGGAGGAGTCGGCGCGCAGCGCCAGTTCCAGCTGGCTGATCCGGCGCCGGCCGCGCCATTCACGCAACAGTGTGCCCACACCCGTGGTCGTCTCCGGCGAGGACGCCGCAGCAGTTGTCATGGGAGGGACGGTAGCCGAGGGGTGGGTGGTGCGGGCAGGCAGACCAGGGGGCAAGCCATACGGGAGCGGGTGTGTGCCGTGCCGCCGTTACGAGGGAAAGGGGCGGCGGCGTGCCAGGGTGGGAGTGGCGTGGCCGGCGCGGCAGGAGGCGGCGGCCGGACAGTGATACGTATCGGGAGCCGGCTCATCGGTGCCGGCACACGGCGAGAGGCGAGCGCGATGAATGCTCAGGTGGAACCGCTCAGTGCGACGGACGTCGAGGAGCGTCTCGCGGAGCTGCCGGGATGGTCCGTCGAGGGTGAGCAGCTGCGCCGGCGCTACCTCTTCCACGGGCACTTTCCGGCCGCCGCCATGGTCCTCCACATCGCGCAGATCCAGGAGGAGTTGGGGCACCACGCGGATCTCACCCTGGGCTACAACCGCATCGACATCGCGGTGAACACCCACAGCATCGGCGGCCGGATCACCCACCTCGACTTCGGTCTCGCCCGCCGTATCGAGGAGATCGCGCCGGGCCACGGGGTGCGCTGACCCGGCGCGGGCTCAGCTGCCGGTGCGGGGCCGAACCACCCGCCCCGCACGTGCCAGCTCCACATTGAACTGGGCGCCGGACAGCAGCGACAGATGGGAGAACCACAGCCAGATCAGGAACACCACCGGCCCCGCGAGCGAGCCGTAGAGCCGGTTGAAGGTGCCGACGTACGAGGCGTAGAGGGCGAATCCGGCGGAGGAGATCAGCCAGAGGAGCACGGCGACCACGCCGCCGGGGGCCGCCCTGCGCACACCGCGGGAACTGGGCGGTCCGGAACGGAACAGCACCATCGCCAGCACCGTGGCCAGGAGCAGCAGCAGCGGCCACTTCAGCACGTTCCAGGTCGCCTCGCCCGCCTCCCCGAGCCCCACGGCCCGGCCCAGCGCGGTCGCGATCGGCCCGCTCACCAGCAGCGCCACCGCACTGCTGATCAGCAGCGCCATCAGCAGCAGCGCCGTGCACAGGATGCGCGGCGCCTTGCGCCACGGCGGCCGGTCGTCCTTCGTGCGGTGCATGGCGTGCAGTGCACGGCGGAACACCGCCAGATAGCTGCAGGACGACCACAGCGCACTGATCAGGGCGCCACCCACCACCACCCATGCGGCGGTCCGCTGCTGCGCCATGCCGGCCAGCGCCCGGTGGACGGTCGGGCCCGCCTCGGCCGGGGCGAGCGAACTGATCTGGTTGATGAGCTGTTCGGTGGCCGGCGGATCGGCGAGACCGATCAGCGAGACCGTGACGATCAGCGACGGCAGCAGCGCCAGCACCGAGTAGTACGTCAGGCTCGCGGCCCAGTCCGTCACATCGTCGTGCCACACGGACAGCGGCGTACGGCGTAGCGCGGTGCGGCACTGGGCCCAGGTCGGCAGCGCGGCCGGCTGCCTCGGCCCCGCCGCCCCGAGTGCCCGGTCCAGCAGTGTCCGGTCCAGCTCGCGGCGCATACCGCTCCCGCCCATGTCGTATCCGTCCTTTTCTCCGTCGGCCCGCCCTGCATCATCTCCCGGCCCG
Source organism: Streptomyces sp. Je 1-4 4N24 (assembly GCF_026239515.1). NCBI lineage: Bacteria > Bacillati > Actinomycetota > Actinomycetes > Kitasatosporales > Streptomycetaceae > Streptomyces > Streptomyces sp. Je 1-4 4N24. The sequence goes on along the minus strand of NZ_CP110836.1, from coordinate 1,612,922 downwards.
GGTGCCGCCCACGACCCACGGCCCTCCGGTGCCCCGCTCACTCCAGCCCGCGCGCCCGCTTGAACCGGACCAGCGCGTCCGCCAGGTCCACCACCGGATCCGGGTAGTCGTACGCCGCGCGCTCGGGCCCGGACAGCTTCCACGGCTGGTGCACCGCCGGGCCCGCGAGCCCCGCCAGTTCGGGCACCCAGCGCCGTACGTACGCGCCCTCGGGATCGAACCGCCGGGCCTGGACGAGCGGGTTCAGCACCCGGTTGGGCCGGGTATCGGTGCCGGTCCCGGCCACCCACTGCCAGTTGAGCTGGTTGTTCGCCACATCGCCGTCCACCAGCAGGTCCAGGAAGTGCCGCGCGCCCACCCGCCAGTCGACATACAGCGTCTTGGTCAGAAAGCTCGCCACCAGCATCCGGGCCCGGTTGTGCAGCCACCCCTCGTGCAGCAGCTGCCGCATCCCCGCATCGACCACCGGATAGCCGGTACGGCCCTCCTTCCAGGCCGTCACCTCGGCGCCGTCATAGCGCCAGCGGTCGCCCTTGGTGCGGTAGTCGGCGTGTGCCGCACCGGGCCGGGCCGCCAGCACCTGATGGTGGAAGTCCCGCCAGGCCAGCTGCCGTACGAACGCCTCGGCACCGGCGTCGCTCCGGCCGGACGCCTTGTGCACCAGCTCGACCGGTGAGAGGCACCCGAAGTGCAGATACGGCGACAGCCGCGAGGTGGCATCGCCGGGCAGATCGTCCTGCCGGTCCTGATAGTCGGCCATTCCCGACCGCTGCCAGGCCCCGAACCGGCGGCGCCCCGCCCGCTCGCCGCCCTCCGGCAGCGCGGGCGACGGCTCGCCGTCCGGGCACAGAACCTGCGCGGACGGCAGCCTCTCGGACCGCACTTCGGCGGGAACCCGTACGGAGCGCGGCGCGGGCAGCACCGACCGACGCCCCGCGGCCTGCCAGCGCCGGAAATACGGGGTGAAGACCGCGAAGTGGTCCTTGCCCGGCCCGGAGGGCAGCACCGCGCCGGGCGGCTGCGCGGTGATCACCGCGTCATGGACCACCAGGGAACGCCCCGCCGCCGACAGCTCCGCGCCCAGCCGCCGCTCCCTGCGCAGCGCATAACCGCTCACCCCGGCCGCGAGATGCACCTCCCCGGCCCCGGTCTCCGCCGCCACCCGGCAGGTCTCGGTGACCACGTCCCCCGTACGGATGACCAGCCGACCGCCCCGTTCGCACAGCCCCGCATCCAGATCCGCCAGCGCATCGGCCAGAAACGCCGCCCGGTTGGGCACCATGAACCCGGCGTCAGCGATCCCCGTGTCGATGACGAACAGCGGTACCACCTGTGGCGCGGCCCGCAGCGCGGCATGCAGCACCGGCTGGTCATGCAGCCGGAGGTCGGAGCTGAACAGGCACAGTGCTACATCCATGCCCTACGTCTACACCGAACCGGTGCCTCACGAGCCGCCTGCCGCGGCGCCCGAGGGTCAGGCGAAGGGCAGCCCGCGCCACGGCGAGGACGGGTCCTGGGTGAGGGCGCGGTGGAGATGCACCGCCTCCGCGTACTGCGGCCCGAACCAGCCGTTGTCGAACGCCAGCATCCGGCCCAGGGCGTAGCCCGCGGCGAACTCCTCCCACGAGCCGTACACCTCCCTGGCCCGCGCGACGGCCTGCTGCACGGCCTGCTCGGCCTGGTGCGGTGCGCACAGCCGGGCGCCCAGGCCCCAGCGGACGAGATTGACGGCATGCGCATGGTCCAGCGCGACCAGGGACACCACCCGGCCGTCGGCCGGCAGCAGCCCGTCCGCGCGGAACCGCTCCTCGTAGCGGGTCACGAGCTCGGGGACGGCGGGGGTGTCCGCGGCGTCCGGGGAGCCCGCGGTCTCCGGTTCCTCGCCGGCCGCGTCCTTCGGGCCCTCGGCGGCCCGAGCGCGTGCGCGCAGCGCCGTCTCGGTCTCCGCCGGGACGAACTGCCCGCCGAGCAGCTGGTCCAGACGCTGCTGCCAACTGGCGGGGTCGGTCACCGACCACTGGTCGCGCAGGGTCTGCGCGTCCGCGGCGTGGTCGAGGAAGACCGTACCGAGTTCGTTCCACGGCACGCTGTGGTGCACCGCGATCGGCGCACCGCACGCCAGCCCCTGGGCGACGGGGCCGTGCAGCGGACCGCCGTAGTGCGTGACGAGCAGTCCGCCGGGCCGCACCCCGCCCTGGGCGCGGAGCCGCAGCCAGCCGGCGCGGTGGGTGTGTGACGCGGCGAGGTACGCGGCGCACGGCGTCCCGGGGTTCACCGCGAGCCGCCACTTGTCGTTCGGCCAGTCCTGAGCCAGTTCCTCCACCGAAACCCGGTCGAAGAACTGCTGCGCCTGCCACGGCGGCAGCATGCCGCGGGTCAGGACGGGAATGCATTTACCGCCCGCCGCCGGGTCGTCGTAGACGGGCAGCGGGTCCTGACCCTGCTGAGGGACCGCCAAATACAGATCCTCACCGGCGATCGCCGCGACCTGAGCGTCCCAGTCCCCACGTGCCGTTGCTTCGCACAGCCGCCGCTCGGTATCCGTCGGCGGTATCCATCCCGGAGTAGCCACAGGCCAAGACCCTACGATCACCCGCTCTCCCGCGGGAACCTGGGGTTGCCGGACCGGCAAGGAAGATTGCATGCGCACCATCCGTCACGGAGGCTCGGAGCATGAGCAACCCCGACCGGCCCGGCCCCGGGCACCACCACCCGCACGACAGCGCCCACCCCGACTGGGAGGTGCTCGGCCCGCACCTCGAACGGGGCGCCGAGCTGTACACACCGCTCTACGAACAGGTCACGGCCTGGCTGCGCGAGCCGGCCACCGGCGCGCCCGGCCCCGGCTCGGGCGGCGTGCGCAGAGTGCTCGACATCGGCAGCGGGCCCGGCGTCGTCAGCTGTCTGCTGGCCCGCGCCTTCCCCGACGCCGAGGTGGTCGCGGTGGATGCGACCGAGGCACTCCTGGAGCGGGCCCGCGACCGGGCAGTCCGCCTCGGACTCGGCGACCGGGTCCACATCCATCCCGCCGAGCTCCCGGACGGACTCGACGCCCTCGGCGGCGCCGATCTCATCTGGTCGAGCAAGGCCCTGCACCACATCGGTGACCAGCGTGCCGCGGTCGCCGCCCTGGCCGGTCATCTGCGCCCCGGCGGACTGCTCGCCATCGCCGAGGGCGGTCTCGCCCCGCGCTTTCTGCCGCGCGACCTCGGTATCGGCCGCCCGGGGCTGCAGTCCCGGCTCGACGCGGCCGGCGAGGAGTGGTTCAGCGAGATGCGTGCGGCGCTGCCCGACGCCGCCGACGAGACCGAGGACTGGCCCGCCTTCCTCGCCGACGCCGGTCTGCGCACCCCGCGAACGCGCAGCTTCCTGCTGGATCTGCCGGCCCCGCTGTCCGCCGATGCCCGCGCCTACGTTGTGGCCAACTTGACCCGCGCGCGCGACATGTACGGCGACCGCTTCGACGAGGACGACCTCGCCACCCTCGCCCGCCTCACCGATCCCGAGGACGCCGCCGGTATCACCCGCCGCCCCGACGCCTTCTTCCTGTCGGCGCAGACCGTTCACACGGCGCGGGCGCTGTAGTCCACGGGGCGGCGGCCGGCGCCACACCGCGCCCGTGCGCGCCGGCCGGCCGTCTCCGCCCGGATCAGCCCTGATCCATCGGCTTGGGATGGATGACGGCGAAGGTCGCGCCCTGCGGATCGCTCACCACGGCCATCCGGCCGGCAATCATGTCGAAGGGGCGCTGCAGTGCCGCGCCGCCGGCCGCGGTCACCTTGTCGACGGTCTCATCGGTGTCCGCCACCGAGAAGTACGCCAGCCAGTGCGAGGGGGTGTCGGCCGGCATCTGCTCGGACATCGGCTGCATCCCGCCCACCGGACGGTCCTTCACCACCAGGGAGTAGTAGTTGTCGGCGTCTTCCATGGGGGAGCTCTCGATGCCGAGGGCGGCCTTGTAGAACGTGGCGGCGGCGGACGGGTCGGTGGTGTTGAGCTCGTTCCAGATCAGCGCGCCGTGCTCGTTGACGATGCCGGCGCCGGGGAAGTCGATGGCCTGCCAGACGCCGAACACCGCGCCGGTGGGGTCGGCCGCGATACACATCTTGCCGAGCGTCATCACGTCCATGACGGGCATCAGCACCGTGCCGTCGGCCCCCCGCACGGCTTGGGAGGTGGCGTCCGCGTCGGCGGCCGCCAGATAGGTGGTCCATACGGTCGGCGGCGCGGGCTGGCCGCCCATCGGCACCGCGGCCATGATGCCGGCCACCGGCTTGCCGTGGAGCTCACACACCGCGTAGCCGCCGGTCTCGGCGGGCCCGATCTCTCCCGTCCACCCGAAGACCTGGGAGTAGAAGTCGATGGCCGCTTGCTGGTCAGGGGCCGCGAGGTCGATCCAGCAGGGCGTCCCGGGCTGGTAGGGAGCTGTGACTTCAGGCATCAAGGCCTCCTCGATGGGGCACCTCCCAGACCCTTCAGGCACGGGGGAGGAGCGGAACGCGGAGGGGTACCGGCCCCGGTCGGCACGCCTCGGGAGCCACCCCACACTCACCCTCCACATTCACCGCCGTCCGCCGAGCCCGCCACTCGGATGCACCGCGGCGCCGCCCGGAGAAGCCGGGCGGCGCCGGGACGGGCAGCGGATCAGGCCACGTCGAAGGTGGCCGGGTCCGGACCGAGGCGGTTGCCGGATTCCAGGCCGGCCAGCGCGGTGAGGTCCGCGTCGTCCAGCTCGAAGTCGAAGACGTCGATGTTCTCGGCGATGCGCGAGGGGGTGACGGACTTCGGGATGACGACATTGCCGAGCTGGAGGTGCCAGCGCAGCACGACCTGGGCGGGGGTCTTGCCGTGCTTGGCGGCGAGCTCCGCGATCGTCGGGTCCTCCAGGAGGCCCTTGCCCTGGCCGAGCGGCGACCAGGCCTCGGTCACGATGTGGTGCCGGGTGTGGAAGGCGCGGGAGGCGGCCTGCTGGAACCGGGGGTGCAGCTCGATCTGGTTGACGGCCGGGACGACGGAGGTCTCGCCCAGCAGCCGCTCCAGGTGCTCGGGCAGGAAGTTGGAGACGCCGATGGCCTTGGCGCGGCCGTCCGCGTAGATCTTCTCCACGGCCTTGTACGTCTCGATGTACGTGTCCCTGGACGGGAGCGGCCAGTGGATCAGATAGAGGTCGACGTACTCCAGGCCGAGCTTGCTGAGGGAGGTGTCGAACGCGCGGAGCGTCGCGTCGTGGCCCTGGTCGGCATTCCAGAGCTTGGTCGTGACGAAGAGCTCGTCACGGTCGATGCCGGAGGCGGCGAGCGCCTTGCCGGTGCCTTCTTCGTTGCCGTAGATCGCCGCGGTGTCGATGCTGCGGTACCCGGTGTCCAGGGCCTGGCCGACGGCGCTGAACGCCTGCTCGTCCTCGACCTGCCAGACGCCGTAGCCGAGCTGCGGCATCGCGACGCCGTTGTTGAGCGTGATGGACGGAACCTTGCTCACGGGGGAATCGATCCTTACGTCGGCATTCGTCTTCAGGGATGTCAACGATCATCCGCTGTCGCACATTCCCGTGCGGCGGGGCGGGATGCGGGAAGTGCCTCGCTTTCCGGGGCGCCCGCCGTGGCCGGGGCCGGGTGACCGCCCGCGGCCGTGGGTGCGGAGCGGGTCGCGGCGGTGAGTTCGCAGAGCGCGAACGCCCCGGCGCAGAGCACGGTGAGTCCGGCACACAGTTCCAGGGCGCCGACAAGTCCTGGGAGCCCCTCGGGGACCGCGGAGGCGCCGGGCGAGAGGCCGTCGGCCACCGCCTGCCCGAGCCACAGACAGCCCCCGCAGGCGAAGGCCGCGGCACTGCCGGACCAGGCCAGGGCCAGCGGCGTACGGACCCTCAGCCGGGGCAGCAGGCCCGGCAGGACCAGCAGCAGCAGCCCGGCGGCGCCGGCGAGCGAGAGCAGGCCCGCGGCCCATTCCGACGCGGAGCTGATGACGGTACGGGCGGCCACATCGGGCGCCGCCACACCCAGGGTCGAGCCCGCGCCCCAGAGGATGTGGACGGTGCCCAGCGCCGCGAGCAGCACCGCGGCGGGCAGCAGGAAGATCCGCTGCATCGCCCGGGTGCCGGTGTCCGGCAGTGCGTGCAGCGGACGCCGCAGCAGGGCGCCCCAGCGCTGGTGTGCGTACAGCGCGAAGGCGCCGAGCAGGGTGACGGCCTCGACGGCGAAGCCGCCGTAGACGACGCCGAACACCCACGGGGCGAGGAAGTCGCCGGCGGACAGCGGGTTGCGGGCGCCGGTGACCAGGGCGGTGACGCCGCCGCCGGCGAGGCCCGTCATCAATGGGATGAGCAGCCCTGACGCCATCCACAACGGGAAGGCCAGCAGCCAGGCCGGGGTGCGGCGGCCGGCCGGGCGGGTGAGGGTGTGCGCCACCACGGCGGCGACGGCGTCCAGGAGGAAGGTGACGACATTGGCCGTGATCCAGGCGGCGCGGCCGATGCGGTGGTTGTCGACGACGCCGATGTCGAATCCCAGCACCCACAGCAGCTTGAGCGCGAGGTACGGGACACAGGCGACGACCGCGAGCCGGCCGAGGAGAGTGAGGCGTCGGGTATCCATGGCAGGAGCCTCGTCGGCCGCGGCGCGGACGGCGTCCGACCGGCGGACGATCCGGGTCCGCCGGACGGGGGAGCGCCGCGGTGCCGGCCGGCGCCCACGGCCGCCCAGCCCGTCACGTCTGGTACAGCGCGTCCACCTCGGCCATGTACGTCGTCTCGATCGCCTTGCGCTTGAGCTTCAACGACGGCGTCAGCAGTCCGTGTTCCTCACTGAACTGGTTGGCCAGTATCCGGAACGTACGAATCGACTCGGCCTGGGAGACGAGCGTGTTGGCGGCGACGACGGCGCGCCGGATCTCGGTCTCCAGGTCCGGGTCACGCACCAGCTCGGTGGCCGTCATCTCCGGCTTGTCGCGCATGGCCAGCCAGTGGGTGACCGCCTCCGGGTCCAGGGTCACCAGCGCGGCGATGAACGGCCGGTCGTTGCCGACGACGATGCACTGGGCGACCAGCGGATGCGCCCGTACCCGTTCCTCCAGGCCCACTGGCGAGACGGTCTTGCCGCCGGAGGTCACCAGGATCTCCTTCTTGCGACCGGTGATGGTCAGATAGCCGTCCTCGTCCAGCGCGCCCAGGTCACCGGTGGAGAACCAGCCGTCGTGCAGCACGGCATCGGTCGCCTTGGGGTCGTTGTGGTAGCCGTGGAAGACCTGCCCGCCGTACAGCCAGATCTCGCCGTCCTCCGCGATGTGCACGGTGGTGCCCGGGATCGGGGTACCGACGGTGCCGAAGCGGGTCCGCTCGGGCGGGTTGGCGGTGGCGGCCGCGGTGCTCTCCGTCAGGCCGTAGCCCTCGAAGATCCGCACACCGGCGCCGTCGAAGAACAGCCCGAGCCGGCGCTCCATCGCGGAGCCGCCCGACATCGCATGCCGCACCCGGCCGCCCATCGCCGCCCGGACCTTGCTGTAGACCATCTTTTCGAAGAACTGATGCTGCATCCGCAGCGAGGCGCTCGGGCCGGGCCCGGTGCCGAAGGCCTTGTTCTCCTGCGCCTCGGCATAACGGACCGCGACCTCGACGGCCTTGTCGAACGGCCCCACCTTGCCGTCCGCCTCCGCCCGGCGCCGGGCGGAGGCGAAGACCTTCTCGAAGATGTACGGCACCGCCAGGATGAACGTGGGCCGGAAGCTCTGCAGGTCGGGCAGGAGCGCACGGGCCGCCAGCTCGGGCTGGTGACCCAGCTTGACCCGGCCGCGGATCGCGGCGACCTGGACCATTCGCCCGAAGACATGGGCCAGCGGGAGGAACAGCAGGGTGGCGGCTTCGGTGTCGCCCTTGGAGGTGAAGACCGTCTCGTGGCGCAGCACGATGTTGTCGGACTCGGCCATGAAGTTGGCGTGCGTGATCAGACAGCCCTTGGGACGGCCGGTGGTGCCGGAGGTGTAGATGATCGTCGCCGTGGCGTCCGGCGTGACGGCCATCCGGTGGCGGTGGACGACATCGTCGTCGATATGCGCACCGGCCGCGGTCAGTTCGGCCACCGGGTCGGCGTCCAGCTGCCACAGCTTGCGCAGCTGCGGCAGCCGGTCGATGACCGAGCCGACGGTCATCGCATGGTCCTCGTGCTCGACCAGGCATGCCGAGACACCCGCGTTGTGCAGCATCCAGAAGACCTGCTCCGCCGACGAGGTCGGATACAGCGGTACGGACTGGACGCCGATGGACCACAGGGCGAAGTCGAACAGGGTCCACTCATAGCGCGTACGCGACATGATGCCGACGCGGTCGCCGAACCGGACGCCCTGGGCCAGCAGGCCCTTGGCCAGTGCGAGGACCTCGTCCCGGAACTGTCCGGAGGTGACGTTCTGCCAGTTCCCCGCGTCGTCCTTACGCGCCAGCGCGACGCGATCGGGGTCGGATTCGGCGTGCTCGTAGACAGCGTCCGCCAGCCCGCCGACCCGGGGCGCGGTCGCCAGAGGCGGGACGGTGAACTCGCGCAATGACCCAGCTCCTCGTGGTGTTGCTCACAAGGCCGCGACCGTACCCCACCGTGACGGCATCCGGCAGAGCCGTACCACGTCGCGAACACGGCCGCACGGGAACTGGCCAACTGGAGAAAACGGGTTACTTCGGAGAAGCGTGGACATGATCGAGCCGGTTCAACGCCGGACGATCACGACGCCGGGACCATATCTGCACCAAATCTCTGCACGTGACAGTGGATCAGCCGGTCCGTCCGGAACCTTCTCGCCGATCAGGGGAGCTGCAGGCGGTCGCCGCCCGCGAGGATCGCGTCGGCCAGCGCCTCCGCAGGGCCCCGCGCCGCGCGGTCGAGCTGTCCGTACAGAAGAACGAAATCCACGCCGCCCAGTTCCGGAAGTCCGGCACGTGGCTGAATCTGGACCAGTCCTGGCGGAATCATGCCCCTCGTATGTGCCATAACGCCCAGGCCTGCCCGGGTTGCGGCAATCAGTCCGTTCAGGCTTCCGCTGGTGCAGGCGATCCGCCACTCCCGGCCCGCGCGCTCCAGCGCCTCCAGCGCACGGGCGCGGGTCAGCGCGGGTGGCGGGTAGACGACCAACGGGACCGGGCGCTGCGGATCGAGGCGGAGCCGCTCGGCCCCCACCCACACCAGCCGGTCGCGCCAGACCAGCCGTCCGCGGGAGTCCTCCGTGCGCCGCTTGGCGAGGACGAGATCAAGCCGGCCGGCCGCCTCCAGTTCGTGCAGGGTCCCCGACAGTTCGACGGTCAGCTCCAGATCGACCTCGGGATGGTCCCGCCGGAACTCTTCGAGGACCTCCGGCATCCGGGTCAGCACGAAGTCCTCGGAGGCGCCGAAGCGGAGCCTGCCGCGCAGCCGGGTGCCCGCGAAGAAGCTCGCGGCGCGCTCGTTCGCCTCCAGGATCGTGCGGGCGAAGCCGAGCATCGCCTCGCCGTCCTCGGTCAGCTCCACGCCGTGCGTGTCCCGGGCGAACAGCCGGCGCCCGGCGGCCTCCTCCAGCTTCCGTACGTGCTGGCTCACCGTCGACTGCCGCAGCCCGAGCCGGTGCGCGGCCTGGGTGAAGCTCAGTGTCTGCGCCACGGCGAGAAAGGTGCGTAGTTGAGCGGGTTCGAACATGGGCCCTCCGTCCCTGGCAGGCCGGCCCTCGGGCCTGCCGACCCCTGGGCGCTCATCGCCAAGTGTAATAACAGTGACCACGGTAAGAGGGGTTCCCGATCGCTGCAGCTCACGGCACCCTGGACAGGGCCCACCCAGGCACAGGACCCGCCAGGCACAGGACCCGCCCGGGCCACCGTGCCCCGAGCCGCCGAACGACCGAAGAGAGACCATGCGCCGCCCCCCTCTGCCCAAGCTCCTGTCCCGGCTGCCCGTGGACGGCTACATCCTGGCGCTGGTGGGCACCGTCGCCCTGGCCGCGCTGCTGCCCGCCCGCGGACCGGCCGCCACCGCCGCCGAGGGTGCCTCCACCGGAGCCGTCGCGCTGCTCTTCTTCCTCTACGGCGCCCGGCTCTCCACCCGGGAGGCGATGGACGGCCTGCGCCACTGGCGGCTCCATCTCACCGTCCTGGCCTGCACCTTCGTCGCCTTCCCGGTGCTCGGCCTGGCCGCCCGCGTACTGGTCCCCGAGATCCTGCCGCCCACCCTCTACACCGGTCTGCTGTTCCTGTGCCTGGTGCCGTCCACGGTCCAGTCCTCGATCGCGTTCACCTCCATCGCCCGCGGCAATGTCGCGGCGGCGATCTGCGCCGGCTCGTTCTCCAGCCTGGTGGGCATCGTCGTCACACCGCTGCTGGCGGGCCTGGTCCTGCACGGGGGCGGCGGCGGCTTCTCCGCCGGGTCACTGGTCTCGATCGTCTGCCAGCTCCTGCTGCCGTTCCTCGCCGGGCAGTTGCTGCGGCGGTGGGTCGGGAACTGGCTCATCCGGCACAAGAAGGCCCTCGGTTACGTGGACCGCGGCTCGATACTGCTCGTCGTCTACGCCGCCTTCAGCGCCGGTATGGTCCAGGGCATCTGGCACCAGGTCTCCGCGCTGCGGCTGCTGTGTCTGCTCGGAGTGGAGGCCGTGCTGCTCGCGGTGATGCTGTCCGCCACCTGGTACGGCTCGAAGAAGCTCGGCTTCCACCGGGCGGACCGGATCGCGATCACCTTCGCCGGCTCCAAGAAGAGCCTGGCGGCCGGTCTGCCGATGGCCAGCGTCCTCTTCGGCGCACAGGCCGGGCTCGCGGCGCTGCCGCTGATGGTGTTCCACCAGATGCAGTTGATGGTGTGCGCGGTCCTTGCGAAGCGTTTCGCGGCATCCACGGCATCCACGGCATCCACGGCCTCCGCGGCACCGGAGGCGGCGGTGGCGGGCGCCGCTGCGGGAAGCGCGGCGGTGACGGAGGCAGCGGGGGATCTGGCGGCCGGTGGGGCGCGGCGTTAGCGGGGTCCCGTGCGGTTCAAGGGGAGGCCGCGTGCCGGACCCCGCGAGCCCGCCCGGTCCGCAGGACGCCCATGGCCCGCCCGACGCGGTCGCATCCGGGCAGGCCATGGATGTTGTCGTCCGCCGCGCTGATCAGTTCTTCGCACCCCCGCGCACCCGGTCCAGCGACAGCCCCGTGACCAGTGGGCCGTTCGCCGGGGCGTTGTCGGCCCGTACACCGGACAGTTCGGCATCGGTCAGCGCCCGCCGGTAGACGCGTACCTCGTCCAGTGCGCCCGTGAACTGGACGCGGCTGTCGGGCTTCTGGCCGAGGTGGACGCCGAAGACCGAGCCGCGGCTGACTGACCCGGGGACACCGGGGGCGACGGTGGTCTCGCCCTCGTCCACGGTGAGCAGCAGCCGGCCGCCACTACGGCGCAGCGCCAGATGGTGCCAACTGCCGTCGTTGTAGGCGTCGTTGGTCACCGCCTGGGCGGTGGCGGGCGGTTGGGCGCCGTCGACAGCGGTGAGGCGGGTGACGATCCGGTCATGGGCGGGGTCGCCCGCGAGCGAGACCTGCGGGGACCTGCTGCCCACACCACCCATCCACAGCAGCGGCTGTTCACCGGTGGTGGCGTCATAGCGGAACCACAGGCTGCAGGTGAACTCGCCGGTGCCCAGGGGGAGGGAGCGGCGGAAGGGGAGGCGCACCGCATCGTCGGTGCCGTCGAAGGACAGCGCCCGCCCGAAGCGGCCATCGGTGCCGCGGGCGCCGCCCAGGACGAGCGCCGGCCGGGCGCCGGGAGCGGTGTCGCGGGTCGTGGGGTCCGGGGCGCGCCGCGGGCCGAGCCAGTCCTCGGTGAAGCGGGCGAAACGGATCTCGTCCCGGGCGTCGACCGCGCCGCCCTCGTACATCAGGCCGGTGACCTCATGGGAGATGGCGACCAGATCGGAGTAGCCGGACCAGTCGGTGGCGACGCGGGCGCCGCGGTCGGCGCTCTCCCAGGTGCGGCCCTCGTCATAGGAGGAGCGGATGGTCATGGTCCGGCGCCGGTCGGGGTCGGCGGGCGCCGCGAACAGGGTGCGGCTGCGGCCGGTGCCCGCGTGCGGCAGGCGCAGCGCCGAGCCCTGCACCATCGGGGTGTAGAGGTCGGGAAGGGCGCGGAACGGTGCGACGAAGGAGCCGCCGCCGTCGTGGCTGACCGCCGCGGTGCGATGGCCCAGGTCGGTGCCGTCCTGTTCGCGGCCGTTGACGTAGACCGAGCCGTCGGAGCGCTCCAGGAGGGTCATCTCCGAGGGCTTTTGACGGAACGTCCCACCGGCCGTGACGGGCCAGGTGTCCAGCGCGCCGACCTTCCAGGTGGCGCCGCCGTCGTCGCTGTGGATCAGGGCGGCGTGGTTGGCGGTGACCCGGTGGTCCGCATAGCTCTCGGCATTCATGCTGAACACCAGCCGGCCCGCGTGCCGTCCGTGGGTGAGCTGGATGCCGTGCACCGGACCGGTGGCGTACCAGGAGTTCCACCGCGGAGGCCGGATGCTGTCGGTCAGATCCCGGGGCGGGGACCAGGTCGCGCCGTCATCGTCGCTGTACTGGAGATGCGGGGTGCGATCGCAGGGGACATCGCAGCTGAGCCCGTCGATGCGGCCCGTGTTGTAGGTCTCGGCGAGGACGATACGGCCGGTGCGGCGGTCCACGATGGGCGCCGGATTGCCGTGGGTGTCGCCGTTTCCGCGGTTGATGACCTGGAGCGGTCCCCAGGTCCGGCCGCCGTCGGTGGAGCGTTTGAGGACGAGGTCGATATCGCCCGCGTCGCCGCAGTCGTGCCGCCGGCCCTCGGCGAACGCGAGCAGGGTGCCGCGCGTGGACTGTACGACGGCCGGTATACGGAAGCAGTAGTAGCCCTTCTCTTGCGACGCCTTGAAGAGGATCTGCTGGTCGAATCCACCGGCGGGGGCGGCGGGGGCGCCCGGCGCACCGTCCGGCGCGGCATGGACGGGGGCGGTCGGCAGGAGGGCGACGGCGGTGGCGGTCAGTGCGGCGAGCAGCGCCGCGACGCGGCGGCGCCGGGGTCTGCTGCGGGGGCTGGGGTGTGCGCGGAGAACTGACGTCATGGTCCGGCCTGCCCTTCGAGGCATCGGCGTCGGGTCATCAGGACATCCCACGTCCTATGTGCATCGCGACGGAAGCTACTGCCGCGTGCGGACCGCGACAAGGAGCATGCGCCGGTTCTCCGTGCCGCAGCCGGAATTCACTCTCCCGGCCCGCAGGTACTGCGCCGGGTGCGCCGGGTGCGCTGCGGGGGCCGGGAGTGCCGCGTGTGCCGGGCGCACCGCATGTGCCGTTTACGCCCCCCGGGCTTCATGGCCGCAGCACCACCTTGCCGAGGTTGGCCCGGCCCTCGATGATCTCGTGCGCCTTCGCGGCCTCGTCCAGCGGCAGTTCGGCATGGACGGCGGCCCGCAGCCGGCCGGACCCGGCCAGCTCCCACAGCTGTGCGCGGTGCTCCTCGTACAGCTCCCGGTGGACGGTGGAGAAGTGGCGCATCGTCAGCCCGGTGACGGTCTTGTCGCCCGCCAGCAGTTCATACGCCGGGACCGTGCCGCCACCGGAGTTGAAGAAGATCAGCCGGCCGCCGGGAGCCAGCGCGGCCAGCGCCCGCGGCAGCAGCTCGCCGCCGACGCCGTCCAGGACGATATCGGCCGGTGCACCCCAGGACTCCTGGTCATAGGTCACCACCTCATCGGCCCCCAGTCCGCGGAGGAACTCCGCCTTGGCGGCCGAGCTGACGGCGGCCACCACCCGGGGCACCCCCTGGAGCTTGGCCAGTTGGACGGCGAGATGCCCGGTGGCGCCGGCCGCGCCGGTGATCAGTAGGGACTCGGTGCCCCGCGGTGCGGCGGTGCTGAGCGCGGCGAGCGCGACATGCCCGCTGCGCACCAGCGCCACCGCCTCCACGGCGCTCGCCCCGTCCGGTATCCGGCTCGCCAGAAAGGTGGGCGCAAGGGCGAGTTCGGTATAGGAGCCGGTGAAGGTGAGCGAGGTGACGCGGTCGCCCAGGGCGAAGCCGGTGACGTCCGGGCCGAGCGCGACGACCGTACCGGCGATCTCACCGCCGGGCATGGAGGGCAGCGGATCGCCCCCGCCGTTGCCGTCACCGCGCACCCGCCGTACGCACGGCAGCGTGACGCCGATCGCCTCCGTACGTACCAGGAGTTCACCGGGGCCGGGCGCCGGCTCCTCCGCCGTCTCCTCGACGCGCAGGACGTCGGGACCGCCGTAGGAATGGAATCGGACGCGGCGCATGGGCGGACACCTCCAGGATCGGCGGCCGGTGCGTACCGGCCAGGCTTCATTGGATCCCCCAACGATAACGCCAAATCATTGGTGCTGCCAATGGTTTTTCGTTGGGCCCTCCAATGGGTTTCTCGCTACGGTGGCCCCATGGCCGACACTCCCTATGCCCCCAGCCGTATCCGCGCGCTCCCCAGCTGGCTGCTGGGCCGCGCCGCCGCCCGCGGCCACCGCCTGGTCGCCGACGCCCTCGCCGCCGAAGGCATGCGGATGATGCATCACGCCGTCCTCTCGGCGGTCGACGAACTCGGTCCGGTCTCCCAGGCGGAGCTCGGCCGGACGCTGGCCATCGACCCCAAGGACATGGTCGCGATCGTCAACGACCTTCAGAAGGACGGGCTGGTGACCCGCACCCCCGACCCCAAGGACCGGCGCAAGAACGCCGTCGAGATCTCCGCCGACGGCCGGCGGCGGCTGCGCCGCACCCAGCAGCTCGGCGACGAGGCCAACGCGGAGCTGACCGCGGCCCTGACCCCAGCCGAACGCGAGCAGTTGATCGCCCTGCTGACCCGGATCGCGCTGCCGGAGGGGTGAGGTTCGGCCGCCGGGCCGTGCGCGGTGTGCGCCTCAGTCCGTGGAGGCCGCCGCGCTCAGCGCGAGCCGGTGCTCACCCGCGTACACATTCATCGAGGCGCCGCGCAGAAACCCGACCAGGGTCAACCCGGTCTCGACGGCCAGATCGACGGCGAGCGAGGACGGCGCCGAGACCGCGGCCAGCACGGGAATGCCCGCCATCACCGCCTTCTGCACCAGCTCGAACGAGGCCCGGCCGGAGACCATCAGCACACAGGAGGACAGCGGCAGCTGCCCCTGTTGCAGCGCCCGTCCGACGATCTTGTCGACGGCGTTGTGCCGCCCCACGTCCTCCCGGATGTCGAGCAGCTCGCCGTCCGTCGTGAACAGCGCCGCGGCATGCAGGCCACCCGTCCGCTCGAACACCCGCTGGGCCGCCCGCAGTCGGTCGGGGAGGGTGCTGAGCGTCGCCGGTTCGATCCGGACCGGGGTGTCGGGGGAGGTGTCCAGGGGCCAGCGGGCGGTGGTGCGCACCGCGTCCAGGCTGGCCTTGCCGCACAGTCCGCACGACGAGGTCGTGTAGACATTGCGCTCCAGGGAGATGTCCGGGACCGGAACCCCGTCCGCGAGCCGGACATCGACCACGTTGTAGGAGTTGCTCCCTCCCTCACCGGTGGCCCCCGCGCAGTAGACGATGTTCGCCAGTTCGGCGGCGCTCGCCAGGACGCCCTCGCTGACGAGGAAGCCGGCGGCGAGCGCGAAGTCGTCCCCCGGGGTGCGCATGGTGATCGCCAGCGGCTTGCCGCCGAGCCGGATCTCCAGCGGCTCCTCGGCGACGAGGGTGTCCGGGCGGGTGCTCACGGCACCGTCGCGGATGCGGATGACGCGGCGTCGCTCGGTGACCCGTCCCATGTCTGATCAGTCCCGTCCGCACCGGGCGGGCGCAGTCCCGGTGCTGTATGTGTCGTCGGCCCAAGCGGCCCTTGATACGGAGATCGCCGATACGGAGATCGCCGTGGCCACCGGGCTGTCGTGGGGGCGAGGTGACCTCGGCGTTCTCATTCTCCTGCACAGGGCGGGTGGGGCGGTGCGCCGGGGACGGGCGGTGTCAGTTCTGCATCTCGCGGCCCCCGAACGCGCCCGAGCCGTCGGCCGCGGACCAGGCCGCCGCCAGGCCGGCCTGGTCCAGCGTCCGCCAGTCCGGGGTGTCCTGCACCAGGAACCGGCCCAGCCGCCGTCCCAGCTCGACCATCGCCCGGCCGGTCGCACCGCGCTCGGCGCCGTACGCGTCCAGCGCATCCGGCCGCTCCGGTACGGCGCGCAGCGCCGCCTCCAGGGCGGCGGCATCCTGCAGTGCCTTCACCGCACCGCCGGCCGTGTGCGGGCGGGCGACGGTGGCCGCATCGCCCGCGAGCAGCAGCCGGCCGGCGGTGTAGCGCGGCGCCGTGAAGTCGTACATCGGCTGGATGAACATCTCTTCGCGGGGCGTCAGCCGGATCAGCCCGCCCCAGTAAGGCGGCAGCAACTCGTCGGTGACATGGGCGAGATGGGTGTGCAGGGCGTCGGTGAGGGTGCCGGGCGGCAGGCTGGTGGGGGTGTCCAGCGCCAGGTCGGGACCGGCGGGCGGGGCGGTGTACAGGACCCAGTTGGCGCGGTGGCCGCCGTGGCCGTCCGGGATGCGGTAGATGATGACGTGACCGCCGGGGAAGACGACGTAGATACAGTCCTCCACCGCCCAGGGAGTGGCCGGCAGGCCCGGCAGGTCGAGTGCCGCCAGCCGCTCGGCGGGGACGGCGCCGCGCCAGGCCAGATAGCCGGCGTAGCCGGGCCGCACCTGGGGAAACGCGGCGTCGCGGACCGTCGAGCGGTAGCCGTCGGCGCCGATGACCAGGTCGAAGCGCTCCGTACGGCGCCCGGCGTGAGGCCGCGCGCCGCCGCTCTTGTCGCTGCCGATTCCGCCGTCGTCGAGTTGCAGGGTGGCGCCGTCCGCGGAATGGCTGACCCCGGCGACCCGTACGCCTGACCGGAAAACGGTCTCCTCCGGCAGCCGCTGCCGTAACTCCCGCCAGAGTGGCCCCCAGCAGTACGAGCGGAACGGGAAGGGCAGGACGGCGAGCGGGCGGCCGAGCGGTGCGGTGCCGTCGCGGTGGTACCAGCGGCGGGTGGTCAGCTGCACCCAGGGCATGGCGGCATCCAGGTATCCGGCGGCCGCGAGTTCGGCGTACCGGGCGTCGTGCACCGCCAGGCCGACACCGCGGTCGGCGAGGTGGCCGGCGGTGCGTTCGAGGACGGTGATCCGGCCCGCGCCGGCGCGATGCGCGGCCAGTGCCGTGGCGCAACCGGCGATACTGCCGCCCACGACGGCGACATCGGCACCTGCGATCTGGAAGCGATTCGAGTTCATACGGCGGGTCCCCCTGCACTCTCCGGCGGCCGGTGGTCGGCCGGCGGCCTGCTGTCGACGGGCCACATTCTCACAGGAGTTGCCCCTTTCCGGACGTGACCCGTGCGGCGGAGCAGCGGGGTCGTCCAGGAGGGGGCAGGGGACGCGCGTGCGGCGACCTCGGTTGTCCGGAGGTGGACGCCGGGGGTGCCGCGGTCGCCGGGACGCGGCCGCTCCCGCGTACGACGGCCGGCCGCGGACCGGGTCACGATCATGAGCCCGGCCGGCCATGGGAGAAACAGGAGAAGAAACAGGAGGAAGACGGAGGGATGGCCGGGTCGTGGTGTGGGTAGGTGGTTGAACCGGGGCCTGGTCAGCGCCCCGGATTCCGGGCCGGCCGACGCCGTGGCCCGCGAGGAACGGCCCGGTGACGGGATCTGTGGGGGATCCCGCCACCGGGCTTACCGAAGACACCGCCTCCTTACGAGGGGGAGTCACCGGCACCGGCGGCCTCGGTCACCGCCGCTGATCCCGTGCCGAACTCCTCCGTATCCCGGCCCTCTTCACCGTTTCGGGTGCTCTGCTCGCGCGGCCCTCACTGTCGGCTCCCGGCACCACCGCCGGACCGCGCTCGCCTCCGGCGCCTGTGATCGATGCCGGCACCCTCCCACCGACCCGGCCGGATCAGGCCACCCCACCCCACCTACCCGGTCCGATCCGCGAGACCAGCCCAGGTCACCGGCCTCTGTCCGGGTAATGTGCAGCCGATCACGCAGGACGTGCCCGAAGCACGACACCGCATCAGGCACCCGACCGACCACGAATGGCGAGACGCACATGAGCGAAGGGACAGCACCGGCGGCCGGCGAAGCGGCCTCCGTCGCCGACGAGGCGGCCCGTGAGCGGCTGCGCTACCTGCGCGGCAGCATCGACAACCTCGACGCCGCCCTGGTGCATCTGCTCGCCGAGCGCTTCAAGTGCACCCAGCAGGTCGGCGAACTCAAGGCCCGGCACAGCCTGCCGCCCGCAGACCCGGCCCGGGAGGCCGCGCAGATCGAACGGCTGCGCCGGCTGGCCGAGGACGCCAAGCTGGACCCGGCGTTCGCCGAGAAGTTCCTGAACTTCATCATCGGCGAGGTCGTCCGCCACCACCGGGCGATCGCCGACCGTACGCACGAGGCGTCGACGGAACCGGTGGAATCAGCCGGACCCGCCACGGGCTGAGCCCCGTACGCACGACGGACGCCGTCGCACCGCCCGCGCGGCACCGCCCCGCGGGCGCCCTCGTCTCCGACGCGGCCGGCAGCACACCGGGCCGTGAAGCCGACGGCGCCCCGGCCGCGAAGCCCACGGCCCACCGGCCATGAAGCCCACGGCCCACCGGCCGCGAAGCCGACGGCGCCCCGGCCGCGAACCACCACGCCCTGAACGCAGTTCGGCGGCGGGGCGGGCCCCCGGATGCCCCTCTCCCCGCAGATTGGCGCAGCTCGTCCTTGACCATCCGCCCCACGGTCGCCTCACCCAGCTGGCCCCGCCGCCCACGCCGAGTGACACTCGCCATACCTGATGCCGGACCGTCCCGCAGTGTCACCGCGCCCACTACCGTCCAGTAACACGGTTCCCCCGGGAGCCGCCCGAGCGCCACCACCCTGCCCCTCCGGCCGTGCACCGAGAGCGGAGACACACGATGGCCACCACCCCCGAATCCCCCGCGGACCCGCGGCGGAGCGCCCGCCCCGCGCCCGTCCCGACGCTCGTCCTGAAGCCCGGTACGTCCTGGCAGGACGCCTGGCAGCGCAGTCTGGCCGCGGCCCCCGAGGCGTTCCGCGACGACCAGGCCCTCAACCTCTGGGGCGCCGCCTGGCACCCGGACGGCCACCCGCTGCCCGCCACCAGCCCCGTCGACGGGAGCCCCACCGCCGGCCCGCCCCGGCTCGACGCGGACGCCGCGCTGCACGCCGTACGCGCCTCCCTCGACCAGCACCGTGCCTGGCGCCAGGTCCCGTTGGCCGAACGCAAGGCCCGGATCTCCGCCACCCTCGACGCGCTGACCGAACACCGCGAACTGCTCGCGCTCCTCCTCGTCTGGGAGATCGGCAAACCCTGGAAGCTCGCGCAGGCGGACGTCGACCGGGCCATCGACGGGGTCCGCTGGTACGTCTCCGAGATCGACCGGATGCTCGTCGACCGCACCCCGCTGCCCGGCCCGGTCAGCAACATCGCCAGCTGGAACTACCCGATGTCGGTCCTGATCCACGCGATGCTCGTGCAGGCGCTGGCCGGCAATGCGGTGATCGCCAAGACGCCCACCGACGGCGGTCTGGTCTGTCTCACCCTCGCCTGCGCCCTGGCCGCTCGGGAGGGCGTCCCGGCCACCCTGGTCAGCGGCAGTGGCAAGGAGCTCTCGCCCTCCCTCGTCCGCTCACCCGAAATCGGCTGTGTCTCCTTCGTCGGCGGGCGGGACACCGGCGCCCGGGTCGCCACCGCGGTCGCCGACCTCGGCAAACGCCACATCCTCGAACAAGAGGGCCTCAACACCTGGGGCATCTGGAACTTCACCGACTGGCCGGCCCTGACGCCGCTGCTCCGCAAGACCTTCGACTACGCCAAGCAGCGCTGCACCGCCTACCCCCGCTTCGTCGTCCAGCGCGAGGCCTTCGCCGACTTCCTCGCCGCCTACCTCCCGGCCGTCCGCAGCGTCCGCTTCGGCCACCCCCTGGCCGTCGCCGACCCCGCCGATCCGCTCCCCGAGCTCGACTTCGGCCCGCTGATCAACGCCGCCAAGGCCAAGGAACTCGCCGACCTCACCAGCGAGGCGATCTCCCGGGGCGCGGTCCCCCTGCACCGCGGCAGCCTGGCGGACGGTCACTTCCTGCCCTCCCAGGACACCTCGGCCTACCTCCCGCCGACCACCCTCCTGGCCCCGCCCCCGTCCTCCCCGCTCCACCACGCCGAGCCGTTCGGCCCCGTCGACACCCTCGTCCTCGTCGACACCGAGGCGGAACTCCTCGCCGCCATGAACGCCAGCAACGGCGCCCTGGTCGCCAGCCTTTCCTGTGACGACAAGGACACCTACGACCGCCTGGCACCGCAGATCCGCGCCTTCAAGGTCGGCCACGGCAAGCCCCGTTCCCGGGGCGACCGCGAGGAGCTCTTCGGCGGCTTCGGCAACTCCTGGAGCGGTGCGTTCGTCGGCGGCGAACTCCTCGTCCGCGCGGTCACCGAAGGCCGGGCGCCCGAACGCCCGCCGGGCAACTTCCCCGACTACCACCTGATGCCGTAACCAGGACACGGAACCGGCGGTCCTAGCCGATCCCCTGCCGATCGGGGGACGAGGCGAACCGCCGGTCCGGCGCCGACGGCACCGCACGCTCCACCGCCTGCAACAGGAGCGTGCGGTGCCGCACCAGCGGCTCGCGGCGCGGCTCCGGCGCGAGCAGCAGCAGATCATCGATCCCGGCCAGCATCCGCCGGGTGACCTGCGGACTGTGCACGGCGGCCGCCCGGATCTCGGTGAGCCCCAGGTCCACCAGATCGGCCCAGCCCGGCACGTTCTGCACCAGCCGTACGGTTCCCCGCCGGTCCCGGTGGTGCACCGCCCCGAGCGGCCGCCGTACCACCGCCGCGAGAATCTGCACGATCCGGTCCAGGCACTGCACGGCCGTGGTCGGATCGTTCACCGCCGGCGACAGCGCACGCAGCGCGATGTCCGACAACTGCCGCAGCCCGAGCCCGAGATCCTGGTGAAAGGTGCGCTCCACCCCCACCGACACCGTGCGCCGCAGCGCCCACCGGGGCGGCGTCGTCCCGCCGTGCACCGCCAGCACCGGCGTCCCCGGCAGCACGAAATCCCCGATCCGAGGAATCAGCCGCAGCACCACGCCCTGCCGCCGCGCCACCCGCACCAGCCGCGCCACATGCGCATCCAGCACGACCCCCGCCCGGCCCGCATGCGCCACGCGCCCCGTCTCGGGCGCCAGGGAGGCCCGGTCCTCCGCGCCCTCCCCGCCCGTGCCCTGCCGCGCCAGCATCCGCAGCGTCTCCCGGGTGATCCGGTCGACCACCGGCCCCACCTGCATCAGCCGCAGCGTGGCCGACACATACGCGATGAACAGCACGAGGCTGAGCCCCACCAGGACCATTGTCAGCAGGCTCTGCACCACGGGCACCGACGTGATCTGCCGGACATTGGTCTCACTCTCGTACGAGGTGAGCACCAGCAGGGAGAAGAGGAAGGTCGCCAGGAACACCGTGAGCGTGATCTTGCTGATCCGGCTGCGGATGAAGATCCGCACCACCCGCGGGGTGAGCTGACCGCTGGCCATCTGCACGGCGACCAGCGAAATGCTGAAGACCACACCGATGAAGGTCATCATCGCCGAGCTGATCGTCGTCACGATCGTCCTGGTGTCCTCGGCGATCGACACCAGTTCCCGGACCGCCGCATACGCCTTCTCGCGCTGCAGCAGCGCGACGATCTCCAGGTCGAGCGTCGATGCCCCCCACCACAGCAGCACCGCACCCACCAGCCCCGCCGACGGCGCGAACCAGAAGGTGTCCCGCAGATGCTCCCGCAGCGGTGACAGCGCACGTGGCCTGCGCGGACCACTGATATGTGCGATATGTCCCTCATTGCCCATAAATCGAGGTTATGTGGGCGACGGATATGCAGGTGAAGGGCACTCCGAAAGCTTGGTATTGTTGTCCATGTCGCCGCGGGGAACGCCCCGCGAAGATCACACCTAGTCCGGGTGGCGGAATGGCAGACGCGCTAGCTTGAGGTGCTAGTGCCCTTTATCGGGCGTGGGGGTTCAAGTCCCCCCTCGGACACCAACAGGGACCCCAGTTGATCTGGGGTCTTTCTGTTTCTCCGGTGAGCGGTGCCGGACGCTGACGGAGGCCGCTTCGAGGTTCTCCCCCCTCCCGTCTCCAGGTCGGACCCGCAGCAGAAGGGGACCCCGGAACGGATCCCGGCGCGGCGTGCGGCGCCGGGCTTGCCGGTTGTGGATGCCGGCAAGCCCGGGGCGGGCGCTCCATCGATTTCTTGATGGTGCGCGCTGAATGAGGTGGTTTCTCAACTGCGGCAACGGAGCGGGGCGATGGAGGTGCCCGTGGTCATGAGGATCGCTGACCGGCTGCGCTCAGGGTCGGAGTGTCCGGGTGGTCCGTCCTCGGCAGGGTGGGGCGCCCCTGGGCGAGCTGCAGTGCGGCGAGGACGGCCACGAAGAACATGGTGACGATGCTCATCAGCGCGGCGGTCTCATCGATGTCCCCGGTCCACCACGTGTGGCCGGCCGCATCCGTCACCGACTCGCTGTCACCACTGACAAGTCCGGCAAGGTAGCGAGTCGGGTACTTGAGCGCGACGGCGGCGTACATGGCGATGGCTTGGTAGTAGTACGACTTCGGCAGCGGTATGACGTCGACCGTGGCCTCGCCGCGGTGGCGCAGGAAGAGCGCGAACAGCTGGAAGAACAGGTAGACCGTGAGGAACCAGCCGAGGTAGTTGACCAGCGGTACGCCGAAGAAGCCACCCCCTTCCTCCCAGATCCAGTTCTGCTGCACGGTGGCCATTCCGGGGTCCATGCAGATGTCCCAGAAGACCATCGCGAACGAGGCGACGGCGGGGACGGCCACGGTGTTGAACAGGCCCGATCCCCTTCGCACGGGTCCGATCAGGACGGTGCCCATCACCCATGACAGATACCCGACAGCGATGTATGCGGGTCCGATGAGCAACGGTACGAGGAAGAGCTTGGCGCCCAGTCCGTCCGTGTAGTGGTAGTGGCCGAAGGGGAAGCCCGTGATGATGCTCAGGTTCTCCATGATGTTGCTGACGACCAGCGTGATGACGGCGAAGGTCACCACGGCCCGCCAGCCGTAACGCTTCGTGCCGTGCACCGCCCCGAAAACAATCAGGGGACCGACGAACGCCAGGTCGGCCAGGGCGCTGGGAAGCACCGGCGACAGTAGCGCGCACAGCGTGAACACGGCGACCACCGCCCACAGGGCAAGGCTGGATGAGGCTTTGCCTCGCTGGTTCGAGTGCTGGTTCATCTTCGCGGCTCCGTTGTTCAGGGTTACGCCGATGTGGCGAGCGAGTCAGCTCGGATCGACAGCAAAACCGACTACTGCGGTAGTCAGAATGCTAAAACTGAAGAACCCGTTCGTCAATTAGACTGACTGCCATGACAACCCCCCATCCGCCCGTCCGCGCCTACGCCGGGGTCGGCGCCTCCGAGCGCATCGCCGCTCGGCGAACGAAGCTGATCGAGGCAGGTCTCAAGCTCTTCACCACCCGGGGTTACATGGCCACCGGGGGCAAGGACCTGTGCCGCGAGGCCGGACTCACCGACCGCTACTTCTACGAATCCTTTGCCAACCGGGAGGTTCTCCTCCTCGCCGTGTTCGACACCGTGACCGAGCAGTTGCTGGACCGCATCGCGCAGGCGGCGGCCTCGGCGCCCCAGACCTCCCCGGAGCGAGAGCAGGCCACGGTCGAGGCATTCGTGCGCGAACTCGCCGCAGACCCGCGCAAGGCCTGCCTGATCTTCATCGAGGTGCACGGCGTCAACGACGTCGTGCGACAGCATGCCCGCGTGGGCTTCCTGCGCTTCGTCGATCTTGTCGCCGCCGTGATCCGCGACATCCTGCCGCCGGGCACACCTGAGACCCAACTCCGCATGACGGCCCTCTCCGTCATCGGGGCGATGGCTCAGGCGGTGACCGCCTGGCACAGCAAGGAAGTGGACATCCCGACCGAGCGCCTGATTGAGCACTGTGTCCAGGTTTTCGAGGCCCTCGTCCGGGCGGGCGGGTCGCACTCGTAGGGCGCATCAGGCGGCGTGTGCATCGGAATGCTCCGGAGTGCCCGGCAGCGAGCGCGTGATCTCGAGGGGTGGCCAGATCCCTTCAGGCTGGTGTTTTTGCAGGTCGGAGGCCTGAAGGGTGGGTGTCTGGGAGGGGCACTCAAGGCTCCCTCGAGCACCGGTCAAACCCCTGCTGAGCAGGGGTTTTCTGCATTTCTGGGACAGCGGGGCAAGAGGTATCCAAATTGTCTGTTCCATCCCCTTTGTTTGGGAGTATCCTGAAGACCGGCCTACGGGGCGAGCGAGGGAGTTCGACCGGACTGGCCTCGGGGAAGGGAGCTCTGGCTCTCGCCGAGGACAAGAGGAAAGGTCGGGCTGAGAGGCCGAAAGGTCGTAAGACCGGACGGCGACCCCCAAGCACCTGATCCGGACAATGCCGGCGAAGGGAGCCCACCTCGTAGGTCTTTTGTGTGCGCCGGTCAGCCGCTCCGCATCATGTCCGCGCACTTCTCCCCGATCATCATCGTGGTGACGCACGGATTCACGGCCGGCAGGAACGGCATCACCGAACCGTCGGCCACCCGCAGACCCGTGACGCCCTTGACCCGCAGCTGGGGGTCGAGCGGTGTGACCTGGTCGTCGGCGGCGCCCATCCGGACCGTGCAGGAGGGGTGGTAGACGGTGTTGTGCGTGGTGCGGATGTAGTCGAGGAGCTCGGTGTCGGAGTGGGCGGAGGGGCCCGGGGCGAGTTCGGTGCCGGCCCAACCGGCCATGGGGGACTGGGAGATGATCTCGCGGGCGAGCCGGAGGCCGTGGATCATGACGCGCTGATCGTGTTCGTCGGTGAAGTAGCGCGGGTCGACCTTGGGCTTGTCACGGAAGTCGCGGGTGCGCAGGCGCACGGTGCCCAGGGAGCGGGCGCGGGTGACGTTCGGGGTGAGACAGAAGGCGTTCTCCGAGGTGGGGTAGCCGCGGCGGTAGGTGTTCATGTCGAAGGGCACCTGGCCGTAGTGGAACATCAGGTCCGGGCGGTCCAGGCCGGGCTCGGTGTCGGCGAAGATGCCGATCTCCCACCACTGGGTGGAGGAGCGGACCATGGGCTGCTTGGCGTCCCACATGATCACGCCCTCCGGGTGGTCCTGGAGGTAGGAGCCGACGCCGGGGGAGTCGACGATCGGTTCGATACCGGTGGCGCGCAGATGGGTGGCCGGGCCGATGCCGGAGAGCATCAGGAGCTTCGGGGAGTCGATGGAGCCGCAGGAGACGACGGTCTCCCGGCGGGCGTTGACCGTGCGGGTGTGGATCAGGTCGGGGGCGAGGTAGTCCACGCCGGTGCAGTGCCGTGCGGAGTCGAAATTCAGGCGCTTGGCCTGAAGGCCGGTGCGTACGTCGAGGTTCTTGCGGGTGCCCATGACGGGGTGGAGGTAGGACACCGAGGCGGAGGAACGGGTGCCGTCGGGGCGGCAGTTGATCTGGAACCAGTTCGCGCCGCGGATGACGGTCTCGCCGGTGTTGAAGGCAGTGGTCGGGATACCGGCCGCGGCGCAGGCCTCCAGGAGGGCCGCACCGCAGGGGTCGTGGGGCGGGACGGTGCGCAGGACGACCGGGCCGCTGCGGCCGTGGTGGTCGCCGGCGGCGTCGTTGTTCTCCAGCCGCTGGTAGAGCGGGAAGCAGTCGGCCGCGCTCCAGCCCGTACAGCCCATCGCGGCCCACTCGTCGAGGTCCTCGGCCGGGGCCCAGAAGGCGATACAGGAGTTGTGCGAGGAACAGCCGCCGAGCACCTTGGCGCGGGCGTGCCGCAGGAAACTGTTGCCGTTCTCCTGTGGCTCGACCGGATAGTCCCAGTCGTAGCCGGACTCCAGCAGCCCCATCCAGCGGTCCAGGCGCAGGACGTTCTCGTCGCCGGCGTCGGAGGGGCCGGCCTCCAGCAGGCATACGGTGACGCTCGGATCCTCGCTGAGCCGGGCCGCCACGACGGCGCCGGCCGTGCCGCCGCCGACCACGACATAGTCGAACTCGTCCACAGGGGCCTCTTCGGACATCGTGCCGTCTCCAGATCAGGGGGTCGGGTTGCCGGCGTCGCCCGGGGTGCCGCCGTCAGGGCGGAGGGCGGCGTGCATGGCGAGGACGCCCGTGCGCTTGCGCTGGACGAACCAGTAGTAGGCGAAACCGCCGAGCGCCACGACGCCGATGAACAAGAAGGCGCCCCAGCGCAGATACCAGTGCTGCGGACCGGTCGCGTTGTAGACCGCGGCACGCGGCCAGGCGAGGTTGAGGGACATCGCGATGCCCCAGAGCACCGCCAGGACGTTCACCGGAATGCCGAACCTGCCGAGGGAGAACTTGCCCTTGGCCGGGGTCCAGTTGCCCCGCAGCCGTTGGACCAGCATCGGCAGGGTGACCGACAGATACGCCAGATAGATCATGATGATCGCGATGCTGGTGATCACCGAGAAGATCTGCGGCTGGTTGACGTTGATGACCAGGATGCCGACCGCCACCAGCCCGATGACCACGGCCGGCAGCACCGGCGTCTGGAAGCGCGGGCTGACCTTGGCGAGCAGGGAGGCGGCCGGGAGGTTGTTGTCCCGGGCCATCGCGAACGCCAGCCGGATGCCGGCGGTGTGCACCGCCAGTTCGCACACGGTGATCGCGATGACCACACACCAGAGAACGATCTGCCCCACGGTCGAGCCGAGCGTGGAGAGCACCACGTACTGCAGCCCGTCCACCTTCAGCTGTTCGGCCTGCAGATCGGGCACGGCGAGCAGGGCGAAGAGCAGGATCAGACCGCCGATGAGGAAGGACGCGACCAGTGCCCGCAGGATCGCGCGGGGCGCGTTGCGGCCGGGGTCCTTGGACTCCTCACCGAGCGACGAGGCGGTGTCGAAGCCGTACATGACGTAGGCCGAGGCCAGTGACGCGGTCAGGAACGCGCCGAAGTAGCCGAGGCTCTCGCCCTCGCCCAGACCGAAGGTGTTCGTCACCACGGCGGGGCCGCGGGTGACATGCGCGGCGAGCAGCAGGATCAGGACGATGGCGGCGATCAGCTCGATCGCCACGCCCGCGGAGTTGATCCGCGCCATGAGCTTGACGCCGAAGGCGTTCACCAGGGTGGTGAAGGTGATCAGCACGGTGCCGAGCAGTACGGCGTTCTCGGCCGCGGACTTGCCGGTGCCGTCGCCGATGAACTGGAACCACGACGAGATCTGCGGCAGCGTCACCTGGTAGGCCAGCGCCACCGCGGACAGCGAGACCATGGTCGCGGTCACCATCATCCAGCCGCCGAGCCAGCCGATGTGCGGGCCGCCCAGCTTCTTGGCCCAGTTGTAGACCGATCCGGCCACCGGATAACGGGCGGCCAGCTCACAGAAGCACAGCGCCACCATCAGCTGTCCGGCGAAGACCATCGGCCAGGACCACCAGTACGCCGGGCCGCCATGGGCGATACCGAAGTAGAACAGCTGGAAGGTGCCGGTGAGGATGGAGATATAGCTGATTCCGGCGGCGAAGGTGTGGAAGTTGCCCAGCGTGCGCTTGAGTTCCGGCTTGTAGCCGAGCTCGGCGATCGCGTCGTCGTCGTGCGAACCGTCGGCCCGGGTGCCGGGGCGGGAGGGTTCGGGACCGGTCACTCGAACCACCTCTGCGGCCGTGGCGCGGTGTTGCGCCAGACGTGCTTGGCCTCCTGGTACTCGGCCAGCCCCGCGGGCCCCAGCTCACGGCCGACGCCCGACTGCTTCATCCCGCCCCACTCCGCCTGTGGCACATAAGGATGGAAGTCGTTGATCCACACGGTTCCCGCGCGCAGCCGGGCGGCGACCCGGTGGGCACGCTCGCTGTCCTGGGTCCACACCGCCCCGGCCAGTCCGTACACCGTGTCGTTGGCGAGCGAGACCGCCTCGTCCTCGTCGCGGAACCGCTCGACGGTCAGCACCGGGCCGAAGCTCTCGTCGCGGACGACGGACATGTCCGGGGTGCACTCGTCCAGCACGGTCGGCAGGTAGTAGAAGCCGTTCGCCAGCGACGGATCGTCGGGTGCGGAGCCGCCGCAGAGCAGTACGGCGCCCTCGTCGAGCCCGGCCGACACATACGCCTCGACCTTTGCGCGGTGCGCGGCCGAGATCAGCGGGCCGGTGCGGGCATGCTCGTCGAACGGCCCGCCGAGCCGGATCCGCTGGGCGCGGGAGACCAGTTCGTCGACGAAGGCATCGTGCAGCTCCTCCTGGACGAGCAGCCGGGCGCCCGCCGAGCAGACCTGCCCGGAGTGCAGAAAGACCGCCATCAGGGCGTAGTCCACGGCGGTGTCGAAGTCGGCGTCCGCGAAGACGATGTTCGGGTTCTTGCCGCCCAGCTCCAGCGCGATCTTCTTCACGGTGGGGGCCGCCGCGGCCATGATGCGCCGGCCGGTGACCAGACCGCCGGTGAACGACACCATGTCCACCCGCGGGTCCTCGGTCAGCAGCGCTCCCACGGCCGGGCCGGTGCCCAGCACCAGGTTGGCGGCCCCGTCGGGCAGTCCGGCCTCGGCCAGCAGCCGCATGAGGTGGATGGCGGTGTGCGGAGTCAGCTCACTGGGCTTCAGGACGAAGGTGTTGCCCGTGACCAGACAGGGCGCGACCTTCCAGGCGGTCTGCAGCAGGGGGTAGTTCCACGGGGTGATCAGCGCGCAGACACCGAGCGGCTCATGATGCACCGTGCTGGCGATCTCCGTGGCACCGGCGTCCACCACCCGGTCGGTGCCCCCGGCCGCGCCGAGGTTGCCGAAGTAGCGGAAGCAGTTGGCGATGTCGTCCATGTCGTAGCCGCTCTCGACCAGCCGCTTGCCGGTGTCCAGCGACTCGGCCCGGGCCAGCACGTCCCGGTCGCGCTCCAGCAGCTCGGCGACGCGCAGCACCAGCCGGCCGCGCTCGGCCGCCGGGGTACGGGGCCAGGACCCGTCGTCGAACGCCGTACGGGCCGCGGAGATCGCCGCCGCCGCTTCCTTCGGCCCGCCCTCGTCCACGGTCGCGACCAGCGTGCCGTCCGCGGGGCAGCGGATCTCGCGCACCTGCCCGTCGGCCGCTGCGGTCCACTGACCGCCGATGAACAGCTCCGGCATGGTGGTGCCTCCGGTCTCCGGGCTCGTACGGGGCGGCCGCGGCGGGCGCGGCCGCCCCGGCCGGCGGCGTCAGGCCGCCGGCCGGCCCGCCGTGCGGACCTGGGTGACGATCACTGCACCGAGAGTAAGACGGGCGGTGCGGCTCCGCACGGTACGAGGGGCCGGGGGAGAGGGGAGCGGCACCGGGTGGGGCCGACGGAGTGACGCGGGCGGGCGGACGGGAGAATGGACGGATGGGCAGCGAGCTGGGCCGGGACCGGAAGCCGGAGCGGGATGGGGATCGGGATCGGGAGGAGTCGGCCACCGGGCGGCACCCCGTCCCCGACGTCGCGGCGTACCTCTCCGGGCGCTGGAGCATCGAGCGCACCGTCTCCGACCTGCGGACCGGCGCCGAGGGCAGCTTCCGCGGCACCGCCGCATTCCGGCCCGATGCGGCCGGCGGCGGGCTGCTGCACAGCGAGGAGGGACAGCTGAGCTGGGGCGGGACGGTGGCTCCGGTGAGCCGCACCCTGCGCGTACGGCCCCGCCCGGACGGCACCGCCGCGATCGAGTTCGCCGACGGACGGCCCTTCCACGACCTCGACCTGCGGACCGGCCGGTGGACCGCCGTCCACCCCTGTGCCGCGGACCGGTATGAGGGGACCTTCACCGCCGTCGGGCCCGACACCTGGCATCTGGAGTGGCGGGTCGGCGGTCCGGCGAAGGACCAGTTGCTGTGCTCGGTCTACCGGCGGCTGGGGTGACCGCGACCGGGCCGGTGCGGGCGTCCGCGGGATCGGCACACGTACGCAGCGCACGGCACCCCCGGGGACAGGTGTCCCCCGGGGGTGCCGGCGTCGGTCAGGTGAAGGTTCAGGCGGCGGGCAGCTTCCCCCGTCCGAAGAGCTTCCGCTCGTCGTGCAGGGCGAACGGTGTGGTCCGCAGATCGGCGATCTGGATGCCGAAGATCTTCAGTTGCAGCATCAGCTCGGTCTTCAGGTCGTAGCCCGCGCTGAGCGCCCACGCCGGGGTCCCGCCACCGGTCGCCCCGGCGGCCCGTCCGGTGAGGTGGACGGACAGCTCGCCGCCCACGCCCGCCGTGTCGTAGAGGAACACCTCGGCCCGCGCCCCGATACGGGCCGTCGCGGAGGCCGCGCCCTCGACCCGCGGCGCCGTGCCCTTGGTCTGCTGCCGGGCCTCGTGCAGCGGCTGCCAGCCCTGGCTGCGGTCGTACTTCGCGCCGACGGCGAACGAACCGGAGGTGCGCTGGTCGGCGTCGAGCACGATGCGGCCGTCAGCGTTGAAGCGGTAGGTGAAGGTGACCTCGGTGCTGACCACGACGGGAACCGGGCCCACCCAGAAGACGTGCCGTCCGGTGACCGCCGCGAGCGGCACCGCGACCTGCCCGGTGTCCGCCTTACCCCGCACCTTGCCGTGCACCTGCCAGCCATAGCCGTAGGAGCCGCCCAGGCCGATGGCCGCGCGCTGCGGCAGCAGGTTCAGCCCGCCGCGCTTCTCGTACTGGAAGATCAGCTCCGGCCGGAACGACACCTCGCCGGACAGCCGGGCGGGCGATTTGGCGGTTGCCTGCACGCCCTTGGGCAGCGGCACATTGACGCCCAGCCGCAGGGTGGTGAGCGCCTTGCGCGCCTCGGGCGACAGCGCGCTGCCGGAGGAGCTGGGGGCCGGGCTGGTGCCGGAGGGGACGAGCTGGGTGCGCACCCCGGAGGAGTCGGACGCCGACGGGCTCGGGGAGCCGGAGGCGGTGGCGTCCGGGCTGCCGGACGGCGTGTCCGGACCGCCGGACGGAGTGGCCGGGCCGCCGCTGTCCGAACCGGCGCCGGAAGCGGGCTTCTTGACGGTGACACCCGAGGACAGCGGCTTGACCGAGATCTCACCGGGCTGCAACGCCGAGCGCTGGTCCACCTTCTGATCGCCGAGCAGCTCCGAGAGCGTGGCGGGGGACGTGGTCACCCGGACCTTGCCGTCGCGGGAGCCGGTGACCTTGCCGACCTTGAACAGCGCGCCCGAGGGGGCGTGCCGGTTGGGCGCGGCGGCGATCACATCACCGGTCCGTACGGTCTTGCCGGCCGACGGCTTGAGCTCGGCCTGCTTGCGCTGCGCGTCGTACGACGAGAGCTGCACGGAGACCGAATTGCCGGAACGGGTGGGTGCGTCGGACGGCCGGGCGACCGCGGCAGCGCCCTCCGGACCGGAGGCGCGGGCATCGTCCGGTACGGCACCGGGGGCCGTCGGGCCGGTGGCGGGTATGCCGGCCGAGGACGTGCGCGGCGTGTCGGGACCCGAGAGCAGGGCGTGGGTGCCGAGCGCGGCGGGGACGAGTACGCCGACCGCGGCGGCGGGCACCGCGAGGCGACGCCAGGAAACAGCCATGGGATTCCTTGGTGGTGCGGGGGGGGTGACGGGGGTGGAACAGCGGGGCCGCGCACCGAACGCCGGGACGAGTCCGGATGACTGGGGAAAGTCATCCAAGATCGAACATCTGTAGGGGTTCGGGCGGCTTCCTCGTAGCATGGCGACGAATGATCGCTTTCGCCATGGGGAAAGACACCGAGTCGGGAGGGGACGGGTGGAGACTTCCACAACGGTGCCGGAGTCCGCCGCCGCGCTGCACGCCGGGATCGACGCGCTCACCGATGAGGTCATCGACGGCCTGCGGGCCCAACTCCCCTCCTACGCGGCGGTGTCGGCGGACCAGATCCGGCCGAGGGTGATGGCGTCCCTGCGCAACGGCCTCTCGCTGGTACAGCGCTGGACCGAGGAGCGGCGGGCCGCGCGGGGAAGCGGCCGTGACGGCGGTCCGGCGTACGGCATCCCGTCGGCACACCTCGACGAGGTGACGGCCCTGGCCCGTTCGGTGCCCGTCGAGGACATCATCTCGGCCTACCGGATCGGGACGGACATCGTCTGGCGGCGGTTCGGCGAGGAGATGACCGCCCGGGGCGGGACCGCCGAGGATCTGCTGCCGATCGCCGAGACCCTGCGGGCCTGGGTCGACGCCAACACCCTGCGGATCGTCCGCAGCTGCCGGGTCGGCCTCCCGGGCGACGACCCGGCGGCGGACCACCGGCATGCGGCCATGGTCCGCGCCCTGCTGCTCGGCGAGGCACGGTGGGACAAGTCCCCGGCCGGCTTCGGCACCTGGGGCGCCGGGTTCACCGGCGACGGCCCGGCCGACGGACACCGGACCGAGCGGCAGGCCGACGACGCGGAGACCCCGGACGGCCCATACGTGCACAGCGCCCTCCGCCTCCCCTTCCGTGCGCGGCTGCCCGAGTCTTCCCCGCCCGGCGACCCGGGCGGAGCCCCCGCCGCCGCGGGCCATACGGGCCCCGGAGCCCCCGCCGCCGCGGGCCATACCGGCCCCGGCGACCGCGTCTTCCGCCGGACCGTCGATCTGCTGCGTCCCTGGCTCGCCCTGGACGAGGCGGGGCGTCCCCTGGTCACGACCGTGGACGGGGATGTGGCGGGACTGCTGGTCGGGCGCCCGGCCGGGCTGTGCCGCAGCCTGATGCTGGGACTGGGCGCCCCGGCGCCCGCGTCCGGACTCGCCACCGAATTCACCCGGGCCACCCAGGCGCTGCGGGCCGCCGCCGGATTCGGGCTCGTCGGGGCGTTCACCCGTGAGGAGCTGGGGCTACGGGCCACGGTCGTGGCGCTGCCGGCCGTGGGCGAACAGCTGGTACGGCTCCGCCTGTCCCCGCTGGCCGAACGGGGCGAGGACGGCGCCCAGTTGGAGGAGGCCGCGGCCGCCTATCTACGGCAGGGGCTGCGCCTGGAGGCTGCCGCGCGGACCCTCTACGTCCACCCCAACACCCTGCGCAACCGGCTCCGGCGCTTCGAGGAGATCACCGGTACCAACCTCCGCGACCCGGCAGATCTCGCCGAGGTCTGGTGGGCGCTGACCCACCGCCGGTTCCACGGGCCGGCGAGCTGAGCCGCATACGGCAGTCCCCGCCCGGTCCCGGATGCCAAGGCGCCCAACGGGACCGGACAGGGTGGGCCGGCCGAGGGCTCAGCTCTTGACCGCCCGCAGTGCGTACAGCAGCGGAACGATCGGCTCCGACGGCGGAAGGCGCCACCAGCCGTTCTCGGCCGGCACCATCGCATCGAACCGCTTCCAGGGCAACAGCTCGGTCTCCCGCACCAGTTCGACGGTCAGCCCCGCGCCGATCACGGCGGAGATGACCTCCCCGAGCCCGTGCCGCCACTCATAGCTCGTCGTGGCTCCCTGCACCGGCGGACCATCGGTGTAGGTGCACGGCGTATCGCTCCTGAGGGGACCGCGGCCCCCTAAGTAGTCGTTCCGGAGCAGGAGTTCCTGCTGGTCCGGCCCCCCGGCCGGCCCCAGCGAGTCCAGCAGTGGATGGAACTCGACCAGATAGAACATCCCGCCGGGCCGGAGCAGTGAGCTGACGATCCCCGCCCAGGCGGTCAGATCCGGCAGATAGCACAGCGCCCCCTTGCCGGTGTAGACGACATCGAACCGCCGTCCACCGAGCGCCTCCGGGGCCCGGTGCACATCCGCCTGGACGAACTCCATGGTCCGGCCGCCCTCCTCGGCGAGCCGCCGGGCCTCCGCGACCGCCGCCGCTGAGAAGTCGAGCCCCACCGTGTGCGCCGCGCCCCGTTCGGCGAACGCGGCCGTCTCCGTGCCCAGATGGCACTGCAGATGCAGCACCTCCCGCCCGGCCAGTTCGCCGAGATCCGTCCACTCGAACGGCGCGAACCAGTCCTCGGCGGTACGGGAGCCGTCCAGTCCGTAGAACTCGCTGGCCACATGAACCGGGGTACGGGCGTCCCAGTTCGCCTGGTTGGCCAGGACCATCTCCTCGGCGGTGGGCGGGATTCCCGGAAGGGGCGTCAGTTCACTCTTGTTCATGGTCATCCGTCCCTCCTACCCACCGGGCCGGGGAGGCCACCCGTAGGGAACGTCGGGACGGCGGGCGCCTCTACCCCTCCTCGGCCGGTGTCGTCCACACCTCCCCGTCGAGGACATTGCGCATCCCCACCCACACCATGTTCATCAGCCGCACGGTGATCCGCTCCGGGGGCTCGCCGGGATGGAGCACCATCCAGTCGGTGAGCGAGTCCGCCGCCCCGACCAGGGTGTACGCCACGAAGTCGGCCTCGTCGTCGGGGCGGGCGGGGCCGGAGGTCTCCGCGCCGCAGCTCCGGACCAGTCCGGAGACCTCGGTCAGCACCGCCCGTCGGGTCCGCGCCAGCTCCGCCGCTATCGCCGGGCTCAGCTCCGACGCCTGGCGGTGCAGCACGACCCAGCTGTCCGGGTGTTCGGTGACGAAGGTGAAGAACGCCAGCAGCCCCGCCCGCAGCCGTAGCTCGGGGGAGGGCGCGGGGCCCGCCGCGGCCCGGAACGCGGCCACCAGGCGCTCGGCCTCGCGGCGCAGACAGGCGAGGAACAGTCCTTCCTTGGAGTCGAGGTAGAGATAGACCATCGGCTTGGAGATTCCGGCGAGTTCCGCGATCTCGTCGACCGAGGAGGCGTGGTAGCCGCGCTTGGCGAAGACCCCGATCGCCGCGTCGATGATCAGCTGCTCCCGGACCGGCCGGGGGATGCGTCGCCTGCGTGTATCGCTCATTCGTGCCAGCCTACCCCAGCCTTACTGATGAGTAAGTTTACTTCGAAGTAAGGTCACGGGGGAGGGTGCGCCGCTTGCCGGGGCTGCCATCGAGAGGTGTAAAGCGGGGTGACGGTGGTAGGCGACCCCACGCAACGCTCCATTCCGCAACGGCAGTTGTCCGGGTGGCTGCTGAGGCGGACGGATGCGGCAGGGCCCGGGTGTTCCTGGGTCGGGCCCGGACCGCGCGGGGCGTGCCCGGCGTTGGGTGTCGCCGGGAAATGGAACGGGCCGCCGCCTGTGAGTGGCGTGGTGGCGGCCCGTACCCCCCGCATCGGCCGGAATCCTCTCCGCGGCCTGGCCGCCTGTGTGGTGACGCACCGTCACCTCGCAACCGGTCACAAGGAACACTGTCGCTCGTCTGCAACAACCGCCCTCCGCTAGGTATGTTGGGGACTGCGGGGCGTGGTCGTACAATCACGCAACGATCGGCCGCTGCCCCCTGGCTGATGGCTGCCGAAGCGACGGGAAAGTGTGGAATGAGCCAAGAAACGCGACCGCAGTCCAGCGCCGTCGACGTCAGCATCCCGAGTGTGGCGCGGATGTACGACTACTACCTCGGCGGCAAGGACAACTACGCGGTCGACCGCGAGGCCTGCGAAGAGCTGAGCAAGGTCGTACCGAGCACCCAGGTGCTGGCGATCAACAACCGGCGTTTTCTGCAGCGGGTGGTCCGCTGGCTGGCTCGTGAACACGGCATCCGGCAGTTCATCGACCATGGATCAGGCCTGCCCACCCAGGACAACGTCCACCAGGTCGCCCAGCAGGTCGACCCGGATTCCCGCGTGGTGTACGTCGACAACGACCCCATCGTGCTGGCACACGGCCGTGCCCTGCTGGAGGAGAACGCCAACACCGCCGTCATCCAGGCGGACATGCGGGACACCGACGGGATCTTCGGCAGCCCCGAGGTCGAGCGGCTGATCGACTTCGACCAGCCCGTCGCCGCGCTGTTCGTCTCCGTGCTCCACTGCATACCGGACGCCGACGACCCGGCCGGTCTGATCAAGCGGGTCGCCGACCGGCTGGTGCCCGGCAGCTTCCTGGTGGTGTGCCAGCTGGTCAGCGAGGACGCCGCGACCCGCGACTTCGTCACCGAATTCATGCGGGTCAGCACCCACGGGCAGTGGGGCCGGGTACGGCAGGCGCATGAACTGGCCGGATTCCTGGAAGGGCTGGAGGTCCAGGAGCCGGGCCTGGTGGAGGTCTCCACCTGGAAGCCGGACGCGGACATCGGCCCCAAGCAGCTCACCCAGGAGTGGATCGAGTACGGCGGCGTCGCCCGCAAGCCGTAGCGCCGGCACTCCGCGACACGGGAGCGGGGCGGGGCACCCCGGTGGGCACCCCGCCCCGTTTCGCTCCCGCTCCGCCGGCGCCGGGCGGATCAGCTCTCCTGTTTGAGCAGCCGCTCCAGGATCGCCATGGATTCGCGCGGCGACTCGGACTGGGCGCTGAGCCGGTCCATCACCGCGAGGTAATGATCCACATCATCGCGCTTGTCCAGGTAGAGCGCGCTGGTCAGCTGTTCCAGATAGACGATGTCCGGCAGATCCGGCTCCAGGAACCGCAGGATCGTGATCGGACCACCGGCGGCAGCCAGCCCACCGAGGCTGAACGGGGCGATCTGCAGCGTGACATTCGGCAGCTCGGTCATCTTCAGCAGATGTCTGAGCTGACCTGCCATCACCTCCGGCCCGCCGAGCGGGCGGCGCAGTGATGCCTCGTCGATCACCGCCCACACTCGTGGCGCGTCCGCGATGGTCAGCAGCTCCTGGCGCTGTACCCGCAGCTGCACCCGGCGCTCGATCTCCTCGGGCGAGGACCGCGGATGGCCGAGCTGCGCCACCGCGCGGGCATAGTCCGGAGTCTGCAACAGGCCCGGCACGAACTGGACTTCGTAGGTGCGGATCACCGAGGCGGCCTCTTCGAGGCCGATATGCGTCTCGAACCAGCCGAGCAGCACATCGCCGTACTGATGCCACCAGCCGGGGCTGCTGGTCCGGCGGGCCAGCTTGAGGAAGTCGGCGCGGACCGCCTCGTCCGTGACGTTGTAGAGCGTCAGCAGATCGGCGACATCGCGCTCCTTGCAGCTCACCCGGCCGAGTTCCAGGCGGCTGATCTTTGCGTGCGAACCGCGGATGGCGTCCCCGGCGGCCTCCCGGGTGATGCCCGCACCTTCCCGCAGCCGGCGCAGCTGGGTGCCCAGCACAATGCGCAGGACGGTCGGACCGCCCCGCGGGTGGTCGAGATAGCGGCGCAGGGACGGACCGCTGCTCGGCTGCGCGGCACTCATGCCGAAACCCCGCTTCGCTCGGCCCCGCATTCGCGAGGCGCGCACCTTCCCATGATTCGCTCGCCGCGCTCGCTCATGCCGAAACCTCGCCTCGCTGGGCCTCGCATGCACGAGGCGCGCACCTTTTCCTGATGGGCTCGCCGCGCTCGCTCATGCTGGCTCCCCTGAGTGGTCGGGCGAACGCCCAGTGTCCCATCGCCCCCAGGCTGCGTACAGCCGGGGGGATTATCCAGTCGACATATGCGCCAATCGTGGCGGCGTCCGCGTCAGTCCCGGGCGATGAGATCGTCGAAGTCGCCGTCCTTGGCGCCCTGGACGAAGGCCACCATCTCCTCGCGGGTGTAGATGAGTGCCGGACCGGAGGCGAACCGGGAGTTGCGCACCGCCACTCCGCCGTCCGAAAGAACCGCCAGTTCAACGCAGTTGCCACTGGGGTTGCTGCGGCGGCTCTTGCGCCAGACGGCCCCTTCGATGCTGGTCGCCCGCATGCCGTTGCTCACCGACTCCATACCAACTGCTCCCTTGCTGGAGGGCATTCCTCCGACCGATGCCGAGCCTGCGATCACCTTGGCGTGAACGAGCCCCTGTGTCGCCGTACTTACCGATGTAATTGCAGATGCACTTGCACCGGGCGACGGCTGCCGAGGATATTAGCCCTCCGAGGCAGTCCGGCCCAGCCCCGAAATCCCCTTCGCGGAGATGTTGATGACCACACATCCGGCAGAGACCGTGCATGACGCCCTTCGGGAGGAACCGTGTGAGGACGCCTGGTGGGCGCCCGCCCCCGACGGCTTCGCCGCCTGCGCCCTCAGCGGCTCCGCGCGCACCGTGCCGGAAGCCCGCCGGTTCACCCGGGCGACCCTCGAAGGCTGGCAGGTGTGCGCCGGCCTCGCCGACGACGCGGTCCTGGTCGTCTCCGAACTCGTCAGCAACGCCCTGCGCCACGGCCTCCGGGGCCCCGGACCGGGCGACGAGGGGGCCGCGGCCCCCGTCCCCTTCTGCAGCGCCTGGCTGGCGCTGACCCGGCAGGAGACCACCGTGCTGTGCGCGGTCTCGGACGCCGGCCCCGGCGCCCCCGTCATCAAGCCCCAGGACGCCCTGGCGGAGTCCGGACGGGGTCTGTACATCGTCGACCGGCTGAGCGACTCCTGGGGCTGGACGCCCCCCGACCGGTCGGGGAAGACGGTCTGGGCGACGATGTCGATGCGCGGCTGAGACCTGCCCGTACGGGACGCTGCGCCGGCCTCTCGTGCAGAACGGGTCGTGGATCTGCCGTATGTGACGATTCCCGGGTCGCCGTTACATGAGCGGAAGGCCCGAGAAACCGATGGATCTGCTGTCCCTGCGCTACTTCCGGGCGGTCGCGCGCCGGGAGCACATCAGCCGGGCCGCCGAGGAACTACGGGTGGCCCAGCCCTCGGTGAGCCGGACGATCGCCCGGCTGGAGGCCGAGCTGGGCGTGCCGCTCTTCGACCGGCACGGCCGTGCCATCCGGCTCAACCGTTATGGCGCCGCGTTCCTGACCCGGGTCGAGCGGGCGCTGGACGAACTCGACGACGCCCGCCGGGAAATGGCCGATGCGGCCGGACTCGACGACGGCGGGGTCGCGGTCGCCGCCGAGACCCTGCTGCCCCTCACCGAGCTGCTGGCGGGATTCCGTGCCGCCCACCCCGGCGTCACCGTCCGGTGCCTCCAGTCCACCCCCGAGGTGATGCGGGAGTATCTGCGCGCCCGGGAGGTGGACTTCTGCATCGCCTCGCAGCCGCTGGCCGGACCCGGTCTGGGCGCGGTGCGGCTGTTGCGTGAGGAGGTGCTGCTCACGGTCCCGGCCGGGCATCCGCTGGCCGGCCGGGAACGGGTCACGGTCGAGGAGATCGCGGAGGAACCCTTCATCACCACCCGGCCGGGCCACTGGCAACGGGCGCTGCTGGACCGGCTGTTCACCGCGATCGGACGCCGCCCGGTGATCTCCTGTGAGGGCGATGAACCAAGCGCCACCCACTTCATGGTCGCCGCCGGTCTCGGCATCGGCCTGATGCCCGCGCTGGCCCGCGCCGACCTCGCCTCGGTGCCGCTCGCCTGGCTGCATCTGGACGCCCCCGACTGCGTACGGATCCTGAGCCTGGTCCGGCGCGAGGGCGGCTATCTCTCCACGGCCGCCGCGCACTTCCGGGACCTGGCCGTCGCGCACTTCGCCGAGAGGGCGCAACGGGTCGTATCGGCGAGGTAGTTGAGGCGGCCTCGGGGCCGCTCTCGCGGGAGGGGTGGGATGAGCGGGCGGGGCGCCCGCCGTGCCCCGGCGCCGAAGCACCGGGTACGGCGGGCGCGGAAGCGGAACTACCGCCGGCGCCCGGCGCTATGCCTCTCCCGGCGCACGGTCCGCCAGGCCGAAGGCCGTCAGCAGCCGTTCGGCGGCCAGTGTCGCGGTGATCTCGCCGTCGCGCACCGCGCGTTCGACCTCCGGACCCAGTCGGCGCACCTCGGGGTGTTCCTGCAGGCGGTCGATCAGCCGCTCGCGCACCATCGACCAGGTCCAGTCGACCTGCTGGGTACGGCGCCGCTCGGCCAGTGCGCCCGTGGACTCCAGCAGGGTGCGGTGCTGCTCGACCCGCTCCCAGACGCCCTTCAGACCGGTGCCCTCGCGGGCGCTGCAGGTCAGCACGGGTGGGGTCCAGGCCGCGTCCGGCGGCTGCAACAGCCGTAGCGCACCGGCCAGTTCGCGGGCCGCCGAACGGGCGTCGCGCTCGTGCGGGCCGTCGGCCTTGTTGACGGAGACCAGGTCCGCCAGCTCCAGCACGCCCTTCTTGATGCCCTGGAGCTGGTCGCCGGTGCGCGCCAGGGTCAGCAGCAGAAAGGTGTCGACCATGTTGGCGACGGTGGTCTCGGACTGGCCGACGCCGACCGTCTCCACCAGGATCACGTCATAGCCCGCCGCCTCCATCACCACGATGGACTCCCGGGTGGCCCGTGCCACCCCGCCCAGCGTGCCGGACGTCGGGGAGGGCCGGACGAACGCCGCCGGGTCGGTCGCCAGCCGCTCCATCCTGGTCTTGTCGCCCAGGATGGAGCCGCCGGTACGGCTGGAGGACGGGTCGACGGCGAGCACCGCCACCCGGTGCCCCATCCCGGTCAGCAGCGTGCCGAGCGCGTCGATGAAGGTCGACTTGCCGACACCCGGCACCCCGCTGATGCCCACTCTGCGGGCCGAACCGGAGTACGGCAGCAGCTCGATCAGCAGCCGCTGGGCCGCCGCCCGGTGGTCCGGGCGGGTGGACTCGACCAGGGTGACGGCGCGGGCGATCCAGGCACGGGAACCCGCCCGGACACCCTCGGCGTACCGTTCGACATCGATCGTCGCAGGCATGACCCCCCGCTCAGAGCTCGTGGCCGAGGACCGACGCCAGGTCCCGCACCAGATCGTGGGCGGCCTCGGGGATGACCGTGCCGGGCAGGAAGACCGCGGCGGCGCCCATGTCCCGCAGCGGCTGCACATCCTGCGGCGGGATCACCCCGCCCACCACGATCGTGATGTCCTCGCGGTCCTCCGCCGCCAGCGCCTCCTTCAGCGCGGGCACCAGGGTGAGGTGACCGGCGGCGAGCGAGGACACCCCGACGATATGGACGTCCGCCTCCACCGCCTGGCGGGCCACCTCGGCCGGCGTCTGGAACAGCGGGCCGACATCCACGTCGAAGCCCAGGTCGGCAAAGGCCGTGGCGATCACCTTCTGGCCGCGGTCATGGCCGTCCTGGCCCATCTTGGCCACCAGGATGCGGGGCCGGCGGCCCTCGGCGCGCTCGAACTCGGCCACCAGCGCCCGGGTGCGCTCCACACCGGAGGAGGGGCCCGCTTCGTCTCGGTACACACCGGAGATCGTACGGATCTGGCCGGAGTGCCGCCCGTAGACCGACTCCAGTGCGTCCGAGATCTCACCGACGGTCGCCATGGCGCGGGCCGCGTCCACCGCCAGCGCCAGCAGATTGCCCTCCAGCCCCTCACCGGGACCGGACTTGGCCGCCGCGGTCAGCGCCCGCAGCGCCTCCTGGCAGGCATCCTCGTCCCGCTCGGCACGCAACCGCTTGAGCTTCTCGATCTGCTGGGCGCGCACCGAGGAGTTGTCGACCTTGAGGACCTCGATCTCCTCGTCGGTCTCCACCCGGTACTTGTTGACGCCGATCAGCGCCTGCCGCCCCGAGTCGATCCGCGCCTGGGTACGGGCCGCGGCCTCCTCCACCCGCAGCTTGGGAATGCCCGCGTCGATGGCCTTGGCCATCCCGCCGGCCGCCTCGACCTCCTCGATGTGCTGCCAGGCCCGCTGCGCCAGATCGTGGGTGAGCTTCTCGACGTACGCACTGCCGCCCCACGGGTCGATGACCCGGCAGGTGCCCGACTCCTGCTGCAGGAACAGCTGGGTGTTGCGGGCGATACGGGCGGAGAAGTCGGTGGGCAGCGCGAGGGCCTCGTCGAGGGCGTTGGTGTGCAGGGACTGGGTGTGCCCCTGGGTGGCGGCCATCGCCTCCACACACGTCCGCGTGACGTTGTTGAACACGTCCTGCGCGGTCAGCGACCAGCCCGAGGTCTGCGAATGGGTGCGCAGGGAGAGGGACTTGGGGTTCTGCGGGTCGAAGCGCTGCACCAGGCGTGCCCACAGCAGCCGGGCTGCCCGCAGCTTGGCGATCTCCATGAAGAAGTTCATGCCGATCGCCCAGAAGAACGACAGCCGTGGCGCGAAGGAGTCCACATCCATGCCCGCCGCGATCCCCGCGCGCAGGTACTCCACCCCGTCGGCCAGGGTGTACGCCAGCTCCAGGTCGGCCGTCGCGCCCGCTTCCTGGATGTGATAGCCGGAGATCGAGATGGAGTTGTAGCGCGGCATCTTCTGCGAGGTGTACGCGAAGATGTCGGAGATGATCCGCATCGAGGGCTGCGGCGGATAGATGTAGGTGTTGCGGACCATGAACTCCTTGAGGATGTCGTTCTGGATGGTCCCGGCCAGCTTCTCGGGCGGTACGCCCTGTTCCTCCGCGGCCACGATGTAGAGCGCCAGCACCGGAAGCACCGCGCCGTTCATCGTCATCGACACGGTCATCTTGTCCAGCGGGATGCCCTCGAAGAGCTGCCGCATGTCATAGATCGAGTCGATCGCGACGCCCGCCATGCCGACATCGCCGGTCACCCGGGGGTGGTCGCTGTCGTAGCCGCGGTGCGTGGGCAGGTCGAAGGCGACCGACAGGCCCTTCTGGCCGGCGGCGAGATTGCGCCGGTAGAAGGCGTTGGACTCCTCGGCGGTGGAGAAGCCCGCGTACTGCCGGATCGTCCAGGGCTGGTTGACGTACATCGTCGGGTACGGGCCGCGCAGATACGGC
Source organism: Streptomyces sp. Je 1-4 4N24 (assembly GCF_026239515.1). NCBI lineage: Bacteria > Bacillati > Actinomycetota > Actinomycetes > Kitasatosporales > Streptomycetaceae > Streptomyces > Streptomyces sp. Je 1-4 4N24. The sequence continues at coordinate 1,570,539 of NZ_CP110836.1, read as the reverse complement.
GTGATACCCGGGTAGGTCCCCAGGAAGTCCAGACCGTCGAGGTCCGCCTCGGTGTACAGCGGCTTGACGTCGATGCCCTCCGGCGTCTCCCACGTCAGATCCGCCACGCCCTTGCCGGTGGCCTGCTGGACGGCCGCGGCCCACTCACCGGCCCCGCCGGCGGCGTCCGTGGTGACCGGGCCCCCGAGTTCGACCGTGCTGAAGTCCGGGATGGTGCCCTCGGGCGCCGAGGAACCGTGCGGCGGCCCGCCGACGGCGCCCGTCTGCTGCGTCGTCTCCTCCATCACGCCACCTCCATGACATCCAGGGCCGAGGACAGCACCTCGACCGCGTCGCAGCCCGTGAAGACGAAGGAGTCCACACCGGCCGCTACGAATTCGTCCCGCTGCCCGCGCGGCTTGCCGGCCAGGTGCACCCGCAGCGCCCCCGCCGACTTCAGCGCGGCCGCCACGGCCGCCCCCTGCTCGCCGTACACCGCGTCGCCCGCACACAGACAGGCGATCCGCGCGCCACTGCGGGCGAACGCCTCGGCCACCGACTCCGCATCCACCGGCGCGGGCTCGGCGACCGTCTCGATGCCGCCCGCCTGGAACAGATTGGCGGCGAACGCCACCCGCGCGGTGTGCGTCGCGACCGGGCCCAGCGCGGCCAGGAAGACCTTCGGGCGGGCGCCGCTCGCCGCCAGATGCGCATCGGAGCGCGACCGCAGCCGCTCGAACGTATCGTCCCTGCGCACCCGCGGCAGCCCCCCGCCGATCGGCGCGGGCGCCGGCTCGCGGTTCACCGGCGGCTCGGCGAGGTGCGGGAACTCACTGACCCCGGTGATCGGTTCGCGCCGGTGGGCGAGGTCCTCGGTACGGCGCTCCCAGGTCTCGGCCAGCCGGCCGGCGATCATCCCGGAGCGCAGTGCAGCGGCCTGGCCACCGGCCCCCTCGATCTCCTGGAACCACGCCCAGGCCGCACGGGCCAGCTCATCGGTGAGGCTCTCCACGTACCAGGAGCCGCCCGCCGGGTCGATCACCTTCGACAGATGCGACTCCTCCAGCAGCACGGACTGGGTGTTCCGGGCGATCCGGCGGGCGAACGCGTCGGGCAGGCCCAGGGCGGCGTCGAACGGCAGCACCGTCACCGCGTCGGCGCCGCCCACTCCCGCGGACAGCCCGGCGACCGTGGTGCGCAGCATGTTCACCCACGGGTCCCGACGGGTCATCATCACCGTGGAGGTGACGGCGTGCTGGCGCTGCGCGGACGCGGCGGGGGAGGCCCCGCACACCTCGGCGACCCGCGCCCACAGCCGGCGGGCCGCGCGCAGCTTGGCGATCGTCAGAAACTGGTCGGCGGTGGCGGCGTAGCGGAACTCCAGCTGCCGGCAGGCGTCGTCGATGCCGAGGCCGGAATCCGTCAGCTGCCGCAGATAGGCGACGCCGGTGGCCAGCGAGGTGCCCAGCTCCTCGGCGGCGGAACCGCCCGCCTCGTGGTACGCCAGCGCATCGACGGCCAGCGCCCGCACACCGGGTGCCTCGGCGGAGCAGCGCGCTGCCATCCGGGCGGCCGACTCCAACTGGACGCGCAGCTTGGCGTCGTCGCCCGTACGGGCCAGCAGGCCGAGCGGGTCGGCGCCCAGGCAGCCGGCCGCCTCGCGCACCGGCGCACCGGACGCGGTGTACAGCCGCAGCAACTCCTCGGCGGCCGCCGCGAAATCGGCACCCGCGTCCAGGACCACCGCGGCGAGATCCAGATAGACCCCCCGCAGCGCCCGCTCCAGACCGGCCACCGGCACCCCGCCGTCGCCGACGGTCAGCCAGACCGAGGTGACGCCGTTCTCCAGATCGGCCAGGACCGACTCGTTGGCGCGCTCGGGCTCGGTGTGGACATGGCGCTGGCGTACGTCCCACCCGGCGACGGTCGTGCCCTCGGGCCGGCCGGCCCGTACGAACGGCGGGAAGCCCGGGTGGCCCGGGGCGGCCGTACCGTCCTCGGCGGTATAGAGCGGGCGGACGCGGATGCCGTCCTGGAGATCGGTGGCGAGCGCGTCCTCGGCGGCGGCGCCCGTTGCTTCTGCGACGCCCGATTTGCGCAGCACACCTTCGACGAGGCGCTGCCACTGTGCGCGGTCGGCATCCGGGAAGGCTGCGGCCAGGGGGAGTTCGGGGGACTCGGCGGTCATGGCAGCAGGCTAGGCGAACGACCGTTAGCTGGAGCAGGGGCTCCAGCTGTGACGTTGCACTCGTTGACCGCGCAGAAATGTTGATATCCATGGGCCGGATGGGGCAGGTGGGGCGGGTCGCCCGTATCGCGCGGAGTCGTCATGTGACCCACGGGCCGTGCCTCGGCAGGGGCGTCGGTGCAGGTTCAGTACGGTGGGCGCGGCACCCGACCGAGGAGCGCGATGCCCAAGGCGCCGCTGACCCGCACCGTGACCGCCGCCACGCTGCTGCTGGCCGTCGCCGCGCTCCTCTGGGCGCTTCCACGGCCCGGCGCCCCCGGCCGCGCCGCGGACTGCGCCGGACGCCGGATCGTCTCCTGGTCCGCCGATTCCCGGCATACCGCGGAATTCGCCCGTTACGGCAATGACAACACCCGGACGGACGACTGGACCGGCGGCGACGGCACCCACTCGGTGCGGCTCCCCGACGGCCGGACGCTCTGGCTCTTCTCCGACACCTTCCTCGACCGCATCCAGGCACCGCCCAACCCACAAGGGGAGAACCGTCGTTGGCGCACCGCCGACACCGGCGGCCCCCCGTTCCTGCGACACAACTCCGCCGTGGTGATGTCCCGTTCGGGCCGGCTGGAGCGCACCCTGACCGGCGGCACCGCTGCCGCCCCCGGGCCGTTCTTCCCCGACCCGCCCGGCGGCGGCTGGCGCTGGCCGGTCCGCGCGAGCGTGGAGCCCCGCAGCCCGGGATCGCCCGAAAAAGTGGTCCGTGTCCTGCTGTGGAACCGCGCCCCCGGCACCGGACCGTGGATCTTCGGCGTGCCGCGCGGCACCGAGGTCGCCACGCTCTCGCTCCCCGGCCTGCGCCTGGAAGGCATCGCCCCGGCCGTCGGCCCGAGCCCGGCGGACCCGGGCCGGCGGGTCCTCTACGGTGCGGCGGCGGTCCGCGACGGCGGCTGGACCTATGTCTTCGGCAGCGACGACCCGCCGTCGTCACCGGCCTCCAGCGCCTATCTCGCCCGGGTCCCGGCCGGGCGGCTCGGGGACCGCGGAAGCTGGCGGTTCTGGGACGGCGCCCACTGGCAGCGGCGGGCCGGGCGGGCCGGGCCGGTGCTGCGGGACGGCGGCCGGCGCGGCGTGGGCAGCGCCTTCACCGTCGTCCGTGACGGCCCCGCCTGGGTGCTGATCACCATGGACGCCGGGGGCGGCGGTGCGGCCGGGATGCGGTCCCTCACCAGCTACTGGTCCTGCTCACCCCACGGCCCGTGGCACGGGCCGAACGGCCGGCTCACCCCGCCCCGCCCACCGGCCGCCGACCCGCAGTACGTCGCCGCCTACAACCCGCAGGCGCATCCCGAATTCAGCGCGGACGGCGCGCTCGTGCTCAGCTACGACATCAATTGGCTCGGTCCGCCGGGCGTCCCGGCCGACCCCCGGCTCAACGGCGATGTGGATCTGTACCGGCCGCGGTTCCTGCGGGTCCGGACGGGCCCCGCCGGGCGGTGAGCCGGGGCGCGTGGTCCGGCGGCCGGTCCGCGCGCTCGGCCGGCCTCCGGTCATTCAACTCCCGTGCCGCTCCTGCCACTTACGGGCCACCTCGTCGATGTCGAACGGTACGAGGTTCAGCGGCGGGCCTTCGAGCGGGGTGCGGAGCGCCGCGCTGATGCGCTCATTGACCGCCGTCAGGATGCGGCGCAGCGCCGTCTCGGTGGGAGCGGCGGCCGCGGCCTCCAGGGCGTCCTCCGCCTCCTTGCGCAGGGCGAGGGTCGGCGGCAGGTAGGAGAGGTGCTCCCGGTGCATCTTTTCCTTGATCCACCACATCTCGTCATACGGCTGGTCGAGATGGGGGAGGGGCTTGCCGGCGCCCGCGAGGCCGGCGAAGTCGCCGCGCTCCGTCGCCTCGCGGATCTGCTTGTCGATCCAGGTCTCGAAGGTGACACCGGGGGGTTTGCGCTCGGTCATCGCGTGCGTCTCCCGAGGGTTCAGGGGCCGTTCGGCCGATCTGCACCGGGCGGTGTGCCAGGAAGGTGCGTGCCTGCTTTCACGGTAACGCGGAGCCGGGGCGCGACGGGCGGCCCGTGGCGGTTCAGCCCGTCGGGCCCGGCTCCGCGCCGGACTCGCCCGTCCCGGACCCGTCCGTGCCGGGCGGGCTCGTGGCGGGCGGGCTCGGCTCGACGACGGGAAAGGCGTTGTTGCCGCCGCACACCATGGGGCCGACCTTGTCGGTCTTGCTCACGAGGGTCACGGTGACCTGCTCCGGCGCCTTGTCCCCGGGCACCCGGGCATTGGCCGCGGTGCACACCAGCTGGTTCAGCGAGGCGGAGTCCAGCCGCTCGACGCCCATCGGCAGGGTGATCACGACGGTGCCCTCGCCGGTGTCGGCGGTCGGCGGGGCGAGGAACTCCGGCAGGGCACTGGACAGGCCGCGCATCCGCTCCGCGTGGTTCGGCCCCTTCATGAGCTGCTGGAGGGCCCCCTCCGGGTCGGCCGGTGTCTTCGCCGGCCGGGTCGCGGACCGCAGCCCGGAAGGCCCGTAGAAGAACAGCTGGACATCGGCGTCGGGCTGGCCCGGCGACTTCACTCCGGTGGCGGGCTCTCCGGCGTCAATGACATCGGTGGGCGCGATTCCGCAGCCGGTCAGTCCCCCGGACAGGGCGCCGGCCAGCGTCCCGGTGAGGACACCGCCCAGGACGAGCCGCCGGGCCCGCACCGCACGCAGGGCGTTCAGGGCGTTCGAGGCGCTCATACGTGGTTCTCTTTTCCGGCTTCGGGACGTGTGCCGTCCCGGTCGTCGTCCGCGGTCTCCTCGGCCGCGCAGGGGCCGTCCGGCGGGCCGGCTGCCCTCTCGGTGGCCGTACCGGCCGTCTCGCCGTGGCGCAGCGGCAGATCCACCGTGAACACCGCACCGCCCTCGGGGGAGTTGGCGGCGCGCATGATGCCGCCGTGCAACCGTACGTTCTCCATCGCGATGGCCAGACCCAGGCCGCTGCCCTCCGAACGGGCGCGGGCGGAGTCCGCCTTGTAGAAGCGCTCGAAGACATGCGGCAGGACCTCGGGGTCGATACCGGGCCCGCTGTCGGAGATCTCGATCAGCAGCCGGTCCGCGCCCGGCTCCGGGGCGTGCAGCCGCACCCGGACCGGTTCGCCGCCGTGGTGCAGGGCATTGCCGACCAGGTTGGCGACCACCACATCGAGCCGCCGCGGATCGAGCCGGGCCCGGACGTCGGCCGGCAGCTCCGCCGTCACCCGCTTCTGCCAGGCCCTGGCCTGCAGGGTCTTGCGGATGGTCTCGGCGACGTCCACCTCGTCGAGGTGGAGCGCCGCGGCCCCGGCGTCGAACCGCGAGACCTCCATCAGGTCCTCCACCATCCGCGCCAGCTTCCCGGTCTCCTGGCTGATCAGCCGGACCGCGGAGGCGGTGTCGGGGTCGAGGGAGTCGGCGTCCTCGTCGAGCACATCGGTGACCGCGGACATCGCCGCGAGCGGCGTCCGCAGCTCGTGCGAGACATCGGCCGCGAACCGCCGGGCGTTGGACTCCAGCCGGCGCAGCTCGGCCATGCTCTCCTCCAGCCGGGCCGCCATGTCGTTGAACGTCCGGGACAGATCGGCGAGTTCATCGGCGCCCTTGACCTCCAGCCGGGTGTCCAGCTTGCCCTCGGCGATCCGTCCGGCGGCCTGCCGCAGCCCCCGTACGGGCCGGAGCACACCCCGCGCGGCGAGCAGCGCCGGGATCACGGTCAGCACCAGCACCGGCAGCGCGCCCCGCTGGGCGGCGGCCACCAGCGCCTCGATGTTGGTCTCCTCGTCGTCCAGCGGAACCTGGGCATAGACGGAGAGCGCGGAGGCCTTGCCGTCGGTCTGCCGCACCGGCATCCCGATCAGCAGATAGGGGCTCCCGTCGCGGTTCACGCGCTGGAAGACCGGCACATGGCGCTTCTCCACCGAACTCGTGAAGGCGGCCGGCACCACGAGATTGCTCCGCCCGCTCCCTGCGCCGCTGTCCCGCATGTCGCGGTAACGCACCGAAATGCTCCAGTCCCGCGACTCTCCGGAGCGCTCCAGCTGGACCCGGAGGGAGTCCAGGTCCGCCTGGGACGGCGGCACCGGCAGCTCGGGCGCCAGCGAATTGACCTGCGCCCGCAGATCGTTGACGGCGGTGTCCTGGGAGCTCTGGAGGATGGCGTTACGGGCCTCCTGGTAGGTCAGCAGCGCGGTGGTCAGCGCACTGACCGCGGCCACCACCAGGAATCCCACGACGAGCCGGGCCCGCAGTCCACGCAGCAGCTGGGTGTTCCCGTGCCGGAGGCGGGGGAGGTCCGCCCAGCGGCGGGGGCGCTTCACAGGGGTCCGAAGCGGTAGCCGAAGCCGCGCACGGTCTGGACGTAACGGGGGCTGCGCGGGGTGTCCTCTATTTTCGTCCGCAGCCGCATGACACAGGCGTCGACCAGCCGCGCATCGCCGTGGTAGCTGTGCTCCCACACCTGCTCCAGCAGCTGCTGGCGGCTGAAGACCTGCCCGGGGGTGGCGGACAGGAACAGCAGCAGTTTCATCTCCGAGGGGGCGAGCGCCAGGTCCTGGCCGCCCTTGCCGACGACCAGACCGGCGCGGTCTATGGCCAGTTCGCCGTAGGTCTCGACCGGGGCCGGGCCCGGCTCGGCGGCGGCCGGTGAGCCGTCGGCCGGCAGTGCGGTACGGCGCAGCACGGCACGGATGCGGGCTTCGAGGACCTCACCGCGGGCCGGCTTGACGATGTAGTCGTCGGCCCCGGCCTCCAGTCCCAGCACCACATCGAGGTCGTCGCCACGGGCGGTCAGCATGATGATCGGCAGCTGCCGGTCGGCGCGGATCAGCCGGCAGACCTCGAAGCCGTCCTTGCCGGGGAGCATCAGATCCAGCAGCACGATGTCCGGACGGAAGCCCGGCAGGACATCGAGGCCCTCCTCGCCGCTGGCCGCGGCGGCCACTTCGTGGCCGCGCCGCCGTAGCGCGAGGGTCACTCCGTCCCGTACGGCGGCGTCGTCCTCGATCAGAAGTACACGTGGCATGGGTCCAGTATCAATAAGTTTCATGATGGATCCGTAACAGGAGCAGCCTGCCCGGTCCCTGGCGCATCTGTCCTGGTGCAAGGCGGTGCGTGTGCAGCACCCACCGCCCGTCGGAACGCACAAGAGCACGGTACAAGGGACGGGATCGGGATGGCACGGGGCTTCGGTATACAGGGCGGCATCATCGGAGTGGCCGCGGCGGCTGTGGTGGCACTCGCGGCCGCGGGGACGCTCGTCTTCTCCGGGGCCGGCACGGACTCCAGCGCGGCGGACGCCGCCAAGCAGCCCAAGAAGGCGCCCAGTGTCGTACCGCTCAGCCCCAAGCTCGCGCATGCCTCGGACCGTCCCGGACGCAGCCTGAACATCACCATCGATGACGGCCCGGACCCGCAGTGGACCCCGAAGGTGCTCGAGGTGCTGAAGCAGCATGACGTCAAGGCGGTCTTCTGCATGATCGGCCCGCAGGCCAAGGCGCACCCCGACCTGGTCAAGAAGGTGGTGGCCGCGGGGCACAAGCTCTGTGACCACACCATCACCCACGACACCGCTATGAATCACAAGTCACAGGGCTACCAGTCGCAGCAGATACTCGACGCACAGAAGATGATCGAGGACGCGGCGGGCGGCGCAAAGGCCGAGTACTACCGCGCCCCCGGCGGCGCCTTCACGCCCTACAGCCGGCAGCTGGCCGCGGATCACGGCATGCGACCGCTGGGCTGGAACGTCGACAGCAAGGACTTCGAGGGCGGCAGCGTCGAGACGATCGAGGCAAGGGTGCGCGGTGAACTCTCCAAAGGCCCGACGATCCTGTTCCACGACGGCGGTGGCGACCGCTCCCGGACCGTCGAGGTGCTGGAGCGGCTGCTGCCGTGGATGAAGCAGCAGGGGTACGGGTTCGGGTTCCCGAAGCGCTAGCGATGCTGCCCGGCACCCTTAGGGCGCCGGGCAGCATTGGTGAGGCGGGGGGCGGCGGTAGCGGATACCGCCGCCCCCCGCTCCGTCTTACGCCACGCCGAACAGCTCCGCGAGGCCGCGCTCCATGCCGAGGTAGGCCGGCTCGGCGCCCGCGGGTACGGCCTCGTAGGAGCGGGCGAGGAACCGCCGTACGTCCGCGGTCTCCAACTGGACCATGGCGATGCCTTCGTCCGCGTGGAACTCCATCACCGTGCGGTCCGGACCGGACGGCCGTACCCGCACATCGCCCCGCCCGGCCGGCACCCGCAGCCCCTCGTCGAGCAGTTCGCGGGCGAACGCCCAGTCCACCGCCGAGCCGTCCAGCGAGATCTCCGGGGGGAAGGACATCCGCACCGCCAGCGGGTCGGCGGGCTGATAGTGCAGCACCGCGGGGACCGCATGCGGGCCGGGGGCGGTGGCGATGAGGCGGACCTGGACGGCTTGGTCGATGACGGGGTTCATCGCGCTGCTCCCTCACGGCTGTCGGGTCATGGGCAAAGACTCGTCCAGTAGGACGGTGTGCCCGGCCTCGTCGTGCACGTGACACGGGTGTGAGGTATCTCATGTTGCGGTGGTGGCTGATTCATGCCGCATCACGGCGTGTGTGCAGGTCATACGGCCCCCGGCCGGGCGTCGGCCCGGCGCCCCGGCCGCCGTACGGGAGTTGCGCAATCGAGGCGGGCGAGCCATAGGGCGAGGCCGGCGTCCGGTCCCGTACGAAAGGCGGCCCGTCCTCGGTGGACGGGCCGCCGTCGTAGGCGTCGGCTGCCGTGTGGCTGCCGACTGCCGACTGCTGCCTGCCGACGGCCGGTTGCCGACTGCGTCGGCCGTTGTGGGCGCTGGTATCCGCCCCGCGGCCCAACTGCTGGGCAGACACCGCGCGTTCCTGCGTGCCCCGCCCTGCCGCTACCGCAGTCGCTGTCCCGGAAGGTGTTCCGGCCCGGGGTGCACCAGGAACTCGTCCAGGATTCCCGGGGCCGCCGTCGTGGCGAAGGCGGGGGCGTCGGCGGACGGGAGGTCCGGGATGCGGTAGCCGTCCTCGCCCGCCGCGACCGCCGCGGTGAGCGTGACCAGACCGGCCCGGCGGGTGAACGGCGAGGTCGAGAACGTCCAGGCGGCGATGGCGTCGCGCTGGAGGGCGACGGTGTCGCGGCTGAAGGTGCCCGAGCGGGCGACCAGATACGGGCCCTGCAGGCCGTGTCCCAGATTGCGGTACGCGTCCCGGGCCAGCCACAGCGACATCGCCGTGGTGACCACCGCGTAGATCCATGCGCAGTGCAGCAGGACAGGAGTGAACGCCGCGCCGAGACCGGCGAGGACGGCGGTGCCCGGCAGGACCACGAACAGCAGACCACGCACCCGGCGCCGGCGCAGGGCGACCTTGGGGTGCGGTGTCAGCTCCGCCGGTGCCGCGCTTCCCGGGAAGGGCGAGCGCAGGGCGCCGCCCGCCACCCGCAGTGCCTGCGCGCGGGGCGCCGGCGGCAGCAGCCCGCTGCGCTTGCGGTTCTCCTCACGGTTGCCCAGACCGCCCGCCACCGCGCGCACCAGCGCGCCGCCGCCCGCCCGCAGCAGCAGCGGCTCCCGCAGCGCCACACCGCGCAGCCGGGCCCGTTCGATCGTGACCGCACGGGTGGTGAGAAGCCCGCGGCGCACCCGCAGGGTGCGTGCGTCGGTCCACTCCAGGCAGTAGTTCCACCAGTTCTCGACGTACAGGATCACGGCGCCGACCGAGCCGAGGGCGAGGATGGCGAGCAGCGCCGCCGGGATCGTCAGCCAGAGCGCGCCGGCTCCGAATTCGGCGAACGCCCGCTGGACGAAGCCGAGTTTCCAGGCCTCGATACCGATGCCGTCCAGGGCCCGGTAGACCGCTCCGGCCACCACGAACACCCCGCCGATGACCCAGAAGGTGAGCGGCGCATAGCGCAGCCAGCGCCAGTTGATGCGCGCCACCACCGGGTCGTTCGCGACCGCCTCGGCATCGGCGTAGGCGAGCAGTTCCGTGCGCAGCCGCTCCGCTTCGGGAACCGCGAGCGCCTCCAGGGACAGTTCACTGCTGCCGTCCCCCGAGCCCGCCGTACCGGCCCGCAGCACGGTGACGCCCAGCACCCGGTGGATCGGTGTCGCGGTGAGATCGACGGTACGGATCCGGTGCAGCGGCACACTGCGCAGCCGCCGGGTCAGCAGCCCGCTCCGCACATCGAAGGTGGGGGAGGCGCCGCCTGGTCCGCTGCCGGGCCGGGGCATGGTGATACGGAAGTCCGTACGGGCCCACCGGATGAGGCCGAGCGTGGTGAGGACGGCGAACGAGGCGGTGAGGGCGGCGAGCGTGATCCATGCCTCGACGCTGATCCGGCCCCCGGTGGCCAGCGCCGTCAGCGCCAGCGAACCGAACGGTGCCGCCATCCAGCCGCAGTGCACCAGAAGGGTGCGCGGATCCAGCCGCCGCCACGGCGTCTCCTCGACAGCGGCGTCGGGACCGGACCCGGCGGACGCGTCCGGGTGTATGCCGGGCGCACCGGGTTCCCGTGGCGTGCTCATGCGGCATCACCCGGCACAGCCTGTGCGGCCTCGCCGATCCGCTGGGACAGCTCCTCCGCGTCCGCGTCGGACAGTCCGGCGATCTTGATGTCGCCCGCGGTCGAGGCGGTCGTGACGGTCACCGTCGCCAGCCCGTACCGCCGCTGGAGCGGCCCGCGCACGGTGTCCACCGTCTGCACCCGGCTCAGCGGCGCGATCCGCCGCTTCTGCCAGAACCAGCCGCCCGCCGCGTAGACCGCCTGGCCGCCCAGCTCCCAGGCATGCACCGCATACCGCCACCGCGGCATCACCACGAGATAGCCGAGGGCCGGCAGCACCAGCACGACCAGCAGCAACGGGCCCAGCCACGGCAGCGCGCCCGGGAAGAAGAGCAGGGACAGGACCGCCATGGTGAGCGCGGTGAGCAGCATCGGGCCGCTGAGGGTCAGCAGCGCCTGGAGCGTCCACCAGCGGCGGGCCCGGGGGTCGACACGGTGGCGGGGTGGTCGCAGCAGCGGGGCGGCGTGCTCGGGCATGAGGGTCACCGGTTTCCAAGTCAAGCGTATTGAGTAGCGGTACGTTATAACGGTACAAGCGACTTGTAAAAACGGGCCGGGTCTACGGAATCGACCCCGCGCGTGGACCGCGCACCGTACGAGGGAGGTCATCCGTGCCCAAGAAGGTGGACCACGAAGCCAGGCGCCAGGAGATCTCCGAGGCACTGTGGCGGATCGCCGGCAGCCGAGGTCTGGACGGGACGAGCCTGCGCGATGTCGCCGCGGAGGCCGGCATCTCGCTCGGCCGGCTGCAGCACTACTTCCGCACCAGGGACGAGATGCTGCTCTTCGCCCTCCAGCACATCAACCGCCTCGCCGCGGACCGGATCCGGGAGCGCATCGCGGCGTTGGCCAAGGAGCCGACGCCCCGTGAGGTGCTGCGGGCCTGTCTGTCGGGCATGCTGCCGCTGGACGAGAAGAGCCGCATCGGGCTGCTGGTCGGCGCCGCCTACTACGCCCGCGCCGTCCATGACGAGGCGCTGCGCGCCGAGGCCAAGAACGGCATCCCTCCGCTCCGGACGTTCTTCGCCGACCAGCTGCGGCTGGCCGCGGACCGCGGCGAACTGCCGCCGGAGCGTGCCACCGAGGACGAGGCGATGCTGCTGATCAGCATGACCGAGGGGCTCGCCACCTACGTCCTGCTGGGTGTGCACGGCCCCGAGACCGCACTACGGCTGCTGGATCTGCATCTGGAGAATCTCTTCGGGGCGGAGCGGGCTGTGGGAGGCGGGACGGAGCGGGCGGCGGAGGTTGGCGGTGGGCGGGCGGCGGAAGCCCCGGCGCCGTCCGGCCGGGCCGCACCGTGAACAGGGGCGGCGTCTGCCGTACCTCGGGCGGCATGCCGAAAGCCGGCGGCATGCCGCAGATGAGTGGTCGGCCCGCGCGCGGCGGCTCGACACGGTGGTGCGCCGGGGCGTCGGTCGGGCTCCGGCGCGGACGGGGTGCGGCTTACGCCTCGCGCAGCAGGGCCGCGAGATCGGCCTCGACATCCAGATGCCGCGCCTCCTCGCCCTTCGCGACGAGCTCGTACGACTGCGTCAGAAAGGCCCTCAGCTCCTGCGTCTCGAACTGCACCACCGCCATGCCGCCGACGGCGTGGAACTCCACGACTACGGCATCGTCGTCGTACGGCCAGATCTGCACATCGCCCGCCCCGGCGGCCCCGTGCAGTCCCTCCTCCAGCAGTTCACGCCCGAACGTCCAGGTCACCTCCGCCCCGTCCAGCGACGCGGCCGGCGGAAAGACCAACCGCACCGCGAAGGGATCGGCGCGGTCGTAACGCAGGCTCGCCGGAATCACCTGCGACCGGGGAGCGGTCGCGATGAGACGGGCCTGAACGGCTTGGTCGATGACGCTGGACATCGCCGGCTCCCTTGTGTTCGGTGCGGTTCATTGAGTCTTCGACCACTAAGACGCACGGGTCATCGGACCAGGTGCATTGGATTCCTACGTGACCTGCGTCACGGACCTTTGAATGTACGCATTTGCCCTCTTTGCTGTGCGCTCGGTGCTCGCGTGAGGCCCTCGGGGGCTCAACTTGATGGCCCGTCAGGTGAGTTGGCGCCACGCGGTCGCGGCCCACCGGCCACTGAGGGCTCATCGGAGAGTGCGGGCAGTAACGGGCCACGACGGCCGGCGGCGAGGGGGCGGCGAGAGGCGGCGGTCTGGACGGGGCGGTCGGGCTGAGCTAGCTTCCAGCCCAAAACCAGAGCGGGGTGGGGCGAAATGCGGCGCACGGGACGTTTGTTGTGTCTGGGCTCGGGACGAGGGACGAACCGTGGGCAGCGCCCGCCGGGAGCCGGACGCCGGGCGGCCCTCACCGGCGGTGCCGTGGTCCTCGCCGCGATGGCGGCCGGCCCCGCGGCCGTCGCCCGGCCGATGAACACCCCCACGGGCACGGCCTCCTATGCGATCCCCTATACGCCCCCGCACATGGCCTCCTACACGGCTTCCTCCGCGACGACTCACGCCCCGGCTAGGGAGTCGGGGGCAGCGGCCTCGCTCACCACCCCGCCCGCCGGCTGGCGGCTCAAGGACAGCGGCAGCACCGCCCGTTTCCGCGGCCTGGCGGCCATCAGCCGTACGACCGCCTGGGCCGCCGGCACGGCCGGTACCGTGCTGCGCACCCACGATGGCGGCAAGCGCTGGAGCAACATCTCCCCACCCGGTGCCGGGGCGCTGGAGTTCCGCGACATCGAGGCGCTCGATGCGCGCCGCGCGGTCGTCCTCGCGATCGGCGAAGGGGCGGCCTCGCGTGTCTTCCGTACGGATGACGCGGGCGCCACCTGGACCGAAAGCTTCCGCAACCCCGACCCACGGGCCTTCTACGACTGCCTGACCTTCTTCGACCGCCGGCACGGCATCGCGCTCAGCGACCCCGTCGACGGGAAGTACCGCATCCTGTCCACGGCGGACGGCGGCCGCAGTTGGCGGGTCCTGCCCTCGGACGGGATGCCGCCGGCCCAGCAGGGCGAGGCCGCATTCGCCGCCAGTGGCCAGTGCCTGGTCTCCTCCGGAAGCCGCGACGCCTGGATCGCGACCGGCGGCGCGGCCACCGCCCGCGTCCTGCACACCGCCGACCGCGGCCGCACCTGGTCGGTCACCGACACCCCGCTGCCCGCGGGCGACCCGGCGCGCGGCGTCTTCGCGCTCGCCGTCCGCGACCGCGGCCACGCCCTCGCGGTCGGTGGTGACTACCGCCCCGACCAGCCCTCACCCCACGCCGCCGCGGTCAGCGACGACGCCGGCGCCACCTGGACGCCGGCCGCCGAGCCCCCGAAGGCCTACCGCTCCGGCGCCGCCTGGCTCCCGCACTCCCGCCGCCTCGCCCTGGCCGTCGGCCCGTCCGGCAGCGATCTGACCCTCGACGCCGGCCACACCTGGCACACCTTCGACAACGGTTCGTACGACACCGTCGACTGCGCCCCCGACCTGGGCTGCTGGGCCGCGGGCGAGCGGGGGCGGATCGCCCGGCTGGAGCCGTGAGGGCCGGTCAGCCGCGTGGGGTGGGGCCTTGGGGCGCAGGATGCGGGGGGGGGGGGATCGGCCGGGTCTGCGAGTGAGCCGGGTGCCCTGCGCGGTCCCGCTGTCCTGCGCGGGCGCGCCACGTCTGCGCGCGCGGTCCCGCTGTCCCTGCCCGGGTGCGCCACGCCTGCGCGGTCCGGCCGGTCCCGCCGGTCCTTCCCGTCCGCCGGTCCTTCCCGGGCGGACGCACTCCTGCGCCCGGGGGCGCCGCCCTCCTCACTCCAGCAGGCTGCCGAGCCGTCCCTCCAGAACCACCAGCAACTCGCCCAGCGCCGTGGAGAGTTCCTCCTGCCGCTGATCGCCGATGCCGTCGAGCAGCGACGCCTCGTACCGCAGCTGTTCGGGCAGCAGCCGGTCGATGGTGTCGCGCCCCTCGTCGGTGAGCGAGAGATGGCTGACGCGGCGGTCCCGGTCGTCGGGGCGACGGACGATCAGACCCCGCTCCTCCAACTGCCGTACACGTTTGGTGACCGCGGCACCGGAGGCGAAGGTCTCGCGGGCCACCCGCCCGGGGGTCAGTTCGCGGTCCATCCGGCGCAAGGTGCCGAGAATGTCGAACTCGGGACGGGTGAGTCCGGCCCTCCGCAGCGGCGCGTCCGACGCCTGCTGCAACAGTGCGGAACAGCGGTTGAGCCGCCCGATCACCGCCATCGGGCCGGTGTCCAGCCCGGGGTGCACCTGCTGCCACTGGCGCAGCACCCCCGCGACGATGTCCTCGGTCACCCGCAGTCTCCTCTCGGCCGTGCCGTACGCCGCTCATTGTGCCTGCCGTACGGCGCCGGGCAGACGCACGGGTCAGGCGGCGAGTGCCGGCGCCGAGAGCCGCCGGACGAGCCCGGCCAGCGCCCGGTGACCTCGTTGTTCGGCGTGGGCGATCCGCTCCTCCGGAAGGGCCCGCTGCCACCACTCACCTGCCGCGACCTCCACGGCCTCACGGAGCTCGACCAGACATCCCGCCAGCCGGTCACGGGCCCAGCCGATGTCCCGGGTTTCGTCAGCGCCGGCCGCGGGCCCCGCCGCGAGCAGCCCGAACGCGACGGCCTCCGCGGCCGCCACCCGCCCCAGGGCCACCTCGATACGGTCCGCGGCACGCCGATTGGTGACCAGCACGCAGCAGGCCAGGCCCACCGCCACCCCCACCACGGTGTCGATCCAGCGGTCGGCGATCAGCGTCGTCGCCGGCACCGGACTGCCGAACTCGGTCAGCAGCAGCGCCATCGGGGTGACGCACACCGAACCGAGCCAGTAGTTGCGGGTGATACCGGCCTCCGCGCCGAGCTGGCAGGCCAGCGCGAGCGCGATCATCGCGAGCGGCCCGAGGTGCATCAGCGGCAGCAGCGCGGTGTAGAGGAGCAGCCCGAGCAGATTGCCGAGGGTGCGCTGCAGCGCCCGTTGCCAGGAGAGCGTGGTGTTGGCCTGGTAGATGGAGGCCGCGGTGACCACGGCCCAGTACGGATGCCCGACTCCGACGGCCATCGATGCCCAGCCCGCCAGCACACACCCGGCGGCGACCCGCGCGCCGATGGGCAGCAGCGGTGACCCGGGCGCCAGCCGGGCGAGCACCGCCCGCACCCCACGCGGGTGACCGGGCGCGGGCCGCCGTGGCCCCGGCCGCCGTGGCCCCTGCTCTTCCGCGGCGACGCCCGCCAACTCCTCGGCCTGTGCCACGGAGAGCGCAACCTCGGGCAGCGGCCGCCCGCTCCGCAGTTCACACGCCCAGCCACCCAGCCGGTCGGCCTCGGCCTCGGTGGTCCGGGTGTCGCGCGGCTCGGTCTTGGCGATCCGGGTGTTGCGCGGCTCGGTCTCAGGGATCCGGATGTCGCGCGGCTTGGCCCCGGTGGTCCGAGGGACGCGCGGCTCGGCCTCGGTGGTCCGGGTGTTGCGCGGCTCGGTCTCGGGGATGCGGGGGGCGCGCGGCTTGGCCCCGGTGATTCGGGGGACGCGCGGCTCGGCCTCGGCGGATGCCTCGATGGCGTGCCCCGTATCCCCCAACGTCGACTCGGCGCGTACCAGCAGCCGTTCGAGCCCGGCCCGCGCCGCGGCCCTGGCCGGGGTGCGCACCGGGACCAGGAACAGCGTGTTCCAGGCAGCGTTCACCGCGGCCGCAGTGGCATGGCGGGCGTGCGGCACCCCTGCCGGTTGCCCGCCGCCGGTGCCCGCTTCCGTACGCAGCAGCCCCGCAGCCGCCTCCAGCGCGCGGGCGACAACGATCCGCTCGGGCCCCTGCGGCCGTATCAGCGCCGGAGCCATACAGACCAGCCAGCCGAGTACCCCGGCGCCGAGCGCCAGCGCCATGTGCAGGGGCACCTGCCCGGGGTGCTGCGGCACGAAGAACGCCGACGCGGCGATAAAGGTCAGGATGATGTTGCCCGGCGGGCCGATACGCGTCGCCTCACAGACCACCTTGTGGACCGCGGCGACCAGCGAGGCGCACACGACGAGCAGTGCGGTCGAGGTGATCAACGAGGCGGCGGTCAGCGCGATGCCGAGGCTCGCGACCATTCCGAGCACCACCCACGCCAGCGTGCGGGCGCGGGCGGCGTACGGCAGACCGTGCGCGTACAGGGCGCACATCGCCCCGGCCGAGGTGTAGAGGATCAGATCCAGCCGCCCCAGCGCCCACAGCGTGAGGTCAGGGATCGCCAGAGCCACTACCGCGCTGAGCGCCGGCTTGTGCCAGATGTCGACGGGGCGGCGCAGTCGCACGGCGCTCCTGACCGGCAGGGGCCGGGCGCGCACCATGCTCCCCGGAGCCTCGTACGCACTCTTCCCGGACGGCTTGGCATGCTTCCCCATGAGGAGAAGATTAGCAGGTGTTTTACTCGTGAAATATGTGCGGGGTGGGTGGAACGGCTGGGCGCGTGACGGGCGGGACGGGCGACGGGCGGGACCGGACGGGCGGGACGGGTGGCCGTTGACCGGGAGTGCGGGCGACAGGAGGGGGCGACGGGAGATGCGAGCGACCGGCAGGAGGTGCGGGCGGGCGACCGGCAGGAGAAACGCAATCGCCGAGCGGTCGACTAGCGGGGTGGTGCGGAGGGTGACAATGGCCGGGTGCCAGCCGCCAAGAAGAAGACGACGACCGCGAGTGCCTCGCCCGAACGTCGCCGCGAACTGCTCACCATCGCGGCGGACGTTTTCGCCGCGCACGGCTACAACGCCACCACCGTCCGTCGCATCGCGGACGAAGCCGGGATGCTCGCGGGCAGCCTCTACTACCACTTCGACTCGAAGGAATCGATGCTGGACGAGATCCTGTCCAGCTTCCTGACCGAGCTGTGGGACGGCTACGACGCCGTACTCGCCGCCGGGCTCGGACCCAGGGAGACCATCGAAGCCCTGGTCACCGAGTCCTTCCGGGAGATCGACCGGCATCGGGCGGCCGTCGCCATCTACCAGAAGGAGTCCAAGCACCTCGTCGCACAGCCCCGCTTCGGCTATCTCGCCGACTCCCAGCAGAAATTCAAGAAGGCCTGGCTGGGCACCCTGGAGCGCGGTGTGGCCGACGGTGTGTTCCGCACGGACCTCGACATCCGGCTCACCTACCGCTTCGTCCGTGACACCGTCTGGGTGGCGGCGAGCTGGTACCGGCCGGGCGGCCAGCACAGTCCTGAGGAGATCGCCCGCCAGTACCTCTCGATGGTGCTGGACGGTATCGCCGTACGCGCGTGACCCGCTCCCGCAAGGGGCGCCTCCCGCAAGGGACGCCTCCCGCAAGGGACGCCTCCCGCATAGGGCGGCTCCGCCAAGGGGCGCCTCCCGCAAAGGGGTGGCTCCGGCAAGGGGCCCTCCCGCAAGGGGTGGCTCCGGCAAGGGGGCGGTCCGCCAACCGCGCCGCGACCCGGCCCCGTGGTTGTGGCCGTGGCCGTGGCCGCTCAGCAGGGAACGTTCTTCACATACAGGGCCCGCGGCGCCCCGGTCGTGCCGTAACGGATGTCCTTGGTCACGCCCTTGGGGAGCCTGCCACGGGGGTCGTGGTGGCGCGGGACGACGATGGTGAAGCACGAGGTCCGCTGAGTGCACAGATTCGTCAGTCGGACGTAGCGCTGGTGGCCCTTGTTGAAGTACTTCCGCACCTTGACGCACTGCGGCGCCCGGCCCGCGGCTGCCGCTTCCGAGGCGGTGGCCAGTGTCAGCGAGGTGCTGCACGCCACGGTTGCCAGCGCTATGGCCATGATCTTCCGCACGTGATCTCCCCCGTTGAAAACCTTGGAATTCCCTCGCGAACCTCTACCGTGTTCGCACGTTCATTCCCCATTGTCCATACCCGCCCAATGGAAATCAGCCCCGGGGGCCACACAGGGACACAAGCGCTACATAAGAGCGACCCTTTCGGAACCGGGCCGGGCTACCGGGGCTACTCGTCGATGCGCAGATAGTGCAGTGCGCGGCGGGTCAGCTCCGCCACGTCCTCCGGTTCGTCCTGCCAGGCCCAGCGCTCCATGGCGACACCGATCGCATCGAACAAGACGCAGGCCGGCAGCCGTACCTCCATGCTGTTCTCCGGAGCGCCCTTGCGTGCCGCGAGCGCCGGCACCAGTCGGTCCTGCATCTCCCGGCCTGCCGCGAGCCACCGCATCCGAATGGCCGGAACGCTGCCCATGCCCCGGACCAGCCGGCGGGCCCGCTCGGGGTCCGCGAGCCACCGGGCCGAGGCCGACGAGGCCAACGACGCCTGTACGGCGCTGCTCAGTGGTTCATCGACGGGGTGCCCGACCAGCTCCTCGACGAGCACGTTGATGCCGGACGTCAGGAGGGGGCCGGCGCGTCCCTCCTTCCCCGCTCACTAACGGTAGAAGGTGCGCAGCGAGATACCGGCGCCGCCGACGCGATGTCCTCGACCGTCGTCGCCTCGCACCCTGGCCCGAGAACAGGGCCGCCGCGGCCTCGGCGATCTCCAGCCGCTGTCGTCCGGAGGCCGGTGAGTCACTCGCCGGCAGACGGGCGTGCCGTCACCACTTTCAGCCCCCGGTCCGCGAACTCACGGCGGGTTGCCTCCTTTGCTCCGTTGTCCGTGATGAACGTGTCAAAGACATCCGCGTCGCCGACCCGGGCGAAGCAGCGCTCGCCGATCTTCGATGAGTCCGCGACGACCACGGCACGCCGGGCACGCTCGGCCATGAGGCGGTTGACCCGGGCCTCCGCTTCGTCGTGCACCGTGGCCCCCATCACCGGGTCCATGCCGTTGGCCCCGATGAACGCGACGTCGATGGAGATCTGCTGCAGCACCAACTCGCTGAACGGGCCCACCAGTTCGAACGACCGTGAGTGTGCGACCCCGCCGGTGAGCACGATCTTGATCTGCGGCCGCACCGCCAGCTCATTGGCGATGTTGAGGGAGTTGGTGACAATCGTCAGATGCGGCTGTGGGCCCGCCTCCGCGAAGTCCGGACGGGTGGCGAGCACCCGGGCGATCGCCGTGGTCGTCGTGCCACCGCTCAGCCCGACCACATCACCCCGCTCGACCAGCTTCGCCGCGGCCTTCGCCACCGCCTCCTTCTCCTCCGACCGGTGAGCATGCTTGTAGCGGATCGGCAGGTCGTACGCCACCGAACTGAGCACCGCCCCGCCCCGGGTGCGGGTCAGCAACTGCTGCTCGGCCAGGGCGTCCATGTCGCGCCGCATCGTGGCGGCCGAAACCTCCAGTGCGGTCGCCGCCTCCTCGACGTCCACCCGGCCGCGGTCCCCGAGCAGCTCAAGCAGTGCGTTCATCCGTTCATGGCGCTTCATGGCCTGAGCCTAATTCGTTTCGGCACACCACGGTCACGCGCGGTAGGCGCCCCGGCGGACGTCGCCGAAGCCGGGGTCGGTGGCCCCGGGCGGCACATCATGCCGGGGGCCGCCGCGGGGACTCTGCCGCGACGAGGTGTGACCGGGGCGGCCGTCCGTCCGCTGACTCATCCCCGAGCAGGCGCCTGGGCTGCGTACTGGCCCGGAACCGTCGCCGGAGTGCCCAGCACGCCCAGCAACCTCGCCGCTTCCTCGGCCACCGCCTCCCGGGCCGGCTTGATGTACTTACGGGAGTCGACGAGCGCGGGGTCGGCGCCCAGCGTCTGCCGTATCGAGTGGGTGAAGACGGAGACCAGATGCGTGGAGATATTGATCTTCGTCATTCCGGCGGCGATGGCGCGGCGCAGCTCATCGTCCGGCACCCCCGACGAGCCGTGCAGGACCAGCGGTACCGGCAGAGTGGTGTGCAGCGCCGTGATGAGGTCCTTGTCCAGTACGGCCGTGCGCTCATGCATCGCATGTGAGGAACCCACGGCCACGGCGAGGGCATCCACGCCTGTCGCACGGACGAAGGTCAGGGCCTCGTCCGGGTCCGTGCGTACCCCGGGCGCATGGACCCCGTCCTTGCCGCCGACCTCGCCGAGTTCGGCCTCGACGTAGGCGCCGCGGTCATGGCACCAGGCGGCGAGCTCGGCGGTGGTGGCGACGTTCTCTTCGTACGGAAGAGCGGAGGCGTCGACCATGACGGACCCCACCCCGGCGGTGATGCCCTGATGGACGAGGTCCGCGTCGGTGATGTGGTCGAGGTGGACCGCGATCCGGGCCGTGGAGTCCTCGGCGAGGGCGAGTGTGGCGCGGGTAATGGGCAGCAGGCTGCCGTGGTAGCGGATGCAGTTCTCGCTGATCTGCAGGATCAGTGGGATACCGGTGCGCTCGGCGGCGGTGACGAGTGCCTCGGCAGTTTCCAGGTGGATGACGTTGAAGGCCGCGGCACCGACCCGCGCCTCACGCGCGGCGTCGACGATCGATGAGGTCGGAACGAGTGGCATGGGATGCCGGCTCCCTTCTCCCTTGCGGGCGGGACTGGTGGAGACAGGGGAGGTGGATATCTACGAGGCGGCCGGCGTCTCGAGCATCACCGAACGGGTCAGGCTGCGCGGGTTGTCCGGGTCCAGACCGCGGGCGCGGGCCCGCTCCAGCGCCACCCGCTGGACCAGCACCAGATCAGCCAGCGGATCGCGCGCATGGTGCACAAAGCGCGCACCGGTCCGCACGACATCGGCCTCCAGCCCGTCCGGTGCCTGACCGAACAGCCAGGTCACCCGGCCGGGTGCGGCTATCGCGATCGGACCGTGGCGGTACTCCATCGCGGGGTAGGACTCCGTCCAACTCTGCGATGCCTCCCGCATCTTGAGCGCGGCCTCATTGGCCAGACCGAACGTCCAGCCCGAGCCGAGGAAGGAGAACTGCTCGGCGTCCACCCACTCCTTCTCCATCGGCGCCGCCAGCGCCTCCTCCGCGTCGGTCACCGCCCGGGAGATGTCCTCGCCCAGGTGCGCGCGCAGCAGTGTCAGCGCCGTCGTCGCGAACCGGGTCTGCACCACCGACTTCTCGTCGGCGAAGGGCAGCGTGACCGTCTCGTCGGAGAGCGCCACCGCCGGCGTCTCGGGGTCACCGAGGATCGTCACCGTCGGGATGCGCCCCTTGAGTGCGTCGAGTACGCGCAGTACTTCGGTCGTGGTGCCGGACCGGGTGATCGCCACCACCGCGTCATAGCCGCGGTCGCTGCCGAGGAACGCCTCGGACGCGGCGAACGGATCCGTCACCCCCTGTCCGGCCGCCTCGCGCAGTGCCGCATACGACTGCGCCATGAACCATGAGGTTCCGCAGCCGACGACGGCCACTCGCTGGCCGGCCTTCGGCAAGGGTCCCGCCCCCGCCCCGATCCGTGCGGCCTGCCGCCAGGTCTCCGGCTGGCTGCACAGCTCCTGCTCCATGTACGAGGTCTCGCTCATGGTCCACCCTCCCGTGATATGGCAATCGAATGCGTGAAACTGCAAAATTTGGCTTCGTTACAATCGACTGTACGCAGAACCCTCACCGCGATCCATCCCTCGTACGAGTGGATGCGCCAGAGGGGGTGAGGGTGTGCGGGCCAGGTCAGCTGCTGGGGTGCGGCGCAGGCGGGGCGGGTGTGGGGCGGGCGACAGGCCGGAAGGCGAGTCGACGAAGTGTTGACAGTTGCTTGAAAGGCGCCGAATACTCGCAAGATCAGTCATGCGCCAGGCATCATGCAGCAAGGCCCGCTCCGTCGCACGGAGGACTCCCCATGTCCATTGCCACGCTCTCGGCGACGCCCCCGCCGCCGTCACCCAAGACCGCACACCGCACCGGCAGGCTGTTCGCGCTCACCGGCGCCGTCGTCGGTGTCATCTACGGCTACGACACCGGCAGCATCTCCGGTGCCCTGGTGTTCCTGAGCAAGGACTTCCATCTCACCGAGACCGAAAAGGGCCTGGTCAACAGCATTCTGGTGTTCGGCTCCATCGTCGGCGCGCTGATCGGCGGCAAGCTCGCCGACGCCCTGGGCCGTAAGGCCGCGATGCTGATCGTCGCCGCCTCGTACGCCGTGTTCGTCGCCCTCTCCGCGGTCGCGCCCAACGTCGTCGTGCTGGACATCGTCCGCTTCCTGCTCGGCATCGCCATCGGCATCTCGATCGTCGCCGCCCCGCTCTACGTCGCCGAATCGACCCCGGCACGCATTCGCGGAGCCTCTGTCGCCGCCTACCAAGTCGCCACGGTCGCGGGCATCGTCCTCACGTACTTCGTCAACTGGGGCCTGTCCGGCGGTGGGCACTGGCGCTGGATGCTCGGCCTCTCCGCGATCCCCGCCGCACTCGTCCTGATCCCGCTGCTCCGGCTGCCGGACACCCCGCGCTGGTACGTCCTCAAGGGCCGTACGGAACGAGCCGTCGAGGTCATGGCCACGACGGACCCCGACGTCGATCCGCGCGCGGAGGTGGCGGCCGTGGAGGCCGCGCTCGCGGAGGAGAGCGGCGGGTCGGCGCGCTCCTTGCTGCGCAAGCCCTACGCCCGAGCGGCGGTCTTCGTCGTCGGACTCGGATTCTTCTGCCAGATCACCGGCATCAATGCCGTGACGTACTACAGCCCGCAGATCTTCGAGGAGATGGGGTTCACCGGAAACGGCCAGAACTTCCTGCTGCCGTCCTTCGTCCAACTCGCCTCGCTGGCCGCGACGGTGCTCGCCATCCTCATCATCGACCGGCTCGGCCGCCGGGTGGTGCTGCTCTGCGGCATCGGCACGATGGTCGTCATGCTCGCCGTCCTGACGGCGGTCTTCGGCATGGGTGAGCTGCACGGGGCGACGACCTGGGTGGGGTTCGCCGCCATCCTCCTGTTCACCGCAGCCTTCAACTTCGGCTTCGGATCGCTGATCTGGGTTTATGCGAGCGAGTCATTCCCCGCTCAGCTGCGCTCGACCGGGGCCTCGGTGATGCTCACCGCGGACCTGGTGGCCAATCTACTGATCGCCCAGTTCTTCCCCGCCCTGATGGCCTGGGCGGGCGCGGCCCGGACCTTCGCGGGCCTCGGCGTCCTCGCCCTCGCCGCCCTGGTCTTCGCCTCCGTCACCGCACCCGAGACCAAGGGCCGTCAGCTGGAGGAGATCCAGGGCTACTGGCGTAACGGAGGGCGCTGGCCCGCACCGGTCGCGCCCGCCTCCGCGGGCCCCGGCCGGCCCGCCAATTCAGCGGTTCCTCCGACCACGGCTTCATAGCTTCGGGGCATCGGGAGCGAGAGGCCGCAACCAGAGCCGCCGTCCACCATGAGGATGGGGGACGGCGGCGAGCGGCTCCGTATACGGAGCGACGGGAACCCCGGCGCGAAGGCAGCAGTCCGGCGGTCCGGGCCCCGGGATGACGGCGCTTCAGGAGGGCAGCTGCTCCCGGTACTGCTCCAGTGCCGGCGCGGTCGTCGTCGCCACGAACTCCGTGATCCGGTACTCACACACCCCGGCGAGGGTGAACGGGTCCTCGGAAACGATCCGCTCGACGGCGGCACGGTCCATCCCGGCGGCGAGAATCACGCCTCCGTCCCGGGGGACCTTGCGGCCGGCGGCGAGGAAATGCCCGGCGGCGTACTCCTTGTGCAGCCACTCCACATGCTGCTCAAGGACGGCATCGACGCGTTCGAGGGGCGCGGTATAGGTCAGTTCCAGTACGAACATAGCTGCAATATAGAGGAGGGGACGGGTGGGGCCGCGGCGTCCTCCCGCGCAAGGAATGCGCAGGCCAGGACGGTGCGTGGGGTGTCTTGGCAGATGAGGAGCCAATGTGCCCGTTGCTCTTCCTCCACCCAGGGCGAGCGCTCCCGGTCGGCCCCGCCCCCGCCCCCGATGGGAGCGGACGTCGGCTTCAGGCCGTCGGCAGGTCCGGTCGGCGCCGCCCGTGCCGTGTCGCGCTCTCGTAGGCATGACCGGCCTGGAGGACGGCGAGATCGGCGCGCGGCGCACCGATGAACTGCAGCCCCACGGGCAGACCGCCAGGAGTGAATCCGGCGGGCACCGAAAGGGCGGGGACGCCGAGCACCGAGATGAGGTAGGCGGACCGCATCCAGTCCAGATAGCTGTGTGTGGGCCGGCCCGCGACCTCACGCGGATACTCCAACTCCGCGTCGAACGGCGCGACTTGGCTGACAGGCGCGAGGAGCAGGTCGTACCCGGAGAAGAAATCCAGCGTGCCGAGGTACAGCCGGCTGTGGGTTGCGGTGGCCGTGCGCAGGTCGGCCGCGGTGAGGCGGCGGCCCTGTTCGATGTTCCAGACGATGCTGGGTTTGAGGGCCTCCCGGTCGGAGTCGAGCAGGTAGCCGAGGGCGAGGTCGAAGTTGTGCGCCCGCAGCGTACGGAAGGTCTCGTCGGCGCCGGTGAGGTCCGGGCAGGCGTTCTCGACATGGCAGCCGAGCTCCTCCAGGACCCTCAACTGGGGCTCCAGAACGGCGAGTACGTCTGGGTCGGCCGGGGCGAATCCACTCAGGTCGGGTGCCCAGGCAATCCGCAGCCCGCGCAGATCGCGGTCGAGCGGCACACGGAAGGCCGCTCCTGGGGTCTCCAGGCTGATGGGGCAGCGCGGATCGGGACCGGCCATCGCCGACAGCAGCAGCGCGGTGTCGGCGACGGTCCGTCCCATGGGGCCCGGGACGGACAGGGTGTCCCAGAGGTTGCTGCCGGGGTGCGAAGGGACGCGGCCCGGCGTCGGCCGCAGTCCGACCACATTGCAGAACGAAGCGGGGTTGCGGAGTGAGCCGCCCATGTCACTCCCGTCGGCGAGGGGTTGCAACCCTGCCGCCAGCGCCGCGGCGGCGCCACCACTGCTGCCGCCCGCGGAGCGCGTGAGGTCGTACGGATTGCGGGTGGTGCCGAACACCGGGTTGAAGGTGTGCGAACCGGCAGCGAATTCGGGGACGTTGGTCTTGCCGAGGCGGATGGCGCCCGCCCGCTGCAGCCGGTCGACCAGCAGATCGTCGTCGTCCGGGATGTGGTCGGCGAAGAGTGGTGAGCCGTGTGTGGTGCGCATACCGCGGGTGAGACGGGTGTCCTTGAAGGCGATCGGCAGGCCGTGCAGGGGTGGGACAGCGGCGCCCCGGACCAGCCGTTCGTCGGCGCGTGCGGCGGCGGCGAGGGCACCCTCGGGGTCGAGGGTGACGAGGGCATTGACGGCCGGATTGACCTGTTCGATGCGGTCCAGATGGGCCTGTACGACCTCTCGGGCGGAGAGGTCGCGGCGGCGCAGCAGGGTGGCGAGGTCGGTGGCATCGAGCTGATGGAGTGCGTCGGGCATCAGGGACCTCCGGGGGCGTCAGGGAGGCAGGCGGCGGGGGAGCGGGCAGGCGGATTCTTCACGGCGGGTGACACCGTGGCATCGTGGGCCGGCAGCCCCGTGTCCGGCGCCGGTCGGCCGCCGGGCGACCGCTGTGCCGGGCGGGTCGGCGGGCGGCCGTACGCTCGCGGTGGCCGAGTGCCGAGGTGATCCGCCGCCGCACAGCACGCACGTCGTGTCGCCGGGCAGCGATGCTCCGGCGGTCGAGAGCGTCCAGGTCAACACCGGCTGGATTCACGCTCATCACGTTACCGAGCACCACTGACAGTGAGCTCTGGACTCCGTGCCCTGAGCCCCGAACAGCTGAACCTTGAGCCGATCCGCCCGGTCATGGGATCGATCACCGGTTCGGTAGCGTTGCGGCCATCATGGACACTCCCGGAATGATCTCCTGCGACGACGAACTGCGGCACTGGCCGACCGACGAAGCCCAGGCGCGTGCGGTCCAGGACCGGTTGCGGCCCTTTGTAAGGCTCGATGAAGCGGGACCGGAACCGGGGTTCGAGGGCACCGTGGTCGGGGTGGACGTCGCCTACGACGACGAACGAGACGTCGTCGCCGCGGCCGCCGTCGCACTGGATGCCCGCACCCGCGCCGTCGTCGACCGGGCCACCGCCGTCGGGCAGATCTCCTTTCCGTACGTCCCCGGCTTGCTCGCCTTCCGCGAGATCCCTACCGTGCTCGACGCTCTCGGCCGTCTCGCCCGCACTCCTGACCTGGTGGTCTGCGACGGCTACGGGCTGGCGCACCCGCGCCGCTTCGGGCTCGCCAGCCACCTGGGGGTGCTGACCGGGCTCCCCACCATCGGTGTCGCCAAGAATCCCTTCACCTTCCGGTACGCGCCTCCTGGCCCGGAGCGCGGCGCCACCTCGCCTCTTCTGGACGGGACCGAGGAGGTGGGACGTGCGCTGCGTACCCAAAAGGGCGTCAAGCCGGTCTTCGTCTCCGTGGGGCACCGCACCGACCTCGACCGGGCCTGTGCGCACACCCTCCATCTGGCGGCCGATTACCGTCTCCCGGAGACGACCCGGGCCGCCGACGCCCTGTGCCGGAGGGCGCTCGCCGACGCCTGACGGTCGTACCGGGGTGCGGGTCCGGGCCCCGGGCTACTCCTGGACGACGCCGAACTTGATGCCCGCTTCCTGGAGGCGAGTCGTCAGCGCGGCCCCCATGGCCACCGCCGTCGTCACCTGACCGGCCGTCTCCGGCAGGTCGTCGAAGGCCAGGCTGAGCGCCGACTCGGCGAGCATTTTCGCCGTCTCGTCGTAGCCGGGGTCGCCACCGGATACCTCGGTGATCAGACGTGTGTCACCGCCGGAGGCGACGAAGCGCACCTTGAACCAGCTGCGCGCACGCCGCTCGGCGCTCGGCCCGTCGCCCGGCTCCAGACGCCCCGACAACCAGCGCCGCGCGGGCGGCACCTGGGCGAGCGCACACAGTGCCCCCGCCCCGAGTGCCCCGCCGACGGCGATCGGCAGCCGCCGCACCCCCGCGTAATGGCGGTAGCGGAAGTCGGGCCCGTAGCGGTCCAGCGCGGCCGCCGAGCGGGCGACGATCTGCGGATCGAGGGTCGGCAACGGCACACCCCAGGTGCGCGTTTCGCTGCTCCGAATCGGAGGGCCGAAGGGCGCGTGTACCGTACGGCCGGCCGGTCGTGGTTCGACCCGCTGACGCTCGCGGGCGGCCCGCGCCATGGCGACCGGACGCGAGGCGGCGGTCAGCGCCGAGGACAGCGTGCCGCCGGAGAACGACGCGTTGGTCCGTACGAAGCCATCGATGCGTACGGGGACGTCTTCGGGGAGGAGCCCCACCGTGTAGCGGACCCCCAGGTCGTACGGGACGGAGTCGAACCCGCAGGCGTGCACGAGGCGTGCGCCGGAGGCGCGGGCCGTCGCATCGTGCCGCACGTACATCCGGTCGATGAACTCCGTCTCACCGCTCAGATCGACATAGTCGGTGCCCGCCGCGGCGCAGGCCGCCACCAGGGGCTCGCCGTGGAGCAGATACGGGCCGACGGTCGTCACCAGTACCCGGGTCTCGGCGGCGAGGTCGCGCAGTGAGCCCGGATCGCTGCTGTCGGCCCGCAGCAGCGGCAGGTCGGCACAGGCCGGGTCGGACTTCGCCAGCCGGTCGCGCAGCTGCTCCAGTTTGGCGGTGCTGCGCCCGGCCAGTGCCCAACGGCAGCCCTTGGGGACATGTGCGGCCAGGTAGGCGGCGGTGAGGGCGCCGGTGAAACCGGTCGCGCCGTAGAGGACGAGGTCATAGGCCCGTCCGGAGGTGTCCTGCCGTGGCATCGCGCATCCTCTCGATCGCTCACTGGCCCTGGAGTCCGGACCCTGGGGAGTCGTCGTTGCCCCGTCAATGTCCGCTCCTGGCGGCCCTCTTGGCCGCACGGTGGGTGCTACGGAGTCTGGCATGCAGTCTTGACAGGTTGTCGAAGCGGGGCCAGATTCACGGATGGCACGATGACGTAGGACGTCCAATGTCTGGCTCTGCCGGTCGTCGCTCGTCCCGGCGCTCTCCCGGACCGGACCGTACGGCAGAAAGCCGGACGCCATGCCCCTTGGTCTGCCCGTTCCCGCACCACTCACCGATGCCGGCGACCAGGCGGCGACGAGCCGCCGCTCACTCCCGGACCGAACCGTCCGCCGACTGCCGGAGGAGGCCGGGTTGCTGTGACGATGTCCCCCACGCACACCGCTGACCGGGCGCGGAGATGGTGGCAGGAGGTCACGCCGCCGCAGTGGAAGGCGATGTTCGCCGCCTGGATCGGCTACCTCCTCGACGGTTTCGACTTTGTCCTGATCACCCTGGTGCTGACCGAAATCGCCGAGGACTTCCGGCTGAGTACCGCCACCGCCGCCTCGCTGATTTCCGGCGCCTTCATCACCCGATGGCTGGGCGGCGCCGTCCTGGGCGCGCTGGGCGACCGCTACGGCCGCAAGGCCGCCATGATCAGCAGCATCCTGCTCTACTCGCTCGGCACCTTCGCCTGCGGATTCGCCTGGGACTACACCAGCCTGTTCGTCGCGCGGCTGGTGATCGGCCTGGGGATGGCGGGGGAGTACAGCGCCGGCGTGACGTATGTGCTGGAGAGCTGGCCCACCCGGTGGCGCAACCGTGCCTCCGGATTCCTGATCTCCGGCTATGCGGGCGGCACGGTCCTCGCGGCCGAGCTCTACAAGTGGGTGGTGCCCCATTGGGGCTGGCGCTGGATGTTCTGGATCGGTGTGCTGCCCGTTCTGGTCGCCCTCTGGATGCGCAGGGCGCTGCCGGAGGCCGGGGACTGGCAGAAGGAGATCGGCGCCGCCACCGCCCGTTCGGCAGCGGCGCGTCCGAACCCCTTCCGGCCGTTGTTCACCGGCCGGATCCGCTCCGGGGTCAACACGGCCCTCGCGGTGGCCGCCTCGGTGGCGCTGTTCTGCGTCTTCACACCCGTCGGGTCGGGATATGTGACCTGGCTGTCCGTCGTCGCGGCGCTGTGCCTGACCGCCTTCGCCGCCCAGCTCGGTGGCCGTCGCGGCTGGCTGCTGTACGTGTCCCTGATGGCGACGGTGTTCTGCGCCTTCCTCTACAGCTGGCCGATTCAGGCCCTGCTGCCCACCTACCTCAAGACCGACCTCGGATACACGCCCGGCCAGGTCACCGACGTGATGTTCTACGCGGGCTTCGGCACCATGGCGGGCTGCTGGCTGGCGGGCTTCGTCGGCGACCGGCTCGGTACCCGTCGCGCCTACGCCTGCACGCTGCTCGCGTCGCTCGTCTTCGTCTTCCCGGTCTTCGCGGTGCAGGACAGCCTGCCGGCGCTCGGTGTGCTGGTCTTCGTGCTCCTCGCGCTCAGCCAGGGCATCTCCGGCATCCTGCCGAAGTACCTCGCCGGTCACTTCCCGACCGCCACCCGGGCCGCCTCTGTGGGCTTCATCTACAACGTCGGGGCCCTGGGCGGGGCCGTGGCGCCCGTCCTCGGTGCCCATCTGGCCGAAGGCATGTCCCTGGGCCGGTCACTCGCCGTGCTCACCTTCGGGCTGACGCTCGTCGTCATGCTCCTGGTGGGCGGCAATGTCCCCCAGCGGCTGGGGCGTCTGGTGGACCGTCAGGCACCCGACGATCACCTGGTGCCGGCGGCCGGGGGCGCGGGGGCCCCGCCCGCCACGTCCGGCTCCGCTTCCGGGACGGCGACGCCCGACTCGGCATAGCGGCGCCCCGGGCGGCCGGGAGCCGGGCCGTTGCCCGCCCTGCGCCGTCCGCCGTGCGCCGTCCGCCGTGCGCCGTCCGCCGTGCGCCGTCCGCCCTGCGCCGTCCGCGGTGCGCTGCGGGCTGCGGGCTGCGGGCAGTGAGGACACCAGCGGTGCTGTCGCCTGTCGCCTGTCGCCTGTCGCCTGTCGTCGGCGCGGCGCAACGGCGCAGCCCCTGGCCGCCGCGGAACTTGAACAGGGTCGCGGCGAGTTGCCGTCGTCCAGGCCCGGACAGGGCCGGACAGGGCGTCAGGTGTCCCTCGGGCGGCCCGCCGTCCGGCGCTCCGCGGGCCGTTGTCAGTGGTCGCCGTTAGCGTGGAATGCGTGGGTCGGCCCGCGCGGGACGAGGGTGCGGCCGGGCGGCATCGCAGGCGGTGCCGGAGGGGGAACGGACATGGAGGAGCGCATGGCGAAGGCGGCCGGGCCGGCGGCGGTGCGGGAGCGGGTGCGGGCGTTCGCGCTCGGGCTTCCCGGGGCCGTGGAGGAGTTTCCCTGGGGCGAGAGCGTCATCAAGGTCAACAAGAAGGTCTTCGTCTTCCTCGGCGTCGACGACGGCAGCCATCCGTTCGGGGTCACGCTGAAACTCAAGGACCCGGAGGCGCATGCCCATGCGCTGACCTCGCCCGGCGCCCGGCCGGCGGGCTACGGCCTGGGCAAGTCCGGATGGGTGCAGGTTCCCCTGGAGGAGCCGGACGCTCCGCCGGCCGAGCTGCTCTGCGACTGGGCGGAAGAGTCCTATCGCGTCATAGCCCCCAAGAAGCTCATCGCCGAGCTTGACGGGGCATAGCGGCGCAGCGGCGGCAGGCGCGCGAAGGGCCCGTGACGGCGAGGGCGGTTGAGCCTCGTCGGCGCGGGCCTTTTCCGTGGTGGCCACTTGGTACGGGGGTCTTGTGGAAAGTGGAACACGTTCTTAACATCACGAGTGTTACATCAGAAGTGTCACAGTGCGGAAAGGCATGGGGCGCGATGGCAGAGCCAGGCAACGGCCCACTGAGCGGGGTGCGGGTGGTCGAACTCGCGGGCATCGGCCCCGGCCCCTTCGCGGCCATGCTCCTGGCCGACCTCGGCGCCGATGTCGTCCGTGTCGACCGGCCCGGAGGTGCGGGACTGGGCATCGATCCGGCCTACGACATCACCAACCGCAACAAGCGCTCCGTGCTGGTGGACCTGAAGAGCCCCGACGGGGTGGCGCAGGTGCTTGAGCTGGTCGAGCGCGCCGATGTGCTGGTGGAGGGGTACCGCCCCGGTGTGGCCGAGCGGCTGGGGGTGGGCCCCGAGGAGTGCCTGGCGCGCAACCCCCGGCTGGTTTACGGGCGGATGACGGGCTGGGGGCAGGAGGGCCCGCTCGCCGACACCGCCGGACACGACATCGGCTACATCGCCATCACGGGCGCGCTCGGCATGATCGGCCCGCCCGACGGCCCGCCCGCCGTCCCCGCCAACCTCGTCGGTGACTACGCCGGCGGCTCCCTCTACCTCGTCATCGGTGTCCTCGCCGCCCTCCAGCACGCCCGCACCGAGGGCGGAAAGGGCCAGGTCGTGGACGCCGCCATCGTCGACGGCACGGCTCATCTGACGGCGATGATCCACGGCATGCTGGCGGCCGGCGGCTGGCAGGACCGGCGCGGCGCCAATCTGCTCGACGGCGGGACGCCGTTCTACGGGGCCTACGAAACCGCCGACGGCGGCCATATGGCGGTCGGTGCGCTGGAGAAGCGGTTCTACGGCGAGTTCATCCGCCTGCTGGGCATCGAAGAGGAGGCCCCCAGCCGCGACGACCTCGCCGCGTGGGGTGAGCTGCGTACCGTCATCGCCGCCCGCTTCAAGACCCGTACCCGCGAGGAGTGGACGGCCGTTTTCCAGGAGTCCGACGCCTGTGTGGCGCCCGTGCTCTCCCTGCGCGAGGCCCCGGGGCATCCGCATCTCGCCGCCCGCGGCACCTTCGTCGAGCACGGCGGGATCACCCAGCCCGCGCCCGCGCCACGCTTCTCGCACACCCCCGGCGCGGTGCGCAGACCACCGGCGCGGCCTGGCGCGGACACCGAAGAGATCGCCCGCGACTGGCAGGCCCCGGGCCTCCTCGCCCCGTCGCCGGCCACCGCGTCGTCGGCCGCGCCCGCCCGGCCCGCCGGCCCGAGCCGCACCGAGCAGAAGGACACCGCCGGCTGATGGAAGGCGCCCCCACGCTCCGGTACGCGGCCGGCCCGGGCCAGGCCGCAGACGGGGCTGCCGCCCTCGCAGCGGCCGGCCTCGGCGGACTCCGGGCCCGCAGCGGCCGGGCGGGACGCATTCCGCGACCGGAAGCCGCTCTGCGGGCGCGCGGGTATGTCCGCGACCGGATCGGGGGCTTCCGGGAGGCGGACGGGACGAGGCTGCACAACCGCCCCGTAGGGCCGGAGCCCGCCGAGTTCACCGAGACCGTCAAGCACTGGCTCCGAGGAGGGCCCGCAGACATGACCGCGCAGATGAAGCGCCAGATCTTCACCGAGGACCACGAGGCCTTCCGAGGGGTCGTGCGGACCTTCCTCGCCAAGGAAGTGACACCCCATTACGAGCAGTGGGAGAAGGACGGCATCGTCAGCCGGGACGCCTGGCGGGCGGCCGGCAAGCAGGGGCTGCTGGGGCCGGCGGTGCCGGAGGAGTACGGCGGGGGCGGGCAGCAGGACTTCCGCTACAGCGCGGTGCTGGCCGAGGAGTTCACCCGGGCCGGCGCCGCCGGGCTCGCCGTGGGCCTGCACAACGACATCATCGGCCCCTATCTGACGACCCTCGGCACCGAGGAGCAGAAGCGCCGCTGGCTGCCCGGCTTCTGCAGTGGCGAGATCATCACCGCCATCGCCATGACGGAGCCCGGCGCCGGCTCCGACCTGCAGGGCATCCGTACCCACGCCGAGGAGGCCGGCGACCACTGGATCCTCAACGGTTCCAAGACCTTCATCTCCAACGGCATCCTCGCCGACCTGGTCATCGTCGTGGCGAAGACGACACCGGAGGGCGGGGCGCACGGGCTGAGCCTGCTGGTCGTCGAGCGCGGTATGGAGGGCTTCGAGCGGGGCCGCAACCTCGACAAGATCGGCCAGAAGTCCCAGGACACCGCCGAGCTGTTCTTCCACGACGTACGCGTCCCCAAGGAGAACCTGCTCGGCGAGCTGAACGGCGCCTTCGGCCATCTGATGACCCACCTCGCCCAGGAGCGGATGGGCATCGCCGTCGCCGGTATCGCCGGCGCCGAACATTTGCTGGAGATCAC
Source organism: Streptomyces sp. Je 1-4 4N24 (assembly GCF_026239515.1). Taxonomy (NCBI): domain Bacteria; kingdom Bacillati; phylum Actinomycetota; class Actinomycetes; order Kitasatosporales; family Streptomycetaceae; genus Streptomyces; species Streptomyces sp. Je 1-4 4N24. Next base: position 1,537,175 of record NZ_CP110836.1, on the reverse strand, counting down.
CAGCCAGTACGTCAAGGAGCGCGAGGCGTTCGGCCGGCCGCTGGCCAAGCTCCAGCACATCCGCTTCGAGATAGCCGAGATGGCCACCGAATGTGCCGTCACCCGCGCGTTCCTCGACCGCTGTATCGCCGACCACTCCGCCGGCGAACTGGACGCGGTGCATGCCTCGATGGCCAAGTGGTGGGCCACCGAGCTGCACAAGCGGGTCGCCGACCGCTGTCTGCAACTCCACGGCGGCTACGGCTATATGGCGGAATACCGCGTGGCCAGGGCCTTTACCGACGGCCGTATCCAGACGATCTACGGAGGGACCACCGAGATCATGAAGGAGATCATCGGCCGCTCCCTGCTCGGCTGACCCCGGACCGCCCCCGGTCCCCACCCGCTGCCCCTGCCTCCACCCTCATGCGAAAGGCTTGTTGACTTGAGTACCGAAGCGTACGTATACGACGCGATCCGCACCCCGCGCGGCCGCGGCAAGGCCAATGGCGCACTGCACGGCACCAAGCCGATCGACCTGGTCGTCGGCCTGATCCACGAGGTACGCCGCCGCTTCCCCGGCCTCGACCCGGCCGCTGTCGACGACATCGTGCTCGGCGTCGTCGGCCCGGTCGGCGACCAGGGCTCCGACATCGCCCGGATCGCGGCGATCGCCGCCGGGCTGCCCGACACCGTCGCCGGCGTACAGGAGAACCGCTTCTGTGCCTCGGGCCTGGAGGCCGTCAACATGGCTGCCGCCAAGGTGCGTTCGGGCTGGGAGGACCTGGTCCTGGCGGGCGGTGTGGAATCCATGTCGCGGGTCCCGATGGCCTCGGACGGCGGCGCCTGGTTCGCCGACCCGATGACCAACTTCGACACCGGCTTCGTCCCGCAGGGCATCGGCGCCGACCTGATCGCCACCATCGAGGGCTACACCCGGCGCGATGTCGACGAATTCGCCGCGCTCTCCCAGGAGCGCGCCGCCGAGGCATGGAAGGACGGCCGCTTCGAGCGCTCCGTCGTCCCGGTACGGGACCGCAACGGCCTCGTCGTCCTCGACCACGACGAGCACATGCGGCCCGGCACCACCGCCGACTCCCTGGGCGGCCTCAAGCCGTCCTTCGCCACCATCGGCGACGCGGGCGGCTTCGACGCGGTCGCCCTGCAGAAGTACCACTGGGTCGAGAAGATCGACCATGTCCACCACGCCGGCAACTCCTCCGGCATCGTGGACGGTGCGGCGCTCGTCGCCATCGGCTCCAAGGAGGTCGGTGAGCGCTACGGCCTGACCCCGCGGGCCCGCATCCTCTCCGCCGCGGTCTCCGGCTCCGAGCCCACGATCATGCTCACCGGCCCCGCCCCCGCCAGCCGTAAGGCCCTCGCCAAGGCCGGGCTGACCATCGACGACATCGACCTCGTCGAGATCAACGAAGCCTTCGCGGCCGTCGTGCTGCGCTTCGTCAAGGACATGGGCCTGAGCCTGGACAAGGTCAATGTCAACGGCGGCGCCATCGCGCTGGGACACCCTCTCGGCGCCACCGGCGCGATGATCCTCGGCACCCTGATCGACGAGCTGGAGCGGCAGGACAAGCGCTACGGCCTGGCCACCCTCTGCGTCGGCGGCGGTATGGGCATCGCCACCGTCGTCGAGCGCCTCTGACCGCCCGTCCCATCCCCCTTACGGAGAAGCCACAGTGAGCGAGTCCCCTGCGTCGTCGACCATCCGCTGGGAACAGGACGAGACCGGCATCGTCACCCTGGTCCTGGACGACCCCGACCAGTCCGCCAACACCATGAACAACGCCTTCAAGGCCTCCCTGACCGCGGTCGCCGACCGTCTGGAGGCCGAGAAGGACGACGTCCGCGGCATCATCTTCACCTCCGCCAAGAAGACCTTCTTCGCCGGCGGCGACCTTCGCGATCTGATCGCCGTCACCCCTGAGAACGCCCAGCAGGCCTTCGAGTCGGGCAACGGCATCAAGCGCGATCTGCGCCGTATCGAGACCCTCGGCAAGCCAGTCGTCGCCGCGATCAACGGCGCGGCGCTGGGCGGCGGTTACGAGATCGCGCTGGCCTGCCACCACCGCATCGCCCTCGACACCCCCGGCACCAAGATCGGCCTGCCCGAGGTCACCCTCGGCCTGCTGCCCGCCGCCGGCGGCGTCACCCGTACGGTCCGGCTGCTCGGCATCGCCGACGCGCTGCTGAAGGTGCTGCTCCAGGGCACCCAGTACAACGCCACCCGCGCCAAGGACGCCGGGCTGATCCACGAGATCGCGGCCACCCCCGAGGAACTGCTCGCCAAGGCCCGCACCTTCATCGAGGAGCACCCCGAGTCCCAGCAGCCCTGGGACGTCAAGGGCTACCGCATCCCGGGCGGCACCCCGGCCCAGCCGAAGTTCGCGGCCAACCTCCCGGCGTTCCCCGCCAACCTCAAGAAGCAGCTCAACGGTGCGCCCTACCCCGCCCCGCGCAACATTCTCGCCGCCGCGGTGGAGGGCTCCCAGGTCGACTTCGAGACCGCGCAGACCATCGAGGCGCGCTACTTCGTCGAGCTGGTGACCGGCCAGATCTCCAAGAACATGATCCAGGCGTTCTTCTTCGATCTGCAGGCCGTCAACTCCGGCGCCAACCGCCCCAAGGGCATCGAGCCCCGCACGGTGAAGAAGGTCGCGGTCCTCGGCGCCGGCATGATGGGCGCGGGCATCGCCTACTCCTGTGCCAGGGCGGGAATGCAGGTCGTCCTCAAGGACGTCTCCCTGGAGGCGGCGCAGAAGGGCAAGGCGTATTCGGAGGGCCTGCTCGACAAGGCGCTCTCCCGTGGCCGTACGACCGAGCAGCAGCGCGATGAGCTGCTGGCGCGCATCACGCCCACGGCCGAGCCGACGGACCTCGCGGGCTGCGACGCCGTCATCGAGGCGGTCTTCGAGGACGTGGGCCTCAAGCACAAGGTCTTCAAGGAGATCCAGCACATCGTCGAGCCCGACGCGCTGCTGTGCTCCAACACCTCCACGCTGCCCATCACCCTGCTGGCCGAAGGCGTCGAGCGGGACCAGGACTTCATCGGGCTGCACTTCTTCTCGCCGGTCGACAAGATGCCGCTGGTGGAGATCATCAAGGGCGAGCGGACCGGTGACGAGGCTCTGGCCCGCGCCTTCGACCTGGTGCGCCAGATCAAGAAGACCCCGATCGTCGTCAATGACTCCCGTGGCTTCTTCACCTCCCGCGTCATCGGCCACTTCATCAACGAAGGTGTGGCGATGATCGGCGAGGGCCTCGACCCGGTCTCGGTCGAGCAGGCCGCCGCCCAGGCCGGCTACCCGGCCAAGGTGCTGTCCCTGATGGACGAGCTGACCCTCACCCTTCCGCGCAAGATCCGCGAGGAGACCAAGCGGGCGGTCGAGGAGGCCGGCGGCAGCTGGCAGCCGCACCCGGCCGACGCGGTCATCGACCGGATGGTCGACGAGTTCGGCCGGCCCGGCCGCAGTGGTGGCGGGGGCTTCTACGAGTACGGGGAGGACGGTAAGCGCACCGGTCTGTGGCCGGGGCTGCGCGAGCACTTCACCACGAAGGACGCCGTCGTTCCGTTCATCGACATGCAGGAGCGGATGCTCTTCTCCGAGGCGCTGGACACCGTCCGCTGCTTCGAGGAGGGCGTGCTCACCTCCGTCGCGGACGCCAACATCGGCTCCATCCTGGGCATCGGCTTCCCGGGCTGGACCGGCGGCGTGATCCAGTACATCAACGGCTACCAGGGTGGGCCGGGGCGGGAGGAGTTCGTCGGGCTGCCCGGCTTCGTGGCCCGCGCCCGTGAGCTGCAGGAAGCCTACGGAGACCGGTTCGCGCCGTCCGCGCTGCTGGTCGAAAAGGCCGAGAAGGGCGAGAAGTTCAGCGACTGACCGGTCATGGGGGGCGGGCTCCGGCGGCCCGCCCCCGTCACCCCTCGGGGGTGCGGCTCTCCTGGCTCCGGTCGCCCTCCATGCCGAACGACTCCCGCAGCTCCTGCTTCATCGACCGCTGGAAGGCGGTCACCAGTGCCTGCACCACCATCGGCTGCATATGGGCCGAGAGCGACTTCATCCGCGCCATCTCGTCCTCGTCCGGCCCGCCACCCCGGTTCGGCTCCCACACCTCGTCCTTGAAGAGCCGGCTCAGCTCCCGCGCCGCCGAGCGGGTGTGCTCGATGACCACGCTGCGCGCCGCGAGGATGGTCTCCAGCGAGATCGGGACGTCCAGCAGCCGGGTGCCCAGGTGCAGCAGTCCCGGGTCGACGCGGAAGACCCGGGGATCCTCGGTCCGTACGAGCACACTCATGGCCGCCAGCCGGTCCAGATCCTCGTCGGTCAGCGCCCTGCCGACCCGCCGCTCCAGCTGGTCCCGGGTGGCGTCCTCGGCCTTGTCCGGGATCCAACTCGCCACCAGCGCCCGGTGGATGGCCAGATCCTGAGCGCTCAGATCGGGCGGCAGCTGCTCCAGATAGCGTTCGATCGCGGACAGCGTCAGGCCCTGGTGCTGGAGCTCCTCGATGAGGGCGAGCCGCGAGAGGTGGTCCGGTCCGTAGCGGCCGACCCGGCGGGGACCGATCTCCGGCGGCGGCAGCAGACCGCGTGTGCTGTAGAAGCGGATCGTGCGGACCGTGACGCCGGCGCGGGCGGCCAGTTCGTCGACCGTCAGGTCAGTGGCGGGCTCCATCATGTTCAACAGTATTGCTGTCTCACCACTCGTGTGAAACCTCCTGGGCCGAGGTCCGTCACCGGGGCGCCGAGCTGTACGACCCCGCCGCGTTCGAGGAACGCCTGGCGGCTGGTGCCGGGCCGGGCATCGCGGGAGCCGGCGCATATCCCAATGTGCGGGCCGAGGCGGAGGGGGTGTCACGGAAGCAAAGAAACGTCTCTACCGATCCGAACAGGTCAAGAAATCCTCCTTGCCAGGCGAGGAGTGGAGTCCGGAATCGGGTGAACTGACGCCCTCCTTGAAATTGCAGTGCCGGGAAATTCACCAGAAATACGGACAAATCTTGGATGGCCTGTACACGCTGTGATCTTGCCCACAGACGAGGGAGCGCTCTTCAGGGAAGGTGTGCCGTCGGCCGTCCGCGCGATCCGCGGACTTCTAGGCCATGGCTTCAGCGCCTGCCCGAAAGCGAGATGCACCACCAGTGAGCACAGAGACCGTCACCGAGACAGCCCATGGGTCACCTGACGGGGGGCGCGGCACGCAACAGGATGCGGGCGACGCGGGCTATAGCAAGGGCCTCAAGGGCCGGCATGTGAACATGATCGCCATCGGTGGAGCGATCGGTACCGGCCTCTTCCTGGGCGCCGGTGGCCGACTGCACTCCGCCGGACCCGCGCTGGCCATCGCCTACGCGGTCTGCGGTCTCTTCGCCTTCTTCGTCGTCCGTGCCCTGGGCGAGCTGGTGCTGCACCGTCCGTCGTCCGGATCCTTCGTCTCCTACGCCCGTGAGTTCCTGGGGGAGAAGGGCGCCTACATCGCCGGCTGGATGTATGTCGTCAACTGGTCGACGACCGGTATCGCCGACATCACCGCGATCGCCCTCTACACCCACTACTGGAGCCTGTTCACCGATATCCCGCAGTGGGTTATGGCGCTCATCGCGCTCGCGGTCGTGCTGACCGTGAACCTGATCTCGGTGAAGATCTTCGGTGAGCTGGAGTTCTGGTTCGCGATCATCAAGGTCGCGGCGCTGGTGATCTTCATGTTCATCGGCATCTTCCTGCTGGCCACCCAGCACCCGGTCGGCGGCCACACACCAGGGCTGGATCTGCTCACCGACCACGGCGGGCTCTTCCCGACCGGTCTGCTGCCCGTGGTGATCGTGCTCCAGGGCGTGGTCTTCGCCTACTCCGCGGTCGAGCTGGTCGGTGTGACCGCTGGTGAGACCGACCAGCCGGAGAAGGTCGTGCCGAAGGCCGTCAACTCCATCATGTGGCGAGTGGGCGTCTTCTACGTCGGCTCGGTGATCCTGCTCGCGATGCTGCTGCCGTGGAACAAGTACGTCGGCGGCGAGAGCCCCTTCGTCACGGTGCTGTCCAACGTCGGTGTGCCGGCGGCGGGCGATGTGATGAACCTCGTGGTGCTGACCGCGGCGATGTCCAGCCTGAACTCCGGGCTCTACTCGACCGGCCGCATTCTGCGCTCCATGTCGATGGCGGGCTCCGCGCCCAAGTTCGCCGGCCTGATGAACCGCAACCAGGTGCCGTACGGCGGCATCATGCTCACCTCCGCGGTGTGTGTGCTGGGTGTCGGGCTCAACTACGTCATGCCGGGCGAGGCATTCGAGATCGTGCTGAACATCGCGGCGCTGGGCATCATCAGCACCTGGTGCACGATCATGGTCTGCCACATGGTGTTCGTGCGCCGGTCGAAGGAAGGCCTGGTCGAGCGCCCGCGCTTCCGGCTCCCCGGCACGCCGGTCACGGACATCGCCACCATCGCCTTCCTGCTCGGTGTCATCGTCCTGATGTGGTTCGACGACGGTGTCGGCCGCCAGACCGTGATGCTGATCCCGGTCCTCGCCATCGCGCTGGTCGGCGGCTGGTTCGCGGTGCGCGGCCGGGTCAGCCGGATCGCCGCGGAACGCGAGCTGTCCAAGTAGTCACGCACCAGCGACGCCTGCGTCATCAAGGGCGGTCGCGGAGGCCGGAAGGCCTTCGCGACCGCCCTTTCGCGTCGGCGGTTCCGGGCGCGGGCGGCGGGCCCCGGGCCGCCCGCACCGGTGCGGCATACCGGTGACGGTCTACGACCGCTGAAACCGCCGTCCGCCGTCCGCCCACCGCTCAGCCGCCGCTCAGCGGGGCGGTGACCGGATGGCCACCACCGAAGCCCGCCAGGGGTGTATCTGGGTACACCCCTGCACGGCATCCAGACGCAATGGCGACGGACCCGCCGGACGGCATCGTCGGTGCCATGCGAAGGAAAACTGTCGACATCAGGGCGATGGCCTTGTTCCTCACCGCTGCCTCTCTGGCGGCCGGGGCGCTGGGTGCGCTCCAGCCCGCGACCCGGATACCCGGTGAGGTCATTCAGCTGACACAGTTCGGACCCGCGCTCGGTGTCGGGCTGGCCGCGCTGCTGTGGCCGGGGCGGGTACGGGAAGTCGCTGGTGGTACTCGCCCTGCTGCTGGTGCCCATGGGCGTGGGCTTCCGGCTGCTGCCGCCCGCCGCACGGGCCCTGCGCGTACTGTCCGATCGCTCCCGTTCACGCGCCGACCGGTGGACCGGCGTCCGTATCGGCCCACCGGATCCGCTGCCCGTGGACCGCGCCCTCAACGCCCGCAAGAGATCGGGCGCGATCATCGCTGACGAGGGGTTCTGGCGCGACCTGGCGTGGGCCTGGCTGGGTCCGGTGGTCGGCGGGCTCCTTGTCGCCGTACCCCTCGCCCTGGTCGAGTACGGGGCGTTCGGCGCGCTGGTGCAGCCGTTCATCTGGCGGCTCATCGACGACGGCAACTGGTACGCGTTCGTCCCCGTGCACAGCACCGCGACGATGTGTGCCGCGCTGGTGCTGGGCCTCGTCTTCATGGCCGTCGGGCTGCTGGCCGCCCCCGCCATGCTCCGGCTGCATGCCCGGGTGAGCCGGCCGCTGCTTTCCGCGCCGCGCAGCAGCCGGCTCGCCCAACGGGTCGAGCGGCTCACCGACACCCGTGCCAGGGCCCTGGATGCTCAGGCCGCCGAACTGCGGCGCATCGAGCGGAACCTGCACGACGGGGCACAGGCTCGGCTGGTCGCCCTGGGGATGACGCTGGACCGTGCCACCCGCCTCATGGAGACGGACCCGGCGGCGGCGCGCGAGCTCCTGCTGGACGTCCGGCGCACGTCCGAAGGGGCCTTGCAGGACCTGCGCGAACTGGTGCACGGCATCCATCCGCCGGTCCTCGCCGACCGGGGCCTGGGCGACGCCGTCCGGTCGCTGGCGCTCGACAGCTTCCTCGACGTCCACGTCGAGACCCGGCTGCCGGGCAAGCTCCCGGCACCGGTCGAGTCCGCCGCCTACTTCGCGGTGAGCGAGGCGCTGGCGAACGCGGCGAAGCACTCCGGGGCCCGAGAGGTCGGCGTCGCCCTGACCTACGAGAACGGCTCGCTGCGTGCCACCGTCACCGACGACGGTCACGGCGGCGCCGACCCCTCACGGGGCACCGGACTGGCCGGTGTGCGACAGCGGTTGGATACCTTCGACGGCACCCTCGACCTGCACAGTCCGCAGGGCGGACCGACCACCGTGACAATGGAGATTCCGTGCGCGTTGTCCTCGCCGAAGACCTCTTCCTCCTGAGAGACGGGCTGATACGCACCCTCCAGGAACACGACTGCGAGGTGATCGCGGTCGACAACGGCCCGTCTCTGCTGCGCGCGCTCCTCGCAGAGGGGGACTCGGCACCGGATGCCGCCGTGGTCGATGTGCGGCTGCCGCCGACCTTCACCGACGAGGGCCTGCAGGCCGCACTCGAAGCCCGTCGCCGGCGGCCCGGCCTGCCCGTCCTCATCCTCTCCCAGTACGTCGAGCAGCTGTACGCGCACGAGCTGCTGGCCGGCGGCGAGGGCGCCGTCGGATATCTGCTCAAGGACCGGGTCACCCACACCGAGCAGTTCATCGACGCGGTCCGCCGGGTGGCTGCCGGAGGCACAGTGATGGATCCTCAGGTCATCTCCAAGCTGCTGTTGCGCAGCGACGCCCGGGGCCAGATCGGCACCCTGACACAGCGCGAACGGGACGTCCTGGAGCTGATGGCCGAGGGCAGGTCCAACGCCGCCATCGCCGGCGGCCTGCACATCAGCGAGAGCGCCGTCGCCAAGCACACCGCGAGCATTTTCACCAAGCTCCGGATCGACCCGTCGGCGGACGACAACCGCAGGGTGCTGGCCGTTCTGGCCTATCTCAAGCGCTGAGGCGCTCCGGCGCGGAGCCTGGCGCCCTCGCCGGGGCACCCGCACCGGACAGCGCGCCGAGCCGCAGAAGGAACTCGACGCGCTGCCGGACGACGAACGGCCCGGCGCCTGCCCCCGTGCGGCCGCAAGGTCAACTAGCTGTACTGACCGGGCACGTTGATTGAGGACAGGGGACCTGATCGGCAATCACGATGCGGGGGTTGAGTGACTGTCAGCCAGGTCCCTGGCGAGCTGACTGATGCGTGCGCGGGCCGTCTCAGGGGCGAGCACCTCGATGTGGTCGCCGAACTGAAGAAGCTGACGCACCGACTCGATGTCGGGGTAGCGCACGACGACGACGCACGAGCCTTTTTCCGCGTCGGAGACATGGTGGATGCGGGTGCCGAGGATGCGCCGCGCCAGGTCGAGACCCTTTTCCGGCAGGCGGATGGTCACGCTCACGCGATCTTGCTCCTCAGTGCGTTTCTTCAACACGGCCCATCTGGTGCGGAGGGTTTCGCCTGGTTGGAGCACGGCTGGTGCGTCTAGCTGTTCGAAGGCCGACAGTCGTTCCAGAGCGAGCAGCCGGCTGTCGCCCTGGTCATCGGCGACGAGATACCAGCGACCTGATTTCGCCACGATCCCGTACGGGTCGACCACCCGTGTCGAGGCCTGGCTCTCGGCGCTGCGCCGGTACAGAATTCGAAGGCGTCGCCGGTGTCGCAGGGTCGAGGCCAGATCCGATACTTCGACCGCTGCCTCGGGGGCAGCAAACCACGCGGTGCTGTCGACAAGCACAAGGTCAGCCAGCCGCAGCGGGCTCGGCGACTCAGGTGCTGCAGCCTGGCGGGCGGCGATCTTGCGCTCGGCCGACTCCCACACCGCAGTTAGGCCCATTCGCTCACGTAGTGCGCTGTCCAAGCCGGCCACGGATAGGGCCTCCAGTTCTGGTGGTTCCAGATGGGATGCGCTGAGCCGTGCACTGGGGAGCAGGACGATCCCGCCGTTCCGCCCACGTTCGGCATAGACGGGCACGCCCGCTGTCGATAGCGCCTCGACGTCCCGCAGCACAGTCCGCCGGGACACCTCAAGACGCGCGGCGAGCTCCGTGGTAGTGAGCCGCTGACGGGTCTGCAGGAGCAGCAGGAGATGCAGGAGTCTTGAAGCCTTCATGCTTACCCATGTTCCCAGAAAAGGTGACAGGTTCCGTCGCGATTGGGTGATCCACTGGGTGCTGGACCGAGAAATCAACGAGTTGAGGAGCACTCCATGCCCGCACCGAACCTGTTCCTGATCGGCGTCCGCGACGCCGAGGCCGCCACCGCCTTCTACAGCGACCTGTTCGAGATCGAACCGACCTTCACCAGTCCCCACTACGTAGCCTTCGAAGCTGCCCCCGGTGTCCTGTTCGCACTGTGGACGGGCTACAGCGAGCACGCGGTCCCGAGCCTCCCTCGTACGACAGAGATCGGACTCATGGTGCCGGGGCCATCGCAGGCAATTGACGAGATCTTCACGAGGTGGGCCTCGAAGGGGGTCCACGTTGTGCAGGAGCCGCATGATGCTGTCTTCGGCCGCACGTTCGTGATTACGGACCCTGACGGCAACCTCATCCGAGTCTCCCCGGTCGACTGACCTGCACTATCCCTCCCCGCATATCTCCAAGCTGAAGGGCCGGCCACACACCATGGCCGGCCCTACTTTCTTGTCTTGGGTTCGAACTGGTCACTCGTAAGATCAGCGGGACCCGGGGGCTCTGGGTATGGCTGGCATGGCGGCGCCGTGAGATGGCCGGAAAGGCTTGGCCGCCCGGAGCCCTGCGACGACTCGACCGCCAATTGGGAGATGCGACTCGATCGCTGTGTAGGGCAACGTCGGCGAGGTCGTCTGCTGGGCTGTGAACGTGCGATGAGTTGGCGGAGGTGACTGTGCCCCGAATATGGGCCGGAATGGACATCGGCAAGGAACACCACCACTGCGTGGTGCTCAACGCGAACGGTGAACGTCTGCTGTCCCGCCGGGTCCTGAACGACGAGACGGCCTTGCTGGAACTGATCGGCGACGTCCTGGCCCTCGACACCGATGTGCTGTGGGCCGTCGACCTCAACCACGGCGGAGCGGCCCTGCTGATCGGGCTGTTGCTCAGCCACGACCAGCCGATGGCCTACCTCACCGGCCTGGCCGTGCACCGCGCCTCGGCTTCCTACCGGGGCGAGGGCAAGACCGACGCCAAGGACGCCTTCGTCATCGCCGACCAGGCCCGCATGCGCCGCGACCTGGGCCTGCTGCGCCCCGGTGACGAGATTGCCGTGGACCTGCACACACTCACCACCCGCCGCACCGACCTGATGTGCGACCGCACTCGCCAGATCAACCGGCTGCGGGCCCAACTGCTGGAAATCTTCCCGGCGTTGGAACGCAATCTGGAGCTGACCAACAAGGGGCCCGTCGTTCTGCTGACGGGCTACCAGACCCCGGCGGCAATCCGCCGGGCAGGCGCGAAGCGCATCGAGACGTGGCTGCGCAACCGCAAGGTCCGCAGTGCCGCCGCACTCGCCAGGACAGCGGTGGAGGCCGCCGAGTGCCAGCACACGTCCCTGCCCGGCGAGAAGCTGGCCGCCGCCATGGTGGTCCGCCTCGCGAAGGGGGTGATGGCCCTCGATGAGGAGATCGCGGAAGTCGATGCGCTGATCGAGGCCCGGTTTCGCGAGCACCCGCACGCCGAGGTGATCCTCAGCCTGCCCGGCATGGGCAAGCAGATGGGGGCGGTGTTCATCGCCGCCACCGGCGGCGACATGGACGCGTTCGGCAGTGCCGACCGGCTTGCCGGCTACGCCGGCCTGGCACCGGCCCCGCGTGACTCCGGCCGCGTCAGCGGGAACCTCCGCAGACCCCGCCGTTTCCACCGCGGACTGCTCAACGCGATGTATCTCTCCGCGCTGTCGAGCCTGAAGAGTTGTCCGGCCTCGAAGGCGTACTACGCGCGCAAACGGGCTGAAGGGAAAGGGCACAAGCAGGCGCTGCTGGCACTCGCGCGCCGTCGCGTCAATGTTCTGTGGGCCATGATCCGTGACGGAGCGTGCTACCAAGCCGCACCACCTGTTACAGCAGCGGCTTGACATCAGCATTGGGAAGCCTTTCAGCCTGTCTAGGAGCTCAGAAATGTCGCATTCGAACGCGGCCCTCACCCCGCGCCACCGGCTGAAAGTCGCTCGACTCGTCGCTGACGACGGCTGGCCAATCAGCGAAGTCGCGGCCCGCTTCCAGGTGTCCTGGCCGACCGTGAAGCGCTGGGTCGATCGCTACCTCGCAGGCGAGTCCATGCAGGACCGATCCTCACGACCGCGGAGCTCTCCGGCCAAGACACCCAAGACCGTGACGAAGAGGTGCGTCAGCCTGCGACTACGTCTGCGGGAAGGGCCGGTCCAGCTCGCTGCGAGACTCAATATCGCCCCGTCGACAGTGCATCGAATCCTGCGATCGGCCCGCCTGAACCGACTCGCCTACGTCGACCGTGAGACCGGTGAGCCCGTCCGCCGGTATGAGCACGACCATCCGGGATCACTGGTGCACGTGGACGTGAAGAAGCTCGGGAACATCCCCGACGGTGGCGGCTGGCGCTACGTCGGCCGCCACCAAGGCGAGAAGCACCGCGCCGCGACGCAGAGCAAGTCACGCAACGCCTACGGCGGCCCGAAGGCCGGATACGCATTCGTGCACACCGTCATCGACGACCACTCCCGCGTCGCCTACACCGAGGTCCACGACGACGAAACAGCCGTCACCGCCGTCGGCTTCCTGCACCGGGCTGTCGACTGGTTCGCTGACCGTGGCGTCACCATTGAGAGGGTCCTGTCGGACAACGGCGGCGCGTACCGCTCGTACCTGTGGCGCGACAACTGCGAAGCGCTTTCGATCACCTCGAAGTTCACGCGCCCTTACCGCCCGCAGACGAACGGGAAGGTCGAGCGCTTCCACCGCACCATGGCCGATGGCTGGGCCTACGCCTGCTGCTACACCAGCGAGCAAGAACGACGCGACGCACTGGCCGGTTGGCTCCACCAGTACAACCACCACCGGCCCCACACTGCGTGCGGCAACCAGCCGCCATTCTCACGATTGATCAACGTGCCCGGTCAGTACAACTAGCCGACGGTGCCCACGACAGGGTAATGATCCGAGAGATTGGTGTACGTGTAGTCCTTGCCCCAGCTGGAGACCGTCCAGGGCGCCGACTCCTCCTTGACCACGGTGTTCTGCCATCCAGAGGGACGGGCGTGGCCGTTGCGGTACAGGATGTAGTCCAGGTCCTCGCGGGGGTCGTCCGGGTAGCGGTACTTCGCGATGGAGTTGTCCTGGGTGTCGAAGGAGTACGGGTGGCCGGTACGGCTGTCCGCGGGCGCCAGGTCGGCGTTGCTGAGCAGCGCGTCGTACTCGGCGCTGTGCGAGTCGACGTTCAGATCGCCCGCAACGATGACCTCTTCGTCCGCCGGGATGTACTTGGCATCCAGGAACGCGTCCATCTCCTTGAGCTGCTTGGCGCGGTCGTCGGCCGCCTCGCCCGCCTTGCAGCCGGAGTCGGTGGACTGGGCGTGGGTGCCGACCACATGCACCTTGGTGCCGTTGACGTCCAACACCGCATAGACGAACCCCTTGTTGGAGAGGTAGTCCGCACCGCAGGCGTCCTTGTAGACGTACTGCTCCTTGCGCAGGATCGGCCACTTGCTCAGCAGTGTCACCCCGCCGTCCTCCGGGGTCGCGGCGGAGTAGGCACCGCCGGTGGCGTCCCAGCCGCTGCGGCTCCGGCCCATCACCGGGGTCTGGTGCGGATACTGCGCCGCGGCCCGGGACTTCAGGGTCTCGGAGGAGGAGTTGTCGAACGCTTCCTGGAGCACGACGACGTCCTGGCCCTGGAAGAAGTCCGCGTCCGTGATCGCCTGGGCGCGGTGGTCCTGCCCCCAGTTGGGATAGAGGTTCTTGCTCATGAGGAAGACGTTGTAGCTGAGCACCTTCAGACGGGGGGCGGCGGCGGCCGACGCGGTGGGGGCCGCGGCCGCCACCGTGACCGCGGCGAGGGCCGTGGCGAGGGCGGCGATCCGGGGTATGCGCAGCGCTGAGTGCGACACTGAATCTCCCTGTGGGGGTGGGGGTGTGAACCAGCGTCGCTTATCCAAGCAGTTGGGGTTACTTCCAGGTAGCCGTCCGGGGGGTACGAGATGGACGGGCCGAGGCTCTTGCCGTAGCGCCTCGGGTCAGGGGCCGGACCGCGGGCCCGCGAGCGCCGCGCCGCAGGCCGTGTGTACGGCGGCCAGCGCGGTGACGGCGCTTTGGGTCCAGGACAGCAACGCCCGTTCGCGGCTTGATGGTTCGTCGCAGGCCGGCCGGCCGAACGCGCCGCAGGAGCTCTGCTGGGAGAGAAGAAAGGAGACGGCGTCGCGGGTGATGCGGTGCCCGGCCCGCCCGGCGCGGGCCGAGTCCCGGACGAATCCGGCGATATGCCCCAGGCGATAGTCCTTCCAGGCGCCGGGCAGCTCGGTGACGGCCGTCTCCGGCGCCGGGTGCAAAGCCTCGGCCCCACCGGTCAGAGCGGTCGCACGCTGCGGGGCGAGCAGCCCCAGACCGACGAGGCGCCGGACGTTGTGCGTCGCCTGTGGCGGCACCCGGTCCAGGAGTTCGACGGCGGCGGCGGTGGACTTGAGGAACAGGTCGAGCGAGGCGCAGGTGATCCCGTGGGTCCGCAGGCCGTACGCGAACTCACCGACGACCTCCATCCCGTGTCCCTGCCACACTTCCGCGTCCGCGTCCGCGAGACGTTCGGAGAAATCGAGGAGCAGGGGGCGGGCGAGCTCGGGTTCCCCCAGGGCCCCGGCCGCATGCGCGACGGCCGCTGCGGCGGGCAGCGACGCGGCGGGTGCGTGGCGGCGGCTGGTGTCCGCCAGCCACACCACTGCCCGCCGCAGCGGCTGCTCCACGACCGGGCGGGGCTTGGGCGCGGACGGCCGAGGCCTCCGTACCACCCTGGGGCTGCGGTCCAGCAGCGCGGCCAGGGCGGTGACGATGGTGGTGTGATAGCCGGTGGCCCAGTGCCGGTACTCCTCGTCGCCGTCGGCGAGCCCGGGGTGGACCACACCGGGCGGTCCGTTGACCCGCCCGTCGGCCTCTTGCACGGCCGCGAGGAACTCCCATGCCCGGCGGCCTTCCTCGGAGTCCCGCACCCCGAGGCACAGCAGACAGCACAGAAGTTCCCCCACCAGGTCGGCATTCTGCCGGCCGAGGGTGAGGACGAGGAGCGCTTCGAGCAGCTCCACCGCAGCACCCGGATTGAAGTCCCGTGGCCAGCGGGGCTCGCGGAGACCGAAATCCGTGGCGTAGAAGAGCGTGTGGGTGAGGGCGTAGATGTCGCGGTCGGTGAGCTTGACGACATTCGGGCGGTTGCAGAGCAGGGTGAACGGCAGGACATCGTCCACGGCCGGCAGCGTGTGCGGGACATCGCACAGCTCCAGGGTGTGCAGCAGATCGAGCTGCCGGTACGGAATCCGCTCGAAGACCGCCGCATATCCTCCGGCCGCGGCCTGAGTGATCAGTTGCCGGAACTCCGGGTCCTCGCGGCCGCAGAGCCGGAGCGCCGCATAGGTCCCCGCATACAGGAGGAGGGCGGCTTCGTCCCGGGCGATCAGTTCCCGGTAGGAGGGGCGGGCCGCGATCTCCTCGACCTGTTCGAGGAGGGCGGAGTAGTCGCCGTCCAGGGGTTCCGGGTCGAGGCGCGCCCGCAGCCCCACGAGGAATGCGGTTTCGATGAGGGCCTTGCGGGCGAACAGCACCCGGCCCGGGGCCGCTTCGGTCGGGTCGATCAGAGTGCGGCGCGCAGCGAGCCAGGCGACTGCCCGGGTCTCCACCGCGCGCCTTTGTGACGAACCGTCACCGGGCTGCGTCGTGTTCATGAAATGCCTCCCGGCGATCGGCATGGTCGATGGCTCAGTTGCCTGCGTCGGAGTCGTCGTCCGCGACCTGGTTGGCGACTACGAGCACGTACCGCTCCCAGGCGAGTACGTAGCCGGCCACATCGTCGAGTTGGCTGACCTGGTCGACGACTCGCTGCAGCGGAACGGTGAGGTCGACGAGTCCGCTGGTGCGCAGAAAGTCGAGTGCCTTACGGGCATCGACCGGCGGCGGACAGGGCGGAGGACAGGACATGAGTTGCTCCTTTTGGGTGGTTCGGAAGGACAGTGCGAGTGTCGCGTTCCGTAACGTCCATGTCACTATCCGCGCCTGGTGGGAAAAGTGGGGATTTGATTGCACCAGCTCAGGGGTTTATCTCGCGGCAAAACCACTCTTGAAGGTGAATGTCGTCTATGGGGTCAAGGTGGTTTTGGTGTGGCGATGTCGCACAGTCGGGTGTCGAGTGGCGACGTACACTTCGCCGCCCGCCTGGCGGGCCGGAAGCGGGGAGCCGTCACGCGGGGCGCATCGGGTGACGGGCGAGCCGCCGCCGGTGCTCGTCCGCCGCTGCCCGCCGGCGGTGTCCGTCCGTGGTGCCGAACCCCTTGTACCCGTCCGCGTTCAACTCGCGTGTCCGCGCAGCCGCCTTGGGTATCCTCCGGACCCAGTGGGGCAATGCCGCAGAGGCGTTGAGGAGTCGACTCACCCGCAGTGGTCCCCGGTGTGCGCGTGTCGCGTGGGGGACCTCGGTCCGTCGATCGCGGAGAGTCACCGTATGATGATTAATACCATGAATGCGGTAAAAAATGACCCAAAACCCCCGCCGGTCGGAGGTGTGCTCTGGTCGCTGGCCGGGGACATCCGCATGCTGCTGACCCTGCCGGCCGCGCTGGCCATGCAGGTCGCCCACCCGGCGGTGGGCGCCGGTGTGGACGACCACTCCGTCTTCCGTACGGACCCCTGGGGGCGTGGCGAGCGGTCGCTGGCCTCGCTGCAGCTGTGGGTGTACGGAGGGGAGGCCGCGGCCGCGGAGGGGCGTCGGCTGCGAGCGCTGCACCGGACCATCCAGGGGACCGACGCACACGGCCGCTCCTACCATGCGCTCACCCCCGCCTACTACGCCTGGGTGCACGCCACCGGCTACCCCGTCTTCCGGCACGCGCAGCAGTACCTCGGCCGCCCCTTCACCGAGGCGCAGGAGCGAGCACTGTACGCGGAGTGGCTGCAGGTCGGCCGGGTCCTGGGGATCCATGACCGCGATATGCCGCAGACCATCGAGGAGTTCTGGCCCTACTACCAGAAGGTCCTCGACAACGAGCTCGAAGAGACCGCCGTGGTCAGGGAGTTGCTGGCGACCGACCCGCCGCTGCCGGCGCCCGACCGCGGCCCGCGATGGCTGCGGCTGCTCCTGCGGCTGTCCTGGCCGTGGCTGCGCCCCCGGTTCGCCCGCGTCCGGCGCTTCGTCACGATCGGGCTGATGCCGCCGGACGCCCGGCAGGCCATCGGCCTGGAGTGGACGGACGCCCAGGAGCGCCGGCTGCGACGTCTCGGGCGGGTCGTCCGCGCCGTGGTGCCGGTGCTCCCGGAGCGGCTGCGGTTCATGCCGATCGCGCGCCGGGCCCGGCAGGCGGCGCGCGGCTGACGACGCGGCGCGCGTACGGAGCCGGAGGTGCCCCGGCTCCGTACCGTTCAGCGCCCGCTCACCGGCTCAGTGCCCGTGCACGTCGTGCGTGGCCGCGATCCGCTTCCACGACTTGGGCTCGGCGACCGGTGCCTGCCGGGCGCCGAGGGCCTGCTTGGCCGTGCCCGCCGTGGGCTTGGACGGCTGGAAGAGCCAGGTGTCGAAGAAGCCTGCCAGCTCCTTGCCGGACTTCTTCTCGGCGAACTTCACGAAGTCGGCCACCGAGGCGTTGCCGTACTTGTTCTCCGTCTGCCAGGACTTGAGGATGCCGAAGAAGGCCTTGTCGCCGACCTTGTTGCGGAGCGCCTGGAGGGTCAGCGCGCCACGGTCGTAGACGGCGCCGTCGAACTGGTTCTCCGCGCCCGGGTCGCCCGGCTTGACCTTCCAGAACGGGTCATCGGCGGGGTGCTGGGAGTAGACCCAGTCCGCCAGCTCCTGGGCGGTGCCCTCGCCCTCCTTCTCCGACCACAGCCACTGGCTGTAGGCGGCGAAGCCCTCGTTGATCCAGATGTCCTTCCAGTCCTTGAGCGAGACGTTGTCGCCGTACCACTGGTGGGCCAGCTCATGCACCACGACCGAGACGTTCGTGCCGCGGTCGAAGACCTTCTTTCCGTAGAAGGGGCGGGTCTGGGTCTCCAGCGCGTACCCGGCCGGGACGTTCGGGACGTAGCCGCCTACCGCGTTGAACGGGTAGGGGCCGAAGACGCTCTCCAGCCACTCGGTGATCTCGGTGGTGCGCTCGATGCTCGCCTTCGCCGAGCCCTCGTGCGAACCGAGGTCCTTGCTCACGGCGTTGATGACCGGCAGGCCGTTCGCGGTCTTGTCGGTGGTGATGTCGAACTTGCCGACGGCCAGCGTCGTCAGATACGTCGCCTGCGGCTTGTCCGAGCGCCAGTTGTAGCGCGTCCAGCCCAGCTTGGAGGACTGCGAGGCCAGTACACCGTTGCTCAGTGCCTGGGTGCCGTCCGGGACCGCCACCGAGATGTCGTAGGTCGCCTTGTCGGTGGGGTGGTCGTTGCTCGGGTACCACCACACGGCGGCGTCCGGTTCCTGCGCCACCACACCGCCGTCCGGCGTACGGGCCCAGGCGCTGTAGCCGTCTATCTTCAGCTCGGAGGGCTTGCCCGCGTAGCGGACCACGACACTGATCTGCTTGCCCTTCTCCAGCGGCGTGGCCGGAGTGACCTCCAGCTCGTGCTTGCCGGAGGTGGTGAAGGAAGCCTTCTTGCCGTTGATCCGGATCTCGCTGACCTTGAGGCCGAAGTCCAGGTTGAAGCGGGAGAGGTCCTGGGTGGTGGTGGCCAGCAGGGTGGCCGTGCCCTCCAGCAGGTCCGTCTTCGGCTGGTACTTGAGCCGCAGATCGTAGTGGGAAACGTCGTATCCGCCGTTTCCGCTCTCGGGGTAGTAGGTGTCGCCCACACCCGGAGCGCCCGGTGTGAAGTCGGCCGCGGAGGCTGGGATCGCCAGCAGCAGGCTGAGGGCGGCCGCGCCGGGTACGAGGAGTCTGTGACGCACGAGTCCTCCAACTCGTAGGGGGGATGGCTCTGTTCAGACCCTATGTACTGCGTCGGGTCGGCGTCATGTACATGGCCCGATCTGACACATGACCGACATGAACCACCATCCGTCCCTCGGGTCCGCCGTGCTGCGCCGGCCCCCTCCGTCACGGTCCGCGGCGGACGACACCGCGCGGCAGACTCCGGTCCGCCCGCCAGGCGAAACCGGGCCGCCCGCGGGGCGAAAAGCGACCCATGGACCTGTTTTCGGCCCCCGGCGGGGCCATAGTGCCCGGACACGCTCTTACGCAGGGGAGTTGAGCCGCGCTACCGTCCGCCCGTGACGAATCCTGCGCGGATCCCCCGCATCCCCTTCACAGCGCTCGTGATGGCAGCCGTCGCCGCCCTGCTGTCCGCCCTGATCGGGCCGGCATCCGCGCACGCGGCGCCCGGTGAGAGCAGACCCGTCTACTCCTACGACCGCGCGATACGCGAATCGGTCTGGGTGGACACACGGCTGGACGGCGACGCGGACGGGAGAACCGACCGCGTCGCCGTCGACATCGTCAGGCCCGCCGAACCCGCCCAACAGGGCCGGCGGATCCCCGTGATCATGGACGCCAGTCCTTACTACTCCTGCTGCGGGCGCGGTAACGAGAGCCAGAAGAAGACCTACGACGACCGGGGCCGGCCGGTCGGGTTCCCGCTCTTCTACGACAACTACTTCGTGCCGCGCGGCTATGCGACGGTCCTGGTCGACCTCGCGGGCACCAACCGCTCGGACGGCTGCGTCGACGTCGGCGGCCGCTCCGACATCCGCTCCGCCAGGGCCGTCGTCGACTGGCTCGGCGGCAGGGGGCGCGCCTACACCGCCCGTACGGGAGGCGAACCCGTGACGGCCGGCTGGTCCAACGGCAGCACCGGAATGATCGGCAAGAGCTGGGACGCCACCATCGCCAACGGTGTCGCGGCCACCGGCGTCAAGGGGCTGAGGACCATCGTCCCGATCGCCGGCATCTCCTCCTGGTACGACTACTACTTCGCCAAGGGCGCCCCGCTCTACGACTCGGGCCCCGACTCCCTCGCCGACGTGGTCGACAGCCCCGAGGCGCGCAAGCGCTGCGCCGCCGTGCAGAAGAAGCTCGCCGACGGCGCGCCCCGTACCGGCGACTGGACCGGTCTGTGGAGCGAGCGCGACTACGTCCGCAACGCGGGCAAGGTCCGCGCCAGCGTCCTCATGGTGCACGGCATGCAGGACCTCAACGTCCGGACCCGGCACGCCGGGCAGTGGTGGGACGCGCTCGCCCGGCACGGCGTCGAGCGCAAGATCTGGCTCTCCCAGACCGGGCATGTCGACCCCTTCGACTTCCGGCGGGGCGCGTGGGTCAAGACCCTCCACCACTGGTTCGACCACTATTTGCTGGGCTACGACAACGGCATCGAGCGCACCCCGATGGCCGATATCGAGCGCTCGCCCGGCACGTGGTCCACCGACCCGAAGTGGCCCGCTCCCGGCGCCACGCCCACCACGCTGCGGCCGCGCGGCGGCACCGCGCCCGGTGTCGGCGTCCTGGGGACCCGTAAGGCGCCGCACGGCGCGACCGAGACCTTCACCGACGACCCGAAGCTGAGCGAGGCCGACTGGGCGGCCCGGATCGATACCCCGACCGCCGCCAAGGCCGGGTTCCGCACCGGGCCGCTGCGCGCGCCGCTGCGGCTGTCCGGCTCCGGCACGGTGACCGTGACCGTCACCCCGAGCACCTCGACCGCCCATCTCTCCGCCGTCCTGGTCGACCTCGGACCCGACACCATCCGCAACTACGCGGCGGACGGCGAGGGCATCACCACCCTCGACAGGCGTACCTGCTGGGGCGCCGGAACCACGGGCGACACCGGCTGTTTCAAGGAGACCGCCGCCGACACCCAGAAGGTCGCCCACACCGTCTTCAGCCGCGGCTGGGCCGACCTCGGCAACTACGCCGACCCCCACAAGGGCCGCCCGCTCACCCCCGGCAAGCCCTACACCCTCACCCTGGACCTGGCCGCGAGCGATCATGTCGTGCCCGCCGGGCACCGGCTCGCGCTCATCGTGGCCGGCACCGACGCCGGTCTGATCGACCCACCCGCGTCCACCCCGAAGCTCACCCTCGACCTGTCCCGCACCTCCGCGGAACTGCCGCTGACCGGCGGCGCCCCGGCCTTCGTACGGGCCACCGCGGGCGCACCGGGGCATCCGGACGCCGCGGCACCGCTGGACGGCATCGCCCCGCCGCCCTCGATCAGCCGGCTGCCGGCCGTGGGATGACCGCCCGGGGCCGCCCCACCGCGGGCGGCCCCACCCGGCCGGGACCACCCCCACTCCACCTCCACCGCTCACCCAAGGGAGGCTCCTCCTCGTGATACCCCGCCCCCGCCGCCTCGTCGTGGTTCCGCTGGCATTCGGGCTGACGGCCACCCTCGGCGCGACCCCGCCGGCCGCTCCCGCCACCCCGACCGCAACCCACGCTCCCCGTACGGGATTCGAGACCAGCCAGGGCGCCCGCTGGACCGGCCAGACCGAGGAACAGGAATTCCTCCGGGCCGTCGACCGGGGCTCGGTGCGCGTACGGATCGACCGGATCGGCACCACCGGGCAGGGCCGCCCGGTGCAGCTCGTCCGGATCGGCGGGTCCGCCCCCGAGAGCCCGGCGGAGGTCCGCCGCGGCAACTCCGTCCTGCTGATCTGCTCCCAGCACGGGGACGAACCCTCCGGGCGCGAGGCCTGTCTGACCACGGTCCGCGATCTTGCCTACGCCAAGGACGCGGCCACCCGGCGCTTCCTGGAACGCACCAGCGTGCTGGTCGTACCGACCGCCAACCCCGACGGCCGGGCCGCGGACACCCGGGGCAACGCCGACGGTACGGACATCAACCGTGACCACATCGCCCTCCAGACCGCCGAGGGCCGAGCGATGGCCGAGGTCATCCGCGACTACCGCCCCGACACCATCTACGACCTGCACGAGTACGGCCCCACGGTCCCGTACTACATGAAGGACGTACTGTCACTGTGGCCGCGCAACCTCAACACCGCGGACGGGGTGCACCGCGAAGCGGGCGCGCTCTTCCAGGACTTCGTGCGGCCCGCCGTCCACCGGGCGGGCTTCTCCACCGGTGTCTACGGCATCTGGACCGACCCGGAGACCGGTGATCCCGTCAAGCAGGTCGCCGGCGACGGCCAGGAGCGGATCCTGCGCAACACCGCGGGTGTCAAGGGCTCGGTCGGACTGCTCGTCGAGACCCGGGTCGATGCGCTCACCGACGCCGAGAAGGCCGACCCCGCGTTCAACAACCGGCGCCGGGTGGACTCCCAGCTGGCCGCCTTGGACGGCGCCTTCACCTTCTTCGACCGGCACCGGTCACGGATCGAGGCGGCCACCACCGCCGCCCGGCTCGCGGGCTATGCCGATCACGGTCCGGTCTACCTCGGCGGCGCGGATAACGAACCGGCCACCGACGCACAGATCCTGGCCCATCCGCCTTGCGCCTATCGTCTCGACGAGAGACAGTTTGCCCAGGTCAGGGAAGAACTGGTGCGGCACGGAGTGGTGTGGCGTCGGGACCGTGACGGCGTCGTCGTGCCGCTGCGCCAGCCGCTGCGGAAGCTCATTCCGCTGCTGTTGGACCAGAGGGCCGGTTATCACCTTACGGTCGCGACGCCCCTCAACGTCTGCCGTCGTGTGATAGGGGGTAACGGGTAAGGAAAATATGGCCCATTGAAAGGTTGACACGTGTCGGACACAGACAGAAAGTCCGGAGATGGGGGTGGCACGTCATCTGTGACGGATCTCCCCGACGGCCCTCAGGAGAACGGGCCCCCACAGACCGACCGTGTGGTCTTCGGTGTGACCGCGCTGCTCACCCTCGCCTTCATCGGCTGGGGAGCGTCTTCCACCGACTCCCTCAAGAATGCGTCGACCTCGATGCTGAACTGGGTGATCGACAACCTCGGCTGGGCGTTCGTCCTCTCCGCCTCCGCATTTGTGATCTTTGCGATCTGGCTTGCGGTGAGCAAATACGGACGGATCACGCTGGGCAAGGAGGGCGAGGAGCCCGAATTCCGCACCGTGTCCTGGGTCGCGATGATGTTCAGCGCGGGCATGGGCATCGGCCTGATGTTCTACGGCGTCAGTGAGCCGCTGGGGCACTTCACCACCCCGCCGCCGGGCACCGATCCCCAGGACGCCGCCCAGGCGATGGACACGGCGATGGCCACAACGCTGTTCCACTGGACGCTGCACCCGTGGGCGATCTACGCCGTGGTGGGTCTGGCCATTGCTTACAGTTGCTTCCGGCGGGGGAGGCGGCAGACGATAAGCGCGGTGTTCACGCCACTGATCGGCTCCCGGCGGGCGAACGGCTGGGGCGGCCGGGTCATCGACATCCTGGCCATCTTCGCCACCCTCTTCGGCTCCGCGGCCTCGCTGGGGCTCGGTGCGCTGCAGATCGGCAGCGGCATCAAGGTGCTGGGCTGGATGGACAGCGTCAGCACCACCCTGCTGGTCGGCGTCATCACCGTGCTGACCATCGCCTTCATCCTGTCCGCGGTCTCCGGCATCGCCAAGGGCGTCCAGATGCTGTCCAACATCAATATGGTGCTGGCGCTGATTCTGGCGGTCTTCGTGTTCGTCGTCGGACCGACGATTCTCATCCTCAATCTGCTGCCGACCTCCCTCGGCTCGTTCATCGGCGAACTGCCGCAGCTTGCGGGACGTACGGAAGCCGGCAGCGGCGACGATGTGGGCGGCTGGCTGCGCAGCTGGACCGTCTTCTACTGGGCGTGGTGGATCTCCTGGACGCCCTTCGTGGGCATGTTCATCGCCCGGATCAGCCGCGGCCGGACGATCCGGCAGTTCATCGGCGGGGTCATCCTCGTGCCGAGCGTGGTCAGCCTGGTGTGGTTCGCGGTGTTCGGCGGCTCGGCCATGAAGCTGCAGGAGTCCAAGCAGCTCAGCGGGTCGAGCACTCCCGAAGGCCAGCTCTTCGATGTGCTGCACCAGTACCCGCTCGCCACGGTGACCAGCGTTCTGGTCATGATTCTGGTCGGCATCTTCTTCGTGTCCGGTGCCGATGCCGCGTCCATCGTCATGGGCACGCTCTCGCAGAAGGGGACCTTCGAGCCGACCCGGCTCGTGGTGATCTTCTGGGGAGTGGTGACCGGTGCGGTCGCCGCGATCATGCTGCTGATCGGTGGCGGATCGGGCGATGCCCTGACCGGACTGCAGAATCTGACGATTCTGGTCGCGGTGCCCTTCATGGTCGTGATGATCGCCATGTGCTGGGCACTGATGCGCGATCTGCGCAGCGATCCGCTGATCGTGCGTGGACAGAAGGGCGAGGAAGCCGTCGAGCTGGCCGTGATCGCGGGCCATGAGCAGTACGACGGTGACTTCGAGTTCCAGATCGGACCCGGCGGCAACGGTGACGGTACCGGTGAGGACAGCGGTGCCGGAGTCAAGAGCGACGGCTAGACCGATTCCGGTGCGTCACCGTGCGGACCGGGTGCGTTGCCGGACCGGCGCCGCACGATGACGAAGGGGCCTGCTCGCGGCCGGAAGGTCGCGAGCAGGCCCCACGCCTGTTCCGGATCGGGTTACTTCTTGAAGCCGTAGTCCATCAGCTTCTTCGCGTCAGCGGTGCGGTTCTCCACCGAGGAGGAGGCGAGAACCGTGCCGACGACCGTCTTGCCGCCCCGGGTGGCGGCGAAGACCAGGCAGTACTTGGCCTCCGGGCCGGAGCCCGTCTTGATGCCGAGGGTGCCCGAGTAGCTGCCGAGCAGCGCGTTGGTGTTGGTCCACGACATGTAGCGGTAGCCACCGCTCTTCGTCGTGACCTTCTGCTTGGTCGACTTCGTCTTCACGACCGTACGGAACGTGGAGTACTTCATCGCGTTCGAGGCGAGCTTGGTCAGATCGCGCGGAGTCGAGTAGTTCGCGCCCTTCCCGATGCCGTCGAACGAGTCGAAGTGCGTGTTCGTCAGGCCGAGCGACTTGGCCGTGGAGTTCATCTTGCCGATGAACGACTTGACCCGCGCGTCCCGGGTGGAGCCGCTGCCGAACTTGTCGGCCAGCGCGTACGCCGCGTCGCAGCCGGACGGGAGCATCAGCCCGTACAGCAGCTGGCGGACGGTGACCTTGTCGCCGACGATCAGCCGGGCCGACGAGGCCCAGTCGTTGTCGACGATGTAGTCGCTGTACGCCTTCTGGACCGTCACCTTGGAATCAAGGTTGAGGTTCGGCTGTGCCAGCACCACCCGTGCCGTCATGATCTTGGTGGTGGAGCCGGTGGAGCGCCGGGTGTCCGCGGCCTTGGTGAAGAGGGACTTCCCCGTGCCGTTGTTCATCACGTAGCCGCCCTTGGCGGCGATCGTGGGGGTCTTGAGCGTGGCGGCCTGCGCCGGAGCGGTGAATGCCCCGGCCGTCAGGACGGCTCCCGCGGTGACAGCGACCGCGGATACGCGACGAATGCCCTTAATGCCGTTTTTCAAAATGGATACTCCAAATACCCCTGCAGTGCGGCCATATAGGAATGGCGCTTGCTCATGAGACGCATGAGACGGACGAATGGATGCACGCTCCAGGCGGCAAATTCCGCTTGTTCGCACGCCGCTGGACCGATCGGGCGGGTTTCGGGCCTGGCATCGGTGCATTCCCCCGGGTGGACACACATGTGACTACGGAGAGAACGGTCAGGAGCGGACGGAGATACGGATACGCGGCGAATTCGCTGCCGGGGACGGCAACGCCGTGGCGGAGGCGGGCACCTCCGTAATTACCGGCGCACCGGTCCGCGCTCCTCCTGGACCGCCCGCACCATCCGCAGTACCTCGTCCGCGCACCCCCATGCCACGGTCACGCCCCCACCGCCGTGCCCGTAGTTGTGGACGCACGGCACACCGCCGGACAGCCGCTCCGCCGCCAGCCGCACCGCCGGGCGGGCCGGACGCAGCCCCACCTTGTGCGCCAGGATCCGGGCCCGCGCCAGTTCCGGGAAGCGCCGCGCACAGCGGGCCACGATGGCCTCCGCCACCGCCGGATCGGGCTCCCGGGACCAGGCGTTCTCCTGTGCCGTGCCTCCCAGCACCAGGCCGTACGGCTGCGGCAGCAGATACGTGGTGTCCGTCGCCCCGGCGTCGGCGGACACGTACCACTCCTCGATGCCGGGGTTCTCCACGATCACCAACTGCCCCTGGACCGGGTGGACTTCCGGATCGGGGACGAGAGTGCGCGCGCCGAGTCCCGAGCAGTTCACGACCACGTCCGCCGCCGCTCCGGCCGCCTCCAGCGAGGCGACCTCGCGCCGCTCCACCGCCCCGCCCGAGGCCGTCAAGCGCCGTTCCAGATAACGGAGATGGGCCGGCATGTCCACCAGGGGAGTACGGGCCCGCCACCCCGACGCGTGGCCCTCGGGGAGCTCCTCCGTCCTCGCCCGCCGCAACCCGGGCACCGCGTCATACCAGGCGGCCAGACCGTCCTCGGCGCCGTGGCCCGCCTTCCCGGAGGCGCCCCGGCCGGCGCCCGTCGTGGCCGTCATCGTGCCCGTCACCATCCGGGCGCCCGTCTCCTCCGGCCGCTCCGCGAGCGCGGCCAGCACCTGGAAGGAGCGTACGGACCACTCCACCGCCCGCTCGTACGGCTGGATGCGGTACGGCCAGCAGAGCCCGCCCGCCACCGCCGAGGTCGTGCCGTCGGCCGCGTCCCGGCTCAGTACCCGTACCCGGTGCCCGTCCTCGGCCAGTGCGATCGCCGACGTCAGCCCGATCACGCCGCCGCCGACCACCCGTATGTCCAGGCTCTCCGTATTGCTCGTCATGCCGGGACGCTAACCGGTGGGGCGGGGCGCGGAAAAGGGGAGGACACCGGGGGAGCGGAGCCCTAGCCTGGTGCGGCCGCGCCCGGACCGGGGCGGCTTCGGAACAGAACCGGGCCGGGTGACGGTCCGGACGACGATGGCCCGGGCGCGCCGCCAAGCGCCCTGGACGATGCAGATGCTGCCGCAGTTCCTCACTGCCGCCATGAATGTCCGGAGGGCCGCCTCCGCAGTGCGATGAGCGGCCGTGCGCGGCGCCGGGGCCCCGCCCCCGCTCCGCCGGCCGCGCCCGCCTTCCGTACCCGTACCCCCGGTGAACTCCGCCGCGCCCGGCGGCCGCGGGCCCACGCCTGCTGGGACCACCTCTACGCCGCACCGCTGTGGCCGCTGCACGGCGCCAACCTCGGCACCCTGCTGCGCACCTGCGACGCGGTCGGCGCCTGTCTGACCGTGCCGCGGTTCCCCTGGGTGCCCGAGGCGCTGGAGCGCGGCAATACGCTCCGCAGGCCCGCCTGTGTGCACTGGACCGGTGATCCGGTGGGCTGGCTGGAGGGGCAGCGCGAACGGGGGCTGCGCGTGGTGGGGGTGGAACTCGCCGACGAGGCGGTACGGCTGGCGGACCTGAAGGCCGCGCGCGGGCCGACGGTGATGGTCCTCGGGCACGAGCAGCACGGGATTCCGCCCGAGGCGCTGGATCTGCTGGACGAGGTGGTGGAGATCCCGATGGTCGGCACCGGCGCCAGCCTGAACGTGGCGGTGGCGGGGTCACTGGTGCTGTACCGGCTTGCCGGGTTGTGCTGAGCCGGGGGCCGGTTGACGGGACGGAGTGCCGGTGCCGGGCGCCGTCCGCCGGACGGGCGGAGCGGGGAAGGGCGTCGGGTGCGGAGCCGGGTCGGCTGCCTGCCATTCGTTCGTGATCTTGTGGTAACCCCGCGGCAGTGGTGTGGCCTCTCCCGGACCTTAGGCTGGTAGCAGCACCGTCGGCCGATGACGCCCCTCGGATTCCGCTGGCCGCCCGTCCGTACGCCGTCGTCTGAGGAGGCCCATGCTCCGCGCGCCGCGCGCCGTGCCCGCCTGGCTCGCTCACCCCTTCCGCTGGCAGCGGCTGCCCGTACCCTGGGCGGCCGTTGCCCGCGGTGCGCTGTGTGCGGGGCCGCTGCTGGGCGCGGGCATCGCGACCGGCCACCCGGCGCCCGGAGTCCTGGCCGGGCTCGGCTCGATGCTGGCCGGGGTCAACGACCGCCCCGGCACCCGGCGTACCGGCATCGTCCATATCGGACTGCCCGCCCTCGCCTCGGCGCTCGGCATGCTGATCGGCGCCTCGCTGCGGGCGGCCGACGCGGGCTGGTGGATCGTCCCGGCGCTGTTCGCCGTCGGCTTCGTCTCCGGTGCGGGCAGCGTGGCCGGGCCGGTGCGCTCCAACGCCGGGATGCAGATGCTGGCCACCACCATCCTGGGCGCCGGGATGCCGCTGCCCGGCGCGCCCTGGGCGAAGGCCCTCTATGTGCTGGCCGGCTGCCTGTGGCTGCTTCTGCTGCGGCTCGCCCTGCGCTCGCCCCGCCCCGCGGGCGGTGCGCTCAGCGGCGAGCGGGCCGCGGTCGCCACGGTCTTCGACGCGCTCGCCGACGCCCTCAGTGCGGTCGGCGGCCCCGGTGCCGAGCCCGCCAGACGCCGGCTCACCGCCGCACTGGACCGCGCCGACGAGGCCCTGCGGCTGCGCCGCCTCACGAGCCGGCTGCTGCGCGGGCCCGCCCGTACGGAAGAACGTCTGCTCGCCGAGCGGTTCGCCGCGGCCACCGCGCTGTGCGAGGCCAGCGTGGCGCTGCTGTGGGAGGCCCGCCCGTTGCCGTCCCGGGTCGCGGAGAGCCCCCGTAGGTTCGCCGATGCGCTGCGCACCGGGCGGCCGCCGGGCCGGCTGTCCGCCCCGGAGACCAGCACGGCCGCGCGCGGCGCCTTCGACCAGGCCTTGCTGGACGCCGCGGTCGCCTTCGCCCGGCGGGAGCCGGAGGCGCCGCAGCGGGCGGAGCAGGCACCGTCCGGCCACCCCGCCTGGGCGGCCCGGCCCGCGGCCGTGATCCGCGGGGCGCTGGGTGCCGTCGGCGGGCGGACACGGCGCGGGCGCGGCCTGTTCGGGCCCGCCGGGCGGGACTACGGCCTGCGGGTCGCCGTCTGCATCGCCGCGAGCGCCGCCGTGGCCCTGCTGCTCCGCGCCGACCACTGGTACTGGCTTCCGGCGACCGTCACCTTCCTCGTCAAACCGGACCTGGGACCGCTCTTCTCCCGTACGGTCAACCGCTTCGCCGGGACCGTCGCGGGCGTGCTGGTCTTCGCCGGGGCGGGCCTGCTGCTGACCGGTTCGTGGTGGCCCGCGCTGATGGCGGGCGCGGGCGGGGCGCTGCTGCCGTTCGCCACCCGTCACTTCGCCCTGCAGACCGTCGCGATCACCCTCATGGTGCTGTCGTTCGTGCATGTCAGCGGCGATCCGCAGGCCGCCGCCGAGCGGATCGTGGACACCTCCATCGCCTGCGGCATCGTCCTCGTCGTCGGACATCTGCCGCGGCTCGCCGACCCACGCCGCCGGGTCGGGCACCGCGTCACCTCGGCGCTGCGCAGCACCGAGCAGTTCCTGCGGTACGTCCTCGAGTCGGAACCGGGCGCGGACCCCACCCGTCGGCTGGCGCTGCGCCGTGCCGCCTACCGGGCGCTGGGGGAGGCCAGGGCGGCGGCGGAGACCGCCGCGGCCGAACTCCTCGCCGCCCGCGACCGCAACCCCGACTGGCTGACCGTCGTCACCGCGGCCGAACGCATCGTGGACGCCGCGACCGCCTGTGCGGTACGCCTCGACCATGGCGCGCACCGCCCGGCCAGGGCCGAGGCCGAGGGGCTGTGCCAGGCGCTGTCGGCGATGGCCGACGCCCTGGAGGACCCGCACCGGCCGCCCGAGCGCGGCCTGTCCGGCCCGGACCTCCCGCCGGTTCCGGACTGCGCCACGCTCACGGATGTGGCCGTGGAGCTGGAGCGGATCCGGGGGTACGCGGGGACGGGCTGAGCCGAGGGACGCGGTGGGCGCGAGCGCCCCACGTCGGAAGGCGGCGCGGGCGCGGTCCGGTCCCGGAGCCTGAGGTGCGCGCCGTGCCGTCCGCCCGGTGTCAGCCGGTGGTCCGGCGCTGGTCGTCGCTGTCCCGGCGCAGCTGGTCGGTGTGGTGGGTGATGCCGTCGATGCGGGCGACGAGGTCGGGGTGGCCGTGCTCCAGGTGCGGGCGGGTGTCGGTCAGCGGGCCGACGAGCTGAGCGGCGTCGTCGTCGCCGAGGGCGAGGCTCAGGCGGCTGACCGAGGGATGGGCGCCGGCGGGGAGGTCGGTGAGCGCGGTGATCTGGCCGGCGAGCCGGCGCAGATCGGCGGCGTGGAGCCGGGCCCAGGCGGTGACGGAGCGGTCGGCGGCGCGGCGGTCGCGGGTGGCTTTCACCCGCTGCTCGCCGGTGGTGCCGGCGGCGCCGGGGCGCAGCCGCAGATAGCGGCGTTCGGCGGCCTGACGGCTGGTCACACCGAGGGGTTCGGCGAGGTCGGCCCAGCTCGCGCCCGCGTCACGGGCCGTTTCGATCAGGCCGGGCTCCCAGCCGGCGAGTTGCAGGCGCACCTCGCGCAGCAGGAGAAGAGCGGCCAGCGCCTGCTCGGGGCCGGTCGCGTCAGGGACGGGCGGCTCGCCGGTTCCCGTGCCGTGGGCGGCACGCAGGGCTTCGTGGATCGAATCCAGCGCGGCCGCGGTGGCGAGGAAGGAAGCGGGCGCGGGGTCCTCGGGCCGGTCGGCTGCGGACACGGGATCTCCCTTCGTCAGAGGTCGTCAGTGTGGGGCGGCCGGATGCCTGGAGAGCATGTCAGCTATTGGATGACATCTTGCTTGTCATCGTTCGGATGACATGTTACAACGGGAGACAGGTGAAGCGCATTGGCCAGGCAGTAGTGCCTGAACCAACTGGAGGTGTTTCGCGATGTTGATGCGCACTGACCCGTTCCGCGAGCTCGACCGGCTCACCCAGCAGCTCATGGGCACGTCCGGCACCTGGTCGAAGCCGTCCCCGATGCCGATGGACGCGTTCCGCGAGGGCGACGAGTATGTGATCGCCCTGGACCTCCCCGGCGTCTCCACGGACGCGATCGACATCGACGTCGAGCGGAACATGCTGACCGTCAAGGCCGAGCGCCGGCCGGTCGCCAAGGCCGACAACGCACAGATGGAGCTCTCCGAGCGGCCGCTGGGTGTCTTCTCCCGCCAGCTGATGCTGGCCGACACGCTGGACACGGAGCACATCAAGGCCGACTACGACGCGGGCGTCCTGACCCTGCGGATCCCGATCGCCGAGCGTGCCAAGCCCCGCAAGATCGCCATTGGCGGGGACACTGCGCAGAAGCAGATCCGCGGCTGAGCGGGACCGCGCCCGCATCGGGCGGAGGACGGGAAAGCGATCTCCCCGCCGGTCCCGTCCTCCGCGCTCCGAAGAGAGGGAGGCAGCTGTGGCGCCTATGCGATGGGAGGCGTTCCTGGCACAGGTCCAGGAGCGCGGCGAGTACGACTCACCACCGGAAGCGGAACGGGCGGCCCGCGTCGTCCTGGCACTGCTGGGTGCGCATCTGGTCGGCGAGGAACGGGCCGAGCTGGCCGCCGATTTGCCGGAGACCTTCGCCCTGATCCTGCTCAACCCGCTCCAGGCCGCCGAGCCGCTGGACCCCGAACGGTTCGTCCGCGCCACGGCGGCCTGGATTGAGGGCGCCACCGAGGAGACCGCGAAGTGGGATGTCGGCGCCGTACTCAGCGTCGTCGCCGACGCCGCCGGTGAAGACCTCATGCAGCGCGTCCTGCTCCAACTGCCCCCGGGTTTCGACCTCCTCTTCGGCCATCCCCGGTCGGCATGACCACCTGGTGACTGGTGAGGGCCGCCTCCCCGCCGACGGGGAGGCGGCCCTTGTGTCAGGGCACGTCCCCTCCACTCCGCCCCACCGGGCCGTCACGGAAGGGGGCTCCCGCGGCTCACCGAACCCATCGGCCGTCCTGCCGCGAAGGCAGCCGGCGAAGGCAGTCGGCGGCCGCACCGCCGACTGCCTCGCTCTACCGACTCAGCCGCGGGGTATCAGTGCGAAGACCTCGATCCAGAACCGCTGGGCCTCGCTCGATGCGCCCACCAGGTAGGTGGACCGCAGCTTCGGCGGGAGCAGGGCGACCAGCCGGGCCACCTCTGCTTGATGCTGCTTCAGCTGGGACAACTCGGCGTTGGCCAGGACCTGGTGGACCAGATCGCTGTCGTTCGAGCCCTCGCTGGACGCGCCTGCCGCCGTCCGCAGCCGCGCCTCCCAGGCGTCGACCTCCTGGGCCAGCTCCCGCAGACCGGTGACGGGGCGGTTGCTGAGCCGGTCGAGGAGGGCGGTCAGCGGCACCGGAGCGTATTCGCCGTCGCCGAGATAGACCGTGCCCATCTCCAGCGGCAGCCCGCGCTGGTGGAGTTTGATCAGCCGCTCGATGGTGCGCTTGGTGATCCAGGCCCGGCCGTCCTCGTCGATGTCGTGCTTCCACCACTCCAGGACCGTCTCGGCGACGGCACCGTACTTCGCGATCAGCCACTCGTTGGCCGGGATGTCGCCCGGTTCGATGGTCAGCGAGGCGGTGAAGCGGGTCGCCTGCGCAATGTTGTTCCGGGCGACCAGGAGCTTGCGGCCCAGGTGGTACGGGGGGTTCTGCACCGCGATCTGCGCCCGCAGATTCTCGATCCGGCGCCCGGCCAGCGACCACTCCTGAGTGATCTCCATCAGCTTGGCGAACGCCGCCTTGTCCTTGGGGCGGTTGTACTCGTCCCAGACGATCGCCTTCGGCTCCGGGCCCAGGAACGACCCGGACAGGAGATTGTCCAGTGAGCCGTCGGTGGTGGGGATCGGTGCGCAGAGGTCCTCGACATTGGTCACCGGCATCGAGAAATACAGCGGCTCGCGCCCGTCGAGGCCCGCACGGACGGTCTCGCGGACCAGCTCCGTCTTGCCGCACCCGGGCGGCCCCTGCAACAGCACCGACCAGCGGTTGCGCAGCGCCGCACGCACCACGGCGCGCACCGGATCGGGGATCGTGGCGGGATTGGCGGCGCCCACCGCCGCCGCGATCCGGTCCAGCACCTCGGTCGTACGGTCCTTGCCCGGCTTGCCGTTGTCCTTCTGCTCGGCCAGCCGCAGCCGCTCGCCATTGACCAGCGGCAGTCCCCAGCGCAGCGGGAAGCCCTCCCGGGCGTTGGCGAGGATGTGGTCGAGGGTGCGCGGGGAGAGCAGCTCACGCAAGGCCGGGGCGAGGGTGGCCCAGAGGGTGAAGACCTCGCGCAGATTCCAGTCGGGGTACTTCGCCGCGAGCTGGTGCCGCCAGGACGTGTCATTGGCGGTGATCCGGATCGTCACCATGCGGTCCAGGACGGCCAGATCGCTGCGCCGGGCCGCCGTTTCCGCCAGCGATTCATTGTCCGTCAGGAAGACGCCGATACAGCCCAGCTCCCGCAGGTCGTACTCGCCCAGCGTCCAGTTGCAGGCGATCTGCATCAGCTGCGACTGGATCGTCGCACCCGCCTGCAGTGAGTCGTCGATCAGCAGCACGAACGGCTTGCCGGGCCGCAGCTGGCTCATCACCAGCTGCCGCAGCACCAGTTCGCCGGTTCCGGCGTCGCGCACCGGCGCGTTGGCGAGCAGATCGTCCGGGGTGAGATTGGCGGCCGGCACGAAGACCAGCTCGGCATCGGGGTACGCCTTGGGCAGATGGGAGAAGAAGGTGGCCGTCTTGCCGACGCCGTGCTCGCCGAAGATCTGGCCGGTCTGACCCATGTCGATCATCGCGTCGATGAAGGACTCCAGCCGGGACACACCCGTCCAGCCCTCCGGGGGCTCGGGGTAGGTGGCGCTGGGCCGCCATCCCGCGGGGCGGGGCGGCGGGGTCTGCGCGCTCGCCGCGGTCACCATGGGCGCCGGGGTCGGCGTGGTCGTGCTCATCGGTCTCCTGTCGTCACACGGTGGCAGGCCATCGGCGGGGTGTGGTGGTCGGGCCAGTCGTCGCCGCCCGCCGTGATCAGCCAGATCCATTTGTCCGGCTCGGCGGGGGTGAGGTGCGGGGCATGGCCGTCGGTGAGCATCACCACGGCGTCAGGTATCTCCTCGAAGTGGCGGCCGTCGACCGTCGTGCGGCCCTCGACGTAGTCGGCCACCGCCTGGAAGCTTGTGCCCCCGCCGCCGTACACCTGCTCGCCGGGGCGGAACGGCATCACCACGCCGTCGAACGACAGCCAGTGGGCGGCCACCCCGTCGATCGCGCCCACCAGCTCCGTCAGCCAGCTGACCACCGAGTCGGGCATCGACCCCGAGGTGTCATACGCGATCACGAGGTTCTTCTCCCGCACCGGGCCGCGCCGTGACAGCATCGGATCGTGGCCCAGCGCGGCCAGCAGTGCACCGCGCTTCTTCGGATAGACCAGCCGCTCGCCCTCCCGCAGCTTGGACGCGAGGACATCGACCAGCCAGCGCTGCCACCAGTCGACCTTCCCCGTCCGCGGGGTCGCGCCGCGCAGTGCCCCCGCGCCCAGCCGCCCCCACACCCGGCTCGCATGCTCCGAGGTGCCGTCCGTACGGTCCATCAGATCGAGCAGCTCCCGCTCCGCGCCCGGGTGTCCGCGCCGCGCCGCCAGCAGGGAGTTGACCAGAGCGGAGGACACCGTCTCGTCGAGGGTCTGCTGATCGCCGTCCGCCGTCTCCGGGTCCGTCAGATGCACACAGGGCACCGCGGGGACGGGAGGCTGCCGCATGCGCTTGAGCTCGGAGAACACGGTCATGTCGGTCTCGACGAAGGCGTCGTAGCCGAACGGTTCGAGCCCCTGGGCCGTCAGATCGGCCGCATAGTCCCGATGGACCTCGCGCGGGTCGACACCCGTGGGCCGGCCGTCGAGCTGTGGCAGCTCCTTGCGGCCGAGCCGGACCAGCGCGACATGGTTGATGGCGACCTCGGCGGCGAGGGTGAAGACCGGGTCCGCGCGCAGCTCGGGGTCGGCGAACAGATGGCGGTGCACCAGATGCCGCGCCTCGTGGAAGAGGACGAACTTCACGCCCTCCAGGCCCAATTGGACGAAGAAGTCGGGGTTGTAGAGCAGCGGACAGCTGCCGTCCCCGGAGGCCACCACGGCCGCGGTCGGCACGGCCGTCGTCGGGATCTGGTGGTGGCACTTCGCATAGATCCAGGACGCCACCACGGAGTCCGTCAGCCCGAAATCAAGCAGCGCGGCTTCCTTCAGCCGCCGTGCCTCCGCGACCACTTCCGGCTCCGCCGGCCGCCAGCGCTCCAGCGCCCGCCGGTCGGTCAGGTCGACCACCGGCCGGTGCCCTGCCGTTGTCCTGTCGTACGCCACGTCCCGCCCCCGTTCTCCGCTGCCTCCTTTCGTATCAGGAGGCACTGACAACGGATCATGGCGGGAGGCGAACGAGGTGCGTGACGGCCGTGATCCGGCGGCAGCGGGACCGCTCCCGCTGCCGCCGGATCGCCGGCAACTGCCTCAGCGTCCGCCGCGGTCCTTGCCCAGGAGTCCGGCCCGCCGCAGGGCATCCGCCATCGCGTCGTTGGCCGGTCCGGCGTCGCGGCCGCCCCGGCGGTCCCCGCCGCGCGGGGCGCCGCCGCCCTGCCGCTGCCGCGGCGCGCCGCCCCGGCCGCCCTCGCGCGCTCCGCCGCCGTTGCCGCCGCGGCGCTCACCGCCGCCCCGGCGCTCGCCGCCACCGCGCCGCTCACCGCCGCCTGCCGACGCGCCCTTGCCGTGCTCGTCGTCCAACCGCAGCGTCAGCGAGATCCGCTTCCGCGGAATGTCGACATCGAGCACCTTGACCCGCACGATGTCGCCCGGCTTCACCACATCCCGGGGGTCCTTGACGAAGCTCTTCGACATCGCCGAGACATGGACCAGACCGTCCTGATGGACGCCCACATCCACGAACGCCCCGAAGGCGGCGACATTGGTCACCACGCCTTCCAGGAGCATCCCCGGCTGCAGATCGCCGATCTTCTCCACGCCCTCCTTGAAGGTCGCGGTCTTGAAGACCGGGCGCGGGTCGCGGCCCGGCTTCTCCAGCTCCTGCAGGATGTCGCTCACCGTCGGCAGACCGAAGGAGTCATCGACGAATTCCGCGGCCTTCAGGGACCGCAGCACCGTCGCGTTGCCGATCAGCGAACCGACCTCGGTGCCCGCCGACTTCACCATCCGGCGCACCACCGGGTACGCCTCGGGGTGCACGCTGGAGGCGTCCAGCGGGTCGTCGCCGCCCCGGATGCGCAGGAAGCCCGCGCACTGCTCGTACGCCTTCGGGCCGAGCCGCGCCACGTCCTTGAGGGCCTTGCGGGAGCGGAACGGGCCGTTGCTGTCCCGGTGCGCCACGATGTTCTCGGCGAGGCCGGAGCCGATGCCGGAGACCCGCGAAAGCAGCGGCGCCGACGCGGTGTTGACGTCCACCCCGACACCGTTCACACAGTCCTCGACCACCGCGTCCAGCGAACGCGACAGCTTCACCTCGGACAGATCGTGCTGGTACTGGCCCACGCCGATCGACTTCGGGTCGATCTTGACCAGCTCGGCCAGCGGGTCCTGCAGCCGGCGGGCGATGGACACCGCGCCGCGCAGCGACACATCCATCTCGGGCAGCTCCTGCGAGGCGAACGCGGAGGCGGAGTACACCGAGGCACCGGCCTCGGACACCATCACCTTCGTCAGCTTCAGCTCCGGCTGGGCGGCGATCAGATCGGCCGCCAGCTTGTCGGTCTCGCGGGACGCGGTGCCGTTGCCGATCGCGATCAGCTCGACGTCGTGCTCGCGGGCCAGCTTCGCCAGCGAGGCCAGCGAGGCGTCCCACTTCTGCTGCGGTACATGGGGGTAGATGGTCTCCGTGGCGGCCACCTTGCCGGTCGCCTCCACGACGGCGACCTTCACGCCCGTACGGAAACCGGGGTCCAGGCCCATCGTGGCGCGCGTACCGGCGGGCGCCGCCAGCAGCAGATCGCGCAGATTCGACGCGAAGACCCGTACCGCCTCGTCCTCGGCGGCCTGCCGCAGCCGCAGCCGCAGATCGATCCCGAGGTGAACCTGGACGCGGGTGCGCCAGGCCCAGCGGACGGTGTCCTGCAGCCACTTGTCGGCAGGGCGGCCCCGGTCGGCGATGCCGAAGCGGTGCGCGATGGACTGCTCGTAGGAGCTCGGCCCCTCGGTGGCCGCCGACGGGTCCTCCGGCTCCAGGGTGAGATCGAGGATCTCCTCCTTCTCGCCGCGGAACATCGCCAGCACCCGGTGCGAGGGCAGTTCGGTGAACGGCTCGGCGAAGTCGAAGTAGTCGGCGAACTTCGCGCCGTCCTCCTCCTTGCCCTCGCGCACCTTCGCCGCCACCCGCCCGCGCGACCACATCCGTTCGCGCAGCTCACCGATCAGATCCGCGTCCTCGCCGAACCGCTCGGTCAGGATGGCCCGCGCGCCCTCCAGGGCGGCGGCCGGATCGGCGACGCCCTTGCCGTCGTCCACGAACGCCGCGGCCGCCGCGGCCGGTTCCACCGACGGATCGCTCAGCAGCCCGTCGGCGAGCGGCTCCAGGCCCGCCTCCCGCGCGATCTGTGCCTTGGTGCGCCGCTTGGGCTTGAACGGGAGGTAGATGTCCTCCAGCCGCGCCTTGGATTCGGCGCCGCGGATCTGCGCCTCCAAGGCGGCGTCCAGCTTGCCCTGGGACCGTACGGACTCCAGGATCGCGGTCCGCCGCTCCTCCAGCTCCCGCAGATAGCGCAGCCGTTCCTCGAGCGAGCGCAGCTGCGCATCGTCGAGCATCTCGGTGGCTTCCTTGCGGTAGCGCGCGATGAACGGGACGGTCGAGCCACCGTCGAGCAGTTCGACCGCGGCCTTCACCTGCCGCTCCTTGACGCCGAGCTCCCCGGCGATCCTCGCTTCGATGGACCCGAGGGCCCCGATGGGCTCAGTGGATGCCGTCACGTTGATCCAGACCCGCCTTCCAGCGCTTGCTTGAGCCTGCATTGTGCCGGGTGGCGGGCCGGGCTGTCGCGCCGCCCAGCCGCCGGGGTGTCCTGAAGTGCCCTCGTGCGCCCGGAAGCCGGGAGGAGCGCGGCGGACACCCCTGGCGCCGGGGCGCGCGACGGCCTGCGCACACCCCGGCGCCCCGCAGGCATCACTCCCCGGGGGAGCCTTGCGCACCGGAACGTGTCACCACGCGCCGGATCACTTGCCGAACAGCGCCGCGGGGAACGCCCCGGCGTTCATGGCGGCGGTGGTGAAGCCGGTCGCCAGCTCGGTGAGCCGGGCCACGCCCTCGGCGCCCAGGTGCTCGTACGGGGCCCGGTCCAGCCGGTCGGTCTTCCGCTCCAGCTCCTTGCGCAGCAGGATTCCGGCCTCGGTCAGCTCGCCCCCGTCGTTCAGGAGCCCGCGCGAGCGCAGCCGCTCCTGCGCGTCCTGCCAGTCCTCCTCCGACCAGCCACGGGTCGCCAGGACGCCCTTGTGGCTCATGCCCCGGCCGCTGGCGGTGTGGGTGACCAGCGCCTCCAGCCCGTCCAGTTCGGCGTCCAGCAGCGCTATCAGATGGCCGTCGCCACGGTGTTCGCGCAGCAGCGTCGCGGCGTGCCAGTAGGCCAGGTGCGGGGCCTCCGGCACCGGCAGATCGGCGTGCGCGGCATACAGGGGCCGGGCCCGGCGGGTGCAGGCCTCGGCGGCGCGCAGCGCCAGCTTCGCCGCCTCCGCCATCTCGGGCGAGGCGACGGCCTCGGGGCCGAGGAGCCGGCGCAGCGTGGCGTCCGTGGCGCGCAGCCGGGCGTCCAGCACGTCCTGCGGCGTGGTGACCGTCCAGATGTGCGGGACGTGCTGGGCGATGAGCTCGTGCTTGAAGTTGTAGAAG
The DNA here is from genome assembly GCF_026239515.1 of Streptomyces sp. Je 1-4 4N24. Lineage (NCBI taxonomy): Bacteria > Bacillati > Actinomycetota > Actinomycetes > Kitasatosporales > Streptomycetaceae > Streptomyces > Streptomyces sp. Je 1-4 4N24. The sequence goes on along the minus strand of NZ_CP110836.1, from coordinate 1,498,411 downwards.
GTGGCCGTGATGGTGCCGGGGCCCACGGCGCCCATGGCCGCGCCGCGGCAGGCGAAGTAGCCGGCGCTGCGGTTGTCGAGGCCGAGCTTCGCCATCTCCTCGGACAGCTCCGGCGCGAAGTAGTGCGTGGAGTGGAAGGGGTTGACGACGTTGTGGCAGGTGCGGCCGGCCTTCTCGGGCAGTGCACTGGAAGAGGTCATGAGGGCAGGGTACCGACCCGTCGGTATGGGGTGTTTCCAGGGGCCCCGGACATCGGCGGTCCCGGACGCCGGCACGTTCCGATGGCAGGAAAGGTGGGTTTTCCGTCATTGCCGCCATCGCCGCCGCTGGCCAGGATGGACGGCATGGAACAGCGCGATGTGCTCGTCGTTCTCTTCGACGGTGTGCAGGCCCTTGACGTCTGCGGACCGGTCGATGTCTTCAACGGTGCGGCCCAGGCGATGCCGGGCGCCTACCGGATCCGCACCGCCAGTCTTGACGGCGCCCCGGTCCGCACGACCAGCGGGCTGACGCTCGTTCCCGACCTCGCACTCACCGCCGCAGCGACGCCGCACACCCTGCTGGTCCCCGGCGGCCAGGGCACCCGTATCCCCGACCCCCGGCTGATCGACTGGCTGCGCGACCACGCCCCCCGCGCCCGCCGGAAGGTCTCGGTGTGCAGCGGAGCGCTGCTGCTGGCCGAGGCCGGGCTGCTGGACGGACGCCGGGCGACCACCCACTGGATGCTCTGCGGCACCCTCGCCGAGCGCTTCCCCGAGGTCCGGGTCGAACCCGAACCGATCTATGTACGGGACGGCGACCTGGCCACCTCCGCGGGCGTGACCGCCGGTATCGACCTGGCGCTGGCCCTGGTGGAGGAGGACCTCGGCCGGGATCTCGCGCTGACCATCGCCCGGCACCTGGTCGTCTTTCTGCGGCGGCCGGGCAACCAGACCCAGTTCAGTGCCCAGCTCGCCGCCCAGACGGCACAGCGCCGGCCGCTGCGCGACGTCCAGCAGTGGATCACCGAGCACCCGGAGGCGGACCTCTCCGTCGACGCCCTCGCGGAGCGCGCGAGGCTCTCCCCGCGGCACTTCGCCCGGGCGTTCCGCGAGGAGACCGGCATGACACCGGGTCGCTATGTCGACCGGGTCCGGCTGGAGGCCGCCCGCCGGTGCCTGGAGGACACCGCCGACGGCATCGAGCAGGTGGCGCGCCGCTGCGGCTACGGCACCCCCGAGGCGATGCGCCGCGCCTTCCTCCGCGTCCTGGGCGGCTCCCCGGCCGAATACCGCCGCCGCTTCCAGCCCGCCGGACCACCCGTACCCACAGCCTGAACCGCGCCGGCCGCCACGTACCCACGGCGCCGGCACCACCCACCGACGACAGGAACCGGACATGCAGCTCGCGATCCTTCTCTACGACCGCTTCACCACGCTGGACGCCATCGGCCCCTACGAAACCCTCAGCCGGCTGCCGGGAGCGGAGGCGGTGTTCGTCGGCGAGCGCACCGGCCCGTACCGCAGCGACCTCGGGTCGCTCGGGCTGGTCGCCGACGCCACGCTCGCCGAGGTCACCGAGCCGGACATCCTCGTCGTACCGGGCGGCCCGGGGCAGCTCGCGCACATGACGGACGGCCCGCTGCAGGAGTGGATCCGCGCCGTGGACGCCCACACCACCTGGACCACCTCGGTGTGCACCGGCTCGCTGATCCTGGGCGCCGCCGGTCTGCTCGAGGGGCGCCGGGCGACCTCCCACTGGCTGGCCCTGGACCAGCTGCCCGGCCTCGGCGCCGAGCCGACCGGCGAGCGGGTCGTCTTCGACGGCAAGTACGTCACGGCGGCCGGCGTCTCGGCCGGTATCGACATGGGGCTGACGCTGGCCGGACGGATCGCCGGGGACACCGCGGCGCAGACGATCCAGCTCGGCATCGAGTACGACCCCCTGCCGCCCTACGACGCGGGCTCCCCGGACAAGGCCCCGGCCGAGGTCGTCGCGGCGCTGCGGGGGCTCAGCCGGTTCGTGCTGACGGGCGAGGAGTAGGGGCGGACCGGCCGCCGCCACCCCTGGCCCGCGGCCTCAGCCCGTGGGCCAGGTGAAGCGCGGCGCCCTGCGCTCCAGGAAGGCGGCGGCACCCTCCGCGGTGTCGCCGCTCGCGCGCGCCTGCGCGGCCCAGTACGCGCCGCGCTCCTCGGCCTCGGCAGGCGGAACGTCCCAGGTCCCGTTGGCCAGCTCCTTCGCCGCGGTCTGGGTCAGCAGCGACCGGCTCGCGAGAACGGCGGAGAACTCCGCCACCCGCTTGCCCAGCTCCCCCTCGGCCAGCACCTCGTCCACCAGGCCCGTCCGCAGAGCCCGCGCACAGTCGATCAACTCCCCGGAGAACAGCAGGTACTTGGCGGCGGAGAGCCCGACCAGCCGGACCAGCCGCCGGGTGGCGGACGCCGGATAGGCCACCGCGAGCTTGGCCGGTGTCACCCCGAACATCGCGCCCTCCTCCGCGAACCGCAGATCACAGGCGGCCGCCAACTGGGCGCCGCCCCCCACGCAGTAGCCGCGTATCGCCGCCAGCGTCGGCCCGGGGAACGCCGCCAGCGCCTCCTCGGCCGCCACCGCCAGGCCCTGCGACTCGGCGGCCCCCTCGCGCAGCGCCCCGATGTCGGCGCCCGCGCAGAAGGTCCCGCCCTCGCCGGTCAGCACCAGCGACCGGACGGCGCGATCGCCCGCCAGCCGCTCCAGCAGCGGCGGCAGATCCCGCCACATCCGCACCGTCATCGCATTCCGCTTGCCGGTATTGCTGATGGTGACGGTCGCTGTGCCGTCGCTGACATGTGTCTTCAGACCGGGTTCCATGCCCCGGATATTAGAGCGACCGCCGGGGCCCGGCCGGATACGATCGGCGGTCTGATGTCAGCAACTCTCGTCGCCAAAGACCTCGCCGCCGGCCACGGCGAGCGCGTCCTGTTCTCCGGCCTCGATCTGGTCGTCGCCCCCGGGGATGTGATCGGCCTCGTCGGCGCCAACGGGGCGGGCAAGTCCACGCTGCTGCGCCTGCTGGCCGGCCTGGACACCCCGGAGGAGGGCTCGCTCGCCCTCAGCCCGCCCACCGCCACCGTCGGCCATCTCCCCCAGGAGCCCGACCGCCGTCCCGGAGAGACCGTACGCGCCTTCCTCGCCCGTCGCACCGGCGTCACCGACGCCCAGCTCGCCCTGGACACCGCCACCCAGGCGCTGGTCGAGGAGCGGCCCGGCGCGGACGACGCCTACGCCACCGCGCTGGAGCGCTGGCTGTCACTGGGCGCCGCCGACCTCGACGAACGCGCCGAGGAGACCGCCGCCCAGCTCGGCCTGACCATCGGCCTCGACCAGCCGATGACCACGCTCTCCGGCGGCCAGGCCGCCCGCGCCTCGCTCGCCTCCCTGCTGCTGTCCCGGTACGACATCTTCCTGCTGGACGAGCCGACCAACGACCTCGACCTGGACGGCCTCGGCCGGCTGGAATCCTTCGTCACCGGGCTGCGCGCCGGCACCGTCCTGGTCAGCCACGACCGTGAGTTCCTGACCCGCACGGTTACCCGCGTCGTCGAACTCGACCTGGCCCAGCAGCAGGTCAACACCTACGGCGGCGGCTACACCTCCTACCTGGAGGAGCGTGAGCGGGCCCGGCGCCATGCGCGGGAGCAGTACGAGGAGTACGCCGACACCAAGGCCGCTCTGGAGACCCGCGCGCACACCCAGCGCAACTGGATGGAGAAGGGCGTCAAGAACGCCCGCCGCAAGGCCCCGGACAACGACAAGATCGGCCGCAAGGCCCGGGTGGAGTCCACCGAGAAGCAGGCCGCCAAGGCCAAGCAGACCCAGCGCCTGATCGAGCGTCTCGATGTCGTCGAGGAGCCGCGCAAGGAGTGGGAGCTGCGGATGGAGATCGCCGCCGCGCCCCGGGCCGGCGCGGTCGTGGCCACCCTGCGCGGTGCCGGGGTCCGGCGCGGCGACTTCCGCTTCGGCCCGGTGGACCTGCAGATCGACTGGGCGGACCGGGTCGCCATCACGGGCCCCAACGGCTCCGGCAAGTCCACTCTGCTCGCCGCCCTCCTCGGCCGGCTCCCGCTGGACGCCGGCCAGGCGGCGCTCGGCCCCGGGGTGGTGGTCGGCGAGGTCGACCAGGCACGCGGGCTGTTCTTCGGCGACGATCCGCTGATGGACGCCTTCCGGGCCTCCGTACCGGATCTGTCGCCCGCCGATGTGCGCACCCTGCTCGCGAAGTTCGGGCTGAAGGCGGCGCATGTGCTGCGCCCGGCGCGCACGCTTTCGCCGGGGGAGCGGACCCGGGCCGCGCTGGCCCTCCTCCAGGGCCGTGGGGTCAACCTCCTCGTCCTGGACGAGCCGACCAACCATCTCGATCTGCCCGCCATCGAACAGCTGGAGTCCGCGCTCGCCTCTTATCCGGGAACTCTGCTGCTGGTCACACACGACCGCCGGATGCTCGACGCGGTGCACACCACCCGCCGTATCGAGGTCGACGGCGGACGGATCGCCGACCGGGCGGTGTGAGGACACCGGGACCGGCGGCCCGCGCCACCCGTGGCGATTATCGATTTGGCCCTGGGGCCGCCGACCCGTACTGTGGTGTTCACCGACGCGGGGTGGAGCAGCTCGGTAGCTCGCTGGGCTCATAACCCAGAGGTCGCAGGTTCAAATCCTGTCCCCGCTACTGAAGACAGAACGGCAGGTCCGGTGCTCAGGCATCGGGCCTGCTTTCTGCGTGGCCCGCGGACCGTACGGCGGTCCCTGCGCGGCAGTCCGCGAACGCGGCACAAAGGGAACAGGTCCGGTCTCCGGGCCGCGCCAACCACTCGGAATCGGCCATAAGACGTCGATAGGTGCTGACTTATGTTCAGCGGGCCGGTCCGGACCAATGCATTCCCAACACTCTTCCTGTGAGGATGCCTTCCGGACCCCCTGCAGAACCCCCCGAAGAGCTGACCTCCCCGCTCGCGTACGAAGGTGTCTGGCGGTTCACCGCCCCGGCACTGGAGGCCTCGGTGCCGCAGGCACGGCACGCGGTCCGGGATCTGCTCGCCGAACAGTGTGTGCCCGTCGCCGCCGCGATCATGGACGGCCTGCTGCTCATCGTCTCCGAACTCGTCACCAACGCCGTCCGGCACGCCGCCCTGCTCTCGCCCCAGATCGCCGTACAGGTCACCCTCGGGGCGAACTGGCTACGGGTCGCGGTCGAGGACGACCACCCCTACCGCCCCAAGGCACTGGAGGCGGACCAGGGTGATCTCGGCGGCCGCGGACTGTGGCTGGTCAAGACGCTCACCGCGGAGGTGGGCGGCAAATGCGGGGTCGAGCACACGAGGAACGGCGGCAAGGCCATCTGGGCCGAGCTGCCGCTCACCCCGCCGGTTACCAGCCCGCCGCTCCTCCTGTGAGCTCGCGCACCGCCGGCCGCGCCGCATCCAGCACGGTCATGAACCATGCGGAGAACGGTGCCTCGGCATGCCGCTCGGCCAGCTCCTCCGGCGTCACGAAGGCGGTCTCGCCGATCTCCTCGGGGTCGGGCGCCGGCTCGGCCCGCACCAGCCCGACGAACAGGTGGTTGTACTCCTGCTCCACGAGGCCGGACGCCGGGTCGGGGTGGTTGTAGCGGACCGTACCGGCCTCGGCCAGCAGCGAGGGCGCCAGGCCCAGCTCCTCCGCGGTCCGGCGGGCGGCGGCCGCGAACGGCGCCTCGCCGGGGTACGGATGTCCGCAGCAGGTGTTGGACCACACACCGGGGGAGTGGTACTTCCCCAACGCCCGGCGCTGCAGCAGCAGCCGGCCCTTCTCGTCGAAGAGGAAGACCGAGAAGGCCCGGTGCAGCTGCCCGGGGGGCTGGTGGGCCGCGAGCTTCTCCGCGGTGCCGATCGTCGTACCGTCCTCGTCGACCAGCTCCAGCATGATCGGTTCGGCGGTGCCGTCCGGTGTGCTCACCGCCGGGTCCCCGGCGGTCTGTCCGTTGGCAGGTGTGATCGGCATGCCCATCCTTGTCGTCGGTCTTCGACGCCAAGTCTGCCCTAGCCGGGTCCGCATCACCGGCACAGTGGGTGCGCGGCGCCACATGCCAGCGCGCCGGTCAGCGAGCGCGCCCGCCGTGAGATGGTCCACACCCGCCGTCGCGCGCTCCGTCCCCGACGCGGCGGGTGCCGCGCGGCGCGGTGCCGGAACCCGTGGCCGGCGACCGCCCCCGGACCTGGGATGGCTCTCACCACACCGTCCCCGGCACAACCCGCCCGCCCCGTGACCAGCCCTCTCATAACCGGCACCGGATCGGGTCCTGGGCTCCCCGGCCAGTTGTTCATGCGCCGTCCGATCCACCATGATGATCGCGGCAGGCGCAGCCGTCGGTCACTCGATCGTGCGGTGAATGCGCGGTGAACGGCCGCATCCGGCGATCCGATAGCCTCTGCCGACGTGCCACCCGGCCCTCCCAGGGGCGAGGTGTGCCACGCCCGCTGCCCGGGTAGTTCGTATCGAATGCGGACCGACCGGCGCTGCCTTGTCAGCATCCAAGGAGTGAGTTCGTCTGTCGACCGCCATCCTCACCGGTCCGCCGGTCGCCGGGTCGCCGCTCGAAGCCGACCTGCGCACGCTGGGTTTTGACGTCCGCACGGCGAACGATCCCGCGGTCGCCGCCGAGCTGATCAACGCGGTGCCCGCCCAGGAGCGGGTCGCCGTCGTCGACCCCCGCTTCGTCGGCCATCTGCACGCCCTGCGGCTGGCGCTGACCGACCCCCGCTTCCCGGCCGCGGCGGTGCCCGGCGCGCTCACCGTGCAGCCCGCGGCCCGCGCCGCGCTGGCCCGCGCGGTCGGCAGGATCCCGGTCGGCGCCGGCACCGCTCACCTCACGGACGTCCTCACCGACACCCTCACCGAGTCCCTGGACCGCGACGAGGCCGGTCTGCACCGCGTCGAGCTGGGCAGCCTGGTCGCCACCGTCGCGCTCACCCCGGCGCAGCGCGAGGACGCACGGGAGGCCGTCGCCGCCGTCGACGACGAGGCCGTACGGCTGCGCACCGCCGTGAAGTCCCGCGACGGGTTCTTCACGACGTACGGCATCAGCCCGTACTCCCGCTACCTCGCCCGCTGGTGCGCGCGGCGCGGGCTCACCCCCAACCAGGTCACCACCGCGTCGCTGCTCACCGCGCTGATCGCGGCCGGCTGCGCGGCCACCGGAACCCGTGGCGGCTTCGTCGCCGCCGGCTTCCTGCTGCTGTTCTCCTTCGTCCTGGACTGCACCGACGGGCAGCTCGCCCGCTACTCCCTGCAGTACTCGACGATGGGCGCCTGGCTCGACGCCACCTTCGACCGGGCCAAGGAGTACGCGTACTACGCGGGCCTCGCCCTGGGCGCGGCCCGCGGCGGGGACGACGTCTGGGCGCTGGCGCTCGGCGCAATGGTCCTGATGACCTGCCGCCATGTCGTCGACTTCTCCTTCAACGAGGCGAACCACGACGCCACCGCCAACACCAGCCCCACCGCCGCCCTCTCCGGCAAGCTCGACAGCGTCGGCTGGACGGTCTGGGTGCGCCGGATGATCGTGCTGCCGATCGGCGAACGCTGGGCCATGATCGCGGTGCTCACCGCGCTGACCACCCCGCGCATCGTCTTCTACGCCCTGCTCATCGGCTGTGCGCTGGCCGCCTGCTACACCACGGCAGGCCGGGTGCTGCGTTCGCTATCGCCGGGGGGACCCCCAGCCCGGCGCACCGACCGCGCCGCCCAGGCGCTGGCCGACCTCGCCGACTCCGGGCCGCTCGCCGAGCTGATCGCCCGCAGCGCCCGGGGCCGCGGCCGGACCGGGTCCTTCCTGGCACCCGTCATGGCATTTCTCTCAGCCGCCGTGCTGCTGGTCTGGGTGCTCGCCGAGGACGACCCCACGTCCTGGCTCACCGTCGGCGTCGCCGTCTGCTCCGCGCTGCTGGCCGGAGCGGCCGTCGCCCGGCCGCTCAAGGGCGCCCTCGACTGGCTGGTTCCGCCCTTCTTCCGGGCCGGTGAGTACGTCACCATCCTGGTGCTGGCCGCCCGCGTGGACGTCCCCGGAGCGCTGCCCGCGGCGTTCGGGCTGGTCGCGGCGGTCGCCTACCATCACTACGACACGGTCTACCGCATCCGTGGTGGCACCGGAGCACCGCCGCGGTGGCTGGTCCGGGCGACCGGCGGACATGAGGGACGGATCCTTGTGATCACCGTCCTCGCCGCCGCGCTGTCCCCCTCAGGTTTCACAATCGCGCTGACGGCCCTTGCTGTGGCCCTGGCGCTGCTGGTGCTCATCGAGAGCATCCGCTTCTGGGTGTCCTCCCAAGCACCCGCCGTACACGATGAAGGAGAACCCGCATGATCGGCCTCGTGCTGGCTGCCGGCGCCGGACGGCGTCTGCGCCCCTACACCGACACCCTGCCCAAGGCTCTGGTGCCGGTCGACGGGGACACGACCATCCTCGACCTGACCCTCGGTAACTTCGCCGAGATCGGCCTGACCGAGGTCGCGATCATCGTCGGCTACCGCAAGGAAGCCGTCTACGAGCGCAAGGACGCCCTGGAGCAGAAGTACGGCCTCAAGCTCACCCTCATCGACAACGACAAGGCCGAGGAGTGGAACAACGCCTACTCCCTGTGGTGCGGCCGTGACGCCATCAAGCACGATGTGATCCTCGCCAACGGCGACACCGTGCACCCGGTCTCCGTCGAGAAGACCCTGCTCGCCGCCCGCGGCAACGGTCAGAAGATCATCCTCGCGCTGGACACCGTCAAGCAGCTCGCCGACGAGGAGATGAAGGTCATCGTGGACCCCGCCAAGGGCGTCCAGAAGATCACCAAGCTGATGGACCCGGCCGAGGCGACCGGTGAGTACATCGGCGTCACCCTCATCGAGGGTTCGGCGGCCGAGGAGCTGGCCGACGCCCTGAAGACCACCTTCGAGCGGGACCCCGACCTCTACTACGAGGACGGCTACCAGGAGCTCGTCAACCGCGGCTTCAAGGTGGACGTGGCCCCGATCGGCGACGTCAAGTGGGTCGAGATCGACAACCACGACGACCTGGCGAAGGGCCGTGACATCGCATGCCAGTACTGACCCGCCTCATCCCGTCCCCGGTCGTCGTTGACATCAACGCCGGCGCCCTGGACGACCTGGCGGGCCTGCTGGCCGATCAGCGCATCTCCGCGTCCGGCAAGCTCGCCATCGCGATCAGCGGCGGCTCGGGGGCGCGGCTGCGCGAGCGGCTGGCCCCCGCGCTGCCCGGCGCCGAGTGGTACGAGGTCGGCGGCGGCACCCTGGACGATGCGATCAAGCTTGCCGACGCCATGAAGAAGGGGCACTACGACGCGGTCGTGGGCCTGGGCGGCGGCAAGATCATCGATTGTGCCAAGTTCGCCGCAGCGCGGATCGGCCTGCCGCTGGTCGCCGTCGCGACGAACCTGTCGCACGACGGCCTGTGCTCGCCGGTCGCCACTCTGGACAACGACGCGGGCCGCGGCTCCTACGGTGTGCCGAACCCGATCGCCGTGGTGATCGACCTCGACATCATCCGCGAGGCCCCGGTCCGGTTCGTCCGCTCCGGCATCGGCGACGCGATCTCCAACATCTCCGCGGTCGCGGACTGGGAGCTCGCCCACCGGGAGACCGGAGAGACGATCGACGGACTGGCCGCCGCCATGGCACGCCAGGCCGGCGAGGCCGTGCTCCGGCACCCGGGCGGCGTCGGCGACGACTCCTTCCTCCAGGTGCTCGCCGAGGGTCTGGTCCTCACCGGCATCTCGATGTCGGTGGCCGGCGACAGCCGCCCGGCGTCCGGCGCCTGCCACGAGATCAACCATGCGCTCGACATCCTCTTCCCCAAGCGCGCGGCGAGCCACGGCGAGCAGTGCGGCCTCGGCGCCGCCTTCGCCACGCATCTGCGCGGGGACAAGGAGACCCGGGACCTGATGGTCGAGGTGCTGCGCCGGCACGGTCTGCCGGTCACGCCGGGCGAGATCGGCTTCACCGACGAGGAGTTCGTCCAGGCCGTCGAGTACGCACCCAAGACCCGCCCGGGGCGCTACACCATCCTGGAGCACCTCGACCTGTCCACCGACCAGATCAGGGACGCTTACGCCGACTATGCACAAGCCGTCAGTAGCTGAACTCCGCCCGGTCGTGCACCCCGAGGGTGTCAAGGACCGGCGCAGCGGTGAGCACTGGGGCGGTCGCCTCTACATGCGCGAGATCTCCTTGCGCATCGACCGGCACCTGGTGAACACGAAGGTCACGCCCAACCAGCTGACCTACCTGATGACCGTCTTCGGCGTCCTCGCCGCCCCGGCGCTGCTGGTGCCGGGGATCGCGGGCGCCGTGCTCGGCGTGCTGATGGTCCAGCTGTACCTGCTGCTCGACTGTGTCGACGGCGAGGTCGCCCGCTGGAAGAAGCAGTTCTCGCTCGGCGGCGTGTACCTGGACCGGGTCGGCGCCTACCTGTGCGACGCCGCGGTCCTGGTCGGCTTCGGCCTGCGCGCCGCCGACCTGTGGGGCTCCGGCCGGATCGACTGGCTGTGGGCCTTCCTCGGCACCCTCGCCGCCCTCGGCGCCATCCTGATCAAGGCCGAGACCGACCTCGTCGGCGTGGCCCGGCACCAGGGCGGGCTGCCGCCGGTCAAGGAGGCGGCCTCCGAGCCGCGGTCCTCCGGGATGGCGCTGGCCCGTAAGGCGGCCGGGGCGCTGAAGTTCCACCGGCTCATCCTCGGGATCGAGGCGTCCCTGCTGATCCTGGTTCTGGCGGTCCTGGACACGATCCGGGGCGACCTGTTCTTCTCACGTCTCGGCGTCGCCGTGCTCGCCGGCATCGCGCTCGTCCAGACCCTGCTCCACCTCGTGTCCATCCTCGCCTCAAGCAGGCTCAAGTGACGGGGGCGTCCCGAATGCGACTCGGTGCGGTTGTCCTGACCATGGGCAACCGCCCCGAGGAGCTGCGCGCGCTGCTGGACTCGGTCGCCAAGCAGAACGGCGACCCGATCGAGATCGTCGTGGTCGGCAACGGTTCGCCGCTGCCCGAGCTCCCCGACGGCGTACGGACCGTCGAGCTGCCGGAGAACGTCGGCATCCCGGCCGGCCGCAATGTCGGCATCGAGGCCTTCGGGCCCGGCGGCAGTGACGTCGACGGTCTGCTTTTCCTCGACGACGACGGACTCCTGGCCAGGGAGGACACCGCCGAGCTGTGCCGCGAGGCCTTCGCCGCTGACCCCGAGCTGGGCATCATCAGCTTCCGGATCGCGGACCCGGACACCGGCGAGACCCAGCGTCGGCACGTCCCGCGGCTGCGCGCCTCGGACCCGATGCGGTCGTCGCGGGTCACCACGTTCCTCGGTGGTGCGAACGCGGTCCGTACACATGTCTTCGAGGAGGTCGGCGGGCTGCCCGACGACTTCTTCTACGCCCATGAGGAGACCGATCTGGCCTGGCGGGCACTGGATGCGGGCTGGCAGATCGACTACCGGTCGGACATGGTCCTCTTCCACCCGACGACGGCACCGGCCCGGCATGCGGTCTACCACCGGATGGTGGCCCGTAACCGTGTGTGGCTGGCCCGCCGCAACCTGCCCGCCCCGCTGGTTCCGGTCTATCTCGGTGTCTGGCTCCTGCTCACCCTCGCCCGCCGGCCGTCGCGACCGGCACTGCGGGCCTGGCTGGGTGGCTTCAAGGAGGGCTGGGTCACGCCGTGCGGTCCCAGGCGCCCCATGAAGTGGGCTACCGTTTGGCGACTGACCCGACTGGGCCGCCCTCCCGTCATCTGACAAGCTCGTATCTGAGAGCATCAGGCGCGAACCGGGGCGTGGCCCCGGCAGCGCACCTTGAGGACGAAAGTGTCAACTGTGAGCGAGACCACGCACGACAGTGCGGTCGCCATGAGTGCCCCGCCATCTTCCGACGAAGGACTCACTCCTGCTCAGCGGGCCCAGAAGTACGGGCTCTCGCAGAGCGGGGCCCGTCCCGGTCTTCCGGCGTACGTCCGGCAGCTGTGGGACCGGCGGCACTTCATCTCCGCTTTTGCCAGCGCCAAGATGACGGCGCAGTACAGCCAGGCCAAGCTGGGCCAGGTGTGGCAGGTGGCGACGCCACTGCTGAACGCGCTCGTCTACTACTTGATCTTCGGTCTGCTGATCGGTACCCGGAACGGCGTCCCCGACTTCGTCCCGTTCCTGGTGACCGGTGTCTTCATCTTCACCTTCACCCAGAGCTCGGTGATGGCCGGTACGAAGTCGATCTCGGGCAACCTGGGCCTGGTGCGCGCGCTGCACTTCCCGCGAGCCTGCCTGCCGATCTCGTTCTGCCTGATGCAGCTGCAGCAGCTGGTGTTCTCGATGGGTGTGCTGCTGGTCATCCTGCTGGGCTTCGGGCAGCTGCCGACCTGGTCGTGGCTGCTGGTCATCCCGGCGCTGGCGCTGCAGTTCATGTTCAACACCGGTCTGGCGATGGTGATGGCCCGGCTGGGTTCCAAGACCCCGGACCTGGCGCAGCTGATGCCGTTCATCATGCGGACGTGGATGTATGCGTCCGGCGTGATGTTCAGCATCGACCTGATCCTCAAGGACAAGCAGGTCCCCGCGTTCGTGGAGTGGCTGCTCAACGCCAACCCGGCGGCCATCTACATCGACCTGATGCGCTTCGCGCTGATCGACAGCTTCACCGCGAACAAGCTGCCCCCGCATGTGTGGGCGTACGCCGGGGGCTGGGCGCTGCTGATGGGCGTCGTGGGCTTTGTGTATTTCTGGAAGGCTGAGGAGCGGTACGGACGTGGCTGAGCAGAACAACGGCGTCCAGCCGACCGAGGCGGCCGAGGCGCGGATTCCCACCGTGATCGCGGACGATCTGCACATCGTCTACCGGGTGTACGGCACGGGCGCGGGCAAGGGCAGTGCCACCGCGGCGCTCAACCGCATCGTGCGCCGCAGGCCCTCCTCCGGGGTGCGTGAGGTGCATGCGGTCAAGGGGGTCTCCTTCACCGCTTACCGGGGTGAGTCGATCGGGCTGATCGGTTCCAACGGTTCGGGCAAGTCGACGCTGCTCAAGGCGGTTGCCGGGCTGCTGCCCGCGGAGCGCGGCAAGGTCTACACGCACGGTCAGCCCTCGCTGCTGGGTGTCAACGCGGCCCTGATGAACGATCTGACCGGCGAGCGGAACGTGATTCTCGGTGGTCTGGCGATGGGGATGAGCCGCGAGCAGGTCCGTGAGCGTTATGAGGGCATCGTCGACTTCTCCGGTATCAACGAGAAGGGCGACTTCATCTCGCTGCCGATGCGCACCTACTCCTCCGGTATGGCGGCCCGGCTGCGGTTCTCCATCGCCGCGGCCAAGGACCACGATGTGCTGATGATCGACGAGGCGCTGGCCACCGGCGACCGCAGCTTCCAGAAGCGCTCCGAGGCCCGCATCCGCGAGCTGCGCAAGGAAGCCGGCACGGTCTTCCTCGTCAGCCACAACAACAAGTCGATCCGCGACACCTGCGACCGGGTCCTGTGGCTGGAGCGCGGTGAGCTGCTGATGGACGGCCCGACGGACGAAGTCATCAAGGCGTACGAAAAGGAGACGGGCAAGTAGTCCGCTCCGCGCTCGAAGGCCTCCACGAGTCCGCCTCGTGGAGGCCTTCGAGCGTGAGGAACGGTCAACTCCGGCAGTTCCGGGAACAGTTCGGACTTAAAGGACGTTGAACGGATCGTTGTCTCATGCTTCGGGACCCGCTCGGACGTGGGTGAGACGTACGACGTAAGCTGTACCGGGTACCGAACAGCACAAGTGGTACATGTCGGGCAATGCTCACCCAGGCGGGCGATGTGGACCCGATCGGGCGCGTCGCCTGCTGCGGCGTGTCCGAAATAGGATGTTTTAGCTTGGCGGTGTAGAACGGGAGACGTGACGGCAATGGCTACTGGTTCGCTCCGGCACCGAAATGCGCCGGGCAGCCCCCGGTGAGCCGAGACAACGAGCAGGCGCGTCGCGCCTTCCTCCGAAGGGGGACGGCGGGTGACGGGCGGGAGCAGACGCGCACCGTGCTCGATCAGGCCGCACACGAGAATTTCCCGGTCGCACCGTTCTTCCTGCCCCGCGCCTGGCGGACCGATCTGATGGCCGTCTACGGCTTCGCCCGGCTCGTCGACGACATCGGTGACGGCGATCTCGCACCCGGCGGCGGCGATGCCGTACTCCTCGGACTGGACCGCGCACAAGATGGGGGCACCCCCCGCTCGAGCGCAGCCGAGAGTGGGGGAGACCGGGCGGCCTTGCTGGACGCACTGGAGGCGGACCTCCACCGCGTCTTCAGCGACCGGGCCCCCGGCCCCCGGCATCCGCTGCTGCGCCGGCTCGGCCCGACCGTCCGCCGCTGCGCGCTGACCCCCGAGCCGTTCCTCGCACTGATCGAGGCCAACCGGCAGGACCAGCGGGTGAGCCGCTACGGCACCTACGACGACCTGGTCGCCTACTGCGAGCTGTCGGCCAACCCCGTCGGCCGGCTCGTCCTCGGTATCACCGGCACCGCGAGCCCCGAGCGCATCCGTCGCTCGGACGCGGTCTGCACCGCCCTGCAGATCGTCGAACACGTCCAGGACGTGGCCGAGGACCTCGGGCGGGACCGTATCTACCTCCCTGCCGAGGACCTGAAACGATTTGGTGTCACCGAGGCGGATCTGGCCGCGCCGAGCGGGGGCGCATCGGTGCGCGCACTGATCGCCTACGAGGCGGAACGCGCCCGTGAGCTGCTGAATGAAGGCACCCCGCTGGTGGGTAGCGTCCACGGCAGACTCAAGCTGCTGCTGGCCGGATTCGTGGCCGGCGGACGCGCTGCACTCCAGGCGGTCGCGGCCGCCGATCACGACGTACTCCCTGGACCGCCCAAGCCGACCAAGCTCAGCCTGCTGCGCGAGGTAAGGGCGACATTGCGAAGAGAGGGGTGAGTCGGACCGTGGAGGCAACTGCACACGCGTCCGCGCCGGTGCTCGCTGCGTATCGCTACTGCGAGGCCATCACCGGGCAGCAGGCACGCAACTTCGCCTATGGCATCCGGCTGCTGCCGACCGACAAGCGGCAGGCCATGTCGGCGCTCTACGCCTTCTCCCGCCGGATCGACGACATCGGCGACGGCACCCTGGAGCCCGCCGCCAAGCAGGGGCGCCTGGAGGACACCCGGGCGCTGCTGGCCCGCGTCAAGGACGGCCGGATCGACGAGGACGACACCGACCCGGTCGCCGTCGCGCTGTCCGACGCCGCCCGCCGCTTCCCGCTGCCGCTGGAGGGTCTCGACGAGCTGATCGACGGCGTGCTGATGGACGTGCGCGGCGAGACCTATGAGACCTGGGACGAGCTGAAGGTCTACTGCCGCTGCGTCGCCGGTGCCATCGGCCGGCTCTCGCTGGGCGTGTTCGGCACGGTCCCGGGTGCGCCGGACGCCGAGCGCGCCTCCGAGTACGCCGACACCCTCGGCCTCGCGCTCCAACTGACCAACATTCTCAGGGACGTTCGCGAGGACGCCGGCAACGGGCGTACCTATCTGCCCGCCGAGGACCTCGCCAAGTTCGGCTGCGCGGCCGGCTTCGGGCGTCCCGTACCGCCGCCCGGCTCGGACTTCACCGGCCTGGTGCACTTCGAGGTGAAGCGGGCCCGCGCGCTGTTCGCCGAGGGCTTCCAGCTGCTGCCGATGCTCGACCGGCGCAGCGGTGCCTGTGTCGCCGCGATGGCCGGCATCTACCACCGGCTGCTGACGCGGATCGCCGCCGACCCCGAGGCGGTGCTGCGCGGCCGGGTCTCCCTGCCCGGCCGGGAGAAGGCCTTTGTCGCGGTGCGCGGACTGTCCGGGCTCGACGCGCGGGCGATCGGCCGCCGGCAGGCCGTCCGGAGGCGCGGATGATGTGCCGGGCGGCGAACGACAGTGGTGATCCCGCGTCAGCGAGGCGGGCAACCCTCCCCCGGGCGGCTGCGTCCGTAACAGGAGTACAGGGGGAGATCACATGACATCGGGAGTCACCCGGCCAGGCCGGCGCCGTGACCTGCCGCCCGGCCGTCCCGAAGGGGCGGCTGCGGTGGTCATCGGGGGCGGTCTCGCGGGCACGACCGCGGCGCTCGCACTGGCCGACGCGGGGCTGCGGGTCACCCTGGTCGAGGGCCGGCCCCGCCTCGGCGGCCTGGTCTTCTCGTTCCGCCGCGACAGCGCCGCCGGTGAGCTGAGTGTCGACAACGGCCAGCACGTCTACCTGCGCTGCTGCACCGCCTACAGCGAGCTGCTGGAGCGGATCGGCGCCACGGATCTGGTGCCCCTCCAGGAGCGGATGGACGTCCCGGTCCTGGATGCCGACCGGATGCGGCTCGGCCGGCTGCGCCGCACCGCGCTGCCCGTCCCGCTGCACCTCGCCGGGAGCCTCGCCGGCTACCCGCACCTCTCCCTCGCCGAGCGGGCCGGGGTCGCGCGGGCCACCCTCGCGCTCAAGGGCCTCGACCCGGCCGACCCCGTGCTGGACGGGACGGACTTCGGCAGCTGGCTGCGCCGGTACGGCCAGTCGGCCCGCGCGATCGAGGCGCTGTGGGATCTGGTCGGCATCGCGACCCTCAACGCCCGTGCCGGTGACACCTCGATGGGTCTGGCCGCCAAGGTCTTCAAGACCGGGCTGCTGTCCGCCCCCGGCGCCGCCGACATCGGCTGGTCCCGCGTCCCGCTCGGTGACGTCCACGACACCCTCGCCCGCACGGCCCTGGAGAAGGCCGGTGTACGCATCGCCCTGCGCACCCGCGCCGGAGCGGTCACCCGCCGGGACGACGGCTGGCAGGTGTCGGTGGAGAACGGTCCGGACGGCACCGAGCAGCTCACCGCGGACACCGTCGTCCTCGCCGTACCGCAGCGCGAGGCGCACGGCCTGCTGCCCGACGGGGCGCTGGACGGCAAGGACCGGCTGCTGGACATCGGCACCGCCCCGATCCTCAACCTCCATGTCGTCTACGACCGCAAGGTGCTGCGCCGCCCCTTCTTCGCCGCGGTCGGCTCGCCGGTCCAGTGGGTCTTCGACCGCACCGACGCCTCCGGGCTGACCCGCGTCGCAGGGAACGAGCGCTGCCAGTATCTGGCGGTCTCGCAGTCCGCCGCGCAGGAGGAGATCGACCAGCCGGTCGCCAAGCTCCGCGCCCGCTACCTGCCCGAGCTGGAGCGGCTGCTGCCCGCCGCCCGCGGCGCCAGGATCCGCGACTTCTTCGTCACCCGCGAGCGCACCGCGACCTTTGCGCCCGCCCCGGGCGTCGGCAGGCTCCGCCCCGCCGCCCGCACCCAAGCTCCCGGCCTGTTCCTGGCCGGTGCGTGGACCGCCACCGGGTGGCCCGCGACCATGGAAAGCGCTGTTCGCAGCGGCACTGCCGCCGCTCGCGAGGCACTCAACGAACTCGGCTTCCCCCAGGGCCAGTTGCCTCAGGAGGCGGCATGACTACGAGTACGAGCGCTCGCACGAGCACGAGCGTCGGAAACAGAGGAGAAACCGTGAATCCGGCTTCCCCAGCTATCGACACCGAGGGCGTCACCGCGCTGCTGGAGCGCGGGCGGACACTCGCCACCCCCGTGCTGCGTGCCGCCGTGGACCGGCTCGCTCCTCCCATGGACACCGTCGCCGCCTACCACTTCGGCTGGATCGACGCCGAGGGCCACCCCACCGCGGGGGACAGCGGCAAGGCGGTACGGCCCGCGCTCGCCCTGCTGTCGGCCGAGGCCGCCGGCGCGGCCCCCGAGGTCGGTATCCCCGGCGCGGTCGCCGTCGAGCTGGTGCACAACTTCTCGCTGCTGCACGACGACCTCATGGACGGCGACGAGCAGCGCAGGCACCGCGACACCGTCTGGAAGGTGCACGGCCCCGCGCAGGCCATCCTCGTCGGCGACGCGCTGTTCGCCCTCGCCAACGAAATACTGCTGGAGCTCGGCACGGTCGACGCCGGCCGAGCCACCCGCCGGCTCACCCTGGCCACCCGTAAGCTGATCGACGGCCAGGCCCAGGACATCTCCTACGAGCACCGCGAGCGGGTCACCGTCGAGGAGTGCCTGGAGATGGAGGGCAACAAGACCGGCGCCCTGCTGGCCTGTGCCGTCTCCATCGGCGCGGTCCTGGGCGGCGCCGACGACCGCACCGCGGACACCCTGGAGAAGTACGGCTACCACCTCGGCCTCGCCTTCCAGGCCGTGGACGACCTGCTCGGCATCTGGGGCGACCCGGAGGCCACCGGCAAGAAGACCTGGAGCGATCTGCGTCAGCGCAAGAAGTCGCTCCCGGTCGTCGCCGCGCTGGCGGCCGGTGGCCCGGCATCCGAGCGTCTCGCCCAGATCCTGGCGGCCGACGCGAAGAAGAGCGAGACCGAGATTGCCGACTTCACCGAGGAAGAGTTCGCCTCCCGTGCGGCCCTCATCGAGGAGGCCGGCGGCCGTGAGTGGACCTCTCAGGAGGCCCGCCGCCAGCACGCCACCGCCATCGCCGCACTGGACGAGATCCACATGCCGGAGCAGGTCCGCGCACAGCTCGTCGCGCTCGCGGACTTCGTCGTCGTACGACAGAGATGAGCAGTATCGACACCGAATAGTTCGCAGTCGCCGGCCGGTGCCAGCCGGGCGCCGGCCGACGGAATCCCTGAGCACGCTTTTCACAGTTCACTGCAGAAGGGGAAGCCATGACAGCGACGACCGACGGAAGCACCGGGGCGCTGCCGCCCCGGGCCCCCTCGGCCAGCGATGCCACCGCTGAGAACACCGCACCACCCGCGGCCACGCGGACCGCCGTACGGCAGGACACGGTGGACGCCGCCCGCCGCGCGACCGCACGCGCCACCGACTACCTGCTGTCCGTCCAGGACCCCGCCGGTTGGTGGAAGGGCGACCTCGAGACCAACGTCACGATGGACGCCGAAGACCTGCTGCTCCGTCAGTTCCTCGGTATCCAGGACCCCGAGCTCACCGCAGCCGCCGCCCGGCACATCCGCAGTGAGCAGTGCGCGGACGGTACCTGGGCCACCTTCTACGGCGGGCCCGGCGAACTCTCCGCCACCATCGAGGCCTATGTCGCCCTGCGGCTCGCCGGTGACGCCCCGGACGCACCGCACATGGCCAAGGCCGCCGCCTGGGTCCGCGGGCAGGGCGGGATCGCCGCGGCCCGGGTCTTCACCCGCATCTGGCTGGCGCTCTTCGGCTGGTGGAAGTGGGACGACCTGCCCGAACTGCCGCCGGAACTCCTCTACTTCCCCAAGTGGTTCCCGCTCAACATCTATGACTTCGGGTGCTGGGCGCGGCAGACCATCGTGCCGCTGACCATCGTCTCGGCCAAGCGCCCGGTCCGCCCGGCGCCGTTCGCCCTCGACGAGCTGCACACCGATCCACGCCGCCCCAACCCGCCGCGGCCGCTCGCCCCCGCCACCAGCTGGGACGGGGTGTTCCAGCGTCTCGACAAGGCGCTGCACCTCTACCACAAGGTCGCCTTCCGCAAGCTGCGCGCCGCCGCGATGCGCTCCGCCGCCCGCTGGATCATCGAACGGCAGGAGAACGACGGCTGCTGGGGCGGTATCCAGCCCCCCGCGGTCTACTCGATCATCGCCCTGCACCTCTGCGGCTACGACCTCGACCACCCCGTGCTGCGCACCGGTCTGGCCTCCCTCGACCGGTTCGCCGTCTGGCGCGAGGACGGTCCCCCTGGGCCTGACGGCCCGGGAGGTGCCCCCACACGGATGATCGAGGCCTGCCAGTCCCCGGTCTGGGACACCTGCCTGGCGACCATCGCGCTGGCCGACGCCGGACTGCCCGCCGACCATCCGCAGCTGGTCAAGGCCGCCGAATGGATGCTCGCCGAGCAGATCGACCGGCCCGGCGACTGGAGCGTCAAAAGGCCCCAACTCCCGTCCGGGGGCTGGGGCTTCGAGTTCGAGAACGACAACTACCCGGACATCGACGACACCGCGGAGGTGGTGCTCGCGCTGCGCCGGGTCCAGCACCCCGATCCGCTGCGGGTCGAGGCCGCGGTACGCCGCGCGGTGCGCTGGAACCTCGGGATGCAGTCCAAAAACGGGGCCTGGGGCGCCTTCGACGTCGACAACACCAGCCCGTTCCCCAACCGGCTGCCGTTCTGTGACTTCGGGGAGGTCATCGACCCGCCGTCGGCCGATGTCACCGCCCATGTCGTCGAGATGCTGGCCGACGTCGGCCGCACCCATGACCCGCGCACCCGCCGCGGTATCGCCTGGCTGCTGGCCGAGCAGGAGTCCAGCGGTGCCTGGTTCGGCCGCTGGGGCACCAACTACCTCTACGGCACGGGCTCGGTGCTCCCCGCGCTCGCCGCGGCCGGTGTGCCTGCCTCGCACCCCGCTGTCCGCCGGGCCGTGCGCTGGCTGGAGCGGGTGCAGAACGACGACGGCGGCTGGGGCGAGGACCAGCGGTCCTACCAGGACAAGGAGAAGTGGGCGGGGCGCGGCGCCTCGACCGCCTCGCAGACCGCCTGGGCGCTGATGGCGCTGCTCGCGGCCGGGGAGCGGGGCAGCGAGGCGGTGCGGCGCGGTGTGCACTGGCTGACCGCGACCCAGCGCGAGGACGGGTCCTGGGACGAGCCGTACTTCACCGGTACGGGCTTCCCCTGGGACTTCTCCATCAACTATCACCTGTACCGCCAGGTCTTCCCGCTGACGGCCCTGGGCCGCTACCTCAACGGGGGACCGGCCGGCGCCCCGGTGGGGGCCTGATGTCGCGACGGCCCCCGACGGACGCGGAACCGCCGCTGCTGATCGCCTGCGCGCTCGGCATCGAGCGGTTCGCGCTGCGCGGCCGGGGCCGCGGGGGAGCGGCGGCGGGCGGAGCCGGCCCGCGGGTGGTCACGCTCCGCACCGGCATGGGCCCCCAGGCGGCCGAACGCACCCTCACCGAAGCGCTGAGTGAGGGTTCGGTCACCGAACGTTCCCCGGTGGTCGCCAGTGGCTTCTGCGCCGGCCTCGCCCCCGGGATGCGCCCCGGGGACGTGGTCGTCGCCGAGGCCACCCGCGGCCACCAGCCCGCCGCGCCGGAGACGCCCTGCCGTGACAACGGCCCGCTGCTCCGGGCCCTGCGAGAGCGCGGTCTGACCGTGCACAGCGGGCTGCTGTGCGGCTCCGACCATGTCGTACGCGGCGCGGAGCGGGCCGAGCTGCATGCCGCCGGTGCGGTCGCGGTGGACATGGAGTCCGCCGCCACCCTGCGTGCCGCGCAGCGCGCCGGCCGCCGTCCGGTTGCGGCCGTCCGGGTGGTCGTGGACGCTCCAGAACATGAACTCGTACGCATCGGCACCGTCCGCGGTGGAATATCGGCCTTCCGGGTGCTGCGCTCCGTAGTACCCGTTTTCCACGAATGGCACCGTTCTTTGCTGCTCCCCTGGAGGTGAGCCAGATGGCCATGCCGCTCCGTCAGTCCATCCGGGTCGGTACCTATCTCTTTGAACAGAAGGTGATCCGGCGGCGGGAGAAGTTCCCGCTCATTGTCGAGCTGGAACCGCTCTTCGCCTGCAATCTGAAATGCGAGGGCTGCGGGAAGATCCAGCATCCGGCGGGCGTGCTCAAGCAGCGCATGCCGGTGGCGCAGGCGGTCGGGGCGGTGCTGGAGTCGGGCGCTCCGATGGTCTCCATCGCCGGTGGTGAGCCCTTGATGCACCCACAGATCGACGAGATCGTGCGGCAGTTGGTGGCGAAGCGGAAGTATGTCTTCCTGTGCACCAACGCGATGCTGTTGCGCAAGAAGCTGGAGAAGTTCACCCCCTCCCGGTATTTCGCCTTCGCGGTGCACATCGACGGAATGCGGGAACGCCATGATGAATCCGTCGCCAAGGAAGGTGTTTTCGACGAGGCGGTGGCGGCGATCAAGGAAGCCAAGCGGCGCGGATTCCGGGTCACCACCAACTCCACTTTCTTCAACACCGACACCCCGCAGACCATCATCGAGGTCCTCAATTTCCTCAATGACGATCTGCAGGTCGACGAAATGATGCTGTCGCCCGCCTACGCCTACGAGAAGGCACCCGACCAGGAGCATTTCCTCGGCGTCGAACAGACCCGGGAGCTGTTCAAGAAGGCCTTCGCCGGCGGCAACCGGCGTCGCTGGCGGCTCAACCACAGTCCGCTCTTCCTGGACTTCCTGGAGGGCAAGGCGGACTTCCCGTGCACGGCCTGGGCGATCCCCAACTACTCGCTCTTCGGCTGGCAGCGCCCCTGCTACCTCATGAGCGACGGGTACGTCCCGACGTACCGGGAGCTCATCGACGAGACCGACTGGGAGAAGTACGGCCGCGGCAAGGACCCGCGCTGCGCCAACTGCATGGCGCACTGCGGCTACGAGCCGACCGCCGTCCTCGCCACCATGGGCTCGCTGAAGGAGTCCCTCAGGGCGGCCAGGGACACCGTCGCGGGAAACCGCGGATGACCCGTTGAGCAAGGGGAGCCCGTCGCCACGGCTCCCCGGCGTCCCGGCCCGGTCCGGCTCCTGCGTCGTACGGCGCAGGAGCCGGACCGGACCGGTCACCGTCCGCTGAACCAGGAGAGGGGGACCGGACATGACGATGCTGGAGCACATCCGGGAGCCACAGGACCTCAAGGCGCTCCCCGAGGAGCGGCTGGCCGAACTCGCCGCGGAGATCCGGCACTTCCTCGTACGGGCCGTGCCCCGCACCGGCGGTCTTCTGGGGCCCAACCTGGGCGTGGTCGAGCTGACCATCGCCCTGCACCGCGTCTTCGACTCGCCCGCCGACCGCATCCTGTGGGACACCGGCCACCAGTCGTATGTGCACAAGCTGCTGACCGGACGTCAGGACTTCTCCAAGCTCCGGGCCAAGGGCGGGCTGTCCGGCTATCCGTCGCGCGCCGAGTCCGTGCACGACGTCATCGAGAACGGCCATGCCTCGACGGTGCTGGGCTGGGCCGACGGTCTGGCCAAGGCCCAGCAGCTGCGCGGCCAGGGCGGCCATGTGGTGGCCGTCATCGGCGACGGCGCGCTGACCGGCGGGATGGCCTGGGAGGCGCTCAACAACATCGCCGCCGCCAAGGACCGCCCACTGATCATCGTCGTCAACGACAACGAACGCACGGACGCCCCCACCCTCGGCGGGCTCGCCACCCACCTCGCCACCCTGCGCACCACCGACGGCTACGAGAAGTTCCTGGCCTGGGGCAAGGACGTGCTGCAGCGCACCCCGGTCGTCGGACAGCCGCTCTACGGGTCGCTGCACGGTGCGAAGAAGGGCTTCAAGGACACCTTCGCGCCCCAGGGCATGTTCGAGGACCTGGGGCTGAAGTACGTCGGACCGGTCGACGGCCATGACCTCGCGGCCGTCCAGTCCGCGCTGCGCCGCGCGGCGGGCTTCCACGGGCCGGTGCTGGTGCACTGCCTCACCGAGAAGGGCCGCGGCCGGCCGCCCGCCCCGGAGGGCGAGGCGGACCACTTCCACACCGTCGATGTGATGGACCCTTCCCCGGCCAACCCAGGCAGGCGCCCCCAGACCTGCGCGCCGGTCACGCCGCCCGGTGCCCCTTCCTGGGCGTCGGTCTTCGGCGACGAGATGGTCCGTATCGGTGCCGAGCGCGAGGACGTCGTCGCGCTCACGACGGCGACGCCGGAGCCGGTCGGGCTCAAGAAGTTCGCCGAGGCCTATCCCGGCCGGGTGTGGGACGTGGGCAGCGCCGAACAGCATGCGGCCGTGTCGGCGGCGGGACTGGCCACCGGGGGTCTGCACCCGGTCGTCGCCGTCCGTGCCACCTTCCTCAACCGCGCCTTCGACCAGGTCCTGATGGATGTCGCCCTGCACCGGTGCGGGGTGACCTTCGTCCTGGACCGGGCCGGTATCACCGGCACCGACGGGGCCTCGCAGCACGGCATGTGGGACCTGTCGGTGCTCGGCGTCGTGCCGGGCCTGCGGATCGCCGCCCCGCGCGACGCCGGCCGGCTCCGCGCCCAGCTGCGCGAGGCGCTGGACATCGCCGACGCACCGACCGTCCTCCGCTTCCCCGAGGAGCCGGTGGCCGGACCGGTCCCGGCCGTGGACCGGATCGGTGGTGTCGATGTGCTCCACCGGGGGCCGCAGCCGGACGTCCTGCTGGTCGCCGTCGGGGTGATGGCCCCGGTCTGTCTGCGGGTCGCCGAGCTGCTCGCGGCGCGCGGTGTGCACACCACCGTCGTCGACCCGCGGTGGGTCAAGCCGGTCGACGCCGTCATCCCGCAACTCGCGGCCGAGCACGCCATGGTGGCCGTCGTCGAGGACAACAGCGTCAACGGGGGCATCGGCTGGGCCGTCGGCCAGGCGCTGCGGGACGCCGATGTGGAGGTGCCGCTGCGCACCTTCGGCATCCCCGAGCGGTTTCTGGCGCACGCCAGGCGTGGTGAGCTGCTGGCCGACCTCGGCCTCACCCCGACCGAGATCGCCGGCCGGATCAGCGGTGCGATGGCCCGTAAGGAGAAGCAGACGTGACCGGATTTGACCTGACCGAGCTGCTCGCCGCACGCGGGGGTGAGCGCTACGCCCTGCACTCCCGCCATCTCAACCACCAACTGCCGCGGATGCTGCACACCATCGGCTTCGACAAGGTCTACGAGCGGGCGGAGGGCGCCTACTTCTGGGACGCCGACGGCCAGGACTACCTGGACATGCTCGCGGGCTTCGGGGTGATGGGCCTCGGCCGGCACCACCCCGTCGTCCGGCAGGCGCTGCACGACGTCCTGGACGCCCAACTGGCCGATCTCACCCGCTTCGACTGCCAGCCGCTGCCCGGTCTGCTCGCCGAGAAGCTGCTGTCCCACACGCCCCATCTCGACCGGGTCTTCTTCGGCAACAGCGGCACCGAGGCCGTCGAGACCGCCCTGAAGTTCGCCCGCTACGCCACCGGCCGGCCCCGCATCCTCTACTGCACCCATGCCTTCCACGGCCTGACCACCGGCTCGCTCTCCGTCAACGGCGAGGACGGTTTCCGGGACGGCTTCGCCCCGCTGCTCCCGGACACGGCCATCGAACTGGGTGATCTGGCCGCGCTGGAACGGGAGTTGAAGCGCGGCGATGTGGCCGGATTCGTGGTCGAGCCCATCCAGGGCAAGGGCGTACACCCTGCCCCGCCCGGATTTCTGCGCGCCGCACAGGAACTGCTGCACCGTCACAAGGCCCTGCTGATCGCCGATGAGGTGCAGACCGGCCTGGGCCGCACCGGCGACTTCTTCGCCTATCAGCACGAGGACGGTGTCGAACCGGATCTGGTGTGCGTGGCCAAGGCGCTGTCCGGCGGATATGTGCCGGTCGGGGCGACCCTCGGCAAGGACTGGATCTTCAAGAAGGTCTACTCGTCCATGGACCGGGTGCTGGTGCACTCCGCCAGCTTCGGCGCCAACGCCCAGGCGATGGCCGCCGGTCTGGCGGTGCTCTCGGTGCTGGAGGACGAGCAGCTCGTGGCCGGCGCCCGGCGCACCGGTGAGCTGCTGCGCTCCCGGCTGGCGGAGCTGATCCCCGCATACGAGCTGCTGCACGACGTACGGGGCCGCGGCCTGATGATCGGCATCGAGTTCGGCCGCCCCAAGTCCCTCGGTCTGCGGAGCCGTTGGACGATGCTGCAGACGGCCCGTAAGGGGCTGTTCGCGCAGATGGTCGTGGTGCCGCTGCTGCAGCGCCACCGCATCCTGACCCAGGTCTCCGGTGACCATCTGGAGGTCATTAAGCTGATTCCGCCGCTGGTCATCGGCGAGCGGGAAGTGGACCGTTTCGTCGAGGCGTTCACGGCCGTCATGGACGACGCCCACGGGGGCGGCGGACTGATGTGGGACTTCGGGCGGACGCTGGTCAAGCAGGCGGTCGCCAACCGCTGACGACGCTGGGGGGAATGCCATGGTGGCCGCGGCGACGGCGCGGGCCGTCAACGACATGACGGCCCGCTGGGCGCGCGAGACGGTGGGGGAGCGGGACAGTGTGCTGACCGCGGCCGGTGTCTGGCCGCTGCTGGCCCTGCTCGCCGGACCGGCCGGCGGCCCCGCCCGCAAGGAGCTGGCCGAAGCGCTCGGCACCGATGCACGGCACGCCGTACGCGAAGGCCGTGAGCTGCTGGCCGCGCTGGCGGCGGCGGACGGTGTCGATGCCGCGGTGGGGCTGTGGGCCCGCCGCACACTGACCCTGCACCCCGAGTGGCTGGCCGGCCTGCCGCCCGCCGCGCACGGGGAGCTCACCGGGGACGCGACCGCGGACCAGGACGCGCTGGACGCCTGGGCGCGGGGGCACACCGACGGTCTGATCGAGCGGATGCCGGTACGGCTCGCCCCCGACACCCTGCTCGTACTGGCCAGTGCGCTGCTGGTGCGCACGACCTGGACGGAGCCGTTCGACGAGTTCCCGGCCCCGATGGCCGAAGGGCCCTGGGCAGGGCGGGAGTTGCGGGTGCTGAGCCGCTCCGGGCCGGACGTGGAGCAGGTGCGGGTGCACGGCACACCGGCCGGTCCGCTGACCGCGGTGCGGGTCGCGGGCGACAACGGACTCGATGTCCATCTGCTGCTCGGCGAGCCGGACCTGCCGGGTGGCGAGGTGCTGCACCACGGTGTCGCGGCGCTGGGCGGCGGCTACCCGACGGTGTCCGGCGCGGCGCTGACCGAGGGCGCCGGGCCGGGGCTGCGGGTGACGACCGTGCCGAGCTACGACGGCGTCCCGCTGTTCGATCTCACCACCCCGCGGTTCACCGTCGACGCCGACCACGATCTGCTGGAGCGGGCGGACCTCTTCGGGCTCACCACCGCCACCGACACCTCCCGCGGACACCTCCCCGGTATGAGCGACCAGCCGCTGGCGGTGTCGGCCGCCCGGCAGACGGCGACCGCGACCTTCGGCGCACTGGGCTTCCGGGCGGCCGCGGTCACGGTCATGCCGGCCGCCGCGGGGTCCGTGCCACCGCCCCCGCCGTACCAGGCGCTGCGGATCTCGGCCCGCTACGACCGGCCCTTCGGCTTCCTCGCGGTGCACCGGGCGTCCGGGCTGGTGCTGGTCGCCGGGTGGGTGGCCACCCCGTGAGCCGGGGCCGCGGTTGTCAGTCCGTCAGCAGCTGGTCCCGCAGCCGCTCGCGGACGGCGGGCGTCAGCCCCAGGCCGTCGGCGAGGTACTTCTCCGTCGAGCCCCAGGTCCGCTCGATCGCGTCGTAGGCGGCCGTGAGGTAGTCGGTGTGCGCCCCGAACAGCGGGGAGAGCAGCTCCATGACCTCCTGCGACATCCCGACCGCGGAGTTGTCGGAGCGGCGGATCTTGTAGCGGCGGTGCGGATCGTTGGACTTGAGGTAGTCCGCCTCGATGGCGTCCCGCTCCACCCCGACCGCGAGCAGGGTCACGGCGACGGACAGGCCCGCCCGGTCCTTGCCGGCCGCACAGTGCATCAGCGCCGGGACGCTGTCCTCGGCGAGCGCATGCAGCACCCTGCTGTGGTCTTCGGTGCGGGTAGTGATGATGTGGCGGTAGGTCGCGGCCATACGGGCCGCGGCCTTGCCGTCGCCGAGCGCGGAGCGCAGCTGCTCCAGCTCACCGTCGCGCACCATCGTCCAGAATTCCGCGCCGTCGGCCGGGTCGGTGAGCGGAATGTTCACATTGCGCACGCCCGGCAGCGCGACATCGGGGCCTTCCAGCTTGATGTCCGAGGCATTGCGGAAATCGAAGATGGTGTGCAGCCCGAGGCCGGCCAGAAATGCGGCGTCGGTCTCGGTCGCATGGGCGAGATGGCCACTGCGGAACAGCCTGCCCTCCCGTACGTGACGCCCGTCCACGGTCGGCAGACCGCCCACATCGCGGAAGTTCCGGACCTCCGTGAGCTCGGGCTGGGCCTGTGGGACCTGCGGCGTCTGCTGCGTCACGGGCGCGCTCCTCGGGTTCGGCCGCCGACGCTGCTCGTCGGCGAGGCGGGGCACCTCCGACGATACGACATTGATGCAATAGACAATCAGGCCGCAACGGGGGCGTCGTCATACGCACCGCAGTGCACGGCGGAGCAGGCTGCGGTCGAACATTATTCCGACTTGAGCAGAATTTGACCTGGTGGCATTAATCACCTCTCGTCAACCCCTGGTTACGGTGGCGTAAGTCACTTCTTGAGGTGAAGTATGTCCTGACGTGGCAGACGATTCGAAGTACTTCAGCAACGGCGCCCCTGGCGCCATCGAGTCGTACGCAGCCGTCGGGGACAGCTTCACAGAGGGGGTCGGGGATCCCGGCCCTGACGGGGCGTACATCGGTTGGGCGGACCGGCTCGCGGTCCTGCTCTCGGACCAACAGGCGGAGGGGGACTTCCGCTACGCGAACCTCGCGGTCAGGGGGCGGCTCCTCGACCAGATCGTGGAGGAGCAGGTGCCCCGGGCGAAAGCCCTCGCCCCTGCGCTGGTGACGTTCTGCGCCGGCGGCAATGACATCCTGCGGCCGGGCTCGGACCCGGACGCGGTCGCCGAGCGCTACGAGGCGGCCGTCGCCGATCTGCGGGAGGCCGTCGGCGCGGTGCTGCTCTGCACCGGCTTCGACACCCGCGGTGTCCCGGTCCTCAAGCATCTGCGCGGCAAGATCGCGACGTACACGGCGCATGTCCGGGCCATCGCGGACCGGCACGACTGCCCGGTCCTGGACCTGTGGTCGCTCAAGTCGGTGCAGGACCGGCGGGCGTGGAGCGATGACCGGCTGCATCTGTCCGCCGACGGGCACACCCGGGTGGCGCTGCGCGCGGCACAGGTGCTCGGGCTGCGGGTGCCGGCCGATCCGGACCAGCCCTGGCCCCCGGAGGCGGAGCGTTCGGCCGCCGAGGCGCGGCGGGACAACATCCAGTGGGCGCGGGAGCATCTCGTGCCGTGGATCGGACGCCGGCTGCGCGGGGAGTCCTCCGGCGACCATGTCGAGCCCAAGCGGCCCGATCTGCTGCCGCTGTAGGGCAGCCCGCGGGCCGGCAGGGCCCTTGGCATGACTGAGGCCCCGTTGCCGCGGATGCGGAGCGGGGCCTCAGTGTGCGAGGGAGGAGTACGGCAGGTCTGCCCAGACCACCCGGCCCTGACCGCTGTCGGTGGGCCGCGACCCCCAGCTCTCGGACAGTGCGCCGACGAGGAACAGCCCTCGTCCGCACTCCTGGTCCACGCTGCCGGGCTGGATGTGCGGCGCCGAGTCCGCCGGGCCGCCCTGGTCCGTGATCTCTATGCGTATGTGCGCGCCGAAGAGGGCGAGCTCGCAGCCGACCTTCTCGCTGTCGGTGTGCCGCACCGCGTTGGTGAACAGCTCGGAGACCACCAACTCCACGTCATCGCGGACTTGTTGATCCGCGCCCCACTCGCACAGCAGCGCACTGACGCGTCTGCGCGCCTCGGGAACGGACGTGCGTCGCGCCGGCAAGTGGAACGCGTCCTGCGGGTACTGGGCGACAAAGCCGCCACAGCGCCCTAACGAAGGAGCGTTGTTGGAGGAAGCCACGCCGTAACTATGTGCGATGTTGGTCACCGATGGCAAGGATCAGTCTGTAATTTGCAGAATCGTAAGTGCAGTCTGTTCGTTCGTGCTGACGGCATGACACACTGCTGACAATTGAAGTCAGTTGGAGGCGATCGGACGTGGCGGACCCACGGTCGGCAGGTGCACCAACCGTCCTACGGGTGGTGCTCGGCAAGCGACTGCAGGACCTGCGCGAGAAAGCGGGCCTCTCCTTCGAGCAGGCCGCCGCGGCCCTCGATGTGACCCACGCCACGATACGGCGCATGGAAAAGGCCGAGGTCGGCCTCAAGCTCCCCTATGTCGAGAAACTGCTGGCGACCTATGGCGTCACCGACGAGGAGGAGATCGAGGGCTTTGTCTCCCTCGCCCGTGAGGCCAACAAGCCTGGCTGGTGGCACCGGTTCCGCGATGTGCTGCCCGAGTGGTTCAGTGCATTCGTCAGCCTGGAGAGCGAAGCCAATCTCATCCGGGCCTACCAACCGCACTACATCCCCGGGCTGTTGCAGACGGAGGACTATGCCGCGGCCGTCCTGAAGGCCGGCATGCCGCACGCCTCCGCCAAGGACATCGACCGCATCGTCGCGCTGCGCATGGAGCGGCAGTCCCTGCTGACCCGTGACCGCGCACCGATGCTGTGGGTGGTCATGGACGAAACCGTGCTGCGGCGCCCGATCGGCGGGCCGAAGGTGATGCGCGACCAGGTCTCCCGGCTGATGGAGGCCACCGCGCTGCCGAACGTCCGGCTGCAGATCATGCCGTTCGCCGCGGGCCCGCACCCCGCCATGTACGGCCCCTTTCACATCTTCCGCTTCCCGATCCCGGAACTCCCGGACATCGCTTACGCGGAAAGCCTCGTCGGAGCCGTGTACTTCGACCAGCGCAACGACGTCTCGCAGTTCCTGGAGGCCCTGGACCGGATGTGTGCACAGGCCGCGCCGGCACACACCACCGAGGCCATTCTGGGTGGCTTTCGCAAGGAGATCTGAACCATGGATCGCATACGCATCTACAACGGCATGCCCGCCAAAGAACTGGGCACTGAGGGCTGGCACAAGCCGTGGAGCGGCGGAAACGGCGGCGAGTGCGTCGAGGCCATGCGGCTGGGGGACGGCCGGATAGCGCTGCGGCAGTCGACCGACCCGGACGGCCCGGCCCTGATCTACACCCACCGCGAAATGGTGAGCTTCATCGAGGGAGCGAAGGCCGGCCACGCCGACTTCCTGCTCGCGGCGGCCCCGGGCCGGCGCACCGAACGGAGGACGGCATGAGCGGACAGGGCATATCCCAGGGAGCGCCGGACGGCGAGGTCCCGGACATCGGACCCTACGTCCAGGGGCCGGAGCACTCGGGCTTCTCCGCCGAGGAGATCGACACCAGCCGGCCGCACCCCGCCCGGATGTACGACTACTACCTCGGCGGCTGGGACAACTACGAGGTCGACCGGGTGGCCGCGGAACGCGTCATCGAGGTCCACCCCCAGGTACGGCTGAGCGCCCGCGCCAACCGCGCCTTCCTGCGGCGGGCGGTGCGCGAGCTGGTCGCCGGCGGTATCCGCCAGATCATCGACATCGGCACCGGCATCCCCACCTCGCCCAACACCCATGAGGTGGCCCAAGAGACCGCTCCCGACACCCGCGTGGTCTACGTCGACAACGACCCGATCGTCGCCACCCACGCCGGGGCCCGGCTGACCAACACCGAACGCACCGGATTCGTGCTCGGCGACGTCCGTGACCCCAAGGCGCTGCTGGACCACCCCACCGTCCGGGAGCTGATCGACTTCGACCGGCCGGTGGCGCTGCTGCTGGTGGCCGTACTCCACTTCATCCGGGACGACGAGGACCCCGCCGCGCTCATCGCCACCCTCGCCGATGCGCTCCCCGCGGGCAGCCATCTCGTCCTGACGCATGCGACCGGTGAGCCCTACGAGGCCTATGAGGCGGGCCGCACGGACGTGCAGGCGCGCGACGGCGTGGTGAACGTCTACAAGAGCGCCACTGCCACCCTCAATCTGCGGTCGAAGGCCGAGGTCGAGCCGCTGTTCGGCCCGTTCGCCCTGCTGGAGCCGGGCGTCGTACGGGTACCGCTGTGGCGGCCGGACGGCCGGGTGCCCGGCGCGGAGGAGCTCAACAACACCATTTTCTACGGCGGAGTGGGCCGCAAGAACTGACCGGCCGGGGCTCCCGACCGGTCCGCGCTCCGTCGGCCGGACGAGATGCCCTATGCCCCCGTACGGGACACCTGAGCATCCGGCGGGCCCGGGAGCCTGGGCCCGTCACCGGCCGGTGACGTGGTGACGGTCGCCGGCGCCTTCGCGCCGAGGGCCGCGTGCAGTTCCTGCGGTCCGACGAGGGCGGTGTGGGTGCCCCGCGAGGTACAGGCGTACGCCCCCGCGACGGCGCCCAGGCGCGCACACTCCTCCAGACTCCGGCCCGCCAGCCTGCCGTAGAGGAATCCGCTGGTGAAGGCGTCGCCCGCGCCATTGCTGTCCACGACGGGGCCGGGCGGGACCGCGGCCGGCACCGGGCGTGGGGTGCGGTCGTCGGCGCTGAGGAGGTAGGCGCCGCCCGCCCCGGCCGTGGCGATCACCGCCTCGGCGCGGCCCTCGTGCAGGATCTCCCGCATCACGGACCCGATCCGCTCCCCGGCCCCGGCCGTACTGAGGAACACCAGGTCGGAGCGGAGCGCGAACTCCCGGTGATGGTCCGTCAGTCCGTCCCAGTCCTGCAGATCCGTGGAGACGGGGATGCCCAGCGCCTCGATGTCGTCGTACAGGAAACGGGCGAAGTGCATGATCGACAGATGGACGTGGCGGGCGCGGCGCAGCGGGGGCAGATAGTGCTCGGGCGGCATCCGCAGATCGACCGGGTCGCGGGCGTCGTAGAACGACATCCGGCGGCCGTCGGGGGCGACGAGATTGACCGCGCGCCGGGTGCCGTGCGGTGAGATCAGTGGCCGGAAGTCGACGCCGGTACCGGCCAGCCGCTCGCGGACCAGCGTGCCCGGATGATCGTCGCCGAGGAAATCCACGAACCCGGTGGTGAGCCCGAGTGCCGCGCAGCCGAGCGCGACACCGGTGCCGGTGTGCCCCGCCCCTTCGTGCAGAGGTGGGACCGGGTAGGAATCGGCGAGCGGTACGGGCAGCGCGCCGACCTGCACGAGAGTGTCCACGCCCGACCCGCCGACGACGAGGACGTCATAGGCGTCATACGGCTCAGAAACCTGCTGGAATGTCACAAGCGTCCCTGAATCCCTTGCTGATGAGACGAATCCCTTGCTGGTGGGACCGTTTGCGGACGAGGTGCATCCGCTGCCGGGAGTCTAGACGCAGGCTCGTCCCATGACGGGATGTCAGGGAATCCGGTGACACGAGGGAGGAAAGGACGCGCGAGAGCCGGGCCCGTGAGCAGGCCCGTGAGCAGGCCCGTGATCAGTGGCCGATGATGAGCGGGCGACGGCGGATGACCGGTGGGAACGAACGCGCACACCGAGGACCGTTGGCGGAACGGGCCGTTGACACGGCTGCCGGGGGCACTGAAGTCTGTGGCCGACGGCGATCGGATTCCGCGGACGGTGCTCAGGTACCGGGCAGGGCGAGCAGGTCCGGGGACAGCAACGAGTGGGCCGTACGGCGGTCGGACCACGCCGTCGGGGGAGCGAGGCAACGGTGGCAGAGCACTCCAATGGCGGGCACACCGCGATCGTGATCGGTGGCGGACTCGCCGGGATGCTGGCCGTCACCGCCCTGATCGGGCACGTCGATACGGTCACCGTGATCGAGCGCGACCGCTATCCGGAGGGGCGCGCCTTCCGCAAGGGCGTCCCGCAGGCCCGCCATCTGCACATCCTCCTCAGCGGCGGCAGTCTCGCTCTGGAGGAGCTGCTGCCCGGCACGGTCGCCGCCCTCGGCGAAGCGGGGGCACGCCGCCTGTATCTGTCGCGCGATCTGCTCACCCGCACCCCCACCGGCTGGCAGCGCCGCTTCGACGAGCGCCGGCATCTGACCCTGAGCGTCACCCGGCCCGTGCTCGACTCGGTCGTACGGGAGCGGGTGCTGCGGGCGGTGGCTGGTTCTGCCACCCGGGTCGAGGTTCTTGAGGCGACCGAGGCCACCGGGCTGACCGGGGACGCCGGGCGGGTGACCGGGGTCAGGGTGCGGTCGCGGGACGGTGCGCCGGGCGGGCGGTCCGAGCGGGAGCTGCCGGCCGCGCTCGTCGTGGACGCCTCGGGCCGCGGATCCCGCGCCCCGCAGTGGTTCACCGAGCTGGGCCGGTCCGCGCCGCAGGAGGAGACCGTGGACGCGGGGATCGCCTACGCCACCCGGATGTACCGCCCCAAGGACCCGGCCACGGCACCGGACGCGGGCGTCAATGTCCCGGGCTGGCCCGAGTGCCCGCGGGGCGCGGCATACGTCCCCGTCGAGGACGGCAAGTGGCTGCTGACGCTGTCCGGTGTGCGCGGGCACCACCCGCCCACGGACGCGGCGGAGTTCACCGCCTTCAGTGCCACGATCGGCGACCCGTACGTCCATGAACTGCTCGACCGGGCCGAGCCGCTGTCGCCGGTGCACGGCTTCCGCGACACCTGCAACCGCCGCCGGCACTTCGAACGGCCCGGTGCCCTGCCCGAGGGGTTCCTCGTCCTGGGGGACGCCGGGTGCACCTTCAACCCCGTGTACGGGCAGGGCATGTCGGTCGCCGCCCTCGGCGCGCTGGCCGTACGCACCACGCTCGCGGACGGCGGCGGTCTGCGCCCCGGCATCACCGCCGAGGCGCAGCGGGCGGTGGCCCGCTCCGTGGAGCCCGCCTGGCTCGCCGCGGTCGGCGCGGACCGCCCGTACGCGAGCCCCGAGGACACCAGGGCGGGCGTCGGGGAGCGGCTGTCCACGTGGTACATCGACCGGCTGTCCGCCCGCGCCGCCATCGACCCCGTCGTCGGCGAGGCCTTCCGGGACGTCTTCTCGCTCACCGCGCCCCCGACCCGTCTCGTCGCCCCGCAGATCTTCCTGCGCACCGTCTTCCTGCCGCGCCGCCCCGGTCTGCCCGGCCCGCCCGCGGCCATCGAAGCGGTCTGACCCGGATCACCTCGTGAGGGAGTGCGGACCGCACCGGCGACCTCCGGGCGCGCGGGCGTCTGTGGCGAGCGGCCCGGCCACCGCGCGCGCCCCCACCGCCGGCTCGCGTTCACCGCAATGGACGCGTCCCGTGCCTGCCGGGAGACACCCCCGGCAGGCACGGGAAAGGTCACACCCCGCGTCAGGAATGCGACGGGCGGTCGCGCGGTTTGCTTCTGCGGGTGATGGTGTTGAGTCCGGGTGGTCGTGGTGCGGAAACCGTACGACGGCGCCGAGTGGCGCGGTGTGCCGGAACCCACCGCTCATGCGGCCCGTTCACTTCGCGACCGCCCCGACCATGGAGGTGCCGTGACCGGTTCCCGACCCCGCCGCACTCGACTCTCCGCGCTGCGGCCCGCGAGCTTCGGTATCGAACCCACCGGGGAGCGGCTGGCCAGGATGCGCAGGTCGCCCCAGTTCGTGGACGGCCAGTTCCGCAATCCCGTGCCGACCAGGCAGCTGCTCCATGGCTCCGCGCTGCCGATGGCGCGCACCCAGCTGAGCCGGGAGGGGCGGCTGCGCCGGGCACCGGTCGGCCGGATTCCGGTGTACCGCCCGACCGCCGCGGACTGGGGCCGGCCGCCCGCTTCCGGGCTGCGGCTCACCTGGATGGGTCATTCGAGCGTGCTCGCCGAGATGGACGGGCAGCGGGTGCTGTTCGACCCGGTCTGGGGCGAGCGCTGTTCGCCGTTCACCTGGATCGGCCCCCAGCGGTTGCACCCGGTACCCCTCGCACTGGACGAGCTGGACCCGGTCGATGCCGTGGTGATCTCGCACGACCATTACGACCATCTCGACATGTCGACGGTCCAGGGCCTGGCCGGCACCGGCGCGGCCTTCGTCGTACCGCTCGGGGTCGGCGCCGACCTGGAATTCTGGGGTGTGCCCGCGGACCGGATCACCGAGCTCGACTGGCACGAGTCCACCCGGGTCGGCGGGCTGACCCTCACGGCCACCCCCGCACAGCACTTCTGCGGCCGCGGGCTGCGCGGCCCGCAGCACACCCTGTGGGCCTCCTGGGTGGTCGCGGGACCCGAGCACCGGATCTTCCACAGCGGCGACACCGGCTACTTCTCCGGCTTCGCGGAGATCGCCGCGGCACACGGCCCGTTCGATGCGACGATGATCCAGATCGGCGCGTACAGCGACTTCTGGCCGGACATCCACATGACCCCGGAAGAGGGCGTCCGCTCCCACCTCGACCTGCAGGGCGGCGAGCCGCGCGGTGTGCTGCTGCCGATCCATTGGGGCACATTCAACCTCGCACCGCACCCATGGGCCGAGCCCGCCGAACGGACGCTGGCCGCCGGCCGCACATCCGGGGTCACCACGGCCCACCCCAGACCCGGCGAGCCCTTCGAGCCCGCCGAGCCGGCGGCCGTCTATCCGTGGTGGCGGGCGATTGCGGTGCCGCCCATCCATGGCTGGCCCGCCTGGCCGCCTGCGGTGTCCCCCACCGACGTGGGCCTCGCCGCGGACCGGTGAGCGCGCGGCGGAGCGTGCGGGGAGGGCGATCCCTGCCCGGCGCCCGCCGGGTACGTGCGCATGGAGGCCCCGCCGACGCCGGCCCGGGCGAGTGGCTGCCGAGCGGTCGAGGGCACAACGGGCCGGACGGCAATTGCAGTTGAGGCTTCCCTGACCGTCCGGTCGCGATCCTCCGCCGGTCCAACCCGGCCGCTTCCCCGGGCACTTGGCCGGCCAGGAGGCAAACGGCTTGCCGTGATCGAGACACGGCGATGAGGATGAGGCCATGCCTGCCTTCGCCGCTCCGGACGGGACCGCACTTGCCTATCACGTCGTGGGTGAGGGCGAGCCGCTGCTCTGCCTGCCCGGCGGGCCCATGCGGGCCTCCGGCTACCTCGGCGATCTCGGCGGACTGTCGGAGCGGCGCCGGCTGATCAAGCTCGATCTGCGCGGCACCGGCGACTCCGGCACGCCCGCCGACCCCGCCACCTACCGCTGCGACCGGCAGGTCGCCGATGTCGAAGCGCTCCGTGAGCACCTCGGGCTGGACCGTATCGACCTCCTCGCGCACTCGGCGGCCGGCGATCTCGCCCTTCTCTACGCGGCCCGGCATCCGCGCCGCATCCGCACCCTCACTCTCATCACCGCGCGCGCTCGCGCCGTCGGCGTCGACTTCACCGAGGCACACCGCCGGGAGGCGGCCGCCCTGCGCACCGCCGAGCCATGGTTCGGAGCCGCGTACGACGCCTACGAAAGGGTCTGGGCCGGTTCCGAGGCCGATGCCGACTGGGACGCCATCGCCCCCTTCTTCTACGGCCGTTGGGACGCGGCCGCGCAGGCGCACGCCGCATACGAGGTGGCACAGACCCACGACGAGGCCGCCGGGATGTATGCGTCCTCCGGCGCCTTCGCCCCGGACGCGGCCCGCGCCGCCCTTGCGGGCCTGGACGCACGGGTCCTGCTGCTCGCCGGTGAGGTCGACAGCGGCCCGCTTCCCCGTATCGCCGCGGACATCGCGAAGCTGTTGCCCCGGGCCGAACTCGCCGTGCAGCCGGGCGCCGGTCACTATCCCTGGCTCGACGATCCCCGCCGCTTCACCCGGACCGTCGCGGAATTCCTCGGCCAGGAGCCTGCCGGGCCCGTCGGCTGACGCTCAGACAGTGCCCTGCCGCGGTCCCCGGGCAGGGCGCCGCGTGGGTGGGTGCCAGCCGCGTTCCAGGAGGTCGAAGGCGGCGTCGACGGCCGCGCGGGGATCGTCCTGGTCCCGGGCGAGGGCGGATGCTTCGAGGGCGAAGTGCGCGAGTGCGGCGCAGGCCGGATCGTCCTCGGGGGCACCGATGTCGGCGGCGATGGCCTGCGCGAGGGCCGTTTCGTGCCGCATCCACATGCGGTGGCCGTAGTCGCGGAGTGCCGGTGTGCTCGTGACGAGTTCTCTGAACCGGGCGAACGCGGGGTCGGCGAGGGTCTCGAGATGGCTGCGCAGAATGTGGTCACGCAGGGCGGCGGGGAGGGACCGGCCGTCCGGGCGCTCGCGGACGGCGGCGACCAGGGCGGCCTCGTGGTCGCTGTCCGCGTCGAAGACCAGGGCTTCCTTGCCGGGGAAGTGCTTGAAGAGGGTCGTGGTGGAGACATCGGCGGCTTCGGCGATGTCCCTGATGCTGACCTGGTCGTAGCCGCGTTCGAGGAACAGCCGCAGGGCCGCGTCGGCCAGCGCCTGGCGGGTGGCGGCCTTCTTGCGCTCTCGGCGGCCCATGGGCTCTGTCGTCTCACTCACGACTTCACCCTACCCTCTTGTTGACTCATTGAAAAAGTTGACTCGTTGCACTTTTTTAATCGGTGTGCTCTTCTGGGAGTGCCGGGAGCGGAGGACGAGCCCCGACCGGCTCCGGTTTCACCGCACCGGTGAACTGAGCGATGCCTCCTGCCTGTTGCCGACCGGGACCGGACCGGTCCGATGGGCCGGCGTGGGCCCGCTCGCCCCACCTGACCAGGAAGAGGAATCACCCATGCCCACCACCCCCGCACCGCGGATCGCCGTTATCGGCGCCGGCCCCGGCGGACTGACCTGCGCCCGCGTCCTGCAGCGCCACGGCATCGGCGTCACCGTCTACGACCGGGACGCCTCCGCCGACGCCCGCGACCAGGGCGGCACCCTGGACCTGCACGCGGACTCCGGCCAGATCGCCCTGCAGGAAGCCGGACTTCTCGACGACTTCCACGCCCTGGCCCGGACCGAGGGGCAGGCCATGCGCATGCTCAGCCGCCATGGCGAGGTCCTCGTCGACTA
Organism: Streptomyces sp. Je 1-4 4N24; assembly: GCF_026239515.1. Taxonomy (NCBI): domain Bacteria; kingdom Bacillati; phylum Actinomycetota; class Actinomycetes; order Kitasatosporales; family Streptomycetaceae; genus Streptomyces; species Streptomyces sp. Je 1-4 4N24. The sequence continues at coordinate 1,460,083 of NZ_CP110836.1, read as the reverse complement.
CCGCCCCACCGACGAGGAGGACGCCGCCCCCGAGATCGACCGCGGCCGGCTGCGCACCCTGCTGGCGAACTCCCTCACCCCCGGCACCGTCCGGTGGGGCCACACCCTCACCTCCGTCACCCCACACCCGGCCGGTACGCACCGCCTCACCTTCGACAACGGCGTCACCAGGGACGTCGACCTGGTCATCGGTGCGGACGGTGCCTGGTCCCGGGTGCGGCCGCTGGTCAGTGCCGCCACGCCCGTCCATACCGGCGTGACCTTCCTGGAGGCCCGCTTCGACAAGGTCGACACCGAGCACCCCGCCGTCGCCGAACTCGTAGGCGACGGGCAGGTCTTCGCCACCGGCGACCACAAGGGTCTGATCGCGCAGCGCAACAGCGACCAGCATGTGCGCGCCTACATCGCCCTCCGTGACGACGAGGACGGGTACCCCGCCGCCGGCGTCGGCCTCGACGACACCGAGGCCGTACGCGCCGCGCTGCTCCGGGCGTTCGCCGGCTGGGACGAGCGGCTCCTCGTCCTGATCACCGACAACGACGGCCCGTACGTCAACCGGCCGCTGTTCGTCCTCCCGGCCCCGCACACCTGGCCCCACACCCCGGGCGTCACCCTGCTCGGGGACGCCGCCCATCTGATGACTCCCTTGGGCGGCAACGGCGCCAACTTCGCCCTGCTCGACGGCTGCGAACTCGCGCTGGCCCTCGCCCGCCACGACACCCTCGACGAGGCCGTCACCGCCTATGAGCGGACCATGCTGCCGCGCGCCGCCGCGGCCGGTGACGGCGCGGCGGCACTGAAGCAACTCCTCGGGCCGGGCGACCGCGGCCGCGCCGACGTCCCTGACTTCGCCGAGGAGAAGGAGCGGTACCGGCAGGGGGCCGCCGCATATCGCAGCCGGTGACCGTCGGCCGGCACCGCCCCGTGCGCCTCGGAGGCGTGAGGCGGGCCGGTCAGCCGTGCCGTAAGTGCGGGGTCAGGTTCCCGTGGTGGAGCCAGGCCTGATGATCATCAGGACGGTGACGGTCGCCCACAGCAGATTGAACAGGCCCGTGAGCATCGTCAGCCGGCGGGCGGCTCCTTGATCGGGTATCGAGGCTCCGGGGCGGTCCGCCGCGGCCTCGATCTCGTCCAGGGCGGCATCCTGGCCGGGCAGCACCAGCACCACCAGAAGCGCGGCGGCGCCGGTGGTGAGGACGATGGAGGCGATCAGCCAGCCGCTCCCCAGGACACCGAGGCTGCCGGCGGTGGCGAAACCCAGGACGGGTACGGCGACGCCGAGAGCGGCGTAGACGCGGCAGATGCGGTGCAAGGTGCGCAGCACCGAGCGGGCGGCGGGGTCCTGCGGTTCGGCCTGGGCGCGGCGCAGTGCCCTGGGAAACATGCCGGCGGCGACGGTGACCGGTCCCACGGCAAGGACGGCGGCCAGGACATGCAGGGCGAGAAAGAGCTTTGTCACGGTGGTGGAGCCTTCGCGTCGACGGCGGTGCGGAGGGACGGGGCCGGGGGCAGGGGGCCGGGGGAGTGGCTCATCGAAGGGACGGTTTCGGTCCGTGGTTGCGCCAGACGACGCCACGCCGCTCGTAGGCGAACAACTCCTCAACGGCAAGGGCGACCTTGGGCCCCACCTCCCGCTCCAGCAGATGGATGCCCAGGTCCAGGCCGGAGGTGACGCCGGCGCCGGTGACCAGGTCGCCGTCGTCGACGACCCGGGCCCGCACCACGTGCGCACCCGCCGCCTCCAGCGCGTCCGGTCCCAGATGGTGGGTCGTGGCATGGCGCCCCAAGTCTCCGGTGCCGCTGATCACTTCGCGCCGCCCCTCGGCGGACACCAGCTCCACCCGCACCGCCCCGTCCGAGGCGGCACCCCCGGCGGACAGCACCTCATAGGGAGCGATGGCATCGAGCGGATCGAAGCCGTCGAACAGGACGATCTGAGCGTGCATGAGCAGTCCTTCGGGCAGACCGGCCCGGCTCCGTGCCGGGATCACCAGCGAAGTTAGTCCGCCGTGCCCGCGCACCCCAGTGGCGCTACGGACAACTCTCAACGGAATAACGCCAACTGCCCTGAAGGGCGGTTGAACAGGTGCAGCCGGGCAGGGAGTGCAGGGTGGGGCCAGTTGCCGCCCGCCGCTGCCCTCCGCCGGAGCCGCCGCCGGACTGGACCTGTGTCTGCACCTGATCCGCCGCGACTACGGCTCCGCCGTCGCCGCCGACGCCGCCCGGCTGTCCGTCATGCCGCTCGAACGGGAGGGCGGCCAGGCGCAGTTCATCGTCCAGCCCTACCCGTCCACACCCCGCGGCTCCGCCCTGGAACCCCTGCTCACCTGGCTGCAGAACAATCTGGCCCGCGAACTCACGCCGGCCGATATCGCCGTCCGGGCGGATATGAGCACCCGTACCCTGATACGCCGCTTCCGCGAACAGACCGGTACCACTCCGCTCCAGTGGCTGCACCGCGCCCGGGTACGCCAGGCTCAGCACCTGCTGGAAACCACCACGCACTCCGTCGAACGCATCGGCGCTCAAGTCGGTTTCGGCTCACCGACGGCCTTCCGCGACCGCTTCAAACGCACCACCGGCGTCAGCCCCCAGACCTACCGGCGCACCTTCCGCTGAGCGCCCTGCGGACCGCCGCCGGGCGGCCGTCGGCGCGCCCGGGCGTCATCCGTAACCGAACCGATGCCCCCGGCGCGCGTCACGCCCCCGAGCGCCGTTCGTGAGCCATCGAAAGGGGCACCCTGGGAGGCCTTAACTCCTCCCGAAGGAACGGGAGTTCGGATTGTGTCGCACTGATGTCCGTGCGGCGCCCACTCAGGGAGGTGGCGAGGGGTAGCGAAACCTCGAAGTGGCTCCGGACCCCACCCCGGCAACAACTAGCGTGCGTGCTCCGCGAACTGCCACGGCCGATCCGGAGGGCGCCGATGCCTACCGCATTCCCCCAGGGGACCCAGATGTCCCAGGAGGCTCAGAGATCCCCAGGGTCCCAGGGTTCCCCGGGGGCCGCCCCCGTACCCGCCGCCCGGCGGCGGGAGCGTGAGGGCGGACGACACGGCCGGGCCGCATTCCCCGAGTCGGCCGCCGACTCGGCGATACGGTCCCGTCTGGTCAGGCTCGCCGCCGTCCCCTGTCTCCTCGTCGCCGTCCTCTGCACGGCCGTCGCCGCCTTCGTCGTCCAGGCCGGCGGCGCCCGGATCACCGGCCGCGAGTGGGTGGTGCTCTGCGGCGGGCTCGCCCTGGTCTGCGTCATCGTGCTCACCGCGGGCGCCGCCGCCAATGCCGAGGCCCGCGCCACCGTCGCCCGCTACGCGCGGCTGCGCCAGGTCTGCGCCCGCAGCCAGTCCGACCTGTACGACCTCCTGGACCGCGTACGGCAGGGCGAGTGGATCCAGCGCCGTGAGCCCGACCCGGGGCCGGTGCCCACCGGTGACACCCTCGACCTGCTCGCCCACGAAGTGGCCGCCGCGGGCCGGGCCGCCGAGTCCGCCGTCATCGACGCGGTCGCCATCGCCCGCAGCAACGCCAGCGGCAGCGAACAGAAGGTCGAGGTCTTCGTGAACCTCGCCCGCCGGCTGCAGTCCCTGGTGCACCGTGAGATCGAGCTGCTGGACGAGCTGGAGAACCAGGTCGAGGACCCGGACCTGCTCAAGGGCCTGTTCCACGTCGACCACCTGGCCACCCGCATCCGCCGGCACGCCGAGAACCTCGCCGTCCTCGGCGGCGCCATCTCGCGCCGCCAGTGGAGCCGTCCGGTGTCCATGACCGAGGTGCTGCGCTCCTCGATCGCCGAGGTCGAGCAGTACCCGAGGATCAAGCTGGTGCCGCCGATCGAGGGCACCCTGCGCGGACATGCCGTCGCCGACGTCATCCACCTGCTCGCCGAACTCGTCGAGAACGCCACGATCTACTCCGCCCCGCAGACGCCGGTCCTGCTGCGTGCCCAACTCGTCACCGCCGGACTCGCGGTCGAGGTCGAGGACCGCGGTCTGGGCATGTCCGCCGACGAGCAGACGCGGATGAACGGACTGCTGGCCGACCCCGAACACATCGATGTCGCCGAGCTGTTGAGCGACGGCCGGATCGGGCTCTTCGTGGTCTCCTCGCTCGCCCGGCGGCACGGCATCGTGGTCCGGCTGCAGAGCAACATCTACGGCGGCGTGCAGGCCGTGCTGATCGTGCCCCAGCAGCTGCTCGGCGCGGAACCGGCCGACGGGGACACGAACGGGGCGGGTGCGCCGCACCTCGGACCACCGGACCCCGGCCTGGCGCGCGAGCACGACGGGGGGTACGAGGGCGGATACCCCGGCGACCACGACGCGGGCCAGGAGCGTCACGACCGCCATGACCCCGCCCCCGCGGCCCCGCGGACCCTCGCCATTCCTGCTCCCGGCCCCGCCCCCGACGACACGCTCGACAGGGCACCGCGCGGCTACGACGGCCGCACGGACCCGGGCCAGGCCCCCGTCCCCGCGGACACCGATGCCGACCTCGGCGCCACCCGGCGCCGACTGGTCCGCGCGTCCGGCGCCCACACTCCCGAAGTCCACCTGCCCGACGCGCATGCCCATGAGACGCCCGCCCCCGACATCCCGCCGACCGACCGCCCCGCCGACCCCGGCCCGGTCGTCCTGCCGCCCGCACCGCCCGCCGTGGACAACGGCGCCCGCCCGCGGCTGCCCCGGCGGCGCAAGCAGACACATCTCGTTCCCGAGCTGCGCGGCGAGCCGATCCTGCCGTCCACGACGCCCCGTACGGGCCCGGAACCCGAACACGACCCGGGTCTGATGGCGGCCTTCCGGCGCGGCTTCAGCCTCGCCGACGACACCTACGCCGACGACACCGGCACCACCCCGGCCCAGGGCGGCGACCCCAGCCCGGCCGGCGACGACCTGCTCTACGACCGTGACCGTGACGCCCCGATGGCCCGCCCCCGAGGAGACGACCGTAACCATGGTGAGTGATGTGCGTGCGCAGGCGCATTTGCAGCCGCAGGGAGGCCAGCACACCGACCTGTCCTGGCTGCTGACCGGGCTCGTACAGCGGGTGCCGCACGCCCGGAGCGCGCTTCTGCTGTCCTCGGACGGCCTGGTCAAGGCCGCCCATGGTTTCGACCCGGACAGCGCCGACCACATGGCCGCCCTGTCCTCCGGCCTCTACTCCCTCGCCCGCAGCGCCGGTGTGCGCTTCGGGGAGGGCGACGACGTCCTCCAGGTCGTCGTCGAGCTGGAGTCCACCTTCCTGTTCGTCTCCACCGCCGGATCGGGCGCCTGTCTGGCCGTGCTCGCCGGCCGGGAGGCCGATGTGGCGGTGCTGGGCTACGAAATGTCGATGCTGGTCAAGAGCGTCCGGCCCTATCTCTCCACCCCCGCACGCCAGCAGGCGCCCGCGGGCGGTCGTTGACCATGACCGTGCGTCGCCGACGGCGGAAGGGCGGGGAGCCGTGGTACGACGACGCGGCCGGCCGGCTGGTCCGTCCGTACACCATCAGCAACGGCCGGACCCGTCCGACGGCGCACTTCGACCTGCTGACCATGGTCATGGCCACCGGCCGGCGGCCCGTCTCCTGCCAGGGCCCCGATTACGCCCAGGTGCTGGGGCTGTGCGGCGGGCCGGTCTCGGTCGCCGAGATCGCCGCCCACATACGGCTGCCCGCCGTGGTCACCAAAGTGCTCCTCGCCGACCTCGTCGACTGCGGGGCGATCACCGCGCGGGCCCCCGCAGCCGTTTCGGCAGGGCCCGCGTCCCGTACCGACCGTGCCCTGCTGGAGGCGGTGCTGAATGGACTTCGCAAACGACTGTGACCCCCGTGCCCAGGGGGACCCCGGGACCGACCTCTTCCCCACCGCGCTCAAGATCCTGGTGGCGGGCGGCTTCGGGGTCGGCAAGACGACCTTCGTCGGGGCGGTGAGTGAGATCGAGCCGCTCAGTACGGAGGAACTCCTCACCCAGATCAGCGTGGGGACGGACGATCTGTCCGGTGTCGAGGAGAAGAACACCACGACCGTCGCCATGGACTTCGGCCGGATCACGCTCAGCCCGGCGCACATCCTCTATCTCTTCGGGACGCCGGGGCAGCAGCGCTTCTGGTTCATGTGGGACGAGTTGTCCAACGGCGCGCTGGGCGCGGTCATCCTCGCCGACACCAGGCGCCTGGACCAGTGTTTCGCCGCCGTCGACTTCTTCGAACGGCGCGGCATCCAGTTCATCGTCGCCGTCAACGAGTTCGAGGGTTCCTACCGCTACGACCCGGACGAGGTCCGCAGCGCGATAGACGTCTCCCCGGACATTCCCGTCGTGCTCTGTGACGCCCGCCGGGGCGGCTCGGCCACCCAAGTCCTGGTCTCGCTCGTCCAGCATCTGCTCACCCCCGCCCTCGCCGCGACCCCGGAGCTGCCATGAACCACCCCGCCTCCCGCGTCCCGTACATCTCCTACGACCCGACGCGCCATCTGCTGCTCACCCCGCAGGACGACGAGGCCCCGGCGCGGGTCGCCCGGCTGCGCGCCCTGGGGATCGGTGACTCCCCGCTGCCCGCGTTCGACGAGTTCGCGCGCAAGCTCGCCCGGACCACCAGGGCGCCCTACTCGATGGTCAACTTCATCGACGAGCGGCGGCAGTACTTCGCCGGTCTCTACACGCCCTCGCAGGACCAGGCCGTCGAGCTGGGCCCGGCGCCCGCCAGTGCCCAGCCGGGCCGGGTGATGGACCGTGACCACGGCTACTGCCCGCATGTCATCGTCCGCCGCAAGGCCCTGGTGCTGGAGGACGTCTGCGACTATCCGCGGTTCGCCGGCAACCCCGTCGTCGATGAGATCGGCATCCGCTCCTACCTGGGCGCGCCGCTGATCGACCGTACGGGGACGGCGCTGGGCACCGTCTGTGTCGTGGACCTCGAACCACGGCCGTGGGGGCGGGAGGGGCTGGAGACCATCAAGTCGATGGCCGCCGAACTCGTGGAGCAGATCCACCATATGGAGAAGCAGCAGAGCGACATCTGATGCGGCCCGACGGCCGGACCCGACCCGGACCCAGACCTGGAATGTTCGGTTCATGCGCCGGCCCGGCTCCTCTCCCTTCTCCTCCTGCTGCAGAACCGGGGCAGGCTGACGGCCGGTGAGCTCGCCGAGGAGCTGGGCGTCTCGGTCCGGACCGTCTATCGGGACGCCGACGCGCTGAGCGGTGCGGGCATCCCGGTCCACGGGGATGCCGGGCACTGCGGTGGGTACCAGCTGCTCGGCGGCTACCGGTCGCGGCTCACCGGACCGCACGCCGACGAGGCCGAGCGAACAGGACTCACCGTCCGTCCTTGCGGCGCTCGCCGATGCCGGACCGTCTGGACGCGGCACTGGTCCGCGCCGTCGAAGCCTCGGCAGGGCCGCCGGACGCCGATGGCTGGGTGACGGCGACGGTGCCGCTGGAGTCGGTCGACCTGGCGGTGCCGACGCTGCTGTCGCTGGGCGCGGACATCGAGGTGCTCGCCCCCGAGGAGCTGCGCCGGGGGATCGCGGAGGCGGCGGGCGCCGTGTTCGACCGGTACCGGTCGAGGTAGCCGGCGATCCCGAACTGACTCTGCAGCACCAGGCCGGCATTGCAGAGAGGAAAGCCCACGACGGCGATGTGAAGGTCCGGATGGCGTCTGCTGACGATCCGGTAGACACCGGTGGCCGCCAGGAAGCCTAGGCAGCCGAGGGCGTTCCACGACACCGAACGCTGCCGCGCCCAGGTGGAGTTCGCCGATGACGGCGGTGGGCAGCAGCGCGTTTGAAGACCGCGACGACCACCTCCCCTGGGCGTAGAGCAGGATCAGGATGAAGCGGCGCACCCGCAGCGGCCCGCGCGGCGCTGCCGGGACCGGCGCCTGCTCCCGGAGGCTCACTGACATCTTTTGTCGGTGAAATCCATGCCGCTCAGGCGGACTTCCGGCCCGCGGTCCCGTACCGCTGCTGCCCCCTCATCTCGGCCGGGCGAGCCATGAGGGCCGGTGCGCCGGTCCGGTGCGCTGGCCCGGCACCGTGGGCGTGGTGCCCTCGGCCCGTACCGTGACGGGCGGGTCAGCGGGGGCCTCGTCGGGGACCTCGTCCTCCTCGGGCCACTCCGAGGGCTCCAGCCGCAGCAGATCCGCGAGCCGGCTGGACCAGTCGCCCTGCGCCCGGCCCAGGGCCAGTTCGCCCAGGCGCAGCAGTTGGATGTCGGAGGTGCCGGCCGGTGCGAAGATGTGGTGGGCGTCGCGCAGGAAACGTTCCACCGGCCGGTCGGTGAACAGCCCGCACGCGGCATGGATGTCCATCGCGTCGCGCGCCGACTCCAGCGCCGATTCCACATTGACCAGCTTGGCGTTCATCAGCTCCGCGTCGCACGGCAGTCCCTGGTCCAGCAGATGCACCGCGTGGTACGCGGACAGCCGGGCCAGCAGCAGCCGCGACTGGATACGGCCGAGTTTCAGCTTGATGTTGCCCAGGTCGGCCAGCGGTTTGCCGTAGCGCTGCCGCTCCGTGCAGAACCTCGTCGTCTCGTCCAGCACCGCCTGATGGATGCCCAGCGACACGGCGGTCAGATTGGGCCGTCCGTACAGCACGCTGGAGGAGTAGGCGACCGACAGCCCGTCGCCCTCGCGGCCCAGCAGATTCGCCGCCGGGACCCGGCAGTTGTCGAAGAAGAGCTCGCCGAAGCTGAAGCCGTGCAGGCCCATCGCGGGCTGTTGCTCGCCGACCCGGAAGCCGGGGGTGTCGGACTCCACGAGGAACGCCGAGAGGCCCTTGGAGCCCTCACTGGTGCGGACCACGACGCCGTGCAGATCGCCGACATGGCTGTTGCCGACGTAGATCTTGCGGCCGTTGAGGACATAGTCGTCGCCGTCGCGGACCGCGGTGGAGGACATGCCCAGCACATGGCCGCCGGACTGGGGTTCGGTGACCGCGATGGTCGGCAGGCAGTCGCCCGAGGCTATGGCCGGCAGCCAGGTCTTCTTCTGCTCCTCGGTGCCGAAGTGGACGATCTTCGCCACGCCCAGCTGGGACGCCTGCACCATGGCGCCCATCGCGGCACTCACCCGCGAGAGCTCCTCGATGATGAGGGTCTTGGCGACATGGCCGGCGCCCATCCCGCCGTAGGCGCGGTGCACGGTCGCGCCTATCCACCCCTGCCGGGCGATCAGACGAGACAGGTCATGGCAGACGGACCGGTTCGCCTCCATCTCGGCGATCCGGGGGCGGACCTCGCGTTCGGCGAAGTCCCGCACCCGGTGCCGGAGTGCCTCATGTCTCTGGTCCGTGAAATAGCGATGCAAGACGAGCCCCTCCTTCGCGATCTTTCCCGCGCTGGTTGCACCCCGCCTTGGGACGGCACCGGCGGTGCCGTCTGCAGCGAACGTTCCGGAAAGTGATCTTTCGCTTACCCCGTGCAATACCCGTTGGCATACCTACTGCGGGGCGCATAAAACATCAACTGGTGGCATTTAAGCGAAGAGTTGAAGCGCGAAGCAGTCGCGCACCACCCCCCGCGCCGCAACGGCAGTGGCGTGGTCCCGAAGGTCCCGGAACCACGCCACCCCACGCCTCCCCGTCCCGCCGTGACGGGGGTGCGCCACGTCAGTGCGAGTCGCCGCAGCAGGACTCGCGGCGCTGCTGCCGGGCCCACCTCCAGCCAGTCGGCGTCGCTCCTGCGCTCCCTTTCATGCGGTAGCCCCGCCGCGGAGCGGAAATCCCGCGAGCGGGGTGTTACGTGCGCGCTAGTGGGCGGGCAGCTCAAAGGAGATGCTGGCAGCCCCTACGTCGTAGAGGTTCACGCGCCCGCCCATCCGTGGCAGGTCCAGGGCGACATCTCCAGTGCCGCTCTGCCCCAGCCGGTACGTCGCATCGACGACCTGGCCGGCAACGGTCGTCTTCAGCGTGGAGGCATCCTGCTCCGCGGTCTTGGCGTCCTCCCACTTCATCAGCCCGTAGGAGTGGAAGCCTCCGTATTCGCCGTCGATGTTCTTCACGGTGAGGATGAGGACGCGGACGCGCTTCGGCTTGTTCGCCGTGCCGATGTCGGCCTGTGTCACGTCGTGAACGGTCACATCAGAGAGCCCACGTCGGGATCATCCGGCGGGGGCTTTTTGCGTTCCGGCTATAGCTCTACCGGGCGCCCGCCCTCCCACAATGCCGTCACATGGCTGGCGAAGCGGTCGTACAGCCCGTCATCCTCCAGCCGGCGGAGGTGGAACATGGGGGACTCGTCACCAAGCAGCGACGCGATGTGTGGCGTGACAAGCATCTGGTCATCGAACTGAAAGACCGACAGCGCGATGTGCTGGTCACTGAACCGCGCTTCGACCCCGCGGACGGGACCCATCTTCTCCAGGGCATCCAGGGTGATCCGGATCCGTGTGCCGACGGTCAGGGGCACGCCCTCGACTTCTTCCCGCTTGCGCGTGACGTCGGACCCCGGATCGCCAACGAGGAACCGGATCCGCGCGCCGGAGTCGGCCTTGGCCTTCAGCCGGGCACCGAGTCGCGGGTGTTGCTGCCACAGGAAATAGTTCGTATAGCCGGCGAACGCCAGATTCTGGGATGCTCCCTCGATGAGGGAGGCCCAAAGGGACGTCGGCGCGGCGCTGCGGAAGGGGTAGGCCGCGATGATCTCGCGGTCGTGCCCCGTTTTGACGTGGGAACGCACCGACTTGGGCCACAGAGTCATGGGGTCCACTCCTAGCGCGCGGCCGGCGTCCTCCTGTGTGGACTCCCGGGGAGCACGGTCGGGGTTGCTCAGCCATCGTTCTACCGTCTTGTGTTCAACCCCGACCATACGTGCCAGCTGCCGGGGCCTGACACCGGCACTCGCCATAGCGTCTCGCAGCGCAGTATTCAAGGTTCCTCCCCGGGATGTTTGGGCCACTTGGGACGATAGCGCCGAAGAGGCCGTTCCGTCCCGGCCCTGAAGTTCGTCGTTGCCTGCGCCAAGATGCCTGACGTCGCCCTGGCTCCCTCCCGCGTCGTTGACGAAGGGTGGCATGCGCTCGTCCTCCACACGAAGGTGTACGAGGAGCTCTGCGCGTCGGTCGGGGATTTCGTCCACCACTATCCCGGCTACGGCCCGGACAACTACGACCCGCTGATCTTGGTGCGCACGCAGGACGCCATCGGTATCGCCGGGTACGACGTCGACGAGGAGCTATGGGGAGCCCCGACCGGGGATCAGCTCATCGCAGTGGCCGCAAAGTGTCAGCACTCCCCGTCGGACACCAGCCCCATCAAGCCCATGCCGACGCCCCGCCCGCCGTGCCGGGACAAGCCGTAACCGACGTCTGCCACACTCGGTGCGTCGATTGGAGACCTCATGGCTGAGTGGACCAACCCCCGATACGCCGCCCTGGTAGCCGCGTGGCGTGAAGCTCAGGAAGAGGAGCGGGAGGACCTGTCTCCCGTGAGGGGGTTCATCCTCCCCGACGCTGAACCCCCGCGACCCGAGTGACGCAACGTCCCGAAGCCCCGTCCAAACGCCCTCAGTGGCCGCGGGCGGGGCTTTCTCATTGCCCCGGGCCCCCGCCGAAGACGTCACGCCGGCTGGAAACGGCAGCCTGAGCGATCCTGGAGAGCGTCAGGGGGCGTTCAGCGTCGACGACAAGCCACCCCTTCGCCACGAGGGAGGAGAGCTGCTGCCGGACCTCGTCACCCAGCTCCTCGGCAAGGTCGTCATCCGTGGCGGTGAGGGGCGACGGGGGGCATTCTCGGAACGGTCCGTGGTGTCCAACGATCCTCCTGCGAAAGGGGGTTGCCGCACAGGTGCCGGGCAAGAACCGCCCGATCGTGCCACGCCGCTCGGACACCCGGCCACCCCCGCCACGCGCGCCCCATGGCGCACTGCCGTCCGGCGCGGAAGAGTGGGCGGCGACGACTCGTCAGCACCGCCCCCGGCAGTCAGGAGACGACGCCATGCAGGCCATGCAGCAGGACTTCCACCAGGCTCCGGACGGCGCCCGTATCGCCACCTATACCTGGCTCCCGGAGTCCGGCCACCCGCGTGCCCTCGTCCAGATCGCCCACGGCGCCGCGGAACACGGCCGGCGCTACGACCGCTTCGCGCGCTTTCTGTCCGGCCACGGCTATGCCGTCATCGCCTCCGACCACCGTGGCCACGGTGCCACCGCCGCCTCCACCGGCGGCCGCGGGGTGGTCGGCGAGGACGCCTGGCGGGCGATCGTCAGCGATCTCAAGGGCATCGGCAACCACGCGGCCGCCGCCCACCCCGGACTCCCGCTGGTGCTGCTCGGTCACAGCATGGGCGCCATGCTGGCCCGCGACTACGCCCAGGAGTACGGCGCCGACCTCGCCGGGCTGATCCTCACCGGCACCTTCCGCACCCTGCCCGGCCTGGACATCGACGGTGCCGTCACCGAACTGGAGGAGGAGATCGCCGAGCGCGGCCGCGACGCGCTCTCCGCCTTCATCCCGCGCACCTTCCGCTCCTTCAACGACGCCTTCACCCACCGCACCGGCTACGAATGGCTCTCCCGCGACGCCGCCGAGGTGGACACCTACGTCGCCGACGAGGACTGCGGCTTCCCCTTCTGTGCCGGTCTCGCCGCCGACTGGGTACGCGCCATCCGCAAGATCAACGATCCGGGGAACCTCGCCCGTATGCCGCGCGGACTGCCCGTCCATGTCGCCGTCGGCGACCTGGACCCCTGCCACCAGCGGATGACCCTGATCCATGAACTCCTGGAGGACTTCCGCTATGTGGGCACCCGCGATCTGACCTGGAAGGCCTATCCGGACGCCCGCCACGAGATCCTCAACGAGACCAACCGCGACGAGGTCCAGGACGACCTGCTGGCCTGGCTCGACAAGCACATCTGAGCCGGTCGCACCCTGCGGGGCCGGCCGCCGGTGCCCCGCACCCCCGAGCCCCGGCCCCCGGTCAGGACCCTGCCGTCACGAACCCGGCGATCCGCTCGCGCAGACCGCGCGGATCGAGGCCGTGCGCCGCCAGGTGCTCGTCGAGCTGCCCGTAGCGGCGCAGCTCCCGGCGGCCGACGCCGAGCCCCAGCAGCCGGTGCGGCAGGTCCTCCAGTGCCTCGGCCGCCGGGCGCGTCGAGGTCCCCGCGAGATACGGCTCCACGATCACCACGTCCGAGGTCCCGGCGGCCCCGGCCGCGGCGCGCAGCGTGGCGGCGTCGAAGGGCCGCACGGTCGTCGCGTAGAGCACGGTCACCGACAGCCCCTCGGTCGCGGCGAGCACAGGGTCCAGCATCGGGCCGACGGCGATCACCACCCCGTCGCGCCCCTCCCGCACGGTCCGCAAGCGCGCCCCGTCCACCGCCCGGGGCGCGGCGTTGGTCTGTACGGACAGCCGGACGTAGACCTTGTCGTCACCGGCCGCCGCGGCGTGCCGCAGCAGCGTCTCGGCCTCGTCCGGGTGCCCGGGAACATGCACCGTCCAGCCGTCGAGCGTGTCCAGCAGCGCGACATCGCCGGGTGCCATATGGGTGAAGCCGCCGCTCGGCCAGTCGTAGGAGGCCCCGGCGCTCACCAGAACCCCGCCCACACCCTGGTGGCCGAGGTCCAGCTTCACCTGCTCGAAGGGGCGCTCCACCAGAAAGCTGGCGAAGGTGTGCATGATCGGGCGGAGCCCGGTGAGCGCCAGCCCACCGCCCACACCGATCAGCAACTGCTCCCGGATACCGACGTTCACCACCCGGTCCGGATGCTGCTTTTCCGCCTCGGCGAAGCCGGCCGCCCCGATGTCGGCGAGTACGAGCGCCAGCCGCGGGTCCTGTGCCAGCAGCTGCGAGGTGACCGAGGCGAAGCGATCACGCATGGTGTCCATCACTGAATTCCTCTCGAAGTCCTGGCCGTATACGGGGAGACGGGCGGGCCCGCTCAGGCGTCCTTGGGCTCGACACGGGCGATCACCGCATGCGGACGGCCCGGGTGCGGCGCGCTGAAGGCCGCGTACAGCGCCTCGTGGTCGCGGCCGTCCACGGTGGCCGCCGACCACCCCGCGGTCTCGAAGCGGGAGGCGATCCCGCCGCGCCACCCGTGCGTGGCGGAGGAGTTGTCGATGACCAGGGTGTGCAGCCGGTCCAGGCCCGCGGCGGCCGCGTAGGCCAGGGCCTCGTGATTGCTGCCCTCGTCCAGTTCGGCATCGCCGATCAGCACCCATACGGCCGGTCCCGGCCGGCCCTGCGCCCGCAGACCGAGGGCGGTGCCGACGGCCAGCGGCAGCCCGTGGCCGAGCGATCCGCTGCCGATCTCGGCGCCGGGCACCAGCAGCCGGTCGGGGTGGTGGCCGAGCGGGGAGTCGTACGAGCCGAAGCCCGGCAGCCACTCGGTGGGGAAGAAGCCCTTGGCGGCCAGCACCGCGTAGTAGGCCATCGGGCCATGGCCCTTGGAGAGCAGAAAGCGGTCCCGGTCCGGGTCCGTGGCGGTGCCGGGGGAGACCCGCAGCACCCGGTCGTAGAGGACCCAGAGGGCGTCGAGCGTGGAGGTGGCGGCCGGGCCGTGCTTCTCATCGCCCGTCATCATGCCCATCAGGTACGGCAGTTGGGCGAAACCGATGCTGTCGTCGCGCGGGGTGGGCCCCGCCGGGGTGCCTGCCCTCGGGGCTGTCGTCAGGTCCGTCGTCGCTTCTGTCGTCAGGTGCGTCATACGACAGAGCCTGCAACCTCAAGCGCGCTTGAGGTCAAGCGTGGGGCCGCGGACCGGAAGATCCCCGGCCCGCGGCCGTCCGGGTCAGACCTGACCCGGATGGAAGACGTCCTGCTCGATGAGGAGCTTGTCGATCCGGGCCTTGTCCACCCGGTTCGTCACCTCCTCGACCTCCTGGCGGTCGCGAATGCACTTCGCCAGCGTGAAGGCCGAGGACACCACGAAGATCAGACCAAGGGCGAGAAACCCGCGCTCCCACGGTCCCACCGGCAGCTTGATGATCCCGATCACCAGCGCCACCAGCGACAGCCCGAAGGAGATCGCGGCCTGCACGAAGAAGGCCGTGGTAGTCGGCCGCTGAATCGATGGAGTAGTCATGCGCGTAGCGTGGCGGCGCGGTGACCCCGGCGCATGAGTACAGGTACTCATCTCACCGCTCCCGCCCCGCCGCGCGACGGGAAAGTGGCAGCACCCACCCTCTGACATGCGGTATTGTTCTCGTGCGCGGTCAGCCGGGACATCCCGGCCGGATCGGGGCACCGGGACGTGGCGCAGCTTGGTAGCGCACTTGACTGGGGGTCAAGGGGTCGCAGGTTCAAATCCTGTCGTCCCGACGGTGCAATCGCAGGTAGGGGCCATCTTCGGATGGCCCCTACTGTGCGTTCGGGAGCGCTTGGGAAGCGGAGTACTGGGTGCTCATCCGGTGGGGAACAGGGCAGCGGCTCCCGCTGTGAGCGGGAGCCGCCGGGGCGTCAGAGGTGTGTCCGGCGCCGGTTCGTGTGTCCGGCTTCGTGATGGCCGATGGCCTTGTGCATCAGTGCGAGGACGGTGTCGAGGTCGTCGCCTTGGTGCGGGTCGTCAGCCATGCGATTGCGGCCGCGGGTACCGCAGCCGGTGCATTGGTGGACGATCATGTAGCCCTTGGCGGAGTGGTGTTCGACGCCAACCGGGCGCATCAGCGCACGACAGTCGTTGGCACGGTCTCCGGGCGAGATGTCCACGTGCAGCGAGTGCAGACAGTGCGGGCAGTGGTTGCGGTAGCTTCCGTTGACCAGTGCCGCGACTGCCTTTCCGCAGTATCCGCAGGTAAAGCCGGTGTTTTCGGTTGTTCTGCTGATGGTGTTGCTCCTCAGCGAGTCGAAGGGGATCTTCAACTCGGAGGCGCAGGGTTCCGTTGGCTCTCTCCCTGCCAGGGCAGGGGTCGCAGGCTTGACCGGGGAGTGACGCGGTTCACCGCCGCTCTTGGCGGGCGATTACTTCCGGCTCCAGCTTCACCAGAGTGCGCTTGCCGCTCTGGATCCGGACCACGACTGGGTTTGTGCATTTGTCCCAGCCACTGTCACGCGGGTGTTCCACGTGCCGCCGGTAGGTGTCCATCCGGTCTCACTGCCGTCGGCGTCGTCCCCCGTCAGGCAGCACCAGCAGCGGCATGGTTCATCGTGATCACGCCACCTCCTTGATCTTCCGGGCCTCCGCCGCATGTCGGGTGAGTGGGCGGCGGAGACTCCCTCCATCGTATTCGGGAGCCGGAGGCCGTCGGAACGTCGCTGGTCAGGCGGCTTCCACAGGCTGGCGCGCCGACCGGGGCCGGCACCGCGGTGGGGGCAGAAGTCCTTGTCCGGCCGATGATCGCGGGTTGAGGTCCCGGGGCACTTATCGGGGGATCAAGGCAGGCGGGGGATATGACGGACGTTTTTGACGAGCCCACGAAGGGTGCGCCCACGGAGGGCGGGCCCGCGGAGGGCGCGGGCGCGTGGGGGCAGGCCGTCGCGGCCGTGGCGCTGGTGGCGGCACTCGGTGTCGGTCTGTGGGCGTTGCAGGGGACGGAGTCGTCATCGGGATCGGACAGTGCCCCGCCGCCCGCCACGTGCTCGGGCGGGGAGGCCGAGAAGGAGTCTCTGTCCCTGTGGCGCGCGGACGGCATGGTGCCGGACGACGCGGTGCTGCTCCGCGTCGCCGAGAAGGTACTGCCGACGGTGCCGGGGTGGGCTGCCGGCAAGTGACTGCCCTGGGCAGCGCCTCGGCATGGGGCGCTCCCGCCGGGGTCAGGCCACGTGCCCAGGTGTTCGGCACCGTGCCGCCGGGTGGTCGCCGAGCTGAGCGTCGTCCAGCGCTCGCGCCCAGTCCGGTTCGAAGGCCGGGTCCGGCCTTCACCCCTGTACGCGTGGAGCCTCGTCCCTGATCTTCTTCTTCTGCTTGTCCGTGAGCTGGAGGTATCGCTCGCAGCGGCCACACTCCACGCACACCAGTACCTTGCTCGGAATGTCCTCCGCGCCCCAATAGCCGAGCTCCACCATGAACTGCCTCTTGATCGCCTTCAGGCAGTAGACCTCTTGTGAACCGCAGGCAGGGCATGTTCCTTGGCGCATGTTCGTCACCGTCATGGCTCGGCAGCCTAGTAGGGAGGCGGGCGGGAGTCGCGGTCAACAGGGGAGTGGGCGGGCGGGGTTGGGACAGGGGTATGTTCTGACGATGCCAAGGCAGGCGGCTTGCTCCGGTGTTGTGGACGGCGCCTCAGGTCAGACCGTCCCGGAAGTGGCGAGCCAGTTCCACCCGTGAGCTCATGTCCAGCTTCCGGAAGATCTGCCGCAGGTGATAGTTGACCGTGTGGGGGGAGCGGGAGATCAGGCGGGCCACCTGTTGGTTCGTCATGCCTTCCGCCACCAGGAGGGCCACTCTCTGCTCCGCTTCGGTGAGCGTGGCCATGAGGGGTTCCGGCGCCGCTGCCCCCGGCACCATGGCGGGCGTCGGGGGTGCCGGCTGTTCCACGGCGGGTGCGGTGGGCGTCGGCGGGCGGTGCCCGGCGGCCCCGCCGTCGGTGCTGCCCGATGCCAGCAAGCTCACCCGCACCCGGGCCACTTCCGCCTCCGCGCCGATGTCGGCGTACCGCTCCATCGCGGTCCGGAGGTGCCGCTGCGCCGGTCCGCCCCGGCCCCGGCGGCTCAGCAGCAGTCCCAGGTCCTCGCTGGCCGACGCCGAGGCCCACGGGCAGCGATGCTCCCGTGCCGCGTACTCCAGGGCATCGGCGTCGTCGTGCAGCACCCCGCGCGCCTGCTCGGCTGTCGCGGCGAGGGCCGGCCGGGCCGCGTTCCGCGCCGCGAGCCACTCCGTCGTCCGTACGACCGTGGCCGCCAGCGAGAATTCCCCCGACACCCGCGCCAGGCGCACTATGCGGGCGGCGGCGCCGTTGTCACCCACGAACAGCAGGGGCTTGGTGAGCAGGCCGGCGTGGTGCGCCAGCAGGTCGATGGCGTTGCGCGGGTCCAGTTGGGTGGACGCCACCAGGAAGTCGGTCCAGGCCCGGCGGATCGAAGGGAAGGCCGCCTGATCGGAGACATTCTCCATACGCGCGCGCCAGAGGTAGTCGACCGCTTCATTGACCTGGCCACGCCACAGTGAGGTGACCGCGAGCAGGGAGACCCCTTGGGTGACCGTGTTGTTGGCGCTCATCCGCTCGGCCAGGGACACCCCCGACACCAGCTCCGCCTCCGCCTCCGCGGTGCGGCCCTCCGCGATCAGCAGGCGTCCCTGGGTGATCATCGAGTCGGCGATCGCCTTGCGGTTGCCGAGTCGCTGGGCCTCCTGACGGATGCGGGCGAGTACCGCGCCGCTCTCGGTGAGTTCGCCGATGTGGATGAGTTTCATGGCCATCGTCAGTCCCGGATACGGGCGCCAGGACTCGGGCAGTACGTCACCGGCGAGGCGCAACGCCTCGCGCCCCCATCGAAGGCCTTCGTCGAGGCGCCCGGATGTCCACTCCAGGTTGGACAGGACCGCGGCGGCGACCACGGCCGCGGGGCTCGTGCCGTGTGCCGCGAGGATGGCGGAGGCCCGGGCCCGCTGCTCCCGTTCGTCCTCCCGGAACAGGCCGACGACCCGGTCGGCCTCGGCCGCCGTGTCCATATCGCCCTCGCGCGCGGCGAGTTCGGCCATCAGGGCCTTGCGCAGCGCCGCCGCCGAGCTGGGGGAGAGCGGCCGGGAGAGGCTGTCCTGGGCGAGGAAGAGCGAGGCCATCATGTGCTGGGCGAAGGCCTGGGACTCGGTGCCGGGCGCATACCCGCTGGGCGGTTCGCCGGCCGTGTCGCCCGGGGCGGTCACACCGCCGCGCAGCATGCGTCGCAGGGGGCCGGAGAGATCATCGCCCAGTGCCCGGTGGACCTCGGGTGAGCGGAAGGCGAGACGGTCGCCGCGGAAGCGGACCAGGGAGGCTGCCATCACCTCGTCGAGCGCCGGCAGCAGCGACAGCGTGGTGACCGACTGGACCAGTGCCACGTCCCGCAGTGCGAAGGTCTCGCCCAGTAAGGCCGCTGCCTGCAACAACTGCCGTGCGGGGTCGGAGATTTCGGCAAGTTGGGCGCGTACCGCGGACCGTATGTGCTCGGGTACGAGGTGAGCCGTGCTCCCGGCCCCGGCGCCGCGCACTCGGTGATGCGGCGTCGGACCTCCTCCTGCGACCCCGCATAATTCATCATTGAACATGTTCGCCTACCGGCGTCGGTCAGGAGATGCGCCGACGCCGAGCCCCCTCTGGTTTCCACTCGAGCAGTGACTGCAACGTCCAGTCGTTGGAGTGTCACCGGAGCTGGAGAGACCGTCAAGAATGTTTCTGGGCGGCGAATTGCACTGCCGGGCTGCGCGGGTCCGGAAAGGCGTGGAATCCGGCAGGGGTAAGGGGGCAGGGCGCCTGGCAGGTGGCCCTTCTCACACTTGGTCAGGTGTGAGAAGGGGGCGCGGGCGGGGTGGTGGTGCCGCCTGTCGGCCCGTCCCGTATGCACCGCGTTCGGCCGTCCGGCCGGATTCCGGGACGGTGCGGGGGCGGGCCGACAGGGGCTCAACGGCGGTTCGGTACCGGCTCGGTGCGGATCACGTCGTGGCGCGGTGCCGGCTCAGGGCCCGCTCGGCCTCGGCGATCGCGTCGTAGCCCGCTATGTGGTTTCTGGAGATGAGGTCGGAAATGGCCTCGGCTTTCTTCGTCATGTCGTCGTTGCTGAAATCCCGGTAAAGTCGCCCCGCCTCGCGCGAGACATTCTGTACAAGGGACGTCCGGTCGATTCGTACGCTTTCGTAAACCTTCAGGAGCCCGGCGAGCGATTCCTGGCCGGCGCCGTCGAGAATCGTGGCGAGGGCGAAGGCGTCCTCGATCGCCTGGTTCGCCCCCTGGCCGAGGTGCGGAACCATCGCATGGGCGGCGTCGCCGAGCAGGGTGACCGACTCCGTGGACCACCTGGTGAGCGGCGGCCGGTCGAAGACGCCCCACTTGAACGTCGACCCGGCGGCCTCGATGGTCTCCTGGACCCGGGGCTCCCAGCCGGCGAACGCCTCCCGCAACTGGCCGAGATCGCCCTCGGCCGACCAGGACTCGGCGGCGTCCCGGTCGCTCGGCACATACCCGACCACGTTCATGATCCGGCCGGCCGACACGAGGTAGCACAGGAAGGTACGGCCCTCACCGAACCAGATGGCGAGCCGCTTGTCCTGCTGCGCCCAGCTGAGCTTCTCGACCGGGACGAGGGTGCGGTAGGCCATGACGCCCTCGCCCGTCGCGCGCACTTCGAGGCCGAGGGAGGCCTGCACCACGGTGCGGATGCCGTCCGCGCCGATGACCAGGTCCGCCGTGATCGTGGTGCCGTCCGCGAAGTCCACGCTCGCTCCGCCGCCGTGGTGTTGGCGTACCTCGACGGCCTTCTTGCCCAGATGCACCACCTCCGGCGGCAGTTTCGAGACGAGCACCTGCTGGAACTCGCCGCGGTGCACGGCGAAGGTGCGGCCCAGGGAGCTGCGCTTCTGCGGCCAGTTCTCCACCCCGAGCCGGTTGCCCTGTGCGTCCCGGGCGATCGAGTCGTCGGCGGAGAAGCCGATCCGCTGGACGTCCTTGTCGAGGCCCACGGTGGCCAGCAGATGCATGGCGTTCGGCAGGACGCCGAACCCCGCCCCGACCGCCCGCAGTTCAGCCGTCTGCTCGTAGACATCGACCCGGTGGCCCTTGTCCCGCAGGGCGATGGCGGCGCTGAGGCCGCCGACGCCGCCGCCTATGACTGCGATGTTCAGCATGGTTCAGTCCTCGGTCTCTTCGGCCCACGGCCCGCCGGGTGCGGGGCAGCGCCGGCCTGGGGATTCCGGTGCGGCCGGGCGGCCGGAGTCACGGCCCGCCGCGTCACAGCGGCCCGTCGGCCTGCGCGGCGGACGACTCCAGGTGGCCGAGGATCCGCTCGGCCGGCCACTCGGTGTGGGTGTCCTGCACGGCGGCAACGATCGACAGGGTGGTCTCGCGGTGCTCGGCGAGGTCGAGGCGCGACCGGACGAGGGTGGTGGCGAGGTCCTCCAGGAGCAGGCTGAACACGGCGTCCCAGACCTCGTCGTCCGGCCGCAGGCACGCGTACTCGGCGACGACCGTGCCGAAGACGGAGAGCGCGAAGAGCTCCCCGTACGTCTGCACCCTGCGCTGGTCGGACTGGTCGAGCGGGCCCGCGAGCAGGGTGTGTCCCAGGCGCTCGACGGCCTCGAAGAACCTCGCGACGGACGGCAGGTGTCCGAGGGCTTCCTTCGCGGGCGTGTGGTCGCTGAAGACCAGCTTTTCCAGCCCGCCGAGCCCGCGCCGGGAGAGCAGATGCTCCGGGGCGCCAGAACCGTCGCCCGCCGTGGCCGGCGTCTGCGGTACGCGGCGCGCGAAGTCGAAGAAACCGGGGGCGGCGCGGACCGCCTGCATCAGGTTGACGTACTGCGTGCCCTCCAGGCGCGGCAGATACTCGGCGTACTTCGCGGCGGGGCGGAACGCCGAGTCCGTCTCGAAGGCCTTCGCCGAGATGACATCGGCCAGGGAGTGGATGACCTCGGTCGCATCGTGGGTCACCTTGGCCTTGGCGACGGCGTTCAGGACGACATACCGGTTGTCGTCCGGGCCCGAGGCGTGCATGTGGTCCACACAGCGGGCGTTGAAGGCCTTCATACCGATCAGCCGGAGCGTCGCACGGCACAGCCCCTCGCGGTTCTGGCCGAAGGAGCTCACGGTCTGCCCGAAGATGGCGCGGGTCGAGGTGTGCCGGTAGGTCTCCAGCAGGGCCCTGGAGACCAGTCCGGTGGCGGCCGTCGCCAGGTTGAACTTGCCGACGTTGATGGTGTTGACGGCGTCGGCGAACGCCTGGGGGCCGGTCGAGATGACGTCTTCGTCGCCGAACGCGTAGTCGGAGAGCCGGAATTCACTGACGTACATCTGCTCGGGCACCGCATTGCCCACCAGCTGGAAGCCCTGCCGGTGGGAGTCGGCCCGGAACAGGACGTAGTCGCGCGGGCCGCCGTCGGCCTGTGTGGCGAAGGTCGTGATCAGGCTCGATACATTGCCGTTGCCCGTGTAGTCCTTGCCGCCGTTGGCCACATACCGCTCGGTGAGGCGCTTCACGGTCGTCGCGGTGTGCCGCCAGTCGGCGCCCGCTCCACGCTCCGACATGCCGAAGGAGCCGACCATGCCGCTCCGGAACTGCTCCTTGTAGGTGTTCTGGACCTCGGTGTTGTGGGACATCCATACGGGCGCCGCCGACAGCGAACTCACATGCCACATCAGCCAGTGCGTGAAGCTGTGGAACGCCAGATGCTCGCTCAGGCCCGCGACGCGGTACGGCGTCCAGCCGTCCGGGCCGCCGCTGAGGGCGGCCGGCACCAGCGAACGCTCCAGCAGCTTTGTCGACTTGAGGAAATACAGATACTCGGCGGGGAATTCCCGGTCGATCTCCTGCCGCAGCACCTTCTCGCGGCCGGTATGCAGGAACCAGTCCGAGACCTCGGAGATGAAGGACCGGTCCGGCCGCACCAGGATGCTGGTGCCACCGAGAAGACCGTCCGTGTGGGGGGAGTTCGGGAGCCCGGAGTTCGACATGGTTGACCTTTCGTCTTTCCTTGCTTATCTGTTCTCTGCCAGGGACGCCGCGGGAGCGCCCGCACCGTCACCGGCTGTTGTTCCGCAGCGCCACATACCGGCCCGGTTCAGCTGGACGATGCCGAGGGCGCAGAACGCGAGCGCGAACACGCAGAAGGAGAAACCGGCCGTGGACAGGCCGTACGCCTTCTCGAGGAAAGCCAGGGCGATGACCGGGACGGCCGCGCCGGTGTACAGCGCCACGTAGTAGAGATTCACCGCGCTCACCCGCTCGGCGAGTGCCGTGCGGGCGGAGATCTCCTGGATGGACCGGCCGATCGCCAGCCCCTGTCCGAGGCCGGTGCACACCGCGGCGCAGGTGTACAGGACGCCGCTGCCGAAGAAGATGGCCGCGATCAGCAGCAGCAGTCCGGCGCTCATGACGGCGGCGCCGGCGGCGAGGCCGCGGGTGATCGTCAGCCGCCGGAACGCCAGCTGCGCCAGCGCCGAGCCGCCGAAGCCGCCACCCACGATGAGTCCGGAGGCGAGGCCGCTGGAGTGCGGGTAGAAGGTACCGAGGAAGTGCGGGGTGAGTCCGGCGAGCATGCCGAGCGTTGCCATGCCGGAGACGCCGATCAGGGTGAGCCCGGCGTAGGTGAGGCGGTCCGCCGACGGTGGCTTGGGAGCCGTCCACCGGAACGGCACGCGGTCGTCGCGGGACAGCGGCTCCCGCGTGGTCAGCAGGAGGACGACGAGCACCACGACCGCGGCCAGATGGCACAGGAACAGCTGGTGCTCGGGGGCGTCGAGGAACTGGGTGCCGAGCCCGCCGATCACCGGGCCGATGCCCAGGCCGAAGATGTTGGCGGCGGTGGCCCATACGGCGGCGTGCTGGGCGAGGCGGCGCGGGGCGACCTCCACGGCGGCCACGGTGGCGGTTCCCATGAAGGTGCCGGCCGCGAGCCCCGTCAGGAGCCGGGCCGCGAAGAGGTAGCCGATCGAGTCGGCGCAGAGAAACACGGCGTTCGACGCCGCACTGCAGATCAGGCCGATGAGGAGCAGGGGGCGGCGGCCGATCGTGTTGGAGAGGGAGTTGAAGAGCACCAGCGCCGCTATCACGCCCAGCGCGTAGATCGCATAGACCTCGGTCACCTGGAGGGTGGTGAGCCCGAACTCTCTGCTGTAGATCGCATAGATGGGCGTGGGCAGTGCCGTGTGCGCCATGATGGCAACGACGCTGACAAGGGTCACCGCAAAAGAAAAGCTGCGGACCCTGTCTGTTGCAGGCATGGAGATATCTCCGCTTCCAGATGATTACGGTCGTGTTCAGGCGACGAACATCGACTGGAGTACATAGGCGCATTCGTCCCGGCGATCGCCCATGGTCGCGTGACTCACCGCGGCGCCGCCCGGTGAGGTGACGGTGGTTCCGTCGAGTCGAAGCCAGTCGCCTTCGGGCAGGCGATGACAGTGCACGGTGATTTCCGTGTTGATCGCGAAATGCTTCATCATGTCGATGCGCCGGCATACGGACCAGCAGCTGTCGGCGATGACCATCAGTCGGCCGAACGGAGTGTCCGGTTCGCCGAGAACGAGCGGGATACGAGGCCGGACCCAGGCCCGTCCCGGACCGGACTTCGCAAAGGGCCGTGCTTCCTCGAACCGCCATTCCACGGCGGAGAGATAGCCCTCCGTGTGACCGGTCAGTTCCAGCGGAACCGGCGGTGAGACGGAATCGTCGTACGCCAGCACCAGCGGAGTGACCGGCGGCACGCTGTCCGCGAAGCCGAGAAGCCCCTGCTGGAGCCGGGGCTCGCGCATGCGCTCCAGGGAATCCGGCGCTGAGCGGAACCGCCACATACGGGCCATTGCCACGACCTTGCCGGAATACAGCAGTTCCCCGGAAAGGAGATCCGTACGGTTGGTGGAGTGCTCCACCGTCGTCCGGATCGTCAGGTCGGCCACCGGGATCTGCCCGAGCAGTTCGAATGTGATCCGTGCCGGGTGGAACCCCGGGCGTGGATGAACGTTCTGCAGCTGCATGGCGAGCAGCGCCGACGGCGGGCCGGCGTGCTGCGCCTTCGGCCCCCACGGTCCCGCCGTCGACCACGAACTGGCGTACGTCGCCTCGTCGAGACGCTCGTAGAAGGCGTCGGCAATCGCCGGCGGTGCATCCTTCGTGCCCACTGTCATTTCCCCCGGTTTTTGTTTTTCGGTTTTCCCGCCAGGAGATTAGGTGACTCCCCTCGCCTGCCGGAACCGCTTGAGTGAGTAGGTGCGCACTACTCGATCGAGTAGGGACGGAGCCGGCCGCGCTACCCCTTCATGCGGTTTCCCGCGGTAATCCCGGGTGCTGGCAGCCCCCTCGCCGGAGGAAAGCCAGCGGGAGATTTCCGGTAAACCGCTCGGCGAACCCTCCGGAAATTCCGTGACCGAAAAGCTCTGTCCGGCAGGCCCCTGGTGGGCATCCCGGCGCGCTGATGCGGCCGTCCGGGCGCCGGCCGGCGCCACCCTCCGTCGAGCGCCCCGGTCGGCATGCTCCGTGTGACGCTCTGTGTGACCTGCACCCTTCGCCACTCAACTCCCGGTTAAGTCCGGCGGTCCCTACTGTCCGTAAGTGGACTGGTGCACCGCGTTCCTGCCGTGTCAGGATGATGGCCAGATGGCGGAGCCTTAACTGTTCGTTGGGCTCGATCGACGGGGGACGGAAGAGATGAACGTGGGGGGAGACAGCCGGTCCAAGGGGGCGGGCAGCGTGCTCGCGGAACGGCTCAACCACCTCTTCGCGAACATGCATCCGCCGGGGGCCCCGTATACCAACGCCTTCGTGGCCGAGGAGATCAGTGGGGGCGCGGCGGAGTACGGCGGGGTCAAGGTCACCGAGCAGTACCTGTCGATGCTGCGCAACGGCAGGCGTACGAACCCGAGCCCGGAGCTGCTGCGCGCGCTGGCCAAGTTCTTTGCCGTACCTGTCGGTTATCTGCTGGGGGACCTCTCGCAGCCGCAGGCCGCGCGGGTGGAGGAAGAGGTCCGCTTCCTGGCCGCGATGCGGGACCAGCGGGTGCGCGCGATCGCGCTGCGCTCCGTCGGGCTGCCGCCGGAGGTGCAGGACAGCCTGACGACGATCATCTCCCAGTTCCGGCAGCAGATGAATCTGCCGGCCGATCCGCCGGAGCAGGGCGGTGACCGACGCGGTGAGTGAACCGATGCGGACCGCTGAGCGCGGCCAGATCTTCTCTTCCTGGCAGCGGGTCGGAGACGAGGACGGGACGAGCATGCGAGTGGGGCAGATACGCAGGCGGTGCAAGCGGCTCATCAAGGAGCTGGCGCTGCCGGCCACAACCGACCTGCGCGGAATGTGCGACATCGTCGCCGCACGGGTGGCGCGGCCCGTCCACCTGGTGCCGATGAGCCTGGGCGGAGTGGTCTCGGGGATGACGGCCGTCACCGACGACGGCTACTGGGTCTTCTACGAGCTCAAGACCTCACTGTGGCACCAGGCGCACATCGTGCTGCACGAACTGAGCCATCTCCTGCTGGGACACAGCCAGGATCCCGCGGTCACCGAGGACGCACTGAAGCTGTGGACCCCGTCGGTCGATGTCGCCACCGCCATGCGGCGGATGGGCCTGACCATGGGCTTCGCCCGGCATCACGGCTATGACAACCTCGCCGAGCGGGAGACCGAAGTGCTCGGCACCCTGCTGATGGAGCGGGTGGCGCCGTCCGCCGCCGAACGGGAACTCCCCCTGGAGGGACAGGCGGCCGAGCTGGCCGCGGCGCTCGGGCCCGCGCTGCAGCACATCCGGCGCCGGCAGGGGGCCCCGGCCGGGGACGAGGGGACCGACGGCGTCGGAGCGGGCGCGGCGGGGGACGGGGGCCCGCGTGTTTGACGTCATCTATCTGTCCTTCGGCGTCGCCGCCTGGGCGATCGTCGGCTACAAGTCCGTCGCCTGGTTCCGGGACCGCAGCAACGCGGACCTGGGGCTGGCCTGTGTGATGACCGGCGGAGTGGCGACGGTCTTCCTCTTCTCCGCGCCCAGCCTCTACCGCGCCTTCGACCGGCTGGCGGGTGTGGCCAACCTCGCCATGGTCTTCCTCTACTCCTCCGTGGTGGTGTTCGCCGCGGGTGCGCTGGTGCTGCTGCTGCGCTGGACGGCCGGCGAGGGCGCGTCCGCGCGGGCCCGTGCCCGGACCAGGGCGCGCGTCGCCGTGGGGATCGTGGCCGCGCTGTGGGCGGTGGCGGTCACCGGCTTCGCGGTCGGCCGCCCGGACGCCGTCGAGCACCCCCGCGACTTCAGCACCGCCTACACCGACTCCCCGGGAGTCATGCTGTTCCTGGTGCTGTATTTGGCCATTTTCGGATTGAGTTCGGCGGCCCTGGGGACGCTCTGCCCGCGCTACGCCGCACAACTCGGCGGCACACACCTCGCGCGCGGTCTGCGGGTGCTGGCCGCGGGCTGCTGGCTCGGCCTGGTCTACTGCGCCTGCAAGGTCATCGGCTTCGTCCTGTCCTGGACGGGCCACCCGGCGCTCTGGCTCTCCAACGGCGTGGCCCCGTTGAGCGCCTCGGTCGCGGCGCTGATGGTCCTCACCGGATTCGCGCTGCCGGCGGCCGGCCCCCGGGTCGCCGCCTGGCGCCGGCTGCGCCGCCTCTCCCCGCTCTGGCGGACCGTCACCGCGCAGACCCCCGAGGTCACGATGGGTTCCTCGGCGTGGTCCGTCCGGTGGCCGTTCGCCGACCTGGAGTGGCGGGCCAACCGGCAGATGGCCGAGATCCGGGACGTACAGCGCGGCATCCGGCGCCATGTGGAGTCCGACGCCGTCGACATCGCCCGCGAGCGGGCCCGCGCGGTCGCCCTCGACGACAGGCAGCTGGCGGCCGTCGCGGAGGCCGCCGCGCTCCGCCGTGGCCTGGAGAACCGTGCGGTGGGCCATGTCCCCGACCACGGCGCCGACAGCGTGGTGGTCGCCACCGGTGCCGAACCGGCCGAACTCACCGCGGAGTACGAACACTTGGCGCTGGTCGCGGATGTCTACCACTCACCGCTGATCGAGACCGTGCTCACCGAACTGCGCCAGCGGAGCTCGGTGGCGCACGGCTGAGGAAGCACCACAGACGGGGTGGCCCGGTACGGGGGTCCGGGCCGCCCGTTCCACCCGGGCGGCACCGGTCGACGAGACCGGTGCCGCCCGCGCGGCTGTCACCGAACGGCGGGCGCCGGACCGGGACTTTGCCGACAGGACCTTAGGGCTGTCCCGTAATCCCTGGCGGGCGCACGACGACAGCTACGGCACCTCGCCGCGTTGTCGGAACGTCCGGATACGCCCAGTATCCGGACACCCCTCCGCCTTGCGATGCACCGCATCTGACGCCGTGCGCTGATCCACCAGGGATTACGGGGCAGCCCTTAGGGTCGGGCTCATGCAGAACACCGCCGAGACCGGCCCCGACGCCCCCATCGACGTGACGCCTCTCCTCGACGATCCGTACGCCGCCTACGCCGCGCTGCGCGACGCCGGACCGGTGCACCGGATCACCGGTGCCGACGGGAACCCCGCCTGGCTCGTCACCCGCTACGACGACGTCCGTCGCGCCCTCGCCGACCCGCGGCTCTCCCTGGACAAGAAGCATGCCGCGCCCGGCGGTTACCGCGGCTTCTCGCTGCCGCCCGCGCTGGACGCCAACCTGGGGAACATGGACCCCCCGGACCACACCCGGGTCCGCCGTCTGGTGGTCAAGGCCTTCACCCCGGGCCGGGTCGAGGCGCTGCGGGCGCCCGTACGGAAGATCGCCGACGAGCTGCTGGACGCGATGGCGGAGCGCGGCCGCGCGGATCTCATCGCCGACTACGCGGGGCCGCTGCCGATCACCGTGATCTGCGATCTGCTGGGCGTCCCGCACCGTGACCGCCGCGACTTCCTGGCCTGGTCGGATGCCCTCATCACACCCGACCCGAGCCGTCCGGAGCTGATGAAGCAGGCGATCGGGGCGATGCTGGAGTTCTACACCGGACTGATCGCGGCCAAGCGCGCGGAGCCGGGCGACGATCTGCTCTCGGATCTGATCGCGGTGCGCGATGACGCGGACGCCGGCGAGGAGGGTGACCGGCTCACCGAGGACGAACTGACCTCGCTCGCCTTCCTCCTTCTCTTCGCCGGATACGAGAACACCGTCCACCTCATCGGCAACGCCGTGCTCGCCCTGCTCGACCACCCGGACCAGCTACGGCAGTTGCATCACAATCCGGCCGAACTGCCGGCGGCCGTGGAGGAGTTCCTCCGCTTCGACGGGCCTTCGCCCGTCGCAATCCGTCGCTTCCCCAAGGAGGACGTGGAGATCGGCGGTGTACGGATCCCGGCCGGGGAGAGCGTGCTGCTGTCGATCGCGTCCGCGAACCGCGACCCCGCGCGCTTCCCCGAACCGGACGCGCTGGACCGCGGCCGGGACCTCTCCGGGCATCTGGCGTTGGGGCATGGCATCCATTACTGCCTCGGCGCCCCGCTGGCCCGACTGGAGGCCGTCACCGCGCTCGACGCGCTCCTCGGCCGCTTCCCGGGGCTGCGACTGGGCGTCCCGCGTGGTGAATTGCGGCACCGTCGGGCGCTGCGGGCGCGTGGCCTGATTTCGCTGCCCGTCACCTGGTAATCGGCAAACGAACAAGTTTTTGAGGCATAACCGTTCGCTCATGCGGTAGAAATGTTCCTGAGACCCGCCCGGTGTGCATCCCCCGTCGCACCGGGCGGGTCCTTCTTTGCACCGGTTGCAGTTGCGACACGCCCGCGGACGCGGCGCGGCCCTGGTCCGTGTGGCGCAACTGCGCTGCGGACCGCGGCACCGCTCCATAGCGTGACGGCATGACAACTGACGCGCGTGTGTCCAGGAAAGCCGGTGCGGTGGCGCTGATCGCTGTCGCCGGTGTGTCGCTGACGTCCATACCGGCCGCTGCCAACGGGGCGACGGCCCGTCAGCCCGCCGTCACCGGCGCCGGGGTGCAGGCACCCACCGCTCCCGGCAGCGCGAGGCTGCCCAGCGGTCTGTCCGCCCTGTCCTGGATGGTGGCCGACGCGGACACCGGCAGCGTGCTGGCGGCGAAGAGCCCGCACCGCAAGCTCGCCCCGGCCAGCACCCTCAAGACACTGTTCGCGGTCACCGTCCTGCCGAAGTTCTCGGCCGGCACGGTACGCCGGGTCAGCTCCGCCGACCTCGCGGGAATCGGGGCCGGCAGCAGCGTCGTCGGCGTCCAGCAGGGCCGCCGCTACACCGTCGGCGACCTGTGGCGCGGGGTCTTCCTCCGCTCCGGCAACGACGCGGTGCACGTACTGGCCGCGATGAACGGCGGCTGGCGGACCACGGCGGAGGAGATGCAGGAGAACGCCAGGAAACTCGGCGCGCGCGACACCACCGTCAAGTCCCCGGACGGCTATGACGCGCCCGGTCAGGTGTCCTCCGCCCACGACCTGACCGTCTTCGCCCGCGCCGGGCTCGCCAACGAGGACTTCGCCCGCTACTGCGCCACCCCCCGCGCCACGTTCCCCGCCGCGGGCGGCACCACGCAGATCGAGAACACCAACCGCCTGCTGGTGGGCTCGCACGGGATGTCCCGCTACCCCGGCCTGATCGGCGTCAAGAACGGCTACACCTCCAAGGCCGGCAACACGCTGATCGCCGCCGCGCGCCGGAACGGCCGCACCCTCCTGGTCACCGTGCTGAACCCCCAGTCGAAGGAGTACAACGCCGTCTACAAGGAAGCCGGCGCCCTCCTGGACTGGGGTTTCCGTACCGCCGGCACGGCCCAGCCGGTGGGCACCCTGCACGCCGTACGTGCCGCCCACGACGGCGGCGGCCCGATGCGCCCGGTGGCTGCCGATGTCACCGGCACCGAGGCCCGCGACGGTTCTCCCGGGCGCGCCACCCTCGCCCTGGGGGCGGGCGGCGCCGGCCTCGCGGCACTCGGGCTGGGCGCCCTGCTCACCCGCTTGCGGCAGGCACGCGCCCGCGGTGGACGGAGCGGAGGGACGGCGTAGGCCCGGGGCCTGGCCCGGGGTGCGTACGACAGCGGCGACGGCTCCGCGCGTCCCGGCGGAGCCCGGCCCCGCCGGTCGCCTGTAGGGCGGTCTCAGACCTCGTCCCCGGTGGGGCGGTTTTCGGTCGCTTCTCCCGTCGCCCGCAGCCGGGGCGCGGACTCCGCCGCCGGCACGGCCCCGGAGCCGGTCAGACGCCCGGTCAGCTCCCGGGCCCAGGCCAGGAGTCCCGCGATATCGATCCCGTAGGGGGCGGCGTCGGCATACGGCGCGATGGCCGCCGCACCCCGGTCGAGCAGCGACGTACCGCCCACGGCATTGCCACGTGCCGCATGGGTGAGTCCCACCGCGAGCTGGGCGAGCCCGCGCCACAGCTCGCGCTCCGCCTCCGGCGCCGCCTTCCAGGCGTCCTCCAGCACCTCATGGGCGTGGAACGGCATCCCGTCGTCGAGCAGCCGCTGTGCCTCGGTCAGCGACTGCGCGGGCGTCCGGGGCACCCCTTCGGGCTGCCGGGCCACGCCCGGGGAGCCGTACGGCAGCGGCCGGCCGAGCCCGTCCCGCGGGCGGGCGCTACGGGCGCGCCCCTCCTCGTCACGGTCCCGTCGGCGCGGCGTGGCGACGGGGTCGGGGGCGCGGTCGGGGACGCCGGTGCCTTCGGCGTCCGACGCCCCGGCGCCACAGTGCTCGCAGACCGCACTGCCGGGCCGTTCCCTGATCCGGCCGCAGGCGTCACACACCTGGTCCAGCCAGCAGGCCGGATCGCCGCCTTCGTCGCCCGCCCGGTGCGGGACGGACGGGCGGGAGGGGAGGGGCTGGTCGTGGGGGCTGTCGGCGTCGGTCACGCTTCGATTGTGCGCCGTGCGGCCGGCCGGCGTCGTCGGGGGGCGGGCACGGTGCCGTACGGTTGCGCACCCAGAATTGTTAGGAGTATTTCCTATTCCCGCCGGAGGTGGGCGACGGGGATGCTCCCGCTCAGGCCAACTCGGCCTTGTAGAAGCAGAAATGATCCTTGATCCGGGCGACCTCGGGGTGCGGCTCGGGGTAGGCCCACACGATGTCCTCCGGACCGCCGGCGAGCGACCAGTACGAGGCGGTGCCCTTGAAGGGGCAGACGGTGTGCGTCTCGGAGGGGGTGAGCAGCTCGGTGCGGACGTCCTCGGGAGGGAGGTAGTACCGCACCGGATAGCCGGTCTCGGTGAGGAGCAGCGGGCGCCGGCTCTCGGCGATCAGCTGTCCGTCGATCTCGACGCGGACATGGTCGGTGCCTTCGGTGACGTCGATGCGGTGGCCTCGGGTGGTGCTCATGGTCACGTCCCTTCGGTGGGCGAGGGAGGTGGCTCCCTCCCGGTCCAGGATCGCACCGGGAGGGAGCAGGGGCGGCTGAGGCGGGCGAGGCGGGTCTGGGGCCCACCGGCAGTCCGTACGCCGTCGCCGCGCCTCACACCTCTCGGATGCCGCGTCCCGCCCACTCCGGCGCCGGAGCCACGAGGGCGGTGAGGTGCGCGCGGGCCGTCGCCGG
Organism: Streptomyces sp. Je 1-4 4N24; assembly: GCF_026239515.1. Lineage (NCBI taxonomy): Bacteria > Bacillati > Actinomycetota > Actinomycetes > Kitasatosporales > Streptomycetaceae > Streptomyces > Streptomyces sp. Je 1-4 4N24. The sequence continues at coordinate 1,428,063 of NZ_CP110836.1, read as the reverse complement.
CAGGGGTGCCGAGCGCCCGGCGGCCTGGTCGATGTGCAGGGTGAACAGCTCCTCGGTGGCCACCGGCTCGCCGGAGGGTTCCCCGGCGAACATCTCGTGGAGGAGTCGGAGCTTCTTGCCGTCGACGCCCAACACGGTGGTGCGGACGGTGAGTTCGCTGTCACGGGCGACCTCGTGGAGGTAGCGGACGTGGGCCTCGACCGTGTAGAGGGAGCAGCCGGTGCGCTCGCGGTAGGCGGCGTCGAGACCGGCCGCGTCCATGAGGGCGTCGGTCGCGAAGCCGAAGACCAGGACGTAGTAGGCCTCGCTGAGATGGCCGTTGTAGTCGATCCACTCGTCCCGGACGGTCCGGCGGAAGAGGGGCGGGCCGCCCGGTGTGCCGTCGGTCATCGGGTGCTCCCCAGCCGCCCCGTGGCGCTAAGGACGTCGATGACGCCCTGGTCACGCGCGGCGACCAGCTCCGCGTACGTACGGCCGCCCGCGGCCTCCCGGCAGCCGTCGACCATGGCGTCGCGCAGCTCACGGTCCAGCTCGGGCGCCTCCAGCCGGGTCCACGGCGACTTCAGGGACGGGCCGAAGTGGTCGAGCATATGGGCCATCCCGCCCTCGCCGCCGGCCAGCGCGAAGGTCAGGCAGGGGCCCATGAACGCCCAGCGCAGGCCCGGTCCTTCGGTGATCGAGGCGTCGATGTCCTCGACCGAGGCCTCGCCGTTGGCGACCATGTGCAGCGCCTCGCGCCAGAGCGCCTCCTGGAGACGGTTGGCGATGAAGCCGGGCAGCTCGCGGTCCATGGTGATCACGGACTTGCCCGCCAGGTCATAGAAGCGGGAGGCCCAGGTGACGGCCTCGCGGTCCGTCTGCTCGCCGCCGACGACCTCGACCAGCGGGATGAGGTAGGGCGGGTTGAAGGGGTGGCCGACGACGAGGCGGCCGGCGTCCTCGGCCGCGGTCTGCATATCGGTCATCGGATAGCCCGAGGTGGAGGAGGCGATGACCACGCCCGGCCGGGTCGCGGCGGCGAGCTCGGCGAGCAGGGAGCGCTTCAACTCCAGCTTCTCCGGGGCGCTTTCCTGGACGAAGTCGGCGTCGGCGACCGCCTCGGCGAGGGTGGGGGCGATCGTCAGCCGGTCCTGCGCGGCGCCCTCGGCCAGGCCTATCCGTTCCAGCGCGGGCCAGGCGGCGGCCACCAGGCGGCGGAGCTTGTCCTCGGCGTCCGCGGCCGGGTCCCAGGCGGTGACGTCGTAGCCACGGGCGAGGAAATGAGCGACCCAGCCGCCGCCGATCACTCCGGCGCCGATACAGGCGATGCGGCGTACGTCCTCGGGGGTGCAGGGGGCAGGGGTGGTTTCAGGCATGGGGGAGCGGCTCCAGGTGGAGGGAGGAGAGGGGAGGAACGGGGGAGGGCGGCCGCGGGTCAGGCGCGGGGCTTCAGGCCCAGCCGGGCGCGCGCCTGGTCGGGGGTGGCGACCGTGGCGCCGAGCAACTCGGTGATCTGGACGGCGCGTTCGACGAGCTGCCCGTTGGTGGCCTTGACGCCCTTGCTGAGGTACAGGTTGTCCTCCAGGCCCACCCGCACATGCCCGCCGAGGAGGATCGACTGGGCGGCCCACGGCATCTGCATCCGGCCGAGCGCAAAGCTCGCCCACTGGGAGCCCTCGGGCAGCATCCGCACCATCGACTGCAGCACCCCCGGGTCGGCCGGCGCGCCCCACGGGATGCCCATGCACAGCTGGAAGACGGTCGGGTCGTCCAGCAGCCCTTCGGCCAGCAGCTGCTTGGCGAACCACAGCTGACCGGTGTCGAAAATCTCCAACTCGGGCCGCACTCCGAGCTCCTGGATGCGCTTCGCGCCCGCCCGCAGCATGTCGGGGGTGGAGACATAGAGGTTGGAGCCGTCGCCGAAGTTGAGGGAGCCGCAGTCCAGGGTGCAGATGTCGGGCAGCAGTTCCTCGACGTGCGGCAGCCGCTCCAGACCGCTGACCAGGTCCGTACCGGGCAGCTGCCGCAGCGGGGCGTCGGGGTCGATCACCAGGTCGCCGCCCATGCCGGCGGTGAGGTTGATGACGACGTCGGTGCCGGTCTCCTTGATCCGCTCGACCACCTCGGCGTACAGCCGCGGGTCGCGCGAGGGATCGCCGGTCCCGGGATCGCGGACATGGATGTGCACCACCGCGGCGCCCGCGGCCGCCGCCTCGACGGCCGATGCGGCGATCTGCTCGGGCGTCACGGGGACGTGCGGGGAGCGGCGGACGGTGTCGCCGGCGCCGGTGAGCGCGCAGGTGATGATGACCTCGTGGTTCACGGGGGTCCCTTCGATGGGGGTGGGTGCCTCGGGCCCGGCGGGGAACGGCGGCGTCAGACGGCGGAGGCGGGGGTGAGCTCGCTCTCGACGAAGGCCAGCAGGGCGGTGTGCATGGTGTCGGGGCCGGTGCTGTCCGGCGCGGTGGCGAGCACCTGCGTGGCCAGGCCGTCGATCAGGGCGGTCAGCCGGAGCGCGGTGAACTCCGGATCGACGGTGCGGAAGACGCCCTGGTCGACGCCGCGGCGTACGACCTCGGCGACGGTGGCGCGCCACTGCCGGTAGTAGTGCTCGTGCAGACGCCCCACGGCGGTGGAGCGGGCGGCCTGGGCCCACAGATCGAGCCAGACCAGCCACTGGCGGCGCTGCTGATCGGTGCGCGGGGTCTGCAGCGCGATGAGGTGCAGCAGTTCGCCGCGGGCGTCGGGGGCCGCGGCCAGCCCCGCGGCGCGGCGCTCGGTGTCCTCGTCCATGCACCAGCGCACGGCCGCTTCCAGCAGCTCGTCGCGGCCGGGGAAGTGGTAGTGGACGGCGGCCGGGCTGGTACCGCAGGCGGCGGCGATATCGGCGACCCGTACGCCGTGGAAGCCGTGCTCGGCGATCAGCCGGACGGTCTCCCGCACGATCTGCAGGGGCCGGCCGCCCTCGGGCACGGCGGCAGGCTCGCGGCCGGGCGGCGCCGCGGGCCGCTCCGGGGCCCCGAGCAGCCAGCCGGTGTCGACCGCGCCGATATCGGCGATGCGCACGATCTCGGCCAGCGTGAAACGCCGGGTACCCCCCAGTGACCTGGACAGTTTCGAGGGGTCCATCACGATCCGGCGGGCGAACTCGCGATGGCTGCAGCCGAGCCGGCCGATCACCTGCCGGACACGGTCCGTGACCTCTCCGGCGTCGTCGGTGACCCGGTCTCCGGGGGGGTCCTTCATGGTCCGGGACCGTAACAGGCGTGTTGAGAACATCGCAACGGTTGGGGGAGGGGGTGGGCGCGTACCGGCCTGCTATAGCCGGGTCCAGGGCGTGGAATTGCGGGATACCTGAGAGTGGAGTCAGTGAAGTGGCGGCTGCTGTCGCAGCCCGACCGGGTAAACGGACTGAAGACGCCGCAATCCGGGTGAATGTGGCAAAGTGACGACATGGCTGACCGGGGAGCGAAGCGGCCCACCGTGTCGGTGCCGGACGACTGGCCCGCCCACCCGGACCTGACCCTGGCCCTCAACGGCATGGGCGCCTTCGACTGGGACCTCGACAGCGGGCTGATGCACATGGACCCGCCCGCCCTCGAGGTGTTCGACATGCTTCCGGCGGAGTACGACGACCGTCCGGCCACGCTCAACTGCCGCGTCCCGGCCCATGAGGCGGCCCGTCTGGACGCCCTGGTCGCCCGTGCGCTCAAGGACGGGAGCGACTCCTACGGCGCCTACTTCCGGGTACGGCTGCGCAACGGTGAGCTGCGCTGGACCCACTCCCAGGGCAGCATCCGCCGCGACGACACCGGCCGGCCCCGCCGCGTCATCGGTGTGGTCCGCGACGCCAGCCACGAATACACCCACGCGGCGGAGCGGCTCGCCGGCGATGAGGAGCGCCGGCGGCACACCAGCGTCGTCGAGCGCACCACCGCCGCCCTGGCGCACGCCCGGACGGTCGGTGAGGTGATCGCGGTGCTCGCCGATGAGCAGGGCCTGAGCCGGCTGGGCGCGGAGAACGTGATCCTGGGCCTCGTCGAGGCGGGACGCATCCGGCTGATCTCCGAGGGCAAGGCGGGCAGCTTCGTCCCCGACCTCGAATACACGCGGGTGGGGGACGAATTCCCGATGAGTGAGGTCGTCCGCACCCTCACCCCGCGCTACGTGGGCAGCCGGGCCGAATTCCGGCACACATACCCCCGGCTGTGGCCGGCCATCGAGCCGCTGAACGTCAACTCCGCCGCCTATCTGCCGCTGATCGCGCAGGGCCGCCCGATCGGGGTGATCGGCCTGTTCTTCGAGCGGGAGAGCGACTTCCGCGACCAGGAGCGCAACGTCCTGGTGGCGCTCGGCAGCAGCATCGCGCAGAGCCTGGCCCGCGCCATGCTCTACGACCAGGAGCACGACCTCGCCGCCGGCCTCCAACAGGCCATGCTGCCCCGCCGGATCCCCGGCATCCCCGGCGCCCAGATCGCCGTCCGCTATCGCTCCGCCCGGATGGGCCGGGACATCGGCGGCGACTGGTACGACGTGATCCCGCTGCCCGATGGCCGGGTCGCCGCCGTCATCGGCGACGTCCAGGGCCACGACACCCAGGCCGCGGCGCTGATGGGCCAGCTGCGGATCGTGCTGCGCGCCTACGCCGCCGAAGGGCACGCCCCCGCCACCGTCATGGGCCGCGCCTCCGCCTTCCTCAACGAGCTGGACACCGACCGCTTCGCCACCTGCACCTACGTCGACGCCGACCTGAGCACCGGCTCGGCCCGGATCGTCCGGGCCGGCCATATCGATCCGCTGCTGCGGCACGCCGAGGGCATCTGCCGCCGGCTGCCGGTGGCCGGCGGGCTGCCGCTCGGGATCTCCTCCGAATTCCGGCGGCTCGACTACCCGGTCACCACCGTCCAGCTCGCCCCCGGAGACACCCTGCTGCTGTGCACCGACGGCATCGTCGAGCAGCCCGGCACCGACCTCGACATCGGGATGCGGGAGTTGGCCCGCGAGGTCCGCGACGGCCCCCAGGACGTCCAGCAACTCGCCGACCGGCTCTGCGAGTCGGCGGGCGACCGGACCGGCGAGGACGATATGGCGCTGCTGCTGCTCCGCCGGCTGGGCGCCCCGGAGCACGACATCGTCGGACGGTTCCGCCAGCACATCGCGCCCGCCGACCCAGAAGGCCTCTCCGCCGCCCGGCACATGATCCGGGCCGCGGTACGCGCCTGGGGCGCGGCGGACCGCGCCGAGGAGATCGAACTGGTCGCCGACGAGCTGATCACCAACGCGCTGCTGCACACCGACGGCGAGGCCGTGGTCAACATCCGTATGCCGCACAGCGTCGGGCGGCTGCTGCGGCTGGAGGTCGAGGACCACTCCAGCAGCCTGCCGCGACGCCGTGAGCCCGGTGAGGCCGGCGTCTCCGGCCGCGGTCTGCTCCTCGTGGACCGCCTGGCGGACGTCTGGGGTGTGGAACCACGCGGCAGCGGAAAGTGCGTATGGTGCGAGTTCAACTGCTCCTGACCGGGCGGCGTCGAGCCGGGCCGGCAAGGGCGATCAGCGGGCACGGGTGCCGGGCACCGGCACGGTCGAATGAGGACGGCTCTATGGGAACGCGGGCTGTGGAACAGCGCGAGGAAGCCCGCCGGTCGGCGGCGCGACTGGAGGCGGAAGGTGTCCGGAATGTGGCGCTGACCTGGGTGGACAACGCCGGCGTCACCCGCGTCAAGACCATTCCGGCGCAGCGGCTCACCGCTGCCGCGGAGCGCGGCGTCGGGATGTCGCCCGTCTTCGACGTCTTCACCTCCGACGACGCCATCACCGCGTCCGAGCACCTCGGCGGACCCGACGGGGACCTGCGGCTCTTCCCCGACCTGGACCGCCTCACCGTACTCGCCGCACAGCCCGGCTGGGCCTGGGCGCCGGTGGACCGCTACGACCTGCTCGGCCGGCCGCACCCCGCCTGCCAGCGGCAGTTCGCCCGGCGGATGGTGGAGCGGGCCCACGCGGCCGGGCTGGAGCTGCGGATGGGCTTCGAAACCGAATGGGTGGTCACCCGCGCCCCGGAGGGACACCACCCGGCCGCCACCGGTCCGGACGAGGTGCTCGACTACCCCTGCGCGGGCCCCGCGTACGGCATGACCCGGGTCGTCGAACTCTCCGACTACCTCCGCGATGTCACCGAGGCGCTGGCCGTCCAGGGCATCGACGTCCTCCAGCTCCACCCCGAGTACGCCCCGGGCCAGTTCGAGGTCACCACCGCCCCGGGCGACCCCGTCCGCGCCGCCGACGATGTGGTGCTGGTCCGCGAGACCGTCCGCGCCGTCTCCGCCCGGCACGGGCTGCGGGCCTCCTTCGCCCCGTCGGTCGTCGCCGGAGAGGTCGGCAACGGCTGCCACCTCCACCTCGGCCTGTACCGCGACGGTGCGAGCCTGCACCGCACCCCCGACGCCCCCTGGGGCCTGGCGCCGGACGCGGTGGCCTTCCTCGGCGGCGTCCTGAACGCCCTGCCCGCCCTGCTCGCCATCGGCTGCCCCTCACCCGCCAGCTATCTGCGGCTGCAGCCCTCCCGCTGGGCCGGCATCTACCAGTGCTGGGGTGTGGAGAACCGGGAGGCGGCGCTGCGTCTGATCACCGGCGCCCCCGACGACCCGGACGGCGGCCACGCCGAGGTCAAGACCTTCGACGCCGCCGCCAACCCGTATCTCGCGGTCGGCGCGGTACTCGCCGCGGGACTGCACGGCATCGAGTCCGCGGCGCAGCTGCCGGCACCGCAGACCGGCGACCCGGGCATCCTCGGCGTCCGCGAACGTGCCCGGCGCGGCATCGTACGGCTGCCCGCCACCCTCACCGAGGCGGCCGACCGGCTGGAGAAGTCCGCCCCGCTGTACGAGGCGATGGGCGAGGTACTGCACGGCGCGGTGCTCGCGGTCCGGCGTGCCGAGGAGGCCCACTTCGCCGACAGCGAGGCCGAGGAGATCGCCGCCGCGACCCGCTGGCGCTGGTGAGACCGGCGGACACCGCGGGGGCGGCAGCGCCCTCCTGGCCACCGGACCGCCCGGCGCCATGACGTACCCCGCCGGGACCGCCGGGGACGGGCGAGCCGGCCGGCCCTCCACCCACATTTCCCCGCGCACGCGCCGGGCGTAAGGGGTGAGCGGCCGGAGTGCCTCTTCCCGCCCCGGCACCCCCGGTGTCCCCGACGCGTGCTTTACTGCCGCGTGCCCTCTACAACGACCTCCGAAAAGGGCGAAATACCCCTGCGCTCACGGATATTCGCCGATCTGACCCCGCTGCGCACCTCCCCGGACTACCGCCGTCTCTGGTGTGGCAACACCATCTCCTGGATGGGCCAGCAGATGACCGCGCTCGCGGTCTCCCTGCAGGTCTATGCCATCACCCACTCCACCTTCTCGGTCGGCCTGGTGGGGCTGTGCTCACTGGTCCCACTGGTCGTCTTCGGGCTCTACGGCGGCGCCATCGCCGACACCGTCGACCGCCGCAAGCTGGGCCTCTACAGCGCCATGGGCGCGACGGTGATGTCCCTGATCCTGGCCACCGCCGCGGTGGCCGGATACCACCGGGTCTGGCTGCTCTACACCGTCGTCGCCTGCCAGGCCGTCTGCTTCGCGATGAACTCACCGGCCCGCAGCTCGATGATCCCGCGGCTGCTGCCCACCGAGCAGCTGCCGGCCGCCAACGCCCTCAACTCCCTGACCAGCAACCTCGGTCTGATGGGCGGACCGATGCTGGGCGGGGTCATCGTGGGCCTGTGGGGCTATCAGACCGCGTATCTGATCGATGTGGTGGCCTTCAGCGGCTCGCTCTACGCGATGTGGCGGCTGCCGTCCATGCACCCCGACCAGGGAGAGGGACCGCGTCGCCGGGCCTCCGTCCTGGACGGCCTGCGCTTCCTCGCCACCCGGCCGAATCTGCGGATGACGTTCTTCTCCGACCTCGCGGCGATGGTGCTCGCCCAGCCGCGCGCACTGTTCCCCGCGGTCGCGGTGCTCTGGTTCGCCGGGGACGCCAAGACCGTCGGACTGCTGGTCGCCGCGCCCGCGGTGGGCGCCGTACTGGGCGGGCTGTTCTCCGGCTGGCTCGGCGGCATCCGCCGGCACGGCCTCGCCATCCTGATCGCGGTGGCCTCCTGGGGCGCCGCCATCGCCTGCTTCGGGCTCTCCCGGCATCTGTGGCCGGCGCTGTTCTTCCTGGCCGTGGCAGGCTGCGCGGACACCGTCTCGATGGTGTTCCGCAGCACCATGCTGCAGGCCGCGACACCGGACGAGATGCGCGGCCGGCTCCAGGGAGTCTTCATCGTCGTGGTCGCCGGCGGCCCGCGGCTCGGGGACTTCCTCGCCGGCTCGGCGGCCGATCTGACCTCCCCGGCCACCGCGGTGATCGGCGGCGGCCTGGCCTGCCTCCTGGCCGTCACCGCGCTCGGCCTCAGCCGCCGGGCCTTCGCCCGCTACGACGCCCGCGATCCACAGCCGTGAGGGCGGGGGGTCCCCGGCCTCCCTACAGCAACACCGGTGTCAGCCCCGGATCCTCGAACCCCTCGTCGTCGAAGGGGTAGAGGGGCCGCAGTACTTTGTGGTGTCCGAGGCGCAGCAGGTCCTGGTCGACGCCGCCGGGGGTGAGGGCGAGCAGCCAGTCCGCGGCCATCTCGTACAGCTCGGGTTCCAGATAGCCGATCTTGACGACCACCAGGTCGTAGGCGAGCGGGTCCAGTGGGCCGAAGTCCGCGCGGGTGTGGAACGGCTTGCGCCGCTCGGTCAGCACCACCGTCACCCCACCGCAGGTGACGGCCGCGGACCGGCCGCCGCCGTCGTAGGCCGGGTTCCCGCGCGGCGCACCGGGGCCGGGTCCGGCCGGCTCTTCCACGGCGGTGACCGTGCCGGTCAGCACATACGGTGCGGTGTGCGGGCCGGTGCCGGCGCTGAACCGGCCGCCCACGCCGAGCGTGACCTCGGCGCCCACCCCGGCGGCGCAGCAGACGGCGACGGCCTCGGGGTCGGTGATGCCCGGGTGCAGCGCGGTGACCCGGCCGCTCGCCAGCTCCTCGTGGGCCAGCAGCCGGCCGAGCATGTACGCGAGGTCCCCGGCGCCGCCCGCGGTCGGGTTGTCGCCGGAGTCGCTGATCAGGAACGGGCGGGCGGGGGAGGCGACGGCGCGGGCGATACAGCTGTCGGCGTCACCGGTCGGGCCGACGAAGACGAAGTCGCGCCGGGCGTCCCAGTACGCACGGGCCAGCGATCCGGCCTGCGCCAGGGCGAGTTCGGGATCGTCCGCGGTGACCACCACGGCGGCCCGGCAGCGTGCCTCGTCGGCCCAGGCGTAGCCCACCCAGATCGCCGCGTCCACGACCCCGTCGAGCGCCTCGACCGAGGCCAGCCGTCCGTAGAGCGATCTGGCCGGTTCCAGCCGGGTGCTGGTCTTCTCGCCGGGGAGCAGGACGGGAATCTGCGCCCAGGCCCGGTGCGGGCGGCCCCGCCCGTGGACCAGCCGCTCGACGAGCTTGCGGGCGGCCCGCTCCCGGGTCTCCCAGGCGTCCTCGTGCGGGGCCATCCGGTGCGCGGTGAGCAGATCGAGGTGCTCGGCGAAGCGGCGCGAGACATTGCCGTGCAGATCCATGGCGGCCGAGATCAGGGTGCCGGGGCCGGTCGCGGCCCGTACCGCGGCGGTGAGATCGGCCTCCGCGTCATCCAGCCCGATCACGCTCATGGCGCCGTGGATGTCGTACACCAGCCCGTCCAGCGGGCCCGACTCCTCGATCCGGAAGGTCAGTTCGTCCTTGATGCGGTCGTAGGCGGCGCGCTCGACCGGCCCGCCGGGCACCGCGACGGCATGCACCAGCGGCACCCACTCCACGAGTCCGGACAGCTCGCCGTCCGGCCGGATCCAGGTGTAGCGGTCCAGCAGCGCACGCTCCCGGGTGATGCGGAAGTCGTCGTATCCCGAGCGGTGCGGGCAGAACTGGCTGGACTCGATGGCCATACCGCCGATGCCGATGCGGAGCCGGGAACCGGAAGGGGTGGACGACATGGGGCTCACTTTCCCTCGGGCGGGCGGGAGTTGACCAGAGCGCCTCAGCGGGCGGTGGCCGGCGAGCGGAACCCGTCCGTGGCGGGCAGCCGGGGCGGCACGGCGTGGCCGGCGCCCAGCAGCCCCGCGTCCGGGCCGCAGACGTCCGCACTGATGGTGAGTTCGCCGGCGCCAAGGGCGGACGGCGCTCGAACTCGCCGACAAGAGACCCCAGTTGGCCTTGTTTCGCCAGGGTCTTGACTTCTTTTCCCGGCCCTCCGTACTTTGCTCGCACTTCGACCGGCCGACTCCCCCGGAGGCAGCATGGGTCCGCGCACCACACGCATCCGCGGGTCCCTGGGGCGTATGGCGGCCGCCGTCCTGCTCGGTACCTTCGTGCTCATCAGCTGCGGGCCGCCTGGCAACGTTGTCACCGACCTCGGTGTCACCGGCGGCACACCCGTCGAGGGCGGCACCGTCACCATGGCGCTGCCGCCCGCCGCCACTCCCAACTGGATCTTCCCCATCGGCGCCCCCGGCTACCTGGCGTCCTACAACAGCGCCATCCAGAACCTGCTGTTCCTGCCGCTGTTCACCCCCGAGCGCAAGGGCGCGGCGCTGACCATGGACTCGCCCCGCGGCCTCGCGGAAAGGCCCCGCTACCGCGACGGCAACAAAACGGTCACCATCACCCTGAAAAAGGGGCGTGAATGGTCCGACGGAAAGCCTGTCACCACCCGCGATGTGAAGTTCTGGTTCGATCTGATCAAGCACAACAAGAAGGACTGGGCCGGTTATTCGCCCGGACTGATGCCGGATGACGTCAAGGCCTTCGAAATCGTCGACGACCGGACCTTCCGTCTCCGGCTGGACCGCGCCTACAACCCGGCCTGGTTCACCGCCAACGAACTCCAGGACTTCGTCGCCCTCCCCGTACACGCCTGGAACCCCGGTAACCAGAGCCCCGAGCGGGCCTTCGCCCGGCTGATGCGGCACGCCAGGCAATTCTCCCGGTTCGCCACCGACCCCCTGTGGCAGACCGTCAACGGGCCCTGGAAGGTGGAGAAATGGGCGACCTCCGGGCAGGTCTCCCTGATTCCCAACAAGCGCTACCGAGGGCCTGACACACCCCATCTCGACCGTGTGGTCCTCAAGCCCTTCACCACCGCCGACTCCGCATTCAATGTGCTGCGCGCCGGCGGCGTCGACTACGGCTATATCCCGCCCTCGATCATGGCGCAGTCGGCGAAATTCCGGGAGATGGGCTACCGGATCGACCCGTGGGAAGGCTGGGCGATCACCTATATCGTCCTCAACTTCCAGCACCCCACGGCCGGACCGCTGCTGCGCCAGGCCTATCTGCGCCAGGCGCTCCAGCATCTGATCGACCAGAAGGCGCTGTCCCGGGTGGTCTGGCACGGCAGCGCCGCACCCACCCTCGGCCCGGTCCCCGCAGGTCTCCTCGACCGCGACCCGTATCCGTACGACCCCCGGCGGGCGAAGGCGCTGCTCGCCGGGCACGGCTGGGCCGGGCGGGCCGGTGTGCTGCGCTGTGTACGGCCCGGGACCGGCGCGGGGGAGTGCGGTGCGGGCATCAAGGACGGCCAGGAGCTGCGGCTCACGCTACTCGCCCAGTCCGGCTCGACCGAGACCTCCAACACCATGCAGGTCATCAAGTCCGAATTCGGTAAGGCAGACATCACTCTCGACATCCGGCAGCAGCCGCTGAACACCGTCCTGGGCACCACCGTCCCCTGTAAACGGACCGAACCCCGCTGCGCGCAGTGGCAGCTCGGCTTCTTCGGCACCCAGGGCAGCTGGTACTTCCCGCCCGACCCCAGCGGAGAAAAGATCTTCGCGAGCAATGCGCCCTCGAACATGGGAAGTTGGTCCGATTTCCGCACCGACCGGCTGATCCGGGCCACCGAGTACTCCGACGACCCGGCCGCCCTGCGTGACTACGGCCGGGAGGTGGCCCGTCAGCTCCCGGTCCTGTGGACCCCCAACCCCGCCTACCAGGTCTCCGTCATCCGCAACGATCTGCGCGGCGTCGACCAGAACCCGACCCTGTCCCTGGCGCCGCAGAACTGGTACTTCGTGAAGAAGGGCGGGGCCGGCCGGTGATCCGTTTCCTGGTAAAGCGCCTCGTCGAGGCCCTCGTCGTGCTGCTGCTGGTCTCCGTGATCGTCTTCGTCCTGCTGCATCTGCTCCCCGGCGGCCCGGCCCGCGCCATCCTCGGTGTGCAGGCCACCCCGGAGGCCGTCGACCACTTCAACCACCAGCAGGGGTACGACCGTTCCCTGCCCGAGCAGTACCTCAGGTACCTGGGACGGCTGCTCACCGGTGACCTCGGCGAGTCCTACAAGCTCAACCAGGACGTCTTCGCGCTGCTCGCCGAGCGGCTGCCCAAGACCGCACTGCTCGCCGGCCTCGCCCTGGCGCTCGCCGCGCTGCTCGCCGTCCCGCTGGGCATCCTCCAGGCCGTACGCCGCGGCAAGGCCGTCGACCACGTGCTGACCGCTGCGGCCTTCCTCGCCTACGCCACTCCGGTGTTCTTCCTCGGCCTGGTGCTCATCCTGGTCTTCAGCCAGGAGCTCCCCCTGCTGCCCGCCGAGGCGCCACAGGCCGACACGGTGGGCGGCCTCCTCGCCGAACTGCCCGCTCTCGTCCTCCCCGTCGTGACCGCCGCGCTCGGCATCATCGCCGCCTTCAGCCGCTATATGCGCTCCGCCGTCCTCGACAACCTCGGGGAGGACTACGTACGCACCGCCCGCGCCAAGGGGCAGTCGCCCGCCCGCCTCATGACCCGACATGTGCTGCGCAACGCCCTCATCCCGCTGGCGACCCTCCTCGGCCTCTACCTCCCCACCCTCTTCAGCGGCACCCTCGTCGTCGAGTCGATGTTCAACTACCCGGGAATGGGGCTGCTGTTCTGGAACGCCGCCCAGAGCTCGGACTTCCCCGTCCTGCTCGGCGTCACCCTCGTCGTCGGCACCGCCACCGTCCTCGGTTCCCTGATCGCCGATATCGCCTATGCCGTCCTCGACCCGCGCATCAGGAGCGTGACGTGACGCCCTCCTCCCTCGACGCCGCCGCCCGGACGGACACCGCCCCGGCCACCCCCGGCCCCGCCCGCCGCACCCTGGCCGTCTTCGCCCGCAACAAACTCGCCCTCACCGGCGCCCTGGTGCTGCTCGTCCTGTGCGCCTTCTGCTTCCTCGGGCCGCTGGTCCACCCCACCGACCAGATCCACACCGACCTCGCCCAGGCCGGCCGGGCCCCCGGCGCGGGCCATCCGCTGGGCACCACCGACCTGGGCCACGACGAGCTGGGCCGGCTGATGTACGGCGGCCGGACCTCCCTCGAAGTCGGGCTGGCGGCAGGGCTGCTGGCCACCCTCTTCGGGACGGTCTACGGCGCCGTCGCGGGCTACTTCGGCGGCTGGGCGGACGCGGTGATGATGCGCGTCACCGATGCCGCACTCGCCATTCCGGCGCTCTTCCTGCTCGTCGTGGTGGCCGCGATCGTCACCCCCGGCAAGCCCCTCCTCATCCTGATCATCGCCTCCGTCGCCTGGCTCTCCCCGGCCCGCCTCGTCCGCGGTGAGGCGCTGGCGCTGCGCAGCCGCGACTACATCCACGCGATGCGGCTGATGGGCGGCGGAGGCGGCCGTGCCGTCTTCCGGCACATCCTCCCCAACGCCCTCGGCACCGTCATCGTCAACGCCACCTTCCAGGTGGCCGACGCCATCCTCTACGTCGCCTATCTGTCCTTCCTGGGCCTGTCCCTCCCGCCGCCCGCCGCCGACTGGGGCTCCCTGCTCTCGGCCGGCCTCACCTACACCCAGGTCGGCCACTGGTGGCTGATCTTCCCGCCGGGCCTCGCGATCGTGCTGACCGTCGCCGCCTTCCACTGCGTCGGAGACGGTCTGCGGGACGCCTTCGACGTACGGCTGAAGAAGCCCTGACGCCGGCTTCCCGGCGAACCGACGCGGGTCTCCCCGACGAACTGACGCGGCTTTCCCCGAAGAACCGACGCGGTTCCGGACGAACTGAAGCGAGGAACCACACCATGACCGACTCGCTCCTGATGATCGACGCTCTGCAGGTGGAGATCGCCGGCCGCGGCCGCACCGTCCGGGCCCTCGACGGGATCGACCTCGACCTCGTCCCCGGTGAGGCGCTCGGCATCGTCGGCGAATCCGGCTGCGGGAAGACCATGACCGCGCTGTCCGTCCTCGGCCTGCTGCCGCCCGGCGGGAAGATCACCGGCGGCCGGATCCTGTTCGACGGCACCGATCTCGCCGCCGCCCCGGAACCCGTGCTGCGGAAGGTCCGCGGCCACACCGTCGGCATGGTCTTCCAGGACCCGCTGACCTCCCTCAACCCCACCCTCACCATCGGCGCCCAGGTCGCCGAACCCCTGCTGCTGCACACCCGGCTGACCAGGGCCGAGGCCTGGGCCAGGGCCGAGGAGACCCTGCGGCTGGTCGGTCTGCCGCGCCCGGCCGAACGGCTGAAGAACTATCCGCACCAGCTCAGCGGTGGCATGCGGCAGCGCGTCGCGATCGCCATGGCCCTGGTGTGCGAGCCCCGGCTGCTGATCGCCGACGAACCGACCACCGCCCTCGACACCACCACCCAGCACCAGATCCTGGAACTCATCGACTCCCTGCGGGCCCGCCTCGGCATGGCGATGATCCTGGTCAGCCACGACCTCGGGGTGATCGCCCGCCGGGTCGACCGGGTCGCGGTGATGTACGGCGGCCGGATCGCCGAACGGGCCCCGGTCCGCCCGCTGTTCGCCACTCCACGGCATCGCTACACCCAGGCGCTGTTCGCCGCCCTCCCCGACCGCGCCACCGCCGAAGGGCGGCCGCCGGCCACCATCCCGGGGCTGCCGCCGACCCTCACCACCCGCCCGGCCGGCTGCCGCTTCGCCCCCCGCTGCGGCTTCGTCACCGACCTCTGCCACACCGCCGAGCCGGAGCTCACCGACGGCCTCGCCGCCACCGCACCCGCCGCCACCGCACCCGCCACCGCCCATGCCTTCGCCTGCTTCCACCCCACGGGACCGGTACCCGGCGCCGGCCCGTTTTCCGGCGTGGCCGCAACCTCCGGCGCCACCCCGACCTCCGGCGCCACCCCGACCTCCGGCGCCGCCCCGGCCGCCGAGCCGCGTCCGCCCGTCCCCGCCGCGCCCACGGTGCGCACGGACGAACCCCTCCTGCGGCTCGCCGATGTCAGCAAGACCTACCCGCTGCACGGCGGCCCCTTCGCCCGCCGCAAAGGGGCCGCCGAGGTCAGTGCCGTGGCCGGGATCTCGCTCACCGTCCGACGCGGTGAGACCTTCGGCATCGTGGGGGAGTCCGGCTGCGGCAAGTCCACCCTCGGCCGGATGGCCGTCGGCCTGGAGGCGCCCACCGGCGGCACCATCCACATCGCCGGACGCGATATCGCCACTCTGAACAAGCGGGAGCTGCGCACCCACCGGCGGGCCGTCCAGCTGATGTTCCAGGACTCCGCCGCGGCCATGGACCCGCGGATGCGGGTGGGCGCCGTACTGCGCGAACCGCTGGTCATCCAGGGCATCGGCGACCGCACCGAGCAGCGGCGGCGGATCGCCGGGCTGCTGGACGACGTCGGGCTGCCGCGCGGTGCGGTGGACCGCTACCCGCACGAATTCTCCGGTGGCGAGCGCCAGCGCCTCGGCCTGGCCCGCGCCCTGGTGCCGGGCCCGTCCCTCGTCGTCGCCGACGAGCCGGTCTCCGCGCTCGACGTTTCGGTCCAGGCGCAGATCCTCAACCTGATGCGCGCACTGCAGCGCGAGAAGGGGATCGGCTATCTCTTCATCTCGCACGACTTGGCGGTGGTGCGGCATCTCGCGGACTCCGTCGGCGTGATGTACCTCGGCAAGCTCGTCGAGACCGGCCCCGCCGAGCAGGTCTTCACCCGCCCCCTGCACCCGTACACCCGAGGTCTGCTGGACAGCGTCAGCACACCCGATCCGGACGCCGTCCCGCCCGGCACCCCGCTCGGCGGCGAAGCCCCCTCGGCGGCCGACCCGCCCTCCGGCTGCCGCTTCCGCACCCGCTGCCCGCTCGCGACGGCACTGTGCGCGACCACCGAGCCGCCGCCGGCCGAGCCGGAGACGGCGGGCCACCGGGTGGCCTGCCACTTCCCGCTCACCTCGGCACCGCTCAGTAGCGGGTGAGCGCGGTCGGCCCGGACGCGGTGCCGAGGGCGATATGCGGATGTGCGGAGGGCCGCACCCAGGACAGGATCCGCGCCATCGCCCCGGCCGGTACGGACACACAGCCGGCCGTGGCGCCCCTCCCGTGGACATGGAGGAAGATCCCGGCGCCGCGGCCGCGCACCGGACGGTGGTAGTTGAAGCCGATGACCAGGGCCCGGCCGTACTGCGTCGGATAGTCGGCCAGCCGCTCGGACTCACCGGGCGCGCAGTCCGGGGGCAGGGGGTCCACCCAGCGGTTGTAGGAGGCGGAGGCGTTGTCCTCGCACCACCAGGAGGCGGCGCCGACCCTGCGGTAGGGGGTCGTGGTGCCGGGCGGCGCCGGCGCGGTCCCGAAGCCGAACGGCAGGTCGTACAGCCCGGTCGGGGTGGTCGCGGTGCCCTGCACCCGGCTGCCGCCCTCGGCCAGCCCGCCGGCCCCGAAACGGGCCGGTGCCGAACCCACCTGCCGCCAGCGGCCGTTGTGCCGCTGCCACCACCGCACGGTCCCGGTGGTGGCGCCGGTGGTGCGCGCACGGGCGGTGACGAGCTGGGTGCCGCCGCCGGTGTCGGCCATGGTGGCGGGGAGGGGGACGCGCGGAGTGGGGGAGACGGCGGGCGGCGTGGCCGCCGAGCCGGGGGCGGCAGGCACACCCAGCACCACCCCGGCCGCTGACAGCAGCGCGACCGCCCTGGCCCCGAGCCGGGGGCGGGCCGTCGCCAGGCGTGTCGTCGTCCTTGTCCGCGTCATGGGCATGACCGCACGGTAGGGCGTGACCGGCGTGCCCGGCGCCGCCCGATCGGGTCATATACGCCGGGCCCGTCCCCCGCGCAACCCGTCCGCGGCAATCCGCCGTGCGCCGGGGCCATGGACGGGCGAAACTCGGGTACGGGGGCTCATGTGCCACTAGCCGTCTCATTCTGGAGGCCCGCAGTGCAGCGGCAACCGCATACGTGCAGTGAGCGCACGCTCGACCGCGACCCGCAGCCCACGCCGGAGCCGGGGGGCCCACCGCCGAACCCCGTCCCCGACCCGCTCCCCGGCCCGCCGGTCCCGCCCGCGCCACCGGAACCCATACCGCCGGAACCGTCGCCGATACCCCGTCCGCCCGGACCCGATCCCGACCCGGTCCCGGAGCCGTCCCCGGCTCCTTCGCCGCTCTCCTAGGAGCCGCCCGGACTTTCGCCCCGTATACCGCGGGTACCACGTCCCCGCACCACCAAGGAGGTGCTGATCATGGCCATCGCCACGGTCAACCCGGCCACCGGCGAGACCCTGAAGACCTTCGACGCGCTCAACGCGGGCGAGATCGAAGATCATCTGGTCCGGGCGGAGCAGGCCTTCCAGGAGCACCGCACCACGAGCTTCGCCCGCCGCAGGGAACTGCTGCTCGCGGCCGCCGACCTGCTCGACGCCGACCAGGACGGCATCGCCCGCACCATGACCACCGAGATGGGCAAACCGCTGGCCCAGGCGCGCGCGGAGGCCGCGAAGTGCGCCAAGACCATGCGCTGGTACGCCACCCACGCCGAGGCGCTGCTCGCCGACGAGCACCCCGACCCCACCGACGTCAGCGACTCCGGCGCGCGGCGCGCCGTGGTGCGCTACCGCCCCCTCGGCACCGTCCTCGCGGTGATGCCCTGGAACTTCCCGCTCTGGCAGGTCGTACGATTCGCCGCGCCCGCCCTGATGGCGGGCAACACCGGGCTGCTCAAGCACGCCTCGAACGTCCCGCAGACCGCGCTCTACCTTGAGGAACTCTTCCGCCGGGCCGGCTACCCCGAGGGCTGTTTCCAGACCCTGCTGATCGGCTCCGGTGCGGTCGAGGACCTCCTGCGCGACCCGCGGATCGCCGCCGCGACCCTGACCGGCAGTGAACCGGCCGGCCGCTCGGTGGCTTCCATCTCCGGCGACGAGGTCAAGAAGACCGTCCTCGAACTCGGCGGCAGCGACCCGTTCGTCGTGCTCCCCTCCGCCGACCTCGACAAGGCGGCCCGCGTCGGGGTCACCGCGCGCGTCCAGAACAACGGGCAGTCGTGCATCGCGGCCAAGCGGTTCATCGTGCACGAGGACGTCTACGACGCCTTCGCCGAGCGGTTCACCGGCCGGATGACCGCGCTGACGGTCGGCGACCCGATGGACGAGAACACCGACATCGGGCCGCTCTCCAGCGAACAGGGCCGCTCCGACCTGGAGGAGCTCGTCGACGACGCGGTCCACAAGGGTGCCACCGCGCTGTGCGGCGGACAGCGCCCGCCGCAGCACCGCGCCGGCTGGTTCTACGAGCCGACGGTGCTGTCCGGCATCACCCCCGAGATGCGCATCCACCACGAGGAGGCGTTCGGGCCGGTCGCCACGCTCTACCGCGTCGCCGACGTGGACGAGGCGGTGCGGGTCGCCAACGACACCCCGTTCGGGCTCAGTTCCAACGCCTGGACCCGGGACCCCGACGAACAGGACCGCCTCGCCCGCGATCTGCAGGCCGGCGGGGTCTTCTTCAACGGGATGACCGCCTCCCACCCGGGCCTCCCGTTCGGCGGCGCCAAGCGCTCCGGCTACGGGCGGGAGCTCTCCGGCCACGGCATGCGGGAGTTCTGCAACATGACGACGCTGTGGTACGGGCCGGAGGACTGAGGACCGCGGCGCGGCACGGGAGTTGGCCCCGACGGGCGCGCGTGCCGGAGCGGTTTTCGCCGGGGACGTGAGAGGGTACGTTCCGGTCAGGCCGAGTCGGCCAACGGCCAGGTTGGTCGGCTCGGCCCCTTGCGGACCGGGCGCGGGACGACATCACCGGACCTGACGTCCGGCTCCCCACCACTGACGTACCGCAGCACCGACGTACCGCAGCACTGACATGCCGCAGCCCTGACGTACCGCCAATTCCTCAGCCCGGCCCGGCAATTCCCCGGCACACACAGCGAACTCAGTGTGCGAGATCCGTCGTGTCCGGCACCGCGAACTCACACCACAGGGCCTTGCCCGCGCCGCGCGGCTCGGCGCCCCACTCGTCGGCGAGGGCCTCGACCAGCATCAGCCCCCGGCCCGACGTGGCGGTCTCCCCGGGGCTGCGCCGCCGCGGCCAGCGGCTGGAGCGGTCCTCGACCTCCAGCCGGATCCTGCTCGGGGTGCCGGGCAGCAGCTCCACGGAGACCAGGGCGCCGCTCTCGGTGTGCGTCAGCGCGTTGGCGATCAGCTCGGAGGCGGCGACCTCGATGTTGTGCATGACGGCGCCCGCCCGCCACTGGTCCAGGATGCGCCGCAGCGCGGAGCGGACCTCCGCGGTGCCCGACGGATCGGCCTGATGGACATGCAGCCGCATCCGCGGTGTGGTGGCGCCCCCGGGACCGGGCAGCCGGTGCAGCAGCAGAAGGGCCATATCGTCCTCGGAGCCGGGATCGGCCCACAGATGGTCCGAGAGCCGGTCGGCGAGCGCCTCCAGGTCCGTGGGCCCGGCGCGGACCGCCGCGGACAGCGCGTCGATGCCCGCGGAGATGTCCCGGCCGGGCTGTTCCACCAGGCCGTCGGTGCACAGCAGCAGCGTCGACCCCGGCTCCAGGAACAGCTGGGTCTCCGGGAAGTGGTCGTGCCCGAAGTGCGTGGCCAGGCCCAGCGGCAGCCCGCCGCGGACCTCGGGCCAGTCGATGTGCCGGGAGCTGTTGCTGATCAGCGGGCCGAGATGGCCGGCCCGTGCGAGGTGCAGCGCCCCGGATTCCAGGTCGGCCTGGATGTACGTACATGTCGCGAAGCGCTCGGTGTCCAGCTCGGCCAGAAAGCGGGAGGCCCGCACCAGCACGGTCTCCGGGGAGTGCCCCTCGCTGGCGTAGGCGCGCAGGGCGATGCGCAGCTGGCCCATGACGGCGGCCGCATGGGTGTCGTGGCCCTGCACATCGCCCACCACCAGCCCCGTCCGCCCCTGGGGCAGCGCGATCACGTCGTACCAGTCGCCGCCGATGTCCCGCCCGACGCTCGCCGGGTGATAGCGCACGGTGACCGCACCGCCCGTGAGGGGCGGAAGCCGGCGCGGCAGCATCGTCGCCTGCAGCCCCGTCGCGAACTCCCGCTCCTGATCGAAGAGGGTCGCCCGCTGCACCGACTGCGCGACGACACCGGCCAGCGCCAGCGCCAGGTTCCTGGCCTCCGGCGACTGCACCGCCGGCTCGGCGTTGAACAGCCCCAGCGCACCGATGACGGTGTCCTGCGCGACCAGCGGAAGAAAGGCCGCGCTGCCCGCCGGCAGCACATCGGTGTACGGGCGCAGCCGCGGATAGCGGGCGATCAGCTCGCCGCGGCTGCCGAGGAAGATGGGCCGCCGTGAGCGCGCCGTGTCGGCCAGCGGCAGGGTGTCGTCCAGCCGGGAGGTCATCATGTCGGCGGGCACCTCGCCCTCCAGCCCGGCGGTGGCGATGACCTCGAACTGATCGTTCTCCACCAGCCCCAGGACCAGTCCGTCCGCACCGAACCGCCGGGCGCCGCCGGTCCCGGTGAGCACCCGGGTCACATCCTTGACGGACAGCGCACGGGCCAGTGCGGCGGTGGTCTGCTGCACCATCACGGTCTGCCGCTGCCGCTCCTGCTGGAGCGAGCGCAGCAGCGCGGAGTCCGCCAGCTCGCTGGTCGCCTCCCGGACGATGCCGATGATCCGGTACGGCCTCCCGTCCGCGTCGTGCAGAATCCGCCCCTGGGAGTGCGTCCAGCGCTGGGTCCCGTCGCGGCACTGGACCCGGAAGTAGGCGCCGTAGGACGAGAGGCCGTCCTGCAGGGCCTGGGAGAGCGCCTCGTCGAGCCGCAGGCCCTCCTCCGGCGGCACCCGAGTGACCAGGGACATCGGTGCCCCGTCGTACTCCTCCGGGCGGAGGTCGAAGACCTCCATGGCACCGGGGTCCAGGTCCATGGAACCGCCGTCCAGGTCCCAGTCGAAGGTGCCCATCCGGTTGAGCGAGAGCCGCTCGCGCAGCCCGATGGCCTCATGGTGCGACACCCCGGGGGCGTCCTCCGCGACGAGGCGCCACTCCCGGTCGGCCAGCGGGTCGTAGTCCTTGTCGGACGGTTCCAGGGGCGGGCCGGTCATGGCGTGCCGCGCCTCGTGCCCCGGCCGCGCGGGATGTGCGGCCTCGCTCCTCGCGGGCAGCGGTGCATCGGGACGGCAACCGGCCACGCCACGCCGAGCACACCTCGCACCCTCGGTCGCGGGCCGTTGACCGGGGCCGATATCCACCGGAACGCGACCATGCGAACACCCTAGGCGCGGGTCGCAGCCCCCGCATTTCCGGTGCCGCCGGACACCGATGGGGGGATTACGGAGGACGGGTGAGGGGGGAGGGGCGTGAGGGCGCCATACGCGGAAACCTCTTGCCGTGCCACCATGCCAGGAACGTACAAGAAGGCGCGCAGGGGCGGTTGGCAGTCTCGGAGCATGACGATCGAGCACGCCCCCGTACGATTCGACGCCAAAATTGCCGTTCTGCTGCGCGAGGACCTGGAGTCCTGGCAGCGGCTGAATGTGACCGCTTTCCTGGTCAGCGGTCTCGGCTCACAGCTCCCCGAAGTCATCGGCGACCCGTACGCCGACGCCGACGGCACCCCGTATCTGCCCATGTTCCGCCAGCCCGTCCTGGTCTTCGAAGGGACGAAGGAGACGCTGACCGCCGCGCACGGCCGCGTCCTGTCCCGCTCGCTTCCCCGGTCGGTGTTCACCTCAGACCTCTTCGCCACCGGCAACGACCGCGACAACCGCGCGGCGGTGCGGGCGGTGCCGAAGGACCAGTTGGATCTGGTGGGTCTCGCCGTGTACGGACCGCGCAACGCGGTCGACAAGGTGCTCAAGGGCGCCCGCATGCACCCCTGAGCGCGGCGGCACGGCACCAGCGCGGCGCGCTACCGGTGCTCGGTGCTGCCGTCGGGCCGGCGCGGAGAGTCGAGCAACCACCTCGTGGTCAGTTCGTGGACGTCGGCGCGGCTGCGATCGCCGTGGTCGGCGAGCACGAACCGGTCGGCGATGTACAGCGAGAAGGTGATCAGGCAGCGCGCCTCGACGTCGTCCTCGTCGGCGCAGAAGGCACGGAACAGCGAACGAAGGTAGTCCATATGGCGGTTGTCGACGCGCCGAAGGCGCTCGGCGACCGCCGGGTCGTGCCGGGCCCAGTCGCGGATCGCCAGGTCGGTCGTGATGGCCGAGTCGAGCCCGTCACCGGTGTCGACGATCGCGAACAGATGCCGCAGCCGGGCCTTCGCATCGCCGCCTTCCTTCTCGACGCGTGCTTCCACGTCGTCGGTGATCTCGCGTTCCCAGCGGTCGAGCATCTCCTCCAGCAGGGCGCGCCGGTCGGAGAAGTATCCGTAGAAGCCGCCCTTGGACACCCCCAGCGCCTTCGCCAGCGCCTCGATCTGGACGGCATCCGGGCCGCCTGCCGCGAGCGCACGCAGTCCTTCATCGATCCACTTGTGCCGCGGGGTGCGAGCCACCGCCATGATCTGCTCCGTTCCGCTTCGACCAGCCATCTATACGCCATCGTATAGATGGGTGCTAGAGTTCCATCTATACGGCGCCGTATAGATGAGGAGTGGTCATGACACTCCCACACGCCACGCGCACCTCCCGTCCGAACAAGCCGAAGCTCACGCGCGCGGCCGACCGGATCGGGATCGCCGTGGCCCTCGGCGCAAGGGGCGCCGAAGGTCGTGGAACAAGCACACTGAGTTGGAGGCACTGCATATGGTCCGCACGCTGGTCCCTATGGTGTTGGCGATTGTCCTCACGGTAATTGGCTTGTTGCACTTCATCTGGGCGTTCTCGCACTGGCCGATGAAGAATGCAGTCACGTTTACCAAGACGTTCGCCGGCACCGACGACGGCGTGATGCCGCCGGCACCGATCACCCTTCTGGTAGGTCTGGCGCTGATCGGTGGCGCTGTGCTCACCCTCATGGTGAATGAGTCCCTCCCGGCAATCGGCCCGGAGTGGCTGCGCTTGGTGGGCATGTACGGCTTGACGGTGGTGCTGCTCGTCCGAGGCCTGGGCGGCTACTTCATGAACTCCGGAGCCGCCGTCGAATTCCAGCAGTTGAACACTGTCCTGTACTCGCCCTTGTGCGTGGTACTCGGCTCCCTGGGCGGCATTGTCGCGGTAGCCGCGAGCAGGCGTTAGCCTCTTCGGACTGCGGAGCAGGAGGCCCGGCTCGTCGAGACGTCCTGGATTACATCGAGTTCCGGCTCATGGTGCAGGAGTTCAGAGGTGATGCGGCTACTGAGCCACCCTTCCAGGAATGCGGCGACCCCGCAGTCGAACCGTTCGTGCTCGTCGTCACCGAATGGTGTGCACAGGCAGAGCGCGCCCCAGAAGTCGCCGCGTCCGTACGCCTCCACCACCTGCTTGAAGTCGTCCGGTAGCGGCGTGCCCAGCGCCCGCTCGGCATCACCCCAGTCGCCGGACCCGTTCACCGCTTCGGCCGGCGGTGGTACCCGTTCCATGATGCGGGCGAGCGGGCCATGCGAGTCGATCATGTACATACCTTAGAGCCGGTCTACGACGGGCTGAGGTTGCCCGGGTGCCGATGCGCCCGGCGTTCCCGACGGGGCCGGAGGCTGCACCGTGCCCCACACGCACCTCGCGCGAGCGGATTCCTGCGAGGCCGCGGCGGATGAAAGGGGAACATAGTAGATACAATCGAATAGCTGCACGTAAAGAGGTGCAATTCGTGAGCAGAGGATTCGTCGAGGCCGCATACGAGAGCGACGAGGCCGGTCCTGAGGGCATTCGGCTCGACCGCGTGGGGCAGGCCGAGGCGTTCGACGCGATCGGCGACCGCTATGACGAGGCGTTCCCCTACAAGAAGGGGCAGCTCGCGGCCGCAGAGTGGGTGATCGGGTCGCTGCCCGCCGGATCCCGTGTGCTGGACCTGGGCTGCGGAACCGGCCTCCCGACCGCCCGGCAGCTGGTGGAGGCCGCGTGCGAGGTGGTCGGCGTCGATCTGTCCCGTGGGATGGTGGCCCTCGCCCGGGAGTATGTGCCCGGTGCCACGTTCGACCGGCTGGACATCGCCGATCTGGGGCCCGACGGCCCTCATGACCTGGGCCGTTTCGATGCGGTCGTGGCGTTTTTCTCGCTGCTGATGTTGCCGCGCGCCGAGATTCCCGGTGTGCTGCGGACGGTCCACGACCTGCTGGTCCCCGGTGGCCTGTTCAGCCTCTCGATGGTGGAGGCCGACGTGGACTACTTCAAGATCCCGTTCCTCGGCAACGCGATCCGGGTGACCGGTTACCTGCGGGAAGACCTGCGCAAGGTCATCGAGGAGGCGGACTTCGAGGTCGTCGAGGAGTCCTCGTACACCTACGCCCCGGAGATCTCGGACGTGCCGCCCGAGGAACAGCTGTTTCTCAACTGCACGCGGCGCGGCTGAGGCCGCCCAGCGCGGTCCCCGGTCCCCATCGGACGGGCGAGACGAGTGATGAAGCCCCGCACCCCAGGCCGAGGCCCCGGCAGGTTCGCCGCCGGGGCCGGGGAGCGCCCTGCTCCCCAGGACCTGGCAGCGGGTGCCGTACCTGTGGACGCCAACCCCAACCCCAATGCCAACGTCAACGCCCCCGCGCCGCCTCAGCCGACGAGGAAGCAGCCCCCATCGCTCGACGAGGAGCGGTCCCCGCCGCCCCAGCAGCCGGACGACGCACCACCACGGACATCGCCGTCCCACCCGCCGTCTCCCGGAAGCCCCCGCTCCGACGGCGTGTCCGGTGGATCGGGGGAGAGCCCGACCCCGACGGGCCGCGGCACCACCTGCCCCGCGCCGACCGCCGAGCGTGCTGCGGAGGGGCCCAGGGACCAGGCCGCGCGTGCCGCCGAGGCGCAGACCGATCGGCTCCGGTTCCTCGAAACCGCGACGCAGCGGATCGCCCGGGGCGTCGACCTGGACGAGACGCTGCGAGAACTGCGCCAGGCAGCGATTCCCGCGTTCGCCGACGCGATGCTCGTCCATCTGCGTCATCCGCTGCCGACCGGGGAAGGGCAAGCGACCGAGCCTCTCGTCCTGCGGCTGTACAGCGTCACCCAGGGGGCGGAGGACGCGGTCACTGCGGCGCCTCAGGGGGCCGCCGAGCTCACGCAGCTGACGGTCACCGGCCGGTTCGTCGAGTCTCTGCTGGCCCGGCAGCCCCTCTTCGGTGACGCCCCGGAGGTCGCGCCCGCGGTGGCCGAGCTGCTGGAGCCGGTGGGGAGCATGCCGACGCCGCCCTCACCGGGCCGACGGCTGATCATCGCCCCGCTGTACGGCCGCTGTCACCTCCTGGGAACCGTTGCCCTGTTGCGCGGGGCCGACCGGCTCGCCTTCACGAGCGACGACCTGCTCGTCGCCTCCCAGCTCGCCACGCACGCCGCTTTCGGCGTCGACGAGACCATGCCGTACGGACACGAAGCCTCGGTCGCGGACGCGCTCCAGCTCACGATGCTGCCGTCGTCGCTCCCCGAGACCACGGGGGTCCGGCTGGCGAGTCGCTACCTGTGGGCTGCCGGGAGCACCCAGGTGGGCGGTGACTGGTACGACGCGATCCCGCTGCCCGGCAACCGCGTCGCACTGGTCGTCGGCGACGTCATGGGGCACTCCATCACCTCCGCCGCCATCATGGGCCAGCTGCGCACCACCGTGCAGACCCTGGCCAGGCTCGACCTGCCGCCGGAAGAGGTCCTGTATCACCTCGACGAGCAGGCCCAGCGCCTCGGCAGCGAGCACATGGCGACCTGCCTCTACGCCATCTACGACCCGATATCGCAGCGACTTCAGGTGGCCGACGCGGGCCATCCGCCCCCGGTACTGCTGCACGCGGACGGCTCGGGCGAAGTGCTTCAGGTCCCGCCCGGCGCACCGATCGGAGTGGGCGGCGTTCCCTTCGAAACCGTGGAAATGCCCGCGCCCACCGGAGCGACTCTGCTCCTGTACACCGACGGCCTTGTCGAGTCGCGCACCACGGATGTCTGGACAGGTGTGGAGTTGCTGCGGACCCGCCTGGAAGCTGCTGCCGCCATGGCCGCCTCCCCGCCCCTGGAAATGCTCTGCGACGCGGTGCTGACCCTCCTGGAACCGGACGCCCGGGATGACGACGCGGCGCTGATAGCCGCCCGGTTCGACGGCTTCCCGCCGCGCAATGTCGCGTACTGGTTCCTCAGCCCCCAGCCGCAAACGGCCGGCCGGGCACGGCAGCTGACCCGCAGGGCGCTGCACCGCTGGGGCCTGGGCTCGATGCTCGACGCGACCGAGCTCATGGTCAGCGAAGTGGTGACGAACGCGGTGCGCTACGCCTCCCGCCCGATCGCCCTGCGACTGCTCCGTACCGAGGTGCTCCGGTGCGAGGTGGGTGACGATTCATCGCAGCTGCCCCGGCTGCGGTGCGCTCAGGCCGGTGACGAGGGCGGACGCGGCCTGTTCCTGGTCGACCAGCTCTCCCAGGGCTGGGGAGCGACAATGCTGAGCACCGGCAAGGTCGTCTGGTTCGAGCAGCGGATCCCCGAGGAATACCGCCAGAAGGGGCCGGACGCAGCGTAGTTCGCGGTTCGCGGTTCGCGGTTCGCGAGACCGAGCTCGGCGTGGGCGGTATTGAGGCAGTTGCTACGCCGCTCGTCCGTTTTTGCGGAACCGCCGGAACGGATGCTGCGCACGGTGTTCCTGGCGTCAGCTCCTGGTCAGGCAGAACGGGTGCCCGGCCGGATCGAGGAACACCCGCCATCTGTCACCGCCTGGTTGCGAGTCGGGCTTGACCGCGCCCGATTCCAGCAGCAGGGTCTCGGCCCGGTCGAGGTCGTCGACCGCAAAGTCGAAGTGAAACTGCTGTGGCACGGTCTGCTCCGGCCAGCTGGGAGCCTGGTAGTTGACGACCCGCTGGAAGCCGATGAACAGTCCGTCCTCACAGACGAGCCCCGCGAAGTCACCGTTGGACCGATCGGCGAGTCGGAGCCCGGTTGCCTGCTGGTAGAACGCGGCCAGCGCCAACGGATCGGCGCAGTCGAGTGTTACCGCCGTCAGCCTCATGTTCATCTGCGCTGGCATGCACAACTCCGTATCGGCTCTCATGCTGGTGGACTGTATAGAGGTCACATCGTAGGGATCAGCTGCGCACTATCCTTGACGCGGCATGTGCTGGTCGGGACCGGATGGACCCGCAGTCGGCCGGCTGTGGCTCAGGGGCCGGGTAGCGGTGGCAGGGCCGAGGCCACGTCGGCAGGGACGTGCCCGAGCCGGAAGCAGGTCCGTGATCAGGTGCGTGCGCGTGCCGGCGTGCGTGCCTGACTGTCCTTGCCAGAGGAAGACACACCCATATGAGAGCCAGCAGCGTCCGGCGGATCCTGACCGGTGCGTTCGGGGCGGTGGTGGCCGCGCTCGTGGTGCTGTGGGCGGTCGGACCGCCGGCCGGTGGGCCGCGGCAGGTGCAGGTCTACCTCACCACCACCTCCGGATCCGGGGGCAGGCAGGTGGTGAAGGGGCTGGAGAAGCAGGCGCCGCTCACCTTTGCGCCGGGTGGCGGGGGCGGCATCGCCGTCGACGAGGCGAAGAGGTACCAGCGGTTCGAGGGTGGTGGTGCCTCCTTCACCGATACCGCCGCATGGCTGCTGAACAGCAGCGGCGCGCTGAGTGACCGTGCCCGCGCCGCCACGATGAGGAAGCTCTTCGACCCCGCCGACGGCATCGGGCTCAGCTTCGTCCGTAACCCCATGGGCGCCTCCGACCTCGCCCGCTTCGGCTACACCTACGACGACCTGCCGGCCGGGCGGACCGACCCGGGCCTGAAGCACTTCTCCGTCGCACACGATCTCGCCGACGTCCTGCCGCTGACCGCCTGGGCCCGCCGGCTCAACCCGGCCGTCAGGGTGATGGCCTCGCCCTGGAGCGCACCCGCCTGGATGAAGGACAACAGGAAGCTCGACCAGGGATGGCTCCGGGCGAGGTACTACGGCGTCTACGCCCGGTACTTCGTGAAGTACCTCCAGGCGTACCGGGACCGAGGCGTGCCGGTCGACTATGTCTCCGTCCAGAACGAGCCCACCTGCTGCGCCGGGTATCCGTCCATGCGGTGGAACGGCTCCGGACTCGCCTACTTCACCAAGCACGACCTGCTCCCCGCCCTGCGCCACGCGGGACTGTCCACCAAGGTCCTTGCGCTGGACTGGAATTGGGACACCTATCGAGAATTCGCCGCGCCCACTGTCGACGACCCCGTCGTCCGCCGCCATCCCAACTTCGGCGGCATCGCCTGGCACGGCTACAGCGGTGAGGTCACCCGGCAGACCAGGTTGCACCACCGGTACCCGGGTCTGGCCGCGTACGACACCGAGCACTCCGGCGGCCGGTGGGTCGGCAACCAGCAGCGGGAGGACATGCACAACCTCATCGACTACACCCGCAATTGGGGCCGCAGCTGGGTCAAGTGGTCCCTCGCCGTGGACCAGAACGGCGGCCCGCACCACGGCGGTTGCGGCAACTGCACCGGACTGGTCACCGTGCACCGCGGCGACGGACGGCACGGCACGGTCGACTACACCGTCGAGTACTACACGATGGGCCATCTCACCAAGTTCGTGCGGCCCGGCGCCCGCCGTATCGGCTCCACCGCCTCGGCCACCCTCCCGAATGTCGCGTGGCGCAACCCCGACGGTTCCAGGGCCCTGATCGTCTACAACGACACCGGGCGCACCCGGCGGGCGGGTATCAACTGGCAGGGGCAGCACGTCACTTATGCTCTGCCGGCCGGCGCCTCGGCCACCTTCACCTGGTAGGCCCGAGCTCTCTCGTACGCCGATCCCTCTCGTACGCCCAGTACGAGGTGAGCCGTCCCGGGGGAGTGCGGCCCCGGGACGGCTGCTGTCGTCAGGCGTGCGTCCGCGCCGGCGCCGCCACCGGCCGGGTCTGGTGGGTCCGGTGGGCCAGGGTGGCCTTCCGGGTCGCCACATCGACGGTGTACGCGTCGATGGTCAGCCGCGCACCGGACACCTTCAGCACCATGAACCCGTTGTCGGAGAAGTTCTGCCAGGCCGCCGGGTGTCCGAAGTGTGCCTTGCCGTCCTCCGTCTTGGCCGACGCACCGCACACCACCTGCCGGGTGCCGCCCGTACGGGCCGTCGGCTCCAGGATCTGCAGTGTGTGGTCGTGGCCGGACAGGATCAGATCGGCCCGTCCGCAGACCACGTTCTCGTACATGTCCTTGAGGTGGACACCGCTGGTGTAGTTCCCGATCTCGAAACCGTCATAGGAACCGGCGCTGCCGTGCTTGCCGTTGTTGAGGTACGGGTGGTGGCCGATCACCACCTTCCAGCGGGCGCGCGAGGCGCGCAGCGCACCGTCCAGCCAGCTCCGCTGCTGGCGCATGTACGGCCCGTCCCAGCGGTAGTGCGGGTCGAGCTGGGCCACATACGACGACCAGGGGATGGTGTCGATGGCGAAGAACTCCACCAGCGGGTCGGCGGCCGGCAGCGGCACGCTGTAGTAGCGGCTCGGCATGTACCAGCGCCGTGACGTGGCGGCATAGGCGACCTCGCGGTCACCGCGGGACGGGTCGCCACCGCTGCCCGGAATCAGCCCAGAGCAGTCGTGATTGCCCAGCACCATCAGCCACGGCACATCGATACCGCTGTTCGGCTTCTCGAACTTGTCCTGGAACTCCGAGTCATCGTCGGATTCCGGCCCGTTCTCGTAAATATTGTCGCCGAGGCCCACCGCAAGGCCTATCCCCTCGGTCCGGCACAGGTCTCGTGCGGCGGCCGCCACCGCGTACTGCGCCTCGTCCCCCGTCCCCGCGTCACCGGTGACCAGAACGGCGAACTCGCCCTTGCCATTGGGGTGTTCGGGAAACGGGAAGGCTCCCGGGCCCCCGAGGCGGGGCGCGGCGGACGCGGGCGACTGGGCCGGCGAAGGCAGCACCGTGAGTGCCGCACCGGCCATGGCACCGCCCAGCAGGGTCCGCCGGTTCACCCACTGCGGAACGCGCCCCGTCGTCCGCATCGACGGCCCCCCGGCCGTCGTCTCCGACCCGGCCCGCAGCCACTCCCGCTCGGTCATGTCCGCCTGCGGCGGGATCAGTTCGTCTTCACACATT
Source organism: Streptomyces sp. Je 1-4 4N24 (assembly GCF_026239515.1). NCBI lineage: Bacteria > Bacillati > Actinomycetota > Actinomycetes > Kitasatosporales > Streptomycetaceae > Streptomyces > Streptomyces sp. Je 1-4 4N24. The sequence goes on along the minus strand of NZ_CP110836.1, from coordinate 1,397,765 downwards.
CTGGTTTTCTTTCACGGTCGCCAGAGGTGATGGTGACGAAAAGATGAAGCAGAGGTGGACGTATGGCGATCGGAAGTGGTGTTGCTACGCGTCGGTAACTACGTGTGCGTGGGGGGCCATCAGGGTGTGAACGAATCCCGCTGACATGACGTCGAGAGGCATGGTGAGGTGCTCCCGCCGACGCTCCCGCAGATGCCCTGGGGCCGAGCGAGTGGCGGAGGCGGGCGGCGGTGTCCGGCTTCGGCGGTGTCCTGTTTCCCGTCGTGCGGAATTCACGGACGGTTCGCCAGGCGGCGGAGGGTCCGGCCCAGATGACGGGCGTACTGGCGCTGGAAGACGGGGACCAGCGGGCCGGCGAGGCGGGTGAGCGTCCGGGCGGGCCGGCTGAAGGCGGTCACCGTGAACCAGACCGAGCCGTCCGCGCGCAGCTCGGCGACGAACGCCTCCTCACCGCACTCGGGATGCCCCTTCCGGGCCCCGTATCCGAAGCCGATGCGGTTCTCGTCGCTCACCGTCCACACCACCGTGCACGGCGCCCGCAGCCGCAGCGGGCCGAACCCCAGCGCGACCTCGACGTGCACGCCCGGCGCCGCCCGCGGGGCGTCGGAGCGGATTCCGGCGCCGGCCGCGCGGTGCATCCGGAAGGTGGTGATCGCCTCGCCCGCCGCGGTCAGTACCGCGCGGCCGTGGCCGAGCGGCAGTTCCTCGTGGAGGTGGTGGTAGCCGGGTGGCAGCGGGGTACGCCGAGTGCCGCCCTCCTCGGGGTAGTTCAGATCGCGCATGGTGTGCTCCTGGCGGGCGGCGGGCGGCGGGCGGCGGGCGGCGGGCGGGCGGCGGCGGGGTAGAGCGACGGTACGCGGAGGGCCGCCGACCTTCAACGACGCCGGTCACCTGTTGTGGGGCGGCGGGTCGCAGCGGTTGCCGTCAGCTGCCCTGGCCAGGGCCGGAGGGGGAGGAGTCCGGAGCGGATCCGGGGCGGGCCGGCGCCGTGGGCGTCATGGTTCCCGGCTCCTGACTCCCGTCCGGTGCTCCGTGCCGCCCCGCCCCCGCGGCGAACCGCGCCGCACCTGCCGTCGCCTCGGGCAGTACCGCCTGTCCGTAACGGAGTTCCGCGGCCATCGCCGACTCCTCGTCCAGGCCCTCCTGGTCCAGCAGGGAGGCGCGGTCGCTGCGCAGACACGCCTGCGGGAAGCGGGCGATCTCCGCCGCCAGCAGCTCGGCCTCCGCGCGCGCCGTACCGGCCGGCACCACGCGGTGGACCAGACCGATGTCCAGCGCCTCCGCGGCCGGGACCGGACGCCCCGTCAGCACCAGGTCCATCGCCCGGCTCGCACCGATCAGCCGCGGCAGCCGCACCGTACCGCCGTCGATCAGCGGTACTCCCCAGCGCCGGCAGAACACCCCGAACACCGCGTCCTCCTCCGCCACCCGGAGATCGCACCAGAGCGCCAGCTCCAGACCGCCGGCCACCGCATGCCCCGCGACCGCCGCGATCACCGGCTTGCCCAGCCGCATCCGGGTCGGCCCCATCGGCCCGTCCCCGTCCGGGGTCACGCGATTGCCGTGCTCGGTGCCGATCGCCTTGAGATCGGCACCGGAGCAGAACGTCCCGCCCTCGCCCCACAACACCGCGACCCGGGCACCGTCATCGGCGTCGAACTCCCGGAAGGCGTCCGCGAGTTGCCGGGCCGTCGCCCCGTCCACGGCATTGCGGGAAGCGGGCCGGGACAGCACCACCGTCGTCACCGGCCCGGCGCGCTCCACCCGTACGGACATCAGACCGCGCTCCCGGCCGCACCTGCCGCATCCGGCCGGGCCCGCTCCAGGATCGAGGTCAGATCGGCGCCGGCCGGCAGGGTGCCGAAGGCGTTGCCCCACTCCCCGTCGAGCCGCGAGGCGCAGAACGCATCGGCGACCGCCGGGTGGCTGTGCCGCACCAGCAGGGAACCCTGCAGCACCAGCGCCATCCGCTCCGCCAGCGACCGCGCCATCAGCTGCGCCCGCTCCGGCTCGGCGAGCCCGCCGAGCATCTTGCGTACCCCGGCCACCGCCGCGTCCAGCCGCCGGTCGGCGCCCGCCGCGGTCTCCACCTCGGCGAAGAACGCGTCCAGCGCCGCCGGTTCCTTGCCCAGCGCCCGCAGCACATCGAGCGCGGCGACATTTCCCGAGCCCTCCCAGATGGACAGCAGCGGCGCCTCCCGGTAGAGCCGCGGCATACCGGAATCCTCGACGTAGCCGTTGCCGCCCAGACACTCCAGCGCCTCCGCGGCATGGGTGCTGCCCCGCTTGCACACCCAGTACTTGCCGGCCGCCAGTGCCAGCCGGCGCAGCGCCGCCTCCCCGGCGTCCCCGGCCTGCGAGCGGTCCACCGCCGTCGCCAGCCGCATCCCCAGCAGGGTCGCCGCCTCCGACTCGACCGCCAGATCGGCGAGCACCGAACGCATCAGCGGCTGACGGTCCAGCTGCCGCCCGAACGCCCGGCGGTGAGCGGTGTGGTGCAGCGCCTGCCGCAACCCGGCCCGCATCCCGGCCGCCGACCCCAGCACACAGTCCAGCCGGGTCATGTTCACCATCTCGACGATGGTCCGCACCCCGCGGCCCGGTTCGCCGACCGGCCAGGCCACCGCCTCGTCGTACTCGATCTCGGAGGAGGCGTTGGAGCGGTTGCCCAGCTTGTCCTTGAGCCGCATCAGCCGCATCCCGTTGAGCGTGCCGTCCGGCAGCACCCGCGGCACCAGGAAGCAGCCGAGCCCCTCCTCGGTCTGCGCCAGCGCCAGGAACACATCGCTCATCGGCGCCGAGGTGAACCACTTGTGGCCGGTGACGCGGTATGTGCCGTCGCCGGCCGGCACCGCGCGCGTGGTGTTGGCCCGTACGTCGGAGCCGCCCTGCTTCTCCGTCATCGACATGCCGGCGATCAGGCCCGACTTGGTCAGCGGCGACCGCAGCCCGAAGTCGTAGCTGCGGGCGGCGAGCAGCGGTTCGTACTGCGCGGCGAGATCCGGCGCGGCACGCAGCGCGGGCACCGCGGCGTACGTCATCGAGATCGGACAGCCGTGTCCCGCCTCGGCCTGCGACCAGACGTAGAACTTCGCGGCGCGCACCAGATGCGCCCCGGAGCGGCCGTCGGCCCAGGGCGCGGCGTGCAGCCCGTGCTCCACCGCGACGGTCATCAGCTGATGCCAGGCCGGATGGAAGGCGACCTCGTCGATGCGGTGGCCGAACCGGTCGTGGGTGTGCAGCCGCGGCGGCTGCTCCTCCGCCCAGCGGGCCTGCTCCTGCACCGCCGCGGAACCGGCCAGCGCGCCGAGCTCGGTCACCTCCCGCACGCCCCACTCGGCGCCGTCCCGGCGCAGCGCCTCCAGCAGGGCCGGCTCGTCCGCCGTGCTGAACCCGGTCAGCGGCGGGGCCTGATTCACGACTTCATGGGTGACGGTCATACCGTTGACGTTACAGAAGTCTGACAGCCGCGGGAAGGGTGTAAGGGCAGGGCTGTAAGGACAAGGGCAGGGCTGTAAGGACAAGGACAGGGCTGTAAGGACAAGGACGTGACCCGGCTGTCCCCGCTCAAGCACAAGAACCTCAATGTGCTGGGCCGTGCCTACGTCAAACCGCCTCTCAGAACACGATCGAGTGCTGCCCGGCCTGCGGGTCCCCATGTCGGCTTGCCGCCAGGGAGGCCCCGGTCGCCGTTCTGGCCCATGAGCATGAGGAACAGGCTCTTCAGGGCGGCCAGCCCGCGGGCGCGCCGGATCGTCCCCTCGTCTGCCCGCGCGTATGCGTCGAAGAAGCGTGAGGCGGCGCCGGCGGGAAGGATGATCCATGCGGCCGCGAGGTCCCACGCCGGATCGCCGGCGAACATGTCACCGAAGTCGATCACGCCCGAGAGCGTCCCGTCCGAGACGACGACGTTCGCGGGATGAAGGTCGCCGTGCACCCAGAGCGGCGGGCCCTCCCACTCGGGCGCCGCGACGGCGTCGTCCCAGACGGCCCGGACATCGTCGGCGAGGTCGTCGGGGACGACGGCGTGGAAGAAGTGGTCGAATCCGTCCGTGCACTTCTTGGGGTGGTCGCCGCGGTCCTCACTGATCGGCGCGTCTTCGGGCGCCTCCACGTGGAGTGCCTTGAGGAAGCCCGCCAGAGTGTCGGCCGCGTGGTCGCCGCGGCTGATGGAGGTGTAGTCCAGTGGCTCGCCGGGGACCCACGTCATGATGGTCCAGGGCTTCGGGAAGCGCGTAGACGGTTCACCGATCCGTACGGGGTTGGGGACCGGAAGCGGCAGGCGCGGGGCCAGGACGGGCAGCCACCGGCACTCCTTGCGCAGGAGGTCCGGGGCACCTTCTGTACGCGGCATGCGCACAGCCAGGTCGTCCCCAAGGCGCCACATTTGGTTGCCCCACCCACCCGCTACTTCGCGGATGGCCGGTCCTGCGAGGTCCGGATGCTGCTCCTGCAGCAGGTCATGGACCAGGTCTGCGGTGATCTCGATCTCGGATTCGGTCATGCGAAGCCACACTACCGGGGCAGGACTCTGGCTTCGATCGTGATCCGCGACCGGTTGTCGTGCGGGCCGTCGCGGGCGCCATACCACAGGTGCAGCCCGGGCTGGGCGACGACGAACCCGCGCACCACGCGGGCGTGGTGGATGGAGTCGTTGTCGCCCAGCACCACCACTGCCGGGGCGGTGGGGAAGGCCGCCACCAGCTGCCGCAGCAGGGCCAGGAAGTCGGCCGCGCACCGGCGGCCGAGCCGGTAGCGGAAGACACCGGTGGTCACCTCCAGCGCGCCCAGCACGGTGAGCTGACGGTCAGTGGGCCCTGTAGCGGTTGGCGAGTGCGTGGAACGCTTGCTTCGGTTCCCAGGGCATGTCCGGGTAGGCGCGCTTGTCGGCGGGATAGCCGCTGTGCTCGTCCAGGACTTTGACGATGCCGTAGGAGGCGAGGTCCTCGTCCGGTCCGGATGTCCGGTGGGGTGTGCTGAAACCGGCGAAGCTGAACCAGAAGACGGAATCGATGCCCTCCCCCTCGAAGACGGTCATGAGATCGTCGAGGTAGCGGACCTGCTCGCCCTCGTCGCGCACCAGGCCGGGTTTGAGGGTGACGCCGTCGGCCTCCCTCGCCATGTACCAGCCGGCGCCGCCGTGCTCTCCCGCTCCCCGGTAGGTGCAGCAGCCGGCCTCCATGATGGCGACGGGCTTGCCGTGGCCGCATTCCTTGCGCAGGTCGGTGCGGTAGGTGGCCGCATTGCGCAGGCTACGGAAGGCGTCCAGGCCGACGATGTCGAACGGGGCCCAGTCCACGCCGTCCAGAGGGCAGGAGGCGTAGCTCACGCGGCCGCCGAAGAGGGGCCGCACGGCGTCGACGACCTCCCCCAGGAAGGCGTTGACCTTGTCGGGGATGCCCTGGAGCGCGGCTTCGCGGCCGGGGCCCGCCAGGACCGGAATGCGCTCGTTCAGTGTGTCCCCGGGCAGGTATCCGCGGGCGAACACGCTGAGTTCGCAGCCGGTGACGAGGACGACCTCGGCGCCGCCGCGCCGCAGTCGCTCCGCCCGCTCGGCGCAGTCGGTGAACAGCGGCAGCATCTCGGCGTTCGACAGCTCGCAGGGAAACGGCGAGAACCAGACCTCCAGGCCCGCCTCCGCCGCGTACCGCGCCGTAGTCTCGATACGGTCCGGATCGCCCCCGGTGATACGGACAGCGGTGCAGTGCAGGTCCTCGGCGACGACACGCATGTCCCGTTCGACGTCCCGAACGTCGAAGACGGGGCGCGAAGTGTCGCCGTTGGGAAAGGTGCCGGTGTCGTAATGGATGCCCTTGCCGCGCAACATGACGAATGCCTCCGGTGGAATGACTGTGTCTGCCGTACGGCGTCATCGTCCAAGTTGCCGCTGCGTCAGCGTCAAGGCCGCACCGCGGCCGGCCTGTCGCCGAGCTGAGGAACCGGCTGAGGCGGTCGGGCCTGTCCAGAAGCCTTGTGTGTCTCACCCGGCCGGCTCCTGGCCACCGCAGCCCCCTGGACCAGCCCCTGGTTCCCGCCCAGTTACCGACAGAACTTCTGGACGCGCTCAGCTGCCTGAGCCGGTGGCCGACGGCGGTACCTCGACGGCGAAGAACAGGAAGTTGGGGTTGGTCGAAAGGTCCTGGAAGCCGTCCGGGAACAGTTCGCGGGCGGCCGGATCGGGCTGCGGCTCGCTGATGACGCAAAGACGGAAGCCGGCTGTGGTGAAGGCATCGGTCATCGCGTGCAACGGCCTGCGCCACAACTCCATCGGGACGGAATGCCCGTTGAGCGTCCAGTCGAAGGTATAGCTGGTGGTCGCGTGGTAGTCGGGCCGAGGGTCCCGGTGCGCGTAGGCCGTGAAAGGGTGGCTCACCGACGCGATCAGCCGGCCGCCGGGCCGGAGTACCCGCCGCAACTCGGCCAGCGTCGGCCCCCAGTCCTCCAGGTAGTGCAGGACGAGCGACGCAACCACGTCGTCGAACCCATCGTCGTCGAACGGCAGGGGGTCGCTCAGGTCGACCACGTGCAGGCAGGCATCGTCACCGAGCCGCCTCCTGGCCAGCGCCAGCATTCCGGCGCTGGCGTCGATGCCGGTGACAACTGCACCACGGTCGCGCAGGGCAGCGGTCAGGGGGCCTGAACCGCAGCCGGCGTCCAGGATCCGACGGCCAGTCACTTCTCCGGCGAGTGCCAACATCGCGGGCCGCTCGTAGTATGCGTTTACGAGGCTGTTCTCGTTCTCTGCCGAGTACGTTGCGGCGAAGCTGTCGTAGTCGTTCGCCTGGTCTGCAGACTGCATCGTTGCAGCCTAAGGGCTGTCCCGTAGTCCCTGGCGGTTTCGTTTAGATCATCGGATCGTTGGTCCGGATGTGCCGCTGACTGACGCGCAGTGGGTGCGAATCGAGGCGTCGTTCCCGGACCGGACGCCGAAGCGAGGTGGCCGGTGGAGGGAGCACCGTGAGGAGATCGACGCGATCGTCTTCAGATTCCGCACCGGGACGCAGGGGGTGCACCTGCCGGACAGGTACGGCAACTGGAGAGGTGTCTACAACCGGTTGCGGATGTGGGCCGTCGGCGGCACCTGGGAGTGGGTGTTCACCGCGCTGATCTCGGCGCTCCCATGCCGCCAAGCCCGCCCTCGCTAGACTTCCTTGCACATATGAACGACGACCGGACCCGCACGATCGACGACACCGAGGCCGCCGCGCTCGCGCTCCGGCCGCTCACCGCCCGTTCCATCGTGCTGAGCACTCTCCTCGGGCACCACCCGCCGCGGCTGCCCGCACGCGCCCTGGTGCGGGTCGGTGAGCTCTTCGGCATCGCCGAGGGCACCGTCCGGGTCGCGCTCTCCCGGATGGTGGCCGCCGGCGACCTGCGGCAGGCCGAGGGCGCGTACGCCCTCACCACCCGGCTGCTGGCGCGCCAGACCCGGCAGGACGAGAGCCGCTCACCGCGGACCCGCCCCTGGAGCGGGGACTGGGAGATCGCCGTCGTCACCACCCCGGAAGGCCGTCCGGCGGCCGAGCGCACCGCGCTGCGCCAGGCCATGGCGACGCTGCGGCTGGCCGAGCTCCGCGAGGGCAACTGGCTGCGCCCCGCCAACCTCGACCGGTCCCGCCCCGCCGTCGTCACCGACCAGTGCACCTGGTTCACCGGCACCCCGGACGGCGACCCGGCCACGCTCGCCGGCCGGCTGTGGGACCTGACCGGCTGGGCCGGGCGGGCCCGCGCCCTGTCGGCCGCACTGGACCGCGCCGGCACCCACGCCGACCGCTTCACGGTCGCGGCGGCCGCACTCCGCCATCTCCTCGCCGACCCGCTGCTGCCCGCCGAACTCCTGCCGGAGAACTGGCCGGGCGAGCAACTCCGCCGCACCTACGCAGAGTTCGAGACGGAACTACGGGATCTGCTGCGGCAGTATCTGGCGGGCTAGGAGGCGTACCGACCGGGCCGGGCAGGGAAGGGGCCGACGGGGCAGCCGCGAAGCCACAGCCGGAGGCGGATCGCTGTGACGGGACGGCGACGGTGGCGGTGCGGCGGCAGACCTCGGCGCGCGTTTGCCGTGTCCCGTGATCACGCCAGGGCCGCGAGCGCGTCCTCGGCCAGCCCGGCCAGGTAGCGGGGGCAGCCCCACGCCTCGGCGCCGCGGCTTTCCTCGGGGGCCTCGAACTCATCCGGTGCGTAGAGGTGGTTGAGGTGCGCCTCGAAGTCCGGGTATTCGGGCGGATGGGCATCGCCGTGCGCACACGCCGAGTCGGACGGGACCGTCCGGGCGCCGACGAGCAGGTCCCGGATCTCCTCGCCGACGTCAGGAGCCAGTTCGGCGGTCCCCGCGCACCACAGGACGAGGAGCAGCAGCACCAGACGCTCCCGTGGGCTGCCGTCCCCCGTAGCCGCGTAGCGCCGGGCGGCCCAGCGCACGGCGTTCTCGGCCTGCCACGACTTGTCGTACTCCGCCTCGTCGAAGCAGTGTGTGAGCGCGCCGATGTCGAGCCGCCCGTCGGGCCGGAGGTACTCGGTGTCCAGAAGGCGGTCGTCCCGGATGCCGAAGAGCGAGTCCCGCGCGTAGCGCAGATTGCCCAGCGCCTCGTGGGCGAGGCCGCGCAGGAAGTCGTGGCACAGCCACCGCTCCAGGGGCGCGTCCGCGTGCCACGACCTGAGCTCGGCCCGTCCGCCGGGGCTGCGCAGGAGGTAGCCGGTCATGGCGTTGCCGCTCGGGTCGCTGTCCAGGTCGGGGTGTTCGGCGACGGTACGTGCACAGGGAGCGTCGCCCAGTAGCGGCAGCGCCGCCTCCAGGCCCGCGATCATGTCGTCCAGCACGCGCTTCTCGGTGATCAGGCCGGACGTCGCGTACCACTGGCTCGCGTGCAGGGTGACGACATAGCCGGCGAGCACCCCCTGCGTCGGATGGCGGGGGAGGCCGCCGGCCTGGAAGGACAGCTCCTCGCCGGGGTCGCCGTAGGGGTAGCCGTTGAGGACCGAGGACAGGTTGCTCAGGCTGCTCGTGTGGGCGTCGGGGATCAGTCCGGGTATGCCGCGCACCGTGAACGGGGCGAGGACGTCGGCGGTGAGCCGCGCGAAGCCGGCCACGTTGGCCGGGCACCGCCAGGCGCCGCCCTCGGATGCGGGGCTGACCAGGCTCGCCAGGTCGGGCCCGGCCAGCCACACCTCGTCCGCCAGGAGCCCCTTCAGGGTGCCCTCGTAGGGGTGGGAGGGATGGGCGCAGGGCAGGTCCCCCAGCGCCCGGTCGACGGCGCGCAGCGCGTCCAGAGCGCTCCGGGCGGCTTCCCGCCCCGGCTGCCGGACGAGGTATCCGGCCATCTGCACCAGCCCGAAGGTCCACAGATACGCCGTCCCGCCGCCGGGGTCGGCGAGCAGGCGTCGGGCGCAGTCCTGGACGAGCGGATCCGCTTCGGCGCGGTCCGACGTGGCCGTGACGCGCCCCCACGCCTCGGTGAGCCGCTGTGTCCGAGCGGCAGGAGTGTCGATCATGCTCTGTACGACGGTGCGGTGCCCGTGCGGGGTTCCTGGTCGTCCGGGCGGGGCCGTGTCCGGTGGATCTTGGCCGGATGGCTCGCGGCTTCCGGGGCTTACCTCGCAAAGCGCTCATTGGATCGGGTAGCGGGCGTAAAGCCATGAACCAATACGACAGGGAGGCGTCGGGTCGGGGTGTGCTGGGCCCGAGCAAGATCCACCCGGGCCTGCCCGGGGCGGCCGGACGTCGGTTTGTATCCTCGGCAGGCAGTACCGAAGCCCCGGGCGCCGACCCCGCGGCGCCACCGGCCTGAGAGGAAACACCATGACCACCGAGCTGAGCGCCGACGCCCTGAACGGGCTCCTCGAGCGGGCCCGCAAGGACTATCAGGATCTCGCGGGGCGCGGACTCTCGCTGAATCTCACCCGGGGCAAGCCGGCGCCCGAGCAGCTCGACCTCTCCGAGGAGCTGCTGAGCCTGCCGGCCGGGCGGCACACCGCCGCCGACGGTACGGACGTGCGTAACTACGGTGGTCTTGAGGGGCTGCTGGAGCTCCGGGAGATATTCGCCGGGGTGCTCCAGGTGCCGGTCGGGCAGCTCCTCGCGGCGGGCAACTCCAGCCTTGAGCTGATGCACGACAGCCTGGTGCACGCCCTGCTGAGTGTGCTGCCGGGGGCCGAGTCGCGGTGGGTGGAGCAGGAGCGGATCGCGTTCCTGTGCCCGATACCGGGCTACGACCGGCACTTCGCGCTCTGTGAGCGGTTCGGGATCGAGATGATCCCGGTGCCGATGACGGCCGAGGGGCCGGACATGGCGGTCGTGGAGCGGCTGGTCGCCGAGGACCCGGCCGTCAAGGGCATCTGGTGCGTCCCGAAGTACAGCAACCCGGACGGGGTCTGCTACAGCGACGCGACCGTGGCGCGACTGGCCGCGATGAACACCGCCGCGCCCGATTTCCGGATCTTCTGGGACAACGCGTACGCCGCCCACCACCTCACCGACGAGCCCGTCGAGATCGCCGATCTGCTCGCCGCCTGCGCGGACGCCGGGAACCCGGACCGCGCGTTCGTCTTCGGCTCCACCTCGAAGATCACCGCGGCGGGCGCGGGCGTCGCCTTCTTCGGCTCGTCGCCCGCGAATGTGAAGTGGCTGCTGGCCAACAACGCCAAGCGGTCGATCGGCCCGGACAAGGTCAATCAGCTGCGGCACGCGATGTTCCTGCGGGACGCCGACGGGGTGCGGACCCACATGGAGCGCCAGCGCGCCCTGCTCGGGCCGAAGTTCGAGGCGGTGGCCCGGATCCTGGAGGCCGAGCTCGGCGGCACCGGACTCGCCCGCTGGACCGACCCCAAGGGCGGCTACTTCGTCACCCTCGAAGTGCCGGACGGCTGCGCCAAGGAGGTCGTACGCCGGGCCGCCGAGGCGGGCATCGTGCTGACCCCGGCCGGCGCCACCCACCCGTACGGTGACGACCCGCGCGACGCCACCATCCGGATCGCGCCCAGCTACCCCGGCCTCGAAGAGCTGGAGCAGGCCATCGAGGGCCTCGCCGTCTGCGTCCGGCTCGTGGGCTACGAGCAGCAGGCCGGCTAGGACGTGTCCGTTCGGCCGGCGCGGCTCAGACCGCGTCGGCCGGCCCCTTCCGCCGCCGCAGCTCAGACCATGTCGGCCGGCCCCTTCCGCCGCCGCAGCTCGTAACCGGCCAGCACCACGGCCACCGTCAGCAGACTCAGCCAGAACTGCGACCTGCTGTCCGGCAACCACGCCATGGCCCCGATCACCACTGCCATCAGCGCAATGGTCAGCCGGCTCAGCCACGGGAACAGCCACATCTTCAGCGTCAGCCGCTCCGGCTCCGTACGCTCCAGCTTCCGCCGCATCCGCACCTGGGCGACGGCGATCGCCAGATAGACGAACAGGGCGACCGCGCCGTAGGAGCGGGCCGAGACCATATTGGTCGCGGTCAGCAGTGTCATCAGCACCAGGCTGACCGCCCACAACGGCACGTCCGGAAGCCACAGTTGGACGATCCGGCCGCCGGCCACCGCCTCGACGGCGACCACGATCACAAAGAAGTACCAGTACAGCCAGCCGACCGTGAACCCCGCGCGCAGCCCCAGCGTCTCGCGGACATGGGCGTAGAACGATCCCAGCGCCGGGCGGGCGACGGTCATCTCGGCCAGCATCCGCATGATCAGTACGGTGAGCACGCCGGCCGCCAGGAACGACAGCACAGCGGCCGGACCGGTGGACCGGATGACCACCCCGCTGCCGACGAACAGCCCGGGCCCGATGACCCCGCCCAGCGCGATCAACTGCATATGGCGGCGCTTGAGCCCCTGCTGCAGGCCTCCCGGCGCGGCCGGCGTCCCGTCCCGTGTGGTGCTGTCGTCCCGTACCGTTCCCGTGCTCATGGGGGCCGACGCTAGTGGGCCAATTCTGCGGCGCTGTTGCCGCAGTGTTTCAGCACACGGGGCCGCTCCGCGGCGCCCGGAGTGCCGCCTGCGTCCCGCTCACCGTGGCAGGACGCACACCGGTACCGGAGCCGTGAACGGCGCGTCTGTGCGGTCCAGGGTCCCGGTCCGGGGGGTCACCGAGAACACCGTCACCGACCCGGACTTCTGGTTCGCGGCGAACAGCCATCGCTGATCCGGTGAGAAGGCGATCTGCCGGGGAAAGTCCCCGCCCACGGGCACGGTGTCCAGCAGTCGCAGCCGGGCCCCGGCGGCCTCCACGGCATAGCGGGTCAGGCTGTTGTGACCGCGATTGGCGAGATAGGCGAAGCGGCCGTCCCTGGTGACCAGGAGCTGTGCCGGATAGCTGGTGCCCGGGCCGGTACCCGTGGACTGGGGCGTACCGGGCGTGAGCCGTCCGCTTCGGCGGTCGTAGCGGCAGACCACGACCGTGTTGTCGACCTCGTTCGCCAGATACGCGAAGTCGCCGGAGGGGTGGAAGGTCAGATGCCGGGGGCCGGCCCCGGGCCGCAGCGCCGCGTACGACAGCTGGGTGAGTTTCCCGGCCGAGGAGTCCAGCCGGTAGGTGTAGACGGTGTCATTGCCGAGGTCCACCGCCAGCACATGGCGGCCGTCCGGAGCGGTGATGATCTGGTGGGCATGCGGCCCGTCCTGCCCGGGGCCGGGCGGCGGGCTGGAGTGGGTGACCAGATCCGTGCGCTCGCCCAGGGCGCCGGTGGCCCGGTCGACCGGATGCACGGCGACGCTGCCGGAGAGGTAGTTGGCACTGAGCAGCCAGCGGCCACTTGGATGCACGGACAGATGGCAGGGGCCCGCGCCGCCGGTGGACCGGGTGCCCAGGACGCCGGGCGGGCCGTCCGGCCGCAGCGCCATGGCGGTCACCCCGCCCTGCTCCCCCTCATTGACCGCGTAGAGGGTGCGGCCGGACGGCGCCAGCGCGAGGTACGAGGGATCGGCGACCCCGGTCACCACCCCGCCGGCGGTGATCTGCCCGGTCATGGTGTCGTACGTTCCGTATCCGACGCCGGTGCCGCCGCCCTCGACCGAGGTGTAGGTCCCCAGGAAGAGCGGACGGACGCGGGGCGGGCGGGGCGCCGGGCGGCGGGTGGCCTCCGCGGGCGGGGGGTCCTCCAGCGACCGCAGCCCTGTCCCGGCCGCCGCGGCCAGTCCCAGCCCCGCGACGGTGCCGAGGAACCGCCGGCGGCCCGTACCGCTCCCGGTCTGCGTTCCCGTGCCTTCTGCTCCCATGCCACACCTCGGTGCTCGCGGTCGGTGGTCCGTGACGGGTGTTGTCAGCAGGGTGTCCCGTACCGCCCGGCTCCTGCAAGCAGAGCATCCCGCGGGGCGCGGGGTGCACGCACTCGCGCGGTCTCCCATCGGAGGGGTGACCCTGACGTGCCCCTACATCCCCATGATGACCATGAGCCTCCTCCGTAGCACTCGAGTCGTACGGCACAACCCACATGCGGACGGATTCGCCGGACCCTCCACCGCTCGTAGGTTGTTGATCAAGGCACGGAGATGAATCGAGAGGGCCACGGATCTATGTACGGCAAGGCATTCGCCCCGGAATACCAGGGCGAGTTGGGCTCGGCCCTGGGTGTGAACTCCTCCTACGAGGAAGTGCTGGCGACGGCGAGCCGGGCGCACGCCGACGCGGGCACACCACTGGAGCGGTCACGGGCCGCGCTCGCGGTCGCCGAGGCCAACCGCCGGCTCGGCCGGGTGGCGGAGGCGGGCGACGCCTGGCGGGAGAGCTACCGCAGCGCCCGTACCGCCGGTGACCCGGGCGCCATGGCCTGGGCCCTGTGGAGCGGCGGCACCCTGGCCCGCCAGTGCGGGACCCTGCCGCTCGCCCGCCGGCTGCTGACCCATGCCGTCGCGCTGGCCGACGGCAGCGGTGACCGCCTCGCCCACGGCTACTCGCTCGCCGGCCTCGCCGAGACCGGCCGCATACAGGGCGACTACGCCGCGGTCGCCGAGCTCCACGAGCAGCTGCTCGAACAGGGCCGGGCGCACGGCGAGGCCCGGCACATGGTCTGGGCGATGTCCGGCATAGCCCAGATGCACCGCAACACCGGCGGCTACGACAAGGCCCTGGAGCTGTTCGAGGAGTCCGCCCGGATCGCCGCCGAGGCCGATGACTTCCGTGGGCGCGCCTGGTCGCTGCGCGGCGTCGCCGATGTCCTGTCCGTACAGGGCGAGACGGACCGGGCGCTGGATCTGCTGTCCGAGGCGGAGGCCATCTGCCGCGCCATGGACCTGGCGAGCGCGCTCGCCTACAACCACAAGATGCGCGCCAACGTCCTCTACCGGGCGGGCCGTTACGAGTCAGCGCGGGAGACCTACACCCTCTCGCTGCAGGAGTTCCGCGAGATGCAGGAGCCCCGCGGGATGGCTCTCTCCCGGCTCGGGCTCGTCAAGTCCCGCGCCCGCCTCGGCCGCGACCGGGACGAGACACTGGCCGAACTGGCCTCCCTGGAAAAGGACTTCGTGCGCATCGGCCTGCGCCACGCACGCGATATGGTCATCGCCTTCCGCGCAGAGCTGACCGCGCAACCGGCGGCAGAAACTCCCGCTCCTCGGTGCGATGCCACCACGCCCCGGTATCCCGCAGTTCCCGCCAGGTCGTGAAGCGGTAGCGGAAGACCCGGGCCCTGATCCGGGCCGGCGGCAGATCGGGGAACGGATTGCCGCGCAGCAGCCGCAGCGTGTCCCGGTCGTTCTCCAGCAGCCGCGTCACGAACGGTACGAACCATGCCCGTGCGTAGGCCGGTGACAGCGCGGCGAACCACATCAGCCAGTCCAGCCGCAGGTGGTACGGCGCGAACTGACGCGGCAGCCGGCGCACCGCGCCCGGCTTGCCGTGGAACTCGTAGGCGAGCCAGGTCGTGTCCGGCCCGGTCACCGCGTCCGCCGTGCCCTCCACGACGATCTCCCGGCGCACCCGCGTGATACTGCCGAACGCGCCGTACGAGTTGACCAGATGCAGCGACTCGTAGGACGTGTTCATCAGCTGCTGCCGGGCCAGCAGATTGCGGGCCGGCCGGTAGCTGAGCGCGAGGACCCCGGCGGTGGCGAGGAGGACCAGGACCTCGAACCAGACGGGTGGCGCCGGGAGCGGTGCGGAGGGCTGCGCCCACAGCGGGGCGGCGGCCGACAGGGCGAGTGCGATGGTCACCCAGTTCAGCCAGGCGAAGTTGCCGGAGACCACCAGCCACAGCTGGGTGACCACCATCGCGACCGCCGCCCATCCGGCGATCGGCTGCGGGGTGAACAGCAGCACCGGAACGGCCAGTTGGGCGACATGGTTGGCGGCCACCTCGACCCGGTGGAGGGGCCTGGGCAGATGGTGGAAGAACCAGCTCAGCGGGCCCGGCATCGGCTGGGTCTCGTGGTGGTAGTAGAGGCAGGTCAGATCCCGCCAGCAGCGGTCGCCGCGCCACTTGATCAGCCCGGCCCCGAACTCCACCCGGAACAGCAGCCATCGCAGCAGCCACATGACCGTCACCGGGGGAGCGGTCTCGGCGTTCCCCAGGAACACCGCCAGCGAGCCCGCCTCCAGCAGCAGTGACTCCCAGCCGAAGCCGTACCAGGTCTGCCCGACATTCACGATGGACAGATACATCACCCACAACACGGCCCACATCACCATCGACGCCCACAGCGGCACGGCGTCCGCGGCCCCCGCCGCCACGGCCGCGGCGAGCAGGACCCCGCCCCACGACCACAGCGCGAAGAAGCGGTCCGAGTAGTGCCAGTGGAAGACCGAGGGCGCCGCGCGGAACGGCACCATCGCCACGTAGGCGGGCACCGGCAGCATCCCGCGCGCGCCGATCAGCGCCCGGAACTGCCGCACCGCCGCGAGGAACGCGACCACATAGAGAACGGCCAGCAGGCGCTGGAAAACCAGCCGCCCCAGCCAGTAACCGGAATCCGAGAACCATGCCACCCGCCCATGGGTAGCACCGTGGCCGCGCGCTCTGCGGCATGGCGCGCGGCCTTGGAGGCCGGATCCCTCGCTCACTCTCCAGCGTAGGGACCGGCGCGAACGCAGCAACCGCAGGGCCATTGGGGTGAGTGACGTATATCACATTTTCCGGCCGGTACCCCGTCATTCCCGGGGGGCGTTATTCGCGCTTTTCGAGGACTTGACTTTCTCAAGGGAAAACGTCGAGCGCGCCGCGTGCGGCGTCGTTACTCTGAGGGGCGACGGACGACCTTTCTGGGAGACGCCAACACCATTGGCCCGTCGCGGGAACGCCACAAACCTTGGCTGACCTCCCGGTTTGTGAACAAGGCGCCACCGCGTCGGAACCAATACCTCGATGAAGGAGTGCGTGGTGGCATTGCATAAAGCTCAACACAAGCAGCCCCGTTTGAAGCAGGGCGAGCGGCCGGGTCGGATCAAGGAAGTCCGCAACCTAGAAGTCTGGGACCGCTGTGCCCCGGTGCGCCTGGCCGGCTGCGACGACGATCCCGCCGAGCCGAATATCTTCCGCGGCATCGACTGATCGGCTGATCGCAGGTGTGTATCGGCCCTGACCCGTGGGCCTCCTCCAGGGTCAGGGCCGACGCCCGAGCAGACACAGCAGCCGGGTGAGATCGTCGGCGTCCGCCGGCGGCTCCGTCGCGGGAGCGAACAGCCCGGAGGCGGCGAGCCCCGGCGCATACGGCTCCACCTCGCGCAGCGCCGCCGTCGCCAGATGACCGGGCAGCCGCTCCTCGGCGCCGATCGCCCGGGACAGATCCCAGGTGTGCACCACCGCGTCGGCCATCATCTGCGTGCAGTACGCCTCGGCACGCTGCGAGCCGTAGGACAGCTGCACCGGGCGGTCCAGCGCCCCGCGCTCCGAGAACGCCGCCACGGCGGCCACCGCCGCGCGGTCCCAGACGCGGGCCGGGTCGTCGCCGAGCACCTCGCCGTCGTAGGCCGATCCGACATCCGTGATCGCGGCGCCGTCCCGCACCAGGCGGGGCACCCACAGCTGCTCCGCGGTCAGGTGGTTCACCAGATCACGCACCGACCACTCCGTGCACGGTGTCGGGGCGCCCCACTGGTCGTCGCGGACGGCATGCACCCGGGTCCCGAAGAGGGCGAGAGCCTCGCCATGGGTTCGCAGGATCTCGTCGTGGTTCATGCTCCCCGAGGATAGGAGCGGGCACGGACAACGGCGCCCCGACGCACGGCCGGTCAGGTGGAGGCCTGCGCTGAACCGTACGGCCCAACCGGGGGCGGGTGATTTCCCGTCCGCAGCCCGCCGGCAGCCCGCACGCACGCACGCCGGCCGGCGCCGGCCGGCGGGCGCGGTGACACCGCCGCGGTCGTCCTGAACGGCCGCGATCAGTCGGCGTAGAGCTGACGTTGCGGCACGATCTGCCGGCTCTGGCTCGGGCTGGACCACAGCAGCTTCATATGGGCCTCGCCGGTCTGCTCCGTGTAGTCGATCCGGATACGGTGCCGGTGACCGGCCTTCAGGGTGACCGTTCCCCGGTCGGCCTTCGGACCGTGCGGGGTGGTGCTGTCGATCACCAACGTGCCGTCGATCCACAGCCGCACGGTGTCGTCCGAGACGGTGGTGAAGGTGTACGTCTCGTTGTGGCGCGGCTGGATGCTGCCGGTCCAGCGGGTGCTGAAGCGGTCGGCGGGGATCTTCGGGTCCGGTGAGCCGTCGAAGCGGTAGGACTTGTTCACCGTGGGATCGACGGTGGTCACCGCGGGCGGGCCGGTGAAGGAGTCATTGGCCCAGCTCTGCGCCGTCAGTCCGGTGCCGGTGCCGGCGGGCGCCGCGGCGGGCGGCCGGATGGTGAGCCGGATGACGCTTGCGCGCGGATCGGTGGCCGTGCCGGACGGAGTGAGGTCGAAGCCGTCCCCGGACCGGACGGCCTTCACCTGCTGGGAACTGCCCAGCACCCGGGCCGCGGTGATGTCGAACGGTGCCCTCGCCGTGAGGTGGAGGGCGGCGCCGGCGGCCGGCCAGGAGGTGACGGCGGCATACAGCTCGTTGCCCCGGCGGGAGACCGCGCCCCAGGGCGGGTCCGCCACCAGACCGGTGTGCCCGGCCCCGTACACCGCGTCGCCCTGACCGTGCGCCGCCAGCCACCGGCCGGTCTCCCGCAGCCGGTCGGCGGACGGCTGCGGGATGCGCCCGAGCCTGTCCGGGCCTACGTTGAGCAGATAGTTGCCGCCGCGGCTCGCCACGTCCAGCAGGTTGCGGACCACGGTCGCCGACGACTTCCAGTGGGTGTCGTACTTGGCGAAGCCCCAGTGGTCGTTGAGCGTCATACAGCTTTCCCAGAGCTGCCCGTCGACCGGCTCAGCGGGGATCTCCTGCTCCGGCGTGCCGAAGTCGCCGTCGACCACCTCGCGTTTGCCGACGCGGTTGTTGACGATCAGACGGGGGTTCAGGGTGTGCAGATACGCTTGGAGGTCGGCACCGTCCCGGCGCGACCAGCTGTTGGTGGGGTTGTCCGTGTCCCACTCGCCGTCGAACCACAGCAGTGCCGGGTCGTAGCTGTCGATCAGCTCCTTGAGCTGGCCGTACATCCGCTTCTTGTAGCGCGGGAAGGTGGCGGGGTCGGCGAAGTCCGGGTCGTGCCAGTCCCAGATCGAGTAGTAGAAACCGAGTTTGATCCCGGCGGCGTCGGCGGCCTTCTTCAGCTCGGCGAGGATGTCGCGGTGCGGGTCGAAGGAGGAGTGGTCGCGCAGATTCCAGGTGTTCTGCCGGGTGGGCCACATCGCGTAGCCGTCGTGGTGCTTGGAGGTGATGACGATATAGCGCTGACCGGCGTCCTTGGCCGCCCGCACGATCGCTTCGGCGTCGAAGGCGGACGGGTTGAAGGTGGCGGCCTGCCGCTCGTACTCCTCGTCCGGGATCCGGCACTCGCGCTTGATCCACTCCGCGTTGCGGCAGACCGTGCCGTCGGGCCGGGTGTATTCGCCCTCCAGATTCGAGTACGCGCCGAAGTGGATGAACATCCCGAAGCGGCTCTGACGCCACCACGAGGTGCGCGCCGAGGTGAAGGGATCGTCGGTCGCGTGGTTGGTGCCGGGACCGGCGGTGGGCCGGGGCGGGGGCTTCGCGGCGGCGACGGGGCCGGCGGCGGCCAGCAGCAGGGCGCCCAGCACCCCCGCCAGTCCCAGCAGCCGGAACGGTCTTGTGCGGCTGTGCATCGCTCGCTCCTCGGGTCAGTTGGTCACGTACGTGCCTCCTGTGCCATCCCGCATGGTGCAGTCCCGGCACCCGGACCGGAAGACCCCGGACGCAACAAACATCGGAGCATCTTGGGGGAAGTGGCGGCGAGTTGAGGAAGTTGGCGGGTGGAGGGGCAGGAGACCTCGGACCTAAGAGGGGTGCGAAGGAATGGCCGAGAAGGGCGCGTCGTATGACCGGCGCGTGACTGACGCGGGGTCAGCGCCCTGGCGGGGAACGCGTCTTGCCGGTTCAATGAGCCGTCCGGTCGCACTCACTGGAGGCACCATGGAAGCCGTCGCCCGATCCGCCGCCGGCGCCCCGGTCATCCGCTGCGCGGGCCATGAACGCGACTATCCGGCCTTCCTCGAACGTGCGGCGCGGATCGCCACCGGCCTGAAGGAATGGGGAGTTGAGCCCGGCGACCGGATCGCCGTCGTGCTGCGCAACGAGCCCGCCCATCTGGAGATCACCGCCGGAGCCGCTCTGCTCGGGGCCTCGGCGGTCCCTGTCAACTGGCACTTCCGGCACCACGAGCTGCGCCATGTGCTCGCCGACAGCGGCAGCAAGGTCGTCTTTGTGCACACCGACCTGCTCGCCGCGGTGTCCGCCGTGCTTCCCGACGGCGTACGGATCGTCGAGGTGGCCGTCCCGGCCGGGGTCGCGGCCGCCTGCGGGATCGCCCTGCCGCCGCCCACCGGTGCCCACCCGCTGCTCGACGACTGGCTGGAAGGCTGCGCACCGCTGCGGAACGCCGCCACGGAACGCCCGCCCACCATCATCTACAGCTCCGGAACCACCGGGCGCCCCAAGGGAGTGCTGCGCGAACCCGTCGCCATGGACCGGCTGGAAGAAGGGGTGCTGCGGTTTCTGGAGTACTTCGCCGTGGCCCCGGGCGGCCGTACGCTCATCCCCGCCCCGCTCTACCACGCCTCGCCCAGCCAGCACGCCGTCCTCGCCCTCGCCGCCGGTCTGGACATCACCCTGATGCCGCGCTTCGACGCCGAGGAGTTCCTCCGGCTGATCGCCCACCACCGCATCGAGCAGGTCCAGGTCGTGCCCACGATGTTCGTCCGGCTGCTGCGCCTGCCCAAGGACGTCCGCGAGGGCTACGACCTGTCCTCGCTCACCTCCGTCGTGCATGCCGCCGCGCCCTGCCCGCCGCATATCAAACACGCCATGATCGACTGGCTGGGGCCGGTCCTGCGGGAGTACTACGGCGGCAGCGAGACCGGCGCGGTGACCTGGTGCGACAGCGCGGAGTGGCTGGCCCACCCCGGCACCGTCGGACGGGCCACCGGAACCTGCGGGGTCGCGGTCCTCGGCCCCGGCGGGGAACCGCTGCCGACCGGTGCCACCGGTGACATCTACCTCAAACCCGCCGACGACTGGCCCCGGTTCACCTACCTCGGCGACCCGGACAAACGCGCCGCCATGGAGGCGCCGGGCCTGCCCGGGTACGTCACCATCGGGGACATCGGCCATCTCGACGCGGACGGCTACCTCTACCTCAGCGACCGCCGCAACGACATGGTCATCTCCGGCGGGGTCAACATCTACCCCGCGGAGATCGAGGGCTGTCTCCTCGCCCTCGACGGTGTCCGTGACGTGGCGGTCTTCGGCATCCCCGACGAGGAGTTCGGCGAGGTCCTCGCCGTGCATCTGGAGACCGAACCCGGTGTGCTGCTCAGCGCCGAGACGGTACGCGCCCATGTCGGTGCGCGGCTCGCCGGCTACAAGGTCCCCCGGGCCGTGGTCTTCGAGGAGCGGCTGCCGCGCGACGAGTCGGGAAAGCTCTTCAAACGGCGGCTGCGGGATCCGTACTGGGCGGGTCACGACGGCGCGATCTGAACGTCGTGCCCGCCCGGCGGCTGCCTCGGCTCAGCAGGCCCCTCCGTCGAGAATCGGAATCAACTGCTCCTCCTCATAGGTGAGATGGTTTTCCACTGCCGCCGTGAGGCGCTCGACCTCGGAGAGCACCAGCTGCGGATCCGCGTCCTCTGCGGAGATGACTTTCTGCAGGGCGGCGAGGAGAACCGCGAGTTTCTCGTGTTCCTGCTGCATACGCTCCAGGGCCGGTGCGAGTTCGGGATGATACCGGCCGAGCATCGGAAACATTCCGGCGTCCTCACCGGTGTGGTGATTGTGCAGCCCCTGGCAGAAGGAGAGGCAGTTCACCCGGAGCTGGGCGCCGAGACCGGGGCCCGAGGTGGCGATTTCCTTGCGGATCAGGGCGAGTTCCCGGCGGAAGCCGTCGTGTACGGCCTTGAGTGCGGCGCCCACCGAGGAGGCGTTGATATTCGGTGGCCCGGCGGGAATTTCCTCCAGGGCCACCACGGGAAGGATCCGCTCCGTCTTCTCCTGGTAATCGGACCACCCGGGATCGGCCTCGGCCGCACGGGCGAAGGCGCGGTCGCGTTCGTCGCCCTCCAGGACAACGGCCTGCGCCTCGTAGGTGAAGACACCTGCCTCGACGGTGACACGGGGATGGGCCAGCAGATTGTGGTACCAGGCCGGGTGCTTCGGAGCGCCGGCCGCCGAGGCGATGACCAGGACACGCCCGTCGACGTCGGGAAGGTAGCCGAGCGGGGTGGTGTGCGGGGCACCGGACCGGGCGCCCGTGGTGGTCAGCAGAAGCAGGCGGCCGCCCTCGAAGGGGCCGCCGACGCGACCGCCGTTGGCGCGGAACTCCTCGATGATCTGTCGGTTGAAATCGATCGGCATATGCGGTGTTTCTCCAGGATGGGGGAGTGCGGATGAGCCCGCGAAGGCAGGGCGAAGAAGCCCTGCGGGCGAGAGGGAGAACCGCTCGCGGGGCAGGGCGAACTGACCACGGGACGAAGGGCGTTCGACCGTGGTGCGGAGCGCCGGAAAGGCGGAAACGGAAAGCGCGCGAGGCGCGGAAATTTCCTGGGGAAGAGGCGCGCAGGCAGGGAGAAACCCGTGCGCGGGCCGAACCCGCAGGTGGAAGTGGAGCGCGAATCGCGCGAAAACTGAAATAGCGGAGGGGCGGGCCTCTTGTCGCCCGCCGGGCGGTCACGTGGTGACCGGGAACCTCACTCGCTCATGGCACATGGCCGACCCGGTAGTCACGGCGACAAAGGTAATGCCACAAAGGGGCGAAGGCAACGGCGAAGCGAAATCCGGCCAGGAGCCGGTGGTTTCCGGTGCCGCGCCGGCGGCCGCCCCGGTCCCACCTGCCCCGGCCCCGCCGGTCGCGTCGCCGGCACCGCCACCGACACCGGCACCGGCACCGGCTCAGAGCCGTACGGCCTCCAGCAGCACCAGCCGCTCCGGGAACAGCGTTGGCGCCTGCACCCCCACCTCGGCCAGCACCCGGCCCGGCAGTGTCACACCCCGTTCCCACCAGGGCAGCGCCGAGGCGACCGGCCCCTCCGGGCGGTCACCCGGCGCCAGCGGCGCCAGCCGGTAGTCCGCGTCCGGGTCCAGCCCCGGCAGCCGCACCCGCCCGGCCGGGGACTGCACGCTCGTCGCCATCTGCACCAGCGCGAACACCGCCCGCCCGGCGTCCCCGGCCACCACGCCGTGCACCCACAGCGCCGGGTCGGGATGGTCGCCGTGCACCACCGTCCCGCTGTGCAGCAGCGGTCGCAGCGCCCGGTGGAGCGCCACCCACTCGGCCAGCCGCGCCCGCTCGGCCGCGCTCGCCGCCGTCAGGTCCCACTCGATCCCGAAATGGCAGAACAGCGCGGTCCCCGCCCGGAAGTCGAGGGTGTGCCGCCGCCCCGTCGTGTGCGCGACCGGCGCCCCCACATGCGCGCCGAGCAGCTCCGGCGGCAGCAGCAGCCCGGTCCAGCGCTGGATCCGCTGCCGCTCCAGCGCATCGATGCAGTCGCTGGTCCACACCCGGTCGGTGCGCTCCAGCACTCCCAGATCCACCCGGGCGCCACCGGACGCACAGGACTCGATCTCCAACTGCGGGTGCCGCGCGCGCAGTTCGTCCATCAGCCGGTAGGCGGCCGTCGTCTGGTGGTGCGCGGCGGCGTCCACGAGATCGCGGTTGTGGTCCCACTTCAGATAGTCGATACGGTGCTCGCGCAGCAGAGTGTCCAGCCGTGCGAGGACATACGCATACGCCTCGGGGCGTGCCAGATCGAGGACCTGCTGATGGCGGGAGGCCGGCGGCAGCCGCGACGGGGAGGCGGCCAGCACCCAGTCCGGATGTGCGCGGGCCAGATCCGAGTCCGGGTTGATCATCTCCGGCTCGACCCACAGCCCGAACTGCATCCCCAGCCCCCGCACGGTGTCGGTCAGCGGCCGCAGCCCGTCCGGCCAGACCTCCGCGTCCACGTACCAGTCGCCGAGCCCGGCGTGGTCGTCCCGTCGCCCCCGGAACCACCCGTCATCCAGCACGAACCGCTCCGCTCCGGCCTCGGCCGCCGCCCGCGCCAGCCGTTCCAGCGTGGCCAGGTCCTGGTCGAAGTACACCGCCTCCCAGGTGTTGAGGGTGACCGGCCGAGGGGAGGCGGGGTGCCCGTCACGGGCCCGCAGCTCGCGGTGGAAGCGGCCGGCCAGCTCGTCCAGGCCGTTGCGTCCGTAGGAGCCGTAGAGCCAGGGGGAGCGGTAGGTGGCGCCCGGGGCCAGCCGGAGCTCGCCGGGCAGCAGCAGTTCGCCACCGGCCAGCACCGCCTGCCCGGCCGGGGTGCGCTCCGCGAGCGAGCGATGGTTGCCGCTCCAGGCCACATGCAGCCCCCACACCTCACCGGACCGGAAACCGAAGCCCGCCTCCCCGGCGGTCAGCAGCAGCGTCGCATCGCTGCCGGTGCGCCCGCGCCGGCTCTCCCGCAGATGTGTGCCCAGCGTGAACGCATGCCGCTGCGGGGCGCGTTCCCGCAGATGCCGGCCGGTCAGATCGAGCAGCTCGGTGGCCTGGGCGGGGACCGGCAGGGCGGGCGTCAGCTCGCTGAGGTGGTACGGCCCGTCGCCGGTGTTGGTGACCGCCGCGCGCAGCCGCACCAGCCCCGCACCGGTCAGCCCGAGCTCCAGCGACAGCGCCAGACCGCCGTCCGGGTCCACCGCCTCGACCGTCAGCGATCGGCTCTCGTCCTGTACGGACGTGCCGTGCACCGTGAACGCGGGCGCGGCGGCACGGCCCGCACGATGGCCGCTCACCCCCGGGGTGCCGAGCCAGCCCGCGGACTGCTGCGGCAGCACACTCAGCGGAACCGGCTCGTCCAGCGCATTGGGGACGGTCTGGGGGACATCGGCGGCGCGCAGCCCGGCGAGACGGCCGGGCGCGGACGCCCCGAGGTCGGCGCCCCAGTGCACGATGCGCGGCAGACCGGTGCCGGAGAGGTCCAGCACCAGGCTGGTGCCGGCGGCCCGGAAGTGCAGGAGGTCGTCCATGGCGGGATCCCTTCGTGACGGACGGGAGGGCGGGGTGCGCCGGGGGACGGACGGAACGGCGCGGGCGGTGGGACGGGCCTGGCGGCATGCCCCGCTGCGAGGGGTACCGGACGCACCGCCCGGCACACCAGAGGGCCGCCGGCCGCCCACGATGACCCCGGAGGTAATCGACCCGTACCCCGACGGCTGGAACCGTGGGCGTCACCGCACCACCGACGCACCGGAAGGCAGTCCCATGACCGCATACGCCGTCGCCCACCTCCGCCCCGCCGCCCCGCACCCGGAGATCTTCGAGTACATCGAGAGGATCCAGGCGACCCTGGACCCCTTCGGCGGCCACTTCCTCGTCCACGGCGCCGAAGTGGAGGTCAGGGAAGGCAGTTGGCCCGGAGCCGTCGTCATCATCGAATTCCCCGACCTGGCACGGGCCCGCGGCTGGTACGACTCGCCTGCCTACGCGGAGATCCTGCCGCTGCGCACCCGCCACATCGACGGTGAGGCGGTGCTGGTGCCGGGGGTGCCCGACGGCTATGACCCGGCCGTCACGGCGGCGAAGCTGCGGGCGGCGGCGGCCGGATGAGGTCCGGCCCGGGGCCCGCAACGGCGGCCGGGTGACGCCCGGAACGACGGCCGGCCCGCACCCGCGAAGGCACCTTGCGAAGTGGGCCGAAATCTTCGTACCCGACCGTGACCGGCCTCTCGCTCCCCCGCTAAGGTCTCCCCAACAGCGCAGGTGAAACCGCTTCCACAGGGTCCGGGGGCAGCCGCCCCGGGGGGAGGACACAGAGCGACATGAGCCGCCGTTCCCATGGGTTAATGGCCATCTGGGCCGAGGCGCAGCGGCAGCAGCAGCGCCAGCAGGAAGCCCAGCGCCGCGCGCGGGCCCAGCAGCAGCGCGACCAGGAACGGCAGGCCAGGGACGCCGAACGCGCCATGGCGCGGATGCACCGCGAGCGGCAGGCCGCCTACCGGCAGCAGCGCGAGGCCGACGCCCGCCGCCGCACCGAGGAGCTGGACGGCCGGGTCGCCACACTGACCGGCCTCCTCGCCGAAGGCTGCCGCGCCCCCGCGTTCTCCCCGGCCGCGCTGCTGCGCCCCGAGCGCATCGAGGAGTTCGCGCCCGGCGCCCTCGCCACCCCGGTCCCGATGCCCGACCCGGCGCGCTATCAGGCACCGCCGGGCGGGTGGCAGGTCGGTGTCCGCCGCGACCGCGCCCAGGGGGAGGCCCGCGCCCGCTTCGAGCAGGACTGGTACGCCGCGCAGGCCGCGGAGAGCCGGCGGCAGGCCCAACTCGCGGCCTACCGGCAGCAGTACGACCAGTGGGCCGCGGGCGCCCTGGCCGAGATCCGGCAGCACAACGCCGGGATGGCGGAGCTGCTGGACGGTCTGCGCGACGGCGAGCCGGACGCGGCCGTCGAGTACTTCTCCGCCGCGCTGTACTCCTCCACCGCCTGGCCGGAGGGCTTCCCCCGGCAGGTCGCCGCCGCCTACGACCCGACGGCCCGCCAGCTCGTCCTGGACTGGGAGCTCCCGGGCTACGACATCGTGCCGGAGGCCAAATCCGTCCGGTACATGCCCACCGCCGACCAGGAGAAGGAGACCGCCCGGCCGGCCGCGCAGCGCCGGGCGCTCTACCGCGATGTCCTGGCCCAGAGCGTGCTGCTGGTGCTGCGCGACCTCTTCGCCGCCGACACCTACGGCACGCTGGACTCGGTGGCCCTGAACGGGTTCGTGGACGATGTCGACCCGGTGACCGGCCGCCCGGCCCAGGTGTGTCTGGCGACCGTCATGGCGCCCCGCAGCGCCTTTGACACCTTCCACCTCGCGCAGGTCAGCGCGGTGGAGTGCCTCACCGACGGGCTGCGCGGCCAGCTCGCCGCGCGCCCCGACCAGCGGACCGCGGTACGCCCCGCACGCCTTCCGGACGACGTCGGGGGCGGGGTCGTCTCCCACGGCACCGACAGCGAACCGGATCTGTACGAGATGGATCCGATCGCCTTCGAGAATCTGATCGCCGAGCTGTTCCGCGCCATGGGCATGCAGGCCGTGACCACCCAGCGCTCCGGCGACGGCGGGGTCGATGTGGACGCCCTGGATCCCGACCCGATCCGCGGTGGCAAGATCGTGGTGCAGGTCAAGCGCTACCGCCACACCGTCCCGCCGACCGCCGTCCGCGACCTCTACGGCACCGTCCAGTCCGAAGGCGCCAACAAGGGCGTGCTGGTGACGACCTCCCGCTTCGGCCCCGGCGCCCACACCTTCGCCAACGGCAAACCGCTCAGCCTGATCGCCGGCTCCGAACTCGTCGATCTTCTCGGCCGCTACGGACTGCGCGGACGGCTCGGCGGAGATGCTCCCACCGGCTCCGCCGCCCCCGATGAGGCACCGGACCACAACGTCCTCGGCATGAACTGGTCCGGCGAGGTCGCCCTCGACGTCTGCGCCCTGGTGTGCAAGGGGACCAGCGTCCTGAGCGATGAGCACTTCGTCTTCTACAACAATCCGCGCAACCCGGATGGCTCGGTGCGGATGCTGCCCGGCTTCGCCCCCGACCGGGCCGCGATGCAGGTGCGGTTCGAGGCGCTGCCGCCGGACGCCGACCGGCTGGTCCTGGTCGCGGCGATCGACCCCCAGGTCAACCCCGACGCCGATCTCGCCGGCTTCACCGACGCCCGGATCCGGCTGCTGGACGCGTCGGGGGAGGAGCTGGGGCAGCTGGAGGTCTCGGAGGGGCGGCCGGGCGAGACCGCGCTGGTGCTCGGCTCGTTCCGGCAACGGGCGGGCGGCGACTGGGACTTCGTGGCGGGCGGCAGGGGCTTCCCCGGTGGCCTGGAGGCGCTGGTGCAGGAGTACGGCATCGAGGTGGCCTGAGGCCGGGGGCGGCGGGGGGATCCGAAGGACAGGCCTGCGCCCGGTCGCCCGGGTCAGCCCTGCCACAGCCGGGTGAGGACGGCGTTGACCTCCTCCGGCCGGTCCTGGTGCGGTGCGTGCCCGGCGCCGCTCACCCGCACATGGCGGGCACCGATCGCCCCGGCGAGGTACTCGCCGCAGGCCATCAGCGCAGTGCCGGTGAAGTCCCGGTAGTCGGGGTGGACGGTCTCCCAGGTCCCGTTGATGACGGTCTTGGGCATGGTGGCCGCGGCCAGCGGACCGAGCGGAAGCTCCGCGTCCCATACGGGGCGTTCGCGCATCGCCGACCGCACCGCGCGCAGCAGCCGTGGGGTCAGCTCCGGCAGCGGCAGCCCGTACGGCTCGGTGGACCGCCGCAGATGGTCCTCCGGGCTCAGCTCCTCGTCCATGTCTCCGAACGACGCCCGGATTCGTTCCAGCGCCTCCGCCACGGTGGGATGGGCGGCCGCGGTGCGCAGCGGGGACGGCTCGATGAGGGTCATTGACCGCACCGCCTCCGGGCGGGCCGACGCGGCCAGCATCACGGCGGCCGCCCCGTAGGAGTGGCCGGCCAAGTGCGCTCCGCTGCCCAGGAGTTGACCGATGTCCTCGGCGTCGACCGTGTAGTCGCTCCGCTCGATGTCCGGGCTGTCGCCGAAGCCGCGCCGGTCGACGAGTTCGAGACGGAACCTCCCGGCCAGCGGCCGCTGCTTCGCGAAGCACTCCGTGCCCCAGCTCATCGTGCCGTGTACCAGCACCGCCCGCGGCGCACCGGGCGGTGCCTCGTCCCACACCGTCACATGCAGCGGCTCACGGTCCCGAAGGGAGTCATGGGTCATACGGCCGCAGGCTAGTGCTGGGGCGCGGGCCTCGGGTCCTGAACCGGGACGACCGGTCCCGCCGGGGGCCCCTGCGGCCGAGGACGAGCCATACCCCGGGCGGCGGAGCGGACCCGCTGAACTACCCGCATGGCGGTCGCTGAGGGCGGTGGCGCTGGTCAAGGCTGGCCGCAGGGCCGGCCGGCGGTGGCCTGTGGCCAGGGTGTTCGCCGCGCCCCTGCGGATGGACGGGCAGCTCGGCCGGGGCACGGAGGCCTGCTCCGCGGCGCCGGACCGTTCGGTCACCACGTGCACGCGACGGACGGAGCGCGGCCCGGCGGGCCGGATCCGGGGACGGTGAAGTGATGGTGCGGAGAGAGGGGCGCCGATGGGGCGCGATCCCGGCGAAGGTGCGGTGGGGCGGACAGCTGCGGGCGGCCAGGAAGGCCGTGGCCAACGAACGCGGCCAGGCCGAGGCCGACGCGGACCCTCGCTACCGCCTCGCCCTTGCCCGGTCCCTGCGCACCCTCGGTGAGCTGCTGGCGAAGGTGGACCGCCCGGCCGAAGGCCTGCCGTACGCCGAGGAAGCCGTCTACATCTGCCGTCCCCTGGGGGAGACCGAACTCGCTCGCCATCGTTCCGTCCTCGCCGAGTGCCTGGGCACGCTCGGCGGACTCCTGACGGCGCTGGACCGCCCGGCCGCGGCGCGGGCCGCACAGGACGAAGCCCTCGCCCTGAAGGGGGAGCCCGAGGAGATCGTGGCCTTCTACCGTGGCCTGGCCGAGGCCGACCCCGACCGCCGGCGCCCCGCCCTCGCCGCCGCCCTGCACTACCGCTCCTCATGGCTGAAGCAGCACGACCGGCGGGCCGAGGCCCTGCCGCTCCTGGAGGAAGCCGTTGCGCTCCGCCGCGGGCCGGCGGAGGCCGGCGCGGACCCGCTCCGCCGTATCGCTCTCGCCCGGTCTCTGTGCCTCCTCGGTGAGCTGCTGGGGCAGCTGGACCGTCCGGCCGAAGGACTGCCGTACGTGGAGGAGGCCGTCGCCCTCCGCCGTGAACTGGTCGAGGCCGGCGCGGACCCGCGCCGCGGCATCACGCTCGCCCTGTTCCTGCGCGCCCTCGTCCGGCTGCTGGTGCAGCTGGACCGCCCGGCCGAGGCACTGCCGTTCGCCCGGGAAGCCGTCGACCGCTGGCGGAGGGTGGCGGGGTCCGATGCCGACGACCGCCGCTACCGGGCCGGCCTCGCGCTTTCGCTGCACACCCTCGGTGAGCTGCTGGCGAAGCTGGACCGTCCGGTCGAAGGCCTGCCGTTCGCTCAGGAAGCCGTCGACCTCCACCGTGCCTGTGCCGGTCTCCTCGGCCGGCACCATCTCGCCGGCGCCCTGCAGACCCTCGCCGAGGTGCTGGCGGCGCTGGACCGCCCGGCCGAGGCGCAGGCGGCACGGGACGAGGCAGCGGCCCTGGAGGAGACGGAACCGGAGGTCCCGTGAGGCGTCCGGCCCGATGGCGGCAGTCGTGAGTCCGTATGGGGGAGAGCCGCGGACACCGGCGCACGGAGGGATTTCCGGTCATGTCCCCGCTGATATCTGTCGGGCATGAGCGCGTACACACGGTATGCAGCAGCAGCCCTGCTCGCCGCGCTGGCCGTGGGCTGCACCAGCCCGCACTCCGTCCCACGGCCGGCCACGCGGCCCACCCCGGAACCCGCACCGCGGGCCCATGCGGGCGCCCCCGTCACCGAGGGCGCCGGCCGGCAGCCCTTCACCCTGGTCGCCGCAGGGGACGTCCTCCCCTCCGACCCCGAGGTCCTCGCCACCGCCCGGCGTGACGCACCGCACGACGGCTACGACTACCGGCCGATGCTCAAGGGCGTGCGGCCGGTCATCTCCTCCGCCGACCTGGCGCTGTGTCATCTCGACGCGCCGCTCGGACCGCTGAGCGGGCCCTTCACCGGGCACCCGGTCCTGCAGGCGCCACCGCAGATCGCCACCGCGCTGAAGGCGACCGGCTACGACGCCTGCGCCACCGCCTCCCACCACGCCCTCGACCGCGGAGTGCCGGGTGTGCAGCGCACTCTGGAGGCCCTGGACACCGTCGGGCTGCGCCACACCGGCTCGGCCCGGGACGCCGCCGAGGGCGCCCGCCCGGCGCTGCTGCGGGCCCCGGGCGGCGCACGGGTCGCCCAGCTCGCGTACACCTACGGCACCGGGGGCGGGCGGCGCCCGGCATACGCGCCGTGGACGGTGAATCTGCTCGACGAGAAACGGATCATCAAGGATGCCCGGGCGGCCCGCCGGGCAGGCGCCGATGTCGTGGTCGTCAGCCCGTACTGGGGCACGGAGTACCGAACGGCCCCCGACGCACGGCAGATCCGGCTGGCCCGTGCGCTCACCGCCTCCGAGACCGCCGGCCGGCCCGACATCGATCTGATCGTCGGTACCCGTGCGCACACCCCGCAGCCGTACGAGAAGGTCAACGGCACCTGGGTCGTCTACGGCCTCGGTGACCAGCTCTCCGGCGTCATGAAGAAGCCGTGGGGCAACTGGGGCAGCATCGCCCGCTTCCGGTTCGCGCCGCCGCACCGCGCCGGCCGGCGCTGGCGGGTCACCACGGCCGAATACCTCCCGCAGCTCGTCGAGCAGGGCAAGCGGGTCCGGGTGCGCAATCTCGCCACGACCGGCGGCCACGACCGGGTCCGCACGTCGATCGGCACGGCGGTGCTGAGCCGGGGCGCCGCGGCCGACGGGCTGACGAGGGGCCGGTGAACCGTGGCCCGCGCGGTCCCCGGCGGCCCCGCGCCGTCCTCACGTAGGCCGCACCGGCCCCGGTGTGAAACCCTGGCGCAGCACCCCATCGGCCAGGTCAGGGAAGGAACCGGAGGGCAGTGAGCGAGCGAGCGGCCGTCCGGGCCCGTAATCCGCGTGGACAGGGCGAGCGTCTGCGGGAGGAACTCCTGCGGGCCACCGAGCGGCTTCTGGAGGAGGTCGGCAGCGAGGACGCGCTGTCGCTGCGGGCGGTGGCCCGTGCGGCCGGTGTGGCCGCGCCGAGCATCTACCGGCACTTCTCCGACAAGACCGAGCTGGTCTGGGCGACCCTCGAAGTCAGCTATGAGCGCCTCGCGGAGGCGATGGCCGGGGCCGCGGCGAAGGCGGCGGACGACCCGGTGGAGCGGCTGCGCGCCCAGCTGCGCGCCTACTGCCGTTATGCCGTCGCGCACCCCGCCACCTACCGCCTGCTCTACGAGACCCGGCAGACCCCGGTCCATCCCGAGCGGCTCGCCGGGCACCCCGCCGGGCTGCTGGTGCGCAGCTGGCAGCAGGCTCTGACGGCCTGTGAGGACGCCGGATGGCGGGTGCGCGGCTCGCGGTCCGAGGCGCCGTACGTGCTGTGGTCGGCGGTGCACGGCCGGGTCACGCTCTGGCAGGTCATGCCGAGCCGCAAGGACACCAGCCGGCTGGACCGGTTCGTGGACGAAATGCTGCAGCTGCTGCTGGAGCGCTGAGCTGCGCTTCCGGCGCTCCGCTCAGTCCCTGTCACACCGGCCGCTCCGCGCAGCGCCGAAACCGTCTCCCTGAGGCACTGTCACGCACACCACCCCCCGGCGTCGCGATGCGTGCACTACACATGTAAGTTTACGGGTGTTAGGCGAACGTTCGGCTCATGGCGCACGCCCCTGCCGGTGTGCGCGCACCAAGCGAGATGAGCGAGATGACACTTTCCACCGCCCCGGCGCCGCTGCCCGTGGAACCCCCGAGCGGCTGCCCCTTCGATCCTCCCGCCGCATTCGGCACCCTGCGCACCCGGCAGCCGATCTCCAAGATCGCTCTCCCGGACGGCGGTTGGGCCTGGCTGGCCACGCGCTACAGCGATATCCGGACGATCCTCGGCGACACCCGCTTCAGCTCCGACACCACCGTCCACGGCTACCCGCTCAGCGGGATGACCGGCGGCGGCAGCACCGAGAACCGCGGCTTCATCCGCCGGGACCCGCCCGAGCACACCCGGCTGCGCCGGATGGTCACCCGGGAGTTCATGGTCAAGCGGGTCGAGGCGCTGCGCCCGGAGATCCAGCGGATCACGGAGGAACTCTGCGACCTGATGGAGCGCGCCGAGCGGGGTGCGCACGGCGGAGTGGACCTCGTCGAGGCGCTGGCGCTGCCGGTCCCGTCGCTGGTGATCAGCCTGCTGCTGGGCGTCCCGTACGACGACCACGACGTCTTCCAGCGGCTCACCGGCACCCTGCTCTCGCGCACCGTCCCCGACGACGAGCGGGAGACCGCCCGCCTCGAACTGCGCGACTACCTCGACCGGTTGGTCACCGCCAAGGAAGCGGACCCGGGGGGCGACATCCTCGGGCGGCTCATCGTCGAGCAGCAACGGACCGGTGAGATCGGCCACGACGAGGTGGCCGCGTTCGCCGCCCTGCTGCTGATCGCCGGGCACGAGACCACCGCCAACATGATCGGCCTGAGCGCACTGACCCTGATGCGCGACGCGGAGACCGCCGAGCGGCTGCGTCAGGAGCCCGGCCTGATCCGTGGCGCCGTCGAGGAGTTGCTGCGCTTCCACAGCATCATCCGCAACGGACCGCGCCGGGTCGCCACCGCCGATATCGAGATCGACGGCCACCTCATCCGGGCCGGTGAGGGCGTCGTCGTGGCAGTCCCGTCCGCCAACCGCGACGAGAACGTCTTCCCCGACGCCGACCGCCTCGATGTGCACCGCCCCAACGCCCAGCACCATGTCGCCTTCGGCTACGGCATCCACCAGTGCCTCGGCCAGGCGCTGGCCCGGGTCGAACTCCAGGTGGTGATCGGCACCTTGCTGCGCCGCTTCCCCACGATGCGGCCCGCGGTGCCCCTCGACGAGATCCCCTTCCGCACCGATATGGCGATCTACGGCTGTCATGCCCTGCCCGTCACCTGGTGACCACGGCACCACCGCCGGGCGGCCCGACCGCGGCCGGATTCCCCCTTCACTCCCCAGCAACTCCCATGGAGCCTTCTGCCATGAAGATCACCCTTGATGCCGACAAGTGCTGCGCCGCCGGACAGTGCGTGCTGATCGCCCCCGAGGTCTTCGACCAGCGCGACGAGGACGGCGTGGTGGTGCTGCTCGACGCCGAACCGTCCGCCGGGCAGCACGATGCGGTCCGTGAGGCGGCCGCCATCTGCCCGGCCGCCGTGATCGAGGTACACGCATGACCGCCCGGCCGATCGCCGTCGTCGGCGCCTCCGCGGCCGGCCTCGCCGCGGCCGAGGCGCTGCGCCGCGGCGGCTGGCGCGGCCCGCTCACCCTCATCGGTGACGAGCCCCATCTCCCGTACGACCGGCCGCCGTTGTCCAAGCAACTGCTGCACGGCGCCTGGGAGCCGGACCGGCTGCTGCTGCGCACCGAGGAGCAGCTCGCCCCGCTCGGCCTCGATCTGCGGCTCGGCACCCGGGCCACCGGCCTCGATGTGGCCACCCGCACCCTCACCCTCGACGGCGGGGAGAGGCTGGCATGCGCCGGCGTGATCATCGCGACCGGTGTCACGGCCCGCACCCTGCCCGGTGCCGACCGCATCGCCGGGGTGCACACCCTGCGCACCCTCGACGAGGCACTGGCACTGCGCGGCCGGCTGGGTACCCCGGGCCGGCGCCTGGTCATCGTCGGGAACGGCGTACTGGGCTGCGAAGCCGCCGCGGTGGCACGGGAGTTGGGACACGAGGTCACTCTCGTCGGCATCGAGGAGACACCGATGGCCGCCGCCGTCGGCACCGAGGTCGGCGAACTGCTCGCCGAGGAGCACCGCGCCCGGGGCGTACGGCTGCTCACCGGCGCGGTGGG
Source organism: Streptomyces sp. Je 1-4 4N24 (assembly GCF_026239515.1). Lineage (NCBI taxonomy): Bacteria > Bacillati > Actinomycetota > Actinomycetes > Kitasatosporales > Streptomycetaceae > Streptomyces > Streptomyces sp. Je 1-4 4N24. The sequence continues at coordinate 1,363,723 of NZ_CP110836.1, read as the reverse complement.
CGGATTCGAGACCGCGCCCGCCGACCCGGACGGCTCCGACCCGCAGGTCACCGCCGTACGGCTGGCCAGTGGGGGTACCCCCGCCAGTGAGGGCGTAGCCAGTGGGGGTCCCCCCGGCAGTGGGGGCGTAGCCGCCAGGGGAGGGGGAGGCAGCCGGCTGCCGGCCGATCTCGTGCTGCTGGCGATCGGCTCCCGGCCCGCGGTGGAATGGCTGGCCGACCCGGCCCTGGACACCACCGACGGGCTGCGCTGCGACGCGTACTGCGCGGCCGCCCCCGGCATCTACGCCGCGGGCGATGTGGCCCGCTGGGACCACCCGGTCCACGGCCGGCCCCTGCGCTTCGAGCACCGGATGAACGCCACCGAACAGGGCATGGCCGCCGCCCGCAATCTCCTGGCCGAACTGGCCACGACGGCCGCAGCCACCGGGGCGGCGGAGGACACCCCGGCCCCGGAACGCCGCCCGTTCGCCCCCGTGCCGTACTTCTGGTCCGACCAGTACGACCTCAAGCTCCAGGCCTACGGGCTGACCGCGGGCGCCGACCGGGTCGAGGCCACCGTTCTGGACCGGGCGGAACAGCGCGTCCTCGCGCTCTACGGACGGGACGGGCACGCCGTGGGAGTCCTGGCGGCCGGCCTCCCGCCCCGCCGGATACGGGCCCTGCGCGCGGTCATCGCCACCCCGCTGCCCTGGGAGGAGGCCCGCGAGCGGATCGGCGCCGCCACGGCCGCCGGCTGAGACACCTCCCGGGCCCGCCCTGACGGTGGCCCGACCACGCCGGGCCGTGCCTGATCATGGAGGGATGGCCGACTCGTACGTACGGGTGCGCGGCGCCCGTGAGCACAACCTCCGCAGCATCGATGTGGACATCCCGAGGGACGCGCTGGTCGCGTTCACCGGGGTGTCCGGATCGGGTAAGTCCTCCCTCGCCTTCGGCACCCTGTACGCCGAGGCGCAGCGCCGCTACTTCGAGTCGGTGGCCCCCTACGCCCGACGGCTGATCCACCAGGTCGGCGCGCCCAAGGTCGAGGACATCACCGGACTGCCGCCCGCCGTCGCCCTGGAGCAGCGGCGCTCCGCACCCACCTCCCGCTCCTCGGTCGGCACCGTCACCACCCTCTCCAACACCCTGCGGATGCTCTTCTCCCGCGCCGGCGACTACCCGGAGGGCGTGGCGGAACGGCTGGACTCGGACGCCTTCTCGCCCAACACCGCGGCCGGCGCCTGCCCGGAGTGCCACGGGCTGGGCACCGTCCACCGCGTCACGGAGCAGTCCCTCGTCCCCGACCCGGCGCTCTCCATCCGGGACGGTGCCATCGCCGCCTGGCCCGGCGCCTGGCAGGGCAAGAACCTCCGCGACATCCTCGCGGCCCTCGGCCACGACACCGACCGGCCCTGGCGCGAGCTGCCGCCGGCCGAGCGAGAGTGGATCCTGTTCACCGACGAACAGCCCGTCGTCACCGTCCACCCCGTGCGCGACGTGGGCCGGATCCAACGCCCCTACAAGGGTCAGTACATGAGCGCCAGGCGCTATGTGCTGCACACCTTCGCCGACTCCAAGAGCGAGACCCTGCGCAAGCGCGTCCAGGGGTTCATGGTCGCCGAGCCCTGCCCGGTGTGTGCCGGGCGGCGGCTGCGCCCCGAGGCGCTGGCCGTGACGTTCCATGGCCAGGACATCGCCACCCTCGCCGGGATGCCGCTCGGCGCCCTCGCCGAGCTGCTGCGCCCCACCGCCGCACGGCCGGACGACGAGGTGGCCCCGACGCTGGCCCGCGACCTGGTCGCGCGGATCGAAGTGCTCACCGAACTCGGTCTGGGCTATCTGAGCATGGACCGGCCCTCGCCCACCCTGTCCGCCGGTGAACTCCAGCGGCTGCGGCTGGCCACCCAGCTGCGCTCCGGACTCTTCGGCGTCGTCTACGTCCTGGACGAGCCCTCCGCCGGCCTGCACCCCGCCGATACCGAGTCCCTGCTCACGGTGCTCGGGCGGCTCAAGGAAGCGGGCAATTCGCTGTTCGTCGTCGAGCACGACATGGAGGTGGTGCGACGCGCCGACTGGATCGTCGACATCGGCCCGCGCGCCGGGGAACACGGCGGACAGGTGCTGCACAGCGGGCCCGTCGCCGCACTCGCGGACGCCACCGACTCCGCCACCCGCCGGTTTCTCTTCGACACCGCACCGCCCACAGAGCGCACAGTGCGCCGTCCCACCGGCACGCTCACGCTGCACGGTGTCACCCTGCACAATCTGCGCGGCCTGGACGCCGCCTTCCCGCTCGGCGTCTTCACCGCCGTCACCGGTGTCTCGGGATCGGGCAAGACGACGCTGGTCACCCGGGTGCTCGCGGAGGCCGTGCGCGAGCACCTCGGTGACGGGACGACCGATACGGGCGAGGACGGGACCGAGGCCGGACCGATGGCCCGCGCCCAACTCAGCGGCGCCGAGGGCCTGGAGGCGATCGACCGGCTGGTGCGCGTCGACCAGAAGCCGATCGGCCGCACCCCGCGCTCCAACCTCGCCACCTACACCGGCCTCTTCGACGCCGTACGCAAGGTCTTCGCCGCCACCGACGCGGCCCGCGCCCGCGGCTACACCGCCGGACGGTTCTCCTTCAACGTCGCCGCCGGCCGCTGCGAGACCTGCCAGGGCGAGGGCTTCGTCGCCGTCGAACTGCTCTTCCTGCCCGGCACGTACGCGCCCTGCACCGCCTGTCACGGCGCCCGCTACCACCCCGAAACCCTGGAGATCACCTACCGGGACCGCACCGTCGCCGACGTCCTCGCGATGACCGTGGACACCGCCGCGGACTTCCTCGCCGACATCCCGGCCGCCGCCCGCAGTCTGCGCACCCTCCAGGACGTGGGCCTGGGCTATCTGCGGCTCGGCCAGCCCGCGACCGAGCTGTCCGGCGGCGAGGCCCAGCGCATCAAGCTCGCCACCGAACTCCAGCGGACCCGCCGCGGCCACACCCTCTACCTCCTCGACGAGCCCACCACCGGACTGCACCCCGCCGACACCGAGGTGCTGCTGCGCCAGCTCCACGGCCTGGTCGACGCCGGCCACACCGTGGTGGTCGTCGAGCACGACATGGGGGTGGCGGCCGGCGCCGACCATGTCATCGACCTCGGTCCCGGCGGCGGAGCGGACGGCGGCCGGATCGTGGCGGCGGGCACCCCGGCCGAGGTCGCGCACGCGCCGGGGAGCCGGACCGCCCCCTATCTGGCCCGGCGGAGGGCGCGGCCGGACGCCAGTTGACGGTCCGCTAATGTACGCAGGTCAGATCACCAGGTATCACCACCGCGCAGTACTGCGCAGCACCACGAAGGGGGCACCTCTCATGGCAGACATGGAGAAGGCCAGGGCGGCGTTCGACCGGTTCGACGCGGACGGCGACGGCCAGGTCACGCCGGAGGAGTTCAAGCACGCGATGGCCGAGATGGGCGACGCGTACGTCACCGGCCCGGTCGCCGAAGCGGTCATCAAGGCCAGGGACACCGACAGCGACGGCCGGATGTCGTTCGACGAGTTCTGGCAGGCCCTGCAGCACTGACGCGCCCGCCGCGTCCGCTCACACCCCCTTCGCCTCCCGTTCGCCCTCGGCCGCGCGCAGCGCCGCCAGCCCGCGGGCGATCGGGGGCCGGCGCTCACTGCCGCGCCGGACGGCCGCCAGGAACCGCCGTACCGGAAGCGGCTCCCCGCGCAGCGGCACCCGTACGACCGGACACCGCTCCGGCACCGGCGCCAGCCTCGGCACCAGACAGATCCCGAAGCCGTGCGCGACCAGGGCGGCCACCGCGTACCAGTCCACCGCGTCATGACGCACCCGCGGGGTGAAGCCCGCCGTGGCACAGGCGGTCAGCAGCAGCTGATGCTGATCGGCCGGATCGCCGGCGCGGATCCAGCTCTCCCCGCCCGCCTCCGCCAGTGCCACCCCCTGCGCCGCCCGTCCGGCGAACCGGTGCCCGGCCGGCACCAGCAGGTCCTGCGGCTCCTCCAGGAGCGGCTGTTGGAGGAAGCGCGCATCGTCCGGTGGGGGGCCGCCCGGCGCCGGGATCACCACGGCGATATCCGCCCGGCCGGCCAGCAGCAGCTCGAAGCGGTTCTCGCCCGGGTCCTCACCGATCTCCACCGTCAGCCGTGGCAGTTCCGCACGCAGCCGCGCCGCCGCCGGCGCGATCACCCCGGCGATCGCCGTCGCCACCCCGGTGATCCGCAGCCGTCCGGCCACCCCGTCCGCGTGGCCCGCGAGATCCGCGCGGGCCTCCTCCCAGCGTGCGAACAGCGCATCGGCGTGCTCGACCAGCGCCAACGCCGCAGGCGTGAGGCGTATGTTTCGGCCCGCCGGTTCCAGGAGTTCCAGCCCGAGCCGGGCCGACAGCTGCCGCAGCTGCTGGGAGACCGTCGAGGGCGTCAGATGCAGGGCCTCGGCGGTCGCGGTGACGGTGCCCCGCTCATGGAGGACGCGCAGGGTCTGCAGCCGGGGATCGATCATGCGGGGGAGCGTAGTTGAGGAAGACCCGCATCAACCGTACGGAGATGCCACACGGTTCCCTGCGGAAACTTTCGATGGACCCACCACATCGGCCCGCCCGAAGCTGAACGGCATGACCGAGATCCTGACCGATGCCTTTCTGCCGGGGCTGTGGGCGGGCTATGCGCTCGCCGTGCCCGTCGGCGCGCTGGCCGTGCTGCTGGTGAGTGTGACCGCCCGGACCTCCTTCCGGGTCGGTGCCTCGGCGGCGCTCGGGGTGGCGACCGCCGACGGCCTCTACGCGCTGGCCGCGGTCGCCGGCGGCGCCGCCCTCTCCCGTGCGCTCGCCCCGGCCGCGGGCCCGCTGCGCTCGCTCGCCGCCGTCATCCTGCTCGGCATGGCGGTCCGGACCGCCGTACGGGCCCTGCGCCACCGCGGTACGCAGGAGGGCCCGGCACGGGACGCCCTGGGACGCCCCGGCCGGGCCTATCTCGCCTTCCTGGGGCTGACATTGATCAACCCCTGGGCGGTCCTCTACTTCTCCGCGCTGGTGCTGGCCGGTGGCGCGGGAGCCCCGGGGGCCGGTGCCGCCGGCTCCGCCGCCTTCGTGGCCGCCGTGGTCACCGCCTCCGTGAGCTGGCAGCTGTTCCTGGCCGCGGGCGGCGCCGTGCTGGGCAGGACGCTGACCGGCGCCCGGGGGCGGGTCGTCACCGCGCTGCTCTCCGCCGTGGTGATCTCAGCGCCGGCGGTCGGGCTGCTGCTGCGCGGCTGAGCCGGTGCCCACCGGCGGCGGTGCGGCATGCTCGCCGGTACCCCAGCGGGACGGCTCCGTGCCCACGGTGAAGGCCAGTTCACGGCCCGAGCGCAGATCACCGGTGGTGAGGTAGGTCCGGTCGTGGTCGGCGCCGTCGAGACGGACCGACTGCACATAGCGGTGGGTGGCGGAGGTACCGGGCGCCGTGACGGTGAAGTGCCCGGACGGGTAGTAGCGCCGGTCCAGTGTCAGCTCGACCCGGTCGAAGACCGGTGTGCTCAGCCCCCAGCTGTCGGTGCCCGGCTGTACCGGGAACACCCCGATCGAGGAGAGCACCATCCACGCCGACATCGTCCCCAGATCGTCGTTCCCGGTCATCCCGGTCGGCGCGTCGGTGAACAGCGTCAGCGCCGCATGCACCACATCCGTCGTCTTCCAGGGGCGGCCGGTGGAGAGGTAGGTGTACGGCGCGATCAGATCCGGCTCGTTCTGCGGGTTGTACTTGTCCGCGTTGTAGTAGTCGTAGGGGCCGTTCACCCACACCTCGCGGGCCGTCTTCTCCGGGTCCTTCAGCAGCTTCCGGTAGGCGAAGAACGAGTCCAGGCGCTCATCGGCCCTGTCCCTGCCGCCGATCAGCCGCAGCATCCCCGGCAGATCCTGCGGAACCAGCCACTGGTACTGCCAGGACGTGCCCTCGTGGAAGCCCTCGCTCTTGGCCGGGTCGGCGGGGCCGGTGAAGGCGCCCTGGGCGTCGCGGGCCCGGAAGAAGCCGGTCGAACTGTCGAAGATCCTGCGGTAGTTCTGGGCGCGGGCCGCATACCGGTCGGCGTCCTTGCCGTGTCCCAGATCGCGCGCCATCTGGGCCAGCATCGCGTCCGACAGGGCGTATTCGAGGGTCGCCGAGGCGCCGTGGTCGAAGTCGGAGTCGCCGGGCTTGGTGTGCGGGCGGCCCTTGATGTACGGGGCGAAGCCGTCCTTCAGGTAGGGCGCGTTGGCCTCCCGGCCGACGGCCGGCGAACCGTCCGGCGGCACTCCGTCGGCGTTCTTCTTCAGCGCCGCGTACGCCTCCTCCTCATGGCCCCGCAACAGCCCCTGCTGATAGGCGTTGGTGAGGAAGGGAGTGACCGGATCGCCGGTCATGATGTTCGTTTCGACCGTCCCGTAGCCCCACTTGGGCAGCCAGCCGCTCTCCTTGTCGATCCGCAGCACCGACAGCGCCATATCGCGGGACTCGCCCGGCGCCAGCAGCGCCAGCAGCTGCGCCTGGGTGCGATAGGTGTCCCACAACGACCAGTTCTGGTAGTACGTGAACCCCTTGGCGCGATGCGTCTTCCGGTCCCATCCGGTGTACCGCCCGTCCACGTCACTGCCGATGTTCGGCGCGAGGAAGGACCGGTAGAGCGAGGAGTAGAAGGTCCGGCGCAGCGTCCGGTCGCCGCCCTGGGTCTTCACCAGCCCCAGTCGCCGCTCCCAGGCGGCGTCGGCCGCCGCCTTCGTACGGTCGAAGGAACTGCCGCCCTCGGCACGCAGATTGCGGGCCGCGCCCGCCGCGTCCACGTAGCTGAGGGCGGTGGTCGCCTCGACGGTGCGGTCCGTGCGGGTGTCGAAGCGGGCGTAGGCACCGTGCCGGCCGCCGGCGGTGGACCCCTTCGACCTGGCCGTCACCTTGTCGCCGTCCCAGGTTCCGTACGACGTGAACGGCCGGTTGAAACGGGTGATCGTGTAGACGGTGTACGGCTGGGTGTCCTGGCAGAAACCGCGGCCCGTGATGGCGGTGCGGATGGTGCGGGAATCCAGCACCTCGACCCGTGTCGAGACCGTCTTGTGCAGTGACTGGCCCGCGTTGAGCAGCACATTGGCCTTGTCGGTGGCCGGGAAGGTGTAGCGCTGCTTCCCGGTGCGTGCGGTCGCGGTGAGCTCGGCGGTGATCCCGCCGTAGGAGGTCAGACCGACGCGGTAATAGCCGGGCCGGGCCGACTCGTCGTCATGGCGGTAGCCGGAAGCGTACTTCGCATAGTCGGTCTCGGTGATGTCGCCCGTGGTGGGCAGCACCGGCAGATCACCGCCGAGTCCGCAGCCCACGCCCGAGAGGTGCACCGCACTGAAGCCGCGGATGCGGTCGTCGTCGTAGCTGTAGCCGGCGAAGTGCCCGGTATCGGGGGAGAGCTGCACCATGCCGAACGGTACGGCGGCACCCGGGTAGGTGTTGCCGTCGTTCTGGCTGCCGATGAACGGGTTGACCAGGTCGGTGAGCGGGCCGCCGGGCGGCTCGGCCTGCGCGGCGGGGACCGCGAGCGCGCTCCCGATGAGCGCGGCCGCCAGCACCGCGCCCGCGGTGCGCAGCCGGGTACGACTGAGCCATGGCATGGATCCGGACCTCCGGAGGTTGGGTCGCCGGACAGCCGGCCGACCCGTGCGGACGAGCGCGCACGGCCCGCGTGGCCGACAACGTTGTCAGAGCGCGCTCATTCTTGGTGGCGGTCAAGGGCGCGTCAAGAGGTGCCGCGGGAGTAACTCCGGTGCACCCGGCTCCCGTCGAGGGGCCGGGCGCATCTCCCCGGGAGTGAACGGGGCGCCCCGGACAGCACACACGCGGCCTGGCGAAAGGCTCAGCGGGCGGCGACGGCGACGGGTGCGGCGGGGGCCTCCGGCCCGGCCGCGCCCCGTGGAGGTCATGGCCGGGCGTCGCGGCGGAACAGGGCCGTCCAGAGGAAGGGTTCGCCGAAGGACGGGGACTCCGGCGGCTCGTCGTGCATACGGCGCAGCTCGACCTCCGTCAGGTCGGAGAAGATCCAGCGCAGCGACTCCGGGGTGTAGGCGAGACCGCCGTGGAGACGGGACTGGCGGTAGAAGTCGCCGTCGGGGAGTTCGGAGCCCATCCCGCCCGCCGCGAAGCAGGTGAGGGCGAGATGACCCCCGGGGGCCAGTACCCGGTCGAGCAGGGCGAGATAGCTGATGCGGCGGTGCGGCGGCAGATGGTGGAAGCAGCCGGAGTCGTGGATCAGGTCGTAGGGACCGCTGAGTGCGGTGCCCGCGAGGGTGAAGGCGTCACCGCAGTGGAAGCCGATCTCGGCGCCCGCCTGCCGGGCGCGCTCCTCGGCCCAGGCGACGGCCGCCGGGGAGAGGTCGACGGCGTCCACCTCGAAGCCCAGCGAGGCGAGATGGAGCGCATTGCGGCCCGGCCCGCAGCCCAGATCGAGGGCCCGGCCCGGGGTGATCAGCCCGCGTTCGAGGTACGAGACCAGGTTCTCGTCCGGCTTCGCCACGAAGAACGGCACCTCCCTGCCGCGGTCCGCGTAGAACCCGTCCCACCACGAGGCCGCCCCGCTCGTCCAGCGGTCGGCCTCCGGCGCGAACAGGCCGTCAAGGAGCCTGAGTACGTCCTCCACGGTGCGGATGTTCCGGTCCATCCGGTCCCCCCTTCCCTGTCCGGCGATCGTAGGTTCGGCAGGCAAAAAAGCCCAGATCAGGGGGGATGTGGGGATGCTGTCACCAGCGGTGTGCGGGGCTGGGGCGAGGGGGTGAAGGGCGCCGCGTACGCCCCGGGCCGGGGTGCCGTTCAAGCCCCCGCCGAGGGGCGTGAAGGGGGCAATTCCCGCTGCGCCGGAGCGAGTTTCCCAGGCATTTTCCGGCGGGGTCTGGTGCCGTCGCTGATGTCGTCGCCGTCGCCGTCGCCGTCGCCGTCGTCGTCGTTGCTGTTGACGTTGCCGTCCTGCGTCGGCCGCCGTTCCGGAGCCCCAGGACGGAGACCGGGCGCCAGCGCAACCGTGACCACCACCGACGCCGCCGCCATCGCCGCCATCGCGGTTGTGGGCGAGGTGCGCTCGGCGACGGCGCCCGCCAGCGCGGCGCCGACGCCCTGCAGGATCAGCATGCCGGAGGAGTGCAACCCCAGGGCGTGTCCGCTCAGTTCGTCCGGGGTCAGTGACATCAGGCGCTCCTGCAGGGGGAGGTTCGCCGCGTAGCCGACGGTGGCGAGCAGTACGGCGGCCAGCGCGAGGGGGAGCGCCGGGCGGACGGCGAACAGCAGATACGGCACGGCGAGCAGCAGGCACAGCGGGACACAGAGCCGTGGCCGCCACCGCCCGGGGACGTATCTGCCGATCAGGATGTCCCCGGCCAGCATGCCGAGGGCGCCACAGGCGAAGAGGAGCCCCGCGTGCCGGGGCGCGTAGGGCACATAGAGGGACTCACAGCCGACGATCAGCCCGTTGGGCACCCACAGGGCGAGGTAGACGGTGCGGCGGGGGCCGGCGGACCACAGACGGGCGTTGTTGCGCCAGGTGTCGGCCACCGACGGCCGGCCCACGGCGCGCGGTTGCCGCCGGCCGAGACCGCACCGGGCGACGGCCGCGGTGGCGGCGTACAGCCCCGCCCCGGCGAGCAGGGTGCCGCGCGCCGACAGGTCGGTCACGAGGACACCGCCGGCCGCGAACCCGCAGATCTGCAGCAGACCGGTGGACATATTGAGCACCGAGCGGCCCAGCAGATACCCCTCGCGGGCCAGGATCTCGTGGAGCAGCCCGTAGCGCACTCCACCGCCCAGTGAGGAGACCGGCCCGAGCGCCAGGAGGACGGCGAAGGCCGCCCACACGGGCAGCCCCGGGAGGGCCTGGACGGCGGTGCCCAGGCCGAGGAGGAGTGCCAGGCCGGTCAGCGCGGCGCGCGGGGGGATCCGGTCGGCCGCCGACAGCAGGGTCGCCGCCCCGATCACCTGGGCGAGGGCCGGGCCGAACATGGCCAGGGCGGAGAGCAGCGGGGAGCCGGTCGCGGCGTAGACCCGGTGGCCCAGGGCCAGTCCGCTCACCGTCTGTGCCCCCACCTGTAGGGCGGAGGTCAGGAAGAAGGGGGTGAACTCCGGTGTACGGAAGAGTTGTCGGTAGGTGCGCACGGTCCCGGAGTCTCGGGGGCCGTGCGGGCGGGGCGTTACTGTTTCGCGGGCCGGCGAAACCACGGCGAACGGCGCGGAGCGGGGAAGCGGGGGAGGGGAGATGGGCTGGTGGGAAGTGAGCGCGGACACCCTCGCCGGAAGCCGTTTCGCGATCTCCCCGCTGGCCGAGACCCTCGCCACGCTGAAGAACCTGCACCGGGGCACGGCCGCGCATCCGGGGGAGCGGGCCTGGCTCGAACGCCATCTGCCCGCCTACCGCCGGCGGTTGGCCGATGACCCGGTCACCGCCGCGCTGGTCCGGGCCGCTCTCGGACACCGCTGGAACGCGACCTTCCTGACGCCCACGCCGGCCGGTGATCCCGAAGCGGAACTGCCGTCTCTTGCCGCGGAGTTGGTGCCTGTCCGTGCAACCTCCTCCGCCACCGTCCGCGCCGATCTGGCTGTGTCCCTGGGGGGCCGGCCGCTGCCCGGTCCGCTGCGCCGCGCCGCCGACCTGCCCGAGCGCACCGCCGGTCTGCTGGAGTGGGTGTGGCAGGAAGCGGTGCTGCCGTACTGGGCGCGACGCCGGCGGGTCCTGGAGGCCGATGTCCTCACCCGCGGCGCGCAGCTGAGCCGGGGCGGCTGGACCGCGGCGCTGGCCGGTATGCGCCCCGGTATGCGCTGGCTCGGAGCGAACCGGCTGCAGATCACGGCGGACGACCATCCGCCGCGCGAACTCGACGGGGCGCGGCTGCTGTTCGTCCCCGTCACACCGCAGCAGAGCTGGGTCTCGTGGGACGCCGGCCCGGCCCCGGGGCAACAGCGGTCCGCCGTGGTGTATCCGTGCTCGGGCGTGCTGGCCGAGACCGGACGGGCGGCGGTGCCCGAGGCGCTGGGCGCGTTGCTGGGACCCGCGCGGGCGGGCGTACTCGTCCTCCTGGGCACTCCCAAGAGCACCACCCAGCTGGTGGCGCTGACCGGCCAGGGCCTGGGGTCGGTGGGCCGCCACCTCAAGGTGCTGCTCGATGCCCGGCTCGCCGACCGCCGCCGGGCCGGACGGTCCGTGCTCTATTTCCGGACGGAGGCCGGTGAGGCCTTGGTGGCGGCGCAGTGTGACGGGTGAGGAGGGTGCGCCGGCCGCGTCGTCATGGCAGCCGGGCAGCCCGAAAATCATGAGGGTTCTGCCTTGCTCTCTTCAGGGGCGCATGCCTCAATGGTCAGCGATTCAGGTCGCTGACCACCCGTCAGATCTGGGCGGTGGGTCGGCACGGGGTCCGACCGCGGCCCCCGGGTGGCTGCCTGTCGTTCCCTCCCGCACCCTTCGACGGCCGGTGCCATGGACCTGCACCCCCCTCACGAAGGCGGTACCCCCATGAAGCACCTCAGACCGGGCAAGCTCGGCTTCCGTACGGCACTCGGCGTCGCCGTCGCCACCGCGGGCACCCTCGCGATGGCACCGGCCGCCCCCGCGGTGACCCCCGGCACCGCCACCCTCTCCTTCGACTGCGGTGTCTACGGCTCCGGCACGGCGACGCTCACCGCGACCCAGGACGGCACGGCCGCGACCATCAGCCTCTCCACCTCGGCCATCACCTCACCCATAGACATCGGCGCGAACTCGGTGAGCTCCACGCTCACGCTCACCAAGAACGGCTCCGGAACCACGGAGTTCAGCGGCAGCTCCAACCCGGCGATCCCGGCCGGCAGCCAGGTCTCCACCGGACCGCTCAGCGGTACGGTCGCCGCGGGCGACAGCCTGGAGGCCACCTCCCTGAAGGTCGTGGTGCTGGGCATCACGGCCACCTGCAAGGCCACTTCCCCGCAGTCCCCCGGTCCGTTCGTCTTCTGACCCGAGCGGGGACCGACGGACCCTCGTCCCTCGGTCCCCGCCGTACCCCGCCGCCCGGTCAGCGGACGCGGCTCACACCTGCCCCGGGCCGCCCTCAGCTCCGGACGGCTCCCGTTCCGCCCGCGCGAGGTTCGAGCGGCGGTAGGAGTAGGCGAAGTAGAAGAGCAGACCGATCAGGAACCACACCGCGAACCGGACCCAGGTCTGCCACGCCAGGAACGTGATCAGCCAGATCGAGAAGCACACCCCGATTGCCGGCACCACCGGCATCCCCGGCGTACGGAACGTCCGCGGCAGGTCCGGGCGCTTGTAGCGGAGCACGATCACCGCGATGCAGACCACCACGAACGCGAGCAGGATGCCGATGTTCGTCAGCTCGGCGGCCTCCCCGATCGGCAGGAAACCCGCGATCGCCGCGGAGGCGAAGCCGACGATCCAGGTCACCCGGGTCGGCACATGGTGTTTGGGGCTGGTCTTGGCGAACCACTTCGGCAGCAGACCGTCACGGCTCATCGAGAACCACACCCGGGTCACACCGAGCATGAAGGTGAACATGACGGTCAGAATGCCGATGATCGCGCCGACCGCGATGACATCCGCGAGGCTGCCCAGGCCCACCGACTTGAACGCCGACGAGAAACCGCTCTCCGGGTCGATCTCCTTGTAGTTCTGCATACCCGTCAGCACCAGGCAGGCGAGGACATACAGCACCATCGAGATCGCCAGCGAATACATGATCGCCTTCGGCATATGGCGCTGGGCGTCCTTGGATTCCTCCGCCGCGGTACTCATGGCGTCATAGCCGAAGACCGCGAAGAAGACCGTGGCCGCGCCGGTGAAGGCGCCGCTCACCCCGAACGGGAAGAACGGCGTGTAGTTCGCGGTGTTGATGTGGAAGAAGCCGACCGCGATCACCACGATGACCACCAGGACCTTCAGGCCCACCACGATCGTCTCGAAACGCGCGGCGTTCTTGATGCCCAGGGTCAGCAGATAGGCGATCAGCAGACAGAGCACCGCGGCGAAGAGGTCCACCCGGTGTCCCGCTCCCGTGCCCGGCGCGCCCAGCATCCAGGCGGGCAGATCGACGCCCATTTCGCCGAGCAGAAAGCCGAAATAACCGGAGATGCCGATCGCGACCACCGCCACGATCGCGGTGTACTCCAGCAGCAGGTCCCAGCCGATGAACCAGCCCGCCAACTCACCGAGGACCGCGTAGCCATAGGTGTAGGCCGAGCCCGCCTTCGGGATCAGCCCGGCGAATTCGGCGTAGGAAAACGCGGCAGCGGCGCTTGCGATGCCCGCGATGAGAAAGGAGATCAGGACCGCCGGCCCGGCTTTCCCGTTCGCGACGGTACCGGCCAGGGTGAAGATCCCCGCGCCGATGATGCCGCCGACGCCGATGGCGGTCAGCTGCCACAGGCCGAGCGCCCGGGTGAGCTGCTGGCTCGCGGTGCCTTCCGCCTCTTCAATGTGTTCGATCGGTTTACGGCGCAATACGCCTTTTCCCGCGCGCAGCCCCATCGTCATCCCTCCGTACGCTCCGTCGTGGTCCGACGGCGGATCATCATGGACCCTCAGGAGCGACTAAGGAAGGCGACTCCCTAGTACTGTCGGGACTCGCCGGGAGACGTACACGGGAGAGGTGTTCAATCGGCGTCCTCCAGCCGGAATCCGACCTTCAGACCGACCTGGTAATGGTCGATCTCGCCGTCGACGATATGCCCGCGGACCTGGGTGATCTCGAACCAGTCGAGATTGCGCAGGGTCTCCGAGGCGCGCTTGATGCCATTCTTGACCGCGGCGTCCATGCTCTGCTGGGACGTACCGACGATCTCGGTCACGCGATACGTGCGGTCGGTCACGGTGGTCTCCCTCGTCGGGGCGGCGCTCCGCCCGTCCACTTTCCACCGTGCCTCAGGGCGGCGCGCCCCACCAGCGGAGCGGCGGGCGGTCCGGCGCCCTGGCCGGCGGATCAGGGCCGGAGAGGCCCTACGGGACGACGGTGACCGGCCAGCGGCCGGCCTTGACCAGCCGTACCGCGACCGAGCCCATGATGCGGTGCCCGGCCGACTCCGAGGCGCCGACCACCACCGCGTCGGCCTTCAGGTCATCGGCCATCTGCACCATGCCGTTGTACGGATCGCCCCGCAGGGTGTGGAACTCCCAGCGCACCCGGTATATCCCCTGCAGCCGCTCGGTCGCCCCGCGGATCTCGGCCATCAGCTCCTCGGCCACCTCGTTCGTGGCATCCATGACCGGCGCCCCCATCGCCGCACCGGCCGGCAGGACCGGCTGGACATAGACCAGGACGAGTTTCGAGGCCTGACGCCGGGCCAGTCCCGCCGCGTAGGCGGCGGCGCGCCACGACGAGTCGGAGCCGTCGATACCGACGACGATGACCTTTGGGCCGTCCGTTCCGCGCTCGAACTGCGCGGCTGCGTTCTCCTCCACACCAGGGAGGTTATCCGCACATGCGTGCTGCCGGGCTCCCGGGCCGCGCCGCCGCCCGCGGGGCCCCGCCGCCCGGACCGGTCAGGCCGGAGCCGGCGGCCAGCTGTCCGCCGACAGCACGCCCAGCACATACGCCCTGGCCACCAGCGCCGTACGGCCCTGCACCCGCCAGCGGCGGGCCAGCCGGGTGAGGTGGTAGTTCACCCCGTCGACCGTCAGCCCGAGCGCCGTACCGATCGACGCCGTGGTCGCGCCGCCCGCGGCCAGCGCCAGGATGCGGGCCTCCACCGGGCTCGCCGAGCCGCGCGGCGCCGGCGGCGGAGCGGTCTCGCTGACCCGCAGCAGCGCCAGCAGGGCGGGCGGACGCACCGAAGGATCGCCCACCGGATCGATCGTCAGCTCCCCTTCCCGTACGCTGCCGTCGGAGCCGGCCTGCCAGCGCACCTCGACCGGATAGCGCGACCGGCGCCCCAGCCGCAGGGCCTCGCCGAGCCGGTCGAGCTGCGCCTTCGCACGGGGCTCGAAGAGGTCCAGCAGATTGCGGCCGCGCAGCTGTCCCGGTGCCGCGCCCCACTGGGCGGCCATCGCCGGATTGGCGATCAGCACCTCGCCGTGGGCCCGGCACACCGCGATCGGCGTGGGGATACGGTCCAGCAGAATCAGGAAGTAGTTGCGCCAGGGGCCGCCCGCGTACGGCCCGGCCGGGTCCTCGGCGTATCCGCTCACGCAGGGTGCATCGTCCGTGTGCGCCGAGTCCCCGTCCGACGCCCCGCCGGCTGTCCCGTTGTCCATGTTCCCTTCTCCGGTCCGCGCGCAAGAGCGAGCAGCGAAAAACCACTGCACAATCATGCAGTTGTCCCGGCGTGACCTGCACGTGGGGGCCCTCACGCTGGAGACATGACCGACACCATCGCGCTCCACAGCGACGAACGCGCCGCCGATGACGGCATCCCGGTGGCCGACCTCACGGAGGCCGGGCTCACCCACACGCCCATCCAGCAGTCCATGGACCTCGCCCGGATCCACGGCCCGGTCTTCAAGCGCAAGTTCGGCGACCGCGAGACGCTGTTCCTCTCCTCGCTCGATCTCGTCACCGAGGTCGCCGACGAATCCCGCTTCAGCAAGGGTGTGTCGGTCGTCCTGGAAAACGTCAGAGAGTTCGCCGGCGACGGTCTGTTCACCGCCTACAACGACGAGCCGAACTGGGCCAAGGCACATGAGGTCCTGATGCCGGCCTTCGCGCTCGGCTCGATGCGCACCTACCACCCGGCGATGCTCAGGGTCGCCCGCCGGGTCATGGCCGCCTGGGACCGTCGGGTGGCCGACGGCACGCCCGTCCAGGTAGCCGAGGACATGACCCGGATGACGCTGGACACCATCGGACTGGCCGGCTTCGGCTTCGACTTCGAGTCGTTCTCCCGGGGTGACACCCCGCATCCGTTCGTCGAGGCCATGGTGCGCTGCCTCGAATGGAGCATGACGAAGTTCTCCCGTGACCCCGACGGCGACCACTCCGCGGCGGACGCGGCCTTCCAGGCCGACGCCGACTACCTCGCGTCGGTCGTCGACGAGGTCATCGCCGCCCGCACGGCGAGCGGCGAGAGCGGCGACGACGACCTGCTGGGCCTGATGCTCGGCGCCCGGGGGCAGGAGGGGGGTGAGGGGCCCGCCCTCGACCTCGCCAACATCCGCAACCAGGTCATCACCTTCCTGATCGCCGGTCACGAGACCACCTCGGGCGCGCTCTCCTTCGCCCTCTACCACCTGCTCAAGGACCCGCTCGCGCTGCGCATGGTCCAGCGTGAGGCCGACGAGCTGTGGGGCGACCAGGCCGACCCCGACCCCTCGTTCGAGGACATCGGGCATCTGCCGTTCACCCGCCAGGTCCTCAACGAGGCGCTGCGGCTGTGGCCCACCGCCGCCGCCTTCACCCGGCAGGCCCATGAGGACACCCTGCTCGGCGGCCGCTACCCGGTGAAGGCGGGGGAGCTGGTCACGGTGCTCACCCCGATGCTGCACCGCGACCCCGCCTGGGGCGACAACCCCGAGCTGTTCGACCCCTCCCGCTTCAGCCCGGAGGCCGAGGCGGCCCGCTCCCCGCATGCGTACAAGCCCTTCGGGACCGGTGAACGCGCCTGCATCGGGCGGCAGTTCGCGCTCCACGAGGCGACCATGCTGCTCGCCCTCCTCGCGCACCGCTACCGCCTGATCGACCACCGCGACTACCGGCTGCACATCAAGGAGACGCTGACCCTCAAGCCCGACGGGTTCACCCTCACCCTCGCCGCCCGGACGCCCGCCGACCGGGCCGCGGTCCGCGCCGCGCTGGCCGTGCTCCCCGGCAGCGCCGAGACCACCGGGGACGACACGGCCACCGATGAGGGGCTGCCGACCCGCGTCCCGCAGGGCACCGGCCTGCTGCTGTTGCACGGCAGCAACTACGGCACCTGCCGCGAGTTCGCCGAGCGGCTCGCCGACGAGACCACCGGACTCGGCTTCACCGCCGATGTGGCGCCGCTGGACGCCTACGCCGGTACGCTGCCCGCCGACCGGCCGGTCGTCATCGTCGCCGCCTCCTACAACGGCCAGCCCACCGACGACGCGGCCGCCTTCGTCGAGTGGCTGAACACCGCGCAGGACGGCGCCGCCACGGACCTGCCGTTCGCCGTCCTCGGCGTCGGCGACCGCAACTGGGCCGCCACCTACCAGCACATACCGACCCTCATCGACGACCGGCTCGACGCACTCGGCGCCCGCCGCCTGCTGCCGCGCGCCGAGGCCGACGCCTCCGGCGACCTCAGCGGCACCGTCAAGGAGTTCACCGCGGCGCTGCGCACCGAGCTGCTGACGCGGTACGGCGACCCGGCGACCATCGGCGCCGGCGCACCGGCGGCGGAGGACACCGGCTACACCGTCACCGAGGTCACCGGCGGCCCGCTGGACGCGCTCGCCGCCCGCCACGACCTCGTCCCGATGACCGTCACCGAGGCCCATGACCTCACCGCGGAGGGCTGGCCGCGGCCCAAGCGCTTCCTGCGGATCGCCCTGCCGGACGGCGTCGGCTACCGCACGGCCGATCACCTCGCGGTGCTGCCGGCCAACGCCCCGGACACCGTCGAGCGGGCCGCCCGCGCCCTGGGCGCCGACCCGGACACCGTCCTCGCGCTGCACTCCGGCCGCCGCGCCGGGCGCGACACCCTGCCGGTCGACCGGCCCCTGACGGTGCGGCAACTGCTCACCCACCACCTCGAACTGGGCATGCGGCCCACCCCGGAGCAGGTCGCCGTGCTCGCCGCGCACAACCCCTGCCCGCCCGAGCGCCACGCCCTGGAGCACCTCGCCGAGGACGACCCGCGCACCCTGGTCGAGCTGATCGAGGCGCACCCTGCGCTGAGCGGGGCCCTGCCCTGGCCGGTGCTGCTGGAGCTGCTGCCGCCGCTGCGCACCCGGCACTACTCGCTGTCGTCCTCACCCGCCACCGACGCCCGGCACGCCGATCTGATGGTCTCGCTGCTGCCCGGCGGCACCGGCTCGTCCTATCTGCACGGTGTGCGGCCGGGCGACACCGTGCTGGCCCGCGTCCAGCCCTGCCGGGAGGCCTTCCGCCTGGATGCGGCCGATGACACCCCCGTCATCCTGGTCGCCGCGGGGACCGGCCTCGCGCCCTTCCGCGGCGCCGTCGCCGACCGCGTCGCCGCGGGACAGCGGTCCCCCGCCCGGCTCTACTTCGGCTGTGACGACCCCACCGCCGACTTCCTGCACGCCGAGGAGTTCGCCGCCGCCGAAGCCGCCGGCGTCATCTCCGTACGCCCCGTCTTCAGCGAACGCCCCGAGAACGGCCACCGCTTCGTCCAGCACCGGATCGCCGCCGAGGCCGCCGAGGTGTGGGAACTGCTGCAGGCCGGCGCGCGGGTGTACGTCTGCGGGGACGGCAGCCGGATGGCGCCCGGTGTACGGGCCGCCTTCCGCGAGCTGCACGGTGCCCGCACCGGCGCCTCGCCGCAGGAATCCGAGGCCTGGCTGCGCGAACTGACCGCCTCCGGCCGCTACATCGAGGATGTGTACGCGGCGGGCTGAGGGCTGTTCCGCGCCTGCGCGGTGGCGATTCGTCTGCCGGGTGGGTGATGCGTCCACCGTCGGGGGCGGCGTTTCCCCTGCCGGACGGCGCTCCCCCCGCCCCCTCCCCCTCTCCCCCTTCGGGGGAGGGGGCGGGGGTGGGTTCGGGGGTGGGGGGAGGTGGGCTGGATCTTCCGGGCCGTCAGGGCCAAGGTGGGGGTGGTGCGGTCACCGGGGCCGCAGCGCTCGTCGGCCGTGACCGGGCCGGCGACCCGACTGGGGGGAAAACGGCATGACCAAAGCCCTGATCATCGGAGGCGGTATCGCGGGAGCGGTGACCGCGATGGCCCTGCAGAAGGCCGGCATCGACGCCGAGATCTTCGAGGCCTACCCGACCGGCGCGGACGATGTCGGCGCCTTTCTCGTCGTCTTCGCCAACGGCCTCGAAGCGCTCCGGGTGATCGACGCGCACGGCCCCGTCGTCGACAGCTCCTTCCCGGCACAGCGGGTGGAGTTCATCGGCAACGACGGCACACGACTGGGGGAGCGCCCCATCGCGGGGACCGAAGGGGGCGACGGCCTCGGCCCGCGCACACTACGGCGGGCCACCCTCTACCAGGTGCTGCACCGCGAGGCGACGCACCGCGGGATCGCGGTACGGCACGGGAAGCGGCTGGTCGCTGCCGAGACCGTGGACGGCGCCGGTGGCCGAAGGGTCGTTGCGCGCTTCGCCGACGGCACCCGCGCCGAGGGCGACATGCTGATCGGCGCCGACGGTCTGCACTCCGTCACCCGCGCCCTGATCGACCCGGCCGCGCCGCAACCGCGCTACACCGGCCAGAACACCGTCTGCGGCTATGTCCCCGACGCCACCGAGGTGCCGCTCGCCCCGGACACCTACACCATGATCTTCGGCAAGCAGGCCTTCTTCGGCTGCACCCGTGCCCCCGACGGCGAGGTCTGGTGGTTCGCCAACGTCCCCGGTACGGAACTGGACCGGGCCGATCCGCCGGCCGTCACCCCGGCCGCCTGGCGGGAGCGGGTCGCCGGGCTCTTCGACGGTGACGACACCCCGGCCGCAGCCCTCGTCCGCGCCACCGGCGACCGCGTGATCGCCTCCAACGCCTACGACCTCGCCACCACCCCGGTCTGGCACACCGACACGATGGTCGTCCTCGGTGACGCCGCGCACGCGGCCGCGCCCAACGCCGCCCAGGGCGCGTCCATGGCCATCGAGGACGGCATCGTCCTCGCCAAGTGCCTGCGAGACCGGCCCGATCCGCACAGTGCCTTCGCCGCCTACGAGCAGTTGCGCCGGGAGCGGGTGGAGCAGGTCGTCGCGGCCAGCGCAGGGATGGCCAAGCTCACCGCCTCGGGCACCCCCGGCCGCCCGTCCCGCCCGGAGGCCGCCGAGCGGGGCGGCGCGGGGGCGGACAACTGGCTGACGGGCTACCGGATCGAGTGGTGAGAGCCCGTTGTCAGACCCCTGTGGTCTGCTGGATGCAGGAGATCGGCGGAGGGCCGATCGGTGTGCGGGGAAGGGCACCATGACCACGACTGCCGAGGACATCCCACTGGCACCGGACGCGGCCTGGCTGGAGGAGCGGTTCGGGGCGGGCTCGCTCTGGCGGCCCGCCGAGACCGAGTTGCCCGGGGAGCTGACCCACCAGCAGTCGCGGGAGTTCCTGACCACCGTCGGATTTCCCGCGGTCCGGATCGACGCCATCGGGTTCGACGCAACGCATCTGCGGGCGGCCGACGGCGACGCGCTGCACCCCTTCGACGCCGACGAGCTGTACGGGGAGCGCTACCCGGACGATGACTCGGACCCGGTCAACTTCTGCTTCTCGGTCGGCAGTTGTGGCGACCAGATGCTGATGCTTGACGGTGAAGGCGGCGGTATCGACCACTACGACCCCAACGGCTGGGACCACGGCGCCGGTTATCGGGGCGCCGCGGCCTCGTCGCTGCCCGGTCTGGCCGCCCTGCTCGGACTGATAGCCGAGCGCAGCGCCGAGCTGGACGCGGACGACCGGGTGGTGGCCCGCGCCGCCGTGGCCGCGCTGCGCGAGCTGATGTGCGGTCATGATGCGGCGGTGGAGGAATCGCCCTTCTGGAGAACGGCGTTCTGGTCCAGGGCGGAGTGAGGACGTCTCATTCCTCGGTCCGAAGGCTCTCTCCGCCCGGCCCGGCCGCGCCCGGGAGATGGACGACCAGCAGGGCGATCCCGGCGAGGGTGACATTGCGGGTGGCCGCTTCCAGCCCGTTCCAGGCCTTCGACTGCCACATGGCGAACCACTCGCCCCCGATGGCGAGGAAGCCCGCACCGAAGAGAAGGAGGAGCATCAGCAGGCCGGCGGTGCTGACCAGCCGGGCCCTGGCGAGACCGTTCCGGCGTCGTATGCCCAGGGCCCACAGCGCGGTGGCCACGATCAGGGTCAGCGCGGCGAGCGTTTCCCAGGCGATGATGCCCAGATACGCGGCGTCCTGCAGGGTCCGGGAAGTGATGGCCCGCCCCATCAGGTCCGGGTCCTTGAAGGTGGTGTCCATGGCCAGGACATGCCGGACGAACTGCTGGTTGGTGCCGAAGTCGGTGATGTTGCCGAAGGCGACGAGGGCGATATAGAGCGCGACGATGCCCGTGAGGGTGGCCGCCGCGAGCGACAGCCCGGTGTGCGGAATCCGGCGGGTGGAGCTTTTGTCGGACATGGGTCCTCCCCGAGTCGGTTGTGTTGTCCGATCTTTGCTTATCCGCCTCCACCCCGTGGTTCCCGCGGTCCGCAACTCCCGTACGCTGCTCCCCGATCGACCGGGTGACCACCGGTCGATCGGCCGTTCGGGCGAGTGCCCGGACGGCCGGAGACCTAGGGGAAGCGGGGCACATGAACGGAAAGCGGTGTGTGGGAACGGTCGCCGTCGCGGCGGCGGCAGTGATCGCGGTGACCGGGCCTGCGGGCGCCGAGCAGGCCGGCACGACATACGGCACCAGCACGTCCGTGGGCGTCCACAACGCCTATGAGAAGGAGAAGTACCCCTACTTCGCGGATGCCCTGGACTCCGGCGCCGCACTGCTCGAACTCGACCTCTGGACCAACGGGCTGGGCCGGTCCTTCCGGGTCTCGCACAGCAACCCGCTGGGCAACAACAGCAATTGCGAGGGCGCCGCGAACGCCTCCGAGCTGCGCACCAAGGAGCGCAACCAGGACTTCGCCGGGTGCCTCGCCGATGTGAAGGCCTGGCACGACGCCCACCCGGGCCACCGTCCGATCCTGTTCAAGATCGAGATGAAGGACGGCTTCAACGCCAAGGGCGGCCGCGGCCCCGCCGAGTTCGACGCGCTGGTGCGCGAGAAGCTGGGCGACGCCGTCTACGGGCCCGGCGATCTCACCGCCGGACACGCCACCCCCGACGAGGCGGTGCGGGCCGGCGGCTGGCCCTCGCGCGCCGACCTGGCCGGCAAGTTCCTGATCGAGCTGATACCCGGCACCGTCGAGGAGAAGAACCCCTTCGACAAGCTGTGGACGGACGTGGAGTACGCCGGGCACCTCAAGGACCTCGCGGCACGGGGGCAACTGGACCGGTCGACGGCCTTCCCCGCGGTGCACGGCGCCGCTCCCGGTGACCCCCGCGAGCGCTACACGGACCCCGCGCTGCGCCCCTGGTTCGTGGTCTTCGACGGTGACGCCGCGACCTATCTGAACGGCAGTATCGACACCGCCTGGTACGACACCCGGCACTACCTGCTCATCATGACCGACGCCCACAACGTGCCACCGGTCATCGACGGCACCCGCCCGACCGAGGCGGAGGCCCTGGCCCGGGTCAGGCAACTCGCCGCCGCGCATGCGAGCTTCGCCACCGCCGACTGGTATCCGCTGCCGTCCGTCCTCAAGACCGTGGTGCCGCGGGGGGCCTGACGCCGGATGCGTCGGCCCGGGAGCCGGGCTGCGGGAGCCACGGGCCCGGCTCCGCGGTCGCCCGCCGGTAGAGCGCGGCCACGTCCTTGCCGAACCGGCTGCTGTACGAGACGAGGTTGTCGCCGCCCTCGTGGAGACCGCCGATCACACCGATCAGCGCACCGGTCCCGGTGGCCGGGCTGACGTCGGTGAGCATCGGCCCGCCGCTGGTCCCGTTGGGGAACCCCCGGCAGGTGAAGCGGAGTTGGGCCGGGCCCTGGGCGTCCGCCGTGTGCCGGCAGCTGACCGGGGTGTCCTGGTCCTCGGGGTAGCCGGTCAGCTGCGCCGGGCGCCCGGCCGGCGCGTCGAAGCGGATCCGTTCGGCGCCGGTGAGGTCCGCTATCCGGCCGCCGGCCCGCCCCGCTCTGCGCATCCGCAGGAACGCCACATCGTGGTCGGGGTCCCGGTCGCGGATCCAGCGCGGATCGATATGGATCCGGGTCGGCACCCACAGGCCGTACGGCGCGATCCCGTCGTGCAGTCCGGGCGCGAACACCAGCCGGGTCCGGAAGCCGTCGTCGTGCACACAGTGCGCCGCGGTGACGATGAGGTCGCCCGCCGGGGACTGCACCACGCTGGCCGTGCAGTGGTGGGCCGGGGTGCCGTCGTCAGCGGGGGAGAAGAGCGCGCCGATCGCCGGCGAGGGGGCCGCCGGGACCGCCAGCAGGGGCCGGGACGCCGCTGTCGGGGCGGCCATGACGCCGCTGTGCCGCGCCGCCACCGGCGGGCCCGGCCGCTCCGTGTAGGGGCCGGCGAGCACCGCGGCGGCGGCCTGGTCGCCGTCGGCCCGGGTCGCTGTATAGGAGCCGGTGGCGGTGTCCCCGGGGGCCAGGAACGGATCGCGTGACGGGGAGCCCAGCGCCAGGACCGTGCTGCCCATGACCACGGTCAGCACCCCGAGCGCGAGGGTCACCCGCAGCGGAACGCCGGCCCGGCCGCGGCCGGTGCACGCCGCCCCGCCGGGACCCGCGCAGACCTCGGGCGCCGGTGCCCCGGCGTCCTCGGCCGCCCGTCCGGCGTTGTCCGCCGGCACGGTCCCGCGTTCGCTCGTCTCCACTCAGCCGCCGCCTCGCCGCATCAGCCGGCGACACCCCGTCGGATGCAGGGGCGACACCGGATCCAGACATTTCACCCAGTCTGATGCAGGGGTGGCCGCTGTGGTTCGGTCACCCGGGCGCCTCATTCCGCACGGGCGGCGAAAAGCAGGGAGAAAGCCGCACCGGAGCACCCCAGTTCGACCCGCGATCCGGGGCCCCGGCGGGCCGGGCGCACCGGACGAGGCGACGGGGCCGCCCGGCCGCTTTGCGCTAGGCCGGTCGGGTGACCCGCGCGCTGCCGCCGGACCTGCCGGCCACCCTCATGCCGCCCGTCGCAGGCGCCGCCCCGCGAGGTTGTGCCCGATCAGCGTCTCGGCCAGGCCGGACTCGTTCGGGAAGTCCATCGGCACGATGCCCAGGCCCGTCCATCCGCTGCCTTCCGAGCCCGTGAGCAGCTTCTTGACCTGGGGGTTGAGGCGGTCCGCGGTGGAGCGGGGCGGGAGCAGGGCGGCGGTGCTGACGTAGTTGACGAACAGCTTGCCGGGCTGGGTGACGGCCTTGCGGAACTGGGCCTCGATCTTCGGATACTTCCCGAACGGCTCCGCCATGTAGTCGTCCTGGATGTCGAACAGCTGCGGATCGGCGTAGCGGACGCCGCCCAGACCGTCGGAGTCCGCCAGCAGGACGACCTTGCCGCGGGCCTGGCCGAGCGTCGGGAGTCCGGAGTCCAGCCGGAAGAGCGACCGGTAGCCCTTGTCGTCGAGATAGATGCCGAAGATCCGGCGGAACTCCTCGGCGGAGACCTCCGAGTACTCCTGCTTGACCCGCATCAGCACCGTCTCGGAGGGGTGCGCCTGGAGGAACGCCCGGCAGGCGTTGAGCACATCGCCGAACATCAGCTCCTGGTAGAAGGCGCCGTGATGGATGGCGAAAACGTTGTCGATGGCCCGGCAGCGGACATCCAGGAAGCGGATTCCGGAGGCCAGTTGGGCATCGACGGAGGTGTTCTGGCAGGCCACCCAGGGACCGCCCAGCCGGGCACCGGAGTCATGGGTGCCGGGGATCGTCAGCCGCTGGACCGGGGTGCCGTCGCCGAGCGCCGCCATCCAGTCCGTCACGGACACCGCGGACGCCCGGCGTTCCGCGGCGCCGGCCGTGAACTGCCCGCTGCCGGCGCCCGCCAGCACCCCGGCGGCCGACAGTCCGGCCGCGCCCCTGAGGAATCCCCGTCGGTCCAGCACCGGTCCCATGCCGCTTCCCCTGCCCGTCGCGTCTGCGTGCGTGCGCACCGGCCGTCCGGTGCGAACATGCGGTCGGGGCATCGAACCACATCGCGCGCGGGCGCGGCACCCGGCCGGCGGACCCGGGGGCCACACCGGCCGGGAAGCGGCGGATATCAGACCCGGAAGGACAGCGACAGCGCGAAGCGGTCCGCGCTGTCCGTCCACCAGTTCTTCAACTCCAGCCCCGCCGCGGCGAGTTCGGCGCGCACGCCCTCCTGGCGGAACTTCGCCGAGACCTCGGTGCGCATCTCCTCGCCCGCGGCGAAGGTCACCGCCAGGTCCACCCCGGGGATCTTGACGGTCAGATCCTTACGGGCCCGCAGCCGCATCTCGATCCACTCCTGTGCGGTGTTCCACAGGGCGACATGGTCGAAGTCCGCCGGGTCGAAGTCCCCGCCCAGCTCACGGTTGATGACTTCGAGGACGTTCTTGTTGAACGCCGCCGTCACCCCCTGCGGATCGTCGTAGGCGGCGACGAGCGTGGCCTCGTCCTTGACCAGGTCGGTGCCGAGCAGCAGGGCGTCGCCCGGGGACAGCATGTCGTGCACGGAGCGCAGGAACGCGGAGCGCTCCTCGGGGAGCAGATTGCCGATGGTGCCGCCGAGGAAGGCGAGCAGCCGCGGGCCGGGTGTCACGGGGAGTTCCATGCCCTGCTGGAAGTCGGCGACCAGTGCGTGCACGGTCAGGCCGGGGTGCTCGGTGAGCAGCGCCTCGCCGGCCGCGGCCAGCGCGGATTCGCTGACGTCGATCGGCAGATAGGTGTGCAGTCCGGTCAGCGCGCCGATGAGATGGCGGGTCTTGTCGGAGGAGCCGGACCCCAGCTCGATCAGGGTGCGGGCCTGGGTGGCCGCGGCGATGTGGTCGGCGCGGGTGAGCAGGATCTCCCGCTCGGCCCGGGTGGGGTAGTAGTCGGGCAGCTTGGTGATGTCCTCGAACAGCTCGCTGCCGCGGGCGTCGTAGAACCATTTGGGCGGCAGTTGTTTGGGGGTACGGGACAGGCCCTCGGCGACATCGGCGCGCAGCGCGGCCTCGGTGGCGTCGGCAGGGAGGGTGCGGGTGATGCTGAGGCGGCTCACGTGGCGGGCTCCTTGAGCGGGGTGAGGTGGACCTCGGTCCGGGTGGCGCGCAGCAGGGTGCGGTCGGGGACCTCGATCCAGTGGGGGGAATCGTCGTACGGTTCGGAGGCGACCACCGTGCCCCCCTCGGGAAGGGCCAGATGACACAGCGTGTCGCCCCAGGTGGTGGCGGCGATGGTGGTGCCGTCGGTGAGCAGCAGGTTGAGCCGGGAGCCGGGCGCGGTCCCGGCGACCGCTGTGACGGTGCCGGCCAGCGCGTCGCCGAGCTCGTCGCCGCGCGCGAGCCGGTGCAGGACCAGCGCCCACAGGAACGCCGCGTCGCAGCGGGCCGGCAGCCGCAGCAGCTCCTCCGGGGGCAGCTCCGCGGCGAGCGGGGCGAGCGCGTCCGGCCAGCCGGCCACCGCGCCGTTGTGGCTGAACAGATAGCGGCCGGTGGCGTACGGCGCGGCCGCGGCCTCGGCGTCCGCACCGGCCACGGTGGCGTCCCGTACGGCGGCGAGCATCGCGCCGGTGCGCACCACCCGCGCCAGGTCGGGCAGCAGATCGTCGCCCCAGATCGGCCCGGCCCGCCGGTAGCGCGCGGGCACCGGGTCGCCGGGCGCGTACCAGCCGATGCCGAACCCGTCCGCGTTGACCGTGCCGTGCCGCTGACGGCGGGGCGCCCACGACTGCCGGTGGAGGCTGTGGGGCGGGGCGAGCAGAATCTGGCCGAAGGGTATCTCCGGCCCCAGATAAGCAAGGTGACGGCACATCAGGCACCGGCCTCCCGCAGCGCCGGGGTCGCGGGCCTCATGCGTCCGCCCCCGGGTCGGTGTCCCGGGCGGTACGGAACCCGGCGAAGATCTGCCGCCTGACCGGCAGGTCCCAGTTGCGGAAGGTGCCCCGGCAGGCGACCGGGTCGACCGCGAACGAACCGCCGCGCAGGACCTTGTGCTCGTCGCCGAAGAACACCTCCGAGTACTCCCGGTAGGGGAAGGCGGCAAAGCCCGGGTACGGCAGGAAGTCGCTCGCCGTCCACTCCCACACATCGCCCATCAACTGCCGGATGCCGAACGGCGACTGTCCGTCCGGGTAGCTGCCGATGGGGGCGGGCCGCAGATGCCGCTGGCCGAGGTTGGCATGCGCCGGTGTGGGGTCCTCGTCGCCCCAGGGGTAGCGCCTGGCCCGCCCGGTCGCCGGGTCGTGGCGGGCGGCCTTCTCCCACTCGGCCTCGGTCGGCAGCCGCCGGCCGGCCCAGCGGGCGTAGGCGTCGGCCTCGTACCAGCTGACATGCAGCACCGGCTCGTCCGGCGGGACGGGCTCGGTCACCCCGAACCTGCGGCGCAGCCACTGGCCGCCGTCGCGCTTCCAGAAGAGCGGTGCGCGCAGCTTGTGCTCCTGCACCATCGCCCAGCCGGCCGGAGCCCACCAGCGTGGCTCCTCATAACCCCCGGCCTCGATGAACCGCTGGTAGGCGCCGTTGCTGACCGGTGTGGTGTCGATCAGGAAGGCGGGCACCAGCCGGCGGTGGGCCGGCCGTTCGTTGTCCAGCGCCCAGGGCTCGGCGGAGGTGCCCATGGTGAACGGGCCGCCGGGGACCAGTACTTCGGCCGGCAGGATGTCGTCGGAGGCGGGCGGCGGCTCGGGGGCGGTGAGCACGGACGGGCCGGTGCGCAGCTGGTGCGTGATGAGCATGGTCTCGTCGTGCTGCTGCTCATGCTGCGCGATCATGCCGAAGGCGAAACCGGAGTCGAGCAGCGGACCGCCGTGCAGCGGGGTGTTCTCCAGGATGTCCAGCACCCGGCCGCGGACCTCGGCGACATAGCCGTGTGCCTCGTCGGGTGCCAGCAGCGGCAGTGAGGGGCGTTCGGACCGGGGGTGCTCGAAGGCGTCGTAGACGGAGTCGATGTCCGGACGCAGCGCATCCCGGCCGCCGACGGCGCGCAGCAGCCACTGCTCTTCCTGGTTGCCTATGTGTGCCAGGTCCCAGACCAGCGGGGACATCAGGGGGGAGTGCTGGGCGACGAGGTCGGGATGCTCGACGCAGGTGGTCAGCAGGCGGGTACGGTCGCGGGCGGCGAGCAGCGCCGAGGCCGCGCGCTCACGGAGGAGCTCGGGATCGATGGTCACTGGCTGTCCTTCCCAACGATGAGATCGCCCTCCGCGGCGTACAGGGCGTCGAGATGGTCGTCCGCGGGGCAGCGGCCGCGCGCCACATAGCGTTCGGTGAACTCCCGGACCGCCGCGCGCACCTCGGGGGAGGCCCCGAGGCGCGGCAGGGCCTCCTGCGCGGCGGCGAAACAGGCCACCGCGGCGGCGTGCAGCTCCGGGTCGGTCAGCGCGCCGCGGGCCGCGTGCCGCCACAGCGGATTGCGCGGCGCGGGGCGGGCACCGGCCGTCTCCGCCAGGGGTTTGACGATGCGGTACGCCCGCTCCGTCGCCTCCGGGTCGTCGAACAGCGCGGCCGTGACGGCCAGCGGAACGATCCACCCGGAGTCGCCCGACTGCGCGTCGATCATGCGCAGCTCCAGATGGCCGCGTGGCCGTACGGGTGGGAAGAGCGTGGTGAGGTGGTAGTCCAGATCCTCCTGGGTGGGCGGTCTGGGGACGCCGGTACGGATCCACTCGCGGAAGGTGAGTCCCTCCGGGGCGTCCCAGCGTCCGTCCTCGGAGCGGATGCACATGACCGGTGCGTCCAGGACGTAGCGCACCCAGGCGGTGCGCGGATCCGGCCCCGGGGGCGGGGCGAGCGTACGGTCCGGATCGAGCTGCGACCAGATGACCTGGCGGGTGGTGCGGTAGCCGGTGGGGCAGCCCTCACTGGTGGGTGAGTTGGCGAACGCCGCGGCCAGCACCGCGCCCAGCAGATGGGCCAGCAGCCACCGCCTGCCGTACCCGAGCGGCCCGGGTTCCTCGTGTCCGGCGTCCACACACACCTGCACGGACGCGGTGGCGCACATCATGGACCGCCCGGCGGAGCCCCAGCGGTCGAAGTACGCCTCCATGGCGTTGTAGCGGGGGTCGGTCAGCACCCGCCGCGGGGGATGCCACGGATTGTGGCCGTGGCCGGCCAGGCCCAGGCCCATGGCCAGCATGGCGGGCCGGACCAGCGCGAGATCGGCGGTGACCGCCTCGATGCAGTCGGTGAGGGAGGTGGCGGGCAGCGAGCTGAGCTCCAGCTGGCCGCCGGGTTCGAAGGTCAGCAGGGAGGTGAGGGGCAGCGCGCGCAGAGCGGTGGCCGCGCTCTCCAGCCGGGCGGGTTCGACCGGACATCGGGGGTTGCGCGCATCATGGACCAGCCATTCGATCTCGACGCCGATACGGCGCGGCGGGCCCGTCTTGAAGCATATTCCGCGCAGGTGAGCTTCCAGTTCCGCTTCCGTAACTGCAGGCCGTACGGGCATGGAATCCCTCTCCCTCGTGGGGTGGCGGCAGGATTGCCGCCCTCCACCTAATCTGCTGCGGGCGATGCGCTCAAGAGCACATTTCGTCAGCGGACGGCGGGACGGGCTCCCACCGGGCGAGGGGGACGGCCGGGCCCGGAGACCCCGGACGGTGCCGCGGCGCCTCCTCGGCGCCAGGACGGGCTTCCTGCCCGCCGCCCGGCCCCGGGACCGTACCGGCGAGCGGCGGACGGGGCCGGGGAAGGGGTACGGCCGTTCGAGTGAGTGCGGTGCGGGGTGCGGTTTGCCGCCTCGGCGGCCCGGGGCGTCCGACGCCCGGCGTCACTGGCGGTAGCCCGCCAGGAAGCGTCCGATCCGGCTGATCGCCGCGTCCAGGTCATCGGCGCGCGGGAGGGTGAGGATGCGGAAGTGGTCCGGGCGCGGCCAGTTGAAGCCGGTGCCCTGGACGACCTGGATCTTCTCCCGCAACAGCAGGTCGAGGACGAACTTCTCATCGTCATGGATCTTGTGTACGGCGGGGTCGAGGCGGGGGAAGGCGTAGAGCGCGCCCTTGGGCTTGACACAGGAGACGCCCGGGATCTCGTTCAGCCGCTCCCAGGCCCGGTCGCGCTGCTCGTGCAGCCGGCCGCCCGGCAGCACCAGGTCCTGGATGCTCTGCCGGCCGCCGAGCGCCGCCTGGATGGCGTACTGCGCGGGTGCGTTCGGGCACAGTCGCATGGAGGCGAGGGTGCCCAGGCCCTCCAGATAGTCGGCGGCGTGCTGCTTGGGGCCGGAGACCACCAGCCAGCCGGAGCGGAAACCGGCCACGCGGGAGGACTTCGACAGTCCGCTGAACGTCAGACAGACCAGGTCGGGAGCGAGCACCGCGGCGTGGTGGTGGACCGCGTCGTCATACAGGATCCGGTCGTAGATCTCGTCGGCGAAGACCATCAGCCCGTGGCGCCGGGCGAGATCGAGCATGCCGTCGAGCAGCTCGCGCGGATAGACCGCGCCGGTCGGGTTGTTGGGGTTGATGATGACCATCGCCCGGGTCCGGTCGGTGATCTTCGAGGCGAGGTCGGCCAGATCGGGCAGCCAGTCGGCGGACTCGTCGCAGAGATAGTGCACGGGCTTGCCGCCCGCGAGCGAGGTGACCGCCGTCCAGAGCGGGAAGTCGGGGGCCGGGATGAGGACCTCGTCGCCGTCGTCGAGGAGGGCCTGCACGGCCATCGAGACGAGTTCGGAGACGCCGTTGCCGAGGTAGATGTCATCGACACCGACGTCGGGCATCCCGTTTTCCTGGTAGTGCTGGGCCACGGCACGGCGGGCCGAGAGGATGCCCCGGGACTCCGTGTAGCCGTGTGCGCGGGACAGATTGCGCATCACGTCCTGGAGGATCTCGTCGGGGCACTCGAAGCCGAACAGCGCCGGATTGCCGGTGTTCAGCCGCAGCACGCTGTGGCCCGCCTCCTCCAGCGCGTCCGCGTGCTCGATCACCGGCCCGCGGATCTCGTAGCAGACGTCGGCCATCTTGCTGGACTGCTTGAACTGCATGCGGTGGCCTCCCGGTCCGTCGCTCACCGCGCGGCGCGGCAGCACTCGTTAACACCGTACTTGGTTTTACCAAGCTGGTACTTGGAAAGTCCAACCTCTGTCTATGCTGGTGTCATGCCGCGCCGAAGCTATGACCAGTACTGCGCCGTCGCCCGCGCCCTGGACGCCGTCGGTGACCGCTGGACGCTCCTGATCGTCCGGGAGCTGCTGGGCGGCCCCCGGCGCTACACCGATCTGCACGCCGATCTGCCGGGCGTCAGCACCGACATGCTCGCCTCCCGGCTCAAGGACATGGAACGGGACGGCCTGGTCACCCGTCGCCGGCTCGCCCCGCCCGGAGCCGCCTTCGTCTATGAGCTCACCGCCCGCGGGCGCGCGCTGCTGCCCGCGCTCACCGCCCTCGCCGACTGGGGCGCCCCCGCCCTCGACGAGCGGCGCCCGACGGACGCGGTACGGGCCCACTGGTTCGCGGTTCCTCTCATGGCGAGGCTGGCCGGGCACTTCACGGATGGCGTCGACGTGATCGCTATCGCCCTCGACGAGGGCGAGTTCCATGTCGTCCTCGGGGGCGGCGGGCCGGAGTCCGGCGCCCCGGACGGCGGGGCCGGGTACGCGGACGGCCCGGCTGGGCGCCCCGACATCCGTTTGCGGATGGACACCGCGACCTGTGCCGATATCGCGTACGATCGCCTCTCCCTCGCACAGGGAATCGAATCCGGCCGGATCGCGGTCACGTTGCCCGAGGGATCCGGCGAACGGCAGCGACGGAAGAGGACGACAACGGCATGACGACGCGCCCCCTGGCGGTCTTCGACCTGGACGGCACGCTCGCCGACTCCACCCACCGGCAGCATCTGCTGCAGCGCACCCCCCGTGACTGGAAGGCCTTCTTCGCGGCGGCCACCGAGGATCCTCCCCTCGCCGAGGGGGTGGCCCTGGCGCTGCGCAGCACCGAGGACTGCGAGGTCGTCTACCTGACGGGCCGGCCGGAGCGCTGTCGCCGGGACACCCTGGCCTGGCTTGCTCAACACGGTCTGCCCAAGGGCAGGTTGTGGATGCGCCCCAACAGCGACCGGCGCCCGGCGCGGCACACCAAGCTGGAGATCCTGCGCCGGATCGCCCGCGACCGGGAGATCCGCCATGTCGTGGACGACGACGAACTCGTCTGCGACGCCTGTGAGGAGGCCGGCTTCCGGGTGGTACGGGCCCGGTGGGCCGCCCCGTCCGACACCCTGCGGGACGCCCAGCAGCGGGCCGGACGGACGTAGCGCCCGGGGGCCGTCGGTCCACCGGCCCGGCCTTGCGCCGGGTCCGGGGCGCGGACCAGCCGGCCCCGCCCGCCCCTGATCACGCCCGTTCGGTCGAACTGACGATACGTCAGCAATCAAACCGGGTAGCGCTCGGGAAATGGATCATGCATCAGGAACCCGGGCGCGCACCGGGCTTGCGCTCCTGCTGACCGTGGCCTTGCTCACCGGGCTCTGGGCGCCGGCGGCCGCGGCGACGAAGGACCCGAGGAGCGGCGGGCGTACCGGCTCGGCCTGGCTGCCCTACTGGGGCAATGTCGACGCCGCCTACCGCGACGCACTGCGGCACGCCTCCCAGCTGCACACCGTCAGCCCCTTCTGGTACGAGGCCTCCGACGACACCACCGTCAAGGGGCATCCGGGCGCCGGACGGCGCGACCTCATCGACGGACTGCACGACGCCGGGATCGATGTCGTACCCACCGTGACCGAGACCCTCGGCGCCGAGAAGATGGCCGAGCTGATGCACGATCCGCAGCGGCGGCGGGACCATGTCGACACGCTGCTGGATCTGGTCGCGAGCCGTTCCTACGACGGCATCGACCTGGACTACGAGGCGATGGCCCACACCGGTGACCGGGAGGTCCGCGACCGGGTACGGACCGGTTACAACGCGCTCGTCAAGGAGCTGTGCGCGCGGCTGCACGACCGTGACAGGCAGTGTGTGGTCACGGTGCCGGCCCGGGTCCGCGGCAGCGGCCAGGCCTTCGACTACGAGCGGCTCGGCGGGTTCGTCGACCGGTTCCGCATCATGGGCTACGACCTGCACTGGTCGGGCGGCGAGGCGGGCCCGCTCTCCGCCAAGGACTGGTACGACGAGTTTCTGCGCTACGCCACCGACACCGTCCCCCGGCACAAGATCGAGGTGGCCTTCCCTGGGTACGGCTGGGACTGGATCAGCGGGGTCACCGGCCATGCGGCCCATGTGACCTGGAAGGAGGCCGAGGCGCTGCGCGAGCGGGAGGACGCGGACTACCTCTTCGACGAGGAGTCCGGCACCCCGCACTTCACCTATCGCAAGGACGGTGAGGAGCGCGAGGTCTGGTACCAGGACGGGCGCGGGGTCCGCGAGCAGCTGCCGCTGCTGAGGAAGTACGGGGTGCGGGGCACCGGCCTATGGGCGCTCGGGTTCGAGGACCCGGACTACTGGTCCGCGCTCCGCGGCGAGTAGCCGCAGCGCCGCCTCTCGCTGCTCTTCATCGGCAACTCGCCGACCCGCTCGGCGAGTTGCCCGGCCATCGGGGCACCGGTCTCCGCCATCGGGCGGACGGGAGCCCGGCCCTGTCAGGAGCGGGGTCCGGTGACCGTTGCCCTGACGAGGCCCGGGGTCCGCGTGGTGGTGTGGCGGAGACTGACTGTTCCCTCAGGGATACCGACCGCTTAGTATGTCGCTGGCGAAGGGCCGGTGTGCCCTCCGCCCCACCCGCGTATCCAAGTTTGTGGAGGCACCAGGTGAAGGCATGGCGCGTACACGAGAACGGTGAGCCGCGTGCAGTGATGCGGCTGGAGGAGGTGCCGGACCCGCAGCCGGGGCCGGGACAGCTGCTGCTGCGGGTGCGGGCCGCCAACATCAACTTCCCGGACGCGCTGCTGTGCCGCGGCCAGTACCAGGTGCGGCCGCCGCTGCCGTTCACCCCGGGCGTCGAGATCTGCGGCGAGGTGCTCGCCGTGGGGGAGGGCGCGGCCGGTGAGACCGGGGCACGGGTGCTGGCGCAGCCGCCGCTGCCCGACGGCGGCTTCGCCGAACGCGTGGTCGTCGACGCGGCGACGGTACGCCCGGCCCCCGAGGCCCTCGACGACGCCGAGGCCGCGGCCCTGCACATCGGCTACCAGACCGGCTGGTTCGGACTGCACCGCCGCGCCCGGCTCCAGGCCGGCGAGACGCTGCTCGTGCACGCCGCGGCGGGCGGTGTCGGCAGTGCCGCCGTACAGCTCGGCAAGGCCGCGGGCGCGACGGTCATCGGCGTGGTGGGCGGTGCGGACAAGGTCCGGGTCGCCCGCGAACTGGGCTGTGATGTCGTCCTCGACCGGCGCACCGACGACCTCGTCGCCGCCGTGAAGGAAGCCACCGGCGGCCGCGGCGCGGATGTGGTCTACGACCCGGTGGGCGGTGAGGCGTACGCCAAGTCCGTCAAGTGCATCGCCTTCGAGGGCCGGATCGTCGTCGTCGGCTTCGCCGGCGGCGCCATCCCCACCCCGGCCCTCAACCACGCGCTGGTGAAGAACTACGCGATACTCGGCCTCCACTGGGGCCTGTACAACACCAAGGACCCGGCCGCCGTCGACGCCTGCCACGAGGAGCTCACCAAGCTCGCAGCCCAGGGCGTCATCAAGCCACTGATCGGTGGGCGGGTCCCGCTGACAGAGGCGGCCGATGCCGTCCAGCGGGTCGCCGACGGCACCTCCGTCGGCCGGCTCGTGGTGGTCCCCACAGCGGAGGAGGCCCGATGACGGACGCCGACGACCTGCGCCGGCGCACCACCGAGCTGCTCGCCGCACATCCTCCCGCCACCACCGACCGGCTGGAGTTCCTGCGTGCCCGCTTCGACGCCGGGCTCGCCTGGGTCCACTTCCCCCAGGGCCTCGGCGGGCTGGACGCGCCGCGCTCCCTGCAGGCGGTCGTGGACGCGGAACTGGAGGGCACCGGCGCGCCCGACAACGACCCCGGCCGGATCGGCATCGGCCTCGGCATGGCCGCGCCCACCATCCTGCGCTTCGGTACCGACGAGCAGAAGCAGCGCTTCCTGCGTCCCCTGTGGACCGGCGAGGAGGTGTGGTGCCAGCTGTTCAGCGAGCCCGGTGCAGGCTCCGACCTGGCGGCGCTGGCGACCCGCGCGCTGCGCGAGGGCGGGGCAGAGGCCGGGGGAGACTGGATCGTCGACGGCCAGAAGGTCTGGACGTCCAGCGCACATCTGGCCCGCTGGGCGATCCTCATTGCCCGCACCGACCCCGACGTGCCCAAACACCGCGGCATCAGCTACTTCGTGTGCGATATGACCGACCCCGGTGTCGAGGTGCGTCCGCTGCGGCAGATCACCGGCGAGGCCGAGTTCAACGAGGTCTTCCTCACCGGCGTCCGGATCCCCGACGCCCATCGCCTCGGTGCGGTCGGCGAGGGCTGGAAGGTCGCCCAGACCACGCTGATGAACGAGCGGGTCGCCATCGGCGGCGCCCGCGCCCCCCGCGAGGGCGGCATGATCGGCATCGCCGCCGCCGGCTGGCGCGCCCGCCCCGAACTGCGCACCCACGATCTGCACCAGCGGCTGCTGAAGCTGTGGGTGGAGGCCGAGGTCGCCCGGCTGACCGGCGAACGGCTGCGCCAGCAGCTGACCAAAGGCCAGCCAGGCCCCGAGGGCAGCGGGATGAAGCTGGCCTTCGCCCGGCTCGCCCAGGAAATCAGCGGCTGGGAGGTGGAGTTCCTCGCCGAGGACGGTCTGACCTACGACGACTGGACGATGCGCCGCCCCGACGGCGTCGACTTCACCGGCCGGGAGGCCGGCTACCGCTATCTGCGCGCCAAGGGCAACTCCATCGAAGGAGGCACCTCGGAAGTGCTGCTCAACATCGTCGCCGAACGTGTGCTGGGGCTGCCGCCCGAGCCGCGCACCGACAAGGACGTCGCGTGGAAGGACCTCCCCCGATGAACGACGGGACCGCCCTGCCCGGCGCCGACCCCGACCTCCTGTACTCCGAGGACGAGGACGCGCTGCGCGCCGCCGTACGGTCGCTGCTCGCCGACCGCAGCGATCCGGCCACTGTGCTCACCGCTCTGGAGTCGGACGTCGCCTACGACACCGGTCTGTGGCACTCCCTCGCCACGGAGATCGGCACCGCGGGCCTGCTGGTGCCCGAAAAGCTCGGCGGAGCAGGCGCAAGTGCCCGCGAGGCCGCCGTCGTGCTGGAGGAGACCGGCCGCTCCGTCGCGCCCGTCCCCTATCTGACCAGCGCGGTCATCGCGGTGACCGCCCTGCTCGGCTGTGATCACGACCGGGCGGAGGTCGCCGGGCCGCTCGCCGCGCTCGCCGAGGGCCGCACCGTCGGTGTGCTCGCGGTCCCGCTGCCCACCGCGCCCGGCGGGCTGCCGGAACCGGCGTCCGTACGGGCCGATGCGAGCGGCGCCCTGACCGGCCGGGTGACCTCGGTCGCCGACGCCGCGGCCGCCGAGCTCCTGCTCGTCCCGGCCCAGGGCCCCGACGGCCCGGCCCTGTATGCGGTGCAGGCCTCGGCGGACGGGGTACGCACCGACACCGTCACCCCGCTCGACCTGACCCGCCCCCTGGGCCACCTCACCTTCGACGGCGCCCGAGGACGGCTCCTGGCCACCGGGGACCGCGCCCGCGCCACCCTCGACCGGGCCCTGCTCACCGGTGCCGGACTGCTCGCCTCGGAACAGCTGGGCGTCGCCGAATGGTGTCTGACCGAAACCGTGCGCCACACCGCCGAGCGCACCCAGTTCGGCCGCCCCGTCGGCTCGTTCCAGGCGCTCAAGCACCGGATGGCCGCCCTCTGGCTGGAGGTGGCCTCGGCCCGCGCCGCCGCCCGTAACGCCGCCGACGCACTCGCCACCGGCAGCCCCGACGCCCCGGTGGCGGTGGCCGTCGCCCAGGCGTACTGCGCGCCGGTGGCGGTACGTGCCGCCCAGGAATGCGTCCAGCTGCACGGCGGCATCGGCATGACCTGGGAACACCCGGCCCATCTCTTCCTCAAGCGGGCCAAGAGCGATGAACTCGCCCTCGGGTCGCCGGGGCGGCACCGGGACGCCCTGGCGGGGCTGGTCGGGATCGCCGCGCCGTAGGGCCGGACCGCGGGGCCGCCGGACCGAGGGGCCGCCGGCCCGTGTGGCCGGCGGCCGCCGGTCAGTCGGTGATGGCGAAGGTCCGGCTGAAGCCGCACACCGCGCCGTCGCCGGCGGTGGACACCTCCAGGAAGTAGCGCGGGCCCGGCGGCACCCTGGGCAGCGTCACGAGTGCCTCACCGGTCGGCCCGGCACCGGCCCGGGTCGCGACCAGGGCCACCCGCTGTGACCGGCCGTGGCCCGTCGACGTCCGCAGCCAGACGTCCACCTCCTCGCCCGTGCTGTTGCTCCAGGCCACCGAGAAACTGCCGTTCGGCTTGTAGTCGACGCCGGGTTCCGGCGCGGTCACCTCGATCCGCCCCGTCGTCGGCGAGGCGAACTCCTCGGGGCCGGTACTGGCGGCTGCCGCGCCGAGGGCGGAGGTGGCGGCCCGCGCGGCCGAGCCCGCATGACCGGACGTGGCGGCCATCGTCCTGCCCGCCGCGGGACCGCTCTTCCCGGTGTCCGGGCGCGACGGTGCCAGCGAGATCACCAGCATGCAGCCGACGGCGGTGGTGGCGACGGCGACGGCCAGATTGGTGGCCATCGAGGTGGCCCTGCACATCGTCTCCTCGTTTCCTCGGGGGAGTGGCGAGCCGGAACATCCCCGGCACTTTGCGCATCAAAAACGACGCGCTGAGCGATCACCTGGATGGACAGCTCCGGCGCGACAGCCCCCTGGGGACGAGGGAGAATCCACCGCTCCGGACCAAATTGGTCGCCGCTCCGGTGATGTCCTGAAAGTGCAGTTCGGGTAGCGTCGAACACATGAAGACCGCAACCCGTCGTGCGCTGATCGGACCAGTCCTCCTGCTGGTGGCCGTGCTGCTGGCGGTGGTCGCCGCGATGGCACCGGGCGCCCATGCCGTCGGCGGGCTCGACGAGGCCGCGTCGGCCCTCAAACAGGGCCCGGTCTACGTCGATCCCCGCGCCGAGAACCAGTTCTCCGAGGCCCAGGCGGACGCGCTGGCCAAGAAGATCAAGGACTCGGACAAGCCGATCTTCGTCGCCGTGCTGCCACGGGCCGCCGAGTACCAGCCCGGCACCCTGCTGCGGGACCTGCGCACCAAGGTCGGCATCAGCGGCGTCTACGCCGTCGAGCTCGGCAACGGCTTCAATGCCGGCGCCGACCCGCGGGTGATGTCGCGCAACTCGGTGCAGAACCTCGTCGGCTCGGTCAAGAGCTCCGACTACCCGACCGTCAACGAGCGCCTGAACAGCTTCGTCGACACGGCGGCACGGTCCGCAAACGGCCAGGCCCCCTCCGCCTGGGGCGGCGCCGGTGACAGCGGCTTCGACACCGGCACCGCGATCGGGCTCGGAGTGCTGGTGGCCGTCGGAGGCGGCGGCGCCTACGCGATCGCCCGCCGCAACCGCAGAAGGCGGATCGAGGAGGAGCGGGCCGCGCTGGAGGATCTGCGGGTCGTCGTCGACGAGGACATCACCGCCTTCGGCGAGGAGCTGGACCGGCTCGACTTCCACCCCGGTGAGCCCGGCGCCGACGACGCGATGCGCGCGGACTACAGCCATGCGCTGGACTCGTACGAGAGCGCCAAATCGGCGATGGCGGCGGCCCAGCACCCCGGTGAGGTGCAGGGGGTGACCCAGGCCCTGGAGGACGGCCGGTTCTCGCTGGCCACCCTCGCCGCGCGCCGCGAGAGCGAACCGCTGCCCGAGCGGCGGCTGCCCTGCTTCTTCGATCCACGGCACGGTCCGTCCGTCGTGGACGTCCGGTGGGCACCGGAGGGCGGCGCCGAGCGCACCGTCCCGGTCTGCGCCGCGGACAAGAGCCGCATGGACGACGGGCGGGAGCCGCTGGCCCGTACGGTCCGGACCGCGAGCGGCGACCGGCCCTACTGGGACGCGGGCCCGGCCTACGGCCCCTGGGCCGGCGGCTACTTCGGCGGTGGCCTGCTGCCCGGCCTCCTGGTGGGCACGCTGCTCGGCAACATGATGATGTCGTCCGCCGCCTATGGTGCCGACTACGGCGGTGCGGGCGCCGAGGGCGGCGACTACTCCGGATCCGACTTCAACTCCGGCGACTTCGGCGGTGGCGGCGGTGGTTTCGGCGACGGCGGTGGCTTCGGCGGTGGCGGCGACTTCGGCGGCGGCTTCTGAGCGCTCAGCGCCCCCGGGCCCGCCCCGCCCGCTTGACGCCGAGGAGGCGCCCGTAGCGCGGCCGCGCCGCGAAGTCCGCATAGCGCCATACGATGGGCCTGCCGACCTCCCGGCACAGATGCAGGACCTGGTCGGGGCCCAGGTGGACGCCCACGTGCGCGCCGTAGCCCGGTGGCCGGCCCTCGGCCGGCCCGGCGTCGAACAGCACCAGATCCAGCGGTTGCGGACGGTCCGCCCGGTGGGTCGCCGCTTCGTCCGCCCAGAGCTCCGCCGAGCGCAACGGTGGTACCAGCAGGCCGAAGTGGCGCAGCACGGCGTAGGCGTAGCGCTGGCAGTTCGCGCCCCCGGCCAGGTCGGCGAAGGGGCCCGGGGCGCGGCGGCCGGGAACACCGACCGCCGCGCCCGCCGCGCGTGACGGGCATTCAGGTGTCGCCGCTCCCGGATGGCGGGCACCCGAGTAGGTCACATTGCGCAGCTCCTCCGGGAGCTGCCGGAACGCCACCGTGCCGTGGACGGTGGGGACTTGACGGCCGGATTCACGGAACACCCGGTCATGATGCCGGGGATCTCACTCATGCCGCACGCCCCGGTGTCGAGCACGCTCACCACATCGGTCCGACGTGCACTCGACACCGCGAGGAGATCCCCGATGGAACGCCGCTTTCGCAAGGCAGCTCTCTGGGGCGCGACCGTCGCCGCCGTCCTGGCGGCGGTCGGCCCGTTCAGCCCGGCGCACGGCGTGCCCCGGCCCGACCCGACGTCCAAGCCCTCGCCACGCGGCATGCTCGACGCGATGCGCCGGGACCTCGGGCTGACAGCGGTGCAGGTACGGACCCGGCTCGCCCAGGAGACCGATGCGCACCGTGCCGCGGCGACCGTGCGCCGGACGCTGAGCAGCCCGCCCGCCGGGATGTGGTTCGACAGGACCACCGGCAAGCTGGTCGTCGCGGTGACCGGCGCCGCCGACGCCCAGCGGGTGCGGGCCGCCGGGGCGGTGCCCAAGACGGTGCTGCACAGCCGCGCCACGCTCAGGGCCCTGGTGCAGCAGATCACCGGCCGGGCCGGCGACGGGGTGGCCGGTGTCACCGGCTGGGGCGTGGACGAGCGCGCCAACGGTGTGGTGGTCCGCATCGACCGCACCCGGCACACCGCCCGGACCGCCGCCTTCGAGAAGACCGTCCGTGAGCTGGGGGCACGGGGGAAGATCCCGGTCACCGTGGAGCGCAGCAACCAGACGCCGCGGCAGCAGGGCGGCACGGTGGTCGGCGGTGAGCGGTGGATGCCCGGCAGCGAGGGCATCTGTTCCATCGGCTTCTCGGTGACCGGACCGGGAAGTTTCCAGGGCTTCCTGACAGCCGGTCACTGCACGCTGACCGCCGATCAGGCCGCGTTCGGCAAGGACGGCAGCCGCATGGGGACGTCCAACCAGGGCGGCGGGCACAGCGTCAACGGACGTGAGGGGGACCTGGGGCTGGTCGAGGTCGACCAGCCGGGCTGGACGGTCAGCGCGAACGTGGCCGGCCAGGGCGGTGCGCCGGTCACCGTCACCGGCGCGCAGGAGGGCCTGGCCGGTATGTCGCTGTGCCACTCCGGGCAGAGCAGCGGCTGGCACTGCGGGGAGATCACCCGTGTCGACCAGACCGTGGACTACGGCAACACGGTCATCGAGGGCCTGTCGTTCACCAACGCCTGCTCGGCGCCCGGCGATTCGGGCGGATCGTATGTCACCCAGCCCAACGCCCCGAAGGCCCTGGGAGTGCACTCGGGCGGTGGCGCCGCCCACTGCGGCACTTTCGGCGGTGCCACGCTCACCATCTTCCAGCCGGTCGGCGAGGCCCTGGAGAAGTGGAATCTGCGGCTGGTGACGGGCAGCCCCTGAGGCGCCCGCCGCCCGCCGTCACCGCGCCCGTCACCGCGCGCCCGGCCACCGCCCACGGGGCCGGTGGCCGACGCCGGGAAAACCCCTCCGGCCCCTTGCCCGCCACCCCTACGATGTGAAGCCAGTGGTCAATGAGGCCTCGGGGGCCCGAGTGGCGGACCGGCGCCTACGGGGAGTGGGAGAAGCGCGTGGCAGAAGCGGCGGAGTCGGCAGTCGGTCCGGACGCGGCGGGGCCGTTCGCCGTCGGGATCACGGTGCGCGGCTACGAGACCGACACCCAGGGCCATCTCAACCAGAGCGTCTATCTGCAGTACGCCGAACACGCCCGCTGGTCGCTGTTGCAGGCGAGCGGCATCCGGCAGAGCACCATGGTGGACCGCCGCGTCGGCCCGGTGACCGTCGAGACCACCATCCGCTACCTGCGGGAGCTGCGGGCCGGTGACGAGGTCGAGGTGAGCTGCGCGTTCGTCTGGGGCGAGGGCAAAACCTTCCGGATCGAGCAGACCGTCCGTACGGCGGACGGGACGGTGGCCGCCGAGGTGAGCGCCGTCTGCGGGCTGCTCGACCTCACCGAGCGCACACTGCTCAAGGACCCGCGGGCGGCCTTCCGCGACCTGGCCGACCAGCCCTCGCTGCTGGGGCTCGCCGACGGCTGACGCGCGCGGTCCGCGGCGCCGCCCCGGTCTCCGTACGGCAGACCGGGCGCGGCCGCCGACACGAAGGGGTGAATCCGTTCATCCATTGCGATGCCTGGACATCACAGCGCGCGCGAGCCTGATCCACGTTTGAGCCGTCGGGGGGCACCACACCCGCCCAGTGAAAGGCTCCTCGATGGACACGCAGATCGTCCAGGTCAAGATCCATCCCGCCATCGGCATAGCCCGGGTCGGCAACAGCGACAAACCGCCCTTCATCGGCCCGGAGTCACCGGACCAGCCGCCGCTGCCGCCCGGCTCGTACAAGGACAGCTCGGGGAAGGTCATCCGGCAGGCCGCCCGGTTCCGGGTCTACGGCTACAACCAGGCCGGAGAGGCCGTCCGGGAACTCAAACTGGGCGAGGACGGCGTCACCGAGATCAAGTGGTCGGTGCACCTGGCCAACAAGAAGGCCGCCTGGTACCAGTTCCACATCCCGCTCGACATCGATGAGGCCCCCGCCCTGCCGGAGGCCCAGCTGACCCGTCGGAACTTCGACGTCAGGGGAGCGGAGCGGAAGAAGCTCGTCATCGATGCCGGCAACAAGGCGATCCGCGCTTCCCTCCACGAGAACGCCGCCCTCTCCGGGAAGATCATGAACCGGGCGGTCCCCCTGGGATCGATCTCCACCCAGGACGACGGCCGCCTGCTGGTCGTCGGCGGCGTCGGAAAATCGGCCTCGTACGCCACACCCGAGAAGCCGATCTCCGGCGTCGCCAACAATGACACCTGGTACGACGACGTCTCCGACGGCCCGGTCACGGCGGAGGTCACCATCGGGGGCGTCACCAAGGCCGCGAGCCCGGCCTGGGCGGTGGTGGCCCCGCCGCACTACGCGCCCGGTGTGAAGACCGTCCGCACCCTCTACGACCTGCTGTACGACGTGTTCGTCACCGAGCACACCCTGCCCGCCGTGCAGCAGGTCTCGTTCCCCGAACACATCGAACCGCTGCTGAGCCGGTTCTGCGATCTGCAGTGGGTCAACCATGGCTTCGCCACCCAGTTCGGCTGGGAAGGCCCGCACCACTTCCTCGCCCCGGCCATGCGCAAGCGGCTCGCCGACCCGGGCGAGTCCAGCCGGGAACTCCGCCGCCAGGTCTATGTCCAGATGCGTGACTACGACCGGGACGGGACGTCCCCCCTGCCCTGGCCGTGGCTCTACGGCGACTTCATGTCCAGCGGCAAACCCAAATCCGTCCGCCAGCACATCAAGATCTCCTGCGAGCAGGACCGGATGCTGGCCCAATGGGCCGACGGCCACTTCACCACCGGCCCGCCCCGCAAGGGCCACCCGGACGTGGACGCGGCGCCCGTCGCCGCCCGGCCGGGGCTGCTGGACCGGGCCGCGCTGGACAACTGCGCCGCCGACGCGTTCCACCCGGGCTGCGAGGTCACCTGGCCGATGCGGCACAAGACCATGTACTCCGAGCCCTTCCGCATCCTGCACCGCACGCCGGAGAACCCGGAACGCGACTACGGGGATGTGCTCAGCGTCCAGGACGCCCTGGGCAAGAACGGTCCGCTGTACGCGCAGGGGCCGGGCGACCTCACCCGCTGGATGGCCGCCCCCTGGCAGTGCGACACCGCGAGCTGCCGCTCCGGCTACCAGGTACGGTCCGGGCTCGGCCCCCGCTACAGCCCCTATCTGCCCACCTTCTGGCCCGCCCAGATGCCCAACCATGTGCTCAAACAGGCCGACTTCGCGACCGTCAACACCCCGCCG
This sequence comes from Streptomyces sp. Je 1-4 4N24, assembly GCF_026239515.1. Lineage (NCBI taxonomy): Bacteria > Bacillati > Actinomycetota > Actinomycetes > Kitasatosporales > Streptomycetaceae > Streptomyces > Streptomyces sp. Je 1-4 4N24. The sequence continues at coordinate 1,320,443 of NZ_CP110836.1, read as the reverse complement.
AGCGGCCCCGACGACAGTGCCAGGGAGAAGGCCTTCGAGAACCGGGCGGTATGGCTGCGCGGCCTGAAGGGCACCGACTTCAACAAGCAGCGGCGACAGATGATCGACGACTGGTACAAGTTCGGCATCGTCGAGCCGCACGAATACACCGTGGGCGACGGGAAGTTCCCCAAGTATGTCCAGGTGGAGTCCGAGCCCGGCTATCCGCCGGCCCCCGACCACGCCAACCTCATCAACATCCAGGTGCCCGAGGCGGGCGCGCCCCAACTGGCGGGCGTGGCCGATGCCTGGACCGGGGAGATCCCGGCCGAGACCGTCGAGTCCATGCTCGTGCAGCAGGCGGTCCAGGAGGTCAAGGAGGCGACCGGCCGGGACGAGTCGACGATCGCCGCCGGATATCTGGAGAAGCTCGACCCCCTCCACGGCACCCAGTGAGCCCCGCACCCGCCTACGACGTCGTGGTCGCGGGCGGTGGCCCGGCCGGCTGCGCCGCCGCGCTCACCCTCGTCCACGCCGGGCGGACGGTCCTGCTGGCCGACGCCGGCACCGGCCCGCCCAAGGCAGGCGAGGCGCTGGTGTCCATGGGCCGGCTGCTGCTCGCCGATCTCGGTGTCGCCGAGCCGGTCCTGGGCAGCGGCCATCTGCCCTGCCACGGCAATCTGTCCGCCTGGGGCTCGCCCGAACTGCACGCCGTGGACTTCCTCCACGACCCGTACGGCCACGGCTGGCACCTCGACCGTCCGCTCTTCGACCGGCGGCTGCGCGCCGCCGCCCGCGCGGCGGGCGCCGAGGTCGCCGAGCACACCGCCGTACGGAGCCCCTCCCGGCAGTCGGACGGCACCTGGCGGCTCGCCCTGCGCGACCGGGCCGGCGGGGCCGGGGAGCGTACGGTGCGCTGCCGCTGGGTGGTGGACGCCACCGGACGGGGCGCCGCGATCGCCGTCCGCACCGGCGCCCGGCGGCGCACCGGAGACCAGCTGACCGCCCTCCACCTCACTCTCGACCCGGCCCCGCGGACCCCCATCGACGGCCGTTCGCTGGTCGAGTCCGACCAGGACGGCTGGTGGTACACCGCCCTGCTGCCCTCCCGGCACCGTCTGGTCGCCTACTTCACCGACCCCGATCTGCCGCTCGCCGCCGCCCGCGGCGCCGAGCGGTTCCGCCAACGACTGCTGGCCACCCGGCACATCTCCCGCCGGGCCCGCCCGCACGGGCTCACCACCCTGCGCCCACCCCGCCGCGCCCCCGCGCACAGCGCACATCTGGACCGGGTGCACGGCGACGGCTGGACGGCCGCCGGGGACGCAGCAGCGGCCTTCGACCCGCTCAGCTCCCAGGGCATCCTCACCGCCCTCTACACCGGGCTGAGCGCGGGCCAGGCGGTCGACGCCCGGCTGCACGGCGACCGGGCGGCCCTCACCGACTACGCGGACAGGGTCACCACGGCCCGGACCGCCTACCAGCACGGCCACCGTGCCGTGCACGCCCAGGAAACCCGCTGGACCGACCGGCCCTTCTGGGCCCGGCGGCAGCGGAACCTCCACCACAACCCCCACTCATGAAAGGCGAGATCTCACCATGACCCCCACCCCCGCATCCGAGCCCACGGCCGGACACGAGCACATCCACCGCTTCCTGCTGCTGGGCAAGAAGAAGCTGTTCTTCTACCACCTGGCGCTGTACAACCCCCAGTCGGGCCACAACTACCAGGCCGTCTTCAGCTTCTCCATCAAGGACAACGGAGAGCTGCGGGACATGTACCTGAAGGACCTGGCGCAGCACGAGAACCAGCGGGTCTTCTACTCCCTGCGCTGTCCGCACCACTTCGAACTCCCGGAGCTGCAGCAGGGCAAGGAGTTCCGGGTGCATCTGGAGCGGGTCGTGGTGAAGCCGGACGGCAGCCGTGACTTCCAGCAGATGACGACGGCCGAGACCACGGTGGACTGCAAGAGGGAGGACGTCCTCTCCTTCCGCAAGCTCGGCGACCTGCCCTACCCCGAATACCTCACCTACCTGGTGTTCGGCGAAGGCGACGAGATCCACCTCGCCCACCAGCTCGCGGCCCGCCCGAACTGGGACGAGGCCGTCACCATCGCCCCCACGAAGGCCATCGACCCGGCGCTGCTGAAGAAGGTCCCGACCCTCGTCATCGACTCGATCCAGGACGCCCACGACAAGCTGATCGAGAGCCCGCTGAAGAAGGGGCAGCAGTATCAGGGCAAGATCGACGGGTCCGGCCCGACGGTCGACTTCACCGTCGGCCGCCAGGGCTGGTGGAACCACACCAGCCTCAACAACTGATCCGCCGCAGCCTGATTCCGTCCTGACCCGGCCCGGTCCGCGACCTCGTCGCGGGCCGGGCCGGCCGAAGGACAAGCCCTGGTTCCAGCTGGCGGCGCGACCCCTACCGCTCGAACCGGCCTGCTGCGACGGCGCTCCGGAAGGCTGTCCAGGTGTCGGGGCCCAGCTGGAGTATGGGGCCTGTGGGGTTCTTGGAGTCGCGTATGGAGATGCTGCCCGGGACGTTGGTGGCCACCTCCACGCACTCCTCCTGGTGATCGCTGTAGCTGGACTTGCGGTAGCTGTAATCGGTCATGGCTCACAGTTCTCTGCTGAGGCTACCGCTCGAACCGGCCTGTCACGACGGCGCTGCGGAAGGTAGTCCAGGTGTCGGGGCCCAGCTGGAGTATGGGGCCTGCGGGGTTCTTGGAGTCGCGTATGGCGACCGTGCCCGGGATGTTGGTGGCCACTTCGAGGCACTCACGTTCGGCGTTGCTGTAGCTGGACTTGCGGAATCTGAACTCGGGCATCGCTCAAAGGTCCTTACTGAGGCTGGTGATGAACGCGTGTGACTCGCGCTCGCTGAGGGCTAGCTGTGCGATTCTCTCGAACAACTCATCGTGCTGTGCAGCACTCTTCCCGCCTTCCACCCACAACCGGTTGAACGGGATCTCCATGTAGACCACGTCCATCGCGCCCGGCTCGCCGAACGAGATGATGTTGAACGCGCCGTCCATGCCCTGATGGGAGCCAGCGCTGAACGGGAGCACCTGAACCGTCACGTTCGGCCTTCGACCCATTGTGGTCAGGTGCTCGAGCTGCCCGCGCATCACCGTGGCGTTGCCGACGACACTCCTCAGCGCGGCCTCGTAGATCACCACATGCAGCGAGAGCTGCGGATCGTCGATGAGCCGCCGCTGTCGAACCATTCGCGTGGCCACGAACTGCTCGTCGTCCCTGAGGGCGCGGACGTAATCGGGCGTCTGCAGCAGACCAGGCATGAAGGTCAGGTGCCAGGCCCTGATTGCGGTGGCCGCACTCTCCAGCGATACGTACTCCTGCATATCGCCCAGGTCCGGGAATTCGTTCCACCAGCCCCTGGCCTTGCGCCGCTCGCGGTCGATCCGTGCCAGCTCCAGCAGACCACCCACGAGCGCCGGGTCGGTCACGCCATACAGAGCACACAAGGTACGGATGTCCGGGTCGCGCATGGGGACCCAGCCGCCCTCCATCTTCGCGACTTTCGTGGTGGAGGCGGTGAGGGCCTTGGCTGCCTCGGGCTGTCTCAGCCCCGCTGCCGTGCGGAGTCGTAGTAACTCACCACCCAGTCGGCGCCCCAAGACCGTTGTGGTGCTGTTTCCTTGCGTCGCCTGGCGTGCTGTCACGTTGTACCCCTCCTGGTAGCCGGGCCAGTTTGGCGGCGGAGGGATCATCCCCGCAAGCACGTTCGGAGGATATTTCCTGGGAGGAACTTGTAACGATCAAGAGGGCGCCGCTACCTTCCGTAGTGAACCAATAGCGCAGCGACGACAGTTGGTGACGACTGTGGGCTGCCCTGAACCGGAGGTGGCCAAAGGTGATCGCCCCACATCCCAACCCGGCAGAAGTGGTCCTTCATGAGGACGTACTCGACTACACCCCACGCCCCAAGAGCATCGCCCTGGCGCGTAATCGCGCCGCCCGCCTCATCGCCGAATGGGGCCACAACCAACTGGCCGACGATGCAAAGGTGCTGGTCTCCGAGCTGGCCACCAACGCTCTGCGCCATGCCCACGTCCGCGGCCGACTCTTTCGCGTACGTCTCACCCACACCGACTCCGTACTCCGCATCGCCGTAACCGACACCCGCGGCGAATGCCTCCCTTGCGTCGGCGGGCCCCCGTCACACGCGTCGCACGGCCGCGGCTTACTGCTTGTCCGTACGCTCTCGGCCCGCTGGGGCGTCCACGTACTCGGCGTCGGCAAGACGGTCTGGTGCGAGCTGGAGCTCAAGCAGAATTTCCAGGTCGGTTGAGCGTCAGGGCCGGTCCGGGTGCCGTCTTCGTGACCTTGGCGCAATCAACTACCACCTGTTGCACGTGCGTTGAGGTCACCGGCCTCGTCCCGGCACCACCATCACCTCGGTGCCGCCCGCCCGTACCGCCCGTACCTGCTCGGCGGCCAGCCCGTCGTCGACGATCAGCAGATCGAAGTCGGTCAGCGGGGCGAGCGCATAGAGGCCGCCCTTGGTGAACTTGGTGTGGTCGGCGACCAGTACCCGGCGGCCGGCGCTCTCCATCATGGCCCGCTTGACCTGCACGGTCTCCGGTGAGGTGTGGTAGCAGCGGCCGTTGGTGACGGCCGTGGTGGACATGAACAGCACATCGGCGCGAAAGGCCCGTACCGCCTCCGCGGTGTGCGGGCCCATGAAGGCGTCATACGCCGGGAAGTACGCACCGCCCGGCGTGATCAGTGCGACACCGGGCTCCTTGGCGAGGGTGGTGAGGGCCGGCAGCGAGTTGGTGATCACCGTCAGCGGGGTGTGCCCGGCGAGCTGGTGCGCCAGCAGCAGACAGGTCGTGCTGTCGTCGAGCAGCAGCGTCTGCCCGGGGACCAGCAGCGTGGCGGCGGCCCGCGCCAGCTGCTGCTTGGTCTGCGCCATGGTGGCCATCCGCTCCGCGACGCTGCCGTGGAACTGCGCCGACGGCAGCCCCGTCGCACCGCCGCGCACCTTGCGCAGCCAGCCCTGCGCCTGAAGGGCGTCCAGATCGCGGTGGGCGGTCATCAGACTCACGCCGAACTCCTCGGCGAGGTCCGCGGTCCGCACGAACCCGCGGGCGATGACGGTGTCCCGCATACGGCGCCGCCGCTCCTCCTGCGCCTCGACCCGGTCCATCGCTCCGCTCCCTCCGTCCCGGTTGTCCCTGTGGCGGGCCGGTGCGGCCCTCGCCGTACGGGCTCCGCCGTGTGAATGCGCCGCGTTATGTTCGCACGGATTTCACATGGCGCGCGCGGCGGCCAGGGCGCCCACATGCGGCTCCGGTACGACACAACATGGCAGGTCGCGGCCCCGATGCGAAGATTCCGGCGGCCATTGACGCCCGTTTCCGCCCGGCGGTTCCATCGCTGCGTCCACCCCTCCTGCCCCGCCGCCGCAGAAAGGGAGATTCGATGAAGAATTCTCCTCCGGGTTCGCTGATCACACGCCTGGGCATCCCGCCGACCCTCGCCTGGGGATACCTCGGACTCCTCCTCTTCATGATCGGAGACGGGGTCGAGTCCGGCTATCTCTCGCCGTACCTCCTCGACCAGGGCCTGTCCGAATCCCGGGTCGCGCTGCTGTTCACCGTCTACGGAGTCGCCGCCGGTATCGCCGCCTGGCTCTCCGGAGTGCTGTCCGACCTGTGGGGGCCGCGCCGCGTCATGTGGGCCGGCCTGGGCATCTGGGGCGTCTTCCAGCTGCTCTTCCTCACCGCCGCCATCCCCCTGACCAGCTATCCGCTGATGATGCTCGGGTACGGGCTGCGCGGCCTGGGGTATCCGCTGTTCGCCTACGGGTTCCTCGTCTGGATCGCCGGAGTGGCGCCGCGTGCCCGGCTCGGCACGGCCATGGGCTGGTTCTGGTTCGCCTTCACCGGCGGCCTGCCCACGCTCGGCTCGCTGGTCGCCGGCGGCCTCATCCCGCACATCGGCGCCTACGCCACCCTGTGGGCCGCGCTGGTGCTGGTGGCCGCGGGCGGGCTGATCGCCCTGCTGTTGGTCCGTGACGACCGTGGTGTACGGCGGGCCCCCGGTGAGGGGGAGGGGCCGGTGGCCACCCTGGTCGGCAGCGTCACGATCCTGTGGCGCAACCCCCGGGTCGGCGTCGGCTCGGTCGTCCGAGTGATCAACACGGCCTCGCAGTTCGGCTTCTTCGTCATCCTGCCGATCCACTTCACCAGAACGGTCGGCTTCACCCTCACCGAGTGGCTGCATCTGCTCAGCGCGATGTTCGCGACCAATATCTTCGCCAACCTGCTGTTCGGCGTGGTCGGCGACCGGTTCGGCTGGCGCCGCACCATCGCCTGGTTCGGCGGCGCCGGCTGCACGCTCAGCACCCTGCTGCTCTTCTACGTCCCGGACGCGGCGGGCGCGAACTTCCCGCTCGCCCTCCTGGTCGCCGCGTTCTACGGCGCTACGCTGGCAGGTTATGTACCGCTTTCGGCGCTGGTGCCCACCCTGGAGCCGAAGCACCAGGGCCAGGCCCTGGCCGCCCTCAACCTGGGCGCGGGCGCCAGCACCTTCGTCGGCCCCGCCGTCGTCGCCGCCTTCGTCGGACCGCTCGGTGTCGAAGGGGTGGTCTGGATCTTCGCGGGGATGTATGCGGTGAGCTGCGTGCTCGCCCACTTCCTGAAGCTGCCGGCCGCGCCCGGTAGGGCGGACGCCCCAGGCGCCGGCGCCCGGCACGGCGACGCCCCGGACGGCCCCGCGCCCACCGCCGCCTCGGCACCGGCGTGAGAGGACCCCACTGATGTCCGTACTGACCATCGACGTCGGCACCACGGTGATCAAGTCCGTCGTCTTCGACGACCAGGGCACCGAGATCGCCGTCGCCCGCAGGGCCACCGAGGTCCTGCGCCCGCACCCCGGCTGGGCGGAACAGGACATGGACGCCGTCTGGGACGCCGTCGTCCACACCGTCCGCACGGTCCTCGACGGGCTGACCGACCCGGTCTGGCTGGTGTCCTTCACCGCCCAGGGCGACGGCGCCTGGCTCGTCGACGACCGCGGCCGCCCCACCGGGCCCGCCATCCTGTGGTCCGACGGCCGCGCCGGGGACCTGCTCACCGGCTGGCAGCGCGACGGCGTCCTGGAGGCGGCCTTCCGCCGCAACGGCTCGCTGACCTGCGCCGGAATGCCCAACGCCCTCTTCAGCTGGCTCGCCGCACACGACCCGGACCGGCTGGCCCGCTCCGCCACCTCGCTCACCGCCGCCGGCTGGCTCTTCCTGCGCTTCACCGGCGTCCGGGCGAGCGACGAGTCCGACGCCTCCGCCCCGTTCCTCGACCACACCACCGGCGACTACGACCCCGGCATCATCGATCTCTTCGGCCTCGACGCCTACGCACGGCTGCTGCCCACCGTTCTCGGGGAGTCGCAGCGGATCGCCGAAATCACCACCGGGGCCGCGGAGGAGCTGGGCCTGCCCGCGGGGCTGCCGGTCGTGATGTCCCCGTACGACATCGCCGCCACCGCCCGCGGCGTCGGCGTCGTCAACCCCGGCCAGGCGTGCAGCATCCTGGGCACCACGCTGTGCACCGAGATCGTCCGCACCGGGATCGACACCGGCGGCGAGCCGTCCGGCATCCACATCGCCTACCGGGGCCGCGAACGGGTGCTGCGGGCCTTCCCCACGCTCAACGGCGCCGAGGTGCTCGGCTGGGCGGCCCGGCTGCTCCATCTGCCCGGACCGCCGGAGCTGGCACAGCTGGCCTTCGAATCGGAGCCGGGCGCCCGAGGGCTGATGTTCCTGCCGTACCTCTCCCCGGCCGGTGAGCGCGCCCCCTTCCTCGACACCGGCGCCCGCGGCTCCTTCTGGGGCCTGTCCCTGGAACACACACCCGCCGACCTGGCGCGTGCCGTCTTCGACGGGCTCTCGCTGGTCCTGCGGGACTCGCTGGCCGCCGCCCGCACGGACGTCAGCGAACTGCGGCTGTGCGGCGGCGGCGCCAACAGCGACGCCTGGTGCGCCCTGATCGCGGATGCCACCGGGGTGCCCACCGCCCGCTCCGGCGACACCGAACTCGGCGCCAAGGGGGCCTTCCTCACCGGCCTGGTCCGTACCGGCGCCGAGACCAGCATGCACAGCGCCGCCGCCAAGTACGTCCGGATGCAGCGCAGTTGGGAGCCCGTGCCGGAACGTGCGGAGTTCTATGCCGCGCTGTACGAGGACTTCCTCGGGTGGCGGACGCGCGCCCGGGAGGCGGGCTGGCGCGGCGCCGCCGTCTGGCGGGGGAGCGCCCGCCGCCCCGCCGAGGCCCCCGGCCGGCCGACCGAAGCCGGCGGCCACCCCGCCACCACCCCTGGAGGACCCCGTGTCTGACCCGCGCCACCACGGCGCCGCCCCCGCCCTCGACGGCATCTGGCTCGGCCTCGACCTCGGCACCCAGAGCGCACGCTGTGTCGCCGTCGACGGCACCGGACAGGTCCTGGCCACCGCCGCCCGCCCGCTGACCGGCCGGCGCGACGGCAACCGCCACGAACAGGACCCCGAGGAGTGGTGGCACGCGCTCGGGGCCGCCTGCCGGGAGGCCCTCGACGGCCTCGACACCCGCCGTATCCGCGGGCTGGCGGTCGACGGGACCTCCGGCACGATCCTGCTCGCCGACCACCGGGGCACCCCGCGCACCCCCGGCCTGATGTACGACGACGGGCGCGCCGCCGCACCGGCCGCCGCGGTCAACGCCGCCGGGGAGAAGGTCTGGCAGGAGCTGGGCTACCGCACCATGCAGCCGTCCTGGGCGCTGCCCAAGCTCGTCGCGCTCCTGGAGGACGACCCGGAACTCCGCACCGGCTCCCGGCTGCTGCACCAGGTCGACCTGATCACCTGGCGGCTGGCCGGCCGGCAGCTCGCGAGCGATGCCAGCCACGCCCTCAAGACCGGCTACCACCTCGTCGAGGAGCGCTGGCCGGAGGAGGTGATGGCGGAACTCGGCGTCCCCGAGGGGATGTTGCCCGACGTCGTCCGCCCCGGCAGCCCGCTCGGCACCGTCTGCGCCCCGGCCGCCGAGGCCACCGGCATCCCCGAAGGGACCACCATCGTCGCGGGGATGACCGACGGCTGCGCCGCCCAGATCGGCGCCGGAGCGCTCGCGCCGGGCGCCTGGAACTCGGTGCTCGGCACCACCCTCGTCCTCAAGGGCAGCAGCCCGCACCTGGTCCGCGACCCGGCAGGCGTCGTCTACTGCCACCGCGGGCCCGGCGGGACCTGGCTGCCGGGCGGTGCCTCCAGCAGCGGCGCGGGCGTCCTCTCCCAACGCTTCCCCGGCGCGGACCTGGACGCGCTCACCGCACAGGCCGCCGCCCTGGACCCGGACGCGGTCGTCTACCCCCTCGTCGCCGGCGGCGGTGAACGCTTCCCCTTCCGCGCTCCCGGAGCCGCACCCTTCCTCCTAGGCGAAGCCCCCACCCGGGCCGCCGAGTTCCATGCCTGTCTCCTCGGCGTCGCCTGCCTGGAACGGCTCTGCTTCGACTACCTCGACCACCTCGGCGCGCCCGTCGACGGGCCGCTCACCTTCACCGGCGGCGGCGCCCGCAACGCCTACTGGTGCCAGTTGCGCGCCGATGTCCTCGGCCGCCCCGTACGGCTGCCGCAGCAGGCCGAGGGCGCCCTCGGCATGGCCGTCCTCGCCGCCACCTCCTCCGGCACCGGTCTGCAGGAAGCGGCCGCCGCCATGGTGCGCACCGCCCGGGAGATCACCCCGAGGCCGGCCCGCACCGCCCGCTACCTCCCCGTCCATCTCCGCTTCATCGACGAACTCACCCGCCGTGGCTGGCTCGACCGGTCCGTGGCCGACCACGCCCGCAGGAGGGCAGCACCGTGACCGACTTCATCCTCGTACGCCATGGCGAGACCGTCTGGCACGCGGAGAACCGCTACGCCGGCCGCACCGACGTGGCCCTGACCGACCACGGCCGCGAGCAGGCCGCCGCCCTCGCCACCTGGGCCGCCACCGCCGGACTGACCGCCATCTGGAGCTCACCGCTCTCCCGCGCCCGGCAGACCGCGGCCCCCGCCGCCGAGGCCTGCGGTCTCACCGCGGGTGTCGACGAGCGGCTCTACGAGGTCGACTTCGGCCAGGGCGAGGGACTGACCAGGGACGAGATGCGCCGGCGCTTCCCGGAACAGCTGGCCGCCTTCCTCGCCGACCCGGTCGAGAACCATCTGCCCGGCGGCGAACATCCGCGCCGCGCCGCCGAGCGCGCCGCCGACTGCCTCGCCGAACTCGCCCAGGCACAGCCGCACGGCCGGATCCTGCTCGTCGCGCACTCCACTCTCGTCCGGGTCCTGCTCTGCCATCTGCTGGGCATCCCGCTCGCCGACTACCGCCGCGTCTTCCCCCGGCTGGACAACGGCGCCCGCACCGAGCTCCGTATCGAGAACGGGCAGACCGCACTGCTCAGCTTCAACGCCCCGGCCCCGGCGGCCCGGACCGCCGCCCTCCACTGACCCGCCCGCACCCGCCCCCGCCCTTCAGGAGCAGCCCCTCATGAGCACCACCGTCCTCGCCGCCGGCAACCACTTCATCCGCCCGGACCTGTTCACCCGGGCCGTGCGGGCGGCCGCCGGGGACACCCCGCTGGACGTACGCGAGATCCAATTCGACTGGCCGCACACCCCGTTCGGGCCGGTCGCCGAGGTCATCGAGGCCTCCGGCACCGAGGACGAGATGATCGAGGCCCTCCGCGGCGCCGAGATCTGCGTCACCGAGCACGGCCCGCTCACCGAGCGGATCCTCGCCCACTGCCCCGATCTGAAGCTGTTCTGCACCAGCCGCGGCGGCCCGGTCAACGCCAACGTCGAAGCCGCCACCCGGCACGGCGTCGCGGTCTGCTACGCCCCCGGCCGCAACGCCACCGCCACCGCGGAACACACCCTCACTCTGATGCTGGCCGCCGCCCGCGGTGTCGGCGACACCCACACCGACCTCCGCCGGGGCGTCTGGCGCGGCGACTACTACGACTACGACAACTGCGGCATCGAGATCGACGGCGCCACCGTCGGACTGATCGGCTTCGGCGCCATCGGCAGCCGGGTCGCCAAGGTCCTCGCCGCCATGGGCGCCCAGGTCCTCGTCCACGACCCCTATGTCCGCCCCGAGGCGCTGGCCGGCCTCGCCGAACAGGTCTCCCTCGACGAGCTGCTGACCCGCTCCCGCATCGTCTCCCTGCACGCCCGGGTCACCGAGGAGACCACGGGCATGATCGGGCGCCGCCAGCTGGCCGCGATGCCCCGCGGCTCGGTCCTGGTCAACTGCGCCCGCGGCGCGCTGCTCGACTACGACGCGGTCTGCGACGCGCTGGACTCCGGGCAGCTCTCCGGTGCCGGCTTCGACGTCTTCCCCGAAGAGCCGCTGCCCGCCGCCTCCCGGCTGCTGACCGCCCCCGGTGTCGTCCTCACCCCGCATATCGCGGGTGGCAGCCAGGAGGTCGCGCACAAGGCCGCACGGATCGTCGCCGCGGACGTCGGCCGCTATCTGCGCGGGGAGCCGCTGGTCCACTGCGCCAACCCCGAGGCGCTGCGGGCCGGCTGAGGCACCGGGGGTCGGGTTTCGGTCGCCGCCGCGGCGGCGGAGCGGCCCGGCGGGGCCGGAACACGGGCTGCGCGGGGCAGGAAAGCGCAGGTCGGCTTGGGGGAACAGGGGGCACGGGGCGGTCCGGGGGCCGCCGTCGTGACCTTGGCGCAATCAACTACCGCCTGTTGCACCTGCGTTGACAGTGCACGGGGGTGGCCTCACGATGCAACGCGGCATCAGCGGCTACCGCTGGTTACCGCAGGTGGCAGTGGTCAGCGTGTTCGCCCCCCCCGGCAGAAGGAGCGCCCGTGGTCCCCCGGCCCCCGTTCCCCGGCACCCCCCTTTCCAGGTCGTCCGGCCCTGACGCTCCGCCCGCCGGCTCCGGGTCCGGCCCGTCTGCCGGCCCTGAGCCCGCTGCTGCCGCCCCGACCGCAGGGTCCGCCCGCCCCGGCCCCGTCCCTGCCGGGCCCGCCCGCCCGGAGCCCGCCGGCCGCGATCTCGTCGTGGCCCTCTCGCCGTTCGAGGAGCCGGGCGAGCGGATCGTCCTCGCGGCCGCCCGCGCGGGCGCGCTCGGCCTGCTGGATCTCGGCCGGGACCCCGGCCCGGCACGCGCCGCGCTCGCCCGGCTCGGGGGGCCCGGAGGGCTCTCGTACGGCGTGCGGATACCGGTGGGGTGCCCGCTGACGCCCGCCGAGCTGCCCGACGCGGTCGACACCGTGCTGCTGGCCGACCCACGGGCCTGGGTCGACCCAGGGGCCTGCGCCGCCCCCGAGCCGCACGCCGCCCCCGAGCCGCACGCCGCCCCCGAGCCGCACACCGCCCCCGAGCCGCCTGGTGCTCCCGAGCCGCACGCCCCGGCCCGCGGCCCGGCCCCCGGGCGGCCGGAGGACTGGGCCGGCGGCGGGCGGCGCCGCGTCTGGGCCGAGGTCACCACCCCCGAGGAGGCCGCGGCGGCGTGTGCCGCCGGGGCCGGCGCGCTCGTCGCCCGCGGCCATGAGTCGGGCGGCCGGGTGGGCGAACTCACCACCTGTGTCCTGCTGCAGCGCCTGCTGGCCGACCCGTCCGTGACCGTCCCCGTCCTCGCCGCCGGGGGCATCGGCCCGCACACCGCCGCCGCGGCCGTCGCCGGCGGGGCGGCCGGGGTGCTGCTCGACTCCCAGCTCGCGCTCACCACTGAGGGCGCGGACCGGCTGCCCCGGGCGGTCGCCGACGCGATCCGTGCCATGGACGGCAGCGAGACCACCCTCGTTGCGGGTCACCGGGTCCTCACCCGCCCTGACCTCCGCCCGCCCGCGCCCGGCGGCGGGGCCGGGGGAGCGGGTGAGGGGGGAGCAGCTGCTGGGGGAGCGGAGGACGCAGCCACCGACCACGATCCCACCCGCGTCGCCGCTCTCCTCGGCGCCCGCGACCTGCGGACCCAGCTGCTGCCCATCGGCCAGGACGGTGCGTTCGCCGCCCGGCTCGCCACGCGCCACCGCACCACCGGCGGCATCGTGCAGGCCGTACGGGCCGCCATCACCGGCCACCTCGACGCCGCGGCACGCAGCCGCCCGCTCGCACCCCGCCCCGGCGCCCGCCATCTCCCCGTGGCCCAGGGGCCGATGACCCGCGTCAGCGACGAGGCCGCCTTCGCCGCCGCCGTGGCCGGCGAGGGCGGGTTGCCCTTTCTCGCCCTCGCCGTCATGACGGGCGAACAGGTACGCCGGCTGCTGGCCGAGACCGCCGAGCGGCTGGGTGACCGGCCCTGGGGTGTCGGCCTGCTCGGCTTCGCCCCGCCCGAACTCCGGCGTGAACAGCTCGCCGCGGTGGCCGAGTTCGCTCCCGAGTACGCCCTGATCGCCGGGGGCCGGCCCGCCCAGGCCGCACCCCTCGAAGCGGCCGGGACCCGGACCTATCTCCATGTCCCGGCGCCCGGACTGCTGGAGCGCTACCTCGCCGAAGGCGCCCGGCGGTTCGTCTTCGAAGGGCAGGAGTGCGGGGGACACATCGGCCCCCGGGCCAGCTTCCCGCTGTGGGAGGAGCAGATCGAGCGACTGACCGCCCACGCCCGGACGCACGGCGGAACGGCCGAGGGGCTGGATGTGCTCCTCGCGGGCGGTATCCATGACGCCCGCTCGGCTGCCATGGCCGCGGCCGCCGCCGCCCCGCTCGCCGAACTCGGGGCCCGTATCGGCGTCCTGATGGGTACCGCCTACCTCTTCACGGAGGAGGCCGTGGCCACCGGCGCCGTCCTCCCGGGCTTCCAGGACACCGCCCTGGCCTGCGACCGGACCGTACTGCTGCGGACCGCACCGGGCCACGCCACGCGCTGCGCCGACACCGCCTACACCGAGGACTTCGCGGCGGCCGAACGCCGCCTGGCCGCCCACGGCACGGACCCCCGGGCCCGATGGGAGGAGCTGGAGCGGCGCAACCTCGGCCGGCTGCGGATCGCGAGCAAGGGACTGCGGCACACCGACGGCGGGCCGCCCGCACCCGTGGCGGAGCACGCACAGCGCCGGGAGGGCCTGTACATGCTGGGCCAGGCCGCCACCGCCCGCGGCGCCACCATCACCCTCGCCGCACTGCACACCGCCGTGACCGATGGCGCCTCCGCCCAACTCGACGCGCGGGCACAGCGGTTCCGTCCGCCCGCCGCGCCCCGGGACCGGGACTCGGCGCCGCTGGACATCGCCATCGTCGGCATGGCGTGCTGCTATCCCGGCGCGGCCGACGCGGCCCGCTACTGGTCCAATGTCGTCACCGGCGTCGACTCCGTCACCGAGGTGCCCGCCGAGCGCTGGGACGCCGGGATCTACCACGACCCGGATCCCGCGCGGGCGGGTGAGCGCACCCCGTCCCGCTGGGGCGGCTTCCTGCCCGCCCTCCCCTTCGACGCCCTCGCCCACGGCATCCCCCCGGCCTCCCTCACGGGCATCGAACCGGTGCAGCTGCTCGCCCTCGACGCCGCCGCCAAGGCCCTGGCGGACGCCGGATACGCCGGCCGTGACTTCGACCGCGCCCGCACCAGCGTCGTCTTCGGCGCCGAGGCGGGCACCGAACTCGCCGGCGCCTACGGGCTGCGCGCACTGCACCCGGCCTACCTCGGCGACCTGCCGCCCGCCCTCGACGCCGAACTTCCCCGGCTGACCGAGGACTCCTTCCCCGGCGTGCTCGCCAACGTCATCGCCGGACGCATCGCGAGCCGCCTCGACCTCGGCGGGGCCAACTGCACCGTGGACGCCGCCTGCGCCTCCTCGCTCGCCGCGCTCGACCTGGCCTGCCGCCAACTGCGCGACCACGACAGCGATATGGCGCTCTGCGGCGGCGCCGATGTGCACAACGGCATCAACGACTACCTGATGTTCGCGTCCGTGCAGGCGCTGTCCCCCACCGGCCGCTGCCGCCCCTTCGACGCGGCGGCCGACGGAATCGCGCTCGGCGAGGGCGTCGGCTGTCTGGTCCTCAAACGCCTCGCGGACGCCGAACGGGACGGCGACCGGATCTACGCCGTCGTCAAAGCGGTCGGCACCTCCAGTGACGGGCGGTCCCTCGGACTGACCGCACCACGGCCCGAGGGCCAGCGGCGGGCCCTGGAACGCGCCTACCACCGCGCCGGGATCAGCCCCGCGCAGGTCGGCCTCCTCGAAGCCCACGGCACCGGCACCGTCGTCGGCGACACCACCGAACTCGCCGTCCTCACCGAGCTGTTCGAGGCGGCGGGCGCGGCACCGGGCAGCTGCACCCTCGGCTCGGTCAAATCGCAGATCGGGCACACCAAATGCGCCGCCGGCCTGGCCGGTCTGATCAAGGCCGCGCGTGCCGTACACGCCGGGGTACGGCCGCCGACGCTGCATCTGACCCGGCCGGCCGAGGAGGACACCGGCCCGTTCCGCTTCGACACCGGACGGGCCCGGCCCTGGCCGGTCCCGGTGGCCCGGCGCATCGCGGGAGTGAGCGCCTTCGGCTTCGGCGGCACCAACTACCACGCCGTGCTCGCCGGTTACGACGGTGCCCCCGAGCCCGCCCACGCCCTGACGGACTGGCCCGCCGAGCTCTTCTGCTTCCGCGGCGCCGACCGGCCCGCCGCCGTACGGGCCATGGAGCGCCTCGCCGCGCGCCTGGCGGAGAACGACCAGGCCGGGCGCCCCTGGCCGCTGCGCGACCTGGCCGCCGAGACCGCGGCGGCGGACGGGCCGGTCCAGGCCTGTGTGGTGGCCGAGGACCTCGACGACCTCGCCGCCAAGCTGGCCGCGGCCCGCCAGTGCGTCGCCGCCGAGGGCGTGTACCTGCGCCAACGGGACGCCGACCCCGGACTGCTCGCCTTCCTCTTCCCCGGCCAGGGGAGCCAGCGCACCGGAATGATGGACGAGTTGTTCCTCGCCTTCCCGGCGCTGCGCGGCCTCCTGGACGACGCCGATCCGGGCTGTGTCGCGGCCATGTTCCCGCCCGCCGCCTTCACCGCCGAGGGCCGGGCCGCCCAGCAGGCCGCCCTCACCGACACCCGCGTCGCCCAGCCGGCGCTCGGCCTCGCCTCCGCCGCCGCACACCGCCTGCTCACCTCGCTCGGTGTCCGCCCCGACTGCACGGCCGGGCACTCCTACGGCGAGCTGACCGCCCTGTGGGCGGCGGGCGCCTACGACACCGAGGCGCTGCTCCGGCTCAGCACCCGCCGCGGCGAGGCGATCCTCTCGGCCGCCGGTGACGACCCGGGCGCGATGGCCGCCGTCGTGGCCGCGCCGGACCGCGTACGGGAGCTGACGCGTGACACCGGCGTCGTCGTCGCCAACCACAACGCGCCCGAACAGAGCGTGATCTCGGGCCCCACGGACGCCGTGGAAGCGGCCGTGGCGGCGCTGCGCACGGCCGGTGCCGAGGCGCGCCGTCTGCCGGTCGCCTGTGCGTTCCACAGCCCCCAACTCGCCGCCGCCCGCGAGGCGCTCGCCGCGGAACTGTCCGCGACCGAGGTGAGCGCGCCCGCTCTCCCGGTCTGGTCCGGCTCCACCGCGCGCCCCTACGCCCGCGAGGCGTCCGTGGTGCGGGACACCCTGGCGGGCCAGGTCGCCGCACCGGTGCAATTCGTCGAGCAGATCGAGGACATGTACGCCGCCGGGGTGCGCACCTTCGTGGAGGCCGGGCCCGGCCGGGTGCTCACCGGTCTGGTCGGGCAGATCCTGGACGGACGTCCGCACACCGCGGTGGCGCTGGACGTACCGGGCGAGTCCGGACTGGCCCGGCTGCCGCACGTCCTGGCCCGGCTTGCCGCCGCCGGGGTCCCGGTCGATCCGGAGGCGCTGTTCCGCGGCCGTGCGGAACCCCTGCCCGCCGCGGCACCGCGCCGCCCCGGATGGCTGGTGAACGGCCACACGGTGCGCACCGCCGACGGCGCCTGCCTGCCGGGCGGTCTGCGTCCGGCGCGGCGGGTGGACACCCTGCGGAGCGATGCGGGCGTGGCGCGGGAGGAGGGCGGGGAGGGTGCGCTGCTCGACGGTGGTGCGGCTCCCCGGGACTCCGGCCGGACCGACGGTGTTGCGGCTACCGGGGACTCCGCCCGGCACGCCGCCGTGCTGGAGTATCTGCGCACCACGCGCGAGCTCGTGGCGGCCCAACGGGACGTCGTGCTGCGGTACTTGGGAGCGGCTGCCGAGCCCGCCCGGCCCGCCGAACCCGTTCCCGCCCCGGAGTGGACCGGCCCGGCGTACACCGAACCCGCCGGGGCCGGGGCCGTGGCCGGGCCCGCTGTCGCCGATGATGCTGCCGCCACCACCGCCACCACCGCCACCACCGCCACCGACGCCTCCGCCGCGGTCGCGCAGGCGCCCGCCCCCGGGCCGCGGCTCCTGAGCCCCGCCGAACTCCTCGATGCCGTACGGGAGATCATCCACCAGCGGACCGGCTATCCCCACGAGATGCTCGACGCCGGGCTCGACCTGGAGGCCGATCTTTCGGTGGACTCCATCAAGCGCGTGGAGATCATCGGCGCGCTGGCCGACCGGATCGGACTGCCGCAGGACGCGGACGGGGCCATGGAGTCGGCCGTGGAACAGCTCGCCCGCGTCAAGACCATCAGCGGCATCGTCGACTGGATCGCCGCCGCCCGCGCCGAGCCCCCGACGGCTCCCGCTGAACCCGCGCCCGTACCGGACACACCGACGGCACCGATCACACCTGCCGCGCCAGTCACACCGGCCGCACTGGTCGCACCGACCGCACCGGCCGTGCCGATCGCACCGGCCGTGCCGCCGCAGCCCGCGGTGTCCGCTCCCGCGCCCACCACGCAGGACCCCGCCGCCCTGGCCGGACCCGACGGCGGCCCGGTGCTGCTGCGCCCCACCCGCTCCCTGGTCCGGGTCACCCCGCTCGGCCCGCCCGCGGCCCGCCCGCCCGCCGAGGTGGTGGCGGGCAGCGACTTCGCCGTGGTGGAGGACGGCCAGGGTGTGGCGCTGGCCCTCACCGCCCTGCTGGAGAGCCATGGCGCACGGGTGCGCACCGTCCCCGCCGAGCGGCTTGCCCGGTGCGTCGCCGACGGGGCCGACGGCGTGGTGGACCTCAGCGCCCTGCGGGCGGGCCGCGGCGCCGTGCTGCCCGGACAGTTCGAAGGGTGGCGCACCGCCCTGACCGGCGGGGCCCGCCGGCTGCTGCTGGCCACCGCGGCCGGCGGCACGTTCGGCCAGGACGCCACCGAGGACGCCCCCGACCCGCTGCCCGGTGCCGGACTGCGCGGCTTCGCCCGTACGGCCGCCCTCGAATACCCCGACGTCCTGATACGCGCCGTGGACATCGACCCCAAGGACCGCCCCGAACGCATCGCCGCCCACCTCCTCGCCGAACTGTGCGCCCCCGGCGAACCGGTGGTCGTCGGCCGCACCAACGGCACCCGCACCACCCTGCGCACGGTCCCCGCACCCCTGCCGGACGACCGGACCGTCCTCGGCCGGCCGTCGCTCGGCCCCGGATCCGTGGTGCTGCTCACCGGCGGAGCGCGCGGGATCACCGCCCGTACGGCCCTCGCCCTGGCCGGCGCCCACGGCTGCCACATCGAACTCCTCGGTCGGACGCCCCTGGCGGAGACCCCCGAGGACCCGGCCCTCGCCCACGCCCACGACCGCATCGCGCTGCGCGCCGCGCTCCTCGCCCAAGGGCTGCGCAGGCCCGCCGAGATCGAGGCGGCAGCCGGCGCGGTCCTGGCCCGCCGCGAGATCACCGCCACCCTCGCCGCCCTGGCGCCGCTCGCCGCCTCGGTGCGCTACCACGCGGCCGATGTCACCGACGAGGCCGCCGTCCACGCCGTGGTGCAGGACATCCGCTCCCGGCACGGCCGTCTCGACGGGATCGTGCACGGGGCGGGCACCCTGGCGGACAAGCTGCTGCGGGACAAGGACCCGGCCTCGTTCGCCCGGGTCTTCGCCACCAAGGTCGACGGCGCCCGCCATCTGCTGTCCGCCGCCGGTGACGACACCGGCTTCCTCGTCCTCTTCGGCAGCGTCGCCGGGGTCTTCGGCAACCGCGGCCAGGCCGACTACGCCGCCGCCAACGACGCCCTGGACACCCTCGCGACGGCCTGGTCGGCCCGTACGTCCCGGCGCGTCCTCGCCGTCGACTGGGGCCCGTGGGCGGCCGAGGGCGGCGGCATGGTCACCCCCGAACTGGCGCGTGCCTACGCACGACGGGGCATCCCGCTCCTGGACCCCGACGCCGCGGCCGCCGCCCTCCTGGACGAACTGGCCCACGGCACGGCGGCCCAGGTTGTGCTGGCGGCGGAGGCCGGCGAAGAGGTGACGGGCGATGAGTGAGGCCCGTGCCCGTCGGGCCGGACCGCGGCCCACGGACGCCGCGATCGTCGGCATGGGGGCGCTCTTCCCCGGCGCCGAGGGCCTCGCCGCGTACTGGCGCAACCTGGTGGCCGGCACGGACTGCATCACCGATGTGCCGCCCGGCCGCTGGGACCCGGAGATCTACTACGACCCGCAGGGCGCCCAAGGCCCCGCCCGCAGCGACCGCTTCTACTGCCGGCGGGGCGGCTTCCTGGACGATCCGGCCGCCTTCGACCCCACCCGCTTCGGCATCGTGCCCGCCGCCGTCCGGGGCGCCGAGCCCGATCAGCTGCTCGCCCTGCGCACCATCGCCGACGCCATCGCCGACGCGGGCGGCGAGGAGCGGCTGCCCGCCGACCGCTCCCGTATCGGCGTCATCCTCGGCCGCGGCGGCTTCATGGGCGTCGCCACCGCCCGGCTCGACCAGCGGGTCCGTACGGCCCATCAGCTCGCCGCCACACTGCGTGAACTCGCCCCGGAATTAGGCGAGTCGAGAATCGCAGCCGTACGGGAGGCCTTCCAGGCGGGCCTCGGCCCCGAACAGCCGGAGGCCTCCATCGGCCTGGTTCCCAGCTTCACCGCCGCCCGCACCGCCAACCGGCTGGACTTCCGCGGCCCTGCCTACACCCTCGACGCGGCCTGCGCCTCCTCCCTGCTGGCCGTGGCGCAGGCCGTCGATCTGCTCGCCGCCGACCGCTGCGACCTCGTGGTCGCCGGAGCCGTGCACCACTGCCATATCGCCACCCTGTGGAGCGTCTTCACCCAGCTGCGCGCGCTCAGCCCCACCCAGCACATCCGCCCCTTCGACCGCAGGGCCGACGGCACCCTGCTGTCCGAAGGCACCGGTGTCGTCCTCCTCAAGCGCCTGGCCGACGCCGAGCGCGACGGCGACCGGGTGTACGCGGTCGTCCGCGGGACGGGAGTGGCGGGGGACGGCCGCGCCGCCGGCCTGATGAGCCCACGGCCGGAAGGCCAGATCCGGGCGCTGGAGCAGGCCTGGGCCGGTGCCGGACTGGACCCCGCCCACCCCACGGCGCTCGGCCTGCTGGAGGCCCACGGCACCGGGACCCCGGTCGGCGACGGCGTCGAACTCGACACCCTGGCCCGGGTGTTCGGTCCTCCCGGTGCAGGCGTTCCACCGGTCGGTCTGGGCTCGGTGAAGTCGATGCTCGGCCACACCATGCAGGCCGCCGGTATCGCCGGACTGATCAAGGCGGCGCTCGCCGTCCACCACCGGACGCTGCCGCCCACCCTGCATCTGGACGAGCCGCACGAGGGCCTGGCACGGACCCGGATGCGTCCGGTCACCGAGGCCGAGCCGTGGGACGCCGGGCGGGTACCGCTGCGCGCCGGAGTCAACGCCTTCGGCTTCGGCGGCATCAACGCCCACACCGTCCTGGAGGAGGCCCCGGGACGGAGGAGCCCGGCCGCACCGCCCCCGCACCGGACGTCCTCGCACCGGACGTCCCCGCTGCGGACCTCTCCGCTGCGGCCGTCCCTGCTGCGGACGGCCGAGCCGGATCGCACCGTCCTGCTCGCCGCGGACACCCCGGCCCAACTGGCCGAGGAGTTACGGGAGATGGGGGAGCGCGGCGCGGCGACCGACACCGGAGCCCTCGCGCCCGACGGCCCCTGCCGACTCGCCCTGCCCGACCCCACCCCGCAGCGCCGCGCCCTGGCCGCCAAGGTCCTCGCCCGGGCCCTGCCCTGGCGGGGCCGCGGCGAGGTGTGGTTCACCCCGAGCCCGCTCTTCGGCCCGTACGCCCCGCAGGAGGGAGCACGGCTCGCCTTCGTCTTTCCGGGGCTGGAGGCGGAGCCGCCGCCCCCTGTGGACGACATCGCCGACCAGATGGCCCTGCCCCGTCCCGCCGTTTCCGGCGGCAGCGGTCTGGTCGAACGCGCCGTGGACACCCTCGCCGCCGGCCGGCTGCTCGCCCGCGCACTGGACGAACTGGGCCTCACCCCCGACCTGTTGACCGGCCACAGCCTCGGCGAATGGACCGCCATGGTGGTCGCCGGAATGTATCCGCCCCAGGCCGTGGACGCCTTCCTGGACTCGCTGCGGCCCGGCTCCCTCGCCGTACCCGACCTGGTCTACGCGGCCCTGGGCTGCGGTGCCCCGCAGGCGGCCGCCGCGCTCGCGGGCCTGGAGGGGATCGCGGTCAGCCACGACAACTGCCCGCACCAGTCGGTGATCTGCGGAGCGCCACAGCCGCTCGCGGAGGCCGTCCGCAGACTCGCCGGACAGGGCGTACGGGCCCAGGAGATGCCCTTCCGCTCCGGCTTCCACACTCCGATGTGGGCGCCCTACCTCCATCAGGCCGGCACCGCCTTCGACGCCCTGCCGCTACGGGACCAGCGGCTCCCCGTATGGTCGGCGACGACAGCCGCCCCCTTCCCGGACGACCCCTCCGCTATCCGCCGGCTGGTGCTGCGCCACCTCCTGGAACCGGTCCGCTTCCAGGAACTGACCAGGCGCCTGTACGAGACGGGCGTCCGCGCCTTCGTCCAGCTGGGCGCCGGCAGCCTCCCCGGGTTCGTCTCCGACACCCTCCACGGTCAGGACCATCTCGCCGTCACGGCAGCCGACCCCCGCCGCGACGGCCCCGCCCAACTCCGCCGCCTGGCCGCCGCACTGTGGACCGAGGGCTTGAGCCCACGCTGGGAGCGGTTGGCACCGGCGCGCGGGTCCGTCTCGGTGGGTGGCTCCGTGCCGGCGCCGGGCACTGCCCCGGTGGGTGGCTCCGTCTCGGCGCGCGGGTCTGCCCCGGCGGGCGGCTCCGCATCGGCGCGCGGGTCTGCCCCGGCCTCGGATCGTGGCACGGGCCGCGCCACGGCCCGCGCCGCGCTGCCGGAAGGAGCCCGTGCGGCGATGCGGCTCGACCTCGGCTCGCCGCTGGTCCGCCTCGGCGGGGGGACGCACGGCCGGCCGCTTCTCGCGCCCGCCGATTCACCCCCACCCCCCACCCCACCCCCCGCCCCCTCCCCCGAAGGGGGAGGCGGGGGAGGGGGCGGGGGAGCGCGGCCCCACCCGCGGTCGGTCGCCGCCGAACCGGTCCAGCAGGCCCTGGACGCGGTCCTCGCCGAAACCCGGGCCGCCACCCGCACCGTCGCCGCCGCTGTCGCCGCGGCACCTGCCCGCAGCGCCGCAGCTGCAGCTGGCCCCCACACCACAGTCGCCCCCCGCTTCGCAGCAGCCACCCCCAGCACCGCCGTTGCACCCCGTACCTCCGCCGCCCCAGCCATCGCCCGCACGGCACCAACGTCCCCAAGCGCCCCCGCCTCCGCAGCCGTAGCGGGCTCCCGTACCTCCACCCATCACCTCTCCCTGGCGACTCTCCCGTACGTACGTGATCACTGTGTCTACCTCCAGCCCGATGACTGGCCCGAGCCCGCCGACCGGTTTCCCGTCGTTCCCATGACCACGCTGCTCGAACTCGCCGCGGAGGCGGCCCGGGAGACGCAGCCCGGGTACCTCGTCATCGGCTACTCCGACGTTCGGGCCCTGCGCTGGCTGGCGGTCGCCCCGCCCGTCGATCTGGCTGTCAGCGCCACCCCGGAGGGAGACGGCCGGGTGCGGGTGAGCCTCGGTGACTTCGCCGCTGTGACCGTCCACCTGGCGGCACATCACCCGGCTCCACCGCCCCCCGACCCCGCGGATCTGACGTCCGGCCGGCCGGCGCCGGTCAGTGCACAGGCCCTGTACCGGGACCGGTGGATGTTCCACGGCCCCGCGTTCGCCGGGGTCCACGAGGTCAGCACGCTCGCCGCCGACGGCATCCGCGGAACGCTGCGCGCACTGCCCGCACCCGGTGCCCTCCTGGACGCCGCGGGGCAGCTCCTCGGCCACTGGATGCAGCTGAAACTGAGCGGTGACCGACTGGTCTTCCCCGCGACCCTGGACCGCGTACGGCTCTACGGGCCGCAGCCCCGCGAGGGCGCGCTGCTGGCGGCCACCGCCCGGATCCGCGAGGTCAGGGCGGGCTCGGTGCGCGGTGAGGTGGAGCTGTGCGGTGCCGACGGCGGTGTTTGGGCGCGGCTGGAGGGCTGGACGTACCGGCGCTTCGGTGCCGATGAGCGGGTGTGGCCGATGAAGTTCACCCCGGAGGTGTGCGGTATCGGTGAACCCCGGCCGGGCGGCTGGTGCCTGGCCCGGCGCCGCTGGTCGGACCCGGCCTCGCAGGAGTTGGTCATGCGCCGCTATCTGGGCGCGGGCGAGCGGGCCCGCTACGAACGGTGCGCGCCCCGCGCCCGTGCGGCGTGGCTGCTGGGCCGGATCGCGGCCAAGGACGCGGTGCGGGAACTGCTGTGGGAGTCGGGAGCCGGGCCCGTCTTCCCGGCCGAGATCCAGATCGGCACCGATGACCAGGGCCGCCCCTGTCCCGAGGGTCCACTCGCCCACGGCCTCCATCTCTCGCTCGCGCACAGGGACCGGATCGCCGTCGCCCTCGCCCACCGGTCGGGCCCGGTGGGGATCGACATCGAGCGCGTCACCGACGATCCGCCGGCCCTCGAACGGTTCGCCCTCACCCCGGCCGAACGCCGTCTGGCCGACGACCTGTGCGCACGGCATGCACCCGGGACCACCGGCCGCGCCTACTGGCTCACCGCACTGTGGTGCGCCAAGGAAGCCGCGGCGAAGGCGGCGGGCAGCGGCCTCGACGGGCGGCCGCTGGACTGGGCCGTGACGCCCGCACCGGGCGGCGCGCTCCGGGTGGTCTCCCCGGACGGCCGGCCCCACCTCGTCCACCTCGACTCCGTCGACGATCTGTCCGGGCGCCATGTCGTCGCCTGGACCGGGCCGCGGCCCGCTGACCGTACGGGCACCGACACCCTCACTCCCACGGAGGCCACCCATGGCAGCTGACCCGCTCCCCGAGCGCACCCGGACGATCCTGGCCGAGATCACCGACATGCTGGTGAGCGTCGTCGGCGACGAACTCCTCGTCGTGGGCGAGATCACCTGCGCCACCACCTTCAATGACGATCTGGCCCTGGAGAGCATCGAGTTCGTGGCGCTGGCCGAACTGCTGCAGCAGCGCTACGGCACCTCGGTGGACTTCCTCGGCCTGCTCGCGGAGAAGGACATCGACCAGATCCTGGCCATGACGGTCGGCGAACTCGCCGCCCATATCGACCGGGTCACCGCCGCCGACCCGGCCTGCGCGGGCTGACCGCGCCATGGCCCTCACACCCGCGGGCGGGCTGCGCCTGCACACCCAGCGGCTGCCGGGCCACGGTGGCGGCCCCCGGCCCGACGGCCCCACCGTCGTCTTCCTCCACGGGCTGGTGATGGACAACCTGTCGAGCTTCTACTGCACCCTCGCGGGCCCCGTCTCCCGCGCCGGGCACGACGTCCTCCTCTACGACCAGCGCGGACACGGCCGCAGTGAACGCCCGCCCACCGGCTACGACAGGGACACCTCGGTGGCCGATCTCGTCGCCCTGCTCGGCTCCCTGGGCCTCGACGGCCGCCCGGTCCATCTGGTCGGCAACAGCTACGGCGGCGCCCTGGCGCTGCACACCGCCCTCGTCCGGCCCGATCTCGTCGCCTCCGTCGTCCTGATCGACGCCCATCTGACCGGCGACTGGATCGAGGACATGACCGACACCCTCTCCGTCGCCGCCCTCGGCCTCGAACACAGCGGGCTGGCCGATCAGTTGGCCGGTCTCGGGCGGCGCAAGGAGGCCCGGCTGACCGCCGCCGCCGACGCCCTGCTCAACCACACCACCCTCATCGAGGACATCGCGGCGGGCACGCCCTTCACCTCCCGCGACTTCGCCCGGCTGCGCTGCCCGGTCCTCGCCGTCTATGGGCAGCACTCCGAACTCCTGCCGGGAGCACGGCAGTTGCTACTGGACGCGCCGGACTGTGAACTGTGCGTGCTGCCCGGCGTGGGGCACACCGTGCTCAACGAGGCCACCGCGGGGCTGTGTGAGGCGCTGCTGGGCCGGCTCGGCGCACCGGCCGGGGCGGTGGTGGCCCGATGAGAGTGCTGTTCGTCGTCCCGCCGCTGGCCGGACATGTCAACCCCACCCTCGCCGTCGCCGCCGAACTCGCCGCGCGCGGCCACCAGGTCGCCTGGACCGGCCCCGCCGCGGCCCTGGCGCCGCTGCTCCCCACCGGCTCCCTCCTGTACCCGGCGGGGGACCGGGACGCGGCCGACGGCCATGACCTCGGCGGCGCACGATGGCGTGATCTGCGGGGCATCGCCGCCCTGCGCTTCCTGTGGGCGGAGGCCCTCATCCCGCTCGCCCGCGCGATGCTGCCCGGTGTGCACACCGCCGTCGAAACCTTCCGTCCCGACGTCCTGGTGGCCGACCAACAGGCCCTCGCCGGGCCCCTGGTGGCGCGCCGGCACGGTCTGCCCTGGGCGACCTCGGCGACCACCTCGGCGGAGATCATCCGGCCGTTCGACGACTTCCCGAAGGTGGGGGAGTGGGTGAACCTCCGCATCGCGGCACTGCTCGCCGAGTGCGGTGCGCCCGGCGGCTGGGACCCGCGCTTCTCCCCGCACCTCGTCCTGGTCTTCTCCACCCCCGCGCTCATCGGTGACGGCGGGCCGGAGCGGACCGCGGCGCACGCACCGGACGCGGCCAACGGCTTCGCGGGGCGCTATCCGCCGCACTACGCCTTCGTCGGACCCGCCTTCGGCGCCCGCCCGCCCACCGGTGACTTCCCGTGGCGCCGGCTCGATCCCGGGCGCGCACGGGTGCTCGTCTCACTGGGCACCCTCAACCGCGCGGCGGGCGCCCGCTTCTACCCCGCGGTCCTGCGCGCCGCGGACGCGCTCGCGGACCGGGCGCAGCTGATCCTCGCCGCCCCGGCCGACCTCGCCGGAGACATTCCGCCGCACATGCTGCACCAGGAGTACGTCCCCCAGCTCCAGCTGCTGCCGCACCTCGACGCGGTGCTGTGCCACGGCGGCCACAACACCGTGTGCGAGGCACTCGCGTACGGGCTGCCGCTGGTGGTGGCACCCGTACGCGACGACCAGCCGATCGTCGCCCGCCAGGTGGCCGAGGCCGGGGCGGGCGTGCGGGTGCGCTTCGGCCGGGCCCGTACGGACGAACTTCACCAGGCCCTGACCGCCGTGCTGGACGACCCCGCCCACCGCCGTGCGGCCCGCCGCATCCAGGCGTCCTTCGCCGCGGCGGGCGGTGCCGCCACCGCGGCCGACCGCCTGGAGAAACTGCCGCCCGGACCGCGCCCCGGCCCGTCCGCACCCGGCACCGCCCCGACCCGGAACGAGAAGGGACCGTGAGCCAGATGACGCGAGCGCACCGTTCGGGACACCGCACGCGATGGGCGGCGGCCGTCGCCGTGACGGCCCTGGGCGCGGGCACCGTGCGCGCCCGCCGCCGGCTCGCCGCGCTGCCGGTGCTCGACCCCGCCGGGCCGTACGACCCCGCGCGGCCCCCGCTCCCCGGCTGGCAGCTGATCACCGCGCCCGGCGTCGTGGCCGACGAGGCGACCCTGCGTGCCGCGGTCGCCCACGCCACCCGCGAAGGTCTGCGCGTCGTGGACCTGGTCCCGGCCCACCTGGACGCCGAGAGTGTTCTCGGTCTGCTCCGGCTGCTCGACCCGGCGGCCCACCGCACGGACCGGTGCGCGCCGGGACACGGCGCGGGCCACGCCCTGCTGGTGGCCGACGACATCCACCGGCGGGCCGGGCTCGACTCCGAGGCACCGCCGCCCTCGGTGGCCGGCCTGATCCGGCTGCTCCGCACCCTCAAGGAGTACGCCCCGGACGCCACCGGCTGGGCCATCGCCCCCGGCCTGCGGTCGCCGCACCCCGACCCCGCCCGGCGCGCCGAGGAACTCCGCGCCCGGGGCCTCCCGCCGGCCCTGCTGTCCGCCGCCCAGCTGGCGGGCCTGGCGCTGCTGGCGAAGTGCCTGTTCTCGGCGCCGCGTTGGGGCGCGGCGGCGGCCGCCCTCTACTGGCTGCAGCCCGCCGCCGTGCTGAGCCCGGCCCGGGGCCTGCGCCCCGCCGGCCTGGCCCGCGCCACCGCGTCCCGCCCGCTGCGCTCCCTGTCCGCCGCGCTGCGCACCCTGGCCACCCCGCCCGCCGAGCCGCCCCGGGCCGCCGGCACCGCGGCACGCCACGCCGGGTACACCGCCGACCTCGCGGCCGGCACCGACCGCTTCTTCGAACCCCGCCGCGCCGACTGCCCCTGGTGCTCGGCGCCCGACCCCGTCGTACGGGTCCGGATGCCCGATCTCCTCCAGGGCAAGCCCGGCCGCTTCACCCTGGAGGAGTGCCGCCACTGCGGCCATGTCTTCCAGAACCCCCGGCTCACCCCGGAGGGACTCGACTTCTACTACCGCGATTTCTACGAAGGCCTCGGCGGCGAGGGCGCCGCCCTGGTCCTCGGCCGGATGAGCGCCACCTACCGCGACCGCGCCGAGCTGCTCCGGCCCTTCACCACCCCCAGGAACTGGCTCGATGTCGGCACCGCCGCGGGGCACTTCTGCAATGCCGCCCGCGCCGTCTGGCCCGGCACCCGCTTCGACGGGCTGGACATGGGCGAAGGGGTCCACGAGGCCGAACGGCGGGGCTGGATCGCCACCGCCTACCAGGGCCAGTTCCCCGATCTCGCGGACCGGCTCGCCGGCCGCTACGACACAGTGAGCATGCACCACTACCTCGAACACACCCGGGACCCCCTCGCCGAACTCGACGCGGCCGTCAAGGTCCTGGCCCCCGGCGGCCATCTGCTGATCGAACTCCCCGACCCCGAGTCCCGGATCGGCCGTCTGCTCGGCCCCTACTGGCTGCCCTGGTTCCAGCCCCAGCACCAGCACCTGATGCCGGCCGGAAACCTCAAACAGGCCTTGGCGGCCCGGGGCTTCACCGTCCTGGCCGAGCAGCACGGCGCCGCCCACCAGAACAACGCCGACTTCCTCGGAGCCGTCGCCCTCGCAGCGAACCGGCTCGCCCCAGACCCGCAGGCGCCCTGGGCCACGGTCCCCGCCACCCGCACCCGCCGCGCCGCCCGAAGTGCCGTACAGGCCATGGCGGTTCCCGGCTACGCCGCCGCCCTCGCCGTCGACAACCTGCGCACCGCGCTCGCGCGGGCCACCGACGGTGGCAACGCCTACCGGCTGCTCGCCCGCAAAGAGCTGGGTTGAACGCGGTGGACCTGGCCCACCGCGCGACGGCGGCCCCCCTGCTGCGGCTGCTCGCCCATGGCTTCTCGACGGCGTACCACCGCCTGCCCGAAGCGGTGTGGCGGGCACCGTACGCCTTCCGGCTCACCGCGCCCGCCGCCCCGCCCGGCACCGGTACGGCGCCCCGGACCGGCTGGGTCGCGGCGGCCAACTGGCATGTCGCCGCGGCCGTCGCCCCACGCGAGGACGGAATGCTGCGCTGCGGCTCGCTCCAGCACCCGGCCGAGACCGCCGAACTCCCGCTCACCGGACCGGCCGGCCGCGCCCCCGGCTGGGCGGCCCGCCCGTACGCCGCGCTGCGCACCCTCGCCGCCGCCGGAATCGGCCGGGACGGCGCCGATCTGCAGCTGGACGCCACCTTGCCGGACGCCGTGGGGCTCTCCGTCGCCGAGCCGCTGGAGTGTGCGGCAGCGCTGGCGGTGACGTCCCTGCACGCCGACGGGGGCGGCTGCCCGCCGACCCGCGCACAGCTGGCGCGTCTGCTGACCACCGGGGTGCCCGGCGACGACGCGCTGCGCCGGGCCGTGCTCTTCGCCCGGACCGGGCGGCTGCTCGCGGCCGACGGCAGCCATCAGCCGCTGCGCGCCCCGGACGGCGGCCCGGAGCCGAGCCTGCTGCTGGTGACGGCCCGCCGCTCCGGCGATCCCACGGTCACGGCCACCGGTCTCGCCACCGCGGTCCACGACGCCCTGTGCGCCGGTGCCTGGTCCGCCTCGTGGCCGGGACGACGGCCGGGCCGCAGCGTGCTGCTGATGATGCCGCCCGACCGGCGCGCGGCGGTCCGGGCCGCGGTCGCCGACGCCTGCCGCCGCTGTGAACTGCCCGTACCGCGCTTTCTGCGGCTCGCCGTCGCGGACGCGGCCCGACGCGAGGACTGACACCCCCCACCCGCCCCACATCCCCCCGGACAAGGAGCCGATACCTGATGAGACGCACAGCGATCCGTCTGCGCAGGGCGGTCGTGGCGACACTCGGCACGCTCGGTCTGCTCGCCGTCGCCTCCGCGGCGGACGCGCGGACCGTGCGGTCCGCGCTGCCGTCCTACGACCATGTCGTGATCGTGGTCTTCGAGAACAAGCAGTACGGCGAGATCATCGGCAACTCCCAGGCCCCCTACCTCAACCAGCTCGCCCAGGACGGCGCCGGACTGACCGGTATGAAGGCCCTGACCCACCCCAGCCAGCCGAACTACTTCAACCTCTTCTCCGGCGCCACCCAGGGCATCACCGGCGACGGCTGCTACACCGCGCAGTCGTTGTCCGCGCCCAACCTCGCCCAGGAGCTGATCGCGGCCGGCAAGACCTTCGCCAGCTACAACGAGGGCCTGCCGAGCGAGGGCTCCACGACCTGCTCCAGCGGCCGCTACGCGCAGAAGCACAACCCCTGGTTCGCCTTCAAGAACGTCCCGGTGACCACCGGCAAGACCTTCGCCCAGTTCCCCAAGGACGACTTCACCAAGCTGCCGACGCTGTCCTTCGTCATCCCGGACATGTGCAACGACATGCACGACTGCGCCGTCGGCAGCGGCGACACCTGGCTCAGGAACAACCTCGACTCCTACGCCCGGTGGGCCAAGGACCACAACAGCCTGCTGATGGTGACCTGGGACGAGGACAACTACCTCGGCTCCAACCGGATCGCGACCGTCTTCCACGGAGCCCATGTCAAGCAGGGCACGGTGGGCGGCGCCTACAACCACTTCAGCCTGCTGCGGACCTTCGAGGACATGTACGGCACCGGCCACGCGGGCAATGCCGCCACCGCCACCCCCGTCACCGCGGTGTTCGACACCGGCGGCACCGAACCGCCCGGCGACGACATCGAGCTCACCACCCCCGGTCCGCAGACCTGCCGCTTCGGCCAGGGCTGCACCGTCCAACTGGCCGCCACCGGCGGCAGACCCCCGCTCACCTACCACGCCACCGGCCTGCCGCTGGGTCTGAGCCTCGATGCCACAAGCGGCCGGATCGGCGGCAGGCCCTGGCAGACCGGCACCCTCCCGGTCACCGTCACCGCCACCGACTCCTCGGGCGCCACCGCCACCGGCGACTTCCCGCTCACCGTCAACTGGTTCTGACCGGCGGACCGGCCCGGGGAGGCACCCACAAATGCCACAGGCCACCCCCGCAAGGGTGGCCTGTGGTGTCTCGCCCGCCGCGACGGGCGCCGGGCGCTGCTCGTGGGCGACCGCCGTCAGCGGCGCCGCACCAGCGGGAACGGCAGGGTCTCGCGGATCGACAGACCCGTCAGGAACATCACCAGCCGGTCCACGCCGATGCCCAGACCACCGGTCGGCGGCATCGCGTACTCAAGGGCCTGCAGGAAGTCCTCGTCCAGCTCCATCGCCTCCGGGTCACCGCCGGCCGCCAGCAGCGACTGCGCGGTGAGCCTCCTGCGCTGCTCGACAGGGTCGGTCAGCTCCGAGTAGGCGGTGCCCAGCTCGGTGCCGAACGCGACCAGGTCCCAGCGCTCGGCGAGCCGCGGGTCCTTGCGGTGCTGCCGGGTCAGCGGCGACACATCGGTCGGGAAGTCCTTGTAGAACGTGGGGAGCTGGGTCTTCTCCTCCACCAGGCGCTCATACATCTCCAGGACGATGTCGCCGCGGCCCATCTCCGGCTTCACCGGCACCGCCGAGGCATGGCACAGCCTGCGCAGCCGGTCCGGCGCGGTGTCCGCGTCGACCTCCTCGCCGAGCGCCTCGGAGATCGCGCCGTAGACGGTCTTGACCGGCCAGATACCCGAGATGTCGTGCTCCACCAGACGGCCGTTCGCATCCGCCTTACGGGCGGTGGCACTGCCGAACGCGGCGATCGCCGCGCCCTGGATCAGCTCCCGGGTCAGATCGAGCATCACGTCGTAGTCGGCGAACGCCTGGTACGCCTCCAGCATCGTGAACTCGGGGTTGTGCTTGTAGGAGATGCCCTCGTTGCGGAACGTCCGCCCCATCTCGAAGACCTTCTCCATACCGCCCACGCACAGCCGCTTGAGATACAGCTCCGGCGCGATCCGCAGATACAGATCGAGGTCGTAGGCGTTGATATGGGTGTGGAACGGGCGGGCGTTGGCGCCGCCGTGGATCTGCTGCAGCATCGGCGTCTCGACCTCCAGGTAACCCCGGTCGATCAGCCCCTGGCGCAACGCCTGCACGGCCGTGCTGCGCGCCCGTACGTTCTCCCGCGCGTCCGTCGAGACGACCAGGTCCACATACCGCTGGCGGACCTTGGCCTCCGGGTCGGACAGACCGCGCCGCTTGTCAGGCAGCGGACGCAGGCACTTGGCCGTCAGCCGCCACCGGGTGACGAACACGGTCAGTTCACCGCGGTCGCTGGTGCCGACCTCGCCCTCCACCTCGACATGGTCACCGAGGTCGATGTCCGAGCCGAAGCGGTCCAACAGCTCCTTGCCGCTGCCGTCCCGGGTCAGCGCGACCTGCAGATCGCCCGACCAGTCGCGCAGCACCGCGAAGAGCACCCCGCCGTGGTCACGGGTGAGCAGCACCCGCCCGGCGACGCTGACGGACTTGCCGCTGCGCGTGCCGGGCGTCAGGTCCGGGTACTCGTCGCGGACCTGACCCAGGGTGTGCGTCCGCTGCACGCCCACCGGATACGGGTCGGTGCCGGCCTCCCGCAGCCGCTCCAGCTTGCGGTGGCGCACCCGCACCTGCTCGGGCAGCGCGGCCAGCTCCTGCTCGTGGAGCTCCTCCTCGGTGGCCGGCCCCGCCTTCACCAGGCCGAGTTCGTCCAGCGACGGCAGGCCGGCCGTGCTCGCGGGGGCCAGCACCCGCTTCTTGTGACCCTTGCCCCACAGCGTGACCAGGCTCGGTACGTCCACGAAACCCTCGGCGATACCGGAGCCCAGGGCGATCCGGGCCAGCGCACCGGCGTCCGCGTAGCACAGGAACCGCGGGTACCACTCCGGGTTGTACTTCGCGTTGGAGCGGTAGAGCGCCTCCAGCTGCCACCACTTGGAGAAGAACAGCAGCAACCGGCGCCATACCTTCAGCACCGGACCGGCGCCGATCCGGGCACCCTCCTCGAAGGCGGACCGGAAGACCGCGAAGTTCAGCGAGATCCGCCGTACGCCCAGCGCACCGGCCTGGGCGCACAGCCGGGCCACCATGAACTCCATGACGCCGTTGGGCGCCGAGCGGTCACGGCGCATGACGTCCAGCGAGATGCCGTCCTTGCCCCACGGCACGAAGGACAGCAGCGCGATCATGTTGCCGTCGCCGTCGAACGCCTCGGCCAGCAGGCACTCCCCGTCCTCCGGGTCGCCCAGCCGGTCCAGCGCCATCGAGAAGCCGCGTTCGGTCTCGGTGTCCCGCCAGGCGTCGGCCCGGTGGATGACTTCCTGCATCTCCTCGTCGGTCAGCGCGGAGTGGCGCCGTACGCGGAAGGTCGCACCGGTCCGCTCGACGCGGTTGACGGCCTGGCGGGTCACCCGCATCTCCCGGCCGTCCAGGTCGAAGTCCTTCACATGCAGGATCGCCTCGTCGCCGAGCTGCAGCGCGCCGAGGCCGCTGCGGGCGAACGCCTTGGCGCCGCTCTCGCTCGCGCCCATGACGGCGGGCTGCCAGCCGTACCGGCCGGCGACCTCCAGCCATGCCTCGATGGCCTGCGTCCACGCCTCACGGTCACCGACCGGGTCACCACTGGCCAGACAGACACCGGCCTCGACGCGGTAGGTGACGGCGGCCTTGCCGCTGGGGGAGAAGACCACGGCCTTGTCGCGGCGGCTGGCGAAGTAGCCGAGCGAGTCCTGGCTGCCGTAGCGGTCCAGCAGCGCCCGGATGCGGGCCTCCTCGTCGCCGTGCAGCGCGGCCTCCATCCGCTGCGAACGGAACAGCGTGGCCGCGGCGTTGAGCAGTGCCAGCGCACCGAGCAGGCCGAGGACGACGCTGATCCAGTGTGGCGGATGGCCCTCGACGATATGACCGCCGACCAGCCCGCCGCAGACGCGGTTGGCCGTCCACAGCAGCCGGTTGGCGGCGCCGGGCTCCAGCGTGCCGGGGGCCAGCGACACCAGTCCCCAGCCGATCAGCACCGCGGCCACGAGCCCGCCGGCCAGCACCAGGATCGCGCGCAGGAACGCGCCCCGCCGGGTGATCGCATAGAACTCGCGGTGCGAGACGAGCAGCAGCACCAGCGCCGCCGCACACAGCACCAGCGAGAACGCGAACTCCCAGTACCCGTGGGCCAGGAAGAGCGCGTCGGCCAGGGTGACCAGCACCATGTAGGCCACCACGAACCACAGCGCCACGCGTTTCCGGGCGGTCATCGCCGCGCCCAGGAGGAAGAGGAACGCCGCATAGGCGAAGTTCGGCGCCACCGGGATGGTGAGGGTGTCCAGCCAGTAGATCACCGGGTGGAGTCCGCGCCGGAGCGGCCCGATCAGCGCCGTCAGGGCACAAAAGAGCCCCAATACGCTGAAGATGATGGCGAAGCCATTGGGGACACGGCGCCGGAAGCGCCGCCACCCCGTGAGTTGATCCTGGTCCTGCACGGTGCTCATTCCGTCACATTAGGCTCTGAAAGGGGTCAGCTGCTCGACACGGGGGCGCTGTTTCTGTGCCACGGGGATCAGCCGTCATTCCAGTCTCCGATCCCGGTGGTGTGGTCGTCTTTCCCTCGTACGGAGGATGCGGTGACCCCGGCGGGGTCACCCACGTGGACCTTGCCACAAACCCGTCCCATGTCCGAGTCGGTGCAACTCCGGCTGATGGTGAAGTTCAGGTCATAGTCGCCGGTGAAGTAGCGGCCGCCGCCGGAGTCCACCCCGTCGAGTTCCGCCCGCAATGTGACCTCGGTACCCGGTTTCCAGCGCCGGTCGGCCCGCCAGGTCACCTGGTCCATGCCGTTGCGGTCCTTGGCCCAGTCCCAGGAACCGGTCGTCCGGCTGTCGGTGGTGACCCTCAGGCGGCGCTCCACCGAGGCCCGGTCGGTCACCGGCTGGTCGAAGGTCAGCGTGAGCAGCCGGTCGACGTCGACCACGCCGTCCTGTACGCCGGGGTCGAGCACCAGGGTGTTCAGCCGGGCGGCCCTGGCGGTGGTGAGTGACTCCTTGGCCGCGCCGACACCGCCCTCGGCGCTCTTGGTCCTGGCGACGATGGAGTACTTGGTGGCCGGGGCGATCTTGGCGCTGGAGGTCCAGACGGTCCCCCCGCCCCCGAGTCCGCCGGGCAGTCGCCGCCCCCTGGGGTCGGTGACCGTCACCTCGGTCAGCACGCCGCCCTCCGCGGTCACCTTGAGCTTGTCGCCGGCCTGCACGGTCCTGGTGCCGCCGGCCGCCCCCAGCGCCACCTTCACCGGGTCAACCACGGGCGCCGGCGCCGCGAAGCCCGCGCAGGCGCTGAGCGCGCCCGAGCCGACCACCGTGACCATGGCGAGCGCGACGCGCAGTGGCCGGGTCGGCCGGCGGCGGGGGAAGGGGGAGCGGCTCATCTCGGGGCTTTCCGTCAGCAGGGGGGGAGGGCGGCGGTGTCGGCCGCTAAGACGGCAGATCGCCACACTCCGTTGCAGGGAGTGACGTGATCCACGCCACAGCGGACGGGCCGGGTGTGCGGCCCGCGCCGCCGCCGTCCTCCGGTGCCTCACCGCCGGGCCTCGCCGCCCGTCCGTGACCCGCAGTGATCACCCGATCGGAGCACCCGCACGGGAACCGGACATAGCCTGAAATACGCCAAACTGGCCACCCCTTGCCGCCCGTTCGGGCGGCGGTTGAGGAGGTGTGCGTCCCATGGCGATTTCCATCTCGGTCGTACTGCTGCTGGTGGTCCTGACCGTGATCTTCCTGCGCAGCGGCAAGCTCAAGTTCTCGCACGCCCTGGTGTGCGCGCTGCTCGGTTTCTATCTGGCGAGCAGCAGCCTCGCCCCGGACATCCACCAAGGACTGTCCGGCGCCGCCGATGTGGTGAGCAGTCTGCGTCCGTGACGGTGGCGGCCTACCGGAACCTCCTCCTCGCCACCACCGGTTGCGCGGTCACCTTCTGGGCCTGGAGCCTGCTCTCCCCTCTGGGCCACACCTTCAGGACCGGCCTGAGCCTGACCGGCACCGAGGTCGCGGCGCTGGTGGCGGCGCCGCTGCTGGTCGGCGCGCTGGGCGGGGTGCCGGTCGGCGCGCTCACCGACCGTTTTGGCTTCTTCGGCGCCCTGATGATCAGCGACCATCCGGACCGGCCCCGTCCGCGGACCTCGCCGGGCACCCGACCCCTCCGGGCCGGGCGGCTGCGCGGCACCTGGGAGCCGGCCGCGCTGTACGCGATCGCCTTCGGCGGCATCGTCGCGGCGGGCGTCCATCTGCCGGTCTATCTGCAGACCTGGTACCACCTCGGTGTCACCGAAGCGGGCGCCATGGCGGCCGGCTGCGTCCTGGTCGCCGCCGTCTTCCGGCCCCTCGGCGGCTGGGGCGCGGACCGGGTGCACCCGGCCGTCGTCACCGCCTGGTCGCTGGGCGCGGCCGCCCTGTGCGCGATCATCCAGGCCTTCGACCCGGCGCTGAACCCGGTGGGCACCGTCGACTTCCTGGTCATGGCGGCCGGCCTGGGCGCGGCCGCCGGTGCGGTCGTCGCGCTGGTGGCGCGGGTGACGCCCCAGGAACGGCTCGGCGGCTTTCTGCCCGCCCTCGTCCTGGGCGCGGTCCACCGCGGTAAGGGCACCTACTCCCTCGGCTTCCTGCTGCTCTCCGACCTGGCGCCGGCCGGCGGTGTCCACGCCCTGGCCCGGATGCGCACCGCGGGCGCCGCGCCCGCCGACGGATCCTGACCGGCGGCGGCCCCGGGCCTCACCCGGCGGAGAACACCCCGAGCGCATTGGGCACCGGCCGCTCCGCGCCCCCCGACGGATGGTTGCGGACCGTGGCCCCGTACGCGTCACCGGTGACCAGGGTCGAGGACCCGCCGCCGTCCAGATCCACCGCGTCCCGCGCACCCAACTGCGCCATCAGGTCCGCCAGTTCACGCACCGTCAGGCCGGTCTGGCCCGGTGCCCCGTCCAGCGCCAGGAGATACAGCACCCGGCCGCCCGCCCCGATCCCCGCGGAGGTGCGCACCGCCACGGCGAGCGTGTCCAGACCGGCCACCGGAGCGCCGCCCCGCACGATCGGGAAGCCGCCCACCGCGCAGCGCAGCCGGCCGTGCCCCTGGCCGACGAGGTACGAGCTGACGCTCACCGGCTCACCGATCTGCAGCGTACGCAGCCGCCGCGCCCCTTCCTCCCGGCCCACCAGCACCACACTGCCCACCGGCACCCCGCCGGCGCCCGGCACCTCCCCGACCGAGGTCACCCGGCCGTGCCGGACCGTCACCTCCGCGGTCTCCGTGCTGCACGGCGCGGCCCGGTCGGTGTCCGTACCGCAGGTGGCGCGCACCCGGGACGCCGGACCCCACTGCGGGGTGTACGCGCCGATCCCGCCGACCGGCAGCGCGTACTGGTTCAGTCCGCGCAGCGGCAGCGCCCCCTCGCCGGTCAGCACCGCACCGCGCAGCGTCAGCCGGTCCAGCCGGGCGCGGCGGTCGTAGCCGACGCCGAGGACGTCCTCGGTGGTCGCGCCGGGCGGCATGACCGGCCCGAACCGCTGCCCGTCGGGCACCGCGCCCTTCAGCTGCCGCCCCGAGGCCACCGCCGGGCCGACCGAGGCGCCGGTCGCCTGTACACCCGGGTGCTGGGTCTCGGTGATATTGAAGAAGTCCCCGTTGACCGCCCCCACCGCCCGGCGCTCCGCGACCAGTTGGGAAACCGGCGACCGCGCGCCGACCGCCCCCGGATACAGCAGATCCACCGAGACCCGCGGATCGGCCAGATCGACGGTCAGCAGATGCCCGTGCACGGTGCCGCGCGGCACCGTCATCCGGAATTCGCCGTAGGCCACACCGGGTGCCACCGACACGGCACCGGAGCGGTGGAGGCCCGTGCCCGCGGCGGTGGCCGGGGCTCCGCCCGCCACCCCTCCGCCGGCCAGCACACCCCAGGCCATGAGCACCGTCAGCACCGCGCGCACTCGACCGAATCGCCGCTTCACGATCCCCCCTGACGTCACGCCAACTGTCCCAGGTGCCGAAGACGCCCACTATGGCCCGGAGATGTCATGAATCGGTACACGCGCGGAACGGCCGTTGTGTCGCCGGCCGCGGTCCTCGCCGCGGGCCGTGTCATCCGGCGTGCTGCCAGGACACCTCGTTGACCAGCTGCAGATAGCGGGCCCAGTCCCAGAACTCACCGGGGTCGGTGTGGTCGGTGCCGGGGACCTCGACATGGCCGATGATGTGCTCCCGGTCCTTGGGGATCCGGTACCGGTCACAGATGGCGGCGGTGAGCAGCGCGGACTGCTCGTAGAGCGGGTCGGTGAACCACGTCGGGTCGTCGATCCAGCCCTCGTGCTCGATGCCGATGCTGCGGGTGTTGTAGTCCCAGTTCCCGGCGTGCCAGGCGACGTCCCGCTCGCGTACGCACCGGGCGATATGGCCGTCGGCCGACCGTACGACATAGTGCGCGGCCGCCTTGTGCGCCGGGTCCTGGAACAGCTTGAGGGTGTCCGCGTAGGTCTCCTGGGTCACATGCACCACGACCGTCTCGACCGGATACTGCGTCGGACGGTCGGCGGTGGTGTAGTTGCCCCGGTTCGCCGGAATCCATTCGACCGGGGGGTAGGTGCCGCCGGGTGGCGTCCGCCGTTGCGCGGTGGCACCGGCGGCGGCCGAGGTGAGGGGGGTGAGTGCGGCGGCCGTGGCGAGCGCGGCCGCACCGGTCAGCAGACGGCGGCGGGCCGGGCGGCGGGGGGCGGGCTCCATGTGAACTCCTGACAAGGACCGAGGGGGGTGGTCGCGTACATGTCACGCACATGTGGTGCGTTCATGATGCGCAACAGGGCACGCCCTGCCAAGGGAATGGCCGTTCTGCCAATGGCTTGACCAAAGGCAGAACGGCGCAGGTCAGGAGTGGCGAGATACCTGATCGGACGTCACTCGGGTGCCACGCCGACGGCACTGACGGCCGCTCGTGGACGCGGCACCCGGGGCCCGTGGACCCGCCGGTCAGTGGCCGATCTCGACGTCCTCCAGAATGCCCAGCGCGTCCGGCACCAGCACCGCCGCCGAATAGTAGGCGCTGACCAGGTAATTGATGACCGCCTGATCATTGATGCCCATGAAGCGCACCGACAGGCCGGGCCGGTACTCGTCCGGGATGCCGGTCTGGTGCAGCCCGACCACGCCCTGGTTCTCCTCGCCGACCCGCAGCGCCAGAATCGAGCTGGTCTGGTCCGGAGTGATCGGGATCTTGTTGCAGGGCAGCAGCGGAATACCCCGCCAGGCGCGGACCGCGGTGCCCTCGCACTCCGCGGTGGTCGGGTAGATGCCCCGGGCGTTCCACTCCCGGCCGATGGCGGCGATCGTCCGCGGATGCGCCAGCAGGAACTGGGTCTTGCGGCGCCGGGAGATCAGCTCGTCCAGATCGTCGGGGGTGGGCGGACCGCTGCGGGTGTGGAGACGCTGCTTGAGGTCGGCGTTGTGCAGCAGCCCGAACTCGGGGTTATTGACCAGCTCGTGCTCCTGGCGCTCCCGTAGCGCCTCCACGGTCAGCCGCAGCTGCTGGTCCAGCTGGTTCATCGGGTCGTTGTAGAGATCGGCGACCCGCGAATGCACCTTCAACACCGTCTGCGCCACGCTGAGTTCATACTCCCGCGGCGCCAGTTCGTAGTCGGCGAAGGTGCCCGGCAGGGCCGGTTCGCCGACATGGCCCGCGGCCAGCTCGATGGCCGCCTCACCGTGCTTGTTCTGCGCCGGCACCAGCGCCGCACCGACCTCCGCGAGGTGGCTGCGCAGCGACTCCGACCGGCCCAGCACCTCCTCCAGGTCGCTGCGGTACAGGGTCAGCGCGGTCACCCGGGTCACCGCCCGTACGGAGTGCTCCCACTCCGCGTCCGCGGTCAGTAGCGCCGCCGCACCGATCGCGTCACCGTCGGCCAGCACCCCCAGCACGGTCTCGTCGCCGTACTTGCCGGCGCCGATACGGTCGAGCTTGCCGTGGGCGATCAGCACGATCCGGTCCGTGGGCCCGCCCGCTCGGGCCAGCACATCACCGGGCGCGAACTCCCGCTGGACGAAGCGGTCCGCCAGCGCCTCCAGCGTCGCGGTGTCGGCGTAGCCGCGCAGCGGCGCCAGCTCGCGCAACTCCGCCGGAATCACCCGGACTTCGGAGCCGGTCGAGACGAATTCCACCCGGCCGTCACCGAGGGTGTGGGTAAGCCGGCGGTTGACGCGGTACGCACCGCCGGAGACCTGGGTCCAGGGCAGGATGCGCAGCAGCCAGCGGGAGGAGATCCCCTGCATCTGCGGCACGGTCTTGGTCGTGGTCGCCAGCTTGCGCGCCGCCGCGGTGTCCAGGCTGGAGCGGGTCTGCACGGTCGCGGACTCCTGCGGGCCGGACGTCGGGTCCACCGATGTGGTCATGAGGAAGGCTCACCTGTTCTTGTCTGTGCTGTGCGTAGATCGGTGCGGTACGGAGAAACGCCCGCGCGTCAGGGCGGCGAGAACCACCGCTCCCGGGGCGCGCCGGTTTTCTGCCGGGAGTCGTTCAGTGGCCGATCTGTACGTCGTCGAGAACACCCAGCGCATCGGGCACCAAAATGGCCGCCGAATAATAGGCGCTGACCAGATACTTGATGACCGCCCGGTCGTCCAGGCCCATATAACGCACCGAAAGGCCCGGCTCGTATTCATCGGGAATTCCGGTCTGGTGCAGGCCGACGACGCCCTGCTTTTCCTCGCCGGTGCGCAGCAGCAGAACAGAACTCGTCCGCTCCTTCGTCACTGGAATCTTGTTGCACGGGAAAATCGGCACCCCGCGCCACGAGGGCAGCGAATGCCCCATGAAATCAACCGCCGTCGGATACAGCCCGCGGGCGCTGCACTCCCGTCCGATCGCCGCGATCGTCAGGGGATGGGCGAGCAGGAAGCCCGGGTCCTTCCAGACCGTCGCGAGCAGATCGTCGAGATCGTCGGGGGTGGGCGGGCCGCTGCGGGTGTGGATGCGCTGCTTGAGGTCGGCGTGGTGCAGCAGCCCGAACTCGGGGTTGTTGATCATCTCGTGTTCCTGGCGCTCCCGCAGCGCCTGGACGGTCAGCTTGAGCTGCTCCTCGACCTGGTTCATCGGGTCGCTGTAGAGGTCGCCGACCCGGCTGTGGGTGCGCAGCACCGTCTGCGCCACGCTGAGTTCGTACTCCCGGGGCGCCAGGTCGTAGTCGACGAAGGTGCCGGGGAGGGACGGCTCGCCGCGGTGCCCCGAGGCGACGGAGACCGCCGATTCCCCGCTTGCGTTCATCGGCTGCGAGGAGCCCTGACGGGCCGTGGCCAGATGCTCGCGCAGCCCGGGGGAGCGGTCGATGACCTCCCGCGCGGCCTGCCGGGACAGCGTCATGACCGTTACCCGGGTCACCGCGCGATAGCTGAACCCCCAGGTCGCCTCGGGGTCGGTGAGCGGCTCGTCGCCGAGGTGATCCCCGCCGGCCAGCGCTTCGAGCACCGCATCCTCGCCGTATTTGCCGGTGCCGATACGGTCCACCCGGCCGTGCACGAGCAACACCAGCCGGTCGCCCGGCCCGCCGGCCTCGGTGATCAGTTCACCGGGCGCGTATTCCTGCTGGGTGAAGCGGTCGCCGAGGGCCGCCAGCACCTCGGTATCGGTGAACTCCCGCAGCGCGGGCAGCTCGCGCAGCTCGTCCGGGATGATCGCCACATCGCTGCCGCTGGTGTCGAAACCGATGCGCCCGTCGCCGAGGGTGTAGCTCAGCCGGCGGTTCACGCGATAGGTGCCACCGGACACCTGCACCCAGGGCAGCAGCCGCAGCAGCCACCGGGAAGTGATGCCCTGCATCTGCGGTGCGGTTTTGGTGGTGGTCGCCAAATTCCTTGCCGCAGTGGTACTCAGGCTGGAATTCTGGGCGTCTTCCGCGCTGTCGTGCAGCGATTCGTCGGCAATCGTCACCGTGCCACCTATCTCTTCGAGGGTGCTGTGCGGCCCGCCCCGAAACCCCGTTTCAAGGCAGTCCCGCGGCAACCCGCCGAACCGAAGGTAGTGGTGCTGTTTTTATCGGCACAATCGCTCGATTGGGTGGCATGGAATTCACGCTCCATGGAAAGGTTTAGCGGGCTCAATTCCGGGGAGAGTGTGCCGGGGCGCAGGAATGGAGGGGATCGTCCAGGACGCCCTGGAGCGCGGCGTGCGCCGCCCCGAGCAGCGGTCCGTCGGCGCCCAGCCGGGACACCGTCACCTCCGGCCCCCCGGCCCGCCCGTCCTCCGCCGTGACGGCCGTCCGCAGCGCCAACTCCCGCTCCAGGGACGGCAGGACCCAGGGCGCCAGCCCGGCCAGCGCACCCCCGAGGACCACCGCCTGCGGATCGAGCAGATTCACCGCCCCGGCGAGCGCGATGCCCAGCGCCGCACCCGCATCGTGCAGGGCGCGCACGACGGCGGCGTCCCCGTCGGCGGCCCGGCGCGCCAGCAGACCGATACGGGCACCCGGCCCCGGATGGGCCGCCGCCCGCTCGGGGGTGAGCCCGCCCGCCCGCAGCACGGCCTGTTCCCCCGCGTACTGCTCCAGACAGCCACGCCCGCCACAGTCGCACGGCGGGCCGTCCGGATAGACCGGCACATGCCCCAGCTCACCGGCGAACCCCCGGGCGCCCCGCAGGAGTTGACCGTCCACGACGACCGCGGCGCCGATCCCGATCTCCGCCGACACATGCACGA
The DNA here is from genome assembly GCF_026239515.1 of Streptomyces sp. Je 1-4 4N24. Lineage (NCBI taxonomy): Bacteria > Bacillati > Actinomycetota > Actinomycetes > Kitasatosporales > Streptomycetaceae > Streptomyces > Streptomyces sp. Je 1-4 4N24. The sequence continues at coordinate 1,278,202 of NZ_CP110836.1, read as the reverse complement.
AATCCGGCGGCGGGGCCGGCCGCCCGGCGTCCCCGCCCAGCCGGAGTTCGGCCAGCGCGCCGAGGTTGGCCTCGTTCTCGACGGTCAGCGGGACGGCGAAGGAGCCGCCCTCCGGAGCCGTTGCCCCGGCGAGCCCCGGTGCGAGATCGGCCGCCCGCCAGCCGAGGTTGGGGGCGTGCACCACGGTCGTCGCGTCACGGGCCACCAGACCCGGCACCGCGACCGTCAGCCCGGCCGGCCGCAGTCCCTCGGCGCTGATCTCCGCGGTCACCTCGGCGAGCAGGGCGGACAGGTGCCGCAGCACCGGCCCGGGAGCGCGGTGCCGGTTCGCCGCGTCGGCCGCCACCCGGGCCCGGACCCGCCCGCGCAGATCTACGGCGCACACCGCCAGATGGTCGACGCCTATCTCGGCCCCTATCCCGGCCGGGCCGCGGTCGCTGACCGCCAGTTCGCTGCCCGGCCTGCCCCGGCCGCCGGTCGCCGCCCGGCCCGTCTCGACCAGCAGCCCGGCCCGCAGCAGCTCGTCGACGAGCGGGGCCACCCCCGCCCGGGTCAGCCCGATGCGTGCCGCGACCCCGGCCCGGGAGAGCGGACCGTGCCCGGCCACGGTCCGCAGCACCCGGGCCAGATTGCGCCGCCGGATGCCGTGCTGGGTGTCGCCGCCGGACGCGGTCACAGGGTCTCCTCCTGGTGCGGGTGGGAGCCGGTGTCCCTCCTGGTCCACGGCTTCGGGGGTGCGGTCACCGCCGCAGCAGCGGCGCGCCGTCGGCGAGGGTAGCCGTCAGCCGCTCCCAGGCGGCCTCGTCCCGCGGCCGCGCCTCGTACTCCGCGCCGCGCGCCGTCCCCCAACGGCGGGCCACCGCCGCCGGATCCTCCTCCAGCAGCAGCCCGGCCGCCTGTGCCGCCGCCCCGAGCGCCACCAGCTCCTGCGCCTCGGGCACCACCACCGGGCGGCCCGACAGCCTGCGCACGGTCTCCCGCCAGGCCCGGCCCCGTGCTCCGCCGCCGATCAGCAGCAGCGGCGCATCGGGCGCGGCGTCCGCGTCCAGCACCCGGTCCAGCGCCTGCAGCAGGGTGAACACCGCGCCGTCGTAGGCGGCCTGGAGCAGTTGACCGCCCGTGGTGTCGTGCCGCAACCCGTGCACCAGACCCGAGGCGTTGGGCAGATTCGGGGTGCGCTCACCGTCGAGGAACGGCAGCATCACCACCTCGCCCCCGTCCTCCACCGACTCACGGTCGCGGCCGAGCAGCGCCGCCACCCGGTCCACGGCGAGCGTGCAGTTGAGGGTGCAGGCCAGCGGCAGCCAGTCGCCGCGGGCGTCGGCGAAGCCCGCCACGGTGCCGGCCGGATCGGCGGGCCGGTGGGCGGAGACCGCATAGACCGTCCCCGAGGTGCCCAGGCTCAGCACCGGCCGGCCGGGCCGCAGGCCCAGGCCGAGCGCGGCCGCCATGTTGTCGCCCGTGCCGGCGGCCACCAACGCGCCCTTGGGCAGCGGCAGATGACCGGCGTGTACGGTCCCGGCGGCTTCGCCCGGCAGCGCCACCCGCGGGAGCAGCTCGGGCTCCAGCCCGACGTGCGCCAGGATCTCCGCGTCATAGGACTCGGTGGACGACGCCCACCAGCCGGTCCCGGACGCATCGCCGCGATCGGTGACGGCCTCGCCGGTGAGCCGCTCGGTGAGGTAGTCGTGCGGGAGCCGTACCGCGGCGGTGGCGGCGGCCGAGGCCGGCTCGTTCGCCTTCAGCCAGGCCCACTTGGCCACGGTGAACGCCGGGCCCGGCACGCTCCCGACCCGGTCCGCCCAGGCCGCCGCGCCGCCCCGCTCCGCGATCAGGCGCTCGCTCTGGGGCGCCGGCCGGACGTCGTTCCACAGCATGGCGGGACGCACCGGCGCACCGGCCGCGTCCAGAGTGACCAGCCCGTGCTGCTGCCCGCCGACGGACACCGCCGAGGCCTGCCGCGCCGCATCGCCGCACTGTGCCAGCGCCTCGCCCAGCGCCTGCCACCACTGCCGTGGGTCGCTCTCCTTGCCGGCGCCGCCGCTGACCGTGTGCGGCGCCTGGCCCCGGGCGATGACCGCACCGGTCACCGCGTCCACGACCAGCGCCTTGGTGGACTGCGTGGAGCTGTCCACCCCGACGACCAGCGGTCCCGCTGCCTGCGCGCCCATCGTGCACTCTCCCTCGGCGGCCCGTCGCCCATGGTCTCGGTCCAGGGGGTTCCCCGGTGTGCTGTCGCATATTAGTTTGGCCGCGGCATAATTTGTAAAGCGCCTTGACGAAATGATCGAGGGAGTCACGATGAGCCGTCAGCCCGTGCCCGGGGACAAGTTCAGCTTCGGCCTGTGGACCGTCGGCTGGCAGGGCCGTGACCCCTTCGGTGACGCCACCCGCCGCGCCCTGGACCCCGTGGAGTCGGTGCACCGCCTCGCCGACCTCGGCGCGTACGGCGTCACCTTCCACGACGACGATCTGATCCCGTTCGGCGCCGGTGACATCGAGCGCGAGGCGGCCGTCAAACGCTTCCGGCAGGCGCTGGACGCCACCGGCCTGATCGTCCCGATGGCCACCACCAACCTCTTCACCCACCCCGTCTTCAAGGACGGCGCCTTCACCGCCAACGACCGCGGTGTCCGCCGGTACGCCCTGCGCAAGACGCTCCGCAACATCGACCTCGCCGCCGAGCTGGGCGCCCGCACCTATGTCGCGTGGGGCGGCCGGGAAGGCGCGGAGTCCGGCGCGGCCAAGGACGTCCGGGCCGCCCTGGACCGGATGAAGGAGGCCTTCGACCTCCTCGGCCAGTACGTGCTCGAGCAGGGCTACGACCTGAGGTTCGCCCTCGAACCCAAGCCCAACGAGCCGCGCGGCGACATCCTCCTCCCCACCGTCGGCCACGCCCTCGCCTTCATCGAGCGGCTGGAGCACCCCGAGCTCTACGGCGTCAACCCCGAGGTCGGCCATGAGCAGATGGCCGGGCTGAACTTCCCGCACGGCATCGCCCAGGCGCTCTGGGCGGACAAGCTCTTCCACATCGATCTCAACGGCCAGAGCGGGATCAAGTACGACCAGGACCTCCGCTTCGGAGCGGGGGATCTGCGCTCCGCCTTCTGGCTGGTCGACCTGCTGGAGACGGCCGGCTACGACGGGCCGCGGCACTTCGACTTCAAACCGCCGCGCACCGAGGACCTGGACGGTGTCTGGGCCTCGGCGGCCGGCTGTATGCGCAACTATCTGATCCTCAAGGAGCGCGCGGCGGACTTCCGGTCCGACCCGGCCGTCCAGGACGCGCTGCAGGCCGCGCGCCTGGACCAGCTGGGCCGCCCCACCGCCGAGGACGGCCTGGCCGGCCTGCTCGCCGACGGCACCGCCTACGAGACCTTCGACGTCGAAGCGGCGGCGGCCCGCGGGATGGCCTTCGAGCATCTGGACCAACTGGCGCTGGAGCACCTGCTCGGGGCGGTGTGAGAGGCCGCCCCCGGGCCCGTCCGCTCACCCGAAGAGTCCGCGCAGGAACGCGATCTCGGCGGCCCGCTGCTCACCGCCACCGCCCTCATGGGCGTTGAACCGCCATACCTTCAGTTCCTTCTCGCCCGCGTAGTGATGGAATGCGGCGAAACCGGTGGACGGCGGCACCACTTCGTCGCGCAGCGCCGTGCTGAAGAGCGCCGGGGCGGTGGCGCGGGCGGCGAAGTTCAGGCCGTCGAAGTGGTCCAGGGTGAGCAGCGCGGTGTCGATCCGGTCGCGCGCACCCGCGAAGTAGCGGGTGAGTTCGCCGTACGGGCCGACATCGGTGATCTCGAGCGCGCGCCGGATGTGTGTCAGGAACGGGGCATCGATCAGCGCACCGGCCAGACCGGGGACCAGACCCGTCATCGCCAGGGCCACGGCACCGCCCTGGCTGTGGCCGGCGACCACGATCCGGTCGGTGTCCACCGCGTGATGTCCGCGCGCCGCCTCCACTGCCCGTACCGCGTCGGTGAACAGCCGCCGGTAGTAGTAGCCGTAGGGATCGAGCAGCCCCTGGGTCAGCTTGCCGGGTACGCCCGGATTGCCGGAGGCGACCGGATCGGGGGTGTCACCGGGCCGGTTGGGGCCGCTCTGGCCGCGGGTGTCCATGACCAGGGTGGCGTACCCCGCCGACGGCCACAGCAGCCAGTCGTGCGGCAGCAGCCGCCCACCGCCGTAACCGAGGTACTGGACGACGCAGGGCAGCGGCCCGTTGGCGGCGCGCGGGAGCAGGAACCAGCCGCGGATGGGGTGCCCGCCGAACCCGGCGAACGTCACGTCATGGGTGCGGAGCAGGGCGAGCCCCGCGTCGATCTCGGTGAAGCGCGCGTCGAGGTCATGGGTGCGGGCCTCGACGAGGGTGCGCCGCCAGAACGCCTCAAAACCGGCCGGCTCGGGACGCGGTGGGCAGTAGGTGCGTAGCGCGTCCAGGGGAAGGTCGGTGAACACGGAAAACCTCCGAGCCGTAGGCTGGCTTGTTGTCTGTCGCCAACGGTGCCCAGGGTCCGGACATTTCAGACGTGAATTGTTCCAGGTTGGTCACCGAGTCCCGTAAAACCGAGTAAAGAAGCAATCATTTCGCCATGAGCTTTCCTCCTCCGCCGCCGAACCAGCCGAACCAGCCTCCCCACCCCGCCCCGGGCGGCTTCGGCCCGCCGGCCGGTGGCTACGGTCCGGGCGATCAGGGCCAGGGCGGCTACGGCCCGGGTGGCTACGGTCCGCCTCCGGGCGGCAACCAGGCCCCCGGCGGCTACGGCCCGCCCGCGGGTGGCTACGGCCCGCCCGGCCCCGGCGGCCCCGGTGGTCCCGGCGGCTGGCAGCAGCCGCCGCCCGGCCCGCCCGGCGGTGGCGGCAACGGCAAGGTCATCGCGGCGATCATCGGCGGCGGGGTGCTCGTGCTGGCCGCCGTCATCACCGTCATCGTGGTGAGCAACAGCGACGACAGCGGCAACCACCGTGCCCAGCCGTCCGGTTCGAGCACCAGCGCCACCCCGTCCGAGAGCGCGTCCCCGACGCCCTTCGGTGATCCGACGCCCACCGCGACGCCCACCGACAGCGACTTCGAGAGCGCCCTGCCGACGCCCTCCAACGGCAAGATCCCCTTCTATCTGCTGAAGGTCGGCGACTGCTACGACCGTCCGGTGGGCGGCGGCGGCACCAATGACGAAGCCTCCTGCAACGGCCCGCACGACGCCGAGGTCGTCAGCACCCACCGGCTGGGGTCCGGACTCACCACCGAGTCGGACATCAAGGACAAGGCCTCGTCGCTGTGCCGCAACGAGCTGGAGCGCAAGGCGGCCCGGCAGCCCCCCGGCACCGCTGAGGGCACCTACATCCAGTACCCCAACCTCAACGGCTACAAGCTCGGCATCAAGACCATCAGCTGCAGCCTGGCGGGCAACAGCACCATGACCAAGAAGCTCACCAAGCCGCTGTCCTGAACCGAGGCGGAGGACGGCGGACCTCCACGGGGCGAGGGCGGAGCGCCACTTTTCCGGCGTTCCGCCCTCGCCCCGTCGGCACACGTACCGCGGCGGCCCGTCGCACGAGGCGCCAGGCGCTCAGCGATCGACCCGCTTGCCCGCCGCGCCGGTGTCCGCGACCTCGCCGACCTCGGCGGCCGCCGGATCCAGCACCCGCGCCAGAAACGTTCTGGTCCGCTCGTGCTGCGGGGCACCCACCACCTGCTCCGGGGTTCCCTGTTCGACGATCACCCCGCCGTCCATGAACACCACCCGGTCGGCGACCTCCCGCGCGAAGCTCATCTCATGGGTGACGACGAGCATCGTCATCCCTTCCTGCGCCAGCGACCGCATCACCGCCAGCACATCACCGACCAGCTCCGGGTCCAGTGCCGAGGTCGGCTCGTCGAAGAGCATCAGCTGCGGCTCCATCGACAGCGCACGGGCGATGGCCACCCGCTGCTGCTGCCCGCCCGACAACTGCGCCGGATAGGCGGCCGCCTTGTCGCTCAGCCCGACCCGTTCGAGGTTGGCACGGCCGATCCGCTCCGCCTCGGTACGGTCGCGGCGCAGCACCCGCCGCTGGGCGATCGTGAGATTCTCCAGCGCGGTCAGATGCGGAAAGAGGTTGAAGGACTGGAAGACCATCCCGATCCGCCGGCGGACCCGGTCGATGTCCACGTCCGGGTCGGTGACCTCGGTGCCGGCCACCACGACCCGGCCCGCGCTCGGCTCCTCCAGCAGATTCACACAGCGCAACAGGGTCGATTTCCCGGACCCCGAGGGGCCGATGACACACACCACCTCACCGCGCGCCACCGAGAAGTCGATACCGCGCAGCACCTCCAGCTCCCCGAAGGCCTTGCGCAGGCCCTGGACGTCGATGGCCTTCGCGTCCGCCGTCTCCGGTGCCGCCTGCTCGGTCGTCACGCCGCTCACCTGGCCTTCGCCGTACGGGCCTCCAGCCGACGGACCAGCTGGCCGAGGGGGAGGGTGATCACGAGATAGAGCAGCCCGGCGATCAGGATCGGGGTCAGGCTCTTGTGCTCATTGAGCGCGTCCCGGCCGAAGTTGGCCAGCTCGAACTGGGTGAGGGACAGACCCAGCAGATACACCAGAGAGGAGTCCTTGGTCAGCAGGATCAGTTCATTGGTCAGCGGCGGCAGCACGATACGGAACGCCTGCGGAATGACGATCGAGGCCATTGCCCGCCCCTGCGACATCCCCAGCGAACGCGCCGCCTCCGTCTGCCCCTTGGGGACGGCCTGGATACCGGCCCGGATGGTCTCCGCCATATAGGCGGCGCCCACCAGGCCCAGCGACAGCATCACGGTGATGTTCATATCGAGCGCGACCTCGAAGGCCAGCGGCACACCGAAGCCGAGCGCGATGAACACCAGCAGACAAGGAATGCCGCGGAAGAACTCGATATAGGTGACCGCGATCCAGCGGTAGGGCGGCACCGACGAGAGCCGCATCAGCGCGAGCACCAGCCCCAGCGCAAGACCGAAACCGAATCCGAGCAGGGTGTAGAGGACGGTGTTGACCAGCGCCGTGGTGATGATCTCGGGGAAGAGCGCCTTCGCGACCTCGACGTCGAAGAACGCCATCCGCAGCTGATGCCAGTCGGCGATCAGCGCGAAGACCACCACGGCGGCGACCAGGACGCCGTACTGCACGCCGCGGGTGATCCGCGCGCGCTGTCTTTTGGACACAGGCATGATGGCCGGCCTCAGCTCTGCGGGGTGGTGCCGAACCACTTCTTGTAGATCCGGTCGTAGCTCCCGTCGGATTTCGCCTTCTTGATCGCCGCGTTGATCTTCTTGCGCAGCGCGTCATTGCCGGTCCGTACGCCGATGCCGTAGTGCTCACCGGTGTTGAATTCCGCGGTGACCTTGGTGTCCGGGTTCTGCTTCACATAGTCGAGGAGCACCCCGTTGTCATTGATACCGGCAGCGACCTGGCCGGACTTCACCGCGGTCAGCAGCAGCCCCAGATCCTCGAACTCCACCAGTTCGACGCCCTTGCCGTGCTCCTTGGCGTAGATCCCGCCGGTGGTGGCCTTCTGATAGCCGAGCTTTTTGCCCTTGAGATCCTCGATCTTCTTGACGGGCTTGCCCTGCTTCGTCAGCAGCGCCTGGGTGGCATTGAAATAGGGGTCGGAGAAATCCATGACCTTGTCCCGCGCCGACGTGATCGTCATGCCGGCGGCGGCCAGGTCGCATTTGCGGATGGTGAAGTCCTGGCCGGTCTCGATGCCTTCAAAGGGGGTGTTGACGATCTCCTGCTTGACGCCGAGATCCTTGGCGACCAGGTCCACCAGATCCACATCGAACCCGACGACCTTGCCGTCCTTCTTCACCTGGAACGGTGCGTACGGAAGGTGGGTGCAGGTCTTCAGGGTCCCGGAAGAGACCAGTTCCAGACCGCCGGAACCCTTCTTCCCGTCGGACTTGGTGCTGCTGCACCCCGCCAGAACGACGACGGCCGTGGCAACGGCTATGACAGGCAACGCGGAGCGAGCGGACACAGGCCCTCCAGGGGCAGGATGAACATCAACCAAGCCATGCGTGCTGCGATGTGGCTGCATCCTGCCATCGGCCCGGGGCTCTGTCGCCGCTGCGTCGGTTGCGTCTGTGTAACGCCTTCGGCCCGCGTCCGGGGCCGCCGGTCCCGCTCCCGGGGCCCGTCAGCGGCCGAGCCCGGCCGCCAGCTCGGCGATGGCGTCCGGGCCCACCCGGCAGCAGCCCCCGATGAGCCGGGCACCGTCCGCGGCCCAGGCGGCGACCCGGTCCGCGCTGAACGCCGGGCTGCCGCACCAGGCCCGCGCGGCGGCGTCCCAGCTCTCCCCGCTGTTCGGATAGACCACCACCGGCTTGCCGGTGACCTGCGCCGCCAGCCGCACGGCCCGGTCCGCGTCGTCCGGTGCGCAGCAGTTCACCCCCACCGCGATCACCTCGTCGGCCTCCGCCGCCACCGCGAACGCCTCCGCCAGCGGCTGCCCGGCCCGGGTACGGTCCCCCGCGACGCTGTACGACAGATAGGCCGGGACCCCCAGCCCGCGCACCGCCCGCACCAGCGCACGGGCCTCCTCCGCGTCCGGCACCGTCTCCAGCGCCAGCACATCGGGCCGCGCCGCGGCCAGCACCTCCAGACGCGGCCGGTGGAACCGCTCCAGCTCCGCCACCGACAGTCCGTAGCGGCCGCGGTATTCGGAGCCGTCGGCCAGCATCGCGCCGTACGGGCCCGCCGAGGCGGCCACATACAGCGGCCCGGTGACCCCGCCGGCCAACGCCCGCCCGGCCGCCTCACGGGCCAGCTCCACACTCCGGGTGAGCAGCTCCGCGGCCTGCCCGGCACCGATGCCGCGCCGCGCGAACCCCTCGAACGTCGCCTGATAGCTGGAGGTGATCGCGACCTGCGCCCCGGCCTCGTAGTACGCCAGATGTGCCTCCACGACGGCCGCCGGCTCCTCGGCCAGCAGCCGTGCCGACCACAGGGCGTCGCTGAGGTCGTGTCCGGCGGCCTCCAGCTGGTTCGACAGCCCGCCGTCGAGGACGACCGGTCCCGCGGCGAGGGCGTCGGCGAGCGGCGGGGAGGTGCTGACCATGGTGCAAAGCCTCTCGGTGCTGCGGGGCGCGCGGGTACCCACGCCTCACTCAAGATCGTATCCCCGGCCGGCGCGCACGCTCCGGGGCGCCATCGTGCGTACGGCACCGTGCGCCGGCCCGGACAGTGCGACCGGCGCACGGTGGCGCGCGGGGGTCAGCCCAGCGATGAGAACACGAACGAGAAGCGCGCCGGCGCCACCTCCAGCCGGTGCTGCGGCAGCACCCCCGGCCCGCACGACTGGCTGCCGATGCCGTGCTGAGCATGGTCGAGATGGACCCACAGATCCTCGCCGGGCCGCAGATCCGTGGTGTGGCGGGCCGCGGTCAGCTCCTCAGCCGGCCACCGGCGGGCGGCGAAGAAGAAGTCCGGGTCACCCTCGATCCGCAGGCCCGAGCCGTCCGTACGGGTCAGCTCCGCCCAGCGCACCCCCGGCCGCGCACCGTTCTCCTGCGGCCGGACGTAGGGCGTCTGGAGCGCGTCCACCGGCATCGACCAGCGGCTGACCCGGGCGGCGGCCCGGGTGTCCGGATAGCCCTCACCGGGCCCGCCGCCGAACCAGGTGGCGAGGCCCAGGCTGCCGCACACCCGCATCCGCACCCCCAGCCGCGGCAGCGGAACCGGCCAGTCGCCTTCCGGATCGACGCTCAACTCCAGCCGCAGCACGTCGTGTCGGGCCGTCCAGCGGTAGACCGTGCGCAGCGCCGACGACGTCCCGGCCGGGGCGACCCGGGTGCGTACCACCAAGGACCGCGGGCCGGTCTCGACGGCATCGACGCGGTGCCGCATCCGGTGCAGACCGAGCCGTCGCCACTCGGTGGCCGGCCGTGGCTCCGGCTGCCAGGGCGCGGCCTCGTCGTTGTCGGTCGGCGCCCGCCACACGTCCAGCCGGGGCCCGTCGAGGCGCACGCCGTCCAGATAGCCGAGCGTTCCCGTGGTGGCGTCGAAGGTCCCCGGACCGAGGACGATCACATTGCCCTCTCCGCGGCGCGGGGTGGCGGTGGCCGCCGGGGGAGTGGCGGCGGGGCGCGGTGCGGCCACCTGGCCCCAGGCGACCTCGTGCCCGGGGGGCGCCCATGCGGTGTCCTCGGCCAGGACGGCCTGGACCGTCCAGATCCGCTCCCCGTCGTCGCCCGGCTCGTCCTCCGGTGGCTCCGGCAGCTCCTCCGTGGCCGACGCGCCGGGCGCCAACGGGGGTACCTCCAGCCAGCCGTGGCCATGGGGTATGCCGTCCACCTCGTAGACATAGCGGAATTCGAGGTGGCCGAGGCCGGCGAAGTCGTACAGATTGGTGATCCGGACCGTGTGCGCCGCCCCGGCGCCGGCGCCCCCGGACTCGATCCGCACCGGCTCGATGACCTTCTTGAACTCCAGCAGGCCGGGGGAGGGCACCCGGTCGGGCAGGACCAGCCCGTCGCAGACGAAATTGCCGTCGTGCAGCTCCTCGCCGAAGTCGCCGCCGTAGGCATGGAACACCTCACCGGCAGGGGTCCGCTGCCGCAGCCCGTGGTCGATCCACTCCCAGACGAAACCGCCCTGGCAGCGCTCATAACGCTCGAACAGCCGCTGGTACTCGCTCAGTCCGCCGGGACCGTTGCCCATGGCATGCGCGTACTCACACAGCAGGAACGGGAGCCCCCGCCGCCGCGCGTCCAGTTCCGGGTCGGACAGCGGCTCCTCCGCGCGCCGCCCGATGCGCTCCACCTCGGCGTGGTCGGCGTACATCCGCGAGTAGACATCGGTGTCCGCGCAGCTGCGGTCGCCCTCGTAGTGCAGCGGGCGGGACGGGTCGCGCTCGCGCATCCACGCGGCCATCGCGGACAGCCCGCGCCCCGTGCCGCACTCGTTGCCCAGCGACCACAGCACGATGCTCGGGTGGTTCTTGTCCCGCTCGGCCATCCGCCGGGCCCGGTCGAGCAGCGCCGGCTCCCAGCGCGCGTCATCGACCGGATTGTCCCGCCAGCCCTGCTGGGCGAACCCGTGTGTCTCCAGATCGCATTCGTCGATCACCCACAGGCCCAGCTCGTCGCACAGATCGAGGAAGGCGGGGTGCGGCGGATAGTGGCTGGTGCGCACCGCGTTGATGTTGTGCCGCTTCATCAGCAGCAGATCGCGGCGCATCGTCTCGGGGCCGAGAGTGCGTCCGGAGCGCGGATGGAACTCATGGCGGTTGACGCCGCGCAGCAGGATCCGCCGGCCGTTGACCTTCAGCAGCCCGCCCTCGACGCGGACCGTACGGAAGCCGATCCGCAGCGGGATCCGCTCGCCGGGGGTGACCAACTCCCCGTCGTAGAGGTGCGGTTCCTCGGCCGTCCAGGGACGGACCGGGACCGTGGCGCTCTCTCCGGTCGCCAGATCGAGGCCGAGCGCCGGGACGGTCACCCGGCCGGCCGGTTCGCACTCCACCCGCAGGGTGCCGTGGCCCGTGATGTGATCGAATCCGGCGTGGACGAAGTGGTCGGCGACCGAGCCCTCGGGACGGCGATGGAGCGAGACGTTCCGGAAGATGCCGGGCAGCCACCACTGGTCCTGGTCCTCCAGATAACTGCCCGACGACCACTGGTGCACCCGCACCGCCAGCACATTGCGGTGCGGCCGCAGCAGATGCCCTGCCTCGAACTCGTGCGGCAGCCGGCTGCCCTTGAAATGGCCCAGCTCCACCCCGTTGAGCCAGACCCGGGCGCAGGACTCCACCCCGCCGAAGTGCAGCACCGCGGGCCCTCCCCCCCACCCCTCCGGCAGATCGAAGAGCCGCCGGTGATCTCCCGTCGGGTTCTCGTCCGGCACCCGCGGCGGATCGACCGGGAAGGGGTAGGCGGTGTTGGTGTAGGCGGGCGCCCCGCCGAACTGCGGCCGGTCACCGCCCCCGTAGGAGCCCTCGGCGGCGAAGCGTCCCATGAGCGGCCAGTGGCCGGGCACCCGCAGCTCCTGCCACTGCGAGTCGTCGAAGTCGGGCCGGGCGAACGCGTCGTCCTCGGTGGTGGCGCCTGCCGAGAGCCGGAAACGCCAGGTGCCGTGCAGCGAGATGCGGGCGGCGTCCGAGCGCGCGTACCAGGCGCGGGGCGGCAGGGCCCCGCTTCCCGGCGAACGGTCCTCGTAGTACGGGAGTTGCCGGGGCCGGCCGGGGTGGTGCGGTGCGTGGTCCGTCCCGTCGGGGGTCCGTGCGGGCGGTGCGGACGGCATGGGGTGCGGTGTGTGCGGCGGGGTGCCGGTCACTGGTCCTCCTGCTGCGGGCGGCGTGCCTGGCGTGGGGGATCAGTTCAGCGAACCATGCGCGGCGGCACGGCGCAGCCGGATGGGGAGGATCGGGCCACAGCGGCCGGGAAGCCGTCCGTCCGGCCCCGGGTCAGCGGCCGACCCTGGACGGCGAACGGGCTGAGCTTCACGATCGGCGCCGGATCGCCGGTGAGGTGCATGGGGATCGAGCAACTCGAACACATTGCGGCCGTCACCCGCCTCGGCTCCTTGCACAGAGCCGCCGAAGAACTCCCTCTGTCCCAGCGGTCCCCAAGGCCGCCCGCGACCTGCACGAACTCTTCGTACGACGCACAGCCGCGCACCGCGGCGCAGGGGAGGACGGAGCTGACCCCGCCCCGCCCCACCCCGTGCCTCTTCACTCCTCCGCCGACACCCCCGCCAGCGCGCCCGCCGGATCGTCCGTGGCCGGACCCGCGGGCACCCACCGCCCGCCTTCCCTGCGATACGGCCACCAGCGGCCGTCCCGCCCGTAGCGCAACTGGGCCGCGCCGCCCACGACCGTCCAGCGGTTACGGGTGACCCGCAGCCGCGGCCGGGTCTCCTCGTCCTCCCACGCGGCCGCCAGCCGGCCGGTGGCCCGTGCCAGCGCCTCCGGCTCCGGTGTCCACTCCTCCTCCAGGACCGCGAGCCCCGCCGCGCCACCCAGCTCCCAGGCCCGTACGGCCGACGCCAGACTCCGCGCATCCCGCCCCGAACCGGCCGCCAGCCGCGCCGATATGACCGCGCCCGGACCGGCCGCCGCCAGCCGCACCGCATCCTGGGCGGGCGCCAGAACGGGCGGCGGCGGACTGTCCGGATGCCCGGTGGACAGCGCATCCGCCAGCAGCCCCTGGGCGCGCGCCGCCGCGTCCCCGATCAGAAACTCCAGCGCCGCCACCTCCACCCCGGGCGCGGGCGGGGTGCCGCCACCGAGCACCGGCGGGGCACCCGGCGCGGCGACCGGCGGCGGTGCCGCGGGCAGCGGCGGCAGAATGTCCCGCGCCGCATACGCCTCGGCCGCCGGCACCCCCGCACCGGACCGCTCCGCCGCCGCGGCCTCGCCTACCGGCAGCTCCGCCCGCGACGCGCTGCGCGCCTGCACCTCGTCCAGCAGCTCCCGCTCACCCCGGCCGCGCATCAGCAGCAGGACGAACGGGTCCTGGTCCAGCAGCCGCGCCAACTGGTAGCACAGCGCGGTCGAATGCGCGCAGTGGTCCCAGGCCCCACAGCTGCACTCCGGCTCCAGGTCCCCGATGCCCGGCAGGAGTTCGATCCCGGCCGCGGCGGCGTCCTCGACGAGGACCGGCGGCATGTCACGGTCCAGCAGCGCCGCGATGTGCCCGGCCCGGTCCGCGACCATGTCCAGGAAGCGGTCCCAGTCCGCCGCGCTCAACTGCTGCAGCAGGACATCGGACCGGTGCCGCGTATGGTCAGGGTCCTGGACGACCGCGGTGATCCGTCCGGGGCGCACCGACACCGCGCCGACCGCACCGGCCCGCGCATGCCGCCGGCCCAGCTTCACCTGCGCGCCGTCCAGCGCGGTGTCCTCCAGCGCCTTGAGCCACGCCTGCCCCCACCAACTCTGGGCAAAGGCCCGCCCACGGGCCGCGGGCAATGCCTCGAACGTCCGCTCAGCGGCAGCGGAAGCCCCCTCGTCCAGGTACATCGGTCCCTCATCTCCAGGCGTGTTCATCGTTCGTTCCCCCGCAGTGCGACCAGATCCGCCAGCTCGGCGTCGGTGAGTTCGGTCAGCGCGGCCTCGCCGGACCCCAGCACCGCATCGGCCAACTGCTGCTTACGGGAGAGCATGTCGGCGATCCGGTCCTCGATCGTGCCCTCCGTGATGATCCGGTGGACCTGCACCGGCTGGGTCTGCCCGATGCGGTAGGCGCGGTCGGTGGCCTGCGCCTCGACGGCCGGATTCCACCAGCGGTCGAAGTGCACGACATGCGCCGCCCTGGTGAGGTTCAGACCGGTACCCGCCGCCTTCAACGACAGCAGGAACACCGGCGCCGCCCCGTCCTGGAAGCACCGCACCATCTCCTCGCGGCGGGCCACCGGCGTCCCGCCGTGCAGGAACTGCGTGGGCACCCCGCGCGCCGCCAGATGCCCCTCCAACAGCCGCGCCATCTGCACATACTGCGTGAACACCAGCACGCTCGCGCCCTCGGCGAGGATGCTGTCCAGCAGCTCGTCCAGCAGCTCGACCTTTCCCGAACGCCCCGCGATCCGCACCGCTCCCGCCGCGCGGCCGTCCTTCGCCGGGCCACCCTCCTTCAAGTACTGCGCGGGGTGGTTGCAGATCTGCTTGAGCGAGGTGAGCAGCTTGACCACCAGCCCGCGGCGGGCCAAGCCGTCCGTCCCGGCGATCTCGGCGAGCCCCTCGCGCACCACGGCCTCGTACAGCCCGGTCTGCTCCTTGGTCAGCGCCACCGCACGGTCGGTCTCCGTCTTGGGCGGCAGCTCCGGCGCGATCCCCGGATCGGACTTACGGCGGCGCAACAGGAACGGCCGCACCAGCCGGGCCAGCCGCTCGGCCGCCGCGCCCGCCTCCGGGGACGCCGCCGCACCGCCCTCGATGGCCTGCGCATAGTGCGTACGGAACCGGCCCAGCGGCCCCAGCAGTCCCGGTGTCGTCCAGTCCAGGATCGCCCACAGCTCCGACAGATTGTTCTCCACCGGGGTACCGGTCAGTGCCACCCGGGCCTTGGCGGGCAGGGTCCGCAGCGCCCTGGCGGTCGCGGAGAACGGATTCTTGGTGTGCTGGGCCTCATCGGCGACGACCAGCCCCCAGCCCACCTCCGCCAGCTTCCCGGCATCGACCCGCATCGTCCCGTACGTGGTGAGCACGAACTCGCCGTCCGCCAGCTCCGCCAGACTGCGCCTCCCGGCATGGAAGCGCCGTACCGGGGTGCCCGGCGCGAACTTCTCGATCTCCCGCTGCCAGTTGCCCATGAGGGAGGTGGGGCAGACGACAAGGGTGGGACCGGCCGACTCGGGAGCGGTCTGCCGGTGCAGATGCAGGGAGATGAGCGTGATCGTCTTCCCCAGCCCCATGTCGTCGGCGAGACAGGCACCCAGCCCCAGCGAGGTCATCCGGTGCAGCCAGCCGAGCCCGCGCAGCTGGTAGTCGCGCAGCGTCGCGGTGAGCGCCGCAGGCTGCCGGACCGGCGTGGTGTCGCCGCCCTCCGGGTCTGCCAGCCGGTCGCGCAGCCGGGCCAGCCAGCCGGAGGCCGCCACCTCCACCCGGCCGCCGTTCCCGTCCTCGACACTGCCGGTGAGCGCGGCGCCGAGCGCATCGAGCGGCGTGACCTTACGCTCCTGCCGGTCCCGGGCGGCCCGCACCGCCGCCGGATCGATCAGCACCCACTGACCGTGCAGCCGCACCAGCGGCCGCCCCGCCTCGGCCAGCCGGTCCAGCTCCGCCCTGTCGATCTCCTGGTCCCCCACCGCGAACCGCCAGCTGAACGAGAGCAGGGCATCCGCCGACAACAGCGAGGGCAGCCCCGCGCCCCTCCCCTCGGGTTCGTCACCGCCGCCCGCCTCCGGCGGCCCCACCACGGCCCGCGCGCTCAGCGTGCGCGCCAGCTCCTTCGGCCAGTGCACCTGCACCCCGGCGGCGGCCAGCGCACCGGCGGCCGGCCCGAGCAGCTCGGCGATCTCCTCGTCGGCAAGATCCAGCGCATCGGGCACCGCCGCGGACAACAACGGGGTGAGCGGCGCCCAGGCGTCCGCTGCCCGGCGCAACGTCAGCAGCGTGTCCATCCGCGCCCGCGGCCCGAACGCCTGCCCGGCCGTCGAAGCCCCCGCCCACACCTCCGCGGCATCCGCGACCAGCGTCGGATCGGTGAGGCTGTGCAACTGGAGAACGGCCTTGAACGTGAAGCGGGACCGAGCGCCGGCGCCACCGGCCGCATCGCCGCGCAACCGGCTTCCGGCCGCATCCGCCTCGCCGGGCTGCTCCCCGCCCCGCCCATCGGGGGCCATCGCCTCCACCGCCTGCGCGCCGTGCACCTCCACCCGCAGGGAGATCCGTACGCCCGCGTCGTGCCCCGCGGCGACGTCAGCGGCCCAGGCGCGCTGTTCGGGGATGTGCTGCGGGGCGGTCACCGCGAAGGCCGGCGCTCCGGTCGCCAGCGCGGCGCCGGGGGAGCGCGGCAGCCCGTCCGCCACCGCGTCGAGGAAGGCCCGGACGTGCCGCTCGGGATCCGGCAGCTGCAACGGGTCGGTGTCCGGGAGCGGGGCGGCGTGGGCGTACGGCGGCATCGCGGCGGCGAGATCGCGCAGCCGCGCCAGGTCCTCCGGGTCGAGCGGCCCCAGCCGCCAGGCGTCGTATCCGGCCGGGCTGACCCCGGGCAGTATCCGGCCACGGGCCGCGAGCTGCAGCGCCAGTACGGAGGCGGCCCCCCAGAAGGCGGCAGCCGGATGGGCGTCGCGGCCGGCCCGCGCACGGGTGAGCACCGGCACCGCGTCGGCCACCGTCAGTACCAGGGCCGGAACCTCGCACAAGGAGACCCCGCCGTCGTCGTCCGGCAGGGCCACGCCCAGCGACGCGTCCCCCACGGGTTCACCATCAGGCCGCCAGAAGGCGATCCGCCCGGCCCGTGGCGGATCCGACGGCAGGAAAACCGCTGCGCACTGCGCGAGTGCGGAGAGCTGAGCGGGGGTGACCGCGGGAAGGGATGTCACTGGGTCCTAGACTCCTCAAGTTTGACTACTGGCGACTGGAGCGCCCGAGGGTACATGACAGCGCACCCTTGGAAGGAACCTGCAGCGCGAAAACGGCGTTCAATGGAGTACACAGAGCGCGGCATGCGCCGCGGAAGGGGCGTGAAGGATGTCCACACAGGCGAAGGTCGCGGTCGGCGGGGTCGCGGTGGGAGTGATCCTGCTGTGGCTGCTGCCCTTCTGGGCGGCCCTCTTGGTCATGGTCGGAATCCCGGCCGTCGCGTATCTGACACTCGACTCCTCCCAACGACGCCGCCTGCGCCGCGTCAGCCGCAAACAGCTCGGCCGCTGAACGTACGCGGGTTGCCGTGGGCTGGCTTCGGTGCGGGGTTGCCCTGGGCTGGGGCCGGGGTTGGTGCGGGGTTGCCGTGGGCTGGGGCCGGGGTTGGTGCGGGGTTGCCGTGGGCTGGGGCCGTTTCGCCTACGGGTTGTGGGTGGTGGGTCGGAGGGGACGCCCGGTAACCCGTCCTCGGCGCGGGCGGCCCTGGTCCCGGAGGTTGGGAGCCCCGTTGTTCGCTCCGGTCCTGCGGGCGGCTCACCGGACATCCCCTCCGACCGCCGTACGTGCGCGGCTCTCCCGCCGTACCGATCACCGTCACGGCCGTACGCAGCAGGTCTTGGCAGGGACCTGGCCGGGCCGCTCGTTGGGCGCGGCCAGGGTCTGGGTCGTAACGGACGGTGTCACCGGGCCGCAGTCGGCAACGCTGAATGGTTGGAGGGGATGTACCGGGGCCCGCCCGCAGGACCGGAGCGAACGCCGGGGCAATCAATCCCATGGACCCGCGTCGCCCGCGCCGAGGACGGGTGCCGGTGCGTCCCCTCCGACCCCCGCGGCAACCACGCAACCCGCACAGCGCCAGCCCCCACGGACCCGGACGGCAGACACGGATCCCGCACGGCCCCAGCCCCCACAAAGCCGGACGGCAGCCACGCACCCCGCACCGCCCCAAGCCGCACCGCCCAAGCCGCACCGCCCAAGCGGCCCGCACGAGACCCGCAAGGCCCCAACCCCACCTGCCGCAACGCTCCGCGAACCGGCGAGTCAGACCGGCCGCGTCGACAGCTCGTCGAGTGACGTCAGCAGGCCGGGCAGTTCGGGGCCGCGGCCCACCGGATGGACCTCGCCCGGCTCCTCGTCCAGCAGCACGAACGCGATGTCATCGGTACGGGCAACCATGCTCCAACCAGGCCCGTCAACCCGCAGTGTGCGCGCCTCACCGGCCGCGAACGACGACCGCACCCGCCCGGGCGGCGGCGGATCGTTCACATAGCCGCGGGCCTCCTCCAGCACCCGCCGCACCCCCTTGTGCGCCTGATCACCCGGCTCGGCAAAGCTGACGTCGCCCTCCACCTGATCACGCCACGCCGCCCATTGCATGGCGATCTCGTCCGCGCCGAGCCGCCGTTGCGCCGGCCCCCACTCCTCGGCGTCCGGCGGGGTGAGCGGTGCCGGGTCGCCCTCCTGCGGCTCAGGGTCGTGCGGCTGCGGCACACCCGGTGCCGCTACGGCGAGCGCGAGCGGCCAGCCGGGCAGCGCCCCGACGATGCTGTTCTCGCCGGGCGAGAGGTCGTACTCCATGCCGCAGTCCCAGGCCGCGATCGCGCAGGCGACCAGTGACACATCCTCCGTCACCACGGTCCAGCGTGCCCCGTCGCCGTCCTGACCGAGGACCAGCCCGTAGCCCTCCGCGTACGGTTCGAGGCCCAGCCCTGTGCACACCTCGGGGTAGTCGTCGCCGAGCACGCTCGGGAACTGCGCGGGCGTCAGCAGCACCGCCGTCAGCACGAACAACTGGTCGTTGTCGGCGCTCTCGGTCGTGGGCACGCGGGCCTCCCCATCGGTCCATTGCGGAGTACGTCGGCGCACCCTAATTGGCTTGGTACGGGCTTGTCACCAGCCGTACGCTGCGTGGATGTGTTTTTACAGCCGCCGGATGCACTTTGTGTGCCTGGCCTGCCGGGCCGCGTGGAAGAAGACGCCGGTCTCGCAGGGGCCCGGCCACTGCCCGCAGTGCCGTGGTGAGCTGATCAACGCGGGCGCGGATGTGGCGGTGCCCAAACGGCGCGACGCGGCCGGCTGGCGTGCGCTGGAGGCTGTGCTGCGCGCCGGGCTGACCTTCCACGGCGGATGCTGCGGTACGGGGCCGGGCTACCGGCCGCGCACACCACGCGAGGTCAAGGAGCGGCTGGCGCTCGCCGGCCGCACCGGCATGCCGGTCAAGGCGGCGCTGGCGGTGGTGGATCCCACGCTCACCGACCGCTACGGTGCCGACGCGCGTACCCCGGGGCGCGGCACCCGCGGCGGTCGGCAGCCGGCCGGTGTGCCGAAGCACTCATGGGAGACCTCCCGGCGTGACTGATTCCGGCCACCGCGCGACGTGATCTGACGCCCCGCTGCACCGTTCAAGTGCCGCCCACGCCCGTAAAATTGGCGCTTCGGCGAACGAAGGGACGGTTGTCAGGTGCGGCGCTACGACTGGTTGAGGGAGATCCGGCGGCTCGACCCGGAGCGCGACTTCCTGCGGATCTACCGCATCATCGCGACCCATGAATTCCCCTGGGACCTCACCCGCGCCCTGGAGCTGGCGCTCTACCGCACCTATGCCGTGCCGAGCATCGGCCGGCTGCTCGCCGAGACGGCGGAGCTGACGGACCGTACCCAAAAGCGCTATGACGACACCGCGCTCCTCCTGGACGCCGTCGTCGAGCACGGCTTCGACAGCGACGACGGCCGGACGGCGATCCGCCGCATCAACCAGATGCACCGCAGCTACGACATCAGCAACGAGGACATGCGCTATGTCCTGTGCACCTTCGTGGTGGTGCCCAAACGGTGGCTCGACGACTACGGCTGGCGGCGGCTGACCGCCCACGAGCAGCATGCCGTCGCCACCTACTACCGCACCCTCGGCCGCCATATGGGCATCACCGAACTCCCGCAGACCTACGAGGACTTCGAGCAGTGCCTCGATGCCTACGAGGAGGCGCACTTCGGCTGGGACGAGGGCGCGCGAAGGGTCTCGGACGCGACCTTGGACCTGATGGCGGGGTGGTACGGCCCGCTCGCCCCGGTGGTGCGCGGTGCCAGCATGGCCCTCCTGGACGACTCGCTGCTGCACGCCTTCCGGTACGAGCGGCCCAAGCCGGCGGTCCAGAAGGCGGTACGGACCGCCCTGAAGCTGCGCGCCAAGGCCGTACGGCTGCTGCCGCCCCGCCGCACCCCGCACTACGCCCGCCAGAACCCCGAGATCAAGGGCTATCCGAACGGCTTCCGGGTCGCCGAGCTCGGCACCTTCCCCGCCTCCCGCCGCACCGGCAGCTGCCCGGTTCCGCACGGGGAGGGCCCGGCGGCGTCCTGAGACACCGGTGCTGTCCGCGTGCCGTCATCCCCGGCGGACCGCCAGCGCCAGGTAGCGGGCGTCCTCGTCCTCGTACCGGACGAGTTCCCAGCCGCAGTCGGTGAGGAGGGGCCGCAGATTCGGCGCCGCCCGCAGATCGTCGGGCGTGACCGGGCGGCCCTTGCGCGCGGCGAGGGCGGCCCGCCCGATGGGGTGGAAGAGAGCCAGCCGGCCACCGGGGCGTACGGTCCTGGCGAGTTCGGTGAGACCGCCCGCCGAGTCCGGCAGATGCGAGAGGAGACCCGCGGCGAAGACGGCGTCCAGCGCGGTGTCGGGCAGCGGCAGCCGGGCCACGTCCGCGAGCAGCAGCGCCGCGTCACGGTCGCGCCCGGCCTGGACGGCGGCCTGCAGCATCTCGGGCGTGAGATCGGCGCCCAGCACCGTTCCTCGCGGTCCCACGGCCGCCCGCAGCGCGGGCAGCGCGCGTCCCGTACCGCAGCCGGCGTCCAGGACCCGCTCGCCTTCCTGGAGGCCCAGTTCGGCGACGCCTGCCGCATAGGCGGGGCCGTCGTCGGGGAACTTCGCGTCCCAGGTGGCGGCGCGTGACGCGAAGAACGTACGGACCTCGTGCGGACGGTCGGCGTGGTGGTCGGTCATCGGGCTCCTCCGGGAGTGCGACGGTCGGCGAGGCGGGCGGTGCAGGCGCACAGGGCACCCGTGGAGCCGGTCACCGGGGCCGGTGACCCGTGTCGCTCCGCCTCGCCAGGGGCCAACTATCACGAATTCGGAGGTACATGGGCTTCTTGATCGGAAGACGTGACGGCTTTGGCATTTTCGAGAAAATCCCTGTCAGCGGGCGATACGTTCCTCGCCATGGATTTCGGGCGGTCCTCTGCCGCCGAAGGCTCCCCCCGTCGAGCCATGGATCCGCATACCCCATGACGCGCAGGACCCTGCATCCTGGAGGAGACGGCTGATGAACGCCGCACAAGGGGCCCCGGAGGGCGCAGCCCCGGGCCTCGACGCCGAGTTGACCCTGAAGATCTTAGTCGCGGGCGGCTTCGGCGTGGGCAAGACAACCCTGGTGGGCTCGGTCAGCGAGATCCACCCGCTGCGTACGGAGGAACGGCTCAGCGAGGCGGGTGAGACGGTCGACGACACCGGGGGAGTGGACCGCAAGGGCACCACCACGGTGGCGATGGACTTCGGCCGCATCACCATCCGCCAGGGCCTGTCCCTCTACCTCTTCGGCACCCCGGGGCAGGACCGCTTCTGGTTCCTGTGGGACGACCTGTCGGAGGGCGCACTGGGCGCCGTCGTCCTGGCCGACACCCGGCGCCTGCAGGACTGCTTCCCGGCGGTCGACTACTTCGAGCGCCGCGCGATCCCGTTCCTGGTGGCCGTCAACTGCTTTGCGGAGTCCCGCTCCTACGGCGCCGACGAGGTGGCCCGCGCGCTGGACCTGGACCGCGGCACCCCCGTCGTGCTCTGTGACGCGAGGGACCGCGACTCCGGCAAGGAAGTGCTGGTGCGGCTCGTCGAGCACGCGGGGCGGCGGCACTCCGCCAGGGTGCTGGATTCGGTGGGATGACCGGCGGCGGCATGTGGCGCGGCGCCGGACGGCCCGCGCCACATGCCCCTCAGCCCGCCACGTCCGCCAGCGCGATGACCTTGTCGATCCTGACCCGTACCACCAGCTCGCCCGGAACACCGTTGCGGGCGCCGTACTCCTCCGCCTGCTCCTCGCCCATGTAGCGGGCCGCGATCCGGGTCGCCCAGTGACGGACATCCGCCAGCTCGCTGCTGATCTCCGCGGCGCCCTGTACCACCACGAAGGAAAACGGTGGCCGGTCGTCGTCGATGCACAGTGCCACTCTGCCGTCGCGGGCGAGGTTGCGGCCCTTGACCGTCTCCTCCCCGGTGTTGAACACCAGCTCGTCACCGTCCATGAGGAACCACACCGGGGCGACGTGCGGGCCGCCGTCATCCCGTACCGTCGCCAGCTTGCCGGTACGGGTGCCCTCGGAAAGGAACCTCTGCCACTCGTCCTTCGTCATCTTGTGTGCCATGCCGACATCCTCGGCCATGCGGCACGAACCGGCGCCGCGTGGCACGCCGGGCCGTGGGGCCGCTTGCCGAGACGGCGGAGGTGGGACAGGCTGGCAGGGCAGCCTTTGAACGGACCACGGGCTGCGGTCCGGCCAAGAGCGCGGGCTCAGACACGGGGAGGAAGCAGCAATGGCATTGAGCAGCGGACTCGACTGGCTGCTGGACGACCTGACCAAACGGGTGGAGAAGGTGCGGCACGCGTTGGTGCTCTCCAACGACGGCCTGGTGACCGGGGCGAGCGAGGGACTGCAGCGGGAGGACGCCGAGCATCTCGCGGCGGTCGCCTCGGGGTTGCACAGCCTCGCTAAGGGGTCGGCGCTCCACTTCGGCATCGGGCGGGTGCGCCAGACCATGGTCGAGTTCGACGACGGGGTGTTGTTCGTGACGGCGGCGGGGGACGGCAGCTGCCTGTGCGTGCTGGCCGGAGCCGACGCCGACCTGGGCCAGGTCGCCTACGAAATGACGCTGCTGGTCAACCGTGTCGGCGAGCATCTGGGCGTCGCGGTCCGCCAGCCGGAAAGTTATCCACAGGTCTGAGGCGGGGGTTGACCCACTGTCATCGCCTGCGGCTACAGTCGTCACTGTCAGTGATCGACCGAGTTGCGGGGGAACCGACATGACAGTGATGTGCGACGGGCAGCAGACGCTCACCATGGGGCGAGCGGCCCGTGAACTGGAGCTGAGGACCGGCGAGTTGGAGCTCGCCACCCAGCTCGGAAAGGTGCGGACGGTCCTGGCCGGGACCGTCGGCCGGCCGGGAGCCGGCGGATCGCTCGGCCGACGCCGGGTCCCGGCGGAGGAGATCGCCCGACTGCAGGCCGAGCCGGGCTTCCCCGACGCGCTCCGCGAACGGA
Source organism: Streptomyces sp. Je 1-4 4N24 (assembly GCF_026239515.1). Lineage (NCBI taxonomy): Bacteria > Bacillati > Actinomycetota > Actinomycetes > Kitasatosporales > Streptomycetaceae > Streptomyces > Streptomyces sp. Je 1-4 4N24. Next base: position 1,254,859 of record NZ_CP110836.1, on the reverse strand, counting down.
TCCGCACGGTCAGCACCAACGAGGCGGCCGAGTTGATGGGCATCGGCCCCGGACGGGTCGTGCGCCTGACCCGGGCCGGCTGCTTCGGCCCCGTCAGGTTCTATGTGAACCGCTACGGCGCGGTGGTCTGGCTCTATCTCGCGGCCGAGGTCACCGACTTCGCCGACCGCGAACCCGACCTGATGCGGGGCAACACCCCTGCGGCGATGCGGGTGATGCTCGACAGCGGACAGGACTGGCGGGCCCGCCAGTGGCGCAGCCGACGGGTCGCCCAGCTCATGGGGCAGACCGACGATCCCTGGGAAGCGGCAGCGGTGATCGCCGCCGTGCTGCCCCCGGAGGAACTGGCCTCGGTGGCCGAGGACCCGCGGGAGCGGTCCCTGCTGCGCCGGCTACGGCCCGTTCTGGCCTCCGTGATCACGGTGACCCCGGCCGCCCGGGAATCCTTCGAACGCGTGCTGACGGCGGACGAGTTCGACGAGGTGATGTGGTACCGCGTCAACCTCTCCCGCGAGCTCGAAACGGCCCGCAGGGAAGACCCGGGACGGCTGCGGAAACCCGCCGCCGCGACCTCCGCCACCCGCCCCGGTCAGCCGCCGAGTTTCCTGAACAGCCCCTCCTGGACGACCGAGACCAGCAGCCTGCCCTCCCGGTCGTAGATCCGCCCGCGGGCCAGCCCCCGGCCTCCGGTGGCGATCGGCGACTCCTGGTCGTAGAGGAACCACTCGTCCGCGCGGAACGGACGGTGAAACCACATCGCATGGTCGAGCGAGGCCATGTCGAACCCGCGCGGCCCCCAGAGCGGTTCGATGGGGATGCGGACGGCGTCCAGCAGCGTCATATCGCTGGCGTAGGTCAGCGCACAGGTGTGGACGAGGGGATCGTCGCCCAGCGGCCCGACCGCGCGCATCCACACCGCGCTGCGCGGTTCCGCACCCTCGATCTCGTCCGGCGTCCAGCGCAGCCGGTCGACATACCGGATCTCGAACGGCATCCTGCGCGCCATCCGCTCCAGCCCCTCGGGCAGATCGCGCAGGCGCTCGCGGACCTCGTCCGCAACCGTCGGCAGATCCTCCGGGTCGGGCACCGCCCGACGCATCGGCAACTGATGATCGAAGCCGGGCTCCGGCTTGTGGAAGGAGGCGGTCAGATTGAAGATCGTGCGTCCCTGCTGGACGGCGACGACCCGGCGCGTGGTGAAGGACCGCCCGTCGCGGACCCGCTCGACCTGGTACACGATCGGCACCCCCGGCCGGCCGGGCCGCAGAAAGTACGCATGGAGCGAGTGGACCGGGCGGTCCCCTTCCGTGGTCCGCCCGGCCGCCACCAGCGCCTGGCCCGCGACCTGCCCGCCGAAGACCCGCTGCAGCGATTCCTGGGGACTGCGGCCCCGGAAGATGTTCACCTCGATCTGCTCGAGATCCAGCAGATCGACCAGCTTCTCGGCAGGATTGGTCATGACCGGTGGCCCTCCGTCATATCCCTCGGCGGCCTCGGCCGAAGCCGCCGCCTCACAACTGACCCACGTCCGTGACCCGCACGACCGCGCGCCCCTCCTCGTCGGAGGCGGCCAGATCCACCTCCGCGGAGATGCCCCAGTCGTGATCACCGTTCGGGTCGGCGAAAGTCTGCCGCACCTTCCACAGTCCGTGCTCGGCATCCTCCTGAATCTGCAGCAGCTTCGGGCCGCGCGCATCCGGACCGGTGCCCAGCTCGTCGTATTCGTCCCAGTAGGCGTCCATCGCCTCGCCCCAGGCGTCCACGTCCCAGCCGGAATCGGCATCCATCTCGCCGAGCTCCTCGACCTTGTCCAGCGCCGCCAGCTCCACCCGCCGGAACATCGCATTGCGCACCAGCACACGGAACGCCCGCGCGTTGGCCGTGACCGGCCGGACCTGATCCGCCCGCTCCGCGGCCTGCTCCGCCGTCTCCACCTCCGGATTGGCGAGCTGTTCCCACTCGTCCAGCAGACTGGAGTCGACCTGCCGCACCATCTCGCCCAGCCAGGCGATGATGTCCTCGAAGTCCTCGGACTTCAGATCGTCCGGCACGGTGTGGTCCAGCGCCTTGAACGCACTCGCCAGGTAGCGCAGCACGATCCCCTCGGTGCGCGCCAGCTCGTAGAAGGACGTGAACTCCGTGAAGGTCATGGCGCGTTCGTACATATCGCGGATGACCGACTTCGGCGACAGCGGGTGGTCGCCGACCCACGGGTGGCTCTTGCGGTAGAGGCCGTAGGCGTGGAAGAGCAGCTCTTCCAGCGGCTTGGGGTACTCGACGTCCATGAGCCGTTCCATGCGCTCTTCGTACTCGACGCCGTCGGCCTTCATCTGGGCGACCGCCTCGCCCCGGGCCTTGTTCTGCTGCGCGGCCAGGATCTGCCGCGGATCGTCCAGCGTGGACTCCACCACCGAGACCATGTCCAGCGCGTACGACGGCGACTCGGGGTCGAGGAGGTCGAACGCGGCCAGGGCGAACGTCGACAGCGGCTGGTTGAGCGCGAAGTCCTGCTGAAGATCCACGGTCAGCCGGACGATCCGGCCCTCCGCGTCCGGCTCCGCCAGCCGCTCCACGATCCCGCCGTCCACCAGCGAGCGGTAGATCGCGATGGCCCGCCGGATGTGCCTGATCTGGTTCTTGCGCGGCTCATGGTTGTCCTCGAGGAGCTTGCGCATCGCCTCGAAGGCATTGCCCGGCCGGGCGATCACGGACAGCAGCATCGCGTGCGTCACCCGGAAACGGGAGTTCAGCGGCTCCGGATCGGACGCAATCAGCTTCTCGAAGGTGTTCTCACCCCAGTTGACGAAGCCCTCCGGCGCCTTCTTGCGCACCACCTTCCGGCGCTTCTTGGGGTCGTCGCCCGCCTTCGCCAGCGCCTTCTCGTTCTCCACGACATGCTCGGGAGCCTGCGCGACCACAAAGCCCGCGGTGTCGAAGCCGGCCCGGCCGGCGCGGCCGGCGATCTGATGGAACTCCCGCGCCCGCAGCGTCCGCACCCGCGAGCCGTCGTACTTGGTCAGCGCGGTGAACAACACCGTACGGATAGGGACATTGACACCCACGCCGAGCGTGTCCGTACCGCAGATGACCTTCAGCAAACCCGCCTGCGCCAGCTTCTCGACGAGCCTGCGGTACTTCGGCAGCATGCCGGCGTGGTGCACGCCGATGCCATGGCGGACATACCGCGACAGGTTGCGTCCGAACTTCGTGGTGAACCGGAAGTTGCCGATGAGCTGAGCGATCTCGTCCTTCTCGGCACGTGTGCACATATTGATGCTCATCAGGGCCTGCGCCCGCTCCACGGCGGCGGCCTGAGTGAAGTGCACGATGTAGACGGGAGACTGGCGGGTCTCCAGCAGCTCGGTGAGTGTCTCCGTGAGTGCCGTCGTGCGGTACTCGTACGACAGCGGCACCGGCCGCGTGGCCGAGCGCACGACCGACGTCGGCTTCCCCGTGCGCCGGGTCAGGTCCCCCTCGAAGCGCGACATGTCGCCGAGCGTCGCCGACATCAGGATGAACTGCGCCTGCGGCAGTTCGAGCAGCGGAATCTGCCAGGCCCAGCCACGGTCCGGCTCGGCATAGAAGTGGAACTCGTCCATCACGACCTGGCCGATGTCGGCGTCCTTGCCGTCCCGTAGCGCTATCGAGGCGAGCACCTCGGCGGTGCAGCAGATCACCGGTGCGTCGGCGTTGACCGATGCGTCGCCGGTGAGCATGCCGACGTTCTCGGTGCCGAACATCTTGCACAGATCGAAGAACTTCTCCGAGACCAGCGCCTTGATGGGCGCGGTGTAGAAGGTGACCTGATCATTGGCGAGAGCGGTGAAGTGCGCGCCGGCCGCCACCAGGCTCTTACCGGAGCCGGTGGGGGTGGACAGGATGACGTTCGCTCCGGAGACCACCTCGATCAGCGCCTCCTCCTGGGCAGGGTAGAGCGCGATGCCCTGCTGCTCGGCCCAGCCCGAAAAGGCTTCGAAGAGGGCATCGGGGTCGGCGTCGTTCGGCAGATGATCGATGAGGGTCACGCCCCCCATACTGCCTGTCTTCGGCCCAGATCAGGGAACCGGCGGCCCAGAGGAAGCCCGGCCGAAGATCGACACCCCCACAAACCACTCGCCCTGCGGCCCGCCCCTCCCCGCAAAGCCCCTCGCCGCAGCCCCACCCGCCACCGCGAAATCCCCCCTGACCTGCAAGAACGTAGACCTCCGGGCCCGATAGCCGGCCGCCCCGCGTCGGGGCGAGTGAACCCGCGACGCCCACGGAAGGAAGGCGGTGACGCCCCCTTCCGGCTCCCGGTAGCCCCGACAGCCCCGGCATCCAGGGAGGCTTCCGCGCAAGGTCTTTACAACCCGTACACGACTGCGGACGCACTGTCGTCATCGCTGATCCCGCTTCGTGCGGCGGTGCGCTCGGTGCGTGGCGGAGATCACCCGGGGTGCGGTGGTTGCTGAGCTGTGCGGAGGTTCCCGTTCTGTGTCGCTGGGGTGAGGGGTTGGGGCGTCGTCCCGCGATCGGGGCGTCCCACGATCGGGGCGCCGACTGATTGGGGCACCGACTGGTCGGGGCGCCGACTGATTGGGGCGCCGACTGATCGGGAGATGGAGTCGAGGCGGGGGTGGTGGCGGAGGCGGGGGGAGGGGAGGGGAGGCCTCGGGATACCGCCCACCCCACCCCACCCCACCCCACCCCACCCCACCTCGGCCCGGTCGCGAGCCCGCCCTCAACCGCTGCCATCCCAGCCCGCCTCGCCCCTACCCTCCCCCCTGCTGGTTCCCTTCACCCCGGGCCTTGCTCGCCCCTTCTCAGGCCCCGGTTCACCTCCCGCTCCACCCCATCCCCGCTTGCGCCCCTCGTCTCCTTTGTCCGCCGGTCTTTCTCCCCCTCTCGGTCCCGACTCTGCCCACCTCTTGGTCTGCCCTGCCCCTTCCCGCCCCTGACCCTTGCCTCCGAGTCCTTCGCCCCAACAATGCGCTGTGGCTGCGCCATGTCCAGAAAGTGACGCAGCGTCAGAAGTGCGGGATCGGCAGACAGCGCCTCGCAAGCAGCGCATTCCCCCGTGCAGCTGGAGTGGGCTGTCCCCATCAGGTGGGACAGGAGTTGGCTCACCCCCTCCTCGTGCGGAGATCATCTGGCGCTACGCTGAGTCGCCGACCGGGCGTCAGCGGCGCGGCTCAGCAGTGCGAGAGCCACATAACCGCGCAGGTGGACATGCGCAAGAGAACAAGGGGTGGGAAGAACCATGATGGGACCGGCGCACTCGCTGTCCGGGGCCGCGGCCTGGCTGGGGGTGGGCGCTGCGGCGGCTGCCGCCGGACACCCGATGCCCTGGCCGGTGCTCGTCTGTGGGGCTCTGATCTGTGCCGGAGCGGCGCTTGCCCCGGACCTCGACCACAAGTCCGCGACCATCTCGCGGGCCTTCGGCCCGCTGTCGCGGATGTTGTGCGAGGCGGTCGACGCCATCTCGCACGCCGTCTACAAGGCGACCAAGATGCGCGGGGACTCGAACCGCAACGGAGGTCACCGCACGCTCACTCACACCTGGGTGTGGGCCGTGCTGGTCGGTGGCGGGATGTCGCTGCTGGCGATGCAGGGCGGCCGCTGGGCGGTCCTCGGCATCCTCTTCGTCCATATGGTGCTCGCCATCGAGGGGTTGCTGTGGCGGGCGGCACGGGTGTCCAGCGATGTGCTGGTGTGGCTGCTGGGTGCGGCCTCGGCCTGGATCCTGGCCGGCATTCTCGACCAGCCGGGCAATGGTGCGAGCTGGCTGTTCACCGAGCCGGGGCAGCAGTACCTCTGGCTGGGCCTGCCGGTCGTCCTCGGCGCGCTGGTCCATGACATCGGCGATGCCCTGACCGTCTCGGGCTGCCCCGTCCTGTGGCCCATCCCGATAGGCCGTAAGCGCTGGTACCCCCTCGGCCCGCCCAAGGGCATGCGCTTCAAGGCCGGCAGCTGGGTGGAGCTGAAGGTGCTGATGCCGCTGTTCATGGTGCTGGGCGGCCTCGGCGGTCTGGGCGCACTCGGCTACATCTGACATCTCGCACGCGGCTACATCGGGCATCTGGTGTGTACCTGATGCCGAGCGTGCGGCGTCTTCCCCCTGACGCGCGCCGCGCAGCAGCAGAGCGCCGATGCGGCGGTATCGGTCACGAGGCCCTGTCGCGCTGTCGCCTTGTCGCCCTGACGCCCTGACGCAATGAGGTGGACCTGGGCCGGCAGGCGCGTCCGGGCTGTGTGCTCGGTGTCGGCCCGTCGTGGGAACGCCACCGTGCAGGGTGTCGGATGAGCTGTGGGAGCTGGTCAATCCCTTGCTCCCGCGAAAGGAGCGCCGGTTCCGTCCCCCGGGCCGAGGGCGCAAGCTGCTGGCCGACCGGCAGGTGCTGTATGGGATTCCATACGTGCTCGACAACGACATTCCGTGGGCACACAACACCCTTGCGGGGACCCGGGGTTGGGCTGGCTAGGGCCTGCCCTGCTGGAATCGGGGCAGGCTGATCAGCTCGGTGCGGGTGCGGGTGCGGGTGCGGGTGCGGGTGCGGGCGCCGGTGCCAAGCTGGGCCAGCGGGCCGTCCTCACGTGTGCACAGCTGCCCTCGACCGGATTGATGTACGGAGCGTAGGGGCGGCATGCGTCCCAAGGTGAGTCAGACGGCCCGCTCGGCAACGCGGTCGTCTGCGGATTAAGTACCTGCCCAAGTCGCCCTACACCAGGACCCTGACGTCGGCGCCTGCAAGGGGTGCGGAAGGATGTCCAGGCTCCTGCAACCCATGATGATGAGGGAACCGACCACTGTGACTCACCAGCCGCCGCAGATGCCGCAGCCCGGGTATGGCGCCCCGCAGCCGCCATACCCCGGCGCACCGGTTCCGCCGCAGAACGGCTCGACGCCGCCGACCGGACTGCCGGGCTACGAGGGGGGCGGCGCGCGCTTCGCTCCGCAGCCTCCACCTCCGCCTCCTCAGAAGCGCCGCACCGGACTGATCCTGGCCGTCGTCCTGGCGGCCGTCGTGCTGCTCGCCGGGGGCGGCTTCCTGGCGTGGTCGATGCTCGGTGGTGGCGACGACACCGAGGCGCGACAGGGGCAAGGGCAGAGTCAGGGCCAGGGACAGAGCCAGGGGCAGGGGCAGGGGCAGGGGGAGAACACCTCCGACGGAGCGAAGTTGGCAATCCCCAAGGTGGTGAAGTCGACGCCGGCTGAACTTCGCTACGACGCGAAGGCCACTGCGCAGATGTACCCGCCGGCGAAGCGGGACCCCTCGTCGTACCCGGAGTTGAAGGGTCTGACCCAGGTCGACTCGGTCTACCACCCGAAGAACAGTCCCTCGGTCGTCCTGGGTGTCCACACCGGTGGGGGGACGGTGTCCAACCCCGCGCAGCGGGTGCAGGCAGCTTTCGCCCCCAACGAGATGGCCGTCGCGCCCAAGGACTTCGATCTCCAGGACCCTGACGCGAAGGGAGCCGTCCTGCGCTGCGGGATCTCCAAGGGCGGCGGCTCCTATATCCCCCTGTGTGTCTGGGCCGACAGCACCTCGGTCGGTGACGTGATCGGGGTGGGCGACGCGTCCTCGCCCTCCCTCAAGAAGGTCGATCTGAAGACCCTTGCTCAGCAGACGAGCGACCTGCGCAAGGCCATGCGCGGCGGCTCCGTCGGCTGACCCGCCCCGCATCCCGAACCGGCGGCGCAGACTTCATGAGGTCTGCGCCGCTGTCCGGTGCCGGCATCACCGGTTGACCTGGTCCCCGCCCGGACCGGCGTGCCTGGGCGGGATTTTGTGCCTTGGCCAGGCCGGTCGCCGTCCTGCCTGGAGCAGGCCGGCTCTGTCCTGCCCTGACCAGGCCGGGCTCTGACCACCTGACGGCTCCGGTGCAACCTCTGGGCCGTCGTGGAACGCCAGGCCCCTCCCGGCCACCACGCTTAGCCCCCGCCCCGCTCCGTCACCGGACCCGGGCCGTCCCGCGGGTCACCACGCTCAGCCCCCGCCCCGCTCCGTCACCGGACCCGGGCCGTCCCGCGGGTCACCACGCTCAGCCCCCGCCCCGCTCCGTCACCGGACCCGGGCCGCTCCGGGGTCACCACGCCCAGCCCCCGGGCCGCACCGTCACCGGAGCCGACCCATTCCGTCACCGAGTCCAGCCCCCTCCCCGCCACCACACCCAACCCCCAACCCCAACCCCAGCCCATTCCGCCACCGCCCCCAGCCCACCCCTCGCCAGCCCCCCCCGCATCAGCCATGCCAGGACCGCCAAAGTGCCGCGTATGCGCCGTTGGCGGCGACCAGTTCGTTGTGGCTGCCCAGTTCGCTGATTCGGCCGTTTTCGACGACGGCGATCACATCGGCGTCATGTGCGGTGTGGAGTCGGTGCGCAATGGCCACGACCGTGCGGCCGTTCAGCACTCTGGCCAGTGAGCGCTCCAGGTGGCGGGCCGCCCGGGGGTCGAGCAGGGAGGTCGCCTCGTCCAGCACCAAAGTGTGCGGATCGGCCAGTACCAGCCGGGCCAGCGCGATCTGTTGTGCCTGGGCGGGAGTGAGGGTGTGTCCGCCCGAGCCGACCTCGGTGTCCAGCCCCTTGTGCAGGGCACGCGCCCAGTCGTCGGCGTCCACCGCGCCGAGCGCGGCCCACAGTTCGGCGTCGGCCGCTCCGGTGCGTGCCAGCAGGAGGTTGTCGCGGAGCGAGCCGACGAAGACGTGGTGTTCCTGGTTGACCAGCGCCACGTGCTCGCGGATCCGCTCGGCGGGCATCGCGGAGAGCTCGGCGCCGCCCAGGGTGACGCTCCCGACGCGGGGTCCGTAGATACCGGCCAGCAGCCGGCCCAGCGTCGATTTGCCGGCGCCGGACGGCCCGACCAGTGCCAGCCGGGACCCCGGCCGGACCCGCAGCGAGACCTCGCGCAGCACATCGACGCCCGCGCGGTAGCCGAAGCTCACCCCGTCGGCGTGGACGTCCCGGCCGTCCGGGCGCCGGTCCGCGTCGGTGGCCTCCGGTGCGATCTCCCGGACGCCGACGAGGCGCGCAATGGACACCTGGGCCACCTGCAGCTCGTCGTACCAGCGCAGGATCATGCCGAGCGGCTCGATCATCATCTGTGCCAGCAGCGCCCCCGTCGTCAGCTGGCCGGGACTCATCCAGCCCTGCAGGACGAAGGCGCCGCCGAGCAGCAACACCGCGGCGAGCAGCAGCACATGGGTCATTTCGACCACGGGGAAGAGCACCGAGCGCAGAAAGAGCGTAAAGCGTTCCCATTGGGTCCATTCCCGGATGCGGCGCTCCGACAGCGCGATCCGGCGGGCGCCCAGCCGGTGGGCCTCGACCGTACGCCCCGCGTCCACGGACTCGGTGAGCACGGCGGACACCGCGGCGTAACCGGCGGCCTCCGAACGGTAGGCGCTCGGCGCCCGCTTGAAGTACCAGCGGCAGCCGACGATCAGCAGTGGCAGCGCGATCACCACGGACAGGGCCAGCGGCGGCGCGGTCACCGTCAGCCCGCCGATCAGCAGCGCCACCCACACCACGCCGATGGTCAGTTGCGGTACGGCCTCGCGCATCGCGCTGGAGAGCCGGTCGATGTCCGTGGTGATCCGCGACAGCAGATCGCCGGTGCCGGCCCGCTCCAGTACGCCCGGCGGCAGCGCCACGGACCGTACGAGGAAGTCCTCCCGCAGATCCGCCAGCATCCGCTCGCCGAGCATCGCCCCGCGCAGCCGGACCATGCGCACGAACAGCGTCTGCGCGGCCAGCGCGACGGCGAACACCGCGATGGTGCGCTCCAGTTGGAGGTCGCGGTCGACCGCGGACAGCTGCTCGACGACGCCGCCGAGCAGATACGGGCCGGCCATGGAGGCGATCACCGCGGCGGTGTTCGCGGCGATCAGTACCGTGAACGCCCTGCGGTGGCGGCGGATCAGGCCGCCGACGTAGCCGCGGACGGTTGCCGGTGAGCCGACGGGGAGTGTCGTGAGGGTCTGCGGGGCGTCCGGATCGTGGTCCGGCGGCGCCAGGCCGATCATGCGGTCTCCTCGGTCTGGCCGGTCGACAGCGCCGGCTCGGGGTCCGTTTCGCGGGTGACGACCGCGCGGTAGGCGGGGTGGCTGTGCAGCAGTTCGCGGTGGGTGGCCGTGGCGACGGCCTTGTCCTCCTGGAGGAACACCACCTGCTCGGCCCGGTCCAGGAGGAGCGGGCTGGAGGTGAACACGACCGTCGTCCGCCCGGTCCTGACCGTCCGCAGACCGTCGGCGATCCGGGCCTCGGTGTGTGCGTCGACGGCGCTGGTGGGCTCGTCGAGCACCAGCACCTCCGGGTCGGTGACCAGCGATCTGGCCAGCGCCAGCCGCTGTCGCTGCCCGCCGGACAACGACCGCCCGCGCTCGGTGATGTAGGTGAGCATCGGGTCTCCCGAGTCGTCGGCCGAGGCCTGCGCCAGTGCGGTCAGCACATCGCCGCACTGGGCCGCGGCCAGCGCGTCCTGTGCGTCCACCTGCCCGGAGCCCGGTACGTCGAGCAGCTCGGCGAGCGTGCCGGAGAGCAGCATCGGGTCCTTGTCCTGGACGAGTACGGCCCGGCGGGCGGCGTCCCGCGGCAGGTCGTCCAGCGGGGTGCCGCCGAGGACCACGGACAGCTCGGCTCCGCCCGCTCCGTCTTGTTCCGCCTGCGCCGGGTGGCCGCCGAGGCGTTCGGCGAGCCGGCCCGCGGCGTCGGGGTCGCCGCAGACCACCGCGGTCAGCCGGCCGGCCGGGGCGGTCAGACCGCTGACCGGGTCGTGCAGAGCGCCGGTGGGCGTCGCCCCCTCGTCCCCGGTCCGTCCGCCGGCCGGCCGGTGCTGCGCCAGGACGTGGGCCGTGCGCTTCGCCGAGGGCTTGGCGAAGGAGTAGGCCTGGGCGATCTCTTCGAATCGCCGGAGCGGGGAGAGCAGGAAGGCGACCGCGCTGTAGATGGTGACGAGATCGCCGACGGCGATGGTGCCGTCGAGGGCGAGCCGGGCGCCGTACCAGACCACCGCGATGAGCAGCAGGCCCGGCAGCAGTACCTGGACGGCCGAGATCAGTGACCACATCCGGGCGCTGCGGACGGCGGCCTTGCGCACCTCCTGCGAGGCGTTGCGGTAGCGGCCGAGGAAGAGTTCCTCGCCGCCGATGCCGCGCAGGACGCGGAGCCCGGCGACGGTGTCGGAGGCCAGCTCGGTGGCCTGGCCGGCCTTCTCGCGCTGGGCGTCGGCGCGCCGGGTCGCGGGCGGCAGCAGCGGCAGGACGGCCAGCGCCAGTACGGGTACGCCGAGGGCCACCAGGACGCCCAGTTCCGGCTGGTAGACGGCCAGGGCGACGGAGACACCGACCGTGATCAGCGCCGCGGCACCGAACCGGGAGAGGGCCTCGACGAACCAGCCGATCTTTTCCAGGTCGCCGGTGCTGATGGTGACGATCTCGCCGGCCGCCACCCGACGGGTCATGGCCGAGCCCAGTTCCGTGGTCTTTCGGGCGAGCAGCTGCTGCATCCGGGCGACGGCGGTGATCCAGTTGGTGACGGCCGCGCGGTGGAGCATGGTGTCGCCGAGCGCGATCAGTACGCCCAAAGCCAGGATCAGACCGCCGGCCAGGAGGAGCCGGCCGCCGTCGCGGTCGACCACGGCCTGCACGGCGAGACCCACCGGCAGCGGGGAGGCGGCGATGGCACCGACGTTCACCAGCCCCCAGGCGAGGGCCTTGAGCTGGCCGCCGAGCTGCTGTCTGTAGAGCCACCGGAGGAAGGCGCCGCCCGTACGGACGTCCGGGACTCCCGGGTCGGGGTGCGGAAGGTCACGAAGGTGCATGCTGTTCCAGCCGAGTCGTGGTGAAGGGGCGGCAGGAGGCCGTCCCGGCAGGCGAAATGCCCCTCCCGCGCGTTTCGTCGTCGGTGGAGGTCTTGGAAGATTGGCCCGCGGACTGGGCTGATTTCAAACGGTTTTTCCGCTGTGACCACATGATTCGGACAATCATGCGGCGGCCGGTGCGGGGCGGGGCGGGCGCTGAACGGCCGTCAGGCCCAGGGTGGGACCATGGGGGTCATGCGGACAGCGGGCAGGGCGAGGCGGACGGCGGCGGTGGCCGTGGCGGGGCTGGTTCTTCTGGCGGGCTGCGGCGGCGGTGCGGGCGGCAGCCGGGACGGCGGTGGCAAGGACGACGGTGCGGCGAAGGGGGAGCGCCCCGGCGGCCCGGCCCGCGGCGGGTCGTCCACCACCCACCTCCAGCACATCCCCGAGGTCGGCCCGGCCCTGCGGTCCCGGATTCCGGCCGCTTCCCGGCAGGTCGTGGCGGTCTACGGCGCGGGCGTGAACTCCGCCGACGCCACCGTCGTCCTCTACGACAAGGGCGCCAACGGCTGGGACCGCAAGGGAAGTTGGGACGCGCACAACGGCCGGCGCGGCTGGACGGTGAATCATCACGAAGGGGACAAGCGCAGCCCCGTCGGCGTATTCACACTGACGGATGCGGGCGGTGTGCTCCCGGACCCCGGCGCCAAGCTGCCCTATACGCACTCCTCGGCGTTCACCCCGCCGTCGTACTGGGCCAAGAACACCCGTCACGACTTCGACCATGTCGTTGCGATCAACTACAACCGCGTCAAGGGGACCTCCCCGCTGGACCCGACCCGGCCGCAGGGGCAGTCCAAGGGTGGCGGGGTCTGGCTGCATCTGGACCACGGCAGCGGCACGTCCGCCTGCGTCAGCGTTTCGAAGTCCGGGATGCGGGCCTTGCTGCGCGCCCTCGATCCGGCGCGGCACCCCGTCGTCGTCATGGGGGACAAGGCGCACCTTGCGGCCTGAGGGGCTCGGCGGGCCGTAACGGGGCATGACGGGGTGCAACGGGGCTGTCCGGCGCGGGCGCGGCCGCTGGGGGCGAAAGCGGCGAGTGCGGTCATCCCTGCCCAAATCCCTCCGGGGTGCACGCTCCGCCTTGGACCAAGCTCCAAGATTTCCGGGGAAGTTACCTCGGCCTCTTTCGTGGTGAACACCAAGCGGCAATAGTGGCGGATCGCGGAAGTCCACTTCCGCATCCCAGAATCCGTCCATGGAGGAGTGCCCGTGCCGCACGCCACCGGAACTCTCGCCCGCCGCGCAGGCCGTCACCTGCGCACCAGCCTGTTCACCCAGGTCCTCATCGCCCTGGCCCTCGGCGTTCTCGTCGGACGCCTGTGGCCGGAGGCGGGTACGTCGCTCCAGCCGCTCGGTGACGGCTTCGTACGCCTGATCAAGGCGATGATCGCGCCCCTGGTCTTCTGTGTGGTCGTCGCCGGCATCACCAAGGCGGGCGACCTCAAGGCCTTCGGCCGGATCGGGGTCAAGGCCCTGATCTGGTTCGAGGTGGCGACCAGCATCGCGCTCGTTGCCGGTCTGCTGGCCGCCAATGTCTTCAACCCCGGTGCCGGGATGCATGTCGACCCGGCGTCCCTGGACAAGGGCGCGGTGGATGCCAAGACGGGCGGCGGACAGCTGCCCTCCACCGCCCAGTTCGTCCTGGAGTCGCTGCCGAACAGCGCGGTCGGCGCCTTCGCCGAGAACTCGCTGCTGCAGGTCCTGGTACTGGCCTGCCTGGTGGGCGCCGCGCTGCTGCACCTCGGGCAGACGAAGGTGCCGCAGATCCTGCCGCTGATCGAGCAGGCCCAGGACGTGGTGTTCACCGTCGTCGGCTTCATCATGAGGCTCGCCCCGCTCGCGGTCCTCGGTGCCACCGCCCACCTGGTGGGGGAGTACGGCCTGGGCGCGATGTCGACGTACGGCAAGCTGATCGCGGTCTGTTACGGCGTCGCGCTGGCCTTCCTGGTCCTGCTCGCGGGTGCCCTCAAGGCCGTCACCGGGCTGAGCCTGTGGAGGTTCGTCCGCTACACCCGCGAGGAGCTGCTGCTGGCGCTCGGCACCGGCTCCAGTGAGACCGTGATGCCGCGGATGATGCAGAAGCTGCGGGCCGCGGGCTGCCGGGACGACGCGGTGGGCCTGGTGCTGCCGACCGGCTACTCCTTCAACCTCGACGGCGCCTCGATCTACCTCTCCATCGGCACGCTCTTCATCGCGCAGGCCATCGGCGTCGATCTGTCGCTCGGTCAGCAGATCACCGTGGTGCTGGTACTGATGCTGACCAGCAAGGGCATGGCGGGTGTACCGGGTTCGGCGTTCCTCGCGCTGTCCGCGACGGCCTCCGCGCTGGGGGTCGTCCCGGCCTCCGCGGTCGCCCTGCTGCTCGGCGTCGACCGGATCATGGACTCGATGCGGGTGGCGACCAACCTGCTCGGCAACTGTGTCGCGGTCTTCGCGGTCTCCCGCTGGGAGGGCGCACTGGACCGGGTGACGGCGAAGAAGGTCATGAACGGTGAAGAGCCGGCTTCCGCCCCGGCCGACGGGCCGGCGGAGCAGGACCGGGTGTCCCAGCGGGCGGAATCCGGGCCGCACACACCGCCCGAAGCGGTGGCCGAACCGGGCGCCGCGGCCGCCCCGCCCCGAGACACCTGAGGCGGTGGGCCCGGCCGGCGCGCGGCCGCCGCCGGGCCCGGAGCGCACCCGGCTCCTACTCCTCGGGCTTCTTCGAATCCATCCCCGGCCGCGCCTTCTTCCACAGTCCGCGGGTGAAGTCGGGAATCTCCTGCGGGGCGCCCTTCGCCTTGATCGACAGATCGCTCAGCGGCACCGGTGCGGTCCAGGTCGCCGCGTCATAGACGTCGAAGTCCGGTACGAGGCCCAGCCGCATGCACTGCATCAGCCGGAAGACCAGCATGTAGTCCATGCCGCCGTGCCCGCCGGGCGGGTTGGCGTGCTCCTTCCAGAGCCAGTGGTCCCACTCCGCGTACTTGCTGAAGTCGCCCCACTCGTCGTTGCTCTGGTCCGGCTCCAGATAGATCCGCTCGGGGTAGTCCTCGAAGACGCCCTTGGTGCCGCCGAGGCTGTTGATCCGGCTGTAGGGGTGCGGAGTGGAGACATCGTGCTCCAGCCGGATCACCCGCCCCTTGGCGGTCTGTACGAGGCTGATGGTCCGGTCGCTCTCGATGTACGACTCCTTCCAGCTGGGGTCGTTCGCCGGCATGTGCTCCTTGCGGTAGGCGGCGAGTCCGAGCGCGGGCGTACCGAAGCTGGAGATCCGTACGGCGCGGTCGCCGCGGTTGATGTCCATGTAGTTGGCGACCGGGCCGAAGCCGTGGTTGGGGTAGAGGTCGCCGCGCAGCCGGGTGTGCCACAGCCGGCGCCAGGGCCCCTCGTAGTACTCGGGGTCGAACATCAGGCCGCGCAGATCGTGGTTGTATGCGCCGGCGCCGTGCAGCAGATCGCCGAACAGGCCCGCATGGGCCATCCGCAGCACCCGCATCTCGTTCTTGCCGTAACAGCAGTTCTCCAGCTGCATACAGTGTCTGCGGGTGCGCTCGGAGAGGTCCACCAGCTCCCACAGCTGGTCCAGGCGCAGCGCGAGGGGGCACTCCACGCCCACATGCTTGCCGTTGAGCATCGCGGTCTTCGCCATGTCGAAATGCCAGTCCCAGGGCGTGGCCACGTAGACGAAGTCGATGTCGCCGCGCTTGCAGAGGTTCTCGAAGTCATGCTCGCCGTTGGTGTAGACGGCGGGCGCCGGCTGTCCCGCGGTGGTGACCTTCTTGGCGGCCTTGGCGGTCTTCTCCTTCACCGGGTCGCACAGGGCGACGACGCGGACGCCCGGCACCGCGAGAAAGAGGTCGATCATGCTGTCGCCCCGGTTGCCGAGGCCGATGATGCCGACGCGTACGGTGCTGCGCCGCTCGAACGGCACCCCGATCATCGTCCGGCCCGTGGCGCGGGGGGAGGCGGCGGCCGTCGCGGTTCCGGCGGCGGCGGCCGATCCGGCCGAGAGGCCGCCGAGCCCCAGGCCGGCGCCCGCCGCACCGGCGGTCCACAGGACCGAACGGCGGCTCGGCCCCGCCTCGTTGTGGTCGTCGTTCTGCGATGGTGCCTCGTTCATCGGTCCTCCAGGAGCGGTGGTCTGCCGGGGCCTACGTGAACCTCGGTCAGGACCCTGTCGGCCGGAGGCCTGAGGCACAAGAGGGCCGATTGGACTCTTGTTACGGCACGCTTGGACTCTTTGCCGTATTACCGGACCCATGGCGGCAAGACCGGACGCGCCACCGCCAGCACCTTTCGCAAGTCACTGAAAAGCCTTGCAGAAAGCCTTGACGTGTCCACAAGGCAAACGGCAGGCTCCGGTACGGAAATCCCCCCACGACGGCCCGGCGCGTGGCTGCTCTCGTGGGCGCGGTGCGCGCTGCCGCGCCCCATGACCAAGGAGCCGCAAGATGCAGCAACGTTCCCGTGTGCTGGGCGGGGCGCTGGCCGGAGTGCTGGCCGCGGCCGGCCTCGCCACCTTCGCGCCGTGGTCCTCCCAGGCCACCCCTCCCGGCGAAAAGACCGTCACCGCCACGCTGTTCGAGTGGAAGTACGCGGACGTCGCCAAGGCGTGCACCGATGAGCTCGGTCCGGCCGGCTATGGCTACGTCGAGGTCTCACCGGCCTCCGAGCACATCCAGGGCGACCAGTGGTGGACCTCCTACCAGCCCGTCAGCTACAAGATTGCCGGACGGCTCGGCGACCGGACCGCGTTCGCCTCGATGGTCAGCGCCTGCCACACCGCGGGCGTCAAGGTCATCGCCGACGCCGTCATCAACCACATGGCGGCCGGCTCCGGTACGGGCACCGGCGGCACCCGGTACACCAAGTACGACTACCCCGGCACCTACCAGGACCAGGACTTCCACGGCTGCCGCAAGAGCATCTCCGATTACGGCGACCGCAATGACGTCCAGACCTGCGAACTGGTGGGCCTCGCCGACCTCGACACCGGCCGTGACTACGTCCGCACCACCATCGCCAAGTACCTCGACGACCTGCGGTCACTGGGCGTGGACGGCTTCCGGGTGGACGCCGCCAAGCACATCTCCGCCGCCGACCTCGCCGCCATCAAGGGCACGATGCGCGACCCCGGTTACTGGGTGCAGGAGGTCATCCACGGCGCCGGTGAGGCGGTGCAGCCCGAGGAGTACACCGGCAACGGCGACGTCGACGAGTTCCGTTACGGCCACCACCTCAAGAGCGCCTTCCAGGGCGGCAACCTCGACCGGCTCAAGTCCATCGCGGACGGCAAGCTCGGCAGCGACAAGGCCCGTACCTTCGTCGACAACTGGGACACCGAGCGCAACGGCTCGACGCTCACCTACAAGGACGGCGCGGCCTACACCCTCGCCAATGTCTTCATGCTCGCCTCGCCCTACGGGTCGCCGAACGTCCACTCCGGCTACGAGTGGTCCGACAAGGACGCCGGACCGCCCAGCGGAAGCGGCGGCTGGACCCGTCAGCACGCCAAGCGGGCGATCACCGGGATGGTCGGCTTCCGCAACGCGGTGGGCTCGGCGGAGCTGACCGACTGGTGGGACAACGGCGGCAGCGCCCTTGCCTTCGGCCGCGGCGGCAAGGGCTTCGTCGCCCTCAACAACGGTGACGCGGAGCTGAAGCAGACCTTCGCGACCTCGCTGCCCGCCGGCACCTACTGCAATGTCGTGGCGGCCGCGCCGTCCGCGTGCGACGGCCACACGGTCACCGTGGGAGACGACGGGAAGGCACAGCTCTCGGTCCCGGCCAAGGGAGCGGTGGCGCTGCACCGCACGCGCTGACCGGCGCGCTGCCACACCCGCCGGGCGGACGTTCGGCCCCCGGCGGGTGCGGGACGCCGGCCGTTCCGCACCCGCCGCCGGGCCCCGTACCGCACCGCACGCCCCTCAAGCGGGCCGGGTGGCCAACTCCAGCGCCTGGAGGGCCGAGTAGTAGCCCCGGCCCGCCGTCGCATGGTCCATTCCGACCTCGCACATCCGGTTGGCCGACAGATGCGCGTCGAAGTGCCGGGCGGTCACCTCGGCCGCCTCCTTCGCGGTGGCCGACTCGGTCAGCTCCTTGTGCAGCATCCCGCGGTCACCGGCGAACGCACAGCAGCCCACGTCGTCCGGCACCACGACCTCCCGCGCACAGGCCTCGGCGACCCGGCGCAGCTGTGTCCCGTCGCCCAAGTGCTGCATGGCGCAGGTGGGATGGAGCACCGCCGAGCCGACCGTGCGCACGATCTCCAGGCGGGGCAGCAGCTCCTCGGCGGCCCAGACGACCGAGTCGACGACCGTCAGCCCGGCATGCAGTGTGCGATTGCCGGGCGTCAGATACGGCACGACCTCATGGGCGATGCCCAGCGTGCACGAGGAGGCGTCCACCACCAGCGGCAGCCGCCCGCCGGCCGTCCAGCCCCAGGCCGCCTCGACGATCCGGTTGGCCATCAGCGCCGCGCCGCGCTCGTACCCCTTGGAGTGCCAGATCGTGGCGCAGCAGGTACCGGCCACCTCCGGGATCCACACCGGCCGGCCCGCCCGCCGCGACACCGCCACCATCGCCTCGGGCAGGGGAAGACCGTGAAATCCGGCGGGCGGACCGAAGATCCGGTTCACACATGCCGGGTAGTAGACCGCGGCCGCTCCCGCCCTCCGGGTCGCGGGCCGGGCCCGGGGCGCCGCGCCGGGAATCCGCGGCAGCCACTCGGGCACCAGGTCGGGGCGTACGGCCCTGCGGGCGGCGCCGGTCACCGACATCAGCAGCCGGTCACCGATCCGGTCGGCGGCGGCCACCGCCAGCCGCGCCGCCTTCTCGACGGCCTTGAACTGCCGGGCGGACTGCGCGGCGACCCACTCCTCGCGCGGAGTGTGGCGCCGGTGCCGGAAGTCCTTCATCAGCGCGCCGGTGTCGATCCCCACCGGGCAGGCCAGTGCGCAGACCGAGTCGCCGGCGCAGGTGTCCACCGCGTCATAGCCGTAGGAGTCCAGCAGCTCGGTGGTGACGGGGGAGCCGGCCGACTGACGCAGCATCTCGCGGCGCAGCACGATCCGCTGGCGGGGGGTGGTGGTCAGGTCCCCGCTCGGGCAGGCCGGTTCGCAGAAGCCGCATTCGATGCACGGGTCGGCGCGCGCCTCGACCCGGGGAATGGTCTTCAGCCCGCGCAGATGCGCCCGCGGGTCGCGGTCGAGCAGGACGCGCGGTGCCAGGATGCCGTGCGGGTCCACGGTCTCCTTGATCCGCCACATCAACTCCGTTGCCCGGCGGCCCCATTCGAGCTCCAGGAACGGCGCGATGTTCCGGCCGGTGGCGTGTTCCGCCTTCAGCGACCCGTCGAAGCGCTCGACGGTCAGCCGGCAGAACTCGTCCATGAACGCGGCGTAGCGGTCCACCTCGGCCGGCTTCGCCGCGTCGAAGGCGAGCAGGAAGTGCAGATTGCCGTGTGCGGCGTGGCCCGCCACCGCCGCATCGAAACCGTGCCGGGACTGCAGCTCCAGCAGGGCCGTACAGGCCTCGGCGAGCCGGGCCGGCGGCACCGCGAAGTCCTCGGTGATCAGCGTCGTCCCGGGCGGCCGGGAGCCGCCCACCGCCGTCACGAACGCCTTACGGGCCTTCCAGTAGCCGCCGATCGCCCCCGCGTCCCGGGTGAAGACATTGGTGACGGACGGGACCGGCGCGACCAGCTCCAGTTCCGTCAGCACCCGCGCCGCGGCCCGTTCGTACGCTTCCTGGCCGGCCTCGTCGGGCGCCCGGAACTCCACCAGCAGGGCGGTGGTCTGCTGGGGCAGCGCCGCCCAGTCGGCCGGTACCCCGGCCACGCGCACCGAGGCGCGCAGCGTGTTGCCGTCCATCAGCTCCACGGCCCGCGCGCCCGCCGCGTTGAACCGCGGTACGGCCGCGGCCGCGGCGCCGAGCGTCGGGAAGAACAGCAGCGCACTGGAGGTGTACCGGTCCAGCGGCAGGGTGTCGAAGACGGTCTCGGCCACGAAGCCGAGGGTGCCCTCGGAGCCGACCATCAGCCCGCGCAGGATCTCCACCGGGGTCGCGCCGTCGAGGAAGGCGTCCAGGCGGTAGCCGTTGGTGTTCTTGATCTCGTACTTGGCGCGGATCCTGGCCACCAGTTCCGGATCCGCCTCGATCTCCGCCTTCAGCGCCAGCAGGCCCGCGCACAGCGCCGGTTCGGCGTCCGCCAGCTCGGCGTCGGCGTCCGGTTCCGCGGTGTCCACGATCGTGCCCGACGGCAGCACGAGGGTGACCGAGGCCAGCGTCCGGTAGGAGTTACGGGTGGTGCCGGCCGTCATCCCGGAGGCGTTGTTGGCGACCACTCCGCCCACTGTGCAGGCGACGGCGCTGGCCGGATCGGGCCCGAGCAGCCGCCCGTAGCGGGCCAGGGTGGTGTTGGCGCGCAGCACGGTGGTGCCCGGCCGGATGCGGGCGCGGGCCCCGTTGTCGAGCACCTGGAGGCCCGTCCAGTGCCGGCGGACGTCGACGAGGATGTCCTCGCCCTGCGCCTGGCCGTTGAGCGAGGTCCCGGCGGCCCGGAAGACGACCTCGCGGCCCTTGCCGTGCGCGTAGGAGAAGACCGCGGAGATGTCGTCGAGGTCCTCGGCCACCACCACGACCTGCGGGACGAAGCGGTACGGGCTGGCGTCGGAGGCGTAGCGGACCAGGTCGGAGATCTTGTGGAGCACCTTGTCCGCGCCGAGCAGCGCGATCAGATCACCGCGCAGCGGCTCGGGGGTGCCGGACGCCCACGGGCCGGCCACCCGGTCGTGGGCCGGGCCGCCGGTGGCGGTGGGCCGCAGGGTCTCGGGGTCCGGCTCCAGCAGGGGCATGGCGGCACTCCTCCGGTTGACTCGGCGTCAGGGCCTGTCCGGTGGGCCGGCGCGGGCCCGCGCCGGCCCACCGGACAGGCCGTGGCTCAGTGCGGGGCCCCCGGCCCGTCGACCAGGGTGGACAGCAGTCCGCCGAGCACCTCGCGCTGATCGGCGGTGAGCGGTGCCAGGATCTCCTCCGCCGCGGCCCGCCGTGCGCTGCGCAACGCCCGCAGTGTGGAACGGCCGGTGTCGGTGAGCTCGATCCGGATCACCCGCCGGTTGGCCGGATCGGGCACCCGGCGCACCGCGCCATGGGTCTCCAGCGCATCCACCAGCGTGGTCACCGCCCGTGGGACGACCTCCAGCCGCTCGGCGAGGTCGGCCATCCGCGGCGGGGTGTCGCGGTAGTGGTCGACGATCCGCAGGAGCCGGGACTGCGCGGGGGTGAAGGCGATGTCCAGGTGTGCCAGATGGTGCTTCTGGGCGCGGTGCATCCGGCGGGTCAGCCGTACCAGCTGCTCGGCGAGGTTCGTGGTGCTGACCGTCGGCTCGGGGGAGGGCATACGGCGAGGATAGCGGACAGCAGGACTTAATTCATTGTGAGCATAGGTAACAATGAGCTAGGCTCCACGATGCTTGCTTCCCCGTACGCCCCTGCCTGACGTCCGCACGCCCTCGAAGGAGCCCATGCGCAGCGACGAACCCCAGTGGACCCCACCGCCCAAGGACCCGGAAAAACCGGTCCAGTTGCGGCGGATCCTTGCCCTCTTCCGCCCCTACCGCGCCCGGCTCGCCCTCGTCGGCCTGCTCGTCGGCGCCTCCTCCCTGGTCTCGGTCGCCTCCCCGTTCCTCCTCCGCGAGATCCTGGACGTGGCGATCCCCGGCCGGCGCACCGGACTGCTGACCCTGCTCGCCCTCGGCATGATCGTCACCGCTGTCGTCACCAGTGTGTTCGGGGTGCTGCAGACCCTGCTGTCCACCACCGTCGGCCAGCGTGTGATGCACGATCTGCGCACCGCGGTCTACGCCAAGCTCCAGCGGATGCCGCTGGCCTTCTTCACCCGCACCCGTACTGGCGAGGTCCAGTCCCGGATCGCCAATGACATCGGCGGTATGCAGGCCACGGTCACCTCCACCGCCACCTCCCTGGTCTCCAACCTGACCTCCGTCGTTGCCACCGTCTGCGCCATGCTCGCCCTCGACTGGCGGCTGACCGTCGTCTCCCTGCTGCTGCTTCCGCTCTTCGTCTGGATCAGCCGCCGGGTCGGCAACGAACGCAAGAAGATCACCACCCAGCGGCAGAAGCAGATGGCCGCCATGTCCGCGATGGTCACCGAGTCCCTCTCCGTCAGCGGCATCCTGCTCGGCCGCACGATGGGCCGCGCCGACTCCCTCACCCGGACCTTCGCCGGCGAATCCGAGCGCCTGGTCGACCTGGAGGTCCGCGCCAGCATGGCCGGCCGCTGGCGGATGGCCACCATCGGGATCGTCATGGCCGCCATGCCCGCGCTGATCTACTGGGCGGCCGGTCTGGTCCTCCAGCTCGGCGGCCCGGTCTTCTCCCTCGGCACCCTGGTCGCCTTCGTCTCGCTCCAGCAGGGCCTGCTGCGCCCCACCGTCTCCCTGCTGTCCACCGGCGTCCAGATGCAGACCTCGCTCGCGCTCTTCCAGCGCATCTTCGAATACCTCGATCTGCCGGTCGCCATCACCGAGCCCGCCGAGCCGGTCCGTATCGCGGCCCCGCGTGGTGAAGTCCGCTTCGAGAACGTGACGTTCCGCTACGACCCCGAGGCCGCCCCCACCCTCGACGGCATCGATCTGACCGTCCCCGCCGGCGGCAGCCTCGCCGTCGTCGGGGAGACCGGCAGCGGCAAGAGCACCCTGAGCTATCTCGTGCCGCGGCTCTACGACGTGACCGGGGGCCGGGTCACCCTCGACGGCACGGACGTCCGCGACCTCGACTTCGACACCCTCGCGCGCTCGGTCGGCGTGGTCTCCCAGGAGACCTACCTCTTCCACGCCTCGGTCGCCGACAACCTCCGCTTCGCCAAGCCGGACGCCACCGACGCGGAGATCGAACGCGCCGCCAGGGCCGCCCAGATCCACGACCACATCGCCGCCCTCCCTGACGGCTACGACACCCTCGTCGGCGAGCGCGGCTACCGCTTCTCCGGCGGCGAGAAACAGCGCCTCGCCCTCGCCCGGACCATCCTGCGCGACCCGCCCGTCCTCGTCCTGGACGAGGCGACCAGCGCCCTGGACACCCGCACCGAACACGCCGTGCAGCAGGCCATCGACGAGCTGTCCGAGGGCCGCACCACCCTCACCATCGCGCACCGCCTCTCCACGGTCCGCGACGCCGACCAGATCGTCGTGCTGGACGCCGGGCGGATCGCCGAGTGCGGCACCCATGACGAGCTGCTCGCCGCCGAGGGCCGCTATGCGGCGCTGGTACGGCGTGACGCATACCTCACCCCGGTCGGTGATCAGGTCATGGCCCCGTAAGTGACCCGCGGGTAAGGTCGGATGCGCGGCGGCCAGTTCAATGGTCGGGGTGGCCGCCGCACCTATCCCTCGGCATGGGGTGGCATTTCTTAGGACGGGGTGGCATTTCCACGCCCGCTCCTGGAGTTTCCCAGTAGCAGCGCATCCATGTGGTCACCGGTCCATGATGACGGTGCCGGCGACTGTCCCGGCTGTCTCGCCGAAGGGGCCCGACTCCTTTCGTCTGCTCGAAGTGTCCGACATCACGGTGCGCACAACCGATCCAATGCCGACTGGCTCTCATCGTCCGCGGCGCGGTAGATCACCAACCGCTGGTCCGGATCTTGAAGCGGCATCAGCACTTCGAAATGCACTGCGATCACACCGGCGTCAGGATGACGCAGCACCTTGCGCCCGCGGCCGTTGACCTTGATGTCTCGCTCGGCCCACCATCGCGCGAATTCCTCGTCATGAGTGGTGAATTCGGCGATGAGGTCGGTCAACGCCTGATCCTCAGGATGCGCGGCCCACGCAGCGCGCAGGTGGGCGATCCCCTCCCGCACGACGCGTTCGCGGTCGACATAGAACTCACGGATCTCCGGATGCATCAGGCACAGCCACATCGCATTGCGCCGCGACGGCGGCAGGGTGTCGAAATCCAGTAGCAGCCTCGCCATTTCGCCGTTCCAGGCCAGGATGTCGTAGCGGTGGTTCATCAGCATGGCCGGCAGCGGCGACAGGTCGGCGACCAGCCGGGCCAGCGGCGGCGCGGCAGTGGTGGCGGGCTTGCCGGCGTTGCGAGGGCGCTGCCGGGCCAGGTTGAAGAGGTAGGCGCGTTCGTCGGGGGCCAGGCGCAGTGCCCGGGCCAGCGCCTCCACCACGTTCGCTGAGGGTCGCAGCCCGCGGCCCTGTTCCAGCCGCACGATGTAGTCGATGCTGACCCCGGCCAGTTCGGCGACCTCTTCGCGGCGCAATCCCGGGGTCCGCCGGGCCTGCCGACGCGACGGCAGGCCGAAATCGTGCGGGTCCAGGCGTTCGCGCCGGGTCCGCAGGAACGCGGCCAACTCCTGTGTCGTGTCCACGGTGCGGGTCATCATGTTCGATCCAACAGCCAGGGTAGGACTGGTCTTCCCAGGAACTTCTTTCCCTTACCCCCGGCTCGCGGCGGTCACAGGCTTGTTTTTCGACAACGGATCACAAGCACAGGAGGACACGATGTCGCTCACCCTCGACACCTACCGGCTGCTGGGCCGCTCCGGGCTGCGGGTCTCACCGCTGGCGCTGGGCGCGGCGACCTTCGGCACCGATTGGGGCTGGGGCGCCGAGCGGGACGAGGCGCGCAAGCTGTTCGACCTCTACGTCGAGCGCGGCGGCAACTTCATCGACACCGCCAGCACCTACACCAATGGCAGCTCCGAGCGACTGCTGGGCGAATTCACCCGCGACCACCGCGAAAGCCTGGTGCTGGCAACGAAATACTCGACGCTGCGCCGGCCCGGCGATCCGAATTCCGGGGGCCCTCACCGCAAGAGCCTGTTCGCGTCGGTGGAAGCCAGTCTGCGACAGCTGAATACGGACTACATCGATCTGCTCTACCTGCACCTGTGGGATTTCACGACGCCGGTCGAGGAGATCCTGCGCGGCCTGGATGATCTGGTCCGGCAGGGCAAGGTCTTGTACGTCGCGATCTCCAATGCCCCGGCCTGGCAGGTGTCACGCATGCAGGCGATCGCCGACCTGCGCGGCTGGTCGCCGCTGGTCGCGCTGCAGATCGAATACAACCTGATCGAGCGCACCGGGGAACGTGACCTGATCCCCATGGCACGCGAGATGGGGTTGGGGGTGATCCCGTGGTCACCGCTGGCCGGCGGGGTGCTCACCGGCAAGTACAGCCGCCACGACCTGACCGCGCCGAACGTGGCATTCGACGACGGCACCCGCAAGAGCGTCACCATCGCCAACGGTGCGCTCACCGACCGTAACCTCGCCATCGTGGATGTCGTGACGGAGGTCGCCACGGAGCTGGCCCGCACACCCGCCCAGGTCGGGCTGGCCTGGACCCTGCAGAACCCGGGCGTGACGGCACCGGTCATCGGCGCCCGCACCCCCGCGCAGCTGGAGGGCAATCTGGGCGCCCTGGAGACCGACTTCACCGCCTCCCAACTGGCCCGCCTCGACAAGGCAGGAGCGATCGGACTCGGCTTCCCGCACGACATGCTCGCCCGCGAAACGACCTGGACGCTGACCCGCGGCGACCTGAAGGTCGAAACCCGCCGCTGATACCTGATCGAGCCCCGCGGGCAGCACCGTGAGATTCGGCCACGCGATGTGGGATCCCACATCAAAGGGCCCCGGAGTCGGCCGGGTCGTCCAGCCACACCCTTGCGCCCTGGGCGGTCACGGTCAGACCGAACCGGGTGTGGTCCGGCTTTCGCGGCGGAATCGGCCGCGGCGAGCCGGTCACCCGCGGCGCGGTAGGTCGTGGCGTAGGCCTGGGCATGGAAGGAGGCGGGTCCGGCCGGCCGTGCGAAGTACAGCGACACCGTCAGCGACTCGAACGGAGCCACGTGCACCTCAGCGGCGTCGCTGTAGATCTCCCCGCCCACCGGGGGTCCGTACCGACCGGGTCCCGCCGAAGGTGAGGGGGCGTACCGAGCCGGCCTTCACTCCCGACCGGCGGACCGGACGGCGGCTGCTCACCGAAACCTCCTCCGGCGCGGTGGGCTTCGGGCGGCCCAACGCCCATCTCACCGTCCCCGGACCGCCGTTCGGCGTGGCCGGCGAGAACGGCCTCGGTCGCTGCACGGGCGTGACTCGGTCGAGACGTTCAGCAACGCCAAGGCCGTGCTCGACAAACCCCTCTTCCCCGACACCGTGCGGGCCGCCTACCCGCCCTTCATCACAGCCAAGGCGCGGCAGATCCGCCGGTTCAGGTGAGCGCCGGGCGGGCCGCTCAGGGGCCCCGAGGTCACCCGGCCTGCACATCCCGGTCGATAAGGATGTGCGTCAGCTTCATCAGGCGCTCCCGGGCCTCGGTGTCGTAGGCCTGGGCGTGTGCCCGGGTGTCGGTGAACCGGTCGAAGTAGCGGCCTGTGGTGGTGGCGAGATCCGGGTCGAGCAGCAGCCGGACCGTCGGGCGGACCCCCTCCTCGATGCCGATGACCGGAGTCAGGCCGTACGCGCGCACCCCGTCGGTGTCCATCAGATGGGCCGGATGGAGCGTGTTGACCGTGACACCGGTGCCTGCCAGCTCGTCGGACAGATGGAAGGTCGCCATGATCAGGGCGAGCTTGCTCCGGCAGTAGGCGCGCAGCCCCTCGTAGTCCCGCTCCAGCATGACGTTGTCGAAGTCGATGGCCTCCTGCCCGATCGAGGCGACGTTCACCACGCGGGCCGGCGCCGAGGCGGTCAGCAGTGGCAGCAGCGCACGGGTGAGGGCGTACGGGGCGAGGTGATTCACCGCGAACCGCAGCTCATGGCCCTGCCGGCTCACCTCGCGCCGGAGCGGCTCGGCGCCGCCGCCCGCAACGGCGTTGTTGATCACACCGTCGATCCGGGGTTCCGCCGCCCGGATGCGGTCGGCCATCGCGTGCACCTCATCGAGATCGGCCAGATCCGCGAGGTAGGTACGGACGGTGGCCTCGGGGGCGGCGGCTCGTACCTCGGCCGCCACCTTGTCGAGACGGCCACGGTCACGGCCGTGCAGCAGAACGGTGCCACCGCGGGCGGCGAGATCGAGCGCGAGGCCGCGGCCCATTCCCTGGGTGGCGCCGGTGATCAAAGTGGTACGTCGAGTCATGACAGCCAGCCTGACGGCCCGGCGCGATGACCGGCAGTGTCTGCTGAACCTGGTGTCGCCACCACCAGGCACCACCTGATCAGCGCGAGCTGCGGAACTGGGGAGCCCCCTGTCCTGGTGACAGTGCACACCGGGACCACCGAGGCTCTCCAACGATCAACCGAGGCTCTCCAACGATCAGATGGGGCAACGAAACTGCCCGGACAACACACCTAGATCCTGTCCCAGTATTCACGCAGCCACTCGCCGTTCGGCGCGTCCCCGAGAGCGTAGCCCGCGCTCCGGGCGTCCGGTACGACAGCGAGCTCTCCCCAGCGCACCGGCCAGGCCAGACGCTCATCCACGGTCCAGGCGAGAACCTTGTCCAATGACTCCGCCCCCCGGCCGTCCGGAGCGATCACCACACCCTCCTCGAACAATGCGCACCATGCCGCGTCATCCGGCGCGAAGTGCCTCCTCGCGAAGAACCAGTAGTTGTTTCCCAACGGCTTCGGGCCCCGCGGTGTGTGGAGGAAGGTGAAGTCGCCGAGGATCTCGCCGGATCCGGCCCGCAGGAACCGCAGGGTGGTGGGGCTCATCGCGACCAGGACATCGTCGGCGCCCCACAGCAGCACACCGGTCTCGGACGGGACGTCCCAGGTGCGCAACCGCTGCGGCTCGTCCCCGTCCAGCGACCAGACCTCCACCCGCCCGTCGGCCGTGAGCCAGGCACCCGCGTCGCCGGACGGGGCCCAGGCCCAGGAGTCGGCGTAGACCATGCCCTCTTCCACCGGCGTGACATCGAGGCGGTAGCGGAACCGGTCCTCGTCATAGATGAGGACACCTGGCTGTGCCCCGGAGGCGTTGCCCTCGCCCACCAGGGCCGCCAGCCGCGGTACATCGCCCTGCATGCCCCATTGCAGCGCCGAAACGCCTTGGTGCCGGGTCCCCTTCCCGTTCGGCTTGCCGGTCACCGCGTCGAGGAAGCACAGCCCCTTGTCGTAGTGCGCCAGCAGCCGGTCATCCGGGCTCCAGGCGGCGAGCTCGCCGATTGCGGCCAGCCAGCTCACCTGCCCGGACGAGACGTCGATGACGAATGCCTCCGTGTGGCCCCTGCTCCCGCCCTGCGCCTGCAACCGGGTGCCGTCCCGTGACCAGCGGACCCAGCCGTCGGCCTGGAGCGTGACGTCGTCGTGCGCGTCCATCTCCTCGGTCCGCAGATCCTCCCGGAGCCTGCCGGCGAGCATGAACGGGTGCCCGGGTGTGGCGTCACGGGACGCCCAGTGCAACTCGCCGCTCTCCATGGGGACGATGCAGCCGCCCACCTCGCACGGGGTCCCGGAATTCACGAAGACCTGATTCCCGTCGGGCGCCAGCGCCCAGGGCACCGGCCGGGCCGAGCCGTCCGTGATCAGGCACCGGGCGAGGGTGACGGAACCGAGGAAGGGGCTGAACGGATCGAAGACACCGATGTGGTGGGTGTTGTAGGCGAGGCCGATGCGGCGGCTGTCGGCCG
The DNA here is from genome assembly GCF_026239515.1 of Streptomyces sp. Je 1-4 4N24. NCBI lineage: Bacteria > Bacillati > Actinomycetota > Actinomycetes > Kitasatosporales > Streptomycetaceae > Streptomyces > Streptomyces sp. Je 1-4 4N24. Next base: position 1,226,420 of record NZ_CP110836.1, on the reverse strand, counting down.
ACCATTGGATGCTGCGCTCGTAGCCGGGCCGGCCGATGCCGCCCTCAATACCGATGGCATTGACACAGCGTCCGGTGACCATTTCCCAGATCTGCAAGGAGCCGCCGTAGTCGTCGCCGGTCAAGGTGCCGGTGGCCAGATAGCGGCCGCAGGGGCTGAGAGCGTAGTCGTTGATCTCCGCCTTGTGGCCGTACGGGTGGCGAAGGAGTGCGCCCTGACTCGCGCGGACCTCTCGCGTGGCGGCGCGGTGCTCCTCGGTGATGCCCTGCTCGCGCTCCAGCTTCAGCAGCCGGGCCCGCAGGGCCACCAGATCCGACACCGCCCTGGCCTGAGGCTCGTCGCGGTCGGGGGCGTCCTCATCGGCGAGCAGGGCCCGTAGCGCCTCGTCGTCGAATATCGGGATGCTGCGCCTTCGTGCCTCCTGGAGCTTCTTCCCGTCGTTGTAGTGGAGGCGGTCCACGAACGCCAGTTCCGTCCGGCCGGTCACCGAACCCGTCACCCGGGCACCCAGCTCCTCCAGCCGTCGCTGCGCCTCGTCCTGGCGCAAGCCCTCGAAGCGGCCGATGAGCACGATCGACTTCCCTCGTACATCCATGCTGCAGACCGTAGCCCCGGCCACTGACAACGGCCTTCCCGTGCCGATCAACCGCCATTGCGGTTCGGGAAGTTGATGTGCGGGGGAGCTGCTCCCCCGGAGGTGGCAGGTGATCTCCTCGACGTCGCGCGCCTCGGTCCGCGGGGCTTCTCGCCCCGAGGGATCCCGGTGACCCGGAGGGCGAAGACGCCGGCCCGCCGGTCCGTCGGGACCTCATGGGCCAGGTGGCCCGCCGGGTACTCCGGAACCGGTCCGCCGTTGATTCATCGCCGGTACGGTGGACGTCCGCCACGGGCCTGACGCCCGTCTCTTCGGATTGCGAGAAGTCCGATGCATCAGATTGCAGCCGACACTTATCTGGCCGCGGCGGTGGTGGTGCACCACGCCCGCGTGCTGATCGTGCGCCGTAGCTACCGCGAGCGATTTCTGCCCGGTGCCTGGGGGGTGCCCTGCGGGAAGCTCGATCGTGGGGAGTCCGCCGAGAGCGGCGCCCTGCGGGAGTTGAAGGAAGAGACCGGGCTCCTCGGCACGATCGTCGCGCACACCGGCTCGACCAGCTTCCTGAGCGACTACCAGGGCCGCCGCGTCCACAACCATCAGGAGAACTTCGTCGTCCGCCCGCTCACGCTGGATGTCGTACTGCCCAGCGCGGACCAGGCCTATCGCTGGGTCCGGCCCGCCGAGCTGACCGAGGCCGGGGTGGACGCCTACAACCTCACGGTGATCCGCCAGGCGCTCGGCGGCCGGCTGGACACCGCCGGGCTCCACGCCGTGACGGCCCGCTTCGGGCGCCCGGGACCGCCCCCTTTCAGTAGCCCAAAGACTCTGCCAGAGCGTCGAGTTCGGCAAGGTAAACGGCCGGCGGCAGCGGAGTCTTGGGCGGTGGATCCGCGCGCTCGGCGCGGGCGGCCCTGACTTCACCGACGACCCGGGCGGGGCCGATGGTCCGGCCCGGGTCATCGCCGCTGTGCAGGACGGAGCCGCTGTCCCTGACACGGCCGCGGCTCCTGACATAGACATCGGTCACCGACCGCTGCGGGGCGGTCTCCAGGAACAGCGTCACCGTCGGCTCCTCGCTCACCACCCGGTGCAGCGTGCGGGCGGCCAGGCCGTAGCTCCGCCCGGCGCCGTACCGCTCCGAGTGCAGCAGTCGCAGCCGTGCCTCGCCGACCCGCCGCAGGCGCCACGCCCCGCCGGGGCCGTCGATGGACTCCCGGTAGGCGATCGCGGGCACGCCGTCCGCGGCAGGCTGGTAGCACTCCATCCGTACGCTGCCGCGCACCACCGCCGAGGCGATCGCACAGCGGTGATTGTGGATGTCCTCGGAGACCGCGCCGGCCGTGCCGTGCCAGAAGTGGACCCGCAGCATGAACCGGGGCGCGCCGGGCAGCAGCAACAGCTTGTCGAAGCCCAGCACATGGCGGTACGAGAGCCGGATGCACTCCGCAAGCTCCAGATCACCGACGGATAATCGGCGCACCAGCGGACCGAGCGTGCCGGGGTGCGCCAGCTGGGCGATCACCTCGCGCGCCGACTCGGGCGACGGCGGTTCCGGCCCGCCGCCCAGCCATTCCACCAGCAGCCGCCGGGCCTCCTCGACCTGCATCTCCGACTCCCCTTCTCCGACCCCCTGGTCCCGCGCCCTGCCCCCCCGGCCCGCACTGTCCCTTACCCGGCACTGTCCCCCTGGCCCCACCACACCGGGCTTCTGAACCGCACCGGCCCGGGGACATCACCTCGCCGCCCCGCTCCTCGGAACCCGGCCCGCCTCACGGCCGGCAGACCATCAGGGCATACCGCCGCAGCACCGACAGGCCCTGATACGCCATCCACACCGGGTGGCCCATGGGACCGTCGTCCCACCGCCACACCCCGCCCTGCTGCATCCCGTGCACCCGCGCCACGGCAGCGGTCAGCTGCGCCTCCCACACCGGCAGCCCCACCTCCTCGGCCGCCACCTGCCGGGCACCGTCCGTCATCAGCGCACGGGCCACCCACGCTGCCGCGAAGTGCCGTACGGACAGCAGCTCCTGATGCAGGGGATCCTCCTGGACCGGGCGCCGTACCTCCTCCTGGCAGTTCTGGAGATCGGTGGCGCCGCCCCCGGGCGCCTCCGGTCCGGCCAGCAGCCAGCGCAGCCCTTCCTCGCGCACCGTGCGCTGCCGTTCGTCCTCGCCCAGCACCCGTGCGGCCCGGTCCAGCGCCACCACCGCCCGGGCGGTGTGCACCGCGGACGGCGCCGGATTGCCGTGGCCGGTGGCCAGCGCCGCGCCCCAGCAGCGATGGTGGCCGCGTGCCGGATCGGCCGTGGCGCCGTTGACCAGCACCTCGCGCAGTCCGCCCAGCGCGGTGGCCCCGGGCGCCGCCCGCAGCAGCCCGCGCAGCACATTCGTGACCACGTAGGTGTTCGCCAGCCCCGACGCGTCATGGCCCGGGTCCCACAGCACCTCGCAGGAGCGTATTTCGGCCTCCAGCAGCCGGGGATCGGCACCGGCCCGCGCCAGCGCACCCAGCACGATCGCGGATACCTCGGGGCGGGCCCCGCTGCCCTGGGAACGGGCGGCCCACCCGCCGCCGGGAAGCCGCAGCCGCCACAGCGTCTCGGCCACCTCACCGGCCCGTATACGGCCGTCGTACGGCGCGATGTCGAGCAGCAGATGCAGCCCGTACGCCGTGCCGAACGCCGTCGGATGCACCGGCGGCTCGCTCTCCGCGAGGGAGTGCGGCCAGCCGGTGAGCGGTCCACGGCCGGGCACCTCGATCACCGCGAGACCGCGCCGCAGCGCCTGGTAGGTGCCGTCCACCAGCTCGGGCAGCGACCCGGCGGGGGAGGGCACGGGGACGGGCGGGGGCACGGCGGAGGCGGCCGCGCCGCGCGCCCGCAGCAGGGCCGCCGCCAGCCACACCACGGCGCCGACGCCGACGCCGGCGGTCGCCGCCACGCAGTAGCGCGCCGCCTCACCCGCGAGATTCTGCGGAAGGATCCCCAACAGCGCCTGGAACACCGCGAATGCGGCGGCAGGAACGCCCAGCCGCCCCAGCCAGGGGAGCAGCCGGGACGGGGCAAGGGCCCGCGGGGCGTCGTCGGAGAGCGGACCGGGGTCCGGCACGGGCGCGCGGTCGGCCGCTCCGGAACGCTGTGGTCGTAAGTCCTGCCGCAGCACCATCTGCTGCTCCCTCCCCCCGGGCGCGCGCCCCCGCACGGCCTGTGCGAAGGGCATCCCGATCAGTGTAGGAATCCCCACTGACAGCGGGGTCGCACACCTGTCGCAGCCCTTCCCGGCCATCGCCCCGATCATCGCCCCAGCCGGGTAAGGCCCCGCAGTCCTCCGGGGCTGCGGGGCTCCCGGCGATCCGGTCAGGCGCTCGCCACCGCGCACTGGCCGCGGTCGGCCTTCATCGGGCCCGCAGTGGAGGGGCGGACGTCGAAGTCGAACATGGCGGTGGGTACGTACAGCGAGCAGCAGGCATTGGGAATGTCGACGATGCCGCTGATGCGTCCCTCTATGGGCGAGGAGCCGAGCAGCAGGTAGGCCTGCTCTCCGCTGTAGCCGAACTTCTTGAAGTACTCGACGGCGTTGAGGCAGGCACGGCGGTAGGCCAGCGTCGCGTCCAGGTAGTAGTTCGTGTCCGTGTCGTGGTCGACGGAGACCCCGATGAAGGTGAGGAACTCCGTGTACCGCGGCTCGACGTTGCCCGGAATGAAGACGGGGTTGGTGGTGATGCCGTACGTCTCCATGCCGCCCTTGATCAGTTCGACGTGGAAGTCGATGAAGCCGCCCATCTCGATGGCGCCGCAGAAGGTGATCTCACCGTCGCCCTGGCTGAAGTGCAGATCGCCTCCGGAGAGCTTGGCGTCCTTGACGTATACGGGGTAGAAGACCCGTGAACCGCGCGTGAAGTTCTTGATGTCGTGGTTGCCTCCGTTCTCGCGGGCCGGGACCGTACGCGCGCCTTCCGCGGCGATGCGGGTGGCGAGGTCTCCGGTGGCCGTGCCGGCGAGCGCATGGGAGCTGTCCGGCGGTACGGCGAGTGGCGGGACCCGGTTGGGGTCGGTGTCGATCAGCGCCTTCTCGCGGGTGTTCCAGCGGGCGAGCATCTCGGTGGACGGGGCTGTTCCGAACAGCCCGGGGTGGGTGATCCCGGTGAAGCGGATCCCGGGAAGGTGGCGGGAGACTGCCTGCTGGCCGTGGAAGTCCCAAATGGCCTTGTAGGCGTCCGGGAAGTAGTCCGTCAGGAAGCCTCCTCCGTTGGCCTTGGCGAAGATGCCGGTGTAGCCCCAACTCTGGCCCGCCGCGTCGCCGGTCTGCTGCGGCACGGGGCCGAGGTCGAGTATGTCGACGACGAGCAGGTCGCCGGGTTCGGCGCCCTCCACGCCTATCGGGCCGCTGAGCATGTGAGGGATGGTCAGGTCGATGTTGCGTACGTCGTTGGCGGAGTCGTTGTTGCCGATCTGGCAGTCGGTCCAGTCGCGGCACTCCATGCGGAATTCCGCTCCCGGCTTCACCATGGTGACGGCGGGGATGTCCGGGTGCCACCTGTTGTGCCCGGGGACGTCCTGGTCACGCATCGACTTGCTCTGGTCCACTGTGAAGACAATTTCGGGCATGACAGCTCCTCATTTCTGATGCGGTCACGTTGGTGCGCCCACGCTTTCGGCCTCCGGGGCCGCTGGGGGCTTCTGCCGCGACTTCCGGGTGAGCGGCCACAGCGCCACGAACACCACCACGCCGAAGGCCGCGAGTGCGAGGGCGGTCTCGGTGGGGTGCAACCAGTAGCCGGAGAGCAGCAGCGCTGCGGGAATCACACCGGTGACCCAGCCCTCGATCGCCGTGACATAGCCCGTATAGGTGGTGAGGCTGTCCAACTTGAGACCGAGCAGCAGGAAGAACAGGAACCACAGGAATGCCCAGTAGAGCCAGATGACGCCGAAGGGGGAGTCCTTCAGGAGATGGAAGTTGGCGAACGAGTATCCCAGGGCCGCGACTGCCACGAACAACGAGTAATAGCCGACGCCGGTGGTGTCGAGACCGGCGAGCAGTCCGATACCTACGTAGAGGTAGGTGAAGCCGAACAGATAAATGCCGGATACCGCCAGGATCTCGGTGGGGTCACCAGCGGCGGCGATGATGAGGTAGGTCGGTGTCAGCACCTGTAGTGCGCCTACGAAAAGGTTGAACACCGCTGCAGCCCGGCCATCGACCTTCCCGAGCAACAGCATTCCGTTGAGGAAGAGCACCGCACCGACAAAGAGCAGTCCCACGTTACCCACGGGGACGCACCTCCTCAGTCCGCGTGGGGGACGGAATCGGCGAATCCCGCCTGCGACGTTCTGCCTGGCCGACCACCGCCCTCAGGGGCGCGGCAACCGGGAGAGCGCGGGATGCGGGCGCCTTGGCACCTTCCTGCCCGGCGGCACCTCGGAGACCACTGCCGGGGCCTCACGGGCCTGCTCCTCCTGGTCGTGGAGGGCGGAGACCGCGTGCGAGGCAATCGAAAGGCCGGGCGCGGAGTACACGCGTCTCGCGGCACCTGCGCAGACAGGGCAGCCATATCTCTTGGGCGCCGTCCCGATCGCCAACTTCACGTCGAAAGACCCACAGCGGCTGCATAGATATTCATAGGTTGCCATCAGCAGCCTCCGGATGCCGGTGGACGCTGGTTCAACCCGAGTGCGGGTGCGGCGTGCCTCGATCAGCCTGCGCCGCAATCCACTTCGTCTCTTTCCAGGAGACGTCTCGTAGATCCACATGTCAAGTCCCTGACGGCTGGGGCCCGGCCTTTGCCGAACGCCCCGGTGACGCGCCGGATGATCACCGTGCTCCCGCTGCGCCGTATCTCTATCCGCCGGCACAGCTCGTCCCTTATCGACGGGCATTGCAGCGCCGAGGCCCACTCGACTAAAATTCAAGATCACCGGCGAACCGGCCGGTTCAAGATGAGCGGCCGGTTCACAGGAGCAATGGCCCCCACCGATGGAGGACGGCCATGGCAAAGATCCTTGCGGTGCTCTATCCGGACCCCGTGGGCGGCTATCCCCCCGATTACGCCCGCGACGAGATCCCCACCATCACCGGCTATCCGGGCGGTCAGACCGCGCCGACCCCGCAAGCCATCGATTTCACCCCGGGACAGCTGCTCGGCTGTGTCTCGGGAGAACTGGGCCTGCGCCGCTTCCTGGAGGAGCGGGGCCACACCTTCGTCGTCACGTCCGACAAGGAAGGGGCGGGCTCCGCACTGGACCGCGAGCTGCCCGACTCCGACGTGGTGATCTCGCAGCCCTTCTGGCCCGCCTATCTGACCCCCGAGCGCGTCGCGGCCGCCCCCCGGCTCAAACTCGCGATCACCGCCGGGATCGGGTCGGACCACGTCGACCTGCCGAGCGCCATCTCCCACGGCATGACGGTGGCGGAGGTGACCTTCAGCAACAGCATCAGCGTGTCCGAGCACGCCGTCATGCAGATCCTCACCCTGGTGCACAACTACCTGCCCGCCCATGACTGGGTGACCGCCCAGAAGGGCTGGAACATCGCCGACAGTGTGTCGCGCGCCTACGACATCGAAGGCATGGACGTCGGCGTCCTCGGCTCCGGCCGTATCGGGCAGGCGGTGCTGCGCCGCCTCAAGCCGTTCGGGGTCGCCCTGCACTACTGCGATGTGCACCGGCTGCCCAAGGGCATCGAGGAGGAGCTGGGGCTGACCTATCACCCCGACGTCCGCTCGCTGGCCTCCTCGATCGATGTGCTGTCGATCCACACTCCGCTGCATCCGCAGACGCAGAACCTCTTCGACGACGAGCTGATCGGCGCCATGAAGCGCGGTGCGTACATCGTCAACACCGCACGCGCGCTCATCGTGAACCGGGACGCCGTGGTGAGGGCCCTCAACAGCGGCCGGCTGGCCGGTTACGCCGGCGACGTCTGGTATCCGCAGCCGCCACCACCCGACCATCCCTGGCGCACCATGCCGTACGAGGCGATGACCCCCCATGTGTCCGGTTCGACGCTGTCGGCGCAGGCCCGCTACGCCGCCGGCGCCCGGGAGATCCTGGAGTGCTGGCTCGACGGGCGCCCCGTCCGCCAGGAGTACCTGATCGTCGACGGCGGCGGGCTCGCCGGGGCGGGAGCACGCTCGTACACGGTCGCCTGAGAGCAAAGGGCGGCCGCGGCACACGAGAAATCGCCGGAAGATATTCAGTGGCCTTTGAAAGATCCAGCGCTTTTGGAGGAATTCCAACAGAAAGATCCACCACCCTCCTGTGAGCGGACTCACGCCGAAATTCCTGGACGGGCGCGAGGTGAGACCCTTAGCGTCCGTAAATAGTTGGATTTTCCCTTATGTGAAGGCATCGGCGCCGCGCATACTGTTTCGCAAGAAAACCAAGGCCAACGCCGGGAAGGTGGATCAGTGAGCAGCACGGACGCCGTGTGGGTACGAGGCGTGAACGGCATTCAGATGCATCACGTGACCGACCTGCAGGATGCCGGCAGATTTCTGGGCAACGCAGCCATGGCGCTGCGGTCCGCACACGTACGGACCGGCTCCGACCGGTACTCCAGCATTGCCGCCGAGCTCAGGAGCCTGGTGGAGCGGGTGCGGGAGCTGGAGGACGAGGCCCGGTCGACCATGCACGACCTGCACTCCACCGACCCCGAGCGGTTCCTCCGCTGCCGGGACGGCCACGAGCCGTGGCCCGGTGAGATCCCCGCAGGCTTCATCCCGCGCCACACCTGCAAGGACGAGTGCCTCTACCACGACCGTGAGGTGCTTGAGGCCATCATGCAGTGCACCTGCGGCCGGCCGCCGTGCCAGGCGTGCGAGATCGGTGGAAAGCTCTGACGCGCGCGAGACCGAGCGCGTACTGAGGGAGCCCCCGCACGGGGGCTCCCTCGGCCTTTTCCTGCGTCCGCACACTGCCTACGGGACAGCTCTCAGCCCGCCGCCCCGGGTGCGGCCAGCAGAATCACCTCCAGCGTCCGCGGGCCGTGCACCCCCTCCACCCGGTCGAGTTCGATGTCGCTGGTGGCGGACGGGCCGGAGATCCAGGTCAGCGGGCGCTCCGGCGCCAGCCGCGGCAGCGCCTCCGGCACCGAGCCGACCACCTGGTCAGGGACCCGGACGACACAGAGGTGATGGTCGGGCACCAGCGTGATCCGACGCCGGCCCTGGTCGGGGCCGCCGTCCAGAACGAGGGTGCCGGTCTCCGCGATGGCCACCGCGCAGCCCGTCAGCACACTGTCCACGGCATCGAGTTCCCGGGGCGTGCTCGAAGCGCGGTCCTCGACGAGGGTGACGCCGGCACCGGCCGTCCACGAGGCATCCAGGCCCGGCGGCACCAGCACCGTCCGTGCCCCGCGCTCCGCCAGCAGGCGGCGGATCAGCGACGGCAGCTCCTCGGCGGTGCTGCGATGCACCAGCGCCCGGTAGTCCGCGAGATTCTCCGCGAGCAGGTCGACATCCTGCGCGGCGGTACGGGACCCGTGCACCCGGTGATAGTCGCGCGCCACCGGCGGACCGTCCGGCCCCTCACCGCGCGGCACATCCGCCAACGCCCGGCGCACCCGCGCCAACACCACGTCCCGGCTGCTCACTTGGCGCCTCCCTGCCGCTCGGACGAGGTACCGCGGGTGCGCTGCCACCAGTCGCGGAAGGACTCGGCCGGTACCGCGGGCAGTTCACGCGTCGCCGACCAGGCGCGCCCCGGCCCCGGCAGCCGCCGTGGATGCAGCCGCCGGGTGCGGGCCGCCAGCCGCGCCCCGGTACGCAGCGCGCCCGGGTGATCGAACGCCCAGGCCACCGCGCGCATCGCGGCCCGCTCCGCGGCATGCCCCTTGGCCGGCTGGAGGACGGTGCGCGCCCCGCGCCGGGTGACCGGCCCACCTTCGACGACCCGCTCGCGCAGATGCACCAGCACCTCGGGGATGTCGATGGCGACCGGGCACACCTCGTAGCAGGCCCCGCACAGTGACGACGCATACGGCAGCGAAGCCTCCAACGCGCCCTCGATACCGCGCAGTTGCGGGGTGAGGATGGCGCCGATCGGGCCGGGGTACGGCGAACCGTACGCATGCCCGCCGGCCCGCTCGTACACCGGGCAGACATTCAGACAGGCCGAGCAGCGGATACAGCGCAGCGCCTGTCGTCCGACGGTGTCGGCGAGGGTGTCGGTGCGCCCGTTGTCGAGCAGTACGAGATGGAAGGTCCGCGGCCCGTCGCCGTCCGTCGTGCCCGTCCAGGTGGAGGTGTACGGGTTCATCCGCTCCGCGGTGGAGGAGCGGGGCAGCAGCTGCAGAAAGACCTCCAGGTCCTGCCAGCGCGGCACCACCTTCTCGATGCCCACGACGGAGATCAGCGTCTCGGGAAGGGTCAGACACATCCGGCCGTTGCCCTCGGACTCCACGACGACCAGGGTGCCGGTCTCGGCGACCATGAAATTGGCGCCGGAGATCCCGACCTTCGCGGACAGGAACTTCTCCCGCAGATGCAGCCGCGCCGCCTCGGCCAGCTCGGCGGGGGAGTCGGACAGCCCCTCGGGTGCCGGCCGCCCCCAACTCCCCATCTCCCGGCGGAAGATGTCGCGGATCTCGGAACGGTTGCGGTGGATCGCGGGGACCAGGAGGTGCGAGGGCAGATCGTCGCCGAGCTGCACGATCAGCTCGGCAAGATCCGTCTCGTACGCGCGGATGCCGGCCTCGGCCAGCGCCTCGTTGAGTCCGATCTCCTGCGTCGCCATCGACTTGACCTTGACGACCTCGCGCTCACCGGTCTCCCGCACCAGCCGGGTGACGATCCGGTTGGCCTCGTCCGCGTCCACCGCCCAGTGGACCTGCCCGCCCGCGGCGACGACCGCGGCCTCCAGCTGCTCCAGATAGTGGTCGAGATGGCGCAGCGTACGGTCCTTCACCGCGGCGCCCGCGGCCCGTAGCTGCGCCCAGTCGTCCAGCTCGGCAACGGCCTTGGCCCGCTTGTCACGGATGGTGTGGGTGGCGTGGGTGAGGTTGGCGCGCAGCCGGGTGTCGCGGGTGGCGGCGGCCGCGGCCCGGGGGAAAGACGGCATGCCCAGGTAGGTGCCGCTCATCGCTCGCTCCCTTCCGTACTGGCCAGGATCTCGGCGATATGAACCGGGCGCACGACCGAACCCTGCCGGGCCAGCGTCCCGCCGATGTGCAGCAGACAGGAGTTGTCGATCGTGCAGACCGCCTCGGCGCCGGTGCCCAGGACATTGCGGACCTTGTCGGCGCCCATGGCCGCCGACACCGCCGCGTTCTTCACCGCGAACGTGCCGCCGAACCCGCAGCACTCCTCCGCGCCCGGCAGCTCCCGCAGCTCCAGCCCCTTGACCTGTTCCAGCAGCCGCCGCGGCCGGTCGCCCAGGCCCAGCAAACGCAGCCCGTGACAGGTGGGGTGATAGGTGACGGTATGCGGGTAATAGGCGCCGACATCCGTCACCTTCAGCACATCCACCAGGAACTCGGTCAGCTCGTACGTCTTGGGCACCGCGAGCGCCGCCGCGTCGGCGAGCTCCCGTCCGCGCCCCTCGGCCGCCGCCTTCGCCCCGATCCGCGGATAGTTGTCCCGCACCATCGCGGCGCAGGAACCGGACGGGGTGACCACATACTCGTAGTCCCGGAATACGCGGTCGAAGCGGCGCACCAACGGCTCGGTCGCATGGCGGTATCCGGTGTTGAACTGCGGCTGGCCACAACAGCTCTGCCCGTCGGGGAAGCCGACCTCCACCCCCAGCCGCTCCAGCAGCGCCACCACCGCCTGCCCCGTCCGCGGATGGAGCAGATCGTTGATGCAGGTGACGAACAGTGCTACGCGCACGTTGCCATCTCCTTTCGGCCGCTCCGGCCTCTGGCGGCCATCCGCTTCCGCGGTACATGATCACCTGTCGGCTCATCCTGCCCCAGCAGCAGGCCGAGGAGAAGGACCGGGAGCGGAGGACCATGTCGAACGCCGGACACATAGCCAAGGACCGGGCGCCCGGCGGCGCCCGCCCGCCGTCACGACTGCGGCAGCTGGCCGCCGCCTCGATCGGCAACGCCGTCGAGTGGTACGACTGGTACGCCTACTCCTTCCTCGCGGTCTACTTCGCGGGGCAGGTCTTCCCGGAGGGCGCCGGCAACTCCCTGGTACCGCTGCTCTCGACCTTCGCGGTCTTCGCGGTCGGCTTCTTCATGCGGCCGGTCGGCGGACTGCTGATGGGTGCCATCGCCGACCGCCGCGGACGACGGACCGCACTGACCCTCACCATCCTGCTGATGGGCGGCGGCAGCCTGCTGGTCGCGCTCACCCCCACCTATGCGACCACCGGAGTGCTGGCCCCGCTCGTGCTGGTCATCGCCAGGCTGGTGCAGGGCCTGTCGGTGGGCGGTGAGTTCGCGGCCTCCACGACCTTCCTCGTCGAATCGGCGGGGCCCGGCCGGCGCGGGCTGTTCTCCAGCTTCCAGTACGTGTCCACCACCGCCGGCCAGCTGCTGGCGTCCGGGACCGCGGCCCTGCTCGCGGCGCTGCTCACCGAGCAGCAGATGGGGCAGTGGGGCTGGCGGGTGGCGTTCCTCTTCGGTGCGCTGCTGAGCCTGCTGGGACTGTGGATCCGGCGCGGCGCCCAGGAGACCCTCCACTCCGCGGAGAACCCCGACACCAAGCAGCAGGCGGCCGACCGCCCCAGCCTCTTCGAGGCGCTGCGCCGCCACCCCCGCCAGTCGCTGCTCATCTGCGGCATCACCGCGGGCGGCACCATCGCCTACTACACCTGGACGACCTACCTGCCCACCTACGCGCAGGTCAACGCGGGTTTCGACAAGGGTGATTCGCTCACTGTCGGAACCCTCTCGCTCGTCTTCTTCGCCCTGCTCCAACCGCTCGGCGGCATGCTCTCGGACCGCATCGGCCGCAAACCGCTGCTGCTCGGTTTCTCCCTGGGCTTCGCCGTCCTGGCCGTTCCGCTGCTGCACCTGGTCACCGACGCGTTCATCTCGCTCCTGCTGGTGCAGTGCGCGGGCATGGTGCTGCTCACCGGATACACCTCGGTCGCCGCGGCCGTGAACGCCGAGGTGTTCCCCGCGCGGGTGCGGGCCGCCGGTATCGGCTTCCCGTACTCGCTCACCGTCGCCCTCTTCGGCGGCACCGCCCCGTACGTCGGCACCTGGTTCAAGCAGGCCGGCCACGCCGATCTCTTCCCCTGGTACGTGGCCGCGCTGTGCCTGGTGTCGTTCTTCGTCTATCTGACGCTGCCGGAGACGGCCCGGCAGAAGCTGGACAAGTAGGGCCTGTCTTGCGGATCAGCCCGGCCCGCGGCTGACCCCGAAGACAGGCCCTGGCCCGGCGGACACGAAGGCGCCGCCCGTCCCGGGACAGGGACGGGCGGCGCCTTGGGGATGTGGTCTGTCAGACGAGCCAACCCACGAAGTGCAGGATGTTGGCCAGCAGATGGGTGAGGATGTCCATGGGGATTCGTCTCCTTGAAGTCGGGGGACTCAACTCTCCGGTCCAGCAAGGGATATCGACCGGAGGCGCGGTAACGGTCTGCAGCACGTCGCTTGCGCCCCGTCATCATGGCTCGTCGCTACGAGTCAATTGAAGGCCTTCCCTCTTCGATCATGCTTACCGGCGAACACTCGCTCCCGCGTTCGTTTGTTCGCATCGTGTGGAGTCTCTGCGATGTCCCCTATGGCACCCCTGCCGCCCTTTGGGAGGGCATGGTGGAGCTTGTGCGGGCATGGTGGCCGCGCCGCGCGTGACCTTTCTCATTTTCGATCTCATTGCTGAAATGCAGCCGGGCGGTATTCGCCTGGAATTGACGTGCAATCAGAAGTGCCGGGCGCCCGGGTAATGGCGGACATATGCCCGAAAGTGAGATCACCGAACTCGCCGGTAGTGAAACGGTGCGTCAAGAACTCCACATTCCCGCCGGAATCTCTCGGTGCCGGTGTCCGAGTTTCACAAGACGATCACGTGTTAGCGTCCGTCGCCGCGAACCGAAAACGCGAAAGGAAACTCCGTGGGCCACCTGCACCACTTCAGCGCGGGCTGGATATCTCCGGTTCTCGCCTATGCCATGGCATGCGTGGGATCCGCTCTCGGCCTGCGCTGCACCGTAAGGGCGCGAGCGGCCGAGGGGCGCTCACGCCGAAATTGGCTGCTGACCGCCTCCGTCGCCATCGGCTCCGGCATCTGGACCATGCACTTCATCGCCATGCTCGGCTTCGGGGTCACCGGCAGCCCGGTCCACTACGACGTCCCGCTGACCGTGTTCAGCCTGCTGATTGCCATGGTGGTCGTCGGCGCCGGCGTCTTCACCGTGGGCTACGGCGCCCCCGGACTGCGCTCGCTGCTGCTCGGCGGTCTGGGCACCGGCGTCGGCGTGGCGGCCATGCACTACCTGGGCATGGCGGCCATGCGGCTGCACGGGCACGTCGACTTCGACCCGGCCCTGGTCGCGCTCTCGGTCGTCATCGCCGCCGGCGCCGCCACCGCCGCCCTGTGGGCCGCGCTCAGCGTGCGGGGCACCGTCGGTGCGGTCGTGGCCTCCCTCGTCATGGGGCTCGCCGTCAGCAGCATGCATTACACCGGAATGGCGGCTGTGCGCATCGAATTGACGCCCAGCCGAGAGCCGTTGACGGGTGTCACCGCAATGGAATTCATCTTTCCGCTGACCGTCGCACTCGGTTCATTTCTCTTCCTCACAGCGGCCTTTGTCGCTCTGTCCCCGACCGCCCGCGAACGTGCCGCAGCCGACTCCGTCGATTCGCTGCACGAGCACTGAACTCCCCATCTCGCCCGACCTGTTGAGGAATTCATGCACAGACGACAGACCCCGGACCATTCCGGGCCCACAGGGGAGGCCCAGCCGCCCGGGAGCGGCCGCCCCAGACATGCGCTGCCCGCAGTTGCCAAGTCCCCGAAATTCACCGCGGATTACCGTATTCGCCTGATGCCCCGATCGGTGCGCGCGAAGATCGTCGCGCTGCTCATGGTCCCCGTGGTGTCCCTGATCGCCCTCTGGGCGTCCGCCACCGTCACCACCGCGCGGAACGTCTCCGATCTCCAGCGGCTCAAGGACGTCAACGCCACCCTCGTCGCCCCGGTCGGGGACTTCGTCTCCGCCGTACAGGAAGAACGCAGCGCCGCGGCACGCGCCCTCGCCTCCCCCGATCCCGGACGACAGCAGACGCTGCGTGAACGGCAGCGGGCCACCGACTCCGCCGCGGTCGCCCTCCGGGACGGCATCGCCTCCGGCAGCGCCGACGCGGCGACCGTCGACCCCCAGCTGCCCGGCCGTATCGACCGGCTGCTGCACGACGCCGACGGGCTGGCCGCGCTGCGCGGACGCGTCGACGGGGACAAGCCCGACCGGGACCGTCTGGTCGCCGGCTACACCGGCGTCGTCGAGGACGGTCTCGCCACCGTCGGTGCGCTGACCGGCCTGGAGAAGACGGCGGTCTCCTCGGAGGTGCGCGTCGTCCTGGAACTCTCCCGGGCCCGCGAGGCGCTCGCCCGTGAGGACGCGGTCCTCGGCGCGGCCCAGCTCTCCGGCCGGATGTCACCGGGGCAGTTCGACGCGTTCACCGGCGCGGTGCACACCCAGCGCGCACTGTTCACCGCCGCGGTCGACGATCTGCGCCCCCAGGACGCCGCGGCCTACCACCGGATCCTGGACGGCGCTGCCTACCGCGAACTGCGCGCCGCCGAGAACGCCGTACGGGACGCCGGCGCGGGCACCCCGGCGGCCACCGCCGTCTCCGCCGTGCACTGGACCGATGTCAGCGACACCGTCCTGCACGACCTGCACAGCGCCCAGCGGGCCGCGAGCACCGGGGCGGCTCATGACGCCGACCCGCTGTCCGCCGGCACCCTCGGCGGACCCGGGATCGCCGTCGTCCTGGGCCTGGCCGGCGTCCTGCTCTCGCTCCTCATCTCGGTCAAGATCGGCCGTCGGCTGGTCGTCGAGCTGGAGGAGCTGCGCAACTCCGCGCTCCGGGTCGCCCGCCGGGATCTGCCCGCCGCCATGCGTCTGCTGCATGCGGGCAAGAAGGTGGACATCGATGCCGTCGCCCCGCTCGGCGCGCGCGGCACCGGCCGCGACGAGGTGGGGCAGGTCGGCGAGGCCCTGGTGGCGGTGCACCGGGCCGCGCTCCAGGCGGCGGCCGGCCGCGCCGAGGCCCTCAGCGGTATCTCCGGTGTCTATGTGAGCCTCGCGCGGCGCAGCCAGCTGCTGCTGCACCGCCAGCTCGCCCTGCTGGACACCATGGAACGCCGTACCGAGGATCCGGTGGAACTGGAGGACCTCTTCCGGCTCGACCACCTCACCACCCGGATGCGGCGGCACGCCGAGAGCCTGATCATCCTCTCCGGCGCCGCGCCCGGACGGGGCTGGCGCCATCCCGTACCGCTGCTGGACGTGGTCCGCGCGGCCGTTGCCGAGGTGGAGGACTTCCCGCGGGTCGAGGTGCAGGCCGTCGTCGACACCCGGCTGACCGGCGGAGCGGTCGCCGACCTCACCCATCTGCTGGCCGAACTCGTCGAGAACGCGGTGATGTTCTCGCCGCCGCAGACCAAGGTGCAGGTGCGTGCCGAACGGGTCGGTGCCGGTATCGCCGTGGAGATCCACGACCGCGGCCTCGGTATGAACAAGGAGGCGCTCGACGAGGCCAACCGCCGTATTCAGGACGCCGAAGAGGTCGACCTGCTGGACACCGAACAGCTCGGTCTCTTCGTCGTCAACCGGCTCGCCCACCGCAGGCACGTCAAGGTGGCCCTCCAGCCCTCACCGTACGGCGGCATCACGGCCGTGGTGCTGGTGCCCGATGCCCTGCTCGCCGCGGGAGCGGACGAGGAGGAGCCGACGGACGCGCGGAGCCCGGAGCGGTCCGAGGAGAGTGCCTCGCTCTTCCACCGGCGGCGGCCGGCCGCACACCGGGTCCCGCCGGCCGTGGTGCCACGCCGCAACGCGCTCCCGCCCGCAGCGGCCGACTCAGCGGCGGATCGTCCCGCGGACGCGCACGGCACACCCGCCGCCTCCGTCCCCGCACCGCCGTCCGACGCCGCGGCAGACACGGGCACCGCGGCAGACAAGGGCACCGCGGCAGACACGGACACCGTGCTGCCACGCCGGGTGCGCCAGGCCAGCCTGGTGCCCGAGCTGCGGACGAGTCCGAACCAGCAGCCCGAGTGGGTGCCGCGGAGCGAGGGCACGCCCGCACCGCGCCGGTCCCCGGAACAGGCCCGCGCCACCATGGCATCGCTGCGCGCCGGCTGGGCGCGCGGTCGCGGGGTCACACCTCCGCAGCACCCGCAGCCGACGCCACGGGAGCCGCAGGAGCACCCGCACCCGCAGGGCCCGCGGCACCCGGACGGGACGAACGACAACGCATCACGAGGAGAAGAAACACCATGACCGGCGACCAGCAGCTGTCCGGCGAACTCAACTGGCTCCTCGACGACCTGGTCTCCCGTGTGCTGGAGATCCGCTCCGCCGTGGTGCTCTCCGGTGACGGCCTGGCCGTCGGTACGTCCAGCGGACTGACCCGTGACGACAGCGAGCGCTTCGCGGCGATCGCCTCCGGCTTCCACAGCCTCGCCAAGGGAGCGGGCCGGCACTTCGCGGCCGGCCAGGTCATCCAGACCATGGTCGAGCTGGAGGGCGGCTTCCTCTTCGTGGTGGCGGCCGGCGACGGCTCGTGTCTGTCGGTGTTCGGCGGTGCCGAGGCCGATATCGGCCTGGTCGCCTACGAGATGGCCCGGCTCGTCAAGCGGGTCGGCGCACACCTCGGTACCCCCGCGCGCGCAGGATCGGAGTGACCGGCCTGCCATGACCGACTCCACCCCGCGCTGGTACGACGACGAAGCGGGGCCGATGGTCCGGCTCTATGCGATGACCGCCGGGCGGGCCCGGCCGAGCAGTGCGGCCTTCGATCTGATGGCCGTGGTGCAGGCCGAACCCCGCCCGGACGAGGCCCCCACGCTGTCGCCCGAGCAGCACACGATTTTCACGCTGTGCGGCGAACGCCCGCGACCGGTCGCCGAGGTCGCCTCCGACTCCGGGCTGCCCCTGGGCGTGGTCCGGGTGCTGTTGAGCGATCTCCTGGCCGAGGGACTGATCCGCGTCAACCGCCCGGTGCCGCCCGCCCAGTTGCCCGACGCGCACATACTCAGGGAAGTGATCGATGGACTCCGCGCGCTCTGACTCCTTCATGGCCCTCAAGATCCTGGTGGCCGGAGGGTTCGGCGTGGGCAAGACGACCCTCGTCGGTTCCGTCAGCGAGATCCGCCCGCTCAACACGGAGGAACGGCTGACCGAGGCCGGCCGCCCCGTCGACCGGCTCGACGGGGTCCAGCAGAAGACCACGACGACCGTGGCCATGGACTTCGGACGGATCACCATCCACGACGACCTGGCGCTGTATCTGTTCGGCACGCCGGGACAGGACCGGTTCTGGTTCCTGTGGGACGAGCTGGCGCAGGGCGCGCTCGGCGCGGTGGTGCTCGCGGACACCCGGCGGCTCGCCGACAGCTTCGCGGCCATCGACTACTTCGAGCACCGCAGCATCCCGTTCGTCGTCGCCGTCAACTGCTTCGACGGCGTCCGTGCCCACCGGGCGCAGGAGGTGGCCCGGGCCCTGGACCTCGATCCGGAGACCCCGGTGCTGCTGTGCGACGCCCGCGAACGCGCGTCCTGCAAGGAGGTGCTGATCGGTCTGGTGGAGCACGCCGCCTCGGCCTACGAGGCGAGGCTGCCCACCAACTCCCTTTCCTCGTAGGCAGGTTGAGTTCCCTCCGTCAGCATTCTGCGGATGCTGACGGCCGCGGCACGGCCGGCGCGGTTGGCGCCGATGGTGCTCGCCGACGGTCCGTAACCGACGAGGTGCACCCGCGCGTCACGGAGCGTGCGGGTGCCCTCCATCCGGATTCCGCCACCCGGCTCGCGCAGCCGGAGCGGGGCGAGATGGTCGAGGGCGGGGCGGAAGCCCGTCGCATAGAGGATCACGTCCGCCTCGACCGTGCGCCCGTCGCCCCAGACCGCCCCGGTGGGCGTCAGGCGCTCGAAGAGCGGCAGCCGCTCCAGCACGCCGCTCTCCCGGCCCCGCCGGATCGCCTCGGTCATCGGCAGTCCGGTCACGCTCACCACGCTCCGGGGCGGCAGCCCCTGCCGGACCCGCTCCTCCACCAGCGCGACCGCGGCCCGGCCCTGCTTCTCGCCGAACGGTCCCTCGCGGAACACCGGCGGCCGTCGGGTCACCCAGGTCGTGGCGGCCGCGACCGGCGCGATCTCCAGCAGCTGCTGTACGGCCGACGTCCCGCCGCCCACCACCACGACCCGCGCCGCACGGAACGCCTCCGGGCCCCGGTACTGCGCACTGTGCAGCTGACGGCCGCCGAAGACCTCCTGCCCGGGGATCCGCGGCCAGAACGGCCGGTCCCAGGTCCCGGTCGCATTGATCAGCGCCCGCGCCGCATGGTCCCCCTCCGACGTCTCGACCAGCAGCCGCCCTCCCTCAGGGGCCCCGCCAGCCTCCGTCCGGACGGGAACCCCGCCGCCCTCGCGCACCGCTGTCACGCTCGCCGGCCGGTGCACCCGCAGCCCGAAGGTCCGCTCGTAGTCGTCGAAGTACGCGCCGATCACCTCGGACGACGGGTGCCGCTGATCGGCGCCGGTCAGCTCCATGCCCGGCAGCGCATGCATCCCGTGCACCTTGTCGTACGTCAGCGTGGGCCACCGGAACTGCCAGGCGCCACCCGGGCGCGGCGAGTGATCGAGCACCACGAAGTCCCGGTCGGGCTCATAGCCGACCCGCCGCAGATGAAAGGCGGCCGCCAGGCCGGCCTGCCCGGCTCCGACCACCACGACCTCGACCTCACGCACCCCGGTGTAGTTCATGTTTCTACTAACCGGGGGAGGGGGCCAGGTCTTCCCGCTGGGCGCACCTGTCCTTCCGGGGCTCCGGCCCGTCCGCTCCGTACACGAGGGCGCTCCACACCATTCCCGAGAGCGCCGTGGCCGGGCCGACGAGGAGCGGTTGCCGCTTCCCCTCGGCCCGGCCGCGGTGACCCCTCCGACGCTCAGCGACCGCCGGCGATCAGCAGCGGTGCACCACCCGGCGCGGACGCCGGCCGGCCATTGGCCGCCGGTACGCCGTCCAGCGGAGCGGGGCCCGCATCCAGCAGCCCCCGGGCGGCCAGCTCCGGCCGGACGCCCTCGCCGAACCAGTACGCCTCCTCCAGGTGCGGATAGCCGGAGAGCACGAAGTGCTCGATGCCCAGGGAGTGGTACTCCTCGATCCGGTCCGCCACCTCGGCATGGCTGCCGACCAGCGCGGTCCCGGCGCCACCGCGCACCAGGCCGACCCCCGCCCACAGGTTGGGCGAGATCTCCAGCTTGTCGCGGGAGCCGCCGTGCAGCGCCAGCATCCGCTGCTGCCCCACCGACTCGCTCTTGCCCAGCGCCTGCTGCGCGGCCGCCACCGTCTCCGGGTCGAGGTCGTCCAGCAGCCGGCCGGCGGTCGCCCAGGCCTCCTTCGACGAGTCCCGCGAGATCGTGTGCAACCGGATGCCGAACCGGACCGTGCGCCCCTCCTTCTCCGCCAGCCCGCGAATCCAGTCGGTCTTCCGCTTGACCTCCTCGGGCGGCTCGCCCCAGGTGAGGTACACATCCACATTCCGGGCGGCGACCGGCCCCGCGGCCGCGGACGAGCCGCCGAAGAAGATCTGCGGCAGCGGGTCCGGCGGCAGCGCGGTCAGACCGCCCTCGACCTGGTAGTGCTCGCCCTGGAAGTCGAACGGCCGGCCACCCCACACGCCCCGTACGATCTGCAGGAACTCATCGGTACGGGCATACCGCCGGTCATGGCCGAGATGATCGCCGAACCGCTTCTGCTCGGTCGAGTCGCCGCCGGTCACCACATTCAGCAGCAGCCGCCCGCGTGAGATCCGCTGATAGGTCGCGGCCATCTGTGCCGCCAGCACCGGCGAGATCACCCCCGGCCGGAACGCGACCAGGAACTTCAGCCGCTCGGTGACCTGGGTGAGCGCCACCGTCGTCAGCCAGGCGTCCTCGCACCACGTACCGGTCGGGGTGAGCACCGCCTCGAACCCCAACTGCTCGGCAGCCTTGGCGATTTGGGCCAGATACTCGATATCCGGGGCCCGTACCCCGCTCACCGGGGTGATGCGGTCACGCCGGATCCCGCCGTCGGTGTAGGCATGCCGGTCGACGAGGGTCCGCCCGTCGCCGCCGGTGGGCAGAAACCAATGCAGGTGTACGGACATCTCAGTGGGCCTTTCCATAGGTACGCGGCGCCGTGCCCGAAGGCGGCAGGTCACCGTTGAAACGGGGGTCGACGAACTCCCCGAAGTCGAAGGAGCGGGGGATCAGCTTCAGCGCCGCGAACGAGTCGACGATCTGCTGCTCGGAGGCGACGGCGGCCTTGTCCACGGCCACCGCGACCGCCGTCCCCCGGGTGCGCCTGACCGCGTCCAGCGCCACCTTGTCCGGCAGTCCGGTCTCCTTCGCCCAGGCCTTCGCCCAGACGTCGGGGTGTTTGAACACCCAGTTCTGTGCCCGCCGCAGCCGGTCGGTGTAGTCCTTGAGCGCCGCCGACTTCTTCTTGTCGTCCAGCGCGGCCGGCGCGGCAACCTGGAAGCTGAGCCCGTTGACGAGGCCCTGACCGGTGGTCAGCACACGTGCGTCGGCCTGATCCAGGGCCTGCGAGGTGTACGGATCCCACACCGCCCAGGCATCCACCTTCCCCCGGGTGAACGCGGCGAGCGCATCGGCCGGCTGAAGGTAGTTGAGCGTGACGTCCTTCGTCGTCAGCCCGGCCTTCTTCAGCGAGGCGACGAGTTGGTAGTGCGCGGAGCTGCCCTGGGCCACGGCGACCGACTTGCCCTTCAGCTGCGCCGGCCGCTTGAGCGGGGAGTCCTTCTTCACGAGGATGGTCTCGCCGTCCGACCTGCTGTGCGACCCGGCGATCACCTTGATCTTCGACTTCGCCGCGGCGGCGAACACGGGCGGGGTGTTGCCGACCGCGCCGACATCCACCGCCCCGGCGTTCACCGCCTCCAGCAGCGGCGGGCCCGAGGTGAACGTCGACCACTTGATCTTGTACGGAAGGTCGTCCAGCTCTCCGGCGGCCCGCAGCAAAGCCTCCGAACCGCCTTTCTGGTCACCGACGTTGAGGGTCAGCGAGCCCTTGCCGTCGGTCCCGCTCCCGGTCCCCCCGCCCCCCTCGGCCCGCGACGAACCACCGCAGGCGGCCAGCAGCAGGGTGAACGGAAGCAGCAGGGCGGCCGGGGCGAGGTGGCGTGCTCTCATGGGGTGTCCGTTTCAATCTTGGAATGGTGGAACGGTCGGTCTTCGGAACGGTCGGTCTTCGGACGGTCGGCCTTCGTGTGGCCGGGGAGTGATAAGCCGCTTCCCGGCGTGGTCAGGCAGCGGCAGCAGCCGCCGCAGCGGAGCGGTCGTCCGTGACCTCCGCGGGATCCGCCCCTCCCGCCCCGTCCTCCGTGCTGCCCTCCACACCGAGCCGGTCGAGCAACCGGGCGCGCAGGGCACCGAACCGCGGATCGGAGATATCGCGCGGCCGCGGCAGATCCACCGTGGTCTCGTACGCGATCCGGCCGCCCTCCATCACCAGCGCCCGGTCGGCGAGCAGCAGGGCCTCCTCCACGTCATGGGTGACCAGCAGCACCGCGCAGCCCCGCTCCCGCCACAGCTCGGCCACCAGGCGTTGGGCCTTGATCCGGGTCAGCGCGTCGAGCGCCCCGAACGGTTCGTCGAGCAGCAGCAGATCGGGCTCACGCACCAGCGCCCGGGCGAGCGACGCGCGCTGCGCCTCACCGCCGGACAGCGTCTTCGGCCAGGCATCCGCCCGATGACCGAGCCCGACCTCGTCCAACGCTGTTACAGCAGCCTCACGTGCGGGGCGTCCCGGCAGCCCCAACAGCACATTGCGCCAGACCCGCTTCCAGGGCATCAGCCGCGGCGCCTGGAACGCCACGGCCTTCCGGCGCGGCACCAGCACCTCACCCTCGATCTCCCTGTCGAGCCCGGCCAGCACCCGCAGCAGGGTCGACTTACCGCAGCCGCTGCGCCCGAGCAGCGCCACGAACTCACCCGGCCGGACGGTCAGTTGCAGATCATCGATGACGGCACGGTCATCGAAGGCGCGCACCAGCCCCGCCACCTGTACGGCGGCACCGGAAGGCGCGGACCGCGGGCCCTTCCCGGTCGCGGTGTCGGTCACTGACCCGTGAACGTCGGTCGCCATTGCAGCAGCAGCCTTTCGAGGGTACGGACGAGGAAGTCGGCGATGAGCCCGAGGATCGCGTAGACCACCAGGCACACCACGATCACGTCGGTGCGGAAGAATTCCCTGGCCTGGTTCATCAGGAAACCGAGGCCGTCATCGGCATTGACCTGCTCACCGAAGACCAGCGCGAGCCAGGCGGTGGCCAGCGAGTAGCGCAGCCCGGTCATGGCACCCGGCAGCGCACCCGGCAGCACCACATGCCGGATCAGCCCCCACCGGCTCAGCCCCAGCGAGGTCCCGGCCTCCACCAACTGGGCATCCACACCACGGATACCGGCATAGACGTTCAGATACAGATGAAAGGCCACACCCAGCGAGATCAACGCGATCTTGGGCGCCTCACCGATCCCCAGCCAGATGATGAACAGCGGAATCACGCCCACCCACGGGATGGAGCGCAGCATCTGCACAGTGGCGTCCACAAGGTCCTCGCCAAGCCGCGAAAGCCCCGAGGCGAGCGCCAGCACCACGCCGGTCACCCCGCCCAACACCAGCCCCACCGCGACCCGTTGGAGAGAAACCAGCATCGCCGACGGCAGCGTCCCGTCCGACAACAGATCCCCGGCAGTGGCAGCGATGGTGCCGGGCGACGCCAGGATGTCTTCCTCCAGCGCCCCGCTCGCACTGAGGACCTGCCACAACACCAACAGCGCTACGGGCCCCACCGCCCGCCGCAACCACCGCGGCACCGACCGCCGCCGCCCCGAAACCGCAACGACACGGTCGAGCACGGGCCCGCCGCCACGGGAAGCGGACTCAGCCCGCGCCTTCACGTCCGTGGAGAGCGACGGTCGCGCTGCGTCAGCGGCGCTATCGGGTGGGGCATGGCCGGACACGGCCTGATCGAGAGTCATAAAGGCTCCACGGGGAGAGGAACTGAGGGAGGGGAGGGGAGGGGAGGCGAGCCGCGGTCGCCTGCCAGGACGCCCCACGACCCAGCCCCCGGACAGCAGCGAAGGAACCGCGAACTGGAAATCCGAGCCAACCGGCAACAACGGAAGGGCCGAACGCAGGCCGCGGCAAAACCCAGGAACGCCACAAGGTCACCGGGCGACAAGTCCACCGGGTCACAAGGGCACAGGGACACAAGGCCACAGGGACACAGAGCTAAAGAGCGACCAGAGCTGCCACACCCCAAGCCGCGAAAAGCAAAAGCCCTAAAACGGCATCAGCGGCATCAGCGGTGTCAGCGACATCAGTGGCATCAGCATCGTCCTCAGCGCCGGCAACGCCATCAAGGACAGCAGTGCATCAGCAACGGCCGCCGCGGCGACACGCGGCAGAGGCCACCCGCACCAGGTCGATGTGACCGCGCGTGGTGAGCAGGGCTGATGTAGACATGTCGCTGAACGTAGCGGTGCGCTCCAACAGGGGTCAAACGTCGTCTCGGCTGATGGACCTTTGTTGCCGGAGCATGGATATGGCATTGCGGGCGACACCCGCGGGGGTGCGGACAAGGGCGGGCCGTCCATACGAAAATGAACGCATGAGCACCGCATTCACCACCCGCACCCTTGCCGTCACCACCGGCTCGACGGAGTCCGTCACCGACCTCACCGCCGACTGCGCCGCTTTCCTCCGCGAGGCGGCAGACGGCCGCGACGGCCTGCTGAACATCTTCGTCCCGCACGCCACGGCCGGTATCGCCGTACTGGAAACCGGCGCAGGAAGCGACGACGACCTCCTGGCCGCACTGCACGACCTCCTGCCCGCCGACAACCGCTGGCGCCACCGCCACGGCAGCCCGGGCCACGGCCGAGACCACGTCCTGCCGGCCCTCGTCCCACCCCACGCCACCCTCCCCGTGGTAGCGGGCCGCATGGAGCTGGGCACCTGGCAGTCCGTGTGCCTGGTCGACACGAACGTCGACAACCCGAACCGCCAGGTGCGACTGAGTTTCCTGGGGTGACCAAGTTGGCTGGCCACGTCGTCCACGGAGCGTCAACGGGAGGACGTGCTGACAGCCGCGGCATCTGTCGGGGGGCACATCATCGGCGGGCCGACGACTGGGAGGTATCGGGGAGTCATGGACCCGGTCACCCGACCCAAGCTCGGCCCGTGGTTTCGTGACGAGCGGGGCCATATGACGACCTCGTCGCCGTATTCTTGCCGACCCGGAGCGCAACACCTCACACCTCCAGTAGCGAAGCGGCCCGCCTGAACCGCGCAGGGGAGCCAGCGCCTGTCGTTGTCCTTGATGGCGGTGGCGTGCTGGCCGGCACCGCCTACCGTCTACTGGCCTTGCAGCGCCGGCCCGCGGCTACTGAACTTGATCGGGTGATGTCGGGCCGGTTCGCCTGCGGGTGGTTGGTTGGCTGCGGTAGCCCTGTGGCGTGAGATACGCGCAGGGCGGCCGGTGACCGACGCCGGGAGGCCTATGCGGGAGCGGATCCGGCTGGAGGCCGTGGAACGCTTCGGGCGCGGGAGAAGAGCCGGGAGATCGCGGTCATTTGCGGGTGAGCGAGCGGTCGGTGGAGCGGTGGCGTCGGGCCTGGCGTGAACGCGGCGAGGCTGGTGTCCTGTCGAAGGGCTCGCCCGGCCGCCGGAGACTCGGCCCCGCGCAGATCGCCAGGCTGGAGCGGGAACTGGAGCGCGGTCCGCTTGCTCACGGGTGGGTGGACCAGCGGTGGACGCCGGCGCGGGTGAAGACGCTGATCGGGCGGCTGTTCCGCGTCTCCTGCACGGTGGAGGGCACGTGCGGCTGCTCAAGCGGCACGGCTGGTCCTGGCAGCAGCCCGTGCGCCGGGCCATCGAACGTGACGACGAGGCGGTCGAGCTGTGGAAGAAGGAGGTCTGGCCGCGGGTGAGAGCACCGCGGCGGAGTGCGGCGGCTGGATCGTGTTTGAGGACGAGGCCGGCCAGTCGATGACTCCGCCGCGCGCAAGGACCTGGGGTCGCCTCGGCCACACCCCGGTCGTCCGGGTACGCGGACGGGGTTCCGGCCGGTCTCGATAGCGAGCATGACCTGCTACAGACCGGGCGAGCGGTCCCGGATGCTCTACGCGGTCCGCGAGTACAACGGGCGCAGGACCAGCCCAAGGGCTTCGGCCGGCGCGACTTCCGTGACCTGCTCATCCGGGCCCGCATCCAGCTCGGAGGTCCGATCGTGCTGGTCTGGGACAAGGTCCGCATCCACCTGACCGCCCACTGCGGGAGTTCATCGCCGCGAACGCCGACTGGCTCACCGTCTTCCAACTGCCGCCGTATGCACCGGACCTGAACCCCCAGGAGGGCGCCTG
The DNA here is from genome assembly GCF_026239515.1 of Streptomyces sp. Je 1-4 4N24. Lineage (NCBI taxonomy): Bacteria > Bacillati > Actinomycetota > Actinomycetes > Kitasatosporales > Streptomycetaceae > Streptomyces > Streptomyces sp. Je 1-4 4N24. Next base: position 1,200,273 of record NZ_CP110836.1, on the reverse strand, counting down.
GTCGCTGGTCACACGCGACATCGGCAACTTCGCCGCAGCCGACCTGGGCCAGATCACCAGGGCCGTCAGCACGGGCTCAAGCAGATCCAGTACCGTCCGGACCTGGTCGACAGCTGCCTCACCGGCACCGGCCTGACCATGGATGGCTGACCGGCATCACCCATGTCACGTTCAGCATCCCAGGCAGGCTGTGGGCTCACTCCTCGACGGGCCCACGGCCGGTCACGTGCTGCGGCTCCACGCGTCGACTGTGGCGGCGGCCCAGGCCCTGACGCGTTCCGTGAACTCTTCGGCGGGGAACGTCCCGTCGACAGCGACATCTTCGATCGTCACAGAGAAACGGGGCGGCGGCGCGTCCCGTTGCGGCAGTGCTGCCTCGCAGGCGACTCGTGAAGGCATGCCCGTCACCCGATGGGAGTTGCCACGACGAGCCCGACCGACAAGCCGGTTCACTTCGCTGAGGCCGCCTTCGAGATAGGTGTGCAGGAGCGCCCATGCCATCGCACCGCCGTCAGCGGGAAGCCGACTGGGGTGCTGGAACAGGAAGCAAGAGACCGAGACGCCGTGCAACGGCCCCCACGGTGCCTGCCGCTCATGGTCCAACGCGAGCAAGGCATGGAAAAGATCGCCACAGGATCGTGGGCCCACGGACACACCGCACTCCGCGCAGGATTCCATGCCTTCTCCTTGATCGTCGAAGCGCAGCGTAGGACGTTCGCGACAGTCGCGCAGCTGAAATCCTGGCCGGCACCGACATCACATATTCAAGCTCAGTAGCGCAGATGCCGCGCGAAGAACCGGGCTGCGGCGTCCCCCGCGAACTGCGGGACGCCGCTGTGCCCGCCCATGTTGGCGTGCAGCGTCTTCTCCTTGGAGCCGAAGGCGTCGAACAGGTCCAGGGCCGCCTGCCGGTCGTTCCCTTCGTCGTCCCACTGCAGCAGGACGTGCAGCGGAATGGTGACCCGGCGGGCCTCCTCGAACATGGCGGCGGGCACGAGACTCCCGGCGAACAGTACGGCGGCCGAGATGCGCGGCTCGACCACCGCAAGTCGGATGCCGATGGAGATCACTCCCCCCGAGTACCCGACCGGGCCGCCGATCTCGGGCAGCGACAGGAGGGCGTCCAGGGCGGCCTGCCATTCCGGGACCGACTGTTCGACGAGCGGGAGGACGAGGGCGTCGATGATCTCGTCGCCGGCCGGCTCGCCGGCCTCCATAGCCCGGCGCAGGTCGGCGCGGGCCTGCTCGGCGGCGGCCCAACGGGGCCGGTCACCGCTCCCGGGGAGCTCGATGGTGGCCGCGGCGAAGCCATCCGCCGCGGCGTGCCGGGCCCGCCCCGCCAGCCGGGGGTACATCGTGCGCAGTCCGAGCGGAGGGTGGCCGAGCAGGATCAGCGGCGCCGGTGCGGAGGCGGATGTGGGCGTCCACAGGATGCCGGGGATCTCGCCGAGGGTGAATTCGCGTTCGAGGACGCTGTCGTCGAGGTGCTGTTCAGAAGTGAAGTGCATGGTCGTGCCCTACTTTCTTGTCTTGGGTTCGAACTGGTCACTCGTAAGATCAGCGGGACCCGGGGGCTCTGGGTATGGCTGGCATGGCGGCGCCGTGAGATGGCCGGAAAGGCTTGGCCGCCCGGAGCCCTGCGACGACTCGACCGCCAATTGGGAGATGCGACTCGATCGCTGTGTAGGGCAACGTCGGCGAGGTCGTCTGCTGGGCTGTGAACGTGCGATGAGTTGGCGGAGGTGACTGTGCCCCGAATATGGGCCGGAATGGACATCGGCAAGGAACACCACCACTGCGTGGTGCTCAACGCGAACGGTGAACGTCTGCTGTCCCGCCGGGTCCTGAACGACGAGACGGCCTTGCTGGAACTGATCGGCGACGTCCTGGCCCTCGACACCGATGTGCTGTGGGCCGTCGACCTCAACCACGGCGGAGCGGCCCTGCTGATCGGGCTGTTGCTCAGCCACGACCAGCCGATGGCCTACCTCACCGGCCTGGCCGTGCACCGCGCCTCGGCTTCCTACCGGGGCGAGGGCAAGACCGACGCCAAGGACGCCTTCGTCATCGCCGACCAGGCCCGCATGCGCCGCGACCTGGGCCTGCTGCGCCCCGGTGACGAGATTGCCGTGGACCTGCACACACTCACCACCCGCCGCACCGACCTGATGTGCGACCGCACTCGCCAGATCAACCGGCTGCGGGCCCAACTGCTGGAAATCTTCCCGGCGTTGGAACGCAATCTGGAGCTGACCAACAAGGGGCCCGTCGTTCTGCTGACGGGCTACCAGACCCCGGCGGCAATCCGCCGGGCAGGCGCGAAGCGCATCGAGACGTGGCTGCGCAACCGCAAGGTCCGCAGTGCCGCCGCACTCGCCAGGACAGCGGTGGAGGCCGCCGAGTGCCAGCACACGTCCCTGCCCGGCGAGAAGCTGGCCGCCGCCATGGTGGTCCGCCTCGCGAAGGGGGTGATGGCCCTCGATGAGGAGATCGCGGAAGTCGATGCGCTGATCGAGGCCCGGTTTCGCGAGCACCCGCACGCCGAGGTGATCCTCAGCCTGCCCGGCATGGGCAAGCAGATGGGGGCGGTGTTCATCGCCGCCACCGGCGGCGACATGGACGCGTTCGGCAGTGCCGACCGGCTTGCCGGCTACGCCGGCCTGGCACTGGCCCCGCGTGACTCCGGCCGCGTCAGCGGGAACCTCCGCAGACCCCGCCGTTTCCACCGCGGACTGCTCAACGCGATGTATCTCTCCGCGCTGTCGAGCCTGAAGAGTTGTCCGGCCTCGAAGGCGTACTACGCGCGCAAACGGGCTGAAGGGAAAGGGCACAAGCAGGCGCTGCTGGCACTCGCGCGCCGTCGCGTCAATGTTCTGTGGGCCATGATCCGTGACGGAGCGTGCTACCAAGCCGCACCACCTGTTACAGCAGCGGCTTGACATCAGCATTGGGAAGCCTTTCGGGAGTGCGCTTGAACGGCGCTCCCGGACGACCTATCGCCCGACCGTGACCCCGGAGGGGAGCACCCATGTCGATACTGCGTTCACGGGTACCACCTCCTCGTTCTCTCGCACGGCCTTCCGGAAGGTAGCAGTGGTCGCCGTGGTCCGCCAACGGGTTTTTGCAGCGGCTCCGCGGCCGGATGCCGCCTCACCACATAGGACACGGCCGCGGAGGCGATACGCCGCACTCACGCCGGCCCAGTGGTCGAGCGTCTGTGACACCGCGACACCAGCCCGGTGCTGGCGCACAACGCCCCTCCGTGATCCGCGAAATGCTTGCCGAGGCCGGTGCGGGCACGGGACCCGCCGTGGGGTAGGGAAGCGGGGACGGGGGGAAACCGGCTGATGCAAGGGCGAGTTGAGGGGCCCCTCGGAACGGACTCGATCGAGGTCAGGACTTGGGACAGGAGGCAGCGTTATGCGTATCCCCGGACCCGAGCACCAGGAGGACGGCGGGCTGAGCGCCATTGCGGCCGCGGGCGGGCTGCACCGGTACCAGTTGCTCCTGCACGAGGCGCACGGACCCGTCGTGCGCTTCCAACTACCGGGCGCGGACACGGCCGTGTCGGTCGCCGATCCCGTGCTTCTGGAGGTCACGGCGCACCTCGACGCGCGGCCCGAGGAGTTGTTCGCGTTCCTGGACCCGCTGTGCGAGGCCGGCAACCTGCAAGTGCTACCCGCCGACGAGCACACCCCCTGGCGCCGACTACTGCTCTCGGTGCTCGCCGGACGGCCGGCTCACGAGCGGCACTTCGCGCGCTTCACCGAGCTGGCGCGTGAGCTCGCGGACCGCTGGGCGGGGCAGGCCGACGGCGAACCCGTCGAGCTGCAAAAGGAGTTGACCGCGCTGTCGCTCCGTATGATCTGCGGCTTCGCGCTCGGCGGCGCGGAAACCGACACGGACCGTGTCGTCGCCGCGTTCGAGGAGGTGCTCACCGAGCACCTCGGGCGGCTCTACCAGGTGCCGCGGGCCGACCCGCGGTCGGCGGAGCGGGCCGAGGTGGCCCTTGCATATCTGCGTGAGACGGTCGACCGCGTGGTGGCGGCGCACCGCTCGGGCGGCCGCACCGACCGCAGCGACCTGATCGGGGCGCTCGTCGAGGCCGGTCAGAGCCCGGCGCGGATCCGGGACACCGTGATGGTGACGCTGCTCGCCGCCCACCACACCACCGGCGTCGCCGTCTCGTGGACACTGCACCTGCTGGGCCGCCATCCCGAAGCGGCCGATCGCGTCGCCGCCGAACTGGACCAGGTGCTGGGCGAGCGCGCCACGCCCGATTACGGTGATCTGCGGCGGCTCACGTATCTGGACATGGTGCTCAAGGAGTCGATGCGCCTGTTCCCGCCCGGCCCGTACGGCGCACGCCTGACGACCGAGGACCTGGTTCTGGGCCCGTACGAGATCCCGGCCGGGACGACGGTGTTCTATCCGTTCTGGGCGGTGCACCTGAACCCTGAGCACTGGCCCGATCCCGAGCGGTTCGATCCCGAGCGGTTCACGCCGCAGGAGGTGGCCAAGCGGCCGCGGCTCGCGTACGTCCCCTTCGGGATCGGGCCACGCAGCTGCGAGGGCGCCGCTTTGGCCACGGTCGAGGCCCAGCTTGTCCTGACCGTCCTCCTCAAGCGCCTGCGCTTTCGGCCCGCGCCGGGGCACGAAGTGACGCCGGTGGAACGGTTCGTGCTGTGGGCGCGGGACGGGATCCGGATGATGGTGCGGCCACGGGACCTCTAGTGTGATGCGCCTGAAATGACGAGACTAAGTCTGTTTCAGGTTTCAGTGGTCGGCGGGTTGATTTTGGTGAGGTAGTCGGCGAGGGAGTTGAGGATCTCGTCGGCGGTCTTGGTCCAGGTGAAGGGCCTGGGGTTCTCGTTCCATCCGTCGATCCAGGCCCTGATGTCTTGCTCCAGGGCCTTCACGGAGGTGTGCACCCCGCGGCGGATGAGCTTGTCGGTCAGCAGGCCGAACCACCGCTCGACCTGGTTCATCCAGGAGGAGCCGGTGGGGGTGAAGTGGACGTGGAAGCGGGGATGCTTGCCCAGCCACGTCTTGATCTCGGCGGTGTTGTGGGTGGCGTAATTGTCACAGACCAGGTGGACGTCGAGGCCGGCGGGCACGGCCTTGTCGATCGTGACCAGGAACTTCTTGAACTCGATCGCCCGGTGGCGGCGGTGCAGCTCCGATATGACGCTGCCGTCGGCGATATTGAAGGCGGCGAACAGGCTGGTGATGCCGCGCCGCAGGTAGTCGTGGGTACGGCGCTCGGGCATGCCCGGCATCATCGGCAGCACCGGCTGGGACCGGTCCAGCGCCTGGATTTGGCTCTTCTCATCCACGCACAGCACCACCGCTTTCTCGGGCGGATCGTGGTACAGGCCGACGACGTCGACGACCTTCGCGATGAACTGCGGGTCGGTGGAGAGCTTGAAGGCGTCCTGGAGATGAGGCTTGAGGTCGAACTTCTTCCAGATCCGCCCGATGGTGGACTTCGACAGCCCTGAGTGCTTCGCCATCGAGGCCCGCGACCAGTGGGTGTCCTTTCCCGGGGTGGACTCCAGCGTCGCGGTGAGCACGTCCTCGACCTGGTCCAGCAGGATCGAGGGCGGCCTGCCGGGACGCGGCTCATCGGTCAGCCCGTCCAGCCGCAACCGGAGGAACCTCGACCGCCAGCGATTCACCGTTCCCTGCGATACACCGAGTTCGGCGGCGATCTCCTTGTTCGTCCCGTCTTCCGCGCACCGCAGCACGATCTTCGCCCGCAGCGCCAGGAACTGCGCGGTCTTCGCCCGCCGCGCCCAGCGCCTCAGTTCCGCACGCTCAGCCTCGGAGAGCACCAGCTCCGGCTTGCGCCGACCCGTCCGCGGCTCGTCCACCAGGCCCGCCATCCGCCGGGCCACGAACCGCGAACGCCACTTGCGCACCGTCTCCGTCGACACCCCGAAGTCCGCTGCTACACCGGTATTTGACGCTCCCTCCGCACAGGCCAGAATGACCCGGGCCCGCTCTGCCACACGGGCCGACACCGCACCACCCGCCCAATGCGCCAGCTCCGCCCGCTCCTCGGCAGACAGCACGACTTCGACAGCACGAGGACCCCGAGACACCATGAAAACAGCCTACAGACTTAGTCTCGTCATTTCTGGCGCATCACACTAGTGAGCTGGTCCGGAGATCTTGTCGTAGTAGCGGCAGATGCGGTCGATGATCTGGTCTGCGGTCTTGGTCCATCTGAAGGGCCGGGCCTGGTCGTTCCAGGTCTTGATCCAGTCCTCAAGGGTGGCCGTCAGCTCGTCCAGTGAGCAGAACACGCCGCGTTCGAGGCAGCGCCGTTGCAGTTCGGCGAACCACCGCTCGACCTGGTTGATCCAGGATGAGTACGTGGGTGTGAAGTGCAGCTCGAACCGGGGATGCGCAAGCAGCCACTTGTGCACGACAGGTGCTTTGTGGGTGCGGAGGTTGTCGCAGATGACGTGGACCGCCAGGCCGGGCTCGGTCTGGCGGTCGATCTCGTCGAGGAAGTCGCGGAAGTCCACGGCCCGGTGCTGGGCCGAGAGCTTTCCGATCACTTTTCCGGTCGCGGTGTTCAGCGCAGCGAACAAGTCGATGGTGCCGTGCCGGACGTAGTCGAAGCTGCGCCGTTCGGGCACTCCAGGCAGCATCGGCAGCACCGGAGCGGTCCGCTCAAGTGCCTGGATCTGCGGTTTCTCGTCCACCGCGAACACTGCCGCGTTCGCCGGCGGAGCCAGGTAGAGACCGACCACGTCGCGGATCTTGTCGATCAGCAGCGGGTCCGGGGAGATCTTGAAAACCTCGGTCCGCCATGGCTGGAGGCCGAACGCCCGCCAGATCCGCAGCACGCTCGTGGGCGAGATCCCCACCTGCCGGGCCATCTCCCGCTTCGGCCAGTGCGTCGCCCCCTGCGGGGTCTCTTCCAGGGTGCGCACCACCACCTCCTCCACCTGGGCGTCGGTGATGGTGCGCGGGACACCGGGCCGTGGCTCGTCGGACAGCCCGTCGAGCCGGTCGCGCAGGAACCGTGTGCGCCACCGACGCACCGTTTTGCGGTCGGTGGCCAGCCGTGCGGCTGCCGCGGTGTTGTTCAGCCCGTCAGCACACGCCAACACGATCCGTGCCCGCTTCGCCAGACCCTGCGCGGTCGTGCGGCGTCTGGCCCAGTTCTGCAAGATCAGCCGCTCGGCCCCTGTTAACACCAACGGCTCCAGCCTGGTATCGCCCATCTCCCCAGCACAGCGCGGGAAGACCGGCCCCCTCAGCCGAACGCCAAGATCTGAAACAGAACACGACTCACGTGGCGACCCGAGAACTCAAGACCAGCTCACTAGGTGTGTCGTCCCGGCACGTTGGTGACGGGTGACACGTCCTGGTTGGTGCTTGAAAGGGGTGAGGGAAGTGAGTCCGCAATGGGCTGCGGAAGTGGGCGGCCGACGGCACGTGGGGAAGGTCTTCACCGTCCTGCTCGCCCAGGCCGATGCCGAGTGCGACCTCGACTGGGCCGGCCATCGCGGTGGACTCCTCTCAGTACAGGACGACTCATTTCAGCGAGTGCGGAAGACGACGTCATGACGATGGCAGGGAGCCGTGGCACACGGGGCCCGGCGGGGGAGTGTCCTGGGCGCGGACGCGGAGCAGGAAGGCGATCCAGCTGCGGTAGGGCTTCCACCGATCGGCGATCTTGGCCAATTGGGTGACGTCGTCGTCGGTGGTCGGGGCAGGGAGCCCGTATGCGGTGGCGACGGCCTTGTGGACGCGTGGTTCGTGGCGGGGAAAGACGTCGGGGTGTCCTGCTCCCCGGATGAGGATGAGTTCGGCGGAGAAGGGGCCGATGCCGGGCAGGGCGCGCAGTTCGGCGAGGGCGTGGTCGGCGGGCAGTGCACGCAGGTGGGGTGCGTCGAGTTTCCCGTCGAGGGCCGCTTCGGCCAGCGCGTGCAGCCGCTGGATCTTGATGTCGGTGAGGCCGGGCACGTGGGTGATGGCGAGCAGGGCCGCGGGGGTGGGGAATGCGTGCAGGGTCTGGCCTGCGATGTGGACGCGGTGTCCGTGCTGGTGGGCGATGCGGGCCTTGATGGCGGCTGCCTGGGTCATGCGGATGCGGTTGCCGATAATTGCCCAGGTGGCGGCTTCGTAGGGGGAGTGGAAGCACACCGGGCGCAGTCCCGGGTGGTCCGCCGCGAGCCCGGCCACCACGGGGTCCGCGGCAAGGCCGGGGAATCCGGTGGCGTCGACGTCGAGCGAGAGGATGCGGGCGAGTTGGGCCCGCACGGCCTGATGGGCCGCTGCCTCTGCAGTCACTGCCTTCGCCGGGTGCGGGGTGCCGGGATGCACGGTGAATTCGGCCCGGACCGTTCCCGTGCCGCCGTCTGCCCTCGCCCACTGCCGGACGGCGGCCGCGACGACCGAGGCGCCGTCGTCGGCGGGGAAGGCCAGGCGGAGGATTCCGTCCGCCGCGTGGTGGTAGCTCGCGGGGCTGAAACTCTCCAGGAACCGGATGCCGGAGGCGAGGGAGAAGGGCCCGGCCGGGGTGAGGGTGACGGCGGGCAACGGTCAGCCTCCGTGCGCGGTGAGGGTGTAGCCCTCGGGGCCCTCGAAGGAGAACATCGGCCCGAAGGGGCTGTCCGCGATCGGAGTGAGGATCTTGATCCCGGCAGCGGTGAGCTGGTCGTGGAGCTGATGGGCGTCGGAGGTCTGGAACCAGAGCACCGCGCCGAGTCCGGGCCGTGCGGTGTCGGCGAGGTCGACGCCCGGCAGGAGCTCGCGGACGGCGAAGGGGGTCGGCTTGGTGTCGAAGACGACCGCGTGGGGTGGCGAGAACGCGGCCCGGCGCAGACCGAGGTGCTGCTCGCAGAAGTCCGCTGCCGCGTTCAGGTCGCGCACTTGCAGGGCGACGAAGTCGGGGCCGTCGATGGTGACAGTCATGGGTCTCCTCGAATTCGATGTCAGGACTTTGACATACATGAGGTTAAGGCGACCGCGTCGCGTATGTCAAAATGCTGACATGCTGGAGAACGTGTCGGCCGAACCGTCCCACCCCACGAAAGACGTCACTCAACACGTGGGATACCTGCTCAAACGCACCCAGGCCGCCCTCCGTGGGGCCATGGACAAGGTCCTGCGCGAGCACGGCTTGACCGTGCCGCAGTACGCCACCCTCGAACTCCTGGCCCTGCATCCCGGCATGTCCAACGCCGACCTCGCCCGCGCGACCTTCGTCACCCGGCAATCCGGAAACGTCGTCCTGCGGGGCCTGCAGGAAGCGGGACTGATCACCCGCCCCGCCACCGCCGACCACGGCCGCGCCCGGCCCGCCCACCTCACCGAGGAGGGCAACGCGCGCCTGGCCGCCGTCCAGGCCGCCGTCTACGCCATCGAACAGCGCATGGTCGAAGCGATCCCGGCGCAGCGCCTGGCAGTGCTTCTCGCCGACCTCGACCGCATGGCGGCAGCGCTGGAGGAATGACCCCATTCCCGGGGCGGTGAGCTCCGCCGATCCTGTTCGTGCGGCACACGAGCCGGTGCAGACCCCTCGCGCTCATCCTGACGCCTGGCCAGGCAGGGGACGCGCCCGCATTCGAGCTGGTCATGGCCAAGATCCGGGTCCCCCGGCAGCGCGGAGGTCAACGGGTCCGGCCCGGCACCGTCCTGGCCGACAAGGCGGTGATCCGGAAGAAACGGCCTGGTTCCGGCATCCGGCCGAGGGGCGGGCGCGCGTCCAAGGGGCGTTGCCCTTGAGGCTTGTGGATCGCCGCCTTCTGGGTGAGCCGATCGAGGATCGCGAACAGGTGGCTGAGGCCGCGCCGTCCAGGTTCCGTTCGCGCCGCTCCGCCAGGCTTCGTGGGTCGGTCGTGGCGGGACCGAGCGGAGTAGTCGGAACGGATGGGCGGGATCGAGCCGAGCGGTCGGTACGGATGGGCGGGGCCGAATGCCATCCAGCGAGGGGCAGTAAAGGACAACCGGTGGCGCACAGGGGCGGCCGCGACCACAAACGGGCGTCCGACGTTTCTCACTGCTTGCGGGTGAACCACGAGGCCACGCCGTCGTGCCGACCGAAATTGGATGATCGCGCCCGTTATTGTCCTTTCTTGTGCCTTTGAGTTGCGCGTTTGTGAATCTCAAGCCCGGCGTCGGAAAGACGACGAGTGCTGTGTGGCTGGCCCATGCGCTTTATGAGTCGGGTATGTCGCCGCTGCTGGTCGACGGGGACCCGGCCGCTTCCGCGCTGCGCTGGAGCGAGCTGGCCAACGGCTTTCCGTTTCCGGTGATCGCTCTGCCGGTGGGGGACGTGCACCGTCGCGTGAACGACTTCCTCGGCGACCGGCAGGCCGTCGTGCTCGATGCGCCCCAGCTGGAGGACCACCCCCGCATCGCCCGCAGCATCATGAGGTACGCCGGCGAGTGGATCGTGCCCGTGACCCCCGCCCCCATCGAACTGGACCGGATGGCACCCATCCGGGGCGAGATGGCGGACGTGCAGTCCCTGCGTGCCGAGCCGGCCCGCTCGGCGGTGCTGCTCAATCGCACCAACCGTCCCGATGCCACGCGCACCGGGCCTGATGCGGACGCTCGCGAGGCGCTCACCGAGCGGGGTTTCGAGGTGCTGGACACCCATATCGCGCGGCTCGACCTGTACGCCCAGTCCTTCGGGAACCCGGTCCAGGCCAAGGGGTCGGCGTACATGGACTTCGCGGAGGAACTGATCAAGCGTCAGGATGAGGCATGAGTCAGCGCAAGGAGAGCTACCGCGCGGCATTGCGGCGCGGGCCGGATGTCTCGGCACCTCGGTCCACCAAGGTCACCAGGTTGCAGAGCAGATACATCCGGGTGACCGTCGAGGTCGATCCCGACCTGCGAGGTGATCTGACGCGATGGATGGGATGGCCGGTCTCCTCGGCGGTGTTCGTCGGCGCTACCGTCCTGCGTACCCTGGCCGCCACCGTCGGCTGGGTCTCTCGGCCCGGAGATCAGGCTTCGTCCGCCCCGCGCGAGGTTCCGGGTTCGGGTCGCTGACCAGCCGGCTCGCACGGCGGGGCCCTGCCTGGAGCTGCCGGCGCGTGCGGCCTGGTTCAACCCGGCGAAATGGCCTGTCCAAGACGGCTCTGACGCCGTATCGCTCCAGCCGCGCCGAGATCATCTCACCCGCAAACGGCGGCTACGGAACAGCTCTTAAAGCGTGCTGCAGAACGATCAGCGAGCCCGCGGCGTAGTCCATTTCCAGAATTGATGACACCTGCAAGTCACAGGAAATGCGGACGCATCGACGCGCTGACGACCCCGATCACGGCTGGAATCACGCGCCGGGGGCGTTCTGCGACACGCTTTAGGGTGGGGCCTGACTTTACGGAGTTTCGTGGATACCAACGTCGACAACCCGAACCGCCAGGTGCGACTGAGCTTCCTGGGCTGACCGAGATCTTCCTGGGGCTGGCCGCGAATTCTCCGCACCCTGCGTGCCCGAAACGGAGAAGCCTTGCGCGGTACGGACCTGAACGTGGTCGATCGCCCTGTGATGGAGGTGGAAAGCGCCTGCCTGGTGTACGGCGGCTGTCCCGTGTGAAGCCGGCCACGTGGTCCGCGGGAGCGTCAACGGGAGGACGTTCACCATGACATCTGGCTGAGATCGTGACCCGTGGCCGACGCCGATCGCTACCTGTGACCTCTCAGTGCCGGATCAGGCAGAAAGGGTGCCCCGCCAGGTCCGCGTAGATGCGCCAGCCCCGCCCGTCAGGGCCGGCATCCAGCATGGTCGCGCCCAAGGTCAGAACCTGTTCGTGGGCTCGGTCCAGGTCCGGAACGCCGAAGTCCAGATGGAACTGCTGAGGCCGAGCGGAATCAGGCCACTGTGGCGGCTGGTAACCCGCTGCCTGCTGGAAGGCGAGCACCAGACCGGAGGGCGTGTGCAGTGTCGCCCAGTCCTCGCCGAGCGCCCATCGCCGGTCCTGCTGATTGACGGCCTCGCCGAGCAGCGACCGGTAGAACTCGGCGAGTTGCCCCGGATCAGGGCAGTCCAGTACCACGCACTGCAGGTCAGCGATCATGGCCAGATCCTAAGCGGCCACCAGAGAGCGCACGGACCGGCCGGACCTGGCCGCCCACACCCCGAAGATCGCGGCGACAGGACCTGAAGCGGTTCTCGGTCGCGACCGACTGTCGTCGACGTGATGATTCACGCGCGACTGCCCGATATATGAGGTGTCTGTAGCCTCCGCCGCCCAAAAGAATCTTGAGACAGGAAAGGCGCTGGCCACGGCCGCTATTGGCCTCAAATCCGCCTCTGCATACGAACTTTGGGGGCATGAGACCTCGCGATCTTGGATAGCGATGCGCTCAGACCGCGCGGCTCCCAAGGTCTGGAGCCTGTGCCGTCCTGGGCTGCCGCGCCAGGGCATGATTCCCCATAACTGAAGGGATCTCCATTATCGTGCAACCGGCCCAAGAGTTCGGCGACAACCCTGTCGAAGTACGTGAAACCGGGCACTACACGGAGGAGTATGTCCCCAGCTTTGTCGAGAAGTGGGACGCGCTCATAGATTGGGAGAAGAGGGCGGAGAGCGAAGGTAACTTCTTCATCGACCTGCTGCGTAAATGGGGGGTGAGGAGTGTGCTCGACGTCGCGGCGGGCACAGGATTTCACTCCGTACGGCTGCTGGCTGCCGGATTCGAAACCGTAAGCGCGGACGGCAGCGCGGAGATGCTGGCGAGGGCCTTCGAAAACGGCACAAAGCAGGGAGGGTACATCCTGCGGGTCGTGCAGGCGGACTGGCGGTGGCTCAACAGAGACGTCCACGGGGAGTACGACGCCATCGTCTGCCTCGGCAACTCCTTCACGCATCTCTTCTCGGAGCGTGACCGGCGCAAGGCGCTGGCTGAGTTCTACGCGATGCTCAAGCATGACGGAATTCTCGTACTGGACCAGCGCAATTACGATGCGATCCTGGACGACGGGTACACGAGCAAGCACACGTACTACTACTGCGGTGAGGATGTCATCGTGGAGCCGGAGTATGTCGACGAGGGCCTGTGCCGTATGCGGTACAGCTTCCCGGACAACTCCACGTACCACCTCAACATGTTCCCGCTGCGAAAGGACTACACCCGGCGACTGATGTCCGACGTGGGTTTCCAGCGCGTCGAGACCTATGGCGACTTCCAGCACACCTACCGGGGTGAGCAGCCGGACTTCTTCGTGCATGTGGCGGAGAAGGAGTACCGGATGGAGGGCAAGGGGCAGTACGAGGGCGCGGTCAGTACCGCCCGCAGCTACTACAACTCGCCCGACGCCGACACCTTCTATGCCACGGTGTGGGGCGGCGAGGATATTCATATCGGCCTCTACGAAAGCCCCGTGGAGCCCATCGCGGACGCCAGTCGGCGCACCGTCGAGCGGATGGCGTCGAAGCTGGAGCTGTCCCGGGATTCCGTGGTGCTCGATCTCGGTTCCGGGTTCGGTGGCTCGGCGCGGTACCTGGCAGAGGCGTACGGCTGCCGGGTCCTGGCACTCAATCTCAGCGAGGTGGAGAACCAGCGCCACAAGGAGCTGAACTCGGCCCGCGCGCTCACCGACAGGATTGAGGTCGTGGACGGGTCCTTCGAGGACATCCCGTACCCGGACGACCAGTGCGATGTCATCTGGTCCCAGGATGCCTTCTTGCACAGCGGAAACCGGGTCCAGGTCCTTGAGGAGATCGCGCGGGTGCTGCGGCCCGGCGGCCATCTCATCTTCACCGACCCGATGGCGGCAGCGGACGGCAGGTCCACCGACGTACTGCAGCCGATTCTCGACCGGATCCATCTGGACGACATGGGCTCGCCCGGCTTCTACACACGCGAGCTGAACCGGCTCGGATTCACCGCTGTCGACGGTGGCTTCGAAGAGCACCGCGAGCAGCTGGTGAACCACTACACGCGGGTCCTTGAGGAGACCAAGCACCAAGAGGCCGAAGGGCTGGCCAGAAAGATCAGTCACGACTACCTCGCCCAGATGAAGAAGGGGCTCGGCCACTGGATCGACGGTGGCCGCGAGAAGCACCTCACCTGGGGAATCTTCCACTTCAGGCTCGACGCCCACGACTGAGCAACCTTCCACCGGCCACCAGGCCGTCGCCGATGCCGGGAGCGGTGTCGGCGACGGGCCACCGGCGAGGTCGCGCGGGGTGCGGCCGGGCGGGCCACGCCACCCGGCGGGGCCCGCCCAGCGAGGCCGTCCGCAGCTTCGACGGCCGAGAAGTCACGTCTTCCCTCCCCGGCGCCCAGCGCCGTCCACCTGGGGCACGCGCGTTCGCTTACCCTGGCTGTGTCGGGTGCCCCTGGCGAGGGGCCGTGCCTGGAAGCCCCGGATGCAGCAGTGCTCTGCGTCGGGCCCGGGAACCGGCGCCGCCCCGGCACGAACGCAGGGACGGAACCGGCGGAAGCAGATGCGGGTGAGGTATGGACAACAGGCTCGTGCCCGTCGCGTGCCCGCTTCGGGGAGAACCGCGAAAGCGGGTGGCGGGGGAAACCGGCCACGGCCAGGGCCTGGCGCCGAGGGCGAGGCGTCGTGGATAAGGTCGCGCTCACGGCCGCGGGTCTCTACGTCATCGTCCTGCTGCGAGCCGGAGGGACATTCGCCGTCGGGTGGCTCGCCGGTGCCGGTGTCAGGCGCAGCAGGTTCGCTGAGCGGATCTCCCCGGCCAAGTTCGAGCGCGCCGAACGGGCGATCCAGCGGTGGGGCGCGCCGGTGGTGGCCCTCTCCTTCCTGACCGTCGGTTTCCAGACCGCCGCCAACTTCCTCGCGGGGAGTATGCGCATGCCTCTGCTGCGTTACCTCCCCGCACTGTTCGTGGGGGGAGCGGGCTGGGCGCTGGTCTACGCGACCGCCGGGATCGGCGCACTGGAAATGCTGGCAAGGCTGTTCGCCGAGCAGACGGCGCTCGGTGTGGCCGCGGTCGCCGCCCTCCTCCTCGCGGTGTGCGGCGTGGGGGTGTACCGGCGCAGACACGCTGCGTTGGTCACGCGCGACACCGCGGCCGACGAGTCCTGAAGGGCCCTGCCGTGCCGGCGCCGTCGCGCGTACGGGCGGCGGCGTGACGGATTCCCGAGCCCAGTACGGCCTCCCGAGGCCCGCCATGCGGCGGGGTGGCCGGGAAGGGGCGGCCCCGGTGGGGGCGCCGGTAGGCTCGGTTGCTTCCGTTACCGCCCTTTTGTCGTACGGACGTTGGGCATCGAGAGAGGACGTGTGTGGGCGCGCCGCTGGGAAGTGAGCTGAGTAGTGAACGGCTGGCAGCACGGCAGCAGGAGCTACAGGCCGAGGCCGATGCGGTCGCAGCCGACCTCGATCTCGTGCGGCTGCTGTCGACGCGGGGCGAGGCCGTGCGGGTGGGGAGCGCGGCGCTGGGCCTGATGGTGCTGCCGGATCTCGACATCACCGTGGTCTGTCCCGAGTTGGAAGCGGACACCCGGCGGGCGGTGGCCGGGATCGGCGCCGAGCTGGCGGTGCACGACCGTGTGCGGCAGGTGACGTTCCGGGACGACACGGGGGAGTGGAACACCGATCCCCGCTACCCGGACGGGCTCTACCTCAACATCCACTACCGCTCGCGGGCCGGGCGGGACTGGACCCTGGACATCTGGTTCGTCGACGAGCCCGACCGGCAGCCCGACCTGGCCCACGCCCGGACGCTGCCGCCCCGGCTGACGGACGCGCACCGCGCGGCGATCCTGCGGATCAAGCAGGTACTGGCCTCGCGGGCCGGCGCCCGGGTGCCCAGTTACGAGGTCTACCGCGCGGTGCTGGACGGCGAGGTCACCACCGCCGACGCCTTCGACGAGTGGTACGCCGCGGAACAGGCCGGGCGGCCCGGCCAGGAGTGAGCCACGGCGGGCAGGGCGCGGCGCTGCCGAAGGGGCGGTGGCGTGGCGCCGCCCCCTCGGCACGGGACCTCGGCGACGGTCCTTAGGCCAACGGCCGGTAACCAGCGGCAAAGTAGTCCTCGGCCGTGCCCTCCCGGTTGACGTCCCAGGTGGCGCAGTGCAGGGAGCCGCCGTACTCGAAGACGTCACGGAACGGCACGGGGAAGAC
The DNA here is from genome assembly GCF_026239515.1 of Streptomyces sp. Je 1-4 4N24. Taxonomy (NCBI): domain Bacteria; kingdom Bacillati; phylum Actinomycetota; class Actinomycetes; order Kitasatosporales; family Streptomycetaceae; genus Streptomyces; species Streptomyces sp. Je 1-4 4N24. Next base: position 1,184,204 of record NZ_CP110836.1, on the reverse strand, counting down.
CTCGAAGCCGAGCTTGTCGAGCAGGTCCTGGAGCGGTTTCTCCTGGGCCTCGCAGACCACCTTCGTCGGCGAGATGCTCAGTACGTTCATGGACAGCCACTTGGAGGACTGGCAGTGGGCCGGCATCTCGTCGTTGGTGGACGTCGGCTGGGGGACATCGATGAGTTCCCAGCCGTTGCGCAGGAACAGTTGCTCCTCGCCCTCACGCAGCGGCCGTTCCGGGTTCGTCAGGACGAGTCCGGGGCGCAGCGGGACGAAGGTGCAGTCGATGTGGGAGGGGAAGAAGTCGAGCGGGAAGTGCACCGGGTGGACCCGGAAGCCGCGCGGCTCCAGATGGCGCTTGAGCCAGTGGATACCGAGGCGGTTGGTGGTCATCGACTCCTGCACGACGATGTCCCGTCCGAACCGGCTGATGTCGGCGGCGTCGAAGACCACCTCGTCCTGGGTGACGCAGAATTCGTACGAGTGCATCTCCCGGTGCCGCTTCTCCAGGGGCCAGTCCCAGAATCCCTCGCGGTACATGGAGTCGGCCATCGACGGTTTGGGCGCCACCGTCCACACCATGTCGGGGTCGCCGCGCCAGTACTCGTATACCAGCTTGCGGTACGCCTGATACTCGAAGTACCTGGCCCGGCGCGACATCGTGGCCTCGATGATCTCGTTGCCCAGCGTGATCATCACGTCACGGGGGCACACCACGCAGTACGGGTTCGCCACCTCGAAGTCCGGGGTGCGCAGCGGGCCCGGCGCCCCCGGTGCCTCGGGCCTGCGGACGGTCACCCCCTGCGAGGTGAGCAGCGCCACCAGACCGTCCAGCTGCTCATTGGCGCGGTCGATCATCTCGGCGGGTTTGGGGCCGGTGGGGAAGGGGGCGGCGCGGCCGTCTCGGGTCCGCAGTTGGGGCCGGTATCCGGGTTCGCTCGGCTCGAAGCAGGCGTTGTCGGCGATGCCGACGACGATCTCCCGCAGCGGATCCCATTCGTTCCAGGAATTGACCAGGCTCACCGGTCGGCTCATGGTGACACTCCCTCTCTGTCGTTCTTCAGTGCGCTGTTTCCGTGCGGCCGGGCGTCCCGGGGCCCTGTGCGGCTTCGGCGCCCAGCGGGAAGGAGCACAGTCCCGGGTCACCCAGGTGGGCGGCGAGGGCGGCGCAGGCAGGTCCGGCGCGGTGGCCCGCCGCCGGAGGCGTCAGGGCCGACAGCGCCGCGACGCCGTCCGCCGTGTGGTGGTCGATGGCCTGTCCGCCGTGGTGCAGCCGTCCGGGCCCGTCCGGATGACCGGCGGCTGTCACCGGAACCGTCAGCGCGTACGACGGCGCCACCGCCACGGCGCGACGGACGAACCGTTCGAGCGCGGCACTGCCGACCCCCTCCAGTCCGGGCAGTTCCTCCTGGACCGCGCGGTTGAACAGGTAGACGGGGAAGTCCGGACGCGCGGCCCGCAGGCCGAGGCCGGAGGCGTGGCGCGGATTGAGTTCGGTCGCGGTGAAGCCCTCCGGGGTGAGCAGCCCGTCCACGCTGAAGATCCCGCGGTAGCCGGTGGTGCGGACGAGTTCCGCGCCCGCGCGTCGGGCGGCGCCGCGGATGTCCCGCTCCGCCTCGTCGCCCGGCCGCCAGTGGGTGGACGATCCGCAGAACAGCAGCCTGCCGGTCGACGGATCGCCCAGTGTGACGATCTCTATCGGCGCGAACACGGCGATCCCGTCGGGCAGCGCCATGCCGAGCACGCTGCACGGCACCCCGTCAGCGAACCGGGCCACCCGTACCCGGTCGCTCCGTCCGGCGAGGTCGCGTACGGCGTCGACGAAACCGCCGGGGCGCGGCACCCAGCGCAGGCCCAACGAGTCCCCGACGTGGCCGCGGGTCGAATCGGCGGCGACCACGACCCCGGCCGGTCCGCCGATCCCGGCGGCCGCGTCAGGGCGGCGCAGCACGTCCTCGACCTGGCCGACGAGGTACGGCGGCGAGGCCACCCCGGCGGCGGCCCACAGCCGGTCGATGGTGGTCTTGTCCTCGATGGCGGCCCACTCGGGGCGCCGCCAGCCGTACACCGTCCGTCCCAGGACCTCGGCCGCCCCGGTCCGCGGGGTCCCCAACGCGAGCCACTGCCGCGCCGGGTCCCGTGCGTCCAGCCAGCGCAGGACGTCGTCGGACGGATCGCGCAGCCACGCCTCGAAAGCGGGCCGGGACAGCCGCAGGCCGGCGTCGGAGCAGTGCCAGCTCTCCGCGACCTCGGGCGCGCCGGGCCCCGGGCCGGTGCGCGAGATGACGGCTTCCACCCGGGCGCCGCACGCGCGCAGTTCACCGACGAGGGAGGTGGCGCGGTGGTCGAAGTCGTCGAGCAGCAGGACGACGCCGCGCCCGGCCCAGAAGCTCCACAGCGCCCCGGACACGGTGGCGATGAGGGCGGTGGCGGCTGCGGATTCCCCGGTGTCCGGGGGGCTCGGGGGATGGGACCGCCTGGAGGTGCTGGTCATGTCCGTTCCTTCCGGTCGACCGGGTCACCGCTGTGCGGTGCCGGTGCTGTGTCGCGGGGTGAGGTCCTGGCGAGCCTGAGATAGACGGCGGCGCCCACGAGCAGCGCGCACGCCATCACGGCCCACGGCGCGCTGCCCGACACGGAGAACAGCAGCGTGTGCACGCCGGGGCCCAGCGCGCCCGACAGGCCCCAGGCGAGCTGGTAGAGGGCGCTGTAGCGGCCGGCGTCCTGCGGTGTGGCGAACGACAGCACGAGGGTCATGGCGACCGCCCCGAAGACCGCCTCACCCAGGCTGAACACCAGGACGAGCAGGACGATCAGCACCGTGCCGGCGACGCCCGCCAAGCTGCCGAGCAGTACCAGCGCTCCGAGGGAGACCGCGACCAGCGCGGCGGCCAGCGCCATCAGCCGCATCGGCGGGTACCGGCGGCCCAGCGACAGCGCCAGCGGCTGGCACGCCGGGATCGCCACGCAGGACAGCACGTAGACCACTGGTGGCATCCACAACGGCAGGCCCAGCGACCGGAGATAGACGGGCAGGATCGAGTCGAACGCCACGCTGGAGAGGGTGAGGGAGAGCGTCGCGCCGGTGAAGGCGAGGAACCGGCGGTTGGCGAGGACCCCGCGGTACGAGGCGCCGGTCCGGTGGCCCGCCTGTGACGAGGCCACCGGACCCGAACCGCGGCCCACCCAACGGAACATGACGCCGGCGACGGCGAAGCTCACGGCGTTGACCAGGGGGATGAGGTGCCACAGCGCGGTGCCGTCGGCCTCCTCGAACGAGGCCGCCAGCGCCACCGCCAGCGCGCCCACCCCGAGCCCGACGTTGCGCAGACTGTTCATCAGGGCGAACAGGCGGCGCTGCTCGTGCTCTTCGGTGGTGACGCTGCCGACCAGGCCCGCATGGGCCGCCCAGTACAGGCGGTCGCCGAAACTGATGGCGCAGGCGGTGACGGCGACCGTCGCGGGTCTGTCGGCGAGCAGGTAGCAGGGGAAGGCCACCGCCCGGATCGCGCAGCTGAGCACCGCGGCGGGGAACGGCCCCATCCGGTCGGTGAGTACCCCGGCGGCCAGCCCACCGGCCAGCAGCGCGGTCAGCGAGCCGGCGCTGAGGGCGCTGCCGGCGGCGGTCAGCGCCATGCCCTGGCCGTAGGTGAAGTACAGCAGGGAGAACGTGATCCAGACGCCGCTGCCCAGCGCGTCCACGACCATCGCCGTCATGAAGGCGCCGGCGCGCCCCGAGGTCCCGGTCACGGTGCCGCCCATCGGACCTCCCGCGACCACCAGTCGTCGACCTCCCGCAACTGCGGGGTGAGCGCCTCGGCGTCGTCGACCCGGAAGAGGAGTTCGGCGACGCTGTCCGTACTGGACCGCGGCCCCTCGTACCGCCTTCCGGGCTCGCCCGAGGTGACGTAGCCGCGTGCGCGGGGCAGCGGGCAGTGGGCGGGCAGCCGCACCAGGGTTCCGCGCCGGGGCGGGAACCAGCCCCAGCCGTGGCGCGGATATCCACGCCCCGGGTCCGGCACGTCGGGGGACAGCCCGGCCTGGCCCCGCACATGCGCCTCGTAGAGGCCGACCCCCGTCGAGAGCGCGTACGCCTCGGCGATGCCGCAGCCACCCGGGCGGCAGGCGATCTCGCACAGGACCAGCGCGTCCTGCGGGGTGTGGAAGAACTCGGCGTGGAAGGCCGTCACCTCCTCGACGGCGGGCAGCGCCGCGACCACCCGTGCCGCCGCGGCCACCAGCCGGCCGGCCAGCGGATCCGCCGCTGCGAGCATGCCGCTGACGCTGGGCACGCCCTCCGTCGCCGTGTCGAGGTTGGTGTGCAGGTAGCGGGACGCGAGGCCGTGCAGGACCGCGCCCTTCGCCATCAGCCCGTCGACATGGCAGACGTCGCCTTCGACGTACCGTTCGGCCAGCCAGGCACGGTCGGCGGAGAGGGCGCACCCGCGCACCGCCCGCGCGTCGCGCAGGACCCGCACCCCGACCGATCCCGCGCCGTCGGCCGGTTTCACCACCACGGGCAGGCCATGGGCCGCCGCGAAGGACCGCAGGTCGCCGGTGTCACGCACGGGCGCCATGGGGGACACCGCGACGCCGTGCCGGGCCGCCAGCGCCTTCATCCGGTGTTTGTCCCGGTAGGCCAGCGCGCTCGCCGTCGACTGGCCGGGCAGGCCGTGGCGTTCCCTCGCCCGCGCCGCGCGGACCACGTCGATCTCCGCGGTGGTGACCACCCGCTCGACGCCGCCGTCCGCGCAGATCCGGTCGATCAGGTCGTCGACCTCGGGCGACTCGTAGTCGTCCACGGTCTCGAAGCGGGCGAACCGCTCCCGCGGCAGGGGCAGGGACGACGGCAGCCCCACGACCGACCTGGCCGTCAGGACGATCAGGGACGCGCCCGGCAGCCACGCCGGGAGCAGGGGAAGCAGGGGCCTGCGGTTGAGCAGCAGCAACGCCATGGACAGCCTTTCGGGGACGCACTCCTCGGAGCGACGAGGCGGCCGGCCGCCCCCAGCGCGCGGGCGGGACGGCACGGGACGCATCGCGAGCGGACACCTGGCGGCGCCTCAGCGGCGGAGGACCAACTGCCGCAGCGCCGCCGTGGCGTAACACCCCGAGGGCAACAGGAAGGAGACCTCCACCGCCCGGCGCCCGGGGAAGGCGTCGTCCGGTCCGTCCGCTCCGACGGTGATCGCCGTCTGGATGACCGTGGGCCGGGTCGTCGGCCGCTCGACGGGGCCGTCCCGGTACGCGTAGCGGGTGTACGGCAGTTCGTGACAGGCCGCGAGGAGCGCGGCCACGCCTTCCGCCGTGGTGGGAAAGCGGTAGGGCAGTCCGTCCACGGCGCTCTCGGGGGCGTCGTCCGGGCAGAGAGAGCCGATCAGGTCCCGGACCCGCGCGTTCCAGTCGTAGGAGGAGTACGCGGCCAGGTAGAAGGCCACGGTCCGGGGGTCGAGCGCCCGGAAGAGGGCCCGGTCCTGCCCGGTCCACCGGGCGGCCTCGCCGCTCTCCGGAGCGCCGAGCCCCGCCAACTCCTGCCGTGCGAGGGCCCAGTCCTCCTTCAGCAGCGCCTCGCCGACCAGGTGGGTGCGTTTGGGGCCGCCGGGTACGCCGAAGCGCTGGGTGTCGTAGTAGTTGACGAACAGCAGGTTGATCCGCTGCCGGTCCACGAGCCGGGCGGCGGCCGCCTCGTCGAGGTCCCGCAGCACCACCCGGAAGCCGTTGCCGTTGAGCTGCCCGACGGTCAGTGGCTCACGGCCGAAACCGTAGTGGCTCAGGCTCAGCATCCGCTCCGGCCCCGCCCCTTCGACGAGACCGGCGGCGGGCAGCGCGTCGGCGGCAAGGGAAGCAAGCGGCACGGACAGCAGCTGCTCCGTGATGCCGTCCTCGTCCTTGAGGCCCGCGTAGCCGACGTCCTCGCGGGCCACACCGAGCCGGTCCGCCACGAGCCGCACGGCCTCCATCGTCGTGTGGCCGCGTTTGTGCAGCAGGAGGTAGCGGTGGGTGGCCGCTGCGGCGTCGGTCAGCGCGACGACGAGGTTCTCCCGTACCCGGAAGTCCTCCTGGCGGTGCTTGAGCACCAGGGTGCCGGTCACTTGCCTCTCCTCCGTAAGCTCCGCGTGGCGCCGGCCCTCGCAGGGCCGGCTTCGGGCGCCTGCCGTGACCAGGCGGCGACACGTTCGCCGATCACGAGCGAGACGAGATGGGTGTTGGCGCGTACCGGAACCGGGATGACCGAGGCGTCGGCCACCTGCAGCCGCTCGGTTCCGTACACGCGGCAGCGTTCGTCCACCACCGCGTCCGGATCGTCCGCCCGGCCGATCCGCGCGGTGCCCATGGGGTGGTGTGCCGTCCGTGCCGCCCGGCGGACGAACGCGTCCAGCCGGGCCTGCGAGCGCACCGTTGCCGCGTCCATGTCGATGACGTCGCGGGTCAGCGCGGTGAACGCGGGCTGCTGCAGCATCTCCCAGCACAGTCCGACCCCGGCCCGCAGTCGGCGCAGGTCCTCCGCGTCCGCCGTGTAGTCGATGCCGATGCGGGGCGGTATGGCGGGGGAGCGGGCGACGGTGGTGACCGTGCCCCGGCCCCGGGGCGCCATCAGGTTGGCGGTGACCATGAACGCCCGGCCGCCGGGGACCCGGCTCGCCAAGTGCGGGGCGTAGACGTCCAGTTCCACGTGGTTGAGCACATACATCTGCATGTCGTTGGCGACGTCCGAACCCGGTGCGGTGTACCGCAGCACGACCTGGGCGCACGGGACGGACGGGTCGCACAGCTCCGCGGTCGGCGGGATGACCCCGATGGGGACCTGGGAGTGGTCCGAGAGGCCGTTGCCGACGCCGGGCAGGTCGGCCACCACGTCCACCCCCAGCGAGCGCAGCAGCGCGGCCGGGCCGATGCCGGACCTGTGCAGCAGGGCGGGGGTCCCGTAGGCGCCCGCGCACAGCGTGACGCGGTCGCCGCGCACCTCGGTGGTGCCGCCGTCCGCGACGGTCACCACACCGCGGGCGCGGGTCCCCTCGAACAGCACCCGGTCCACGAGGGTGTCCGCCAGCACCGTCAGATTCGGCCGCTTCCGCACCGGGTCCAGGTATGCGGCCACGGCCGACACCCGGCGCCCGCGGTCGGCGAGGTTCAGGGGCAGCGGCCCGACTCCGGTGGCCCCGGGGGCGTTGTGGTCGGCCACGAAGGGGTGGCCGGCCGCGGTCGCGGTCTCCACCAGGGCCGCCGACAGCGGTGTGAGAGCGGACCGGGAGGGCCGCCGCAGCGGCAATGGCCCGTGGGCACCGTGGTGGCGTTCCCCGAAGTCCGCGTCGGACTCCAGCGCGGTGAAGAACGGCAGGATCTCCGGCCATGACCACGCGGCACCGCCCGCCCGCTTCGCCCAGCGGGTGAAGTCGTCCACTTCGGGGCGCAGCGCGATGCAGCTGTTCACCGCCGACGAGCCGCCGACGACCCGGCCCCGCGGCAGCGGCAGCAAGGCACCGTCTCGGCGCTCACCGACCAGCGACCAGTCGTGCTCCACCAGCGAAGGCGTGCACCCGTTGCGCAGGTCGGCCGGGAGGTGGGCCGGGTCGGGGTGGTCGGGCCCCGCCTCGATCAGCAGGACCCGGCGTGCCGGGTCCTCCGAGAGACAGGCGGCGAGCACCACCCCCGCGGCTCCCGCGCCGACCACGATGTCATCGAAGCCCTGACGCATCGGTACTCCTCTCCGTGGCGGGTTGCCCGGACGGCGCCGGGGCGTACGAGGTTCCGGCCAGCCGCAGCAGCCAGTCCGACAACTCGGCGGGCCGGGCGAACCGCAGCAGGTCCAGCGTGATGTCGGGAGCCCGTCGGGCCAGTGTCCGCACCTCGTCACGGGCCGAGTGCCGGGTCGACCAGCCGTAGCGCAGGATGTGCTCCGGGTCGGTGAGCACCGCCCGCAACCGCGGTTCCTGGTTGCCGCTCCACAGCACCTCCTTGTGCAGCGACCGCAGCAGGGTCCGCAGCACCAGGCTGGTCATCGTCGTGCGGGTCGGGTAGTCGAGCCAGACGAGCAGATCGGCGCGGCGCGCGAGGAGGCCGGAGACCTCCGGGTAGTGCCACTCGGTGATCCACCGGGGCGCCCCGGAGACCCGCGCGACGTCCTCGGCGAACTCGGGGCGCGGCTCCCAGCCGGGCCGGTAGTACAGCTCGTCCAGTTCGATGCGGGGCAGCGCCAGCAGCGTGGCGAGTTTGTCGGCGACAGCCGTCTTGCCCGCGCCGCTGCCGCCCGCGATCAGCACCCTGTCCGGGCGGCGCGGCAGGGCCGCCGCCGGGTTGAGCACGTGCAGAGTCACCGTCGGCTTTCCTCTCGGTCCGTTCGCCGGCCGCTGTCGCCCGCCGGCGCCCTCAATGATCACCAGAACTCCGCGACTTGGCGCCCTGACATGTGTGGGGGTGTGCGCGGGCCGGCCGGCCTGCATGATCGGCGGCATGTCGCTTACCAACGGTGAGAACACCGACTTGGACGAGGAGCGGGCCCGTGAGCGCGACAGGCGCTTCGTGTGGCACCCGTGGTCCCCTGTGAACAAGTCCGGACACGACGGCCCGGTGCTGGTCTCCGGCGAGGGATACCGCGTGCGGGACGCGACGGGACGCTCCTACCTCGACGCGATGGCGTCAGCGATGAACTCCAGCTGCGGATACGCCCATCCGGCCCTGCTCGCGGCGGCCGAGCGGCAGCTGGCCCGGCTGCCGCACTTCGACCTGAGCGTCGGCTCGCACCTGCCGGTCGGCCGCGTCGCCGAACGCCTCGGCGGCCTGATGCCGGAAGGGCTCGGACGGACCCTGTTCGTCAACAGCGGTTCGGAGGCCACCGAGGCCGCGGTGCGGATCGCCCACGATTACTGGACCAACAAGGACGAGCCCCGCGACCGGATCGTCACCTTCGCCGACGGCTACCACGGCACCACGTACGTCGCCCAGCACCTGTCCGGGCTGCCGACCAACGCCCTTTACGGCGACGAGCCGTTCCCGGTGACCAAGGTGGGCTCACCGCTCGCGCCGCGGGAGTTGCGCACACCGGAGGGACTGGCGGCGCTGACCGAGGCGTTCGAGCGTGCCGTACTCGAAGGACCGCCGCCCGCCGCGGTCTTCGTCGAGGCGTTGCTCAACGTCGGCGGTGGTGTGGTGCTGCCCGGCGGCCTGCTGCGCGCCCTGCGCGAGCTGTGCGACCGGACCGGTGCCCTGCTCGTCCTGGACGAGGTGTTCTGCGGGTTCGGCCGCACCGGCCGGATGTTCGGCTTCGAACACGACGGCATCACGCCGGACCTGGTCACCATGAGCAAGGGCATCAGCGGCGGCTACATCCCCTTCGCGGCGCTGACCACCACGGAGGAGGTCTACGCGTCTTTCGCCGCCGATCCGCTCACCGGGGGTTTGCGCTACGGCCACACGACCGGTGGACACGCGGTGGCCTGCGCGGTCGCCCTCGCCGTGCTCGACGTCATGGAGGAACAGAAGCTGGTCGAGGCATCCGCGGCGCTCGGCGGGCAACTGCTCGACGGGCTGCTCCCGATGCTCGACCACCCGGAGATCAGCGATGTGCGCGGGCTCGGGCTCGTGGCGACGGTCGAGTGCCACCGTCCCGAGTTCGCGGCCGGACTGGTGGCCGGGGCGGCAGCGCGCGGCGTGCTGCTGCGCCGGCAGGGCCCCTGTGTGATGGCCATCCCGCCGCTGATCATCGACCGCTCCGGGATCGCGGAGCTGGTGCACTCGACGGGGCAGGCTCTTGCGGACCTGTGACCTGCCGGTGGGGGAGCAGCTCCAGATGCGCCTCATTCACCAGACCGGAACGCAGGGCCATCGCCACGATCGCTTCCCGCTTCCAATAGGAGCGCTTTCCGTCGCAGGCACCGGCCCATTCGCTCACCCGCAACTTGTGCGTCGCCAGATAGTCGATGTGGTGGTTGACGGCGGCCCGGCTCATCCGTTGCGAGAAGCGTCCCCCGAGCCGGGCGATGACCTCCATGACGGTCGGTACGGCGCCGGGCGGACCACCCCGCAACTGGGGTTCGCACAGGGCGACAAGAACACGGAAATAGAGGCACCGCTCGTCGAGCCGCGGCCAGTTGGTGGTGCGGTCCGCCGCGAAGGAAGCGTCAAGAAAACGGGGTTCGGGGCCGAATACATTGACGACTCCGGTCCCGCGTGGCACCGGCAGTATCAGCCGCGCCAGTTCGAAGGGAATGGGGATGTCCTGCCGGCGGGGAGCCACCTTGACGAACTCTCCGCCGACCTCCATGTTTTCGACGAAGTAGGTGTCCTCGGCGTGCAGATTGGTCAGGCTCCAGTGGTCGCCATGGGCGGTGACCACGGCGACACCGGCTGGTTGAGGGCGCGTGGCGGACGAGAAGCCGAGGGAATCGGTATCCGGGTCGTACCGGATCACCACCTGCTCGTCCTCGGTGAGTTCGTGGCGTCGGGCCGTACCCGAGGGTGTCGAATCCCCGGTTAACCATCCGGAAAACTGAAGAGTGACGTTCCACACTGTAAAGGATCCTTTTCCGAACGTCGCTGTCAGGAACTTGAATTCGCCGTTCCGCTGGTGAGATCTACGCTAACCGGGGGCCCGTTGACGGGCAAGATCCGTAGCTGATCGGCCGAATCCTTTCGGTCGCCGGGCGTGGTTTTCTTCGCAGGCAATGGCCAAAAGCTGCCGGGTACCTGATAAACGTGGAGGCATCATGTCGATTTCCCTGTCGTTGAACTCCGAGTTGCAACCGGCCACGACGAGCGGCGAGCAGGCGGTCTCGGCGGTCACGAAACTGCGGGAACTTCTCGACGAACAGGCGGAGGCCACCGATCAGGAGGGGCGCTTCGCGCGCGAAAGCGTCGACGCTCTGGTGGACGCCGGACTGTTCGCCGCTGCGGTCCCCGCCGACCTGGGCGGATTCGGCGTCGAGCGGCTGCACGACCTGACGGTGCTCACCTCGCGCATCGCCCGCGCCGACGCCTCGGTCGCTGTCGCCCACTACATGCACACGGCCCTGGCGTGGTATTTCGCCCGTGTCGTTCGTTTCGCGGCGGACGGTGAGCCCGGCTATCTGCCTCGCGCGCAGTGGCTGGAAGCCATCGGCGACCGTCGGATGCTGCTGTGCTCCGCCGTCGCCGAGCGCGGGGCCGACTACTGGAACCTGACCACCACGGCGACCGCCTCGTACAACGGCTGGGTGATCAACGGCCGCAAGATCCTGGCCTCCGTGTCGCCCGCCGCGACGCACTTCTACTGCCGGCTCAAGGCGGCACGCGGCGAAGGGGACCACCTGGCGAGCGCCATGATCCCCGCCGCCACGGCCGGGGTGCACGTGGAGGACGACTGGCAGGGGTTGGGGCTGCGCGGCTCCGGAAGCGGCACCGTGCTCTTCAACGAGTGCGTCGTACCCGACGACGCGTTGCTGGTGCGAGGCCCCTGGGGCAAGCGTGACGCCGGCATGCTGGAGGGGCGCGCGGTCAGCGGCATGGGGCTCAACGGCGTCTATCTCGGGCTCGCCGAGGCGGCCCGCGACCACGCGCTGTGGGCCCTGACCGCACGCGCGTCCGGGCGCGACCGGGCGAGCGCGGCATCCGTCAAGTACGCCGTTGCCGAGATGGAGACCGCGCTGATCGCGGCACGTGGCACGCTCGCCACCGCCTTACAGGACTTCGACGCCCATCTGATGCTGAACAAGCCACAGGTGATCACCGACGACATGAGCCGGGCCATGATGAAGGAGTGCCAGCTCGTCAGCCTGGTGGTGGAACGCGCCGCCACCGAGGTCGTGGACCACGCCATGCGCCTGACGGGCGGCGCGAGTTACCAGGCGCGCCACCCTCTCGCCCGTGCCTACCGCGACGTGCGGGCGGCGGCCTTCATGCCGCCGTACTCGCCGCCGGAGGACGCGATGGACTTCGTCGCCGACACCACGCTGGGCCTGACGGGCGGCCGGGACGGATCCGAGTGAGCTGACGGCCCCTGAGTTTCCGTGGCAGATGCCGCCGCGGACACCCCTAGGCGACCGCCGACCCGACGACATCCATGTCGCTACCGGTTCCGACCAAGGGGTGCGGCAGCGGAGTGTGAGCTTCGCTGCGGCAATGCGGCCCGGCCCGTCCTGACGGGCCGGGCCGCAGATACACCTCGGCAGCCGGCGGGCTGCCGGGCCCGCCCGCTGCGCGATGACACGGGGATGCGGATCCCCGCCAGTCCGGCCGCATCCGCGGCGAAGCACCTTCGCATGGCCGTCAGTGCGGGTGCTCGGAGGCCAGGGCTCGGCCGGCGGGTGCCTGGTCAGGGCCATTGACTGAGAGCCTGCCTCAGCCGGTCCGGGGTGGTGAAGAGGTGTCCCTGCATGCCGAGTTCTTCGGCGGCACGTACGTTGTCCGCGCGGTCGTCGACAAAGAGGGTGCGGTCCGGCTCCGTACGCAGGGCGTGCTGACACCACTCGTAGGCGGCGCGCTCGGGCTTGGCGTGGCCCATGCGACATGAGAAGGCCCGTACCGGGAAGTGCTTGAGCCAGGCATGATGCGCTTCATAGTGCGAGGCCAGCTCTTCGGGGATGTTGGACAGCAGCCCCATGTGGCGGCCTGTGGCGGTGAGTTCCTCTATCAGGGCGACCATCGTGTCGTCGACCGCACTCCAGCTCGCGATGTCGGCCTCGACGAGGTCGGCGATCCGGTGGTCGTCGAAGCGGATGCCGATGGCGTCGGCCACCTGACGCCAGTAGCCGGGGCCGTTCACCTCACCACGGTCGTAGGGCGGGCGCAGCTCCCAGTAGGCGTCCCAGAAGGCCGGCCCCGCCACTCCTGCCGTCCGGGTGAGCCGGTTCTTGCCTTCGGTGGACTGATGGCGTGCGATGACGCCGAAGAGGTCGAAGAGCACGGTGCCCGTCACGTGGTCACACCTTCCGTACGGTGACGCCGGCGGCCGTGATCGCGCCGGTCTCGTCCTCCGGGGCGGCCTCGTCGGTCACCAGCGCATGCAGCGCGGAGGCGGGCGCGACGAAGGCGAGTGCGGTGCGGGACAGCTTCGCGGACTCCGTGACGGCGATGACTCGGCGGGCGGAGGCGATCGCTGTGCGCTTGACCGCCGCGTCGTCCAGGTCGTAGGCGGTCAGGCCGTTCGCCGCGGTGAGTCCGCAGCAGCTGATGACCGCGGTGTCAAAACGCAGCGCGGCCAGCGATGCCTGGGTCAGCGGGCCGGTGAGGGCCAGTTCCCCCGATCGTGGCCGGCCACCGGGCACCAGCAGGGTCACGTTCGGGGCTCCGGACAGCGCGTTCACCGCGTGCAGGGAGAGCGGTGCGACGGTCAGGCGGCGGTGCTCCAGTGCACGAGCCACCTCCAGACAGGTGGTGCCGCTGTCGAGAACGACGGACTCCCCGTCGGCGATCAGGTCCGCGACTTCGGCGGCGATGCGCCGTTTGACGGCCGTCCCTTCCTGGGCCCGCAGTGCGAAGGGCGGTTCCTCGCCCCGCAGCAGCAGGCTCCTGGCCCCTCCGCGGTAGCGCTCCAACACACCCTGGTCCGCGAGGACTTCGAGGTCGCGGCGGATGGTCATCTCCGATGCGCCGGTGAGCGCTGCCAGTTCCGCGACGCCGACGCGGCCCGCCTCCCGTACGGCCTCAGTGATCTGCCTCAGTCGATCTGTGCTAACCATACCCCCATTGAACATCCATCGTGTTCGAAGAGCAATCTTTCGCTCCTGGATAATGTTCGTTATGTTCGAAGCGTGGATAGATACCTACGAGCCGGCCGACTGGCCACCTTCGCGTACTTCACCCTGAACGGTTTCCTCATGGGGATGTGGATCGTCCATATCCCGGGCATCGAGCACCGCGCGGGGATCAGCCATGCCCTGCTCGGCTGGCTCCTGCTGCTGCTCGGTGCGGGAGCCTTCGCGGGCATGCAGGCCACCGGCCCGCTCACCGACCGTTTCGGGTCCCGTACCGTCGTACCGCTCAGCGCGGCACTGTGCAGTGCCGCGCTCGTCCTGCCCGGCCTTGCCGCGAACGCCTGGACGCTGGGGGCGGCACTCCTCGCGCTCGGCGTCGGCAACGGCTGCCTGGATGTCAGCATGAACGCCCATGCCGTCCAGGTCGAGCAGGGGTACCGGCGGCCCGTCATGTCCGCCTTCCATGCGGCCTTCTCCCTCGGCGGGGTCCTTGCCTCGCTGGTCGGCGCCCGCACGCTCGGCTGGCACTGGAGTCCGGTGACGACCCTCGGCACGGTGGCGCTCGTCGGTCTGGCCGTCACCGCGCTCGCAGCGCCCGCGCTCCTGCGCCCCGCCGAGGCGCGCCGCCCCGTGGAGGCCGCCGTCGCTGTCGTGAACGCCCCTCGCAGAACGCCCCGTCACATCTGGGCACTGGCCACCCTGGCATTGATGATCATGCTGTCCGAAGGCGTGGCCAACGACTGGAGCGCACTGCATCTGCGCAACGTCCTGGACGCGCCCGCCGCCACCGCCGCACTCGCCTACGGCTCCTTCGCCACCACCATGACCCTCGGCCGCCTGCTTGCCGACCGGGTGGCCGCGCGCTTCGGGCCGGTGGCCATCCTCCGCCACGGCGCATCCGTCGCCGCCCTCGGTCTGACCGCGGCGGCCCTCTCACCCTGGATCCCCTTGGCTCTGATCGGCTGGGCCGTGTTCGGGGCCGGACTCTCGGGATGCGTACCCCAACTCTTCAGCGCGGCCGGCCATACCGACCAGGGTGCCGCCGGTACCAACGTCTCCCGCGTCGCCGGCCTCGGCTACCTCGGCATGCTCGCCGGGCCCGCCGTCATCGGACCGCTGACCCACGTCCTGCCCCTCAACCTCACCCTCTTCCTCCCCGTGCTGTGCTGCGTCATCGCCGCCGCCACGGCCGGCATCGTCCGGCCGTCACGTCACGCCCCTGCTCGCCTGGAGACGGAGGCGGTATGACCGGCACCAGCCCGATGAGCCCGCACCACGAGAGGCTCCGCTCGTTCACCATCAACTGCGACGGCGAAACCCTCAGTTGCGCGGCCATCGAGCCGCCGCGGAAACCCACGAGCCCACGCGCCCCCCTTGCGGCTGTCGTTCTGCACGGCGCGGGCACCGGTGACAAGACACGCCACACCGCTCTGCTCACCGACTTCGCCGCCCGCGGACACCACGCTCTCGCCTGCGACTTCTCCGGGCACACGTCGCGCTCGCGCTTCACCCGGCTCGTCCACCCCGGAACCGACCACCGGCTCGGGTCGTGGTTCGCCGAGAATTCCGGGCCACGCGGCCGCTTCGTCGACACCGTGCTGCGAGGTACGCCCTACGAGTGCACGCCCCCACTGCCCCGGCCGGGCTGAGACAGGCTGTTCACCGCGAGATCACCCCACCCCACCCTGCGGTTCCCGGGTCGCGACACTCGGGCCGCATTCCGGAAGGCGGAGCGCATGACTGTTGACGTAGAGATCGTTCGCGAGGCGACCCCCGAGATGGTGGACGCCTTCGACCGGTTGTTGCCGCAGCTTTCCTCGACTGCCGCGCCTTTGGACCGAGAAGCGGTCGACCGGATGGTGAAGTGCGAGGCAAACACCCTCCTGGTCGCCCGGGCGGGAGGTGAAATTGTCGGAACGCTCACTCTGCTGCTGTTCCCCTTGCCGTCCGGGCTGCGAGCCCGCGTGGAGGACGTCGTGGTCGATACCGCGGCACGGGGCCGGGGAGTCGCGGCGACGCTCACTCGCCATGCCCTGCGACTGGCCCGGGAAGCAGGCGCGCGCACCGTCGATCTCACCTCACGACCGGACCGCGCAGCGGCGAACCGGCTCTACGAGCGCCTCGGCTTCGACCCCAGGAAATCCACTCTCTATCGGTTCTCTCCCCAGCGGTAGGCACATCCGCGTCTGCATCGTGGTCTCGGAGTGGGCCGGGAGGGTTCGTACGGATGGACGGAGCCTGGGGCTGATCTTGTGATGTGACGTACCGCACAACTCATTGCCTGCACGGTGGGTTACCGTTTCCGGACTTGTCGGATCGTCGCAGAGCCACGCGGAGTGAACGTTTGACTCCTCACCTCTCAGTTCCTGCACCTTCCGGGCCTTCTGGAAGGCGTGCGGTGCCCCCTGCCCGTGGCCTGCGCTCGCCCCGGGGCGTCGTTCGAGCGGTGGCGCTGGCCGTCATGGCGGCGGGCACGGCGGGGTTGTTGGGCGGGTGTGCGGAGGGAACCGCACCCAAGAGCGCGGGGCATGCAGCTGCCGTTACCGGTCCGGCGGAACTGTGGCCCGGCAGTAAGCGCTGGCCGGCGGCTTCGCCGGCCACAGGAGGGGAAGAGAAACCGCAGCCGCTGACCGCGGTGCCACGCGTGCCGTCCGGGGACATCCGCAAGGTGTCCGCTGGCTCCGTCCTCCTGGCGCAGATCGACGCGGACAAGCGTCGCGACGAGCCGGTCTTCGACGAGGGGGAGGAGCAGGAGATCCACTCCTGTGCAGACGAGCCGGGCTCGGGCTCCTGTCCTGTCCGGGCCCCCGAGTACCACGATCTGACCGGCGACGGACGGGACGAGCTGATCGTCGGTGTTCAGAGCGGCAGCAACAACCTCCTGATCATCTATGCCTACACGCTCAAGAACGGGGTGGTGACCTCGATCCTGGGTTCCACCAGTTCCCCGCAGTCGGTGGAGGTCGCTGACCACAAACTGATCATCCACGAGCCCGGGGACGCCCCCGGCTACGAGAGCCGCACGGTCTACGCGTGGAGTGCGCGGCACCAGGTCATGACGATCCAGGATGTGGGCTACGGCCGGCGGGCCCCTGCATCCGCGACCCCTTCGGGCAGGTGAGCCGTGCGCACTCCCCGGACCCGTCCGCCGCGACGGCTGCATGCCTGGACAGCGACGCTCCACTGGAAAGCCGCCGTCTTCATCACCGTCATGTGCTGCCTGCTCGCCACGGTGCTCGGCACCCTGGTGCACGTTCTGGTCGACCGGCAGACCCAGGACCGTGCGCGCCGCACGGCGCTGGCGGAACTTGACCGCAGCAAGTCCGCCTACGTCGCTGGAAACCCCCTCGACCGCAACGTCTCGGAGAACCCACCGGACCTCCCCGCTCCGCTCCGCGATATGACCGTGCGGCACCACGACCGCGGAACCCAGCTCGCCACGCACCAGGGCCGCCCCGTGATGTGGGCCGCCACCCCCGTCGCCGGAGGAAAGGTGCTCGCCCTGCGGCTGGACTACGGCGAACAGGCAGCCTCCCTCCGCGGCCTGGACAGGGCAATCATCGGCTCCTCCACCGCCGCGATCGTCCTCACCCTGGCCACCGGGCTGATCTCCGTCTCCCGGATCACCCGCCGGCTGCACCACACTGCCCGCGTGGCCCGACGCATCAGCACCGGCGATCTCGATGCCCGTGTGAACGACCCCCGCGCCCGGCGCACCGACCGAGCCCAGGACGAGGCCGCCGCTGTGGCGACCGCGCTCGACGCGATGGCCGCCAGTCTCCAGGCCCGGCTCCACAGTGAGCAGCGCTTCACGGCTGATGTCTCCCACGAGCTGCGCACCCCACTCGCCGGGCTCCACTCCGCGGCTGAGCTGCTGCCGCCCGGCCGCCCGACCGACATGGTGCGCGATCGCGTCCAGGCCCTGCGCGGGCTGACCGAGGACCTGCTGGAGATCTCCCGGCTCGATGCCCAGGTCGAGAGCGCCGACCTCGACATCCACCAACTGGGACCGCTGGCCGAACGCGCAGTCCGCGCCACCGGAACGACGACCGAGGTCCGCGTCGTAGGGGACGACCATGTCGAGACCGACCGGCGCAGGCTCGAACGTGTCCTGGGAAACCTGGTAGCCAACGCCCACAAACACGGTCGGCCGCCCGTGGTGGTCACTGTCGACGCCCCCACCATCACTGTGCGGGACCACGGCGACGGCTACCCCGCCTACCTCCTCGACCAGGGCCCCCAGCGCTTTCGGAGTCAGTCGGGCGGTTCCGACGCCGGCCGGCGGACCGGCCACGGCCTGGGCCTGACCATCGCCGCCGGCCAGGCTCACGTCCTCGGCGCCGCTCTCCGCTTCTCCAACGCCCACGACGGCGGAGCTGTCGCCGCACTCCAACTCCCGCTTTCCCCGGAGCGGCTCGATAGCTGACGGGCTTTGCGGCGGGCTTCTCGCCGAACTCACCGCCCGGAGCCCTCAGCGCAAGCGCAGAGCTGGGCATCGAAGGCCCCTACTCGGCATCCCTCCGATGGGACGGAACCACGAGCCTTTCGAAGCCCGACCACGAGGCGACTGTCCCGGAACCGCGAGGCTTATCGCCGGATGGCGCCAGTACCACGAGCACCAAATGCGGGCGTTCTCGTGGTCATTGAGCCCTTGGCTCCGGGGTACCCACGAATACATCGATAAATCCTTGACCTGGTTGGCCTGTGTCCGTTCCACTCATTTCGGAAGCGGGCGAGAGGCAGCAGGGGAAAACGAGAGCCGAAACCGCGAAGGGGAGTTCCCTGCAATACCGCAGAGGGACATTTAACGGCGTTCCGCCGACCGTCAGGACGGCTGGGAGAATCCGGGGAGAAAAGATGAACCGAATCCTGAGAACCGCAGGTGTCACTGCCACGCTTGCGCTGGCCATGGCCGGCACGGGTTTGGCCGCAGCGTCGACAGTGTCAGCGGCGGAAGGCAAGACGGGCAGCGTCAAGGTCTGTAATAAGGGCGCCTACGTCGCCGACTTCGCCGTCAACAACAAGTTTGTCGGCGCCTTCCCCGTCGGCCAGTGCAAGACTGCCACGATCGAACCGGGAACCACCGGGGAGGTGGACGTGCGGCTGGAGAAGTACACCGGCTTCTGGTGGACCGGATTCTGGCGGACCGCCTCGGAAGGAGGCCCGAACTGGTCCAATATCAGCTACGAGAAGGCACCCGCGGACCAGGACACGTGCTACAGCGTGTATGGATCCACCCTCAAAGCCTGGACCGGCAAGACGTCCTGCTGAGCCCGTACGGCACCGTCCTCATACCCTGCCGGTGAGCCGGAGCCGCAACCCCGTCGGCAGGTTGCGGCTCCCCACACGTCAGCACCCAAGGCCTTGTAGCGCCCTGCTGGACGGGGCGCTCCGTATCGGGAATTCCTTTCCGGCGAGTGGTGGCCACGGCCAGTAAATCCATGAAGTGTTCCATAAACGCTTCACCACGGCCTGTCGCCAAGCCGCGGCCCCGTTCCGCAAGTGCAAGACCAAGAAGGAGAATCACATGCCGACCACACTGCGCACCGGTTCTGCCCGGGGCCGGCGCCAAAGAAGCGTGGTGGCGGGTTTCCTCGCCACCGCTGTTCTCACCAGCCTGGCGTTGGCCGGTTCCCCCACTCCCGCCCATGCTGCCGATGACCCGAAGGCAGGCGTCGACGAGAAGACGTACGAGAAGGACGAGGACGTCATCGCGAAGATGAAGGAGTGGGCGCCCGTCAACGGCTCCGAGAGCGTGATGGGATACCCCAAGGGCCTCGAAAGGGACAAGGACGGCAAGGTCAAGCCGGTCTCCTACGAAGACGTAAAGCGCATCTACGACGCCAATACAGCGGTCGAGGACGCCAAGAAGGCGGCGAAGGCGTACGCGGACAACCAGCAGAACCCCTCGGACGCGAGGAGAGTCGCCACGGCTTTGGCGGAGGGAAACCCCGAAGCGAAGACGAAGGCCGAGAACAGCGCCGAAATCAAGAACAACACCACGGACGACAAGACCGTGAAGTCGAAGGACGCGCGCCTCGACGGACGCCCCGCCGAGGCGTACTGCGGAGGCCGGCTCGACATCCCCGGCCTGGAGAATCCGCCCCCGGCGGGTGCGTGCGCCTTCGTCGGCAAGCTCGATGACCGGCCCGATTCCACGTACCCCCAGAGGGGTGCCACCGACGGTGTCGCGGGTGGCGGGAAGATCCAGTACAAGGTCCAGGGACAGACCACCGACGAGAGCAGCAAGACGGAAGGCTGGTCGGTGGGCGGCAAGTTCACGCCCAAGATCACCTTCACTCCCGGAGGAGACAAGGGCGGAGTGGGGGGAGAGGCGGGCGGTGAGGTGAGCTTCACCTACAGCTACTCCTCCACCTCCCTCAAGCGCGTGACGAACACGACGGAACAGACCGTCGAGACCGATGTCCCAAGCGGCAAGAAGGGGTACATGGAAGGCCGGGGCAACGGCGCCTATTACCTCGGCTACATCGTCGTCCGCGCCGTCGATGCCGACTACGACATGGGCACGACGCGAGGGGAGCGCATGATCGCCATTCCCGCCCGGGTCTACGTCCAGTCTTCCGGGACCACCAGCCCGGTCACCTGGTTCAAGCGGCTGGCGTCCTAGAGCGTCCCGGTGCCGCAGCGTGCCGGCCACGACCCGGCCGGGGGGGAGGCCGCGGCACCGGCGCCACCGAGTCCGTCGCAACTTCAATGCCCGCCGCGAAGTCATCGACAATGCCCCAGCCAAGCCCCCCGCGCTCACCGGTCTCGCGGGCGAGCGCGAGACACGGTCATGTGACCAGGCGCAGCCAGGCCGCCGCGAGTGCGGCGTGACCGGCCGGTGTCGGGTGCACGCCGTCCTCGGCCCAGTATTCCGGGCCGGTCGTCGTGGAGAGTTCGGCGAACATGCGGTCGGCGGGGAGCAGATGGGCACCGTACTTGTCGGCGAGCTCGCGGACGGCCTGGATCTTCGGGTTCAGGTCGGCGCGCCAATCCTTTCGCACTGCCTCTCCGATGAGTGCGTCACCGGCCCCGGCCTCGACGACGCCGTGGATCGGCAGGAGGAACGGCTCGATGAGGATCAGCTCCGTGCCCGCCTCGGCGAGGGGGGCGAGCAGGCGGTCATAACCCGCTTTGAACTCCTCCACGGGGATCACGTACCCCTCCGGGTCCAGCGTGTGCCAGCCCATGTCGTTGACTCCGACGAGGATCGACACCACGTCCGGGCGCGCGTCGAGCACGTCCGCCTGCCACCGGGGTTCGAGGTCCCTCACCTTGTGGCCCGCGATCGCGGAGTTCAGCCAGGTCACGGGTCGGTCCGGGTGCCGGAAGGCCCACTCGCCCGCCACGCGCAGGGGGGAGCCGAACCCGAGGCCGTCCTCGCTCTCCAGCCGCTGGCTGTCGGTGATCGAATCGCCGGTGAACATCACCGTGGTTCCCGGGCGGAGGGTGATCGTCATAGGTGCTCCTTGAAAGGTGGGTTGGGGGAGAGAAGGTTCAGGTGGGGGCAGGAGGGAACCGGGCGGCGGCTTCAGCTTCGCGAAGTGCCGAACCACTGGTCGGCGGCCCGCTCGAACCCTTCGGAAGCCTTCCGGTCAACGTCGCGATCGCCCGCCCAGACGACGACGCCGTCCGGCCGGACGAGCACGGCACCCAGTCCGAGGTCGTTCTTCGCCGCCCCGGCCGCGTAACGCAGGCGGCTCTGCCGGCCCGTCGCCGCCTCGCGCAGGCGGCGGTCGGGGCTGAAATCGAGCACGACGCCTCGTCCGTCCTGCAACAGCTCGCCGAGGCGGGTGCCGTCTTCGAGACGGAGGTCCGGGGCGTTGCGGCCGACCAGCGGCTGCTCGCTGCCGAGGTCGTAGCGGATCGACGACCCCGACACCTTCTCGAACACGTGGGTCGTTCCGTCACGGGTCCCGAGCAGGTCGCGCATCACTCCTTGGATTGCCCGGCCATGTGGGTCCGGCCGCATCACCGCCGCCTGGGCGCGCGTCCAATCGAGCACCCAGGCGCCGATCGGATGCCGTTCGCGGGTGTAGGTGTCGAGAAGCCCGTCCGGCGCGTACCCGTGAACGGTCGCCGCGAGCTTCCACCCCAGGTTCATGGCGTCGCCGATGCCGAGATTGAGTCCCTGTCCGCCAAGGGGGGAGTGGATGTGCGCGGCGTCGCCCGCGAGCAGGACGCGCCCGAGCCGGTAGGTCGTCGTCTGCATCGCCCGATCGGTGAAGCTCGAGGCGAGAGGGACGTCGCTCAGTGTCACATCGGTGCCGGACACCCGGCGCAGCACCGCCTGGAGGTGGGCGGGAGTCGGTTGCTGCGAGCGGTCGAACGCGCCGCCGTCGAAGTCCATGACGCCGATGTGCCCCTTGGCGGGCATCCGGATATACATGCCTGTTGGCGTCAGGTTGATCCCGGGGCTCAGCTCGTCGGGATCGGCGACCGTGGCGAGCATGACGTAGCCGGTGAAAAGCGGCTCGGTGCCGAGGAATTCGAAGCCGGCGAGCCCGCGGACCGCGCTGCGTCCGCCATCGCAGCCGACGAGCCAGCGCGCCGCGTACTCGTGCTCGCCGGCGTGTGCGACCACGCTCTCGTCGTCGTACGTGATGGCGGAGACCGTGACGCCGCGCCTGATCTCCACGCCGAGTTGGGAAGCGCGCTCGGACAGCACCGTCTCGACCCGGCACCGAGGTGTCTGCCGCCGAGGTCCCGGAGCTGCTCGCGGACCTGGTCGACCGGTCGTTGCTGCAGCTCGCGCCGGACACCGGCCGATACCGGATGCTGGAGACCATTCGCGAGTACGGCCTGGAGCGCCTGGCCGAGCAGGGCACCCTGGCCGGCGTGCGGGACCCGGCCGCCCGTTACTTGGCTGAGCTGGTCGCCCGCCACGACCCGCTGCTGCGCGGCCCCCGAGCAGCTCGACGCACTCCACGTGCTGCACACCGAGTACGACAACGTGCTCGCCGCCCTGCGCCACCTCTGCGACACCGACGACGCCGTCGGCGCGATCGCGCTCGCGGTGGACCTGACCTGGTACTGGCAGATGCTCGGCCGGCACCCCGACGCGGCCTACTGGCTCGGTGAGGCGGTTGCGCTGCCGGTCAAGCAGCCGAGCGTGCAACGCGACATCGCCGAGGGGCTGCTGGCGCTCAACACCGTCGCCACCCGGGGTGCGCCGGCCAAGGACTGGATCAAGGAGCGGCGCGAGGAACTGCGGGCGCTCGCCGGCCGGCTGCTGAGCCATCCGGAGCTGCCGGGCCTCCGCGGCGTGCTGCCCGCGGCCGGGCTGGCCTCCCTGACGGAGACCGAGGTGTCGCCGACGGTCCTCCAGCAGCTGGTCGACGGGCCCGACGTGTGGCTGGCCGGGATGGCCCGCTTGTTCCGCGCCCAATTCGCCGAAAATGACGGCCATTTCGACCAGGCCCGCAGCGACGTGCGCGCCGCGCTGGAGTGCTTCGCCCGAGCGGGCGACCGCTGGGGCCTGGCCAAGGCGCTGCCACTGCACGCGCTGGTGCGGCAGTACGACGGCGATCTCGACGGCGCGCTGGCCGACCTGAACGAGGCCAAACGGCTGGCCCGCGAGTTCGGATCACTCGGCCTCAGCGACGAGATCTTCGTCGACCTGCGCCGGATCGATCTGCACGTGCGGCTCGATGAGACCGCGCGGGCGGCCGAGACGATCGCCGTGGCCCGGGAGCGCGTGCTGCGCTCGGCGTCGCCCGAGATGGCCATCCTGCTTGACGCGCGGGAAGCCGCTCTGCGGGTGCGCACCGGCGAGCCGGCCCGAGCGCGCGAGCTGGTCGAGTCGATCGAGGCCGGACTGTCCGAGCAGGTCGTGTTCGGAGGCGACCAGGTGCGTGACCGGGTTGACGCGGCGCGAATCCCCGCAGCACAACGACAAGCCACTCGGAATGCGACCCCGTGCGGAGCCCGGCGTCTCCCCTGCCGTTTGTCCGCCAAGTCGGGGCCCGCCGAGGACGGCGGCAAGCACTGCGCCATGAACGTGCTCTGCGGCCTCTGGGGAGGACGGCCCCTCAAAAGCGCTGCCTGGCCCAAACCCGCCGAGCCTACGCGGCACCGGCATCAGCTCTGCTGACGGTCAGTCAGGTGACGTTGAAGGTCGAGGTGCCGGAATTGATAGACGGCTCCGACACGGCGAAGCACTGTGTGTTGCTGGTGGGCGTCGACGAGAAAGCGCATCAGGTTGCGGGGTGCTTTGCGGCGGAGGGCCAGGTACCAGCATGTGATGGTCAGCGCCGGCGAAGCCGTATGCCGGAAGGCCACTGCAAGGCCTCCGTAGACACTGAGGCCCATCAGGCCCAACATGGCCAGGGTGACCTCCGACAATGGGAACCCGGCATCAGCGTAAGCAGCTGGTCCCTGCGTCACCAGCCCGAAGGCGAGCAGCCCGGCGAGGCTGATCACGCCCAGGATCGCGGGGCCCATGATGATGGTGCGTGCGGTCTTCCGGTCGCGCTCCAGGAGGGAGAGGGGATCCATGGCGACGACCGTGTCTGCGTCCTGAGTCGCCTTCCGGCCGAACCCCACGAAGACGATCACTATGCCCAGGGGAAGTACCAGGATCCCCGTACCCACGTCTTCGTGGTAAGCCACGAAACAGCTGATCCCGACCACCAGCGCGGCACTCAGCCAAGATATGCGGATCCGCGCGGCGGGCTCCGGTTTGGGCTCCAGGAAGGCGTAGAGCGTGCCCAGGACCCAACCAGCGACTACGACGCCGGCCGTGGCGACGAGCCAGGCAGATATGGAAGAAGCGATGGCCAGCGGGGCGGCTACTGCGAGTGCCACCCAGAAGGGCACCCCGATGACCAGGGCATGGATGACACGCGGAACGGCTCGGTGCAGGTTCCACCATTCGATGTCGGTCGTGCCGCCCATGTTGTCCCTCAGATGACCGGCCAGGAATCGCAGGCTTTGTTCGGCCTCCTCGGTCGTCCACTGAGTCGAACCGGCATGGCGCCGGGCGTACGTGGCCGGCAGAAAGCCGGCGAGGAGTTGGTCCTCGATTTCGACGCGTGTGCGGGGTGTGCCTGTGGCCGGGTCGACGATGAGGTCGACGGGGGACGGGATCTCTGAAATGACATCACCAGGGCGGGGGGTGTAGATATCGGCGGCCAATGAGGCCATGAGGGGGGTGCCGAGCGCGAGGGCGACGGGCCGGGTCGCGTCGGACAGCTGTTCCGTGACCGGCTGCCAACGCTGCGACAGGCCGCCGTCACACGTGCCCTCGCACAGGAGGTCCCGCACTGTCTCCATGTCAAGGTCCTGGAGCTCGATGCCGGCAGCCTGCGCCAGCGGTACCGGCCGGGCCCCTGAGCCGGCCGGCTCGTACGACAGGGCGTTCCGGTAATCCTCGGTGCGGCAAGCGAGAACGATTCCTTGGCCGGCCTGCAACGCCGCATTGATTCTCCGCAGCGCCTCCATCCGGAAGCCTTGTTTGATTTCATCGAAGCCGTCCAGCAGAGGAAGAATTTGCTGATCGTCGAGCAAGGCCCTGGCACGACTGATCGAGCGGCTCGGTGCCGGGGCGGGCAGGCCGAGGAACTCGTAGTTGATCGCCAGCCTGCGGGCTATCCAGGCGAACAGGTCGCTCTCCTCCACTGGATTCCAGGACGCCAGGGAGAGCAGCACCGGGACGGGCTTCTCGCTGTTCTCACCGCGCAGTGCAAGGAGTCGCAGTAACAGCTGGACGAGCAGCACCGACTTCCCCGCTCCCTCTCGCCCCAACACAATCAGGCGGTGTGTGGGGACCTGTTGGGAGAACACCTCCGTGATCCGCTCCGCACCGGCTCCCTCCAGATCGGCGGGGCCAGCGGCCCACTCATCCGGGTTCGGCGCGCCGCCCGTCGGCCATCTCTCGGCCGCCGCACAGATGCTCGCCCAAGGGGCGGTCAAACCCGCAGGGGCCTGCTGCCACGAGACGGTCAAGGTTCCGTGCACGTACAACTGCCGCACTTCCGCCTCGGCCCGCCAGGCCTTGCGGACCTCGCGAGCCAGGTCATTGGCGATGCCGGCCAGCTGCACGCTGTCCGCCGCCTCCCGGCGGTCTGCTTGGTACGCCACCCACGCCACAGCCAATGAGGCGATCCCGACCACCAGGCCCAGAACGCTCACGCCGAAGCCCAAAACCCCGGCCATTCCAGAGGTGTCGAGTTCGGGCTTCCGCGCCGCCCCCACCGTCCACACCACCCCGGCGGCTCCGGGCAGGGCGAGCAGAATGCCCACCCATAGCCAGCGACCCCGCCGGCGCCTGTGCTGTGGCTGTGTTCCGAAGCCCCCCATGGAGGGGTGATGCCCGTCTCTTCATCTGTCCATTCCTGCCGAGCGACAGGGCGGAGTGGGCCTCATTTCCCTGTGCGTCCTCGCCGAATCCCAGCAGTGCGGGGGCCAGATCGATCGATCCGGCACTGTGGCGGGAGACGGCTGAGCGGGCGTTGCTCTGCAGCGCCGCCGGTCGAGCGGACTCCGCCCCGCGCCTCGCGGAACCGCTTCACGACCTCGCCGCGCCCACTGCCAAGACCCCCGCCACCGCCACGGTGTAGAAAGTCGGGATTCAGCCGCTGACCCGCTCCACATGCTGCTGCTCCCTTCTATGATCAGCCGGAAGGACATCCGCGGCTGGGAGTGCAGCGCCGCACCCGTCCGCCGCGCCTCGCCGGGGCCGACCCCGTGCACGGCGCGAAAGGCACGTGCGAACGCCTCGCCCGAGCTGTACCCGTACCGCACCGCGACATCGAGCAGAGTCCGCTCCCCGGCGAGCCTAGGGAAGTCCCACTGCGCCGGACCCGACATCCTGTGCCCGGTGCGGTCGGGTCAGCTCGCCGCCAGTGTGTCTCGCGTGACCTCATCACGCAGTGTCAGATGGCGGAGGCCACGCATGCCTGACGGCTCCGGCTCCAGCTCCGGCGTCGTCGCGCCAAGGGGGGCCGCGCCACGGTCCCCTCACACTGCGGGCCGAGGGTCACACCGGCCGGCACACAACTGATCAGGGCCCACGGTGAGGCGCAGTACCGGCGGCCTGCCCCGCGATCAATCGCGGGGCAGGCCGTAAGCGGGCTGACCTCTCTGACCGTCAGGCGGCTCCGGAGAGGCGCACAAGCGCATGGCGAGGGCGGCGATGTCGTCGTCGAGGCTTCCTCTGCTGTGGTGGAGGAGGTCATGGTGGAGAGCGTTGAGGAGTTCGCCGGGACGCCCCGGGGTCTGGCGGTGCAACCAGGCCGCCAGTGGGAAGAACTCGCCGTCGCGGTCGCGAGCCTCGGCGACACCGTCGGTATAGAGGAGCAGCAGGTCGCCAGGGGCGAAGTCGAAGGTGTCGATGGTGTAGTGATCACCGATCAGCTCCGCGAGGTTGAGAAGCGGAGAGGGAGAGGTGGGCTCCAGGGCGCGGACATCCCCGTGGTTCAGGAGCAGCGGCGGGGGATGTCCGCAGTTGAGGATTCCGATACTGCCGCCCCCGTGTGGGATCTCGGCGAGAAGGGCGGTGGCGAAGCGCTCCATCAGGCCCTCGGGGGGAAAGGCGGCGTGGTAACGGGTGCTGCTGGCCTCCAGGCGACGGGCGATACTGACCAGGTCGGCCTCGTCGTAGGCTGCCTCCCGGAAGCAGTTGACCATCGCCGCTGCCGTGCCCACCGCCGGCAGCCCCTTGCCCCGCACATCGCCGATGAGCAGTCGCACCCCGTACTCCGTGTCGACCACCTCGTAGAAGTCGCCGCCAATACTGGCCTCCGCCGCGGCCGCGAGATACAGCGCCTCGATCTCGATGCCCCCGAAGCGGCGCGGCATCGGGCTCAGGACCACCTGCTGCGCCGTGTCGGCGACGAGCCGGACCTGGAACAGGGTCTGCTCCCGCCGGAGCCGGACATGACTTCCGTACGCGGCCGCCACGGTGACAGCGACGACCCCCGCCGCCGTCCACCATGTCCCCAGGTCGGGGAACACGATGCCGAGGCCGATCATGAGGAGAAGGCAGACCGTGCCCAGCAGGACGGTGGGGAGCACGGGCCACATGGCGGCGGCGAGGGCCGGCGCTGCGGGCAGGAGCCGGCTGAAAGCCAGTTCCGGGGGAGTGGCGTACGCCAGGCCGGCGATGACAACGGTCAGGATCACCGGAGACAGCAGAGTAAGTGGCCCCCGGCCGTGGCGACGACGGAGGCGCAGTCGTCCAGGTTTGATCACACTTCGCAGGATATCTACGCGTGGTGGGACATTGTGCTCTGGCCGGTCGGAGTCGGCCGCCTGCGCCCGGACGGTGCACCCTGCTGGGCGAAGGCGCCGAGGCCGTCGACGGCGGTGGGCGTCGACGGCGTTGGGTTCACCTTCGCCGCACGGCGTGGCGCAACTCCGGGCTTCATGCCGCCCGCCGCGTCGGCTCACCCGGGGGAACGAGGTGCCTCCGCCGCTTCCAGGATCCGGTCACGAAGGGGCGGGAGTGGTGGTGTGATCAAGGTGATGCGGCCGCCCGCGGTGAGGGTGCCTGTGGCATGCGGCTCGGGGCCGTGGAAAGGCGGCCCCCACAGCATGAGGGCCACGACGGTGCAGGTCATAGCAGCGACGAGCCACGGTGAGCGAGCCGCGCAGAACCAGGGCCTGCGGGGGAGGCCGTTCCGTTGCCCGGACCGAGCTGTGTCGCCTGGGGTGACCGGCGGCGAAGGAATCGACGCAGCTCCTCGTGGCCGTAGTGGCGCACGTTGCCCTGTGGCTATGACCGTGACCTGTCGGATGCCCCTGGTTCCGGCAAGCAGCTGCGTGTTCCCAACTAGGCGACCACGCCCGGTTCTTCAGGTTCGACTTGGCGTCTTTCCGCTGCTTACACCTGTGTTAGCCGGGCGTTAGCGGAGCGGCAGCTTCGCGATAGCCGCCCCGGTCAGAGTGAGTGACGTACCGAGGAAACAACGTCACCGACTGTCCTGGGGGGACCCGTAATGAGCTCCAGCACCACTGTGCGCACCGCTCGTCGTCGCCGCACCCTGCGCATGGCCGCCGCGGCCCTGACCGCAGCCGCCGGCCTCACCCTGACCGCCTGCTCCGGCTCGGATGACACCGGCACGAAGCCGGCGGGCCACACGGACACGGAGGCCGCCGCCGAGTCCAGCGGGGCGGGCTCCTCCACTGGAGCGCAGGGTTCCGGCGCCCAGGCAAGCCCCGGCGCCAAGGCCGACACCAAGGCCGACTCCAAGGCGGGCGCTGCGGGCAAGCAGTCGGGCGGCTCGCACGCCGCCAACGGTGCCGGGGCGGGCTCGGACGGCCGGCGCTGCCACACCTCCGGCCTGAAGGCGTCGTTCGCCACGGGCGACGATGCGGTCCCGGACCCCAACGCGGGCGGCTCGACGACCACCAGCATCGTGCTGACCAACAAGGGCAGCCGCACCTGCGTGATCGGCGGTTTCCCGGGCGTGGACCTCAAGTCCGAGAACGGCGGCGAGCGCTGGTCGCTGGCCCGCTCGTCGAAAAAGTTCAGCTCGATCACCCTGAAGCCCGGGGACAGCACCGACTTCACGATCAACCTCGCCCTGACCAAGGAAGAGGAGGGCTTCTACCAGCCCGCCTATGCGGACATCACCCCGCCGAACGAGACCACCGCGCTGACCCTGAAGTGGCCCTGGGGCACGCTCGTCGACCAGCGGGCCGCCACTCACCCGGCCACCTTCGTCAACCCCATCGGCTGACCACCTCGGCTCCTGCCCTGGGCAGGAGCCCGGAACATCTCTGAGCCGGACCAGCTCAGAACGTGAAAGACAAGCAAGGAGGACACCATGAAGTCGTGGCCTACCCGTATCGGTCTCGCTGTCGGTGCCGCAGCCGTCGCCATTCCACTGACCGCCACCACTGCCTCCGCCGCCCCTCCCCCCGGCGATGGCTGGGTTTCCGTCGGTGCCGAGAGGTACCCCTCGAAGGCGGAGTGCGAAGCGACGGAACTCCCGCAAGCCCAGGCGAACGGATACCACGAGGTGTGGTGCGACGACAGCACCCCCATCATGGCCGTCTACAACCGCTGACCGCTCTCCACCCGGCGTGGACTCATCCCGCCGACGCCGCGCCAAGAAAGTCCGCTGCCCCGGTGTGACACACCAAGGCAGCGGACTCTCCGTTTCACAGCGGACAGTCAGTCAGGTACGAGGGCGCCCGGTGGCCGACCCACGCACCGGCCGTCCTGGCGTCGGTGTGACCATCGGGGCCTCCGGCGCTCCCGCGCACCCACAACCCCTGGTGTTTCGGTTGCCGAAAAATTAGCATCGCCCAGTGATTCGGAAATCGAAACGCTTGGGGAGGGCGATGTGACGCCGTTGACCACGCCTCTGTGCGGGCAGTTGGGAATCGAGGTGCCCGTGGTGCAGGCGCCCATCGGGTCCGCGGTCACGACAGATCTGGTGGCTGCGGTGGCGGAGGCGGGTGGGCTCGGCACCCTCGCTCTGACGTGGGTCACCGCAGAAGAGGCGGTGCGCCGGATCCGGGAGGTTCGGCGGTTGACGCCGAGGCCCTTCGCCGTGAACTTGGTGCTGGACTTCCCGGTCGACGAGCTCCTCGATGCCTGCCTGGCGGAAAGCGTGCCGATCATCTCGACGTTCTGGGGGGACCCCTCGGCCGTCGCCGAACGCGTGCACTCGGTCGGCGCCGTTCACCTCCACACGGTCGGTTCCGTCACCGAGGCCGAACGCGCCGTTGCCGCAGGCGTCGATGTGATCGTGGCCCAGGGGTGTGAAGCCGGCGGCCATGTGCGTGGGGAGACCACCACGATGGCGCTCGTACCCGCAGTCGTGGACGCTGTGCACCCGGTGCCCGTCATCGCGGCCGGCGGCATTGCCGACGGGCGCGGGCTCGCTGCCGTATTGGCTCTCGGAGCCCAGGCCGGGTGGCTGGGCACCCGATTCCTGACGGCATGCGAGGCGGCCACACACGAGGTCTACCGCCAAGCCGTGATCCGGGCGGCGCCGCAGGACGCGGTGCACACGCGGTGCTTCGACGGAGGCTGGCCCAACGCCCCGCATCGCGCACTGCGCAACTCCACACTCAGCGCCTGGGAGGCCGCGGGCCGTCCCGCCGCGCCGAACCGTCCTGGAGAAGGCGTTGTGGTGGCCGGCAGCGCCGACGGACGGACTTGGCCGCGTTACGAGGACATGGTCCCCGTGCCCGGCATGTCGGGCGACTTGGAAGCCCTTGCCCTCTACGCGGGCCAGAGCGCCGGACTCGTCCATGAGGTCGCTCCGGCAGGCCGCATCGTGGCCGACATCGCCGCCCGTGCCGCAGCCCTCAGGGGCGTTTGATCCCGATTCTCGGAATCGCCCCGCCCCCGGAGCCGGAAGCCCCGGAGCCGGAAGCCCCGGAGCCGGAAGCCCCGGAGCCGGAAGCCCCGGGGCCGAAGCGGCCGGTCAGGCGGAATGTCGGGCCGGAGGCCGCTGGGCTGAAGGTGTGGTGGTCGGGGCTGGTTTGGCGGCGCAGGCGCCGTTGGCGCAGGTGGTGAGCCAGGCGTCGAAGTCGGCGTCGTAGCGGGTGCCGATGTCGGTGTTGTAGACGGCGTAGCCGCCGGCGTAGTCGCCGGTGCGGAAGTGGCTGAGCATGGTCGCGATGTCCTCGGGGTGCTTTTCGAACATGTAGCGGACCGCGAGGTAGCCCCAGGGGTAGGTGCGGGTCACATCGCTGTTGTCGTAGGTGCTCTGGAACAGCGTGCTCAGCTTGTAGGTGTGTTTGCCGGCCTCGGTGATCGCCTCGTCGTCGGTGATCTTGCGGTAGCTGTACGAGACGTACTCGCCGAGGCCCTCGATCCACCAGATATCCGGGACCGACGTCTGCTGGCCGAAGTCGCCCTTCATGTCGTCACGGGCGTCGAGGTAGTGGGTGTACTCGTGGTTGAGGTTCCAGATCCGGGCCGGGAAGCCGTTGTCGTCGCTCCGCTGGTACATGAGGGACATGGGCTGGTTGTCGGGCTTGGTCGGGTCCCCGATCATCGTGATGCCACCGTTGTTGGTGTCGACGCCGTAGATGGCCCCGGCGTAGGTCTGGTAGTCCTGGCGACTGCCGAACACGATGAGCTGGATGGTCGATTCGTACTGGCCGGGGATCGGGCCGTCGTTCTTCACCAGGTCGCGGACGTAGGAGCCCTGGCCCAGGACGCTGGCGCAGGTGGTTTCGAGCTCCTCGGGCGTCAGCGACTGCGCCTTGACGGTGTGTGTCGCATCGCAGGTGTGGGTGATCGGCAGTGCCGCCTTGGTCAGCTGGCCGGACAGGTCGCAGACCCCGAAGTACGAGCAGTTGGCCTGGTCGTAGGCGTCGGCCTGGGAAGCGACGGTGACCCACAGGGGAGCGGTCGGACCGGTGATCTTCGAGGCGTCCAGCAGGCCCTTCATGAGCGGCCGGACCTTGTCCTTGAGGCCCGGGTGCTCGACGTAACGCGCGACGTTCATCCCGGCGTTGGAGTCGAGGTAGGAATTGTCGGTGCCCAGCATGTCCAGGTGGTCGAGCGCGAAGGTGTTGAGGGTGTCGACGATGCTGGGATCGGCGGTGACCGCCTTGACGTAGTCGGGGTTCCAGTTCCCGCGCCAGAGAGGCGTGTAGACGTCGTTGACGGCGGCCAGCATGCTCGGGATGTCGTTGTAGGAGCTGTTGTAGCCGCTGAGCACCTGCTTGTAGATGTTCAGGTAGCGGGCCTGCTCATTGGCGCTGTCCGTGAGGATGACGACCTCGCTCAGGACATCGCCGTTTCCTGAAGTGACGTCCTTGGAGTGCGAGTTGGCGAAGAAGGCGTCGAGCCCGCCTTGGCTGGCCGCTGCCAGGGTCGGGCCGTAGTCGCCGACATCGTCCTGATGGTTGGACTGCACGTAATAGCCGGCGCGCAGGAACAGTACGAGCTGCAGCACCTTGTTCGAGTTGTCACCGGGATACGCCGTCGCCCCGCTCTGGAAGGCTTGGGCGATGGTGACCATCTGGTCCTCGCGGAAGACGTCGTGCGCGTCTTTGCCGGTGATGCTGAACAGGGTGTTGACGCAGTCCGTGGCCGACGCCTCGACGAACGTGACCAGTTCGGATCCGGTCCGGCTGCCGAAGTCGGACGGGGTGCAGGAGGCCGCGGCACCGTGCTTCGTGCCGCCTTTCTGTTGCGCCGCCGCAGTCGAAGAAGTGGGGGGATTCTTCGCGCTGAGCGGGGGGAGTTGGGCGACGCCGCGCGGCCGGCCCTGCAGTGCGGGCCTTTCGTTCGCGCCGACTGTCGGGCCGGTGATCGGGGGGACGGGGTGGGGGGTGGTCCGGGACGCGGTGCCGGCCCGGTCGGCATCCTGCGGGCGTGGCGCCGCCAGCGCCGGCGCGGCCAGCAGACCGGCCGTGGCGAGGCAGGCGGCCAGTCCGCCGGCCACACATCTGGGCAGGGGGAAGCGGTAGCGCATCCATGCTCCTTCGTGGACAGATGCGCCTCGGGATCGAGCTGAGGCGTGAGTGGCACCTTCTCAGCGCTCACTGACGGGCAGCAATAAGGTGTGACATAGCACCTGGGATGCATTCGCCATAACATCTGGGGCTGAAGGTCGGGACGGGGACGGTGATGGCGGGCGGGGCGAACAGCGGTTTTGCGCCGGGTGGTTGACGAAAGCCGGGGCCTGGGCGCCGGACCCCGCGCTACGGTCTGGTCACGCTCCAGGTCCGGGAGGCCCAGGTCCGGAAGTGCGGAGACTGGGCAATGAGAGTCCGGTAGGCCGCGGCGGCGGAGTCGAAGAGTGCGTCCGCTGTCTCGTCGGCAACGCTCTCGCGTCGCCAGGCCAGCACATAACGGCACCACAGGGGGGTGCCGGACAGCGGTTTGACGAGGACGTCGGGGATCGGCCGGAGGGTCGCCTGCACGATGGAGACTCCGATGCCTTCCGCGATCATGTTCTGTAACTGCTGCTGGTCGCCCAGGAATTCGTGCACCGCCGCCGGAGTGAACCCGGCCGCCCGGCAGGCCGCGTAGAACACTCCCGGCCAGCCGGCCCCGTCGTCCGGGGTCAGAAACCACGCGTCGTCGGCCAGGTCGGCGAGCGCCACCTCAGGACAGTGCCGGAGGCGGTGCCCGGCCGGCAGGGCGACGAAGGACGGCTCGGTGACGATCCCGCGGTGCGCCACGGCGGCCGAATGCCGCAGTTCACGTCCGGGGTAGTCCGCGGCGATCGCGGCGTCCACCTCACCGTGCTCCAGGAGTTCGACGCTCTCCGAGGACGGATACACACTGCTCACCGTGAGCGTGAGATCGGGCAGCCGGCTCCGGAGCCGGATGAGCATGCCGGCCAGGACCGGCGAATTGGTCGCTGCCAGGCGGAGGGAGCGGCGTGTCCGTGCCCCGTCCGCGGCCGGCCGGCGCCCGATCGCCGCCGCGCGGGCCAGGACGTCCCGGGCCTGAGCCAGGACCTCCGTGCCGTACCGGGTCAGCTCCACCCCTGAGGTGTTGCGCTCGAACAGCGGACTGCCGAAGTACTGCTCGATCCGCCGGAGTTGGGTGCTCATGGCGGGCTGTGAGTACCCCAGATCCGAGGCGGCCCGGCCCACGCTCCCGGCGTCGGCGATCGCACACAGCACTCTCAGGTGCCGAAGCTCCAACTCCATGCCCGCAGTCCTCCCGTCCGCGCTGCTTCTGTCCGAACCGTCCGGTGCCACCGCGGGGGGCGGCGGGCACACGGCCCTCGTCCGGCAGTTCGGCGTGGAGCCCACCTCATCGTTCTCTGCCCGCTCGCGCCAGGGCCGGGCGCGCTTCACGGACATCAGAGGTTCCGGACGCGGCAGGAGGGCCCCCGCCGGGAGGGTGGTCGGTACGGGAGGTGAGCGCCTCGGCCGCCTCATCGGTGCTTCGGCGTGGGCAGCGCGAAGGGGGGCGGCCCGCGTCTGCGAGCCGCCCCCCTTGGAAGGAGCCGTCAGTCCGCGGTGAGTGCGCGGCTGGTCTCGACCAGGACCTTCCTGCCCTCCGGCCCGGTCATCACGAGCCGTGGCAGCCAGGGCCCCGGATGGTCGTAGGCATGGGTGACGGCCGGCTGGTCCGTCTCCTGCTGCGTACCGTCGCCGAAGTACCAGTGGTAGCGGTACCCGGCGGCGGGCGGCTTTCCGTCCACCGTCACCGACAGGGGCACCTCACTGCCGACGTGTGCCTTCGCCGGGACCTTCAGCTGTGCCTGCGGCCCCTGCCGGGGGAGGTGGAACCACTTCCGGACACTCGGGTTGAGGAGAAAGGAATCGGCGTACTGCCGGGCTCCCTCGATGTCGGGGTGCCCGACGGCCGCGCTCAGACACTGCGCCGGAGTCGAGCTGAGCTCGGGGCAGGCCCGCGTGCGCAGCGGGAACGCCGGGTCGGTCACCGGAGTGCCCCAGACCTTGGAGTCCCGGGTGAGAACGGCATTGTCCACGGTGAACAGTCCGTCCGCCGCGACCGCATACGGACCGTCCGAGGACGCCTTGTTGGCGGCGGCCGCCGCCTGGTGGTAGGCGGCATTGGCCAGTTGTGTGTACTGCTCGTAGCGCTCGGCCACGCTGCCGAGGGCGCCCTTGCAGGAGATCAGCCGCGCCGCGGTGACTCCGGGGGTCGAACAGGTCTTGACCGGGATCGGAGAACTGCTGCGGCTCAGCGCGTAGTAGAAGTCGGCCACGATCACCTTCGGCCGCCCCGGCAGGGAATGCGCCTTCTCGATCGCCGCCCGCATCCCGCGTCCGCCGTATCCGACCTTCGCCCCGCTGAAATAGGGCACGTCCTTGGCCGGGTTCTCCGGGGCCGCGCCGATGCCGGAGCACTCGCGCCGCACCGCTTCGGGCAGGTTCTTCGAGCCGGGGGTGATGCCGACGCCGATACCGAAGAAGGGATCGAGGTCGTTGATGCACCCGTTGATCACGACCGCATCGAGACCGTAGCCGCCCGCCCGCGCCTGTGCGCCCGCCTTTTCCAATTGGCAGAAGACATCCGGCATTTGCTGGGTGACCTCGCCGAACTCCATCTCCCCGTCGCCGTCCGGGTCCTGCTTCTCGGTCCGGCCCAGACAGGCCGCGTCCTTGTTGCCCGCGGGTAGCCCGGGCGCGTCGAGCACCGCGCCGGAGATCGAGTAGTCCATCAGCTGATGGCCCCGGCCGGTCTCACGGCCGAGCAACTGCCCGGTCAGATACGAGAACTTCTGGTCGTGGTCGAGGCCTTGTCCCCAGACCACGGAGTCACCGACGGACGCCACCCGCACCGGATCGCACCCCCGGCGTATCGTGTCCCGCCAGACCTTGCCGTAGCGGCCGGGTGCATGGCCCCCGGGCGAGGCGGCGATGCGGGCGTCGATCTGCAGGGCGGTCTCCGTTGCCGGCACCCGGTCGTAGGGGATGCGGAACTCCGCCGTGCCAACGCGGGAGGCCATGGCGAGGCGCCCGCCGGCCAGTTGCTTCGCACCGGCGCGCACGCGCCACTCCACGGTGGCTCCGGCCTTCGCCGCGGCGGGGTCGTAGACCTGCACCCGGCCGCGCACGGGTCCGCTGCACACCGGATTCGGCGTCATGTCCACATCGAGGACGAGGGGGAACGCCGATCCCGGCAAGGCGCCGGCCTGTGCCGCGGCGGGGCGTCCGCCGAGGAGGAGCTGGCCGAGGAGCACGGCGGCCGCGCCGGCCGCCGCGAAACGCCGCGCCGCCGATGAGCGGCGGGCCACCCCCGGCCCACGCGGAACGGAACCCGCGCCGGTGCCCGCCCGCCGTCGACCGGTCCACCGCGACCACCCTGATTTCACGCCAACACCCCTGTTTTCACTGTTATTTCGGTCCGTGCGGAATCAGCTGAATCCCGCGTCGGTAGGGATGATGGCAGCCGGGAGGACGGTATGGACCGCGGGCGGGGTCCCGTACCGAGTGAGACTGATCACTTACCTGTAGTTACGGACCGCGGGCGCAGGGAGCCGCCCGCCGCGGCGAGGCCCCGGGAGTCAGCCCGCCGTGGTGTGCTCCGCGCGGGACAGGGCGACTTCGAGTACGACCAGCAGTGCGTCCCGGACCGAACCCGTGTTGCGTGCGTCGAAGACGACCAGCGGGACGTGGTCGGAGACGTCCAGCGCCCAGCGCACCTCGTCGAGGTTGTGGTGCACCTCGCCGTCGAACGCGTTGACGGCGACGGCGAACGGGATGTCCTTGTGCTCGAAGTAGTCCACTGCCGCATAACAGTCGTCCAGACGGCGGGTGTCCACGATGACCAGTCCGCCGAGCGCGCCCTCGACCACGTCGTCCCACATGAACCCGAACCGGTCCTGACCCGGCGTGCCGAAAAGGTAGAGCTTCAGCGTCGGGTCGATGGTGAGGCAGCCGAAGTCCATGGCGACCGTGGTGGTGGTCTTGCCGGGGGTGTGGGTGAGGTCGTCCACGCCTGCCGCGACCTCGGTGATGGCGGCCTCCGTGGTCAGCGGCCGGATCTCGGAGATCGAGCCGACGGCCGTGGTCTTGCCGACGCCGAAGCCCCCGGCGATGACCAACTTGACCGGTACCGGCGGCTGTTCAACCGCTGTCACGGAGTGTGCCCCGTGAGTCGGGGACGGCACGGAGACCATCAATAACCCTTCGCAGTACGGAAATGTCCTGGGTTGTGCCGGCGTTCGGGACGTGGACCGCCAGATGCCCGGCGGCGCGCAGGTCCTCCGCCAGCACCCGGACCACATTGAGGTGGAGGTGCAGCCGCGCGGCCAGTTCGGCCACCGACTGCGGCCGTCGGCAGGCGGCCACGATGTCGTGCTGTTCGAACGCGAGCGAGCGCAGCACGGCGAGCCCGGACGAGGTCGCCACGACCTGGGTCTCGACCGGGAGCGGTGGACCGGAGCCGCCCGCCACCCGGCCGGCGGTCAGCAGGAAGGGCCGGATCGCGGGAGCACGGCCGGCCGGCTCCGACGGATCCGGGTCGCGGCCCTCCCTCAAGCTCTCGGCTCCTCCCCCACTCTCGGCTTCGCTCGAGCGGGGGGACCCCCATGCGCAGGGGGGACCCCCACCCTCGTCCGGTCCTGGTTCACCGGCGGCCATCATGATCCTCTTCTCAGCGGCTGTTTCCCTGCCTCCGTGGTGGGGGACGGGTCAGCGGGCCGGTGCGGCACCGGCGTTCTTCTTGAGCTCCAGGACCAGCTGGGGGGTGAGCGCGCTCCCGGCCCGGTTGGCGAAGAGGGTCATCTCGTAGGCGATGTTGCCGAGCTTCGCCTCCTTCGAGGTCACCACGCCGAGAACGGCACCGCAGCCGATGGCAGACACCAGCACATGGCCGCCCTCCAGGTCGATGATGACCTTGTTGAGGCCGCCGAGGCCGTAGTTGCCGGACGCACCGGCGGCCAGACTCGTGACGCCCGACACGATCGCCGCGAGCCGCTCGGAGTCGGCCTGCTCGCGCAGTTGGGAGACCGCGATCAGCAGGCCGTCGGAGGACACCGCGATGGCGTCGACGACCCCGGCGGTCTGGGTGGCGAACCGGTCGAGCAGCCAGGTGAAGTCGGCCGCTGCGGCCGTCAGATCCATGGGTTCCGCCCGCTCGGAACTGCTCTTACCTGTCGGCGTCGTCACTGCCCGACTCCTTCCGGGGTTGCTGGTGTGACGAGGGCACTGCGTCCCTCGGGGCAGGAGCACTTTCTTGCTCCGCCCTGCGTACGGCGGCTTCGAATTCGTCGAGTTCCGAACGGACCGCGTCGGCGTCGACGGGCCGGCGCACGGCCTGCGCCTCTCGGTCGGCCGTCGGGGTGGTCATGTTGAGCGTCGCGCCGCGTACCCGCCGTCGCAGTGGGCGGGCGGCGTCCCCCGGCTTCGGCTCGGACGCGGAGGCGGAGGCGGTCCGCTCCGCGTCCGTGCGGTGCGGGAGGCGCCGGGGGAGTTCGCCCGGCCGCGAGGGGGCGGCGGGCCGCCGCTCGGGCGTGGTGGCGGGGGTCCGCACCGGCAGGGGCGTGGCGGAGGCCGTCTCGGGCGCGGGCGCGGTGGGCGCCTGCTCGGGCGTGGCCGGGTGCTCCGACACGGGCTCGGGCCCGGCCGCGTCCGCTGCCGGGGACGGTGTGGCGGCGGGGTGCACGGCCAGCAGCAGTGCGGAGGGGAGCCAGACGGTGCCGGTGACCCCGCCGCCCGGCGTACGGCTCAGGGTGACCCGGATGCCCGAGCGCCGGGCGAGGTTTCCCACCACGAACAGGCCGAGGACCTTGGTCGGTACGAGGTCGAGCCGCTCCCGGCGGACCAGCCGGGAGTTCTCCTCGTCGAGACGCTCCGCGCTCATCCCGAGGCCGTGGTCGATGATCTCGATCAGCGCGCCACCGTCCGAGGTGATGTCGGTGCCGGGCCGCACGACCACCTCGACGGGGGTGTCGGACGGCGAGAACGAGACCGCGTTCTCCAGCAGTTCGGCGAGCATCAGCGTCAGATCGTCGACGATGTCGGGCCCGACGGTGACCTCGGTCTCGGACCGCAGGGACACCCGCTGATAGCCCTCGATCTGGCCGAGCCCTGCCCGGATGACATTGACCAGGGTGGTCGGCCGGGCCTCCATCTCGGGGTCCCGGATTCCGGCGAGCAGCATCAGGCTGTCGGCGTTGCGCTGGAGGCGTACGGCGATGTGGTCGATGCGGTACATCCGCTCCAGGACGTCGGGGTCGGTCTCCTCGCGTTCCACGGCGTCGATCAGCATGAGCTGGCGTGAGGTGAGGTTGCTGACCCGGCGCCCGACGTTGCCGAACATCTCGGCGACGTTGCGGCGGCTGAGCACCTGCCGCTCCAGCAGCGCCGCGGCGGTGACCTGCACCTGGTTGAAGGCCTCGGCCAGGTGGCCGATCTCGTCCTGGACCGGGACGGGGATCGGCCGCGGCTGCAGCGGGGTGCGCTCCGGCGACTCGTCGTCCTCGACCTTGGCGAGTTCCCCGCCGGCCACGTCGACCACCTGCTGGGCGGCGCCGGTCAGGGCCGTCAGGGGACGGACGACCGAGCGCCGGACGAGGACGGAGAAGGTCAGCCAGGAGGCGAAGCCGAGCAGGGCGAGGCCGAGCATCGCCAGTGCGGTGCGCAGGGCGTCCGTGGAGAGGCTGTCGGCCCGGACGGCGATCTGGTCGATCAGCGACCGGGTGATGTCGAGGCGGGTCTCGGCCTGCCGGGTGCCGGCGGCGATCGCCTTGCGCAGCTGCTGCGGGGTCTGGCCCTGCAGGGAGCCCGGATCGATCTGCAGCTCCGCGAACCGGGCCTCGATGCCGTTCTCCTCGGCGTCTCGCTCGATCCCGCCCAGGCGCAGGACCTGGTCCGGGTCGGCGATCCTGGCGAAGCGTTCCGCCTGTTCGTCGTAGAGGTGGTGGGCGCCGGCCGCACGGGTGTACTCGGTGAGCGCGTTGGCATCCCGGGTCTGGGCGGAGAACACCCCGCTCTCGAAGGCCGCGTGGGCGGCGTCGGCGCGCAGTACGGCGTCGAGGAGATTGGTGACCGAGGACGACGAGGTGCCGATGAAGCGGTCGAGCCCGATGCCGTCGATCAGGTAGCCGACCGCGGCGGCGTACGCGGGGTCGATACCGGCGGCCGGAACCGAGCCCCGCTCGACCTTGTCGCGCAGCACCGCAAGGCTCCGGATGTAGTCGAGGGCCCGTGCCTCGTCCTTCGGCAGGCCCGGCCCGAACGCCGAACGCACGGCGGTGACCTGCTCATCGGTGGTCTGCTGCGTCCGGCGGTAGTCGGCGGTGGAGGGCAGGGCGTCGCCCGGCCGGACCGACTCCTGCTCCACGGACAGCAGCAGGGCCTGCCGGTGTTCGGCCTGGACGTCGTTGATCAGCCTGGTGACCTGCTCGCTGTCGCGCACCAGCTCCGCGGTCCGGTCGGCGTCCTGGGCCTTGTCCATCTGGTTGTTGACGCCGATGGCCAGCAGTACACCGACGACCGCGACCGGCGCGATCACCAGAACGTTGAGTTTCCGCCGGAACGGCCATCGGTCCAGGAGGGCGCCCGCCTGCTGACGGAACGTCGGCTTCAACGGTGAACGCCGGGACCGGTCCGGTTCGTGTGGCGGGTCCACTGTGTCCACAGACACCCAGGCCTCCTTGCGACGTGCTCCTGAGCGGTGACCGAGGTGGTGTTGTTGCCGACCGCCGACGACGGGGAAATGTGACGCTTAATGGATTTCGCTCCCATTGCGAGCGAAAGGATTGCGCCACATGTCCGACCGGCCGTGAACATTACCGCCTGCGCACGCGCATGCAACACATGACGATCAATGGCCAAGCGGTATTCAACTCTTTGTCATGTTTGGCCCGTTCCTTGCTTGTGGAATGTCATTCGGCCGATGGGCCGGTGTCCGTAGGAGAAGCGTGCCAAACGGCCGGTTCCTCACCGGGCCCGGTGTCGGCGGCAGGCGCCGGACCTTCCCGAAGGTGGCTGCACCGCCGTGCCTCGCCACCCGTACTCTGTCTCCCCCACACCGACCCGTATCCTCATCCTGCCCTGCGAGGAAACCGTGCACCCCACCCGCAAGGCGGCCGTGACCGCCGCCGCACTCCTGGTCATGGCCACGGCATCCGGCTGCGAATCCGGCGCCGGCGCCGCCGCGTCCCACCGGAGCTCCGCCAAGCCCGGATGCCCCACCGCCCTCTCCCGGGCCAAGCAAGCGGTCAAGAAGGCCGAGGCGGTCAACGCCCCCTGGAGGGGGCCCACCACCGGGCCGAAGGCCGTCCGCGGCAAGAGCGTCGTCTACATCGCCCAGACCCTGACCAACCCCGGCGTCGCCGGCGTCGCCCGAGGTGTCCAGGAAGCCGCCAAGATCGTCGGGTGGCAGGCCCGCACCCTCAACGGCGAGGGCACGCCCGACGGTCTCCGGGCCGCCTTCAAGCGGGCCCTCCGCCTCAAGCCGGACGGCATCGTCATCAGCGGTTTCGATCCCGGGGCCGCCCCTGCGGAGGTCAAGAAGGCAAACTCCGAGGGAATTCCGCTGATCGGCTGGCACGCCGCTCCGGCTCCCGGCCCCAGTAAGGATCCGCAGCTCTTCAGCAACATCACCTCGCGGGTCGAGGACGTCGCGAAGATCAGCGCCGACTGGATCATCGCCCGGTCCAACGGACGCGCGGGCGTCGTCCTGTTCACCGACGCCACCGTGCCCTTCGCGAAGCGCAAGTCCGATCTGATCAAGAAGGAACTCGCCACCTGCTCCGGCACCAAGCTGCTGAGCTACACCAACATGCCCATCCCCCAGGTCAACAGCCGGTCCATCGGGGAAGTCCGCTCCCTGCTGTCCCGTTTCGGCCGCAAGTGGACCTATTCCGCCGCCATCAACGACCTGTACTTCCAGCACGCCGCCCCCGCGCTGCGCGCCGCGGGCAAGGACGGCGCCGGCGCCCCGTTCAACATAGGTGCCGGTGACGGCGACCCGTCGGCCTTCCAGCGCGTCAACGGCAAGGAGTTCCAGGCCGCCACCGTGCCCGAGCCGCTCTCCGAACAGGGCTGGCAGATCATCGACGAGTTCAACCGCGCGTTCTCCGGCGCCCCGGAGAGCGGGTACGTCGCCCCCGTCCACATCGCCACGGCCGCCAACAGCGGCGGTGCACTGTCCTGGGACTCCGAGGGCTACCGCCAGGCGTACCGCAAGATCTGGGGCGATTGACGCCCCCCGGCCGCCGCGGATTCCCGGCCGCCACTCATGTCCCGTCGGCAGATGGCTACTTGGGAAGGGTCACTTGGGGCGGTCACCGGGAATGGTCACTTGGGGCGGTCACCGGGGACGATCACTTGGGGACGGTCGAGGCCACGTCGTCGAGGGTGGCGTCGGTGACCAGTCCGGTGTCCTCCAGTACCTCCATGTGGTCCTGGACGGTGTTGTTGGTCTGGGTGGCCAGACGCCGGATCAGGGAGTTCTTGGTGGTGGCGCGCACCTCGCCGATGGTGATGAAGATCTTGCCGTGAGAAGCGCGGAGCAGGTCCACGAAGATCTGGTCGAACTCCTTGCCCCGGGCCTTCTCCAACTGGTCCACCCAGCCCTGCTGTTCGGCGGTGGCCTGGTCGGGGATGGGTACGTTCAGCGCCTCGGAGTCCTCACGGGCCAGCTGGTCGAGCTTGCTGTGCCCCTCGAGCAGATGCATACCGGCGCGCTTGATGGCTTCGCTGGACGCGTGCGACTGGGCGAGCCGGCCCGCCGGCATCTCCCACAGCCCCGCCTGCCGGACCTTGGTGAGGAAGGTCTTGTCCAGGGCGCCGACCGCGCCCGTATTGCCTCCCTCGGGACCGGCCAGGGGCGCTCTGGCGGCAGGGGCATGGGCAGAGGCCGGCTCGTCGGCGGAGCTGTTCCGTTGTGAGAGCCACACGGATACGGTCGCGATGGCAGCGATGAGAGCGACCGCGGCGGCTATCAGACGGCCGCGGCTCGATGTGGGCTGCGATTTCCGTGCGTGAGATTTCATCATGCCTCCTGGATTGCGCGCGAGGGTCGCCGGAGCGCTGTCGCCCATGGGGCTGTTGGGGCACGGTCACGCTAACCATTGCATTGAGCAAAGAAGTCGATTCAGCGGCGATGCTCAAATCCCTGGAGCGGATGGCAGCGATGGGCTAGGATGCCGCGCTTCCTTCGTACGCCAGGAATCCGGGTGCCACTGCCGGAAGGTGCAAGGGGTGGCGGCCGTCTCGGAGAGCCGCAACGCCGAGCGCACCGCAGGGGCATGGCTGTCCCACGGCCCGGTTGCCGGCCCTCTGCCGTCGTCGCGCGGCGTCCCGGTGGGCACATCGGGAGATCAGGGCGGTAGAAATGGGGAATGGCGGAGCACGGAGCCCCCACGCGGGCCATGGATGATGTGGATGCGGTGACCCGGGCGGTGCTCACGGCGTCGAGGCTGCTGGTTGCGGTGTCGGCGCGGTCACTCGGCGAGGCCGAGGAGCGGGTGACGCTGCCGCAACTGCGGATGCTGGTGGTGCTCTCGACCCGAGGCACCACCAAGCTCGTTGCCCTCGCCGAACTGCTGCAGGTCGCTCCCTCGACCGCGATGCGCATGGTGGACCGGCTCATCACGGCGGGTTTGGCACACCGTCAGGCCAACCCCGGCAACCGGCGCGAGA
The DNA here is from genome assembly GCF_026239515.1 of Streptomyces sp. Je 1-4 4N24. NCBI lineage: Bacteria > Bacillati > Actinomycetota > Actinomycetes > Kitasatosporales > Streptomycetaceae > Streptomyces > Streptomyces sp. Je 1-4 4N24. The sequence continues at coordinate 1,140,549 of NZ_CP110836.1, read as the reverse complement.
CCTTGCTCCAGCTCACCGACGAGGGGCGGCGTACGGTCGAGGAGGTCACCGCCCGCCGCCGCGCCGAGGTCAGCGCCATCGTCGAACGCCTCGCCCCCGAGCAGCGCGCCTCGCTCATCGAGGCACTCACGGCGTTCAACGAGGCGGGCGGCGAACCACCCGTGGACACACCGGAGGAGACACACCCGCTGGGGTGAGCCGCCACCGCCACCGCCGCCCGCCGCTCCTGGGGGCTCAGCGTGACGCGGGGAAGGCGGCACGCAGACCGGACCCGTTGACGAGGAAGGCGGTTGCGCCGAGGACGAGGGCGCAGGCGACCTGCATCAGGACGAACCACGGCGGGAGGGCACCGGGAATCATGTCGATGGCGATGATGGCGATCGGCACGACGACCGAGATGATGCGCACACGGAGATAGGCCCCTCGTGCTCCCCGTGAAGCGAGGACGGTCAGCCAGTAGGTCACCGCGGCACTCGCGAGCACACCGGCCGATCGGCCCCACATGAACGGGGTCACCGTGTGTCCGGTGCTCGCGAGGACGACGACAGTCATGAGGACTGCGGCGCTCAGCGCGCCGTAGGCCGCGACGAGCGCCTTCACCTTGCCGAAGGCTCGGTGGGGGTGCGGACGGTTGAGGCGGGCGGTCTCGGCCGTGGTGTGGCTGGCGGTTCCCATGTCTCTCTGCGTCTCCTTCTGTACTGATGTGGTCCGACCTGACGTGATCCGACCTGGTGTCGACGCTAGGGAGCGCATCAGGGGCGCGGTATGCGCCTGGGCCTACGGATGGGTGGGGCCAGACCTACTTCGCAGCCGATCCGGCGCGTAACGGCTGGCGTGCGGTGCACAGTGGAAACACCAAGCCGCACCGGCCGGTTCGGCACATTCCGGGAATCACGGGTGCCACGGCCGGGGTGATGAAGCAGAAAGAGGGGGGTCATGCGACAGGTGGTGTCGTGGGTGGCCGGCGCCTGCGTCGGGTTTGCACGCGCGTGCGTGGTGGTGGCCGTCAGCATGCTGGTCCCGGCCGTGTGGGCTGCTGCCGTGGCGCTGGCGATCCGGTGGGGGGCGGGAAACCCGTGGTCGTGGGTGCCGGTGTTGGTGCTGGGCGGTGTCGGCACGCTCGCCCTGTCCCGCCCCGTCTGCCGGATGTTCCGCTTCCTCGTCGCGACGTGGACAGCCACCGATATTCCCGCCGGGTATCGGCGGGCCGAGCCGGTGGTGCGCATGTCCACCGGCTACTGGTGGAACGGCTTCTCGTACGAGCGCACCCGTCGGGACGCCCTCCTGGACCAGCGATGGCGGATCCGGTGGAGTGATCCGGCCACCTGGCGGGATCTGCGCTTCACAGGGATCGCGCCGATCACCGCGGGCGTGATCGCGGCCCTCCCACCGGCCGGCGTCGCGGTGGCGGTCCTCGGGTTCGGCCGGCCGGAGCTCTCCGCACGCCTGGTCGGCGTGCTCGGCCTGATCGCGGCCGTTGCCGGCGCCCCGTATGCCTGGCGGTCCGCCGAGCCGGTGGCCGTCCGCTTCCTGCGCGCGTCGCCGGCGATGGTGCTGGCGGACCGGGTGGCGGAGCTGACGGCCCAGCGCGCGGACACGACGGTCGCACAGGCCGCCGAGATCCGCCGGATCGAGCGGGATCTGCACGACGGGGCGCAGGCCCGCCTGGTCGGGCTCGGGCTCTCTTTGGCGACCGCGGAGAAGCTGATGGAGACCGACCCCGACCAGGCCAAGTCGCTGATGCGGGAAGCACGGGCCGGCGCCGCGACATCCCTGACCGAGCTCCGCGAACTGGTCATGGGCATCAACCCGCCGGTGCTGAACGAGCGTGGGCTCATCGATGCCGTGCGCGCTCTGGCCCTGGACAGCCCACTCGAAGCGGAGGTCAGTGCCGGGGTTCCGCTACGCCTGGACCCGCCGATCGAGTCCGCCGTGTACTTCGGCGTCGCCGAACTGCTGACCAATGCGATCAAGCACGCCCGGGCGACCCGGGCACGGATCTCCCTCTCCCAGGACGACACCGGCCTCGTCGTCGATGTCGCGGACGACGGCCGGGGCGGGGCCGACGGGCGGGCCGGCGGCGGACTTGAGGGGCTGCGCCGCCGCCTTGCGGTCTTCGACGGCACCCTGGAGATCACCAGCCCGGCTGGCGGTCCGACCCGTGTGAGGATGATGGTCCCGTGCGCATCGTTGTAGCCGAGGACCTCTACCTCCTGCGCGAGGGGATGGTCCGCCTCATCGAGGCGTACGGACACCAGGTGGTGGCGACGGCAGCCACCGGGCCCGAGACGCTCGACGCGCTGCTGACATGGCGGCCGGATGTTGCCGTGGTCGACATCCGTATGCCGCCGACCCAGTCGGACGAAGGCCTGCGGGTGGCCCTTGCCGCCCGCAGCGAACTGCCCGGACTCCCGATCTTGATCCTTTCGCAGCACGTCGTACAGCTGTATGCCCGCGAACTCCTGGCCGACGGCGTCGGCGGCATCGGCTACTTCCTCAAGGAGAACGTCTTCGACGCCGATCAGTTCATCGATGCCCTGGAACGGGTCGCCGGTGGCGGGACGGCCATGGACCCCGCCGTCATCGCCACGTTGCTGTCCAGCGGCTCCTCACACCGACGCCTCGAAGGGCTCACCGCACGCGAACACTCCGTGCTCAGCCTCATGGCCGAAGGGCTGTCCAATCAGGCCATCGGTCAGCGGCTCTTCCTCAGTGACAGCGCCATCAGCAAGTACACCACCTCACTGTTCGGCAAACTCGGCATCACCGATGACGGCACCAGCAACCGTCGCGTCCTCGCCGTCCTCACCTACCTGAACGAGCCCTGACATGCCTCTCGGTCCTCTGCTGCGAGAGTGCGACGAACCAGCAGCTACGGCGCCTCAGTTGCTGCCCCGGGGCCAGGTCAGCAGCCGCCACGGATGCGCACAGGCCGCCTCTTCGCCCGGATGCCGCGCGATGGACCGGCAGGTGCCGCGTTCATAGGCTCCGGTGCCGATCGGGAACGGGTCCCGATCGGCACGTCCCGGACAACAGGCGGCGAAATCAGCCGAGGTGCCGGGCGAAGAACCGCAGCATGCTGTCCAGTTCGAATGCCGGGATCTCCCCGTGCTTGCCGGGGTTGGCGTGCAGGGTCTTCTCGTCGGAAGCCAAGGCGTCGAACAACGCCAAGCCCTGGGCGCGCGGCACCCGCTCATCGTCCCACTGCAGCAGGAACTCCACCGGAACGGTGATCCGTGCGGCGGTCTCCGCTGATGCCTGCGCGCCACCCAAGCCCAACACCGCCGCGCGGACCCGGGGTTCGGCAGCAACGAACGGAATGCCGAGTCCGCAGCCCAGTGACACACCCCAATAGCCCACCGGACCAGCGCCGACGTACGCGAGGCCCTGGACCGCGTCCAGGACCGCCCGCCATTCCGGGACGGTCCGGCGAGCTACCAGCGCTTGGAAACCGGCGATCAGCGGAGCCAGTTCCTCTCCGGCAGCCAGGCGGGCCTGGTTCTCGGTTGCGATCCGGTCGTACTCCTCATCCTTCGGCCGGTCGCCGTGGCCGGGTACGTCCACCGCCGCAACCGCGAAATCGCACTCGGCCACGAGGCGGCGCGCACGGGCCGCGATGCCCGGGGCCTTCTTGTGCTGCCCGCCGCCGTGCCCCATCAGAACGAGGGGACGCATACCGGCGGCACCTTCCGGCGTCCACAGCACGCCGGGAATCTCGCCGAGGGTGAAGATCTGTTCGGAGACACCGTCGGACGACGTCTCAGAGGTGAAGCGCATAGCGTTTCAAGCCTTTCGGGATGCCTTCTGCGGGCACTCCCCAGGCCATGTAAGAGAGGGAGCCCCGACCTGTCACAGCGTTGATCGGTCTCACCTCCTCAGTGCGCAGCAGTACACGGCGGCGCCGAAGGTATCACGAAGGGTTGACCCCACGGCCGCCGAGGATGGTCGACGGCCGCACCCCGGACGCCTACTCTCCACGGGATGCGCATTACCAAGTACACGCATTCCTGTGTCCGGTTGGAGCACCCAGGGGGCGGGACGCTGGTCATCGATCCCGGCATCTGGAGCGAGGCGCGGGCGCTGCACGGCGCCGACGCGATCCTGGTGACGCACGAGCATGCCGACCACGTCGATGTGCTGCGGCTCAAGGGTCTCGGCGCGCCGGTCTATGCGCCCAGGGGCGCGGACTTCGGCGGTCTCCTTGACGTCAACGAGGTGGAGCCGGGCGAGGAGTTCAGCGCGGCGGGCTTCGCCGTCACGGCGCACGGTGGCCGGCACGCGCGTATCTACGGTGATGTGCCGGACTGCGCCAATCTCGGCTATCTGATCGACGAGCGGCTCTACCACCCCGGCGATGCGCTCCATGTGCCCGACAAGCCGGTGGAGACGCTGTTCGTGCCCCTGCAGGCATCCTGGCTGCGCACGTCCGAGGCCATCGACTTCGTCCGGGCGGTCGCGCCGGAGCGTGCCTACGGCATCCATGACGCGCAGATCAACGAGCGGGGCCTGCACAGCGTCAACGGCTGGCTCGACGAGGAAGCGGGCGGGTGTTACAGCTGGTTGCCGCCGGGCGCACTGTCGCCGTGCTCGGAGCGGTGACTGCTCGTCGGGAACGGTAGCCGCCCGTTGGGAGTGGTGACCGCCCGCTCGGAGTGGTGACCGCCGCGCCCCGACCGGTGCGCCCGGCGATCTCGTGCGGCGGTCGCTCAGGCGGTGCGGGCGGGGCCGCGGCGGCTCAGGCCCCGGGAGCGCCGGCCCGCAGACCGTCCATGACGAGGTCCAGGAGCCGCTCCGCGCGCGACTCCAGTCACTGTGCGGAAAGCGCTCCTCAGCCCACCTCCACGTGGTCGAAGAGTGCGAGCATCTTCGTGAGCACCCGCACGCACGCCGTGACGTCGGCGTCGGTCAGATCCCCCTCGACCTGACGGAGCAGGGCGTGCTCGCGCGCCAGTACGGCGGTGATGGCGGCCCTGCCCTCATCGGTCAGCCGGATCAAGGAAGACCGCTGATGGGCAGGGTTCGGCGTGATCTCGACCAGTTGCCGTGCCGCGGCGTCATTGACCATGCGCTGGACGAACTGCCGGCTCAGCGCCTGTGCGCGGCCCATCTGTGGAACCGTCATGGGCCCGTTGTCGCGGAGCAGGTCCAGCACGGCCCGCACGCCGACGGACAGCCCCTCGATCGGTGCGGACTGTTCGACCTTGCGCTGTACGCGGCGGTACAGGGGCCCGACGAGGTCGAACACCTCCGTGAGCCGGTGGGCGAGGTCGTCGGGCGCGAGGGGCGGTTCGGTATCGGTCATCCCACCAGGATGACACCTTGGTTGCCAATTCCCTGCCAGAGATGGCACCTTGGTTGTCATGACTGACATGACTGATGCCCTTGAGATGTGTTCCTTCGAGACCGGGGACGGCCGCCTCGCCTACCGCGACATCGGTGCCGGCCGGCCGGTGGTACTGCTGCACGGCGGCTTCCTGGACAGCGGCATGTGGGACGACCAGTTACCGGCCCTCACACAGAACCACCGGGTGATCGCCCCGGACGCTCGCGGCCACGGCGCCTCCTCGAACGCGACCCGCGCATTCCGGCACACCGACGACCTCGCCGCGCTGCTGCGTCACTTGGACGTCGGCCCCGCGGTCCTCGTCGGGCTGTCGATGGGCGCGGCCACCGCGGTGGACACCGCGCTGGAGCACCAAGGGCTGGTGCGCGCGCTGGTCGTCAGCGGCGCCGGGACCAGTGAGCCGGACTTCCATGACCCGTGGGTCAAGGACGTCATGGCCGAGCAGGCCCGCGCCCTGGCCGCCGGTGACGTCGAGGGCTGGATCGACGCCTTCATGCTGTTCGCGCCCGGCCCGCACCGCACACTCGACGACGTCGACCAGGACGTCGTACGACGACTGCGGGAGATGACCGCACGGACGCTCGCCAAGCACACCGGCACCGAACCGGACTGGCAGGTCCCCGTGGCCGACACCTGGGCGCGGGCGGCGAAGATCACCGTTCCGGTGCTGGCCCTCAGCGGCGCCATCGACGCCCAGGACCAAATAGGCATGGGGGAACGCCTGGTGCACAGCGTCGCCCACGGCCGTGCCGAAACCATCGACGGCACCGCGCACTACCCCAACATGGAACGCCCGGACGCCTTCAACGAGTCCCTGGGGGCGTTCCTGCGCACCGTAGCCGCGCAGGAGGGCACCGAGATGCGCGGTGGTGCACTGGCGCCCCCGGAGGAGGTGTAGATGTCGCCGTCGGGGAGGTAGGGCGGGGTCACGTCAACGGCCACCGAGGGGCGGCCGGCGGCGAGCCGCTCGCCGTACCGGTTGGCGATGTCCGAAGCGCCGCCGCGGCCCGGCACGGCTGATATGCCGGGTATCGCAGCGGGCAGGGATGCGGTCATGACCGTTCTCGTCGGAACCTCCGGCTGGCAGTACAAGGACTGGCGTGAGGTCCTCTATCCGCAGGACCGGCCGCAGCGACTGTGGCTGGAGGAGTACGCGCGGCACTTCGCCACCGTCGAGAGCAACGCCGCCTTCTACCGGCTGCCCGAGGAGAAGACCTTCGCGGACTGGCGGGACCGGACCCCCGACGGATTCGTGATGGCCGTCAAGGCAAGCCGCTATCTGACGCACATCAAGCGGCTGCGGGATCCCGAGGAGCCGGTAGGGCGCCTGATGTCGCGGGCCGCCGCCCTCGGCCCCCGGCTCGGGCCCGTCCTGCTCCAACTGCCGCCCACGCTGCAGGTGGACGCCGGGTTGCTGGACGACTGCCTCGGCTGTTTTCCCGCCGGTACCCGGGTGGCCGTCGAGCCCCGCCACCCGTCGTGGTGGACCGCGGAGATCCGTACGGTGCTGGAGCGGCGGGGCGCCGCGCTGTGCTGGGCGGACCGGGAGTCCCGGCCCGTGACGCCCCTGTGGCGGACCGCCGACTGGGGGTATCTGCGCTTCCACGAGGGCCGCGCGGAACCCTGGCCGCGCTACGGCGGACAGGCGCTCACCACCTGGGCGCGGCGGATCGCCGACACCTGGCCGGACCGGGCCGACGTCTACACCTACTTCAACAACGATCCGGGCGGGGCGGCCGTCCGTGACGCCACCCGCTTCGCCCGGGCCGCCGCGGCGGCCGGCCGCTCCGTGAGCCGTGCGCCGTCCGGGCGTGGCGCCGCCCGGTGACCGAGGGGCCGGGATATATCTGCGCTCGTACCGGCGGGGCGAGCGAACGAGGTGACGAGGTGAGGCACGGGTGATCCGCAGACGGGTGGTGGTCTCCGGAGAGGTGCACGGTGTGTTCTTCCGCGACACCTGCCGGCGCACGGCCGACCGGCTCGGAGTGGCCGGCTGGGTGCGGAACCTTCCGGACGGGACGGTGGAGGCCGTGTGCGAGGGGGAGCCCGGGCGGGTGCAGAAGCTGGTGGACTGGGTGCACCAGGGGCCGCCCCTGGCCACCGTCGACGCCGTGTCCGTGCGGGAGGAAGAGCCGGAAGGGCTGACGGGCTTCGAGATCCGGCCGACACCCGGAGGATTCTGATCCGGTCACGGTCACGATCCCGGTCACGGTCACGATCCCGGTCACGGTCACGGTCACGGTCACGGTCCCGGTCACGGTCACGGTTACGATCCCGGTCCCGGCCCCGGCCCCGACGTGTCACGGGCCGGCACCGCCGGAGGCGCCACGGGCACGATGCGCGACTGCGTCAGCCATGACGAGCAATTGCGTCAGCCCATGATGAGCGACCGCTTCAGGCCCTGAGGCACGACCGCGTCAGTCATGATGAGCGACCATGCCGGCCCATGACTCACGACCGCGTCAGCCCATGAGGAAGGCCGCGTCCCAGCCGTTCACCTCGTCGAGGGTGACTCCCCGGCGGGCGTCGGCGTAGTCGGCCAGTACGAGGGCGATTCCGGCGGCGCCGTCCAGCAGACCGGGGTTGTGCACCCGGTGCGGTGCGGGCTCCGAGAGGGGGGAGGGCGGCAGAACCTGGCGGTAGCCAAAGGGAGTTCGGGTGTCGCACTCCGCCATGAGCTCCCGGGCGAGCTCGTCCGCCGCCGGCCACCACTCGGTCCGTCCGGTGGCGACGGCCATCCGGCTCACGGTGTGCAGGATGCCCGCCCGGCCGTGGCAGAAGCCCGGGTCGGCGGACACGGCGGCATCGTACGGGCGGCGTACCAGTCCGCTGACCGCGTCCTCGGCCAGGTCCGTCAGCCGGCGGTCACCGAGCGCCCGCCCGGCCAGATACAGGCTCCAGGCGATCCCGGAGGTCCCGTAACACCATCCCGGCCGGCTCCTCGCCCCTGCTTCCCGGGAGTGCCGGCGCTGTCGGGAGGGGTGGGAAGTTTCCCCGGATACCTCCGGGCGGGCGACGCGGCCGGGCCACTGTGTGCCCAGATCGTCGGGGTAGCCCAGGCTCACCACCCAGTCGGCCATCCGGCGGAGGGCGTCCGGCATCCCCGGCACCCGGTGTCCGGAGCGGTACGCCAGTGACATCAGGGCGAGCGGGCCGCAAATCCCGTGGGCGACACCGACGTTGAAGTCGCCGTCCGGGAACTCCGCCCGGTCCCGGGGGACGAGATACCGGTCGGGGGCGCACCACCATCCCGGCATCCGGCTGTCGCCTCCTGCCGGTGACGGCAGGGGATGCGTCATCCCGACCAGAAAGCCGAGGACCTCGCGGAGCGCCTGCGCGCACCGTTCGTCGCCGTGGTCGGCCGCCAGCAGCAGGCCACGGCCCTCACCCGCCAGGCCCGAGATCGCGTCGTAATCGCCGGCCGCCAGCCCCGGGCCGTGCTCCTGCCGCCGGGCCACCAGCCGGGCGACATGGGCCCGGACGTATCCGGCGTGCACCTCGGCGCTGCGCGCCAGCAGCCGGGTGTAGCCGCCGTGCTTCTGGGCGTGCAGCCGGGCGGGCAGCAGCAGATCACCGACCGCGGCCGGGCCGGCGTCGGTGGTCGCCGCGACGGCTGCCGCGAGGTGGGCGTGCCCGACCGCCGCAAACCGGGCGTCGTTCCGGGCGCACCTGGTGTGCAGCAGCGCGATGCCGGGGTGCCCCAGCAGCAGCGACGCGGGCTGCCAGGCGGGCTGGAGCAGTTCCGGCGGCAGCGCGGCGAACGCCTCGTGGGCGGTGTCGGCCACCCGCTCCGGTGAGCTCAGCAGATCGGCGACGTGGTGGGCGAGGTCCGACGCCGCGTCGCACAGCGCGAGGGGGGCGGTCATCTGTTGTTCCGCTTCCGTCCGAGCCACAGCGCCAGCGCCTCGCGGGCCGTCACATGTGCCGTCAGTTCCTGTTCGCGCAGCGGTCCGAGCAGCCGGTTGCAGTGCATATGGGTCAGGCTCAGGGCGATCCGCGACGTCCGTTCGGGGTCCGTCGCACCGGCGGACAGTACCTCGCGCAGGCCGGCCAGCGCCGGGCCACGGGTGCTCCACCCCACGCCCCAGCCGTCCGCCGCGGCCGGCGGCCGGGGCCGGCCGTGTGCATCCAGCAGCGCGGCGACCTCCTGCTTGCGGGCCCGCGGGACCTCTCCCCGGCGCTCCATCACCGACGGGCTGCTGAGCCGGCTGAGCGCCTCGTCCGGGGAGCCGAGGCGGGTGAGGATGTCGAGGATGCCCAGCGCGGCCGGCAGCGATGGATCGCCCAACTGGTCGGGGGCCATGGCCAGCAGCGTGACGACGGACTCGCTGTCGGCGTGGAAGACGCGCTCGGCGTGCCCGAGGGCGGCCGGTCCGCCGTACCGCTCGACCTCGGGCTCGTAGGTGTCCAGGACCATGTTCCCGAGGAGCCCCGCCTCCGCACGAACCCGCGCCCAGGAGTGGAGCTCGGGCAGCAGCACCGGCCACAGGGATTCCGGCTTGCCGTGGAACCGCAGCCGGATGTGCGGTACCGGATCCTCGTAACGGAGGAAGAACCAGAGGTCGGCGCCCGCCCTGCGCAGCAGCTCGGGATCGGTCAGTGCGCCGAGGTGACGGGCCAGCACCTCCGGCTGGCGGGCCCGGGGCACATAGATCTTCGCGTAGAGCCACTCGCCACCGGGCAGATGAGTACGCGCGCCGCGGAGGCTGTCGGGGCCACCCGTCAGAAGCGGGACCGGCACTGTCACGGGAGGGGCCTGCCGGGCGCGGTGTGCGGCGCTCCGGCCGGCGGGCCGGGCGAAGACGGGGAAGACGAACTCGGCGGCATGGGAGCCCTCGGGGCCCTGGAACCACTGCCGTTCCTCCTGGCCGCCGAACCGCTCCACCAGTGTCAGGCCGGTCGCCCGCCGCACCTCGTCGCGGAGGACCAGGAGCTCCAGCGGGTCGTCGAGATCGACCGCGACGCGGTGGTCGGCCTTGGTGAGCAGCACCCGCCGGGGGACGCCCCAGCGCCGCCGCCACCGCCCGGCCTGCGCACTCCACTCCTCGTCCCCCTGGTCGGCCGCGGCGCGCAGCGCCCGGTCCGGCAGCCATTGCGCCGGGGAGAGCACGGTCCGGCCGTGGCGCACCCGCGGCAGTGCGGGGGCCGAGGCCCAGCTGCCCCAGCTCCACGGCGCGCAGAAGGACCGGCCCTCCTGCCCGAGCTCCAGCAGGAACCGTGCCACGTACGGAAGATGGCCGTTGCCCGGGTGGAGCATGGAGTACGACAGCGGCCGCACCCTGCGGCCGGTCGGTCCGTCGACGAGCCGCAGGCCGTCCGTATCCGCATGGACCGCCAGATGCTCCAGACGCAGATCGTGCGCGGTCTCCGCCGCGGCGGGCCCGACACCCAGGGGGAGGCGGTGGGAGAGCCACTGCGGAACGGCGGACACATTGCCGGAACGCGCCACCCTGGGCCGGTAGGCGACACAGGCCGCGATCTCGCCGTCCGGCGCGCTCTGCTCCGCGTGCAGCGCCAGGTCCTGAATCTGCCCGCCCGACCGGCCGAGCACCGGCGCGAACCGGCTGAACATCGCCCCGGCCAGCGGCGACACCGCCTGAGGCGCGAGCACCAGATGGAAGTCCCCGTCGCACAGGGCCTCCCAGCCCGGCGCCAGCAGCTCGGCTCCTACCTCCATGCTCAGGGGGGCCGGTCCGCGCCCCGCCGGTTCCAGGGCGCGTACGGTCTCCTCGTCGAGCACCACTTCCCGGGCGCCACGGCGGGCCGCGTCCATCAGCAGCTCGCCTAGGACCCGGTCGCGCTCCCCGGACTCGGGGGAGGACAGGGCACCGGGCTCCCGGTAGGGGCGCGGCAGCCCCAGGCCCCGGGCGTCGTCCAGCAGTTCCAGTACCGGCACCGGGCGGTCGGTGCCGTACCGTTCGAGGAAGGCCAGGTGGTAGTCGCGCAGGTGCGGATTGCCACGGTGGACGGGAGAGGTCCGCCACAACACCGTCGCGGCACGGGCCGCCTCCCGGGCCACTTCTTCCGGCAGCGTCAGCCGCACGTCCAGGGAGAGATCCGTCTGAAGGACGTCGGCCGCCGGCTGGAGCGCTCGCATCCGCGCGGAGGCCGCGGTCAGCCGGGCCCGCCGGCCGCCCGGCGGCGCGGCGTCCAGGGCCCGCAACTCGGCGTGTATGGCGTGCAGTTCATGCGCCGTCGGATGGTCGACCCCGTGCAGCCGGTCGCGTACGTGGTCGAGGGGGGCGGTGCAGTCGGGCGGCGGCGTCAGGTCGGTCAGCAGGAAGTGGCCGCGGACCAGCTGCACGATGCTGCTCTCGACCGCGCCTTCGGGTGCCTGCGGGAACTGCCGCTTCCCCTCTTCCACCAGCCGGGGAAAGGGGGTGGCGCACGCGGCTGCGGCCAGGAGGTGCCGGACCACCCGGGTGTCGCGCACCGATCCCGCCAACTGCCGTTCTCCGGTGCGGTCATGGTGGTCCACCAGCACCAGTCGGCCGTTCCGTACGGTGTGCAGATTGTTGGCCGTGAGCCGTGAACGCTCCAGTACGGCGGGGACCTCGCGCAGAGTCTCCAGAACGCCGTCCAGCCAGGCCGCGTCCGGCCGGGTCACACTGCGCCGGCCGCCGACCGGTTCCCGTGCGGGCGCCGGTCCGAATCCGGCGAGACCGACCCCCGCGAACAGGCCGAAGGGGGTGGGGCGGTGGGACATCCGTGAGCGGTATTTCGTCAGCGACATCGCGATACGGCGCAGCGACTTGAGTCTGAGCCGTTCCCCCGCGACAACCCGGTCCGCCTCCGCCGCCAGGCTCGCGCTGGCCAGGCTCACCGCTTCCATGAGCCGTGGGTCGGCGGCGAGTTCCGCTATCTGCCGGCGCAGCCGGTCTTCCTCGTGCGGCACGTCGTCGGACGGCCGGGGCTGCCGGGCGGGGGTGTCGTCCGAGGGCAGCGGGAGGGCCGCGGCCCGTACCAGCGCCACTTCTCCGCAGGCGAATGCCGCGTCACCCGTATCGCTCACGCTTGCCCCGCCTCGTTCCCGTGCCCCGCTTCGCCCGACGACGGTGCGGGGTGGTGCGGGACGACTCCCGCACCACCCCGCATCCGTGTGTCAGCAGCGCCAGGAGGTGGGCGGGCAGACCTGGGTCATGAGCTTCGAGTCCTGGGCCTTCACGGCGGTGTCGGCCGACTCCATGATTTCCATGTCCAGGTCGAGGTCGAATTCGTCCACGTTGATGGTGACGTTCTCCATGATCCCCTCCAAGAAAGTTAATTCAATTCCGGAGTATTTCCGGTTGTTGCGCGGATATTTCGCAACCGCCGACGTATTCCATCCGAGGCCGCGGACCGGGGTCAAGCGCGTTTGATGTTTGGCCAAGGAGCAACGCCCCTGCTCCGGGCCTGTGTTACGTTGCGCCCGGCCTCGGCCGCACGCGCCCCGCGCGGCCGGTGTGCCGCCTCAGAGGAAATCGAGTTCGGAGGTGAGCCGGACCCCCGTGCGGTGCAGCACCTCCTGGCGTACGAGCTCGATCGCCCGGGTGAAACCGGCGGCGGTCGCCCCCTCATCGGCGACCAGTGTGTAGTGCAGCGAGGAAAGGCGCACACCCGTGACGACCGGGGTGCCCAGCTCGAATCCGGCCTGCCGGATGAGCCAGCTCGCACTCACCCGGGTCGAGCCGTCGGGGAAGCGGTTCACCGGCGCATGGCGCGCCCGCAGGCCGTCGGCCTGTTCGGCGGAGATCTCGGGGCTGAGGAACACACTGCCCACCGATCGGTCGTCGGTGCCGCTGCAGCCCAGCACCATGCCCTTGCTCCGTCGCACAGTGAGCACCGCCTGGGCCACCTCCTCCAGCGGAACGCTGCTCCCGACCGGGACATCGAGCACACCGGCCACCGTCCGGTAGGTGACCGGCGCGCTCAGCTCGGACCGGCGCAGCGCGAAGACCAGGGTCAGCAGCGTCCACCGGCGGGAGTGCTTGAAGACACTGGTGCGGTGGCCCAGCCCGCAGGCCGCGGCGTCCAGGGTGACCATACGGCGCAACTCCCAGTCCCACGCCGTCACTTCCACCAGGCAGTCGGCGGTCTCCTGACCGTAGGCGCCGACGTTCTGGACCGGGGTGGCGCCAGTGGTCCCGGGGATGCCCACGAGCATCTCCAGCCCCGTGAGGCCCTCGGCGATGGTGGTGTCGACCAGGTCGCCGAGGAGATGACCGGCCTGGACCTCGACCAGCACCCGTCCGTCGGCGGTGCTCCCGGTCATGCGCAGGCCCTTGGTGCTCATCCGCAGCACGGCGCCCTCGCATCCGGCGTCGCTGACCACCACATTGCTTCCTTCGCCGAGACAGACCGGCTCGCCGGGGGAGGCGTCGGCCAGTGTGACGAACTCGGGGAAGTCCGCGGGGTCGAACAGCTCGAAGAGGACCGCCGCCGGTCCTCCGATGCCCAGTGTGGTCATCGGGGCGAGCGGTGCCTCGTGAGTGACTCGCATATGTTCCTGCTTCTCCTGGATGCCGTTCCGTGTCGAGGGGTCGTGTCAGGGGAGCGCGCGGTGGTGCGGCCGCCCCTCAGTGTGTGACGGGCAGAACGCCCTGCCGCGCTCCCGCACGAGGGGCGGGGGCCGGTGTCCTGCTGACGGCCTGGGAACGGCACGACGGACGACGGGACATCGCGCTCATGCTTCAGCCCGCCGCCCGCGCCTGGCCCGCTGCCAGCAGATCGTCGGCCCGTTGCACGATGTCACGCGCCACCGCACTGTCGTACCGCACAAAGCGCCGCCGGAGCGCCATCAGCCGCGCGTGGGCGCGCTGCGAGCTGACGTTCTCGGCCAGGGCCAGCGCGTCCGTGGCGGCCTCCGCGGCGCCATCGAGCTCGCAGCGCGCCAGTCGCGCCTCGGCCAGCGAGGCGCTGTGCAGCAGCAGATTGCGCGGCTGGCTGCCCTGGAGCATGTCGATGCCGCGGGTGAGACGTTCCTCCGCCCGCTTGGGCCGCCCCAACTCCAGCCAGGCGCGGCCGGCATCGGCCACCATGACCGCGGGGGTGAGCCAGTACGCCCAGGGCGGCTCGGCCGAGGGCCTGCCCGTCCGGCTGAGCTCGGCAGCGTCTTCCAGGGCCCGTTGACAGGCCGCCTCGTCGCCGAGACTGGCATGGGCTCTGGCCTCGCGGGTGGCCAGCAGCGCCTGGCCGATGCCCATGTCCTCCTGCGCCGACCCCTTGCGGGCGATACGGATCAGCCGCAGCGCCTCCTCCGCCCGGCCGGCCCATCCGGCCCGGTAGCTCATACAGGAGATGATGTACGCGGCGAGCGGCCGGTCGCCGGCGGCCCGTGCGGCGCCCAGCGCGGACAGGAAGCGGGAGTTGCTCAGCTCGTCCATGCCCTGATCGGCCGTCAGCCAGGCGGTGAGCTGGCCGAGTTCGGCGATGATGCGGTGCAGCCGCCGTCCGGTCGAGGCGTCGTAGGAGTACTTGGCGGCCAGCCTTTGCGCCCACTGGAGGTCCTGCAGCGCCCAGTCCAGAACGAGACCGCTGCTGCCACTGTCGTCCAGCTGCCGCAGCTGCTGGATTCTGACGGTCAGCATCTCGATCGCGACCCCGGGTACCTGCTCGCCGCGCGACCGCGAGGGCGGGGGCAGCGCTTCGTCGGCCACCAGCCAGTCCACCGACGCGGTGAGCGGATCGAGGGCGGCCGGCCGCTGGACGGGCGTCGCGAGGCGCTGCTGAGCGGGGACCGGCCGGAACGGCGGGGCCGGGGACGGGAAGTGCTCGGGCCACAACGCCTCGACCGTGACCGCCTCGCCGAGGTGGTCGGACAGGATCTTGGCGATGATGTACGGCAGCCGGCGCCGGGGGCAGGAGCCCTTCAGCCAGTTGTACGGGGCTTTGCTGCTGATGGTGCCGCTGCCGCAGCGCCTGTTGATCTCACGGGCCAGCCGCTCCGGTGGCCAGGACAATCGCGCCAGGCAGGTCGCTAACACAGACGTATCGTTCATCGGCGGAGAACCTCGGCCGCGGCGGCGCTCGATGCGGGAAGAGTGGTGTCAGGGGCAGGACCGGTCAGCTCCGGCGACTGCCGGAGGCGCTCCGGAGCCGGGGCGGACGGGAGTGGAACCGGGCCGATGGTGTCCATAGCCGCTTTCCACGCCCCCTGCCGAGAACTGCCCAGCCATAGTAGGGATGCCCGGGAGCGGGACTGCGAATCTGTGATGACTGACACAGCTCTTGCACATGGTGTGCATGTACTGGAGTTGATCACGAGGCGACGCAACGCGGGTCCTCAGACCTTGTGCAGTTGCCGGGCCGGGCCCTGGTCCCGCACGGGCGCCGGGCCGAGCGCCCTCCAGTAGAGCGCGACCCCGACCGCCAGCACGGCGACCGCGAACAGGAAGGGTGCGTCGAACGACCCGGTCACCTGCGCCAGCCAGCCGGTGAGCAGCACACCGCCCGCGGTGGCCGCCGTATTGAGAAAGTTCATCAGCCCGCTGACCGCCCCCACCGCTCCCGGCGGTGCGAGCAGTCCGGGCAGCGCCCAGGCGACCGGCGCGGCGATGGCCAGCCCCGCCAGCGAGACGGACATCCAGCAGACCGCGATGGCGGGTGATCCGGCGCTCCCCGCGGCGCCGATCGTGCCGCCCAGCGCCAGCCCGCAGGTCAGCACGGTCCTGCGGACCACCCACGGGTCGCGGCCCCGGCGGATCAGCCGGTCCACCAGCCAGCCCCCCACGGCGAGTTCGGCGACCGTCGCGATCGCCCAGGGGACCATCGAGTAGAAGCCGGACTGCAGCAGCCGCACATGGAACTCCCGCTGAAGGAACTCGGGCATCCAGGTCAGCACGATGTTGATGGTGTAGCCGTAACAGGCGAACCCACAGGCCACGGTCCAGACTCTGCCGGAGCGCAGGGCCGAGCGGAACTGCCGCAGCCCGCCCCGGTCGGTGTCCCGTGCCCCGCCCCGGAGGATGAACTCCCGCTCCGCCGGCCGCAGTGAGCGGTACTCGGACGGGTCCCGGTAGCCCCACCACCACACGACGGTGAACAGCAGGCTGACCGCGGCGCTGAACAGGAACCCGGCCCGCCAGCCCCACTCGCTCATCACGAACGCCAGCACCGGGAACGACACCATGTTGGCCAGCTTGGTGGCGCCGTCGAACAGCGCCGTCGCCATCCCGCGCTCACTGACGGGGAACCACGCCGCGGTCGCCTTGGAGGCACCGACCATCGAGGGACCCTCGGCCACCCCGAGCAGCAGCCGCGCCAGGATGATGGGGCCGACCCCGCCGGCCACCGCGGTGAGCAGGCCCGCAACGGCCCATAACGCGGAGGCGATCCGGGTGAGCCGCGAGACGCCCAGGATGTCCACGAGCATGCCGGCGGGTAACTGCACCAGACAGTACGACCAGGTGAAGGCCGAGAGCACCACACCGAGTTGCTGCAGGTCCAGCCCGAACTCGTCGGCGATCGAGGAGCTCGCCACCGATATCGCCGTACGGTCAAGGAAGTTGACGACGATACCGCCGGCGAGCAGTCCGCCGATCGCCCAACGGGTGCGTCCACGGGGTTCCACGAGCGTGCGCCAGCCTTTCCTGGTGAGGCCTTGTCTGCGCCCCCGGCCGTCCGTCGGCGGGCACCGCTTGAGGGGTGCCCGCCGGGCGGCGAGGAGCGTGTCGGAGCCGATGCCGGGCGGACGCTACTCCTGTTGCCGAGGCGGCAGCCGTCGGGAGTGTCGAGAAATGGCGGTGGCGCGCCAGGAGCGCGCCACCGCACCGCCCCGCTCCTGTGTTCGGGCCCGCTGTCCGACGCCCGGAACAATGGCTGAAATTCAGGAAGGAGCACGCACCCGCGCGCTCGCCGCGGCGAGGGCGCCGTTGCCGTTACGACACGATGTCCCGCAGCGGCTTGCCCTCCAGATGGCCGATGACGTTCTGCACGGCCGCCAGGGCGATGCGGACCAGGGTCTCGCGGGTGACGCCCGCGACGTGCGGGGAGAGGACCACGTTCGGGGCCTTGAGCAGGCGCAGCGCGGCCGTGGGCGGTTCGGGGTCGAAGACGTCGAGGCCGGCGCCGGCGAGGGTGCCCGCCTCCAGGGCGTCCGCGAGGGCGTCCTGGTCGATGAGGGCGCCACGTGCGGTGTTGATGACGAACGCGGTGGGTTTGAGGCGGGCGAGCCGCTCAGCGTCGAGGAGGTGGCGGGTCCGGTCGTTGAGCGGGGCGTGCAGGGTGACGTAGTCGGCGGTGCGGAGCAGGTCGTCGAGGCTCAGATGGCGGGCGCCGCCGAGACGGGCCTCGGTCTCCGGTCCGGCGGGCTTCGGCCCCGTGTAGACGACGGTCATGTCGAACGCGACGGCGCGGCGGGCCACTTCCTCGCCGATATGGCCGAGGCCGATGATGCCGAGGGTCTTGCCGGACAGTTCGGTCAGCGACTGCTGGAGGCGAGGCAGCGCCCAGTCGGCCTCGACGAGGGCCGTGTGGGCCGGGACCAGCTGTTTGGCGAGGGCGAGCATGAGGGCGAAGGTCTGCTCCGCCACGTTCTGCTTCTCCGCACCGCTGGAGCCGATGTTGCAGACCGGGATGCCCCGTTCGCGGGCCGCGTCCAGGTCGACGTAGTCGAAGCCGTGGCTGGCGCACTGGACGAGCTCCAGATGCGGTGCGGCGGCGAGATGATCCGCGGTGACCGGGCTCAGACCGGTGATCAGGAGGTGGGCGTCGCGCAGCGCCGCCGGGTCCTCGTCGGCCGACTCGACGACGGTGACCCGGGCCTGGCCGGGGAAGAGGCCGGCCAGCGCGGCACCGGCGGTTCGGCCGCCGACATGCGGCGAGACGACGGCGAGCACGTTCTTCACGGGGTGGGGCTCCGGGGTGGGGGCCGACTGCGGCGCGGTGGTCATACGGATTCCTCGATGAGGTCGTCGGCGGTCAGAGTGGTGGGGCGGGAGTGCCCGGACAGCGCGAGGGTGAGGTCGAACTCGGCGAGCAGACAGCGCAGGACGTGCTCGACGCCCGCCTGGCCGTCGAGGCCGAGACCGTAGGCGTAGGGCCGCCCCACCAGCACCGACTTCGCGCCCAGGGCGAGCGCCTTGAAGATGTCGTCGCCGGTGCGGATACCGCTGTCGAAGAGGACGGTGAGCCGGCCGGCGGCCGCCTCGGCGACCCGGGGCAGCGCATCGGCGGCGGCGACGGAGCCCGCCACCTGGCGGCCGCCGTGGTTGGAGACGACCACACCGTCCACACCGGCCTCGGCGGCCCGCAGCGCGTCATCCGGGTGCAGAATGCCCTTCAGCACGATCGGGCCGTCCCAGTTCTCCCGCAGGAACGCCAGGTCCGGCCAGGTTTTGGCGGGGTCGGCGAACATCCCCACGAAGTGCCGGACCGCCGCGTTCGGGTCCTCGTGGACCGGTTTGGCGAGCCCTGCCCGGAACGCGGGGTCGCTGAAGTAGTTGGCGGTGCCCACGCCGTGCAGGAACGGCAGATAGGCCTGGTCGAGATCGCGCGGCCGCCAGGCGAGCAGCGGGGTGTCGAGCGTGACGAACAGTGCGGTGTAGCCCGCCGCCTCCGCCCGGCGCAGAAAACTCCTGGTGACCTCGCGGTCCTTCGCCCAGTACAGCTGGAACCACCGCTCCCCGTCACCCATCGCCTCGGCGACCTGCTCCATGGGCGTGCTGGAGGCGGAGGACAGGATGTACGGCAGGCCCTGCGCCGCGGCGGCCCGCGCGGCGGCGGACTCCGCGTCCGGGTGCATGATCGACAGCACGCCGACCGGCGCCAGCGCGAGCGGCGCGGGCAGCGCACGACCGCACACCTCCACGGACAGATCGCGCTCGTGCACATCGCGGAGCATCCGCGGGACGATCCGCCGGCGGTCCAGTGCGGCCCGGTTGGCGTCGGCGGTGCTGCCGGTGCCCGCGCTGCCCGCCACGTAGCCGACCGGGCCGGGGCCCAGACGCTGCTCGGCCAGCCGCTCCAGCCGGGTCAGATCCGTCGGCAGCCGCGGTACGGCGCCCGTCATGCCGTGGAGATAGATCTCGTACTGGAAGTCCGCCCAGTGCTTCGCCATCCGTACTCCCGCCTCTCGTCGCTGAGACTGCGTGCTCACCCGAGATCCTGGCGACAGTGACAAGACCCGTCCACCGCGCTGCGCACAACACGCGGGTGGAGTCGTCACCCTGCGACAGAGGAACGGGAGCGCATCCGGCCGCAGCTGATCGCTGACCACGGGTCCTCGCGACGATCGTCGCCGCCGTGCGCGAGCGGGTACCGGCCTACGCCGCGCTCGACGACAGCCGCCTTCACGACGTACGTGCCGTCGCCGCCTGGGCACCCAGCAGGCCCGCCGCGGGCCCGTATGCGGACGCGCTGCAGGCGTATCTGGACCGCACCGTCGCGCAGTTCCTCGGCAGTGCACAGACTTCCGCCGAGGCCTCCGAGGCCGTGCCGGAGGCGCTCACCGCGGACCGGCCCGCGTTCCGCCTCCAGACGTCGGACTGGGCACGCGAGTTCACCGGCACCAAGCTCACCGACCTCGACGGCTCGGCGGTGCTCGGCCTCACGAGGGGCTGGGTCGGCTGAGAGGGGACCAGGGGGAATCGGCGGCAGAAAATCAAGCCGAAGGGATTCCCGGGGGAAAGTCCCCGGAGTGATTCCCGGGGAATTCCCATTGATGTCGCTGTAATTGACTGCGGCGTGCGGCCGGGGAATGTTCCGCGACAGTTCGTCATCAGGGGCGACGGCAGTCGGTGCATCGGCTGTCCTGACGGGGGTGGCCGGGGGCTCGTCGGTTCACCGGCCACTCCGGAAAGCTGTGCGCAGCATCTATTTCCCTCTCTCTCTTCGTGGTCCGGTGCGCGAGAGGAAAGGTCCCCGCTGTGCCGCTCGCGAGCGCGTGGTCCGGCATGGTGGGGCAACTCCGTGCAGATATGCCCTGGTTGACGGATCGGTCGGCGGGGAAGGGTGGGGTGTTACCCCGCGTTACATTTCGGGATTCAGGGCCGGGTGCGGGGCCGGGTGCCCGGCCGGAAAATGGAACGTTCCGGAGCGATACGGAACGAATTGAACTTTTCGGTACTGTCCGGAACGCCCGTCGGGTGACGGCGGTTCAGAGAGTCAACTCACAACTCACTTTCATATCGTTGTGACTTTGATTCTTGACGGTAGGGCCGCAGGTGGCGTTCACTTCAGCCGTTCTGGGCCGGTCAGGCGGCCCCTTTGGAGGTACCGGAAATGAATGCAATAATGCGGCGTGCCCTCACCGGCGCGGTGGCGCTTTCGCTCGCAGCACCCTTGGCGGCCTGCGGAAGCGATCAAAAGGATGCCGGTGCCGGCAAGGACTCCATAGGTCTGCTCCTCCCGGAGAGTAAAGCGGCCCGCTATGAGAAGTTCGACCGCCGTATCATTTCGTCGCGTATTGCATCGCTGTGCCTCGAATGCAAGGTCGACTACCACAATGCCGAGCAGCAGGTCGACGCTCAGAGGAGACAGTTCGACGCCCTGGTGAAGAAGGGTGTCAAGGTCATCATTCTGGACCCGGTCGACGCCGCGGCGTCCAAGAGCTGGGTGGATTCGGCCGCGAAGAAGGGCGTCAAGGTCATCGCGTACGACCGGCTCGCCGAGGGTGATGTCGCGGCCTATGTCTCCTACGACAACGAGAAGATCGGCCGGCTCCAGGCGCAGGGGATTCTCGCCGCCCTCGGTTCCCAGGCGGCCGCTTCCGACGTCGTCATGATGAACGGCTCGCCGACCGACCCGAATGCACCGGCCTACAAGAAGGGCGCCCACGACGTCCTCGACGGCAAGGTGCGCAAGATCGTCTACGAGAAGGACATCCCCAACTGGTCGGCGGCGACGGCCAAGAAGGAGATGACCGACGTCATCAACGCCCAGGGCGCGGAGGGCTTCGACGCGGTCTACTCGGCCAATGACGGTATGGCGGGCGGCATCGCCGCGGCACTCAAGTCTGCCGGGCTCAAGGATGTGCCGGTCGGCGGCCAGGACGCCGAACTCCCCGCGCTGCAGCGGCTGGTGGCCGGAACCCAGTACTTCACCATTTACAAGGAAGTCAGGCCGGAGGCCGAAACCGCCGCCGAAATCGCCTTCCGTCTGCTGCGCGGCAAGAGCATCAAGTCCCTGACGACGACCACCGCCGACAGCAAGAGCAAGTCCGGTATCCCCGCCCAGCTGTTCAAGGCGCAGATCGTCACCAAGAAGAACATGAAGAACACCGTGGTGCGCGACGGTGCCGTCCGGACCGACCTGCTCTGCGAGGACCTCGCCGACGCATGCAAGTCCGTCGGCCTGGAGTGACAAACCCTCAGTGAGCGCCGCGTCGGGCATGACGTGCCTGTCGGGTGGCCGGTGATCGTGCGCCGGCCACCGACAGGCACGGCCGTCAGTCGCCCGCCCGGCCACCTTGGGCGGGCCTCTCCTCAACCGCGGCAGTTCCCCCTCGTCGCAGCCAGTCGTACGCGGCCTGTGCCGTGAACTCCCCCTGGCCGCCCTTGAACAGCAGCCCGGCGCGGGCGAACGCCGGGTCGTCGACGGTGCCGGCCACATAGGGGACGGCGATGCACCGCATCCCCGCCCGGTGTGCCGCGAGCGCACCGGGCGCCGCATCCTCCAGCACCACACAGTCCGCGGGAGCGACACCCAGCCGGCGTGCGGCCTCCAGGAACACATCCGGCTCCGGCTTGCCGTGCGCCACCTCCTCGGCCGACACCACCGTGGTCAGCAGCGCATCGAGCCCGGTACCGGCCAGCACCGCCTCGATCGCGGCCCGCGACGAGCCGGACGCCACCGCCATCGGATGCCCGGCCGCCGACAGCCGCTCCACGAAGACGCGCATCTCGGGGAAGACCTCGGTGTGCGCCCGCGCCAGCTCCAGATAGACGCGGTTCTTTCCGGCCAGCAGTTCCTCGACCGGGGCGTCGAGGCCGAACTCCCGGCGGAGCGTCTCCAGTGTTTCGCGAGTGCCGATGCCGATGAAGCGGGTGTGGTGCTCCCAGCTGAAGTCGGGCACGCCGTGGTCGGCCAGCAGCCGGCGTCCCGCCTCGTAGTAGTTCGGCTCGCTGTCCACCAGGGTGCCGTCGAGATCGAAGATCACCGGAGCGGGCGGGACGGACGTGACCGGGGAGGCGGGGGAGGCGCTCATGCCCACCAGGATGCCAAGCGGTGGCTCATCGCGGTCCGGCGCCGCCGCCCACCGCCTCGACCAGCGGCAGCATCCGGTGCGGCACCCGCTCCCGCAGCGCCATCTCCGTACGGGTGCGGACCACGCCCGGCAGGCTGATCAGCTGCTGGATCACATCCTCCAGATGGGCCGCGTCCCGTGCCACCACCCGGGTCAGCAGATCCCCGCCGCCGGTCGTCGAGAAGGCCTCGATGATCTGCGGCACCTCCGCCAGCGCGTCGGCCACCTCTTCCAGATGCCCCTGCGTGACCTCGATGTGGACGAAGGCGAGGACGGGGTGGTCGAGCGCGGCGGGGGACAGCCGGGGGCTGTAGGCGGTGATCACGCCGTCCCGTTCGAGGCGGTCGAGACGCGCCTGGACGGTCCCCCGGGCGACGCCGAGGAGGCGGGCGTACTCCCGGACGCTGGTGCGCGGCTGCTCCAGCAGCAGGCGCAGGATCTTGGCGTCCAGGGCGTCCACGGCCATGCTCAACATCTCCTCACGGGTGACTGAACAGGAGCTGTCACCCTCGGTCACGCTCCCGCCCATTGGCCTCCTCTTGGCGTACATGGAGGCCATGAGACTGTACCAATGGCACAGCCCCCATGGCCCCTGTTGAGCAACCTGCCGAAGTGATGCTGTGATGGCCCCGTCGATGGCGCTGCGGATCCCGCGGCGCCTTTTTCATGCGGGCATGTCGAAGGGGCGGAAGCTGTGCTGAAGAGGGTGTTCGTGGCTCCGGATCCGGGGCTGCTGCGGTTGCGCAGCGCCACTCGGTCCGTCCTCGGCATCGGCCTGGCGGTCATGGTGTGCGGGCTCACCGGCCACTCGCTCGTCGCGGCCATCACCGGCGGGCTCGCCGCGCTGCTCGCCCTCTTCACGGTCACCGACACCACGGTCCGCGGCCAGATGACCACCACCGCGCTGCTGCCCGCGGTCGGCTTTCCGGTGCTCGCCGCCGCGGCGGCGCTGCACGATCACCCGGTGGCACGGGACGCGGTCTTCGTCGCCGTCGTGGGCGCGGGGGTCTACGCCCGCCGCTGGGGGCCGCGCGGTCATGCCCTGGGCGTGTTCGCGTTCATGACCTTCTTCGCGACCCAGTTCCTGCACACGGTGCCGTCCCAGCTGCCCGAGCTGTGCACGGCGGTCACCCTCGCGCTGCTCGCCTCCTCCACCGTCCGCTTCGCCGTGTGGTGCTACGAGCTCCGGCTGCCCCAGGTGGCCGTGCCCGTCCCGCCGGGGGCCAGAGGGCTGGCCCGGACGACCACCCGCCAGGCGATCCAGGCGACCGCCGGCAGCACCTTCGCCCTCCTCGTGGGCCAGTTGCTCTCCGAGCAGCGGTGGTACTGGGCGGTGGGCGCGACGTGGTGGATCTTTGTGAACACCACCTCGCGCGGCGAGACCCTGGTCCGGGGCTTCCGCCGGGCCCTCGGCACCGTGCTCGGCATCGGCCTCGGGCTGGTCGTCGCCGTCCCGCTGCACGGAGCGTTCGTCCCCACGCTCGCCCTCGTCGCGGTCTGTGTGTTCGGGATCTTCTACACGGCCGCGGTCTCGTATACCTGGATGATGCTCGCGGTGACGCTGATGGCCGGGCTGCTGTACGGGCTGCTGGGTGTGCTGGACCCCGCCCTGCTCGCGCTGCGGCTCGCCGAGACCGGTGTGGGGGCGCTCGGCGCGGCCCTGGCCGTGCTCCTCGTGCTGCCCGTCACCACCCACGCCACTACCGACGCCTGGATCCAGCGCGCCCTGCGCTGCGTCCACCGGTGCACCGCCGAGGCCGCCGCCCGCCTCGCGGGCTCCACGACGGCGGACCCCGCCCCGCACGTCGCCGAACTCGCGCCCTTGCTGAGCCGGGTGCGGCTCTCGCTCGCCCCGCTGGTGCACCCGCTCAGCCCCCTGCGCGCCCGTAAGGCTCGGGCCCGTCAGGTGCTCGCGCTGCTCGACGACTGCGCCCGTGAGGTCCGCGGGCTGGCCTCCATCGCCGCCGACCCGGAGGCCTCCCACGACGCCCGGCTCACCGCCGCCTGCCAGCGCGTGGAAGCCGCCGTCGAGGCCCTCACCACGCCGCGCAGCACACGCCACACGGCGGCCGCCGTCGCGGTATCGCAGCCTCCCGCGGCGGAACCCGCGCTGGTTCATCTGCACGGCCTGGAGCGGGCGCTGGCCGAACTCTCCGCGCCCCTGCGAAGCTCCCCGCGCTCCCCGCTGGTCGACGCCTGACCCGCGGCAGCGCGGGACGGCCGCCCACGCGCCCTCTGTGGTGTCCTGAGCGCCTTGTGGCCTGCGTACATCAGGGGCCCCGGGGCGGGAACCGGCCATCGCCCGGGACGCCCCGCCCGTGACTGTTAGCGTCGCCGCAGCACCTCAACGGGCAGGCGGACGAAGGGCGGACCAGTGGGGACGAGTGTCAACGGCCGGCGGGCGTACATCGGATCGTTCACCACGGCCGGCGGCCTCGGCATCACCACCGCGGCCGTCGACCCGGAGTCCGGCGCCCTCACCCCGCTGCACTCCACCGGCGTCGTCCCCAACCCCTCCTACCTGGCGCCGAGCCCCGACGGCCGGTACCTCTACGCGGTCAGCGAGACCCCGGACGGCGCCGCGGCCGCCTTCGCCCTCACCGCCCGGGGGCTCGAGCTGCTCGCCCCCGCCGTCCCCGTGGACGGCGCCGACCCCACCCACCTCACCCTGGCCGACGGCCGGCTCATCACCGCCAACTACAGCTCCGGCAGCGTCAGTACGCTCCCCGTACGCGACGACGGCACGCTTTCCGGCCCCGCCACCGTGCTCGCCCACCAGGGCAGCGGCCCGCGGACCGACCGCCAGGAGGGCCCGCACGCCCATGCCGTGGTGCCCGACCCCAGCGGCCGCTGGCTGCTCAGCGTCGACCTGGGCACCGACTCGGTGCGCAGCTGCGCCCTCGGCACCGGCTCCGGGGCGCTGACCGTCCATGCGGAGGCCCGGCTGCGGCCCGGCAGCGGCCCGCGCCACCTCGCCTTCCACCCGCGCGGCGACCGCGCCTATGTCATCAATGAACTCGATCCGACGGTGACGGTCTGCCGCTGGGACGCCGGCCGGGGTGTCCTGACGCCGCTGGGGGAGACCCGCCTCCTCCCGGACGAGGCCGCCGAGGGCTCCGCTTCCGAGGACTCCGCCCGGAGCGGAGGCGGAACGCAGGGGAGCGGCACCTTCCCCTCCGAACTGGTCCTCTCCCGGGACGGCCGCTTCGCCTGGGCCGCCAACCGGGGCCATGACAGCCTCGCAGTCCTCTCCCTCGGCGCGTCCGGCGACACCGCAACTCTCGTCACCACCGTCCCCTGCGGCGGCCATTGGCCCCGCGATCTGGCGCTGCACCCCGACGGCCGGCACCTCTACGCCGCCAACGAGCGCTCCGGCGACGTCACCTGGTTCACCGTCGACCCGGCAACCGGCATCCCGGTCAGGACCGGATCCGTCCAGGCACCGGCCGCCTCCTGCGTGGTCTTCGGCTGACCTGCGCCGGGGCCTCACCCCTGCGGAAAGCGCCCGCCGAAGTACACCTGGGTCTCGGTGACCCGGTCGTCCCGCACCGTCATCACTTCGACATTGCGATGGCACTCGCCCGTCGTCAGCTCGTATGCGTACCGGACGTAGACCTGCTCGTCATCGAGGGCCACGGCATCGATGATCTCCTGCCGGCGCAGCCGGTCCGCCGTGGGGAAGCAGATCTCGAGGAACGCGGCCTTGTCGAGGTGATCGTCCTGCGGGCTGGTGAAGACGAAGTCCTCGGCGAGCAACCGGTCCATGGCCGCGCGGTCCTGGGCGAGATAGGCCGCGAAGGCGGCGCGGACGACATCGATGTGCGACATGAACTTCCCTCCGTGGGCGGCCCGCTCGCCCAGGAGGGCGAGCGGCCGGCGACCGGTCTTCCAGGACGTCAGTGTGACGGGGCGAGGACGCAGAACTCGTGGCCCTCCGGGTCGGCGAGGACCGTCCACGGCACGTTGCCCTGGCCCACGTGGGCGGGCGTCGCACCGAGCGCCTGGAGGCGCGCGACCAACTCCGCCTGATGGGCCGCAGAGGTGGTGGCGAGGTCGAGGTGCACTCGGTTCTTCGTTGTTGTCCTGGGTTCCGGGACGGGAACGACGTCGATGCCGACGGCGACCGGGTCCGGCCAAACGGGGCCGCCGACGGGTCCGACGTAGGTGGTCACGCCGGGGCTGTAAGCACTCCAGCCGAGCGCCTCCGCCCAGAACCGGCCGACCGCCGACGCATCAAGAGCCTTGATGTTCACCTGAACAGGTCGCAGTGCCATGCCGGCGATCCTATGCGCCCGCTCTGCAACGTCACCGGATGCCCGGACTCACGGTCGGCGCGTCAGAGGTACGGCAAGCGCCCCGTGGGCCTCTCTCGCGGGCGTACGGCCCTCCGCCCGCCCTCACCGTGAACTACGCCCTTCCGGGCCGTCTGACGGGCGTCTGCGCCGCTCGGCGAGGAATCGGACGTATCGCCTCCGCCCGGACACGGCGAAGGGCCGCCCCGCGCGCTGCGCGAAGACGGCCCTTCGGGAAACGGTGTCCGGTCCCGGAGTGACCAGGGGCCCGGCGGCTCAGGCCCTAGCGGACCGGAACCCCTTGCGTCTGCGTCGGAAGGGTGATGCCCACCGCCGCCGCGTAGTTCGAGAGCACCAGTCGGCCCACCGTGCCGTAGGCGCCCAGCGCCTCGGCCGAGGCGCAGCCCGCCTCCGCCGCGGCCGCTCCCAGAAGGCCGTCGGTGATCTCCGGGCCGATCAGGTACGGGGCCAGCGCCAGCTGCTGCGAACCGGACCCCCGCAGCTGCTCGGCCGTACGGGAGATGGCGCCCTCCTGGTCCAGGGCGGCGGCCAGCACCGGCACCGCGAGCCGCGCGGAGAGCAGCATGCCGGTGATCCCGGCGGCCTGTACGGCCTCCTCGCCGCCCACGGTGGCGAGGATGATGCCGTCCGCCGCCGTGGCGACCGTGAACAGCCGGGCACGGTCCGCCCGGGCCAGACCGGCCTCGGACAGCCGGACGTGCAGCGCCTCGGCGAGCAGCGGGTGCGGGCCGAGGACATCGGTCAGCTCGGCGCCGGAGCCGCTGTTCATCATTGCCTGGCGTATCCGGCGCAGCAGGGCGCTGTCCGGTCCGGCCAGCAGCGGCACCACGACGGCGGCGGGGCCGGGGTCGGGCTGTCCGTCGGCGCCCACCCGGTCCTTGTGCTCGGCGGCGGCGCGCGCCAGTACGGCCTCCAGGGACGGGAACTCGTCGTCGCCGCCGTCGACATAGCCGATCCGGGCATCGAGGCCCGGGAGTTCGGAGCGGGCGATGCTGGAGACCTCCTCCGCCAGGCTGCGCGAGGCGGCGGAGGGGGAGCCCGGTACGGCCAGCACCAGGGCGGGAGCGCCCTCGGGTGCGGCGAGCGGCTCCGGCTTGCGGTGGCGGCCGGACTGCCGTCGCGGCATACGTACCGGCAGACCGGGTGCGGCTCCCGGGCTCGGGGAGGCGGCGTCAAAATCGGGCGAGCCAGGTGCGGGCCCAGTGGGGGAACTCATGGCGTCGCATGCTAACGCCTCCGGCCACCCTCGCGCGGAGGGAGGGTTCGGTGGAGCGGTATCCGTCCCGATTTATCCCGCGCGTCACCCCGGCGCAGGCCGTGTGATCTGCAACAACTTCCGATCGGTGGGCAGCGTCAGCCGGTCGCCGGCCAGTGCGGCGGCGATGGTCAGCGCCCCGTCGAGCGGGCTGCCGGCGGCGGCTGTCGTACGGGCGTCCGGCAGCCGCTCGTCGAGAGCCGTACGCAGCGGAGCCAGCAGGGGCTCGCCCATGTGGAACAGCCCGCCGGTACAGGCCACCGCGGTGCCGGCGCCCGGCGGGCAGACCGCGGCCGCGGCATCGGCGATATGGCCTGCCGCGGCACGCAGGACGCCGAGGGCCACCGTGTCGTCCTCGGCGGCGCAGCGGGCGACCTCCGGGGCGAACGAGGCCAGTACGGCGGGCCGGTCGGGGCGGGGGTAGAGCGCGCCGGGCAGCCCGGCGACCGGCCCGAACACCGCTTCCGCGCGCGCCAGCAGGGCGGCCGAGCCACCCGGCCGTCCGTCGTACGCCCGCAGTGCGGCCTCCAGCCCGGCGCGGCCGATCCAGGCGCCGCCGCCGCAGTCGCCCAGCAGATGGCCCCAGCCGTCCGCGCGGCGCCAACCGCCCGCCGGGGTCAGGTCCGTGCCCAGGGCGATCATGCCGGTGCCCGCGGCGATCACCGCGCCGGGCCGCTGGCCCAGTGCCCCGGCGTACGCGGTGACCGCGTCCGCGGCGAGCACGAGCCGCCGCACCCCGAACGCGGTCGCCAGCGCGGCCGGCAGCCGGGCGCGGAGCTCCTCGCCCAGTGTGGCCATTCCGGCCGCCCCCACGCACACCGCGGCGAACCCGTCGGCCTCGGCTTCCCGCGCCAACTCCGCTGCTGCGGGCAGCAGTTGGGACAGCAGATGCTCCGCGTCGATGCCCGCGGGGCCGGTGCGTACCGGCTCGTCCGAGGCCCGGACAGCCAGCGGCCGGGCTCCGACGTCGTCGGCGCGTGCGACGGCGATCCGCAGCCCCGAGCCGCCGGAGTCGACGCCGAGGACATGGCCGGCCCCGGGGGAGTCCGGGCCGTGGCCGGCCGGCTCACCCAAAGCCGCGGGCGTCCTGCTTGAGGGCGGTGTCGACGGTCAGGGCCGTGGCGACGACCAGGCTCAGCAGCGGGTCGGGCAGCTGCTGGTGGATCTGCAGGACGTAGTTGTCCGCGGTCGTGAACATCGTCTTGGCGAGGCCCTCCCAGGTCTTGGTGATCCGGGCGACCTCGGTGTCGGCGTGGTCCACGATGGCGAAGTTCCAGGCGCGCCAGTTCTCGGCCTTGATGGCGCCGATCTGCTGGCCGTTGACCATCATCGCGAAGTTGATCTTCCCGATGGCGTTCTGCTGCACGATCTCGCCGACCGGCGAACCGTCCGGACGCTGCACGATCACCTTGGACTTGATGAACTTCGCGGGCCGGGTCAGCACCAGCTGCGGCTGGCCGTACGCGTCCCGGATCTCCAGCTTGTGGCTCATGTACTGATCGAGGCTGGAGACGACACGGAGCACCTTCTTGGCCGTGCTCTGGCCGACCTGGACGACCGCGCCCAGGGTGTTGCCGTGCTGGTCGAAGACGCCGTACTCGTTGGTGACCTCGATGAGCTTGGCCTTCTGGTTGACCACCAGAACCGGTTCGGTGAACAGGGTGCCGCCGCCCGGACCGCCGGGCGCGACGCCGGCCTGCTGCTGCACCTGCTGCTGCACGGCGCCCGGCTGCGCTCCCGGCGGGCCCGCCATCGGCTGCTGTCCGTACGGCTGCTGCATCGGTTGCTGCATCGGCTGTCCGGGCATCGGCTGTCCGGGCGTGTGCTGGCCGGGCGCCTGCTGGGGGTAGCCGTAACCCTGGCCGTGCGGTGCGCCGCCCTGCTGCGGGCCCGGGTACGGGGCCTGGCCCGGTGTCTGCTCGGGCTGCTGCGGAGCGAACTGCTGCGGCATCTGCTGCTGCGGGGGCTGCTGGATGGCCTGCTGCGCAGGCGCCTGCTGGGCCTGCTGGGCCTGCTGGGGGCCCGGCTGTGGTGCCCCGCCCTGGGCCGGCGCGGCGGCCTGTTGTCCCGGGTGGGTGTGCTCCGTCCACTGGGACCCGTCCCACCAGCGAAGTTGGTGGGGGGTGCCCTGAGGATCGGCGTACCAACCCGCAGGGATGTTCGCATTCGTCATGCGAGGCACACTATCGCCCGGGGTCAGGGCAGCCTCCAGTCGACGGGCTGTGCGCCCTGCCGCACCAGGAGGTCGTTCACCCGGCTGAAGGGCCGCGACCCGAAGAAGCCCCGGTCGGCGGACATGGGGGAGGGGTGGGCGGACTCGACGGCCGGCAGATCGCCGAGCAGCGGCCGCAGATTGCGTGCGTCGCGCCCCCACAGCACCGACACCAGCGGGCGCCCGCGCGCCACCAGTGCCCGGATGGCCTGCTCGGTGACCTCCTCCCAGCCCTTGCCGCGGTGTGCGGCGGGCTTGCGGGGAGCCGTGGTCAGCGCCCTGTTCAGCAGCAGTACGCCCTGCCGGGTCCACGGCGTCAGATCGCCGTTCGAGGGGCGGGGGAGCCCCAGGTCGGAGTGCAGCTCGCGGAAGATGTTCTCCAGGCTGCCGGGCAACGGGCGGACGTCCGGCGCCACGGAGAAGCTGAGCCCGACCGCGTGTCCGGGCGTGGGATAGGGGTCCTGCCCGACGATGAGGACCCGCACCTCGTCGAAGGGCTGCTGGAAGGCGCGCAGCACGTTGTTGCCCGCCGGGAGATAGGTGCGTCCCGCGGCGATCTCCGCCCGCAGGAAGTCACCCATCGCGGCGATCCGTCCGGCAACGGGCTCAAGTGCCTTGGCCCAGCCCGCTTCGACAATGTCTTGGAGAGGTTGTGCAGCCACGGGATCACCCTACTGGCCGCGGCCCCCTCCCCTTCAACCGATGGCCCGGGCTCCGGCCGCCCGGAGCGGCGGGACGCCCCAACTGCCCTGTCCCACCGCTCCGTTACCCGGCGCTCCGGCCGTTTCCCCGCCCTCCACCTTCCTCCCCTCTCAGGCAACGGCGGCCGCCCGTACGCACAGCACATCCGGCAGATGGGAGGCGAGCTGCTGCCAGCTGTTGCCGTCGTCCGCGCTGGCGTACACCTCGCCGTTGCGATTGCCGAAATACACCCCGGCGGGGTCGCTGTCGTCGACGGACAGCGCGTCCCTGAGCACCGTGCCGTAATGGTCCTCGGCCGGGAGTCCCGCACTCAGCGGCTCCCAGCTCCGGCCGGCGTCGCCGGTGCGGTAGACCCGGCAGCGGTGCTCGGCGGGCACCCGGTCGATATCGGCGGTGATCGGGAAGAGGTAGGCGACATCCCCCGTGCGCGGATGTGCGGCGACCGCGAAGCCGAAGTCCGAGGGGAGTCCGCTGCCGATGTCCGTCCACCGCGCGCCGGCGTCATCGCTGCGGTAGACGCCCCAGTGGTTCTGCAGATACAGCCGGTCGCGGTTGACCGGGTCCTGCGCGATCTTGTGGACGCACTGGCCGAACTCCGGATGCTGATCCGGCAGGAAGACCGCCTTCACCCCCTTGTTCGACGGGGCCCAGCTGGCGCCCCCGTCGAGGGTGCGGAAGACCCCGGCGGCCGAGACCGCGACGGTGACCGCGTCGGCGTCCCGTGGGTTGGTGATCACCGTGTGGACGGCCAGCCCACCGCCGCCCGGCACCCATTGCTCCCGGCTCGGGTGGTCCCACAGCGCCCGTACGAGCTCGAAGGTCTCGCCGCCGTCCTCGGAGCGGAACAGACCACCGGGCTCGGTGCCCGCGTAGACCACATCGGGCGCGGCGGGCCCGGCCGGATGCAGCTGCCACACCCGCTCCAGTGAAGTCCCGGTGTCCGGCGGGTACTTGACCGCGGGGCGGGAGGGCTCGTGCCAGGTCTCGCCCAGGTCGTCGGAGTGGAACACCGACGGGCCCCAGTGGGTGCTGTCGGCACCGGCCAGCAGCCGGGGCGTCGCGCGGCGGGTGTCGATCCCGAGGGAGTACACCGCCTGCGCGGGGAAATGCGGACCGCTCAATTCCCAGTCACCGTGCCGCCGACGGCCGATGAAGAGCCCTTTGCGCGTGCCCACCGCGAGTAGTACGTCAGTCATGCCGGAACACCTCCGGGACGCCGTTGTCTCAGATAGTGGCAAGTCTGCACCCGACCACTGACAATGGCGTCCCGGCACGCATCCGTGCAGGTCGGACGGTGCGGCACCCGCTCGCCGGCGGATGGCGCACGCCCTCCGGAGGTCTCAGACGGCCCGGTGGTACTGCTGCGGCAACGTGACCTCCGCACCCAGCTCCCGCGCCGCGTGCTGCGCGAAGCTGGGGGAGCGCAGAAGCTCACGGCCGAGCAGCACGGCGTCCGCCTGGCCGTCCGCGATGATCTTCTCGGCCTGCCGCGCCTCGGTGATCAGGCCGACCGCGCCCACCGCCAGGCCGCTCTCCTTCTTGACCCGCTCCGCGAACGGCACCTGGTAGCCGGGCCCCGCGGTGATCTTCGCGTCGGGCGCGTTGCCGCCCGAGGAGGTGTCCAGCAGATCGATGCCGTGCTCCCGCAGATCACGGGCGAAGCGCACGGTGTCGTCGGCCGTCCAGCCCTCGCGCGCATCGCTCTCGTCCTCGGTGAGCCAGTCGGTCGCCGAGATCCGGAAGAAGACCGGCAGTTCGTCGGGCCAGACCGCCCGTACGGCGTCCACGACCTCCAGTGCGAACCGCGTCCGGTTCTCGTACGAGCCGCCGTACTCGTCGGTGCGCCGGTTGGTGAAGGGGGAGAGGAACTCATTGATCAGATAGCCGTGCGCACCATGGATCTCGACCACCTGGAAGCCGGCCTCCAGAGCCCGCCGCGCCGTCGCGCCGAACTGCGCGACGAGCTCATGGATCTGCGCCACGGACAGCTCCGCCGGGGTCGTGAACCCGTCGTCGAACGGCACCGGGCTCGGCGCGACCGGCTCCCAGCCATGCCGCTGACCGGGGAGGACCGGGGCGCCGCGGTTCACCCAGGGGCGCTCGGTGGAGCCCTTCCGGCCGGCGTGGGCGATCTGGATGCCGGGAACGGTTCCCTGCGCCTTGAGGAAGTCGGTGATACGCCGGAAGGCCTCGGTCTGGGTGTCGTTCCACAGCCCGAGGTCGTACGGGCTGATGCGGCCCTCGGGGCTCACCGCGGTCGCCTCCGCGAGGATGAGGCCGGTGCCGCCCGCTGCTCGCGCGGCCAGGTGCTGGAAGTGCCAGTCGCCGGGCGTCCCCTCTGCCGGGCCGTCGGGCGCCGCGGAGTACTGGCACATCGGCGCCATCCAGAGGCGGTTCGGGACGGTCAGCGAGCGAAGGGTGATGGGCTCGAACAGTGCGCTCACAGCAGGCTCCTGTACCTGAAGATGAACGGGTGCCGACCGGAACCCGCCCTCATACGATAGGTGTCGTACTACGGCGGATGTCAAACTACGACGCTTCTCGTACAATGAGCGGGCGGGTCGGCGCGCCAGGCCCTACCGCGTCCCGCAGAAGGAATCAGGAGCCGTCATGCCGACCGATACGACCTCCCCGCGTACCCCGTCGGGCGCCCGCTCGCTGGAGCACCCGGCCCGTGAGGACATCCGGCTCGCCGACGTGCTGCATGCGCTCGCCGACCCCATGCGCCTGCGGATCGTCTGCACCCTGGCGGCCGCCGAGGGCGAGCTGAACTGCGCGGACATCGAGCTCCCGGTCAGCAAGTCGACCTGTACCCACCACTTCCGGGTACTGCGCGAGCACGGCGTCATCCAGCAGCTCTACCGGGGCACGGCCAAGTTGAACGGACTGCGCCGGGCCGACCTGGACGAACTGTTCCCCGGCCTGATCGACGGCGTCCTCCGAGGGGCGGACCTGCAGGCCCGCCGTCTCGGGGAGGAGTGACCGGCCCGGGTCCGGTACGGCGCCTCACCTACGGGGACGCACGCGGACTGCCGGCGAATCCAGCTGATCGGCCCGCCCACGCACCCGGCCGATAGGCCCGCCCACGCACCCAGTCCATCGGCCCGCCCACGCGCACAGCTGAGCGATCCGCCCGCGTCCCCGGCCGACCGGCCCGCGGATTCAGCCGGTCTGCCCCGCCGAGCGCGCCGCGTCCAACAGTCCTGTCCAGTCCGGCAGCTTGACGGTGCCACGGCCCAGTCCGCGGCCCCACTCCGCCTCGGCGGCCTCGATCGCCAGCCAGCCCGGCCACGCAACCGGCCGCTGACCTGCCCGGATCAGCGCCTCCAACGGGTCCCCGGCCGTTGCGCGCTCCGCCAGTGCGGGGGCGTCCGCCAGCAGCGACAACGCGGTCTCCTTCGCGCACGGCCGGTTCGTTCCGATCACCCCCGTGGGGCCCCGCTTGATCCAGCCCGCCACGTACACACCCGGGAGCGGCGCCCCGTCCCGCAGCACCCGCCCTGCCAGGTGCGGCACCGTCCCCGTCGTCTCGTCGAACGGCAGACCGGGCTGCGGCGTCCCCCGGTAGCCGACCGAACGCAGTACCAACTGCCCCTCGATCTCCTCGAATTCACCGGTCCCCGAGACGCCGCCGCGCCCGTCGGGCGCCGTCCGCTCGAACCGGACCGCACGCACACCGGTGGCGTCCCCCAGCATTTCGACAGGCCGCAGGAAGAACCGCAGATGAATGCGGCGCCGACGGCGCGCGGGGGGCGAGGCGGGCCCCGCGTCCGGGCTCTCCGGGCCGGCCGTCTGCCGCTCCGCCCAGCCGCGCAGCACCTCGACATTCCGCCGCGCCACCGCAGGCAGCTCGCCCGGGTCCCGGTACGCCGGATCCCGTGCCAGCTCCTCGGGCCGTACCAGCACGTCCGTATCCGGAAGCGAGCCCAGCTCCCGTAGCTCCTTGGTCGTGAACTTGGCCTGGGAAGGACCGCGTCTGCCGACCATCCAGACGTCCTCGACGCGGCTGTCCGCGAGCGCGCTGAGCGGCCCCTGCGGCATATCGGTCGCGGCGAGTTCGGCGGCGCCACGGGACAGCATCCGCGCCACGTCCACCGCCACATTTCCCACCCCGATCACGAGGGCGGACCTGGCCGCGAGGGTGAAACGGAGCGCGGCCGCATCCGGATGCGCGCTGTACCAGGCGACGAACTCGGTCGCCGGGTGGCTGCCGGGCAGCTCCTCGCCGGGGATGCCCAGATGCCGGTCGGTGGCGGCGCCCACGCAGAACACCACCGCATCGAAGATCCGCCGCAACTCCTCGACGCCCAGCCCCGGCGCCCCCACCTCGACGTTTCCCAGGAAGTGGGCCCTGGGGTGCTCCAGCACCGTACGCAGATTGTTCTGCAGCGACTTGATCTTCTCGTGGTCCGGCGCGACGCCGTAGCGCACCAGACCGTACGGGCAGGGCAGGCGGTCCAGGACGTACACCTCGATGTCCGGTACGGCCTGCTGCTCGATCAGGGACTGGGCGGTGTAGACGCCGCTGGGCCCGGAACCGATCACTGCGACACGAAGCACGAGTGGCCCCTTCCGCGTAATACCCCCAGGATCGCACCGGCGGGCGCGCGACGGGAGATGCGCTATCGGGGTTGCTCCCCGTGGGATGAGCGTGCCGCGCTACTGGGCCGGGTGAGCTGGGGGCTAGGTTTTCAATGTGTCGGAAAGTGACTTTTATACCGTTAATCACCGATATGAAGCCCAGGGCGCGCCCTTGGAGTGGCCCACATGGGAGCTGCAGGCGCACGGCTCCGCCGCGCCCGCCCCCGACCCCGCCGCCCCGGACGATCCGGCCGGCTCCCACGGCCCCGGGTGCCCGCTGCCCCGGCTCGACCCGCTGGGCCCCTGGTGCAGCGCCCGGCTGACCTTTGCCGACGGCGCCCGGGTCGATGTCCTCGTGACGGTCTCCGACGACCACATCACCGTCGAGGACGTACGGGCCGACCCGCCACTGACGCTCGACGGCCTCGCCGACCTCGCCCGCTGGATCGAGGGCCCGCTGGACGATGCCTTCCGGGCGGCCACCGGGCGTCCGCGCAAGACCCGGCCCACACCCCGGCAGGCCGGTCCGGCCGACGCCACACCGGAACGGGACGGCGGACCGCAGGCCGGGCCACAGCCGGACCCGGCGCGCGGCGCGGCACCCGAGCCGATGCGAGGCCCGCGGCCCTCGTCGCCCCACGGGCCGACGGGGCACCCCCGGCCCACCACTGCCGGTCCGGTGCCGGGGCACGAGCCGCAAGCGGAACCGATGGCCGCCGCCGGAGCGGGGGCAGCGACAGCGGCGACGGAGAGGGCGACGCCTTTGACGGGTGAGGCGGGGGAGGTGGGGGTGCCGGGAGCGGGAACGAGAGGCGCGGGACCGACGGGCGTGGGACCGATGGGCGCGACGGGCCTCGCCCATGGGGAGGGCGTACTGCACCGGACGGCCACGGGGCCTGGCACCGGCTGTCCCGCGGACCCGCCGGCCGCCCCGCCCACCGACTCTCCTGTTGAGCAGACTTCCGGGCAGGCATCCGAGGAGACCTGCGAGCGAGCCTCTGGGCAGTCCTCCGAGCGGACCTCCGGACGGTCCGTTCCCTCCGCCCCGTCCGCGCCGTCGACGCCCGCCGCTCCGTCCTCGCCCGCCGCGTCGCCGACGCCCCCCGACGCCTCGGCGCCGTCCCCGCCGTCCGCTTCCGCCACACCGACCGAGCGCGCCCGCTCCGCCGTCCTCGCCCGGACGCGGACCGGTGAGCGCCGCAAGATCGCCGCGGACGCGTACCGCCAGGCGCAGCGCGAGGGGCGCGATCCGGTGCTGGCCGTGATGCTCGCCACCGGCCGTAACCGCCGCAGATCGCTGCGGCTGATCGCCGGCGCCCGCGACGAGGGTCTCCTGACACCACGCCACAACAAGCGTTAGGGCCTGTCTCCCCGATCTCCGTGGGCCGGCCTGCGGTGCCGGGCGTCGAGCCGCAGGCCCACGGGGGCCGGGGAGACAGGCCCTGGTGGCACGGCCTCAGGGCACCACCTCCGCCGGTATCCGTTGCATGCGTCCGCCCGGTCTCGGCGCCCTGCTGCGCGATGACCTCATTCGCCATTTCCTCCACGAGTTCCTCCACGAGTTCCTCCATGAGCGCGTCGAACCGCGCGTCGCCCGCCGCCCGCAGCTGGTCGAGCGGGCGTCGGTCGCCCTCCCGGGCGTCGCCCCGTGGTGGTGGTGCCCGCCCACCGTGTGCCGCCCGCCAGGGCCGCACAACCCGCCCTCCGTGGCGCCGATTTCGGAGCCTGGACCGCAGCGATCCGTAGCGCCGCCGCCCGGGAAGTGAGCGCGCGGTCACCCATGTTCAGGCCCAGCCCGGCTACCGCTGACCGCCCCGCACCGGTCCCGCTGTCCGCGTGCCGCCGGGCGCCCCCTCCTCCGGTGGGACCCCCTGCTCCCATTCGAGCCCGTAGCGCTGGAGCAGCTCGGCACGCAGCCGTGCCTGCGGCATGGCCGCTCCCGGCAGCAGCATCGCCACCACGGACCCCATCAACAGCGCCCGTAGCAGCGGATAGTCGGCATCAGGATCGGACGACCCGTACGCCACGACCGTCTCCCGCAGCAACTGGGCCAGCCGTTGCTGTTCGGGGCACTGGATGAACCCCTCGGCAGTGAGGATTCCTGCCATATGCGTCCGCATCAGCAACGGGTGATCCTGCGCCAGCCCCAGGATCGCGTCGATGGCCCGTGCCATCAGCTCCTGCCCCGCGTCCGGACCGCTCGGCCGCGGCGCACGCTCCAGCGCCGCCTGCAGCGTGCGGTGCATCAGCCGGTGCACGGCGGACTGCAGCAACTGCCGCTTACCGGGGAAGTAGTACGAGACGAGCCCGCGCGCGACCCCTGCCCGACGGGCGATGTCCGCGAGCGTCGTCGCCTCATAGCCGTGCTCTGCCACCAGCTCGACCGTCGCCTGCAGCAGCCGCTCGCGGGAGCGCCGCCGCAATTCTTCATTGACCGATGCGCTGCGGGGGGACATCCTGTAACTCCTGCGTTGACTGGCTGGGGGCCAACACACTCAGTATGACTCCGGATCTCCGTCCTCGGAACGGATCCGGTCAAGCAGCCCGATTCGGGCGACGCGGGGGATCGCCCGAATCGGGTGACGATGAGGCCCGGGACGGCCTCTTGGCCTGTGTCTTCCCAGGTCAACAGGCCGTCCCGGGTTCACGTCGGGTGCAGGCTCGATCATCTCTGGCCGCCTCTGGCCGCACTCCGGCTGAGCTTTCGCCGCGCTTTACGTGTGCCGCTCTTGACGGTGTATCAGGCTTGCTCAGGAGACGTGGCAGAGCGAACTCGCGGTGAGTGTGACGGTCTGCCGGCCGAGGTGGGCGACGGTGCCATCTCCGTAGCGGCAGTGGCAGTGGCACGCACCCTCCGCGGTATTTCTGGCTACGACTCCAAGGCGTCCCGTCAAGGCTCAGATTCGCCGGGCGGGAATCCCAGTCCGATGCCGGTGCGCGAAATGCCATGCCCCGTCAGGTCCTCTTTAACGTCCCTTGGCGCAATGCCGTTGAAAGGTGGCACCAATGAGCCTGGGCGGCGGCGCCGCGGCCGCATAACGTCAAGGTTGATTCGGGCGCGGGTTGGACCTCCCGCATTGCGAAGGAGCCTTCCGTGCACGCCCAGATCAAGCACTTCAACGGCTTCGGCCGTCAGGACGCGGCAAGGTCCCTGCCCCTACGGCAAAGCCCTACAGACGGAGCCTTGTCCTGCGGCGACTTACCCACCACTCCACCGACCCATGCCGACCCCGCCCCGGCGGGTCAGCGGCCCTGAGCGCCGCCGACGCTCTTCTGCCAGTGCAGCGCGCGTCCCGCTGGGCGCCAACTCAGGCCAGTCAGGCCGATGATCGCACTTGACGTTCTCCTGGGTCTGGGTCTGGGGCAGGGGCCGGTCCGGCGCGGTGCCGGCGCGGTGGCGGCGAGCGGGCCGCGGGGCGTGGCGTTCGGGGGAAGGGCGGGTGTCGCAGAGAGGGGCCGGGGGGTGCGGCTCGTACGTTCGGGCGGCATGACGAACGTATCGGCCGATCGCGCTTCCGGCCCCACGCGCCGCACCACGTTGACCGGGCTCGTCGGTGGCGCCGGGGCACTCCTGGCCGCCGGGTG
This sequence comes from Streptomyces sp. Je 1-4 4N24, assembly GCF_026239515.1. NCBI lineage: Bacteria > Bacillati > Actinomycetota > Actinomycetes > Kitasatosporales > Streptomycetaceae > Streptomyces > Streptomyces sp. Je 1-4 4N24. The sequence continues at coordinate 1,101,396 of NZ_CP110836.1, read as the reverse complement.
CAGCGAGTCGCCCGCGACGGCGCCCACCGCGCGTCGCACGGCGCGGGCCTACGCCTCGGCGAGCGATCCCACGCCCGGCGTGATGACGCTCTTCAAAGACCCCGCCTTCAACTTCAACGGGCTCTTCGCGCTCGGCGGGTCCGGCTACGGCGCCAGTGAGGTGGGCGAGGTGCTCACCGCCGTGAACACGATCAACAAGGCCGGCCTCTCCGCGCAGACGTACACCGAGACCTTCAGGAACCTCGGCGATCAGTTGAGGAAACCGCCCAGCAGCGGTGAGCCCGGGACGGAGACCACCCGGTTCCGTGCACTGCGGGCCGCGCAGTACTACGCCCAGGCGCTGTTCTTCGTCCTCGGCTCCGACACCCCCGGCAGCGAGGAGGAGCTGTACAAGGCGGGACGCGGCTCCTGGGACGCGTTCTGCGAGCGGTGCGACCCGGTCCCGGTGACGGCGCGCATCCCGTACGGGAAGACCCCGCTGCCCGTGTGGTTCTTCCGGCCGGACAGCTCCGGCGAGCGGCGCCCCACCGTGATCCTCACGAACGGCAGCGACGGGCAGAACGTCGACATGTGGACCTATGGCGTCGCGGCCGCCCTGCAGCGCGGCTGGAACGCCCTGGTGTACGACGGGCCCGGCCAGGGCCAGCTGCTCTTCGTCGACCAAGTGGTCTTCACGCCGCGCTGGGAGACCGTCGTCACCCCGATCGTCGACTGGCTGACCGCCCGCCCGGACGTGGACACCGGAAAGATCGCGCTGACCGGGCTGAGCATGGCCGGGGACCTGGCCCCCAGGGCAGCGGCTTTCGAGCAGCGGATCGCCGCTCTGGTGGCGATGCCCGGTGTGCTCTCGCCCTGGCTGGGCTTTCCTCCGGAGATCCGGGAGATTCTCACCCCGGACAAGGAGAAGACCAACAACATCTGGAACAAAGAGGTCGTCCCCGAGCTGCCGCCGTCCGCCGCCGCGACGCTGAAGAAACGCTTCGAACCCTTCTCGGTGCCGGCGATGCTCGCGGCCCGTCAGGGCAAGATGTTCACGGACTTCTACACCCCGGCCACCCTCGTCAAGTCGCTGGACATCACGGACGTCGTGGGCCGCATCAAGATGCCGACGCTGGTGCTCGACTACGACTTCGAGCAGTTCTATCCGGGGCAGCCGCGCCAGCTGTTCGACAAACTGACGGCGCCCAAGGACTACGTGAAGCTCACCGCGGCCACCGGCGCGCAGCTGCACTGCTCCCCGATGGCCCCGCAGCAGCACTGCGAAGTCGTCTTCGACTGGCTGCAGGAGAAGCTGTCCGGCCGCTGAGCTCCGCAGCGGCTTCCTCGTCGCGGGCCGTGGGTGTCCGGCAGGTGCTCCAGTCCGTCGATCTCAAAGGACCGGGCGAGCGTGGGGGAGTTGAGCACAGAGCCGCACTCACCGGGCAGAGGTGGCTTCGAGTTGCCCCGTCAGTCAGTCAGTGAGTGAGTGAGTGAGTGGGGAGATGCCCCTTCAGCGAGTGGGGCCGCTCCAGTAGGCGTCGTCCCACCGCATGGCGTCGGGGCTGAACTCGACCTCGATCCGGTCGGCGGCATCGGGCGGCAGTGAGAAGGCGTACTTCCCGACGGCTTCCTTGCCGGGGAGGACGTAGCCGGTGATGACCTTCTGCCGCCCGCTTCCGTCGATCACCAGCTCCGACGAGGCTCCGTCGGCGTCGCTGACTTCGGGCAGCCCGGTGTCCACCTTGACGCGCTCGGTGCCGGTGTTGACCACCTTGACCGTCACCTGGACCGCCTTGTTGCCCTTGGCGTGACCGAGGACGTAGTCGTCCGGGGTGAACGGCTCCGGCTTGGTGACCGTGACCTTCAGTCCGTCCTCGAATGTGTAGGACTCGCCGAAGGACAGGTGCCGGGCCTTTTCCGACGCCGACGCGGAGGCCTTCACCTCTTTGACCTTGGCGCGTGCGCTGTCGGCGACCTTTTTGACCACAGTGACGGTGAAGATGCCGCCACCAAGCGCGGCCAGCAGGCCGGCCCCGCCCAGGATCACACCGGTCAGTGCCATCGCCTTGTTCGTCGCCCGGCCCGTGCGCGCGTGGCTCAGCCCGACGGAGCCGAAGATCACGGCCAGCAGGGCCGGCAGCCAGGACATCCAGAACAAGATGATGAGCAGGCCGAGGACGATGCCGACGATGCCGAGTACCAGGGCGGTGATGCCCATGCCGTTGCGTGCCTGCGACCCCGGTATGGGGGCCATCGGATACGGCTCCCAGCGGGTAGAGGGCGGTCCGGGCGGCGGCGGGCTCCACGGGTTGTGGTCGTCCGGCGTCTGGTCACCGGGCTGCTTGCCGTCGGGCGGAGTGGGCACGGTCATGCACAGTCCTCGAAGTAGATGAACTGACGAGATTAGCAGTCGCTTTGCTCAATCATTACGGGATTTCGGACAGGTCCGGACAGGCCTGGCACCCGTAGCCGCTCACATGCCGTCAGTCCCGTCAGTCCCGTCAGTCCCGTCAGTCCCGTCAGTCCCGTCAGGCCCCTCAGTCATGTCAGCCCCGTCGGCCCTTTCAGGCCTGTGAGCCGCGTCAGTCCCGTCAGTCCGTGGGCCCGGCACCGGCAGAGTCGAGCGGTCGCATACCTGCACCGGGCGTCGTCCGACGGGCACGGTCGAGGTCGTCTGCTCCCGGAGCAGCAGGCAGCTGGGCCGGTCGGCGGGCGATCAGCCGTCTGAAGCGCGACCATGGGACGGAGAGGAGCCCTCCATGACCACACCGCGGGACCTGCTGATCGTTGCCATGGACGTGGAGTCCGGCCGCCCTCTTGAGCGAGGCGATCTGTCACTTGCGCTTGCGGGAGCCGAACTGATCGATCTACTCGGCGCCCGGGCCGCCCGGCTGGACGGCGATCAGATCGTGCCGGGTTACCGGCCGACGATTCCGGACCGCCTGTTGGACCAAGCAGCGTCGTCGCTCGTCCAGCAGTCGCCCTACGAGTCGGTCGACGACTGGCTGTGGCGCAGGGGTGAGGGCCTGGCGGCGGCCTATCTGGCCGTCCTTGAGGACGAAGGGCAGGTCACTCGGGAACACCGCCGCTGGCGGCCCTTCCGGACCGGTCGGACGGTGCTGACGGAATCCCCCGCCCGCCGGCAGGCTGAGGACCGCTGGACCTCGCAGGAGGCCGTCCTCACCACCCTCGCGTCAGCCGCCGGGATCGACGGCACACGCACCGGAGACGAGCCGGGCGTGACCGACGACGCGGTGTCCACCGTGCTCGTCGCCGTCCACGACGCCGTCAGGGAGCTGGAGGCCGAACGGCAGCGCCGCTCCGTCGAGAAGGCGGCCTTCGACAACATCTGGCGAGGCGACGGCAACTGACCGCCCCCGGTGCGGTGTACCGCGCTCAGGCGCTTTCGGCGGCCCGTCGGTCGCGGCGCTGCTTGAGATGGCCCGCGCCGGCCAGCACCGCCACCACGACGGCCGTGCCGATCAGCTGATGACGGCCGTCCGCGTTGGAGGCCATGACGGCGAAGACACCGAGGATGGCGGCGAGGGTGAGCCAGGTCAGATAGGGGAAGCCCCACATCCGCACCGAGAGCAGCTCGGGTGACTCGCGCTCCAGCCGGCGGCGCATCTTCAGTTGGGTGAGGCAGACGATGGACCAGACGACCAGTACCGAGCAGCCGGCGATGTTCAGCAGCCAGGCGAACACGGTGGTCGGCCAGACGATTCCGGCGATCACGGCCGCGAAGCCGAACACACAGGACGCCAGCACCGCCGCGGCCGGCACGCCCCTGGTGACCTTGCCCAGGAAGCGCGGGCCCTGGCCCCGGTTGACGAGGGAGTACGCCATGCGCGAGGAGCCGTAGATGTTGGCGTTCATCGCGGAGAGCAGGGCCACCAGCACCACGATCTGCATGATCGTGCCGGCTGCCGGGATTCCGAGCTGGTCGAGCACGGTGACGTACGGGCCTTCCTTGGCGACCTTCGGGTCGTTCCACGGCACCAGGGTGACGACCACGGCCATGGAGCCGATGTAGAAGACGGCGATGCGCCAGACGGCGGTGCGGACGGCACGGGCCACGTTGCGGCTCGGATTGTCGGACTCCGCCGCCGCGATGGTGACGGTCTCCAGACCGGCGAACCCGGAGATCGTGGTCAGCAGCCCCGCGGCGAGTCCGGCGACGCCGGTCGGGAAGAAGCCGCCGTGGCCGGTCAGATGACTCGTTCCGGGCGCGCTGCCGAACACTCCGAGAATGCCGAGCAGGCCGAGCACCAGAAACGCGACGATCGCGGCGACCTTGACCGCGGAGAACCAGAACTCGAACTCGCCGAAGTTCTTGACCGCGGTCAGATTGCTGGCGCAGAAGAACACCATGAAGAGCGCCACCCAGCCGTAGGCGGGGATGAACGACACCCAGGAGTGCATGATCGTGCCCGCCGCGGTCGCCTCGGCGGCCACGCCGGCGCAGAGCATCAGCCAGTACATCCAGCCCGAGGTGGTCCCTGCCCAGGAGCCGATCTCCTCCTCGGCGTGCACCGAGAACGAGCCGGTGGACGGCCGGGCCGCGGACATCTCGCCGAGCATCCGCATGATCAGCATGACCAGTGCGCCGGTACCCATGAAGAGGAGGACGATGGCCGGTCCGGCCGCGGCGATACCGACCCCGGAGCCTACGAAGAGCCCCGCGCCGATGACCCCGCCGAGGGCGATCATCGACAGATGGCGCTGCTTGAGGCCGTGCGACAACACGGACTCGGAGTTCTGCCCGGCCTCCGGGGAGTCCTGGGGTGACCGGGTGATTGTCCGACTCATGGTCGTGCCTGTTCATTGGGTGTGACGTTCGGTGAGCCTGACGAGTGTGAGGGGACGTGTTGCGCTACGACGTGAACGCCCGCTATTCGGACGGTTCGCTTACACGGGGTGAACGTTTCGGTACGCAGTGAAGTGGGACCTTTCGGTGATCGGTCCCTGCAAGGGGGCGTAACGACCGCATGTGGAGCACGAGTTGAGCGGATCAAGCGTTGTTGCCGGGCCGTCCGCAGCCACTTCCGTGCCGCTCACCGTCCGTAGCTGTACGAGCGGCCCGAACGTGGTACTCCGGTCCGGGAGTTCGTGAGTTTGTGAGTTCCTGAGGAGTCGCTCCGTGCGCTCCTGACGGGAAGCGCTGACCTCAGCCGACCGGCACCGTCGTGGCGGGCTTGCGCTCCATGGGACCCACCCAGGTGCGGCGCGGCGGGCGGCCGACGAACTTGCCGAAGAGCAGCGCCGCCGCGGTGGCCGCGAGGACCCCCGGCACCATCTCGTAGATGCCGGACTGCAGCGGCCCGAGGAGCGGGTCGATGTGCTTCCACAGGACGACGGTGGCCGCCCCCGTCACGATGCCGGCCATCGCCCCGGCCCGGGTCATGCGCGGCCAGTAGAGCGACAGCAGGATCACCGGGCCGAAGGCCGCGCCGAAGCCCGCCCAGGCGTACGCGACGATATCCAGCACGGCGCCGCCGCTGAGTGCGATGACGTAGGCCACCAGGGCGACCACGACCACCGTTGCGCGCGCCGCCAGCACCATCGTCGCGTCCGAGGCCTGCCGCTTGACGAACGCCCGGTAGAAGTCCTCGGTGAGGGCCATCGCCGACACCAGCAGCTGGCTGTCCGCGGTGGACTTGATTGCGGCCAGCACGCCGACCAGCAGGATGCCGGCGACCCAGGGATTGACCAACTGGGCGCAGAGCGCGATGAAGACGGTCTCCGGGTTATCCGGCGTCTGGTCGAGCGCGGCGATCCCCACCAGTCCCACGAGCGAGGCGCCCGCCAGGCAGACGACCACCCAGCTCACGCCGATCCGGCGGGCCCGGGGAATCTCGCGGGTGCTGCGGATGCTCATGAAGCGGGCGAGGATGTGGGGCTGGCCGAAGTAGCCCAGTCCCCAGGCGAGCAGGGAGATCACGGCCACCGCGCCGAGCGGCCCGCCGGACGTCCACCGGCTGCCGTCGAAGCCGGCCTCCGCCCCCATGTCCAGCAGGGCCGGGCTCTCGCGTGTGAGCGCACCGTGCAGCGCGCCGAACCCGCCCAGCGTCGCGATGGCGATCACCGGGAGCGCCACGGCCGCGCAGAACATCACCGTGGCCTGTATCGAGTGCGTCACGCTCACCGCGCGGAAGCCGCCCAGGACGGTGTAGACGACGATCACCACGGCGAAGACGGTGAGCGCGAACTCGAAGCCGCCTCCGAAGATCCCCTCGAACAGCACGCCCCCGGCCAGGAGTCCGCTCGCCACGTAGACGGTGAAGAACACGACGGTGACGGTCGCCGAGACCAGGCGCAGCATTCTGCTGCCGTCCTCGAACCGCTCCTCCAGATACGCCGAGAGCGTCTTGGCGTCGCCGGCCAGCTCGGTGTACGTACGCAGCCGCGGTGCGACCAGAAGCCAGTTGAGATAGGTGCCGATGGCCAGGCCGACGGCGATCCACGAGGCGCCGATGCCGGCCGTGTACACGGCGCCGGGCAGTCCCAGGAACAGCCAGCCGGACATGTCACTGGCGCCCGCGGACAGCGCCGCCAGCGGTGCCCGCAGCCGGCGCCCGCCCAGTGCGAAATCGGAGAACGTCACGGTGTCCTGATACGTCCAGATGCCCACGGCCACCATGGCGAGCAGGAATATCCCAAATGTGATCATGACGGGTACGATCAGGGGTGTCACCACTGCTCCCTAGCTGCTGGCACTGCCATCGAAGGCACGGGCCCCCGGGGAGATCTCACGAGGAGATCCCGGGGCGAGAAGGCTCCGGCGCGAGCAGACGATACGGATCCGCCACCGGGAGCGGCACCCTTTTGACAGATGTCCTTGGCGACCGCAAGCCCCCGCGGCCCCGGTCCCCGCAGGCCCGGGGCGGGGCCGGGCCAGGACCATACCGCGGTGCCCGGCCCCCGGAATGAGGCAACCCCCCTTCCTTGCACGGGACTTGGAGGATCCGGGCAGGGCCGGGGGGTGCTCCGGTCATGGTGGCCGGGGGCGCGACGGGCGTCAGACGGGCCGGCGGCGGAGCTTCACGGTGTTGTCGGTGCGGGGGTCCGGCTTTCCGTCGTGGCCGGTCCGGAAGCTCGGGTGTTCCTCGCAGCGCAGCAGGTCCCACTGTCCGTCCGGGAGGCCGAGGGCCTCGACGACTTCGTCCGGAGTGGGAAGCGGCACCTCGGAGTCGGGTTCCCAGGCGGGGATTCCCGCATGGCCGACGATGAGCAGCACCCCGCCGGGCGCGACGGCACCGGCGGCCCTGCGCAGGATGTCCTCGCGGGGCATATCGCTGTGGGAATGCAGGAATTGGGCCGTGACGAGATCGAAGGTGCCGGCGGGGAACGCGGTGCCGAGATCGCAGTGCTGCCAGGTGACGCGGTCGGCGAACGCTGTCGCTGCCGCGTGCCCGGCCGCCCGGTCGAGGGCGACACGGGAGATGTCGACGGCGGTGACCTCCCACCCCCGCTCGGCGAGCCAGAGTGCGTCCGCTCCTTCCCCGCAGCCCAGGTCCAGGGCCCTGCCCGGGGCGAGGTCGCCGGCCTCCCGGACCAGGGCGGCATTGGGGCGGCCGCTCCAGATCCGGTCGCTCTCCGCGTAGCGGGTGTCCCAGAATTCCTGGTCCGGGACGGTGACGTCATGGGTCATGGGTGTCCTCCTCGGTCCGTGCGCAAAGGTCAGGTGCGGTACCGCCGTTTCCGTGCCGTACCGCCCTTGCCGGGATGTTCCGCCGGGCCGCCGATATTGACAACGTTCCTTGCTGTATCGGCAAAGGCGGGGAAGGTGCCGGGCCGCCCGCCCGCAGCCGCCGCGGCCCGTTTCGGGAGGCAGCGTCACCCGTACGGCCATAGCGTGAAGAGAGGGCCGAAAACTTCCCCTCGATGGATTACTGGGGTGATGCGCAATGACCGAGTTCGCAGAGCGCGGGTCGCGGAACACCGGGGACCTGGGGCGGACGACCATTGCCGACGGTGTGGTCGCGAAGATCGCCTTTCTGGCGGCCGGTGAGGTGGAAGGAGTTCATGCCCTGGGCAGCGGGCTCTCGCGGTCGGTGGGAGCCCTGCGCGAACGCGTACCCGGGGGAGGCACGGCCACGCACGGTGTCAAGGTCGAAGTCGGCGAGAAACAGTCGGCGGTGGACTTGGACATCGTCGTCGAGTACGGCGAGGTCATCCCCGAGGTGGGGAGGGCGGTGCGGGAGAACGTGATTGCCTCGGTGGAGCGGATGACCGGCCTTGAAGTCGTGGAGGTCAATATCGCGGTCAGCGATGTGCGGCTCCCCGACGAGGAGGAAGAACCGGAACGGGTGCGGTAGCGGCCCGGCCGGTCCGCGGCGGCGGGCACCGTGCGCACAGCGGGTCAGCGCGCGGAGGTCGTGCCGTCCGCGCCGGGAAGGGCGCAGACGGCGATACCGCGTTCCGCGACGCTGCCCATGGCCAGCAGATGCTCCGTCCGGCAGACACTGGTGACCATCCGGTACGGAGACCGCACGGCGCGCAGATCGCGGACCGTTCCGCCGTCGGGACGGACCGCCAGCACCCGCGCCGTGGGATGCGGCGGCAGGGAGAGCCGCAGCCGCTTCGCGACCTCCCAGGCCGTCCGCCGGACCCCGCGCGGCATGCCGTGCAGCAACTCCACACCGGCGGCCGGTGGCCGTGCCAGGGCGACCCAGAAGTCCCCCTCGGGACCACGGGAGATGTTGTCGGGGTAGCCGGGCAGATCGCCGGCCAGGGTGTCGGCGGTCCCGGCCCGGGGGCCGGTGAGCCGGTAGCGGCTGAGGCGGCGGGCCCCGGTCTCGGCCACGACCAGGAAGGACTCGTCCGGGGCCAGGGCCACGCCATTGGCGAACTGCAGCCCCTCCAGAAGGACTTCGGGGGTGCCGTCGGGCCGCAGGCGCAGCAGCTGCCCGGTTCCGGTGTGCTCCAGGAAGTCGCCCAGCCACTCGTCGAGGCCGTAGCGACGGCTGGAGACGGTGAAGTAGACCGTGCCGTCCGCCGCGGTGGTGACATTGCTGCAGAACCGCAGGGGCGCGCCGTCCACCTCGTCGGCGAGCACCCGGACGGACCCGTGCCGCGGGTCGACGCGCAGCAGACCGCGCCGGGCGTCACAGACCAGCAGCTCGCCGCCCGGAAGGGGCTGCAGGCCGAGCGGTCTGCCACCGGTGTGTGCCACGGGCGTTGCACGGTCCGCCGCGTCCGGCGCCGGCAGGCGCAGCCGCCAGATCGTGCCGTCCGCGGCGCCCGCGAACAGGCTGCCGTCCGCGTCGGCCACCACGTCCTCGGGGCCCTCGATCTCGGGCGCGACGACACGGAGCGCCGGCAACGCCTGCGGGCCGGCCCGTCCGGCGCGCTCCGTGAGCTGGCCGCTCACAGCGACCCGCGGCGCCGGGCCGCCTTGACGCACCGGGTCATCTCCTCGGCGTACGGCAGCGCCACGCACACACTGAGACCGAGTCCGATGCCGGCCAAATAGCGGGCGGGCAGGGGGTTTTCCTTGGGCAGCAGCTTCCAGTCGTCGGCGCCGCGGCCGCCCCGTAGAGTGCCGCGGACCTGGTCGGCGTGCAGACAGGCGAGGAATGCCAGTGCCGTGAGCGGCAGGACCTCCAGGAAGCTGTGGATGTGCTGCTCCACGGGACGGACTTCCCGCTCGGTCGTCGCCAGGTTCACGTCCCACAGCGCGGTCGCGCCGTGCGCCAGGGCCGCACCGCCCATGACCGTCAGCACCAGCGGATTGACCTTGGCCAGCAGTCCCATGGCGACCGGCACCCCGGCCTCCGCCATCATCAGCGCATGTACCGCCGACTCCCGGACTCCGCTGGTCTCCTCGATCCGGGTACGCCGGTGCATGATCCAGTCGGCCACCGAAGGGACGAACCAGAGCGGCATGACGCCGTACATCAGAAACCGCCGGCTGGTGTCCTCGGCGTCCAGGGGACGGCGCGGGACGGTGCGGTCGTCGGGGCGGCGCCAATTCCGCCAAGCGCGGGCGACCGGGCTACGGTGCAGGTCCATCTCTCGCCTCCGGAATCCTGTGCTCGACGGCTTGCGGACACTGCCCGTACATGCCGCACGGATCGTTCACCGGCAAGCCAAGCAGACCCCTCCGCATTCGGCATCCGCGGACTGCTCGTCCGCACCCCTCACGGCCGTTTCGGCCTGCCGCCCGCCACCCGGGCCACTTCGGGGGTTTCGGTGTCCAGCGGCACCGACCAGGAGCGGACCAGGCCCAGCTGGACGGCCTGGCGTGGCAGCACCGCGTCCAGGAGCCAGTCGGCGGCCACCCGGACACGGTTGCCCGGCATCGCCATGAGGTGGTAGCCCCGGGTGACCGCACCGGCGAGCGCTCCGGACAGCGGGATGTGCAGCGGGTTCGCGGCGGCCTGGATTCCGCCCAGGTCCACCATGAAGCCCAGGTCACGGTGCTCGTAGGCGCGCGGGGTGCCCTGCCCGCAGGACGCCGCCACATTGCGCGCCGCGACCTTGCCCTGCCGCTGGGCGTGCTGGGCGGTCATCGGGGTGGTCTCGCCGGGGCGGGTCAGATCGGGAACGGCCGCGGCGTCACCGCAGGCGAACACCTCGGGACGGCCGGGCACTCCCAGGAACTTGTCGACGCACAGCCGCCCCTTGTCGGTGGGCAGCCCCAGCGAGGTGACCAGCGGGTCGGGCCGGACGCCCACACACCAGATCAGGGAGCGGCTGCTGACGAACTCGCCGTCGTCGAGCAGGACCCCGTCCATGGTCGCTTCCTTGACGGAGGTGCGGGTGCGGACCTCGACGCCGCGGGCGCGCAGCACCCGGTCGGCGGTGCGCGACAGCCGCTCGTCGAGCTCGGGCAGCAGCCGGTCGGCGATGTCCAGCAGCAGCCAGCGGGGGCGTGGGCCGTCCCGCAGTCCGGAGTTCTGCCGGACCAGGGAGTCGGTGAACCGCACGCCCTGGGCGGTGACTTCAGTACCGGTGTAGCCGGCGCCCACGACGACGAAGGTGGTCCTGGCGGCCCGTTCGGCCGGGTCCTCTGCCGCACCGGCCAGTTCCATCTGACGGGTGATGTGGTCGCGCAGGTACAGCGCTTCGGGCATCCCGCGGAAGCCGTGGGCATGCTCGGCGACACCCGGGATGGGCAGCAGTTTGTTGACGCTCCCGACGGTCAGCACCAGCCGGTCGTAGGTCAGCGAGCCGTCCCGGTCCTCCGGGTCGGTGTAGTCGACCCGACGGGCATCGAAGTCCACGTCATGGACCTCTCCGAGGACGAGCCGGACGCCCGGCAGGGTCCCCGTGAGCGATACCGAGATCCGGCGGGGCTCCAGAATTCCGGCCGCCACTTCCGGCAGCAGCGGCACATACAGAAAGTAGTCATGGGGGTTGATCAGCACGATCTCGGCGGCCCCCTTGGCCTGCCGGGAGAGCGTGCGGGCACATTCGTAACCGGCGAAGCCGGCTCCGACGATCACGATCCGAGGACGACGGCGGTTCACGGGGACTCCTGCCTGTCGAGGATGGTGCTCGGGCGCCGGGCCGGACGGGGCACAGTGGGGTGCGGGCCGACGGCCGGCGCGGGTACACCGTGGTGCTCTGTCGGCTAACCGGTGTGCGGCCGGGTACACATGGGTCCCCTCTGGGGCCCCTCTCATTCTGGCGGCTCCAGCCCCTGGGCGGCACGCTGAGGGAGGATCCCCCTTGGGACACAGCCGCCCTCTGCTGACCGGCGAGTCGGGACCGCCCGCTGTCTGCACCATCCGTTCGCGACCCGGTGGTCACGTCCGCACATGCGTCGCCGGCCGCCCCGCGCGAGAGTGAGAGATGCGGCCATCGGTATGAAGGGCAGGCGGGGCACATGGGCGCCAGGGACGGACTGACGGCATACCGCGGCAAACGGCACTTCGACCGGACGCGCGAGCCCCCGGGCGCCCCGGCGGCCGCCGGGGACACCTCCTCCTTCGTCGTCCAGATCCACGATGCGAGCACCCTGCACTTCGACTTCCGGCTGGAGGTCGACGGGGTGCTGAAGTCCTGGTCCGTGCCCAAGGGGCCGTCGGCCGACCCGCACGACAAGCGGCTGGCGATGCCCACCGAGGACCATCCGCTGGAGTACCGGGAATTCGAGGGCGTCATCCCGGCGGGGGAGTACGGCGCGGGCACCGTGATCGTCTGGGACCAGGGCAGCTACCGCCCGCTGCCCCGGAAGAAGAAGGGCCGCGCCCTGTCGTTCCGCCAGGCGCTGGAGGACGGCCATGTCTCCTTCTGGCTCGACGGCAGCAAGCTCCACGGCGGCTATGCGCTCACCCGGTTCCGCACCGGCGAGGGCCCCGGGAAGCGGGAGTCCTGGCTGCTGGTCAAGGAGAACGACGACCGGGCCGGGCGGCGCGGTACACCGGACGCCCGGCGGGCCCGCTCCGTACGCAGCGGTCGCACCCTGAAGCGGGTGGCCGCCGACGAGGGCACGGGACGGGGCGGCGGCTGATGCGCATGCCCGGTGCGGGATTCGAACGCGAGTCCGACGGGGTGCTCGGGGTGTGTGCCGACGGCACGCGCGCCGCGGCCCCGGTCCGGGAACGCCCGGCGGGCGGCTGACCGGGGACCGTGCCATGGCGGCGAAGGCGCTCATCGTGATCGACATGCTCAACGCCTATGAGCACGAGGACGCGGAACGTCTCCTGCCCTCGGTGCGGCAGGCCCTGCCGCATATCACCGAGCTGATCGAACGGGCCCGAAAGAACGACGTCGAGATCATCTACGTCAATGACAATTTCGGCCTGTGGCGGTCACACCACGACGAACTTCTGGACACGGTGCTCAGCGGCCCGCACGCCGATCTGGTGGAACCGGTCCGGCCGGACGACAAATCGCTGTTCGTGGTGAAGGCGCGGCACTCGGTCTTCTTTGAAACGCCGCTGGAATATCTGCTGCGGCAGCACGGTATCGACACGATCGTGCTCTGTGGGCAGGTCACCGAACAATGCGTGCTCTATTCGGCGCTCGATGCCCATATCCGGCACATTCAGGTCATCGTCGCCGAGGACGCCTGTGCGCATATCCACCAGGATCTCGCCGACGCCGCGCTGCGCATGATGGAGCGCAATATGCGGGCCCGGATCGTGCGCTCGACGGACGCCGAGGTGCTCTGAGGGAATGCGGCGAACCGGGAAGTCCGCGGGCCCCGGGGACCGGAGCGGGCGGGACGGTGGCGACAGGGTCTAGACCTCCCCCTCTCCGTCCCCCGCATTGTCCCGGGCGATGTGCACCGCCGCCTCCTCCGCCGACGCGGCACCGCCGTCGATCCCGACGTCCCGGGCGGCGATGTCATTGCTGCCACCGCGCCAGAACCCCTCGTCGGAGCCCACGAGCCGGCCGGCCCGCTCTTCGCCGCATTCGAGGTCCGTCGGTTCCCCCACCCCGTCCGGCAGATCGCCGATCCCGTCGCCGTCGGGTGCGCAGACGTCCGGCACTTCCACCGACAGCCGGTGTTCGAGCGATTCGCGGTCGTGCAGCTCCCGCGCGGTGGTCCCCTCATGGTTCACCACGAAGGGTCTCTCGGGTGGCGAATAGCCCGTGTCCAGCGTCTCGTCGAGGTCCGGCTCGTCGAGGGCGTCCTCCATGTCGAGGTCATTGGGGTTGTCCTGGGGATCGGATCTGGGCGGCTGGTAGACCTCGTCGCCCATCGCGTCGTCGGACATGACCGCCCTCCCTCTTCCCGTCCACTCGCCCGGCCGCGGGGTGCGGCAGGTGCGTCTACAGCCAATTGTCCGCCACCTGGTGGCTCCCGGCAGCGCCAGGAACGGGCGGACCGGCCCGGCCTCAGGCGTGCCGGTGTTCCGTCGCGATCCCGACGGCCTCGGCGATGCTCTGCACATTGCCGAACCGCTCGTGTGCGGGCAGCCGCTCGGCCATGGCGACCAGCCGGTCCGGTGCGTTGTTGCGCCGAAGGGTCTCGATGATCGCGTTCTTGTCGGCCGGGTACAGGCTCCGCCCGAGGTGCTGGGCGAGTTCGGAGCGCAGCCCGACGTCCTGCTCGGTCATCCCGCTCGGTGTGCCGCCCCGGAAGTCGCTCTCGGGGGACCACGCCGCCACCGGCTGGTCCTCGCCCGCCGGCTGGAGTTCATGCTCCTCATCCGTACGCAGGGAGCGCTCCGCCGTCAATTGCCCCCGCAGTTGCTTCTTCATCACGTCGTCCCGGGCGGGGCCGGTCTTGTCCGTTCCGTGTTCCATGACCATGGGTGCCTCCGGCTCCACGAGTCATACAGACCCGTCGCGTTACTCCCAGTTTCCCTGCTCCCCCAGCCCTAACAACCCGGCGGCGCTGTTTCAACCATGCACACGGAAATCGCGCGGACAGGCACGGAACGTGACCGCAGATGCATATGCCCTCGATGCATACGCCTTTCGGGAACGGGAATTCGTAAGGCAGCCCACCGCACACCGACGACAGCCCACCGCACAACAGGAGAAACCACGGAATCCGAGGAAGCCAAGGAGGCAGCGCCATGCGACTCTCGCTCCTGAAACCGGTCATCGACCGGCCGGGCCCCTGGGCATCCGTCTATGCCGATATCTCGCACCACACCGAGGACGCCGAAAAACAGCAAGAGTTGACGGCGAGTGCCACCACGGCGCAGTTGTTCGCGCTCGGCGCGGACGAGGCCACCTGCGGTGCGGTGCACGAAGCACTGCTCACGCGGCACGAAGGCGATCCCGGGGAGCACTCCGGGCGGGTGCTGTTCGCCGCCCACGGGGTGATCGTGCTGGACACCCCGCTCCCCGGGCCCCCGGCCACCCCGTTCGCGGCCTGGGGGCCGGTGCCCCGGGTCACTCCCCTCCTGGCCGCGGTCGGCGACGATCCGGTCTGCCTCGTGGTCCGCCTGGACCGGTCCGGAGCGGACTTCGCCGTACTCGGCCACCGGGGCACCGAGGACGCCGGTCAGGTCAGCGGTGAGGACTGGCCCCTCCACCGCACCGCCTCGGGCGACTGGTCCGAAGGGCACTTCCGCGCCAAGGTGGAGAACACCTGGGAACACAACGCGGGAGAGATCGCCGATGCGGTGCACAAGGCGTTCGAGGAGTGTGGCGCCGAGGCCGTCGTCCTGATCGGGGACGCCCGCGAACGCCACCTGGTGCACGACAAGCTGCCCGAACCGCTGCGCGCCCTCACATACGAGAGCGAACACGGCGGGCGGGCGCCCGGCGCCGAGAGTACGCTGGTGGACCGGGACATCGCCCAGGTGAGGGCAGTTCAGGAGCGTGAGCACATCGCGCAGGTGACGGACCGCTTCCGCACCGGTGCGGGGCCGGGAGGCAAGAGCGCCCCGCACGCCGCGGCCGGCATCCCCGCCCTGGTCGAGGCGGCCCGGGAACACCGGATCGACACCTTGCTGGTCAGCCCGCACGGCTCGGACATCGCCCGGCAGGTCTGGGTGGGCTCCGAAGTCGATCAACTCGGGGTACGGGGAACGGAGTTGCCGTACCTCGGCGAGACACGTCCGGCAGCCGCACGGGCGGATGACGCACTGGTGCGGTCGGCGGCCGCGAGCGGCGCCGACATCGTGGTGGTCCGTGACCCCGAGCGGGCACCGTCCGGCGGGCTCGGCGCCATCCTGCGCTGGACGGACGAAGCGACACCCGAGTGACCTGCCGCCCCCCCGGCAGGCGCTCCCGCCCACGACCCGGCCGACGGCGACACCTGAGGTGTGCGGCCGGACGGTCATGACGGAGGCTCATTCATGTTGCGAGCGATCGCAGACGTTCTCAGGTCGATCGGCGGTGCCCTCGCCACCGTCGTCACCCTGCCGTTCCGGGCCGTGGCCCGGCTCTTCGGCGGGGCCTCGGACACCGCGCGCGGACACCACTGACGGCGGAAACCAGGACGCCGCACACCGCAACGGGACCGCCCGCCGCCCGGGAAATCCGGTCGGCGGGCGGTCCCGTTGTGTGCGGCGCTGCCTCAGCTCTGGGCTTCGGCCGCCACCGGCTTCGGGATCAGGAAGGACGTCGCAATGGCCACGGCCAGGATGACCACGCCCGCGATCATGCCGGCGGTGTAGCCGCCGGACGACGCCGGGTCCGCCGGTGACGCGGCGGTCTTGACCGCGAACAGGAGCGCAAAGCTGAGTCCCGCGCCGAGGTTGAAGGCGCCCGCGTTCAGACCGGGCAGGAAGCCCGGGTTCTCGCTGGGGGACAGGACGATGCCCAGCCCGTTGAGGACGATGTTCGCCACGCCCGCGTAGGCGATGCCCACCAGGATGGACGTCCCCAGCAGCAGGAGCTGCGACTGGCTGTGCATCGTGAACAGCATCAGGGCGACCGTCGCCACCGAACCGACCAGGCCGAACCGCAGGATGCGGCCGTAGCCGAAGGTCGCGGCGAGGCGGCCGGCCAGCGGGCCCATGGCCAGTCCGGCGAGCGCGTACGGCGACAGCGTCCACCACGCGGACTGCTCGGCACTCATCCCCAGACCGGCCTGGGCGTCCTGGGCGAACGCCGGGATCAGCCCGTTCATGACGGCGAACACCCCGGTCATGGTGAGCACGGTGGTCAGCAGGGTCGCCCAGGTCGCACGCTGCTTGAGGTGCCTGGTGGCGACCAGCGGGTGCGCGCTGCGGTTCTCGGTCCGCCAGAACAGGGCGAAGGCGGCCGCGGCCAGTACGAGCAGCACGGCGATCAGCGGCCAGTCGGCGGCGGCCAGCTTGCCCGCCTCGTTGAGCGCGATCAGCAGTGAGCCGACCGAGACCACGAGCAGCGCGACTCCGGGCCAGTCCATCCGGGTCGCGGCGGGCGCCTTCGACTCGGGGGTCAGAGTGGCGACCAGGACGGTGGCCAGGGCGGCGACGACCGCCATCGCCCAGAAGACCGACTGGAAGCCATGGCTGTCGGCCAGGTAGCCGCCCGCGAGGGAGTCGACACCGGCGATCCCGCCGTTGACGGCGGTGATCACGCCGAGCAGGGTGCCGTACCGCTTCGGCTCCCGCACCTCCACCCGCAGCATGATCAGACACAGCGGGACGACCGGACCGCAGACACCCTGGATGATGCGGCCGGCGAACAGCATCGGCACGCTGGTCGCCAGCGCGGCGACGACACAGCCGACGACCATCAGGCCGAGCATCCCGGCCAGCACCCGGCGGCGCCCGATGACATCGCCCAGCCGCGGGAGGAAGAGCGAGAACAGCGCCGCCGAGGTGAAGAACGCGGTCTGGGTGAGACCGATCTCCGCGGAGCTGGCCCCGAGGGTGTCCTCGATGTTCTTCAGCGCGGGGCTGAGCATGCTGGCGTTGAGCTGGAAGGCGAAACAGGCCGCGAGCAGCGCGGTGACCAGCACGCCGATGCGGACTCCGGACCTGCCGCCGGTCCCGTCGGCGGGGCGCTTTCCGGTGGCGGTGCTCGTCTCGGTGGGAGTGTTCATGCCTCGATGTCGCCGATCCGCTCGAGCGCGTCCACGACGAGGTTCCAGAACCGCTCGTGGTCGAGCGTGACCGCGACCTGGGTGGTGCAGTCGTCCGGGGCGGGCGCACGGAAGTCCGTGACGGTCATGCCGACCGTCAGCGCACCGCGCAGCTCTATGTCGACGGGGGCCTTGCGTACGGTCATGACGTCCGGGTCGATCACATAGGCGACCGCGCACGGGTCGTGCACCGGCGGGTGGTCGAAGCCCTGGTTCTCGCGGTAGGCCTCGCGGAAGAAGTCCAGCAGCTCACCGACGAACTTGGCGGGGCGGGTGCCGACCGCGGCGATCTTCGCATCGACCTCGGGGGTCGCCAGTGCCTGGTGCGTCAGATCGAGGCCGACCATGGTGACCGGCCATCGCTCGTTGAAGACGATGTGCGCGGCCTCGGGGTCGATGATGATGTTGAACTCGGCGACCGCGCTCCAGTTGCCCTCGTGGTAGCCGCCGCCCATCAGGACGACCTCACGGACCCGCTCCGCGATCCGCGGCTCCTTGCGCACGGCCAGCGCGATGTTCGTCAGGCCCGCGGTCGGGACGATGGTGATCTCGCCCGGCTCGTGGGACATCACCGTGTCGATGATCAGGTCCACCGCGTGCCGGCGGTCCAGCTCGATGGCCGGCTCGGGCAGCTCCGGGCCGTCGAGGCCGGTCTCGCCGTGGATGTCCGGCGCCGTCTCGATGGCCCGGACCAGCGGACGCGGGCAGCCGGCGGCAAAGGGCACGCCCGTTATCCCGGCGATCCGCGCCACGGACAGGGCGTTGCGGGTCACCTTCTCCAGCGTCTGGTTCCCGACCACGGTCGTCACGGCGACCAGCTCGACATCGGGATTGCCATGTGCCAGGAGCAGGGCGATCGCATCGTCATGCCCCGGGTCGCAGTCGAGGATGATCTTTCTGGCCAACGGAAGAGCCCCTTTGCTCTGCTGCTCGGAAATGTGGTGCGGAAACGGTGGTGGGTGCGGGCCGGTATGGGCTCCGGCGCACCGCGCGCCCGGCGGTCACCCATGGCGAGCCCGGGCGGGGAGTCAGCGACGAGCGAGCAGCATGGGAAAACGTTCTCCGGAAACTTGACCCATGGACCTGCCGGTTGTCAACGGTTCAATCTCTGCCCTACCAGGTGTTATCGGGACGAAGGGCCACCTGCGCGACGGGGAGATCCACCTCTCACGGGACAACGTTTGCCAGGCCCGCAAGGGGGCGTATGCTCCCTCCGGTTCGGGCGGACCGAGCGAAGGGAGCCGGGAGACGGTGGCCGAAGTCACGCTGAAGGACGTCGCGCTGGCGTCGGGCTGCTCCATTGCCACGGTCTCCCGCGTGCTGGCCGGCACCCGTCCGGTCGGCGTCGAAACCGCCCGCACCGTACGTGAGGCGGCCGAGCGGCTGGGCTACCGGCCCAACCAGGTGGCCCGCGCCCTGCGCAGCCGCTCCACCGGGACCGTCGGTCTCGTCCTGCCGCAGATCACCAACCCGTTCTTCCCCTCCCTCGTCCGGGAGCTGGAGCATGCGCTGCACGCCGAGGGGCGGGCCGTGCTGCTCGCCGACTGCGATGACGACCCGGCGACCGAGGCGGCCCGGATCAGCGTGTTCCTGGGGCGGCAGGTCGATGCGCTGCTGCTGATACCCGTCGATGAGCGGCGCAGCCGGGAGGCGGTGGCGAGTGCGGCCGCCCAGGTGCCGCTGGTGCTGCTCGACCGCGGCTGCGGCCCCGGTATCGCCGACTCCGTCGCCGTCGACAACGCGGCCGGTATGGCCCTCGTACTCGATCATCTGGCCGCCACCGGCCGCCGCCGCCCCTGCTTCGTGGGTGCCGCCGGGACCGCGTCGGCGGCGGTCGAGCGGCGCGCGGCGTACGAGGCGGGAGCCGCGGCGCTGGACCCCACGGCCCCCGGGCGCATCGAACTCGGCGACTTCTCGGTGGAGTGGGGACGCGCCGCCGTCGACCGCATCTGGGCGTCCCGGCCGGATGCCCTGATCTGCGCCAACGACCTCATTGCGGCCGGTGCGCTGCAACGTCTGCGGCAGCTCGGTGCGGACGTACCGGGCGAGGTCGCCGTCACCGGCTTCGACGACATCCCGCTCGCCGGTCTCGCCGACCCGGCACTGACCACCGTCCGCCAGCCGGTCGCCGAACTGGCCGCCGAGGCCGCCCGCCTGCTGACCCACCGGCCGTCCGCCGGAGCGCCCGGACCACGGCGCACGGTCCGCCTCGCACCGGAGCTGGTCGTACGGGCCTCCAGCGCGCCCGTCGTCGGCGCCCCCTCGGCTCACTGACTCACCGGGCGCCCGCTCCCGGGGCGGCGCTTCGAGGCAGCTGCGAGCGGACGGCTGATCCGTTGGTCCTGACGGAGCATCAAGAGCGGTTTGTGCGAGGTGAGTTGAGGCCCAAGGTCCAGACGCGCGACGGCTGCCGCAAATGCTCACGCTCGGCGCGGGGATGCTCCGCACCTCTTGACCGTACGCGGCCAGCGAGTAAAGTCTAGACCAATCGATGCGCACTCTCGCGTCATTCACCCCCCTCAACGAGGCTTCCCCCGGGCGGACGTACGGCACCGCGGCGGCGTCGGGTCCCCCTGTTTTCGCGTGACGGCCTCGCCCTCTCCCCCCTCGCGAAAGGGTTGACATGCACAGGAGAAGAAGACTCGCCCTTGCCATTGGTGCCGGCATCGCCCCGCTGCTCGTCGTCACTCTGCCGGTCAGCCCGGCGAGCGCACACGGCTATGTGTCCTCGCCGCCCAGCCGGCAGGCCCAGTGTGCCGCGGGCACCATCGACTGCGGTCCGATCAAGTGGGAGCCGCAGAGCGTCGAGGGCCCCAAGGGGCTGACCAGCTGTAGCGGCGGCAACAGCCGGTTCGCCGAACTCGACGACGACAGCAAGGGCTGGAAGGTCACCCCGGTCGGCAGCTCCCAGACCTTCAACTGGAGGCTGACCGCCCGTCATTCCACCAGCACCTGGCAGTACTTCGTCGGCGGGAAGAAGGTCGCCGAGTTCAACGACGGAGGTGCGCAGCCACCGGCGACGGTCACACACACCGTCAACTTCGGCGGCATCACCGGCAAGCAGAAGATCCTCGCGGTCTGGAACATCGCCGACACCGCGAATGCCTTCTACGCCTGTATCGACGTCACGATCGGCGGCTGAGGGCCCTCCCGGCCCCTCTTGCCCCTCCCTCATCCCTCCCTCTTCCCCTTCATCCCTTCCGTCCCCACCGCCCCGTCTCCCTGCCCCGGTCACCTCCGTGAGCGGCGCCAAGCAGGGCGACGGGGCCGGCCACGCACCCGTTACGATCGGCCCATTCATGGCCGTTGTTCGTGGCCGCTGCCGGGAGGAAGAGATGGGCCTGTTCCGCCGAGGACCGAAGCGGGATTCCCGCGACCTGGCACGTGACGGGGAGTTCAGCTTCTTCTCCGAGCGTGAGGGCGGTGTCTTCAGATCACAGGTCCGGCAGGCCTTCGCGGAGCACGGGCTCGAAGTCACCGCGTACGCGGGCGTGGTCACCGACTCCGCCGGCCGGCAGTTCGGCCTCGGCAACCTCGCCGCGGTGTGCCACCGCGACCGGCGCGGTGAGCGCAGCTGGCCCGCGCTGATCCGGGATCACGTCGGCAAGGTGCTCCGTACGATGGACGGCCCGCAGCCGCTGGAGATCCTCAGCGAGGACGAGATCCGGGCCTGTCTGTACCCCCGCGTGGTCGCCCAGGAGACGCTGCCCGCCTCGGACTCCTTCCGCTACGGCCGTGCGCCGGCGCCGGGGCTGCGCGAAGTGCTCGCCCTCGATCTGCCCGAGGCGGTGCAGATGCTCAGCGAGGACTCCCTGACCGATCTCGGGGACGTGGCCGAGCTGCGGATCCGGGCGATGAACAATCTGCGGGCGCTGCCGGTCGAAGGGCACGAGACGGTGCGGCGCGGTGACGGCTCGGCGTTCGAGGTGCTGCTCGGCGACTCGTTCTTCACCGCGAGCCGGGTGCTGGTACTGGACGAGCTGGTGCAGCGGCTCATGGGTACCGAGCTCACACCGGACGGTGCGCTGGTCGCCCTGCCCTTCCGGCACCAGCTGGCGTTCCACCGTATCCACGACGCCCAGGTCATCCCGGCGCTGCAGGCCATGGCGCAGTTCGCGGCGGCCGGCCACGAGGACGCGGCGGGTGCCATCAGCCCCAGGGTGTTCTGGTGGCGCCGGGGCGTGATGACCCCGCTGAGCGAGCCGGACGGTGACGGGTTGCGCGTGGTGGCGGACACGGACTTCCAGGAGATGCTGGAACGGCTGGTGCAGGGCGAGGCCTGAACGGCGAGGCGGAGCGGGACTGCGCCCGCCCGCACAAGATTTCTTGCGAAATCCCGGCCGCGAGGGAACCCGAACCGCCACTCACCCGTTTTCCTTAGTGAGGCCCCACGCTCTCCCCCGTGCGTGGGGCCTCACTCTGTTCCCTCCCGGTGTGCTGCCGGCGCCGTCCCGGCTGCTCAGCCGCCTGCTCCTGCCTGCTCGCGCCGCTTCAGCCGCCGAGACCCGCGCGTTCCTCCTCGGTGAACAGCCGCGAGCGGATCAGGAAGCGCACCCCCTCCGGCGCCTCCAGCGAGAATCCACTGCCCCGCCCCGGGACGACGTCCACCGTCAGATGCGTGTGCTGCCAGCGCTCGAACTGGTCCGCCGACATCCAGAAGCCCACCGGCTCCCGTACGCCCTCCACGTCCAGCCGGGCCAGCAGCACATCCGACGATCCCGTACGGAAGTCCCCTGCCGGGTAGCACATGGGGGCGCTGCCGTCGCAGCAGCCACCGGACTGGTGGAACATCAGCGGGCCGTGCTGCTCCCGCAGCAGACGCAGAAGTTCCGTCGCCGCCGCGGTGAGCGCGATACGCGCCACGCCCTCCGGGGCCACGGTCTTCGGAGCGGACGTCTCCCACCCGTCGCCGCCGCCCATCACGATCGGCCCGGCTTCTTCGCGGAGCGGCTGACCGGCAGGTTCTTGGTCCCCAGTGGGTACATGTGCTGTTCCTCTCCTGACCATTCCATTCCTGACCAGCGGAAACGGAGCCGGTTCCGCAGGACGGGCGGGCCGCCCGGAGCCCTCCAGGATCATGCCCACCGCGCCGCCTCGGAGGCGGCGACCCAGTGAACTTCCCGCAAGGTTGCGCCATGGTTGCATGCGGCAGCGGGAGGCGAGGGCAAGCGCCGGTCCGCGCGCCGGTCGCGAGGCGGCCGACCCGCGCGGCGCGGGCCAGGGGCGCACATCAGGGCGGGCGGCCCAGGCAACCGCGGTGGTCATCGGAACGTCTCGAAAGTCAGACGAGAACGATGAGAGTTGAGCAACTGGTGACGTTCGCACATTCCCGCGATGCATGCGGTGACGACTGGCCTTTGGTGGGGCGCGAACGCGAACTCGCTGCCATGGACGCCGTGGCCGCCGAGGTGTTGTCCGGCGGTCCTCGCGTCGTCCAGCTCGAAGGGTCGGCCGGAATCGGGAAATCGGCCCTGCTGAGCACCTGGTGGGCCCGTAACGAGCAGTTCCGGGTGCTGCGGGCCCGCTGCCACCCCCTGGAGCGCGAATTCGCCTTCGGCGCCGTCCGGCAGCTGTTCAAGCCGCTGCTGGCGGCCGTCTCCGACACCGACCGGGCACGCCTTGTGGAGGCGGCCACGCTGCGGGCCCTGGACGATGCCGCGGTCCCGGACCCGCCGCCGGAAGCCGCCAATGTGACGGCAGCGACGCTGCGGGAACTCGACGCACTGGTCTCCCGGCTGTCCCGCCGGCAGCCCCTGCTGCTGGCGGTGGACGCCCTGCAGTGGATCGATCAGCCGTCGCTGCGCTGGCTGGTCCACTTCGTCGGGCGGGCGGACAGTCTCCCGGTGCTGATCGCCGTGACCACCCGTAGTGCCGAGGGCCGACGGCTCGATCCGCTGTTCGCCGAGCTCGTCCGGCCCGCGAACTGCCACACCCTCGTCGTGGAGCCGCTCGACGTGGACGGCGTGGGACAGCTGGTGCGGACGCTATGGGGTGCGGAGGAGCCCGACGAGAGCTTCTGCGCCGCCTGTCACGCGGCCACCGGCGGCCATCCGTTGTTCGTCCGTGCCCTGCTCCACCAGGCACAGCGCTGCGGGGTGAAGCCGACGACGGAATTCCGGGACCGGATCCCCACGGTGACCCTCTCCACGCTCGGCGGGGAGATCTCGCACCGGCTCTGTCAGGCGTCCGACAAGGTCGTGGCGCTGGCACGGGCGCTGGCCTTCCTGGGCGACCGCAAGCCACCGGAGCTGCTCGCCGCGTACTGCGGGACCGGGCGGGCCGTGGTGCAGTCCGCGGCCGAGGAACTGCGGTCGCTCGGCCTGCTGCGGGCGGACGGCGACCCCCGCTTCACCCACCCCGTCGTCCGCGACACCGTGCTGGCCACGCTGTCGCCCGAGGAACTCGGCGTCGGCCATGCGCGGGCGGCCCAGGTGTCCTGTCTGAGCGGGCGTCCCGACGAGGAGGTCGCGGCCCATCTGCTGGCGGCCGGACCCGTCCACGGCTCCTGGGTCCTGCCGGCCCTGCGCCGGGCGGCCACGGAGGCCCTGCGCCGCGGCGCACCGGAGACCGCGGTGACCTATCTGCGCTCCGCGTTGCACCAGCCGCTGGACGAGTCCGAGCGCGCCCGGGTGCTCCTGGAACTGGGCACCGCGGCCAGTCATTACGATGCCGCGCTGGCCATCTCCTGTGTCACCGGCGCGCTCGAAGGGCTGACCGACGAGGCGGCACGCAGCGACGCCCTGGGGGTGCTGGCCTACTCCCTGCTCCTCTCCCGGGGGTCCCGTACGGACCTGTCGAGCGTGGACCGGAAGATCGCCGCTCTGAGCGAGCGGCCCACGACCGGCCCCGTTGCCGCCGACCGCGAGCTGGCGCTGCGGATGACGGCACTGCGCTCCTGGATGGAGTTCGAGCGGCCGTCCATCACCGGCCCCGCCCCGGCACCGTCCCCCGGCGCCGACGACCATCTGGCCGACCGCACCGCGGGGGAGCGCCAACTGCTCGCCATCCGCGCCTTCCACGCCCTGCGGGCGGCCCTGCCCGCCCCGTACGTCGCCGCTCTGATCGAGCGTGCGTCCGTCAACCTGCCGGTGTTCTCGCACGACCTGTTCCCGCTGCACTACTTCGTCGCCCAGACGCTGCTCTACCTCGATGAACTCGATACGGCCGACCGGCTCAACCGCCATCTGACCCGGGAGATCTCGGGCCGGGGGATGGAACTGCTGGTCTCCTCCCTGACCGTCTACCGAGCCGTGCTGGCGCTGCGCCGCGGAAACATCGCCGAGGCCCTCGGCGCGGCTCAGGACGCCGCTGACCATGCTGCCCCGACCGGGAGGCTGCCGTACGCGCTGACCGTGGACACGATCAGGATCGACGCGCTGCTCGCCCTGGGCCGGGTGGAGGCCGCCGAGAACATTGCGGTCACTCATGCCGTGGCGGGGCAGACGGAGGTGGCGTGGGAACGACCCCGGTTCCTCATGAGCCTGGCCGCACTGCGGATCGCCCAGGGCGAGCCGCGGGCGGGGCTTTCCCTGCTCCGCGAGTGCGGTCACCACTGCGAGGCCCTGGGGACGGTCAGCCCGGCGATGTCTCCATGGCGCTCCCGCGCGGTCGCCGTCCATCTCGCCCTGGGGGACCCCGGGGCGGCCCGTGCGCTGGCCGAACAGGAGCTGGACCTCGCCCGGCGCTGCCGGATCCCACGGGCCCTCGGGGTGGCGCTGCGGGCGGCGGGGGCCGTGACGGACGGCCTCCGGGGGCTCGACATGCTGGCCGAGGCCGTGACCGTCCTCAGAACCACCCCCGCACGCCTCGAACTCGCCCGCGCCTGCCATGACTTCGGCGTCGCCCTGCTGCGCCGGGACGACAAGCGCGGCGCCCGCGGGGCCCTGCGCGACGGCCTGGACCTTGCCGTCGGGTGTGGTGCCACGGCGCTCGCCGCACGGCTGGAGGAGCGGCTGCACCTCGCCGGCGGGCGCGTCGCCAGATCCGGGAGCCAGGGAATCCGCGGGCTGACCGCAGGGGAGGAGCGCGTCTGCGCACTGGCGGCTCAGGGCTACAGCAACAAGCAGATCGCCGAACTGCTCGTCGTCTCCCTGCGAACCGTGGAAACCCACCTCACCGGCGCCTACCGCAAACTCGGCATCACCGGCCGCCCGCACCTGGCGGCGGCGATGGCCACGACGGACAGGTGCCGCGGGGGGAGCGAACCCGCGGACTCCTGAGCGCGGTCGGGGAGGGCGGTCCTACGGCCCGGTTCGGGAGGCCGCGGCCCTCCTCCTGGTCCCGCACCGTGATTCCCGTTTTCCTCCGGCCTTTCTCGTGGTTGCCCCGAAGGGCATTCGCAACGAAGGGCTGAAAAAATGCGTCCGCGGTCGGTCCGATTTCCCCGAAGGGAAATGCATGGCCGACCCACTGGACACGCCACCCCCTCCTCCTTAAGGTCCTCACCATGGTCCACAAGATCGAACCCGCCGCAGAGCCTCCGGTGACTCTCACCAGCCCCTACGACCTTCTGACCGGCTACCTCGACTTCTACCGGGAAACGGTGCTGCGCAAGTTGGAGGGAATGTCCGACGCGGAGCTGAGGAACAGCCGGATTCCGACCGGATGGTCGCCGCTGGGATTGTTCAAGCACCTGGCCTGTGTGGAATTGCGGTGGCTGCAATGGGGGTTCAACGGGGAAAACATCGACGAACCATGGGCGGATTTCAAGAACGGTCCCGGGCCGTGGCACCTTGAACCCGGGGAAACGTTCGAGGACGTCAAGGAATTCTTCCAGGAGCAGTGTGCGCGGTCCCGTGCCATCGTCGCCGCGGCCCGCCTGGAGGACCAGGCCGCCACCCTCGGCGGAAAGGTCCCGGCCGACGAGGACCGTCCCACCCTGATCTGGATCCTCTTTCATCTGCTCCAGGAGTACGCCCGGCACGTGGGGCACCTCGACATCGCACGTGAGCTCGCCGATGGAGCCGTCGGGGAGTAAGGAAGCGTCCCGAGGCTTCACGGCGTCCCGCCCCCCCGCCCTGCCGCGCCCGGGTGAGCCGTGTCTCACCCCGCCGGGGCCTCTTGTCTATGCAACGAGTTGCATAGAAGGATCGGGGTATGGCGCTCGACCACGCGATCCTCGTCTCCCTGCTGGAGAAGCCGGGCTCCGGCTATGAGCTGGCCCGGCGGTTCGAGCGGTCCATCGGATACTTCTGGACCGCCACCCACCAGCAGATCTACCGCGTCCTCAAGCGCATGGAGAGCGACGGCTGGGTCGACGTCCGCGAGGTGCCGCAGCAGGCCCGGCCGGACAAGAAGGAGTACTCCGTCGCCGCTCTCGGCCGGGCCGCGCTCTCCGCGTGGCTGCACGAGCCGATCGAACCCGAGAGCGTCCGGCACGACCTCGCCGTGAAGATCCGCGGTGCGGCCTTCGACGATCCCGCCGCGCTGATCCATGAGGTCGAGCGGCACCATCAGATCCACACCGACCGCCTCGCCCACTATCTGGCGGGGGAGCGGCGTGACTTCACCGGCCCCGAGGCCCCCGCGACGCCCGACGCGGGCCAGGAACTCCAGCACGTCGTGCTGCGCGGCGGCATCGCCTATGAGCGGATGACGCTCGCCTGGCTCGACGACGTACTCGCCACCCTCCACCGACTCCGCCCCGAGCACTGAACGGGCGCCGGGCGAGCAACTCACCTGCCACGCCCCCGCGTTCGGGCCCGGGGCCCGGGTCCCGAGCCTCCCAGTCCACCACCCCGTGAACCGCAACCCCCGTAAACCGCAACTCCTGAGCCGGAAAGGCGAACATCCATGGCCGACCCGCTGCTGTTCAACCCCCGCACCTACGACCCGGCGCACTTCGACCCCGAGACCCGCCGGCTGCTGCGCGCCACCGTCGACTGGTTCGAGGCGCGCGGCAAGCGCAAGCTGATCGAGGACTACCGCTCCCGCGCCTGGCTGTCGGACTTCCTTGAGTTCTCCACCAAGGAAGGGCTGTTCGCGACCTTCCTCACCCCGGCCTCCGCCGCCGACGGGAACCAGGACAAGCGCTGGGACACCGCCCGGATAGCCGCCCTCAACGAGATCTTCGGCTTCTACGGGCTCGACTACTGGTACGCCTGGCAGGTCACCATTCTCGGCCTCGGCCCGGTCTGGCAGAGCGACAACGCCGCCGTCCGCAGCCGCGCGGCCGAACTCCTCTCCCAGGGCGAGGTCTTCGCCTTCGGCCTCTCCGAGAAGGCCCACGGCGCCGACATCTACTCCACCGACATGCTCCTGGAGCCCGACGGTGACGGCGGCTTCCGCGCCACCGGCTCCAAGTACTACATCGGCAACGGCAACGCCGCCGGACTCGTCTCCGTCTTCGGCCGCCGCACCGACATCGAGGGCCCCGACGGCTATGTCTTCTTCGCCGCCGACAGCCGCCACCCGGCGTACCACCTGGTGAAGAACGTCGTCGACTCCTCGAAGTACGTCAGCGAATTCCGCCTCCAGGACTACCCGGTCGCCGCCGGCGACATCCTGCACACCGGCCGCGCCGCCTTCGACGCCGCCCTCAACACCGTCAACGTCGGCAAGTTCAACCTCTGCACTGGTGCGATCGGCATCTGTGAGCACGCGATGTACGAGGCCGTCACCCATGCGCAGAACCGCATCCTCTACGGCCGCCCCGTCACCGCCTTCCCGCACGTCCGCCGTGAGCTGACCGACGCCTACGTCCGCCTCGTCGGAATGAAGCTGTTCAGCGACCGCGCCGTCGACTACTTCCGCTCCGCGGGCCCCGAGGACCGCCGTTACCTCCTCTTCAACCCGATGACGAAGATGAAGGTGACCACCGAGGGCGAGAAGGTCATCGACCTGATGTGGGACGT
Source organism: Streptomyces sp. Je 1-4 4N24 (assembly GCF_026239515.1). NCBI lineage: Bacteria > Bacillati > Actinomycetota > Actinomycetes > Kitasatosporales > Streptomycetaceae > Streptomyces > Streptomyces sp. Je 1-4 4N24. The sequence continues at coordinate 1,073,133 of NZ_CP110836.1, read as the reverse complement.
GATCGCCGCCAAGGGCTTCGAGAAGGACACCTACTTCGCCCAGGCCGCCACCGAGATCCGGGGGCTGCCCAAGCTGGAGGGCACCGTCCACGTCAACCTGGCGCTGATCCTCAAGTTCATGGGCAACCATCTGCTGAACCCGGCCGAGTACGCGCCGGTCCCGACGCGCCTCGACGCGGCCGACGACGCGTTCCTCTTCCACCAGGGGCCGGCCCGCGGTCTGGGTGCCGTCCGCTTCCACGACTGGCGCACCGCCTACGACGCCTTCGACGGGGTGCCGAACGTCGCCCGCTTCCGCGAACAGGCCGACGCCCTCTGCGAGTTCGTCACCACCGCCGCCCCCGACGAGGAGCAGAGCCGTGACCTCGATCTGCTGCTCGCCGTCGGCCAGCTGTTCGCGCTGGTGGTCCACGGTCAGCTGATCCTGGAACAGGCCCGTCTGACCGGTCTCGACGAGGACGTGCTCGACGAACTGTTCGCCGTCCTCGTCCGCGACTTCTCCGCGCACGCCGTCGAACTGCACGGCAAGGACTCCGCGACCGCGGATCAGCAGAGCTGGGCGCTGGGCGCCGTCCGCCGCCCGGTCGTCGACGACGCCCGCTCGACGCGCGTCTGGCAGCGGGTGGAGGCACTGGCCGGGGCGTACGAGATGGCCCCGTAACCACGCCGCATCCCGGCCGCCCGCACTCCGGGCCGGCAGGCTCAGCCACCTCCGCGCAGGTCAGCTGAGCCTGCCGCGCGGGGCGCAGCTGAACGAGCGCCGGCCGTCCCTCCGCGGCGACGGATCAACCCTGACTCCCCGGACATCGCCAGGCACAGATGGTTAGTATCGGTACTCCTGGTTCGCGCAGCGGGTGCAGGCCCGGGGGAGGGGTACGCAAGCGTGCAGGTCGACATCGTCGTCGACGAGGAGATCAACGGGGAGAGCGACGGCCGGTCCTCGGCGTCCTTGTCCCGCCGGCCGGTGCGGGGCACGGTTCCGGCACGGCACAGCGCGGTTGCCGGCTCACCGCACGCGATCACCCGGATCGTGGCGGCCTCGAACCGGCCGCCGCCGACGGCGGGCGGGGCCGGCGGAGACCGAACGGATCAGCAGTCACCGTGACGATCCTCCCTGACCCCGCGGCCTCGCAGGCCCTGCTCATCGGTGTCCATGATTACGAGAGCCTGACGGCCCTACCTGCCGTCGAGCGCAATCTGGCCGGGCTCACCCGGGCGTTCACCGACCCGGGCTTGTGGGGATTACCGCCGACGCACTGCGTCGAACTTCCCCAGCCGTCGAGCGCCCAGGACGTACTCGACACCCTCAGCAGCGTCGCCCTGCGCGCCACCGACACGTTGGTCGTCTACTACGCCGGGCATGGACTCATCGACCCGCACAGCGACGAGCTGTACCTGGCGCTGCCCGGCTCGGACCAGGAACGGCTGTACAGCGCGCTGCCCTTCGAGTGGGTGCGCCGGGCGATCCTGGACCCGCGGATCGGCGCCCGGCACAAGGTGGTGATTCTGGACTGCTGCTACAGCGGGCGGGCCCTGATGGGCGGTATGAGCGGCACCACCCAGGTGGTCGACCACGCACTGATCGAGGGCACGTCCCTGATGGCGGCCTCCGCGAAGACCCGTAAGGCGCTGTCCCCGCCCGGCGAGGAATTCACCGCGTTCACCGGCGAATTGATCACCGCGCTGACCGAGGGGATCGTCGACGGCCCTTCCCTGCTGGACATGCAGACCCTGTACCGGCACCTCTACATCACGCTGGCGGCCAAGTCCCGGCCGTTGCCCCAGCAGGGCAACCGCAACACCGGCGGGCTGATCGCCCTGGCCCGGAACCGTTCCCACCCCATCCACCGCCCCCAGCCGTCCCCGAAGCCTCGGACGGCCCCGAAGCCCCAGCCGCCCCCGAAGCCCCGGACGGGCCCGGTCTCCCCGGCCGCTTCCCCGACGCCCCGGACGGGCCCGACGCCCCCGGCCCCTTCCCCGGGCCGCTCCCCGGACCCCACCCCTGACGCGCGCGCCGAGGAGCATCCGCAGACCGCCGCACCCCGACAGCACGCGACGCCGGAAGCTGACCGCACCGACGGGCAGCGGCACAGCGGACGTTCGGCCTCCGTCCGGACCAGGACCATCGCGGTGGTGTCGGCGGCGCTGCTGGTCGCGGGAGTGTCCACCACCCTCGCTCTGCTGAACGGGTCCCAAGGGGAATCCGACGGCAAGCCCAAGGGCGGCGTCACGGAAGCCACGTACAACGCCGCTGTCGGCCAGGTCCTCAAGCCAGGGGGCAAAAAGGGCGGCACGCTGAAGTTCATCAGCGCCGCCGATGCCGACTCCTGGGACCCACAGCGCGGCTACTACGGCTTCGTAGGGAACTTTGCCCGCTATTACACGCGTCAACTGGTGACCTACGACCCGGAGTCGAAGGGCACCGAACTCACACCTGATCTCGCCACCACCAAGGCCAGGATCAGCAACCACGGCCGGACCTACACCTACACGCTGCGCAAAGGGGCCACCTGGGAGGACGGGTCGCCCGTCACCTCCAAGGACATCAAGTACGGCATCGAGCGGCTCTGGGCACCGGACGTCATCTCCGGTGGACCGTCCTACCTGCATCAGGTGCTCGATCCGGACGGAACCTACCGGGGCCCGTACAAGGACACGTCACCCACGGGCCTGAAAGCGATCGAGACGCCGAATCCCCAGACCATCGTCTTCAAGCTGCCCCGGGCCAACGGTGACTTCGAGCGGATGCTGGCCATGATGGCCGGCTCGCCCGTGAAGCGGAGCCAGGACGCCAAGGCCAAATACGGCCTCAGGCCGTTCTCCAGCGGGCCGTACAAGTTCCGCTCCTATAGCCCCGGCAGATCGCTGGAGCTGGTGCGCAACCCCCACTGGAAGCCGTCGTCCGACCCGATCCGTAACGCCCTCCCGGAGAAGATCAGCGTCACCATCACCAACAATCCGGACTCCGTGGACGCCGCCCTGATCCAGGGCACCCACCACCTGGCGCTGTCCCCCGACAAGCTGGGCCCGCGCGGCAGAGCCGGGATGCTGTCGGACAACGACCGCAGCAAGAACCTGGACACCCCGCGGTCCGGCTTCGTCCGCTACGCGGGATTTCCGCAGGCGGTCAAACCGATGGGCAACGTCCACTGCCGCAGGGCGGTCGTCCATGCCGCCGATCGCCGCAATCTGCAGACCGCGCTGGGCGGCCGCGTTCTAGGCGGGGACCTTGCGCCGAATCTGCTTCTGCCGGGCATCAAGGGCGCCGACCCCTCGTTCGATCCGTACGGCGTGCTCAAGAACGGCGGCAAGCCGAACGTGGCCAAGGCGAGGGAAGAGCTGAAGGCGTGCGGCCGGCCGGACGGCTTCTCGACCAGGATTGCGGTGCGCAACGACCGGCCGCCGGAGATCGACGCCGCCGAATCGCTGCAGAACGCGCTGGCCAAGGTCGGGATCAAGGCGAAGGTCGAGCAGTTCGACGGAACACGGTCGCCCGACATCGTCGGTGCGCCGGCCGAGGTGAAGCGGCGGGGCTACGGCATCGTCATGGCGAGCTGGAACGCCGACTTCCCAACCGGACAGGCCTTCTGGCGCCCGCTCGTCGACAGCCGGTTGCAGCTGCCGGTCGGCAGCTACAACCTCGCCGGGGTCGACTCCCCGGCCATCGACAAGCTCCTCGCCGAGGCCATCGCCGAACCCGACCCGGACAAGGCCGGTGAGGCCTACGAGCAGATCAACCACAAGGTCGCGGACAACGCCTATTACCTGCCGTTCGTTTACGACAAGTACGTCAGCTGGCGCAGCCCGCGGTTGACCGATGTCCACGTTTCCCCCGCCTACGGCGGTTACGACTTTGCGCGGCTGGGTGTCAGCGGCACCTGACCCCGCACGCTTCGGGATCGATGCCTGCGCCGAGGAACCGGCGCACGTCCGGTGCGGAAACCGCAGTACCAGGACCTGACCGGTGACGGGAAGGCCGAATTGATCGTCGGCATCGAGGCGCCGGACGCGTCCCTGGCGCTGTGGGTCTTCAAGCTCCACCCCGGGGTGGTGACCCGGATCATGGACGCCGGTCCCGACCACACCTAGGACGAGGTCGCCGCGGTGGCCGTCGCACTCGACGCGATGGCCGCCGCGCTCCAGGCCAAGCTGCGCTCGTTCAGTCGTCGTAGCGGATGGTGCCGTCCTCGTCCATCGTCGGGTGGATCTTCGTCGGGCCCTCGTCATCCAGGTCCGAGGGGCGGGGCGGTTCCGGGCCGTCGGGGCCGGACCTGAGCATCCGCTCGATGCGGCAGATCCGGTACAGGGTGTCGTCGACGCGCGCTTCGTTCGCGCGGCCGGCGGCCTTGAACGTCTCGGCGGCCTGTGCGTGGCGGGTGCGTTCACGGTCGCTGAACTGGCGGAACAGGGGCCAGAATTCGGCCATCCCGTCGAACAGCAGCCGCCGTGCGTCATGGGGCGTCGGCATGAGGGCACCGTGCGGACGCCACCCGCGGCCGCGGCGTTCCACCACCCCGAAGCCGACGGGCAGCAGCACGATGTCCGGATGCGAGGTGAGCGCCCGTTCGGAGTCCCGGCGTACCTCAGCGGGGAACCTGGAGCCGGAGTAGGAGAACCCCTGGAGTGCCAGCTTCATGGCACCCGCCATGACGCCGTCCTCCTTGCCGGGGGTAAGGGCGAAGCCCAGGTCCGGCGAGGGGGTCTCCTGCCGGCCGTCCCAAGAGCGCTCGGCCGGTTCCGGGTCGGTCGGCCGCGGCGGCTCCAGGCCGCTCTCGCCGCTGCGGGCGAACTCGTCCCCGCGCACCACCCGGTAGCGCACGCCGAGGACCGTCATCTCATCGACCGGCTCGCGTTCGAGCACCGCCACGGCAGCCAGCAGTTCGCGCCGGACGGCGGGGTCGTCGGTGTCGTCCTTGGCCTTGAACCACAGCAGTGAGTTCAAGCTGTCCCTGGCTTCTTGGGGCACACCACTGGTTGCGGGCCTCAACAGCCGCCATTCCGCGCCGGTTTCGGGATCCTGCGCGGCGAGCCCGAAGACCGGGCCGCGCAGTGCGAGATGCGGATAGCGGTAGGAGGCGTCCACGGCATCGGCCTCGGTCACCCATTCCGTCGGATCGTCGCGGCGTACCAAGCCCTCGTGGAGCCGGTCGATCTGTCGCTTCCAGTCGTCAGCCATGCGCACATTGTTGGGTCTGAGCGGCGGGCCCCGGCCCGAAGGCGGTAAGTGATCAGACCGTGGTGCGTTGAGGGTCCAAAACTGACGGACGTTGTGCGTCGAGCGGTCTCCGCAGGGAGTCCGCGATCGTGGAACGGCGGGCTCGGCCGGCATCCATCCGCCGGCCGGGCCCGCCCCTCAGTCCATCGGGACCGTCAGAGCCTTGCGCATGCTCAGAACAGACCCTGCGTCAGTGCGACCGAGTCGGGTACGGCGACCTCCTCGGGTGCGCTCAGGGGCATGATGCCCAGGATCTGCTGGATGACGTAGTGAGCCGACATCATCGCGCCCTCCTGCCAGCCGGGCAGTGGCGAGATCTGGTCACCGGTGACGAAGAACGCGTCGGTGCCCTCGGGCTGCAGGAGCTGCTTGTAGGCCTTCTTGTGGCTTTCCACCTGCGGCTTCCACGCTGCCCATCCACCCAGCTGGTAGGGCACCTTGTGCCACGCGATGGAGACGCCCTTCTCATCGGGGACGAGCTTTCTGTCCTTGAATTCCGGATGCAGCTGGATGGCGCCTTCGCGCGCCAGCCGCAGGCGCTTCTCCGGGGTGAGCTTCCCGAGGGTGTCGGCCGCGCCATCGAAGTTGTACGCGCCGGTCAGGGTCCCCTTGTCGGAGAAGTAGTCGTTGGACGGATACCACATCTGGGTGATGTTGTGGCCGGTCCAGCTGATGCCTCCGTAGATCCCCTCGGTGTCGTCCCAGGCGCCGAGATCGCCCTCCCAGAAGCGGCGGTTCGCCTGCCAGCCGACCTTGCAGGTCTTCTCGAATTCCACGAGGCGGATCGCCTGCTCGAAGGGGTCCGAGAAGCGGGTCAGCTTGACCTTGCGGAGCACCGGGGCCGGGATGTTGCTGACGCAGTAGCGGGCGTCGTCATGGAACTCGTCATCGCCCTTGCGGTACGTGACGGTGACCCCGAGGCCGCGCGGATCGATCTCGATCTCCCGGACCTCGGCGCCCAGCACGAACGTCGCGCCGGCCCGTTTGGCCTCCCGCGCCAGTGCCTTGACGATGTGGTCCATGCCGCCGACCGGCTGGAACATCGTGGCCTGCCACAGATAGTCGACCGGCTGGTAGAAACGGGCCTTCCAGAAGCCGGAGTGCACCAGCTCCTCGAAGGACAGCGGCGGGGCCGATACCGGCCACTCCTCGATCTCGGGCCGGTCCAGGTAACCGGAGCGGGTGGAGCCGCGGTACTTGCCGTTCGCGTCGAGCGCGCCGAACACCCGCAACAGATCGCGCAGTTCACCGGTGAACGCGTCCCTGCTGACCAGTGTCTCGGCGAGCTTGGCCGCGATGTGGCCGCGGGTGTCGTTCGCCACCCGCCGGTTGGGCCAGGTCACCTCGGCATGCGGCGGGCGCACCCGGTTCGCCGTGGTCTCCATGATGTACGGCTCCAGTGCCACACCGAAGTCCCGGCAGTACGTGAGCACCCGGCGGTGGTGGTACGGGATACGGCCGGGCCCGAGGTTGAGGTACAGGCCGTCGTCGAAGGCGCAGGTGTGCGTCGGGGTGACGACGCCGTGGTCATCGAGCTCGTAGAGCTTGTCCCCCTTGCGTGCGGTGCGGTTGCGGCCGCCGACGCGTTCCTGCGCTTCCAGGACGGTGACCCGGTAGCCGAGCATGCTCAGTTCGTACGCGGCCGTCAGGCCCGCGACACCGGCACCCAGGATCAGCACCTTGGTGCCCTCACCCGGGCTTCCGACGGGCCGTACGGCGCCGGTCCAGCCGGTGGCCTCCGGCCCGGACAGACCGCTCATGGCGTGCCGGAGTGCCTCCGCGGAGTCGTCGAGGGTGGCGCTTGCAGCGGACCGCTGTTCGTTCGGGCTGGTCATACCGCTTTCCCTTCCGACGGTGCGCCGCCGGACGGCGGACAGTTCTCGGCGATCTTGTACTTGAGGGCCTCGGGATAGTCGTGCCGGTCCAGCTGCACCCGCACGACGACCGGGCCCTGATTGATCGCGTCACTGGGCTCGGCGATCCGCTTCAGCAGATCGGTGAGTTCGTCGTGCCGGCGGACCGCGAAGCCGTGCATCGGGTTCTTGGCGGAGCCGAAGACGTCCGCGAGCTTCTCGTACCGCCAGGGGTGCAGCTCGTTGTAGAAGTCGGCGCCGTCGGAGCGCGGTGTGCCGTTCTGGTAGTAGCAGGGGTGGACGAGCATCTGCTCGATGCCGTAGAACGCCTCATTGTCCAGCACGAACACCACCGGGCGCAGACCGTGCCGCACATGGGTGGACATCTCCTGGCAGGTCTCCTGGAACGAGCCGTCGCCGACGAAGACCATCGGGCGCTTTCCCGCATGGCTTCGGCCGAGCGCGACCCCGGTGGCCGCGCCGACCGAGTAGCCGATGGACAGCCAGCTGTTCTGCGCCACGTACGAGGCGCGCTCGGCCATCCGCAGATTCATCGAGCCGATCAGCGCGAACGCGGCGTCGCACACCACGGTGAACGGATTGCTGCGCGCGCCCGGCGGCTCGCTGGTCTGCTCTTCGAGGAAGGCGTTGATATGCCGGAAGAAGCTGTCGTACGTCACGGTCTCCGGGTACGGTCCGCCGGTCTGGGAGGCCAGATGGGCGGCGGTGCTGTCGGCGACCTGGAGGCCGTCCTCGTGCGCGCGGGCGAAGTAGTCCGCGGCGAAGGCACCGTCCCCGAACTCGGTCACCAGGCGTTCCCGCAGCGCGGGGAGGAACCGGGCGAGCTGTACATCGGGGAAGTACGAGGCACCGACATGCACCCCGTCGTGGGCGGCGACCGCCCAGTCGTCACCGATCGACCGCACGCCGCCCAGGTTCTTCGAGGTCGCCCACGAGCCCAGCCCGATGCGGCAGCCCGCGTTGTTGAAGACCTCGGCGACCTCCGGATTGCTGGCCTTGCCGTTGTAGACACCCGAGAAGCCCGGGGTGTACTCGGACACCACGGACTTGGCGCCGATGGTGGTGCAGAACGGGATACGGGTCTCGCGCACCAGCCTCTCGAACTCGTCGGACAGCCGGAAGCGGTCGATCTCTTCTCCGGCCCACAGGATCGGATTGCCGTGGTGCCGGACCAGTTCCACACACGCCGTGACCGCGCGGTCGAGCATGCGCTCGTTCTTCACGGTGACGGGCCGCTCGCGCCGCGTCAGCCGGCCCTGCGGTGCGGGGCACTGCGCCTCCCAGAGGTCATCCATGACCTCCAGATAGACCGGCCGGCGGTGGGAGAGGCACGCGGTGATCGCGCTGTCGATCTGGGTGGGGGCCAGACCAGGGTTGGAGAGGGACTGGGCGTCCACGGTCACCTGGCGGTAGACCTCCAGGTTGCTCTCCGGCCGCTGCGACATGTGCGAGGTGAGCAGGCCGATCGCCTGCTGGTTGAGCCACTGCTCGTACGACGGAGCGGCGTTGATCGCGATCAGCGGTACGTACTCGGCGAAGGCGCCGCCGATCGCGTTGAGCAGGTTGAACGCGCCCACGCTGTAGGTGACCGCGACCGCGCCGATGCCCTGCTCGCCGAGCGCGATCTCCGCGTCGGCGGACGTCACCCGGGCATAGCCGTCCGCGGCCTGGCCCGCGCCGCCCTCGGTGGGGGTGCCCACCCAGCGCACCTTGGTCTTCTCGTGCAGGGTCGACAGGAACGGGCCCAGGTGGTCGCCCGGAACGCCGAACAGATGGGTGATGCCGAGCTGTTCCAGCCTGCGGGCCAGATACTCGGCCACGGTGCACGTCGGGGAGGTGGTCATGACGTCAGCACCCCCTCGCGCGGCTGTGCCGACGACCCGGTGACGGCCCGGCCCTCGCGGGACGCCGCGGCCCGACCGCCGAAGGCGCTCTCGTCCGCCGCGGGAGCCTCGTTGACGGCGATGGCGGCGCGTACGGCCGTCTCCACCGCGCCCTCGATCCAGGCGTGCTTGAGCGACACATGCTCACCGGCGAAGTGCACCGGCCCCTCGGGCCGCACCACATCGAGGTGGAAGCTGGTCATCTGATGCGGGGTGTAGACGGCGGCCTCACCGCAGGCGTACGGGTCGCGCAGCCAGCTCTGGGTCTGGCCGGCCCCGGTGTAGAAGACCTCGATCCGGCGGCCGTGCACCGACTGGAGGTTGAGCAGGGCGTAGCTGTAGCGCTCGGCGTCCTCGAAGGAGTCCCAGCGCGCGGCGTCGTCCGACCAGGAGTAGCCCGCCAGCACCACACCGCCCTGACTGCCGGGGACGGGGTGCGAGGGGTAGTACATGAAACGGTTGGGGTTGTCGGTGGTGGAACCGCCGCCGTAGGCATGCGTGGCCGGCCGTACGCCGCCGCTCAGCGGGGAGTTGCGGTAGTACTCCACCTGCTGTGGGCTGATGCGCTTCTCGTCCACGCTCGGATGGGCGCCGAGCAGCCCCGTGGGCAGGTCCCGCAGGCTGTGCGGAACGGCCAGCGCGGCCTCGGCGTCGTCCTCGCCCCGCTGCTGGTAGTAGTCGTACAGACCCGGCGCGACGGCGTCGAGCTCCCGCTTCCAGTCCTCCTCGGTGAACTCCCACCAGCGGCGCGAGAACTCCAGGAGCACCTTGGTGGCCTGGTCGTAGTGCGTCTCGATGACGGCCCGGCGCTTCTTGTACGAGAACTGCGGGGTCACGGCGGTGAACCGCAGGCTGGAGAACGGGATGGTGACGATCGCCAGGTCCCCGGTCCAGGTCTCGACCTCTCCGGACGGATCGCCCTCGGGCACGGTCTGGATGGCGACGGCGGGGCCGCCCGGTCCGGCGAGTCCGCCGTGATGGCCGTCGCGGCCGGGATCGTAGTACTCCAGCCGGACCATCCGCTGGCCCATCACGATCTGGTCGCGCAGATCCTTGGCGAGCGCCTCCGGGAGCTTCCGGCTGCCGCCCTCGATCTCCCAGTAGGTGGCGGTGGGGTCGATGTCGCTGCGGCCCAGGAAGCTGTGGAAGAAGGCGAGGTGCAGCCGCGAGGTCATGTTCTCGATCGTGCCGATCGCCTCGATGGCCTCATCGCTGAACCCGGCGTACTCGCGCAGGAAGCGGCCCATGGAGAAGCCGTCGAAGTCGCGGACGACCCCGGCCCAGCCGTCCAGCCACTCCTTGAAGGGCTTGTTGACGCGCTTCCCGTCGCTCTGCAGCACGGAGTAGTAGTCGCGCACCGGCTCCAGGGCCTGGTTGACCATCTCGGACACGGTCAGCCGCGATTCGCAGCCGGTGAGGTGGAAGCCCTCGTTGATCTGGGACGGGTCCTTGGCGTAGTGGGCGCGGCGCACCTGGGCGCGGTTGGTGCGGATCCAGGTGTGGTTGCGCTTGTCCGGCTCCCGGAACTCGGGGCTGGGGTCGCCGTTCGTCCAGATCTTGCCGTCCTTGAACGACTTGTAGACCACCGGCGGAACGGGGGCGGTCTGATTGCCGGTCGACGGATCGATGTCGACGTTGAAGAACAGCCGCCGCTTCAGGCCGAGTTTGTCGATCAGCGCCAGGGTCAGTGGATGGAAGCTGGGCAGGCGCATCGCCCCGGCCTCCGCGTACTGCGCGGGGTCGGTGAAGGGCGGCGGCTCGCCCTTCTTGGCGTGGAAGGTCTTGATGCGGCCGCCGACCCGGTTGGCGTTGGCCTCCAGGATCGTCACATCGTGCCCGGCACGGGTCAGCAGATCGCCGGCCACCAGACCGGCGATGCCCGCTCCGACGATCAGGATGCGCTTGGGTGCTGCGGGGCGCTCCAGCCCCTTGTCGATCAGTACGTCGAGGTAGCGCAGCTTGAGGTCCTCGTTGGCCGGCTCGGGGCCGACCAGCAGGAGTTCACGGGCGAGCTGCTGATAGGTCTTCTCGTTGGCGCGCTCGGCTCCGGCGCGCTCACCGCGGAGCTCATGACGGCTGTCGTTCATGGCGGCTCAGCCCTTCTCGTGCAGGGACTGGTGCGCGGCGAGCCGCCGCAGGGTGCTGATGGAGGGGGTGAAGGCGTACACCGCACCGGTGGTCTGCACGAACCGGTTCATCGAGACGGTGCCCTCCTGGCCGTCTTCCAGCACGATATGGGCGTCTGGGCTGCCGGAACCGCCCTGCCGGATGGTGCCGGTCACCTTGTCGATGCCGTTGGGCGCACCACTGTCTCCGGGCAGGAAGTTGGGGTTGTTCGACCAGGCCCGCTGCAGGAACTCGAACTGCCGCTCCAGCGAGGTGCCATAGCACACGAACATCAGGCCGCGGTCCGTGTCCCCATTGCTGCCCGTGTACGCGGGACCGTACGGAATGCCGCGGCGCATGACGCGGTGCTTCTGGGTGGGCTCGAAGTGACGGGGATGCGACCTGCGGATGTGCGCGGCGCACGGGGTCTGCTTTCCCTGGCCGTCGTTCGCGTAGGTGAAATCGTTGCGCTCCGGACCGACCCCGGTCACCGGGTTCTCGCCCTGCGCCAGGGGCGTGCCGTCCTTCTTGCGGCCGACCAGACATGCGCCCAGCAGATCGGGGGAGATGCCGTTCGGCCGGAACTTGGCGGCCTCGCGTACCACGGCGTCATTCCAGGCGGGTACGTCCTGTCGCAGCCGGCGCACCACCTGGAGCGAACCGTTGTCCAGCCACTGGGGAGCCTCGGGCGGTGCTCCGCTCTCACTCTTGTAGCCGAAGACGAACTCGCCGGGCTCGACCAGGGTGGATCCCGGGCGGTTGTCCCGGAAACCGGGATTGTCCCGGTCCTCGCGGTGGAAGTCCTTGACTCCCGGCTGGGAGATGCCGTCCTTGTACCCGAAGTGCTCGTGTCCGCGCAGATCTCCGGTCAGGGTGCGGCCGTCGTCCTGGTGGACCAGCGTCACCTCGTGCGCCGCATCCGCGGCGGCGATGTTCTTGAGCTTTTCGTTCAGCGCCGCCTCCGTGTCCGCGGCGACGATCAGTACGGCATGAACGCCGGTCCCGGTCCGGTCCGAGCCGAAATGCCAGTGCTCCGGTGCGCTCGTACCGTCGTCGCCGAGGTCCGCCGCCTGTCCGGCCGCGCCCTTCACGAACGACGCGAACGGCGCCAGATCCTGCTTCACCTTGTCGGGTTCCCGGGCGACCTGGAGCAGGCCCTGGAACGTCAAGGACACCCCGACCCAGGTCGCGGCGATGGACGGATCCTGGCCGTAGGCCCGGCGGGAGAGGGAGAACTCCTCATTGAAGTCCTCGACCGTAGCGGTCACCGAGACCGTATTCAGCATGACGGACAGCCAGCCACGGCCGCCCGCACCGTCGGCGAAGCGCACATAGCGGAACGCCATATAGTCCTTGTTGAAAGCGGAAAGAATGTTTCCCTGGATTTCCAGCGATCTGCGCAGCGGCGGTTCCGGAAGCTGTTCAATTTCCGGGGCGCCAGTCGGACGCAATGAGGTAGTGGTCACTTCTCTCCTTCAGGGCGGCTGCGGGTGCTCCGGGGGCATCAGTGATTTCGCACGCGGGCGAAGTCGGCTCCCGGCACGCAGGGGTGGAGGTCGATAGGGAAGGGGCGCAAGGGCACACCAAAGCCAGCCGGTGTACGGCTTGTGCCGCCAGCCCAGCACCGAACCGGCCGGCTCGCAGAAGCACCGACGCCAACCGGAGTACAGGGCCACCCGTACCGGTGAGATACGCCCCGGCGCCGCGCCGAATCGGAGAACCTACCCGCCTGGGCGGCGTCCTCATGCCCACAGACGCTCCGCACGGAAGCGCCGGTCCGCCGAGGCCGCCACGGGGCAGCCGGACCGTGCCTGGGGCATGGGCCGCACAGAGCCGGGGAGACCGTGAGTGCGCCCTCTTTGCGCCCCCTGGATCACTACGTTTGCGCTGTTCACCACCCGTACCGACCGGCAGTGCCGTGCCCGCTTCGGGCGTGGGTGCGGGCCTTCACACCTTCTGTTGAAGGCCGTGAGGTGCAGGCTCGGAGCGACGGGAATCAGCAGATCCTTCTCCGTGGTCGGGCGCGCTGCGCGCCCACGACGGAAGGAAACGGCTATGCGACGCACCATCGTCGGCACATGCGCTGCTCTGGGGGCTCTGGCCATCGGGCTGGCGGGTCCGGCAACCGCCGCTCCGGTTCCGGTGACGGCGCTCAACTGCGATGGCGACACCTACCAGTGCACGGCCAACCTCCGCTTCGGTGACAACAATTGGAAGGCCAGCTGGGGGGCGAACATCTTCCATCAGACACCCCGGTCCGCCTATCGCGCCCCGGTTCCGGTGACCGCTCTCAACTGCGACGGCGATACCGGAAAATGCATTGCCAATCTGCAGTTCGGCGACGGGTACTGGCGGGCGAGCTGGTCCGCGAACATCTTCCACCAGGCGTTCCGGTCCGCCGACGGCGCACGGCTTGCGGCTCCCGTTCCGGCGAACAGCCTGAACTGTGACGGCAATGTCGGCAGGTGCTCCGTCAACCTCCAGTTCGGCGACGGAAACTGGAAGGCCAACTGGCCCGCGACCATCTACCACCTGTAAGCGGCCCTCCCCTCAGCCAGGGGACCGAAGAACAGGGAGTGGGCCCGGGGACGAGCACTATCAGTCCCCGGGCCCGTCGTGTGACCTCAGCCGGCCGCTATCGGTACCTACCTGCGGGAGCCGCGCTCCCCGTACGCCTGCCGTCCGCACCCACGGCGCAGAAAAGGCGGCAACGGAATACCCGCGTACGCCGGGCCACGGTGCGGGAGTGACGCTCATCTACGTATTGTCATATTGATCGCCGAACGCATCATTGCTGTCACGTACACGCCTTCTTCCGATCCGCCGGGAACCCTACCGTCGCAGACACCCAACATTCGACGGCGGCAACTTCCGTTCCGCACAGACCCGTTTCACGAATGGATTCGTGAAACGGCGACGGAGTGGCGGCTGCCCAGGGAGAAGTCATGTCCGAAGTCATACAGCAGCAAGGAATTCCGCAGGCCTCGGGCTCCTGGCCCGGTGGGGACGGGGGCGGGGGAGACTGGCCCAGATATCCGAGACTGTACAACGCCATTCCGGCCTCGGGACCGACCTCCGGAGGCAACACCGTCCTGCTCACCGGGTCGGGCCTGCTGGGCACGAACCAGGTCACCTTCGGCGGTGTCCCCGCCACCATCATCGCCCAGGACCCCTCCGGCAACTCGGTCACCGTCATCGCACCGGCACACGCCGTGGGCACCGTCCAGGTCATCGCCACCACACCGAGGGGCCATTCCAACGCGGTGAGCTACACCTACACCGTGACCCCGCCGACCGGTCCGACGGTCACCGCGCTCGTCCCCGCCAGTGGGCCCACCACCGGCGGCACCGCGTTCGCCATCATCGGAACCAACCTCACCGGCGGGACGGTCACCTTCAACGGCGTCGCGGCACTGGGAGTGTCCATCAACGCCATGGGCACGGTGCTCACCGGCACCACGCCGCCCGGCCCCGCCGGCAACGTCCCGGTCGTGGTCACCACACCGGCCGGCAGTACCACCGTCGCGGGCGGCTTCACCTACACGGCACCTCCGCCCGTGGTGACCTTGCTGTCGCCGTCGTCGGGGAGTACGGCGGGTGGTACGGCGTTCGTGGTGACGGGGAGCAATCTGAGTGGGGCGTCGGTCACGTTCAACGGGGTGGCGGCGACGGGGGTTTCGGTCAATGCGTCGGGTACGGCCCTGGTCGGCTTCACCCCGGCGGGCCCGCTCGGCAACGTCCCGGTCGTGGTCACCACACCGGCCGGCAGCACGGTCGTCGCCGGCGGATACACCTACACGGCACCGCCCCTGCCGGTGGTGACCTTGCTGTCGCCGTCGTCGGGGAGTACGGCGGGTGGTACGGCGTTCGTGGTGACGGGGAGCAATCTGAGTGGGGCGTCGGTCACGTTCAACGGGGTGGCGGCGACGGGGGTTTCGGTCAATGCGTCGGGTACGGCGCTGATCGGCTTCACCCCGGCCGGCCCGCTCGGCAACGTCCCCGTGGTGGTCACCACGCCGGGCGGCAGCACGGTCGTCGCCGGCGGATACACCTACGTGTGAGCGGACGCTGCTCCGGCGGCCGCGGAGCAGCGTCGGCCCGGGACGGTCCGCTTCCGCGGTGACCCGGCGAGCAGTGCCACCGCGCCCGCGCCTCGCCCGGCAGGGATCGCCCCCTCCCGTCCCTGGCGGCCGCGGCCTGGGTGTGGTGTCCCGGCGTGTGGGTGACGGGTGACACGCCCAGGGTGGCGCTACGGCGCGGCGAGGGCCTTCTGGCTCGGTGTGGATGGCGACATCCGCACCGATGCCAGGAGGCCCTTACGTGTGTTGCCAGGGTGTCAGTCGCCGCGCGCCCTGCCCCTCCCGCCCGCACAAGAGTGTGATCCGCGCCACTCTCCCGCCCCGCAATCCCTCAACGCCGCAGGTCAGAAGCTCAACGTGAGCAGGCGACTGCGGATGGTCATTTTTGGTCCACGGATCCGATTAACAATCCCGGCTTCGCGAGCGGTCTAGGGGCAAGAGAGCGGTCTTCGCCGGCGTCATCCGGACGCTGGCGAGTTCACCGCGAACATCGAAAGGAGAGGCAGTGGATCACCAGTGGCCCTGGGGCACGCCAGCCATGGGCGGCGCGGCCAGGACGACCCCGGCTGTGCTCCGCGCCCGTGCGCGCGAGAGCACCCACACCGCCTCGCGGACCTGCGGCCCGTCGGCCTGCAGCACGTTGTACGACCCGGACCGTGACAGCCGGTGCGGTGCCGAACGGGATCTCCCTGGGCAGGTCCATCCCGGTGTCGTCCGCCCGCCCGTGGCAGGCCGAGGGATGGCTGCCCGGTGAGCGACTACGGAGACGGACAACAGTTGCGCCCCGACCCCATGGACGGACTCCGGGTCGATTTCACCCCCTTCTTCAAGGAGGTGCAGCACGGTTACCTCGGCTACGCGATGCAGCTGCTGCGCAACCGTCAGGACGCCGAGGACGTGGTCCAGATAGCCGGGATGAAGATCCATGCGAAGTGGGACGATTTCCTGGCGCACAGCAACTACCGGGCCCTGGGCCTGCGCATCCTGCGTGACGCCATCAAGGACTACATCCGCTCGCGTAACCGCGTGACCCGCCGCGAACGGGCCGCGGCCGCCGAAGCCGGGCGCCGTCAGTCCTGCGTCGACCAGATCCTGCACCTCGGCACCTTCGACGCCCTCGACCGCGCCATGGACGAACTGGCCCGGCGTGAGCCGGTGCAGGCGGACTGCGTCCGGCTCCGCGTGGCGCAGCTGAGCTACGAGGAGATCGCCGAGACCCTCGGCATCACCCCGGGCACGGCGCGCACCTACTACTCCCGCGGCCGCCAGCTCGCCAAGGAACTCGCGGCCTCCTATCTCCGGAACGAGCAGGAAGGAGAACCGTCGTGACCATCGAAGACATTCTGCAGGCCGAAGCCGATGAGGTGGGTAGCGTACTGGCCGACCACGACCCTGAAGCCTTCACCCGCCGACTGGCCGAGCGGATCGCCGAGGCCGAGCGGATTGCCGAGGCCGAGCGGCAGACACCCCCGGCACGGCCGGTTCCCGAAGGGCGGCACGACCGCGCCCCGGCGCCGGCGCGCCCCGGCCGTGCCCGGCCGCTGCCCCGGCGTCCACGGCCCAGGCCCGTTCCCAGCTCCACGGCAGGCCCCGAGGAGCTGCGTCGGCATCTGCACACACTGTGCGAGTCGGTGCTGCGCGGGGGGC
Organism: Streptomyces sp. Je 1-4 4N24; assembly: GCF_026239515.1. Lineage (NCBI taxonomy): Bacteria > Bacillati > Actinomycetota > Actinomycetes > Kitasatosporales > Streptomycetaceae > Streptomyces > Streptomyces sp. Je 1-4 4N24. The sequence goes on along the minus strand of NZ_CP110836.1, from coordinate 1,056,329 downwards.
ACCTGGGGCGTCTGGAGAAGTTCGCCCGGGACTACGACGCGGCCGGCGCCCGGACCTTTGCGTGCCTGCTCTACTCCATCAACCGGCACGAGGCGGCGGTCTTCTGGTGGCGCTTCGCCGCCGGCGCCGAGGACCAGCTCTCCGCGCACTGCCTGGCCATCCACCACGCGGCCGACGACAACCTCATCGACGCGCGCCTGTGGCGCACCATCGCCACCGCTCTGGGTTACTCACCGCACCGGCATCTGCCCAACCCGGCCCCCGGAGCCCCGCTTCCGGACCCCGGTTGGCTGCTGGCGCGTTCCGGACCCGAGCTGCAGCAGTTCGCCGAGCCACAGGCCCCCCTGTCCGCAGGGTGTGCGGGGTGCTGAACGGGCCGGGCAGGCGGCCCAACTGCCCCCGGAAGCCCGGCGATGAGACACCGCCGAAGGGCCGGGCCCGTACGTACCACCCACCACCGATCAAGGAGAAGCCCATGAAGGATCATGCGGAGGCCCAGCAACCCCCGCCGCGTGTTCCCGCGAAGCCACGACGCCACCGGCTCAGGAGGTACGCCCGCTTCACCGCCGCCCATGCCATCGAGGGCATGACCGGGGCCGCCATCTCCGCTCTGCTGCTGTATCTGATCCAGCGGTAGACGGTCCCGGACTGGGGGCTGCCTCCTGCCGCCGGCCCGAAGGGGACGGCGGCAGCGGCATGTCCGGCGCACCCGCATCGCCGACCTCCCGAACTCGGCCGCGCCGTCCGGCATTTCGACGCGGGCCGCGGTTAGTGGCTCCGCCGACGGGGAGGGTTCCCCCGTACCCAGTCGTCCCGAGGCAGCGTCACGACGGACAGGAGGCCGGATGACAACCGAACCGGTGGGGACCGTGGATCTGGCGGCATTGGGGGAGGACTTCGTCCGCGACCCCTATGAGGTGTACGCGCGGCTGCGCGCGCGAGGCCCGGTGCATCGGGTACGGCTCCCGGAGGGCACGGCCGTCTGGCTGGTCGTCGGCTACGACGAGGTGCGCGCGGCGCTCAGCGACCCCCGGCTGTCGAAGGAGTGGCGGCACGCCTCGTCCGCGCAGCCGATGCAGCCGGTGTCCAGCGGTGTGTCGATGCTCCGCTCCAATGCGCCGCAGCACACCCGGCTGCGCGGTCTGGTGGCCCGTGCCTTCACCGCGCGCCGGGTGGCGTCCCTCGCGCCGCGCGTCCAGGAGTTGACCGATGAGCTCCTGGAGGCGATGCTCGCCGCCCCCGACGGCCGCGCCGACCTCGTCGAGGCGCTGGCCTTCCCGCTCCCGATCACGGTCATCTGCGAGCTGTTGGGAGTTCCCTTCCTGGAGCGGGACACCTTCCGTACCTGGACCGACATCCTGATGGTCGGCGCCCCCACACCGCAGACCAGGGAAGCGCTGGCGGCCATGACCGGCTATCTCGACCGGCTGGTGGAGACCAAGCGCGCCCGCCCCGGGGACGACCTGCTGAGTGACCTGATCGCGGTGAGCGACGAGGACGGCGACCGGCTCAGCCATGAGGAACTCCTCGGCATGGCCCAGTTATTGCTGATCGCCGGCTACGAGACCACCGGCAATCTCATCGCCAACGGCGTCCTGGCGCTGCTCACCCACCCGGACCAACTCGCCGCGCTGCGCGCCGATCTGTCGCTGATCGACGGCGCGGTCGAGGAGATGCTGCGCTACGACGGGCCGCTGGAGACCTCCACCTTCCGTTTCACCATCGACCCGACCGACATAGCGGGCACGGTCGTCCCCGGCGGTGGCGAGGTCGTGCTCCCCGTGATCGCCGACGCGGGACGCGACCCCCTCCGCTTCGACGATCCCGACCGCTTCGACATCACCCGCGCCGCCCGCGGCCATGTGGCCTTCGGCCATGGCATCCACTTCTGCCTCGGTGCCCCGCTCGCACGCCTGGAGGCCCGGATCGCGGTGCGCACCCTCCTGGAACGCTGCCCGAAGCTGGAGTTGGACGCCCACCCGGCCGACCTGCGCTGGCGGCTGGGCGCATTGCTCCGCGGCCCGCGGCAGCTCCCGGTCCGCTGGTCGTGACGCCCTGCCCGGCTCGTCGACGGTGCCGCGCGCCGCAACGGTCCGACGCGCCGGACGAACGGAGAGCCCTGGCCTGACAGCGCGGGCTCGCCGGGGCTCCGCTGGGCCACCGGGGAGTCACGGCCGGGGCGGCGGGACGGCCCGCGTCGCCGCTCCGGCACGCCGTACATCACGCTTGCCGCACGCAAACGGCCTAGTCATCCTCCGGGGCGAGTCTGATTGCCGCCGTCCCGGGGGAAACGCACAAGGTGATCGCGGAGAACGGATCCGGCGCGCTGCCCGCCGGAAACCCGACGTTTTCCCCGTTCCGTATCACTGACCTGCGTGCGAGGGAGAAATGTATGACCAAGGCTCATCCCGCATGGGACGGGGAGATTTCGGCCGTGGCGGCCGGGGGCAGGGACCCTGTGCGTGAACACCGTGCCGGAGCGAAGACCGACCTTCGGCGCACCGGAATCAATCCGAATTTCTGGTACCCGGTCGCGGTATCCGGAAGCGTGCCGAAGAACAAGACCTTCGCCGCCGTATTCGCGGGGGAGCGGATTGCGCTTTACCGCGGCGCAAGCGGCACGGTCTTCGCCCTGGAGGACCGGTGTGCCCACCGCCAGGTACCGCTGAGCATGGGCGTCGTCGAGGGCGAGACGCTGCGCTGCTGCTACCACGCCTGGGCCTACCGTGGGAACGGCCGGATCTCGCAGATCCCGTATCTGCCCAAGGGGGTCGACCGGCCGCCGCGCGGTGTGCGCCCCTATCCGGTCCGCGAACGGTACGGCCTGGTGTTCGTCTTCCCGGGTGACCCGGAGAAGGCGGATACGACTCCGCTTCCCGAGCTGCCGGAATATGATTCGGCCAAGCACAAGACCATGGTGTTTTCGCGCACGGTGCGCTGCCACTACTCGTTCATGCACGAGAATCTGCTGGACATGAACCACCAGTTCCTGCACCGCGGTGTCCTCGGCAAGATTCAGCCCGAGCTCCTAGGATACGAAACGGGTCCGGAATTCGTGGAGGCCCGGTATCTGTTCGTTCATGCCGGTGGAAAGAAGGACCGCGGCGCCGGTCTGCTGTCCGGCGAGGGCTTCGGCGGGGGAAATTCGCCCGACGTCATCACCGTCCGTACCGAGTACCCCTATCAGACCCTTCAAGCGGTTCCCGAGAACGCCGAACTCCCGGCCTTCTCCCTCTGGGCGGTCTATGTACCGAAGGACGCGGAGCAGCGCACCCATCATGCCTATGGCCTGCTCATGATTGCGAAGCCGCCGATCCCGGGAGCCCTGAATCTCGCCTGGCCGCTCATCCGGCGCTTCACCGAGCGGGTGTTCGCCGAGGACCGGATGGCGGTCGAGGCCGAGCAGCGGGCCTGGGACGAGCAGGGCGAGGACTGGAACCATGAGGTCTTCCCGCTGATCCTCGATGTCCGTGACGTGTTGCGCACCAACGGCGTCCCCATCCGCCCCGAATCCGCCCTCTGCGGCGCCGCCGCGTTCTGCGACGGCTCACCGCGGGCCGGCACACCGTCGGGCACCGCATCGAACCTGCCGGGCTGACCGGCCGGTTCGACAGAGGGGAGGGCTCCGGCTCGCGCGGAAGGCGCCTGGCCCGGCCTCACCCCAGGTCGGACGCCTTCCGGGCGCGGCTCCATACCGCCCGTGACCTGGTGACTTTCGGTGGCCGCACCCGTGCAGCGGGTGGCGGGTCGCTGGTCGGCCGACGGGGGGCGGGGGATCGTGGCAAGGTGGTGAGTGAGGTTGCCTCCCTCGTTCATCCCTCGATTCCGTGGTGGAGGCTCGCATGGACGTCAAGGAGTTCTTCCAGGCAGTGGCGGATCGCGCGGGGCTCTCACGACAGGAAGCGGCCGATCTCACCCGCGCCACTCTTGAGACGCTGGCGCTGCGGCTGAGCGACGGCGAAGCCCGCGATCTGGCCCTCGAACTTCCCGAGCCGCTGCGTGTCTCGCTCCAGCAGGGGCGGGGAGAGATGGTGATCTTCGGGCCGGAGGAGTCGATCCGCAAGGTGCGCCGGCGCACCGGCCTGTCCGGGCCGGAAGCCGACCGCGGTGTACGGGCGGTCCTCAGCACGCTGCAAGAGGCCGTCTCCCGCAAGGAGTTCGAGCACGCCATGTCGCAGCTCGGCAAGGAGTACGCACAGCTGGTGGAGCCCACGCCCTGACGGGCCTGCTCGTCCGGCGATCTCTGCGGACTGCTCACCGCGGCTGACGCGAGGAGTTGAGGGCGGCGGAGTGCTGGTCGCGGGGGCGACGGCCCGCCCGGACGAACCGCTCGAAGGTGTTCTGCGCGCACACCTTGTGGCCCACGTCACTGTCTGGCTAAGCTCCGGCACGATTCGGGCACATTTCCTCCGCAAGTTGACCTATTGGTGAGGCGATCTTCACGGTCTGCCCACATGTGTGAGGTGGCTTCGCATGGAACGGTCAGCGACATCAGCGGCAGGCGGCGCACCCTACGACTTATCGCGCGTCTCCTCCTGGGACGCGACGCCGGGCGGCCCGACGAGCGGCCCGGCGGACGGCTCGGCGGACGGCCCGACGAACGGCCGCACGGTCCTCCGCCCAGCACGGACGGCGCACGACGGCGCCCGCCCCGGCACCGCGAGACCGTCCCCGGGCCGTGTCTGATGACCGGATCCGCCCCGGCGGTGGCACCGGCCGCGCCGCTGCCCCACGTCCGCCGCGACCTCCGGCTGTTCTGGGGGGCGGGCACCTGTGACGCCCTGGGCAGCCAGACGTCCGGGCTCGTGCTGCCGCTGTTGCTGCTGACCCTCGGCCGGTCCCCCGCCGAGGTCGGTGCCCTCGCCGGACTCTCCGCGGCCGCCACGCTGCTGCTCGGCCCGCTCGCCGCCGTCCCCGCCGACCGCGGGGCGCGCAAGCACCTGATGGTGGGCTCCGCACTGGTCTCCGCCGCCGCGATGGCCGGCGTCACCCTCGCCGTCTCCGCGGGCCAGGTCCCGCTGGCCGTGCTCGTCGCCGCCGTGCTCGTCGAGCGCTGCGCGACCTCCTGCTATGAGGCGGCGGCGCTCGGGACCGTCGCGCTGGTGTGCCCGCCCGCGGAGCACCGGCGCGTCCTGTCCCGATTACAGGCGGGGGAGCGGGGCGCACTCGTCCTCGGTCCCGCACTGGGCGGGCTGCTCTTCCACGCCGAACGCTGGCTGCCCTTCCTGGCGGACGCCCTCTCGTACGCCGTCGCGGCCGGCTGTATTGCCGCCATGCGCTCCCCCCTCGTCCCGCACCGTACGCAGCGTCCGCCGGCCGGCACGGTGCACCGCGGTCTGCGGGCCCGGACCTCCGAAGCCGGGGCGGGACTGGCACTGATCCGCCGCGACCCCTTCCTGCGGCTGGCGCTCGTCTGGATCTCGGCCGTCAACGCCCTGCTCGTCGCGCTGTATTACACGACGGTTTTCGCCCTGCAGAACCACGGCCGGGGCGCGGCGCCGCTGGGTCTGGTCCTCGCGCTCGCCGGGGCGGCCGGCCTGGCCGGTGCGCTCGCCGCACCCCGGATCGCCGGCCGGCGCCCCACGGGCCGCGTGCTGATGACGGTCTCCTGGCTGATGGTGCCGCCGGCCGCGGCCCTGGCGACGGCCCGCGACGCCTGGCACTTCGGCCTGCTGTTCGGCCTGCTGTGTCTGCTGACGCCGGCCGCCACCGTGGCGCTGCAGGCCCGGATCATCCAGGTCATCCCACCCGGGCTCCAGGCCCGCACCGGCACCGTACTGGCCACCGTGTCGGGCGCGGCCGCGGCCGTGGCGCCCGCCCTGGCCGGGCTGTCGGCCGACCGGGCCGGGGCCGCCGCCACCCTCGTGGGCTGCGCCGCGCTGCTGGCCGGGCTCGCGCTCTACACGACCTGTGCGGCACCGGCCCGCACCCGCCACGCCGCTACGGAGCCCGTATGAGCATGACCGCGGCACACCGCGCCGCCCTGCCGCCTTCCCATACCGGCTTCCGGGTCTACCACCCGGCGCTCCCCGAGGTCTGCCCGCGCGACCCCGCGCGGATGGCGCTGGCCGCGGACGCCGACGGCCGCTGCGAGATCTTCACCTGGAACGCCGCCACCGGCACCGCACGCCAGGTCACCGACAGCCCGCACGGCACCCTGCACTGCGCCCTCGACGCCGAGGCCCGGGTGTGGTGGTTCGCGGAGGACCGCGGCGGCCTCGGGCTCTGGTACTTCCAGGACTTCGAGGGCGGTGCCCGGCAGCCGGGCCTCACCGGTCTGCCGCCGGGCCTCCCGCACGGCCTCGCCGTCAGCGACGCCGGGACCGTCGCCATCGGACTCGGCGACGGCCGCGGGATGACCGTCCACCTCGGAAGGCCGGGAGGTCCGGCCCGGCAGGTGTGGACCGTCGACGGGCAGGCGCGGCTGGCGGGCATCTCGCCCTCGGGAGGGCTGCTGGCCCTGTCCGGGACGGCCGGATCCGACCGGGCGGTCACCCTCCTGACCTGCTCCGGGGCGGTGCTCGACCAGCTCTCCGGACACCACGGCCGGCTGTGGGCGCTCGGCTTCGCGCCGTCCCCGGCAGGCACCGAGCTGCTGCTGGTCCAGGAGCACCACGACCACTACCGGCTCGCGACATGGCGGCCCGGCAGCGGGCTGCTGCCCCAGGACTGGTGCCGCTTCGACACCGAGATCACCGCGCGCTGGTACCCCACAGGACGCCGGGTCCTCATCCGCCAGGACCGCCACGGCCGTTCCACCCTCGCCGCGGCCGACCTCGACCGGCGCACGCTGACCCCGGTGCCCTCCCCGCCCGGCACCCTGCTCGACGCCGCCCCGCACCAGGGCGACGAGGTGCACTACCTCTGGACCGACACCGCCACCCCGCCCCGGATGCGCTCCACCGCCGGCACCCGGCTCCCGGAGCTCGCCACCCTGCCCGCCCCCACGCCCGGGCGGCACCGCGAACTGTGGACCCCCGGCCCGGACGGCCCCGTGCACACCCTGCTCAGCACCCCGGACCCGATGACCGGCCGGCGGCCACCGCTGGTGTTCCTCATACACGGCGGCCCCGCCGACCACGACCGTGACGCCTACGACCCGGAGGTGCACTCCCTGGTCGCCTCCGGGTTCGCGGTGGCCCGGGTCAACTACCGCGGCTCCACCGGTTACGGCCCCCGCTGGCGCACCGCGTACGGCGCGGGCGTCGGGCTCACCCAGGTCGCCGACCTCGTCGCGGTCCGTGCCGATCTGCTCCGCCGCGGGCTTGCCCGGACGGACGCGATCGGCCTGTGGGGCACCTCCTGGGGCGGCTACCTGGCCCTGCTGGCACTCGGCACCCGGCCGGACCTCTGGCAGGCGGGCGTCGCCGTCAAACCGGTCGCCGACTGCGCGGCGGCGTACCGCACCGGCACCCCCGCACTGCGGGCCCTGGACGAGCGGCTGTTCGGCGGCACGCCCGACGCGGTGCCCGAGCGCTACGCCCGGAGCTCACCCCTCCACTACGCCGCCGACGTCCGGGCCCCGGTGCTGGTGATCGCCGCCACCCTCGACGCCAAATGCCCGCCCGGCCAGGTACGGAGCTACCTCAGCGCGCTGCGGCAGGCCGGTGCGGCACACGAGTCGATGTGGCTGGAGACCGGCCACGACGGCTACACCGGCGCCCACCATGTGGCCGTGCTGCGCCGCGCCATGGGCTTTCTGGACCAGCATCTGCGCCGCGCCCCCGCGGCCCACCGAACCCCCCGTCCATCGAGGGACGGGGTCTTGGGAGGCACCGGCCCGTCCGGTCCCCCCGGATCGTGAGATCCGTTCCGCAACCGGCAGAAGAGGAGCAGCAGCCATGCAGAAGGACATCATCCACAACGACCCGCTCGCGGGTGACGAGGAGAACCGCAGGCCGGGCATCGGCATCACGGTGACCGTCCCGTTCCGCAACGCCGAGGACACCGAGGAGGACTGATCCTCCCCGGCCGGCCCGGTGCACACCGGGCCGGCCGGACCCGCGCACGTCACCGGCCGCCCGCCCGGCCGCCTCCCACCCCACCCGCCGTACGAGGAGCCGCCATGCGCGTCCTGCTGGTCAATATGCCCTGGTCCCCGATCGACCTCCCGTCCCTCGCCCTCGGCATCCTGAGACGAAGCGTCGACGAGCGCACCTCCGGCCGGGCCGATGTCCTGCACGCGAACCTGGAGTTCACCGACTGGATCACCCGACGGACCGCCTTCACCGCGGACGACTACCAGTTCTACGCGCTCTCCTCGTACTTCATGGGATGCGGCGACTGGGTGTTCTCCTCCGCCCTGTACGACGATCCCGAGTGGCGCGTACCGGAGTTCAGCGTCTCGATGCGCGGCAAGCTGCGCGACGAACGGCTGCGGATGTCCAAGGAACTGCACCGCGTGGTACCGGAGTTCGTGCGGGAGATCGCCGAGCGGATCGTCGCGGCCGGGCCCGACGTCGTCGGCTTCACCTCCACCTTCCAGCAGAACACCGCCGCGCTCGCCGCCGTCAAATACGTCAAACGCCTCGCCCCGCACATCAGAACCGTCATGGGCGGGGCCAACTGCGACGCCGAGCAGGGCGCCGCCACCCACCGCAACTTCCCGTTCCTGGACTTCGTGGTCCGCGGCGAGGGAGAGGCCGCCTTCCCCCAGCTGCTCACCGCTCTCGACGAGGGCGGGGACCTGTCCGCCGTCCCCGGGCTGTGCCATTGGGGCGCCGACGGCAAGAGCGTCGCGAACCCGATGAGCACCCGCCCGCTGCCGCCCGCCACCATCCTGCCGCCCGACTACAGCGGGTACTTCGAGCGGCTGGCGTCCTCCGTCGCCCGCAACTGGGTGGAGCCCAAGCTCGTCGTCGAAGGGGCCCGCGGCTGCTGGTGGGGGGAGAAGCACCACTGCACCTTCTGCGGCCTCAACGGCTCGTTCATGCAGTTCCGCAGCAAGAGCCCCGACACCTTCTACGAAGAGATCATGGAGCTGGCCCGCCGGCACCGGGTGCTCGACATGTACCTCGTCGACAACATCCTCGACATGGGCTACCTCACCACCGTCCTGCCCCGCATCATCGACAGCGGCTACGACCTGCGGATGCACATCGAGATCAAGGCGAACATGCGCCGTACCCAGCTGCGCACCCTGGCCGAGGCCGGAATGATCTACGTCCAGCCGGGCATCGAGAGCCTCAACAGCCGGGTGCTCGACCTGATGGACAAGGGTGTGAGCGGCTGTCAGAACGTCCGCATGCTCCGGGACGGGGCCGAGACCGGGCTCTCCGTCTCCTGGAACTACCTCCACGGCTTCCCCGGCGAGAGCGCCGCCGACTACGAACCCGTCATCGCCCAGATACCGGCCCTGGAACACCTCGACCCGCCGGTCGACCTGTCCGCCCGCATCGCCATCGAACGCTTCAGCCCGTACTTCAACCGGCCCGAGCTCGGCTTCACCGGTCTGCGCCCCGAGGAGCACTACCGCTTCACCTACGACCTGCCCGAGTCCGAACTCCTCGACATGGCCTATGTCTTCGAGGCACCTGAGCGCGGCATCACCGAGCCCACCGTCACCGCGCTCAACGACGCCCTCGGCGCCTGGAAGAAGCGCCACGCGGACAGCAGGCTCACCCATGCGGACCTCGGCGACCGCATTGTGCTCGTCAGCCGCCGGCACGCCTTCACCTGGGGCGCCATGGAACTGACCGCGCCCACCGAGATCGCGGCCTTCCGGCTCCTCGACCAGCCGCACGCCCCCGCCGCGCTGACCCGCAAGCTCACCGCCCGCCTGCCCGACCACCCCGTCGACGAGGCCGCCGTCCATGCCCTCCTCCAGCACTGGGTGACCCTCGGGGTGGTCTTCACCGACGGCGGCCAGTACGTCCATCTGGCACCGGCCGCCGTCAACGAGGACCTGCTGCGGCTCGACTTCATGCGCCACACCCATGCCGCGGCCGCCCCGCAGGAAGAGCCCGGCGACGCCGCCCGCGCCCTCGTCGCCCACGTCTGAGACACCGACCGGCCAGCAGCAGGACAACCGTGCCCCGCAGGAGTCTCAATGACGAAGTCAAGCCGCTTGCGTGACCGGTGGGGCGGAGGTGAAGACCCGTCCGTCACGCAGCAGGGCCCACAGCACGCTCGCCCGTCGGCGGGCCAGAGCGATGACGGCCTGGATGTGCTTGCAGCCCTCGCCGCGCTTCTTGAGTTAGAAGTCCCGGTTGGGCCCGTCGCGGATGATGCTGGTCTGCGCGGACAGGTAGAACACCCGCCGCAGCCGGCGGCTGTAGCGCTTCGGTCGGTGCAGGTTGCCGGTGCGTCGGCCGGAGTCGCGCGGGACGGGCACCAGGCCGGCCGCCGATGCCAGGTGGCCGGCGTCCGTGTAAGCCGTGAGGTCGCCGGCTGCGACGACGAACTCGGCGCCGAGTATCGGGCCCATGCCGGGCAGGGACTCGATGATCTCGGCCTGCGGATGGCTGCGGAACGTCTCGCGGATCTGCTTGTCGATCCGCTTCAGCCTGTCGTCCAGCGACAGGATCTGCTCAGCCAGGTCGGCCACGATCTGTGCGGCGATGTCCTCGCCGGGCAGCGCGGTCTGCTGGGCCTGAGCGGCTTCCAGCGCGGTCGCGGCGACCGTGTCGGCGCTCCGGACGCTGCGGTTGGCCAGCCAGGCCGTCAGTCTTGCCCGGCCGCGGCGGCGGAGCGCGGCCGGGGTTTGGTAGCCCGTCAGCAGGACCAGCGCGCCTTTGTGGGCGGAGTAGTCGAAGGCCCGCTCCAGCGCGGGGAAGACGCCGGTCAGCACGTCGCGCAGGCGGTTGATCATTCGCACTCGGTCGGCCACGAGGTCCGTGCGGTGGGCGGTCAGCAGCGCGAGGTCGGCAGCCAGCTGCGCCGGTACGTCGATGGTGGCGAAGTCGCTGCGGTGGCGGGCGGTCTCGGCGATGACGTAGGCGTCACGGGCATCGGTCTTCGCCTCGCCCCGGTAGGCGCCCGACATGCGGTTGACCGTGCGTCCGGGCACGTAGACGGCCTTTTGGCCGTGTGCTGCGAGCAGCGCAAGCAGCAGCGCGGAGGACGTACCGGAGATGTCCACCGCCCAGTGGACCTGGTCCGCCAGCTCGAGGATCTCGCCGAGCGCGGTCAGGATCGCCGACTCGTCGTTGTCGACCTTCTTCGACCACAGCGTCGCGCCGGTCTCATCGACCGCAGCCGCCCAGTGGTGACCCTTGCCGGCATCGACACCGGCCCAGACCTGGGCTTTCCGCTCGCTCACGTGCCCCTCCTCATTCCGCACGACATGCCGTCGGCCCGAGGAACACCCCGCTGTCATCTCCGTAATCAGCGACCGCACACAGCGCGCACATCTCAATCAGCAGCCAGGGCGCCCCGGAGGACCGGGCGGCCACTCCTGCGAAGCCACTGAAGGCAAGAACCCATAAGCCACACCCGGCCCTCCCGGGCCGACTAACAACTTACGGAGAAACCCATGACCAGCACCGCCGCCCCCGCCTCCCGAGCACTGACCCTCCAGGCCTGGCGGGACTACGACGAGGAAGCCTGCACTCTGCCGGGCATGAGCCTGGGCGCCGTCGACCTGACCGCCCCGCCGGACGATCAGGCCGCCCAGCTGTGGGAACTCGGGGCACGCCGGGTGGAGTTCACCAGCGAGATCGACCTGACCGCGGTCGACGACCCGGCCGACGCCGCTCACGCCGTCCGGCGGCTGTGCCTGATCCGCGATCTGACGGCCCGTGCCGTGCTGGTGCAGTGGCAGCTGCGGCTGTCCCCGGAGCCCGACGACGGCTGGCGCGACCTCAGCCACCTCCAGCCGCCCCGGACCCTCACCGGCCCCGCCGACCCCGTGGCCGCGCTCGCCCAGTGGCGCAACGAGCACTACCTCTGCAAGTGCCTGTGGCGCCAGGGCCCCGGCTTCGTCCAGATCCGCGACCGCCGCTGGGGCGAACTGCGGCGCTTCACCGCCGAGGAGCCCGAATACCAGGAGGCGATCACCCAACTCTCCTACGGGACACCGCTACGGGCCGTGCCGAAGGCCATCGCCGCCGACTTCCTGGAGGAGCGTCTGGTCTTCCGCACCGGCCCCCTGTTGTGGTGGCTCCCGTACCGGGTGAACCGGTGGATCCAGGAGGCAATGGCCGTGTGAGGCCCGCGGGGGAGTGGGACGCTCTCCACGGGCGGGCCCGCACGATCCCGTGCGGGCCCACTTTCTGATTCAGCTGTTACACGTCGTGAAGTCCGGGCTGGTCTGCGCCAGATAGATGCTGGACCGGCCCTGGTCATCGGACCGCAGCGGAACGGTGACCGTGTCCTTCGCCTTCCACGGGAAGCCGTTCGCATCGAAGGTCCACTCACCGGTCACCTTCGTCGCCAGCTCCGACAGTGCCACCCATCCGTAGTGACGCGACGGCACGTTGATCGTCAGGCTGTTGCCGAGATCCGTCCGCAGGTCATAGGTGACCTGGCCGGAGAGGGTGAGGCTGACGCTGGTCTGCACCGGGCTCGCCATACCCGTGCCGAGGGTCGAGGTGAAGGACACCCCGAGCTGGCTCGACCAGCCGCTGGAGGTGTTGAGCGAGAACGTCCACGGCACCGGCGTCTCGGTGCCGTTGTACCAAACAGGAGAGATGCACTGCTTGGGCAGCGGCTCGGCCGGGGCCTGCGACCCCTTCGTCCACGAGCAGGTCGCCGCGTCCTTCTGGCAGCGCTTCGACGCATAGGCCACCGCGGCCTTGAACGCGGGGCCGGTCGCCGACGAGGGGATCTTCCACTGCTGCGCCTTGCTGCCGTTGCAGCCGTAGGCCTGGGTCCACGCGTCGTCGTATTGGGCGCCCAGGACGACGTCGATGCACTTGTTGTCGCCGGCGTTACGGATCAGGTAGGTGTCGCTGGTGCCGTTCACGGGCTGGAAGTACCAGCGCAGACCGGACGCTCCGGAACAGGACCGCTGCTTGAGCGGATGGCCGGCTTCGATGCACTTGCCGGTGGCGTCGTTGACGAGGGTGAACGACCCGTCGGGCTGCGCGCCGGCGGTCCACTTCTGGTGGTGGCCCGGCGCGGAGTTGGTGACGATGAAGACACCGTCACCGGTGTTGCCGTTCTGTACGTCCAGGTTCCGGCCGCTGTTGACGGACGTGAAGGTCAGGCCGCTCAGGCCCGGACCGTCGTCGGCATGGGCCGTGCCGGCCTGGGCGGACAGGCCGAGGGTGACGGCGAGCGCGGTGATGAGGACGGCGAATGTTCTGCGTAAGCCGCTGCGTCTGGGCGGTTTCATACCAGAACAACCCCCTTATCTGATCGGAGTGTTGGTGGGGCGTTCCACCTCGTTCCGCACGCTATCGCTCCCGGTGATCCTGCGGCAGTACTCCGCCGCACACGCTGAGGGCCGCCCCGGCCTGCGGCCCTCGCTCGCGCCCCCGGTACCGCCGCGCCCGCCGCCTACCGCGCAGACTCCGCCGAGACGTCCGGCTGTGCCGCCGCTCGGCTCCGACGCGCGTCCTCCGGGACCTGCGCCCGCGCCTTCCCCCGCATCCGCGACACCGCTACCCCGGACAGGCACAGGAGGCCACCGAGGAGCGTCAGCCAGCCGGGCACCTCGCCGAGGAACAGCCACGACATGAGGACCACGAGCACGGGCACCGCGTAGGTCGTGGTACCCATCTTGCCGACGGTCGTACGGGACACGGCGTAGGCCCACGTGGTGAACGCCAGGGCCGTCGGGAAGACGCCCAGGTACACCATCTGCAGCGTCGCCGACACCGGGGCCCGGCTCACCTGCGACACCAACTGGCCGGCGAACGGCAGACAGGCCACCGTTCCGGCGAGCGCACCGAACGTGGTCACCTGCATCGGAGTGGCGTGCTTCAGCGTCGGCTTCTGCAGCACCACACCCACCGCGTACGCCAGCGCCGCGAACAGGCACAGCAGTACGCCGAGGAGGGACGACTCTCCGCCGCCGGACATGGACAGCCCGACCACCACGGCCCCGGCGAATGACACCGCCATGCCCGCCATCAGCCTGGGCGGGAAGCCCTCCTTCAGCAGCCATCCGCCCAGGAGTGCCATCAGGATCGGCCCGACATTGACGACCAGGGAAGCCGTTCCGGCATCCACATGCCGCTCACCCCAGTTCAACGCGACCATGTACGCGCCGAACCACAGGACTCCCGAGGCGATGATGCCGGGCCAGGCCTCGCGGGGCGGGAATCCACCGCGCCGGGCCAGCAGGAGGGCGCTCAACACGACGGACGCCACCGCCAGTCTGCCCAGGGCGAGTGCGCCCGGCCCGAAATCCGCAGCGGAGCTGCGGATCGCGATGAACGACGACGCCCACAGCACCACGGTGACGGAGGCCGCGGCGAGCGCCCGGCCATCCGCCCCCCTCACGGACCTGGCCTCGCCAACCCCTGCCTGTGTTCCCTGGCTCACTCCTGTACCCTCCCCGAGCTCTTTGCGTGCGCCCTGCGCACGCACATGAGCCGCCAGCTTGTAAGAGCCGACGCCCGGGTGACAAGCGAGTAAGAGCGCTCGTGGGGCGGACCGACCGGCCGCTGGACGAACCGGCCTCGGCCCCGGAACCTCGGCAGCATCAACCAACGGGCCCATTCAGGTCCGTGTGGGGTGCGTGGCGTCGTAGCGGTGCCGGTTGTTGTTGATCTCGTGGCGGTGTGCGGTGGCCCATTCGCCGAGAGCGACGACGGAGTCCAGCAGTGTCGCGCCGAGTGCGGTGAGGGCGTAGTCCACGCGTGGGGGAACGCTCGGGTGGACGGTGCGGGTCAGCAGGCCGTCGCGTTCGAGTTGCCGCAGCGTCAAGGTGAGCATGCGCTGGGAGATGCCCTTGACGGCGCGGTGCAGTTCACCGAATCGCATGGTGCGGTCGCGGAGTTGCCCGACGATCAGAATGCTCCACTTGCTGCCGATCAGCCCGAGGATCTGGAGCACCTCCCGGCATGCTTCCTCGTCGGACTCGCGGTCGCCGCCCGCTGCCGGGGGCGGTGTGGAGTCGCGGTGTCGCGGGTCCGGGGAGGTGTTCCTGCGGGGCGCCAATGGTTACCTCCGTGTGCGTCACCGACATGAATGTGCCGTCTTGTTGCGGCCTTCCCCGTAACAAATCATGGGGCCACGCACAGACAGTAAGTGGTCGGCGGCGGGTTGCGGTAGCACCGGTCCGATCGCTGTGATCGGAAGGAATCTGCCGTGTCCAAGACGCTCGTTGTGGTCGGTGCCGGGCCGGGGCTGGGGATGGGGGTGGCCCGCGCATTCGGCCTCCGGGGCTTCCGGGTCGGGCTGATCGCCCGTACCAGGAGCAAGCTGCACACCCTGGTGGGTGAGCTGGCCGACCTGGGCATCACCGCCGCCGCGTTTCCAGCCGATATCCGCGATCGCGACGCGCTCACCACAGCCCTCGCCGCGGCGGGGGACACCCTGGGACCGATCGACGTGCTCGAATACGGCCCCAGCCCGACCGGGCCGATCACCCGTGCCGCACAGACCACGGTCGACTCCGTCACCGCGCAGTTCGAGCTGCAGGTGCTGGGCGCGGTGACCGCCGTTGGCCATGTGCTGCCGCAGATGCTGGCCCGAGGCGACGGCACCCTGCTGCTGACCACCGGCGTCTCCTCGACGATCCCCGCCCCCTTCCTGGCCAACGTGGGTATGGCCATGGCCGGGCTGCGGAACTGGGCACACACCCTGCACGCTGAACTCAGGCCACAGGGCATCCACGTGGGGACGGTGACCATCGCCTCCGGGATCACCCCCGGCGGCGGCGAGGCCGACCCTGACGCCATCGGCGCCCGCTACTACGGCATGTACCAGCAGCGGAACCGCATCGAAGAGGTCATCGGTGACCTGGACGCTTTCCGCTCCCTCGTCACCCGGACCGGTGGGCACGGCAATCCGGCCGGAGTGTGAGCGCGGGTCAGCGGGGCAAGACGGTGATCCCGAGCATCCGTGCTCCCGTCTCGGTGCGGGGCCGGTGGCGGCTGCCCGGTGCGAATACCACGTACGTACCGGGCCCGTGGCGTTCCTCGCCCTCGATCACCTCACCGCTCAGCACGTAGTAGCGCTCTTCGGTGGCGTGCACGTCGACCTCCGGCCACTGGGTTCCCGGGGCGAAGTCGATCAGCCAGCCACCGGCGTATGCGGTCCTCGGCAGCCTGCGGCGCACGATCCCGGGGACGACCTCGACCGGTGCGACCTCATCGACCTGGACGGCCGTCTTCAGCGGGCCCGTTGCAGTGGTTTCTTCCATGGTTTCACTCATGGAGCCATGGTGGCCCGGACCGGCCTCCCGGGCCGAGAGTCCAGACAGACATCCATGGGTACCTTCCTGCCATGAACCGTCATCGGGTGGTGGCCCTTCTCAACCCGCCCCAGTCTCCCTTCGAACTCGCCTGCGCCGCCGAGGTCTTCGGCACCGTCCGGCAGGACCTGCCGGTCCACTACGACTTCCTGATCTGCGCCGAGCGCCCCGGGCCCCTGCAGACCACCTTCGGCTAGGCGATGCTCGTCGAAGCGGGTCTGCCGGCCCTGGAGGAAGCGGACACCGTGATCGTCCCGGGCTGGCACCCGCCCGGCAGCCCGGTGCCGCCGACCGTCCTGGAGGCGCTGCGGGCCGCCCATCGGCGCGGGGCGAGGATCGTCACCATCTGCACGGGGGCATTCGTCCTCGCCCAGGCCGGACTGCTCGACGGCCGCCGCGCCACCCCCCATTGGGGCCGTACGGCACAACTCGCCGCCGCCTTCCCCGAGGTGCAGGTGGACCTGGACGTGCTGTACGTGGACCACGGCGACGTGGCGACCAGCGCCGGAAGCGGCGCGGGCATCGACCTGTGCCTGCACCTCGTACGCTCCGACCACGGCGCGGCACACGCCGCTCAGATCGCCCGGCACATGGTGCTGCCGCCACACAGGGAGGGCAGCCAACTCCAGTACGCCACACAGCCCGTCCCCGCCAGGGCGGACGAGTCATTGGCGCCACTGCTGGAGTGGGCCACCGCGCAGCTCGGCACCCGACTGACCCTGGACCGCCTCGCCGAACGCGCCGGACTGTCGAGCCGAACCCTCGCCCGGCGGTTCACCGAACAGCTCGGCACCAGCCCGGGACAGTGGTTGCTCCGCCAACGCCTCGACGCGGCACGGGTACTCCTGGAACAGACCGACCTTCCGGTGGAAGCCATCGCCACCCGTGTCGGACTCGCCTCGGCCGTCAACCTGCGGCGCCGCTTCCGAGCGGCCCTCGGCACCACACCCGGTGCGTATCGACGGGCCTTCGGCGAAACGCTGTAGTGGAGCCGAGCCGGCGGGGCCGGTTGCCGTACCTCGCAGTCCACGCAGTCCTCGCAGTCCTCGCAGTCCTCGCTGTCCTTGTCCGTACCGCCGCTCGCAGTCAGTTCCGGGGCACCTCATGCATGCACCGGAAACGGACCCGTGGCGGTGGTCGCGACCGCGTTCCTCGCGCCCCTGCTGACGGCGAGCCCGGCGCCGGCCTCGCCGGCCCGGCCCGCCGACGGCGTCGGCAAGCCCGCGGACTGCCGGCCGGCCCTCCAGGTCCTGGCCTCCCTGCCCGGTTCAGGAGGCAGCCAGGTCAAGGGACTCGGGCCGCGAGACCTGGCGGTGGGGGCATCGCGCGGCCTGCCCGTGTACTGGACCGGTACACGGGTACACCGCGTACCTCTGCCCGCCGGATTCACCGTCGGCTCGTACCGCCCGCCGGGTACTCGCTCACCTCGGTGACCGCCCTCAACAACGCCGGGCAGATCGCCGGTTCCGGCGAGGCCGTCAAGGACGAGGAGTCATGGTCGGCGGGGCTGGTCTGGCCCGCCCGGAGCGGCGCCGCAGCCGTACCCCTCCAGCGGTTCTGGCCCGCGGGAGTGCCCTACGACTTCTGGTACCCGCGGGACATCGACCGCGCGGGACGGATCGTGGGCACCCACGACTTCACCCGGCTGGACACCCTGACCCCCACCCAGTGGCTTCCGCCGTACACGAACGAGAGCGAACCGGGACTGCTCGGGGAGCGCACCAGCGGCACCTTCGAGGCCATCAGCCCCACCACCAACGTGAGTGTGGGCACCGCTTCGGACAGTCATATGGTCGGGCCGTTCCCGCCGGAGACGGCGCCCCCGGAACAGGCCCAGATATGGCCGGGCACCGGCCCCCTGCTGGCGCTGCCCCGGCTCTCCCCGGAGGGCGCCTCCCAGGCGTACGCGGTCAGCGACGACCAGCGCGTCGGTGGCTCCGCGGCCGACGCCGCATCGACTCCCCGTGCCGTCGTCTGGACCTGCGCCCTGCGGCAGGCGTACCGGCCCTGACGCCCCGGCAACCGCCGTGTGCCGCCTGTTCACCTGCGTCGCGATATCGCGTTCTCGCCCGGATCCCGTTCCCCGCTGAGCAGTCGACTCCGGTGTGAGCAGCGCCGGGCGGTGGTGAGCAGTGCCTGGATCTGAAGGCCGAATTGACCGGCGTCACTGAGCGTCTTGTGAAAGGGCAGGCGTACATCGCGGTGGCCGAGCGCGTACTCCAGGCGAAGGACGATTCCGTAGCGATCGATGGCCAGGGGCACCACACGTTCCATGAGTTGCAGGAACCGGGGTTCCACCAGTCGCAGCAGGAGGGGAATGTAGTGGCTGTGCTCCTCGACCAGGTGGGTGAGCACGTCCGCTTCACAGGTGGCCAGGGGGTCTGCGGGAGCGGCCATCAAGTCGGCGAGACCGATGCTGGACTTGCACGTTCCCGTTTCGAGCACCGCCGTGGCGAATTCCATGCAATCGCCGTCCGGCGAGGCCGCCTTGTCCCGTGAGGTCAGCCACCCGATCACGGTGAGGCGTGCGCGTACCCGGTCCCGCACGGGGAGAGGAGCGACATCCGTGAACTCCAGCGTGGTGGGCACCCGCTCGCCCGCCCGGGCCGCGCCGATGAGGCCAGCATCCACCGGGGACGGGTGCAGGTGGATGTGCTGCGTCGGTCCCGGCCCGTTTCCGCGGGACACCTCTGTGCTGTGGCCATCGGCCACCATCGTCATCGAGTGTGCCGAGGCCAGGATCGTCCGGACTCGTTCGGCGCTGGTCGGCTGCTGGTCCGCACCACCGAAGATACGCATACAGGCTCCTGAAGTAAGGTAAGGCTTACCTTACCAGCCTGCTCGGGGGCGTGCGTGATTGCGTCCGTACGGGGGTGGGCGTGGCGCGCGGGCCGGTCGGCCGGCAGTTGGCCGACCCGGGTGGCCATGCGTCCGGGTCTCGTCAGGGCTGGGACCGGGGCCGGGGCCGGGGCGGGGGCGGGATGCGCAGGGCCCGTTCCGTCTCGGCCGTGACGCGGGAGCCGCCTCCGGCGAGTCCGTCAACTGCCGCTCAGGCGCTGTGCCGGCCCATCACGGACTCGACGAAAGTGATGAGCCGTTCGCCGACGTGGTCCACGCTTCCGTTCTGTGCGCTGACCTGGGCTCCTTCCAGGACGAAGGTGATCTCCGCTGCGGCCCCTTCGGGATCGGTGAGGCCGGCCGCGGTGCACATGGCCGTAAGGCGGCGGAGTTGCTGCGCCTTGTGCGCTTCGATCACCTGGCGCGCCGGGTGGGAGCGATCGGGCAACTCGGCAAGGGAGTTGATGAAGGGGCATCCGCGGTGCGAGATCGCCGACAGGGAGTCGGCGATGAAGGCGGCCAGGCCCCGGATCTGGGCCCGGGGGTCGTCCGGCCACCGTTCCTCGATCCTGTCGAACGCGGAGGTGTAGTCGGCCGCGACGATCAGCAGCCACTGCGCCGCCAGCGCGTCCTTGGTGTCGAAATGCCGATACAGCGCGGCCTTGGTGGTCCCGGCCTTCTCCGCGATGGCCTGGACGCCGACCCCTCTGATCCCCTCGGAGTGGAACAGCTCCTCGGCCGCGTCGAGGATGCGCTCGCGGGGCGGCAGCTTGGCCACCCGGCCCGCGCGGCCCGGCCGCACCGCGTCTGTCATGTCCGATCCTCCGTGTCACTCCCGGCCATTTCGGCTGCGCCACCCCATGCTACGGTACCGATCAGTCTCACGCGATACCGATCGGTATCGCATGAGACTGATCGGTATGGCGAGCCATAGGGGAGTTCTCATGAAGCTGTCGGAGTACGTGACGTATGACGCCGTCGGGCTGGCCGAGTTGGTCGCCCGTGGCGAGGTGACCGGCGCCGAGCTGGAGACGGCAGCGCTGGAGGCGGTCGCCGCCGTCAACCCACTGGTCAACGCGGTTGTGGAGACCTGGCCCGCGGAGGCTGCGGAGGAGGTGGGCGAGGCGTCGGCCGGAGGGGCACCGTTGGCCGGGGTGCCCTTCCTGCTCAAGGACCTGGGCGTGTCCATGGCCGGCAAGCGTATGGAGCTGGGCAGCCGACTCGCCGAAGGCAATGTCGCGCCGGCGGACTCGCACCTGATGCGGCGCTTCCGCGCGGGCGGGCTGGCGACTATTGGCCGCACCACGACCCCGGAGTTCGCCTACGGCATCACCACCGAGGCCGTCCTGTACGGGCCGACCCGCAACCCCTGGGACCTCGGCCGCTCGCCGGGCGGCTCCAGCGGCGGTTCGGCGGCTGCTGTCGCGGCCGGCATCGTCCCGCTCGCGCACGGCACGGACGCGGCGGGCTCGATCCGCATCCCGGCCGCCAGCACCGGACTGTTCGGACTGAAGCCCACCCGTGGCCGGGTGTCCCTGGGCCCCGATGCCGACGAGATCTTCAACGGTCTGGCCGTCCAGGGCGGCGTCAGTCGCACAGTGCGTGACAGCGCGGCGCTGCTCGACCAGATCCGGGGCCCGGAGAGCGGTGACCCGTACTTCGCCGCCGAGCCGGAACGCCCCTATACCGAGGAGATCACCCGCGCCCCGGGCAGCCTTCGCATCGGCGTCATCGTCCAGGGCGGAGGCCGGCGCCGCACCGTGGGCCCAGTGGCCGACGCGGTGTCCCGTACCGCGGAACTCGTCGCCTCGCTAGGCCACCATGTGGAGGAGGCCACGCTCGACCTCGGGGTGAGCTGGGAGCGGTTCGTCCTGGCCAACGCACGGCTCTGGACGGCCAATCTGGTCCCCTGGCTCGATGCCCTGGCCGCCGCGTCGGACCGGTCCATCGATCCGTCCACTGTCCAGCCCGAGATACTCGCCGGCTACGCCTGGGGACGCCAGGTCTCCGGCGCCGACTTCGTCAGCGCGCTCGGTGTACGCAACACCGTCGCCCGCAGCATCGGCCGCCACTTCCACCGGTACGACGTGCTGCTCACCCCCACCCTTCCCGAGCTGCCGCCGCACCTGGGCGTCTACGCCGAAGGCGTCGAGGACCTCGACGGCCTCGGCTGGCTCGACCGGATCTTCGACCGCTCCCCCTTCGCCGCCGGCTTCAACGTCGCCGGAAACCCCGCCATGTCCGTACCGCTGGCGGCCGACCCCGCCACCGGACTGCCCATCGGTCTGCAGTTCGCCGCCGGCTACGGCCGCGAAGACACCCTCTTCCGCCTTGCCGCCCAGCTCGAACAGGCCGCCCCCTGGTCCCACCGCACCCCGGCCGTCTGGGCCGGTTCCCACTGATCGGGGAGCCTGACGCCGGCCGCATGAGGCCACGTGAGGCCAGGTGCCGCGCGACATCGGCGGTGGCGTACGAGGAAGCGGTCACGCCTGGGAACCGCCCGAAGGGTCCTGCCACGGCTCGCCGGAAGCACGCGGGCCGTCGGGGGTACGAGGGCCGCCGGGAGTACGAGGGCCACCGGGAGTGAGCGGGCTGCCGGCAAGGAGTTTCTCGGAGTACTGACCGATGATGCGGTCCACCGCGAACGTCGTCCGACGGGAGCGTGCCTGGTCGAGAGTGAGCCAGACGGGCGCCTCACCTTCCTCATTCACGGTCACCTCGTCATGGGCTCCCGCTTCCCGGTGCTCATCGACCTCCAGCAGATAGGCGTGCCAACGATGCGCGTCGGAGCCCCTTCTGCACACGTCTCCCTTGAAATACTCGTCCGCCACGAGCCGGAGGTCCCCGTTCGCGCCACGGATTCCTACTTCCTCCCAAAGCTCCCGCGCGGCCGCGCACTTGGGTTCCTCTCCGCGTTCGACGTGACCTGCGGGGACGGTCAAAGAGTAAGGAAAGGCGGTTCGCTGGAAGAAGAGAAACCTCGCACGCCGGTCACGTACGAATACACCGGCACTCTCGTGCCAGTACTCGCCCTCCGCATCGGTCCACCAGCAGATGCGGGGGTCGATGACGACGGCTCTTTCCGCCTCGCGGCCGCACGAAGTGCAGGTGCAGCGTTTCCTTCCGTCCACGACGATCCAGGTGACTGTCTCGGCATGGCAGTACAGGCAGTACTCGCCATAGGTGTTGTCCCGCAACAGAAGGAAGTCGAGTTTCATCCTGCCCTTTCCGAGATGAGGTTCTGTCGTCAGCCGGTACAGCAGTCGGGAACGCCGCATTTCCACGGCCCGGTCAGGGTCGCCTGGAGTCGGGATTGCTGGCGTCCGCCGCCTTCCCTATGGGCTCCGGTCCTTCCCTCATACCCCTACCGTCCGGTGCTTCGGACGACTGGGACACACCGGCTGCCGAACCGGTCACGGACGTGCGCGCGGTCGTCAGCAGCAGGACCGCGCCCAGTCCGCCGAAGACCAGGGTCGCGGCAGCGACGGCGCCCCATCCCGCGGCGGCGATGACCAGCCCGAAGACCGGCGGTCCCATCAGAATCCCCACACCGCCGAGCTGGTTGAGGATGCCGTTGGCGACATCGAGATGCTCAGGACGGCTCACCGAGGCGGGGACGGCAGCGAAGACAGCGGAGATGAGCAGTCCGTCGACGACAAGAACAAGCGTGGCCGCTCCGCCGCTGATCGCGAGGGGGAGTTCGGCCGAGAAGGCGGGGAGACAGGCCACCGGCATCAATGCGCCCAGCGGGACCAGCGAGGCGAGGGCCGCGCCGCGCCGCAGCAGCCAACTGGCGGCGAGCCCGCCGACCGCACTCCCCAGGCAGACGACCGCCACGACGGTACCGGCCACCGCCGGCGTGGCCTGCCGGTGCTCGGTGAGGAACGGCGGAAGCACCATCACCACGGCGACGCCGACCAGCGACAGGCTTCCGTACGCCACGCCGAGCCTCAGCGCCCCGCTCCAGGTGCCGGCCTCGCGGTGAGCGCGCGGGACCGCCGTCCTCGGCAGCCGGGGCAGGACGGTCGTGAGCACTCCGGCCATGATCAGAGGACCGAGTGCGGTGAGCGCCAGCCATTGGTGCCATGTCCACCAGGAGGCCAGGGCTCCGCCCGTGGCCGCGGCGATGGCGAGTCCTGTCGGGACGCATGTGCCCCACAACGCGAGCGCCGCCGATCGGACGGCGCCCTGCGTCATGCCGGTGAGAACGACCGGACCGGCCACGAACACCAGCAGATAGCCGACTCCTTCAGCGATACGTGACCCCAGCAGCAGTCCCCAGGAGCCTGCGGTCGCGCTGACGGCGGCTGCCACGGACATCACCAAGAGGCCCCAGGAAAGGGCCCGTTGGGCACCGAAGCGGCGGACCCACCATCCCGCCGGGATGCCGAGGACGGCGCTCACAGCCGTAATACTCGAGGTGGCCCACGCGAGCGCACCGCCTGACAGGCCCAGTGCCGAACGCAGGGCGGGACCCGCAGGTGAGACGGCACCCAGGCCGACTGCCGCCAGCACACCGGCGAGCCATGTCGCCAGCGCGTACTTCCAGGGCGACGTCAAGGCGCGGCGCTGACTGCCTCTCTTCCTGTCGTGCACGGGTTCTCCTTGTAGTGGCCGGCGCGTTGTCCCGCGCAGTCGGCCGTCGAGGAACGGGACGACGGATGACCCGGGGTCGCGTGGCGGGAGGGTTGATCACTGAGCACCTCCCGCCACGCGAGTCCGGATCAGTCGTCCAGGCCGAACTTGGCCATCAACTCCTGATTTCCTGCCACATAAGACGTGTCGGTGATCACGGTCTGGTCGGATGGACCACGGCTGCACATGCAGAGGTGGCGACTGCGGGAGGTCACTCGCACGGCTTTTGCGCCGCCGGAGGACATGATTTCTTCAGCGATGTCCTTGACGAGGTACTCCTGGATCTGGAAGCGCCGGCTGAACGCTTGCACCAGACGAGGGAATTTCCCGAGTCCGAGGATGCGGTCCCCGGGCACATAGGAGATGTTGACCTTCCCGAAGAAAGGCAGGAAGTGGTGGGCGCAGATCGAGAAGAAGTTGTTCTCCTGGACACGCACCACGCCGGCGTGCTCGCCGTCCACCACACAGGTGGTCTTGAGGATCTTCGAGGTGTCGATCTCATAGCCACTCAGCAGCTCGCGATAGGCCCGGACGATGCGGTCCTCGCACTCCGGGCCGCTATACCACCCGAGTGCTCTCGTGTCGGTGGTTACATTAGTTTTGAGCCATTCTTCAATGGTCACCTGCGGCCTCCATTCCGCTCGCACCAAGGGCTCCGAAACCCGGTGGAGGCTTTTCACTATCCACCCGTTCGCGTTAATTGAGAACGTACCTCCATTGGCCGATACCCGTTCAGACCAATGGGCAGGTGATGCGTCAATAATCAAGTATTCAAATCCGCATGGAGAATTAACGTTTCTCCTGACGCTTGAACTGGGTGAGTGATGGGAATGCAGCGCGCGAATGGAAAGTGAAAAGCACCCTCTGAGTACGCCGGTGCGCACCCGCTCACTCTTCACCTCGTGCGGTGCGCGGCAATGCGCCCCACCGTAGGGGGAGCGTGGTCCGCGAATGGTCCGGAAGTCGGCGTCGGCCACCGAACGCAGAGGTAGAGGGCCACGACCCACTGCGCGGGAAGTGCGTCAATACCTGATTCCGGATTCGGAAAAGGCGGCCGCGGAGAAATTCCCCGTACCGACCACCCACACCCATACCGAGCCCGGCGGCATGCCGCTCTGCCGTCCACGAAGTCCGCTGTCCGACTCAACACGTGCGCGGGATAAATCGCCGTATTCCGGCGCAGACGAACCTAGGGTGGCGTGGTGAACGGTGGCCGGAGAGTACGGGACGACGAGGGCAGCGCAGTCCGACTCCTCGCCTTGTCCGACGGGGTGTTCGCCATCGCCATGACCCTGCTGGCGCTGGACATCTCGCTGCCCGACGGTCTGGACTCCGACGGATTCGCGCAGGCACTGAGGGACGTGATGCCCAAAGTGTGGGCTTACGCCCTCAGCTTGCTGGTCATCGCGGCGTTCTGGCGGGGCCACTACCAGCTCTTCCAGTACGTAAGGGACGTGGACGGGACGGTCATCCGGCTCGTGCTGCTGAGTCTGGGACTGGTCGCCCTGATGCCCTTTCCCACCACGCTGCTGGCCGAGTACGGGGACCTGTCGCAGTCCGTGGCCATCTACTCCGGCGCCGTCGCGGCCATGGGGGCCACGCAGCTCGCGTTGACGCTTGCGCTCTGGAAGCGTCCATGGCTGGGGAGCGCGGCCATGCCCGACCCCATCGTGCGCAACGACATTGCCGACCTTGCGTCAACGGTGCTGGTCTTCGCAGCCGCCGTACCGCTCGCCTTCGTCTCACCCACCGGCGCCAAGCTGTGGTGGGCGGTACTGATCCCGGTCAGAACGGTAACGGGCAAGCGGGGCAAGCGTCTGCGCGCGGCCGCACAGCGGTTCAGCGCCTAAGGGTTGACCCGTAGCTGCTGGTCACGGGAGAGATGACCGAAGCATCGCCGCCGCCAGCAAGAACTGGACTGCCGCCTCAAGGAGGGGTTGCCCGCCGTTCCGGACCAGACCGCGGCCATGGCGATCCGTGACGGGACGCAGTACGGCAGGGGCCGCACCCCGACGGCTGAGCGTGGGCCCCTCGCACCCCGTTGAGTCCAACGTCTTTGCATGACCGGCCTGTTCGGGTGTTACCCGTGCGTAGGTTCGGCAGCGGCGTGGGTGAGAATAGGGACATCCGATGAGGGGTCAGCAGGCCTTCGGCCTGGTCTCTCCATGCCTGAACGCAATGAGGGTGGGGCTTCCCCCGCGCTGCGGACTTCAGCCGCGTCTTCCGCAGAACATATGGAGTCCCGCCGCGGGAGCTTCGCCAGCGGGTGCTCAGCGCCTCTTCCGGGCTCAACCGCCGGAACACTCGTACGACGGACTGACGAACTTCGTCGCGCGCTGACCCGTATGCAGCCGGGCCCAGATGAGAACTCATCTGGGAGAAGCACTGTCCAAGCTGACCCGCCACTGCTGGCGTGGGCCCCGGACTCTGTCACCCAGCCCACGTCCTCACCGCGCAGGCTCGGACGGACCGCGGTGATCGACTCGTACCCCGAAGTGCCGAAACCTCAGGCGGACTCCGTCCAACTCGTTCCGGGCCGAGATCAGCGTGCGCACACTGCGCCCGAGGAGGGAGACGTCGTCTTTTTCGTCGGCCACTCAACACCGTCATCCGGTCAGGAAGCGATGGACTTTCATCAGGACTACTACGAGCGCCGTATCAAGGAGGACAACGCCCGGCACGACAGCATCCCACGTCTCAAGCGCTATGCCGTCCGAGAGGTCTTCAACCTGGTCAGGACTGCACCCGGACGAGCCCGCCATCGGGGCATCTGTGACTCAGTTCACAGTAGATCCAGAACCTGCGCGCCGCACCGGGCGTCTGGCTGGTGTGAGATCACGCAGGAGAGCACTGGACGAACTGGACGAGGAACGCCTTGTCCGGCTGGTGGCCAGAGGTGACCGCGGGGCGTTCGACGAGCTGTACCGGCGCACCTCGCCGTGGCTGGCGGTGCGGTTGCGCCGCCGCTGCGCGGACGAGCAGATCGTCGCCGAGGTCATGCAGGAGACCTATCTGGCGGTGTGGCGCGCGGCCGGCGCGTTCGCCGGGAGCGCGGTCGGCGGGACGGCCGTCGGGTGGCTGTGGACGATCGCGGCGCGTCGCCTCGTCGACGCGTTCCGGCGCCGTGCCCACCACGCCGAACCGCCGGTCGCCGCCGCCGAGCGGGCGGTGGTGCCCGCGGCGGAGGAAGAGGCACTCGCCGGGACCGTCGGCGGCGACGTCGGCGACGCCCTGCAGCGGCTGGCGCCGGAACTCCGAGAAGTGCTACGGGCCACGGTGCTCGACGGGCTCTCCATCCGGGAGACCGCCGTCCTGCTCAGACTGCCCGAAGGCACGGTCAAGACCCGCGCCCGCCGGGCCCGGATCGCGATGCGGGAGGCGCTGACATGAGCGGGGAACACGCGTCGAGGCAGTTGATCGACGACTACGCACGTGGTGACGCGACGATGGCTGCGGACACGGTATGGGCGTTGGAGGCCCATCTGGAGACCTGCGCGTTGTGCCGGAGCCACCTGGCGGCCTGTGTGGCCACCGAGGCGCCCGGCATCGCCGCGCTCGTCGACACCGTCCGGGCCGGTCTGGAACCGCAGTTGGACGCGGCCGTCAGGGCGCCCTCGCGGCGACACCGCCCGAGTTGGGTCGCTGCCTGGCTGACGCCGGTCATGGCCCCGTGGTTGGTCATGACCGTCCTCGTCGCCCTGATGGCGCTGCTGCTGGACGCAGTGGGGCGGCCCATGTTCCTCGGCGGTGTCTCTCCAGTGTTGGCGATCGCACCCGTGCTGCCGCTGTGCGGTGTCGCCGCATCGTGGTCGCGCGGCCTGGACCCGGCGCACGAACTGACGGCCTCGACCGCCCGAGCCGGCCTGCCCCTGCTCCTCCGGCGCACCGCGGCGGTTCTCGTGGTGGTCCTGCCCGCGCTCGTGGTGGAGGGATGGCTGACCGGAACGATGTCGGCCGCGCAGTGGCTGCTGCCCTCCCTGGCCTTCACCTCCACCGCCCTGGCGCTGGGCAGCGTGGTCGGCGTGACCCGCGCCGCCACCGGGCTGGTGGGCGCCTGGGGCGTCGTCGTGGTACTCGCGTGGGCCACCGACCACGGCCCCGTGGACCTGGAGCGTGTCCTACAGCCGGACCAACTGCCCGCGTGGGGGCTGTTCTTGGCGCTCGGCATCGGCGCCGTGATCGCCCGCAGAAACGCGTACTCAACGCTGTGAAACCATCGTCGACCCTCGCAAGGGACTACCGCATGACGCCCACCACGAGCGCAGCCGACACCGCGCCGAAAACCTACGCCTGGCAGATCCGGGCCAGTGGCCTGAGAGTACGCGTCGGACGGAAGAAGATGGCCGTCGACGGACTCGACCTCTCCCTGGGCATCGGCACCCACGGCCTCCTGGGGCCCAACGGCGCGGGAAAGACCACCCTGATCCGGACGCTGGCCACCGTGCTGCGCCCCACCGAGGGCGAACTGGAGCTGCTCGGCACCTTCCTGGGCAGGATGGTCGACCACCGGGCCCTGCGTCGCCGGATCGGCTACCTGCCGCAGGACTTCGGCTACTACAAGCGCTTCACGGTGCGCGAGTTCGTCGAGTACATGGCCTGGTTGAAGGAGGTCCCGAAGGCGGACGTCCCCGCGGCCGTCCAGCGGGCCGTGGAACGGGTGGGCCTGGCGGACCGCGCCGACCATCGGATGAAGACCCTCTCCGGCGGCATGGTGCGGCGGGCCGGCATCGCCCAGGCCATTGTCAACGACCCCGCGGTGCTGCTGCTGGACGAGCCGACGGCCGGCCTGGACCCGGCGCAGCGACTGCGCTTTCGCGAGCTGCTCCAGGAACTGGGCCGCGACACCTGTGTGGTCGTCTCCACCCACCTGGTCGAGGACGTCGCGGCCGCCTGCTCCGACGTGGTGCTCTTCGCCGACGGCCGCCTCGTCTTCCAGGGCACGCCGGAGGACCTGGCCGCGGCGGGCAGCACCGATTTCCCGGGCGACAGCCCCCTGGAGCGCGGCTACTCGGCGCTGCTCCGCAACTCCGGGCAGCGGGGAGGCGCCTGGTGACCGGACGTGTTCTGCGCATCGAGCTGAAGCGCTCCGTCGCCCCGTGGCCCGGCATCGTCGTCCTGGGCGGCAGCCTGGCGATCTTCTGCCTGTACGACGGGCTCTGGTGGAGGGGCACCGCGGGGTGGACGGCCCAGTGGACCTCCATGGCCCTGTGGACCCGGTCCCTGCTGACCTTTTTGTGGCCGCTCGCGGTGGGCACGGGAGCGGTGTACGGGCTGCGCGAACCCCGCTCGCGGATGGCCGAACTGCTGACGACCGTGCCGCGGCCGGCCTGGCGCCGTGCGGCTCTGCCGGCCGGTGCGATGGCGCTCGCGCTGGCGTCGGGCTTCGGCCTCCTGGTCCTCGTGGGCGGGGTCCAGGTGGCCCTCGGCCGGACCACCTACACGCCGCTCGATTGGCTGCCGATCTCACTCGTGGCGGCGCTGGCCCTCGTCGCGGGGGCCGTGTTCGGCATGGGCGTCGCGCGAGCCCTGCCCTCCGTGCTCACCCCGCCGGGCCTGGTCTTGTTCTTCCTCATGCTGACGGCCCTCCTACAGCAGAACAGTGACGAGACACTGCCGTCGAGCATCGCGCCGAACCGGCTCGCCCAGCTGCTCCCGGTGACCGCGGAGCCGCGGGAGATGCTGCTGACCCTGTCCGGCTCCGTGCACCTCGGTCAGACGCTCTGGCTGCTCGGCCTGCTCGCCACCGGCTTCGCACTGCTGTCGGCCGTGACCCGCCGGGCCCGGCTGCTCGCGGTGATCCCCGTCCTGGCCGGTGCGGCCCTGGCCCTGCTGGTCCTCCCGGCCGCTGCACGCGACACCTACGTCGTCGACAAGGCCGCCGCCGCCCTGGTCTGCGACGGACCGGTGTGCGTGACGCAGGCAAGCCGCTCACGCCTGCCCGAGCTCGCACGGCACGGCAAGGAGGCGCTGCGCGTGCTGCACGAGGCCCTGGGCGACAAGGCGCCGAACGCGGTGCGGGAGGACACCAGGCTGCGCGCGATCGCCGACAAACGCGAACCCTCCGGCGACGTGGTGCTGGTCGACTTCGACGACCGGCTGCTCGCCGAGGCGACAGGTGAGAAACTGACCCGCGCGCTGATCGCCCAGGGTCTGGCACCCAGCTGCTACGGGAACAACGACCGGGAGGGCGGGGGGCGAGGCAACGTCCCTGTCCAGAGCGTCGCCGTGAGCTGGGCCCTGCACGATTCCCGGCTCCAACCGCTGGCGGAGAGGGGCAGCGACGCGTACTTGCGCACGATCTGGCCGGACGCCGACGTCGCCTGGCAGAGGCTGACGGCGCTGTCACCGGCCGAGCAGCGCTCGCGGATCGCCGAACTGCACACCGCCGGCCTCTCCTGTGCGGCGGACCAGCAGCTTGCGGTGCTGGCGGGGAAGGCGACGCGATGAGGTGGCTGATCCTGCACGCCCGTTCACGGCAGGTGCCCGCCTCGGCCGCCGCGGTCGCGCTCGTCGCGCTGGCGGTGTGGGCCCTCCACGGCCCAGGACCGGTGGATCAGGCGATGGCGGTCCTGCTCCTCACCGCGAACGTGGCGGCCGCTTCCGTCGGGCTCGGTGGGTGGGACGTCGTGCTGGAGAGGACGGCCGCGATCCGGTGGATGCCCCGCCGGGCGGCGCACGTGCTGCTGGCCGGCGCGTGCGCCGGTGCGGCGCTGCTGACGGTCCAGGCGGCGGGATTGAAGCTCGCCCCCGCCGAGGTCGTCGTCCGGGACAGCGCGGGCCTGGTCGGTCTGGCCGCGCTCGGGGCGGCGCTGTGCGGGGCACAGTTCGCATGGACCCTGCCGACCGGCTGGCTCGCGTTCACCCTCTTCGGACCGCCTCCGGGCGGCACCGCGGGAGAAGTGGTCATGTGGATGATCTATTCCCCTGCCACGACGGCGTCCACCGGGACCGCGTGGGCCCTGTTCGCGATCGGCACCGTGGTGTACGCCATCGCAGGACCAAGACGGTAACGGACACGCCCCGCGCCGAGCGCTTCAGCCGGCGAAGCTCGCCGACTGAAGCGCTCAGTCACCGCGACGACGCCCCCGCACCGCGCAACCGCCGCCCCGCGTCAGGGGGGTGGCGGGCCGGCCGCGCGCGTCAGGCGTGCTGCGGAATCTCGTCCCTGGCCCCCACCCGACCACTCGCGCGGCTGGCGGGGTGGGAGGAATCGGGAGTAAGGCCGAATTTCGTCTCGTGGCTCAGGCGCATCCCGGCAAGCCGCCTGCCGGACATCTGCCCTGGTCAGGCGCCCTTTCTTTGCGTCTAGAAGAAGCCGAGCTTCTTCGGCGAGTAGGAGACGAGCAGATTCTTCGTCTGCTGGTAGTGGTCCAGCATCATCTTGTGGGTCTCCCTGCCGATTCCGGACTGCTTGTAGCCGCCGAAGGCCGCATGAGCCGGGTAGGCGTGGTAGCAGTTGGTCCATACGCGTCCGGCCTGGATGGCGCGGCCTGCGCGGTAGGCGGTGGAGCCGTCCCTGGTCCAGACGCCCGCGCCCAGGCCGTAGAGCGTGTCGTTGGCGATGCCGATGGCGTCGTCGAAGTCGCTGAACGGTGCCACGGCCACCACGGGGCCGAAGATCTCCTCCTGGAAGACGCGCATGTCGTTGTTGCCCTCGAAGATCGTCGGGCGGACGTAGTAGCCGCCCTCCAACTCGCCGCCCAGTTCGGCGCGGGAGCCGCCGGTCAGGATGCGGGCGCCTTCCTTCTGGCCGATGTCCAGGTAGGAGAGGATCTTCTCCAACTGGTCGTTGGAGGCCTGGGCGCCGATCATGGTGTCGGTGTCCAGCGGGTGCCCCTGGACGATCTTCTCCGTGCGTGCCACCCCGGCCTCCAGGAAGTCCTGGTAGTGCCCGCGCTGGATCAGCGCCCGGGACGGACAGGTGCACACCTCGCCCTGGTTGAGGGCGAACATGGTGAAGCCTTCCAGCGCCTTGTCGTGGAAGTCGTCCGCGGCGGACGAGACATCGTCGAAGAAGATGTTCGGGCTCTTGCCGCCCAGTTCGAGCGTCACCGGCCGCAGGTTCTCGCTCGCGTACTGCATGATCAGACGGCCGGTGGTGGTCTCACCGGTGAAGGCGACCTTGGCGACCCGGGCGCTGGAGGCCAGCGGTTTGCCGGCCTCGGCGCCGAACCCGTTGACGATGTTGACCACACCGGGCGGCAGCAGATCCGCGACCAGGCTCATCCAGAAGTGCACCGAGGCGGGGGTCTGTTCGGCCGGCTTGAGGACCACCGCGTTCCCGGCGGCCAGGGCCGGGGCGAGCTTCCAGGTCGCCATCAGGATGGGGAAGTTCCAGGGGATGATCTGGGCGACCACGCCGAGCGGCTCGTGGAAGTGGTACGCGACGGTGTCCTCGTCGATCTCCGACAGCGAGCCCTCCTGGGCGCGGATGGCGCCCGCGAAGTAGCGGAAGTGGTCGATGGCGAGCGGGATGTCGGCCGCCAGCGTCTCCCGTACGGGCTTGCCGTTCTCCCAGCTCTCCGCGACCGCCAGCGCCTCCAGATTCTGCTCCATCCGGTCGGCGATCTTGTTGAGGACGGCGGCGCGTTCGGCGGCGGCGGTGCGGGCCCAGCCGGGGGCGGCCGCGTGTGCCGCGTCCAGGGCGCGCTCGACGTCTTCGGCGGTGCCGCGCGCGACCTCGGTGAACGGCGCTCCGGTGACCGGGGTCGGGTTCTCGAAGTACCGGCCCAGCGCGGGCGCCACATACTCGCCGCCGATCCAGTGGTCGTAGCGGGGCAGATAGCTCATCACGGCATCGGCGGAACCCGGGCTGGCGTAACGGGCCATGGTGCGGCCTCCCAATCGCTCTCGGCGCGGTGCCCGCCACTCCCGTGTGACGGGCGTTGAGCGCAGGCTAGAGCCGGGGAGGTTGCGCGAACGTTGCGACGCGCGCGGCGGCCGGTGCGCCCACCGCACCAAGGTGACCGCTGGTCAGGCCGTATGCCGCGCGCAGCCGGTGCGCGGTGGCCAGCGGGGCGCTGCGGGCCGGGGAGCGCTCCGGGAGGGCGTCCACCAGGGCTTCCCAGATCTCCAGGTCGTCCTCGCCCCAGGAGGTGTGTGACCACTCGCGCAGCAGGCCGGGATCGCGGGCCCCGAGCAGCGCGGACCGCATCCCGTCCGCCAGCGCGCCACGCAGCCGCTGCACACCGGGCGCCTCGGACAACGGCAGCAGCGGACCCTGATAGGCGTTCAGCGCGGAGCGCACCTCGCCGGCCGCCAGGGCCTCCTCGACCACGCCCAGATCGGTCTCGACGGACCTGCTCAGCCGGTACGGACGGGAATGCAGCAGCGCGCCCACCAGCTGCCGCAGCCGGGACAGCTCGGCCCGCAGTGTCACCGGGCGCATCTCGCGTTCGCCGTACAGCAGCACCGAGAGCTGATCGCCTGTCAGTCCCTCGGGGTGCCGGGCCAGCAGCATCATGATCTCGCTGTGCCGGCGGCCGAGCCGCAGCCGCTCCCCGTCCATGACCAGCAGCGCCTCGTCCCGGCCGAGCACCGACAGGCACACACCCAACTCCGGTACGCCCGACGTGAGATGGGCCTCCGCGGCACGGGCGGTGGCCTGTACCAGAGCCAGGCTGTGCGGACTTGCCACATGGTCCCCGCCGGTGATGTCCACCGCGCCCAGCAGCCGGCCGGTCCGTGGATCGTGCAGCGGGGCGGCGGCACAGCTCCAGCGCTGCACCTGCCGGTTGTAGTGCTCGGTGGCGAAGATCTGTACGGCGTGGTCGGCGGCGAGGGCGGTGCCCGGGGCATTGGTGCCGGCGTGCCGTTCGTCCCAGCGGGCGCCGACGACGAAGTTCATCCGCTCGGCACTGCGCCGCACCCCGGGGTGCCCCTCCACCCACAGCAGCCTGCCCTGCGGATCGCAGACGGCCAGCAGATG
Organism: Streptomyces sp. Je 1-4 4N24; assembly: GCF_026239515.1. Lineage (NCBI taxonomy): Bacteria > Bacillati > Actinomycetota > Actinomycetes > Kitasatosporales > Streptomycetaceae > Streptomyces > Streptomyces sp. Je 1-4 4N24. The sequence continues at coordinate 1,022,622 of NZ_CP110836.1, read as the reverse complement.
GGCGCCGTCCTGCGCGAAGCTGCCCAGCAGCTCCCGGAAGACCGGCATGGCGCGGGCCAGTGGATGCCCGTCCCGGTAGGCGCTCAGCGTGGCCTCGTCCAGCTCGATGGGCGCGGCGCCGTCCGCCGCCGCCTGGGCGTCGGCGGAACGGCGCCAGGAATCGGCGACGACCTGACGGACCGGCGGCGCGACGGTCCCGTCGGCCAGGAAGGCCGCATGCGCCCTGCGCACCGTGCGGGTGCGCTCCACCGGATCGGCTCCGGTCTCCATCGCCAGCCAAGGGTTGACCACGTGTCACCTCTCCGGTGCGGCTCCTGCCCCCGTACGGCCGATGGTGCTCGTACGGGGCGGGGCCGTAAACCCCACGGGGCGCGCGGGGGCACGGTGAGGGAGTGCGCGCCGAGCGGTCCGGCGCCGCCCGGCCGCCCGAGGGGAGGCCATCAGGCGGTGCCGCAGGACGGAGAACGGGCGGGAGGCCAGTGCCTTCCGCCCGCCCGGCTCCGAGCTCGCCGGCGCTACCTGATCGCCTTGATCAGCTCACCGTTGGTGGTGTCGCCGCTCAGCTCCCAGAAGAACGTGCCGCCCAGGCCCTGTGCGTCCTTGAAGGCCATCTTCGTGCCGATGGTCTCCGGGGTGTCATAGCTCCACCACTGGTCGCCGCACTTGGCGTAGGCGGTGCCGCCCACCTTGCCGGTGGCCGGACAACGGCTCTTGAGCACCTTGTAGTCGTCGATACCGGCCTCGTACTTGCCCGGCGCGGCGCCGGTCGCCGTGCCGCCCGGTGCGCTCTGGGTGACGCCCGACCAGCCGCGGCCGTAGAAGCCGATGCCCAGCAGCAGCTTGCTCGCCGGAACGCCGAGACCCTTGAGCTTGGCGAGGGTGTCGGTGCTGTTGAAGCCGGCCTTCGGGATGCCGCTGTACGACGTCAGCGGGGAGTGCGGGGCCGTCGGGCCCTTGGCGTCCCAGGCGCCGAAGTAGTCGTAGGTCATCGGGTTGTACCAGTCGACGTACTGGGCCGCGCCCGCGTAGTCGGCAGCGTCGATCTTGCCGCCGGCCGAGGCGTCCGCGGTGATCGCCGCGGTCACCAGATTGCTCTGGCCGAACTTCGACCGCAGTGCCTTCAGCACGTTGGTGAGGGCGTCCCTGCCGCTGGTGTCGCAGGTCAGACCGCAGGCGTTGGGGTACTCCCAGTCGATGTCGATACCGTCGAAGACATCCGCCCAGCGCTTGTCCTCGACCAGGTCGTAGCAGGACTGCGCGAAGGCGGCCGGGTTCTTGGCGGCCTCGCCGAAGCCGCCCGACCAGGTCCAGCCGCCGAACGACCAGATCACCTTGAGGTTCGGATGCAGCTTCTTGAGCTTTCTGAGCTGGTTGAAGTTGCCGCGCAGCGCGCCGTTGTCCCAGGTGTCCGCCGTGCCGTCGACGCTCTGGTCGGCGGTGTACGCCTTGTCGTAGTCGGCGTAGGAGTCGCCGATGGCGCATTTGCCGCCCTGGACGTTGCCGAAGGCGTAGTTGATGTGCGTCAGCCTGTCCGCCGAGCCCGACGTCTCGATGTTCTTGACGTGGTAATTGCGGTCGTAGACGCCCCAGTTGGTGAAGTATCCGACGACCTTGCCGCCCGCGGCGGCGGCTGCCGGGGCCGCGGCGCGCGGTGCGGTGGGGGTGTTCGCGGGGCTTGCGGAGGCCGGTCCGGCGAGCAGGGTGCCGGCCAGCGCCGCCGTACACAGCGCGGTGACGGCGGCGAGCACTCTGCGCGGTGAGCGCATCCGGTGCGGTCTGAGCATGTCGTCTCCTCGGAGGGGGTGGGGGTGCCCGCACACTCCCGGACGGCCCGTTCTCCGGGCGGATGACGGGGGCGCTGCGGACACCCCCTGGGGGGAGATCCTGACCTGCGTTCCGAATTGGCATGAACGCGTTGAACGTTGGAGGAGAAGGTAGAAGGACTAGACCAGTGAGTCAATGGTTCGGACCAATTTCCCGGCCAGTCGGTACGCCGGGCCGGATCCCCGCAGCCCGTGATGATCAACCCGTGACGCGGAGCCTCCGATCGGGCATACTCCTAGCGCCACAGTCGCAGGTCATCGCCTTCCGAGACCCGGAACGCGATCATCGGCCTGGCACTACGGAAACCGGCGCCGCCGCCCACCCCGCGCGTGTCGCCGCAGCGCCCGACAGGGAGGAGAGCGCCGCCATGACCGAGTACGGCCCCCGGCCGGTGGACCGCAGGCTGCCCACCGAAGAAGCCCGTGACCTGTTGACGCTCGTACGCGAGCTCGCCGAGCGCGAGATCCGGCCAACGGCCGCCGAGGAGGAGGACGCCGGGCACTTCCCCCGTGCGACCTTCACCCTGCTGTCGGAATCCGGACTGCTGTCGCTGCCCTACGACGAGGAATTCGGCGGTGGCGGCCAGCCGTACGAGGTCTACCTCCAGGTCCTGGAGGAGCTCGCCGCAGCCCGGCTCACCGTCGGCCTCGGCGTCAGCGTGCACACCCTCGCCTGTCATGCGCTCGCCGGATACGGCAGCAAGGAGCAGCGCGCCGAACACCTTCCGGACATGCTCGGCGGCGGACTGCTGGGTGCGTACTGCCTCTCCGAGCCCTCCTCGGGCTCCGATGCCGCCTCCCTGACCACCCGGGCCACCCGGGAGGGCGACGTCTGGACGCTGGAGGGCACCAAGGCCTGGACCACCCACGGTGGCGTGGCCGATTTCTATACCGTGCTGGCCCGCACCGGCGGCAGCGGCGCCCATGGCATCACCGCCTTCCTGGTGCCCGGCGACGCCGAGGGGCTGAGTGCCGCGGCGCCCGAGCGCAAGATGGGCATGAAGGGCTCCCCGACCGCCCAGCTGCACTTCGACGCCGTCCGCGTCCCCGACTCCCGCCGCCTCGGGGACGAGGGGCAGGGCTTCGCCATCGCCCTGTCCGCGCTGGACTCCGGGCGCCTGGGGATCGCGGCCTGTGCCATCGGCGTCGCCCAGGCGGCGTTGGACGAGGCGCTCGCCTACGCCGCCGAACGACAGCAATTCGGCCGCCCCATCGCCGACTTCCAGGGCCTGCGCTTCATGCTCGCCGATATGGCGACCCAGATCGAGGCGGGCCGCGCGCTCTACCTCACCGCCGCCCGGCTGCGCGATGCCGGTCTGCCGTTCTCCAAGGAAGCGGCGATGGCCAAGCTGTTCTGTACCGACACCGCGATGCGGGTGACCACCGACGCCGTCCAGCTCCTCGGCGGCTACGGCTACACCCTCGACTTCCCGGCCGAGCGCTTCATGCGCGAGGCCAAGGTCCTGCAGATCGTCGAGGGCACCAACCAGATCCAGCGGATGGTCATCGCCCGCCATCTCGCGGGCCCCGAGAAGCGCTGAGCGGGACGGGGCGGGCGGGGACGTCCCCGCCCACCCCGCGGCTTCCCGCCCAGCCGGGGCCCGGTGTCAGCCCACCAGCCCCTTGAGCCCCGTCGCCGTCCCGATCGCGATCACCAGCCCGCCGGATGTACGGGCCTGTGCCCGCGCCACGGCGGACGCGACGGCGGACGACGGCTCCAGGAGCAGGCCCTCCGCCGCCAGCCTCCGGTGTTCGGCCATGATCGCCTCGTCACCCACCGCGACCGCCGTGCCTCCGCTGCGCCACAGTGCGTCGAGCCCCTGCCAGCAGGGCCGCTCCTCGCCGAGGGAGAACGCCACCGTCGGCCCGCCCGCCACTCGCGTACGCTCCTGGTCCGCACGGTCCGGGTGGCGCAGCGCGGCGGTGAACGGTGCCGTGGCGGCGGTTTCCGCGGCCACCAGCCGGGGCTCCCGGCCGATCAGCCCGGCGGCCGCCAACTCCCGGAAGCCACGGCCGATTCCGGCCAGCAGATCCGCCCGGCTGGTCGGCACCACCACGGTGTCGAGCTGCCGCCCGGGAAAGTCCCGCGCCAGCTCGTAGGCGACCGACTTGTACCCCTCGTTGGCATGGGGGGCAGGGCCGCCGGCAGGCCCCACGGACCGCCGGGATAGCTGCTGAGGTCCACGCCGCACAGATCCGCGAGCGGCGGCATCGTATTGGCACCGATGCCCTCCGCTGCGCAGGTCCGGCAGCCGTCGAAACCCTCCGCGGGGCGGGCGCAGCGCAGACAGTGCAGAGATCGTGAGGTCACCGTGGCTCCAGGGAGCAGTGGCGCGTCGACCAGGTGACGGTAACAGGCAAAGCTCGACTTCGCCCCCTACGATTCATTCCGGGTCTGGCCGTCCGTTGAGAGCTGACGTACCGTCAACTCCCGTTCGCGGGCGTTGTGTCCGGGGTGACGCCCGGCCGTCCGCGCGCCCAGGAGGAGACCGTGCCCGACCGCCCGATCGCGCTCGACGAGTACCCGATCCACCAGGTCCCGCTGTCCCTGCGGTATGTCGCCACCGGCGACCGCAACGCCTACGACCGGTGCATCTTCCATGTCATGGACCACTCCGGCCGCGCCCTGCTGATCGCCGGCCTCGGTGTCTACCCCAACACCGGCGTCATCGACGCCTATGCCACCCTCCGCCTCGGCGACCGGCTGTATGCCGTGCGGGCCTCCGACGCGCTCACCGACGACCGCCTCGCGCTCACCGTCGGCCCGCTCACCATCACCGTCGAGGAGCCGCTCGCCCGTCTGCGGCTGACCTGCGCCGCGGACCCCGCCGACCCGGACGGCCTGGCCTACGACCTGACCTGGCACGCGGCGTTCCCCGCCACCTGGGAGCCGCACCACACCCAGTACCGCGGCGACCGGCTGATGCTGGAGGGCCGGCGGTTCGTCCAGGCGGGCACCTGCACCGGCAGCATCCGCGTCGCCGGCCAGGAGCTCGCCGTCACGGCGGGGGAGTGGACCGGCACCCGCGACCGCAGCTGGGGCGTCCGCCCGATCCCCGGTGAGGACGGCGGACGGGCCGCGGAGGAGCTGCGGCCCGAGGGCTTCCACTGGCTCTGGTGCCCGGTGCGCTTCGACGACCGCTTTGTGATGGTCATCGTCCAGGAGGACGCCGACGGCCATCGCACCCTCAACGAGGCCCTCGTGGTCCACGACGACGCCCGCGAGGTCCAACTCGGCTGGCCGCACACGGACATCGGCTACCGCCCCGGCACCCGCCACCCCGAACGCGCCGTCATCCACCTCACCGGCCCCGGCCGCAAGCCCCTGGAACTCACCGCCGAGATCCTCACCTCCTCGCCCCTCGCCCTCGGGGCCGGCTACCCTCCCCCAAGCTCTCAACTCCGTTCGAGCAGGGGGGACCCCCATGCCGACGACTGGCAGCACGGCACCTGGCGGGGCCGCGGCTGGACCGACCGCCGCAGTTACGACCTCACCGACCCGGCGGCACATCCGCTCGCCGCCTACGGAGTCACCGACCACGCCGCCCGTTTCACCCTCGAAGGCCGCACCGGCTACGGCATCTTCGAGCACGGAAGCTTCGGCCGGCACGACCCCAGCGGCTTCACCGGGTATGACTCCGTCGCGCGGGAGGCCGGCCGATGACACAGCATCCGTCACCCTCCGCGGGCCCCGACGGAAGCCACCCCGGGGGAGCGCCCGTGGGCCGGCGCCCCCGCACCACCACCCGTGACCCCGAAGCCCTCACCCGCCGGCTCACCGCCTGGCTCGGCACCCGGCTGCCCGGCGCCCGCGCCGTCGCCGCGACCGTCCCGGACTCCAACGGCATGTCCAGCGAGACCCTGCTCTTCGACCTCGACCACCCCGAGCCGCCGGTGCCCTCCTGCGCACTGCGCCTCGCCGCCGACCCCGCCGCATACACCGTCTTCCCGCGCTACGACATGGCCCGGCAATACCGCACCATGAGCCTGGTCGCCGCCCACACCGACCTCCCGGTGCCCCGCACCCTCTGGCTGGAGGAGGACCCGGCACACCTCGGCGCGCCGTTCTTCGTCATGGCCCGCGCCCACGGCCGCGTCCCACCGGACGTCATGCCCTATACGTACGAGGGGAATTGGCTGTACGAGGCCACCGATACCCAACGCGACCACCTGGAAGCCGCCAGCGTCTCGGTCCTCGCCCGGCTGCACGACCAAGTCCCGCCCGCCGCGGCCGACTTCCTCGCCACCCCCGGCACCGGTAGCGCGCTGCACCGACATGTCGAGGCCCAACGTGCCTACTACTCCTGGGTCATTGACGGCCGCCCGCGCTCCCCGCTGATCGAGCGTGGCTTCGCCCGGCTGGCCGACCACTGGCCGTCGGACCCCGGCGAGACCGTTCTGACCTGGGGTGACGCCCGGATCGGCAATATCGTCTACGACGGGTTCGAACCGGCCGCCGTCCTCGACTGGGAGATGGCCGCCCTCGGCCCCCGCGAACTCGACCTGGGCTGGATGGTCTACCTCCACCGCTTCTTCCAGGACCTCACCGAGGCCGGCGGCAAACGGGGACTGCCCGACTTCCTGAGCCGCGACCGCGTCGAGAGCCGCTATGCCGCGCTCACCGGGCACCCGCCCCGCGATCTGGACTTCCACACCCTCTACGCGGCCCTGCGGCACGCCATCGTGATGCTGCGAGTGGCCTACCGCCAGGTCCACTTCGGCGAGATACCGGTCCCGGCCGACGCCGATGCGCTGATCCTCCACCGGGACACGCTGGAGGCGATGATCGAGGGCCGCTACTGGTGAGCGCGGCCCCCCGGAATGGTTCTACGGGCCGGAAAGGCCCTATGGGCTCTCAGGCGCCTGGACGCATCCTTGGCACCCGGACCGGCTGGGTGCCGGGTCCGCCGATGTGCGAGAACGGCTGACGGCGCCAGTCCAGGCTCTCCGGAAGCGTCAGCAGCATCGCCGCGTCCTGCTCCTGGGCGTCCAGCCTGTCCTCGGTCTCCGGTGCCTCGGCCACCGCCCGGCCGGAGCCCTGGCACACCGTCAGCCCGAACGGGTTCCACGGCGAGGCGCACAGCGCGTGCTCCGGGAGCGTGTCCTCGTCCGCCAGCAGCGCGATCGGCTGCAGGCAGTCGGGGCAGGTCACTCGGTAGATCTCATAGGTGTCGAAAGAGTCGTACGCACCGTCGTCGCCGGAGAGGCCGGAACTGTCGCCCTCCTGGGCGTCGATGTTCGTGGCAGCGGAGTCCTGCTTAAGGCGTCGCATGATGTCCATCCCCCTCGGGTGGGCCAGTCGTACCGCTGACTTCCTGTGACGGGCGGTCCCGGCCACCAGCAGCAATTCCCTTCATGCCGCACGCATAATCGCCGGCACCCCACCGACACCGGATCACACGTGTGGCATTGGTCACATGGCCCGGCGTAAGGGGGTCCACGATCCGGCGCGCGGTGCGCATACGCGCCCGCGCACAGTAGGTTGAGTGCGTGGAGGAGCTGGACCGACAAATCGTGGATCTGCTCGTCAAGGACGGGCGGATGAGCTACACCGACCTGGGCAAGGCCACCGGCCTGTCCACCTCGGCGGTGCACCAGCGGGTGCGCCGTCTGGAGCAGCGCGGTGTCATCCGGGGCTATGCCGCCATCGTGGACCCCGAAGCGGTGGGCCTGCCGCTCACCGCCTTCATCTCGGTCAAACCCTTCGACCCCAGCGCGCCGGACGACATCGCCGACCGCCTGGCCGAGGTCCCCGAGCTGGAGGCCTGCCACAGCGTCGCGGGCGACGAGAACTACATCCTCAAGGTCCGGGTCGCCACCCCCTTGGAGCTGGAGCATCTGCTCACCCGCATAAGGACCCTCGCCGGTGTCTCGACCCGCACCACGGTCGTGCTCTCCACCCCCTACGAGGCCCGTCCGCCACGCATCTGACCGGTGATCGCCCCCCGCGCGCGGCCCGTCCGCGCACAGGGGTCAAACTGTCCGGTATGAGCGAGCGCACCCCCGATCCGGTCCGACAGCACCCCTCCGGCCCGGCCCGTCCCCGTACGGTCCTGCTGCGCGGCGGTGAGGTGCACAGCCCCGCGGACCCCTTCGCCACCGCCATGGTCGTCGAGGGCGACCGCATCGCCTGGGTCGGTGAGGAGGGCGCGGCCGACTCCTTCGCCGAGGGCGTGGACGAGGTCGTTCCGCTCGACGGTGCGCTCGTCACCCCGGCGTTCACGGACGCACATGTGCACACCACCGCGACGGGGCTCGCGCTCACCGGGCTCGATCTGTCCGGTGCGGCCACCCTGTCCGATGCCCTGGCCAGGATCCGCGGCTATGCGGCCGCGCGGGAGGCGGACCGGATTCTGCTCGGACACGGCTGGGACGCCAGCGCCTGGCCGGAGGACCGCCCGCCGTCCCGCGCGGAACTGGACGCGGCCACCGGTGGCCGCCCGCTCTACCTCACCCGGGTGGATGTGCACTCCGCGGTGGTGACGACGGCGCTGCTCGATCTGGTCCCCGGGGTGCGCGAGCTGGCCGGGTTCCGGGCGGACGCGCCGCTGACCGGTGACGCCCACCATGCGGTGCGCCAGGCCGCGTACGCCACCGTCACCCCCGCCCAGCGCGCCGAGGCCCAGGCCGCCGCGCTCGCCCGCGCCGCCTCGCTCGGCATCGGCAGCGTCCATGAGTGCGCGGGCCCGGACATCTCCGGTGAGGACGACTTCACGGCGCTGCTCGCGCTCGCCCGGGAGGGCAACGGCCCGCGCGTCGTCGGCTACTGGGCCGAACTGGTCGCGTCCGCAAAGGACGCGGAGCGGATCCGTGAACTCGGGGCCATCGGCGCCGCGGGCGATCTCTTCGTCGACGGCTCGCTCGGATCGCACACCGCCCATCTGCACGCCCCGTACGCGGACTCGCCCAGCTCCACCGGCGCCGCGCACCTCGACGCCGAGGCCGTCGCCGCCCATGTCACCGCCTGCACCGAGGCCGGACTCCAGGCCGGCTTCCACGCCATCGGTGACGCGGCCCTGACCGGCGTCGTCGACGGGGTGCGGGCCGCCGCCGAGCGCCTTGGCCTCGCCCGGATCCGGGCCGCCCGGCACCGCGTCGAGCATGCCGAGATGCTCACCGACCGCACCATCGCCGGCTTCGCCGACCTGGCCCTGACCGCCTCCGTCCAGCCCGCCTTCGACGAGGCGTGGGGCGGCGCGGAGGGCATGTACGCCGCCCGTCTCGGCGTCGACCGGGCCCGCACCCTCAACCCGTACGCCGCGCTGCTCAAGGCCGGGGTCCCGCTCGCCCTCGGCTCCGACAGCCCGGTCACCCCGCTCGACCCCTGGGGCACCGTGCGGGCCGCCGTCTTCCACCGAACCCGCGCCCACGGCATCTCCGCCCGCGCCGCGTTCACCGCCCACACCCGCGGCGGCTGGCGCGCCATCGGCAGGGACGACGCGGGCGTCCTGGTGCCCGGCGCCCCCGCCGATTACGCGGTCTGGCGCACCGGCGAGCTGCTCGTCCAGGCGCCCGACGAGCGGGTGGAGCGCTGGTCCACCGACCCCCGCTCCGGCACCCCCGGCCTGCCCGATCTCACCCCCGGCAACGACCTCCCGGTGTGCCTGCGCACGGTGGTCGGCGGGCGAACGGTCTTCGGACCGCCGAACGAGTGACATCACGCGGGCACGTGCCGGCGCGGACCGTGCTTGCTGCTCCTTGGCCCACCTGCGGGCGCTCGCGGCTGACCTGGGGCGACGCGAAACGACGCAGGCGGAGCACCTGTTGACAGCAGGCGGTCGGCGGCCGGTAGGTTCGGCCGAGTCCACCACAGGACGTCCGACCGGTAGATCTCCGCGCAGTCGTCGAACGCAGCTGGGCCATGGGGCGGTGCGCCACTGGGGCACACCGCCACTGGGAGCCAGGTCCAGTGACCCGCGGCACGGGGCGACGGAAGGTTTCGGCTGGTCGGCGGGTGCGACCCGGGTGGGGCCCGGACGCTCAGTAGACAACGGCTTTCGGTCGACCCGCAGCCAGCGGGTCCCAGGTCGGCCCGAAGGGCGCCGGGCCCCTATCCGCACCGCACATCATCCCGCGCGCATCCTCCCCGCGCTGCCTCTTTACCTTTTGTGCACCCCGCATCCGCAATCCCGGCCTCCCGTTGTACGGTCAGCTCACTACCGCTCGACCTGCAGGAAGGCTCGTGACCGTGCCATCGGGCTCCGACACCACCGAAGAAGCCGTCAGCGGCACCACGCCCGACGGCCCGGTGCCACCCGCCGGGACGGCCTCCGCCGCCGCGCCCGCCCGCCCCGGACGCGCCCGTCGTCTGGCCGCACTGGCCCGCCGTGAGGCGCCGCGCAGCGGCCTCGCGGTCGTCGCCGGACTCGCGCTCGGACTCGCCTTCCCGCCGTACGACCTGTGGCCGCTGTCCCTGGTGTCCGTCGCCGCGCTGTCGCTGCTGACCCGTGGCCGGACCGCCCGCCAGGGAGCCTGGACGGGCTTCGTGTTCGGGCTGCCCTTCTTCCTGATCCTGCTGAAGTGGCTGCATGTCGTCGGCTGGGACGCGGTGGTGGGCCTCTCGATCGCCGAGGCGTTCTTCCTGGCGCTGCTGGGCGCGGCGCTCGCCGTCACCTCCCGGCTGCCGGCCTGGCCGGTGTGGACGGCCTGTCTGTGGGTCGCCGAGGAATGGGCCCGCGACCGGCTGCCGCTCGGCGGCTTCCCGTGGGGCCGGCTGGCGTTCGCGAACACCGGATCGCCGCTCACCCCGCTCGCCGCGCTCGGCGGTGCCCCGCTGGTGACCTTCGCCGTCGCGCTGGCCGCGGCGCTGCTCGCCGCCTGCGCCGCCACCCTCTGGGGGCTGCGCAAGAACGGGTCGCTGCGCCGGGCCGTCCCGGCGCTGGAGGCGTTCGGGCTCGCCGCCGCGGTCACCCTGGCCGGGGCGCTGGTGCCCGTCCCCACGAAGGCCGACGACACCGTTGACATCGCTGTCGTCCAGGGCAACGTCCAGTCACCCGGCATGGACTTCCTGGGCCGCCCCATGATGATCACCGACAACCACGCCACCGCCACCGAGAAGCTCGCCGCGGACGTCAAGGCCGGCCGGGCCAAGAAGCCGGACCTGGTCATCTGGCCGGAGAACTCCTCCGACCTCGATCCGTACAAGTACCGGGAGGCGTACGATCGGATCGACGAGGCCGTGAAGGCCATCAACGTGCCCGTCCTCGTCGGCGCCCTGGTCGACCACCCCACCAAGAAGGGCTATGTCTTCAACGAGGGCATCGTCTGGGATCCGAAGAAGGGGCCGGGCGCCTCCTACACCAAGCAGCACCCGGTGCCGTTCGGCGAGTATGTGCCGTTCCGGGAGCAGCTCAGCAAGATCATCACGCGCTTCGAGCGGGTGCCCCGCAACTTCTACCCCGGTGACCACACCGGCGTGCTCAAGGTCGGCCCCGCCCGGCTCGGCGACGTCATCTGCTTCGAGGTCGCCTACGACGAGATCGTCCACGACACCGTCGACGCCGGTGCCCGTGCCCTGGTCATCCAGACCAACAACGCCACCTACGGCCGCACCGGCCAGCCCGAGCAGCAGCTGGCGATGTCGAAGCTGCGCGCCGTCGAACACGGCCGCGCCGTGGTCACCGCCGCCACCAGCGGAATCAGCGCGGTGGTCGCCCCCGACGGCACGGTCACCCACCGGATCCCCGAGTTCACGCAGGGCGTGGTCTCCGCGCGGATTCCGCTGCGGGACGAAACGACGCTCGCCGACCGCGTCGGTGCCGCTCCTGAGTGGGCGCTCGCTATCGTGGGCCTTCTGTCCTGCGCCGCCGCGGCAGTCATCGGCCGGCGTGGGCGTACGAAGGACGAGAAGGGGCAGCAGTGACAGACGGTCAGCGGCAGTACGGTCCGCTCGGCACCACGTTGGTGATCATTCCGACGTACAACGAGGCGGAGAACATCAAGCCGATCGTCTCGCGGGTGCGGTCCGCCGTCCCAGAGGCACATGTCCTGGTCGCGGACGACAACAGTCCTGACGGCACCGGCAAGCTGGCCGACGAACTGGCCGCCGAAGACGAGCAGGTCCATGTCCTGCACCGCAAGGGCAAGGAAGGCCTCGGCGCCGCCTATCTCGCCGGCTTCCGGTGGGGCATCGACAACGGCTACGGCGTGCTGGTCGAGATGGACGCCGACGGCTCGCACCAGCCCGAGGAGCTGCCCCGGCTGCTCACCGCCCTCAAGGGCGCCGATCTCGTCCTGGGATCGCGCTGGGTGCCCGGCGGCCGTACCGTCAACTGGCCCAAGTACCGCCAGCTCATCTCCCGCGGCGGCAGCACCTACTCCCGGCTGGCGCTGGATCTGCCGCTGCGCGACCTCACCGGCGGCTACCGGGCCTTTCGCGCGGAGGCCCTCAAGGGGCTGGGCCTGGATGACGTCGCCTCCCAGGGCTACTGCTTCCAGGTCGACCTCGCCCGCCGCGCCGTGCAGGCCGGCTATCACGTCGTCGAGGTCCCGATCACCTTTGTCGAGCGTGAGTACGGCGACAGCAAGATGAGCCGGGACATCGTCGTGGAGGCGCTGTGGCGCGTCACGGCCTGGGGTGTCGGCTCACGGGTGGACAAGCTCCGCGGCCGCTGACCCCGGCCCCGCGGCGCCCGGTGGCCGGGGAGTTGATCAGTCCGGCGACCCTTGGGAAAGGCCGCCCGACGGGCCAGGCACACTTGAGGCATGTCGTTCGGAGCCACGCCATCGCCGAGTCCCCGCCCGCCCCAGCGCTCGCGCGCCCGTAGGTTCGTGCCCTTGGGCATCGCCGCCTGGATGGTGCTGGAGATCTGGCTGCTGACCGTCGTGGCCGGTGCCACCAACGGTCTGACGGTCCTGCTTCTGCTGGTCGGCGGAGTGATCGTCGGCGGTTATGTGACCAAGCGGGCCGGCCGTCGCGCCTGGCGGAACCTCACCGAGAGCTTTCAGACCGCCGGCGACCCGGCGGCGCCCGGCAACTCCCTGTCCGGCAACGGAAGATCCGGCAGCGGGACGTCGGGCAGCGGCAATACGCTCCCGATGGCCGGCGGGCTGCTGCTGATGCTGCCGGGGCTGGTGTCCGACGCACTGGGGCTGCTCTGCCTCTTCCCGCCGACCGGAAAGCTGATCCAGCGCCGCGCCGAGAAGCTGCTGTCCCGGCGGTCGGGCTACGCCCCGGGCTCGTTCGGTGACGCGTTCCAGCAGGCCCGGATGCACCGGCCGGACGGCAAGGTCGTCCAGGGCGAGGTCATCCGCGACGACGAGCCCCCGTCCCCGCGCCGCCAGGATCCGCCGCTCACCGGCTGAGGCCCCCCGCGGCCGGACGGAGCGGCCACGGATGCGGCAAGGGCCGGGGCCACTGCGCAATGCAGTGGCCCCGGCCCTTGCGTGCTGCTTGTCGCAGGCCCGTTGTCAGGCGGACTTGCGGTTGCTGTCGCGCGGATGCACGGCAATGTTCATGGTGCCGGAGCGCAGGACGGCCAGCCGTTCGGCCAGCACCTCCTCGAGCTCCTCGCGGGTGCGCCGCTCCATGAGCATGTCCCAGTGCGTACGCGCGGGCTTACCCTTCTTCTCCTCGGGGCCGTCGCCATCCACCAGAAGAGAGGGTGCACCGCATACCTTGCACTCCCACTCCGGCGGAATCTCGGCCTCAACCGAGAACGGCATCTCGAATCGATGTCCGTTCTGGCATGCGTACTCCACCGCCTGGCGCGGGGCCAGGTCGATGCCGCGGTCGGTCTCGTAGCTGGTCACCACGAGTCGCGTGCCGCGGAGAGCTCGCTCACTCATGAATCGTGCCTCCCGGGCTTGTCGCCCACAGGACAGGTGTCGCTGTCGTCGTCATCCGGTCAACGTCCGGTCGGCGGTGAAGATTCCCGAATTCGGGACATGAGCCCACCCGTCGCCCACCACCGCCCTTGACGGAGGCGCTGTGCGCCGCTGCCTTCCTTCGTGCCGCCCCTTGTTGTACCCACCGGCGCCCGGTTTGTCACATCTGGCAGCAGATGTCACCCAGCGCCTTCCATGCTTGAGCGCGCAGTAACGGTCCGCCTGGTGAGCCAAAGGCGTACACTACCGCCCCGCACCCCCGGAGGCTAAATCCGGTCAGCTACTGGATTCCGGCCGCAGCGATCGCCCGCCCCACCGGGACCCTCGCCGGCAGGACGAAACCGACCGTGAAGAACGCCAAGGGGCACGATCCCCGTTCACGGCGGCGGACGGCGGACGGCCCACGGGCGGCTCAGGCCCAGCACCCCCGCGCGGTCAGCACCGTCCGCAGCGTCTCGATGTGGTCGGTCATGATGCCGTCCACGCCGAGATCCAACAGGGCGGTCATCCGCTCCGCGTCGTTGATCGTCCAGACATGGACCTGCATGCCCAGCGCGTGCGCGGCGCGCAGGAACAGCGGATCGACGACCGGGAGGCCGGACTGCCGCTCGGGGACCTGGACGCAGACCGCGCTGCGCCGCACCGCCGCACCCAGCAGCCGGTCGAGCGGCAGCACTCCGCGGCCGTACGAGCGCAGCCGCAGCCCGGCCACACCACGGGTGCCGAGCGAGCTCGCCATCTGCCGGCCGGCCAGCCGCTGGGCCCGCGCCACCCGTGCCTCCGAGAACGAACCGACGCACACCCGGTCCCAGGCGCGCGTGCGGCGCAGCAGGTCCAGCAGGGGCGGCAGTGCGGCATCGGCCTTGAGGTCGACGTTCCAGCGCGCCTCGGGGAACTCCTCCAGCAGCTCCTCGAACAGCGGCAGCGGCTCCCGGCCGCCGACCCGGGCCCGGCGCACCGCCCGCCAGGGGAGCTGCCCGATCGCGCCGCGGCTGTCGGTGACGCGATCGAGCGTCGCGTCGTGGAAGGCGACGAGCTGCCCGTCCGATGTGGCGTGCACATCGGTCTCCAGATAGCGGTAGCCGAGGCCGACCGCGCGGCGGAAGGCGGCGGCGGTGTTCTCCAGGCCCTCCGCGTCCCCGCCCCGGTGGGCGAAGGGGAGCGGCCCGGGGTGGTCGAGATAGGCGTGGCGGATGCGTATCGCTGAGGTCACTCCGGCAGTATTGCGCGCTCAGGTGAAGCCCCTCCGCGGGCCACCACCGGGGACGGTTTCGCGCGGGCGTCCCTGATCGCGAAGCGGCGGAGGAAGAACTGCGCCAGGGGGCCGATGGCCAGCGCATAGGCCACCGTGCCGACGCCGACGGACCCGCCGAGCGCAAAGCCCGCCGCGAGCACCGTCACCTCGATGCAGGTCCGCACCAGCCGCACCGGGCGGCCGGTCCGCCGGTGCAGCCCGGTCATCAGCCCGTCGCGTGGCCCCGGGCCGAAATCGGCGGCGATGTACAGGCCGGTCGCGGCGCCGTTCAGGAGGACGGCGCCCGCGAGCAGCGGGATACGGGCGCCCAGCGAGTCCAGCTCGGGCACCCAGGCCAGGGTCGCGTCCATCACCAGCCCGAGGATCACCACATTGGACACCGTGCCCAGGCCGGGGCGCTGGCGCAGCGGGATCCACAGCAGCAGGATCAGCGCGCCGGACACGATGGTGACCGTGCCGATCGACAGCCCTGTATGACGGGATATGCCCTGGTTGAGCACGCTCCATGGCTCCAGCCCCAGCTCGGCCCGCAGCATCAGCCCCATGCTGACGCCGTAGAGCGTCAGCCCCGTGTAGAGCTGAACCAGCCGGCGCACCGGCAGACGCCTCCGTGGGCCGGATTCACTGGTCATGGACACGACTATTCCCCCTCCTGGCAGGATTGGACCGATGCGTGACACCATGTGGCGTGTCCGGGCTCGGGAAGTAGAGCCAATTCGGGGAAGGTGGACTGATCTTCATGGCTCAGTGGACTTCAGCGGTCGGTGCGCCCCAACTCGCCCGGCTGCTCCGGTCGCAGGACCCACGTGACGCCCAACTCGCGGTCGGCGGGCGCCGGTTGCCCGCCTATCGCAGCCTCGCCGACGGTGTGCGCCTTCTCGTACTGGAAGGCCGGATACCGGTCGCCGCCCGCCTGCCGGCCGAGCGCGAACTGGCCGCGGCCTTCGGCGTCAGCCGGACCACCGTCGCCGCCGCCTACGAAGCGCTGCGCGCCGAAGGGTTCCTGGAGTCCCGGCGCGGCTCGGGCAGTTGGACCGCCGTACCGGCCGGCAATCCGCTCCCCACCCGCGGTCTGGAACCGCTGCCCCCGGAAGCCGCCGGCTCCATGATCGACCTCGGTTGCGCCGCCCTCCCGGCCCCCGAACCCTGGCTCACCCGCGCCGTCCAGGGTGCCATGGCCGACCTTCCTCTCTACTCCCACACCCACGGCGACTACCCGGCAGGCCTGCCCGTCCTGCGGCAGGCCCTCGCGGACCGCTACACCGCCCGCGGTATCCCCACCATGCCGGAACAGATCATGGTGACCACCGGCGCGATGGGCGCCGTCGCCGCGATCTGCCGGCTCTGTACCGGCCCCGGCGAGCGTGTGGCCGTCGATTCGCCCTCGTACGCCAACATCCTGCAGCTGATGCGGGACGCCGGTGCCCGGCTCGTCCCGGTCGCGCTCGGGGACAAGCTGGCCGGCTGGGACATTCCCGCCTGGCGCCAGGTGATGCGCGATGCCGCTCCCCGCATGGCCTATGTCGTCGCCGACTTCCACAATCCCACCGGCACCCTCGCCACCGAGGACCAGCGCCGCCGCCTCGTCGACGCCGCCCGGTCGGCCGGCACCCTGCTCGTCGTCGACGAGACCATGACCGAGCTCCGGCTGGACGAGGACGCCGAACCGCCCCGCCCGGTCTGCGCGTTCGACCCGGCCGGCAGCGCGGTGATCACCGTCGGCTCGGCGAGCAAGGCGTTCTGGGCCGGGATGCGGATCGGCTGGGTGCGCGCCGCCCCCGACATCATCCGCAGCCTGGTCGCCGCCCGCGCCTACTCCGACCTGGGCTCACCGGTCCTGGAACAGCTCGCCATCGCCTCGCTCCTGGAGAGCGGCGGCTGGGAGAAGGCCATCGGCATCCGCCGCGAGCAGGCCCGCGAAAATCGCGACGCGATCGTCGAGGCGCTGCACCGGCACCTTCCCGACTGGGAGTTCAGCGTGCCCCGCGGCGGCCTCACCCTCTGGGCACGTACGGGCGGACTCTCCGGCTCCCGGATCGCCGAGGCGGGGGAGCGGCTCGGGGTCCGGGTGCCCTCCGGCCCGCGATTCGGTGTCGACGGCGCCTTCGAGGGCTTCGTACGGCTGCCGTTCACGGTCAACGGAGCCGTCGCCGACGAGGCCGCGGTCCGGCTGGCCGGCGCCGCGCGACTGGTGGCGACGGGCGCACCGGTGGAGGCGGAGCTGCGGCACACCTTCGTGGCCTGACGGGCTGTCAGCAAGCGTTTCGCGGGCCGGACGGAGCGGACATCGGGGTCCGGTCGGCGTTCAGCGGGCGGATGAGCCTCATCCCTCCGCGCGAACGGCCTCCACGGATCCCTTGATCACCCGGGGTTCGCCGCCCTTGTCGGTCCGCACCCGCGGGCTCGCGCCCACCGGTTCGGCGGCGGACCCGGTCTCCTCGGCATCCGGTGCCGCACCGGCCGCCGCGGGCCCGCCGTCCGGCTCCGCCCCGGCGGCGCGCGCGGACGTGCCGACGTCCCCCGACTTGCCCACGTCCCCCGGCTTGCCCACGTCCACCGACGTGCCGCGGGTCACCGGCTTGCCGGTATCCAGCGGCTCGCGCCCGGTCACCGGCTCGGTGGGCTCGGCCCCGTCGGCCGGGACCGTACGCTCCGGCAGCAAGGCCGTGACGGTCTCCCGGTGCGCCTGCCCGGTGGCGTCGTCGAGCGGGTCGGGTGTGGCCGGCACCTGGAGCCGCAGTACGGGTGCGTTCCCCAGCCGCGCATAGCCGCGCCCCGGCGGCACCATCGCCGGCGGTGTGGTGTGCGGCGGCGCTCCGAGCACCGCCCGTACCTCTTCCGACGTGGCGGGGCCGAGCACCACCCGCGCCTTGGTGTGCGCCCGTACCGGATCGCTCAGCAGCTCGGCGGTCTCGAACTGGTCGGCCACGACGACCGTGACATGAGCGGCCCGGCCGTGTCGCAGTGGCACCTGCAGCCACCGCTGCGGATCGTCCCGGCCCTCCGCGACCGCGATATGGGAGAGCGCCGTCGGACGGTCCGCGATGATCCACAGCGGCCGCCGGGTGTCGTCCGGCGCGGCCCCGCCGGCCTGCCGCGCCCGGTTCCCCTCGACCAGCCGCCGCTCGGTCTCGTGTGACGCCCACTCCAGCGTCGCCAGCGCCCCCGCCAGCCCGCTCTCCACCCCCAGCACACCGCGGCGCCCGGCCAGACACCCGTACTCACCGGTTCCGCTGCCGTCGATGACCAGCACATCGCCGTGCTGCAGCGCCTGCAGCGCGATCGAGCGCAGCAGCGTCGTGGCGCCGGTCCCCGGCTGCCCCAGGACGAGCAGATGCGGTTCGGTGGAGCGCTGCCCGGTACGCCAGACGACCGGCGGGGCGTCCCGGGTCTCCTCCCCGCCGGTGACCGGCAGGGTCCGCTGTACGGAGTCCGGGTCGGTGAACCCGAGCACCGTCTCGCCGGGCGAGGTGACGAAGCGCTGGGCGGCGATATCCGTCGGCAGCGCGTCCAGCACGGTCAGGGTGAGCTGATTGGCCACCTCGTCCCAGGTGAAGTGGTACTCCCGACCGCGGCCGGCCTTGGCGTACAGCACCTGCTCGATGCGGACCCGGGACCGGTCCTCACCGTCGGTGAAGTACGCCGGGTACTTCAGCTGCAGTCGTTCCAGCCGCCCGCAATCATCGAAGGCGTACTCGACGAAGGCCCGCTCCCAGTCACCGCCGTGCGCGTACAGCGGGCTGGGGTCGCCCTCGGCGGAGAGGTAGGGGACCAGCGCCTCGTAGAGCGCCCGCAGCCGCTCGGTCTCGGCCTCGCTCGGGCCGGTCGCCACGGGCGTACGCTCCCGCCCCGCCCAGGCCCCCGCGCCCATCACCGCGATCAGGGCGAGCAGCGGCCCGTACGGCACCAGCCACACCACCAGCAGACACGCGCCCACGAAGAAGGCCAGCGGACCGCGCTGTTCCTTGGGCGTTCCGGCCCAGCGTTCCCGGCCGGCCGCGCCCAGCCGGCGCAGCCCCCGGCCGATGGTGATCAGCGGACGGAACACATCGGAGGCGCTGTCGGCGGCGCTGCGCGCGAGTTCGCGGCTACGAGTGAGCGGGGCGCTGTGTGCCATACGGGCGAGCGGTGCGCTGTGGGTCAGGATGCGGGGCAGGGGGCGCCGGGCCACGTCTTCTCCTGTTGCTCGTGCGGTGGGCGTGGGGGATCGGCCTGCGCTACGGGCCGGGGAGCGCGCCGCACACGGAACCGCGCCCGGACGGGAGCCGGTGCGGCCCGTTCGGGCGGGACCCGTGGTGGTGCGCCGGAAGCGGACTGCGGCCGGCCCCTAGATCTTGATCCCCCCGAGGAGGCTCGCCAGACTCGCCCCGCCGGCCTTGATGCTGGGCGCGATGGCGGAGCTGGCGAGGTAGAACCCGAAGAGCGCGGAGACCAGAGCGTGGGACAACTTCAGGCCGTCTTTCCGGAAGAAGAGGAAGACGATGATGCCGAGCAGGACGACGCCGGAAATGGACAGAATCATGGGGGGTTCTCTCCTGGGTGGTGGGGACGGACACCATGAGTTCTT
This sequence comes from Streptomyces sp. Je 1-4 4N24, assembly GCF_026239515.1. Classification (NCBI taxonomy): domain Bacteria; kingdom Bacillati; phylum Actinomycetota; class Actinomycetes; order Kitasatosporales; family Streptomycetaceae; genus Streptomyces; species Streptomyces sp. Je 1-4 4N24. The sequence goes on along the minus strand of NZ_CP110836.1, from coordinate 1,003,151 downwards.
CCAGCCTCACAGCACGTATCAAGCCACCAAAAGCTACAAATGGGTGATTTATCAGTGAAATTCCCCAAATGGGGGTATCTCCAGGGCGTGCCGGGTCCTGGTGTGCTCGGCGTGTCGCGTCCCGCTCCCGCCGACCCGGCACAATCGTGAGGTGTCGAAGCAGAAGAACAAGCCCCGCCGCCCCGCCGCTGTCACCCCCGCCTCGCCGTGCCCCTGCGGACGTGCCGAGACCTACCGCGACTGCTGTGCCGCCTTCCATGAGGGGCGCGCCACGGCCCCGACTGCGGAGCGCCTGATGCGCTCGCGCTACAGCGCCTTCGCCGTCGGTGACACCGGATATCTGCTGCGCACCTGGCACCCGACGACCCGCCCGGCCGGCCTCGACCTCGAACCGGCACAGCGGTGGACCGGCCTGGACATCCTCGGCACGACCGGCGGCAGCGCCTTCCACACCGAAGGCACCGTGGAATTCCGCGCCCACTACAGTCTGCACGGCCACGCCGACAGCCAGTACGAGCACAGCCGCTTCGTCCGCGAGGGCGGCCAGTGGCTCTACCTCGACGCGGTGCCGTCGGCATAGGGCACACCTGTCGCGGGCCCGCCCCGGAACCGGCCCCCGTGGTGCGCGGGGCCGGTCCGGTTCACAGTCCGCGCAGCTGGTCGATCTCGCGGCGGTCGCGCTTGGTGGGGCGCCCGGTGCCGCGGTCGCGATGCCCGATCACCGGGATCTCCTCGCGCGGCGGGGCCGGCGGACTGTTGTCGATGAAGCACTCCGCGGCGACGGCCGCGCCCACCCGCTTGCGCACCAGCCGTGAGACGACCACGATCCGTTCCCGGCCCGCATGCCGCAGCCGCACCTCGTCGCCGTTGCGCACGCCATGGGCCGGCTTCACCCGCTCACCGTTGACCCGTACGTGCCCCGCGCGGCAGGCCGCCGCGGCCAGCGAACGGGTCTTGGTGAGCCGTACGGACCAGATCCAGCTGTCGATGCGGGTGGTCCCCTCGTCTGAAGCCATACCAAGACTCTAGAACGGACGCCCGCCGTCGAGGGGGCCCGACGGCCCTACGCGGACGACCTCTTGCTCGTTTTCCTGGCCGCGGTCTTCTTGGCGGTGCTCTTCTTGGCAGTGCTCTTCGATGCGGCCTTCTTGGAAGTACCGGTGGCTGCGGTCTTCTTGGCCGTCGATGTGCCCTTCGCCCGCCCGCCGGCGGCCTTCGGGGCGGGCGCCGTCTTCTTCGCGGGCGCCTTCTTCGCGGTGGCCGAGGCGGTCTTCTTCGCCGTTGCCTTCTTGCCGGCCGCACCGCTCTTCTTGGCGGCACCCTGCTCGGCCTCGCCCTCCTTCGCCGCCTTCCGCCCCCGTATGGGCGTCACGGACGCCGGCTCCGCCTCGGTACCGGCCTCCTGGCCTCCCCGGGCCGCGCGCACACTCTTCTCCAGCGCCGCCGTGAGATCGATGACCTGGGCGCCGGACGTGCCCGACGCCGCGGGGGCGACCGGCTCGCCCTCCAGCTTGGCGGCGACCAGCTCCTCGACGGCCTCGCGGTAGTCGTCGTGGAGCTCCGCGGGGTCCAGCTCGCCCAGGGAGTCCATCAGGGTCTCGGCCAGTGTCAGCTCGTTCTCGCGGAGCTCGACCTCGTCGGGTGCCACACCGGTGGCGGGCCGGAGCTGATCCGGCCACAGCAGCGTATGCATCACGATCGCCCCGTTGTGCGCCCGCAGCATCGCCAGTGACTCCCGTCCCCGCATCGCCACCTTGCCGAGCGCGACCTTCCGGTGGTCCTCCAGGGCCTCCCGCAGCAGCGCGTACGGCTTGGTGGCGGCCGCCCCGTTGGGCCCCAGGTAGTAGGCCTTGTCCATCTGGAGCGGGTCGATCTCGTCGGGGTCGACGAACGACAGGATCGACAGCGTCTTGGCGGTCGGCATCGGCAGCCGGGACAGATCCTCGTCGGTGATCGGCACGATGGCGTCGTCACCCGGCGCCTGATAGCCCTTGCCGACTTCCTCGTTAGGGACTTCCTCGCCGTCCAGTTCACAGATCTTCCGGTACTGGATCTGTGCGCCGTCCTTATCGTGGATGCGCACGAAAGACACCGACGAGGTGCGGTCGGTGGCGCTGTAGGTCTTCACGGGGATGGTGACCAGACCGAACGATATGGACCCATTCCATATAGAACGCATATTTCATCCCTTGTGTGGGATTCTCATCGTATGTCGCCGATGACCGTCGTGGAGGGGCGGCGCCTCTCGCTGACCAACCTGGACAAGGTCCTCTATCCCGAGACGGGCACCACCAAGGGCGAGGTGCTGCACTACTGCACCACCATCGCAGGCCCGCTGCTGGCCCACCTCCACGACCGGCCGCTCTCCTTCCTGCGCTACCCCGACGGGCCGGACGGCCAGCGCTTCTTCACCAAGAACGTGCCGCCCGGCACGCCCTCCTGGGTGAAGACCTGCGAGGTCCCCCATTCGACGTCGGGGCCCACCCGGCAGGTCCTGCTGCAGGACCTGCCCTCGCTCGTCTGGGCCGCGAACCTGGTCGTCGAGCTGCACACCCCGCAGTGGACACGGCAGGATCCGGGCGTCGCCGACCGGCTCGTCTTCGACCTCGATCCCGGTGCCCCGGCCACCATCGTGGAGTGCTGCACCGCGGCACAGTGGCTGCACGACCGGCTGGCGGCGGACGGCCTCGATGCCTGTGCCAAGACCAGCGGCTCCAAGGGTCTGCACCTCATCGTGCCCGTCGAGCCCACACCGTCCGAGCGGACCACCGCCTACGCCAGGAGCCTCGCCGTCGAGGCCGCGGCGGCCCTGCCGGACCTGGTCGTGCACAAGATGACCAAGGCGCTGCGCCCCGGCAAGGTCTTCATCGACTTCTCGCAGAACGCCGCCGCCAAGACCACCGCGGTCGCCTACACCCTGCGGGCCCGTGCCGCCCCCACCGTCTCGGCCCCGGTCACCTGGGACGAGATCGCCGACTGCACCGACCCGCGGCAACTCACCTTTCTCTTCGACGAGATCGCGCCACGCTGTGAACTCCACGGGGATCTGCTCGCCCCGCTCCTCGACCCGGACCGCGCCCGCCCGCTGCCCGCCGCGGCGCCCTCCCGCGCATCGGCGGCACCCCCTCGGCCGGGGTCCGCCCGGGGTTCGGCTTAGGCCGGCGGGCCGCTCACACCGCGTTTCACACCGCGTGCGGCCGCGGCCATGATGCGCGCGCGGCGGTCCCGAGCCAGTTGATGACGGCACCGACCGTGGTGTCGCCCAGGGCCGTGATCTCCGCCAGGGCGGCGAGATCCCCGTCCGTCGGGGCGACCCCGGCCGCGGTCAGCGCGGCCTGGAGATCCAGCCGCCGGCGATCGGGCATGGCCACCGGCCCCTGCCGCTGCTCCTCGGGGCGCGGGGGCATGAACGGCCGGTCCTGCGGATGCGGCGGGCCGAAGTGCAGCCGGTCCTCCGGGCGCGGCGGCGGCAGCACATGGTCCGTGCGGTACGCGGGCGGGGGCGGCGGCGCCTGCGGTGCCATGGGCGCGCCGAGGCGTTCCTCGGGGCGCGGGGGAGCGAGCGCATACTCCGGCGTCACGCCGTAGGGCGGGGGAGTGGGGCGGTAGTGCGACATGGGGGGCCTCCACAACTCACGGTCCGAAGGGTCCAAGGGGTTCGGTGAATGAGGCTGTCAATTCTTCGGAAGCCGGGCGGCACCGGTTCGGTTGCGCGGGGAGCGCGGGTTCACCCGATGAGCCCAAGGCGCCCCACCCGCCTCGTTACGGTTGGCCGGATGCCTCACTCTTACGCCGCACCGCACCCGTACTGGAACCACAATGTGCACTACCACCGGCTGGTGCTCGACGCCGTGCCCGACGGCTGTGGCCGGGCGCTGGACATCGGATGCGGTGACGGGCTGCTGGTCCGCAAACTGGCGGGGCGGATCCGCGAGGTGACGGGGGTGGACCGCTCGGCCGCGATGGTCCGGCTGGCCCGCGAGCGCAGTGCACAGGTCCCGAACGCCGCCTTCGTCGAGGCGGACTTCATGACGCCGGACGGGGCGCCGTCCGGCGGCTTCGACTTCCTCACCGCCGTGGCGGTCGTCCACCACCTGGACTTCACCGCAGCGGTCCACCGGATGACCGGTCTGCTCGCCCCCGGCGGCCGGCTCGTCCTCGTCGGGCTGGCCAGGAACCGGACGCCGCTGGACTGGATCGTCAGCGGAGCGGGTGTTCCCGCGGCCCGGTTCCTCGCCCGGCGTCACGGCGGCAATTCCGGGCCGCCGGAGATGCCGGTCCAGGACCCGGCCATGGCGTGGGGCGAGGTCCGGCGCGCCGCACGGGGCTGTCTGCCGGGCAGTCGCTTCCGCCGCCATCTGCTGTGGCGCTATTCGCTGGTGTGGGACAAGCCGCGCAGCTGAACGCCAGGCACGGGCCCGCCGCTTCGGCCTCGGGTCCGGCATTCAAAGTTTTGGAACGATCAGTCCATTATGGGTAGAGTCCTCGGCGCAGGCGGGGCGCAGGCGGCGCTGATGGTCCTGTTCGGCATATTCCTGGCGGGTAATGTGCTGGCCGCCCTCGCGCCGGGCTACGGGGTCATGCTGATGGCGCGGATCGTCACCGGCGTCGCCTCACAGGCGTTCTTCGGTGTCGCCCTGTCGCTCTGTGTGCAACTGGCCCGCCCGGAGGTCCGTGGCCGTGCCCTTGCGCTGGTCATGAACGGACTGATGCTCGGCACGCTTCTGGGGCTTCCGCTGTCCACGCTCGTCGGTGAGCATTTCGGCTGGCGGATGGCGTTCTGGGTCATTTCGGGGATCACGGTTCTCGCCGCGGTGGCCACTCTCGCGGGAATTCCCCGGCTGGGCCGTGCCGAGGGTGGCGGGGGTGTCCGGCAGGAACTGGTGGTCTTCCGGAATCCCCGGTTGTGGCTGGTGCTGTCCACCAGCACTCTGATCATCGGTGCGACGTTCTCCGCATTCAGCTATTTCCACCCGATTCTCACCGAGGTCACCGGATTCGCCGCCGGAACCGTTCCGCTGCTGCTCGTCGGATACGGCGCGGCCACCGTTATCGGCAACACCGTCGTCGGACGACTGGCGGACCGGTACACGGTGGGTGTCCAACTCGTCGGCCTGACGCTCAATTTCCTCTTCCTCGCCGGATTCGCCGTCTTCGCCCACCTCCCCGTGCCGGCCGTGGCGCTGATGACGGGCATCGGCCTGGTCGGGGTCACCATGAATCCGGCGATGGTCACCCGGGTTCAACGGACCGGAAATGCACGCCCGTTGGTGAACACCGTGCATTCGTCCTTCATCACCCTCGGCGTCATCGTGGGTTCCTCGGGCGGCGGACTGGCCATCAACTCCTTCGGACTGCACGGCCCGTTGTGGCTCGGTGCCGCGCTGGCTCATCATCGGGGCCGGCACCCTGGTGCCCGACCTCCTGCGTCGCTCTCCGGTGGCACCCGTATCCGCCGCACCCGTCACGGATCACCCGGAATCCGCGATTTCCGTGGCTTCCGAACCGAAAGCGGTCTGTGCGGCGCGGTCCTGACGGGGGATCGGCGGCCGGCGGGCAATTTCGGGGGAATTCGGTGATTGCCACGGGGTGGACACATAACTCTTCCCCGATGTTCACACTGTGGTGATTACCGCGATGGAAAGCTGCCAGCGGCCGCTCCCAACGGCCGGCGCCGGTCGTGCCCCACATTTTCACGACTCGGTGCCACAATTCGGGGAGAGGACACCCTTCGTGGACAACACCCGCGTGACCCGTCGCGCCCGTATCGCGCTGGCCATCGCCGCCGGCACGGTATTGACCGCGGTGGCCGTACAGATTCCGGCGAGTGCGACGGCCACCCCGGCCGCACCGCACCGTGCCGCTGTCGCCTCCGCCGCCGCGCACTCATCTCTGTCCGCCCGCGCGGCTGACGACACGTCGTATGACGACACGTACTACAAGGACGCCGAAGGCAAGACCGGCCAGGCGCTCAAGGATTCGCTGCACCGCATCATCAGCAGCACCCAGACCGGAAAGCTGACGTATTCCCAGGTCTGGGACGCCCTCAAGGAAACCGACCAGGACCCGGACAACAGCGAGAACGTCATCCTGCTGTACACCGGCCGCTCGCAGAGCAAGAACTCCAACGGCGGCAACCCGGACGACTGGAACCGTGAGCACGTCTGGGCGAAGTCCCACGGCGACTTCGGCACCGACACCGGCCCCGGCACCGACATCCACCATCTGCGCCCGGAGGATGTGTCCGTCAACAGCATCCGCGGCAACAAGGACTTCGACAACGGCGGGACGAAGGTCGACGAGGCGCCCGGCAACTCCACCGACGACGACTCCTTCGAGCCCCGTGACGCGGTCAAGGGCGATGTCGCCCGCATGATCCTCTACATGGCCGTCCGCTACGACGGCGGCGACGGATTCCCCGATCTGGAACCCAACGACAACGTCGACAACGGCTCCCAGCCGCATATCGGCCGGCTCTCCGTGCTGAAGCAGTGGAGCCAGGAGGACCCGCCGGACACCTTCGAAAAGCGTCGCAACCAGGTGATATTCGACAAGTACCAGCACAACAGGAACCCGTTCATCGACCACCCCGAGTGGGTCGACGAGATCTGGTAACCCCTACCGGCCGGGCCCGGCGGTGATTCCGCCGGGTCCGGCCCACCGCGTACGGCAGTCGGGGCGCCCGCGCATCGGATGGCGTAGGCCAACCGGCGCCCGGGCGCGGTCGTTTTTAGCGTGGCCACATGTCGAGCGTGAGTTGGGCCCCCGTCAGAGTCGTTACCGCCGCCACCGTTTGTGCCGCGAGTCTGTGGGCCGTGCCCGGTCCGGCAGCCGCCGATGGCCCGCATGGCATCGACGATCTGCGGCCCGGGGCACACGCGGCCGAACCGGCCGAACCGGCCGACTCCGAAAGCCGGCTGGACCGGCGCGGAGTGCAGTACCTGCCCCGGCGGGAGGTGCCCGAGCCGCCGGAGGTCTCCGCCCTGTCATGGATGGTGACGGACCTGACCGACGGCAAGGTCCTCGCGGCCAAGGACGCCCACCGGCCACTGCCACCCGCCAGCACGCTCAAGACGCTCTTCGCCCTGACGGTGCTGCCGAAGTTCTCGCAGGGGGCGGTGCACACCGTCTCTCTCGAGGACCTGTCCGGGATCGAGGCGGGCAGTTCCCTCGCCGGCCTCAAGGAGGACATGCCCTACCAGGTCGCCGATCTGTGGCACGGCGTCTTCCTCAGCTCGGGCAGCGATGCCGTCCATACCCTGGCCGGCATGAACGGCGGCTGGCGCAAGACCATCGACGACATGCAGGAGACGGCCCGCCGCCTCGGCGCCCGCGACACCCGGGTGGAGTCCGCGGACGGCTTCGACACCCCGGGACAGGTCTCGTCCGCCTACGACCTGTCACTCTTCGGGCAGGCCGGGCTGACCGACCCGGACTTCGCCCACTTCGCCTCGACGAAACGGGCCGAGCTCCCGCAGGACGGCGGTCCGGACGCGTTCACCCTCCAGAACACCAACCGGCTGCTGGTCGGCTCACGCGGCGTCAGACCGTACGACGGACTGATCGGGGTGAAGAACGGATACACGACCCACGCCGGAAACACCCTGATCGCCGCCGCCCGACGCGACGGCCGGACGCTGCTGGTCACTCTCATGAATCCGCAGTCCGGCGGCCGGAACGCCGTCTACGAGGAGACCCGCGACCTGCTGGACTGGGGCTTCGAGGCGGCTCCCCGGGCCGCGGCCGTCGGCGTGCTCCCCACCATGGCGCCCGGTGAGCGCACCGGTGAACCGCAGCCCGTCGCCCACCGGCCGGGGTCCGTCGCCCACCGGCCGCGGTCGGTGCCGCTGCACAAGGCCGGGGTCGCGGCGCAGCCGGACGGCGAGCGGCTCACCCGGTACCGGTGGTTCCTGCCCGCTGCCGGAGCCGTCGGGCTCATCGCCGTCGCCGGGCTCGGCACCGTTCTGTGGCGGCGCCGGCGCACCGTGCGCGAGAGTCCGAGCGGCGGGTCCGAGTCCGCCTGAGGCCGTCCCCGTGCCGCCGGTCGTCGTACATACATCCGATCGGTCAGGGATACGGAGGACACCGGATGGCCTTGCCCGGTGAAGGGCGACGCGTCAGCCACGGTTGTGCGGCCTGCCGGGCGTTGCTCGGTGTAGCGTCCTGATCAGCTGTCGTGGTTCCGAAGTGCCGGACGCCCGTGTCGCCTTCACGGGCGTCCTTGCTGTGTAGCGCGTCTCCGGACCAGGGCGATCACCTCCGGGTTCCGCAGCAACGCGGAAGCCGATTCGAGCCCATTGAACGAAGGAGACGGACATGGCTTCCGGCACGGTGAAGTGGTTCAACTCGGAGAAAGGCTTCGGCTTTATCGCCCAGGACGGCGGCGGCGCCGACGTCTTCGCGCACTACTCGAACATCGACGCCACGGGCTTCCGCGAGCTGCAGGAGGGCCAGAAGGTGACCTTCGAGGTCACCCAGGGGCACAAGGGCCCCCAGGCGGAGAAGATCCGGCTGGCGTAGGCCCGGCGGACTCGCCCCTCGGTGCCCGCTCCCGAACCCCCGGGGCGGGCACCGTCGTGTGGTGTGCGGCCCCGGCCTCACCCGGTCGGCCGCATTTCACGGCAGCGTGCCGCCGGCCTCACGGGCGGCGGTCGCCGCGGATCGTCCGGCATCAGCACGTCAGGGGCCGGCCGGGCGGACTACACAGTGATCATCCGTTCGGCGCAACGGCGCAACGGCGCAACGGCGCAACGGCGGGGTGACCGCCGGGTGAGCCGCCGGTTCAGGGCCGCGGTGGCTGATCCGGGCCCTGCCCGCCGCCGAACTCGTCCCTGAGCTTCTCCTGGCCGGTGTCGACCTGGCCCTTGTGCTTGCCCTGGGTCTTCTCGTCGGCCATGTCGCCGGTCTTGTCGATGCCCTTTTCCGTCTGGCTTTCGTGGCCCTTCAGCATGCTCTTGATCTTGTCCATCATGGACATGATGCGTCCTCCTCACGAAGGTCCCCCACGACTCCAGCATCGCCCTCTCCCAGACGATCTGCATCCGCGCGCGGGGCGCCGCCGCACGCCCCGGCTGCCGTGGCGCCCGGTTCAGGAGCCGCTCGGGACCGGTGCCTTCATCCGGTCGCTGATGAACTTGATCGAACCGGCGGCCATGCCCTTCTGGTAGTCCCAGGCGTTGTGCCGGCCGCCGGGGATGATCTGCAGAGAGGTGTGGATCGGGCCCTTGCCGTACGCCCGCCGGAAGCGCTGTATGGGGGCGGTGACCGCGGTGGGCTCGCTGGAGCCGGCCTGGAAGGCGAGATAGACGTCCGGACCGCCCTTCTGCAGCAGGCGCTGGGCGAGCTTCTCCGGATCGTTGGCGTTCTTCTCCGCCTGATGGCCCGCCCACAACGGCGAATCCGGCGCCATGTCCGGGCCGCTGGCTATCGCCGCCTTGAACTTGTCCGGGTGCTTCAGCACCGACTTCAGCCCGGCGAAGCCGCCCGAGGACGACCCCATGAAGGCCCAGCCGTCGCGGGACTTGAAGGTCCGGAAATTGGCCCGGGTCAGCTGGACGACGTCCTCCGTCAGCCAGGTTCCCATCTTCTGGCTGCCGGGTATGTCGCTGGCGTCGTGGTACCGGGTGTCCGGGTTCAGCATCGGCATCACCACGATGAACGGCAGGCTTTTGCCCTCCGCGGTCCACTGGGTGAGGTTTTCCTGCAGCTCGATGTCGCCGCCGACCCAGTAGTTCGTGACCCCGCCCGGTTCCTTGGGGCTGCCCAGACCGCCCGGCAGGGCTATCAGCACCGGAAATCCGCTCTTGGCGTATTTCGGGTCCCCGTATTCCTTCGGAGCCCAGACCCAGACGCTTCCGGTGACTCCGGATTTCTGGCCCCGCAGCGTCGCCCGCGCTATATGGGTGCCGTCGTCCAGTGTCCGGGTGATCCGGAAGTCGCTCTTCGGGCCGGTCGGCATCAGGGTGTCGTCATCGACAGGCCTGGCCCGCGCGGCGCCGTCGCCCTTTCCGCCGGCGTTGAAGTCGACCGGCTTTCCGGCGTCCGAGCAGCCGGCGAGCAGCGAGGAGGAGGCGGCGAGCGCGAGGGCGAGCGCGACGGCGTAGGGGCGTTTCAAGGGAGGCTCCGCGGCTGAGTGATCACGTGCAAGTGCTCATAAAGAGGGAAAAGGGGTGGGGGAGGTTCCCTTGCCGTGGGCCGGGCCGCGGGGCTCGTCCCACCCGTATGGAGCAGCGCCGGCCCGCCGTTTTCCACCGGGCGGTCCCCGGCCCGCTCGACGGGCAGGGTCCCGTGGTCCGGCCGAGAATGCAGCGGTGAGCGATGAACACCGCAGTGCCGATGATCCCGCCCCGCGCGCCGGGCCGTGTGACGAGGAACGACGGCTCGCCAGGAAGGCGCTGGCCGGCCATGCGCGGAACGCGGACGATCTGTCGTTGTTGATGGACATGCTGGGCCTGGACCCGAGCCGGGATCCGGACCACGAGGCGCCGTACGGCCATGACACGGGCCGCGGCCAGGAATGGGGCGGCGGCCCCGGGCGCGGCTCCGGGCGTGAACGGCGGCCGGAGCTGCGCCGGGACGCCCGGCCGAGGTGGGGCGGGCCCCGGGCGTAACCCACGCCCCGGGGCTCTCCGCCCCCGTCCGACCGCCGCTACCGGCCGTCCGCCCGGGTCAGCCGCACCGTCACGATCTGGAACGGGCGCAGCCGCATCCGCAGGGTGTTTCCCTGCCGCTCGATCGCCGGGCCGTCATCGGTGGGGCGTTCGAGCAGATCGGTGGTGACGGCGCCGGCCGGCTCGAAGCCGGTGGTGAGGGTGGTGACGGCCCGCCCGCCGTGTGCCTCGTGGAGGCGGACGATCACATCGCCGCTCTCATCGTCGGCGAGCTTGACCGCGGTGATCACCGTGGCGTCATTGTCGGCCGTGACCAGGGGCGGCACCGCCGTGGCACCGGTGATCCGGCGCTCGGGCAGGTTGAGGCGATGGCCCTCGCGTACCGCGTCCCCGATGGCGGCGCCCGGCACGAGCGCATGGCGGAAGCGGTGTACGCCCTGGTCGGTCTCCGGGTCGGGGAACCGCGGGGCGCGCAGCAGGGAGACCCGGACGGTCGTGGTGGTGCCACGGTCGCCGTCCTCCCGGACGGTACGGGTGACGTCATGCCCGTAGGTCGCGTCATTGACCAGCGCGACACCCCAGCCCGGCTCTTCCAGGTGTACGAACCGGTGGGCGCAGGCCTCGAACTTGGCGGCCTCCCAGCTGGTGTTGGTGTGGGTGGGCCGGTGGACGTGGCCGTACTGGGTCTCGGCCGCATAGCGCTCGGCGTGCAGATCCAGCGGGAAGGCGGCCTTGAGGAACTTCTCGGTCTCGTGCCAGTCGACCTCGGTGCCCAGGTCCAGCCGCCGCTGCCCGCGCGCCAACGTCAGCGACTGCACCACCCGCGAGGCGCCGAACGTCCGGGTGACACGCACCGTCGCCGCCTCCCGGGACACCTCGCCGAGCACGACCTCGTCCGCGTCCGTCAGGTCGGTGACGACATTGCGGTAGAAGGCGTCCACGTCCCAGGCGTCCCACATGTTGGGGAAGTCCGGATGGAGCTGCAGTAGATTCGCCGCCCCGCCGGGCGCCACCGTCTCGCGGCCGGCCGCCAGGTCGTACACGGAGACCACCAGGCCGCGGCCGTCGATGCCGACCCGCAGCAGACCGTTGGTGAGGGTGAACCCGCCGCCGTCGCGCGGCACGGCGGACACCTCGGGCCCCTCGTTCACCGCGGGGCCCACGGCTCCCGCCGCGACACCTCCGCGGGCGTGCGGCGCGGAGTTCACCGTCAGCTCCGTGCCGCCGCGGCCGGTCAGTGCGGCCAGCGCGGCGGCGACGATGTCCTCCAGCTCGGCGGCGACCGCCGCATAGGTCCGGGCCGCCTCGCGATGCACCCAGGCGATGGAGGAACCGGGCAGGATGTCATGGAACTGGTGGAGCAGCACCGTCTTCCAGATGCGGTCCAACTCCTCGTACGGATAGGGATGGTGGGCCAGGACGGCCGCCGCGGCCGACCAGAGCTCGGCCTCCCGCAGCAGCTGTTCGCTGCGCCGGTTGCCGCGCTTGGTCCCCGCCTGGCTGGTGAGGGTCCCGCGATGCAGCTCCAGATACAGCTCGCCCACCCACACCGGCGCCTGGGGGTACTCCGCCTCCGCCTTCGCGAAGAAATCCGCGGGCCGTTCCCACTCGACCGTCGGCGAGCCGTCCAGATCGCGCAGCCGCCGCGCCTTGGCGATCATCTCGCGGGTGGCGCCCCCGCCACCGTCGCCCCAGCCGGTCGGCGCGAGCGAGTGCCTGGCCACTCCCTTGTCCTTGAAGTTCCGTGCCGCATGGGCCATTTCGCTGCCCGCCATCTGGCAGTTGTAGGTGTCCACCGGCGGGAAGTGGGTGAAGATCCGGGTGCCGTCGATGCCCTCCCAGCGGAAGGTGTGATGCGGAAAGGCATTGATCTGACTCCAGGAGATCTTCTGCGTCAGCAGCCACTTCGACCCCGCCGCCCTGATGATCTGCGGCAGCCCCGCGGCGAAACCGAAGGTGTCCGGCAGCCACGCCTCCTCGTTCTCGATGCCGAACTCCTCCAGGAAGAACCGCTTCCCGTGCACGAACTGCCGGGCCATCGCCTCCGATCCGGGCATGTTGGTGTCCGACTCCACCCACATGCCGCCCGCCGGAACGAACCGTCCCTCCGCCACCGCCTTCTTGACCTTGGCGTAGACCTCGGGCCGGTGCTCCTTGATCCAGGCGTACTGCTGCGCCTGCGACATGGCGAAGACGAACTCCGGCTCGTCCGCCAGCAGCGCCGTCATGTTCGACGTCGTACGGGCCACCTTCCGCACCGTCTCGCGCAGCGGCCACAGCCACGCCGAATCGATATGCGCATGCCCCACCGCGCTGATCCGGTGCGCGGAGGCCCCGGCGGGGGCCGACAGCACCTCCCGCAGTTCCGAACGGGCCGCCGTCGCCGTTGCGTTGACATCCTGCAGATCCACCGCGTCCAGCGCCCGGCCCGCCGCCCGCAGCAGCTCCCAGCGCCGGGGGCTGTCCACCGCGAGCTCCGCCATCAGCTCACCCAGCACCTCCAGATCCTGGATGAGCTCCCACACCTCGGTGTCGAACACCGCCAGATCCATCCGCGCCAGCCGGTACTGCGGTGCGCTGCCCGCCGTCTCCCGGTCGCCCAACGGCGTCGGCCGGAACGGGTGGACATCGAGGATGACGGGGTTGGACGCGGCCTCCAGATGCCACTCGACGCGTTCACCGCCGCGCACCGGGGCGCCTACCCGCACCCACTGGTTCCGCGGATTGACCGCCTTGACCGGGGTGCCGTCGGGCAGATGGACGAGCGCCTCGCACTGGAAGCCCGGCATCCGCTCGTCGAAGCCCAGGTCGAGCACCGCCTCCACGGTGCGGCCGGCCCACTCGCGCGGCACCTCACCGCAGACCTTGAACCATGTCGTCCCCCAGGGCGCGCCCCAGGCGTCACCCACCGCCACCGGCGTATGCGTGGCGGCCAGTCCCTCCGCCACCGGCACGGGCTCGCCCGGCGCGACCCACGCCGCGACCTCCAGGGGGACCGCTTGCGGATACAGGGCGGGCCGGATGCGCTCCTCCAGGACGCGCTTGAGGCGGGCTTCGGTCAGTGCACGGTCGTCATGCATGGGAGAGGGCTCCATAGCGTTGAGAGGAGGGGAGGACGGCGGTCACCGCGGGGGCTCACCAGGGCAGCTGGACCTTCGACGGCTTCGAGACGGTGAACAGTTCGTGCACCGCGCGTACTTCGAGCCGGGCGGCCGGTTCGTCCCCCGCACGCCGCAGGCCCGCCACGTAGTACGCCGTGCCGCAGGTGCCACCGAGGAACTCCCGCCGCCCGTCCGGCAGTTGGCGATACAGCTCGTAATGGCGCACCGGTCCCGTGGCGCGCCGCCAGCTCAGCCGCGCCGCGGTCACCCCGTCCGCGGAGGCGGTCCCCGTGACCGTCAGCCCGCCCGGCGCGGCCGGGGACGCGGTGCCGTCGCGGACCGCGAGCGCCCCCAGCCGCCAGGCCACCGCGGCGCCGCCACGGCCGGTCAGCCGCACCCCCAGGGCATGCAGGGTCCCGGTGCCGAGGGCGCCGAGGCGCAGGGAGACGGTGCGCCAGCCGTCGCCCGGCTGGAGGGTCCCGGCCGGCAGATGGACGTATGGGGCGGGTTCGCCCGGTGCGGGCGCCTCGCGCAGGGCGACCGCCACCTCGACGGTCACCGGCCCCGACGACGGGTCGGTGCGATGGGTGAGGTCGAGGACCGTGGCGGCGCCGGCCGGCAGCCGGGCGGGGAACAGCTCCAGGGTGGCCGGCCGGTCGAGGGCGCCCCGCACCAGCAGACTGCTGCCGCCGCGCCAGGCGTCGGCGAAGTCGAAGGACACGTCCGGGCGCGGGCCCGCCGTGCGCACCGCCCAGCGTCTCGGCGGCTGCCGGTCCTGCAGCCCGAGGTGGTTCCAGGGGGTGCCGGAGGTGGCGGCACCGTTCTCGTACCAGCGCAGTCCGTGCCCGGTGTTGAAGGTGGTGGCGAAGGGCAGTGAGGTGAGTGTCGAGCGGTCGGCGACGGCGGAGGCCGGCGCCCGCCAGCCGCCGCCCGTGCCGCCCGGCCGGGTCGGATCCAGGCCCTCGCCGGACCAGAACCGGTCGTCCGCGGCATGGAACTGGCCGGGCGTACGCCCCGCGGGCAGATGGCTGAGGGTCCACTCGGGGCGGTAGAAACCGTACGAGACGACGTGGTCGCGCCCGGTGGGGAGGATCGCCTCCCAGTCCGTGCCGCTGTCCCAGCCCGCCGATTCGACATCGACCCCGGCCCACAACTCATAGCGGCTGCGGCCCAGTTCCTCCGCCAGCCGGCCGGAGTCCGCCAGCCGTCCGGCGCTCCACCGGAAGTCCACGAACATCGAGTCGGCGACCGGCCCGGCGCCGTCCTGGAAGAACGGCTGATTGAGCTCGTCCAGCGCGCCCTGCCAGCCGACCTGTCCGGTCCGGTTCATCGCGTCGTACCAGGTGATCCGCAGACCGTGCCCGGCGCCCGCGGCGCGCAGGGCCCGCAGGAACGCCTGCATCTCGCCGGCCAGCGCGGCATCGCCACCACCGGTCTCCGCATTGAGGAACCAGCCGTCGAAGCCGTACACCCGCGCGACCTGCACCAGCTTCGCGGCCAGCGGGAAGCGCCCCGCCGCGTCCCGCTGCACCAGATCGCGGGTCCAGCGCAGCTGCCCGCCGTAGGCGACCGGCGGGAGGAAGACCGTGCCCAGGACGGGGACACCGTTGCGGTGGGCGGCGTCGACGACCGGGGCGTTCGGCGCCAGGATCAGGCCCTCGCCGGACGAGCCGCCCCAGAAGACCAGCTCATCGAGGTACGCCCAGTGGGTCGGCGCGTAGTGGTCCGCGGTCGCCGAGCCCTGCGACGGGTTGCCCGCGGTGTGGTCGAAGGCCGCGAGCGCACTGATCCGGGCCTGCCCGGTGCGGGCCGTGGTGTTCGCCAGGACCGGTGTGAACCGCTCGGCGAGCGGCACCGTCGCGGTGTTGAACGCCAGATCCCGGTCGGTCGCGGGCGTCCAGGCGGCCAGGCTCCGCCAGGTGATGCCGTCCCCGGGGGTGCCCGACGGCAGCGAGTCGGGGAACCAGTACGAGGCATACGGCTGCAAGGAGTCCGCGGCGGCGGCCCGGGGCCGGCCGGCGGCCGCCGCGGTGCCGCCCCCGGAGGACGGACCGAGCAGCGCGGCCGCGGTGCCTGCCCCGGCCAGCAGCACCCGGCGGCGGGAGACGGGGAACGGTTGCCGGTTCATGAGGTGCTCCTCCGGTGGGGGACGGTTGGTCACGGCCGGCGCGGGGTGCGGCCGACGTCATCGGGTGTGCAGACCTCGGTGATGCCACGGGACGTCAAATGTGCCCTGTCCGCGGCGAGTTCGGACAGTACGAGGGCGGGCCGGACCCCCTGGGCGGAGAGCTCGGACCAGGCCTCGAAGACCGGGCCGCCGGGTGCGCACACCGAGCGGCGGGGCGCGGCCTCTGCCTCGCCGGCGTCGACGGTCAGCGCGGTGCTGCGGACCGGCGGGCGGTGCGTACGGCCGCGCCACTGTGCGACCAGCGCCGCGAGGGCCCGCCCCGCCGGTTTGACCGTACGGTCGTTGCCGAGCAGCCCCAGCCCGTACTCCAGCTCGGGGAAGTCCGCCAGCGACCGCGGCACATCGTGCGAACACCACCAGGTGATGCCCCAGAGGTCCGGGCAGTCCAGCGCGGCGGTGACGGTGGCCTCGGTGAACCGCGCCGCGAGGTCCTCGGGGATGTGCGGGGCGGGCGCGCCGACCTCCTGGAGCCAGACCGGGCGGTGCGGGTCCGTGGCCCAGGCCTTGGACAGCTCGATGAGGTAGGCGGCGTGGTGCTCGGTGGCGGTGCCCGCCGGACCGTGCCGCTGTGCGGTGCCGTTGAAGACCCAGGAGTGCACGGCCGTGACGGCGCCCAGCCGGGCGGCGTGCGCCGGGGTGAAGGGATGCCCGTCCTGGTACCAGGCCGCGTCGTAGGCGGCGTGCAGATGCATCCGGCCCGGCGCGCCCCGCTCGCACGCCGCCAGCATCCGCTCCAGCCAGGCCGCGGCCTGCTCGTCGGTGATGCGGTCGGGATCCGGATGCGGCCGGTCCGAGAACTGGTTGATCTCGTTGCCGAGCGTCATCCCGAGGAAGTTGGGCCGGTCGGCGAGCGCGGCGGCCAGTGTCCGCAGATACTCCTCCTGGCCGGAGCGCACCTCGGGGTCGGTGAAGAGGCTGCGGCGGTGCCAGGTCTGCGTCCAGGCGGGCAGGAAGTCGAAGCTCGACAGATGGCCCTGCAGTCCGTCGACATTCACCTCGAGGCCGCGTTCGGCCGCGGCGTCCGCGAGCTGCACCAGCTGTTCCACGGCGCGCGGCCGGATCAGGGTGCGGTTGGGCTGGAACAGCGGCCAGAGCGGGAAGACCCGGATGTGGTCCAGGCCCAGCCCGGCGATGGAGTCGAGGTCGGCGCGTACGGAATCCAGGTCGAAGTCCAGCCAGTGGTGGAACCAGCCGTGGGTGGGTGTGTAGTTGACACCGAAGCGCATGGGGCTCCTGGGGGTATGGGGGCGGGGATACGGCGGGGCGGGCGGTCAGCCCTTGACGGCGCCCTCGCCGACGCCGCGGAAGAAGGAGCGCTGCAGACACGCGAACAGCACGATCAGCGGGAGAACGGCGATGACGGTGCCCGCCGCGACCAGCCGCTGGTTGTCCGCGAAGGTGCCGTGCAGAAAGTTCAGCCCGATGGTCAGGGTGAACTTCGACTGGTCGCTCAGCACGATCAGCGGCCACAGGAAGTCGTCCCAGGCCCCCATGAACGCGAAGATCGCGACCACCGCGAGGGTGCCCCGGACCGACGGCAGCGCGATCCGTACGAACCGTTGCCAGGCGTTGGCGCCGTCGACGAACGCGGCCTCCTCGACCTCGTACGGCAGGGTCGCGAAGGCATTGCGCATCAGCAGCACATTCATGGCGCCGATACAGCCGGGCAGCACCACCCCGAGCAGGGTGTTGTTCAGCTGCAGCTCCCGCATCGTCACGAACTGGGCGATCATGATGCTCTCGACCGGCACCAGCATCGCCATGATGAACACGACCAGCGCGCTCTTCCGGCCCGTGAAGCGCATCCGGGCCAGCGCATAGCCCGCGAGCGCCGCCCCCGCGCAGTTGGTGAGCACATTGGTGACGGCCACCTTGAGGGAGTTCAGCGCGAAGTCCCAGACGGGGATGGTCTCGGCGACGCCGGCGTAGTTGTCCAGCGTGAACCGGTGCGGCAGCAGGCTCGGGGGATAGCGGTAGATGTCCTCGCCGGGGCCCTTGAGGGAGGTGGACAGCTGCCACAGGAACGGACCGATGGTCAGCGCCAGAACGGCGAGCAGCAGCAGATAGCGGAGCAGCAACCGCCACCGCGGTAGCCGGCGCCCGCCGCGCGCCCACCCGGCCCGGCGGTCCGGCTCCCGCTGCACGGTGGCGCTCATGCGTCCTCCTTCCGGTTGGCCCGCAGCACCAGCAGCATCAGCCCGAGCGTGAGGACGAAGACCACGACGGACAGCGCCGAGGCATAGCCGACCCGGCCGCTGAGGCCGGTGCCGACCTGCTGGACGAGCATCACCAAGGTGGTGTCCTCCCCGCCGGGGCCGCCGGTCGGACCGGCCATCAGATAGACCTCGGAGAACACCTTGAAGGCCCCGACCGAGGACAGCGCGGCCACCAGCACCATCGTGGAGCGCACCGCGGGGACGGTGACGGTCAGGAAGCGGCGCACCGCCCCCGCTCCGTCCACCGCGCAGGCCTCGTGCAGCTCCCGGGGGACATTGGCCAGCGCCGCCAGATAAATGATCATGTAGTAGCCGAGGCCCTTCCAGACCGTGACCGCCATCGCGCTGAGCAGCAGCAGCCAGGGATCGCTGAGAAAGCCGACCTTGCCGAGGCCCAGCCCCTCCAGCAGCGCATTGATCAGCCCCCGGTCGTCCAGCAGCCACACCCAGATCAGCCCGACCACCACGACGGAGGCGACCACCGGCGTGTAGAACGCGGCCCGGAAGAAGGTGATTCCGGGAAGGTGCCGCTGCACCAGCATCGCCAGCAGCAGCGGCAGCATCACCAGGAGCGGCACGACCCCGAGGACGTACAGCAGGCTGTTGCGCAGCCCCGTCCAGAACATGGCGTCATGGACCAGCTCCCGGTAATTGGCGCCGCCGACGAACTGCCCCGCGGTAAGGGTGCGCGCATCGGTGAACGAATGCGCCACCGTGCTCAGAAACGGATACAGGCTGAATGCGGCGACGATCAGCAGGCCGGGAGCGAGAAAGAGCCACGGACTGGACGGCAGCTGCGTACGGGTGCCTCGGGCGGGCCGCCGCGCCGGGGCCGGCGGGGGAGTGACGGCCGGTGCATCGGCCACTGTGAACCGCTCGCGCGGTGTCATTCCGGTCTTCACGAAATACCCCGGCCTCAGGCGGCCTTGAGCAGGCGATTGCACTCGGCGACCGCGCCGTCCAGCGCCGCCTGGGGAGACTGCTTTCCCTGTACGGCCTTGGCGACCGCATTGCGCAGCACGGTCTTCATCTGGTCGCTGAGCGGCACAGGGGTGTAATTCACCGCCGTCTTGAGCGACTTGGCCGAGGCCACCCGCACCCGGGTCGCATCGGTGCCGTCCTCCTTGGTGAAGTACGGATCGTCCAGCGAGCCCTTGGTGCTGGGGAAGATCGTGACCTCCTTGGCGAAGGCCATCTGGTTCTTCTTGTCGGTGACGAAGTGCGCGAACGCCACCGCCGCCGGCTTGACCTTGCTCTGCGCATTCACCATCAGGCCCTGGACGTACATATTGGCCTTACCGGTGTTGTTGACCGCGTCCGTGATGCCGATGTGCCGGTAGAGGCCCGGCGCCTCCTTCTTGAAGTTCTCCAGGTCGAGCGCGCTGCCCGGATTCATGGCCACCGACTGCTGCTGGAACTTGCGCCCCGCGGACTCGGCCTGCGCGGTGAGCGCCTGTGAGTCCAGCGCCCCGGCCGCATACAGCTCCTTGTAGTGCTTCAGCAGCTCGACGCCCTTGGGCTCGTTGAAGGTGAACTCCGTGCCCCGGGCGTTCATCAGCCGCACGCCATAGCGTCCGAAGTCCTCGATCGACGGGGTGCCGGCGAGCATGGCGATCTTCCGGTCGCTCTTGCGCGCCATGGTCACGGCGTCCTTGAAGAGCTGGTCGTACGACGTCGGCGGCCGCTCCGGATCGAGCCCGGCCTTGGTGAAGAGGTCCTTGTTGTAGAACATCGGCCCGGTGTTCAGATACCAGGGGAAGGCATAGACGCCTGTCATTCCCGGCATCCGGTGGCTCTCCCACGCCCCGTCGAGATATTCTCCACGGTATTTCCCGGCGGTCTTCTCCAGATCGAGCGCGATCCCGGCCTTGGCCAGCGGATAGGCGAGATCCGGCGAGACATTGACGACATCGGGCAGCGTGCCGCCGGCGGCGTCCGCGCTCAGCTTTTCCGGATATCCCTCGGCCGGCTGGTCCACCCATCTGATCTCGGCGTCCGGGTATTTATTCTCGAAGTCCGCGATCACCCCCTCGAAGTACTTCTTGAAATTGGCCTTGAGGTTCCAGGTCTGAAAGGTGACCCGGCCTTCGACCTTCCCCGAGGCACTGTCCGATCCGCCGGCTCCCCCCGAGGAACCGCATGCGGTCAGGGTGAGCGCCGAGGTGACCAGGGCGGCGGTGGTGGCGGCTGCTCGGCGGGATATACGCATGGCTGGCTGCTCCTTCACTCGGACCGGACACCAGGGAAATTTTCGCGACCGGCCGGAATTCCGATTGCTTTACGGCAGCCGGAAATGATGCGGCTGCCTTTCCGGTCATTGTGCTGGTCATTGTGCCGATGATTACCCGAGTCCTCGGGCGACGATGCGGCAGACGCTACTAATGCGTTTTAGTAGGTGTCAACACCCCGTCGGTCAACTTTCTCGGCCGAGGGATGAGTTGTCCTGATCAGGGGCAGCCGGACGGCGTTTGACAGGTCACTCGACGCTGATCAGACTGAGGCGCACTAATGCGGTTCAGTACGAGGGAGAGCCCGCCATGACAGCGCCCGGTGAGGCGGCCCGGCGTAAGCCGGCCCGCCGGCCGACGATCAAGGACATCGCCCGCCGGGCCGGGGTGTCGGAGAGCGCCGTCTCGTTCGCGCTCAACGACCGGCCGGGCGTCTCGCAGGACACCCGCGCCCGGGTACGCCGCGTCGCGGAGGAACTCGGCTGGCAGGCCAACAGCGCCGCCCGCGCCCTGTCCGGCGAACGCGCCGGTGCCATGGGGCTGGTGCTCGCCCGGCCCGCACAGACCCTGGGTGTGGAGTCCTTCTTCCTCCAACTGGTCTCCGGCATCCAGGAAGTGCTCTCCGCGCGGCAGATCGCGCTCCTCTTCCAGGTCGTCGAGGACCTCGACGCCGAGTGTGCGCTCTACCGCCGCTGGTGGGCCGAACGACGGGTGGACGGCGTCCTCGTGGTCGACCCGCGCACCGCGGACCCCCGCCCGGAGCTGCTTGCCGCACTCGGCCTGCCCGCCGTCGTCGTCGGCGGCCCGGCCACCCCCGGACCGGACCCCGCGGAGCCGGCCACCGAACCGGCCACCACCCCGCCCCACCCGCTGCTCTCCACCGTCTGGGCCGACGACGCCAAGGCCATGGCACGGGTCCTGGACCACCTCTACGGCCTCGGACACCGCCGGATCGTGCATATCGCCGGGCTGCCCGGCCTCGCCCACACCGCACGCCGGATCCAGTCGCTGCGCACCGAAGCGGACCGGCGGGGCCTCGACCGGCGCCAGGTCCACTCGGTGACCACCGACTACTCCGACGCCGAGGGAGCCGAGGCCACCCGCCGTCTCCTGGACGCCGCGCGGCCCCCGACGGCGCTCATTTACGACAACGATGTGATGGCCGTGGCGGGCGCCTCGGTCGCCGCCGGGCGCGGTATCCCCGTACCGGGCGCGCTGTCGATCGTGGCCTGGGACGACTCGGCGCTGTGCCGGGTCACCCACCCCCGGCTCACCGCGCTCGTCCGCGACACCCCTGGCTTCGGCAGGCTCGCCGCCCAGGAACTCCTCGCGGTCCTCGACGGCGGCCCGCTGCGGACCGTCCAGGGTGAACTGCCGCACCTGGAGGCACGGGAGAGCACCGCAACGCCCCCGCCCGGCTGACCGTGGGGCCATGGCCCCGGCGGCACGAGCGTGCCGGTGACCTTGAGCTCTACCGCGCCCGGATCGGCGAGCGCCTCGGCCGGAAGAAGCCCACGGACACCAAGGCCTTCTTCCGGTTCCACACGTACCGGGGCGTCGGCGCACGCGGCCTGTTGGACGTCGCCGCGGAGCACGGCCGGCAGCTCGACCCGGACAAGAAGCTCCGCCCGCTCCGACAGGTCGACCTGACCCGGAAGGCCCGGCAGGACCCGACCTGACCTCCGTCGTGATGCCCGGCGCAGGGAGCGGTGACAGACTTGGCGGGCAGCCTGGTCGTGCTGCTACCCGCCGGAGGAGGCCCCGCACATGGCCGGCACGGACGATGCCCCGCAGCCCACGGCACGCCCGCGCGCCCTGGTCACCGGCGCCACCGGCTACATCGGCGGCCGTCTGGTCCCCGAGCTGCTCGCGGCCGGATATGCCGTACGGGCACTGGCCAGGGCACCGGAGAAGCTGCGCGATCATCCCTGGGCCGGGCGGACGGAGGTGCTGCGCGGCGACGTCACCGACGAGGACTCGGTCCGTACCGCGATGGCCGGTGCCGAGGTCGCCTACTACCTGGTGCACGCCCTGGGCAGCGGCCGCCGGTTCGAGGACACCGACCGCCGGGCCGCCCAGATCTTCGCCCGGCAGGCCCGCGCCGCCGGAGTCCGCAGAATCGTCTACCTCGGCGGCCTCACCCCCGAGGGCATCCCCGGCCAGGAGCTGTCGCCCCACCTCCGCTCCCGGGCCGAGGTCGCGGAGATCCTGCTGGCGTCCGGTGTCCCCACCGCCGTACTGCGCGCCGCCGTCATCATCGGTTCCGGCTCGGCCTCGTTCGAGATGCTGCGCTATCTCACCGAGCGGCTGCCGGTCATGGTCACCCCCAGCTGGGTGGGCACCCGCATCCAGCCGGTCGCCGTCCGCGATGTGCTGCGCTATCTGGTCGGCTGCGCCCGCCTCCCCGACGACGTCAGCCGGGCCTTCGACATCGGCGGGCCCGACATCCTCACCTACCGCGACATGATGCAGCGCTACGCACGGGTGGCCGGGCTGCCCGAACGGCTGATCCTCCCCGTGCCGATGCTCACCCCGCGCCTGTCCAGCCTCTGGATCGGGCTGGTCACCCCCGTGCCGCCCGGCCTGGCCCGCCCGCTCGCCGAGTCGCTGCGCCACGAGGTCGTCTGCCACGAGCACGACATCGCCCGCTACGTCCCCGACCCGGACCCGCCGGGGCACCCCATCGCCTTCGACGACGCCCTGGAACTGGCGCTGCGCCGGGTACGGGACGCCGAGGTCGCCACCCACTGGTCCAATGCCGCGGTGCCCGGAGCACCGAGCGATCCGCTGCCGACCGACCCCGACTGGGCCGGTGGCAGCCTCTACACCGACCGCCGGGAGCGGACCGTGGACGCCCCGCCCGAGGTGCTGTGGCGGGTGGTCGAGGGCATCGGCGGCGACAACGGCTGGTACTCCCTTCCGCTCGCCTGGGCGGTGCGCGGCTGGCTGGACCGGCTGATCGGCGGGGTGGGGCTGCGCCGCGGCCGACGGGACGCCGGCCGGCTACGGGTCGGTGACTCGCTCGACTTCTGGCGCGTCGAGGAGGTCGAGCCGGGCCGGCTGCTGCGGCTGCGCGCCGAGATGCGGCTCCCCGGCCTGGCCTGGCTGGAGCTGACGGTCGGCCGTGATGCCCACGGCCGTACGCTCTACCGCCAGCGGGCCCTGTTCCACCCGCACGGACTGACCGGCCATGCCTACTGGTGGTCCATCTCCCCTTTCCACGCCGCGGTGTTCGGCGGGATGGCCCGCAACATCGCGGCCGCGGCGGCGGCCGAGCACCGGAGCCGTCCGGAGCGAGCGGCCCGCGCCGAATCCTGACGGTCGTCAAGTTGCCCTCCGGGCAAGCAGGTTGACGCGCGCGATGCGCCACGCGAGATGCCGACGGCGGGTTCCCGGGCGCGCGCTGCCCGGGAACCCGCCGTCGTGGACGATCAGTGGTGTGTCACCACACCGGCCGCCATCCGGCCGCAGTTGGAGCCGGAAACACTGACGCTGACCGACTCGATCGCACCGCCCCAGTCCACACAGATACCCTTTCCGGGCAGGTAGACGGGGCCGGCGTAGGAGGTGTACTGACCGCTGTCGTAAACCCAGTCCGAACTGCCGTCGGTGGCCGTCAGATAGGTGTACATGTACACCCGCTTACCGGGACTGTTCCGCACCGTCACGACACAGTTCTTTCCGGTCTTTGCGCTGTACGTCAGGTACACGGTCCCCTTTCCGGTGACCGGTACGGAATTCACTACGCTGTAGCCGCTTCCGCAGGCTCCGTTGTACGCGGCGGCCTTCGGCGCGGCGGACGCGGTGGTGGCCGTCGCCATCGTGGCGATACCGGCCAAGGCCAGCACTGCGGATCCTGCGATGGCACGAGAACGCTTCATGGAATACCCCCCGTTGGGTGAAGTGCGTCGTGTGGACATTTCGCAGTGTTGGACAGCGGCCGGCCATGGATGGTTGTACCGCGGCGTGAATTCGTTGCCGTGCCGGAAGAGTTGTCCAAAATGGCCTTCCGCCGTCGCCCGCGGCCGCGGGGCGAACGGAGAACGGCCGGTCCCTGGCGCCGGAGCAGGCGCGCCGGGGGACCGGCCGTTGCGCGTGGGGTCAGTGGCCGTTCGCGAGGACCTTGAGGCGGGTGTACGAGCCGTTGAAGCGGTTACGGTCGCCGACCCGGTGGCCCGAGGAGGTGTGCTGCCAGATGCTGTGATACTGCCAGCCGGCCGGCAGCGAGCCCACGGACGAGCCGTAGCGCGGGATCCACAGCGGGTTCGTCCTGCCGAACTTGCCGGAGTTGCCGGTGCACCGCTTCCACCAGTTGGTGGAGGTGTAGATGACCGCGTGACGGCCGGTCTCCTCCCGGTAGGTCCGCACGAAGTCCTGGATCCAGCTGACCATCCCCTTGTGGCTCTTCCCGTAGCAGGTCGCGCCGTAGGGGTTGTACTCCATGTCGAGCGCGCCGGGCAGCGTCCTGCCGTCCCTGGACCAGTCGCCGCCGTGATCGACGAAGTACTCCGCCTGGGAGCCGCCGCTGGAGTGGTCGGGCAGCGCGAAGTGGTAGGCGCCGTGGATCATGCCGGATTTGTACGAGCCCCTGTACTGCTGCGCGAAGTACGGATTCGTGTAGTTGGTCCCCTCGGTGGCCTTGACGTACGCGAACCGCACCCCGGACTTACGCAGCGACGACCAGCCGACCTTGCGGTTGTGGCTGGAGACGTCGACGCCGGCCACGGCCCGGTGGCCCGACGCCTGCGGCTCGGCACCGCCGGCCCGGTCGCCGCCCTCGTGGGCGATGATCGTGGAACCCATCCAGTCCTGTTCGGGGTGGGCGGGTCTCTTCTCGGCATCCGACGCCGTGGCGGAGCCGGTCAGCGCGAGGGGCAGCGCGAGCACGGAGAAAAGAGAAACGAGAGTTCCGGCCGCAAGGGGGACTGTACGGCGGGCCGGACCGGATCTGCGCAAGGGCATCGCATGCCTCCGAAGGCCTTCGGTTGAGTCAGGTTCGGCAGCTTTTGAGCAGAATCCTGCCGATAAGAGACATATACGCAGAACCGCCTGACTCTATGGCCCAACAGACCGTCAGTCCGCCGACCGGCCCTGCATCTCACCCGTCCGGCGGGCGGAAACGGTCACTCACGCCCCCGGTCCGGCCTCCGGGTCGTACGACAGAGCGAAGCGGGCCCCGGCACTGCCGGGACCCGCTCCACCGCGCAGCGGCGAACGCGCCATTCCGCCGCTTCGCAAGCTGCTCTATGCCGAGCCTGCCGGCTCGCTTGTGTGATCCGTCATGTCCCTGGCCTCATCTGGCAGGGCCGGCCTCGGGTGCCCATGACGGCTCTTCGGCTGCATCGGCTCAGTAGGCCGAGTCGACGTTGTCGATCGAGCCGTAACGGTCGGCCGCGTAGTTGGCCGCGGCGGTGATGTTGGCGATCGGGTCGGTGAGCTTATTGGGGGTACCGGCCACGTGGTAGGCGTCGAACGTGGGCTGGATCACCTGGAGCAGGCCCTTGGAGGGCGTGCCGTTGACGGCGTTGACGTCCCAGCCGTTGACGGCGTTCGGGTCACCGGCGGACTCCCGCATGATGTTGCGGTGCAGGCCCTCGTAGGAGCCGGGGATGCCCTTGTCCTTCATGATGTCCAGCGACTCGCGGATCCAGCCGTCCAGGTTGTTCGGGTAGTCCTTGACGGCCTCGCGCTCGGTGGAGCGGTTGGCGGCCTGCTGGGCGCTGTGCTGCTTCTCTACGGCGGTGACCTTCACGTGGTCGGCGACCGAGGCGGTCACCGGGCGGCCGGTCTTGGCGTCGTCAGCCTTGGACGGCTGGCCCTTCGCGCTGACGGGCTTGACCGCGGCGGGGGAGTGCTCAGAAGCGGCCTGAGCGGTGTCCGGAGCCGAGGTGAGGGCCAGGCCCGAGGTGGCACCCGCGGCGGCCAGAACGGCCACGGCGACCTTGTGGGTACGGGTGATGCGGGTGATACGGGCAGCGCGGGGCAGGGTGAAGCTAGGCATGCAGAGTGACCTCTTCCAGGTACTGGGGACGGGGAGGCGGCCTTTTTTGGCGGCGCGTTACGTACCGGAGGTCTTTGCTGCGATCGCCTTGGGGCGTGATTCGCAAACTCGCTCTCGGTGCGTCGGAATCCATGGTTAACGCCGGTCCCGAATCGAGGCAATGGTGCTCTGTACTACTCATCTTCGTGAGATAAACCCGGATCTTCGAAGCGATAAGCGTTCCCGGCGGCGTTGGCCCGGAATGGGCGCATGCCTGTCAACTAGGCAGGTTCGTAAGTGACGTACATCGCGTGCCTCGGGTCACCCGATAACGGCATCGAAGGCCGCTTGGCCCCCCTCTATAAGTTGCCTGGCTCACAGCGGAATTAGCGCTCTCCGGCACCGGTTCGGGCGCCGGCGGCAGCCGATTTATCCGGGTGCCGGCCCGATGGGACGGTAGGGGAATCCTCAAATGTGGTGAGGGGCACTGTGGGCGGGGCCAAAAGCGCGCCAATTGTGCCCTGATTCACGAGCGGCCCACGGCCGGCATTTACGGCGGTGCGGTGCAGGAGAAGGGCAGAGCAGACCGGCTCGGCCGTTGGTGAGAGCTCCACTACGGCAATACGGCGGTGCCGCTGGTCCGTTCGCAGCAGCGCCCGGACCTGTCGCATGACTCCGGGACCTCCGCCCCCGGAAGGTGGCACCGCACACCGTCACCACTCACCGTAGGGACATGCTGATGCTCCGTCGTATTTCCGTTGTTCTCACCGGTCTTCTGGTCACCGGCTTCCTCGCGACCGGCGCTGCCGCCGCCGCACCGGTCGATGGCCGTCACCAGGACCGGCTCACGGCCAAGGAGCGGCAGGGACTCCGCATCGCCGGCGACGTCCTCGACGCGCTCTTCGGCGAGGGCCTGCCCCGGCGCGACCGCTACTGACCGGCGGCGCCGGGCGCTTGATGCCCGGCGCCGGTGCCACACGGCAAAACGGCAGTGGCCCCGCCCGCGGGATGCGGGCAGGGCCACTGCCGTTGCTGTGCTCGGGGCCGCACGGCGGCACCCGTATCAGTCTGCTCCGACCGTACTGACGGTCGTGTCCCTCCGGCTCAGTAAGCCGAGTCGACGTTGTCGATCGAGCCGTAACGGTCGGCCGCGTAGTTGGCCGCGGCGGTGATGTTGGCGATCGGGTCGGTGAGCTTATTGGGGGTACCGGCGACGTGGTAGGCGTCGAAGGTGGGCTGGATCACCTGGAGCAGGCCCTTGGAGGGCACGCCGTTGATGGCGTTGATGTCCCAGTCGTTGACGGCGTTGGGGTTGCCGCTGGACTCCCGCATGATGTTGCGGTGCAGGCCCTCGTAGGAGCCCGGTATGCCCTTGGCCTTCATGATGTCGAGCGACTCACGGATCCAGCCGTCAAGGTTGTTCGCGTAGCGCTTGGGGGTGGCCTTGGGCGCCTTGGGTGCCTTGGGGGCGGCCTTCGGCGCGACGAGGGCCTTGCGCTCGACGGAGCGGTTGGCGGTCTGGTCGGCCGCGTGGTTCTGCTTCTCGACAGCGGTCCCCTTGAGGCCGGCGGCGACGGACGAGGCGACCGCACGGGCCTGCTCGCCGTCGTCGGCCCGGTCCTTCGCGGTCATCGGCAGGCCGTTGGCGCTGACCGGCTTGACCGCGGCGGACGCGTGGGCGGCGGTGGTCTCGGCGTCGCTCGGCGCCGCGGTGAACGCCAGGGCGGCGGCGCAGCCCGCGGAGGCCACCAGGGCGGCGGAGACCTTGTGCGTGCGGGTGAGGCGGGCGGGGCGGGGCAGGGTGAAGTTGGGCATGCGGATATGACCTCTTCCAGAGCTTTGTGGCGGGGGAAACGGCCTTCGGTTGGCGCGTGAGGACCGAGGGTCATTGCCGCGTTTCGCCGCTCCGGCTGAGATCGCGGGCTCGTTCTCGGTGCTACCCGGAACATGGTTAGCGCGGGCCCAGGATGGTGGCAAAGATGCCTTGTACTACCTATCTTCGTGAGATAGGGCGAGATGTCCGTTGTAAATACCGTGAATCGCGGTGTGCGCCGGGAAGGGCATCGACTAGGAATGCTCGTACGTGACGTACGTCTCGTGCCCGGCATCACGCGACACGGACGCCGCATTCCGCTCCACGGCACCGCGGAGTTGCCTGGCTCACACGGTGAAGAGGTAATTCCGCAACGGGCCGCCGACCCGGTCGGCAACGCCGGGGAGCTCCCATCACTCGCGCCCCCTATGGGCTCCATAGGGGGCGCGAGTATGCGGCGGTAAAGGGGGAGGCGGTAATTCAGTCCGCCAGCAGCCGCGCGGCGAGCTGCTCGATACGGTCGTGCCACGCATCCAGCGCGGCGTCCGTGTCAAAGCCCTCCGGGCCGGTCTGGGTGAGGACGAGACGGGGGCCATGGCCGGTGCCCTGGCCCAGCTCCCACCGGACCGTCCCCTGCGGATGCCAGCGGTACGCGAGCACCGCCGGGGCCGTGACCTCGGTGACGGGCCCGGCCGGCGCCTGCCGGCTGGTGAAACCCTCCGGTGCGGGCTCCCCTGCGGCAGGCTCGTCTCCCGAGGTCAGCGCCGTCCAGACGGCCTCGGCGGGCCGTACGAGCTGGCGCTCGAAGCGGACCCGAGGGCCCTCTGTGGTGTCCTCGACCACCCCGCGCCCGAGATCGAACTGCTCCAGATACGCCTCGTGCAGTTCGCCCGCGTCGCGATCGACATGGGTCGAGTCGCCGTCGAGCAGCTGCGACAGCGCGGTGAGGCACAGATGCCAGCCGGAGGCGAAGCTGGCGCCGCCGAACCGGTCGCCGAAGGTGTGCACCAAAACCAGCAGCGAGCCGTCGCCGTCCGGGGTGATCTCCCAGCGCAGATGGTCCTCGCCCCAGGTGAAGGCGAACAGCCGGGGCTCCTCGGCGTCGGTGACCGTACCGGTCATGGCGATGCCGCTCACCCCGGGCATGGCGAAGGTCATCGCTCCGCCCGGGCGGAGCTCCACGGTGACCTCGGAGGGGAACCACTGCCCGAGGTGCGCCGGGTCGGTGATCGCCGACCAGGCCTTCGCGGGCGGATGGGCGAGCCTGCGCTCCATACGCAGCGCGGTGCGGCCGTCGGCGGTGGTGAGGGTGTCGGAGTGCGGGTTCATCGGGGATCGTCCTCCATGGCGTCGAGGTGCCGTTCCAGAGCATCCAGGCTCCCGGTCCACAGATGCCGGTAATGCGCGAGCCAGGCGTCCAGCTCCGCCAGGGGCTCGGGCCGGAGCTCGTACCAGCGGCGCTGGGCGTCCTGCCGGACGTGGACGAGACCGGCCTCGCGCAGCACCCGGAGATGCTTGGAGGTGCCGGGCTGGCTCAGCCCCAGCTGCTCCGTGAGCTCGCCGACCAGCCGCGGGCGCTCCAGCAGCAGGTCGAGGATCTTGCGCCGGCTCGGCTCCGCGAGAACGTCGAACGGTAGGGTCATGACCTCAGCATGCCACTTGGGTTATATAGCCACAAGGGAATGTTGCCGAGTTCCAGGGCTCACACACATGCCGGATCGGCAGGCGACGGCTCCTCGCGCACCACCGGCGCGAGGCAGGGCGCCGAGCTCAGCGGTTCATCGGTGAAGAACCGGGCCGCCAAGTCCGCCACCTCCTGCGGGCGTTCGAGCACCACCCAGTGATCGGCGTCGGGAATCGTCAGAAAGCGGCTGCCCGGGATGGTGGCCGCGAAGTCCCGCTGCCGGCCCGGGGAGGTCACCGTGTCGTGCTCACCGCTGAAGACGAGTGTGGGGACATCGGTCAGGCCGCCGGAGAAGTCCGGCCGGTCCGAGATCCCGCGGCGCAGTGAGTCGACCGCGTGCCGGGAGTTCCGGGCCGCATGCAGCATCGAGCGCCGGACATAGCGGTACGCCAGCTTCCGCCGGGCGACGTGCCGGCGGTCGTCGAGGCACATCAGGCCCTGGGCGACCAGGGTGGCAAAGGCCTCGGTGTCGCCCTGCGCGAGATGATCGGAGGCCCGCCGCCACAGTTCGACCTGGGCATCGCTGATGTGCGCCGGAACCCCGCCGAGAGCGAGCCGCGCGATGCGGCCGGGGAACCGCCGGGCGCACCCGTAGGCCAGACCCGCCCCGTACGAGAACCCGAAGAGGTTGATCCGCGGGACCTCCAGATCGTCGATGATGCGCTCGATCGCCGCGCACACGACATCGATGCTCGGCCCCGGAGGGAGCGGGTCGGCGCTGCCCATGCCCGGCAGATCGGCGGTGACCACGTCCGCCACCGGCCCCACGTGATCTTCCATCTGCGGCCAGCCGTACATCCCCTGCAGTGCGCCGCCCAGCACCAGAACGGGCTCGGTGATCCGCTCCGGCTGCCGCAGCCGCCGGTAGGAGTAGGACACCCCGTGCACCGACAGAGAGCGGATCATTTCCTCGGACATGGCAGATTCCTTCTCGGGGCACCGGCGGGCGGGCGCGCCGGTGAGGGCGCGCGGTGGCGGTCTAGCGGGTCAGTACGAGCGCGGCATTGTGCCCGCCGAAGCCGAGCGACGTCTTGACCGCGCAGTCGAACGCGGCCTGCCGGGCCTCCGTGCGCACGATGTCGATCGGGATCCGCGGATCCGGTACCTCAAGATTGGCGGTCGGCGGCACCAGCTGCTGCTCCAGGGCGAGCACGGTGAGCGCGGTCTCGATCCCGCCGGCGGCGCCCAGCGCGTGCCCGGTCATCGCCTTGGTCGAGGTGACCAGCGGGTGATCGCCGAGGACCCGCTGCAGCACTGTGGCCTCGACACGGTCGTTGACGACCGTCGAGGTGCCGTGCGCATTGACATGGCCGACGTCCCGGCCCTGCACCTGCGCGTCCGCCAGTGCGATACGCAGCGCCCGCTCGATGCCGTTGCCCTCGGGGTCCGGGGCCACCGCCGCGTAGGCATCGCTCGACGCGCCGTAGCCGCGGATATGGGCACGGACGGGTGCCCGGCGGGCGCTCGCGTGCTCGGGCCGCTCCAGCACCAGGAGCCCGGCGCCCTCGCCGACCACGAAGCCGTCGCGGCCCGCGTCGAAGGGCCGGCAGGCCGCGGCCGGATCGTCCCGGCGGGTGGAGACCGCCTTCATCTGGCAGGCGCTGGCGATCAGCAGCCGGGACAGGACCGACTCCGCCCCGCCGGCGAGGGCGATATCGCAGACCCCGGCGCGCAGCAGCTGGTGTGCGGTGCCCAGGGCGACCGTGCCGGAGGAGCAGGCCGTTGCCACGCCCATGCTGGGGCCCCGCGCGCCGATGTCCATACAGACGCTGCTGGCGGCACTGTTGACGACGGTCAGCGGGGCGAGCTTGGGGGAGACCCGGCGGGCGCCACGCCCGGCCATCGCGACATGCTGCTGGTCGTAGAACGGCAGCCCGCCGTGCGCGGAGCCGATGACCACCGCGACCCGGCTGCTGTCCCAGGACTCCGGGTCGAGCCCGGCATCGGCGAGTGCCTCGCGAGCGGCGATCACCGCCAGCTGCGAGAAGCGGTCCATCAGCCGCTGGGTGGCCACACCGAGCAGCTCGGTCGTGTCCAGATCCGCG
The DNA here is from genome assembly GCF_026239515.1 of Streptomyces sp. Je 1-4 4N24. Lineage (NCBI taxonomy): Bacteria > Bacillati > Actinomycetota > Actinomycetes > Kitasatosporales > Streptomycetaceae > Streptomyces > Streptomyces sp. Je 1-4 4N24. Next base: position 971,286 of record NZ_CP110836.1, on the reverse strand, counting down.
ATGGTGTACATGAAGTCGCAAGGCAGATCGGCGAGTTCTTCCTGGTGGCTCACTCCGCCGGGCACCGTGTCCTGGGTGACGGAGTGCCAGGTGGCCTTCGCCCCCACGCCCGCCGCGGTCACCAGCCCCAGTCCTGTTACGGCCGCGGAGAACGGCTCCTGGCGGGCCGTCATGCCGGAACGTTGCCGTCGACGGCCGCCACCAGCTGGCCCACGGTGTTCCGCGGGGTCAGCGACACCTCGTCGAGGTCGATGTCCAGCCGCTCCTCGATGAGGACGCGGAGCTCCTCCAGTGCCAGGGAGTCCAGGCGCAGGCTGCGCAGCGCCGCCTCGTCGGTGATGTCGGTCGGGGGAACCCCGAATCGCTGGACCAGCAAGGTGTTGACAACTTCTGCCGCATTCACGTGGCGCTCCTCCGCTTGTCGTAGGCGATGCTGCCAACCGCGTCGTGGGCGGGATATCACCGGCGGCTCCGGCTGGTTTGACCACCCTTTATACGCCTTTGTACCGATGACTCCCCAACCTTGGTAGCTCAATGGGGTGATGAGCGGCCGGGGTGGAGAATGCGTCCGCACCTCGCCTTGCGGACACCGCGGAAAGCACCTACGTACGTAACGCCGCGGAGCGCCGGGAGGTACGGGGCGGGCGCCGTCGGACTCGGGAACCGCCCGGGGTCAGGCCTCGTCGAGGGCGCTCGTGACCCGGCCCAACAGGCCCTGGAGCGTGCGCAGTTCCTCGATCGTCAGGCCGGTCGCGGCCAGCATCCTGCGGGGGACTGGCAGGGCCTGCTCGCGCAGCTCGTCGCCGGCGGGGGTGAGGTGGATGGTGACCGACCGCTCGTCCTCGGTGCTCCGTTCGCGGCGGACCAGGCCGGCCGACTCCAGGCGTTTGAGCAGTGGGGAGAGGGTTCCGGAGTCCAGTCGGAGCTGTTCGCCGATGGTTTTGACCGGCTGGGAGCCGTGCTCCCACAGGACCAGCATGACCAGGTACTGGGGGTAGGTCAGACCCAGGCCCTTGAGGGCGTCCCGGTAGACGCCGCCGAAGGCGCGTGAGGCGGCGTGCAGGGAGAAGCACACCTGGTGGTCGAGGCGGAGCAGTTCGGCGTCGGGTACCGGAGGCCTGGTCGTAGGGGTCATGGACCCAGGTTAGCCCGCGAACCATTTAGTTGTGCGCAACTGAGTTGCGTACAACTTGGATGTGTGTAACTGTGATGGACATCGGGCGGCCGGGGAACGGCCGCCGCGCTATCGAAGGGGAACCGTGATGGACGCGCTGTACACCGCTGTCGCCACCGCCAATGGCCGGGAGGGCCGGGCCGTCAGCTCCGACGGCACGATCGACCTGGCTCTGGCCATGCCTCCCGAGCTCGGCGGCAACGGCGCCGGCACCAATCCGGAGCAGCTCTTCGCCGCCGGTTACGCGGCCTGCTTCGCCAGCGCGATGGGCAATGTCGGCCGGCAGATGAAGATCGACACCAAGGACGTCTCGGTCACCGCCGAGGTCTCGATCGGCAAGGACGACACCGGCTTCGGGCTGGCCGTCGTCATGCGGGTGGAGCTGCCGGAGAGCCTCGCGGGCGAGACCGGCCGGCAGCTGGTCGAGGCCACGCACCAGTACTGCCCGTACTCCAAGGCCACCCGCGGCAACATCGAGGTCGAGCTCGTCATCGAGTAGGGGCGCGGCGCCCGGCGGACCGCCCCCGGTGAGGGGGCGTCCGCCGGACGGGTGCGGCTCAGCCCGTACGCGGGGTGCCGCGGCGCGGATGGCTGCGGATCAGCCCGGCGTAGTGCCGGCCGCTGTCCTTGAGGGTGCGGACCTGCGTCGCACGGTCGACGTGGAACAGGCCGAAGCGCTTGTCGTAGCCGTAGGCCCACTCGAAGTTGTCCATCAGCGACCAGGCGAAATATCCGGCGAGCGGGGCACCCTTACGGGCCGCGCGGGTGCAGGCCGCGATGTGCCGGTGCAGATACGCGGTGCGCTCGGGGTCGGCGACGGTGCCGTCGGGGCGGAGCACGTCCGGGTAGGCGGAGCCGTTCTCGGTGACATGGAGCGTGCGCGCTCCGTACTCCCGGGTCAGCCGCAGCAGCAGGGTCTCGATGCCGTCCGCGTCGATCTCCCAGTCCATGCCCGTACGGGGGACCTGCGGCCGGCGCACCGGGCGGGCGAACGGCGCCGGGCCGGCCGGCCGGTCGGCGACCACGACCGGGAAGTAGTAGTTCAGCCCCAGCCAGTCCAGCGGCTGCGCCATGGTCTGCGGATCGCCGGCGCGCTCCGGCAGCTCCACGCCGTACACCTCGCGCATGTCCGCCGGAAAGCCGCGGCCGTGCACCGGATCGAGCCACCAGCGGTTGGTGTGCCCGTCCATCCGCCGGGCCGCCGCCGCATCGGCCTCGGACCCGGTGGCGGGCGCGACGGTGCTCAGATTGTTGACGATGCCGACCCGGGCGGCCGGTGCCGCGGCCCGGATCGCCTGGACGGCCAGACCGTGCCCGAGCAGCAGGTGGTACGAGGCGCGTACCGCCGCCGTGAGATCCGTGTGGCCGGGGGCCATCAGGCCTTCGAGATGGCCGATCCAGGCCGAGCACAGCGGCTCGTTGAGCGTGGCCCAGTGAGGGACGCGGTCGCCGAGCTTCCCGGCGACGACCTCGGCGTACGCCGCGAAGTGCTCGGCGGTCTCCCGTGCGGGCCAGCCGCCGCGGTCCTGGAGGGCCTGCGGCAGATCCCAGTGGTAGAGGGTGACGAAGGGGGCGATGCCCGCTTCGAGGAGCCCGTCGACGAGCCGGTCGTAGAAGGCCAGTCCCGCGGCGTTGACCGGGCCGTCACCGTCCGGCCGGATCCGCGGCCAGGCGATCGAGAACCGGTAGGCGCCGACGCCCAGTTGACGCATCAGACCGATGTCCTCGCGCCAGCGGTGGTAGTGGTCGCAGGCCCGGTCGCCGGTGTGGCCGTTGTCGATCTTGCCCGGGGTGTGTGCGTAGGTGTCCCAGATGGAGGGGGCGCGGCCGTCCTCGGCGACCGCTCCCTCGATCTGATAGGCCGAGGTGGCCACGCCCCAGGCGAAGTCGTCCGGCAGGGCGGCGAAGTCGATCCGGTCGCTCACGGAGTTCCTTTCGGCGGGGGTCATTTGACGGCTCCGGCAGTGAGCCCGGCGACCAGATAGCGCTGGAGCAGCAGAAACCCGGCGACCACCGGGACGCTGACGACCAGGGAAGCGGCCATCACCTGGTTCCAGTAGACGTCGTTCTGGGTGGCGTAGCCCTGCAGGCCGACCGAGAGGGTGCGGGTGGTGTCGTTGGTCATGACGGAGGCGAACAGCACCTCGCCCCAGGCCGTCATGAAGGCGTACACGGCGACCGCGATGATCCCGGGGAGCGCGGCCGGCACCACGACCCGGAAGAGAGCGCCGAGCGGACCGCAGCCGTCCACGTACGCGGCCTCGTCCAGCTCGCGCGGCACCGAGGCGAAGTAGCCGGTCAGCATCCAGATGGAGAAGGGGAGGGAGAACGTCAGATAAGTCAGCACCAGCCCGCCGCGGGAGCCGTAGAGGGCGACACCGGTGGTGTTGCCGATGTTGACGTAGATCAGGAAGAGCGGGAGCAGGAAGAGGATGCCCGGGAACATCTGGGTGGACAGGACCGTGACGGTGAAGATCCGCTTGCCGCGGAAGCGGTAGCGGCTCACCGCGTATGCGGCGAAGACCGCCACGACCACCGAGCAGACGGTGGCCGAGCCCGCCACGATCAGCGAGTTGAGGAAGTACCGGGCCAGCGGAACCGTGTGCCAGATGTCGAGGTACGGACGGATGGTCAGCTCGCTCGGCAGCCAGCGGAAGGCGCCGGAGACGTCCTCCAGGGGCTTGAGCGAGCTGCTGAGCATCACGTACACCGGGAGCAGTACGAAGCCGGTCAGCGCGGTGAGGAAGATCCGCCGGGTCCAGCGGAAGGCGCGGGACGGAGCGGTGGGGGAGCGTCTGCGGCCGGCGGTGCGCGGTGCGCGGGCGGCGGAGCTAGGGTGTGTCGTTCGGATCATGGCGGGCTCGCGGGGTCTGGCACGCACTCCCCCACGCCTGAACGGCGCGGGGGGACCCCCATCCGCGTTGTCGTCACTCGCCGACGCTCCGCGTCGACTCCCTCCTCCGCCTTGCGATCGCACGCACCAGACCCCGCTCCCTGATCCACCCTGATCCGAACGACACGCCCTAGCCATCGGCAGATTTCCTTCCGCGCGAGGTGGCCAGGAGATAGCCGGCCGTCACCACCAGCAGGAAGAGCAGCAGCAGGACGGACATGGCCGAGCCGGTCCCGAAGTTCCAGGTGACGAAGGAGGACTGGTAGATGTGGATGGAGAGCAGATCCGCGGCCTCCGGGGCCGCCTTCCCGAACAGCACATACGGCGTGTTGAAGTCGTTGAAGCTCCACAGGAAGAGCACCAGGAGCAGCACCTGGTTGATGGGCCGTAAGGACGGCAGGGTGATCCGCCGGATCTGCCGCACGATGCCCGCGCCGTCGAGCGCCGCCGCCTCGTAGAGGTCCTTGGGGATGCTCTGCAGCGCGGCCATCACGACGAGGAACGCGAACGGCCAGGTCTTCCAGACGGAGACCACGAGCAGCGCGAGGAAGCTGTGGTCGCCGAGCAGCCAGAAGGGCCGCTCATCGGTGAGCTGCAGCTGGTCGTGCAGCACATGATTGACCAGGCCGTTGTCCCTCTGGAAGAGGAAGGCCCAGGTGATGACCGCGGCGTAGACCGGCAGGGCGTACGGGGTGAGGAAGACCGCCCGCAGCAGACCGCGGCCCCGGAAGTTCTCCTGGAGGAAGATCGCGGCCGCGGTGCCGAGGAGCCAGCACAGGCCCACCGTCAGCACGCTGAACGCACAGGTGACGACGAACGAGTGCAGCAGCGTGGCGCCGACCGGGGCGTCGAAGTCCACGGTGACGCGGTAGTTGCCCAGTGCCTTCCAGGGGGCCGCGCCCCAGTGGGCGATGTGGAGCTGGGTCAGTTCCTTGAAGCTCATCACGATGCCGATGACCATCGGGACGAGGTGGACCAGCAGCTCCAGAAGCAGGGCGGGGAGCAGCAGCAGATAAGGCAGGCCGACACGGCGCAGCCTGGTGAAGCCCCTCATTGCGCCATCTGCTGCTGGGCCTTGGCCAGCCGCGCCTTGACCGATGCGGTGGTCACCGGGTGGCCGGCGGCCGCGTCGGCGAACAGGTCCTTGATGGCGGTGCCGACGGAGGTCTCGAATTGTGACTCCTCGGCGATCTGGGGGAGCGGCGCGGCGCTCCTGGTGAGCGTTTCGCGCAGCACCCTGGTGTCCTGGCGGTTGAACGCCGGGTCCCGTTGGGCGGCCTTGACGGGCGGGATGGAGCCGTAGGTCTTGTTGAGCAGCCGCTGTTCGGCGTCGCTCGTCATGAACTTCACGAACTTCCGCGCGCCCTGGAGATTGCGGGTGTTCTTGAAGACGGCGATGTTGATACCGGCGAGCATGGAGTTGATCTGCCGGCCGGATCCGGGGGTGCCGGACGGGACGGGGACCGGGGCGACGCCCCAGTCGGCGGGCTTCATTCCGTCGGCGGCGAAGGTGGTGGCCGCGGCCTGCCACAGCACCATCGCGGTCCTGCCCGTGGCGAAGTCCCTGAGCGACTGGTTCTGACCGTACTCGGCGTTGCCCGGGGCGATGATCTTGTCCTTGGCCATGAAGTCGATGTACTGCTTGACCGCCGCGACCGCGCCGTCCGAGGTGAAGGTGGGCTTTCCGGAGCCGTCGAAGAAGTCGGCACCGTGCTGTTTTCCGAGGGCGAAGGCCTGGTGGATGTTGTTGGTGAGCTGGCCGCCCTCGGCGCCCAGGCCCCACTTGCCGTCCTTGGAGATCCTCTTGCCGTCCGCGACCAACTCGTCCCAGGTGGCCGGGGGTTTGCTGATCCCGGCCTCCTGGAACATCCGTTTGTTGTAGTAGAGCGCGTAGGCCAGCGAGTACAGCGGTACCGCGGCCGGATCCTTGCCCGCCGCGCCCGTCGCCTCCAGGGCCGGCGCCAGGAACCGGTCGCGTCCGCCGATAGCGTCGAGGTTCTTCCGGTCCCAGGGGAGCAGCGCCCCGGTGGCCTGGAGCGAAGCGGACCAGGTGTTGCCGATGTTGAGCACATCGGGGCCCTGGCCGGACGTGGTGGCGGCCAGGATCCGGTTGAGCAGCTCGGGCCAGGGGATGACCTCCAGCTTGACCTTGATCCCGGTCTGCCGCTCGAACTTCCTCAGCTCGGGGCCGAGGATCTTCTTGTCCGCCTCGACGTTCGGCCCCTGGTTGGACGCCCAATACGTCAGCGTCCGGGGGGAGTCGTCGCTGCCACCGCCGTCGAAGCTCGTCCCACCGCCGCATCCGGCCGCCACGGCGGCGAGTGCGGTAACGGTGGCGGTGACGGTCGCGGCTCGGAGTATGCGCATGACGGATACGCCTCTCTCTGAGGAGTCCGAAGGCCGGCCATGTTCACTTCCTGAACAGCCTCATGGCTTAACTTAGGGTGTGAGTTAAAGCCCGAGGGAAGGGCGCGTCAAGAGAGCGAACACCGGCAGCCGGCCGGGAGGGAGGGGAACCGGATGGCCGAACGCACCCAACGGACCGTGCGTGACCTGCGCAGGGCCAATCGCACCGCGGTTCTGCAACGGCTGTATTCCGACGGTCCCATGAGCCGGCAGGAACTCGGGCCCGCAACGGGCCTCAGTTCAGGCTCCGTCAGCAATGTGGTCGCCGAACTCATCGAGGAGGGACTGCTGGAGGAGGCCGGTGTGGTCGGGTCCGACGGCGGCCGGCCGCGGACCCTGCTACGGGTGGCCCCGGGGAGCGGCTGTCTGATCGGTGTGGACGTGGGTGAAACCCGCGTCAGGGTCGAACTCTTCGATCTCGCCATGGGAGAACTGGCCCGCTCGGAACTCCCGTTACGGCACCACGGCTACGACGTGGACCTGATCGTCCGCCATATCGCCGACGGCATCGCGACCGTGCTGCGGGAGAGCGAGGCGTCCCCCGGCCGGCTGCTCGGCGTCGGTGTCGGGGTCCCCGGCATCCTCGACCGGAGCCGGCCCGGCGGCGCGGTCGTCCACGGCCAGACCATCGGCTGGGACGCCGTCCCGCTGGAGGAGCTGCTGCACCACACCGTCGCCCTCCCGCCCGGTGTGGGCTTCTTCCTCAGCAACGGCGCCAAGGCCCTCGGCCAGGCCGAGATGTGGTTCGGCGGCGGCCGGGGCGCCGAGAACGCGGCCATCGTGCTCTTCGGTTCGGGGGTCGGCGCCTGCCTTGTCACCGACGGCGTCATCGACGGCGGGGCACGCGACAGCGCCGGTGAATGGGGGCATCTGACGGTCAGCGTCGGCGGCCGGCGCTGCCGCTGCGGCGCCCGCGGCTGTCTGGAGGCCTACACCGGATCCGAGGCGCTGCTGCAGCGCTGGCAGGAGGCGGGCGGCCAACCGCCCCCGGACGCCGACGAGGAGACGGCGCTCGCGGCGCTGGTCGCCGCCGCTCACCCACCGGCCGGCGGTCCGGCCGCCGACCCGGTCGCGCGCTCCGTCCTCGACGAGACCGCGGAGTACCTCGGCGCGGGCATCTCCGACCTGATCAACCTCTTCAGCCCCGAACGTGTCCTCATCGGCGGCTGGGCCGGCCTCCAGCTCGGCCCGCACCTCCTCCCCGCGGTCCGCGCCCATGCCACCGCCTACTCCCTGGCACACCCTGCCGGCCGGGTCACCATCGACCTCGGCAGGCTCGGCCCCGACGCCGTCACGGTCGGCGCGGCGACGCTGCCGCTGGCGGACTTCTTCGCCAACGGGGGGCGGCGGCGCGCCGCACCGGCCCCCGATCCGGGCGCGCGGGTGACGGAGCCGGGATGGCGGACGGCCCTGGAGGAACGGGCACGGGCGGGGCGCGGCTGACGGGGCGGTGGTGCGGCGCCCGGCCCGTCCCTGAGCCTCCGGAACGGGAGGCGCGGCCGGCCGGACGGGCCGGCCGGCCGCGCCGAAGGGTGAGCCCCTATGCCGGGTTCTCAGGCGTCCTCGGCCGCGTACACCCGCTGTCCCCCGACGAACGTCTGCAGCACACGGGTCGAGGCGATCTCCTCGTCGGGACCGTCGAACGGATCGCGGTCGAGCACGACCAGATCGGCCAGCTTTCCGGGCTGGATGGTGCCGGTCTCGTCGAGGTGGTTGGCGTAGGCGCTGCCGGCCGTGTACGCGGCGAGCGCCGCACCCAGGTCGATGCGCTGCTCGGGCAGGAAGACCGGCGCCGGCGGCGGGTCCTCCGGCGCACGGCGGTTGACCGCGACATGCAGCGCGGCGATCGGGTCGGGGGAGCTGACCGGCCAGTCACTGCCCGCCGCCAGGGTGGCGCCCGAACGCAGCAGATCTCCGAACGGGTACTGCCAGGCGGCGCGCCGGGGCCCCAGGAACGGAATGGTCAGCTCGTCCATCTGCGGTTCGTGGGCCGCCCACAGCGCCTGGATGTTCGCGGTCGCCCCGAGCCGGCGGAAGCGCGGAATGTCCTCGGGGTGCACGACCTGGAGGTGGGCCAGGTGCGGCCGGGTGTCGCGCATGCCGTTCGTCCGCCGGGCCGCCTCGACCGCGTCCAGCGCCTCGCGCACGGCCCGGTCGCCCAGGGCGTGGAAGTGCACCTGGAAGCCCTCCGCGTCCAGCCGGGTGACATAGCTCCGCAGCGCCTCGGGGTCGATGAACGAGATGCCGCTGTTGTCGGAGGCACAGCCGCAGGCGGTGAGGTAGGGGGTGAGCATCGCGGCCGTGTGGTTCTCGGCGATCCCGTCCTGCATGATCTTGACGCTGGTCGCCTGCAGCCGCCCCGCGGTCAACTCGGCGCGCCGGGCGATGAGTTCGGGGATCTGTTCCGCTCCGCGTGCCCGGTCCCACCACAGTGCCCCGGTCACCCGTGCGGTGAGCTTCCCGTCGCGCCGGGCGGCCACATACGCGGGGGTGACGTCGGGCATTCCGGGGGCGTAACCCAGCATCGCGTCCTGCCAGGCGGTCACTCCGTACCCGTGGAGGAGGCGCTGCGCCCGGAGCAGTCCCTCGGTCTGCTCGGCGACCGTCGGGTCCGGGATCAGGCCGGCCACCAGCTGCATGGCGCCTTCCTGGAGCATGCCGGTCGGCCGGCCGTCTGCGTCCCGCTCGATCCGCCCGTCGGACGGGTCCGGCGTACGGTCGGTGAGCCCGGCCCGTTCCAGGGCGCAGGAGTTGGCCCAGCCGCCGTGGTGATCGCGGTTGACGAGGAACACCGGTCGGTCGGGAACGAGCGCGTCCAGGAACTCACGGGTCGGCATCCCGCCGGGGAACGCCTCCATGGACCAGCCGCCGCCCGTGATCCAGGGAGTCTGCGGATGCGCCGCCGCGTATGCGCTGATCAGTTCGCGGTACGCCTCGGCGGTGACCGCCGCGCTCAGATCGCACAGCGCCAACTCCCGCCCGCCGCCGACCGGATGGACATGTGCGTCCTGGAACCCGGGGATGAGCAGCTTGCCGTGCAGATCGACGACCTCCGTGGCGGGCCCGATCAGCGCGCGGACCTCCTCCTCGTGCCCGACGGCGAGGATGCGGTCGCCGCGTACCGCCACCGCGCTCGCCCGGGTGCGCGCGGAGTCGACGGTGTGCACGGGACCGGCGAGGAAGACGAGGTCCGCGGGGCCGCCCTCGGCGGAGCCGGGGGTGCGGGCGTCCGGGGTGGTGCTGAGATCCATGTGGTGAGTGCTCCAGTGGTGTGGGGAGTGTGGTGTGGTGGCCGCAAGGGCTCGGGCGGGTGAGGCGAGGGGTCGGATCGGGCGTGGGTCAGCTCTCCACGGGGCTCGGGAGCGGGCCGCTGTCCCCGTCCATCGGCAGGGTGATCGCATCGGCGTCCGTCCCCCGGCCGGTGCGGAAGTACGGGGCGCGGCGTACCCACTTGGCCCAGGCGGCGGTCGCCAGGCCGGCCAGGATGAAGAGGGTGGGGAGCAGCAGCATGAACCAGCCGTTGTCCGGGCTCGCCTCGAAGTGGTCGCTCATGGTCGCGTAGTCCCAGACGAGGTAGCTGCCGAGCCCGAACAGCGCCAGCGCGCTCGCCGCCGGAACGACCACGTCCCGGAGCGCGCGCACGGCTCCGGCGCGCAGGCTGTGGCGGAAGCGCACCGCGCAGGCGAGCGCGGTGAGTCCGTAGTAGAGGGCCACGGTCAGGCCGATCGAGTTGACGGCCGTGAGGATCATGTCGTTGAGCTTGGGGATGCCGACCGCGAGCACGGCGAGCAGCGCGGCGAGGGCCATGATCAGCAGGGTGCCCACGGCGGGGGAGCCGTAGCGCGGGTGCACGCGCTGCCAGACCGGGCCCAGCGTCCGGTCGCGGGCCATCGCCAGCGCACCGCGGGCGGTGGGGATGACGCTTGACTGGAGGGAGGCGAAGGCGGAGCACATCAGGGCGGCGAGGGGCAGCGAGGCCCAGGGTTCCGGGGCCAGTTGGGCGCCGAGAAAGGTGAGCGCCTGCGGTCCGTTGTGCATCAGTTCCCCGGTGCTCATCACCCGCTGGAAGGCGAGCGAGCCGACGAGGAACAGGCCCATCATCACCACCAGCGCGATCAGTCCGCCGCGGGCCGCGTCGGTGGAGCTGCGGGTCTCCTCGTTGACGCTGAACGCGGCGTCCCAGCCCCAGTAGAAGAACACCGCCAGCACCATCCCCTGGGCCACGGCCTGCGGTGAGCCGATCTCCAAGGGGTTGAGCCAGGACAGCGAGAACGGCTGGTCGCCGACGAACAGGGCGTAGCCGCAGAAGACCAGCAGGACCACGTACTCGAAGATCAGCAACCCCATCTGCAGCCGGGTCGCGGCCCGCACGCCCGTGATGGCGGTGAGGGTGACGACGACCAGCGCGACCAGGCCCACGGCGGTGCTGATGCCGGTCGAGGCCGGATCCAGCCGGAGTCCCCACACGCTGTACAGGCCCAGCTTGTTGAGGAACTGGAGCACGACGGAGCCGGTCACCGCCCCCGTGTACGCCATGAAGATCACGTTACCGACCAGCACCACCCAGCCGGTCAGGAATCCGGGCCACGGGCCGATGGACCGCCCCACCCAGGTGTAGCCGCTGCCGCAGTTCGGCTCGCTGCGGTTGAGCCGGGCGTACGACAGCGCGATGCCGAGGATGGGCACAAAGGCCAGCAGCAACAGGGCGGGCGTCTGCCGGCCGGCGTACGCGGCCAGGGTGCCCATGCCGATGCCGATGCTGGTGGTCGCGGCGGTGCTCGACGCGGCGATCGCCACCCCGTCCTTCACCCCCAGCGAGCGGCGCATTCTCGCCGGGCCGGGGTCCTGCTGCACTGCGGAAGGCATGGCACTCACTCCTTGGACGGCGGGCCGGACCGGTCTCGGCCCTTGGGGAACGGAAGGTGCGGGCGGGGCGGAGCAGAGCGGCGCGGACCGGGCCCGGGATCGGGGCCCGGCCGCGTCGTACGGAAAGGGGTGGTGCGGGATGCGGCACCGCGGCGGTCCGTCTATGTCCGCCGATGAAACAGGCCGTTCATTCTTGTGTCAACGGTGTTGACGTAACCTGGTGGTTAACTGGCTCCGATAGGGACCGGGGGCCGGGGTGGAGTGAAAGCGGAGGGGTTCGGCGTGGCGGAGAGCGAGCGCGTCCCGGTCGAGCGCAAGCGGCGCCGGCCGACCAGTTCAGGCGTGGTCCTGTCGGCCGATCTCATCGTCGACGCCGCATGTGAACTCATCGACGCCCAGGGGGCGCAGGCCTTCACCGTGCGCAAACTCGGCGCGGCGCTGGGCGCCGATCCCTCCGCCGTCTACCGCTACTTCCGCAACACCGAGGATCTGCTGCTGGCGCTGGCCGACCGGCTCATCGGCGAGTCCATGGCCGGCTTCACGCCCGGCGGCGACTGGGCCGCCGATCTGCGCGACCTCACACTGCGGGCGTACCGCTCCGCGCTGCGTCATCCGCAGATCGCCGTGTTCAGCACCGTCCGGGTCACCGGCCGGCCCCATGAGCAGCACGCCGTCGACACGGGGATCGGCCTGCTGCTCCAGGCCGGCTTCGACGACGCCACCGCCGTCCGGCACTACCACACCCTCGTGGACACCGCCCTCGGTCATGCGGCCGTGGACGCCGGCGTCCTGCGGCTGGCTCCCGCCCAGCGCGCGGCGGACGAACAGGCCTGGCAGGACGAGTACGGCAACCTGCCCGCGGAGGACTACCCGAGTCTGCACCGCGTACGGGAGCATCTGCCGCTCATGGGGGGCTCGGCCGTCGAGCCGGCGCTCGATCTGCTCATCGCGGCCATCCGGCAGGAGGCGGCGGAGCGGGCGAGGTGAAGGGGATGATCCCGGCATTCCGCTCGTCCCGGTGCCACCATGAGGCATCCCCCTTCCATGGCTGAGGCATCTCCGGCAACGACGGGAACCGAGTCATGTCTGACGCGGTGGCCGACCCCGCCTCAGAGGTTGGCTCCGTCCCCGTCTCCGTCCCCGCCGCTCCGCTCCCTGGGCCCGATCCCGTCATCGACACCGACGAGACCTTCGCAACCGTGATTCTGCTGGCCTCCCCGACCGGCGGCCCGTCGTGCACACCATCACCTGTGGTCACCGGCCGGCCGCGAGGCGGCGGAGCTCCCGGCGCCTCCTAGCCGGCCAGGCAGCCGCCACAGTTGTAGTACGTCACATCCCAGTGGTCGCCCTCCTTGTAGTAGACGTTCCCGCTGCCGGACTTCCACTTGGAGCCGCCGATGGAGGTGAAGGTGCCGGTGATGTAGCTGGTCAGGCACGAGGAGAGGCTGAAGTCGACCTTGTAGCCGTTCCAGTGGCTGTAGGTGCCGCTGGCATGGCCGGTCTCGGTGCCGCCGGTCAGGTTGATCGCACAGCCGGTGGCGCCCTTCAGGGTGATCACGCCGTCCACGGTGGCCGAGTTGATCTGGTCGAACGAGGTGCAACGGGGGTTGTTCCGGTCCGAGCAGCCGCCACTGGAGGACCAGCTGATGCCGGGCGCCCGGAACTTCGCGGTGGCCTGGGCGTGGGTGAGCTTGGCGAACAGCCCGGGGCCGGGCCGCGGAGCCGCTCCGGCGGTGCCGGGAGCAGCGGCGTACGAGGTGGCGGCCGCCCCCACCAGGGCCCCCGCCGCGAGCATGACAATGCCGAGCCCGGTCGCCGTCGTACGTCGGATCATGGATACCTCCTGGGAGAGGGGTGAGGGCCCGAGCGTGGCCCGGCCGGCGAGGCGCGTCAACAGGGCCGGTGGCCGCGGCCCCCCGGCCGATGATCGACGCGGCAAGGATGAATTGCATCACGCCCTGAATTGCTGAATATATCGGGCATACCGTAAAGAATATCCCCCACGTGATTTCCGAATTGCCCGCTTCTCCTGCGTTTCACCGCCTCGCGCTGTGCCATCACCCCTTGCGTCTGCCGGTCCGTAGTTCCGGCCCTCACCCCCTGACGCTTCCTCAGTGCCGTGCCACTTGATAGACACGTCCGAATCATCCGCAAGTGGCATGGGACGCGCACCGTGAACGACCGCAACATCTCGGAACCCCGGATACCGGAACACCGGATCTTCGAGTTCGACCTCACCGCGCACGAAACCCAGCGGCGGACCGAAGTGCTCGCGGCGCTGGGCGACACCTGGGACCCCCTCGCGGTGATGGAGGGTGAGGCGGACGCGTACCGGCTCCTCTACTCCGGCCTGGACGCGGAGCAGCAGGCCACGTACGACGCGCTGGTCGCCGCCGGGGTGCTGCCGGCCTCCGGGCAGGCCTGAGCATGCTGCCGCTCGACCCCACCGCCGATATCGGCCGCCGGGCCTGGGTCCCCTGCCCCAGCTGCCAGGACCATCAGGGCTGCGGAACCTGCAGCGAGGGCCGCACCTGTGCCGACCACTGGCGCTACCTGCTGTCGAACAAGGGCAGTGTGCTGCATCTCCAGTGCCCCAACTGCACCCACCTGTGGGCCTGGCAGTCGGGCTTCGGGGCCGGCGGCCGCACCGACGGCTGACGGCGCAACCACCGGCGGACGGCCACGGCCCGGACGGCCACGGCCCGGCCGGCCACGGCCCGGCCGGCCACGGCCCGGCCCACCCCTCCGTGCGGCTCCCGTCCCCCTCACGACAGACGTCGCATCGCCTCCTGATGCGCGATCTCGAGCGCCTCACCGGCCGCCACGGCACGATCCGGCCGCACGCCGACGCCCTCCCAGTTGGTACCCGTGACCGCGTTGGTGGTCCGGGCCGTCGGCACGGTGACGGTGATGTGCTCGGTCACCGGATGCCGGCCCGTGGGGTGCGCCCCGCCCCGGGTCGTCTCACCGACCAGCTCGGCGCGCCCGAGCGCCTGCAGGGTGTACGCCACGTCCTCGCCGCCCGAGAACGTGGTCGCGCTGGTGAGGACATACACCGGACGGTCGAGATAGCGCGGCGCGGGCAGGTGCGACAGGGTCCAGAACTGCCGGGTGGAGTCGGTGGAGCGCTCGTAGATGTCGTTGAGGTGCACCTGGTCGTCGGGGAAGAAATAGCTGCACCACATCGCGGCACCCTCGGGGGCGCCGCCCCGGCACTCCCGCAGATCGAGAATCAGGGCGCGGGTGTGCGCGACCAGTTCCATGGCCGCGCCGATCGCACGGGCGCCTTCCCCCGCGTCGGCTATCCGCCGGATGTCGAGACAGCCGATATTGCCGTCGAGCTGCTCGACGCGCCGGATGCCCTGGTTCTGCTCCCGCATCAGTGCGAGAAAGGCCGCCTGGCCCGCGTCATCGTCCTCCGGCTCGGTGGACCGGTGCTCGTCCTGCCACAGCAGTCTGAGGTGCTTGTCCGGGCAGGCCTCCTGCAGATGCGCCGTCACCGCCGCACAGAGCTCGGTCCCGTCCAGTGCGTCGTACTCACCGGCTGCCAGCCGGGCGCGGATCGCCCGGTCGATCTCCACGGCGCGCCGCGGAAAGACATAGCCCGCGACGATACGGCCGAGGGCGCGGTCAATGATCTGTGCGTTGCCGGTCATGGTGGTGCCTCTCGAATCGGTCGTTGCCCGCTGCCGGGGTGGTGCGGGCGGTCTTCGCGTTCCGGTGCGCTGCGCCGGACGCCGGGCGGCGGTAGCGTGCGGTGCATGGAGCTGCAAGCACGATCGCTTTGGCTGTTGACCGAGCCACTGCACGCGGTCTGCTACTTCGACGAGCGCTGCCGCGACCTGGGCAAGGATCTTGGTCTCAAGGGTTTCTGGATGGGGTATTTCGCCTCGCGCACCGCTCCCTTGGGGGCCGTGGAACCCGCGGCGGCCACGGCCGTCCTCGGCGTCTTCGCGCCGGGGATGGTCGCCCGTGCGCTGCCGGCGGCCTGGAGCATCGTCGGCCCGGCGCATGTGCTCGACGAGCGCGGCGGCCGAGCGGCCCACGCACTGCGCCGGGTCGACCCCGAGCTGGAGCACACAGCGGCCGAGCTGCTGCCCCCGCTCAAGACGATCGTCGACGATGCGCCGGCCACCGCGCGGCCCCTGTTCGCCGCCAACCGTGCGCTGTGCGATCACGCCGACCCCGTCGAGCGCTTGTGGCAACTGGCCACTACCGTCCGGGAGTTCAGGGGCGATGCGCACCACGCCGTGCTCGCCGACGAGGGCCTGGACGGCTGCGAGGCATTGGTCCTGGCCGCCGCGTCCGGTCGCGTACCCAAGGACACCATGCGGGAGGACCGCGGCTGGAGCGAGGAGGAGTGGGCCGCCGCGACGGACCGGCTGCGCTCCCGTGGCCTCGTGGACGCACACGGCGACGCGACCGGCCATGGCCGGCAGGAACGGGAGCGCATCGAGAAGGCGACCGACCGGCTGGCCGGCCGGCTGCTGCGCGCGCTGCCCGAGGCGGAGACCGAGGCGCTGCTGCAGGGCCTGGAGCCCGTGGTCCGGCGCATCCTGGCCGCTGATGTCCTCCCCTTCCCCAACCCGATCGGCCTGCCCCACCTCGACGAGCCCGTACGACGCGACCCCGGCTTCTAGCCCAGCCGCTTGCTCGCCTCCCTGAGCTTCTGTGCCAGATCCATCGTGTCGGAAGCGGGCGGGGCCTGGACCGTGACCGGCTTGTTGGCGGCGAGGAACCGTATGGACACGTCCAGCGGCCCCTGGGCCGCCCGCGCGCGCTCCCGGACCTTCACCGTGCGGTCGCCGGGGCCGACCCAGAGGTCGAGGTGCAGCTCGCTCACCCCGAGCTGCTGGTACTGCTCGACGACCTTCGTGTGGCGCCCGGCGTCCAGCGGGCTCTTGCCGGCCCGCTTCTTCGCCGGCCCCGACACGTCGACCACTCCGGCGTAATGCGTCGTCCGCACCCCGCCGACGGTCTCCTCACCGACCTTCTTGACGTCATCGGACTGCGCAAGCAAGGACGCCTGCGCCGCCGGATCCTGGTCGGCCTGTCGCAGCATGCCCCCGAAACCGCCGGCCTCCGTGTCCTCCAAGGCGAACTTGAGCCAGTGCTTGCCGTCCAGCAGGGCAGCCGCTCGCCCGCCCCCGCCGAGATACCCCGCGTCCCCCACGAGCCGCACCGAGAACTCGCCCTCCTGCGCGCCTCCGGACGCCGTCATCCGCATATCGGCGGCGCGCGGGCGGAGGCTGAAGGACGCCGTGCCCTCGACGGTTCCCTGCCCGGGGACCTTGCCGGAGACGCGATATGACAGGGAGTTGAGCTCAGCGCCCTTCTTGACGGCCTTCTGCACCGCGGCCACCGTTGTTTTGTTGGGGCGAACCGGCGCGCGGGAGCGGTCATCGGGCGAGCTGTCCGCCGTGCAGGCCGCCGTGCCGCACAGCACGGCGCCGGTCAGCAGCGCCCCGACGACGCGAAACGAGATACGGGAGCGGTGAGCCACGGTCCCCCCATGAACACCTGGAAATCGGAAGATGGACTGATCGGGACAGTAGCTCACGGCACTGACAATCCGCCTTGCGGAGGAACGCGGGCCTGTGGCCAGGGCGTATGACATCGCATCGGGTCCGGACGCATCGGAAGCCAAGCACCCAAGACGATTTTCATCTGGTGGTTCGATGGGTGCTTTGGGGTGCTTTGCTGAGCCAGGTCGGGACACCTGCGCGCAAGAGGCGTTGAATGAGTATGGATCCTAGAGAGTTGTGGGACCGCAACGCCGTGCTGGCAGAAGCGTTTTGCCTGGGTGACGAGCGTGTGCGCGAGGCGCAGGCCAGGCTTGACGAGGCCCAGGCCGACCGGTCGCGGGTTCTGGCGGCATTCGCGGTGACGGTGGGCAGTACCGGCGCGGTGGCCGGTCTGTTCGGTTTGAACGAGCGGGAAGTGCGGATCGCCCGGCGCACGGTGGGCAAGGAGGACGCCCGCGCCGTCGCTGACGAATTGCTGGCGGCCGCCACACCTGCCGCGTCACCGCAGCCCGAGGAGGCCGCACCGGCACCGGAGCCCGCGGTCGATTATTCCCACCAGAACCTGTCCGCCGGAGCGCGCCCCGCCGGCGCCACCCGCGAGGCCACCGGCGGCGTGGGGGCGTCGGAGCAGACCTGGTCCCCGGCGATGGACGCGGTGCTCATCGGCAGTTGGCAGACCGGGGTGGATCTGCGGGAACTTGCCGCTGAATTCGGGCTCGACCTCACCCGCCTGGTCACCCGGGCCCAACAACTCTCCGCCCAGGGGCGGTTCTATCCGGGGCCGGCGGAAACCCATGCGGGACGCCACCGGCGCGGCCCCGGCGATGTGCATGAATCCGAATACACCATCCCCGCACAGCAGACGTCCTCCTGGAACGCCGCGCCCTCGGCGCACCCCATGGCGTCCGCCTGGCACACCGGCACGATGCCGTCCACGGAGTCCGTCCCGGACATGGCCGCCCTGGCCTCCGAATGGGACAGCGCTCTCGCCCCGTGGGGCACCCTCGCGCCCTCGCACGAGGAGCCCGCGCCGGCCCATCAGCCCTGGGCCCAATATCACCTGAGTTCCTGATATCACCTCGGTTCCTGACGGAGCCCGATTCGATTGCGACATGTACGTACCCTGCCTCGCAGGCCGTCATCGGCCCGGCCCGGGACGGCGCGTCCCCGCCCGGATTCCCCGGCGCGGGGACGAGAAGAAGGGAGCAGGCCGCAGCCATGGTGACGAACGAGGCGGGGGCGGGCGCGCCGCACGGCCCCGGGGGAGCGCTGGAGGGGAAGGTGGCGCTGGTGGCCGGCGCCACACGGGGCGCCGGGCGGGCGATCGCGGTGGAACTCGCCCGCGCGGGCGCCGTCGTGTACGCGACCGGGCGCAGCAGCCGGACCGCGGGACGGTCGGAGATCAACCGGCCGGAGACGATCGAGGAGACCGGTGAGCTGATCACCGCGGCCGGGGGCACCGGGACGGCCCTGCGGGTGGACCACCTCGACAGCGACCAGGTCCGCGACCTCGTCCGGCGCATCGACCGGGACCACGGCCGCCTCGATGTCCTCGTCAACGACATCTTCGGCGGCGACACTTACGCCCAGTTCGGCACGACCCTGTGGGAGCACGACCTCAGCGGCGGGCTACGGATGCTGCGCATGGGCATCGACACCCATGCGATCACCAGCCATCACGCGCTGCCGCTGCTCATCCGGCGCCCCGGCGGGCTGGTGATCGAGATGACCGACGGGACCGCGGAGTACAACGCCGCCTACCGCCACCACGAGGGCTTCTACTACGACCTGGTCAAGGCGGCGGTGCAGCGGATGACGCTGGCCCAGAGCCATGAACTCGTGCCGCACGGCGCCTCCGCCGTCGCCGTGACCCCCGGCTGGCTGCGCTCGGAGAAGATGCTGGAGGCGTTCGGTGTGACCGAGGACAACTGGCGGGAAGCGACCGTCAACGTGCCGCATTTCTGCATTGCCGAGTCCCCGGTCTATGTCGCGCGGGCGGTTGTCGCGCTCGCCGCCGACCCGGACGTCGCGCGCTGGACGGGCAAGGTCGTCTCCAGCGGTCAACTCGCCCCCCTCTACGGGTTCACCGACACCGACGGCACCCGGCCGGACTGCTGGCGCTACCTCGCCGAGGTCCAGGAGCGGGACCTCCCCGCCGACGACACCGGTTACCGCTGACGGTTCCTGCCGGGGCGGCGGTGGAGGTCCGCGCCCGTTCTAGCCCGCCGTCTCGCCCGCGTGCGGCGTCAGCGTCCCCGCCGCGACCAGGGCGAACAGGGCTATGCCCAGGAGGATGCGGTAGATGACGAAGGGCATGAAGGACTTGTTGGAGATGAACTTCATGAACCATGCGATCACTGCATAGCCGACGACGAAGGCGATGACCGTGGCGAAGACGGTGGGGCCCCAGGAGACATGCCCCTCGCCGGCGTCCTTGAGCTCGTAGACGCCGGAGGCCAGTACTGCCGGGATGGCGAGCAGGAAGGAGTAACGGGCGGCGGATTCGCGGGTGTAGCCCATCAGGAGACCGCCGCTGATCGTGGCGCCGGAGCGGGAGACGCCGGGGACGAGCGCCATGGCCTGGCAGACGCCGTACAGGAGACCGTCCTTGACGCTGAGGTCGGTGAGGGTCTTGCGCTGCTGGGCGGCGCGGTGCCGGCCGCCGGTCTCGTCGCGGGCGGCCAGCCGGTCGGCGATGCCGAGGACCACACCCATGACGATGAGGGTGGTGGCGATCAGGCGCAGATCGCGGAACGGGCCCTCGATGGCGTCCTTGAGCGTGATGCCCAGCACACCGATCGGGATCGAGCCGACGATCACCAGCCAGCCCATCTGGGCGTCATGATCGTGCCGCAGCTCCCGGTTGAAGAGGGAGCGGGACCACGTCGAGATGATCCGCCCGATGTCCTTGCGGAAGTAGATGATGACGGCCGCTTCGGTGCCGATCTGCGTGATGGCGGTGAACGCCGCACCGGGGTCCTGCCAGCCGGCGAACGCCGCGGTCAAACGGAGATGCGCGCTGGAGGAGATGGGCAGGAACTCGGTCAGCCCTTGGACAAGTCCGAGGACGAAAGATTCAAACCAAGACATGGAAAATACGCTATCCAAGGGTGATCAAGCGCTGACCTGCGCGAGACGGGAGAAAGCGGACAGTGGCGGCGGATGCGGATCACCGCCGTCCCGGGCAGCGTAACGTCCGAAGATGTCCGGGCGACCAAAGGGGCCTGGACCTACCGTGCCCGCCCGCTGCGGCCGCTGCGGAATCCGTTGCCCGCCCCACCGCGTTCAGCGGCCGCGCAGCGTCTTCCGTTTGCGCCAGGCCACCACCAGTGCGCCCAGAGCGCTGACGGCGATGAAGCCCAGGGCGAGGAGAAAGACCGGCGAGGTGGGCGTGGAAGCACGCGCGCCGGCGACGGCATACGCCGCGGTGTTCGGGATGCTGCCGAGCGCCGTCGCGAGGAGGAAGGGGAACCAGCCCATCCGGGAGACCGCGGCGCAGTAGTTCGTGGCGCAGAACGGCAGACCGGGGAAGAGCCGGAGGGCCAGCATCGAGCGGAAGCCGTGCTCGCTCAACTGCCGGTCGGCGGCCGTCAGCCAGCGGGCGCGCAGCAACGGACGCAAGGCGTCCTGCCCGAGGAGCCGGCCGAGCCCGAATGCCAGCCCGGCGCCGAGCACCGTCCCGGCGAGGGCGGCGGCCAGTCCGGCCTGGCTGCCGAAGAGGGCGCCCGCCGCGAGGTTGAGGACCGGGCGCGGCACGAAAGCGGTCGTGCACCCGCCGTACGCCAGCGCGAAGAGCAGGATGGCGGCCGGGCCGGACAGGTGGCCGGGCCGGCCGCCGGTGAGGAGGTGCTGCGGCTGCCACAGCAGCATCGTGGCCGCGGCACAGGCCAGCAGGGTCACCAGCAGCCCGAGCCGGGCCCAGGGGGAGAACAGCACACGCGTGCAGCACGCGGCGAGGCCGTCGGGCGTTGCGGCGGGCGGGAACATCCGGGGAGCGTAACCGACAGCGGCGCCAGTAAGCCGTCATCCGGCCCGCACGCCCCCGGAGCCGAGCGCCTCGCCGTACCGCCCCGTCCGCGGACGGCATGCTCGATGCGCCCGATGACGTGTGCCGGGCGCTGCCAGGTCCCGGATGCGGCGGGCCGCCGTGCGCCGCCGGGCCGTATCGGAGGCCGGATAAATCGTTCGACGCCGGGGCGGCCGACCGGCACCATATGACGCATGTTCCGGCACGCCTTCCTCGCGCTCCCGTCCGCAGTCGCGGACGCGCCGAAGGCTGCCGTCGACCTCCTCACGGCCCTCGCCGCAGCGGTCTTCGCACCCGCAGGTGCCGCCTCGGTGGCTGCGGCAACCGCTGTCGCCGCAGCCGGTGTCCCGGCCGCCGCAGCCACCGACGGCGCACGAAGCTGACCCTCTCCGGATCGTTCCGGCGGACCCCGCAGGGGGAGGGTCGGCCGGGTTCAGGGGTCCCCACGGCGCCAAGTCGCCGTTCTCACCGCATTGTTGCGAGGAAGAACACCATGCCCAAGACGGCATATGTGCGCACCAAGCCGCACTTGAACATCGGCACCATGGGCCACGTCGACCACGGCAAGACCACCCTGACCGCGGCCATCACCAAGGTCCTCAGCGACCGGGGGAGTGGGACGTTCGTGCCGTTCGACCGGATCGACCGGGCCCCGGAGGAGGCCGCCCGCGGCATCACCATCAACATCTCGCATGTCGAGTACGAGACCGGCACCCGGCACTACGCCCATGTCGACATGCCCGGCCACGCCGACTTCATCAAGAACATGGTGACCGGGGCCGCGCAGCTCGACGGCGCGATCCTGGTCGTCTCCGCGCTCGACGGGATCATGCCGCAGACCGCCGAGCATGTGTTGCTCGCCAAGCAGGTGGGCGTCCGGCACATCGTCGTGGCCCTCAACAAGGCCGACGCCGGCGACCCGGAGCTCACCGACCTGGTGGAGCTGGAGGTGCGCGAACTGCTCAGCGCGCACGGCTATGACGGGGATCACGTCCCCGTCGTACGGGTCTCGGGGCTGCGCGCCCTGCAGGGCGACCTGCGCTGGACACAGGCGATCGAGGCGCTGCTGGACGCCGTGGACACCTATGTCCCGACGCCCGACCGGTATGTCGACGCGCCGTTCCTGCTGCCGGTGGAGAACGTGCTGACCATCACCGGGCGCGGCACGGTCGTCACCGGAGCCGTCGAGCGCGGCGCGGTGCGGGTCGGCGACCGGGTCGCGGTGCTCGGCGCGGAGACCGAGACGACGGTCACCGGGCTGGAGACGTTCGGCAAGCCCATGGAGTCCGCCGAGGCGGGCGACAATGTCGCGCTGCTGCTGCGCGGTCTCCACCGTGACCAGGTGCGCCGCGGGCATGTCGTCGCCGCGCCCGGCAGCGTCACACCGCGGCGCCGCTTCACCGCCGAGGTGTATGTGCTCTCCACCGAGGAGGGCGGTCGCCGGACGCCGCTGTCCACCGGCTACCGGCCGCAGTTCTACCTCCGCACCGCGGACGTCGTCGGCGACCTCGACCTCGGCGAGCGGGGCATCGCCCGTCCCGGCGAGACGGTGACGGTGTCGGTCGAACTGGGCCGGGAGGTGCCGCTGGAGCGGGGGCTGGGCTTCGCCATCCGCGAAGGCGGCCGGACCGTCGGCGCGGGCACGGTGCGCACCGTCGAGGACTGAAAAACCGCAGGTCATCAGGCTGTGCCCGGCGCCCTTTCCGGTGCCGGGCGCAGCCGCCCGCTGTCCCGGCGACGTACGGAGTGCGAGACTGCTCGCCACGGATGACGAGGGTGGCCCGGCCGCGCCGCACGGTGCGGCCGGTCGGCCGGGAGGCGCGAGGGAGAGCCCATGGCGGGTACGGCACTGGTCCTGGGCGGCGGCGGGCTCACCGGAATCGGCTGGGAGATCGGCATGCTCACCGGTCTCGCCGAGGCGGGCATCGACGTCACCGACGCCGATGTCGTCATCGGCACCTCCGCCGGATCGATCGTCGGCGCCCATCTCACCTCCCGGCAGCTGCCCCTGGAGGAGATGTACGAACGCCAGCTCGCCGTACCGGAGGCCCGCTCGGCCGCCCGTATGGGCACGGCCGCCCTGGCCCGGTTCGCGGCCATCGCGCTGCGCTCGCGGGACACGGTCTCCTTCGGCGTACGGATGGGGAAGCTGGCGCTCGCGGCCCGTACCGTCACCGAGGCGGAACAGCGCACGGTGATCGCCCGGACCCTGGGGCTGACCGACTGGCCGACCCGCCGGCTGGTGGTCACGGCGGTGGACGCGGCGACGGGCGAGCGGACCGCCTTCGACGACACGAGCGGGGTGGGGCTGCTCGACGCGGTGGGCGCGAGCTGCGCGGTCCCCGGCATCTATCCGCCGGTCACCATCGACGGCACCCGCTGGATCGACGGCGGGGTGCACTCCACCGCCAACGCCGATCTTGCCTCCGGATACGGCCGGGTGGTGGTGGTCGCGCCGATGGCGGCCTCCGGCGGGCCGATCGCCGGACCGCGGTCGCAGGGCGAGCGGCTGGTGCGCGGAGGCGCCAGGGCGTGTGTGATCACCCCCGACCGCGCGGCCAGGTCGGCGTTCGGCCGTAATGTCCTCGACCCTGCCAAGCGCGCGGACGCGGCCCGTGCGGGGCGCCGGCAGGCAGCCGTGCACGCGGCGGAGATCCGGCGGGTCTGGTCGGACTGACCGGCCGGCCGGTACCCGCGGCGCCCGGGGCCGGGGCGCCGGGGCCGCACCGGCACAATGGGACGGTGGACGAAGCACCCGAGCCGATACCCGTCACCCGGACCGTGGACTGCGGCACCGCCAAGCTGCTGCCGGACGTCGACCGGCCCCGCGCCTGGCTGCTGACCGTGGACGGCGCACCGCAGTCGTATGTGGACCTCGACGCGCCCGCGCATCTGGAGTTCGAGTACGTGCGCCGGATGGCACATGTCCTGGACGAGGTGGCCGCCCCGGGGCAGCCGCTCGACGTCCTGCATCTGGGCGGCGGAGCGCTGACCCTGCCGCGCTACCTCGCCGCCACCCGTCCGCACTCCCGGCAGGACGTCGTCGAGGCCGACCGCGGGCTGCTCGCCCTGGTGACGGAGCAGCTGCCGCTGCCCGGCGACTGCGGGATCACCGTGCATGCCGAGGACGCCCGTACGGCGCTGGAGGCGGCACCGGAGGACAGCGCCGATGTCATCGTGGCGGACGTCTTCGGCGGGTCACGGGTGCCGGCCCAGCTCACCTCGGTCGAGTACGCACGGGCCGCCGCGCGGGTGCTGCGGCCGGACGGCTGCTATGCGGCGAACCTCGCGGACAGCGCGCCGTTCGGCTTTCTGCGCGGCCAACTCGCCAATTTCGCCACGGTCTTCGAGCATCTCGCACTGATCGCCGAGCCCTCGGTGCTGCGCGGCCGCCGGTTCGGCAATGCCGTGCTGCTCGCCTCGCGCGCGCCGCTCCCCGTCGCCGCCCTGGCCCGGCGGACGGCCGGCGACGCCTTTCCGGCCCGGGTCGAGCACGGCACGGCGCTGCGGCGGCTGATCGCGGACGCGGTGCCCGTACGCGATGCCGAGGCGGTGGCGTCACCGGTGCCGCCGGACGGCGCGTTCAGCGTGGGCTGACCCCGGCCCGCTCCGGCGCGGCGCCGCCGCGGCCGGTCACTCCGCTTCCGCTGTGTCCGGTGCGGCCGTCTCGGCGGCGGGTGAGGCCGGTGCCCCGGCGGCCGGCTCCCTCTTCGGACGCCGCGTCAGACGCCGGATGTCGGGTACGCACAGCACCGCCGCCGTCAGCAGCACGATCACCGCCGAACAGCCCCACAGCGCGGCTGTCCGCCCGATGAGGTCCTGGACCGGGCCGGCCAGAGCGGTGGCCAGTGGGACCATGGCCAGCGACCCGAGCCAGTCGTAGGACGAGACCCGGGAGAACTTCTCCTCGGGGATCTCCTGGTGCAGCGCCGTCATCCACGTCACCGCGAAGACCTCGATCGCGATCCCGGTGCCGAACATGATCGCGGTGAGTCCGGCCACGGGCAGCGGGACGGCGAGCGCGGCGGACGGGAGGGCGAGCGGGAAGACACACAACGCACCGGTCAGCAGCATGCGGCGTGGTTTCACCCGGGCCATCAGCAGGGCGCCGCCCACGGTGCCCACACCGAACGCGGCAAGCGCCAGCCCCCAGGGGCCGGGGCCGCCCAGATGCTGCTCGGCGACCAAGGGCCCGTAGACCGCCTCGGCGGCCGACACCACCGCATTGACGAGGGAGAACTGCACCACCACCGCCCACAGCCAGGGCCGGGAGGCCACCTCCCGCCAGCCGTCCCGCAGATCGTGCAGCATCCCGCCGCCGGGGGCCCGCTCGGGAACCCCGCTGACGTCGAGGAAGGCGCGCAGCGCCGCCGCGAGGGCGAAGGCGGCGGAGTCGACGGCCAGCACCCAGCCGGGCCCGACCGCGGCGACCAGCGCGCCGCCCAGTGCCGCGCCGCCGATGTTCGCGCCGTTCATGCCCATGCGGTACACGGCGAAGGCGCGCCGCGCCTGGTCGCCGGAGACGCTGGCGAGCACCATGCCCTCGGAGGCCGGCGCGAAGAACGCCTGCCCGGTGCCGCCGAGCGCGGCCAGCAGCGCCATCTGCCACAGCTGCGGCTCCCCGGCCAGTACGAGCAGCGCGAACAGGCCTTGGGAGCCACAGCTGAGGACGTTCGCGGCGACCATCACGCGATGCCGGGGGAGCCGGTCGGCGACCGCGCCGCCGATCAGCAGGAAGAAGATCAGCGGGATCGTCCGCGCCGCGGCGACCAGGCCGACATCGGTGGCGGAGCCGCCGGCGGCGAACACCGCGAAGGCGGTCGCGATCAGCGCGCCGGAGCTGCCGAGGTTCGCGATCACCGTGGCTCCGGTGAGCAGCAGATAGTTGCGCCCCGCCCATGAGGGGACGGTCCTCACCACGAACGCACCGGCCGGGAAGGTGCCGTGGCGGACCGCTTCCGGCTCGGGTTGTCCGGTCGGCGCACGGGGTGTGCCGGGAACGTCACCCGTCCGTCTCCGCTGTGCTGCTGTCCTGGCCACATGGGCGTCAACGGTATTGCTGGGCACGGCGCGGGCACCACCGGGGTATCGCCCGGCGTCCGGCGACGGGCCGGCCCGTGAGGCGGTCGGCTCTTCCCACCTAAGCTACCGCTAGGTAACCTGGCCTCATGTCCTCCGAGACCCTGCCGTCGATCGGCGAAATGATGGCGGCATCCGTGCCGATGGCCCGCACCCTGAACCTCGACTTCGCCGAGACCACCGCCGAGCGCGCCGTGGTCCGCATGCCCGACCAGCCCGACTTCCACAACCACGTCGGCGGTCCGCACGCCGGCGCGATGTTCACCCTCGCCGAGTCGGCGAGCGGCGCCATCGTGATGGCGGCCTTCGGCGACCAGCTCGGCCGCGCGGTGCCCCTGGCGGTGCGCGCCGAGATCGGCTACAAGAAGCTCGCCATGGGGCCGGTCACCGCCACCGCGGAGCTGGGCCGCCCGGTGGCCGAGATCGTCGCCGAGCTCGACGCCGGAGAGCGTCCGGAATTCCCCGTGAACATCGCCATCACCCGCGAGGACGGCGCGGTGACCGGCGAGATGAGCATCGTGTGGACCCTGCGCCCCAATAAGTGAGCCGCTCCCCTGTGGGGCTCTCACGGCCCGCCGTGCACCGCGCGGCGGGCCGTCGTCACGTCCGGGCGCCAGATGTTGCATACCGCACGTGGATTCGGTCCCCGGGCGGCCCCATCGAGTAGGCTTCCCGGGCGCGCTGCGGTGCGCCAGGGGATCGACCGGCACGGTGTCACGGACGTCGGCCACGGCCGCCCACGGGGGCCCTACACCAGCGGAGGAATCGGCGTTGCACATCCAGGAGTGGCTCGAGTCGGTACCGGCCGTGAGCGTGTACCTCCTGGTGGGGGTGGTCATCGGACTGGAGAGCCTGGGCATTCCGCTGCCCGGCGAGATCGTCCTCGTCAGCGCCGCGATTCTCGCGGCGACCCAGGACCACATCAATCCGTACGTGCTGGGTGGCTGTGCCACCGCCGGCGCGATCATCGGTGACTCCATCGGGTATCTGATCGGACGCAAGGGGGGCCAGCCCCTGTTGCAATGGGCCGGCCGCAAGTTCCCCAAGCACTTCGGCCCCGACCATGTCGCGATGGCCGAGGCGAAGTTCGACAAGTGGGGTATGTGGGCGGTCTTCTTCGGCCGTTTCGTCGCACTGCTGCGCATCTTCGCCGGGCCGCTCGCCGGTGTCCTGAAGATGCCGTACTGGAAGTTCCTGATCGCCAACGTCCTCGGCGGCATCGTCTGGGCCGGCGGTACGACCGCGCTGATCTACAGCGTGGGCATCGTCGCCGAGTCCTGGCTCAAGCGCTTCTCCTGGCTCGGGCTGGTCGCCGCCCTGCTGTTCGGCATCGGCTCCTTCGTCCTCATGAAGCACCGGGCGAAGAAGGCCGCCGCCGCGCGCGCGGTGGAGGAGAGCCCGGTCGTCGCGACGGTCGACTGACCGCGCGCCGCTTCGTACGGCTTTACCCGTGAGCCCCAACTGCCCCTGAAAACGGGCGGTTGGGGCTCACGGGCTACATAACTCGGCCACAGGCCAGAGTCGTTCGGGCCGGTCGCGGCGCGATGTCGCCTCAGGTCATCAGCCAGACGTCGGGTCCGCCATCCCGCCATTCGAAGAGGCCGGTGTCGTCCCAGACGAAGGTCGTGGTGCAGAAACCGGCCCGGCGCAGGATCGCGGCCACGTCACCAGGGCGCAGCGCTCGACCCAGATCCTGTCCGTAGAGCGTCACACGGCGACCGCCTGTACAGGGCGGATGCACGATCACGGGGGCACGCTTCATATCCCCAGCATGCGACCGGCCCGCCGCCCCCGCATCCCGAGCGCGAGCGGTCCGTCACACAGCGTGTCCGACCCGTCGGGCGGCCACCGGCCACCCCGGTCCTCAAGGCCCCGCCCGCAGCCGCGAGAAGAACGGCTGCGGCGGTACGTCCGGTCCGCCGGGCCGCCACCACGGGTCCTCCTCGTCATGGTCCGGCAGCGGCTCCCCGCCGCGCGCCTCACGTCGCAGACCGGCCAGCATGTGGTGGGCGCCCGCGATGAACAGCGGGTCACCGATGAGCTCTTTGGCCGCCAGCGCCGTACGGCAGGCCCGCAGCGCCGCCGCCGGCACCCCATGGACGCGCTCGGTCGCCGCACAGGCATAGAGGACCGTCGAGTACAGCCAGAAATCGCCGTCCGAGTGCCGGGACTCCCAGGCACGACGAGCCGCCGCCCGGGCCCGCTCCGCGTCGAGCGACGACAGGGCGACGGCGAGCAGCGCCCAGCTGTGGGCGGGCCCCGGCCCGAACCACGGATCCCTGGAACGGTGTCCGGCCGCCTCCTCCAGACAGGCCACCGCCGCCGCAGTGTTCCCGCGGTACAGCTCCAGTACGCCGTGCGCATGCGCGATACGGGCCAGCCCGTCGGAGTCCGCATGCATCACGGCCGCCGTCCAGGCCTGGTCGAGCAGCGCCTCCGCGGCGCCGGGCGCGTCCTCCTGCGCCGCGAGATAGCCGGCCAGCCACAGCGCCCGGGCCCGCAGCGCGGTGTCGTCCCGCGAGAGCAGCAGCAGCCGGTCCAGATGCGCCCGCCCCTCGCGGCGGAAGCCACAGGCCGCCCAGTGGAACCACAGCGACACCGCGATCTCCAGTGCGCCGAGCGCATCCTCCGCGTCCTGCGGGGGCCGGGTCAGCGCGGCGTCGAGGTTGGCCTGTTCGTCCTCCACCAGGCGCACGGCGACCTGCTGATTCGGGCCCTGCCAGGCGATCTGGGCCTCGGCCGCGAGCGCCGCACAGGCCTGCCGGAACCGTCGCAGCGCCGCGGACTCCTCGCCCGCCTCGCGCAGTTGTGTCCGTCCGAAGTCGCGGGCCGCGCGCGGGAGTCGGTAGCGCGGTGGCAGCGCCGCCCCGGTGTCGTCCTGCGCGCCGCCGTCCCGTACGCGCTCGATCACCGAGGCGGTGAGGAGCCGTTCCAGCGCGCCCTCGACGGCTGCCGCAGGAACGTCACAGCTGGTGCAGACACAACCGGCGAGCCAGGGATCGAAATCGCCGGGCAGCACCGAGAGCCTCGCCCAGACCCGCCGGTCGGTGGGCGAGCAGAGGGCGTAGCCCGCGGCCTGCGCGGCGTAGAGCGAGGTGTGCCGCACGGTGGCCGCCGGACCCGACCAGAACAGCGGACCGTCCGACCCCACCTGCGCCGCGAGCTGCGGCAGCGACATCCGGTCCAGCTGCTGCGCGGCCAGCGTGATCGCCAGCGGCGAGCCCTCCAGCGCCTGGCAGACGGCGACCAGGAGCTCCGGTGTGGCGGGTCCGGTCCGTGCGGCCAGCAGCTCGACGGCCGGCCCGGCGATCCCCTCGCCCAGCGTCACCGGAAGCGGTGCGATCTCGACGACCCGCTCCTCGGGCAGTCCGAGCGCACCACGCGCGCTCGCCACGATGCGCAGCGTCGGATCGGCCCGCAGCAGTTGGCGCACGAGCTGTGCGCACTCGTCGCGCATCGGGTCACAGTCGTCCAGCAGCACGGTCGCGCGATACCGGCGGCAGTGCGCGGCGAGCGCGGCCATCGCCGTATGGTCCGCCGGAGTAGGCCCTGTTGGGGCGTCCGTCCGCCCCGCCCGGCCGCCCACCGGTTCGCCGACGCAGGACGGGGCGGTCCGCCGGACGAGGGCCGTCGCGGCGTCCCGGCGGGCGCTGTCCGCCGACTGTGCCGCCCGGAGCAGTGTCGCCGGCAGCCCGCCCTCGGCCGGCCCGTCCCAGCAGCCGACCCGGAGGATCGTGCCGTCGTGCCGGGCGGTGTGCTCCTCCAGGACGGCGCGGGCCAGCACGCTCTTGCCCACTCCCGCGGGTCCGGTCAGCGTCACGAGCGGCGCGCTGCCCAGCAGCCCGGACACCAGCTCATGCTCAACGGCCCGGCCCACTACGCCGGGCAGTGGCCGGCGATCGGCCCTCGCGGTCATCGGTCATCCCCAACCACGGCACAGCGCCGCGCCCTTCGGAATTGGGAACCAACCTTGCCAGAACCGACCGTCCGGTAAACAACCCGTGGCCTCATCGAACGAGGGAAACACGGCCGGTGTACTTGACGTGCAGGGACGTCTCCGTGCGGAGCCGGGAGCGCGGACCACCAGGTCAGAGTGGCCGGGGTCGGGGCCGGGGGCGCTGCGGACGATCTTAAAGTGGTGTCTTTCGACCGGTGGCGCAGTGGCAGCGTGGCTGCCCGCAGCCGGTCCGAGGAACCGAGGAGAACGTCCCGATGAAGTGCCTGCGCGTCCGCGCTGCGGTGAGTGTGGTGGCTCTGGGGCTGCTGGCCGGTTGCGGTGACGGCAGGGACTTCGTGGACGCATCGAGCGTTCCCCGGCTGCCGGCCCATGCCGCGGACGCCCTCAACGGACAGCCCCGGGTGGTGCCACCCCGCGGGCCGCGCTCGTCCTTCACCACCTTCCGTGCGACGGGGGGCGACGGCACCCGGGTCGTGACGACGAAGTGGCACGGCCGCAAGTCCGGTTTCACGGGCGACATATGGGCCTGGGTGCCGCCCCAGTACCACCAGGCGCGGTACGCGAAGAGCGGCTTCCCGGTGCTGATCGCGCTGCCCGGCGCCTACGGCTATCCGTTCAACTACTGGGCAGGGGAGGCCTTCGCGCTGGAGGAGCGGATCGCGGAGTGGTCGCGGCGGGGCAAGACGCTGCCGTTCATCGTCGTGATGCCGGTGCTCAATCCGGGCAGGACGTACTACGACGGCAGCGACATCCCTGGGCAACCCAAAATGGGCACCTGGCTGACCGAGGACGTACCGGACTTCGCGCGGGCCAACTTCCGTACGTACGACAGCCGTGACGGCTGGGCCTTCATGGGGTCCTCGTCCGGAGGCTTCGCCGCGCTGAAGGCCGTCCTGAAGGAGCCGCAGAAGTTCAAGGCGGCCGTCGTCAACGGCCCTGACACCGCGCCGGATTCACCGCTGTGGCAGGGGCATCCGGCCGAGATGCGCGCCAATGACCCACGCCACCTGGCGCGGCAGCTGGCCGCGCGCAACGGCCTGCCGGTCCACCTCGCCTTCGAGCTCGGCAGCAGGGAGGCGGCGGTGCCCGATGTGAAGCGCTTCATCAGGGACTACACCGGCGGGCTGGTCCACGCCACGCTCTTCGAGATACCGGACGGTGTGCACAGCGGGCACACCTACATCCAGCGGATGGCCGACTCGCTGCACTGGATCAGCGCGCAGATGCAGGGCCCCGTACCGTCCGTGTGACGCACCGTCGCCTGGCCGGACGCACCGCGGGGGGCTCCTGTTGCCGAAACCGGGCCACCGGCAAGAATTGTCCGTGACCCGGCACGGTGGGCACGGCCGGTGTCCGATGTGTGCCCATGGGAAGGAGAACCGTGCGGAATCTGCGAGCTGTCGGCCTGGTGCTGGCCGGTACGGCTCTGCTGGCAGGGAGCCTCACGGCGGGCAGCCGGTGGCTGACGGACCGGGACACGATCAGTGAGGTGGACGGGACGTCCGACGCCGTCCCGCGCGATGAGGTCGCCCGCTCGATCTCCGGCCATCTGTCGCTGCCGGTGATCCCCAGGGGACCGCGCTCGGTCGACTGCGCGAGGGACCTGCGTGCCGTCAAGGGGGCCCGGACCCGCTGCACGGCCCACTACCTGCGGGGGACGGACCGGGACATGACCGTGCGGGTCGTCCGGGTCCGCGGCGGCGAGATCACCTATGTCCATGACGCGCCACATCGCTGACGTTTGCTGACCGCTCCTGCGCGTTGCGTTCGCTATGCCACAGGGCCGTGCATCAACGGTCCGTCAGGACGCGGTCTGTCCGGTTGCGCCGCCAGGACCGGCATCAACACCCAATGGCCCCAAAGGCGGCCTTTGTTGAATCTGCTTCAGTTGAAGCAACTGTTCAGATCGCCGTTGGACGACGGGTGTTGCTGTGATGCTAAGATCATCGCACTTGCCAACCGGGTAGTCACCTGCTAAGGCAAGAAAGAAATTCCGCGCATTGGCCTAAGAAAACCGCCACCCCGGGGAGAACTATGCCATTAGCCGGCCCTTCGATGGCTTTCTGGCAGGCGACTGTGCGCGGCCGTATACGTATGTCTGGGACCGCGAATGATTCTCTACGCCGCAGCCAGACATACGACACCTGGTGGCTCCGTCGTCCGAAGAGAGTCTTATGACGCAATACTTCCAGGATCCAGCGTTCTGGGGATTGATCGCTGGTACCCCTGTTGCCGCAACCGCGATTATTCGCGGCAGAATGAAGATCACGGAGCTTCGAAAAGAGAAGGCCGAGCTCAAGCAGCACTACGCCAATCTTGAAGATCACTACACGGAGGCCGTCGAAGAGGCCAAGGACCGGGCCGAAGAGGCCACCAAGACCACGCTGAAGGCCGCCATGCGGACCCTGCAGGGTCTGGCGAGTGAACAGCAGCTGGCGATTTCCAAGCTGCAGGAGACATACGGCGAGCACAAGATCCTTCAGGACCTGCTCGACATCGACCACATGAATTCGCAGTTCGCGCGGCGGGCCCAGTCCATCGCCGTGCTCTGTGACGGCTGGCTCGGCCGGCGGCGGAACAACGCCTCGCTCTACGATGTGGTCCGCAGCGCGAAGGGCCGTATTCGCCACTTCACGCGCGTCGAGATCCGGTCGCAGAGTAATTTCGCCATCGTGAGCCGCGCCGTGGAACCGGTGGCGCTGGTGCTTGCCGAACTGCTGGACAACGCCACCAGCTATTCGGCGCCGGAAACGATGATCGAGATCAATATCCGGCCGGTGCCCAAGGGCGTCTGCATCATCGTCGACGACGCCGGTGTCGGTATGAACGAGGAGGAGAAGGCACGAGCCGCTCAGCTGCTGTCGAGCGAGAATTCGGCCAGTGTCTCCAGCCTCGGCAACCCGCCGCAGTTCGGATTCACCGTCATGGGTGTGCTCGCCGCCCGCTACGGATTCACTGTGTCGGTGGATTCCACCTCTCCCTACGGTGGCGTGCGCGCGGTCGTCCTGCTCCCCGACGATCTACTGACGTCTCTGCACGAGCCCGAGGAGAGTCCTGCCGTGGCCGCGTCCGCTCCGTTGCCGCCTGAGAACCCTCCTGGTCAACCGGCCTATGGAACCCCGGCTCCGCCCGTGCCCGGATACCCGGCGGCCGGCTCCCCGGCCCCCGGCCCGGCGCCCCTGGGGCAGCCGGCCGAACCCCGCCCGGTTCCCGAGACGACGGCCGGCGGTCTGCCGAAGCGGCGCCGCCGCGGTGCGATTTCCATTGTGCCGACCGAATCCGAGAGCACGGAAACTCCGGCCCGCGACAGCGCAAAGGCGGCGTCCGTGATGGGCGCATTCCAGCGCGGCACGCAATCCGGCCGCCGATCCACCAATGCAAGCAATGAAGGGCCTGAGGTTCAGTGAACTACGATCTGTCGTGGATGCTTGACAGTGCTCTGGAATTGCCCGAAGCGCAGCATGCCATCCTCGTCTCCGCCGATGGTCTGCTCATGGCCCGTTCGAAGGAAGTCGGCCGGGACCACGCCGATACCGTCGCCGCCGCCATGAGCGGAATGCAGTCGCTGAGCCGTACGGTCGCCGACTTCTGCCACGGTGGTGCGGCCGCCAACCGGCCGCAATGGCGGCAGACGCTGGTCGAGTTCGACCATGGCTGGGTCTTCCTCATCTCGGCCGGTGAAGGCGCCTATCTCGCGGTTTCGGCGTCGCCCGATGTCGACATGGCAGAGATCACGTTCCGTATGCAACAGCTGGTGGGCCAGCTCGGTAAGGCACTGACCAGTCCGCCGCGAGAGAGGGCTGATATCCAGCCATGACGACCGATGACGAGCCGGAGCTGGAACACGAAGCAGCGGAATTAGTACGGCCGTACGTCATCACCAACGGCCGCGATCTTCTTGACGGCGATGAATTCTCACTCATCACCCTGGTCACCGTGCAGGCGGATCCGCCTCGTACGAAACCCCTTGATCCGGAGAAGCTCAGCCTGCTGGAGCTGTGTTCGGGGGGCTTCCTCTCGATCGCCGAGATAGCCGGGCACACCCAGCTGCCGGTGGGTGTCGTCAAGATTCTGGTGTCCGATCTCGCGCAGGAGGGATTTCTCTACTCTCGTGCGCCCATACCTAGCGCTCAGCTTGTCGACCGGCAAATCCTAGAGGAGGTGCTGAATGGGCTCCAGGCTCGCTTTGGATGACGGCGTGTACCTGCGCAATTCAGTGCAGACCGCGGCAAAGATCCTCGTGGTCGGACACTTCGCCGTGGGAAAGACGACATTCATCGGGACCATGTCCGAGATTCCGCCGCTGCGGACCGAAGAGGTAATGACCCAGGCGGGTGCCGGAATTGACGATCCGAAAGGCGCACCCAACAAGACCACGACCACCGTCGCCATGGACTTCGGCCGGCTCACGCTCAGCGAGAAGCTGGTCCTCTATCTGTTCGGAACGCCCGGCCAGCAGCGCTTCGTTCAGGTCTGGGAGGACATGACGCGGGGTGCGCTCGGGGCGCTGGTCCTGGTCGACCCCCAGCGGCTCGACGAGTCCTTCCCTGTCATGGACCTGGTGGAACACTATGGAATCCCCTACGCCATCGCCGTGAACCGTTTCGACGGGACGCCCGCGCACTCGCTCGACGAGATCCGGGAGGCACTGGACCTGCTTCCTGAGACACCGGTGATGAGCTGTGACGCACGGGACCAACGTTCCTCGGCGGATTCACTGATCGCGCTCGTCCGATATCTCCAGTCCCGCCTCAACTAGGAGTTCAGGCATGCAATCTCACTCGGAATTCCAGAGCCCACCGCCCGGCTGCCCCGCGCACGCCGGTGGTGAAAGGGCGCCCCTGCACGGACCGGAGTTCGCTGCCGCGCCGGACGCTTTCTACGACATGCTGCGGCAGTACGGTCCCAGCGCGCCCGTCGAGCTGGCTCCCGGTGTGGAGGCCGAACTCGTCACGGAGTACGCCACAGCGCTCCATGTCCTGCAGAACCCGGACACCTTCGCGCGGGATTCCCGCCGCTGGCGCGCGCTGAACGAGGGACGTGTTCCGATGGACAGTCCCGTGCTGCCGATGATGATGTACCGGCCGAATTGCATGTTCTCCGACGGTGCGCAGCACCTGAGGCTGCGTCAGGCAGTGACGGAGAGCTTCGGGCGTCTGGACATGCACCGGGTGAGCAGGCATGTCGACCGCGTCGCGACGTACCTCACCGACCAGTTCAGCATCCGGGGCAAAGCCGATCTGATCAGCGACTATGCGCAGCTGCTGCCGCTGCTGGTCTTCAACGATCTCTTCGGCTGCCCGGCGGAAATCGGTGACCGGCTGATCAGCGCCATCTCCAATCTCTTCGACGGTGTCGATGTGGAGCGGGCCAACGAGGTCATGGCGGGCGCCCTGTTCGAACTGGTCACCCTGAAGCGCGGCACACCGGGCGAGGACATCACCTCCTGGTTGATGCAGCACCCGTCGCGGCTGACCGACGAGGAGATGGTCCACCAGCTCGCCCTGCTCATCGGGGCCGGCACTGAACCGGTGCAGAACCTCATTGCCAACGCCCTGCGGCTGTTGCTGTCCGACGAGCAGTTCGGCGGCGGCCCGCAGGGGGGCGGCGACCTCCTGGTCGAGGACGCCATCAACGAGGTGCTGTGGAACAGCCCGCCGATCGCCAACTACGCCACCCACTACCCGGTACAGGATGTGGAACTCTCCGGGAACAAGCTGGCGGCCGGGACGCCGGTGCTCATCAGTTTCGCGGCGGCCAACGCGGATCCCAGCATGTCCGCAAGCCGGCAGACGTTCAGCAAGCGGGCGCATCTCGCCTGGGGAGCCGGGCCGCATGCCTGCCCGGCGAAGGACCCCGCGCTGCTGATCTCCATACGGGCGATAGAGAAGCTGCTGAACACGCTGCCCGACATCGAGCTGGGCGTGCCTGCGGACACGCTGACCTGGCGGCCTGGCCCGTTCCACCGGGCGCTCAACGCGCTGCCCGCCCGTTTCACCCCGGTACGCAGCGAGCGGCGGGGCCCTCAGTCCGCCGTGACGGGCGGTCCGGGCGGGGGAGACACCCGGGCCCGGGAACAGCAGAGCAAGCCTCAGAAGGGCAGCTGGTGGAGCGGGTTCCTCAACTGGTGGCGGGTGTGATGTTCACGACAGCTTGAATGTTCGGCTGTCGCATGAATGTTCAGCCGTAGGGGTATGCAGGGCTGGCGACTATCGAGTGATCTTCCGAAAGAAGGTATCGCCTTGCAACCCGCTCTGGCCGCTGCCCCCGTCGACCGGCGCAGTGTGGTTTCGCTTTTTTCCCGTCTGCGCACGGCCGATGGCCAGTCGAATTCATTGCCGTTGTACGCGAAACTCAGGGCGATGGGGGATGTGGTGCAGGCGCCCTGGGGAGGCTACTTGGCGACCTCTTACGGGTTGTGCCACGAGCTTTTGCGAAGTAGATCCTGGCGGGTCCCGGACAGTGACTGGAGGGCCCGCCAGGATGATGCGGCCCGCTGGCACGCATCCGCGTCACGCCAGATGGGCGGCACCCTGCCCATGCTCAACCCACCGCACCACACCCGTGTGCGGCGCGCGGTGGGCAACGTTTTCGACCGTAAATCGCTGGCCGAGATGAAGACTTCGGTCGAGCGGACGACCAGTCGGCTGCTCGACCGCTTCGAAGAGGAACTCGCGGACGGTCCGGCCGATTTCTGCGCACTGGTCAGTGAAGAACTTCCGGTGATCACCATCGGCGAATGGCTGCAGATTCCGCCCGCCGATTACGCGCTCCTGCGTTCGCTCACCCACGACCAGGTGTACACCCAGGAATTGTTTCCGACGCCGAGCCAACTCGCGCTTTCGGACGAATCGTCGCGCCAATTGCGCCAATATTTCACTGCTCTGGTGC
This sequence comes from Streptomyces sp. Je 1-4 4N24, assembly GCF_026239515.1. NCBI lineage: Bacteria > Bacillati > Actinomycetota > Actinomycetes > Kitasatosporales > Streptomycetaceae > Streptomyces > Streptomyces sp. Je 1-4 4N24. The sequence goes on along the minus strand of NZ_CP110836.1, from coordinate 934,467 downwards.
AAGAGCGCAGGCGAAAGCCGGGGAATGACCCGGTCTCGGCCTGGCTCCGCGTCTGGGACGCACAGGAACCCGACCGTGAAGCCGCCGACGAGGCCGTCTACTCCCTCGCGCTGTTCATGGTCCTGGCGGCGCTGGAGACGACCTCACATGTCCTGTCCAGCGCGGTCCGGCTGCTCCTGGAGCACCCCCGCCAGCTGAACTGGCTGCGGGTGCACCCCGAGCAGATACCGGACGCGATCGACGAGGTGCTCCGCTACGACGCCCCGATCCACATGATCAGCCGGGTGGCCCCCGAGGACACCGACATCGCCGGGGTGACGGTCCGCAAGCACGAGATGGTGCAGCTCATGGTCGGCGCCGCCCATCACGACCCGAACCACTTCGCCGCCCCCGAAGTCTTCGACATCCGCCGCCGGGCACCCCATCTCAGCTTCGGCGGGGGAATTCACTTCTGTCTGGGCAACGCGCTGGCCCGCATGGAGGCGGACTGCCTGCTCACCGCGCTGCTCGAGCGGCTGCCGGGGCTGCGGATCAGCGCTCCTCCCCTCTGGGAGCCACGCGTGGCCTTCCGCCGCCTGATCACACTTCCGGTCGTCCGTGTCTGACATCCCGGGCACCGGTCCCCGCACAGCGGAACAACGAAACAAGGAACGGCCATGATCCACGACTTCAAGTCCCTTCTCGTGACACGCGAAGGGCCCGTCCTCACAGTGCAGTTGAACGCCCCCGAGACGGGCAATGCCATCTGTGGGGAGATGCTCGACGAGCTTCTCGCCGTACTGGGAGCCCTGGACGACGAGTCCGGTATCAGGGTCCTGGTCTTCTCCGGTGCGGGTGAGGACTTCTGTCTGGGCGGTGACCGTACGGAGTTCCCCGCGCTGCTCGCCGAGGACCCCAGCGGGACGGGGCTGCGCGCCCTCGGCAACAAGGCGCGACGGGTGTGTGACGCCCTTGCGAGCACTGACGCGGTGACCATCGCGCGGCTGCACGGCGGGGTGGTCGGTGCCGGAGTCGGGCTCGCGGTCTTCTGCGATCTGCGCGTCGGCGCGGACACCTGCCGCTTCCGGCTGCCGGAGCTGGGGCTGGGGGTGCCGCCCGCCTGGGGCGGGATCATGCCGAGGCTGCTGCACGAGACGGGTGCGGCGCGGATCCGTGAGCTGATACTGACCGCCGACAACTTCGACGCCACCACCGCGCAGGAGATGTCCATCCTCCACAAGGTCGTCCCGGAGGAGCAGCTCGACAGCGCCGTCACACGGTGGATCAAGCCCTTGGTCCGCCGTTCCCCCTCGGCCCTGCGGACCGCGAAGCTGATGCTGAACGCGTACGCCAACGTCAACCGCCTCGCGGATGCCAGTCTGTTCGACGCCGAACTGCTGTCCTCCGCGCTGACCGCGGCAGCCTCCACCCGACGCTGAGCCGCCGTCCGCGGCGCGGGCCCGTCCCCACGGCCCGCGCCGCGGACGACCGGGCCCGCTCAGCCGTGTGGCCGGCTCACTCCTCGGTGGCCGCGACCGCTTCCCGGTGCTGTGCCACCAGCTCCAGATACATCACGGAATTGAGCTTGATGGTCTCGCGCTCCTCGTCGGTCAGCTGCCGTTTGACCTTCGCCGGCACCCCGGCGACCAGCGAGCCGGGCGGGACCTGCATGCCCTGGGGGACCAGCGCCTGCGCGGCGACCAGCGAGCCCGCGCCGATGCGCGCCCCGTTCAGCACCGTGGCACCCATACCGATCAGGACATCGTCCTCGACGGTGCAGCCGTGCAGCACCGCGTTGTGCCCGACCGAGACCCGCTCGCCGACGGTCACCGGGAAGCCGGGATCCACATGCACCGTGCAGTTGTCCTGGATGTTGCTGTCGGCGCCGAGCACGATCGGGCCGCAGTCGGCCCGCAGCACCGTGTGGTACCAGACGCTGGCCCCCGGACCCATCGTGACCTCGCCGAGCACGACGGACGTCGGGGCGGTGAACGCCTTCTGATCGACCTTCGGCTCCTTACCGCCCACCGGTGAAATCAACGCCCGCTCCGCCATCCTGGATCTCCTCACCGTTCTGCTGCCGCGCCAACAGCACCGTAGACGACGGGCGCGGCGCCGGGCGGGGCCGGCCGTCGGTGGGGCGAAGATCACAGCCCGGTGCGCGAGCCGCCGCCGGGCAGGCTGAGTACGGTGTCCGAGTGCCGATAAACCAGAACGTGTTCTCGTCTGTCGCGGCCTGGCGGCGCCGGGCCGTGTCACGCGTCGTCCACCGTGGCGCGCGCTGGGTGCGCGAGGCCGCGGCCGTGACGGCCGAGCGGCCGGGCCCGTACCGCTTCCGCCGGATCGGCACCGGCACCCGGCTCGCCTTCCCGCAGGGCACGGTCTTCGGCGATCCGTGGATCGAGCTCGGGGAGCACTGCATCATCGCCCAGGACGTGACGATGACGGCGGGCATGATGCCGGACCTCGATCTCGGCCCAGAGCCGATCCTCACGCTGGGAAACGGTGTGGTGCTCGGCCGCGGAAGCCATGTGATCGCGGATGTCCGGCTGACGATCGGCGATGACTGCTTCTTCGGTCCCGGCGTCTATGTCACCACCACCAACCACAGCTATGACGACCCCGAGGTGCCGGTCGGCAAGCAGTGGCCGCGCAGCGACCCGGTCGCCATCGGCCCCGGCGGCTGGATCGGGACCGGTGCGGTGATCCTGCCCGGGGCGCGGCTGGGCCGGAACGTGGTGGTCGCGGCCGGTGCCGTGGTCCGCGGTGAGGTCCCCGACCACGCGGTGGTCGCCGGCGCGCCCGCCAGGATCGTCCGCCGCTGGGACCCCCGGCAGGGCTGGCAGCCGCCGCTGCGCACACCGGCGCCGGTGCCGATCCCCGAGGGCGTCACGCCGGAGCAGCTGATCGCGCTGGAGGCGTGGCAGGCGGAGGAGGCCGGGGAGGCGTACGAGACGTCCTGAGCCGGTGTCAGGTGCGTCGTCCCGCTGCCGGCCCCGCCGCGGTCAGCCGCCGGAGGCGAGCAGGGCCGAGCCGACCAGTGCGAGGGAGGCGCCGGCCGTCTGGATCGCCCGCAGCCGCTCCTTGAGAATGCCGAGTGCGGCGAGCGAGGTGACGACGGGGTAGAGGGAGGCGAGCACCGCCGCCATGGTGACCGGCCCGCTCTGGGCGGCGAGGGCGTAGGTGCCGTTCGCGGCGACATCGGCGATACCGACGAAGCCGAGTGCGGGCAGCGCGTCCCGGAGGGCCGGGAGCCCGCCCTCGGACAGGGCCGGAGTGCCGCGCCGCACCGATGCGTACAGCGCGGCGCCGCCGACGGCGACATTGCACAGCCGCTGGACGAACAGGGCGAGAAAGAGCCCGGTCACGGTCGTCGACGCCTCCGAGATCAGCGCCATCACCGCGCCGAAGCCCAGCGCCGAGATCAGTGTCAGCACGATCGTCCGGCGGGCCACGGAGGCGCCGCTGATCCGCGGGCCGCCGGCCAGCACGACGCCGATCACGGCCACCAGCATGCCGGTGACCTGCAGCAGCCCCGGCCGTTCGCCCGCCACGATCCCGACGCCGAGCGGTACGAGCACGGTGCCGAACGAGGCGAGCGGGGAGACCACGCCCATCGGGCCGAGCGCCAGGGCGCGGTAGAAGCAGAGCATGGCGGTGGGTCCCACGACGCCCGCTCCGACCGCGAACCACAGCTGCGGTCCGGCCTCCCGCCAGCCGCCGGTGGCCAGCACGATGGCGCCCAGCACCACGGCGGCCAGGGTCTGCGAGACGACCACCACGGTCAGCGCCTGCAGTCGTCGGGTGAGCAGTCCGCCGCCGAAGTCGGCGAGCCCCCACAGAAGGCTGGTGGCCAGGGCGAAGACCGCTGTCATGGTGAAACCTCGCAGTACAGTGAACCGGACGCTGAAGTACACCACACCGTAGTGCAGCAGAGTGCACTGGGGAATCGAATATATTGGCTTCGACTTGGACGGACCGTGACGGACCTCGACCAGCTCACGCAGTCGCTCGCCCGCAACCTCAAGCACTGGCGCGCCGAGCGCGGCTTCACCCTCGATGCGCTGGCGGCCCGCGCCGGCGTCAGTCGCGGCATGATCATCCAGATCGAGCAGGCCCGTACGAACCCGAGCGTGGGGACCACTGTCAAGATCGCCGACGCGCTCGGCGTCAGCATCACCACGCTCCTCGACTACGAGCAGGGCCCGCAGGTACGCATCGTGGCCGCGGAAGAGGCGGTCCGGCTCTGGTCCACCGACGCCGGCAGCTTCACCACGCTCCTCGTGGGCGCCGAAGCGCCCGGACCGTACGAGCTGTGGGACTGGCGGCTGATGCCCGGCGACGGCAGCAGCTCCGATCCGCACCCGCCCGGCACCGTCGAGCTGCTGCATGTCCGGGCCGGCACGCTGACGCTGGTCGTGGACGGCCAGGAGCACGAGGTGCCTGCCGGCGCCTCGGCGACCTTCGAGGCCAAGGTCGCGCACGGCTACCGCAACGACGGTGCGGAACCGGTCGAGATGACCATGTCGGTGATCATCCCGCCCGTCCGCTGAGACGGCCCGCCGCCGGGGCGGTCGCGACTGTTAGCTTGGCGGGTATGCCCGTGCCGATGGATGCTTTTGACGATGTCCGGCCCGCCGTCGAGTGCCTGGACCTGCTGCCCGAGCCCGTGGTCGCCGCGATCCGTGACTGGCGCGGATCGGTGCCCGTCGAGGAACTGCGCCATGTCGACACGGATCCGGCGATCGCGGACACCGCACTGCTCGTCGAGCGCTACGGCCCCTGGCTCCTGGAGCAGTCGGCGAACTGTGTGGTGGTGGCCGGCAAGCGCGGCGGCGAGACCACCCTGGCCGCCTGTGTCGTCCTCTCGCACACCCGCGTCGATGTCAACGGGGTGGTGCGTCGCCAACTGGGCGCTCGCAAGGCGTCGTTCGCGCCAATGGACAAGGCGGTCGGCGACAGCGGGATGGAGTACGGCGGGATCACCCCGATCGGCCTGCCCGCCGACTGGCCGATACTGGTGGACGCCGCCGTCGTCGACACCCCGTACGCCCTGATCGGCAGCGGCAGTCGCCGCGGCAAACTCATCGTCCCCGGCAAGGCCCTGGCCGAACTGCCCGGCGCAACGGTGCTGGATGGGCTGGGGATCGCTTAGCCGAAAGCGTCACCCGTGACGCTCGGGCCCTCATCGAACCATCCAGCGGGGGCTGTTGCGTTCGCGGACTACAGCTCTACCGGTCGGCCGCTCTCCCACAGCGCCGTCAGGTGACTGGCGAACCGGTCGTACAGCCCGTCGTCCTCGAGTCGGCGGAGGTGGAGCACGGGGGACTCGTCGCCGAGCAACGAGGCGATGTGCGGAGTCACGAGCATCTGGTCATCGAACTGAAAGACGGACAGTGCGATGTGCTGATCGCTGAATCGCGCTTCGACCCCACGGCACTCGCCCATCTTCTCCAGTGCATCCAGCGTGATCTTGATGCGCGTGCTGACCGTGAGGGGGACGCCCTCCACTTCTTCCCGCTTGCGCGTGACGTCCGGCTCCGGTTCGCCGACCAGGAAGCGGATCCGGGCACCGGCATCGGCCTTCAGCCGCGCGCCCAGGCAGGGGTGCTGCTGCCACAGGAAGTAGTTCGTATAGCCGGCGAACGCCAGATTCTGGGATGCACCGTCGATGAGCGACGCCCACAACGACGTGGGGGCGGCGCTGCGGAAAGGGTACGCCGCGATGATCTCGCGGTCGTGCCCCGTTTGACGTGAGAACGCACCGACTTGGGCCACAGAGTCATGGGGTCCACTCCTAGCGCGCGGCCGGCGTCCTCCTGACGGGACGTTTGGGCCACTCAGGACGATAGAACCGAAGAGGCCGCTCCGTCCCGGCTATGGGCGTACCAACGTCCCCTGTGGCGACGTGTATTGGAGACATGAGCGAGCCGAGAGGGATTCAGCCGCCCCCGGTGCAGCTGACGGAGCCGTACGGAGACCTGCCCACGCCGGATCCGAACTGCCCCGACTGCACAGCGTGGGTGAAGGTGCGGGACGAGGTGCGTGAACGCCAGTGTCAGCACTCGCCGTCGGACACCGGCCCCATCAAGCCCATGCCGACGCCCCGCCCGCCGTGCCTCGGCCGTGATGTTGAATTCCATGGGGTGACGGTAAGGAAGAAGGCCAGGTGATGCACCCGCGGCCTCAGCCCAGACGAGGAATTTCGATGGCCGGGCAGCGGTCCATCACCATGTCGAGACCGGAGTCGTGCACCCGGTTCCAGGCCGCCTCGTCGACGACGCCCAGCTGGAACCAGATGGCCTTCGCGCCGACCGAGACGGCCTCGTCGGCGACCGGGCCTGCCAAGTCGCTGTTGACGAAGACGTCGACCACATCGACAGGGAAGGGGATCGCGGAGAGCGAGGAGTACCCCTGCTCGCCATGGACGCTCTCGGCCTTCGGGTGCACCGGCACGATCCGCTTGCCGTAGCGCTGCAGCACCTCCGCGACGCCGTGCGCCGGGCGCTGCTCGTTGTTGGACAGGCCGACGACGGCCCAGGTGTCGCCGAGCTCGGTCAGGATCCTGCGGATCGTGCTGGGGTCGCCGTACACGCACTGCCTCCTGCGGATGGAAGGGTCCTGTGCCGATCAACGGACGGCGTGACCCGGAGATTCCCGTCGCGGGAGACGACATTGCCGCGGGGCGTGCGGCAGCCTGTCCGCGTCGTACGGCAGACGCCCCGCCCGAAGGGGAAGACGGGCGGGGCGGGTCTCTGCGCGGCGGCTCAGTTCGCGCCGCGGGCCATTCCGCTGCCGGCCATCCCGGCCCCGACCACGGTGCTGCCCTTCGCGGCGCGGGCCGGCTTGCCGATCGCCCGTCCGCTGCCGACGGGTTCGGCCCCACCGGCCCCGGTTCCCGGACGCGGCGCCACGGGCGCGGCCGGTTCCCGCGCCTCCGACCCGGACACCCCGGCCAGCGCCGCGCGCAGTTCCTCGGTGTCCACGAGCATGCTCACCGGACCGGTCGGGTTGAGGTACAGGGCATGCCCGGGCGGCAGCTGCTCGACGAGTTCGGCCACCGGACGACGGTCGTACAGCAGCCGGCCCACCGATTCGAGGTAGCTCTGCGAGGTGTAGACCGGGATCACCGGGGTGCCCTCGGGCGAGGCGGCCGCCAGCGGCGTACCGGTCGCGGTGACCAGGACGGATACCTCCGCGCGCGCCAGCGCCTCGGAGACGTCCTGCCCCGGCCCGTAGCCGGTCGCGGCGAGCTGCAGCGCGCAGTCCACCGCATCCGTCGGCTCGGACCAGTCCAGCATCTGGGGCGAGGGCCGGTACTCCGGGTTGTCCCGCCACTCCTCGATCTCACCCGTCGGGCCCGAGCGCCACTGGCCGATCAGCGCCCAGAGCGGTGGTGGTCCCTCTCCCTGCCAGGTCAGATCCACCATGGCCAGCCAGTGGTCGGGCGCCGTGCGTGCCGCCTCGATGACCTCCGGCGGGGGCTCGGGCATCTCCTCGCCCGTTACGGGAACGCCCGCCGTCATCGCCGACTGTGTGCTCTCTTCCATGCAGCCCTCCGCAAACCCGCCGTTCCTACGTGTACGAGCGGGGCCCCGGAAACACGAGGCTCTCGCACTGGCCTCACAGTGCCCACGGGCAGCGCGGACGTCTCCCCGACGCACCGTGCGGACGGGGTGGGTACGCCGCGTGGCCGTGCGCACTGCGCCCGTACGGCGGACCCCCGCGCCCTTACGGCGGACACCTCAGCGCGGCGCGGGCCACCGGCACCGGCGGTGTCCGCAGGTCACCGGGCCGCATAGGCTGGTCCGATGCAGGAGCAGTACCGCACGCTCGCGCGCGAGGGTGTCCACGAGATCGAGATCAACAAGTCCCGCTTCCTCTGTGCGCTCGCGCCCGTCGCGACCGAGGCCGAGGCCCAGGACTTCATCGCGCGCATCCGCAAGGAGCACCCCACCGCCCGCCACCACTGCTTCGCCTACGTCCTGGGTGCCGACGGCGGTATCCAGAAGGCGAGCGACGACGGTGAGCCGGGCGGCACCGCGGGCGTCCCGATGCTGCAGATGCTGGTGCGCCGCGAGGTCCGTTACGTCGTCGCCGTCGTCACCCGCTACTTCGGTGGCGTCAAGCTTGGTGCCGGCGGCCTCATCCGCGCGTACGGAGGTGTCGTCGGTGAGGCGCTGGACGCGCTGGGCACCGTCACCCGGCAGCGCTTCCGGCTGGTGACGGTCACCGTCGACCATCAGCGGGCAGGCCGGGTGGAGAACGACCTGCGCACCACGGGGCGGGCGGTGCGTGAGGTGACGTACGGGGTGGACGTACGCATCGAGATCGGGCTGCCGGAGGCCGATCTGGACGCCTTTCGCGCCTGGCTCGCGGACACCACCGCCGGCACGGCGCGGCTGGAGCTCGGCGGCGAGGCGTACGGGGAACTCTGACCGGCCGGCCCTGGCGTGGCCCCCGCCTACGCCCGCGAGGCGATGGGTGGACTGACGCGGACCGCCGGGGTGCCCACGGCGGCCTGTGGAGTGCCTGTCGGCCGCAACGGATTGTCCGGTCCGGACCGGTGTGCCGACACCCGGGTCATGTCAGCCTGTGACGCGGTGACAACGGGCCGCTGACCGGTGTGTGCACCGGCACGAGAGGGGCTGCCGCATGCCTGAACTCCTCGATGAGCGGGTGGGATTCGTCCGGCGCATCGGCTTGTTCCAGGCCACCGCCATCAATATGAGCCAGATGTGCGGCATCGGTCCCTTCGTGACCATCCCGCTGATGGTCGCGGCGTTCGGCGGGCCGCAGGCCGTGACCGGGTTCCTCGCGGGCGCGGTCCTGGCGCTCGCCGACGGGCTGATCTGGGCCGAGCTGGGCGCGTCGCTGCCCGGCGCCGGCGGCAGCTCTGTCTATCTGCGGCAGGCGTTCCAGTACCGCACCGGCAAGCTGATGCCGTTTTTGTTCGTCTGGACGGCCATGCTCTTCATCCCGCTCGGCATGTCGACGGGCGTGATCGGCTTTGTGCAGTACCTCGGCTATCTGTGGCCGGACATGACCCCGGGGCAGGGGGACCTCGTCGGCATCGCCATCACCGTGGGCATCGTCGTGCTGCTGTGGCGGCGGGTGGAGAACATCGCCAAGCTCACCGTCGTTCTCTGGACGGTGATGATCACCTCGGTCCTGCTGGTCATCGTCGCCGCTTTCACCCATTTCAGCCCGGAGCGCGCCTTCACCTACCCCGCGCACGCATTCGAGCTGACGACAAGTCACTTCTGGACCGGCTTCGCGGCCGGACTGACGATCGGCATCTACGACTACCTGGGGTACAACACCATCGCCTACGTGGGCGCCGAGATCAGACAGCCCGGCCGCACCATTCCGCGCGCCATCCTCTTCGCGATCCTCGGCATCATGACGATCTATCTGCTGCTGCAGATCGGCACCCTGGGCATCGTCAACTGGCAGGAGATGCTTGACCCGCACTCGACGGCCTCCTCGTCCGTCGCCTCCGCCGTGCTGGAGAAGGCCTGGGGCAAGGGCGCAGCCGGCACTGTCACGGTGCTCATCCTCATCACCGCCGTAGCCTCCGTCTTCACCGGACTCCTCGGCGGCTCCCGGGTCCCCTACGACGCCGCCCGTGAGCGGGTCTTCTTCCGCCCGTACGGCATGCTCCACCCCCGTCACCGGTTCCCCGTACTGGGCCTGCTCACCATGGGAGCCGTGATGGCCGCGGGCTTCCTCCTCGGGCGGCACACCGACCTGGCCACCATCATCCAGCTGCTGACCACCGTCATGGTGATCGTGCAGGCGCTGGCCCAGGTCGCGGCGGTGACCGTGCTGCGCCGCCGGCAGCCGGGACTGCACCGTCCGTACCGGATGTGGCTCTATCCGCTGCCGAGCATCGTCGCGCTCATCGGCTGGCTGGTGATCTACGGCTATGCGGACCGGAACGCTCCCGGCAGACATCCCATCGAATGGTCGCTGGCGTGGGTCGGGGCGGGCGTCGTGGCCTTTCTGGTGTGGGCCCGTTACGAGAAGGAGTGGCCGTTCGGGCCGAAGCGGATCACGGAGGAGTATCTGCACAGATCCGATCCGGCGGACATGGGGCGGGCCGGGGGAGAGGGGCGGGAGAAGGGGGCCGGGGGGACGGCGGTCGGGGCCACCGACCCTGGCTGACACCCGCATCTCGCAGGGGTGGCGCACCCTTGCGTACGGAAGCTGTTGAGGTCCGCGCCACCAGCTTCGGGGCCCACGCCCGCCTCTCCCCACTCCTGCCCCCCTCCAGCCGTTCGATGGCTTGCTGACCTGCCCGCCGTCGGCCCCCTCGGGCGCTACTCGCCGGCGATCGCCGCCAGCATGTCCGTACGGGCCGCCCGGCGGGCCGGCCATATCGCGGCCAGCACTGCCGCGAGGGTGATACCGGCCAGCGACAGACCGATGATTCCGGCGGGGAGGGAGAAGTCCCCCAACCGCTGCCCGAACATGGCGTGTTGCATGACGGCGCCCGCGGGGACACCGACGATCACCCCGAGCAGCGCACCGAAGAGCGAGATCACGATGCTCTCCACCCTGATGGTCCGGCGGACCAGGAGCCGGGTCGCGCCCACCGCGCGGATCACTCCGATCTCACGGGTGCGCTCCATGACCGAGAGCACCAACGTGTTGACGACACCGGACACAGCGATCAGGATCGCGACGCCGAACATCGTGTACATCAGGGTGAAGGCCAGTGACTGCTGGTCAACGCCCTGTTCGACCAAGGTCTCACGACTGCCGACGGAGACGTCCGGGCGGTCGCGGAAGGCCGCCCGTATGCTGTCGCGCGCCGTGTCCGGGTCGGGACCGGAGGCGTACAGCGTGGTGATCTGCTTCCGCAGCGACCCGGGTGCCTTGCTGACGTCCAGGAAGATGCTGGCCTGCAGTTCGGTGGCGTCGTAGATCCCCACCACGGGCTGGGTGACGGAGGTCCTGGCATCCAGATGCAGTGTGATCCTGTCGTTCATGCCCAGGTCCAACATGTCGGCCTGGTTCTGTGAGATGACCACGCCGCGTCGCAGGTCCGGGCTCCCGGCGGTGAGGTGAGGAGTGAGCACGCCCTTCAGGCCCGACGGCTCGATCGCGGAGATCCGGCGCTCGGTCCTGCCGCCCTTGTAGGTCAGGCCGACCAGCACATCGCGGCTTCCTGCCACCTGGGTGACCCCGGGCAGCTTCCTGACCCTGTCGGCCTCAGCGGGGGTGAGCGAGGACTCGCCCCCGGCCGCGGACTGCAGGACCGTGGTCGTGGGCGGCACATTCGCCCGGGTCGTCGAGGCGATCAGCGCGGAGAAGGAAGCGCTGAGCGTGGCGAACGCGCAGACCAGAGCCAGCCCGACGGTGAGGGCGGTCGCCGTACCGGAGGTCCGTCGTGGCTCGCTCGCGGCGTTGCGCAGACCGAGACGGACCGCCGGTCCCGACCGCGCCCCGAGAAGGCGCATCAGCGGCCGGAGCAGCGCCTCGGCGAAGAAGGGCGCGAGCACGATCATGCCGATGACGCCGAGGACCGCTCCCATGAGCCCGATGATGCGCCCGAGGTTGGAGGTACTGGGGTCCGCCGTCACGGCGACCATCACGACGCCGGTGACGATGCAGCCGAGACCGGTGAAGTGGCGTATCCGCTTGGTCTCGTGGGGGACGGTCTCGGCGGTGCGGAGTGCGGCGACCGGCGGGACGGCAGCGGCCCGCCGCGCGGGGCGGTACGCGGCCACTACGGTCACCAGCAGGGCGACCCCGTACCCGAGCAGGACGGCGAACGGGCTGACGGTGAGGTCGACGTCGTCCTCCGGACGCATCACCGCAATCATCGAGGGGCCCAGGGCCACACCGGCGAGCGTGCCGAGGGTGCCGCCGGCCAGTCCGAGCACACCGGCCTCGACGATGATCCCGGCCCGGACCTGGCCTTTGCGTGCACCGACGGCCCTCAGCAGCGCGAACTGCCGGGTCCGCCGGCTCACCAGCAGGGTGAAGGTGTTGGCGATGACGAACATGCCGACCAGGAGCGCGACCGCCGCGAAGGGCAGCATCGTCATCCGGAGGTCCAGTGCCTCGGAGTCCGACTGCTGAACGGCAGCGTGGGCCAGCGCACTGCCCGTCTCGACGTGGTGCTCGTCGGATACGGCCTGCCGCGCGGCGGCCTTGAGGGCGCCGGGGCTCGCACCGGAGGCGGGTATCAGCTCGATGCGGTGAAAGCGCGGGCCGAGCAACTTCGTGGCGGTGGCCGTGTCGTAGGCCACCACCGGCACCGCGTCGGACGCCTCGTTGGTGTCCGTCGTGGCCCTGGGGCCCAGACGGTGGTAGGTGAACAGCGCCGTCACCTTGGCCGTGTCGGAACGTCCGTCGGACAGCAGCACCTGTGCGGTATCGCCCACCGCGATGCCGGCGGAGTCGGCATCGGCCTTGTGGAGCGCGACCTGGCCCGGACCGGTGGGTGCCGTGCCCGCCTCCACGGTGAAGCGTTTGTCGTTGCTCCAGTTGGTGCCGGCCCGGTCCAGGACCGTGGTCGTCCTGACGAACTTGTGGCCAGGGCCGATCAGCCCGGCGCGGCCGACGATCACACCCTCGGCGCGCCCGACCCCGGGCGTCCGGGCCAGCCGGTCCCGGTCCGCGGACGTGAGCTGCGATTCCTTCCCGGGGCTCTGCACCGAGACACCCACGTCGTGACGGGTTTCCTGGCCCGCGAGGGTGGTGGCGATGGAGTCGCTCACCACCCAGCTTCCGACCGTCGCGGTCACACCGAGCGCGATGGCGATGAGCGTCATCACCACCCGGCCCCTATGTGCGAGCAGGTCGCGCAGCATTGCCTTCAGCATCAGGCGGCTGCCTTCTCGAAGGACTTCATGCGTTCCAACACGCTGTCGGCGTCCGGTGCCCGCAGCTCGCCCACGAGATGGCCGTCCTTGAGGAAGAGCACCCGGTCCGCGTAGGCGGCGGCACTCGGCTCATGGGTCACCATCACCACCGTCCGGCCGAGAGCGTCGACGCCGCGGCGCAGAAATCCGAGCAGCTCAGCGGAGGCGGAGGAGTCCAGTGCGCCGGTCGGCTCGTCGGCGAACACCACCTCCGGCCGGGTGACCAGCGCCCGGGCGCAGGCCACGCGCTGCTGCTGGCCGCCGGACAACTGGCTGGGACGGTGGTGCAGCCGGTTCTGCAGATTCAGTGCTGCGATGACCTTCTGCACCGTCTCCTGGTCATGCTTGCGGCCGGCCAGATCGAAGGGGAGCGTGATGTTTTCGAGGGCAGTGAGCGTAGGGAGAAGGTTGAAAGCCTGGAAGACGAAACCCACACGATCACGGCGCAGATGGGTGAGCGCGGTGTCGCGCAGACCGGTCAACTCGGTGTTTCCGATCCATACCGTGCCCTCGTCCGCCTGGTCGAGCCCCGCGACGCAGTGCATCAGCGTCGATTTGCCGGAGCCGGACGGCCCCATGATCGCGGTGAACTCACCGCGCCGGAACTCCACATCGACGCCCGCGAGCGCGACCACTCGGGAGTCGCCCGATCCGTAGCGTTTGACGAGCCCGGTGGCCCGGACGGCAGCTGTTGTCTGTGTCATGGAGGGAAGTGTGTGAGCGCGGTCCACCCCCGGACGTCGCCCAAAAGGCAAGAAATATCCCTGACTTAAGGTGAGTCCTCTCTCAACTTTCGTCGGGGCCACGGCAGACGAACGGCAGAAGCCGGGCCGACCGTGACCGACTAGGCTCGATTCGTGACACAACGTAGGGAAAGAGCGCTTCATCAGCGCCTGCGACGCTCCATGGACCGCTGGGGACTCGCCTTGCTGTCCGCCGCGGTCGGGGCGAGTGTCTTCCTGCCGCACGATGCCCGCCCCGTCCCCTATGTGCTCGCCGAGTTGGGCATGATGCCGCTGGCCGGCCACGTGCTGTCGGCGGTGATCGCGGTGGCCTCCGCGACCGCCGTCCTGATGCTCCCGCGCCGGCGGTTCCCGGTGATCACCGTCGGAGTGGTGGCCTGGGTGCTGCTGTCGGCCTGGGCACCGCTGGGCGTCGGGTCGTACGTCGCGGCCCGCACGGTGCGCAGACAGCGGAATCTGGTCGGGTACCTCGTCGGTGCCGGCGCCGTCGCCCTGCTGCCGACGGCCACGGGCGTGGCCATCGGGGTGCCGGGCCCGACCCGGGAAGACCTGCTTCCGTCGCTCGGCGGTGCCGTGCTGTTCGTCTGGCTCCCCGCGGTCCTGGGCCTGTGGAGCCGGGCCCGCCGCGAGGTGATCGACGGGATCGAGGAGCGCGCCGCGCAACGTGAGAGGGAGCAAACCGCCCGCGCCGAGCAGGCGCGCGCACAGGAACGGGCCCGTATCGCCCGGGACATGCACGACGTCGTCGCGCACCGGGTGTCGCTCATGGTGCTGCACGCGGGGGCGCTGGAGGTCAACGCCAAGGACGAGGAGACCGCCGCCGCGGCGGAGCTCATCCGCACCACGGGAAGAGAAGCGCTCACGCAGCTCAGAGAAGTCATCGGGGTGCTCAAGAGCGCGAGGGACGGCGACGGGCCCAGCCTCGGACCGCAGCCGACCCTGGTGGATCTCGACCGCTTGCTCGACCAGTCGCGTGCCGCGGGAGTCTCCGTGGAGCGGCACGACGAGGGCACCCCGCAACGGCTGCCGACCCTGCTGGAACATGCCGCGTACCGCGTCGTCCAGGAGGCCCTCACCAATGTCCACAAGCATGCCGGTACGGCCCACGCCGACGTCGTCGTGCGCTACCTCGCGGCGGATCTGGAAGTCGTCGTGTCCAACACGGCCCCCAGTGCTCCCGCGGAGTCACTGCCGGGCAGTGGCACGGGACTCGTCGGCCTGCGTGAACGGGTCGAACTGCTCGACGGGGAATTCGAGGCCCAGCCGCGCCACGGCGGCGGATTCACCGTATCGGCCCGTTTTCCCCTCTCCCTGCCCGCCCTGGAGGAACGCGCGTGATCCGAGTCCTGTTGGTCGACGACGAGGAGTTGGTCCGGGCCGGCCTGCGCATGATCCTGGAACCGGCCGAGGGCATCGAGGTGGTGGCTGAGGCGGGCGACGGCAGCGCGGCGATCACCGCGACCGCCCAACACCGCCCCGACGTCGTGCTGATGGACGTCAGGATGGCGGGCATGGACGGCCTGACCGCCCTCAAGGAGCTGCGGCGTGCGGCTGACGCCCCCAAGGTGATCATGCTGACGACCTTCGACCTCGATGACTATGTGCACACCGCCCTGCGCAACGGCGCGGCCGGATTCCTCCTCAAGGACACCTCCCCGGGGGACCTGGCCGGTGCCGTCCGTACGGTCGCCGAGGGCAGCGCCATGCTGACGCCGAAGGTCACCAAACGGCTGATCGACACCTTCGCGGGACTGGCGTCGGAGGGCGCCACCGAGGCGCGTCAGCGGCTCTCGGTGCTGACCGACCGGGAGGGCGAGGTGGTCCGGGCCGTGGCCAGGGAGCTGTCCAACGCCGAGATCGCACGCGAACTGGCCATGGGCGAAGGCACGGTGAAAGCCCACGTCAGTCGCGCGCTCGCCAAACTGGGTCTGTCCAACCGGGTACAGATGGCGCTGCTGGTCCGTGACGCGGGCATGGTGTAGCCGTCGTGCCGGGGCCGCGGAAGCACCGGAGGAGTCGGGGCGCGCCCTCTCCGCGACACGGACCGGAGCCGTCGTCCACGGACATCCGCCCCGGCCACGGATGCAAGAATGAGGCCCGCAAGGGACGGGGTGCGGACAGCGCCCACCGTGGTGGGGGCCGGTCGCCGGACCGCGTCGGACCGGTGCTGGTGCGTGGCTTCTCGGAGGGGAAATATGCAGGTCGGAGCGGCTGGGTGAGATTTCTGCACACCTCCGACTGGCATCTGGGGCGGTCCTTTCACCGGGTGAATCTGCTCTCCGCCCAGCGCGCGTTCCTCGATCATCTCGTCGAGACGGTGCGTGCCCTGGAGATCGACGCGGTGCTGGTCGCGGGCGATGTCTATGACCGTGCCGTGCCGCCGCTCGCCGCCGTCGAGCTGTTCGACGAGGCCCTGCACCGGCTCGCCGGCCTCGGTGTCCCGACGGTGATGATCTCCGGCAACCACGACTCGGCCCGCCGTCTGGGCGTCGGCTCCGGCCTGATGGAGCGGGCCGGCATCCACCTCCGGACCGACCCCGCCGACTGCGGCACCCCCGTGCTGCTCGACGACGCCCATGGCCCGGTGGCGCTCTACGGGCTGCCGTATCTCGAACCCGCCATGGTCCGCGACGCCCTCGGGGCCCGGCGCGCCGACCATACGGAGGTGCTCGGCGCGGCCATGGACCGGGTACGGGCCGACCTCGCCGGACGGCCCGCGGGGACGCGCTCCGTGGTGCTGGCGCATGCCTTTGTCACCGGCGGCGCGGTCAGCGACAGCGAGCGCGACATCACCGTCGGCGGGGTCGCCTCGGTGCCCGTGGCCGTGTTCGACGGGGTGGACTATGCCGCCCTCGGGCATCTGCACGGCTGCCAGACCCTCACCGAGCGGGTCCGCTACTCCGGATCTCCGCTCGCCTACTCCTTCTCCGAGGCCGATCACCGCAAGTCGTCCTGGATCGTCGATCTCGACGGGGACGGCGCCGTGCACGCGGAGCGGGTGGACTGCCCGGTGCCACGGCCGCTGGCCCGTATCCGCGGACGGCTGGAACAGCTGCTGGAAGATCCCGAACAGGCCCGGCACGAGGACTCCTGGGTCGAGGCGACCCTCACCGACACCGCCCGCCCGCACGAGCCCATGGCCCGGCTGGTCAAGCGCTTCCCGCACCTCGTCAGCCTGGTCTTCGACCCCGACGAGGGGCCCACCCGCTCGCTGGCGTCGTACGCGCAGCGGCTGCGCGGGCGCAGCGACCAGGAGATCGCCGAGGACTTCGTGGAACACGTACGGTCCGGTCGTGTGGCCGATGAGCAGGAGCGGGCCGAACTGCGCTCGGCGATCGACGAGGTCCGCGTCGACGACATGGCGGCCGAGGTGGCGCGTTGAGACTGCACCGGCTCTCCCTCACTGCCTTCGGGCCGTTCGGCGGCACCCAGACCATCGACTTCGACCGGCTGACGCGGGACGGTCTCTTTCTGCTGCACGGCCCGACGGGCGCGGGCAAGACCTCGGTGCTGGACGCGGTGTGCTTTGCGCTGTACGGGTCGGTCCCCGGGGCGCGGCAGAGCGGCCAGGCACTGCGCAGCGATCTGGCGGACCCGCTGACCCTCACCGAGGTGGTCCTCGAACTGACCGTGGGTGAACGGCGATTGGAGATCACCCGGCTGCCCGAGCAGCCGCGCCCCAAGAAGCGGGGCAGCGGTACCACGAAGGAGAAGGCGCAGAGCAGGCTGCGGGAGTTCGTACCGGCCGGGGCCGGGGGACCGGCGGACGGCGACCGGCCGGAGGGCGGCGACGGGCCGGAGGGCGGCGACGGGCCGGACAGCGACGGTCGCTGGAAGGCGCTGAGCCGCTCGCACCAGGAGATCGGTGAGGAGATCGGCCAGCTGCTCGGTATGAGCAAGGAGCAGTTCTGCCAGGTGGTGCTGCTGCCGCAGGGCGACTTCGCCCGCTTTCTGCGGGCCGATGCCGAGGCACGCTCCCGGCTGCTGGGACGGCTCTTCGACACCCGGCGGTTCGCCGCGCTCGAAGAGCAGTTGAACGCGCGCCGCAAGGCCGCCGCGGACACCGTCACCACGGGCGACGAACGGCTGCTGGCGCTGGCGCACCGGATGGCGCAGGCGGCCGGTGAGAGCGCCGATCTCAGCGATCCGTCGGTCCCGGCGCCGGACCGGGCCGGGACCACTCCGCAGGGCGCACCGGTCCGCGGACGTGCCGCCGCGGCCGGCGGGCGCGGCCGGGCGACGGCGACGGCCACGAAGCGGGCGACCGTGCCGGGCCAGGCCGGGTCCGTGGAGCCCGGCGGACCGGCCGCATCGGCCCGTGGCGGCGCCGCGGAAGACCAGGCCGCACCGGGCCCCGGCGAGCCGGGATTCGCGGACGCGGTGCTGGTCAGGGCGGCGGTCGCCCGGGTGAGCGCACGGGAGCGGCTGGCGGTCGCCCGCTCCGCGCTGCACGCCGCCGAGGCCGCCGAGCAAACGGCGGCCGGGCGAGCGGAAGCGGCCCGTGAGCGTGCCCGGCTCCAGCAGCGGCACGCGGACGCCCGGCGCCGGGCCACCCTGCTGGAGGCCCACGCCGAGGAGCGCGAGCGCACCCGCGACAGGCTGGAGCGGGCCCGGGCGGCCGCGGAGGTCGCGCCCGCGCTCGCCCTGCGCGACGCCGCCTGGCGTGAGCTGGACGCCGCGCAGCGCGCCGAGCGGCAGCACAGAAGCCCGCTGCCGCCGGACCTCGTCGACACGGAGAGCGACCAACTCGCCTTGCTGGAAAGGGAGTTGCGGGAAGACCTGGGATCGCTCGGTGCGGCCCGGCGGGCCGAGCTGCGGGCCGCCGACATCGGCCGGGAGCGCGCCGCCCTCGACCGCGAGGCGCGCGCCGACGAGCAGACGCTGCTGGACGCCGCCGAGTGGCTCGCCGCATGGGACGACGCCCAGCGCGCCCACCAGCAGCGCATCGAGACGGCACAGGAGGCCGCCACCCGGGCCGAACAGCTCGGCGCCCGGATCGAACCGGCCGCCGAACGCTGGGAAGCGGCCCGTCGCCGCGACCGGCTCAGCGGTGAGGTGCAGTCGGCGGAAACGGAGTTGCTCGCCGCCAGGGAGCGCTCCGCGGCGGCCCACGAGCACTGGCTCGACCTCAAGGACCGGCGGTTGCGCGGGATCGCCGCCGAGCTCGCGGACGGACTCCGTGACGGCCGGGCCTGCGCGGTGTGCGGCGCGACCGAGCACCCGCATCCTGCCCGGGCCGGTGCGGGCCATGTCGACCGGGCGACCGAGGAGGCCGCACTGGCGGCACACCGGCAGGCCGAGGAGGCCCGCGGGCAGGCGGAGGCCCACTGCCAGTCGGCCAAGGAGGCGCTGGCCGCCGCGGCCGCCACGGCGGGGGACACTCCGGCCGGTGAACTCGCCGCGCAGGTGGAGGAGTTGCGTGCCGAGTACGCTCGCGCCCATGCGCGGGGGGCCGACCTCCATGCCGCCCGTGAGGCGCTCGGACGCGCCGAGCGCGAATACGAGCGGCGCCGCGCCGAGCAGCAGCAGGCCGAGCGCCGGGCCGCTGCCCGTACCTCCCACCGGGAGGCGCTGGACCGCGAACGGGCCGCCCTGGAGGAGGAGCTGACCCGGGCGCGCGCCGACTGCGCCAGCGTCGCCGACCGGGCCGCGCGGCTGGAGCGGCAGGTGGCCCTGCTCGCCGCGGCGGCGGAGGCGTCCCGTACGGCCAACTCCTGTGCCCAGCGGCTCAAGGAGGCCGACGCCGGACTGTCCGACGCCGCCTACCGCGCCGGATTCAGCAGCCCGCAGGCCGCCGCGGAGGCGCTGCTGCGGGACGACGATTGGCGGGCCCTGCAGCGGCGGCTCGATGAGTGGCAGGCCGAATCCGCCGCAGTGGAAGCCGAGTTGGCCGATCCCGAAACCGCGGCCGCGGCGGCGCTGCCGACCGCCGACCCGGTCGCCGCACAGGCCGCACACCAGGCCGCGGCAGCGCGGCTGCGCACCGCCTCGGCCACCCATTCCGCGGCCCAGGAACGCTGCGCCGAGCTCGACCGGCTCTCCGCCCGAGCCGAGGCCGACGCCCGTGCGCTGGCACCGCTGCGCGCCGCCCACGACCGCATCGCCCGCCTCGCCGCACTCGCCTCCGGCACCTCCAGCGAGAACGAGCGGCGGATGCGCCTGGAGTCGTATGTGCTCGCCGCCCGGCTCGAACAGGTCGCGGCCGCCGCCAGTGCCCGGCTGCACCGGATGTCCGCCGGCCGCTACACCCTCGTCCACTCCGACGAACGGGCCGGCGGCGCCCGGCGTTCCGGCCTGGGACTGCATGTCATCGACGCCTGGACCGGCCATGAGCGGGACACCTACAGCCTCTCCGGCGGCGAGACCTTCTTCGCCTCGCTCGCGCTGGCGCTCGGCCTCGCCGATGTCGTCACCGACGAGGCGGGCGGCACACGACTGGACACCCTCTTCATCGACGAGGGGTTCGGCAGCCTGGACGAACAGACCCTGGACGAGGTGCTGGACGTCCTGGACTCGCTGCGCGAACGGGACCGCAGCGTCGGCATCGTCAGCCATGTCGCCGACCTCAAGGCGCGGATCCCCGCCCAGCTGGAGGTCGTCAAGGACCGGTCGGGCTCGACGGTCCGGCACCGCGTACGGAGCTGAGTCCGCCGGACGGGGCCGCCGCGGGCCGCCGGTCACGGGCCGCCCGTCACCGGCTGACCGGGCGGCGGGTTAGCGGCGTCGCCGCGTACTTCGCCGCCCGGCTCGCCTTCCCCGCCGATGTCGGGCTTCGCGGCGGATGAGCCGGGAGAGCGTGCAGGGGCGCGGCCGAAGTCGGTGGTCAACCAGCGTTCGATGGACACATCGGGGAACTCGTGGGGCTGGTAGGCACCAGCCACCGGGGAGATGTCGGTGATCCGGTCGAGACGGAAGGTGCGCCAGTCGTCCCGGTCGACATCGAACGCCACGAGGTACCAGTGGCCGGCGCGCAGGAAGTGGCGGTACGGCTCGACCAGGCGGGTTGACGGCCGGCCGTGCTGGTCGGTGTAGCGGAACCGGAGCCTGCCGCCCTCGGCCACCGCGTCGGCGATCACGCCGACCGTTGCTGCCGTGACCACGGCGCCGGGCTGCTGCAGCACCTCCGTCGCGAGGTCGGTCGCGGCGGCGCGGCGGCGCAGCGGGCGGGGCAGTACCTGGTCGAGCTTGAGCAAGGCGCTCGACGCGACCGCATCCTCGGGGAGCCAGGCGCGGATCAGATGCAGCCCGGCCACCAGTGCGGTGATCTCGTCGGCGGTGAACAGCAGGGGCGGGACCTTGACCCCGGGCCTCAGCCGATAGGTGCTGCCCGGTCCCGGGCGGGCCTCGACCGTGTAACCGAGCCGACGGAGCCGCTGGGCGTCGCGTCGTACGGTGCGGACGCTGGTGCCGAGCCGTTCGGCCAGGTCGGCGGCCGTCCACTCGCCCCCCGACTGCAGCAGCGTCAGCAGGGTCAAGGTCCTGATCGTCGGGTCGAGATCCATGCCTTCAGCCTTCCAGGAGAGGAGGACAGGTTCAGGCCGCCTTGGCTCCTAACCTGCAGTCGAGGCACCGATGAGAGGAAGAAACCGTGCAGATCGCTGTCACCACCCCGACCGGCAATGTCGGCCGCCACGTCGTCGCCACACTGGTCCGCGCCGGGGTCCGGCCGCGCGTCTTGGTGCGCGACCCCGCCCGGCTGGCTCCCGACGTCCGAGATGAGGTGGATGCCGTGCCGGTCGACCAATACGATGCCGACGCCGTGGTGGCGGCCACCGAAGATGTTGACGCACTGTTCTGGGTGGACCCGGTCACCGGCAGTGCGGATCCCCTCGCCGATCACGCCCGTGCCACCGGCAGCGTGGTCCGCGCCGTCACCGAGAACCGGATCGGCCGCGTCGTTTTCCAGAGCAGCGTCGGCGCCGAGAAACGTCAGGGTGCCGGTGAGATCGACGGCCTGGCACACACCGAGACCGCTCTGGACGACCTGGGCGTCGACGTCACCCACCTCCGCTGCGGCTACTTCTTCACCAATCTCGAACTTCAACTCGATGCCCTGCGCGCCGGCACCCTCCAGGTGATCCTTCCCCTCGACCACCCCATGGCCTGGGTGGCGCCGCGGGACATCGCCGAGGTCGCCGCCACCCGGCTGCTGTCTCCCACCTGGTCCGGACGCTGTGTGCAAGCAGTTCATGGGCCCGCCGACCTCACCTGGCGACAGGTCGGCACCATCCTGACCGCTGCCACCGGGCGGCGGATCAGCGTGGAACAGATCACCGATGACGCCATGCGCACCCAGCTTCACCAGGTGGGCATGCCCGACAGCCTGGTGGAGGCCATGCTCGGAATGTCGACCGGCCTGCGCGAGAACTTCGTGCCCGAACAGCGCCGCACCGTCCGGACCACCACTCCGACCACCCTCGCCGCCTGGGCCTACGACCGTCTCCGGCACCGGATCGACGAAGCGTCGTAAGCCTTCGGTCCCATGAAAAGCACGTGACGCCGTGGTCCGGCGGCCGCGATGCTGGGGTGTCATGACCTACGACAACAGCCGCTCCGCCGAAAGTCCCCGGCCCACCACGGGGGCCGGCGTACCGGGCCGCGACCCGCTGCCGCTTCTCGGCCGTACCGCCCTGGTCACCGGAGCCAGCCGACGCCGTGGCATCGGTTACGCCGTCGCCCGGCGGCTGGCCGCATACGGGGCAGGCGTCTATCTGCACCATCATGTGCCGCACGACGCCGGGCAGCCGTGGGGAGCGGACCCGGGCGGTCCGGACGCGGTCGCGGAGGGGGTACGGGAAGTCGCCGTTCCCGCCGCGGTGGTGGCCCACGGCCCGGCCGATCTGGCCCGTCCCGACGCCCCCGCCCGCCTTCTCGACACCGCCGCCGAGGCGCTCGGCGGCCGACTGGACATCCTCGTCGCCAACCATGCTCTCAGCGGCAGCGACGGCAGCCTGGACGCCATCGACGCGGCGATGCTCGACGCCCACTGGGCGGTCGACGCCCGCTCGGTGCTCCTCCTCGCCCAGGCCTACGCCCGCCGGCGTCCCGCGGGGCTGCCGGGCGGGCGGATCGTGATGATGACCTCCGGCCAGGACCTCGGCGGCGGGATGCCGGAGGAGATCGCCTATGGTCTGGCCAAGGGGGCGCTGGCCTCGGCGACGCGCAGCCTCGCCACCACGTTCGCCGATCTCGGGGTCACCGTGAACACCGTCAACCCGGGCCCCGTGGACACCGGTTACGCGGTCGGCGAGCTCCGCGAGCGGGTGGCCGGGTGCTTCCCCGGCGGGAAGTGGGGCGCGCCCGACGACCCGGCCCGCCTGATCGCATGGCTGGCGACCGACGAGGCGGGCTGGATCACCGGTCAGGTCATCAACTCCGAGGGAGGCTTCCGGCGTTGACTCCCGCCACAGCCGAGGGCTCACCGGTCTCACCCGTCCCGTAAGTCTCCCCGGCCCCATCCCTCCCACTGGTCTCATAGGCGCGCAGACCCTCGCGCTCTCCGACGAACCGGAAGCCGGTCCGCTCCAGAACCCGCTGTGACGGCACGTTCTCCGGCTCGGTCAGGGCGCACACCGTCCGTACCTCGGGCTGAGCCGCGGCCCAGCCGGTCAGCAGCCGCGCCGCGTCGGTCGCCCAGCCGGCGCCGCGGGCGGAGGGGGAGAGGTCGTAGCCGATCTCCACGCAGCCGTCGGCGTCCGGCGGGCCGTGGAAGCCGATGCTGCCCAGCGCCGTACCGGTCGTGGTGTCGGTCAGCACGAAGACGCCCCAGCCGGGCCGGTAGTGGCCGGCCGCCGCGGCCCGTACGGCGATACCGGCGCCGCCGGACGTGGTCTCGGGCGGTGTGCCGTCGATCCAGTCGAACCCCGCGGGGTCGCCATCCGCGACCCGCGCTGCGGTGGCCGGCAGCAGGGCGCGCAGTGCCACCCGGCCGGCCGTGAGCGTCAGCGGGTAGCCGGCGCCCGCGGTGACCAGTGCCTCGAACAGCGGACGGTGGTCGGTTCCGGCGGGCAGGCCGCTGACCTGGCCGTCGCCGACCTCCACCACCCGCCAGACGCCGTCGGTGCGCAGCGCCAGATCCGTGGTGACGAAGCGCAGCCCCAACTCCCGTACGGCAGGCGCCACATGGTCCAGGACGGGGGTGGGTCGCAGCTCCGGTGTGTCGGGATGCGGGCCGATCAGCACCGGCTCACCGTCCACCCACCAGACCCGCGCCTCGCCCACCGCCGCGAAGTCCTCGAAGGCCCGCAACACCACACCGCCGGTCAGGAACTCCTCCTGGAGGGCGAGGAAGCGGGCGACGACCGAAGACAGCCGCTCGGTGTCCTGCGCGTCCGGCACGTAGGCCGCCTCGTCCCACTCGTGCTTACGGGACTTGACCCAGTCCTTGACGACCAGCGGCCGGCGCCGGCCCGGCTCGCCGAGCCCCGCGGCGAGCCGGGCCAGTGCCGCCCGCTCCGGGGGCCGGCCGGGTGCGCAGGG
The DNA here is from genome assembly GCF_026239515.1 of Streptomyces sp. Je 1-4 4N24. NCBI lineage: Bacteria > Bacillati > Actinomycetota > Actinomycetes > Kitasatosporales > Streptomycetaceae > Streptomyces > Streptomyces sp. Je 1-4 4N24. The sequence goes on along the minus strand of NZ_CP110836.1, from coordinate 910,391 downwards.
CAGCCAGACGCTGGGCGGGGTGAGCGTACGGAAGGTGTCGTACCAGCCGGGGAGTTCATGGGCCGTGCGATACGCCTCGGGGGTGGTCAGCAGACGGCAGCCGCGCGCGGTGAGCGCCGCGGCCAGCGCGGCACAGCGGTCGGCGGGCAGCATCCAGCCGCGGTACCAGACCGGCCCGGCATCGCGCGGGACCCGTGCCACCGCCTCTTCCGCGTCCCCGGCGAGCAGCGCCTCGTGGTCCAGCACCGCGGTCACCGCGCCGGCCGACTGCGCGGTGGCGGCCTCGGCCGCGAAGTGTGGATCGGCCCGCAGCCTTCGGCCGGGAGGCGCCCCCAGCCGGGGGCGCAGCGGGTCACCGGGGAACAGGAGGAGCGGCCGTTCCGCCGCGAGAGCCACTGTCATGTCAGCGGACCCTACGGACGGCGGCGGCCGGCCACAACAGCTTTGCGCCGTGACCGGCCGCCGCCCCCACACGACCTGCTCAGAGCGCCGACAGCTCGCTCAGCAGATCATCCAGGCCCAGCGACCCCTGCGACAGCGCCGCCATGTGCCAGGCCTTGAGGTCGAAGTCCGCGCCGTGCCGGGCGCGGGCCGCCTCCCGGCCCTGCAGCCACACCCGCTCACCGAGCTTGTAGCCGATCGCCTGGCCGGCCATGCCCTGGTAGCGGATGATCTCGCTCTCGACGAAGTCGGCCGGGCGGCTGCTGTGCCGCGCGAAGAACTCGTGTGCCAGCTGCGGCGTCCAGCGCTCACCCGGGTGGAAGGGCGAGTCCGCGGGGATCTCCAGCTCCAGATGCATCCCGATGTCGATGATGACGCGGACGGCCCGCATCATCTGCGCGTCCAGGTAGCCCAGACGCCGTTCGGCGTTGGTCAGGAAGCCCAGTTCGTCCATGAGCCGCTCGGCGTACAGCGCCCAGCCCTCGGCGTTGGCGCTGACGATGCCCACCGTCGTCTGGTACCGGGAGAGCGAGTCGGCGACATGGGCCCACTGCGCCAGCTGGAGGTGATGGCCGGGCACCCCCTCGTGGTACCAGGTGGAGACCAGGTCGTACGCCGGGAAGCGGGTCTCGCCCATCGTCGGCAGCCAGGTCCGGCCGGGGCGGGAGAAGTCCAGCGACGGCTGGGTGTAGTACGGGGCGGCGGCGCCACCGGGCGGGGCGATCCGGGACTCGACCCGGCGCACCCGCTCCGCCAGTTCGAAGTGGGTGCCGTCGAGCGCGTCGATGGCCTCGTCCATGAGCGACTGGAGCCACTGGCGGGTCTCCTCGACGCCCTCGACCGCCTCGCCGTGCTCATCGCACCAGGCCAGCGCCTCCCATGGCGTCTTCGCGCCGGGCAGCACCTTCTCGGCCTCGGTCTCCATCTCGGCCAGCAGCCGGTGGAACTCGGACCAGCCGTACGCATACGCCTCGTCCGCGTCGAGGTCGGCGCCGTTGAAGTAGCGGGCGAGGCGGGTGTAGCGCTCCCGGCCCACCACGTCCGGTGCGCCCTCGATGGCGGGGGCATAGGTGTCCCGGAACCAGTCGCGCAGCTCCACCAGGGCGCCGGTGGCCACCTCGGCGGCCTCGGTCAGCTCGGCGCGCAGGGCGTCCGGGCCCGGGTCGGTGAACTCGGCGAACCAGCTGCGGTCCGTGCCGATCCATTCGTCCAACTGGCCGATGACGGTGCGGACCTGGACCGGTCCCGCGGGCAGGTTCTGCTTGTGGCCGGCGTCGAGTGCGGCGCGGTAGCCCTCCAGCGCAGCGGGTACGGCCCGCAGCCGCCGGCCGATCGCGGCCCAGTCCTCGTCGGTCTCGGCGGGGGTGACCGTGAAGACCTCACGGACGTGGTGCAGCGGCGAGCTGAGGTTGCTGACCGTGCGCAGGCCCTCGCCCGCCTCGTGGACCGCCAGCTCGGCGGTCAGCCGCTCGCGCAGCAGCCGGGCACAGATCTGCTCGGCGGTGCTGTCCGCGCCCGGCCGGGCCTCGGCCTCGGTGAGCTTCTCCAGCGTCGTACGGGCGAGCTGGGCCACCGCTTCCTGGCCCGTCGGAGAGAAGTCGGGCAGCCTGCTGGAGCTCTCGGCGATGCCGAGGAAGGTGCCGGTGATCGGGTCCAGGTCGACGAGGGCGTCGACATAGGCGTCGGCGACCTCACGGGGCAGCGGGCCGCCCCCGGAAGTAGTGGTGTGGGACATACGGCCATCCTCGTACGGATCGCCCCGTCGCGTCACCATCAAAGAGCCGTACGTTCCTGTCGCTTTACGGTGCCATTGCCGTATGCCGCGGCCGGCCGGGCGTCAGCACGCCCGGCCGGCCGGAGGGTTCGGTGCCCGGTGGGGCTCCGGGGCGCTCAGCGGCGCCCGCTGCCGTCATGGAGGCGGAGGCTCTCCCGCGGCTCCCGTGCGGCGGGCCTTCCCGACGGGCGGGCGGTGATCACCAGCGTGCCTTCCTCGATCTGGTAGTCGAGCGGCAGCTGGAGGCCACGCATCGCGGCCACCATGCCGGTGTTCGAGGCCTGGGTGACCGCGTACACGCTCTCGCAGCCCGCCTCCGCCGCCATCGCCACCAGCCGGCGCAGCAGCTCGGCGCCGATACCGCGCTGCTGCCAGGCGTCCTCGACCAGCAGCGCGACCTCGGTCTCGTCGCCGTCCCACAGCAGGTGGCCCAGCGCCACCAGCCGGCCGGAGGCGGTCTCCACGGCCAGGGTGCGGCCGAACCGCGGGCTGAGCAGATGGCCGAGATAGCGGTCCGCGTCGCCGACCGGGCCGTGGTAGCGCAGCCCCAGGGTCTTCGAGGAGCAGCGGTCGTGCATCTCCCGGGCCGCGGCCAGGTCGGAGGTGTCGGCGCGGCGGACGGTGATCTCGTTGCCCTCGGGCAGCGTCAGCACATCACGGCGCGGCGGCACCCGCTGGCCGAGCCGGGCGTCCAGATCGACCAGCGCGCGGACCCGGGCGAACTCGGTGGGGGTGAACGGCAATTGCGGCCTTTCGATGGTGAGCGAGCCCCCGGAGGGGTCGCGGAACTTCATGAGGTGCTCCTCCAGCACGCCCTCCGTGGGGACCTGCTCGGCGAGCGGCTGACCGCGCAGCGAGCGCGCGGGCACCGAGTGGATGGTGCAGCGTCCCAGCAACTGTCTCAGTGACAGGGGGAGTTCGGCGGAGTCCAGGGCCGTGCGGGTGGCCAGTCCCAGCATCCGGGTCGGCGCATCGACGAGATCGTGCGCGTCGGCGCGCTCCAGCCAGCTGTGCGTGCCGCCCGCGCCGGCCACCGTACGGGTCAGCTCGGCGGACGTCAGCGCACCGGGGGCGCGCAGCAGGAACTCGTCGACCGTGCCGTCGGAGAGCGGATGGGTCTGCAGGCTGAGGATGTCCACCCGGTGCGCACCCAGCGCCGTGCACAGCGCGGCCAGGCTGCCGGGCTCGTCCCGGACCGTGGTCCGCATGCGCCACAGCGCCGTCTCCTGGCCGTCGGCCCCAGGGGCCCGGCCGGCGGAGGACGGTGCCGTGGCGCCGGTATCGGTCGGCGGCGGGGCGTTTTCGTGGCGTCGTGACCACCAGATGTGGAAGCCCGCCGTGGCGAGGAGTGCCACCGCGGCGGAGCACAGCAGCACCGGGCCCCGCGGGCCGTGCACGACGGTGTTGGCGACGGCGTCGGCCGCCGCCACGGCCGTGAAGAGGGCGGCCAGCTCGACGATGTCCCGCCGCCAGTGAGGGCGGCGGGAGGATTTGGCAGAGGATGCTTCAGTCATGCACACAAGCCTGGCGGACAGGTATTGCCTGATCGCCAACACATTGTGTCCGACGGGTAAAAGACGCAATCGACGCATTGGCCACTACTGTCCCACCCGTCCCGGTTGCAGCACCTTGCTGAACAACACCTGGCCGCCCTCCTGACGGAGCCGCACCGTCAGCTCCCCGCTGCCCCCGTCGATATCGACCTCGCCGAAGTACTGCGGACTCTCCGCTGGGGAGGTGTTGGCACGGTCCGGCGCCTTGATGAACGGCTGCGCGGGCCCGAAGGTTCCGTCCAGCTTCAAAGCCTGGAACCCGCCCGCGTTGAGCGGCCCCGACACGAACTCCCAGAACGGCTCGAAGTCCTTGAACGCGGCCCGCTCCGGCGCGTAGTGCTGCGCCGAGGTGTAGTGGACGTCCGTCGTGAGCCAGACGGTGCCGGTGATCCGGTCGTGCTTGATGTGCCGCAGCAGCTCGGCCATCTGCAGTTCACGTCCCAGGGGAGCGCCCGGATCGCCCTGCGCCACCGCCTCGAAGTTGGTCTTGCCGTCCGGGACGACCAGGCCCAGCGGCATATCGGAGGCGATCACCTTCCACACCGCCTGCGAGCGGGAAAGCTCCCGCTTGAGCCAGTGCAGCTGCTCCGCCCCGAGGATGCCCTGCGGGTCGTCCGTCTGCCGGCCTGGCGAATTGGCGTTGCGGTAACGGCGCATGTCCAGGACGAACACATCGAGCAACGGGCCGTGACGCACCACGCGATAGACCCGGCCTCCCCGGTCGGGCCGCAGCGTACGGATCGGGAAATACTCGCTGAAGGCGCGCAGCGACCGCGCGGACAGCACGTCCGTGTCCTTCTCCGTGTACCGGTCGTCGTCGAGCAGCTGCCCCGGGTACCAGTTGTTGTGCACCTCGTGGTCGTCCCACTGCGTGATCGTCGGCACCTGTGCGTTGAAGCGGCGCAGATTGTCGTCGAGCAGGTTGTAGCGGAACGCGCCCCGGAACTCCGCGAGCGTCTCGGCGACCTTGGACTTCTCCTCGGTCGTCACATTCCGCCAGATCCGGCCGTCCGGCAGCGTCACCCGCTCGGGGATCGGGCTGTCGGCGTAGATGTTGTCGCCGCTGCACAGGAAGAAGTCCGGGTTACGGCGCCGCATGTCCTCGTAGATGCGGTAGCCGCCGCGGTCCGGATTGATGCCCCAGCCCTGCCCGGCCAGATCGCCGGACCAGTGGAAGCGGAGGTCGGCACGGCGCTCCGTGGGTGCCGTACGGAACGTCCCGGAGACCGGCTCGCCGGTGCGACGCGGGTCGTCCGGGTCGGCGAGCAGCACCCGGTAGTGGATCTGCTCACCGGACGGCAGGCCGTGCAGCGAGGTCAGGCCGGTGAAGTCCGTGTCCGGCCCGATCACCGGGCCGCGCCAGGACCGGGCACGGCGGAACGACTCGGTCGCCGCGGTCTGCACCACCATCCGGGCCGGCCGGTCGGACCGCACCCACACCAGGCCCGAGGAGGTGGTGACATCGCCGACCTGGACACCCCAGTCGGCGCTCGGCCGCCCACTGCGGGCCTGTGCCGGCGCGGCACAGGAGAGCGTGGGCAGTGCCAGCGCCGCCGAACCCGCCGCCGCGCCCTGCAGCAGCGACCGCCGTCCGAAGCCCCCGCCGGATCCCTGCGCCATCTCCAACCTCCATGCCTCGACCGATCTCACTGCCGCCCCGTTCGTATCGCTGTCCGGTGCCCCGCAGCCGAACGGACGGTGAACAGCGGCCCGTTCACGGACCACGGTGCACCGTTCGCCCCGAACGGGTCCGGGGACCTGCGACCGGCGGACCCGGGCCATGGTCGCAAGACCACCGCCCGATCGCCAGGACGCTGCCATGGCCCATACGGTCCTGATACGCCGCGCAGGAACGGGGCCCCCAGGAAGGTGACTCCGCACACCGGCCGGCGGTTCCGCATACCGGCCGGCGGTTCCGCTCCTCTCCGCATCGCCCGCCCGTCCCGCGGCCGGGCGCTGTCGCGGCGGGACGGTCCAACTCGTAGGACGCCGCGGGCCGATACGCCCTACGCCACCGTGTCGAGGATGACCCGCGCCACCAGCGCCGGATCGTCGTTCATCGGTACATGCCCGCAGCCCGGCAGCCGTACGAGCCGGGCGGCCGGGATGGTGTGCTTGGCGCGTACGCCCTGGCGGGGGAGGAGCAGCCGGTCGCGGCTGCCCCAGGCGATCGTCACCGGGACGTCGGGCACATCGGAGGTGAACCGCACCGCGCGGCCGGCCGCCAGTGTCGGGGCGAAGCCGGGTGCCTCGCGCAGCGCCCGGGTCTCCGCCACGACGGCCTCGGCCGAACGACGGCCGGGGTGGGCGTAGATGGTGCCGGTCAGCGAGGCGCGGCCGAGGGCGGTCCGGGCCAGCGACTCCACCATCGGCTGGGGCAGCGCCTGCGCGCCGGCGTACATGCCGCGCAGCAGACCGAAGGCGTAACGCCGCTCCGCCGGGGTCCAGAAGCCCGCGGGCGAGAGCGCGGTGACCGACCGCACGGCGCGGGCGCGGCCCAGCTCCAGGGCGAGCAGCCCGCCCAGCGAGTTGCCCACCACATGCGGGCGGTCGACGCCGAGGCCGGTGAACGCCGAGGCCAGGAGCGGGACGACCGTCGCCAGGTCGTAGGACGAGCCGCCGGGCAGTGCGGGGGAGGCACCGAACCCCGGCAGATCGAGCGCGATGACCTCGTGGGAGGCGGCAAGGATGTCGCACACCGGGCGCCAGGCCTGGAGGTGGTGGCCGATGCCGTGCAGCAGGACGATGGGTTCGCCCGCGCCCTTGCGGTCGTAGGCGACCGTGAACGGCGGCCGGTCCGCGGGGGTGATGCGGGCGAAGGAGACCGGGGCGGCCATGGGTGAACTCCTCTGGGGGTGCGGGGCTTTCGGTGGTGCAGAGCGTGCGCTGACACGATGCCAGCTGGGGCTACTGAGCGGTATGGGGTGGCCGGGATGAGGGCGAGTGTGCCGCACACCACGCACCCACGCGGCCGCTCTGCGTGGTTTCCGCTGGACAAGGCCGGGTCAGCCGGGTGGGATGGAGGGGTGCTGATGGATTCCGCGACCGAGGTCACCGACGTCTTCGAGGACCACCGTTCCGTGCTGTTCGGGGTGGCCTACCGGATGCTCGGCCGGGTGGCCGATGCCGAGGACGTGGTGCAGGACGCCTGGCTGCGCTGGTCGGGCGCGGACCATACGGCGGTCCGTGAGCCGCGCGCCTTCCTCGTACGGATCACCACCCGGCTGGCCATCGACCGGCTGCGCCAGGTCCAGGCCCGGCGCGAGTCCTATGTGGGGCCCTGGCTGCCGGAGCCGCTGCGGACCGACGTCGGCGGCACCGCACCGGACACCGCCGAGCGGGCGGTGTTCACCGAATCGGTCACCCTCGCCGTGCTCGTCGTCCTGGAGTCGCTCTCCCCTCTGGAGCGCGCGGTGTTCGTGCTGCGTGAGGCCTTCGGCTATCCGTATGCGGAGATCGCCACCACCCTCGACCGCAGTGAGGCGGCGGTCCGGCAACTGGCGGGCCGGGCCCGGCGGCATGTGGAGGAGGGCAAACCGCGCTTCGAGGTCGATCCGGACCGGCAGCGGGACCTGACCGAGCGGTTCCTGGCCGCGGCGGCCGGCGACGATCTGGACGGGCTGCTGAGCCTGCTGGCGGCGGACGCCCGGCTGGTCGGGGACAGCGGAGGGAAGGCCAAGGCCCCGCTGCGGATCATCGAGTCCGCGGACAAGGTCGCCCGCTTCCTCTTCGGCGTCACCAGGTCCGTGCCGCCCGGCCTGGAGTTCACCGTCCTCGAACTCAACGGCGGGATCGCGCTGTTGGCGCACGACCACGGCGTACCGGACTCCGTCGTCCAGCTCGGGGTCGCGGACGGCAAGATCCAGACCGTCTATATCGTCCGCAACCCCGAGAAGCTGGAGTCGCTGGCGGCCGGCTGAGCGGCGGCCCGCAGCCCGAGCCGCGGACTCGACAGCACCGGGGCGCCGCCGTCGAGCCCCTCGGCGGCCGGCGCCATGGAGGCCTGGGCCAGGACGATCGCATCGGCGTCCCGGATCTCCCGTGCCGCGGCGGCGATGGCCGACAGATAGCCCTCGGTGTCGCCGCTCTCGAAGCGCTCCCAGGCGTCCGGCACCAGCACCGTACGCACCCTGACCTCGCGGCCGGCCCGTCGGGCCTCCTGGGCGATCAGGTCTTCCGTGGGGGCGAGGGTGCTCTCCAGGGCGGCGAGTACGGCGATCCGCGGGCCGGCGGCGACGGCGGCCGCGGCCATCGGACGGTCCACCCGCAGGACGCGGAGGCCGAGCGCGGCGCCGGCCGCCTCCGCCACCGAACCGATCGTCGAGCAGGTACAGAGCACTGCCCGCGCACCATGGCCGACCGCCTCTGACAGGACGGCGGAAAGGTCCGCCGAGACGGCGTCGGGTCCCTGCGCCCTTGCCCGGTCGAGGAGTTCGGGCCGGACGAGGTGACGCATCGCCAGACCGGGGGCCTCCGCGTCCCGCAGTGTGTCGAAGACCGGGACATGGACGGGTGAGGTGTGCAGCAGAGCGAGCATGGCGGGAACGGTACCGAGCGGCGCAGCGGGGGGCGCGAGCGGGACGGCCCGTCCGGGCGTGCGGGCGGTCCGAAACGGATACCGGATTGGTCTTGACCAAGGGTGGAGGCGGCCATATCGTCGGGATACTGCAACAACCTTTAATAAAGAAGCGCTCATAATCGGGCGCGCAGCGGGCCCAGATCTGCCGGCCGCGCGCGGCCCGAGTCCCATGGGGGAGCAGCCCCGGTTTACGGTCAGTGCGGAGGACAGGGTGGGGACCACGCAGCTCGAAACGGTGCCGGAGCCGAAGTACTGGCACCTCAAGACCGTGCTCAGCGAGGCGCTGGACTCGGAGTTCACGGTCGGCGAGATTCTGCCCAACGAGCGTGATCTGGCGGCGCGGTTCGGCGTCGCACGGGCCACGCTGCGTCAGGCGCTCGAACAGCTGGAGCTGGAAGGCAGACTCCAGCGCCGCCGAGGGGTGGGCACCACGGTCGCACCGCCCCGCGTCGGGGTCGCCGTCGCCCCCGCCCGTCACACCTGGCCCGGCGCCGCCGGTGACGACTGGCAGCCGGTCGACTCCGTCGAGAGCGATACGGTGCCCACCGCGGTGGCCCACCTGCTGGAGACGGCCGCCGGCGACCGGGTGCACATCGTCCGCCGCAGCCGGGTCACCCAGGGCCGGCCCCTCGCCGCCGAGTTGCTGTACGTCCCGGCGGCCGTGGTCCCGGGCTGCCAGGAGACCGGTGTACTGAACGGCCCGGCGCGCGCCCATGCGGTGCTGCAGGAGCTGCAGTCGCTGGAGCTGGAGGGCCAGGACCGTACCGTCGAGCTCGGCTCGGCCCGTGCGGAGGACGCCAAGCAGCTGGACCGGCTGCCCGGCGCGCCCGTCCTGGTCGTCACCACCCGCTATGTGTCGGGGGGCCGCACCACCGCCGTCGCGGTCTCCACCTACCGTGCGGACACCTGCCGTCTGACCTTCGGCGAGAGCGAGGCGGTCGCCCTGCTGGCGGGCTGAGCCCGCCTGGCAGCTGACGTACGGGCCCGCTGCGGATCATGCTTCGGAGCGGGCCCGTTCCGTTCGGTGGGCGGTTGGGTGGCGGGCGTTGAGACAGTGGGCGGGGCCGTCATCGCGCCGTGAGCCAGTTGGCGGGGTCATCGTCGCGCCGTGGGGCAGTGGGCGGGGCCGTCGTCACGCCCCGGCTCAGTGGCGGCTGGTCACGCCCCCGCTCAGTAGTGGCCGTCAGCGCGCCGCGGTTCCGCGACGGCCCGTCACCGTGCCCTCCACCGCGAAGAGTTCGCCCTCCACGTGGTCGAGCGCCAGCCGCAGCGCCCCAGTGGCCACCGCCGCCTCGCCGAGCTGCGACAGGACGACCTGCGGCGGGCGCAGACAGTAGCGCGCCAACTCCCCGCGCAACGGCTCCAGTACGCCCGCCAGGCCCGCCGCCCAGCCGCCGATCACCACCAGCTCCGGATCCAGCGCCAGCACCAGTGCCGCGACATCGTGCACCAGCCGCCGGATGAAGCGGTCCACCGCCTCCCGTGCCTGTGTGTCACCGTCCCGCGCTGCCGCGAAGACCGCCGCAACCTGCGCCTCGTCCAGGGGATGCAGGGGCTCGCCGGTCGTCGACAGCAGCTTCTCCGGTGTCGCCTCGCGGCCGAGCAGATGCAGCGCACCGATCTCCCCGGCGGCCCCGCCGAATCCGCGGTGCAGTCGACCGCCGATCAGCGAGCCGGCACCGGGACTGAGCCCCGCCAGCACGAAAACGATGTCATCCGAGCCGGTCGCCGCGCCCTGCCAGTGCTCGGCCACCGCGGCGGCGTTCGCGTCGTTCTCGACCAGCACCGGGCAGCGGAACGACCGGCGCAGCCGCTCACCCAGCGGCAGCCCCGTCCAGCCCGGCAGCGCGGTGCTCAGCCGTACGGTGCCGTCCGACTCCACGATGCCGGGGCCGGCCGCCCCGACGGCCCGCAGCGAACGGCGGGGCACGCCCGTACGGCGCAGCAGATCGGCCACCACGGCACGGACCCGCTCCAGCCGCTCATCGGCCGGTGCGGCCTCGTCCACGGGCCGCTGCGCGGTGTCCAGCACCTGTCCGCCCAGGTCGGACAGCAGGGCCGCGACGCGGTGCGGGCCGATCTCGATGCCCAGCAGATGGCCGGCTTCCGTACGGAACCGGAACCGGCGGGCCGGCCGCCCCTGACGACGTGTCTCACCTTCCTCGGCGGGCACCTCGACCACCAGCCCGGTCTCGATGAGCCCCTCCACCACGCCCTCGACCGTCGGCCGGGACAGCCCCGTCACCTGGACGAGGTCGGTGAGCGTGGGGGAGTCCGCGGCGCGCAGCGCATGCAGCACCACCGCGGAGTTGATCCGTCGCAGCAGGGACGGGTCCCCGCCGGTGAGCCGCCCCAACGTCCGTCTCCCTCACTTTGCGTGTGTGGCGGATCGTAGCCGGTCACCTGAGGGGCGGCGAGTCCCGGAGGGGCTGCTCGCCGCGGTCAGCCGGGCGAGACGAACCCGGACTCGTACGCGGCGATCACGGCCTGGGTGCGGTCCCTGGCCCCGAGCTTCCCCAGCACCGAGCTGACATGCGTCTTCACGGTCTCGGCCCCCAGGACCAGCTCGTCGGCGATCTCCGCGTTCGACAGCCCACGGGACATCAGCCGCAGCACCTGCTGCTCGCGTGTGGTGAGCGCCGCCCGCTCGAAGTCGGCCCGGGCGCGGTCGTTGCGGCGGCCGGCCGCCATGGTGCGCAGCGCCGCCGGGAGCAACAGCGAGCCGCCCTCGGCAACGAGCCGCACCGCGTGCACGATCTCGGCCGGCCGGGAGCGCTTGAGCAGAAAGCCGTCCGCGCCGGCGCGCAGCGCCTCGTAGACGTACTCGTCCTCCTCGAACGTGGTGACGACGAGGATCCGGGGCGGCTCGGGCACCGAGCGCAGCACCGCGCGGGTCGCCTCGATGCCGTCCAGGAGCGGCATCCGTACGTCCATGGCGATCACATTGGGCCGGAGCTTCCGCACCAGCGGGACGACGGAGGCTCCGTCGGCCGCCTCGCCCGCCACCTCGATATCGGTCTGCGCTTCCAGAATGGCGCGCAGTCCCGCGCGGACCAGCGGCTCGTCGTCCACCAGGAGTACGGAAATCGGCACGGGGTCAGCGTAGGGCCTGTCCGGCCGATCATGTGTGGAGCCAGATGACGAGGGCTGCCGCGGGCCGCCCGCCGCGGGGGGGAGCCCTCCCGCAGGCGGGCGGCCTGACGGTCGGTCTTCCCCGGGATCGTGTGCCGGATGCCGTGCCTGCGCGGGTGGTCGTGGCACGGTCCGTTGCGCCCCGGCGCCGGCCGCAGCGCGCCGGCGTCCCCGGCTCAGGGCGCGGTGGCTTCCCAGGCCGCCTTGATCATCCGGAAGACCTCGTCCACAGTGGCCCCGGGATCGTCCGCCCGGCAGGCCAGCGCGTAGGCGTCGATGGCGAACCGCGCGGTCGCCCGGCAGACCGTCGCACTCCGGGACAGGTGGGGATCGGCGGCCAGCGCCGCTGCCAGCGCCTGCGCGTGACGCAGGCTCATCGACTCCTCGTATTCCCGCAGGGCGGATGATCCCTCGATCATGCGTCGGACGGGGGCGCTGCCCTCCGCCGTGCAGTGCCGCACCAGGGCCTGGACCTCGCGGTGCAGCGCCGGGATGAGCGGCTCGTGCGGAGGCCGGTCGGTTACCGCCCTCGTGAGGCGCTGCTCGAAGTCCTGGTCGCGCTCGAACACCAGGGCCTCCTTTGAGGCGAAGTGGGCGAAAACGGTGGTGACGGCCACGTCGGCCTCGGCCGCCACGTCACGGATACCCACGGCGTCGTACCCGCGCTCCAGGAAGAGCCGCAGCGCGGTGTCAGCGATCTTCTGACGGGTCGCGGCCTTCTTGCGTTCGCGGCGTCCGGAGGGCTCGGTCATGCCCTGACACTACCAGGTATGAATTCCTAACCGTTGTGAAACCCTAACGGTTAGGGCTATCTTCGCCGCATGAGGAAAATCAGTTTCGCCGAGTTCGGCGGTCCCGAGGTCCTGCAACTGGTGGAAGCCGAGGAGCCCCACGCGAGCCCCGGTCGGATACGCATCGCCGTACGGGCGGCGGGTGTCAACCCCGTCGACTGGAGGATCAGGGAGGGCCAGGTCCTGGGAGCCCATCCGGTCGAGCTGCCCGCCGGGGTCGGACTGGACGCCGCCGGGGTGGTGGATGAGGTCGGCGAGGGCGTCGAGGGGGTCGAGGTCGGCGACCGCGTGTTCGGCGAAGGCGCCGACACGTACGCCGAATTCGCCGTGCTGTCGGCCTGGGCCCGGATGCCCGAGGGACTGGCCTTCGAGGAGGCGGCCGGGTACCCGTCGGTGGTGGAGACCGCGCTGCGCATCATCCGCGAGGTCGGCGTGCGGACCGGGCAGACGCTGCTGGTCAGCGGCGCGTCCGGCGGCGTCGGTTCGGCGGTGTTGCAGATCGCCCGCGAGCGCGGCATCACGGTGATCGGCACGGCCGGGGCTGCGAACCAGGACTACCTGCACAGCCTGGGCGCCCTCGCCACGACCTACAACGAGGGCTGGGTCGAACGGGTGCGGCACCTGGGCCGAGTCGACGCCGCCCTCGACCTGGCCGGCTCGGGCGTGATCCGCGAACTCGTCGAGCTGACCGGGGACCCGCGCAAGGTCGTCTCCATCGCCGACCTCGGTGCGCCGCAGCTGGGCGTCCGGTTCTCCGGCGTGGCCGGGAGCGTGCCGGACGCGCTCGCCGAGGCCGTCGACCTGATCTCGCGGGGCAGGCTCCACATCCCGGTCGAGAAGTCGTACCCGCTCACCGAGGCAGCGGCGGCGCACGCTGACAGCCGCGCCGGCCACACCCGGGGGCGCCGGGTCCTGGTCGTCTGAGCCGCGGCCCGCCCGGCGTCCCGCGCCGAACGGCCGGTCACTGGCGGGTGGTGAAGTGGCGTCGGACGAAACCGGGGCGGTTACGCCTCGCCCACCAGGGCGACCGCGGCGCCCTCCGCCGAGATCCGGTTCAGGCCGTCGGCGTTTCCGGACGGGCCGGTCGCCGCCGGTGCGGAGACGGCCTGGACTGTCGCCTGTCTCGCTCGTTGGTCCGGGCATGGGGCGGAGTGATCTCACGGATGAGGAGTGGGAACGGCTGAGGCCGTTCCTGCCGGTCAGCAACAGGCGTTGTGGCAGGTGGCGGGACCATCGGCTTCACCACCAAAGTCCACCTGAGCGCGGACGGTCGCTGCCGCCCGCTGTCCCTGGTCGTCCCCCCGGGGCAGCGGGCGGACTGCACGCAGTTCGACCCCGTGCTGGAGAAGATCCGTGTTCCCCGGGTTGGTCCGGGCAGGCCCCGTAAGAAGGCCGACAGCCTGGCCGCCGACAAGGCCTACAGCAACGGGCCGTGTCGCGCCTACCTGCGCGAACGGGGCACCCGGCACACGATCCCGGAGAAGGCCGACAGCCGGGCCGCCCCGCCTGCGCAAGGGCTCACGAGGTGGGCGCCACCGGGCTTCGACGAGGAGCGGTACACGAAACGCAAGACCGTCGAACGGGCCATCAACAAGCTGAAGAACTCCCGAGCCGCCGCGACTCGCTACGACAAGCGCGGCTATGTCCATCTCGGCGCCATCACCGCAGCAGCCCTTGTCATCTGGCTCCGCAGATGGTCGCCCGGACAGGTCCTAGTTGGCGCAGCGGGAGACGGGCGCGCACCCGCCACTCGCCGCCGTCCGGCCCGGTCTCGGCCTCGCCGCCGAGCAGCGCGGCCCGTTCGCGGATGCCGCGCAGACCACGGCCGCCGCTGCCGGGGTTCGGGGAGGTGACGGGCAGCGGATTGCGAACCTCCAGTTCCAGTGCGTCGGCGTCGGCGGCTATCCGTACGGACACCGGCACCGGGCCCGCATGCCGCAGCACATTCGTCAGGGACTCCTGCACCATGCGGTACCCCTCCCGGGAGACGGGTCCCGGCAGTCTCTCCAGGGGGCCGCTCAGCTCGGCGCGCAGGTCCGCACCCGCGGCCCGTGCCGACTCCAGCAGGCGCTCGGTGTCGGTGAGCGCCGGCCGGCCGGCGGGACCCGGCGCGTCCTCGCGCAGCAGCCGCAGCGCCCGCTCCAGATCGGCCAGCGCCTCGCGGCCGGTGTCCTCGATGGCGGCCAGCGCCCGCTCGGTGAACTCGGGCGAACCGGCGGTCCGGGCCGCGCCCGCCTGCAGCACGGTGACGGTCAGCGCGTGGCCGATCGCGTCGTGCAGCTCCTGGGCCAGCCGGTTGTGTTCCAGCAGGCGCTCCGTACGGGCCTCCAGTTCGGTCAGCCGCTCGGCGGCCGAGGGGCCCAGCAGCAGCCGGGCGGCGGCCGCCGTCAGCGAGCCGGCCCCGACGGCGACCGCCGCCAGCAGAACGAGCGGAAGCGGTGCGAGCAGCCCGTACCACCAGTGGGGCGCTTCGATCGCCGGCAGGCCCTTGAGGCGCGTGGGGCGTCCTGCGGCAGCCATCGCGAACGCCCCGGCCAGTAGGGGGAGTTGAGCGGTCAGGGCCGACAGGGCGACGCCCGCTTCGAGCCGCAGCAGCAGCCACACCGCCGTACGGCCACGATCGCTCCAGGAGCCCGACGGGGTCGTGGCGATCCCGGACGCGGCACGCGCTTCGAGGCCGTGCGGGCCCGGGGTCAGCAGCAGCTGGGCCTGGAGCCCCTCGACGCGGCGGACCACCGGTATCAGGGCGGCAAGCAGGAGCAGTGGCAGGGGGAGCACTGCCATCCACAGCCACGTCAGCCATCCGCCCGCGAAGAAGGGTTTGTTGTACAGGAAGCCGACCAGCACCCCGGCCACCGAGGCGATCAGCAGATGCAGCCACCGGGTGTAGGTGACGGCCCGGGAGAGCGGGCGGAGAACGGCGGAGAGCGAGAAGGGCACCCCGTCATCGTGACAGCGGCCACCGGCCCGCGGCCTCCCCCGCCCGGGGGAGGCTTTCCCCGACGGCGGGGGAGGTCAGAGGCCGGGTACGGCAGCCAGCCTTGTGGCATGAACTTCATTGAAGTGCAGCAGTTGACGAAGCTCTACGGAACCGTGCGCGCCGTGGACGACCTCACCTTCCGAGTGGAACCGGGGCGGGTCACCGGGTTCCTCGGCCCCAACGGCGCCGGCAAGTCCACCACCATGCGGATGGTCGTGGGTCTGGACCGTCCCACGTCGGGAACCGCCACCGTCGGCGGCCGTGCCTTCCGCGCCCTGGACAACCCGCTGCGGCACGTCGGGGCGCTGCTGGACGCGGGCGGCGCCCACGGGGCCCGGCGCGCCCGCGACCACCTCCTCGCCCTCGCCCACAGCAACCGCATCCCGGTACGGCGCGTGGCGGAGGTCCTGGAGGAGACCGGGCTGTCGGCGGTGGCGGGCAAGCGGGTCAGGACCTTCTCACTCGGCATGCGGCAGCGGCTCGGCATCGCGGCCGCGCTGCTCGGCGACCCGGCCGTGCTGATGCTGGACGAGCCCACCAACGGGCTCGACCC
Organism: Streptomyces sp. Je 1-4 4N24; assembly: GCF_026239515.1. NCBI lineage: Bacteria > Bacillati > Actinomycetota > Actinomycetes > Kitasatosporales > Streptomycetaceae > Streptomyces > Streptomyces sp. Je 1-4 4N24. The sequence goes on along the minus strand of NZ_CP110836.1, from coordinate 894,588 downwards.
GGAGGGCATCATCTGGATCCGTACGCTCCTCAAGCGCCTTGCCGCCGACGGCCGTACGGTGCTGATCTCCAGCCATCTGATGACCGAGACCGCCCTGACCGCCGACCACTTGATCGTGCTGGGGCGCGGCCGGCTGCTTGCCGACACCGCCATGGACACCTTCCTGCGCGCGCACACCCACCGCAGGGTGCGGGTGCGCACGTCGGAAGGGCCCCGGCTGCACGACGAGCTCGCCCGCGCCGGGTGGGAGGCGGCACCGGACGGATCCGGCGGCTGGCTGGTCGAGGGCGCCGAACCCGCCGATATCGGCGCGCTCGCCGCCCGCCGGGGCATCCCGGTCCTCGAACTCGCCGATGAGGCGCCCTCGTTGGAAGCTGCCTATCTGCGGCTGACCGCGGACGCCGCCGAGTTCGTCTCCGCCACTCCGAAGACCCAGGAGGTCTGACGCCATGCTGTTCGCCGCCGTGCTCCGCTCCGAGTGGACGAAGATCCGCTCCCTGCGTTCCCTGTCGTACAGCCTCTCCGCCGTCCTCGTGGTGACCCTCGCGATCGCCTGCTTCGTCTGCGGCAGCTACGACGGATCGGATCCACACTTCGACCCGGTCTTCCATGCCTACTTCGGTCTCAACATCGGCCAGTTCGGGGCCATCATCTGCGGCGTCCTCGCGGTCGCGGGGGAGTGGTCCAGCGGCTCCATCCGGGTCTCCCTGACCGCTGTGCCGCGCCGAGGACTGCTGTACGCGGGCAAGCTCGTCACCGTGGGCGGGCTTGCCCTTGCCGTCGGGCTGGTGGCCGGCTTTGCGTCCGTGACCGGGGGGCAGGCGCTGCTCGGCGAGGCGGGTGTGAGCGTCGGCTCGCCGGGCGTGGTGCGGTCCGCCGTCGGCTGCGGTCTCTACTTCGGGCTGCTCGCGGTGCTCTCCGCCGGTGTCGCCGCGCTGCTGCGCAGCCCCGTCGGGACCCTGAGTCTGCTCGTCCCGCTCTTCCTCTCTCTCGGCCCGCTGTTCGGCTCACTGGACGCCATGAGAAAGGTGGGCCAGTTCCTTCCGGACCGGGCGGGACAGCAGATTCTGCACCTTGCGCCCGAGGGGGCGCTCGGGGCGTGGTCCGGCATCGCGGTGATGGCCGGCTGGGCGGCGCTGGCCGCGGCAGCGGGGCTGCGGTCACTGCTGCGCAGGGATGTGTGAGGGACCGGGCGCGGGTCAATTGTCAGACCCGGGCGGTTTACTGACGGCATGACCACTGACGCGTATCTCACTGTCATCGACCGATGGCGGCTCCGGGATTTCCCCGCCGCTCCGGGCCGCTCCGCCCTGGTCGAAAGCGGTCCGGGCTTCCACATAGTCGGCCTGCGGGTCAGCCAGGAGTTCTGGGACGCGGACCTCACCGAGGTGGCGGAGGCCGCGGAGGAGTTCGAGGCCGAGCTGACGGCGCTGGTGCAGGCACTGTCCTTACGGTGGGGCGAGCCCGAAGTAGTGGACCTTGCCGATCACTTGGAGCGGACCGCGCGGGGCCTGCCGGTCCGCCCCCCACTGGACACCCTCTGCGGATATGTCCCGCGGATGCACGGCTGGCAGGTGCAGGGTCGCTGGATCGGCGTGGGAGTGGGGCAGGGCGCGCACGAGCTGCCGATGCAGCTGCTGGTGGCGGTGGGGGAAGGGGCGGTCTAGCGGGAGAAGGCGGGGGCGAGCGCCGCGGAGAGGAGGCGGTGCGGGGTGCCGGTGCCGTCGGCGGGGACGGTCCACAGATCGGAGCCGTAGTCGCCGGGCAGGGAGTAGACCAGGGTGTGGCCGTCGCGCCAGACGGCCTGGTCGTCGATGTTGCGGTGTTCGGCGGTCGCGGTCTCGCGCAGGGTGCGCAGGTCGAGGACGTACAGCCGCCAGGGGGTGTCCGGGTCGGCGCCCGCGATCCGCTTCTTGTAGGCGATACGGGTGCCGTCGGGGGACAGCGAGGGGCATTCGACATTGGGGTGCAGGGCCCGGAGGGTTCTGGTGCTGCGGTCGCCGCGGACGAGATAGGTCTTTCCGGCCGTGGTGGCCGTGGCGTAGAAGTGGGTGTCGTCGGCGAAGGTGACGCCCCAGACATTGATGTCGACGGCGTGGACCCGGTGTCCGTCGACGGTCAGCGCATAGGTCTCCAGGTTGGCGTCCAGGTGCCGGCCGCGGGTGTCGACGACGGAGGTACGGGTGGAGAAGGCGGTGCCCGCGTAGGAGTCACCGCTGACGAAGACGGTCCAGGCGACGGTGCGGCCGCTGGGGGAGACCCGGGCGCGGGTCGGGGTCCCGGCCAGGTCGTAGTGGCGCCGTTCGCGCATCCGGTTGTCCAGGACGACGGCGCGGTAGGTGTCCCGGAGTTCGCCGTGGACCGCCTGGAGGCAGATGCCGGTTCCGGAGGCCGCGTGGAAACGCAGGCAGCGGACTCCGGACGCGGTGCGCGGGCCGGTGAGCCGCCCTTCCGGTACGGCGGTGATCTCGTCGCGGTGCGGACCCCAGGCCATGTTCCGGAAGAGGCCGTGCTGCGGATCGTCCAGGCGTACGGGCCCGGAGGTCACCTCGGGGCCCCCGGACTGCGTACGGTCCTTGCGGTCGGCGCGCCCGGCGGCGTGCAGGGTCGCACCGACGGCGACCCCGCCGAGTACGAGCACTGCGGCGAGCAGGAGGAGCAGGCGCGCGGTGCGGTTCATCGGGATGCGGGTCACGGTGTGTGCTCCGAGGGGGAGTTGGGCGCCGGTGCCGCTGCGGCCGGGCGCAGCAGCCGGGCGCTGAGGACCGCGGCCAGGGCCAGTCCGACGGCCGCGGCAAGGACGGCGGTGCGGTCGCCCCAGGCGGTCCAGGCGGCACCGAAGGCGAGCGAGCAGACGAAGCGGGCGGCCGTCTGACCGGTCTGCACCACCGCCAGCCCGCTGCCGCGGGCGTCCTCGGGCACCGCGTCGGCGGTCGCGGCCGCCAGCACTCCGTCGGTCGCCGCGTAGAACGCGCCGTGCAGTAGGAGGACGGCACAGATCAGCCCGGCGCCGCCGCCGAAGGGAGCCAGCAGCAGCCCATAGGCGCCGAGCAGCACCAGATGCCCGGCCAGGAACAGCCGCCGCCGGCCGATCCGGTCGGCAATCGCACCCATCGGCACCGCCAGCGACAGAAACACCGCGGCGGTGCCCAGCGGGAGCAGCGGAAACCACCCCGCCGGGAGGTCCAGCCGCCGCTGCAGGGCCAGATACAGGAAGGAGTCGCTGACGGTGGTCAGCCCGAGCAGCACGGCACACCCGGTCAGCCGGCGTACCTGCGGCCGTCGCAGCAGGGCGCGCACCGGCGTCCGGGGCCCGTCCGGGGCCCGTCCGGCGGTGTCCTCCGCGGCGGGCAGGGCGCGCCCCGGGACGAACAGCAGGAGGACGACCACGCCCAGTACGGCGACACAGAAGCTGACCGTGAACACCGCGTCATAGCCTTCCGCAGCCGCCCGCAGCAGCATGAACGCCACCAGCGGGCCGCACAGGGCGCCCGCGGTGTCCATCGCCCGGTGCACCCCGAACGCCCGCCCCCGGGTGGCCGGTTCGGCGGCCAGGGAGATCATCGCGTCCCGCGGTGCGGTCCGCAGCCCCTTGCCGGTCCGGTCCACCGCCAGCACCGCCCCGATCAGCGGCAACGTGTGCACCATGAGCAACAGCGGCTTGCAGAGGGCGGAGAGCCCGTACCCCACCACGGCCACCGCCTTGTGCCCACGTCCGCCACCCCGGTCCGACAGTCGCCCGCCCACCAGCCGGACCAGCGCACTCACCCCGTTGTAGACCCCGTCAAGCACCCCGAACCCCAGGGGGGACAGGCCGAGTTCGGCGACGAGGTACAGCGGGAGCACGGCCGTCACCATCTCCGAGGAGATGTCGGTGATGAGGCTGACGACGCCCAGGACCAGCACCGTGGAGGGAACGGCGGCCCGGACACGACGGCCGCGGCCGGCACGCCGGCCGCCCGGCGATACGGAAGGGGCCGGGCGGCCGTCTGCGAGATACACGGGTCAGCCGGCCCAGATACCGCTGATGTCCTTGGCGTCGGCGGCGTGGCCCGCGTGCGAGGTGCCGTACATGTCCTCGAGCGTGCGCAGCACGTCGTAGTGGTTGTAGGTGGTGGACGAGGTGGAGCCGGGCTGCACCGGCCGGCCGTACAGCACGGTCGGGATGCGGTTGCCGCTGAGCCGGTTGTCCTCGTCGAAGGTGAGCAGCAGCAGACTGTTGTGGGTCCTGGCCCAGTCGGCGTAGCTCTTGAGGTGGTTCTTCAGCCAGGTGTCACCCGTGGACACCGAGCAGTCGTGCATATCGCTGCACAGGTTCGGCACGACGAACGAGACGGTGGGCAGCTTGGAGAAGTCGGAGGGGAACGCGTCGAGGGTGTGTGCCGAGCCGGTGGAGACATTGCTGAAGCCGAACCACGGGTTGGCCAGGCCGAACGCCCCGGCGAGCGCGGTGACTTCGCGGCGGCGTGAGCGGCGGATGCGCTGGGAGGAGGGGGACACGGCGGCGGAAGGGGACGCGGACGTGGCAGGCACGGCAGTCTCCGTGGGGAGTGGGGGCGTGCACGGGCGGCGTCAGAGTAGAACCGTCCGGTAGCCATGTACATGCCTTCAAGGTGACGGCCGGCCGAACGGTGGACGGCCTTATACGCCGTCGTCCTCCGCGAACGCCGCGGCACGCAGCCGCCCGTACTCCTCCGCCATGGCCGCCACCGTCCAATGGGCGTTCAGACCGCTGGGGTTGGGCAGGGCCCAGAGGCGGGTGTCGCCCAGCATGCGCTGCTGTGGCCCGATCGCTGCCTTCTTGTCGTCGAAGGCGACGCGGTACGCCGTGACACCGGCGACGGCGAGCCAGCGGGGGCGCAGCCGCGCCACCTTCTCGGCCAGCAGCCGGCCGCCCTCGCGGTACTCCTGCGCGGTCAGCTCATCGGCCTTGGCCGTCGCCCGCGCCACGACATTGGTGATGCCGAGGCCATGGGCGAGCAACTCCTCCTGCTCGGCGGGCCGGAGCCGGCGCGGCGTGAATCCGGCGGCATGCAGAACCGGCCAGAACCGGTTGCCGGGTCGGGCGAAGTGGTGGCCGGTGGCCGCCGTCATCAGCCCGGGGTTGATGCCGCAGAAGAGCACCCGCAGACCGCTCGCGGCCACGTCCGGGACGACGCGGTCGCGAGCGGCTGCCAGCTCTTCGGGAGTGAAGCCCATGGGCCCTCGCGTCAGAGGATCGAGCCGGGGGTGTACGCCGCGGCCTCCGGGTGCTGCTTGGTGATCTCCTCGATCCGGGCGACGACGGCCGTCACCTGGTCGGCCGCCGCGCCGGTGAAGGAGAGCTTGTCCGCCATCAGGGCGTCCAGCTGCGCCTTGTCCAGCGGAATCCGCGCATCCGCGGCGAGCTTGTCCAGCAGCTCATTGCGCTCCGCGCCCTGCTCCCGCATGGCCAGCGCCGACGCGACCGCGTTCTCCTTGATCGCCTCGTGCGCCTCCTCGCGGCCCACACCGGCGCGTACGGACCCCATCAGCACCTTCGTCGTGGCGAGGAACGGCAGATAGCGGTCCAGCTCACGGGCGACGACGGCGGGGAAGGCGCCGAACTCGTCGAGCACGGTCAGGAAGGTCTCCAGCAGGCCGTCCAGCGCGAAGAAGGAGTCCGGCAGGGCGACCCGGCGCACCACGGAGCAGGACACATCGCCCTCGTTCCACTGGTCACCGGAGAGCTCACCGGCCATCGAGGCATAGCCGCGCAGGATCACCATCAGGCCGTTGACGCGCTCGCAGGAGCGGGTGTTCATCTTGTGCGGCATCGCCGACGAGCCGACCTGGCCGGGCTTGAAGCCCTCGGTGACCAGCTCGTGCCCGGCCATCAGCCGGATGGTCTTGGCCAGCGAGGAGGGGGCGGCGGCCAGTTGCACCAGCGAGGTCACCACGTCGTAGTCCAGCGACCGCGGGTAGACCTGGCCGACGGAGGTGAAGGCCTGGCCGAAGCCGAGGTGCGCGGCGATCCGCTGCTCCAGCTCGGCGAGCTTGGCGGCGTCCCCGCCCAGCAGGTCGAGCATGTCCTGGGCGGTGCCGACGGGGCCCTTGATACCGCGCAGCGGGTAGCGGGTGAGCAGGTCCTCCACCCGGGCGTAGGCGACGAGCAGCTCGTCCGCCGCGGTCGCGAAGCGCTTGCCCAGCGTCGTGGCCTGTGCCGCGACATTGTGCGAGCGGCCCGCGAGGACCAGCTCGGCGTTCTGGGCGGCCAGCGAGCCCAGGCGTGCCAGCACGGCGACCGTACGGTCCCGCATCAGCTCCAGCGACAGCCGCACCTGCAGCTGCTCGACGTTCTCCGTCAGGTCACGGGAGGTCATGCCCTTGTGGACCTGCTCATGGCCGGCGAGGGCGTTGAACTCCTCGATACGGGCCTTGACGTCGTGCCGGGTGACCTTCTCGCGCTCGGCGATGGAGGCCAGGTCGACGGTGTCCAGGACTCGCTCGTAGTCGGCCAGCGCCTGCTCGGGGACCTCCACCCCCAGGTCCTTCTGTGCACGCAGCACGGCAAGCCACAGCTTCCGCTCCAGCTTGACCTTGTATTCGGGGGACCACAGCTCGGCAAGCTCCGCGGAGGCGTAGCGGCCGGCCAGGACATTGGGGATGCGAGGCTTCGCAGACACAGCAGTCACGTGGTCAGAGTCTACTGGCGGTTTGCGCAGGCCAGCGCCCCGGTCCCGGCTGTAGGTTCCTCCAAGCCGCGACCCGCGGCTCCGGAGCCCGGCGACGCCGGGTGTCAGTCCTCGTACGGCAGCAGCTCGGGGCGCTTGGCCGGGCGGCCGTCGCCCGAGGAGCGGCCGGTGAGCCGCCGGACCGTCCACGGCACCAGATGCTCGCGCGCGAACCGCAGATCCGCGGCGCGCCGTGCACCCCAGCTCGGCGGTGCGGCGGCCGGCAGTGGCGCGTCCCAGTCCGACTCGGCGGCCGGCCCGAGTGCCTGCCAGACGGCCTCCGCGACCCGGCGGTGCCCCTCGGCGTTCAGATGCAGCCGGTCGTCGGCCCACAGCCGCGGGTCGGACAGCGCCCGCGGCCCGTAGAGATCCACGACCACCGCACCGTGCCGCGCGGCTACCTCGTCGATCCGCGCGAACAGCTGCTCCATGCGCGGCCGGAAGCGCTCCAGCACCGGACCCTGGCGCCCCGGGCTGCGCATCAGCACCAGCTGCCCGCTGCCCTTGGCCAGCTGCCCGGCGGCGTCCTCGAAGCGGGCGCACACCTGGTCCACATCGCACTTGGGCCGCAGGATGTCGTTGAGCCCGCCGACCAGCGTCACCAGATCGGCGCCCATCGCGGCCGCCCGCCCGCACTGCTCGTCGGCGATCTGCCCGATGAGCTTGCCGCGCACCGCGAGATTGGCGTAGCGGAAGCCCGGTGCGGCGGCGGGTTCCCCGGACGGCGGCCGGGCCGCGGCCGCCAGCCGGGCGGCGAGCAGATCGGCCCAGCCGCGGTACGAGCCGTCCGGCAGGGCGTCCGACATTCCCTCGGTGAAGCTGTCGCCGACCGCGACGAAACTGGTGTAACGGGCATTCATCTCCATGGCGCGGTGATCCTACCGCTCGCCGTACCGTGCGGTATGCCCGGTCCCACGGGAGGCGGCAGGCGCCCGCGGTGTACGGTCTGGTGGCGTCCGGACGGCGAGGAAAGAGGCAGGTGGCCGCGCGATGACTCCCCGCCGGGGTGACGGCCCCGACGAGCCGACGTTCACCGAACGGGCCCGCCGCGAGCAGCTCATCGACGCCACCATCGACGTGATCTCCACCCGCGGGTACCCCGCGACCTCGCTGTCGGCGATCGCCGAGCGGGCCGGGCTGTCCAAGGCCGCGGTGCTCTACCACTTCTCCTCGAAGGACAAGCTCACCCGGGCGGCGCTGGAGCAGGTGATGGAGCGGTTCAGCGCCTATGTCACCGAGCGGCTGGCGCGGGCGGACGGCCCGCGGGACGCGATCGTCGCCTACGTACGGGCGATGATCGGTTATCAGCAGGCCAACCGCCGCCAGGTCCGGGTGATCACCGAGATGCTGCTCGACGACGGTGAGGGTACCCGGCTCAAGACGCCGGGTTCGCACGACACCCACGGCCGCCGACAGGCCCTCGCCGATCTGCTGACGGAGGGTCAGAAGGCGGGCGTCCTGCGGGAGTTCGACCCGCAGACCGTCGCCCTGGCGATCGGCGGTGCGATCGACGGAGTGATCGCGCACTGGCTGGCCCACCCCGAACTCGATCTGGACGCCGCTGCCGCGGAGCTGGAGGAGTTCACCCTCAACGCGATCGAGCGGCGGAGCTGACCCGGGCGAAAGCGGGGGCGTGCTCGGGGCGTATGCCGAACCCGCCCAGATAGCCCGCCACGGTCCGCAGGGGCGGCACCCGCCGCAGCAGCCGCATCGGCACCGGCAGTCGGTTGCCGTCGAGCGTGCCGGCCAGCGCGGAGCGGATCACCGTACCGCGGTCCATGGTGACCGCGACCTGGCCGCCGCCGAAGTGGGCGAAGACCCGGCCGCCCTTGAGGCTGTCGGCCGGGGCGTCCACCCGTACCTGCCAGACGTCCATCGGCACCTCGAACAGCTGCTGTCGGAGCCCGGCGGCCTGCCGCACCACCGAGTCCCGGCCGTCGCAGGCAACCGTCAGGGAGGCGGCGAGTTCGCCGGGTGCGCCGTCCTCGTCGAGGAACCGCACCCCCGTGACCTGGTCGCCCCTCGTGCGCAGTCCGGTGACCCTGGTGCGCATCCGCAGGGTGAAGTGGGGCTCCTCGGCGGCCGCGCCCGCGAGCAGATCGAGGAAGTCCCACTGCGGGACCATGGCGAAGTACTTGTGCCGGCCGGGGAGGCGCCGCATATCGCCCATCACGACCGTGGTGCCGCCGATCTGCGCCCGCATCTCCTCCAGCTTGGCGAACGGCAGCCGCGCGAAGGCCTCGCCGAGGCCGAGTTCGTCCAGCAGCCGCAGGGTCGACGGATGGACGGTGTCCCCGCGGAAGTCCCGCAGGAAGTCGGCGTGCTTCTCCAGGACGGTCACGTCGATGCCGGCCCGGGCCAGCAGCAGTCCGAGCATCATTCCGGCGGGCCCCCCGCCCACGATGCAGCACGTCGTGCGGTCCATCTGTGTGCCCCCTCCTCGCGTACGCATGCGATGGCGACCGGCGAGGAAACAAAGCCCTGACCGCTCGGTCAGTAATCTAACCGATCGGTCAGGGGAGTGGGGCGCCGCCCCCTCGTCAAGCCACGGGGCGTTGCAGCACCAGCTCCCGGAGCACGTCCTCCATCGTCACCAGCCCGGCCAGCCGCCCGTCGTCGCCGATCACCGCGGCCAGATGCGTACTGGATCCGCGCATCGCCGTCAGCACGTCGTCCAGCAGCGTCGAGGCCTTCACACGGGCGATCGGGCGCAGCGCGGAGACCGGGAACGGCAGTGTGCGGGGGCTGGCGTCCAGGGCGTCCTTGACGTGCAGATAGCCGAGGATGCGCCGGGTGTCGTCGACCACGGGGAAGCGGGAGAACCCGGACTCGGCGGCGAGCCGCTCCAGCCCCTCGGCGGTGATCCCCATCTGTGCGGAGACGACCTTCTCGACCGGCAGCACCACGTCCCTGACCGGGCGGCGGCCCAGCTCCAGCGCGTCGCGCAGCCGTTCCTTCGCCCGTTCGTCGAGCAGACCGGCCGCCCGGGAATCCTCGACCATCTTCGCGAGCTGGTCGTCCGAGAACGTCGCGGCCACCTCGTCCCTGGTCTCCACCCGCAGCAGCTTGAGCAGCCCGTTGGCGAGCGCATTGATCGCGAAGATCACCGGGCGCAGCGCCCGGGTCAGGGCGACCAGGGGCGGCCCGAGCATCAGGGCGCTGCGCACCGGCTCGGCCAGGGCGACGTTCTTCGGCACCATCTCGCCGAAGAGCATGTGCAGATAGGTGGCCAGCGACAGCGCGATCACGAACGAGATCGGGTGGATCAGCGCGGTCGAGATGCCCATCGCGTGGAACGCCGGTTCCAGGAGGTGGGCGATGGCGGGCTCGGCGACCGCGCCCAGCACCAGGGTGCACAGGGTGATGCCCAGCTGGGCCGCCGCGAGCAGCGCCGAGACATGCTGCAGACCCCACAGCACGCTGGTGGCCCGGCGGTCACCGCGCTCGGCGTACGGCTCGATCTGGCTGCGGCGCACCGAGATCAGCGCGAACTCGGCGCCCACGAAGAAGGCGTTGACGACCAGCGTCAGCAGACCCACGAAAAGCTGCACCGCGGTCATCGCCGGGCCTCCTTCTCCTGCTCGTCGGTGCCGCCCGGCAGCGGGGCGTGCAGCAGTACCCGGGCCGCGCGGTGGCCGGCGGCATCCAGGACATCCATCGACCAGCCGGCCACCTCCAGGGTGTCGCCGGCTTCCGGTATCCGGCCGAGCTCGGTGGCGACCAGGCCGGCCAGGGTCTCGTACGGGCCCTCCGGGAGCCGCAGGCCGATCCGCTCCAACTGGTCGGTGCGTGCGGCGCCGTCGGCCTGGTAGGCCTTGCGGCCCTCCGCGTCGGTGCCGGCCGGTGCCAGATCGGGGGTCTCCAACGGGTCGTGTTCGTCGCGGACCTCGCCGACCACCTCCTCGACGATGTCCTCCAGCGTCACCACGCCGGCCGTGCCGCCGTATTCGTCGATGACCACGGCCATCGTGCGCTTGCCGGAGAGGCGGTCGAGCAGCCGGTCCACGGTCAGCGTGGTGGGGACCAGCAGCGGTTCGCGCACCAGCTCGGAGACCGGATGGCGGGGGCGGCGCTCGGCCTGAACGGCCAGGACGTCCTTGATGTGCGCCACCCCGACGACGCTGTCCAGGCTGCCGCGGTAGACGGGGAAGCGGGACAGTCCGGTCGCCCGGGTCGCATTCGCCACGTCCTCCGCGGTGGACTGCACCTCCAGCGCGATCACCTGCACCCGCGGTGTCATGACGTTCTCCGCGGTCAGATCGGCGAGATTGAGGGTGCGGACGAAGAGCTCGGCGGTGTCGGGCGCCAGTGCGCCCTCCCTGGCGGAGTGCCGGGCCAGCGCCACCAGCTCCTGCGGGCCGCGGGCCGAGGCCAGCTCCTCGGCGGGGTCCAGGCCCATCCGGCGGACCGTGCGGTTGGCGGTGTTGTTGAGATGCCGGATCAGCGGCCGGAAGGCGGCGCTGAAACCGCGCTGGGCGGTGGCGACCTTCTTCGCGATGCCCAGCGGGTGGGAGATGGCCCAGTTCTTCGGGACCAGCTCGCCGACGACCATCAGGACGACCGTGGAGATCACCGTACCGAGCACCACGGCCAGCGAGTCCGCCAGCGAGCGCGGCAGGCCCATCGCGTCCAGCGGTCCCGCCAGCAGAGTGGCGATGGCCGGTTTGGACAGCATGCCGATGACCAGGCCGGTGACGGTGATGCCGAGCTGCGCCCCGGAGAGCTGGAAGGTGAGACCGCGGACCGCCTTCAGAGCGCTGTCCGCGCCCCGCTCGCCGCGCTCGGCGGCACGTTCGAGATCGCTGCGCTCGACGGTCGTCAGCGAGAACTCGGCCGCGACGAAGACACCACAGGCCAGGGTCAGGAGGAGCGCCACGCCCAGAAAGAGCAGGTCGGTCATCGAGTCACCTCCGTCCCATGATCGAACAGGATCGGGAGGTTCGCGCTCTGTCGGGAGGACGCTCGACAACTGGGAGGCTCGCCCATGGCTGGACGCTCACACACCTTTCACGTAGGTAGGGGAACACTATGGTAAAGGATCAGCAAAGTCGCTGGTGAACAAAGAGCCCGCCCCGGGCCGGGGCGGGCTCTGCGGGTTCCGGATGCCGCGCTCAGCCGTCGAGGTGTTTGACCCAGCGGCTCCACTGCGGCTCGGGCGCGTAACCCGCCGCGCGCCACGCGTGCTGCGCCGACTCATTGCGGTCCAGGACCATCGCGTCGCCGCGCCGGCCGCCCAGCGCACGGAACCGCTCCTCGGCGGCCGTCAGCAGTGCGCCGCCGATGCCCTGCCTGCGGTGTCCGGGATGGACGGCCAGCCGGTAGAGATGACACCGCCAGCCGTCGAAACCGGCGATCACCGTGCCCACCAGTTCACCGCCCCGCTCGGCCAGCAGCAGCGACTCGGGGTCACGGGCCACCAGCCGGGCCACGCCGTCGGTGTCATCGCTGATGCTGGTGCCCTCGGCGGCGATCTTCCAGAAGGCCAGCACGGCATCGAGATCGGCCGGCGTTCCGGCCCGGACATGAAGATCACTCATGCCCCGATCCCACCACCGGGCGGAGCAGGGTGTCGACCGGATTCCATGCCATGGACACCACGGGCCCGGCGCCGCCGCCGTCAGCTGCCCCTTCCACGAGCCGCTCACCTGTGCCGGCCTGGCGGGCGCCGGCCGGCTGGTCGCCTCGGTCTGGCAGCTGGTTGATCGTCGCCGGCATCGGGCTCGGGGCGCTCGGCGGCGGACCCCGCTGCCTGGACGCCGTCGAGACCACCCAGGTCGCCGAGGTGCCGTTCACCCTGCTCGGTGAGGCGCTGGTGGTGGGCGTCGCGGCACCGGCGCTATCGGGCCGGGCGGGCCACGCGCTCATCGTCCTGGGGCCGGGTGCCGATGCGCCGGGTCAGATACCCGGCGGTGGCGATCACCAGCAGCAGGACGACGGTGCCGAGGGTGAACGCCTCGAAGGTGAGCCGGGAGACACCCCAGACCGCCCGGAAGTCGTACGGAATGCCGAAGAGCTGCTCCAGTGTGCCGGGAAACAGCGCCACCCATGAGCCGAGCACGATCCAGGCGTAGACGAGCAGCGTCGCCACGGTGAAACCGGGGGTGCCGAACGGGGCCCGGTAGGGCCGGGGCACCGCGCGGTGGCGCAGCCGCAGCGCCAGCAGCGAGGGGACCACGGCGAGATAGGACAGCAGCAGGGTGGTGATCGCGACGGTCAGCACCACCCCGAAGACGGCCGAGGCGTCTCCTTTCGCCAGGTTCATCGCGGCGGCCATGAACACGGTGGCGGTGACACCGGAGAGCAGATTCATCCGGACCGGTGTGCCCAGCCGCGGATGGAAGGCGCCCAGGCCCCGGCTGAAGAACCCGCCGTCGGCGGCCGCCATTGCCTGCATCCGGTCGGCGACGATCATCCAGGCGCTGCCCTGGGTCAGCAGCGCCACCACGAACAGCACCGCGACGAAGGTCAGCAGCGGCCCGCGCCAGTCGCCGTAGATCCCGAAGACCAGCCGGGCGGCGTCCATGAAGCCGCCGACACCGGTCACCCGGCCGGGCGGGGCGGCCGAGAGAATGGCCAGCACCGGCAGCAGATAGCAGCAGGTGGCGATGGCCCCCGACACCCCGATCGCCACCGGCACATCGCGCTGCGGAGTGAGCATCTCGTCGCCCGCCGCATTGGGCGCCTCGAACCCGACGAACGCGAACAGCAGCACCGGCACCAGCGCCAGGAACCCCACGCCGGTGGGGGAGAAGCCGGTGCCCTGCAGACCGCGGAACCCGTGCTGGATCCCGTACGCCACCGCCGTACCGGTGAAGAAGGCAAGCGCCAGGACCTTGGCCCCGGCGCCGGCCGTGGTGATCCATTTGCCGCGGCGCAGTGAGACCACCGCGGTGAGAATCGCGGCCCAGATGAAGACCAGCTTGAAGCCGTAGTCCGCCACCGTCCCCGAGCCGAGCGGGAGGACGAAGCCATCCCAGGCCCCGGCGGCCACGAAGACCAGCGAACCGCCGAGCCAGACGGGATTGGTGACCCAATAGAACATGGTGGTCAGCACGGCCGCCGGCCGCCCGAAGGCCACCTCCACCCAGACATAGGGCCCGCCTTCCTGCGGGAACGCGGCTCCGGTCTCGGCGAACACCAGGGCGTAGGGCACCAGGAACGCCACCGCGATGACGGCGATCCAGATGACGGCCTGTCCGCCGCCGGTGGCGATCTGCCCGATCACATCGAAGGAGATCACGGCGGCGACGCCCATCGCCATGATGTCGAAGCGCCGCAGACTGCGCTGCAGATGTGGGACGGGGGCGGGGACGGACACGGCGTGGTCCTCCTGATGGCCGGTGCGGTCGCGAACAGTCCGGTCCGTCGCTGATCCCTCCGGGGGCCGGGCCCGCGACGGATCACATCGTGCGGCATCGGCTCCGGCGGCAAAGGCAGCGGCACGCACCGCGGCGCCCGCCTGTGCCCCGGTTCCCCGCCCGGCTGCTGCCGGTTGGTGGCCCGGAACGACCGGCCGGGCGGGGAGCCGGAATCTCCGCCCGGGCGGGCAGCGGACCGGTCGGCCGCTTCGCCACCGCCCCGGCCGCCGACATCCGTCGCATCGTGCCCCGGACGCCGGTTGCGGACCGCGTCCTCCCGCAGCGCGTCCCCCGACCGAAATGGAGATCCGGGGGAGGACCGATCTTGGTCATTGACCTGATGGCCCGGGTGCCCGAGACTCCCGTTCAGCCCCCCTCGTCGGCCGCCCCGCCCCGCCGGTCATCCGGCAGCTCCATGCTGCCCGCCGCCGGTTGGCCGTCCCGTACCCACCAGCCCGCGACCCCGCGCGGGCCAGCCCCGAGGAGGCCGCCGTGACCGATCGGCACGGAGCCGCGCAGCCCGACGCGGTCGCACAGCACACCGTCGACGAGGTGCCGGAGCGCGCACGGCACGGGTGTACCCGTGATCTGTTCACCCTCGGGTTCGGCACCCATATCGCCCCGTTGGCGCTGGTCACCGGCGCGATGGCGGTGCAGGTGTTCCATCAGCCGCTGTGGTCGGGCGTACTGGCGGTGCTCGTCGGGCAGTTGCTCGGCGGGGTCTTCATGGCGCCGCACCGGGCGCCGGGCCCGCAGTTCGGCCTGCCGCAGCTGATCCGGATCCGGGCCCGGTCCGGATCGCTGGGGGCACTGCCGGGCGTGGTCCTCGCGGCCGCCCTGTACGTCGCGTTCTTCGCCGCCCACCTCGTGCTCGCCGGGAAGTCGCTGCACGTCCTCGCGCCCGGCCTGCCGGTCGGCGCGGGCATCCTGCTCGGCGCCGCCGGCTCCGCGGTGCTCTGCCTGATCGGCCACCGTCTGATCCCCGCCCTCAACAAGGTGGCGGCGGTGGTCCTCGGCCTCGGCCTCGTGGCCGGTCTCGCGCTGGCCGTGACCCGCGGTCTGCCCGGGGACTTCTTCACCCGGGGCGGGTTCACCTTCGCCGGCTGGCTCGCGATCGTCTCGCTCAGCGCCCTGTGGCAGCCGGCCCTCGCCCCGTACGCCGCGGACCCCTCGCGCGCGCTGTCCGGGACGGTCCGCCCCACCGCCGCCGGCTTCTGGGCGACGTACGGGGGCGCCTGCCTGGGCTCCCTGCTGCCGTTCCTGGCCGGTGCGGCCGTCGCCCCGGCCTGCCCCGGTCCGGACACCGGCGCCGGGATCGGCGCCGCGGCCGGGTCGTTCGGACCGGTGCTGCTGGTCCTCTTCCTCTTCAGCGTCCTCCACCACAACGCGCTCAACCTCTACCGCGCGGTGCAGGCGACCCTCACCATCGGGCAGACCCTGCGGGCCTGTTGGCAGCCCCGGCCGGGGGTCCGCGGTGCGGTCTCCGCACTCGTCCTGGCCTGCGGGCCGGCCCTCGCCCTCGGTCTCGCAGGCGACTTCGTGACACGGTTCGCCGATCTGGTCCTGGTGCTGCTGGCCGCGCTGGTGCCCTGGGCCGCGATCAACCTCGTCGACTTCTCTCTGCTGCGCCACGGCAGCCAGGACCCCGAGGAGCTCTGCGAGCCGGACGACGCCCCCTACAGGCGGTTCGACCCGGTCGCGCTCGGCTCGTACGTCCTGGGCATCGCCGTCCAGATCCCGTTCCTCGCCAGCGATCTGTACACCGGACCGCCGGCGGCGCACTTCGGCGGCGCGGATCTGTCCTGGCTCGTCGGACCGGCCGTGACCGCGCCGCTGTACTTCCTGTGGGCGCGGTCCCGGCGGCGGTGCGAGGGGGGAACGGTGCTCGGCATGCGCGAGCAGGCCGCCCGCATCCTCGACCCGCTCCGGCCCCTGTACCCCGAGGACGTACGGGGCTTTGCGGACACCCGTTAAGTGAGTCGGGCAAACCCGATTTCCCTGTTTCGGCCCCGCACTTCGCTGGCGCATCGCAGGCGCAGAAATTCTGCGCCTGGACCGAAATTCGACGCCAGGCCGACGACTCCCCAGGGCGCCTTCGACGCCTGGATGCGCGGGCGGCGCCCCTCCGGAACGTCTCCGCGGCGTTCCGTACCCCGCCGCTTGCCGCTGCTAGCGGATGCGCGCTAGCTTTGAGAGGTGGCGAAGACGCAGCTGAACGTCCGGGTGGACGAAGCCACTGCCGAAGCGGCGCGAGAGCGCGCTCTGCAGCGGGGAGTGAGCATGAACCGCTATATCGAGGAGCTCGTCCTGAAGGACGCCGGCGAGGTCGGCCAGACCTTCGTCGAGGCCGCCTCCGACTTCATGAAGCAGTACGAGCGCGTCTTCGCCGAGGAATTCGGCCGGCAACCGGACAGCCCCCCTGCCACTCCGAGCACCACCGACCGCGAAGGACTGCCGGGCACAACGTGACGCTGCGCATCGACCTCGCCTGGCTCCTCCTGATCGCCGAACAGCACACCCCCGGAGACCCCCAGGTCACCGACTGGGGCGCCCTGGTGGCCGCAGTCAGCCGCCATGAAGCCGAGATATTCGGGGTGCCCGTCTACGCCGACCCGCAGGACCGCGCCGCCGCTTTGCTCCAACTCCTGCTCCAGGTACCGGCGTTGGAGGGCGCGAATGCGATGTTCGCGACCGCCGTCGCCTATGGCTACCTGGTCGCCAGTGGTCTGAAGATCGCCACTTCCCCCGAGCAGGTCCGCGACCTCGCCCGCCTCGTCAAGAGCGGGACGGCCGACGTCCGGGCCATCGCGGACGAGCTGCGCACCTGGACGGTGTGAGGGCCTCCGCCGCGCGGGCCGCTCAGTCGGCCGGACGCCGCGCCGTGCCCAGCACCGCCGGCGAGGTCGGCAGGGTCGGCCCGCGCTCCGGCACCTTCAGCCGGCGCACCCGCAGCACCTCGAACCCGGCCGTGCGGATCTCGCCCAGCGGGTCCCGCCCGGTGTGACAGCCGCCCATCAGCAGTGGCCAGACCGTCCGGTCCAGCGACCACTGCACCGCCGCAAGACCCCGCCCCGCGGCCCGCCCGTGCTCGAAGAACCGCAGCTCACCGCCCGGCCGCAGCACCCGCCGCAGCTCCATCAGGGCCCGCTGCACCTCGTACACCGAACACAGCACCAGCGACGCCACCGCGGTGTCGAACGCTTCGCTCTTGACCGGCAGTGCCTCCGCCACACCCGGCACCAGATCCACCGGCACCTCCGCACGCGCCGCCGCCGACCTGGCGACCTCCCGCAAGGTGGGCTCCGGCTCGATCGCCACCACCTCCGAGACGGTCCCCGGATAGTGCGCGAAGTTCAGCCCGGTGCCCGCGCCGACCTCGATGACCCGGCCCGTGGTGCCCGTCAGCAGCTCCTTCCGGAGCGCGGCCACCCCCGCCCGCGCATCCGCGGCCGGACCACAGCAGCTCGCGTAGAACCGGGCGAACACCGGATGGTGCACCGTGCCGTGCGGAACTCTTCTGCGCTGCCACATGACGGACCCCTTCGCCGACGCTGCCCGCTCCTGCAGTCAGTCTCCCCACCGGGCGGGCAAGGAGTCACCGGGAGCCACCGCGTCCGCCGTCCGGAAATCCGTACGAGGCGAGGCCGTCGCACCGCACCGGGGGCTTCGTACGGCCGCCACCTCCCGTCCTCCCCCTGCCGTGCCCTCACGGCGGGGGCCGGCGGCCGCACCGGCGTCACGAGGGAATACGGAACCCGCCCGATCCACCGAGCGCCGGTGCCAGCCAGTCCGGAGCCGCGGCGCGGAAGGCGTGCGGCGACAGCCCGCCGGAGCCCTCCGGGACCAGGCCGAGAAGCGGGGCGCCGGCGGCGTCCGGGAGGTCCGTCAGATTGCAGCGGGCTGCGAGGTCGGGCTCGGCCGGCCAGCTGCCGATGACGACGCCCGGGGAGTCGAGCCCGTACGAGCGCAGTGCCAGCGCGGTCAGTGCGGTGGCGTTGAGGGTGCCCAGGCCTGCCGGGGCGACCACCAGGACGGGGGCCTGGGCCAGCCGCGCGGCATCGGCGAGCGTATGGCCGTCCGCGTCGAAGCGGACCAGCAGCCCGCCCGCGCCCTCGACCAGCACCAGGTCGTGCGAGGCGGCCAGTTTGGCGGCGGCCTCGGCGATGTCCTCGGGGCGCACCGGCGGCAAACCGGCCCGCAGCGCGGCCGTCGCGGGCGCCAACGGTTCCGGGTAGCGGGCGAGTTCGACGCCGGTGACCGGGCCGGCCAGCCGCTCGACCTCCGCCGCGTCACCCGTCTCATGGGCCGTGACACCGGTCTGGGCCGGCTTGAGCACGGCCACCGAACGGCCCCGGGCGATCGCCGCCGCGGCGATCGCCGCCGTGGTCACGGTCTTGCCGATCTCCGTGCCCGTGCCCGTCACGAACAGCACCGACATGGTCTGCCTCCGACTCTGCGCGGCCGATCGCGCGCGCAATGACTGTGAATGTTGCTGTGTGCATGGCGCCCACCGGCACCGTTACCGGGGCGAAGGGCGAAGGGCGAAGGGCGAAGGGCGAAGGGCGGAGCGGCGGGGCGGCGGGGCGCGGAGCACCGGCCACCGCCGCCCGGGAGGTCAGCCCTCGCGCGCCGCCGCGCACACCGCGGCGCAGATGCGCGCCACATCGTCGTCGCCCGTGATGTACGGCGGCATGGTGTAGATCAGATCCCGGAACGGGCGCAGCCATACGCCCTCCCGGACCGCCGCCCGGGTCGCGGCCGCCATGTCCACCTCGTGGTCGAGCTGGACGACACCGATCGCGCCGAGTACGCGCACCTCGCGCACCCCGGCGAAGCCCCGGGCCGGTGCCAGACCGTCCCACAGTCCGGCCTCGATCCGCTTGACGTCCTGTGCCCAGTCCTGGGACAGCAGCAGTTCGATCGAGGCATCGGCGACGGCAGCGGCCAGTGGATTGCCCATGAACGTGGGGCCGTGCGCCAGCACCGGCAGGGCGCCGCGGGAGATCCCGTCCGCCACGGCAGCCGTGCACAGCGTCGCCGCCAGGGTGAGATATCCACCGGTCAGCGCCTTGCCGAGGCACATCACATCGGGTGCGACGCCTGCGTGTTCGGCGGCGAAGAGGGCGCCCGTACGGCCGAAGCCGGTGGCGATCTCGTCGAACACGAGCAGCACGTCATGGGCGTCGCAGGCCTCCCGCAGCACCCGCAGGTAGCCGGGGGAGTGGAACGCCATACCGCCCGCCCCCTGCACCACGGGCTCCACGATCACCGCCGCCAGCTCGTCGGCGTGCCGCGCGATCAGCTCGTGCAGCTGCGCCGCATACGCCTCGTCCGGCGCCGCGTCGAAGCCGGCCGGCGGGGCGTCCGCGAAGATCTGCCGCGGCAGCACCCCCTGCCACAGCTCATGCATCCCGCCGTCCGGATCGCACACCGACATCGGCTGCCAGGTGTCGCCGTGGTAGCCGCCCCGCCAGGTCAGCAGCCGCTGTTTGCGCGGCTTTCCGAGCGAGCGCCAGTACTGCAGGCACATCTTGACGGCGACCTCGACCGACACCGAACCGGAGTCGGCGAGGAAGACGTGCTCCAGCGGCTCCGGGGTGATGTCGACCAGCCGCTTCGCCAGACGGACGGCCGGCTCATGGGTGAGCCCGCCGAACATCACATGGCTCATCCGTCCCAGCTGGCCGCGCGCGGCGTCATTGAGCACCGGGTGGTTGTAGCCGTGCACCGCCGACCACCAGGACGACATGCCGTCCACCAACTCGTCCTGGCCCTCGGCCGGTTCGGCCAGCCGGAGGCGGACACCGGAGGCCGACTCCACCAGCAGCGGTGCGGCCTTGCCGGGCATCGGCCCGTACGGATGCCACACATGCTGCCGGTCGAGCGCGAGCAGTTCGCCGGGGGTGAGCGCCTCAGGCATTGGGCGGCAGGTCGGTACCGGCACCGCGGCGGCGTACCGAGACCAGGTCACGGCGGGTGTCGTCGGACGGCGCCGGGACCGTGGCGGCGGGCTCCCCGGCGTCCGCGGGCTCCCCGGCGTCCTCGGACGCGCAGGCTCCCTCGCCACAGCCCTGCCTGCGGTGCTCGGGCAGCGTCGTGGTGTCCGTGCCCTCGACCTCGAAGCCGGCGTCCGCGATCATCGCGAGGTCGTCCTTGCCGGCCTGGCCCTCACTGGTCAGATAGTCGCCGAGGAAGATGGAGTTGACCAGGTGCAGCGCGAGCGGCTGCAGACTGCGCAGATGCACCTCGCGGCCGCCGGCCAGCCGTACCTCGACGTCCGGGCAGACGAACCGCACCATCGCCAGGATGCGCAGCGCGCGCTGCGGGGTGAGGTTCCACTCCTTGGCGAGCGGGGTGCCCTCGAAGGGGATCAGGAAGTTGACGGGGACGGAGTCCGCGTCCAGGTCGCGCAGTGCGAAGACCACATCGACGAGGTCGGCGTCGCTCTCCCCCATACCGGCGATCAGCCCGGAACAGGCGGACATACCGGCAGCCTGGGCCTGCTGGACGGTCGACACCCGGTCCGAGAAGTCATGCGTGGTGCAGATGTCGCCGTATGTGGCTTCCGAGGTGTTGAGGTTGTGGTTGTACGCATCGGCACCCGCCGCGCGCAGCCGGCCGGCCTGGCCGTCGGAGAGCAGACCGAGGCAGGCGCAGACCTCGACACCCTCGTTCTGCTCCTTGATGGCGGAGATGGTCTCCGAGACGCGGTCCACGTCCTTGTCCGTGGGTCCCCGGCCGCTGGCCACCAGACAGACGCGCTTGGCACCGCCGGCCACCCCGGCGGCGGCCGCCTTGGAGGCGTCATCCGGCTTGAGCCAGGTGTACTTGAGGATCTCGGCCTTCGAGCCCAGCCGCTGGGAGCAGTACGAGCAGTCCTCGGGGCACAGACCCGACTTGAGGTTGACGAGATAGTTGAGTTTGACCCGCCGCCCGAACCACTGGCGGCGCACCTTTCCGGCCGCGGCCACGACATCGAGCAGTTCGTCATCGGAGGTCGCCAGTACGGCCAGCGCCTCTTCGCGGGTCGGCAACTCGCGCCGCAGTCCCTTGTCCACCAGTGTGTTCAGCAGGTCCATGGCGTTGATCCTGGCGTACGCCACCGCCCCCGGCCAAGGAGGATTCCCACAACGACCCCGGATCGAGGTGTGTGTATCACCACACTGTGGGCGTGCGGAACGACCGCTAACGTCTATCGACAGCCGACAATCGAGGCCGACAGACGAAGGACGCCGATGCCGCAGGACACCGCCCCGTCGCTGGTCCATGACACCACGCCGGCGACCCCCGACGAGCCCGCCCCCGCGCCCTCCCGGCCGGTGCACGGCGCGGCCTTCGACTGGGTGGACGAGGCCCGCGCCGCACGTCATCGTGCCGGCCTGGTCCGCTCCCTGCGCCCCCGCCCCGCCGACTCCCGGCTGCTCGATCTGGCCAGTAATGACTACCTCGGACTCGCCCGGCATCCGGAGGTCACCCGGGGCGCGGCCGCCGCCGCGCACCGCTGGGGCGCCGGCGCGACCGGCTCCCGGCTGGTCACCGGCAGCACCGAACTGCACGCCCGGCTGGAGGCGGAACTCGCCGCGTTCTGCGGCTTCGAGGCCGCTTTGGTGCTGTCATCCGGTTATGCCGCAAATCTCGCCGCCGTCACCGCGCTCACCGCCCCCGGCACCCTGCTCGTCTCCGACGCGGGCAACCACGCCTCCCTCATCGACGGCTGCCGGCTCTCCCGGGCCCGTACCGAAGTGGCCCCGCACGCCGACCCCGAGGCCGTGCGTACGGCGCTGACCGGCCACGACGGCCGGGCGCTCGCCGTGACCGACGCGGTGTTCTCGGTCGACGGCGACGCCGCGCCGCTCCCCGCGCTCGCCGAGGCCTGCCGGGCAGCCGGCGCCGCGCTGCTCGTCGATGACGCCCACGGCCTGGGCGTCCTGGGCGAGGGGGGCCGCGGTGCGCTGTGGGCCGCCGGGCTCGCCGGTGACGGCGATGTGGTGGCCACCGTGACGCTCTCCAAGTCGCTCGGCTCGCAGGGCGGAGCGGTGCTCGGCCCGGCCCGGGTCATCGAGCATCTGGTCAACACCGCCCGGTCGTTCATCTTCGACACCGGTCTCGCCCCGGCCGCGGCCGGCGGCGCCCTGACCGCGCTACGGCTCCTGCGCCGCGAACCGCAGCGCGCCGCCCGAGCCGGCCAGGTCGCACGGGAGCTGCACGAGCGGCTCACCGCGGCGGGGCTGTCCGCGGTCCGGCCGGACGCCGCGGTGGTCTCGGTACGCGCCCCCTCGCCGGAGGCGGCGGTCCGCTGGGCCGCCGACTGCCGTGCGGCCGGACTCGCGGTCGGCTGCTTCCGGCCGCCGTCCGTGCCCGACGGGATCTCCCGACTGCGGCTGACGGCCCGCGCGGATCTGACGGATGCCCAGCTCGACACGGCGGTCGGCACGATCGTGGCCACGGCACCGGCGGTCTGACGCGCACGAGTTCCGGACCGGGGCGGACGGCCGTCGTCGGCTCCGGCCCCGGGTGCCGTCCGGAATCCGGTGGTATGGGCATCCCAAATCCGGTCTCGCGTCGCAGAGTTCACCGCAACGAGCGATAGATCTCCGTATATGTGGGTGGATCGAGTTCCTCATCGCCAGTACGGGTGGCAGTCTGGGCGCCCAGCAGAAGTCCGAGGCCGCACCGGTGTCCGGAGCGGCATCCCGGCTCCCTGGTCGGTGGACCGGGGCCGGGCCTCGGTGGGAAAGGGACGGCGCCTCGATGGCAGACCACCATGCATCCTCACTGACTCTGCCGAGCGCCCCCGCCTCGGTCCTCACCGCCCGCAGACACGCCCTTGCCGTGCTCGCCGAATGGGGTCTGCCCGCCGGCTCCGCACTCGCCGATTCCCTCCGCCTGATCGTCTCCGAACTCGCGACCAACGCCGTCGTGCACACCTCCGGCCGGTCGCCTGAATTCACCGTCGAACTGCGACTGGACCGCGACGAACAGCTGCGGGTCGGCATCACCGACAGCCATCCCCGCCGTCCGCGCAGGCTGCCCGCCGCCGTCCAGCAGGACAACGGCCGGGGCCTGGTCATCATCCGCTACCTCGCCGCGGAAGCCGGCGGCCGTCTCTCGGTCGTACCCACCGAATCCGGCGGGAAGACCGTCTGGATCACCGTGCCATGGCAGGCCGCCGTCCCCTGAAGACCTCTGCCGCACCGGCCGCCGGCCGGCTACGGCGCGGGGGAGTGGCGGCTGAAGGCCCCGCGCAACAGGGCACGCAAGGTGTCCGCGGCCGGGCTCCCGCCGCCGGGGCGGTAGGCCACCGAGATCCGGCGGTGCAGATCCGGCGGGTCCAGCCTGCGGATCCCCAGCGGGGTCACCGAGCCCTCCGCCATCATCTCCGGCACCACCGCCACCCCGAGCCCCGCACTCACCAGTGCACACACCACCGCATAGCTCGGCGACTCACAGCGCACCGCCACACTCGCCCCGGCGGCCGCCAGCGCCTCCTCCACCGCACGCCGGTTCGGGTTGGCCGGTGCCATGCTGACCAGCGGCTGACCGGCCAGCTCGGCAAGCGGCAGCCGTCCGGCACCCGCCGACAGGGCATGGCCCGGCGCGGTGACCACCACCAGCTCCTCGGTCAGCAGCGGTTCGAGACGCACCCCCTCCGGCGGCGGCATCGCCTCGCCCGGCACATACTCGTGCGTCAGCGCCAGATCGACCTCACCCAGCGCCACCGCCGCGGCGGCCTGCGGAGGTACGTACTCCGTGATGCTCAACTCCATATCGGGGTGCGCACGCCGGAAGGCGCTGAGCGCGGGCGGCAGCAAATGCGTCCCGGCGGTCATGAAGGTGCCGACCCGCAGCCGGCCGCCGGACAGCCCCGTCAGCCGGGACAGCTCGTGCCGCGCCTGATCCAGCTCGTCGAGCACCCGCCGGGCCCGTACGACGAGCAGCTCACCCGCCGCCGTCAGCCGTGCCCCGCGGTGGTGGCGCACCAGCAGCGCCGTCCCCGCCTCCCGCTCCAGCTTGGCGAGCTGCTGGGAGAGCGCGGGAGCGGTGTAGCCCAGCCGGGCGGCGGCCCGGGTGATCGAACCGGCCTCCGCCACCGCTACCAGAGCGGCCAGCCGGGTGGGGTCGTACATAAGAACCTCTTTAGGCTCCCCAAGAACATTGCCAATACCCATTAAAGGCTCTGACCAGCGAGGCTGCTCCCATGGACGGACAGCTGATCGCCTTCACCGGAATTGCCGCCGGCATGGTCACCATGCCGGGCGCGGACTTCGCCGTCGTGGTGCGCAATGCGCTCGACTCGCGCCGGGCGGGGGTGGCGACCGCCGTCGGGGTCGCGGGCGGGCTGCTGGTGCACACCGCACTGGCGGTGGCCGGGCTCGCGGCGGTACTGGTCGCCGTGCCCGCGCTCTTCGGCGCCGTCCAACTCCTGGGCGGGGTCTACCTGTTGTACCTCGGTGCCGGCGCGCTGCTCGCGGCCGTCCGGCGCACGGGGGCGCACGCCGATTCCGCGACCGGCCCGGCCGTCCCACCGGCCGACGACCCGCCCGCTCCCCTGGGCACCGCGCGCAGCCTGCGCCAGGGCTTCCTGACCAATGCCCTCAACCCCAAGGCGCCGGTCCTCTTCCTCAGCCTGCTCCCGCAGTTCGTCCCGGCCGGTGAGCCCGCGCTGCCTCGGACGCTGCTGCTCGCGACGGTGGTCGTCGCCATGGCGCTGGTGTGGTTCCCCGCCGTCGCGCTGCTGGTCGACCGCCTGGGCAACTGGCTGCGCCGCCCGCGGGTCACCCGCGCCCTGGAAGCCACCACCGGAGCGCTGCTCACCGCCCTGGGCGGCATCCTGCTCATCGAGCTCGTGCTGGCCTGACGGGCGCACCCCGGGGCCGGGGGCCCGGGGGCAGCCGCGGCCGCCGGACGGCGTACGCCCCTTGCCGAGCCTCCCGGCCGAGTCGGTCAAGTAGGCCGAGCCCACCGGCAATTGATCACACGTAAGACGAGATACCAGAGGTCAGCCCACGCGCCCGTACGAGACCGTGCGGCTCCAGATCCGCTCCAGCCGCACCACGCTCCCGGCCTTGGGTGCGTGCCACATCCGGCCCCGGCCCGCGTAGATGCCGACGTGGTAAATGCCGCCGGCGGAACGGAAGAAGACCAGGTCACCGCGTCGGCGCAGGGAGGCCGGGATGTGCCGGGTGCGGCCGTACTGCGCGGCGGCGGTACGGGGGAGCGCCCGGCCGGCGCGCTTGAACGAGTACAGCGTCAGCCCCGAACAGTCGAAGCGGTGTGGCCCTTGGGCGCCGTACTGGTAGGGAGCGCCGCTCTTGGAGGCCGCGATCCGCAGCGCGTGGGCGGACACGGTCGCGGCTTCGGCGTTCCCGGCCGTTCCCGGGGCGACGGTTGTCCCGCCCAGGGTGACCAGCGTCAGAGCGGTGACGGTGCCGGCGCGCGCCAGCAGATTCGGCGTCTGCATGCGCACAGTCATGCGCAAACCCTTCGTCAGCCGCCTGCGAAGGAAGACCTGTCGGGTTCGGGCAGGCGAAGATGCCCGGCCGTGCGTACGGCTTCACCCCAAGGAGCCCTCGGCCGTAAGGCCGGGACCCCGTCCTGCTCGGGTCCTCCGCTCCCGCCGATCCACAACGTCGACCGGACATCCGGTACGGCGGCGGGATTAGGCGCCCGTCCGGACCGCCCCGTCGCTGTGGCGGGGTCTTGCCGTCGAAGGGATCGTCACGCACTCGCCACCCGAATTCCGAGCTGAAAATGCCGTATGTGAGATGGGTCACATTTCGCCTGAATGGTTAGATTTGTTCCCTCAGGTGCCATGGCGCGGGGTGTCGCACCTCCTGGACCAGCGGCGAAACATCAAGAGTCCCAGGAATCGTGTTCGCCCCGCGCAATTCGTCGCCTCCTCACATCGGGCCCATTCGCTACGCCGTATGCGCAGGTCCCGTGCGCGTGTCGGGTCAGACGTCCTCGTCCGGCGGCACCGTCACGAGCCCGGCCCGGCGTTCGCCGTCCAGCACCCGCAGCGCCCGGGTCAAGGTCTCGCGGTGCAGCTCGCTCTCGCCGCGGTTGTGCATCAGCGCCAGCGCGTCGCGCAGTCCGGCGGCCTTGGTGACCAGCGCCTGGGCGGCGCGCAGTCCGGTGTAGGTGCCGCCGCCGCGGGCCGGGTTGATCCTGCCCAGCAGGTCGAGCACTTCCAGGTAGTGGTCGATCAGCTCACCCTCGGCACGCGTCAGGGCGGGCAGCGGCGGCAGTTCCGGCGGCAGCATCGGGGCTCACCGCGCGCCGAGTCGGTGGACGGACTGCTTGCGCTGATGGGTGAGCCCGTCGACCAGGCCGTACTCCTGGGCGGCTCGGGCGTCGAAGATCTTGTCGCGCTCGATATCGGCGGCGATCCGCTCACGAGGCTGTCCGGTGTGCTCCGCCAGCAGCCGCTCCAGCGTGTCGCGGGTGCGCAGCAGCTCCTCCGCCTGGATCTGTAGATCGGTGGCCTGGCCCTGGATGGGCTCGGTGATCGAGGGCTGGTGGATCAGGATCCGGGCGCCGGGCAGCGCCAGCCGCTTTCCGGGGGTGCCGGCGGCCAGCAGTACCGCGGCGGCGGAGGCGGCCTGCCCCAGGCAGATGGTCTGCACGTCGCACGACACGAAGCGCATCGTGTCGTAGATGGCGGTCATCGCCGTGAAGGAGCCGCCGGGGGAGTTGATGTAGAGCGAGATGTCCTGGTCGGGCGCGGCGTGTTCGAGGTGGATGAACTGCGCCATCACATCGTTAGCGGAGGCGTCGTCGACCGGGGTGCCCAGGAAGACGATGCGCTCGCTGAGCAGCTTCGAGTACGGGTCCATGGTGCGCGTCCCCTGGGACGTGCGCTCGGTGAACTCCGGAAGGACATAGCGGGCCATTGGTCGCAGCATGTCTGCTCCTCTCTGTAAAAAATGTACAGGATGTACGTCCAGTTAGAATGGGAGCATGGCCTACGAAATTCCGGTGACGCAAGCCCGAGCGGAGCTGGCGGATCTGATCAACCGCGTTGTCTATGGCGGTGAGCGGGTGGTCGTCACCCGTCACGGCAAGCCGCTGGTTGCCCTGGTGTCCGCCGCTGACCTGCAGCTACTTGAAGAGCTGGGGCGGCGTGAGGAGGGTGCGGAGGAAGAGCAGGTGATCAGCACGGTCTCCACCGTGCGGCAGCTCCCGTCCGCTCCGGGCGAACGGCGACGGTTCGGTATCGCCGCAGAACACCGCGACCCGGCTGCCGGGGACCGGCGGCCGGGTCGCGAGAGCTGACGGTTCAGCGGGTGCTGACCGTGCGAGGGGGCGGGTGGATCAGGAGCTGATCTCCCACAGCGCGTGGGCGATGGCGTCCGTGTTGTTGTCCAGCGCCTTCTCGTCGATGTTCTTCGAGTCGTCGCAGGCCTGGTGGTAGCAGGCGTCGAACGCCTTCCCGGCCTCGCCTCCCCAGTTCTTCGCCTGCTCCTCGGTCTTCTTGTAGTCGGCGCCGGAGAAGAGGCCGCCGACGGGGACGCCCGCCTCCTTGAAGGGGGCGTGGTCCGAACGGCCGTCGCCCTCGGTCTCCTTCTCGGTGGCGAGGTTCTTCTTGGCGAAGAAGTCCTTGAAGACCTTCTCCAGGCGGGTGTCGTCGTCGTAGACGAAGTAGCCCGGGTTCGGCGAGCCGATCATGTCGAAGTTCAGATACGAGTCGATCTTCGACTTGTCGGCGCCGAGCTTGTCGACGTAGGCCTGCGAGCCGACCATGCCGTCCTCTTCGTCGCCGAACCAGGCGAACCGGAGGTGCTTGGTGGGCTTGAGGTCCGCCTTGGCGACCGCGAGCGCCACCTCGAGGATGCCGGCCGAGCCCGAGCCGTTGTCGTTGATGCCGGGGCCCTCGGAGACCGAGTCGAGGTGGGCGCCGGCCATCACGGTCTTGCTCTCGTCGCCGCCCTTCCAGTCAGCGACGAGGTTGTAGCCCTTGGTGCCGCCGCCGTCGAACTCCTCGACCTTGGTGGTGAATCCGGCCTTGTCCAGCTTGCCCTTGATGAAGTCGACGGACGCCTTGTAGCCCGGCTGTCCGTGGGCGCGGTTGCCGCCGTTGGCGTCGGCGATCGACTGGAGCTGGTCCAGATCGGCCTTGACGGACTTGACGTCGATGTCCGGGGCGGCCGCCGGCGCGGTCCCGGCGTAGGCGCCGGCCGCGGTGAAGACGGTGGCGGCAACGGCGGCGACGGCGCCCGTGGCCAGCGCGGCCCGGCGTATTCGGGTGGAACGAGTCACGATATGGCTCCTGGTGTGGGGGGATGGTGCGGAGCTTGTTTTGACGCGCACATGAGAATTGCGATCACTTTCGAAATCGTCAAGAGCGCATACCGGACAGTGGTGTTCGGCGAGCGGGCTGGGCCTGGTTTACGCCGATAGTGGTGATTCGTGGCGCCTGGCGGTCATCTGTTCCGTCGCCCCGAGCGGCCTTCAAGGGGTGGATTTCGCCACTGGATTCCCCAGCCGGCCCGGGAGGTGACGGGATGGCAGCCGTTCCGGGAGTCGGTCGCCGCGCCGTAACGGGCGGTAATAACGCCGCGTTACCTCAGGCGTATGAAGGGGTGCCGACATGTCCCTGGTTGTAACGCAGATGAAATCCCGCCGAACTAGCCTCCTGGCGTGGGGCTCTTGATGGCCAAGTGCTGGAAGTCGGTTTGCTCCTCCTTTAATTGCTGCGTGGTACATCTATCGACGCGGGTGTGCTCACGCCTGTGACCTGGGCGAATGTGTCCGGGCGGGAAGACTGTGAGGTGGAAGGTATGCAACTGACCCCGCATGAACAGGAGCGCCTGATGATTCATGTGGCGGCAGACGTGGCTGAAAAGCGCCGCTCCCGGGGGGTGAAGCTGAACCATCCGGAATCGATTGCGCTGCTCACCGTGCACATCCTCGAAGGAGCCCGGGACGGCCGTACCGTCGCCGAGCTCATGTCCTCCGGCCGCAAGGTGCTCACCCGTGACGAGGTCATGGACGGCGTCCCCGAGATGATCCACGACGTGCAGGTCGAGGCCACCTTCCCCGACGGCACCAAGCTCGTCACCGTTCACGAACCCATCAACTGAACGGGGGCAGCAGAGAATGATCCCGGGCCAGATCCTCCACGCCGACGAGCCGGTACGCCTCAACGAAGGCCTTCCCTGCACGCGGATGACCGTCCTCAACGCCGCCGACCGCCCCGTCCAGGTCGGCTCCCACTACCACTTCGCCGAGGCCAACCCCGGCCTCGACTTCGATCGCGCGGCAGCGCACGGCAAGCGGCTGAACGTCCCGGCCGGCTCCGCCGTGCGCTTCGAGCCCGGCATCCCCACCGAGGTCGAACTCGTCCCCCTCGGTGGCAAGCGCATCGTCATGGGCCTGCGGGGCGAGACCGGAGGCACTCTCGATGGCTGAACTCACCCGCCAGGCATACGCCGACCTCTTCGGCCCGACCGTTGGCGACCGTATCCGGCTCGCCGACACCGACCTCGTCATCGAGATCACCGAGGACCGCTCGGGCGGACCCGGCCGGGCCGGCGACGAGGCCGTCTTCGGCGGTGGCAAGGTGATCCGCGAATCGATGGGCCAGTCCCGCGTCACCCGCGCCGAGGGCACCCCCGACACCGTGATCACCGGCGCGGTCGTGCTCGACCACTGGGGCATCGTCAAGGCCGACGTCGGCATCCGCGACGGCCGGATCGCCGCCCTGGGCAAGGCCGGCAACCCCGAGACCATGGACGGCGTCCACCCCGACCTGGTCATCGGCCCCGAGACCGAGGTCATCGCGGGCAACGGCAAGATCCTCACCGCCGGTGCCATCGACACCCATGTGCACTTCATCTGCCCGCAGCAGGCGGACGAGGCGCTGGCCTCCGGCGTCACCACGATGATCGGCGGCGGCACCGGACCGGCCGAGGGCAGCAAGGCCACCACCATCACCCCCGGCGCCTGGCATGTCGCCAGGATGCTGGAGTCGATGGACGCGCTCCCGGTCAACGTCGGTCTGCTCGGCAAGGGCAACACCACCTCCCTCGCGTCGATGCGTGACCAGCTGCGGGCCGGGATCCTCGGCTTCAAGATCCACGAGGACTGGGGCGCCACGCCCGCCGTCCTCGACGCCTGTCTTACCGTCTGCGAGGAGAGCGGCGCGCAGCTCGCCGTCCACACCGACACCCTCAACGAGGCCGGCTTCCTCGGCGACACCCTCGCCGCCATCGCCGGCCGTTCGATCCACGCCTTCCACGTCGAGGGCGCCGGCGGCGGCCACGCCCCCGACATGATCGCGATGGTCTCCGAGCCGAACGTACTGCCCGCGTCGACCAACCCCACCCGGCCGCACACCGTCAACACCGTCGAGGAGCACCTCGACATGCTGATGGTCTGTCACCACCTCAACCCCGCCGTCCCCGAGGACCTGGCGTTCGCCGAGTCCCGGATCCGGCCCTCCACCATCGCCGCCGAGGACATCCTGCATGACCTCGGCGCCATCTCGATCATGGCCTCGGACGCCCAGGCCATGGGCCGGATCGGCGAGGTCGTGCTGCGCACCTGGCAGACCGCGCATGTGATGAAGCGGCGCCGCGGTGCGCTTCCCGGCGACGGTGGCGCGGACAACCACCGTGCCCGGCGCTATGTCGCGAAGTACACCCTCAACGCGGCCGTCGCCCAGGGCATCGACCATCTCGTCGGCTCCGTCGAGGACGGCAAGCTCGCCGACCTCGTCCTGTGGGACCCGGCGTTCTTCGGCGTCAAGCCGCAGCTGGTCATCAAGGGCGGCCAGATCGCCTATGCGCAGATGGGCGACGCCAATGCGTCCATCCCCACGCCGCAGCCGGTCCTGCCCCGTCCGATGTTCGGCGCCACCGGCAGGGCCCCGGGCAGCAACTCGGTCAACTTCGTCTCACCGCAGGCCCTGGCCGACGGTCTCCCCGAGCGCCTCCCGCTGGCCAAGTCCTTCGAGGCGATCCGCAGCACCCGCGGCGTCACCAAGGCCGATATGCGGAACAACGACGCCCTGCCACGCGTCCATGTCGACCCGGACACCTTCACGGTGACCATCGACGACGAGGTGGTCGAACCCCGGCCCGCCACCGAACTCCCCATGGCCCAGCGGTACTTCCTCTTCTGAGGCAGCGCCGATGAGCACCCTGACGAAGGACACGTACCACCGATGAGCCGCGCAGCGCTGCTCGTCCTCGCCGACGGCCGGTTCCCCGCCGGCGGGCACGCCCACTCGGGCGGCGCCGAACCGGCCGTCGCCGCGGGACGGATCAAGGACGCCGCCACCCTGGAGGCCTTCTGCCGGGGCCGGCTGCACACCGCGGGCCTGGTCGCCGCGGGGCTCGCCGCCGCGGCCGCGGCCGGCCACGACCCGCTCCTTCTGGACGACGCCGCCGACGCCCGTACGCCCGTACCGGCGCTGCGGCAGGTCGCCCGGCGGCTCGGCCGGCAGATGATGCGGGCCGCTCGCGCCACCTGGCCGAGCGCCGCACTCGATGCGCTCGCGGTGGCCCGTCCCCGCGGCGCCCACCAGCCCGTCGTCCTGGGCCTGGCCGCCCGCTCCGCCGGTCTGCCGCCGCTCGATGCCGCATACGCCGTGGCCTACGAGAACATCAGCGGCCCGGCGACCGCGGCGGTCCGGCTGCTGAGCCTGGACCCCTTCGACGCCACCGCCGTGCTCGCCCGCCTCACCGCCGACCTCGACCGGGTCGCGGAACGGGGCGCCGACGCCGCACGGCGGGTCGCCGCCGAAGGAGTCGACGCACTGCCCGCCGCCTCCGCGCCACTGCTGGACATCACCGCACAGCAGCACGCCGCCTGGCCGGTACGCCTTTTCGCCTCCTGACCCGCCGGCCCTCGCACAGGGCCCCCTGCACCACCCGCCCGCGGCCGCACCCACCACCGGAGTGACCATGCATCTCGACCACAAGGACACCTTCCCCGAGCGCTACACCTACAGCGCCCCGGCCCCCGTACGGAAGGGCTCGGCAGCCAAGGGCCGGAAAGAGAGCCGAGGCGGAGCGCAGCGGAGCGGAACCCGCCGTGCCCTGCGCATCGGGCTCGGCGGCCCGGTCGGCACCGGCAAGACCGCCACCGTCGCCGCGCTCTGCCGCGCACTGCGCGACGAGCTGTCCATCGCCGTCGTCACCAACGACATCTACACCCGCGAGGACGCCGAATTCCTGCTCCGCGAGGCCGTCCTGCCCGCCGAACGGATCTCCGCCGTCGAGACCGGCGCCTGCCCGCACACCGCCATCCGCGACGACATCTCCGCCAACCTCGAAGCCGTCGAAGACCTGGAGGACGCGGTCGGCCCCCTCGACCTGGTCCTGGTCGAATCCGGCGGCGACAACCTCACCGCGACCTTCTCCAAGGGCCTGGTCGACGCCCAGATCTTCGTCATCGACGTCGCCGGCGGTGATGACATCCCCCGCAAGGGCGGCCCCGGCGTCACCACCTCCGACCTCCTCGTCATCAACAAGACCGACCTCGCCCCCCATGTCGGCGTCGACCTCGAAGGCATGGCCCGCGACGCCAAGAACCAACGCGGCGACCTCCCCGTCGCCTTCACCGCACTGAAGTCGGAGAACGGCGTCCAGCCCGTGACGGAATGGGTCCGCGGGCGCCTCGCCGACTGGACCGCGGGCCCGGCATGACCCTCGCGCTCCCCACGCCGGCGGTGCCGCCGCAGACCGTCGCCGCCGCGGTCGCCGGTCTGCGCGCCACCGCCCGCATCGTCGCGCGGGCCGATCAGGGGGGAGGCACCACCCGGCTGCCCGTCCTCGACGGCGACGGCCCGTTCGCACTGCGCCGGGTCCGCGGGTGCGGCCGGCAGGCCCGGGTCTGCATCGTGGGTGCCATGAGCGCCCCTCTCGGCGGCGACCGGCTGGCTATCGAAGCCACCGCCGAGGCGGGCACCGCACTGCACCTGACGACCGCCGCCGCGACCGTCGCGCTGCCCGGCCGCACGGCCGACCACGCCACCTACGACGTGCGGTTGACGGTCGGCGACGGTGCCCGGCTCGACTGGCTGCCCGAACCGCTGATCTCCGCGGCCGGCAGCGCCCTGCGGATGACCACCACCGTCGAACTGGCCCCCACCGCACATCTGGTACTCCGCGAGGAACAGGTCCTGGGACGCAGCGGCGAGGAGACCGGCGCGCTGCGCAGCCGGCTCGTCGTCCGCCGGGCCGGCCGGACCCTGCTCGACCAGGAGACGGCGTACGGGCCCAAAGCCCCCGGCTGGGACACCTCGGCCGTCCTGGACGGACACCGTGCCCTCGGCCAACTCCTCGTCGTCAAGCCGGAGTTCGAGCAGAGCCCGGTCGAGGTGCGGCTGCTGGGCGCCGCGGCGGGGAAGCGGTCCGACGGCGGAGCGGGACAGGGAGTGCTGGCACCGCTCGCCGGTCCCGCGGCCCTGGCCACGGCCGTCGCCCCGGACGCGCTACGGCTGCGGCGCCTCCTGGACGAGGCCGTCCGGAGCGCCGCCGCCGAGTGACGGAGGCGGCTCCGCTCAGACCTCCAGCTCGGCCTCCAGCCGGGCGAGACGGTGCCGCGCCAGCGCGAGATTGGCGCGCTTGCGGTCCAGCACCAGGTAGAGGAAGAGCCCACTGCCGTTCTTGCCCGACACCGGGCGG
The DNA here is from genome assembly GCF_026239515.1 of Streptomyces sp. Je 1-4 4N24. Classification (NCBI taxonomy): domain Bacteria; kingdom Bacillati; phylum Actinomycetota; class Actinomycetes; order Kitasatosporales; family Streptomycetaceae; genus Streptomyces; species Streptomyces sp. Je 1-4 4N24. The sequence continues at coordinate 860,904 of NZ_CP110836.1, read as the reverse complement.
ATGATGTGGTACTGCGAGGTCAGGGTGATGAGCATGTCCTCAATGGAGCCCTGGAGTTCCAGCATCTCCATGGTGCGCATCTTGGCGCGTACGACATCGGTGTTGCCGGCCGCCGCGATATTGAGGTCCAGTGCCTGGTTGTCGCCCAGGGTGGCCAGTGCCATCCCGCTGGTGTAGTCGACCAGGGCGACGCCGACCGCGCCCTCGATGGTCGACATCGCGTCGGAGAGAGCGGATTCCATTTGAGCCATGAGGGGTCAGACCTTTCGATTCCTTGACGGTGTTTCCGGGGTTCCCGAGTTTCTGCGTTCGGGAGGGAATGTGGGGGTGGGCTCTTGTCGGGTGTGTGCTCCTAGCGGTGGGGCGCCGCGTCCACGAGGGCGCCGATCCGTTCCGCGGCCTTCCGGGCCTGCAGATGGAGCCGGCCCACATTGGTGTCCGTGCCGGCCACGGCCGTCAGGACGGCTCGGCGTCCGGCCGAATAGGCGGCTATGTAGCCGCCCGCACCGCGGGTCAGGGATTCCTCGAAGGCGCCCTGCCCGGTGGCCTCGGTGAGGCGTTTGGCGACGCCGATCGCGGCCGCGGTGAGTGCGGCCAGACCGTCCGGTTCGAGGTCCGGCAGATCGTGGGCGATCACCATGCCGTCCACGCTCGCCACCATCCCGCCCTGGAAATGGCGTACTTGGTCGCGCAACGTGTGCAATTCATCCCGTATCCGGGGTTCGATCGTCATCAGTCTCCTTTTCCGGGCGCGCTTTCCGATGACGCGCCTCATGGGGTGCACGGTCTTCGTGCGCAAGGGCTCACAGGTTCTCCTCCAGTGCCGTACGCAGTCGGACGAGGAGGGCAATATCCGGATCGGCGGTGTCGAGGAGGTCCGGAACCGGTAGTTGCCAGGTCGCGGTGGGGCGCCCTCCGGCGGGGGCGGGCTGCCCGTCCAGGCAGGCGCCGGGCCGGCGCCGGGGGAGTGCCGTCGGAGCCGGGGGCAGCTGGACGAGGCCGGCGGCGGCGAGGCGGCGGATGTCGAGGAGGGTCGCGAACGCGGACTGTCCGAGCAGACGGGCCAGTTCATGCGGGGTGTGCCGGCCGTCGGCACGGTCGAGCAGCCGTCTTTGCCGGCCCGTGGTGGGGGCCGCGGTGCGCGGGCGGACGGGTATGACGGGGGAGGAGTCGACCGCCGCCCAGGGGTGGAGCTGGTCGAGCAGGGCCCGGCGGTGGGCCGTCGCCTGCTGGAGTGCACTGGCACTGATGGTCCGTACGACACCCAGCCAGTGCGCGGTCCCCGGGGTGAAGGAGGTGGCCTCGGGCGGCAGGGGAAGGGCGAAGAACGCCGCGTCGAGGAGGGCGGCGAGATGGCATATCTCCAGTTCGCTCTGGGTCAACCAGCCCTCGCTGACCAGGAATTGGGCGCCCCGCTGCTCCCGTCCCGCCCGCTCGGCGGCGTACTGCCAGCCCTGCGGCGGCACCTTCCCGGCCGCCATGAGGCGGATGTCGAGACCGGGCGCCGCGCTGCCCTCGACGCAGTAGACCGCGCCGTCGAGAAGGTAGAAACAGCCGTGCGGGCCGTGCAGGGCGCCGGTGACCCGCTCGGCGGCGCACCGGTCGAGCAGCCCGGCCGGGGTGGGCGGGGGAGGGGATATGGGCAGGCCCATGGCTGGTTCCTTTGGCGTTCGTGCGGTGTGGCGGAGCGCGTTCTCAGGACGCGACCAGCTCCGCCGCCAGATCGCGCAGCCGGAGCCGGGCGACGGCGAGATTGGCCTGGGTGCGGTCCAGCCAGAGGTAGAGATAGGTCTGGCTGTCGAAGGCCGTGTGCACAAAACGGATGAGGTGGTAGCTGGCCTCGGCCGTGATGATCAGGTCTTCGAGGGCCGGGCCGCCGGCGCCCGAGGTGTCGAAGGTGGCATTGCGTGCCACGGCCTGGACCACTTCGGCGGTGTCGGCGGCGGCCGCGTCATGATCGCCGTGCGGCGCCCGCCCCGCCGTGCCGAGTGTCAGACCACTGGTCCAGTCGATCAGTCCGGCGCCCAGAACGCCCGGAATCCCCATTGCCTGGGACAACACCTGATCGATACCCGGCACTTCGGATCTCCTTCGCGACGGCTCTGACAGCGCGAAAACGCCGAAGCCCTCCCGTGGCAGTGAGTGGGAGAGCCTTCACGGAAGGTTACTGAAGCTGTGCGGCTGGCACATGCCTGTGGAGCAGGTCTACGGCAATTGACGTATTCTCGCCCCTCCGTGCCCTCTTGGCGGCCATTGCGCCGTGCCGCACTCCACAGGTCGCTCGTGGTCCTGCGCTCCCCACCGAGTGGCCCGGCCTGCTGGTTTGTCGTCTGCCGGCCGTCAACTGCCTTAAGTCCGGACCAAGTTGAGGATGTCACCGATGGGGCCCGGGTGGCGAGGAAGCACGTGTCTTGGGCCGGAGTCCTTGGCCGGAATGGTGGGGTTCCCCTGCGAGGTCCGGCCGTTCGTCCGCAGTTCGGCGGCGCCGGTGCCCGCGCCGCCGACGGAGCGAACTCGTCCGTAAGGCGCCGCCGAGTGGCCGTTTCCGAGCCCCGGCGGGCAACCGGCACGGCAAGAAACCTACAGGTTGGTAAAGAAGTGCGGGTCAAACCTGTTCAAGAGGGGACGGCGCACGACAGGATCCCTCCGTAAGCCTGTGATCAACGCCGCCACCAGTGGCACACCATGCAGGGGGAATTGACCACGTGAGAAAAACAGCAGCGCTCGGCGCCGCCGGAACTCTGGTGTCCGGAGCGCTTCTCGCCGGAGCGATAACTGCCACGCCCGCCCAGGCGGGTGAGCAGCACCAGCGCGGTTCGGCCGAAGCGCGCGGTGTGGCGACCGCCGCCGCACGCGCGGCCAAGAAGGGCATCGACTGGCAGGACTGCCCCGCGGACTGGGGCCTCAAGTCGCCGGTCCAGTGCGGCTATGTCACCGTCCCGGTCGACTACGCCAAGCCGAACGGCCGCACCATCAAGATCGCCGTCGACCGTGCCCTCAGCACCGGCGGCAAGAAGCAGCGACAGGGCTCCCTCCTCTACAACCCCGGTGGTCCCGGCGGCTCGGGCATGAAGTTCCCGACCCGCATCACCACCAAGAACGCGCTCTGGGCCAAGACCGCCAAGGCTTATGACTTCGTGGGCTTCGACCCCCGGGGCGTGGGCCACTCCGCGGCGATCTCCTGCATGGACCCGCAGGAGTTCGTCAAGGCGCCCAAGGCCGACCCGGTGCCGGACAGCGAGGCCGACAAGCGCGCCCAGCGCAAGCTCGCCAAGCAGTACGCCGACGGCTGCGCCGAGCGCAGCGGCAGCCTGCTGCCGCACATGACGACCCCGAACACCGCCCGCGACATCGATGTGATCCGTGCCGCGCTCGGTGAGAAGAAGCTCAACTACCTGGGCGTCTCCTACGGCACCTACCTGGGCGCGGTCTATGCGACGCTCTTCCCCGGGCACGTCCGCAGGATGCTCGTCGACAGCGTCGTCGACCCCTCCCGTGAGAAGGTCTGGTACCAGGCCAACCTCGACCAGGACATCGCCTTCGAGACTCGTTGGGGCGACTGGAAGAAGTGGGTCGCCAAGAACGACGCCACGTACCACATCGGGGACACCCCCAAGAAGGTCCAGGCGGCGTGGGAGAAGCTGCGGGCGACCGCCAAGAAGAAGCCCATCGGGGGCGTTGTCGGCCCCGCCGAGCTGACCGGTTTCTTCCAGAACGCGCCGTACTACGACTCCATGTGGGCCTCGGTCGCCGAGGTCTGGAGCGCGTACCTCGCCGGTGACAGCAAGCCGCTGGTGCAGAACGCCGGTCCGGACCTCAAGGACACCGCGGGCAACATCGCCGCGGAGAACGGCAACGCCGTCTACACGGCCGTCGAGTGCACCGACGCCAAGTGGCCCACCAGCTGGAAGAAGTGGGACCGCGACAACACCCGCATCCACCAGCGGGCACCGTTCATGACCTGGTCCAACGCCTGGATGAACCTGCCCTGTGCCACCTGGCCCGTCAAGCAGCAGCAGCCGGTCGACGTCAAGACCGGCAAGGGTCTGCCGAACGTGCTGATCGTGCAGAGCGTCCGCGACGCGGCCACCCCGTACGGCGGCGCGGTCGAGCTGCACCGTCGCCTCAAGGGCTCCCGCCTGATCACCGAGCGGGACGCCGGATCGCACGGTGTCACCGGCCAGGTCAACCCCTGCATCAACGACCGGGTCGACGCGTACTTCCTGACCGGGAAGACCGACGCCAAGGACGTGACCTGCGCCCCGCACGCCACGCCCAAGCCGTCCACGACGAAGGCCCTCCTGGGCGCCGTGGACCTTCCTGCCGTGCGCTGATGACGGCATGAAAGGTGCCGGCACCGCATGACGGACGGCACGCAGGGGCGGCCGGGACCTCTCCCGGCCGCCCCTGTCGTCGTCTCAGCCGCTCTCGTCGTTCACACCGGAGAACACCGCGGAGAAGGCGGCCCTGGTGGGGGAGTCCTCCCGGCGGTCCAGCACGGCGAACACGATCCGGTCGAACCAGCCGGAGAACGGTCCGCCGGGCAGCAGCGCCGCCGCGAACGCCCCTGCCACCTCGGCCGGTTCATTGCGGAAGACCCCGCAGCCCCAGGCGCCGAGCACCAGCTGCCGGTGCCCGCCGGCCGCCGCGACCTCCAGCACCCGCTCCGCACGCACCGCCAGCGCCGCCGCCACCCGTCCCGTCTCGGCCGGCCGCTGCCGTGCGATCACCCCGGCGTTCGGTGCGGCGGCCGTCAAGAAGCCCGCCTCGTACGGCACTTCGAGCAGCTTGCCGCGGTCGTCGCGGAACACCGGCACACCGGGGGAGAGGAGCACCCGGTCGCTGTAGAACGGGCTGGGATCGGCGCGATGGGCGGCATAGAAGTCCGGGGCCTCGCGCACACAGGTGTAGAGCGCCGACCCACGGCACAGCGCCTCCTCCTGGGCCTGAGCGCCGTTGAGATAGCCGCCGCCGGGATTGCGCGCGGAGGCGAAATTCAGCACGGCGAGCGGCCCCGCACCCGATTCGGCCAGCCGCCGCCCGGCCGTGAGACTGCCTTCCCCCGTCACCTCGAACACCGTGCGCACACCGGGCGACGGCCCTGCCACGGCGACCGGCTCAGGGCCGTACAGCCGGGTTCCGGACCGCGCCCGTCCGACCGCCGCCGCGATCTCCACCAGCCGTCCGCTCGGGGCGCGGTACGCACCCGCCGCGACGATCCGCTCCGTCTCCTGTGCCATCCCACGCAATCGGGCGCTCATCGTCGGCACCCCCGTATCCGCTGCTTCATAGCGATCAAGGTACGGGCCGCCCGCGCACCCCGCGAACGGATATCGCCGCCCGCCGCGGTTCTCAGCGCTTCCCGCCCCGCTCCGCCAGCCACCGGTCCTCGGCCGCGTACCCGAACAGCTTCTCGTCCGGGTAGAAGCCGGCCATCCTCGGGAACAGCTCCCACCAGTCCCGCCCCTTGACCTGGTCGGCCAGCCAGGCCACCGTCGCGGGCAGCGACTCCTCGTACGTCGTCACCGCGCGATAGCCCAGCTCGCGCTCTGCCGCGGTCATGTCGTAGACCAGGGGATGCGGGACCGACCACGGGGTGTCGCCGACGTCGGACGACGGCGGGGCACCGTCCACGCGCACGACCTCGCTCTCCGGCGCGCCCATCGCCGCATCCACCGCCGCCGAGATCTCCGCCACCGTCGGCGCCTGCGGATCGGCCGCGTTGAGCACCCGCGAGCCCGGCCGGCGGGCCGCCAGCCGGACCAGCTCCGCGAGGTTGTCGACATGCACCGGATGGAAACGGCTGCTGCCGCCGTAGGCGAGCACCCGCACCCGGCGCCCGTCCAGCACCCGCTTGACGAAGTACAGCTCACGGGGCAGCGGACTGTACGGGCCGTGCACGGCGCAGGCCCGCAGCAGCGTCACCGGCAGCCGGTCGCCCTGCGCCAGCAGCGCCCGTTCCAGGGCGGCCTTGCGGGTGCCGTAGTCCTCGTCACCGGGCGGCACGGTCGGCTGGGTCTCGGGAACGGGCAGCGGATAGACGGGGGAGCCGTCCGGTTCATCCATCGTCGCGAAGCTGCGCCCGCGGTCGTCCGCGTACACCGCGCACGAGGAGATCACCACGGCCGACCCGATCCGGTCCGCCAGGGCCGTCAGCTGCTTCGCGTGCGCGGCGCCGTACGCCACGCAGTCCAGCAGTACGTCACAGCCCTCGCCGATCAGCCCGGCCAGTGCGCTGTCGTCCTCCCGGTCCACCGCCACCGAGCGGACTTCCTCGGGCCAGGAGGCGTCGCGCGCGCCGTGCCGGGACGCGGCCCGCACCTCCCAGCCGTCCCGCGCCAGGGCCCGCACCGCCGCGCGCCCGATCTGCCCACTCGCCCCGATCACCACTGCAGTGCCTGAAGTCATGGCGGGACCCTACGAGCCGCCGGACGGCAGCCGCCTGACGGTTCGCCCACGGCGCAAGACGCTCCCCCGGAAGCCGGAAGCCGGAAGCCGGAAGCCGGGCCCGGGTCGGCCGCTCAGCGCGCGGGCCCTTTCCCGCTCCCGTGCCCCCGCCGCCCCTGTGCCCGCCCCTGTGCCCGCGCCTGTGCCTGCGCCTCGGCCTTGGCCTCGCCCGCGTACGTATCGACGTACTCCTGCCCGGACAGGGTGAGGATCGCATACATGATCTCGTCGGTGACGGCACGCAGCACGGTGCGTTCGTCCTCCAGCCCCGCATAGCGCGAGAAGTCCAGTGGCGCGCCGAAGCGGATGGTGATCCGCATGGCGCGCGGCAGCCGCCGGCCCGTCGGCTGCGCCTCGAACGTGCCGATCATCGCGCACGGCACCACCGGCACTCCCGCGATGAGGGCCATCGCGGCGACGCCGGTACGACCCTTGTAGAGCCGCCCGTCGTGCGAGCGGGTGCCCTCCGGGTAGATGCCCAGCAACCGGCCCTTGTGCAGGACGGCGAGCCCCGAGGAGAGCGCCGCCTGCGAGGCCCGGCCGCCGGACCGGTCGACCGGAATCTGCCCGACGCCCCGGAAGAACGCCGCGGTCAGCCGCCCCTTCAGACCGGGTCCGGTGAAGTACTCGGCCTTGGCCAGGAACGTCACCCGGCGCGGCACGATCGCCGGCATCACGAAGTGATCGGCGAACGACAGATGGTTGCTCGCGATGATGGCCCCGCCCTCCTCCGGCACATGGCCGAGCCCCTCGATCCGCGGCCGGAACACCAGCCGCAGCAGGGGCCCGAGAAGGAGGTACTTCAGTACCTGATAGAGCACGGCGCAGCTCCCTGTTCCGTCGGCCCGCCTGGGCGGCTACCTCGCACCGGGTCATGAGCGGGCCCGGAGGCGGCCAGTGAGTTTATGGGCAAGTGCCGCCGCGGGTAACCACCTTGGGCCGGATCGATGCTTACCCTTTCCGGTACCCAGCGGCCACGCGGGATCCCCGCTGATCGCCGCACACCGGATGCGCTGGTCGGTCGGCGCGCCGGCTGCTCCGGCGGCGCGAGGCGTAGGACGCCCGGGACACCACACGCACGCACCCGGCATCATCGCGCGGCTTGTTACCTTTCGGTATCCGCTTTGGCATCCGCGGACAACTTTCAACTCGCCCTGAACAGAGGCGGATTGGCGCACCGTACTGTCCGGCAAGCGAGCCTGACCCCACGGGCCGGGCCGAGGACAGGAGCCATAGATGTCCCGAAAGAGAACAGTTGGCCGACGTCAGAAGATCATCATCTGTGTCAGTGCCGCGGCACTGGTCGGCGGCATTGCCATCGCCACCACGGGCACCAGCCAGGCGTCGGCGGCATGCGACGGGCTGGCCACCGCGCTGAGCAACAATCAGAAGTTCATCGCCGACCAGCAGGCCAAGCCGGACGCGCAGTCGGCGGCGCGGATCGCCAACCGGCAAGCCGTGATCAAGGAGATCCAGGCGAAGCAGAAGGCCGCCGGCTGCTCCGCGGACGGGGGTGCGGCCGCGGGCGCTCCGCCGGCGGACGAGCCACCCGCCGACGGCGCAGGGTCCGCGTCTCAGGCGCCGCCCGGATCGGCACAGCCACCCGCGTCGGACGACCCGCCCGCGTCCGACGACTCGTCCGCCTCCGCCGCCCCGCCGGCCGGCGACGGCGATGTGGTGTGCCCCGGCTCGACGGTGACCCTCTCCGGCGAGGGCGGCGCACCCGCGGCGTCCAGTGGCGAGTTCCCCACCGGGACCAAACTGAAGGTGACCAACCTGGACAACAACAAGTCGACGACGGTCTCCGTCACGTCCACATCGGGCAGCTGTGTGCTGCTGAACAACGCGGCCTTCGAGGAGGTACGTGAAGAGGGCAAGAACCTGATCCGGCGCGCCCGCATCGAGCGCGTGGGGTAACTCCGGTCCGGTGGCCGGCAGCGGAGCCGCCTCCTCCGCTGCCGGCCACCCTGTCTCCTGGGCGGCATCCGCAGGCCGTACGGGCGACCTCACGGCGTGGCCGCTTGTCCCGCCGGGTCGCGGCGAGATGCCCTGGGGCCGCCGGGCGCCGCGTGACCCTGTCGGGCTCCGGCATGTGATCCCACCGAGCGTTCCCAGGAGACCACGATGCCCGTGAGCCGTCGACGCCGATCCGTCCGTGCCACCCTGCCCGCCACTGTGCTTGCCACCCTGTCCGCCGCCCTGCTCTGCGCCGGTCCGGCCGGCGCCGATGAGCCGCCGTCCGGCGATCAGGGCCTGCAGCTCACCGTGTCCGGAGCGGCCAACACCTGGGTCCGGGGGGTCCGGCTCAGCTGCCCGGACATCCACCGCAGACATCCGCACGCGGGCGCCGCCTGTGACGCGCTGACCTGGGCCCGCGGGGATCTGGACGCGCTGCCCGGCGAGCCGCACAACTGCACCAGGGAGTTCGACCCGGTCACCGTCACCGCGACCGGCACCTGGCGCGGTGTCCCGGTCAACTGGCGCAAGGAGTACCCCAACGCCTGCACGATGGACTCCGCCACCGGGCCCGTCTTCCGCTTCTGAACGGCGCCCCGCGCCGACGGGATCAGACCGGCCGCGCGGCCACCACCCCGATCGTCACCAGCGCCAGCACCACCCAGGAGAACCAGACCCAGCCATTGGCGCCCAGCGCCACGGTGTAGGCGGTCGCCACCACCAGCCCGCCCACCGTGCACACGGCCATCGTCCTCGCAGATCCGGGCATACCCGCACCCTCCTCACGGCGGCCCGTACGCCGGCGAACGACGCGGGCCGCGGCCATGGGACCATCGTCCCCGGCCGCGGCCCGTACCGCCAGATGTCGACCGCCGTCACTGCCCCCGTGCGTTGAGCGAGGCGAGGTAGGCGTTGTAGTCGGCCAGATCCTTGTCGCCGTTGCGGTCGGCGGCCCGGTCCGCGCGCTGCGACTGACGCTCCTCGGACTTGTACCACTGGAAGACCAGGGCGATCAGCACCACCACGGACGGGATCTCGCTGAAGGCCCAGGCGATGCCGCCGGCGGCCGTCTGGTCGGACAGCGCGTCGATCCCGAGCGAGGCGGGCGGGTTCAGGAAGGTGTGGACCATCGGCTCCGAGGCCATCATCAGCGCGATGCCGAAGAACGCGTGGAACGGCATGCCCGCGAACAGCTCCAGCATCCGCATCACATAGCCCGGCCGGTGCGGGCCCGGGTCGACGCCCATGATCGGCCAGAAGAACACCAGGCCCACCGCGAGGAAGTGCACCATCATCCCGATGTGCCCGGCCCGGGACTCCATCAGGAAGTCGAACAGCGGCGAGAAGTAGAGCGCGTAGAGGCTCGCGATGAACAGCGGGATGGTGAACGCCGGGTGCGTGATGATCCGCATGTAGCGGCTGTGCAGCAGCGCCACCAGCAGTTCGCGCGGTCCCTTACGGCCGCGCCCGGCGGCCGGCAGGGCGCGCAGCGCCAGCGTCACCGGCGCCCCGAGCAGCAGCAGGATCGGCGAGAGCATGCTGATGACCATGTGCTGGACCATGTGCACGCTGAACATCGCCATGCCGTAGTCATTGAGCCGGGTGCACATCACCAGGGCCACCGACAGGAGGCCCAGGGCCCAGGCGACGGTCCGGCCCACCGGCCAGGCGTCTCCCCGGCGCCGCAGCCGGATCACCGCCCAGCCGTACAGCCCGAGCCCCAGCAGACAGCCGACGAGAAAGACCGGATCACCACCGAACTCCAGGCCCCTCCCCAGCGTGAACGGCGGCAGATCCATGTTCATGCCGTCCATGCCGTGCCCGCTGTGATCCATCCGCTCGCTCCTGATTCGTACCGATACTCCGGCGACAAGACTAGAACCGCCCCCGGCCACGGGAGCGGCCGGGGGCGGTTCGTGCAGCGCGGAACTATCGCGCCGGGGCCAGTGAGGTCACAGCACGCACTCGGCCTCGTCGTAGCGCTCCGCGGGCACCGTCTTGAGCGTCTCCACGGCCTCGGCCAGCGGCACCAGCGTGATGTCGGTGCCGCGCAGCGCCGTCATCATCCCGAAGTCGCCCCGGTGCGCGGCCTCGACGGCGTGCCAGCCGAAGCGGGTGGCGAGCACCCGGTCGTACGCGGTCGGGGTGCCGCCGCGCTGGACGTGCCCGAGGATGACCGGACGCGCCTCCTTGCCGAGCCGGTTCTCCAGCTCCACGGACAGCTGCCGGGCGACGCCGGCGAACCGCTCGTGGCCGTACATGTCCTTGCCGCCGATGTCGAAGGTCATGGTGCCCTCGCGCGGCTTGGCGCCCTCGGCGACCACCACGATGGCGAACTTCTTGCCGGCCTCGAAGCGCTCGGAGACCCGCGCGGTGAGCTCGTCGATGTCGAAGGGCCGCTCCGGCACCACGATCGCGTGCGCACCGGCCGCCATCCCCGAGTGCAGCGCGATCCAGCCGGTGTGCCGCCCCATCACCTCGACGATCATCACCCGCTGGTGCGACTCGGCGGTGGTCTTGAGCCGGTCCAGCGCCTCGGTGGCGACCCCCACCGCGGTGTCGAAGCCGAACGTCACATCCGTGACCGCGATGTCGTTGTCGATGGTCTTCGGGACGCCCACGATCGGCAGCCCGGCGTCCGACAGCAGCCGCGCCGCCTTCAGCGTGCCCTCGCCGCCGATCGGGATGATCGCGTCCAGGCCCAGCTCGGCGACATGGCCGCGGGCCCGCTCCACACCGTCCCGCAGATGCGCGGGCTGCACCCGCGACGACCCGAGGATGGTGCCGCCGCGCGCCAGGATGCCGCCGACGGCATCGAGGTCGAGCTTGCGGTAATCGCACTCCAGCAGGCCCTTCCAGCCATCGCGGAAGCCGATCACCTCATCGCCGTGATCAGCGGTGGCGCGGTGGACGACGGACCGGATGACGGCGTTCAGTCCGGGGCAGTCGCCGCCGGAGGTGAGGACACCAATACGCATTGCTCGAAAAACCTCTGCAGCTCAACCGGGGGCCCGGACCCCGTCGTCCGGTTGGATCCCGCTCACCCTACAAGCGCGGGGCCGCCGGGAACACGTACGCCCGCAGTGCGGACTGCGGGCGTACGGAATGCCGGCAATTCGGGCGCAGAGCGAATATCCGCAAACCGCCCGAAAGGCGAATCAACCGGTATCAAGCGGGCTGGGTCGCCGCGGCGATCCGCTCCTGGCGCAGCGCCTCGTACCAGGTGTCGTCCACCGGAGGCAGCGCATTGACATCGAGCGCCAGCTTGATCAGCAGGTCGGCGATGTGCGGATTGCGCGCCATCACCGGGCCGTGCATGTACGTACCGAAGACGGTGTCGTTCCACGCGCCCTCGTAGCCGTCGCCGACACCGTTGCCCTTGCCGAAGCGCACCTTGGCGAACGGCCGGGCGGTCTTGCCCAGGTGTGTCACGCCCTGGTGGTTCTCGAAGCCGGTCAGCGGCGGCAGCCCCAACTGCGGGTCGATATCGGCGAGTACGTCGCCGACGCAGCGCTCGGCCTCGCCGCGGGTGCTCACCACGTCCAGCAGCCCCAGGCCCTGCTGCCGCTCCCCGAGGTCATTGATGAACTCATGGCCCAGGATCTGGTAGCCGGCGCACACCGAGAACACGATCGCGCCGTTGGAGACCGCCCGGCTCAGCCCGCCGTCGCGGATCAGCCGCTCGGAGGCCAGCCGCTGCGGCCGGTCCTCACCGCCGCCGATCAGGTAGATGTCACCGGAGGTGGGGATCTGCTGGTCGGACCGTACGTCCAGACGCTGGACGTCCAGTCCGCGCTGGCGCGCCCGCCGCTCCACCACCAGGGCGTTCCCCTGGTCGCCGTACGTGCTCAGCAGGTCCGGGTAGATCCACACCAGACGCAGGCTGTTGTCACTCATGCTCGCTCGTCCTTGTCCGCGCATCACGTCAGTTGCCCACGCGCCGGCGCAGGTCCTGGAAGGCCGTGTAGTTGGCGATGACTTCGATCCGGCCGGGCGGTGCCAGCTGCACCGCCTCGTCGAGGCTCTCGCAGACCTGGAAGTCCAGACCCGCGACCTCCAGCCGCACCGCAAGGTCCAGCTTGCGGTCGCCGAGCACGAAGATCGGGTGCCCGGCCAGCCGGGTGTAGTCGACGTCCCACAGCCAGGAGGTGTCGGTGCCGTCCGCGCCGCGGGCGTTCACCGACATGATCACCGGGGTGGGCGGCGGGTCGATCAGCGAGAACGTCTCCAGCCAGCCGGCCGGGTTCTTCGCCAGCAGCAGCCGCAGCTCCCGCTCCATGAAGGTGACCACGTCATAGCGTCCGGCCACCGCCTGCACCGAGTACATCCGCTCCAGGGCCACCTGCGGCGGCACCCCGAAGGCGGCGGCGACCGCGGCGGACGTGGTGGCGTTCGCCTTGTTGGCGCGCCCCGGCAGCTGGAGCTTGATCGGCCAGGCGCTGCCGTGCGGGTCGAGGACATGATCGCCGGACAGCGCCCAGCTGGGCGTGGGGCGGCGGAAGCCGCACTCGGCGCAGAACCAGTCCTCGCCCGGCCGCTGCATCACACCACCGCACGAGGGGCAGGACCAGGCGTCGTCCTTCCACTCCTGCCCGGCCGCGACCCACACCACATTCGCGGACGACGAGGCCGCCCATACGATCAGCGGGTCGTCCGCGTTGGCGATGATCAGCGCCTTGGAGCCGGCCAGTCCCTCGCGCCAGTGCTCGGCCAGCATCCGGGTCTCCGCGGCGCGGTCGAGCTGGTCGCGCGAGAGGTTCAGCAGCGCTATGGCCTTCGGCGTCACATCGCGTGCCACACCGGCGAGGTACTTCTCGTCCACCTCGATGACGCCGTAGCGGGCGTCCGATCCACCGGCCAGCGCGGACGTGATGCCCGCCGGCATATTGGCGCCGAGCGCGTTGGAGACCACCGGACCGCTGGCCCGCAGCGCCTCAGCGATCAGCCGCGTCGTGGTCGTCTTGCCGTTGGTCGCCGACACCAGGATGACGTCCAAGTGCCTGGCCAGCCGCGCCAGCAGGTCGGGGTCGAGCTTGAGCGCCACCCGGCCACCGATCACCGATCCGCTGCCGCGGCCCGCCGCGCGCGATACCGCCGCCGCGGCCTTGCCCGCCGTCACGGCCAGCTTGGCCCGCGGCGACAGCGGCTCCGTGTTGCCTGCCATCGTCTTTGATCCTCCTTGCATCCGGCGCCCGCCTGCCGTGGGGCTGAGGGTGGAACGCCTCCTCCGCAGCCGATGACCGGCCGGGGCTTCGGTCGGGGATCAGCCTATCGAGGTCCGGCCGCAGCCCCGAACCCCGCCACCCGTGCGGCGACATCCGTGCTGTGCAGGACCGTACGCTTGTCCCCATGCGTCCCCGCACCATTCCCGGCAGTTCCGGCCATGTCCGCCCGCTGCGATTGCTCGGCGATCCGGCCCTGACCGAGCCCTGTCAGGAGGTCACCGTCTTCGACGACGAGCTGGCCCGGCTGGTCGAGGACATGTACGCGACGATGTATGCCGCGCAGGGGGTGGGCCTCGCCGCCAACCAGATCGGTGTCCCGCTGCGGGTTTTCGTCTACGACTGCCCCGACGACGAGGACCGCCGTCATCTGGGGCATCTGGTCAACCCCCGGCTCGTCGACGTCGACGGACCGGTCATCCGCGGACCGGAGGGCTGCCTCTCGCTCCCCGGCATCGAAGCCGGCACCCCGCGCCACGACCACACCGTCGTGACCGGGGTCAGCGTCACCGGCGAGCCCCGGACGGTGACCGGCACCGGCTTCTTCGCCCGCTGTCTCCAGCACGAGTGCGACCATCTCGACGGTGGTCTCTACGTCGACCGCCTCACCGGGCTGCGCCGCCGCCGGACGCTGCGCGCGGCGGCCAAGGCCCCGTGGGCCGCCCCAGCGGAGGCGTCCGGCCGCTGAGCGACCGGCGCTTCCCGCCGTTTCACGGACCGGCGCTCAGAAGCCGGGGCCGTCCGTGCGGTCCTCGACCGCGGCCAGCTGCCCCCAGAGCAGATCGGCCAGCTGCCTGACCAACTCCTCACGTGTGCAAGGGCGTTCGCGCAGCCACCAGTCACCGGCGCCATGCATCATGCCGACGATGCCATGGCCCCATACGCGCGCCGTCAGCTCGCCGCCCGGCCCCAGGTCGAGCCGGTCGGTGATCACCTTGGCCAGCTCCTCGCCGAGCCGGCGCAGCAGCGGAGCGGAGTGCCGTCCGACGTCGAAGCCGGACTCGGACGCGTTGTCCTCGTCCGACGGGTGCATCAGGAAGCGGTACACCTGCGGCCGGGCCTCGATCGCGAGGAGGTAGGCGTCGAGGGTGGCCTCGACCCGGTCCCGGCGCAGGACGGGGGCGTCCAGTGCGGTCGCCAGGTTGGCGAGTAGGGCATCCGTGTGGCGTACGGCGAGCGCGCGGTACAGCCCGCCCTTGTCGCCGAAGTGCCGGTAGAGGATCGGTTTGGTGATACCTGCCTCGGCGGCGATGGCGTTCATCGAGGCGTCCGGGCCGTCGCGCAGCACAATGCGCTCGGCGGCCTCCAGCAGCTCCCGCCGTCTGCGCTCGGTCGCCGTCTGCCGGCGGCCGCTGTGCTCTGTGCTTTCCATGGTCGTGCTCCCCACCCTTGTGAATCCGTGGCGCTGGCGCAACGTAACACCCGATCTCCACGGCGATTTCGTTCCCAGGGGAGTTGACACCGCTTACTGGCGAGTAACACACTGCGGGTTACCGCTAGTAACACCGTAATGCCTGCAGCAGCTGGAGGGGACATGGCCGAGTTCACCATGGAGCTCAACGACGAGCAGAAGGAAGTCCGTGACTGGATTCACGGCTTCGCCGCGGACGTCATGCGCCCCGCCGCCGCCGAGTGGGACGAGCGCGAGGAGACCCCCTGGCCCGTCATCCAGGAGGCCGCCAAGATCGGCCTGTACTCCCTCGACTTCTACGCCCAGCAGTTCTTCGACCCCACGGGCCTCGGCATCCCCATGGCGATGGAGGAGCTGTTCTGGGGCGACGCCGGTATCGGTCTGTCGATCGTGGGCACCGGCCTGGCTGCCGTCGGTGTGCTCGCGAACGGCACGGAGGAGCAGATCGGCACCTGGGTCCCGCAGATGTACGGCGACGTCCATGACGTCAAGGTCGCCGCCTTCTGCTCGTCGGAACCGGACGCCGGCTCCGACGTCGCCGCCATGCGCACCCGCGCGGTCTACGACGAGGCCAAGGACGAGTGGGTGCTCAACGGCACCAAGACCTGGGCCACCAACGGCGGCATCGCCAACGTCCATGTCGTCGTCGCGGTCGTCGACCCGGACGCCGGCTCCAAGGGCCATGCCTCCTTCATCGTCCCCCCGAACACCCCCGGTCTCACTCAGGGGCAGAAGTTCAAGAAGCACGGCATCCGCGCCTCGCACACCGCCGAGGTCGTCCTGGAGAACGTCCGGATCCCCGGCCACTGCCTGCTCGGCGGCAAGGAGAAGCTCGACGAGCGCCTCGCCCGCGCCCGGGAGAACGCCAAGAAGGACGCCGAGAGGGTGAAGAACGCCGCCATGGCCACCTTCGAGGCCTCCCGGCCCGCCGTCGGCGCGATGGCGGTCGGCACTGCCCGCGCGGCCTACGAGGAGGCGCTGGAGTACGCCAAAACCCGCTCCCAGTTCGGCCGCCCGATCATCGACAACCAGGGCGTGGCCTTCCAGCTCGCCGATATGCGCACCCAGATCGACGCCGCCCGCCTGCTGGTCTGGCGCGCCTCCTGGATGGCGGTGAACGGCAAGCCGTTCACCTCTGCCGAGGGCTCCATGTCGAAGCTCTTCGCCAGCGAGGTCGCCAAGAAGGTCACCGCCCAGGCCGTACAGATCCTCGGCGGTAACGGCTTCACCCGCGAGTACCCGGTCGAGCGGATGCACCGCGACGCCGCCATCTACACGATCTTCGAAGGCACCAGCGAGATCCAGCGCCTGGTCATCGCCCGGACGCTCTCCGGGATGCCGATCCGCTGAGGTCAACTACCGGCAGAGCGCGCTTAGTTCATGCAGAAGGAAGGTAGGGCCCCGCTCTCTTCGAGGTGGGGCCCTTGGATGTCTCCCAGGCGCCTCGAACGACTTGTGGGAGATTTTTTGGGGGGAGCAACGCGTGGATGGCCGCCTTCGTCCGGCCGGACCTTCGCCCTCTAGGGTGCGGGCATGACCTCACCCAGCTATCTCTCCGAACTGTTCTCGCTGGACGGCCGGAACGCCGTGGTGACGGGCGGAAGTTCCGGCATCGGCCGAGCCATCGCCAGGGCTCTCGCGCGAGCGGGGGCGAGCGTGGTGATCGTGGCGCGCAAGGAGTCGGAACTGGCCGCCACGGTCGATGAGCTGGCGGCGGACGGCTGCCGGGCGGCCTGGGTGAGCGCCGACCTGAGCACCCGCGACGGGGTGCGCGCGGCGGCGGAGCAGGCAGCCGAGGCGTTCGGCGAGCCCGACATCCTCGTCAACAGCGCCGGGATCAACCTGCGGCCGCCGATGGGCGAGCTGGGCGAGGAGACGTGGGACGCGACGATGGCGGTGAACCTGGAGGCGCCCTACTTGTTGGGCCAACGGTTCGGGCCCGGCATGGCCGAGCGGGGCTTCGGGCGGATCATCCACATCACCTCCCAGCAGGCGCACCGGGCGTTCGTCCAGAGCGGCGCCTACGGGGTCTCCAAGGGCGCGCTGGAGTCACTGGCCCGTTCTCAGGCCGAGGCGTGGTCGCCACACGGTGTCACCTGCAACACGCTGGTGCCCGGCTTCGTCATGACCCCGCTCAACGCGCGGTTGGCGTCCGACCCGGAGAAGGTGGCGGCGCTGGCCGAGCGCACGCTGGTCGGACGCAACGGCCTGGCCGAGGACTTCGCCGGAGCAGCGGTGTTCCTGGCCGGCCGGGCCTCCGGCTATGTCACCGGGCAGGCGATCTTCGTCGACGGCGGGTTCTCCGTTCACTGAGCCCGACACCGCATCCGGCCCATGTGGCCCCGCAGGCCGGTACGGGCGGACGGCGCACTCCGGCCGCCCGTACCGCCCGTGGTCAGAGCGTGTCGCTCACCCGCTGGTGACCGGTGGGCCGGCGCGGGCCGGGCTGCTCCGGGCGGCTCTCCGGCGTGAACCGGGAGACCCGGTGGCTGACCGGTACCGGGGCGCGCAGGACGGAACGCCGGGTGGGGTCCGGGCTGCCGATGTAGAGCCAGCCGATGAGTCCTTCGTGCGGGGCGAGGCCCAGCAGCGTACGGGTCTCGGCGGAGTCGACGGGCGAGCCGGTGCGCCAGATACTGCCGAAACCCCTGTCGTGCAGGAGCAGCATCAGCGAGTTGACCATCGCGCTGCTCGCGGCGAGCTGCTCCCAGTCCGGCACGCGGTGGTTGCGCCGGGGCACGAAGACCAGCGTCGCCAGGAGCGGGGCGCGCAGTGGTTTCCGCATCTCCCGGCGTACGGTCTCCGCGTCGGTGGCGCCGGACGCGAAGGACTCGCCCAGCGCCGTCCGGCTGTCCCCGCGCACGAGGATCCACCGCCAGGGGCGGAGGTGGCCGTGGTCGGGCGCGGTTGCCGCCCAGCCGAGCAGATCGACGAACTCCTCGTCGCTCGGGGCGGGTTCGATCAGACGGTGCTCACTGCGGCGGGTCCGGATGGCGGCTTCCAACTCCATCAGTGGTCGCTCCTCCTCGCTCCGTGCCCGCTCACCGGCACCGCGGCGGCAGCCAGAACGACCGCACGCCCCGTACGGCCGCCAGACGGTCCCGCGCCATGCTGATCGCGGCGCCGGCGGTGCTGATGTTCAGGTTCTTCGCCCTGGTGAAGATCTCGACGAGCCGTTCCGGGATCAGCTCCGCGTCCTTCCTGACCCGGTTCATGTCATGGCCCGCGGGATGCAGCTCGTCGACCACCTGGATCAGGCCGAGCGCGTTGATCACGAAGTCCGGTGCGTACAGGATGCCGCGTGCCGCGAGCCGGTCCGCGATCACCGGTGCGGCGAGCTGGTTGTTGGCCCCGCCCGCCACGATCCGGCAGCGGAGGTTGTCCACCAGGTCGGCGTCGATGACGTTGCCGACCGCGTTCGGACTGAGGACGTCCACATCGAGCAGGTAGAGCTTCTCCCGGCTCACGACCTCCGCCCCGCATGCCTCGGCCACCCGCTCGGCCTTCTCCTGGTCGATGTCGGCCACGGTCAGCCGTGCGCCGCCGTCCGCCAGGTGGCCCGCAAGCCGGGCTCCCACCTTGCCGACGCCGTCGATGGCGATATGGCGGCCTTCCAGGCGGTCGCTGCCGTCGAGGTATTCCAGGCAGGCCCGGATACCGAGGCTCACGCCGTAGGCGGTCATGGCGCCCGATTCACCGGAGCCACCCTCCTCGGCATCCAGACCGCGTATCCACTGGGATTCCTTGCGCATGACCCGGAGATCGGCGGTGGTGATACCCATGTCGCAGGCAGCGATGAACCGTCCGGAGAGGGACTCGACCGCCTGCCCGAACGCACGGAGAAGCGCCTCCGACTTCTCGACGCCCGCGCCACCGAAAATGACGGCCTTTCCGCCCCCGATATCGAGGCCCGCACAGGCCGCCTTGTATGTCATCGCGCGGGAAAGACGTAATGCGTCGTCGATCGCCTGGTCGTCATCGCGGTACGGAAGATAGCGGACGCCGCCGAGTGCGGGGCCCAGCAGTGTCGAATGAAGGGCGATGACGCACCGGAGCCCGCCGGGGCCGGAGCTGAAAAGAACCTGCTCGTGGCCGTCCATTTCCTTGAACACACTCATAACTCACCCCAGAATTCCGTCCAGTGACAGCCGGGCCGGCGGCCCCGCCTTGAGGCGTGAACCGCCGGCCCGTCCGGCAGAGAATTATTCGGCCGGCTGCAGTCCGGATGCGAGCAGCGCCGCGTCCAGGACGTCCCACAGTGCGCACAGTGATGAGAGGAAGTCCTCCACACCCTGCTCGATCTGCTCGCTGTTCGAAGCGTCCATGACGGACGAGACAGCCTTGATCACATTTGCTTCGTGCTGCTGCTCGGCACCGTCGTCACCCCAGTGCTCCGCCATGTAATGCATCTCCGGCTCGTCGATGTCGGCCTTGTAGTGGCCGGAGTCGACGAGCGCGCGCTTCTCACCCGGGATCAGGGACTGGTTGGAGATGATCTCCAGCGCGAGCGCCGTGCCGAGGTTGCGGACGGTGGTCTCGGCGTCGGAGGAGAACCGGCGCCGGAACACCTCGATGGCGGCCGCCGCCTGAGGCGTCAGACCGGTCTCGCGGTCGTACCCCGGCAGCCCGGCGAGCAGCCGGTCCGACGAGCTCTTGAGCCACGCCTCGACCCGCGTCGTGTCGTACACGTCGTCGAAGACCTGGGAACCGGTGCGGTTCACGATGTGGCCCGCCATCGTCGCGAGCTCGGGGCCGTGCCCGGACTCACTGTCGACGATCTCCTCGATGAGGAGAGCCTGTTCGTTCCAGCCGAGGCTGCGCAGGGCGGTGGGGAACTCGCCGCCGGGGCGGGTAGCGGCACAGAACGACTGCACCTGGTGGAAGAGCGCGCCCGAGACCTCGGCGGACGGGGGCGTTGCGGCCCAGTGCGCGTAGAGCGGGTGGTCGAAGACGCGGTGCGTCTTGATCCGGTCGATCAGCGTGTCGGTCGTCGTCATCGATTCCTACTCCGGTGAGGTGGATGGTTCCGGTGAGGTGGATCGTTTGCGAGGACGCCGGGCCGGCGCCGCTCAGGCGAACTGGAGCTGCGAGGGGTCGACCTTGGGCACGGAGAATCCGATCTTCTCGATGTGCCCCGCGATCGCGGTCTTGTAGAGCTCGCGCAGCTCTCCGTTGTCGTTCTTACGGAGGCCCCACCGGACCGCGAGACGTCCGCGGCGGGAGTCGGGCCGCCCGAACATGTCCAGCGCCATCGGGTAGAACTTGTCCAGCGCCTTCTGGGCCCGGTCACGGGACTGCGCACCGGCGTCGTACGACTCCTGCATCAGGCGCTTGCCGTAACCGAAGTGCCGGGCCTCCTCCTTGAGGATCGCGGCGGCCTCGGCACGCAGCGGCGCGTAGGTGCTCGTGGTCATCTCCTTGATCTGGAAATGGCCTTCGAGCTCGCAGAGGAAGCTGAATGCGGCGCGCTCCTCCCAGACGGTGAATTGCGTGGTCATGCTCTCGGCCGGGAAGTAACGCCGTTCGGCCACGGCCTGATTCACCATGTGCGAGGTGTCGACACCGAGCGGTGTGAGCAGCTTGGCGAAGCGCCGGAAGTGGTCCACTTCTTCCATGCCGAACTTGAGGCACATATAGCGCTCGTCGGCATTGGGCGCCAGCGGATAGAACGAGTCCACGTAGGTGTCGCCCGCGCTCAGCTCGCCTTCGCCATTGGCGAGCATCTGATGCGTCAGCACCTCACGGTATTCCTCCGGGAGTTCACCGACGCTCTCCAGGTCCACAGTCTCCGAAAAGACGGTCCCCATACGAATTCTCCTCCGGGTAGCTGATGAAATTCAGCCTATTCGGGCAGTTCGCGGCGCCGGTAGGCCACGATGGGGCCGTATCTGCCGGGAACGATGGGGGTAGCCCGGTGGCTCTTTCGGGGTACTTCGTGGGTACCTTCCGGGCCCGGAAGCCGCGCCAGAGCCCCGTCGGTGTCCGTCGGCACGCACGTGACCCCCTGCACCACACGCCGCTGTCGCGTGGTGCAGGGGGTCACGGATGACGCGTGTTGACGGATGGGCGGATGGGGCGGGCAGGTTGTCGCCGAGAAGGCCGCGGGCAAGGGGGTTTGGCTGGGAACCGACGGGTTCCTCAGGCCACTTTCCGCTCCGGTGGCCGGATATAGGTCAGGGTGTGGTGGGAGACGAGCTTGCCGGCGGTGTCGGTCGTGTCGGCGGTGCCGTAGACGATCAGGCGGCCGGGCCGGACGATCGTCGACTCGCAGACCAGATCGGTGCGCGCCGGGCCGAGGAAACTCGTCGTCATCTGCTGGGTGACGGACGGATCGTCCTCGCCGAACAGCGACATGATCGCGATCCAGCAGGTCACATCGGCGAGCGTCATCGCGCACCCGCCCTGGAGGACGCCGCCGGGGCGGAAGAGTTCAGGGCGCGAGCGTAAGGAGACCTTGGCCTGCCCCTTCCCGACAGCTTCCACCTTGAATCCCCACCAGGGTCCGAAGGGGCTGTTATCGAGGACGGCTTGAGCTGCGTCAATATCCATCATCGACGTAACATAGCAACGAATCAGGACTGTCGTGTGCCGCTCACCGCTTCGGACCGTGCTGGGAGACGAGCAGCGCCGCTTCCACCCGGTTGGAAGCCGATAACTTGATCATTGCGCGATGCACATGCTTCTTGACGGTATTCTCTGCGATATGGAGAGTGGAACCGATCTGTTTGTTCGTCATACCCGCGGCCAGCAGCAGCAGAACATCGTTCTCTCGCGAGGTGAGACTCGAAATCGCTACCGATGTCGATGACGTCGGATATTCGGTACTGATATCGGAAAGCCGGTCACGCGGGAGGAGATACACCGCACAGCCCCGGCTGACCAGGGTGATCACGCTGGCGAAGTCCTCCTGCAGGATTTCCAGGTCCATGAACCCGGCGACCTTGGCCCGTAAAGCGTCCTGGAGCGTGACGACCGAGTCGTGACAGCACAGGACGATGATCGAGGCATGCGCACCGATCAGCTGGACGAGATGGCGAAAGCTGTCACCCGTCAGTTTGCGGAGATTGAGCAGGACGATGTCGGGGTCCTCGCGGTCAACGGCGGTCAGGACACCTGCCGCGTCCTGTGCCACGCCGGCCACGTCAAGTCCGGGAGCCTCCCTGGTCATCGCCATGAGGCCGGATCGGGTCACGACCTGGTCATCGGCGATCAGCAGTTGTATCTGAGCCATCTACGGCGTCCTACTCCCCGAATGGCCGTCTGCGGACCTCTGCGGAGGGCCGGGTTCAGATACGACCACAAGATCGAATAAGGTCAGAATGCCGAACCGATAATGAGCTGCGTTTCCCCTTGGTCAACGGGAAACGCAGCAACGAGGTCAGGTCTCGGGACCGTCGGCATAGCGCAGTTCTTCAGGGAATGAAAGGGATCCAAGGTGATCCGGCGTGGGTGAGGAACGAGTGCGCAGCAGAACGAAGGCTTAAGTGCGGGTTGCCCGACTTGTCGCCCCCTTCGGGTGCCGAACCTTGTCCGGATATCCCGTTACGCAAGCCGCTCCAGCTTCCCATGGCCGATGGAGAGCGTCAGTCATGTGCGCGAGCATCTGCTTCACACTCAAGGCGTATCCCCCCTCTGTCGACGCTGGACGTACGCCGTAGCGTACATCACGGTATCCATCATGGGGAGATCTGAATGACATATGCCAGATCGGGCTATTGATAGCGACGCAACTCCGAACCGGCCAATTTTTCCGAAAACAATCGGTACCTCGTCCACCAGGAATGGTTCCCCCGTCTCTTGTGCAGAATCGGGCCATGATGCGCTCCGGCGGCCATGATTGGGCAGACGAGATCACGGCCGTACGCAGTGATCGGCGGCGGCCGGGCGTACGCGTACGGCACCCGCACTCCGCCCGTACGACGGCTCAGGGGGAGTGCGGATGGTCCCGCAGGATGCGCCGGGCCGCGCCCTTCCGTCCCCCTCTCCGCCGCTCGCTACCTCTGTCCGCAGACCGTCGCGGGCACTGTCGCCGGGGCCGGCGCCCCGCCGTTCAGCTCTGCCAGTGAGCCGTCCAACGCCTCGATGAGGTAGTCCTCCTGATGGGGCGTCAGTAGTGCGTGGCAGGGGAGGTTGAGGTGCTGTTCGAACCAGCTGCGTTCGGCGACCGGGCACTCGCCGCGCAGATGGCCGCGGTGGCGCCATTGCGGCAGCAGATGCTGGGGGAAGTAGCGCAGCTGGATCTCGACCCCCCTGCGGTCCAGGGCCAGGACGAGCCGGTCGCGCAGCTCCTGGTGATCGGCGAGGCAGGTGTAGAGGTGGTAGGCGTGGGTGCTGTGCGCGGGCGCCGACTGCGGGGTGAAGAACGGGTAGCGGGCGAGGACTTCGTCCAGCCGCCCGGCGAGCGCGCGGCGCTTCGCCGCGGCGGTCTCGACCCCGGCGAGCTGGGCCTGGCCGAGGGCCGCGACCGCCTCCGGCATCGTCGCGTCGCTGCCGGGCCGCCGTACACAGCCGCGCTGGAGAGGCGTGGTGTACGTGGCCGCCGGAAGTACGCACGGCTCCGTCGGCCGGGCCGGCCGGGGGTGCGCGGTCGGGGTGTCCGTGTCGTGGGCGCGTAGCCGGTGCAGCCGCCGCGCCCAGTCGTCCCGGTCGCAGGTGATCAGACCGCCCTCGCCGAGCACGGTGCCGGCCTTGTCGTTGCGGAGACTGAAGGTGGCGATGTCCGCCAGGGATCCGGGGCTGTGGCCGCGGTAGCGGGCGCCCAGGGCATGCACGCAGTCCTCCAGCACCAGGAAGCCGTGGCGCCGGGCCAGTGACATGACCGTGTCCATCTCGGCGGGGCAGCCGCCGTAGTGCACCAGTAGCAGGGCCCGGGTGCGCGGGGTGATCAGCGCCTGCAGTGCGGCCGGGTCGAGGTTGAGGGTGGTCGGGTCGATATCGCAGAACCGGACCCGTACGTCGTGGTCGAGCAGCGGCTGGACGGTGGCCCGGTGGGTCTGGGGGGTGGCGATCACCTCGTCGCCGGGGGCCAGGTCGAGCATCCGGATCGCCATGTGCAGGGCGACCGCCGCGCTGTTGACCGAGATCGCGTGCCGGCTGCCGACCGCTTCGGCGAAGGAGCGCTCGAACCGTTCGCGCCGGGTGCCCGCCGGCAGCGGTGTGCTCTCGTGGACGAGGTCGGCCAGTACGGCCGCCTCGGCGTCGGTCGACATGCTGCCCCGCTTCCCCCAGGGCACGACGTAACTCTTGTCCAGCATCTGTTCCCCCCAGATCGTCTCTGGTGCGCCAAAGAGGTGCGGTCCTATGACAGTCGAGGCGCGGCTGCCGGTGAAGAGTCAGCGGCGGTCAGCAAGGTCAGTTAGGTCAACTTGCGCAGCCCGGCGACGGGGCGGCCGTCCGGTGGTCGGGGCCCATCCCGTTTGCCCTGTACGAACGCCCGGCCGGTATCTGGCCGGGCGTTTGCGTTGCCGTTCCACGAGGCCACCCCGGCCCCCCTCCCGCATCCCCTTGACGGCTGCATCGCTGCGTTCTACTTTCCTTCCATAAAGCAAAACATTAGTTCCACGATACGGAATTAACCCTCTCCGGCGCTGCGCTGGAGCTTGCCCGTGACAGGTCGACGCAGGAGTACTCGATGCCTCGAATGACAGCCGCCCGCGCCGCGGTGGAGATCCTCAAGCGGGAGGGTGTGGCCCACGCCTTCGGAGTGCCGGGTGCCGCGATCAACCCCTTCTACGCGGCGCTCAAGGGCGCGGGCGGGATCGATCACACGCTGGCGCGTCATGTCGAGGGCGCCTCGCACATGGCCGAGGGCTACACCCGGACCCGTCCGGGCAACATCGGCGTCTGCGTCGGTACCTCCGGCCCGGCCGGCACGGACATGATCACCGGCCTCTACTCCGCGATCGGTGACTCGATCCCGATTCTGTGCATCACCGGCCAGGCCCCCACCGCGGTGATCCAGAAGGAGGACTTCCAGGCCGTCGACATCGCCTCGATCGCCAAGCCGGTCACCAAGGCGGCCACCACGGTGATGGAGGCCGCGCAGGTCCCCGGCGTCTTCCAGCAGGCCTTCCACCTGATGCGCTCCGGACGCCCCGGGCCGGTCCTCATCGACCTGCCGATCGACGTCCAGCTGACCGAGATCGACTTCGACCCCGAGACATACGAGCCGCTGCCGGCCTTCAAGCCGGCCGCTACCCGCGCCCAGATCGAGAAGGCCCTCACGCTCCTGAACGCGTCGGAGCGCCCACTGATCGTCGCCGGTGGCGGCATCATCAACGCCGACGCCTCCGACCTGCTGGTGGAGTTCGCCGAGCTGACCGGCACACCGGTCGTTCCCACCCTGATGGGCTGGGGCATCCTCGCCGACGACCACGAGCTGAACGCCGGCATGGTCGGCCTGCAGACCTCGCACCGCTACGGCAACGCGAACTTCCTGGAGTCCGACTTCGTCCTCGGCATCGGCAACCGCTGGGCCAACCGCCACACCGGCAAGCTGGACGTCTACACCCAGGGCCGCACGTTCGTGCATGTCGACATCGAGCCGACCCAGATCGGCAAGATCTTCGCCCCGGACTACGGCATCGCCTCGGACGCCAGGGCCGCGCTGGAGCTGTTCGTCGAGGTGGCCAAGGAGCTCAAGGCCGCCGGCAAGCTGCCCGACCGCGGCGACTGGGCGGCCGCCACCCAGGAGCGCAAGGCCCAGCTGCAGCGCCGTACGCACTTCGACAACGTCCCGATGAAGCCGCAGCGCGTCTACGAGGAGATGAACAAGGCCTTCGGCCCGGAGACCCGCTACGTCACCACCATCGGCCTCTCCCAGATCGCCGGCGCGCAGATGCTGCACGTCTACAAGCCGCGCCACTGGATCAACTGCGGCCAGGCCGGCCCGCTCGGCTGGACCATCCCGGCCGCGCTGGGCGTCGCCACCGCCGACCCGGAGACGCCGGTCGTCGCGCTCTCCGGCGACTACGACTTCCAGTTCATGCTCGAAGAGCTGGCCGTCGGCGCCCAGCACAAGATCCCGTACATCCATGTCCTGGTGAACAACGCCTACTTGGGGCTGATCCGTCAGGCGCAGCGCAACCTCGACATCAACTTCCAGGTCAACCTGGAGTTCGAGAACATCAACTCGCCGGAGCTGGGCGTCTACGGCGTGGACCACGTCAAGGTCGCCGAGGGCCTGGGCTGCAAGGCCGTCCGGGTCACCGACCCGAGTCAGCTGGGCGCCTCCTTCGAGGAGGCCAAGAAGCTGGCCGCCGAGCACCGCGTCCCGGTCGTCGTCGAGGCCATCCTTGAGCGGATCACCAATATCTCGATGAGCGGTTCCGACATCGCCAGTGTCAACGAGTGGGAGGACATCGCGACCGAGCCCGGTCACGCGCCCACCGCGATCAAGCCGCTCAAGGTCTGACGCCGGACCGGCGCCGGACTCGATCCGGACGGAGTGCCGGGCGCGGTGTGCACCCCCGCGCCCGGTGCGCCGCCCCTCCCCTCACCCCCCCGGCGGCGCAGAAGTCCGGCGTCGACCTGCCCGCCGCCCTCGACGTCCTGGGCGGCGGACTGGCCGGCTCCACCGTCCTGGCCCGCAAGAAGGACAACTTCACCACCCGCGACTTCAAGCCCGGCTTCCGCATCGACCTGCACCACAAGGACATGGGCATCGTCACCGACGCCGCCCGCGCCGCCCTGCCCGTCGGCACCGTCGTCGCCCAACTCGTCGCCGCCCTCCGCGCCCAGGGCGACGGCGGCCTCGACCACTCCGCCCTCCTGCGCGGCGTCGAACGCCTCTCCGGACACACCACCGAAAGCTGAGTCCGACATCTGCTCGGGCGAGCGGCGGGCGACGGCGAGGGTGGCCCCGGAGTGATGACCATCACGTCTTGCGTGTGGAACGCCAGCCTGTTGTTCACCGTTCAAATGGGTGTGGGTGTTGATGCACCCCTCCCAAGCCGCCCCGGCCAGCGTCCCCCCGTCTGGCCGGGGCTTCCTCTTGCCGCTGCCGCCGACCGCCCTGTCCGGCAGGCGGCCTCGTACGGCACCGGGATCGGCCCGCTACGCCCCGGGCGCATCCAGCGGATTGGCGGAGATCCGCGCGGCGATGCCCTGGCGGACCGAGGCCGCGGCGGAACTGTCCGGTTTGCGCTCGGCCTGGTTCCGGAAGCACGCCAGGAACTCCTCGCCGAGGCCGAGCCGCGGATAGCGCGCCAGCACCTCGGTGCGCAGGCCGGCCGGCAGGGCGTCGGGACGCTGCCCCGAGATGTCCAATGAGGTGGAGAACACCAGCAGATGTGCCTCCGGATCCAGTGCCACCTCCACGGCGTCCCACATATGCCGGACGATCACTTCGGACGCCCGTACCCGCCGCTCCACCGGCCACCCGGCGCCCGCCCCGAACACCCACGCCACATGGCCACCCGCCTCCTCGAAGGGCACGGTGTGGCTGTCGAACTCCTTCACCAGCCCGATGTCGTGGAACATGGCCGACGCATAGAGGAGTTCCGGATCGAAGGCGATGTCGTGGGCCGAGGCATAGCCGGCCGCCCAGAGGTACGCCCGCACGGAATGGTTCAGCAGCGCGGGCGAGCAGTAGGCACTCGCCACCTCCAGCGCGGCACGGCAGGCACGGGTATCGGGAATCACAAGATCATCCATGGTCATGGCCGCGATTGTCGCGGACGGACCGGTCTCCGGTCGAGGTAACGGGCGGGCTTGCAGGCCGCGCGTCAAGCGCAGGCGCCGCCGATGGGCGGGCGCACCGCGGCGGCGGAGGATTGACGCTCACGGCGGCTGCCGAAATGCGCGAGCGCGGAGCCCAGCGCACGCTGGAGGCATGACCGAGCATCCGCCTGTCATCGTGCACCCGCCGACGCCGTCCGGCGGCCGACGGGTGACCGTGCGTGGGCAGATCGTCGGCCTGGCCCATGGCCGCGGCGATGTTGCCGAGTTCCTCCGCCGCGCGGGCGTCGCCGCCCCGGCCGGGGACATCGAGCTGGACGACCCCCGCCTCGTCGAATGGCGCGGTGGCTCGCTGGACGACTGGCCGATGCCACCGCCTTGAACGGCATTCCCACTCGCCGGTCGTAGCCGTGGCCATGCCGTAGTCGGGCCTGGTCCGCATTCGTAGCCGCCTCTCGGTGCCGCTGAGCAGGGGGATACGCTGACGGCCGACGATGGGCAGGCCGTCGGTGAGCTGACGGCAGGAGAGCGGGAGCACGGCGTGAGTGACGACGGGGACAGCGGGACCAGCGACGACGGCGGGTACTCGCCGCTGAGGGGTGGGTCGGGGAATTCTTCGGACTTGAATGTCCTGCGGAGGGCGATGCGCTGGGAGACCTTCGCGCTGGTCGCGTTCCTGGTGATCCTTGCGATAGTGGCGTCGTAGGGCCGGTTCGACGCGGCAGAATCCCTCAATTCGGGCAAATCGCCTAGGGGTCCACGCCGGACGATTCAGTCGGATGCCCGCACGAGACTTTCTCCCCGGGGCCTGTAAGCCTGAACTCCCGTACTGCTAAAGGCTGTTGTCTGCCGGACCGTCGGTGTGACGCACGCTCGGGCCGTTGGCCACCGCTCTGCTCGGCGGCCGTCGCTCGCGCCGCGTTCCCGAGGCAGATCCGCAGCTACGAGCCGGGGCCGCGAGCCGGTACCCGAGCCCGCACGCCCGTGCCTTGCCAAGACCGGTCGGCCCGCAGGACCGCCCGGCCCCACGGCGCCCCCACACCCCGAACGCTCCGTCCGATTTCCGCCAGCGCCGCCGCCTGACCTGCTGCACAGTGGACTCTGTGATGAACGAGGACAGCAGGTACGAGGCGGTGCGCAGCAGGGACGCCAGATTCGACGGCGCCTTCTTCTTCGCCGTGTCCACGACCGGGATCTACTGCCGGCCGAGCTGTCCCGCCACCACGCCCCGACGCCGGAATGTCGCCTTCTTCCCGACCTCAGCGGCCGCCCAGGGCTCCGGGTTTCGTGCCTGCCGGCGCTGCCGACCCGATGCGGTGCCCGGCTCGGCGGAGTGGAATGCCCGTGCCGATCTCGTCGGACGGGCGATGCGGCTGATCAGCGAGGGTGTGGTCGACCGGGAAGGCGTCTCGGGTCTGGCCGCCCGGCTCGGCTACAGCGCCCGGCAGGTCCAGCGCCAGCTGAACGCCGAGCTGGGCGCCGGCCCGGTCGCCCTGGCGCGGGCACAGCGTGCCCACACCGCCCGGGTCCTGCTGCAGACCACCGGACTGCAGGCGGCCGAGATCGCCTTCGCGGCGGGCTTCGCCAGCGTGCGGCAGTTCAACGACACCATCAAGGAGATCTACGCCCTCACCCCGAGCGAGCTGCGCGCCGCCCGCCCCGGCAAGGGAACGCGATTCGGACCGGTCGCGCCGCCCACCACCCCCGGGGTGCTGCCGCTGCGGCTGGCCTTCCGCGGGCCGTATGCGGCGCGGCAGCTCTTCGACCACCTCCAGCGGCGCGCGATCACCGGTGTCGAGGAGGTCGGCGGTGAGCCCGGCGCCCGTACCTACCGGCGCACCCTGCGGCTGCCGCACGGAACCGGGATCGCCGAGGTCGACGAGGCGGCCGGCGACGGCTGGCTGGACTGCCGGCTGCGCCTGACCGAGCTGCGGGACCTCACCACCGCGAGCCAGCGGGTGCGCCGCCTCTTCGATCTGGACGCCGATCCGTACGCGGTCGCCGAGCGGCTCGGTGCGGACCCTGAACTGGCGCGGCTGGTGGACGGCTGCCCCGGACTGCGCTCGCCGGGCGCTCCCGCCCCGGACGAGCTCGCCGTCCGTGCCGTACTCGGCCAGCAGGTCTCGGTCGCGGCCGGCCGTACGCTCGGCGGCGCCCTGGTCGCCGCCCACGGAGAACCGCTGCCCGAGCCGGCCGGAGCGCTCACCCACCTCTTCCCCCGCATCGACGACCTGGCGCAGGCCACCCTCACCGAGCTCGGGCTGCCCGAGGCACGGCGGGCGACCCTGCGTACCCTGAGCTCCGCACTCGCCGACGGCACGGTCGTCCTGGACGCCGGAGCCGACCGTGACGAGGCCGAACGCGCGCTCCTCGGGCTGCGCGGCATCGGCCCCTGGACCGCCGGATACATCCGGATGCGCGCCCTCGGGGACCCCGATGTCCTGCTGACCGGCGATGTGGCCGTACTGGCCGGCATGCGCCGGGCCGGAGCAGCGACGGCAGGTCTGAAGGAGCGGGCGCCGTCCTGGCGCCCCTGGCGCTCGTACGCGATGCACCACTTCTGGAACGCGCCGGCCACGGAGCCGGCGAGCCCCCGCCCCACCACCACGGAAAGCACCGGACCATGACGCTCTACACCACCCTCGACAGCCCGCTGGGCGAACTCCTGCTGGCGGGCGAGGAATCGGCCACCGCGCCGGGCGGCCTCGCGCTCGCCTCGCTGTCCGTGCCCGGACAGAAGGGCGGGGCGACCGTCCAGGACGGCTGGACATACGCCCCCGCCGCCTTCGCCGGCATCGCTCACCAGCTCCGCGCCTACTTCGACGGGAAGCTGACCCGCTTCGGCATCGCCTATGCCCCCGCCCGGGGCACGGACTTCCAGCGGCGGGTGTGGCAGGCGCTGGAGACCATCCCGTACGGCACCACCACCACGTACGGGAAGATCGCCGCCGACATCGGTGCGGCACGGGGCGCGGTGCGCGCCATCGGAACGGCGATCGGCGCGAACCCGCTGCTCGTCGTCCGGCCCTGCCACCGTGTGATCGCCGCGGACGGTTCCCTTTCGGGTTACGCGGGCGGGCCCGTACGCAAACGGCAGCTCCTCGACATCGAGGGCGCCCTGCCGGATGTCCTCTGAGCTGCCCGGCGTCGCCCGCGATCGCCGGGCGCCGCCCCGACCCACGCCCCATGGGAGCGCTCCATGACCACCACGACCACTACAACCACCACGGCCACTACAACCACCACGGCCACCAAGCGCCACGCCCGCCCCGCCACGCTCGCCCAGCGCGTCGCCGCCGCCGACTGGACGGCGCTGGCCGAGGAACTCAACACTGTGGGCTGCGCAGTGACCCCACGTCTGCTCAGCCCGGCCGACTGCCACGCCCTCAGCGCGCTGTACGACGAGCCGGCCTCGGCCCACGGCGCAGAATCCGGCAGCCGTGCCCGCTTCCGCTCGACCATCGACATGGCACGGCACCGTTTCGGCTCGGGCCAGTACCGCTACTTCGCCGACCCGCTCCCCGAACCGGTCCAGGCCCTGCGCGAGGCGTTCTACCCGCACCTGCTGAAGACCGCCCGCGACTGGGCGGACAAGCTCGGCAGACCGGCCCCCTGGCCGGACACCCTGGAGGAGTGGCTGACCCTGTGCCACGAAGCCGGGCAGACCAAGTCCGCGCAGATTCTGCTGCGTTACGGAGAGGGCGACTGGAACGCGCTGCACCGGGACATCTTCGGGGAGATGGTCTTCCCCCTCCAGGTGGTCATCGGCCTGGACGAGCAGGGCACCGACTACACCGGTGGGGAATTCCTCCTCGTCGAGCAGCGGCCGCGCGCCCAGTCCCGCGGCACCACCACCGTCCTGCCGCAGGGCCACGGACTGATCTTCACCACCCGCGACCGCCCCGTACGCTCCGCACGGGGCTGGTCGGCCGGCCCCGTACGCCACGGTGTGAGCACCGTCCGCTCCGGCCGGCGGCACTCCCTGGGCCTGGTCTTCCACGACGCCTGACGACGCCGTGGCCCGCGCCCGCCCAGGGCGGTGCCCGGCGGCGTCAGAGCATGGAGCCGCCGGTGACGTCGAACCGCTGGCCGGTGATCCAGCGGGAGTCGTCCGAGGCGAGGAAGGCGGCGACGTCGGCGATGTCCTGGGGCTTGCCGATCCGGTTGAACACGGAGAGGGAAGCCAGCGCGGCGTGCGCCTCAGGTGTCGCCCGCATCGCCGCGTTCATATCGGTCTCGATGAAGCCGGGGGCGATGGTGTTCACCGTGATGCCCCGCGCGCCGACATCCTTCGCCAGGGTGAGGGTGAAGGTGTCCACCGCGCCCTTGGAGACCCCGTAGGCGATGGTCGACGGGAACGCCGTACTCGTCACCGCCGACGAGACGTTGATGATGCGTCCGCCGCCCCTCATCCGGCGCAGACCGTGCTGGGCGATGAAGAACGGGGCCTTGGTGTTGACCGCGAGGGTGCGGTCGAAGTCCTCGGGTGTGACCTCGTCGATGTGCCCCGGAATGCTGATCGCCGCGTTGTTGACAAGGATGTCGAGACCGGGCTCGGCGCCGTACGCCCTCAGGCCGTCGTCGAACGCCGCGTAGAGGGCCTCGGCATCGCCGGGAACCCCCAGTTCCGCACCGACTATGAAGGCCCGGCCGCCCGCACTGATGATGCTCTCGGCCGCTTCCTTGGCCGCGGTGTCATTACTGCCGTAGTGGACGGCGACCAGCGCGCCGTCGGCGGCGAGGCGCTGCGCGATGCTCCTGCCGATACCCCGGCTGGATCCCGTCACCAGCGCGGTCTTTCCCTTGAGATCACTCATGTGGTCCGGCCTTTCACGTGCCTGTGGTGGGCATACCGCCCCCGGAGGACTGTCGGTTGGTGTGTGGTGGTGCCGCTGCACCGGGTCGGCTGCCCATGCCGCAAGAGCCGCTCCCGCACGGGCAGGTGGCCGCCCGGGACGGGCGCGGAGGCTCAGAAGAGTGCGCCGGCCAGGGGAGAACTGTGTGCCGTATGAGCGGGACGTCAGTCCCGTGGGTCCAGCGCGGTCAGCGTGGAGACGAAGACCGGATCGCCGTCCTGTAGGCCGGTCACCTGCACCGTGGTGGTGCAGGGCAGTGCTGACGGGACACGGTGGGCTTCGATCACACAGGGGGTGCCGTGCTCGGCGTACCGGCGGAAAACGGTGCCGAAGGCGTACGGGACGAAGGCATCGGGCGAGGTCAGGGCGCGTGCGGCCTGCTGCGCCGCGTCGAGCAGCACCATCCCGGGAATGTGATCGTTCGCCGGGTTCACCACCGCGGGGTGGCCTGGCGCGATGCGCAACAGCCAGCGGTCGGTCCGGCCGGTGGGGGAGAGCAGGACGTCGCTGTCCTTGGCGCTGCCGGTCAGCCGGGGTGGAACGGGGGCGGGAAGCGGGTCGAAAGTGCGCCGCGCGGTCAGCCGTTCGCCGCGGATCCGGCGGTAGACCGCGGGTGAGGTGACGGTGACGTCGGAGTGACCGGTCGCGACGATCCGGCCCCCCTTGCGAATGGTCATGTCGAAGTGGCCGCTGGTCATCATGCCGGACCGCCTGCGCATCCTGCTGCAGACGACGTCGATGGTCAGCGGAGTGGGCCCGCTGCCCACCGCGAGATGCTCGGGGTGTGTGGTGTACACGAGGTCGCCGAGGATGAAGTGGTGGCCGAGTGGTACGCCGAGCTCGGCGTGACAGAGCAGCAACCCGGCCTGGCGGATGGTCTCACCCGTGAGGATGAGATGGTGTCGGCCGCGGTTGGGGGTGAAATACCCGTGATCGTGCGGCCACTGGGCGGTCAGCGAGAAATGCGCGTCATCGAGCCGGCGCCATGAGGTGACCAGAATGTCGTCGGCGAGGGGGCGGTGTACGAACTCCCGAGTGACCTGGATGCTGCGGCGGCTCCGCGGTGTGGCGGCCCGGTCCCCGTCGAGGTGCAGCGGATGTGGAGACCTGGGTTGAAGAGTGCCGCTGACCTGCATCGTGTCGCTCATGACTGCCCCCAGGCGTCGCTACGGGTTGAGGTACATCGCTGATAAGATACGTACCATCCGGTTTTATTTTCAATGCCGGGCCTACGAAAAGGGGAAAGTGGCTGATCCAGCGGCGACTTGAGCTGTAGCTAACTGTTGCGGAACGTGGATACATCGAGAGACAGGAGGCGTCCTGTGGCACAACAGGACCGCGCGATTCGGACCCGGCGAGTGATCTTGGAGGCGGCCGCGTCGGTTTTCGACGAGCAAGGCTACGACCGCGCGACGATCGCCGAAGTCCTCGAGCGCGCCGGCGTGACGAAGGGCGCCTTGTACTTCCACTTCGCCTCCAAGGAGCAGTTGGCGCTCGCGGTGCTCGAGGAGCAGGTGGTCGATATCGCCGTGGAGCCGCAGAAGATCAAGCTGCAGGAATTCGTCGACTCGGGCCAGGTGCTGGCCTTCCGGCTGCGCAGCGATCCGATCCAGCGGGGTGCGGCACGACTGGCGGTCGAGCAGGGTTCCAACCATCTCGACCGCAAGCAGTCGATGCTGTCGTGGACCCGGTTCGTCGAGGGCTTGCTGAACGAGGCCCGGGACCGCGGCGAAATCCTGGAGAGCATCGTCGTGCGGGAGACCGCCGAGCTTTTCGTCGGCGCGTTCGCCGGGCTGCAGATGATGTCGCAGGCCCTGACCAACCAGGCCGACCTCAGTCGCAGGCTGACTGTCTTCTTTGAGCACACCCTTCCCAGCATTGCGGTGCCGGCCATCCTCG
Organism: Streptomyces sp. Je 1-4 4N24; assembly: GCF_026239515.1. NCBI lineage: Bacteria > Bacillati > Actinomycetota > Actinomycetes > Kitasatosporales > Streptomycetaceae > Streptomyces > Streptomyces sp. Je 1-4 4N24. The sequence continues at coordinate 826,435 of NZ_CP110836.1, read as the reverse complement.
CCAAACTCAACCTGGACTCGGAGCGGGGCGCGCAACTCGATGCCGCCCTGCAGGGAAGGGTGTTGGCGAAGGCCGTGGCCGGCGCCGATGCCGGAGTGGCCGCGGGCTGAGCCCCCCCCCGGGCGGTGTGCAGCTCTCGGGCCGCGGGAGGCGGTGACATCTCGGCGCATTCAGGGCGCTCAAAACATACCGCGCGCGCGGTGTTGAACGCGGAAGTGTGTGCACCTCGTGTAAGAGTCGTGCAGGTCAGAGGCGTCGCGGAAGCGCCGCGCGCCGCTCGCCGTTGAGGTGACGGCAATGCGCGGGGTGCCGTGAGAGGTGTGGGCGGGAGCGGGGGGATCGGGTTCGAGCGGGATTGTCAGTGGTGTGCTGTTCACTGGATTCGGCGGGCTCGGAGGATCCGCGTTCAGGTAGAGCAGGGGAGGTCCGGTGCACAGGGCGGGGAAGAGTGCAGGGTGGGGCTGCGTGAGGCAGATCACGGATGTCGGGGCGAGAAGTCGAGCCGTGCGGAGGAATAGGGCGCCGGGGTAGAAGCGTTCGCCATGCACGTATCAGCCGTGCGCGGAGAACGCTCCACTCGTCAGCGGCCTGATCGTGCCGATGCCCGCAGACGCCACCACACTTCGACCGCTCCTTCGACGACGCCTTCACCGCCCTCGTGCTTTGACGCCCTTTGCGGTCCGACGACGCTCACGCCCCCAGGTACCCGTCGCCGGCCGCTCTGCTTCGCCCCCTGACGACCCCCACCCACCTCTGCCGCCCTGGAGGCCGCGCGTATGAACCGGACGACGACGGACCAGCTCCCCGGAAGGGCCGGGGGCACCCCAGTCGTGCCCCCGGTGTCCGACCCGGCTGTGGGTGGGCGGCGCAGATCCTCCGGCGGTATCGTCCCGGTCCTCGCCTTCTCCGGCATTGTCGTCGCGGTGATGCAGACGCTGCTCGTGCCGGTCATCAAGGACCTGCCGGTGCTGCTCAACACGACGCCCGGCAACGCCACTTGGGTCATGACGGCCACCCTCCTCGCCGGCGCCGTCTCGACTCCCATCATGGGGCGCCTCGGTGACCTGTACGGCAAGCGGCGGATGCTGCTGACCAGCCTCGCGGTCATGGTCGTCGGCTCGCTGATCTGCGGCTTCACCAGTGACCTGGTCACCATGATCGTGGGCCGGGCGCTGCAGGGCTTCGCCATGGGCGCGATTCCGCTCGGCATAGGCATCATGCGCGACGAGCTGCCGCGCGAACGGCTCGGCTCGGCCATGGGTCTGATGAGCTCATCGATCGGCGTCGGCGGCGGGCTCGCACTGCCGGCCGCGGCACTGGTCGCCCAACACGCCGACTGGCACACCCTGTTCTTCGGTGCCGCCGGGCTCGGCGTGCTGTCGATGCTGCTCACCCTACTCGTCGTACCGGAGACCGCGGTACGGGCCCAGGGGCGGTTCGATGTGGCGGGGGCCATCGGGCTGTCGGCCGGTCTGGTGGCCCTGCTGCTGCCCCTCACCAAGGGCAGCGACTGGGGCTGGGGTTCGCCGACCACCCTCGTACTCTTCGGTGTTGCGGTGCTGATCCTGGTGCTGTGGGGCGTGATGGAGCTGCGTCTCGCCGATCCGCTGGTCGACCTGCGGACCACCGCACGCCGTGAGGTGCTGCTGACCAACCTCGCATCGATCACGGTCGGTGTGGCGTTCTATGCGATCTCCCTGGTGCTGCCGCAGCTGCTGCAACTGCCCACGTCGACCGGCTACGGGCTGGGTCAGTCGATGGTGGTGGCCGGGCTGTGCATGGCGCCGCTGGGCCTGACGATGATGTTCGTCGCGCCGCTGTACGCGCGGATCGCCGCGCGGCACGGCCCCAAGGTCTCGCTGCTGCTCGGCATGCTGGTCATCGCGATCGGCTACGGTGCGGGCATCGGCCTGATGAATGCCGCCTGGCAGACCGTCATCATCGCGGTGGTCGTGGGCGCCGGCATAGGCCTGGCCTACTCCTCGCTGCCGGCACTGATCATCGGTGCTGTCGACGCCTCGGAGACCGGCGCGGCCAACGGTCTGAACACCCTGATGCGTTCCATCGGCACCTCGGTGTCCAGTGCGGTGATCGGCATGGTGCTGGCCCATATGTCCAAGAGCGTGGGACCGGTCACGGTGCCCACGATGGCCGGCTTCCGGGTCTCCTTCCTCATCGCCACGGCCGCGGTCCTCATCGGCGTCGCCCTGGCATGCTTCCTGCCGTCACAGCGGAAGGTGTCTCGCCCGACCCCGGTCGCGCAGAGCACCGACGGAGCGGCGGCGGACGCAGCCGACACCGACGGTGCGCGGGGTACGGCGCGGCCGGCGGCGGAGCCCGCCGCGCCGATCGCCGCCACCCTGCCCGCACCTGCTGACCCGCCGGCCCTTGCTGCCCCGTCCGCAGCGGCTGCAGCAGCCGAACTGGCTGGACCGTCCCAACTGACTGAATCCGTCGGTCAGTTGGTCCCGCTGGTGAAGCCGGCGCCGTCCTGGGCGCAGCCGGTCGCCGAACGGTACACGGCCCCCTCCCGGCCCGCCCCCGACGGGATGACTGCCGGTGTCGGTGCCGGTGACAGTGCCGATGCCGACGCCGCCGGCTTCCGGGGCCGGGTGGCGGACACCTCCGGCAGCCCGGTACCCGGCGCAAGCATCACCCTGATCGACCGGCAGGGCCGCCAGGCCGGCGTCACCACGGCTGACGCCGATGGCCGCTACGCACTCGACGCCCCCTCGGCCGGCACCTACGTCCTCACGGGCGCCGCGCCCGGCCACGCCCCGTACGCGGCCTCCGCCACGTATCACGGCAAGGGCGGTTCGACCCGGGTCGACCTGATCCTCGCACCCACCGGCCGACTGGGCGGCACCTTGCTCGGCGGCGCCGAAGGCACCCCGCTGGTCGGCGGGAGCATCGTCGTCACCGATGCCGAAGGCGTCGTGGTGACCCGTACGACCTCCGGTGCCGAGGGGAATTGGCACGTCCCCCAACTACCGCCAGGCCACTACACCCTGGTCCTCAGCGCCGTAGGTCATCAGCCGCAAGCCCGGGCCATGGAGCTGTCCGGCGGCACACCGGAACGGCAGGACGCCCGCCTCCAGCCGACGGCTGCTGTCCGCGGCACCGTACGGGGCCCGGGCGGCCGACCACTCGCCGATGCCGCCGTGACCCTCGTCGAGGACGGTACGGTCGCCGGACACACCGTCACCGGACCGGACGGCGCCTTCGCCTTCTCCGACCTGGCGGGCCTGCACTACACCCTCACCGCGGCCGGCTACCCGCCGCACTCCGCCCCGATATCCCTCACCGCCGGCGCCAGTGAAACCCTCGATCTGGAGCTCGCCCAGCAATCGACAGCCGCCGGCTGAGCTGCTCCGGCCCACCAGGCACCACAGTCAGCTGCCCGCTGCCCGCTGCCCGCTGCCCGCTGCTGGTTCCGGTTCGCTGCGTGGTGCTGGAGGGGCCCCATGGCCCGGAGGGGGAAAGTCATGGAACTTCGAGGCGTCGGGCCGCCCCCCCCGGCGCTCAGTGCCCGGCCCCCGGCGCCCAGTGCCCGGTCCCCGGCGCTCGCTCCCAGGTGCCTGCCCCCCCGGCCCCCCTCAGCCCTGATACTCCGTCAGGTCGATGCTGTGCACCGTCAGTGCATGGCCGTACTCCGGATGTGTCGCCTCGCGTTCGAAGGCCATGCCGAGCTTGCGTACGACGTTCTGTGAGGACTCATGGCCGAGCCGGTTGATGGCGATGACGCGGTCCAGGCCGCGGTCCTGGAGGGCGAACTCCAGCACCGCCTGGGCGGCTTCGGAGGCGTAGCCCTGGCCCCAGTACTGCCGGCCGAGGCGCCAGCTGATCGCGATCTCGTGCCGGGCCTCCGGCAGGAACTCGGGGACGGACAGGCCGGCGCATCCGGCCAGTTCGCCCGAGGCGAGCAGTTCGACGGCGAAGAGGCCGAAGCCCTCGTCGTCCCACTCCTCCTCCCACCTTTCGATTTCCTCGGCGGTGCCGTCCAGGCCGAGGGTGGAGCCGTCGCCGATCCAGCGCATGACGAGCGGGTCCGCGTTGATGTCCGCCATGGGGGCGAGGTCGTCGTCGGTCCAGCGGCGGAGGATGAGGCGGGGGGTGCGGATCTCGGTCATGCCTCCCATCCTGTCGAATGCGGGGGCGCGGCGGAAATCGGCGGGCGTCCGTTCGCGGTCCGTGCGGTGCAGGTCAGCGGCTCAGCAGCTGTGCCAGCGTCTCCTCGAGTTCGGTCTGCAGGACGCGGCTCGCCGCCTCCCCGTCGCCGTCCGCCACGGCCTCGACCAGCTCCGCGTGCCGGGCATCGCCGTGCTGCGGTTCCTTGCCCCCGAGCCCCAGCAGTTCCACCAGGTCGATCAGCCCCTGGCGCAGTGCCGGTGCGAACTCCGTGAACAGATCGGTCAGGACGGGGTTGTGTGCGGCATCGACCACGGCCGCGTGCAGTGCGATATCCGCGTCCACGAAAGCCGCGTGGCCGGCTCCGGCGGCCGAACGCCGTCCCTCCAGGGCGGTCCGCATCGCCGCGATATCGGCCTCCGTGCGCCGGGTGGCGGCCAGCCGGGCGGCCTGTACCTCGACCATGGCGCGGACCTCGTAGACATCGGCGACGGCCGCGCGGCGCAGGCGGGTGGGCCAGTCCTCGGTGGGTTCGGTGGCGATCACGAAGACGCCGGCGCCCTGGCGTGGCTGCACCAACCCGGCGCCGGCCAGGGCTCGTACGGCCTCGCGGACCGTGGAGCGGCCGACGCCGAGGGTTTTGGCGAGCGTGGTTTCGCCGGGGAGTTTGGTGCCCACCGGCCAGTGCCCGCCGGTGATCTGGTCGCGCAGCCGCTGGGCGGCCTGTTCGACCAGGGGGCTGGGGCGGAGAGCTTCGAGTGACATCCCGTCATACCTCTCAGGTTGTCTGAGGAGTTGTTTCGTGGTTAGTGTACCGGCCATGAAGCTGCGTGGTCTCCTTCTCGGCCGCCGCGGCGGGGCCTGACGCGACCGGCACCCCGCCGCGGGGTTCGGTGCTGCCGGTCCCCGTCCGGCTTGTGAAGGACCATCATGCCCCGTACCACTTCAGCCGACCGCACCGCCGCGGGCGGCTTCCCCGCGCTCCGTACCCCCGCCGGCCCGGTACCCGCCGACGCGCCGGCGTGGAATCCCCAGCGCGGCAGCGCGATGCCCGCCCACCGTTACCGTCCCGCGCAGGACCGCGTCGAGGTACCGCTGACCGGACGGGCCTGGCCCGCCGCCCGGATCGAGCGGGCCCCGCTGTGGGTGCCGGTCGATCTGCGCGACGGCAATCAGGCGCTCGCCGAGCCGATGGACACTCCCCGGAAGCGCCGGATGTTCGACCTGCTGGTCGCGATGGGCTTCAAGGAGATCGAGGTCGCCTATCCCTCCGCGAGCCGTACCGACTTCGACTTCGTCCGCCACCTGGCGGACAGCGGTGCGGTACCGGACGACGTGACGGTGGTGGTCTTCACCCCGGCCCGCCGGGAACTGATCGATCGGACCTTCGCGGCCATCGAGGGGCTGCCGCGCGCCGTCGTGCACCTCTACACGCCGACCGCACCCACGTGGCGTGAGGTGGTCCTCGGCCGCAGCCGGGCGGAGGTACGCGACCTGGTACACGACGCCGCGACGCATATGGCCCGGCTGGCCGCGGCACGGCCCGGGGCCGACATCCGGTTCCAGTTCTCGCCGGAGGTCTTCAACCTCACCGAGCCCGATCTCGTGCTGGAGATCTGCAACGGTCTGACGGACCTCTGGGACGCCTCGCCGGACCGTCCGGTGACCCACAATCTGCCCGCCACCGTCGAGGTCGCCACACCCAATGTGTACGCCGACCAGATCGAGTACATGCACCGGCATCTGACGCGGCGGGATGGGGTGGTCCTCTCCGTACACCCGCACAACGACCGCGGTACCGGAGTGGCCTGCGCGGAACTCGCCGTGCTGGCCGGGGCGCAGCGGGTGGAGGGCTGTCTGTTCGGCAACGGGGAGCGCACCGGCAACGTCGACCTGGTCACCCTCGCGCTCAATCTGCACACCCAGGGCGTCGACCCGATGATCGACTTCTCGGATCTCTCCGCCGTCCGCCGCACGGTGGAGGACTGCATCCAGCTGCCCGTCCATCCACGCCACCCCTATGCCGGGGAGCTCGTCCACACTGCCTTCTCCGGTACCCACCAGGACGCCATCAGCAAGGGGCTGGCCCACCATGCCCGGCGCGCGGCCCGCCTGGGCGTACCGGAGTCCGAGGCGCCCTGGACGGTGCCGTATCTGCCCGTCGACCCCGCAGACCTCGGCTGCACCTACGAGGCGGTCATCCGGGTCAACAGCCAGTCCGGCAAGGGCGGGATCGCGCACCTCCTGCAGCTGCACCACGGTCTGGACCTGCCGCAGGACCTGCGGCCCGACTTCTCCCGCACGGTGCAGCGCGCCACGGACGACAGCGGGCAGGAGGCCACCCCGAAGGAGCTGTGGGAGCTCTTCCGGAGCACCTATCTGGCGCCGGGGGAGGAGGGCCCGCTGACGCTCGACTCCTGGAGCGCCACCGAGCCCGCGCCGGGTGAGCACCGTGTCGTCTGCAGCTTCGGCGGGGGCAACGCCGCGGACGGCCGGGGGCGTTACGAAGGCTCCGGCAACGGTCCGCTCGCCGCCTTCACCGACGCGCTGGCCGCCGCCGGGCACCCCGTCGGCATCCTCAGCTATGCCGAACACGCCCTCGCCCCGGGCCCGGACAGTGCCGCGGTCGCCTACGTCCAGTGCCGTATCGGCGGCGCCACGTACTGGGGTGCGGGCCGCGACACCTCCGTCCTGATGGCCTCGGTGCGGGCGGTGCTGTCGGCCGTGAACCGGGCGAAGGGGGAGGCCCTGTAGGGGCCGCGGACGGCGGGTGCTCCACGGCGCCCGCCGTCCGCGGCATTGTCCCGGTCCTTCTACGCCTGCGCACCGGTTCCCCGGCCCAGGGCGCGGGCGTACGCGTCCCGGGCGGGGGCGGCCGCGACTCCTACGGCAATCCCGTCCCCGGCCCGCCGAACAACGGTGGCGACCGGGGACACGGGGAGTAGCGGACCCGGCCCTCTGCGGGCCCACCGGTGCCGGTGGGCCCGCAGGGGCCCGTGGGGCCGATGGTCCAGGTCGGCGGAACGGCTGAACTCGGGGGTGCCGCATCCGCACCTCGGGAATTTTCTGCGAGTCTGAGCGGCGCGCCCCGAAACCCGGCTGGTCACACCGGTTGCCGGGGATATCGGCGTGCCGAGCATCCAAGCTCGTTAGTGGTGTGTTAGTGCCTCGTTAGCGGACCGGCAGTGCCCAGGGCCACGCTGGAACGAGCAACGGACGGACCGCACCCCACTACGAGAGCTCGCCCTACCAGACGAGGGGGACACTTATGTCGCTCACCATCAAGATGCTCGGCCGCGGTCGTCGTGTCGCCGCGGGATCGCTGATCGCTGTCGCGGCGCTTGCGCTCACTGCCTGTGAGGGCGGCCCCGACGCCGCATCCCGCCCCTCGTCGGCCGCCGCACCCGCCACGTCCCATGACAAGGCGAGTGGCGGGGACAAGACGTCTCATGGCAGTGCACAGCCGTCCGCTGCGAAGGAGCAGCCCTCCGCGGGCGCTCAGAAGCCGTCGGCGAAAGCGGACGCCTCTCCCGGCGGTAAGCCGACGGGCAAGGCGCCGAGCGCCGCAGAGGCCCATACCTCCACCACGGCGGCCTCGGACCGCTGCACCGCCGCCAACATGTCGCTGCGCCTGGGCGCCTCCGACGCCGGTGCGGGCAACATCCGCTACCCCCTCGTCTTCACGAACAAGGGCAAGAAGGCCTGTTCGCTGCGCGGCTTCCCGGGGGTCTCGCTGATCAACCGTGACGGCTCGGCCGTCGGCAAGCCCGCCACCCGCGAGGGCGGCGCCGGCGGTGTCGTCCGGCTGCAGCCGGGCCAGAGCGCACACGCCCTGCTGCACACCCTCAACGAGGGCGTCTCGGACACCCCGTGCTGGGCCAAGTCGCAGCTCGTCTTCGTCTACCCGCCCGGATCCAAGGAGTCGATGACCACCGGCAGCCGCGGACTGCGGGTGTGCGGAGGGCGGTTCGACGTGACCGCGGTGACGGCCGGCTCCCTGGGCTGACGGCCCGGTCCGCGGGCTCGCGGCAAGGACGGCCGCGGACGGCCTCGTCACGACAAGCACGCCCCCGGTGCACGGTGCGCCGGGGGCGTGCGGCATGCCGGGGCGGACCGACCGCACGCCTCCGCGGAGGACGGTGACCCGCTGTGGAGCTGTGGCCTTTGATTCGGACGCTCGGGTGGTATGTCACCACAACGGCCCCTGGTGACCGCCCCGTGCTTCGGTATCGGTGTTACCAAGGTGGATGGAAGTCTTGAATGAGTGCTTTCGTTGCATATCTGCCTAGGAGACATCCCCATGTCTGCAGCTTCGAGCGTGGCCGACAAGGCCGCAGCGAACGGAAAGCCGTCCGCCGAGGACGAGTCCCCGATCCACATTCTCTGGATCAACGCCGGCCTGAGCTGCGATGGCGACTCCGTGTCGCTCACCGCCGCGACGCAGCCGAGCATTGAGGAGATCGCGCTCAGTGTGCTGCCGGGGCTGCCCAAGATCGCTGTCCACTGGCCACTGATCGATTTCGAATCCGGTCCGGTCGGGGGCGCGGACACCTTCATCGAGTGGTTCTTCAAGGGCGAACGTGGCGAGATCGACCCGTTCGTGCTGGTCGTCGAGGGGTCGATCCCCAACGAGTCCATCAAGCCGGAAGGCTACTGGTGCGGCTTCGGTGACAACCCGGAGACCGGCCAGCCGATCACCACCAGTGAGTGGATCGACCGGCTCGCCCCCAAGGCGCTCGCCGTGGTGGCGATCGGCACCTGTGCCACGTACGGCGGCATCCATGCGATGGCGGGCAACCCGACGGGAGCCATGGGTGTGCCCGACTACCTGGGCTGGGACTGGACGTCCAAGGCCGGGATCCCGATCGTCTGTGTGCCGGGCTGCCCGATCCAGCCGGACAACTTCTCGGAGACGCTGACCTACCTGCTCTACCAGGCGACGGGCGCGGCTCCGATGATCCCGCTGGACGACCAGCTGCGGCCCACCTGGCTCTTCGGGGAGACCGTGCACGAGGGCTGTGACCGGGCCGGTTACTACGAGCAGGGCCAGTTCGCCACCACGTACGACTCGCCCAAGTGTCTGGTGAAGCTCGGATGCTGGGGTCCCGTGGTCAAATGCAACGTGCCCAAGCGGGGCTGGATGGACGGTATCGGCGGCTGTCCGAACGTCGGCGGTATCTGTATCGCCTGCACCATGCCCGGCTTCCCCGACAAGTTCATGCCGTTCATGGACGAGCCGCCCGGCGGCAAGCTCTCCAGCAGCGCCAGCGCCGCGTACGGCAGCGTCGTCCGCCGTCTGCGGAGCATCACGGCCAGGACGGTCGACCACGAGCCCAAGTGGCGCCACCGCGGCGACCAACTGACCACCGGCTACCGGAAACCGTGGTGAGCACACCCCGCCCGTAGCCTCCGGCACCCCGGACCGTCCGTCCGACCTCACCTCCGCGCGCAAAAGAAGGGCACGGCACTCACGATGGCACCGAGAACGAAGGCGGCCGACGGCAGCGGTCTGACGGAGATGTCCTGGGATCCGATCACCCGGATCGTGGGCAGCCTCGGCATCCACACCAAGATCGACTTCAAGCAGAAGCGGGTGGCGGAGTGCTACAGCACCTCGTCCGTCTTCCGCGGCTACAGCGTCTTCATGCGGGGCAAGGACCCGCGTGACGCACACTTCATCACCAGCCGCATCTGCGGCATCTGCGGTGACAACCACGCCACCTGCTCGGTGTACACGCAGAACATGGCCTACGGCGTGAAGCCCCCGCACCTGGGGGAGTGGATCATCAACCTCGGCGAGTCCGCCGAGTACATGTTCGACCACAACATCTTCCAGGAGAACCTGGTCGGGGTCGACTACTGCGAAAAGATGGTCCGCGAGACCAACCCCGGTGTCTGGGAGCTCGCCCAGCGCACCGAAGCCCCCCACGCGGGCGACCACGGCTACCGCACCATCGCCGACATCATGACCTCCCTCAACCCCATCGAGGGCGAGTTCTACCGCGAGGCCCTCCAGGTCAGCCGCTACACCCGGGAGATGTTCTGTCTGATGGAGGGCCGCCATGTGCACCCCTCCACGCTCTACCCGGGCGGCGTCGGCACCATCGCCAGCGTCCAGCTCTTCACCGACTACCTCAGCCGGCTGATGCGCTACGTCGAGTTCATGAAGCGGGTCGTCCCGCTCCATGACGACCTGTTCGACTTCTTCTACGAGGCGCTGCCCGGGTACGAGGAGGTCGGCCGCCGGCGCGTACTGCTGGGCTGCTGGGGCGCGCTCAACGACCCGGACCACTGCGACTTCACCTATCGCAACATGACGGACTGGGGACGGAAGATGTTCGTCACCCCGGGCATCATCGTCGACGGCAAACTGGTCACCAACGACCTCACCGAGATCAACCTGGGCATCCGGATCCTGCTGGGCAGCTCCTACTACCAGGACTGGGAAGGCCAGGAGCAGTTCGTCACCCACGACCCGCTCGGCAACCCCGTCGACCCCCGCCACCCCTGGAACCAGCACACCATCCCCGCCCCGCAGAAGCGGGACTTCGCGGACAAGTACAGCTGGGTGATGTCCCCGCGCTGGTTCGACGGCAAGGAGCATCTGGCCCTGGACACCGGCGGCGGCCCGATCGCCCGGCTGTGGTCCACCGCGCTGTCCGGACTGGTGGACACCCCGTACGTGAAGTCCACCGGCCACAGCGTCACCATCGACCTGCCCCGTTCCATGACCCGGCCCGAGGCCCGCTTCGAGTGGAAGATCCCCAAGTGGAGCAACGCCATTGAGCGCAACCGGGCCCGCACCTACTTCCAGGCGTACACCGCCGCCATGGCGCTGCACTTCGCGGAGCAGGGCCTGGAGGAGGTCCGCGCCGGACGCACCCAGACCTGGGAGAAGTTCGAGGTCCCCGACGAGTCCATCGGCTGCGGCTTCACCGAGGCGGTGCGCGGCGTCCTCTCGCACCACATGGTCATCCGGGACGGGAAGATCGCCAACTATCACCCGTACCCGCCGACCCCGTGGAACGCCAGCACCCGGGACACCTACGGCACCCCCGGCCCGTACGAGGACGCCGTCCAGAACACCCCGATCTTCGAGGAGAACTCCCCGGAGAACTTCAAGGGCATCGACATCATGCGCACGGTGCGCAGCTTCGACCCGTGTCTGCCCTGCGGCGTCCACATGTACGTCGGCAACGGGCAGTCCGTACAGAAGATGCATGTGCCCACCGGCCTGAGCGGGCTCTCCGGATGAGCGCCCGGGCCACCACGGCGCAGGCCGCCGCACCGCAGGCCGCCGCACCGCAGGCCGCCGCACCGCAGGCCGGTGCACCCCGGGGCGCCGCGTCCCGCGGTGCCGCGGCGTCCGCCGCCGTGCCGAACGCCGAGGCCACCGGCCGGCGCGTCGAAGAGGTACTGGACCGCCTCGCGCGGCGCGACGACCGAGAGGCGAGCGCCGCCGCCGAGGAACTCGTCCGCGTCCTGATGGACTTCTACGGTGCGGGACTCGCCCGGATCATGCACCTCCTGGGCGGTGGCACCGACGACGGCGGCCCGCGCTCGGCGCTGCTGGGCGACGATCTGGTGACCAGCCTGCTGGTGCTGCACGATCTGCACCCCGAGGACACCGCGGCCCGCATCGGCCGCGCCCTGGACGGCGTCCGCCGTCAACACCCCGCCGAGGTCGCGGAGTTCGACGCGGACACCGGAACGCTGCGGCTGCGCTCCGGCGACTCCGGCGGCTGCGGCTGCCCGAGCACCAGCCGGCAGGCACAACAGGCCGTCGAGGCCGCCGTGTCCTGCTTCGCGCCCGAGGTGACCTCGATGCAGTGGGAGGCGGCGGGCGAGCGGCCCGAGCCGGCGCTGCTGCAGATCTCCCGTCGCCCGCCTACCGCCGCCACCGCCTCGTGAGCGGCCGGCCAACGGCGTTGCCCCCGCGCCTCGGACCGCCGCCCGCCCACCGTGGCCTTCGCCGCTTCCGGGCACCGGTGCCGGCCGCCCCCGAACGCTGCGAACTGTGCGCCGTGGTGCTCGCCGAGCACAACCACCGCCACCTGGTCGACACCGAACGCCGCGCGCTGGCCTGTGCCTGCACCCCGTGCGCGCTGCTCTTCGACCGGCCCGGCTCCGGCGCCGGACAGTTCCGTACGGTCCCCGACCGCTATCTCGTCGACCCCGGCCACACCCTCGACGACGCGGCCTGGGACCAACTCCAGATCCCCGTCGGCGTCGCCTTCTTCCTGCGCAACGCCGACCAGGACCGGCTGGCCGCCCTCTACCCCAGCCCGGCCGGCGCCACCGAGAGCGAACTCGACCCGTCGACCTGGCAGACCGTGCTCTCCGCCAGCCGGCTGGCCACCCTCCTCCAGCCCGATGTGGAGGCGCTGCTGCTGCGCCGCTCCGAGGGCCGTATCGACTGCTATCTGGTGCCCGTCGACATCTGCTACGAACTCGTCGGCCGGATGCGGCTGTTGTGGCAGGGCTTCGACGGCGGCGCCGAGGCACGCGCCGCGCTCTCCGACTTCTTCACCAAGGTCGCCCGCCGGGCCCGCGAGCCGAAGGGGGACGACCGGCCGTGACCGAGCTGTCCTTCGTCTGCACCGGCGTACGCGCCGACCGCTACGCCGCCGCACCCACCCTCCTCTTCCGGCTGCGTATCACCGCCGCTGAAGCGGCCCGGGTGCACGCCCTCGCGCTGCGCTGCCAGCTCCGCATCGAACCGGCCCGGCGCGGCTACCGGTCCGACGAGGCCGAGGCGCTGACCGACCTCTTCGGCGAGCGGTCCCGCTGGGGCACCACCCTGCACCCCCTGCAGTTCGCCCAGGTCTCCCTCGTCGTCCCCGGCTTCACCGGCGAGACCGAGGTGGATCTCCCCGTCCCCTGCACCTACGACCTGGACGTCGCGGTCGGCCGCTACTTCCATGCGCTGCGCGAGGGCGAGGTCCCGCTGCTGCTGCTGTTCTCCGGCACGGTGTTCGCCGGCCCCGGCGGCTTCCAGGTCCAGCCGGTGCCCTGGAACAAGGAAGCGTCCGTGCGGATGCCGGTGGCCGTCTGGCAGGAGATGACCGAGACGCACTTCCCCGGCTGCGGCTGGCTGCGGCTGCCCCGCGAAACCCTCGACGCGCTCCTCGCCTACCGCTCCCGGCACGCTCTGCCCTCCTGGCAGGCGACCGTCGAGTCCCTGCTGGCCGCCGCCGACGGCACCGCACCGCCCGCACCGCGCGCCCGGCTCTTCCCGGGCGCCGCCGTCCGTTCTGTCAGTGAGAGGACCGCGCCGTGACGACCAGCGTGCTGCCCGAGGAGACGGCGGACCGCTTCGCCGCCGCCCGCCAGGTGGCGGACGCCGTGCTGTTCGAGGGCTATGTGCTCTACCCGTACCGCGCGTCCGCCGCCAAGAACCAACTCCGCTGGCAGTTCGGGGTGCTCGTCCCGCCCCACTGGGGCGCCGGCAGTGCGGAGCACTCCTTCCAGCGCACCGAATGCCTCATGGAGCCCCGCTCCGGCGCCCGGCTCTCGGCCGAGCTGCGGTTCCTGCGCCCACAGCGGCGGACGGTCCAACGCCGTTGTGCGGACGGCGGGTTCGAGACCGTGGCGGAACTCGAACTGCCCGACCGGGTGCTGGTCCCCTGGGACGAGGGCGTCGAGGAACGCGTCACGCTCGTGGCCGATATCTCCAAGCTGACCGGTGAGGGCGTCACCGTCCCCTTCACCCGGCCCGCGCGGGAGGAGACCGAGCAGGTCCACGACGCCGACGGACAGCTCGTCGGCCGGCTGGTGCGCCACAGTGCCGGGACCGACGGCCTGGTCCGGCTCACCGCGAGTGAACTCGACGGCCCCTACGCGGCGTTCCGGCTGACCGCGACCGTCGAGAACACCAGCACCTGGCAACCGGACGGTACCGAGTCCGACCGCGCCGCGGCACTGCCCCGCTCACTGGTCGGGGCTCATCTCCTCCTCGGCCTGAGCGCGGGCGCGTTCGTGTCCATGACCGACCCTCCGGAGTGGGCCAGGGGCGCCGTCGCGGCCTGCCGCAACGAGCACGTCTGGCCCGTGCTGGCCGGTGAGTCCGGCCGCGCCGATGTGGTGCTCTCCGCGCCGATCATCCTGGAGGACCACCCGGCCATCGCCCCGGAAAGCCCCGGTGCGCTCTACGACGCCCTGGAGATCGACGAGATCCTGGCCCTGCGCACCGCGGCCCTCACCGACGAGGAGAAGCGCGAGGCCCGTGGCACCGACCCCCGCGCCGCCGAGGTCATCGAGCTCGCCGACACCATGCCGCCCGAGGTGCTGGAGCGGCTGCACGGTGCCGTCCGGGCGCTGCGCGAGGTCACCGGACCCGGCCCGGCAGCCCCCGACGAGCTCGCCCCGGAGGTACCGGGCGTCCGCCCCGACACCCCCTGGTGGGACCCGGAGAGCGACCGCAGCGTCGACCCCGTACGCGACCGGATCACCGTCGACGGGCGGTCGGTCGGTGCCGGCAGCCGGGTGCTGCTGCGCCCCGGCCTGCGGCGCACCGATGCCCAGGACCTCTTCCTCCAGGGCCGCACGGCGCATGTGGAGGCGGTGCTGCACGACGTCGACGGCGGGGTGCACCTCGCGGTGACCGTGGAGGGCGATCCGGGCGTCGACATCCGGCGCGAGCAGGGCCGCTTCCTGTACTTCCAACCCGACGAAGTCGCTCCCCTGGAGGACGCGTGAGTCCCGAGGCAGCCGGCACCAAGCGGCCCGCGAAGACGCTGATCGCCGGCGTCGGCAACATCTTCCTCGGCGACGACGGCTTCGGCGTCGAGGCCGTCCGCCGGCTCGATGAGCATCAACTCCCCGACGGGGTCGAGGTCGTCGACGTCGGCGTACGGGGCGTACATCTGGCCTACCAGATGCTGGAGGGCTACCACACGGTGCTCCTCGTGGACGCCTCCGCGCGCGGCGGTGAACCCGGCACCGTCTACCTCCTCGACGCCACCACTCCCGCCGACCGCCCGCCGGCCACCACGCTGGACGGGCACCACATGACCCCCGACGCCGTGCTCGCGCTGCTCGACACCCTCAGTGCGGGCACCGGCGGCCGGCGCCCGGAGCGCGTCATGGTCGTCGGCTGCGAACCGGCCGATGTCGCCGAAGGCATCGGGCTCAGTGAACCCGTCGGCGCCGCGGTCGACGAGGCCGTACAGCTCATCCTGCGGCTGGTCGGCGCGGAGGAACCGACACCGTCCGCCGCCGGACCACACACCAGTGAGAGGAACACGACACCATGCTGAAGCTCGCCCTGAGCGGGGCCCTCGCCGCCGCGCTCGCCCTCGTCGTGAAGTCCGTGCTGCCTGACATCAAGCGCTATATGCGCATTCGCTCCATGTGACGGGCGGCGCTGCACCGAACGGCGTACGCCGCCGCGCCGCCCCGGCGAGGCACCCCGGCCGCCCTTCGGACGCGCCGTCTAATGAAACCGAGCGGCACCCGGTCGTCCCCGCACCAGAGAGGGACCGATGCACGAGATGTCCATCGCGCTTGCGGTCGTGGACCAGGTCGAAAGCGCGACCCGGCCCGCCGGGGCCACCAGCGTCAACAGCGTCCGGCTGCAGGTCGGCGAACTGGCCGGGGTGGTCTCCGACGCACTGGCCTTCTCCTTCGAACTCGCCTGTGCCGGAACGGTGCTGGAGGGCGCGGAGCTGGTGACGGAATCCGTCGCGGCCCGCGCCCGCTGCGGCCCCTGCGCGGACACCTGGCCGGTGGGCATGCCGCCGCAGCTCAGCTGTCCGGGCTGCGGCGGCGCCACGGCCGAGCTGCTGTCCGGCCGGGAACTGCAGATCGTCAGTGTGTGCTGGAACGACGCCCCGGTACACGTACCGACTCATGAGGAGCGCTGAACATGTGCCGTGTCGTCGACCTGCAACAGGCGGTCCTTGCCAAGAACGACGCCTGTGCCCACACCCTGCGCGAGGACCTCGCCGCCCGTGGCACCGCGCTGGTCAATCTGCTCTCCAGCCCCGGCAGCGGCAAGACGGCGCTCCTGGAGCGTGAGCTCACCCTCGCCCGCAGCCGGGGCGTTCCGGTCGCGGCGCTCACCGCCGACCTCGCCACCGAGAACGACGCCGTCCGGCTGGCCCGCTCCGGAGTGCCCGTCAAACAGGTGCTCACCGACGGGCTGTGCCACCTGGAGGCCGAGATGCTGGGCGGGCACCTCCACGGCTGGCTCCCGGCCGACACCCGCCTGCTGTTCATCGAGAACGTCGGCAACCTGGTCTGCCCAGCCTCGTACGACCTCGGGGAGACGCTGCGCATCGTGCTGGCGTCGGTGACCGAGGGTGAGGACAAGCCGCTGAAGTACCCCACCGCCTTCGGGCTCGCCCACCTGGTCGTGGTCACCAAGATGGACATCGCCGAGGCGGTCTCCTTCGACGAGAAGGAGTTCCGCGCCAACGTCGAACGCATCAACCCGGGCGTGGAGGTCGTCCTCACCTCGGCGCGCGGTGGTGAGGGAGACGGTCTGCTGCTGGACCGGGCGCTGGCGGCGCGGGACGGTGCGCCGGTGCACATCCCGGTCATGACCCGTAAGTCCCACCACGTCCACGACGCCGAGGACGGCCAGCCGTGCGACGAGGGACACACCCACGAAGCAGGCCACACCCACGAAGCAGGCCACACCCACGAAGCAGCGCACCCGCACAACGAAGAGCACGCCCACGCCGGGGAGCACACACACGCCCATCAGGTACCGGGCGGCCATGCGCACACCGCCGACCCCGACACCGTGGCGTCGAGCCGCTCATGACCACCGGGCAGGCCGAGGGGGCCCTCGTGACGGCCCCTCCCACAGCCGCCGCACGCCGCCGGATCACCGTGCGCGGCGTCGTCCAAGGCGTCGGCTTCCGCCCGTTCGTCCACACCCTCGCCACGGAACTGGGCCTGACGGGACATGTGACCAACACCGGCGAGGGCGTCGTCGCCGAGGTCGAGGGCGCCCCCGCGGCGCTGGCCCGCTTCGGCGAACGCATCAGCGGCGAGGCGCCCCCGCTGGCCGTCGTGGAGACCGTCGACGGCCAGGACATCGCCGTGGCGGGCGAAGCCGGCTTCCGCATCCTCCCCTCCCGCGCCCACGGCCCCTCCCGCACCCTGGTCGCCCCGGACGCCGCCACCTGCGAGGCCTGCCTCGCCGAGCTGACCGACCCGGCCGACCGCCGCTACCGGCACCCCTTCCTCAGCTGCACCCACTGCGGGCCGCGCTTCACCATCGTCACCGCGGTCCCCTACGACCGTGCGCTGACGACCATGGACCGCTTCCCGATGTGCCCCCGCTGCGCGCGGGAGTACGCGGACCCGGGCGACCGGCGGTTCCATGCCCAGCCCATCGCCTGCCATGACTGCGGCCCCCGGCTGCGGCTGCTGACCGCCGACCCCGCCGAGCGCACCCGCCCCCCGCGCCCGGCACCCGGCACCGACCCGGTCGCCGACACCCGGCGGCTGCTCGCCGACGGCGCGATCGTGGCCGTCAAGGGCCTCGGCGGCTACCACCTCGTCTGTGACGCCTCCGATGACACCGCCGTCGCCCTGCTGCGCCACCGCAAGGCCCGCGGCGACAAACCCTTCGCGCTGATGGCCCGTCATGCCGTCGATGTGGAGCACCTGGTGCGGGTAGGGGCGGAGGAACGCGCGCTGCTCACCGGGTCCGTACGCCCGATCGTCCTGCTGCGCCGCACCCCGCATCCGGCACCGGCCCCGGGCGCACCCACGCTGTCCGATGCCGTCGCCCCCGGCAGCCCCGACCTGGGTGTCATGCTGCCGTACACCCCGCTGCACCACCTGCTCCTCGGACTGCCCGGCGACCCTCCGGGGCCCCGGCTGCTCGTGATGACCAGCGGCAATGTCGCGGGCGAACCGATCGTCACCGACGACGACGAGGCCGTACGGCGCCTTGCGCACCTGGCGGACGCCTGGCTCACCCACGACCGGCCGATCCGGATCCCGTGCGACGACTCCGTGGTCCGCATCAGCGACGGGGAGCCGCTGTTCGTACGCCGCTCCCGCGGCTATGCGCCGTTCCCCATCCCTCTTCCGGTGCCGGTCCGGCCCGCGCTCGCGACCGGCGGCGACCTCAAGAACGTGCTCTGCCTCGCCGAAGGGCACCGCGCATGGCTGTCGGCGCACATCGGCGACATGGATGATCTGGCGACCCAGCTCGCCTTCGAGCGGGCCGAGGAGCATCTGGAGACCGTCACCGGCGTACGTCCCCAACTCCTCGCCGCCGACCGGCATCCCGGCTACCGCTCCGGCCGGTGGGCGCAGTCCCACACCGACGGCCGGCCGCTGGTACGCGTCCAGCACCATCACGCCCATATCGCCGCGGCCATGGCCGAACACGGCCTCCGCGACGGCCGCCCCGTCATCGGGGTCGCCTTCGACGGCACCGGCTACGGCGACGACCACACCATCTGGGGCGGCGAGATCCTCCTCGCCGACTACGACGGATACCGCCGCTTCGGACAGCTCGCCTATGTCCCGCTGCCCGGCGGCGACACCACCGTACGGCGCCCCTACCGGATGGCCCTCGCCCACCTGCGCGCCGCCGGCATCGACTGGGCCGAGGACCTGCCCCCGGTGGCGGCCTGCCCCCCGGACGAGCGGCCGCTGCTGGCCCGGCAGCTCGAACGCCACCTCAACTGCGTGCCCACCTCCAGCATGGGCCGGCTCTTCGATGCCGTCTCCTCGCTGGCCGGGGTCTGCCACCATGCCGGATACGAGGCCCAGGCCGCCATCGCCCTCGAAGCGGCGGCCCTGGCCGCGGGCGAGGACCACGGACCCGGCTATGCGTTCGCGCTGCGCGCCGGGCCGGCCGGACCGGGGGCCGCCGACCTCGTCGCCGACCCGGCGCCGGTGCTCACCGCCGTCGTCGAGGACGTCCGTGCGGGCACCGCCGTACCGCTGATCGCGGCCCGCTTCCACACCGCGGTCGCCGATCTCGTCCGGCGCGGCTGCGCGCGGGCCCGGGAGCGCGCCGGTCTGACGACCGTGGCACTGACCGGCGGGGTCTTCGCCAACACCCTGCTGGCCGAGGCCACCGCCCGCCTCCTGCGGGAGGACGGCTTCACCGTCCTGCGCCACCGCCGCGTCCCGCCCAATGACGGGGGACTGGCGCTCGGTCAGATCGTCGTGGCGGCGCGCACGGCAGGAGCCGCCGTGCGCTGAGCGGCACCGCGGCACGGCGGACGCAACGTACCCACGACGAGGAGAGGCCCCATGTGTCTGGCGGTACCCGGCAAGGTATTGGACATCGAGGAACGGGACGGCACCCGCATGGCGACCGTCGACTTCGGCGGAGTGGTCAAGGAGGTGTGCCTGGAGTACGTCCCCGACCTGAAGGTCGGTGAGTACGCCATCGTCCATGTCGGCTTCGCGCTGCAGCGCCTGGACGAGGAGTCCGCCCGGCACACCCTCGCCCTGTTCGAGGAACTGGGCCTGCTGCAGGAGGAGTTCGGTGATCCCTGGGAAGCGGCTGCCGCCTCCCAGGGGTGGGACGGGGCGGGCGGCACACCCCCGGCCGCCCTCAACGACGGAGCGCGGGAGACGAGCCGGTGAAGTACCTCGAGGAATTCCAGAACCCCGAGCTGGCCCGGCGGCTGCTCGACGAGATCCGGGCCACGGTGACCCGGCCCTGGGCCCTGATGGAGGTCTGCGGCGGACAGACCCACACCATCATCCGTCACGGTATCGACCAACTCCTGCCCGATGAGGTCGAGTTGATCCACGGTCCGGGCTGTCCGGTCTGTGTGACGCCGCTGGAGGTCATCGACAAGGCCCTGGAGATCGCCTCGCGCCCCGACGTGATCTTCTGTTCCTTCGGCGACATGCTCCGGGTGCCCGGCAGCGACCGCGATCTGTTCCAGGTGCGCAGCCGGGGCGGCGACGTCCGGGTCGTCTACTCCCCGCTCGACGCCCTGAAGATCGCCCAGCAGAACCCGCACCGCGAGGTGGTGTTCTTCGGCATCGGCTTCGAAACCACCGCACCGCCCAACGCCATGACGGTCCATCAGGCGCGCAAGCTCGGCATCCCCAACTTCAGCCTGCTGGTCTCGCACGTCCGGGTACCGCCCGCCATCGAGGCGATCATGACGTCGCCCAGCTGCCGGGTCCAGGCGTTCCTCGCCGCCGGTCACGTCTGCAGCGTGATGGGCATGGGGGAGTACCCCGAACTGGCCGACCGCTTCCAGGTGCCGATCGTGGTCACCGGCTTCGAACCCCTGGACATCCTGGAGGGCGTCCGCCGCACCGTCCGCCAGCTGGAGCGCGGCGAACACACCGTGGACAACGCCTATCCGCGCGCCGTTCGCAGCGAGGGCAACCCGGCCGCCCAGGCCATGCTCGCCGATGTCTTCGAGGTCACCGACCGTTCCTGGCGCGGCATCGGCACCATCCCCGCCAGCGGCTGGCGGCTGTCGGAGCGCTACCGCGACTACGACGCCGAGCACCGCTTCTCCGTCGAGGGCATCACCACCCGCGAACCCGCCGCCTGCCGCAGCGGGGAGGTCCTCCAAGGGCTCCTCAAGCCGCATGAGTGCGAAGCCTTCGGCACCACCTGCACCCCGCGCTCCCCGCTCGGCGCCACCATGGTCTCCAGCGAGGGCGCCTGCGCCGCCTACTACCTCTACCGCCGACTCGGCACCACGCCCACCCCGCAGGAGGCGAGCCCCGTTGCCTGACACCAAGCACCCCACCCCCGGCGGCCCCACCCCGGCCGACCGCGGTCTGCCCACCGTCGACATCTCCGGCTGGACCTGCCCCACCCCGCTCCGTGACCAGCCCCGCGTCGTCATGGGGCACGGCGGTGGCGGTGCGCTGTCCGCCGAACTCGTCCAGCAGATCTTCGCCCCCGCCTTCGGTGGCGAGATCCTCGCCCAGCTCGGTGACTCCGCGGCGGTGTCCCTCGGCGGCGTCCGGCTGGCGTTCTCCACCGACTCCTATGTCGTGCGGCCGCTCTTCTTCCCCGGTGGCTGCATCGGCGACCTCGCCGTCAACGGCACCGTCAACGACCTTGCCATGAGCGGCGCCAGAGCCGCCTACCTCTCCTGCGGCTACATCCTGGAGGAGGGGGTCGAGATGCCGGTGGTCGCCGGGGTCGCCGACGCCATGGGCGCGGCGGCGCGGGCCGCCGGGGTCGAGGTGGCGACCGGCGACACCAAGGTCGTCGAGGCGGGCCACGGTGACGGCGTCTACCTCAACACCGCCGGCATCGGTCTGATCCCGGCGGGCGTCGATCTGCGGCCGCAGCGGGTGGTCCCCGGCGATGTAGTGATCGTCAGCGGGGACATCGGCCTCCACGGCGTGGCCATCATGAGCGTCCGTGAGGGCCTGGAATTCGGCGTCGAGATCGAGAGCGACTGCGCGGCCCTCGGCGGCCTCGTCGAGTCGATGCTCGCCGTCACCCCCGATCTGCATGTGCTGCGCGATCCCACCCGCGGCGGGCTGGCCGCGGCCCTGTGCGAGATCGCCACCGCCTCCTGCACCGGCATCGTCATCCAGGAGCGCGCCATCCCCGTACCGTCGGCCGTCGCCAATGCCTGCGCCATCCTCGGCCTGGACCCGATGTACGTCGCCAACGAGGGAAAGCTGGTGGCGTTCGTCCCCCGTGAGCACGCCGACGCCGTGCTGGACGCGATGCGCGCGCACCCCCTGGGCGCCGGCGCGCAGATCATCGGGGAGACCGTCGAGACCCACCCCGGCATGGTCGTGGCCCGCACCCCGCTGGGCGGCACCCGGGTCGTCGATCTGCCGCTGGGCGAGCAGCTGCCGCGGATCTGCTGAGCCGCGTGCCCCGGAGCTCCCGCGCCGCTGACGGTCGGCAGGTCCGGGGTACGGCAGAGGGCGGCGCCGGGTTTCGGCGCCGCCCTCTGTCCATGGGCCGGACCTGCTCAGGTCTTCGTCAGCAGCCGGGAACCGAACCAGTCGTCGGCGCCCCGTACCCCGGGCAGCACGAAGAAGTAGCCGCCGCCGATGGGGGTGATGAACTCGGACAGCGGCTCGTGCCGGAGGCGTCGCTGTACGGTGGCGAACTGCCGCTCCGGGTCCTGCTGGTAGCCGCAGAAGACCAGCCCGAGGTCCATCCGCCCCTTGCTGTCGTAACCGGCGTCGTAGTTGTAACTCCGGCGCAGGAAGCGGGACTTGTCGGTCTTCTCGGTGCGGGGGTTGGCCAGTCGGATGTGTGAGGTGAGCGGGATCTTTCTGCCGTGCGGGTCCTCGCGGTACCTCGGCACATCAGACTCGTGCCGGCCGTCCAGGGGCGCACCGCTCGCCTTGCGCCGGCCGAAGATCTTCTCCTGGCGGGACACCGGCACCTTGTCCCACTTCTCGACATGGAAGCGGATCAGGCGCAGCACCTGATAGCTGCCGCCCAGTGCCCAGTCCGGCTCCCCGCAGGGCGGGGTCACCCACAGCAGCCGGTCCATCTCCCGGGCCGAGCCGACTTCCGGATTGACGATCCCGTCCTTGAAGCCGACGAAGGTGCGCGGCGACCCCGACGGCCGCGACGGGTTGAGGAAGGTGTCCGCACGCCAACGGGGCCGCAGCAGACCGTCCGTCTCCCGCGCCAGATCGCGCAGCACATGGACGACGGCGTCCGGGTGCTGGGCGCAGACCTGCAACGACAGATCACCGTGGCAGCGGGCCGGCTCAAGACGGTCGTCGGGGAAGGCCGGCATCGCCTTGAGATGCCGGGGCTTGTGCCCGGAGAGGCCGAAGCGGTCGTCGAACAGCGAGGCGCCCACACCGAGGGTGATGGTGAGGGAGTCGGAGGTCGGCTCCTCCGAGGCGACCCGCTCGTCCTGCGGTTTCACCCCGGCCGCCAGCACCCGCGACCGCGTGGTGAGCTTCTGGAACAGGGCGGTGAGGCCGTCGCGGTCCTGGGCCAGCACATCGAAGCCGACAAAGCCGGCGAAGAGCTGCTGCGGGGTCACGATGCCGGCCTGATGACGCCCGTGGAAGGGCACCTTGTCGGGCAGCAGCCCGCCGTCGCGCAACCCGCCCACCGGCCGGTCCGCCGGCGCGGCGGCCGCCTGCCCGCCGAGTCCCGCGGCGGCCACCCCCGCGACCCCCGCCGCACACTTCAAGAACCCCCGGCGTCCGTCGTGCCGCGGAAGGGCACACCCGTCGTCGGCCTGATCACGTCTCATCGTCCCGCCATCCTGACTGCGTCATCCGGCAGCCGCGTGCCTGCACATCCCTGTGCGCGATGCTCGCCGCCGACCCCGTGAGGGCCGGGAGCAACACGGCCCCGGCCCCGGATATCACGCCTGGGACCCCGGCGGGTCGTCCGAATGGCGCAGCCGGCGGGCCCACCGCGCGACAGCGCCCCGGCGCGCTTCTAGCGTCGGCCCTGTGACCTGCCCGAACACCCACCGTGGACCGCCGGGCGGCACGTCACGGACCGTGTACCACCACCGAGCCCATGGACCCCCACACATGAGCACATCCACCGACGCGAGCACCGTCCTCAGCGAGGCCGCCCCCCTCGCTGAGGACACCACCCTGGAGGAGCGCGCAGTCAACGGCGCCGCCGCACCCGTCAGCGAGGGCACATCCGTCGACGGGGCCCCCTCTGTCAATGGCGCTCCCTCCGCCAACGGGGACGCCTCCGCCGGCGTGGGTACGGCCCCCGACGAGCGCACCGCCGGCGGTGCAGGCACACCCTCCGGTGGGGACACGGCGGCCGGGGAGGGGGCCACCGTCGGCCACACCACGCCCCTCGACGGGAGCGCGCCCGTCGACGATCCGCCCGCCTCCTGGCTGCGTATCGAGAAGGGCCATGCCGAGCCGGAGGAGATCGCGGCGATCAGCGTGGTGCTGTGCGCCCAACTCGCCGGTCTGCGCGCCCTCGCCGAAGACGGCCGGCCCGAGGATCAGCCTCCGGGCCGACGGCACCCGCCGCACCGCTCCGCATGCTGGTCGGGCTGCTGGACCTGCGGCTGAGATCCTCTCGCGCCCGCCGGGAGGGCCTGGCGACGGCCTCCGGCATCCCGGTCGACCAGGTCTCCTGACCTCACCCGGCGAAGCACCCGCCGTCCGTGCCGACGGGGGCCGTGCGGGTCAAAGCCGTTGTCAGTGGTGCCACTTACCCTTCTGATCATGGGTGAGCGGCTGTGTACCGATCCGCACTCTCCAGCACCTCGACGCTGCGCTGCGTGCAGGAAGTGTCCGCTGGTGGAACGGCAAATTCCTCCTCCGTGATCGTCGAGTAGGGTCCGGCGAGCTGGAACAGTGAATCAAGGAGGCCGTTCTCGTGGCGGAGCGTCAGGTATCGGGTGAGGGCGACGGGGCCGATGTCCCGGAAGTGCAGGCGCAGGAGCGCCGATTGCGCCGTGACCTGGGCTTCTGGGGGCTGACGGGCATCGGCTTCTCCAATATTGTCGGCTCCGGCTGGCTGTTCGCCGCCATGTACGCGGCCCAGACGGCCGGCCCCGCGGCGCTGCTCTCCTGGGTCGGGGCGGGTCTGCTGTGCGGGCTGGTCGCCCTGGTCATGATCGAGCTCGGCGCGTCCCGGCCGGAGGGCGGCGGCACGGTCCGCTGGCCCCTGTTCGCCAGCGGCCGGCTCGTCGGCACCCTCATCGGCTGGTCGACGCTGCTGTCGGTGGGCGGTACCGCGGCCGAGATCAGCGCGATCATGCAGTACGCCGCGCACTACCTGCCGGGCATCTACAACGGCCACACCCTCACGCTCTCCGGGCTGGCCCTGGCCGCCGGCCTGAGCACCGTGCTGACGGCGCTGAACTGGTTCGCGGTGCGGATGTTCGCCCAACTCAACAACCTGGTCTCGGTGTTCAAGATCGTGATCCCGGTGGTCACCGTGATCGCGCTGATAGCCTCCGGCTGGCACTCCGGCCGCCTGACGGATCACGGCGGCTTCGCCCCGTACGGCTATGTCGCCTGCCTGACCGCGCTGGCCGGCGGCGGCATCGTCTACTCCGTCAACGGATTCCAGGCTCCGCTGGACTTCTCGGGCGAGACCCGCAACCCCCGCCGGACCATTCCCGCCGCGGTGCTCACCGGCATCGGCCTCGCCGTCATCATGTACCTGGCCCTGCAACTGGCGTTCCTCTTCACCGTCCCCGAGCATCTGCTCGGCAACGGCTGGCAGGGCGTCTCCTTCGAGTCACCGTTCGGCCAGCTCGCCCTGATCCTCAATCTGCACTGGCTGGCCAGCCTGCTGTACGCGGACGCGGTGCTCTCGCCCGGCGGTTCGGCGTACGTCGGCGTGGCGATCAACGCGCGGCACACCTACGCGCTCGCCAAGAACGGCACCATCCCCCGGTACTTCATGAAGGTCAACGAGCGGTTCGGCATCCCGCGCCGGGCCCTGGCGATCAACCTCGTCGTCATCATGATCTTTCTGCTGCCGTTCGGCGGCTGGCAGGACATCGTCAGCGTCATGGGCACCATGTATCTGCTGATCTACGCCGCCTCCGCGGTCGCGGTCGCCGTGTTCCGTGCCGAACCGGGCGGCCGTACCGCCGGCTGGATCCCGGGGCTGGGCTGGATCGCGCCGCTCAGCTTCGTGGTGGCCAGCGAGTTCGTCTACTGGTCGGGCTGGCACGACCTGCGCCTCGCCCTGCCCCTCGTGCTCGGCGGCCTGCTGATCTTCCTGGCCATGCGCCGCCCCGGCGCCCGTGACAAGGCCGCCCTGGAAAGCGACGGTGCCGGCCCGAGCCGCTCACTCGGCGCCGAACTCCGTACCGGCGCCTGGCTGGTGGTCTATCTGATCGCCCTGATGGTGCTCTCCTGGCTGGGCACCTTCGAGGGCTCCGGCCGGCTCCCGGCCCCGTACGACTCGGTCACCGTGGCCGCCCTCGCGCTCGCGGTCTTCTTCTGGGCCGTGCGGTCCGGTGTCCGGCATCTGGAGGTGGCCCGTCCCGCGGCCGTCTGAACGCTGCCGCGCAAGCGGCTACAGAGGGTGACGGCCCGTGGCGGGCGGAGTCGTCAAGCGGAAGTCACACCGCAGAAATAAGATGAATCGGGAGAGGCGGGCTCCCCGAGAGCCCCATGAGGCCAGGTCAGGCGGCCACTGCGGAGACGCACGCACGCGCCGCGGTGGCCCGGGCACCGACGCACCTGGGAGCGGCCCATGCTTCGGCGTCGTCCCCCGCGGTCGGCGAGCGCGGACGATCTGCTGACCACGCTCGGGCGGCTGACCGCCCAGGCGCGGGAAGGCGCCGAGAAACAGCGGGCCCGGGTCGAGCTCGCCGAGGCACTTCAGCGGGAGATGCTGCCTGCCGTGTTGCCGGGGACACCGGGGCTGCGCGCCGCCGCCACCTACGCACCCGCCCGGCACGGCCTGGACATCGGGGGCGACTGGTACGACGGCTTCCCGCTGCCCGACGGATCGCTCGCCTTCTGCGTCGGCGATGTGCAGGGCCATGACGTCGAGGCGGCCGCCTTCATGGGTCAGATCCGCTTCGGGCTGCGGGCCGTCGCCGGCCACGCCGCCGATCCGGGAGAGGTGCTGAGCCGGGCCAACGACCTGCTGCTCTCGGTCGACTGCGGGCTCTTCGCGACCTGCACCTTCGTCCGCTTCGACCCGGTCGCCTGGGAGCTGACCAGCGCCCGCGCCGGCCATGTACCCGGAATCTGGGCCACCACCGACGGCCGGTCCGGCCTCGCCGATGACCCCGGGGGCCTGCCACTCGGCATCGTGCCGGGGGAGAGGTACCCGGTCACCCGCCACCGGTTCGCCACCGCGGGAGCGTTCGTGATGCTCACCGACGGGGTCGTCGAAGGGCCGTCGTTCCCGATAGAGGCCGGGCTGACCCAGGTGACCCGGCTGGTCAGCGCCAACGCCGACGGCGATCCGGCCACCGTGGCGGATGTGGCGATGAGCGTCGCCGAGTTCACCGGGCACACCGACGACTCCGCGGTGCTCGTACTGCGCTTCGACGCGGCGCCGCCCAGAGCCGGGTGAAGCGCGGCCCGGGCGCGCGTGTCGCGGACGGCGCCCGGCGGTCCGCGTTGTCTGATGGCTGATGTGGTGCGCACCGAGGAACTCCGCCGTCTCGCACCGGCAGCCCTGACGATCCTCGTGCTCGCCGGCGTCTACTACGGGACCGCACAGATCGGGCTGCTGGAGCAGGTGGTGATCGCGGGTGCCCGGGTCACACCGTTATGGCCGCCCACCGGCATCTCCCTGAGCTGTCTGCTGCTCCTGGGCCTGTGGACCTGGCCCGGCATCGCCCTCGGCACACTTCTGGTCGTCGCCTCCCTCAGCCCGCTCGATGTCTCGGTCCTCGGCATCATGGCGGGCAACACCCTGGCCCCGGTGTGCGCCTACCTGATGCTCCGTCGGGTGGGCTTCCATACCGGGCTCGACCGGCTGCGCGACGGGGTGGCGCTGGTCGCCCTCGGCGCCTTCGCCGGGATGCTGATCAGCGCGACGGTGGGCAGCGGAACGCTTCTCCTCAGCGGTGCGCTGCCGGCCGGCGGCTTCTGGCGGACCTGGGCGGCGTGGTGGGTGGGCGACGCCATGGGCATCCTCGTCGTCACCCCGCTCGTCCTCGCCTGCCGTAAGGTCCGGTGGCCGCAGGGCGTCCCCGCCTATCGGTGGGCCGAGGCCGCAGCCCTGCTGGTCGCTTCGGTCGCGGTCTCGCTGGTGGCGGTCACCAGCGAGCTCTCGCTGCTGTTCCTGGTTTTTCCGCTGATCGTGTGGGCGGCGCTGCGCTTCCAGCTCGCGGGGGCGGCGCCCTGCGTGCTGCTGGTGTCCGTCCTGGCCATCATGGCGGCGACGCGCCGCACCGGACCGTTCGAGGGCCAGAGCCTGCTGGAGGCGATGGTCAACCTGCAGGCGCTCAACACGTCCGCGGCGCTCACCGCGCTGCTGCTGTCGGCCATCGTCACCGAGCAGAACAGCATCCGTCGCAAGATCGAGCAGGCCTGCCGCGAACTGGCCGAAGTGGTGGACCGGCTCGCCCCCGGGGAGAGCCGGCGCCGATGGCCGCCGGAGGGGGAGGACGGCTGACCCGCCGCCCGCGTCCTCCCCGCGGTCAGCCCCGCAGCAGTTCCTCCAGGTCGTAGCCCACCGGCTCCTCCAACTGCGCGTAGGTGCAGCTCTCCGGCGTACGGTCGGGACGCCAGTGGCGGAACTGGGCGGTGTGCCGGAAGCGGCTGCCCTCCATGTGGTCGTAGGCGACCTCGCACACCCACTCCGGGCGCAGCGGCACCCACGACAGATCCTTGCCGCCGCTCCAGCGGCTGGGCCCGCCCGGCATCCGCCGCGACGCATGCGCCGCCTCGTCGGTCCACTCGCCCCACGGATGGCCCGAGACATCGTCCATCCGCAGCGGCGCCAGCTCGTCGACCAGCTTGCGCCGCTTGGCCATGGGGAACGAGGCGCACACCCCGACATGCTGCAGCTGCCCGGCGCTGTCGTGCAGCCCCAGCAGCAGGGACCCGACCACCGGCCCGCTCTTGTGCAGCCGGTACCCCGCGACGACGCAGTCGGCGGTGCGGGCATGCTTGATCTTGAACATGGCCCGGTCGCCCGGCCGGTACGGCAGATCCAGCGGCTTGGCGACCACCCCGTCCAGCCCCGCCCCTTCGAACTGCGTGAACCAGCTGCGCGCCAGCTCCTGGTCCGTTGTCGCGGGCGCGGTGTACACCGGTGCACGGGCCGGCCGCAGCGCCTCGACCAGGGCTTCCCGGCGCGCCGACTGCGGCTCGTGCACCAGCGCGGCGGAGTCGAGGGCCAGCAGATCGAAGGCGACGAGCGAGGCGGGCGTCCGCTCGGCGAGCGTACGGACCCGGGAGTCCGCCGGGTGGATGCGCTCCAGCAGCTCCTCGAAGTGCAGCCGGCCGTCATGGGCGATCACGATCTCGCCGTCGACGACGCAGCGCCGGGGCAGCTCGGCCCGGACCGCCCGGACCACCTCGGGGAAGTAGCGGGTGAGCGATTTCGTGGTACGGCTGGCGATCTCGATGTCCTCGCCGTCCCGGAAGACGATGACGCGGAAGCCGTCCCACTTGGCCTCGTACTGCATGCCGGCGGGAATGTCGGCCACCAGCTTCGCGAGCATGGGGGAGACCGGGGGCATGACGGGCAGGTCCATGTCCCGATCCTGCGGGCTGCGGACGGTTCCCGCGCGCCGGGCGGCCGGGCCCGCCGCCCTTCCGGCGCGCGGCGGCGCCGCACGGTACTTAACGTGGAGTCATGGCCGGAGCCGGAGCTGTCGAACTGGACGTCGCGGGGCGAAAGGTGCGCCTGTCGCACCCCGACAAGACGTATTACCCGGAGCGCGGCTTCACCAAGATGGACGTCGCGCAGTACTACCTCGCCGTCGCCGAGGGGGTGCTGCGGGGCCTGCGCGACCGGCCCACCACCATGCAGCGCTTTCCCGACGGCGTCGAGGGCGAGTTCTTCTACCAGAAGCGGGCGCCCAAGGGGATGCCGGACTGGCTGCCCACGGCCCGTATCGCCTTCCCGAGCGGACGGTTCGCCGACGAGATGTGCCCCACCGAACCGGCGGCCGTGCTCTGGGCGGCCAACCTGGGGTGTCTGACGTTCCATCCCTGGCCGGTCCGCCGCGGGGACACCGAGCACCCCGACGAGCTGCGGATCGACCTCGACCCGCAGCCCGGCACCGACTTCGCGGACGCCGTCAAGGTGGCCTTCGTCCTGCGCGAGCTGCTGGCGGAGCACGGGCTGCGCGGCTGGCCGAAGACCTCCGGCGGCCGCGGACTGCATGTCTATGTGCCGATCCAGCCGCGCTGGACCTTCACCGAGGTCAGACGTGCCGCGATCACCGTGGCGCGGGCGCTGGAGCGCCGGATGCCGGATCTGGTGACCTCGGCGTGGTGGAAGGAGGAACGCGGCGAGAAGGTCTTCGTCGACTACAACCAGATGGCCCGGGACCGGACCATCGCCTCCGCCTACTCCCTGCGCGCCCGCCCCCGCGCGACCGTCTCCACCCCGCTGCACTGGGACGAGCTGTCCGACGCCGCCCCCGAGGACTTCGATCTGCGGACGGTACCGCCGAGGTTCGCCGAACTCGGCGATCTGCACGCGGACATGGCGGAGCACGCCTTCGGCCTGGAGTCCGTCCTGGAGCTCGCGGACCGGCAGGCGGCGGACGAGGGGCTCGGCGATCTGCCCTATCCGCCCGACCATCCGAAGATGCCGGGGGAGCCGTCCCGGGTGCAGCCGAGCCGGGCCCGTAAGCGCTGAGGGCGCGCGCAGGCCGGCGCGTGGCGGTCAGTGCCGCAGCCCCCGTGACGACGTCCTGCCCGGGGCGCTCGACCGCCGTGGCGGCCGCCTCCCGCATCGCCTCCGAGTGGTCCGGCGTCCCCCGCTGCCGGTCGCGATGGCGATGTTGCTCGCCTGGACGGCACCGTTCGTCGTCTGGTGGCTGCTCGGTGTCGGGCGCCCCGGTGCGCTGACCCAAACGGCGGTACCCGCCCCGGCCGCCGCCGGACGGGACCGGCCTCGCCGTTCGCCTGCCGACGGGGCGGGCCCGCCCCGTCCCCGGCATGCGACCGGCCCGCCGGGGCGGGAACATTCCGCACGTGGCGCACGACAGGAACGCACCGGAGGCCCGGCGGGACGCCGGGGCAGGGGCGGCGCGGCGTCCCGAGAGCACCTCCGGCATCGACTACGCGGCGGTCTTCCAGGCGCTGCCGGGCGCCGTACTGCTGATCACCCCGGAGTTGGTGATCGCCGATGCCAACGAGGCGCTGCTGCTGCGGGCCGGGCGCGAACGCCACCAGCTGATCGGCCACTTCCTCTTCGAGGTCTTCCCCGACAACCCCGACGACCCCGACGCGTCCGGTATGCGCAATCTCCGGGCGTCCCTGGAGCGGGTGGTGGCCTCCGGGGTGCCCGACACCATGGCGCTGCAACGCTATGACGTCGAGGCGCCCGGCCGGCCGGGCGTGTTCGAGGAGCGGTACTGGAGCCCGGTCAATGCGCCGGTGCTCGACGCCGCCGGGCGGGTGCAATTGATCGTGCACCGGGTCGAGGAGGTCACCGAGATCGTCCGGGCCCGTGCCGGGGAACGCGGCGGCGGCCGGGAGCGGATGGCGGCCGAGCTCTCCACTCGCGCCCAGGACCTCCAAGAGGTCAACGAGCGGCTGCGGCAGGCCAACGCCCGGGAGCGGGAGGTGGTGCTGGCCCTCCAGGAGGCGATGCTGCCCGCGCCGCAGCACGTGGGGCATCACCGTGCCGCGGTGCGCTACCGCCCCGCGGTCGGTGCGCTCAACGTCTGCGGCGACTGGTACGACCTGGCCGAGCTGTCGGGGGACCGGATGGCGGTGGCCGTCGGCGACGTCGTGGGCAACGGGCTGGCTGCCGCCTGCGTCATGGGCCAGCTCCGCAGTGCGCTGAGCGCCGCCGCCCGGGTCGTCGGCGGGCCCGCCCGGGCGCTGGAAGTGCTGGGCATCTATGCGCGCTCGGTGGACGGCGCGGAATCCACCACCGTGGTGCAGGCATTCATCGACTGGACCACGCACACCATCGCCTACAGCAGCGCCGGCCATCCACCGCCGGCCCTGCTGCACCCGGACGGCACCGTGGAACTGCTGGACCGGGCGACCGACCCGCCGTTGGGCGCGCGGCCCGAGCATGTGGAGCGCCCCGAGGCGCGCGTGACCTTCGCCGACGACGCCGTGCTGGTCCTGTACACGGACGGGCTGATCGAGCGCCGCCGCGAGGACATCGACGTCGGTCTGGGGCGGCTGGCCGATGCGCTGACCCGGCACCGGGGCGCCGATGCCGAGGCGCTCGCCGACGCGCTGCTGGTGGAGCTGCTGCCGTCCGGCGGGGCGACCGATGACACGGCCCTGGTCATCATCCGGCTCTGACCAGGCCTTTCAGTGGTTCGCTTTACTGAATCATTGCCGCGACTGGAGCAATTCTTGGGGCCGTTGGAGTGGCTCTCCGTCGTGTCTGCAGGGTTTCCGGTGAGGCGCGGTACTCATCGAATGTCAGATTTCCTGCCACACAGGAGAAACGCAATGCGCAAGTTCATAGGCCGCTCCGTGGCCACCGCGGCCCTTGCCGCCGCTACCGTCCTCCCGCTCGCCGGCATGGCTTCGGCCACCCCGCAGGCGCCGGCCGCATCGTCAAACGGCGACCACCATGGTCGTCACGACCATGGTCGTCACCATCACCACCACTGGCACCACTGCTACAACAACGGCGGCTACAACGGCTTCAACGGCTTCGGCGGCTTCGGCGGCTTCAACGGCTTCGGCGGCTACAACGGCCACAACGGCCACCACGACTGCGGCAACTACGGCTACGGCTTCGGGGGCTTCCCCTTCGGCCTGCTGGGCATCCTCTGACCGGCAGTAGCACTGACAGGCCGCCGCAGCCCTTGGCTGCGGCGGCTCGTCGCTGTCATGTCAGGGTGCCGGCCTCCTGCTCGGCCCGCCGGCGCAGCTCCTTCTTGTCCGGCTTGCCGGCGTCGGTGAGCGGCAGCGCCTCGACGAAGGTGACCCGGTGCGGTTCGTACATCGCACCGCGCTCCGCGCACACCATCTCGCGCAGCTGCTGCCCATCGACGTCGCTGCCGGGCACCCGTACCACCGCGGCGTGCACCCGCTCCATCCGGTCGGCGTCACGGACACCGAACACCGCGCTCTGCAGTACCTGCGGGTGCGAGTTCAGCAGGTCCTCCAGCTCGGTGGTGTACACATGGCCGCCGACCACGACGATCATGTCCTTGAGCCGGTCGACGATGGTCAAGTACCCCTCGTCGTCGAGGAATCCGATGTCCCCCGTGTGCAGCCAGCCGTCCCGCAGCACCTCGGCGGTCAGCTCGGGCTGCTTCCAGTACCCCTTCATGATCATGGCGGAGCGCACACAGACCTCACCGTGCTCGCCGGCCGGCAGATCGCGGCCCGCCTTGTCGCGGACCGCCACCTCGACGTCGGGCAGCACCTTCCCCGCCGAGCGCAGCCGGTCCGGGCGCTGCGGGTCGTGGTCCTCCTGGGTGAGCACGCTGATGCCGCCGGCCTCGTTCTGCCCGTAGAACTGTGTCAGCACCGGGCCGAACATCCGTACCGCGTCGGCTATCCGGGCCGGGGATGCCTGGCAGCCGCCGTACGTCAGCATCCGCAGGGTGGAGGTGTCGGTGTGCGGTGCGTCCGGGTGGTCCATCAGCTGATAGAGCAGCGGCGGCAGCAGGAGCATATCGGTGATGCGCTCCTGGGCGAGGGCGGCGAGCACCGTGCCGGGGTCGAAGTCGTCGAGCAGTACGACGGCGCCGCCCGCGCGCAGGGTCCTGTCGGCCATATGGCCCGCGCCGTGCGCGAGGGTGGTGCAGACCAGCTGCCGGCGCTCGTACCCGGGCTGCTGCGCCGATGCTCCGTGGCCCCAGCGCGTCTGCTCGAAGGTGGTGCAGATGCCCTTCGGGTGGCCGGTGGTGCCGCCGGTGTGGCGGATGGTGCACACATCGTCGGGCCGGGCCCGGCTCGCGAACGGCTCGTCGGACTGTCCGGCCGCCAGCTCCAGCAGATCCGCGTCCAGCTTCGCGGGGCCGAGTACGAGGACGTCCGGCACCGGCGCCAACTTGGTGACCTCGGCGGCCCGTTCGGCATACCGCGGGTCGACGATCAGGGCCCGGGTCTCGACATCGCGGACGATATCGGCCTGGGACTCGGCGGACAGCTTGTTGTAGAGGTGGTTGACCCGGGCGCCGATCAGATTGGCGGCGTAGCGGGCGGCGATGGTCTCCGGGAGGTTGCCGCTGAGCAGGGTGACGGTCGCTCCGCGGTCGACACCCCGGGCGCGCAGGGCGCGTGCCAGGCGGTGGACCAGTGAGCGGAACTCGCCTGCGGTGACGCGGCGGCCCTGGTGGACCAGGGCCTCGCGCGCCGGGTCGGCGCTAAGTGCATCGAGGTTCTCCTCCACGTAGGTACGGAATGTCCGGGCGGCGATGGGCATGATGTAGGGCTTCCTCCTGACGCCGGCGGGTGCGTGCGGGCACCTGCACCGGATGCTCGTTTAGTTGCTAGAGGCAACTAAAGCCAGGGTAGTCGCTGGAGATCAACATCTCCAAGCCGGAATTCCGGGTCCGGAGGGCGGGGTGGGGCATGATGGCCCGCCGGCCTTGGGGCGTATGGCCACTGCCTCGGCTACCCGCCCCGGAACCCCGGCCGGAATCATCGCCCCCAATATCGTCAACACGGTCGCCCACCTGGGAATCACGGCGGATAATGCTCCCTCGCGCACGGGACGCAGACGCCCTGCGGAACTCGCTCTCCCTGCGGGTCCGTCCCGTGTCGAGAGATGATGGGGAGCAACGGAAGCACAGCGAGAACCGGCCGATGTACGGAGAGCGCCACGGCTGTCGGTCTGCGATGACCGGCGGAAGGAGTGCCTGGATGGGTGCGACCGACGCGTTCCCCGAAGGTGCTGCCCCGGTGGGGGCCACACCGGGGCAGCCCGGCGGCCTGCTGGACGTGCTGGGCGTGGCCGCGGTGATGCTGGACGCGGACGGACGGATCACCCTGTGGAGCCCGCAGGCCGAGGCGCTGTTCGGCTGGACCGCGGAGGAGGCGCTGGGCCGGCCCGCCGCGCAGCTGCTGGTCGGACCGGAGCACTTCGATCTGGTGCTGGGACTGTTCTCCCAGGTCATGGCGGGCGGCGAGAGCTGGGCCGGGGTCTTTCCGGTCCAGCACAAGGACGGCAGCACACGGCTCGTCGAGTTCCGCAACATGCGGCTGCTGGACGAGCGCGGCGAGTCCTACGCCCTGGGCATCGCCACCGACCAGGCCGTACTGCGCCGGGTGGAGCGCGATCTGGCGCTGTCCGTCCGCCTGGTGGCCCAGTCGCCGATCGGCCTGGCGGTCCTGGACACCTCGCTGCGCTTCGTGATGGTCAACCCGGCGCTGGAGCGCATCAACGATCTGCCCGCCGACCAGCACATCGGCCGCGATGTCCGGGAGGCGCTGTCCTTCCTGGACACCGACACCATAGTGACCAGCATGCGCGAGGTCCTCGACACCGGTACGCCACTGCTCGACCAGTACACCGTGGGCCGCACCGCTGCCGACCCCAACGCCGACCGGGCCTGGTCGGTGTCGTACTACCGGCTGGAGGACCCCCACGGCCGGGTGCTGGGGCTGGCCACCTCCGTCGTCGACGTCACCGAGCAGCATCGCTCCGCCACCGAGGCCGCCCGCGCCCGCCGGCGGCTGGCCGTCATCGCCGACGCCTCCGCCACCGTCGGCACCACCCTTGACGTCGACCAGACCGCCCACGAACTGGCCGATGTGATCGTGCCCGAGCTGGCGGACATGGCCGCGGTCGACGTCCTCGACGCCGTACTGGACGGCCGGCGCCCGACCTCGCTGTCCCGCGGCGGCCCGGCCCGCTTCCGGGCGCTCGCCGTGTCCGCGGCCTACTCCACCGAAGCCGTCCGGGCCGCCGACCCCACCGGCCAGATCGCCTCCTACGAGGCCGACCGGCTGATCACCCGGTGTGTGACCGAGGCCCGTCCGGTGCTGGTCCCGCGGGTGAGCGCGGACGATCTGCCGCATATCGCCGCCGACCCGCAGGGTGCCGCGCTCCTCGGCAAGGCCGGACTGCACTCCTACCTCGCCGTGCCGCTGATCGCCCGCGGTGAGGTCCTCGGCGCGCTGTCGCTGTACCGCGTCCGCAATCCGCTGCCGTTCGACGAGGACGATGCGGTGCTCGCCGTCGAACTGGCCGCGCGGGCGGCGGTGTGCATCGACAACGCCCGGTCGTACCAGAGCGAACGCCGTACCGCGCTCACCCTCCAGCGCCATCTGATGAACCACCGGCCGCCGCAGCCCACGGCCATGGAGATCGCCTACCGTTACCAGCCCGCCCAGGCCGCCAGCGAGGTCGGCGGCGACTGGTTCGACGCCATCCCGGTGGCCGGCGACAAGACCGCGCTGGTGGTCGGCGACGTGATGGGCAGCGGTATCAACGCCGCCGCCACCATGGGCCAGCTGCGCACCACCGCCCGCGCCCTGGCCGACCTCGACCTCGACCCCGCCGAAGTGCTCCGCCACCTCGACCACATCGCCGTCGGCCTCGACCCGGCCTTCGCCACCTGCCTGTACGCCGTGTACGACCCGCACCGCATGGAGTGCCGGATAGCCGTCGCCGGGCATCTGCCGCCCATCGTCGTACGGCCGGACCGGGCGCCCGAGTTGCTCGAGCTGCCCACCGGCGCGCCGCTCGGGGTCGGTGGCGTCCCCTTCGAGCAGACCACGGTGCCGCTCCGCGAAGACGACCAACTGGTGCTCTACACCGATGGGTTGATCGAAACCCGGGACCAGCCCATCGACGCCCGCCTGGACACCCTCCTGGGACTGCTGGCCGCGCCCCAGCACGATCTGGAGGGGCTGTGCGACCGCCTCCTGGGTGCCCTGCGCGATGAGCACGACCACGATGACGTCGCGCTGCTCATCGCCCGTGTGCACGCGCACAAGGACTGACGGCACGGGCAGCGGTTCCGGCGGGATCGGCCATGGATCCGGCGGTTCCCCACGGGGAATCCGCACCACTCGCCCGGACGCGGATTCCGCTTAATTTCCACGATGGATCATGAATAAGCGTTTAGAGAGGCCTCTAAGGCTGCGGATTTCGTTGCCCGAGGGCCTTAACGAGACCTTGACGTGAGTCGTCGGCAGGGGTTTTATTCGGTCACCGAAGCGGGGCCTTTTGGATGCCGGGTCCGCACCGCTTCGCGGCGCTCTTCCCCCAAGCGCCACCCCTCCTGCCGCCCAGCACCGATGGGATACGGATACCGATATGCCCTACACGCCTGTTGCCTCCGCAGCACCTGAGCGGGACACCCGAAGCGCGACGGAGGGGGACGCCTCCACCACTCCCCAACTCACCCGGTCGATCGGTGTGGTCGGCGGCACGCTGCTCACGCTGTCCTGTCTGACCCCGGCGTCCTCGCTCTTCGTGATCGTGCCGGACTCCTTCGCCGGCCTGGGCACGGGCACCGCACTGACCATCGCCGTCGCGGCCCTGCTGTGCATCGGGGTGGCCTTCACCTACTCCGAGCTCGGCACCCTGATCCCCAGCTCCGGCGGCGAGTACGCCATGGTCGGCACGCTCATGGGCCGCCTCGCCGGGTGGCTGGTTTTCATGCTCTCGCTGATCGTCGTCATGATCGTGCCGCCCATCATCGCCCTGGGCACCGCCGAGTATCTGGCGCCGGTCGTGCAACTGGATCCGCAGTTCACCGCCGCCGGCGTGATGCTGCTGGCCACCGCGATGGGCCTGCTCGACCTGCGCGCCAACGCCTGGATCACCGGCATCTTCCTGGTGCTGGAAGTGGTGGCCTGCGCGGTCGTCGCCTTCCTGGGCTTCACCCACACCCAGCGCTCCGCGTCCGTGCTGGTGCACCCCGTGATCGACGCCGGAAACGGCACCAGCACCGCAGTCACCGCGGGGCTCATCGTGACCGGACTGGCCACCGCGCTCTTCATCCTGCAGGGCTTCTCCACCGCCGTGTACCTCGCCGAGGAGATGGACAACCCCCGCCGCAACGTCTCCCGCACCGTGCTGTGGACCCTCGCCATCGGCGTGGCCGTCGTCCTGATCCCCGTGGTCGCGATCACCCTCGGCGCCCCCGACCTGAAGACGCTCGGCGCCGGTGACGTCGCCGGCATGGTGCAGGACTGGAGCAACTCGGGCATCGGCACCTTCGTCAGCCTCTGTATCGCCCTGGCGATCATCAACGCGGCGATCGTGATGGTGATCCAGAACTCCCGCGTGGTCTTCTCCTCGGCGCGCGACGCGGCCTGGCCGACCGCCGTCAACCGCGTCTTCTCGCACGTCGGCCGGCGCTTCGGCTCCCCCTGGGCGGCCACCCTCGCGGTGGGTGTCCCCGGCGCGGCGCTGTGCTTCGTCAACCTCGACACCCTGAGCGAGGTCACCGGCGTGGCCGTCGCCGCGATGTATGTCTTCGTCGCCCTGGGGGCCCTGGTCTCGCGCCGTGGTGAGCACAAGCACCGGCCGGCCTGGCGGATGCCGCTGTGGCCGGCGGTCCCGGCGCTGCTGATCGTGGTGCTGGCGTGGGTGCTCTACCAGCAGAGCACCAAGAGCCTGGTCATCACCGGCGTCATCGTGGCCGTCGCCGCCCTGTACTGGGCGTGCTACCTGCGCCCGCGCCAGGAGACGCACTGGGTGATCTCGGTTCCCGAGGACGAGCAGGCCCCCGCCGAGAAGTCCGCCGGCTCGCTGCCCGTATAGCGCCGTAGAAGGCCGTAGAAGGCCGTAGAAGGCCGCAGAACCGCCCGCCCGGAGCTTGTGCCCGGGCGGGCCTTCTTCGTTACCGGTCGGAGAGCCGGGAGAGCGCGAGCGCGTCCAGGAGGAGGCATACGTGGTCGACGGCGTCCCGCCCGGCGGGGCCCTCGGCCACCGGTGCGTCGTCGAGCAGCCCGGCGGTTCCCCGCAGCAGGTTCAGCAGTCGCTCGGTCATCTCGGCAGCCGGTTCCGTGTGCGCAAGGACGGACCGGATCTGCTCGCCCGTGAGCGGCAGGCCGGTTTCGAGGAAGCGGAACAGCGCGACGGCGGCACGCCGGTCGGCGTCGTTCGGCTTCCACAGTCCGAGCGCGTGGTGGTCGATGAGCGCGGCCGCCTCGGCTCGGATCTCCTCGGGAACATGCATGCCCACGAACGTCTCATACCGTCCCGACGGCCCGGATGACGGCCAAGGCACCCCCAAGGGCGCCCGCGGGCCCCTTCCGGGGTCCCGCTGAACCGGGCTGACCAGGCACGTTGCGCCGGCGCTGAGCTCACCCGACCGGCAGCGCTTGATCAGGCAAGCGGCCGGGCCTGTGGGAAGAGTTACATGAACCATGCACGCCTTGGGCGATTTGTTCCCGATGGGGTGGCGGCCGGCGGCTGCCGGGTATGTCCTCTTCGTTGGAGAGGTTCCCATATGCGTAGCAGTGAAGCCTACTCGGGGGTCTTCCCGCCCTCTGGCGCCCGGCCGCGGATCACGGGATCATCCTCGGACAGCCCGTGAGGCCGCCCGGCCGGGCGGGTCATCGCGGACATGCCCTGGTGGCTGCTGCGCTCCGCATCGCGCAGGTCGCCCACCGTATGCGGGAGGTGTAGAAAGAGGACATGGCCGGACGCTACGGCCGCCCGCGTTCGGTTCTCAGGATGCGAACTGTCGCAGGCCAGGTCTTTCTCCTGCAGGTGGCGATCGTGGTGTTGCTCGTCGCCGCCGCCATTGCGGCACTTGTGCTGCAATCCCGGGCCGACGGAGACCGCGAAGCCCGCAACAGGTCCGTCGCCGTCGCTGAAGCCTTCGCGAACGCGCCGGGCATCGAGGCAGCGCTGAAGAGCGCCCACCCGACCGTCGTACTGCAGCCGCGGGCAGAGGCCGCCCGCAAGCGCTCCGAGGTCGACTTCATCGTCGTGATGAACACCCAGGGCATCCGCTACACCCACCCCATCGCCAACCGGATCGGCAAGAAGTTCGTCGGCACCCTGCAGCCGGCGCTGGCCGGCCGCGTGGTCACCGAGAAGATCACCGGCACCATCGGGCCGCTCGTCCAGGCCGTGGTGCCGGTCTTCAGCCACAGCGGCCCGGACAAGGGAAAGGTCATCGGGCTGGTCTCGGCCGGGATCACCGTCAACCGCGTGAGCGGTGTCGTCGACGACCAGTTCCCGCTGCTGTTCGGCGCCGCGGCCGGCGTCCTGCTGCTCACCACCGGGGGCACCGCACTGGTCAGCCGGCGGCTGCGGCGGCAGACCCACGGCCTCGGCCCGGCCGAGATGACCCGGATGTACGAGCACCACGACGCGGTGCTGCACGCCGTCCGCGAAGGCGTGATCATCGTGGCCGGCGACGGCTGTCTGCTGCTCGCCAACGACGAGGCACGCCGCCTGCTCGGCCTGCCGCCGGACGTCGAGGGACGCCAGATCGCCGACCTCGGGCTCGACCCCGCCACCGCCCATCTGCTGGCCTCCGGCCGGGTCGTCACCGACGAGGTCCACCCGGTCGGTGACCGTCTGCTGGCCGTCAACCAGCGCTCGACGGACCAGGCGGGCGGACCGCCCGGCAGCGTCACGACGCTACGGGACACCACCGAGCTCCGGGCGCTGACCGGCCGGGCCGATGTGGCCCGCGGCCGTCTGAAGCTCCTCTACGACGCCGGTACCGAGATCGGCACCACCCTCGACGTGGTGCACACCTGCGAGGAACTCGCGCAGTTCGGCGCCACCCGCTTCGCCGATATCGTCACGGTCGATCTGGCCGAGGACGTGCTGATCGGTGAGGAGCCGACGTCCCCCGGCGGCGCGGCCCTCGGGATGCGGCGGATCGCCTCCCGGGGCGCCCCGCCGGACAGCGGCCTCTACCCCGTCGGCAAGCTGATCCGCTTCGAGCCGGCCACCGCCCTCGGCGCGGGCCTCGCCAGCGGCAAAGCGGCGCTGGACGCGGATCTGACGGCGTTCGCCGGCTGGCATCTGCAGAGTCCCGAACGGGCCAGGAGGATCGTCCAGCACGGTATCCACTCGCGGATCGCGGTGCCGCTGCGCGCCCGCGGCGTCATCCTGGGCGTGGCCATCTTCTGGCGCTCGAACGAACCCGAGGCCTTCGAGGAGGAGGACCTCTCCGTCGCCGAGGAGCTGGTCGCCCGCGCCGCGGTGAGCATCGACAACGCCCGCCGCTACACCCGCGAACACACCATGGCGGTCACCCTGCAGCGCAGCCTGCTGCCCCGCGCCCTGCCGGAGCAGAACGCCGTCGAGGCCGCCTATCGCTATCTGCCCGCCCAGGCCGGACGTGGCGGGCTCGGCGGCGTCGGCGGCGACTGGTTCGACATCATCCCGCTGCCCGGCGCCCGGGTGGCGCTCGTCGTCGGCGACGTCGTGGGGCACGGGCTGCATGCCGCCGCCACCATGGGCCGGCTGCGCACCGCCGTCCACAACTTCGCCAATCTGGACCTGCCGCCCGACGAGATCCTCTGGCACCTCGACGAGCTGGTCACCCGCATCGACCAGGACGAGGGCGCGGAGGAGGCCGAGGGCTCGGTCACCGGAGCCACCTGCCTCTACGCCATCTACGACCCGGCCTCCGGGCACTGCACCATGGCGCGCGCCGGGCACGTCCAGCCCATGCTGCTGCGGCCGGACGGCACCGCCGAGATCGCCGATGTGCCCGGCG
The DNA here is from genome assembly GCF_026239515.1 of Streptomyces sp. Je 1-4 4N24. Taxonomy (NCBI): domain Bacteria; kingdom Bacillati; phylum Actinomycetota; class Actinomycetes; order Kitasatosporales; family Streptomycetaceae; genus Streptomyces; species Streptomyces sp. Je 1-4 4N24. Next base: position 785,177 of record NZ_CP110836.1, on the reverse strand, counting down.
GCCCGCCCCTCGGGCTCGGCGGCCTGCCCTTCGAGACCTGGCAGGGGCAACTGCCCGAGGAGAGCCGTCTGGTGCTCTTCACCGACGGCCTGGTCGAGGACCGGAACCGGGACCTCGACGAGGGCATGGCGCTGCTGAGCCGCACACTGGCCGATCACCCCGGCCGGACACCGGACGAGACCTGCGAGGCGGCGCTCAGCGCGCTGCTCACGGAGCGGCCCAGCGATGACATCGCGCTGCTGGTCGCCCGCACCCGGGTGCTGGACACCGCGCATGTCGCCGACTGGGACGTGCCGCCCGATCCCTCGGCGGTGGGCCAGATAAGGGCCGCGGCGGTCCGCAAGCTGGTCGAGTGGGGCCTGGCGGAGGAGGCGTTCACCGCCGAGCTGATCCTCAGCGAGCTGGTCACCAACTCCATCCGGTACGCCGCCGGTCCCATCCGCGTACGGCTGATCCGCGACACCTCACTGATCTGCGAGGTCTCCGACCGCAGCAGCACCTCACCGCACCTGCGGCAGGCCGCCACCACCGACGAGGGCGGCCGTGGGCTCTTCCTGGTCGCCCAATTGGCCGAACGGTGGGGGACCCGGTACACGACCAGCGGCAAGGTCATCTGGACGGAACAGGCCCTCACCGACCTGGATGTGGTCGCGGGGGAGGCCGACGGCGGGGATCCTTGAGCTGACGGATGGATGAGCTCGGGGGCTCCCAGCGCCATAGGAGGCCGTGATGGACTACCCGCTGCTCAACGCATTCTGGACCATGTGCCTGATCTTTCTGTGGGTCATGTGGCTGATCCTGCTGTTCCGCATCATCGGTGACATCTTCCGCAGCCATGACCTCAAGGGGTGGGGCAAGACCGGATGGCTGGTCCTGGTGATCCTGCTGCCCTTCCTGGGCGTCTTCATCTACGTGGTCGCGCGTGGCCACGGGATGAGCGAACGGGAGATCGCCCAGGCCGAACGGCAGCAGAAACAGCTGCAGGCCTATCTGCGGGAGACCGTGGCGACCGGTGACGAGACGGGCCGGCACGCGGATTCCCTGGCGAAGCTCGCCGAGCTGAAGAACCACGGCGACATCACGGAGGAGGAGTACCAGAAGGCCAAGGCGAAGGTTCTCGCCTGACCGGGCCTCACCCTGCGGAGGCGCCCGCCGCTGCCTGCTCGACTGCTAATCTCGAATTGCGTGAAACACGCAACTTGGGAATCGTCCCTCAAGGACGGCCGGCAGACGACAGCAGGCAGAGGCGGGCAGTGAAGTGACCAGTGGGGAGCGCTCGGCCACCCGGCGCCGGCGCGAGCGGATGGTGGAGCTGCTCGGCGCCGGCGACATCAGCGTGCACGATCTCGCGGCGGAGTTCGATGTCTCGCTGTCCACCGTCCGCCGCGACCTGGCCACCCTGGCCGCCCTGGGCCGGATCACGCGCACTTACGGCGGCGCGGTCGACCACCGGGCGGTGGAGCGGTCCTGGCACGACAAGGAGCACGAGCAGCGCGGCGAGAAGGACGCCATCGCCCGTGCCGCGGCGGGGCTGGTCCGCAGCGGCGATGTCGTCCTCCTCGACGCGGGCACCACGGCCGCCCGGCTGGCACACGAGCTGCGGGACCGCGGCGATCTCACCGTCGTCACCAACGGCCTGTCCACCCTCGTCGAGCTGGCGGACGCGGAGGTGGAGGTCGTGGTGCTCGGCGGCCGGCTGCGGCGCCCCAACGAGTCGCTGCTGGGCACCCGGACCGATCAGGCGCTGCGCCGGCTGACCCCGGACATCGCCTTCCTCGGCGTCGACGGTCTCGACCCCCGACGGGGCATCAACTGCCCGGACCCGGAGCAGGCCGCGCTGAAGGAGACGATGGCCGAGTGTGCTCGGGCCGCCTGGGTGCTCGCCGACCACTCCAAACTGGGCGGGGGAGCGGGCTTCCCCTACTGGGCGGCGATGCCGGCGGGTACGGGCCTGATCTCCGGGGGAGGGGACCGGGAGCTGGCCGCGTTCGCGGACGCGGGGTGGTCGGTGCATCCGGCCGCGGAGGCCCCCGAGGACGTCGTCGAGGGCGCCCCGCCGCACACCTCTTGACAGCCCGTTCGGCGAGTGGCCACCCTGAATTGCATGAATCGCGCAATAAAAAATGCGCGGTTCGGTCACTTCGGGGTCGGAGACGGCACCGAAGCCGACGGGAGGAGACCGTGTGGCCCAGGCGCTCGTCATCGGAGACGACCTCACCGGCAGCAATGCGACCGGCGCGCTCTATGCGCGACTGGGCCTGCGGGCCGTCACCGTCGGCGACCTCGCCCAAGTGGCGCGGTACGCGGACCGGGTGGACGTCCTCGTCGTCAACACCGCCTCGCGGCACTGGAACCCCGCCCGCGCCTACGCGGCCGTCCGGGCCGCCGCCGAGACCGCGGGAGAGGTGCCCCTGGTCGTCAAGCGCGTCGACACCACCCTGCGCGGCAACCCCGGCAGTGAACTCGACGCGGTGGCGGATGTCCTCGCCGCCCGCGAGCCCGCGGCCCGGATCCGGACCCTGGCCGTCCCCGCCTTCCCCGACGCCGGCCGGAGCACGGTGGGCGGTCTGCATCTCGTCGACGGCGTACCACTGACCCGGACGGCCGTGGCCAACGATCCGTTCGACCCCGTCCGGCATTCGCGGGTCGCGGCCGTGCTGGGCGCACAGAGCGGACGCTCCACGGGCGAACTGGCCCTGGACGTGGTGGAGCGGGGCCCCGGCGCGGTGGCCGCGGCATTGCGGGAGAGCCCGGCCGACATCGTGGTCTGCGACGCCACCGAGAACGCCCATCTGGGCACGGTCGCGGCGGCCGCGGCCCGCCTCGCCGCCGAGGACCGGATCCGCTGGATCGCGCTGGACTCCGGACCGTTCGGTGCTGCCCTCGCCGCCGAACTGGGCCTGCGGCCCGAAGGCGGCGCACCCGCCACCGTCCTGGCGGTCGTCGGAAGCGTCACCGACCGCACCCGCACCCAGCTCGTCCGCACGGAAACCGCGCTCGGCGCCCGCTGGGCGGACCTCGACCCCGCCGCCCCGGAGCCCGACCGGGTACTGGCGGCACTGCGCGCGGCGGCGGGCGAGGGAGCCACGGTGCTCGGCGTCCGGGTCGCCCCCGAGCCGCCGGGCGCGGCCGCCGGAGCCGCTTCCGTCCCCGATCCCGCCACCGCGGCCCGAATCCTGCGCGCGCTCGCCGAGATCGCCCGCCGGGCGGTCGCCGAGCTGTGCCCCGGCGGGCTGTACGCCTCCGGCGGCGACGTCGCAGCGGCGGTCACCTCCGCCCTGGGCGCCGACGGCTTCGCCATCGAGACCGAGGTGCTCCCGCTCGCCATCGCCGGACACCTGGTGGGCGGCCCCCATGACGGACTGCTCTTCGCCACGAAGGGCGGCTTGATAGGCGGCCCCGACGCCGCCCGCGACTGCTTGGAACACCTGCGCGCGGCCTGTACCCGCCAGACCCTCGGCCCCACCTCGATCGCGACATGAACACCGCACCCCGAAAGGCGGTCCCCATGACCGACCCTCAGCACGCGACCGGCCCTCGGACGGACCGGCACCGGCCGGATGCCGACGCCCCGCTGCCGCTCCTGGCCGTCACCCTCGGCGATCCCGTCGGGATCGGTCCCGAGATCACCGCCCGCACCCTCGCCGACCCTGCGATCACCGCACTCGGCCGCGGACTCGCCGTCGGCGACGCCGCCGTACTGCGCCGCGCCGTCGCCATCTGCGGCCTGGACGTCGAGGTCAACGCCGTCGCCGCGCCCGGCGAGGCACGGTTCGAGCCGGGCACCATCGATGTGCTCGACCTCGGGATCGCCCCCGCCGACCTGCCCTGGGGCACGGTCGATGCGGTGGCGGGCCGCTCCGCCGTGGCCGCGATCGAGGCCGCGACCCGCGCCGCGCTGGCCGGTGAGGTGGACGGCATCGTCACCTCGCCGATCAACAAGGAGGCCATCTGGGCGGCCGGTTCGCAGCACCTCGGCCACACGGAGATGCTCGGCGAACTCACCGGCGCTGCCCACTTCGACACCATGTTCGTGGTCCGCGGCCTCAAGATCTTCTTCACCACCCGCCATCTCGCGCTGCGCAAGGCGCTCGACCAGATCACCGAGGAGCGGGTCGCTTCCAGCATCCGTCACGCCGCCACCGCACTGCGCGTCTTCGGCCATGACGAGCCCCGGCTCGCCGTCGCCGCGATCAATCCGCACGGCGGCGAGGGCGGCCACTTCGGCGACGAGGAGATCACCGTCCTGCGTCCGGCGGTCGAGAAGGCGGCCGCCGAGGGCCTCGGCGTCGTGGGGCCGATCCCCGCCGACTCGGTCTTCCACCAGGGCCTCGAAGGCCGCTTCGACGGAGTGCTGTCGCACTTCCACGACCAGGGCCATATCCCCGCCAAAACCGTCGACTTCGACGGCACCGTGTCCGTCACCGTCGGCCTGCCGATCCTGCGGACCTCCGTCGACCACGGCACCGCCTTCGACATCGCGGGCAGCGGCCGCGCCTCGCACGGCACGATGGCCGCGGCCTTCCGCGCCGCCGCCGGCTTCAGCCGCTTCACCGACCGGATCCGGGCCGCGTACGGAACGGCGGCCGGCCGGTGACGGAGACCGGACCGCAGCCGATCCCGCAGTCGCCCCCGTCCGAGATCCCCGCCAGGCGCTGGGCGTATGTCATTCCGGTCGCCGCGATCATGTACATGCTGGCGTATCTCGACCGGAACAACGTCTCCGTCATCCTCCCCTACATGCACGGCGATCTGGAGCTGTCCAACGCCGACAAGGGACTGATCGGCGGCATCTTCTTCGTCGGCTATGTCTTCCTGCAGATCCCGGCCGCGATCCTGGCCCAGCGCTGGAGCGCCCGGAAGACCGTCCTCCTCCTCATGGTGGCGTGGGGGCTGGCCGCGTCGCTGACCGGTCTCGTCCAGAACAAGTCACAGTTCTATGTGGCCCGGTTCGTGCTCGGCTTCTTCGAGGGCGGTGTCTGGCCGGCCGTCCTCATCCTGCTCGCCTCGTGGTTCCCGCTGCGCGAACGGGCCCGTGCCAACGCGCTGTGGATGGCCTGTCTGCCGCTGTCCTCGGTGCTCATGGCCCCGCTGTCGGGATGGATGCTCGACCATGCGAGCTGGCGCTGGGTGCTGGTGCTCCAGGGGGTGCCGCCCCTGGTGTGGGCGGTGGTCTGGTGGTTCGCCGTCGCCGACCGGCCCGACCGGGCCCGGTGGATCTCCCGTGCCGAGGCCGACCATGTGGAGCGCTCGATCGCCGCCGACGAGGCCGCGAAACCGTCGGCGGGCAGCGGCTCGTACCTGGATGCGGTCAAGCAGAAGTCGGTCCTCGTCCTCATCGGCGTCTACTTCTTCTGGATCACCGGCTTCTACGGCTTCAATCTGTGGCTGCCCTCGGTCATCAAGGAGCTGACCCATGACGGATCGCCGACCGAGGTCGGGCTGCTCACCGCGATCCCGTTCACGGTCGCCCTGGCCGTGATGATCGCCAACGCCGTCTGGTCCGACCGCACCGGCAGACGGCGGCAGGCGGTGGCCGTCCCGCTCGTCGTGGGCATCGCGGCACTGCTGCTGGGACAGGCCGTGGACGGCGCGCTGCCCCGGATGCTGCTGCTGTGTGTGACGGCCGCCGCGGTCTATGCGCCGTACGGCCCGTTCTGGGCGATCCCCGGTCAGTTGCTGCGCTTCGAGGTGGTGGCCGTCGCCATGGGCCTGATCAACGCCCTGGGAAATCTCGGCGGGTTCGCCGGCCCCTACCTGGTCGGCTGGCTGACCGACGTCACCGGCTCCAGCGTGACCGGTTTCGCGGTGCTCTCCGGCTTCCTCGCGGTGGCTGTGGCGCTGGTGACGCTGGGCCTGCGCCCGAGCGCCCGTCCCGTGCGCCCGTTGTCCGGGCAAGCGGCGGAAGGGGCCTGGCGAAGCGGCGTTTGATGCCCCATCAGTTCCGTACGAACCCGGGTGTGTCAGGAAAGGCACCCCCGCCGGCGCCATCCGGCGGGGGCGCAGCCGTTTTCCTCAACGAGCGGTATCCGTACGCCGAGAGGGAGGGTCTGCGGTGTGATCAGTTACGCCAACTCGCTCAATTCATGATGTGTCAGGTTTTGGGAGGTTACACAGATGTGCATCCTGAAAAGGTCGATATACCCCTTTGATCCTCTCGAGGAGCAGACATGCGCATCCGCGCCGCGATCGCAGCCAGCGCCCTGGCCACCACCATCGTCATGGGCGGTGCGAGCGCCGCCCTGGCCTGCAACATGGACCACAAGGGCCACAAGGACCGCCATCACCACCACCACTACAAGCACCACCACGGCCACGGCCACCACGCGTCCTGCTGGCTCTCCGCGGGTGTGCTCGACCACGTCGGTCCGGTCTTCAGCGAGGGCTGCGAGAAGGGTGGCTGGGGCTGGGGCGGCGACGACAACGGCCGCCGGAAGTAATCAAAGAGCTTTGCCGGCCGGTGCCGGCCGATGCGACCCACGGGTCCGTCGGCCGGCACCGGCGTCATGTGCGGGCCGCGCTCCGCGGTCTGCCCGGCGGGTCAGGCCCGGGATGATCCCCGGCCGGGCTTGCGCGCGGTGAGCTCCGGCAGTCCGGACAGGGTGTGCAGCGACCTCAGGAAGCCGGCGCGATCGGCGGCCGGAAGCCGGTCGAGCAGCCGTTCCTCGCCTTCCTGGATCGCGGCCTGTGCCGCGTCCCGAAGCCGACGGCCCTCCGTGGTGAGGGACAGCAGGCGCACCCGGCGGTCCTCGGGATCCGGCTGACGGCTAATCAGTTCCCGTGCCTCCAGGTCGTCCAGGACGGCGATGATGCGGGTCTTGTCCGCCCGGATCGCCTCGGCCAGCGCCGCCTGTGTACGTACCGGCGTTTCGTCCAGATACAGCAGGACCGTGTAGGCCCACATCGTCAGTCCGTGTGCGTCGAGGACCGGCTGCTCGGCCGCCATCAGCGCACGGCCCAAGGGCACGATCATCGCCGCCAGATCGGGACGGGCCGGCCGCCCTGCGGATGTGGTGCCCCTGTCGGCTGCGTTCTCGGCCATGGTCAAGAAAATACCCGTTGACAATTCATGTGCTTGAGCAGATCGTAAGCACATGCATACGAATACTGCGGACGCGTCGTCCGCCTCTCATCCGGACTTCGCGCACCTCCGGCGGCTCCATGCCCAGGCGGTCCGGGACAGCGTGGCCCTGATCCGCCGGGTCACCCCTGATGACCTGTCCCGGCCGACACCCTGCTCGGCCTGGACACTGGCCGAGCTGCTCGCCCATATGACGGCCCAGCACCACGGCTTCGCGGCGGCGGCGCTGGGAGAGGGACAGGATCCGGCGCACTGGTCGGTCCGGCCGCTCGGCACGGACCCCGTCGGGCTGTACACCGCTGCGGCCGAGCACGTCATCGCCGCCTTCGCGACCGTGGAGGGCCCGGATCGCGCCTTCGCCCTTCCCGAATTCAGCACCACCCGGACCTTCCGCGCGGCCCGCGCGATCGGCTTCCACCTCATCGACTACGTGGTGCACAGCTGGGACGTCGCCCGCACCTTGGGCCTCGCCTACACCCCGGATGCCGAACTCCTGTGGGCCGCCCTGCCGATAGCCCGTGCCGTCCCGGACGACGACTCCCGGCTCGCCCCGGGCAGCGCCTTCCGGCCGGGGCTGGCCACGGACGAGGACGCGGACACCCTGGAGCAGTTGCTGGCGGCGCTCGGCCGCTCGCCGCACTGGCGCAGCCCGGAGCACGGTACGGACGCCCGCGGCACCCTCTGCTGAGCGGCGCGGACGCGGCGGTCCGAGGCGCTCAGCTCTTGAGGAAGGCCAGCAGGTCGGCGTGGAAGTCGTCCTTGTACGAGCCGATCGCCGAGAGGCCGTGCGGTGCACCCGGGTAGATCTTGAGCGTGGCGTCCGGCACCAGCTTCGCCGACTTCTGGCCGGCGGCCACGAGGGGCACGATCTGGTCGTCATCACCGTGGATGATGAGGGTGGGGACATCGAACCGCTTGAGGTCCTCGGTGAAATCGGTCTCCGAGAACTCCTTGATGCAGTCGAAGGCCCCCTTCAGCCCGACCTGCATGCTCCACATCCAGAACGCGTCGCGGATGCCCTGGGAGACGGCGGCCCCGGACCGGTTGGCACCGTAGAAGGTCTCGCTGAGGTCCTTGTAGAACTGTGAGCGGTCGCCTGCGACACCGGCACGGATCCCGTCGAAGACCTCGCGCGGCAGTCCCTCGGGGTTCGCCTCCGTCTTGAGCATCAGCGGCGGGACCGCGCCGAGCAGCAGCGCCTTGGCCACCCGGCCGGTGCCGTGACGGCCGATGTAGCGGGTCACCTCACCGCCGCCGGTGGAGTGCCCGACCAGCACCGCGTCCCGCAGGTCCAGGGCCTCCATCAGCTGCGCCAGGTCGTCCGCGTAGGTGTCCATGTCGTTGCCCTGCCACGGCTGGCCGGAGCGGCCGTGTCCACGGCGGTCGTGGGCGACCGCACGGTAGCCGTGGGCGGCGACCAGGTGCATCTGGTCGTCCCAGGCGTCGGCGTTGAGCGGCCAGCCGTGGCTGAACACGACGGGGCGGCCGGTTCCCCAGTCCTTGTAGAAGATCTCCGTGCCGTCGGTCGTGGTGAGGGTGCCCATGAGGTGGTCGGTCCTTTGCTGTCGTTCACCGGTGTACGGAAGGCGGGGGTGGGGCCGGGGAGGGGATGGTGGGGACGGCGTGCCGGTCTCAGCGTTCCCGGCCGTCGCCCGAAGAGCGTGCCCGGAGAGGCAGGGGAGTGAAGGCGGCCGACCATCGGGGTGGCGCCCGGCCGTGCCGTGCATCCGAGCGGTACGGGCGCGGCCGGCGGCCGGGGCGCTCTGGACGGGCCCGAGGCCGTGCCCTAGCGTCACCAGCCGGCCGTGCACCACCGTCCGAGCCCGATCTCCGCTCAGGAAGCCGAGGACGTGTTGTGACCACCCTCCCGCAGCCGCCCGACATCCTGTCACCGGAGTTCGCGGCGGACCCCTATCCCGCGTACCGCATCCTGCGTGAGCACTACCCGCTGTTCCACGACCCGGGCACCGGCAGTTTTCTGATCTCGCGGTACGAGGACGTGGCACGGGCCTTCCGCGATCCGGTCTTCACCAGCGACAACTACGAGTGGCAGCTCGAACCGGCGCACGGCGGCCGGACCCTGCCCCAGATGAGCGGCCGCGAGCATGCCGTACGCCGGGCTCTGGTGGCCCCCGCCTTCCGGGGCCGGGAGCTGCGGGAGAAGTTCCTGCCCGTCATCGAGCGCAATGCACGGGAGCTGATCGACACCTTCCGTGACGCGGCGGAGACCGATCTCGTGGCGCGGTTCGCGACCCGCTTCCCGGTCAACGTGATCGTCGACATGCTCGGACTGGACCGGGCCGACCACGACCGCTTCCACGGCTGGTACGCATCCGTCGTCGGCTTCCTGTCCAATCTGGCCCAGGACCCCGAGATCGCGGACGCCGGTCTGCGGGCCGGCCGGGAGCTCGCCGCCTACCTGCTTCCCCTCATCAAGGAACGGCGGGCCGCCCCCGGCGACGACCTGCTCTCCACGCTCTGCACCGCCGAGGTCGAAGGCACCCGGATGAACGATCAGGACATCACGTCGTTCGTCAGCCTGCTGCTCGCTGCCGGCGGTGAAACCACGGACAAGGCCCTCGCCGCCCTCTTCCGTCATCTGCTGGCCCACCCGGACCAGTTGGCCGCCGTACGCGCCGACCGGTCGCTGATCCCCGCGGCCTTCGCCGAAACCCTGCGCTACACCCCGCCGGTCCAGATGATCATGCGTCAGCCCGCCGCCGAGGTGGCCCTCAGCGGCGGCACCGTCCCCGCGGGGGCCACGGTCACCTGCCTGATCGGCTCCGCGAACCGCGATGAGCGCCACTACGCCCGGCCCGACACCTTCGATGTCCTCCGTGGCGATCTGACGCCCGCCACGGCCTTCAGCGCCGCCGCCGATCACGTCGCCTTCGCTCTCGGCCGGCACTTCTGCGTGGGTGCGCTCCTCGCGAAGACCGAGGTGGAGGTCGCCGTCAACCAGCTGCTCGACGCGTTTCCCGCCATGGACTTCGCGGAGGGTACGGTGCCCGCCGACGCGGGGGTGTTCACCCGCGGGCCGGAGCGGCTGCGGGTGCGGCTGGTGCCGGGGAACGACGGAGTGCGGGCGCACGAGGCTTGACGTCCCGTCACGTTCTCCGCCGCTGAGGGGCGGGCCCGGCCGACGCCTTTCGCCGCCCGGACACGGCGAGCTCGACGAGATAGCCGACGAACCTGAGAGCGTCACGGTCGGGCGTCCAGCCGTCCGCGGACGAAAGAGCGGTGAGCGTTCCGGTACCCGGCACCGCATACCGCGTCCCCTCCGGGTCGCCGGGACGTGGTGCGTACCGGCAGTGCACCGCGCTGATGGCGGTGACGGTGGCGACCGTGGGGGCGGCCCCCTCCGGGGCCCCGCCGTGATGTTCCTCGGCGGCGTCCACCGTCTCGGCGGTCTCGGCGCCGAGGACGTCCGTCAGCCACTCCTTCTCCGCGTCGGTCAGTGTCCACGACACCTGTGACCCGATGCGGAACGGGTCGCCGCAGCACTGCATTTGCCAATCGTCCAGCCAGACCGTGAGGTTCATCCTGCGATTGTGCTCAAGGGCGGGGGCCGAGCGCATGCGGGGCCCGGGACCGGTCAGTCCTCGTCGGCCGGCGGGTGCAGCTGTACGTAGAGGCCGACGGCGACGGCGAGCACGATGACACAGCCCGAGAAGGCCAGGCCCGCACCGCGCAGGCCGAGCACCAGCGTGAGCGCACCGACCCCGACGACCGGCAGCGAAATGCCGAGATAGGCGACGAGGAAGAAGGCCGAGATGGTGCCGCCGCGGTGCTCGGGCGGTGCCGCGCGGCCCACGGCGGTCAGTCCGGCCCGGAACGCCAGGCCCTGGCCGACGCCGCCGCACACCGCGCCGATGACCAGTAGCGGCAGGGAGGTCACGGCCAGCGAGGTGGCCACGAGTAAGAGGCCCACCACCAGCACCAGACAGCCGCCAGGCAGCGCTCTGCGGACGCCGATCCGTTCCGTCAGGGACTGCCCGGCGGTGGAGCCCAGGAACACCGTGAAGACGATCAATCCGGCAACGGCCAGATTGTGCACCCCGAGAGTCTCGCCGACGAAGCTCGGCGCCACCGCGGTGAACAGCCCCAGGAGGGAGAAACCGGCGAACGCGGCGACGGCCGAGGGGGTGAAGACGCCGCGCACTTCGGGCGGGAGCCGAAGGCCCTGCGGCCGCAGCTTCCGGGGGCGGTGCGGATGCCCGACGGTCTCCGGCAGGAACCAGGTCACCCCGGCCGCCCCGGCGACCAGGAGGAGATGCACCAGGAACGGCAGGACCAGCGGCCATGGCGCGTACTGCGCCAGCAGCCCGGACAGCAGGGGGCCGCAGCCGAGGCCGCCCATGTTCGCTGCGGTGGCGGCGAACCCCGCATGCGCTTCCTGGCCGGGTCCGGCGAGCTCCAGCACGGCCGCCGTGGCGGCGCCGCTGAACAGCCCGGCGGCGAAACCGGACAGCACCCGGCCCAGCAGCAGCATCGGCAGCCTGCCCTCGAACACGAAGCACAGCGCGCTCGCCGCCGACAGACCCAGCGCGCACAGCAACACCGGCCGCCGGCCCACCTCGTCGGAGACATTGCCGGCGAGGAGCAGCACCGTGATCACTCCGAGCGCGTACACGGCGAAGACCACGGTCACCATCAGCTCGGAGAACCCGAGCTGTGCACGGTAGAGCCCGTACAGCGGGGTGGGGAGTGTCGTCCCGGCCATGCCGACGGCGAACACGCCTGCCGCTGCCGGATAGCCGAGCCGCCGGGTCCCGCTCGTGCGATCGATGATCATGGCCTCAAACGTAGGCTTCCGCCGCCACCCCGTCGAGGACCACTGGAGGGACCCCGGACCGGGAAAACGGACGAGCGTGGTGCCCCCCGCCGACCGAGGAGGCACCACGCTGCGCCTTCCGGGGCGGATCAGTGCTTGGCGGAGGGCGTGTTGGACGCCTTCACATTCACGGCCGCCCAGGCCTTGTTCACCGTCTTGTACTCGGTGCTCTTGGCGCCGTACAGGTCCTTGGCCGCATGCAGGGTCGCGGTCCGGGCGTCGTGGAAGTCGGTCGTGGAGACCATGTACCGGGTGAGCGCCCGGTAGAAGATCGCCGTCGCCTTGTTCCGGCCGATGCCGGTCACCTTGGAGCCGTCATGGGTGGGGGAGTTGTAGGCGACTCCGCCGATGGTCTTCTTCCCGCTGCCCTCGGCGAGCAGGTAGTAGGCGTGCGAGGAGACACCGGAGCCGGCGTGCACCTCGGTGTCATAGGACGCCTTGGACCAGTAGTCGACCGCGCCTTCGAGCTTGTCGAGGGACGGCTTGTCCAGACGGCGCAGGAACTTCTGGTCGAGGCCGAGCTTCTCGCCCAGCAGGTAGTTCGGCGGGTTCTTCGGGTTGTTGGTCGAGAACTCGACCGCGCTGCCGAAGATGTCCGCCAGCGACTCGTTGAGCGAGCCGGGCTCGCCGAACTGGTTGCCCTCGACGTCCACACGGGTGGGCTGGAGGTTGGCGGTCGCGTCGACGACACCGTGGGAGAGCTCATGGCCGGTGACGTCCAGGACGACCAGCGGCTTGGTGAACGTCCTGCCGTCACCGTCGCCGTAGAGCATGCAGCCGCAGTCGGGGGACCAGAAGGCGTTGCCGACCTTCTTGCCGAAGTGCACCAGGGCACGGGCCCCGCGGCCGTCGTTCTTGATGCCCTTGCGGCCGAAGGTCTTCTTGTAGAAGTCCAGGGTGCTGGCGATGCCGTACTGGGCGTCGACGGCGGCGCTGGCCCGGTTGCTCGTGGTGCCGTTGCCCCAGCGGTTGGTGGTGCTGGTGAACGCCTTGCCGCTGCTGAACTTCTCCAGTTCCTTGTCGCCGGCGTCCCGGGTCTCGGTGTTGCCGCGGGTGGAGTCCTTGAGGGTGAAGGACTTCTTCGCGGTCTGGGTGGTGGACAGCGGGACACTGCCGACGAAGAAGGACGCGCCGGTGCCCTTGGCCGCGGCCAGGAAGCCGGCGGCCTTCGCCGCCTTGCCCGTGGCGGGCGCGGCGGGAGCGAACAGTCCGGTCGCGGGGTTGAGCCGCTCGCCCCGCGCGCGCAGCTTGCGCTGGAGAGCGGGCGACAGGAACGAGTCGTCGGCCTGGACATTGCTGAGCACCGTGCCGGACGCCGCGTCGACGACGACCGTACGGGTGCCACCGGACTCGGCGGTGCCGCTGTCGGCCACCTGCACCTGATAGGCCAGCGTCGTGCGGCCCTTGCGGGCGTCCACGACCAGTTCGGCGTCGCCGGCCCGGCCCTTGGCGACGGCGGCGGCCTTCGTACGGGCCTCTCCGGCCGACAGCTTCGCGTCCGTGCCGTTCACGTCGACCTGATGACGGAAGGCCCGGGTCACCCCCTCGTAGGCCGACTTGGCGGTCAGGTGGACGACGAGGTCGCCGCCGAGCACCGGCATTCCGCGGTGGGTCCGAACGAAGCGGACATGCTGCCGGCCGTCCGGGTCGATGAGCGTGTCGGTGGCTTCGAGGGTGTCCTTCTTGCTGACTCCGGTGGCCGAGGCGTGCGCGTATGCGGCTTCGCGGGCCGCGTCCACGGCCTTCTGGAGGGCGGGAGTTGCGGAGGAGGCAGCGACCGGCGAGGCCGGAGGGGTCGCGGAGGCACTGCCCGCCACACCCGCCGTCAGGGTGGCGGCCGTCGTCACGGCGACCGCGATGGCCAGGCGGTGTCTGCGTATGTGGGGTCTACGCACTGATGTGGGTCCTTAGCGCTGCGGGGGCGGTCGGCTGGCCAACCGCCCGTACGCGCGGTGCTGTTGTGCACCACGGGGGCCGCGGGGCCCCGCGCAAACCCTGGTATGCCTGGCATGGGCATGTAAAGAGAAAAGATCAGTAATCGAGATTCATGGGCGAAATTTAACAATTGGTCAGCTTTAAGTAGCCAACAGGTGACCAACTGTGGTCCACCTCAGGAGACATGGGGTGGCGCGAAATGGTTGCCCGCAAAGTGAGCGGAATTGCTGACTGCTACAGGGGCCGGCCCGATCCGCCCCGAACGGTCCTCACCGCGGGCCCGTTGGCCCGCGGTGAGGGGTACTGCCGGTGAGGCGGGGCGAATTGGCGGATGTCACGCTCGTGCGCGGCGGCGCGGCGGCGCGGCAGCGCGACGGCCGTCCATGCGGCTCAGATGTGGGGGAGGGCCCTTGCGTGAGGGGAGATCATGGCGGTCCGCGCCGCCGCGGCCGGGCCTCCGGGGGTGCGGTCCGGGGCGCTCTTCAGTGGCCGGACCGGCCCCGGGTCGCGCCGGGCTGCGTTCGCCGGGCCGCGCTTGCCGGGCCGGGGGAGGCGACCGCTTGCCGGGCTGAGCCGGAGCAGGCATCGGTCGTGCCGGGCCGGGTCAGGGCGATGCCCTAGTGATGGAAGAGTTCCTCGAGGGAGGCGTCGGCTCGCTCTCCGCCGCGTACGGCTTCGACGACGGCCTGGTGGAAGGTGCGGCTGGCCTCTTCGGAATCGCACGGGACGGGGCTGCCGGCCATGGTGTACCAGTCCGATGACCCGGTGTATTGCACAGCTACATGGGCCAGGTTCTCCGACCAGGTCGTGTGAATGGTCAGGTCTCCGTTGATCACGCCGATCTCCGCGGTGCGAACCGCGCCAGGTAGGGCGTGGATCCCCACAGTGGTCCAAGATGCCCAGGTCATGATCACCCCTCGGCGGCAAGGGCCCCGGCTGGCGGCCGGGCGCGGTGTCTCAAGTTTGGCACCTGAGGTGCGGCGGCGCACCGCATGCGGTGCCGCGGATTCCGTATGAGGCGGCAGAGACTGGGCCGGGCCCCGCAGCCGGGCCGGTCCCGCGCTCAGGAACCGTGGGCCGTCGGACCACTGCGCGGCGCTCAGCCCGCCTCCGCCGGTCCGTCCCCGGTGAGGTAGGCGTGGAGGGCGGCGGACCCTTCGAGCATCGCGGTGGCGCGCCGGGTGAGCTCGGCCTGCCGTGGTCCGAGCGCGGTGCGCAGGGCGTCGCTGCTGCCCGAGTGATGGAGATCGTCGAGTACCGGCCGAATCCGCTCCAGGGGACAGTGGCTCTGCCGGAGCATGGTGATCAGCCGCGCGTCCCGGACGTCGGTGGCGCGGTAGCTGCGGTACCGGGTGCCCGGGTCACGCCGTGGTGCCAGGAGGCCGGCGGACTCCCACACCCGCAGGGCAGAGGTACGCACCCCCAGGTGGGCGGCGACCTCCCCGATCCGCAGGCCCGACCGTGGCACCGCCGGGTCATCCGGAGCCTGTCCCGCGAGCGCTTCGAGCGCCTCGCTCGCCGCCTGCAGAGAGAGCCGCTGTTCATGCAGTGCCGCATGCCTGGCGTCCACCAGCGCCAGCGCCTGGCTGATGTCCTCCGCATGCACGGCCTGCATGATCGCTTGAGCGGTACCCGGCCCGTATCCCCGCGTGAGCACCCCGTACGTGCGCAGCGCGCGACGGTGGCGGGAGCCGAACGTGCGGTAGCCGGCCGGGGTGCGCGGGGCCGGCGGCAGGATGCCGGCGTCCGCATAGTTGCGGATCAGCTGGGTGGAGACCCCGGCCATACGCGCCAGATCGACCGGGCGGAGCCCCGCTTCCGCACTGCCCATCGGCCCGCCTCCCCCCGGAAGGTCCTCCAGGAATTTGAAGGTTACCCGTTCCGGGCTGTGCGGGAGCGGCTGATTTCCCAGCTCACACCTGTATCCAGGGACCGGCATCCCTGAAGCCCCTCAAGCGAGAGCAGGGAGAAACTTGAAGGTGCGGATGCCGGCGCCGAGTGCTGTGCCGGCGCCGGGACTTGGGCGAAGCTCAGTCGATGACCGTATGGAAGAAGGTCACGGCGGCACCGAAGGCGGCGCCGCCGACGAGGGTGGAGGAAGCCGGGGTGCCGCCATTGAAGAAGGTGAGCACGCCGGCGCCGATTGCGGTGAGGGCGCCAAGGAGGAAAATAACGGCGGCGCGCTGACTCAGCAGGGTTGATCTGTTGTCGGACACATCAACTCCGATCTGCGCGGGAGCGTTGGATCGCTCGGTGCGGATGCTGATGCTCTGACTGATCATCTCATCTCCCACCCCGGATTTTCTGCAGCACACGAAGAAAATCCCAAAGGGCCGGGGAAAAGACGCAATGTGGCGGCGGGCGCGGAGCGGTGACGGACATTTATGGCAGTCGTCGCACACACCGAGGCAGGGCTTGCCGGTTGCGTCCGCGAACGGTCTCCGGCCATGCCCCAGGGCGACCGGGCGGACGAACAGCCGGTATTCGTCGACCAGTCCGGTGGTGATGAGGGCATGCGCGAGCGTGATGTTCTCGGTGACGATCGGGTCCCGCATGCTGACCTTCACCTCAGCCCTCAGTGGTCGGGGCTGCTCCCACTACGGGGGACCCGCAGTCGGCCCTCCCTCTGCCGGGTGAGGGCGAGGACCGCCATATCGTCGTCGCGCGGCCCACCGGTCCAGCGCTCGACGTCCCGCACCAAGCGGTCGATCACGTCCTGTGGCCCCCGGAACGGGCCCTGGCTCGCCAGCTGTGCCGCGGGATCGTAGAACCGTCCGGTACGGTCCCGGGCCTCCGTCACCCCGTCGGTGACGAGCAGCAGCGTGCTGCCCACCGGGAACGGCCGGTCGGCCGGGCTGGTCCGTTCCACTCCCAGAGTGCCCATCCCCAGGGGAAGCCCCGGATCGCCGGCCTCCAGGGCGCGGACCTCGTCGTCGTGGCAGAGGTAGGGCGCGGGGTGGCCGCAGTTCAGCAGCCGCAGGCCCGCGGCCCCCGGGAGGACTTCGCAGAGCAGGGCCGTGATGAAGCCCTCCAGCCGGTCTTCCTCGGAGGTGTGCTCGCTCTCCCGCAGCAGGGCCCGCTCCATCCGGTCGGCCAGCGTCGCGAGGTCCGGCTCCTCCTCGGCGGCCTCACGGAACGCACCCAGCAGCACTGATACCGCGCTCACCGCGCCCAGTCCCTTGCCGCGCACATCGGCGATCAGCAGCCGGACACCGAACGGGGTCCGCTGGACGGCATAGGCGTCGCCGCCGATCCGGGCCTCGCTCTGGGCGGCCTGGTAGCGGGCGGCGATCGAGAGCGGTCCGATGCGTTCCGGCGGTGCGGGCAGCACGGCGCGCTGGGCGGCCTCCGCCACCGAGCGCACCACGTCCAGACGGCGTCCGTGACGGGCGATCACCCGGTTGACGCCGACCCCCATGAGCGCGGCGAAGAGGGTGTTGATGAGCTCCAGGTAGCCGACGATGTCGCCGGCCGTGCCGTCCTTCACGGTCAGCGCGAAGACACCGCCGACGATGGCGGCGCCGATCACCAGGGTGTGCCGCAGGGAGAGCAGCGCACCGGCCGTCACGCTGGCCGCCGTCAGCATCGGGTCGCCCCAGTAGTCGGCCGGCGAGAACGCGTCCCAGACGAGCCCTCCGGCGACCAGGACGCTCGGAGCGAACTCGACGTATCGGGGCCATCGGGGGGAGAGGGAGGGCATAGGCATTCCTGACCAGCTGTCCATGTCGGCTAGCAGGAATATGCCTGTTTTGGGCTGTTTTATACCGCGGGAGTCGTGGGCGTCGCGGTCGTCGCCATGGCGCCCGGTCAGGGGGCCGCACGCCATGCGCCGGGGTGTGGTGCACCGGGATGCCGCCCGACGGCCCGGACGCCCCGCGGCCGTGTCACCCCTTCGTCGCGAGCCGGGCGTAGGCGCGGACATGCCGGTCGACCGCATGCGGGTACTTCTGGCACACCACCACCGTGCCCACCCCCGGCTGACGCTCCACGAGCTGTTCGGCGCGCAGCAGATCGAGGGCCTGGCGGACGGTGTTGCGGGACGCGCCGTAGTCCGCGCCGATCACTTCCTCGTGCGGCAGTACGCCGCCGGGGAAGCCGCCCCCGAGGACCTGGTGGCGCAGCAGGTCGGCGAGCTGCCGGGCGCGGTCAGCGCGGAGCCGGCGACGGCGTGCGGCCGCTACCGGGGTCGTGTGCTGGCGGGTGCGTTCGGCTGGCATGCGGTGGACCATACCGACGAGATCCGGCCAGTGGTGTTGCCGCAGTGTTGCGCCACCTACCGCCGGGTGCGACGAGGCTGTGACCTGGTGGTTCGCGGCTGAGGCGACAAGATCTGCCACCCCGGGGACAGCCGCCCGGAGCCCGGGAGACGCTCGCCCGGCACCCTGGATCAGTCACCCCGGCAGGCGGGAAGCATCCGTCCGGCCCAGCGAATGCGGCCCTCCGGCGCCCGTGTCGCCGGGCGGTCCGGGCCGGCCGCCGGATAGCGTCGAAGACCGGTACAGCGCCGCCCCGCCGCCGCCCGACACCGTGGCGCGGGCCCCGCCCGGGTGCCCGGGTGGCCGACGAGGAGGTGGGCCGTGGCCACGTGGCCGGCCGTGCTGTTCGCACTGCTCGCGGCGGCCAGCAATGCGCTGGCCACGGTCCTCCAGCGGCGCGCCGCCCGTACGGTGCCGCTGTCCGCCGGGCTGCGCCTCGGTCTGCTCATCGATCTGCTGCACCGTGCCGTCTGGCTCGGCGGGATGCTCGCCGTCGTCGCCGCGGCCTGCTTCCAGGCGCTGGCCCTGTCGCAGGGCGCGCTGTCGGTGGTGCAGCCCCTCTTCGTCCTCGAACTGCCCCTCGCCCTGCTCATCGGACGGGTCCTGCTCGGCGGCCACATCTCCCGCTCCGGCTGGATCGGTGTGGGGCTGCTCGTCGTCGGACTCGGATCCGCCCTCGCCGCCGCCGCGCCCACCATCGGCACCACCCACGCCCCCTTCGACCGCTGGGTGCCCGCCCTGGTGGTCTGCGCCGCGGTGATGGTCACGGCGGTCGGTGCCGCGCTCCGCCGCGGAGCGGGCGGCGTGCGGGCCGCCTGCTTCGCCGGGGCGACAGCGGTCGGGTACGCCCTGACCGCGGCCATGCTGAAGGACGCCACCCACGCCTGGCAGACCGGCGGCCCCGCCGCGTTCTTCAGCACCTGGCAGACCTACGGCTTCGCCGCCACCGGCGTACTGGCCATCTTCCTCCTGGAGAACGCCATGCAGTCGGGCCCGCTGACCGCCTCGCAGCCCGTTCTCACCCTCGGCGACGCGCTGGTGAGCCTGTCGCTGGGCGTCACCCTGTACGACGAACGGGTCCGTACCGGCTGGTGGCTGCTGCCCGAATGCGTGGGCATCGCGCTGGTCCTGTGGGGCGCCGTGCTGCTCTCACGCGTCACACTGGCCCAGGATCTGACAGGAGCTCAGGAAAAGGCACCGGCCGCCGCCCGCGACAGCGGCCCGGAGCCAGGCCCGGTGGACACCTGAGCGCCGCGCGAGGCCCACAGCCTTCGGGCACGGCCGCGCCCGGAAGCCGCCGCCTCACAGCATGACGTGCTTGACCTGGGTGTAGTCCAACAGGCCCGCGAGGGACAGATCGCTGCCGTAGCCGGAGTGCTTGACCCCGCCGTGCGGCATCTCCGAGACCGTGGTGCCATGGGTGTTCACCCAGACGATCCCGGTGTGCAGGGCGCGGGTGGCCCGCATCGCCCGCGCATGGTCGCCGGTCCACACGCTCGCCGCCAGCCCGAAGCGGACCCCGTTCGCCAGCCGGAGGGCCTCGGCCTCGTCGGTGAAGGGCTGCACCGTGACGACCGGGCCGAAGATCTCCTCCTGCACGATCTCGTCGCTCTGGCGCACTCCGGCAACGACCGTGGGGGAGTGGAACCAGCCCGGTCGCTCCGGTGCCGTACCTCCCGTCACCACCTCGGCATGCGCCGGCAGACGACCCAACAAGGCCTGTACGGAGCCCAGTTGGGCCGCGTTGTTCCGGAGTAGACGGTCTCCCGGACCACCCCGTTCACCAGCGCCATGCCCGGTTCGAAGTCGGAGAGCCAGATCTTCTCGGGCCGTATCGACAGGCTGACGCGGCCGCCGTCGGCGACGGATTCGGTATCCGGCTGATGCTGGGCGACCCACGGGTCGACCTCCCCGCCGCTCAAGCGGCCATCTGGCGGGCCGTCGCGGGAACGCTCGGCGTTCCCGACGCCTTCCCCGAGATCTGACCTCCTCCTCGGGCAGGCCGCCGTGGGGCCGGACGGTCGTACGGCCCCACGGCGGCCCGTGGCAGCGGTCCCGCCGGGAGACCCGGCCCCGGACGCGGGGCGGCTCAGGCGGGTGACCGCGTCCCCGGTGCCCTGGCCCGGCCGGCGTCCGCCCCGCCGTGCTCACTCGTGGATCGGAAGGACCGTGAGCGCTTCCTGGCACCGGGCGACGGCGTCGCGGTGGCCGAACAGACCGGGCAGCCCGCCGGAGTGCAGCAGGACGGTGCGTTGCCCAGGAGCCACGCTTCCGTCCCGCACCGCCGCCCGCAGTCCGGCCAGCGCACGCCCGGTGTAGACCGGGTCGAGGGCGATGCCCTCCGTACGGCCCGCCAGCGTCAGCGCGTCCATCGACTCCTCGGTCAATGTGCTGTAACCGGCGCCGACTTGCTCCCGTCGCAGACGCAGGGTCTCCGGTGCGTGGACGGTGCCGGACAGCGCGGTGACCAGACCGGTGACCGTGCCCGCCGGGTCGCGCACCGCGCCGCAGTCGACGCCGAGCACCTTCCCGGGGCCGAGGGTGTCGACCAGGCCGGCCATCGTGCCACCGGATCCCAGGGCGACGACGACGGTGTCCAGGTCAGGGGCCTGGCCGAGGAGTTCGCGCCCGCACTCGGTATAGCCGTACGCACCCAGCGGGCTGGAACCACCCAGCGGAATCAGCGCCGGGACGGCTCCCCGCTGCCGGAGCCGCTGGGCCACCTCCTCCGCCGCGGCAGCGAGTTGTGTGCCCCCTACCTCCCCGGCCCAGACGACGGTGGCCCCGAAGAGGCCGTCGAGGACGAGGTTCCCGGAGGTCGAGGAGCCGGCCGCACCGGCCAGCACCAGGACCACATCGAGCCCGAGCCGCGCGCCGGCGGCCGCGGTCAGCCGGGCGTGGTTGCTCTGTGCGGCGCCGGTCGTCACCAGGGTCGTGGCGCCCTCGGCGAGCGCCGCACCGCAGATCCACTCCAACTTCCGGACCTTGTTCCCGCCGCCACCGAGACCGGTGAGGTCCTCGCGCTTGACCCAGAGGTCCTCCGCGCCGAGCCCCAGCGCGCGGGCCAGCCGCAGCGCCGGCTCCAGCGGGGTCGGCCAGGTCGCGAGCGCTGCCCGCCGGGGGGTGCCGCTGTCCGAACTCATCGTCATGTCCTTCCGTCTGCCCTGCGGTGCCGGTCCGCCGGCCAGCGTGCCATGCCGTAGCCGGCTCCGGGCCCCGATCAGCGGGCGGCCCCCTCCCGTAGCCCCGCCGTCACCTGGAGCAAGCCCGGCGGACGGCACCACGGCACCGCCGCCGGATGCTGTGTGACCATCTTGGGATGCGAACGAGTGGCGGGGCGACAGTGCCCGGATGCAGGGCCGAAGCGGCCGGGAGGCCTGCTTTCGTGGGGGAGTTCGAGGTGCATCTCACCGTCCGGGACGACGGGGACCACGAGGCGGCGGGGCAACTGGCCGCCTACGCGGCGGCACATCACATGAAGTGCGTCCACATCCTGCTGGAACAGGGCGATGTGCCCTCGCAGCCGATGCTGACACTGCACGGGGCCGGGACGTACGAGGAGGTCCGGGCCGAGGCCGTCGCGAAGGCGGACGGGCTGCGGGCCGCGGGGTTCGACGTGGTGCGGACGAAGATCGAGGCCACACCGTGGAGCGACGGTGTACCCGGTACGGACGAGGAGGCCGCGGAGCTCGGCCCCGACTACTACTTCGAGCATCACCTCAAGCTGGTACTGGCGCCCTCCGCTCCCGTCGGCTCCCTGCTCGCCCTCGCCGTCGCGCACGGCGCGCACCTCTCGCGCAACGCACGGCGGGCGCGGTCCGACGGCCGGGTGGAGCGCTTTGTGACCCAGCGGTGCCGGAGGGTGGGCCTGGCGACCGCGGGGCAGCGGCTGGATGCCCTGTCGGGCCGGCTGCGTGCCGCGGGACACCGGATAGCCTCCGTGGAGCGGGAGTTCGTGGTCCACGACGGAAATCTGGCGCTGGACGCGGGCTGGCTGGACGAGGATTACGCAGTGGCGGGGGAGAGGAACGGCTCATGACGGGGACCGACGAGACGGGCGCGGCGGCGAAGTGGCGGGAGTTCCAGTTCGGACCGTGGGCGGACACGGCGGTCGTGCCCCGGGCCCGGCCGGACGAGGCGACACGGGCGCAGATGGATCTGCCGGCCACGCTGCTTCCCGTACCGGACGACGGTGTGGTGCAGCGCCCGGTGTTCGACCCCGCGGCGGCCCACCATGTCTTCGGGATGCGCCTGGGCGAGCCGAGCTTCGCGGACGCGTCGGTCGGCGCGCGCTGGTACGCGGCGCGGCGGCATGCGCTGCATCATGTGCTGGCCGCGATCGCGCAGTCCCCGTGGGCCGGCCACCTGGTCCTCCGCGGCAGCATGCTGCTCGCGTCGTGGTTCGGGGACGCGGCGCGCGAGCCGGGGGATCTCGACTTCGTCGTGGTGCCGGAGACCTGGCAGCTCGCGGACGACCGTACGGACCGGATGCTCGACGGCATCGCCGCCGCGGCCGAGGAACTGTCCCACCGCGGCGGTCCGGTACGTCTGGACGCGCGGGCCGCGGTCGGCGACGAGATCTGGTCGTACGACCGGGTGCCGGGCCGGCGGCTCGTCATCCCGTGGACGGCCGTGGCCGACGGTGTACCGGCGGGAAGCGTGCAGCTCGACTTCGTCTTCAACGAGCATCTGCCCGCGCCCGCGGAGCCGACCGGGATCCGCGGACCACAGGGCACGGCACCGGTGGTGGTCCGCGCGGCGACCCGTGCGCTGTCGCTCGCCTGGAAGGTGCTCTGGCTGGTGAGCGACATGCACCCCGAGGGCAAGGACCTCTACGACGCCGTGCTGCTCGCGGAGAGCACCGAGCTGCCGTTTCCCCTGCTGCGTGAGGTGTTCCGGGGCGTGGACGGCGGCGTCTTCGACCGGAATCCGGTGCTGCCGGAGACCCTTTACGGGATCGAACGCGACTGGTCCGAGCTCCGCAAGGAGTACCCGGACCGTACCGGGTTCACGGCACAGGGCCCGTCCGTGGAGCACGAGTACGTCCAGCGCCTTGTGACGGCTCTGGAGCCCACCTTCGCGACGGATGACGGCAGTGGCGCCACCGCCGCATACCAGCAACGGGCAGCCTGGTTCGAGTCGTTCACCGCGGAATGCGCGGGCGTCCTTGCCGAGCGGGGCATGGACGCGGTGCAGGACCTGCTGCTGGAGTGGGGCGCGTCGTTCGACAACGCGGTCGTCGTCACACGGGAGGTGTCCGGTCGTGACCGATGTGCCCTGCCGGCCGCGGCCGCCGTGGTGGCCGCGTTCCGCACGGACCATCCGACGGTCGCCCGGCGGCCGTGGCTGCTCGGCGACCCGGATGAGGTGGTGCGGCAGCTGAGCGGGGACGGGACCGGCGCACCGGGCTGAGCGGGGACGGGACCGGCGCACCGGGCTGAGCGGGGACGGTCCGGCGCACCGGGCTGATCGGGCATTCGTCGCCGGGGGCCCGCGGAAACCGACGCTCCACTCCGGCACCGCGGTCCCGGTCCGCCCCGGGCGACGCGTCCTACCCCGTGCCGCTGATGCTGTCCGCCTCGATGACGAAGAGCACACGGGGGGCGTGGCGGAGCATATACGGGCAGGCCCCGTGCCTCCGCACCCCCCATCCCCGCGCCCGTGAACCGGCGTTGGGCGGTGCGGAGCAGCGGATTCCGGCCGCTATGCTTGCTGGATACAAGCAATGTATGCAACGGGCCGACAACATCACCGCGAAGGATCACGACGATGAGCAAGGGCACGGTCCATGCCTGTGACGAGGCGGCCCCGCAGGTCACCGCCTCATCAGGGCTGGACGAGGCGGCCGCCGGGCTGGGGACGGAGATCGTCCGCTTCTCGCGGCTGATCGCGGCCTGGAAGCAGCGTGCCAAGAGCGACGGCGGCGCTGCCGACCGGGTGCTGCTGGCAAGGCTGGTGGTCGGCGGGGACCAGCGGGCGACCGATCTGGCCGCCGATGCGTTCCTCGATCTGTCGACCGTCAGCCGTCAGGTGCGCTCACTGGTGGAGCGGGGCCTGGTGACCCGTCGGCCCGATCCGGAGGACCGCCGCGGGTCGTTGCTGGCCGCGACCGAGGCGGGGCGCGCCGCGTTCGCGCACTACCGCGGGCAGCGTGACGCGGAACTGGCCGCGCTTCTCGAACCGTGGTCTCCCCAGGACCGGGCCGACCTGATCCGGTTGCTGGGCCGTCTCAACGAGGACATGGCAGAACGACAACACTCACGGCTGGGTCCCGGGGGAGACCAGGGTGCCGCCGTGGAGCAGGGAGAGCTACGTACATGAGCACCGCCACCTCCCCGCCCGGGGCGGGAACCGAGGAGATATCCGGACCAGGAGTCCTGAGTCACCGTCAGATCCTCACCATCCTCAGCGGTTTGATGCTGGGGATGTTTCTTGCCGCGCTCGACCAGACCATCGTCAGCACCTCCATCCGGACCATCTCCGACGATCTGCACGGCCTCAGCCAGCAGGCCTGGGCGACCACCGCGTATCTGATCACCTCGACGATCGCCACGCCGCTCTACGGCAAGCTGTCCGACCTGTACGGCCGCAAGCCGTACTACCTGGCGGCGATCACCATCTTCGTCGTGGGGTCGGTGCTGTGCACCTTCTCCACCTCGATGACCGGACTCGCCGCGTTCCGGGCGGTGCAGGGCCTGGGCGCCGGCGGTCTGATGTCGCTGGCACTGGCGATCATCGGTGACATCGTCCCGCCCCGGGAACGCGCCCGCTACCAGGGCTACATGCTGGGCACCTTCGCCACGTCCAGCGTCGCCGGGCCGCTGATCGGCGGTGCCCTCGCCGGGCAGGACCAGCTGCTGGGCATCACCGGCTGGCGCTGGGTCTTCCTGGTCAACGTACCGATCGGGATCATCGCGCTGTTCGTGGTCGCCAAGGTCCTCAACATTCCGCACACCCGGCGCGATCACCGCATCGACTGGTGGGGAGCGCTCACCCTCTCCGTCGGTGTGGTGCCGCTGCTGCTCGTCGCGGAGCAGGGCCGGGAGTGGGGCTGGGACTCCTCCCGGTCGATTGCCTGCTATGCGACCGGTGTCGTCGGCATCATCGCCTGGATCTTCGTCGAGCGGTGGATCGGCGACGACGCGCTGATCCCGATGCGGCTGTTCCGCAACGGCACCTTCAGCAAGACCAGTGTGCTGTCCGTGCTGATCGGTATGGGCATGTTCGGCGGGATGCTGATGATCCCGCAGTACCTCCAGATCGTGAAGGGCGCCAGCCCCACCAGCTCGGGTCTGCAAATGCTGCCGCTGATGGCGGGCATGTTCATCGCCTCGATCGCGTCGGGCCAGATCACCGCCAAGACCGGCCGCTACAAGATCTTCCCGATCATCGGGACCGCGCTGATGATCGCGGCGATGCTGCTCTTCCACTTCCGGGTCCAGTGGGACACCCCGCTGTGGGAGACCATGATCTACATGCTGGTCTTCGGCCTCGGCCTGGGCGGCTGTATGCAGACGCTGGTGCTCGCGGTGCAGAACGCGGTGCCGCCGAGGGACATGGGCGTGGCGACCGCCTCGTCCACGTTCTTCCGGCAGATGGGCGCCACCGCCGGTACCGCGGTCTTCCTGTCGGTGCTGTTCAGCACGGTCGGTGACAAGATCTCCGCGGCGTTCGAGGACGCGGTGTCCACCGAGCGCTTCCAGGCCGCGCTGCACGACCCCGCGGTGCTGCACGACCCCGCCAACAAGCCCGTGCTGGACATGCTCAAGCACCCCGGCAACGCGGACTCCTCGGGCGTGCTCAGCGATTCGTCGTTCATCCAGCACCTGGACCCGAGGCTGGCCGAGCCGTTCAAGCGCGGCTTCGCGGAATCGATGCACACGGTCTTCCTCATGGGCGCGATCGTCGTCGCGCTGGCCTTCGTGCTGATGTGGTTCATCAAGGAGGTCCCACTGCGGCAGATCTCCGGTCTGCAGGCCCGTGCGCAGGCCGACGCCGAGGCCGAGGCCGATGCCGCGGCGAAGTCCGCGAAGTCTGCCGGTGGTGCGACGGACGCCGTCGACGGGGTGGCGGATGGTGCGGATGCGGCGGCGGCCGGTGCCGGCGATGCGGCAGTCACACCGACGCCGAGCGAGCCGACCGGGCCATCCGGGTCATCCGGGTCATCCGGGTCGTCAGGGGCGTCCGACCCAGCCGGCGCCCCGGGCGCCGCCCCCGTCCCCGCCCTTTCCGGCGCCTCCGCGCACCCCGCGGACCGGGGAATCGGCACGACCGGGCCGGAGATCCGGGGAACCGTACGGGACGGCGACGGCCGGCCGGTGGCGCGGGCCGCGGTCACTCTGATCAGCGTCGACGGCCGGCAGCTCGGCCGTACCTCGACCGCGGCCGACGGCGGCTACGTCCTGCCCACGACGGGCGCCGGCACCTATGTGCTGATCGGCTCCGCCGGGGCCCGGCAGCCGCAGGCCGTGACCGTCGTGGTGAGCGGTGAGCCGGTGTCGTTCGACCTGGCCCTCGGCGGCGCGGCCGGCCTCTCGGGCGAGGTCCGCGCGGAGAAGGGCGACGCCCCGGTGCCCGGCGCGCTCGTCGTGGCCACCGATGTCACCGGCGAGGTCGTGGCGTCCGGCGTGGCCGGCCAGGACGGGGGCTTCGCCTTCGGTGAACTGGCCCCCGGCAGCTACACCCTGGCGGTCAGCGCCGAGCGCCACCGCCCGTCCGCCCTCCCGGTCGAGGTCACCTCCGGCAACCGCAACTGGTACGAGGTCCGGCTGACGCCCGGCGCCCAGGTCCGCGGCACCGTACGCACGGCGCACGGCAGCCCGGTGGACGACGCCCGGGTGACCCTGCTGGACCCGGCAGGCAACGTGGTGGGCACCGCCACCAGCGGTCAGGACGGTGAGTATGTCTTCACCGACCTCGACAGCGGCGAGTACACCCTGATCGCCAGCGGCTACCCGCCGGTGGCCACCCCGCTGCGCCTGGAGGCCGCCGGACACGGTGAGTTCGACATCGAGCTGGGCCACGACCCGGTGCGGTGACGGCCGGCGGTATGCGGCATGACGAGGGCCCGGCGCGCCCTGAGCGCCGGGCCCTCGTCATGACCGGGGTGGCGCCGGATGCCGCGTCGGCGCGCCGGCCGATGCCGCCGGTCCGGGCTCCGGCCGGGCTCCGGCCGGGCTCCGGCCGGGCTCCCGTGACGGCCCGCTTCCGAGATCCCGACGGGCGCTGCGGCCGCTCCGCTCCCGGGGCCGGCACGGCGCGGCACCCCGCTGGCCGGCCCGAGCGCTCCCACCGGGTTTGGCGCAGCAGCCCCCGCCTACGTACAGTTCCGCCGAAGCTTGAATAGAACACACGATCCCAGGGAAGCGGCAGCGGCGATGACGGTGACCGAAACAGGCCGGGCCGATGGCACGGGTATCGACTCGGAGCGGATGGCGGTCTGCCTGAGCGTGCTGGAGGAGCTCGACACGCTGCCCGTCGACCACCCGGACGCGATCACCATACGGCGCGCCACCGCCGGCATCTACCGCACGGTGAAGCAGCGGCGCCGGCAGGAACGCCGGGCAGCCAAGACCGCCAACGACAGGGCGGTGACCGCGGCCACGGCGACCGGCGCGCCCGACCGGATCGATGACGAGACCCAGGGTCTGGCCCTCACCAGCTCCGTGGCCACGGAGATCGCTGGCATCCTGCAGCGGCCCCGGTCCTGCTACACCTGCAAGTCCCGCTATGTCGAGGTCGACGCCTTCTACCACCAGCTCTGCCCGGTCTGCGCCAAGGAGAACCGGGCCCGCCGCGACGCCCGCACGGATCTCGCCGGCCGGCGCGCCCTGCTCACCGGCGGCCGGGCCAAGATCGGCATGTATATCGCGCTCCGCCTGCTGCGCGACGGTGCCCACACCACCATCACCACCCGCTTCCCGAGCGATGCCATCCGTCGCTTCAAGGCGATGCCGGACAGCGCGGAGTGGCTGCACCGGCTGAAGATCGTCGGCATCGATCTGCGGGACCCGGCCCAGGTCATCGCGCTCGCCGACGCGGTGAGCGCCGAAGGCCCGCTGGACATTCTGATCAACAACGCCGCCCAGACCGTGCGCCGGTCGCCCGAGGCGTACGGACAGCTGATCGCCGCCGAGTCCGCCCCGCTGCCCCCCGGAGAACTGCCCGCCTCCCTCGTCCTCGGGCACTTCGGCAGTGGCGCCCCCGCGGCCCTCTCCGCCGCGGGCACCTCCGGCGCGCTGACCGCGGCCGACCTCACCGCCCTCGCCCTGACCACCGGCTCCGCCACACCCGCCCGGATCGAGGCGGGCACCGCGATCGACGCCGGCGGGCTCGTACCGGATCTGCACGCCACCAACAGCTGGATCCAGAAGGTCGACGAGGTCGACCCGGTCGAGCTGCTGGAGGTCCAGCTGTGCAATATGACCGCGCCCTTCCTGCTGGTGAGCAAGCTGCGCCCGGCGATGGCGGCGGCCCCGGCGCGCCGCAAGTACGTGGTGAACGTCTCGGCGATGGAAGGCCAGTTCAGCCGCGGCTACAAGGGCGCCGGCCACCCGCACACCAATATGGCCAAGGCGGCGCTGAACATGCTCACCCGCACCAGCGCACGGGAGATGCTGGAGACCGACGGCATCCTCATGACCGCCGTGGACACCGGCTGGATCACCGACGAGCGTCCGCACCCCGACAAGATGCGGCTGGCCGACGAGGGCTTCCACGCCCCGCTCGACCTGGTCGACGGAGCGGCCCGGGTGTACGACCCGATCGTCCGCGGTGAGCTCGGCGAGGATCTGTTCGGCTGCTTCCTGAAGGACTACGCGCCCACGGCCTGGTGATCCGGCGCGGCGCCCGTCGCCTGGCGGGCGCCCCCGGTACGTCCGGTGACCGCCCCGTCGTCACCCGTTCCCACCACGGGGAGCGCGGTGCGCAACCGTCCCAGGAGGGCCCTGGCGGCCGGGCCGGCTGGCCCTTCCGTCCGCCAGGCCAGGGCGACCCGGCCGCGCGGCCGCGGTGCGGTGATCTCCAGCGTCCGCAGCCCGGCGGCGGCCGCCTCGTCCGCCGGCAGCGCCGGGACGACGGCCACCCCGAGGCCACGCGCCGCGAGCCGCGCCAGCACCTGCGGGGCGGCTGCCTCGAAGGCGATCCGGGGCCGGAACCCCGCCTCCGCGCAGGCGCGTTCGAGCACTCCGCGCAGACCGGTACCGCGCGGCAGGCTGATCAGGGCGCGGTCGCGGAGCGCGGCCAGCGGGATGCCCGTCCGCTCCGCGTCCGGTGTCAGGAGTGCGTCGTCCGGCGCGACGGCGGCGACGAGCGGCTCGTCCACCACGACCTGGCAGGACGTACCCGGCGGCGGTTCCTCGTCCATGAGGCCGATCACGGCGATATCGAGCGTGCCGCGCTGCAGTGCGGTGAGCATCCGATCCGAGGTGTCCTCCGTGAGGGAGATCTCGACCTGCGGATGAGCGTCGTGGAAATCGGCGAGGAGGGAGGCCATGTCGAAACGGTGGCTGCCGCTGCCCGAGAGCAGGGCGATTCTGACCCGGCCGCGGAGCAGCCCGCTGAACTGGTCCACGGTCTGCCGTATTCCCTCGACGGCGGCGAGTGCGGCCCGCGCATAGGTCAGGACGGCCCCGCCCACCTCCGTCACGGTCACCGAACGGCCGGAGCGGTCGAGCAGCGGCTGCCCCAACTCCCGTTCCAGCTGCCGGATCTGGGCGCTCACCCCCGGCTGCGCCAGATGCAGCCGGGCGGCGGCCCGGGTGAAGTTGGCCTCTTCCACCACAGTGACGAAGTACTGCAGCTGCCGAAGTTCCATAACCCGTGATTCTAGAGAGCAGAACGGCAAGCTCTTGGACTTATCAGGACGCGAGCAAGATCCTTGGAACCAGAGACAGTTTCGAGAGGAGAACCCCGATGGACATCAAGGCGGCGATCGCGGCCGAACGCCGGGAACTGGCGGCCCTGCTGGACGGTCTGCCGGCCGGGCAGTGGGACGCGCCGACGCTGTGCGAGGGCTGGCGGGTGCGGGATGTCGTGGCACATATGTCGATGGGGTTCCGCTACTCGCTCCCCAAGATGGCCGCCGAACTCCTCCGGGCCGGAGGCAACCTGCATCGGATGACCGACCGCTGTGCCCGCAGGGACGCGGCCGCCGCTTCGACGCGTGAACTCGCCGGCTTCCTCCGGGAGCATGCGCACCATCCCTGGAAGCCGCCGGTCGGCGGCATTGCGGCGGCGCTGGGGCACGACGTGGTGCACGGCCTGGACATCACGGTCGCCCTCGGCCTCGACCGGCGCGTCCCCGAGGACCGGGTGCGCCTCCTCCTGGACAAGATCACCCCCGGGACGGCCAGGTTCTTCGGCGCCGATCTCCGCGGTATCCAGCTCCGCGCCGATGACCTCGACTGGTCCTTCGGCAGCGGCACACCGCTGTCCGGCGCCGCCCAGGACCTGCTGCTGGTCGCCTACGGCCGAAAGCTCCCGCCCGGCCGCCTCCACGGGGAGCTGTACCAGCACTTCATCGCCGGCTGAGCGGCGCGCCGGCCCGGCGGCCGCACCGCCACCACGGAGCGGCCGCGGCCCCCGGAGCTGCGGCGCGCGCCCGCGGCCTCCGGTGAATCAGCCCGTCAGCCCCTCAGCCGTCAGCCCCTCAGCCCCTCAGCCGTCAGCCCGTGGCGGGCCAGCAGCGGCTCGATTTCCGCGTCGCGTCCGACCACCGCGCGAAACGCCGCGAGCGGGTCCACGCTGCCGCCCTTGCCGAGGAGTTCCCGGCGGAAGATCTCACCGCTCTCACGGATCGACCGCCCGTTCTCCCGGAACCAGCGCACGGTGTCGGCGTCCAGCACCTCGGCCCAGCGGTAGCCGTAGTACCCCGCCGCATAGCCGTGGTTGAAGATATGGGCGAAGTAGCCGGTGCGGTAGCGCGGCGGGATCGCGGCCATCGCCAGCCCGTACCGCTCCAGCGCCGCCGCCTCGAACGCCTCCACCTCGTCTTCCCCCGGTACGTCGCCGTCCGCGGAGAGGGTGTGCCAGGCCCAGTCCAGCACCGCGGCGGCCTGGTGCTCCACCATCCGGAAGCCCGCGCCGAAATTCTCCGCCTCCCGTAGCCGGGCGGGGAGTTCGGCCGGCATCGGCTCACCCGTGAGGTGGTGCCGGGCGTAATGTGCCAGCACCTCGGGCCAGTCCGCCCACACCTCGTTCACCTGCGAGGGGAACTCGACGAAGTCGCGGGGCACTTGGGTGCCGGACAGCAGCGGATAGCGGACATCGGAGAACAGCCCGTGCAGCGCATGCCCGAACTCGTGGAACAGCGTGTTGACCTCGCTCCAGGTCAGCAGCACCGGCTCGCCCGCCGGAGGCTTGGCGACATTCATGTTGTTGACCACCACCGGCCGCTGCCCGAGCAGATGCGACTGCACGACCAGCGAGTCCATCCAGGCACCGCCCCGCTTGGACTCGCGGGCGTGGAAGTCGCCGATGTACAGGCCGAGCGGACTGCCGTCGGTGTCGTGCACCTCGTAGACATGGGCGTCCGGGTGGTACGACACCAGATCGGGGCGCCGGGTGAAGGTGATGCCGTAGACCAGCCCGGCGGCGTGGAAGACCCCGTCGTGCAGCACGGTTTCCAGCTCCAGGTAGGGCCGCAGCGCCGCCGCGTCGAGGTCGTACCGCTCCTTGCGCACCCGTTCCGAGTAGTACTGCCAGTCCGCCGCGCGGATCTCCGTCACCCCGGCCGCCTCGGCCAGCGCCGCGCCCTCGCGCTCGGCGTTGGCGACGGCGGGCGCGACCAGCCGGCCGAGCAGTTCCTCGACGGCATCCGTGGTGCCCGCGGTACGGTCCGCGACCTCCCAGGCGGCGTGGCTGGGGTAGCCGAGCAGCGCGGCGCGCTCGGCGCGCAGCCCGGCCAGGGTGACGGCGATCGGGCCGTTGCTGTCGATGCCGCGCCCGAGGGAGGCGGCAAGCAGCCGCTCGCGCAGCGCGGGATCCTCCAGCGCGGCGAGTTCGGTCTGGCAGGAGAAGTTCTTCAGGCTGAGCACGAACTTGCCGGGGTGCCCGAGCGCCCGGGCGTTCTCGGCGGCGGCCGCGATCTGGTCCGCGGGCAGACCGGCGAGCTCCTCGGCACGGTCCAGCACCAGCGCGGCGTCCGCGGTGGCCACCCGCAGGTTCTGGGCGAACTCGGTGCACAGCGCGGCGATATGGGCATTGAGCTCGCGCAGCCGACGCTGCTGCTCGGGGGCGAGCCGCGCACCGGCCCGTACCCGGAGGGTGTGGTGGCGCTCCAGCAGCCGTAGTTGCTCCCCGTCCAGCCCGAGCTGCTCGCGCTGCTCATGGAGCGCGTCCAGCCGGCCGAACAGGGCGGAGTCGAGCAGCAGCATGTCGTCATGGGCGGTCAGCCGGGGGGTGATCTCGACCTCGAGCGCCTGGATCTCCTCGTCGGTGTCCGACGCCACTTTGTTGAAGAACACCCGGCACACCCGGCCCAGCACCGCACCGCTGCGCTCCAGCGCCTCCACGGTGTTCTCGAAGGTCGGCGGCTCGGCGCAGGTGCCGATCGCCGCCACCTCGGCCAGCTGGTCGGCCATACCGCGGGTGAACGCGGGCAGAAAGTGATCGTTCCGGATCCGCGCGAAAGGCGGCAGCTCGTACGGCAGATCACTCGGCTCGAAGAAGGGGTTCGACGTCGTCACGGAGCGACACTACGCCCGCAGGCGGCGCCGGGTCCGGCAGTCGTCCCAGGAGACGGTCCCGCCTCGCCACGGCAGTGCGTTCCGGGCCATCCCGGTGAGCGTCGTCGGGGCATCCGTGGTGTGATCGAAGGCGAGGCAAGCAAGCACACTCCTGAGACAGGAGGAATCATGGCCACCAAGCTGCGAGCCCGAGACATCATGTCCGGCGGAGCGCACTGTGTGGGTGCACACGAGTCGTTGTACGACGCGGCGAAGATGATGCGGGATCTGGACGTCGGCTGCCTGCCCATCTGCGGTGACAACAACCGGCTCATGGGCCTTATCACCGATCGTGACATCGTCGTCGCCTGCTGTGCCGAAGGGGTCGATCCGTCGACGGTGCAGGCCGGTTCCATGGGCGGGACACTGCACTGGATCGACGCGGACGCGGACGCCAGTGAGGTCCTGCAGACGATGGAGGAGCACCACATCAAGCGTCTGCCGGTGATCGACGTCAAGGGCGGCCACCGTCTGGTGGGAATGATCACCGAGGCCAACCTCGCCAAAAACCTCAGCGACGCGGAGATCGCGGAGTTCGCGAGCAAGGTGTACGCGACCGCATAGCGGGGGGAAGCGGAGCCGTCCGCCCGGGCCGACGCCACCGCCGGCCGGGCCCACAACCGCGCCTCCCCACGCATCCCTTCATCACCGCTCACCCTGCCGTCCTCACCCTTGCCCGCGGTGGCCCGTCCCCTCCGGCGAGCCACCGCGCGGTGCAGGTGCGGAGTTTTCAGCGGAATTCCCGGAGAGCCGTGCCACGGCGTACCCGGGAATTCCAGAAGGCGCTCAGTGGGCGCCGGAGTGCGGCACGGCCAGTCGTGTGCCGGGGAAAATGAGATGCGGATTCGCGCCGATCACGCGCCGGTTCAGCCGGTAGAATTCCTGCCAGCCAAAGCCGTGTGCGTACGCGATACTGCTCACCGTGTCCCCGGCGTTGACGACGACCGAGCCGCCGGTACTCCTATGGCGCCCCACTTTGTAGCGCTTCTCATGGGACTGCGGATGCCGGACCCGGCCCCGGGATGAGGGTGCGGTGTGCCGCTGCGGTGCGGGGCGGGCCGCGGTGCTCCGCGGAGTGCGGTGCGCGGTGGCCGAGTTGAGCCCCAGCGAGGCCGAGCAGGCCGGCCACGCGCCCCAGCCCTGACGGGCCAGCACCCGTTCCGCCACCTGGATCTGCTGGGCCCGGGTCGCCCGCGCCGCCCGTGACGCATAGGCGCCACCGCCGAACGAGTGCCAGGTGGAGTGCGCGAGCTGCAGCCCGCCGGAGAACCCGTTCCCCGTGTCGATACGCCAGTTCCCGCCGCTCTCGCAGCCGGCCAGGCGGTCCCAGGCCCCGCCTCCCCGGGCCTCGGCGGGCCGCTCGGCGGCCAGGTTCAGCGCACCGGCCGCCAGCAGGACGGCTGCTGCCGTGATGCCCCGGGCCCCATAGCCCCGGAATTCACTCCGGGCCGTCGATTCCGATACCTGAGGAAATTGCATGCCTTTACTCCCGTCGCTCGCCGCGCAGTTGCCTGGCAGTCATTCAGGAAACCTGGTGCCTACGCGGCGTATCGCGTTCGAATGGTGCTCGAACTGCGATTTCCGCGCGGCGCCATGAATTCGACGGGGAAGAGACAACCATGCCCCGAGTTGTTATCGGCAGAGCGCGCGGTAGCGCCGCCGCGGTCCGGCCTGCCCCCTTGCCGTCGGAGCGTGACCGTGCCTGCGGGCGGCGCACCTGTTCAGACGCGCAGGGGCGCACCCCTCAGGCCGCAGGCGCATGGCCTTCAGAAGCCCGGCGATCACCTGCTCGGCCGGGGGGCGTCCGCCGAGCGCAACCGGCGCACTTGGTGCACGCGCTGTGCAGGTACGCATGCACCGCGCACGGGTCCTTGGTGGTGTCAGGGCCCGTTCGTCGGCACGAGGGGCAGGAAGCCGTGAAAGCCGCCCGGCTCGCACCGGCTTCTCTGCCCTGCACGACGCACCCTCATGTGGCTCGTGTCGCAAGTGGGTCGGATGGTGCGGCAGTTCAAGAATGGCCGCTGCCCACGCCACCGCTCACACCGCAGGGGGCCGGCCCTCCCTGACCATGGACAGCATCCTGGCCCGGCGACGGGCCGCCGGGCCAGGATGCGGAAAGCAGCCTTCCTCAGCCGGACCCCGCCCCCCCCGCGAAACGGGGCTCTCCTGCCGTATGCGCGGGTCAGGCTGTCGTGAGTGGGCGGCCGGGGAAGGCCGGGCCCGGCGCCGCGCACTGCCGCACCGCCATGAGGGCGCGGACGGAGTTCCGCGTCAGCCCCGGCCGAGGACGCAGAACTCGTTGCCCGCCGGGTCGGCCAGGACGACCCAGGAGACGTCACCCTGACCCACGTCGGCCCGTATCGCGCCGAGGCCTTCGAGCCGGGCGACCTCCCTCGCCTGATCCTCGACGGGGTCGGACATCACGTCGAGATGGATGCGGTTGCATACGACCTCGTCGTCGGGCGTGCGGCGGAACTCCAGGTATGGTCCGACGCCCTTGACGGAGCGCAGCAGGGCGCGGTCGTCGGTCAGCTCGTGGACGGTCCAGTCGATCGCCTCGCCCCAGAACCGGACCATGGCCCGTGGGTCGGCGCAGTTGACGACCACGGCGGCTATCGGCCCGGTGTCCCGGTAGAGCTCCCGGGGCTCCAGGACGCTGAACACGTTGCCTTCCGGGTCGGTCATCACCGTCCACGGCGTGTCGCCCTGGCCCACATCGGCGGGCTTCGCCCCGAGCTCCTTCAGACGTGCGACCAGCTCCGCCTGATGGGCGTCGGAGGTGGTGGCGAGCTCGATGTGCACGCGGTACTTCACCGTCTCCGGGGCCGGGACGCGGACGAGATCGATGCAGACGGCGGACGGGTCCGGCCAGTCGAAGCCCACGGGTTCCAGGTTGGTGACGCCGGGCCCTTCGCTGGAAACACCCCAGCCGAGCACCTCCGCCCAGAACTGGCCGAGCGCCGAGTCGTCCCGGGCCTTGAAGTTCACCTGAACAAGTTGCAGCGTCATGCCGCACACCTTAGGTGACCCTCCGTCGGGCAAGCATGCGAATTCAGGCTCTCCTGCTGCAGGTATGGCTCGGCGATTGCGGACCCCTTCGACCACGGTGTTTCGACCATCAGGGTCCGCTTCAAAATGGACAGGCCCACCGCGCTGTGGTGCATTGGGAAGGAGCGTGATTCCGCCCGGGAGGCAGCCATGGCCGATGTGGATGTCCTGGTCGTCGGGGCGGGCCCGGTCGGGTTGACGGCGGCCTGCGAGCTGCGGCGTCGCGGTGTGCGGTGCCGCATCATCGACAGGCTGCCCGCGCCGCAGTCGTTCGCGAAGGCGGTGGGCATCCAGCCCAGGACGCTGGAGATCTGGGACCGCATGGGAGTGGCGCGGGAGGCCCTGGCAGCCGCGGCCCCGCTCCGGGGGCAACTGCTCTACGTCAATGGCGCGGAGCAGGCGCGGATCGAGCTGACCCTGCCGCCGGAGGTGCCCTACCGCTTCGCCGCCCTCCCGCAGTACGCCACCGAACGCCTCCTTGCGGAACTGCTCGCGCGAGGGGAAACCCATGTCGAACGCGGCACGGAGCTGGTGGACTTCGAGCAGGACGCCGACGGGGTCCGGGCCTGCCTTGTGCTGTCGTCCGGGGTACAGGAGTGGATCCGCACCGGGTTCCTCCTCGGCTGCGACGGCGCCCACAGCATCGTCCGCAAGACTCTCGGGCTGCGCTTCGAGGGCGGCGCCTTCCCCGAGGAGTACATGCTGGGGGATGTCGAGGTCGACTGGGAGCTGCCGTCCGGCTATGCGGTCCGGGCCATGCACCAGAGCGACGGACGCGTCGACGATCTGCTGGTGTGCATCCCGCTGCCCGGCCGCAACCGCTACCGGATGTCCATGCTCGTCCCGCCCGAACTCTCGCTTCCCCAACAGCCTTCTGAGGAAGACGTGTTGCACGGCCTGGAGGCCGGCCTCACCCCCGGCCTCCCGCACATCCAGGCCGTCCTCGACCGGCTCTCACCGCAGCCCACCCGCGCCTCGGCGCTCCGCTGGTCCTCGGTCTTCCGCATCAGCCACCGCTTGGTGGACCGCTACGGAGCGGACCGGGTGTTCGTTGCGGGAGACGCCGCCCATATCCATCCGCCCACCGGGGCCCAGGGAATGAACACCGGCATCCAGGACGCCTACAACCTGGCCTGGAAAGTGGCCCTGGCGGTGCGGTCGACCGCGAGCGAGGGACTGCTGCGCAGTTACCACGCGGAACGCCACCCCGTGGGCGAGGAAGTGGTGCAACGGACGGTCCGGCACGCCGGCAGCGGCGTCCAGGTGGACCCCGACGACCCGTCAACGGTGATGCGGCGCGAGGCCCAACTACTCGTCGGCTACCGCGGCAGCCCGATCGTCGGACCGGACCGGCAGCCGGACCAGGGCCCCGCCGCCGGCGACCGCGCACCGGACTGCGGCGGGCTCCGCCACGACCTCACCACCTTCCCGTCCCGGCT
The DNA here is from genome assembly GCF_026239515.1 of Streptomyces sp. Je 1-4 4N24. Classification (NCBI taxonomy): domain Bacteria; kingdom Bacillati; phylum Actinomycetota; class Actinomycetes; order Kitasatosporales; family Streptomycetaceae; genus Streptomyces; species Streptomyces sp. Je 1-4 4N24. The sequence continues at coordinate 747,858 of NZ_CP110836.1, read as the reverse complement.
GTTCGACCTGCTGCGCGGTCAGGAACACACCCTGCTGCTCTACGCGGACGACGAGGCCCAACTGGCGCCGTACGACGAGGTGGTGGCGTCGGCGCGGCGCGGAGCGCAGGGGCAGCTGAGCGTCTGGGTGATCGCGGCCCCGCACCTCCGGACGGACGGCCTGGTGCTGCCCGTCGTCCACGACAGCCTCGACGCGTTCCGGCAGATGTACGGCGCACGCGGCGGCGAAGGATTCCTCATCCGCCCCGACGGCTACCTGGGGCTGCGCGACGCCCCGGTGAGCGGCCCGGGGCTGGTGGCGCACCTCGCGTTGACCTTCCGCGGGTGAGGGCCGGGGGCCTACTCGGCGCCCGGCCAGGCCTCGACCAGCAGCCGCCCGTCACCGTCCCGGTCCAGCGCGGCGAAGGCCTCTTCCGCCTGCGCGGCCGAGTACCCGGCGGCGCGGTGCACCACCGCGAAGTCCTCCCGGCTGACCACACCGTCCCCGTCGGCGTCGGCGAGTGCGACGGTCGCGGCGATCGACGGTCCCACGACCCTGCCGAGGGACCCCAACTCGCTCGCACGCGTGAAGGCTTCGACGAACTGCTCCCGGTTCAGCCGGCCCGTGGCGTCGATCTGCGCCAGAGCGGCGAGCTGCTCGAAGGTGTGGCGCATCCCCGCGCCCAGCGCCCGCGCCTTGGCGGAGTCCGCCGGTTCACCCACCGCGTCCGTCAGCACCCGTGCCCGGTCGGTGAAGTCCTGTGCGGTCAGGTAGCCGTCGCCGTCGGTGTCGTACGTGGAGAAGCGGTGCTCGTACTCCGCGCGCAGCGCATCGGTGATCATGCGTCATCCCTTCTGGGAGGGTGTGACTCCTGTGGGAGCCCGGGAAGGCGGCCGGTCGCGTGCGCCGCGACCGTCACCATGAGCACATTAAGTGGCGATGCGATAGCGGACGGTCATCGTGGAGGGTGTGTTCGCTGTCTTGCCCCGTCGTGCCCGTCGTGGCCATAAACCTGCGTTTCCGTGCGGAAGGTCACGTATGATCGCCGCCAAATTGAACATCTGTCGCAGTCACCCGTACAGGCGGGCATATCCCACCGCCTCTGACCTGGGTGGCAGCGCGGGGGGAAGGAACCTCACCATGAAGTCATCCCGTTTACGGCGCCGTCTCATCGGAGCCGCGGCCACCGCGGTCCTGGCCGGCACCGGCGTACTGGTCGCCGCGCCGGCCGCGGTCGCCAAGGCCAATCTCCTGGCCATCGACAAGGTCGCCCTGCACGAGCCCGGCCTGCAGGTGAAGGTCACCTACTCCTGCGACACCGGGATTGACCACCAGCTGGTCGCCAACGCGGAGAAGGCCAACCCGGTCGGCCACGACTACTCGTCCGCCGCCGGCACCCTCAAGAAGGACAAGCTGGTCTGCGACTACGCCGACCACACGGCGCGGGTGACCATGCGCCCGGCCGCCGGTTCGCACTTCGCCAAGGGTGAAAAGGTGAAGGTCACCGTCTTCTACTTCGACAACGACGGGTTCAGCTACGCCCACCAGGAGACGGTCTCGGTGCTGTGAGTGACACCGCCTCCCCGGCAGTCCGGACGCTGTTCCGGCGGCCGGGGAGGGCGGTATCGCGTATCAGATATTTCGGGTCGGTCACGCCTGCAACCGGCGGGTCGGGCAAACAGTCCTACGGGGCATGAAAAGACGACTGAACCTGCGTGTCCCGCGGTCCGCCGCCGGTCGCCGGGCGAGCGCGGCGCTCGCTGTCACGGCGCTGACCGTTCCGCTGACGGTGGCCTTCGGCTCCACCGCCCAGGCCGCCACCGCGTCTTCGTGCACCGCGGCCCGCGGCCCCTACCAGAAGCAGGCCGAGAAGTTCCTCGGGCTGCGGGTGGACGGCCGGCAGTCGGCCGCCGACTGCCGGGCGATCCGTGCCTTCCAGACGAGCCACGGCATCACCCCGAACATCGGCTACGCCGGGCCGGTCACCTGGGGCGTGATGCGCGTCGTGGCGCAGCAGAAGGCGGCCGGGCAGCATCCGAACAAGGCGGGTCGCTGCCCCACCGACAAGGGGCGGATAGCCTGCGTCGATCTGACCCGCCAGCTCAGCTGGATCCAGGACGGCGGGAAGCTGGTGTTCGGGCCGGTCCCGGTCCGTACGGGCCGCGACGGTTACGAGACCCGCACCGGCGCCAAGAAGATCTACTGGCGCAATCTGCACCATGTGTCGACCATCTACCACGTGCCCATGCCGTACAGCCAGTTCTTCGACGGCGGGCAGGCGTTCCACTCCATCAGCGGCAGTGTCTGGTCGGCCCCCGGCTCGCACGGCTGCGTCAATATGCGCAGCAACGACGCGAAGAAGTACTGGTCCCTGCTCAAAAACGGTGATGACGTCTACGTCTACGGCCGCAAGTCCGGCACCTGAGGACGGACAAGGGGCGGGGCGAGAGGGGGATCGAGCGCCCGATGGCGTAAAGGCCACCGGGCGCGTGTCACCGGCATACCGGACCGGAGCGTGGGCCGGATCCCGCTACAGCTGCTTCCGTGCAGCGGCGGAGGACGGCAGCGCACAGGCAGCTGTCCCGCCCGGCATCCGATGACGGTTGTGTGCGATCAGCCGGTACACCCCATGCGCGACCCAGCGCATGGGCGGGAGCGTGAGCAACGCGCCCACGACCGGCCACCCGCGGTCCGCACTCAGCAGCAGCTTGGCGACCGCCTGCGCGCCACCGTGCACGGAACCGGTCGGCGTCACCCACAGCACCTCGTGTTCGGCCCGCCGCCGGCTGATGCCGAGCTTCGCGAGATCGGTGAACTGCCAGGGCGTGGCCGCACAGTGCGGACGCAACCGCCGTTCCGCGAACCGCACCGAGGACGTGCAGAAAGCACAGTCGCCGTCATAGACAAGTACGGGTTGCCGCCGCATGGTCCCGCCACCTCTCACACCGATGGATTCCATGATAGGCGCCACGCTATCGGGAGGAATTCCGGGTGCCGCGGGGTGTGCCCGTGCGGGGGTCAGTGGGCCAGCAGGTTGTACAGGGCCATCGGTGTCACATAGCCGGACCAGCGGCCGTCGGCGAACAGATGGATACCGGCGTCCTGATAGACCTGGTCGACGAGTTGGGAGCAGATCATGTGCCGGGTGCTGGCCACATAGCGGCGCAGCCCCGGGAGGGGCAGGTGGAAGCGGTGCGCGGCGATCGCCAGGTAGTCGAGGAAGCTGTACGGCACCCCGACGTAGGTGGTGGCCGCGGCGCAGAGGGCGGTGCGCTGCTGCTCGGTGAGCCCTTCCGGGCAGACGTAGAGCACGGAGCTGCCGTCGTACGCGCTGAGGGGTTTGATGCGGGCACCGCCCGGCTGGGCTTCCAGCAGCCGGTCGTCGGGCAGGACGAGAAAGGCGTGTTGGTAGTCGGCGAAACCGTCTCCGTTGATCCATTGTCCGAGGCGGATCAACCGGCCGGTGATGCCGGATATCTGGGTGAGTCCGATGTCGCCGGGCAGGGGATGCGTGTGCTTCATGAGCAGCTCCCGGGAGCGCAAGGGGTTACCTGGGGTATTACCCGGTATTCGGCCGTGCGCACCGCGACGAGGAAAATGCCGCTCCGCAATTCCCGGCCCATCCGGCGTCCCCAATGGGGCAGATGGTGAGTACGGAGAGCAGAGAGAAAAGGGAATACGGAGGCTCGGCGGTACACGGGTTCCCGGAACGGGATGGCGGCTGTCGCCGGCGAAGAATCCGAGCGGGAGGAGCGAGAGGTGAGGGGTACCGGAGAGACCGGACAGACCACGACGGCATGTCAGGGCGCAGCCGTGGCGGGCGCCGACGACGGCCGGAAGCCGCTGTCGGGCAGTGTGGCGCTGGTGACCGGCGCCTCCAGCGGTATCGGTGCGGCCACCGCCCTGGCGCTCGCCCGGGAGGGCTGCTCCCTCGCGCTGGTGGCCCGCCGGACCGGGCGACTGGAGGAGCTGGCGGAGGCGATCGGCGCGCAGGGAGGCGCGTCCCTCGCCCTGACCGCCGACCTAGCTGCCGCGGACGAGGTCCGTCGGACGGTCGATCAGGCCGTGGACCACTTCGGGCGGCTGGACGTCCTGGTGAACAACGCGGGCTTCGGCGCACGCGGTGCGGTGGCGGACAGCGACCCCGCTGACTGGGACCGGATGGTCGACCTCAACTTCAAGGCGGTGCTGCGGATGTCCCATGCCGCGCTGCCGCATCTGCTGCGCGCGGCGCACGAGGGGCCGCGGGGCGTGGCCGACCTGGTGACCGTCAGCTCGGTCGCGGGCCGGGTGCCCCGCAAGGACAACAGTGTCTACTCGGCGACCAAGCACGCGGTGTGCTCCTTCAGTGAGGCGCTGCGCCAGGAGGTGACCGGGCGTCAGGTCCGGGTAGGGCTGGTCGAACCGGGGATGACGGCGACGGAGATGACACGCGGCGGCAGCCAGGCGGCGTCGGCGCACGGGCTGCCGCCGGAATCCTGGCTGCGGGCCGAGGACATCGCCCGTTCCGTCGTCTTCATGGTCACCCAGCCGCCCCATGTGGCGGTCAACGAGATCACCGTGCGGCCCACCGCCCAGGAACGCTGACCGTCCGGCCCGCGTCCGTGAGCACGGCCCGAGGAGAGTTCCCCGTGCGACTCCTGCTCCTGTCCGACACCCATCTGCCCAAGCGCGCCAAGGCGCTGCCGCCCCAGCTGCTCGACGAGGTGCCGCGCGCCGATGCCGTCGTGCATGCCGGGGACTGGGTGGACACCGCCACCCTGGACCTGCTGACGGCCCGCTCCCGGCGGCTGATCGGGGTGTACGGCAACAACGACGGCCCGGAGCTGCGGGCGCGGCTGCCCGAGGTGGCGTACGCGGAACTGGCGGGAGTACGGCTCGGTGTGGTGCATGAGACCGGCCCTGCGCAAGGGCGGGAGCGCCGGTGCGCCGAACGGTTCCCCGAGCTCGATGTGCTGGTGTTCGGACACAGCCACATCCCCTGGGACTCGACGGCCGGCGACCGGCTGCGGCTGCTCAACCCGGGTTCGCCGACCGACCGCCGCCGGCAGCCGTACTGCACCTATATGACGGCTCAGATCACGGCGGGCCGGCTCACGGCGGTGGAGCTGCACCGCCTGCCCCGCAGACGGTGAGCGCGCGGTGGCCGGCCGCCCCGCCCGGCCGGGTGCTCAACGACCGAGCATGCCACGCACATAGGCCGCCTGCCCGGCATGCTGGAGATCGTCGGCGAGGACGCTGATCAGCCGGACGCCCAGGGTGACGGGCGGTGTCCAGGCACGGTCGACTACCCGCTTCATGTCCTTGTCGTCGACCCCGGCGAGGTACTGCACGGTGTTGTCGTGCACCGCGCCGTGATAGTCCATCAGCAGCTCAGCGGTCAGGTCCCGCACCGCCGCCACCTCCTTGCCGGAGTGGCCGTAGCCGGTGTCGTCGGGGGAGAAGGGGAGCCCGAAGCGGTCGTACCAGCCGTCCGCGGTCCAGATCTGCTCAGTGCCGGCCACACCGGCGAGGTGGTCGTCCTGGATCCGGGTGAGATGCCAGACCAGCCAGCCGATCGAGTTGGCGTCGTCGGGGCGGGTACCGAGCTCATCGGGGTCGAGCCCGGTGACCGCGTCCTCGACGCTCTCCCGGATACGTCCGAAGGCATCGACGAGCAAATCCGTGCTGGCATTCATTGAGGGCTCCTTTGCGGCGACGGAGGGCTACGCGCGGAAACTCCGCGGACAACCGGTACCGGTGGACCGATGTGCCGCGCTCCCGCGGCGGTCAGGCACCCCTGAGGGCATCAGCCCCGGCAGCCCGCCCATGGTCGCAAGCGGAGCGCAGGAAACGGCGTGGGGCAGGCCGAAAGGCGGCATTTCGGCCTTGTTACGGTGATCCGGCTCAGGAAAGTGAGCCCGTTCGCGTGATCAGGTGTCACCCCTGGCGTCCATCGGTGCCGGCACGCTCGTCATGGTCCTCGGGCGGGCGCCGGCCGGCATCCTGGTCGCGATGCTCGCGCTGTGGGCGATGACGGTCGTCCTTCTGACGGTCAACACGGTCTGGAAGATCTCGGTGGACTCCGCGGTCGCCGCCGCCGTCGTCGCGCTCCTGGCGGTGGTGCACTCTCCGTGGTGGCTGGCGGCCGGTGTGCTGACGGCCGCGGTGTGCTGGTCGCGGGTCGCGCTGGCGTACCACACCGTCGCCCAGGCCGCGGCCGGCGCCGCCCTCGGTGCCGCGACCGCGGCCGCGTTCCTGGCCGTCTGATCCGCGTACGGGGGCGGCGAGGCAGGAGGGCGCCCGGTGGCCGGGGAGCCACCGGGCGCGTCGGCGTCAAACCGGGCGGCTCACCCCTCGGACGGACCGGCCATCGCGGCCAGGACGGAGCGCCAGTCCTCGCCCGGCTGCAGGCGCAGGGACGGGGACAGCCGGTCGGAGTGGTAGTGCCAGCGGTGGTCGAGGTCCGGATGGACCTCGTCCGTTTCGAGCATCTCGCTGTCGCTGCCGAGCAGTTCGGTCAGTGTGACGGCGAGGTCCCGCCAGGTGACATGTCCGCTGACGGCGTTGGCGACGCCGTGCACGGGGGAGTCCAGGCAGGACACCACGGACCGGGCCAGCGCCGCCGCGTGCACCCAGGCCGCGCCGTACCAGGCATGGCCACCGGCACCCGGCCGGGGCACAGCGATCGGCCGGCCCTCCCGAGCGGCCTGGTAGAGCACACCGGTGGCACCCCAGCGCAACTGGTCCCGCAGCCGCTGGTGCGGGCCCCAGACGAGGGGGGAGCGGACGGCGCTCGCCCCGCCCCGGCCCTGGGAACCGGCGGCCTGCAGCAGCAGCGCTTCACAGTCGAGCTTCGCCTGTCCGTACGGGCTCAGCGGCTGCCCGGGGGCGGACTCCTCCGCCACCCATTCGCCGGCGGGGTGTCCATAGGCGTCCACGCTGCTGACGAAGACGAACGGGCCGCGCGACCAGGCGCCGACCATCGCTGCCATCGCCGTCACATCGACCTCGGCGCGGGTGAAGGTACAGGCGGCGTGGATGACCGCATCGGCGCTGTCGACGGCCTTGCGCAGACCGTCCAGGTCGGTGAGGTCGCCCTCGATGACGTCCACCCCGTCCCCGGCGACCAGATGCGCGGATTCGGGGCGGGCCAGGGCCAGCACCGGGCGCCCCCGGGCGGCCAGTTCACGCAGGACGAAGGCGCCGACCCCGCCGGTACCGCCGGTGACCAGGACGGTGCCCTCGCGCGTGCGCCGCGGACGGGCCGTGGTGACCGAGGGTGCGGCGGCCCGCTCCGCCGCGCGGGCGTCCAGCAGCGCGGTGACCGCGCGCGGGGTGCGGGCCTGGAGGATGTCCAGACCGGTCAGCGGCAGTTTCAGGGCCAGGCGCAGCCGTTCGGCGAGCTGGACGGCGATCAGCGAGTGGCCGCCGAGGAGGAAGAAGTCGTCGTCCGGCCGGGGCGGCCGGCCCAGCAGCGCGGTGAAGCCTTCGGTCACGGCCTCGGCGCGGGCGCCTTCCGGTGCGGGCGCGGACGGCATACCGGGAAGCCGGGACGGATCGGCCGTGCCGTCGGCCGTCCGCGGCAGCGCGTCCAGCAGGGTCACCGCGGCGGGCACCTGCTCCGGAGCCAGCGCGTCCCGCAGAAGGGAGCGGAGCTCGGCAGACGTGGGGCCGCCGATCTCGCGCAGTACGGCATAGGCCAGTAGGGGGCCGCCGGCCGGTTCGAGTACCGCGGCCTCGGCCACCCCGGGGTGCGACCGCAGCAGCGCCTCGGCCGGGTGCCCGACGGTCTCGTCCCGCGGCGCCGGCGCCGCACCGGGCAACCGGGACAGCCGCAGGGCCGGTTCGTCGGCGACCGCGGTGAGCAGCGCGGCGTAGTGCGCACCGAGACCGGCCGCCGCCTCCTCGTCCAGCGCGGTGCGGCCGTACTGGACGAGCGCGGCGGGGGCATCGGTGTCCACCAGGCCGAAGGAGAGGTCGAACTTGGCCTCGCCGGGCCCGACCTCGACGTACTCGCCCACCGTGCCCGGCAGCCGCAGGGTGGCCGGTGCACCCAGGACATCCGCGGTGACCCGTATCAGCGGCGTCCCGTCCGTGTCGCGGGCGGCGGCGCCGAGCCGCTCCAGGATGAGATCGAAGGGCACATCGCGGCACTGCTGGGCGTCGAGCAGCGCCTCGCGTACGCGCTCCACGAGCGCGGTGAAGCACGGATCGCCGGACGTGTTCACCCGGACCGGGAGGGTGTTGACGCACAGGCCGACCAGGCCGCGCATCTCCGCGCCCTGCCGGTGGGTGCCGGCGACCCCGATCACCAGGTCGTCCTGGCCGGTGAAGCGGTGCAGGGCGGCGAAGGCCGCGGCGAGGGCCACGGTGAAGAGAGTGGCCCGGTGCTGCCGGCCCAGCTCGCGCAGGGCCGCCGGCACCCGCGGGTCGAGCGGGGTGGAATGCGTTCCGGCGGACCGGGTGCCACCGTCGGTGGGCGGGCCGGCGGGGCGGGGGAGCCGCAGCGGGGTGACGCCTTCGAGGCGGTCTACCCAGTGACGCAGGCCCTCTTCGAGGCGGTCGGCGGCCGCCTGCTCGCGCCGTGCGAAGTCCGCGTACTGCGGGGGAGCCGGCTGCTCGGCAGCGGCGCCCCGGGCGGCGGCCGAGTAGAGCTCGGCCAGTTCCCCGGCGACGGTCTCCAGTGAGGCACCGTCGAGGGCGATGTGATGGAACGTCAGCAGCAGGGTGTGGTCCTGAGGGCCGTGCCGCAGGACCAGCGCGCGCGGTACGGGACCGGCGGCGAGGTCGAACGGGCGTTGCGCCTCCTCGGCCAGCAGGGCGCCGGCACCGTCGGCGGCCGTCTCCACCAGGCGCAGCGCCATCGCCTCCGGTGCGGGCAGCACCTCCTGGTAGGGCTCACCGTCCTGTTGCCCGTACCGGGTACGCAGGATCTCGTGGCGTCCCACCAGCGAGGTCAGCGCGGCGGCCAGCGCGTCCAGGTCGAGCGGACCGCGCAGCCGGGTGGCGAACGGCACGCTGTACGAGGCGCTGCCCTGGCCCAGCCGGTCCATCAGCCACATCCGGCGCTGGGCGTGGGAGAGCGGCGCGGGTCCGTGGTGGACGGCCTCGGGAGCGGGAGCGGGGCGGGTGGCGCGGGAGCGTGCCCGGCGCAGCAGTTCCTCCTGCAGCGCCGCCGCGGCGGGGGTGTCAGTGGCCATCGGTGTCCTCCGGGGCGCCGGGGCGCAGATCGCTGTGCGTGGCGAGCAGGGCGCGCTCGACCAGCGCGGCATGTCCCGCCACCGTGGGGGCGGCGAAGAAGTCTGCGAGGGTCAGCTCGACGCCGAGGTCCTCGCGCAGGTCGTCGGTGACGGCGAGCGCCAGCAGCGAATGACCGCCCAGCGCGAGGAAGTCGGCATCCGCACGGGTGACTTCACGGCCCAGCGACCGGCTCCAGATCTCGGCGACCGCCTGCTCCAGCGGACTGAGCGGACTGAGCGGACTGAGCGGACCGAGCGGACCGAGCGGACCGAGCGGACCGGCCGGAGTGCCGGGTCCGTCCGCCGTGAGGAGGTCCGTCAGGGCGCGGCGGTCGACCTTGCCGGAGGGCGTGAGCGGCAGCGCGTCGACGAACTGCACCTCGTCGGGCACCAGATGGGCGGGCAGGACGGCGGTGAGCCGTTCGCGCAGGGTGTCGGGGCGGGGGACCGGCCCGGCCGCGGCCACCACGAACGCGGCCAGGCGGGCGTCGTCGGGGGTGGGGCGGTGCACGGTCACGGCCGCGTCCGCCACCTCGGGCCGCTCGCGCAGGGCGTGTTCGATCTCGGCGGGTTCGATCCGGAAGCCGCGTATCTTCACCTGGTCGTCCGTGCGCCCGTGGAAGTCGAGGTGTCCGTCCGGGCGCCGGGAGACGAGGTCGCCACTGCGGTAGAGGCGCCCCAGCCCGGGGTGGTCGACGAAGCGCTCGGCGGTCAGCTCCGGCTGCCCGGTGTAGCCGTGCGCCAGCCGGCTGCCCCCGATCCACAGTTCGCCGTGCTCACCGTCCGGGACCGGGTGGCCGTTGTCGTCGAGGAGATGCACGGTCGCACCGGCGATCGGCCGGCCGATGGGCACCTGGCCGTCGCAGTCGGCGTCGGTGACGCGGTGGGTGGTGGTGAAGGTCGTCGCCTCCGTCGGGCCGTAGCCGTTGACCAGCTCCAGCCAGGGGAAGGCCCGCAGGACCGCGCGGGCATGGTGCGCGGACAGCGCCTCGCCGCCCACGATCACCGTGCGCAGCAGCGAGAAGATCCGGGAGCGGCGGCCGGCCAGCTGGTGGAAGAGCGCGGTGGTGAAGAAGGCGACGGTGACGCCGTGGCGTTCCACCTGCCGGGCCAGGTCCTCGAACGACGGCCGTTCGGCGGTGCACACCACCACCGCGGCGCCGTTGGCCAGGGCTCCCCACACCTCGAACGTCGAGGCGTCGAAGGTCATCGGCGAGTGGAAGAGTACCCGGTCGCGGGAGGTCAGGGTGAGATACGCCGGATCCGTAACCAGCTCGGCGATCGCGTGGTGCGGCACGGCCACCCCCTTGGGGCGGCCGGTGGAGCCCGAGGTGAACATGATGAACGCGGTGGCGTCCGGGCCCGGTTCGGCCGCCGGGAGGTGGTCGCCCTCCACCAGCGGCTCCCCGGGCAGCGCAAGGGTGGCGCCGGTGAGTGCCGCGGATTCGAGGAGCTTGCTGTCGCCGACGGTCAGCGTCGCGCCCGCCTCGGCGGCCAGGGCCTCGGAACGGGCGCGCGGATGCGCCGGATCCAGCGGCACACACACGGCGCCCGCCCACCACAGTGCGAGCTGGGCGACGACCGTACGGGCACAGCGCGGCATCAGCAGCGCCACGGAGTCACCCGGGCCGACACCGTGCGCCCGCAGCTGCCCGGCGAGCGCGCGGGCCGACGACACGAGCTGGGCGTAGGTGAGCGTGGTGTCGCCGTCCGCCACGGCCAGGGCGTGCGGGGTCCGTGCGGCGTGCCGGGCCACGAGGGCCGGCAGTCCGGCCGCGGGCGCGGTGCGCTCGCCGGACGGGCCGGGCGCGGGCGACGGGGTGCCTTCGGTGGGCACGGGGCCTTCCTTCCGGGTGTCGGGGGAGGACGGAAACGCGGGGGTACGGGGGATGGTCATCTCAGGCTCCCGTCGGCTGCCGGGAGGCACACCGCTGATCGACGAGCAGGGCCACGGCACGCAGATCCGGCTGGCGGAGCAGCTCGGGGGCGCGCAGCCGTACCCCGCTCTCCTTCTCGATGACGGTCAGCAGCCGGGCGGCGAGGACAGAGGTGCCGCCGGCCTCGGTGAAGTTGTCCGCCAGGGAGGTCCCGGGCCGGTCGAGCAGATCGCGGACGGCGCTCAGTACGAGCCGCTCACCGGGGGTGGCGCCGGCGGGCGCTCCGTCGTCCGGGGCGGTGCCGCCGGGGCGGGGCGCGGCGGACTCGGCCGCCCGTCGGGTCAGCTCGGTGCGGTCCACCTTGCCGTTGGCGTCCAGCGGGAAGGAGCCCACGATCCGTACGTCCGAGGGGACGGCCTGCTCGGGCAGCCAGGTCCGCAAAGTGGGCAGCAGCGCGTCCGCCGTGAGCCCGGAATCGGCAGCCGCCCGTACGTACGCCACCAGGCGGGCCCGGCCGTCGGCGGTGCGCGGTGCGGTGACGACGGCGCTCAGGACCGCCGGGTCCTGCTCGAACGCGGCCTCCACCTCGGCGGGTTCGATCCGGACCCCGCTGATCTTGACCTGGTCGTCTAGGCGGCCCAGGAACTCCAGCCGTCCGTCGGCCGCCATCCGCACCCGGTCCCCGGTGCGGTACACCCGCTCCACTCCCGGCAGTTCGAGGCCCTCGGGCACGGCGGTGAAGCGGCGCGCGGTCAGCTCGGCGTCCAGATAGCCGAGCGCCAGCCCGCTTCCCCCGATGAGGAGTTCGCCCTCCGTACCGCGCTCGACGGGCCGGCCGTCCTGGCCGGCGACGATCACGGTCACGCCCGGTACGGGGTGGCCGATCGGGGGCGCGGAGTCCGTGCCCGCCGCGCTGTCCGTGCCGTGCATGGCGTAGGTGGTGGCGATCACGGTGGCCTCGGCCGGACCGTAGGCGTTGTGGACGGTGGCGGTCACCTCCGCGCCGGGGCGGCGGCGCATCCGGTCGCCGCCGGCCATCAGATGACGCAGTCTCAGATCCTGTGGCCAGGGCCGGTCCAGCAGCGGCTCGACCATCGGGGTCGCCGCGACCGACACCGACACCCCGGCCGTACGCCACCAGTCGGCGAGCACCACGGAGTCCCAGCGGACCTCGTCCGGCGCGGGTACCAGGGCCGCTCCGGACGTCAGCCCGGCCCACAGCTCCAGCAGATGGGGGTCGAACGCGACGCCGATGAGCAGCGACTGCCGGTCACCGGGGCCGAGCCCGGTCGTGGCGCGGTACCAGTCGAGCAGCCCGCCGAGCGCGGGCTCACCCACGGCCACCGCCTTGGGGCGGCCGGTGGAGCCGGAGGTCAGTACGGCGTAGAACGCCCCGGCGGGCGTGGAGTGCGCGGTGGCACCCGGCGCGGCGAACGCCGCCACGACCGTGGCGGCGGCATTGGCCCCCTCGCCGGGCAGCGCCAGGTCCATCCGGTCGGCGGTTTGGTGCCGGGGCGGCAGGAGCCCGGGATCGCCGATCAGACAGACGACGTCGAGGTCCTCGGTGACGGCGTCGGTGCGGCGCTCGCCGGGGCGGGGGCCCAGCGGCAGATAGACGGCGCCGATCCTGGCGAGTGCGACGGCGGTCACCACGAGCGCGGCCGACCGGTCGAGGCAGACGCCGACCAGGTCCCCGGGCCGCACCCGGGCGCGCAGCGCCTGCGCGACCTCGTCCGCGGCGGTGCCGATCTGGCCGTACGTCCAGCTGTGGGCCCCGTCGATCACCGCGGGAGCCTCCGGGGAGCGGCGGACCCACTCCTCGAAGCAGGCGAGGACTCCGGCCGCGCCGTCGGTGGCGGGCCGGGCGCCGTGGGCGATGCTGAGCGTGCCGGGGTGCGGGGTGTGCCGTCCGGCGCCGGCGGCGGTCGTCGGGGCCGCCGTCCGGGCGGTCATCGGCTGGGTCATCGGGACTCCGTCACGGTGGTCGAGGCGGCGGGAACGGGCGTGGCGGTGCCGACGGCGGCGAGCGCGGCGGCCTGGTCGGTCAGCACCGGGTTCTGGAACAGCAGCCGCAGGGGCGGACGTTGTCCCAATCGCGGCTCCAGCCAGGAGGCAAGCTGCGCGGCGAGCAGCGAGTGGCCACCGGACCGGAAGAAGTCCGAGGACAGGTCGAAACGTCCGTGGCCCAGGGCCTCGCGCCAGCCCTCGACGAGCAGCGCCGTCATCGGATCGGCCGGCTCCGCGGGCTGCCCGTCACCGGGCTCCGCGGCGGGGGCGGCGGGCGCGGCCGGCTCCAGCGCGGCGGCGCGGCGCGTCAGCGCGGTGCGGTTCGGTTTGCCGCCGGCCAGCCTCGGCATGACGTCGAGCCGGGCCCAGCGTCCCGGTACGAGGGCGCTCGGCAGCCGTCGGCTCAGCTCCGTGTGCAACGCCTGCTCGTCCCACGGCCCGTCCTCGTCCGCGCTCTCCAGGAAGCCGACCAGCCGGGGCCCGCCCGGGGCTTCGCGATCCAGGACGACGGCGCAGGACCGGCCGCCGAGCGCGGCCGAGGCAGCCGCCTCCACCTCTTCGAGTTCGATGCGGTAACCCCGCAGTTTGACCTGGTGGTCCAGGCGTCCGAGGAAGTACAGCAGCCCGTCGCGGCCACGGTAGCCGCGGTCGCCGGTGAGGTAGACCCGCTCACCGCCGAGCGCCTCGATCCGGCGGAACCGGGCTTCGGTGGCCTCGGGGTTGCCGGCATAGCCCTCGGCCAACCCCGCCCCGGCGATGGCCAGTTCACCGACCGCGCCATCCGGCAGCGGCCGATGGTGGGCGTCCAGGACATGGACCCGTTCGCCGGGCAGCTCGGTGCCCAGCGGAATCTCCGCCCCGTCGGTCAGACCGTCCCGGGTGATCTCGTGGACGGTGGAGCTGATCGCGGCCTCGGTGACGCCGTAGACATTGAGCACGGTGCTGTCGGTGTCGGCCAGGAACGCGCGCAGCGCATCCGCCGGGAGGCGTTCACCGCCGAGCACCAGCAGCCGCGGTGTCCAGTGACCGTCGCGGAGTGCGGGGCGCATCTCCTGACGGGTGGCCAGGAAGTAGCTGGTGGGCAGATTGGCCACGGTGACCCGGGCGGCGGTCAGCAGTTCGGCCAGCTCGGTGCCGGTCGGGACCTCGCGCTCGGGGGCGACGAGGCACGCCCCGGCGTACAGCGACGGCAGCACCTCTTCGAGGGCCACGTCGAACGACGGCTGGGCGAACAGCAGCACCCGGTCACCCGGGCGCAGGCCGAATCGCCCGGCCGCTCCGGTCAGATGGTTCTCCAGGGCCGCGCGGCCGACGGCGACGGGCTTGGGGATGCCCGTCGAGCCGGAGGTGTGAATGAGGTACGCGGCACCGGGCACGGCCTCGGCCGCCCGCGCCGGCGGCAGGACCTCGGCGTCGACAGTGGCCGACGGCAGACCGTCGGGTACGGAGACGGTGGCATCCGCCGAGGTCAGCACCAGCGCCGGGTTCAGCCGCTCCATCAGCAGCGTCAAGCGGGCCGGCGGATCGGACGGCGAGAGCGGGCAGTACACCGCCCGGGTCCGCAGACAGGCCAGCAGCGTCACGACCGAGTCGGCACCGCGGGGCAGCACCGCGGCCACCGGCTGACCGGCGGTCACCCCGGCCGCCAGCATCCGCTGCGCGAGCGCGGCGACCCGGTCCGCCAGGTCGCCGTAGGTGATCCGGCGGGCGCCGACGAGCAGCGCGGGCAGCGAGCGGTCGTGGGCGGTGGCGGGGTCGAGCGGGTCGTGCCGCGGCGCCTCGGGAGCGGCGGCCGGGAGAGCCGGCGGGGCCGGCGGCGGCGCCAGGTCCGCGAGGGCGGTGCCGGGCGCGTCGAGATACGCCCGCAGCAGGTCCAGGAACCGCCCGGCGAGCAGCTTCGCCACGTCCTCGCCGAACAGGTCGGCGTCGTAGTCCCAGACCAGCGTCATCCCCGCTGCGCCGTGCCGGGGGCCGACGCCGCGGCGGTCGTCCGGCAGCAGCACCACGTCCAGGTCGAACCGGGTGGTGCCGGTGTTGAAGCCCTCGAACAGGGTGATGTCCAGGCCGGGGACGTCGATGTCGGGCAGTTCGGCGTCGTGCGCGCTGAACATGACGCCGAACAGCGGGTTGTCGGCACCCGAGGTGTGCAGACCGAGCGCGCGGGTCAGCTCCTGGATCGGCACCTCCTGGTGCGGCAGCGCGCGGATGAGGGTGTCGGTCACCTCGTCCATGGAGTCCTCGGCCGGGGCGGCCGGGTCCAGCCGGAGCGGGAGCGGGATGGTGTTGACGAACATGCCCACGGTTTCCTCGAAACCGCGCGGACGGTTGCCCACCGCGGTGCCGATCACCATCTGCGAGCGGCCGCTGTGCCGGCGCAGCAGCTCGGCGAAGAGCCCGAGGAGCGTGGCGAACGGCGTCAGACCACGGGTACGGGCGTGGGCCCGGAGGCGTTCCGCCAGATCCGCACCGATCGACTGGCGCAACTGGCCGCCGTGGTGCCGGCGCCGGGCACCGGGCCGGGCCAGACCGGGCAGCGGCATGTCGTAGGACATCTCCCGCAGTGCCCCGGCCCAGAACTCCAGGCCTTCCCGGCGCTCGGCGGTCGCCTGGTCCCCGGACCGGGCACGGACATGGTCGGCGTACGAGGGAGCTGGCGGCAGCTCCACCGGCTCGCCCAGGACGCGGCCCCGGTAGACGGTGAACACATCCCGCAGCAGGATCGCGAACGAGTGGCCGTCGTGGATCAGATGGTGTTCGACGTGGATGAGCCGGTGCCGGTCGTCCGCGAGCCGGACCAGCGTCCAGCGCAGCAGCGGTGCCTCGTAGGTGTCGAGCGGGGTCTCCGCCTCGGTCCGCAGCAGCTCCTGGAACGCGGCCTCCGGGTCCGCCGCCCCGCTCAGGTCCACTGTGCGCAGCCGCGGTGCGCAGGCCTCGGCGACCCGCTGTCCGGGCACCGCGTCGGCGAGGGCGACGAGTTCCAGCCGCAGGCCGGCGTGCCGGTCGAGGGTGGCGGCGAGTCCGTGGCGCAGTGCCTCGGTGTCGAGCGTGCCCCACAGGTCGAGGGCGGCGGTGAAGTTGTAGGCGCGGCTGCCCGGTTGCACCTGTTCGTGCAGCCAGACGATCTCCTGCGAGGAGGAGAGCGGAAGCATGGGCGATCCCTGAGGTCGTCGGGGCGGGTGTGCTCCGGCCGGGGCATGGTCGGGCCCGGCCTGTGGGGTGCGCAGACCGCGCCACGGATCGCGCGGCAGGTCTGGCGGTGTTCGGTCGGTGGGTGCGGGGGCGGGCCCCCGGGGTGGGTCAGCCGGCTGTCGGTGCCGGTGTCCGCACCGCGTCGGCGAGGGCGGTGAAGGCGCTCTCGGCGGTGCGGTCGGGGAGGACCGCGCGGTCCCACACCATGCGCAGCCGCAGTTCGGAGCCCTGGGTGACGGAGACCGCGAACGGGCCGCGGACCGCTCTGCCGTCGACATGGATCTCCCGGCCGGTCACCCCGCCCAGGCAGAGCGGGGGCCGGCGGCGGGAGTCGTCGACGGTCAGCATGCCGTCGAGCCGGCCGCTCCAGCCGGAGCCGGCCGCGCGGGCGGCGTGCACCACGGCGTCGAAGGGGGTGGCGGCATGGTCCAGGTCGTCCCACCAGGCAGCTGCCGTCGCGGACGCGGAGGGCGTCTCGCCCGTGGCGGCCGGGAAGACCACGGTGTTGAGGAAGCAGCCGAGCACCGGAGCGGCACCGGCCGGCCGGCCGCCCCACGGGTAGCCGAGCGGCACCACATGGCCCGCTCCGTACAGCACCGCTGCCGCCGCCCGGCAGGCGTGGAGCAGCTCGGGGAAGGGCACCCCGTCGGGGGCCGCGGGCATCCGCAGGGTCGCCGAGCCGCTCGGCAGCGCACCGGGGGAGAGGGGTTCCGGCTGTGCCACCGGGGCCTGTTCGCGTACTGTGCGCAGCCGTCCGCCCCAGTACGCCATGGAGTCCGGAGCACCCGCGCGTTCCTCCGCGTCGAGCTGCCGCAGCACGGCTTCCCGGTAGTCGGCCAGCTCGGCCGCGACGTCGGCGGGCGAGGGGCCGTCGGCGCCGGGACCTTCGTCGTAGCCGGCGCCGAGTTCTGCGACGATCCGGTCCAGCGACTGGCCGTCGCACGCGCTGTGGTCCAGTACGACGGCGAGCACCTCCTCGGCACCCTCCGGACCGTCCGGCACCAGGAACAGCCGCAGCGGTGAGCCCTCCGGCGCCCACCGGCCCAGGGCACGGCGCAGCACGGCGGCCGCGTCCTCGCCGGGCGCGCAGGCCACCGGGGTCACGGGGACCTGCGGCTGCTCCAGGCGGAGTACGGGGGTGCCGCGCAGCACGGTGGGCCGGGCACGCAGCACGGGGTGCCGGGCGGCGAGCCGGTTCGCGGCCGCCGCGAGCCGTACGGGGTCCACCGTGCCGCGCGGAAAGGCGAAGAACATCGGCACGAGATCCGGCCGCCCGGCGGGGTCCATGGCACGCACCAGCGCAAAGCGACGCTGGGCGCCCGTGACGGGCAGCAGGACCGGGCTGCCGTCACCGGCGGCGAGCCGCCGGTAGCGGGCCAGGTACTGGCTCGTGATGCTGAGCACGTGATCCTCTTTGTCGTGACGGAGCCGCATCGCCGGAGGGGATGCGGGGGGAAGGCCGTGTGGGGGGGAGGGACGGGCGGGGCCGGATACGGCGGTCGTCCGTCGGTCCTCGGTCGTCAGCCGACGGACGCGGGCTGGGCCGGGTCCGCGGAATCGGCCGGGGCGTCCTCGGCCGCGTCGGCGGCCGGCAGGTGCCGCATCCGGCGCAGCGGGGAGAGCAGCAGCGGCAGCGGGACGACCAGGATTCCGGCCGCGCACCACGCCAGCGCCGTGCGGGCGCCGAACGCATCGGCCAGCGCACCGCCGGCCAGGGCCCCGAGCGGCAGGGTGCCCCACATGAGGAAGCGCAGGGTGGCGTTCATCCGGCCGAGCAGCCGGGGCGGACACAGCGCCTGACGGAAGCTCACCTGTGCGACGTTGTAGACGACGGCACCGAAGAAGACCACACCGGAGCCGACGGCGAACAGTGCGGCGCCCGCGCCGCGTCCGGACAGCGGCCACAGCAGCGCGAACGGGCCGGTGGCCAGCAGGGACAGCCAGATGATCCTGGCCTGGCCGAGCCGGGCGGCGAGCCGGCCCGCACACAGTGCGCCGGTGAGCCCTCCCACCGCCGAGGCGGCCAGCACGAGGCCCACCACTCCCGGGGCCAGCCCGAGCACCCGCACCAGGAAGACGGACTGAGTGGCCATCAGTGTGGCGGTGAAGAAGTTCGCCAGGCCGGTCGTCACCGCGATCACGCGCAGCAGGCGGTGCCCGCACACGAACCGCAGCCCTTCGGCGATGTCCTGGCGCAGGGACGAACCGGCGACGCGCGACGGGCGGCTCTCGGGCTGTTTGATGCCCCACAGGAACAGTGCCGAGAGCACATAGCCGGCCGCGTCGGCGACGATGGCCAGGGACGCCCCGAGCAGCTGGACGAGACCGCCGCCGAGCCCGGGACCGGCCACCTGCGCGGAGGAACGGATGGTCTCCAGCGCCCCGTTGCCCGAGACCAGATGCTCCTTGGGCAGCAGCTGGGGCAGGAAGCTCTGGTGGGCCACGTCGAAGAAGACCGTCGCCACACCGGTGACCAGGGCGACGAGATACAGCTGCGCCATCGTCAGCACATCGGCGACGGCGGCCAGGGGGATGCTCGCCATCGCCACGGCCCGTACGACATCGGCCCGGATCATCAGCGGCAGCTTGCGCATCCGGTCGACCCAGGCCCCGGCCGGCAGCCCGACCAGCAGGAACGCGGCGGTCTCGGCGGCCGTGAGCAACCCCACCTGGAATGCGGGGGCGTTGAGCTCAAGTACCGCGACGAGGGGCAGGGCGACCAGGGTGACCTGGGCGCCGAGTTGTCCGGCCGCGGCACCGGCGAGCAGAAGACGGAAGTCGCGCAGGCGCAGAGGGCCGCTGGCCGCGGGTCGGGGTATGGCGGGCATACGAAGGACCATCGCGGAGCGGCCGATCAATGGTCAAAACCCGATGCACACTTTCGGTCGGCTTTCTTCACCATTTGCCCATCACGACAAAAAATTTTCCGCCAGATCCCAGCAACGGCCGGAGGACTGCCACCTGCTGCGTTTCTGACGAACGAGGAATGCGGTGGTGGCCGCAGGGGGAGACCGGGCGATCATGTGCAGAGCGTGACGTGATGGATTCCGACCGAAAACAGTCGTCGATGTCCGCTTATTGACCGAAGCGCTTTGTTCATCCGCTATGGCATCCGCTCCGACGTCACGGTCCCGGGGTGGCGGGGCGGCTCACCTGCGCAAACGCGGATGCCCCGCCGCTCCCCGGGCGGCCGCGGCCGCAAGACCCGTCAGAGCGGCCTCAGTTCCGTATCGACGGCGCCGCGGAGCAGCTCGTGGGCCCGCTGGAGCGAGGTGGTCCCGCTCAGCCAGCGTTCGCTCAGGCCCTCGACCAATGCCGTGAGCCGCTCGGCCGCCGCATACGGGTCGGTCCCGGCCCCGTCCGGACCCGCCTCCTGGGCCCGGCGCAGCAGCCCGGCGAGATCCTCCACCCAGGAACGGGTCGCGGCGGCCAGCAGCTCCCGCAGGTCCGGGTCGAAGACGGCGGTGGCGCGCAACTCGCCCCAGGCCGCGCTGTTCTCCTTGACCTGGGGAGTGTCCTGGAGCTCCAGCAGCAGCATCTCCGTGAGCTGAGCACGGGGGTCGTCGGAGGCATCCAGTGCGGCGTCGGTGTAGCGGACCGCGCGCCGGCTGATGAACTCCAGTGTGCGGCGCAGCAGTCCGGCGCGGTCCTTGAAGTGATAGTAGATCAGCGCGGTCGAGACGGCGGCCTCCGCGGAAACTTCCTCGACACGCAGCCCGCGGACGCCGCGCCGGGCGATCAGCCGGGCGGCGGCTTCGAGGATCTGGGTGGGCCTGTCCGGCATCGCATGCTCCCGCTGTCCGAAGAAATCAAGGTGTCTCGGGTCCGATCATGCCCTAGCATCGTCCTGACCAAATTTTCAGTCAGGAGCTGATCGTGGAAATATCCCGACGTCAGACACTGCAGGCGGCGGCCGTCGCCGCCCTCGGGGGAGCCTTGAGCGGCTGCGGCACACCGGACAGCGGGGGCTCCGCGCCGCGCGAGGCAGGCGCCGCCCCCGCGGCGGCGCGGTCGGCCGGCGGAAGGCGGCTGCCCGACGAGGCACATCCACACGAGGCGACCTACATGTCCTGGCCCGGCCGGCGGATCTGGGGACCGGACACCGCAGGAGTGCGTGCCGACATCGCCCGACTCGCCCGCACCATCGCCGAGTTCGAGCCGGTGCGGCTGCTGGCCGGGGGCCGGGAGGCGAAGGCGGCGCAGCGGGCCTGCGGCTCCGGGGTGGAGGTCGTGCCGACCCCGGTGGACGACCTGTGGATGCGCGACACCGGGCCGGTCTTCGTGCTCGGCCCCGACGGCGTCGCCGGCGTCGACCTCAACTTCAACGGCTGGGGTGGCAAACAGGAGCACGGCCACGACCGCCGGGTCGCCCGCGCGATCCTGGCCGACGAGCGGCTCCCCAGGATCAAGGCCCCGCTCGTCAGCGAGGGCGGGGCGGTGGAGGGCGACGGCCGGGGCACCCTGATGGTGGCCGAGAGCTCCCTGGTCAACGACAACCGCAACCCCGGCAGGTCCCGCGATGACCTCGAACGGGCGCTCAAGGACCTGTTCGGCGCCACGACGGTGATCTGGGTGAAGGGCGTCAAGGGCAAGGACATCACGGACTATCACATCGACGCGCTGGCACGGTTCTCCGCACCCGGCGTCGTGGTCCTCAGCACCCCCGCGCAGCACGCCCCCCGCAATGACTTCACCGGCGCCTACGAACAGGCCCGCAAGGTGTTGGAGCGGGCCGTCGACGCCCGGGGGAAGCGGCTGGAGGTCGTCGAGCTGCCCGAGCCGGCCGACATCGGGCGACGCGGGAAGGGATTCCTGGCCTGCTACGTCAACTACTACGTCGCCAACGGCGCGGTCATCATGCCCCGCTTCGGCGACCGGAAGGCCGACAGCAAGGCGGCCGCCGTCCTGCGGGAGCAGTACCCGGGGCGGGAGGTCGTGCAACTGCCCGTCGACAACATCGGCGAGGGCGGGGGCGGTATCCACTGCTCCACCCAGCAACTCCCCAAGGCGGGCTGACTCTCAACGGACCGGTTCAGCCCCGCCCGTGGCCGCGCCCCGCCAGCTGGTTGAGCGGGCCGTCCGCCAGCGTCCCGCGCTGATCCAGCACGACCGGCAGCCGCGCCATCGTCTCCGCTGGAAGGAGTCCGGTCTGGCCGAGGACCGCGGCCTGGTCCCAGTAGATGTGCTCAGCGGAGATCAGCGGCCCGTCGAACGACACCACGGCGATGACCGGGATCTCGACGGGCCGCCCGGTCGGCGGCACCCCGGGAAGGATCCAGGGCACCTCCACGTCATGGGTGAACGAGACCAGCATCTCGTCCACGATCCGTGAGCCGCCCGTGGTCCGGGTCAGCGGCGCGAGGGCGAAATCCGGCGCGTTGTGTCCCACGAACCAGCGGCGGTAGAAGTGCCGTACGGACGCCCTGCCACGGGCGCCCATGGCCGTGGGCACATGCAGCACCTCCGGGGCGTCGGACATGGTGGCCATCGTCGTGTCGAGATCGAGGGTGCGGAACTCGCTGCGGGTGTGCAGCTCCCACACCCGCTCCCGTTCCCGGTCAGAGGTGCTGGTCACGGCCGGCCTCCTCGGTCCGCCAGCCCCAGGCGGTGAGCATCCCGGGGGAGAGACCGGTGCACTCGTCCGACGACAGCGCACGCCGGGCCCGCTCGATCTGTGCCTCGTCCACCTGCCCCGTCGCCAGCATGGCGCCCCGTGCCCGGTCCCACGTATCGGCCCAGAAGCGGCTGAGGGGACTGCCCGGCACCAACGGCGGGACGTGCATCTCGGCGGCCACCCGGTGCAGGCCCTCCTCCCGCAGCAGGTACGGATAGTCGGGCACCCAGGAGATGTCCGTGCCGATGGACTCCCGGAGCCCTTGCCACATCGCCCGCATGACCGTGGTGTACGGGGTGGCCGGCGCCCCGGCGGTCGTCAGGTCCACGGCATCGCTGAGCACCAGCACACCACCGGGTGCCACCAGCGAACCCAGCTTGGCGATCATGCGGCGCCACGAGCGCAGATGCATCAGCACGAACCGGGCGTGGACCAGCTGGAACCGGCCGGGGTCGAAGTCCGGCGCGGTGATGTCGGCCGTCAGCGTCGACAGCCCCGGTGTCCGTCCGGCGTCCAGGGACCGGGTGTCACGGTCGACCGCGAGGACCCCCGTGACACCGGCCGACTCCAGCAGCCACCGTGCGACGGTGCCGGTGCCCGCACCCACGTCCAGGCAGTGCCAGCCGGGCCCGGCGCCCAGCGCCGCCAACCGGGCGGCGCTCGCCTCGTCATAGGCGAGCGCTCCCAGATCGATACGGCCGGCCTCGCCGGTCTCTTCCGGGCGGAACAGACCTTCGCCGTAGCGCCCGGCTTCCGTAGCCCGCACGCCCCCAGTATGACGGTGCCGCTCAGGGGTTTCCTGCTGTGGTGACCAGCTCCGTGGCCGGCTCCGCCGCCGGCGGTTTCCGGCGCCGGCCCGGGGCACGCCGCAGGACCAGCTGCAGGACCAGCATCACCACACCGGTCACCAGAGCGCTGTGCCACAGCAGCGCGTCCAGCCGGCCCGCCGAGAGATAGGCTCCCGCGGCCACGGCCGCCAGCGCACACACGCCCCGGTCCACGATGCTCTCGACGGACAGCAGGGTGGCCCGTGGCGCTCCCGCCGGGATGGCGTCGTTCACCAGCTTGCGCTGGAGCGGATAGGCGAAGCCGGTGACCGCGGCGAACAGGCACAGCAGGGCGACCACGGTCCACGGCCCGCCCAGGACGCTGCCCGCCAGCGTGCCCGCCATCGCCAGGCTGAGCAGCGACACCCAGGCCACCGGTGACAGCCGGGAGCCGAGCCACTGCGGACGGGCCGAGGCCACCGCCTCCGCGACGGTCATCGCGGCCAGCACCCCGCCGTGCGAGCTCTCGGGGATGCCGTGGTCCAGCAGCACCGGCTGGAAGAGGTTGACCTGGCAGATACGGGAGAGCGTGAAGACCGCGACGCCCTGCACCATGAGCAGCGCGAGCCAGGGCGTGGCCCACACCCAGCGCAGCGCCGAGACGGCATCGCGCAGGAAGGCCGGGCCGCCGCGCGACGCCTTCCCGGCGCCACCGGGGCCGCCGTGCCGGGCCGCGGCCTGCCGCGGCAGCACCACGGCACAGACGAGCGAGCCCGCCGCGCTCGCGGCGCTCAGCACATACGGCGTGGCGTGCGCAACGGCCATCAGCGGCCCGACCAGCGGCCAGCACAGCACCTTCGCCGCCAGCCCCAGCGCCCGTGCCTGCCCCTCCGCCTTCAGGTAATGCTCTCCCGCGCCCTCGGCCGCCAGGCCGTCGTAGAGATAGGCGCTGGCGGCGCCGGAGGTCAGCGAGCGGCCGGCGGCGATGGCCAGGAAGTGCACCAGGAAGCCGGTGTAGCTGGGCGAGAGGACCGGTGCCAGGTTCGCCGCGGTCATCACCACGGCGCCGGCCCGCAGACAGTTGCGGGCGCCGATACGGTCGGCCACCATCCCGGTCGGGATCTCGAATAGGCAGAACGCGACGTAGTAGATGCTCTGGATGCCGAAGATCTGCCCGTCGGAGAGCCCCGCCTCCCGCTGGTAGGCGTAGAAGACCGGCATCCACCACAACAGGTTGAACAGCAGCTGGAAGCCGTTGTTCAGCCGGATGATCCGGCGGGCCCGTGGTGTCAGCGGCGCGCCCGAGGTCCGGTTCCTGCGGGCGCGCAGCGGGCCGGTGAACCGGCGGATCACAGTGCGTAGGGGCGGATCTGGACCAGGCGGAAGTCCCCCTGATCGGTCATCAGCCATTCGATGTCGAGCGGATGGTCCACATCGGTCTCGCTGAAGTGGGACTGCAGCAGCCGCCCGGTCAGCGCCAGCCGTGCCAGCTTGTCCCGGGTGCCGACCGGCAGGTCCTGGCCGGACGAGCCGAGCGCGACGGTGCGCCCGCCGCCCTCCACCGTGTTGTACAGGTACTGCAGCGGCAGCGTCGTACCGTCGACGACCGTCTCGGGCGAGCCGGGGGAGCAGTTGAGGTAGACATTGCGGAAGTCCTCGCGCCGGGTCGGGTTGCAGGTCACCAGGACTCCGCCGAGGTCCGCGGGCACATACTCCTGGATGATCACGCCCATGTAGGTGTCGTCGAGGGAGATGCCCGCCTGATGGCGCAGCCGGACACTGCGCGGCGACAGCAGGGAGGCCCACACCTGGCGTACCGCGTCGAGGAGTTCGTCCGCGCCGTGGACGGTGGTGACCGAGTCGTAGACCCCGGCCGCGGAGAACCCGGGAAGGTCCTCGGCGTTGGAGGAGGAGCGCACCACCAGACGGCTGCCGGTGTCCGGACCGCCGGGCAGGGCCGAGGTGATCTGGCGGGAGACGTCCTCGGGCATCGGAGTGTTCCGTATGAGCTGCTGAAGATGCAGACAGACCGCGTCCAGCGCGTCGACGGCGTCGAGTTCGAGCGCCATCTTGAGCCTGCCGAGGCCCTGTTGCACGGCCGGCGAGGACGTCAGAAAGCGGTGCTGCAGGGCGAACGGGAGGGCGATCCCGTTGGGCGCCGCGATCACCCCGGCCACGAAGTCGGCCGCCAGGGAACGCAGTTCCGCGCCCGTCGCGTCCTTGGCGCCGAGCCGGGCCGCGAGGTGGCCGTAGAGGTCGGCGCGGGGCGGGCGCGGCTGTCCGTAGAAGGCGGTGAGGTCGGCGGTGCGGCTGTCCAGGACGTGATGGAGCTCGCCGAGGTTGGCGGCCTTGGTCCCGTACCGGTCCCGGTCGGCGCGGCGCAGCCGGTGCAGCCACAGCGCGGGCACGTCCTCCAGCAGCGGCGGTTCCATCCGGATGCGCTGCTGGTGCCAGGCCGGGGCGTCCAGCGTCGGGGCATGGGTCAGCGGGACGAGGGTGATCTCGTCGTCCTGGACCCGGTAGCGGACCCAGGCGCCGTCGAGGACGTCCGCGTCGACCATGCGCTCCAGATCGCGGACGATCGCGTTGGGGATGCCCCAGCCGGAGGCCAGCACATTGGTGTGCGAGAGCGGGGTGCCCGGTGAGGTGTTGAGGAAACCGGCCACCCGCGGCACATCGTCCGGCAGACACGGCATGGCCACGATGTCGGACCAGCCGAGCCCGTCGGCCGCGGCCGTGTACTCCTCAAGGGTCCGGAAGTAGCGGAGCCGGCCGACGGCCTCACCCGGGTTGAGCGGGGTACGGGTCCGGTTGCCGAAGAGTTGATGGCCGAGGATCCGCGGCACCCGCACGTCGCTGATCGCGGCGAGCTCGTGCTCCTGCCCGTGGTTCGCCGGCTTCAGCAGCAACGGCAGGCGGCCGTCGACCCGGTGCCGGACGAAGGTGTAGAACTCCTCCAGCAGCCGCCCGTGCATGGTGTCGGCCTCGGTGGTCTCCATGACGAGGAAGGGCCGCTCCCGGCCTTCGGCGTCCTCGTCGGTGTGCAGGGAGAGCACACCCAGCAGGAAGCGGCGCTCGGGGTCCATGTAGACCGAGGCGTTGAAGGCGTCCAGGCAGGAGTCCAGCTCCGCCAGTTCCATGCCGAGGACGCGGGTGGCGATGTAGTTGACATGGAAGGGGTGGACGGCGGTGTCGAGCAGATGCCAGGTGTCCTCGACCCGGTCCACGACGACCTTGAGGTAGGGGTGACCGGCCAGGACTCCGGACAGGGTGCGGAAGAGCGGCAGGGAGAGGTTCTCACCGATGACGGTGCGGTCGGTGACGGGGCCCGGGGTGCCGGAGGGCAGAACGGCGGTGGTAGTCATGAGCGCCCCTCCGTGGTGACGCCGGCCGTGGGGAGGACGTGCGGCAGGGCGTCCACCAGGGTCCGGAAGTCGCGGATCACGGTCTCCGGGTCGGTGGCGGACAGCAGGCACAGCGCCGCCATGGTGTTGGCGCCCGCGGCCGGGTCGTACACCGGCACCGGAGTCCCGTCCGGCAGCGAGTTCTCGGCCACCACGGACAGATGGCTGCCGACGCTGAGCGGTACGGCGTCCCGCACCGTCGGGAAGTCCCAGACCCGCTGGTCCGGCCAGGCCTCACCGGCGCCGTCGACGGCCAGCACGACCAGGGAACCGGCCGCGCCGTGCGCCTCCTGCGGGGTACGCACCTCGCCGGGCCAGGAGCCCCGGCGCCCCAGCAGATGGTCGGTGAGCATACCGATCAGATCCAGGCCGAAGACCTCCTCGATCTGGGGGACGGTCATCGCCCCGCCGAACCGGGCGGCGGTCTCGATCACCCACATCTGCCCGCCGGCGCCGAGCTTGATCTCGGTGTGCGTACCGCAGTTCTGCAGCCCCAGCGCATCGACGGCGTCGCGCGCCAGGGCCACGACGCGCTGCTGGGCGTCGTGCGGCAGCGCCGCGGGGGTGATGCCGGCGCGTTCGGTGAACGGCTCCACCGTCGGCATCCGCCCGCTGAGACAGACCGGACGGAAGTCGCCGTTCACGACGACGCCTTCGACGCTGACGTAGTCGCCCCAGCCTTCCTGGTCGAACCACTCGGTGGCGGTGCCCGGCACGATCTCCTCGACGATGAAGTCCGCCCCGGCGTCGGCCACATGGAGTTCGGCGTAGCCCAGTTGCGCGGATTCGGCCATCACCTCCCGCGCCCGTTCCCAGGCCGCCGGTACGTCATCGGCGGAGCGCAGGATCCGGTGCGCGGTGGAGCCGGCGCTCCAGGCGGCCTTCAGCAGCAGGGGGAAGCGGAGCGAGGCGGCCGCGTCGTGCAGATCCCGCTCGGTGGCGACGGGGCGGAACCGGGGCTGGGATATGCCCCGCTCCTGCCAGGTGCGCCGCATCATCCGTTTGTCGCGGGCCAGGGCGCAGTTGCCGCCCGCCCCGGCGAGGCCCAGCTTCTCGCAGGCCTCCGCGACCGCGACGACGGCGTACTCGGAGAAGGTGACGACCGCGTCCGCGCCCACCGCCTGGGCCCGGGAGACGATCAGGGACACCAGGTCGTGCCGCTCGGACTCGGCGGGGCGCAGGACCGAAGCGCACAGCCGGTCAGCGGACGCGGCCACGGTGGGAGGGAGCGCGCTGAGCGCCAGCAGGTGCACTGCCGACCGTGCGGCGACCCGTGACAGGGCGTACCCCAAGGGCGGACCACCCTTGGCATACACGAACAGCACCTTGCTCACTGGAATCCGACTCCTTTTCATACGATGGGAACCATCGGAAACGGCTGGACAGCGTCCGGCCCCCCGGAATCCGAACGCCGTCCCTCAAGCGAAGCAGCCGTGCGGCCCACCGTTCCCCTGATCGGGCCGCAACCGCTCAGGCAAATGCCAGAGTTGTGGGTACCGCCAGGCCGTCGTGAAGGTTCCGTGATGCCGTATGGCGCGCCCGCGGGGCCGCGGAGGTGCACGGACGTCGCCAGATCGGCCGAGAACCGGGCATGCCACCGGACGCCGGGGGATACGCATGGCGGTGGCGCGCCGTCCGAACCCGTTGAACTCTTCACCGCAAAGGGGCCCGTCGTGGACGAGACCAGTCTGAAGTCGCTGCTCGAACACCTTCCGGTGTCCTGGTGGGAGGCCGACCGTGAGCTACGGGTGATCGACAGCGGCGGGGGTGCCTTCGACGACACGGTGACGGCCCAGCGCTTCCTCGACACCGTGCGCAAGGAGCTTCCCGGGCCGGCCGCAGCACCTGAAATCAGCCATTGGCAGGCACAGTTCGACGGTCGTGTCTTCGATGTGAACTGGCCCCTCGGCGTGCCCCGGCAGGGCCGCTCCCGTGGACTGGCGGTGGAGGTCGGCCCCCCTCCGGCCGGCCCCCGCCGCTACGACGCCTTCGCGGACCTCGCCCCCGCCGCGGCCTTCATCCGGAACGCGAACGGGCGCTACCTCTGGGCGAACCACGCCTACGCCCATCTGTACGGCACCACACCGGAGCACATCATCGG
The DNA here is from genome assembly GCF_026239515.1 of Streptomyces sp. Je 1-4 4N24. Taxonomy (NCBI): domain Bacteria; kingdom Bacillati; phylum Actinomycetota; class Actinomycetes; order Kitasatosporales; family Streptomycetaceae; genus Streptomyces; species Streptomyces sp. Je 1-4 4N24. Next base: position 719,698 of record NZ_CP110836.1, on the reverse strand, counting down.
CAAGGACGTCGCCGACGTCGACGGCCCGGCCGACGCCGCGCAGGTGCTGGGCCTGGACCGGGAGGTGCTCGACCGCGGCAAACCGGTCCGGCACACCCTCACCTACCACCGCTTCGACGGCACCGGAGGGCAGGCGGTCGGCCATCGCTTCCCCGTCCGCGAAGGAAGCCAGACCTGCGTGGCGGGCATCTACATCGACATCAGCGACTACACCCGCGCCCTGCGCCAGCGCCGGGAGGCCGAGGAGAGTCTGCACGCACTGCGCGATCACAGCGGACTGCCGTGCGCCCTGATCTCCGCGGGCGGACGGATCCAGCAGGCCAGCGCCGCGGCCGCCGAACTGCTGCGGACCCGGCTCTCCGACCTCGTCGGCCGCCGCGCGCACAGCGTGCTCGCCCCGGCCCCCGAATTACCGGGGCTGCACCGCAGCTGGCTCGACCTGATAGCGCGCCGCAGCCGGCGCATCCAGACGACCGTCGCGCTGGTGGACTCCCGCGGTCACCAGCGGCGCGCCCGGCTGCATCTGACCACGGTGGGCCGCAGTGCGGACCGTGCCACCAGCGTCTGGGCGGTCATCACCCACCAGGGGCTCGCCCATGCGCCCCATCCGCCGCTGACGGCAAGTCAGGTCCGCATCCTGTCCCTGCTGGCCGCCGGCTGCAGCAATGCGGAGATCGCCACCTCCCTGCACCTCTCCCGGCAGACCGTCGACTACCACCTCAGCCGGCTGCGCGATCTCCTGGACGCCCCGACCAGACCCGCTCTGGTCGCGCGCGCCTATGTGCTGGGCATCCTCGCCCCCCAGGCCTGGCCGCCACGCTCGGCGACGGCCTGCCATCCACACAGCGTCACCTGACGATCCTGCCGTCGTCGCCCCGGAGTTTGGGCCACCCGGCTGATTGTGGCCGCCGGGGGTTTTGCTCCCCGCGGGTTGAACGCCGGTGCGGGCCGACCGCGGCAGCACGATACGTCTGGCATCAGAAGGATGAAGAGGCGAGGAGCGTCGTGAGAAGAATCATGCAGGCGGGAACGGTCGTCGGGGCGTGCGGGCTGGTGCTGTTCGGTGGCGGAATGGCTCAGGCCGTCACCATTCCGGACTCTCTGCTCTCCGCGGTGGCGGACGCCGATGTGGGCACCGTGACCGGCACGGTCAACGGCGTGGTCTGCAACAACCGCCTGGGCCAGATCCACTACAGGTCGCCCGTGCTGCTGTCACCCCACGCCTGTGTCAACGGTCCGGTGAACAGCGGCAACAGCCTGCACAGCGGCAACTTCATCAACCACGGGAACCCGAACAACAGCGGGAACCTCTCCAACACCAACGGAACCACCAACGGCGCCAACGCCGTCACCGGTGCTTCGACGGGCAGCAGCAACAACGTCCAGCGCATCCTCGGACTCGGATTCCTGCACCACTGATCCGGACACCGCGCCGACGGATACGGCACCGCGCCGACGGCACACGACCGCCCGGCACAGTCGCCGGGCGGTCGTCGTCGCCGCTGAACCCGCTCCGGCCCCGGAATGCCCGGGGCCGGAGCGCTCAGCGGGCGCTCACAGTTTCTGGTTGCCGTCGTGGCCGATGTGCTGCTGGTTGTTGCTGGCCTTGGTCGCCGCGCCGGTCGTGCCGCCGGTGTCGTCGTTGGTGTTTCCGTTGGTGTTGGTCGGGCTGCCGCTGTTGCTGACGGTGCCGGAGACATGAACGTTCTGCGATCTCCTGGGATTTCCGCTGAGCACCGGTCCGTTGATACAGAATCTGGCCCGGTGCGCGCAGCGGAATCTGGCGTCGAAGCGGGCGACGGTGTCACTGTTCGAGATGCCGTCGCCGCCGGACGACTCGGCCCACGCCAAGGTGGGCGAGACCGTACCGGCGGCCAGGAGCAGACCGCAGGCTCCTGCCATCACGACATTGACGCGTGCCGAATTCTTCACTGTGTGCTCCTGCACTCATGGTGGGTCCCCGGGGATCTTGCTATCCCGGATGCCCGTCACCACCAAGCCTGAGCAACGGCCAGTCCCGCGTATTCACCCTGTCCGATTATGGGATTCACCGTGACGGCCCTGGAATTCCGCGCCGCCATACCGGCGGCCCGCAGGAAGCACGACCTCCTGCGGGCCGGTCCTCAGCGTCCGGCGATCGCCTCGGCGAGGGCCAGGATCCGGCGGGCGTCCTCGACATGCAGGTTCTCGATCATCCGGCCGTCGACGGTGACGACACCGCGCCCTTCGCGGGTGGCTTCGTCGAATGCGTCAATGATCTTCTGCGCACGGGCGATCTGGTCGGCCGACGGCGCGAAGGCCCGGTTGCAGGGTTCGACCTGCGAGGGATGGATGAGCGTCTTCCCGTCGAACCCGAACTGCCGGCCCTGAACGCACTCGGCCTCGAACCCCTCGGCGTTCTTCACGTCGTTGTAGACGCCGTCCAGGATCGCCTTGCCGGTGTCACGGGCCGCCAGCAGCGCCAGGGACAGTCCGGTCAGCAGCGGGGCCCGGCCGGGAACATGCTCGGCGTGCAGCTCCTTCGCCAGGTCGTTGGTGCCCATCACCAGCACGGTGAGCCGTTCACTGGCGGCGGCGACCGCACGGGCGTCCAGCATCGCGCGCGGTGTCTCGACCATGGCCCAGATCGCCGTACGGTCCGGAGCGCCGGCGGCCTCCAGCGCCCGCTCGACCTCCCGCACGGTGTCGGGGGAGTCCACCTTGGGCACCACCACCGCGTCCGGACCGGCCTCGGCGGCGGCCCGGAGGTCGTCGGCGTGCCAGGCGGTCCCCGGGCCGTTGACCCGGATCGTCACCTCCCGGTAGCCGTATTCCCCCGAGGCCGCGGCGGCCGCGACCCGCTTGCGGGCGTCGGCCTTCGCGTCGGGGGCGACGGCGTCCTCCAAGTCGAGGATCAGCGCATCGGCGGGGAGGGACTTGGCCTTTTCCAGGGCGCGTTCATTGGCACCGGGCATGTAGAGCACGGAGCGGCGCGGCCGCAGGATCGCGTCGGACACGGGTCTTACTCCTTCTCGGCCGCGGCGTAGGCGTCGCGCAGCTCGGGGTCGCGGGCGGCGAGGGCGTCGGCGAGTTCGGCGACCACCTGGCACTGCTTGTACGTGGCGTCGTCCTGCATCTTGCCGTCGATCATCACCGCGCCGGTGCCGTCGCCCATCGCCTCGATGACCCGGCGGGCCCAGGCGACATCGGCGGGTGCGGGCGAGAAGACCTTCTTGGCGATGGCGATCTGCACCGGGTGCAGGCTCCAGGCGCCGACACAGCCCAGCAGGAAGGCGTTGCGGAACTGGTCCTCGCAGGCGGTGGTGTCCTTGATGTCGCCGAACGGCCCGTAGTACGGGAGGATGCCGTGCGCCGCACAGGCGTCGACCATGCGCGCGAGGGTGTAGTGCCACAGGTCCTGCTGGAAGGTGGCCCGCGGCGCGGCGCCCTCCGGGCCGTGCGGGTCCTCCCGGACCAGGTATCCGGGGTGACCGCCGCCCACCCGGGTGGTCTTCATCCGGCGGCTGGCCGCGAGGTCGGCGGGGCCGAGCGAGATGCCCTGCATCCGGGGGCTGGCACCGGCGATCTCCTCGACATTGGCGACGCCGGTGGCGGTCTCCAGGATGGCGTGCACCAGGATCGGCCGCCGGATCTGTGCCTTCGCCTCCAGCTGGGCGAGCAGCCGGTCGACGTAGTGGATGTCCTCGGCGCCCTCGACCTTGGGCACCATGATCACGTCCAGCTTGTCGCCGATCTCGCCGACCAGCGTCAGCAGATCGTCCAGCGCCCACGGCGAGTCCAGGCTGTTGATCCGGGTCCACAGCTGGGTTTCGCCGAAGTCGGTGGCCTGGGCGATCTTCACCAGGCCCGACCGGGCGGCTTCCTTGCGGTCGGCGGCGACCGCGTCCTCCAGATTGCCGAGCAGCACGTCCACGGTGGGCGCGATGGCCGGCGCCTTGGCGGCCATCTTCTCGTTGCCCGGGTCGAAGAAGTGGATCATCCGGGACGGCCGGAACGGTACCTCGCGTACCGGTGTGGGCGCCCCGACGGCCAGCGGGCGGAAGAAGTCCTTCGGAGAACGCATGCAGTCTCCCTGGTCGGCTCGGAGGGCGGGCCGCCGCCGGTGCCCGGCGGCGCCATTGCGGCCCTCACTCTAGGCCCGACCAGGGGCAACATTACTGACCAGTACGTGTGCCGTTGGTCACCGTCGGCGAGGAGGCGGGCCGCGGACGCACAGGCCGTCAGCGGCGTTCCCGCACCGTCGGGTTCCCGCCCACCGCGGCCCGCTCAGGCCCCCAGACAGTCGACGAACTTCACCCGGTCGTCCGCGCCCTTGATGAAGTCCTGCGGGGAGTGATTGCGCAAACGGCACATGTCGTAGCGCGCCCGGGGGCCGGCGCCGCCCCCGTCCTGCTCGTAGGAGTGCTGCCCGGACAGCTGACAGGAGTCGTACCGCACGAGCGGGCCCCGGGAGCCGATGCGGTAGCGATGGGGGCTGCTCTCCTCGGCGAAGGGCTTGAAGGCGTTCGCGGTGTCGTCACAGTCGTTGAAGTGCACCGTCCCGCTGTCCCAGGCACAGTCGATCACCACGGTGTCCGGGTCGCGCACCTCGAAGCGGATGTCCTCGGCGTGGAAACGCTGTACGGAGTCGTGGTGCGGGCCGCGCGGGAAGCGGAAGAAGGTGCTGGTGCGTCCGTAGTCGGCGGAGTCCTCGGGGCGGCGGCCGGTGACGATGTAGGAGCCGCCGCGGCAGGTGATGGAACCGCCGTAGGGGAACTCCAGGAAGTTGCCCCAGGCGTACTCGACCTTCATGTCGTTGAACCAGTAGTTGAGGAACTGGTCCTGCTGGCGGTGGCTCAGCGACTTCTCGGACAGCCCGGAGTACAGGAACGCCTTGCGGTAGGCGCCCCCCACACGGCAGGCGTCCCAGCGCATCTCCGAGTTGGTGTTGCTGCCGTCGAGCGCCAGGCCATAAGTCCACTCGCCGGTCCACTCGCATTCGGTGAAGCGGTAGTCCTGGGCCTGACCGGTCGAGTAGGAGTAGAAGAACGAGGCGCCGGGGGTGGCGGCGACAAAGCCCAGCTGCTCGAACATCACATTCGCCCAGCTGTCCTCGTTGCGGCACAGATAGGCGTTGTCGGCCTCGGCCGGTGCGAAGAGCAGCTGTGTCATGCGTTTGCCGGCCCCGCGGAACCGTAAGCCATTGGCCTTGAGCTTTCCTCCGGTGGCGTTGAGCAGGGCGTGGGGCTTGCGTATGAGGTAGGTGCCGGCCGGTATGTCGATCACGGTGCGGCCGATGTGGTCCCACACCCGGCCGGCCGCGTAGGAGTACGCACGGGCGAACGCCCGGCTGTCGTCGGTGCGTCCGTCGCCCTTGGCGCCGCAGTCCGCCACCACGTCGATGACGTCCTTGCCCTTGGGCTTGTGGCCGGTGACCACCGGGGCCCTGGCGTCGTCGGACGACTGCCGGGTGGCAGGGGATGCCGGCTCACACCCGGTGAGGGCGGCCGCCAGCGCCGCGGCCGTACCCGCCAGCACCGTCCGGCGATCGGCGCCACCGGTTGACGGAGAGGTCCTGCCTGCCATGATGTTGCTCCTTCGGGGGTCCATTCATCAGGTGGGGGACATGAGCCAGTTCGGATATGCGATCAGACAGCTGTCTGCGGCCCAGAAATCCGCGAAGGGGGTGTCCCTGTACTCGCGTTATGTGAACCGGCCGGCCGGCCGGGTGCTGGCCGCCGCGGGCTACACCATGAAACTGACACCCAATCAAATCACCATGATCAGCGCGGTGTTCACCTCTGCCGGTGTGGTCATGATTGCGGTGCTCCGCCCCTCGCCCGCCGCGGCGGCCGGCATTTTCGCGGCGCTGGTCCTCGGTTTCGCCCTCGACTCCGCCGACGGGCAGCTCGCCCGGCTGACCGGAACCGGCAGCGCCGCGGGGGAGTGGCTGGACCATGTGGTCGACTGCGCGAAGATGCTCGCCCTCCACATGGCCGTACTCCTCTCGTTCTACCGCTACTTCGGCTTCTCCGACCCCAGGTACCTGCTCCTCCCCGTCGCCTTCCAGTTCGCCGCGGTGATGGTCTTCTTCGGCGGCATCCTCACCGAACAGCTCAAGCGCGCCGACCGGTTGCGGAGCGGTGCGGGCGGTCCGGCCCCCACGGCACCCGCCTCCACGCTGCGCTCCGTCGCCCTGCTGCCGGTCGACTACGGAGTGTTCTGCGCCCTGTTCCTGCTGTTCGGCAGCCGGGACCTGTTCCTGGCTGCCTACTGCTTCCTGCTCGCCGCCCATCTGCTGTTCATGGTGGCGTTCCTGGTGAAGTGGTACCGCGAGTTGTCCGCACCCGGCCGCTGACAGGCCGGGGACGGACACCTCACCGGAGCGGGCGCCCCGGGCCGGGCACCGGATCAGTTCCTCCGGTCACGCCGAATTCGCCAGCCCGTCGAGCACCTTGCGCAGCAGGGTGCTCGACGTGTGCACGGTGTAGGGGAAATAGACCACCTCGACCCCGACCGTCGCGAAATCCCGTTCGAGCTTGTCGCCCTTGCTCGTCCCCCGCCAGTCGTCGCCCTTGAAAATGACGTCGAAGCGCACCTGCTGCCACGTCTCCAATTTGTCGGGCACCGTCTCGACGAATGCCGCGTCCACGAATCGGACGCTGCGTACGATCTCCAGCCGCTCGGTCAGCGGAATGACCGGCGCCTGGCCTTTCGCCTGCATCGCCATTTCGTCCGAGACGACGCCGGCCACCAGATAGTCACACTGGCTTTTCGCGTGCCGGAGAATGTTCAGGTGCCCGACATGGAAGAGGTCATAGACCCCCGGCGCATAACCTACTCGGTGCGTCATTTACCCCCCACTCGGCGTTCGGTCAGTTTCTGGCGGTCACATAGACCGGGCCATTGCGCCCGGACACGTTCGTGCCGTCGGTGACCTCGATCGAGTACCGGTGCTGAGCCCCGGGCTGCACGGTGTCCGTGTAGCTCATGTTGGGGCGGTTCCAGTAGCGCGAATCCTGGTTGAGCGAGGTCAGGTACTCGCCGTCGCGGTAGATCTTGTAGGTCAGGACACCGTCGTCCCGGTCCCACGAGGCCTTCCAGTTCAGCGTGATCTTGCCCCGGGACCCGCTCGCACCGCTGAGCAGCGGCACCTGCGGCGCCCCGGTGTCCGGCCCCGCGGCGAACCGGGTCAGGCCCTGCTGCGGCGCGTCATTGACGGTGGTGAACTCGCCGCCCGCCCACAGGATGCCGTCCCCCACGGTCAGCGCCCGCGGGCCGATCTGCTCGCCGATCCCGTCGTTGGTGTCCGGGAACCACGGCAGGATCGTCTTGTCCGAGATCGACTGCGCCAGGAAGTGCTGACGGTTGTTGATATCGGTGAAACCGCCCGGGGTGTTGGAGCAGTCGTGTGCATGGGAGCCGCTGTAGAGGACGCCCTTGTACGGCAGTACCGCCTGGGTGGCGCCCAGGCAGGTGTCCTTCCAGAGCTGCGCGCCGTCCGACAGCCGGCCGGCCGCGCGGCCGTCGAAGACCCCGCCGCCGGTGCCCTCGGCGCCCAGATAGAAGTTGGTCCCGTCGTTGACAAGCGACTTGACCGCCGACCTCTGGGGAATCCAGCCGGCGAAGGAGTTGACGACCCGCCCGGTGGTCGCGTCCAGCCCGGCCAGCGCGTGCACGCTCAGCCAGCTGCCGTTCACCGAGGTGAACCGGCCGCCGATGATGACCTTGTTGAGCTGGGGGGCGACCGTGATGGCGTTGACCGCCGGTGTGGGGTCGTTGCCGACCGAGGAACCACGGATCGTCGCCTTGAACGGGAGCAGCTCGCCGTCGGGCCGCAGTGCGGCGATCCGCTCGCGGGTCTGTCCCTGGACGGTGGCGAAGCCGCCGCCGATGTAGACGGTGTCGGCGGTGACGTCCAGGGCCCGGACGGTCGAGCTGACCGTCGGCTGCCAGTCCGCACCGATGGTGCAGTCGGCGGTGTTGAGGGCGGCCGTGTTGGACCGGCCCACCGGGCCGGCCTTCCCGAACGAGCCGCCGATGTAGATCTTCGAGCCGTCGGGCGAGGCCTTCATGGCCCGGATGGTGCCCGTGCCGCCGGTGAACGCCGGGGCGCACGGCAGCGGTTCACCGGTTTTGGCGTCGAAGGCCGCGAAGTTCTTACGGGCGAGCTCTCCGGCGGAACCGGGTGCGGCACCCGGCGGCCGGATGTGGCTGAAGGTGCCTCCTACGTAGACGATGCCCTTGGCGTAGGCCATGGCCCATACGATGCCGTCGGTCTGCCAGGTGCTCAGCGGATCGGCGGTGAGGGTGGTTTCACCGGCGGCCTGAGCGGTACCGGCGGAAAGGGCCGTCGATGCGGTGCCCAGCACCGCTGCGGCGAGCAAGAGATGGACAGGTCTGCTTCTTTGGCGCACAGGTCCCCCCTGGAAGCATGGCGCGATCGGAATTGTCAGGGTAGGACGTGGGAACGCGACGAGTTCTGTGCGGAAATGGGACCGGTGTTCACGGTGAGTTTCCCGAACCACGCTTGCGCAGCGCCCCGAAGAACTCCCCTACCCCCAGCGGCAAACGATAGCGCCAGACGGCCGCGCCGAAAGCCCCAATGGCTAAAACAATTCCCAAAAGCGCGCCGGGAAGGCTGTCCCCGAAAAGCGTCCGCAGGGCGAACACCGGGAGCGCCACCGTCACGATGCCGATCGCCGCGGCGGACAGATAGCCCCGGTCGACGGTGCGAAAGCCCAGGCGGTAGCGGGCCAGCAGCGCCGAGGCACCGTTGTCCACCACGATCGCCAGACCCCAGGACACCGCCGCCCCCAGCACCCCGTACCGCGGCACCAGCCATACCCCGCTGCCCAGTTGGAGCACGAACGCGGTGCCCGCAACCACCAGATTCCAGACGCTCCGACCGGCCATGAGGATGACCGTCTGCGCATTGCCGACGCCGACATTGACCAGACAGGCCGCCGCCAGCACCACCAACCCCGCCGCGCCCTCGTCGAAGCCGGGCCCGAAGAGCGACAGCACGGTCCGTGGGTAGGCCGCGAGGACCAGGAAAACGGGCCACGAGAAGAGCGCGATCCAGCGGGTCGACAGCCTGTGCAGATGATGGGCGCCGTGCGTGTCGCCACCCGCCAGCAGCCGGCTGATCTGCGGCGCCACCGCCAGTCTGATCGCCAGCTGGAGCAGCGACCCCGCGGTGACCAGACGCCCGATCGCCGTGTAGATGCCGGCGTCGGTGCCGGTGCCCAGCACCGACAGCAGAATCACCCCGACCCACACCGCGGCGATGTCGAAGACGGAGGAGACCGCCCGCGGTCCGGCGAAGGCCCAGAACTCCCGTGCCTGCGACGGCGGTTGACCGGAGCCCGGATGCGCACGGCGGGACCGGCGCAGCGAGACGCAGGCCGCCACCGCACCCAGCACCCCGGGCGCCAGCCAGGCCGCGGAGAGCCCGGCCACGCTCGGTGCGAGCAGGACCAGCGGCACCGCGAGCAGTACCCGTACGGCCGGCTTGCCGATCTGCTCCACACCCACGAAGGGCACCACCGAGCCGTACCCCCGGGTGGCCCCGAGCAGCACCAGTGCCACCGTCGTCACCGGAAGAAAGACCGCGAACAGCCGTATCAGCGCGGCGGCCTGGCCCGGGTCCAGCTCGGGCAGCAGCAGGCCGGCGAGCCCGGGGGAGCACAGCAGCACGGCCGCCCCCGCGGCGCTCGCCAGCAGCGTCGGCAGGACCGAGATCCGCAGCAGTGCCGGTACGCCGGCCCCGCCGCTGAGTTCCAGGTCCCGGGAGACGAAGCGGACCAGCGCGGTATCGGCCCCCAGCTTCAGCGCATTGCTCAGGATGGTGAAGGCCGCGACACCCGTGAAGACCGCACCGGCCCCGTGGGCCCCGAGGCCATGGGTGATGACGGCGACGAGCACGAACCCGAACAGCGCGTTGGCGGCCGAACCCGCCAGGCCGAACAGGCTGCCGCGGGCGGTCGTGCCCACTCCGCGCCCGCCGGCCGCGGCCCCTCCCGGCGCCGCGGGCGCGGACCGGCCGTCCGCGCCCGCCGGACGGATGGCCGTCACCTGCGCAGCGAGGTGGTGTCGGCGTCGAGGGGGGACGCTCCGTCCTGCGGTGCCGGGCCGAGGCGGGGCGGCGGCGGGCCGGGCCGGGGCGCCGGTGCCACCGCGGCGGCCCGCGGACGGCCCCGGCCGCGCTTGCGGTGCGTCGGCCCGCCGTCCGTCAGCCGGCGCAGCGACGTCGCGCGGCTGCCCTTGTCCAGGACGGCCCCCAGGATGTGCCCGCCGGCGCCGGTGATCAGCTCCCACACCCGGTCCAGATCGTCCCGGCGGACCTCGTTGAGATCACAGACCACGACGACGCCGGCCGCCTGCTTGGCGACGGCCAGCCCGTCCGCATGTGACAGCAGGGGCCCGGTGACGACCACGACATGCTCGTTCGGGCCGGACGGTGTGTTCAGCAGCCGCGCGAACTGCGGTGAGGACAGGGCACGTGCCGGGTTGGGCACCTCCCGGCCGGGCAGCAGATCGAACCGCCCGTCCACGCCCGCGTCCACGGCGCGCCGCTCGCCGTCCGCCCAGCTGCCCGGCACCGGACGTCCGTGACCGGGGTGCAGCGGGAGCCGCTGGGCGAGCTGCGGAGTGCGCAGATCGGCCTCGACCAGCAGGATGTCGTTGCCGATCTCGGCGAACGCACCGGCCAGGTTGACCGCGACCGAGACGGCCTCCGCGTTCTCCCGGGGCGAGACGACCAGCAGGCTGCCACGTCCCGCGAAGCGCTGGTCGTGCACCAGCCGGAAAGCGATCGTCCGGTAGGCCTCCGCGCGGTTGCCGCGGCCGGTCCGTCCGACCTCCAGCAGCTCCGTACCGCCCTGCCGGCGCGGCAGTATGCCGAGCACCGGTGCCCGCAGATTGTCCTGCACATCCGCCACCGACCGGACCCGCGGCTCCACCACCGAGCGGATCCAGGCCGCCAGGATGCCCAGCACCAGACCGACCACGGCCCCGGCGAGCAGCAGCACGGCGAGACCGGGGCTGGACGGGAAGGCCGGCGGATCGCCCTTGCGGACGATGTCACCGGGCGTGGTGTCGAGGGACTTCAGGCTGGAGATCCGCCCCTGCAGATCCGCTATCTCCGACACCAGATTGCTGCGCTCGGACTCATCGGTGGCCCGTCCCGCCGCACCGTTCCCGCCCGCGATCCGCCGGTCCAGCACCTTGCGCTGTTCCTGCAGCGGCTTGAGTTCGGCGCTCAGCTTGCCGACGGTCTTGTCGATCCGCTGGGTCGCGGCATCCTGCCGGTACTTCAGATACGCCTGCACGAAGGCATTGACGAGCGCGGACGCCCGGTCCGCGGAATCCGCGCTGTACTCGAACATCAGGGTCTGGGTCTCGGGCGGATTGCTCACCCGCAGATCGCGCTGGAGCGCGGCCGGATCGGTCTCCAGCTTGAGGGCCTTGGCCGCGCCGGCCGCGACCGAGGCGCTCTGGGCGATCTGCCGCTCGGTGCCCATGCTGATCTGCTTGTCCACCGAGACCCCGCCGGCCTCGAAGGGCGCCGTACTGATCGCATGGACCACGACCTCGCCGGTCGCCGTATAGGTCGAACCGCCGAGCAGGGACACGGCGCCACCGCCGAGCATGCCCAGCACCAGCCCCAGCACGACCAGGGCGCGATACCGGAAGAGCTGGCGCAGCTGGTCCCGGATCTGGTCCGGCTCCTCCGCGGGCTCGTCGAAGACGCTCACGTACGTGCTCCTCCTGTGGGTAGAGGCAAGGCGGGGCGGTGCGCTGGTGACGTCGAGGCGCACGCGGGGTCCTCGGCGGACGGCGGAAGGGCCCGCCGTCCCGTTTTACGGGTGATCAGTAGCGGGACACAGACCAGCAGCGCGAGCGGGCCCACGATGGCCATCAAACTGCCGCGCAGCAGCACCAGTTGGTAGAAGCCGAAGGCCGGTACCAGCAGCGCCGCGAGGGTCCCCGGGTGCCGCCGCAGCCGGTGCCGGAGGTTGTCGATGCGTCGCCCCACCGCGCCGATCAGGCCGAAGACGGCGATGACCGACGGGAAGCCGGCCCACATGTACGACTCGATCCACAACGGCGCGGAGAGGTTCTCGAAGGTGTACCCGGCGTGCCGGGCGAGCAGGATGCCCGCGTCATCGGGCTTGCCGGGCCAGACGGCCCGCGGCACGAAGAACAGCGGGGGGCCCAGCGCGGCCGTCGGGGTGAAGCCATGGGTACGGACGTAGTCCACGCCCGTCTCGATCTGCTGGAACGCGTCATAGTCACCGTTGGATGTGAACTGCTCGGCGAGCGAGACGACATGGACGGCTTCCCGCTTGTCGTAGCGGAAGTAGTCGCTGTACGGGAAGACCACCAGCACCACGGCCGCCACCACCGCCGCGCCCATCCGGAAGGCCCGCGGTCCGCGCAGCCAGGAGGCGCTGAAGACCAGCGCCAGCAGGACCGTTCCTGCCCAGAAACGCGGCTGGCTGATGGGGTTGTTGACCACCACGTTCACCGCGATCAGCAGCGGGAGCAGCAGCCACCGTAATCCGCGCAGGGTCCGGTCGCCGGCCGTGAACCGCGGTACGTGCACCAGCCCCACCAGCGCCCAGAAAGCCGGCACCGACAGGGCCCAGGCGGCCATCGCCCGGTCCGCTGACGCGGCCGGCGCAGCCTGCGCCGCCGCCTCGTTGGCGGCCTGCCGGCTGAGGAAGAACGCCGACAGCCCGCCCTGACCCGGGATCAGCGCGACCGCCAGCAGCAGCGCCAGACCGCACAGCAGCAGCACCCGCCCCGGCGACAGCCGCCGGGCCAGAAGCGGTTCGAGGACCGTGGAGGTGCGCGCCGACCGCCAGGACGCCACTGCCGACCCCGCGCTGTAGGCGAGAAGTCCCGTCTCCACCACGGCCGTTGTCACGAACGCGGTGTTCGCGTCGACGACGAAACCCCGCGGGTACGCGTCCGTCGCGAGCATCGCCAACGGCGCAAGTCCCAGCCACACATAGGAAAAGAGCCAGAAACCGAAGGCGATCAGCCGCGCCCGGACGTCCGTCAGCACCCGGGCCAGCGCCGCACCCGTGTGCACCACCACCACGCACTGCACGGCGAGCGCGGCACCGAGACGGGCGTCGAGCGACTGCAGGATCAGCACCGGCAGCAGCACCACCAGCAGCAGCGCCCAGCAGCACAGTGCGGCGATGCCACGCACCGGCTCCGCGGTGCCCGGACGTTTCCCGTGCAGCATCGGCCCACCTCCCCCCAACTCCCCACCAGCGACCACAATCTAAGGGACATCGGGAAACAAGGTCGCCTTCGGGACACAATCGCAACGCAATTCACAGCCCGCGGGCCCCGGCAGGCTCCTACGATGACCGCACATCCAGAGGGGGGCCTTTAGTGGAAGATTCGTTCGCGGGCCGGTGCGTGCTTGTGGTCTCGACCAACTACGCACCCGAACACACCGGCATAGGGCCGTACTCGACACAGATCGCCGAGCATCTGGCCGCAACCGGCGCCGACACCCATGTCCTCGCGGGCATGCCGCACTATCCCGCCTGGCGGGTGGCGGACGGCTATCGCGGCCGATGGCGCGTCCGGGAGCGCCGCGGCGGGGTGACGGTGCACCGCCGGCGGCACACCGTTCCGCCGCACCAGACCGCCCTGCGCCGGGCGCTGTTCGAGGCGAGCATCCTGGCCCACAGCGCCATGGCACCACCGCGCATCCGCCCCGACGTGGTGCTCACCCAGATGCCCAGCCTGGCCGGGGGAGTGCTGGGCGGGCGGCTGGCGCGGCAGTCCGGGGTACCGCATGTCGTGGTCGTCCAGGATCTGATGGGGGCCGCCGCCGAGCAGAGCGGCATCCGGGGCGGGGGCCGGGCCGCCGCCCTGGCCGGGGCGGTGGAGGCGCGGGTACTGCGTCAGGCGGCCGTCGTCGGGGTGGTTCACGAGTCGTTCGTGGACCGGGTCACGGCGATGGGCGTGCCGCGCGGACGGGTGCATGTGGTGCCCAACTGGACGCATGTGCAGGGCCCGACCGGCGACCGCGACCGCACCCGGGCACGACTGGGCTGGTCCGACGGCGACACCGTGGTGCTGCACGCCGGCAACATGGGCCTCAAGCAGGGGCTGGAGGTACTGGTCGAGGCCGCGCGGCTCGCCGATCAGGAAGCCGCGCCCGTGCGGTTCGTGCTCATGGGGGACGGCAATCAGCGCGCGCACCTGCAACGGCTCGCCGCGGGCGTCTCCACGCTGTCCTTCCTGCCGCCCGCCGACGCCGAGGACTTCCCCGAGGTGCTCGCCGCCGCCGATGTGCTGGCGGTGACCCAGAAGGCCTCCGTGCTGGACATGAGTCTGCCGTCCAAGCTGACCTCGTACTTCATGACGGGCCGGCCGGTGATCGCCTCGGTGGCCGCCGAAGGGGGCACCGCCCAGGAGGTCCTGCGCTCGGGTGCCGGGACGGTGCTCGCACCGGAGGACCCGAAGGCGCTGCTGGCGGAGGCCCGTGCGCTCGCCGACGACCCCGGGCGGGCGGCCCGGCTGGGAGCCCGGGGCCCGGAGTACGTCGAGCAGCGGCTGAGCAGCCGGGCCGGTCTGGAGCGGATCACCGAGCTGCTGCGGATCGCCCGTGCCGGCCGGGCAACCGGCCGTTAGGGGGCGTCTTCCCTAGCCGCAGGCGGCGGGGCGAGGGCCCCCGCCGCCTCCGGTTATCCGGCGCCGGGCCGCGCGAGCGACCCGTACCACTCCTCCAGTTGGTCGGCCACGGCCGTGAGCGAGAACTCCGCGTCGACGGCCGCATGACCGGCGCGGGTGACGCGCTCCCGCAGCGGGGGGTCCTCCAGGAGCCGCAGCACCGCCTCCGCCAGCTGCTCCGGCGAACCGTCGGTGACCACAGCGGCCTCGCGCCGCCGGAGCGCACCGGCGATCCCACAGCTGTCGGTGCAGACCACCGGGGTGCCCACCGCCAGGGACTCCAGCACACTCATCGGGAACGGCTCGTCGACGCTGGGCAGCACGTACACGGTGGCCTGCGCCGTCCGCCGCACCGCGGCGTCGTGATCGAGCGCTCCGCCGTATGTCACCACGTCGCCGAGCCCCTCCTCGGCGATCAGCCGCCGGACCTCCGCCAGCCGTCCCTCGTCCGAACCGTGCAGGGTGAAGGACACCTCGGGCCGTTTGCGGTGCACCAGCGCCGCCATCCGCACGAAGGCCTCAGGGCGTTTGCGGCTCTGCAGACGCGCGAGGAACAGCACATCCGTACTGCTCCGCTCCGCGTCGGCCGGGCGGGAGCGGACCCCGTTGGGGAGTCTGACCAGCCGCGGCCCGCGCGGGCCCAGTACCTGCCGCAGCCCGGCCTCTTCCTCGTCGGTGAGGACCAGCGCAGCGGCCGCCCGGCGCAGCAGCGGGACATAGACCCGGTCGAAGAGCCGGGCCACGGCCGAGCCGCGGGGCTGGACCATGCCATGGGTCTGCACGAGGAACGGGCGGCGGCGCACCGCGGCCACCACGAGCGCGGCCAGGGACACCAGGTCCCGCCCGGCGTGCAGCTGCACGGCGTCGGCCCGGCCCACCCGCCGCCAGAGCGCGGGCAGCAGCCCCGGGTGGAACAGGCCGAGGAAGCCCTGCCCCGGCACCAGCGTGCGGGCGGTCCGGGCGTACAGCGGTACCCCGTCGACGGACCGCGGGGGTGCGCTCCGGCCCCGCCACAGCGAGACCAGCTCCACCTCGTGCCCCCGCGAGGCCAGTTCGCCCAGCTGCCCGGTGGCCACGCTCACCGGACCGCCGTACGCCCCGTCGTCGCTGACCAGCGTCACGACATGGGTGATCCTCATACGGCACCCCCGGTGGTGTGCACGGCCCCCGGCGGCACATCGCGGTGGGCGACCGCACCGGCCCCGACCACCGCGTCCGCTCCGACGGTGACCCCGCGCAGCACCATGGCGCGGGCGGCCACCCAGGAGCCGGGCTCCAGACGGATCGGAGCGTTGTCGAACTCGAAGGTGGGGGAGCGGCGTTGATGGCTCCCGGTGCACAGCAGGGCACCCTGGGACACACAGACGTCATGGCCGATGGTGATCGGTTCCAGGTTGATCAGCCAGGAGTCCTCACCCACCCAGACGTCATCGCCGACCGTCAGCTTCCACGGCCACTGCACCCGCACCCGGTGCCGGATGAGCACCCGGGCGCCGACCCGGGCACCGAAGGCCCGCAGCAGCGGGGGACGCAGCCGCGGCGGGCACCACCACTTCATGAACAGGACATTGAGCACGACGAACCAGGCGACCTGGGTCAGCAGCCCCCGTCCCTTGTCGTAGCCGGCGCCGGTGAAGCCGCGCAGCCGGCGGTCGGTGGCGGTGACCGTCATCGGTCCACCCGCACCCGGTGACCGGAGAGTTCGTCCTCCAGCTGCCGTATGTCCGACTCCACCATGATCCGGGCGAGTTCGTCGAACTGCACCTTCGCCGACCAGTCCAGCAGGCTCTTGGCCTTGGACGCGTCGCCGATGAGCGCGTCCACCTCGGAGGGCCGCTCGTACTTCGGGTCGAAGCGCACACTGCGTTCCCAGTCCAGCCCCACCGTGTCGAAGGCGGCCTGCAGGAAGTCCCGTACGGTCGCGGCCACCCCGGTCGCCACCACATAGTCGTCGGGCTCGTCGCGCTGCAGCATCCGCCACATGGCCTCCACGTACTCCGGGGCGTAACCCCAGTCGCGGACGGCATCGAGGTTGCCGAGGTAGAGGTGCTCCTGCAGGCCCGCCTGTATGCGGGCCACCGCACGGGTGATCTTGCGGGTGACGAAGGTTTCGCCGCGCCGCGGGCTCTCGTGGTTGAAGAGGATGCCGTTGACCCCGAACAGGCCGTATGCCTCGCGGTAGTTGACCGTGGACCAGTACGCCATGACCTTGGCGCAGCCGTACGGGCTGCGCGGATGGAAGGGCGTCGCCTCGTTCTGCGGCGGCGGGGTCGCGCCGAACATCTCCGAGGACGAGGCCTGGTAGAGCCGGGTCTGCACCCCGCTGGCGCGGATGGCCTCCAGCAGCCGTACGGCGCCCAGCCCGGTCACATCGCCGGTGTACAGCGGAGCGTCGAAGGAGACCCGGACATGGGACTGGGCCCCGAGGTTGTAGACCTCGTCGGGCTGCACATCGCGCAGCAGATTCACCAGGGCCACACCGTCCGACAGATCGACGTGGTGCAGCAGCAGCCGCCGGTCGGGGGTGTGCGGGTCCTGGTAGATGTGGTCGATGCGCTCGGTGTTGAAGCTCGACGAGCGTCTCATCAGCCCGTGCACCTCATAGCCCTTGCTCAGCAGCAATTCGGCGAGATATGACCCGTCCTGACCGGTGATTCCGGTGATGACCGCGGTTTTCGGCATGGCTTCCCCCCACGAGAAGTGATGTGCATCGTGATCGAACTTGATGGATTACCCACGCGCCGGCGGACCGCGGGGCGTGGACGCTACCCGCTCCGTCGCCACTGGTCGAGAGCGATGGGTGGCAGATATTTCCTGAAATAGCCGGTGGGCGTGTCGGGTTGACTGACACAATCCGGCCCATGGATGACTTGCTGCCCACACCCGCTCGCGTGTTTGTCGCGGGCCACCGAGGTCTGGTGGGATCCGCCGTGGCCCGGCGGCTGTCCGACCGGGGCTATGACGTGCTGACCCGTACCCGCGCGGAGCTCGACCTGCGGGATGCCGGGGCCACCGCGGCCTATCTGCGCTCGGCCCGGCCCGACGCCGTCGTCCTGGCGGCCGCCAAAGTCGGCGGAATCATGGCCAACAGCACCTACCCCGTGCAGTTCCTCGAGGACAATCTGAGCATCCAGCTCAGCGTCATCGCGGGCGCGCACCAGGCGGGGGTGCGCCGACTGCTGTTCCTCGGATCGAGCTGTATCTACCCCAAGCACGCCGCGCAGCCCATCACCGAAGACGCCCTGCTGAGCGGCCCGTTGGAGCCCACCAACGAGGCCTATGCGCTCGCCAAGATCGCCGGCCTCGTCCAGATCCGCTCCTACCGCCGGCAATACGGTGCCTCCTTCATCTCCGCCATGCCGACGAACCTCTACGGGCCCGGCGACAACTTCGACCTCGAGACCTCGCATGTGCTGCCCGCCCTCATCCGCCGGTTCCACGAGGCGAAGGAGCAGGGGCTGCCGGAGCTCACCCTCTGGGGTACCGGCACACCGCTGCGCGAGTTCCTGCACGTCGACGATCTGGCCGCCGCCTGCGAGGTGCTGCTGCGCCGCTATGACGGCGACGACACCGTCAACGTCGGCTGCGGAACGGACCTGACCATCGCCGACCTGGCCTCCTGTGTCGCCTCCGCGGTGGGCTACGAGGGCCGGATCGCCTTCGACCCGTCCCGCCCCGACGGCACCCCGCGCAAGCTGCTCGACATCAGCAAGATGCGTGCCCTGGGCTGGTCGCCCACCATCCCGCTCGCCGAGGGCATCGCCCGGACCTACCGGGCATGGCGAGAGGAGCCGGCCACGGTGTGAGGGCCCCCGACCCGTGCTGTGCCCCCGGCGCCCGCCCCATGGCGAGGCGCCGGACGCACACCGGAGCCCGCTAGGGCGTGTCGTTCGGATCATGGCGGGCTCGCGGGGTCTGGCACGCACGCTCGCCGCGTTGTCGTCACTCGCCGACGCTCCGCGTCGACTCCCTCCTCCGCCTTGCGATCGCACGCACCAGACCCCGCTCCCTGATCCGCCCTGATCCGAACGACACGCCCTAGTACGCACCGCGCCCGTCCACGACGGCACGCACGGTCCGGACCAGCACACCGATGTCGCGGGTGTAGGACCAGTTGTCCACATAGCTCAGATCCAGGGCGATGGTCTCGTCCCAGGTGAGATCGGACCGCCCGCTGACCTGCCACAGACCGGTCAGACCCGGTTTGACGGACAGCCGGCGGAGCTCGGTCCCGTCGTACCGCTCCACCTCTTCGGGCAGCGGAGGCCGCGGGCCGACCAAGGACATATGGCCGGCCAGGACATTGAACAGCTGGGGCAGTTCGTCCAGCGAGAAGCGGCGCAGCAGCCGGCCCACCGGTGTCACCCGCGGATCCCGCCGGATCTTGAACATCGCCCCGTCGTGCTCGTTCGCCGCCTCCAGCGCGGCCCGCATCCGGTCGGCGGTGACGACCATCGTGCGGAACTTCCACATCCGGAACGGCATCAGATCCTGGCCGACCCGGATCTGCCAGTAGAACACCGGCCCACTGGAGGTGAGCCTTATCGCCGCCGCCACCAGGGCGAACACAGGGGAGAGCAGCATCAGCAGCAGCAGCGCTCCCAGCCGGTCCGTGATCTGCTTCAGCAGCACCGGCATCCCCCGCCGCGCCGCCGGGTCTATGTGCATCACCGTCAGGCCCGCCGCCTTCGCGAGCCGGACACGGTGCTGCGACACATCGATCAGGCCCGGCAGTATGGCCAGATTCCGGCCTCCGTCGTGCAGGGCCCAGGCGAGCCGCCGCACCCGCGCCGCGGACAGCTGACGGCCCGGCGCCACGAAGACGAGATCGGCGTCGAGTTCGGCGGCGCACCCGAGGACGGTCTCGCCCTCCAGTGCCGCTTCGGGTGTGTTCCCGTCGGACGCGAGCCGGGCAGGGACGGGCACCGCCGAGTCGGTGGTCTCCTCGCCGACGAGACAGCTGCCGACGACGACATATTCATGATCGGTACGGTGTGCCAGCTCCGCGAGCACCACATCGACGGCGCCCGCCTCCCCGACGATCAGCACCCGGCGCAGCGCCTGCGCGCGACGCCGGATGGCCAGCAGATACCGGTGCACGAGCTTGCGCCGGGCCACGCCCAGTGCCAGGCACGGCAGCAGCGCGAGCACACAGACCTTGAGCGAGACCTCGACCCGCGCCGCGACGCAGACGACGGCCAGCACGCCCAGCATGGTCAGCCAGTCCCGCAAGACCGGCAGCACGGCATCGTCACCGGCCGGTTCCTCCCGGCTGTAACGATTCTTCGAGGCACCGACGGCCAGCCATGACGCACACGCCAGCGCCGCGGTGAGCAGTGGCTGTGGCTGCTGTGTCACGGCACAGAGCAGCCACACCGGCAGCAGGACACCCCCCGTGTCGACGGCTAACGCCAGCTGCCGCAGCCGCCGTTCCGTCGGCTTGTTTCTGTCTTTTCCGCCGCGTTCCGGTGCGCGGTCCAACTTGGCTGTCCCGGCAGGTGAATCGATCACCCTTGCTCCGGCAGCTTCGAACAACCCCATGGCCCCCCACTTGGTCGTCCCCTTCACTTCCGGCGCGGCTGGAGCCCCCCGGCCACACAACCGCCCCCGTGTCGGACGTGACGCTAGAGCACGCTGCGCCCGACTGCTGTGGTTTACCTATTTTGAGTGTTCTTGTGTCCCATTGTTTACAAGCGCGTGAGCACGTGATCCGGTTTCGGCCGGTGCCCGGGGGCCGGCGCGGGGCGGGCCGCGGCCGTCCGACAGCCGCCGCCGGACGATTCCGGTGTGCCCGGCAGTGCCCTGGATAGCATGCCGGTCATGAACAGTGATCTTTTCGCCTCGGAGAACATGGCCACACCGGCCACGGCGCCCGGAATGACGCAGCAGAACGCCAAATCCCTCAAGTACGCGCTGGACGGCGAGTGTTATGCCCGTCAGGGCGCGATGATCGCCTACCGCGGTGATCTGCAATTCGAGAAGCAGGGGCAGGGCATCGGCAAGTTCCTCAAGCGCGCGGTCACCGGCGAGGGGCTGGCGCTGATGGCTGTACGGGGCCGTGGCGAGGTGTGGTTCGCGCACGAGGCCGCCAATTGTTTCATCATCGACCTCGCCCCCGGCGACGGCATCACCGTCAACGGCCGGAATGTGCTGTGCTTCGACCCGTCCCTCTCCTACGAGATCAAGGTCGTCAAGGGCGCCGGCATGGCGAGCGGAGGGCTCTTCAATTCCGTCTTCAGCGGCCAGGGCAAGCTGGGCGTGATCTGTGAGGGCAACCCCATCGTGATACCCGTGTCCCCGCAGTCCCCGGTCTTTGTCGACACCGACGCCGTGGTCGGCTGGAGCAGCGGCCTGCAGACCTCGCTGCAGCGTTCGCAGAGCCTCGGCTCGATGCTCCGCGGCGGCTCCGGCGAGGCCGTCCAACTCCGCCTCGACGGCGAGGGATTCGTGATCGTACGGCCCAGCGAACTCCGCCCGGAGAAGGAATCCGGCAACTGATCCGGTTCAGCCCCGCGCCGGCCCGGGACAAGAGCCTCCGTCCTGCGTGGGAGCCCCCTGCTGATGCGCACGCCGGGCCGCCCGGCGCCGGACGGCCGCGCGCCGCGAGCCCGCGGAGGCGGCTTCGCGTGACGCGCCGCTGCCTGGCATGATCGCGCCCATGGCTGAACGCGTGATCGCCGCCTGTGACGGCGCCTCGAAAGGAAACCCCGGGCCCGCGGGCTGGGCCTGGGTCATCGCCGACGATGCGGAAACCGTCGTCCGGTGGGAGGCCGGGCCGCTGGGCACCGCGACGAACAATGTCGCGGAACTCACGGCGCTGGAACGTCTGCTGACAGCCACCGATCCGGCCGTCCCGATGGAAATCCGGATGGACTCCCAGTACGCGATGAAGGCCGTCACCACCTGGCTGCCCGGCTGGAAACGCAAGGGGTGGAAGACGGCCGCGGGCAAGCCGGTCGCCAATCAGGAACTGGTGGTCAGCATCGACGCGCTGCTCACGGGCCGCTCCGTGGAGTTCCGGTACGTTCCCGCGCACCAGGTGGACGGCGACCCGCTCAACGACTTCGCCGACCGTGCGGCGAGCCAGGCAGCGATCGTCCAGGAAGCCGCCGGCAGCGCCCTCGGCTCCCCGCAGCCGCCGCCCGCCCCCGATGCCGTACGGCCCGCCGCCACCCGCCGACGCGCCTCCGGCCCGGCAGCAAAGAAGGCATCCGCACCGCAGCGGCGCACCTCGGGCAAACCGACGCGCACCCTCAACGCCAAGTTCCCCGGCCGCTGCCGCTGCGGTCGCTCCTACGCGGCGGGCGAGCCCATCACCAAGAACCCGGACGGCTGGGGACACCCCGCCTGCCGCTCCGCGGCGGGGGACGACTAGGCGCTGTCCGGCGGGTCCGGTGACCGGGCGGCGTCCGTCCGGATCCGACTCCCGTAGCCGGGAGAAACCGCCTGGCCGAGCCTGTGCCACATGATGCAGCCGGCAACTCAACGCGGAGAGGGGGACGAAGGGCGAGCCCCGGCGCCGGACTAGGCACCCTCGGCCGCGAACGGGCCGTCCGGGCCGAAGGCCAGGGCGGCGAAGTGTTCGCCGATGCGGCGGTGGGCGGCGGCGTCGGGGTGGAGCTGGTCGGGCAGTGGTAGTTCGGCGAAGTCCGTCTCGCCGTAGAGGTCGCGGCCGTCGAGATGGTGCAGGTTCGGGTCGTCGGCTGCCCGCTGCTTCACCAGGCGGGCCAGTTCGTCCCGGATGACGTTGAGCGTCAGCTTTCCGGCGGCCCGTTCCGCGGGGTCGCCCATGGCCTTGAACTGGAGCTTCCCCTCGCTGAGGTTGCTGAAGTCCGGGGCGCTGGGGCCGGGGGTGTCCTCGTGGATGGGGCAGTGGATGGGCGAGACGACCAGCAGCGGAGTGGTGGGATGGCCCTCGCGGATGGTGTCGAGGAAGCCGTGCACCGCCGGAGCGAAGGCGCGCAGCCGCATCAGGTCGGCGTTGACCAGATTGATGCCGATCTTGACGCTGATCAGGTCCGCGGGGGTGTCCCGCAGGGCGCGGGCGGTGAACGGGTCGAGCATGGCGCTGCCGCCCAGACCCAGGTTGGTCAGTTCCACGCCGCCGAGGGTGGCGGCCAGCGCGGGCCAGGTGGTGCTGGGGCTCGCGGCGTCGGAGCCATGGCTGATCGAACTTCCGTGGTGCAGCCACTTCTTGCGGCCCCCCTCCGGGAGGGGCTCGACGGGGGCATCGGTGCGCAGGGCGGTCAGCTGGGTGATCTCGTTGTGCGGCAGCCAGATCTCGACGTCCTTGACGCGGTCGGGGAGGCCGGAGAACCGGGCGGTGCCGGCCGGGCCGGGCAGGGTTTCCGCGGTCCCGGTGGTCATGTCCACCATCTGGATATTGCCGCCGGTCATGCTTGTCTGCCCGCCGAGCTGCCCGTCGACGAACAGGTCGTACACGCCATCGGGGCGGGGCGGGGCGCCCTGGTAGGCATTCTTGGTGCGCAGCCCATCCAGCTCGACAACGGTGGCCCGGGTGCGGAACACCAGCCGTACGCCCGACGGCTGGGCCTCCGCCATGGCCAGGTAGACGTCGGCGCATTGCGCGCGGGCCCTGGCGGGCAGCCGGTGCGGCAGCACCCCGTGCTCGGTGTGCTCCAGATCGAGCGCGCCGCGCAGCAGGTCCGCGGTAACGGGAGTGGTGATCCAGCCAGTTGCCGGGGGCGTGGCGGCGGAGCGGGGGGCGGGGGCAGGCTGAGAACTCATGATCCCAGCGTGTCAACCGCATACCTGATCCGCACATCATTTTCCGGCCCCTCGCCCCCGCCATGACGTCACGGTCGCTAGCGTCGAGGACCATGCGGATTCTGGTACTGGGCGGGACGTCGTTCGTGGGCCGCGCCATCGTGGACGATGCGCTGCGCAGCGGCGCCGAGGTGACCTTGTTCGGCCGGGGGAGGACCGGGACGGAGCTGTTCCCCGGGCTGCCCCGGCTCATCGGTGACCGGGACACCGGCGACTACGCGGCGCTGCACAACGGGAGGTGGGACGCGGTCGTGGATGTCAGCGGCTACGTGCCACGGCATGTCGGGCAGGCGATGGACGCGCTGGAGGACCGGGCCGGGCGGTATCTCTTCATCTCCAGCCATGCGGTGTACCGGCGCACGGGTGTGGGGCCGGGGTCGGCCGAGGACACCCCGCGTCGCCCGCCCGTGCGGGACACCGAGGAGCTCAGCGAGGAGACCTACGGTCCGCTCAAGGTGGCCTGCGAGGACGATGTGGTGGCCCGGTACGGCCCCCGGGCGACGGTGGTGCGGCCGGGAAAGGTGGCCGGGCCGCACGATCCGACGGACGCCCTCATGTACTGGGTGCGCCGGGCCGCGCGCGGTGGACGGGTGGCACTGCCCGCCGACCCCGGGCAGCCGGTGCAGCTCGTCGACTCGCGTGATCTGGCCCGTCTGGTGGTGCAGTTGCTCGCCGACGCGCGGCCGGGTGCGTTCCACGCGGTGGGGCCGGACGAGCCGGTCACCCTCGGCGGGCTCATCGAGACCTGTGCGCGGGTGGCGGGCACCGAGGTCGAGATCGTTCCGGTGTCGCCCGAGGGACGGCCACCGATGTTCCCGCTCGTCCGGCCGGACCGGACGTCACAGCAGCGCAGTCCGGCGCGCGCCCGGGCGGCGGGCCTGCCCACGACCCCGCTGGAGGTGACCCTGTCCGACGTTCTGGCCTGGGACCGCGGGCGTGGCGAGCCGCCGCTGGCGGGCGGTTACTCGCCCGAGGAGGAGCGGGCGGTGCTCGCGCGGCACGACGCCGGGGCCGTCGACGGGTGACCGGCAGGGGACCGGGGGAGTCCGAACTGCGCTCGCCGCGGCGGACGGCCACCGGACGGCCACCGGCCGCCCCTCGCTCAGCCGGCCTTGCCCCCCTTGGGCCCGGCCACCGGCACATCGAGCGGGCGGGCGAGACCGACCACTCCCTCGTCGAGACGCTGGAGATGCCGCAGCACGCGGAAGGTGACCGTGCCCGACTGCAGCGCTCCCGAGCCGGCCGCTTCCAGCATCGCGGCGATGCTGAATCCGGAGTCGACCTCGCCCTCGGTGCTCTCCTCCAGCACCCGGGCGACGAGGAGATCGATGTTCTGGCCGATGCGCCGGCCGGCCCGGGCAAGGCGCGGGTCGGCCGCGATGGTCTTGCTGTACGGCACGAGTTCCGCCGTGGCCGCCAAGGAGCGGGCGTGATAGGCGCAGGTCTCCAGGAGCGCCACCAGATAACGGACGGTCCGCCGGCGGCCGCGCAGCGGGGTGATCGGATGCGTCAACGGCTGGGTGGAGGCGCGCAGCTCGTCCAGCGCGGTGTCCAGATCGCGCGCCTTGCCCAGCAGATCCACGGCGGGCCCGCCGCTGAGCTGCTCGACCGCGGCGGACACCACGTCCTGCAGCCGGACCAGCACCGTGCCCAGCAACTCGTCCGTACGGCGGTCCGTGTGCACCGGCAGCACCAGCACGGCGGCGATGATCCCGCAGGCGGCGCCCAGCGCGGTCTCCTCGATGCGCAGCACCAGCACGGAGAGGCTGTAGGTGTTGAGCAGGGTGTAGAGCAGCCCGAGCATCGTGGTGACGAAGAAGGACATCAGCGCGTACGACAACGGCGCCGTGAACCACATCCCGAAGATGCAGAGCAGAACCAGGGCGAACGCGGCCCAGGTGTGGTTGCCGACCAGCCCGGCCAGCGCGACACCGGCGACCACGCCGAGGACCGTGCCCACCAGCCGGCGATAGCCCTTCACCAGGATCTCGCCCGTGGAGGCGGTGTTGAGGAAGACCACCCAGCAGGTCAGCACCGCCCAGTACCAGCGCTGGCTGGACAGGAACTCCCCGCCGATGATGGCCAGGGTCGAGCCCACCGCGACCTGGAACGCAGCCCGGGTGGTGGGCCGTGCGAGCCCGGTGCGGTCCTCCTCCGGCTCCTCGGTCTCCTCGGCCCCGACGATCGAGAGGTCCTCGGCGTCGAACTCCTCGCGCGAGCGCGTGGTGGCGGGGGAGTCGTCCGACTCGTCCTGCGGCCCGTCCAGCGCCAGCCGCAGACCCAGGACGGCGCGCGCGGCCTCACCGAGTCCACGGAAGACGTCCTGGACGGCGGCCGAGGCGCGCGGCAGGTCGTCCTCCTCCCGGTAGCCGAGCAGCCGGTTGCGTACCAGGGCCAGCGCGGTGCCGCGGTCGTCGGGCGCGCGCCGGGCGATCAGCAGCAGCAGCGCGTTCAGATCCCGGTGCAGGGTGACGATCGCTTCGTCCTCGGTCCCCGTCCGGGTCGCGGTGGCCGGCACCGGGGCGTGCGGAAGATGCATGGTGATGGTGTCCGCGCGCTCGGCACTGCGGGCATTGAGGATCAGCATCCCCAGCCGTTCGGCGGCGATCTCGGCGTCCGCGACACGGCGTTGCACCAGCCCCGCCGTGGCCGCGTCCCGGGTGCCCTCCTCCAGGTGCCCCTGGATCATCAGTGCCGCTTCGTGCAGCCGGGCGGTGTGCCGCCGCAAGTCCTCCAGCACCTTGTCGAGGTCGTCAGGATCGGTGTCCAGGAGCTCCATCTGGGTCGCCAGCAGCTGGGCGAGGCGTGCCCGGAAGGCCTCGCGCAGCCGCCGCAGGGTGCGGGTGGGGGTCTCCGGGACGACGGCGAACCGTACGACCGCGCTGCACCCGAAGGCGATGCCCAGGGTGAGGTACAGGTCGGGCAGGGCGGGGCCGGTGGCCTGCACGAACAGCGAGACGAAGTAGACCTGAAATCCGATCAGGCCGAGCGCGGTGCCCCGGTCACCGAACCGCCGGCAGTAGACGGCGCCGAAGATCAGCAGGACGAAGAACAGATCGCCGGCGACGACCAGGGTGTGCAGCAGCGCCCCCAGCGACATCGCGGCGAGTGCGACGGGCAGGCCCAGCGCGAGCGTGACCGCCTGGCCCCGCACCTCCTTCTCCTTGATCGCGAAGGTGGACACCATGGCCGTCATGGCGCCCGCGACCATCAGCGTGACGTCGGTGTGCAGCAGCGCCAGGACGACGAGGGTGAGCACGATGGCCCCGACCGTGCGCAGCCCTGCCATCAGCCGCAGTAGCCCTGGGTCGGATGCCGCGAAGCGGTCCCAGCTGTGCGTCCCAGTCCGCCGTATCGCTGCCAGCACGCTGCCGTACACTCCCCATTTTTGCCATGATCCGGAGTGCCCCAGCATCGCACGCCTGCTCGGACGGGCTTCCGCCGCACCGTCCCGGCACTCCCGCGGCCCCCTCCCGCTCCCTCCCCAACTCCCCCTATCCCTCGCATTCCACGTAAAGATCGCTTTCTTCTCGTTCCGGGTGTTCCCGGTGTTAGTGAGGCGTTAGTCGATCATCAGTGGCGGCGCCCAGGGTGGGTGGTGCGCAAACGAAAGAGAGCGCACCGACCGGACCCGAGGCCCGGCTCCTCCGTTCCCGGCCCCCTGCACCGGGACCGCGGACGGAGCCGGGCGGGGGCCGGCGAACGTTCCACCGAGGTTCTCCGGGTGCCGGAGAAGAGGGAGTTGAGGACTGATGACGAAGCGTGGTCTGCGTACCGCCGCCACCGTCGCCGCCGCCGTCGCGCTGGTCGCGGGCGCGAGTGCCGGGGTTGCCTCCGCGGCGGGTACGGCAGGATCCGGCGCGGCGGCCGACGTCTGCCGGCCGGGGACGCTGAAGGTCACGACCACCGACGCGGGTTCGGGCCAGGCCGGAATGAATCACGAGGGCACCTATCTCAAGGTGACCAACACCGGCAACAGCACCTGCGCGATAGGCGGTTACCCGGGGCTGGCGCTGGAGGGCGCCGGACACGAGGCCATCAAGACGACGGCGCACCACGGTGACACCTACTTCGCCAAGGACCCGGGCATGCACGGCGTCACCCTGAAGCCGGGCAAGAGCGCCTACGCGGACCTGGTCTGGACGCACGCCGGTCCGTCGTCCGCGAAGGCCAAGTACCTGCAGGTCTCCCCGACGGGCAGCAACGCGCACAGTGTCGTGGCGTTCGACAAGGAGGTCGATGGCGGCGAGCTGGAGGTGACCGCCTGGTCGGCGAAGCTCCCCAGCGCTTCCTGACCGCTGCCGGCACACCGGGGGCCGACGCACTGCGCGTCGGCCCCCGGTGTCTGCGCGCCTTAGGGGCCGGTCGTGCGGCCGGGTCAGCTCCGCGGGCCGGCCAGCAGTGCGCGGTACCACTCGACGGTGGCGTCGAGGGTCGCGTCCAGCGGAGTCGGGCGGACGCCGAAGGCCCGCTCGAAGGCCGTGGAGTCCATGATCTGCGGCTCGGTGTGCTGATAGAACATCTCCGCGTACTCGTCCATGAAGGCCGCGTCGAACGGCCCGAAGGGGCGGGGTTCGGTGAGGACCACCCGTTGCACCGGGCGGCCCACCAATTCCTCGATCATCGCGTGGATCTCGCGGGTGGAGACGGCGGGCGCGGTGGGCAGATGCCACACCCGGCCGTCGCCTTCCGGGTCTGCGCCGAGCGTGGCGAGTCCGGCCGCCACATCCCGGATGTCCGTGTAGCTGTGCGGCAGGTCGATATCGCCCAGGCCGAGGATCTCACCGCCGCCCAGCGCCGCCGGGAAAACCGCTCCGCCGAGCGTCGAGTTGAGCACTCCGGGACCGACGAAGTCGGCCGACCGGCCAAGGACGACACGGGCGCGCCCCGCACGGTGGGCGGCGAGATACAGCTCGTCCAGCTGCGCCCGCATCCGCCCCTTGCGGCTCGTCGCCCGCCACGGGGTCTCCTCGGTCATCACCTCGCCGTGCGTCTGCCCGTACGGATACAGCGTGTCCAGGACGACCAGCCGTGCCCCCGTGGTCTCGACGGCGGCCAGCACCGCGCGCTGGACCCGGGGCATCACCTCGGTCTGCAGGTGATAGGCGACATTCACGCAGTGGTAGACGACGGCGGCGTCCGCGACGGCGGCCAGCGCCCCGTCGGGCGTGCTCACATCGGCGGCGAACCGTTGGACGCCCTCGACGGTGGTCTCCGGCATCGAGCGGCTGACCAGCCGTACGGCGTGACCGCGGCCCACGAGTTCGCCGGCGAGCGCGGTGCCTGCCGGGCCGGCGCCCAGTACGACGTGGAGCGGGACAGATGCAGCAGACATGACGGTTCCTTCTCTCCGGGCCGAGGGGCCACAACACGGGCCAGTGGCGAGCGGGTCGAGTTTCGTGCACTCGCTTCAGTTAGAGACTGTAACTTCAGCGATGACCTATCGCAAGCAATGTGCTGGCTAGGATCAGCAATGACCACTCACGCTTGCCTCATGTCGTCGCGAACGCAGGAGGAGAACATGGCCGCCGAGGCGCGGAGCCCCCGGGCGCGCTACCGCGAGCAGAACCGCGCGGAGATCAAGGCGGCCGCGCTGCAGCAGCTCGCCGAGGGCGGCGTCCAGGCCGTCGCGCTCACCCGGATCGCCAAGGACATGGGGCTGTCCGGCCCCGCCCTCTACCGCTACTTCGCCGGCCGGGACGACCTGCTGAGCGAGCTGATCCGGGACGCCTACGACGAAGTGGCGCAGGTCGTCGGGCGGGTCGGCACCACGCCCGACGACGATGCGCGAGCCACTCTGCACGCCCTCGCCGACGTCTACCGGGGCTGGGCCGTCGCCCAGCCGCACCGCTATCTGCTGATCCAGGGCACCCCGCTGCCCGGGTACGCGGCCCCGCCCGACACGCTGCTGCGCGCGCGGGCGGTCCTGGGGCCGTTCCTGAAGGTGTTCGCCGCGGGCGCCCCTGCCGAGGCGCTGCGGCCGGTGGTCGAGGAAATGGCCGCGTGGGTGCGCAAGGAGGAGGGCGTCGCGGACTGGCTGGCCCAGCACACCGGCCTGGCTCCGCACGACGAGGCGGCGGGGACCGCCCTCGCCGGCACGGTGCTGGTCTGGTCGCAGCTGCACGGCACGGTCAGCCTGGAGGTGTCCGGCCAGTACGCCGGGATGGGGCACCGGGCGCAGACACTGCTCGCCGCGCAGCTCGACACCTTGGCCGACTCCTTCCAGCTGTAACCGGCACCGGGTGCCGCGTCTGCCGGCACGCGGCACCCGGTGGTCAGGCCCGCGGCGGTGGATCAGTGCTTCGCGGGGTTGCGCGGCGGCATCCAGTGGTGGACCTTGAAGTCGCCCTTCGCCAGGGTCTCGAACGGGGCCGAGCCCAGGCACTTGCCGACACTGTTCTTCGGCACGCCGTCCATCGCCCAGCTGTAGCCCAGCTGGTCCTTCTTGCCGCTGTCCAGGACGGTGAAGCCGAATCGCTTGCCCCTGAGGTCCCCGAGCTCCGGCATACCCGGTGCGTTCTTGAAGCGCATCTCGGTCACGATGCCGGTGGCGACGGCCACCGGGCCACCGGTCACCAGGCAGTCGATCCGGCCCTTGAAGTATCCGCCCCAGTCCTTGCCGATGTGGTGGCTGGCGTAGAACGTGCCGCGGGCCTGTTCGCCGAAGCCATGGGCGTTGAAGCGGAAGTGGACGTTGTCGCCGGGCTGTCGCGCGAGCTTGGCGGAGCCCGTCAGGGACGGTTCGTCGGCGGAATGCCGGGCGGCCGTGGTCCCCGTCCCGGCCGCCGCGGCCGGTCCGGTCGGGCCCAGGGTCAGCGCGGTCGCCGTGCAGACGGCGAGGGCGGTGGCGGCCACGACGAACGGGCGGCGGATTCGGGGCATTGCGTCCTCCTGCGGATGCGGTCGGCACCGGAACCGGTGCGGCAGGGCGTCGATTCCCTGCTGATCACCACGGTTCCGTCCGCCGCGCCGCCGGACATCGCTCCACAGGTGGGTGCCGCTCCGCCGTGTGGCGGAGGGGGAAGGAGTACCCGAGGCCGATGCCGGAGGGCGGCCGCTCACCGAAGCGGCCGGTCCGCTCAGTATCCGGTCGGGCGGATCAGCCCCGTCTCATACGCGAAGACGGCGGCCTGGGTTCGGTCGCGCAGACCCAACTTGCCCAGGATCCGGCCCACATGGCTCTTCACGGTCTGCTCCGCCAGCACCAGCCGCTGCGCGATCTCACCGTTCGTCAGGCCCTGCGCAATGAGGGAGAGGACCTCCGTCTCGCGTTCCGTCAGGTCACCGACGCGGTCCTTGAACGGAGCGCGGGGCGAGCTGGTGACCCGGGAGAACTCGGCGATGAGGCGCTTGGTGAGGTTCGGGGCGAGCAGCGCCTCCCCGGCCGCCACCACCCGTACCGCATGAGCGAGTTCCTCCGCCGAGGCATCCTTCAGCAGGAAACCGGAGGCGCCCGCGCGCAACGCCTCGTACACGTACTCATCGAGGTCGAAGGTGGTCAGGACGAGGACCTTGACGGTGGCACCGGCCGGTTCGGTGAGACGACGGGTCGCCTCGATACCGCCGAGCCGGGGCATCCGGACGTCCATCAGGACGACGTCCGGGGCGAGTCCGGCGACCTGGGTGAGGGCGTCGAGACCGTCGACGGCCTGGCCGACGACCTCGATATCGGGTTCGGCGTTGAGCAGCACCGTGAAGCCTTGACGGACCATCACCTGGTCGTCGGCGATCAGCACACGGATGGTCGTCATGGGGCAGGCTCACCGGGGTCGTCAGGCTTCGCGGCCTGGGCGGGCAGGATCGCGGTCACTTCGTAACCGCCGTCGGGGGTGGGGCCGGTGGCGAGTTCACCGCCGAGCATGGCGGTGCGCTCGTGCATGCCCAGCAAGCCGTGGCCGGCGCCCTGCGAGGGCGGGGCGGGCCCGTCCGGCGCGGAGTTGGCGACCCGGAGGGTGAGACCGCCGGTCCGGTACCCGATGGCCACCCGCACCTCCGCACCGGGCGCATGCCGGATCGCGTTGCTGAGCGCTTCCTGGACGATACGGAACGCCGACAGCTCGACTCCGGGCGACAGCGGGCGCGGCTCGCCGGTGATCTCGGTGGTGACCCTGAGCCCGGCTCCGCGCACCGTGCCCACCAGGTCATCCAGCCGGCCGAGGGTGGGCTGCGGGGTGTGCCGTACGCCGTCCGCCAGGGCATCCTCCGAGCGCAGCACGCCCAGGACCCGCCGGAGTTCGGTCAGTGCCTCGACGGCGTTCCCGCGGATGCCCGCGAGGTTCTCCTTCAGCTCGTCGGTGGGGTCCTTGACCAGATGCGGTGCGACCTGCGCCTGGATCGATATCACCGACATGTGGTGGGCGACCACGTCGTGCAGCTCGCGGGCGATCCGGTTGCGCTCCTCCAGCAGGGTGCGCCGGGCCCGCTCCTCGGCGGTGAGCACCTCCTGCTCGACGAGTTGGGTACGGGCCACCCGGCGGCCGCGTAGCGCGGTGCCCAGCACCACCGCGATCGTGAAGATCAGGGCGTCCTGGGCGAGACTCCCCTCCTGGAGTGCGGCCGCGAAGTCCAGGGGGACCGACCCCGGCGAGAGGCTCGGGTCCGGGGCCGGCGCCGCGAAGACCAGTGCGGCCGCCCCCGCCAGCAGTGAGAGCCCCAGTACCTCGGCCGCAAGGCGCGGGCGGACCCGCAGTGCGAGAAGGAACAGCACCAGGGCGTGCAGAGCGACCCCCGGGATGCTCCAGGACCACAACGGGGGATGGCCGACGCTGAACTCGCCGGCGTTCCTGGCCAGGAACAGCGCGATCGTCGACACCCACCAGGCGGGCACCGGGCGGGACAACGCGAGGACGGCGGCGCCGGATTGGAGCACCGAGAGCACCAACACGGCCGTCCCCGCGGACGGCCCGAAATCCACCTTGTACCGGTCCGCGTTGAGCCAGCCCATGAGCACCGTGAACAGCACGATATGCGCATGCGGCAGCCGGCCCAGCCAGCGCATCCGGGGCAGTGGATCGCGCGCCACCGTCCAGAGATCCTCGCGCAGGGTATGCGGAAGCCCCCGCACGGCCGC
Source organism: Streptomyces sp. Je 1-4 4N24 (assembly GCF_026239515.1). Taxonomy (NCBI): domain Bacteria; kingdom Bacillati; phylum Actinomycetota; class Actinomycetes; order Kitasatosporales; family Streptomycetaceae; genus Streptomyces; species Streptomyces sp. Je 1-4 4N24. The sequence goes on along the minus strand of NZ_CP110836.1, from coordinate 687,156 downwards.
CCACAGCCGTGGCCCCCCACCTTTCCAGCCCCCCTGACTCACACGGGGCATCTTAGGGGGTGTCTTTCGGGTCATGGCGGGCTCGCGGGGCCTGGCACGCACGCTCGCGGCGTTGTCGTCACTCTCCCCCACGCCTCAACGGCGCGGGGGGACCCCCATCGCTCCGCGTCGACTCCCTCCTCCGCCTTGCGATCGCACGCACCAGCCCCCGCTCCCTGATCCGCCCTGACCCGAAAGACACCCCCTAAGCACTCCGCACCGCCCTGACCTCAGCGGGACGCCCCTCCCGCACCACCTTGGTGGCGCCGCGCCGACCGTGCTCGTAGGTGCGGAACGCGGCCCAGCACACCAGCAGCGCCAGGGCGAACACCGGCAGCCAGGCCAGCCGGGCGAGGACCCAGCCGGCACCGTCGGGAAGGGTGTGCAGTCCGGGCAGGAATCCGCCCGTGAGCAGACCGACCGCGGTGACCGCCATCATGGCGGTCTGGTGCCACAGGAAGAGCGTCAGCGCCGAGAGGTTCATCAGCGCCACCGCCGCCCCGACGGCGGGGCGCCGGAGTATGCGCCGCAGTGGTCCGAGCAGCAGCAGGGCCGCCCCGCACTGGGCGAGACCGAAGGTGACGGCCGCGAGGGTGGGCGGATTGAGGTTGGAGATCCCGGCGCCGGGCACCCCGACCATCGCGGCCGGGTAGCCGGCCCACAGGACGAGACCGGCGGTGGTGGCGGCGCCGCCGAGCAGCAGCACCCACCCGGTCGCCCGGCCCCGCAGCCCACCCCGGGCCCAGGCCGCGCCCAGGCAGTACGGAACCAGCCAGCCGGCCGCCACATTGGTCCAGCCGAGCCAGGCCGGCCCGCCCAGGCCGAACCGGATCAGGTCGATGTGCAGGACGACGGCGAGCGGCCACAGCGGATGGAGCCGGGCGACCAGCGGAGTGGCCGCCGTCAGAACGGCGAAGACCAGCAGGAACCAGAGCGGGGACAGGGCCAGTTTGCCCAGTGTGTGAACGGTCTGCAGACCGGCCCCGGCGACGAGCAGCGCGCCCGCCACCACGCCCCAGACCACCAGCACGGCCACCACCGGCCGGAACAGCCGGACCGTACGGGCGCCGAGCCACCGGCGGTACGTTCCGCCCCCGGCACGGGCGGCGCCCCAGCTCTTCGCCGCCATCTGGCCGCCCACCAGAAAGAAGACCGCCAGGGTCTGGAAAAGCCAGGAGGCCGGGGTGAGTTGGGGCAGCTGGTGCAGGGGGCTGACGACGCGCACCGTGCCGCTGTCGGCGACCAGCGCGGTCACCAGCCAGTGCCCGAGCATCACCCCGAGAATGGCGAGCGCGCGCAGTGCGTCGACACCGCGGTCGCGGTCGGCCGGTGTGGCGGCGGTGATCCGCCGGATGAGCTCACGCATCGCGTCTCTCCTCGGAAGGGGCCTGGCCGGAGACGATCCGGGCGAGGTTCCGCAGGGACAGAGAACCGGGCTTGAGGTAGTCGCTGTGGCCTCCGGGGCCCGCCGCGAAGATCCGGGCGCCGAACTCGGGCGTGACCGGATCGGCGCCCAACCCGACGGTGCCAAAGGGGAGTTCCAGTTGTCCGTGCGGCACATGGGCGATCCAGTCGTCGCCGCCCCGACCGGCCCACACCGTCGCCGGGGTGTGCAGCGCGGAGACGTTTTCGGCACCCGCACCAGGGCTGCCGAACAGCACGAGGTGGGCGACATCGAGCCCCGGTGCGGCCCGGCCGCAGACCACGGCGGCGTAGGAATGGCAGAGCACGGAGATCCGGGCCGTGGGACGGAGCGCCGCCACGGCACCGGCAAAGGCGGCCAGTCCGGGAGCGGCCTCCGCCGCGCGGGCGGGGGTGAGCACGCCGGGGCTCACCGTGCCCGGTGTCTCGTATCCGAGCCAGGCGATGACGGCGGACCGTCCGCCCAGCTCCCGCTGGAGCGCCACGGCGCCGGACCGGAGGCGCTCATACCTGTCGAGGCTGGTGTCCGAGCCCGGCACCAGCACGGCGATCCGCTCGGCCCGGGCCAGGTCACCGAAGACCTCGGTGGTACGGCCTCCGTTGCGTCCGTCGAAGGACAGGAAGTGCCGCGCCGGGCCGGCCATACCGCGCAGTGCCTCGGCCCGGGCCCGGTCGCCGTGGTCCTCGGCCATCCGCTCCGCCGCGCGGATGCCCTCGCGGTTGACGGCGTACCGCTCGGCGAGCGCGCCGGGCCCGGCGGCCCGCAGCGGGGCGAGGGTCCTCGGGACAGGTGCCGGGACGGCCGCGGGGCGGGCAGCACCCGAGACCGGCACCACCACCGAGGTGGCGACGAGAACGGCGAGCAGAGTGCGCAGCGGACGACTGCCGCGCGGGCGGGACGCCATGAGGGATGGTCCTTCCGTACCGGAAGCCGGTCGTGCTTCCGGCACCGAAGTTATGGAGCGCAGTGCTTGGTTGACGTCCCGCCGGGGAGCGCACTTCCGATGTGGCTCTCAGGTATCAGGGGTAGGGGGCGGAGCGCGGTGCGCCGAGGCGATCGCGGCGCGCTCATGAATCACGTGTGCTGCGTTCGTCAGGAGGGAAAGCTTGACCTGCTCTGACTTCGGGCAGAGCAGTCGTCTCTGTCCGTTGGCGGAGGCGCCATGGTCCGTGCGGGCGACGCGGCTGCCGCGGATCTGCCGACCGGCAGGCAGTGCATTCCCGACCTGGGGGCGACGGATTCGGGGGTGTGCCGCGGCCACGATGGTCGGGAGATCCGCCCCCGTCCCAGGAGTCCCCATGCCAGCCCGCCTCTGCTACCACCCGCCTCCGGGCCCCCTCCGCTGCCGCCCGCGCGCCGGGGCTGACCAAGGTCTACGGCGAGGGCGAAACCCGCGTCGTCGCCCTTGACTCGGTGACCGTGGAGTTCGGACGCGGCCGGTTCACCGCGATCATGGGTCCGTCCGGTTCCGGCAAGTGCTGGAGCTGATCGTGGGGGCCGTCGGCCTGGCCGGACGGCTGCGGCACCGTCCGTCGCAGTTGTCCGGCGGGCAGCAGGTGGGGGTCCCCCCCTGCTCCTTAAGAGCTTGGGGGAGGGTCGCCGTGGCCGCTTCGACACCAAGGAACGGACGAGCTGACGACGCCCGCAGCCACGCACCGCCTCGTACCCCGCCCCCGGGCATCCGCCCCTCGCACCCAGGACTGAACCGATCACCATGCTGCGTACCGCCCTGCGCAACGTCCTTGCGCACAAAGCCCGATTGATCATGACCGCGCTCGCGGTCCTGCTCGGCGTCGCCTTCGTCTCCGGCACCCTCGTCTTCGCCGACACCACCGCGAACGCCTTCCGCAGCGCCTCCGCCCGGAGCCTTGAGGGCGTGGCCGTCTCCGTGCGGGCGGGGGCGGCCACCGCCACCGATCCGGCTGCCTCCGATATGGCGGGCGGCGAGGACGGCAAGCCGGCCACCGCCCTCGACAGCGCGCTGGTACGGAAGATCGGCCAACTGCCCGGCGTCGCATCGGTGCGCCCCACTGTCCACGGCGAGGTCACCCTGGCCGGCAAGGACGGCCGTCCGGTCAACGCCGACACCAACGGGCTGAACCTGGCCACCAACTACCACCCCGGCAAGGACGGCAAGGACAGTCGCTTCCCGCTGACGGAAGGCCGTGGCCCCGCCACCGAGGGCGAGTTGGCGCTGGACGCCACCACCGCCGAGAAGGCCGGCTACCGGACCGGCGACACCGTCCGCTTCGCCACCGACGGACCCGCCCTGACCAGGAAGCTGGTGGGCATCGTCACCACCAACGGCCCCCAGGCCACCGCCGGCGGCTCCCTCACACTCTTCGACACCCGGACCGCGCAGAAGTTGTTCCACCATCCTGGCCGGTTCGACGAGATCGCGGTCTCGGCCGGCCCGGGGGCCGACGAGGACGCGCTGACCGAGCGGGTGCAGGCGCTGCTTCCCAAGGACGGCGTCAGCGCCACCAGCGGAGCCGAGCTGGCCGCCGAGCAGTCCACCCAGATCGCCAGGAGCACCGGATACCTCACCAAGACGCTGCTGGTCTTCGCCGGCGTCGCGCTGTTCGTCGGCGTGTTCCTCATCGCCAACACCTTCACCATGCTCATCGCCCAGCGCAGCCGGGAGATCGCGCTGTTGCGGGCCGTGGGGGCCTCGCGCCGCCAGGTCGTCCGCTCCGTCCTCATCGAGGCCGCGCTGCTCGGCCTCGTGGCCTCCGCCGGCGGATTCTCGCTCGGCCTCGGCATTGCCGCCGCCCTGCGCCCGCTGCTCAACACGACCGGTGCCGCACTGCCGGACGGACCGCTGGTCATCACGCCCGCGGCCCCGCTGGCCTCGCTCGCGGTCGGTGTTCTCGTCACCGTCCTGGCGGCCTGGCTGCCGTCCCGCAGGGCCGCGAAGATCGCCCCCGTGGCGGCGCTCAGCAGCGTCGACCAGGCCCCGCCCGCCCGCGCCCTGATGCTCCGCAATGTGTTCGGCACCCTGCTCACCGCGGCCGGGGTAGGGGTGATGCTCTACGTCGCCACGCTCAAGACCAGCAGCGAGTCCCATCTGATGACCGCGATGCTCGGGGCCACACTGACCCTCGGCGGTGTAATCGCCCTGGCCCCGCTGCTCTCCCGGCCGCTGATCACCCTGGCCGGCAACGTCACCACCCGCTTCTTCGGCGTCGGCGGCAAGCTCGCCGAACAGAACGCGCTGCGCAACCCGCGCCGCACCGCCGCCACCGCCTCCGCCCTGATGATCGGGCTCGCCCTGATCACCGGTCTGACCGTCGGTGCCCACTCCGCCCAGTACGCCATGGCCAAGGAGGCGACCCAGGGGCTGACCGCCGACTACAAGGTCAACTACAACACCGCCCGCGGGCTCGACCCGGCCGAGGCCACCAAGATCGCCCGGATACCCGGGGTCGCCGCGGCCGCCCCCGTCGCCACGGCGCAGTTCAGCACCCACGGCGAGTACGCCGTCATCACCGGCACCGACCCCAAGGCGTTCGGCAAGGCCGCCCAGCTCGACTTCCGCAGCGGCTCGCTGGACGCCGTCGGCCCCGGGAAGATCGCGGTCTCCGACGAATTCGCCGGGCGGGCCGGTCTCCGGGTCGGCGCCACCCTCGACGCCGAGACGGTCGGCGGCACGGACAGCGGCAAGGCCCACAAGAAGAAGCTGACGGTCGTCGGCATCTACGCGAAGACCCGCACCACCGACGAGGCGCTGGGCACCCTCACCGACGTGCTTCCGTACTCCGTGACGAAGGAGCTGGACAAGGTGCTGGTCAAGGCCGAGCCCGGCAAGGCCGCCGGCCTCGACCGCACGATCCGCGCCGCGCTGGGCGACAGCCCGCTGCTGAAGGTCCGAAGCCAGGAGCAGCTCGTCAAGGAGAACAACGCGTCGGTCACCACCGTCCTCAGCATGATGTACGGGCTGCTCGGCATGGCCGTCGTCATCGCGATCCTCGGCGTCGTCAACACCCTGGCCATGTCGGTCTTCGAACGCACCCGGGAGATCGGCATGCTGCGGGCCATCGGCCTCGACCGCGCCGGGATCAGGCAGATGGTCCGGCTGGAATCGGTGGTCATCTCGCTGTTCGGCGCGGTCCTCGGGATCGGCACGGGCATCTTCCTGGCCTGGGCCGGAGGCGGTCTGACCACATCCTCGATGCCCGAGTACGAGACCGTCCTGCCGTGGGGAAGGCTGGGCACCTTCCTGGTCCTGGCCCTGATGACCGGCGTCCTGGCCGCGATCTGGCCGGCCCGCCGCGCGGCCCGGCTGAACATGCTGCAGTCACTTCAGCCGAGCTGAGGCAAGGGGCGGCATCCGCCGAACGGCCGCGACGGGGGCGCGGGTGACACCGTGACACCGTGACGCCGCGATGCCGTGACGCCGCGAGCGCACCCTGAACAGCCCCGCGGCGGTGGCACCGGCTCGGCGCCCCGGGTCTTCTCAGCAGGCCAGGGCGTGAACCAAGATGTCCTCCTGCGGAAAGCGCGCGAAGGAGCCGGTCACCGGCCCCGGCGGCCCGCCGGACGGGCCTGCGGCGTCGCGTGCCGGAGGCCGTCCGGCACCGGCGTGCGCAGCCCGTACCAGTCGGCGTGAGACACCTGTCAGGAGAACAGCATGCACACCGCCCCCAGGCCCCCGTCCCCCTCCGCCGCCCCGCAGCTCGACGCCGTCATCGTCGGGGCGGGCTTCTCCGGCCTCTACCAGCTGTACCGACTGCGGGAATTAGGCCTGCGCACCCGCGTCCTCGAAGCGTGCGACGACATCGGTGGAACGTGGTACCGGAACCGGTATCCCGGTGCCCGCTGCGACGTCGAGAGCACGGCCTACTCCTTCTCCTTCTCGCCCGAACTGGACCAGGAGTGGGAGTGGAGCGAGCGGTACGCGACGCGGCCGGAGCTCCTCCGCTACCTCCATCACGTCGCCGACCGCTTCGACCTGCGCAAGGACATCACCCTGCGGACCCGCGTGACCGGGGCGGTGTACGACGAGGACGGGCACACCTGGCAGGTCACCACCGACACCGGAGAGACCATCACCACCCGGTTCGTCGTGCTGGCCACGGGCTGCATGTCGGCCGTCAAGGAACCGGACATACCCGGGGCCGGCACCTTCGCCGGCCGGGCCCTGCACACCGCCGACTGGCCGCACGAGGACGTCGACCTCACCGGGAGACGGGTCGCCGTGATCGGCACCGGGTGCTCCGGCATCCAGGCCATCCCGCTCCTCGCCGAGCAGGCCGCCGAACTCACGGTCTTCCAGCGGACACCGGTCTACGCGCTGCCGGCCCGGAACCGGCCGTTGTCCGCCGCGGAGACCACCGAACTCAAGGCCCGCTACCCGGAGTTCCGCGCCGCCCAGCGGCGCTCCAAAGGAGGCACCCTCTTCGAGCCGCCCACCCGGTCGGCCCTGGAGGTGGACGAGGCGGAGCGCAGGGCCACCTATGAGGAGGGCTGGGACTCGGGCGTACTCAGCGGCCTCCTGCGCACGTACACCGACATCCTCGTCGACCGGGCCGCCAACGAGACCGTCGCCGAGTTCGTCCGGTCCAAGATCCGGTCGATCGTCACCGACCCGGAGACGGCCGAGACGCTCTCGCCGCGCACCTTCCCGTTCGGTACCAAGCGTCCCTGCCTGGACACCGGCTACTACGCCACCTACAACAAGCCGCACGTGAGGGTCGTGGACCTCACCAAGACCCCGATCGTGGAGATCACACCGAGGGGGATCAGGACCTCGGACCGGGAACACGCTGTCGACGTCATCGCCTTCGCCACCGGCTTCGACGCCCTGACCGGGTCCCAGGTCGCCATGGACATCGTCGGTAAGGGCGGCATCACCCTCAGGGAGAAGTGGGCCGACGGCCCCCGAAACCACCTGGGCCTGCTCTCGGCCGGCTTCCCGAACCTCTTCACCGTCATCGGCCCCCTCAGCCCGTCCGTGCTCAGCAACGCGGTGGTGGCCATCGAACAACACGTGGAGTGGATCACCGACTGCATCGCCCACCTGCGGCGGAGGGGCATCACCGAGATCGACGCCACCCCGCGTGCCGAGGTGGACTGGTGCACCCATGTCGCCGACCTCGCCGCCCAGACCCTCTACCCGTCCGTCGACTCCTGGTACATGGGGGCGAACGTGCCGGGCAAGCCGCGGGTGTTCCTGGCCTACACGGGCGGCCTGGAGCGGTACCGGGCGGAGTGCGCTGCCGCCGCTGACGACGGCTACCGCGCCTTCGCCCTGTCCGGCGGAGCTGCCTGAGGGGCCGATCCCGGTTTGAGAGGCAGGCACGAGCGCCCACCGCCGTACTTCGGGAGCAAGGACCGGCAACGTCGACAGACGGTTCCCCGAGGTCCGGCGGGCGGGCAGCCGCCAGGGCGTGCGTCGACGTCGGCCGGTGCGGAGGGGCAGCGCCGCGCCGGATCGCGGGCATGCCACCACCCTCACCCCTTCTCGAAGACCATGCGGACGACGGTGAAGCGGCCCTCCCGCAGGAACCTGAGCGCGGTCTTCTGCTCCCTGATGATGTCGGACACCGCGCCTTCGCCGATGAGTTCCGCTCCGCGTACGCGGTGGGCCTCTGCCTTCTCCAGCCAACTGCGCACCGTCGCCACGCCGTCGTCAGGATCGCTCCGCGCCTCCACGATGCCGAACAGGCCGCGGCTGGCTTCGATCAGTTCGTCCCGGGTCGGAAGGAAGCACTCGGGGTACACCTTGCGCGATGCGTGAAGGCCCTCGCGTACGTTCTTGATGCCGCCGAGGACATCCTTGAGGCCGAGGCGTTCACGGGCGCCGCCCCTCCCGTGCGGGGCCAGTTGCTGGGGTGGCAGTACCAGGGAAGCGAGCCACCCGCGCTCATTCCAGGCGTTGGCCTGTACGGACAGGTGCCCGCCCGGTCGCAGCCAGGAATGGCAGCGCTGGAAGAACTCCCGGTATCGGGCGACGCGCCGGGTGCGCCACATGGTGTTCCCGGCGCAGTGCTCGATCACCTCGATCGCGATGATGGCGTCATAAGGCCCGTCCGGTTCATGGTCGAACCAGTTCTCGGCCCGGACCTCGCAGCCCGGCCAGTGCTGGTCACGGGCCCACGCGGCCTGGCCAGGACTCATGGTGAGGCCTACCGCGTGCTGGACGTGATGGGCGTCCACCAGCCGGTGCAGGAGGCTGCCGTACCCGCAGCCGATATCGAGCACCCGATCCGCGCCCACGGCGTGCGCCGCCTCGGCGTGGTAATCGAGCTTTCGGGTCTGAGCCGAGTCGAGTGTGTCGCCCTCCTCCCACATGCCGTAGGAAAAGACGAGTTCGGGCCCCAGGGTCAGCCGGTAGAAGTCACCCAAGAAGTCGTATTGATGAAGGATGGCCTTCGATGATGTGCCTTTGTAGGAGGATCTCTTCCTCGCTTCGTGTCCCACAGTGCCCACCAGTCCATTTCAGAAACGAAGGTCGGTCGGCCGGCGCAGACCATCCCTCCAGATAACTGGGTGCGGGGCAGAATATTGGGCTACACACCGGCCGGCGGTCCACAGCCCGCTCGATCGGCGGCAGCGGCTCCCCTGCCAGGGAACCGCGCCTCTCATGCTGCGATCAGCCAATTCATCGAACGCGTGGAAAAATCTCATGAGCACCGGGTCAAGTCCAATGGACAGGGCACGCGGAACAGTGAGGAAGCGCCCTCGAATGAGAGCGCTGTTCTCCTCCTCGCGCATCGTCAACGAAGGAGCAGATTCCATGAGCGACATCTGGGGCTACCGGCCGACCAGCGGATACATCGCGGGTGCGAGCCTGATCGGGTACAAGGTCGAGGCCACCGACGGAAGCATCGGCAAGGTCGACAGGCACTCGGACGAAGTGGGTGCTTCGTATCTGGTCGTCGATACCGGAGTGTGGATTTTCGGTAAGCATGTCCTGCTGCCCGCCGGCACCGTGAGCCGCATCGATGACGCCGAAGAGAAGATCTACGTTGAGCGCACCAAGGCAGAGATCAAAGAAGCGCCGGAGTTCGACAGGGACAAGCACCTCGGCGACGCCGGATATCACGAGCAGGTAGGCGTCTACTACGAGGGCTGGCACCGCGCCTGACGCATCCGGTCGGTTGGCAGGAAATCCTGCCAACCGCCCCTCTTTTCTGCAAAGCCGTCTGCCGCCAACGGCTACAACGCCACCTCCCTCGACACGCCCCTCCACACCGATGGCGACGAGGCCGCGCTGGCGGACCTGATCGGCGCAGCACTCGGCCTGTCCCAGATGCATGTCTCCCGGCTCCTGACACGCTGCCTGAACCATCTGCGTACGGAGATGCTCACCACCGACTGAGGTGTCTCCACCCTCAAAGGCGTGCCGGGGGCGATGCCGCGCGACGCTGGTCGCGGCGGCGGACGTCCACCCCCCCCCAGCGCGGTGGATGGTCCCTGCCTCGGGGGGTACCCGGCTCCAACAAGGAACCCTATGTATGGGAGTGACCATGAACGAGCAAGTGGCAGCTGGTAGTGGGACGAGCGGCATTCTCCTCGCCATCGTGGGAGTGCTCGTTGTCGCGGTTCTCCTTGCGGCCTTCGTATGGGGACGTCGCATCAAGGCCCGTGAGCCGGGGCCGCCCCGGCCCGATCAGCAGCCGCGCCTGCCGGAGAGCGGCCCTGTGGGAGATGTGGTGGAGAGCCGTGAGCCCGACGAACTCGTCCAGGGCGAGCAACGGCTCACCCCGCACGAGGTGAAGGGGAACGGCATCGGGTCGCGCCGCCGCCGGTAGCCCGGCAGCGCCGGCCCGTCTGCCGTCGCGGATCGTCTTCCTCCCCTCGGTCGTCCGGGCACGCCCCGACCGGCAATTCCCCCGCCCCGCAGCCCCCGCGCATCTCATGCCGATACAAAGGCTTCCTAGTCATGCTAGCTTCTTACCTAGAGGTCCTAGGTTGTGGTGAGCGATGACGGATACGGAGGCGCCGCATGGTGCGCGCGGGGCTTACTGCGGTCAAAGTGGCGGAGGCTGCCGCGGAGTTGGCGGATGAGGTCGGGGCCGACAGGCTCACGGTGTCCGCGCTGGCGCGGCGCTTGGGCGTCAGGGACGCGAGCCTCTACTCGCATGTGAAGAACCTGCAGGACCTGCGCGTACGCATCGCCCTGCTGGCTGCCGTCGAGATGACCGACCGCATCGGCTCCGCCGTGGCAGGGCGGGCGGGCAAGGACGCGCTGATCGCCTTCGCTGACGCCTACCGGCAGTACGCACTCGACCACCCCGGCCGCTACGCGGTGAGCCAGATGCGGTTCTCCCCCGAGGAGGTCGCCGACTCCGCAGGGCTGCGCCGCAGTGTCGAGTTGACCTACGGCATGCTGCGCGCCTACGGCCTCACCGAGCCGGACCTGACTGACGCGGCCCGGATGCTGCGCAGCACCTTTCACGGCTATATCCACCTGGAACTCAGCGGAGGCTTCGGACACCCCCGAGCCGTGCAGGAGTCCTGGAAGCGCTCACTCGAAGCGCTCCATGTGCTTCTGGAGAACTGGCCTTCCCGACCCGATCGGAGCAAGTGATGCCCACCCCCACGACCGGCACCCTCAAGGTCCCCGGCGCCACCCTGCACTACGAGAAGCGTGGCAGCGGCCCCGTACTGCTGCTGATACCCGGCGGCGCGGCTGACGCCGGCGTGTACGAAGGCATGGCACCGGACCTCGCCGCCCGGTACACCGTGGTCTCCTACGATCCGCGCGGACTCTCCCGCAGCGCTCTCGAAGAGCCGCTCGCCGACCAGCGGGTGGAGGTGTGGAGCGATGACGCCCACCGGCTGCTCTCCGTGCTGTCACCGGACGGGGAGGCCTGCGTCTTCGGCAGCAGCTCGGGCGCGATCGTCGCCCTCGACCTGCTGGCCCGGCATCCCGGGCAGCCGCGCCGGGTGGTCGTCCACGAGCCGCCGCTGGTGGAGCTTCTGGACGATCCCGCCCCGCACCGCGCTCTCTTCGCCGAGGTGCGCGAGACCTTCCGTCTGCACGGCGCGGGTCCCGCAATGGCCCGGTTCAGCGAGGGACTTGGCGGCCGGCGCACCGAGGCGCCGACGGAACTGCCGCCCGGAATCCGGGAGATGGCGGCCCGCATGCACGCCAACCTCCCGGTCTTCCTGGAGCACATGCTGTGCCCGTTCACCGCGACCACCCCGGATGTCCCGGCGCTGCGCGCCGCCGCCCACAAACTGGTCGTCGCGGTGGGGCACGATTCCCGTAACCAGGAAGCGCTGTACGGACCGGGCAGCCGGCTCGCGGAACTGCTGGGCGGGCAGGCCGTCGAGTTCCCCGGCGGCCATGTCGGATGCACCGAACATCCGCAGGAGTTCGCCCAACGGCTGCTGGCGATGCTCGACGGGGGGCAGGGACTTTCATCCGGGTCACCGTGCGGACCCGGGGACGAGGCCCGCGCATCCATGACCTGACGAAGCGCGCAGCCGGCGAGGCAGGGGTCCCGGCAACCCAGCCTCCGGGGTGAGGAAGGCGTCCCGGACGAGGCCGCCTGTGTGGCCGACGATGCCGAGCTGGGCCCGGATGACTTCGAGCGGGCGATGGCGCTGCTGTGCGAACGCGACGGCTGCCGCGAGATCCGCGTCGTCGGCGGTGCCAATGACCTGGGTGCCGACGTCCTCGCGGTGACGCCAGAGGGACTCCGTCTCGTCCTCCAGTGCAAGCAGTACGGCGAAGACCACAAGGTCGGGTCCCAGGACCTCCAACGCTTCGGCGGGACCTGTTTCGCCATTCACGGCGCCGATATCGCAGCAGTCGTCACCACCAGCACCTTCACCGAGCCCGCAGTTGAGTACGCGGAGCAAAGCGGCATCCGGTGCCTCGACCACGACATGCTCTGCGCCTGGGAGGCAGGCACCGGGCCGGCCCCGTGGCAAGCCGGCGGCTGATCAACGTGGCGGCGTGGACCGCTGCCGTGTCCGGGGCGGTCCGTCAGCGCAGGGCGCTGACGGCACGGGGGGCCGCCAAGCTCTCCGCGACAGCAGACACACCCGTATTGGAGGGTGTTGCCGGCCGGCTCTCAGACGTGCCAGCTGATCGTGCCGCTATGGGCGGACAGCACCACCAGTAGCACGATGTCGACGGTGCCGAACAGCAGGCCCAAGTAGGCGCGCAGGCGTCGGATGGTGCCGCGGTAGAGAGCCGCGGCGCCGAAGAACAGGGCGCACGGACCGAAGATGATGTTGAACACCAGAATGCCCAGCAGACCGCAGAGGAACGCGGCGACCGCCATACGGTCGGCCTGCGGGTGCGGCCCGGTCTTCAGGGGGATCCGCGTGGAGGTCATCGGCCGGCCCCCTTCGTCGTACTGCCTGCCTTACGACGCTCCCTCGTGAAGAAGACCACCAGCCAGACCGCGATGGCGATTCCGGCGACGACCGTGACGGGCACGGGGACATGCCCCGCAGTGCCCAGCAGTGCGCCGAACAGGAACAGGGCTACGACCAAGAAGAGCATGATCCGCCTTTCCATAGGGGACGGCAGGGACCGGCGTCGGGACGCCGGTGAGCTCAAGGCTCCTGCTTGCGACACCAACTGCGCCCTTGGAGCGGTGCCTTGTCCCGGGTACCCGGATCATCTCCTTCTAACGGGCACCGTCCCCGGTGTCGGCTGCCTGTCCCGGTCCCGCCGGCCGGTCTCCTTGCCGCCCGAACCAGTCGACGCACAGCACCAGGGAGTCGTCCAGCGATTCGGCGTCCCGGTATGCGGCCAGATCACGAAGTACGGCCCGGGGCACATCGGCGGCCGGGAGCAGCCTGCCGGCATGGAGGGTCCGGGCCAGGGCCCGTTCCGCGTAAGCCTCCCCCTGCGGGGAGTGCGCCGCGTACACGCCGTCGCTGACGATCAGCAGCCGGTCCCCGGGCAGAACGTCGAATTCCTGCGCCTTGTAGTGGGTCTCCTCGAACATGCCGAGCGGCATCTGCGGTTCGAGTGCTATGCGCTCGATCGTCCTTCCCCGCAGTCGCCACAGCTGGGGCGACCCGGCATCCACGGCCTGGACCCGGCCCGTCGCGAGGTCGAAGCACAGCAGCAGGGTGGATACGTAGGCGGCTCCGCGGTATTGGGCGTAGAGGGCCTGGTCGGCCAGGGCCGCCTGGTCCTCGATGCTGATACCGGCCCGGCGTGCGTTGCGCAGCGCGTTCACGGCGAGGTGGGTGAGCATCGAGGCGTCGACGCCGGTGCCCATGCCGTCGGTGACGGCGAGGGTCAGCTCGTCGGCGTCCGAGGCCCAGTCGTAGTTGTCGCCGTGGGTGTCATAAGCGGGTTCGAGGTGAGCGCCGATGGCGTACTCGTCAGCGGAACAGGCCCTGGCCGGCAGGAGTTGCCACTGCATTTCGGCGGCCAGGGTGAGCCGGCTGATGCGTCGTGCCCGCTGGTAGACGTCGGTGTCGCGCTCGGCCACCACGAGTTCGTGGCCGAGCAGACCGGCCGCCTGGGCAAGGCCGTCGACGGCTTCCGGAACGGACCGCTCAGCGGGCAGCCGCACGGTCAGAATGCCGGTGCGTTCCCCGCGGACGGTCACCGGAAGGTGGTGCTCGACGACATCTCCGTGCCGGCTCCGCTGACGGGGCTGCTGACTGCCGAACGCTCTGCCCTCGGCGCTGTTGGCGACGGGGACCGGTGCGGCGGCCGTCCCCACCGCACCGAAGGGCGCGAGGGCCGTCGCCCCGTAGTCCGCGAGCAGCAACTCCACGGAGAGTGCTCCATAGCCTTCGGCGAGTACCTCACGAAGCGTGTCCACCAGAGCGTGCGGGGCCGACGCTTGCAAAGCTCGTGCTACCTCAGGGCGTTGAGTCACGGTCTCTCAGGCATTCTTCGTCCGTGGACGAGGGCAAAGGCGGGCGTCAGCTGGGAACGGCGCCGAATGACAGAACAGAGTGGGCGGGGTGGTCCCCTTACGGTGGCCGCGCGACCCCCGCGAGCGCGGAAGGGCGGGCGTCCTTCACGCAGTTGCACCGGCTGAGGCGTCGGTGCTGGGCAGGAGACGGCCCGATGGCTTCCACGCGGCGGACTCCTCCCCACTCGCATAGGAGCGACCGCCCATGCATCGTCGGCGGCCACACTCATGTTTCTGACAGCGCGTAGCGGAACGCGGGCCGCTCTTGGTCTCAAGCCACGCCGGTGCAGCCGCCTTGTTCTGTGACGAGAACAGATTGTTGCCTTATAGCGAATGTTGTCAAACGGCAACTATCGCTTCTATCCTGGACCGAGCTGGTCACGTGGCGTCCGGCACGTCCGGACCGATGAGTTGCTCAAGCCGTTAGCCCCTACAGCGAGGTTCACCGTGCTGCCCCAGCCCAGTAGAGGCCGACCGATTGAGACAGAGAGGGTCGTATGGCAAGGGCGAGAAGCTCTGCTCGTCGCCATCACGGGAGATCTTGATGTCGACAATGTCGCGCCCCTCGACGAGACCCTGAGGAAGGCGGCCGGGGACGGCATCGCACGAGTCGTCGTCGACCTGTCCGCCGTCACGTTCGCCGACTCCGCCGCGGTCAATGTCCTGCTCCAGGCACACACCGCGCTGGGCCCGGCGCTGCGCCTCGCTACCCCCTCCGCCGTTCTGGAACGACTCTTCACCCTCACCGGGATCGACACGGTCCTGCCGCTCCACGACTCCGTGACGAAAGCCCTCGACGCCGAGCCGCCGGCCCACCTCGCAACCGACGGCGGCTAGCTCTCCCAGCGGCCCGCCCGGCCTGGTGATTTTCGGGTCACACAGCCGCCCCGCCGTCCACGACACCACGACCTGCGGGCAGCTCCTCAGCGCGCCAGGGCCGCCTGTACCGTCTTGCCGCCGCAGGTCCCCGGGAGGACCACGACGTCGAGGGCGAGACTGTGCACCATGGGCCATCCGAAGCCGCCGTTGCTGCCGGACAGGTCGGGACGGCGCTCCTGCGGATGCGCGGAGCTGGGGTCCTCGACGAGCACCTCGATGCGCTCGCGGTCCGCTCGCAGATGCAGGGCCGTGACGGCACCCGCGTGCCGGAGCGCGTTGGCGACCAGCTCGGACACCAGGAGCAGCAAGTTCTGGGTGGTCCCTGCGGGGGGAGCGGGGCGGAGCAGGGCGACAAAGCCTCTGACGAAATCGCGGGCGTCCGCTGCGGAATCCGGATGGCAGACACGCTGGGCCGGCTGCGACGGGTGGTCCTCAAGAGCAAGCTGGTGTGGCACGGCCTTCTCCCCCCCCATTACCTTCTTGGTGGCCCCGCAATGGGGCGCCTGGCCTCCGGAGTTGGTATGACTTTCTCCCCCTGTCGAACGCATGGCCTGGGGGGTGGTGTCACCAGCTCCGGAGGCATCGACAGACCGCTGATTAGGGGCATGACCACCGGCTTCTTCGCAGGTCGGGAGGCTCTTCGTAATGTGGATGTGGCGATCGGTGCCGTGGGACGGCCGGGCGGGAACGACCGGAGGAAGCACGTGATCGACGTCAGCGACATCGGTGCCTTCCTCGGCCTGGACGTCGGCAAGGGCGAACACCACGCCACCGCCGTCACCCCGGCCGGGAAGAAGGCGTTCGACAAGCGGCTGCCCAACAGCGAACCCAAGCTCCGCGAGGTCTTCGCCAAGCTGCAGGCCAAGCACCAGACCGTGCTGGTGGTGGTCGACCAGCCCGCATCGATCGGTGCTCTGCCGCTGGCTGTGGCCCGGGACATGGGCTGCCCGGTCGCCTACCTGCCGGGCCTGACGATGCGGCGGATCGCCGACCTCTACCCCGGCGAGGCCAAGACCGACGCCCGCGACGCCTTCGTCATCGCCGACGCCGCCCGCTCGATGCCGCACACACTGCGGACGATCGAGCTCGCCGACGAGGCGGTTGCCGAGCTGGAGATGATCGTGGGCTTCGACGACGACCTGGCCGGCGAAGCCACCCGTGTCAGCAACCGGCTGCGGGGCCTGCTGACGCAGATCCACCCGTCGCTGGAACGGGTGCTGGGGCCACGAGTGCAGCACCCAGCGGTGCTCAAGCTGCTCGACCAGTTCGGTTCCCCGGCCCAGATCCGCAAGGCCGGACGCCGGCGGCTGGTCAGCCTGATGCGGCCGAAGGCACCGCGCATGGCCGAACGCCTGGTTGAGGACATCTTCACCGCGCTGGACGAGCAGACCGTCGTCGTCCCCGGCACGGATGCAGCCGCATTGATCGTCCCCAGCCTCACCCGCTCGCTCCAGGCAGTGCTTGACCAGCGGAAACTCCTCGCCACCAGGATCGAGGAACTGCTGGAGACCCACCCTCTTTCCAAGGTCCTGACGTCCATGCCGGGGATCGGCGTCAGGACCGGAGCACGGATCCTCATCGACGTCGGCGACGGTTCCCGTTTCCCGTCCGCCGCCCACCTCGCCGCCTACGCCGGACTCGCCCCAGCCACCAGAAGCTCCGGCTCCTCCATCCGCGGCGAACAACCCTCCCGGAGAGGAAACAAGCAGCTCAAACGCGCCTTCTTCCTCTCCGCGTTCGCCGCCCTGGCCGACCCCGCCTCCAGGACCTACTACGACAAGAAGATCGCCCAGGGAAAACACCACACCCAAGCCCTCCTCTGCCTCGCCAGACGACGAGCCGACGTGCTCTTCGCCATGCTCCGCGACGGCACCTTCTACCAGCCCCAACCCGCCCCCATAGGTTGACGAAACCCATAGGGGCACCCCCCGCTCGGTAGGGCCCCGTTCTCGGCTGCTGTTCATGACGCGTCTACCCAGACAATCGCTCGGGAAAAGGAGGTGTGCGGCCCGCCGCGGCGTGGCCGCTCAAGGCCGCCGGGTCAGGGGCTGCCCTGCGGGTTCTCCGCCCGGCGGACGGCCAGGGCGAGCGTGTCGTCCGGATGAAGGATCACCGTGTGCATGTCCTTCGCGATGGCGCCGGGGATCTCGTCCACCGGACGTCGGGCGTGGGCCCAGGAGCTCTTGACGAGTCGCGCCTCGCCTTCGATCGGATCCCGTCGGCTCTCGGTCAGTCCGTCGGTGTAGAGCACGAGAAGGTCGCCCTCGTGCAGCGTGTCCTCCAGCACGGACTCGCTCCCGGGAAGCGGAAACCCGATTCCCCGGCCGCGGACCTCCAGGTAGTCGGCGGTCCCGTCGGCACGTACGACCAAGGCCGGCGGGTGGCTGCCGTTGGCCAGGCGGAGGGCTCCGGTTTCGGGGTCGATACGGGCCAGCAGGACGGTGGCCATGATCTCGGGGTCGAACGGCGCGAGGATGTCATGGGTACGGGCCACGATGGATTCCAGCGGATGGCCTTCGAGGGCCAGTGTGCGCACCGCATGCGTGACATTGAGTGCACTGCGGGTACTGCGCACCCCGTGGCCCAGCGCGTCCACGACCGTGATGTGCATCGTGCCGTCGGGGAGCAGGAGCCAGTCGTAGAAGTCGCCTCCGGTGGGGGCGTCGGTATCGGCCGGGGCGTAGTGAACGGCGAATTCCAGGCCGCTGACGGTGATCGGCGGGGGACGTAGCGCGTCCTCCAGCTCGCGCAGGATCTGGCCGTGCGCCCGGCGCAGTCGCTCGTCCCTCTCCTCCAGTTGGATGTAGAGGGCGAGCACCCCGCTGTTGGTCTCGGCGAGTTCGTCCTTGAGCCGGTGCAGTTCGGTGGTGAGGGTGTCCACCCGGGAGAGCGCGGCGCCGAGGTCACCTTCGAGCGCCGCGATCTCCGCCTCGTAGGCCACCGTGCCTTCGCTCTCCCGGGTGTGGCTCTGGGCGGGAACCGCGCTGTGCGGTGCGGGCACCGCGGCGGGAGGCGGCGAGTCCTCCCCTTCGCCGAGGGGGAGGTGCCAGGCAATGGTGCCGTCGGGCGTGGCGTGCCCGCGCAGCGGAAGGTCGGTCAGGCTCTGCGATGCTGCTGTCTGCCCGGTGTGCAGGATGACGGCCAGCAGTTTCTCTCCGTCGGGCACGGATTGTTCGACGACCTCCAGGCGGACCGGGCCGCCGGCGTCGAAGGCGGCCGTGGCCGTCCGGGACACGGAGAGCAGCAGACGCGCTCCGTGGTGGGACGGAAGCCGGTGGGCTTCGCAGAGTTCCCGGACGGCGCGGCGCAGGCCCGGCAGGTTGTGGAAGGTGTGGGGGGTCACGGAAGTCTCTGGCTGGGTCGGGCGGCGAGCATGGTCGCATCGTCGCGGGTGAGGCGGTGGCTGTGGGCGATGGACGCGGCGAGGAGGAGCGGCGGCAGCCGACGCACGAAGGGCGAGGGTGACTGGGCCCATCGTTGGTCGATGCCATCGGAGTGCAGCACGGCGGTGGCGCCCGGCGGCAGGGGGAAAGCGCGCACCTGCGGCGCCGTCATGTTCAAGCCGGCTATACCGGGTTGGCCGCTCAGGCGATGGCCCACGTCGAGCGGCGTCAGCGTCAGGACACGGACGTTGCCGATACCGGTGTACTCCGCCCGGCCGGGATGCAGACGCAGCAGGCCCACCGCCGCGCCCCGGGTGCGGCGCAGCGCTCGATGGAGGGCGGTGACCAGTGCCGGCAGGGGGAGGTCCGGGGCCCGGTGAAAGGACCGGATTGCCGTCTGCGCGGCCTCGGCTGCTTGCGGGCCGTGACCGAGGCCGTCGACCACGAGCGCGGTGCGGACAGTGCCCTGATCGACGACGGCGTAGGCGTCGCCGCTCAGCTGCTCGCGGTCCGCCGGCAGACAGATGGCGCCCACTTCCTGGCCGGCCGGCGGGGTGGCTTCGGGCTCGGTGAGGCGGGCGCAGACGAGGGTTCCGGTCCCGGGCTGCGTACGGATGGTGAAGTCGGTCGCTATCCGCTTCACGGCACCCAAGCCGGCACCGAGCGTGTTGCCGGTGGTGTATCCGTCGGTGAGGCACTGCTGGAGTGTGCTGATGCCGGGACCGTGGTCCGCGGCGACGATCTCCATCCCGCCGCCCAGGGGCAGCGGCTGGATGAACAGCGAGCCGCCGGTCGCGTGGTTGGCCAGGTTGCCGGCCAGTTCCGAGGCGATGACGGCGGCCTGGTCGGGCAGTGCTCCCGGCAGGCCGCAGCGTCCGGCGACCGCGCGGGCGGTCTCGGCGGCAAGATGAACGGCGCTGTAGTGGTCGACAGCGATGTGTGCCGTCGGCAAGGCTTCGGGGAGAGTCAACGCCCCGCCCATCGAGTGGCGATCACGGTTGTGCCCTGCCCGGACGCGGTGTGCAGTTCGAAGTCGTTCATCAGCCGCCGGGCGCCCCCCAGACCGTGGCCGAGGCCCGCGCCGGTGGTGAAGCCGTCGGTCAGCGCCGCGTCGACGTCCCTGATGCCGGGCCCGCTGTCATTGACGGTCAGACGCAGCCCGGCGTTCCCGCCCAGCGTCAGATACTCGATGGTCACGCTGCCGCCTCCGCCATGGATGAAGGCGTTGCGCGCCAGCTCACTGGCGGCGGTGACCACCCGCGTCTGGTCGACGATGCTGAATCCGGCACGCAAGGTGGCCGCGCGCACCGCGTGGCGGACGGTCAGCAGGTCTTCCTCGGTACGCACCTCGTGGACGGTCCGGTCCGCATGTCCGTCACGGTCTCCCTTTCCGTTACGGCCAGCGGTGTCGTTCGCCGGGGTGGCGGCGGGAGCCACCGCATCGTCAGTGCTCCGGGCGGAACTCACTCAGGCTCCCTCCGGACGGCTGTGGACTCTGACGCCAGCCCAACGCGGCCATGCCTTGTTCGGCGTTGAGCGCGGTCTCCACTCCGGTGAGCTGGAGTCCCAGCTCGACCAGGGTGATGGCGACCGGCGGCCGCATCCCGGCAACGATCACCCGGGCACCCAACAGCCGCGCCATGGTGGTCAGTTCCATCAACGTACGGGCCACGAAGGAGTCGACGATCTCCAGCCGGGAGATGTCGATGAGGACACCGCGGGCCCCATCGCTGGTGATGCGGTCGGTGAGCTCCTGGGTGAACGCCACGGCGGTCTTGTCGTCGAGTTCATTGAGGAGGCCCGTGACCAGGACGTTCCCCAGACGCAGAATCGGGACGCCACCCGAGGCGGGGGCGTTCATCGCCTGTCCAGCGGGGCGGTGTCCGATGCTGCGTCGGTGAGCTTCACGGCTTCTCCGAGGGCGTCGGCGAGGGTGGCGCGGGTCAGGATCGTCGACAGGTCGATCCCGAGCTGCGCGATGGTCTGCGCGATGGGCGGCCGGATGCCGCTGATGACGCAGTCCGCGCCCATCAGACGCACCGCGTTGACGGTGTGCATCAGGTGCTGGGCGACGGCCGTGTCGACCGTGGGCACGCCGGTGATGTCGATGATGGCGACCAGCGCCTCGTGCTCCTGGATGGCCTGGAGGAGGTTCTCCATCACCACCTGGGTACGTGCGGTGTCGAGCGTGCCGATCAGCGGTACGGCAAGGACCTGGCGCCACAACCTGACGACCGGCGTGGACACCTCCAGCAACTGCTGGCTCTGCCGGCGGATGATCTCCTCGCGCCCCTCGACGAAGATCTCGAACGAGAGCGCACCCGCAGTGTCCAGCAAGCGGTTGATCAGCACCGCACTGCCGAAGAGGTCCTCCCCCTCACGGGTCCGCCGCTGCACGGCCTCCAGCAGGGCTTCCTTCAGCGACAGGACCGCCAGGGAGGTCGCGGTGGGGGAGACGCCCCGGCGCGCACGCCGCATCGAGATCTCCGACACCGCCCGGTGCATCTCCTCGTGCGAGGTGACCACCTGCTCGACCGGAAGGCCGCAGTCCAGACCGGAGAGCAGAGCGCCGACCAGCGCATCGGCCTCCTCACCCAGCTCGACCTCGCTCACATCCCCGTCCAGCGACGGCTGCGCCAGCTGCAACTGCACCCATCGGTCCGAAATGTCATCGGCCTCTTCGCGCAGCACGCTGGTGACGCGCTCGCGTGCGGCAGCCTCAGCGGAAACCAACTCAGTGTCCTTCCGGGGTCCGGCCCGCCTGACCGCCTCGGGACTTCTCGCCCGACGGTGCGGCCGGACCCACCCGCGCTCGACGATAATTGCCTTCCGGCAAATGTTAGCGAGCGCGATCAAGCGTGGGTAGGCGCGGGCCCCCTCTTCACCCGCCGAGGCGGAGAACGGCCGGACGGCTGAATCCGTGCGGTGATTTTGCGGCCGGAGAGGAGATATGAGATCCCGGATCCGGACCATGCCGGAGGCAGCCCCTCCTGAAGGGAACCGGGCACGGGCCGCGCAGAGGCGGAAACGGTTCAAGGGCGCCGGCACCTGGCCGACACCGGTCGCCGCCTAACGGAGATCGTTTCCGAACCAGTCAAAACACAGCACCACGGCGTCATCCAGCGTCTCCGCAGCACGGTATTCGGCCACATCACGCAGGACGGCCCCCGGCGCCATGGCGGCGGGCAGCAGCCGCGTGGCGTGCAGCGCCCGCGCGAGCGCGCCCTCGGCATACCTTCTGCCCTGCGGCGAGGGCGCCTCGTATACCCCGTCGCTCACGAACAGCAGTCGGTCACCCGGCTCGACCGTGAAGCTCTCCGCCGCGTAGTGGGACTCCTCGAACATGCCCAGCGGCAGCTGCCTGTCCAGCTCGATGCGCTCGACGGACTTGCCCCGCAGCCGCCACATCTGCGGCGAACCCGCGTCGATGATCTCCATGTGCCCCGTCGCGAGGTCGACACGCAGAAGCAGTGTCGATACATGGGACCTGCCCCGGTAGTGGCTGTAGACCGCCTGGTCGGCCAGTGCCGCCTGATCGGCGAGGCTGACGCCGGCCCGGCGGGCGTTGCGCAATGCGCTGACGGCGAGGTGGGTGAGGAGCGATGCGTCGACGCCCTGCCCCATGCCGTTGGTGACGGTGAGGGTCAGCTGGTCGCCGTCCGACGCCCAGTCGAAGTTGTCGCCGTGCACGGCGTAGGCGGGTTCCAGCTGGGCACCGACGGCGTACTGCGCAGCGGTACACGCCCGGGCCGGGAGCAGCTGCCACTGCATCTCCGCCGCCACGGTGAGGCGGCTGACGCGGCGTACCCGCTGGTAGACATCGGTGTCCCGCTCGGCGACAAGGATCTCGTGACCCAGTTGGCCGGCCACCTGCCGCAGCTCGTCGAGGACGGCCGACGTGGACCGTCCGGCGGGAAGCCGGACGGTCAGGATGCCGATCCGGTCGCCGCGCACCGTCACCGGGAGATGGTGGTCGATGGCCTCACCGTGGGGGGTCTGCTGCTCGCGCGGCTCCTGGCTTCCCAGTGCCCGCCCCTCCGGGCTGCCGGCAATGGGCAGTGAGCCCTCGCCGCCTTCCGAGGAGCCGCACGGGCTGAGGACCGTACCGCCGTAGTCCGTCAGGAACAGGTGCACCGAGGTAGCCCCGTAGGCGGAGGCGAGATGGTCACGCACGGTGTCCAGCAGGGCGTGCGGGAGCGAGGCACGCAGCACCGCTCCCACCTCGATGCGATCAGTCATGGTTCCCGAGCACCCTTCGTGCGGCGCCAAGAGCAGGGTCGGTCTGACAACGGGAGGCGCAGGGTGACAGAGTGTTCGTGTGTCCCGTTTCACCAGTCGGTCCCCTTCCCGCGAACAGGCGAGCGCGGCGGCCCTTGCCGCCTCCGAGTTGCTCGAGGTCCTGTGGGGGCACGGACAGGAGGCGGCGCGCTCGGCGGAGGTCTCCCTCTCCCAGCTCCGCGCCCTGCTGGTGATCGAGAAACGGGAAGGTACGAATCTGCGCACGCTCGCCGAGGCGCTCGCCTCGCGTCCCTCGGCGGTGAGCAGGCTCTGCGACCGTCTGGAAGCGATGGGTCTCGCCGAACGGGGCCCCAGTGCGACCAGCCGTCGTGAGGTCGAGTTGCGGCTGACCCTGCGCGGCAAAGTGCTGCTCGAGGAGTACCGAGCGGCGCGGAGCCGGGAGGTCACGGCCACCCTGGAGCGGATGGAACCCTCCGACGTCGTCAAGCTCGCGGCCGGCCTCGAGGCCTTTCACGCGGCGTCCGCCCGGCTCGCGGCCGACGAGGGCGGCGCGGCCACCCGGGACGACGGCGTCGCGGACAGTGCGTAGCGTCACCTGAGCTCCGTCTCTCGATCCGACATTCCCCACCGGAAACGCTCTGCGCAGACGGGATAAACGGATCGCCGCCGCACCGGCGACGTTATCAAAGCGCAATATCGCCACCTCGCCGGGCGATCGCGCGGCCGACGCTGTGCGGTGGGGCCGATCGGCCCCCTCCGCGGGGGACTCTTCCGCATCACCGGTACGGTCGGGCCGGGCGGTGGGCTGCGATGCCGAGGCCACCCCCGACGGTCCCCTGGAGCGGGCGGAGGTGGCCTCCCCGGCGAGTAGCGCCGGACAGGTTTCCGGTCCACGCTCTGAGAGGTGTGGCGACACGCGAAGCCGGAAGCCTGGGGGCCGTAAGTTACCGGAAGTGATCACGCAGTGGTGGCATCGGCGCGACAGCAGCGCGTTGGCAGGCCGGTGCGGGTTCACGGGGCCGTGGGTGCCTCACCCATCGGGCCGACGCTTCGTGTGGCGGGCGCCTGGCCGAAAGCTTGCCGGCCGCTGTCGGTTGAAGGAGTCAGTTCATGGCGGAGACGACCGTGACCATTGCGTCGCCGGGCGGATTGCGGGTGCGTCCCGCGTCGCGGATTGTGCAGGAAGCGCAGGGCTACGTCTCGGACATCATGTTCCTCGTCGACGGCAAGGAAGCCAGCGCGAAGAGCCTGTTCAGCTTGCAGATGCTGGAGATGAGCCACGGCAAGGAAGTCGTCATCGTCGCCAAGGGCCACGATGAGCAGACGGCCGTCGAGGCCATTGCGAAGCTCGTCGAGTCCGTCGTTCTCTAGGGGCCGGTTCAGGGGCCGGCTCAGGGGACCAGCCCGTTGATGTGGCGTCCCGCGCCCTTTGGGCGTGAACTGGTAGATGGCTTCATGGCCAGTGGCGGCCTGTGGATCCGCCGGGCCGTGGAAGGACATCCAGAAGATCGCGATCGAGGAGCGGCATCATGCCTGCGGGTTCGAACAAGAAGCGTGAGCGGCAGTACGAGCACATCAAGGAACAGGCCGAGGAACGGGGCACCTCCGAAAAGCGGGCGAAGGAGATCGCCGCGCGCACCGTCAATAAGGAACGCGCCCGCTCCGGTGAGGCCAAGTCCGCGAGCAAGACCTCCCTCCGGGACCCGAAATCCGCCCCGCAGCGGGGCGGCGAGCGCTCCCACAAGGGGCCGCTGAGCCCCACCAGGGACCAGCTGTATGAAGAGGCCAAGAAGAAGAACATCGACGGCCGCTCCCAGATGAACAAGGAACAGCTCCGCAAGGCCGTCGGCCGCTGAAGCGACGCCCTTTTCCCGACGCGGAAAGCAGACGCCGCAGGGACGGACCGGCCGACGGCCGTGGCCCGGGCGGACCGGCTCAGTCGAGCCACTGGGAAGCGAGCCCGGCGAGGTAGGAAAGGGACAGGGCTGTTGTGGTGATCTGCAGCCCTGCCGTTCCTCCGGTCCAGTGAGTGAGGACGGCCATGGCGGAAGCCACCCACACGCTCGTACACCAGCTGCAGCTGACCAGGTAGGACGGTTTGGAGTCATCGCCGAACCGGTCGGCGACCCACGAGCGGAAGCCCGCCGCGAGGGTGTCCTTGGTGATGAATCTGGTGAGGCGGCACGTGGCGCCGAGGGAAAGCAAAAACTCCAGAAGGCTCATGAAACCCACCCTGTAACCGCGAATGCCCCGGGCGATCCGTTACTGATTGATGATGAGGATGGTGCCGATGCCGCCCGCTCGTTTGTTGGCCGCATCAGCCTCTTGCCACGTGTAGTAGTGGCGCACCGTGCCGTCAGGCAGCGTCAGTTGGTAGATGGTGATGGCCTGGCGGGCACCGCCGCCGCAATTGCAGCCCATTTTCCGCTCCTTCGGTGACTTTTCGCGATGAGGGTCAATCGGTCCGACGGGGACCGCCATGTCTCCGGGCTTATCCTTGTGGCCCAGCAGCCGTCCCCCGTATGTGCGTTACGGGGGACGGCTGTCTCGCTGGGTCATTCATCGGCCCGAGGCCGTTCTCGCCGGTTCGGATCAGCGGCTGCACGCTTCCTGCCACGCAGCACGCCGGCCGGGACGGGACGAGACCTCAGGTGAGGCAGATGCCCAGGGTGCTGGACGAGCTGAGCGTCCCACCGGCAGTGGGTGTGGTGGCGGTGTAGCTGGAGTACAGCACCTGGCCGATGTTGAGGGTGGCCGTGCAGCTGGCGTTGCCGCTGGCGTTGGCCACGGCGGTGCACACCACGGGGCCGGAGGGGCCGTCCAGGTGGAAGGTGACCACCGCGCCCGGAGTCGCGCCACTCGCGCTGAAGGTGGCGGTGGCGAAAGCCCACGGCAGCGGGGGGAGGTTCAGCGTGTAGCAGGCCGGGTTCGCCGTGAGCCTCCCTGTCGATGCGCCGACGTTGACGGTCGCCGTCCCGGACACCCCGACGCAGGAGCAGGTGGTGTTGGCGGCGATCACGGTGGCGGTGACCACGTTGGCTCCGGCAGGGAGCGTGCTGGTGGTGACGCTGGCCTGGCCGGCGGCGTTGGTGACGCCGATGCCCAGGGGGCCACTGGTGGTGGAGAAGAGCACGGTCGCCCCTTGGACGGGGGCGCCGCCGCAGGTGACGGTGGCGGTGACGGTCACCGGCTGGCCGGCCGTCGGGTTGGCGGGCGTGGACGACACCGTGACCACGCAGCTCGGTGCCGCGCCGACGTTGACGGTCGCGGTGGCGGCGACGCCGACGCAGAGGCAGGTGGTGTTGGCGGCGATCACGGTGGCGGTGACCACGTTGGCTCCGACAGGGAGCGTGCTGGTGGTGACGCTGGCTGTCCCGGCGGCACTGGTGACGCCGATGCCCAGGGGCCCGTTGGCGGTGACGAAGAGTACGGTCGCGCCCTGAACGGGGGCGCCGTTGCAGGTGACGGTGGCGGAGACGGTCACCGGCTGGCCGAAGGTCGGGTTGGCCGGCGTGGTCGTCAGCGTGATCGCGCAGTTCTGTGCCGCGCCCACGGTGATGTCCACCGTCGCGGAGATGCCGACGCAGATGCAGGTGGTGTCGGCGGCGATCACGGTGGCGGTGACGACGTTGAGCCCGCTCGGCAGCGTGCTGGTGGTGACGCTGGCTGTCCCGGCGGCGCTGGTGACGCCGATGCCCAGGGGCCCGTTGAGGGTGGCGAAGAGTACGGTCGCGCCCTCGACGGGGGTGCCGTTGCAGGTGACGGTGGCGGTGACGGTCACCGGCTGGCCGGCCGTCGGGTTGGCCGGTGTGGTCGTCAGCGTGATCACACAGTTCTCTGCCGCGCTGATGGTCAGGGTCGCGGTGGCGGCGCCACTGGCGGGGCCGACGGCAACTACTGGGCCCGTCGTGGTCCCTGTGAAGGTGACGCTCGCATTGCCTGCGGCGTCAGCGACTACGGACTGGGGGAGTGCCGCGTCATAGGTGAAGGTGATCACCTCTCCCGGTGCGGCACCGGTGACAGCGGCTTGGAACGTCTGGCCCGCCGAGACGGTTGCCGGTGTGAGAGTAAGAGCGAGTGCCATGCTGGACAGCCCCTTTCGAAGGCTCCGTGAAGGAGGTGGGGGGCTGATGCACGCCGGAAGGCAGGAGACTGTCCGAGCGCGCTCACCTGCCGGGGGTGCCCTGAAGAACTCGACGGAACTGCATCACACCAGCAGCCGTCCATGGTCCCCCGCCAGGGGATGGGCACCCCACCGTCGGTAGCACCGATTCAACGGACCCGCCGGACGCCACGCCACAGCTGGCGAGGAACGTAACCCGGATGGCGCAGCGCGCACGGGCGAGGAGTACCGACGCCGGGCCGTCCGTGCCACACGCCGTCGCCCCCTTCCTGGGCCGGCGGGGCGCCGTCGATATACCGGCATGACGACGGCCCCCGGTCGGGCGACGGGGGCCGGTCCTGCTGTCCGAACGACACGCCCCTAGGACCGGCGACGGCCGCTCGGGTGCTACCCCAACTCTGCCGACAACGCCAAGTCCCCTCCGGAACCGCCATATGCGCCGCCTTCAAGCGAATGGGGAGCCCTTAGGAGAAGAAGCGCAGCAGGGCGTCTGCAGTGTCATGCGGGTTGTCTTCAGCGACGAAATGTCCAGCTTCAGGGACGGTCGCCTGGTGCGCCCCGGGGATCGAAGAGGCGAGGCGATCGCCGGTCGCCGGTTCGAGCCACAGATCCTGCTCACCCCACACCACCAGGGTCGGAGCGGTGATCTTGTCCAGTCGGTCCACGACTTCGCGGGTGTCCTCGAAGCTGACGGCTGTCACCTGATCGATCCAACGTTGCTGGCCGGCCGCTCCGGCCCACGGGGACAGATAGGCATGTGCGACGTCGTCGGACATCGGACGGTGAGTGGCAGTGCGAAAACGTGCGGCGATGACGTCGCCGAAGATGTCAGGGGGCATGGTGCGGTAGACGTCCGCGTGCCGCTGCTGGTGCTCGGTGAACGGCGTGTTCCAGGGGCCGAGGACCGCCGCGTCCAGCAACGCCAGCCGGTGGACAGGAAGTTGCTCGACCAGGTGGGCTCGCAGCACGATCCCTCCGCCGATGTCGTGGCCGACCAGGCTCGGCGAGTCGAGGCCCCAGTGTTCGGTGAGCTCGACCAGCGTGCGGGCCTGCTGGGCGATCGAGGGCTCAACGCCCGGATCAGGACGGGAGTCACCGAAGCCGAGCAGGTCCCAGACGTGAACGGTGTGCTCGCGGGCCAGTAGTGGGGCGACCTCGCGCCACAGGTAGGACCAGGCCGGGGTGCCGTGAACAAGGACCACGGGTGGCCCTTCTCCGAAGACGCCTGCGGCGACCTCGCCGCCCGACACGCGGACCCGGTGGGCCAACCTCCACGCGGGCTTCGTGTGCGTAGCCATGGCAAACACTCCCAAGCTAAGGGGTAAACTTGGCTTTCTCCGGTTACCGTAACATGGAGTAAGGCTTGAAAATCGATTTCTCTGATTACGCGCTGGGTGCGGGGGCAGCCACTGACCTGGTCAACACCGCCCCGGCAGTCCGCAGTTCGGGCGAGATCCTCGCCGCCCCGGCCGCCTTGGCCCAGTTCCTCGCCGAGCACGACCTCCACCCGGACGCCGTGAAGCACGGCCATCGGCCCACCGAAGAGGATCTCGACCAAGTGCGCACCCTCCGCCAGGAAGTCCGCACCATCCTGGAGGCCGCCACTGAGGAAGACGTCGTCAACGCCGCCAACGCGCTGGTCGCCCGAGCTGCCATCGGCCCTTCCCTGTACCACGACGCCACAGGCCGGTGGCAGTGGTGCATCGCGACCTCTTCGAACGCCTCTCTCGCCGACGAGCTGGCCGTCCTCATGGGCACGGGGCTGCTCGGCGCCCTGCGAACTCTGAGCCACGACCGGTTCCGGCACTGCACCGCCCCGGCGTGCAACGGGATGTTCGTCGACACCAGCAAGGCCGGGCGACGCCGTTACTGCATGCCCGGCATCTGCGGCAACCGTCGCAATGTCGCCAACTACCGCGCCCGCAAACTGACAGATACAGAAGGCGCCCCGGAAGGCACCTGACGCGTCTGTTTCCAAGCCGATGCGACAGACCTTCGGGAGGGCGAACAGAGGAGGTGGGCCACCGGGGGAGGGGTTACGGGCGGTGGCCCCAGGCGGAGATCATCGGGGCGGTGGCCAGGTCGAGCCGTCCGGTGGCGACGTTCGCCAGGTGACGGTCGATCTCCTCGTCGGTGGCGAGTCCTTCCGCCACCAGACGATGGCGGATCTGCCGCACCGTTGCGGCCTCCAGCACGGCACATGCCGGCGAGGTGATCGGGAAGTACGCATCGGCCTGGACGTCGTCCAGACCGGCCTCACGCAGCAGCCTGGGCAGCGTCCGACCGTAGGCGAGGTCCGCACCGCGCGCCGCCATCAGGGTGCGGAAGACACATCGATGTCGGTGGCGATCACCGTTCCCGTGGGGCCGACACGTTCGGCCGGCCCGATCTGGCAGAGGGGCATCCGGGCCCCGGTCGACGGACTCCGGGCCGTCACTGTCCACCGTGAGCCTCGGACCTGACCTCGAAATGCGGAATGCCCCGAGTTGAGCGGTGAATGGTGAAGGGTGACTGGTGACTGCGAACTCACGACGTCACACGAACAGGACACACCGTGCCCCATATCTCCAGCTCTGCCCGCGCAAGCCTCGGGCAGCGCGATATGTCGCGGGAGGGCTGGGCGGCCCTTCTGCTGGCGACGGCAGCCGTGCTGTACAACAGCTGGGTCCTTGAGTTCGTCCTGCCTACTGGGCTGGACCCCAGGCACTCCTACGCAAGTGAGCTCTACGCGGCCGACCAGCCGTTCCGTGCGCTGTTCGGAGGCATCGAGGCTGCCTGCGCCGTCATCGTGATGGCGGGAGCGCTCCTGGCAGGCCGCTCCGCCGGAGGAAGGTGGGCCCGTGCCGGCTGGGCCTCGGTGCTTGCCCTCGGTATGTCGTCGTTGGGCGATGTCATCCTGCCCATGCGCTGCGCGCCTTCCGTGGAGTGGAGTTGCGATGCCGTACATCCGTGGCACACGGCCACCAGCGCACTGGCGCATTTCTTCCTCTTCGCCTCCATGGTGTTCTTCTGCGTGGCGGGCGCGGGCGCGGGCGAACGCCCCCGTCTTCCGAGGGTTCGCCGCTGGGGCGTACGAGTGCTGGCTGCCGGGCTGACGACCGCGGTGAGCACCGTCGGCCCGCTGTTCGGTCACCCTGGCTGGCACGGCATCCCACAGCGGGCCCACTTGCTGCTGGTGGGTGTGTGGTTCGTGTTGCTCGCCGCGGAACTGACGGGACTCGGTGCGACGGCGCTCGGCCCGAGCTTCCGCACCGCCGGGCGGCACCCGGAGCGGCCAGGGGTGTGACCCCGCCGATCGTGTGATGGTCTCCTGCGCGCGGTGGTGCGCTCCCGGCGCACCTGGTTCCTCTGCCACCGTGGCGGTCATCAACCGATGCGCCGACCCGGAGGGGCCGCCCGTGGCAGCCGTGCTGTCCGCACTGTTCGCCCTGCTGGCGGCCGTGGGCAATGCCACAGGAACGGTGCTGCAACGCGTCGGCGCGCGGTCCGTTCCCCCTGGCGACGCCTTCAGCATCCGGCTGGTCCGTCACCTGCTGCACCACCCGGCGTGGCTCGGCGGGATCGCCGTGGTGGTCGGCGCCGCCGCATGCCAGGCACTGGCCCTGGCGTTCGGGCCACTGTCGCTGGTGCAGCCCATCCTGGTGACGGAACTGCCCTTCACCCTCCTGATCGCCTGTGCGTTCTCCCGGCGGCGGCTGCCCGCGGCCGGTTGGACCGCCTCCGTCACGGTCGCCGGCGGGCTCGCTCTCACACTGGCCGCTGCCGCGCCGTCGGGCGGCAACTCTGTGGTGTCGACAGGCACGTGGGTACTGACCCTGCTCACCACCACGCTCGTCATCTCGCTCTGCGTGCTGGCCGCCCTGCGCCAACCCCGGGGAAAAGCACGCGCGGCCCTTTTCAGCTCCGCCTCGGCGATCGGCTACGCCCTGACCGCCACCCTCATGAAGTCCGCAACCGAGACCTTCGAACAGCATGGCGCGGGCGCCTTCTTCTCCGGCTGGCAGACGTACGCCTTCGTCGCGGCCGGCGCCTGCTCCCTCTTCCTCCTGGCGAACGCCATGGAATCCGGCCCACTGGTGGCCTCCCAGCCCGCCCTCACCCTGGGCGAGGGGCTGGTCAGCGTGACCCTGGGCATCCTGGTGTACGAGGACCGGGTCCGCACGGGATGGTGGCTGATCCCGGAGGGCATCGGCGCGGTGCTCATCACCTGGGGAGTGCTCACCTTGGTCAGAGTCGACACGGAGAGCGGGGAGTCATCCGCTCCCTGACTCCCTGACCCCGTGACTCCCTGACCCCGTGACTCCCTGACCCCGTGACTCCCTGACCCCGTGACTCCCTGACCCCCTGACTCCCTGACTCCCTGACTCCCTGACCCCCTGACTCCTCTGCTGTCCTCCTTCGGTCGCACCGGTCCCTCGGCTGGACGGCGGAGCCGGTTCAGCCCGCGGAGCGATCCTCGGTGCCCGCCCGGGTGCGACCTTCAGGGGTGAACGGGCCGGTCGAGCCCACTGAGAAGAGCCGAGCCCACCGAGAAGAAGGGACCGTACATGCAGCCGCTCCCGCCCACCGAGGACCTCGCCGCCCGCCCCGGGCTGCTCAGGGCCGCATGGCAAGTGGCCCACGAGCCCGTCCCCGGAGTGTCCCGGCGGATGCAATATGTCGCCCTCGCCGTGGTGTTGGCCGTCCTGCCGTCCAGCCTGTGGAGGCTTCCGATCGCGTTCGACCACGGCATCGGGGTCGGCGAGCGGGCGTACGTTGTCTTCCTGTCGATCCTGTCGGAGGCGCTCGCGTTCACCGCGTTCGGCCTGATCGCTCAATGGGGCGAGGTGTTTCCACGCTGGCTCCCGTTACTGGGCGGCCGCCGGGTCCCGACGATGGCGGCAGTCGTCCCGGCCACGATCGGTGCCGTTCTCCTCACGTTCCTGTGGACCTTCCTGGCGCCCGTCACCCAGATCATGGGCAGGACGATCCGAGGTGACGTCCTTCCCCGTGAGTTTCCGGGCGAGGCGGGTGGCTGGGAGGCAGCCTGGTTTCACCTCTGCTATGCGCCGCTGGTCCTGTGGGGACCGCTTCTGGCCGTGCTGACGGTCGCCTACTGGAAACGCCGGCGTACGGCCGAGAACGCGCCCGCGCCGGCCTGACGCCCGCACACGCCCGGTTGCGGCGGCCTGACGCCCGCACACGCCCGGTCGCGCGGCCTGAGACCCCCGCAAACGCCCGGTCGCGCCGCATACGCGGCCCCCGCCCGGTCCGGCCCCTCGGCCAGACACCCGGTCACCACCCACACTTCACCGGCACCAGCACGGGTCAACGGCCGACGTCGCACACATCCCGGGCAAGCGGCGAGCCGGGCCGTATGACCGGGCCACCGTCGACCGCCTCGTAGCAGGCCCCGATCAGGGCACGCAGCGCGGCCCGGGGCGGACCGTTCCGGACCGCAAGGTAGGCCCGCATGACCGGCGCCGGGTCGCTCAGGGGACGGAACACCACGCCGGGAACGGGGAGCTGCTCGGCGTGCGGGGCGTAGAAGACCGTCCAGGACGGTTTGCCGTGGCCGATGGCGGCGAGGGTGTCCTGGTCGTTGGTGAACTCCGGGCCCAGGACGGGCGTGTAGCCGGCCGCCCGGCAGGAGCGCATCACCAGATCGTGGAGCGCGGGGTTGCGGGAGCGCGGGGAGAGCCGCAGCGGCAGTTCCGCGAGCCGGGTCAGTTCGACGGTCTCCCGCGCTGCGAGCTCGTGGCCCGCGGGCAGCGCCGCCATCAGCGCGTCCTGCCACAGCGGCAGGAACTCCAGCCCGGGGTCGGTCCGTTCACCACGCAGCAGGGCGGCGTCCAGGTCGCCGGCCCGCACCTGCGTCAGGCGCTCCTCGGTGCTGCCCGTGACGAGTTCCAGCTGGGCGTGGCCGGTGTGCCGGGCGTACGCCGTGAGTACGACGTCCAGCCAGGCACCCAGCCCGGAGCTGGTGCCGAGGCGCACCGTCGCGGCCTGTTCGGCCCGCAGTTCGTCGACGGCCTCCCGGGCGCGTGCCTGCAGGGCGAGCATCTCCCTGGCGAACGGGAGGAGCCGGTTGCCGGCCTCGGTGAGCCGGACGACACGGGTGGAACGGGCGAACAGCTCGGTACCCAGCTCGCGTTCGAGCCGGCGGAGCTGCTGGCTCACCGCGGACTGCACGATGTGCAGCCGCTCGGCGGCCCGGCCGAAGTGCAGTTCCTCCGCCACGGTGAGGAAGTAGCGCAGCTGACGCAGCTCCATGGCCCCGGCCTCCCCTGTCCGCAGTGACCGGCATTGATCATTGATCACCGTTCGCGAAAAGTGTAGGCACGGATCGCTCACTGGTCGGAGAGGGGGATCGCGGTTGGGTGGGGGACATCACGTACCGCGCGGCCCGCAAGGTCACGAGGCAGAGGAGAACCACCATGATCAGCGGTCTTTTTTCGCCACTGAACTGGGGCTGCGGCGCCCCGACTTGCTGTAGCGACACAGGGAGGCGCCGCTGAGTCAGCTGGTGGACGATCCTCGACTGATCGCTGCGTCCGTACCGCTCTCGGCTGACGCAGCGAACGTGAATCATGTTGGCTGGGTCTGTCCGGACGCTGTCGCCCCCTAAGGGCTGTCAGTGATGGCCAGTGCGCTCGCGCAGCCGCCCCGGTGACGCAGGTGCACGGCCCCGCCTCATCCGTAATGGTGGGTGCGCGCAGAGACAGCCTCAACACCGCAGCAGCCTCAGGAGAGCAGCACGTTGTCCCGTACGACACCACCACGCCCCATTGACGTCACCGCCGTACTGCCCGAACTGGCAGCCCACACCAGGGAGACGACCCGGCTGCACCCGAGACCCGGCGCTCCGGACATCGAAGAAAGCTCGATCGGCGGCCCGCTGCTCTGGCCCGCCGACGAGCCGTGGCCCACGTGCACCGCGCCCCGTATGGTGCAGCGCAGTGAGCCGATAGCCCCTGCGCTCGTCCTCGCGTTGCAGCAGGCTCAGGCCAGGCGGGAGGCGCAGCAGGGGGCGGGGCGCGGCGGCCGGCGCAGTCCGGAGGAGCTCGCTCTGCTCGACGAGGCATCCGGCCGCCGCGGCGCGTCCATCGACCTCATCCGCTACACCACCCGCTGGTACGAGTCCGAGGCGCATCAGGAGCCGAACCCCCTGGTGGCCGTCGCCCAGCTGCACGCCCGCGATATCCCGACCGTTGGATTCCCCTCAGGGACCGACCTCCTCCAGGTGCTGTGGTGCCCCACCGATCACCAGGACCTGCCCGGCCAGCCCCGCTTTTACGGGGGCCCGTACGTGCACCTCGTCTGGCGGCGCGCGTCCGATGTCTCCTCCGCACCCGGCAGCGCGCCTCCGCAGCCCCGGGACACCCACGACCCCTACCTGCCGACCCCGTGCGTACTGCACCCTGAGCAGGTGACCGAGTATCAGTACGCGGATCTGCTGCCCGAGGCACTCTGCGCGCGCCTCGACGCACAGGACGAGCAGTGGCTGGAAGAGACTGATTTCGCCTACCAGTACGACCTGTCCATCGCCCCCGGCTGCAAGGCCGGCGGCTGGGCATCCTGGCATCTGACCGATCCGGCGCCCGTCAACTGCCGGTGCGGAGCCTCGATGGACCTACTGCTCAGCTTCGGCAGCAGCGAATGGGACGGTGGCTCCAAGAGCTGGCGCCCCATCGAGGATGCCGAGGCAGACCAAGTGGACGCCTGCACGCCCACCGGATTGTCTCCTGGTCGATGGGGCGCACTACGGATCTTCATCTGCCCCGTCGACCCGACACACCCCCACCTGCTGAACATCCAGTAGGGGAGCCGGCCGCCGCACCTCGCGGCGGTCGTTGCCCTTACTTCTTGAAGCTCTTCCCCCATGTGCGCACCTGGGAGGCACCCATCGCCAGGATCACCAGTCCCATGCAGAACCACATCACGGACCCCAAGGTCGCCCCGACACCGACCTCCCGGAAGCGCCACTCGCTGCCCAGCCAGGACTTGACGACGTCATGCTTCTCCCCGGCCGAATAGTCGTCCGCGTTCTCGAGCGTGCCACTCCACCCGTCGTCGGTATCACCGCCGCGAGGGATGAAATCGCCACCGCACTCGTAGTCCGAATTCTTCCCGCTGGGATTGGTGTCGGTGCAGTAATCGACCGTGAAGGTGCCGCGTGTGCCCACCAGACCGGTGGCTTGCACACCCTGGACGCTGTTGACAAAGACAGCTCCGGCGCCGACGAGGGAGAGCACGAGACCAAGCATCAGCCCGGCGACCCGCCAGCCCCACGCCGGTTTCGACTCCTGCTGCCGCTTCGTGCTCGGCTTACGCGATATCGCACTGTTCACCCCAGCACCCTAGCGGTCAGGCGACGCAGCCCCCGCCGGCCTTGCTGGAGGGGCGCCCCTGGCGCGGGAGTGGCCCGCGGCGGCACCGGGAACCAAGGTGGCCGAGGCGTTCACCCTCTGCCGGAGCGAGCGGGGAAAGTTCATTCCGTCTCGCGCTACGCGTTCTTCCGGCACGGCAGCGGCGTTTTCGTCGCTGATCTCCAGACCGCCGGGGTCGTCGAGCGGAAGCGACGGATGGTTGAGCACTGGCGCGATGACAGCGGGTTCGAGCGCCATGGTCAGGGCGAAATCGGCGCATTTCATGAGGCGGTCTTGCCCGTGGTTCCTGTTTCGGGGTCCGGGCGGGCCCAGAGGCTGAGGTCGCTGCTGGTGGCGACCGCGAGGGTGCGTCCGGACGGCGAGAAGCCGGCGGTCCGCAGTTCGGAGTAGTTGGAGTCGAAGATGTGCCACCAGCGTTCGCCGTGCGGTCCGCTGTGCGGCATGCCTCCGTCTCTGGAGAGCAGAACCCGGTGATGGGGCCACTCGGGGCTGACGACCTCCAGGCTCCAGCCGTCATGGGTGGTGGTGTGGAGACCGCCGCCGAAGAGCCCGGCGATCTGGACCCGGGTCCCGGCGATCGGTCCGAGTCCGGGACAGGAGAGGTCCGGTACCGCGTCCGGGGTGCTGTGGTCGGGGTCCGGATCGCGGTCCCTGGCGATCTTCTCCCCGGTGAGGGCGTCGAAGAGGCCGTGCCCGCCGCCGGAGACCGCCATAACGAGGTCGTGACCGGTGTCGGGAGCGACGGCGAAGCCGATTCCGAGCAGGCCGCCGATGGGGTTTTGGCGGCTCAGGACCGGGCGCCAGGGGGCCGGCGGAGCACACTCGGGGACGGAAAGGAACCGTTCACGCAGTCGCTGCTGGTAGTCCGAGATCACCGTGCTCCCTCACGTTCCGCCGGGCCGGCGGCTGACCCGGGCCGAATCCTGGGCCGCACCGAGCCGGCTCGGCTCGACCGTATCCTGCGTGATCTCGAAGGCGGTACTGGCCTCGGCGTCGTCCGCCACTGGTGAATCAGTTGCCCAGCAGCAAGCCCAACGACCCACGAAGGTCGGCGGGTTCGCGGTAGTGCACACCGGTCATCCCGAGCCTGACTGCGGCGTTGATGTTCTCAAGCCGGTCATCCACAAAAAGGCATCGGTCCATGGCGACACCCGCTTGTTCGGCCGCGATCTCGTAGATCTTCTCATGTGATCTCGTCCCTGATCCGCGAACTGCGGAACACCACATGCGACGGAGGCGAAGAGCCGGGGCGCACATGTCGGTCGGCCGGGTCAGCTGAGACCGCAGGTGCATCGGACCAAATCATCTGAGACGGGGCCGGATCATCCGGGATGAGACGGCCTCGCCCTGGTCCGGAGCGGACCCATGTCTCACGGTCTCGTCTCGGCGCACGTCCGCGGCGACGGCGCGGGTGTACCGGTCAGATACAGGACGATTTGTTCATAGTCGATTTCCTGCAGCGGTGTAGGCATGCGTGGAGTCGAGACGCAGCACCCTGACTGATCAACACCGCCGCGCCCGAGTGCAGTTCCTCCGCCACGGTGAGGAAGTGGCGCAGCTGGCGCAGCTCCATGGCTCCCGGTTTCTCTGTTCGCCTGACCGGCGCCGATCATTGATCACCATTCGTGAAAAGTGTGCGCACGGATCGGTCATTGGTCGGCGAGGGCGATCGCGGTTGGCTGGGGCCATCACGTACCGCGCGGCCCGCAAGGGTCGCGATGCAGAGGGGAAGCACCATGCCCAGCCTGGACATCAATGACACCACGCTCCACTACGAGGACGAGGGGAACGGCCCGGCGCTGCTGTTCCTGCACGGTTGGGGGACCAGTGGCCGAACCTGGTGCGCCCAGTTGCCCGACTTCACCCGGGACCACCGGGTCGTCACCGTCGACTGGCGGGGCTGTGGGCAGTCGGACCGCCCGGCCCGCGGCAACACCACCGCCGGGGTGGTCAGCGACCTGGTGGCGCTGATCGGCGCGCTGCGGCTGGACCGTCCGGTGGTCATCGGATCGTCGATCGGCGGGGTCTTCGCCACTGAACTGGGGCTGCGGCGACCCGAGTTGATTGGGGGCGTGGTGTCGGTGGGTGCGCCGGGGTACTGGCCGTCGACGGAGACTCAGGCGGAGCTCGTGGCCGGGTTGCGCCGCGACCGGGCCGGTACGGTCGCCGGCTGGGTGCCGGGGTGGTACGCGCCGGGCACCGCGCCCGCGCTGATCGACTGGACGGTCCGTCAGATCCTGGACTCCGGCGTCTACATCGACGAACACCAGGCCGGCGCCGAAAGCTACGACCCGCGCCCGGCATTGCCCGGGTTGCAGGTGCCGATCCACTACCTCCACGGTGAGCTGGACACAGCCATCCCCCTGGAGGTGCCCCGGACCTGCGCCGCCCTTACCCCCGGCGCCGGGGTCAGCGTGATCGCCGGCGCCGGCCATATGCCGCACCAGGAGCTCCCCGACCGGTTCAACGCCGCGCTGCGCACCGTACTCGCCCGGATGGCACCGGCCGCCCCGGCCGACGGAACTATTCGGCCACGTAGGTGCAGCCCGTCCAGACGAACACCCGGAGCGTGTGACCGTCCTGCCGGACGCGTTCGGGGGTCGGCTCGAAGTGCTCATAGCGGTTGCCGCAGAGCAGCTTGAGCGGGGAGGCCATGTCCGGTACGTAGCGGACCCGCTCCTCGTTTGCGACGTAGGTGGTGGGGCCCCCACGAAGCAGTGCGTTCATTTCGGGCATCAGCATGGTCAACTGCCTTTCTCCGAGCCCGCTCGACTGCGTGGCGACCGATTTTCGGGGTGACGATTCGCTGCAGGCCATTGGAGCAGGGGGGACGCTCGGGAAATCCCTAAAGGGACCCGGCTCCAGGAACACCGCCGCGGGTGTGGATCTCCCCTCCGCCGAGGCAGGCACTGTTTCCGCCCAGCGGGCGGAGCGGTCGTCCAGGACCGGGAAAGTCTGGTCATTTCCCCGGGACTGAGGTGCGGTCACCCACTGCGGTGGTTCTGACCGGGCGCGCGCTCTA
Source organism: Streptomyces sp. Je 1-4 4N24 (assembly GCF_026239515.1). NCBI lineage: Bacteria > Bacillati > Actinomycetota > Actinomycetes > Kitasatosporales > Streptomycetaceae > Streptomyces > Streptomyces sp. Je 1-4 4N24. The sequence goes on along the minus strand of NZ_CP110836.1, from coordinate 648,831 downwards.
GTGTCGGGCCCTGCGGTGCCGTAAGCCACTGCTCCGCGCCGACGCCCAGCGAGGCGCGCCCTCACCGAAGCAAGGACAGGAGACCCCGCGATGATCGACGAGTTACTGCCGGAGACGGTCTCCGCGGCGGAGATCTTCGGCGAACCGCCGGCTGCGGCGCTCCTGCCCGAGGAAGAGCCCCTTGTCTCCCGCGCGGTCGACAAGCGCCAACGCGAGTTCGCGGCGGGCCGTTGGTGTGCCCGCCGGGCAATGGCCGCACTCGGCTCGCCGCCCGTACCGATCCTGCCGGGACCACGCGGGGAACCGCGCTGGCCGTCCGGGCTCGTCGGCGCCCTCACCCACTGCGAGGGGTACGCCGCCGCGGTCGTCGCACGGTCCACGGAGGTGCTCGCGCTGGGCGTCGACGCCGAGCCGGCGGAGCCGCTGCCGGACGGGGTCCTGGAAGCCGTGGCGCTGCCCGGGGAACGCGCCGGACTTCCCCGGAATCCTTACGGCGCACCGCCGTTGCCCTGGGACCGGATGCTGTTCAGTGCCAAGGAGTCCGTGTACAAGGCGTGGTTCCCGATGACGGGGCGTCCGCTGGAATTCGAGGACGCACTCCTCTCCTTCGATCCGGACGACGGGACCTTCACCGCGCGGCTGCTGGTGCCCGGATGGCAGCTCGGCGATTCGGTACTGACCGGCTTCGAAGGACGCTGGACCGTGCGGGCGGGCCTGGTCATGACCGCGGTCGTCGTCCACGCCTCCTCAGGGCGGGCGGACGAGCCCGGCACCGCGGCAACGGCAGCGCCGTGACCGGCGCCGCGGCACGGCCGGCGTGGACCGGAGCAGTCCTGGCACGGTGCGGGAGACCGCTTCCTGCGGCAGATCGCGCAGAAGCCCTACGGCCGGGACGTCACTTCGCGGTACTTCCGGGGTCGAAGAACCGGCCGAGGCCCCGCCGCCCGGACACCTTGACCTTGCGGTACACGGATGTCAGATGTTGCTCGACGGTGCGCTGGGTCACGAACAGCTCCTCCGCGATCTCCCGGTTGGTGCCACCGGCCGCGGCCATCCGCGCCACCTGGGCCTCGCTCGGGGTCAGCGACTCCACACCGCTCGATGTGACCCTGCGGGGACGGGCACCGGTGGCCAGCAGCGCGTCATTGGCCTGGGCATGCAGCCGGGCCGCGCCGAGCGCATACGCAAGATCGAGCCCTTGACGCAGCGTCTCCCGCGCCGCTTCCGTGCGTCCGCACGCATGGAGGGTGGAGCCGTAGTCGACCAGCGTACGCGCCCGTTCGAGCCGCGCCGGAGAGCCGTCGAGGGCGGACAGCGCCTCCTCCAGCATGCCCAGTTTCCTCGCGCCGCTCTCCGTCGTGGCGAGGAGCCGCAGACCGGCGCCCAGCGCATCGGTCAGCTTCCCCTTCCGGGCTCGTTCCACGGCTTCCTCCGCGAGCTCCCGGGCAGCCGCCGGCGCGCCCAGGGCGAGGTGGGCACGGCCGGCCCAGAACCACCAGGACGACACGGCAGGACTCGTCCGCGTCCACTGGCGCTGCCGTCTGCCGGCCTCCAGGAGGTCCTCCAGCGCCCCCTTCGGATCCTGGTGGGTGAGCCGCAGCCGTCCCCTCGCGCACAGGAACTCGTTCCACTGCCAGGTGTCCAGGCTCGTCGAAGGGAAGGCCTGCGCGGCCGCCGCATCGGCGCCGGCGAGATCACCGGAGTCGATCAACGCATGGATCTGGGTCGCGACGGGCAGCGCCAGCGTGCGGCCCCAGTGGCGGGGCGGCACCACATTCAGCGCCGACCGCGTGGCCGCCAGCGCCTCGGACAGCGCCCCCAGCCGGTACTGCGCCTCGGCTCGCAGCGCCTGGCACAGGCCGTACAGCAGCAGCCGCTGGCTCTGCCGGGTGATGTCGATGACCCGCTGATAGGCGGCATCCGCCTCGTCCGGCAGTCCCGCGAACAGCAGCGCCGTCGCCGCTGTGGTCAGGAAGAACGGCGAGTCGACACCGGGCACGCTGCTCTCCAGCACCCGGCGGGCCGCGGCGGCCGACTCCTGCGCCCGGACCGCCCGCACCGAGCAGAGGCCGGCCCCCGCGGCGATCAGGGCCCGCTCACCGGGGGTGTTGCCGGGCCGGCTGATGTCGAACGGATACTCCTGCAAGGTCACCGCGAAGCTCGTCAGGTCCTCGGCCGACGCCATCAGCCGCTGCCCCTCCAGAAGGCGCTGCAGATCGGCGTCGCGGACCGTCGGTGCCTCCTCGGCGAGCAGCCGCACCGCCTGGAGGGACTGCCCGCTGCGGATCAGGCCGCTGGCCAGCGAGCTGAGCAGACGGAAGCGCAGCGGCGGCTCATGCACATGCTCCAGCGCCGCCTGCAGATGCCGGACACTCGCCTGCGGGTCCACACCCGCCTCGGCCAGACCCAGCTCCACGAGGACCGGCGTGTCCTCGGGCGTCCGCCCCTCCCCGGGCAGACAATGCCGCAGCAGATCCACCGCCAGTGCCGGGGCGCCGCGGAACGACGCCTCCCGGGCGGCCTCCCGCAGCACGGTCACCGCCCAGTCCTCGGTGGCCGGCGGGGCGGTCATCAGCAGATGGCCGGCCACCTGCTCGGCGCGCGCCCCCGCGTCCAGCAGCAGGCGGGCAGCGTGCTGGTGCGCCTCCGCGAGCTGATCGGGGGGCAGGTCCGCCACGATGACTTCCCTGATCAGCCCGTGATTGAAGGACCATCTCCGCCCGTCGTCGACCTCCGAGACCAGTCCGTTGGACCGCAGCGCCCGCATCGCGGCGGAGTGCGTCGCGTCATCCAGCCCGGCCAGCCGTGCGCACACCTCCGGCAGAGCATCGTGGCCCATCACGGCCAGTGCGCGGGCCGCCGCGGCGGACTCGGGCTGTTGCTGCAGGACGGACCGGACCGCTTCGTGGAAGAAGGCACCGTCGTGCGCGGTGACGTACGGCAGACCGTCGACGGTCGGCGGCCGGCCGCCGAGCCGCAGGACGCTCAGCAGGGAGTGGACGAGCAGGGGGTTGCCGCCGGTGATCGCCAGGCAGGCTTCGTGGAACTCGTCGTCCGCCTCGTGGCCGAAGACGGTCTTCACCAGATGGCCGATCCCTCGGTGGGTCAGCGGACCGGGGCGCAGCACCCGGCAGAGCGGCTGGCCCGCGATGTCACCCAGGAGCGCGGCGTCCGTCGCTGCGTCGCCGGTGCGCTGGGACAGCACCAGCAGGATGGGAAGGCCTTCGATCCGGCGCGCGAGGTGGGTCAGAAAGCGCAGGGACGCCATGTCGGCGCAGTGCGCATCGTCGACCACGATCACGAGCGGCGCCTCCGCCGCCAGATTGCAGGTGAACCAGTACAGCCCGTGCAGCACGGCGTACGACATGTCCTCGGTGGGGAGCAGGACGTCACCCGGCAGCTTCTCACCGCTGAGCGCCTGCGCAGCGGTACGGGCACTGCCGCTCAGCAGCCGGGTGAGCTGCGGTTCGTCGAAGGTGGCCAGCAGCGGTTCGAAGAGCTGGCGCACGACGCCGAACGGGAAGTCATGCTCCAGAGCGTCGCAGCGGGCGGTCAGCACATACAGACCGTCGGCAGGGAGCGCGGACACCAGCCTGTCCAGCAGCAGACTCTTCCCGATGCCGACGACGCCCTCCAGGAGCGCGATACCGCCTGATCCGGCGCGGGCGTCCTGCACGAGAGCGGTGAGGGAGGACATCTCCTCCTCGCGATTGACGAGCGTCAACCGGTCCCGTTGGCATTCGAACGCGTCGGTGTCTATCCCGTCGGTCATCGGGAGTCTCCTCTGCACGCACCTGCACCCGGCACGGTCGTTCCGGGCAGTCCGCCGCGGGCACGGACACAGCATGCGGGCGGCCGTCGGCCGCCGGCCGGTCCGCTCCCGCGCAGGCCCCGCGTGGTACGCGGCGACGCCCGTGCGCAGCGGAATGCTGCCTGTCCATTGCTGTCTCCTTGCCCTCCCCGTAGGGGCGCTTTCTCCAGTTTCTCGTACATGCAGTGAACCGGAGACCTCCGGGGGTACCCGGGAGGGGAAGCGTGGGCGAAGGCATCTCCCGGGGCCGAGCCGTGGACCCAGCGGCCGGCCAACCGCGCTGCGCCACCACCGTGCTGACGTTGACGATCACGGCGCCCGCGGCGTCCAGCGCGGGGAGCGCGGCCGCTCGGCGTCCGGCGGCCACCGCGCCGGCGCTCGCGCCCGCCAGGGCTCGGGCAGTGGCCCGGCCGGCCCTGGCTGATTTCTGTCGGCGCGCTGATGCGCAAGCGCGGCGCGCGACGGTGAACTCACCAGGGCCGTTACCCCCGGGCGCCGTCTTCGCGATCTGTCCCTGGCGAGGCCCGCGCTACAGACTTCGTGTGCTCCACCAGTACGCCCGAACGCCTTTCTCACCTGGAGGAACTCATGGTGGCCTTACGCGCATCCGTCACAATCGTTGCCGCTGCCGGACTGCTGGCTCTCATGCCCGGTACCGCGCTGGCGGCCCCGGTCGCGCTCGATGACGGCAGCTTCGAATACCCGACCGCGCCGGCGAACTCCTTCAGTGCGCTGCAGGCGGGGCAGTCCATCGGTCCCTGGACGGTCGACAGCGGTTCGGTGGACCTGATCGGCAGCGGCTTTTGGCAGGCGGCTGACGGGGATCAGTCCGTCGACCTCAACGGCCAGGGCCCGGGCAAGGTGTCGCAGACCTTCACGACGACAGCGGGCAGGACGTACACGGTCTCCTACGCGCTGGCCGGCAACCCGGGGGCCAATCAGGGCGTGAAGACAGGTGAGGTTCTCATTGACGGACAGAACTTCCAGGACTTCTCGTTCGACACCACTGGCAAGACATTTGCCCGCATGGGTTACGTGGGACGTCAGGTGACGTTCGTGGCCACCGGTGCCTCCACGACCTTGTCGTTCGCCAGCACCACTGCCGGCGGCGCCTACGGTCCGGTGATCGACAACGTGAGGGTCGGGTCCTGCTGCTCCTGCTCTTCCTGCTCCGGCTGACCGAAGCCACGACTCGTCCGCGGGTGAGCGGAGGCCGGGGCCCACACGCCATCGTCGGCTTCACGAGGGGCCTCGGCAAAACGGACGTCTCGTCAACCCGGCGTGGAGGTAGGGGGGATGAGCCGGACCGCCTGGATGCGTCCGCCGCCACACCACGCAACACCGGCTCCGCGAGGAGAGGGGGACCATCCTCACGGAGCTGGTGCCGGGTGAGCGGAGAAGGGGTGTTCCAGCGGGGGACGACCGCTGTGCTGACGGCCGTTCTGCAGCCCTATGAAGCCCGGGAGTTCGTGATGCCCGGCGCGGTCCGGGCGGCCGGGGCGGGCGACGGTGTGCGAGGTGCCGTGGCCGCGGGGCGGGCGGCTGCGGAGCGCCGTCGGGGAGCGTCCGTCCGGCGGTTGCGGCTGCGCCGGCTGTCGGCGTCCTTCACGAACTCGGGGAGGACCCTGGGCGGCCAACTGCCGATGGTGAGCATCCCCATGGAGTGGGCCCGTGCGACCAACGCGGCGCGGTTGGGTGCCTTGAGCCGACGCAGCATCAGGCCGACGTGATACTCCACGCCCTGCCTACTGAGATAGAGCCGGGCGGCCAGCTGCACCGTGGAGGCGCCGCTGGCGACGCCTTCGAGGATCTGTGCGTCGAGCTCGGTGAGCAGCTGCCTGCGGCCGGTCGGCGCGTCCTCCTGGCCGGTGAGCGAGGCCGACGCGTCGTCGGGCCGGACGACCACGACGAACGACGGAGCCTGATCCGACTCGCTCCGCACCGCTATGCCGGTCAGTTCGCCCGAGAACGGCACCTCCTCGCCCCGGATCCCCACCATCCGTTCCACGAATCGTGCGCGCTGCCCCTCGGCCAGGCGGGCGAAGTGCCGGTTCAGCAGCCCGGGAGCGCTGGGATGCAGAAGCGAGTAGAGGCTGCGTCCACACGCGTCGGCGGAGTCCTGGCCGAACAGCCGGAAGAACTCAGCGTCGGCGGCCATGATCGCCAGCGACTCATTGAGGCTCGCCATACATGCCTGTTGGTGGTCGAGCGGGCGTCGTCCCGCCCCGAGGGCGGGTTGGTCGGGCGCACGCGGGGTGTGGGGGATCTGGGGATGAGGGGGCGCCGCCGTCGGCATCGGGTCGGCGTATTGCTGGGATGTCAAGGGAGCTACCGTCTTTCTGCGGTCGACGCACCGGGAAATCCGACCGTCGAATGAGGCATTGGTCGTCCTCGCTCCATCGGTCCACGGAGCGAAGTGCCTTTCTTGCATTGGTATTCCGCTGTTCAGACCCTAGGAACGCCGCATCCCGGGAGTCAACGCGACATGTGGCAAATAGCCAAACACTGTGGTGTCTCGGTGCGGTGGTTCGGTATCAATACGGTGCGGTAGCAATAACTCTTTGTCATGGCAGGATTTTTCAGAGAGGCCGACGCCGCCATGCGGCGCCGGCCCTACGACAAAGATGAGGCGCGGAGGTCAGTAAGGCGCCGCCGCACCGGGCGAGTTGGGCTGCCGGTCGAGTTCTCGCAATGCATCGGCGAGATGGACTCGCCCTGGAATTGACATCTTCCGGTAGCAATTCGTCAGATGCTTTTCCACGGCGCGGCACGTGATGTTCAGATCGTTGGCGATCGTCTGGTTCGTCATCCCCGAGGTGGCCAGCTCGGCGACCTTCCGCTCCGCGGGGGTCAGTTGACCGCGTGCGGCCTCCGGGTCCGGTGGTGCCTCGGCGAGCAGCTCCTCCGCCCGCCGGGCCAGCCAGGGGGTGTCGCACTCGACCGCCTCCGCGTAGGCCCCGCGCAGCGCCGTGCGGCCGTGCGCGTCGGCCGGGCCGAGGCGCTCGCCGAGATCCAGCAGGGCCTGGCACAGCTCGAAGCGGTTGGCGGACAGCTGCAGTACGTCCACGGCCTCTCTGAGCACATCGGTGCTGCCCGGGCCCTCGACCATGTGGCTGTACACGCGCAGCGCCCGGCCGAGCGGCCCCGGCGCCCCCCAGGCACGGGCCCGTTCCACCTCCAGCGCACTCAGCTCCCTGGCCTGCTCGCGCTCGCCGAGGTAGAGGTGCAGAAACGCGGCGGCCGAGGCCCAGGGGAGCAGCGCCGGGTTGAGCCATCCGCACTGCTCAAGACGCCGTCCGGCATCGAGGAAGTAGCCCAGCGCCAAGCCCGGATCGCCCTTCCGTGCCGCGCTCTGCCCCTTCAGCATGGCCAGTCCCGACCAGACATACGGATCCTCCTCCGCCCGGTACTTGACGGCGAGCAGCCGGTCGGCGAGCTGGTGGTCCCCGGTGAGGATCGCGCACGTGGCGAGGGTCATCGACGACAGGGTGAAGACTTCCTCGTGCTTCGCCCCGGCCAGTTCGAAGGCGCCGAGCGCCTGCTTCTTGGCCACCGTCAGACGGCCACGGGCCAGCGAGACGAGTGCCTTTTCGGTGCCGATCAGCGCCTGCTCCACGGGCGTCTGCCGCCCCACCGCGTTCTGCTGGACCGCGTCGAGCCAGGAACTCAGCTCCTCGATGTCGTCCGCGGCCACGAGGCCGGCCACCACCAGCGGCATGGTGGTGTGCACATGCGCGGGCAGGGCCGGCTCGCGCTCCAGGACCCGGTTCGCGAGCTGTGCCACCTCATGGGCAGGCAGCGCGTTGGAGAACGTCGCGGCACCGATCAGCGGGGCGAGCAGCTCCCGCTCGGCCACGGTGCCGGTCTTCGGCTCGGGACCCAGACCGACGAGACGGGCCACGGAGTCGGCCAGCTTCTCCGGATCCGGCAGCGTCGACTGCCGGATGCGGGCCTCCAGACGCAGCGCCAGCTCCCGTTCCGGTCCGTGCAGCCGGTCCTCGGGCCCCAGTGCGGCCGCCGTCTCGTGCAGCAGCTCGTGGACGGGCAGCAGGGTCGAGGAGAACGCGCTGGGCGCAAGCCGCACCACGGCCTGCGCGCGCGGTACGGGGCCGTCGCACAGCAGGACGGCCTGGGCGATGTGCCGCACGGACGTGTACGGGGCGAAGCTGCGTTCCGACGTGGCCAGATCGACCAGCAGGTCCGCCCTTTCCTTGTCCGGTGAGCTGCCCATCAGAGCCCGCCGCAGATAGCGTGCGGCGACCTCGGGTGCGCCCCTGCCCTGCGCGGTGCGGGCCGCCGCGCGCAGCACCTCGGTGGCCCATGGGTAGGTCGGTGCGGTGAGGGCCATCAGATGCCTAGCCACCTGCTCGGGAGGGCGGCCGGACCGGTGCAGCAGCTCGGCCGCCAGCGCATGCATGGCGGTCCGTTCCTCCAGGGGTATGCCCTCCGCCACCGCTCCCTGCACGAGGGCGTGCACGTACCGGGGATGCTGTTCGCCGGTCGTCAGACCGAGATCCGTCAGCTTCCGCAGGGCATGGACCCGCCCGGTGGAGTCCACCTCGGCCAGCTTGCTCAGCAGCTCCGGGTTCGTGTCGTCCCCGAGCACGGCCATGGCCCGGGCGATCCTCCTGACGTGCTCCGCTTGCGCGTCCAGGCGCAGCAGCAGCCGGTGTTGCAGTGCGGCGGGCCGGAGTGCGGCGGCAGCCTCCGCGTTGTCCGCGACGGGCTGGAGGTCCCGGTGCGCGGCATCCGCCAGAAGGCAATGGAGGATCAGGGGATTACCGCCGGTGGCCCGGTGGCAGGCCGCGGCGAACACCCCGTCCGGTGCTTCGCCGTGATACCGGCGGATCAGCGCGTGAGTGTCCTGCCAAGCGAGGTTTCCCGGGCGCAGGATGTGCGTGGCATGTTCGATGACACCCTGGACCGCCGGATTTCCGGCAAGGTCGTCGCCCTCGCGGACGGCACACACCAGCAGCACCGGCAGGCCGGCAAGCCGCCCGCTCAGGTGCCGCAGCCACTGGAGGGTGGCCGGGTCCGCCCACTGCAGTTCGTCGACGAGTAGCAGAACGGGCTGGTCGCGGGCCATGTTGTCGACGAGCGCGGTGAGGCTGTCCAGAACGGGCTGCGCCGGTATCGCACCGGGCGGCCGGCAGGCGTCCAGCACGCTGCGCGCATGACTCGCGCTCCCCGCGGTCCATCGCGCCATCACCTCCGGCGTAGCGTGCCGTAGCGCCGGTTCCAGGAGCTGGCGGGCCGCCCCCAGGGGGAAGTCCCGCTCCATCGGGGCCGCGTTCACCCGCAGGTGCAGGGCTCCCTGCGCCGCGCGCAGGGCGCCGATGCCGTCGAGGAGCGCTGATTTACCGACCCCCAACGGACCGGTGACCAGTACCAGAGCACCTCGCCTGCTTCCGAGGACGGTGGCGGCCAGGTCGAGTTCCACCTCGCGGTCCAGCAACATCAGGTTCAGATCCCTTCAGACCGCGAGCTGTTTTTGCAGCGGCGTGTGCCGAGGGTGTCGCACACGGTGCGGACGCGCGGGGAGCGGTACCGGGGATCTCCCGACCGCACCGCCGTCGGTGCTCGGCGCACAGGGCGCGTACTGCTACGGACATGCCGCCATGGGTGGCACCGGCGGAGGGGCAGGAAGCGCAAAAATCCGGCTGAGCAGTGCGGTCGAGGCAGCCTGTCGGGTTTCTGCCGCTTACGCCGAGCGCCCGGCGTGTATTGAGCGAGCTGGTTTCTGTGGCTTCCTGTCGGCGCTCACCTTCCAACGGCAGTGTGATTCACAGGTATTTCGTCGTTCTCCGTGTTCAAGGTTGCCACATCGTTCCGCTCAGGGGCGCTGCACGATGCTCTGGGGCAGCAATCGAAGGGAGCCCTCGCCGATCTCGGAAGGGCCGTAAGGAAATACTCGGCGGTAGCGTCTCCGGGGAAAGGGATTTAGCTGTGACAGGTATCCGTCATGAATTTTTCGCGGAGTTCGGGTGCGGCTGCGGCTCCGAGCGGCGCGGGCACAGTGGATCGCACCGTGACGGCAAAGCAGGAATTCGCGGAGAGGCTGTCGAGTCGTAAGGGTGTGACCCATGTTACGCACGCATCTCAGGGGCGCTGCGAGGTTCTTGAGGAGAATCTGAGGCTTCTCCTTCCGCCGTGGCCCACGGCTTGTGGCCGGGGGAGGCGTGTCGGTTCGGCCGCCTCGTGGGGTGAACGGGCAGCCGGGGCCGAACCCCTCAGTCATGCCTGTCCGCCTGTCTGACAAGTTCACGAGGCATCGTGGAACCCCAGGTGAGAGGTGTCAACCGAACCAACGACCCCATCTGCGCCGCCGAACGTCCCGGATTGCATCGGCGCAGGTCGTGGCCAGTTCTATGCCCTGGCGGTGATCGAGTTCGGCCACTCTTCTAGGGAAATACATAGAAGTGACCAGTGGCCGTTGACGTCTCTCGTGCGGCGACCACAGGATGCGAGACATGGCCGACCTGGACAGCGGGACAGTGGGACAGCAGGGGCACCCTCCCGGTGCGTCAATGCGGGGAGGCTGTGCTGAGCGACCTCTGGGGCGCCCTGGACACCCTGCTTCCTGTCTCCCGCGTGCAGGGTCTCCCTCGTGCGGTCGCCCGGAAATCCCTTGTTCCGCAGGGTGATTGGTGAGGGGCGGCCCGGAACGCCGGGCCCGAACGCGTCCAACCCGGCTACGGGAGCGTCCTCATCCCCGCGACCAGGGTCCTGGCCTGCACATTCAGATAGTGACTGTGCTTCAGCAGCTCATCTGCCTGACATAGCGTCACCCATCGGAAGTCCTCGGGCGCCTCGGTCGGGAAGCCCTCGTCCACCTCAATGATCAGGTAGCGACTGCGGGCATGGCGGAAGCGGCCGCCCTCCTCCGACAGCACGGCATCGAACAGCGTCCGCTCCGGGCTACGGTCCAGCACGGCATCGAGATACCGGGGACGGTCCGAAGCAGGAAGATGGGCATAGCTCTCCGGAGTGCACTGCACAGTGGGCCCGAGCTCCACCACATCGAGGAACCCCGGCTCGACCCGTGCGCTCAGCAGCGCGTGCGGCACCCCGCCGATCCGCTTCACCAGCAGCGCCGCAATCCCCAGCCCGTGCGGTTCGAGCAGCGGCTGTGTCCAGGCCGGGACCTCACGCCGGTGCGAGCTGACATCGACCGCGACGATACTGAAGAAGAGCCCGCTCTCATGTGAGATCGCCTCGTCCGAGCGCCGCCAGCCCGCTGCCTCGCGCAGCGGCAGCGGCTCGGTGGTGATCTCGTGCCGGGCCCGTCGCGTCGTGACCCAGCTGCGGATCTCCGTATCGGAGTGCAGGCCGGCATTGGCCGTCGACGAACCCGCGCGCCAGTCGGGGATGCAGGACAGCACCGTACGGGCATCCATGTTCACCAGATCGGGATGGCGCAGCAGCGCACCGAGCTGGCCCAGCGTGACCCAGCAGAAGTCCTCGCCCGCCTCGACCTCGGGGCCCACCTCGACGACCATGTTGCGGTTGCGCTTGCGGAAGAACCATGACCCCTGCTCGGACTGGAGCACATCGGCCAGCACCCGGCGCGGATCGGGGTCGATGAAGCAGTCCATGTACGGCACAGCGGAACCGCCGTGCACCCGCGTGTAGTTGCTCTTGGTGGCCTGGACCGTGGGGGAGAGCTGCACCCCGTTGATGTTCCCCGGCTCCGGCTTGGCCTGCATCAGACAGTGCAGCACCCCGTCGATCTCGCGGACCGCGATGCCCAGCACACCGATCTCCGGCTGGTGGATGATCGGCTGGCACCACTCGCGGACCGGCCCGTAGTCGGAGCGGACCCGGATGCCCTCGATGGAGAAGAAGCGCCCGCTGTCATGCCGCAGATTCCCGCTTCCGGGAGCGAAGTTCCAGCCCTGCAGCTCCTCGAAGGCTATACGGCTGACCTTCAGCGCATGGGTACGCTGCCGCTCCTCGAACCACGCGTGAAACGCCTCGTTGCTCATCACCCCGCCATCGGTGGCGAGCGCGGAGGCGGCCAGCCGGGAGGACAGTGCCACCGCCCGCCGGGGAGACAGGGCGGGGCCGGATGACCGCAACGGCTCCACTGTGCTGTCCAAATGCATTGCTGCACCCCTCCATGCTGATGTGTGTACGGCACCGGACGGCCGCCCTTTCCCCTCACAGCCTGCACCGGGGAGTCCTGGCATTCACCTAGTCCTCTGCGCCGTGCCCCCGAGGGCCGGGCGGGGCAGCCAGGGCATCGAAGCCCCCGGGAAACGGGTACCGGGGTCCGCCGCCGAAGGCCTGCGCAAGCGGCCGCGCACTGATGCGGAAGCCCTGCTCAGGGCGGTACGGAAGGACCTTCCGCCGCGCCTAGGAGTTCCCCTAGAGGTGGTCTTCGGCCCACCTTTCCAAGCCCGCCGCTGTGGAACGGTGAACGCAAGCCGGTGCCGCTTCGCGTAGGGAGTGCGATTGATGAACGGGTCGGAATCCGCGGGCTCCACGATTCCCTCGCCACACGGCGAGCCGATCGCGGTCATCGGCCTTTCCTGCCGCCTGCCCGGGGCAGCCGACCCCGATGCCCTCTGGGAACTCCTCCGCGACGGCGGAAGCGCCATCACCGAGGCGCCGGCCGACCGCTGGAGCACCGAACTCCTGGCGCAGTCGGGGATGTCCGAGCCGGCCCGGGGCGGCTTCCTCGACGAAGTCGCCGCCTTCGACGCCACCTTCTTCGGCGTCTCACCGCGCGAGGCGCAGTCGATGGACCCGCAGCAGCGACTCGCCCTCGAACTCGGCTGGGAGGCCCTGGAAAACGCCCGCATCCGCCCCGAACGGCTCAACGGCCACCGGACCGGGGTGTACATCGGAGCCACCGTCGAGGATTACGCCGTACTCGTACACCAGCAGGGGCCCGCGGCACTCGACCACCACACTCCGACCGGCCTGAACCGCGGACTCATCGCCAACCGCATCTCCTACCACCTCGGTCTGCGCGGCCCCAGCATGACCCTGGACACCGCGCAGTCCTCGTCGCTCGTCGCGGTCCAGGCTGCCTGCGACAGTCTGCGTCGCGGAGACTGCCGAACCGCCCTGGCCGGCGGGGTGCACCTCAATCTCGCCCCCGAGAGCACCATCGCCATGTTCCGCTTCGGCGCACTCAGCCCGAGCGGCCTGTGCCACCCCTTCGACGCCCGTGCCGATGGGTTCGTACGCGGCGAGGGAGGCGGCCTCGTCGTCCTCAAGCCGCTGGCCGGGGCACTGGCGGACGGTGACCATGTCCACTGCGTGATCCGCGGCGGAGCGGTCAACAACGATGGCGGCGGGCCCGGACTCACGACCCCGGATGCCGCCGCGCAGGAAGAGGTGCTGCGCCTGGCCTGCGAACGTGCCGGCATCCACCCCGGCGATATCGGCTATGTGGAGCTGCACGGCACCGGCACCAAGGTCGGCGACCCCATCGAGGCGGCGGCACTCGGCGCCGCTCTCGGCACCGACCCACGACGGAGCGCCCCGCTGCCGGTGGGTTCGGTCAAGTCGAACATCGGCCACCTGGAAGGGGCCGCGGGAATCGCAGGACTGCTGAAGGCGGTGCTGTGCGTGGAGCACGGACACCTCGTGCCGAGCCTGAACTTCACCACACCCCACCCCGACATTCCGCTCGATGCCCTGAACCTGCGGGTACAGACGGAGTCTTGTGCATGGACGGCGCAGGAGGGCCGGCAACTCATCGCGGGTGTCTCGTCATTCGGCATGGGCGGCACGAATGCGCATGTGATCGTCGAGCAGGCGGAGGAGGCCGAAGGTGCTGGGCCGGCTGACATCGCGGCCTGTGCTCCGGCGTCGGGTGTGGGTGCGGTGGTGCCGTGGGTGGTGTCGGGTCGTTCTGCGGATGCGTTGGCCGGGCAGGCGGAGCGGCTGGTGTCGCGGGTGGCGGGGTCTGGTCTGTCGCCGGTGGAGGTGGGTTGGTCGTTGGTGGCGTCGCGGTCGTCGTTCGAGCACCGGGCGGTCATCGTCGGGGCAGAGACCGGCGAACTGACCTCCGGGGTGCGCGCGGTGGCGGAGGGACATCCCGATGCCGCGGTGACACTCGGCGAAGTGTCCGACCGCTCCGGCGGGACGGTGTTTGTCTTTCCTGGCCAGGGGGCGCAGTGGGCGGGAATGGCGGTGGAGTTGCTGGATTCCTCGCAGGTGTTCGCTGAGCGGTTGGCGGAGTGTGGGGCGGCGTTGGAGCCGTTCACCGACTGGTCGTTGAGTGGCGTGCTGCGTGCGACCGAGGGATCCCCAGGTCTGGACCGAGTCGACGTGGTCCAGCCGGTGTTGTGGGCCGTGATGGTCTCGTTGGCCGAAGTGTGGCGGGCTCATGGTGTGGAGCCTGCCGCGGTGGTGGGGCACAGCCAGGGGGAGATTGCCGCGGCCTGTGTCGCCGGGGCGTTGAGTTTGGCGGACGGCGCCCGGGTGGTGGCGCTGCGGAGCAAGGCGATCCGTGCGTTGTCGGGGCGTGGCGGGATGGTGTCGGTGGCGTTGTCCCGGCCCGAGACGGAGGAGTTGATCAAGGCATGGAACGGTCGGGTCTCGGTTGCGGCGGTCAATGGCCCGTCGTCGGTGGTGGTGTCCGGTGATGGTGATGTTCTGGGCCGGTTGGTGGCGGAGTGCCGGGAGCGTGGGGTGCGTGCGCGGCGGGTCGAGGTGGATTACGCCTCGCATTCGGCGCATGTGGAGTCGATCGAGGAGACGCTGAGGGAGGCCCTGGCGCCCATCACGCCGCGGGCTTCGTCCGTGCCGTTGTTTTCCACGGCGACGGGGGAGTGGCTGGACACGGCGGAGATGGATGCCGGGTATTGGTATGCGAATGTGCGGCGGACCGTGGAGTTCGCGCCTGCCGTCGAAGCCCTCACCGCGACGGGTCACCGCACGTTCGTGGAGGTCAGCCCGCATCCGGTGCTGACGATGCCGGTGCAGGAGACGGTTGAGGACGCGGGTGCCGAGGCGGTGGTGGTGGGCACGCTGCGCCGCGGTGAGGGCGGGCTCGCCCGGTTCTACCTCTCGCTGGGCGAGCTCTACGTGAACGGTGTGGACGTCGACTGGTCCCCGGCCTTCGCTGCCCATGGTCCCCAGCTCGTGGATCTGCCCACCTACGCCTTCCAGCGCGAGCGGCACTGGATGGAGCACACCGCCGAGCGCCCCCGCCGGCCCGCTTCCCATGAGCCGAGCCGGCCCGCCGATGCCATGTCCGCCGGCCCCGGGACGAGCCGGCCGACACTCGATGTCGTACGGGACAACGCTGCCGCGGTGCTCGGCCATCGGGAGCCCTCCGCGATCAACGCGGGCCGGACCTTCAAGGATCTGGGCTTCGACTCGGTCACCTCAGAGGAGCTGCGCAATCGGCTGAACCGGGTGCTCACGGTACGGCTGCCGTCCACGGCGCTGTACAACCATCCTTCTCCCGTCCGACTGGCCCGCCATATCGACGCGGAATTCCTGGGCGGCAGCAACGCCGTGGAACACGCGCACCGCCCGGCCAGCGACCCCGATGAGCCGATCGCCATCGTCGCGATGGCCTGCCGCTACCCCGGTGGCGTACGGTCGCCCGAAGATCTCTGGCAGGTGCTGCGGGACCGAGTGGACGCGGTGTCGCCGTTTCCCACCGACCGGGGCTGGAACACCGACGGCCTGTACGACCCGAACCCCGAACGTTCGGGCACCAGTTACGTACGCGAGGGCGGGTTCCTGGACGCCGCGTCCTTCGACGCCGGGTTCTTCGGGATTTCGCCGCGCGAGGCCCTGGCGATGGACCCGCAGCAGAGGCTTCTCCTGGAGACCTCCTGGGAGGCGCTGGAACGGGCAGGTATCGACCCGGCGGGAATCCGCGGCAGTCGCACGGGTGTATTCGTCGGCGCCATGGCACAGGAGTACGGCCCCCGTCTCCATCAGGCGAGCCACCAGGTCGAGGGGCATGTCCTGACCGGAACGACCACGAGCGTTGCCTCCGGACGCATCGCTTACACGCTCGGTCTCGAAGGACCGGCCATCAGCGTGGACACTGCGTGCTCGTCATCCCTGGTGGCGCTGCATCTGGCGGCGCAGGCGCTGCGCGGAGGAGAGTGCACACTGGCGCTCGCCGGTGGGGCGACGGTGATGTCCCAGCCCGGCATGTTTGTGGAGTTCAGCCGGCAGCGGGGGCTCGCGCCCGACGGACGGTGCAAGCCGTTCGCCGCCGCCGCCGACGGCACGGCCTGGGGCGAGGGCGCCGGGATCCTGCTGCTGGAACGCCTGTCGGACGCCCGGCGCAACGGCCACCCGGTGCTGGCCGTGATGCGCGGCAGCGCCACCAATCAGGATGGCGCCTCGAACGGCCTCAGCGCCCCCAACGGGCCGTCGCAAGAACGCGTGATCCGGGCCGCGCTCGCCGCTGCCGGGCTGCAGCCGTCCGAGGTCGACGCGGTCGAGGCGCACGGTACCGGGACGGCGCTCGGCGACCCCATCGAGGCCCAGGCGCTGCTCGCCACATACGGCAGTGACCGCGACGAGGAGCGGCCACTGTGGCTCGGCTCGCTCAAGTCCAACATTGGGCACACCCAGGCCGCCGCCGGGGTCGCCGGGGTCATCAAGATGGTGCTCGCCCTGCAACACCGCGTCCTGCCGGAGACACTGCACCTCGATGCACCGTCCCCGCATGTGGACTGGTCGGCAGGCACGGTACGGCTGCTCACCGCGGCGCAGCCGTGGGAGGAGAACGGGCAGGTGCGCCGGGCCGGTGTCTCGTCGTTCGGCATCAGCGGCACCAATGCGCATGTGATCGTGGAACAGCGTCCGTCGGAAGCCCCGCACGGGCCGGGCGGCGACGAGGAGCAGGGCGGCGACGAAGCGGGCGACGGCGTCATCGAGCGTCCGGTCGTGCCATGGGTCGTGCACGGCCGCACCCCGGACGCACTGCGCGCACAGGCAGCCGCGCTCGCCACCCATCTCGATTCCCTCCCCGACGCCGCACCGTACGACGTGGCGCACTCCCTGCTCACGACCCGCGCGGCACTGGAACACCGAGCGGTGCTCATCGGCGACGCCCGTGCTGTGCTGCTCGCGACCCTGCACGCCGTGGCCGAGGGCGACACCGGCCCCCACACCGCCACCGGCTCCGTAGCCGCCGCTCCCGGGCCAGGAGCGGTGTTCGTCTTCCCGGGGCAGGGGTCGCAGTGGGTGGGGATGGCGGTGGAGTTGTTGGATTCTTCGCCGGTGTTTGCGGGCCGGTTGGCGGAGTGTGGGGCGGCGTTGGAGCCGTTCGTCGACTGGTCGTTGAGTGGTGTGTTGCGTGGGGTGGAGGGTGCGCCGGGTCTGGACCGGGTGGATGTGGTGCAGCCGGTGTTGTGGGCGGTGATGGTGTCGTTGGCGGAGGTGTGGCGCGCCCATGGTGTGGAGCCTGCGGCGGTCGTCGGTCACAGTCAGGGGGAGATTGCCGCGGCCTGTGTGGCCGGGGCGTTGAGTTTGGCGGATGGCGCTCGGGTGGTGGCGTTGCGGAGCAAGGCGATCCGTGCGTTGTCGGGGCGTGGCGGGATGGTGTCGGTGGCGCTGTCCTCGTCGGAGACGTCGGAGTTGATCGAGCCGTGGGGTGGTCGGGTTTCGGTTGCGGCGGTCAATGGTCCGTCGTCCGTGGTGGTCTCCGGTGATGCGGACGCGCTGGATGAGTTGATGGCGCAGTGCGGGGAGCGCGAGGTGCGGGCTCGTCGGATTGAGGTGGATTACGCGTCGCATTCGGTTCATGTGGAGTCGATCCGCGCGGAGTTGCCTGAGGCCTTGGCGCCGATCGTGCCCCGGACGTCCGCCGTGCCGCTGTTTTCGACGGTGACGGGGGACTGGCTGGACACGGCGGCGATGGACGCCGGCTATTGGTTCACCAACCTGCGGCAGACCGTGGAGTTCGCGCCCGCCATAGAAGCCCTCATCGCGGCCGGCCACCGCACATTCGTGGAGGTCAGCCCGCACCCCGTGCTCACCGTGCCACTTCAGGAAACCGTCGAGGCCGTGGGCGGGGATGCGGTGGTGACGGGCACGCTGCGTCGTGACGAAGGTGGTCTGTCCCGGCTCTACACCTCACTCGCTGAGCTGTATGTGAACGGTGTCGACGTCGACTGGTCCCCCGTGTTCGCCGACCGGCGCCCGCACCGGGTGGAGCTGCCGACGTATGCATTCCAGCGGCAGCGCTTCTGGCTGGAGCCGGATGCTCCGGCCGTGGCCGCATCCCCTGAGGAAGAGGCGTTCTGGACGGCCGTCGGGGACCAGGACGCAGAAGCGCTGGTGGGCACACTCGGGCTGCCCGGTGTCGAGACCCTGAACGAGGTGCTTCCGGCGCTGTCGTCGTGGCACCGGAGCCGGCGGCAGCGCGACACGGCGGACGGCTGGCGCTATCGCATCGTGTGGCGGCCGCTCACCGAGCCGGCCGCCCGGCAACTTGACGGCAGCTGGCTCGTGGTGGTTCCGGACGGGTACGAGGACGACGCGCTGGTGCAGGGCGCCCGGGAGGCGTTGGAGGAAGCGGGCGCACGCACACACTCACTGACGGTGGACGACGGCGCCGAGCTCGCGGAGCTGCTGCGCGCCGAGTCCGCTCCGTACGCCGGAGTGCTGTCACTACTGGCCCTGGATGAACGGCCGGACCGTACTCACCCCTGTGTTCCCACCGGTCTTTCGCTCACCCTCGCACTGCTCCAGGCACTCGGAGACGCCGGGATCGGCGCCCCGCTGTGGTGCGTTACCCGAGGTGCGGTCGCCACCGGTGGCGCCACCGCCGAGGACGGTGCGCCGGTGAATCCCGACCAGGCCGGGATCTGGGGGCTCGGCCGGGTCGCCGCGCTGGAGCACCCGGAGCGCTGGGGCGGCCTCATCGACATGCCCGGCCGGGCCGGTGGTCAGCGGGCGGCGGACGGCCGGTCAGCGGCGCTGATGGCGCGGATCCTGGCAGCCGGTGACGACGAGGACCAGCTTGCTGTCCGCGGGGCCGCCCTGTTCGGGCGGCGGCTGATTCCCGCACCGGTCGCCGGTGTGACGCCGCGACGCTCCTGGCGGCCGCGCGGCACCGTCCTCGTCACCGGCGGCACCGGAGCGCTGGGCGCCCGTATCGCCCGCTGGCTCGCCGCCCATGGCGCTGAACATCTCGTCCTCACCGGCCGTCGTGGCGCCGATGTCCCCGGTGTGGCCGCACTGTGCTCCGAGCTCCGTGACCTGGGCGTCCAGGTCACCGTGGCGGGCTGCGACATCGGCGATCAGCAGGCGGTGGCGGACCTCGTGCGGCAGATCGAGCAGGACGGGGAACCGGTGCGGGCCGTGGTGCACGCCGCCGGTGTCAGCGCCCTCGGCCCGCTGTCCGGAGCCGGACCGGAAGACCTCGCGGCGGCGCTCGTGGGCAAGGTCGCCGGAGCCGGCCATCTGTCCTCCGTACTCGACCCCGCACAACTCGACGCCGTCATCTACTTCTCTTCCATATCCGGCACCTGGGGAGTGGCCGACCACGGCGCATACGCCGCGGCCAACGCGCTCCTCGACGCCCGTGCCGAACGCGGCCGGGCCGACGGGCTGCCGGTACTGTCGGTCGCCTGGGGCCCCTGGGCCGGTGGCGGCATGATCGCCGACTCGATTCACGAGGTACTGCGGCGCCGCGGAGTGCCCGTCATCGACCCGGACACCGCGCTCATCGCGCTCCAGCAGGCGCTTGACCACGGGGACACCTCGATCGCGGTCGCCGAGGTGGACTGGCAGCGCTTCAGCAGCGTCTTCACCTCGGTACGGCCGAGCCGACTGCTCACGGAGATCCCGCAACTCGCTGCGGAGGAGAACGGAGACGGGGACGGCGACGGGGACGGCGACGGGGACGGGGACGGGGACGGTGGCGGCGACGGCACGGCGCGCGGGTCCGCCCGGTCGCCGCTCGCCGGGCGGCTCGCCGGACTCGATGTCCGGCACCGCACCGCCGCACTGCTGGATCTCGTCCGCGAACAGGTCGCCTCCGTGCTCGGTCACGACAAGACGGCCCCCGTGGACCCCGAACGCCCCTTCAAGGAGCTGGGTTTTGACTCCCTGACCGCCGTCGAACTGCGCAACCGCCTGAGTCGCGCCACCGGGCTGCGGCTGCCACGGACTGTCGTGTTCGACCACCCCAGCCCGGCCGCGCTCGCCGGCTACGTCGGCGCTGAGATGACAGGCGAGGAGGAACCCGCCGCGAAGCCGTCCGTGGCGCCCGCGCCCGTCCCCGCGGACGACGACCCGATCGCGATCGTGTCCATGGCCTGCCGTTACCCCGGGGGCGTCCAGTCACCCGAGGACCTGTGGCGGCTGGTGCGGGAGGGCATCGATGCGATGTCCGCCTTCCCCACCGACCGCGGATGGGACCTGGACGGCCTCTACGACCCCGATGCCGACCAGCCGGGCAGCAGCTACGTCCGGGAATCCGGATTCCTGCGCGACGCCGGTGACTTCGACGCCGGGTTCTTCGGGATCTCGCCGCGTGAGGCGCTGGCGATGGACCCACAGCAGAGGCTTCTCCTGGAGACCTCCTGGGAGGTGTTCGAGCGTGCGGGCATCGACCCCAAGTCCCTGCGGGGCAGCGGGACCGGTGTCTATATGGGCGTCACCGACCAGGAGTACGGGAACCGCCTTCGCGCGGCGGACCCTGGGAAGTTCGAGGGATATCTCGCGACCGGGGCGGCCACCAGCGTCGCATCCGGCCGGGTCGCCTACACACTGGGACTGGAAGGCCCGGCCGTAACGGTCGACACGGCATGCTCGTCGTCACTGGTCGCCCTGCACACGGCAGTGCGAGCACTCCGCTCGGGGGAGTGCTCGCTCGCCGTCGCAGGAGCCGCGATGATCATGGCTGATCCCGGGCCGTTCATCGGTTTCAGCCGACAGCGGGGGCTGGCGAGGGACGGGCGGTGCAAGCCGTTCTCGGCGGCGGCCGACGGCTTTGCACTCTCCGAGGGCGTCGGGGTCCTGCTGGTGGAACGCCTGTCGGACGCCCGCCGCAACGGGCACCCGGTGCTGGCGGTCGTCCGCGGAACGGCGATCAACCAGGACGGTGCGTCGAACGGCTTGACCGCGCCGAACGGGCCTTCGCAGCAGCGGGTGATCCGGGCCGCGCTGGCCGATGCCGGTCTGTCGGCCGGTGAGGTGGATGCGGTGGAGGCGCACGGTACGGGCACGACGCTGGGTGATCCGATCGAGGCGCAGGCGTTGCTGGCCACCTACGGGCAGGAGCGGGAGGCGGACCGGCCGCTGTGGCTCGGCTCGGTCAAGTCGAACATCGGGCACACCCAGACCGCTGCCGGGATGGCCGGTCTCATGAAGACGGTGCTCGCCATGCGGCATGCCGAATTGCCGGCGACCTTGCATGTGGACGAGCCGTCGCCACATGTGGAGTGGTCGTCAGGCGCGGTGGAGCTGCTGACCGGGGCCCGACCGTGGACGGTGGAGGACGACCGTCCGCGCCGCGCCGGAATCTCCGCCTTCGGGATCAGCGGGACCAATGCGCATGTGATCGTCGAGCAGGCGGAGGAGCCTGAGCAGGAAGGGGAGTCGGCTTCGTCTACGTCTACGCCTACGCCTACGTCTTCGCCTTCGGCCTCCGGTGGCGTGCTCGTGCCGTGGGTGGTGTCCGGGCGTTCTGCTGATGCGTTGGTGGCTCAGGCGGAGCGGTTGGCGTTGCGGGTGGCGGGGTCTGGTCTGTCGCCGGTGGAGGTGGGTTGGTCGTTGGTGGCGTCGCGGTCGTCGTTCGAGCACCGGGCGGTGGTCGTGGGCTCGGATACCGATGAACTGGCCGCAAAGTTGAGGGAGTTGGATCCCGCCGCTGTGGTGGGTGATCCGGGCAGGACGGTGTTCGTCTTCCCGGGGCAGGGGTCGCAGTGGGTGGGGATGGCGGTGGAGTTGTTGGACTCTTCGCCGGTGTTTGCGGGCCGGTTGGCGGAGTGTGGGGCGGCGTTGGAGCCGTTCACCGACTGGTCGTTGGCTTCGGTGTTGCGTGGGGTGGAGGGTGCGCCGGGTCTGGACCGGGTGGATGTGGTGCAGCCGGTGTTGTGGGCGGTGATGGTGTCGTTGGCGGAGGTGTGGCGGGTTCATGGTGTGGAGCCGGCCGCGGTGGTGGGGCACAGCCAGGGGGAGATCGCCGCGGCCTGTGTGGCCGGGGCGTTGAGTTTGGCGGATGGCGCTCGGGTGGTGGCGCTGCGGAGCAAGGCGATCCGTGCGCTGTCCGGTCGGGGTGGGATGGTGTCGGTGGCGCTGTCGTCGTCCGAGGCGTCGGAGTTGATAGAGTCGTGGGACGGTCGGGTTTCGATCGCGGCGGTCAACGGCCCGTCGTCCGTCGTGGTCTCCGGTGATGCGGACGCGCTGGATGAGCTGATGGACGGGTGCCGGGAGCGCGGGGTCCGGGCTCGTCGCATCGAGGTGGATTACGCGTCGCATTCGGCGCATGTGGAGTCGATCGAGGAGACGCTGAGGGAGGTCCTGGCGCCAGTCGCGCCCCGGGCGTCCGCCGTGCCGCTGTTTTCGACGGTGACGGGGGAGTGGCTGGACACGGCGGCGATGGACGCCGGCTATTGGTTCACCAACCTGCGGCAGACCGTGGAGTTCGCGTCCGCCATCGAATCTCTCATCGCGGCCGGCCACCGCACGTTCGTGGAGGTCAGCCCGCACCCCGTGCTCACCGTGCCACTTCAGGAAACCGTCGAGGCCGTGGGCGGGGATGCGGTGGTGACGGGGACCCTGCGCCGGGATGACGGTGGTCTGTCGCGCCTCTACACCTCCCTCGGTGAGCTGTATGTGAACGGTGTGGACGTGGACTGGTCCCCGGCGTTCGCCGCGCATCGTCCGCAGCTCGTGGATCTGCCCACGTACGCCTTTCAGCGCCGGCGTTACTGGCTGGAGTCGGGTCAGCCGTCGGTGGCCGGTGTGGTGGATCCGGTGGATGCGCGGTTCTGGGAGACGGTGGAGCGTGCGGATGTGGAGGGGCTGGCGGCGACGTTGGAGTTGGCGGATCCGGGGGCCTTGCGTGAGGTGTTGCTGGCGTTGTCGTCGTGGCGGCAGGGCCGGCAGCGGCGGAGCACGGTCGACGGGTGGCGCTACCGGATCGTCTGGCGACCCCAACCCGAGCCGGAGGAGGCCGAGTTGGCCGGGCGCTGGCTGATCGTGGTTCCCGCCGACCACCTGGACGATGACCTCGTGCAGGTGACCTCTCATGGTCTCGGCGACCGGGCCCGCATCATGCCCGTATCGGCCACTGCCGACCGTGCGGAACTGGTGGCACAGCTGGCGGCGCTGCGTGGTGATGCAGATACCCCGCTGCACGTGCTGTCGCTGCTCGCGCTGGACGACCGGGATGCCGGCGGCCACCGGGGAGTGCCCAGCAGTCTGCTCAGCACCCTGGCCCTCACCCAGGCACTCGCCGACCCGGAGATGAAAGCCCGTCTGTGGGCGGTCACCCAGGGTGCCGTCTCCACCGATGCCTTCACCCGGGTGCCGGAAACCCACCGGGCGCCCGACCCGATACGCAACCCCGGCCAGGCTGCCATCTGGGGTCTGGCCCGGGTCTTCGGCCTCGACCACCGTGATCGCTGGGGTGGCCTGATCGATCTGCCGGGGGCCCTGGACGAGCACGCGCTGCGCCGCTTCCTGGCCCTGCTCGGCGATGACGGCGGCAGCCAGGACGAGTATGCCGTCCGCCCTTCCGGCGTCCACGTCCGGCGTATGGTGCGCGCGCCCCTCGCCCCGTCGGCTGCGGCCGAGCCGTGGCAGCCGCGCGGCACGGTTCTCATCACCGGGGGCACCGGAGCCCTCGGCGCTCATGTGGCGCGGGCGCTCGCGGCCGGCGGTGCGGAGCACCTGGTACTCGCCGGCAGGCGCGGCCCGGACGCCCCCGGTGCATCCGAGTTGTCCGCCGAGCTGACCGCCCTCGGTACCCGCGTCACCGTGGCCGCATGCGATGTGACCGACCGGGCCGCGGTGGCCAAGCTGCTGGACTCGTTCACCGACGAGGCTCCGCTGACCGCCGTTGTGCACACCGCGGGCGTCGTCGGCGAGGCCCGTCCACTGGGCGAGACCTCCCTCGACGACGCCATGGCCGCCGTACACGCCAAGGTTTCCGGTGCCTGTCACCTCGACGAGTTGCTGGCGGATCACCCGCTGGACGCCTTCGTGCTGTTCTCCTCCGGCGCCGGAGTGTGGGGCAACGGCGGCCAGGGACCCTACGCGGCAGCCAACGCCGCTCTTGACGCACTCGCCGAATGGCGCCGGGCACAGGGCCGCCCCGCCACCTCCATCGCCTGGGGTGCCTGGGCCGGAGGCGGCATGGTCGACGAGGCCGTGGCCGAGCAGCTGCGTCGCCGCGGGGTCCCCGCAATGGATCCCGGCCTGGCCGTACATGCGCTGCGGGAAGCCGTCGACCACGGGGAGACCACCCTCGTCGTCGCCGACATCCGATGGGACCGTTTCCTCCCCGCCTACACGGTGAGCGGGCGCCGTCCGCTTCTGGACGAGCTGCCGGACGTACGGCAACTGCTCGCCGGCCAGAAGGAGGAGCAGGCGGACGAGGCCGGCGAGAAGGGTTCGGACCTGCCGGGCAGGCTGGCCGCGCTTCCGGAGGCCAAGCGCAAGCGGATGCTCCTGGACCTCGTCCGCACCCATGCGTCCGCCGTACTGGGGCACTCCTCGACCGACGCGGTCCGGCCCGCGCGGGCCTTCCGTGAGTTGGGCTTCGACTCACTGACCGGAGTGGAGCTGCGCAACCGGCTCAATGCGGTCACCGCGCTCATGCTCCCCGCCACCCTGGTCTTCGACCACCCCACACCGACCGCGCTCGCCGAGTATCTGCGGGACGAACTCCTGCCCCCGGAACCGGAACCGGAGCCGGCACCGGAAGCAGGGAGCGGCACTCCCGTGCTCCGTGAGCTGCAACAGGTCGCGAGCGCACTGCAAGCGGCCACCGACGACGACACCCGGCGGGCGCTCACCGATGGGCTGCGCGGCCTGCTCGCCCAATGGGAAGGCCAGGCGCCGCCGCCGGCGACCGTCGACGAGGAACTCGTGGAAGCGAGCGATGAGGACATGTTCGACCTGATCGACAGGGAACTCGGGACCGGCTGATCCGGAACGTATACCGACCGCCGGTTTCTTGAAGGGCTGACGCTACATGGACAACGAGGACAAGCTCCGCGACTACCTCAAGCGGGTCACCACGGACCTGCGGCAGACCCGCCGCAGGCTGCAGGAGGTGGAGTCGCGGGAGCACGATCCCATCGCGATCGTCGCCATGGCCTGCCGCCTTCCGGGAGGAGTCCGCTCCCCCGAGGAACTGTGGCGGCTGGTGGCCGAAGGCACCGACGCCATCGGGCCCATGCCGACCGATCGCGGCTGGGACGTGGACAAGCTGTACGACCCGGACCCCGACCGTGCGGGCAGCAGCTATGTCCGCCAGGGCGGCTTCCTCTACGACGCCCCGGAGTTCGACGCCGGCTTCTTCGAGATCTCCCCGCGCGAGGCCCTCGCCATGGACCCGCAGCAGCGGCTTCTTCTGGAGACCTCCTGGGAGGTCTTCGAGCGTGCGGGCATCGACCCGACATCGGTACGCGGCAGCGAAGCCGGTGTCTTCGTCGGGTCGAGCAACCAGGGCTATGCCGCTTCCGCCGACGGGAGCACCGCCCCGGAGGGCGTCGAGGGCCATCTGCTGACCGGAGGATCCGCAGCCGTCCTCTCCGGACGGCTCGCCTACAGCTTCGGACTGCAGGGGCCGGCGGTCACCGTCGACACCATGTGCTCGTCCTCGCTGGTCGCCTTGCACCTGGCCGTCCAGGCGCTGCGGCACGGAGAGTGCGAGATGGCGCTCGCGTGCGGAGCAACCGTGATGTCCTCGGCACGGAACTTCGTGGAGTTCAGCCGTCAGCGAGGGCTCGCGCGGGACGGGCGGTGCAAGCCGTTCGCCGCGGCCGCCGACGGCACCGCGTGGGGCGAAGGTGTCGGCGTCCTGCTGCTGGAGCGCCTGTCGGAGGCCCGCCGCGGCGGCCATCCGGTGCTGGCGGTGATTCGCGGCAGTGCCACCAACCAGGACGGTGCGTCGAACGGCCTGACCGCGCCGAACGGGCCTTCGCAGCAGCGGGTGATCCGGGCCGCGCTGGCCGATGCCGGTCTGACGCCCACCGAGGTGGACGCGGTGGAGGCGCACGGTACCGGGACGGCGCTCGGCGACCCGATCGAGGCACAGGCCTTGCTCGCCACGTATGGCAAGGACCGGGACGAGGACCGGCCGCTCTGGCTCGGCGCGTTCAAGTCGAACATCGGGCATACGCAAGCCGCCTCCGGCATCGCCGGAGTGATGAAGATGGTGCAGTCGATACGCCATGGCGTACTGCCGGCGACGCTCCATGTCGACGTGCCGTCACCGCATGTGGACTGGTCGAAGGGGAACGTCCGTCTGCTCACCGACGAGACGGCGTGGCCCGAGACGGACGCGCCCCGGCGGGCCGGTGTGTCGTCATTCGGCGGCAGCGGCACCAACGCCCATGTCCTGCTCGAACAGGCGCCGGCGGAGGAACCCGCCGACGAACAGCCCGCAGCCTCCCCCGCTCGGGACGCGGCGCCCACCACGCTGCCCTGGGTGGTTTCCGGGCGTTCCGCGACGGCCCTGCGGGCGCAGGCAGACCGACTGGCGTCGTGGGCGGAGATCACCGGACAGTCGCCGGCGGACACGGGACATGCGCTGGTGGCTTCGCGTGCGGCCCTGGAGCACCGGGCCGTGGTGGTGGGATCCGACCAGGACACACTGGTCGCCGGACTGCGTGCCGTGGCGGAGGGCGAGACACCCGCCGGTGCGGTGGTGGGCGACGCGGCAGCCTTGGAGGGCGACGCCGATGTGGTGTTCGTCTTTCCGGGGCAGGGGTCGCAGTGGGTGGGGATGGCGGTGGAGTTGTTGGACTCCTCGCCGCTGTTCGCGGCCCGGTTGGCGGAGTGTGAGGCGGCGTTGGAGCCGTTCACCGACTGGTCGCCACGCGAGGTGCTGCGTGCGGCCGAGGGATCCCCGGGCCTGGACCGGGTCGATGTGGTCCAGCCGGTGTTGTGGGCCGTGATGGTCTCGTTGGCGGAGGTGTGGCGGGCTCATGGTGTGGAGCCCGCTGCGGTGGTGGGGCACAGCCAGGGGGAGATCGCCGCGGCCTGTGTCGCCGGGGCGTTGACTCTGGAGGACGGCGCGCGGGTCGTAGCACTGCGCAGCAAGGCGATCCGTGCGCTGTCGGGTGGTGGCGGGATGGTATCCGTGGCCCTGCCCTCGTCCGAGGTCGCGGAGCTGATCGAGCCGTGGGGTGGTCGGGTTTCGGTTGCGGCGGTCAACGGTCCCACGTCCGTGGTGGTCTCCGGTGACGCGGACGCGCTCGATGAGCTGAGGGATGTGTGCCGGGAGCGCGGGGTTCGTGCGCGTCGAATCGATGTGGATTACGCCTCGCATTCGGCTCATGTGGAGTCGATCCGCGAGGAGTTGCTTGAGGTTTTGGCGCCCTTGGCGCCCAGGGCGTCCGAGGTGCCGTTCTTTTCGACGGTGACGGCGGAGTGGCTGGACACGGCGGAGATGGACGCCGGGTACTGGTTCCGTAATCTGCGGCAGACGGTGCGGCTGGAGCCTGCGGTGCGTGAGCTGCTGGCGCTGGATCATCGGGTGTTCGTGGAGGTCAGCCCGCATCCCGTCCTGACGATGCCGGTGCAGGAGACCGCTGAGGCGGCGGGTGCGGATGCCGTGGTGACGGGGACCCTGCGCCGTGATGACGGTGGTCTGTCGCGCCTCTACACCTCCCTCGGTGAGCTGTATGTCAACGGCGTGGAGGTGGACTGGTCCCCGGCGTTCGCCGCTTCCCGGCCCGGGGTCGTCGAGCTGCCCACGTATGCCTTCCAGCGTCGGCGTTACTGGCTGGAGTCGGGTCAGCCGTCGGTGACCGGTGTGGTGGATCCGGTGGATGTGCGGTTCTGGGACACGGTGGAGCGTGCGGATGTGGAGGGTCTGGCGGCGACGTTGGGGTTGGCGGATCCGGGGGCGTTGCGTGAGGTGTTGCCGGCGCTGTCGTCGTGGCGGCAGGGCCGGCAGCGGCGGAGCACGGTCGACAGCTGGCGCTACCGGATCGCCTGGCGGCCCCAACCCGAGCCGCAACAGGCCAAGTTGGAGGGCAGCTGGCTCGTCGTCGTGCCCGCCGACCACCTGGACAACGACCTCGTACGGGCCACTCTCCAGGGCATGGGGGACTGCGGCGCCGAGACCGTGCTCCTCGTCCTGGAGGAGTCGACCACCGACCGCCAAGGTGTGGCCGACCAGCTGCGCAACTCCCTCACGACTGGTGCCCCCAGCGGCGTTGTCTCCTTCCTCGCCCTGGACGAGCGGCCACTGGCCGGGCACCCCGAGGTCACCGTGGGGCTGGTCCAGTCCGTGGCCCTGATGCAGGCACTCCTCGATACCGAAGTCGAGGCTCCGCTGTGGCTGCTCACGACCGAGTCCGCCGCCACCGGTTACTCCGACGACGAGGTCAGGCATCCGCTCCAGGCGGCCGTCTGGGGCCTGGCCCGGGTGTTCGCCCTGGAGCACCCGAAGCAGTGGGGCGGCCTGGTCGACCTTCCTGCGGA
Organism: Streptomyces sp. Je 1-4 4N24; assembly: GCF_026239515.1. Lineage (NCBI taxonomy): Bacteria > Bacillati > Actinomycetota > Actinomycetes > Kitasatosporales > Streptomycetaceae > Streptomyces > Streptomyces sp. Je 1-4 4N24. Next base: position 620,411 of record NZ_CP110836.1, on the reverse strand, counting down.
GCTGAACGACCGTGGTGCCGCTCTGCTGTCCGGGGTCCTCGCCGCGGGAGGGGAAGAGGATCAGCTTGCCCTCCGCGACTCCGTACTCCTCACCCGCCGGCTGACCCGCGCCCCTCTGGACGGCGGCGAGTCGGCCACCCCCTGGCGTACCAGCGGAACAGCCCTGGTCACCGGCGGTACCGGTGGTCTCGGTGCGCACACCGCCCGGCTGCTCGCCCGTAACGGCGCCGAGCATCTGGTGCTGACCAGCCGGCGTGGCCCGGACGCACCGGGCGCGGACGAACTGCGCGACGAACTCGCCGAGTTGGGGGCGCGAGTCACCATCGCCGCCTGCGATGTGACGGACGCCGACGCGCTGGCCGAGCTGGTCACCCAGGTCGAGGCCGACGGCCCGGCCATCCGTTCCGTCGTGCACACGGCCGGAGTAGGTCTGCTCGTGCCGCTGGCCGACACCACGCTGGAGCAGTTCGCCGAGGGCGCTCGCGCCAAGCTGCTCGGTGCCCGCAACCTCGACGCGCTCTTCGACCGCGACGAACTGGACGCCTTCGTGCTGTACTCGTCCGTCGCCGGCACCTGGGGCAGCGGAGACCACGGGGCCTACGCCGCGTCGAACGCCTATGTCGACGCGCTCGCGGCGCACCGCCGCGCCCGCGGTCTGACGGGTACCTCGATCGCCTGGGGCATCTGGAGCCCGGAAGGCGGCGGGATGGCCGTGGACGTGGTCCAGGAACAGCTGCGCTGGCGCGGTATCCCGTTCATGCCGGCGCACCTGGCCGTGCTGGGGCTCCAGCAGGCGCTCGACCACGATGAGACCTTCCTCGCCGTGGCGGACATCGACTGGGAACGCTTCGTCCCCGTCTTCACCGCCGCGCACCGCCGCCCGCTGCTGCACGAGGTCCCCGAGGTGCTGCGGGCGCTGGAGGCCGGCGAGGCCGACACGGACGCCGCCGAGAGCACCTCCGAGGTGCTCCGCTCCCAGCTTGCCGGGCTGGTACCCGCCGAACGCGAGCGGCAGCTCTCCGACCTCGTACGCAAGCAGGTCGCGGCCGTGCTCGGATACGCGGACACGTCCGAGGTCGAGGTCGGCCGCGCCTTCCGTGAGCTGGGCTTCGATTCCCTCACTGCGGTGGAGCTGCGCAACCGGCTCAACACAGCCACCGGACAGAAACTCCCCGCCACCGTGGTCTTCGACCATCCGAACGTGAAGGCGCTCGCCGGGCATCTGGAGACCACCCTGGTCGGTGCCGGCGGTCCGCTGTCCGTACCGTCCGCCGCCCCGGACACCGCGGCCCCCGTCGCTCCCCCAGACGACGACCCGATCGCGATCGTGTCCATGGCTTGCCGCTATCCGGGAGGCGTACGGTCGCCCGAGGACCTGTGGCAGCTGGTGCGGGACCGGACGGATGCGATCTCGGAGTTCCCTGCCGACCGAGGCTGGGACCTCGATGGGCTCTACGACCCGGACCCGGACCGCACCGGTACCTGCTACGTCCGCGAAGGCGGATTCCTCGACGCAGCCGGTGACTTCGACGCCGAGTTCTTCGGGATCTCGCCGCGCGAGGCCCTCGCCATGGACCCGCAGCAGCGGCTTCTCCTGGAGACGTCCTGGGAGGCGATCGAGCGCGGTGGCATCGACCCCGGATCCCTGCGCGGCACCCCGACCGGCGTCTTCTTCGGGGCCGCCTACCAGGGATACGGCAACGGCGAGGCCCCGGAAGGGTTGGAGGGGCACCTCATCACCGGAACGGTGACAAGCATCGCCTCCGGCCGTATCTCCTACACGCTCGGACTGGAAGGCCCCGCGATAACGCTGGACACGGGCTGTTCGTCCTCGCTGGTGTCGCTGCATCTGGCCGTCCAGGCGCTTCGCTCGGGTGAGTGCTCCCTGGCGATCGCCGGCGCCGCGGCGGTGATGAGCGAACCGATCGGTCTCGTGGGCTTCAGCCGTCAGCGGGGGCTGGCGAGGGACGGGCGGTGCAAGCCGTTCTCGGCGGCGGCCGACGGTATGGGCATGGCCGAGGGCGTCGGCGTGCTGCTGGTGGAACGCCTGTCGGACGCCCGCCGCAACGGCCACCGGGTGCTGGCGGTCGTCCGCGGCACGGCGATCAACCAGGACGGTGCGTCGAACGGCTTGACCGCGCCGAACGGGCCTTCGCAGCAGCGGGTGATCCGGGCCGCGCTGGCCGATGCCGGTCTGTCGGCCGGTGAGGTGGATGCGGTGGAGGCGCACGGTACGGGCACGTCGCTGGGTGATCCGATCGAGGCGCAGGCGTTGCTGGCCACCTACGGGCAGGAGCGGGAGGCGGACCGGCCACTGTGGCTCGGCTCGGTCAAGTCGAACATCGGGCACAGTCAGGCAGCCTCCGGCATGGCCGGGATCATGAAGATGGTGCAGGCGCTACGCCACGGCGAGATGCCGGCGACGCTCCACGCCGATGAGCCGTCGCCACACGTGGAGTGGCTGTCGGGCGCCGTGGAGCTGCTGACCGAGGCCCGGCCATGGACGGTGGAACAGGGCCGTCCGCGCCGCGCCGGTGTCTCGTCCTTCGGCGTGAGTGGGACCAATGCGCATGTGATCGTCGAGCAGGTGGAGGAGCCTGAGCAGGAAGGGGAGTCGGCTTCGTCTACGTCTACGCCTACGTCTTCGCCTTCGGCCTCCGGTGGCGTAGTCGTGCCGTGGGTGGTGTCCGGGCGTTCTGCTGATGCGTTGGTGGCTCAGGCGGAGCGGTTGGTGTCGCGGGTGGCGGGTGCCGGCTGGTCGCCGGTGGAGGTGGGTTGGTCGTTGGTGGCGTCGCGGTCGTCGTTCGAGCACCGGGCGGTTGTCGTCGGATCGGAGACCACTGAACTGGCGTCAAAATTGGGGGAGTTGAGTCCGACTGCTGCGGTGGGTGATCCGGGCAGGACGGTGTTTGTCTTTCCTGGTCAGGGGGCGCAGTGGCTGGGGATGGCGGTGGAGTTGCTGGATTCTTCGCCGGTGTTTGCTGAGCGGTTGGCGGAGTGTGGGGCGGCGTTGGAGCCGTTCACCGACTGGTCGTTGAGTGCTGTGTTGCGTGGGGCTGAAGGCGCGCCGGGTCTGGACCGGGTGGATGTGGTGCAGCCGGTGTTGTGGGCGGTGATGGTGTCGTTGGCGGAGGTGTGGCGGGTTCATGGTGTGGAGCCGGCCGCGGTGGTCGGCCACAGTCAAGGCGAGATTGCCGCGGCTTGCGTCGCCGGAGCGTTGGGTCTGGACGACGGCGCCCGGGTGGTGGCGCTGCGCAGCAAGGCGATCCGTGCGCTGTCCGGTCGGGGCGGGATGGTGTCGGTGGCACTGTCCTCCTCCGAGATATCGGAGTTGATCGAGCCGTGGGGTGGTCGGGTTTCGGTTGCGGCGGTCAATGGTCCGTCGTCGGTGGTGGTCTCCGGTGATGCGGATGCGCTGGATGAGCTGGTGACGCAGTGCGGGGAGCGCGAGGTGCGGGCTCGTCGGATCGAGGTGGATTACGCGTCGCATTCGGTTCATGTGGAGTCGATCCGCGCGGAGTTGCTTGAGCTCTTGGCGCCGATCGTGCCCCGGGCGTCTTCCGTTCCGTTCTTTTCGACGGTGACGGGTGACTGGCTGGACACGGCGGAGATGGACGCCGGGTACTGGTTCCGCAATCTGCGGCAGACGGTGCGGCTGGAGCCTGCGGTGCGTGAGCTGCTGGCGCTGGATCATCGGGTGTTCGTGGAGGTCAGCCCGCATCCCGTCCTGACGATGCCGGTGCAGGAGACCGCCGAGGCTGCCGGTGCGGAGGCGGTGGTGACGGGGACGCTGCGCCGTGATGACGGTGGTCTGTCGCGGCTCTACACCTCGCTCGGTGAGCTGTATGTGAACGGTGTGGACGTGGACTGGTCCCCGGCGTTCGCCGCGCATCGTCCGCAGCTCGTGGACCTGCCCACCTACGCCTTCCAGCACCGCCGCTACTGGCTCGCATCGCACAAGCCCGCAGCAGGGTCGGCCGCTTCGGGACTCGTCGACGCCGGATTCTGGGAGACCATCGAGCGCGAGGACGCGGACGCGCTCGGCGAGACGCTCGGGCTGTCCGACAACGGTGCGCTGCGTGAGGTCCTTCCCGCGCTCTCGCTGTGGCACAAGCAACGGCAGCAGCGGAGCACGGTCGACGGGTGGCGCTACCGGATCGTCTGGCGACCCCGGGCGGAGCCCGAGCGCACCGGCCTGGACGGTACGTGGGTGGTCGTCGTCCCCGCCGGTCATCAGGAAGACCCGCTGGTCGAGGGCGTTGTCCGCGCGCTCCGGTCGGGCGGCGCGGACATCAGGACCCTGACCGTCGGTGCGGAGGACCGTGACCGGGAACGACTGGTGGGCCGACTGCGCGACGAGGCTGGTACGGCGGCCGGCCCGATCGCCGGGGTGCTCTCCCTCGTGGCCCTGGACGAGCAGCCGTGGGCCGCCACGGAGACCCTGCCGGCCGGGCTGGTCCTGATGACGTCGCTACTGCAGGCGCTCGGTGACGCCGGGATCGACGCTCCGCTGTGGTGTGCGACCCGCGGCGCGGTGTCGGTGAACCGTGCCGATGCCCTTGACCACCCGATGCAGGCCATGGCGTGGGGGCTGGGCCGGATCGCCGCCTTCGAATATCCGCAGCGGTGGGGCGGACTCATCGACCTGCCGGGCGAGTGGGACGACCGGGCCGGCCGACGGCTGGTCGCGCTGCTGGCGCAGGGCCCCGGCGAGGACCAGCTGGCATTGCGTGGGTCCGGAGTCTTCACCCGCCGGATGCTGCGGTCGCTCCCGGGGGACCGGCCGGCCGGGGAGGGCTGGCGGCCGCGTGGCACCGTCCTGGTCACCGGTGGGACGGGCGCATTGGGCGGGCGCCTCGCCCGCTGGCTCGCCCGCAACGGCGCGGAGCATCTCGTACTCGTCAGCCGCAGGGGCCCCGAGGCGCCGGGCGCCGCCGACCTCGTCAAGGAGCTGGCCGCGCTCGGAGCGCGGGCAACCGTGCGGGCGTGTGATGTCAGCGACCGGGCGGCGGTGACGGCACTCCTCGCGAGCCTGCCGGAGGAGCAGCCGCTGACCGCGGTGGTGCACACGGCAGGAGTCCTCGACGACGGGGTGATCGACCAGCTCACCCCGGACCGCGCGGAGACCGTGTGGGAGCCGAAGGCGGGGGCCGCACTCGTCCTCCACGAGGCGACCCGGCACCTGGACCTGTCGGCGTTCATCCTGTTCTCCTCCATGGCGGGCACACTCGGCGGGCCCGGCCAGGGCAGCTACGCGGCGGCAAACGCGTGTCTGGACGCGCTCGCCCTGCAGCGCCGCGCCGAGGGACTTCCCGCGACGTCGATCGCCTGGGGAGCGTGGGGCGGCGGCGGTCTGGTGGGAGAGGAACTGGCGCAGCGGCTCCGCCGTGACGGAGTGCCGCCGATGGATCCCGACCTGGCCGTCTCCGCCCTGCAGACGGCCCTGGACCAGGGTGAGACGTTCCTGGTCGTCGCGGACGTCGACTGGCGCAGGGCCACGGCCCGGCGGGTCGCCGCGGTGAGTGAGCTGCCCGAGGTCCAGGCGTCGGTCGGCGACGGCACCGAGGAGGCCGCGGTGCGCGGCGACGCCGCGCCGCTCGTCGTACGGCTGCGGGAACTCGCGCCGGGGGAGCGGCGTGCGGCGCTGCTGGACGGCGTACGGGCCGCGGCCGCCGCCGTCCTCGGCCACGACCGACCCGACGCGATCCCCGCCGACCGGGCGTTCCGTGAGCTGGGCTATGACTCGCTGACCGCTGTCGAGCTGCGCAACCGGCTTGCCGAGGCGACCGGCCTGCGGCTGCCGGTCACCCTGGTGTTCGATCATCCGACGGCGGCCGGGCTCACGGCGTTCCTCCACGACGGGCTCTTCGGCGCGGTGCCGGAGAGCGCGGCCCCGGCCGCGGCTGCCGTTCCGGTGGACGACGATCCGGTCGTCATCGTCGGGATGAGCTGCCGCTACCCGGGCGGGGCCGACTCACCCGAGGAGCTGTGGCGGCTGCTCGAAGAGGGCACCGACGCCGTCTCGGGCTTCCCCACCAACCGCGGCTGGGACATCGAGCGGCTCTACGACCCGGACCCCGACAAGCCGGGCACGTTCTACGCCCGCGACGGCGGGTTCCTCTACGACGCCGACCACTTCGACCCGGCATTCTTCGGGATCTCGCCGCGTGAGGCGGTCGCCATCGACCCCCAGCACCGGCTCCTCCTGGAGACTTCCTGGGAAGCGGTCGAACGGGCGGGCATCGACCCGGAGATGCTCCGTGGCACGGCGGCCGGCGTCTTCGTCGGTTCGAACTACCAGGACTACGGCTCCCGTGCGCGCACCGCCCCTGAGGGCATGGAAGGACATCTGGCGACGGGCAGCGCGAGCAGTGTCGCCTCCGGCCGTATCGCCTACACCTTCGGTCTGGAGGGGCCGGCCGTCACGGTGGATACGGCGTGTTCGTCGTCGCTGGTCGCCCTGCATCTGGCGACCCAGGCCCTGCGGTCCGGGGAATGCACGCTCGCCCTGGCCGCCGGTGTGACGGTGATCTCGACCCCGCAGACCTTCATCGAGTTCAGCAGGCAGCGGGCACTCGCTCCCGACGGCCGCTGCAAGGCGTTCTCGGCGGATGCCGACGGCGCCGGGTGGGCCGAGGGCGTCGGTGTCGTCCTGCTGGAGCGGCTGTCCGAAGCCCGTCGGCGTGGACATCCGGTGCTGGCCGTCGTCAAGGGCACGGCCGTCAACCAGGACGGCGCCTCCAACGGGCTGACCGCACCCAACGGGCCCTCCCAGCAGCGCGTCATCCGGCAGGCGTTGGCCAACGCGGGACTGTCCACGGGCGACATCGACGCCGTCGAGGCCCATGGGACCGGCACCCGGCTCGGCGACCCGATCGAGGCGCAGGCGCTCCTCGCCACCTACGGCCAGGAACGTCCCGCGGAACGCCCGTTGTGGCTCGGCTCGATCAAGTCGAACATCGGCCACACCCAGGCCGCGGCCGGTGTCGCCGGAGTCATCAAGATGGTGCAGGCGATGCGGCACGGAGTGCTGCCGCGCACCCTCCACGCCGAGCGGCCGTCGCCGCACATCGACTGGTCGGCGGGGAACGTGCGGCTGCTGGGCGAGCCGCAGGAGTGGACACCGGGCGCCGGTCCGCGCCGGGCCGGTGTCTCCGCCTTCGGCATCAGCGGGACCAACGCACATGTGATCCTGGAGGAGCCCCAGCCGGTGGTGGTCGTCGAGTCGGGCGTCACCCCACAGGGCCGTCAGCCGGAGACCGCGGGCGCGCCGACGGGCGTTGTCCCCTGGCTGCTGTCCGCCCGGGGCGCCCCGGCCCTGCGGGCCCAGGCCCGGCGGCTGGCGGAACACCTCGCCCGCAACCCCGGGCTCACCCCTGCCGATATCGCGCTGTCCCTGGCCACCTCGCGCACCGGATTCGAGGACCGGGCAGCCTTCCTCGGCCAGGACACCGGTGAACTGACCGCGGCACTCCGGGCGTTCGCCGACGGCCGGGAGCACCCACGGGTCGCTGTGGGCCGCGCCCGCCCCGGAAAGCTGGCCTTCCTCTTCCCGGGGCAGGGATCACAGCGCGCCGGGACCGGACGGAGCCTCTACGCGACCCATGACGCCTTCGCCGACGCCCTGGACGCGGTCTGCGCACACCTGGACGGCCACCTCGACCGGCCCCTGCGCGAGGTGCTGTTCGCCCGGCCCGGCACACCCGAGGCGGACCTCCTCGACCGGACCGTCTACACCCAGGCCGGCCTTTTCGCCCTGGAAGTCGCCCTGTTCCGGCTGCTCGAAAGCTACGGGGTGCATCCGGACCTGCTGCTCGGCCACTCGATCGGTGAACTGGCCGCCGCACATGTCGCCGGGGTGTTCTCCCTGGCGGACGCCTGCCGTCTGGTCGCCGCACGCGGCCGGCTGATGCAGGCCCTGCCCGCCGGCGGAGCCATGGTGTCCGTCCATGCGGCCGAGGAGGACGTACTGCCGCTGCTCGCACCGTACGAGGGCAGGGTCGCGGTCGCCGCGGTCAACGGACCGGCCGCCACCGTCCTGAGCGGCGACGAGCACGCCGTCACCGAGGTCGCCGGACACCTGGCCGCCGCGGGACACCGGACCAAGCGGCTGCGGGTCAGCCATGCCTTCCACTCGGCCCGCATGGACGCGATGCTCGACGAATTCGCTTCCGTGGCGGCGGAGTTGAGCTATCAGCCGCCGGCCGTGCCCGTCGTGTCGAACGTCACGGGCCGTCCGGCCACGGCCGAGGAGCTGTGCAGCCCCGACTACTGGGTGCGCCACGTCCGGCAGGCGGTCCGCTTCCACGACGGGACCCGCACCCTGGAAGAGCTGGGCGCGCGCACCCTTCTCGACCTCGGGTCCGGGGTGCTGACCGCCATGGCGGACGAGTGCCTGACCACGACGGACGGCATCTTCCTTGGTGCGCTGCTGCGCCGGGACACCGAGGAACCGGAGTCGCTCACCACCGCCCTGGCCCAGCTGCATCTGCGGGGCCACGGCCCGGACTGGGAGCGCTGCCTCGCGTCCTCGGGCGCCCGGCGGGTGCCGCTGCCGACCTACCCGTTCCAGCGGCAGCGGTACTGGCTGGAGGCTGCCACGGACCCGACCGACGTCTTTGACGTGGGGCTGGAGGCGGCCGGGCATCCGCTGCTCGGTGCGGCGGTGCCGCTCGCCGGTTCCGGCGGTGCCCTGTACACCGGGCTGCTCTCGGCGGGGCGTCAGCCGTGGCTGGCCGACCACGCCCTGGACGGCACGCTGCTGTTCCCCGGCACCGGAATCCTGGAACTGGCACTCCAGGCCTGCGAACGCACCGGCGCCGGCCACGTGGAGGAACTCACCCTGCAGGCCCCGCTGGTGGTCCCGGAGGACGGCACGGTGCAGCTTCAGGTCACCGTGGGGGAGGCGGACGAGTCGGGCCGTCGCCCGCTGTCCGTGCACGCGCGCCCGGCGACCCGCACGGACGGCGAGGAGCAGCCCTGGACCCGGCACGCCGAGGGCACCCTCGCCGACGGCCCGCCCGAGACCGGGACGCCCGCCGACCTCACCGCCTGGCCCCCGCCGGGTGCCGACCCGGTCGATGTCTCCGACCTGTACGAGCGCACCGCCGCGAACGGCTTCGCCTACGGACCGGCCTTCCGCGGTCTGCACACCGCCTGGCGCCGGGGCGACGAAGTGTTCGCCGAGGTCACCCTGCCCGAGCAGTACCGCGACACCGGCTTCGTCCTGCATCCGGCGCTGCTGGACGCCGCGCTGCACACGGTCGCCCTGGCCGCACCCGACACCGAACGGGCCGTGCTGCCCTTCAGCTTCCGGGCGGTCACCGCGGCAGACGCGGCCTGCCCGGACACCGTGCGGGTCCGTCTCGTCCGACAGTCCGACGACACCTATGGAGTGCAGCTGGCGGACGCATCGGGCACCCCGCTCGCCGCGATACCGGCCTGCGTTCTGCGGCCGGTCGACCCCGCACGGCTGGCCGCCGCCGGACCGAAGCCGGCCGATCTGTACCGGATGGACTGGGCGGACCTGGCGTTGAGCGAATCTCCGGCCGAGCCGTATGCGGTCATCGGCACGGAGGTACCCCAGGTCCCCGGTGACCACAACGCCCGGTACCCGGATCTGTCCGCGCTGACCGCGGCCGTCGACGCCGGGGCCGAGGTACCCGCCACGGTCCTCATCGGCTGCCTGCCGGCCGAGGGCGATCCGGCCGAGGCCACCCGCCGGGCCGTGCACCACGCACTGGACCTGGCACAGGCCTGGCTCCGCGACGAGAGGTTCAGCGCCTCGCGGCTGGTCCTGTGCACCCGTAACGCCGTGGCGGACCGGGCCGGCGCGGCGGTTCCCGGACTGGCGCAGTCCGCCGTCTGGGGCCTCGTCCGCACCGCCAAGGCCGAGAACCCGGGACGCTTCGCCCTGCTCGACCACGACGGCACGGCACGGTCAGCAGCAGCGCTGCCCGCTGCCCTGGCGACCGGCGAACCCGAGATCGCCCTGCGCGAGGGCGGTGCCCGGGTGCCGCGACTGGTGCGGGCCCGGGCGGCCGAGCCGTTCCGGGGCCTCGGCGGCGACGGCACGGTGCTGATCACCGGGGGCGGCGGCATGCTCGGCCGGCTCGTCGCCCGTCATCTGGTGGCGGCTCATGGCGTACGCAGTCTGCTGCTCGCCGGCCGTCGTGGGCGGACGGCGGAAGGGATGCCCGAACTGGAGAAGGAGCTGCGCGAGTTGGGAGCCGAGGTCGAGATCGCTGCCTGCGATCTCACCGACCGGGCCGACACCGCCCGGCTGCTGGCCTCCGTATCCGCCGAACGTCCGCTCAGCGCGGTGATCCACACCGCGGGCGTCCTCGACGACGGGGTGCTCGGTTCCCTGACCGCGGACCGTATGGACACCGTGCTGCGGGCCAAGACTGATGCCGTACTCCACCTCGACGAGCTGACCCGCGACCTCGACCTGACGGCGTTCGTGCTGTTCTCCTCGCTCGCCGGGACCTTCGGCGGGGTCGGACAGGGCAACTATGCGGCGGCCAACGCGTTCCTCGATGCCTTCGCCCACGCCCGGCGGGCCGCGGGCCGTCCCGCCGTCTCCCTCGCCTGGGGCCTGTGGGCCGAACGCAGCGGGATGACCACCAAGCTGGACGAGACCGACCTCCACCGGATGGCCAGGGGCGGGGTGCGCCCCATGCCGTCGGACCAGGCACTGGCGCTGCTCGATGCCGCACTCGCCACGGGCGAGCCGTTCCTCGTCCCGGCCCGGCTCGATATGGCGGCGCTGCAGACCGCGGCCGGCGAAGTTCCCCCGCTGCTGCGGTCGTTGGCCGGTCCGCGGCCCCGGCCTTCGGCCGGCCGGCCGGGCCCCGCGCCGTCCGCCGAAGCCGATCAGCTCGGCACCCGCCTCGCCGCGCTGCCGGAGACGGACCGGCGTCAGGCGGTGCTCGATGCCGTCCTGGGCCAGGCCGCGCTGGTGCTGGGCCATACCTCGGCCGACGCGATCGACCCCGAACGCGGCTTCCTGGAGCTGGGCTTCGACTCGCTGACCGCCGTCGAGCTGCGCAACCGTCTGACCACCGTGACCGGGACCAGGCTGCCCGCGACCCTGCTGTTCGACTACCCGGAACCGGGCGGCCTCGCCGACCATCTGCTCGGCAGGCTGGGCCCCGCGGTGGAGCAGCGGTCGGCCCACGGGGACTCCGCATCCGGCCCGCTCGACGCCTGGGAGGCACAGACCGAGCGGCTCATGGACGACACTGCCGCCAGGCCCTCGCTGCGCGGTCGGCTGCAGGGACTCATGGACCGGCTCGACAACCTCTCCGAGGATCCGGACGCCATGCTGGAGAACCGGCTGGACCAGGCATCGGACGACGAACTGTTCGACTTCATCGAGCAGGAACTCGGCGGGTCATGACGGGCTGACCGCCCGCACACCGGCTCCGGCTGCCCGCTGAGGTGCTGCCGGAGCCGGTGCGGTCCGGCAGCACCTCAGCGGGCGGCCTCAAGCCGGGCCACCCCTTCCCACAGGACACCCTGAGCCGGTGCCGGCGGGCTCCCGGGCCTGCCGTCGAGGCCGCCGGAGCACGTCCTAGGGGTTCTCTTAGAGTCACCGGCCGACGCGCTGATCGGCCGATCCACGCCCACAGAATGTGATCAGCGAGAAGAGGATTCCAGCGTGGCGGTCGCCGGTGTGCGGCAGGCCGCCGGTCCGCCGAGCGGTCCGGGGAAGGGAGCTGAACTGTGAGCGAGGGAAAGCTCCGCGACTATCTGAAACGGGTGACAGCGGATCTCCACCGCACCGGCAAGCGTCTGCGGGAAATGGAGACCCGCGAACGCGAGCCCATCGCGATCGTGGCCATGAGCTGCCGCTACCCCGGCGGAGTGCGCTCGCCGGAAGACCTCTGGCAGCTGGTCGCCGACGGCACCGACGGCATCACGCCGTTCCCGGAGGACCGCGGCTGGCACGTGGACTCCCTCTACCACCCGGACCCCGCCCACCCCGGCACCTGCTACACCCGGGAAGGCGGCTTCCTCCACGACGCCGCCGACTTCGACCCGGACTTCTTCGCCATGTCGCCCCGCGAGGCGCTGGCGACCGACCCGCAGCAGCGCCTGCTCCTCGAAACGTCCTGGGAGGCGTTCGAACGGGCCGGTCTGCGGCGGCAGACGCTCAAGGGCAGCCCCACCGGGGTCTTCGTCGGCGTCATGTACAACGACTACGGCTCGCGGTTCACCGAACCGCCCGCCGGGCTCGAAGGACACCTGGGCAACGGCAGCGCCGCCAGCATCGCCTCCGGCCGGATCGCCTACACCTTCGGCCTCGAAGGCCCGGCGGTGACCGTCGACACCGCCTGCTCCTCCTCACTGGTCGCCCTGCATCTGGCCTGCAACGCGCTGCGCCAGGGAGAGTGCTCCCTCGCCCTCGCCGGCGGCGTGACGGTGATGTCCACCCCCGTCACCTTCCTGGAGTTCAGCCGCCAGCGCGGGCTGTCCGCCGACGGCCGCTGCAAGGCCTTCTCCGACGACTCCGACGGCACGGGCTGGGGCGAGGGCACCGGACTGCTCCTGCTCGAACGGCTCTCCGACGCCCGCCGCAACGGCCGTCGCATCCTCGGACTCGTACGGGGCACCGCCGTGAACCAGGACGGGGCGAGCAGCGGACTGACCGCCCCCAACGGACCGTCCCAGCAGCGGGTCATCCGCGCCGCGCTCACCGCCGCCGGGCTGACCGCTTCCGACGTGGACGCCGTGGAGGCGCACGGCACCGGCACCACCCTCGGCGACCCCATAGAGGCGCAGGCGCTGCTGGCCACCTACGGCCAGGAACGGGAAGCGGGCCACCCGCTGTGGCTCGGCACGGTCAAATCCAACATCGGCCACACCCAGGCCGCGGCCGGTGTCGCCGGAGTCATCAAGATGGTGCAGGCGATGCGGCACGGTGTGCTGCCCCGCACCCTGCACGCCGAGCGGCCCTCCTCCCACGTCGAATGGAGCGACGGCGACGTCCGGCTGCTCACCGGCGCCGTGGACTGGCCGGACACCGGCCGGCCGCGGCGCGCCGGGGTCTCGGCCTTCGGGGTCAGCGGGACCAACGCCCACGCCGTGCTCGAACAGGCCCCGCCCGCCGGAACGGAGCCGCAGGCACCCGGCACCGACGCGGCGGAGCCCGAACGGCCCGGGGAGCATCCCGGCCGGGCGCCGTGGCCCGCTGCGCCGCTTCCGGTGGTGCCCTGGGTGCTCTCCGCCCGCAGTGAACCGGCACTCAGGGCCCAGGCGGAACAACTGCTCGCCCACGCGGGCGAGTTGCCCGAGACCGTCGGCACCGTGGAGATCGGTGCTTCGCTGGCCACCACCCGTACCGCCTTCGAGGAACGCGCGGTGGTGCTGGGCGGGAACCGCGAGGAACTGCTGCGGCGACTCGCCCGGTTCGCGCAGGGCGACGACACCGCGGCCGTCCGGGGAACGGCCGGTCGCGGCAGGACGGCTTTCCTCTTCGCGGGCCAGGGAGCCCAGCGACTCGGGATGGGCCGTGACCTTCACGCGGCGTTCCCCGTCTTCGCGGAGGCCTTCGACGAGATCTGTGCCCATCTCGACCCGGAGTTGCCGCATCCGCTCGGGGACATCGTCTTCGGCCGGGACGCAGCGGCGCTGGACCGGACCGGCGTCACCCAGCCCGCTCTGTTCGCCTTCGAGGTGGCACTCTTCCGGCTCATCGAATCCTGGGGCCTTGCGCCCGATTTCCTGCTCGGCCACTCCATCGGGGAGCTGGCCGCCGCGCACGTCGCCGGAGTTCTCTCGCTGCCGGACGCCTGCCGGCTCGTGGCCGCCCGCGGCCGCCTGATGCAGGAACTGCCGCCCGGGGGTGCGATGTTCTCCCTCCGGGCCGCCGAGGCCGAGGTGCTGCCGCTGCTGGCCGACGCCGGCGAACGGCTGAGCATCGCCGCCGTCAACGGGCCCCGGACGACCGTCGTGGCCGGCGACGAGAACGCGCTCGCCCGGCTCGTCCGGCACTTCGAGCAGCAGGGCGGCAAGGCGAAACGACTCCGGGTCAGCCATGCCTTCCACTCCCCGCTGATGGACCCCATGCTCGCTGAATTCCGTGTGGTGGCAGCGGATGTGACGTTCCGTCAGCCAACTCTCCCGATCATCTCCAATGTGACCGGGGAGCCGGCCACCGACCTGGGGACCGCCGACTACTGGGTACGGCACGTACGAGAGGCCGTACGGTTCGCGGACGGCATCCGGGCACTGGAGCGGCGCGGCGTCACCCGCTTCCTCGAAATCGGTCCCGACGCCACCCTCACCGCCCTGGCCCAGGGCTGTCTCGACGCGGACAGCGGCCACCTTCTCGTACCCGCCCTGCGCAAGGAGCGGGCCGAAACCCACAGCGTCCTCACTGCCCTGAGCGCACTGCACACCCGCGGCGCGAGCCCCGACTGGGACCGGCTCTTCCCCGCCGCTGACCGTGTCGACCTGCCCACCTATGCCTTCCAGCGCGAGCGCTACTGGCTGGCCCCTGAGGCGGCCACCGCGCACCGCAAGGGCGAACACCCACTGCTCCCGACGGCCATCACGCTGGCGGACCGCGGCGCCGTCGTCTCCACCGGACGCCTCACACCCTCCGCACACCCCTGGCTCGCCGACCGGGCGGCCGACGGCCGTGTCCAGCTCCCCACGAGCGCCTACCTCGACCTCGCCCTGCACCTCGGCGCGGTCGCCGGCTGCGAGCACCTCGCCGAACTCAGGGTGGACACCCCCCTCGTCCTGCCCGAGCAGTCCGCCGTCGACATCCAGGTGGTACTCGGCGCCGCCGGCGAACCGGACGGACAGCGGACCCTCACGGTGCACTCCCGGCCCGCCGACCGGCAGGACGAAGAGACACCGTGGACCCGGCACGCCCACGGTGTGCTCACCCCACAGCCGCCGCGGCGGCCCGGCCCTGACCTCCGGGCCTGGCCCCCCGCCGACGCCCGGACCGTGGACCCGGACACAGGGCACCCGGCGCGGGAAGACGACGCCTCCCCGCACGGTCAGCCGTCCGACGGGCTGCGCGGCGTATGGCGGCACGGTGACACGGTGTTCGCCGAGGCCGCGCTGCCCGAGGCGTACCTCGGCGACGCGGCCCGGTTCGCCCTGCACCCGGCGCTGCTCGACGCGGTGCTGCGGGCGCTACCTGCCGCGGGGCACCCCGAAGCCGTCGCCGTGTCCTGGCGCGACTGTGTGCTGCACGCGGTGGCCGCGGAGTCGGTGCGGGCCCGCCTCACCCCCGCCGACGGCGGCGGCGTGGACATCCACCTCACCGACGAACTCGGCGAGCCCGTTGCCTCGTTCGGCTCCGTCACCCCGGTGCCCTCCGCCGAGGTCGCACTGCCGCAGACGCCCTCCGGCCGCGACGATCTCTTCACCGTCGAATGGACCGAACTGCGGCCGCCCACCCCCCAGCAGCCGCCCTACCGGGTCGCCGTCCTCGGCGCGGACAGCCCCGGGACCGACGCGGAAGCACCCCGGCTCCCCAGCGAACTGGACGCGCTCGCCACGGCCGTGGAACAGGGCGTCGACGCCCCCGACCTCGTCGTCGTCCCCTGGCGGACCGCCGAAGTGGCCCCGGTCGCCGAGTCCGGTGAACCGGCTGACGCCGCCCACACCTCGGTCGTGCACGCCCTGACGCTGCTCCAGACCTGGCTCGCCCGGCCGTGCCTCGCCGACGCACGCCTGGTCTTCCTCACCCGGGGCGCCATCGCCACCTCCCCGGACGAGACCGTCACGGACCTGCCCGCCGCCGCGGTATGGGGCCTGGTGCGCTCGGCGCAGTCGGAGAACCCCGACCGCTTCCTGCTCGTGGACGCCGACGGCGACACCGAGGGTGATGCCGACACCGACACCGACACCGACGGCGATGCCCTGCCCACCGCAGCGGTCAGCGCGGCCGTGGGGTCCGGGGAGACACAGCTCGCCGTCCGCGCCGCGTGCCTCCTGGCACCTCGTCTGACCCGGCTTCCCCAGCCCTCCCGGACCACTGAGCACCCCACAGCCGCAGCCCGTTTCGATGCGTTCCGCACCGTTCTGGTGACCGGAGCCACCGGGACCGTGGGCGCCGCCGTGACCCGACACCTGGTGACCGGACACGGTGTACGGCATCTGCTGCTCGTCGGACGGCGCGGCGCGGCCGCACCCGGCGCCGAACAACTGGCCGCGGAGCTTCGCGAGCTCGGCGCCCGGGTGACCCTCGCCGCCTGCGATGTCGCCGATCGCGCGGCCCTGGCCGACCTGCTGGCCACCCTCCCCGAAGCACACCCCCTGGGGGCGGTCGTGCACGCCGCCGGTGTGCTCGACGACGGGGTGATCTCCTCCCTCACCCCCGAGCGGATGGCCACCGTCCTGCGTCCCAAGGCCGATGCCGCGGTCAACCTCGACCGGCTCACCCGGGACCTCGATCTGTCGGCCTTCGTCCTGTTCTCCTCGGCGGCCGCCACCTTCGGCGGTCCCGGCCAGGGCAACTACGCCGCCGGCAATGCCTTCCTGGAAGCGCTCGCCCACCGCCGCCGCGCCGAGGGCCGCCCGGCCCTCGCCCTCGGCTGGGGAATGTGGGCGGAGCGCAGCGAGATGAGCGCCCGCCTGGACGAGACGGACCGGCGGCGGATGGACCGGGGCGGCGTCGGTGCGCTGTCCACCGAGGCGGCACTCGCCCTCTTCGACCGCTGTCTGTCCCAGGATCGGACGGTACCCATCCCGGTGCCGCTCGATGTCGCCGCGATCCGCAGGAGCGGCCCTACGGTTGCCCCCCTGCTCCGGGAACTCGCCGGCCGTCCCGCCAAGCGGACCGCGGCCCCGGCGCGCGGACCGGGCGCGGGCGCCGGAGCCTCGGCGGCGCAGGCACTGGCCGCCCTGGCACCGGAAGAGCGCCACGCCCAGGTTCTCGACCTCGTACGCACCGAGATCGCCGCCGTCCTCGGCCACAGCTCGGCGGGCCGGGTCGACGCCGACCGGGCCTTCGAGGACCTCGGTCTGGACTCCCTGACCGCCCTCGAACTGCGCAATGCGCTCGGCCACAGGACCGGACTCCGGTTGCCGGCCACCCTGGTCTTCGACCACCCCACGCCCTCGGCCGTCGCCACCTACCTAATAGCCGAACTGCTCGGCAGTGACCAGGAGTTGACCGCAGTCGGGGCCGACGCCACGAGCGCCGGTGAGCCCGTCGCCATCGTGGCGATGAGCTGCCGCTTCCCGGGCGGCATCCGGACACCGGACGCATTCTGGGAGTTCCTGGCCGCCGACGGCGACGCCATCGGGGAGTTCCCCGATGACCGTGGCTGGGACACCGCGGCACTGTATGACCCCGATCCGGAGCACGAGGGAACGACCTACACCCGCCGGGGCGGCTTTCTCACCGAAGTCGACCGCTTCGACGCCGGATTCTTCGGCGTCTCGCCCCGCGAGGCCCTCGCCATGGACCCGCAGCAGCGGATCCTGCTGGAGGTCTGCTGGGAGGCGTTCGAGCGGGCCGGCATCGACCCGCTGTCCCTGCGCGGCAGCCGTACGGGCGTCTACGCCGGCACCAACGGGCAGGACTACACCACCGTCCTGGGCAACGCCGCCGAAGCCGTGGGCGGATACCTGGGAACGGGCAACGCGGCGAGCGTGGTCTCCGGCCGGATCGCCTACTCCTTCGGCCTCGAAGGCCCGGCCGTCACCGTCGACACGGCATGCTCCTCCTCTCTCGTCGCCCTGCACTGGGCCGTACGCGCCCTCCAGTCGGGGGAGTGCTCGCTCGCCCTGGCGGGCGGGGTCACGGTGATGTCGACCCCTGCCGCGTTCCTGGAGTTCAGCCGCCAGCGCGGGCTGTCCGCCGACGGCCGCTGCAAGGCCTTCGCCGACGGTGCCGATGGCACCGGCTGGGGCGAGGGCGCCGGCATGCTGCTGGTCGAGCGGCTGTCCGACGCCCGGCGCAACGGGCACCCGGTACTGGCCGTCGTCCGTGGCAGCGCCATCAACTCCGACGGCGCGAGCAACGGCCTCACGGCGCCCAACGGCCCTTCCCAGCAACGGGTGATCAGGGCGGCGCTCGCCGACGCCCGGCTCACGGCCGGTGAGGTCGACGCCGTCGAAGCACATGGCACCGGCACCACCCTCGGCGACCCGATCGAGGCCCAGGCGCTCCTCGCCACCTACGGTCAGGAGCGCCCCGCGGACCGGCCGCTCCGGCTCGGGTCGGTGAAGTCCAACATCGGGCACACCCAGGCCGCGTCCGGCGTGGCCGGAGTGATCAAAATGGTGCAGGCCATGCGCCATGGCCTGCTGCCGCGGACGCTGCACCTCGATGCGCCCTCGTCCCACGTGGACTGGGCCGAAGGCGCCGTGGAACTGCTGGCCGCTCCCCTCACGTGGCCCGATCACGGGCGCCCCCGCAGAGCCGGGGTCTCCTCCTTCGGCTTCAGCGGCACCAACGCGCACCTCATCCTCGAACAGGCCACCCCGGAACCGTCCGAGCCCGCCGAACCTGCGGACGGCGCGCAGCCCGACACACAGGACGCCGCCGACGCCACCCCGCTGCCGGTCGTATGGCCGCTGTCCGCCCGCAGCCCCGAGGCGCTCCGCGCCCTGGCCACGGCCCTGCACACACACGCCGAACGCCACCAGGACCTGTCCGTCGCAGCCGTCGGCCACGCCCTGGCCACCACCCGCGCGTCCTTCGAGCACCGCGCGGTCGCCCACGGCACCGACCGTGCCACCCTGCTGTCCGCCCTGGGCGGACTGGCCTCCGGCGAGGAACCGGCAACCGGAGCCGCCCACGGCATGGTCCGTCCCGGCGCATGCACCGCCTTCCTGTTTCCCGGGCAGGGCGCACAACGGGCCGGAATGGGACGGGAGTTGTACGAGGGCTTCCCGGTGTTCGCCCAGGCCCTCGACGAGGTCTGCGAGCACTTCGCCGACGCTCTCGACCGTCCGCTGCGCGACGTCATGTTCCACGACCCCGAGGGTCTGCTCCACCGGACGGAGTACACCCAGCCCGCACTGTTCGCCATGGAGACCGCCCTCCACCGCCTCGTCGAAAGCACCGGTCTGCGCGCCGACTACCTGCTGGGCCATTCCATCGGCGAGGTGACCGCCGCGCATAGCGCCGGGGTGTTCTCCCTGCCCGACGCCTGTGCCCTGGTCGCCGCCCGCGGCCGGCTCATGCAGGAGCTCCCGGAGACCGGCGCCATGGTCGCGCTCCAGGCGACGGAGGCCGAGGTGCTGCCGCTGCTCGACGGACTCGGCCGGCAGGTGTGCACCGCCGCCGTCAACGGCCCCGACTCCGTCGTGATCTCCGGCGACCGCCCCACGGTGACCCGGATCGCCGAACGGCTGGCCGCCGATGGCCGCCGGACCAAGCAGCTCCGGGTCAGCCATGCATTCCACTCACCGCACATGGACCCGATGCTCGCCGCGTTCCGCACGGTCGCCGAGGCGCTCACCTACCACGAGCCGCGCATCCCCGTGGTGTCCAACCTGACCGGCGAGGTCGCCACCGAACTGCACTGCCCCGACTACTGGGTGCGTCAGGTCCGGCAAGCCGTCCGGTTCCACGACGGCGTCCGCGGACTCGCCGAGCAGGGCGTCCGGCGCTATGTCGAACTCGGCCCCGACGGCACGCTCTCCGCCATGGCAGCCGGCTGTCTGCCCGCCGACTCCACCGGCACGGCAGTCATCCCGCTGCTCCGCGACCGGACCTCCGAGTCCCGCTCGCTGCTGGACGGCCTCGCCCGCGCCCATGTCCACGGCGCGGACCTCGACTGGTCCGCCGTCGCCAACGCCCGCCCCGGACGCACGGCCGTCACCGACCTGCCCACCTACCCCTTCCAGCGGCAGCGCTACTGGCCGACCCCGCGCGCCCTCGCCACCGCGGGAATCAGCCCGGCCGGGCACCCGCTGCTGAGCGCGGCCGTCGAACTCGCCGACGGCAGCCGCCTGTTCACCAGCCGGCTCTCGGTACGCGACCAGCCGTGGCTCGCCGACCACGCCCTCGCGGGCACCGCCGTCGTCCCCGGCACGGCCTTCCTCGAACTCGCGCTCCTGGCGGGCGACCGGGCCGACTGCCCCCACGTCGAGGACCTGACCCTGGTCAGCCCCCTCATCCTCCCCGAGCGGGACACGGTGGACCTGCAGGCGGTCCTCGGCGCCGACGACGGCCAGGGCCGCCGGCCGTTCACCGTCCACGCCCGCCACGTCGACCCGGCTCCCGGAGAGCCCTGGACGCTGCACGCCACCGGTACCCTCTCCGCCGCCCGCCCGCAGCCCATGGCACCGGCCCCGTCGGCATGGCCGCCCGTCGGCTCCGAGCCACTCCCGGTCGAGGACCTCTATGAGCAACTGAGCGCGGGCGGGTTCGACTACGGACCGCTCTTCCAAGGACTGCGTGCCGCCTGGCGCCACGGCGACCAGGTACTCGCCGAGGTGGCCCTGCCCCAGCCCGCACACCAGGACGCGGACCGCTTCGCGCTCCACCCGGCGCTGCTCGACGCCGCTCTGCATGCGTCCGCATTCCTGCCGACGGAGGACACCGAGAGGGGACGGCTGCCCTTCTCCTGGCGCGGAGTGCAGCTCCACGCCACCGGGGCGAGGCACCTGCGGGTCCGCTGCGACCTGTCCGCACCCGGCACCGTGGCCCTCACCCTCGCCGACGCCGAAGGCCGGCCCGTCGCCGACATCGAGGCACTGACGCTGCGCGAGATGTCCACCGCCCGGATCGCGCCCTCCGCCCGGCCCTCCGGTCCCCTCTACCACCTCGACTGGCCCGTGGCCCCTCTGCCCACGACGCCGTCCGAGGAGCCGGCCCGCCTCCTCGTCCTGGACAGCGAGGCCCTCGCCGCCGGCCTGGACGGCGCGGGCCTGACCGTGACCCGGCTGACGAGTACGGCCGATCTCCACGAGACCGCCGGCACCGTCCTCGTGGAGCTCCCCGCCGCCGACCCGCACGAGGCGGCGACCGGCGCCCTGGCACTCGTCCAGCGCTGGCTGGCGGACCCACCCGCCGCGGCCCGGCTCGTCTTCGTCACCCGGGCAGCCGTCGACGCACCCGGCACCACCCATCACGATGCCGCCGCCGCCCCCGTCTGGGGGCTGGTGCGCTCGGCGCAGTCCGAGCACCCCGGCCGGTTCGTCCTCGCCGACCTCGACGGCCAGGACACCTCGTACGCCGCGCTGCCCGCCGCGCTGGCCACCCACGAGCCCCAATTCGCCGTCCGCGGCGGCACCGTGCATCTGCCGAGGGTCGCCCCGGTCCACGCCGGTACCGCATTGCGCGAGCCCGCCGACGGCACCCGCTGGCGCCTCGGCATGACCGGCAAGGGAACTCTCGATCACCTCACCCTCATGCCCCACGACGACGCCGCACGACCACTGGGACGGGGCGAAGTGCGCATCGCGGTGCGGGCGGCCGGGGTGAATTTCCGCGATGTGCTGAACGTCCTCGGGATGTACCCGGGCGACGCGGGAGCCTTCGGCCTGGAGGGCGCGGGCGTGGTGACCGAGGCCGGCCCCGGTGTCCTCGGACTGGCGCCGGGTGACCGGGTGATGGGGTTGTTCCCGTCCGCGTTCGGTCCGGTGGCGGTGGCTGATGAGCGGGTGGTGGTCCGGGTTCCGGAGGGCTGGTCGTTCGCGCAGGCGGCGTCGGTTCCGGTGGTGTTCCTGACGGCGTATTACGCGCTGGTGGAGCTGGGCGGTCTCCAGGCGGGTGAATCCGTGCTGGTGCACGCTGGTGCGGGTGGTGTGGGGATGGCTGCGGTGCAGTTGGCGCGGCATCTGGGTGCGGAGGTGTTCGCCACTGCGAGTCCGGGGAAGTGGGGGACGCTTCGGGCTCTGGGTCTGGACGAGGCGCATATCGCGTCGTCGCGTGATCTGGACTTCGAGGGGTCGTTCCTGGCGGCGAGTGGTGGCCGGGGTGTGGATGTGGTGCTGGATTCTCTGGCGCGGGAGTTCGTGGATGCGTCGTTGCGGCTGTTGCCGCGGGGTGGGCGCTTCCTGGAGATGGGAAAGACCGACGTCCGTGAGCCGGGGGAGGTGGCGGCGGAGCATGAGGGGGTGCGCTACCAGGCGTTCGATCTGATCGAGGCCGGGCCGGACCGGATCGGGGAGATGTTCGCGCAGGTGCGGGAGTTGTTCGAGGAGGGTGTGCTGGAGCCGTTGCCGGTGACGGCGTGGGATGTGCGCAGGGCTCCTGAGGCGTTCCGGTTCCTGAGTCAGGCCCGGCATGTGGGCAAGGTCGTGCTGACCATGCCCGTGCCCCTCGATCCGGAGGGGACGGTTCTGGTGACGGGCGGGACGGGTGGTCTGGGTGCGTTGGTGGCCCGGCATCTGGTCGTAGAGCACGGCATACGCCATCTCCTGTTGGCGAGTCGTCGTGGCTCGCAGGCTCCGGGTGTGGATGCCCTGGTGGATGAACTGGCGGGTCTGGGTGCTGAGGTCGAGGTGGTGGCGTGCGATGTGTCCGATCGTGAGGCGCTGAGCGGTCTGCTGGATGCGGTACCGAAGCAGCACCCCCTCACCGCCGTCGTGCACACCGCAGGCGTACTCGACGACACCGTCGTCACCTCGCTCACCCCGCAGCGGCTGTCCGCGGTCCTGCGCCCCAAGGCCGATGCGACGGTCCATCTGCACGAGCTCACCCGTGACGAGGACCTGGCGGCGTTCCTCGTCTTCTCCTCGACCGCCGGTGTGTTCGGCGCTCCCGGCCAGGCCAACTACGCCGCCGCCAACGCCTTCTGTGACACTTTCGCCGCCGAGCGCCGGGCCGCCGGGCTGCCCGCCACCTCGCTCGCCTGGGGGCCGTGGTCCCGGACGACGGGCATGACCAGCGGACTCACCGAAGCCGATCTGCAACGCATGGCACGCGCGGGCCTGCCCGCCCTGTCCCCCGACCGCGGGCTCGCCCTCCACGACGCGGCGCTCGGCCGGCCCGAGGCGGCCCTGCTGCCGATGCTGGTCGACCGCCGCGCCCTGGGCTCGGGCGGGCCCGTACCACCGCTGCTGAGCGGCCTCCTGCCGACCGCACCTCGCCGGACGGCGGCCGCGGAACCGGCGGCACCGCCCGGAGCGGGCTCCGCCGGGACACTGACCCGCACGCTCGCCACCCTGAACCGTGACGAGGCGCACCACGCCGTGCTCGACGTGGTGTGCACCCAGGTCGCTGCCGTACTCGGTCATGCCTCCGCGGCCGAGGTCGGTGACCAGCAGTCGTTCAAGGACCTCGGCTTCGACTCGCTGACCGCGGTGGAGCTGCGCAACCGGCTCGGTACCGCGACCGGAGCCCTGCTGCCCGCCACGCTCGTCTTCGACCACCCCACGCCACTGGCCCTCGCCGACCACCTGTGCGCGGAGCTCGCCCCTGGTCATCCCACGGGGCAAGCAGCCGCCGCACCGGAGGACGATGCAGCGGTACGTGAGGCCCTGGCCGCCATCCCCGTCGAACGCCTGCGGGCGGCCGGACTGCTCGACGACCTGCTGGCGCTGGCACAGCCGACGACGTCCGGCACGGGCCGCGAGGACGGCGTCGACTCCGCCCCCGCACCGGACGCCATCGAGAGCATGGAAGTCGACGACCTTGTGCGCCTCGCGTTCGGCGCAGCGGACGGCTGAGCACCGCCGTCCCGACGCACCCACACCTGACGAAGCCGGAATGATGGAGAGCTGACCAATGGCCACGTCCGCGGATCAGATCGTCGAAGCCCTCCGGGCCTCGCTGCGGGAGAACGACCGGCTGCGCAAACAGAATCAGCAGCTGGTCGACGCCGCCGGTGAACCCCTCGCCATCGTCGCCATGAGCTGCCGATTCCCGGGCGGTGTGCAGACGCCCGAGGAGTACTGGCAGCTGGTCGCCGGAGGCGTTGACGCGCTGTCGGAATTCCCCGCCGACCGCGGATGGGACCTGGGTGCACTCGATGTGGCCACCACCCGCGGAGGCTTCGTCCACACCGCCGGCGCATTCGATCCACAGTTCTTCGGTATGAGCCCGCGCGAGGCACTGGCCACCGACCCGCAGCAGCGGCTCCTCCTGGAGGTTTCCTGGGAGGTATTGGAGCGGGCGGGCATCGACCCGATGACGCTGCGCGGCAGCAGGACAGCCGTCTTCGCGGGCTGCAGCAATCAGGAGTACGGCGCCGGGCTGCGTGACAACGTCCCCGAGGGTGTCGCAGGGCACCTCCTCACCGGCACCACGGGAAGCGTCGTCTCCGGCCGGGTCGCCTACGCCCTCGGCCTCGAAGGTCCCGCCGTCACCGTCGACACCGCCTGCTCCTCCTCGCTGGTCACTCTGCACCTCGCCGCACAGTCCCTCCGGGCGGGCGAATGCGACCTCGCCCTTGCGGGCGGGGTCGCGATCATGTCCACCCCCGCCGCCTTCGTCGAGTTCGACCGGCAGGGCGGACTCGCTGGTGACGGCCGGTGCAAACCGTTCTCCGACGACGCCGACGGCACCGGCTGGGGCGAGGGCGCCGGGATGCTGCTGGTCGAACGGCTCTCCGACGCCCGCCGCAACGGCCACCCCGTGCTGGCTCTGCTCCGCGGCAGCGCCCTCAACCAGGACGGTGCCTCCAACGGCCTCACCGCCCCCAACGGCCCCGCCCAGCAACGGGTGATCCGCTCCGCGCTCACCGGTGCCGGGCTGACCGCCGCCGACGTGGACGCCGTCGAGGCACATGGCACCGGTACGACGCTGGGCGACCCGATCGAGGCACAGGCGCTGCTCGCCACCTACGGCAAGGACCGGCCGGCCGACCGGCCGTTGTGGCTGGGGTCGGTGAAGTCCAACATCGGGCACACCCAGGCGGCCGCGGGTGTGGCCGGTGTGATCAAGATGGTGCTCGCCCTCAGGCACGGTGTCCTGCCGCGGAGCCTGCACACCGCCCGGCCCTCCACCCACGTGGACTGGTCGGCGGGCCATGTCCGGCTGCTGACCGAGCCCGTGGCCTGGCCGGACGGTGACCGGCCGCGCCGCGCCGCCGTCTCGTCCTTCAGCATCAGCGGCACCAACGCGCACACCATCCTGGAACAGGCTCCGCAGGACCGGGCTCCCTCCCCGGACGACCGGGAACCGGCCGCGGACGGCCGGGAACAGGCCGTCGAAGCAGCCCCACACCACACCGCGGCCCGCCTTCCGTACCTCCCGTGGGTGCTCTCCGCCCGCAGCGCGGAGGCCCTGCGCGCACAAGCCGGCCGTCTGCTGACGCACCTGGAAGCCCACCCCGACACGGACCCGCAGGATCTGGCCTACTCGCTCGCCACCTCCCGGTCCGCCTTCGAACACCGTGCGGTGCTGCTCGGGACCGACCCGGCCGAACTGCACAGCAGGCTGACCGCACTCGCCGAGGAGGGCCCCGACGCGGCAGGCGCGGTCACCGGCTCCCCCCGCCGCGGCAAGACCGCGTTCCTGTTCACCGGGCAGGGCGCACAGCGCCTCGGCATGGGCCGCGAGCTGTCCGAGACGTTTCCCGCCTTCGCCGAGGCCTTCGACGCCGCCTGTGAACACCTCGACCCGGAGCTCGAACGTCCGCTGCGCGCCATCGCCTTCGGCGACGACGCGGCCCTGCTGGACCGGACCGGGCACACCCAGCCCGCGCTCTTCGCCTTCGAAGTGGCCCTCTTCCGGCTGCTGACCTCGTGGGGCATCGAGCCCGACGTCGTGATGGGCCACTCGATCGGCGAACTCGCCGCCGCGCACTGCGCCGGTGTGCTGTCCCTTCCGGACGCCTGCCGGCTGGTGGCGGCCCGCGGCCGGCTGATGCAGGCACTCCCACCCGGCGGAGCCATGGCCTCCCTCCAGGCAACCGAAGCCGAGGTGCTGCCGCTGCTGACGGACACCGCGGACCGAGTGAGCATCGCCGCGGTCAACGGCCCCGAGGCCACCGTCATCTCCGGCGACGAAGCTACCGTGGACACCCTCGCCGGCCACTTCAGGGACCTGGGACGCAAGGTCTCCCGACTGCGGGTCAGCCACGCCTTCCACTCGCCGCTCATGGACCCGATGCTGGAGGACCTGCGCGCCACCGCCCGCGATCTGACCTACCGGCAGCCGCAGATTCCCGTCGTCTCCAACGTCACCGGCCGCCTCGCCACCCCCGACGAACTCTGCCGCCCTGACTACTGGGTGGGCCACGCCCGCCAGAGCGTCCGCTTCGCTGACGGCGTACGCGCCCTCGCCGAGCGCAACGTCACCCGGCTCGTCGAGCTCGGCCCCGACGGCACCCTGACCGCGCTGGCCGCGGCCTGCCTGCCCGACGGCGACAGACTGCTGACCCCCCTCCTCCGCAAGGACACCCCCGAGGCCGTAAGCCTGCTCACCGCGATCGGCAGACTCCACCTCTCCGGCGCCCCCCTCGACTGGGCCGCCCTGCTGCCCGGCGCCCGCCGCGTCGATCTCCCCACGTACCCGTTCCAGCGCACCCGCTACTGGCTCAGCGCCACACCCCCCGACGACGCCCCCGTCGGCCGGCCGGCCGACTCCGCGTTCTGGACCGCCGTCGAGCAGCAGAACGTGCCGGAACTCGCCGACAGCCTCAGCCTCGACCGCTCCCTCCTCGAACCGGTCGTCCCCGCCCTCGCGGCCTTCCACCACGACCAGCAGCAGCACTCCACCGCCCGGACCTGGCGGTACGCGGAGCACTGGGAGCCGGTCGAGCCCCAGGCCACCACGACCGCACCGGCCCACTGGCTGCTCGTCGTCCCCGCCGAGGGGCCGGAGGAGCACCAGCCCGTCGTCGACGCCCTCACGACCGCACTCGCCGGGCACGGCGCGACCGTCACCACCCTGAGCCTGCCGCCGGACGCCGACCAGATCGCGCAACGGATCGAGGAGTCCCGCGACCAGGCCCGCAACCGGGACCGGGACCGCGACCAGGCCCGCGACCCGGACGAGATCAACGTCCTCTCCCTCCTCGGCCTGGGCACCGCACGCGACCCCCATCACCCCGGGGCCCCCGCCGCCCTCGTCCTGACCGGTGCGCTGATCCAGGCACTGCTCCGCGCCGACGCCCCCGTGCGACTGTGGAGCGCGACCCGCGGCGCTGTCAGCATCGGCCGCTCCGACCGGCTCAGCGCCCCTGGTCAGGCCACTCTCTGGGGCCTCGGCCGCAGTGCGGCCATCGAACACCCCGACCACTGGACCGGCCTGGTCGACCTGCCGGAACAGCTCGACGCACGTGCCCTGGACCGACTGTGTGCGGTGCTCCACAGCGCCGGCCACGACACCGGGAACGGCAAGGAGTTCGCCCTCCGAGCCTCCGGCCTCTTCGCCCGCAGACTGATCCGGGCCCCCCGCCCCGAGCAGCCCAGCGGATCGACCGCCTGGGCCCCGGCCGGCACCACGCTGATCACCGGAGGCACCGGCACCATCGGCTCCGCCCTCGCCCGCCGACTGGCCCGCCAAGGCGCCGAGCATCTGCTGCTCATCAGCAGGCGGGGCCCCGACGCCCCGGGCGCCCAGGACCTCGTCGCCGAACTCGCCACATACGGCACCCGGTCCACCCTCGCCGCCTGCGATCCCGCGGACCGCGACGCCTTGGCCCAGCTCCTTGCCTCTCTCCCCGAAGACCAGCCGCTGACCAGCGTCTTCCACACCGCGGGCGTCCTCGACGACGGCACCCTCGCCACCATGGACGCCGAGCGGTTCGCCACCGCCCTGCGCCCCAAGACCGAGGCCGCGGCCAACCTCCACGAACTGACCCGCGCACACGACCTGACCGCGTTCGTGCTGTTCTCCTCCCTCGCGGGCACCCTCGGCGCGGCCGGACAGGCCAACTACGCGGCGGCCAACGCCGGCCTGGACGCCCTCGCTCAGCACCGGCGCGCCCACGGCCTGCCCGCGACCAGCATCGCCTGGGGCCCCTGGGCACACGAAGGCATGGCCGCCGACCCCGCTCTGCGCGCGAAGCTCAGCCGCGCGGGCCTGCCGCCCATGGAGCCGGAAACCGCACTGGTCGCGCTGCACCAGGCACTCGACCACGGCGAGACACACCTCGTCATTGCCGACATCGACTGGGACACCTTCCCCGCAGGCCGCAACGCGCTCTTCGCCAAACTGCCCGAAGCCGCCGCCCAAAACCCCGGCCAGGACACCGGGGCCGAAGGCGTCCGCAGCCTCCTCGCCACCCTGCGCACCCCCGCCGAACAGGAACAACACCTGCTCCGCCTGGTACGCCTGACCACCGCCACCGTGCTGGGATACCCGGGCTCCGAATCCGTCGGGACGACCCGCACCTTCCAGGAACTCGGCACCGATTCCCTCACCGCGGTCGAACTCCGCAACACCCTCTCCGCGGCCGTCTCACTGCCCCTGTCCCCGACGCTCGTCTTCGACCATCCGACGCCGCCGGCACTGGCACGCCATCTGCGCACCGAACTCCTGGGAGACCTCGGGGAGCAGCACACCGCCGCACTCGCGCACCCCGTACAGGCGGACGGGGAACCGATCGCCATCGTGGGCATGGCCTGCCGCTACCCGGGGGACGTACGGTCACCGGAGGACCTCTGGCAGCTGATCGCCGACGGCGGCGACGCCATCACGCCCTTCCCCGAGGACCGCGGCTGGAACCTCGACGCTGTCTACGACCCCGACTCCGGCTGTCCGGGCACCAGTTATGTGCGCGAGGGCGGATTCGTCCGCAGCGCCGGCGATTTCGACCCCGGCTTCTTCGGGATTTCGCCACGCGAGGCACTGGCCATGGACCCCCAGCAGCGGATGCTGCTGGAGACCTCCTGGGAAGCCGTGGAACGGGCCGGCATCGCCCCACTGTCGCTACGGGGCAGCCGCAGCGGACTCTTCGTGGGCTGCGGTTACCAGGGCTACGGGTCGGGTGCCGGCGATATGCCCGACGACCTCCAGGGCCATCTGCTCACCGGAAGCTCCGGCGCGGTGGTGTCGGGCCGGGTGGCGTATGCGCTGGGCCTGGAGGGGCCCGCCGTGACCGTGGACACGGCATGTTCGTCGTCGCTGGTCGCCTTGCATCTGGCGGTGCAGTCCCTGCGCTCGGGCGACTGTGACCTCGCCCTCGCCGGCGGAGTGACCGTGATGTCCACACCGGGTGCGTTCATCGAGTTCAGCAGGCAGCGTGGCCTTGCCGCGGACGCCCGCTGCAAGGCGTTCGCGGAGGCCGCGGACGGCACCGTCTGGGGCGAGGGCGCCGGCATCGTGCTGGTGGAGCGCCTCTCGGATGCCCGGCGCAACGGCCACCGGGTGCTGGCCGTCGTCCGCGGCAGCGCCATGAACCAGGACGGTGCGTCGAACGGCCTGACGGCACCGAACGGCCCCTCCCAGCAGCGGGTGATCCGGCAGGCACTGGCCGGCGCGGGGCTGTCGGCGTCGGACGTGGATGCGGTCGAGGGCCATGGGACGGGCACCACGCTGGGCGATCCGATCGAGGCACAGGCACTCCTGGCCACCTACGGCCAGGACCGCGACGCGGACCGCCCGTTGTGGCTGGGTTCGGTGAAGTCGAACATCGGGCACACCCAGGTGGCAGCGGGTGTCGCGGGCGTCATCAAAATGGTGGAGGCGTTCCGGCACGGAGTCCTGCCACGGACGTTGTACGCGGACCAGCCGTCCTCACACGTGGACTGGTCGGCAGGTCACGTCCGGCTGCTGACCGATGACGTGCAGTGGCCGGAGGGAGCCCGGCCCCGTCGGGCAGGTGTGTCGTCATTCGGCCTGAGCGGCACCAACGCACATGTCATCCTCGAACAGCCCCCTGCGGACGAACCGCAGGCCGCGATATCCCGGACACCCGCACCGTCCCTCGTGCCCTGGGTAATCTCAGGACGCAGCGAGGCGGCCCTGAGGGCGCAGGCCGCACGCCTGTCGGCGCATCTGAAGGACCGGCCCGAACTGGACCCGCGGGACGTGGGACGGTCGCTCGCCACCACCCGGTCGCCGTTCGAACACCGGGCCGTCGTGCTCGGTGAGGACAGGGAAACGCTGCTCGACCGCTTGGACGCGCTCGGCCGCGGCGAGCCGCAGGGGAAGATCGTCGCAGGCCTGGCCACCTCCGAAGGCAGCCTTGCCTTTCTGTTCACCGGACAGGGGGCGCAACGGGTGCAAATGGGCCGGGAGTTGTACGAGGACTTCCCGGTGTTCGCGGAGGCGTTCGATGCGGTGTGCGCGCACTTCGACGGTGAGTTGACCTCGCCCCTGCGGAGTGTGGTGTTCGCCGCCGACGGAGACGCGGAGGCAGATGCGGAGTCAGACGCGGAGGCGCTGCATCGGACGGAGTTCACTCAACCGGCGTTGTTCGCCGTTGAGGTGGCGTTGTTCCGGCTGGTCGAGTCCTTCGGTGTCCGGCCGGACTACCTGGTGGGCCACTCCATCGGCGAGTTGGCGGCTGCCCATGTGGCGGGCGTCCTGTCGCTGGAGGACGCCTGCCGCCTGGTGGCGGCGCGCGGTCGGTTGATGCAGGCGTTGCCGGCGGGTGGGGCGATGGTGGCGCTTCAGGCCACCGAGGCCGAGGTGGCGCCGCTGCTGGCGGGCCGTGAGCGGCGGGTGAGTATTGCCGCGGTGAACGGCCCGCAGGCAGTGGTGGTCTCCGGCGAGGAGTCCGTGGTCGCGGACATCGCCGGGCGTTTCGAGTCCGAGGGGCGGAAGGTGAAGCGGCTCCAGGCCAGCCATGCCTTCCACTCCCCGCTGATGGAGCCGATGCTCGACGCATTCCGTTCCGTCGCCGAAAGCCTGGCATTCGCAGAGCCCCGTATCCCGGTGGTCTCGAACGTGACCGGCACTCTCGCCACGGCAGAGGAACTGACCTCCCCCGATTACTGGGTGCGGCATGTCCGCGGCGCCGTCCGCTTCGCCGACGGCATCCGGTGGCTGGAGAAGCACGAGGTCACCCGGTTCCTGGAGATCGGCCCGGACGGCACGCTGACCGCCATGGCGCAGGGATGCCTCGACGGCCACGCGGACCACCTCCTCGTGCCCGCCCTCCGCAAGGACCGTTCGGAGGTGACGGGGCTCCTCACCGCCCTCGGCCACGCCCATGCCCGCGGAGTTACCGTCGACTGGGCCACCTTCTTCGCCGGCGCCCGCCACACGGATCTGCCCACCTACGCCTTCCAACACCAGCGCTACTGGCTCGGGCTGGCCCACACCAACGCCACAAACCTCGGTGCGGCGGGCTTGCAGGCAGCCGAACACCCCCTGCTCGCGGCCACCATGACGCTCGCCGACTCCCACTCCGTCGTCTTCACCGGACGGCTCTGCGCGCAGGACCACCCGTGGCTGGCGGATCATGTCGTCGACGGCTCCCTCCTCGTGCCCGGAACGGCCTTCCTGGAACTCGCACTCCGCGCCGCCGACCAGGCCGGCTGCGACCACGTCGAGTCATTGACCGTCGAAGCCCCCCTGGTGCTCCCGGCACACGAAGCCGTCCAGCTGCAAATGCGCATCCAGGAGCCGGACCTCCACGGCGCCCGCACACTCACCCTCCACTCCTGCCGCATCGGGAGCACCGGTGTCGCGGAGGAACCATGGGTCCGGCATGCCACCGGCGTGCTCGGAGCAGGCGATCACCGCGAGACCTTCGACTTCGCGGTGTGGCCCCCGGAAGGAGCCCGGCCCGTCCCGACGGACGGTCTCTACGAGGCCTTCGCCGACGCCGGGATCGACTATGGTCCCGCCTTCCGCGGGTTGCGCGCCGTATGGCGGCGTGACGGTGACCTCTTCGCCACAGTGGAGATCCCCGAAGCGGCGGAGGCCTCGTCATTCGGGCTGCACCCCGCACTGCTGGACACCGTCCTCCATGCGCTGGCGCTCGAAGGGGACGAGACCGCCGTACTCGGACAGCAGCCGCTCTCCTGGCAGAACGTGAAGCTCTATGCCTTGGGAGCCACTGTGCTCCGGGCACATATGTCGACGAGCGCGGACGGCGGGGTGTCGCTCCAGCTGGCGGATGCCGTAGGACAACCGGTGGCGGAGATTGCTTCCCTCACCCGGCAGCCGATGACGGCGGAGCTGTTCAGTCGCGCCCGGCAGGGCGGCACCCACTCCGACGCGCTGTACCGGGTCGACTGGACCCCGGTACCCGAGACCGCCGCGGAAGCCGTCGACCTCGTCGATCTCCACGACCTCGACTCTGCACCGGGCGATGATCTGCCGTCATTCGTCGCGCTGCGACTCGACACCCCCACCGGTGAATCCGTCGCAACGCCGGCGGCCGCGCGGGCCGCGACGTACCGCGCCCTGGCCTGCATACAGCAGTGGACGGAATCCGAGCGCTGCTCCACTGCCCGCCTCGTGGTGGTGACCCGGAACGCCGTCCCGGCGGAACTCCAGCACCCCGACCCCGCACAGGCCGCGGTCTGGGGCCTCGTCCGCGCCGCACGCGTCGAGCACCCCGACCGCTTCGTGCTGGTGGATGTGGACGGCACGGAAGCCTCGCTGGCAGCGCTGCCGACCGCCCTTGCCACGGGGGAGCCCGAACTCGCCCTGAGGGAGGGCACGGCCTATCTGCCGAGGCTGAGCATGAACATCCGGCGGGACGAGCTGCCGATGCCGTGCCTGCCGCAGGACGGATGGTGCCTCGAAAACGCTGCCGAGGGCACGCTGGAGAGCCTGCGCCTGGTGCAGCGACCCGAGGCAGTGGATGAGCTGGCGAACGGCCAGGTACGCATCGCGGTGCGGACGGCCGGGGTGAATTACCGCGATGTGCTGAACGTCCTCGGGATGTACCCGGGCGATGCCGTGGCCCTGGGCATCGAGGGCGCCGGGGTGGTCACCGAGGTCGGCCCGGGAGTGACCGGTTTCGCTCCGGGCGACCGGGTGATGGGACTGTTCACCCAGTCCTTCGGCCCCCTCGCGGTGGCTGATGGACGTACTCTCGCCCGCATCCCCGAGGGCTGGTCGTTCGCGCAGGCGGCGTCGGTTCCGGTGGTGTTCCTGACGGCGTATTACGCGCTGGTGGAGCTGGGCGGTCTCCAGGCGGGGGAATCCGTGCTGGTGCATGCCGGTGCGGGTGGTGTGGGGATGGCTGCGGTGCAGTTGGCGCGGCATCTGGGTGCGGAGGTGTTCGCCACCGCGAGTCCGGGGAAGTGGGGGACGCTTCGGGCTCTGGGTCTGGACGAGGCGCATATCGCGTCGTCGCGTGATCTGGACTTCGAGGAAGCCTTCCTGGCGGCGAGTGGTGGCCGGGGTGTGGATGTGGTGCTGGATTCCCTGGCGCGGGAGTTCGTGGATGCGTCGTTGCGGCTGTTGCCGCGGGGTGGGCGCTTCCTGGAGATGGGCAAGACCGACGTCCGTGAGCCGGGGGAGGTGGCGGCGGAGCATGAGGGGGTGCGCTACCAGGCGTTCGATCTGTTGGACGCCGGTCCCGAGCGGATCGGGGAGATGCTGACCGCACTTGTCGGCCTCTTCGAGGAGGGTGCGCTGGAGCCGTTGCCGGTGACGGCGTGGGATGTGCGCAGGGCTCCTGAGGCGTTCCGGTTCCTGAGTCAGGCGCGGCATGTGGGCAAGGTCGTGCTGACCATGCCCGTGCCCCTCGATCCGGAGGGGACGGTTCTGGTGACGGGCGGGACGGGTGGTCTGGGTGCGTTGGTGGCCCGGCATCTGGTCGTCGAGCACGGCATACGCCATCTCCTGTTGGCGAGTCGTCGGGGTCCGCAGGCTTTGGGTGTGGATGCCCTGGTGGATGAACTGGCGGGTCTGGGTGCTGAGGTCGAGGTGGTGGCGCGCGATGTGTCCGATCGTGAGGCGCTGAGCGGTCTGCTGGATGCGGTACCGAAGCAGCACCCCCTCACCGCCGTCGTGCACACCGCAGGCGTACTCGACGACGGCACGCTGTCCTCGCTGACGCCCGCTCGCATGGACGCGGTGCTGGCGCCGAAGGCGGATGCGCTGCTGCTCCTGGACGAGTTGACGCGTGAAGAGGACCTGGCGGAGTTCGTGGTGTTCTCGTCGGTGGCGGGAACATTCGGCAGCGCGGGCCAGGGCAACTATGCGGCGGCAAACGCCTGTGTGGATGCCCTGGTACACCGGCGTAGTGGTTCGGGCCTCCCCGCGAGGTCGCTGGCGTGGGGTGCCTGGGCTCCGGGCGCGGGAATGACCGGCGAGCTCGGCGAAGCCGATCTGCAACGCATGGCACGCGGCGGCATCACCCCCTTCACCGAGGAGCGGGGTGTGGAGGCTTTCGATGCCGCCCGCCACACCGCAGTGCCCGTGGTCGTCCCGGTCCAGCTGAATCACACGATGTTGCGAGAGCAGCATGCCGCCGGAGTCCTTCCTCCGCTCATGCGAGGTCTCCTGGGGAGGAGCACGCGTCGTACGGCTGTCTCCTCGTCGGATGAGACGACGCCGGCGGACGCCCTGCGGTCGCGGCTCTCCCCTCTGTCCCAGGACGAACGGCGAGCAGCGGTCCTGGAACTCGTACGGACTCAGGCGGCACTGGTCCTGGGACACTCCGGCCCCGAAGCGATCGAGCCCACCCGCGACTTCCGGGGACTCGGTGTCGACTCGCTCACCGCCGTGGAGCTGCGCAACCATCTTCAGGCGGCCACCGGACTGGCGATGCCCGCCACCTTGGTCTTCGACCACCCCTCTCCGCTGAGGGTGGCTCGCCACCTGGAAGGCGAGTTGTCCGGTGGGGGCGAAACGGTTGACGCGGGTGTCATGGCTCCCACGAACGCAGACGCCGATCCGGATGAGCCGGTGGCGATTGTGGCGATGAGCTGTCGGTTCGCTGGTGGTGTGGGGTCGCCGGAGGAGTTGTGGGGGTTGTTGGCTGGGGGTGGGGACGGTGTGGGGCCGTTCCCGGTGGATCGTGGTTGGGATGTTGAGGGGTTGTATGACCCGGTGCCGGGTCGTCCGGGGAAGGTTTCCACGCGTGAGGGTGGGTTCTTGCCGGGGGTGGATGAGTTCGATCCGGGGTTCTTCGGGATTTCGCCGCGTGAGGCGGTGGCGATGGATCCGCAGCAGCGGTTGTTGCTGGAGGTGTCGTGGGAGGCGTTTGAGCGGGCGGGGATTGTTCCGGGTTCGCTTCGGGGGTCGCGTACGGGGGTGTTTGCGGGGACGAATGGCCAGGATTACACGGGGTTGTTGGTGGCGTCGGGTGAGGAGGATTTGGGGGGTTATATCGGTACGGGTAATGCGGCGAGTGTGGTGTCGGGGCGGTTGTCGTATGTGTTTGGTCTTGAGGGGCCTGCGGTGACGGTGGATACGGCGTGTTCGGCGTCGTTGGTGGCGTTGCATTTGGCGGTGCAGTCGTTGCGTGCGGGTGAGTGTGATCTGGCGTTGGCGGGTGGTGTGACGGTGATGTCGACGCCGGGGTTGTTTGTGGATTTCAGTCGGCAGCGGGGGTTGGCTGCTGATGGTCGGTGCAAGGCGTTTTCGGATGCTGCGGATGGTGCGGGGTTTTCCGAGGGTGTGGGTGTGCTGGTGGTGGAGCGCCTTTCGGATGCGCGGCGGAATGGTCATCGGGTGTTGGCGGTGGTGCGTGGCAGTGCGGTGAATCAGGATGGTGCGTCAAATGGTTTGACGGCGCCGAATGGTCCCTCCCAGCAGCGGGTGATCCGTCAGGCGCTCGGGGCGGCGGGACTGTCGCCCTCCGACGTGGATGTGGTCGAGGCGCACGGTACGGGGACGTCGTTGGGTGATCCGATCGAGGCACAGGCGCTGCTGGCGACGTACGGTCAGGATCGCGAGTCGGGCCGGCCGTTGTGGTTGGGGTCGGTGAAGTCGAACCTCGGGCATACGCAGGCGGCTGCGGGTGTGGCGGGTGTCATCAAGATGGTGCTGGCGTTGCAGCACGGCGTCCTTCCGCGGACTCTGCACGTCGATGAGCCGTCGTCGCATGTGGAGTGGTCGGCGGGGGAGGTGCGGCTGCTGACGGAGGCGGTCAAGTGGCCGGAGTCGGATCGGCCGCGGCGGGCCGGTGTGTCCTCGTTCGGCATCAGCGGCACCAACGCCCACACGATCATTGAAGAGGCGCCGGCATCCGAAGCATTGCCCGACAGTGAGGAGCCCCTCAAACTGCCCGCAGTCCCTTGGGTCATCTCAGGACGCGACGAAGCGGGCTTGCAGGCCCAGGCGCAACGGCTCCTGGCGCACCTGGACGAATTCCTGCTCGATCCTTCTGACGTGGGCTTCTCATTGGCAACGTCAAGGGAGATATTCGACCACCGCGCTGTGCTGCTCGTCGACGGTCACGAGACGGCCGTACAGGGGCTGACCGCACTCGCTGAAGGCCGAAAAGCCGCCGATGTGGTGCGCGGTACCAAGCAACAGGGGCGGTCCGCATTCCTGTTCACCGGGCAGGGGGCGCAGCGTTTGGGAATGGGCTGGGAACTGTATGACACGTTCCCAGTTTTCGCGGACGCGTTTGATGAGGTATGCGCTTGCTTTGACGCCGAGTTGGGGTCCTCCCTCCGGGGAGTCGTGTTCGGTGATGATGCGGAGGCGCTGAACCGGACCGGTTTCACTCAGCCGGCGTTGTTCGCGGTGGAGGTGGCGCTGTTCCGGCTGGTGGAGTCGTTCGGTGTGCGGCCGGATTTCCTGGTGGGCCATTCCGTTGGTGAGTTGGTGGCTGCGTATGTGGCGGGGGTGTGGTCGCTGGAGGATGCGTGTCGTTTGGTGGCGGCGCGTGGGCGGTTGATGCAGGCTCTCCCGGCCGGCGGCGCCATGGTCTCCCTCCAGGCCACCGAGGCCGAGGTGCTGCCGCTGTTGGAGGGCCAGGAGCAGCGGGTGAGTATCGCCGCGGTGAACGGTCCGCAGGCGGTCGTGGTCTCCGGTGAGGAATCCGCCGTGGCGGAGATCGCGGGGCATTTCGAGCCCGAGGGCCGGAAGGTGAAGCGGCTGCGGGTGAGTCATGCCTTCCACTCGCCGTTGATGGGCCCGATGCTTGCGGAGTTCCGGGC
Organism: Streptomyces sp. Je 1-4 4N24; assembly: GCF_026239515.1. Lineage (NCBI taxonomy): Bacteria > Bacillati > Actinomycetota > Actinomycetes > Kitasatosporales > Streptomycetaceae > Streptomyces > Streptomyces sp. Je 1-4 4N24. The sequence goes on along the minus strand of NZ_CP110836.1, from coordinate 583,565 downwards.
CGTCGCGGAGAGCGTGGCATACGCGAAGCCGCGTCTTGCGGTGGTCTCGAATGTGACCGGTGAACTCGCCACGGCGGAGGAACTCACGTCCCCTGACTACTGGGTGCGTCATGTCCGTGAGGCCGTCCGTTTCGCCGATGGAGTCCGTTGGCTCGCAGAACATGGCGTGACCCGGTTCCTGGAGATCGGGCCGGACGGCACTCTGACCGCCATGGCACAGGCGTGCACAGACAGTGCGGACCTGCTGCTGTTGCCCGCGTTGCGCAAGGACCGGCTGGAGTCGGAAGCCCTTGTGGCGGCGGTCAGTGGCATGTTCGTCAACGGTGCGGATGTGCAGTGGCATGCGCTCTTCCCGGGGGCACGGTGGGTCGATCTGCCCACGTACGCGTTCCAGCGCGAGCGCTTCTGGCCGAGCAATTCGGAGACCGTGGCCAGGGACGTCGCGGCTCAGCCGGCGGACGACGGGGCCGCGTGGTTCTGGGAGGCCGTAGAGCGCGAAGATCCAGACGCCCTGGCCGGGGAACTGGCGATCCCCGGGGACGCCTCGTGGGATGAGGCCCTGAGCGCGTTGTCCTCGTGGCGGCGGCAGCAGCGTGAGCGGTCGGCGGTGGACGGCTGGCGCTATCGGGTGCAGTGGAAGCCGGTCGGTGTGGGAGCCGGGGAGAAGCTGTCCGGGCGCTGGTTGCTGGTAGTGCCCGAGGGCATGGCGGGCTCGGGCTGGGCCTCTGCGGCGGTGGAGGGGCTGGCGGCGTGTGGTGTGCGGGTTGAGCGGGTGGATTGCGGCCCGGATGCGGATCGGGTTGCGCTGGCCGAGCGGTTTGCGGGGTTCGAGGGTGACGCCGTCGCGGGCGTGATGGTGCTGCCGGGCGGCATGGAGGGCGAATCCTCTGATGGGGTGCCAGCAGGTGTGTGGTGGACGGCTGTGGTGCTGCAGGCGTTGGGTGATGCGGGTGTGGGCGGACGTGTGTGGGTGGTGACGCGGGGGGCTGTTGCCACCGGCCAGTTCGATGGTGGTCCGGACCCGGCGGGGGCGGCGGTGTGGGGTCTGGGTCGGGTGGCGGCTTTGGAGTTGCCGGATCGTTGGGGTGGTCTGGTGGATCTGCCGGAGGCTGTGGACCGTGGGGTGCTCGACCGCCTGGTCGGGGTTCTCGCTGATGGTGGTGAGGATCAGGTGGCGGTGCGGGCGTCCGGTGTCTTCGGGCGGAGGCTGGCGCACGCCCCGGCTCCTGCTGGGGATGCGGCTGATGGTTGGCGGCCGCGGGGGACGGTGTTGATTACGGGTGGTACGGGTGCGTTGGGTGCGCGTGTGGCGCGCTGGGTGGCCGAACGCGGTGCCGAGCATGTGATCCTCACCAGCCGTCGGGGCCTGGAGGCCCCTGGCGCGTCGGAGTTGGAGTTGGAGCTGTCTGCCCTTGGGGTTCGGGTGACGGTGGCGGCCTGCGATATCGCGGATCGGGATGCGGTTGAGGAGTTGCTGTCCGGGTGTGTGGTGGATGCCGTGGTTCATGCGGCGGGTGTGGTGGATTCCGTGCCGTTGGGTGAGGCGGATACGGAGCATTTTGGTGAGGTGATGGGGGCGAAGGTTAACGGTGCTGTGGTGCTGGACGAGGCCCTGCGCGATCGTGTGCTGGATGCGTTTGTGGTGTTCTCGTCGGTTGCTGGTGTGTGGGGGAGTGGTGGTCAGGGGGCGTATGCGGCGGGGAACGCCTTTGTGGAGGGGTTGGTTGAGGCGCGTCGTGCGCGGGGTGTGGTGGGTTGTGCGGTGGCGTGGGGTCCGTGGGCCGGTGGCGGTATGGCTGGTGTGGAGGGTGCGGAGGAGCATCTGCTGCGGCGTGGGTTGAGGGCGTTGGATCCGGCTCTTGCGGTGTCGGCGTTGGAGGCGGCGGTTGGTGCTGGTGAGGGTTCGGTGGTGGTGGCGGATGTGGAGTGGGAGCGGTTCGCTCCGGCGTTCACCAGTGCCCGTCCGAGTCCGCTGCTGGAGGGCCTGCTGGAAGACTTGCCGAAGGCCGCTGACGTAGTAGGTGGCACGTCCCAAGAGGACGCCCAGGACGCGGGGCAGCCCTTCCTCGGCAGGGTTGCGGGCCTTTCCGCGGTGGAGTGCGCGCAAGCCGTACTCGACCTCGTACGCAGCCACACGGCTGCTGTTCTCGGATTCCGCGATATGAGGGCCGTGGAGCCTGTCAGGGCATTCCGGGACCTGGGCTTCGACTCGCTCACCGCGGTCGAGCTGCGGAACGGGCTGAACGCCGACACCGGAATGCAGCTCCCCGCCACCCTGGTCTTCGACTACCCCACACCACAGCTTCTCGCGGAGCATGTGCACGACGCCTTGTTCGGTTCCGCAGACTTCGAGCCGGAGGCCGCCGTACTCGCTGACCTGGACCGTCTCGCCGGCGCGATTTCAGGATTTTCCCCAGAGAACGCCGCCAGGGGGCTCGTCGAGGCCCGTCTTCGAAGCATCCTGGCTGAGCTGGGCGGGGTGGCCGAGGACGAGGCGAAGTCCGCCGTGTCCCAGCAGCTGGATGCGGCATCGGACGACGAGATCTTCGATTTCATCAATCAGGAGCTCGGACGTTCCTGAACGCCGCAGGTGAACCGTTCCGGTCTACAACGTATGGGGCAAGTTCCACATGGCGAATGAAGAACGGCTTCGGGACTACCTCAAGTGGGTCACCGCGGACCTGCATGAGACCCGTCGGCGCCTGCAGGAGCTGGAATCGCAGCGGCAGGAGCCGGTCGCAATCGTCGGGATGAGCTGCCGCCTTCCTGGGGGTGTGCGGTCGCCGGAGGAATTCTGGCGTCTGCTGCACAGCGGGGAAGACGCCATCTCCGAGTGGCCGCAGGACCGTGGCTGGGATGCCGATGCGTTGTACGACCCGGAGGCAGGTGGATCGGGCACGAGCTACTCGTGCAAGGGCGGTTTCATCTACGAGGCCACCGAATTCGACCCCGGCTTCTTCGGGATTTCGCCGCGTGAAGCGCTCGCGATGGACCCGCAGCAGCGACTGCTGCTCGAAGCGTCCTGGGAGGCATGCGAAGGCGCCGGAATCGATCCCCTGGGGCTGCGGGGAAGCCGCAGCGGTGTTTTCGTCGGGGCCAGCGGCCAGGAGTACGGCGCCGGCCTTCGCGATATTCCCGACGATGTCCGTGGTCATCTCCTGACGGGCAACTCGACCTCGGTCGTGTCGGGTCGTGTCGCGTACACACTGGGCCTTGAGGGCCCTGCCGTGACCGTGGACACGGCCTGCTCCTCCTCCCTGGTCGCGCTGCACCTGGCTTCACAAGCCCTCCGGTCCGGCGAGTGCACGCTCGCCCTGGCGGGCGGGGTGACGGTGATGGCCACACCCGGGGCGTTCATCGAGTTCAGCAGGCAGCGCGGCCTTGCGGCCGATGGCCGTTGCAAGGCGTTCGCGGAGGCCGCGGACGGCACGGGGTGGGCCGAGGGCGTCGGCATGCTGGTGCTGGAGCGCCTCTCGGATGCCCGGCGCAACGGCCACCGGGTGCTGGCGGTCGTACGCGGCACCGCCGTGAACCAGGACGGCGCCTCCAACGGTCTGACGGCGCCGAATGGTCCTTCGCAGCAGCGGGTGATCCGTCAGGCGCTCGGGGCGGCCGGGCTGTCGCCCTCCGACGTGGACGCCGTCGAGGCACATGGCACGGGGACGTCCCTGGGCGATCCGATCGAGGCGCAGGCGCTGATCGCGACGTACGGTCAGGACCGGGACGAGGACCGGCCGTTGTGGCTGGGGTCGGTCAAGTCGAACATCGGTCATACGCAGGCGGCCGCGGGTGCGGCCGGTGTCATCAAGATGGTGCTGGCGCTACAGCACGGCATCCTCCCGCAGACCCTGCACGTCGATGAGCCGTCGTCGCATGTGGACTGGTCGGCCGGCAACGTACGACTGCTCACCGAGGCCGTCGGATGGCCGGAGAACGGGCGACCGGGACGGGCGGCGGTCTCCGCCTTCGGCGTCAGTGGCACCAACGCGCACGCGGTGATCGAGCAGGCACCCGAGGCGGAGCCCGCACCCGAAGAAGAACCGCAGGACGGCACGGCCGCGTCCGCGCGGCTGCCGATGGTGCCCTGGGTCCTCTCGGCGCGCGGTGACTCCGCCCTCCGCGAGCAGGCCAGAAGGCTGCTGTCGCACGTCGATGCCCACCCCGGGTACGACATACGGGACCTCGCCCGCTCGCTCGCCTCGACGCGCGCCGCGCTGGAGAACCGTGCCGTCGTCCTCGGCAGCAGCCGCGCGGAACTGGTCGCGGCACTGGACGCCCTCGCCCGTGACGAGTACACCGAAGGCATCGTGCGGGGGACGGACCTGCCCGGCGCGAAGACGGCCTTTCTGTTCGCGGGGCAGGGTTCCCAACGTCCGGGAATGGGACGTGAGGTGTATGACACGTTCCCGGGGTTCGCGGACGCTTTTGATGCGGTGTGTGCGTGCTTCGAGGGCGAGTTGGGGGCTCGGCTGCGGGAGGTCGTGTTCGGCGACGATGCCGAGGCGCTGAACCGGACGGAGTTCACTCAGCCGGCGTTGTTCGCGGTGGAGGTGGCGCTGTTCCGGCTGGTGGAGTCGTTCGGTGTGCGGCCGGATTTCCTGGTGGGCCATTCCGTTGGTGAGTTGGTGGCTGCGTATGTGGCGGGCGTCCTGTCCCTGGAGGACGCGTGCCGTTTGGTGGCGGCGCGTGGGCGGTTGATGCAGGCGTTGCCGGCGGGTGGCGCCATGGTCTCCCTCCAAGCCGCCGAGGATGAGGTGTTGCCGCTGCTGGAGGGCCAGGAGCAGCGGGTGAGTATCGCCGCGGTGAACGGTCCGCAGGCGGTCGTGGTCTCCGGTGAGGAATCCGCCGTGGCGGAGATCGCGGGGCATTTCGAGTCCGAGGGTCGGAAGGTGAAGCGGCTCCAGGTCAGCCATGCCTTCCACTCGCCGCTGATGGAGCCGATGCTCGACGCGTTCCGAACGGTCGCCGAAAGCGTGGCATTCGAAGAGCCCCGTATCCCGGTGGTCTCGAACGTGACCGGCGAACTCGCCACACCGCAGGATTTGACGTCCCCCGACTACTGGGTGCGTCACGCCCGTGAGGCCGTCCGCTTCGCCGACGGCATCCGCTGGCTGGAGGAGCACAGCGTCGCCCGCTCTCTCGAAATCGGTCCCGACGGGACGCTCACCGCGATGGCTCAGATGTGTGTGGAGGGCCCCGCGCACGTGGCGGTTCCCGCGCTGCGAAGGGACGGGTCCGAGGCACAGCACGTGGTGACGGCTCTTGCGCAGCTGCACGCGCACGGCGCCGTACTCGACTGGGCCGCGCTGCTGCCCGGGACACGGCCCGTCGATCTGCCGACCTATCCCTTTCAGCGTCAGCGCTATTGGCTGGCGGCGACGGGGACAGAGGCCGAGGGCGCCGCGGCCCACGCGCTGGAGGGTGCCGACGCGCAACTCTGGGACGCGATCGAGCGTGGTGATGCGGCAGCGCTGGCCGGGGAACTGGCGATTGCCGGCGACGCCTCGTGGGAGGAGGCGCGCACTGCGCTGACGTTGTGGCGGCGGCAGCGGCGTGAGCGGTCGGTGGTGGACGGCTGGCGCTATCGGGTGGAGTGGAAGCCGCTCGCTGCGCAGTCCGGTGGGGTGCCGGACGGTCGCTGGCTTGCGGTGGTGGAAGCAGGGGACACGTACGCCGAGGCCGTGGTGGAGGGGCTGGCGGCGTGTGGTGTGACGGTTGAGCGGGTGGAGTGTGCCGCGGGGGACTGGGACCGGGGTCTGCTCGCCGCGCAGGTGCGTGAGGTGGCCGGTGCGGAGCCGGTCGCCGGCGTGTTGGCAGTGGGCGCCGCGGATGCAGTGCGTACCGCGGTGTTGGTGCAGGCGCTGGGCGACGCCGGTGTGGGTGGGCGTGTGTGGGTGGTGACGCGGGGGGCTGTCGCGATCGGTCGGTCGGATGCCGGTCCGGATCCGGTGCAGGCGGCGGTGTGGGGCGTGGGCCGGGTGGCGGCGCTGGAGTATCCGGACCGTTGGGGTGGTCTGGTGGATCTGCCGGAGGCTGTGGACCGCAGGGCGCTCGACCGCCTGGCCGGGGTTCTCGCTGATGGTAGGGAGGACCAGGTGGCGGTGCGGGCGTCCGGGGTCTTCGGGCGCCGGCTGGCACACGCTCCCGCTGAGGACTCGGCGGACGGTTGGCGGCCGCGCGGGACGGTGCTGATTACGGGTGGTACGGGCGCGCTGGGTGCCCGTGTGGCGCGCTGGGTGGCCGAACGCGGTGCCGGCCATGTGGTCCTCACCAGCCGCCGGGGCCCGGATGCTCCCGGTGCGTCGGAGGTGGAGTCGGAGCTGTCTGCCCTCGGCGTACGAGTGACCGTGGCGGCCTGCGATGTCGCAGATCCGGACGCGGTCGAGGCACTGCTCTGCGAACATCCCGTGGACGCCGTCTTCCACGCCGCCGCCGTACTCGATGACGGCGTACTCGACTCCCTCACCCCCGAGCGGTTCGCCGCCGTCATGCAGGCCAAGGCCGCCTCGGCCCTGAACCTGCACGAGGCGACCCGCGGCCGTGACCTCTCGGCCTTCGTCCTGTTCTCATCCTTCGCGGGCACCATCGGCGCCGCCGGCCAGGCCAACTACGCGGCCGCCAATGCCTACTTGGACGCCCTTGCCGAGCGGCGAGCGGCCGAAGGACTAGCCGCGACCTCCCTCGCCTGGGGCCCATGGGGCGAGACCGGTATGGCGAGCGACGAGTCGATGGCCCAGCGCATGCGCCGGGGCGGAGTGTCCCCGCTGCGGCCGGACCTCGCCGTCGAGGCCATGGGGAACGCGATCCGCTCCGGTACGCCCGGTCTGGTGATCGCCGACATCGTCTGGGCGGACTTCCGTTCTGCCTTCGCCACGGTCCGCCCGAGCCCGCTGATCGGCGATCTTCCGGAGATCCGTACCGCGGTCGAGCAGGCCGCAGACACGGGAGGCGATGACCGCCGGTCCGAGCTGTACCGGCAGCTTGCGGGACTGGAGCCGGCCGAACAGGAACGCGTACTCACCGATCTCGTCCGGTCGTACGCCGCCGGGGTGCTGCATTACGCGGGTACCGCCGAGGTATCGCCGAACCGGCCCTTCCGGGACCTCGGTGTCGACTCGCTGACCGCCGTGGAGCTGCGTAACGCACTGAGCCTGGCCTGCGGGATCACCCTGAGCGCAACGGTGGTGTTCGACTATCCGACGCCCACGGCATTGGCTGCATTTCTGCGCACCCGCATCGCGCCGGCTCAGGATGACGTCGAGCAGTCGGCGGCCCTCTCCGCAAGTGACGGCGGCGACCCCCTCGCCATCGTGGGGATGAGCTGCCGGTTCCCGGGCGGCGTTGACTCCCCGGAATCCTTCTGGAAGCTGCTGTCGGACGGTACGGACACCGTCGGGGCGTTCCCGGCCGACCGCGGCTGGGACCTGAACGCGGTCTACGATCCCGACCCGGAACACCCGGGAACCACGTACGTCAATGTCGGTGGCTTCCTGAAGAACGTGGACCAGTTCGAACCTGCTTTCTTCGGCATGAGCCCCCGGGAAGCGGTAGCAACCGATCCGCAGCAGCGTCTGCTGCTCGAAGTGTCCTGGGAAGCCCTGGAGCGCGCCGGCATCGATCCGCAGTCCGTACGGGGCAGCCGGGCGGGCGTCTTCGTCGGCACGAATGGTCAGGACTACCCGGCGCTGCTGGCCCATTCCCCGGACGACTTCGACGGCTATATCGGTACCGGAAACGCCGCGAGCGTGGTGTCCGGGCGAGTGGCCTACACGCTCGGCCTGGAGGGCCCTGCGGTGACCGTGGACACGGCGTGCTCGTCGTCGCTGGTGGCCCTGCACTGGGCGGCGCAGTCCCTCCGCTCCGGCGAGTGCGACATGGCGCTGGTGGGCGGTGTGACGGTGATGTCGACGCCCGGAGCGTTCGTGGAGTTCAGCCGGCAGCGCGGGCTCGCCCCGGACGGACGGTGCAAGCCATTCGCTGCGGACGCCGACGGCACCGGCTGGGGTGAGGGCGTCGGAATGCTGCTCGTGGAGCGGCTGTCGGATGCCCGCCGGAACGGTCACCGCGTACTGGCCGTCGTGGCCGGATCCGCGGTGAATCAGGACGGCGCATCGAACGGTCTGACGGCACCCAACGGCCCCTCCCAGCAGCGGGTGATCCGACAGGCACTGGCGAGCGCCGGCCTGACGGCCTCGGACGTGGACGCGGTCGAAGCGCATGGCACAGGAACGGCACTCGGCGACCCCATCGAGGCACAGGCACTCCTTGCCACCTACGGCCAGGACCGCGCCGAGGACCGGCCGTTGTGGCTGGGCTCGGTGAAGTCGAACATCGGGCACACCCAGGCAGCGGCCGGCGTCGCCGGTGTCATCAAGATGGTGCTGGCGCTCCAGCACGGTGTGCTGCCGCGGACCCTGCACGTGGATGCTCCCTCACCCCATGTGGACTGGTCGGAGGGCAACGTACGGCTGCTCACGGAGCCGGTCGCCTGGCCGCACCACGACGAAGCAGCGGCCCATGTCTGCCGGGCAGGTGTGTCCTCGTTCGGTATCAGCGGCACCAACGCACATGTGGTCCTGGAACGCGCCCCGGAACCGCAGCCCACCGCCGAGGCAGCCCCCCAGGCATCACCCGCGCGCCCGTCCGTCATACCGATGGTCCTCTCCGCACGTACCGAGGCCACCCTCCGCGCGCAGGCGGCTCGTTTGCGCGCGGCCTACGAGGCCGACCCGGAACTGGCCCTGGCGGACCTGGGCTTCTCGCTCGCCACGACCCGCTCCCTGCACTTCGACCACCGCGCGGTGGTACTGGCGGATGACCCGGCATCGGCAGTCCACCGACTGGCCGCGCTCGCCGACGGCCACCGCACACCCGGTGTCATCGGTGGTTCCCGGACCGAGGGCCGGCTGGCGCTGCTGTTCGCGGGCCAGGGCGCTCAGCGGTTGGGCATGGGCCGTGAACTGTATGACGTGTTCCCGGTTTTCGCGGATGCGTTTGATGCGGTGTGTGCGCACTTCGACGGTGAGTTGGAGTCTTCGCTGCGGGGTGTGGTGTTCGGTGACGAGGCGCTTGCAGAGGCGGATTCGGATGCGGAGGCCCTGAACCGGACCGGTTTCACTCAGCCGGCGTTGTTTGCGGTGGAGGTGGCGCTGTTCCGGCTCGTCGAGTCCTTCGGCATCCGTCCCGACTACCTCATGGGCCATTCCATTGGTGAGTTGGTGGCTGCGTATGTGGCGGGGGTGTGGTCGCTGGAGGATGCGTGTCGTTTGGTGGCGGCGCGTGGGCGGTTGATGCAGGCGTTGCCGGCGGGTGGGGCGATGGTGTCGCTTCAGGCGTCGGAGGACGAGGTGTTGCCGCTGTTGGAGGGCCAGGAGCAGCGGGTGAGTATCGCCGCGGTGAACGGTCCGCGCTCGGTCGTGGTCTCCGGTGAGGAATCCGCCGTGGCGGAGATCGCGGGGCGTTTCGAGTCCGAGGGCCGGAAGGTGAAGCCGCTGCAGGTGAGTCATGCTTTCCATTCGCCGTTGATGGAGCCGATGTTGGACGAGTTCCGGGCGGTTGCGGAGAGCGTGGTGTACGCGGAGCCGCGTATCCCCGTGGTCTCGAATGTGACCGGTGAGTTCGCTGCGGCGGAGGAATTGACGTCCCCTGATTACTGGGTGCGGCATGTGCGTGAGGCCGTCCGTTTCGCTGACGGTGTGCGGTGGTTGGAGGTGCACGGGGCGACCCGGTTCCTGGAAATGGGCCCGGACGGCACCCTGACCGCCATGGCAGATCTCTGCCTCTCGGCACCTGATCTCTCTCTGCTTCCCGCGATGCGTAAGGACCGCTCCGAGGCCGAGGCCCTGCTGACCGCTGTATCGCATGCGTTCGTGCTCGGCATGGATGTGGATTGGCGTATGTGCTTCCCCGCCGCCCGGCGAGTGGATCTGCCCACGTACGCGTTCCAGCGCGAGCGCTACTGGCCGACGCCTGCACCTGGTTCCGACCCGAGTGAGAACTGGCGGTATCGGGTGGAGTGGAAGCCGCTCGCTGCGCAGTCCGGTGGGGTGCCGGATGGTCGCTGGCTTGCGGTGGTGGCAGCGGGGGATCCGTACGCCGAGGCTGTGGTGGAGGGGTTGGCGGCGTGTGGTGTAACGGTTGAGCGGGTGGAGTGTGCCGCGGGGGAGTGGGACCGGAGGCTGTTGGCTGAGCGTGTGGGTGAGGTGGCCGGTGCGGAGCCGGTTGCTGGTGTGCTGGTGGTGGGTGCGGCGGATGTGGTGCGTACTGCGGTGGTGGTGCAGGCGTTGGGTGATGCGTGTGTGGGTGGGCGTGTGTGGGTGGTGACGCGGGGGGCTGTTGCCACCGGCCAGTTCGATGGTGGTCCGGATCCGGCGGGGGCGGCGGTGTGGGGTTTGGGTCGGGTGGCGGCTTTGGAGTTGCCGGATCGTTGGGGCGGTTTGGTGGATCTTCCGGAGGCTGTGGACCGTGGGGTGCTCTACCGCCTGGTCGGGGTTCTCGCTGATGGTGGTGAGGATCAGGTGGCGGTGCGGGCGTCCGGTGTCTTCGGGCGGAGGCTGGCGCACGCCCCGGCTCCTGCTGGGGATGCGGCTGATGGTTGGCGGCCGCGGGGGACGGTGTTGATTACGGGTGGTACGGGTGCGTTGGGTGCGCGTGTGGCGCGCTGGGTGGCCGAACGCGGTGCCGAGCATGTGATCCTCACCAGCCGTCGGGGCCTGGAGGCCCCTGGCGCGTCGGAGTTGGAGTTGGAGCTGTCTGCCCTTGGGGTTCGGGTGACGGTGGCGGCCTGCGATGTGGCGGACCGGGATGCGGTTGAGGAGTTGTTGTCGGGCTGTGCGGCGGTGGATGCCGTGGTTCATGCGGCGGGTGTGGTGGATTCCGTGTCGTTGGGGGAGGCGGATGCGGAGCATTTTGGTGAGGTGATGGGGGCGAAGGTTACCGGTGCTGTGGTGCTGGATGAGGTGCTGCGGGATCGGGTGCTGGATGCGTTTGTGGTGTTTTCGTCGGTTGCTGGTGTGTGGGGGAGTGGTGGTCAGGGGGCGTATGCGGCGGGGAACGCCTTTGTGGAGGGGTTGGTTGAGGCGCGTCGTGCGCGGGGTGTGGTGGGTTGTGCGGTGGCGTGGGGTCCGTGGGCCGGTGGCGGTATGGCTGGTGTGGAGGGTGCGGAGGAGCATCTGCTGCGGCGTGGGTTGAGGGCGTTGGATCCGGCGTTGGCGGTGTCGGCGTTGGAGGCGGCGGTTGGTGCGGGTGAGGGTTCGGTGGTGGTGGCGGATGTGGAGTGGGAACGCTTCGCTCCGGCGTTCACCAGTGCCCGTCCGAGTCCGTTGCTGGAGGATCTGCCGGAGGTGCGGACGGCGTTGGCTGCCGGGGCCACTGGTGAGGGTTCTGGTGTAGTGCGGGGGCGGTTGGCGGGGCTGTCGGTTGTGGAGCGGGAGCGGGCGCTGCTGGAGCTGGTGCGTACTCACGCCGCGGCAGTCCTCGGCTACGCCAAATCCATGGATCTCGAAATCGGCGCATTCCGGGACTTGGGGTTCGACTCGCTCACTGCCGTCGAGCTGCGCAACGCGCTGAATGCCGAGACCGGCCTTCGGCTGCCCGCCACTTTGGTCTTCGACTATCCGACGCCGGCTGACCTGGCGCGTTTCTTGGACGGTGAGCTGTTCGGGACCAGGACGGACGTGGTATCTGGTTTGCCGGCGCCGGCGTCCACCTCGGACGATCCGGTGGTCATCGTTGGGATGAGCTGCAGGCTTCCCGGTGGGGTGGCAAGTCCTGAGGACCTGTGGCGGCTGGTGGCCGGAGCCGAGGACGCGATCTCCGGATTCCCGACGGATCGTGGCTGGGACCTCGATGCCCTCTTCGGGAACGACACCGGCCAGGCAGGTGCGAGCCGAACGCGCTCGGGCGGTTTCCTGCATGATGCCGCCCAGTTCGATCCGGCGTTCTTCGGTATCAGTCCGCGTGAAGCCGTCGCGATCGACCCGCAGCAGCGGCTGCTGCTGGAAACCTCCTGGGAAGCCCTCGAACGCTCGGGCGTCAGCCCCACTTCGGCCAAGGGCAGCCGTACCGGTGTCTTCGTTGGTGCCAGCAGTTCGGGCTACGGGTCCGGGCTGCGGGAGGCTCCGGAAGGGCTCGGGGGGCACTTGCTCACCGGAAGCTCGGGCGCTGTGGTGTCGGGTCGCGTGTCGTATGCGCTGGGTCTGGAGGGGCCGGCGGTGACGGTGGACACGGCGTGTTCGTCGTCGCTGGTTGCCTTGCATCTGGCGGTGCAGTCCCTGCGCTCGGGCGAATGCGACCTTGCCCTCGCCGGTGGTGTGACGGTCATGGGCAACCCTGGAGCCTTTGTCGAGTTCAGTCTTCAGGGCGGTCTTGCCGCTGATGGTCGGTGCAAGGCGTTTTCGGATGCTGCGGATGGCACCGGTTGGGCTGAGGGCGCCGGTGTGCTGGTGGTGGAGCGGCTGTCGGATGCGCGGCGGAATGGTCATCGGGTGTTGGCGGTGGTGCGTGGCAGTGCGGTGAATCAGGATGGTGCGTCGAATGGTCTGACGGCGCCGAATGGTCCCTCCCAACAGCGGGTGATCCGCCAGGCGCTGGCGGGTGCGGGACTCTCGCCGTCGGATGTGGATGTGGTCGAGGCGCACGGTACGGGGACGTCCCTGGGTGACCCGATCGAGGCACAGGCGCTGCTGGCGACGTACGGCCAGGACCGCCCGGCTGACCGGCCGTTGTGGCTGGGTTCGGTGAAGTCGAACATCGGGCATACGCAGGCGGCTGCGGGTGCGGCGGGTGTCATCAAGATGGTGCTGGCGTTGCAGCACGGCATCCTTCCGCAGACTCTTCACGCTGATGAGCCGTCGTCGCATGTGGACTGGTCGGCCGGCAACGTGCGTCTGCTGACCGAAGCCGTGGGATGGCCGGACAGCGGTCGACCGGGGCGGGGTGCAGTTTCTGCCTTTGGCGTCAGTGGGACCAATGCGCATGTGGTGATCGAGCAGGCTCCGGTGGAGGAGGGCTCGGAGGCCGGGCCGGTGGGTGTGGTCGGGGGCGTGGTGCCGTGGGTGGTGTCGGCGCGGAGTCGGGAGGGGCTGCGGGCGCAGGCGCAGCGGTTGTTGGCGCATGTGGAGGCCCGGCCTGAACTCGGCGCGCCCGAGGTGGGGTTTGCCCTGGCCACGACACGTGCGGCGTTTGAACACCGAGCCGTCGTCCTCGGCACCGAGCGCGCGGCACTCCTCGAAGGCCTTACCGCTGTGGCAGAGGGACCTGCTGCGGTCCATGCGGTAACGGGTGCGGTGAACACCGGAGGCCGGCTGGCCCTGCTCTTCACGGGGCAGGGTGCGCAGCGGCTGGGGATGGGCCGGGAGCTGTATGACGCGTTCCCGGTGTTCGCGGACGCCTTTGATGCGGTGTGTGCGCACTTCGACGGTGAGTTGGCGTCGCCGTTGCGGGGTGTGGTGTTCGGTACGGATGAGGACGCGGATGCGGAGCGGCTGAACCAGACTGGTTTCACTCAGCCGGCGTTGTTTGCGGTGGAGGTGGCGCTGTTCCGGCTCGTCGAGTCTTTCGGGGTTCGCCCCGACTACCTCATGGGTCATTCCATTGGTGAGTTGGTGGCTGCCCATGTGGCGGGCGTCCTGTCGCTGGAGGATGCCTGTCGTCTGGTGGAGGCGCGCGGCCGGTTGATGCAGGCGTTGCCGGCGGGTGGGGCGATGGTGTCTCTCCAGGCCACCGAGGCCGAGGTGGTGCCGCTGCTGGAAGGCCGTGAGCGGTGGGTGAGTATTGCCGCGGTGAACGGCCCGAACTCGCTCGTCATAGCCGGTGAGGAGTCCGCGGTGGCGGACATCGCCGGGCGTTTCGAGTCCGAGGGGCGGAAGGTGAAGCGGCTGCGGGTGAGCCATGCCTTCCACTCGCCGCTGATGGAGCCGATGCTCGACGATTTCCGGGCGGTGGCGGAGAGCGTCACGTACGAGCAGCCACGTATTCCGGTGGTCTCGAACGTCACCGGCGCTCTCGCCACGCCGCAGGAGTTGACGTCTCCCGACTACTGGGTACGACATGTCCGTGAGGCCGTCCGCTTCGCCGATGGTGTCCGGTGGCTGGAGGAGCACGAGGTCACGCGGTTCCTGGAGATCGGGCCCGACGGCACCCTGACCGCCATGGCGCAGGGGTGCCTCGACGGTGACGTGGATGCGGATCAGGTCCTTATTCCTGTTCTTCGTGGCGATGACCGCGGTGAGGTGTCCGCGGTGCTGTCGGCCGCCGGGCGGGCGTTCGTCCACGGCATCGGCATCGACTGGCAGACGTTCTTCACTGCCACTGCCACTGCCACTGCCACTGCCACTGCCACTGCCACTGCCACTGCCACTGCCACCACCCCCGCCCACACGCCCGTCGACCTGCCCACCTACGCCTTCCAACACCAGCGCTACTGGCTGGAGATACCGCCCACCACCGCGGACGCCTCGTCGATCGGCCTTGCCGCCGCCGGACACCCGCTCCTGGGCGCGACGGTGTCTCTGGCCGGTGGCCATGAGGTGGTGCTGACCGGGCGGCTCTCCGCCCGGACGCAGCCGTGGCTTGCCGAGCACCGCGTGGCGGGCGCGATCGTCGTACCGAGTACGGCTTTCCTGGAGCTCGCGGTGCGTGCGGGGGATGAGGTCGGCTGCTCCCACATCAGGGAACTCGCCCTCGAAGCACCGCTTGTGCTCACCGAGGACGGTGCGGTGCAGTTGCAGCTGCGTATCGAGGACCCGGATGCCTCCGGTGACCGGGCACTTGGCGTGTATGCGCGTCCTGCGGTGGCGTCGGCCGATGTGCCGTGGACGCGGCATGCGAGCGGCGTCCTGGCGGAGAGCGGTTCGTCGCAGCCCTTCGACTTTGCGGTATGGCCGCCCGCCGGCGCGGAGCCCGTGGACATCGACGACTTGTACGACGGGCTGGCGGCAGCCGGATTCGACTACGGCTCAGCCTTCCGCGGCGTGCGAAACGTCTGGCAGGCCGCCGACGGTGTGTATGCCGAGGCCGAGCTGCCGGAGTCCGGAGCCGAGGGATTCTCTCTGCATCCGGCGCTGTTGGACGCGGCGCTCCATCCCCTCGGCCTCGGTGTCCTGGACGGTGTGGCGACGGAGGCCATGCTGTTCGCGTGGCGTGGTGTGTCCTTGCAGGCGACCGGCGCGACCGCACTGCGCATCCGGCTGACCCGCCGCGGGCCTGACGAGGTGTCCCTCCAGGCGGCTGATGGCTCCGGGCAGCCGGTGGTCGCGGTCGATTCGATGCTGATGCGCAAGACCGGCGAGCTGCCGGACGACCGTACGCCTGCGCTGCCGGCTTCGCTGCTCCGTCTCCACTGGGCACCGATCGCCGTGGAAGCCGTGGAAGCCGTGGAAGCCGTGAAAGCCCTGGAAGGGGCCGTGGACTCGGACATGGTCCGGGACCTGGCAGCGGATGCCCCTGCGCCGCGGCTAACCGTAGTGGGGAGCGACCGCTGGGGCTTGGCCGAAGCACTGGGCACCAACACAGCCGAGGCCGCCGATTCCACGACTGCCGACACGGTGTTCGTGACCGGTGTCGTCACTGCGGCCGAAGCGCACACCACCCTCATGGCGCTGGGCGAACGGCTGGTCCAGGAGCCGGCGGCCCGTCTGGTGTGCGTCACCCGAGGTGCCGTCGCCATCGGTGACGGGGCACCGGACGCCGAGGCCGCCGCCCTCTGGGACGAGCTCCGCGTTGTCCAGGCCGAACACCCGGGCCGCATGGTGCTCGTGGACATCGACAATGACCTCGACAACGACCTCGACAACGACCTCGACTCCCTCCGTGTCCTGCCCGCCGCGGTTGCCACGGGCGAGTCCGAGATCGCTGTTCGTGGGGGTGAGGTGTCGGCGCCGCGACTGGTGAGGTGCGCGCCGACCGCCCTCACCGTGCTGGATGTGGATCCCGCCGGAACGGTCCTGGTCACCGGACCGTTCGCCGAGCAGGTCGCCGGTGCCCTTGAGGTCCAGGCGCAGGTGGAGACCGTTGCGTACCAGGACCAGGACCAGGACCAGGACCAGGAAGACGGGGAAGACGGGGAAGACGGGGACGGGGAAGGGGGCCGGGGCCCGGATGTCCTGGAGGCGGCGATTGCCGCGATCCAGGCGGCCGCACGACCGGTCAGTGCGGTCGTGCACACCGCCGATCTCGGCCGGAGCCGCGACATCGATACGGCACGGCGCCTGGACGAGCTGACCCGCGGGACCGACGGGGACGGTGCGCCGTCCGCGTTCGTCCTCATCGGCATCGGTCCGGCCAACGCTCCGGGGTGCGGGCAGCTGGCCGCGCTCGCTCACCGGCGTGCCGCCGCCGGCCTGCCCGCCCTGGCACTGCTCCCGCCGCCCGGTGCCGGTACCCCGGGGCTTTCCGCGGTGCCGGTGGAGGAGACTGCGGCGCTGGTGGGCGCCGCTCGGGCGACGGGCCGGAGCGTGCTGCTTCCCGCGCGGGTGGACCGCGCCGCACTGCGCAGCTCCGCGGCCCCGCTGCCGGCGGTCCTCAGCACCTTGGTGCAGGGCTCCGGGCGACGGATCGCCACACGCGAGCAGGCGACGGCGGCCTCCCGCATGGCGCGGCAGCTCGCCGGGAAGGGGACGGCCGAGCGCGGCCGAGTGCTGCTGACTCTCGTCCGTACCCGGATCGCCCATGTCCTCGGCTATGCCGGCCCCGACGAGGTCGAGCCCTCCCGGAGCTTCACCGAACTCGGATTCACCTCCCTCACCGCCGTCGAGCTGCGCAACCAGCTCAGGGAAGCGACGGGTATGGCGTTGCCCGCCACGCTCGTGTTCGACTACCCGACCCCGGTGGCACTCGCCCGCTACATGGACGGTGAACTCACCGGAGAAACGGGCGTCTTGGCACCCACGCCGTCCGGTGCGCCCCTCGGCAACGACCCGGTTGTCATCGTCGGGATGAGCTGTCGCTACCCGGGCGGAATTCGCACCCCCGAGGAGTTGTGGGAGCTGGTCGCCGCGGGTGGCGACGGGATCTCCCCGTTCCCCGACGACCGTGGCTGGGACCTCGGCGGCCTGTACCACCCGGACCCGGATCACCCGGGCACGTGCTACACCCGCGAAGGCGGTTTCCTGCACGACGCCGGCCACTTCGACCCGGGCTTCTTCGGCATCAGCCCCCGCGAGGCGCTGTCGATGGACCCGCAGCAGCGGCTGCTCCTCGAAGCGTCGTGGGAGGCCCTGGAACGCTCCGGGATCGACCCCGCGGCCGCGCGCGGCACCCTCACCGGCGTCTTCGCGGGCGTCACCTACCAGGACTACATCGGCATCCTCGGCGGAGCGCAGGAGAGCTTCGAGGGATACGTCGGCACCGGCAACTCGCCCAGTGTGCTGTCCGGGCGGATCGCCTACACCCTCGGCCTCGAAGGGCCGGCGGTGAGCGTCGACACCGCCTGCTCGTCATCCCTGGTCGCCCTGCATCTGGCCGTCCAGTCGCTCCGTCAGGGCGAGTGCGATCTCGCGCTCGCGGGCGGTGTCACGGTGATGTCCACCCCCGGTTCGCTCATCGAGTTCAGCAGGCAGCGGGCGCTCGCCGAGGACGGCCGGTGCAAGCCGTTCTCGGCCGGTGCCGACGGCGCGAGCTGGGCCGAGGGTGTCGGCATGGTGGCCGTCGAGCGGCTGTCCGACGCCCGGCGCAACGGGCATCCCGTACTGGCCGTCATCCGCGGCAGCGCCCTCAACCAGGACGGTGCCTCCAACGGCCTCACCGCCCCCAACGGCCCCTCCCAGCAGCGGGTCATCCGCCGGGCACTGGCCGCCGCCGGCCTCGGCCCGCAGCAGGTGGACGCCGTCGAGGCGCACGGCACGGGCACCACCCTCGGCGACCCGATCGAAGCCCAGGCCCTGATCGCTGCCTACGGACAGGACCGCGACGACGACCGCCCGCTGTGGCTCGGCTCGCTCAAGTCGAACATCGGACACAGCCAGGCCGCCGCCGGCGTGGGCGGCGTCATCAAGATGGTGATGGCGCTGCGCAACCGACTGCTGCCCCGGACGCTGCATGCCGACGAGCCCAGCCCGCACGTCGACTGGACGGCAGGCAACGTACGGCTGCTCACCGACGCCGTCGCATGGCCGGACGGGAACGAGCCCCGCCGGGCCGGTGTCTCCTCGTTCGGAATGAGTGGCACCAACGCGCATGTCATCGTCGAGGAGGCACCCCGGCAGCGGACACAGCCGGAAACCTCCGCGGAAACCGCTCTCCCCGTTGTGCCGGTGCCCTTGTCGGCGCGTACCGAGGATGCGCTGCGCGACCAGGCCGCACGTCTGCGTTCCCACCTGCTCGCCCGGCCGGACGAGTGCGACCTCACCCGGGTCGGCTTCTCGCTCGCCACCACGCGCTCCGCCTTCGAGCACCGGGCGGTGCTCGTCGTGGCCGACCGGGAGGACCTCGACCGGGGCCTGCGGGAGATCGCCGAGGGCGCGATGGTCTCCGACGTGCCCCGGGGCGTCGCCCGCGACGGAAGCGCCCGCCCCGTCCTGGTCTTCCCCGGCCAGGGCAGCCAGTGGGCGGGCATGGCACGCGAACTGCTCGACAGCTCACCGGTGTTCGCCGATCGACTGGCCGACTGCGCACGCGCCCTTGCCCCCTTCGTCGACTGGTCACTGACGGCCGTCCTGCGCGGTGACGCCGATGCACCGGACCTCGAACGGGTCGACGTCATCCAGCCCGCACTGTGGGCCGTCATGGTGTCGCTCGCCGAGCTGTGGCGCTCGTACGGAGTGGAGCCCGACGCGGTCGTCGGACACAGCCAGGGGGAGATCGCCGCCGCCTGTGTCGCCGGGGCGCTGACCCTGGACGACGGGGCGCGTGTGGTGGCCCTGCGCAGCCGGGCACTGACCGCCCTCACGGGAAGCGGCGGCATGGTCTCCGTCCAACTGCCCGCCGGGACGGTGCGTGAGCGCATCGAGCCATGGGGCGAGCGGCTGTCCGTCGCCGCCGTGAACGGCCCCGCCTCCGTCGTGGTCTCCGGCGCCGCGGACGCGCTCGACGAGCTGTTCGCCGTGCTGATCGCGGACGGCGTACAGGCCCGCAAGGTCTCCGTCGACTACGGCTCCCACTCGGCGCAGGTCGAGCCGGTGCGGGCCCAGGTGCTCGACGCACTCGACGGCATCAGCCCGGCCGCCGCCACCATCCCCTTCTTCTCGACCGTCACCGGCCAGTGGCAGGACACCACCGGCCTCGACCCCGACTACTGGTACACGAACCTGCGGCAGACCGTGCGGTTCGAGGACGCCATCCGCGGTCTGGTGGCCGCAGGACACCGTGCCTTCATCGAGGTCAGCCCGCACCCCGTGCTGTCCGGCGGGGTCCGCGACTGCGTCGACTCACTCGGCACGGACGCCGCCGTGCTCGGCACCCTGCGCCGGGACGCGGGCGGCCTCGGCCGGCTCCTCACCTCCCTCGCCGAAGCACATGCGCAGGGCGTGGCCGTCGACTGGGCCGCCGTCTTCGCGAGCACCGGCGCCCACCGCGTCGACCTGCCGACCTACGCCTTCCAGCGTGCGCGGTACTGGCCCCAGGCACGTGAACTCGCTGCCGCAGACAGCCAGGAGAAGCCGTTGACCGACGCTGTCGAAGCGAAGTTCTGGGAGAGCGTCGAACAGGAAGACCTCCGGGCCCTCGCCGACACCCTCGCCCTGGACGGCAACGAGCCGCTGAGCGCCGTACTGCCCGCGCTGTCGTCGTGGCGCAGGAACAGCCGCGAGAAGTCCACCGTCGACAGCTGGCGGTACACCGTGCGCTGGTCGCCGCTCGCCGAACGCACCGCCGCCGCCCTGCACGGCACCTGGCTGCTGGTCGCCTCGGCGGTGGAAACCGCCGAGGGCCGGGTGGCCGCCGTACAGGAAGCGCTCATCGCACACGGCGCCCGGGTACGCCTCGTGGAGCTGGCCCCCGAGGACGGCTCCGGCCGCGAGCGGACCGCGGGCCGGCTGCGCGAGGCGCTCGGCGGCGACGACCTCACCGGAGTGCTGTCGCTGCTCCCGCTGGACGAGCGCACCCACCCCGCCCACCCCGCCGTTCCCGTAGGACTGGCCGGGACCCTGTCCCTCCTCCAGACACTCGGCGACCTCGGCATCGAGGCGCCCCTGTGGTGCGCCACCCGTGGGGCGGTCGCCATCGGCCGCTCCGAGTCCGTCACCCACGCCCACCAGGCTCTGGTCTGGGGCATGGGCCGCGTCGCCGCCCTGGAACACTCCGACCGCTGGGGAGGCCTCCTCGACCTGCCCGAGGCTCTCGACAAGCGGGCCGCTGACCGGCTCTGTGCCCTGCTCGCGAGCCCGGACGGCGAGGACCAGATCGCCCTGCGCGCCTCCGGAGCCTACGGCCGCCGCCTGGTACGCGCCCCGCTCGCCGGCACACCGGCCCAGCGCACCTGGCGGCCCCGCGGCACCGTCCTCGTCACCGGCGGCACCGGAGCCGTCGGCGGCCACATCGCCCGTTGGCTGGCCCGCCACGGCGCCGAGCATCTGCTGCTCACCAGCCGCCGCGGCTCCGGGGCACCGGGCGCAGCGGAACTCGAAACCGAACTCACCGCGCTCGGCTCCCGCGTCACCATCGCCGCCTGCGACGTCGCCGACCGCGATGCGCTGCACGACCTGCTGGCAGCCGTTCCCGAGGAGTACCCCCTCGACGCGGTCATGCATGTCGCGGGTTCGCTGGACGACGGCGTGATCGACTCCCTCGACCCCAGCCGTATGGACACCGTGCTGCGCGCCAAGGTCACCGCGGCGCTCAACCTTGATGAGCTGACCCGGGAACGGGAGCTGTCCGCGTTCGTGCTGTTCTCCTCCACCTCCGGCACCATCAGCGGCCCGGGCCTCGGCAACTACGCCCCCGGCAACGCCTTCCTCGACGCACTCGCCGACCGGCGCCGCGCCGAAGGACTCCCCGCCACCGCCGCCGCCTGGGGCCACTGGTCCGGAGACGGTATGGGTGAGGGCGCCGTCGGCGACCGGCTCCGGCGCTACGGCGTCTACGACATGCAGCCCGAACTGGCCTGCGGAGCACTCCAGCAGGCCCTGGACCACGACGAGACATACGTCTCCGTCACCGACCTTGGGTGGGACAAGTTCACCCCCGCCTTCACCGCCTCCCGGCCCAGCGCACTGCTGCGCGACCTGCCGGATGCGCAACGTTTCCTGGACACGGCACAGGAGAGCGACGACACCGGCTCGGACGCCGCCAAGCTGCTCCAGCACCTCGCGGGACTCGCCGAGTCCGAACGCGCCGGCATGATCCTGGACGTCGTCCGCAGCTATGTCGCCACAGTGCTCGGCTACGCCGGTCCCTCGGCGATCGACCCCGAACGGGCCTTCAGCGACCTCGGTTTCGACTCGCTCAGCGCCGTCGAGCTGCGCAACGGCATGAGCGGCATCACCGGTCTGCGGCTGCCCGCGACCCTCGTCTTCGACTACCCGACCTGTGCGGTGCTCGCGGACTTCCTGCTGGCCGAACTGTCCGACACGACAGCCCATGACGCGGCTGCGCCGGCGCCGACCACCGTGCCGGCAGGACAGGCGGAGCATGACGAGCCGGTGGCGATTGTGGCGATGAGCTGTCGGTTCCCTGGTGGTGTGGGGTCGCCGGAGGAGTTGTGGGGGTTGTTGGCTGGGGGTGGGGACGGTGTGGTGCCGTTCCCGGTGGATCGTGGTTGGGATGTTGAGGGGTTGTATGACCCGGTGCCGGGTCGTCCGGGGAAGGTTTCCACGCGTGAGGGTGGGTTCTTGCCGGGGGTGGACGAGTTCGATCCCGGGTTCTTCGGGATTTCGCCGCGTGAGGCGGTGGCGATGGATCCGCAGCAGCGGTTGTTGCTGGAGACGTCATGGGAGGCGTTCGAACGAGCCGGGATCGACCCGGTGTCGCTACGTGGCAGCCGTACCGGCGTCTTCGCCGGCACCAATGGCCAGGACTACACGGGGTTGTTGGTGGCGTCGGGTGAGGAGGATTTGGGGGGTTATATCGGTACGGGTAATGCGGCGAGTGTGGTGTCGGGGCGGTTGTCGTATGTGTTTGGTCTTGAGGGGCCTGCGGTGACGGTGGATACGGCGTGTTCGGCGTCGTTGGTGGCGTTGCATTTGGCGGTGCAGTCGTTGCGTGCGGGTGAGTGTGATCTGGCGTTGGCGGGTGGTGTGACGGTGATGTCGACGCCGGGGTTGTTTGTGGATTTCAGTCGGCAGCGGGGGTTGGCTGCTGATGGTCGGTGCAAGGCGTTTTCGGATGCTGCGGATGGTGCGGGGTTTTCCGAGGGTGTGGGTGTGCTGGTGGTGGAGCGCCTTTCGGATGCGCGGCGGAACGGGCACCGGGTGTTGGCGGTGGTGCGTGGCAGTGCGGTGAATCAGGATGGTGCGTCAAATGGTTTGACGGCGCCGAATGGTCCCTCCCAGCAGCGGGTGATCCGTCAGGCGCTCGGGGCGGCGGGACTGTCGCCCTCCGACGTGGATGTGGTCGAGGCGCACGGTACGGGGACGGCACTGGGCGATCCGATCGAGGCGCAGGCGCTGCTCGCCACCTACGGTCAGGACCGCGAGCCGGACCGGCCGTTGTGGCTGGGTTCGGTGAAGTCGAACCTCGGGCATACGCAGGCGGCCGCGGGTGCGGCGGGTGTGATCAAGATGGTGCTGGCGTTGCAGCACGGCGTCCTTCCGCGGACTCTGCACGTCGATGAGCCGTCGTCGCATGTGGAGTGGTCGGCGGGGGAGGTGCGGCTGCTGACGGAGGCGGTCAAGTGGCCGGAGTCGGATCGGCCGCGGCGGGCCGGTGTGTCCTCGTTCGGCATCAGCGGCACCAACGCCCACACCATCCTGGAGGAAGCCCCGTCCGCGGAATCCGAGGCCTCATCCGCACCTGCGGAAGAGGTCGGCGAGGGAGCCCGGACACCTGCGGAGTCCTCCCCCGTCCCCTGGGTGATCACCGGCAAGACCAGGTCCGCGCTCCGCGCACAGGCCGCACGGCTGCTCGCACATGTGGAGATCTTCCCGGCTCTGCGCACTGCCGACGTGGGCCTGTCGCTGGCCACCACGCGCTCGGTCATGGAGCACCGGGCCGTGGTTCTCGGTTCGGATCGGAACGAGCTGCTCCGCGGCCTGGCTGCCGTGGCGGCTGAGGACCCCTCTCCGCACGCCGTCACCGGGTCCGCAAGGACGGACGGCCGGCTGGCTCTGCTGTTCACGGGGCAGGGCGCACAACGGTCGGGGATGGGACGGGAGTTGTACGAGGCGTTCCCGGTGTTCGCGGACGCCTTTGATGCGGTGTGTGCGCACTTCGACGGTGAGTTGGCGTCGCCGTTGCGGGGTGTGGTGTTCGGTACGGATGAGGACGCGGGTGCGGAGCGGCTGAACCAGACTGGTTTCACTCAGCCGGCGTTGTTTGCGGTGGGGGTGGCGCTGTTCCGGCTCGTCGAGTCCTTCGGGGTTCGCCCCGACTACCTCATGGGTCATTCCATTGGTGAGTTGGTGGCTGCCCATGTGGCGGGCGTCCTGTCGCTGGAGGATGCCTGTCGTCTGGTGGCCGCCCGTGGCCGGTTGATGCAGGCTCTCCCGGCCGGCGGCGCCATGGTCTCCCTCCAGGCCACCGAGGCCGAGGTGTTGCCGCTGCTGGAAGGCCGTGAGCGGCGGGTGAGTATCGCCGCGGTGAACGGCCCGAACTCGATCGTCATAGCCGGTGAGGAGTCCGCGGTCGCGGAGATCGCCGGGCGTTTCGAGTCCGAGGGGCGGAAGGTAAAGCGGCTCCAGGTCAGCCATGCCTTCCACTCCCCGCTGATGGAGCCGATGCTCGCGGAATTCCGGACGATCGCCGAGAACGTCACGTACGAGCAGCCCTGCATCCCGGTGGTTTCGAACGTGACCGGCGCTCTCGCCACGCCGCAGGAGTTGACGTCTCCCGACTACTGGGTGCGTCATGTCCGTGAGGCCGTCCGTTTCGCGGATGGTGTCCGGTGGCTGGAGGAGCACGAGGTCACGCGGTTCCTGGAGATCGGGCCGGACGGCACCCTGACCGCCATGGTGCAGGGGTGTCTCGACGAGCCCGGCCACCTCCTCGTCCCCGCGTTGCGGAAGGACCGTGCGGAGGCGTCCGGCCTGCTCACCGCCCTCGCCCAGGTGTTCGCCGCCGGGACACCGCTGACTTGGGAGGCCGCCTTCGCAGGGCGCGATGCTCGCCGGGTCGGCCTGCCGACCTACGCCTTCCAGCGGCACCGTTACTGGCCCAAGCCCCCCGTCATACCGACCGGGGACATCAGCTCGGCGGGTCTCGGTTCGGCGGACCATCCCCTGCTCGGTGCGGCGGTCGAGGTGGCCGGTTCCGATGCCTTCCTCTTCACCGGGAGGTTGTCGCTGCGCACCCACCCGTGGCTCGCGGACCACGCGGTGACCGGTACCGTCCTGTTCCCCGGTACGGGCTTCCTCGAACTGGCCGTACGCGCGGCCGACGAGGTGGGCTGCGACCGGGTGGAGGAGTTCACGATCGCGGCGCCGCTGGTCCTGCCGGAGCGCGGGGCGGTGCAACTGCAGCTGGCGGTGGAGGCGCCGGACGCTTCCGGGCGGCGGACGCTGAACCTGTACTCCCGGCAGGAGGACGACCTTGGTGAACAGCCGTGGGTGCGCAACGCCAGCGGTGTGGTGTCCTCCGGGGCGGCCGCGGACCAGGGCGAGCCGTACGACTTCACGGTCTGGCCCCCGCACGGTGCCGAGGCCACCTCGGTCGACGACTTCTACGGTCGGTTCGCCGAGGCCGGATTCGCCTATGGCCCGGTCTTCCGCGGGCTGAAGGCCGTCTGGCAGCGCGGCGACGAGATCTTCGCCGAGGTCGGACTGCCGGAGGAGCACGACGGGCCGGCCGGAGCGTTCGGGCTGCATCCCGCGCTGCTCGACTCCGCACTGCACGCGATGATGTTTGTGTCCATGGAGGATGTCGGCCGGGGACGGCTGCCGTTCTCCTGGAACGGCGTCTCCCTGCGCGCCGCCGGAGCCACCGCTCTGCGGGTCCGCCTGGTCCAGGCCGGGCCCGAGTCGGTCTCTCTCGAACTGGCCGACCCCACAGGGGGTGCGGTCGCCTCCATCGAATCACTGACGCTCCGTCAGGTCTCTGGTGAGCAGATGATGAGCGGCAGCGCCCCCTACCACGAGGCGCTGTTCCAGGTGGACTGGGTCACCGCGCCCGTGCCCTCCGTACAGTCCGACGAGTCATGGGCGGTCGTCGGGGACATGGCACTGGCCGTGGCCCTGGACGGCACCGGCGTACGAGTGGAGGCAACGGACAGCCTGAACGAACTCGCCGACGAGGCACCCGCCGTGGTGCTGGTCAGTTGCGCGAGCGCGGCGCACCCGCCCGGGACGGCCGCCGGTGCACACACCGCCGTCAACGAGACGCTCGCTCTGCTGCAGAGCTGGCTGGCGGATGCGCGCTTCGACGGCTCCCGGCTGGTGCTTCTCACGCACGGTGCCGTGAGCACCTCGGACGCGGACCACCCGGACCCCGCGCAGGCCGCAGTCTGGGGCCTGGTCCGGGCAGCCGGAGTCGAGAACCCCGGCCGGTTCACGCTCATCGACCTCGACGGGAGGGCCGAGTCGACAGCTGCTGTGCCCGGTGTGCTGGCGAGCGGCGAGCCCGAGGCCGCGGTCCGGGCGGGAGCAGTGCACATACCGAGGCTGGCCCGGGTCGCGTCCGCGGAGGCGCTGCGCCGGCCCGACTCCGACGGGGACGCCTGGCGGCTGGACATCGCCGACAAGGGCACCCTGGAGAATCTGCGCCTGGCCGAATGCCCGGAGGTGAACGCCGAGTTGGGCGCCGGACAGGTACGCATCGGCGTGCGTGCGGCCGGGGTCAACTTCCGCGATGTGCTCAATGCGCTGGGGATGTACCCCGGTGAGGCCGGTGCGCTCGGGAGTGAGGGCGCCGGAGTGGTGCTGGAGGTCGGCGCCGGCGTGCATGACCTGCAGCCCGGTGACCGGGTGATGGGGATGTTCTTCGGCGCCTTCGGCCCCGTCGCGGTGGCGGACCGCCGCCTGCTGGCCCGCATACCCGACGGCTGGTCGTTCGCGCAGGCGGCGTCCGTCCCGGTCGTGTTCCTGACGGCGTACTACGCGCTGGTGGAACTGGCCGAGGTGCAGGCGGGCGAGTCGGTGCTGGTGCACTCCGCCGCGGGCGGCGTCGGTATGGCCGCGGTGCAGCTGGCCCGGCATCTGGGCGCGGAGGTGTTCGGCACCGCGAGTCCCGGAAAGTGGGAGACCCTGCGGAGTTCGGGGCTGGACGAGACCCATCTCGCCTCGTCCCGTGACCTGGACTTCGAGCGGTCCTTCCTGGCGACCACCGCCGGCCGGGGCGTGGATGTCGTGCTGGACTCCCTGGCACGGGAGTTCGTGGACGCCTCGCTGCGGCTGCTGCCGAGGGGCGGACGCTTCCTGGAGATGGGCAAGACCGATGTCCGGGACGCGCAGGAGATCGCGGCCGAGCACGCGGGTGTCCGGTACCGGGCGTTCGACCTGTGGGACGCCGGTCCCGAGCGGATCGGGCAGATGCTGACCGCGCTCCTCGACCTCTTCGACCGGGGTGCGCTGGAACCGTTGCCGGTGACGGCATGGGAGGTGCGCAGAGCCCCGGAGGCCTTCCGTTACCTCAGCCAGGCCCGGCACATCGGCAAGGTCGTGCTCACCATGCCGGTGCCCCTCGACCCCCAGGGCACGGCCCTGGTGACCGGCGGCACCGGTGGTCTGGGCGCGTTGGTGGCCCGGCATCTGGTGGCCGAGCACGGAGTGCGCCACCTGCTCCTGGCCAGCCGGCGCGGACCACAGGCCCCGGGCGTCGATGCGCTGCGTGCAGAGCTCGCGGCCCTCGGTGCCGAGGTCACCGTCGCCGCATGCGACAGCGCCGACCGCGAGGCGCTGCGCGGGCTGCTGGACTCCGTCCCGAAGCAGCACCCCCTCACCGCGGTCGTGCACACGGCCGGGGTGCTCGATGACGGAGTTCTGTCCGCCCTGACGCCGCAGCGGCTGGACAAGGTGCTCGCACCGAAGGTGGACGCGGTCAGCCACCTGCACGAGCTGACCCGGGACGAGGATCTGGCGGCGTTCGTCGTCTTCTCCTCGGTCGCGGGGACGTTCGGCAGTGCGGGGCAGGCCAACTACGCGGCGGCGAACGCGTTCGTGGACGCGCTCGCGTGCCGGCGCGGTGGACTGGGGCTTCCCGCACAGTCGCTGGCGTGGGGCGCCTGGGCTCCCGGCGTCGGCATGACGGGCGAACTGAGCGAGGCGGATCTGCAGCGCATGGCGCGCGGGGGCATGCTTCCCCTCACCCCGGAACAGGGCCTCGCCCTGCTCGACACCGCACGGGACCTGGCCCGCCCCCTGCTGCTGCCGATGAACCTCGATACGGCACCGCTGCGTGCACACCCCGAGGCCGTACCGCCGCTGCTGCGCGGTCTGGTCCGGGCACCCGCCCGCCGCGGTACCGCGACCTCCGCCGCGGCGAAGGGAGCGGCAACACCGCAGGATCTCGCGGAGCGGCTGGGCGCACTGCCCCCGGCGGACCGCGAACAGTATCTGCTCGACCTGGTCTGCACCCAGGTGGCGATCGTCCTCGGACACGGATCCGCCGAGGACATCGAACCCGATCAGGCATTCAAGGAGCTGGGCTTCGACTCGCTGACGGCGGTGGAGCTCCGTAACCACCTCAACGCGGCGACTCACCTCAGGCTGCCCGCCACCCTCGTCTTCGACCATCCGACACCGCTCGTCCTGGTCCGCCATGTCCTGGACGAAATCGACCTGCCCCAGACCTCGGGCGCGCAGCCGGTCCTCGGCGAGCTCACCCGGCTGGAGGCGGCGCTTGCCGGAGCCACGGTCGATGACGAGGAACGGGCCCAAGTCACCGAGCGGCTGCGGGCGCTGACCGAGCAATGGCAGGGCAGCGGCAGGCAGGAGCGAGGCGCGGATCCGTACACGGAAAACGATGAGGAAGACGGCGAGCTGGAGTCGGCCGCGACCGCCGGCGAGCTGTTCGACCTCATCGACAAGGAACTGGGAACGTCGTGACCGGACGCGGGGAACCGCTCGGCTTTGCTCGAGGATGTGACGTTGGTGGCTGCTGACGACGAGAAGTACATGGAGTACCTGAAGCGGGTGACGACCGAGCTTCGGCAGACCCGTCGCCAGCTTCGCGAGGCCGAGGGCAGGGACCAGGAACCCCTCGCCATCGTCGCGATGAGCTGCCGCTACCCCGGCAGTGTGCGCACTCCGGAAGACCTGTGGCAGCTGGTCGCCGAGGGGGGAGACGCCGTCTCCGACTTCCCGGTCGACCGGGGCTGGGACGTGGACGCGGCCTACGACCCGGACCCGGGAAAGCCCGGCTCGATCTCCGTGCGCGAAGGCGGCTTCCTGCACGACGCGGGGTACTTCGACCCGGCGTTCTTCGGCATGAGCCCGCGCGAGGCGCTGGCCACCGACCCACAGCAACGCCTGCTCCTCGAAGTGGCCTGGGAAGCCTTCGAACGCGCGGGCATCGACCCCGCCTCGGTGCGCGGCGCCAACGGCGGAGTGTTCGTCGGCGCCGCCACCTCCGGGTACGGCGTCGGCGTGTCCGACCTCCCTGAAGGCGTACAAGGGCTGCTCCTCGCCGGCAACGCCACGTCCGTGGCCTCCGGTCGGATCGCCTACACCCTCGGCCTGGAGGGCCCGGCCGTCACGGTCGACACGGCGTGCTCTTCGTCGCTGGTCGCCCTGCACTGGGCCTGTCATGCGCTGCGTCGCGGCGAATGCGATCTGGCGCTGGCCGGCGGGGTCGCCGTGATGTGCACCCCGGCCATGTTCTTCGAGTTCAGCAGGCAGCGAGGCCTCGCGGCGGACGGCCGTTGCAAGCCGTTTTCCGACGATGCGGACGGTACCGGATGGTCGGAGGGCGCCGGCATGCTGCTCGTCGAGCGGCTCTCCGACGCGCGGAAGAACGGCCATCCGGTACTGGCCGTCGTCCGGGGTACGGCCATCAACTCCGACGGTGCGTCCAACGGCCTGACCGCACCCAACGGTCCCTCGCAGCAGCGGGTGATCCGGTCCGCGCTGTCCCGGGCCGGACTGACGCCGAGCGAGGTCGACGCCGTCGACGCCCACGGGACGGGTACCTCGCTGGGTGACCCCATCGAGGCCCAGGCCCTGCTCGCCACATACGGAAAGGACCGGGCGGGCAACGGGCCGCTCAGGCTCGGCTCGCTCAAGTCCAACATCGGCCACACCCAGTCGGCGGCCGGCGTCGGCAGTGTCATCAAGATGGTCATGGCCATGCACCACGGCACACTGCCCAAAACCCTGCACATCACCGAGCCGTCCCGGCACATCGAGTGGACGGCCGGAGACGTCGAGGTGCTGACCGAGGCGATGCCCTGGGCGCCGGACGGACACCCGCGCCGCGCCGGGGTCTCCTCGTTCGGCATCAGCGGAACCAACGCCCACGCCATCATCGAGGAGGCACCGGCGGCCGAGGACACCCCGGCACCGGAGGAGGACGGCGAGCCTGTCCGGTCACTCCCCCTCGTGCCCTGGGTGGTGTCCGCCCGTAGCGCGAACGCTCTGCGTGCACAGGCGGCGCAACTGCTGGCACGGGTCACGAAGGACGAGCTGGACCTGACCGATGTCGGTCACTCCCTGACGACCACCCGGACCGCGTTCGAACACCGCGCCGTGGTCCTCGCGGAGGACCGGGCCGCGGCCCTGCGTGGCCTGGAGGAACTAGCCACCCACGGCCCCGACGGTGCGAGTGCCGACGTGGTACGCGGCCGCACGACGCGAGGCGCCACTGCCTTCCTCTTCACCGGACAGGGCACCCAACGCGCCACTATGGGACGGGAGTTGTACGCGGCATACCCCGCGTTCGCCGCGGCGTTCGACGAGACCTGCGCACTCCTCGACACTCACCTGGAACGACCGCTGCAGGACATCCTCTTCAGCGAGGAAACCGACGCCGACACCGACACCGACGCCGACACCGACACCGACGCTCTGCACCGGACCGCATTCACCCAGCCCGCGCTCTTCGCCGTGGAAGTGGCGCTCTGTCGCCTGGTCGAATCCTGGGGGATCAAGCCCAAGTATCTGGTTGGCCATTCCGTCGGTGAGTTGGTGGCTGCGTATGTGGCGGGGGTGTGGTCGCTGGAGGATGCGTGCCGTCTGGTGGCGGCGCGTGGGCGGTTGATGCAGGCGTTGCCGGCGGGTGGGGCGATGGTATCTCTCCAGGCCACCGAGGCCGAGGTGTTGCCGCTGCTGGAAGGCCGTGAGCGGCGGGTGAGTATTGCCGCGGTGAACGGTCCGAACTCGCTCGTCATAGCCGGTGAGGAGTCCGCGGTCGCGGACATCGCCGGGCGTTTCGAGTCCGAGGGGCGGAAGGTCAAGCGGCTCCAGGTCAGCCATGCCTTCCACTCGCCATTGATGGAGCCGATGCTCGACGAGTTCCGCGCGGTCGCGGAGAGCGTCGTGTACGAGCAGCCGCGTCTTGCGGTGGTCTCCAATGTGACCGGTGAACTCGCCACGGCGGAGGAGCTGACGTCTCCTGACTACTGGGTGCGGCATGTCCGTGAGGCCGTCCGCTTCGCCGATGGAGTCCGCTGGCTCGCAGAACACGGTGTGACGCGGTTCCTGGAACTGGGGCCGGGGGGCACGCTCACCGCGATGACACAAGCCTGCCTCGCGGACTCGGACGACGAGGAAACGGAGCGGGTGTGCCTCGCCTCCATGCGGGCGGACCGGCCGGAGACCACCTCTCTGATGTCGGCGGTGGCCGGCGCCTTCGCGACAGGCACACCGCTCGACTGGGCTGCGTTCTTCGCCGGTACCGGGGCACGCCGGGTGGATCTGCCCACGTACGCGTTCCAGCGCGAGCACTACTGGTTGGAATCCACGGCCGCGGCGACCGAGCGGCCCGCGCGGTCGGTGGTGGACGGCTGGCGGTATCGGGTGGAGTGGAAGCCGCTGGTGGCGGAGTCGAGTGGGGTGCCGGCTGGGCGTTGGCTTGCGGTGGTGGTAGCTGGGGACGTGTGGTCCGAGGCTGTGGTGGAGGGGCTTTCGGGGTGTGGTGTGCGGGTTGAGCGGGTGGAGTGTGCCGTGGACCTGGAGCGTGGTGGGTTGGCTGCGCGGTTGGGTGCGGTGGCTGGGGCGGCCGGTGGGGAGCCGGTTGCTGGTGTGTTGGTGGTGGGTGCGGCGGATGTGGTGCGTACTGCGGTGGTGGTGCAGGCGTTGGGTGATGCGGGTGTGGGTGGGCGTGTGTGGGTGGTGACGCGGGGGGCTGTTGCGGTGGGTCGGTCGGATGGTGGTCCGGATCCGGCGGGGTCGGCGGTGTGGGGTTTGGGTCGGGTGGCGGCTTTGGAGTTGCCGGATCGTTGGGGTGGTCTGGTGGATCTTCCGGAGTTGGTGGATGGCGGGGTGTCGGGCCGGCTAGCTGGTGTGCTGGCGCATGGTGTTGAGGACCAGGTGGCGGTGCGGGCGTCGAGTGTGTTCGGGCGGAGGTTGGCGCACGCCCCGGCTCCCGGCGAACCGGCTGATGGTTGGCGGCCGCGGGGGACGGTGTTGATTACGGGTGGTACCGGCGCGCTGGGTGCCCATGTGGCGCGTTGGGCGGCTGAACGCGGTGCCGAGCATGTGATCCTCACCAGTCGTCGGGGCCTGGAGGCCCCTGGCGCGTCGGAGTTGGAGTCGGAGCTGTCCGCGCTCGGGGTTCGGGTGACGGTGGCGGCCTGCGACATCGCGGATCGGAACGCAGTCCAGGAGTTGCTGTCCGGGTGTGTGGTGGATGCCGTGGTTCATGCGGCGGGTGTGGTGGATTCCGTGTCGTTGGGTGAGGCGGATGCGGAGCATTTTGGTGAGGTGATGGGGGCGAAGGTTAACGGTGCTGTGGTGCTGGACGAGGCCCTGCGCGATCGGGTGCTGGATGCGTTTGTGGTGTTCTCGTCGGTTGCTGGTGTGTGGGGGAGTGGTGGTCAGGGGGCGTATGCGGCGGGGAACGCCTTTGTGGAGGGGTTGGTTGAGGCGCGTCGTGCGCGGGGTGTGGTGGGTTGTGCGGTGGCGTGGGGTCCGTGGGCCGGTGGCGGTATGGCTGGTGTGGAGGGTGCGGAGGAGCATCTGCTGCGTCGTGGGTTGAAGGCGTTGGATCCGGCGTTGGCGGTGTCGGCGTTGGAGGCGGCGGTTGGTGCGGGTGAGGGTTCGGTGGTGGTGGCGGATGTGGAGTGGGAACGGTTCGCTCCGGCGTTCACCAGTGCCCGTCCGAGTCCGTTGCTGGAGGATCTGCCGGAGGTGCGGGCGGCGTTGGCTGCCGGCGCCGCTGGTGAGGGTTCTGGTGTAGTGCGGGGGCGGTTGGCGGGGCTGTCGGTTGTGGAGCGGGAGCGGGCGCTGCTGGAGCTGGTGCGTACTCACGCCGCAGCGGTCCTCGGCTACCACAAGCCGGAATCGCTGGAAGCGCGGTGCGCCTTCCGGGACTTGGGCTTCGACTCGCTGACCGCCGTGGAGTTGCGGGGCCGGTTGAACACCGAGACCGGCCTGCGGCTCCCTGCCACGGTCGTCTTCGACTATCCGACGCCGGTCGATCTGGCGCGTTACTTGGGCAATGAGCTGTTCGGGACCGGGACGGACGCGGCATCTGATCTGCCGGTGATGGCATCCACCGCGGACGATCCGGTGGTCATCGTCGGGATGAGCTGCAGGCTTCCCGGTGGCGTGGCAAGCCCTGAGGACCTGTGGCGGCTGGTGGCCGGGGCGGAGGACGCAATCTCCGAGCTTCCTCATGACCGTGGCTGGGACCTCGATGCTCTCTATGACCCGACCCCGGGACAGCCCGGGAAGAGCTACTCGCGCCATGGCGGATTCGTCAGCGGGGTTGACCGGTTCGACCCGGCGTTCTTCGGTATCAGCCCACGTGAAGCGGTCGCGATCGACCCGCAGCAGCGGCTGCTGCTGGAGACCTCCTGGGAGGCGCTTGAGCGTTCCGGCATTGATCCGCAGACGTTGCGGGGGAGCCGGGCCGGGGTCTTCGTCGGTTCCAACGGCCAGGACTACCCCGCCCTGCTGCTGAGCACACCAGAAGGTCAGGACGGCTATCTCGGTACCGGGAATGCGGCAGCTGTGGTGTCGGGTCGGGTGTCGTATGCGCTGGGTCTTGAGGGGCCGGCGGTGACGGTGGACACGGCGTGTTCGTCGTCGCTGGTCGCCTTGCATCTGGCGGTGCAGTCCCTGCGCTCGGGCGAATGTGATCTGGCGCTGGCCGGCGGTGTGACCGTGATGTCGACGCCGGGGGCGTTCATCGAATTCAGCCGGCAGCGCGGCCTTGCTGCTGATGGCCGCTGCAAGGCGTTTTCGGACGCTGCGGATGGCACTGGTTGGGCCGAGGGCGCTGGTGTGCTGGTGGTGGAGCGGCTGTCGGATGCCCGGCGTAACGGGCACCGGGTGTTGGCGGTGGTGCGTGGCAGTGCGGTGAATCAGGATGGTGCGTCGAATGGTCTGACGGCGCCGAATGGTCCTTCGCAGCAGCGGGTGATCCGTCAGGCGCTGGCCGGTGCGGGACTCTCGCCGTCGGATGTGGACGCGGTCGAGGCACATGGCACGGGGACGTCGCTGGGCGATCCGATCGAGGCGCAGGCGCTGCTGGCGACGTACGGTCAGGACCGCGAGCCGGACCGGCCGTTGTGGCTGGGGTCGGTGAAGTCGAACATCGGTCATACGCAGGCGGCCGCGGGCGCGGCCGGTGTCATCAAGATGGTGCTGGCGTTGCAGCACGGCATCCTGCCGCAGACTCTTCACGCTGATGAGCCGTCGTCGCATGTGGACTGGTCGGCCGGCAACGTGCGGCTGCTCACCGAGGCTGTGGCGTGGCCGGAGGGGGAGCGGCTGCGTCGGGCCGGGGTGTCGGCGTTCGGTGTGAGCGGCACCAACGCGCATGTGGTGATCGAGCAGGCTCCGGTGGAGGAGAGCGCGCAAGCCCGGCCGGTGGGCGGTGTGGGTGTGGTGCCGTGGGTGGTGTCGGCGCGGAGTCGGGAGGGGCTGCGGGCGCAGGCGCAGCGGTTGTTGGCGCATGTGGAGGCGCGGCCTGAACTCGGCGCGCCGGAGGTGGGGTTTGCCCTGGCCACGACGCGTTCGGCGTTTGAACACCGGGCCGTCGTCCTCGGCGCCGAGCGCAGTGCGCTGGTTGACGGACTCAGGGCCCTGGCCACAGGGGGCGAAGCCGCTTCCGTGGTGAGCGCCCTGGCCGCGCCCGAAGCGCGACTGGCTCTGCTGTTCACCGGGCAGGGTGCGCAGCGGTTGGGGATGGGCCGGGAGCTGTATGACGCCTTCCCGGTGTTCTCCGATGCTTTTGACTCCGTCTGTGCGTACTTCGACGGCGAGTTGGCGACTCCGTTGCAGGACGTGGTGTTCGGTGACGAGGTCGAACCGCTCAATCGGACGGGGTTCACTCAGCCGGCGTTGTTCGCGGTGGAGGTGGCGCTGTTCCGGCTCGTCGAGTCGTTCGGCATCCGTCCCGACTACCTCATGGGTCATTCCATCGGTGAGTTGGTGGCCGCTTATGTGGCGGGCGTGCTGTCGCTGGAAGACGCGTGCCGGCTCGTGGCGGCCCGTGGCCGGTTGATGCAGGCGTTGCCGGTGGGTGGGGCGATGGTGTCGCTTCAGGCGTCGGAGGGCGAGGTGTTGCCGCTGTTGGAGGGCCAGGAGCAGCGGGTGAGTGTCGCCGCGGTGAACGGTCCGCGGTCGGTCGTGGTCTCTGGTGAGGAATCCGCGGTGGCGGAGATCGCCGGGCGTTTTGAGTCCGAGGGCCGGAAGGTGAAGCGGCTCCAGGTGAGTCATGCCTTCCATTCCCCGCTGATGGAGCCGATGCTCGACGAGTTCCGTGCCGTCGCGGAAAGCGTGTCGTACGGGGAACCCCGTATCCCGGTGGTGTCGAATCTGACCGGCGAACTCGCCGCACCACAAGAACTGACGTCCCCTGACTACTGGGTGCGGCACGTCCGGGAAGCGGTCCGCTTCGCCGACGGAGTGCGGCGGCTGGAGCAGCAGGGCGTGACCCGGTTCCTGGAGATCGGGCCGGACGGCACTCTCACCGTCATGGCACAGGGCTGCGTCGACGGTGACATGGATGCGGATCCGGACGCGGGCCATGTCCTCATCCCCACCCTGCGCGGCGACGATCGCGGGGAGATATCCGCGGTGCTCTCCGCCGCCGGGCGAGCATTCGCCCACGGCATCGCCATCAACTGGCAGACCGTCTTCCCCACCCCCACCCCCACTCCCACTCCCGCCCCCACCCCCGTCACCCCCGTCACCCCCGTCGACCTCCCCACCTACGCCTTCCAGCACCAGCGCTACTGGCCCCGGTTCACGGGCCTGCCGGCCGGGGATTTCGGTTCTGCCGGGCTGGTGTCCGCGCGGCACCCCTTGCTGGGTGCTGCCGTCTCCCTGGCCGGCAGCGTGGGCGGCACGGGCGGTACGGACGGCTTGGACAGCGTGTACGGGTCGGCCGAGGGCGGCGCCGTGGTGTTCACGGGGCGGGTCTCCGCAGCGGCCCAGCCCTGGCTCGCCGAACATGTCGTCTCGGGATCGATCCTGCTCCCCGGCACCGCCTTCCTGGAGCTGGCCGTCCGTGCCGGGGATCAGGTCGGCTGCGGGCAGGTGGAGGAATTGACGCTGCAGGCGCCGCTGGTCCTGCCGGAGCGGGGTGCCGTACAGCTCCAGGTGGCCGTCGGGGCCGCGGACGAGACCGGGCGCCGGACGCTGAACGTCTACTCCCGGCCGCAGGATGCGCAGGCCGACCAGCCATGGGTACGCCATGCCGTCGGCGTACTCGCCATGGACGGCGCGGCGCCCGGGGCGGACCAGTCCCAGTGGCCGCCCGCCGGTGCGGAGCCCGTCTCCGTCGACGGGCTGTATGAGGGGCTGGCGGCAGCGGGGTTCGGCTATGGGCCGGTCTTCCGTGGTCTGTGTCAGGTATGGAGCCGCGGTGACGAGTTGTTCGCCTCGGTCGAACTTCCGGAGAGCGCCGCCCCCGAGGCGGCCGGCTTCGGGCTGCACCCGGCGCTGCTGGATGCGGTGCTGCACGCACTCGGACTCGTGGAGTCGGACCGGGCGGACGAGGGCCGGACGGACGAGAGCCAAGGCAGGCTGCCCTTCTCCTGGTCGGGGGTGACCCTGCACGCGTCCGGGGCGTCGGTGCTGCGTGCCCGGCTGTCCGTGAACGGTCCCGACTCGGTCGCCCTGGAGCTGTCCGACGCCTCGGGCGGACCCGTCGCGACGATCGACTCCCTGGTCCTGCGGCCGGTGTCGGCCGACGGGATCGCCCAGGCCAGGGCGGGCGGGCAGGACACCGCGCTGCACACGATGGACTGGATCCCGCTGCCGGAGCGTTCCGGGGCCGGCGGGCCCACTGTGCCCGCGGTATCCGTTGATGCGGTCGTCGACGTCTGCGACGGCGTCGGCGGCCGGCTCGACGGGTCCGCGATCGGCGCGCCCGTATACCCGGACCTCGTGTCGCTTCCCCGGGACGGGGTGCCTTCCCACGTCCTGCTGCGGCTGGACGCTCCTGATGGTGACCCGGCCGCCGCAGCGCACACCGCGACCCATCGGGCGCTCGCGCTGCTCCACACATGGCTGGCCGAGGAGCGGTTCGCCGCGGCCCGGCTGGTCGTCGTCACCCAGGGCGCGGTCACCGTGGACGAACGGCGACCGGACCCGGCGCTGGCCGCCGTGTGGGGGCTCGTCCGGGCGGCGCGTTCGGAGCACCCGGACCGCTTCACGCTGGTCGATCTGGACGGGGCGGGCGAGTCCCTCGCCGTGCTCCCCGCCGCACTCGCCTGCGACGAGCCCGAACTGGCGGTACGCGCCGGGCAGGTGTACGTCCCGAGGTTCAGCAGGCACGTACGGCCGGATGCGCTGCCGGTGCCCGGGGAGAGCGGGGCGTGGTGCCTGGACATCGCGGAGAAGGGCACGCTGGCGAACCTGCACCTCGCCGAAGTGCCCGCAGCACAGGCCGAGTTGGGTGCGGGGCAGGTGCGGATCGCGGTGCGTGCCGCCGGTCTGAACTTCCGGGATGTACTGAACGCACTCGGTATGTACCCGGGTGACGCCGTGGCGCTGGGGATCGAGGGCGCCGGAGTGGTCACCGAGGTCGGTCCGGGAGCGACCGGGTTCTCCCCGGGCGACCGGGTCATGGGGCTGTTCACCCGGTCCTTCGGTCCGCTCGCGGTGGCCGATGCGCGCACCCTCGCCCGCATACCCGAGGGCTGGTCGTTCGCGCAGGCGGCGTCGGTTCCGGTGGTGTTCCTGACGGCCTACTACGCCTTGGTGGACCTGGGGGAGCTCCGGGCGGGCGAGTCCGTGCTGGTGCATGCCGCCGCGGGCGGTGTGGGGATGGCCGCGGTGCAGCTGGCGCGGCACCTGGGTGCGGAGGTGTTCGGTACCGCGAGTCCGGGGAAGTGGGGGACGCTGCGCGGCTCGGGTCTGGATGAGGCGCATATCGCCTCCTCGCGTGAGCTGGACTTCGAGCGGTCGTTCCTGGAGACGACCGGTGGCCGGGGTGTGGATGTGGTGCTGGACTCCCTGGCGCGGGAGTTCGTGGACGCCTCGCTGCGGCTGCTGCCGCGGGGCGGGCGGTTCCTGGAGATGGGCAAGACCGACGTTCGTGACGCACAGGAGGTCGCGGCCGCGCACGAGGGCGTGCGCTACCAGGCCTTCGATCTGTTTGACGCCGGTCCGGAGCGGATCGGGGAGATGCTGACGGCACTCGTCGGCCTCTTCGAGCAGGGCGTGCTGCGGCCCCTGCCGCTCACCGCGTGGGACGTACGGAAGGCCCCCGAGGCATTCCGCCACCTCAGCCAGGCCAAGAACGTCGGCAAGGTCGTGCTGACCATGCCGGTGCCCCTCGATCCGGAGGGAACGGTCCTGGTCACGGGCGGGACGGGTGGTCTGGGCGCGCTGGTGGCCCGGCATCTGGTGGCCGAGCACGGGGTCCGCCATCTGGTGCTGTCCAGTCGCCGGGGTCCGCGGGCTCCGGGCGCCGCCGCGCTGCGCGACGAACTCACCGCCCTCGGCGCCGAGGTCACCGTCGCTGCCTGCGACACCGCTGATCGCGAGGCGCTGCGCGGGCTGCTCGGCTCCGTACCGGTGCAGCATCCGCTCACCGCGGTCGTGCACACGGCCGGGGTGCTCGATGACGGTGTGCTGTCCTCGCTGACGCCCGAGCGGCTGGATACCGTGCTCGCGCCGAAGGCGGACGCGGTGAGCGCACTGCAGGAGCTGACCCGGGACGAGGACCTGGCCGCGTTCGTCGTCTTCTCCTCCGTCGCCGGAATGTTCGGCGGCTCGGGGCAGGGCAACTACGCGGCGGCGAACGCCTTCCTGGACGCGTTCGCCCAGGCCCGGCACGGCATCGGCCTGCCTGCCACCTCACTCGCGTGGGGTCCGTGGGCGCCCGGTGCGGGGATGACCGGCGAGCTGACGGATGCCGATCTGCAGCGCATGGCGCGTGGTGGCATGGTGCCGTTCACGGTCGAGCAGGGCATGGCGGCGTTCGACGCCGCATTCCGTACGGCTGAACCGGTGTACGCCCCCGTGCGGCTCGACCACGCGGCGCTGCGGGCACCGCACTCCGCGCCGCCGGCCCTCCTGCGTGGTCTGGTGACCGGGTCCGCCCGGCGCTCGGCTGCGTCGGCTGCCGCCGGTGACGCGGCGGAGAGCCTGCGGACCGGGCTGGCCGCGCTGCCGGCCGCCGAGCGGGAGCCGGCGGTAGTGGAACTCGTCCGTGCGCAGGTAGCGCTGGTGCTCGGGCACACCGGCCCCGACGCCGTCGAGCCCGCACGGGACTTCCGCGGTCTGGGCATCGACTCGCTCACCGCCGTCGAGCTGCGCAACCGGCTGGGCGCCGCGACCGGTCTGCGGCTGCCGGCGACGCTCGTCTTCGACTACCCGTCGCCGGTGGCGCTGGCCCGCCATGTGTGCACCGAGCTCTTCGGAGCCGGCGAGGCGGCTGCCGCCCCGGTCGCCGTGGCAGGGCAGCCGGCAACCGGGGAGGAGCAGCTCGCCATCGTCGCCATGAGCTGCCGGTTCCCAGGAGGGGCGGGCAGCCCGGAGGAGTTCTGGCGGCTGCTGGCCGACGGCGTGGACGCGCTGTCGCCCCTGCCGGCCGACCGGGGCTGGCAGACCGGTGACGACGCGGCCTGCGTCGAGGGCGGATTCCTCCACGACAGCGGTGACTTCGACGCGGACTTCTTCGGCATCTCACCGCGTGAGGCGGCCACCATGGACCCGCAGCAGCGCCTGCTGCTCGAAATCTCATGGGAGGCACTGGAGCGGGCCGGCATCGACCCGGCGGCGCTGCGCGGCAGCCGCACCGGGGTGTTCGCGGGGACGAACTACCAGGGCTACGGCTCGGCCGCACACACCCTGCCCGAGGGCAGCGAGGGCCAGTTGCTCACCGGCCATGCCACCAGTGTGACGTCCGGCCGGGTCTCCTACGCCTTCGGCCTCGAAGGCCCCGCCGTCACCGTCGACACGGCGTGCTCGTCGTCGCTGGTGGCGCTGCATCTGGCCGCACAGGCCCTGCGGCTCGGGGAGTGCGATCTCGCCTTCGCGGGCGGGGTGACCGTGATGGCCACTCCGGGGGCCTTCGTGGAATTCGGCCGGCAAGGGGGGCTGGCGGGCGATGGGCGGTGCAAGGCATTCGCCGACGACGCGGACGGCACCGGCTGGGGCGAGGGCGCGGGAATCGTCCTCGTCGAGCGGCTCTCGGACGCGCGGCGCAACGGACACCCGGTGCTCGCCGTGCTCCGCGGGTCCGCGGTCAACCAGGACGGGGCGTCCAACGGTCTGACCGCCCCCAATGGCCCCTCCCAGCAGCGGGTCATCCGGGCGGCACTGGCCAACGCCGGACTCGATGCCCATGAGGTGGACGCGGTCGAGGCACACGGCACCGGGACGTCGCTGGGCGATCCGATCGAGGCACAGGCGCTGATCGCCACCTACGGCCAGGACCGCGAGCCGGACCGGCCGTTGTGGCTGGGTTCGGTGAAGTCGAACATCGGGCACACACAGGCGGCCGCGGGTGTGGCGGGTGTGATCAAGATGGTGCTGGCGCTCCAGAAGGGCGTACTGCCGCGCACGCTGCATGTCACCGAGCCCTCTTCCCACGTCGACTGGTCGGCCGGCGAGGTGCGGCTGCTGACCCGGCCCGTGGAGTGGCCGCAGCGCGAACTGCCGCGCCGGGCCGCCGTGTCCTCGTTCGGGATCAGCGGCACCAACGCGCATGTGGTGCTCGAACAGTACGGGGCGGCAGACGGTGGACCCGCCGAGGGAACCTCTCCCGACAGCGGTCGGGCCGACACCGCCCGCGCCGGACAGGACGGGCCCGGCGGTCAGCCGGGGCCTGTCGTCTGGCCGCTGTCCGCCCGGTCCGCCGCCGCACTCCGCGACCAGGCGAAGCGGCTGCGCGCCCACCTCACCGACCGCCCGGACCTGCCGGTACACGATGTCGGGTACGCGCTCGCCACCACCCGGGCCGCCTTCGACCACCGGGCGGCGCTGATCGCCGAGGACCGGGAGGCGTTCCTGAAGGGCCTGGCCGCGCTCGCCCGCGGGGAGGACTCGGCGGAGCTGGTGCGCGGGCGGGCGGACACCGGCGGAAAGCTCGCCTTCCTGTTCAGCGGCCAGGGATCCCAGCGCGCCGGCATGGGACGCGAGCTCTACGAGCGGTTCCCCGCCTATGCGACGGCGTTCGACGAGGTCTGCGCGGAGTTCGACCGCCACCTCGAACGGCCGCTGCGCGACCTCGTCTTCGCGGACGAGGGCACGCCCGAGGCCGCGCTGCTCGACCGCACCGCCTACACCCAGCCCGCACTGTTCGCCGTGGGGACGGCACTTCACGCGCTCGTCGGATCGTGGGGGATCAGGCCCGATGCCCTGATCGGCCACTCCATCGGAGAGCTGACCGCCGCGCATGCGGCCGGGGTGCTGACCCTGCGGGACGCGTGCCGGCTGATCGCTGCCCGCGGGCGGCTGATGGAGGCACTGCCGGAGGGCGGCGCCATGATCGCCGTACAGGCCGCCGAGGAAGAGGTGCTGCCCCTGCTGGAGGGCCGGGCGGACCGGGCGGGGATCGCCGCGGTGAACGGGCCGTCGGCCGTCGTCGTCTCCGGCGCCGAGGACGTGGTCACCGAGATCGCCGGAGAGCTGGCCGAGCGGGGACGAAAGACTAGGCGTTTGCGGGTCAGCCATGCGTTTCACTCTCCCTTGATGGAAGCGATGCTGGAGGAGTTCGGCGAGATCGCGCGGGGTGTGCGCTATGCACCGCCGCGTCTGCCCGTCGTCTCCAACCTC
Organism: Streptomyces sp. Je 1-4 4N24; assembly: GCF_026239515.1. NCBI lineage: Bacteria > Bacillati > Actinomycetota > Actinomycetes > Kitasatosporales > Streptomycetaceae > Streptomyces > Streptomyces sp. Je 1-4 4N24. The sequence goes on along the minus strand of NZ_CP110836.1, from coordinate 542,205 downwards.
ACCGGGGAACCGGCGGCCGACGCCGACCTGACCTCGCCCGCGTACTGGGTGCGGCAGGTGCGGGAGGCCGTCCGCTTCGGTGACGGCATCCGCCGCCTGGAGGCCGAGGGAGTACGGACGTATCTGGAGCTGGGGCCCGACGGCGCCCTGGCGGCCCTGGCATGGGAGAGCCTGCGCGAGCCCGATGAGGACACCGCCGCACTCCCCGTCCTGCGGCGCGAACGGCCCGAGGCACACAGCGCCCTGCAGGCCGCGGCACGATTGCAGGTGCGCGGTCTCGGGACCGGGCCCGCCGCGCTGTACGGCGAGGGGGCGCGCCCTGTCGAGCTGCCCACCTACGCCTTCCAGCGCCGCCGGTACTGGCTGGAGCCGGCCGGTCCGCAGACCGGGACGGTCCCGGCGCGGACGGTGGACGACCAGTTCTGGACCGCGGTGGAAAACGCCGACCCGGGCGAACTGGCCAAGCGTCTCCACCTGGCCGGTGACGCCCCGCTGAGCGACGTACTGCCCGCGCTGTCCTCGTGGCGCGCTGAGCAGCGCGAACGCACCGTCGCCGACGGCTGGGAATACCGGGTCACCTGGCGGCCGGCCGCCGATGCCCCGGCTCCCGTGCTGTCCGGCACCTGGCTGCTCGCCTTCCCCGCGGGCCGCGGCGGCCGTGCCTGGGAGACGGCGCTCGCGGCCGGGCTCACCGCCCATGGTGCGGCCGCGGTCATCCCGGTCGAGATCGACTGCGGCCACGCCGACCGCAGGTCGCTCGGCGACCAACTGGGCACACTGCTGGGCGAGTCCGGCCCGGTGGACGGGGTGCTGTCACTGCTGGCCACCGACGAGGAGCCGCATCCGAGCCGGTCCGCCACGCCCGGCGGACTCGCCGCGACGCTGGCCCTGGTCCAGGCCCTCGATGACCTGGGCTCCGCCGCACCGCTGTGGTGCGCCACCACCGGCGCCGTGGCGGTGCGGGAGCGCGAGGCCGTGCCGTGCCCCGTACAGGCCGCGGTCTGGGGCTTCGGGCGGGTCGCCGCGCTGGAGCAGCCGCAGAGCTGGGGCGGTCTGGTCGATCTGCCCGCGGAGCCCGATGAGCGGGCCGTGGAGCGGCTCTGCGCGGTACTGGAAGCCGGTCCGGGCGAGGACCAGGTCGCCGTACGCGGCTCGGGTGTGTTCGTCCGGCGGCTGGTCCGGGCCCGGACCGGGGGCACCGGACCCGGCACCGAGGAGCCGTGGGCGTGTGCCGGGACCGTCCTGGTCACCGGAGGCACCGGTGCGCTCGGCGCACACATCGCCCGCCGGCTGGCCGACCGGGGCGCCGAGCACCTGATCCTGGCGGGCCGACGCGGCCCGCAGGCCCCGGGCGCGGCCGAACTGCGAGCCGAACTCACCGCCCGCGGAACCCGGATGACGGTGGTCGCCTGCGATGCCGCCGACCGTGAGGCGCTGGCACGGCTGCTGGCCGAGCATCCCGTCGATGCCGTGTTCCACGCCGCGGGTGTGCTCGACGACGGGCTGATCGCCGGGCTCGACGGTACGCGCCTGGACGCCGTGCTGCGGTCCAAGATGGCAGCCGCGACACACCTGCACGAACTGGCCGACGAACGGACGCCGTTGGTGCTGTTCTCGTCCTTCGCCGGTACGACGGGGGCGACCGGCCAGGCCAACTACGCCGCCGCCAACGCCTATCTGGACGCCCTCGCCCAGCACCGGCACGCCCTCGGCCTGCCGGCCACCTCCCTCGCCTGGGGGCCGTGGGCCGGCGCCGGCATGGCGGCCGGAACCGCAGGTGACGAGCGACTGGCAGAGCGCCTCACCCGGGGCGGTATGAGCCCGCTCGACCCGCGGCTCGCGGTCGACGCGCTGGAGCGGGCACTCACCCGCGGCGACACCACGCTGACCGTTGCCGATGTGGACTGGGCGCGGTTCGTACCCGGCTTCACGTCGGTGCGGCCCAGCGCGCTGTTCTCCGACCTGCCGGAGGCCCGGTGGGCAGTCCCGGAAAGCGAGTCCGCTGACAGTGACCGGCCGGGCGGTCTCCAGGCACTGCGCGCGCAGTTGGCCGGGCGGAGCGAGGCGGACCAGGAACGCGTCCTTGCCACCCTTGTCCGCACCCATGTCGCCGGCGTCCTCGGGCATGACTCGGTGGACGCGATCGACCCGAAGCGGGCGTTCAGCGAGCTGGGCTTCGACTCGCTCATGGCCGTCGAGCTGCGCAACCGGCTCGGTCTCGCCACCGGCACCCAGCTGCCCGCCACGCTGCTGTTCGACCATCCGACCGCTGCGGCCCTCGCCCGCCATCTGCGGACGCAGGTCGCGGCGGGGGGCACGGCCGGGGCGCTGCCCGCGCTCGCCGAGCTGGACCGGTTGGAGGACGTGCTGGCCGACGTGGCGCAGGACGATCCGCAGCGGGCCAGGATCGCCTCCCGGCTGCAGTTGCTGCTCGCGAAGTGGCACGAGCAGGAGGACGCCGACGCGGCGGCGACGGACGACGCCGGGGTGAGCGACCGGATCAACTCCGCCACCGCGGACGAGATCTTCGACTTCATCGACAACGACCTCGGCATGTCATGACTCGGCATGTCATGAGACGCCGGCCGCGGAACAACCGGAACCACCACGTGGATGAGGGTGCATGAACGACCAGAAGCTCCTCGAGTACCTCAAGAAGGTCACCAACGACCTCCACCAGACCCGCCGGCGCCTGCAGGAAGTCGAGGCCGGGCGCCAGGAGCCGGTGGCGATCGTGGCGATGAGCTGCCGCTTCCCCGGTGGGGTGGGTTCGCCGGAGGAGTTGTGGCGGCTCGTTGCGGGCGGGGTGGACGCGATCGGTGAGTGGCCGGCCGACCGTGGCTGGGACGTGGAGGCGCTGTACGACCCGGAGCCGGGTGTACCCGGCCGCAGTTACACGCGTGCCGGTGGTTTCCTGGACGATGTCGGCGGCTTCGACGCGGGCTTCTTCGGGATCTCGCCACGCGAGGCACTGTCCATGGATCCGCAGCAGCGGTTGCTGCTGGAGACGTCGTGGGAGGCGTTCGAGCGGGCCGGAATCGACCCGGTGTCGCTGCGCGGCAGCCGCACCGGCGTCTTCGCCGGCACCAACGGGCAGGACTACACCCCGCTGCTGCTCGGTGCCCCGGAAGTGCTGGAAGGCCAAATCGGCACCGGCAACGCCGCCAGCGTGGTGTCCGGCCGGGTTTCCTACGCGCTGGGCCTGGAGGGGCCCGCGGTCACCGTCGACACCGCCTGCTCGGCCTCGCTCGTCGCCCTCCATCTGGCGGCGCAGGCGCTCAGGTCGGGGGAGTGTGACCTCGCGCTGGCGGGCGGAGTCACCGTGATGTCCACCCCCGGCCTGTTCCTGGAGTTCAGCCGGCAGCGCGGACTGGCCGCCGACGGCCGGTGCAAGGCGTTCGCGGATGCGGCCGACGGCACCGCCTGGGGCGAGGGAGCCGGCATGCTCCTGGTCGAGCGGCTCTCCGACGCCCGGCGGCACGGACACCCCGTCCTTGCCGTCCTGCGCGGCTCCGCGGTCAATCAGGACGGGGCGTCGAACGGTCTGACGGCCCCCAACGGCCCTTCCCAGCAACGCGTCATCTGGCAGGCACTGTCCGGGGCGGGCCTGTCCACGGCGGACATCGACATGGTGGAGGCACACGGCACCGGCACGACGCTCGGCGACCCCATCGAGGCCCAGGCGCTCCTGGCGACGTACGGGCAGGACCGGGACGCGGAGCAGCCGCTGTGGCTCGGCTCCGTGAAGTCGAACATCGGGCACACCCAGGCAGCCGCCGGAGCGGCCGGCGTCATCAAGGCCGTGCTCGCCCTCCACGAAGGGCTGATGCCCCAGACCCTGCACATCGACCGGCCCTCCTCGCACGTCGACTGGTCGGCGGGGAACGTCTCGCTGCTCGCCGATGCCACACCATGGCCCGACCGCGGGCGGCCCCGCCGGGCCGCGGTCTCCTCCTTCGGCGTCAGCGGCACCAACGCCCATGTCATTCTCGAACAGGCCCCGGCCCCGGACCCCGCCCCCGGGACGGCCGGCGGTGCCCCCGAGGCGGACGATGCCTCCCGGCACCTCGTCTTCCCCGTCTCCGCGCGGACCGCGGACTCGCTGCGCACGCTCGGCGCCCGGCTGCGCGAGCGGCTGTCCGGGCAGCCGACGCCGCCGCTGCGTGACATCGCCTGGTCGCTGACCACCACACGCACGGAGTTCGAGCACCGGGCCGCCGTGATCGCCGACGGCCACGACGAGCTGCTCCGCGGCCTGGACCTGCTCGCCCGCGACGCCCCGGCCCCCGGAGTGGTACGCGGCACGAGCGGAGCGGACGGCCGTACCGCTTTCGTCTTCCCCGGCCAGGGCTCCCAGTGGGCCGGAATGGCCACCGAACTGCTCGATACCGAACCGGAGTTCCGTGCCCGCTTCACCGAGTGCGCACAGGCCGTGGAACGGTTCTCCGGATGGTCCCTCGACGAGGTGCTGCGCGGCGCCGAGGGGGCACCGTCCCTCGACCGTGCGGATGTCGTCCAGCCCGCCCTGTTCGCCGTGAAGGTCGCACTGGCGGGGCTCTGGCGCGCCCGGGGCGTGGAGCCCGACGCCGTCGTGGGGCACAGCCAGGGCGAGATCGCCGCGGCCTGTGTCGCCGGGGCACTGACCCTGGAGGACGCCGCCCGGGTCGTCGTCCTGCGCGGCCGGGCACTGACCGCACTCGCGGGGCGGGGCGGCATGCTGTCCGTCCCGCTGCCGCTGCCCGAGGTGGAGGAGCGCCTCGCCGCTTGGGGCGACCGCATCTCGGTCGCCGCCGTCAACGGCCCCCAGTCCGTGGCCGTCTCCGGCGACACGCACGCACTCGACGAGCTGTTCGCCGCGCTGCAGGCCGACGGCGCCCGGGTGCGCCGGATACCGATCGACTATGCGTCCCACTCCGCGCAGGTCGAGGAGGTCCGCGAGCAGATGCTCGCCGACCTCGCGCCGATCAGCCCGCGCACCGGCGCGACACCGTTCTTCTCGACGGTGACCGGCGACTGGATCGACACCGGCCTGCTGGACGCCGAGTACTGGTACCAGAACCTGCGCCGGACCGTACGCTTCGGACACGCCGTCCGTTCCCTGGCCGAACAGGGCTACCGCGCCTTCGTCGAGACCTCACCGCACCCCGTGGTGACGACCGCCGTACGGGAGACGCTCGACGCGCTCGACCTCGCGGACGCCGCCGTGGTCGGCACCCTGCGTAAGGGGGAGGGCGGCCGCCGGCGCTTCCTCACCTCACTCGCCGAACTGTCCGTCGCCGGCGGGCCTGTCACATGGCGTACGGTCCTCGACCCCACCGGGGAGGGCGGCGGCGCCCGGCGGATCGCCCTGCCGACCTATCCCTTCCAGCGCTCCCGCTACTGGCCCCGGCCCGCCCCCGAACTGCGCGGCAGCTCCGGCGAAGCGACCGAGTCCGGCTTCTGGGAGGCCGTCGCGACCGGCGATGCCGACACGCTCGGCGCAGCCCTGAACGTGGACCCGGCCGCCCTCGATGCGCTGCTGCCCGCACTGTCCGACTACCGCCGGCGCCACCGCGAGGCAGCCCAGGCCGACTCATGGCGCTACCGCATCACCTGGAAGCCCGTCCCCGCCGGCGGCGCGCCCGCCACCCTCCGTGGCACCTGGCTGGTGGTCACCACCGGCGACGATGCCCTGGCCGGCGGCCTGGCCGAGGCATTCTCGGCGGCCGGAGCGCACCCCGTCACCGTGCCGGTGGACCCGGAAGAGGACCGGGCCGCACTCGCCGGAACGATCGAGGCGGCGCTGCGTGACACGGGTTCCCCGGACGCACCACTGCCCCCGGTCACGGGCATCGTCTCCCTGCTGGCCCTGGAGGAGGACGACCACCCCGCCCACCCCGGCCTGCCCCGGGGCTTCGCCGCCACCGTCGCCCTCGTCCAGGCACTCGACGACATCGGCGTCGAGGCCCCGCTGTGGTTCGCCACCCGGGGCGCCGTGGCCACCGACCCGCTGCGGGGCGTCACCGCACCGCGTCAGTCCCTGGTGTGGGGCTTCGGCCGAGTGGTCGCCCTGGAGGCGCCGGAGCGCTGGGGCGGACTGCTCGATCTGCCCGAAACCCTGGACCCGGCCGCGGCCGGCGCCGTAATCCGGGCGCTCGCCGGGATCGGCGACGAGGACCAGATCGCGATACGGCCGAACGGAGTCCTCGCCCGGCGACTGGTCCGCGCCGCGACCGGCGAGCTCGACACCACACGCCGGTGGACGCCCCGGGGCACCGTCCTGGTCACCGGCGGAACCGGCGCCCTGGGGCGGCATGTGGCCCGCTGGCTCGCCCGAAGTGGCGCGCCGCATCTGCTGCTCGTCAGCCGGCGCGGTGCCGATTCCCCGGGAGCCGCCGAACTCGCCGCCGAACTGGCGGAGTTCGGCACCCAGGCCGAATTCGCCGGGTGCGACATCGCCGACCGGGACGCGCTCGCCGCCCTGCTCGACACGATTCCCGCCGACCGGCCGCTCACCGCGGTCCTGCACACCGCCGCCGTACTCGACGACGGGACGATCAACTCCCTGACCCCCGCCCAACTGGCCGGGGTGCTCCGGGTGAAAGCCGGCGGCGCACGCAACCTCGACGAACTGACCAGACGGCATGACCTGTCCGCCTTTGTGCTGTTCTCCTCCACCGCCGGCACCATCGGTGCGCCGGGACACGCCAACTACGCCCCCGGCAATGCCTACCTCGACGCCCTCGCCCAGCAGCGCAGGGCAGCCGGGCACCGGGCCACCTCCCTTGCCTGGGGGCCTTGGGCGGAAGGCGGTATGGCAGAAGGAGCCGTGGGCGAGCGACTGCACCGGCACGGGGTACGCGCCATGGACCCGTGGTCGGCCGTCGCCGCGCTGCAACGTGCCCTCGACCACGACGACACCGCACTGGCCGTCACCGACATCGACTGGGACACCTTCGCGCGTGCCTACACCACGGCCCGTCCCCGGCCCCTGATCGCCGACCTTCCCGACGCCCAGCGGGCACTCGCCACCGCCGGACCGACGACGGAGGAGACGGTCGAAGGCCCCGTACTCGCCCGGCAGCTTGCCGCCCTCGACATGGCGGAGCAGCGCAAGGCCCTGTCGGAACTCGTCCGCGCCCATGTCGCCGCCGTCCTCAACCACACCGGTCCCGACGAGGTCGCCCCCCACCGGGCCTTCCGCGAGCTGGGCTTCGACTCCCTCATGGCGGTCGAACTCCGCAATGCCCTCAGCGTGGCCATCGGCAAGCGGCTCCCGGCCACGCTCATCTTCGACCACCCGACCCCGGCGGCGCTGGCCGCCCGGCTGCGCACCGAGCTGGATCTCGACGAGGCGCCGGCTCCGGCCGCGCCGACGCCCGCCGGACCGGCGGACCACGGGGCCGACCCCGTCGCCATCGTGGCGATGAGCTGCCGTTTCCCCGGTGGGGTGGGTTCGCCGGAGGAGTTGTGGCGGCTTGTTGCGGGCGGGGTGGATGCGATCGGTGAGTGGCCGGCCGACCGCGGCTGGGATGTGGAGGCGCTGTACGACCCGGAGCGGGGTGTTCCTGGCCGCAGTTACACGCGTGCCGGTGGTTTCCTGGAGGATGTCGGCGGCTTCGATGCGGGCTTCTTCGGGATTTCGCCGCGGGAGGCGGTGGCGATGGATCCGCAGCAGCGGTTGCTGCTGGAGACGTCGTGGGAGGCCTTCGAGCGGGCCGGGATCGACCCGGTGTCGCTGCGCGGCAGCCGCACCGGCGTCTTCGCCGGCACCAACTACCAGGACTACACCTCCCGTTCCCTGGCCCCGGCACCGGACGCCGAGGCCCATCTGGGCACCGGCAACTCGGCGAGCGTGATGTCCGGGCGGCTCTCCTACACCTTCGGCCTGGAGGGGCCCGCGGTCACCGTCGACACCGCCTGCTCGGCCTCGCTCGTCGCCCTCCATCTGGCGGCGCAGGCGCTCAGGTCGGGGGAGTGTGACCTCGCACTGGCCGGCGGCGTCACCATCATGTCCACCCCTGGGCTCTTCCTGGACTTCAGCCGCCAGCAGGGTCTGGCCGCCGACGGCCGCTGCAAGGCGTTCGCCGACCGGACCGACGGCACCGGCTTCTCCGAGGGCGTCGGTATCGTGCTGGTCGAGCGGCTCTCCGACGCGCAGCGCAACGGGCACCCGGTGCTGGCGCTGCTCCGCGGCTCCGCGGTCAACCAGGACGGCGCCTCGAACGGGCTCACCGCCCCCAACGGCCCCTCGCAGCAACGGGTGATCCGCGAGGCCCTGGCCGACGCCGGCCTGTCCGTCGCGGAGGTCGACGCCGTCGAGGCCCATGGCACCGGCACGGCACTCGGCGACCCCATCGAGGCCCAGGCGCTGCTGGCGACATACGGGCAGGAACGGGCGGCCGACCGGCCGCTCTGGCTGGGTTCGGTCAAGTCCAACATCGGGCACACCCAGGCCGCCGCCGGTGTGGCGGGCCTGATCAAGATGGTGCTGGCGCTCCAGCACGGCGTCCTTCCGCCCACCTTGCACATCGACCGGCCGTCGACACATGTGGACTGGTCGGAAGGGAACGTACAGCTGCTCACGGACACCGTGGAGTGGCCCGAGACCGACCGGCCGCGACGGGCAGGCGTGTCCTCCTTCGGCATCAGCGGCACCAACGTGCACGCCATCCTCGAACAGGCCCCCGCCACCACCACCCCGCCTCCGGGCGGCACACCGGCCGTCCCCGCCCCCTGGGTCCTCAGCGGCACCACCCGCGACGCGCTCCGGGCACAGGCCCGCAGGCTGCTCGCGCATGTCGAGGACCGGCCCGAACTCGGCCTGCCGGACGTGGCACTGTCCCTGGCCACGACCCGGTCCGCCTTCGAGCACCGCGCCGCACTCATGGGCGCCGGCCGTGACGAACTGCTGAGTGGTCTGCGTGCTCTCGCGACCGGCGAGACCTCCGCGCATGTCCTTACCGGGGTGGCACGGGGCGAAGGCGGAACCGCCGTGCTGTTCACGGGCCAGGGCGCCCAACGCACGGGAATGGGAAGGGAGTTGTACGAGGCCTTTCCGGTCTTTGCGGAGGCGTTCGATGCGGTGTGCGCGCACTTCGACGGTGAGTTGGCATCGCCGCTGCGGAATGTGGTGTTCGCCGCCGACGGAGCCGCGGAGGCGCTGCATCGGACGGAGTTCACCCAGCCGGCGTTGTTCGCCGTTGAGGTGGCGTTGTTCCGGCTCGTCGAGTCCTTCGGAGTCCGTCCCGACTACCTCATGGGTCATTCCATCGGTGAGTTGGTGGCTGCGTATGTGGCGGGGGTGTGGTCGCTGGAGGACGCCTGCCGTCTGGTGGCGGCGCGCGGTCGGTTGATGCAGGCGCTGCCGGCGGGTGGGGCGATGGTGTCTCTCCAGGCCACCGAGGACGAGGTACTTCCACTGCTGGAAGGTCATGAGCAGCGGGTGAGTATCGCCGCGGTGAACGGCCCGAACTCGCTCGTCATAGCCGGTGAGGAGTCCGTGGTCGCGGAGATCGCCGGGCGTTTCGAGTCGGAGGGCCGGAAGGTGAAGCGGCTCCAGGTCAGCCATGCCTTCCACTCCCCGCTGATGGAGCCGATGCTCGCGGAATTCCGGACGGTCGCCGAAAGGGTGGCGTACGAGGAGCCCCGTATCCCGGTGGTCTCGAACGTGACCGGCGCTCTCGCCACACCGCAGCAACTGACGTCCCCCGACTACTGGGTGCGTCACGTCCGTGAAGCCGTCCGCTTCGCCGACGGTGTCCGGTGGCTGGAGGAGCACAAGGTCACCCGGTTCCTGGAGATCGGCCCGGACGGCACCCTGACCGCCATGGCCCAGGGATGCCTCGACGGTGACCGGGCGCTGATCCCCGTGCTGCGCAAGGACCGGTCCGAGACACCCGGCGTCATGGCCGCGGTCGGCGCGCTCCACACCTCGGGCGCCGGCCTCGACTGGTCCGTGCTGTGCCCCGGCGCCCGCCGCGTCGACCTGCCGACCTACGCCTTCCAACGGCGGCGCTACTGGTGGGAGGCCGTGGCCGGGGCCGGGGACCTCGAAGCCGTGGGGCTGCGTGCGGCCGAGCACCCGCTGCTCGGCGCGGCGGTCACCGTGGCCGGTTCGGAATCCGTGGTCTTCACGGGGCGGCTGTCCCTGGCCACCCATGCGTGGCTCGCCGATCATGCGGTGCTGGGCAGGGTGATCCTGCCGGCCACGGCCTACCTTGACCTGGCCGTCAGCGCCGGTGACCGCACCGGATGCGACCATCTAACCGAACTCACCCTGGAGACGCCGCTCGTGCTGCCACGGCAGGGCGCCGTCCAGCTTCAGGTCGAGGTGAGCGCACCCGACGACGCCGGGTGCCGCTCGTTCACCGTGCACTCCCGGCCCGTGGAAGAGGGCGACGCCGCGCCGTGGGCCCGGCACGCACAAGGCACCTTGAGCACCGCTCCGCCGAACGAGCCGGAGACTCTGAGCAGTTGGCCGCCCGAGGGCGCCGAGCCCGTCGGGGCGGGGGAGTGGTACGACGCCTTCGCGGAAGCCGGGTTCACCTACGGGCCCGCGTTCCAGGGGCTCGGGCCCGTGTGGCGGCGCGGTGACGAGCTGTTCGCCGAGGCCGCACTGCCCGAGCCGCACCGGGCCGACGCCACGCGGTTCACGGTGCACCCCGCGCTGCTCGACGCGGCCGTGCAGACACTGCTCGTCGGCGGCCGGGACGCCGGCGGCACGGGCGACGGCGGGGCGATGCTGCCGTTCGCCTGGAGCGGGGTGACCTTCCATGCCGAGGGGGCCGACGCGCTGCGGGTACGTCTGAGGCCCGCCGAGGGCCGGGCCGATGCCTTCTCGGTGCTGGTCACGGACGCCTCCGGCCGGCCCGTCGCCGTCGCCGATGCGCTGACCCTGCGCACGGTGACTCCTGACCAGCTGCCGGCCTTCCCGCAGGCCGGGCCGGATGTGCCGCTGCGCCTCGACTGGCAGGCCACCACCCTGCCCCCGCGTTCCGGGGCCGCACGGTGGGTCGTGCTCGGCAGTCCGGTCGGCACCGCTTCCGGCGGACCGGCGGGTGCCGGGATTGCCGAGGTGCTGGACGGCGCGGGCGTGCACGCGGAGTCGTACGCCGACCTCGAAGCCCTGTCAGCCGCCGTGGCCACGGGGATGACGATGCCCGACACCGTGCTGCTGGAGTGCGCACCGCAGGCCGGTGCGGACACCCCGGACATCCGGGAACTACTCCTCACCACCCTCGCCGTCGCCCGTCACTGGCTCGCCGAGGAGCGGTTCGCCGGCTCCCGGCTGGTGATCGTCACCCGGGGCGCCATCGCCGCCGAGCCCGGAGAGGACGTCAGCGATCTCGCCGGAGCGGCGCTGTGGGGGCTGGTCCGCTCCGCACAGCTGGAACACCCCGGACGGTTGTGGCTGCTCGACCTCGACCACCACGAGGCGTCCCGCAGCGTGCTCGCGGACGCGGTGGCTGCCGCGCACCCGCAGATGGTGCTGCGCGCGGGCGAGTTGCGGCTGCCGCAACTCGCCCGCGTCGAGCCTCCCGAGGCCCTTGAGTCCCCGTTCGACCCGGACGGCACGGTGCTGGTCACCGGGGCCACCGGCGCGTTGGGCAAGCTCCTGACGCGCCATCTCGTCACCCGTCACGGTGTACGGCACCTCCTGCTGGCCAGCCGCGGCGGGTCCGCAGCCGAGGGAGCGGCGCAGTGGTGCGCCGAGCTGGCAGAGGAGGGGGCGACAGCCTCTCTGGTGGCCTGCGATGTCGCCGAGCGTGCAGAGGTGGAGCGGCTGCTCGACTCGGTCCCGGCGGACCACCCGCTGACCGCCGTCGTACATCTCGCCGGGGTCGTCGACGACGGTGTGCTCACCGCGCTCGGCGAAGAGCGGATCGACCGGACACTGCGGCCGAAGGCCGACGCCGCCTGGCTGCTGCACGAGCTGACGAAGGACCGGAAGCTCACGGCCTTCGTGCTCTTCTCCTCCGCGGCAGGCACCTTCGGTTCGGCGGGGCAGGCCAACTACGCGGCCGCCAACGCCTTCCTGGACGGTCTGGCCCGGCACCGGGCGGCCCAGGGGCTGCCGGCCACCTCGCTGGCATGGGGGCTGTGGGCCGAAGACAGCGGCATGACGGCCGGGCTCGCCGACACCGACCGGCGGCGGATGGCCCGTGGCGGTATGCGGCCGCTCTCCGCCGGCGACGGGCTCGCACTGTTCGACGCCGCACTGGCGACAGGTGAGAACGCCCTGGTCACCGTGGGCCTCGGCACGGGGGGACGCACGGCGCTGCCGGGCGGCGCGTCCCCCGGCCGGGCCCGGCGTCCGGTCGCCGCGTCCGGAACGGACAAGCACGATCTGCTCGCACGGCTGGCGGACGCCGGCCCCGACGGACGGAACGCGCTCCTGCTGGACCTGGTACGGCGTCAGATCGCGGCGGTCCTCGGTCACGGATCGCCCGAGGAGGTCGAACCGGACCGTGGATTCGCCGAGTTGGGCTTCGACTCGCTGACCGCCGTGGAACTGCGCAACCAGCTCGGCACCGTCACCGGCCTGCGGCTCCCGCCCACGCTCGTGTTCGACTTCGCCACCCCCGAGGAGCTCGCCGGCCGGCTGGGAGAGGAGCTCACCGCGGGTACCCTCCCGCAGCCCGGCTCGGCAGGACCCGACGACCGCCCTTCCGCGACGGGACGGGAGCAGGACACCATCGGAGCCCTCTTCCGGGAGGCCAGCGAGTCGGGACGGGTGGCGGAGGGATTCGGGCTGCTGCAGGCGGCCGCCCGCCTTCGGCCGACGTTCGACGCGCCGGAGGAGTTCGCAAGCGCCTTCGCGCCCGTGCGGCTCGCGCGTGGCGGCGCCTCCCCGGACGCGGCCGAGCCGACGCTGATCTGCTTCAGCTCGTACGTCGCGCTCGCCGGTGTGCACCAGTACGCCCGGTTCGCCGCCGTCCACCGGAACTCGCGCGACGTATGGGCGCTGCCGACCCCGGGCTTCGGCCGGGGAGAGCGCCTGCCCGCCTCCCTCGACGCGGTCGTACGGCTGCAGTCCGAGGCGGTGCTGCGGTGTGCGGACGGCGGCCCGGTGGTGCTGCTCGGCTCGTCGTCCGGCGGCATCCTGGCCCTCGCCGTGGCGCACCATCTGCAGAAGGCGGGGACACCGCCCGCCGGTGTCGCGCTGCTGGACACCTACCTGCCGCGCGAGGACTCGCCCTTCACCCGGTTCGCCGGAGAGATGATCGGCGGGATGTTCGACCGCGAGTCCCTGTTCGCGCACATGGACGCAGGCCGGCTCACCGCGATGAGCTGGTACCTCCACATCGTCGGCGCATGGTCGCCGGACCCGCTCTCCTGCCCCGTGCTGCTCGTGCGCTCCAGTGAGCCGCCGGTCACCGGCGAGCAGGAGGGACCGCTCACACCGGAGGAATGGCAGGCGTCCTGGGACGGCGCGGACACCGTGACCGACGTGCCCGGCAACCACTTCACGATGATGGAGGACCACGCGGGCTCCACCGCGAAGACCGTCGCCGCCTGGATGGCGGCCCTGCCGGGTCAGCGGCCGACGGGCCGCACACCGCGATGAGCGGCGGGTAAACGCAGGGGCCGCCCGGACCGTGCCCGCGGGGGCGCAGGGCCCCGGCCCATTGTCTGGGCGATTCACCAGACCCTGCCGGCGACGGTCGGCGGCGCGCCGCACAGCCGACACCATGGTCGAAAGCTCACGAAACGAGAGAAGACACCATGAAGATCACGGTTGATCAGGACCGGTGTGTCGGTGCCGGAATGTGCGCGATGACCGCGGGCGAGGTCTTCGCACAGCACGAGGACGACGGCCTCGTCGTGCTGCGGATGACCGAGCCGCCCGAGCAGCTGGCGGACCACGTGGAAGAGGCAGAGCAGCTCTGCCCCTCCCGCGCCATCACGGTGGACCTCGCTGCCCCCTGACCGCCGGTGAGGAGCCATTGTCTGGAGGAATCCCCAGACCCCGGCGGCGCGGCACCGCACGGCACTGCCGGAGACCACAGGATGAGACCGACACCATCCGCCTTGGCCGTGAACGCGTGCCTCGCGGCCATGTCGAGGCCACCCGACTACGCGCGACCGAGAGGGGATCCCCATGCGCGTGCTGTTCGCCGCACTGTCCGAGAGGTCGCATCTGTATCCCATGGTGCCGCTCGCTTGGGCGATGACCGCGGCAGGGCACGAGGTGCGTATGGTCAACGCCCCGTCCCTCACCGGCCTCGTCACCGGCACCGGTCTGGTCTCGGCTCCAGTGGGCCGCGACCACGGACTGCACCAGGCCATGAAACTGGCCCCCGAGACACAGGACCAGGACTTCGCCAACTGGAGCCGGCTGGGACCGGGGGAGGTGGACTGGCCCGCCATCCGCGACCGCTACGAGTCCAGCGTCCGCTACGGCTTCTCGCCGTACAACGATCCGGTGGTGGACGACATGGCCGCGCTGGCACAGAGCTGGCAGCCACATCTGGTCGTCCGGGACCCGCTCTGCTACGCCGGAGCCATCGCCGCCCGTGCCTGCGATGCCCTCCATGTCCGACTGCTGTGGTGCGCCGATGTCTACGGCAGGGCACGTCAGACCTATCTCGGCCTGAGGGACCAGGTCCCGCCCGAAGAGCGGGCGGACCCGCTCGCCGACTGGCTCGACGAGCGTGGCGCACCCTTCGGCGTCTCCTGTGACGAAGAGCTGATCCACGGCCAGTACACCCTCGACACCACGCCGCCGAGCCTGCGGCCGCCCACCACGCTGCCGTCCCTGTCCATGCGCTATGTGCCGTACAACGGGGACGCGGTGTGGTGGCCGTGGCTGCGCGAGACCCCCGAGCGCCCGCGCGTCTGTCTGACCCTCGGCACGAGCAACACCGAGGCGTACGGCGGTGACTATGTCTCCGTCTCCGACATCCTCGGAGCGCTGGCTCCGCTCGACATCGAGGTGGTCGCCGCTCTCCTTCCGCAGCAACGGGAGGCGCTCGTCGACCTCCCCGCCAATGTGCGCGCCGTGGACGACGTGGCGCTGCACACCCTGCTGCCCAGCTGCTCGGCCGTCATCCACCACGGCGGCTGGGGGACCTACGCCACCGCCCTGATCAACGCCGTGCCGCAACTCACCCTCTGCACCTCTGTCGCCGACCTGGAGTGGCGGGGCCGGTCCCTGGAGCGCGCCGGCGCGGGGATCTTCGCCCACCACAGCGAGGTCACCGCCGACCTGGTGCTCCGTCACACCCTGCAGATCCTCGACGATCCGGGCTTCGCCTCCGCCGCGCAGCGCCTGCGCGACGCGTCGGCGGAGATGCCCAGCCCGCGCGACATGGTCGCCACGCTGGAGCAACTGGTCGCGGAGCGCTGACCGGGCCGCGTCGGCCGGCGACCGACAGGCCCTCCCCCTGACACCACTCGCCCCTGGATGGAAACCGTGAAGGCTCTTGTGCTCTCGGGAGGCGCTGGTACGCGCCTGCGGCCCATAACCCACACCTCCGCCAAACAACTCGTCCCGGTCGCCAACAAGCCGATCCTCTTCTACGTGCTGGAGGCCATCGCCGAAACCGGCATCATCGAGGTCGGCATGATCGTCGGTGACACCGGACCGGAGATCCGCGAGGCGGTCGGCGACGGCTCACAGTTCGGCCTCCAGGTGACCTACATTCCGCAGAGCGCCCCGCTCGGCCTCGCCCACGCCGTCCTCATCGCCCGCGACTTCCTGGGCGACGACGACTTCCTGATGTATCTGGGGGACAACTTCATCTCCGGCGGTATCACCGATCTGGTCGAGGGTTTCCGCAAGGAGCGTCCCGACGCCCAGCTCGTGCTCAGCCGGGTCCCGGATCCCACTGCGTTCGGGGTGGCGGAGCTGGACGCCACGGGCCGGGTGACGGGGCTGGAGGAGAAGCCGCAGCACCCCAAGAGCGATCTGGCGCTGGTCGGTGTCTATCTGTTCACCCCCGCGGTGCACGAGGCGGTACGGGCCATCCGGCCGTCCGCGCGCGGCGAACTGGAGATCACCGACGCCGTGCAGTGGATGGTCGAGGCGGGCCAGGACATCCGTTCCGGTGAGCTGTCCGGCTACTGGCGGGACACCGGCAGCGTCGTCGACATGCTGGAGGTCAACCGCATGCTGCTGGAGAGCCAGGAACGCTGTATCGAGGGCTCTGTGGACGGTGCGAGCGAGATCCTCGGCCGGGTGCGCATCTGCCCCGGCGCGACGGTCCGCGCCTCACGGATCGTCGGACCCGCCGTGATCGGCTCCGGCACCGTCGTCACCGAGTCCTACATCGGTCCGTCCACCTCCATCGCGGAGGACTGCCGCATCCACGACAGCGAACTGGCCTCCTCGATCGTGCTGCGCGGTTCGTCGTTCGAGAGCGTGCGCCGGGTGGAGGCATCGCTGGTCGGACGCAACGCCCATGTGGCGCTCGCACCACAGCGTCCGGTGGCCCACCGGCTGGTCATCGGCGACCACGCCAAGGTGCACATCCAGTCCTGACGCCGCCCACACGGCAGGCCGACCCACTCACCCGCACCGAACAACGGAAGGGGGAAGGCGCTCCCCACCGGCCTGGAACCCCAGGCCCTCGCGCCACAACCTCGATGAGCCCCACGAGAATCCTGGTGACCGGCGGCGCCGGCTTCATCGGGTCGCACTACGTCCGCACGCTCCTGGGGCCCTTCGGGCCGGGCGGCGTCCACATCACCGTGCTCGACAGCCTCACCTACGCGGCCAGCATGGCCAACCTGGACGAGGTCCGGCACCTGGAAAGCTTCCGCTTCTTCGCCGGCGACATCTGCGACGAGACACTCGTCGACAAGCTGATCGCCGCACACGACCAGGTCGTCCACTTCGCGGCCGAGTCGCATGTCGACCGCTCCATAGTCAGCTCCGCGGCGTTCGTCCGCACCAACGTCCTGGGCACCCAGGTCCTGCTCGATGCCGCGCTCCGGCACGGGCTGCGGACCTTCATCCATGTCTCGACCGACGAGGTCTACGGATCGATCGCCACCGGGTCCTCCTCGGAGACCCATCCGGTCAGCCCCAACTCGCCGTACGCGGCCTCCAAGGCCTCCAGCGATCTGATCGCCCTCGCCTACCACCGCACCCACGGCCTCGATGTGCGGGTCACGCGCTGCTCCAACAACTACGGGCACCGCCAGTTCCCGGAGAAGGTCATCCCGCTGTTCGTCACCAACCTCCTGGACGGCAAGAAGGTCCCGCTGTACGGCGACGGCCTGCACGTCCGCGACTGGCTGCACATCGACGACCATGTCCAGGGCATCGAACTGGTCCGCACCGGCGGCCGCCCGGGCGAGGTCTACAACATCGGCGGAGGCACCGAACTGAGCAACCGGGAGCTGACCGATCTGCTGCTGGAGAGCTGCGGGGCAGCGCCGGAGATGATCGAGTACGTCGTCGACCGCAAGGGACACGACCGGCGCTACTCGGTGGACTGGAGCAAGATCCAGACCGAGCTGGGCTACAAGCCGGGCAAGGACTTCGCCGACGGCCTGGCCGAGGCGGTCGCCTGGTACCGCGACAACCGTGACTGGTGGGAGCCGCTCAAGGAACGCGCCGAGCTGCTCGCCGAGACATGCTGAGCAAGGACGCCACCGTGAGCGGGGCAAAAGCCCCGGACGGCACGCACCGACGGGTGATCGTCCTGGGCGCGACCGGAGCCTTCGGCCGCCATGTCTCCGCGGCGGTCGCCGCCGCCGGCGAGGAAGTGCTGAGGGTGGCGCGCCGGCCGGGCACCGCGACCGGGGCAGGGCGGTTCTTCCCGATGGACCTGATCGGCGGGGGACCGGACGGCCTGGCCCGCCTCATCGACGCCGAGCGGCCCTACGCCGTGGTGAACGCCGCCGGCGCCGTATGGCTGTGTTCGCCGGAGGCCATGCAGCAGGCCAACCATGCCCTGGTCGACACGGTGCTGACGGCCATGGCAGCCGCGTCCTGGCGTCCCCGGCTGGTCCACGTGGGCTCGGTGCACGAGTACACCCCGCAGCCGCCGGGCACCTCGCTGGACGAGCGGACGCCGACCCGGCCGACCACGCTGTACGGACGGACGAAGCTACAGGGGACCGAAGCGGTCCTCACGGCCTCCGCGGCCGGGCAGGTGGAGGCGGTCGTACTGCGGGTGTCGAACGCGATCGGCGCCGGCACCTCACCGGGCAGCCTGCTGGGGCGGGTCGCGGCGCAACTGCGTGCCGCGGAGGCGGACCGCGAGGCGGTGGTACGGGTCAGCCCGCTGAGGGCGAGCCGGGACTTCGTCGATGCCCGCGACGCCGCGGACGCGGTGCTGGCGGCGGCAGCCCTGCCGGTCGGCGGAGAGCTCATCAACATCGGACGGGGCGAGGCCATCCCGGTACGGACCATGGTGGAGAGGCTGATCACCGCCAGCGGACAGCGGGCACGGATCGTCGAGGAGGCGGAGCCCGGTGCGCGGGCCGCCACCGAGCAGGACTGGATGCGGGTGGAGACCAGCAGGGCCAGGCGGCTGCTCCACTGGACGGTGCGCCGCAGCATCGACAGTTCGGCACGCGACCTGTGGGAGGCCACCGCCCCCGGGGCCGGGCCGTCGCCCCCGGACCACCCGGCAGCCACGGTGCCGGTCCCGCCCCGACCGCAGACCGCGGACCACCGTCCCCGCGGTGGCAGCACGAGAACCACGAGGTCCTGGCCTCCGCAGACCCGCCCCGTACAGCAGCCCGAGTGAAGGTGTCGACGTGTCAGCATTCGCAGCCACCCCCCAGCGGCATGTTGCCGTGTTCCTGTTCGCCGACTTCGGGCACATCAGCCCGACGCTCGGCCTGACCCGTGAACTCATCCGCCGCGGCCACCGGGTGACGTACTTCGTCGACCACCAGTACAGCGAGGTGGTCGAGCGGACCGGCGCCCGGACCGTGGGCTACAAGTCCCGGCGCGGTGCGTTCGTCAAGGTGCCCCAGGCCGGCGCGGCCCGCCTGGCCGCCGAAGGGTATGAACTGCTGGTCGAGTCGATGCAGACGGTCTATCCGCTTGCGCTCTCCACCCTGGCGGCCGACCCGCCGGACATCGTGCTCTACGACTTCGAGTCGTTCCCGGCCGCGCGGATGACCGCGCACACCCTCGGCTGCGCCACCACCGTGCAACTGGGCATCAGCCACGCGTCGAACGAGGCATTCTCCATGCGGGTGCTGATGTTCGACCCCGACGACCCGTCGCTGCGCAAGGGCGGGGCGGCACTGACGCGGTTCGCCCGGGACAACGGCCTCCCCCCGGACGGGCTGGGCCGCTTCCTGCGCGAGTGGGACGAACGCAACCTGGCCTTCCTGCCGAGGGAGTTCCAGATCAAGGGCACCACGTTCGACGAGCGCTTCGCCTTCGTGGGGCCCACGGTTGCCGAGCCCGAGGGGGACGTGCCGTGGTCGCCGCCGGCTGACGGCAGGCGGCTGGCGCTGGTCTCGCTGGGCACCGAGTCCAACCAGCAGCGTGACTTCTTCCGTACGTGTGTAAACGCCTTCGACGGCGATGACTGGCATGTGGTGATGACGCTCGGCCGTGACGCGGACCTCGCCGGCCTCGGCGACCTCCCGCCGCATGTGGAGGCCCACCGGTGGCTGCCGCACCCGGCGGTCCTGCCGCACGCCGATGTCCTGGTCTGCCATGGGGGTATGAGCTGCCTCATGGAGGCGCTGTACTTCGCCACACCGGCGATCGTGGTGCCCCAGGCCTTCGAACACGTCCTGACCGCACGGCGCGTGGACGAGCTGGGCCTGGGCCGGATGATCGACCGCGACCGGCTGACCGCGGACACCCTCGGCGCGGCCGTGGACGACCTGGTGGCCGACCCGGAGAGCCCGGAGCTGATGGCGTGGATGCGCGCGAGCGTCCAGGGGGCCGGCGGCGCGCCCCGGGCCGCCGGCCTGTTGGAGCAGTGGGCCGGCCGGCCCGCCTCGACCCCGGCGGCCTGACCCCCGGCCACGCGCCCCGCACGGCCGGCCGGCGGACGGTGCCCGACGCACCCCAGGTGAGCGGGCACCGTCCGCCCGGGCCGTGTCAGGTGCGGGAGAGGACGAACTCGGTGACGCTGCGGATGCTGTGGTCGATCATCTCGTCGGTCAGCCCGGGGAACACCCCGATCCAGAAGGTGCGTTCGGTGATGATGTCGCTGTTGGTCAGCGACCCGCTCACCCGGAACTCCCGCTCCAGGTAGGCCGGGTGGCGGGTGAGGTTGCCGGCGAAGAAGCGGCGGGTGGCCACCCGCCGGGACTCCAGGTGGTCGATCAGTTCGGCGGTCGAGAAGGGCGCGCCCTCCCGAACGGTGATCACGAAGCCGAACCAGCTCGGGTCACTGTCCGGCGTGGGCTCGGGAAGCAGGAGGTGGGGCAGGCCGTCCAGCCCGGCGCGGAGCCGGGCCCAGTTGTGCTGCCGGGTGGCACCGAACTCGTCGATCCTCCCGATCTGGGTGAGCCCGAGCGCGGCCTGCAGGTCGGTCGACTTCAGGTTGTACCCGACGTGCGAGAAGATGTACTTGTGGTCGTAGCCGTACGGCAGGGTGCCCATCTGCTGCTCGAACCGCTTGAAGCAGCGATTGTCCTCACCGGGCTCGCACCAGCAGTCGCGACCCCAGTCCCGCAGCGACTCCACGATCCGGGCCAGCACCATGTTGTCCGTCACCACACACCCACCCTCGCCCATGGTGATGTGGTGGGCCGGATAGAAGCTCTCCGTCGCCAGGTCCCCGAAGGTCCCCGTCAGCCTGCCGCGGTACGTACTGCCCATCGCATCGCAGTTGTCCTCGATGAGGAACATCCCCCGGTCGTTGGCGATCTCCGCGACCTCCTCGACAGCGAACGGGTTGCCGAGCGCATGGGCGATCATGATGGCCCGGGTGCGCGGGCCGATGGCCTCCTCGATGCGGTCGGGGGAGGTGTTGTACGTGCCGAGCTCGACATCGACGAAGACCGGCACCAGACCGTTCTGAATGATCGGGTTCACCGTCGTGGGGAAACCGGCTGCCACCGTGACCACCTCGTCCCCCGGCACCAGCCGCAGATCCTCCAACTGGGGTGAGGTCAGCGCACTGAGCGCCAGCAGGTTGGCCGACGAGCCGGAGTTGGTCAGATGTGCCTTCCGCAGCCCGAAGTACTTGGCGAGGGCGCGCTCGAACCTGCGGGAACTGGTCCCGGCCGCGATCTTCAGGTCCAGGGCCGCTGCGACAAGGGCGACCCGGTCGTCCTCGTCGAGGACCGCGCCCGAAGCCGCCACCGGCGTCACCCCTGGCACGAATCCGGACGTGACGTCCTCCTGGTGGTACTTGCGTACCAGCTCCAGAATGTCACTCTTGATGTACCCCATCGGATGCCGCCTCCTGTGAGTGTCCTGCCCGATGTTCCGTCGCGCTGCCGCGGGGTGCGATCCGCGGAGCGCGTGGCGCGGAGCTCGACTGGCTGCCACGCGGCACACCGGTGTTGCGTATCCGGTCGGCTGATCGGGGAAGTTCACTTCAGCACGCTGCTCCGGCAGGAGCCAGGTCGGCCGGTGAAGTCTAGGAATTGCCATAGAGCCCGGGCTGTGACCCGTCACCCCCGCCCGGAAACACCGGCTGAGCACACTGGACGAGCCATGCCATCGTCTAGGGAATCTCCCACCATCGGACTGCACATACTGATGCCGGACAGGGGCGGCGTTGCGCGCGGCCAGGTGCCGGCGGCGTATGTCTCCGCCCGGCGGACGCGATGACGTTCCACCGGGCCGCGAGCCGTGCCCAGCACCGGAGGAGCGGGAATGTGCCGGGGTGCCCGGACGGCCCGTGTCTCCCCGATGCCAGAACCCCATTCCCGAACGTGTTGGGAGCGCCTGAGAGTGAGTGCCACGATGCGCACTGAACTGATGCGGCCGCTGGACGAGTTGCTCATCCGGCACGCCGGTCGATGCGCCGACGAGATCGCTTTCTCCGACGCCCGCCGCGGTGTGACCTACGCTGCGCTGGAACAGCGCACCGCGCGGCTGGCCGGCCACCTGGCGGACCTGGGGCTGGACCGTGGGGGCCGCGCCGCCCTCTATCTGGACGACGGCGTCGAGATGAGGGAGGGCTCTCTGGCGGTCCTCCGGGCCGCGGCCGTCGGCGTGCCGCTCACGCCGGACGTGACGGACGCGGAACTGGGCCACCTGCTCGACGACAGCGGCGCCGACGTGCTGATCACCGCACCGGCCCTGGTCGACCAGGTGCTGCGCGTACTGCCGCAGCGCCCGGGGTGCACCGTCGTGGTCACCGGGGAGGGCGCTGCGCCCGACGGCACCGAGCGGTACGAGACCCTGGCCGCCACCGACCCCGCCGCACCGGTACGCGACGGCCTCGGCCTGGACGAGCCGGCGTGGATGCTCTACACCTCGGGGACCACCGGGCGGCCCGAGGGCGTGCCGGCGACCCAGCGCACCTGCCTGTGGTCGACGGCGGCGGGCACCGCACCGATCCTGGGCCCCTCGGCCCTCGACCGGGCGCTCTGGCCACTGCCGCTGTTCCACGGGCTGTCGCACAGCATCTGCCTGGTGGGTGTGCAGGCCGCCGGCGCCACGGCGCACCCTCTCATGGCCGGGCCGGCGTCCGACGATGTGCAGGAGGCTCCGCGGGCGGCCGCCGCCGTGGGGGCCGCTGCCACCGAGCACCCCCTGCTGGGCGCGGCCGTGGAGCTCCCGGACTCCGAGGCGGTGCTGTTCACCGGGCGGCTGTCGGCACGGACCCACGACTGGCTGACCCACCACCGGGTGGCGGACAGCACCGTCGTTCCGGGCTCGGCGCTGGTCGAGCTGGCGGTCCGCGCGGGTGACGAGGTGGGCTGCGGTCTGGTGGAAGCGCTGTCTCTGGGGGCGCCGCTGGTCCTGCCGGAGCAGGGCGCCGTCCAGCTCCGGGTCATGGTCGGTACACCGGACGAGACGGGCCGCCGGCCGGTCACCGTCCACGCGCGACGCGACGACGGGGGCACCGGACGGCCGTGGACCTGCCACGCCGCCGGGACTCTCGCCGCGAGCGGTCCCGCCCCGTCGTGGCGCCTCGACGTGTGGCCCCCGGCCGAGGCCACCACGGTGGAGACCACCGAGCTGTACCCCGCACTGGCCGCCGCCGGCCATGTGTACGGGCCCCCCTTCCAGGGGGTGCGGGCGGTGTGGCGGCGCGGCGACGACCTCTTCGCCGAGATCGCCCTGCCCGACGAACGGCGTGCGGAAGCCGCCGCGTTCGGCCTCCACCCCGCCCTGCTGGACGCGGCGCTGCACCCGCTGTGGGCGGAGGGCGGCGACGACGACGCGCGACCGGCGAGGCAGCCGGGCCGGTGGCGTGGGGTGTGCCTGCACACCGCGGCTGCGTCGGTCCTCCGCGTGCGGATCACCCGGGCGGCGTCGGGGGAGTGCACCGTCGTCGCCGCCGATGCGACCGGCAGGCCGGTGCTCACCGTCGAGCACCTCGAACCGCGAGCGGTGTCCTCCCATGAGCTCAGGAGTGCCGGCGCGGCCCAACAGGACAGCCTGTTCCGGGTGGAGTGGACCGATGTGCCGAGCGCGTCGATCGCGGTGGACGTACCCCGGTCGTGGGCCATCGTGGGCGACGACCCGCTCCGGGCGCGGTCCGGGCTGATGAAGGCCGGACAGTACGCCGAGCGGTACCCGTCGCTGGAAGCCCTGGCCAAGGAGGTCGACGGCGGCGCGTCCGTACCGGACGTCGTGGTGGTCACCGTCGGCACGGACACCGCAAGCACAGCCCCCGGCGGCGTCGGCGGCGCGGATGCCGTCCACCGGCTGACCCGGCAGGCGCTGTCGTGGGCCCAGGAGTGGCTGCGGACCCCGGCCTTCACCGCCTCCACCCTGCTCGTCCTCACCCGCGGCGCGGTGGCTGCCTGGGACGGGACCACCGCACGGGACCTGGGCGCGGCCGCCGTGTGGGGGCTGGTCGGCTCGGCGCAGACCGAGGCGCCCGGCCGCTTCAGCCTCGTCGACACCGACGCGAGCAGAGCCGCCTGGCGTACCCTGCTCACCGTCGCCGGGTCCGAGGAGCCCCAACTTGCCCTGCGCAAGGGTGCGTTGCGGGTACCTCGGCTGGTCCGGTGCGCCGCCCCGGCCGGGCGCCCACCGCTGTTCGACGGTCCGCCCGGCACTGTCCTCCTCACCGGCGGCACCGGCCTGCTGGGCGCCGCCCTCGCCCGCCACCTGATCACCGAACACGGCGTACGCGACCTGCTGCTGACCAGCCGCCGGGGCCCCGACGCCCCGGGCGCCACGGAGCTCTGTGCCGAGCTGACCGCGCTGGGCGCCCACGTGAGACTCGCGGCGTGTGACGTGGCCGACCGCGGCGCGGTGGACGCGCTGCTGGCGACGCTGCCCGCCGACCGTCCGCTCACCGCCGTGGTGCACATGGCAGGCGTCACCGACAACGGGATCGTGCTGTCCCTGACGCCCGGCCGGCTGGAGACGGTGCTGCGGCCCAAGGTGGATGCCGCGCTCGTCCTGCACGAGGCGACCAAGGGCCTGGACCTGTCGGCGTTCGTCATGTTCTCGTCGGTCGCGGGCGTCTTCGGCGGCGCGGGACAGGGCAACTACGCCGCTGCCAACCTCTTCCTGGACGCCCTCGCCCAGCACCGCCGCGCGCAGGGCGCCGCGGCGCAGTCCATCGCCTGGGGTCTGTGGGCCGGCCGGGACGTCCTGGCGCCGGGTACCGCCCGCCTGCCGGTGCAACCACTCCCCATGGCCGAGGGTCTGGAACTCTTCGACGCGGTGTGCGGCCTGGACGAGGGCCATGTGGTCGCGGCACGGCTGGACAGCGTCGAACTCCGCGTCCGGGCCGCGTCCGCCGGCCTCCCGCCGCTGCTGCGCGGACTGGTGCCCAGGCTTGCCCGGCCGTCGGCGCAGGACGCGCCGGCGGAGGCGTCCGCGCTGAGGCACCGTCTGGCCGCGATGACCGATGCCGAGCGGGACGAGACGCTCCTCGCACTGGTACGCCGGCACGTTGCCGCCGGCCTGGGCCAGGTCTCCCCCGAGGCGATCGGACCGGAGCACGCGTTCCAGGACCTCGGCTTCGACTCGCTGACGGCCCTGACGGTCCGCAATGCGCTGAACGCGGCCACCCAGCTCACCCTGCCCCCTGCGGTGGTGTTCGACTTCGCCGGCCCGCAAGCGCTGGTGCAGCACCTCAAGCGAGAACTGCTCGGATGCTGACCGGCCTCGGCTCCACACGGAATGAGGAGATTGTTCGTGAAGGTGGATGACGTCTACATCGACTCCCTGGGAGTGTTCCTCCCTGAATGGCTGAGCGTGGAGCAGGCGGTCGCCGACGGCATCCTGGATCCGGAGATCCCCAAGACCAACGGCTTGACCGGCACCCATGCCGCGGGGGACATACCGGCGATGGACATGGCGGTCAGCGCCGCCCGGGCCGCCCTGGAGCGCTCGAAGCTGGACGTCGACGCCATCGACGGACTCGTCCACAGTGCGGTCAACTACCAGGGGCCCGAGGGGTGTTATCCGCCGGGCTACATCATGCGTGAGCTCGGCATCGGGAAGGTCCCGGCGCAGTACCTCCGGCAGGGGTGCAACGGCATGCTGGGGGCCCTGGAGGTGGCCATCGGGCAGATGACGGGTGCCGCGGAAGCCGAGGCGGTACTGCTGACCTCGGGAGAGAACTTCACCGCGCCGGGAGTCGACCGCTGGAACGACGGCTTCGGCCAGTCGCACTTCTTCTCCGACGGCGGCATGGCGGTTCTGCTCAGCGCCGACGAGGGGTTCGCCCAGGTCCATTCATTGAGTTCCGGCGTCCTGAGCCCACTCGAAAAGTGGCACCGGGGCAACGGGCCGCTGTTGGAGGGGAATCCTGACGAAACGCCGAGCATGCCCGAGCGGGCCCAGCAGTTCAATGACACCGAGATGCCGCTGTCCGAGGCCCTGGAGAAACTCACGCTCTTCAACCTCGACGTCATTCACCAGTCCCTGGTGGACGCGGATCTCAACGCCTCCGACCTCGCCAAGGTCGTCATGATCAATATGGATGGGCGGATGCTGGAGTACGGGACCATGATGCCGCTCGGCCTCCCCATGGAACGGTCGAGCTTCGATTACGGCAGGTCGGTCGGGCACGTGGGAGGAGCCGATGTCTTCATTTCGCTGGAGCATCTGGTCCGTACGGGTGAGGTGGGTGCGGGTGATAATGTCCTGCTGTTTTCCCAGGCGCCCGGATGGCTCTGCACGGCGAGCGTGGTGACCGTGCTGAATCCGCCTTCGTGGGCCGTGTGACACCCCGGTGAACGACCGCCCGAGCGGCGGGGGTTGACCCGGAGCCCGGGCTCCGGGGTGGTGTGTGACGGTGAAAATGTGCAGTGGTAGAGGTGAGGGAACGCTGTGGTCGCTACAGGTACAGTGGTGCGATTTGACGAGGTGCGCGGATACGGCTTCATCGCCCCCGACGCCGGCGGCGAGGACGTCTTCGTCCATGTCAACGACTTGAGGGACGACAAGCACCTGTTCGACAGCGGGCTGAGGGTCGAGTACACCACCGAGGTCGGGGAGCGAGGGCTCAAGGCCGGCGACGTCAAGCTGCTGGGGCCCGCGCGCCCGGCCGCGGTGCGGCGGCAGGCCCCGGTGGGCGGCGGGCCGGCACGGACGGGGAGCGCGGAGTCCGACGAGGACCTGATGTGCGATGTCCTGTCCCACGCCGAATTCCGCAGCGAACTGACCGAGGCGCTGCTCGATGCGGCTCCCTCGCTCACCGCGGCGCAGCTCGTTCAGGTACGCAAGCGCGTCATGGAACTGGTCCAGGCGCACAACTGGACCGAAGCCTGATCCACCGCCCTCGTGACGGGGGCGGAAAGGGCAGGGCGGAGGAATCAGTGCCATCCGGGTGCCGCGGGCCCCGGACACTCTGACTCCTCCGCCTTTTTCTTTCTCTCCGTCTTGTGCGTGACATCCGGCGCCGGGTGACCGCTTGCGAAATCCCATGAATCAACTAGTCATTGAGCACCCGTCGTTGACACCGGATTCAGTGGCGCCGCACCCTCGCAAGGAAACCCGCATCCGGGGAGCGGAGCCTGCCGGGCTGTCCGTGCTCAGCCGGAGTTCCCTACGGTCCTGCACTCAAGAGGAGAACCGTCGCCGTGTCCAGCCATATTGCCGTTCTCTGCATTCCCGCTCACGGGCATATGCGTCCCGCCTTGGCAGTTACCGAGGAGCTTGTGCGCCGCGGTCACCGCGTCAGCTTCCTCACGCCGGACGGATTCACCCTGGCCGTCCGGCAAACCGGGGCGAGCGTGGTGCCTTACGCCTCGCCGCTGGCCGAGGCGTTTGCCGCCGGGCAGAGCGTAGATCTCCCCCCTGACCAGATGGCCTGGTCACTGGTCATGGTCCAGTACGAGAGCGAGGCGCTGATCCGGGCGGCCGAGGAGCACTTCACCGACGGTCCGCCCGATCTCCTCTTCCATGACACGTCCCTGGCCTTCGCGGGCCGGACCCTGGGGTCGCTCTGGAACCGCCCCGTCGTACAGTCCGCCCCCACCATGGCGTCCAACGCCCACTACTCGGACCTCGACACCATGTTCGCCATGATCGGCGTCCCCGAGGACCACCCGGCGATACCCGAACTCTTCCGCCGCGCCGGAGAGGTCGCCGGGGAATACGGGCTCTCCGTTCCCACCGAGGAACTGCTGGGCTGGCACCGGCCCGTGGAGAGTGTGGTCTACGCACCCCGGGTGTTCCAGACCGCCCAGGAGACGTTCGGGGACGAAACCGCCTTCGTCGGACCGTGTTTCCTCACCGAGGACCTCACCGCCACCTGGGACACACCGCAGGACGACACCCCCCTGGTCGTGATCTCCATGGGAACCATGTCCCAGGCGCAGACGGAGTTCTTCCGCACCTGCGTGCGTGCGCTCAGCGGTCAGCCCTGGCGCGCCGTCCTCACGGTCGGCAACGGCTTCGACATCACCACGCTGGGGAACGTACCGCCCAACATCGAGGTGCATCCGTGGATCCCCCAGGTCGCCGTCCTGGAACACGCCGATGTCTTCGTCACCTCCGGCGGCCTGGGCAGCCTCATGGGCGCGGTGCACACCGGCACCCCGATGCTCATGGCACCGCACCTGCCGGAGCACCAGGTCACCTGCGTACGCGCGGAGGAACTGGGGCTCGGTGTGCTGCTCGACCCCCAGGAGGCCACCGAGGAGCAGATCCTCGCCACTCTGCAGCACCTGATCGCCGATGAGGCCACGCGGACCCAGCTGAGCCGTGTCCGCGAGCTGACGGAGGCCGCCGGCGGGGTGACCCGGGCGGCGGACATGCTGGAATCACGGATCCGGGTGTCCGGCTGAGGCATCTGCCACCGAGGTGTGGCCCGGGGCGGGAGACCCACCCGCCGACGGCCGTTGGGGAATTCCCTACAGAAGTCATCACCGCTTCGACGGCCGGCATCGACGGAATAGGGTGGCGTCAGGTGCGCCAACGCGGAGTCGCGCACAACGGAATGCCGGATCGTCTGCACGGCCGCCCATAAGGCCACGTTGACCGTTCCTCTCCGCGGGCCTTTTTCCTGGGCCGCGCCGAGGCGAGCCGTGCACGTGTCCGTGACCGTCCGCTTGAAATTCTGCTTGACGATTCCTGTTTCCGATGTCAGACGGGCACGCCACCCCTTCGCCCACTGCCTCCCCTTCATGGGCGGGCGACGGATGTGGCCCGTTACCCACCCCAGGAGCATTGCGAATGACAGAGCTGAAGAAACCGGACGAGGTAGCGCTTCGTCCGTATTACAAGGCGCACTATCACTTCCAGTTCCTCAGCGCCGCCTTCCGGTTCGGACTCTTCGACATACTGGAGAAGGAGCCGGGAACAACCCTCACCGGCATATCCGAACGGCTGGGACTCGAACAGCAGCCGACTCGCATCCTGCTCCTGGGCTGCACGGCCACGGGCCTGGTACGCAAGGAAGGGGACGGCTACCACAACACCCCGCTCACCCAGCCGCTCGGGGAGCGCCCCGACCATGTGCCGGCCACCTACATCCCCTGGGAGACGCACGGCATCTACCGTGCCATCAGCTGGTTCTACGAGTCGCTGCAGGAGAACTCCAACGTCGGCCTGCAGCGCGAGATCCCCGGCACTGCGCCCACGCTCTATGGCCGGCTGGCGGAGAACCCGGAACTGGAGTCCACCTTCCACACCATGATGAGCGCGGTGACCCAGCTCGTTGCCGAGGAGGTCGCCACCGAGCTCGACCTGTCGGAGTACCGGCACCTCCTCGATGTCGGTGGCGGCGCCGCGATGAACGCGGTGCATTTGGCGCAGGCATGGCCCGATCTGGAGATCACGATCGGCGACCTGCCGTCGATCGCCCCCCAGGCGAACGACAGGGTCGCAGCACAGGGCCTGAGCCACCGGGTACGCGCGGTCAGCCTCGACGCCTTCCACGACGAGTTCCCCGTCGGCCATGACGCGGTGTTCTTCGCGCACTTCCTCGAGATCTGGTCCTCCGACCGCATCCGCGCGCTGCTGGCGAAGGCGTCCCGCGCGCTCCCTCCCGGCGGCGGTGTCTTCGTGGTGACTCCCTACCAACACGACGACGAAACCGGACCGGAGCGCTCGGCCTACCTATCCGCGTACTTCCACACGATCGCTTCCGGCGAGGGCATGGTGTACACGCCGAAAGAGTACGAGCAGTGGTTCGACGAGGCGGGAATCGAGCCCGCCAAGCCGGTGCTGCTCGGCCCGGACACCGTGGTGATCCGCGGCCGGAAGCGCTAGCAGAGCCCCGGCGTCCGCGGGGCCGACCTGCCGGCGGTCAACAACGTCGTCCCCTCGAAGGCCGGAGCGCCGGGGCGGGCCCGTGGCGGGCTCGCCCCGACGCTCGCGTCATACCGTCCAGGCCGGGAGATCCCTGATGGTGACGACACACGCGGTGCAGATCCAGCCGGGGCCCTGGGAGACCAGCAGGACGTGGTCGCCCGGGCCGGCCTCTCCCGTGCGGACCAGGTGCTCCAGCGTGAGGAAGACATCCGCACCGCCGATATGACCGACGCCCCTGCCGAAGTCGAAGGACGACTTCGACATGGGCAACCCGAGCGGCGCCATGACCGAGTACTCGATCATCCGGCCGTCCGTATGAATCGGCACGACCTTGGCGAGATCGGATGCGTTCAGGTCGGCGTCGACCAGGGCCCGGTGGATGATGCCCAGGTTGAAGACGCTCAGTTTCTCCAGCGTCTCCGACAGCGACAGCTCGGTCTCGGCGAACTGTTCCGCCCGCTCCGCCATGTCTGCCATCGAGCCGGGCTCCCCGCGCAGCACCATTGGGCCGTCGCCGCGGTGCCACTTCTCCAGTGCGGGCAGCAGCCCGGCGTGCAGCGACCGCACCTCGGCGAAACCCTCCTCCGCGCTGAGCAGCGCGGCGGCGCCCCCGTCTCCGAGGAAGTACGACTGGCCGTAGCCCGTCCACCGGTCGATGTCCGGGGAGGAGAAGTTCTCCCCCGTCGTCAGCAGCACGGCCTCCGTCTGCGCGGCGCCGGTCAGCTGGCCGATGGCCACCTCCAAGGTGCCCAGCATGCCGTTGCAGCCCTGCTGGAGGTAGAGCGCGGAGACACCGTCCAGGCCCAGCTCCCGCTGGATGTACCCGGGCGGATAGGAGCCCGCGGGCCCTTGGTAGAAGACCGCGCTGTGGAGATGCGACGCTATCTCGTCGCGATCGAGCTTCGCACGCTCCAGGGCGGTCCGGGCAGCTGACACCGCGAGGTCGACGGCCGGCACGTCACCGGACACATGGGTTCCGGTGAGTCCGTTCGCCGCCGTCACCTCCGGGCCGAGGAGGCCGTCGGCCACCGCCTGGTCCGCGCTCACCCACTCGTGCAGAGCGACTCCCAGTGAGTTGATGTGGACGTTCTCTACCCTCATGCGGGATGTCTCCGTTTCCGTCCGGCACCGGTGCCGGGCTCAGGCGAGCAGCTGTTCCTTGATGTGCTGGGCCAGTTCGACGGGTGTTGTGAACTCGAAGGCCACGCCGGGCGGCAGGGTGAGCTTGGTGGCGCGGTTCAGGGCGTTGCGGAGCGTGAGTGAGGTCAGGGAGTCGAAGCCGAGCCCGTTCAGTTCCGCCGTCGCGGTCACCGAGTCCGCGGACGAGTGCCCCAACACGGCGGCGATCTGCTCCCGCACGAGATCGGTCAGCGTCGTGTCGCGTTCCGCGGCGGTCATCGAAGCCAGCAGGTGCCGCAATTCCGATGCCTGCGCCGGGGTGTCCTGCGCCGCCCGGCGGGCCGGGGCCGGCAGCAGGGAACGGAGCAGCGCAGGTGCCTCCCCGGCCCTGGCCCGCTCGTGCAGCACACCGAAGTCCAGCCGGGCCGCGATGGTGAGCCCGTGCCCCAGCCCGCGCGCCGCGTCGAACAGCTGGAGGCCGTGCGCCGGGGGGAGTTCCCCCACTCCCGGCAGTGCCAGTCGTGCCGTGCCCGCGGTGACCAGGTCGCGACCACCCCAGATGCCCCAGGCGATCGACGTCGCGGGGACTCCCTGGGAGCGTGCCTCGTAGGCGAACGTGTCGAGAAAGGCGTTGGCCGCCGCGTAGTTGCCCTGTGCCGCGCCGCCGAAGACGCCCGCGACCGACGAGAACATGACGAACGCCGACAGGTCCGCGTCCCGCGTCGCCTCCCGCAGCGCGAGCACCGCGTCCACCTTGGGCCGAAGCACCGCGCTCAGCCGGTCGGGCGTCAGGGACGGAAGGACACCGTCGTCGAGCATGCCGGCGGTGTGCACCACGGCCCGGAGCGGGCGGTCGGCCGGGAGACCCGCCAGCAGTTCCCCCAATGCCTGATGATCCGTCACATCACAGTCGGCCATGCTCACCCGGGCGCCCAACGCGGCCAGCTCCTCCTGGAGTTCGGCCGCGCCCGGCGCGCCGGGACCCTGCCGGCTCATCAGCAGCAAGTTCCGTACGCCGTGTTCCACGACCAGGTGACGGGCGACCGCGGTTCCCAGCATGCCGGTACCGCCGGTGACCAGCACCGTGCCCTCGACGCCATCGGGAAGCACCGTCGCACCGACATCGCTCCCGGGGGAGCGGCGGACCAGTCGCGGCACCCGTACCGCTCGCTTGCGCAGGGCCCATTGCGGCTCGCCGGAACCCACGGCCTTCAGCAGCGCACGCCAGGCCGGCTTGCCGCCGTCCGTATCCACCAGCAGGAAGCGGCCGGGGAATTCGGTCTGCGCCGAGCGCACCAGTCCCCACACCGCGGCGGCCGTGAGGTCGAGCCGACCGCTCACCCCGCCGCCGTCCCAGGCGGGCACCGCACCCCGGGTGAGGAACACCAGCCGGGACCGGTCGAACGCGGGCGTCGTCACCCAGGACCGTGCCCACTCCAGCGCCCGGCGCGTGGTGTCGTGGACGGCGCCCGCGAGCTCCGCACCGGTCCGCTCCACGGACGCGTCGGACGCGCAGGTCACCACCACCACCTCGGGCGCACCGGAGGAGTCGCCGACGGCCGCGGCCAGCGCCTCGGGATCGGGATATGCCTCGGCGTACTGGCCCGCCGACATCAGCCCCGAGCGCACCCCCAGTGCGTCCTCGCCGACGACCGCCCACTTCGCGGGCACCTCGCCGGCTACCGACGCGAGGTCCCTGTCGGTCCACTCCACGCCGAACAGCCCGTCCTGCTGGGCGGCGCCCGCCGTCCGGACTCCGCTGCGGGAAACCGCCCGCGGTGTCAGGGACTCCACCGTCAGCACCGGAGCTCCGGTGGCATCCGCCGCCCGTACCGAGAAGGAGCCGTCGGGGAGCGGGCTGATGTGCACCCGCAGTACACAGGCGCCGGAGGCATGCAGGGAAACGCCCTGCCAGGCCCCTGTCCGCCACGGCCCCGCGGGCTCTTGCAGCACGCCGTCGATCCGCAGTGGCTCCAGCGCCGCGTCGGCCAGGACCGGGTGCAGTCCGAACTCCGCTGCCTCCGGCCGCAGCCGCTCGGGCAGGGCGACCTCCGCGAAGAGCTCGTCACCGCGTCGCCACACGGCGTGCGTGACCGACGCGAAGTCACCACGGCCGTCCGCCGCTTCCTGGCCGTACGGCACTTCTTCGGCCTCGGCAGGGGGCCACGCCGCCAGGTCCCAACAGGGTGCCGAACCCTCCTCGGCCAGCGATCCCGTCGCATGGCACGTCCACGGCCGTCCGACGCCGTCGTCGCCCCGCCGTGAGTGCACGGACACCGGACGCCTCCCCGTCTCCCCGGGCTCACCGACCGTGACCCGGAGCTGGACGGCCCCGGACTCCGGCAGCACCAGGGGGCTCTGCACCATCAGCTCCGCCAGCTTCCCGAAGCCCACCTGGTCACCGGCCCTGACGGCCAGTTCGACCAGCACCGGATCGGGCGCCAGCGGGGCACCGCCGACGTCGCACCGGGCGAGCCAGCCGTACGCAGCCGTCGAGAGCCGTCCCGTGAACAACACCGTGTCAGAGTCGGGGAGTTCGACGGCTGCCCGCAGAAGCGGGTGCTCCGCGCGCACTGCGCCGATGCCCGAGTCACCGCGGGGCCCCCCGGGGGCCGCCTTCAGCCAGTGGTGGTGGCCTTGGAAGGGGTAGGTGGGGAGGTCGGGGTGGGGCGGGGCCGTGGTGGGGGCGTGGAGGGGGATGCCGTGGGTGTAGGCGGTGGCGGTGGCGGTGAGCAGGTCGTGGTGGGTGGCGTGGTTGCGGTGGAGGGTGGGGAGGACGGCGTGTGGGGTGGTGTGGGGGAGGTTTTGTTGGAGTGTTTGTTGGAGGGGGAGGGTGAGGACGGGGTGGGGGCTGATTTCGAGGAAGGTGTGGTGGTTGTCGGCGAGGAGGGTTTTGGCGGCGGTGTGGAAGTCGACGGTGTGGCGGAGGTTTTGGTACCAGTACTCGGCGTCGAGCTCGGTGCCTTGGAGGTGGGTGCCGGTGAGGGAGGAGTAGTAGGGGATGGTGGCGGGGTGTGGGGTGATGGGTGCGAGGTCGTGGAGGAGTTTGTCGTGGAGTTGCTCCATTTGGGGTGAGTGGGAGGCGTAGTCGACGGGGATGCGGCGGGCGCGGATGCGGTGTTGGTCGCAGTGGTGTTGGAGTTGGTCGAGGGCGTGGGGTGTGCCGGAGATGACGGTGTGGGTGGGGCTGTTGACGGCAGCGATGTGGGCGTCGAGGTGGAGGGTGTTGATGAGCTTGTGGGCGGTGTCGGGGTCGGTGGCCAGGGAGGTCATGGCGCCGTTTCCGGCGAGCGTGGTGAGGAGTTGGGAGCGGAGCGCGGTGATGCGGGCGGCGTCGTGGAGGGTGAGTGCGCCGGCGACGGTGGCGGCGGCGATTTCGCCTTGGGAGTGGCCGAGGACTGCGGCGGGCCGGATGCCGAGGGTTCGCCAGGTGGCGGCGAGGGCGACCATGACGGCCCAGAGGGCGGGTTGGACGACATCGACGCGGTCGAGGGTGGGCTGCTCGGGTGCGCTGTGGAGGACGCCGGTGAGTGACCAGTTGGTGTAGGGGGTGAGGGCTTGTTCGCAGGTGTGGAGGTGGTGGGCGAAGGTGTCGTTGGTGGCGAGGAGGTCGGTGGCCATGCCTTGCCATTGGGAGCCCTGTCCGGGGAAGACGAAGACGGGGTCGGTGAGGGCGGGGCCGGTGTGGGTGAGGGCGGGCCCGGTGAGGGTCGGTGTCTCGGGGAGGGCGCGTAGGGCGGTGGCCAGTTCGGTGTGGGTGGTGCCGATGATGGCTGCGCGGTGGTCGAAGACGGTTCGGGAGGCGAGGGTGCGGGTGAGGTGCGGGAGGGGGGTCCGGGGGTGTTGTTCGAGGAAGGTGGCCAGGCGTTCGCCTTGTGCGTGCAGTGCTTGTTGATCGCGGGCTGACAGGACCAGGGGCAGGACACCGGTATCGCCACCACCCCCGTCCAGCGGCAGCGTGCCGTCGTCCGTGTCCGCACCGTCCGGCACCGCCGCGGGCCCGTCCGGCGCCTCCTCCAGCACCAGATGGGCATTGGTCCCGCTGATGCCGAAGGCGGACACCCCGGCCCGGCGGCGTCCGTGCGCATCCGGCCAGGGCCCCTGCTCGGTGAGCAGTTCCACGGCGCCGGTGGTCCAGTCGACGTGGGGGGACGGCTCGTCGACGTGGAGGGTGCGGGGGAGGACGCCGTGGCGCATGGCCTGCACCATCTTGATCACTCCGGCCGCCCCGGCCGCGGCCTGGGTGTGTCCGATGTTCGACTTCACCGAACCCAGCCACAGTGGCCGGTCCTCCGGCCGGTCCTGGCCGTACGTCGCCAGCAGGGCCCGGGCCTCGATCGGGTCACCCAGCGTCGTCCCCGTCCCGTGCGCCTCGACCGCGTCGACGTCGGTGGCCGACAGACCGGCGTGGGCCAGGGCGGCGCGGATGACGCGCTGCTGGGCAAGGCCGTTCGGGGCGGTCAGACCGTTGGAGGCGCCGTCCTGATTGACCGCGGAACCGCGGATGACCGCCAGCACCGGGTGCCCGTTGCGCCGTGCGTCGGACAACCGCTCCAGCAGCATCAACCCCACGCCCTCGCCCCAGCCGGTGCCGTCCGCCGCCGCGGCGAACGGCTTGCACCGGCCGTCGGGGGCCATGGCGCGCTGCGTGCTGAACGCGGTGAAGGTACCCGGAGTCGCGATGACGGTCACACCGCCGGCCAGTGCCAGGGTGCACTCACCCTGCCGCAGCGACTGCGCCGCAAGGTGCAGGGCGACCAGGGAGGACGAGCACGCCGTGTCCACCGTAATTGCGGGACCCTGCAGTCCCAGGAAGTAGGACAACCGGCCCGAGACCACGCTGAGCGCGTTGCCCGTCAACAGCACGCCGTCCAGGCCCTCCGGCGCCTCGTGCAGCAGGGTGGAGCCGTACTCCTGCGCCAGCGCCCCGACGAACACACCGGTCGTGCTGCCCTTCAGGGACGTCGGCTCGACGCCCGCGCGTTCGAAGGTCTCCCAGGCCGTCTCCAGCAGCAGCCGCTGCTGCGGGTCCATCGCCGGCGCCTCCCTCGGAGAGATCCCGAAGAACGCCGCGTCGAACCGGCCTGCCTCGTCCAGGAACGCGCCCTCCCGCGCGTAGGAGGTACCGGGCTTGTCGGGGTCCGGGTCGTACAGCGCGTCCAGGTCCCAGCCCCGGTCGGAGGGGAAGCCGGTCACGGCGTCGGTCTCCGAGGCCACCAGGTCCCACAGCTCCTGCGGCGAGGTGACGCCTCCGGGATAGCGGCAGCCCATCGCGACGATGGCCACGGGCTCATCCGGAGCGGCGGGCCCGACATGCGCGGTGTCGTCGGCCGGTGGCGCGGTGTTCAGCAGTTCGCCCTCAAGATAGGAGGCCAGGGCGGTCGCCGTCGGATAGTCGTAGGCGATCGCGGCCGACAGCTGCCGACCGGTGGCGGCGGACAGCCGGTCGCGCAGGGCCACCGCGGCCAGCGAGGTGAAACCGAGCTCGTGCAGCGGCCGGTCCGCCGCCACCTCCTGGGCGGAGCCGAGCCCGAGGACCTCGGTGACGGCGGAGCGCACGAGGTCGAGCAGCCCCCGGCCGCCGACCGGGGCTCCGTCGTCCGCGGGGGCGAGCGCCGTGGCGGAGCCCTCCGGCGCGCTGATGCCGTCCGTGGAAGAGGGCGGGTCCGGACGGAGACCGACCGGGGGACGGACGCTGAGCAGGGCGCCGGGACGTTCCGCCAGGCGCCGACGGACGATCTTTCCCGCCGCGTTGCGGGGGATCTCGGCGACGCTGCGGAACTCGTCGGGCACCTTGAAATAGGACAGCTCCCGTCGGCAAGCCTCCAGGAGCGGCCCCGCGTCGATGCCTTCGGGCCCCGGGACGACATAAGCGACGGGCACTTCGCCGAGCACGTCGTGCGGCCGACCGGCCACCGCGGCGTCGTGCACTCCGGGCACCCGCGTCAGGACCTCTTCGATCTCCCGCGGATGGATGTTCTCGCCGCCTCGGATGATGAGTTCCCTGACCCGGCCGGTGAGGGTGAGGAAGCCCGCCGAGTCCTGGCGAGCGAGGTCTCCGGTGCGGTACCAGTCGCCGGAGAGCACCGCCCGGGTCTCCTCCGGCTGGTTGTGGTAGCCGAGCATGAGCGCCGGGCTGCTGACCCACACCTCGCCCTCTTCGCCCGCGGCGACCTCCGCGCCGGTCCGGGGATCCGTCAGCCGCACGGTGAGTCCGGGCACCGGCTGCCCGCAGGAGCCCGGCACCTTGGGGCCGCCCGGGACGTGCGTGGTGATCGCACCGCCGGTCTCGGTGCTTCCGTAGCTGTCGAGCAGACGGATGCCGAAGGTGTCCTCGAAGGCCTCGTGCAGACCGGCCGGGCAGGCCGAACCGGCCGCCAAACAGAATCGCAGGTACGGGAGTTCGGCACCTTTCTCCCGCCCGACCTCCAGCATGCGGTGGAACAGGGTCGGCACGGCCACCAGGAAGGTGGACCGGTCCTCCTGTGCTGCCCGCAGGATCTCGTCGGCCGCCGCGCCCACCATGAAGTGTGCCGTGGCGCCGACGGCCAGCACGCCCAGGAATCCGACGCTGTGGGACACGGCGTGGAACAACGGCATCGGCCACAGCACCCGGTCCTCCGGGCCCAGGCCGAACAGGGGCACGGTGCAGGACTCCGTGGCCCACAGCGAGGCCTGCTGCGTCGACACCACACCCTTGGGACGCCCCGTGGTGCCCGAGGTGTAGAGCATCCAGGCCGGCTCGTCCAGGCCGAGGTCGTCGCGCGCCGCGCTCTCCGGCTCGGTGAGCGCGAGCGTCTCGAACCGCACTGCTCCGTCCGGCACTTCGGGGGCCGCTCCGACCACCACGACGGTACCGGCCGACGCCGTCAGCCCGGTGACTTTGAGCACCTGCTCCGCCTGGGCGGCACCGCTGATGACCAGGACGGCCCCGCTGTCGTCGAGATGATGGGCGAACTCGGCATCCGTCGACTGCGGATCGAGCGGTACGCCGACGGCACCGGCCCGGGCCACGGCCGCGTAACTCTCCACCATCTCCACGCGGTTGCCCATCCGCAGCAGCACCCGGTCGCCGCGTGCCACTCCCAGGTCCGCGAGGTGTCCGGCCAGTTTGCGCGTGCGCTCTTCCAGGTCCCGGTAGGTCACCGACCGGTGTGCGTCCCGGAACGCGGTCTTCTCCGGAAAACGACGGGCGTTGCGTGAAAGCAGCTCATGCAGCGGCCGGATCAGCTCATTGCGCAACGTGTCACTCACGCTTCTCGGATTCCAATCACATGGGGAACGGAGACGCGGCACCGCTGACAACCAGGCGGAGCCGCTCCAGGCGCTGCGATCGCCGCTCGGGCCTGTGCACCCGAAAGTGCGGAAACCTGCCGGCGGGGGGCCAGTATGACCAGATCCCCTCTAGGGGAATCCCTCGCGATACCCACGGAGGCGGTGCGCGGTGCGGACCGGCGTCAGCCACGTCCAGCCCTAAGCACCGGTCTTGCGGAACACCCGTGCGCCGAGGAAGACCGAGACCGCGGCGAGTGCCGCCGCCATCAGGGCGCCGCGGATCATCGCGGTGCTGCCGTACTGGCCGAGGAATGCGGCCCGGACTGCTTCCACCAGGTAGCGCAGCGGCACGAACCGCGAGATCACGTCCAGCCATCGGGGTGCGAGCGCCATCGGCAGCAGGATGCCGGAGAGCAGCATGACCGGCAGGTTGACGGTGTTGATCACGGGAGCGAACCCTTCGGGGGACTCCAGCCGCATGGCCAGCGCATAGGACAGCGAAGCCAGCGCCACCGTGAGGACGGCGACGAACAGAAAGGCGATGAGGACACCGAGCACCGGGGCGCGCAGCCCCATCGTCACGCCCGCGAGCACCAGGAGCAGTGACTGGGCGAGCAACTTCACCACATCGCACAGCACCCGCCCCATCAGCAGCGCCAGCCGGCTGACCGGGGTGACCTGCATCCGCTCGATCACACCGTTCTGCTTCTCGATCAGAATGCTGAAGCCGGCGAAGGCCGCGCTGAACAAGCCGAGTTGCACCAGAAGTCCCGGCACCAGCGTCTGCCAGGCGTCACCGCCGGTACCGAGCGGTATCTGCGTCAGCAGTGGACCGAAGAAGAACAGCATGAGCAGTGGCATGAGGACGCCCACCACCAGGCTGATCTTGGCGCGCATCGTCTCCCGCAGATAGCGCCCGAAGATCAGGCGGGTGTCGGCGGCGAGGCCGGCCAGGCCGGAAGTCCTCTTTCTCGTCCTGGCCGCGTGGCGTCGGGACGTTACCTCCGTGGACTCGGATGCCGTCCTCACCGAGGACGTGGTGGGGGACGGGTGCGACACGTCAGCCTCCGTGGGGAGCGGGCGGTCAGACAGCGACCGGGACGTCGGGAGCGAGGGGGTGGTGG
Organism: Streptomyces sp. Je 1-4 4N24; assembly: GCF_026239515.1. Classification (NCBI taxonomy): domain Bacteria; kingdom Bacillati; phylum Actinomycetota; class Actinomycetes; order Kitasatosporales; family Streptomycetaceae; genus Streptomyces; species Streptomyces sp. Je 1-4 4N24. The sequence continues at coordinate 502,923 of NZ_CP110836.1, read as the reverse complement.
CCCGTGATGGCGAGGAAGGCTTCGCGGAGGCTGGCCGCCTCCGAGCCCGTGTAACGCAGTTTCAGATCCTGCGGGGTGCCCTCGGCGGCGACCCGGCCGCCGTCGACGATGACGAGCCGGTCGGAGAGGACGTCCGCCTCGTCGAGATAGTGCGTGGTCAGGAAGACCGTGGTGCCCTCGGTACGGATGCGCTGCACCAGATCCCATACGTCGGAGCGGCTTCCGGGGTCGAGCCCGGTCGTCGGCTCGTCGAGGAACAGCAGCGTGGGCCGGTGGGTCAGGCCCAGAGCGATGTCGAGGCGGCGGCGCTGGCCACCGGAGAGTGACCGGGTGGGCCGGTCGAGGAGATCGGCAAGATCGAGATCCTCGGCGAGTTCCCGGGCACGGTCCTTGGCCTCGGTCTTGCCGAGTCTGTACAGCCGGCCCTGGGTGACCAGTTCCTCCCGCACACTGATGGCCGGGTCGACCCCACTCGCCTGGGCGACATAGCCGATGCGCCTGCGCACCCCGCCCGGGTCGCCGGCCAGATCGTGCCCGGCGACGGTGGCACTCCCCCCGGTGGGGGGCAGCAACGTGGTGAGCATGCGCATCGTGGTGGTCTTGCCGGCGCCGTTGGGGCCGAGAAAGCCGAGGATCTCGCCTGCGGACACGGTGAGGTCGATGCCGCGCACCGCCTCGACCGGACCCTTCTTGGTCGTGAAGGTGCGGGCGAGCCCCTTGGCGTTGATGATCGGAGTCGTCATGGCGGCCTCCTGCCTAGCGGATGTGTGTCTCGTCCGGTGCCCCGCGCACCCCTGTGATCCCCCGGCCGCGGCCGTATCCCGACGGGGTCACCGGAAGCGGCGCGGGCTCCGGGGTCAGTCGGCGTTCCGGGCCGGGAGCGACTGATCCGCGGTCACGGTGTCCCACATGGCCCGCATCGACTCCCCGATGGTGAACCGGGGGTGCCAGCCGAGGAGTCGGGCCGCGCGGGAGATGTCGACCCGGACCCAGTCGGCACCCCTGCTGTGTACCTCACCCCGCTGCTCACGGACCGTCTCCGCCGGCAACCCGGCGGCCGTGACGAGCTCGTCCACCAGCTTCCGTACGCCCATCGCCTGGCCGCAGCCGATGTTGACCAGTGGGTCGGCGCGTGTGATCCGGGCCGCCCTGACCACGGCGTCCGCGGCGTCCCGGACATCGACGTAGTCTCGCTGGGCATCGGCGATGGTCAACTCGATGCCCGCGGCCACGTCGACACCGCGGAGCCGGACCGCCAGGGAACCGAAGAAGCTCTCCAGCGCGGGGTGCGGCCCAAGAGTGTTGGCCACCCGCAGAACCACGCCGTCGAGTGTGCCGTTCCGGACGGCGTCGAGGACCATCTGCGAGGCGGTGAGCTTCGTCGTGCCGTAGGGATTCGCCGGATCCGGCGTGACACCCTCGTGTATCGACGTGCCGAAGGGGACCGGGCCGTACTCGTGGATGGTGCCCAGGTGGACCAGCCGCGGAGGGAACTGCAGCAGCGACAGCGCGCCGATCAGCCGTTCCACCAACTGCACGTTGGTGTAGTGCAGTTCGTCCCCCCAGCCGAGGGTGGCATTGACCACTACGTCGATGTTCTCCTCGGCCAGCACCCGGGCGAGCTCCTCGCTCGTGCTGCCCGCGACATCGAGGGATCGGAACCGGTGGGCAGCGATACGCGGCGCATACCGCCGGGCGATCGCGATGACTTCGCTCCCCTCGGCCGTGAAGGCGGCACAGATGTGCCGGCCCATACACCCGGTGGCCCCCAGCACTGCGACACGGAAGGAACCAGGGGGCGGCATCAGGGGTGCCACGGTGTTTTCCTCATCAGTCACGGAGCGCGACCCCCGACTGGTCGGGGCACACCGCCGGTTCGGCGGCCGGCCCGGTCGGCAGACAGTCGGCGTACCTCGGGAGCAGGCCCTGGGCCTCGGCCTCCGCCAGACTGGGCGCGCTGGTGTCCCGCCCGGACAGGCGGTACTCCACATTGTGCGGCCAGGGCAGCCCGATCGCGGGGTCGAACGGATCGATCGCGTGCTCCAGCTCGGCCCGGTAAGCACTGCTCACGAGGTACGACATGACGGTGTCGTCCTCCAGCGCCAGGAAGGCGTGGGCGAGCCCGTCGGGGATGTACACGGCCCGGCAGGACTCCGAGTCCAGCGTGACGAGGTCCCACTGGCCGAAGGTGGGCGACCCCACCCGGATGTCCACGACGGCGTCCAGCGCCTGCCCCCGTGCGCAGTAGACGTACTTGACCTGACCCGGGGGAGTGGCCGTGAAGTGGAGCCCGCGCAGCACACCTTTGGCCGACCTGCTGTGGTTGGTCTGTGCCACGGGGAACCGGTGGCCGACCGCCGCGACGAACGCCTCGTCCTGCAACGGCGAGAAGAACAGCCCGCGGTGGTCGAGGTGGATGTCGGGGGTGAACTCGAATCCGCCGCCGACGGCGAGCTTTCGGGTACGCATCACGGATCACCTGCCCGCCGCGTCGTGCGCGGACAGCGCCGCGGGCCGCGTCCCGGGCCGCCGCTGCCGGATCGGTTCGGTGCGCCTCATGTCACTCACGTTTTCGCGCTCCCACCACGTTCGGAAACAAGTTCTTGCTTGCGGAGGCAGGCACAGCTCGTCGCGTACAGGGCACGGCCGTGTGTTCCGACCGGAGGACGGGCTGATCCCGGCTGTGTCTGCCTCAGTATGGTCCGCACCCATGTGGAAGATTCCCTAGTGCCGGAGCCGGAGGACCCCTGCCTGACGGCGGCCGCACGGTCAGACGACGGAGAGCTCGGGCAGCGGGAAGACCAGCTTGCCGCCGCCGGCCAGGAAGGCGCTCTCCCGCTCGATGAAGCCTTCCCGGTAGATCCAGGGGAGCACCAGCAGTTGGTCGGGGCGCCGGGACTTGGCCTCCTCCTCCGAGACGATGGGGATCCCCGTACCGGGCGTGAAGCAGCCGGACTTGTCCGCGTTGGGCTCGCCGATGCAGGGCAGATCGTCCTCGGTGAGCCCGCAGAACTGCAGGATGACATTGCCTTTGGTCGAAGCGCCGTACCCGAGGGTCACCTTGCCCGCCTTGCGCGAGTCGTCGAGGAAGTCACGAAGGCGGTCGCGATAGTCATGGACGCGCTTGGCGAACGCTTCGAACGGCGCCATGGTGTCCAGCCCGAGGGCGGTCTCCCTGGCGCGGACGGCAGCCAGCCCCGCCTCGTCGACGGGGTAGCGGCCGGGCCGCTTGGCGAGGGTCACACAGAGGCTGCCGCCGTACACCTCGGTGAGCTCGGCCTTGAGGACGGTGAATCCGACGCGCTCGGCCATCCACTCGATCTGCCGCAGCGCGTAGTACTCCAGGTGCTCATGGCACACCACGTCGTAGGCGGTGCCTTCGAGCATCGCCGGCAGATAGCTCTGCTCCATCACCCAGACGCCGTCGTCGTCGAGGACGTCGTACACGTCCTGCATGAACGCCATCGGCCGCGGCAGGTCGTAGAACATCGCGATGGAGGTGACGACCTTCGCACGGCGCGAGCCGAACCGTTCGGTGAACTGGTCTCGGGAGAAGAAGTCGGGGATCAGTTCGGCGTGCGGCGGGTAGTACTCGCGGAACTTCGGCCCGGTCGGGTCGATGCCGACCAGTGTCGGGCCGGGGGTCGGGTAGCCGCGCAGCAGCGTGGAGTCATTGCTGCCGATGTCCACCACCAGATCGCCGGGACCGGGGCCGACCAGGTCGGTGATCGCCGCGACCTTGTGGTGGAGATGCTGGACCATGAACGGGCGTATGCCGGAGCGGTAGCCGTAGTTGTCCCCGTACATCAGCCCGAAGTCGGCGGTGTGGCGGAGCTGGACGAGGCCGCAGCCGTCCGGTGAGCACGTGACCAGTTCCAGGGGGACCGTGGGCACCGCCTCGTCCCGGGTACGGGGAAAGGTGCCGGTGAGAGCCTGTGGGCCCAGGTCGAGAACCGGCAGCAGGGTGCGGTTGCCGCAGACACGGCAGTCATCGATGATCATGGATTCTCCAGGTCGCGTTCCACCATCGGCTGGACCGGATCGGAACCGGCGCCGTGATCCCACGCCAGGCGCGGTGAGCCCCGCCAGGTATCTGCCGGCGACCTTAATGCCGACGTCCCGGGGCACCGCGACTCCGGATCACAATTCTGGGAAATGCTCCAGAACCCGCGTGCCGGGGCCACTGTGCCGACGGGCCGGGTGGCAAGCGCTGCGTCCCTGGTCAGCCCCGGCTGTGCCGCCGCTGCCACTGCGGGGACGGGGCGCCTTGTCCGCTGGTCCGTGCGAGCTGTTGCTTGACTGTGCAACTCGGTAGGTATCAGGGTCGGTCGAGCTCCAGAGGCGCGGACTCCTCGGAGAGCTACCCGATCCGGCACGGGCGGGCGGCAACAGACGACTCAAGGAGCAGCGGTGGCTGCACTGCCTGAAGAGACCGAGTTGGCACAAGACAGCAATCGGAGGGAGGAGACCGCGGCCCGCCGGCAGTTCGCGTTGACGTTGCTCTGTGATGTCGTTCTTCCCGTGGGGCTCTACTACGTACTGCGCAGCGCGGGCTCCAGCGAACTGGTGTCGCTGCTGATCAGCGCCGCCGCGCCGGCACTCAGCACCGGATACTCCATCGTCAGACAGCGCAGGGTCGACAGCGTCGGCGTCTTCGTGCTCGCCATCCTCGTGCTCGCCGGGCTGGGTTCCCTCCTTTCCGGCAGCCCGCGCCTGGCCTTGGCCAGAGGCGGCTGGTTCACCGGACTGATCGCGCTGTGGATCCTCGCGACCCTGTACACCTCCCGTCCGTTCGCCTACCGGGCACTCAAGAGCTTGCTCCCGGGCAAGTCGGGGAAGCTGGAAGGGTATTGGCACGCCGATCCGCAATTCCGCCGTGTCTGGCGCGGTCTGACGGTGCTGTGGGGATGCGGGCTGCTGGTCGACGCGGCGCTCCGGGTGATCATGGCGTACGCCCTGCCCGTCGATTCGGTGCCGGCGCTCGACGGTGTGCTGTATTTCGTGACCTACATCGTGCTGCAGGTGATCACGCACATCATCCTGCACAGGACCGGTGTGTTTCGCCTGCTCTTCCCCGGACGGGGGAAGGGGAAGCCGGCCAGATCAGGGGCAGCCGCGGAGACGAAGGACAACGGGACGGCCTGAGAGGAGCAGGCGCCCGGCCGGTGACCGGTCACAGCGCACCGCGCCGCGTGACCGCGCAGGCCCCGGGGCGCTCTGCTGCGCCACCGGTCCGGTTCCCCCACAGCTGAGAACCGGGGAAACGCCCAGACTTCCGCCGCATCGGGCCGACAGGCCTTGTGCTGGTGGTCCGGGCCCACTGGATAGTGGCGGCAGCAAGTGTTTCCCGGTCCGCTCGGACGACGGTGCCGGCCGTGGCGCGGCCGGACCGGTCCACCGGAAAGGATCAGAACGATGAGTTCACCCACTGCGGACGATGGCCTGTGGTGCCGGCGCTTCCACCCCGCCCCGGACGCGGGCCGGCGCCTGGTGTGTTTCCCGCACGCCGGCGGTTCCGCGAGTTTCTACCACCCCGTCTCGGCCGCGCTCAGCCCCGGCGTGGACGTGATCGCCGTGCAGTACCCCGGGCGGCAGGACCGCCGCCGGGAACCGGCGATCGACGACATCCGCCTCCTGGCGGACCGGATCGCCGATGCGCTGGGAGCCTGGTCCGACCGGCCGTTGACCTTCTTCGGCCACAGCATGGGCGCGCTGGTGGCCTTCGAGGTGGCACGGCGGCTGGAACGCCACGGGGACGGCCCCCTGCGGCTGTTCGCCTCCGGGCGCAGGGCGCCGTCCATGTACCGCGATGAGCAGGTGCACCGGCGGGACGACGACGGCATCGTCGCCGAGCTGCGGGCGATGAGCGGAACCGACTCGCGGGTCCTCGACGACGACGAGATGCTGCGGATGGTGCTGCCCGCGCTCCGCAGCGACTACAAGGCCGTCGAGACCTACCGGAGCGAGCCCGCGGCCGTCGTGCGCTGCCCAGTCACCGTGCTCGTCGGGGACGACGACCCCAAGACATCCCTCGACGAAGCCCGGTCCTGGGACGCGCACACCACCGGCGACTTCGAAGTGCGGGTCTTTCCCGGCGGGCACTTCTACCTGGCCGACCGGCCGGAAGAGGTGATGACCGTGCTCAGCGACCACTTCACCTCTGCGGCTCTCCCCCACCATGCGTAGGGGCCGCCGCGCTGCCCCGACCGAGCCACCCTGGAGCCCTGACAGACATGTCTGAACCGCTACTCACCGCGTCGGCCACGCCCGCACCGCGCACCGGGCGACGGCCCAGGGTCGGTCATATCGACTTCCTCAACTGCCTGCCGCTGTTCTGGGGGCTGGCCAGAAGCGGCGGTCTGCTCGACCTGGACCTGAGGAAGGACAGCCCGGATGCCCTGAGCGACGCACTCGTCGCCGGCACGCTCGACATCGGGCCGATCAGCCTCCTCGAATTCCTCAAGCACGCCGATGATCTGGTGGCGCTGCCGGACATCGCCGTGGGCAGCGACGGCCCCGTGGAGTCCTGCCTGATCGTCAGCCAGGTCCCGCTGGACCAGCTGGACGGCGAACCCGTCGCCCTCGGATCCACCAGCCGGACCTCGGTCCGCCTCGCCGAGTTGCTGTTCGCGGAGTCGGTCGGCGTCCGGCCCGAGTACTTCGTCTGCCCTCCGGACCTCGCGGCAATGATGCAGCAGGCACGAGCGGCCGTCGTCATCGGTGACGCCGCCCTGCGGGCCTCCCTGCACGACGCACCCCGGCTCGGTCTGCAGGTGCACGACCTGGGGCGGATGTGGCGCGACCTGACCGGACTGCCCTTCGTCTTCGCCGTCTTCGCCGCCCGCAAGGACTTCCTCGCCAGGGAGCCGGAGACCGTCCACCGCGTACACGCCGACCTGCTGGCGTCCCGCGATCTGTCCCTCGCCGAGGTCAAGGAGGTCTGCGAACAGGCCGCCCGGTGGGAGGCGTTCGACGCACGGACGCTGGAGCACTACTACACCACCGCCCTCGACTTCAGCCTCGGTGAGCGGCAGCTCGCCGGAATCGCGGAATTCGCCCGCAGGGTGGGCGGCGGACTGGCCGGCTTCCCGCCGGACGTCCGCGTCCGGCTGCTGGGCAGCGAAGCAATCAGCATGTGACATCACCAGCAACAAGCCCGAAGCACACCCGGAAAGGCCGTCGACATGCCCCGACCGTCCGAAGCCACCGAGCGTGGCCTCCAGTCCGTACTGGACCGTGCCGCCAAGGGCGGCAGGGTGACCCCCGAAGAGGCGCTGGACCTCTACCGCTCCGCTCCGCTGCACGCGCTGGGCAAGGCCGCCGACGCCGTGCGCCGCCGTCGCTACGCCGGTACCGAGCACATCGCGACGTACATCATCGAACGCAACATCAACTACACCAATGTGTGCGTGACGGCCTGCAGGTTCTGTGCCTTCTACGCCGCGCCCAAGGACACCGCCAAGGGCTGGACGCGCGACCTCGACGACATCCTGCGCCGCTGCGCGGAGACCGTCGAACTGGGCGGCACCCAGATCATGTTCCAGGGCGGCCACCACCCCGACTACGGCGTCGAGTACTACGAGGAGCACTTCTCCGCCATCAAGAAGGCCTTCCCGCAGCTGGTCATCCACTCCCTCGGCGCCTCCGAGGTCGAGCACATGGCCCGGATCTCCAAGGTGTCCGTCGAGGAGGCGATCCAGCGCATCCACGCCGCCGGCCTCGACTCCTTCGCGGGCGCCGGTGCCGAGCTGCTGCCGGCGCGCCCCCGTAAGGCCATCGCTCCGCTGAAGGAGTCCGGTGAGCGCTGGCTGGAGATCATGGAGGCGGCCCATGAGCTGGGTGTGGAGTCGACCTCCACGATGCTGATGGGCACCGGCGAGACCAACGCCGAGCGGATCGAGCACATCCGCATGATCCGCGACGTCCAGGACCGTACGGGCGGCTTCCGCGCCTTCATCCCGTACACCTACCAGCCGGAGAACAACCACCTGAAGGGCCAGACCCAGGCGACGGTCTTCGAGTATCTGCGCATGCTCGCCATTGCGCGGATCTTCCTGGACAACGTCCCGCACATCCAGGGGTCCTGGCTGACCACAGGTAAGGAGGCCGGACAGCTTTCCCTGCACTACGGCGCCGACGACCTCGGCTCGGTGATGCTAGAGGAGAACGTGGTCTCCTCGGCCGGCGCCAAGCACCGCTCGGACCGTATGGAACTGCTGCAGCTGATCCGGTCGGCCGAACGGGTCCCGGCGCAGCGCGACACGACCTACCAGCACCTGGTCGTGCACGACGACCCGGCCAACGACCCGGTCGACGACCATGTCGTCTCCCACTTGTCCTCGACAGCCCTGGACGGCCCGGACGACGCGAGGAGCCATCCCGAGCTGAAGGTGATCGGGGCGAGCTGACCGGCTCAGCTTTCCTCGCCACTCGTCCCGTAGCCCCCTCCCACGCGGTGACCGGATCACTCGGCTGATCCGGTCACCGCCGTGCTGTGTCCAGGCCGGCGGACGCCCCATGCCATCGGATCGCCGCGTCAGAGCGGCAGACCGGACACTCCGGCGGCGCGGCCCACGCCGAAGGGCCATCCACCCACCCCGGCCGACCGGACCCATGCCGACAGGCCGGTTCCCGAAAGCACCTTCCGGGAACCAGCCTGTTCGCTGCGTGTCCTGCGTGTCCTGCGGGCCCGCCGGCCCCGGTCAGGCCGACTCGGCCTCCGGCCCGTAGACCTCCACCGCGTCCTTGACACGCCGTACGTGAATGCACTCGCCCGGACATTCCTTGGCCGAGTCCGCGACATCCCGGATCAGATCCAGGGGCAGCGGCACGGTCGCCCGGGGCTCCTGGCGCAACTCGTCGTCCTCACCCTTCACATAGGCGAGACCGTCGATGTCCAGCTCGAAGACCTCCGGCACGTACTCCACGCAGATGCCGTCTCCGGTGCACAGGTCCTGGTCGATCCAGACCTCGAGTTTGTCGTCGTTCACGTTCGCGTTGGTGGACATACCGCCTGCCTGCCGATCGTGGTCTTGGTCTTGGTCTTCGTCTGTGGTTTCGGGCGCTCGGGCCGGCGGGCCTCAGACCCGCATGGGCTGCGGCGACTCGCGGCGGTCCGGGTCCGGGCCCGGGTACTCGCGGATGGTCTCGTAGCGGGTGTTGCGCTCGACGGGGCGGAAGCCGGCGTCCCGGATCAGTTCGAGAATGTCCTCGCGGGTCAGCTTGTCCGGTGTGCCGAAGTCATCCGCGTCGTGCGTGATCTTGTACTCGACCACCGAGCCGTCCATATCGTCCGCCCCGTGGTTCAGAGCCAGTTGGGCCGTGGATACCCCGTGCATGACCCAGAAGACCTTGACGTGCGGGACGTTGTCGAAGAGGAGGCGGGAGACCGCGAAGGTCTTCAGGGCCTCCGCGCCCGATGCCATGGTGGTCCGGGCCTGGAGCTTGTTGCGGACCTTGCCGTCCTGCATGTCCACGAAGTCGTGCTGGTAGCGCAGCGGGATGAAGACCTGGAAGCCGCCGGTCTCGTCCTGGAGCTCACGCAGCCGCAGCACGTGGTCGACACGGTGGCGGGGCTCCTCGATGTGCCCGTAGAGCATCGTCGAGGGGGTCTTGAGGCCCTTTTCGTGGGCGAGGCGGTGGATGCGCGACCAGTCTTCCCAGTGGGTGCGGTGGTCGACGATGTGCTGCCGGACCTCCCAGTCGAAGATCTCGGCGCCGCCGCCGGTCAGCGACTCCAGGCCGGCGTCGATCAGCTCGTCGAGGATCTCGGAGGCGGAGAGCCCGGAGATGGTCTCGAAGTGGTGGATCTCGGTGGCGGTGAAGGCCTTGAGGGAGACGTGCGGCAGCGCCTTCTTCAGCTCACTGAGCGAGCGCGGGTAGTAGCGCCACGGCAGGGTCGGGTGCAGGCCGTTGACGATGTGCAGTTCGGTGAGGTTGTCGTTCTCCATCGCCTTGGCGAGGCGGACGGCCTCCTCGATGCGCATCGTGTACGCGTCCTTCTCGCCCGGCTTGCGCTGGAAGGAGCAGTAGGCGCACGACGCGGTGCACACATTGGTCATGTTGAGATGACGGTTGACGTTGAAGTGCACGACATCGCCGTTCTTGCGCGTCCGCACCTCATGAGCCAGCCCGCCCAGCCATGCCAGGTCGTCGCACCCGTAGAGGGCGATACCGTCCTCGCGGGACAGCCGCTCTCCCGCACCGACCTTCTCCTCCAGCTCACGCTTGAGTCCTGCGTCCATCCCCAACTACCTTCCTCAGTGCTTGACCCTGGCTGAAAAGTGCTCTCAGGCGCTGATGGCATCGCCTCAGTGGATTCCTTCGGGAGCCGCCCGGGAGACCTGCAACGTCTGCACATTCGCCACTCCGTCGCAGGGCCGGCCGGACGAGGTGAAGGAAGGCGCACGCGGATCTGCGGGAGCCGGTCTGCCGCCCGTGTCACCCCGCCGGACCGGCACAGGGGTGACAGTCCGACACGGCAACGCCGACGGCCCCTCTCATACTCGCCGAGGCCACTATGGGGAAATCCCCATACCTACAACGGGTTTGCTGGTAGGCACGGCGCCGGAACCCCGCGCCGACAGCCCGAACGAGCCCCGGAGCGGACCCATGACCCAGCGGCTGACGATCGCGCACTCACCGTGCCCCAATGACACCTTCGCGTTCCACGCCTGGACACACGGGTTGCTTCCGGAGGCTCCCGGACTCGCGGTGACCCTCGCGGACATCGACGTCACCAACGGCCTCGCGGAACGCGGCGGTGCGGATCTGCTCAAGATCTCCTACGCGGCCCTGCCGTATGTGCTGGACGAGTATGTGCTGCTGCCGTGCGGCGGCGCGCTGGGCCATGGCTGCGGGCCACTGGTCCTCACCCGGTCCGAGGACGGCCCGGCCGGCTCCGGCCCGGAGTGGCTGGCGGGGCGGCGCGTGGCGGTGCCCGGCGTGCGCTCGACCGCGTATCTGCTGTTCCGCCTGTGGGCGGCGCGGGCCGTGCCGGGCGGAGTGGGGGACATCGTGGTGATGCCCTTCGACGAGATCATGCCCGCGGTCCGGGACGGCCGGGCCGACGCGGGGCTCGTCATCCACGAGGCCCGCTTCACCTTCCGGCAATACGGGCTGCACCGCCTCGCCGACATGGGCGAGGAGTGGGAGACCGGCACCGGCCGGCCGATCCCGCTCGGGGCGATCGTCGCCAGAAGGGACCTCGGAGAGGAACAGCTGAGGGCGGTGGCCCACGCTGCCGCCGACTCCGTCCGCTTCGCTTGGGACAACCCGTCGGCATCCCGTCCCTATGTCCTTGAGCATGCCCAGGAGATGGCCCCGGACGTGATCGAGCAGCACATCGGGCTGTATGTGAACGACTACACCGCCGACCTCGGCGAGGACGGATACGCGGCGGTGCGGGAGTTGCTCGGCAGGGCCGCCGCCGAGGGCCTCGTCCCGGCCGTCACCCCCGGCGCACTGGACTTCCCGGGCGCCGGCTAAGGGCCTGGCGTCACACCGGGGCCCCTGCCCGGTCCGCTACCCCTCGACGGTCACCGGCACGGCCTGCGCGCGGACCGCATCGACGAGTTCCATCGTGGCGACCGCGTCCTGCCGCCACCGGGCCTCCCGGGGCGAGGCCGCAGCGCCACCGGCGGCCACGGCAGCGGCGAACCCGGCGAGCGACCCGTTCAGCTGGTCCGCCGGCGGGAGCGTGAATTTCTCGACATGGTCCTGTTCCTCCAGCACCAGCACCGGCTGGTACCCGGCCGGCGGGGTGAACGCCCGGCCCACCGTGAGCTTCGCCGCCTCGCCCCACAGGGAATAGGACGAACCGTAGGCGTGCTCGAAGCCGAACTCGACGCTCGCCAGCACGCCGGACGGTGACACCAGCAGCGCCTGGCCGGACAGATCGAGCCCGTCGGACTGCCGCACCCGCGCCGTGGCGCCCGCCACCCGCAGCCCGGGACCCAGCAGCATCGCGGCCGCCCGCAGCGGATACACCCCCGCATCGAGGAGCGCCCCGCCACCGAGACCGGGCACATACCGGATGTCCTCCGTGGGCAGCGGTGGGAAGCAGAAGGCACCGCGGAAGGAGCGCAGTCCTCCGAGCCGCCCTTCGGCGATCAGGGCCGCGACCGCGTCATGCTGCGGATGGTGCAGGAACATGAAGTTCTCCCGCAGCACCAGGTCACGGTCCTCGGCCAGCGTCACCACGGCACGGGCCTCGGCGGCCGTTGTGGCGATCGGCTTCTCGACCAGTACGTGCTTGCCCGCGTGCAGCGCCCGGGCCGCCCATTCGCCGTGCAGTGACGGCGGCAGGGAGATGTAGACGGCGTCGATGTCGTCGCGTTCCAGGAGTGCTGTCAGGGAGGAGCCGGCGCAGCCGAACCGGTCGGCGAACCGCCGCGAGCGCTCCGGGCTGCGGCCGCCCACCGCGACCAGTTCGGTCTGCGGGCAGGCCGCCATCGCCGGCAGCACACGTCGCCATCCGAAGGACGAGGTACCCAACGCGCCGAAGCGCACCGGTCTCGCCGCGGCAGTGTCCACGGCCTCACGACCGGGATCCTGGCCGGTATGTGCGGACAGCGGCTGTGGGGGAGTGCTTCGCTGGGCGGTCACGGAGTCATCCAATGGAATTCCTCGGATACGGAGGCGGGGCGGTCTGCGCCACGCCGGTGATCGATGGGCGGTCTGTGGCCACGGGACGGCGGGCCTGCCCGACCAGCCGGCCCGGGGAATCAGCCCCAGGTCACGGGCAGTTCGTACACGCCGTAGTGCATCGCGGTCTCCCGCAGCGGCACCTGCTCGGCGGGCATCGCGAGTCGCAGGTCCGGGAAGCGGTCGAACAGCTTCTGGAAGCCGATGCGCAGCGAGGCCCTCGCGAGGTGCTGCCCTAGACACTGGTGGATCCCGAAGCCGAAGGCCAGATGCCGGCGCGACGGGCGGTCGATGTCGAAGGCGTCCGCGTTCTCGAAGTAGCGCGGATCGCGGTTGGCCGACGGCAGCGACAGCACCACCGTCTGGCCGGCCTTGATGGTCCTGCCGTCGATCTCGACATCCTCCAGCGCCACCCGGCTCGCCCCGAAGTGAGAGATCGTCAGATAGCGCAGCAGCTCCTCGACGGTGTTCTCCATCAGCTCCGGCCGCTCCCGCACCTTCGCCAGCTGCTCGGGGTGCTCCAGCAGCGCGAAGGTGCCCAGCGCGAACATGTTGGGAGTGGTGTCCAGCGCACCGCCGATGGCGATCCAGGCGATGTTGAACATCTCCTGTTCGGTGAGCTCCCCGGTCGCGATGAGCTGACCGAGCAGGTCAGCACTCGGATCGCCGGCGAACCGCTCGGCCATCATCCGCTCCAGCGTCGCATTGAGCGCGGAGTTGTGATGGATGAACTCGTCGAGGGTGTAGTTGATCCCCATGATGACGGAGAAGTGCTCCGCCAGGGCTGCCAGATCGCTCTCCGCCACCCCCATGATGGAGCAGGTGGACCTGGCGGAGATCTGCTCCGCGAAGACCTTCACCAGGTCCACCGGGGGCTCCATCGCGGCCATTTCGTCGAGTACACCGTCGATGATCCGTGCCAGCGTGGGCTCGTACTGCTGGATCTTGCGTACGGTGAAGAAGCCGGTCAGCAGCCGGCGGTACCGGGTGTGTTCCGGAGCGTCCATCCGCACGAAGTTGCCCGGCGCGGACGGCTCGGGGGAGTAGTCCTCCACGGGGAACGGCGGCGAGTGCACCAGCGCCAGCAGCTCGCTGCGGTGGCTGAAGCGCGGGTCCGTCATGATCTGGCGGATGTGATCATGCCGGGTGACCAGCCAGCCGTTCTTCTCGCGCGGCGCCAGCTCGAAGGTCACCGGGCTGATCGGGTCCTCCTCGCGCAGCCGGGCGTATTCGGCTGCCGGATCGAAAGGGCAGGTGCGTTTGTACGGGATCACCGGCGCGTTCGGCTCGTAAACCATGACTCCTCCGTTGCTGTTGGTGGCCACTGGGGCGCCGCGCTCGGAGCCCGTGCGCAGCGGGGGCCGCACCGGACAGGGCGGCCGTCGCAGACCGAAGACTTCGGTCCGGTCCGGTCCGGTGCGGGAAGCGGGAAGCGGGAAGCGGGACGCTCGGCGCCGTGCCACACGGCGGGCGGTGGCCGGTCGAGCATGCGGTCGAGGGCAGGTCCGCACTACGAGGCGTGCGAGCGGCGCCCCAGGGCAGTGGTGAATGCCATGGCGACTCCCCTTTCGGTGTGGCCCGAGCCCGATGACAGCCACAGCCCAGCACGGACCGGTGAGAGGGAGCCAGCCCGGTGGGGGAACTCTAGGGAATTGCCGGTCAGGGGCGGTCTGGTGGAACGGCGCCGGGAGGGTGCCTTGGCGGCCCAGTCGGCCGGGCGATCCCCCGGACCCGCCGGAGCACTCCGGCGACGCCGGCCGGTTCCCGTGCATGCTCCGTCCGCACCTACGGGTTCCGGGGCCGTGCGGCGGATGGCGGCACTGTGGACGGATCGCAGAATTCCAGCGTGCCGTTGTGTCTCCAGCGTCCGAGCCTGCCGGAAGCCAGCACCGGCGCAGTGTCCTCGGCCAGGCACGCCCCGTCTGCGCTGCGAATGCTGCCGTAGGGCAAGGACGGCCCCGTGGCACGGACTTTGCCTCCGCAGGCGAACGCCCACCACATCGCGGGCAGTGTCGTCGTGCGGACGGGAGGATGGTGCACGATCACCCCGTCGTGCGCACCGCCGACCCGGCGGATCCTTGCGGACAGCGTCTGCTGCCATGCGCGATGGTCGGTCAGATAGCCGCTGACCCCCTGGCGGTCCGCATCGGAGACCAGCAGGTAGGCGGCTTCGGTGTGTCCGGAACGCGGCAGCGAGGGGTCCGGCCGCTGGGCGGTGATCTTGCTCCAGGTGGCCGGGTCGTCCAGTACCCAGGACATGAGGCGGTAGCTCCACAGCGGGCGGGTCACGGTGCTGCACAGCACCACCCGGGCCCCGCTGACCTCTGTGATCCGGTCGAGCCGCGCACCGCGCAACGCCGAGGGGAGGGGGACGCACACCCCTCCGGCCTTCAGCACCGCAAGCTGGGCCACCACCGCCTGCCGGTGGCCGGCGCAGTGGACGATCACCGGGTCGCCCAACTGCACTCCGCCGCGTACCAGCGCCGACGCCAACTGTGCGGCCCGGTTTTCGGCTTCGCCGTAGGACAGGTGGTGGTGCCCTTCCTGGACGGCTCTGGCCATCGGGAACCTGCGGGCAGTGCTGGTGAACAGGTCGTCAAGGGTGAGCGGCAGGGGCTGCGGAAGGCGCCGCCGGGACGCCCCCGGCTGCAGGTGTCCGGCCCTGCTGCCGTCGGACAGTGTCTGTTGAGCGACCACTTCGTCCCTCTTTCGTGTCGGCCCCACGAAGAACATCCGAGTGACCTCCGCGCGGAAATCCTGGTGCGCAGTCATGGCCCGACCCGGTCACATACCTCCACAGCAGAGGCCGGGAGGGGGAGCTGCTGTCGGCCGCGGTGGAAACGGACGGGCCGGCGCGAGCGCGGACGATCGGCCTTCCGGACATCGGGGCTGCGGTGCCCGCGTCAGCGGCAGCCTTCCCACCGGGACGAACCCTCGCCCGACCGACAGCTTCACCGCACCGTTGGAGGCCGACAAGGCCGAGGGGACGGAACTAGGAGAATTGCCGGTAGTCCGGCCACGCCGGAGCCCATCGGGGTGTCGGCCGGTTCCGAGCAGGAGTGAGGACGCCCGACACGCACCCTCGCCACGGCCGCCGCGCGACCGGCCGGTCTCGCGGCATTCCGTGACCGGGGTCCCGTCGCACTCGACAGACGCCGCGGGGCGGGCGGGAGTTTGACGACCGGGCCCGGCTGCCGCCGTTGGTGTCAGAGGGGGGCGGCGCCTTGCGTGGTGTGTGGAGTGAGAGGGCGGGGGAGGGCAGGGTCGGCGTGGGCACCGGTCCTGTGTCCGGCCGGAGGTTTCCGTACCCCGTCGGCCGGCCGCTCGGCCGGGACGCCCCGGGCGCGAACGGCTGCACGCGGCCCGTTCGGGGCGGCCGGCTGTGCCAGGGCGGAGCCTGAACCAGTGGAGCGCGAGGCGAAGGGCGTGGGTCGTGGGTGTCGGTTTCACAGAAGGGTCGACGTCGGTGACGGTAGCGGCGTCGGCGGTGCCGGAGCGTGTCGTGCTGGCTGCCCGTCCGCAGGCGGCGCTGCGCCTGTATTGTGTGCCGCCCGCCGGGGCCGGCCCGGACTGCTATCTGCGCTGGGCGCCGTTGCTGCCGCCCTGGGTCGAGCCGTGTTCCGTGGCGCTGCCCGGCCGTGGCACACGCGCCGCGGAACCCTCGCTGACCGACCCCGCGTATCTGAGCGCCCGGCTTGCCGCGGTACTCGACGACTGGACCGACCCCCGCCCGTTCGCGGTCTTCGGACACAGCGCGGGCGCGCTGCTGGCCTACGAGGCGACCCGCCATCTGCGGCGCACCCACGGCCGGCTGCCCTCGCTGCTGGCGATGTCCTCACTGTCGGCCCCGCATATCGACGCCTACAGCGCGGGCCTGCCGCCGCGGCTGACCGCCGGGCTGGAAGGCATCCGCGAACTCGTCGGCCCGATCCCCGACCAACTGCTCGCCGACGCCCGCCTGATGGCCGCTGCCTGCACCCCGCTGCTGGCCGACTGTCTGCTGCTCCTGCACTACCGGCACCGCCCCGAGCCGCCCCTCGACGTGCCCTTGGCCCTCTACGGCGGTGAACACGACCCCGTCACCAGCGTGCAGGACCTCCAGGCATGGAACGACCTGGTCACCACACCGGCCCCGACCCAGCTCTTCCCCGGCGGGCACACCTACCTGCAGACGGAGACGAAAGCACTGGTCGGCCATCTCGCCGGCACTCTCGACGCCGCCCTCAACCGCCCCGTGGCGACGGCATGACGGCCGACGCGCCGGACCGCACGCCGGACCGCACGCCGGTCGCACCCGGGCGCCGCGTGGGAGCGGCCGCCGTGGTGTGCCTGGGCCTGTTCATGCTCGGCCTGGATCTGACGGTCCTCAATGTCGCGGTGCCCGACCTGCAGGGCGGACTCAACACCTCCACCGCGCAGGTCCAGTGGATCGTCGACGGCTACGCCCTGGTCCTGGGCGGAACGGTGCTGGCCGTGGGGGCCTTCACCGACGCCTGGGGCCGACGGCGTTCCTTCGTCTGCGGTGTGGCGGTCTGTGCGGGGGCCTCGCTGGGCGGCGCGGTGGCCGCGCAGCCCTGGCAGGTGATCGCCGCGCGCTGCACCATGGGGGCCGGGGCCGCGTTGCTGATGCCGGCGACGCTGGCGGTCCTCCACCATCTGTTCCCCGAGGCCCAGTTGCGCAGCCGGGCGATCGCCGCGTGGGCAGCGGTCGGCGGCATGGGCGGCCTGTGCGGTCCGGTCATCGGTGGCTGGCTGGTGGAGCACTTCTCCTGGCGCGCCGCCTTCTGGATCAATCTGCCGCCGGCCGCCGTCATCATCGTCCTGGCCCTGCTCCTGGTGCCCGAGTCCCATGCGCGGCGGCGGGCCGGCTTCGATGTGCCCGGTGCCGCCCTGTCCGCCGCGGGGCTGCTGGTCCTGGTGTGGTCGATCACCGAGAGCCCGCACCGCGGCTGGACCAGCCCGGCCGCCCTGACCGGATTCGCCGCCGCCGCCCTGCTGCTCGCCGCCTTCGTCCGCCGGCAGCTGCACGCGCCCGCACCGATGCTCCCGTTGTCCCTGCTGCGGGTGCCGGCCATCGGGGTGGCCGCGGCGGCCCTGGCGCTGATGTCCTTCGCCATGTTCGGGGCGCTGTTCGTGCTGACCCTCTACCTCCAGGGGGTGCTGGGCTTCAGCCCCTGGCAGGCCGGAGTGCGGACGCTGCCCCTGCCCGCCGGACTGGCCCTCGGCGCGGTGTGTGCCGTACCCGTACGGGCACGGCTGGGCGGCCGGATCCCCGTCGTGGGCGGTCTGGCCCTGGTGTCGGCCGGTTTCGCCATCCTGGCGACCACCACCCCCGACTCCGACTACCCGCACTGCGCGGCCTTCCAGCTGGTGGCGGGCGTCGGCGCCGGACTGGTGGCGGCAGCGGCCACCGAATCGGTGATGGGCTCGGTCGCCACCGAAAGAGCCGGACTCGGCTCGGCCATCAACGACGCCACCCGCCAGGTCGGCTCCGCCCTCGGGGTGGCGGTCCAGGGCTCCCTGCTCGCGGCCGTCTTCACCTCCCGGCTCTCCACCTCCCTCACCGATCTGCACGCCCCTGCGCCGGTGGCCGCGGCGGCCCGGCACAGCATGCTGTCCGTCCCCGCACAGGCCATGCGCCTGCCCGGCCCGTTGCGCAGCAGCGTGCTGTCCGCCGCACGAAGAGCCTTCACGGACGCCATGACGCTGACCGCCATCGTCGCCGGAGTCGTCACCCTGCTCACCGCCGCGGCCGCCGCCCGCTGGCTCGGCCGGCCGGACCGCCCCCACGGTGCGTCATCCGACGGCCGTGCCCGGCTCCGTGGACCGCAGCCGACGCCCAGGGAAGAAGAGCGTCCGGCGCTATAGAGCGATAAGTCACTCGTTCGGAGGTGCCTTCATGACCCTGGCCCGGGGACACGGTCGGCGACAGTAGAGCGCGAGAACGACCCCTGCGCACCGGCCCCCGGTGCCGGCCGCCCCCGCCCGCCTGGAGCCACGATGAACGCCCCGTCCGCACCCGCACATCCCACGGTGCCCCGGGCTCCTGCGGCGCGGACCCGCGGTTCCTGTCCGCGGTCCCTGGAGGGTGTCCGCAAAGTCCCGTCTGGCTCGCGACGCTCCCCCAGCTCCGCTGGGAGGTGCACCCAGGCAGGCACGCTCGCGCCCGGACAGCGCCCCGCCCACGGCGGCGGCCGGCACCACCACCCCAACCGAAGGAGTCACCCGTGCCCACCAGTGCAGAGCTGATCACCAGCACCCTCACCGAGACCTTCGACCTCGACCCCGCCGAGGTCACCCCCGAGCGCACCTTCGAGGACCTGGGCCTGGACTCCCTCGCGCTCGTCGAGATGGGCCTGATGCTGCAGGAGCGCACCGGGATCTCCCTGGACGACGTTCCGCTGCGGACGACCATCGGCGAACTCGCCGCGCTGATGGACAGCGGTACGGCCGACAAGGCCCTGACCACCGCGCCGAACAGCAGCAGCTGATGCCCGGTCAGTGCCGTGAGGTCGCCGTCACCGGGCTGGGCATCATCAGCCCGGCCGGGATCGGCGCACGGGCCACCTGGGACACCCTGCTCACCGGCCGGTCCACCGCCACCCGGGACCCGGGGCTCGTGGGGCTGCCGGTGGACATCTCCTGCCAGGTGCCCGACTTCGACACCGCACGCCTGGTCGGCCGGAAAGCCGCCTGGCGGCTGGACCGGTTCGTCGCCATGGCCCTCCTCGCCGCCCGGCACGCCGTCGCCGACGCCGGCCTCAACCCCACCGAGTGGGACGCCTCGCGCGTCGGAGTGGTCATGGGTACGGGCACCGGAAGCATGGAACGCTATGTCACCGAGTTCGCCAAGCTCGCGGCCGGCCGCCCGCTGGACATCTCGCCCCTCGCCATCACCCGCAGCGTGCCCAACATGGCGGCCGCCGAGATCGCCCTCGACCTGACGGCCACCGGGCCCAACTTCGCGGTCTCCACCGCCTGCGCCTCCGGCAGCAGCGCCCTCGGCATCGCCCGCGACCTGCTGCGCGCCGGAACCTGCGACCTCGTGCTGGCCGGCGGCGCGGAATCCGCCCGCCACCCCATCCCCGCGGCCTGCTTCCACCGCATGGGCGCACTGTCCCGGCGTACGGAGGACCCGGCGGGCGCCGGCCGGCCCTTCGACGCCGCACGCGACGGTTTCGTCCTCTCCGAAGGCGCCGCCGTCCTGGTGCTGGAACGCCCCGAGCACGCCCGCGCCCGCGGTGCGAGTCCGCGCGCGCAGCTGGTCGGTTACGGGGCGAGCTGCGACGCGTTCCACTACGCCGCTCCCGACCCCGAGGGCCGGGGCGCCGCGGCCGCCCTCACCGCCGCCCTGGCCGACGCAGGCCTGGCGCCCGGGGACATCGACCACATCAATGCGCACGGCACCGGAACCCGCCTGAACGACCTGGCGGAAGCCAGGGCCCTGCACACCGTCTTCGCCGAGCCCCCCGCCGTCACCTCCCTCAAGGGCGCGCTCGGCCACGCCATCGGCGCGGCGGGCGCCATCGAGGCGGCCGTCACGGTCATGAGCCTCCAACAGGACACCATCCCGCCCACCGCCAACCACGAGGACCCCGACCTCGATATCGACCTGGACATCGTGGCCAAGGCACCCCGCCAGACGCCCCTGTCCGCCGCCGCCAGCACGTCCTTCGGCTTCGGCGGCCAGAACGCCGCCCTTGTCTTCCGGTCCGCCTGACCCGCGGGCCGGGCCGTGTACGGCCGCAGTGACCGGGCACCACGAGCCCGCCGAGCGTCGCCGACGGACCTCCGCGGGCCGCTCCGACCTCCGCCGACCGACGCGGACGAGAGGAATCACGATGCGCCGTCGTACCGGGGCAACCGCCCCCCTCGCGCTGCGCGATGCCGGCCCGCCGCCGTCCGGCTGCCCGTCCGGGAACGTCCTTCCGGGCCGTGCCGACATCTGCTCAGGCGGCCTCGGGCCGGACACCGTCGATGCGGATGTGCCGGCCGCCGTGGGCCGGATGCTCGTCGGCGTCCTCGGGGAGCAGGTCGCGCGGGCGGCCGAGATCGAGGGCACCTTCGCACGGGATGTGGCCGCGCGGGTCGCGCGCTTCACCCTGGAAGGGGGCAAGCGCACCCGCTCCCAGTTCCTGTGGTGGGGGCTTCGGTCCTGCGAGGACCGGCCGGGCGCCTGTGCCGTGGAGCCGGCACTCCGGGTGTCCGCCGCCGTCGAACTCATCCAGACCTGTGCGCTCATCCACGACGACGCGATGGACCGGTCACCGCTGCGCCGCGGCAGACCCGCGGTCCACGCCGAATTCGCCGGCCAGTACGCGACGCCGGGCACCGCGGAAGCGGCCGGGCGGTTCGGCACCTCCGCCGCCGTACTCGCCGGTGATCTCGCCCTCGCCTGGGCGGATGACACGGTCGCCGGTGCGGAACTCGGCGCGGAGACCGGTCCGCGAGTGCGGAACATCTGGCGGGCGATGCGGATGGAAATGGTGGCCGGCCAGTATCTCGACCTGTACGGCCAGATCGCCGGCTCCCGTTCCGCGGCGCTGGCCGTCCGTACCGCGTACCTCAAGAGCGCGCGCTACTCGGTGGAGCGGCCGCTCGCGCTCGGCGCGGCCCTGGCCGGTGCTGATGAGGACACCACCCGGGCCCTGTGTGCTGCCGGCCGCTGTGCCGGGGTCGCCTTCCAGTTCCAGGACGACCTGTTGGGGGTGTTCGGGGACCAGGACCGGACCGGCAAACCGTCCGGCGGCGACATCCGGGAGGGCAAGCTCACCTATCTGCTGGCGGTCGGCCGGGCCCGCGCCATGGAGTGCGGTGACCGGGCCGCCCTCAAGCTCCTCGACCGCTGTGTCGGCGACAGCGAACTGGACGCCGCGGATCTGGAGCGGGTACGCGCCGTCCTCGTCGCCACCGGTGCCCTCGACCTCGTCGAACTGCGCATCCACCGGCTGGTCGCGCGCAGCATCCGCCATCTGGCCGCGGCCGCCCTGGAACCCACCGCGGCCGCCCGGCTGCGCAGCCTCTTCGCTTCCGTCGCCGGCCTCCGCACCGCCACCGTCCGGCGCCCGGCACCCGACGGAGTCACCTCGTCCGTACCCGCCGGGGTGGCCGAAAGGGGCACCGTATGAGAACCGTCAAGGGCCCCACCGACCACGTGGTGGTGGTCGGCGCCGGTCTCTCCGGGCTGTCCGCCGCGCTGCATCTGCTCGGCGCCGGCCGGCGGGTGACGGTCGTCGAGCGTGCGACGCTGCCCGGCGGCCGGGCCGGCCGGATCGAGAGCCACGGCTACCGCATCGACACCGGCCCGACCGTGCTGACCATGCCGGACCTCATCGATGAGGCGTTCGCCGCGGTCGGCGAACGGCTCACCGACCGGCTGGAGCTGCGGGCCCTGCACCCGGCGTACCGCGCCCAGTTCGCCGACGGCAGCGAGCTGGACGTCCACACCGACGCGGAGGCCATGGAGGCCGAGGTCGAACGGTTCGCCGGGCCCCGGGCCGCCGACGGCTACCGGCGGCTGCGCCGCTGGCTGCAGCAGCTGTACGCGGTCCAGCGCCACCGCTTCATCGACACCAACTTCGACTCACCGCTGCAGCTGATGCACCCGGACCTGGTCCGCCTCGCCGCACTCGGCGGATTCGGCCGGCTCGACGACCGGATCGGCCGCTTCCTGCCCGACGCCCGGCTGCGCCGGGTCTTCTCCTTCCAGGCGCTGTATGCCGGGGTCCCGCCCGCGCGCGCCCTGGCCGCCTACGCCGTCATCGCCTACATGGACACCGTCGCCGGGGTGTACTTCCCCCGCGGCGGCATGTACGCCCTGCCCCGGGCGATGGCGGACGCGGCCGCCGACGCCGGTGCCGCCTTCCGCTACGGCCACCACGTCACCCGGCTGGAACGCACCGGCGACCGGATCACGGCGGTGGTCACCGCGCACGAGCGCATCCCCTGTGACGCGGTGGTGCTCACCCCCGACCTGCCGGTCGTCCACCGGCTGCTCGGCCGGCGGCCCCGCCGCCCGGTCCGGCTCCGCCATGCGCCGTCCGCGGTGATCCTGCACGCCGGCACCGACCGGACCTGGCCGCGTCTGGCGCACCACACGATCTCCTTCGGCGCCGCCTGGGAGCGGACCTTCGAGGAACTCACCCGCACCGGTCAGCTGATGAGCGACCCCTCCCTGCTGCTCACCCGCCCCACCGCGTCCGACCCGCAACTCGCGCCGCCGGGGCGCCACTTGCACTACATCCTGGCGCCCTGCCCCAACACCGACACCGGCCCCGGGGCGGGGGAGTGGCGCGACCTCGCCCCCCGGTACCGCGACAGCCTGCTCGCCGTCCTCGAACGCCGGGGCCTCACCGGCATCGGCGCCGCCATCGAGGAGTACCGCATGGTCACCCCGGCCGACTGGACCGCACAGGGGCTCGCCGCCGGGACGCCGTTCTCGGCCGCACACACCTTTGCGCAGACCGGTCCCTTCCGCCCCCGCAACCTCGTACGCGGCACGGAGAACGCCGTACTGGCGGGCTGTGGCACCACCCCGGGCGTCGGCGTCCCCACCGTCCTGATCTCCGGCAAGCTCGCCGCGGCCCGGATCACCGGCCTGCGGTCCCCTCGCTCCACCGCCGGTTCGTCCCGCCCCGCCACGAGAGGCATCCCGGCATGACCGCACGCGAACTGGACGCCGCAGGCGTCACCGACCCCCGGCTCCGCGAGGCCTACGCCCACTGCCGCCGGCTCAACGCCCGGCACGGCAAGACCTACTTCCTCGCCACCCGGCTGCTGCCCGCGGGACGCCGGCCGGCCGTACACGCCCTGTACGGCTTCGCCCGCTGGGCCGACGACATCGTCGACGACCCCGCCACCGGTCACACCACCGCGGACCGCGCACGCGCGCTCGACGCCCTCCAGCACTGCCTCGACGACGGCTTGCGGGGTGGCGCGAGCGCCGAGCCGGTGGTGCGCGCGGTGGCACACACCGCCGCCGTGTACGGCATCGACCACCGGCACTTCGCGGACTTCATGACGTCCATGCGCAGCGATCTGACGGTGACGGACTATCCGACCTACGCGGATCTGCGGCGCTATATGCACGGCTCCGCCGCGGTGATGGGGCTGCAGATGCTGCCGGTGCTCGGCACCGTCGTACCGCAGGAGGAAGCCGTGCCGCACGCCGCGGCCCTCGGTATCGCCTTCCAGCTCACCAACTTCCTGCGCGATGTCGGCGAAGACCTCGACCGGGGCCGCGTCTACCTCCCTGCCGACCTGCTCGCGGCGCACGGCGTCGACCGCGCACTGCTCCGGTGGAGCCGCGACACCGGCCTCCCTGACCCGCGGATCACCGCGGCCCTGGCGGCGGCCGCCGAGCTCACCCGCGGTGTCTACCGCGAGGCGGCACCCGGCCTCGCCATGCTCGACCCGGTCTCTCGCCCGTGCATCCGCACCGCGTTCGTCCTCTACGGCGCCATCCTCGACGCCGTGCGCGACGACGGGTACGCCGTGCTGCACCGCCGCGCCGTGGTCTCCCGCCGGCGCCGCGCGGCCACCGCCCTCGGCGGACTGGCCCGTCTCGCCGCCGCTCACGCCACCGCCCGGCCGCCCGGTGTGCGGCGTGGCGGAGTGCCGCACTGTGCGCAGGAGGAAACACCGTGACCCAGGAGGCCCGCCGTCCCCCGCGCCTTCCGCTCCGGCTGCGCCGCAGACCCGAGCCCTGGGATCACCAGCGCCCCACCTGGCGCGACGCAAAACCCGCGCGCATCGCCGAGGCCGTCAAGGCCGCACTCGCGCGGCCGTCCGGCAACTGGTTCGTCCTCGGCGCGGCCCGCGACATCGGCGCGGACCGTGCCGTCGGCCGTACCGTCGCCGGGGTCGAGGTGGTCGCCTGGCGGGACGCCGCAGGGCGCCTGGTCGCCGGCCCCGGGGCGTGCCCGCACCTCGGCGCGCCCCTCGCTCAGGGGCCCGTGCGCTGTGGCATCCTCCGCTGCCGGTGGCACGGACTCGCCCTGGACGGTGCCCCGTTCGCCGGCTGGGAGCCCTTCCCTGCCCACGACGACGGACTGCTGGCCTGGGTACGGCTCGACGAGGCGGGCGGCGAACGTCCGCTGCCACAGCCCCTGCTCCCCGCCCGGCCGAAGGCGGCGGGAGCCGTCGCCACCGTCTACACCGCCACCGGCGGCTGTGAACCCGAGGACGTGGTGGCCAACCGCCTCGATCCCTGGCACGGTGCCTGGTTCCACCCCTACTCCTTCGTCGACCTCACCGTGCTCGACACCCCGGCGGAGCACGGGGGGAAACCGTCCGACGGCCTCACCGTCGAGGTCTCCTTCAAGGTCGCCGGACGCGCGGTGGTGCCGGTCACGGCGCTGTTCACCGCCCCCGGGCCCCGTACGGTGGTGATGCGCATCCTGGCAGGCGAGGGGCAGGGGTCCGTGGTGGAAACCCATGCCACGCCCCTGGGCCCGGACGACCGGGGTCGCCCGCGCACCGCGGTCGTCGAAGCGATCGTCGCCACCTCCCGGCGCCCCGGATTCGCCCTGGCGCGTGCGGCCGCGCCCGCCCTGCGTCCGCTGATGCGTGCCGCCGCGCGACGGCTGTGGCGGGACGATCTGGCCTATGCCGAGCGCCGCTGGGAACTGCGCAGCAGCGGACGCCATCCGGGATGACACGGGCCGGCGGCCGGGGGTCGTGCCGGTGGGGGGCCGGGTGGCGCGCCCCGGTCACCACTCGGCCCGCCGGGCCGCCCACCGCAGGGCCGCCGACCGCCCCCGGTCCGGCACGGTCCACAAAGTCTGGCCGCGTACGCCCCAGCGCGCCAGCAGCGCATTGGCCGCGAGGAACCCGGTCGTCGCGGCCCGCTCCATCAGCGCCACCGGGAACGAGGTCCGCACCGTGTCGCCCGCGACCACCACCCGGGGGTCGGGGGTGTACACGGTGGGCCGGTCGTCGAAGCCGCCCACCGGGAACAGCGGACAGTCCGCGCGCCACTCATGACGCCGGTCGATGATCCTGACGCCACGGGTCTCCGGGTAGACGGCGCTCAACTGGCTTACGAGACGGCCCTGTTCGCGCTCCCGATCGGCTCCCGGGGCGACGGCGTAGGCGTGCAGTTCGAGCACCGAGCCGCCGTTGCGGGCGGACCAGCGGGCCGCCTCGCCTTCCCAGCGCTCCAGCACGCTGACATTGTCCAGTGAGCCGAATCCGCTGGTGCCCAGGAAGCCGGGCCGGTCGGCGCAGACCCGCCGCTCCAGCCAGAGCCGGGACACCAGAAAGGGCGGCGCGGTCCGCAGCCGCCCGATCCGCGCCCGCCAGGCCGCGTCCCCCAACTCGGGTGAGGCGGTGACGAGACGGCGCAGTCCGCCCGGGTCAAGCGCGAGCACCACCGCGTCGAACCGGCGGTCCGCGCCCTCCCCGGCGACGTGTACCCCACCGCCCGCCACCGGCTCGACCTGCGTCACCTCCGTGTCCGTGCACAGGTGGACGCCGTGCCCCGCGAGATACCGGCCGAGGGGGTGCCACAGCGCCTGCGGGAACGGCTCGTCGGGCACATCGAACAGCAGCCCTTCACTGGAGCCGAGGAAATAGATGTGGAACATCAGCACCAGCTCCGCGGCGGACAGTTCCCGCGGGTCCGCGAAGAAGCTCCGGGAGAACACCTCGAACGCGAGATGACGCGCGGCCTCGGGAAAGCGGATACGGGAGAGGAAGTCCCAGGCGCTGATGCGGTCCAGCCGCTGATAGACCTGCGGCACCCGTACGTCCAGCAGGGGCAGGGCGGCGCCGGGGCGCATCCGCACCAGGTCCCGCCAGGTGAAGGTGGGGCTGAGCGCCACAAAGCCCAGTGCGCTCCAGGGCGGTGTCCGGGGCACCCGCGCGAAGCTGTCCCGCATGCCCGACCGGTGGTGCAGCGGGTAGTCGGGCAGCCGTCTGAGCATCCCCAGCCCCGGGTCGACCCGGCGCAGCAGCCCCCGCAGGTTGTAGTACTGCGGAAAGAACGCATGGAACCCGCGGCTCATGGTCGCCGTCGAGCCGTCGGCGAGCCGCACGGGCCAGCCCGCCAGCCGTCCGCCGAGGACCCCGGCACGTTCGTACAGGGTCACCCGCACCCCGCGCTCGGCCAGCGCGGTCGCGGCGGAGAGGCCCGCGATACCGCCGCCGATCACCGCCACCTCCGGACCGCCGTCCGCCGCCCGCTCCCGCCCCGGCGGCCCCGGCACCGTCCGGGCCCGCCGGTCGCGTCCGCGCCGCGCGGCCCCGCCGCTGTCGCGTCGAGGTGTCACGCCCCCTCCTCAAAGGCGCCGGCCGTGGCCGCGACGAAGGTGTGGGTGATGCCGGTCTGCCAGCCGGGCAGCGGCAGGGCCCGCACCTGCCGGAAGCCCGCCCGGCGCAGCCGCCCGGTGAACTCCGCGGCGGTGTCGAACGCGAGGACACTGCGCCACAGATGGCGGTACAGCCCGGCGTCCCCCACGAGCCGCCCGGCCGGCCGCAGGATTCCGGTACACACCGCCGCCCACACGGCACGCGGCACCGCACCGCCGGTCAGGGTGTACTCATGAACCGCCAGCCGCCCGCCCGGCGTCAGCGCCTCCCGTACCGCCCCCAGGACCGCATCCGGGTCCGTGACATTGCGGAAGAGGTACGCGGCGAAGACGGCGTCGAAGCCACCGGTCACCCCGGCGTCGGCCAGTCGTTCCACCGGCGCGTGCACGAAGGAGACCCCGCGCGGCCAGGGCTTGGCGGCGGCGCGCGCCAGCATGCCGGCCGAGGCGTCGACGGCGACGATCTCGGCGTGCGGTGCGAGGGCGAGCAGCGCCGCCGTCGAGGCGCCGGTGCCGCACCCGAGATCCAGCACGCGCAGTCCACGGCCTTCATCGGGAAGCCCCAACCGCCCGACGGAGCGGCGTAGTTGGCCGTGGTAGCCGGGGTTCACCGCGACCAGCCGGTCATAGGTGCGGGACGCGTGGTCGAAGGCGGCGGACAGCTCGCCGTCGTGCAGCAGTGCCATGGATGTCTCTCCTCCGGTCCGGGGCGGATGAGCGGGCGGGGTCACCGCACGGCGGTGCGGCGTGGCAGCAGCGGGAGTTCGGCGACGGTGCGGAGCATGGGCAGCACCGGGGTGCGCAGACCGATGGTGACGTCCTCCCACAGACGGGAGCGGCCGTCGAGAAACCGCAGCAGCCGCTCCATCGGCACCGTGCGGAACAGCCCGGTGAAGAACTCGGCGCCGTCCACCCGGCCGCTGTCCAGCGCACGCAGCAGCACGGCGTCCATGGCCCGGTGCCAGGCGGTGTGCGGGGGAGGCGTGACCGGTGGCCGGCCGGCCAGCAGCGCGGCCGCGATGAGCGCGGTCTGCCGTTGTACGGAAGCGAAGGTGTATCCGGTCGACGGACGGGTGGCGCCCCCCGCGGTCCCGATGCGGAACACCGCGCGGCCCGCCCGGCGCGGAAAGCGGCCGTCGGTCATCGGGATCGCGCCCTGCTCGGCGGCGGTGATGCGGAACGCGCCCAGCCGCAGCACCTGCCCGGTGTAGTGGCGCAAGGCCCGTTCGTAGACGGCGGTGTCCACGGTCCGGCGGGAGAACTCCGTGTACTCCACCAGCGCGGCACAGTCGCTGAGCGGCAGGACGTACCCGAAGGACAGGCCGTGGCCGGGCTGCGGGGTACGGAAGTCCATCAGATCCGCGGTCGTGGGATCGAACTCCGGGCGCCGGGTGCGGACGAACCAGCCGCGGAAGTGCTGCTGGAGGGTGGTCCGCGCCGGAGGGAGCCGCCCTGCCGGCCGGGAGTCGAAGACCCAGCGGGCCCGGAGGGCCACCGGCCGCCCCGTCGCGTCGCGCCCCCGCACCTCGGCCCCGCCGGACACGTCCCGTACGGACTCCACCGTCGCCTCGGCCCGGACCACGGCATCCTGTCCCGCGAGCCGGGCGTCCACCAGCGCCTCGAAGTCACGCGACCGCAGCATCTTGTACCGGAAGGGCTCGGGCCGCCCCGCCGTCGCCTCACCGCCGGGCCCGTGCACCCGCAGCCTTTCCCATGACGCGGTCAGGGCGTCGTCGAACGCGCCGCCCGGTGCCTCCCAGTAACACCAGGTCCGCTCCTGGGGGGTGAGCGGTCCGGGCGGTGCGCCGACGAGCACCACCCGCAGCGGCCGCCCGTCGGCAGCCGGTGCACACAGCCGGTAGGCGAGCGACAGCCCGGCCGCACCCGCGCCCACGATGACGGCATCCGCGTCCAGCACGCCCAGTCCTCTCGCTGCCTCGATGCCCCCGCGGTGATCCTTGCGCAGTCCCGGCCCGTCAGGCGGTATCCGACGCGCGGGAATCGGGGGTCCCGTGGCGTACGAACCGGGGTGGCCGACCCGGGTGCGGTGCCCGACGGGGTGTCCGCGAGAATCCTCTCCCGACCAATCCAGGTGTCGCACGGCGCCGAATCACGGATGACCACGTCACAGTCCGGAGGTGTCCATGCCCGTCGCAGCCCGCGGCGACCGGTCCCCAGCGCCCCATACCGGTGCTCTGGAATCACTGCTCGACCGCGTCTCCCGCGGCGACCAGTACGCGTTCGAGCATCTCTACACGGCGGTGGCCGGCTCCGTACTGGGCCTGGTGCGCCGGGTGGTACGGGATCCGGCGCAGTCCGAGGAGGTCGCGCAGGAGGTGCTGATCGAGGTGTGGCGGTCCGCGGCCCGCTTCGACGCACGGCAGGGCAGTGCCATGGCCTGGATCATGACGCTGGCGCACCGTCGCGCGGTGGACCGGGTGCGCTCCGTCCAGGCGGCGGCCGACCGTGACCAGCGGGCCGGGGTGGGGGCCTACACCGCCCCCTTCGACGAGGTCAGCGAGCAGGTCGAGCGGCGCCTGGAGCGTGAGCAGGTGCGCCGCTGTCTGGCGCAACTGACCGATCTGCAACGGGAGTCGGTGACCCTCGCCTACTACCGCGGCTACACCTACCGGGAGACCGCCGACCTGTTGGGCGCGGCGCTGGGCACGGTCAAGACACGACTGCGGGACGGTCTCATCCGGCTCCGCGACTGCCTGGGGGTGTCGGCATGAGCACCGTCGATCTGCACACACTGACCGGCGCCTACGCACTGGGCGCGCTGTCCGAGCAGGAGTCCGCCGAGTTCACCCGCCACCTGGCGCAGTGTCAGGCCTGCACCTGGGAGGTGCGGGAACTGCAGGAGACCGCGGCCCGGCTGGCCCTGGCCGTGGCCGAGGTGCCCCCGGCCGGTCTGCGCACCCGGGTGATGGCCGCCCTGCCCGAGGTCCGGCAGCTGCCGCCGAGGGGGCGCCATGCGACCGCGACCGTGGTTCCGCTGCGCCGGGGACTGCGGCACCGGCTGCCCTATCTCGCGGCCGCCGCCTGCCTGGTCGTCGCCGCGATCGCCGGCGGACTGGCCGTCACCGCCCGGAACGATGCCGCCCAGCAGCGGGACCGTACGGCCCGCGCCGAGCAGCAAGCGGCCGCGGTCAGCGCCCTGATGGCCGCCCCGGACGCCACCTTCCACACCACGGCGCTCAAGGGCGGCGGCAGCGGAACGGTCGTCGCCTCCAAGCGGAGGGGGCAGACCGCCTTCCTCTACCACGGCCTGCCGAAGCTGTCCGGTCAGCGGGTGTACGAACTCTGGTACAGCCGCAACGGCGCCATGGAGCCCGCCGGGCTCGTCGAGACCGGCAGCTCCTCCGGCGCGATGCTGCTGACCGGCGGGCCCGAGGGCGCGGACGGGGTCGGTGTCACGGCGGAACCCGCGGGCGGCTCCAGCCGGCCCACCACCCCGCCGCTGGCCGTCCTCCGGGTCTGATCCCCGGCACCCACCGCGGCTGACACCGCCGGCCGCCGGCCCCACCACGGGCCGGCGGCCGGCTCGGCATACCCGGGCACCGGAGCCCACCGCCCCGCATTGCGGTTCGGAACATCACGACCAATCCGCGCCGCCCCGGGCACCGAATCCCTCCTGAGCGGGCCGCCGCAACCGCAACGCGGCCCGCCCCGACGCGAGGAGGGACATGACCGTGGAGCGTCGACGGATCAACGACGAACGGCAGGTCCTGAGCGCGTTCCCCTACTCGCGCAACACCACCGTGCTCCACAGCGACACCGCCCTGCTGCCGCGGGCCCGCGGGGCGCGCGCCTCGTGGAACTACCTGATGGCCTCCTGCACCGCTCCGGCGGACGAGGTGCAGGTCAGCTACCACATGAACCGGCTGCAACGGCTGGACACCCAGAGCCTCGGGGACTTCCAGCTCGCCCGCTTCAAGGCCGATCCGGCGCACCGCGGCCGGGTCATGGACCGCGGACTGTGGGGCTGGACCCGGCACCCCAACTATTTCGGTGACTTCCTCGTGTGGTGGGGACTGTTCCTGCTGGCCTGCGGCACCGCGCAGAGCGCCGCGCTTGCCGTGGTCTCACTACTGGTGATGTCCTTGCTGCTGATGTACGGCAGTGGCAAACGGCTGCTGGAGAACCATCTGGCCGACCGCCCCGGCTACGCCGCCTACCGGGCCCGCACCAGCGGTTTCGTGCCGCTGCCACCCCGTCGACGCCCCCACACGGAGGACCCCCGCCCATGACGACAGGACCGGCCCGGACCATCGGCCCCGGCAGCGGCGGACGACGGGTCCCGCACCGGGCGCTGGTGGTCCACCGCGGCCCGGACACTCCGCGGGCGGCGGTGCTCCTGCTGCACGGAGGGCGGGCCGACGGTCCCGGCCCGCCGCCGCGGCTCAACCTCCCCGCGCTGCGGATGCGGCCCTTCGGATCCGCGGTGTCCCGGGCCCTGCGCGGGCGGGAGGTGCTGCTCGCGTCGGTGCGCTACCGCTGCCGGGGGTGGAACGGGCCGCGGGCGGACGCCGCCTTGGACGCCCGTCAGGCCCTCGACGAGCTGGCCGCGCGGGCCGCGGACCTACCGGTCGTGCTCGTCGGCCACTCCATGGGCGGCCGGGCCGCCCTGCTCACCGGCGGCCATCCGGCGGTCCGCGGCATCGTCGCCCTCGCCCCGTGGTGCCCGCCCGACGAACCCGTCGCCCATCTGCGCGACCGGACCCTGGTGCTGCTGCACGACGCGGACGACCGGGTCACCGACGCCGAAGGCTCCTGGCTCCTCGCCGACCGCGCCCGGCAGGCGGGGGCCCGGGCCCACACCGTCGCCATGCCGCGCGGCGGACACACCATGCTGCGTGGCGCTCGTCACTGGCACCGGCTGACCGTGGACCTCGTCGCCGCCCTCCTGGACGGCACGCCCTTGCCCGAAGCGGCCGACGGGATGCGCCCGGCGTAAGCCGCCCGGACGGCACACAGGTCCCATGACGTGCTGTCAGCCCCGCCCGTTCGGGCGGGGCATGAGGCGTTTCCGGGCCCGTTTGCCTACTCGGTGGCACAAGACGGAGACAGTGCGTACGCGCTCACCGCTTTTCAGTCAAGAGGAACACTGGAAACGAGCAAAAGAGGCAACTAACTGACCAGATTGTCGCGTCTTCCGTGCAGAGTCATAAGTAGGGGCTTTCCACCCTTGCCCCGTGCCAAGGGCTCGGAAACCGGTCTTTGAAGGAGATGGAATGCGACCGTTTGCGTTGAGCTACGCCCGTCCGGCGGCGAAGTCATCGACCAGTACGCCGTACAGCTACGACGCCACGCGGCAACTCAACGTCCTGCCGGACGGGCGACCGGCGACCTGCAGCCGGGCCGTACTGCTCGCCACTGGCACCACCGCCTCCACCGCCGGCTCCAAGACCCACTTCGACGACTGAACGCCATGACCGTCCTGGTCCTGACCTGCGAGGAAGATTTGACGGCGGACATCGTGGTGTCGACGCTGCAGGACCTCGGTGTCCCGCTCGTCCGCCTCGACCCCGCCGACCTGCCCGGGAGGGTCTCCCTGTCGGCGGAGTACACGGGGGGCGACTTCCACGGATACCTGAAATCCGGCGAACGCATGGTGAGCCTGAGCAGTCTGCGCTCGGTATGGGTCCGCCGGCCCGGTACCCCCGGGGCACGCACCGCGGAACAGTCCGCCTGGATCACCATCGAGGCCGAGCAGGCGCTCTACGGCATGCTGACCTCCACTCAGGCGCGCTGGATGAACCATCCCGTGGCGTCCGCGCAGGCGCGCTACAAACCCTGGCAGCTCCGTCTCGCCCACCGGAGCGGCTTTCTCGTGCCCGCCACCCTGCTCACCACGTTCCCGTCGATGGCCCGGCAGTTCGCCGCCGCCCATCAGGACCTGGTGGTGAAATCGGTGAGCGGAAAGCACCCCGGCGATCCTCCGATGGTGCTGCCCACCACCCGTATCAGCCCGGACACGGACTTCTCGGGGGTGGCGGCCGGGCCGACCCTGCTCCAGCAGCACATCCCCAAGGAGGCCGATATCCGGCTCACCTGCGTCGGTGACCACCTCTTCGCCGCCCGTAAGAAAGCCGACCCGGAAGAAGTGGACAGCCGCTTCACCCACCACGGCACCTGGGAGCCCGTCGAGGTGCCCGACGCCATCCACCGAGGCGTGAATTCCTATATGAGTGCCGCTCAACTTGCCTACGGTGCTTTTGATTTCGCCGAAGACCCGGACGGCGCCTGGTGGTTCCTGGAATGCAACCAGGGCGGCCAGTTCGGCTTCGTCCAGTTGGAGACCGACCAGCCCATCGCCCAGGCCATCGCCACCTGGCTCGCCGTGGAACCCTGATCCCGGAGCGGCGGTCGGCCGGCACCCCCGTACTTCTGCCGCCTTCCGGCTATTTGCTCAACACGTTCGCGATCACGATGAGCAGACCGATCAGCACATCCACAGCACCGACCCGAAAGGACGCCCCCCAGCGCCGCTCCGCAACGCGGGCCGCCCATACCCCCCAAGCGAACAGTGCCACCAGATTGAGGGCCAGCGCGACCTCGATCGCGCTCTCCTCGCCCCACCACTCCAGGTGTGCGCCGAACAGCGCGGCCATGGTGGGCAGCATCGCGGCCACCAGCGGCCACTCCGACAGCATCGAGCGCACCGCGCTCGCGGTGACCTGTGTGTCGTCGCTCGTCCGGTGCGCGATGGAGTGCGCGTAGCCGTGTGCCGCGGCCGATGCCACGGCCGTAAGCGCCACCCACAGCGCGTCGTAGCCGGGGTCCGGCGGCCTGCCTTCATGGCCCAGCGCCGCCGCCAGAGCGCTGGCGAGCACCGAGCCGTACACCCCGCCGAACAGCAGTCGCTGCAACGGCTCCCCTCGTCGGGCAGGCGGCTGCACGGGTACGCTGCGGCTTTCTGACAAGGCGCCACCTCACAGGACCGACGGGGGCTTCCCCGCTACGGGATGAACACCCGAGATGTAGCAGCCCCTGGTGCCGATCCGCCCTAAGCTACGCCGACAGGCCCGGCGATTTACCTCCGCGCGACGCGCCGCACCGCCGCACTGCCGCGCCGCACCGCCGCGCCGTACGAGCCGCGGTCAGGCGTGCAGCGTCAGAGCCGGGTGCGTCCCGTTCAGGTAGTGGTCACCGATGTCACGGAGCCGGTGGGTGGGGGAGGCCTGCGCCGTCAGCACGCGTGTGTTGCGCCAGAACCTGTCGAACCCCAAGGGGTCGGCCGCGGAGTCGGCGCCCTGGGTGAGTTCCAGGATGCGGGTGGTGAGGTGCATCGCGGAGCGGCTGGTGACGGCCTCGGCGGCGGCGACCAGAACCGCGATCTCGGCGCGCTGGTCGACCCCGAGCTCCGGCCCCGCGAGCAGCCCCCTCGCCAGGGCCTCCGACGCCGACTCGACCACGGCCGCGGCGGTGTGGGCCTCGGTCACCAATTCCCCGTACGCGAGGAGGAGATAGGGGTCCGCACCCGGGCGGTCCGGGTAGGCACCGTCGTCCCGCTCGGTGACCGGCCGGCTGCGCGGTGCGGCTCGGGTGATGTCCCGCGCCTCGGCCAGCGCTCCTTCGGCGATCCCCAGGCTGACGTGGACGAGGGCGAGCCGGAGCACCAGCGGGGCGAGCGTGCTGAACGGCGCCAGCGCATGCTCATCGTGCGGGACCGCGCCGAGCACCTGGTCCGCGGGGACCGGGACACCGTCGAAGCTGATCCGGCCGGCCGCGGAGAGCCGCTGGCCGAGGCGGTCGTTCTCGGGGTCGGCCGCCACGCCCGGGTGGGCCGGGTCGACGCAGACCACCAGCGACTCGCCGGTATCGGTGCACACCGCGCCGAGCACCAGCCGGTCGGCGACGGCCACGCCCGCGGCGAAGGACTGGCATCCGTTGAGGAGGTATCCGCCTCCGGACGGGGTGAGGGTGAGATCGGGGCCGGTCGCCGGCTCCGTGTCCGGCAGGTCGATTCCGCCGCCCCAGAGCCACTGCTCCGCGCTCGCCCGGCGTTCGAGCCCGTCGGCCCGTTCCGGCGTGCCGAAGAACCGTGCGCTCCACGACAACGCATAGTGGCGGCCCAGCAGTTCGCCGATGGAACCGTCCGCTGCTGAGATCTCCCGGATGACCGCGCAGGCGGTGCGCCAGTCGGTGCCCCGCCGGGCGGGGCCGGGGGGTGTCAGCAGCGCGGGCAGCCCCGCCTCGCGCAGCCGGGCCAGCTCATCGAACGGGGGCTTGCCCGCCCGGTCCCGGGCGAGGGCGTCGACCGCGAGATCATCGGCGACCTCATGGGTGACGCGCCGCCAGATCTCCTCGTCGGCACCGGGCTTGACCTGCGGGGAAGCGAGCTGCGCGGGGGGCTTCTCGGGCGTGGTGGCCTGGCCCGTCCGGTCGGCTGCGTCCGGTGCGGGGGTGGACAACGGGCCACCGGCCGACGGGACGGAACGCGTCGGTGTGCGCACGCCGACCTCCTGGCTTCCCTAGTTTTCCCACTGGATTGATAGGGAAGAGAATGCTTCCGGACTGCGGGCGGATCAAGGGGCGTTCAAGGGGCGGACAGCCTCGTCTTGGCATCCGGACCGTCGTCGCCCCGGGGGGGAGTGGCCCGACGGCCCGCCACGACCCCTGGGACCCTACGGATTCGTCCAGGAATCGGGGTTCTCGGTCAGCTCCGCCACCTGCGGCGGCAGCTCGGCGGAGGCGACATCGGCCAGTGACACGCCGTCGAGGATCTCGCGGACGTTCGCCCGCAGCGCGATCCACAGCGGCAGCAGTGACCGGGCGGGACCGGTGTAGGACAGCTCCGGCGGCCGGACCCCGCGTACCGACACCAGCGGCCCGTCCACGACCCGGATGACATCCGCGATGCTGATCGCCTCCGCGGGCTTGGCCAGCCGGTATCCGCCGTTGCCGCCCCGCCGGCTCTGCACCAGCCCGCCCCGGCGCATGTCGTTGAGGATGCCTTCGAGGAATTTATGCGGAATGTCCTGGGCCTGGGCGATGGCCTCTGCCTTGAGCGGCGCCGCATCCCGGGCACCAGCGAGTTGCAGCGCGGCACGCACGGCATAGTCCGCTCTGGCTGAGATCCGCATGCCCCGCATTATCCCGTAAGGAACACGGTGCGGATCCGCCGGGTGCACCGGCGTCCGTCGCCCGGCACTCCTCAGCCGTCCGGTTGCGAGCCCGGACGACCGGACGGACGCTCGACATACGGCATCGACTCCGAGGTGAGTGTCGTGGCAGACAAAGGCGCGCCGATATCCGTCACCCAGCCCTCCACCCTGGAGACGCGCGGGCCAGGCAGCGTGAACGTGGCCCTCGACATCAATGGCGTCTCCCGGGTCCTGAACCTGGAGCCACGGGTGAGCCTGCTGGACGCGCTGCGTGAGCAAATGGCCCTCACCGGTTCCAAAAAGGGCTGTGACCAGGGAACCTGCGGGGCGTGCACGGTCTGGGTCGACGGGCGCAGAGTGCTGTCCTGCCTGACCCTGGCCATCAGCTGCGAAGGCCGGGAAGTGACCACCATCGAGGGCCTCGCCGAGGGCGATGAGCTGCACCCGATGCAACGCGCCTTCCTCGAACACGACGCCTTCCAGTGTGGGTACTGCACACCCGGACAGATCATGTCGGCCGTGGCGCTGCTGAAGGAAGGGCATGCCGGGACCGACGGCGAGATCGCCGAGTGGATGAGCGGCAACATCTGCCGATGCGCGGCTTATCCCCATATCCGCTCCGCGATTCGCGAGATGCGGGACCGGAAGACAGGACAGTGATGTGCGTGCCATCAGCTACACCCGCGCGACGGACGTGCACAGCGCCGTCGCGGCCGTGACGAGTGACCCCGGTAGTTCCTTCCTCGCGGGCGGCACCACGGAAGTCGATCTGCTGCGGCTGGATGTGTTGCGACCGCATCGGCTGGTGGACATCAACCGGCTTCCGCTGACCGGCGTCGAGGACCGTTCCGACGGGGGGCTGCTCATCGGTGCGCTGGCAAGGATGAGCGAGGTCGCGGAGGACCGCGCGGTCGTGGAGCGCTTCCCGATGCTGTCCCAGGCACTGCTGCTCGGGGCCTCCGCCCAGTTGCGGCACATGGCCTCGATGGGCGGGAACCTGATGCAGCGGGTGCGGTGCGCCTACTACCGCGACCCCGAATCCGCGTGCAACAAGCGCGTTCCGGGGAGCGGCTGTTCCGCTCTGGACGGTGTCAACCGCGGTCATGCCGTCCTCGGCACGAGCGAGCACTGTATTGCCACCCATCCCTCGGACGTGGCGGTCGCCCTCGTCGCCCTGGATGCCGTGGTGCACGTGGAAGGCATGGACGGCAGCCGCACCATCCCGGTCGATGACTTCTTCCTGCTCCCCGGCGATACGCCCGAGCGGGAGCATCCGCTCACACCCGGCGAACTCATCACCGCGATCGAGGTGCCCGCACTCCCCATGGCGCGCGGATCGCTGTACCTCAAGGTGCGGGACCGCGAGTCCTACGAGTTCGCCCTCGCCTCGGCTGCGGCGGCGATGGCGCTGGAGAACGGAGTGATCCGCGAGGCCCGGCTCGCCCTCGGCGGGGTGGCAACCAAACCGTGGCGCGCCCGCCGGGCCGAGGACCTCTTGGTGGGGCAGCGCGCCGACGAGGGCACGTTCACACGGGCCGCTGCCGCCGAACTGACCCCCGCCGTCACCCGGCCGATGAACGCGTTCAAGGCGGAACTCGCCCGGCGGATCCTGGTCCGTGCCCTGCGGACCGCTGCCACGACGGGAGGCGGGACGGTATGACCACGAGCGCCACACTCGAAGCCGTCGGCCGGCCCGTCGACCGCGTCGACGGCCCCGCCAAAGTCACCGGACGCGGCCGCTACTCCGCGGAGATCACCCTGCCCAACACCGCGTACGCCGCCCTGGTCGGCGCCCGCACCGCCAGCGGGCGGATCACCGGAATCCGCACGGATGCCGCGGAGCGCGCCGACGGTGTGCTCGCCGTGCTGACCCACCAGAACCTGCCGAAGATCCCCGGCCGGCCGTCCCTGCTGCCGTCCCTGGCCGGTCACGCCGCCCCGGGGGAGAGCTTCTTCCCGCTGCAGGACGACATCGTCCACTACTTCGGCCAGCCCGTGGCGATGGTGATCGCGGACTCGCTCGAACGCGCCCAGTTCGCGGCCCGGCAGCTCCATGTCGACTACGACCGGAGCGCCTCCGTCACCACCCTGGACGAGGGCAGGGACCAGGCCTATGAACCCGAGGCGATCTTCGCCGGGTTCCTTCCCGCACGCACCGTCCGCGGTGATGTCGAGGCCGGCTTCAAGGCCGCGACCCAACGCCTGGATGCCACCTACCATTTCGCAGCAAACCATCACAACCCCATCGAGCCCTCGGCCACCACAGCCGTCTGGGACGGCGACCGGCTCACCCTCTACGACGCCACCCAGGGCATCGTGGCGACCCAGAGCACCGTGGCGGCACTGCTGGGCATCCCGCCGTCGAAGGTGCGGGTCCGGGCGTCCTTCGTCGGCGGGGGATTTGGCTGCAAGGCCATGATCTGGCCGCATGTGACCCTGGCGGCCCTGGCCGCACGGCAGGTGGGCCGACCGGTCAAGCTGGCGCTCACCCGGGAGCAGATGTTCACCTCCTGCGGCCACCGCGAGGAGCAGGAACAACGCATCGAACTCGGGGCGACCGACGACGGCCGTCTCACCGCACTGCGCCACCACAAGCTCTCGCTGACCTCGCCCTTCGACGAGTGGGCCGAACCCTCGCTCGGTATGGCCTCGCAGGCCTACGCCTGCCCCCACTACGAGGGCGTCTACCGGCTGATCCGCAGCAACACCATGACGCCCACCTTCACCCGCGGCCCCGGCGAGACCACGGGCATGTGCGCCCTGGAATGCCTGATGGACGAGCTGGCCCACCAAATCGGCGTCGACCCGGTGCAGTTGCGGCTGCGCAACCACGCGGAGGCCGACCCGAACACCGGCCACCCCTGGTCGAGTGACGGCGCGGAGGAGTGCTACCGCCGCGGTGCGGCCCGCTTCGACTGGCAGTCGCGCAACCCCGAACCCCGCTCCGAGCGGGACGGCAACTGGCTCATCGGCAAAGGCATGGCCACCGCCGGCTACCCCGTGCTCTTCCCCATGCAACCGCAGCGGGCCCGCGCCCGGCTCTACGCCGACGGCACCGCGGTGGTGCAGGCCGGCACCCAGGAGTTCGGCACCGGAGTGGGTACCGCCATGACCCAGGTCGCCGCCGACGGGCTGGGCGTCGCCCTGCGGAACATCCGGTTCGAGTACGGCGACACCGACCTGCCGAACGTCGCGGCCGCGGTCGGCTCGGCAGGCGCCGGAATGATCAGCGCCGCGGTGTACACGGCCGCCACCACGCTCCGCGACCAGATGATCGAGCAGGCGATCGCCGACCCCGGCTCCCCGCTGCACCAGGCGGACCCCGCCACCGTCGTCGTCCGCGAGGGACGGATGCAGCTCCGGGACCGGCCCGACACCGGCGAGACCTACAGCGCCCTGATGCAGCGTCACTTCATGACCGACCAGGAGGCGCTCGGCAGCTGGAGCCCGCCACCACA
This sequence comes from Streptomyces sp. Je 1-4 4N24, assembly GCF_026239515.1. NCBI lineage: Bacteria > Bacillati > Actinomycetota > Actinomycetes > Kitasatosporales > Streptomycetaceae > Streptomyces > Streptomyces sp. Je 1-4 4N24. The sequence continues at coordinate 463,401 of NZ_CP110836.1, read as the reverse complement.
GAACCTGCCGTACGGGCTCGCCACCTTCGGCGCCCAGTTCGCCGAGGTCGCCGTCGACCCGGACCTCGGCACGGTCCGGGTGCGCCGCATGGTCGGCACCTTCGCTCCCGGCCGGGTCCTCAACGCCAAGACCGCCCACAGTCAGGCCGTCGGCGGCATGCTCTGGGGCCTCGGCCAGGCGCTGCTCGAAGGCAGTCTGGCCGACACCCGCGACGGCCGCTGGGCGAACGCGAGCCTCGGCGAATACCTGGTGCCGGTCAACGCCGACGCCCCCGACGTCGCCGTCGAGTTCGTGGAAGTGCCGGACACGGTCGTCAACCCGCTCGGCGTCAAGGGACTCGGCGAAGTCGGCATGGTCGGCGCCGCGGCGGCCATCGCCAACGCCGTCTTCCATGCGACCGGATACCGCGCACGGGAACTGCCGATCAGAATCGAGCACCTGCTGTAGGCGAGACCCGTCCCGCCCGGCGACGGAAGGACATCACCATGCCCACGGATGCACACCCCGGCCCGCTGCGCGTACTCGTTCTCGGGGCTTCGCTGCGGGCCGGATCGACCAATGCCCGTCTGGCCTCCCTCGTGGGCCGCATGCTGACCACTGCCGACACGATCGTGGATGTCGCCAGGATGCGGGAATTCAGCATGCCGATGTACGACGGTGATGTGGAGGAGACGCAGGGGCTGCCGGACGGCGCGCTGGCGCTTCGCGACCGGCTCGAATGGTGCGACGCCTTTGTGCTCTCCTCACCCGAGTACAACGCCTCCGTGCCGGGCGTGGTGAAGAACGCGATCGACTGGGTCTCACGGGTCCGGCCGCAACCGTTCAAGACCAAGCATGCGCTGCTGGTCTCCGCCTCCCCGTCCCTGGTCGGCGGCAACCGGGGACTGTGGGCGCTGAGGGTTTCGCTGGAGCATCTCGGCACCCGTGTCTACCCGGACATGTTCAGTCTTGCCGCGGCCCACCAGGGCTTCACCGAGGACGGGCAGCTGACCGACGCAGGGCTGCAGCAGCGCCTGGAGGAGACCGTCACCGCGTTCCTCCGTCTCGTCGAGGCCGATGCGCACTATGTCTGTCTGCAGCGCCGGTGGTACGAGTTCCCGGGGGACCGCACCGGGGCCCCGGTCACCCAGCGGGCGGAGGACTGAGCCGGTGTCCGGCGGCGGCCCTGCCGCCCGGTGCCGGAGCCGTCAGGGGCGGTAGCGGACCTCGTTCCGCTACCGCCCCTGTCATGTACGGGGATGCTGTACCGGTGCGGCACCCGTGGGAACGAGCGCCGGAACGGCTGCCCCTAAGCGGAGGCAAGGCGAGCCCGGTGCCGAGCGGCCCGACGCCGCATGGCACGCCGCTCGTCTTCACTCATACCGCCCCAGACACCCGAGTCCTGACGGGATTCGAGCGCCCACTGGAGACACTGCCCCATCACCGGGCAGCGGCGGCAGACGGCCTTGGCCTCCTCGATCTGCAGAAGCGCGGGGCCGGTGTTGCCGACGGGAAAGAAAAGTTCCGGGTCCGCTTCGCGGCACACCGCGTCGTGACGCCAGTCCATGAATGCCTCCGTTCTCCGCGGCGGGGCGCGGTAGATGTCCAGTGCGGCACAGCGCCGGGGCGGCCGGCTGCTGCGGCAGCCTCCTGGCCCGGACGCCTGCTGTCCTCGCGTGCCCGATCCTGCGCCCACAATGCGCAGCCGTCCCCAACGAACACATTCCTCCCCGAACCGATCACATTTCGGTCCGGCACGGCCACGACGGCGGACCGTTCCCGGGCACGCGCCGGAACGGAACGAGGCCGGGCGGACCACGGCCAACGCGGCCTGCGACCAGGCACTTTGCTCCTTGACTCCCGTGAACAGCCGTGAAGTGATGTGGGAACGCATACGACGGGGAGGGGCGCGACATGCTGGACGGGCTGAGCGAGTACTGCACCGGGATGCTGGCGGAGCACGGGTGTCCGTCGGTCTCCGTCGCGGTGGCCGAGCGTGGTGAGGTGGTCCTCGCCGCGGCCTACGGGTCGGCCGATGTCGCCACCGGCCGGCCGGCCACGCCGGACACGGTGTACGGGCTGGCTTCCGTCACCAAGCCGATGACCGCGACCGCCGTCTGCCATGCGGCCGACGAAGGACTCCTGGACCTGGACGCCCCCGTCCCGCTGCCGGGCGCCGACCGGTGGCCGGCCCCGACCGTACGCCAACTGCTCCAGCACAGGGGCGGCTTGGGGCCGTACTACGACTGGGACTACGGCGACGGTGAGCGGGTGCGCGACCCGGACCGCTACGCCGTGCCCTACCGCGCACCGGGTACCGGCTTCGGCTACGCCAACCTCGGCTACCGCCTCCTCGGCCGCCTCCTGGAGCAGGCCACCGGCCAGGACCTGGGCGTCTGCGTCCGCTCACGGGTCTTCGAGCCGCTCGGGCTCACCGGCTGCCACCTCGGGCCGGTACCCCCGGCCCCGGCACCGTCGGCGCTCCGCTACACGTCCGACGGCCGTGCCTACCCCGATTACGACTGCGGCCACCCGGGCGCGACCCTCGGCTGGGCCCCGGCCGGTGAGCTGGCGCTGTTCGCCCAGTCGTACGACCGTCTGCTGAAGCCGGAGACCGCGGCGGCCGTACGGCACGCACTGCCGGTCAACGAGCATCTGGGATACGGGCTCGGCTGGTGCCTGTCCTCGGGCGACGGTCCGCTGGTGCAGAGCCACGGCGGTGGCGGGCCCGGAGTGGCCGCGATGGCCGTCGCGCTACCCGAGCGACGGCTCTCCGTCGCGGTGCTCACCAACTCCACGAACAAGGCGGCCCGCGACGCGATCCTCCGGTACGTGCTGGGCGAACTGGTCCCGGACTGGACCGCCGAGTCGATCACGCCCGTGATCGCCGATCCGCCGCGCCCGATGATGCTGCCGGAGGGCGAATGGACGGGCCGGATCAGCGCGCCCGAGCGGGAGGTGCCGGTTTCCCTCCGGGTGCTGCCGGGCCGGCAGATCGAACTGCGGCTGGCCGGCGCGAGCGTCACCGTCCCGGCGAGCGCCTCGGCGGCCTGGGACCTGCACGCCTCCCTCCCGTTGCAGCTCCCGACCGCGGACGCCCGGATCAACAGCCCGGAGCTGGGACTCGGCCTCCGGCTCGAAGCGGGCGCGCTGACCGGTGAGGCGCACGCCTACAAGAACGGCGATACCGAGGGCCGGCTCGGCAACTACCTGAGCCACCCCTGCACCCTGGACCCGGTCTGAGCGGCCGCCCCGCAGGCGTCAACCACTGGTGGTGGCCGGGCAACCGGCAACGGTGCGCCCCGGAAGCCGCACCGGCCGCTCGTCAGGAACCAGGGGAGACGGGAACGCACGGAGGGGGTTACGGTCGACTCCTCGGCCGGCGCGGGCCGGCCGGGCAGCTCTGAGCAGGAGGTTGAGGCGGATGCTGGTTCTCGGGCGTTCGCAGGTCGAGGCACTGCTCGACCTGGATGCGCTGATCGACGCCCTGGCGTCGGCGATGACGGATCTCAGCGCGGGCCGGGCGTCCGCCCCGGACCGTGTCGCCGCGCTGGTGCCGGAACGGGACGGCTTCCTGGCGGCCATGCCGGGCTTCGTGCCGTCGGCCGGGGTGCTCATGAGCAAGCTGGTCTCCGTCTTCCCTCACAACGGCGGCACCCCTGTGCCGACCCACCAGGCCCTGATCGTCGCCTTCGATCCGCACACCGGTGAGCCCACGGCGTTGTTGGACGGTACGGCGATCACCGCGGCGCGGACCGCTGCCGGCTCGGCGCTCTCGGCGCGTCTGCTGGCCCGTGAGGACGCCTCGGTGCTGGCCGTTCTGGGCACCGGGGCGCAGGCCCGGTCGCATGCCCAAGCGATGTGCCGGGTGCGCCCGATCCGGCAGATCCGGGTGGCCGGCCGTGACCGGGCGAAGGCGACCGCCCTGGCCGACGAACTGTCCGCCGCGCTCCAGGTACCCGTCGAGGCGGCAGCCACCTACGCCGAGGCACTCGACGGCGCCGATATCGCCGCCGCGGCCACCCACGCCGTCGACCCCGTGATCCGCCGTTCCTGGCTGACACCAGGAGTGCATGTGACCTCGGTGGGCTTCAACCCGGCCGGCCGGGAGGTCGACGACGCCACGGTCGCCGAAGCGTTGGTGTGCGTCGAGTCGCGGCAGGCCGCGCTGGCCCCCTTCCCCGCGGGCAGCAACGATCTGCTGAGCCCTCTCCGCGACGGCATCATCAAGGAAGGACATGTGCACGCCGAGCTGGGTGAACTCCTCGCCGGCAGCTCACCGGGCCGTTCCTCGGAAGAGCAGATCACCCTCTACAAGTCCGTCGGCGTGGCGGTGCAGGATGCCGCGGCCGCGGCCCTGGTCGTCGCGGCCGCCCGGGAGCGGTCGGTCGGGGCGGAGATCCGGCTGGAGTGACGCGGAGGGAATCGCCGGCGGGCGCCGGACGGGCTGCCCGTGGGCCGTGGCAGGTCGGCCCGTGGCAGGTCGGCCCGTGGCAGGTCGGGCCGGGGCAAGTGCCGGGCACGGCTTCCCGGTTCAGCGCAGCAGCCAGGCCAGATACCAGTCCCGGAAGCCGGGGCCGGGCCTGATGTGAGCCCAGGTCATGTCGTCGAACCAGACCTGACCGGCGGACGGCCCGGTGATGACGAGCCGGACGAACTCCCCGCACCCCGACTCGGCGATGACCAGGGACCCCGCCACCCTCGTGCGCTCCGCCTCCTCGTCGAACCGCTCGGCCGGACTGCCCCGCCACTCCCCACAGAGCGGGAAAGGAGCCGCCAGAAAGCCCGGACGCCGGTCCTGTTCCCGCAGATCGTCGACGGCGTCCTCGCTCTCGACGGGAAGGGGCTCGTCGAGCGGCAGCAGTCCGTATTGGGGACCGGCCCCGGAGCCGCCGACCCGGGCGAGAAACGTGCGGTAGGAATCGGGCAGCCGGACGGCGTACCGCTCCTCGAAGGCCCGGAGGGCCGCCTCCGGCAGTGGCGGGGTGAGCCGGTAGCGGTGTTCATCGGAGCCGAACCGGGTGAATTCCGGGTCCCGCAGCGCCAGTTCGCCGAGCCGGGCCCGTACGGCCTCCGCATCCCAGTCCCCGGCCTGTCCTGCCGGGGGACCCGCGTCACTCTTCATCCACTGTCTCCTCCCCGCCAGCCGGCTAACGGGCGGGCGTCGAGACGGTGCTGCAGCGCACCCTTCGGGCCGAACACGTCCATCAAGTAGCCCTTCTTCAGCGAAAGGCCCTCCTTGCGCTGCAAGAAGCCGATGATCGAATCCTTCAGCTCGTCGAAGACAGCGCTGTCGTCATCCGGGTTGTGCGTCCACACGATCAGCAGGGGGACGCCGCCCGGACCGGACTTCTGCTGAATTCCGTACACCTCGTGCGCCCCGCCGGAGCGCCGGTAGCGGTCGGCCAGTTGGGCCGCGGCACCGGGCGCGAGGGTGGTGGTGGCCGTGGGGCCGGGGGTTTCGGAGGGGCGGCCGGACGGTGTGTCACGGTCCGCGGTGCAGCCGGACAGCAGGGTGAGGGCTCCGATACAGACCAGCGCCGCCGAGCGGGCTCTTCGCTTCATCGCAGCATTCTCCCCTGCCCGTCGCAGCCGCGGCCGGGCCGGGGCCGACCGCGCCGTGCCGTGCCGCTTCAGCGTCCGTACGTCCGATGGCACAGCCGCAGCAGATCCGCCCGGACGCGGCCGGCGGCCATCCGGCACACCACACCGGCATCGACCGTCGAGCGGGGCCGCGGCGGCCGCCGGAGCGTGCGCCGCGGCACCTCCGCATGGTGCCGCTGCCTCGGCGCCGTGCGTACCGGCACCGGACGGGGCCTCGCCGCCGCGGAGCGAGCGGGCGGCGGCACCGGCCGTCCCACGGGCCGCCGTTCCGTCCGGTTCCCCGGCGCGGCGTGCCGGGGAACGGCATGCCCCTTCGGTGACGCCGCGGGCCGCTTCGCCTTCTTCCGTGCGGACACCACATCCACCAGCTGCTCACGCGGTGCCCCCTTGGTCGGCAGCAGCAGGGGCGAGGGCCGGGCCGGGGCGACCGTGCGTCCGCCCGGTGCGGGACCGGGGGCCTGCGGGGAGCCGCCGGCGGGAAGGGACACACAGCCGCCGGCGGCCAGGAGAACGGCCGCGGCTGCGACGAGGCGAAGGAGGAGAGGGCGCACGCCTTCACGGTGTCGGAGGCCCGTGAGCTGTCCAAACGACGCGCCGGGCGTCCACGCGGACGAAGGACACATACGAACTCCCGTGGCACTCCTGAGCCGACGAGGACGGTCCGGACGCGAGGGGACGGGCGGCTCCCCGGTGACGGCTGCCGCCCCGGTCTCCGTCACGCCTCCGCTCACGCCTCCGGTCAGGCCTCCGCTCACGCCTCCGTGGCGGCGAAGGTCCGCGTCATCTCCTCGGCCACGATCCGCGCGCCCGGCGCGAACCACCGTCTCCGGTGCCGGACGAGCTGCACCGGAACGGGCGGGGCCTCGGGGCCCTCCACCATGGTCAACCGGCCCTCACGAAGGTGGCGTTCGACCGTCACACGCGGGAGCAGCGTCAGCCCGAGACCGGCCGCGACGCACGACCGGGCGGCGTCGATACTGCCGAACCGGGTGATCCGCGGCCGGGCACCGGGCAGACCCAGCAGCGTCCGCACGAGCCGGTCACTGTACGAGCACCCTTCCTCGTGCACGAAGAAGCACTCCTGCGACAGTGCGTCCCAGTCGGCCGCCCGCCCGGCGAGCGGATGACCGGGGGACGCCACATACGCCAGCGGCTCGTTCGCGATCCTGTGGGCCAGCAGGTCGTTCTCGGCGACCTCCGGCTCCAGCAGCAGCGCGAGGTCGAGCCGGCCGGTGCGCAGGCCGTCCACCGCCTCGGCCGTGCTGACGGCGTGCAGCTGGACCTCCAGCCGAGGGTGCGCGCGCCGCAGGGCGGCGATCACCCCCGGCAGCCGTGCGGAGCACAGCGAATCACCCGCGCCGACGACCACCTGCCCCTCGGCCGTCCCGCGCTCGGCGTCATGCTGCCCGGCCGAGGCCGAGGCCGAGGCCGCGGCCGTCGCACGGAGCCGGGCCACCGCGTCGAGTACGTCCTCGGCCTCTTCCAGCAGCCGCTGCCCGGCCCGGGTCGGCACCGTCCCCGACGGCATCCGGTCGAACAGCGGGGTGCCCAACTCCTTCTCCAGCGTGCGGATCTGGACGGTGACCGTGGACTGGGCGAGATGGAGGTCGCGGGCCGCGGCGGTGAAACTTCCCGCGCGGGCGAGGGTCACGAACGTACGCAGAAGTCTGGTGTCCACCCGCGGCACGCTATCGCGATATCCGATGGGCAGGAACGAAATTCATCGTTGGACGCGATCAGGCTGCGATGCCATCGTGGGACCCATGACCCCACAGACGACGTCCTCCACCGGCCCGAACCCGCTCCCGCACACCGCCGAGAGCCCGGCCACCCTCCGGAGCCCCGACACCCTCCCGAGCCCGGACACCGCCCAGATCTCGGACAGCATCGAGGTGCTGCGCTACTCCGCCTTCACCGCTGACCCCGCGGGCGGCAACCCGGCCGGTGTGGTGCTCGACGCCGAGGGCCTCGACGATGCGCGGATGCTCGCCGTGGCGGCGGAGGTCGGGTACTCGGAGACCGCGTTCGTCACGGCGCAGGACACGGCCGCACGCCGTTACCGGCTGCGGTACTTCAGCCCCCGCGCCGAGGTGGCGTTCTGCGGACACGCCACCATCGCCACGGCCGTCGCCCTCGCCTCCCGCAACGGAACCGGCGAGCTGCTGTTCGAGACTCCCGCCGGCGAGATCCGGGTGGGGACCAGCCTCGACGACGGGCTGGTCCGCGCCACGCTGACCAGCGTGCCGGCGCACTCCCACCCGGCCCGGGACACCCAGGTCGAGCCGGTGCTGCGCGCGCTCCGCTGGAGCCGCGACGATCTGGACACCGGCCTGCCGCCCCATGTCGCCTTCGCGGGCAACGACCACCTTGTCCTCGCGGTCCGCAGCCGCGAGCAACTGGCCGCCCTCGACTACGACTTCGACGCGCTGCACGCCCTCATGCGGCAGCACGGCTGGACCACCGTGCACCTCGTCCACCGCGAGGCCGGTGACCGCTTCGCTTTCCACGCCCGTGATCCGTTCCCGGTCGGCGGAGTCGTGGAAGACCCGGCCACCGGCGCCGCGGCGGCGGCCTTCGGCGGCTATCTGCGTGCCCTGGGCCTGGTCACCGAGCCCCTGCGGGTGCACATCCGGCAGGGCGAGGACATGGGCCGCCCCAGCGACCTCTATGTCGACGTCCACCCCGATGACCCGCGGGTGCGGGTGACGGGACAGGCGGTGCCCCTCCCGGCGCCGTGACGGTGCGCCGGGGGCCAGGGGCAGAAAAGGCCGACCGCGAGCCTCGGATTTCGGCAGTCGATACCACTGCCCCCGCCCCCCGACGAGACCTCAACGGCCGTCGCTCACATGGGAAGTGACCGCAGCCGCACCGGCCCGGCCGACCACTGCGCCCCGTCGCGCAGAGGTGTCATCATGGTCTCCAGCGGCATGACCGTGGTGGTGTCCCCGGGCTGCTCGACCACCACGTCCTCGTGAAGCCGCCGCCAGCCGAGCCTCTCGTACAGGGGGAGGAGATGCGGCAGGCAGAAGAGGAGGCCGTACGGCGGTCCGATCGTGCGGGCGTGCTCCAGGGCGGCGGTCATGACGATCCGGGCCAGTCCCTGTCCTCGCAGGTCGGAAGAGACGGCCACGCCGCCGAAGCCGACCGCCCGGGTCTCCAGGGAGCCGATCGACAGCGGAACCGTCACCAGGCCGGTGTGCGCCACGAGTCGGCCGTCCTGCTTGATGCCGAAGTGCTCCTCCTTGTCCAGCCAGGTCAGCCCGGCCCAGGAGACTCCGAAGGGGTCCGGGCCGTCCCCGAGGATCTCGCTCAGTTCCGTCCTCGTGTACCGCGTCAGCCGGATCACGGCCGGTGTTGTGGAAGGCAGGTGTGCTGTCATTCCCCGCATCATGCTGTTCCCACCGGCCGTTGGCAATGCTCTCCCTACCTCACCGACCAGGGGAAACCGCCCGGTGCACCGCCGCCTCAGCCGAAGTGGACGATCAGGCGGACGGTGTCGTCACCGTGCAACCCGGCCAGGGTGCGCATCACCGAGAAGACGGGCTCCCACTTCTGTGAGTCCCCGAGGACGAGCCGGCGCGGGGTGAAGACGACGGTCGGTAGAGGTGCGCGCCCCTATTGCCTGGCGCGGTGCCTAGAGTCCGAGGTCCGGACCGAAGACCTCATAGTGGATCGCGGCGGAAGGCACGCCGGCTTCCAGCAGTTGGGCCCGTACGGCCTTCATGAACGGAACCGGTCCGCACAGATAGGCGGTGGTGCCGGCCGGGATGCTGAGCTGCGTCAGATCCATCAGCCCGGTGCGCACGGTCACCGCGTCCACCGCACCGCCGGGCCTCCGCTCCGCGCCCTCCTGCTCGTCCCGGGCCCCCTCCTCGTACCAGAGTTCCGCCGCGGCGTCGGCGAGCTTGCCGGTCAGCCGGCGGAGATCCGTACGGAACGGGTGCGTGGCGGGCGAGCGGTCGGCGTGTGCGGTGATGATCCGGCGCCGGGAGCCGGTGGCGGCGAGGTGCGCGAGCATGCCGACCATCGGGGTACAGCCGATGCCCGCCGAGGCGAAGAGCAGGGGCCCGTCGCCGTCGGACAGCACCACCTCACCGAACGGCGGGCTCACGTGCAGGATTTCCCCGCCGTGCACCTGTGTGTGCAGATACTGGGACACCTCGCCCGCGGGGGCGTCGTCCGGACCGTCGGGCCGACGGCCGGCCGCCACCCGCTTCACGGAGATCTGCAGCCCGCCGTCCGGCTGCCCCGACAGGCTGTACTGGCGTATCTGCCGTGCACCGTCGGGGAGTTGGACCTGTACGGAGACGTACTGGCCGGACCGGGACGTTGGGACGGGAGCGCCGTCGGCGGGCCGCAGGAGGAAGGTCGCCACCTCGTCGGTCTCCTCGATCCGGCCGGCCACCCGATAGGGACGCCAAACCGCGCCGTCCCGCACGCCCGCTTCCCTCAAGAGCCGCTTCTCGACGGCGATCAGGGCATGCGCCATCAGCCAGTACACCTCGTCCCAGGCCCGCACCACGTCCTCGGTCGCCGCGTCGCCGAGCACGTCAGCAATGGCCGCGAAAAGGTGCTCCCGCACGATCGGGTACTGGTCCTCCCGCACCCCGAGAGAGGCGTGCTTGTGCGCGATCCGCGCGAGCATGCCGTCCGGCCGGTCGTCCGGGTGGTCGAGGAGATGCCGCGCGAAGGTGGCGATGGACCCGGCGAGGGCCTGCCGCTGACTGCCGTTGGCCTGGTTGCCGCGGTTGAAGAGGTCGCGCAGCAGCTCGGGGTGGGCGGCGAAGAGCTTCTCGTAGAAGCGCGTCGTGATCTCGCCGATGGCTCCGCTCACGGCGGGGAGGGTGGCTCGTACGGTCTCGGCGGACTTCGGCGACAGCATCGACAACTCCGGACTCTCGAAGGGTTGGGGGGAGGTGAACTTGCATCTTGGATGCGTATTTTCAGCCGCGAAAAAGATGAGGGGTGTGGGAAGGTCTGAGGGGTGCGGGAAGGCGACCTTCACCGCGATGGGGGCTGGGGGGGGGCGGACGCTACGCGCCCGGGCGCGCACGGTTGGCCGGGTGCGCTCAGCCGGTGGGCGGTGCGGGTGTCAGGCTGAGCAGCAGCGGCCCGGTCGGCGGGTCGACCAGGTCGGCAACGGAGAGCGGATCGAGCGAGGCGTAGAACGCTTCCTGTGCCGCCCGCAGTGCGCCGCGCAGCCGGCAGCCGCCACGCAGTGGACACGGCGGATCGTCCTCGCACCCCACGACGTCATCGACCCCCTCCAGCTCACGCACCAGCCGCCCGAGCGACCCCGTACGCCCCGCGGCCGTCAGTGCCAGCCCACCGCCACGTCCGCGCCGCGCTTCGACGGCGCCGAGGTGCTGGAGCTTGCTCACCACTTTGGCGGCATGGGTGTACGGCACCTCGACGGCGCTCGCCACCTCCCGGGTGGTGGGCGCGTCACCCGCATCGCCGAGCACCGCGAGGCGCATGGCGATACGGAGGGCGATGTCGGTGCTTTTGGTCAGTCGCACAGCGGCACTCTATAGAAGTGGCATTCAAGATGCCAATTTAAGTCCCGAAGGTGGCTGCCTCGTCGCCCCTGGGCACGATCGGGGGATGCCGGAGGTCGGTGGACGCGGCACAGGCATCAGACTGCGAGGCGGTGGGTAAGGGCGAGCAGCTGTGGCAGTTTCAGCACGCGGTCACCGAAGCCCGGCAGCGGAACGTGCAAGGGAGCGGTCCAGCGGGCGGGGATCGCGTCCAGGCCGTAGTAGGCGCCCGCGAGGCCACCGGTGACCGCGGCGACCGTGTCCGTGTCACCGCCGAGGTCGATCGCCGCGCGGATCGCTTCCTCATAGCCGCCGGTGGTGCGCAGGGCCCATACGGCGGAGCCCAGGCATGGCGTCGAGGGAGCGGAACGGACCTCCGCTCGGGCCGCGCGGGCGGCCACGCTCACCCGCCACGCTGCTCAGTGCTGCCCGGCGGCCTGTTGTTGGAGGTAGGCCGCGACGGCGGACACGTCGTTGGCGATGGTCAGCACGCCGTTGATGTCGGCGGTGGGGGTGGCGGCGCCGTTCACTCCGGCGAAGAAGACGTCGTAGTGGCCCTTGCGGGTCTCCAGGTAGCCGGCCGTGGTTTCGGCGCCCACGGCCAGCCGGTCGTTGAGGAGGTCGCCGCCCGCCGCGGTGCCGGTCTTGGCGAAGACCTTGCCGCGTGAGGGGCAGCTGCGGCAGGAGTCCGCCAGGGTCCCGTCGACGCCCAGGATCGGCAGCGAGGTACGGAAGCGCTCTGCCTCGGGGGTGCGCTGCCAGTACGTCAGGATCTGCGCCAGGGCCCGCGGGGTGGTCCGGTCGGCCGGGTTGCCGCCGCGGCCGTCGGCGAGTTGTACGGCCTTGCGGTCCACCTGGGCACGCTTCAGGAACGTGGCGAGTACGGGGAATCCGGCCTCGCAGTCGGTGCTTCCCGCGCTGGTGGCCATCAGGCACATCCCCAGGTTCGCCCCGAGGTTGTGGCTCACCTTGAGGATGAGCTTGGCGTACTGGGCGTACGAGGGGGAGGTGTAGCGGGCCACGGTGGGGGCGCCCTGGTAGGAGCGCGGCAACTGGCGGACGGGGTTGGGGCCGACGGCCTTCGCGCGGACCTCGACCCCGGCCCGCTTCAGTGCCTCGATCAGGGCGCTGCGGCCGAAGGCGTTCGGGTCCTTGATGGGGGAGATCCGCAGGACGGGGGCCGATCCGGCGGCGATGGTGCCGGTCAGCTGGATGCGGGTGCCGTCGGCGGAGCTGCTCGCGGTGATGTCGGACGGTGTGCCCGCCGCGACCGTGCGGACGGAGGATGTGACGCGGTAGGGCGCGACCCTCGGGCGCCATTCCAGCCCGGCGGGGTCGCCTGGTCCGGCGCCGGGGGTGGTGAGCAGATCGATGACGTTGTCATTGATGATCAGCGGTGTGGGGACCGGATTGAGGGCGGGGTCCAGTTGGAACAGACGCGCGTCGATGACCACATCGCCGTCGACCCGGCGGATCCCCGACTGACGTACCTGCCGGGCCAGCTGGTCGATGCCGGCCAGCGGGTCCTGCGGGGTGAGGGTGGCCCCCGGGACGTCGTTGGCGTAGGTGTGGTCGATGGCGGTGAACGCGACGGTGCCGTCCTTGCGCGTTCTGCCGCCGAGGGTCAGATCGCCCTGCGCGACCAGGTCAAGATCGCCCTTGAGCGTCGCGTTCCGGCGCTGCCCGACGGCGTGGAGCGGCGTGACGAAGCGATGGTCGCCGCCCAGGGTGTGCCAGGTCCCGCTGACGCTGAACAGTTTGGCCGTTGAACCGGGGATGAAGAACTGGCCGGTGTAACGGGACTGGGTCACCTTGCCGGTCTGTGGATTCTGCTGGAAAAGCCCCCACTGGGCATGCCGGTAGTCCGGCTTCCGCATGATCGAAGCGATCCGCGGATCGAGCTCGCGGCGCGGGGCGGACGGCGCCGCCTGGATGAGGCCGATGAGGACGACGCCGACGGCCAGCAGCACGCCCAGGCTGCCGGCGATACGCCGTCGGGCCGGCCGCGGTGTGACGGAGAGGGGCATACAGGCTCCACCAATGGTGTTGTTCTGCCGCATATCTGCCGATATGCAACCCCCTGACGGTACTGCCCACCACCACTGCGGGGAGGCGGCACGTCGGCCCGGGTCCCCCGGACGCCCCAGCGCTCCTGTCCGGACGGCAGACGAGGGGCGCCGCCGACGACCCGCCACGACCCACCCGCCACGACCCACCCGTCACGATTCACCCGCCACGGCCCACCCGTCACGACCCACCCGTCACGTCCTCACTCAAGGACGACCGTGACACGGGAGCGCTCCAGGGCCTGCACGACCTCCTCGAAGTAGGAGAGCCCTTCCTCCGGGTCGTACACGACATCCGCCAGGGCCTGGCGGGCGATGCCGGCGTCGTGCCAGATCAGGGTGAAGGGCGGCGTCACGCCGAACCCGCCGCACAGGCAGTCCCGGAACGCGTCCCACCCCCACCCGAAGTACCCTCCGGGACCGGCGAGCGCCTCGCCCAACGCGCAGTGCAGGCCGGGCACGTCCGTGACGTAGCGGCCGTCGAGGTGGTGGACACCGCCCGAGCGGTCGGGGCGTCGGACCCTCGTGGCCCGGAGAGTGAGCCTGAGCCACTCGGCCCTGCCCTGCGAGCCGTAGGACGCCCACTGGTTGGGGGCCGTCGGGAAACCCTGGTACCAGGATTCCCAGACCGTACGGGTGGCCGGCGAGGGGCGGTTGTCGCCGCCGTCGGTGAGGGTGATGTCGATCAGCGCGCCCCCGAGCACGGACGGCCGCGCCCCGTCGATGTCCAGGCCGATGACATGGCGCGCCATTGTCCGGCCGGTGCGGTCCAGCGTCCACAGCTCGGCCCCGGCCCGCTCCCACCGGCTTGGCCTGCGCAGCACGGAGAGCAGCGGTTCCGTGGGTTCGCAGCCGATGAGCTCCATGGGGATCTTGGCCGGTTCGTGCCGTGCTGCGAACAGGCCGTCCATCGCGAGGCAGTGGCCCGCGGTGGCGTTCATGCCGGTGAACAGCTCGAACCGCGGCGACGGGGGCGGTGTGCTGACACCGCCCTCCAGTTTCTTGACGCCGGCCCCCATCACGACGTCCACCAGTGAAGGGTCGGTCCGGCATGGGTGCTGGGCAAGGACGACCGCGTCCACCAGCTCCCACCACCCCACCGGCTGGGTGTCGTCCGAGACCTCGACCAGCATGTCGCCGAGGAGACCTGCCGCCGCTTCCGGCCGGATCACGGCGCTGCGCAACGAGCCCGCCGGAGCGCAGCCGCGCAGGGTCAGGACCTCCCGCGATAGCGGCACCGGGTCCACGAACAGCCCCTCCACCGCCGCGCACCGGGCCCACAGCTGTTCCTCGCCCTCCGCGTCCTCTTCGTCCTCCCGCACCAGCAGGTACTTCACCGGAAAGCTCCGGTCCCATACGGCACGGTCCTTGCTCTGCACTCCGCCCCCGGTTTCTTCAGATGTCCCCGTCAACAGCCTCACATTACGGAGCTGTTGGCGTGGCACGGCGACCGGGACGGCGGCGGTGTGCGCGAAGGGGGAGTGGTGCTGGGTGGGGAGAGGCGTGGTGGTGCTGGTGCCACCTTGGGAACGGGCACCAGTGTGATCGACCGCGGGCCGCGGGGCGCCGAGGATCCTTGCCGTGGCAGCGCACTCCGCGCGCCGACAGGAGGATCGATGTCCGCGTTCAGAACACCACGGTGGCCGAGGGCCGCGCTGTCGGGAATGGCGGCGGCCGCATTGCTGTCGGCCGTGCTGCCCACCGCGCCGCCGGCCCGGGCGGCGGACCGCTCCGGGCCGCCGGTACCGGCCCGCTACGCCCACCAGCGGCTCAACTGGCAGCCCTGCACGGCGAAACCGTCCCTGGAGTGCGCGCACATGACCGTGCCGCGCGACTGGCATCACCCGGGCAGTGAGGCGGACCTCACCGTCGCGGTCTCCGGGTCAGCCCCGGACCAGCCCCGGATCAGCCCGGACGAGCCCCGGATCAGGCCCGGACTCGCCCCGGATCAGGCCCGTCGGACGAGGAGTTCGGTGTTGCGGTCCGCGGGGGTGCCCGCCATGACTTCATGGACTGCGCCGGTCATCCCGGCCAGGCCGGGTGCGTTGTAGGCCAGTTCGCGGTAGAGGGACGCGAGGCCGACGGCCGACAGGTCGTCGAAGTCCGTGCGGTGGGGCGCGGCGGACTCGATGAGGGTGGTGAACAGGGACAGCGTCCCGTCGTGGTTGTCGACGAGTTCGATGACCCGGGCGTGCTGCGGATAGTCCATATGCGAGGCGGTGTTGACCTCCCAGAAGGAACGGTCGGCCGTGGGGTGGGTGTGCGGGGTGATGCGATTGATGTGGCTGTGGCCGTTGATCCATGCGACCACGTTCGGGAACCGGCTCAGCAGGGCGATGACCTCCTCGCCGTCGTGCCGCTTCTCCTCCGCGCGCGCGGCGTCGGGCCGCCGGGTCATGCTCGGGCTGTGGTGGTGGCTGAACACCAGGATGTGTGCGTCATCGGCGCCGGCGTTGCGCACCAGCCGGCCGTCCGCGTCGTAATGACGGGAGCTGTGGGCGGCCAACGTGCGCTCCAGCCACTGGAGCTGTTCGGTACCCAGCGACCCTTCGTAGTGGCCGCTGCGGTAGGTGGTGTCGATGCTGATGCCGATGACACCTTCCGCGACGGGGAAGGAGTAGTACATCCGGTCGCCGTCGAGGTGATTGTCGGTGTAGCCGTGTCCGACGGGTCCCGCTCCGGCGAAGGCCGGGTTCAGGTGGGCCCGCAGATACTCGTGCGGGGTGGCCATGCGCCGCCGCTCGTCGGGGGTCACGGTCCGTGCTCCGGCGGCATTGCGGGCGAGGATCTCCTTGAGCACGGTGCTCTTGGGGTCGTCGCCGGTGTCCAGAACCTTGGCGAACGCGGCCACATCGGCGTCCGGTACGGAGAACAGCTTGCGCGCCCCGGTGATGTACTCCGTCAGCACCGGGTCCTGCGGGGCCAGACAGCCGCCCGGCAGGTCGTCGTGGTTGCCGGGCGTCGAGTACCAGGGCATGCGCAGACCGGGGCTGACGACCGGGCGCATCGCGGCTTCGAGGTAGCCGGGTATCGACGGCAGCCCGCGCTTCTTGTCCTGGTCGCGCAGCCCGTCGTCCGGATGCCAGTACAGCGCGAGACCGGAGTTCTGTACGCCTTCGAAGGACGTCGGGTCTCCGGTGTTGGGGGTGATGCGGCCGCCGCTCATCAGGGTGAGGAACCACTCCAGCTCCACCATGGAGTGGTTGTCGATGTTGTCACCCGTGGACATGACGAACGCCGGCGGACGGCCCGTGTGCGGACCGCCGCCGAGCGCGTTGGCCTGCTCCACCAGCGAGACCGAACCGGCCACCGACAGCGCCTCCTGCGCCCGCCACGTTCCCGGCGAACCGGCGCGCAGGAACTCGGTGCGCAACGGGCTCTGGACATCGACCACATGGAGGTCGGTGAACTGGACGAAGCACGCCAGGGCGGTCCGGCGGTCCTGGCGCCCGGCCGACGCGGCGGCGAGTTCACCCCGGACGACCAGGGGCCAGCCCGGACCGGAGGTGAGGCGGCGGTAGCCCCCGCTGCCGACGAGGCGCGCCGTGGTGTCCAGCGTGGTGGCTCCGTGCGGTGCCGCGCGGCGTACGGCCGGGCGGGCCGGAGCGGTGCGGGGGAGAGTCTGCGCGTGTCCGGCGTTCGGCGCAGCGCTGCTGCTGCGCTGGCCCGGCAGTGCCCACGCGGCACCGGCTCCGGCGACGGCGGCACCGGAAGTGAGGAGAAAACTACGACGGTTGGTGGGGATCTGGGTCATACCGGCCATCAGGCCCTCCGTGCCGAGGCCGAGAGGCCGGCCACAGCGGTGTCACCAAGCGGAATGTCTCATTCCAGAGCTTGGGCGGCATGCGTGACCGGTAGCTGAACGAACCCGTAACGCGGTACACCCATTGCCTGTCGGTTACCGTCCGCCGCTCGGCCGACCGTGACGACCAGCACACCCCGGTCCCAAGTCGCCCACATGACCGTGCGATGTCCGGTAGATCTGTCGGAGGAAAACCGGCGGGAAACCTGCCGCCCGCCGACGGTGACGGCGACGCGGGACAGGTCTCCCGGCCCGTACGGTCCCCCGTCTCCACACGGCAGGAGTCTCAATGACGATGTCAAGCCGCTTGCGTGACCGGTGGGGCGGAGGTGAAGACCCGTCCGTCACGCAGAAGGGCCCACAGCACGCTGGCGCGTCGGCGGGCCAGGGCGATGACGGCCTGGATGTGCTTGCAGCCCTCGCCGCGCTTCTTGAGGTAGAAGTCCCGGTTGGGCCCTTCGCGGATGATGCTGGTCTGCGCGGACAGGTAGAACACCCGCCGCAGCCGGCGGCTGTAGCGCTTCGGTCGGTGCAGGTTGCCGGTGCGTCGGCCGGAGTCGCGCGGGACGGGCACCAGGCCGGCCGCCGATGCCAGGTGGCCGGCGTCCGTGTAAGCCGTGAGGTCGCCGGCTGCGACGACGAACTCGGCGCCGAGTATCGGGCCCATGCCGGGCAGGGACTCGATGATCTCGGCCTGCGGATGGCTGCGGAACGTCTCGCGGATCTGCTTGTCGATCCGCTTCAGCCTGTCGTCCAGCGACAGGATCTGCTCAGCCAGGTCGGCCACGATCTGTGCGGCGATGTCCTCGCCGGGCAGCGCGGTCTGCTGGGCCTGAGCGGCTTCCAGCGCGGTCGCGGCGACCGTGTCGGCGCTCCGGACGCTGCGGTTGGCCAGCCAGGCCGTCAGTCTTGCCCGGCCGCGGCGGCGGAGCGCGGCCGGGGTTTGGTAGCCCGTCAGCAGGACCAGCGCGCCTTTGTGGGCGGAGTAGTCGAAGGCCCGCTCCAGCGCGGGGAAGACGCCGGTCAGCACGTCGCGCAGGCGGTTGATCATTCGCACTCGGTCGGCCACGAGGTCCGTGCGGTGGGCGGTAAGCAGCGCGAGGTCGGCAGCCAGCTGCGCCGGTACGTCGATGGTGGCGAAGTCGCTGCGGTGGCGGGCGGTCTCGGCGATGACGTAGGCGTCACGGGCATCGGTCTTCGCCTCGCCCCGGTAGGCGCCCGACATGCGGTTGACCGTGCGTCCGGGCACGTAGACGGCCTTTTGGCCGTGTGCTGCGAGCAGCGCAAGCAGCAGCGCGGAGGACGTACCGGAGATGTCCACCGCCCAGTGGACCTGGTCCGCCAGCTCGAGGATCTCGCCGAGCGCGGTCAGGATCGCCGACTCGTCGTTGTCGACCTTCTTCGACCACAGCGTCGCGCCGGTCTCATCGACCGCAGCCGCCCAGTGGTGACCCTTGCCGGCATCGACACCGGCCCAGACCTGGGCTTTCCGCTCGCTCACGTGCCCCTCCTCATTCCGCACGACATGCCGTCGGCCCGAGGAACACCCCGCTGTCATCTCCGTAATCAGCGACCGCACACAGCGCGCACATCTCAATCAGCAGCCAGGGCGCCCCGGAGGACCGGGCGGCCACTCCTGCGAAGCCACTGAAGGCAAGAACCCATAAGCCACACCCGGCCCTCCCGGGCCGACTAACAACTTACGGAGAGCCCATGCCCCGCAGCGTCGCCCCGATCCGGATCACGTCCTACGGCGCCCGCTGGGGTGCCCCGCCCCGGCACGACAACGGCGCCCTCGTGCTGGACGTCCGCGACCGGATGTGGGACCCGGCCGACACCGCGGTCACCGCGCCACTGGTCGCGCTGACGGGGCTGGACCCCGAGGTCCGCGACTATGTCCTGTCCGCTCCGGACGCCCGGCAGACCGTCGAGCGCACCGGCCGTCAGCTGCTCGCCCTGCACCGGGCCGCCGCCGACGAGGAAATTCACCTCTACGTCGCCTGCTGGTACGGCCGCCACCGGGCCCCGGCCGTCGCCCGTGCCGTCGCCGACTGGCTCGCCGAGCGCGGGACCGCCGCCGACGTCGAACACCGCGATATGGCGCGCCCCCTGATCCACCGCGAGCCCGCCAGGCAACTGGAGGCCTGCGACTTCTGCCGTATGGCCGCCGGCACGGAGCCCGTCCCGCTCGTCCGTGACTGGCCGGATGCCTTCGCGATCGTTCCCCGCCGCCCGGTCACCCCCGGACACCTGCTGGTCATTCCACGCCGCCATGTCCGGGACGCGACGACCGACCCGGCCGTGACCGCCGCGGTGATGCAGCGCACGGCCGAACTGGGCGCGGAAATCACGGGGGACCTGAACATCATCACCGCGGCCGGCCCGGCGGCGACGCAGACGGTCTTCCACGCCCATGTCCATCTGATCCCCCGGCGCACCGGCGACGGACTGCTGCTGCCCTGGACCCCTCAGCAGCAGTGAGCCCCGTCCCGCCGGCCCGAGCACGGCACAGGCCCGGCCGACGCCGACGGGCTGCGCGCCCTGCTCGACCGGCGCCGGCCGCGGCCCGGCGCCGGTCTCGGTATTCCGTCCTGCGAGCCGGAGAGGTCCCGCGGCCCGGCGCCGGTCTCGGCATTCCGTCCTACCAGTCGCACAGGTCCCACGGCTCGCAGACCGGCTCGGCCGGATGATCCGATCGGCGGCCGGCCGGATCACCGCTCCGACGCTTCTCCTCCGCCCGCGGCACCGGTCGAGCGGCGTCCCGTGTCGGACGGGGCCGGGCGATGGCCCAGGTTGAGGGCGGTGGCGAGATCGACGGACGGGTCGAGAGCGGCGTCGACGCGGACGTGGAGCAGCGGACCGCCGCCGGTGAAGCCGGTGGTGCCGAGCGCCGCGTTGAGCTGGGCGGCGGCGGCCGCGGTGACCGTGACGCCGGTGTCCATACGCAACCTCGCGGCATCGGTGTCGATGGACGCGGCGATACCTGGCCGGGTGAAGGTGCCCACGGTCATTTTCTGGCCGCGGTCCAGCCGGGCGCGGAGCGCGCCCTGGCCGAGGTCGACGGTGAAGCCGGTGACCTTGACGACCTTGTTGGTCCTGCGGTTGATCAGCGCGATCCCGGAGTCGGCGAACCGCAGCTCACCGCCGACCTTGCCACCGCTGTTGGTGACCGCGCCGTCCTTGATGCCCAGGCTGATGCCGCCGGAGTCGTGGTGCGGAGTGACCGTGCCCTGAGCGTCCACGTTCGCGATCACCACCCCGTGCGCCTTGAGCGCGGCGAGAAGGGCGGGAGGGGTGGCGAAGCGGGCCGAGCCGCCCTCGACGGGAACCTCGGTGTGCCCGGCCGGGCGGGCCGGGGTGAACCGGCCGTCCGGCGGTGGGGCGGTGGCGGAGGGCTGTGCCGGGGCCGGGGCGGCGGCGAGAAGAGCGGTGGTGAGCGCCAGAACGGCAGCTGTGGCGAGATGGCGAGCGCGCATGCGTGTCCCTTTCTCCGGTGCGACCGAGTGCCGGAATCGGGTGCCGGGAGACCGGCTGCCGGCCGACGGCTGCCGATTACCGGCGCACCGAACCGTGATCGTTTCGTCACCCTACGTGCCCGTCGCCCGATGTCGCGGCGGCTGCTGATGCCACTGGGCCAGGAGCCTGAAATCCGGGGCTCCGCGGCGATGCGCAGCCGCGGTCGGCCGAGCGCCGCAAAACGGGATGAATGCCAGGTCACCATCGACGGCTGGGGCTTTGCTCAGGGGGCGGCCGTACGGTTCCAGGACACCGCCGCCGCGGGGCCGGTCACCGTCAAGCGCCCGACCCGGATCGTCGCGACGGTGCCGTCCCGGCTGCCCGATCCGAAGACGGCGGACGTCACCGTGACGGTCGGCGTGGCCACGTCGCCCACCGGCCCGGCCGACGAATGCACGTACGCGGGCTGAGCCTTGGGGCCGGCCGGGATGTCAGACCCGTGTGCGACGCTCACAAGGTCGCCGACTGAGGCCGGTACGCCCCCAAGGGGGCGCAGCCTCCCGACCACAAGAGGAGCGAACGTGACGGAAGAGACGACACCGCGCGTAGTGGCCGTCAACCGAGGTGCAGAGCACGCCGGCAGTCAGGGGCCCGGACGTGGGCCCCAGCACGAGGCGCTCGAAGCCTGGGTGGGCAAGTGGATCAACGAAGGCCACATGATCAACGATGATGGAAGCCCCGGGCCGACGATCACCACCTCCGATGTGTACGAGTGGGCTCCGGGTGGGTTCTTCCTCGTCCATTCGGCATACGGGCGCATCGGAGAGTTCGGTGTCGGCGGCACGGAGATGATCGGCTACGACGAGATGAGTGGCGACTACAGGTCACACTTCTTCGACAGTCAGGGCAATGTGACCGTCAGCAGCCTGGTTGCGCAGGGCAACACGTGGACCTACCAAGGCGACACCACGCGTTCCACGGTGGAGTTCAGCGACCACCACCGCGTCCAGACCGTCCTGCACGAGCGCACCGATGACGGAACGACCTACAGGCCCTCCATGAAGGTCACCCTCATCAAGGTCGCATGAGGACACCTGACCGGTAGCGGAACCTCCGCTCCGTCGTCGGCAGCAACGGGGATTCGTCTCCCCACCGCATCCGGCAGGGGCACTCACCGCCAAGGGAGTTGACCGTCCGGGAAAACGGCTGCAGGGCTATGGCCTCCTCAGTCACCCGTCGGTAACTTGTCCCTGGCCCGTCGGTGGTGCCCCTGCCGGGCGGCCGCTCGCCGGACGAAGCCGACGAGCACACCCGACGAGTCAGGCAGATGACGTGCAGCCGCTCTTACGTTCCCTGTGCCGTGCCCTGGCGATATGCCTCGTACTGACAGGGCTCGCCGTCCCCGGCGCGACCGCAGCCCCCGCCCTGCCGGAAGCTTCCGCGCAGGGACCGTCGGCCGCCGGGAAGGCCGCCGAGGCATGGACCGCTCCGCTCTCCACCAGAGGCCGCTACATCGTCGACGCCGACGGCAGGCGATTCCGGCTGAAGTCCGCCAACTGGGACGGGGCACAGGGCTCCTGGAACGGCTCGGGCGACATCAACGACCCGGCCGCCCACCACAGCGGTCAGAACTCCCACGGCATACCCCTCGGCCTCGACCGCGTCGGTATCGCCGCACTGCTGGACGACTTCCGCGCACTGGGCCTCAACAGCATCCGGCTGCCGTTCTCCAACGAGATGGTCCATTCCGCGGCGCCCGTGCCCGATGCCGCGGTCGCCGCCAACCCACAGCTCCGCGGCAGGACCCCACTGCAGATCTTCGACGCCGTGGTGGCGGCCCTGACCGCGGGCGGCTTCGCGGTCATCCTCAACAACCACACCAACACCACCCGATGGTGCTGCGGGCTCGACGGCAACGAGCGGTGGAACAGTCGCCAGTCCACTCGGCAATGGGCCGATGACTGGGTCTTCATGGCCCGCCGCTACCAGCACAACAGCCGTGTCGTGGGGGCAGACCTCTACAACGAAGTGCGCCGTGACGTCCTGGACGACCCCAACTGGGGCCTGGGCGACCGCCACGACTGGCAGGCCGCCGCACAGGAGGCGGCCGACCGGATCCTGACCGAGGCCAACCCCCGCCTCCTCATCGTCATCGAGGGCATCAACTGGACCGGTCTGCCGGTGGACGGACTGCCGCACGGCCGCCCCACCCTCGCCCCGGTCCGTACGCTCTCGCACACCCTGGTCACCTCCGGGAAACTCGTCTACTCGGCCCACTTCTACGGCTACACCGGCCCGCACCACAGCGGCGCCACAGGGGTGGGGGAGACCAGTGACCCCCGCTACCAGGACCTGACCCGCGACCAGCTCCGCGCCGTACTGCACGACCAGGCGTTCTACGTCTCCGCGGAGACTGGCCGGCATTTCACCGCACCCCTGTGGATCAGCGAATTCGGTACCGGCTCCGAGGAGTCGGGCCAGGCCGCCCGCGCCTGGTTCGGCAACCTCACCGACTACCTTGCCGACACCGACACGGACTTCGCTTATTGGCCGCTCGTCGGCTGGAGCACCGATGGCCAGGGCCGTCCGGCCGGGGACAACTGGGCCCTGCTGCGTTACGACCACGCCGGGCGCCGCACCGGAGTCCTCGACGGCGGCGACTGGCGGTCCCCCGCCTGGCACCGGCTCATCACCGCCCCGCAAAAGACGGGGCCGGTGCCGGCGACCCCCGCCTGGCACCTGCTCACCACCGACCACCGCGACTTCGTCCAGTCCCTGAGCGCCCGGTCCCTGGGCGACTGGGACAGCGGAGCCCGCAAAGCGGCCTGCCCTGACGGCGAACGGCTCATCGGCATCAGCCACACCCGAGGACGCGGGCTGTGCACCGACGCCCCCACGGCCCGCGATCTGCGCGTGCCCGGCAGCGTCCCCACCGTGGTGCGGGACGAGCGGTATGTCCCCGCCGGCGGTGACTGGGCTCCCGGCTACAGCAAACTCCAGTGCCCCGACGGGCAGTTCCTCACCGGCTACAGCCTGCGCGGTGAGAAGGTCTCCGCCGCATTGTGCACACCGGCCCGCACCGCTCTCGGCACAGGCGGGAGCACCCTCTGGTTCGACCGCGGCGACAACCGTCCGCCCGGCGACCCCGGCGGCGACTTCGCCCACGGCCACTTCAAAGGACAGTGCCCGTCCCACTCCTACGCGGCAGGCCTCGCCTACACCAGCCGCCTCGGACACCAGGGCCGCCCCGACGCCCTGCTCTGCCGGTCCCTGGCCTGAGAGAGGACGGAGCCGACGACCTGAGAAAAAACGGAGTCGACTCGAAGGGCAGGCCGGGGTATCAAGGGACGCCGCCCAAGAAACCGATCCGATGCGGAGGCGCCCATGTGCGCGCGCAAGATGCACGCCGACGAGGCGGACATCGACGTCCCCCTCGTACGCCGCCTGCTCGCCGCGCAGTTTCCCCGGTGGGCGGACCTGCCCGTCACGGCGGTCGACTCCGCCGGCACGTCCAACGCCATGTTCCGGCTCGGCGACGACATGGTCGTACGGCTCCCGCGCATCGAGGGCGCCGCCCAGGACGTGACGAAGGAGCACCGCTGGCTGCCACGGCTCGCCCCCTCGCTCCCGGTTACCGTACCCGGCCCGTTGGGCAGGGGCACGCCCGCCGAGTACTACCCCTGGCCGTGGTCGGTCTACCGCTGGCTCGACGGGGAGACACCGGCGGTCGGCCGCCTCCCCGCACCCCGCTCCCTCGCAGCGGATCTGGCGGAGTTCGTCACCGCGCTGCACCGGATCGCCCCCCCCCTGACGCGACATGGGCCCGCGGCCGCGGCTGGGCGCTGTCGATCGCCCTCGACGAGCTCCGCTACTACCGCGAGACCAACCCGGTGATGGCGGCCATCGCCCGGCATGTCATCGACGAAGTCCGCACCGAGAGGGTGCACTTGGCCGCCTGACCCGGATCGTCGGCGGGCGTGCGGTGCAGCCCGTCCGTGCCGCGCCCCCCGCACGGTCCGGTGGGTGGGCGGCCCGGCAGCACCAGGACACGGCGGCGGACCGCCGCTCATGCGAGGGGGAACGGCATCGGCCGGAGGTGACCGTTGCCCGCACTGATCGTTCTCAGGTGGTGAAACGCATCGTCACCACCTCAATCCTTGCCCTGACCTGCCTGTTCCCGGCCGCTCCGGCACAGGCCGACGGCCCCGAACGGATGCCGCAGGTGACAGGCCAGGGCCTGGTCTCCGCCTACCAGGCCCTGAACTACGACACCTCCGTCCGGCTCAGGGACGGGCGCGGCGCGGGGCGCCATGTGCTGTGGCCGGCGCGCTGGAAGGTCTGCGCGCAGAGCCCGGAGGCAGGCACGCCTCTGCAGGGCAGGCCTGCCACGCTCACCGTGGTCAAGACCCATGAGGATTGCCCGGCCTGACCATCCGGCACCCGCAGCGCCGCGTGGATCAGCCGCGCGGGATACGGCCCTTGCTCTGCATGGCGGTGCGGACGCGCTCCTCGGCGAGGCGGCGCCCGGCGGCGTGCGGGGTGATGTCCTGTTGCCGGGCCTCGTCCAGGACCGTCACCGTGTTGGCCCGCAGCCTCGCCGAGACCGACTCGAAGATGCTCGACGTGCCCGGCCGGAACCCGGAGTAGCGCGCATCCATCGCGAAGGCGGCCGCGACCACGCCGCCGGCGTTGGCCACGAAGTCGGGGAGCACGGTGATCCCGCGCTCGGCGAGAATGCTCCGGGCATCCGCCGACGTCGGCAGATTCGCGCCTTCCACGATGAGCTTCGCCTTGATCTCGTGCGCGGTGCCGCGGTTGATGACGTCCTGCAGCGCGGCAGGCACCAAGATGTCGCAGTCCACGGTGAGTTCGGCTCCTGAGGGGAGCGCGGTACCGGCGGAGTGGCGGGTGACGAAGTGGTCGCCGTGCTCGTCCCGCGCCGCCAGCAGAGCGCCCACGTCGAGACCGCTGGGGTCGTACCGCACCCCATGGGCGGTGGACACCGCCACGATCGTGGCACCGAGCTCCGCGAACCGCTGGGCGGCCGCGCTGCCGACCGCACCAAATCCCTGCAGGGCGACCCGGGATCCGGCCAGCGGCAGTCCCTGGTGCCGTGCCGCGGCGTCGGCCGCCTCGGCCACGCCGTAGCCGGTGACCCCGAGCTTGTCGTAGGCCACCCCGCCGAGATGCTCGGGAGTGCCGACGGCGGCGCCGCGGTCGCCCAGCTCGTCCTGGATGATGGCGGCATCACTTTCGGTCAGGCCCATGTCGAGCCCCATCACATACTCGCGGGGCACCTCGTTGGAGAGTGCGCGGGCGAAGGCACGCAGCACCGCCTCCTTGTCGCGGGCGGCCGGATCGGCGACGATGCCGGCCTTGGCGCCGCCGTAGAAGAGGTCGACAGCGGCCCACTTCCACGTCATGACACGGGCCAGCCGGGAGACCTCCTCCACGGTCACGCCGGGGCTCATCCGGGTTCCGCCCTTGCCGATGCCGCGGGCGGTGTTGTCGATCACCAGGACGCCCTTCATGCCGGTGCGCCGGTGGGAGACGACGACGGTCTTCTCGGGGCCCCACTCGTCGACGAGAGAGAGTGCATCAGTCACGGGTGTGTTCCTTCTCGGTAGGAAGCGGAGGAAAGCCGGAACGGGCAGAGGGGTCGGCCGGGGGAAGTGCCCGGGCGATCAGCTGGGCGAGATGGGTGCCGCTGCGCGAGGTCTGCTGAGCGATCTGGGTGCGGCAGCTGAAGCCGTCCGCCAGGATCTGGGTGTCCGCAGGGGCCGTACGCACCGCGGGGAGCAGAACCTGTTCGCCCGCGGCGACGGAGACGTCGTAGTGGCCGCGCTCGAAGCCGAAGTTGCCGGCGAGACCGCAGCAGCCGGAATCGAGCGCGGTGTTGTCGATGCCCATGCGGTCCAGCAGGGCGCTGTCGGCACTGAAGCCGGAGGTGGCGTGCTGGTGGCAGTGGGTCTGGCTGAGCGAGCGGGCCTCGATCCGCGGGGGCTGCCAGCCGGGGGCGTGGTGGACGAGGAGTTCGGCGAGGGTGAGCGTGGCGCGGGAGAGGGCACGGGCGTTCTCGTCGCCGTCGAGGAGTTCGGGGAGATCGGTCTTCAGGGCCGCCGTGCAGCTCGGCTCCAGTCCCACCACGGGAAGGCCGGCGCCGACGGCGGGAGCCAGGGCGGCCACGGTGCGCCGGGCGATCCGGCGGGCCGTGCCGAGCTGTCCGGTGGTGATCCAGGTGAGTCCGCAGCACTGGGTGCCGTCCGGGACCTGCACCCGGAAACCGGCGTCCTCCAGCACGGCCACACCGGCCTGGAGGACCTCGGGGCTGAAGTGGTTGTTGAAGGAGTCGACCCACAGCATGACCGGGCCGCGCCGGCCGTCGCCCTGGGGCGTACGGCGGCGGAACCAGGCCAGGAAGGTCTGCTCGGCGAAGCGGGGGAGTTCCCGCTGCGCGGCGATCCCGCCGAGGCGTTTGACGGCCGGGGCCAGCCGGGAGGAGGTGAGCGCATTGACCAGCCGGGGGCCCCGGGCGGCCAGCCGCGACAGCAGCGGCAGCCAGCCCATGGTGTAGTGCGAGGCGGGCCGGAGCCGTCCCTTGTAGTGGTGGTGCAGGAACTCCGACTTGTAGGTGGCGATGTCCACCCCCACGGGGCAGTCGGCGCTGCACCCCTTGCAGGACAGGCACAGATCGAGGGCGTCGCGGACTTCGGTGGAACGCCAGCCGTCGGTGATCACTTCGCCCTGCGTCATCTCGTAGAGCAGTCGGGCGCGGCCGCGGGTGGAGTCCTTCTCGTCCCGGGTGACGCGGTAGCTGGGGCACATGACATCGCCGCGCTGACCGGCGGAGCGGCATTTGCCGACGCCGACACAACGGCGGGTGGCCTTGGCGAAGTCCCCGTCGTCGGCGTGGAAGGGGAAGACGGTGGCCAGGGGCAGCGGGGCGCGGTGCGGGCTGACGCGCAGATTTCCGTCGACCGGCAGCGGCTGGACGATCATGCCGGGGTTGAGGCCGTTGTCGGGGTCCCAGATGCCCTTGAACTCCTCGAACAGGGCGATGACGTCCGGGCCGTACATCAGCGGCAGCAGCGCGGAGCGGGCCTGTCCGTCGCCGTGTTCACCGGACAGTGAGCCACCGTGGGCGGCTACCAGCCGGGCGGCGTCGGTGAGGAAGGCGCGGAAGACGGCGGTGCCCTGTTCGGTGCTGAAGTCGAAGTTGATCCGGACGTGCAGACAGCCCTCGCCGAAGTGTCCGTAGACGGCGCCCTGAAGCCGGTGCCGGCCCAGCAGTTCGGTGAACTTGCGGAGATAGGAGCCCAGTTGGTCGGGCGGGACGGCCGCGTCCTCCCATCCGGGCCAGGCCTCGGCGCCGTCGGGCATACGGGTGGCCAGCCCCGCTCCGTCCTCGCGGATCCGCCACAGCGTGCGGGCGCGCACGGGATCGGTGATGACTTCACTACCGGTGCATCCCGCGGCCTGGCGCGCGGTCTCGGCCAGCGTCGCGGCCTGGCCGGGCAGCTCTTCCGCGGTACCTCCGAGTTCGGCGAACAGCCAGGCCCGTGCGGCCGGCAGGGTGTCGATGGCGGCCCTGGTCGCGGGCCGGGTGACGATGTCGGTCAGTGCGTGGTCGAGCCCTTCCAGCGCCAGCGGCTGATGCTTCAGCAGCGCGGGTACGGCGTCGGCCGCGGCACAGGCGTCCGAGAACCCGAGGACGACCAGGGCGCGCGCGGGGGGAGGGGAGAGAAGACGGACGGTCGCCGAGAGGATGACGGCCAGTGTGCCCTCGCTGCCGACCAGGGCTCTGGCGAGGTTGAAGCGCCGCTCGGGCAGCAGCTGTTCCAGTGCGTAACCCGAGACCTGCCGCGGGAACCGCCCCAGCTTGGTGCGCAGCGCCGCCAGATTGCGCTGGGCGAGACGGTGCAGGGACCCGATCAGCTCTGCGCGGTCGTCTCCCGCGGCAATGGCCTCGTCGATCTCCTCCGCGGTCATCTCGCCGAGCCGGACCACTGTGCCGCGGTAGGTGACCACCTCGAGTTCCAGGATGTTGTCCGCGGTGCGTCCCCAGGCGAGGGAGTGTGATCCGCACGCGTTGTTGCCGATCATGCCGCCCAGCGTGCAGCGGCTGTGGGTGGAGGGATCGGCGCCGAACAGCAGGCCGTGAGGGGCGGCGGCCTGCTGCAGATCGTCCAGCACGATGCCGGGCTCGACGGTCGCGGTCCGGGCCTGCGGGTCCAGCGCCAGCAGCCGGTTGAAGTACCGGGAGAAGTCGAGCACCACGCCCGGCCCGACGGCCTGCCCGGAGGTGCTGGTGCCCGCTCCGCGGGCGGTGACCGGCACTCCCAGACGGCGGCAGACATCGAGTGTGTTGCGGATGTGCCGCCGCTCGCCGGGGAAGACGACGGCCAGCGGGACCTGGCGGTAGTTGGAGGCATCGGACGCGTACTGTGCCCGGCGGCCGGCGTCGCCCGCGACCTCGCCGCAGTCCCCCGCGCCGAGGGCTTCGGCCACCGCTGCCGCGTCGAGGCTGCCGAGACCCTGCGCTGTTGTGGTCACCGTGCTTGCTCCTTTGTGCTCACCGGTCACGTTCGGCCTGGTGAGACCACGATGTGGGTCGGTCGGGGTACTGGACAAGGCCCAGCAGGACGAAAGAATTGACGCTTGAGGGCAATGGATGCTTATGCTCGCCCTCCCGCCTCCCTGGGAGCCCGCGTTGCTGAAACCCCTGCATCTGCTCACGCTGAAGGCCGTCGTCCGCAGCGAATCGTTCGCCCTCGCCGCCCGCGACCTCGGCTACACCGCGTCCGCCATCTCGCAGCAGATCTCCGCCCTGGAGAAGGAGACCGGGCTGGTGCTGTTCGAGCGGGAGGCGCACGGCATCCGTCCCACCGCCGCCGCCCACCGTCTGGTCGACCTCAGTACCCATGTGCTGGCCGCCATGGACGATCTGGACCACCAGGTGCAGGAGCTCGCCACCGGCGCCACCGGCCGGCTGCGGCTGGGCAGCTTTCCCACGGCCGACGTCCGGCTGGTGCCCGCGGCGCTGTCCGCCCTCGTCGAGACCCATCCGCGCGCGCAGATCCAGCTGGAGGAAGCCGAACCGGAAGAGCTCATCACGGCGCTCAGCCATGGTGATCTGGATGTCGCGCTGGTCTACGAGTACGGGCTCAGCCCCCGGCAGTGGCCCGCGGGACTGACCCGCCACCACCTGCTGCGGGAGGACCTCATCCTGCTCAGGGCCCGGGGCAGCGGCCTGGGCGCACAGCTGCCCCAGCTGTCCTCGGCCCGCTGGATCACCAGCCGGGAGGACACCGCCGGGGCGCGGTCGTTCGTCCGGCTGTGTGCGGCCGCGGGCTTCGAGGCCGCCGTCGCCTTCCGCAGCAACAACTACGCCGTGGTGCGGGAGCTGGTGTCCGCCGGTCTCGGCGTGGCCGTGGTCCCGGCACTCGGGCACCTGCCCAGTGAGGGCATCGAAGCCACCCGGCTCACCCAGCGCTCCGCCCACCGTCAGGTGATGGCGCTGCACCGCAGTGAGAACAGCAACCCGCTGCTCCCCGCCGTGCTCAGCTGTCTGCGCCGGGCGGTGCCGTCCGGCGAGCCGTATCTGCATCCGGCGCGGTCCGACTGACGGTCCGTGCGGAGGCGGGCTCCGTCCCTCCCGGGGAGGAGGGAGGGACGGAGCGCCGGCAGGGGCGGCCGACCGCCCGTCACCGGACGGGCGCGGGCTCGGCCTCGTCGGATTCGGCCATGTCGTCCAGGGTGTCGAGATCCACCGAGCCTCCCGGCATCACCTGGCGGGTGCGCCGGTAGCCGTAGGCGGCGTAGATCACCAGGCCGACGGCCAGCCAGCAGCCGAGCCGTACCCAGGTCTCCCACTGGAGGAACGACATCAGCCAGATGGAGAAGACGATGCCGAGGACGGGCACCACTGGCATGCCCGGACAGCGGAAGCCGCGCTTGAGATGCGGCTTCTTGTAGCGCAGCAGCAATACGGAGGCGGAGACCACCACGAACGCCAGCAGTACGCCGATATTGGTGAGTTCGGCGACGGCGTTGATGGGCAGCACGCCCGCCAGTACGGCGGACACCCCACCGATCACCCAGGTGGCGCGGTGCGGAACCTTGCGCTTGGGGTGGATGGCGCCGAACCAGGCGGGCATCAGGCCGTCGCGGCTGAGGGCGTACCAGAGACGCGAGGCGCCCATCATGAAGGAGAAGGTCACGGTGACGATGCCGATGACCGCGCCAACGGCGATCACATTGGCCAGCCCGCTGAGCCCCACGCTCTGGAACGCGCTGGAGATACCGCTCTTCGGATTGATCTCGCTGTAGTGCTGCATACCGGTGAGCACCACGCAGACCAGCACGTACAGCACCATGGAGACCGCCAGCGACAGCATCATCGCCTTCGGCAGCTTGCGCCGTGCCTCCAGCGACTCCTCCGCGGCGGTGCTCAGTGCGTCATAGCCGAAGACGGCGAAGAAGACCGTCGCCGCCCCGGTGAACGCCCCGCCGAGACCGAACGGCGCGAAGGGCTGCAGATTGTTGCTGTCGACCTTGGTGAATCCGACCACGATCACCAACAGCACGATCGCGATCTTGACGATGGTCAGCACCGTCTCCACCCGGGCCGAGGTGCGGGTGCCACGGGTCAGCAGCCAGGCCACACCGAGGCAGATCGCCACCGCGAGCAGGTCGATCTTGTGACCGGCTCCGGTACCGGGAGCGCCCAGGGCCCAGGTCGGCAGATGGATGCCGACGGCCTCCAGGAGGAATCCCAGGTAGCCCGACATCCCGATCGCCACGACGGCGACGATGGCGGTGTACTCCAGGAGCAGGTCCCAGCCGACGATCCAGCCCACGACCTCCCCGAGCACCGCGGCACAGTAGGTGTAGGACGAGCCGGCCTTCGGCACCATGCCGGCGAACTCGGCGTAGGCGAAGGCCGCGCAGAGCGAGGCGGCGCCGGCCACGAGGAACGAGATGAGGACGGCGGGGCCGGCGACGTCCCGGGCGACGGCCGCGGCCAGACTGAAGATACCGGCCCCGATGATGGCGCCGATACCGATCATCGTCAGCTGGGTCAGGCCCAAGGTGCGCACCATGCGCGCACCGGAGGGCTGTTCATGGGGGAGTGTGCGCCGGAAGACCCCCTTGGGGCCTCTTCCCAGCAAAGCGGGGAGTGCGGACTTCGAGGTGTGATGGGGGGACATCGATCGCTCCCTGTCAGGCAGCGGCGGCACGACGGGCCACCGTCGTGGCGTGGGTCACCACTGGCCTGAAACCATCACTCACCATCCTCCCCGGCAAAAGAGACCGCAGCGCGACAACTTGCGGTGCTGAGGGTAAGGAACGCTGGCGCAGCCGCGTCGCAGCACGAGGAGATCGGGCTCTGGTGTACACGGCACCTTGTTCCCTGGGTCAGGGCAACCCGCCCAGGCCGCAAGCCTGTTGAGCACGGGGGCGGCGGCTAGTCGGACCGATCGTGGCGGGCCCCGGACACCGCCCGCAGGACGTCGACCAGGGCCGTCACCGTGGGCCGGTGCTCGACGGAGGAACGGAACATCACCACGATGTGCCGCTCGATCCGCTCCCGCAGCCGCACCACGTCCAGGCGTGACGCCCGCAGGCCGAGCATCAGATCCGTCACCGTGCTCACCCCGATCCCCGCCTCGACGAGCGCCAGCGTGGCCGCGGTATCGGTCACCTCGTGCTGGACCCGCGGTTCGACCCCCGCCCGCCGGCAGGCGGTGCGCACCGCGCGCCCGTAGTAGCTGTCGGCCGACGGCAGGATCCAGCCCAGTTCCTGGGTCTCCGCCAGGCCGATCACCTCGCGTCCCGCCATCGATCCGGCCGGTACCGCCAGCGAGAACCGCTCGCGGTACAGCCGCCGCACCCGCAGGGCGGGCTCGCGCGGAATCGGCACATCCGGGTAGTCCAGACCGAGCGCCAGATCCACCGCGCCGGACGCGACGGCGTCATGCACCTCGTCCACATCCATATCGCGGCTCTGCACCGTCAGCCCGGGATGGGCCCGCCGGGCCTCCTGCAGGGCCGGCGGCAGCAGCTCGGCGGCCGCCGTGGCGAACAGCCCCACCTGCAGGACGCCGGAGATCTCGTGCCGGGTGCGCTCCAGGGCCTCGACGGCTTCCGCCTCCGTGGACAGGATCCGCTCCGCGTGACGTGACAGCGTCCGCCCGGCGTCGGTCAGCTCCACCCGCCGCCCGACCCGCCGCAGCAGCTCCATGCCCGCGGCCTTCTCCAGCGCGGCGATCTGCTGAGAGACCCCACCGGGCGTGTATCCAAGGGCCTGTGCCGCCGCGGTGATCGTGCCGCGCCTGGTCAGTTCCACCAGGGACCGCAGCTGGGCACTCGTCCAGTCCATATAGAGATCGTAATAGATCAGACGCACTAACTGTTCGTAGACGTCAACGGTTGGGTTGCTGCACGATGACGGGCAGCTAGCTGATCAGCTCTTCTCGCCATGCACTGACAGCCCAGCTCCTGTGCCGGACGGACGCCCACCGGCAGCGGGCCGGGCCTTCGGAAGGGATCGGCCTCTTGTCCATGTCATCCACCTCCCGCACCGTCCCGCCCACGGCCGACGTGGTGATCGTCGGCGGCGGCGTGATGGGCACCAGCATCGCGTTCCACCTGGCCGAGGCCGGGGTGCACAACATCGTCGTCGTCGAGCGCGGCGAACTGGGCAGCGGCAGTTCGGGCAAGCCGATCGGCGGTGTGCGGGCGCAGTTCTCCGACCCGCTCAACATCGCACTGGGCAGCCGGAGTCTGCGTGCCTGGCAGGACTTCCCGCGGCGGCCCGGCGCCGACATCCGGCTGGACAGCGTCGGTTATCTCTTCCTGCTCACCAGCGACCAGCAGGCCGCGGACTTCGAGACCGGCGTCGACATCCAGAACAGCTTCGGCGTCCCCAGCCGAATGATCGGCCCCCGCGAGGCACAGCAGCTGTGTCCCTACGTCAGCACCGAGGGGCTGGTGGCCGCCGCCTACTCCCCGACCGACGGCCATGCCCGGCCCGGACTGGCGGTCCAGGGCTATGCGCGTGCCGCCGCGCGGGCGGGGGTGGTCTTCGCCCCGCACACCGCCGTCACCGGTATCGACACCACCGGCGACCGGGTCACGGCCGTCCACACCGACCATGGCCGGATCTCCTGCTCCACGGTCATCTGCGCCGCGGGCGCCTGGTCCGCACGGATCGGCGAGATGGCGGGCGTCCACCTCCCGGTACGCCCGGTGCGCCGCCAGCTCGCCTTCACGGCGCCGCTCGCACCACCCGCCCCGCGCGTCCCCTTCACCATCGACTTCGCCTCCACGGCCTACTTCCACAACAGCGACGACGGACTGCTCTTCGGCCTCGCCGATCCCGCCCAGGCCGACGGCTTCGACACCACCTGGACCCCGGACTGGCTCGAACTCTTCCGTGCCGCCGCCCGGCGCAGGGCCCCCGCCCTCGCCGACATGGAGACCCACGACGGCTGGGCCGGACTGTACGAGGTCACCCCGGACCACAACGCACTGATCGGACGCTCCGGCACGCTGCCCAACTTCCTGTACGCCACCGGGTTTTCCGGCCATGGCTTCCTGCAGGCCCCCGCGGTCGGCGAGATCATGCGCGACATCCACCTCGACCGCACCCCGTTCGTGGACGTCACCCCGCTCAGCGCCGACCGGTTCACGACCGGTGCCGAAACCCGCCCCGAAGCACACGTGGTGTGAGTTCCCCCGACCGAAAGGCAGACCCGTCGATGTTCAGCCAGTGGCAACTGCGCGCCGCCTTCGCGCGGCGGCTCTCCGACATGTACGGGCGGGAGGTCCCCGCCTACACCACGCTCGTGGACGTTTCCCACGAGGTCAACGAGGAGGTGCTGCGCGAGCAGGGCGCCGACGCCGAACGCCTGGGCTCCATCGGCCGGGTGACCGCGGAACGGCACGGCGCCATCCGGGTCGGCACCCCCGAGGAACTCCAGCAGGTCGCCCGCGTCT
The DNA here is from genome assembly GCF_026239515.1 of Streptomyces sp. Je 1-4 4N24. Taxonomy (NCBI): domain Bacteria; kingdom Bacillati; phylum Actinomycetota; class Actinomycetes; order Kitasatosporales; family Streptomycetaceae; genus Streptomyces; species Streptomyces sp. Je 1-4 4N24. The sequence goes on along the minus strand of NZ_CP110836.1, from coordinate 428,955 downwards.
TCGGCGCCCTGGGCATGCAGCCGGTCGGCTTCTACGACCTGCGGGAGGCCGCCGCCAGCGCGATCCCCGTCGTCTCGACCGCCTTCCGCCCCGTCGACGGCGAGGAGCTGGCACAAAACCCGTTCCGCGTCTTCACCTCCATGCTCACCCCGGCGGACCCCCGGTTCTTCGACCCCGACCTGCGCGCCCGCCTGGACAACTTCCTCGCCGGACGGCAGTTGTTCCCCCCGGAACTGCTGGCCCTCGCCGACCGCGCGGAAGCCGCCGGGGAACTGTCCGACACGGACGCCGAACGGTTCCTCCACCTCGCCGTGCAGGTCTTCGAACTGTCCCCGGAGCCTGTCGACAAGGCGTGGTACGAAACCCTGGAACAGGTCTCCGCCGTCGCCGCGGACATCGGGGGTGTGCGCAGCACCCATATCAACCACCTCACGCCCCGCGTCCTCGACATCGACGCGCTCTACCGGCGGATGACCGAGCGCGGCATCGAGATGATCGACACCATTCAGGGCCCGCCGCGGTGGCAGGGCCCCGATGTCCTGCTGCGCCAGACCTCGTTCCGTGCCCTCGCCGAGCCCCGGGCGATGCGCACCCCGGACGGCAGTGTGATCAGCGGAGCCCTGCGGGTGCGCTTCGGTGAGGTCGAAGCCCGCGGGATCGCCCTCACCCGCCAGGGCCGGGCCCGTTACGACGCACTGCTCGCCCGCGTCGACGAACTGGCCGCCCGCGACCCGCAGGCCGACCGGGCCGATGTCGCCCGCGCCCTGTGGGCGGCGGAACTCCCCGACACCGAGCAGGCCCTCGCCGCCCAGGGCCTGGCGCACTTCACCTATCACGTCGTGCCCGACCGGCCGGCCGACGGCAGCCGTCCGCCCGCGGGCCTCGACGAGCTGCTGTCGCAGGGCTGGGTCCGGGCCGAACCCATCGTCTACGAGGACTTCCTGCCGCGCTCCGCGGCCGGCATCTTCCAGTCCAACCTCAGCGACGAAGGCTCCAGGCACCACGACCGTACCGGCATCGCCTACGACAGCGCCTGGCTCTCCGGCGCGATCGGACGTGACGTCCTGGACCCCTTCGACCTCTACGAGGAGCAGCAGAACCGCTCCCTCGTCCAGGTCGCCCGCGAACTCGCCCTGGACGGCCTGCCCGGCTGACCCGGCCGACCCGTCATCCCACCCCTCCCTACCCCTCCCCACCCCAAGGAGCATCATGACCGGCACCGCCCTCCCCACCACCGAGGACCTGCGCACCCGGGCCCGCACCAGCCTCGCCCGCGTCGGGGTCACCGTCGTGGAAGGCGGCGATTTCCACGCCCGCAGCCCCATCACCGGCGAAGACCTCTTCGGCCTGCGGGCCGCCACCGCCGCCGACACCGAGGAGGCCCTCGTCGCCTCCCGCGAGGCGTTCCTCACCTGGCGCACCACTCCGGCGCCCCGCCGCGGCGAACTCGTCCGCCGCCTGGGGGAGCTGCTGCGTGAGCACAAGAGCGACCTGGCCGACCTCATCACCATCGAAGCGGGCAAGATCCGTTCCGAGGCGCTCGGTGAGGTTCAGGAAATGATCGACATCTGCGACTTCGCCGTCGGTCTGTCCCGCCAGCTCTACGGCCGTACGATCGCCTCCGAGCGCCCCGGCCACCGCCTCGCCGAAACCTGGCACCCCCTCGGGGTGGTCGGTGTGATCTCGGCGTTCAACTTCCCCGCCGCCGTCTGGTCGTGGAACACCGCCGTCGCCCTGGCCTGCGGCGACACCGTGATCTGGAAGCCCTCCGAGCTCACCTCGCTGATCTCGCTCGCCTGCGACCGGCTGCTGGACCGGGCCGCCGAAGAGGTCGGTGCCCCGAGGGATGTGCACCGTCTGCTGCTGGGCGACCGCACCGTCGGCGAAAAGCTCGTGGACGACCCCCGGGTCGCGCTGGTCAGCGCCACCGGTTCGACCCGCATGGGACGCGAGGTCGGCCCCCGCGTCGCCGCCCGCTTCGGCCGCACCCTGCTCGAACTCGGCGGCAACAACGCCGCCGTCGTCGCGCCCTCCGCCGACCTTGACCTCGCCGTCCAGGGCATCGTCTTCGCCGCGGCCGGCACCGCGGGGCAGCGCTGCACCACCCTGCGCCGTCTCATCGTCCACCAGGACATCGCCGACACCCTCATCACGCGGCTGACCGCCGCCTACCAGAAGCTCCCCATCGGCGACCCCTTCGACGAGACCACCCTCGTCGGGCCCCTCATCACCCCACAGGCCCTGGAGACCATGCAGGACGCCCTCGCCCGCGCACAGGCGGAGGGCGGCAAGATCCTGGCCGGCGGCAACCGGCGCCTCACCGACGCCGCGCCCCGGGCCAGTTACGTCGAACCGGTCATCGTCCGCGTCGACGAACAGACCGACGTCGTCCGCGAGGAGACCTTCGCCCCCATCCTGTACGTGCAGACCTACGAGACCCTGGACCAGGCCATCGCCCTGCACAACGACGTCCCGCAGGGCCTGTCGTCCAGCATCTTCACCCGGGACCAGCAGGAGGCCGAGCTCTTCCTGTCGGCGGAGGGCTCGGACTGCGGCATCGCCAACGTCAACATCGGTACCTCCGGCGCCGAGATCGGTGGCGCCTTCGGCGGTGAGAAGGAGACCGGTGGCGGCCGCGAGTCCGGCTCCGACGCCTGGCGCGCCTACATGCGCTCCGCCACCAACACCATCAACTACTCCAGCCGCCTCGCCCTCGCCCAGAACGTCAGCTTCCTCTGAACATTGTCCGTTTGACGGCCCGTCATCCGCGTGAGCGGAACCCGCGCCCCCGCCCTGCTTCCGAGCCGGGGCGGGGGTTCGCCGTGCCACCGGGGTCTCGCCGTCCGGGTCCGGCAGCGGTCACCAGCGCCGGAGAGTGCCCGGATATCGGGCGCCAACTGCCGTTTTTCGACAAACACCGCTCCGCGCGGGGACATCCGTTGACGCCATGGGTGCCGCGGTGTGATGGTACGGCGGCCTGGGTCATGGACATGTCCTCTCCAGCCGTGCGCGAGCCCCACCTCGTCGGCGCCGGCCGGACGACACGACGCTGCCACGGCCCGGTGCTCCACCAGAACCTCCGCCGGTAGTACTCCCTACCCCCTCAAGGAGCCATGGTGCTACGAAGACTCGCGGTGGCCGGGGTATCCCTCGCCGCCACCATCGGAGCGGCCGCGCTGGCCGCGGCCCCCACCGCCGCGGCGGCCCCCCGGACCCACCTGCCCGCCTACGCGATATCGACCGGCCAGACCGTGAGCAGCGCTCCCGGCGCACCGGCCAACGGCCCCACCGCCGACAGCACTTCTGCCGTCGACGCCCCGGACATCGATGTGGCCAAGGTCCAGGCCCATCTCACCGAGCTGAACAACATCGCCACCCGCAACGGCGGCAACCGCAAGTCCAGCGGACAGGGCTACCGGGACTCCGTCGCCTACGTCAAGAACAAGCTCCAGGCGGCCGGCTACACCGTCACCGAACAGCCCTGCACCTCCGGCTGCGCGAGCGGGGCCGGACCCAACCTGATCGCCGAATGGCCGCAGGGCGACGCCACCAAGGTCTATATGTTCGGCTCCCACCTCGACGGCGTCGGCGCGGGCCCGGGGATCAACGACAACGGCTCCGGCTCGGCCGCGCTGCTGGAGACGGCACTCACCCTCGCGGAACAGCACCCGGCCATGGCGTCCCGGGTCCGCTTCGGCTGGTGGACGGACGAGGAACAGGGCCTCAACGGCTCCGACTTCTATGTCGGTTCGCTCTCCTCCGCCGAGCGGTCGAAGATCAAGGCGTACTACAACTTCGACATGATCGCCTCGACCAACGGCGGCTACTTCATCAACCACGTCAACTCCACCGCCGCCCAGCCGATGAAGGCGTACTGGGACTCCCTCGGCCTCCAGCCCGAGGAGAACACCGAGGGCGCCGGCCGCTCCGACGACTACTCCTTCGAGCAGGCCGGCATCCCGACCTCCGGATACGCGATGGGCGCCGGTGCCAGGAAGACATCGGCACAGGCGGCGAAGTGGGGCGGCACCGCCAACCGCGCCTACGACCCCTGCTACCACCAGTCCTGCGACACCACCGGCAACATCAACGCCACCGGACTGAACCGCAGCGTCGACGGTATCGCCTACACCCTGTGGAACCTCGCCGTCACCAACTCCACCCCGGCGAACGACTTCTCCCTGGCCACCAGCCCGGCCAACGGCAGCGTCGACCCGGGCGCCTCGGCCACCGCCACCGTCTCCACGGCGACCACCAGCGGATCCGCCCAGACGGTGAAGCTGACGGCCACGGGCGCGCCGGCCGGGGTGACCGTCTCCTTCAACCCCGCCTCGGTGACCTCCGGCAACAGCTCCACCATGACCGTCGCCACGACCGCGAGCACCGCACCCGGCACCTACCCCCTCACCATCACCGGTACCGGGTCCGTCACCCACACCACGACCTACACCCTGACCGTCAGGGGAACCGGCAGCTGCACCGGCCAACAGCTCCTCACCAACGGCGGATTCGAGAGCGGCACCACGCCCTGGACGGGTGACACCGGGGCGATCGGCGCCCACACCGGCCAGTCCGCCCACACCGGCAGCAGATTCGCCTGGCTCGGCGGCTACGGCTCCTCCGCCACCGATTCCCTCAGCCAGTCGGTGACCGTCCCTGCCGGCTGCGCCAGGGCCACCCTGACCTACTGGCTGCACATCGACACCAAGGAGACCGAACGCGTCGTGTACGACACGTTCAAGGTCAAGGTGGGCAGCACCACCCTGACGACCCTCTCCAACACCGACGCAGCGAGCGGCTACACCCAGCGCACCCTGGACCTGACCCCCTACATCGGACAACGGATCACCCTGACGTTCACCGCCACCGAGGACGCCAGCCTCCAGACCAGCTTCGTCGTCGACGACGCGACCCTGCAGACCGGCTGACCCGACGGCACCGGAGGGAGGGGGACTGGGGTGCCTCGTCCCTCCGGTGCCCCCTTACGGATGACCGCCGTCCGGTCCCGCGGTGGGGAACGGAGCGCCCGCGCGTGCAAGACGGGCGTGCGAGAGGGGTCAGGCCGTCGTCTCGCCCGTCGGGTGGCACGCGGCGGTGTAGTGGCCCCGGTCGCCGGTGGGCGTCCAGCCGCCGGTTCCCTGAGCCGGGTCGGCGAGGGCGAAGCCGTTCTCGTGCAGTTGCCCGCGGAGCGAGACGGCGGGGAAGCCGGTGCCGTCGGGGGTGTCCCCGACGGGCCACAGGGTGACGAGCAGAGCCTCCGTGTCGCCCGTATCGGGCTCACGGTCGAGGCTGGCGACTTCAAGGTGCCAGCGACCGTTCCGCACGAAGGCTTCCGCGCGGAACACCGCTTGTACCGTCCGGGCGTTCTGATGGGTCTCGGTCATACGAGGTGAGCTCCTGTCGTGGGGCAGGGGAGTGGTCGGCGTGCTGTGATGATGCCGGTGGGCCGTGGAGCGCCGCGGGACCTGAACCGCCCGCGCGGCGTGACGCCCTCAGATGTTGCGCCACCTGGCCATGGTGAACGAGAAGAGGCCGAACAGAGCGAGGCCTGCCGCGATCGCGACGAGCAGCCAGGGACCGGCCGGGGCGTCCGCGAAGGAGGCCATCGCCCCGCCCCGGTCGGCCTGCTCACCGGAGTCACCGAACGCGATCCGCAGTGCCGGCACACCCACGAGGAGGTAGATCACACCCCGAGCCACGAAACCACCACGTGCCGCGGCGCGGACCGCGGAGCTGCGGGCCGCGCGGTGGGCGGTGCCTCGTCCGATGTGGGGTACCGCGGTCGTCGTGTGCATGCGTTGCCTCCAGAGACTTTTCCCGCCGTCGAGGGTGCACTCCGTTTGCCCCTGGCCGCAGAGCGGAAACCACCGGGCCCGTCTCCTCAGCCGGTGTGCGTACGGCACCGTCATCCCCTCTTCCCCGACGGTGCCCCCTGCGCCGACGGTGCCCCCTGCGCCGAGGGCGTCCCTCTGCCCCGCGCCCCCCTGCCCCGAGGGCGTCCCTCTGCGCCTGGGGTGTTCCTCTGCCCGACGGTGACCCTCTGCGCCGACGCGTCACCCGCCCGCTGTGCCGGGAGTCGTCCAGGGGGTGGGCAGGGCGGTGGCGGGGGTGGTGTGTTCGGGGAGACCGGCGAGGGCTTCGACGCGGGCGGGCCGGTAGGGGGTGGGACCGCTCCACTCCAGCAGCAGAACGGTGGCGTCGTCCTCCAGCCGCCCGTCGTGGTAGGCAAGATGACGCCGGATCAGCCGGCGGAGGGTCTCCGGCACGGGCAGTCCGTCGGCATGGTGCTGGATGAGGAAGTCGGTGAAGCTCTCCAGGCCGAATTCCTGACCTTTGCGATCACGGGCTTCGGTGATGCCGTCGGTGTAGAGCAGCAGACGGTCGCCGGGCTCCAGCTGGTCCCGGCAGAGCGCGGGCGGCACGCCCAGGTCGGTACCCATGGGAGGGCTGGGGGAGCAGGACAGGGGCAGGGCGGTGCGCCCCTTGCGGATGACGACCGGCAGCGGGTGTCCGAGGCTGGTCCAGGTCAGCACCCCGGTGGCGGCGTTCAGCTCGGCCAGGATGCCGGTCGCGAAGCGGTTGCCGTCGAACTGCTTCACAAGGGTCTCTTCCACGGCCTCGGCGATCTGCAGGATTCCGCAGTTCTGCCGGCGGTGGTTACGGCTGGCTGCGAGCGCGAGGTTCGCGGTCAGCCCGGCGGCCGTGTCGTGGCCCATGGCGTCGAAGAGCGCCAGGTGCACGGTCTCCTCGGCGATGGCGTAGTCGAACACATCGCCGCTGACCTCATAGGCCGGCTCCATCACGGCACTGATCAGCACCCGGTCGGTGGCGAAGGTTCTGGGCGGCATCACGCGCCACTCCATCTCCGCGGCGATATTCATCCTCCGGCGTCGCACCAGCCGGGCGTAGGTATCGCTCACCCCTCGCTTACTGACCACGATCAAGGCGACCAGCCCGCCGAGGTTGCGCAGGTCCTGGGCCGTCTGGGAGTCCATCTCCGTGCCTGGGGCGGCGGTGGCCCGCAGCACTCCCAGCCGTTCGGTGCCGTCGAGCACCGGAACCCACCACTGGCCGGTCTCGGAGGTGCTGCCCGCGACGATGCCCCCTGTCTGGAACGCCCGGCCGGCGAGCGTGCCTTCCACCCGCACCACATCCGACGCCGGCTCCACCCCTGCTCCGTAACCGGAGGCGTAGCCGGCGAGCCGGCACAGAATGACCTGCTGCAGATCGGCGAGGTAGATCTGCACATCCAGCCAGCCGACCTTGGCCGCGTGCTTGGCGACCAGGTCCGGGATCTGCTCCAGCGTGACCACATGGCTCGCGGCAATAAGATCACCCAGCATCCGCCCCCGGGCGGCTGGACTGCTCATGGAGGCACCTTTCCTCGGGTGTCGGCCCGCCGAGCCCTTCGCCCTGTGGGCGGTCCCGTTCACGGCATCGTCGGCTGCCCGTGCGGTCAGGGGCGATGCCTGTGCTGTCGATGGTGACACCCGGACGGAGCTCGCCCACAGCGACACCGCGGTGCGGCACAAGAGCGACACCTCCGGGTTGCGGAACGTGGGCCCTGAGTGACGGGACGCGACGCGATGCGTCGGTTCACCACGACCGGTTCCCCATTCTGGGTCCGCTTCCGGGTCCGGCTCTGGTTCCAGGGCCGGTTCCGGGGCCGGGACCGCCTCTGGTGCCGATCGCGCGATGACGTCGCCCGCTCGTCAGAGGCGGGCCTTTCGCTCCCCCTGGAGCGCCAGTCGGACAACCGCTCCCATTTCCAGCGCCACATAGAGGGCACCGTCCGGCCCGAAGGCCAGTCCGTGCGGTTCGGACGCGGCAATCGGCAGGTCGTACTCCTCGATGCGGCCGTCAGCAGTGATGGACCCGATGCGGTTGGCTCCCCATTCGGTGAACCAGCAGTCACCGGCCGGGCCGGCGACGATCGCGTGGGGCCGGGACGCCGGGTCCGGGAGGGGGAACTCGTCGATCTCACCGTCCGTGGTGATCCGGCCTATCCGGCCGGCACCTATCTCCACGAACCAGAGCGCGCCGTCCCCGCCGCAGGTGATGCCGACCGGTGCGGCGTTCTCGGCAGGAAGGGGGTGGAGGGCGATCTCGCCGTCGAAGCTGATGCGGCCGATCGCATGCGCTTGATTGAGGGTGAACCACAGGGCGTCATCGGGGCCGGCGGTGATGGCTGAGGGGAACGCGCCGCTGAGGGGCAGCGGAAATTCCGTCACCCGGCCGTCCGTGGTGATCCGGCCGATCCGGTCGCCGTGCAGCTGTGTGAACCACAGCGCTCCATCAGGGGCGGACACCATGCCGTAGGGCCCACAGCCCGGAGTGGGAAGCGGGAAGGAGGTCACCTCACCGGTCACGGTGATCCGCCCGATCCGATGGTCCTGGCTCCGGGTGAACCACAACGCGCCGTCGGGTCCTGAGGTGATGACGGACGGTCCGCAGGACGCGGAGTCGAGTGCACAGCGGTCGAGTTGACCGTCCGGTCGCAGCCGGGCGATCTGCCCCGCGTGGACCAAGGTGCACCACAGTGCGCCATCGGGGCCGGTGGTGAGGGCGTACGGGCCCGCGTCGGCGTCGGAGACGGGGATCTGCTGGAACGAGGTGGCGCGACGGGGCATCGGTGGGGCTGGTCCTTTCGGTCGGGCGGCGCGAGGGGCACGGGGTGGGCGCTGGTCAGGGATGGGGAGCGGGCGTGTGCGTAGGAGCGGCAGCGTCAGGCAGGGTTGGTCGGAAGCTGCTAGTGCTACACAAGTTGCATTAATGATGCTGACACGCTGCCGCCGAAGAAGCAACAGAATTCTTGGCGCACCCTCCGCCGATCTCCAACAGGACGTAAAACATGGACAGTTGGCTCTCCCGGCCTCGCCGCTGCCACACGCCGCTGATTCACCGGGTCCAGAGCCCTGCGCGCATCCGGCAGCGCCCCGCGGCACCGCCCGCCACGGGTCAACGCACGGGAACGACGGGACATGCATGTGACAGCGACGGGTAGGGGAGCGTGCGACGGGGGCTCAGCAACAGGCGGGAGCCAGAAGCATGAGGACCAACAGCACCATGAAGGCAGGAACGGAGCCGGAGACCACGTCGAAGGTGTGTGCCGTTCCGGCTCCGACGGTGCTGCCGCAGATCCCCGCTCCGCAGCGCGTCGCCCCGGCAGACGCACGGGAGTTGTCCAAGCTCTTCCTTCAGCGGCTGGAGACGGTGGAGGAGGGCACGCCCGAGTACCAGTACGTGCGGAACACCCTCATCGAGATGAACCTCTCTCTGGTGCGCTATGTCGCCCGCCGGTTCTCCAGCCGCAGGGAGTCGATGGAGGACGTTCTGCAGGTCGGGACGATCGGTCTGATCAAGGCGATCGACCGCTACGACCCGTCCCGTGACGTGGAGTTCACGACGCTGGCCGTCCCGTACATCCAGGGTGAGATCAAGCGGTTCTTCCGCGACACCACCTGGTCGGTGCGGGTGCCGCGGCGCCTGCAGGAGCTGCGGATCGACCTCGCCCGTGCCCGGGAAGAGCTGGAGGGGCAGGGGAGCCACGAGCCGTCCGTCGCGGAGCTCGCCGGCCACCTCGACATGACGGAGGAGGAGGTGGCCGAGGGCCTGGTGGCCTGCAACGGCTATGACAGCGATTCCATCGACCGGCCCATCCAGGCCGGCGGTGGCGGCAAGCAGCAGACCGGTCTCGTCGCCGACCTCATCGGCACCGAGGACCCCGCCCTCGCCCTGGCCGAAGACATCCAGGCCCTCAAGCCGCACCTGGCCGAGCTCGACGACCGCGACCGCACCCTCCTCCAGCTGCGCTTCGGGGCAGAGATGACACAGGCCGAGATCGGCGAGGAGCTCGGTCTCTCCCAGATGCATGTCTCGCGCCTGCTGACCCGCGCCTGCACCACCCTGCGCAAGGCACTGCTCGCCGAGGGATGACGGGGCCGCCATGACGGTGGCTCAGAGCGATGGCGAGAAAGACGGCGAGAAAGACCGCGAGAAAGATGGCGCGGAAATGGCACGGCCGCGGGCGCCCGGCGGTCAGGGCCGGTGGCCGAGCGGACGCGGGTGCCTGGCCCCGCCGCGCCGGGTCAGGCCGTCCTCAGCCGGCCTGGCTGCTGTCCTTCAAGCTGCCCCAGCCGTGCCAGCGGTCGATCTCGATCCAGGCGCTGACCCGACGGCGGTCCCGCTGCGGGTACGGCTTGCCGAGGTAGCGCCGCGCCAGTCGGTCGATGTCCGTGAGTTCGCCGTCGTCACGGATTTCGGCGACGTGGCCGATGAGGCTGAGGTGTGTGTACCAGTTGCCGTCGTCCAGCACGGTGAGGGTGACCCTGGGGTCGTTGCGGAGGTGCGCCAGCCGTTTGCGGCCTTCATCCATGTTGACCAGCACCCGGCCGTTGTCCCAGAGGTACCAGGTGGCCGTGGAGACCGGCTGTCCGTCCGAGCGTAGCGTGGTGATGACCGCAGGGTTCGCCTTGCCCAGCATGGTGACTGCCGTATCGGGAAGCGGTGGTTTCGACATCTGAGGTGCCCTCCACTACGTAGCCGTCCGCCGGCCGGGACGTGCGACATGATCGACATGATGACTGTACTCAGTTCACCCACCGGGTTCCTGCTGACGGGGGCGACCGTGGCCGGAGCCGCTTCCGGCCTTCACGGCGGTCCAGCCGGGCGCTGATCCGGAGGACGAGCCGGCCTCGAGGTCCGTCCTCCGGATCAGCACCCGTGCCCTCTTCGGCTATTCGGCAGCCACCGGCCGGGAGGGGCACGGGACGGCCGGCTCGTCGATGCCGCTCGGTGCCGACGGGGCGACGGCCGGCTTCCGGAGCAGGAGCAGCGCGGCGTCATCGTGGAGCTCGCCGCCCACATGCGTGAGCAGATCTTCATGGAGCGCGGCGAGGGTGCGGGTCGGGTCCTCCGAGAGGTGCAGGGCCAGCCGTTCCCGGAGCGGGTAGAACTCCCGCTCGTGGTCGCGGGCCTCGGTCACGCCATCGGTGTAGAAGAGCAGCTGGTTCCCGTCGGCCAGGGCTACTTCCTGGAGGCTCGGGGTCTCGTCGGCGAGCGCCCGCAGGCCGAGCGGCGGGGTCGGCCGGGCAGGCTCCAAGGGCAGCACGCCCGCGTCCTGGACCAGCAGCGGAGCGGCATGTCCGCAGTTGACCAGCTCCATCCGGTCGGCGTCGGGGTATCCGGCGATCACCGCGGTGACGAAGTCGTCCGGCCCGAGGTTGCGCGCCAGGCTCCGTTCGATCCGGTGGACGACATCGAGGAGATCCGGCTCGTCGTAGGCCGCCTCCCGGAAGACGCCCAGGACCAGGGCGGCGATCCCGACCGCCGGCAGCCCCTTGCCGCGTACGTCGCCGACGATGAGGCGAATGCCGTAGGGCGTGGGCACCAGTGCATACAGGTCCCCGCCGATCCGGGCCTCGGCAGCGGCGGCGCTGTACCGCACCGCCGCCTGGAAATGCCCCACGGTCGAGGGCACCGGCTTGAGGAAGGCGTGTTGTGCGGCCTCGGCGACCGAGCGGACCGCGGCCAGTACCCGTTCACGGCGCCCGCGCAGGGCACTGGCCAGAGTGCTGGCCAAGGTCACGGCGGACAGCGCGGACAGCACGATCGCCAGCTCATGATCCGGCGTACCGGCATGCACACCGATGGCGGCGCCCAGCCCCACGGCCAGCGCACCGATGCGGAGCACCCCCCACGGCCCGCTGGTGGCGGCGGCCAGCGCGGGGCCGACGGCGAGCAGCGGCAGCCAGCTCATCCCGGTCCCGCCCGTCAGGGCGAGGAGCGCGACGGCCGCGATGATCAGAACCGGTACTCCGGCGGCGAAGTGCCGGCGGACGCCCACGCCGCCGGACGGCGCATCGCCCCGGGCCGGGACAGGGCGACGGGCGGCCCTCCGCAGAGCGGAGAACGGACGGGCAAGCTGCGGCCGGTGGTCGTGGGGGTGGGTTCGGGCTGGGCGCATGTCCTCGTCCGCGGCTCGCTTCCCTACTCATGGCACTTACGTGCCTAAATGTCCGTTTCATCTAGGAAACGGGTGCGGGGGTGGCGGCCGCAAGGACCGGAATTTCAGATAGTGAGCGAAAGCCCTCTGGTCACGCGGCCCGCTGCCGGAATCAGCCGGCTCCGGACCTCGTCGATGCGGGAGACCCGGTCCGCCCGGAGTGACACACCGAGGGAGCCGAGCGTCTCACCGCTGTACACCGGTACGGCGACACAGAACGTCCCGAGGGCGTACTCCTCCATGTCCGTCACCGCCTGCGGCAGGGGTGTGCTGTCGAGCTGCCGGAGGAGTTCGGCGCGGCCGGTGATGGTGCGCGGTGTGAGATCGGCGAGAGGGTGCCGTGAGAGGTAGTCGTCACGGGCTTCGTTGTCCAGCTCGCGCAGTACGCACTTGCCCAGCGCCGTGGCGTGCCCGGCGTCCTCGAAGCCCACCCAGAGGTCCACCCGCGGTGCCCGGGGGCCGTCGATGATCTCGACGACACGGATCTCGCCGTCCTCGTAGAACGTCAGGTAGGCGGCGGCCGAGAGATCGTCCCGCAGTGCCGCGAGCGCGGGCCGGACCCGGGTCAGCAGCGCCTGTCCCTGTCCGCCGGCGTGCAGCGTGGTCAGCTTCTCGCCCAGGACGAAACCGCCGTCGTCCAGCTTCCGGATGTACCCGTCGTGAGCCAGGGTGCGCAGGAGGTGATACGTGGTCGCCAGGGGCAGCCCCGTTTCCCGTGCCAGCTGCTTCGCGGGCGCGCCGCCCTCGTGCGCGCCGACAGCCTCCATCAGCCGGAAGGCTCGCTGGACGGAGGTGATGAGCGTGGGGCCCTCGCCGTTGCCCATACGTTCAGCCTGCCTCTGGCGCCGCACCCGGGCAAGGCCCTCTTGCCGCACGCCGCCTTCTCTTGCGGACGGTATGCGGCGGAGCACACACGGCGAGCAAGGTATCCGTACCGGAGGTGCGCATGAGCGGATGCACTCAGGCGCAGGTGCCCACTGCCGTGGAAAATCGCACGCCGGACGGCGGTGGTCAGATCTCGTCCCAGGCGGCGGCCTGGTACAGGCTCCGCACCGTGCGCACCAGCTCCGTATCCGCCGGGTAGCGTGTGTCGTCGATCGCCGAGACGGCGGCAACCCCTTGGGAGTTGGAGACGAATGCCCCCTCGAAGGAGGCCAAGTCGTCGGTGTGCACCGGTCGTTGCGTCCAGGGCACCCCGGCCCGGTCCAGTTCCCGCCGGAGCACCAGCATGGTGGTTCCCAGGAGGGCGGGCGCGTCGGGCCAGATGACCGTTCCGTCCTTGACGAAGCCGATGTTGGTGATCGCGCCCTCGGCCACCGCACCATCCGGTGCCACCAGAAGAGCCTCGTCGAACCCCTCCTGCCGCACCCGGCTCAGGTGGTACCGCTGCCCGAATCCTCCGAGATGCTTGAGGTGGGCCGCGGGCCGCTGGTACGCCACACTGCGCAGACGCTGTGCGGTCTCGGGCTCCGGGACCGGGGGACGGCCGGTGGAGAGGTGGGTGCTCGCGACCGTGCTGAAGGTCTGCGCCCTCGCCTCGCCACTACAGAACAAGCATTCGATTATGAGCGTACCCTGACGGCATGGCCACGCATCTCCAGGGCTCGCTCTTCGACCAGACCGACGAGGTCCGGCTCGGTCCGCTGCACGGGATGCGCCGGTCCGAGCTCGGTGACGGTGCCTGGATCGATCTGCTGCCGGGCTGGCTGAGCGGGGCGGACGCCCTGTTCGAGCAGCTGGCCGCCGAGGTTCCCTGGCAGGCCGAGCGCCGGCGGATGTACGAGCAGATGGTGGACGTACCACGACTGCTCGCCTTCTATCAGGCCGACGATGCCCTGCCGCACCCCGTCCTGGACGAGGCGCGGGAAACGCTGTCCGCCCACTACGCCACCGAGCTCGGCGAACCGTTCACCACGGCCGGCCTGTGCTACTACCGGGACGGCCACGACAGCGTGGCCTGGCACGGTGACCGGATCGGCCGCGGCAGACGGGAGGACACGATGGTCGCCATCCTGTCCGTGGGTGCGCCGCGTGATCTGCTGCTGCGCCCGCGGCGCGGCGGCGGCACGGTACGGCGCCCGCTCGGGCACGGCGATCTGCTCGTGATGGGCGGCTCCTGTCAACGGACCTGGGAGCATGCGATCCCCAAGAGCACCCGCGCGACAGAACCGCGGATCAGTATCCAGTTCCGGCCCCACGGCGTGCACTGAGGGCGGTCGCCCTACCGGTGTCATGACAGAGGGCCCCCGAGCCGCAACCGGCTCGGGGGCCCGGTAACTACTGGGGGCTGCCCGGTCAGTGTCTGTGGCACACCAGATGGGCCCGGTGCCAGGTCCGGGTCCAGTGGCCCGGGTGGCGGTGGCCGTGCCGGTCCCGCCAGGCCGGGTGCCAGACACGGATCCAGTGTCCATGGACCATGTGACAGCGGCCCCTGTCGACGTGCCTGGTGGGGGAGTGGTCGCCGGGGTGCGACGGCGTGGCCGAGGCGACTCCCACCGAGGAGAAGACCGCACCTCCGGCGAGAGCCACGGTGGCGGCGCCGAGAGCGATGGCGCGCTTGAACCCGTCAATCATTGAGGATCATGCCTTTCTGCATTGCGGTGATGTTGGCTGCCCCGCCTGTGGCCGGGCAGGATTGACCATGCACCTGTGGTGCACCCTTCATCCCGTCAACGCCCATGGTTTTACGCAATGCAGACAGAAGGCTGAGAAAAGCAGAAATCCTACGAATGTGGTCGATATGCGGGAAGCCGCAGGATGTGGGCCGGTCCCGAACACCTGGGCCGGGGCGCGACCTGCGCCTTGTGCGCCCCCGTGCCGGCCGGCCTCAATCCGGCGTGTTCTCCTCCAGCAGGGCCACGATCGCGGCGTGCCCCGTCTCCTGGTGGTACTCGGCCGTGCCGGTGCCGTTCGGGGCGTGGACGGTGAGTTCGACCAGTTCGGTGCCCTCGGGGCGAGGGCTGCGCCGGACCTCACACCGGGCGTCCGGGGCCGCGCCCGCCTTCCGGCGCAGCTCGCTCTCGATGTCCTTGCCGCTCTCCTCGCGGGCCAGGTGCCAGGCCGTCCGGCCCTGCGCATCGGTGAGCTGCGGGGTGGCGCCGTGGTGCAGCAGGGCCCGTACGACCGCTACCGATCCCCGCTCGGCCGCCGCCATCAGCGGGGTGCGGTCGCGGTGAGCTGCGTCCGGGTCGGCCCGTCCCTCCAGCAGGAGCTGGGCGGTCCGGTGGTGGCCATTGGTGGCCGCCCACATCAAGGGGGTGTAGGACGTCCCGTCATCCTCTCTGAGATCGGGGTCGGCGCCGTGCGCGAGCAGTGCGCGCACCACTTCCTCGTGACCCCAGCAGGCCGCCGCGCACAGCGGCAGCCCGTCACTTCCCGGTTCCCCCCTGCTCTCCGTATCGGGTGAGGCCCCTGCTTCGAGGAGCAGTCGCACGATGTCCGACTGCCCTGACACCGCGGCCAGGTACAACGGCGTCTCCCCGTCGGCATCCGGGGCGGCGGGGGAAGCCCCCTGCCGCAGGAGCTTTTCCACCGTGTCCACCTCGTTCGCGTAGATGGCGGAGATGAGTCGTGGGGTCAACGCCTCGGTCATGCAGAGTCCTTCCGTGGGAGAGCCGGCATCGGCGAAGCGTACGACGGTGCCGCCGGAGGCCGCCGTAGCCGTGGCGCACCTGGCGACGGCGGGCGGAACGCGGCATGCCGGACGCGTCCGTCGGCGGCAGCGTGCGGCGTCACCTTTCCGCGGCCCACCCGTCGCGGCTCCCTCCGGCGGCGCCCCAACGGCCCACAGGGAAGCGCCGGTTCACCCGTCGTTCGGGAAGAGCCGGTCGGAGCCTCCTACGGCGGATGGCTCGCCCTCAACCAGGCGCCGCACCGCCCCGGCCCAGCGGCGTGTGCCGCCGCCTCAACAAGCGCCCTCGCGACAAGCACCCTCGCGCCGCCACCTCGTCAAGCCCTCGGCGATCGGCGGTTCCGCCCCGTGTCACCGCCCCGCCAGGTGCTCAACGGCCGTCAGGACCCGGGCGGCACCGTCCTCGGCGCCGATCAACGACGAGACCTGCCGGGCGCGATGACGGTACCGGGGGTCGTGCACGGCCTTCCGTACCGCCTCCGCCAGGTTCTCCGCGGAGAGCCGCCGGAACGGGACCTTTCCCGGGCTGACCCTGAGTGCGGTGAGACGTGCCGCCCAGAAGGGCTGGTCCAGCATCATCGGTACCGGGACCGCCGGCACCCCCGCGCGCAGACCGGCCGCGGTGGTTCCGGCGCCCGCGTGATGGACGACGGCCGCCATACGCGGGAACAGCCAGGCGTGCGGCACCTCGCCCACCGTCAGCACCTCGTCGCCGTCCACCGACAGACCGGCCCAGCTCGCCTGGACGACACCGCGTACGCCGGCGAGCTTCAGGGCTCGTGCCACGAGACGCCCGAGCCGTTCCGGATCGCTCGGCTGCATACTGCCGAATCCCACATACACCGGTGGCGGACCGGACTGCAGGAAGTCCGCGAGCCGGGGCTCCGGCGTCCAGTCAGGATCCTCCGACGGCCACCAGTAGCCGGCCACCTCCATCCCCGGCCGCCAGTCGGCA
Source organism: Streptomyces sp. Je 1-4 4N24 (assembly GCF_026239515.1). NCBI lineage: Bacteria > Bacillati > Actinomycetota > Actinomycetes > Kitasatosporales > Streptomycetaceae > Streptomyces > Streptomyces sp. Je 1-4 4N24. The sequence continues at coordinate 412,365 of NZ_CP110836.1, read as the reverse complement.
GGCCGGGGGACCACCACCGGGCTGAAACCGTGCTGGACGGGCCAGGTGGCCCGCCGGCGTTCCGGGGCGGACGGCGGCACACCCAGTCGTCGCTGCAGATGGCGCACGCCCGGGGCAAAGGCCCGGGTCAGCAAGGACTCGGCGCACCGTGCCGCGGCCCGGTTGGTGAACGGCCCCATCGACGGCATGTTGAAGATGACCGGCGGGAACTCCCGGGTGGGCGCGAGGGGTTGCAGGAAGACGCCGAGACTGGGGAGCCCCAGACCCTCCGCGGCCACCAGCCCCAAGGGCGCCAAACTGCTGGACAGCAGCACGACTTCCGCGCCCGACGCACAGGCCTCCGCAACCGCGTCGGCCATCTCCGGCGCCAATTCCCTTGCCAGCTTTATCTGTTCGACCTTGGAGAGGCCGGCCCCGGAGCCGCCCTTCCCTGACCCGTCTCCCTGCTGGGAGCCCGTTCCGGAGGTGGCGTACCGGTCGAGCGGAAGCGGGCGGAAGCCGAGGCCGCTGCGGCGGACCGTCTCGGCCGAGCGGGCATGGGTGGCCATCACCACCCGGTGTCCGGCTTGCCGCAGCCGGGCACCGAGGCCGGTGTAGGGAGCCACGTCCCCGTGCGAACCTGCGGTAGCGATCAGGATGTGCATGGTCGGCAGTGTTCCGTTCCCTGAGTTCCGGCGATTCCGACCACGGAGTGCTTCACCCGCGTGGGGTATCCGCCGGAGTCCCGTGGAGCCGAAAACGCTTGTTTTCCTGCACGGTTGTGCAGGGCGGCCGCTGTCAGTCCCGTTGTGCGATCACCCGGTAGGCGTTGGAGAGACGGGTGCGCCGGGTGAGAGGCGCCAGCAGGATGTCGAGGCCGAAGAGGACGAGGAGGGCGGGCGCGGCGGCCAGCAGGGACAGCCTGCGGACCCAGCGGCTGACCGGGCCGGGTCTCTTGGGCAGCCAGGGCAGATCTTCGCCCGGCAGCACGGAGTTGAGCACATTCACGGCCGCGGAGGTCAGATCGGTGGGGATGTGCGGTTCCCGCCGGTTGGTGGCCACAACGGTGAAACCCTGCTCGGTCAGCGCGGCGCAGAGGTTGTCCAGGGGGATCAGGTGCAGGTGCTGCGGCTGGAGCCATGGGCCCCACCAGCGGCCGAGCAACCGGGCAGCGGCGGACTGGGGGTCGGGGACCTCGATCAGGAGGTGCCCGCCGCGCCGGAGCGCCGTATGCGCGGCGGCCAGTTCTTGCCGCGGTGCCAGAGTGTGTTCCAGGTAGTGATACATGCTCACCACGTCGTAGTGGGACGTGAGTTGACCCGCCAGTCCGGCGAAGGAGCCCCGGTAGGCACGGGCGAGACGGCCGTTGCGTACGCCGATCTCCACGCCTTCGCCCCAGTCGAGCCCGTGGAATTCGGTACGCGGATGGATTCTCCGGGCCTCGGCGCAGAAGTGGCCGTGGCCGGTCCCCACGTCCAGCCAGCGGCCGGGGCGGCTGAACGGGAGCAGCGCCCGCGCGCGGGCCCGGTAGAGCTTGACCGCGAGGGGTGAGGCGGCCATCCGCGCCATCGTTGCTTCGCCCAGGCCGTCGTAGCAGTCGCGGTAGTAGAAATCCAGCCCGTCCGCGCTCAGCCGGGGATTCTGGAAGACGTGCCCACAGTTGCGGCACTGGTCGAGGACGAACTTCCCCGGTTTGCGCTGGGGGTGGTTGGTGGTGCGCAGACGCCGGCGCAGGCGGGCGGAGGTGCACCACGGGCAGGTGGTGCGCTCCGGATCGAAGAACCTCTCCAGCCCATCCGCCAGCTCGTCCTGGTAGCGGGGTCTGTGGGCGGCGATCTGCTCGCTTCGCTTGTTCATCACGGGGAGCCCCTTTCAGCTGTAGTCCTGGTGGCGTGGGCATGGCCGTCGGTGTTGAGGGTGGGCGCGATACGCGAGGTTGGCCTTTCTGGGCCGCACCGCCGGCCGGCCGAGCCGGACCGGCCGGCCGAGGCGAGCGGCCACCCACTGCTGCGTCGCCCCGATCGCGCACCGCGGCAGAAAGGCCCGGCCGGGCAGCTGCGCCTGCCGGCGACCAGGGCACCGTCCGGCGCTCATGAGGCCGCTGCCGCACGGGTGCGCGCACGGGCACGGGGTGTGGAGAAGCGGCGCACACAGGGCCGCTCCACCCCTGCGTACAGCAGCCACGAAACCAGCAGTACGAAGGGGATCCCGAGCAGCACCACGCTGAGATTGCTCCAGCCGTGGTCCGTCAGCCCCATGTACAGCAGTCCCAGCACCAGGAAGTGGACGAGATACATGGCGTAGGACATCTCACCGAGGAGCACGAAGGGCCGGGTACGCAGCAGCGAGGTCCGGTCGCGCAGATCGAGCTCCGCGGTCGCATAGACCAGCACGACGAGGGGGGCCACGGTCGAGGCCGCGTACAGGAAGCGCTGCGGCAGGAACGCCGGGTTCATGATGATCGCGCTGATGACACCCAGCGCGGACGGGAGAACGCCGATCCGCGGAATGTGGAGTCCCGACGAGGCGATACGCGCCGCCAGCATGCCGAGGACGAACTCGGGCAGCCGCGTGACCGGCAGCATGTACAGGAACCAGTACTCGGGAAAGTTCGAGCCGTCAGGGTTGACGACGAGTGCACAGAACACCGGCCACAACCAGACGACCGCGATCGCCGTGGCCGCGCCGATGAGCAGCCCACGAGGCGACAGCCGCTTGATCCAGGGCAGCATGAAGGGGAAGAGAAAGTAGAAGAACACTTCGGCGGCGAGGGACCAGGAAACAGGGTTGCCCGCGGAGACGAAGAGGTGGCTGGGTACCCAGGTGTGCACCAGGAAGAGGCTGGAGAGACTGGCCGCTATTCCGGAACCCTCCGAGAGCGTCGTCGCACCGGCACAGGCGAGCGCGCCGACGACGAGGCACCAGGTGAGCGCGTGATTGGGAAAGATTTTGGCGGCCCGCCGCCGCCAGAAAGCGCGTGCGGTGTCGTCCGGTCGGGCGGAGTGCGTGAGCACATAGCCGCTCAGAATGAAGAAAAGCGATACCGCACTCCCGCCCACCCATACTTCGGGCCCGAGGGTCTTGGCGAGATTCGGGTTGATCATCAGCATGCTGTGCGTATAAAGCACGCCGACCGCGGCGGCGAAGCGCAGACCGGTCAGCGAGGACAACCGCTTGGGAGCCGGGGATGTGCTCTCCGTGCCCGGCGGCTTCGCGCCCCCGTGACCCGCAACGGGGCTTCCCGTCATGGCGGTTGACTCGGACGACGGACCGGAAGGTTGGTGCACGAGAGGCCTCCTGCGGGGGATCACCCAGGCCCGTGCCACCACTCATGTCCGTATGGCTGCGCCGGTGGGTCGCCCGGGATCGGATGGAAGGACTGGTCCTTGCCCCGTGCGGAGGAATGGGCGGCCCGTCGCGCGGATAGCACGATTGACCCACCGCGGTACGCCCCGTGCATAGGGTGGGTGACCCGATTTCACTCGTACGGTCCAGCGTTTGGTGATCGCCTCGGGCGTGATGTGACCCGGCGCGAAGAGCCGCCTGCTGTGGGCGCCCCGGACCGGAAGAAGACTCCCCGGTGACCACACATGCCGGAATTCCGCACCGCAGTGCACGCAGCGCCGGGCCACCGGCCGTACAGGTGATTCCTGCGGACCTGTGCCCGAGCGGGTGTGGTGCGCGGCGCGGCCAGGAAGAGATACGTCCGCGCCGCGATGTCACGCCCTCGGGCGGCAGGCGGTGCGCCGCCCCTTGAGGGGGCGGGGCAGGCGACGAAGCAATCGTCCGCCCCGACACCCCTTACCCGGTCCCATCCCCACCAGAGGTCCCGAGTTGAAGCACACCCGCGTACCGACGCCCCGCACCGTCCTCACCGGTGCCGCTCTGGTGGTGGCCCTGACCGCCGCCACACTCACCCTGCAGACCGCCGATGCCGCCCCCGCCAAGAACCCCGACCCCCCGTCGGCCAGCGCCGCCGGCCAGCGCGCCAAGGGCATCAGCTCCACCCTCGGTGCCGACGGGGCAGGCGCCTACTACGACGCCGAGCATCACAAGCTCATCGTCAACGTCACCACCGAGGCCGCCGCGGCCAAGGCGCGGGCGGCCGGTGCCGAACCCAGGATCGTCAAGCACTCGCTCGCCTCGCTGGACGCCGCCCGCGCGACCCTCAAGAAACAGGCCACGATCCCCGGCACCTCCTGGGGGATGGACCCGAGGACCAACAAGGTGGTCATCAACGCCGACCGCACGGTCCAGGGCGACAAGCTGGAGCAGCTCAAGAGGGTCGCCGCGTCGCTCGGTGACCGGGCCGCCGTCAGACAGTCGGCGGGCGCGCTGCGGCCGCTGATCGCCGGCGGCGACGCCATCTGGGGGACCGGAGCACGCTGCTCGCTCGGCTTCAACGTCACCAAGGGCGGCCAGCCGTACTTCCTGACCGCGGGGCACTGCACCAACGCCGTGCGGAGCTGGTCCGCGACGCAGGGGGGCACCGAGATCGCAGTGACCGAGGCCGGGACCTTCCCCGGCGACGACTTCGGGATCGTGAAGTACACCGCCGCCGACATCCTGCACCCCAGCGAGGTGAATCTCTACAACGGCAGCATGCAGCCCATCGCCAAGGCCGGCGATCCGATCGTGGGCCAGAAGGTGCAGCGCAGCGGCGGCTCCACGCATGTGCATGAAGGTGACGTCATCGCGCTCGAAGTGACGGCCAACTACCAGCAGGGTACGGTCGACGGTCTGATCCAGGCCACCGTCTGCGCGGAGGCGGGGGACAGCGGCGGCTCGCTCTACGAGGGTGACACCGCGCTCGGCCTGACCTCAGGCGGCAGGGGCGACTGTTCCACGGGTGGCGTGACCTACTACCAGCCGGTGCGCGAGGCCCTTGAGAAGACCGGAGCACAGATCGGCTGATCCGGCCGGAGCACGGACACGACGAAAGCCCGGCACACCCACCCCACCCACCCTCCGCCTCCCGAGCCCCGGCATATGGCCCTTGACCAGGCCACATGTCGGGGCGTCAGCCAGCAGATGAAAGAGTGTCCCGTCGAGTGAGGACGGGCCCTTTGACGGGCTGGGGTGGACAGGGTGGGGACGGCATGAACGCGCAGGGGCGGGAGAACGACGGTCGGGAGCCGGGGGGCCACCTCCTGCCGGATGACATGGTGCCCCTGCGGCCACGCCTGGCGAACCGGAATACGGCGGGGGAGCAGAGCACTCCGTTCCCGTCGCAGGCCGGTGCGCCGATACCCGAGCCGAAGGGTGCGGGTGGTGGCGCAGCCGGTCTGCTGAAGTCCAGCGCCGTCATGGCGGCGGGCACCATCGTCTCCCGCATCACCGGATTTCTCCGCACGCTCGTCATGGCCGCGGCGCTCGGCGTCGGCACCCTCAACGACTCCTACCAGGTCGCCAATGTCCTGCCCGCGATGATCTATTTCCTGGTCGGCGGCGGTGCGCTGAACGCCGTCTTCGTCCCGCAACTGGTGCGCGCCATGAAGAAGGACGACGACGGTGGTGAGGCGTACGCCAACCGTCTGATCACCCTGGTCATGGTGGTGCTGGCGGGCGTCACGGTCGTCTGTGTGCTGGCGGCTCCGCTGCTGGTGCACATGATGTCGCCGGACATCGCCGCCGACCCACAGCGGATGGCCGTCACCGTGACCTTCGCCCGCTACTGCCTGCCCACCATGTTCTTCATGGGCGCCCACCTGGTGCTCGGACAGATCCTCAACGCCCGGGGCCGCTTCGGCGCGATGATGTGGACCCCGGTGCTCAACAACCTCGTGACCATTGCGGCCTTCGGCGGTTTCATCTGGGCCTTCGGCGGCTTCACCGATTCCGGCGTCGACCCCTCCACCATCACCCCCGAAGGGGTACGGCTCCTGGGCCTCGGCACCCTCCTGGGCCTGGTCGTGCAGGCGCTGGCCATGCTGCCGTATCTGCGCGACGCCCGGTTCACACTCCGCCCGCGCTTCGACTTCCGCGGCCACGGCCTCGGCAAGGCCATGGGCCTGGCCAAATGGACGCTCCTCTTCGTCCTCGCCAACCAACTCGGCCAGACCGTCGTGATTCAACTGGCCACCAAGGCGGGCTCCCTCGCCGATCGAGCCGGGTACAGCGGCTCCGGTTTCACCGCCTACAGCTACGCCCAGCTGCTGTGGCAGATGCCGCAGGCCATCATCACCGTGTCGGTCATGACCGCGGTGCTGCCCCGGATGTCCCGCGCGGTCCAGGACGACGACGTGACGGCGATCCGCGACGATATCTCCTACGGCCTGCGGACCTCCGCCGTCGCCATCGTGCCCTGCGCGTTCGCCTTCCTGGCGCTGGGTGTACCGATGGCCACCCTGCTCTACGCCGGCTCCGGCGCCGAGGGCGCCCGGGGCATCGGCTACGTCCTCATGGCCTTCGGCCCGGGACTCATCCCCTTCTCGGTGCAATACGTCGTGCTGCGCGGCTTCTACGCCGACGAGGACACCCGCACCCCCTTCTACAACACCGTCATCGTCGCCGTGGTGAACGCCGCCGCGTCCGGGGCGTGCTTCGTCCTCCTCCCGCCGCGATGGGCCGTCGCCGGAATGGCCGCCTCCTACGGTCTGGCCTACGCGGTCGGCGTCGGAACCGCCTGGCGTCGGCTGCGCAGGCGGCTGGGCGGCGATCTGGACGGGCCGCGCGTTCTGCGTACCTATGCCCGGCTGACCGGCGCGGCGATGCCCGCCGCGTTGGCCGGCGGCGGTGTGGCGTACGCGGTCACCCAGGCCCTCGGCAGCGACGCCCTGGGCTCACTCGTGACGCTGCTGGCTGGCGGGAGCGTCCTGCTCGGTGTCTTCGTGCTGCTCGCGCACTGGATGCGGGTGCCGGAACTCAGCGCCATGGTCGGAATGGTCCGGGGGCGCCTCGGCCGCTGAGCCCGGCGTGCGGCGAGGCGGCTGCCGGGCTGTCGCCGTCAGTCGGCGAAGCGCCGGACATAGCGCTTCTGCCAGGGGGTTTCGACGGCCCGGGGCTCGTAGTTCCGGCGTACAAAGTCCACTGCCTCGCCGGCCGGTACACCGTCCAGGACGGCGAGACAGGCCAGGGCGGTGCCGGTCCGGCCACGGCCACCGGCGCAGGCGAGCTCGACGCGTTCGGCCTCGGCACGCGCCCATGCCGTACGGAGCACGTCCTGGGCCTGTGAGTGGTTGCTGGGCAGCCGGAAGTCGGGCCAGCGCAGCCACTGGAATTCCCAGGGGACCTCGGGCGGCTGCTTGCCGAGGAGATAGACGGCGAAGGCCGGCGTCGGCCCGGCCGGCAGCGGTCGGCGAAACCCCCGGCCTCGGATCAGCCGACCGGAAGGAAGTCTCAGGACTCCGGCGTCGGCAGCGTTCCAGGTATCGGTCATCCGTTCACCGTAGCGGTGGAAGTGATCAAGCACGGGGTGTTCGGCGGTAGTTGACGGCGCTCACCATCGAGGTCCGTCCGGTCGCGAGGTGCGTCCGCGCTCGGCGTATCAGGATCGGAGCCCAGCAGCGGCGCCGCTGTTTTGAACCCCTGCCGATGCGCGCTCTGCCATTCGGGTGAGGGGCCGTCAAGGTCCTTGCAGGGTTACTCACCCCAATGGATAACTGGTCACATTCCGATCCGGTGGGCTGCCCATTCCTCTCGGGGGAGTGGTAACTGGCCTGCCCTTGTGTCCGATTGAGAGTGCAGGCAGCGGTGCGGCCTGGCATCGCGGCAGCGCTCCCACGTTGAGGAAGTGCATTCACCATCCGGTGCCTGTTCGTGCGTACCGGCTGGTGCAGTAGCTCACGTCACCTCTTCCTGGGGGCGTCATGCGAACTGTCCGCACGTTGCGATCCATCCTCGGGGTCTGCGCGCTGACCATGGGACTGACCGTGGCCATGGCCGCGGCTCCGACCACGGCGCACGCCCAGATCCCGGTGCTGTGCAGCGAGACCTCGCTGGTGAACGCGATCAACACGGCGAACGCCGTCGGCGGGGACACCTTGGCGCTGGTTCCGTTCTGCACCTACCAGCTCACCAGTGCTCACGGCAGCTCGCCCCACGGGCCGGTGGGGCTGCCGCCGATCACCACCCCGATCACCCTGCTGGGTCTGGGAGTCACCATCACCCGCGCACCGGGCGCGCCGGCCTTCCGGATTCTGCAGGTGGAGGGAGCCGCGAACGTGCCGGGTACCAAAGGCCAGTTGAGCGCGGTGGGTATCACCCTCCGCGGTGGCAGCGCGGTGTCTCCGTACCCGGGAGGCGGCCTCTCGAATCTGGGCGGCACGGTCTCGCTGCTCTCCAGTTCCGTCACCGGCAACACCGCCGTCGCCGGCGGCGGCATCTACAACGACAACGGCAGCATCACGCTGACCACCAGCGCCGTCACCAGCAACCAGGCAACCGCCAGCGGGGGCGGTATCTATGTCAACTCCGGTGGTGTGACGTTGCTGGCCACGACCGTGCGCGACAACTCCCCGGACAACTGTGCTCCGTCGGGCAGCGTCATGGGCTGCACCTGACGGTTCGGCCGAGCTCTCGGCCGAATGCTCCACCAGGCACCACCGCAACCATCGACGGCGAACGCGGCCATCCGGTTCCGGCTCAGCTCTCCCTCACACACACCTCACCGAAGGAGCATCATCATGCCCATCTCTCCCAGCCAGGGATCGACCGGCGGCGGTACCACGGTCACCATCACCGGTACCAACCTCGGCGGCGCCACCGCCGTGCGCTTCGGCACAAAGACAGCCACCATCACCGCCAACACCCCCACCTCGGTCACCGTGACATCCCCGTCCGGCACCGGCACCGTACCGGTGACGGTGACCACCCCCGGCGGGACCAGCAACCCGCTGCAGTTCTTCTACGTAGGCGCGCCGTTCAAGTCCACTCTGTCCCCGGTGACCGGCGTCACCGCGGGCGGCGACACCGTCACCATCACTGGCAGCGGTCTGAGCACCGCCACCGCGGTCAACTTCGGTGCCAACGTAGCGACCCCGACCGTGGTGAACGACGGCCAGCTGACCGTCACCGTACCGGCGGGCGCGGCGGCCGGTCCGGTGGGCGTCTCGGTCACCACCGCGGGCGGCACCAACAACGGCCTGTCGTACACCTATGTCGACGCGCCCACGATCGTCAGTCTGAACCCCACCTCGGGCCCGGCGACCGGCGGCACGGTCGTGACCCTCACCGGCACCAACCTCGCCACCACGCAATCGGTCGACTTCGACGGCACGCTCGCACCGTTCTCCGTCATCAGCGACACCAGCCTCTCCGTCGTCACCCCGCCCGGAGCTGCCGGTGCCGTCGATGTCACCGTGATCACCAGTGGTGGCACCGTCACGTCCACCGACGCCTTCACCTACCTCGCCGGCCCCGGTATCTGACCGGACCTTGAGCCGCCGATGGCCTGGTCGTGCGATCAGGTGGGCGGACAACCCGCCCGGACAGGGGGCGCACCTCCCTGCCCGGGCCCTACTTCCCCTCCCTTGACGAGCCTCGGCCCGGTGCTGCTCCACAGGCACGGCCGGGGCTCACGCCCACAAAGGACCATGGCCGTGAATCGCTCCGTACCCCCGCCCACCATTTCCGCCGTGCTGCCGCTGGCGGCAGCCACGCCCACCGTCACGTCCGTCTCCCCCACTTCGGGTTCCACCGCGGGTGGCACCCAGGTGACGGTGACCGGCGCCGGCTTCACCGGCGCCACCGGCGTCCGCTTCGGCGCCACGCACTCCCCCTCCTTCACCGTCAACTCCGACACCCAGATCACCGCCACCGCCCCCGTCGGGTCCGGAACGGTGCAGGTCACGGTGACCACCCCCGCCGGCACCAGCAACCAGTTCGTCACCTTCACCTACGTCACCGCGCCTGTGCCGGTGTTGAGTTCGGTGAGTCCGGGTTCGGGTCCGGCGTCTGGTGGGACGGTGGTGTCGTTGTCGGGTTTGGGGTTTTCGGGTGCGACGGCGGTGCGGTTTGGTGGTGTGTCGGCTGCGTTCAGTGTGGTGTCGGGTTCGCAGATTACGGCGACGGCGCCGGCGGGGTCGGGGACTGTTCAGGTGACGGTCACGACTCCTGGTGGTACCAGCAATGGTGTGTCGTTCACGTATGTCTCGGTGCCTGTGCCGGTGTTGAGTTCGGTGAGTCCGGGTTCGGGTCCGGCGTCTGGTGGGACGGTGGTGTCGTTGTCGGGTTCGGGGTTTTCGGGTGCGACGGCGGTGCGGTTTGGTGGTGTGTCGGCTGCGTTCAGTGTGGTGTCGGGTTCGCAGATTACGGCGACGGCGCCGGCGGGGTCGGGGACTGTTCAGGTCACCGTCACGACACCCGGTGGTACCAGCAACGGTGTGTCGTTCACCTACGTGTCCGCGCCTGTGCCGGTCCTGACCTCCGTGGCTCCCAACTCCGGCCCGGCCGCCGGAGGGACGACGGTCGCGCTCACCGGCGCGGGCCTGGCCACCACCACCGCGGTTCGGTTCGGCGCCACACCGGCAACCTCCTTCACCGTCGTCTCCGACACCCACGTCACCGCCGTCGCCCCGGCCGGAACCGGCACCGTGCAGATCACCGCCACGACCCCGGGCGGCACCAGCAACGGCCTCTCCTACACCTACTCCGGCGCCCCCGCCCTGAGCGGCATCCGCCCCAACCAGGGGAGCACGTCAGGCGGGAACACGGTCACCCTCACCGGCACCAATCTCACCGGAGCCACCTCGGTCCTCTTCGGCGCCACCCCTGCGACCTCCGTCACCGTGGTCTCCCCGACCCAGATCACCGCCGTGGTCCCTGCGGCCACCGCCGGGCCGGCCGACGTCACCGTCATCACCCCCGGCGGCACCAGCACCCTCCCGAAGGCCTACTTCTACGTCAGCCCCCCGGTGCTCCTCGGCGTCGCCCCGCTCTCGGGTCCGCTCACGGGCGGCAACACCGTCACGCTCACCGGCACGCACCTCATCGAGGCCACCGCGGTGCGCTTCGGAGCCACCGCCGCCACCTCGTTCACGGTGGTATCGGACACTCAGATCACTGCCGTGGTCCCGGCGGGAGCCGCCGGACCGGTGCAGGTCACCGTCACCACTGCCGGTGGCACGAGCAACCCGGTCTCCTACACCTACTTGGCAGCGCCCAATGTGACGACGCTGGTGCCGAATCAGGGGCCCACCTCCGGTGGCAGCACCGTCACCCTCACCGGCACCAACTTCGCCCAGACGACCACGGTGCTCTTCGGCGCCGTGCCCACCGGGTTCACCGTCGTCTCCGACACCCACCTCGTCGCCGACGTCCCAGCCGGAGTCGCCGGCCCGGTCGCTATCACCGTCACCTCCCCTGGCGGCACCAGCGCCCCGACGACCTACACCCGAGTTGCGTCCCCCGGTATCTGATACGGCCGCGGACCCAGGCACCCCGCAGCCCTTCTCCCGCAGGCTGCACGTCTTGGGATCCGGCGGTGCGTCCCCTCCTCGCTCGGAGGCTCCGAGGACGCACCGTAAAGGAGATGCTCGCCGGCACACGGTGACGTAATGTGCACTCCTGGATGGTGACGCTTACTGGGGGAGGGCTTAGTGGTTCCGGAACTGGTCAGGACCTGGGTGTCCGGCTGGGCCGTCTCACGACGCACGCCGAGGCCGGCCCAAAGGCCCTGGGGGCTCTATGTCGAAGTGGGCCGGCCGGACCAAGTGGGGCGTCATGTGCTGCCGGACGCCCATGAGTTGGCGGTTCGCGAGGCGGCTGCCTCGGTCACCGTGCCGCACACCTGGCTCAAGGTGCCCATGGATCCGGAGGAGGCCGGACGCTGGCTCCCTGCGGGCTGGGTGGTGGACAAGGCGGAGACTGGCCATCTGATGGCCACGGACCTCCGTTCCACGGCACCGAGGGCACCCGAGGGCTATACCGCCTCGGTGGAGACCCGCGACGGCGTCACCTACGTCCAAGTGCGCGACGCAGCAGGAGAATTGGCCGCGCAAGGGCAGATGGCCCTCCTCGGGAAGGCCACGGTCATCGACCGCGTCACGACCGAGCAGGCCCATCGCCGCCGCGGTCTGGGCGCCTTCGTCATGTGTACTCTCACCGATCACGCAGTGACTGAAGGCGCCGCCCTCGGCGTACTGGGCGCGACCGACGAAGGGCGTGCTCTGTACGAGACACTGAACTGGAAGGTGTACACGCCTCTGGCGGCATGCATTTACCGGCCTTAGAATCTCCCGCCGAGCTCACCGCCGTCCCCCGGCCTGATCGGATCGATGAGGGCCGGTGCGTACGTGCGCACGCACCCCTTGCAGGCCGAACAGGATGAGAAGCTCAACCACGCCGCCGTCGGCGCTGCCCAGCCAGTGGGGCAAGGATGTGTCGAACTCGGCTGCCTCACCGGGTGGCAGCGTCAGGTCGCGCTCGCCGATCACGAGCCGCAGGCGCCCGTTGAGCACGTAGAGCCATTCGAGGCCTTCGTGGGTCTGCGGGGTCGGTTCGAGTGGTTCCGGCCGGGCGGGGATGATCATCTTGAACGCGTGCACCCCGCCCGGTCGCCGGGACAGGGGCACGAAGGTCATCCCGAATCGCCTGATCGGCTTGAGGTGTATCCGGGGGTCGCCAGTGCGCGGGGCGCCGACGAGATCGTCCAACGGAACGTCATAGGTACGGGCCAGCGGCAGCAGCAATTCCAGGCTCGGCCGGCGCTGCCCGCTCTCCAGCCGGGACAGAGTGCTCTCCGATACACCGGTCGTCGCCGCGAGGTCGGCGAGGGTGATGCCGCGGGCACGACGCAGCGCACGAAGGCGCGGCCCCACCGCGTCAAGCACGCCGTCGTCCGTCTTGCGGTCCATCGGGCCATCTTGCCGTAACCGCAAGATTCCGTGCCAAGCCGTGGGGTGCCTGGCAAGACTGAGTGCATCCCGACACAAGGAGCCTTGATGAGCACCACCGATGCGGTCGCGTTCTGGGACGGCGTCTACGCGGCCCGACCGGCAGCCGGCGGCCCGCAGCCGAATGCCTGCCTCACCGAGACGGGGACGGGCCTGCCGCCCGGTGACGCATTGGACCTCGGATGCGGCGACGGCGGCGACGCGCTGTGGCTCGCCCGTCTGGGGTGGCAGGTCACCGCCGTCGACATCTCGGCCGTGGCGGTCGAGCGGCTCGCCGCCCTCGTCCGCTCACACGGCCTGGGCGACCGCGTCACCACCGTGCGGGCCGACGTGCACAAGTCTTTCCCGCCCGGCGGATTTGACCTGGTCTGCGCCCACTACCTCCACACCCCCTTTGACCTGGACCGGGTAACCGTTCTGCGCTCGGCCGCGCACGCACTGCGCCCGGGCGGGCGGCTGCTGGTCGTCGACCACGGCTCGGCCGCGCCGTGGTCATGGAACCAGGAGCCCGACATCCGCTACCCGAGCCCGCGGGAAGTCGCCGCGGGTATCGACCTGGCGCCGCAGACATGGACGGTCGAGCGGGCCGACGCACCTCGCCGGATCGCGATCGGACCGGACGGGCGCACCGCCGAGGTCACCGACCACGTCCTCCTCATCCGCCGCACCGCCTGACACGGCGTCCGGCACCCGCCCCGACAAAGGAAGGGAGACCACGGTGCCCAGCGCCACGCGCCGCAACGGCCGCCGCGACACCCCGCCGCCCCGGACCGGAAGCAACGAGACCGAGGTCCTGCGCGGATTCCTCAACTACCTCCGGACCTCGATCGCCGCGAAGGTCGACGGCGCCCCCGAACCGCAGGTGCGAACAGCCGCAGTGCCCTCGGGCACGAACCTGCTCGGCCTGCGTTTCCTCGACGGATGACCTCGCCACCGATGCGGCGCAGGACGCCGCCCGGCACGGGCCCCGCTTTCGGTCGTCACCATCCAGTTCGCCCACTGGCTCTCGCCCCGTCAGATCAACGTGTGCCTGGCCGACCGCTACCACGTCGACCGCGTCTTCTTGGCCGGGAACACCGCCCACATCCACTCACAGGAGCTCTCTGCCATGCACACATACGACGTCACAGTGACCACCAGCGCCTCGCCGGAAATCGTCTGGAAGCTGCTGGTCCACGCCGCAAGCTGGCCGCTGTGGTCCAAGGTGGACAGTCTGGACACGACACGGTCGGTCGACCTCGGCCCCGGCGGGGACGACGGCGTCGGTGCCGTCCGGGCTTTCCGAACGGGACGCATCGTGACCGGGGAGCGGCTGACGGAGAAGGTCGAGCGACGCCTCCTGGCCTACGAAGACGCGTTCAATCCGTCGATGCACAACTATCACGCGCGCATCGAGCTGAAGCCGACAGCGAGCTCAGGCACGGTCATCCACTGGTACGGCGAGTACGAGACGAGCTGGCTGTTGGGCTGGGTCATGCCGCGCTACCTCCAGAAGTTCATGCAGGGTATGGCGGATGGGCTGGCCCGCTACGCCGAGGAGTGCAAGCCGGCTCAGTGATGCCTACGCCGCAGCGCGCGTTCAGCCAGGGCCCGCCCGAGCATCGCGGCGGATCGCCCAGGAGTCTCGTACGCTGCCTGGATCGGGTGGATGAGCGGGCTGATTCATCCCGGCTCGGTCGGCAAGTGCATGGCCCCGAACCCGAGCCGCCGCACGCCTACCCGCGAGGGAGGCCGCCGGGGCGAGGGCGATGGCCGGCCCGCGTCATCAGAAGGAGGCCCGGCGACGCCCCGGCCACCTCCAGCCGTGCCCGTCAGGGCGTCACGCCGGCTCTCACCGTCTCCTCCCACTCGATCCGATGGAAGTGGAGCGGGCGGAACATCTCCTCGGGTGCGGCGAAGGCCGGCGCGTGCTCGCTCTTGCCGGCCTTGACCCTGTTGACGGCTGCGGCATTGAGGCCGATCGCCTCCACCCGCGGGCGGCGCAGGGCCTCATAGGCGGCGAACGCCTCGTGGGGCGTGGGCAGATCGCGGAGGCAGCGGGCCAGTTCGACCGCGCTCTCGATGGCCAGCGAGGCGCCCTGACCGGAGCTGGAGGAGGGGGCGTGCACCGCGTCGCCCACCAGTACCATCCGGCCGCGGTGCCAGTGCGGTACGGACGGCATACGCTCCATCCGGCCGACCACCATCAGCTCGTCGGGACCGGTGTGCCGCAGCAGCTGCTCGCCCGGAACGTGGCCGGCGTACAGCTCGCGCAGCTTGGTGAGCCACTCGGCGGCAGGCACCTGCGCCAGTTCGGTGGGGCCCGGCGGGGTGTCCGTCGGCAGACCGGCAAACCAGATCAGCCGCCTGTCCGGACCCCGCCAGTAGCCCATGAAGGCGCGGCCGAACGCGAAATGCATGGCGCCGGGCTCGGCCTCGACCCCGCTGTCCGCCGTCGCGTAGCCACCGAAGCTCAGGACGCCGCCGTACTCGGGGGCGGGTGCCTGCGGGTCGATCACGGTGCGGACGGTGGAGCGGATGCCGTCGGCGCCGATCAGGATGTCGCCGGTGGTGGAGGTCCCGTCGGCGAAGTGGGCGGTGACGCCGTCGGGCGTCTCCTCGGCGGCGACCAGCCGCTTGCCGTATGCGAACCGAACACCTTCGGCGACCGCATGGTCGGTCAGTGCCCGGAACAGCCGGTCGCGCGGCATCGTCAGTGTGGCGGGCAGCTCGGGGAAACCACCGAAACCGGCGAGGCGATTGCCGGCACCGTCCGCCATCACCACGCCGGGCACCGGCTGCCCGATGGCCCGCACCGGCGCATCGGCACCGACCGCCGCCAGACCCGCCAGGCCGTTCGGCGCCAGACCCAGCCAGGCCCCCACTCCGTCCGCCGCGGTGGGGTACGCCTCATGGACCGTCGCCGTGATGCCCGCCCTGCGCAGCGCGAGCGCCGCCACCGGGCCCGCCACGCCGCCCCCTATGACCAACGCCGTCCGCACACCGGCACCGTGACTGCCGTTGTTGCCCATGTCCCCTCCCGAGGCCGCTTGGATGCTACTGAAGGCATAGTTGCAACGCAACTAGTGGAAATGCAACTAGTTTCTCCGCTGATTACGATGCCGGGTATGACCGCCACCGTGAAGAGCTCGCCGCTCGGCCTGACCGTGCTGGTGCTGCTGCACCACCGGCCGCTGCATCCGTACGGCATCCAGCAACTGCTCAAGCAGTGGGGCAAGGTGCACGTGGTCAACGTCGGCCAGCGGGCCGGGCTTTACCGCACCATCGAGCGACTGCAGGCCGGCGGACTGATCGCCGTCCGGCAGACCGAGCGCGACCAGCTGTACCCCGAGCGGACCGTCTACGAGGTGACCGACGAGGGCCGGGCGGTCACCCGTGACTGGCTGGAGCAGATGCTGGCAGTTCCCAAGGCGGAGTTCCCGGTGTTCCCGGCGGCGCTGTCCAACATGCTCATGCTCAGCCCGGCCGAGGTGCTGCCGATCCTGGAGCGGCGTGCGGCCCGGCTCGCGGACCGACGCGCCGAGTTGGAGCGCCAGACCGCCGACGCCGAGCCCGGACTGCCGCGGATCACTCTGATCGAGAACGAATATCTGCTGGCCGTCCTCGGTGCCGAGGAGCGATGGCTGCAGGGGGTGATGAGCGACATCCGGGACGGCAGTCTGACGTGGTCCGCGGAGATGCTCGCGGCGTTCCAGGAGGCGTCCGAGGCGTCCGAGGCGACTTCGGACGAGTAAGGGGGCGGGCGGCCGCGTTCTCACGTCGGTTTGCTCTCCTTCCTCGGTCCGAGCTCGCCGGTCCGGGCTCGTCGTGCCGGGCGGCGTTTCATCGTCCGCTTCCGCATGCCCCCGATTCTGAATTCCTTCCGTCTGCACAGTCGTTGAGTGGGCTCAGAGGCTGTTGTTCCTGCGGGCAATTCATCGTTGCTGATATTGCGGAAAGCGTGGAGAACGGCCGGTCTTCTACTCGGCCGTCCAGGAGCGTTCCCCACATACTCAGGAAACGACGCGCTGGGGCCAGCACGGAGAGGCGGGGGAACGATGCTGGTGAGCAACTTCAGCACCGAGATGGTGGCTGCGCAGGACCGGTTCGCGCTGTGGGAGGAATTCGCCGCCCAATCGCACATGCGCAACTGGATGCGCAGCGAACACGAAGACAACTTCCGTGCGACGATGCGTGTGCTGGACATGGGTGACGCGCAGATATCCACGATGACCTTCCCGAGTCTGGAGGTCGTACGCACGCCGAAGCTCATACGGCAGCAAAGTGATCGGGATTCGTACCAAGTCAATTGCGTGCTCGCCGGTGCCGGCGGTGCTTCCCAGGGCGATCGGAATACGTCCATCCGGCAGGGACAGCTGGTGCTCGTGGACAGCAGTCTTCCGTTCCGCGGGCAGCTCCACGGAGAGGCGGAGAACTATGCGGCCATGATCATCCAGATGCCCCGGGAACTGCTGCCACTGCCCTGGAAAACCGTTCAGCGGGTGAGCGCCCGCCCGATAAGCGGCAGCCAGGGGCTGGGCGGGGTGCTCTGGCGCTGGCTCACCGAGGTCAATGCCCGCGCCGAGGAGTTCACCCCCGCCGATATCCCCACCCTGCGGTCGGTCACCGCGGATCTCCTCGCCGCGGTGCTCGGCCGCTGCCTGGACGCCGAGGACTCCATGACCCCGGAATCCCGAAGACGTGCCCTGCAGGTGCAGATCCGCGACTTCATCCGCCGGCACCTCGGCGACCCCTCGCTCT
Source organism: Streptomyces sp. Je 1-4 4N24 (assembly GCF_026239515.1). NCBI lineage: Bacteria > Bacillati > Actinomycetota > Actinomycetes > Kitasatosporales > Streptomycetaceae > Streptomyces > Streptomyces sp. Je 1-4 4N24. The sequence continues at coordinate 394,813 of NZ_CP110836.1, read as the reverse complement.
CCCCGGCCACCATTGCCGCGGCGCACCAAATATCGGTCCGCTATGTACACCAGCTGTTCGCCGAGGAAGGCACCACGGCCGCCGCCTGGATACGCGGCCGCCGCCTGGAACGCTGCCGCCGCGATCTCGCCAACCCCCACCTCCAGCTCCGCCCCATCCATGCCATCGCCGCCCAGTGGGGCTTCATCGATCCCGCGCACTTCAGCCGCGCCTTCCGCGCGGCCTACGGCATGCCGCCCCGGGACTACCGGCAGCACGCCCTCCGTGGCGCCGTGCGTGAATCGACAAGCGCTCTGCACGGATAGTCAACGCGATCCGCCGCCGTCCCCGGCATCGTCGTGTCAGGGCACCGGCGCAGACCGTCCGAGCCCGTCAGCTGTGCGTACGGAAGCAATTCCCGCACCGCCACCCATGTCCCACGGCGCGGATTCGTGGGCCGATCGGAACTTGGAGCAATCATGTTCGCAAGGATGGAAACACTGGGGAGCAGACTCCTCGAACGGATCGTGCCGAAGGTGGCAGCCGACGCTTCGAGCACCTCGTGCGACTACCAGTACCTGTGCGTACGAGGCACCAGCGGATGTAACGCGACCGGCCACACGTGGTGGAAGTACCGGCTGGCGTGCTCGGACGGCTCCACGGGCGACTGGATCTTTGGCTACTGCGACAACTGCACGCCCGGCGACTGGAACTGACCGACCACGTGCCGTGTTGCTGGGGCGGGTCACCGGCCCGCCCCAGGAACGCTTCCCGGAGGACGCCATGGTCTATCTGATGATCGGTCTGAAATGCCTGATCGGCGTGGTTTTCCTGCTCGCGCTGTGCGGTAAGACGCTGGTCCGCGGCGGGTTCGGTGGATTCGAACGGTCGCTGCGCCGTCTGGTGGTCGTGCCCCGCGCCCATGTGCGGCCGGTGGCCGTGCTCATCGTCGCCGGTGAAGCGGGCGTGGTGCTGGCCCTGGCGGTTCCCGGCCGGGCGACGGCGGTGGCGGGCTTCGGGCTGGCCCTCGCACTGCTGCTGGTCTTCACCGCCGGCCTCGCTCGCGCGCTGCGGCGCGGTGCGCAGGCACCCTGCCACTGCTTCGGCGCCTCCACGACCCCGCTGGGGCCGCACCATCTCCTCCGCAACCTGCTCCTCGCCGTGCTCGCTCTGCTCGGCGCGACCACCACGGCCGTCGCCGCGCCGGACGGGCACCCGGCAGGTGCACTGGTGGCGGCAGCGGCCGGTGTCGTCCTCGGTGGGCTCGTCGCCGCCCTCGACGAACTGCTGGCCCTGTTCTCGCCGATGACGCCGGAACGACGATGAACCTGGAGCCGATATGCCTTACCTGACCGCCGCGGTCGTGTTCGTCGGAGCGCTGAGTGCGCTCAACCTGGTCCTCGCCCTGGCGATGGTCAAACGGCTGCGGGAACACAGCGGGTTGCTGACCGGCCGACGCGGCGCCCCCTCGGCAGACCTCGAAGTCGGCACGCGGATCGCCGAGTTCGAGACCGTGACCGAGGCAGGTGAGTCCCTGACCCGGGCGTCACTGACCGAGGACCTGCTGGTGGCGTTCTTCTCGCCCGGCTGCGCCCCCTGTGTCGAGAAGCTGCCGGCGTTCGTGGCCCACACACGGTCCCTACCCGGCGGGCGCCGCGGTGTCCTGGCCGTCGTGGTCGGAGAGCCCCGGGAGGCCGCCGCGTTCGCCGCACCGCTCGGCCCGGTCGCCCAGGTGGTGGTCGAGGAGCCCAACGGCGCGCTGAGCAGGGCTTTCGGGGTGCATTCGTACCCCACTCTGCTGCGGATCGGCCCCGACGCCGAAGGCCGGCCGGTGGTCACCTCCAACGCGGTGGACCTGAAGCGCCCGACGGCGATGGCCGCATGAGGCCCGTGCCGAAGCCGGCGGCGCCCGGTCCGGTACGGCGCACACCCCCGCAGCCCGCACCGGACGGGTCCGCTCCGCTCCGTCTGGCCCGGTCGGCCTGCGCCCTGGTCGCGGCAGCGGCGCCCGTCCTGCTGACGGGGTACGCCGTACTCACCCTGGCCGCCGGCGTGCTGCCCGTGGCGACCGCGTGGCTGACCAAGCTCGTCCTGGACGCACTGGCCGATGCCGCGCCTCTCGCGCAGGTCGTCCGGCCCGCGATGGGACTCGCTGCGGCCGGGGTCGCCCTGGTGCTGACGGGGGAGGTTGCCCAGTACCTGCGGGCGCAGCTGGGCCGGGAAGTCGCCGTCACCGCGCAGGAACGCCTCTACCGGGCGGTGGACGGCTTCGTCGGTCTGCGCCGACTCGAAGACCCCGCGTTCCTGGACCGGCTGCGGCTCGCCCAGCAGTCCGGCGGGGCCTCACCGGGCCAGGTGCTCGACGCGGTGCTCACCGTTGCCGGCTCCGTCTTCACCGTCACCGGCTTCCTCGGCTCGCTGTTCGTCCTCAGCCCCCTGATGACCCTCCTGGTCACGGCAGCCTCGGTACCGGTGCTGGCCGCCGAGCTGTGGCTGTCGCGGCTGCGCGCACGCATGGCGTGGGACCTGGGCCCCGTGGAGCGCCGCGAGTTCTTCTACAGCACGCTGCTCTCGCGGATGGAAGCGGCAAAAGAGGTGCGGCTGTTCGGCACCGGCGCCTTTCTGCGTGGGCGTATGGTCGCCGACCGGCGGGCCGTGAACGAGGCACGACGCGGCCTCGATCTGCGGGAGGCACGGGTGCAGACCGCACTGGGACTGCTCGCGGCACTGGTCTCCGGGGGCGGGCTGCTGTGGGCGGTGGCGGCGGCCAGGGACGGCCGGCTCTCCGTCGGAGACGTCACGATCTTCGTCGCCGCCATCGTCGGTGTGCAGAGCGCGCTTGCCTCGCTCGCCACCGCCTTCGCCAGGACCCATCAGGCGCTGCTGCTGTTCGGCCACTACACTGCCGTGGTCGATGCCGGGCCGGACCTGCCCGTTCCCCGGGAGCCGCGCACGCTCCCCGCACTACGGCACGGCATCGAGCTCAAAGACGTGTGGTTCCGCTACTCGGACGACCACCCATGGGTACTGCGCGGCATCGATCTGTTCCTCCCGCACGGCACATCCCTCGCACTCGTCGGCCTCAACGGCGCCGGAAAGTCGACCCTCATCAAGCTCATCTGCCGCTTCTACGACCCGACTCGGGGAGCCGTGCTGTGGGACGGCGTCGACCTCCGCGACACCGATCCGGCCGCACTCCGCAGCCGCCTCGGCGCGGTTTTCCAGGACTACATGAACTACGACATGACCGCGACCGAGAACATCGCCCTCGGCGACATCTCCGCGAGCCCCGACCACTCCCGGGTCGCCGCGGCGGCCACCCGGGCGAAAATCGCCCCCCAACTGGCCGCTCTGCCGCACGGATACGACACCCTGCTGTCCCGGATCTTCTTCGCCGGAACGGACCGGGACGATCCCCAAACGGGCGTCGTCCTCTCCGGAGGCCAGTGGCAACGGCTCGCCCTGGCCCGCGCCTTCCTGCGGGACCGCCGTGACCTCATGATCCTGGACGAACCGTCGTCGGGCCTTGACGCCGAGGCCGAGGCCGAGATCCACTCCTCGTTGAAGCGCCACCGCAGCGGACGCACCAGCCTGTTGATCTCGCACCGGCTGGGAGCGGTGCGGGAAGCGGACGCGATCGCCGTGCTGCGCGACGGCCGCGTCGCGGAGCTCGGCAGCCATGACGCGCTGATGGCCGCAAAGGGCGCGTACGCCCGGCTGTTCGCGCTCCAAGCCGCCGGCTACCGGGACACCGCCGCAGCACATGACGGGCGGCAGCCATGAGCGCCGCGACCGCCGCCGTCCTCCTCGGCCTCACCGGACTGCTGCCCGCGGCCGCCATCCTGCTGAGCCATCGCCTCGTTCTCGTGACCGTACGGGGGGTGAGCATGGCCCCTGCCTACCGGGACGGCGACCGGGTGCTCGTCCGCCGCACCGCTCGTCCCACCCGCGGTCAGGTACTCGTCGTGGAACGGCCCGCCCTCCACACACGGTGGCCGAGCGGCCCCCTGCCCGCCGGCGCCGGAGCCCGGGCGGTGGGACAGCGCCAGTGGCTGATCAAGCGACTGGCGGCACTCCCCGGTGACCCCGTGCCGGAGGCCATGCTGTCCGCGTCGCCCCTTGCCCGCCCCAACCCGCCCCGGGTGCCGGCCGGCAGTCTGGTGCTGCTCGGTGACAACCCACAACACAGCGTGGATTCCCGGCAGTTCGGGTTCTACCCGGCCGAGCGGGTGCTGGGCACGGTCGTCGGGCCACTGAAGCCGGCTCGCGCACGCCGGCCGCTCCGGTCGGCCCGCGAACGTCGGCTGCTCCGGTCGGCCCGCACGCACCGGCCGTTCCGGTCGGCCCGTACGCGCCGACTGCGTCCGCCGGCGGTATGAGGCTTCTGGTAGCCGGACGGACGGACGACCGGCCGGGGTCCCGCTTCCGGGGCGCTGGTCCGAGCCTCCGGTCTCATTCCTGAGGCCGGTCTGATGAATCATGGTCCCGCGGTGCCCTGACTGACGGCTTCAGGCTGGAGCACCGCACGATCGGTCCGCATGGGGTATTCGGTGGCCATCGGGACATTCGGTTGGCACGCTGGAGCCATGAACTCCCAGCTCAGTGATGTGCCAAGCCACTCCTGGCTCGGTGCCCCGATCGATGCCCGCCCTCTGTTCGCCCCTGAGCAGGCCGCGCTGATGGCCACGCTGCGCGGTCTGACGCCCGCCGACTGGGGCAGGGAGGCGGTGCCGGGCTGGACCGTCCGAGATCTCGCAGCTCACATCCTGGGCGACTTCTATGGGCGCCTCGCCCGGGACCGCGACAGCCACCAGAACGGGCCCGCCTTCACGCCGGGCGAGACGCTGGAGGCGTTCATCCACCGCATCAACCAGGAATGGGTCCACGCCCACCGCCGGGTGAGCCCGGCCGCGCTCACCGACACCCTCGACCTCATCGGTGGGCAGATCACCCAGTTCTTCGAGGCCGCCGACCTCAACTCCCCGTCGCTGGGGGTGTCCTGGGCCGGTGTCGATCCGGCGCCGATGTGGCTGGACAGCGCCCGCGACTTCACCGAGTTCTGGACCCACCGCCAGCAGATCCGCCACGCGGTGGGCCAGGACACCGACCCCGATCCGCGGTTCCTGTCCGTGGTTCTGGACACCTTCATGCGGGCCCTGCCCCACACCCTGCGCGCGGTCGCCGCGTCGGTCGGGACACAGATCCTGGTGCAGGTCGACAGCCCGGCCGGCGGCACCTGGACCGTGACCGCCATCGGAAACCGTTGGTCGCTCGCCGAGCCGCACACCGAACCTCCCGCCGCAGACGTTCGCCTGGATGTGGAGACCACTTGGCGCCTGTGCACCCGCGGCATTCAGCCGGACACCGCCCTCGCCCGTGCCCGCATTGACGGCGACCGTGCCCTGGCCGAGGCCGCCTGCCGGATCGTGTCAATCGTCTACTGACCGCAGCCGCACGGCGTCCGGTCCAGCCGTGGCATCAGCCTGGGCCTGGAGAGCACGGAGGAGCCTCTCCCACGTGCCGTCCGCCGACGAGCGGCGATGCCGGTCGTACCTCGCTGCCGATTCCCGAACCGTGAGGGGCGATCGCGCAAATCCTCGTGCGCAGCCGTAGGGGCGACTTTCCAGCCCCCTCCCTCCCGCCCTCCCCCCACCCCCTCCCGGCCCTCTCTCAGCCCTCTCTCAGCCCTCCTCCCAGCACCCCTTCCGACGTCCTGCGATCAGGTGCAGGGTTCAGCTGCACCGCCCAGCTCCCTCCGCGAGTGGCCCGGCCCTCCTAACCCGCGCCGTCCTGCACGCGTACAGGCAGGGTTGGGGGAGAGGCGGGCACTGCGACGGGCCCAATCTGCGATCCGGTGTTTACCGGGTGGACTGCCAGGCCTCGGCGAACAGTAGGTGGAGGGGGCACGGAGGCAACAGGCGGGTGAACGGGCCCTGTATCTCCCGCCGTTCGGTGGATATGGCGCCGTACGCCGCGAGCTTGGCGGTCTCCAGTGGCAGATGCGGCGCCTTGAGGTCCGTCCAGCCGCCGGGGACGAAGACCGAGCGGCCGGCGCGGGAGCGCTTGTCCGCCACCACGGCCCGGCAGGCAACGAGCTCCGCCTGCGCGGTGCGGTGCCGCGCCTGCGTCCAGCCGTTCCACCGGCGGATGTTGCGGTCGGTGGGGCGGGCCAGGGTGAGCAACTGGAGGTAGAGCGCGGCGGCGTCGCGGCTGACAGCGAGCGCAGCGGCCGCCTCGTCGACCAGTTCGGGCACACTCAGCAGCGGATTCGCCTCATAGCCGCCGACCGGAACGGGAGTGTGCGCGGCGCGCTCCGCCAGCGCTTCGACGCCGTCGCGCAGCATCCGTATCCGGTCGATCGCGGCGACCAGCGCACCGCGGCCGAGGTCCGTGCAGATCCGGGTCGCGTACTCGTACCGGCCGCGCTCGGAGAAGCCCGCAGGGCGCAGGAAGACCTGCGACAGGGACGTCTCCGCCTGGACGATGAGTAGACCCTGGTCGTACAGCACCGGCGGGCGCCGGCTGTCGGGGAGTGGTCCGGTGGCCGCCACGGGATGGAGTGCGGGCCCGAAGACGTCGGCGACATCGGTGTCGAGGGCATGACGGTGCAGATCGACGAGGAGTTCCGGTGCGTCGAGGCGCTCGCGCAGACGGGCGCAGAGCGCCGGTACGCCCACCGTTGATGGATCGCCCACGGGACGCTCGGTCAGTGCCCAGACCAGCAGGGACGCGATCCCGGTGTATGGCATGGTGCGCGACGGCCATTTGCCGGGGGAGCCGTCGGCGGCGGCAGGGTAGACATGCGGGTAGCCGTATTCATCGGTGGCGATCAGATGCCGCAGGTCTTCCGTCAGCAGGCTGCCGCCGTCGGGCGCGCTCAGCTCCGACGAGAAGGAATCGTCGAGCTCCAACTCGCGTTCCACCTCCGCGCTGAGCTCCTCGTCGACCTGGCGTTGCCGGCCGAGGAGCGCCGTCCATGCCGCCGCCATCCGCTCCGCCGCCGCGACCGGGCCACCCGGTGTCCACAGTTCCGCCGGGTCGTCAGGCGGACCGGCCGCCAGCACGCGCCGCCGACCGTCCGCCCCGAGGCGCGCCACCAGACGCTCCGCCTCCCGGACGACCTGGACCGTTGCCTGATAGGGCTTGGCCCGCAGCATGCGCTGGGTGCCGGTGCGTCCATCGCTCTTGGTGGGCAGTCCGGCGAGGGCCCAGACGGCGACGGCCCGGCGGACGCCCGTGCCCGCGACGAATGCAGCGACCGCCTCGGGGGTGATACGGACGGGGCCGCGAGCGGTGCGCAGTTCCAGCAGAGCGCGCAGGCGCGCCGCGTCCTCGCGGGTGACCGTGACGATGCGGACCTCGGTGGCAGCCTCGGGCACGGGGGCGGATGCGGGCTGGACGAAGCGGTATTCGGTGGCCGGGTCGAGGGGCGCCTTGGGATCCGGGGCGATCTGCTGGCGGCCGTCTCCCATACCGGTGGCCACGGCCCGACCGTCCGCGCAGAGCGGGCGCAGGGCCTCGCCCGTGGCGCGGCCCAGCCGCCAGGCCCCGGGCTCGGCGAACGGTGTAGCGGCCCAGGTACGCAGCAGGGCGTCGAGCGCGGCGACGTCCTCCGCTGCCGTGGTCTCGACGGCAAAGCGCCATGCAGCGGCGTCGATGTGGCCCAGCAGCACTGCCCAGTCCCGGGGCCGGGCCGGCGGGCTGACCCTCCTGGCACCGTCCTCGATCCGGCCGCGCAGAAACTCCCCGTCGGCGGCGAGCGCCGTGACGGTCGCGGGCCGCGCACCGGGCCGGGAGGACATGGCGTACGGCCTGTCCACCAGCTCGCGCAGGGCGGCGAGCAGCGCGACATCGGTGACCTCGCCCGCCGGGCGGACCTGGGCGCCCGCCCCGATCAGCGCGACACGGCCGGAGATGACCTCGCGGCGCTCGGCCACCGCGGCCGCGGCGCGCGCCGCACGGACCACACCGTCGAGGATCCGCGGATGGGTCACCCCGGGCAGCACACGGGCGGCTGCGGCGCGAACGGCGTCCTCATCGTCCGTACGGGCCGTCTCCAGCAGGGCCCGCGCGCCGTCCTCCCCGATGGTGCGCAGGGCGCCGGAAGACGCGGTGTCGCGCGGGGTCAGGAAGTGCCAGAAGGCGGGCGGCGGGAACATCGGCGCGTCCTGCCCGAAGCCGGCCCACCGGCCCCGGCGTTTCGGCTGGGGGAATCCCCGGACCTGCCACAGCAGGGAGTTGTCGTCGGCGGAGTAGCAGCGCATGGCGTCCTGCTCGGTCACCACGGCTTCGGCGCCGCCTTCGGGGAGCCGGATGATGCCCCAGGGGTCCTCTCCCTGGCGGGTGACCTGGAATTCGGCGCGCCGCCCGTCGATGCCCTCGAGCAGATAGCGCCGGTGCGCACTGCGCTTCCAGTGCAGCACCCGGCAGCCGGACAACCCGTCCGCCTGCCCCAGCGGAGAGGCGGGGGCACCGGGCGGCAGCGGGGCGAGGGTCTGCAGGTCATGGGTGCGGACCAGGCCCTGGGGCGGCTCGGCGGCGAGGAACGGCGGCAGACCGGCCCGGTCGGTGCGCGCTCCGGTCACCGGGTCGATCTCCCGCCAGGCGCCGTTGTCGCGCTCGCCGCCGAAGAGACGTGAACTCCACAGCCGGGTACCGTCACTGAGCTGCTGCTCGAAGTAGCCGATGCCCTCGTGTCCACCCGGCCGCAGGACCCGTTCGCCGTCGTACCGGCCGGTGCCGTCGGCGGTGGCGAACTGATAGCCGAGCGCCCCGTCCGTGCTGCCGCCGAACGGGACCATGCCGAGCGCCGCCGCGGGCACGAAGACCTCCTCGGGCCGGTCGGCCCAGAACGCCTTGCGCGCATAAGTCGAGTGACCGTCGGGGGAGCAGCCGACCAGAAAGCTGCCGCCGACGTAGAAGACGGAGTGCACCGAGGCTTCCTCCGGGAGGGAGAAAGTGCACTCGCCGCGCCGCCCGGCGAAGTCCACGGCGATGGCCCGTTCCTGGGCGAAGACGGTCAGCACCGGCCAGGTGCAGGTGACACCGGCCACCGCCGCGCCCACCTCGGTCCGCGCTTCCCCGGATGACCCGAGCTCTTCCGGCCGCACCGCCGTCGACCGCCAAGGCCCTTCCTCCGTAGGCCCGTTGAGCTCCGCGAGGGCATCGTCCAGAGCAGGCCAGCCCAGCTCTTCCGGCAGGCCCGAGCGCAACGTGCGCAGCAGCGGGCCGAGCCCGTCGAGGTCCTTGAGCGCGCCGTCGATGCCGTCGAGTGCGGTGATCGCCGGCGGGCTCAGAACGGTGTCCAGCTCCGCCACCGCCTCCTGCGCCGCGCCCAGCCCGCCCTCCGCCAGGGCGTCCAGCAGACGGGTCACCCGTGCGTGCAGTTCCGGATCCACCCCCTCGCGCAGGGGCAGCCGCGGTGCGCCCGTGGGCGGGGGCTTGGGCGCATAGCGGGTACCGGCCAGCCGTACTCCCAGCACCGGATCGGCGGCGAGCGCCCGCATGTCGCGCCGGGACTCCTTCCCCCAGAACTCCAACTCGACCCGCGGCCCCGGATCCGCCACGGCCAGCCCGTTGGCCAGGCACAGGTCGACGAGATCGGCGTCGAAGCGGGGACGACGGAACCGTGTCTGGTGGAGACACAGCGGGGTGTCATCCGCCTTGATCCGAGGAGCCATGCGGGGCACCAGGGCGAACAGCTCCGGAGGCATGGCCTGCGGCCGGATGGCACGGCCCGTCTTCAGGAAGGAATAGTGGCGGGCGAAGTCGCTCAGCCATGCCGCCGCCCCGCCGGCCGGGACGATCCGCCCTTCGGCCATGGCCTCGTCGATACCGGTCGCCGCCAGCAGCCGCAGCCATGCGCCGCCGTCGGTGGCCGAGGTCGGGAACAGCTCGGCCAGCGCCTGGCGCGCCGTCGGCTCCGGGGGCACCGTTGCGAAGACCCGGGCGGCGCCCTCCAGCAGACCGTCCGGGAGAGGCGTGCCCTTCGCGGCGGCGAGGAGGTCGCCGAGTGCCCGCGCGCCGTCTTCCGCGCTCAGCCCGGCTGCCTTGCCCGATGCCTGGATCCTTCGGTGCGCATCCTTCGGCAGCGCGGCGCCCCCGGCGGCGATGGCCTGCAGAAGCCGCAGGAACTCCTGGTGGGCGGTGCGGGGTTCGAGTGTGGCGTGCAGACGGCGCTGGTGGGCGGCGGGCACCGTCGAGGGCAGGGCGCCGAAGCGGGCGAAGAGCAGGGTGTTCTCGCGGTGGTAGAGCTCGTCGACCGGCAGGCCGTGCTCCTCCTCCGCCGCGCGGGCCAGACCGTAGGCCTTCGCCGCATGGCGCGGCTGCCGTCGGGCGATGCGATGCCCGGTCATGTCCCAGAACCACGGCAACTGCTCCGCCGGGAGGTCCCGCGCCCGGTACTTGACCCGGTCCAGGAAGCGGCCCGGCTTCTCGTAAATCTCGAAGCCGTTCTCCTGGATCAGGGCGAGCAGGGCGCGCGCCTCGTCCTCCGCCGCAGGCGCATGGAGTGTCGCCCAGTCCAGGTAGAGGGTGGAGTTGTTGGGATCGGTGGGCGGCATGAGCGGCGGAGCTGCAGACATGTGAGAATCGTGCCACGCGCCACTGACACTCGGCTCTGCCTGTGGATAACGGCGACGGCTCATGGACACGGCCCATGGACACGGCCCCCAACGCCGGTTCTTTCACTGCCGACCGGCATGGCGGAAGTCCCCGCCGATTCCTCCGCCGCACGCTCATCCCGCGGGCACGGCAAGCGACCGCAGCAGGGTAGAGGGCCGCAAAGGGCAGGCGGGGCCGGTGATTGCACCTGTGTGGGACTATTCCGGCGCAGTGCACGAGCGGCTGGAGCCGGCGCCGTTCGTGCCGGGTTCGTGCGGCAATGGAGCCGGCGGGTATGCGTTGTGTCGTGCAGGGGGAACCAGGTGTTTGCGATATCGCTGGGTGACGACGGTGCCGAGCTGCGGCCGCTGGAGCCGTGGCATGCCGGGGAGTTCCTCGCGCACATGGACCGGGGCCGCGAGTACATCGGCCAGTATGTCGCGCTGCCGGACCGCGCCACCGATCTCGCGTCCGCCACGGCATTTCTGCAGAGGTACGCCGACAAGGCAGCGGCCGACAGCGGTCGTCTCTACGGCATTTGGAGTGACGGGGTACTCGTCGGCGGCGTCCTGTTCGTGACGTTCGATGTCACGTTCGGCAGCTGCGAGGCCGGCTGCTGGCTGGAGGAGTCGGCGGTCGGGCGCGGGCTGATCACGCGCGCGATCCGGGTAATCGTCGACTGGGCTGTCGAGGAGCGCGGGATGCACCGCGTGGAGTGGATCGCGGCCTCGGCCAACACCCCGAGTATCAATGTCGCCAAGCGGCTCGGCATGGTGCGCGAAGGAGTGCAGCGGGAAAGCTATCCGCACCGGGGCGTACGACACGACATGGAGGTCTGGTCGGTCCTGGCCCCCGAATGGCGCCGACAGCGGGAAACCGCCCGCTGACCACGACCGGGGCCGGCCCCGCACCGGCCCCGGTCCCGCACCGGCCGACCCGGCCCGTCCCCCCGCAGCCGTTCAGGGCATCCATGCCATCCATGTCATCCATGCGATCCATGCCTCCTGCCGGGCCACCGCGGATTCAACCCGCGGTTTGAGGGTTATCCGCCCATCGGCCCTGCCCCGTCGGCCAGATACGGCACAAAGTCTCCGGGCCCACTTCAATGGAACGCTTGAAGTCATGACTCCCGACAACAACGAACTGCCCGGTCCGAGGCCTGCCGTGGAGCCGGAGCCCGTCGAAAGCGCCGGGCAGGCCGACCACATCCGAAACTCAACGCAAGACGCCCTCCCTGACTCAACGCAAGACGCCTTCCCTCGCGCCGATGTAGTTGATGGAGCTGAAGGAACTGAAGGAGGCGATCGCGGGACTCCCGATCTCGCTGCCCCGCCCCGCTGGCGGGAGCTCTTGGGCCCGGAGCATCGCGGGGCCGCGGTGGTACTGGCCGCCGGTGTGCTCGTCGGCGCGGTCAATATCTACCTGGCGTCGAGCATGTTGCCCACGGCGGTGGCCGATCTCGGGGGCGAGAGTTTCTACGCATGGAACATGACGCTCTACCTGGTCGCCATGGTGATCGCGACGATGCTCGTCAGCCGGTTCCTCGCACGATGGGGGAGTGCCGGTGCCTACCTCGTCGGGTTCGCCCTGTTTCTGGTGGGCTCACTGGCTTGTGCGGCGAGTCCGACGATGCCGGTCTTGCTGGTGGGCCGCTGTCTCCAAGGACTCGGTGCCGGGCTGCTGTCCGGACTGGGTTTCGCCGTCATCCGGTCCGCGCTGCCACGTCGGCTCTGGACCCGCGGCAATGCGCTGATGTCGGCGATGTACGGCGTCGGAAACTTCGTCGGCCCGGCGCTCGGTGGCCTCTTCGCCCAATTCGGCTCGTGGCGCCTGGCGTTCGTCCTGATGGCGGGGGTCGCGGCGGTGTGCGGCGCGGCCGTGCCCCGCGTGCTGCCCCGAGGTGAACGCAACGGCGCGGCGGCTCCGGTGCCGGTCATGTCGTCGATGCTGGTCACGGCCGCCACCGCGGCCGTCAGTGTGGCGGGCGTCCTGCACGACATCGCGGCGAGGGCAGCCGGCCTCGCGGTGGCGCTGCTGTTGGTCGTCGGATTCGTCGCCCATGAGCGGCGTAGCGAGCGACGGGTCTTCCCCGGCGCGACATACCGTGCGGGTTCCGCACTGAAGTGGGTCTATCTGACGCTCGGTCTGCTGGCCTTCGGCGTCGCGGTCGAGTCGTTCGTCCCGCTGTTCGGCCAACGACTGGCCGGGCTGCCCCCACTCGTGGCCGGTTTCTTCGGAGCGGCCGTCTCCCTCGGGTGGTCGCTGACCCAGATCGGCAGCTCCTCGGCGGTCCGGGAGCGCACTGTGCGCCGACTGCGCACCATCGGCCCGGTGTTGCTTGCGCTCGGCTTCCTCCTCCAGGGGCTGCTGCTGCGCGAGAACGCGCCGATCTGGTGGGTGGTCATCTGGGTGCCGGTGTTGTGCGTCGCCGGCTCGGGCATCGGGATCGCCTACCCGCACCTGTCCGTGGCCGCGATGACGGCCGCCGCGGACCCGGCGGAAGGCCGGCAGGCGGCCGCGGCGATCGCCACCGTGACGACGATGTCCACCGCGTTCGGCACGGCGGTCGCCGGCGTCCTGGTCAGTCTGGGCGGGCCGTCGATGCTCGGCTCGGCGCGATGGCTGCTGTTCGGCTTCGCCGTCCTCTGCGCGATCGGCATCTTCACCGCACGCGCCGCGGACCGTACGAGCCGCCCCGAGCGGTCAGCGGCGGCCGACCGCAGCTCGGTCACCCAGGGCTCGTGAGGGGGGCTCAAGACGTGCAGGACCCGGATGACGTGTCCGCACGCGCGGCCGGGGCGCAAAGGGATCGGGCCGACAACAACCGCCCGCAGTCCTCAGCGGGCGATCCGTGCGGCGATACCGTCAAGAAGGTAGTCGAGGCCGGCGTCGAAGGTGGTCTCCGCGTCGGGATGGGCCGCGTCCTGGACGACCTTGGACAGCGTCGGATAATGGCCGGTGGCCAGCATCCGGCCGAGGTAGGGAGCGGCGGCGCGCTGCCACTGCTTCTCGTCCATGCCGGTGACGCGTTCGGCGCGCAATACGGAGATCTCCTTCCTGATCGCCCCGACCAGGTAGGCGTTCACCGCGTCGACGACGGGCAGGACCGTGTCGATGTCGTCGAATCCGGGAGCCCCGTGCAGCGCGGCAAATGAGGCTTCGGTGTGGGCCAGCGCGTGCGGGCCGAGGTGCGGCCGCCCGGCGAGCAGGTCGGCGAACCCTCGTGCCGGAGAGCGGCCCCCCTGGTGTGGTGGGCGAGGGAGCGCAGCGTGCCGCGCCGCCCTCAGCAGCTACGAGACCGCGATGTTCGAACGTGGCGCCGCCGCCGCGCAGGAATCCGCCGGCATCATGGAGATCATGATCTCCCCCGCCGGTGCGCAGGGCGTGCTGGAGTTCTTTCAGCGGTGAGGATGCCGTTTCCCATGAAACGGGTGATCCCTGCCGAGCAGCACGCCCACGGCGGTATATGGGCAATATGCCTGCGCCCGTCACCCTGATGCGGAATTATGTGGCCAGCGCGCCGGACCTCGGAACGGCCACTGTGAGGTGACGGCGCATCAGCAGTGCGCCCCAACGGGCGCTACACAGGGGGAGATTCATGAGGACCGTACAGCGAACGCTGCTTTCCGGTGCGCTGACCGGCGTGCTCGCACTGACCATGGGAGTGGGGACCGCCGGCGCTTCGACGGCCGATGCGGGGCCTGACACCGCGACCGGCGCCACCACCGTACGCACGGTGGACGCCCGCAGCGGTGACGTGATCACCTGCAAGATCACCACGCACCTCCCGCACTACTCCCACCATGCCCACGCCGACAACCGGCACAGGGTGAACGTCACTGCCGACATCAAGTGCACCAAGTCGGTCGCGCAGTTGGCCCTCCGCGTCGGCCTGTACAAGAACGGAACGCTGTACAAGCAGAGCGGCGCCAAGGTCAACGCCGGACGTAACAAGGTGAGTCAGAACGCCGCGCGCCGCTGCATCAAGCGGCAGAAGTACACCGGCTACTCGGTCGGCGTGGTGACCTTCCCGCCCGGGTACACCCCGCACACCAAGCAGGTGAAGCACACCAGCGCGACGGTCCGCATCAACGCCTGCAAGAAGCGCTGACCGCATGGACCGGAACCCTATGAGAGGTGCTCGACGAGCGGCTAGCCGAGCCGGTCGTCGAGCGCCGCCGGAAGTACCTCGATGTCCGGCGCGCCCGCCAGCTGCTGCGCCAGGCGGGCGGACCCACCGATGTAGGTGGAGTCGAGATCCACGTCCGTGGCGACGCACCAGGCCCGGTCCCGTGGCCACCACAGGTTCGGCGACTGCGGAAAGAAGACCCCCGCGCTCCGGTCTCCCGTGGCCATCGCCGCCTCGATCGGCCCCTCGTACAGCGAGTAGGCGCGTCCGCTCAACTGCACCATCGGCCCGTGGTCATCGGACCAGCCCCAGCCTTCCCAGAGCCCGAAGAGGCACTGCCGCGGTGTGGTGGTTTCCGCTGCCAGCACCGGGCACAGTGCGGCCAGCACATGTTCGGGCAGCGAACCCTGCCACGGTGGCTCATCACCCGGGCCGGCCACCTCCTCGAAGCGCGCCAGAGGGTGCAGCGCGCGGCCCGACCGCTGGGCGACCTCCCACCACCGCTCGAACCGGCCGTCCGACGGCTCGCTGGGATGCAGCAACCGTACGTAGGCCTCGAACCCGGCCGGCAGCAGGGCATGGACACCGCTGTCGAACCCGCCGACGTTCTCCTCGATCCAGCGGGCGGACGACACATCAGCGACCCGCCGCGGCGGCTGGACCCCGTCTCCCGACCGTGTCATGGCTTCGGTTCCCCCTCATATGCGGCCTGGTGCCCAGTATGAACCGTGCACGAGGTCACCGGCCGCCGGAACGGAAATCACCCCGCGCCGACGTCGCCGACCGGTAGCCGGTCGGCGACGCCGGACGGACGGGCGTGTCAGGCGGCCTGCTGCATCTGCTGCAGTGAGGCCACCAGCTTGTCCACCTCCTCGGATGTGTTGTAGAGCGCGAGCGAGGCACGGGCCGCGCTCTCCAGGCCGTAGTGGGCCAGGGCCGGCTGGGCGCAGTGGTGCCCGGCCCGGATGGCGATGCCGTCACGGTCCAGCCAGGCGGCGATCTCCGACGGGTCGTGGCCGGCGAGGGTGAAGGTCAGTACGGCGATACGGTCGGGCGCGGAGCCCAGCAGCTCAAGTCCTGGGACCGTGGCCAGGGCTTGCTGTGCGTACGCCATCAGTGAGGTCTCGTAGGCGGCGATGGCATCGCGGTCGAAGGCGGTCAGCCAGTTCAGTGCGGCCAGCAGACCGACCACGCCGGAGATGTGTCCGGTACCGGCCTCCAGGAGGTGAGGGACGGGGGCATAGGTGGTACGGGTGAAGCCGACCGACTCGATCATGTTGCCGCCGCCTTGCCACGGCGCCATGTCCCGCAGGATCTCCGGCTTCACATACAGCGCGCCGATGCCCGTAGGGGCGAACAGCTTATGGCCGGAGAACACATAGAAGTCGGCGTCCAGATCCTGCACATCGACGGGGAAGTGCGCCACCGCCTGCGCCCCGTCCACCAGCACCTTGGCCCCGTAGCGGTGGGCGAGTGCGGTCATCTCGCGTACGGGCGGGACGGTGCCCAGCACATTGGACGCCTGGCTGAGCGCGACGAGCTGGGTGCGCATGGAGAGCAGATCGTCGTACGCGGTGAGATCGATCTGCCCGTCCGGTTGCAGCGGTACGGGTACCACCCGGGCCCGGGTCTGCTGGGCGATCAACTGCCAGGGCACGATGTTCGAATGGTGCTCCAGCACCGGCACCAGGATGTCGTCCCCGGGGCCGAGGTTGGCCCGGCCCCAGCTCTGGGCGACGAGGTTGATGGCCTCGGTGGTGCCGCGTACGAAGACGATGTCGTCCGGTGAGGGCGCCCCCAGGAACTGGGCGACCGCCGACCGGCCCGCCTCGTACGCCTCGGTGGCCTCCCGGGCCATGGTGTGCGCACCACGGTGGATATTGGAGTTGGCGGAACCGTAGAAGCCGGCCAGAGCCTCGATCACCTGGCGTGGCTTCTGTGTGGTGGCCCCGTTGTCCAGCCACACCAGCGGATGCCCGTTCACGGTCCGGTGCAGGATCGGGACATCACGGCGTGCCAACTCGGGTGAGAAGGCGGCCGTTTGGCCGGGGAGGCCGGTGAACTGTGCGGGGTGGCCGGCCGGGGCGGTCAGGTCCGTGGGCGGGGCCGTGGCGGGATCGGGCGACAGCAGGCCGTCGCCGAGGAGGTTCGGAGTCGGCGCCCCGGGCCACAGACCCCGGACAACGTCAGGAGTAGTCATGGTAGTTGGAGACCTCGACGTTCTGGAGCACGGCGAGCGCGTCCTCCA
Organism: Streptomyces sp. Je 1-4 4N24; assembly: GCF_026239515.1. NCBI lineage: Bacteria > Bacillati > Actinomycetota > Actinomycetes > Kitasatosporales > Streptomycetaceae > Streptomyces > Streptomyces sp. Je 1-4 4N24. The sequence goes on along the minus strand of NZ_CP110836.1, from coordinate 377,855 downwards.
CCAGTACCGCCGTATTGAAGTACGCCGTCATCAGGTAGGACGTGATGCCCTTCTGGTCGACGCCCATGTTCCGCATCGACAGACCGGGTTCCACCTCGTCCTCGACCTTCGCGGGACGCAGACCCACCACGCCCTGCTCGGCCTCCCCCACCCGCATCAGCAGGATCTCGGTGGTGCCGATGCCCGCACTGCCGGAGAACCGCACCTTGTCGGAGGGGAGCAGCGGGACTCCACGCCAGCTCAGCAGCGGGCTGCCGAACCGGTTGTCGATGACCGGGGGCACGCCCCGGCGCGTACACTCCCGGCCGAACGCGGCGATGGCCCTGGGGTGCGCGAGGAAGTAGCCGGGCTGCTTCCAGACCCGGGTCAGCAGCTCGTCCAGATCGTCGGGGGTCGGGGAGCCGGTGCGTGCCTGGACCCGCTGCCCGGGGGCCACATTGTTGAAGAGACCGAACTGCGGGTGGTTGAGCAGCGAGGCCTCCTGCCGCTCGCGCAGTGCGTGCGCGGTGAGGTTGGACTGGGCCCGGATCTGGTCGATGGGCCCGTTGTAGAGGTCGGAGACCCTGGTGTGGACGCGCAACACGGTCTGGGCGAGGCTCATGTGGTACTCGCGGGGCGTGTCCTCGTAGTCGACGAACGTCGCGGGAAGGTCCGGTTCGCCTACATGCCCGGCGCTGAGGTCGACCGGCACCTCGGCGCCCGGCAGCACGCCGTCCGCCGAGAGGTAGGCGTCCATCGCTCCCCGCACGGCCGTGTCGCGTTCACACAGCCCCTCGAGCACCCTGCGCTCGACACACAGTGCCACGCCGGGGGTGAGCGCCCGGACGCGGTACGGCAGGGGCTCGGAGCGGGTCCAGGCGTCGAGATCGAAGTACTGGCCGTCGCCGATCACTTCGAGTACGGCGTCCTCGCCGTAACGGCCGCTCACCCGCTTTTCGGCGCGGCCCTGGGCGATCACCCACAGCTTGTCGTGCGCGTCGCCGTCCTGCGCGAGCATCTGTCCGGCCTCGAAGCTGACTTCCGTGAAGGAGCCCGCCAGTTCGGAGAGCAGCGCGTCGTCGGCCTCCCGGAGGTACGGCAACTCCCGCAGGTCGCCCGGGATGACGCGGGGCGAGCCGCCGTCGGAGTGGATGCTGATGCGATCGTCGCCGAGGACGTAGGTGCGGCGGCGGTTGACGCGGAAGACACCGGCCTCCACATCCACCCAGGGCAGGGCCCGCAGGAGATAGCGTGGGGTGATGCCGCGCATCTGCGGGCTGGTCTTGGTGGTGGTCGCAAGCTGCCGTGCCGCATCCGGGCTGAGACTCGTCTGGTCGTTCACAGGACCTCCTCGCCTACGGGCGTGCCGGCCGGCCGGTGCATGGCCGGCCGACACGCGGGAGCCTGATCGTCCGGTCGGAGCTCCTCCACCCGCAACCAGCTGTGTGCCGGCGTGCGGCCGGAAATGCTCGCCGCACTGACTGTGCAGTCCCGAATACGTGCGCGACTACCTGGCGTTTCAGCGCCACTACCATACGTAGTAGTGTCGCGGCGGTCCGCGACCGGGTGTCCGGACCCATCGCGTGACATCGCCTGACGCCCGATTTACGACGGGATTTACCCTCATAACGGTGCTTTGTATTTCCTAAAGGAAGCCTTATGGTGCCGCCTCATGACGGTCCGTCGGCGTCGCTGGACCACAACTCCCGTGTGCATCAGGGGCGTTGCGCACGGCGGGGGAGGGGTGGGGCGGCCGTGCGGCGCCCGGCCCTCATGCCGGCCGGGCCCTCATGTCAGCCCGGTCTGCGACTTGCTGAACATCTCACCCTCCGAGTAGAAGAACACGGCGTTGCTGCTGCCGTCGGCGCCGTAGCAGGTCCAGGTGGTGGGGTAGTCGTGGGCGCGCTCGGACTCGCTGTTCTGCCGGCAGGTATTGGTGTAGGCGAACAGGCTCTTCTCGCTGCTGCCGGCCTTGATCTTCCGGTACTCGGCGAGGGTCAGCGGGTCGTTGGTGACGGTGCCGCCTTTGTAGGCGCAGGCGATCACGAAGAGGCCGAGGATGCAGCCGCCGGCTATCGCACTCTTCTTCACGGGTCAGGTCGTCCTTTTGCGGGTGGGGAGGGGCGGACCGGCAGGGCGCGGGTCCAGGTGTCAGCCGGTGCCGCTCCGGTGCTCAGATGGCTCGCCGCGCAGGAAGCGCTGCACGATGAGGAGCAGGGTGGGCAGTTGCCCGGCCGGGTCGAAGGATGGCTCAGTGGCCGCGCTGGTGTACATCGAAGCGATCAGGGCCATGACCCATGAGGCGGTGGGGCCCGGGTCGAGGCCGGGGTCGATCTGACCGGCCGCGGCGGCCTTGGTGAGCAGTTCCGTGATCACGGAGTGCTCGTCGGTGCTGTCCTGGCTCAGGAGTTCCCCGAGTTCGGGGTCGCGGTGTGCCTGGAGCATGGCCTCCATCACCAGCGGCGGCGTCAGAGGTTCCGCGGCGGGTGCTGCCAGGAACTCCACGACGTCCAGGAGGGCGGTCCACGGGTCGGCGCCGGCCGTCGCCCGGGCAAGCCGCTCGGTCTTGTCGTCCTTGTCGTCCTGGAGGAGGGCGAGGAAGATCGCGCGCTTGTTGGGGAAGTAATGGAACACGTTCCCCGAACTCATACCGGCGGCCTTGCAGATCTGCGCCGTCGTGGTGCGCTCGAACCCCTGCGTGGCGAAGAGCTCGCACGCGGCCTGCACGATGTGCTGACGCCGCGCTGCGTGTTTCGCCGGATCGATCGTCCTCATGGCTTCACCCTATGACTGACCTTCCACGTCACTGAACTGCTCCTTCGCATCAGCCAATAATAGACCGCGCACTCGGTTTATGATTGGCTTCCGCTCTGCACCGCACCGCGCCGGTCTCCTCCCGGCCGCGGCGACGCAGACTCTCTGAAGGGGGACATCACACATGGATGACCGGCTCACACCGCACGTCCGGCTGGACAAAACCACGGTGCTGGCTCAGCCGGCCTGGTCAGTAGCGCTTGTTCACCTCGTCCTCGTGCTGCTGGGAGCCGGAGCGGGCCGGCTGGTCAAGGTCCTGGCGGAGTGGCTGGTGACACTGCCCTGGGCGCCCATGCAAGGGCCGGCCAGGCTCCTGACCTCGGTTCCGGAGCCCTGGCTCACCGTCGGCCTCGTGTGTGCCGGAGCGGCCCTGGGACTGACCGTGGGGCTCATAGCCCAGTACCAGGAGCTCTCCGTCGCCGTATCGGACGAACGGATAACCCTTACCCGGAAAGCCAAAGACCGGGAGTTCGCGCGCGAGCGCGTCGTCCAGGTTTTCCTGGACGGCAAACAGCTCGTTCTGCTGGACGCCGACAAGGACGAACTCGCCCGGGAAGCCTGCGATCTGAACGCCCAGCGTGTCGCCGACGCCTTCAGAACCCATGGCTACAGCTGGGCGGACGAGGACCCCTACAAGGACGACTTCCGGCGCTGGGTGTCGGACATGCCGGGACTGCCACAGGGGGCCAACGCACTGCTGAAGGCCCGCGCGCAGCTGCTGGAAAAGAAGGGTCCCACCGGGGATCTCCGGGAGCTGCGCGAAGAGCTGGCCAGGATGGGGGTCGTCGTACGCGACGAGAAGAGGCGCCAGTACTGGCGGTTGAACCAGCGACGGGCCTGAGGCGGCGCAGCGGCGGAGTCCGCCGGCCGTCCGGCGCCCCGCATCGTGGCGCTCGTACACGGCGTCGTCACCGACGATGTCGACGCCGTGCGCGAGAGGGCCACCGAACAGCTCGCGTTCTACGAGCAGTTCCCGTCCTACGCACGGGTCATCGAACTCTCCGGCGGCAAGCGGGCCGCCGATGTGGCCGTGATTGGGGACGAGCGGACGGTCGCCGCCGAGGTACGGCGCTACCGGGCGCCGGGGCGACGGAAGTCGTGTTCTCAGGAACAGAGATTGCCGGGGACGCCGACCGGCGGCGCACCTGGGCGCTTTTGGGGGAGTTGGCGGGGTGAGCGCAGTGGCTCGGCTCCGTGCGTCCGGCTCCCGGGCCCGTCCGGCTCCCGGGCCCCGTGTGGCTTCTGCGACCGGGGCCCGCTGCCGTGACCGGCGGTATCTCCGTGCCGGTGCGCCGTCCGTGCCGACCACGGACGTCCGCGCCCCCTACTGGTCAACCACAACTCCCACCAGCGGTTCTCCAGCCGACCCGCGCTCCGTCGCGGAGCCGCCGCGGCAGCGACCCTGACGGTGAATCAGGGGACGCTCACTCCGGAGGATGACCCCTGACGCGACCGTGGTCTGACTACTCCCGCGGCCTCTCGCAGTTAACTTCGACTCATGTCATCCGAGACGGGATGCGAGAGACGGGGGAACGAAGTGAGTGGGGAAGTGCAGTGGCGACCGGTGCGGTGTGGTCGTCGGAGGCGTGCGGGGGCGGTGTTCGGTGCGCTCCTGGTCGGTGTGGCGCTGAGCGTGAGCACGGCCGGCTCGGTGCACGCCATGTCCGGGGGTACACAGTTGCCTCAGCGGGGCGCGGCTCCGTGGCTGGCGACCCTGGCAGTGAAGGGTGACGCTCCGCTGCTGCAACGCGCCTCGTGCGGCGGTGCGCTCATCGCTCCCGACCGGGTCCTGACGGCGGCCCACTGCCTCGACGGCCAGGACACACGGCGGGCGGAGGTCCACATCGGGTCCTCGGTCCTGTCGCAGGACCCCGGCACCGTACGCGACATCCGCAGCGTCACCACACACGCCCGATACGAGCTGCTGCCTTCCCCCGCCGACCCCGACAATGTCGCACTCTCCTCGGCGGCCTACGACATGGCAGAAATCCGCCTCAGCGCCCCGGTCCGAGGCGTCAAGCCGCTCCCCGTCGCGCACCACCGGCCGCTTCCCGGCACCCCCGTATCCATCTTCAGTCACGGCACCACGGCCGCACCGGACCCCTCCCAGCCGGGTAAGGAGATCCGCGGTGACGTCCTCCGCCGCGGCGACCTCACCGTCCGCACCCATGCGCAGTGCGCCGCCCAGACACCGGCCGTCGTGGATGAAGCCTCGGTCCTGTGCGCCCGTGACATATCCGACGGTGGCACGACCATGTGCTTCGGAGACAGCGGCAGCCCCCTCGTCATATGGGGACGCCGCGGCCCTGAGCTGGTCGGCGTCTTCAGCTTCGCCGGCGAAACGGCCGGCAAGGTCTGCGGCCAGGCCGCCGACGCCGCGTTCGCCGATGCTCCGGCGCTCCTGGCAGGGGTGCAGTGACGCGCGCTGCGGTCGGTGCGGTAGCCCTCGGGGTATGGAGAGGGCTCGGCGTGGCGCAGGAAACGGCATAGGTGTGTTGTTCGGAAATAGGGTGTTCAGCCAAGACTGCTGCCCAGTAGGGGGATTCGGCTGATCCGCTCCCCGCGAGGTCCACAGGTCGCTACGGTGACGGGCATGGATTCCAGTGACGTGCCCGGCGCCGACGAGTGGCCGCTGCCTCCTCCATGGATGTGGAGCTGCCACGAGTGCACCGAGCTGTACAAGGCGATGAAGCACGCCCCCGAGGTGGTGGATGCCGCACGCGAGGCGGGTGAGCCGGGGGTGGACTACGACCCCCTCGACACGGTGGTGTCCACCCAGATCCGGCTGGCCCGGCACATCGCCACCCACCATGCCTCGGACGTCCCCGCGATCGACCCGTCATGCGACAGGTGCGCGTTCGACGAGAAGCGGCAGATGCCTGCCGTGCTCGTCCTGGAACACCGTGCCCGTCACGTATTCGCCCCGCCGAGCATCGCCGGTCTGTTGTAACGCTTGCAGCGCTTGAGCAGGGCGGGCGACGCGGTTCATCGGCAAGGCGGCCGCCGCCGGGTCGCCACCGATGTCGTCCGGCCGGTTACAGCGCCACGATCACGGCGTAAGCGATGAAGAAGGCCGCGCAGAGCACGACGATGATGCCGAGGACGATGACCGGGCCCGTGGACCAGCCGCGCGTCTGCTTGTCGCGGGGGCCGGTCTCTGCCCCGGTACTGCCCTCGCCCGGGGGTGTTTCCTCGGGCGGCACCCCGCCGCCGGGCCCGAGGCCTGGCGCATCACGTGGATCCGGTTCCGGATGTTGAGTACTCATACTGGAATCTTGCCCGATATCGACCGAATTCATCGGGGGAGGGGAACAGGGCATCGGCCAAGCGGACGCGGCGGAGTTCCTTCTTCTGCGGACGCGTCGCCCATGTGTTACGGGGGGCATCCGCGCAGGTGAACCCCCTCGCGAGGCGGAGCTCCGCGGAACCGTGCTCAGCGGAGGGGGACGGTGGCGGTGATCCGGAAGCCGCCGTTCTCCAGTGCCCCGGCCTCGAAGGTGCCGCCGAGCACGGTGACCCGCTCGCCCAGCCCCACCAGACCGTGTCCTCCGCTCGGCAGCAGGGTGGGCACCGGCCCGGCCGGGGCCTCGTTCTCCACGATCACCCGCACCGCGTCCTTCCGGTACCGCACCTCCACCCGGGCCGGTACGTTGCCCGCGTGCTTGTGGGCATTGGTCAGCCCTTCCTGGATCACCCGGTACAGGGTGGGCTGGACCGTGGAGTCCGTGGCCGACGGTTCGCCGATGACGTCGAAGGCGATCTGCATCCCGGCGGCCCGTGACTCCTCCACGAGGGTCGCGAGGTCCTCCGGTGTCGGCTGCGGGGAGAGCGGAACCTGTTGCTCCGCGTCGTCCAGGCGCAGCACCCCGAGCACCTGGCGCAGCTCGTTCAGTGCCTGCCGGCCCATGTCCCCGATCAGCCGGCCGGTGTCCGTGGCCACCCCGGGGCCGCCGGCTCCGGCCTCCAGCGCCCCGGCGTGGACCACCATCAGGCTCACCCGGTGGGAGACCACATCGTGCATCTCCCGGGCAATGCGGGTGCGCTCCTCCATCCGGGCCTGCGAAGCCAGGAGATGCTGCTCCCGTTCCAGCCGGTCCGCCCGGTCCTGGAGGGTCACCATCAGACTCCGCTTGGCACCCCGGTACATGCCGAACAGCACCGGCACGACCACGGAGGGCACCACGAGGAAGATCGAGAAGGGAATGAACTGGTCGGCCTTGAACTCCGTGGCGACCATGGTCCACGCGACGAGGACCACGGCCGCCGCCCCGGAGCCGAGGAGGAGATTGCGCCGCGACGCCCCGTACTTCGCCAGCGCGTAGAGGCTGACGGGGAGGATGCTGAAGGAGGGCATTACGAGAGGGATGAGGAGCACCGCGACCGCGGCGAGCGCGTCCGGATAGCGCCGCCGCCAGATCAGCGCCACCCCTTGCACCATCACGAGCAGGACGAGCACCGGAGCCGGCACCAGCAGTGGATCGCCTTCCGCGCCGTTCAGACCGCTCACCAGCGCGATCGGATTCGCGAGCGGGAAAAGCAGGACCAGCAGGACGTCGAACAGCATCGCGCTCCGGTGCTCCCACCACCAGGGCTGCCGCGGAGCTCTCGGGTAGAGGCCGGCCAGTACAGGCACCACAACGGCCATCAGACCGGCGAACGCGATGACCACCGGCTCCTCGGTGACGTCCCTCCCGTGGGGCGGGTCGTACTGCAGCAGATGCAATACGGCGACGCCCAGAAGGAGCAACAGTCCGACCGGCGCGCCGACGAACACCGTACGCAGCCGCGGTGTGTGCCGGGCCAGCGAGTAGTACGCCACCACCGTGGCCAGGACGGATCCGGTGCCCAGGAGGAGCCCGCAGGTGATGGCCGCGGTGACCACCGCGGGGAATCGGCGCCGCAGTATGAGCAGCAGAGCGCACACGACCGTGAGCCCTATTGCCCAGCCCTGGGGGAGCGGGCTGTGCAGCTGCTCCTCCAGGAAGGTGGAGCGGAACTGTGCGTCGAACCACGCACAGCCCATGGCTATCAGAACGTCCAGGGCGATCGCGCCCCATGGCCGCCACCACGAGGGAAGCTCAGGAAGCCGGAACAGCGGGCCCGGGCCGGGCGGCGCCCGGTCCGGCAGGGGAGCGGGCGCGGTGGCGGGGCCGGCAACCTCAGGGGACATAGCGGCGACCAAACGGACGTGCGGACAATTCTCGGTATGTTACGTCGCCCCCGTCCGGACCGGACCCTCCGGAGCGCGCCCGGGCCCGGGAGGGGCTTGGAAGGAAAGGCCGAAGCACTCGGGCGCGGGGCTCGCCGGGCCGCGGAGTGGCCATCATCGCCTGGCTGGAAGGGACGCGTCGCCGACACTCGCCGCTGTCCTGGTGCGGGCCGCGATGTTGCTGCGGTGCCGTGCGGCAGCGGCACCCTTGGCCACATGGTTTCGGTCCGCCCCGTCTACAGTCCCAGAATGCGGCGTGCGAACCTCACCGATCCCGACGGCGCCTGGGCCGGTCTGACACTGGATGTCCGGACGCGCCCCAGGCCGGATCTCTGCCTGCGGACCGCGCCGCTGCGGTTGCTGCTGACCCAGGGAGGGGATCCGGCACTGCTCGGTGCGGTGCACCCGCCCGCCTCCGGAGTGGACTTCTTCCGCACGGACCGCTACCGGTCCCCCGTGCCACCGCTGCGTGCGCACACGACTCGCGCGTACGGGGGCTCCGCCGAGCGCTGGGAACCCGGCGGGCTGTCGTGACCCCTTGACTCACTGCCGCCGGGTGGTGCGGCGGTGTCGCATGGGGGCGGACCATCTTCCCGCGCGGGTGCGGGGACGATCTCTGGTCGGCGCTTCGTCGTGAGCGCCTAACGGTCCCCTGCAACGGGGGTGCGGAGTACAGGCGTTGGGCCTATGCCCGCGACCGGGCCCTCCTACTGGGGCTTGAAGGAACGGATTTGGTAGCTGCCCTGCAAGTTGCCGCCGGCGTGGGCGGGCGTGGAGCCGACGCGTGCGTGGTAGTTGGTCTGCGTGTAGTACTGCACACGGTGCCCGGTGTTGTTCCACACGGAGCGAACATTCTGTCCCCGCTGAATGAAGGAACAGTTGTCGGCCGTGTTCGCCTTGCTGGCTTGTGACCACTGGCAGCGGGTTCCGCCACCGTTCCAGTCGCTGTAGATGCAGAAGTACCCGGAACTGCAGTTGTAGGCGGCCAGGCCGGCGGATGCCGTGGGGGTCGCCTGGGCGGTGGGTGCGGCACCGAAGGCGGCAGCAGCCAGGGCGGTTGCGGCGATGGCGAGCGAGTGAAGACGACGCATGGCACATGTCCTTTTCCGTGTGAGGGTGGGAACAGTCACGCCGCTGTGGACCGGCTGGGAAGGATCGCGTCGGAGCGGGAGAGCCACGGTTGGTGGGTGGCTGGGCGGGTCGGCCTGTGAAGTGCGGTCAGCCTGTGCAGTACGGTCCGTCGGCCTGATGAAACGTCACCAGTATGGTCCGGGCCCGCGGCCGTCCTCAGGGCATTTCTCGCCGGACCACCAGCTGTTGGAGCGCGGCAGCGTATGCACCGGGCGTACGCGGCGTGCTGCGCTCCGACCCATCGCGGCGCATCTTCCACAACCGCATCCGCAACCGGATCGGCAATCGCCACCCGCACCGGTCCCGGTCCCGGCGCCGGCCCCGGCAGGGCGCTCCCCAGCCCGGACCTGCGGGGATGTGCCGCAAGGTGGTCATCGGTGCGGCGCGCGCCGCCGGCCGGGCGGCGTTCGTTGCCAAGGGCGTCGTGTGGTTTGCGAGGCGGGTGCGGCGCGGGGCACCCTTGCGTCATGTCATACGTAAGGCTTGAGGCCTGGATCGGTGGAGAGTGGCTGGAGGTGGACTCCGTGAGCGTCACCGTCATGGACTCCGCGCTGACCCTCTCCTTTGAGCATCAGCGGACCGAGTCCGGGTACCGGAGCCTCATCTGGGAGCCCCTGGAGAAATTCCTCAAGGAGTACCGCGACGAGCCGCTCGTCGTCGTACCTCTGGGGCGCAATTTGCCGGTGATGTACGGCCCCGGCGCGGCGGGGCCGTTCCGGCTGGCGGAGATGCGGGACGCGTGACCGGACCGTCGGTCATCGCCCGCAGGCCACCGCAATCGAGGGCCACCGCCATGACCAGGACGTAACGGCCGTCAGTTCCCAGCGGCGGCGGATACGCGGCGACGGCGTGCGAGTGCGCCGAGGGCGATGTCCACGGCCAGGAACGCGACCAGCGATATGCCGAGCAGTGGTATCAGCCAGCCCACCGCTCCTACGGTGAGCACGAGCGGAATGAGGACGGGCAGCGGCACCTGTCGCCACGCGCCGCGCGGGATCGGACGCCCGAAGGAAAGGGCGCGGTCGCGGGTGGGGCGGCGCTGCCACCACATCCGGTAGCCCCAGAGGATCAGGAAGATCAGGGCGAGGGCGAGTGCGGCCAGGGCGATCTGGTTGGCGATGCCGAAAAGGGTGCCGGTGTGCAGGTCGATGCCGTAGCGGGTGAGCTTGGCCAGGACGGGGTAGTCGGCGAAGCGCGAGACGTCGGTCACCTTTCCCGTGGCCGGGTCCACGGCGATGGCGTCCTGCTTCTCGGGCCAGCTGCGCTGGACCTGCTTGACGACGTAGGCAGTGCCCTCGTCCGTCGGCAGGCCGACCTCGACGGGATCGGAGAGCCCCTGGGCGCGGGCCGCTCGGAGCACCTTGTCGATGCCCACGTCCGATGGCGCGGAGCCGCTCGACGGCTTCTCCTTCGTTCCGCCCATTCCCGGCATGTCAGGCATTCCGGCCCTCCCCGAGGAGCTGCTATGCCCGTCATGTCCGGCATCGCTCTCGGTCACGGCCGTCGAGATGGTCGGGGTGGCCTGCCCCAGGGACTCCCGGAGGCCGCCGATGTTCGCCCCGGCGTACGCGGACCAGGTCAGACCGGTCGCGGAGAGGAAGATCAGGCCGACCGCGGCCCACAGGCCGAGCGCGCCGTGCCAGGACAGGGTCCGGCGGCGGCCGGTGGCGGTGCGGTCCGGCAGCGCGAGCGCCCGCAGTGTGCGGTTCTTGCGCTTACGGCCGATCCACAGCGCAAGTCCGCCCCCGGCGACCACCCACAGCCAGCTGGCGGCCAGTTCGCTGTAGAGCCGGCCGCCCTCGCCCAGGTGCAGATCGCGGTGGAGCGCATCGAGCCAGGTGCGCAGGGGCAGTGCCCCCGTGGAACCGTAGGTCTCCAGAGCGCCCCTGACGTTGCCGGTGTAGGGGTCGACGAAGACCGCGAGCTGGTGGTCGTCGGAGACCCCCGGTACGTCGGAGAGCAGGACCCTGGTGGTGTCCCCGGGCTGAGGTGCCGGGCGTACCGCGGCGATCTTGCCCTCGGGGTGGGCCTTGCGGGCGTCGGCGACCTGCTGCGACAGCGGCAGCTTCTCCTTACCGACCGGCGCGGTCAGCTCATGCGCGTAGGCGATCTTCTCCGCCTGGAAGGAACAGGCGTACAGCAGCCCGGTGACCGCGGCGACGAGCAGGAAGGGCGCGATCAGCACCCCGGCGTAGAAGTGCAGCCGCAACACCAGCGGACGCAGCGCGGCCCATCCGGTACGCCGTACTGCCCGGTCCTCCCCGGAGCGGGTGGGGTCCGGGGAGCCCGGTGAGTCGCTCGATGCGAGACGTTGTTCAGTGGACACGCGGGGCTCCCGGCTCGAAGGTGAGGTGGCCCGGCCCGCTGCCGGTACCGTTCCAGGTAGTCGGAGGAACGGGAGTACGAGTTCCAGCCATGCGGTGTGAGCTGTCCCATACCTCAGATGCCGGGCTGCGCCCCGAACCCACCATCCGGTGCGTCCGCACCGGATGGCACGATGGCGGTCATGACAAACGGGCCGGCCTTATACGCTGACGGACTGACGTCGCGCATGCTGCGTGGACTGCCGCACCAGGACCTTCCCTCTCGCACATACCGCCCGAAGTCCCCGGGCCCGGCCCGCGACAGACGGAATCTCCCGCTGGTGTCGCCCCCGTGCCGTAGGTCCGCACAGCACTGCCCACCCCCACCGTTGGAGGCCGCCCGATGATGACGCACCACGCAGACGCGCACGCTTCTCGGCGGAGCCGCAAGCGGAGGCCGACCGCCGTCGCGGCGACGGCGGCGGTGATAGCGGCGTCGCTGCTCGCCGGCTGCTCGTCCGAGGAGCAGGAGAAGCCCAAGCGGCCGGACCCGGTGCCCCCCTCCCCGCACCAGAGCAGCCAGGCCCCCACGCCGAAGACCGTCGCTTTCTCGCCGTACGTGGACACCTCGCTCAAGCCCTCCTTCGACCTCGTCAAGGGCGCCGAGGAGACCGGTGTGAAGGAGTACAACCTGGCCTTCGTCTCCCCGGGAGGCGGCTGCGTGCCCAAGTGGGGCGGCCGGCAGGCGCTCGGCGCCAACTCCGTGGCACGGCAGGCGGACGCGCTGCGCGCACAGGGCGGCGATGTACGGATCTCCTTCGGCGGACAGAGCGGCAATGAACTGGCCCGGGTCTGCGGCTCGGTGGACAAGCTGGTGAGCGCGTACACCAAGGTCATCGACGCATACGGCCTGACCAAGGTCGACTTCGACATCGAGGGCCCCGCGCTGACGGACACCAAGGCCAACGACCTCCGCGCCAAGGCGATCGCCCGGCTTCAGCAGCGCAAGAAACTGGATGTCTCCCTCACCCTCCCGGTGATGCCCTCCGGCCTCAACCGGCATGCCGTCGCGGTGCTGAACAGCGCCAAGAAGAACGGTGCCCGTATCTCCACCGTGAACATCATGGCCATGGACTACGGCACCTACTACGACGGCGACATGGGCAAGTACGCCGTCGCGGCCGCCACCGCCACACAGAAGCAGGTCAAGGGCGCGCTGGGCATCCGCGACGAGGCCGAGGCCTGGAAGAGCGTCGCGGTCACGCCGATGATCGGTGTGAACGACGTCAAGGGCGAGGTCTTCCGGCCCGACGACGCGGTCGAGCTCAAGAAGTTCGCGAAGGAGAAGGGGCTCGGCCGGCTGTCGATGTGGTCGGTCACCCGGGACAAGCCGTGCCCGGGAGGCGCCAACATCAAGGCGGTAGCGACCTGTTCGAGCATCGGCAAGAAGACGAACGAGTTCGTGCGCGCTTTCGCGGGCTGAGCCGGGCGGTGCCCGGCCCGCCGGGGCGGACCGGGCACCGCCCGCACCGAGGTGACATGCCGTGGGACGGCCCGGTGCGCCGGTGTCCGGGTTCCGCTCGCCCGTTCGGGTGAGCTCGATCCCGGTGTGTTGCCTTCACCTCACCAGGATGGGTTACTGAGGCCGTCCGAGTCCGGTGGGCCGCCCATCCTTTCCGGGGGAGTGGAAGGCCTCTTGCCTGGTTCGGCGCATCGGTGTGTGATGACGATGCCGTTAGGGCGCTCCTCCGTGGGGATGTGCAGGACCGGCCATGTCGGCGCGCGGTGTGCGGGCGCCTCATGGTGCGGCGGGCCCGCATGTTGGTCTGGAGCCCGTCATGCCTGCTGCCCGCGCTGTGTGCCCCGTCCGCGCCATCGGTTTTCGATGGGTGGCCACGACGGGCCGGCACGCCCCCCTCCTGCTACTGCCCGGCGGAGAACGCCCTGTTGACCCGAGCACCGGGGCCGCGGCGTGGGCGGTGACACCGTCATGATGACTCCGGAACGCCCCAGCGGGCTCGTCATCCTCACCGACCGCCACGGGAACTGCATCGCCGTCCTCGACCCGTGGTCCCACCGGATCGTCCCCACCCTGAGCGCGCCCGTCCCACTGGTGGCGCGGGGCGACGCCCAGAGCCCGGTCCTGTGCACCGTGGTCGACCACGCCGATGTGCCGGCGTCGAACGACAGCGGCACTCTGCTGCGTGCCCTTGCCGAGCTGCGCAACCGGTCGGCCCTCGCAGCGATGCCGGGACGGTTCGATGCCGCCGCCCGTTCCGGCACGCCGGCACTGCGCAACCAGTTCTCCGGTATCTTCCCCGACCAGGGCTCCTACAGCGGCGGAACCCTGGTGACCATCATCGGGCGCAACTTCTCCCGCGCCACCGCCGTCAGCTTCGGTCCGCGCCCGGCAGCGAGTTTCACCGTCCTCGACGACACGACCATCGTGGCGGTGACTCCCTCGGGCCAGGGGGCGGTCCCGGTCACGGTCACCACCCCCGGCGGATCCGCCCGGGTCGGCTACTTCTTCTACATCTTCTGGCCCAGCCTGGCGGGCATCGCTCCCGCAACCGGTCCGATCGGCGGCGGCAACACCGTCATCCTCACCGGCGCCAATCTGCGCACCGCGCTGCTTGTCCATTTCGGCGACGCCATCGCCTTCCCCACGGCGCTCTCCGACCGGCAGGTCAGTGTCACCGTTCCTCCTGCCGCGGGGCCCGGCACCGTCCCCGTCCGTATCACCACCCGCGGCGGGGTGAGCAACAGAGTGCTCTACACCTACGCGGCGGTGGCAGATGTCACCGGCGTCAGCCCGGACACCGGGCCGATTGCGGGCGGCACCACGCTTGTTCTGACCGGCAGCGGCCTCGCCCGCGTCAGCGGTGTCACCATCGGCGGCGTCCCCGTGAGGTCCTTCCGCGCGTACTCCGACAACCTGCTCGTCGCGGTGACGCCCGAGGGCGTGCCCGGCCCCGCCGACATCGTCGTCACCACACCCGCAGGAAGTGTCACGCTTCCCGGCGCCTTCACGTACAAGGCGCCGGCGGCGATGACCGTCACCTCCACACCGGACCCCTCCCTCGTCGGCCAGGAGGTGGCCTTCACCGCGGCCCTGGTGGGGGTCCCGCCCACGACGGGTACACCGACCGGCACCGTCACCTTCGACTTCGGCGACGGAACAGCGCCGGTGACGGCCCCCCTCACGGACGCCACGGCCACGGTCAACCACGCCTACACCGACTCGTCGGACACCCCCTACAACGTCACCGTCAACTACAGCGGCGACCTCTACTTCACGGCCACCACCGGAACGGACACCCAGGCCGTCGAAGCAGCGCCGACCAGCACCACGGTGACCCACGGACCCGACCCGTCCCTGGCCGGGCAGCCGGTCACCTTCGTCGCGCGGGTCGCTCCCACCCCACCGGGAGCCGGTGCACCGACGGGCACCGTGACGTTCGACCTCGGCGACAACACCCCACCCGCCACCGTGCCGATGTCGGGCGGCTCCGCGACTGTGACCCACACCTATGAGAGCGCCGCCGAACTGCCGTACACGGTCACCGCCGCCTACAGCGGTGACGACAACTTCACCGCCTCCACGGGGACGGACAGCCAGACCGTGCAGCAGGCGGCGACGGCCACCACGGTGGACCTTGCGCCCAGCCCCTCCGTGGCCGGACAGCCGGTGACCGCGACCGCGACGGTCGCCGTCGTCCCGCCCGGAGCCGCCACCCCGACCGGGACGGTCACCTTCGATTTCGGCGACGGCACCCCGCCGGTCGACGCACCGCTCACCGACGGCACCGCCGCCACCGGCCATGTCTACGCCGGTACGGCGGGCAGCCCGTACACCGTCACCGTCACCTACCAGGGCGACGGGAACCTGGAGCCCTCCACGGGGACCGGCACCCGGTCGGTGGGACCGAGCGCGTCGTCAACGACGGTGGTCTCCGCGCCGGATCCTTCGACGGTGGGTCAGTCGGTCACGTTCAGTGCGACGGTCACCGCGCTCGCGCCCGGAGCGGGAACTCCGACCGGGACGGTCACCTTCGACTTCGGCGACGGTACGGCGCCCATCACCGCACCGCTCACGGACGGCACCGCCGCCACCGGCCACGTCTACGCCGCCGCGGCGGACAGCCCCTACGCGGTCACCGCCACGTACGACGGTGACGCGGACTTCACGACCTCCTTCGGTACCGACACCCAGAGCGTCCAGCCGGCCGGCACCGCGATCGCCGTGGTCTCCGCGCCGGACCCTTCGACGGTGGGTCAGCCGGTGACGTTCAGCGCGACGGTCACCGCGCTCGCGCCCGGTGCCGGTACCCCGACCGGGACGGTCACCTTCGACTTCGGCGACAGCACACCACCCGTCACCGCATCCCTCACCGACGGCGCCACCGACCTCACCCACGCCTACAGCGACGCGGCCGAACTGCCGTACACGGTCACCGCCACCTACAACGGTGACGACGACTTCACCACCTCGCTCGGAACCGACACCCAGACCGTTCAGCCGGCCGACACCACCACGGCCGTGGCCTCCGCACCCGACCCCTCCACGGTGGGGCAGGAGACGACCTTCGTCGCGCAGATCCTCCCCGAGGCCCCGGCGGCCGGAGCGCCGACGGGCACCGTGACGTTCGAGTTCGGCGACGGCACCCCGCCCGTCACGGCACCCGTCGAGGGCGGCACGGCCACGGTCACCCATGTCAATCCGGAGGTGGTGGAGAGCCCGTACACGGTCGCCGCGACCTACAGCGGCGACGACAACTTCAACCCCTCCGCGGGGACGGACATTCAGTCGGTCGCCAAGGCGGTGCCCACGACGACGGTGAGCTCCTCCCCGGAGCCTTCGGTCACCGGCGAGACGGTTACCTTCACCGCGACCGTCGCGGCTCCCACACCGGCCGCGGGCACCCCGACCGGGACGGTCACCTTCGACGTCGGCGACGGCACCGCACCCGTCACCGTCCCCCTCACCGACGGCACCGCCGGCCTCACCCACGCCTACACCAGCGCGCCCGGCAGCCCGTACACGGTCACCGTCACCTACAGCGGGGACGACAACTTCACCGAGTCCGCCGGCACCGCAACGCACAGTGTCGAGCAGGCCGCGACCACCACCACGGTCACCGCCGCCCCCGACCCGTCCGTGACGGGGGAGTCGGTGACCGTCACCGTGACCCCCACCGCACCCGCCTCGGGCATCCCGACCGGGCCGGTCACCTTTGACTTCGGTGACGGCACCCCGGTCCTCACCGCCGAGCTCGTGGGCGGCACGGTGACGGTCACCCACCCCTACACCAGCGTGTCCGGCAGCCCCTACACGATCACCGCGGTCTACCTCGGTGACGCCAACTACGCCGCGTCCGAGGACACCATCGTCCATGCCGTCGCCCCGGCCGCGACCACCACCACGGTGACCTCCTCGCGGGTTCCCTCGGCGGTGGGCGAGAGCGTGATGCTGATCGCGCGGGTAACTCCGGTGCCGCCAGGGGCTGGTGCACCGACCGGCACGGTGACCTTCGACTTCGGTGACGGGACCACTCCCGCCACGGCACCGGTCTCCCACGGCGTGGCCTCGGTGACGCACACCTACACCAGCACCGCGGGCAGTCCCTACACCGTCATCGCGACCTACAGCGGTGACGCCGACTTCGCCGCCTCCACCGGGACGGTCAACCAAGGCGTGGAGACCAGCGTTTCGGTCACCTCCACGACGGTGAGCTCCGCTCCGGACCCGTCCGTCGTGGGACAGCCGGTCACCGTCAGCGCGACCGTCGTCGCCGTTCCGCCGGCCTCGGGCACCCCGACCGGGACGGTCACCTTCGACTTCGGCGACGGCACACCGGCCGCGACGGCCCCACTCACGGGCGGCACGGCGACGGCCACCCACACCTACACCGCGGCCGCCGATCCCGCCACGATCACCGCGGTCTACAACGGTGACGGGAACTTCGCGGGTTCGGCCGGCCTCGACACCCAGACGGTCTCGCAGGCAGCCACGTCGACGGCGGTGGACTCCGCACCGGACCCGTCCGTGACCGGCCAGCACGTCACCTTCACCGCGACCGTCACCTCGGCGGACGCCGGTACCGGTACACCGACCGGCACGGTCACCTTCGACTTCGGCGACGGCACCCCGTCCCTCACGGCGCCCCTCACCGACGGGGTGGCGACCGCCGTGCACGCCTACCCCCACACCTCCGGCAGCCCGTACCCGGTCACCGCCACCTACAACGGTGAGGCGAGCTTCACGCCTTCCACGGGCACCGACACCCAGACCGTGAACCCGGCGACCGCGTCCCTCACCGTCTTCTCGTCGGCGGACCCCTCCACGGTCGGCCAGCCGGTGACCCTCACCGCGAACCTCACGGCGGATGCCCCGGCGGCGGGTACCCCGACCGGGACGATCACCTTCGACTTCGGCGACGGCACCCCGACCGTCACCGCCACCGCGGTGGCCGGCACGGTGACGCTCACTCATGCGTACACCACCACGGCCGGCAGCCCGTTCACGCTCACGGCCACCTACAGCGGGGACGACGACTTCAGCCCCGCCACGGCCACCGCCTCCCAGACCCTGTACCCGGCCTCGACCACCACCGAAGTGACCTCCGGTCCGAACCCCTCGGTCGTGGGGGAGCCGGTGACCGTCACCGCGACGGTCGCACCGGTCCCGCCGGGTGCCGGCACACCGACCGGTACGGTCACCGTCGACTTCGGCGATGCCACCCCTCCCGCCACGGCCCCCCTGGCCGGTGGAGCCGTCACGCTCACCCACACCTACACCGGCAGCGTCAGCAGCCCGTACACGATCACCGCCACCTACAGCGGCAGCGACGACTTCACCGACTCGGTGGCCACGGCCACCCAGCCGGTCCTGCAGGCCGCGACGGCCACCACGCTGACCTCCGAGCCGGACCCGTCCGTCGTCGGCCGGCCGGTCGCCTTCACGGCGACCATCGCCCCGGTGGAACCGGGCAGCGGTGCGCCGACAGGAACGGTCATCTTCGACTTCGGCGACGGTACGGACCCGGCCGCGCTGCCGGTCATCGCCGGGGTGGCGACGGCCCTGCACGCCTACACCAGTCCCGCCGGCAGCCCGTACACCGCCACCGCCACCTACAGCGGCGACACCGATTTCACCGCTTCCAGCGACACCACCACACAGTCCGTCGGCCAGGCCGGGTCCACGACGGTGGTCACCACCTCGCCCGAACCGGCGGTGACGGGCCGGCCGGTGACCGTCACCGCGACCCTCTCGGCCGCCGCGCCGGGGGAGGGGACACCGACCGGCACGGTCATCTTCGACTTCGGTGACGGCACGTCACCCCTCACAGTGCCGGCCACGGCAGGGGTGGCCACGACGACGCACACCTGGGCCGGTACGTCCGGCAGCCCGTACACCGTCACGGCCGACTACAGCGGGGACACCGGCTTCACGCCGTCCACCGGCACCGGCACCCAGACCGTGGCCCCGGCCGCGACCTTCACCTCCGTCAGCGGAGTGCCCGAGCCCTCGGTGACGGGCCAGCCGGTGGACATCACCGCGACCGTCTCCGTCGTCGCGCCGGGGGCCGGTACCCCCACCGGTTCGGTCACCTTCGACTTCGGTGACGGCACCCCGCCCGTCACCGCCCCCGTGACGGACGGCACCGCCACCCTCACCCACGCCTGGGCAGGCACCTCCGCCGGCCGGTACACCGTCACGGCCACCTACACCGGGGACGCCGACTTCAGCCCCTCCACCGGCACCGACTCCCAGACCGTGGCCCCGGCCGCGACCCTCACCACCGTCAGCGGACTGCCGGAGCCCTCGGTGACCGGCCAGCCGGTGACGTTCCTCGCCAGGGTGACGTCCGATGCCCCGGGCGAAGGCGCGCCGACGGGAACGGTGACCTTCGACTTCGGTGACGGCACCGCGACGGTCACCGTCACCGCGGCGGGTGGGGTGGCGACCGCCGTGCACACGTACCCGAGCGCCACGGGCGGCCCCTACGCGGTCCACGCCGCCTACAGCGGCGACGACCAGTTCACCGCGTCCGCGGGAACCGAAACCCACACCGTTCAGCCGGCGATGTCGACGACGGTGCTCAGCTCGTCGCCGGATCCCGCGGTGACGGGCCAGGCGGTGGACATCACCGCGACGGTCGCCGCGGCCGCCCCGGGGGCGGGTGCCCCCACCGGTACGGTCACCTTCGATTTCGGTGACGGCACCCCGCCCGTTACCGCATCCGTGACGGACGGCACCGCCACCCTGTCCCATGCCTGGGCGAGCACGTCCGGCAGCCCGTACGCCCTCACCGCCGAGTACAGCGGGGACGCGGACTTCATGCCCTCCACGGGAACCGACACCCAGAGCGTCACCCCGGCCGCGACCACCACCGCCGTGGCCTCCTCGCCCGATCCCGCGGTGACGGGCCAGCTGGTGGACATCACCGCGACGGTCTCCGCGGCCGCGCCGGGGGCGGGTGCCCCCACCGGTACGGTGACCTTCGACTTCGGCGACGGCACCCCCTCCGTCACCGCCACGGTCACCGCGGGCGTGGCAACCGTGACGCACGCCTGGGCCGGTACGTCCGGCAGCCCGTACACCGTCACGGCCGACTACAGCGGGGACATCGACTTCAGCTCCTCCACCGGCACCGACAGCCAGACGGTCGGTCAGACCTCCTCCTCCATGACCCTGTTCACCTCCCCGGATCCGTCCGTGGCCGGGCAGCAGGTCACCTTCGCCGCCCGGGTCACCGCCGTCCCTCCGGGCGCGGGCACCCCCACCGGGACGGTCACCTTCGATTTCGGCGACGGGACCGCACCCGTCACCGCACCGGTCTCCTCCGACGAGGCGACCGTGACGCACGCCTACACGAGCACGGCGGGCAGCCCCTACACGGTCACCGCCACCTACAGCGGCGATGCCGACTTCGCTCCCGTCACCGCCACCGGAGAGCACACGGTGGCGGCCAGCGCCGCCACCACGTCGACGACCGTGAGCTCCTCCCCGGACCCCTCGGTGACGGGCCGGCCGGTGACCTTCACCGCGACCGTGACACCGACCCCGCCCGGCGCCGGGGTGCCCACCGGAACGGTTTCCTTCACCTTCGGCGACGGAACGGCGGCCCTCACGGCACCGGTCTCCGGCGGGGTGGCGAGCGTCACGCACGCCTACACCACCGCGACGGGCAGCCCCCACACCGTGACCGCGAACTACAGCGGTGACGCCAACTTCAGCTCCTCCTCGGGCACGGACAGCCAGACGGTCGATCCGGCGTCGACGCTGACGACGGTGACCGCCACGCCGGGCCCGTCCGTGGTCGGCCAGCCGGTGACCTTCACCGCGACCGTCACACCGGTCGAGCCGGGAGCCGGGGTGCCGGCCGGCGCGGTCACCTTCGACTTCGGGGACGGGACACCGCCCACACTGACGTCGGTCTCCGACGGTGTCGCCAGGATCACGCACACGTACACGAGCGCGGGCGGCCCCTACACGGTGACCGCGCAGTACGAGGGGGACGACAGCTTCACGTCGTCGAGTGGGAGTGACACTCAGACGGTTGGCAGGGCGGCGACGACGATGGCGGTGGTGTCGTCGCCGGATCCCACGGTGGTGGGTCAGTCGACGACTGTTACGGCTTCGGTGGCTTCTGTTGCGCCGGGGGCGGGTGCGCTGTCGGGTACGGTCACCTTTGATTTCGGTGATGGGAGTCCGACTCTTACGGCGCCGGTGAGTAATGGTCTGGCGGTGGTGACGCATGCTTATGGCAGTACGTCGGGGAGTCCGTTCGCCATTACCGGTACGTATGACGGGGACGCCAACTTCACGTCGTCGAGCGGGAGTGACACCCAGACCGTTGGCAGGGCGGCGACGACGACGGCGGTGGTGTCGTCGCCGGATCCCACGGTGGTGGGTCAGTCGACGACTGTTACGGCTTCGGTGGCTTCTGTTGCGCCGGGGGCGGGTGCGCTGTCGGGTACGGTCACCTTTGATTTCGGTGATGGGAGTCCGACTCTTACGGCGCCGGTGAGTAATGGTCTGGCGGTGGTGACGCATGCTTACGGCAGTACGTCGGGGAGTCCGTTCGCCATTACCGGTACGTATGACGGGGACGCCAACTTCACGTCGTCGAGCGGGAGTGACACCCAGACCGTCGACAAGGCGGGCACCACCACGGCGGTGGCTTCCTCGCCCGATCCCACAGTCGTCGGCCAGCCCACCACCCTCACGGCCTCCGTCGCTTCCGTCACGCCCGGTGCCGCCGCCCCCACCGGCACGGTCACCTTCAGCTTCGGCGACGGCACCAGCTCCACCACCACGCTCTCCGACGGCATCGCGACCGTCACCCACACCTACACCACCCGGACCGGCACCCCCTTCCCCGTCACGGCGACCTACAACGGGGATGCCGGCTTCACCTCGTCGAGCGGGAGTGATACGCAGACGGTCGGCAGGGCGGCGACGACGGTGGCGGTGGTGTCTTCGCCGGATCCGTCGGTGGCGGGGCAGGCGGTGACGCTGACGGCGACGGTTTCCGCGGTGGCGCCGGGTGCCGGTACTCCTACCGGGACGGTCATGTTCAGTTTTGGTGACGGCACCAGCGCCGGCACCGCGACGCTCTCCGGCGGTGTCGCGACCGTGACGCACACGTTCAACGGGACCTCCGGCAGCCCGTACCCCCTCACGGCGACCTACAACGGAGACGACAGCTTCAGGCCGTCGAGTGGGAGTGATACGCAGACGGTCGGTAAGGCGGCGACGACGGTGGCGGTGGTGTCTTCGCCGGATCCGTCGGTGGCGGGGCAGGCGGTGACGCTGACGGCGACGGTTTCCGCGGTGGCGCCGGGCGCGGGTACTCCCACGGGTACGGTCACCTTCGGTTTCGGTGACGGCACCAGCACCGCCACCACGACGCTCTCCGGCGGCACCGCGACCGTCACCCACACCTATGCCACCCGGAACGGAAGTCCCTTCCCCGTCACGGCCACCTACAACGGGGACACCAACTTCTCGGCCTCCACCGGCAACGACACCCAGACGCTCACCAAGAGCGCGACCACCACCACGGTGACCTCCACTCCCGACCCCTCGGTGTCCGGCGGGACGGTGACCGTCCGGGCAACCGTCTCGTCCGGGTCCGGTGCGCCGACGGGCACGGTCACCTTCAGTTTCGGTGACGGCACCGGCGCCGCCACCGCAACGCTCTCCGGCGGTGTCGCGACCGTCACCCACACCTACACGACCACCACCGGAAGCCCGTTCACCCTCACGGCCACCTATGGCGGGGACGCGAGCTTCACGGGCTCCACCGGCAGTGACACCCAGGCCGTCACCCGGGCCGCGACCTCCACCACCGTGGTCTCCACCCCCAACCCCTCGACGACGGGTGACCGGGTCACGGTCACCGCGACCGTGGTTCCCGTCGCCCCCGGAACGGGTACGCCTACCGGAACAGTCACCCTCGCCATCACGGGACGCTCCCCCCAGACCGTGCCTCTCGTCGGCGGCACGGCCAGCGTGTCCTTCAACCCGCTGCAGAAGGGAACCCACCTCGTGACCGGCAACTACAACGGCGACGTCAGCTTCGCGCCCTCCGCCGGAACCACGGTGCAGACGGTGACATGACGGAACGGTGCCCCGGATCCCGCGCCGGATCCGGGGCACCACCGTGTTCCGGCCGCCTCGGGGAAGTGGCAGGCGCCGGAGAGGTGTTGGCGTGTCCGTTACTTACCCGGGTCCGAGGAGTCCTGGAGAATCGGGACGCCTCGACGGCCGTCAACTCCCGGGGGAGTTGTGGCCGTATGACGCGCCACTCTTGGCATCGTCAGTGCAATGTGAAATATTACTGACGTGCCCACGAGAAGAACCTCGGATGTCATCGTCGTCGGCGCGGGCGTGGTCGGCGCGGCCTGTGCCTACTACGCGGCCCGCGCCGGCCTCTCCGTCACCGTGCTCGACCGCGGCCCCGTCGCGGGCGGCACCACGGGTGCCGGTGAGGGCAACCTCCTGGTCTCCGACAAGGAGCC
The DNA here is from genome assembly GCF_026239515.1 of Streptomyces sp. Je 1-4 4N24. Lineage (NCBI taxonomy): Bacteria > Bacillati > Actinomycetota > Actinomycetes > Kitasatosporales > Streptomycetaceae > Streptomyces > Streptomyces sp. Je 1-4 4N24. Next base: position 354,389 of record NZ_CP110836.1, on the reverse strand, counting down.
CGGACCCGAACTCGATCTCGCCCTGCTGTCCACCGGGTTGTGGCGGGAACTGGCGGAGCTGCTCCCGCCGCAGATCGAGTACGAGCCCAAGGGCGGCCTCGTGGTCGCCGCCGGTGAGACCGGGATGCAGGCCCTGCGCGACTTCGCGGCCGGACAGGGCAAGGCCGGTGTGCAGGCGGAGGAGGTCCCGGGGGAACGGTTGCAGGAGCTGGAGCCGCATCTGACTCCCGGTCTGGCAGGGGGCTTTCACTACCCGCAGGATGCGCAGGTGATGCCGGCCCTGGCCGCCGCGCATCTGCTGCGCGCGGCGGGTGAGCGGGTGTGCCTGCGGCTCGGTGAGGAGGTCACCGGCCTGCTGACCGCGGCGGACGGCTCGGTGCGGGGGGTGCGTACGACGGCCGGTGAGGTGCATGCCCCGCACGTGGTCAATGCGGCCGGTACCTGGGGCGGCGAGTTCGCCCGGCTCGCGGGCGTCGCGCTTCCGGTGCTGCCGCGCCGCGGTTTCGTGCTCGTCACGGAACCGCTGCCGCGGGTGGTGCGGCGCAAGGTGTACGCGGCCGACTATGTGGCCGATGTCGCCAGCGGTTCGGCGGCGCTGCAGACCTCGGCGGTGGTCGAGGGCACCGCGGCGGGCCCCGTCCTGATCGGTGCCAGCCGGGAACGGGTCGGCTTCGACCGCACCTTGTCGACCGAGGTGCTGCGCCGCTTGGCAGCCCAGGCCACCGCTCTCTTCCCGGTCCTGGCCGGGGTCCGCGCGATGCGCACGTATGCGGGGTTCCGCCCGTACCTCCCCGACCATCTGCCGGCCATCGGCCCCGATACGCGGATGCCCGGCCTGCTGCACGCCTGCGGACACGAAGGCGCGGGGATCGGTCTCGCCCCGGCCACCGGGCTGCTCATCGCGCGGTCCCTGACCGGCGGCGAACTACCCCTGGACCCGGGCCCGTTCAATCCCGCCCGCTTCGAAGCCACCGCCTGACCCGTCCACTAGGAGAGGAGGCCCGCAGTGGCCCGTACCCCCGCCGAACTGGCAGGGGCGCACCCCGGTGCGTCGTTCGAGATCACGATGGACGGTCGTCCGGTCCCCGCGCTGCCCGGCCAGTCCGTCGCCGCTGCCCTGTGGTCCGCCGGCATCCTCGCCTGGCGCACCACCCGCACCACCGGCCGCCCGAGGGGAGCCTTTTGCGGCATCGGACAGTGCTACGACTGCCTCGCCACCATCAACGGGGAGCCCAACCGCAGAGCCTGTCTGGTGCCCGCCCGCCCCGGCGACGTGATCACCACCCAGGAGGGACACGGCCATGCCCGCATCGGCGTCTGACCTGTACGACCTCGCGGTGATCGGAGCGGGCTGCGCCGGTCTGGCCGGCGCTGTCACGGCCGCCGGACACGGCCTGTCCGTGGCCCTGCTGGACGCCTCGCCGCAGACCGGCGGGCAGTTCTACCGGCACCCGGCGCCGGCCCTCGGCGCGGCCCGGCCCGAGGCGCTGCACCATGACTGGCCGGCCTTCGCCGCACTGCGCCACCGGCTGGAGCGGAGCGACGTCCGTCAGCTGTCCGGGCACCACGTCTGGGCCGTCACGAAGGAGGACGGTGACCTGTGGACGGTGCACGCCGCCACCGGGGCCGACGGTGCCGACGAGCGGGCGGTGCGGGTGCGGGCCCGTACCGTTCTGCTGGCGACCGGCGCGTATGAACGTCAACTCCCCTTCCCCGGCTGGACCTTGCCGGGGGTGGTGGGCGCCGGAGGAGCGCAGGCCATGCTCAAGTCCGGCCTGGTGCTGCCCGGCCGGCGCATCGTCGTGGCGGGCAGCGGCCCCCTGCTGCTCGCGGTCGCCTCCTCGCTGGCCGCCGCCGGAGCGCAGGTCCCCGCCGTGATCGAGGCATCCGGCTATCAGGGATACCTGCGCCATCCCCGTGCGCTCGCGGCCAACCCGCGAAAACTCGCCGAGGCGGCGGTGCACGGTGCCGCTCTGCTGCGACACCGGGTACGGCTGCGCACCCGCAGCGCGGTCACCGAGGTGCACGGCACCGACCGGGTCACGGCCGTCACCGTCGCCCGGCTCGATCGCGACTGGCGGCCCGTACGGGGGACGGGCCGGCGGATCGCGTGCGACGCGCTCGCGGTGGGGCACGGCCTCGTCCCGCAGATCGAACTGGCCACCGCACTCGGCTGTGCCACCCGCGCCACCGCGGACGGGGCCTCCGCCCTGGCCCTGGACGGCCTTCAGGAAACCTCGGTACGCGGTCTGTGGGCGGCCGGGGAGACCGGGGGAGTGGGGGGCGCCCAACTCGCCCGCGCGGAAGGGGAGCTGGCAGGGCTGGCGGCAGCCGTGAGACTCCACGGGCACCCCGTCCACGAAGGGCGTGTGCGGGAGCTGCGGCGCCGACGGGACCGGATGCGTGCCTTCGCCGAGGCGATGGCCGTCAGTCACGCACCGGCGGCGGGCTGGACGGGCTGGCTGACCGACGACACGGATGTCTGCCGCTGCGAGGAAGTGACCGCCGGAAGCATCCGCGAGGCCGTCACCGACCTCGGCGCCCGTGACGCACACACCGTCAAACTCCTCACCAGGGCCGGTATGGGCTGGTGTCAGGGGCGGATGTGCGGGACGGCCGCAGCGTGCCTCGCGGCAGGCGGAGGAGTCGTGGAACCACCCGCCGAACGCCGCCCGTTCGCGGTGCCCGTGCCGCTCTCGGCACTCGCCTCGCCCGACGAATCCACCGGGCGCCGGCCGGACGCCGCCCCGCCCGTCGACGACTGACCCGCGGGCCGCCCCTTGTGGCTGCCGCGGACGGCCCAATAAAATGTCACACACCATAGAAGGGTTCACTGGTATGACCGCCCTCACCTGGAACAGCATCCGCCCCTGGCGCGGGATCATGGTGGCCACGGCGCTGCCCCTGCGCGACGATCTCTCCGTCGACCACGACGCCTACGCCCGGCACGTCCGGTGGCTGATCGAGCAGGGCTGCGACGGCGTCGTACCGAACGGCTCGCTCGGCGAGTACCAGACCCTCACCGACGAGGAGCGGGCCCGTGTGGTGCGGACCGCGGTCGAAGCGGCGGGCGACGGTGCGCGGGTCATGCCCGGCGTCGCCGCCTACGGCAGCGCCGAGGCCCGGCGCTGGGCGGAGCAGGCGGCCGAAGCGGGCTGCGGCTCGGTCCTCCTGCTGCCCCCGAACGCCTACCGCGCCGACGAACGGGCCGTCCGCGCCCACTACACCGAGGTCGCCGAAGTGGGGGTGCCGGTCGTCGCGTACAACAACCCCCTCGACACCAAGGTGGATCTGACACCCGGACTGCTGGCCCGGCTGCACCAGGACGGCAGCATCGTCGCGGTCAAGGAATTCTCCGGCGATGTCCGGCGCGCCTACGAGATCGCCGAACTCGCCCCGGAACTGGACCTGTTGATCGGCGCGGACGACGTCCTGCTCGAACTCGCCGTGGCCGGTGCGGTCGGATGGATCGCCGGTTACCCCAACGCCTTCCCCGCCACCTGCGCCGAGCTGTACCACGCCGCCGTCGCCGGTGACCTGGACACCGCCCTGCCGCTCTACAAGTCCCTGCACGCGCTGCTGCGCTGGGATTCGAAGACGGAGTTCGTCCAGTGCATCAAGCTGTCCATGGACCTCGTCGGCCGCCGCGGTGGCCCCGCCCGCCCGCCGCGCTCCCCGCTCACGGGCGAGATCGAGGCCGAGGTCCGGGCCGCCACCGAGAAGGCCCGGGCCGCCGGACACCACTGACCGTATCCGTGCCGCTTCGAAAGGACTCATGGTGCGTACGCGTCATGTCTTCCATGCCGTCGACTCACACACCGAGGGCATGCCCACGCGCGTGATCACGGGGGGCGTCGGTGTGATCCCCGGCGCCACCATGGCCGAGCGCAGGCTCCACTTCATCGAGCACCTCGACCATCTCAGGACCCTCCTGATGTACGAGCCGCGCGGGCACTCCGCCATGAGCGGCGCCATCCTCCAGCCGCCCACCCGCCCCGACGCCGACTTCGGCGTCCTGTACATCGAGGTCTCCGGCCTGCTGCCGATGTGCGGGCACGGCACCATCGGGGTCGCCACCGTCCTCGTCGAGTCCGGCATGGTGCCGGTGACCGAGCCGGTCACCCCGGTGCGGCTCGACACCCCGGCCGGTCTGGTCGCCGTCGACGTACACGTGGCGGACGGGGTGGCGAAGTCGGTCACCCTCACCAATGTGCCCGCCTTCTGCGCCGCTCTGGACCGCACGGTGGAGGTCCCGGGGTACGGGAGGGTCACCTACGACCTCGCCTTCGGCGGCAACTTCTACGCCTTCGTCGAACTCGACGCGCTGGGGCTGCCGTTCGACCGGGCCCGCAAGGACGACCTGCTGGCTGCCGGACTGGCCGTCATGGCGGCGATCAACGCGTCGCCGGACCGCCCCGTCCACCCCGAGCAACCGGAGATCGCCGGGGTCAAGCATGTCTATCTCGCCGCTCCCGGCTCGGACGCCCGCCACTCGCGGCATGCGATGGCGATCCACCCGGGCTGGTTCGACCGCTCGCCCTGCGGCACCGGCACCTCGGCACGGATGGCACAGCTGCACGCCCGCGGTGAACTGCCCCTGGAACGCGACTTCGTCAACGAGTCCTTCATCGGCACCCGCTTCACCGGCCGGCTCGTCGCCGAGACGGAGGTCGGCGGGCTGCCCGCCGTGGTACCGACCGTCACCGGCCGGGCCTGGATCACCGGCACCGCCCAGTACTTCCTCGACCCGGACGACCCCTTCCCCGGAGGCTTCCTCCTGTGACCACCGCCGTCTCCTCCGTCACCTCCCGCAACCCGGCCGACCCTTCCGATGTGCTGGTGTCGTCTCCGGCGCCCGGAGCCTTCGCCGCGGTGGCTGCCGTCGAGCGGGCCCGTGCGGCCCAGCCCGGCTGGTCGACCGGCGGTGCCGCCGCCCGTTCGGCCGTGCTGGGCGCGGTCGCCGCCGCCCTCGAAGCCGCCGCGGACGAACTGACCGCGCTCGCCGTACGCGAGGTGGGCAAGCCGCTCACCGAAGCGCGCGCCGAGGTCGCCAGGACCGTCGCGATCTGGCGCTACTACGCCCAGGCCCCCTACGAACCCCTCGGCGCCGTGCACGAAACCGCCGCCGGCCCGGGGCTGCTGCTGACCCGCCGCCGTCCGTACGGTGTCGCCGGTCTCGTCACCCCGTGGAACTTCCCGTTCGCCATTCCGAGCTGGAAGGCCGCCCCGGCGCTCGCCGCGGGCAACACGGTGGTCCTCAAACCCGCCCCCGAGGCGACGGCCTGCGCCCGGCGCCTCGCCTCCCTCGTCGAGCAGACCCTGCCGGCCGGGGTGTTCACCGTGCTGCCCGGCGGAGCGACCGAGGGCAACGCCCTCGTCTCCGCCGCCGATGTCGTCTCCTTCACCGGATCGACGGCCGTCGGCCGGGCGGTCGTGCATACCGCCACGGCCCGGGGCATCCCCGTCCAGGCCGAGATGGGGGGCCTGAACGCGGCCCTGGTCCTCCCGGACGCGGACATCGAACAGGCCGCGCTCCACATCGCCGCCGCGATCGCCGGATACGCGGGTCAGAAGTGCACCGCCACCAGCCGCGTGATCGCGGTCGGCGCGGCCCTCGACCCCCTGCGGGAGGCGCTCCCGGAAGCCCTGCGCGCAGTGGCCGTCGGTGACCCGGCCGACGCCTCCACCGTGTGCGGGCCCCTCATCAACGAGCCCGCACGTGATCGGGTCAGCAGTGCCTGGGACGGGCTCTCGGTCCTCGCGGGCGGCACCGTGCCCGGCCTTCCCGGCTGGTATGCGGCCCCGACCCTGGTCGAGAAGGCGCCACCGGACCACCCACTGCTGCGCGAGGAGGTCTTCGGGCCGGTCGCGGCGCTGTTGCCCGCAGACGACCTGGCCCACGCGGTCCGGATCACCAACTCGGTCCCGTACGGCCTGGTCACCTCGGTCCACTCGGGCGGCCTGGACGCGGTCCTGCACGGGCTCGACCGGCTCGACACCGGAATGATCAGGGTCAACGCCCCCTCCACCGGAGTCGACTTCCATCTGCCGTTCGGCGGCGCCAAGGAATCCGGCCACGGACCGCGGGAACAGGGCCGCGCCGCCCTGGAGTTCTACACCTCCAGCCGTACATACACCCTGTCACCTGCGGGAACAATGTGAAATTGTATGCTGGTGATCCGCTCCGGCATGAAGGGATCACCACCGTTATGGGGCACCTGAAGCACCGCGATCTCAACGCCACCAGGGAGCGGCTGCGCGACCAGGTCGCCCACGCCCTGCGCGCCGCCCTGATCTCCGGGGAACTGCGGCCGGGGGAGGTGTACTCGGCGCCGGTCCTGGCCGAGGACTTCGGGATCTCTGCCACGCCCGTGCGCGAGGCGATGCTCGACCTGGCTCGCGAGGGCCTGGTCGAGCCCGTCCGCAACAAGGGCTTCCGGGTCACCGAGGTCAATGAGCACGACCTCGACCAGTACACCGAGATCCGTGCGCTCATCGAGATCCCCATGGTCGGCCGGATCACCCGCTCCGCCGCCCGTGAGGAGCTGGAGGCGCTGCGGCCGGTCGCCGAGGAGATCGTGCGCGCCGCGCGCGACCACGACCTCATCGGCTACCTGGAGGCCGACCGGCAGTTCCACCTCGAACTGCTCGGTCTCAGCGGCAACGACCGCCTCGTCGAGACCGTCGGTGAGCTGCGCAAGCGCTCGCGCCTGTACGGGCTCACCGGCCTGGACGAGCGGGGCGAGCTGATCCCGTCGGCCGAGGAACACCTCGAACTCCTCGACCTGATGCTGGCGGGCAATGCGAAGGGCGCCGAGAAGTGCATGGCCAAGCACCTGGGTCATGTCCGCTCGCTCTGGGCCAGGGGCGGGACCGCGGCAAAATCCGGCAGGTAGAGGCGCGGCCGAGGTGCGGCCGAGGTGCGGCCGAGGCACGGCCGCACTGAGGTGGGCACCCCATCTCTGACATGACGTGGAGAGGGGGCTCCCCGACGTGACACAGAGAGGGGGGCTCCCCGACGTGACACAGAGAGGGGGGCTCCCCGACGTGACACAGAGAGGGGGGCTCCCCACCGACGACCGGCCGCACCCTCCCCCTCCATGCAATGTCACACGTCATGCTGCCCTCGGACTGTGAAAGGGACCCATGAACCCCGCCTACACGACCGTCGATCACGTCTTCACCGTCCCCCTGGACCACTCCGCCCCCGAGGGGGAGGACATACAGGTCTTCGCCCGCGAGGTCGTCGACCCGGCCCGCGCGGGCGAGCGGCTGCCCTGGCTGCTGTATCTGCAAGGTGGTCCGGGCGGCAAATCCCCCCGCCCGTCAGCCGGTTCACCCGGCTGGCTGGACCAGGCGCTCACGACCCACCGGGTGCTCCTGCTCGACCAGCGCGGCACCGGCCGTTCCACCCCGGTCACCGCCCGAGCCGCCGCGCGCTTCGCTTCCCCCGCCCAACTCGCCGCATATCTGGGCCACTTCCGCGCCGACTCGATAGTTGCCGACGCCGAACTGATCCGCCGGCAACTCTGCGAGGACGAACCCTGGGAGACGCTCGGCCAGAGCTACGGCGGCTTCCTCACCCTCACCTATCTCTCCCGGGCCCCCGAGGGCCTGCGGGCCTGCTACGTGACCGGTGGTCTGCCCGGTCTCACCGCCACCGCCGACGACGTCTACGCCCGTACCTACCCCCGGGTGCGGGACCGCGTCCTCGACTTCTACGCCCGCTACCCGGACGACGCCGCCCGTCTCCGCAGGATTGCCGATCTCCTCGCGGCCACTGAGGTCCGACTGCCCGACGGGGACCGGCTCACCACCCGCCGGCTGCGCACCCTCGGCCTCGCCCTCGGCATGGGCGACGGCTTCGAGCGGCTCCACTGGCTGCTCGATGAATCCCTGGACACCGACGGCGAGTTGACCGACACCTTCCTCCATCAGGTGCGGAACCTGACCGGCTTCACCGACAATCCCCTGTACGCCGTGCTGCAGGAGACGCTCTACGGGCAGGGCGCCGGCCCGACCGACTGGGCAGCCTCCCGGGCACTCGACGGCCTCGCCGCATTCACCGAGGAGGCGGACCCGCTCCTCCTCACCGGAGAGATGATCTACCCCTGGATGTTCCGGGAGATCACCGGCCTGCGGCCTTTCGCGGACGCCGCCGACCTGCTGGCGGCACGCGCCGACTGGCCGCCGCTGTACGACCCCCACCGCCTAGCCGCCAACCAGGTCCCGCTCGCCGCGATCGTCTACCACGACGACATGTACGTCGACGCCGGACTCTCCCTGCGCACCGCGCGCGAAGTCGGCGCCACCCGCGCCTGGGTCACCAACGAGTGGGAGCACGACGGGGTCTCCGCCTCTGGCGGCCGGGTCCTGTCCCGCCTGATGGACCTGGCCGCAGGCCGCGCGTAACACCTCCCGCCCGCCGCTCCCTCCCCCCCACTGCCTCCGATGGGAGAGCCATGTCCGCCCTGCCGACCCGCCTGCGGCCCCTCGCCGCGGCCTTCGCCCTCCTCACCTGTCTCGCCACCCCGGCCACCTCGACCGCCGCTGCCCAGCCCAACTCACCCGCCCCCGCCGCTGATTGCTCGCTGCCCGGCAAGACGGGCTGGACCGACGAAGGCCATGACACCGACGGAACCCGCTTCCAGCGCCCCGGCGGCACCCACCGCGTCCTGACCCTGTTCGTGGACTTCCCCGACGCCCGGGCCACCGACTCCACGGACGCGTACGCCACCCACCTCGCCCCGGCCGCCGACTGGATGCGCCGAGCCAGCTACGGCCGCTCCCGGCTCGCCCTCAGCTCGTTGCACCGCTGGATCAGGATGCCCGCGGACTCCACCTCGTACGGGTTCGAGCGGGGCCTCACCTTCGAGGCCCACGAGAAGTACCTGCGCGATGCGATCACCGCCGCCGACCCCCACGCGGACCTTTCCCGGTACGACATGGTCTACGTCGTCCCCACGAAGGCGGCGGCCGCGATCACCTTCTCCCCGACCTACCTCTACGACCCGGCCACACCCGGCGTCACCGCCGACGGCCGCCGCATCAAGTGGGCCGTCACCTTCGGGCAGGACATGTGGCGCTGGGGACACAAGGTCGCCGCCCACGAGACCGGCCACACCTTCGGCCTCCCCGACCTGTATTCCTTCACCGGCTCCACCCACCGGTACGCCGGAGGCTGGGACGTCATGGGCAACATCGCGGGAGCCGCCCCGCAGTACCTCGGCTGGCACTCATGGAAGCTCGGCTGGACCCGCGACCACCAGGTCGCCTGCCTCCCGGGGGCCGGGCGCCGTACCGTACGGCTGTCCCCGGTGGAGCGCCCCGGCGGGACCAAGATCGCCGTCCTGCGTACCGGCGAGACCACGGCGTATGTCGCCGAATCCCGCCGCGCCGAGGGCCACGATCAGCATGCCTGCTCCGCCGGCGTCCTCCTCTACAAGGTCGATTCCGCCACCCCGACCGGTGAGGGCCCGGTCAGGATCATCAACGCCCACCCGGCCACCACCCCGCCCACCGGCTGCACCCAGCTGGACATGGCCGCCCATGCGCCCGGCCAGACCTTCACCGACCCGGACACCGGAGTCCGGATCGATGTCCTCGCGGGCGACAAGGGAGGAGACACGGTGCGCCTGAGCAAGGGGTGACCGTCAGGGGCGATGGGCGCGGCGCCGGAGGCCCGAGCCGCGCCAGGCGCTGAACTCATCCCCGACGCCCTGCTCGCGCTCTTGAAGCTCTAAAAAGCGCCTGACTTGAAGCTCCAAAGGCGCCTGAAGCTCCTGAAGCTCCTGAAGCCGTTCCTCGCGGCGCTCTGATCACTTCCCGGAGTGCGCCAAGTAGTCTGAAACCGGTGCTCGACCGGCCCGTTCAGGCTCTGTGCACCCGCAGAAAGCGGTGTCGGCGACGCGATGAGAGGGCGGGAGTCTGCTACATGACCAGCACAGTGATCACGCTGCCGCAAAGGGGCGTTCGGTGAACACCTCCGTGATGCTCCACGCGGCCGCAACGCCGACCGCGCCCGCGCTCGTTCTTCGCCCCTGGTGCCTGGAGGACGTCGACGCAGTCGTCGAGGCGTACCGCGATCCCACTCTCGGGCGCTGGACCAGGTCGCGTCCGGAAGACGAGGCCGGAGGAGTGGAGTGGATACAGGCCCAGCAGCGAGGCTGGGCAGTGGGAGACCAGCTCGGCTTCGCCGTCCTGGAAGCCCATTCCGATACTGCCGCCCCACAGTTGGTGGGCAACGTCGTGCTCAAGGACGTCGCTCCCGGCAAACCGTCTGCCGAAGCCGGCTACTGGACAGTGGCACACGCACGCGGCCGAGGCATCGCCTCGCGCGCTCTGGAGGCTCTCACCACCTGGGCCTTCGAGACCTTCCGCGCCGAGGGGCTGGAAGTCCTGGAACTCCTGCACCAGGTGGACAACGTCGCATCGTGCCGCGTCGCACAGAAGAGCCGCTTCGATTTCGCACGGACCCTGCCTGCGGCACCGCCGTTGTACGCTCTTGACAGCCATCTGCACCTACGACACGCGACTCCGTGACGACCGCGGCCCAGGCATGACGGTTTGTTCACTTCGGCCGCTTCGGCCGCTTCGGTCCATCAACTGGCAAGCAGGGCACTCGCCCATAGTTCTTCACGCAGCTCGATGTATGCGGCGTCACGTCGCCAGGCGTCGCCGTGACCTTCCGCCCGGTCAACGGCTGCTCTTCCTCATGCGTCACAGACCCAGTCTGGCCGACCGCCCCACCCGCAATCACCCCAATTGCGGTAATAACCAGGCCAGGAGTTCCGCGGGGCGGATCCATCACTCCTGTCTGCAGCCTCAACTCGGGGGCAGCGATATCGGCGCCCGACCGATAGCCGGAGTCCGATCCCGAACACCGCGGCCGGATTCCGATACACGCGCCGTGGCCGCCATCGACGAACTGCCCCGGATCAGGGCCAGGCCAGGGACAGGGACAGGGCCAGGGACAGAGAGAGGGCCAGGGGCAGGAACCTACACACTGTCCGCATCGAAGTGAATCAGAGGCTTGATGATGCCCCCCTCTTTCGATGCCATCATCCGGAAGGCCTGTTCGATCTCGTCAAAGCTGAATTCGTGCGTGGTCATCGGCGTGGGGTCGACCTTCCCCGTCTCCATCAACCGGAAGATCCGCCGAAGCCACCCGCGCCCTCCGCGGTTGAACCCGCCGTACACCTGCTTGTCCGACATACCGTATCCGAACGGCTCCAAGGGGATCTTCAGCGGCTCTCGCACCTCCCCGTGGTATCCGACGTTGGAGATGCGCCCTCCCGGCTTCGTGACCCGGAAGGCCGCCTCCCAGGTCTGGGGAGCGCCGAGCGCCTCGATGGCCGCGTCGACCCCCTGACCGCCCGTCAGCTCCAGGATCCGCTCGACCGGATCGCACTGGGTGTGGTCGACGATCAGATCGGCGCCGAAGCGGCGGGCGAGTTCCTGACGGGCGGGAACCGACTCGACGGCAATGATGAGGCCGGCGCCGAGCAGCCGGCACCCGATCGTCGCCGACAGCCCCACCGCGCCCTGCGCGAAGATCGCGACGGTCTCGCCCAGTTCGAGTTCCGCGTGTTCGGCCGCGACGAACCCGGTGGAGAGCATGTCGGTGGCGTACAGCGCCTGGTGGTCGGAGAGCTCTTCAGGAATCGGTGCGAGATTGGCCTCGGCGTTGTTGACGAGAAAGTACTGGGCCAGAGTCCCGTCACGCTGGTTGGTGAACCGGGCGCCGCCCAGCATCTGCCCATGGCATTGCGAGGAGAATCCGCGCTGGCAGGAATCGCACTGGAAGCACGGCGTGATCCCGGCAGCGGCGACGCGCTGCCCTTCGACCAGTCCCTCGACGGCCGAGCCGAGCGCATGGACGACACCGACCGCCTCATGCCCCAGCGTCACATCCGGAGCAACCGGAATCACGCCCCTCATAACGTGCACATCGGTGGTGCACACCAAGGCCGCGGTGGTACGCACGACCACGTCATTGGGACCGGGTTCGGGAACCGGCTTCTCGATGACGCCGACCTCGCCGACCTTCCGGAGAACAAAAGCTCTCACCTGCGATTACCTGCCGTTCGATGCGGGAGTGCGAGGAGACCGTCAGCTGGCCCAGGCCGGTCCATTCAGCGGCCTCGGCGGCCTCGGCGGCCTCGGCGGCCTCGGCGGCCTCGGCGGGATCGATGCCGCGTGCGTGGTCCGGTCGGCGGATGCACAACCGGCAGAGCCTCGCCGGGCCTTGCGCGAGTGGGCGCCCAGCGCGATCGCGGCGAGTTCGACGCTCAGCATGACCTGCTTGGCAGGACCTGCCAGGTCACGGTGGCGAGGAGGCCGAGGTTCCGGTGTGCGCGGCGGCGGAGTGGTGCGAGTGGCTCATGCCATCGCCTTTCCCACAGACGAGGTCGGACGATGGTCGTCGCGTCATCTTCCGCCCGTTCGGCCGACACTGCGCGCCCGCCCATGCGCTGCGGGCTGCACCTGGAGCCGAGACGTCTGCCGTCGCCTTCCGACGCGGGTTGGGTGTGGCCGGCCGAGCACGGACAGGTCCTGGCTGGGCCGGTACGAGTTCGGCGGCACCCTCGGCTCGTACAAGCCGCACTTTTGGGCCGTCCAGGCGTGGGAGGACGTCCGGGGCGCCACCGGGACCACACTGCGTACGGCGCTGGACGACTTCCTGAAGGCTCTGCTGTGGTCGGGTCCTGAGGCCGAGCGACGCCGAGCACGTGGACACCGGCGTCTTCCCTTCCGAGGACGGCCTGTGGCGACCGGGGCCGCTCATCGTCCGCGGACCCCGCTGCACCCAGCTGGACAGCAGCTCGGTGAACTCCTCGAAGTTCGCGATCCACCGCCCTGGGCATGCCGCGTGGCGTGCATACGGTTCACGCAGTTGCGGCATTGGCGGACTGCTTGGTGGCGATGTCAGTGGTGCGGAATACGATCCGGGGATGCGAGCTTCAGGAACGTTCAAAGTTGCCGAGTTCACCCCGGCACCGGTGCCGAGCCCCGTGATCGAGACGGCACTGCCCGTCGGTGTCGCCACGATGGAGAAGCAGTACGAAGGCGAGGTCGTCGGCCGCTCCGCCACCTTGTTCACGGCCGCGTTCGACCAGTCCACCGGGACAGGGACGTATGTCGCGATGGAGTCCTTCGAAGGGACGCTCCATGGGCAGACGGGCGCCTTCAATTTTGCGCACTCCGCGACGACCCTGGGCGAAGGGAGGGAGGGCGAGTTCTTCGTCATCGTGCCGGCCAGTGGAACGGGTGCGTTGGCTGGGATCACTGGAACCGGCGGCGTCGTGGTCGACGCGGATGGCAGTCACCGGATCTGGTTCGACTACGAGTTTGGCCAGTAGTTCGGCGCGTCACGAGCGGAGCCATAGCCTGATCGCGGCGACGGTGACGGTGCCGTGGAAGACGTAGGTGCGTCTGTCGTATCGCGTGGCTACGGCCCGGAAGTTCTCAGGGCGGTTGATTGTTCGCTCGACTTCGTGGCAGCGCGTGTAGATCGTCTGCTTCAGCCGACCCCACTCGGCGCAGACGCAGACGCAACCGGCGCCGGGCCGCTGGGCCAACGGCGCGCGGCGTCTGCCGAGGAACCCCCGTCAGAGGAAATTGCTGACTATTGCCATGGTGGAAAGCTAGCCGCGGGTGCCGTACACGCGCACGCGAATATTCCGGCGCAGCCCAGCTCCCGGCCGACCTGAGCACGGGACGATGACCGACCCCGACACCGACACCGATGCCGACACCGACACAGACACCGATGCCGACACCGACACAGACCGACGCCGGTGAGGGCGACGACGCCCTCTTCGCCGACCGCTTCTGGCACGGACGTCTCTTCGGCGAGCCGCAGGGCACGCGGGGGCGATGCCCAAGACCCGCCGGTCACGCGTCGTCGGCCGTGACGAGGTATGTGTCGAGTGTCCTCACTCCTGCTCGTCGAGCATGAAGGATCCGTACTCGGGCTTCCCGGCACGTTCGTAGGTGCAGTACTGCACACCCACGCTGGTGGGGCGGGACTCCGTGAGCCTCCAGGCGGAGGGGGCGGCGCCCTCGCTGAAGAGGCGCTTGCCGGTGCCGAGGATGAGGGGGTTGACGAGCAGCCGGTACTCGTCGACGAGGTCGTGCTGCTGCAGGGTGCGGATGAGGTCGCTGCTGCCCTGTGTCATGATCACGCCGTCGAGTTGCTCCTTGAGCTGTGCGACGGACTCTGCGGCCTCGCCCTTCAGGAGATGGGAGTTGTGCCACTCCAGGCTGTTCCGGGTGCGCGAGGCAACGTACTTGGGCATGGCATTGAGCTTTACGGCGATCGGGTCGTTCTGGTCGGTGACGCGGGGCCAGTGGGCGGCGAAGATGTCATAGGTCTTCCGGCCGAGCAGAAGATGGTCCGTCCGCTCGAAGACGCCCTGAATGAGTTCCATGAAGTCGTCATCGACGTACGGGACCTGCCAGCCGCCGTGCTCGAAGCCTGCATCGACGTCCTCGTTCGGGCCGCCGGGTGCCTGCATGACGCCGTCCAGGGTGACGAACGCGGTGACGATCAGCTTGCTCATGACGCTGCCTTTCGGTGCGGAGACTGCCTGCACCCGTATTGACTCCCGGACCGGCGAGAACTCATCGCCCGACGCGCGACCGGCGGGTCTTGGGCTCATTCCGTGACCGGAGTCCCCCTACGCCGGGCTCGCCCGCGGTTGAGCGGAGTCGGACCGCTTCGGACCGGCAGGCGACGCGCTGACCAGCAGCGGAATCAGTTACGCCGCCGGCGGGGGGATCCGGCCGTAGACCCCACGCGGGGCCCCTGCGCCCTGACCTGCGGCGAGGATGGCCGCCCTGACCCGTGGCGAGGTTTGCCGCGCCGGCGCCGGCGTCGGCGCCGACGCCGACGCGGCGAGTGGCACCGCATCCCGCCTGCGCGATTGAGGTGCGTTCAATCGCGCGATCCAATGCGTGATTGGGGTAGGGTTCTTAGTGGAGGTGGACTCTGTGTCCAAGGAGAACGAGCTGTTCAGTGCTGTCGATGCGCTGCTGGAGCAGGTTGCACAGGATGACCTGCCAGGCCCGGCTGAGCGCAAGAGGCTGCGTGAGGCGGCGGGGCTGAGTCAGGCTCAGATCGCCACCGCGCTCAACGCCCGGCGTGAGGCGGTGGGCAACTGGGAGGCCGGCCGGACCGAGCCGCGGCCGCCGAAGCGCGCCGCCTACGCCCGCCTTCTGGAAGGCCTCGCCGCCCGCTTCCCCGCTCCCGACGCCACCGCCCCGGCGCCGACCGAGGCCCCGGCCGAGTCCACCGGCGCGCCCACCGCTCCGGGGCCTGAGGCTGTGCCCGGTGCTCCGGAAGCGGGGGACATGTTCACGGGCCGGGGTGATGCGCCTGATGTCATGCCTGCTCCGGCGAGCACGCACCGCTCCGTCCCGACTACGGCAAAGGCGCCTGCCGGGCGTTCGGCGAGCCCCAAGCCGTCGACGTCGCCGCGCCCGGCCCCGAAGAAGGCCACCCACAAGCTCGCCGCGGCGCCGGTTGCTGTCGACGAGCGGTTTGCGAACGGGCCGCTCGGCGTATTGGACGGCGACGGCTCGCTGTACTGCGTCGGCGGCCTGGTGCTGGACTGCCCTGCCAAGACGGTTCCGGCTTTGGTCGACTGGACCTTGTCGGAGGGGCAGTTGGGCGTGTCCCGGCTGCACCCCTCGGGCAAGGACGCCGACCCGCTGATCGTGCTCACCGCTGCGGCCGCCGAGCGCCTCGGTCTGCCGGAGCGGTTGGAGGACAGGCGGGGGCTGCGGCTTCCGGAAGACCATCGGGTCGTCAAGCAGCTCGCCCGCGCGAAATGGCAGCTGACCAAGCGCGGGTTCGGGCCGTGGGCCCGCATCTACCGGCCCGCCGAGGGCGGCCGGCGCCAGTGCGTACAGCTCGCGGTGCTGCCCTGGGGGGCGCTCGATTCCCGCTCGTGGGGGAGCACCGACGAGCAGGAGCCTGCCGACATCGCCCGCGTTCTCGGCACCTACGCCTCCCGTGTCATCACCCCGCGCGGCTCTACCGCCGTCTCCGGCCTGGAAGCGATGACCGCGCTGCGCCCGCCGACCCGCGCGGTCAAGGACGAGAAGACCGGCAGCTGGGTGTCCGGTCCGATGCCCGGCTCGCTGACCGAGCCGGTCGACCCGGCTCCGGCGGAGGCCCCGGACGAGCACCCGGTCGTCGCCGCCCTCTACCCCCGCGCCCACCAGCGCACCCCGTCCGAGGTCCTGGACGAGGAGGCGTACGAGTGGATCCGTGACCCGCAGCTGCTCACGGACGGCGAGTGCACCCGCACCTACGCGGTCGGCATCGACGTCAACACTGCCTTCCTCGCCGCCGCCAACCGCCTGGTCGTCGGCCTCTCGGCGCCGGTCCACGTCAGGGCGCCGGCCTTCGACAAGAAGACGCCGGGTGCGTGGCTGGTGGATCTGTCCGGCATCGAGCTCGACCCGCGCCTGCCGTCGCCGTTCACCCCGCACGGCACCCGGCCCGAGGGCCCGGCCTGGTATGCCACGCCCACCGTCGCCTACGCCCAGGAGCTCATCGACACCTACCGCCTGCCGGCCCGGATCCGGCCGCTGGAGGCGTGGATCCGCACCGAGTCCGGCCCGTACCTGGACCCCTGGTACAAGCGCATCGGCGAGGCGTACAAGGCGACCATGGCCGACCTCGGCGTCACCTCCGATCTGCCGGAGCCCGAGTTCCTGGAAGCCATGGCCCGCCACAAGCAGGAGGACCCGGCGCTCGCCGCAGTGCTCTCCGCCATCAAGTCGACGGTCAAGGGCGGTATCGGCAAGCTCCGCGAGCGGCCCAAGAGCATCAAGCACCAGTACGGCGAGCGGTGGCCGGCCCTGGAGCGCCCGACCTGGCGTCCCGACATCCGCGCCGCCGTCATCTCCGCCGCCCGCGTCAACATGCACCGCAAGATCCTCAAGACGGCGCTGGCCACCCAGCAGGCCCCGGCACCGTCAGGGAAGCTGATGCTCAGCCAGGACGCCCTGCTCCCCATCGCGTTGCTGTCCGACTGCGCCGTATACCTCTCCGACGGCCCCGGCCCGCTGGACTTCCTTCCGCACACCGCCGACGGCAAGCCGGCCCCCGGCAGCTTCCGGCTCGGCGTCTCGCCCGGCATGGTCAAGCACGAGGGCACCCAGGAGCTGCTGTGGGCCGTGCAGATGCTCGATGAAGGCCACAACCCCGCCCGCCACATCAAGGGCACCGACGCCGCACTCGACGGAGAGTAGGAGCACCTCGTGGGCATCCTCGGCGACAGCCTGGAGAAAGCCGCAGCCGCCACCGCCACCCGGCCGATCCCGAAGTCGGCCGGTGCGCAGATGCGCTTCCTGGTCAAGCAGCACAAGGGCTCCACCATGGCCGTCGCGCAGCTCCTGGGCGTCAGCCAGCGCACGGTGGAGCGCTATGTCAAAGCCCAGATCAAGCGGCCCCGCCGCGAGCTCGCGGCCCGCATGGAGCGCGAGGTCCGCCGCCGCTGGCAGCCGAAGGTGCGTCAAAAGGCTCAGCAGCGCGCCGCGTCCACCGATGGAATCACCATCGAGACACGCGCGCGGTTCGGATTCACCGCAGCTCCCGGCTCGACGGACGACGGGCGGATCCGGCTGATCACCCAGCACCTCCCGCCCGCCTACGCCGCCCGGCTCTTCACCGCCCAGGCCTCCGGCGCCACCGAGCAGCAGCTCCAGAACATCGCCGCCGAGGGCCTGCAGGAGATCTACTTCAAGGACCGCGGCCGCCGCGCCGACGGCCTCCTGGTCGAGTTCAGCGACATCGACTATGTGGAGCTGGACTTCTGAAATCGGCGCAGGCGGGGCGAGGGCCTGGATCCGATGAGCCGAAGCACGAGAGCTGTCACCAAGGCAGGCTGTCGTCACCGGGACTTGCGGACAGGGCGCGCGGGGCCGGAAGCTGTGCCAGTACCCGTGATCTGTGACGTTCTGTGACAGCGGACCGGTCGGTAGAGCTGGTGCGTCTCCCGGCAGTCACCCGAAACTCATCAGATCCTCGCTTCCGCAACCCACTTCGATGCCCCGGCGTCCAACTCCATGACGGACGGATGCCGGTCACCCGGGAGAGCACGTGGCGAAGAAGGACCAGACGACGGACGTGGCGAGGGAGAAGGACCGCGAAAGGTGGATGGCGCGTTTCCAGGTACGGCTGGCCATGCAGCCGGGCGTGGACCGGGCAGTCGTGCTCCAGGCGGTCAAGGACGTCACGGCGCACTGCGCGGATACGGGAGAGCATCCGCGGACTGCCTTCGGCGACCCGGACGCCTGTGCCGTGCAGGCCGCCGCGCGGCTGGTGCCGGCGGACCGGGCGGCGCGCGCGAGGCGGCACGACGCCGTGGTGGACGCGCTCGACTCCGTGCTGAAGAGGGCCGGAGACGTCGCCGGTCTGTGACCGGTTGAAGCGACTTCCGTCATGGGCCGGCGCACGGGTTCAGACAATGGCGGCGTCCCGTGCTACGGCGACTCACGCCTCGTGGCCGATGTCGGCGACTCACGCCTTGCGGCCGATGCTGGCGACTCGGCCCGCTAAATGTTGCTCGCACACTGCAGAACCGTTCAGTGCGCGGTGCGCTCGCTCGGCAGCGGGAAGGCTGCCCGGGAGGACGGTTGGCGCGCCGGCCCGCCGCCGCCCATGGGGGTGAGGCGTTGCGACGTAGGCCCCTGCGGCAGCGTTCGGCCCGGAAGCCCCGCCAACCGGGCGGGGCTTCCGGGGCGGCCCGGCATGGCGCCGCGCCTGGGCACGATGTCCCCGGATGCTGAGGGCCTCGTAACCATGCAGGAGGGACCATGGGCGACGACCACCCCAGCCTTCGAGAAGCCCGGCAGTCGACATCCACTGGTGCGGGCCAGGACACCCCCGGTCAGTCGGGCGTCATCGGCATCGCGCTCGCCGCCGTGCTGACGGCCGCACTCGCGCAGGGTTCCTGGCAATGGTTCTCCACATACGTCGGGGTGACGCTCCTCGCGGTGATCTTCTCCTTTTACCGACTGCCGGCATGGAGGCCCGGCCTCGGATCTGCGTACGCACGGAATCTGGCTGCGTATTCGCTGGTCGTCGGTCTGTGCGTAGCGATCACCCTGGCCCCCATGCTGCAGCGCTGGGCGTGGCTGTTTCCGATGCCGGGAACTCGTGACGCATGTCCTGAGCTGGGCAGATACGAAGCCATCCGGGCGGCGGCCGAGCTCGCGAACCTGGCTGGTCGCGGCAGCGCCGCCTTGGCTCAGGCGCAGGCATCGCAGAGCCGTATTGCTGTTGCCGACTGCCTGGCGCACACTACGACCCTCTGGCTGCCGGTGTACGGGGCCGGGGCGGCGGTACTGGTGGCTTTGGGCGCATGGTCCCTTGACCGAGGCCGGGCGAGAAAGGAAGCGGCTGCGGCCACCCCCGAACCTCATCCTCCTCGCCAGGAATGAGCAGGCGCGCACACGCGAACCGGACCGCAAGGAGTGGCGGCCGGGGCAGCCGTCGGCGCATGACAGGGCAGCCCCACCAGGGCCCGTCCCGCGCTCCCTGCACCGACCGCCCCTACTCACACACTTCCGGCTCGGCTCAAGTCCGGCTCTGCTCAGTGCAGCATTGCTCAAGTCCCGTGCGAGATGATCTCGGTCTGTGATACGCGGAGATCTGACGGATACACAGTGGGCCCACCTGGAGTCGTTGTTGCCCAGGCGCAGGAAGCCGGGCCGTCCACCTATATGGACCGGGCGGCAGTTGATCGACGGCATACGGTTTTGTACCCGCACTGGCGTCCCCTGGCGGGATGTGCCCGAGCGGTACGGGCCTCGCCTCAAAAGGCACCGCGCCGTGGCCACGCGCTACGACAAGCTCGCGGTCCGCTACGAAGCGGCTGTCCTCGTAGCGGCCATCAACGAGTGGCTGTGACCAGCGCCGTTGTGAAGAGCGGGCAGACGGCTTGTGGAGTTCGGGTGGTTCAGGGGTTGATGGTGTGTTCGGTGAACTGACCGCAGGAGCGGAAACCCAGGCGGCGGTAGATGGGCTCGCCGTCGGCGGACGCCTGCAAGACCGCGATGCGGTGGTCTCGGTCGCGGGCGGTGCGGAGTGCGGCGAGCGTGATGGCGCCGCCGTAGCCACGTCGGCGGTGGGCGGCCAGAGTGCAGATGTTGTAGATCCCGGCAACTCCCGCGTGATGAAACACTTCGGCCGAGCAGACCGGGCGGCCCTCCATGTAGCCGACCAGGTACCGGGCCGGGCAGCGTGCGGCCAGTGCCTGCGGGGCGGCCTGGGCGAAGAAGCGACGGACGGTGTCGGCGAGCGGGGTCCAGTTCGCAGCGAGAACTGTGGCGTAGTCGGCGAGCTGTTCGGGCGTGGCCACCGTCTGGATGTCCAGTCCTTGGGTGGCGGGCAGCGGCAGAGTGTCGTCCAGCTCGGCCCACATGGCCGTCTCGCGTTCGGACGCCGGCAGACCGGCCGCCGTCAGGCGGGCGGTGAGGTCCGGTGGCGTCGAGGCAGGACCCACCCACCAAGAGAAACGGCGGCCAGTGTGAGACAGCGTCCGAGCGGTCTCGGTGATACGTGCCGGTGCGGTGGCGGCAGTGAAGCGAGCCGCGGCAACGATATTGAAAGTGTCGTCGTCCAGGCCGCTGTCGGCGACCAGGAGGTCACCAGTCTCTGTGACGGCCGCACCGGTCATGCTCCGATGCAGGTGACAGGCATGTTCCGCCAGGTTCCGCTCCATCCTGTCTCTCAAGCCGGCTTCATCGAGATGATGGGCAATCATGGCGAATGACCCAAGCATGACTGGGCGAAGGTCGCACGCGAATATGGGTCGTCCGTCGACGGTGTTGCGCTGACGACCATCACCTTCGATACACGCCCTAACTGTCGGCCCCCAGCTTCCGCCCCCCAGCCGTCGGCCGCCACGACATCGCCCGCCCGGTCACTGCCGCCGCTCTGTACCAAACACGTGCCGCGCCCTACGCCGCCGAAACGTGGCCGACGTACTCACAGCCCTCCGGCTTCTGGCCAGATGACCGGGAGGGCTGTGGGCCCGGCGTCGGTCTGTCCGCCGGCCCAGACGAGGTCGTTGACGGGAACCTGGAGCCGCAGGCCCGGCAGACGGCGGGCGAGGGCGCCGAAGGCGGCGTCGAGTTCGATGCGGGCAAGGGCGGCGCCGAGGCAGTGGTGTGTTCCGCGGCCGAAGGCCAGGTGCGGGCTCGCCGGTTGCCGTCCTGGCAGGAACCGGTCGGGCAGGGGGAAGTGCCCAGGATCGCGATGGGCTGCCTCCAGCCGTACCAGCACCAGGTCCCCGGCCGCGATCGAGGCGCCTGCCAGCTCCACGTCCTGCTGGGCCCAGCGCGGAAAGGGCTCGGCGGTCACCCCGGCCTGTCGGCGCAGGACTTCTTCCACGGCTGCCTCCCTGCGTGCGGGGTCATCGGCGATCGCGTCGAGGTGCTGTTCGCCGATGAGCTGGATCACGCCGACCGCGATGGCGTTGCGTGTCGAGACGTAGCCCGCGGCGACCAGGGTGGTGGCCATGGCGACGAGCTCGTCGTCGCTGAGCCGCCCGTCGTCCGCGTCCCGCACCGCGATCAGGCTGCTGAGGAGGTCGTTGCCGGGAAGACGGCGCCTGGCGGCGACCAGTCCGGCGGCGTATTCGGTCAGTTCTTTCCACGCCCGCACCGCCGCCGCCACGCTCTCCTCCTGGTCGGAGGCGACGAAGTCCGCCGCGCCGACAGCGTCAGACAGCGCCGCGAAGCGTTGACGGTCCTCGGTCGCCACGCCGAGCAGGTCGCTGATCACCCGCAACGACAGGGGGTCGGCAAGCCCCGCCACCAGATCGGCAGGTGGGCCGGCGGCGGCAAGGTCGGCGACGAGCCCGGTGGCCAGTTCCTCGATGCCCGGACGGAGCGCGGCGACGCTTCGAGGCGTGAAGGACTTCGTCACCAGTCGGCGCAGGCGGGCGTGGGCCTCGCCGTCCTGGAAGAGGGTGTGCTCGCCGGCGGATTCGGCGTGGGGCGGGGCCATGCCGAACCGCAGGTCGGAGAGCACCGTCGCCGCCGCCTCGTACGAGGTGACCAGCCACGCGCGCTGTCCGTCAGGTGTGATGACGGGCGCTACGGGCGCGCCGGTGCGCAGCTCCGCGTACTCCGGGGGCGGTACCAGCGGGCCGGGCCGCTCGAACGGCAGGGTGCGGATGGCGCTGGGCGTGGCGGGTTCGTTCATCTGCGGCATCTCCTGGGGTGCGTGTCAGCGTGGGCTCGTATGCCCCGGGTACGCGGGTACGCGGGTACGCGGGTACGCCCCCCAGCGGACACGTTGACGTCGCGACAAGGTCAACCCTGCGCCCGCTCCTTGGCCCAGAGGAAGATTGCCGCGATGTACAGGGCCGGGCGATGTAGAGGGCCGGGCCATGTGGGGGGCGGCTTGCCAGGTGCGGACGGTCTTGCCGAAGCCCGGTGGTCGTCCGCCGGTGGCGTCCGCTTCGCCTGAATCATCCTGCGCCGACCGGCTGCGGCTGTAGCCTCGGCCCTTATGAGTTGGCTGCCTGACGACTTCGTCCACCCCGTCCACGTGCCCGTGCCCGCCACCGCGCTTCACCTGCGGCCTATCCGGGAGGCGGACACCGCGCTCGACTACCCCGCCGTGATGGGCTCCCGAGAGCGCTTGTGGGAGATCTTCCGCCCGGCCTGGGCTTGGCCCAAGGAGACCATGACCTATGAAGAAGACCGCATCGACCTGCTGCGGCACGAGAAGGAGATAGCCGCGCACCAGTCGTTCAACTACGCGCTGCTGAACGAGGAGGAGACGGCGATCCTCGGCTGCGTCTACATCGACCCGCCCGAGCGCACCGGCTCCGACGGAGAGGTCTCCTGGTGGGTGGTGGACGACCTCGCCGGCGGCGAGGCGGAGCGCGCTCTCGATGCGCTGGTTCCGCAGTGGATCGCCGCCGACTGGCCCTTCCAGCAGCCCCGTTATCTGGGCCGCGACATTACCTGGCAGGACTGGCTCGCGTTGCCGCGCGCCTCGTGACACGTCCGAGGCCGTAACTGGAGCGGGTCTTTGAAGACTGGATCGGGTCATTGAAGGACGGTCTGATCGTTGTGTGGACGTGCCGTTGACGGGACGCATTCCCGGTAGGCGCGGATCGAGCGTGGTTCCCTGACCGGCCGCCGCGTCGCGGCGGCCGGGTGGCGCGATCACCGGATCTTCAAGGTGTTGGATCACCTGGAAGTTAAATCCACTCGACAGCACGCTTCGGCACCCGGCAAAGTGGCCGCCCGTGACGAGCAGTGAGCTGTGGACCCGTGCGACCGCCGACCGCTACGACGCCGAGGAGACCGAGAACTCCTCGGCCGCCGTTCTCGGACCAACTCTCGCCTTCCTCGCCGAGCTCGCCGAAGACGGCCGTGCACTGGAGTTCGCCATCGGGACCGGACGAGTGGGCGTCCCGCTCCGGGAGCGCGGCGTGCCGGTAGTGGGCATCGAACTGTCCGAGCACATGGCAGCGGTGCTGCGGCGCAAGATCGACGAGGACAGGCTCCCGGTAGCCATCGGGGACATGGCTACCACCGTCGTCCCCGGCGAGTTCACCCTGGTCTATCTCGTCTACAACACCATCACGAACCTGCTCACGCAGGACGAGCAGGTCGAGTGCTTCCGCAACGCCGCACGCCATCTGGAGCCCGGAGGCCGATTCGTCATCGAGCTGGGCGTGCCGCCGCTGCGGTCCCTGCCGCCCGGCCAGGTCGCGGTGCCGTTCGACGTCTCTGAGCAGCATCTCGGCTTCGACACCTTCGACCTCGTCGAGCAGATTCTCGTCTCGCACCACTTCACCCGCGACGGCGACGACGGCCGCTACCGCCGCGGCAACTCCCGGCACCGGTTTGCCTGGCCGGCAGAGCTCGACCTGATGGCACGGATCGCTGGGCTCGAGTTGGAACGTCGCGTCGCGGACTGGGACGGGGCGCCGTTCACCCAGGACTCCGCGAAGCACATCTCCGTGTGGCGCAAGCCAACCTGAGGCCGGCCACGGGGCCGTCAACGCAAGCCGTGCCTGTCTTGATACTCCTAAGCGGCTTCGCGTCAAGATGCCGGACGAGGCGGCGGTACTTGTCGTGGTCATAGCCGCAGTGATCCAACCACCTTGTCCGCCGCTAGTTCACACCGTCGCCGGACGCGATTGCCGAGCTCGTGGGCCTGTTCGTGCCTGGCGGCAGCGGCCGCTGGGCCGTTCCCTTGTCCTGCTCGACGGTTCCGTGATCCTTCTCGATGGCAACGGCGGAGGCGGAGACGAGCGTCGCAGCGGCGAGGCTGCCCCAGAGGGCGGTCGGGCCGTGGGGGGCGAGAGCGGTGATGACCGTGGGGGAGACGGCGAGGCCGAAGCCGGTGGAGAGCTCGAAGCGGGCGAGGGTGCGTCCCAGCACCTGGGCCGGGGCGAGGGCGGTGACGAGCGCGGTGGCGCTGCCGGCATAGATGATCTCGCCGAGAGTGCAGACCACGGACACCGTGGCGACGGTCGGGGCACCCCAGCCGTCGCCCAGTGAGGTGGCCGCGAGGAAGCCGAGGTAAGACGCGGCGAGTACGACGCCGGCGAGAGCCAGCACGCTCCGCCGGGAGAAGCGGGACATCAGGACGGTGACCGGAACCTGCAGGGTGACCACCAGCACCGTGTTGGCCACGAAGATGGCTGCCGACCACACCGGGGACGCGTGCAACTGCGTCACCAGGACCAGAGGCAGTGCGATTTCGGGGACGTTGAGGCAGAAGACGTAGACCACGTTGGCGGCCAGCAGCGCGCGCATCCGAGGTGCGGGCCCGTCGGCGCCGTCCTCGGCCGGGGTGGCGGCCGGACGCGCGTGCAGGCGGACCGACCACGCCAAGGCCGCCGCGGCGAGATAGGCGAGCCCGGTGACGGCCGCCAGCGCCTGCAATGCGGTGGTGCCGCCCGCCAGGCATACGGTGGCGAGGAGTGCGCCGAGGCCCAGGCCGGCGTTGCGCAGGGCGCGGCCTCCCGCGAGAGCGGCGTCGCGTTCCCGGCCATGGGCGACCGTGGCCACGAGAGCCGCGTGGGCGGCCGGCCATGCCTGGTTGCCGATGCCGAGGAAGAGCGCCGCCGTCCCGAACAGCCAGATGTGCCCCGCCGGGGTGGCCAGCAGCAGCGCCACGCCCACCACCCGCACCAGCATCGAAGCCGCCACGACCGTGCTGCGTGCGCCCCGGTCCAGCCATCGGCCCACCGCGGGCATGCACACCAGACCCGCGACGATGCCGACCGTCATGGCGATGCCGGTGGCCGGCGCGGACAGCCTCAGCACCGTCACCCCGTAGAGCAGCAGAAAGGGCCGCAGCAGGCCGGTGCCGAGCGCGTCCACGGCCAGGGCGGCGGCATAGCGGGGGCCTCCGGAGGCACGGACGAGGGCGCGAGGTTGAATCTTGGTGGTGGTTGACATGGCGGTTACGGTGCGTTCGGCGGCCGGGCTGGGCACGTCGGTTGACGGACACCGTCAACCGACGCCGTCGCCGGCAAACCGGTCAGTGATGCTGAGGGGATGACGTTGAGGATCGACATCAGCGGCCTGCCGTCCGAGCGACTGCGATTCGCCGCCTCACCGCTGGCCGAGCTGACCGCGATGCTGCACGTGCTAACCGAACCCGGGCACCATCCGCAGTTCGCCGGCTGGGCGGGCGATGTCCGGTCCGGGCTGCGGCCGGAGCTGTCCGAGCGGTTGCGGGAGGCGGAGTTCCTCTGGCGTTCGTCACAAGCCGACTTCCTGATCCCCGCACGACCCCGGGCGACCCTCGCCGAGGAGCTGGACGACGTGGACCGGATCGACGACGAAACGTATGTGACCGCCGCGCTCGTCACCACGTGCGGCAGCAACCGGGTCCACTTCGCCGCGCCGTCGCCGCTCACCGACGCCGCTGCGCGCGAGCGTGCCCTGGACCTGGCCCAGGCGCGCGGCGCCCGGCAAGAGGCCTTCACGGAACGGCTGCTCGCGGACCCGGCCGCGGTGCGGGCGCGGGTGCGCCACACCCTAGAACAGTGCGCCGAGGCCTTCTTCGACGCCGCCTGGGCAGGCGTCGCCGTGCAACTCGCCACCGACCTGCGCCTGAAGAGCGACCTGCTGAAGCACCAGGGCATCGGGGCGGCACTCGCATCGGTCTCCGGCGCGGTCACCCTGGCACCGGACGGCGACTGCATCATCGTGGACAAACTGCAGGACAAGGCGACCGCCGCCCACGGCACCGGGGTCACCTTCATCCCCAGTGTCTTCGGCAGCCCGCACCTGGTGGTGGTCCACGCGCCCGGTTGGCAGCCGGTGGTGCAGTACCCCGTGGCCGAGCAGAGTCCCTCAGAGCCGGTATCGCTGGAAACGGTCACCCTACGGCTGGAGGCACTCGCGCATCCGGTACGGCTGCGGCTGCTGCGCACCCTGGCCCGCGGCCCGCACACCACCGGTGAGCTGGCCCACGCCTGGGAACTTTCACCCCCGGAGGTCTCCCGCCACCTCGCTGTCCTGCGCCGCGCGGGTCTGCTCACGGCACGGCGGCACGGTCGGTACGTCCGGCACACCCTCAATCTGCCCGATCTGACGGCGCTGGGGACCGACCTGCTGGCGGCCGTACTGCGCTGAGTGGCTTCGGTCTGCGCCGAAGCTGATGAAGGCGGTTCCTTGGCCTCCCGCAGTGAGACGGCCGGGCGGCTAAGGCAGCCGGGCCGCCGGGGCGGCCGAGGCAGTAAACCGGCTCTGCGGCTGTCGCCTCATGGGCACCCCACTCGTACCCCACTCGGCGAGAGCCGGCCAATACGCCCCTCAGCCGACCGCGGGGAGAGCCGAATTGCGTACACAATCCCTTACGCTCTGCGACAACGGGTGATGCCGACAGTCAGCGGTGTCGCAAACGGCAGAGAGGAACGCAACGATGCACGCCTCCAAAGGGGATCGCCTCGTGATGCACGGTCGGGTCGTGGGCAAACACGATCGGGTCGTCGAGATCGTCGAGGTCCTCGGCCCCAACGGGACGCCGCCCTTCCGCGTAAGGGCCGAAAACGGCCACGAAACCATCATGTCCCCCGGACCGGACTGCATGGTTGACCATCGCAAAGCATCCGACCCCGCCTGACCGATGAACGCCGCCTCCCTCCGTCACACCGCGGGAGGATGGAGCGCGGCGGAGATGATTGTGGAGGCGTCGTCCCTTCCCCTCTTGGACTCTGACTGTTCAGAGCCGAACGGGCCCAAGGGCGACGCCGTCCGCGTGCACACGGAGCTCCGCCCAGGTGCCGTCCACGGACTCCGGCGGTGGAGTGGCCAGGTCGAGCAGAAACTGCGAGTCACCCACCTCTGGGACCGCGGCACCGATGTCGGCTTGCTCATCGCCGGGGGACTGGGCGGGGCCGGAGATCATGGGGCTGGGCTTGAAGTTGTCGCTGCGGCAGCTTCTACCGTCCTGAACAGGGCCGGAGAGCGGCCCGGTGAAGCACTCGTGAGGAGGCGGCGATGGCCTGGCCGATTGCGGAGGTCGCCCGGATGTCGGGTGTGACGGCCCGGACGCTGCGGCATTACGACGAGATCGGTCTGCTGCCGCCGGCCCGGATCGGCACCAATGGTCACCGCTACTACGAGGAGCGCGAGTTGCTGCGGTTGCAGCAGATTCTCGTGCTGCGGGCGCTGGGACTGGGGCTGTCCGAGATCGGCCGGGTCCTGGCCGCGCAGGTCGACGAACTGGAGGCGCTGCGCGGCCACCACCGTCGGCTGCTCGCCGAGCGCGACCGGCTCGACGCCCTGGCCGGCACCGTCTCCCGCACGATCACCGAACTGGAGCAGTCGAGGAAGGACGGTAGACCCATGACAAGCATCAACCGGCCGGAGAACCTCTTCGAGGGGGTGGAGCCGGCTCAGTACAGGGAGAGCCTGCGTGATTTCCCGGAGCTGGCAGGGGACATCGAGCGGCGTACCTCGGCGATGAGTGAGGCGGAGATCGAGGCCGGGCACCGCAAGCGCACGACGCAGATGATCCGGCTGGCCGAGCTGCTGGCCGCGGGTACCCCTGCCGACGCCGTACCGGTGCAGGCCGAGATCGATGCCCAGTACCGGGCGCTGGCCGAACTCCGGGCAGTTTCGGCCGAGGAGTATCGCGCGATCGGGCGTGCCTGCGTGGACAACGAGCAGTGGTGCGCGGCGTACGAGACGATCGCGCCGGGCCTGGCCAAGTATCAGCGCGATGCCATCGAGGCGTACGCCACGACCCGGCTGAGCTAAGCGGACCGGGGCCGCATCGACCGAATGATCACCGACCTGATCCGCACCCGCGACGTCCTGGACGAAGTCATCACCACGGCCTCGGCCGACCCGCCGGCCTCCGCCGTGTCCCGTGCCGATACCACCCGGCCACACCGCGGACCGGCTTGATCAACCGAGGCCACCCAACCTTCGAGACCGTCACCACCATCGGCTCCTTCGGGGAAGTTCGCGCTACACGGCGGCCGGGTTCCTCGCGAAAGCGGCCACATTGCGCGGGCACCGCATGAGTTCGCCGAAGTCCGGGCCGTACGGCGCCTCGTCTTCCGGGTACTCCGGATCGGGTTCCCAGTCGTCCGCCTCCTGGACCTGGTACATGAAGCCAGTGAGATCGTCCGGGACGCTGAAGGGTCCCTCTGCCGCCCCAGGCCGCGTGGCGTCCAGTGATTGCCTTCGAAGCCGAGCCGGCTGTGGCTGTGCAGACCGACCGGCCGGACCTGGTCGCCGAGCTCAACACTCAGTGGCACCGACTCGCGGGCAAGGAAGGGATCCTCGGTGAGGACGGTGTGTTCCTGATCAATGTCGCCGGCAACGGGACCGGCTGCGCGCCCAGCGGCTGGACGCGGGTCCGGCTCACCGCCCGATGGGACCTTGCCGGTGTGCTGGGGGAGCGGCCGGGCCAACCGGAATTCCTCACGCTCTCGACGGACGGCAACACCCTGCTCGGGGCGACCACCGAGGAGGACGAGGTCTGGCTCGTCACGGTGGACCGGATCAGGGAGCGGCAGGAGGCTGCCGCGCAGACGAAGGCTCAGGAGTCCCCGGAGGAGCGGGCAGCCGCCTGGGCATTGCTGCTTCGGGGGCCGCGTCCTACGGGCAGGCTGCGCGAGTTGTGGGCGCATGGGCTGGCACTCAACCCGTCCACGCCCGAGGACGTACGCGCGAGGCTGCTGGGTCTGTCGCACTTCCTTCTGTGGCGCCACTTGCCCACCGCCGTCGTGGAGGCGGCGATGGTTCACCCGGAGTGGAAGGTGCGGGAGCTGCTGGCCGAGGCCCAGCCGAACATCACGGCTGAGCAGTGGGCCCGTCTGATCCTCGGCGAGGAGCACCCCCGCCGCCGATGGGTCCTCACGTTGCTCGCGGCGGACCGGCGTGCGGAGCTCACCGAGACCGTCCATGAACAGCTGTCGGCCGACTCTTACGCACCGGTCCGCGAAGAGACCGTCCGTCTGCCCGGACTTCCTCCGCGCACAGTGACCGCGCTGGCTGCCGACCCTGACCCGGCCGTGCGCGCCATGGTCTGCGCGAGGGCCTGGCCTCGCCTGGAGATCCCGGTCAGGCGCAATCTCCTGGGTGACCTCCACGGCAAGGTCCGTGCGGAGGCACTCCTCCAGCATCACCAGGACCACCCGATGCCCCGGTCGGTCTTCCACTCCGAGGACCTCAAAGGCCGTGCCGCGCAGACCTGTTGCCTGGAGCGTGACCTCGCCGAGAACCTGGCACGCCACGGCACTCCGGCCCAGCGCTGCGCCCTCGCCGGCAACCCGCACCTGGACCCGGACCTCGTCGCGCTCCTCGCCCGGGACCTCGACGAGAACGTCCGCTCCGTCGTGGCCACCCGCCCCGATCTCACCGAGGAGCAGCGGTCCGGCATCCAGATCGACTTCGACCCGCGCGGACACCACCACGCACTCCGTTGGGTCACCGCGCTGCACGACGACACGGACGCCATGCGCCGCCTGGCCGCCTCGTCCCACCCCCTCGTGCGCAGAAGCGTCGCCCGTGCCAAACGTCTCCCACCGGACGTCATCGAACGTCTCGCCCAGGACGAGGACCGTGTCGTCCAGCTCTTTCTTGCGGAGTCCTGCGACGACGCACCCGCCGAGATGCTGCTCCGGGTGTGGCAATGGTGGACCGGCAGCCTCAGTACCCCGGACCGCCCCCGCGGCCATCCGAACTTCCCCCGCCACGGCCTCCTGCGCTACGCCGAGGACCAGAACCCGCGTATGCGGCAACTGGCCCTTGATGACCCGGAATCGACGCTCGAATTGGTGGAGCGATTCAGCCGGGACACCGAGGTGGAGGTACGGCTGCGGGCAGCGAACGACCCCCGGCTGACGATCGCATCGGCCGTGCGGATGCTCGACGACCCGCACGAGCGCATACGCCACGCGGCGGCCCTGCACCCACAATTGCCCGCCCGCGTACTGGTCCAACTGCTGCGTGACACCGACACCGCACAGACTGCGGCGCGGCACCCGGCGCTACCCGTCGCCATCATGGAGCAGATGATCCAGTGGCTCCAGCCCCCGACCAGCGCCACCCCGAGCCCTTGAGCCGGTCGGCCGCTGAGCCCACCGCTGCCGTCTCGCGCACTGACCCGTCCCTGTGTGTGAGTGCCTGGGCGACGGCGGGGGCGGCGAGTGCGGAGTCTCCTGTGGTCCCTCTCCTAGGGGTAGGGCTTCGGCGTAGTCGCGTGATGTCCATTTCGTGATCATGTAAGCCCCAGGAGGGTGAGCGGGCGTCGCGCGTCGCGGGCGTTGCGACGCAGGCTGGCCGCGATGTTCGTGACGCCAGCCAGCCGCAGGGCTCCGATGGCCAGGTTGCGCCAGGTCGCCATCGCTCGCGGCGTGTTGCCGGTCCGCAGTTGTGAGGCGTCCTCGGCGAAGGTGGTGTCCCGGATGTGGTGCAGGGCCTCCACCTTCCAGTGCTCGCGCACCAGTGCTGCCAGCTGTGCGGGTGTCGCCTGGTCGGCGGTGAGGCTGGTGACGGCGTAGACGGTCTTCACGGTGGTCTTACCGGTCTTGCGGTCGGTGCGGCGGCGCTTGATCTGGACGGCTTGGCGGGCGCCGGGGAAGAGCAGGTTGTTCACGCTGGCCACCTTGATCCGGCGGATTTCGGTGCGTCCGTGGCCGCTGCCCCGGGTGCGCCCTTGGAGCGGGATCTGCTGCCAGGGCAGGGACTTCAGCTGCTTGCGCAGCTTCTTCTGGTTGCTCTTGACGATCACGATGTACTGGGCGCCGCGGCCCAGTAGATACGTAGCGTGCTCGCGCTGGGTGTGCATCGCGTCGCTGGTGACCACCACGTCGGCCAGGTCGGCGACGGCCTGAAGCAGAGGCTGGAAGCAGGTGATCTCATTCGTCTTCTCCTGCACGTCGAGCTGGGCCAGGACCAGGCCGGTGGTGTGGTCCAGGGCGGCGAGCAGGTGGATTTTCCGGCCCTTGGCCTTGGCCGCCCCGCGCAGGCTCTTGCCGTCCACGGCCAGACCGTGCAGTCCGTCTGCTCTGTGGGGGCGGCGGTCGGCAAGCCAGCGGCCCACGGCCTGGTCCAAGGCGTCGCCATCGATCGGGGCCAGGAGTCGGCGAACCGTCGATTCCGCAGGCAGCAGCCGCTTCGGACACAGTGGATCGGCACGCGCGCCAACAGCTTGGAGCACCTGGGGCGGAGCGTCGGCGATCCACTCGCCGACCGCCAGCAGCGATCTCGCCCCGGCCAGTACCGCGCACGCGGTCAGGGCGAGCGCGACCACCAGAGTGTGCCGCACTCCGCGCGGATCACGCGGGTCAGGCACCTCGGCCAGCCGTTCCAGCAGGCCCGGTACTTCTCCGGGTGGTCGCGGAGTTGGTCAAGAGCGGGCGAGATCGGCGATGATGCGTCGGCAGGCACGGTCTTCCACTCGGATCATGGGGCATCGAGAACTCCATGATCTTGGGCGGCCGTGCCTGTCACGTTCTCGGCTGTCTGTCGTGCCAGATTTGTGCCAGGTTTTCGCTCTGCCTCAAGAGGAAGGCGCCCCTTGGCGATCAGGACGCCTCCGCGAGGGCGCGTTCGTAGGCCGCCTGTAGGACTGTTGAGGCCAGCGGGCGGTCGGGGCGCGGGCGGGGGGTGCCCAGGTGCACCTCGCGGAGTTCGTCCATCAGGTCTTCCCAGAGAGATGGCCCACCCTCCTCCAGCAGTCGTGCGCGGACGGTCAGTTCGGGTGTCGTGGGGCGGTGCCGCATTCCCCAGGAACCGAGCGCGACCATGATGGGGACGGTCTGGATGCCCGCCTCGGTGAGGCTGTAGGTCGCGCGTCGCC
Source organism: Streptomyces sp. Je 1-4 4N24 (assembly GCF_026239515.1). Lineage (NCBI taxonomy): Bacteria > Bacillati > Actinomycetota > Actinomycetes > Kitasatosporales > Streptomycetaceae > Streptomyces > Streptomyces sp. Je 1-4 4N24. The sequence continues at coordinate 322,063 of NZ_CP110836.1, read as the reverse complement.
CTCGCCCGGTCTCCTCCTGCGTGAGGAGACCGCCGGCGAGGAGGGCCTTGAGGCGGCTGCTGAGGATGTTCGACGCGATTCCCTCCTTGGAGTGAGTGAGCAGCTCGCGGAAGTGGCGGCGTCCACCGAAGATCACATCGCGCAGGACGATGAGACTCCACTGGTCCCCGAGTGCCTCCACTGCCGCGTTGATCGCACACCCGGACCGCGGTTCGTCTCGCATGCCCACCTCCAGTGATTGCATTCTGCCACCACCAAGCCTACGCTCATCCCCGCTGGTGATTGCAGTTCGCAATCAGGCCCATCGAGGGTAGGAGGCCACGCCATGTCCCGTGTGAGGGTCCACAACTTCTCCGTCTCCATCGACGGCTTCGCCACGGGTGAAGGACAGAGCCTCGATGCTCCGTTCGGCCACGCCGGCCATCGACTCCACGAGTGGTTCTTCCCGACCAGGACCTGCCAGCAGATGCAGGGCAAGCCGGACGGGAGCACCGGGGTCGACGAGGCTATCGCCCGCACCTGGGATGCCGGCATCGGGGCGGAGATCATGGGCCGCAACAAGTTCGGTCCCCAACGCGGGCCGTGGGGAAACCATGAGTGGAACGGCTGGTGGGGGCCCAACCCGCCCTTCCATACCCCAGTGTTCGTACTGACCCACCATCCCCGCCCCTCGGTGGAGATGGAAGGCGGCACCACGTTCCACTTCATCGATGCCACGCCGCAGGAGGCGCTCCATCAGGCGCGCGAGGCCGCAGGCGGCCTGGATGTGAGGATCGGCGGCGGGCCGACCACCATCCGCCAGTTCCTCGCCGAAGACCTCATCGATCACCTGCACATCGCCGTCGTCCCGGTCGTCCTGGGCCGTGGCGAGCGCCTGTGGGCCGGACTCGAAGGACTCGAGAAACGCTTTCAGGTCGAGTCCGTAACAACCCCCAGCGGCGTGACGCACATGACCTTCACCCGGCCGTAGCGCCGGCCGAGCGCGAGCGGTGGTCCGGCACCTGGACCAGGGCCTGCACCAGCGTCGGCAGGCCCGGCAACTCCTCGACCGGGCCGGGCAGCACGACGTCCTCGCACTGGCGCATCAGCGCGTCGATCAGGATCTGCTACCCGCCGCCTCGCCACCGCAGCTCGCCCCGCCGCCCGTCTCACCTCACGAGAACGCAGAGGCACTGTTCTCGGCTGACCGCTGAGCTGGCAGATCGTCACGAACTGGACGTCCTACGACTACGCCGAAGCCCTGCTCCTAGGGGTAGCGGAAAGGTCCCCCGGAGATTAGGGGGAGGTTACGGGTGTGGTGGCGCTCGCGGGCCGGATAGCTTCCGGTACGAGGGGATCGACCTCAACTCCCCGGGGAAATGGTCGTGATGCCCTCTGCGCGATGCCTCTGCGGGCATCTGCGTGATGCCTCTGCGGGCACTGACCTTTTGCCGAACTCGTTTGTGAGGAATGCCATGTCACCTCCTCCTTCCCGCCGGGCCCTGCTGGGCACCGGTCTTGCCGGCGCTGCCGTCGCACTGACCGGAACCCTGCCGGCAGGTACGGCATCTGCCCAGCCATTGCGTACGCGGTGGAAGGAGGATGAGGGGCAAAGGTATTCCGTGCCCGGACTGAAGAAGCCGGTCCGTGTGACGGTCGATATCTGGGGCGTGCCGCACATATTCGCCGACAATGCCGGTGACCTTTTCCAGGCACAGGGATTCAACGTTGCCCGGGAGCGGCTTTTCCAGATCGACACCTGGCGGCGGCGGGGTCTGGGCCGTTTCAGCGAGGTGCTGGGCGCGTCGTACGTCGAACAGGACCGGGCCGCACGGTTGTTCCTCTACCGCGGTGACATGGCGGCCGAGTGGGCGAGTTACGGTCCCGAGGCACGCGAGGCGGCAACCCGTTTCGTCGCCGGGATCAACGGCTACATCGACTGGCTCGGTGACCACCCCGACGCTCTGCCGGCCGAATTCCAGAAGCTGGGTTACCGGCCCGCGCGCTGGAGTCCGGAGGACGTGGTGCGGATCCGCACCCACGGAATCGGGAGCAACGTCGGTTCGCAGGTCGCCCGTGCCCGGCTCATGAGCGTCGGAGGGAACAAGGCGAGTGCGTACTTCCACAAGCTTGAACCCGACCACACGGCTCAGGTGGCGGAGGGGCTCGATCTGAGCCTCATACCCGCCGACGTTCTGGGGGTCTACAACCTGGCCACCTCTCCCATGGTGTTTGCGGACGGCACGCTGCGCAGGATGTCGGACGGGCTGAATGTGCTGCGGGAGAGCGCGACCGGAAGCAATGCGTGGGCGGTCGCGGCGACGCGTACGGCGACCGGTCGGCCGATCCTCGCGGGTGACCCGCACCGGGAGGACTACACGCTGCCCGCCAACCGCTACATAGCCCATCTCAGCGCTCCCGGGCTGAACATCATCGGAGCCGGTGAGCCGTGGAATCCCGGCATCAGCATGGGGCACAACGGCATGGTCGCGTTCGGCCTGACCAATCTCCCCGCGGGCCAGGCGGATCTCTATGTCTACGAGCTCGATCCGGACGACCACAGCAGATACCGCTACCGCGATCGCTGGGAAAAGCTGACCACCGTCACGGAAAAGATCGCGGTGGCCGGCGGTGAACCCCGCCAGGCTCAGCTGTCGTTCACCCGACACGGACCCGTCGTCAAGATCGACGAAAAGAACCACAAGGCGTATGCGGTGCGCACCGTCTGGACGGAACCGGGCACCTCGCCGTATCTCGGCAGCCTCAACTTCCAGCGCGTCAAGGACTCGCGCGAATTCGTCGAGGCGATCAGCAGGTGGAAGACCCCCGGGTCGAATCTGGTCTACGCCGACACCAAGGGTGACATCGGCTGGGCACCCGGAGCGATGATCCCGAAGCGCAGCGGCAGAGGGTATGACGGTCTGCTTCCGGTGCCCGGTGACGGGCGTTTCGAATGGGACGGGTTCTACGACAATGCGCAGCTGCCCACCACGCGTAATCCCCGGTCGGGATTCTTTGTGTCGGCCAACGAATACAACTTCCCTCCCGGCTATCCGTTGCCCACCTACGACTGGCAGCCGGCCTATCGGAAGGACCGTATCCACGAGGTCCTTTCCCAGCAGCGACGTACGTCCATCGCTGACACCCTGGCACTGCAGAACGACGTGAAGTCAGGAGTCGCCGGGCAGTTCCTGCCGTATGTGAAGAAGTTGCGTTCGACCGATCCGACGACGGCCAAGGCGCTGCGACTGCTGTCCAGTTATGACGGCGTCGCCAGTAAGGACTCGGCGGCAGCGGCGCTGTTCGAGACATGGATGATGCGGTTCCTGTACCCCGCCTGGGCACAGCTCCTGCTGCCGAAGCCGGCGGCCGATTACCTGGTGGGTATCAGCATCGAATTCGACCTCCGCGTCATGAACGACTCATTCGTCCGCCCCGACGACTGGTTCGGCGCCGACGGCGCGCGGAAGCGCGACGAACTGCTGCTCAGCACGCTCCCGAAGGCCTACACCGAGGTCGCGTCGAAACTCGGCGCCGACGAGCGCGCGTGGCGGTGGGGCGCCATGCACATCCATGTGTTCATGCACCCGCTCGGCGGCCCGAACGTGGGCCCCACCGAAAGAGGCGGCAGCTTTGACACCGTCTCCGTCGCGTACTTCCATCACCCCGACTATCCGTATGCGGAAGTGGTCGGCGCGACGTTCAAGATGGCACTCGACGTCGGCGCGTGGGACAACTCGCGCGTCATCAACGCCCCGGGGCAGTCGGGCGATCAGCGCAGCAAGCACTACAGCGACCTCCAGGAGAAGTGGAGCGCGGGGGAGTACTTCCCGCTGCTGTACAGCGAGCAGGCGATCGAGCGCAACGGCGGGACGAGGATTCTCCTCCAGCCGTAGCCGTAGCCGTAGCCGTAGCCGTAGCCGTAGCCGGTGTTGGTATCGGTGTCGGTGTTGTTGCCGTAGTCGGTGAGCAGGTGAAGGTGCCCGGACCCGGGGCGAAGGCGGGGTCCGGGCACCTTCCTTGTGACTGCGCCGCCGACGAGAACCGAGCCATCGGCCGCCCCCCGGAGGGCAGCCCCGGAGGCGACGGAGTGGCCCGTGCAGCTCACCCGCCCGTGAGGCCTGGCTCGGTCCCGTCCCGTGCTGCCTTGAGATTGGCCTTTTTCACCTTGTTTCCGCACGTGGCCGTGGAGCACCACCGCCGCCGTCGGCCGCGGCTGGTGTCCACGAAGAGCCCCCCGCAGGTGCGCTGTTCGCAGCGCTTGATCACCCCCTCACCGTGGCCGCCGAGGGTCGCGACGGCGTCCAAGGCGACGACGGCGCGCGGCGCGCGTGGAGTCCGTCTCCGGGAGATGCCACTTGGCCTGCCCACCGGTGAGGATGAGCCGCGCCCGGTGACGCGCGGTCCAGCGGTTGAGCAGTTCCTCATCGACCGGATCCGGTAGCCGCCGGCGGCCATGGCGGTGCCGGCCCGGTGGATGGCCTCACGCAGTGCGCGCGCATCCCGCAAGAGGGACTCGGAGGCCGGCATGTCCGCACTGCCCAGTTCGTTGGCAATCAGCCAGGCTCGCAGCTGCTCGGGGGTGCCGATCCGTTCCACGGGGTCGGCGCGCCGTTCCCTGAGCGTGGCGACAAAGCGGAACGCGAGGATCTCGTTGCCGAGCCGGAAACCCTCCGAGCCGCGCCGCCCGGGGGCCGGGGCGGCTGCCCGTCCTCAGCGTCGCCGGAGCCCATGGACAAGGCCAATGCCTCGCTGACCTCCTCGGACCCGTGACCGAGCAGCTCGACAGCGCCGTCCTGCCCGACTGTGGCCACTACGTTCCCGAAGAGCACCCTGACGCCCTCCTCGAACACCTCCTCCCGTTCCTCCACCACTGACCGCGGCCCCAGCCGGCCCACTCACGACAGCGCCTCGCGGTCGCCTTACGCACCACTGGCCCCACCCCCCACCTGGCGACCTGGGGCACCGCTGCGCACGCCGGATCGCCAGGCGCCGCTCCCGGCCGACCGGCCGCCCCGAACACCAAGGCCGGGCCCCGATCACGCACGTCACCCGACTGGCCGCCCGTGCCCGCCCGGCCGAGTCACCCACCGGGCGCCGCGAGCCCCGGCGGGCGAGGCTGCACTGTGGAGGTGGGTCATGGAACAGGTGACGGCGAACGTATGCGTCGTGGGTGCCGGATTCGCGGGACTGGCGGCCGCGCGGCAGCTGGCTGAGGCCGGGCGTGAGGTCGTGGTGCTCGAGGCCAGGGACCGGGTGGGCGGGCGCGTCTGGAACCGGGAGCTGCCCGATGGCACCGTGGTATCCGCGGGCGGCACCTGGCTGGGAAAGGGCCAGGACCGGATGTTCCAGCTCTGCCGCGAGCTGGGGCTCGAGGTCTACCCGCAGTACGACAAGGGCGATCACCTCGTACGCCTCGACGGCCGCAACCACCGCCACCGCGGCATCCCCAAGGCCGGCCCTGCGGCACTCGCCACACTCGGTCTGGCCTTCCTGCGGCTGAACCTGATGGCACGGCGGCTTCCGGCGGATGCCCCCTGGGAGGCACGGCGCGCACGGACCTGGGATGCCCGCACGCTCGGGCAGTGGCTTTCCCATCCGCTCAACGTGCCCTCGGCCGCCGCCCACACCCTCCTCAGATCGACGATGAATCTGCTGTTCTGCGCCGACCCGGCGGAAGTCTCCCTGCTGGGCGCGCTCGTTCTGGCACGCGGTGGCGGGGGCGCCGGCTTCGGCTATTACACCGACAACCGGAAGACGGAATCCCACCTCGTGGACGGCGGAGCCCCCGAACTGGCCCGGCGGATGGCCGCGCGCCTGGGCACGGCGGTGCACCTGTCCAGCCCGGTCCGGCGGATCGTCCAGAACACGACCGACGTCGAGGTCGTCGCCGACGCGCTCACCGTACGGGCCCGCCGGGTCATCGTGGCCACTCCGCCCGTCCTCGCCGGCCGGATCTCCTTCGATCCGCCGCTGCCCGCAGCCCACAGCCACCTGCGGCAACGCGTGGTGCCCGGGGCGATTATCCGGGTGCACACCCAGTACCCCGAGCCGTTCTGGCGGGGCCAGCAGCTGTCCGGCCAGACGCTCGCGCCCCAGTCACCCGTCCCGATCACCATCGACCAGACGCCGCGTTCGGGAGAGCCGGGCGTGCTGAGCAGCTATGCGTTCGGAGCTGGTGCCGTACGGCTGGGCCGCCTGGAACCCAAGGAGCGAAAGGAGGTCTGGCTGGACGCGCTCGCCGAGCGTTTCGGCCCGGAGGCGCGTCGTCCCACCGCATACCTGGAGACCGACTGGTCCGAGCAACCGTGGTCGCTGGGCGGAATGGTCGCCCATTTCCCGCCGGGCGCGCTGACCAATTACGGCAGCGCGCTGCGCGAGCCCGTGGGCCGGATCCACTGGGCGAGCACGGAGTCGGCGACCCTCATGCACGGGCTGATGGAGGGCGCGGTGCGCTCCGGCGAACGAGCCGCCCGCGAAGTCCTGACCGCGAACTGACGCCTCCGACCACCCATGGCGCCCCTTGCACGCACTGTCCCCACCGGGCCCCCACCGAAAAATCCACCACCCACATCGACAGCTGGCGGGCACCCGTCACAACTCCTGGGCGCGTCCCATGCCCCTGGCCCGCCGCTACCGGCCGTCGGCGACCTGGACGTCCATCACCGGATCTGAGCGGCGATGGCCCGCGCACACTCAAGAGACTCGCTGTGCGTGGTGTCCACCTCCAGGTCATAGAGCACGCCCTGGTGGACCCCCTCCGCCTGCGATATGGCCATTCCCTTGACCCGATTCCCGCGGGTGATCTCGCGGCCCGCGGCCACCGTGCTCTCGCATCTGACGCCGACCCACAGCACGTCCAGTCCGCCAAGAGCCTTCTGCCACCGCTGCTGGGACGCCGCTCCACCAAGGAAGACCTCATCGACGATGATCCGGGCGCCTGCATTGGCCATCGCGGTGACCCCCGCCATCCATGCTGCTTCCAGCGTCCGGAACTCCGGCCCGACGCTCACCCCGCCATCTGCAGCAAACTCGATCCCCGCATCCGATGTCTGCATGGATACGGGCATTGCCTCGATCAGAGTGTCGACCCCGACGGCAAGCCATGGATCCGGCAGAACCGCCTGTAGACACCGGGCAATCCCGGACTTGCCCGAGCTGGACCCGCCATTCAGCACAATCACCTGAGTCGTCATCGCGTCACAGTAGAGGCACTCCCCACGACGCCCGAAACGTATTTCAGCAGGCTCCCACCGGCGGCCATCAGCCGCGTCCCCCGGAGCGCGCATTCCAGGAACTCAGCGGAACCCCGTACGGTGTCACCGGCCGCCGGCCTGGACGCTGGATATCACGTGGTGGTGGAAGGCATCCTGTACGCCACCCGCTACGGCGACATGCTCGCCCAGCTGCGTGCCGACCACCGTGGTCGGACCCACGGCTACCACCTGGATGTGCCGTTCGCCTGTCGTGCTCAGCTATGGGCCAGCGGCTCAGGACGGCGTTGCCGATGTCCACCGTTGAGTCCCCGATCCGTCTTTGCCACCGCTCCGGCGCGCGGGAAGCTGCCCAGGTCCAGTGCATGTCGAGGTGGGACGCCAGCCATTCCGCAAGGTTCTCCCCGTCGCGGGCCCACACCTCCTGAAGGCCGATGACATCGGGTTGGAGATCTCTCAACACCGTGAGGATGGCCTTCCGCCGTTCCTCGAATGCGGGATCAACCGCCTCAAAAGACACCGCGCGGTCGCGACGAGATACGACAAACTCGCCGTCCGCTACGAGGCCACACTGACTATCGCCGCCCTCAACGAGTGACTGTGACCAGAACAGTCGACGCGCCTCCTCCGGTTAAGCAGTCGTACCATGCGACCATGACGCTCGAAATGTCCCTTGAGTGGATCAGTCAGCCGGACGCGAAAGAGCGTCTCTACGAGGAGCTGTACGCAAGGGCTGGCCAACCCTTGCCTTCTCTGGACGATGACGAGATCCGCCCGCGCACCATCGGGAACGTCGCGGCTCGGCGCGAGGGGACTCTGCTGGGCTGGGCATGGCTCTACGAGGACCCAGACGGCGAGCACGCCGCGCGCGTGCAGGCCCTGTATGTACCGCGCGAAGCCCACCGCCTCGAAACCGGCCGCTACAGCCTTCTCCCGCCGCCCGCCGAGGAGTTCGAGATGGTCACGGGCCTGTACCGCCGGGCCGCGCAAGAGGCCCGAGCCGCCAGCTACCGCACCCTGCGGTGGAGTGGCCCGGATACCGGTCCCGACGGCCAGGCCGCGACCGCCCTGAACGCATACGGACACGGCGAATACGCCCGTACCTGGAGCACCAACCCGGCCACGTGGCAGCCCCCTGTCGGCCTGCCCGACGCCCCCGCCCGGCGGCTGCCCGCACCGGACCTCACGCTGGCTACGGCGGACGCGGAAATCTCGGCCGCCATCGAGGGACACATGGCCCGCATCAACGCCGGGGAAGCAATCCGTTACCAGCGCACCGAGCCGCGCACCCTCGCCCCGCTCATCGCGCAACTCGTCACACACCTGCGGCACGACCACCCCACGGTCACCGAACTGAACATCTGGGAATTCGACGACACCGTACGCCAGGCCCTGCCACTGGCAGGGCTGAGCATCACCGAACGTCACATGGCGTATGAGCTTCCCCTCACACCTTCATGACCTCGTCGCGCCCAGGGGCTCGGCCAGCAAAATTGGCCGAAGTGGACTTCGATCTGGTCCCTATAGTCGCACCCATGGATGAGGCCAAACAGCACAGAGTCTCAAGGCCGTCGTACCCTGCGTGTCGCCATGCTTGTGGGCTGCACCCTGGTGTTTTTAGGGCTGGTATGGGCCCTGGCGTGGAAGGTTGGGTGGTGGACGCCCGGCCTCGGATTCCTGTCGGTGAAGGTGGCCGTCGTGGTGTCAACGGGGCTCGTGGCTTCGGTCGCCTGGTTCGCCAGGCGGCGGTGAAGCGCGCCGCAGCACCTGCCGGTTGACGGGGCCGTCCGGGCCTTCCCCCCCGGACGGCAGCGGTTCCTGGCCAAGCGGCACAAGGGCTCTGGGTACGCGCTGCCGAGGGTCGGCTGCAGGGCGTGCCGCCCCTTCACTGGTGCTTCCGCTGGTTGCCCGGTCGATGGTCGGAGCCGACGGATGGTGGGCGGGTGAGTGCATTGCTCGTGACCCCACCCGGGCGGGCAGTGGTGCGGACCGTACGGGCGCCGGCTGTCTGCAGTACGTCACCGGCGTGCTTCTTGCCCGGCCATGGAACATGGTCTTTTCGGCAGCGTGCGCGTGCGTGTTGGGCGGATACTGCCGCGACCCTTCGGCTGGGGGTGTCCAGGCCGGCCGGCGCGGGGCCGACCGGCCTGGACGTCATGGTCAGCTGAGGTCGAACCGGTCCAGGTTCATCACCTTGTCCCATGCCGCGACGAAGTCGTTGACGAACTTCTCCTTCGCGTCATCGCTGGCGTAGACCTCTGCGAGTGCGCGCAGTTCGGAGTTCGAGCCGAAGACGAGGTCGGCGCGGGTGCCGGTCCATTTGACCGCGCCGGTGGCGGCGTCGCGGCCCTCGAAGGTGCTCTGGTCCTGGGAGGTCGCCTTCCATGTGGTGTTCAGGTCGAGGAGGTTGACGAAGAAGTCGTTGGTCAGGGTGCCGGGCGTGGTGGTGAACACGCCGAGCGAGGACCGCTGGTGGTTGGCACCCAGGGCGCGGAGGCCGCCGAGGAGGACGGTCATCTCGGGGGCGCTGAGGGTGAGCAGGTTGGCCTTGTCGAGCAGGAGGTGCTCGGCCGGCAGGCGGTTGCCCTTGCCGTGGTAGTTGCGGAACGGGTCGGCGGTCGGTTCGAGGGCGGCGAACGACTCCACGTCGGTCTGTTCCTGGGAGGCGTCCGTGCGGCCGGGAGCGAAGGGCACCTGGATGTCGAAGCCTGCGTCCTTGGCGGCCTGCTCGATGGCTGCACCGCCGGCGAGGACGATCAGGTCGGCGAGTGAGATCTGCTTGCCGCCGGTGTGGGAGGCATTGAAGGACTGCTGGATGCCTTCCAGGGTGCGCAGGACCGATGCCAACTGGTCGGGGTCGTTGGCCTCCCATCCGCTCTGCGGCTGGAGGCGGATACGTGCGCCGTTGGCACCGCCGCGCTTGTCGCTGCCGCGGAAGGTCGAGGCCGATGCCCAGGCGGTGGCCACCAGCTGGGAGACCGCCAGGTCCTGGCTGAGGATCTGGCTCTTGAGGGTGGCGATGTCCTGGGCGTCAACGAGTTCGTGCGTCACTGCGGGCAGAGGGTCCTGCCACAGCAGCGTCTGGGCCGGGACCTCCGGCCCCAGGTACAGCGACTTCGGTCCCATGTCGCGGTGGGTCAGTTTGTACCAGGCGCGGGCGAAAGCGTCCGCGAGTTCGCCGGGGTTTTCCAGAAAGCGACGCGAGATCTGCTCGTAGGCGGGGTCGAAGCGCAGCGCGAGGTCGGTCGTCAGCATCGTGGGGGCGTGGCTCTTGGACGCGTCGTGGGCGTCGGGGACGGTGCCGGCCCCGGCGCCGCCCTTCGGACGCCACTGGTGCGCACCGGCAGGGCTCTTGAACAGCTCCCACTCGTAGCCGAAGAGGATCTCGAAGAAGCTGTTGTCCCAGGCCGTCGGGGTGTTTGTCCACGTACCCTCGAGACCGCTGGTGATCGTGTCGCCGCCCTTGCCAGTGCCGTAGGTGTTCCTCCAGCCCAGGCCCTGCTCCTCGAAGGTGGCCGCCTCGGGGTCGGGGCCGACATTGTCCGCCGGGCCTGCGCCGTGGGTCTTGCCGAAGGTGTGGCCGCCGGCGACCAGGGCGACGGTCTCCTCGTCGTTCATCGCCATCCTGCGGAACGTCTCACGGATGTCGCGGGCCGCGGCGAGCGGGTCCGGGGTGCCGTTCGGGCCCTCCGGGTTGACGTAGATCAGGCCCATCTGGACCGCGCCGAGGGGGTTTTCCAGCTCTCGGTCGCCGGTGTAACGCTCGTCGTCGAGCCAGGTGGTCTCCGGACCCCAGTAGACGTCCTCCTCCGGCTCCCAGACGTCCGCACGGCCGCCGCCGAAACCGAAGGTCGTGAAGCCCATCGTCTCCAGCGCAACATTGCCGGACAGGATCATCAGGTCGGCCCAGGACAGGCTCTGGCCGTACTTCTTCTTGACCGGCCACAGCAGACGGCGGGCCTTGTCGAGGTTGGCGTTGTCCGGCCAGCTGTTGAGCGGGGCGAAGCGCTGCTGGCCGGCACCGGCACCGCCGCGGCCGTCGCTGATCCGGTACGTGCCCGCGCTGTGCCAGGCCATCCGGATGATGAACGGGCCGTAGTGCCCGAAGTCGGCCGGCCACCAGTCCTGCGAGGTGGTCAGTACCTCGGCGATGTCCCGTTTCACGGCCGGAAGGTCCAGGCTCTTGAACGCCTCGGCGTAGTCGAACTCCTCGCCCAGCGGGTTCGCCACAGCAGGGTTCTTGGCAAGGATCTTGAGATTGAGCCGCTCCGGCCACCACTGGCGGTTTCCACCACCCTGGGTCGGGTGGAGGGCGCGACCGTGCGCGACCGGGCAGCCACCTGTCTCCTCGGGCTTCGGATCCGTGACGATTGCATCGTGGTTCTCAGACATGGAAATCCTTCCGAACGGGGCGGATCACGGGTCTCAGGAACTGGGGATGGTCAACAATCGGGGCACAGGCCCCGCTGGGTGCCTGAAGCTTGCCGAACGGGCCGTGGTGGTCGGCCGTGATCAGGCAGAGCTCCACGCCGGCGGCCGCGCAGCCGACGTCAGCGACGAGACTGCACGAGCGGCACACACGCGGTGAGGGCGCTCGCGGCCGGGGCGGGCGGGCATCTCCAGCCGGACCCGGCCCTGGATCGGTGCCGGGCCGCCGACGCCCGCCTGCTCGCTGCTGTGGCTGTCCGCGACCGGGGCACCGGATTCGGTGGTGAGCGGACCCGTCTCCTGAACCGTCACGGGCTTGTCCCTGCTGTTGTCCTGTCTCTTGGCTGTCGCCGGAACTGATCCTACGATCGACTAAGTCCAAGTCAATACAACAACCAGGTCCGTACGAATTCATTTGTCAGACCATGCACAGTTAGGCTGGTGGGGCATGAGTGACCTGCTGGACCGGCTTCGCGGACGCGGCTGGCGGATGACCGCCCAGCGCCGGGTGGTCGCCGAGGTACTCGACGGCGAGCACATCCACCTCACCGCGGACGAGGTACTCGCACGCGCCACCGCACGGCTGCCGGAGATCTCCCGCGCGACCGTCTACAACACCCTCGGCGAACTGGTCTCGCTCGGCGAGGTCATCGAGGTGGCCACCGACGGCCGCGCCAAACGCTACGACCCCAACGCCCACCGCCCCCACCAGCACCTGGTGTGCTCGGCCTGCGGCGCCATCCGCGACGTCCACCCCGGCGGCGACCTCTTGGCCGACCTGCCCGCCTCCGAACGGTTCGGCTTCACCGTCTCCGGGGCCGAGGTGACCTACCGGGGCCTGTGCCCCGACTGCGCCCGCGCCTGAACCGGCCCACGAAACTCCGCTCCGTGCCGTGCCGTGCCGTGCCGCGCCGTGCCGTGCCGCGCCGTGCCGTGCCGTGCCGTGCCGTGCCGTGCCGTGCCGTGCCGCCGAGCATGGTGGCCCGCCCCGCCCCGCCCCGCCCAACCGCGACGCGGGCGCGTCCGGGAGCAGCGGGCGGCCATGCCCCATGCGCCGGCCGCTCGTTTCCCGTCCGGCCCCAGGCAGCACTTTCTCCGCGTCGTCGGCCGAAGCCGGCGGCAGACGGCCGCCGCAGCGTGCACGCCTCCAAGTTGGCGGCCGGCGCACGTCAGCCGTCATAGGGCAGCGGGCGGGGTACCTGGCGCGAGCTGCTTCCTCCCGCTGGGGAAGCGGTGTTTCCCTCATCGGAGTGGTTTCGACCTGATTGTCGGCCCGCTGCCGGTGATCTTCCGGTTGCCTCTCGGACATCGCGCATGGCGCGGACCAGCAGACCATGCGCCAACACCGCAGAGGGGCACTATGACCGACGGAACCATTCTGTTCGCGGTACGCGAGTTCCCACAGAGCGGAGGTGCCGGCGCCGAGCAACTGCGCAGAATTGGCATGGAGTTGGAGAGCCGAGGCTTCGAGGTGCGCTGGGCAGCCACAGCCGACGACGCCCAGGCGGTGCTGCGTACCGAGGCAGGCCTGGCCGCCGCCGTGGTCGACTGGGATCTTCCGCAGGGCGGCAGAACCGGCGGCGAACCGAACGGCGGCGAACCGGGCGGCGGCGAACCGAACGGCGGCGAACCGGGCGGCGGTGAACCGAACGGCGGCGAACCGGGCGGCGCCGATGTGCTGCGCCACACCAACAAACGCTTCCAAAATCTCCCCGTCTTCCTGGTCACGGTCGACGAAGACCTGGAGCACCTGCCACTGTGGGTGGCCGAGACGGTGATCGGCTACATCTGGCCGCTGGAGGACACCGCTCCCTTCATCGCCGGACGGATCGCCAGTGCCGCCAGCGGCTACCAGCAGGACCTGCTGCCGCCGTTCTTCAAGGCGCTGCGCCGCTTCGACCACGCGCACGAGTACTCCTGGCACACCCCTGCCCACTCCGGCGGTGTCGCCTTCCTCAAGTCCCCGGTCGGCCGGGCATTCCACGACTACTTCGGGGAACGGCTGCTGCGCAGCGATCTGTCGATCTCCGTCGAGGAACTCGGTTCCCTATTCGAGCACACCGGCCCGGTCGGTGCGGCAGAGCGCAACGCCGCCCGCGTCTTCGGCGCCGACCGCACCTACTTCGTACTCCACGGCGACTCCACCTGCGACCGGATGGTCGGACACTTCAGCGTCACCCAGGACGAGATCGCGCTGGTGGACCGCAACTGCCACAAGTCGGTACTGCACGGCCTGGTCCTCTCCGGAGCCCGGCCGGTCTACCTGGTCCCCACCCGCAACGGCTACGGGCTGGCAGGCCCCCTGCCGGCCCTCGAGATCCAGGCGCAGTCGATCGCCTCCCGGATCAGCCGCAACCCACTGGCCCAGAGCGCGGTCTCCCCGCAGGCCCAGTACGCGGTGCTGACCAACTCCACCTATGACGGCCTGTGTTACGACGCCCTCCAGGTCGCCCAGGCCCTCGCGCCCAGCACGCCCCGGCTCCACTTCGACGAAGCCTGGTTCGCCTACGCCCGCTTCCACCCCCTCTACGCCGGCCGCTACGGCATGGCGGTGGGCCCCGACACCTTCCCCGGCCCCGAACGCCCCACTGTCTTCTCCACCCAGTCCACCCACAAACTGCTGGCCGCGCTGTCACAGAGCGCCATGGTGCACGTCAAACCCTCGCCCCGGGCGCCGGTGGAGCACGAGCGGTTCAACGAGGCGTTCATGATGCACGGCACCACCTCACCGCTGTATCCGATGATCGCCTCCCTCGACGTGGCCACCGCGATGATGGACGGGCCCCAGGGCCGCTGGCTCATCGACGAAGCGGTGACCGAGGCCATCCGCTTCCGCCAGACAGTCGTACGTGTCGGCCGGCGCATCGCAGCCGCCGGCGACCGGCCTGGCTGGTTCTTCGGCGTCTGGCAGCCCTCGACCGTGACCGACCCGGCCACCGGCGAGCGCCTGCCCTTCGCCGACGCACCGGCCGAACTGCTGCGCACCGAACCGTCCTGCTGGCAGTTGGAGCCCGACGCCGACTGGCACGGCTTCCCCGGCATGACCGACGGCTACTGCCTGCTCGACCCCATCAAGGTCACCCTCACCTGCCCCGGCATCGACGCCACGGGGCGGATGTCCGACTGGGGCGTCCCCGCCCGCATCCTCACCGCCTACCTGGCCACCAGGAACATCGTGGTGGAGAAGACCGACAGTTACACCACACTCATCCTGTTCTCCATGGGCATCACCAAGGGCAAGTGGGGAACGCTGATGGACGCATTGATGGACTTCAAGTCGCTCTACGACCAAAACGCTGCGCTGGAGCGCCTGTTGCCCGAGCTGGTCGCCGCCCACCCCCACCGCTACACCGGTCAGACCCTGCGCGAACTGTGCCAGGAGATGCACGATCACTTGCGCGATGCCCGTCTGGTCGAGCTGCTCGACACCGCCTTCCAAGACCTGCCCGAGCCCACCACCCCTCCCCAGCGCTGCTACCAGCGCCTCATCCGCGGCGGCACCGAGCGCGTACGACTGGCCGACGCGGCCGACCGGGTGGCAGCCGCCATGGTCACCGTCACCCCGCCCGGCATCCCCGTCCTGATGCCCGGCGAAAACACCGGCACCTCCGACGGCCCACTGCTGCGCTACCTGACCGCTCTGGAATCCTTCGACCGGCACTTCCCCGGCTTCCGCAGTGAGACCCACGGCGTCACCCTCGACCCGGCCACCGGCGACTACCTCATCGAATGCGTACGCCGAATCCCCGCCCAGCAAGCCAACCCCACATCCGAAGAGCATCACGAGACGCCGACACGGACACAGAGGCCGTGACTCCCACGCCGACGCCGACGCCGACGCTGACGCTGACGTCGAACTCGGACAGGACCCCACCGCCCCCAGGCTGACCCCGGCCGTCAGATCCGCCCCGCCCACCTGTTCGGACGGGAGCCTGACCAGAAAACGGTCCGGCTCCCGTCCGGTCTCCATAGCCGACACATCACTACTCGTCGAGCACCACACCCAAGAGATCGAGGCCCGGACCGGCGAACCGACGAAAGCCGTCGGTTCACCGCGCCGGGAAGCTGCCCCTGACAAGGCAACTGCAGGCGCGCCTGACCAACATTCGCTGCCACCCGGAACCAGGCCGCGCTCGTGCCGCCATCCCTCAACAACCCGCCTTCGGGGAGGCGGAGTTCGGCGCCCGCGTGCATTCCCGGCACCTCTCCCCACGCCGTGAAGCCGCCGTCGGCGAAGCCGAACGCCGCTTCCTCCCATGACAAGCACGGCACTCGCGCGTGCCGGACCCAATAGGCCGGCCCAAGGCGGTCGACGAGTCTCGTGCCAGCTACGAGCCCGAGACATGTGAGGCACAGCAAACACTCACATATCGTGGCCTTTCATCCTCGGCACCATGGTCGCCGTCCCGCCAGGTGACGAAATGCCGGGCCAGTTCCTGTGCCGCCTCGCGGTCGTCCGGGCCATAGTCGGTGACGAGCTCGATGCCGTAGTCCCTTGCCCGTCAGCCGCACGGTTGTGAGCTTCGTGGCGTGCCGCCCGGACTCCCTCCGCTCGTGCGCGTTGGACCAGGAGCGGAAGCTCCGCAGCAGACCGGTGTTCTCCTCGCGGTGGGTGACGGTGGCGGTGGGCGGTGCGGTCGGTTTGTTCGCGCGCCTCAGGTGCCATGATGATCGTCATCGGCGGCATGCTGCTGGTGGAACGTCTGGCCGGCTGACGAACCCGCCTCACCCCGTTCACAGACCATGATGTCCGTCGAAGGAGCGCACGTGGAAGACCAGTCGCAGCCGGACCAGGCGACTCCCGAGGTGCAGAAGCGCATCCAGGACAGCTTCGACCGCCAGGGGCTGATGGCCCACCTCGGAGCAACGCTCACCCGCATCGCGCCGGGCCGCGTGCACATCGAGCTTCCCGGCAGGCCCGAAGTCACCCAGCAGCACGGCTACTTTCATGCCGGCGCCACCAGCGCCATCGCGGACAGCGCCGGCGGCTATGCCGCCTACACCACGTTCCCCGAGGACACCGACGTGCTCACCGTCGAGTACAAGATCAACCTTCTCGCGCCTGCTGCCGGTGACCGCATCGAGGCGGTCGGGACGGTCCTGAAGTCCGGCCGGACACTGTCCGTGTGTCAGTTGGAGGTGTTCGGCGTTCAGGACGACGGCGAGCGGAAGCTCGTCGCCAATGGACAGCAGACGCTCATTCGCGTGCAACGGTCCGAGCAGTGAGCGGGCCGCCGACGCTGCCCGTCCTGGGTGACGTGGCGGCAGAGGCCGTTTCCCGACGCCAACCTGCTCCTGCTGCACGGGCGGCAACCGGCACTGGTCGACAGCGGGTTCGTCGGGCACGCGGAGTAAACGGCCGCATGGGATCCTTCCTTCGCACGGCCCGATCCCCTCCGACCCCACAGCCGCCTTCGACACCGCGCTGCGCCGCGCCCAGCGCCTCGTCGACGACCCGGACGCAGCGGTCTGGTACGGCGCCCGGCGCATCTTCGCCTTCGCCCTGATGATCCGCGGAGGCATCGCGTCCGACGAGGTCGAGCCCTACCTCCTTGCCCGCGTCTGGCTGACCGACGCGGCACGGCTCCTGGACCTCACACCCGAGGCGCTCGCCACCGAGCTGGTCGCCACGATGCTCCGCAGCGGTGCCCTCGTCCTGCGCGACGGACGCCTCCACGCCGCCGCCGACCACACCCCGGTGGCGACCGAGTCGCTACGTGTGCCGTACCCGCGCGCCTGGCCGGCAACCGAGCTGCGCTGACACGCGGTGGACGAGCGGGGGAGCGGAGCCGAAGGGGTCACGGTCGGGGGAGACGATCTCGCAGCTCAGATCGAGCCGTGCTACCTCAACGCCCAGGTCGAGCAGTGCTACCTCAACATCGGCGCCGCCATGGACGTGCCCGAGCATCTGCTCGAGGTCGAAGCCACCGCGATCCTCGACTGAACAGATGCTTTCTGTCGCGGCCGGATTCCGGGGCGCCTCGTTCAGGGGCGCCGCGTACGACAGCAGGCCGCTCAGGGCGACCGGTACTTGCTGATGTGTTGGTGGGAGACCACGACTCGTGAGCAGGGCTTCGGGTGAAGGGTGTGGTGTGTGAGCCGTCCCTTCAACTCCCTCTGGGGCCATGCGACGATCGGGATGTGACTGATTTAGTGACACCACAAGACATCGCCCACCGCACTTCCGCCGCAGTCGACGCGGCTGTCGGAGCTGGGCGCGATCTCGGACTCACCGTGACTGATGCCAGGGTGCTCCATGACCTGTTTTCCGTCGTGGTCCACCTTGCGCCGTCACCGGTCGTGGCCCGGATTCCCACCGTCCTGCCGGGCTACGTGAGCCTCGATTCCCGGGCACGCCGCCAGCAGACGGAGCTGGACGTGACGCGGTGGCTCGCAGACCAGGGAACTCCCGTGATCCCTCCCAGCCCTCTCGTGCCGCGGGAACCCGTTCAGCGCGACGGGTTCTCGATGACGTTCTGGCAGTTCATCGAGGAAGACCGAGACAAAGAGCCCGACTACGAGGCGAACTCCGAAATTACCGCTGACCTGCACGCCGCGATGCGTGCATACCCGGGCCGGCTGTCGTTTCTGTCCGCGGCCGAACCGCAGTTCATCGCAGAAAGCCTTACTCTGCTCGAACAGCGCCCCGACCTCATCGGTCCGGCCGATCTGGACCGCGCACGCCGCGAGTGGCAGGTCCTGGAACCTCTCGTGCGCTCACGCACGGCCTTCGAAAAGGCATTCCCGGGGATCGACCTCCAGCCCATCCACGGCGACTCCCCGCCCGCGAACATCTTCCGCGGGGTGCACGGAGACCTCTATGCCGACTTCGAGCTGGTCACGCTGGGCCCCGTCGAGTGGGACCTGGCCGCTCTCGGGCCCGTACTCGAATCCGCATACAACCGTGGCGCGCAGCGCAACGGCATGCGGCCGTTGAACGAGGACGTCCTGCGCTTCGTGAACGCCGTGGGGATGCTGAGGGTCATCGCCTCCCTCACGCTCGTGCCGCAACTGCCCTCGCTGTTGGAGTACTTGCAGCCTGCCGTCGACCAATGGCAGACGATGCCGTTCGCCGGCGGCATGGCCGAATGACACCGGCAAAAGGGGGCCGGCAGCGGAACAACTCTCCAGCCACGCACGCTTCATCGGTGGACGCTCAAGGTCCCCTTGGCACAGGGCAGGTGTAGCTGAGCGCTCGGCCTGCCGGGTGAGCGCCCGAGCCGGCCGTCTGAGCGCTTCGGTCAGCGCGCACGGCGGCGGTCGGTTCGTAGGCTTCAGCGCTTCGATCTCGCCGACCCGCGTGGTGAACGGAATCACATCGGAGGGCTGTCACGGTTTTCTGGTGAGGGGTGTCTCGATGGGCGTCCGAAGAGAGGGGCCGGGTGTGAACCGAGATACCAAACGCGTGGTTGCGGCCGTGATGGGGCGGGCCGCCAGCCCGGGATGCCGAGGGGGTGTGATCCAGACTTCCCGGCTCAGCGGCGGCACTCCGACCGGGCCCCCGGTCGCCGGCGGCACCGCGGCGGTGGCCGATGAGTGGGTCTGCCAGTCCATGGTGTGGCCACGGCACACCGGCCGCTGCACCAGGGAGTGGTGCGGGGCCGGCCGTGGCTGAGGATGTCTTCACCGAGCACCGCTCACTGCTGTTCACCATCGCCTACGAGATGCTGGGCAGCGCCGCCGATGCGGAGGACGTGCTGCAGGAGAGTTATCTGCGGTGGAGCGCGGTCGATCCGGCCACGGTCGAGCATCCGCGCGCCTATCTGGTGCGCGTGGTGACCCGGCAGGCCCTCAACCACCTGCGCACGGTCAGGGCACGGCGCGAGGACTACGTCGGCCCGTGGCTGCCCGAGCCGATCCGCACCGCGCCCGACGTGAGCGACGACACGATCCTGGCCGAGTCGGTGTCGATGGCCATGATGCTCGTCCTGGAGACGCTGAACCCGACCGAGCGTGCGGTGTTCGTGCTGCACGAGGTGTTCGGCTACACCCACGGCGAGATCGCCGCCTGCATCGGCAAGACCGAGGTCACCGTCCGGCAGATCGCCCACCGCGCACGCCGGCACGTCCACGCGCGGCGCCGCCGCTTCGAGCCTGACTCGGAGGCCACCCGGGGGATCGTCGAGCAGTTCCTGCTCGCCGCGACGACGGGACAAGTCAAGCCACTGATAGACCTGTTGGCGCCCGACGTCGTACAGATCTCCGACGGCGGTGGGAAGGTGGTCGCCGCCCGCAGGCCGGTCATCGGCCGCGATGACGTCGCCCGCTTCGTGCTCGGCGTGATCCGCACCGCAACCACCACGACGACCCGCATCGAGCACGCCACATACAACGGCATGCCCGCGGCACGCTTCCTCACCGACGGCGAACTCGACTGGCTGGTGGTTTTCGAGATCGATGGCGGACAGATCACCGGTCTCTACGGCATGCGCAACCCGGACAAGCTACGCCGCTCCGAGACGGTCCATTCACTCGACAGAGGAGAACCCAGCCATGGAAACCATGACCGTTGAACGCGTCATCGACGCCCCGATCGACGAGGTGTTCGCCTGGCTCACCACGACCACCACCTACACGAGCTCGCCCCTGGTGCTGCGCTGCCGCCTGACCCGGCACGGCGAGGCCGCTCCCTACGGCGTCGGTGCCGTGCGCAGTCATCTCTGGCTGATCGGCTGGTTCCGGGAACGCATCACCCACTACGACCCGCCGCACGCCACCGAGTACGTCGTCGAGCGCAGCCTGCCACCGTCCCGGCACGAACTCGGCCGCATGACATTCACCGAGGTCGTGGGCGGCACCCAGGTGCGCTGGACCACCCGCGCCGAGATCCCCGTCCCGGTGCTCGGCGCCGTCCTCACCCGGTTCCTCGCACGGCCGGTCATCACCCGCACCTTCCGTAACATCCTTGAGGCTGCCAACTCGGCGCTGACGCAACACCCCCGGTCGGAGACGGGCCCCGGTCGGTAGCGGACATGACGACCGCGCACTCGCCCATGACCGCGCACTCGCCAACGAGTGGAAACAAGTCCGGTGACAGCCCCGGCGGAACGGCCGTTCAGCTCGCCCTCGACGCGCGACGTCGCCGTCAACCGGTGTGGTATCGGCGGCACTTACTGAACCCGTGCCCCGCGCGCAGGGTCTGGTCGCCACGCGCTTCCGGCCCCACCTGGCCGGCCTCACCGGCGGTGTCAGAAGGACCTCGGCGCGCTGCAGGGCATACAGATCGGGGGGCTCGGGGTGCTCAGGGAAGCCGCCGTGCCGCATCACGTATGCGTACACACCGGGGACGTCCGCGTGGACCAGACGGGTCAGCAGGGGCGGTTCGCCGATCCACAGCAGCTTGCTCTCCTCGACCGAGGCCTCCGCCGCAGCTTCAACGTGCTGTGGCGCGCTCGGCCCACTTAGGTGTCCAGGTCCCGCTGTCGGGGCGGCCGGGGTAGGCAGAGGTGAGCTGGTTTCGCAGTGCGGTGAGGGCGGGGTGCGGGTTGTCGGTGCGCCAGATCAGTGAGTGCGGGTAGACCGGGGTCGGGTCGTGCAGGGGGATGCGTCGCAGGTCGTGGCCGGCAGGCCAGACCAGTGGGGTCTGTTCGCTGACGAAGGTCGCCAGTGTCGAGGAGGCCGCGATCGTGTCGAGGAGGGGCTCGATACCGAAGTTGGGGCCGACCGCGTCGATGGTGAGACCGAACGTTGCGGCGAGTTCGTCATAGTAGGCGGCCCACTCGGTGCCGGGCAGGTTGCCGGGCATCCAGATCCGGCGCCCGGCGAGCTGTGCGGGAGTGATCGCGCGGGCGGCGGCGAACTCGTGGGCCGGTCCGGTGAACAGGTGGAGCGGTTCGTCGTAGACCGGAGTGGCCTCGATGCCTTCGGGGAGCTGCCGGCCCGGCATGGTCACGGCGCGGAAGGTCGCGTCGATCGTCCCGGACCGGACGGCGGCGATGGCCGTGTCGGAGTCGAACAGGGTCACGACATCGAGATCGGTCTCCGGATACGCGCGATGGAAGTCGCGCAGCAGACCGGCCACGGAAACCCGGCGGCCGATCACGTCGACGCGCAACGCCCGGCGCCCTGGTCGCACGGAAGCGGCTGCCCGTTCCTCGGCTTGCAGGAGAGCCCGGGCGTAAGGCAGGAACGCCTGCCCGTCGATGGTCAGCCGGGCTCCGCGGGCCGTACGGCTGAACAGCTGCACACCGAGGTCCTTCTCCAGCACGGCGATGCGCTTGGAGACGGCCTGTGGGGTGATCGACAAGTTGGCGGCGGCTTCTTGGAACTGTCCCGCGTCCACGGCGGTGACGAAGGTGCGCACGGCGATGAGATCCACGCTGACCATCCTAGGTGGACAACCAATCGTTGACTGTGGTCGGCGAAATGGTTGTTTGATTCCCATAGGCCACGCTGGCTTTGATGTCTCTGGTCAACATGTGGTTTCGCAGGCAGTGCGGCAGGAGGCGCGCTGCCCGGCGGCCGGGTGGCTGCCGGGCCTGCACTCCAAAGGCTCGGACTGATCACGTGCACGGGCGGTGCGGCCCCTTGGCCGCTCCGTCGTCGTGACTGCATGGCGACGGGCCGAGCCGTCCAGCCGTCCAGCCATCTGCCGATGCCGATGCCGGTGCGGCCGGCCACCGACAAGGCCCCATCGTGTCCCTGGCCGGGATGGGGCTCCCTACTCACCCCGGAGGCGACCCTCACGTGTCGGATTCCTTCGTTCACCTGCACAATCACACCGAATACTCGATGCTGGACGGCGCACAGAAGCTGAAGCCGATGTTCGCCGAGGTGGCCCGGCAGGAGATGCCCGCGATCGCCATGAGCGATCACGGCAACATGTTCGGCGCCTACGAGTTCGCGCAGGTCGCGAAGGGCTTCGGGGGGATCAGGCCGATCATCGGCATCGAGGCGTACGTGGCGCCTTCCTCTCGGTTCGTCCGTAAGCAGGAGTTCTGGAGGCCGGGAGGCCGGCGCGCCACGAACGCGGACGGTGAGGGGTCGAAGGATGTCTCCGGTGGCGGCCGCTTCACTCACATGACCATGTGGGCGCGTACCAGCCAGGGCCTGCGGAACCTGTTCTGGCTCAGCACGCAGGCCAGCTATGAGGGTCAGTTCCCTGCCGGAAAGCCGCGCATGGACCGGGAGTTGATCGCTGACCGGCCGGACGGGGTCATCGCCACCACCGGCTGTCCCTCGGGCGAGATCCAGACCCGACTGCGGCTGAACCAGTATGACGAGGCGAAGGCTGCTGCCGCGGCCTACCAGGAGATCTTCGGCCGCGAGAACTACTTTCTGGAGCTGATGGACCACGGCCTGGACATCGAGAGTGAGGTCCGTGAGGGCCTGCTGCGCCTGGCCAAGGAACTGAACATCCCCCTCCTGGCCACCAATGACGCGCACTACGTCACCGAGGACCAGGCCGACGCCCACGACAGTCTGCTGTGCATCGGTGTCGGCAAGAACAAGGACGACCCGGGCCGCTTCCGGTTCAACGGCTCCGGCTACTACCTCAAGAGCGCCGCCGAGATGCGCAGTCTGTTCTCGGAGCTTCCGGAAGCCTGCGACAACACCCTGCTGATCGCCGAGCGCATCGAGTCCTACGACGAGGTCTTCGACTACGTCGACGAGATGCCGCAGTTCCCGGACGTGCCGGAAGGCGAAACACAGGAGTCGTGGCTTCGCAAGGAAGTCCTCAAGGGTCTGGCCATGCGCTACGGGGACCCGGTTCCCCCGCACATCGTGGACCGCTTCGAGACCGAGATGTCGGTCATCGGCCCCATGGGCTTCAGCTCCTACTTCCTCGTCGTGGCGGACATCTGCCGCCACGCCCGGGACAACAAGATCCCGCTGGGCCCGGGCCGGGGCTCGGCCACCGGCTCGATCGTCGCCTACGCCACCCGCATCACCGAGCTGTGCCCCCTGGAGCACGGCCTGCTGTTCGAACGGTTCCTGAACCCCGAGCGCATCAACCCGCCGGATGTGGATCTCGACTTCGACGACCGTCAGCGCGACCGGATGGTCCGCTACGTCACCGAGAAGTACGGCGAGGCGTACACCGCCATGGTGAACACGTTCGGCAAGATCAAGGCCAAGAACGCGATCAAGGACTCCTCACGCATCCTCGGCTACCCCTACGCCCACGGCGAGCGGATCACCAAAGCGCTCCCGCCGGACCACAACGGCAAGTCCGCCCCGCTGGCCGCCGTCTTCGACCCCTCCCACGAGCGGTATGGCGAGGCCGGCGAGATCCGGCAGATGTATGGCAACGAGCAGGATGTGAAGCGGGTCATCGACACCGCCCGCGGGGTGGAGGGCCTCACCCGCGGCACCGGTGTGCACGCCGCGGCGGTGATCCTGTCCAAGACGAAGCTCACCGACCGGATCCCACTGCACATGCGCGCCTCGGACGGCGTGAAGATCACCGGCTTCGACTACCCGTCCTGCGAGGACATGGGTCTGGTCAAGATGGACTTCCTGGGGCTGCGGAACCTGGGCGTCATCGACCAGGCCATCGAGAACATCCGCGAGAACCGGGGCATCAGCCTCGCCACCGTTGACCCCCTGGACGGCGACCCGTCCACCGTCGTCATCCCCCTGGACGACACCAAGACCTACCGGCTGCTGGCCGAGGGCAACACCTTCGGTGTCTTCCAGCTCGACGGCGGCGGCATGCGCGTACTGCTGAAGCAGATGGAACCCACCCGGTTCGAGGACATCGCCGCAGTCAACGCCCTCTACCGGCCCGGCCCCATGGCGGCCAACGCCCACACCAACTACGCCCACCGCAAGACCGGCCGCCAGGACATCACCCCCATCCACCCGGAGCTGCGCGACGCCCTGGAGCCCATCCTCGGCAACACCTTCCACCTGCTCGTCTACCAGGAGCAGATCATGGCCATCGCCCGGGAACTGGCCGGGTACACCCTCGGCGGCGCCGACCTGCTGCGTCGTGCGATGGGCAAGAAGAAACCGGAGGTGCTGGCCGCGGAGTGGGACAAGTTCCACGACGGCATGCGGGGCAACGGGTACAGCGAGGAAGCCGTCAAGGCCCTGTGGGACGTCATGCTCCCGTTCTCCGGCTACGCCTTCAACAAGTCCCACACCGCCGGCTACGGCCTCGTCTCGTACTGGACCGCCTACCTCAAGGCCAACTACCCGGCCGAGTACATGGCCGCCCTGCTCACCTCGGTCGGCGACGACAAGGACAAGGCCGCGATCTACCTCGCCGACGCCCGTAAGAACGGCGTTCGCGTCCTCCAGCCCGACGTGAACGAGTCCGTCGCCGAGTTCACCGCCATCGGCGACGACGTACGGTTCGGGCTGCGGTCCGTACGCAATGTCGGCGACAACGTCATCGACGCCATCGTCGACGCCCGCCGCCGGGAAGGGAAGTTCACCTCCTTCTCCGACTTCCTCGACAAGGCCGGTCTGTCCGCACTGAACAAACGAGCTGTGGAGTCCCTGATCAAGGCCGGCACCTTCGACTCCCTGGAGCACTCCCGCAAGGGCCTCACCGCCATCCACGAGGACGCCATCGACGCGATCATCCCCGTGAAGAAAGCGGCAAGCTTCGGACAGGACGACCTCTTCGCCGACCTGGGCGGCGAAGGAAGCAGCGCTGCGCCCTTCGGCCTCGACTTCGCCATCGACGACACGGAGTGGCCCCGCCGACAGCTCCTGGCGACCGAACGCGACATGCTCGGCCTCTATGTCTCCGCCCACCCACTGGACGGCGCCGAGCACATCCTCTCCGGCGCACGGGACTGCTCCATCGCCGAACTACTCGCCTCCGGCCGCACCACCGGGGACGTACAGCTCTCCGGACTGATCACCGGCATCCAGCTCAAGATGACCAAACAGGGCAACGCCTGGGCCATCGTGAACCTGGCGGACCGTGATGCCGGCATCGAGGTTCTCTTCTTCCCCGCCGCCTACCAGCTGGTGCAGCACGCGCTGGCCGAAGACAACGTCATCTCCGTGAAGGGCAAGATCGAGGACCGGGACGGAACCGTGAACGTCTTCGGCAGAGAACTCGCGGTACTGGACGTCTCCTCCGCCGAGCACGGCGGCAAACCCCCCGTGCGACTTGCCCTTCCCGCCCACCGGATCACCGAACAGTCCGTCAGAGAACTCAAGCGCATCCTCGCGGACCACCCAGGCGACAGCCCCGTCCACCTCAGCGTCCGCGGCGCCCGCAAGACGACCGTGTACGCCCTGCAAGCCAAGGTGGACGCCATCACCATCGCATCCGACGTGAAGGGCACGTTCGGAGCTGACGCGTGGATGGGCCTGGCATGATGCCGGGGGCCGGGAGTGGGTACACGGCATCAGTTCGCACTGTCACGGATTCCGTCGGAGCAGCAGCCGCTCTTCGCGCCGGCGGCGGTGTCGAGGCGGCAGAAGCACGACGCCTCGACGGGGACGTCCGCGAGTGCGGTGGCCACGGTGAGTTGCTGGGCGACGATGCGGGCTTCTCCCGTCCTGCCGAGCTGCACGAGGCATTCGTGGAAGCCGTGGAGGGCCCATACGTTTCCGGGATGCTGCAACGGCCTGGGCAGGGTGTCGTCGAGTCCGAGGTCGGCCCGGTAGACGGCCTCGGCCTCCTCGACCCGGCCCTGTTCCAGCAGGAGCGCCCCGTAGGCGTGGCGGGTCGGCTGCATCCAGCCCCACGGTTCGTCGTAGGGCAGGTTGTCGTCGAGCTCGATGGAGCGCTCCAGGGAGGCGAACGCCACGTCGTACTCGCCCTTGCGGTACGCGAGTTCGCCGTCGAGCATGGCGGAGGCGATCGCCAGGATGTCCCGGCACGTGTTGTTGAACAGCATCCGCGTCCCGGGAACCCGCTCGGCCGCGCGGCGGAACAGTTCTCGTTCGGCCTCGGCCTCGGCGGTCGCCCCCGTGGCGGAGCAGGCCACTCCGCGCGCGTAGTGCAGCATCGCCGTGGTGACGCAGTAGAGCTCCGGGTCGGCGGGCATCGGCAGCGCGAGAATGTCTGTCCACCGGCCGAAGCGGATCAGCACATGCACCCGCATGGCGAGAAAGCCCTCCAGCCAGTCGGCCATGGGCGGGCTCTCCACGCGCAGCAGCTCCTCGGGGATGGACGCCTCGAGTTGTGCGGCCGTCTCCAGTGCCGTCCTGGACTGGCCGAGGAACATCGCCCCGTAGATCTTGAAGTGGTAGTTGTGGGAGCGGTACAGCGTGTAGAAGTTCATCGCGCCGGCTCGCCGCAGGTACTTCTCATCGGCCCTGATCGCGTCGCTGTTGCCCGACACGACCCGTCGGTAGTCCCCGCACAGCACGTCGAGATGTGAGGGCATGTGCTGCAGGTGCCCCGCGTCCGGGACCAGCCCTCGCAGTCGGTCGGCGACCGACAGAGCCTTCTCCGGCGTCGGCGACATCTCCATCAGGTGGATGTACATGTGGAGTGTGCCCGGGTGATCGCTGCCTGCCGCGGTCAACAACGCGCACTCAAGGACGGCCTTCGCCTCCAGCGTGCGCGCATCGCCGGCGGGTTCGCCCGTGCGCAGGTCCCACAGCTGCCACGGGGTGAGGTTCATCAACGCGTCCGCGTAGAGGGTGGCGACGTCCAGGTCGTCGGGTGCGAGTTCGTAAACGGCGCGCATGGCCTCGGCATACGGCTCGTTCCAGACGGAACAGTCCTCCACTGCCTGCGAGACGGGGTAGCGCTCGCGCAGCGCCTCAATGAGCGCGCGCTCGGTCGGCGTGGCCCCGTCACACAGTGCGTGGGCCCGTTCGACGGCGGCGTGTGCCCGTTCCACCGTGCGCTGCAGCTCGGTCTCGTCGAAGAACTCCCAGGGCTTGTTGTAGTTGGGGCCCAGGGCGAACGCGATGCCCCAGTACGCCATGGCGCAGCCGGGATCCGCTGTCGCCGCCGATTCGAAGCAGCTGACGGCCTCTTCGTGGTTGAACGCGTAGCTCCAGGCGAGGCCACGGCCGAACCAGAGCTGTGCTTCCGGCGAACGTGTCGATACGGGCCGGGTGAAGGTCCCGAGGTCGAAGTAGTCCATGAGGATCTCCTGCAGAGGGATGTGAACTCGACGATAGTCGGCGCTCAGTGCATAGGCGCCGATTGGCTTTGTTCACTTCTGGCGACTTACGCCGTCCCGCATTCACTCGAATGGGCTTTATCCCTGAGGGGTGGATTTAGCGATGGCGAGGCAGGTGTTCCTCTGTCGAGGATGGGGATGGCGTAATGCCCCTCCGCAATCCGCCCCATGTCGACGATTTTGAGGGCGGTGGTGTGGCTATGAGCCCGAAGAGCTACGCCCCTGTAGGGGTCTTCGCCGACAGCATTGAAGAAGTGCCGTCGGACCTCGCAGCGAAGGCCGAGACACTCGGCCGCATCATGCTCGACACCGGTCTGGCCTGCCTTCCCGCGTTCGAGCGCTGACAGCACGAGACCCCGGGTTCATGAGGGCCCGGGGTCTGCGCGTACTGGTGTGTTCGGCCGGCTCAACCGCCATCCGCGGCTACTGCAGCCCAGGGATCCGATTCGGAATCAGAGCCGTTGTAGCGCCGCCGGCCCATATTTGGCACGGCGGACATCAGGACGGCCCGTACGTTGCTCACCCCGTGCACATCCCAGTCGTTCTCCTGGCCCTTGCAGTCCTTCTCGGGCCAGAGCTCTTGCGGGAATACGGGCATGGCCTCGCTTTACGTCGTCCACGATCCACGCGATGACGGGAAGGGACCACATCGCCTCCGGCACGTTCACGTGCCGGACCCGGCGGTGTCAGCCATTCATGGCCGCCCAGAACTCCTCGAACGACATCTGGCGATCGTTGTCGGTGTCGAGCGAGTCGATCAGTGCCTGGGCCTCCGACTCGGTGATCTCCGAGCCCTCCAACTCCGCCACGACCTTCCGGTATTCGTCGGCAGTGACCAGGCCGTCCCCGTCGATGTCGTAGCGCTCGAAGACCTTACGCGCCGCCGTCTCCATGATGTCTGCCATGTACTCCGCCCTTCTGCGATCTTCGCTGACGGGCCCAGATTATCCGTCCGCTCGGAGCGACGCGGGTGGGGCCCAACCTGGCAGACGCTGGGTGAGGACCTTGGGGGTGATGGCGGGCAGGTGGCCGCTGCAGCTCGTTGGCGTAGCCGGCCGTGGTGTTTGAGGACCCACAGGATCGGCGTGGTCCAGCGACTGAACACCAGGTCGATCACCGGGTTGATCGGGCACACCTGAGCCACGGCGTCGGTCACGGCTCTCCCTCTGGCGAGTGTGTCGGGCGTTTGGTGGTGGGTTTGCTGGTGGGGCGCTTGCGGCACGTAGGAATTGCCGGGCGGCGGGGTCGGCGGACCGGGGCCAGGTTGAGGTGCTCTTCCCCCAGAGCTGTTCGGCTTCCGCGGCCGCAAGGGCACCGCGTCTCAGGAGTCGCTGGCATCGACCCGGCGCCGTGCTCGTGTCGGAGTCCCGGTGCTCCGGCCGGATCCTAGCTGTTCAGACCACTGCGGCAGATCAGCGAGTCTGTATACGCGGTCGCTTCGTAGCGAATGGCTATCAGGTGGCGTCCGCGCGGCTTCAGTGCCTAGGTCAGTTCCCGGTTGGCCGCCCGCGCGGTATGGAGTTGCTCGGTCCGTTCATCGCTGCCGAGGGGGAGGTAGCGGGTGGCTTTGCGTTTGTCGGGGCTTTTGTGGAGGGCGAGTTCAGTGTGGTCGCCGAGGGTGAGTGTGGTGCGATTGCCGGCGGAAAGGGACGGCGTCGGCTTCTGGGAGTTGCCCGTGGGTGCCGTCGACGTCCACCTCGTCGCCGACGCTAGCTCTCGGCATCCTTGAGCGGGCCCCATGCGTGATCGTCGGTAACCCCTTGGGGCGCCTGGATGTGTGTAGGGGGCGTCGCATTGGGGCTGATGGACGCGGGGGAGTGCGCGCCTGGCTTAATGGGGTTGTGTATATGTCCGTGTTTTGTAACACCAAACCGGATTTCTTCCGTCAAGGCATGACGGGCGGTCACTGTGTGGGGGCCCGGTCAAACCGGCCGGGTATCCGGTTTCCGGCGCCCCGCTGTGGCGCCGTATCCAGGGGGTTTTCGTGTCCCGTAACGCTTCACGTATCGCCGCCGCGGTCCTCGGCTCTGCGGCTCTCGCGGCCACCGCTGTCCTCCCGGCCGCCGCTGCCGGCCACGGTCACCACGCTCCGGCCCCGCACCACCACCGCTCGGCGGTGAGTCTCGGAGCGATCCAGTACGACAGCCCCGGGCGCGATGACCGCTCCAACCGGAGCCTGAACGCGGAATATGTGACGGTGAAGAACACCGGTCACCGCGCGGTCAACCTCCGTGGCTGGACCCTGTCCGACCGCTCCGGCCAGACCTACCGCTTCGGCAATGTGCGCCTGAAGGGCCACAGCCAGGTCCGTGTCCACACCGGTATCGGACGCGACAACCGCTGGAACCTCTACCAGGACCGCCGCACCTACGTGTGGGACAACAACGACACCGCCATCCTGCGCAACGACCACCGCCGCATCGTCGATGTCGAAAGCTGGGGCCGGCACGGCGGACACCACGGCCACTGGGGCCACAGCCACTGACCTCCCCAACCGGCTGGTGAGGCTTGATGCCGCCTCGACAGCCACCCACAGTGCGCCGCAGGCCCGCCCTGCGGCGCACCGCCATGTCCCGCGCTTGCAGCTCGAAGCCGCTGCACCCAACTCCACGTTCTGCACCCGCTCGTACTCCACGTCGGTGCTCTCGCCCCCGGGGTGACGAGCTGGCGCAGAGTGCCGGGCGCAGAACGACAACAGCCCGGCGGCCGATGGGGCGTGGCGCTCACCAGGTCGGAAAGGTACTCGCACTGTGCGGTGGTCTGGCGGCGCAATTCCGTACCTGCGGCCTGAGTTGTCAGAAGTGCGCGCAGGCGGCGGAAGCGAGCAGCCTGCCTGCTCCGCCGGTCAGCCGACCTCCTAGACTGCCGTCGTCTCAAGTTTGATCGGAGCACGACATGCGTCGCCTTATCCTCGCCCCCGCCCTCGTGGCAGTTGCCGCCCTCGCACTCGCCGGGTGCGCGCAGGACTTTGGCCAAGGCCCTAAGGGCCGGGTCACCGACAAGTCCAAGGACGGGAAGAAGTTCTACCTGGTCGTCGATCCCACGAAGGAGGGGAAGGAGAAGAAGTTCCGGGTCAGCAAGTACGACTACCACGACTGCTACCGGGGCTCGAAGTACCCCAAGTGCATCGACGATTAGCCCAGGACCGCACTGGTGGCGCCTCCCCTACATTCAGAACCTCACGGGTGGACCTTTCCCATGCCCACGCCTGCGGGTGGGACAAGCGGGACGCCATTGACGTAGGCCGAGCGGCGGACGGCGGGGAGCGGGCAGCGGGCAGCGGTCCGCTGGGAAGCACCGGCGTCCCAGGCCTCGAAGAACCACCCTGCGGTCGATGTCGATGTCGATGTCGACGTTGATGTCGATGTCGAGACCGGAGAGCCCCTGGACGGTCGTGTCGTAGCAGGAGCGTCAGACGCCACCGAAGGTAGGGAGGCCGGCTCCGATAGTGGGCTGGGCTGGGTGACGGCTTCGGCGAGGAAGCGTTGTGGGTGCTGCAGCCGTCATTGCCGTCGTCGATCCCGTGCTTGAACTGGGTGGGCTCGTAGCTATCTCGCACGGACGTGGAATCCCTGGAGTTCACCGCCCAACTGAGGCGCCATCTCAAAGGATGCCTTCACAAAGGCGGTCGACTCCGGCTCGGATCACGGGGTGGAGATCTTGTGGACGGCGGTGTCGTCGGGGTGCAGCCGTCGTCCGTCCGCAGAGAGCACTTCCAGTGCGCGGAGGCGATGTCCCTGTCGGCGGTCGACCAACTGTGAGTGTGGTTCGTCGGGGGCGAAGAAGTTCTGTTCGCCCCACTGTCGCAGTGCCACGATGACAGGGAAGAGCGCCTTGCCCTTCGGAGTCAGTACGTACTCACGGTAGGCGCTGCCGTCCGAGGCGGGGACGGATTCGAGGACGCCGCCGGCGATCAGGGTGCGCAGACGCGCGGTGAGGATGTTCTTCGCTACGCCGAGGCTGCGCTGGAACTCCCCGAAGCGCCGGCTTCCGTCGAAAGCGTCCCGCACGATCAGCAGGGACCACCAGTCGCCGATCGCGTCCACCGACCGGGCGACGGGACATTCGCTGTCGTCGAAGCGCGTCCTGGTCACCATGGCGTCTCTCACGTCCCTCAGTCTCACGATGGTTGCAACATGCTACCAAAAAGCCTTACCGTCGTCGAAGTCGTTGGTAGCAAGATGAAACTAGATACGTGGAGGGGTGCTGTGCTGATGCCCGGCAACGGTGAGGCTGTGACACGACGGACCGAGTGCCGAAGCGGGGAAGGTTCCGCGTTCGTTCTGTCCCGTGGTGTCGTCATACTGTTCGCCGTCGCATGCGGGGCCGCGGTGGCCAACGTCTACTTCTCCCAGCCGCTCCTGGTGACCATGGGCCACGACCTCGGCATGAGCCCGGCACTTGTCGGCAGCGTGGTCACCCTCACGCATGTCGGATACGGGCTGGGACTCTTCTTCCTCGTACCGCTGGGCGACGTGGCCGACCGCAGGCGGCTCATCGTGGCCCAGTTACTGCTCCTGGTGGTGGCGCTGGCCGTGGTGGCCGCCGCCCACACGGCGGCGATCCTGCTTGCGGGCATGGCCGCGACGGGGCTTCTCGCGGTCGTCACGCAGATGCTGGTGGCCTTCGCGGCATCACTGGCCCCTCCCGCCGGGCGCGGACGGGTCGTCGGTCTGGTCACCAGCGGCGTGGTCATCGGAATCCTGCTCGCCCGCACCGCATCCGGCCTCATGGCTGATCTCGCGGGCTGGCGCTCCGTCTATCTCGCCTCCGCCTCGCTCACCGCTCTGCTCGCCCTGGTGCTGTACCGAGTGCTGCCGCGCCACAGTGACGCTCCGCCGACAACTCTGCGCTACGGACAGCTCCTGCGCTCCACGATCACCCTGTTCGCACGGGAACAACTGCTGCGGCTCCGGGCCCTGTTCGGTCTGCTGGTCTTCGCCGCCTTCAGTACCCTGTGGAGCAGCGTGGCGCTGCCGCTCAGCGAGGCCCCGTACTTCCTGCCCCACAGCGCGATCGGGGCGCTGGGGCTGATCGGTGTCGCCGGCGCCCTGGCCGCGACCGCGGCGGGCCGTCTGAATGACCGCGGGCTCTCCCGGCGGACCACCGGCATCGCCCTGGCACTGCTCGCCGCCTCGTGGTTGCCCTTGGCCTTCACCCGCAGCTCGCTCTGGGCCCTGGTCGTCGGGGTGATCCTTCTCGACCTCGCCGTGCAGGCGGTCCATGTCACCAACCAGACCCTGATCTACGCGCTGCACCCGGACGCGGGCAGCCGGCTGATCGGCGGATACATGGTCTTCTACTCGATCGGCAGCGGCATCGGGGCCCTCGCCGCGACCTCCCTCTACACGGCGGCCGGCTGGGGCGCCGTATGCGCACTGGGTGCCGCGTTCAGTTGCCTCGGGCTCGTGCTGTGGGCGTCCACCCGACGCGGCACGCCGGACCCCGCCGCCAAGTGACCTCTCGCAGCGAAGCCTGAGCGTTCTCGCCGAACAGAGTCAGGGGTACGGGGCGGGATGCGGCTGCCCGGCGGTGCACTCACGTCGCACGACATTCACGCGTGTGCGCTTCACCCGTGTGTGCTTCACCCGTGTGTGCCTCGCCCGTGTGTGCCTCGCCCGTCGAGCGCCCGAAAGGAGCACGCGAGCGCGAGCGGGCGTCGCAGGGGGCTGAAGGGGGCGCGAAGGGCGAGTGATAGATTCTCAACAA
Source organism: Streptomyces sp. Je 1-4 4N24 (assembly GCF_026239515.1). Taxonomy (NCBI): domain Bacteria; kingdom Bacillati; phylum Actinomycetota; class Actinomycetes; order Kitasatosporales; family Streptomycetaceae; genus Streptomyces; species Streptomyces sp. Je 1-4 4N24. Next base: position 288,684 of record NZ_CP110836.1, on the reverse strand, counting down.
GCGTTTATTTTTTGCGAAGTCGGCCGTGAAGTCCGGTGCGAGGCCCACGCCGTGGCGCCTGCACCGCATCGTGGAGAGCGAGCACCATGCGCATTCTCATCACTGCACACGCAATCTATTCGCACCTCGCCCCCCTGGTGCTGCCAGTGGCGGAGAGAGCTAAAGAGGCAGGTCATGAGGTAGCCGTCGCCACGGGAGCCGGCGTCGTCGAGCACATCGAGAAGCGCGGACTCACCGCGTTGACGTTGCCCAACGTCCAGTCGATGGGGGAAGCACTCCAGGGGGGTACCCTCCGGCCCCCGCCGGGCATGGAGAAGGCCGGTTCCGTGACCGTCGAGCTGGCGCCGGAGTTCTTTGCTTCGGCCTTCGTCGGCCACCTTGCCGAGGCCGGCACCCGCGACCTCCTCGAAGTGGCGAGGAGCTGGCAACCGGACCTGATCCTCCACGAGTCGACCGAGTACGGCGGCTATCTGGCGGCGGAATGTCTCGGCATCCCACACGGCGCTCTGGACATCGCGCCGATGGCGCCCTACGCCCATCCCGTCGTGACGGAGGAACTCAACCGGCAACGCGGGAAGTTCGGCCTGGCACCGGTCAGCGACGCCTGGCACACGTTCCGCACCTTCCGCGCCGGAGTCGTTCCGGAGGACTTCTACCCCACGGACAGCCGACTGCCCAGCGCCCGCTACTACCAGGTCCCCGCCCAGGCGGCACAGGGTGCCCTCGACCCGGATATCGCCCAACTCTCCACGGACCGGCCGCTCGTCCTCGCCACCCTCGGCTCGAACGCTACCCGGCTACCCGGCGGCGCCCAGGCTCTGCTGGAGACCATCGTCGAGACACTCGGAGAGCTGCCGGTCACCGGTGTCGTGGCCCTGGGGGCGGACCGCGACCCGCGGCAGTGGGACGGACCACGCTCCGACAACGTCCATCTGACGTCGTTCGTCCAGCAGGAACTGCTGCTCCGGTCCAGTGATTTGTTCATCACGCATGCTGGATTCAACGGGACCCGGGAGGCGCTGGCAGCCGGAGTCCCCATGGTGGCCGTGCCGTTGTTCGCCGAGCAGTCCCACAATGCCAGCCGGCTGCAGGAGTTGGGCGTCGGGACGCGGATAGACGTCCAGGACGTCACCCGCAATTCGCTGGCCGAGGCGGTGCGCAACGTGCTGGAGGACCGCTCCTACCGGTCGCGGGCCCAAGGACTGCAGCGCCGGTCCCACGCTCTGCCGGACCTCAACCGGCTGGTGGAGGATGCAGCGGCGCTGACCGCCTGAGCCGGACGGCCCTCCTCCGCACACCACCACGGTGACGGTTTCGCCGAACCGTTGCGTCTCACTCCGGCCGTTGGGACTCCACCGGCCGGAGTGCGGCAGCGGTGAGAGCCGGCCCTCACCCTGCAACCGCATCGGCTCCTCCCTCTGCGGAGCCTTCCGATCTGCCGTCTCCAAGTCCTCGGCGCCGCCCGGAGGTGCTTGTAGCATCAGGACCGGCACCGGAAAGGAGGCCGACTTGACCTGCGCCGATGCAGTGACGAATGCGCCCGGACAGGCCGCGCATGCGCCCGGACAGGCCGTGCAGCGGAATGTGGGTCCAGGAGGCCCGGCCGAGGAGGCGGCCCTTCCGGAGCGCAAAGGCGAGCGCACACGTCGGCGCATCCTGGCGGCCGCACGGCGGAAGTTCGCGGAGGTCGGCTACGAGCGCGCCACCATCCGAGCCATTGCGACCGAAGCTGACGTGGACAAGTCCTCCGTAATCCAGTATTTCGGTAGCAAGCAGGACCTGTTCCGTGAGGCCGTCCACTGGCAGATCCCTCACGACGAGCTCACCACCAGCGACCCCGGCCAGACGGTGGAGAACCGCCTGCGCGGCATGCTGGACACCTGGGCGGCGGATCCGGACAGCCCCATGGCAGTGCTCCTGAGGACCAGCATGACGAGCGACGAAGCGGCAGAGCTGCTGCGTCGGCATCTCACCGTGCAAGTCACCGATCACATCGCCGCCACCATCGATGCCCCCGACGCGCGGCTGCGTGCCGCATTGTTCAGCGCGATCATGATGGGTCTCGCCGCCCAGCGCTATCTGCTGCACCTCCCCGACCTGGCCGAGGCAGACGTGGAGGACATCGTGCGGATCGCTACTCCGCTGCTCCGTAGCCTCATTGCTCCGGACACGTGAACCACCTCCATCGCCGAACCGACCGTCCGGCCTGCGATGAGCCTCGATCGCTCGTGACGAGTCGCCAGTTCAACCCGTGGGCTGCTTCGGTCTGGTGGGCGGAGCGAGGGCAGGGCACCGGCCCGGCTGCCGCGTCGGGTGGGTGCCGGATTCCACGGCTCCGGTGTGCGGGCGAGGTTCGTCGGAGCAGGTGAGTTGGCTGGTCAGCCGTGGTCCGTCGGCGCCTATGCAACGCAACTGGGCGCCTGCGTAAGGACGTTCTGCGGACGATCAGCCGGGTTCCCTCGGATGGCCCTTGAAGGCGTCGCCGTCGAGCTCGGCCACCCAGGCACCGTCACGGGTCTCCGCCGGGCTCGACTGCCGCTGTCCAGGCAGAGGCGGTGGGAGTGGGACCTTCAGGAAGGTTTGATGAATGATGTCGGTGATCGTCGGCGTCGCCGCCCTATCGTCCTCGGCGGTCACGCACCACCTTGCAGGCCTTGGAACGCTGCGGCATCGTCACTACGCCCCGCACCGAAGCCGCTCGTACCAGGTGCGGTGAGAGGCCAGGAGCCACAGCCGGGCTTCGCGGGCCCGGCTGCCTTCGGCGAACCGGGCCCGCGGTGTCGTTCAGCCCCTCACCGGCTGAGGAGCTCGATGAGGGGGCTGACCGGTGACCAGGCCGACAAGGACGTGGAAGAGAGCCCTCGCGGTGAATTGACCGGCCTGTGTGGGGAGCCCGCCAGTCGGACCGGCGGGGCTTTCAGACGTCAGCTCATCAGCAGTAGCCGTGTGTGCGGTACGAGCTTCCGGTTCACGCTGGTGCTCTGCACAAAGATCGTGAAGTCGTCGTTGTGGTCCGGCTTGACGAGAGTTTCCATGTCCGGCAGGCCGAGCAGGGCTCGGGCCTCCGGCCCCGTGTACACCCGGTCCGTCTTCTTCTCCAGCACCGCAATCTGCTTGCGTGCCTGGACCTTCTCCGACTTACTCAGCTGATAGAACGCACAACCGGTACGGTAAGTGTGCCCGCATTCGACGACCCAGTCCCGGATCGTCGCTTCGCGAGCCACCGGAATCAGCTGGTACTCGGACGGATTCACCGGGGTGAGGCCGGCTGCCTCTATGGTGTCCTTGTTGACGGCCTCGGCACCTGTAGAGAACACCGCCCGCGATCCCCGGATGCCCTGGGTGCGGCCCACCATAAATTTCTCGGTTGCCTCCTGGATGACCTGGCCGGCCTCCTCCAGACCCTGTGTGCTCGTGGCGTCCCAGATGGCGATGTTGTCCTTCGGGAAACCGCACTGCATGGCCTCGCGCTTGCCCATCTGGTCCGGCACAAGGACGGCCAGCGTCCAGTTGTCCGCCTGTGTCTCGGTCATCTTGGCCACGGCCTGCACCAGTTCACGCGGATCCCTGGCAGGGGCATCCAAGCAGCGATGACTTGCGTTCTCCTGCCCGTCCGTCAGTACGAACGTCAGGAAGCTGTGGTCGCCGTAAAGTTGAGCTGTCTGCGCCAGCTCTTTCTGCGACTTCAGCGTGGCTGCCAGCAGAGCCGTCATCCCACCAACCCGGTACAGCTGCTTCAGGGACGGCATCCGCAGCACGTCCTTGTCGTAGATGACGCACTCCACCTTGTCTGCGAAGACGTACACCGTAACGCGGGTTTCCTGGTCCAGCTCCTGCGATCGGCGGGCCAGATATGCAATCTGCTGGTCGGCGACTTCGACGACCTTGCGACTCAGGTGTGACATGGACGAACTGGCATCCAACACAAGAGCAACGTGATTGATGTAGTTCTGGCTTCCGGACATAACCGCTCCCCCTTTTTCCGACTCGATGCACCCATCGTCGCACCCACCACTGACAATCGACCTTGGAGTCCAGGTGGATGCAGCCCCGAAGCAGCCGGACGCTCCACGGGGAAAGATCCGGGCCCAGGGCCGTCACACCTGCCGCATCAGCGGGGCCGTCCGAGGAGCGATCCGACCAGCCTGAACCGGGGCGTCCCGCACGTGATGCGGGAACCACTCCGCAAGCCGAACCACGTTCCACCAAGGCGCCACATCTGCCACCGGCCCAGCACACTGCCGCCGCGCGAATCAGCCTGCGCCCCATCCGCCGGCACACCCGCGTGGCGCAGTCGGTGGGAATCGCCTCCACACGAGAGAGCCACGAGCAGCGCGCTCCATTGCGACTCGGTGTAGTTGACGGGCTTGCGGATCGACCACCGGGTTTGCAGGCTTTGCGTGGGGGCTTGCCTGGTCGCGGGTGCGCGCCCTCAGGTGTGGGGTGGATGCCAGCAAAAGGAGTGCCAACCATGATCCTCCCGAAGGTCCGGGACCCTCGCTTCGTGACGATCCGCCGCGGTGGCACCCTCACTGATTCGGATCACCATCTCCTCGCTCTTTGGGCGGCATCTTGCGCGGAGCACGTCCTTGACCTCTTCGAGTCGGCTCGGCCCGATGACCCACGGCCGCGTCAAGCGATCGAGCATGCCCGCGCCTGGGTGCGTGGCGAGGTCAAGATGATGCAGGCGCGCGCGGCGGGAGGCCATGCCATGGGCGCGGCCCGAGACCTGCGCGGCGCCGCACGGCATGCCGCGTTCGCCGCCGGCCAGGCCGGAGTCGTCGCACACGTCGCCGCGCACGAGCTGGGTGCGGCCGCCTATGCGATCAAGGCCACACGTGCTGCCGCGCCGGAAGGCGAGGGCGAGGCCGCAGGGCGACTCGAGTGCCAGTGGCAGCGTGACCAGCTCCCCGAGGAGATTCGCGAGCTCGTACTTGACGACCAGCGATTGCGGAATGACATCTGCTGGTCGGTGTTTGACTGCTGAGCGGGCGTCGGGGCGCCTGCACCGTCCATACGAAGATGACCGACGCGCGAGCACATCTCGGTCTCCGAACCGAGGCCGGTCACCGGCCACCGGTCACCGGGCCTGCGGCCGCGAAGGCGCGGGAGGCACCACGCGTTGAATGAACCCCCACAACTCAGGTGAAGTGCGTTCAGTCCGGCAGGGATCGCCGCGGCCAACCGTAACGCCGTCCGCGGCGACCCCTATGCGGCTCCGCCGGGCTCGACCAGAACCTGATCTGGCGGCCGGGGCTGTCGTCGAGCCGCCACCGCACCACGGTACCCGGACTGTGGCACATCGGTGCCTCGGCTCATCCCGGCCCCGGCCTGTCGGGGGTTACGGACAGCCGGTCGCCCGGCAGCTGCTCGGCCGTGCCGTACAGCTCCGTGATCTGCTCGCCGCAGGGCGAACGGTCCTGCGGCGATCCCTCGCCCGGGCACGGTTCGACCGGCAGGCGGCAAGGGCCCGGGGCTGCTCGAAGGGCCACCCCGGAACGGAGCGTGCGGACGCTACCGTCCGGTATAGGTGAACTCGTCGGCCGGGCTGGTGGGAGAGGTGGCCTTGCCGACCGTCACGGTGATGTTCACCGTCTGGTGGTCGTCGAGCTGACCGGGCGCGGTCGCGGTGATCTGGCCGGTGGAGACGAACTTGACCGAATCGGATGCCTTGTCCTTGAAGTGCACGGTGGCGCCCTCGGCGAAGCCCGAGCCGTTGATGGTGACCAGGGTGCCGACCTTTCCGCTGGTCGGGCTGACCGCACTGACCACCACGGGTGCGGGTCCGCCGTAGGCGAACTGCCCCATCGCGACGGCCGGGGAGGTTCCGAGGGTGTTGGTGACGCGGACGTGGACGACGCCCGTTCCGTTGGGGGCCTTGGCGGTGATCTTGAGGCCGGAGGGGTCGATGGTGGGCGGCTCGGTGCAGGCGAAGTGGCCGAAGTCGACCATGCTGTCCTGACTGAAACCGGTGCCGTTGATGGTCACCGTGGCGCCTGCTGCGCCAAAGGTGGGGCTCACGTCGGTCACCACCGGCCCGGAAGGTACGTCAGGCGCCCCCACCAGGTCCAGGTAGGTGGAGTTGGCGTGCTGGAAGGCGATCTGGCCGAGGAAGTCCTGGGTGGTCTTGTTGACCAGGTTCTTGGCAAGGCTCGTGTATCCGGTGTTCATCAGGCAGAGCGTGCCGGGCTGGACGTAGACGTTGCCCTTGGTGCGCTTGGAGATCGCCCCGATGAGCAGCTTCACTTCTTCGGTCGCCTGCGGTCCCGGGCTCGGGTACCAGCCGGCGGTGGTGTCGAGATCGGCCCACGCGTGCGGTACCAGGTCGTAGGCGTTGTTCTGGCGCTCGTCGATGACCCACGGCACGGAGTCGAAGTAGTCGACGAAGCTCTGTACGCCGGCGGTGGGAGCGGCGAAGGTCATCACCGCGAACTTCGGCTGTTTCGGCCAGGTCTGTGCCTGCAGGTACGGAGCGAGCATGGTGGCGATGCAACCGCCCAGGCTGTGACCGGTCAGATAGACGGTCGGCTGCGGCGAGGAGGGCGCCGCCTTGAGCGCGACGGAGAGCGCCTGAGCGAGCGTGGCGTTCGGGGAGGGAGAGGCGATCGAGCGGGCGGTGACCACTCGTGTGAACGCGTCCTTTGCCCCCTTGGAAACGTCGATGGGCGTCGGCGATCCGCTTTCGGGGAACGGGACGACCGTGCCGACATCGAGGTCTTCGAGGATGTCGGTCAGATCGGCGTCCGTTCCGCGAGCGATGACGGCGAACTCGTTCGAGCCGTTGGTGCTCCGTACGAGGTAGGCCATATTGGCGTTGGCCTCGCTCAGGGCGAGCCACACCAGCTCCCACGCGTCCTGCGTCGCAAGGGTGGGATCGCTCAGTTGCGCGTTGATGCCGGTGATGATTCGTTTGGTCTGCTGCTCCAGGGTTTCCCCGGACGGACGCGGGGTGGCCCCGGTGGATGCAAGGGCAGCCAGGGTCATGGTCACCTGGGCGGTTGTCGGATCGGGTGCCATCGTCGTTTCTGCTCCTCGGATGTTTTGCCGGTGCGGGGGCGGGACGGCCTTTCGGCAGCATCAGGGCAGATCTGTGCCGAACCGACCGTCAGAGTGGATCGCACACCATCAGACCTCCCCTCTGCGTTGCCCGGTGCTTTTCCTGCCTTGAGGCTGACCAGGTTCACCTTGTTGGCCGTTCGTCATAGGTGTGTGCGGTTCGCCGAGCCGGGTGCGCAGCGCGGTCGCCAGAGCTGCGGTGTCCGCGGGCAGGCCCGGGGCGGCGGCCCAGGTGACGATGACGTCGGGGCGGATGAGCGCGGCCGACAGACCACCGCGGTCGGCGGGGGGCGGCCGCCACGGTCGACAGGCGGTCCCGCCATCCGGCCGCATCCTCGAAGCGAGGGCACAGGTCTCCCCAGTGATCACAGAGCGTCGCAACTCCGTGATCATCGGGACCTGCCCGTACTGTTGCCGACGTCCCCAACCGCGCCTATCTGCCGCTTCGTTCCGGGGCGAGTGGGACAGAGCATCTTCAACCGAACGCAGCGCTCGGGCACGGCACCGACTCCGGCTTCGGCGCCCTCTGCGTAGGTATCTCGAAGACTGTGCACAACTTGGTTCGAGTGCCTGGGCTGTGGTCGCATGATGGCGATGCTCTCCAACGAACCTTCCGCAGACTCCAAGGCGCGGGTACCGGCGAGCCGTGCTGCCCCGGACGGCCCGGCTTCGGACAACCAGTCCTCGGACGAGCCGTCGGCCCAGGGCGGTGAAGGGCCGGACGCCTCGTCGCCCCAGGGCAACACCGCCGGGGCCGACTCCGGTACAGGCACCGGCAGCGCCACCGTCGCTGACACCGCCGTCACCGAAAACGACAGCGACTCGAGCGCCGGCGCTGACGTCGGCACCAGTACCGCCGCTACTGCCACCGCTACCGCCGCCGACAGTGGCACGGACTCGGCCACGGCTGCGGCCACTGGCACCGACGCCGGTGTCGGCCCAGCTGGTGCCGCAACCGCAGGCGACGCAGGCACTGACAACACGCGCACCGGCGACGAGAAGGAGGACCCGCGGACCGAGCGCAAGCCGCGGCGGATCGTGCGGAGGACCGCGAAGGTGGTCGTCGCGCTGGCCGTCGTTCTTGCGTTTCTTGCGCTCGGGGACCGGTGGGCCGTGCTCTACGCGGAGAACCTGGCGGCGCAGCAGGTACAGAAGGCGCTGAAGCTGCACACCGCGCCCGAGGTGCACATCGACAGCTTCCCGTTCATCGGGCAGGTGCTCGCGGGCAACATCGACCATGTCGAGGCCGGCGTCCCGGATGTCGACGCCGGGCCGGTCTCCGTCGCTCAGGTGAAGGGGACGGTGAACGACATCCGGATCGTCGGCAGCCTGCCGTCCTCGGTCAAGGGTGCGGTGCTGAGCCGGGTGCGCGGTGACATCCTGCTGGACTTCAAGGACCTGAACCGCGAAGTCGGCGCGTCGCAGATCCACTTGATGCCCGGCCCCGAGAAGAACACGGTGGTGGCCGGCGGCGATGTGCCGCTGGGCGACAAGCGGGCCCAGATCCGGGGGCGTGCGCAGTTGCAGCGCACCGGGGACCGCGGCCTGCGCATGACCGTGCAGGACACGCGCGTGGTGGTGCCCGGCCTGCTCACATACGTACCGGGCAAGGGCGGTGGCTTGCAGCTGACTGCACCCGTCGCCGACAAGATGGACAAGGGCGAGCTGCAACAGGCGACCGGGAAGCGCGTCCTTCCGCAGCAGATGATGAAGGGCCGAGTGCTGGACACGCTCGTGGACCATCCGTCGCTGCTCAAACCCACCGGCATCGATCCCTCGCTCATCCAGGGCCTACAGAAGCTCCGGGAGCCGAAGGTCGCGCAGCAGATGGAGTTCTCCGTGCAGCTGCCGGACAACCTGCCGGGTGACATTCGGCTGCGCGACATCGCCGTGACGAAGAACGGCATTCGGGCGCAACTGACCGGCAAGGACGTACGGGTGGGCTAGCGAGCTCGTGCATGGTTGGCGGAAAGGCGTTGAGCTCCTGATCGTCGATCACGGTCGTGTGGTGGGGAACGCGTCTCGTGCAGCGATCGTCAGCCCGCTCGTGCATCGCCGACATGAGACCACGCACGACGTGCCGGCCTGCTGGTTCGGCGGGGACCGAGCCACCGTCACCCGGGCTATCTGCCGTCGCCGGATGGCTGGGGCAGCGACGCGGGTACGCGGGTGAGGTGGAAGAAGAAGTCCGTGGGGGTTCCCTTCTTGTCCATCACGCACAGCAGGACGTTGTCGGTGAGCCGGCGGAAATGGTCGATGATGGGCAGTTGGTCATAGACCATCGCCGTGGACTGCTTGCCGCGGTAGATGACCTCACGCAACGTTGCGAGGCCCATCTCCTCGTACGAGAAGACCGTCCCGTCCTCGTCGCGGCACAGCAGCGGCTCCACGTGATCGGCGTCGACGAACCGCTTGCCGTACCACCGCATCTTCGTCAGCAGCGCGGCGTTCTCGCTGGTGTGCTCGAACCCGCCGCCCTGCCAGGTGCCGAGGAGGAGATCGGTGTCGACCGGTTCGAGCCGGTCGAAGAGCTCTGCCAGCTTCGCGTTGTCGCACTGCCCTCCGGACGCGATGACGTCCAGAACTTCCTGCTCGATGCTCATGGCCGGGGCCTCCCTCGGTTGGGGGACGAACGGGGTGTGCCGGTCGTGCGCGGCGCTGCCCGGTCCGCCCGGCAGGGACGAGGTGGCGGCCCGGCCGGGGCGTACGGGGTCGAAGCGGTGGTACATCCGCGCATGCCAGAGCGCCACCCGCTCCAGTGCCACCGCGGAACCGTACCCGGCCGCGGTGAGCGGAGCCAGTGCCCGCCGGCAGTTTTCGAGCCCTGCCTCGGCGCGCTGGTACACCTCCTGCTCGGTCAGGCCGATGGCGAGTGCGTCGGTCTTCCCCTCGGACTGTTCCCGTTGGTGGCCGCGCAGGTCGTTGAGCAGACGGATGGCGGTCGCGGCCTCGCGCAGCGCGCCGAGCAGCACGGGAAGGCGCCGAGGCAGACCTGGCTCGTCCATGAGGGCCCACAGGGCGGTGACCTGTTGTTCGACGCCGATGGTCCAGGCGCCGTGCCGAAGATAGTCCGTCAGCTGGGGCACACCGCCACCGGCGGCCGCTGTCCGGGCCGTCTCGCGTTCGCATTGCATGCCGATGAGCGTCTGATGCATGCTTTTCCGCCAGACGGCGGTGAGTTCGGGCGGGCCGTCGCGGTGCAGGCCCCGGGCGATCTCCGCCAGAGCGCGCGCCATGGGATCGTCGCCGCCGCCGTCGCTGCCGCGCCCCGCGAGGACCCGGTGCCAGGCCCGGACGCGGGTTGGGGTCCTGTCCGGGCCCGCGGAGTCCGCTGCATCCGGTGCGTCCAGGACATTGTCGACCGCCATCAGCCAGACCGTGAGCCGGGACATCTGGTAGCAGGTCTCCGGCGGCAGCCAAGGGGTGAAGAACGCGGTCTGAAGACACATCAGGGGAACCAGTGCGGTGTCCACGGGCAGCCCGAGCTCTTTGAGCCAGATCTCCAGTCGCGGCATGCTCTGCAAGGCGGCGGAGCATGTGTCCGCTATGGAGACGATCTCCCGGGGAGGGTGGCTGTGCGGTCGCGAAGTGTCCACACCGTCAGGCTACGTCCCGCGCTCGTGCGTGTTCCTGCGCTACGTACTTTTTCGGCACGCACCCGGGTCGGTGCGCATGCCGCAGCCGCGTCGCCTCGCCCCACGGCGGGCCGGCAGCGCGTCGGGCCGTCGTCCACGCCAATGAGTCACGCCGGTGAAGCACGCCTACGAAGCGGAAGCGGAACTCGGGAAGACAGGAGTCAGATGTCAACCGGACCTGCGTTACCGTCCATACCGGACGCGCATCTATCGCCCACGCTCGCCACACGGGTGAGCCGTGCGCTTGCCCTCGCCACCCGGCACACACTCTCCACCCAGCGGGACAACGGCTCATGGCTGGCCACGCCGGCCCCTCGCATCACCGAGACCGCGCTGTGCACGCTGGCCCTGGCGCGCTCTCCGCACCCCGGCGCCGACCGAGCCGCCGAGCGGGGCAGGGCGTGGCTCGCCAACGGTGCCACCCCGCAGAGCCACCATCCGGTGGCCCACGCAGTGGAAACGGCGCTGCTGTCCCTGGCCCTGGACACCGGCGGCCCCATCGACGTGAGCCACCCCTCCTTCGCGGACCGGGCGCTGTCGGCCCGCGCCCGGCTCCTCCAGGCCATCGCGCTGTACACCGGCCGAGCGACCAGTGGCGGCACCGGTCCCGCCGCACTGCGCACCCTGCTGGCCACCGCGGTCGCAGCCCAGGGGCGGCTCAAGCGCTGGACCCGGGTGGAACTCTGGTCTGCGCACGCACTGGTGGAGACCCACTTCGGCGACCGGACATCCGCCCGGCACGCCGCCCGAATGGTCGCCGACCAGCAATCCCCAGCGGGCGACTTCTTCGCCAATCCGGTCACCACCGCTCTCGCGGCGCTCGCGCTCCAGGCCGCCGCCCCCGGCACGGCTGCCGCCCGCCGCTGCGCGGAGTACCTTCTCACCAGCCAACTCGCCGACGGGACCTGGCGCTTTTCCCGCAGCGATGTCTGGGACACCGCGCTGACCGTGCGCGCCTTCCACGGCGCAGCGGCCTTCGACCGCCACGGACTGCCGTCCGCCGTCGCGTTCCTGGTCGCGGCACAGAACCCGGACGGCGGCTGGCCGTACCGGTTGGGCGTCGAGTCCGACAATGACACCACCGCGGCCGTCCTGATCGCTCTGGGCGGCGCAAGCGGCGCGCCCGGCACCACGATCCGGTCCGGGCTACGTCACCTTGTCCGGCAACAGACCGCCGACGGTCTCTGGCGGACCTGGCAGTCCGCCGGGGACCCTCCGGTGGACGACGTGGTGGCGCATGTCGTCACCGCACTGGACCGCCACTCCGGCCGCCATCGTGTGCAACTGGCCGCGGCGCGTGGCTGGCTCGCCGAACGCCTCGGCGAACAGGGACGCTGGCACGCCGGGTGGTACCGGGGGCTGCCGTACGCCACCGCCGAGGTCCTTCCCGCCCTCGACGCGGCAGTACCTGCGGGAGGCCACCCCGCCGCCCGGACCCTGGCCGAAACCCGTAATCCCGATGGTGGCTGGCCCGTCGAAGGTGCCGGCCCCAGCACTCCTGCCGCAACCGGACTGGCGCTCGCGGCCCTGGAACTCGGCGGCCTGCTCAACGAGGAACACTGGGCACCTGCGCTCGGCTACCTTGTGGAGACCCAGCGCGACGACGGCACCTGGCCGGGCGTACCGCTCATGTACGGCCCGCGACCGCTCCTCACGCACTATCCCACCCACACCCATGCGTTTGCCGTCGGCGGCCTCTTTGCCGGGCAGCGCCGTCTCCGCACCGCTGAGGCGGCCACCGACTCCGCTCGCGAGGAGGGCTGACATGCGGCCGGGTACGAGAAGGACCGGCATGAGCAGAATCGGTGCACGGCTGACCGGCGGACCGGGACGTACCGCCGCCGATGCCGCCACTGATGCCGCCACCGAGGCCCCCGTTGCCCCCGGCCGCGTGCCGCTGGCCGGGCACGCCCCGTGGATCCACCGTGATGCTCCGGGCTTCGTCCGCGAGCTGCGGCACCACGGACCGGTGACGAAGATCTACATCGGCCCCCGGCAGGTACACGCCGTCAACTCCCATGAGATCGTCCGGGAGTTGCTCACCGTGCAGGCCCGCGCCTTCGACAAGGGCGCGATGTTCGACGCCCTGCGCGTGCCTCTCGGCGACGGGCTGATCACCGCCGCCGGCGACCGCCACCTCCGCCACCGTCGGCTGATGCAACCCGCCTTCCACCACGACCGGATCGCCGGCTACGCCCGCATCATGTCCGAACGGTCCGTGGCACGGGCCGCCGTCTGGCAACCCGGTACCACCATCGACCTGGTGCCGGAGATCCACCGTCTGACGCTCGACATCCTGCTGCGTACCCTCTTCGCGGATCCCCAGGACCCCGAACTGCGCACCGCTGTCAAGGACTGGCTGTCCGTCAAGTACCACTCGATGCGCCTTGCCCTCTCCCCGCTGCACGCCTGGGCGGAACGCCTCCCGCTGCTGGCGGGATGGCGGCCGCCGCACGCCGGCCCGCTGCGCCGGCTGGTGGCCGTCCAGCACCGGATCATCGAGACATACCGTGCCGACGGCCGGGATCGCGGCGATCTGCTCTCGATGCTCCTGGCCACGGGCGGCCCGGACGGTGCCCTGACCGACGCCGAAGTGACCGACGAACTGATCACCCTGTTCCTGGCCGGTACCGGCACGGTCAGCGCGTCCTTGGCCTGGGCGCTGCATGAGATCTCCCGCCGCCCCGACGTCCAACGACGGCTCCACGACGAACTCGACGCCGTTCTCGCCGGACGGCCCCCCGGGTTCGAGGATCTTCCCGCACTGGTCTACACACGACAGGTGCTCACCGAAGTGCTGCGGCTGCATCCGCCGTCGTGGCTGCTGATGCGCCGCGCGGTGCGGCCGGTCACCCTCGGCGGCGTACGGCTCTCCCCGGGCGCCGAGGTGTTCTTCAGCCCGTACGCCCTGCATCTCGATCCGCAACTGTACAAGAACCCGGACGACTTCGACCCTGAGCGCTGGCCGCACGACGCCGCCGCGAGGGCGCCGCGTCACACCTATCTGCCCTTCGGAGCAGGCAGCCGGCTGTGCATCGGGGAAGACTTCGCCTGGGCCGAACTGACCCTGGCGCTGGCCGCGTTCACCGCTCACCGGCGCCTGACACCGGCCGGCTCCACTCCCGTGCGGACCCTGGTCGGCACCGTCCTGCGCCCGGACCGGCTGCCGCTCACGGCGCATGCCCGCCCGTCCTGATCCGCACGCCTCCCACACCTCCCTCGACACGCTTGCCCCTCCCTTTGCCAGGAGCCGCACATGCCAGCACACGCACAGACGTCAGGTGACGGACCGCAGCCCGGTCGACTACGGGACCGGGCCGCCCTGGTGACCGGCGGCGCCTCCGGGATCGGCGCCTCGTGTGCGCGGCGACTGGCCGCGGAAGGCGCTGTGGTGGTGGTCGCGGACCTCGATGAGGACGGTGCGATCCGTGTGGCCCGGCAGATCACCGCAGCCAGTGGCACCGCCCTGCCCCGCCGCATCGACGTCACCGACCCGGACAGCGTCACCCGCGTCGTCACGGAAGCCGCCACCTTGCGCGACGGCCTGCAGATCGCCGTCAACAGCGCCGGAATCAACGGCCCCCTCAGCCCGCTTGCCGAACTCCCGCCCGCCGACTTCGACACCGTGATGAGGGTGAACCTCTACGGCGTCTTCCACGCGATGCGCTGCCAGCTCCCCGCGATGGCCGCCACGGGTGGTGTCATCGTCAACCTTGCCTCCATAGCGGCACATTCGGGCTTCCGAGGGCACGCCGCCTACGCAGCCGCCAAGCAGGGTGTCCTCGCCCTGACCCGGACCGCGGCGCGCGAATACGCCGGCCACGGCATCCGGGTCGTGTCGGTATCACCAGGCATCGTCGACACCCCTATGGTCACCTCGCTGCCGCCCGGAGCCACCGACGGTCTCCTTACCGCCGTCCCCCTGCGGCGCACCGCACAGCCGGCCGAAGTCGCCGCACTCGTCGCGTTCCTGGTGTCCGACGACGCCTCGTATGTGACGGGCAGCGACCATGTCGTCGACGGCGGCTACCTGGCCAAGTAGCCGACCGCGGCCGATCCGCTGTCGCCACCCAGGAGTTGGCGCAGGACGGGGCCCGCAAGCTCTTCCTGATGGGCTTCCTCACCTGCCTGCTCAATCCCAAGGGGGCATCCTCTACATCTCACTGCTGCCGCGTCGCTTTGTTCGCCGCTGCCCTTCGCCCGCGGTCGTTCCTCGCCCCGGAGCCGGCCGCGGTGCCGACGTGATCGGCACCCGGTCGGCGCGGCGGTGCCGGCGCTTCGTATGCTCGCGGCGCGGGGAACCGGAAGCCGACCACCTTCGGAGGCGAACGACCATGTCGGAACAGCGTGTTGTCCTGGTAACGGGCGGGGGAACGGGAATCGGGGCCGCCACCGCCCGGCTGCTGTGCGCGGCCGGGCACCAAGTCGTGATCTCCGGGCGGCGGCCCGAGCCACTGCGCCGGGTGGCCGAGGAGACCGGAGCGCTGGCCCACCCTTCCGACGCCGCCGACCCCGAGGCCGTGCGCGAGCTCGTCGAGACGACGGTCACGGCCTACGGGAGACTCGACGGTGTGGTGCTCAACGCCGGAATCGGGCGGGGCGGCGCGGTCGGCGACACCGCGGTCGAGGACTGGGAAGAGCTGTTACGGACCAACCTCACCGGTCCGTTCCTGCTGCTGCGTGCCGCGCTGCCGCATCTGCTGGCGGCTCGCGGCGCGGTGGTCGCGGTCGCCTCGGTCGCCGCGCTCCGCAACAGCGTCGGCAACGCCGCCTATGCGACGTCCAAGGCGGCTCTGCTCCACCTCTGCCGCTCCGTCGCTGTCGACTACGGGCCGCAGGGGCTGCGGGCCAATGCGGTGTGCCCGGGCTGGGTGCGTACGGAGATGGCCGACCAGCGGATGGCGCGGTTCGCGGCGGAGTCGGGGCTGGCGGGCGGTGCCGAGGCGGCATACGAGGAGGCGAACCGGCTGACTCCCGCCGGGCGGCCGGGTGATCCGGAGGAGGTCGCCGAGGCGATCGACTGGCTGCTGTCGCCGGCCGCGTCCTACGTCAACGGGGCCGTCCTCACCGTCGACGGCGGGGTGACCACGGTCGGCGTCGGCGGTGCCGCCTTCGACCACCGGATCGAGGCGCGCACCCCGCGCCCCAAGGGAGACTCTTCGTGATCCGTAAACAGTTGATCACGCGCGATGAATCGGCTGGGTGAGGTGCGTCCGATGCGGTGAGGGTGCGATTACGCCGGAGAGCACCACCGGAGAGCACCGCCGGAGGGCACCGCCGGGGCGGCTGTACGAGGGCGTGACGGTGGGCGGGAGGCAGGCGGGGCAGGAGTCCGGGCCAGACGGTGTCCGGTCGTCCGTCGCCTCGGCCCCCCGGCGCCCGGCGCCGCCCCTTGACGCCGGCGTCGTACCGCGCGGACACGGAGTTGCCGGCGGCGCCCCTTCCGGGGCAGTCTCCGTGCATGATCGAGTTGGTGGTACTGACACCGGACGACTGGGGCAGCTGGCGCGAGCTGAGGCTGGCCGCGCTCGCCGAGGCGCCGTACGCCTTCGGGTCCACGCTGGCGGACTGGCAGGGTGACGGCGACCGGGAGGAGCGGTGGCGCGGCCGGCTGAGCATTTCCGGCTCGCACAACCTGCTTGCGTTGTGGGACGGGGAACCGGCCGGGATGGTCAGCGGTGTCCCCGGCCCGCGGGACGGCGTCGTCGAGTTGATCTCCCTGTGGGTCGCCGAGAAGGCCCGGGGGCGCGGCGTGGGCGACCGGCTCGTCGAGGCGGTCGTGGGGTGGGCCGAGCGGGAGCGGGCCGAGGCGGTGGAGCTCGCGGTGACGTCCGGGAACGCACCCGCGGTCGCGCTGTACCGGCGCCACGGATTCGCGGACACCGGACAGCTCGGCGACGTGCTGCCGGACGGCGGCCGGGAGCACGTCATGGCCCGGCGCCTCTCGCCCGGCCCGGGCTGAGGGACCGTTCCACCGCTCCGCCGGTAGCCGCGGGGTTCCCCGTGGCTACCGGCGGGCGGGGCGGCTCATTCGAGCTTGCAGGCTTCGGAGGCCGGCTGTTCCTTGGCGAGGAATATCGTCTGGGCCATCATCTTGTAGCCGCTGATGCGCTCGCGGAACGTCTCGATGGACTCCTCGGGGTGCACCGAGTCGATGACGGCGTGCGGGCCGTGCGCGTTGAACTGGTGGCTGACGCCGCGCGGGATCTGCATGTCCGCCCAGGAGTTCTCCGGGACGACCAGGTTGTAGCGGGTGCGGTGCACGCCGTCGGGGGCGTCGGGGGCGGTGTCCTCGAAGACCTCCGGCCGGAACGGCGTGACGCCCTCGACGTGGGTCACGTCGATGGGGGAGAGGCTGGACACCCGGATGCGGGTGCCGGGGCCGGTCATCATGCGTACGAAGCGCAGCCCGGTGTGCAGGTGCATCCGGGAGCAGATGTCCCGGTCGATGACGTCGTAGAAGTCCATGAGGTAGCGGTCGGCGAAGAACCCGTCGAAGGGGGCGTCCAGCATGTAGACGTCACCTTCCTCGAAGGTCTGGGCGCGCTGGATGCCGTCCCCGTCCTGGGTGGTCGCGGCCGGGGTGCGGTGCGCGGCGCGCACCACACCGCCCAGGGCGTCGGTGATGGCGAGGGAGATCTCGGCGGGCAGCTGGATGACGGGGGTGACATGACATCGGCCCGGGTCGCTGAAGTCCACCACGTCATGGACTTCGTTTTCGTCGTCGGGGGTGAACTTCATGAACTCGGTCATGCGAACTCTCCTTGTGCGATCGGTGCAACCGGCCCGGGTCCCTTGTCCCTTACCGGGACGGGGACTTCACGGCGCGGTAGATGGTGCGGCAGGGAGTCGGCGTCCTGGAGCAGGACCCCGACTCGCACTTGACGTAGGACGGCTCGATGTCGTGGTCCGCCGGGGTGAGTCCGGCGCTCTTGAGGGCGGTGGTGATCTCGTCCGGCCCGTAGTAGCGGCTGCGCAGGGTCTGGTTCACCCGGTACGCCCGGCCGTCGTCGTCCACGACCCCGGAGACCCGCAGCATGCCGGTGCCGGAATCCGCGTCCCACACACCCCTCTTGGCAATCACGGCGGCGTCCTCGTCGAGCAGCGTGAGGTTGTCCCAGTGCCGAAAGTGCGAGGTCTCGAAGACGTCGAACAGGAACTGGCCGCCGTCCGCCAGGGCCGCGCCAACCCGGTGGAAGCAGCGCTCCAGGTCGCCGGGGGCGTCGAGGTGGTTGAGGGCGCCGTCCAGGCAGACGGCGGCGTCGACCGTCTCCGGGAGGGAGAAGTCCCGGGCGTCCTGTTCCGACAGCCGGAGATGGCCGGAGTCCATGAGGCCGCCGAGTTTGCGCCGTGCCACGTCGAGCATGCCCGGGGAGCGGTCCACGCCGGTGACCCGCCACCCCTCGTCGCACAGCACTTCTGCGGTGACGCCCGTGCCGCAGCACAGGTCCAGGACGGACCGGGTGTCGGGCGCCGACTCGCGCAGGAAGGTGGCGAGCCGTGGTGAGTAGTGGCGGACCCAGCCGGTATAGAAGCTCTCGAAGAATACGGAGAACTCACGTGTGTAATACGTCATGGCACTGACACCTTTCGGAGGGGACACGCAAGGCGTGCACAGGGCTTGTCCGTGACCGGTGGTCGTGGGGCGCGGCGGTGCCGCCCGCCGTCATGAGGCCGCCGTCCGGGTGAATTCGAAGGCCGGTACGGAGCGTTCCATCCGCACCGCGACGCGGTCCGGGTCCAGGGGGGTGAGGGCGACCGGGCCGGGGTCGGCCGGGCACGTCGTGAACAGGGTGCCGCGTGCGGTGCGCCGCACCGGGCCCTCCACGGGCCCGTACCGGAACACCGCACCCGCCCCTGACGCGTCCGGCGCGACGCGCAGGTCACCGAATCCGGGGTGGTGGTACGTGCCCGGCAGCGTCGCCAAGGAGTCCAGGTCCGCCGCCGGCCCCGGCGCGGCTGTGGCCATCCGTTCGGGCTCGCCGACCGGCAGCCGGCGCACCGTGCCGGTTTCCCGGCCGCTCAGGACGTCGATCAGGAAGAAAGCGACGGCGCAGCGGAAGCAGCAGTGTGCGCGCGCCGGGGAGTGCCGCACGCCGGTGTTGCAGAAGACGTTGACGGCCAGGTCGCGGCCGGGCAGCACGACTGTCATGCCGCGCAGCGCGCCGACGCTGCTGCTGTGCACCAGGGCCCGTTCGCCGTGGTAGCGGCCGACGAGCCAGCCGTATCCGTAGCCGTCCGCGGCCACGCACGCCGGATGGTTGGCGGAGGTCGTCGGGGCGGGCATGCGCGGGGTGCGCAGATGTTCCAGGACGGGCGCGCCGAGCAGTTGGCCGCGCGCGCCGTGCCCGGACAGATGGAAGCGGAGCAGCGCGACCATGTCCTCGGCGCTCGCCCGGATGCCGGAGATGGCGGTGGAGAGTCCGGAGAGCGGGGGCGTACCGGCGTCGGCGAAGCCGCCGTTCCCGTCCGGCTCGTAGCCGTGTGCCGCGTCCCCGGCGGGGCCTGGGTCGCGCACGCCGAGGTCGGCGAGGAGGTCCCCGGTGAGCCGGTGCCAGGGCCGGCCGGTGGCTTCCTCGGCGAGGTGGCAGGCGAGTACGTAGGCCAGGTCGCTGTAGGAGAACCGGTCGCCGCCGGGCGGGCGGACCGTCACCAGGTGCGGCAGCCGGCCCCGGGCCGCCTCGCCGGGGGTGGTGTCGGCGGACCCGGCCAACAGCATGTCGTACGAGGGAAGTCCGGAGGAATGGGTGAGCAGTTGGGTCAGCGTGTAGCCGCCGTGCGGCGCGCCGTGCGGCAGCACATCGGTCAGTTGGCCGGTCTCCCAGCCGGTCAGGCCCTGTTCGACGAGCCGGGCGAGCAGGGCCGCGATGAGGCTCTTGGTGAGCGACCCGAGGGGGAAGAGGGTGCGCGCGGTCAGCGGGGCACCGGAGGAGGGGTCGCGGGTGCCGTCGACGAGGACGGCCGCGTCATCGCCGTGCACGACGGTGACGGCGACACCCGGCACCCGCCAGGCGGTCCGCAGGGCGGCCAGCTCACTGGCCAGGTCCTCGGCCGGATGGCCGGTGCGGGGCAGGGCGGCAGCCAGGGTCTGTCGGCTTCCCGGTAGCAGGGTCATCGCGGTCCGGTGTCCCGTCCGCCGGTCATGTCACCGGCCCGGTGCCCTTCCCTGACGACGTCCTCGCAGTGCCCGACGAGGGCGTCGAGGGTGCCGTCCAGATAGAGCGCCTCCACCGAGGGTTCCACCGCCAGCCGGGCCCCGATGCGGTCGAGCATGACGATGGCCTGCATCGAGTTGCCGCCGATCTCGAAGAAGTCCTCGTCGCCGCGGAGTTGCGGGGACTGCGGCAGGCCGAGCGCCCCGCTCCACTCCTCGGTGACGACGGCCCGGACCCGGCCGGGTGCGGTCGGCCCCGGTGGCGCCGTGTGATGGTCGGTCATGCCAGCCTCCCGTGGTGGTGTGCGCGGTGCCCCGTGCGGGGCGCCGTCGGCCGCGGCCGTCCCGCCGCGGTGGTTGTCGCCGTGCTGCGTGGGCGCGGCGCCGGTCCGGTCAGTCCCGGCCGCCGCCGGAGAAGGGGGTGCGGTCCAGCCGGTCGGCGAGCCGGGCGCCGAGGAGCCCGGCGAAGACGTGGCCGGTCAGGGGCGACCACTCCTCACGGGCCGTCCCGGCGACCGGCACGGTGTGCCAGGCGGTACCGGTCAGGGTGGTGTCGTCCGGGCCGGTCACCGCGATGACCCGCCGCCCGCGCCCGGTTGCCGCGGCGGCGAGCTCGGCCGCCCGCGGGTGGCCGAGGCCCGGTGTTGCGAGGACTACCAGGGGGGCGTCGGCGGGGTCGGCGAACCGCTCGATGTGCCAGTACTCCTCCAGGTCCTGGGCGTAGGCGGACAGTCCGGCGGCCTCCACCACCTTGGCCGCGGCGTACATCGCGGAGCCGCCGGCCGGGCCGGTGCCCGCGAAGACGAGGGGGGTCCACGGCCGCCCGGCCTCCGTCAGCCGCGCCGCCAGCTCGCGGCAGGGCGCGTCGGCGGCGTCCGCGGTGGCCCGTACGGCGTCCGCCGTGGCCGCGATCTCCGCCACCAGGGCGTCCTCCGCCGCCGGATCGCTGCCGGGCAGTGCGTGCCGTACGCCGCCCAGCCGCACGGCGAGCAGTAGCAGGGCGAGCAGGCTGGCCTGGTAGGTGCGGATGCCGGGGCTGCGCTCCGTCAGGCCGAGTGCGGCCGCCACCTCCCGCCCCGCCGCCTCGCCGAGGGCGCTGCCCGCACGGCCGGTGACGGCCAGGGCCGGGAAGCCGTGGGCGCGGGCGCGCCGCACGGTGGTCACCAGCCGCGGGCTGCTGCCCGAGGCGGACACCGCGACCACGAGGGTGGCGGCGTTCAGGCCGGCCGGGCCGAGCATGCCGTAGTCGAGGAACTGCTGGGTGCCGAGCGCCTCGCAGGGGAGGCCGGTGAGGCGTACGAAGGCCAGCTGGGCGGCGCGGCCGGCGTGATGGGAGTCGCCGCTGCCGACGAGGACCACCCGCCGCAGGGCCTCGCCGGGCACGGTTGCCAGCGCCTCCCCCATCCGGGAGGCGACCGGCCCGGTCAGGCCCTCGATGTCGGCGGCGAGCGCGGCGGACTGCCGCAGCATGGTGCCGGTGGCGTACATGGGTGTCTTCCAGACGTGTCAGAGGGAGGCGCGCAGCACGGGGGCGACGCGTTCGGCGAAGAGGTCAAGGGTGCGGTGGTCCACGGGTGGCCGCAGACCGAGGAGGAAGTCCCGTACTCCCAGGCGCAGATAGGGCGTCAGCCGCTCCACACACTCCTCCGGGGTGCCGAAGAACGCGTACTCCGGCAGGTCGGCGGGGACGGTGGTGGCGATCCGCTCCCTGCGTTCCGCCACCTCGCGCGGATCGTCGCCGAGCACCGCCCGGAAGGTCAGCGAGCCGCGGATCGAGGCGGGGTCGCGGCCGAGGTCGCGGGCGTGCGCGGTCAGCACCTCGCGCCGGTGCGCGTACTCCTCTGGGGCGGTGAACAGGGAGTTCCAGGTGTCGGCGTGTGCGGCCGCGATACGGAGCAGGTGCCGCTCCCCGGAGCCGCCGACGGTCAGCGGCAGCCGGCTCTGTACCGGGCGGGGCCGCAGATGGGCCTCGCGGAGCGAGTAGTAGGTGCCGTCGAAGTCGGTGACCGGACGCTCCCACAGGCGGCGGATCACCTGGCAGCTCTCGTCCAGCCGGCGCAGCCGCTCGGCGGCCGGCGGGAACGGCATCCCGTACTGCCCGTGCGCGAGGTCGAATCCGCCTGCTCCCAGGCCCAGTTCGATGCGCCCGCCGGAGATGTGGTCGAGGGTCGAGGCGATGTTGGCGAGCAGTGCGGGGTGGCGCCAGGAGACGGCGGAGACCAGGATCGCGCAGCGCACGCGGCGGGTGCTCGCGGCGAGGGCGGCCAGCAGGGTGGGGCCCTCGAAGCAGGGGCCGTCGGGCCCGGTGAGGTGGGGGCGCAGGTGGTCGAAGACGGAGACCCAGTCGTAGCCCGCCTCCTCGGCGCGCCGCCATAACTCGAGGACCTCGTCGAAGGTCCGGTACTGCTGTCCTGAGTGCACACCGCAGCGGACGGTGTCATCGTGCAGTCTCATCTCTCCACGCCTTCTGTGCCGGGTGCCCGGGGCGACGAGCAGCGGGTCGGGGACGCTCAGCGGTCGAGCGCCCGTTGCAGGTACACGCGGCGCATCCAGTCCTCGGTCTCCACCTCGCCGTACGCGACGAAGCCCAGGCCGGTGAGCAGTTCCACGCTCTTGCGCAGGTCGGGGTTGGCTTCCGCCCGCAGCGCGTCGGCGCCGGCGGTGCGGGCGGTCTCGCAGGCCCTGCGCACCGCACGCATGCCGAGCGTGGCGTCCCGTCGTGCCCGGTCGGGATGGATGGCGAGGCGCTGGAGATACTGGGGCGCGCCGGCCGGCGGGAAGACGTCCAGGGCGCGGCTGAAGGGCGGCCGGCCGGTCAGGGTGAACATGGCGATGGCGGTGTCGCCGTGGCGCAGCAGGTGGACAGCGCCTTCGCCGACCAGCGCGCGGCTGCGTTCGAGACGGCGCTCCGGGACCGGCAGGCCGTACAGCTCGGCCGTGTGGAGGTCCGAGGCGCGCAGCAGCGCGTGGACCTCCTCGGCGCTCTCAGCCGTTTCCCAGGCGGGGGCCGGCGCGGGATGCGAGGACATGTGGGATGCCGTTCGTGTGGGGGTGGGAGGGTCCGGGGTGCGGTAGGGGGTGCGGTCAGCGGACGGAGAACGCGTAGCGCGTGGTGGCGGTGTAGGTCTGACCCGGATCCAGCCGGGCGGAGGGGAAGTCCGGGCGGTTGGGGGCGTCGGGCCAGGGGCCGGGCTGGAGGCACAGTCCGGCGCGGGGCGGGTGGAGGCCGTCGCCGGTGTAGACGCCCATACCGGTCTGGTCCGTGGACAGGCGCAGCTGTCGTCCGGAGTCCGGGTCGTGGAGGTCGGCCGCCCAGGTGTGCGGGGTGTCGAGCACGTAGAAGTTGTCCAGCCGCAGGCCGTGGACCGGGGCGTTGCCGGTGAGGTGGAGCGGGGTGCCGGCGACCGGGGCAGGTGGGCCGGGCAGCGGGACCTGGTCCTCGCCGAACCGCAGGACGCGGGCGGCGTTGACGGCGACGTGGTGGCCGTCAACGGGCCGGTGCGCGCCGGTGCCGGCCAGGTTCCAGAAGGCGTGGTTGGTCAGGCCGACCACCGTGGGGGCGGTGGTGGTGGCCCGGAAGGCGATCGTCAGGGTGCCGTCCCGGCCGAGCCGGTAGCGGGTTCCGGCCTGTAGGTGTCCGGGGTAACCCTGGTCGCCGTCGGGGCTGTGCACGGTCAGTGTGAGGGTTGCGTGGTCCTCGTCCCGCTCCGTGGCGGCGGCCCACACCAGCCGGTCGAACCCGTAGGTGCCTCCGTGGAGGTGGTTCGGGCCCTCGTTGCGGTCCAGCACGTGCCGGACGCCGTCGAGGGTAAACGCACCGTGGGCGACGTTCCGGCAGAACCGGCCGAGGGTCGCGCCGACGTAGGCGTTCGCCGCCCGGTCCTCGTAGGCGGCCAGGGTGGGTAACCGGTGGACCACGTTGTCCGTCCGGCCGTCGCGCCCGGGGATCCGGACCTCGACGAGGGTCGCCCCGTAGGTCCAGACCACGACTTCCGTGCCGTTGCCGTTGCCGATTGTGTAGGCGTCCACCGGGGAAGCCGGTTGCCGGGTATTTCCCGCTGTCATTCCCACGAACTCGCTGCGTATGTACAAGAGTCCCCCACAGGCGACAAAAGAAGACTGTGCGCTGAGCCGCCGGAAGAGAATCCTGCGCTCGCACTTCGGCGCGGGGATCGCAACGCATCGTGCGTCACCCGCGGCAACGGGCCATCAGGTTCATAAACGCACTCGTGGTTTCGACCGAGGCGTGAGGGCGACGCTACCCGATCCCCGGAAGGACCGGAAGTGTTTGTTCTGCATACTCTGATCTTGCTCGGAACGCCGGTGAGCGACAGCCATCTTTCGGCCTCCGGCCATACTTTTTTGCGCCACCGCGCGACCATTCGACCGGGCGCCGACCTTGCCGTGCCCATGACCACAGAACGTCAACTCATGCTCACCGCAAGTACGTTGACACCACCTCCGGGCACGACAATGGCGGCGCGCCCCTACTGTGCCGGCGGCACCCACCGAAGTGAACTGGAGGGGAAGACGGACTCCGGCGCTCCGGGGTTGCCTCTCCTTCCGATTCCGGTCGCCACCAGCCCGGATCCCGTCGCTCGACGCCCAGTTGGCTGCTGCAGCTATTGACAAGGACGCCGGGTCCTATGGAAGGTTGCCGTGCTATCCCACGTAAGTCAGTTAGGGGACGCACACATTGGCCAGCGGCTGTTTTGTCGAATCAAAGGCAGATCAACACTTAGCCCTCCGCCATGAATTACTGGAGACGGATGCCGCTTTAACACTCCAGCCCAACGCCCACCTTCCACCCGATGCCGGGGCGGACAATGTCGCGACGTTGCTGCGCGACCGGCTCACGGCCGACGGATATGCTCTCCTGCAACTCGGTGAGCCATTGTCGACCGCTGATTTCATTGCTGTGGGAAAGACGCTCGGCGACCCCATGCCGGAGACCGACGCGGCGGTCCTGCCGTATGCCGAACACGGCATCATGCTGAATTTGACGGCCGACGCGGGGCGTACCTCGGACGCTTCCCTACAGCCTTTCGCCACGAACTTCCTGACGCTGCACACCGAAGGCAGTACCCGGCCCGTACAGCGGCAACCGCGCCTCATCGTGCTGATGTGCTGCGAACCGGGCGACGGCACGGCAGCCCGTACCGTCGTCGTGCCGATGGCCGCGGTCCGGCGCCGGCTGTCGCCGGACGACGCCGCGCTGCTGGCCCGGGTCCGCTACCGTGCTGCCGACAGTCCGCCGCCCCTGCTGCGCAGCGTCGACGGGGCACCGGTCTTCTCCTTCCGCGACTTCCACACCGCACCGCTGGAGTGGGAACTGACCGGCGACCCGGCCGGCGCCGACGAGGTCGGCCCGGCCCTGCGCCGCCTGTTGGCCGCGATGTACCACCCTGCCGAAGCCCGTGCCGTCGAGTGGCGGCGCGGCATGCTCCTCGCCGTGGACAACCACCGCTTCTTCCACGGCCGAACCGCGGGTGACGGCCGTGTCCCGGAGATCCCGAGGCATCTCAAGCGCCTGCGTCTCCTCGGGGGATGACGCCGTCCCGCGCTCCGGTACGCCACCCCTGAACCCCCACGTATCTGATCCTGGAGCCCTCAGTGGAACTCTTCCCCCACCCCTTACGAGAGCGATGTTTCAGCATCCCGGCCGCGGCGGCCGAGAGCGCGGCCGCGGCGCGGCTTCTCGACGACGACGGCGGGTGCTTCCTGCCCGGCGTCGACGAGCGGATGCTGGACGTCTACAACCGGGCGGCCGACCCCGGGGACCCCTTCGAACTGTGCCGTCTGTGGGTGGGGCGGGTGGACGCGGAGTCGGGCGCGCACGCCGCCCGACCCTGGCTTGCTGAGCAGTGGCGTTCCACCAGGGTGCGGCGGAACACGACCGCGGAGGAGGTGCTGACCTCACGGGCAACGGTGCGGTTCGTCAAGGAGCTGTTCAACTTCTACTTCCGTGACGACCTCTACGGCGACCTGCGGTCCGACGACCACCTGATGCTCTCCGGCGGCGCGGTCGACGAGGAGGAGTGGGGGCTCCCCGGGGTCCTCAAGGAGTGCATCCGCTACGCCCTCGAACGTGACTGGTACGGCTACTCCGACTCCTGCGGGCGGCTGCAGGCCCGCGAGGCGGTGGCCGCGTACGAGAGCGCCCGGATCCCCGGCGCCAGCTACGAGGCCGGCAACATCGCGCTCACCATGGGCGGCACCGTGGCGGTCAGCACGATGGCCGACTTCCTCACCTCCCGTTCCGAGCCGCGGGCCGCCCCCGCGCTGTGCGCGACGCCCAACTACCCGCCGCTGGTGGAGTCGATCGCCTGCCGCACCGCTACCCGCCTGGTGCCGCTGCCGACGCAGGACGGCCGGATGTCGGTGGAGCCGCTGCTGGCCGCGCTGTCCCCGGACACCCCGCTGGTGATGCTGCAGACGGCCGCGAACCCGACCGGCGCCGGTGTGGCGGAGGCCGACCTGGTCCGGCTGCTGAACGCCCTGTCGCCGTCCACGCTGATCCTGCTCGACGAGTGCCACGAGTGGCTCGGGCCGGTGAACCCGCTGTCGCCGGCGCGCGCCGCGCGCAACGTCGTCCGCATCTCCAGCCTGTCCAAACACTGGTCGGCGCCCGGCATCAAGGCCGGCTGGATCACCGCCGACAGCGATCTGATCGCCGAGTACTACGAGTACGCCTCCACCCACTTCGGCGGGCCGCCGTCCTTCTTCTACACACTCATCGAGGTGCTGGCCCGGATGGAACGCTGGCGGGTCACCGGCCTGCAGGCCGTCGGCGCCGAGCAGGTCCGCGAGTTTGAGGCGTCCTACGGCCTGACGGCGGAGCGGCTGCAGGCCGCGTACACCAACTACGCCACCGAAAGGGACGCCCGCGAGCGGAGTCTGCTCACGCTGCGCGACGCCACGCACACCCGCCTGTCGGAGTTCGCGACCGTACTCAAACCCCGCTACTCGATCAACACCGCGCTCACGCTGCCCGGCTGGGACGACTCCTACCGGTGCTTCCGCGACCTGCTGAGAGAGACCGGCGTGTCCACCTACCCCGGCATCCTCAACTTCTGCTTCTCCGGCGGGACGGTGCGGGTGACCTCGGCCCGCAGCTGGCGCGACATCGACACCGCCGTCGGCCGACTGGGCGCCTACCTGGCCCGGGACGCGGTGCGCCATGGCTGACTTCCCGCGCCGGGACGGCCGCAAGACGGTCCTCGGCATGATCCACCTGCGGCCGCTGCCCGGCACCCCGTTCCATCAGGACGGCACGCTGGGCGAGACGTTGGAGAGCGCCGTACGGTCGGCCGTGGCACTGGAGCGGGGCGGCGCGGACGGCTGCCTCATCCAGACCGTCGAACGGGTCTACAGCGTGGCGGACGAGTCCGATCCGGCACGGACCGCTGCCATGGCCCTGATCACCGACGCCGTCGTTCGGGCCACCGGCGCCGGCTTCCGGGTGGGCGTGCAGATGATGCGCAACGCCGTCAGCGCGTCCCTGGGCGTGGCGAAGGTGACCGGCGGCTCGTTCGTCCGGGTCGGCGCCCTGGTCGGGCAGACCCTCTCCCCGCACGGCATGGTCACTCCGGACCCGCTGCGGATCATGGAATACCGCCGGAAGATCGCGGGGGAGGACCTCGGCATCATCGCCGACATCGACTCGATGCACTTCTCGTGGTTCGGCGGGGGGAAGAGCACGGCGGAGGTGGCGAAGGCCGCCGCGGGCGCGGGCGCCGATGCCGTCTCGCTGTGCCACCGCGACGAGGACACCACCCTGCGCATGATCGACGCGGTGCGCGCGGCGGCCCCGGACCTGCCCGTCATCCTCGCCGGACACACCCACCACGAGAACGCCGCCCGGCTTTTGGCGGCCGCCGACGGGGCGTTCGTCGGCAGCTGCCTGGAACGCTCGGGCTGGGGGAGTGAGATCGACCCCGCGCGGGTGGCGTCGTACATGGACGCCGTACGCACGACGGGAGGCCGGCCGTGACCGCTCGGCCGCCGGCCGGCCCGCCCGGCGGACCGCCGGACGACCGGCCGGCCCTGCTCCCGGCGCGCTTCCTCGCCACCGCGTCGGCGCGGCCCGACGCGGTGGCCGTCGAGGACGGTGGGATCCGGACGACGTTCGCGGAGCTGGCCGAGCGCAGTCGGGCCGTGGCGGCCCGCCTGCTGTCCCACGGGGTCGGCGCGGAGACCGTCGTCGGGCTGTGCCTCCCGCGCTCGGCGGACTTCATCGCCGCCGCCCTCGGCGTCCTGCGGGCGGGCGGCGCCTTCCTGCCGCTGGATCTGGCCTACCCCGCCGACCGGCTGCGCCATCTGGTGCGGGACAGCGGGACCACCGTCGTCCTGACGGCCGGCGACGACGCGCCGCGGCCGCCGGAGGACGTCTTCCCCGCGCACGTGACCGTCCTGACGCCGACCGACGCCGGCCCGCCCCCGGGCGCCGGCACTCCGCTGCCGGCGGTCAGTTCCGGCCAACTCGCCTACGTCATCTACACCTCCGGTTCGACCGGCCGGCCGAAGGGCGTCCAGGTCGAGCACGGCGCGCTGGCCGCCTTCCTGGCCGGCCTGGAGGCGGCCGGCGTCGTCCGGGCGGGCCCGGCCAGGGTCGGCTGGAGCGCCAGTCCCTCCTTCGACGCCTCACTCCAGCAGTGGGCCCGGGTCTGCCGCGGTGACACGGTCGTGATCGTCGACGACCTGGCGCGCCGCGTTCCCCAGCGGCTGGCGCGGGCCGTGACGGATGCCCGGCTCACCGACCTCGATCTCACCCCCGGCCTGGCCGAGTTGACGGCCGACCGGCTGGCCCGCGCGCTGCCGGCCGGCTCCGGACTGCGCCTGTGGGTCGGGGGCGAGGCGGTGACGCCCGCGCTGTGGCGGACCCTTGCCGGGCACCGTGCCGCGGGCGTCCTGGACGCCGTCAACGTGTACGGCACCACGGAGACGACGGTCGACAGCCTGTGGGCACCGATAACGGGCGGGGTGGAGCCGCACCTCGGGACACCGCTGCCCGGCCAGACCGTCCGCCTGCTGGATGGCCGGCTGCGCCCGGTGGCCGTCGGCGAGCCGGGCGAGCTGTACGTGGCGGGCTCCACGCTGGCCCGCGGCTACCTGGGCCGCCCCGGCCTGACCGCGCAGCGGTTCCTGCCCGACCCGTGGGCCGCGGACGGCACGCGGATGTACCGGACCGGGGACCGCGCCCGCCGGACGCCGGACGGCCGGCTGGAGTTCCTGGGCCGTACCGACCACCAGGTCAAGGTGCGCGGGTACCGCGTGGAGCTGGGGGAGGTCGAGGCCGCGCTCGCCGACTGTCCGGGGGTGCTGGAGTCCGTGGTGCTACCCCATACCCAGGGCGGGGTGGGCGTGCTGGCGGCGTGCCTGCGGACGGCGCCGGGGACGAGCCTGGAGCAGGTCCGCGCGCACGCGGCGCTGTGCCTGCCGGAGTGGATGCGGCCGTCCGCCTACCGCGTGGTCGCGGCCATGCCGCTGACCCCGTCCGGGAAGATCGACCGGGTGGCGCTGGGCGCCGGGGTGGGCACCGGTGCGTACTGACCAGCCGACGCGCCTCCCCGGCCGCTCATGCGGTCCACGGGGCGCCGGCCGACTCCGGCGCGGGGTCCAGCGGGCCTCCGTACCACCGTTCGACCAGCCGGCGGGCGAGGTAGCGGCGGTCCGGCAGCGCCACGTCTCCGGTGCGCACGGCGTGGGCCAGCGCGTCCCGGGTGAACCAGCGGACGGCCGCCATCTCGCTCCCGTCGGCGCGCGCGGCGGACGAGACCGCGCCGGCCTCGTAGCCCAGCATCAGGCTGCCGGGGAAGGGGTGCGCCTCGGTCTCGACGCACCGCACCGGGCCGATCGCGACCCCGGCCTCCTCCGCGGCTTCGCGCCGCACCGCGGCCTCCGCCGTCTCCCCGGGCTCGACGTATCCGGCGAGCACCGAGTACTGGTGCGCGGGCCAGCGGGTCCGGCTGCCCAGCAGGCACCGGTCGCGCGCGTCGGTGATCAGCATGAGCACGGCGGGGTCGGTACGGGGATGGTGCTCGGCGCCGCACGCCTCGCAGCGCCGGACGTGGCCGCCGCCCTCCACCGTGGTGGGGTCGCCGCAGCGGGGGCAACGGCCGTGCGTGCGGTGCCAGTTCTCCAGGGCGGTGGCGTGCACGAGCATGCCGTGGTCCCGGTCGCCGAGCGGGTACGCCCCGTCGTCGAGGGCCGCGACGCGCGCGGTGCCGGTGGGCGGGGCGGGCAGCCGGCCGGTGGCGTACGCGAAGTACGCGGCGCCGGTGTGGTCGGTGCCGAGGAAGTAGCGGGTGCCGTCCGGCGGGCAGTCGCGCGGCCGGACCAGCGCCAGCCGCCACCCGCCGGGCTCCTCGCTCACATGGGTGCGGCCCTCGGCCAGCGTCAGCACCCGGGTGTTCTCCCGCTCCCAGGCCGCGCGGAGCCATGCCGCGTCCTCCCGCCGGCCGGCGGCGCGGTCCAGCGGCTCCGGGGGCCGGCCGGCCGGCGTCCCGGTGGGGACGCGGTGCGCGGTGTCCTGGCGTGCCGAGGGGGGCGGGTGCTTCACATGAGCCTCACTGGGACGGTCCGGGGCCGCCGGGTTGCGGCCGAAGTACGGCTGAACGGCGGTGAGTTGACGTCGAGTCACGTTCCGTTCGGGAACCTAGGTCATGCCTCCGGACGGAACAAGGCATACAGCCACCAATCCCGCAATGAGTGAAAAGCGTCACAAGAACTGCACAAGGGGCTAATCCCCGGCCGGCGGCCAGTGCCATCAGCCGCGCGAACCCACCACCGAAGAAAGGGCGATCGTCGTGCACGTACCCCCGGAGCACCCGCCGGAGTCCGCCCGCTCCACCGCTCCCGACCCCTCGACCGCTTCCGCGAGCGAGCTGCTCGCGGCGGTGACCGAGGTCGTCCTGCGCAACGCCCCCGACCGCGCGTCGCTGGCGTCCGCCGGTCCCGACGCCCCTCTCCCGGAACACGGCTTCGACTCGCTGGGTGTGGTGCGCCTGTTGGTGGACCTGGAGGAGACGCTGGGCGTCACCTTCCCCTCGGAAGCGGTGACCGCCGAGACCTTCGGCAGCATCCGCGCGATCGCCGACGCCCTCCAGGCGTCCGGAGCCGCGCCCGCGGCACCCCCTGCCGGCTGACCCTCCCTCCGCGCCAACCGCACCATGCCCCTACCACGACGAGGAGCCATGCACGCCACCCCCGACGAGGACCACCGGCTCGCCCACCGCTGCACGGAACGGGAGTTCACCGACCGGCTCCCCGTGCACCCGACGATGCCGGAGCTGCTGGCCCACCGGGCCGACCACGACGGGTCCGCGCCGTACCTGACGTTCCACGGTGCCGACAACACCGCGATCGTCCTCACCTACCGTGACACCCTCCGGCTCAGCCGCCGCCTGGCGGCATGGGCGGCCCGGGAGCTGGGCGCCCGCCCCGGGGACGTCTTCGCCCTCGCCCCCGTCAACGAACTGCGTTCGGTGACCGCGGTGTTCGGGCTGCTGCTCGCCGGCTGCTCGCTTCTCTCGCTGAATCCGGCCGACCCGGCGGGCCGGATCACCCAGCAGGCCGAGGCGCTGGGTGCCAAGGCCCTGCTGCGCGCCCCGGACGCCGACGCCGACGCCACGGTGCCGTGGATCACGCTCCCCGACCCCCGGGAACTGCCCGCGGCCGACGACGACTGGACCGGTCCGGACCTCGACCCGGGGGCGGACGCCCTCTACTTCGGTACGTCGGGGTCGACGGCCGCCTCCAAACTGGTCGCGCAGTCGCACTACAACGGCGTGGTCAACGCCGAGGCGCTGCGCCGCCACCACGGCCTCGGACCGGGCGACCGCTTCCTCGGCTGCCTGCCGGTCCACCACGTCAACGGCATGCACTTCACCCTCTTCGGCACCCTCGCCGCCGGGGCGCACGGCATCCTGCTCACCGGATTGGACCCCTTCGGGTACCCGCGTGTGCTGACCGAGTACCGCCCGCGGATCGCGAGCGTCGTCCCCAGCATCCTGGAGACGCTGCTGCAGACCTGGCGCTCCCCGCGATTCCCCCCGGAGTTCGACTACTTCGTCTCGGCCGCCGCCCCGCTGTCCCGGTCCACGGCGCGCGAGGTGCACGAGCGCTGGGGCGTCCGGATCCTCCAGGGGTACGGCCTGACCGAGACGACCAACTTCTCCACCACCATGCCGCGCGGCCTGTCCGACGCCGCCTACCGCGCCCTGATGCTGGACTGCGACATCCCCTCCGTCGGCACCGCCCTGTACGGCAACGAGGTGGCCGTACTCCGCCCCGACGGACAGCGGGCCGAGCCCGGCGAGCGGGGTGAGGTGTGCATGCGCGGGCACAACGTGATGTCGCGCTACCAGGGGAACCCGGAGGCGACCGCCGAGGCGTTCGCGGACGGCTGGTTCCACTCCCAGGACCTGGGCTACGAAGTCGTCGAACCCGAGACCGGGCTGCGCTTCGTCGTCCTCACCGGACGGGCCAAGAACATCGCCAAGGTGCGCGGCGAAACGGTGTCCCTGGAGGAGATGGAACGGGCCCTCAAGACCTTGCCGGCGGTCCGCGACGCGGCCTGCGGCACCGCCCCGGACCGCTTCCTGGGCGAGGTCGTGGTGGCGGCGGTGGCCACCGCCGACGACACCACCGACGCCGTGCTGCTGGAGCACCTGGGGCGCTTCTTCGACCCGGCGGTGCTGCCCGCCCGCTTCTTACGGTTGCCGAGCATTCCGCGGACCGCCACCGGCAAGGTCCTCCGGCCCAAACTGCGGGAGCTGCTCGCGGCGCCCACCCAGGCCCTGCCCGCCACCGGCCCGCGGTCCTGACCGGCGGTCCGGTCCATGACGACGAGAACACGCATGTCGACCACGGCTGCGGCCACCCGCGCCGTCCGGAACACCTTCTCCGGGCTCCCGCCCGCGTTCTGGTGGCTCTGGGCGAGCACCTTGATCAACCGGCTCGGTGCGTTCGTCTCCACCTTCCTCGCGCTGTACCTCACCGTCCAGAAGGGCTACTCGGCGTCCTCCGCGGGCCTGGTCGCCGCGCTGTACGGGCTCGGGGGCGCGGCGGGAAACCTGGTGGCGGGGGTCCTCACGGACCGTCTGGGCCGCCGGCCGACGCTGCTGGCGTCCCAGATGGCCACCGCCGGCACCGTCGCGCTGCTCGGTTTCGCCTCCCGTCCCACGACGATCGCGGCGCTCGCCGCGCTCGCCGGGATGGCCACCAGCGCGTCCCGGCCCGCGGTGCAGGCGATGATGACCGACCTCGTGCCGGAACGGCGGCGGGTGCGGGCGTTCGCCCTCAACTACTGGGCCATCAACCTCGGGTTCGCCCTGTCGGCATCCGCGGCGGGACTCATCGCCCGCTACTCCTACCTCTGGCTCTTCCTGGGCGAGGCGCTGCTGACCGCCCTCTGCGCGGTCGTGGCGTACTTCCGTCTGCCGGAGACCCGCCCGGCCGGCACCGGCACCCCGCGACCGGGGCCTGAGCCGGCCGGCGCCACCTCGCTGTGGACGGTGCTGCGCGACGTCCGCTTCATGACCGTGGTCGGCCTGAATCTGCTCCTGGCGATGCTCTACCAACAGGGCCTGGTCGCCCTGCCGTTGGCGATGGGCCGGGCCGGTTTCGACAGCACCGAATTCGGTGTGGTGATCGCGGCCAACGGTGTGCTCATCGTGGCACTGCAGATGCCGGTGACACGCTTCATCGAACACCGCTCACCGGGCCCGCTGCTGGTGCTCTCGGCCCTCCTCACCGGCGTCGGCTTCGGCCTCGGCGCCCTCGCCGACTCCGTCCCCTTCTACGTCCTGACCGTCTGCGTCTGGACGTTGGGCGAGATCGTCAACTCGCCCACCCAGATGTCCCTGGTGGCCAGGCTCTCCCCCGTTGAGGGCCGCGGCCGCTACCAGGGCGTCTACACCCTCTCGTGGTCGGTTGCCGCCTTCGCGGCACCGCTGCTCGGCGGCTGGGTCATCGACCGGTTCGGCGCCTCCGCCCTCTGGCTGGGAAGCCTGGCCGTCGGCATACTCGCTGCCCTCGGCTACGCCCACGTCATGCGCCGCCCCTGGGAGACGCCCCCCTCGGACGCCCCCGCGAAAACACCGGACACGGTGGCGTGATCCGGGCGTTGTCGGCGTCCCGGACGACCGGCGTGCGCGTCAGGCCCGGGCCGGGACGGGCTCGGTGGAGCACACCGGCGACAACCTCACTGGCGAGGGCGAGGGGGACGACGAGTCGGTCCTCATCGACCTCTCCAAGGTGCCCGCCCCGCCACCTGAGACGAGGTCGTCTTCCCGGTCTCGATCCACGACGCCGACGACCGCGGGCAGACTTTCGGCCAGGTCAGCAACGCGTTCATCCGCGTGGTGAACCTGCCGACGGCCAGGAGCTCGCCCGCTATGACCTCAGCGAAGACGCGTCCACGGAGACGGCAATGATCTTCGGCGAGGTCTACCGGCACGGCGACGAGGGGAAGTTCCGCGCCGTTGGCCCGGGGTATGTGTCAGGGCTGCGAGGCATCGCTCTAGACTTCGGGGTCAATGTTTCGCAAAGCCAGGTACGGCGCGGGGGAGCCCCGTACAAAACGATTGGGTAGCCAGTGCTTTTGAAAACGTTCGGCTGGTCGTTCGCGGTCACCGCGCTCGGCCTGGTCGCGGCGGTGTTCTACGGAGGGTGGACCGGCTTCGGGATCGTGGCGATCCTGTCCATCCTCGAGATCTCGGTGTCCTTCGACAACGCCGTGGTCAACGCCGGGATCCTGAAGAAGATGAATGCCTTCTGGCAGAAGTTCTTCCTCACCGTCGGCGTACTGATCGCGGTCTTCGGCATGCGCCTGGTCTTCCCGGTCGTGATCGTCGCCGTCAGCGCCAAGATCGGTCCGATCGAAGCGGTACGGCTCGCGCTCGAAGACAAGGACCAGTACCAGCAACTGGTGACCGACGCCCACCCGTCGATCGCCGCCTTCGGTGGCATGTTCCTGTTGATGATCTTCCTCGACTTCATCTTCGAGGACCGGGACATCAAGTGGCTCGGCTGGCTGGAGCGTCCGCTCGCCAAGCTCGGCAAGGTCGACATGCTCTCCGTCTGCATCGCGCTCATCGTGCTGCTCGTCACCGCGATGACCTTCGCCACCAACGCCCACCAGCACGGCGGCATCCATGCGAACAAGACGGAGACCGTCCTGATCGCCGGAATCGCGGGATTGATCACCTACCTGATCGTCGGCGGCCTCTCCGGCTACTTCGAGAACAAGCTTGAGGAAGAGGAGGAGCGCGAGCACGAGGCCGAGGAAGAGGCCAAGAGGAGCGGCAAGAAGGTCCCGGCGGTCGTGATGGCCGGCAAGGCCGCGTTCTTCATGTTCCTCTACCTGGAGGTCCTGGACGCGTCCTTCTCCTTCGACGGCGTCATCGGCGCCTTCGCGATCACCAACGACATCGTCCTGATGGCGCTCGGCCTCGGCATCGGCGCGATGTACGTCCGCTCGCTCACGGTCTACCTGGTCCGCCAGGGCACCCTCGACGACTACGTCTACCTGGAGCACGGCGCGCACTACGCGATCGGCGCCCTCGCCGTGATCCTGCTCGTCACCATCCAGTACGAGATCCACGAGGTCATCACGGGCCTCGTCGGCATCGTCCTGATCGGCTGGTCCTTCTTCTCCTCGGTCCAGCGCAACCGCAGGCTAGCGGCGGCCGAGGGACAGGACACGGGGTCCAACGAGAAGGCTGAGGTCTCCTCCGGCGTCTGAGCCGGGCCGCCGGCGCACCTCCGGCGGCATACGCCGCCGGGGCCGGCACGGAGAGGGAACCAGGGCGTCGAACCCGCCCTGGTTCCACTCCAGGACCCAGCGGTCCAGCGTGTAACGGCTGATCCGCACCCGCCTGCCGTCGGCGTCGATGTGCTCCTGGTGGCCGGCGACGCGGGTGATGGCTGCCGGGTCGAGGCTGACCCTGCGCAGGGCGGCCTTGAAGGTGACTTTCAGCAGGGCGTCCGCATGCTCCGCCATGCCGTGCACGCCGCGGGTCACCATCTCGACCACCCGCACGCGGTCATGCACCGCAACCATGAAGTTGCCGAGAAGACCTCAATGGATAACTGATTGCGATGATCTCGTCCCACCCAGCGGGATGACGGGGGAATCATCGTTTGGTATACAGGCATAATGCCTTTACAGCGCCCCTTCCGCTTCGGTGTCAACATGTTCGTTCCCGGTTCGCGACGCGAGTGGAGCGCGAAGTGCCGCAGAGCCGAGGAACTCGGTTTCGACGTAGTCGGAGTGGCCGATCACCTGGAGTTCTCCGCGCCGTTTCCCGCAATAGTGCTCGCAGCTGAAACGACCGAACGGGTACGGCTGAGTACATTCGTGTTGAACACACCGTTCTACAACCCCGTCCTTCTCGCGCGTGACGTGGCGAGCACCGACCAATTCGTCGACGGGCGTATGGAACTCGGGCTCGGCGCAGGCTACGTGAAGGCCGAGTTCGACACCGCGGGGATACCGTTCCCCAGCGGCGGAAAACGGGTCGAACAGCTGGAACAGACTGTGACCACGTTGCGTCGTCTGTTTGAGGACGCAAAATATCAGCCGCGTCCAGCCCAACCATCCGGGCCACCACTGCTGATTGCGGGCTGGGGCGACCGGCTGCTGCGGCTGGCCGCCGCGCACGCCGACATCATCGCCTTTCCCGGAGGCTGGGCCAGCACCACCGGTGATGCACTCCATCTGGCCGGAATCGCGCAGACGGAAGAACGGGTCACCTACGTGCGCGGCCTACTCGGTGACCGCGCCGACTCTGTGGAGCTGAATCTCCTGGTGCAGGAGGTGATTCCGCCCGCCGAACGCGCCACGCTACCTGACAGGTTCGCGCCGCTGCCGCCCGACGCCGCGGACAGTCCCGAGGAGTTGCCCAGCGTGTTGATCGGAACACCGGCGGAGATGGCGCAACAACTCAAGGAACGCCGCGAACGCTACGGCTTCAGCTACTTCACGGTCATGGAATACAACATGGAGAACTTCGCCCCGGTCATCGCCGCGCTGCGCTGAACTACACACTTCGCCACAATGCCTCCGACGACGAAGGCTTTGATCGAAAGAGGTGACCCGATTCGCATCGGCTCCAGAACTAACCGTGGAGAGGCCGGCGTGAATCCCGCGCTCGCCGACCAGGGCACCCCCACGACCCTTATGCTGCTACGCCACGGTGAGACGGCATTGACACCGGAGAAGCGGTTGTCCGGCAGCGGCGGCTCCGATCCGGCGTTGTCGGAGGCCGGGCGGCGGCAGGCCGAGGCCGCCGCGAGGATGCTCGCGGCACGCGGCACGGTGCAGGCGGTGGTGTCCTCACCGCTGCGCCGAGCCCAGCAGACGGCCGAGACAGCGGCACGCCGGCTGGGCCTGGACGTCCACGTCGACGAAGGGCTCAGTGAGGCGGATTTCGGTGCCTGGGAGGGGCTTACCTTCGGCGA
Organism: Streptomyces sp. Je 1-4 4N24; assembly: GCF_026239515.1. Lineage (NCBI taxonomy): Bacteria > Bacillati > Actinomycetota > Actinomycetes > Kitasatosporales > Streptomycetaceae > Streptomyces > Streptomyces sp. Je 1-4 4N24. Next base: position 251,373 of record NZ_CP110836.1, on the reverse strand, counting down.
GGTGCGCGAGCGCTACCCGGACGAGATGGCAGCGTGGCTCGCCTCTCCGGCGGCGGTGCCGGGCGGAACCGGGGAGACATTCACCGCGGTTGCGCGCCGGGCCGCGCTCTCGCGGGACCGGCTCCTTGCGCGTTACGAGGGGCAGACGGTGCTGGTCGTTTCGCATGTCGGGGTGTTGCGGACGCTGGTTCGGCTGGCGCTCGGCGCGCCGCCCGCGTCGCTGTTCCGGATGGAGCTCTCGGCGGCCTCGCTGTCGGCCGTGGCCTATGACGGGGCCGGGAATGCCTCGGTGCAATTGCTGAACGACACGTCGCACCTGGCGGACCACCGCTGAATTCGGCAGCCGATGGGGGCGCTGCCCGGCACAGCGCCCTCGTCGGTCAGCATCGAATCGTCTTGGTGCGCATGAGGAATTCGGAGAGATAGCCGTCATGCGGCAGTCCGTGCTCCATCCACGGTGTCGGATGGTCACCGACGTAGACGTTGGCGATGGTCGGCTCGGCCACCAAATCGCCGATCAGGTTCGCGTCGGTGGTGACGGCAGTGAGGACGAGGGTGTCGCGCAGCGGCCGGACCCCGGCGTCGCGGTCCCACGGTGCAATCCACGCACAGGGGAAGCCCAACTCCATCCCGAGCTGTTCGGCGAACGGGCTGTCGAGCTGGTGCACCGCCGGCCGGAGCACCGCGGAACCGTCGCCGAGATCGTCGACGATACCGTCACCGCCGAGCCACGCCTTGGTGCCCGCTGCCCGCTGCCGCAGATACCCGTCCCACCGACGGGCGGGACCGACGGGCATCACGGGCAGGACTGCGCGTTCGTCCGTCGCGGGCAGGCTGGGCAGCGCGGCGAGGCGTTCGGCGATCGCCGCGGCCACGGGGGAGGGGTCGCCCTCGACCAGTACGCCGGTGGCGTTGACGCAACCGACGCCCCCACCACTGCTGATCGACTCCACGATGGTGTCGACGATCGGCTCCCACTCGGTTTCGGCGGTGATGAGTATCTTGGAGCGCCCGGGGCCCTGCGGCAGAATGCGTCGATCGCCCGCATATTTGCCCACGACATCCGCACCGCCGTACACCATTCCGAAGTCGGCGTGGCGGAGGATGTCGTCGGCCACGTTGTGGTCGGTGGGCAGCAACACGATTCCCTCGTCGCCGAAGCCGGCCTCGCGCAGGGCAGTGACCAGCCGATGCGGGGTGAACGGCTCACGACGGGAGGGACGCACGGCAACGCGATAGCCGAGCGCGAGGGCATCGAACCAACCCTGGTGCACCGCAGGGTGGTTGCCCGCCGCATGGACGGCGAATACCTCACCGCGCCGGGTCCACAACGCCGCACCGCCCTGAGCCCGCGGATCGCGCCACGAGCTGACCGCACCGGCCGGCCGCGCGTTCTCCATGCTGTGGTGGATCCGCTCGGCGGCCCGCGCAATTTCGTCGGTGGCATTGCGCACCACCGTGATCGGTATCCCGGTGACCGCGCTGACGGTTTGCTGATATTCCTCCGGCGTCAGTCCCGCGATCGACTGCGTGGCGAAAGCCCGGCCCGCCTGTGCGAACGCCGCGATCCGTGTGTCGACGGGTAGCGCCGGCGCTCGGCGCAGGGCCTTGATCGCGCGGGTGATGTAGAGGGAGGGTGCGAGACTCAGTGTCGCGACCGGGTTTCCGGCAAGATCTCGAATGGTCTCCTGGCGCCGGGAACGATAGGGGCCGCCGGGGCCGAGAACGTCCAGGGACAACATCAGTACACGCCCTCGATCACCTTCGTGTCGCCGAAGGACGCCACGGGTGCGACGTCTGCGACCGCATCACCGAAGCCGCCGTCCACCGGTGCGATCCGGGTTGCGTAGTCCCGCTCGATGTTGTTGACCAGCAAGGCACTTCGGCTCATGTGATGCACGACTATCTGCCCGCGCTCGCCGTACGGAACAACCCGGCCGGTGTCGGGGTCGATCACCCGGAACGTGGTGTACGGAGCGAAGGAGTCGAACACGCACGGCTCGTCGTCACCGAGGCCGGGTCGCTCCACCGATGTCCCCAGCATCATCGTGCCGCCGTACCCACCGACAAACTTGGCGCTTCCGAACACCTCGTCGCGCAGCAGATCTCGGGTGTCGGCGTCCAGATGTGTACCGCCCCAGATGATCGCGCGAACCTTCCGGTTCACCAACTCGACCAGATCGTCGTGCTGCGCGAGGCGCTCCAGCATCGGCGGGGTGGCGAAGAGAACGCCCACATCCTGGCCGGCCAGAACGTAGCCGACCTGTTCGATGAGGTGATCGGTGTAGGTGTCGGCCATGTCCGTCCGGCCCTGCGCGATCAGCTTCTTCACCCATCGCGGGTCCAGATCGATGCTGAAGTTCAGCCCACCCCGAGCCATCGCGGCGTCGTCCGCCATTGCTCCGACATTGTGCGGCCCGGTGGGAACCGCACTGAGCCAGTCGACATTTCGAGGTACGCCGTGAGAATCCAGTCGCTCACTGAACCATTCGACGCTGCGCCGCTGCCACTCCGCGGTGTACATCACTCGCTTGGGCGGCCCTGTGGTACCGCCGCTCTCGTAGACTGCCGCCCCGTGCTCGTCACCGTAGCCACGGGGAATCAGCTCACGGACGCCGACATCGCGCAGCTCGTCCACCACATTGGGAAACAAGCCGAGATCGTCGAAATCCCGGACATCGGTCAGCGGATCGAAGTCGAGGGTCTCGGCGCGTTTCAGCCAGAACGGTGACCCGGTCTCCGGGCTGAAGTGCCACCGAATCATCTCCCGAACGAACTCTCCGTCAGTGTGCTCGACCATGGATTTTCCTCTCGAAAGAGCAGACATGCCGCCGACAGTGCAGATATCCCTATGCACCCTGGGTTTCAACAATTTTCGCTTCACGTGACCGCTCAGGTTCGTCGCCACCCTGCAGGAAGCGTTCGACCAGGCGATCCGCCGCGGACACTCCGCGAAGCCCGACCCGCCACCGGGCGGAAGGAAAACCTTCGCCCGCCGCCTGGTGGACCGGCTCAATTCCTTTCTTTCCTACCCGGTCTCGGCCGGACCGCTGAGGCAGCGGGCGGTGGAGAGGCCGGCCGTGTCGATCCAGGATTTCTTGTCGAGCACGAGGTTTCGGATGATCTCTCCGGCGGCAGGTGCTTGGCACAGTCCCTGACCGGAGAATCCAGCCGCGTAGAGGAACGGGCGGGAGCGATCGCGGCCGATGAAAGCCATCCCGTCCGGACTGACATCGAGGTCTCCGCTCCACCCGTTCTCGATGCCGTTGCCGGCGAGGGGCGGGCAGGTCGTGCCGAGGTGGTGTGACACCCGTTGTAGCCAGGTCTGTCGGGTTTCATCCGGAGCGGGGCGGCCCATCCCGACGAGGATGCGGTCTCCCCAGCTTCGAATCCGCAGGCTGGACGGGTGCATGGTCATCGGCAGAGCGTTGCGCGGGGCACTACCGGGGGCGTCGGTCAGGAGCATTTCGACGGGGTATGTGGTCACCGGAATGCGCACGTCGGCCATGGCGGCGACCGTTCCCGCCCAGGGGCCTGCCGCGCAGACGATGGTGTCGGCGCGGATGCTGCCCGCAGGCGTGTGGACCCGCCCATCCGGATCGATGCTGGTGACGGGTGTCTCCGTGCACAGGATGGCGCCGGCCTGCTGGGCGACCGTGGCATAGCCGCGCACGATCGCGGCGGGGTCGCAGGCGTAGGCCTCGGGCGACCAGGCTGCCGCGAGGATGGTTCGCCCGTCGACCAGCGGGTTGAGCCGCGCTGCTTCAGCAGCGGTCACGAGTTCGACATCCACTCCAGCTGCCTGCTGGGCAGCTTGGGTGTGTCGGAAGTCCTGCACCTGGTGTTCGTCGGTGAACAGCACGAGTAAGCCGATACGCTTCAAGCCGAGGTCGATTCCGGTCCGTTCGGTGAAGGCGTGGTAAGCCGCCAGGCTCCGGACGGCAAGGCTGCTGATGAGAGCGTTGCCGGGAAAGTAGGTACGCACAACGCCCGCGGTGGTCCCGGACGATCCCGATCCGAGCGCGCCACGCTCCAGCAGGACGGTACCTACGCCCGACTCGGCGAGCTGGCACGCTATCGAGTTACCGATGACGCCCCCGCCGATGACGACGGCGTCCGCACGTTCGGGGAGTTGGTTCACGACTGGCGGACCGATTCAATGGAGCGCAGTTGACGCAGGTGGTCTCCGGCGTCCCACGGGTACAGGTGCAGATTCCAACCACCCAAACAGTTGACGTAGAGGGCCAGTTGGCTCACCACACTCAGGAAATCGTCTCGATCGAGCTGGTCGAGGCAGGTCAGGAAGCGCTGGGTGAAACTCCACAGCTGCTCCAGGCCGCAGTAGCCCAGAAACTCGGCCGGAAGACCGACCAGCAGGCGCGCCATGTGACGCAAGGAATCCATCGGCATGCCCTGGACCGTGGCCCGGACCAGACCACCGTAGGTGGCATACCCCAGCGGGCGGGTCTCACCGTTGACGAACAACAGAGTGGGTAACACCGTCTCAAAACTCCCTGCCCCGGAAGGGATCAACCCCTCGTGGAGATCGGCGAGTTCCTGCGGTGCGGACAGCCAAGCCCGCTCGGTCGCGGTGTACACGTCGTGGATGAGACGTTTCGCGTCGGGATCTGCGGCGGTCAAATGCGGAAGACGGTGGCCGCCTTCCGTTCCCGCCTTGCGGACCTCCGCCAGGATCGGCTTCTTCGTCGAATAGACCGAATCCCAGATCGCCTTCCCGGCCTCCAGTAGTGCGGGCATATCCTCCTGCCGGATCCGGCCCACCGGGGATGCCGGCATCGGTTCGGTCAACGTGCCGTACTTGATGCCTAAATGCTGTAGCGCGGAGCAGAATACGGTCCCATCGGGCGCCTCGCGTCGATCTGCGATCCGAGTAGACGCGGACAGATGCAGCAGTGACGGTATCGGTGCCGCGTGATATAGATGCTGTCCCGCCACCAGCGCGTGTCCCTGCAGGCTCTGGTAGGGCAACGCCTCCCACAGCGCGTCGGCAAGTTCAGTGTTGCGTCCGTCGAGTTCCGCGGTCACGGTGATACCCAGGTCGGGCCAGGCGATCTCGATATGCCGACCGGAAAACGTTTCAGTCAAGATTTTCCCCTTCGTTCAGTGAGATGTCGCCGCTGCTATTTCTCTGCGAATGAGTCACGGGCGGAGTCGGTTTCCTACGTCATCATGGCAATGGCCGTCTCGACGACCTCGGCATCGCCCCCGGCATCCCGTACCACTTCTATAGGCACGGCACGCGCATCCGATAATGCTTGACCATTTGGTTGGGTGTGTTCCATCCGCTCACCTCGGCTGACGGCAATGAGAGAGCCGCGACACCGGGTCGCCAGCGATGACTGCTCTTGCCCTTGGGGCGCTTCGGCCTCGCCGAGGAAGACCAGGTCCCCCTCGGTGGTGGTCAGCGCCTGCACGTTCATGCCGTGTTCGCGGTGTTTTGCCTGGTAGAGCGGATCCGGATGGCCTCGGTGGCCAGGCGGGTGCAGCGCCAGGCGGACATCCAGGCGCCGTCCAGCAGCAGGCGCAGCCCTTCCTCGGAGGCGGCGAGGGCGTCGGCCGGGCTGGGGGCCAGCGCGGCGAGGGCATCGATGCCCTCGTTGACGTAGCGGCGAGCGGTCTCGGTGCCGATCCCGAAGTGGCATCCGAGCTGTCCAAAGGTGTCGCCCTTGGCGAGCAACGCCAGCAGCACGAGCGCCTGCCCCCACGGCGCCAGGGCTCCCAGATACCGCCCGCGTCATCCCTTCGGGCGGCGGTCAGGTTCTCTCGTCAGGAAACCAGGTCGGAGGGGACATCGAGCCTGGCGCGATAGGTGACCAGCGAAGCTCCTTGTGTTGCACGGTGGTTGACTCTCCATGCGACACCGAGGGGCTTCGTTGCGTTACGGATCCCGCCCTCAACCGAACCGGGCACGATGGGATTCGCTCAGTCACATGATGGGAATTCATCTGGCTGGCGACACGCTTCATTAGCCATTTACGCTGCTCGGGAATGGGCGTGAATTTTTCTGGTCTCGCATAAATGGCGGACTCTACACAATTTTTAGCAAAATCATCAAGAATCTTGTCGCGCATAGCGGCATGGCAAGTCACGCCGAAACGCCCGTACTTCAGATTGTCTAGCATGTCTTTACGTGATCACCCCTCCGACACATCGAGGGAGAAGTAAGCAATTCAACAGCTACACGGTCATGGGCAAGTCCCCTGATGAAACCGTGTACCCCGTGAAGGTAAGCCTCGTTATAGATATTTCCACTGACAGTAACTGGATCGCTGACTTGCAGCTGCCAACCGAACCGGTCTAACAAGCATCCCTCCGAGGCCTATCGAGGTCTTCCTAAACGATGCTGTCTCTGAATTAGAGAATACATGCCAGGCTCAACTGGTCAACCCTTCACATCGGATTCGACCCAAGGTGCTCATACAGCGGCGGTGGTGTGGAAGCCGTCCGGCAGGCTGATGCCGGTGACCGGCTCGGTGCACTCCAGTGGCGGGATCAGCACATGCGGCCCGTAGTGCTCCAGGAAGCGGTGGCGGTGGCGGTAGGTCTGCCAGGAGGGGGTGCCGTAGGGGTAGGGCGTGAGCCGGGCCAGTACGGTCGCGGCGGCTTCGGCTTCCCAGGCGACCGCGTGGGGCAGCTGCACCTCGGCATCCAGGTGCAGGCCCACTGCCGGCGGTTCCGGGACGTCACCGCTCTCGCGCATCCGTTCTGCCGCGGTGTCTTCCCGCGGAGGCCGGGAGGCGGTTGTGCTCCGGAGACCATCGCGCCCGGGGCGTCGATAGGGGAAGTCCGGTGTCATAGGACAACCTCGGGAAGTCTCTCTCCATCGCGCAGAAGGACGGACCTGATCCCCATGCTCGTTCACAGATCTGGATGCTTCGTCGCCACGTGGTAGTACCCCGAGTGGAACACCAGAGGGGTACCGCCGTCGGCCTCGTACTGTTCGACCTCGCCGAGGAAGATGATGTGGTCGCCGGCGTCGAGGCGTTGGACGGTGCGGCATTGGAAGCGGGCGACCGCGCCGTCCAGGAGGGGGGTGCCGGCGATGCCGGGGGTGGTGGGGGTACCGCGGAATTTGTCGTCGGCCGGGGTGGCGAACTGGCGGGACAGGTGGTGCTGGTCGGCGGCCAGTATGTGGACGGCGAAGTGCGAGGCGTCGGTGAAGTCCGGGAGGCTCGGGCTGTTTTTGCCGGGGCACCACAGGACGAGGGGCGGGTTCAACGAGACGGAGGTGAAGGAGTTCGCGGTCATGCCGACGTTGCGGCCGTCGGGGGCGCGGGCCGTCACCACGGTCACGCCGGTGGCGTACTGGCCCAGCGCGCGGCGCAGTTCGCGGCCGTCGAAGCGGGCGGCCTGCTGGGCGCGCTTCTCGGCGAGGAAGCGGTGTGCCTCGGCCTCCTCGAACCACCAGCGGTAGAGGGTGCGCGGATCGTCGAATCCGGCGGCGAGGGCGCCGGCGACAGAGGGGATTTCGGCCGCCGCTGTCAGGAGGTCGTGGTGGTGGGGACTCAGGTCGGTCAGGAGGGAGTTGGTCCAGCCGACGGCCCATTGAGCCCAGCCACGCCAGAAGTTGTCGAAGGTGAGCTGCATCCACTGCGGGGTGAATTCGGCGGTGCCGTGGCGGAGGATGCTGTCGAGGTAGTGGGTCGCGGCCTGGGCCGCGTTGTTCGAACCCTGGCCGGTGATCGGATCGTTGAGGATGACAGCGTCGGCCATGCCGAGGACGTGCCGGCCGGAGGCCAGGCGGGCGACCGGGTGCCGGACGGTCGGAGTGAGCCTGCCGCGCAGCACGCCGCCGTTGTCGGTGAGCCGGGCGTGCCGGTAGCGCTCGTGTTCGTCGGGGAAGAACCGGTGGAGGATTTCCAGTGAGCGGGTGAGGTGGCCTTCAGACGTGCGGATGTCGTCCCAGCAGTCCATCGGGCCGCCGGGGACGCCTTCGAAGACCATGATGTCGCAGGGTCCGGTGGTGGTGAGGGCCGGAAAGGAGAAGTATTCGCCGACGCCGGGGACCAGGCGGTAGTGGATGGCGTCCTCCCCCTCCCGCGGTGCCGCTCCCGTGACGTACGTCAGGGCCAGCGCACGGCGCGGCCGGTCGTACGGGGAGAGTTCGGAGTTGCGCGGGAAGAGTTGGCTCAGCTCGCCCTTGCCCGTGGAGACCACGACGAGATCGTGCGTACGGGCGTACCATTCGAGGTCGTTGACGCCCGCCTCGTGCAGCACGATCTCGCCGCGGCCGCCGTCCGCGAACTGCTCGATCCAGGCGGCACACTTGACCCGCTGGTCGACGGAGTGGGCAGGTCCCTCCAGCGGCGCGCGCCAGGAGACGTTCGGAGTACCGTGCGGACCGATGAGAGAGAGCGCGATGCCGGAGATGTCCGGGGCCTGGTCCTCCCAGTGGTGCAGGCCGAGTTCGCGCTCGCCCTGCAGCGCGGTGTCGAACATGCACTGGCTGGACATGACCGGGCCGCGACGTATCTCGTCGGGGTCGCGGTCGGTGACCAAGGTGACGTCATAGCCGTGTGCCTGGAGCCCCAGGGCGAGTTGGGCACCCGCCTGCCCGGCTCCAACCACCGCGATCCTTCTCATGTCCTGCTGTCCCGATCTCGTTACGTTGAATCGCTGACGTAGCGTCAGTTTGCTTGTCTGGCTCCTGACGGAACTCAGGCGCCGGCTTCCGTCAGGTAGTTCTTCGCGGCGACCGGGTCCAGGAACCAGTGGAGCAAGTCGCGCGGGTCGTCGAAGCCGTTGACGAAGCGGGAGGCGATACGGGAGTTGGCGCTCGCCGCGCCGAAGATCTCCAGGACGTGCTGCGGCGGGGCACCGAGCATCGCGTTGGTCCAGACGGTGGCAGACTGCGCGTTGTCCCAGAAGCGGCCGAAGGCCAGCTCCATGAAGGCGGCGTCGTACGGGCGCTCGCCGTGGTCCAGGATGGTGGCGAGGTAGGAGGCCGCGCACTTCGAGGCGTTGTTGGACCCCTGGCCGGTGATCGGGTCGTTGAGGACGACGACGTCGGCGAGGCCGAGCACCTGCGCGCCGGAGGGCAGGGTGGCGACGGGCTTGCGGACGGTCGGCGCGAAGCGGCCCGCGAGGGTGCCGTTCCAGTCGGTGAGTGTGACATCGGTGCAGCGCTCGGCCTCCCACGGAACGTACGTCCGCAGCAGCTCCTGGAACTTCGCCAGCTGCTGGTGGGGGGTGAGCCCGTCGAAGCAGTCGAGCGGGCCACCCGGGATGCCCTCGAAGAACATGATGTCGCAAGGGCCGCTGGTGGTGAGGCTGGGCATGGTGAAGTACTCACCCACACCGGGGATGACGTTGAAGCTGACGCCGGGGCGGTCGGGCAGCGCTGCCATGCCGGTGACGTACGCCAGGGCCAGCGCGCGCTGCGGAGCGTCGTAGGGGGAACGTATGGCGTCCCGCTCGAACAGCCCGGCGATCTCGCCCTTGCCGGCCGCGACGATTACCAGGTCGGACTCGGCGGCGTAGCGCTCCAGGTCCTCGATGCCGGCCTCGCAGAGGTCCAGACGGCCGCCGCGGCGTGCGAACTCGCCCATCCAGAGTGGCATTTTGACGCGCTGGTCGATGGAGCGGGCGGTGGCCTCAAGGCGGGCGTCGAAGGAGAGCGCCCGACCGCCCCGGCCGTCGGCGATGCTCACGCCGAGACCGGCGATCGACGGGCAGGCGTCGCCCCAGAAGTCGAGGCCGAGGTTGCGCTCGTGGGCCAGCGCGGTGCCGAACATGGCCTGGCTGGACATGACCCGGCCCTCGCGGATCTGGTCTCCGGTGCGGTTGGACACGATGGTGACGTCAAAACCGTGGTCGACCAGGCCGATGCCGAGCTGGAGACCGGCCTGGCCGGCTCCGACGATGGTGATCTTGCGCATGAGGGGGATCTCCGGGGTTGGGGTGTGCGGTTTTTTGAGGGGAGCCGTGCAGTGCCGTGAGCTGTGCAGCGTTTCGGCACGTGGCGGCGTCAACGAGTGGGCGGCGGATGTGTGGAATGCGGCTGCCCGCCGGAGGGGGCCGGCGGGCAGCCGCGGGACGCCGGGTCACCTGTAGGGCCGGGGGAGGGGCCCCGGGTAACCCGGCCGGCTAAAGGGGCCTGGCCGAATCGGCGAGCCGGGGCAGCAGAGGCAAGGGTGCCGCGACGTGCGGGGGTACGGCCTTGGCGGCCCTCGCCGCGCCGGTCGCGCGTAATACGCCAAGCGCGCATCCGACGGGCTGTCCGCTGGGCGTGCCTTCGCCTCTGACGAGCGCAGTCCGGCCCGGCACTCCCTGCATTGTTGATTCCCAGGATTCTCTCGGGTCCACGGCGGTCGGGGATCAATCTTGGTATGGCAAGATCACCTCCGCTATCCGGATCACGCGGGTTGCTGTCCCGAACGCGCATCTCGGCGGTGGAGGTTTACATGCCCGCTGAAGAGTCCCCCCTCGCAAATCACCAGCGGTTCCATACAGCGGACATTTGGGAGGCGCGGGCCGAGGTCGGTCGCGCCTTCTGTCCGCATGAGCTGCACATCGTGCGGCGCTCGGCGACGCTCGACGCCAGGCTGCACGGCGCACCCTTCGATCGGACAGGTCTCTATTACCTCGATTACGGAACGGAAGTCCGGATCACACCGGGCGATCTGGAGAGCTTTTTCCTTGTCCAGATCCCGCTCGCCGGTTACGCCGAAATCACCTGCGGCCGCGAGGAGATCATTTCCTCCCCAGAACTCGCTTCTGTCCCCTCTCCGACCGGAAAGTTGGACATGCGCTGGGGCGACGGCAATCCGCAGCTGATCGTGTGGTTCGACCGATCCTCGCTGGAATCGCACCTAGGCAGTTTGCTCGGCCGCACCGTGCGCCGCCCGATCCTCTTCTCGCTCGGCATGAACCTCACCACACCGGGCTCCCGATCCTGGCTCAACATCGTCGACCTCATGCGCCGGGAGGCGGAGGGGCCTGGTGGCATGACAAGCCGGCCCATCGTGACCAAACAGCTTGAATCACTCCTCATGACCCAGCTGTTGATGGCTCAGCCCAACAACTACACGTCGGCGCTGCTCGGCGAGCAGCCGCGCGTCGCACCGCCCGCGGTCCGCCGCGCCATGGAGGTCATCGAGGGACACGCCGCTGAGCCGCTGACGGTCGCGGAGATCGCGGAATGCGTCGGCGTCGGCGTACGGGCCCTTCAGGAAGGCTTCCGCCGGCACCTCGACACGACACCGCTCGCGTACCTGCGCGAGGTCCGCCTGGACCGCGTACGCAAGGAACTCCTGGCCTCCGACCCCGGAGCCGCGACCGTCACCGCCGTCGCCTCCCGCTGGGGCTTCCTGCACCCGGGACGTTTCTCACTCGCGTATCGCCAACAGTTCGGGGAGTCGCCTTCGGAGACGTTGCGGGCATAGGAGAAGCTCGGCTTCCGACCGGCCTGACGATCAGCGGGCGACGGGCAGGACGATGCAGGCCTTTGTGTCTGTCCTCAGCCTTGACAGTGCCGCTCGGCCTCGACCAGGCAGGGCCGCCAGGCTGCGGCGGGGCGGCGGAGCACCAGGTTCGGGCGTGCTCGTTGCCCCCACATCTCGATGAGGTCTTCCAGGCCCCGGGGCTGCCGTACAGCCGGCCCAGGTGGTGGAAGATGACGCATCGAACACGACTACGGGGAGATCCGTCGCACTGGGGGTTGGTGGTGCCGTGGATCCGCTATAGGATCCCCGGCCGCCCGTGTGGATACTGATCACCATGCGCATCGACTTTGACCCCGCTGCCAAGCGGTGGCGTCGCAGCAGGCACCATGAAATCGGGGAGCCAGGCGAACGTCGGCTCCCCTTTCGTGCCGGTGCGCACTCGCCGGCCTGGTGGTCACGGCGTCAAGTCGAGAAATTCCCAGTGCGCGTGGGGTTGCGCGCCGCTGAGCCATTTCCCGCAGTTCTGCAGGACCGTGGGGCTTGAGGTGATGTGCTGGGTACCTGTGCCGAGATCACGCAGAAACCGGTCGATCGGCCCGCGCCGGATCGCCGCCGTCCCCGCCCATCGGTGCACCGTCTGACCCACGTCCTGCACGGTCCACGTCGCGTGGTTGAGCGCCAGCCTGAGCAGAGTGTCCTGCTCGGTACTCGGCAACTCGCGTGCATCCAGGGTGCCTTCGATACCTCGCCATACCTCCATCGCCCACGCCCGTGCCGAACGAAGCTTGGCTTCGGCGGTCGCGTACTCCGCGTGGAACTGCGCGGTGTCGACGGCGGCGTTACGTGTGCCGGATTTGGCCGCGGCGACCAACTTCAGTTCATCGAGCAGGCGCCGCCCGACACCGAGCGCCCAACCGGTGTGTCCGATTGCGGACATGTTGACCAATCCGAGGCGGTAGATCGCGCCGCCGTTGGCCGGGTCCGTCGTCGTTGCCAGATACGTGTGCGTCGCCGGGACAAGCACATCGGCGCAGTGGTAATCAATACTGTGCGTCGCACGCAGTCCGAGCACATCCCAGTTGTCGACGAGTTCCACCTGCGACTTCGGCATCGCCAGCACCCGCAGCTCCCCGGTGCCCTCGACCTGGATCGCACTGTGGATATGAGTGGCGTGCGCCATGCCGGAGGCGAACTGCCAACTGCCGCTCACCAGATAGCCACCCTCCACCGGGACGGCCCGGCCGGGCCGGGTGCCGTGCCCAGCCAACAACGCGTGGTCCCCACCCGCGACATCCGGGAACAAGTCGGCCGCCGCAACGGCATCGAGATAGGCCGCAGTGGTGCCGGTCATCAACTGCAGCGCCATCATCGTCCAGCCGGCCGCGGAATCGTGGTAGCTGACCCGCTCGACTGTCCCTATCAATTGGCGTGGGGAGAACTCGTAGCCGCCGAGGCTCTGCGGCAGTGCGGCCCCCACGACCCCAGCACCCAGCAACGCCCGCGCGATGTCCTCGGTGAGTCTGCCGCGTTCCTCGGCCGCGTCCGCGTCCGCCTCAAGCACCCCGCCGAGTGCGTCGATCCGCTCGAGCATCGCGGGAAATTCCGGGCTGACATGCAATCCGATCGAGACCGCCATGGATGGTTGCTCCTCGCCGTCAGTATTGAGTCAGCGTCACCATAAGGGAGGAGCCGCACCGTTCCTCGGCATGCCCAAGGAATTCCCGTGCTGAGGAAGGCTGTTACAGCTCGATCTGCGTCGTGAGCCGCCGTTCGAGGTACTTGGCCAAACGCGGTGCCTGCGAAGCGCCGAGGAAAGCGGTCTCGGCTGAGAGGACGGCGTTAGTCCCGGTCAACGCGCGTCGCGGGGGTGTGACAGGCGACCGTTGCCACGAGAAGACTCAGGGGTTCTGCCGGAAGCGTGCCCTGCTGGCATAACGCAGAGCGCGCGGTTCACAGAAGTCGAAACGGAGATTCGCCTCAGGCCAGGCGGGCCAGGTGTCGTCCTGGATACGGGCGTGGAGATGTTCGTCGTGCCGGCCGTCTGCGTGGAGCAGGGCGCTACACATGGTGCCTTCCAGGAGGAAGCCGGCTTCGGTGGCGATCCGGCAGGATGCCGGATTGGCGACGGAGTGGGTGATGCACAAGCGATGGAGCCCAAGGCTTGGAAGGCCCAGTGACTTACCCGGATGGTGGCGTCGGCCATGACCACAACAGGCTGCGGATGTGGGCCATCGATGGCACGTGGGAGCAGGTGTTCATCGCATTGGTAGTTCGGGCGGACGCGGACGAGGACCTGAACTGGGCCGTCCCGGTGGACTCCACGCTTGTGCGGGCTCATCAGCACGCTGCCGGGGCCCGCAAAAAAGGGGCTCCGGTAGGCGAACCGGGCGACCATGCCATCGGCCGGTCTGGCCGCGGGCTGACCACAAACATCCACCTTGCTGCCGACGACCGCTGTCGGCCACTGGGCTTCGTTCTCAGCGACGGTCAGGCCGGCGACGCGCCCGCATTCACTGACGTCATGGCCCGATTGCGCGTTCCCCAACGCCGTGGACGGCCCCGCACCAGGCCGAACGTGGTCCGTGCCGACAGGGCGTACTCCTCCCGCGCGATCCGCGACCACCTACGCAAGCGCGGCATCCGCGAGGTGATTCCCGTTCCGGCAGATCGGCGAGGTCACCGACTGCGCCGGGGAAGCCTGGGCGGCAGGCCACCGGCCTTCGACCGTGAGATGTACAAGCAGCGCAACACTGTCGAGCGGTGTATTGACCGCCTCAAGCAATGGCGTGGCCTGGCGACCCGCTACGAGAGGACCGCGACCATCTACCTGGCCGGACTCCACATCGCGGGCATTTTCCTTACGTTGTTGGTGGGTTGATTCCGGTCACTCGTAGGATCGGAAGACCCAGGGGTGCTGGGTGTGGCTGGGCATCTTCAGCCCACTGGTGGCTTCCTCTGGTCCGCCCGATGACAAGCGAACTGCCTAGTCGGCACGGAGGACCAGGTCGAGGAGGCCGGGGAAGCGGGCGTCGAACTCTTCGTGGCGCAGGCGGTTGAGTCGTTTGGTGCCCTGGTCGCGCTGTTCGACGAGGCCGGCGTCGCGCAGGACGGAGAAGTGGTGGCTCTTGGCGGCTCTGCCGACGGATACGTCGAAGTTACTGCAGCTGAGCGTCCAGTCGGGGTGGTCCGCCAGAGTGCGGATCAGATGCATGCGCACAGGATCCGCGAGCGCGGACAGGGCGGTGAGCACGGGGACGTCGTCGGGGTGGGTGTGCACGGGGGCCGGTCGGTGCCCTGCGCCTCCAGCCTGCTCCGGCATCCCTCGACTCCCTCCGCGGCCCCGCACTCGCTTGCTGAATGTTCGATCCCCATCATACATTGCTAATGTTCGCTTCCGGTTGAACATTCCCCGGCAGGCAGTTGACGTCGTCGGCCGCCTCCAAGAACCACGTCCGGGCAGTCCCATGCCCGGGCCCAGAACCGCGGACGGAGAAATGCAGCAAAGAAGCGCGGACCAAGGATTCTCCGCCGTCGCGGGCAAGGTGCCCGCGCCCTGTCTCGTACTGGCCGGAGTCAGCGGGATCCAGTTCGGAGCAGCCCTCGCCCCCAGCGCCTACCCCCAGGCAGGAGCCGCGGGCGTGGTGTTCCTGCGACTCCTCATCGCCGGCCTGATCCTCTGCGCGCTGTGGCGCCCGAGGCGCCAAGCCCTCAAATCGGCCAAGGGAGCCTGGAAGACCGTGCTCGCCGCCGGAACCCTGCTCGCCGGACACCACATCGCCTTCTTCGAAGCCGTCAACCACATCCCGCTCGGGATCGTCGCCACGATCGAATTCCTCGGCCCCTTCGCCATCGCCCTCGCCGGCTCCCGCCGCGCGCTCGACCTGCTCCCCGCGTGCCTGGCCGCAGGAGGCGTACTCCTGCTCGGCGGCGGAGGCGGTACCTCTCTGCCCGCGGTAGGCCTCGTCCTGGCCGCAGGGGCGGCCTGCTGCTGGGCCGGGTACATTCTGGTCTCCGCCCGCATGGCCACCCGCCTCAGCGGCGGCCAGGGCCTGGCCGTGGCCATCGCCTGGGCGGCGCTGCTCAGTGCCCCCTATGGCATCGCGCGCGCCGGGTCCAGCCTGCTTGACCCGCACGTCCTGTGGGTGGCGACCGTCGTGGCAGTGGTATCCAGCGTGCTGCCGTACTCGCTCAACCTGGAAGCCTTGCGCCGGATTCCGCCGCGCGTCTTCGGCGTACTGACGAGCCTGGAGCCGGCCGCGGGCGCCCTGTTCGGCCTGCTCGTCCTCGGCCAGCGCCTCGACCGGTCCCAGTGGCTCGGCGTCGCCGCAGTCGCCTGCGCCTCCATAGCCGCCACCTACCTGGGGCCCGGAAGGCGCAGGATTTCACGCGTCCGGGCAATGAGCGGCTCTCTCCCCAAGGAGGGATCTGCGCGCAACGGGGCCGGCATCCCGAGGGCGCCCGGTAAGGCGACAATTCATTCCCCTGACCGGTCATCCGGCAACGTCGAAGATGTTCATGTCTCGATTCCGCGACATGAGTCAAATGAGAGGCCCTAGAAGCGGTGGCCGGCCCCCGCGTTGCCGTAGGCGCCCGTGTTGCATTCCTTGTCAGTCGGCTGGCGCCGTCTCCCTTGCGATCAGGCTGGCCAGGTTATCCAGTCCGCCGTCGAAGACTCCGGCGACGACGCCTTCCGCGTCCGCGGCAGGAATTCCCGACGGCTGGAACTCGGCCTGCCACACGATCTCGCTCGTGGTCTCGGTCCTCGCGTGCACCCGGATCTCGGCGACAAAGCCGGTAACCGGCATCGGGCCACCGGTCACCCGGTACCGGTGGAAGTACTGTCCATCGTCGAGGAGTTGCTCGACGACCTCGCCGCCTCCCGGGAGGACCGCAATGCGCGAGCGCGTGGCGTCTTCGCGGCGGGTGTCGGTGACGGCCGGGAGCCAGGTATGCAGCGCATAGAAGTCCGAGATGAGGGACCAGGTGTGCTCCGCGTCGACCGGGTAGGTCTTACGCTTCTCTATGTTGATCGTCGTCATGGAACGGTTTCTCTCCTGAGGCGATTGCTGTGGACGGCCAAGGGGCAGGAGCCGCTTGGTGCCGCTCGTATGAGGTCATTGCCGCAGCCCGGAAGGCGTGTTCCTTCCTCGGCTCGCCACCGAGGCGCTCAGCGGCGGGTGGGCTGGGGCACCGGCTTTCGGAACGGGTTGTGGGACGCCCTCAGGCAGGAGCCGGACATGCTGGGCAATCCCGCCTCCGTCAGGCTAGGCGGAAGAGCGGCGCCCTCGCCACGCTTGAGGGTGGGTGAGCTACACCCATGAACCAGCGTGCAACTTGCACACATGCGTGACGTAATTTTCGCGCCAACCGCGGATCGGCTCCGTGAGCTGCACCGCCCGGGCAGTGACCCACAGTGCGAACTTTCCCGCCTCGGAGGAGCTGTTCCTGGTGCTCCAGCGCACGCAGCGGACGGCAAGCGCTTCTCCATCTGCTCGGTCATCGAGGAGGCTTGAAGGATCTGTCACAGACGGCGGGCGGCAAATGCAGGGATGTCATTTCGCGTGAACAATCAGGCCACCGTCGACCGCCAACTGACGCCCGAACCGATGGACAAACGCTGCCGCTTGAAGTGAACGAAGCCACTCGGGAGCATGGAATGCGGCGGCGGAAGCATCCCTTCTCGAGAGAAGGCATGGAGTGTCTGATCTACGAGAAGCAGACGTGTGTTGGGCGATTACCTGATGCTGCATCCTCTGGCCATCGAGGACGCGGTCCAGGCTCACCAGCGGCCGAAGCAGGAATGCTACGGCGACGTGCTGGCGGTCGCGGTGAAGACGCTCTGGTTCGTTGAGCAGGCCGCGGATGTGGAACCGGCGAGGTGATGATCTTCCTCGGCTCGTCCTTCGCGCTGACCGTACGCCACGGCGCGAACGATCCCACAGTGGAGGCGGCCCGCCGGCTCGTGGAGCAGCCGGACATGCCACAGCTCGGACCGGTCAGCGTCCTGCACGCGGTGACCGATGTAGTCGTCGACGCCTACGCGCAGGCCGCTGCCCAGGTGCGGATGGACCTGACGGAGCTGGAGAAGCGCGTGTTCTCACCCGCCCGCGAGGACCGACCTGACCGAGGGGATCTACTCCCTCAAACGTGAGGTAGTGGAGTTCCGCGACGCCATCCAGCCGCTGGTCCCGGTCATGCAATCCTTCACCACGGCGCGGGATGGCTGGCCACGGCAGGTCGTGCCGTACTTCTCACGGCCGTCTCCCAGGTGGAGGCGAGCGGCGCCTGGGTATCGCGCTTACCGGGACGTGAAGAAGCAGAGAGGGGCGTCCGCGCCCGTCAGCCGGTGCCGTGACCCCAGATCTCCGGCCCTCGACCGCGTCAGTCGATCATCGGGTCGTCCAGCCGCATTTCTGCGGGGTTTAGGCCGGCTCGGCGCAGTGCTCCCAGCAGATCAGCCGCGCCGGAGGAGCGAGGTGTGAGCATCGGGCAGCTGGTCGAAGCGCTTGCCGCGGAGCAGCCGACAGCGGCACAGCGGCACAGCGGGCAGAGCGGCCGGCGGCCGACCGGGAAGCCGTACGCCGCATGACGGGCGTGGACCTCCGCGACGAGGAGTTCGAGCAGGCACCCGACGTGCTCGGCAACCTCTACAAGATCGCTGCCGAGAGGGTCCGGGCCGGCAAGGGCACCGCGGCGTGATCATCCTGGACACCAGTGCCGTCAGGGCGCTCGCCAGCGGCCACAAAACGCTGAATCTCCTGGCCGGCAACATGGCGAAGTCGCCCGGCAAACACCTCGGCACCCCGGTGCTGACGGGCCCAGGTCTCCAGGCTCGCGCACCTCGTCGCGCCACAGCAGGCTCTGCAGCACGAACGCTCCTTGGCGGGGGCGCAGCACCGCGAGTCTTCCGCGCTGGCGGAGGGCCGTTTTGCGGATGCCCACGTAGCTGGTGCGCGCGAGAGCCTCGGTCAGCAACACATACGGCGGTCCGCGGCCGCCCCGTCGGGCGCCGCGTAGTAGGCGCAGTCATAGCTGATCGGGTCGATATCGGCGCCCGGGACGAAGCCGAGGACTTCCCGCACGTGCCGTGTGGGCAGGGGAAGGCGTTCGAGGTCTTCGTATGTGATCGGCACCAGCCGTCCGTCCGGCAGCTCCGCCGCCCGCTCGACGTCCCCGTACGGGACTTCCTCCTGCGTCCTTCCGCGGGCCTGGGCGGGGCGAGTGCCCGTGGTCAGCGATGGCTGGTGCCGCCGGCGACGCGTGCCGGGTTCTCGCCGGCCGGCGTGGGGATCGGTCGGGCGTTCACCGCACGCTGCGACAACCCACGCCAACGGCTGGGCCCCGTAGCTGCGCGGGGCGCCTCAGGGCACCGCCCACCGGAGCCTGGCCGGCGTCATCATCCCGGTGACCCGCCTGGGTCAAGGCGGTCGGGGGCGGTACCCACGCCGACCACGAGTACCTGGTGATCGACGCCATGGCCAAGCGGGCGGACCGTGTTGCCGGATTGGTGAGCGCGAGGCGGACAACCAGGCGAACGGGAACGTCCAGAGCCTGCGCGACCACGCGTGACCTGCCACGATGCGGCGGCTCTGGAGGCGGGCAGCGATCCCGGGCGTCGTAGCAGGACTCGCTGTGCCGCCCCTGCCACCGAACGTGCCGACTGCCAGGGGCAGCGCCTCTGGCGGCATGAGAGATGCCCGGGACGGGGAATCCCGGGCACCGGCGCGCTTGGACGGACAGGAGGCGACGGTCGTCAGTAGCCGCCAAGGCCAATGATGACCACGTAACCACCAAAGCCATAACCGTGGTAGTCACCGTAGTCGTAGTAGTCGCCGTACCCACGACCATGGTCGTGGTAGTAGCCCCGGTCATGTCCGTCGTCGTGGCTGGAGTAGCTGACCGGTGCGTGTGTCGGGGTGGCGGACGCCGTCCCGGCGGTGGCAACCGCGGCGCCACCTGCCAGCAGGAGGCCTCCTGCGGTCAGAGCAATGGCTCGTGTCAAACGATTGGTGGACATAGGTCCACACCTTCTTCAGGCTAGGGATCTTGCGGCCCGCCACCTGACGATGAGTTCCCACAGGAGGCGGGAAGTTCGGCAGCTGCCCCCGGGAAAACCGACCCTGGCGGTCACGCCATGGACAGGGTCGGATATGCCGCCTAGGTACCTTTTACGTAGACCTTACACCCGCACCTAGGCGCCCCCAAAGACGCGGTATGGGGAATTGGGTGTATCGGGCAAGGAAGTGCATGAAGGGTCGCGTCGAACTGCATCCACCCACTGCTCGCCCCGGCAGCGATGTGCAGGGGGAGGCTGATCCGCAGCCGCGCGAGGTCGCTCACCACTGCCCGGTTGGTCCACAACCGCCATGGCGGCATGCGTCCCTCCGGCTCCAAGGACTACATCCCCGGCCCGGCGCCTGCTTCCAGCCCTGCTGCCACTTCCCCTGCAACGGACCAACACGCTATGAGATCTACCCGGGCATTACGGCTCCGCGCAGCTGGGACAAAGCCCCTGAACTCCAGCGACAGTTCAAAGAAGTCACCAGCGTATATAAGTCCTGGGGCAACCCACGCTTCGAAGACGGCCCGTTGGCCGGCACGCGAATCCTGTTTGCCTCGACGAAGCCTGCTACCGGATCGGGGGCTGCCCTGAAGAGGTCTACAGCTACAGCAGGCTGCTCGCCGCCGCTGCGGCTGGCTCACTGCTGTGCGAGCGCCGCGAGTTTTGGAGTGAGGAGGCACGCGGGTTCGCCCGGGGTTGGTCAGGCAAGATGAGGTCTCAGGTGCCGGGCGAAGAACCGGTCCCCGTCCTCCACCTCGAACCACGGGGTGCCGGTGTGCCCGCCCGTATTGGCGTGCAGCGTCTTCTCCTTGGTGCCGAGGGTGTCGAACAGGTCCAGGGCCCGCTGCCGGGGGTTCCCTTCGTCGTCCCACTGCAGCAGGAACAGCAGCGGAATGGTGACCTGCCGGGCCTCCTCGCGCTGGGCGCGGGGCACGTGACCCCCGGCGAAGAAACCGGCGGCCGCGATGCGCGGTTCGACCACTGCCAGCCGAATGCCGATGGCGGTCATCCCCGAGTAGCCGACCGGGCCGCCGATCTCGGGCAGCGACAGGAGGGCGTCCAGGGTGGTCCGCCATTCCGGGACCGCCTTTTCGACCAGCGGGCCGATGAAGGACTCGAAGATCTCGTCGACCGGCTCGCCGGCCTGCATCGCCCGGCGGAGGTCGGCGCGGGCCTGCTCGTCGGCGGCGGAACGGGGCCGGTCGCCGTGACGGGGTGGTCGACGGCGGCCACCGCATAGCCGTACGCCGCGGAGTGCCGGGCCCGGGCCGCCAGCCGCGATTCCCGCTTGTGCAAGCCGCCGCTGTGGCCGATCAAAATCAGCGGGGCAGGTGCGGATCCAGACGTCCACAGGATGCCCGGGATCTCACCGAGGGCGAATTCGCGTTCGAGGACGCCGTCGTCGAGGCGCTTTTCGCAAATGAATCGCATGGTCGTGCCTTTCGGGAGTGCTCGTGAACGGCGCTCCCGGACGACCTACCGTCCGACCGCGACCCCGGAGGGGAGCACCCATGTCGATACTGCGTTCACGGGTACCACCTCCTCATTCTCTCGCACGGCCGCCGGAAAACTAGCAGTGGTCGCCGTGGTCCGCCAACGGTTTTGCGGAGGCTCCGTAGCTGGATGCCACGGAGCCACTCGTCTAAAGGCCAAGGCCGTGTGGTTAAGGGCTTCGGGCCGGTGTGGTCACGGTGTGGTGTAGGCCGGGACGTAGGAAGCGGAGTCCTGTCAGGGACGGTTTGGCCCGGGCCTGGTACAGCTGCGACGATGCCGCCGTCATGAGCCTCCGTGGTGGGCCGGGCGCGCCCTGGGCTCCCGTTCACCGCGTACCTCCGCCACCTTCCTTTGACATCGGAGTAAGTCCACTCAGGTCAGCTGATTGCGGTGGACTGAGTTGATTGTCGATGGACACGAACTGGTTTTGCTGGACCGGAAGCTGAGCGGGGTCGTGGGCCGTTGCGGTGTCCTCCATGCGACGCCGCAACGGCACGCACCCTGGCTGTCGGGAAAAGGTTCTCCGGCACACCGAACCTTGCCCGGGCATTGCACATCTTCACGTGCGTAGGCGCGCGCTGACCTCGCGCGCCGATTCGCCTTCGAGGGGAACCCGACATGAAGAGCAAGCTCACCGCCTTAGCCCTTGCGGCCGTCGTCGTCGCCGGCACTGCCGCTACCGCCATCCCGGCCTCGGCCGCCCCCGCCGAAGCCGAGCCGACCCGCTGCCACACCGCCGATCTGAAGGCTGGCTTCGCCACGGGGGATGACGCGGGGCCGGAAATGGAGCAGACCGAGAAGCAGACCCAGGCGTACATCTGGTTCACCAATCAGAGCAAGCGCACCTGCACCCTGTCCGGCTTCGCCGGTGTCGACATGATCGGCGCTCAGGGGACCGACGGCACCTGGTCGCTGGCGCGCTCCTCCAAGAAGTCCGAAAAGATGATCCTGGAGCAGGGGGACACGGTGGACTTCAGCATCACCCTGCTCCCGGTGGCTGAGTCCACGCCGCAGAAGGAGAAGTTCGTTCCGGCGAAGTTCCTGGTCACACCGCCGAACGAGACGGAGCACTTCACCCTGAAGTGGCCGTTCGGCGGCCAGATCCTCAAGCAGGACGGCGCCACCCACCCGGCCACATACCTCAATCCGCTCGGGCGGTAACCGACTGGCAGCCTCTGAGCCTCCCTTCGGCATCGCTGGTGGCCACCGCAGGACTCCGGATTGAGTTGAAGTCTCCGGGTGGTGCGGTAGCCACGTCTGACACGCGGGACGCCCGGCCTTCTCGCCGGGGCCCTGGATGTTTGTGTTTCCACGCGCTGCGGCGGTAGGCCCGGGAATCCCGGGCTGTTCGGGGTCGATGTAGCCGCTGAACTCCTCGTAGTCCGCTCCGCCGCTCCAGGGCAGCGCGGGACTGTGCAGCTCGGAGCCGTACACGGTGATCGCCGAACCGCCCGTGAAGGTCACGATGGCCGGCGGACGCGGAGCCGGGGCGGGCGCAGGGAGTTGGCCGAGGTCTCGCAGCTACTGCTCGGCAGCCGCGCGGGGAACGTGGGGCTCGCGTCTGTACCGCCGGTGGCTTCAAGTCCGCCGTGGCGGCGGCGCCAGATGTGCTCAGTCGATACAGAATTCGTTGCCCTCGATGTCCAGCATCGGGATGCACGAATCATTGCCGTCATACAGCGTTTGTACGTGTACTGCGCCGAGCGGGACCAGCCGTGCGCATTCGGCCTCAAGTGCGGCGAGGCGTTCTTTACCCACGAGTCCGGTGCCGACGCGCACATCAAGATGCACCCGGTTCTTGACGGCCTTCCCTTCGGGGACGCGCTGGAAGTACAGTCGCGGGCCCACACCTGAGGGATCTATGCAGGCGAACCATGAATCCCGCTGCTCAGGTGGCTGCGAACGCTTGAAATCATCCCAAGTGGCAAACCCCTCTGGTGGCGGCGGTATGACGTACCCCAACACCTCGCACCAGAAACGAGCGAGACGCTCAGGTTCTGCGCAGTCAAAGGTGACTTGGAACTTCTTGATCGCTGACATCGGTGCACCGTACCAAGGGGACTTGAGCCTCTGCCGCTCATTTCCCAAGGGGGAAGCTCCCGCAACCCGTCGGGCCCTGGACTACTTTGGATACCAAGTGATCAAACCGGACAGTCGACGAGAACGACGAGACCCCGGGCGGCGGAGCCCACCGGTGGTCCCCAGGACTCACTCCTGACCAACTACCCTCATGCCGAAGATCATTACCTTCGACGGCGGGATCAACAGCTCGGCGATCTCCCACAACCCGTCCGGAACAATCAAACTCCACGTACCCCGCCCCATGAGCAGCCCAACGACCAAGCGCCACATAGGACACCGTCCAAGGCGCTGTTTCAAATGGTTACGAGCCGGAGGCGGGAGCGTACGAAAGGCCCGGTGATAAGCACGAGGAGGGCGAAGGACGTCAGCCTTTGCAGGCCCGGCTGGGTAGGCAGGGTGGTGTGCTGGATGCCGTATGGTCGGCGGTGCGGGCCACGCCGGGAGCGGATGGGTCGAATCCCGCGCACGTCCGAGGCTGTCGTGCAATGTTGGCGCCGGAGATGTCCAGGGAAAGGGGCAATCCCTTGCGAGGTGGCGGACCTCCACGCGACCACGGGGCCCAACTCCTCCCGGACCAGCCGGTGCAGGAGCAGCGCCCGTCCTGATAGACCGCCAACTTCTCTTCTGCCACAAGAGGTCCTGGCGGCTGCTGTGGCTGTCGAGGTGGGCGGGCCAGGCGGCGGGACATAAAGCGGCAGTGCCGACTTGGCGGCCGGGACCACCCGAGAGAGGCTGGAAGGGGCTCGGGAGGCCCTTATGCGCGTCCAGGACATACGGATCGGCGAGACCTACCAGGTGAAGGTCCACCAGCGGCTGCCGCAAGCCCTCCACACCCGCTATCCCCGCACCCGCACGGAGTTCGCCGCCGACATGCGGCTGCAGCAACACCGCGGCGACCGCTTCGACCTCACCGTCACCGACATCGCCCCCGAGACCGCCACAGTCGACGGCTACGAGGCCACCACCAGTCGGGTCACCCTGCGCCTCACCGCCGAGCAGGCCGAGTTCCTTGAGCTTCCCGCCGGCCCCGAGTACGAGATCGACGGCTTCATCACCGACGCCGACGGCAACGAGGCCATCCTCGCCGCCACCGTCACCTACGCCGGACTCCCCGCCACCTGGCTGTGCCCCCTCGAAGAACCAGTCCGCATCGCCCCCAGCACCGCCCGCTTCTACCGCGCCCGCGTCCAGGCGCAGGCCACCGGGATGGCCGCCCAGGACATCACCCGCCGCTGCGGACGCCAAGGAACACCAGCGAGACGTCGCTGGACAGGCACTGGACAGCTACCGGGCCGAGCAATGGCTACGCATCGCCGAAGTCCAGCACCAGGAATGGCGCCGGATCTCGGCACTCATGACAGACACCACAAGAAAGACCTACACCCCGAAGAGCGACCCGGAGGCCATAGCCGAATGACGCCTACCTCTCGCATCCATGCGCAGAGGTCCGCCCCGCCCCTGTGAAAGAGCGTTTCGTCCCGGCGCGGTGTTTGGTTGAGCCAGGTTCTTGCCTGCTCTGGTTGGGCGCTGAGGTTGTGCGGTTGCATCGGATGGGGGCTGCCGTGGGGCTCAGGCTGCTCAGCAAGTTCAATGCACGGATGGACGATTCTCTCTGGGGCAGGCTTCCGGTCGAGGCGCAAGCAGAAGTGGACCGCCTCGTTTCCGTGGGGCACAACGTGCAGGCCATCGTCGTGATGCGTGAGCACACCGGTCTGCCGCAGCCCAGTCTCCGGGAGTGCGTCGACCTCATGAGTCAACGCTTCGCCGCCCTGCGGGAGTAACCGGCAGCGCTGGCGGGTGTGCCGGCTGTACTGCCGGGAGAAGGGGGCCCAGCCGTCGACTCGCCCGGCCGGTCCCTGGCTGGGCCGCCGGGCCGTTTGACCTTGGAAGCGACCTCTTGTCCACCTCGTGGTCAACTGGTGAACTGACACGGTGACTCGTCGAGTCTCAGGGGCGGCGCCGCCTCAACGGAGGCCACGTAGGCGCACAGCCTCGCGCAAGATTCGTTCGCGACCAGCCCGGACTGCTTGTTCTGCCATGTCTACGGCCGCAGCGGACGCTCGTCGGACCAGTTCGTGCCCGGCTGGCCCTATTCGTTCGTCGCCGTCTTGGAGTCGGGCCGGACCTTGTGGTGCCAGGTCCTGGATGCGCTGCGGCTGGGGCCGGTCGACGATGTTGCCGAGGTGACGGCCGCCCAGGTCGTCCGAGGCTCCGTACCCCGGAAGGGGCGGACCGGTGGACGTGGCTGGTCATCGCGGCCCACACCCAACTCCGCCTCGCCCGGCCCCTCGCGGTCGACCTTCGCCGCCCCTGGGAGAAGCCGGCCGAGCCCGGCCGGCTCACTCCCGCCCGAGTCCGCCGGGGTTTCAGAAACCTCCGCCCGAACTCACGCTGCCCGGCCCGTACGCCGAAACCCAACCGCCCCGGCCCCGGACGCCCACCCGGCTCGAAGTACCGGCACCCCGCCACCCACTACGACGTGGCAAGACCACCAGACGCCCGGAAAGCACCACCGAACGCGACCAACTCAGACGCTGAACACAGCTTTCAGAAGGGAACGGTCAGCCCGGCTGCTCGCAATCGAAGCAGCGCCCTGCCCATGCACTCGGCTACCGAGGCCCCGTCGGCTCTCATCCCACCGTCCAACGGCCCACCGGAAGCGGCAAACGTCCACGCCGGCTGACCGTCATGCATGCGCTCCGCGTCGACCCGGATCATGGCACCGACACCCTGCTCGCCGAGCCATTCCAGGATGAGCAAGGTCGCGTCCTCGACGCCGCTGTCCAGGTCCACCTTGGGCCGCCGCCCCATTCCCTTCGCCATGGCCAGAACCCTACTCAGCGTCTGGTTGGACCTCGTCACACACGCTTTCAAGGCGGCTCAGACCATAAAGAACAAGTTTAGAGGCTGTCGTGAAAGTGGCGTCGTCAGTCGCCGTTGAAGACGAGATATCGGTGAGCCCTGCGCTCGACTTGAGCAGTGAGAGCCAGGATTTCGTGCGCCGCCTCGGCTTCCTCGGCAGTTGAGCCGTCCGTCAAGGCCCGGAGTTCCGGAATGAGGACCCTGAGCTGCGACCGGTTGAACACGGTGTCGTCGTAGGGATCGACGCATCCGAGCAGGGGCAGGTTCTGGCTCGCCGCCCGTCCGCACAGGGCAGCGATGGCAGGATGCGGGCACGTGGCTTCGACCGTGCCTGTGAATGTCCGGACCTGAACGCTGATCCCCATGAGGGCACGTTAGTGCTCGACCGTTGGTGCCGCCGAAGCATTTACGGACGTCAGAGCCACTCGTTGACGGCTGCGATCAGCACGGTCGCTTCGTAGCGCACGGCGAGTTTGGCGTATCGAGTCGCCACGGCTCGGTGGCGCTTGAGGCGGTTGATCCCGCACTCGACTGCATGCCGCTTGAGGTAGTCGGTCTTGCCGAACTTGGGCGGCCGGCCACCCTTGAAGCCGAGGTTCTGCCGGTTGCGACCCCGGTCCGCCGGAACCGGGGTCGTGGCCTTGATCCCGCGTCGCCGCAGGTAGGAGCGGTCGCTTCCAGGCAGTAGCCAGACCCGGTCATCCAGAGACCGTTCACCTCAGGTCTGCGTTGGCTTCCGCTCGCAGGGCGTCGATGGTGTCCGTTGCCCCAAGCACTTCTTCGGCAAGTTCGCAGAAAGTGCTGATGGAGTGCCGGTCGTCGAGCTGCGGCACATGTTCCTGGATGAGCCGTCGGAGGTGGGACCAGCGAGTGGACCACTCCTGAACGTGCCAGGAGATTGCGGAGTCCAGGTAGTCCACGACGGGTCCTGTGCCGTTGATGCGGCGCTGTTGGTTCAGGCTTTGCCGGCCGGCGCGCACATGTTCGAAGGCCCAGAGCAGGGCAAAGTAGTGGTCCAGGACAGCTTCTGTTTCGCGCTGGGTGCGGTGCGCCGCCCTCCGGTAGAACTCCAAGGCACTACGGTGGGCTGCGGTTTCGGGTGACGTGAGTTCGCGGTAGAGGACCCGGGCCAACTCGTAGCCGTCTTTGCGGCTGGTGCCGCGGGCTGTCCAGAGGGCGAGAGCTGCGGCGCCAAAGGCGATGGTTGCCGATATCCCGGCAATCAGCGTTTCGACCTTCATATTCCTCCCTCGACGAAGACGACGGCGGTCGCGATCGCCGGAGCGATCACCGCCAGGGGCGGGCGATCTCGCCACCGCCGTACACGGCCTCGAAGGGGCCATCCCCGCGGGTGCGGGGAGCAGTCCTCCACCGCACGTCGCCGTAGTACTGCTCATGCAGGGTGAGTGTGAGGGTGGCCAGGGAGCGTCGTTGGGTAAAGGGCGAAGTTGATTTCGCCTCCGCTTGTGCGGTCGGGACCGGTCTGTGTGGTCAGGCGGTCTGCCGGAGTGCGCTGACCAGTGCGCGCGGGTCGTCTGCGTGGAAGCGGATGGTGTGGGCCTCTTCCGTTGCGCCGAGCGGGCGGGTGAAGGGGAGTGGGCGGTTCAGCTCCAGGGTCACCGAGGTCTGGCTGCCCACGATCAGGTCGAGGATCCCGTCCTCGGAGAGGGTGATCAGGCGGCCCTTGGGGTAGCGCCGGTCGACCCGGACCGAGGCGACCGCGTCCGGCGGTACGGCGAGGTCGAAGAGGGCTCCATAGCGGATCCGCAGAGAGCCGTCGGGGCGCACGACGTGCGGCCGGGTGACGCAGGCGGCGTGCAGGGCCAGCACGAGCACGACGCCGTACAGGTCGAGTACCAGGAGCACCCCGTGGACCACCGGCCAAGGGATGAGGAAGGCCAGGCCCACCGTCTCGATGACCATTACGAAGAGCAGTCCGTACATCATCGCGGTCTGGGGCCCGGTGTATGCGGCAGCAAGGTCCCCGGGGCGCACCCCGTGCGTGCCGCGCCCGACCCACCGCCCCAGGGAGGCGAGGGCGCGCAGCTCGTTGATGACCAGGCGGCGGACCGTCACCGGCACAGCCTCCCGTACGGCGGCCCGCCGCGCTGTCCTGCGGTCCGCGCCGCGGGCGCGCGCGGCGACGTACAGCGAGCGCAGCACCCAGGCCTCCAGGAGCAGCACCACGAGCACCAGCGCCTCGGCGCCCGCCAGTGCCCACCCGGGCAGCCGGACCCCGGCCACCAGGCAGACCGTCAGGGCCAGTTCCCCCGGCAGCACAGTGGCCGCCGCGACCCGCGCCGCCCGTACGCGCCGGGGTCCGCCGCTCATCGCCGGCCCCTCTCCGTGAACGCGTCCATCGTCGGCCCACGACTTCCGCCTGCGCGGGGGCGTAGTCGGCGAGCAGTGCCTCCTTGAACCCGGTCACGATGACCCCGTCCTCGGGTGTTGCGCGAACAGGTCCTCGGGGACGGCTGCGAGCAGGTCAGCTGCCAGGGGTGCGATCCGCGGGTCGTCGGCGGGGGCTTCGGCGAGCGCGTCGAGGCGCTCATACAGTTCGACGACCGCGGGATCGGCGACCAGCGTTCCGAGCAGCGCGAGCATCTCTTGGTTACCGGTGCTGGTGGCGTCCACCAGCGTGAAGTACTCGCGGTCCTTGGCCGAGAGTGCAGTTGGTGTCACACGGCTTCAAGCCGGTCGTCGTTGCACAGCATCGGCGATGACTGCTGTCACGAGCTTGTTGACGACTGCCGTGGTCGGCGGGCCTGCGTCGCGGTCTGCGAACACGAGATGCCCGCCACCGACCAGGGAGAGGGTAAGTGAATTGATATCGGCGTCGGCCGCGATGCGGCCCAGTTCACGCTCGTCGGCCAGATAGGCGGAGATCGCGGTCGTGGCCTGGTCTAGTATCGCGATTCCGCCTCCGGGCCTGGCTTGCCGCAGCCGTGTGCGCAGTTCGTCCCGGAAGGTGATGAGCGGGATGATTGCCACTGGAATCGGCCCGAACAGGGTGGTCAGCGCGCTGGTGAGGTTGCTGGCCACCGTGCCGGTGCCGGCGGACTCGCGCAGCGCACTCGCCTGCGTCTCGAGCTGCGCGGCCCGGTCGAGCACGAGGTCGGCGAGGAAGGCATCGAAGTCGGTGAAGTGCCGGTGCAGGACGCCTTTGGCGCAGCCCGCCTCGTCGGTGACGGCCCGGCTGGTCAGCCCGTTCGGTCCGTCTCGCAGAAGCACGCGTTCGGCGGCGTCGAACAGTTGCTGCCGCGCGTCGCGAAGGTGCACCCCAGTCGGCATTCACAGATCCTCTCGTGCCTTACCCCGCTGGCATCCGTTGCCCAGTGGGCATGCGCCCACTAAGGTGGGCGCATGCCCATCTTACCGCGAGAGCAACCAGAACCGCCCCCAGCGGAGCCGTGTGAGGCCCGGCGGATGGCCGAGTCGTTCGGCGTGCACGCGCAACGCTACGACCAGGCCCGGCCCGGCTACCCCGGTGCACTGGTGACGCGGATCGTCGCCGGGAGCCCCGGGCCTGACGTGCTCGACGTCGGCTGCGGAACCGGCATTGCAGCCCGCCAGTTTCAGGCCGCCGGCTGCGCCGTGCTCGGCGTCGAGCCCGATGCGCGGATGGCCGACTTCGCGCGAGCCCGTGGTCTGCAGGTCGAGGTGGGGACCTTCGAAGCCTGGCAACCAGCCGGCCGAACGTTCGATGCTGTCATCGCCGCCCAGTCGTGGCACTGGGTGGATCCGGTCGCAGGCGCCGTAAAGGCGGCACGTGTGCTA
This sequence comes from Streptomyces sp. Je 1-4 4N24, assembly GCF_026239515.1. NCBI lineage: Bacteria > Bacillati > Actinomycetota > Actinomycetes > Kitasatosporales > Streptomycetaceae > Streptomyces > Streptomyces sp. Je 1-4 4N24. The sequence continues at coordinate 221,691 of NZ_CP110836.1, read as the reverse complement.
CGCCCAGGGGGGCGGCTGGCGATCTTCGGGCACGTGTACGAGCCTCCTGTCGAGGTGGCCGAACCGTTCGCCGCTGCCTACCGGCGGGCAGTGCCCGACTCCCCGCTCAGCGGACAGCCGGCCCGACGTCCGCTCGACCTCTACCAGGCGGCATACGCGAAGTTCGCCGACAAGATCTGCGAGAACGAACAGTTCAACGATCCCGAACAGTGGCGATACGAGTGGGGGCAGTCCTACACGCGCGACCAATGGCTGGACCTGCTGCGCACCACCGGCGGCCTCACCCAACTCGGTCCCGATGAGCTGGCCGAAATACTGGACGCGGTCGGGGGCGCCATCGACTCCCTGGGCGGACGCTTCACAATGAACTACACCACCCTGGCCGCGACCGCCGTACGCGCCGACGCCTCCTGAGTCATCCACCAAGTCGCCGCCAACCTAGGAATCCGCGCGACTGTTCGACGCTCTGCGCCATGTCCAGGGCCCCTGCGGATCCGCCGAAGACAGTCGCCGGAACTCCGCCCGCAGCACGCTCTCCACTAATGCCCGGTCATCACTCGTACCTACTCCAGACACCGCGCGTCAGGGCGATATGCGACGCAAGCCCCTGCTGACCAGGCCAGATTCTGCTTCGGTGATCGATCGTGACGGCTCCCCGTGATCAATGCCAGACTCCGCTGAAAACGGGGACTTTCCGGGCTGTGGCCACGGCTCGATGCGGGTGTCTGAACGGTGCCTGCGGCAGCAGCTGCGAGAGGAGCAGAGCAGTGTTGCCATCACCTCCAATGACAGCGTTTTGCGCGTGCCGTCGTCCGGATGATGGGGTGGCATGGTGACCAACCACGATGAGGTGGCGGCTGTCCGACCGTTGACACTGGCTTGGGTGAGTCGGCACCTGAAGGTCGGCGAACGGATCGTCAGAACCGAGGCGCTGCACGGCGGCATCACTGCCGAAATGCGGAGGCTGACCATCGGCATGCGGGATGGAGGTACCCGTGACCTGGTGCTGCGGAGTTTCGTCGACCCGTTCTACGTGGAGCACGCCGAGCACTCGCTGAATAGGGAGGCCGGCGCCCTGTCGCTGCTCGCGGGGACCGGCGTGCCGGCTCCTGGACTGGTCGCGGTTGATCCGACCGCCGCGCATTGCGAGTATCCGTCGCTCCTGATGACACATCTGGCAGGCCGGACGGTCCTCGACGATGAGGGATTGGAGACGCGCGTCCCTCTGCTGGCCCGTCAACTCGTGGCGATCCATGCGTTGCGACCCGTCGAGCGGCCCAGGGAGTATGTGGCGTTGACGACCGCCGACACCGTAGTGACTCCAAAGGGCGCCGACGCGGCGGTATGGGCCGCGGCGATCGATGTGATCCGCAAGGCCGCGCCGCCCTATGAAGGGCGATTCCTGCACCGGGACTTCCAACCCGGCAACGTACTGTTCGACGTGCCGCCCCCAAGCCCGGCAGGTCCCCGGATCACCGGCGTCGTCGACTGGGCAGCGACCTCCTGGGGCCCGGCGGACCTCGATGTGGCGCACTGCTCGACCAATCTCGCGCTGCTGCACGGACCGGTGTGGGGTCTGCGGTTCGCTGAGGCGTATGAGGAGGCCGGCGGGGTGCTGGCCGCGGCCGCGAGCGAGCGGCTGTACTGGCGGGTGCGCGACGGGCTGGCATGCTCAGAAGAAGTGCAGCAGGTGGCGCAGCCATGGCGGAAGGCAGGGAGAACAGAGCTGACGACGCGGGCTGTGGAGGAGCGGCTGGATGCCTATGTCACTGCCCTGATGGACGCGCTGAGCTAAGCCAAGGCGGTCCGGGGCGCGGCCCGGACTTCATCGTTCACCGCTCAACCAAGTGGGGAATCGAGCAGGCCCTGGGGAATTTCGGGCATCCCCATCAACTCGGGCGTCGCCGGTGCCGCCGCCCGAGCTGGTCGTGCCCGAAGTCGTGGCACAGCAGGTGGCCGACGGCCGCCTCGATCCGCGGAGCGGGATGTGCAGCACACCTTAGAGCATCAAATCCAGACATACATGTTGACGGTGCCAGTCATTCCGCTTTGTGCATGTATTCATATTCGTATGAATACAGCACCGTGTCGGTGAGGGTCTACGGATTACCCAGGGAGGGACATGCGTAGTTTCAGGAAGTTGGCTGCTGCCGGGGTCACGGCGGCGGGGGTCGGTAGTGCACTCGCTTTTTCGGCTCCCACTGCTGCTGCGGCTCCGGTACCGGGCACGACTGCTGAGGCGCCCACTTGCGTCAGTCGTTACGTGGACGAGGACCCGACCGGTTTCGCTGTGAACATCACGAACAACTGCCGCTACACCGTGCGTGTGCAGGTCATCGTGGACTGGGGCACCGACAGCCCTTGCTGGACTCTTGCTCGGGGGCAAGGCAAGTTCTGGTTCAAGGAAACGATCACGGGGACGTTCAGCCACCTGGCCACATGCTGAAGCCACACCCGAAAACGGTCCGTACCCATGTTGGGGGCGGACCGCTTTTCGCGTCTCCATGCCAGGGAGCCGGGGGTGTGCTGTACGACATCCCGTGAGTGATGGAGCCCTGTGTGGTGTCACTGGCGCCGGCAGCGTGAATGCCGTGATGGTGGGTACCGAAGAAACCCGACTGGTTGTGCTGCGCGGCAACAGCGCCTCGGGCAAGTTGTCCGTCGCGGCCGGCCTGCGTGAGGAGTTCGGCCGTGGCCTGGCCCTGGTGGGTCAGGACAACCTGCGCCGCATCGTGCTGCGCGAGCGTGACCGGCCGGGAGCCGCGAATATCGGGCTGATCGACAGTGTTGCCCGCTACGCCCTGGACGCCGGGTATCACGTGGTCGTTGAAGGCATCTTGTACGCCGACCACTACGGCGACATGCTCGCCCAGCTGCGTGTCGACCACCGTGGCCGGGCCCACGGCTACTACCTGGATGCGCCGTTCGCTGAAACCCTCGCCCGGCACGCCACCAAGCCCCAGGCGGGCGATCGATTCGAACATCGTTGCCTTCCTGGATGACGTGCGTGGTTCCGACCGAGTGACTCCAGCCGAGGGGCAACAGGTAGTAACGCCCGTTGCGTTCGATGAGCCGGCGGAGCCCGGTGTAGCGGTACCGATAGTGCGCTTTCGCGCCCAGGTCCTCTACGTTCACCCCCGGTCCGGCCAGGCTGAGGCGGTCGGTGCTCAGGACCACCACGGCGGTGCGGCGCACAAAGTTGTCGGCGACCTGGCCTGCCTCTTGTTCGCCCATTTGGTCGGTGGCGAGGCTGAACGCCCACATCACCAGCAGGCCAGCTGAGAAAGCGGGCACCGCTTTGCTCCACAACGCGGCAGATGCGGGAGCTGCACCGGACCAAGGGGTCTGGCCCAGAAATATGCCGAACCTCGTTCGTAGCCAGCAGCCTGCTAACTCGTTTCCCGGTATGGGGCGGCCAAGCCCTTCCGTTTCACCGCCGACGCCCTGTTGCTGGGCGCCTTCTGCGGACGCCGCTGGCGGATGGTGCAAGCATGGTCGGCGGGAGTGTGGCTTCGCATCGTCGGTCTGGTCATCACCGGCATGGTCGGGTACAACGCCGCCATCATCACCGCCGAACGCGCTGCCGAGCCCGCAGTACCAGGCGGCATCGTCGGCTGTGCCCCGTTGGCTGTCGCTCTGCTGTCGCCCCTCCTCCATGCGCATTCCCCTGCTGCCCGGCGTCTTGTCGCCGCGGGTCTTGTCGTCCTGGGAACGTATGTCGTTCAAGGCTTCGGGCGCACGGACGGCAGCGGACTGGGCTGGTCCGTCGTCGCACTGGCTTGCGAAGTCGCCTTCACGTTCCTTGCAGCCACCACTCTCACGCTCACAGGCCCTCTGCTGGCCTCTGCGTGCGCGTCGGCCTTGGCCGGCCTGTTGTTATGTGCCATCGCGTTCGCGGTGGAAGGCACCGTGTGGCTGCGGGTCCCGCAGGCGTCCGAGGCGGCAGCACTGGCCTGGCAGGCTGTGGCCGCCACTGCCATTGGCTTCCTGCGCTAGTGCCGCGGCATCGATCAGATCGGTACCGAGCGTTCAGCACTCTTCCTTGGCCTCATCCCCCTGTCCGCCGCAGCAACCGCACCCCTGGCCGGCACCGGACATCTCGACATCACGCAAATCGTCGGCTGCCTCATGGTTGCCGGCGGCGTGATCCTTGGAATGAGCCGCACACTCCGACCGTATGAGCCTGCGAAAAGCCCAAAATCGGGCTGACGGGGCGCTTCAGGCCTCCGTCGCTTCCGGGCAACGCCTCCGTGGCCGGCGCCGCCCCCTCAGCGGCTGCTACAGGTGGCGTTCTCGTCGAGTTACTCTCGGCCGGTGCGGCGCTCGGCGGCGCGAAGGCACCGCTCTCGCGGGCCGGCCAAAGACCAAGCCCGTCCAGCATCAGGCGGAGTACAGCGCAAAGCACAGTACGAGCAGTGGCTGCCGGAGGCCCTGGACCACGAAGATCCACCTTGTGAGTCACCGGTGGCCGGACCGGTTGGCAGGTGTCTTCATCTGGCCAGATAACCCGCGCGCTCCGGCCGCCCCGGCCGGAGGCCGGGGCGAGGTTCGTGTTAATTCGCGACTGGCCGGAGGCCCCGAACTCTCCGGCCGGAGACCGGAGAAGGCACCCGGCGTAGCCGAGAAAAGGGGGCTGGCAGCAGCGCGTTGTGGGGTGCTGCACGGCGCGGCCGCGCTCCCTGTGACCCTCGGTGCTACTCGTGTCGTTCGTCGGACACTGCCGGGAGCGGCTGGCGGGTGCGGGCGCGGTGTTCGCGGTGGCGGCGGTCGCGCCACCACTCCAGCCGGTCTCGGGAGTTCTGCGGGAGGGCCGCCTGCAGGAGAAGGGCGGTGGCGCCGGGCAGGGAGGCGATCACCAGGGGGCGCCGGCGAGGGCTGCGGGCGGCACCGAGGTGGCAGATCCGGCCCGGCCTCCCGCGACCTGTCCAGCCCGGCACCGACCAACACTCGGGAGCTGGACACCGCCGTAGGACCATCCCCGCGGACGCGGGGAGCAGAGACCGCCCACGCGGGCCGCGGAGCGCCCGGCGGGACCATCCCCGCGGGTGCGGGCGCAGTCTTCGTGACCTGCATCGTTACACGCCCACGACGCGGGATTGAACCACTTTCACCAACTCCGGCATTCACGACATCCATGCCTGTCCAGTCCGGTTGGGCGCCATGAAGCCATGAGTCGCTGATGTTGCTGCTGGCGCGGCGGGACATCTACCGCTCCGGCGACCGCGGGCGTTCCCTTCAAGCGCGAAGGAGCAGCTCGCCGGCTCCCACACCCAGGAGACGGGGGAGGGGCCATTCCGGAAGCCCGGGGATCAGCGCCGAGCGCATCGCTCGAGTGGGCAAGGCGGAGCAGCCTATCCCTTCCGCTCCGGCTCGTCCCCTGACAAGTGATCGGGAGCAACGCCAACAACGAAGCACAACCAGCCAACCTCACCGGGTCTGCCCATCGCAGGTTCGTTGCCACACGACACTGAGCAGACCAGACAGCATCTCCGGGGGAATCGCATGGCCACACCCGCACGCCAACGCTCCGCCGCCACCCGACGACCGACCCGCCCGAAGCGCCGCCCTCGTGGCAAAGCCGCCCGACGTCGTGCACGCGAAGGCAAAGCCTTCGCCGTCCTCCTCATGGGGGCCTTCGTCATGGTGGCCGTGAGCACCTACCCCATCACCAGCGCCATCGTCATCGCCCTCGCAGCCGCTGCGGCCCTGACCATTCACCTCGCCCGGACCGGCCGGCTCCGTCTCCCTGCGGGCCTAGCCGGCACAGCGGGCGTCGGTTCGCGCCGGGACTTCACCCACACCATTGCCGCCTACCAGGCCATGGGCTACACGGAGTTCGAACATGCCATGGCAGACCTCGCCCGCCGCGACCCCGCCGTCCGCAAGACCGACGTCTCCGGCGGCAAAAACGACCGCGGCCTCGACGTCCTGGTCCATCTCCACAGCGGTGACCGTTACCTCCTCCAGTGCAAGCGCTGGAAAGGCCGCGTCGGCTCCGAAGAGGTCATGAAGATCAACGGCACCTACCGGGACATCCACAACTGTGTCGGCGCGGCCATCATCACCACCAGCGCCTTCACAGCAGACGCCGAGCGCACTAACGCCATGCTGCCCAAGGCGCTGCGACTCATCGACGGCCGCGGCCTCGCCCGCTGGGCCTCCGGCGGCAGACCCCCGTGGGCCTGAGGCCGAAATAGGGGCCCCAGACCAACTGCGAGGATCTGGACGCGCTCTTTCGGCTGGCCTGACTCACAGACCAACCGGCCAGTTCGTGCCTTGTTGCCGATGTGTCGACCGGCTGGGAGGGCGCATGCGGCTGCATCGGCGGATCGCCGGATGTGACCTGATAAGAGCCTGGCTCACACGCCTCGGGCGAACTTGACGGACGCGTGAACCTGGCCGACTGTGCTTCGGAACTGGGGAACGATCTGCCCCGTGTACGTCGACCGTCGTACCGTTCTCATCCACTGTCGCGGCGCACCGCCTTACGGGCGACGGTCCTGGTCTGTGGGGTCGTCGCTTTTGGCGGATTCGCCCAGGAACATGGCGGCCAGGCGCGCCGGTAGGGAGGCCGTTTCGTCGTCGTCCCGGCGAACCACGGTGCTTTCGGGATGCGACGTCTCCGTGGCTGAGATCAAGCTCTCCGCCATCTCAGGAGGAATCGGAGCTTCCCTCACCACAAGCACGTCTTGAAGAGCGCCTTCCACACCGGGTGCCGTGATGAGTCCACTGAACCTTGTCGCCCTGGGCTGGCCCACCACGATGGCGGCCACGACGAAGTCGCCGTCAAGTATGTGCATGACGGGCGTCAGCTCCAGGGGATCCGGTCAATCCGCCCCCTGGTCCTGGGGCTGGTGTGGCTGCTGATCGTGCGGAACGTGGACGGACGGCTGAAACCCAGTCCATGCTGGAGACTCACTGCGCCACCGGCCATGTCGCGCATGTCACAGTTCGACGTGATGGAGCGACCTCGGAGGGCAGTTGCCTCATCTGACCAGGAGACACCGAAGCAGGAGACCGAAGGGGTACCCGATGAGCGACATGACCGATGAGGAGATCGTCCGCGCCGTACGCGGGATGGCGGCGATGCAAGCCGAGCGCGAGAAGCTGGCCGAGCGGGTCTCGGCGCTTCGTACCGCGGTGTCCCCAGAGGACTTGGCCGAGCGCAATCGTTTTGGGGAAGCCATGGCGAAGATGGACACGAAGATCCTTCTGGAGTCCATTGAGGTGCTGGGCCGCATGGGTATGACACTCGCCTCACAGGCTTGCTACGCCGTCGCCAAGGAAGAGGGTCTCGCCACCCATTGACGGTGAGGCCGCCTCAGCCGAGCTTGCGTTTCCTCGCCCAGCTGCCACCGGCTCCAGTCCCGCATCTTTAGCCCCGACCCAGCAAGTGTGCGCCCCTACGGCGTGGGCCGGCACGGCTGGCCGCGCTTGCCTTCGAAGACGCCGCCGCAGGTGCCGTAGCGGCGCCCGTTGCCCGTGTAGAAGGTAAGGGTGTCCCAGACGAGGGGTTTGTTGGTGCCGGTGCGGTAGACGTACTGGGGCTGCTGGGATGTTCCCACGTTGAAGCGGTTGGGTTCGTTAGTGTCTTTGTCGCCATTCGCGCTCTTCGGACTGGTTTGCCAGAACGCGTACCGGCTGAGCTTGTCCCAGTTGAGGGTGTAGTTGCGGACCTTCTGGCTCAGGACGCCATCCTTGCCCTTCCAGTTCGTCTTGACCTGGTCGGTCGCCTGCTTGAAGCGGGCGGCTTCGGCGAGGACCACGGCGGGCTGGCAGAGAGACTGGGGAGCGGCATGCGCGCCTTTGTCGGCGAAGTCGTTGACGGCTCTGTTCATGGTCTCGGCGGTGACGGGGAGCTTGCCCTGGTTGATGGCCGGGCAGAGATCCTTGTAGGCCACGCCGTGGGGCCAGGAGTCGGTCTGCGTCGTGGGAAACGGGTAGCGGCGCCAGGACTTGATGCTGGTGTCCGTCTTCTCGAAGTCGACGTACCGCTGGGTCTGGTTGTTGTACAGGCCGGCCACGTACAGGTTGTCCTTGCGCATCAGGAAGGTGACTCTCTTGGTCCCCTCGATGTTGCGGGTCTCGACCGCGACGAAGTCGGCATCGGTGTAGTTGCGCGGAGTTCCTTCGGTCTCTGCCTCCAGTTCCCGGCTGGAGCGGGTCACGAGGAGGCTCCGTTCGCCGTCCGAGGTCCGGTAGTTGTGGCGCGAGGCGAGCGAGCCGCGCAGCGCGTCGATGAAGCGCGCGTATTCCAGGCCCGAGGCCCACTGGGCGCCGCCGAACTGCAGGGGCTGCGGCAGAGCGGGCGCCGACGCCTCCACCCGGGAGGGGGAGCAGGAGGTGAGGGGAGCGAGCGTGAGGAGGGTGGTGGCCGCGGCGACGGCCGTCCGGGGCAGGCGGGCGGATACCGGCATGGGCATGGGCTGCTATCTGCCTTCGAGGGTGGCGGGTACCGGGGCGGTGCTCTTGTCGGGCTCCGTGCGACGTTCGGTGACCGTGGTGCGGGTGGGGCCGGGCGCCGGTTCGAGGGCGGTGCCCTTGTGGTCCTTGAGCACGGGTGTGGCGGTGAGGGTGCCGGCCGAGGCGGCTGGGCCGGCGAGCGTGACCGTGTACTGGGCCTGCGGGGCAAGAGCGGGCACCGGCACGGTGAGGACGGAGCGGCCCTGTCCCGCTGTCACCGTGGCGCCGGCGACGGTGGAGGCGGCATCGGCCTCGTACCCCGCGCCCGTCAGCTCCGCGGTGAATGTGGCGCCGTTCAGGGTGCACCTTCCGGCGTTGGTCAGATTCCAGACATGGGTGACGGTGTCACCGGCGCTGGGCGCTGCCGGGCGTACGGAGGTGACGATGTCGGCCTTCGGCGCCAGAGTCACGGTCACCTGGTCGCCACCTGCGGACACCTGGTTCTTGCTGCCGACGACGGCCGCACGGGTCACGGTCAGTTCACGTTGGGCGGGGTCGGGGCCGACGGCGGCTCGTACGCTGACCTGGACCGCGCCGTCCGGCGGAAGGTCGCCGAGGGGGAGCGTCCACCGGCCGCCGTGGGCCGGATCCCGTACGCCGCTGCACGGCGCGGCGTCCACCGTGGCGTAACGGAATGTGAGTTCGGTGGGGAGGGTGACGACCAGCGCGGCCGATGTGGCGGTCGAGGGACCGGAGTTGGCGACCGACCAGACCAGGGAGGTGTCGTCGCCGGCGGCGACCGGGTAGGGCAGTTGCAGGGTGCCGATCTCGACCGTGCTGCGCACGGCGACCTGGAGCAGGGCCAGGTCACCGACCGGGGCGGCGCCGTCGGCGCTGAGTCTGGCCGTCACCCGGAGCGGCTGGGGATTGGCGCCGCCGCCGGTGGCGGGGGTGTCCGGCAGGACGTCGGCGGTGAGGGCCACGGTGTGCTCGGCGCCTTCGCGGAGGCAGCCGAGGCCGATGGTGAGCCGTCCGTTGTCCTGGCGCAGCGAGCTGGGCGGCTGTCCGTCGACGGTGACGCCGGCCGCGCGCAGTCCGGTGGGCAGGGTGATCCGGAGGACGGCCTGATCGATGGCGCACCGGCCGGACTTGGCCGCGATCCAGGTCAGGCAGGTCTGGGTGCCGGCCTCGACGGTGCGGGTCTTGGCGGTCTCCGCCTCGGGGGTCAGGCGCAGTGCGGCGTCGGTGCGGAGATCGGCCCAGGCGGTGGCGGTGAGTGTGCTGCCCGTTCCGCTGATCCGGGCGTCGGCGGCCACCGGGCCGGGGGCCTGGCCGAGTTGGTCGACGTCAGCGGTGCCGGCGGCGCGGACGGTTGCGGTGGTGCCGGGGCGCAGTTCGCCGAGCGGTACCGGTGAGGCAGCGGCGGTTTCGGTGCCGCCGTCCTGCCGGACGGTGATCGTGGGGTTCTTCAGTTCCGGTGGCAGGGTGAGAGTGGCGGTGGCGCCCGCGGCAATCGAGGGGCCGGTGTTTCGGACGATCCATTCGAAGGCGATCGGCCGGCCTACGGGGGCCGGGCTGGGCGTGCCCAGGGCGGTGGTCTCCAGGGCGCTGCGGCGGGTGATGGGCACCGGGTCGCAGGTGGCGGATGTCTTGGCCGCGTTGCGTGCGGTGGCGGTTCCGGTAACGGCCGAGGTGCGGTCCTTGGCGGCCGTGTCGAGGGTGACCGTGGTGGTGACGGTGCGCCGTTCGCCGGGCTGGAGCCGCTCGATCTGCGGCCAGTCCACCCGCTGGGCGCCGGCGGCCGGCGCTCCGCCATGCGAGGCGGACCGGTAGGTGGATGAGGCCGGCAGTCCGGCACCGAGGGCGACCTGCTCGGCCGTGGGCCCACCGGTGTGCTCCAGGGTCCAGACGTGCGTGAGGTCGCGTCCGGCGACGACCTCGCCGGGGGCGGGCAGCACGGTGAGGCGGAGTGCGGCCCGGCAGGTCGCGGTCTGCTCGTTGGAGACCTCGCGTGGGCTGTCCTCGGCCTTGGCGTAGGCGGTCGCGGGGAGGGAGGCGGGGGCCTTGGTGTCGACGGTGGCGGTGGCCTGGAGGGTGAGGCTCTTGTCCTTGGCGAGCGTACCGAGGTCGGTGAAGACCAGCTCGCGCTTGCCGGCGTCCCAGGTGGCGGTCTGGTTCCCGCCCCGGGTGACGTGGCCGGCGGGGTCGTTCAGGCACTTCGGGAGGTGGACGCGGGCGCGGGTCCTGGTGGCGGCGGACGGCCCCTTGTTGGTGAGGGTCCAGGTGTAGGTGAGTTTCTGCCCGGGGTCGACGGGGTCGGGAGCGAGAGAGCCGTCCAGTTCCAGGTCGGCCGTGGCGCGGGCCTTCGCCTCGGCGCTCTTCCACACCGGTTGCGCCTGGGCCGCGCCGGCCGTGGCGCGGGCCTTGAGGGTGCCTGTGGTGCTGTCGTCGACGGTGCAGCGTACTGCGAGGGTGACTTGGCGGCCTGGGGCGAGTGAACCGAGGTACCCGGTGATCACGCCTTTGGTGGGTGGCGCGGTGAAGCCGGTGACCTGGGTGGGGGTGATGCCGGAGGGAAGGGTGAGCACGAGGTAGACGTTGGTGGCGGTGATCTTGCGGCCGGTGTTCTTCAGTACCCAGGTGTAGGTGAACTGGCCGCCGGCGTCGACGGTTTCCGGATCGGCCTTGGCCTTGACGAACTTCAGTGTGGTGGTCTTGTTCTTCTCGTCCTTCTTGTCGCGCTCCTTCTTCTTCTCGTCGCTGTCGTCCGAGTCGTCGGTGCCGGGCTCGTCTCCGCCGCCTCCACCGCCTCCGCCACCGGGCACCGGCGGTGGAAAGGGCGGGAACGGCGGGAAGGGCGGGATGGGGCCGCCGGGAAGGAGGAACGGGATGCGGTCCTCCTTCTTGACCGGGACAGTGATAGTGCGCTGCGCCTGGGTGGAGCCCTCGGTGGTGAACCTCCCGGTGGCGCTGACCTCCTTCTCGCCGTCCGCGGCGCTGCCGACCACGGTGATCAGGGTGAACCACCCCTGTGCGCCAGGTTCGGCGCACCACGGCCCTACTTCCCGGGCGGCACGTCCACCAGCCGCAGCGGCAGCGACTTCAGACCATGGATGAAGTTCGACACGAGCCGCCGCGGCGGACCGGCGACCGCCAGCGCGGGGAGCAGGCGGCAGGTCTCCTCGTACAACACCCGCAACTGCAGCCGGGCGAGGTGTGCCCCCAGGCAGACATGCGGACCGTCGCCGAAAGAGACATGGGGATTTGCGGACCGGGCGAGATCCAGCCGGTGCGGGGCGGTGAAGACCCGCTCGTCGAAATTCGCCGAACCGTGGAAGACCACCACCTTGTCGCCGGCGCGAAGGGGGCGGCCGGCCAATTCGGTGTCCTGGGCCGCGGTACGGCGGAAGCTGAGCACCGGCGGATGCCAGCGCAGCAGCTCTTCCACCGCTGTCGCCGTCCCCACGGCGCCCGTGCGCAGCCGGCGGTACGCGTCCGGGTGCCGGGCCAGTGCCAGCAGTCCGCCGGGGGCCGCGCTGCGTACGGTGTCATTGCCCGCGATGGTCAGCAGGAAGAAGAACATCTCCAGCTCGGGCGTGGCCAGTTCGGGGTCCGAGGCGAGCACCGTCATCACATCGTCGCCCGGATACCGCCGCTTGTGGGCCGCCAGCTCCCGCGCGAAGCCGAACATGTCCTGGAGCATCGCCGGGGAGCGCGGATCGGCGGGCCGCCCGTCCGGGCCGGTAGCGGGCGGGGCTGATTCGTCCGGGTCCTGGTAGCCGATGACCCGCCGGGTCCAGTCCAGGAGCAGCTCGCGCTCGGCGGCCGGCACACCGAGCAGATCGGCGAGGTTGAGCAGCGCGAAGTCGTCGGTGACCGCGGTGACGAGGTCACCCACCCCGTTCCCGGCGCGTGCCGCGGCGACCGCCGCCGTCAGCAGATCACGGGCCCGCGCGCGTACGACGGTGCCGAACCGGTCGACCTGGCGAGGGGTGAAGGCACGGCTGACCGAACGGCGCAGCCGCCCGTGGCCCGGGGGATCCTGATTGAGCATCATGCGCCGGATGAACGGCAGGTCGGCAGGGTCGGGGTCCCGGATCTGGGTGGCGCCCAGGTGCGAGGAGAAGGTGCGGGCGTCCTTCAGGACCCGTACGACGTCCTCGTGCCGGGTGACCGCCCAGAAACCCGGCCCGGCGGGCCAGCCCAGCACCTCGTGCTCCTCCTGCCAGGCCACCGGATGCCGGTCACGCAAGAGCCGGTACGCCGCGTGCGGCAGCCCGTCGGCGTACCCGCGCGGGTCGAAGACGTCCGGCACCTCCCGGTCCGCGGCACCGGCTGCGGGCACGGTCATCCGGCCGCCGTTCCGCCCTCGTCGGCGCGCAGGAAGTCCTCCACGGTCCGGATCAGTTCCAGTGGTGTCTCGTCCATGGCGTAGTGCCCGGCCGAGGGCAGCTCGACCAGCTCACTGCGGGTGTACCACTGCATCCAGGTCTGACGTGTCAGCTCGGCGTTCAGCGCGGGATCCAGCGTGCCGGTCACCGCCAGCGCGGGCACCGCCGAGCCCTCGACCTCGGCCGCGAATCCCTCCCCGGACCAGGAGTCCAGCCAGGAACGGAACGCCTTCGGATCGCTGCACTCCAGTGACCGCCGCACCATCCGGTCCAGCCAGGCGGCGGGACGCTGTCCGCCGGTGGTGAGGTCGATGATGGCGCGCCGGTTCTCCGGGGTGTGGGCCGCGGAGGAGAACAGTTCCCACTGCTGCGGCGGCAGCGGCAGACCGGAGGCGGGGACCGGTGAGATGCCGACCATCCGGCGCACCCGGCGGGGCGCCGCGGCCAGCACCCGTTGGACGACGCTCGCGCCCATCGAATGACCGATCACCGAGAACCGGTCCCAGCCCAGACGGTTGGCGAGCGCCAGCACATCGGCCGCCCCCTCGCCGGTGGTGTACGCGCCGGCCGCGTCCTTCGCCTCTCCGTAGCCACGGAGATCGACCAGCGCGTACTGGAACGCGTCCCGGTCGAGATCCGCCCTGACCGGGTCGAAGGCGGACCGGTCGGCGAACCACCCGTGCACAGCGATGACCTTGTGCGATCCCGCGCCGTGCAAGGCATGGGGCAGTACGAAGGAAGCCACGCTCACTCCAACCGTGTGACGGAACCTGCCGACGGTGAGGGCCGCTGGCCGGGCACGACCACAGTGGCCGTAACCTTGCTGCCCTGCAAGAGCGCCACGGGCCCGGTGACCCACGGGGAGCAGGTTCACCCTGAACCGCGCGGAGTCACCGCACTCCAGACCGCACTTCAGTGCGCCTGCAGAGCATCATCGCCCCATGGAGGGGTTGCCCGGTGTGTCAGACACCGGGCTCAGCGGCGTGGTCATTCGGCCCCTCGTCCGCAGGGAACCCCTCGTCCGCAGGGAACCCCACGTCCGCAGGGGAAGAGGGCGGCTCCTCGGAGGGGAACAGCACCGGGCTGAGCAGGTGCCGGGCGCGGTCCGGTGCGGGTTCATTGCCCATTCGGGACACGATCACGCTGCGCATCTCACCGATCATCTCGGTGAGTTCGTCCTGACTGAGCCAGAGTGCGTGCTGGCGGTAGCCGACCAGATCAGCGCTCGGGTCGGCACCGTCCCGGTCCAGATAGGCATTGAATTCGGCCAGCAGGGTGGCCATGGCCGCGGCGAACGCCCGCCGGTGGTCCTCCGCCGACAGTGCCGCGGCGGTGTCGGCGTCGATCACCCCCCGCGCGCGCTGCAGCCGGTACCGACGTTCGACAGCGCCACGCACCCGTTGTTCACCGGCCACCTCGAGGAGGCCGCCGTCGGCGAGCAGACCCACATGCCGGTACACGGTGGCCTTCGAGGTGTCGGGCAGAAGGGCGCACAACTGCGAGGTCGTGAGCGTCCGTCCGCCGGACAGGGCGTGCACGACGCGGAGCCGCACCGGATGCAGGAGCAGGTCGACCGTGTCCATGCGCGCACGATCTCACATCCAACACCTTTCTCAAATCTGCAAACAGCAATGCCGTGTGCGGGGAGCCGGGCACCGGCCGGCCGAGGCTCTCGCCGGCGTGCCGGCCTACCGGCACTGATTCAGGAGCGCCCGCACTCGCCGCAGGGGCGCTTCGCCCGCCGTCGCGGCCGTCGGTGCTACTCAGACGCTGGTGAGGGTTGTGGGCATCTTCCTTCCCCGGGGTGGCGCCCGGGCGGGTGTCATCGGCCTGGGGGCTTTGATGGTGCTGCTGATCGCCATGGTGTTCATCGGCCGAGTGGTCTGAAGCTGACCGGGTGGCCGCGCCCGACTCGGGAGGCATGAAGAGTCACCGTGAACCATTGCTCCACGTAAAGCAGGCTGCGTGCCTGCTTTCGCGAACGGCATGCCCACACGGCCGACTTCGCCCACCCATCCGACCGGCCTCCCCTCCGCGGCACAGCCGATCTGAGCCGCCGGCCGGGGGAGCGCCCACCCCGTGTATGTATCGGATGATCGACCGGGTATGCCACCGGCGCATTCGGGGAAATGCGGCGCGCGCCCGGCCGGAGGGAGGAATCTGCGCCTTAAACCTCCACTTCGCCTGTCGCGTTTTACCTCATGGCTCGTTGTCGCTCACGTGATTCCCTGCAGCAGCAGCCCGACCTCGGGCATCAACAGCACCGTGAGACCGCAGAGCGTCAGCTGGGCCGGACGTATCGCCCTGATCGAACCCGCCCCCAGATGGGCCCGCTACGCCCGCTATCTCGCGCCCCATTGGAAGGGCATGGCGCGCCTCGACAGCGCCAACGGGATCGGCGCCCTCCCGGCCGCGCTCCTCCTTCTGCTCGCCGCGGCGCTGCTCTTCGGCGCCGGCGGAGCAGGGGCGGCCCTGGCGGTACGAGCCGCCAGCGGCGAGCCTCATCTGCTCGGATTCTGGCTGGCCTTCGACACCGCCACAGCTTTCGTCCTGACCACGTCCTATTGGCTGGTGAGCCGCTACGGGCTGCGGTTCTACGACACCGAGCCCGCCGACAACGAGATCTGGCGCCTGGTGACCGTCGCCAACACGGCCTGGCGCGCCCTTCCCCGTTCCCACCGCCGTATCCACCAGCCCCGACTGCGCGCCGCCAACACCGCCGCACGTCTTCTGCTCACCGACCACACCGACACCCGCACCCGCCAGGCCCTGGCCGCGCACACCGAACTCCTGCGCCAACTGTCCGTCACCGTGCTGCCGGACACTCCACCGCACGACCAGGCGGAGGAAGCGCTCACCGCCGCCCTCGCGCACCTGACGGAGGAATGCCAGAACCTCCGGGACACCACCACCCCCGCCTCCTCACCCACCCCCCGCCCGTCACTTACCGCCGCACCGGCCTAACCCCCGCACCGCCTGCCGGCCCTGCTCGGTGGCCACTGCCCCCCTCCCCACGGCGCGCCCGCTCTGCCCTCCCGTCACTGAGCAGCAGCGCTGCCGGGTCACACACCTCGCCGTGGGGGGCCGCCGGCCTCGGTGCACCTGGGAGTCTCCTGGGGCACGCCGTCCGGGCAAGCCATCCGGTCCGGTGCGCGGCAGCAACTATGAGTTGGGGGTCAGGCCGCGGAGCCAGTCAGGGGCAGGCCGCGCCGTCTACGGGGCCTCCGCCTCCGTTTCCGCTTCTGTGGGCGCCGGGGCCCTTTCGCCCTCCGTGCTCTTTCTCGTACGTGGAACGGAGTCTCCATGCGGTGCCGGCTGGGGCGCGGGCGCGGGCACCGGCACCCCGGGCGCTGGGTGAGTTGAGGGCGCGCAGTCATCCGCTGACCGTCCATCGGCCGGGTCTGCCGCTTCGCGGGTGTGCTGGTAGGCCCACAGGTCCCGGAACGGACCGGGTTCCGCGACCAGTTCGGGGAAGGTGCCCTGCTGGACGATGCGGCCCTTGTGCAGCACCAGGATGCGGTCCGCGCAGGCGACATTGGTCAGCCGGTGGGTGATCAGGACCACGGCGCGGGTCGCGGCCAGCTTGCGCAGACCGGCGAAGATGCGGTGCTCGCCCAGCGGGTCGAGGGCGGCGGTCGGCTCATCGAGGACCAGCAGACCGGCCGGGCGGTAGAACGCACGCGTGAGCGCGATGCGCTGCCACTGGCCCCCGGAGAGCTCCTGTCCCCCCAGCCAGTCGCGGGCCAGCACCGTGTCCAGCCCGGACCGCAGCTCGGTGAGCACCTCGTCGGCGCCCGACCGGGCACAGGCGGCGTGGATATCGGCGTCACCGCCTGCGGTGGGCTGGCCCAGGGTCATGTTCTCCCTGGCGGTGAGCGGCCAACGGGCGTAGTCCTGCGGAACCAGGGCGACATGGGACCACATGGCCTGCGGATCGAGCTCGCCGGTAGGAACGCCGTCCCAGGTGACCGAGCCGGTGGTAGGCAGATACAGACCGCTCAGGAGCTTGGCCAACGTGGTCTTGCCACTGCCGTTGTAGCCGACCAGAGCGACGACTTCGCCGCGCCGCAGGGTGAAGGACACACCCAGCACCGCATCGTTCGCCGCCTCCTCGTATCGGAAGACGAGATCCTGCACCGTGATCTGCCGCGGCGGTCCGGGCACCGTGGTGCCGCGGTTCATGCGGTAGCCACCGGCCTCCTGAAGGAAGGCGGACCAGTCGTCCATGTACAGGCCGGTGCGCATGATGCGGGCACCGCCGACGACCAGACCACGCAGCGCCATCCCGACCGTCTGCAAGGCGAAGACGGCGGTGCCGGCGTGGCCGACGCTCATCCGGCCGGTGGCCAGCAGCCACACCACCGCGGCCCACACCGCCGCCGAGGCGCCCCCTCCGCACAGCGCCCCGAGCACGGACATCCGTGCCCCGGTGTCCGCGGCACGCCGGTCGGCGCGGTTGATGCGATCGGTGATGTGCCGGTATCGGCCGACCAGGAAGGACGACATGGTGCCGGCGCGGATCTGGTCCGCCGCGTAGCGGTCGCCCACATGCCAGCGCAGGATCGACAGCAGCCGGTAGTCGCCATTGGATCGCAGCCGCGCCAGGTAGCGCACGCGAGCGGCGCTGATCTGCGCCACCGCCTGCGGGAAGCCGGCCAGCGCCAGCAGCGGTAAGAGCGCCGGATGCAGCGCGGTCAGCACGCCGGCCCCGGCGACGAGGGAGGCAAGCGAGGCGATCAGGTCCTGGCCCTCGGCGACCAGGTCCTGGGCGACCTCGGCGCCGCGTTCGGCGGCTTCCTTGCGATGGTTGAAGCCCGGGGCGTCGTAGGCGGACAACTCCACTTCGGTGACGGCCCGCAGCAGACCCAGTTCCGCCTCACGGCTCATCTGCGGACCCAGCCGGGAGGACAGCCAGCCCACGGTGATGCCGAGCAGGGCCCGGGCCGCCGCCGCGCCGGCCAGCATCGCCAGCGCCGGCCAGGCGGCCAGCAGACGTCCGTAGATGTCTCCGCCGGCCAGCAGGGCCGCGATCGTGCCGCTGACCGCCAGCAGACCCAGCGCCTGCATCGCGCCGGAGGCGACCTGGCAGACCAGCAGCCCCAGACATGCCCAGCGGTCGATGCTCCAGGCCAGCGCGACCGAGCGGCGCACCAGCCGGGGCAGCCGGCGCGCCATGTCCGCCAGCCGGATCTGTTGTCCGGCTCTCTCCTTGCTGCCGGTCCGGTCGACGAACTGCAGCTCCTCTCCGCCGGTTTCCGCCTCCCCGGGCACCTGTTGACGTTTCTCACTCCGGGGGAGACGACGTCGCGTTCTCACCACTGCTGCTCTCCTTTTGCAAGTCGGCGACGACCGGCCCGGGGGATGGCCGAGCCGCCCCCGCGGCTGGTCGCGCGCGGGTGGCCGAGGAACTGGAAGGCGTCAACTGCAGGGCGGACCCGGGTGGCCGGGACAGCAGTGATTCGAACGAGGCCGGACAGTGCACAGGGGTGGGCACGAGGTTCACGACTCCTGCGGAGCGACGCATGAGGGGCACAGACGCTCTAAAGAACGGCCCCCAACGCACCCCGTAACGGGTACTCCGGGGGCAGATGGTGGACACACGTTCCAGCGGCCGGTGAACGTCAAGGAGCGCTTGGTCTCTCGCCGTTGAGGCGCACTAGAACAGTACGGGTCACCCCTTCGAGGTATTGCCCGCTCGCCGCCCCGAGCATGGCGAGGGCGCGCACGGGCGAGGCTGGACGTACGCATGGGCCGACCGGCAGCCCCCACTCGGACAATGCAGCACCCCGCCCGCGCCCTCCCCACCACACCGTCCTCGTCAATCTCGGGGGAGTGCCTGCCGACCGCGCTCAAGGAAGTGGCGTTCAGCCGAGTTGTCCGTGCGGGCGAGCGCCTTCTCGTAGGCCTCGGCCGCCTCGGCGTTGCGGTCGAGTCGGCGCAGCAGATCGGCGCGGATGGCGTGGAAGACGTGGTAGCGGTCGAGAGGGAGGCTGTCGACGAGGGCGAGCGCCGCCTCCGGCCCCTCGACCTCGGCCACCGCGACGGCGCGGTTCAGGGCCACGACCGGGCTCGGGTCGAGCGCGAGCAACTGGTCGTACAGCTGAAGGATCTGCCGCCAGTCGGTGTCGGCCGCGGTCGGTGCATCGCTGTGGACGGCGTTGATGGCCGCCTGAATCTGATAGGGGCCGGGCCGATTGCGCCGCAGACACCGCCGGACGAGGGCTTGGCCCTCGGCGACCAGGGCGCTGTCCCAGTGGCTGCGGTCCTGGTCGGCCAGCCGCACGAGGTCGCCGTCCGGGCCGGTACGGGCGGCACGCCGCGATTCGGTCAGCAGCATCAGGGCGAGCAGCCCCACGGCCTCGGGCTCGTCGGGCAGGAGCTCGGTGAGCAGCCGTCCGAGCCGGATCGCCTCCCGGCAGAGGTCTTCGCGGACCAGCGACTCACCCGAGCTGGCCGTGTAGCCCTCGTTGAAGATGAGGTAGATGACGGCCAGTACGGCCCCAAGGCGGTCCGGGAGGTCGGCGTCGGCCGGGAGGCGGTAGGGGATCCGTGCGTCGCGGATCTTGCCCTTGGCCCGGACGAGCCGTTGCGCCATGGTCGGCTCGGTGACCAGGAAGGCGCGGGCGATCTCCGCGGTGGTGAGCCCGCCGAGGAGCCGAAGCGTGAGCGCGACCCGGGCGGCGGGGGCGAGCGCGGGATGGCAGCAGGTGAAGATCAGGCGTAGCCGGTCGTCGCGCACGGGTCCCTCCTCGGCCGGCTCGCCGCCGGCGTGCAGCAGAGCGGCTTGCGCGTGTCTGTCGTCGCGGGACGCCTCGCGGCGCAGCCGGTCGACCGCACGGTTGCGGGCGGTGGTGATGATCCATCCCGCCGGGCTCGGGGGCAGCCCGGCGGACGGCCAGCGCTCGACCGCCGTGGAGAAGGCGTCCTGGACCGCTTCCTCGGCGACGTCGATGTCACCGAAGACGCGGACCAGGACGGCGACCGCACGTCCGTATTCCTCGCGGAACACGCGCCCGACCTCGGCTGCGGTCGCCTTCGGCATGCCGGAAGTCACCCGCAGGAGCCGTGCTGCAGCGGCCTGACCTCGATGGGGAGGGTGGTGGCGCGGGCGAGCTTGCGGCCCCATTCGAGCGCGGCGTCGAGGTCCGGGGCCTGGATGACGGTGAATCCGCCGATGTGCTCCTTGCCCTCGATGTACGGGCCGTCGGTCGTGAGCATCTCGTTGTCCTTCTGCCGCACCACGGTCGCCGTGCCCGGCGGGTGCAGACCCCCGGCGAAGACCCAGGCGCCGGCTGCTCTGAGCTCATCGTTCAGGGCCTCGACATCCCGCATGATCGGCTCCAGGAACTCCGGCGGCGGCGGGGGCCCGTCGGGCTGGTAGATGCTGAGCAGGTAATGCGTCATGGAGTGCCTCCTCGGCCGGTCGCTCGGCCGGTGCTGTCCCGGCCTCTCACCCTCTATACGAATGGCCCCCTCCCGAATCGACACCGTGACACGACCGGCCGAAGATTTTCTTGCCCGTCTTTGCGACGGGGCGGTGCAGACGCCCTCGGGGACTGCGACGGCGGCCTGCTCCATTGGGGGAATGCACGCCCGCACACGTTCGAAGACCGCTCCGCGGTGATACCACCTCTGGATATGCGCCGAGGGTGGGCACCAGCCTCGGGCGCGGCAGTCGTCCCCCTCCCGGCGCTGGCCACGGGAGGGGCGGGAGGCGGTGGCGGGCCAAGTGCGGAACCGATCCGGCGGGGAGCGCGAGCGTTCCCCCGGCGCCCACGGGAACGGGCCCCGGCGCCCCCGGGGCACCGCGCGGCGTGGAACCCGCGGGGTACGGGCCCTGGGCGTGCGCCGGGCAAGGGGGCGTGCCCCGGACCGCGGTCCGGGAGAGGGCGCCGAGGTCTCTCCGACGCTCCGGGTGGCGGCGGGGTACGCCTGGCGCCTGATCATCGTGGGGGCGGCCGCCTACGCGATCTTCGCGGCGCTGGGACGCTTCCACCTGGTGACGCTGGCGGTTTTCCTGGCCCTGGTGCTGACGGCCCTCCTGGAACCGGCGGTCAGTCTGCTGAGCCGCTGGATGCCCCGATCGGCGGCGGTCACGGTCGGCCTGCTGGTCGGCATCCTGCTCCTCTTCACCGTCCTGAGCCTGATCGGCGCGACCGTTGCCGGTGAGTGGGACGGACTGCGCCGGGAGTTCGTCGGCGGCGTGGAGAGAATCGAGCGGTGGCTCGAAGGGCCGCCGGTTCATCTGCGGCCGGGGACGCTCTCCGATCTGCAGGCCCGGCTGTCGCGGTTCGTGACGAGCCATCGCGCCACCCTGATCAGCACCGCGCTCAGCGGCGTCGGCCAGGTGGTGGCCGTCCTGACGGTGGGGGTACTGGCGCTGTTCTGCTCGATTTTCTTCCTGCATTCGGGCGACCGGATGTGGACATGGTTCGGCGGCCAGCTGCCGGTGCGCGGGCGTCATCCCGTGCATGCCGCCGGATGCGCCGCATGGATCACCTTCACCGGCTACACCCGCGGCATCGTGGTGGTGGCCGCCATCAATGCCGTTCTTGTGGGAGCGGGCCTTTTCGCCCTCGGGATTCCGCTCGCCCTTCCGCTGGCCGTGCTGGAATTCTTCGCCGCCTTCGTCCCCCTGGTGGGCTCGCCCGTGGCGCTGGCAGTGGCCGCCGTGGTGGCGCTGGCCGCGAAGGGGCCACTGGTGGCCGCCGTCGTCGTGCTGCTGATCGTGGTCATCGGACAGATCGAAGGCCATGTGCTGCACCCCCTCGTGATGAGCAAGGCGGTCCGGCTGCACCCGGTGGTGGTGGCACTCACGGTCATCTGCGGCAGCGTCACCGCGGGCGTACTCGGAGCGGTCGTCGCCGTCCCGATGGTCTCGGTGGCCTGGTCCGTCTACGGCGTACTGCGCGTACCACCCTCCCCGGCGTCCCTGGGCCGCTGACCGGGCTTCCTCGCGGCCTCCCCGCTCTGGCTGCTCGCCGCCGGGCCCGCGGCCAACCGGCCCGCGGAAGCCGTCCGCGGAGACCGGCCCCGGGAGCCGCGCCCCGGGAGCCGGAAGGCGCCCGTCAGACGACGGCACCCTCGGTCCAGGCCCGGCTGAGGATCTCGTCGACCGTCTCGTCCACCGTCTGCTGCGAGGTGTCCAGCCACAGTCCGATGTCCCGGGGCGTATCGCTCCGCATCAGCTTGTCCAGGTCCCGCACGGTCCAGTCGGGCCCGTACGCCGTCTTGGGGCGGAACGCCTCGCGCGCCTCGACCGCCGCCGGATCGGGGAGCAGGACGACGACCGCGAGCGGCCTGGTCTTGATGTACCCGGTCATCTCGGCGAGGTACTCGCCGATGAGGATGTCCTGCGCGACGACGGTGAAGCCGGCCTGCGCATACTCGTCGGCGCAGTGCGCCGTCAGCCGGTAGCGCAGTTCGAGCTGGGCGACGGCGTGCTTCTCCGCGTCGGGCGTCATGGTGATCTGGCCCCGGACGATGTTGCGGCGGAAGGTGTCACCGCGCAGGTGGACGGAGCGGGGCAAGCGCTCGGCGAGCGCCTGGGCCACGGTGGACTTGCCGGCTGCCTGGATGCCGGTGATCACCACGACACCGCCGTCGTTCCACGGCCCCTGCGGTGTGACGCGTCGTCCGGAAGCGTTTGCGGTCATAGTGCGGAAGCTGCCTTTCTCCTGTGGGGGGTGGTCGGGGCAGGCCGTGCCACCTCAGACGCGCTCCTGAGCGGGATGAGATGAGCCCCCGAGAATGCGTGAAGGGGAAAGCAGGACGTCCTCCCGCACTCGCTCGGCGACCATATCGCCCACCAAGTACGCCATCGCAAAGCCTTTGTCGCCGGTCCGCGGGACACGAGCAGATTCGGCCACGTGGATTTCTGCTTCTTCGGGCCGCAGAGGGCTGATCGGCCCACGACAGCGACCGTCTTGAACGCCCTGTACGGCCCTCCGCTGATCGCCCGGTCGGCCGCACGGATTGTTGTACCGGTGCCGATCCGGGTACCTGGCCCTGGGGCCTGTTCTCCGGAGCGGTCGGGGCCCACGACCACGGGGCTCACGAACCGGCGAACAGACGAACCCGCAAACCCGAGTACCCGCATCCCCGCAAAGCCGCAAACCCGAGAACCCGAGAACCCGAGTACCCGGAATCCGAGGGAGCCGCTGTGAAGTTCGGTGTGTCGACCTTCATCACCGACCAGGGCATCGCGCCCGCCGCGCTCGGGCGCGCCGTCGAGGAGCGAGGGCTGGACTCCTTGCTCATCGCCGAGCACACCCACATCCCGGTGGACCGCCGCTCGCCGTACCCGGGCGGCGGCGAGCTTCCCGAGATCTACTACCGCACCCTCGACCCGTTCGTCGCGCTCAGCGCGGCCGCCGCGGTGACCGAGCGGATCCTGCTGGGCACCGGTATCGCCCTGGTGGCCCAGCGGGACCCGATCATCACGGCCAAGGAGGTGGCCTCCCTGGACCTGGTCTCCGGAGGGCGGGCCGTCTTCGGGATCGGTGTCGGCTGGAACCGGGAGGAGATGGAGAACCACGGCACCGACCCACGCTCCCGGGGCCGCCTCGTGGACGAGCGGCTGCGGGCGATGCGCGAGCTGTGGACGCGGGAAAAGGCCGAGTTCCACGGGGAGTTCGTCGATTTCGCCCCGGTCTACTCCTGGCCGAAACCCGTTCAGCGTCCGCATCCGCCGATTTACGTGGGCGGTGGCGAGGCGGCCTTCGACCGGGTGGCCGCCCTGGGCGACGCCTGGCTCGCCAACAGCCTGCCGCCGCAGGAGCTGGGGCCGAAGATCGACCGGCTGCGCAGCATCGCGGGCCGCAGCGTACCGGTGACCGTTTACGCGGTGGCGGACGAGCCCGAGATCATCGAGCAGTACACACAGCTCGACGTGGAGCGCCTGCTGTTCTACCTCCCGACGCTGCCGGAGCCCGAGACCCTGTCGTACCTGGACCGGCTCTCCGACGTCGCGAAACGCTTCCGGTGAGCGGTCGGGCGCCGCGGTGCCGAGGATGACCGGCGACCGGGCCCGGGAGTGCTTCACCCGGGCCCGGATCGCCCGCCTCGCGACCGTCGACGACGCAGGCCGCCCGCACCTGGTGCCCGCGGTCTTCGCCCTGACCGGTGACACCGTCGTCTTCGCCGTGGATCACAAACCGAAGCGCTCGGCCGACCTCAAGCGGCTGGCCAACATCCGCGCCCACCCCGAGGTCTGCCTCCTCGTCGACGGCTATCACGAGGACTGGGACCGCCTGTGGTGGGCGCGGGCGGACGGGACAGCAGCAGTGCTGCCACCGGCCGAGCGGTCGGCGGCGTCCGCGGGCTACGTAACCCTGCTGACGCGCAAGTACCGGCAGCACTACGCCGACCGTCCCCCGCAAGGCCCCGTGGTGGAGATCCAGGTGGCCCGCTGGTCCGGCTGGTACGCCGCCTGACCGCTGAGTGCCTGACCGTGTCAGGCGCCGATCACACCGGACTTCGCAATGACGATGTCGGCCTTGGTGGCGCCGCCGTGCGAGCCGAGGGACTCGATCTTCCTGACGAGCTCCATGCCTTCGACGACCTCGCCGAAGACGACATGCTTGTTGTCGAGCCAGTCGGTGACGATGGTGGTGATGAAGAACTGCGAGCCGTTGGTGTTCGGGCCGGCGTTGGCCATGGAGAGCTGACCGGGCTTGGTGTGCTTGATCTTGAAGTTCTCGTCGGCGAACTTCTCGCCGTAGATGCTCTTGCCGCCGGTCCCGTTACCGGCGGTGAAGTCGCCACCCTGGAGCATGAAGTCGGGGATCACGCGGTGGAAGCCGGATCCTTCGTAGCCGAAGCCGTGCTGGCCGGTGGCGAGCTCGCGGAAGTTCTGCGCGGTCTTGGGAACCACGTCGTCGAAGAGGGTGAAGACGATCCGGCCGGCCGGGTCGCCATTGATGGTGATGTCGAAGTACACGTCGTTACTCATGACGGCAATCCTCACATCCGCCGTGACCGGCCCGGCACGCGGCCCCGACCTGCGGCTCCGGAGGGGAGAGTCCGTCGGCCGCCCGGTCCCTGCCTGCCGCACCGCCGCCCGCCCGCCCGCGGCATCCGGCCATGGGGGAGGGGTTGCGCCGGCGTGCTCCGGTAGGCGAACCAGGGCAGGAAGAACTGAGTGACCGGGCCGACCGTGAGGGCGTACAGCACGGTGCCCACGCCCACGCCCCCACCGAGCAGCCCGCCCACCGCGAGCACGGCGATCTCGATGACGGTGCGGACCAGCCGAATGGAGCGCCCGGTCACGGCGGACGCACCGGTCATCAGCCCGTCCCGGGGCCCGGGGCCGAAGCGCGCGCCGACGTAGACGGCGACGGACAGTCCATTGAGGAGGACACCGCCGACGAGCAGACCGGCCCGGGTGGGGAGCCCGAGGTGCTGGGGGATGAGGGAGAGACCGAGGTCGGACGAGTACGCCAGGACGAGGATGTTGGCGATGGTGCCGAGCGTCGGTTTCTGTTTGAGGGGGATCCACAAGAGCAGCACAAGCACCCCCAGGACGGCGCTGATCGTGCCGAAGCTCAGAGAGGTGTAGTTCTCCAGTCCCTCGTACAGGACGCTCCAGGGGTTGACGCCCAGCGAGGCCCTGACCATGACCGAGAGACTGAATCCGTACAGGGCGAGGCCGACGAGCAGTTGGGGAAGGCGTCGCAGCGGACGCTCACCGACAGGGACATAGGTGAGTGGGGGTGGCGGTGACGGGCGCGTACGGGACATGAGCCGTGTGGACCCGGCGCCCCTGTCCGGCTGGGCGCTCGCGAGGCGCTCCTCGCGACGGCGCAGATGTTCGCGCTCGTGGTGTTCCGTGCTGTCCTGCTGCATCCCCAGTCGCCTCCACGGGTGCGCGCCGAGCGCTCTCTGTGCTGTGTGTGCTGAAGGCCAATGGCAAGGCCGAGGTCAATGGCAATGCCGAGGCCCGAGGCCAATACGGCGATTCTGTACAGTGATTGGTCTGGGTGACACGGCCAATCCGGGGAGAGTGGTATGGCGGAACCGAACCCGATCCGGCCCGTGGACAGGGTGGACCGCACCGACCGGGTCCTGGGGAGCCGTCAGCTCGCCGCGATGCTGCCCGACCCGTCGGGAGCACGGCCCGCCTACCGCCACCTGGCGCGGGCGATCAGCACGCTCATTCTGGACGGCCGCATCGCGTTGCACGTCAAACTCCCCGCCGAACGGGAGCTGGCCACCGCCCTCCACACCAGCAGGGCCACCGTCACCGCCGTGTACGACCTGCTGCGCGAGAGCGGCTACGCCCACAGCCGCCAGGGCTCCGGTACCTGGACGGCCCTGCCCGACGGCCGAGTTCCCAGGGGCATCACCCGTCTCCTCGGCCCCCAGGACACCGCGATCGACCTGGCCCGGGCCGCCCCCGGACTTCCGGAGCAGACGCTCACCGAGGCTCTCGCCCAGATCGCCCCGCAACTGGCCGAGCACGTACACACTCCCGGCTACCACCCCTACGGCCTTCCGGGACTGCGCGCCGCCATCGCCGAGCGTTTCACCCGGCGGGGACTGGCCACCATGCCCGAACAGATCCTGGTGACCTCCGGCGCCCAGCACGCACTCACCCTCGTCCTGGGGCTGCTGTGCCGGCCCGGCGACCGGGTCATGGTCGAGAACCCGTCCTACCCGAACGCTCTGGAGGCCATGCGGCGCGGACGGCTGCGCACGGTGTCGGTCCCGGTGACCGATACCGGCTGGGATATCGAGATCATCGAATCGACCCTGCACCAGGTGGTGCCTCAACTCGCCTACCTGATACCGGACTTCCACAATCCGACCGGTCTCCTCATGCCCGAGCACGAGCGCGTCCGCGTGCTGCGCGCCGCGCAACGCTCCGGCACCTGGCTGGTCATCGACGAGACCCTGGCCGACCTCGCCCTCGACGTCTCCGCCCCGCCGCCCTTCGCGTCCCACGCCACGCCCGGTGGCACCGGCCAGGTCATCACCATCGGCTCGATGAGCAAGACCCACTGGGGCGGTCTGCGCATCGGCTGGCTGCGGGCGCCCGCGCGGCTCGTCACCGAACTCGCCGGCCAGCGGGTCGCCACCGACATGGGCGGCTCGGTCCTGGACCAACTGCTGGCCCTCGCCCTGCTGGCGCGGGCCGGGGACCTGCTGCCGCCCCGCCTGGAACAGATGCGCCGACAGCGCACGGCCCTGGCCGCGGCACTCACCGAGCACGCCCCGCAATGGACCTGGCAACTGCCGCCCGGCGGCCTGTCGCTGTGGGTCGACCTCGGCGAACCCATCGCCTCGGCGCTGGCCGAGCGGGCGCTGGATTACGGGGTGCGCATCGAGGGCGGCGCCTACTTCGCCACCGACCCGGGCCTCTTCGAACAGCGCCTCCGCATCCCCTACACCACGCCGCCCGACACCCTGCGCGAGGCCGTACACCGCATGGCCACCGCCCTCGCCGACGGCCTCTCGCGGACATCCACGACCCGACAACCGCACTGGGTCGCCTGAGAGGACTCTGCCTTCCGCCCGCTTTCACGGCCCCCGCGGGAGTGTTGATCCCCCGCACGCGCCGCCGCACCACCGCTTCATCCGGAGCCCCAGCAGCAAGTCCCGGGCGCCACAGGAGCGATACACCCGGGAGCACCTGCACTCATACCTTCGCTGATACCTGATACCTGATACCTGATACCTGATACCTGATCCCTGATACCTGCGCTAATCACTCCGCTTCGACCGGAGAAAGGCAAGCAGTATCACCCCGAGGGGGATATGAATTTCGATCATGGATGCGGGGTTCAGTGTCACCGACATCTCCAGCAGGCTGTGCATGCCCGGCCGCCAATCTCGCCATGGTCGCGTAATCCGTGAGTGGTTTCTGTACTCGTCATGAAAGCCGGTGCCGGGCAGGAGCAGCAGGGCTCATGAGGGGGCTCATGGCTTGCGACGCGGGTACACAGGCCTCGGCCCTGGGTATGCTCCAGCTCACGGGGGTGGCCATGACACACACTCAGGAGACAGTGGCGCGACGGGGCAACGAACCCTTGGAACGGCTCATCGGCGAATCGGTGTTGAGCCACAAAAGGCTGGCTCATCGGGTGAACGAACTTTCCCATCGGGACGGGATGGCAAGCCAGTACACCCACACATCGGTGGCGAACTGGTGCCGACGGGGAATGGTCCCCAAGTGGCCGACTCCCCAGTACATTTGCCTCGCTCTCTCCGAGGCATTAGGAAGACCGTTAACCGTCCGCGATATCGGAATGCAGGATGCGGATGCGCCGGAAATGAGGCGCGCGGGCCTGGAGTTCGCCAGGAGTCAGGGCGACGCACTCGATGAAGCTGCACACTATTGGAGCGCTGTGAACCGCCGTCAGTTCCTCACCCAGCAGGCATTCGCCGTCTCGGCCTTTGCCACACCCGTAACGCGATGGCTGGTAGATCCGGTGGAGAAGACCCAGGCGCGCAGCGGCGGCCTGGCGGTCGGACGCGGCCATATCACCGAGCTGCAGGAGGCCGCCGACGCCGCCCGTGTGTGGGACTCCCGGTACGGCGGCGCCGGATGGAAGTCGAAGTCGCTCAGCGAGTACCTGTACGAACGGGTCGCGCCTCTCCTCAAGGGCAGCTACTCCGAGCCGGTCGGCAGGGACCTCTTCCGGGTCACCGCGGAGTTAGCGCGACTGGCGGGCTGGACGGCCTTCGACGCGGGACAGCAGCATGCCGCTCAGCGCCATTTCATCCAGGCGCTCCGGTTGGCCCGCGCCGGCGGGGACGCCGAACTCGGTTCCTACATCCTGAGCACCATGGCGATGCAGGCCTTGATGTGCGGATTCACCTCAGAGGCGATCGATATGGCGCAAGGGGCGTTTCAGCGGGACCGACGGCTTGAACCACGGGTTGCGGGGTTCGCGAAGCTGATCGAGGCACGGGCCCACGCCCGCGCCAAAGACCCCGCGGCGGCGAGCAGCTGCCTGGCGCACGCCGAGCGCCTCCAGGAACGAGGAGCGGACGGAGCGGGGCCGGCCTGGATCGGATTCTTCACTCAGTCAAGAGTCATCACCGATGCCGCGGAGGTCTTCAGAGACCTGGAAAACCCTCGGGCGACGTTCGCCTGGCACACCATGGGCGGAATGCCGGGCAGCGAATTCATTCGTTCCCGGGCCGTCCGCCTTTCCGTGCTGGCCTCGGCACACGTCCAAAACGGCGACCTCGGACAGAGCCTCCACATGGGACGCCAGTCCCTGGAGATCTTCACACGCCTGGGCAGTGTCCGCGGCATGGACTATCTCCAGGTGTACAGCAGGTCACTGGCCCGCTGGCGCCGTGAGCCCCAGGTGCTCAACTTCATGGCCGACGTCGGCACGGCACGAAGGGCGCTGACCACGTGATCTGGCCGGCGTCGCAGCAGCCACCACCCCGCCACCACGGTCGTGCCGCCGGTTCCGGCACCGTGCCCCGGCTCTTGGCGCAGTAACCACACGCGGAGATCAGGCGCAGCCGGAGAGCCACGGCGACGCGGGGTGGGCGCTCCGCCGGCGCCGGCCTCATCAATACGGCTTGCACCTCCCGTAACGGGAGGTCCTACGGTCCGAGTCATGAAGATTGTTGTTCATGACACGGCGTCCGCCATGCTCGACCTCCTGCAGCGACCGCTGGAGGAGCGGCCCGACGCCCTCCGAGAAATGCTGAGCCCGCTCCAGAGCGCGATGTCCATTGCGGGTGACATGGATCTGGTCCAGATACACCAGCAGGGCAGCGGCTTCCGGCTCGACCGGGAGGACCCGCGGTACGTGCCCGCCCTGCGCCAGATGCAGGACGCGGGGGTGTGGGACCGCGTCGAGGACTCTCTCACCGCCGCGTGGGAGCGGATCAGCGACGCGGCGCCGGGCATCGAGCACGCCGACACCGTGCACGTCGTCCTGGTACTCGGCGACCCCGACGACGAGCATCTGCGGGTCCGCAGCGCCGGCTACTTCGGTATGGGCGGATTCCCGGGTGCGATCCATCTGGCGATGTGGCCCACTGACACGAGCCTGGAGAAGATCGGTTACTGCGCCGCGCACGAGCTCCACCACAACGTGCGCTACGCGAATGTGGTCTGGAACCCGATGACCGTCACGCTGGGGGAGTACGTGGTCGCCGAGGGGCTGGCCGAGGCGTTCGTACGGGAACTCGCCGGTGAGCAGGCCATGGGGCCGTGGTCGCAGGCGGTGACCGGTGCCGCCCTGGACAGCGCCTACGAAAGGATCACAGCCGACATCGACGTGGCGGGGATGCAGAACCTGACCGCGTATGTGCTGGGCGATGCCACCGCGCAGCTCTTGGGGCAACAGCCGGTGGGACTCCCGGACTTCGCCGGGTACGCGGCCGGACTGCGGATCGTGGACGCGCACTTGGCGGCCTCCGGTCTGACCGCCGCCCAGAGCACCGCCCTGTCGGCGCGCGAGGTTCTCATCAACGCGGGGGTGCAGACCAGCGCGTGACCGCCCGCGCCGGCCCACCGGACACCCCCTAGTACACCGGCAGCGCCAGCAACGTCGCACGGTTGAGGACGAAGAGGCGATTGGCGCCGGCGGCGGTGGAGCGGGCCTGGCCGCCGGTGAGGGCGTAGGTCTGGGGCTGGCCCTCTCCGGAGCGTGGCAGGCCGCTCACCCCGGTTTCGTCGCTCTCCACGATCCAGACACTGTTCCCCTGCACGACCGGTGGCCGCCACGGCGGGGCGACGCCGGCGACGATCATCGGGGAGCCGGCCTGGCTGCCGTCGGAACGCACCGACCGCAGCGCCTCGCAGTCCAGCGCATGGATCACTCCACCGGCCACGGCGGGTGGGCCCCACCCGGCAGTGCCCCGATTGGGCGGACGCAACGGGTTGAGTGCCCACAGCTCGTCACCGTCGTCGACCTTCACCGCCGCCAGGCTGTTGCCGCCGAGATAGACGGTGGTGCCGTCGATGGCGGGACGCAGCGGTCCTTCGGCCTGGCCCTTGCGGACCCATGCGCGGGCCCCGTCCTCGGCACGGACCGCGGCCACATCCCCCGTCTCCGTGCAGAGCACCAGATGCCCGGCGCCGAGGGCCGCGGCGGGGTGGCCGCCCGACAGCGCCAGCGGTGGCTGCCGGGTCCACCGCACTTTTCCGTCGGTCCCCACACAGCGCAGTCGGCCATCGGAGGTCAGCAGGTAGACGGAGCTGGCGTCCGCGGCCAGCAGGGCACCGACTTCCGCGTCCACCGTCCACCGGGGGGATCCGGTGGCGGCCACATAGGTGCGTAGGGTGCCCCCGTCATCGGCGGTGGCCACCAGCCGGTCCCCGACCGACAGGTAGCCGGCCTCGGCCTTCGCGTCGCCGATCCGCCACCGCTCCCGGCCGTCGGTGACCCGGCGCGCCGCGATGCCGCCCCCGGAGGCAGCGAACACCACCACATCGCGCACCGGCAGCGGAGCCGGCGAGGCGGCGTCGGCCACGTTCTGGAGGGGGCCCCACAGCGGTTGCGGGGAGCCTTCGGAGGAGCCGAGCGGTGCGGCCCGTACCTTTGCGGCGGGCGGGATGTCGAAGGGGTCGGACGGGGCGTCACCACCGTCGCCGCGGCTGAGCCACCAGGCTGCGCCGCCGCCCGCCGCGGCCAGCAGCGCCCCACCGCCGGCCGCGGCCAGCAGCCGCCGCCGGGTGAGGCGGGGGCTGCCGTCGGCCGCGCCGCCCTCGGAGGCGGACGAGGGGGCGGCCGGACGGGCCGTCAGGCGGCGTGCCGCCACCTCCCGTTGCCGGATCTCCCCACCCAGTCGGCCCGACTTCCACAGCCGTTCGGACTGCCGGGGCGGCGCCGCGGCCTCGGCGACCTGATCGGGCAGCGGGCGTGCCGCCGGGTCCTTGGAGAAGCAGGGCGTGACGAGGTACCGCAAGCCCTCCGGGACGGCGTCCAGATCGGGGGTGCCGTGCACGACCTCGTACAGGACGGCCGTCACCTCCGCGCCGGTGTACGCCGGCCGGCCGCCCGCGGCGAAGGCGAGGACGGCGCCGAGGGAGAAGACGTCGGCCGCCGGTCCGACGCGCTTGCCGAGGACCTGTTCCGGCGCACCGTAGCCGGGGGTGACCGGGATCTGTCCGGTACGGGTGAGGGTCAGACCGTGCTCGGGGCGGGCGATGCCGAAGTCGATCAGTCGGGGACCGCGCGAGGTGAGGACGACGTTGGGGGGCTTCACATCCCGGTGGACCAACCCCGTGGCGTGCACGTCCTGGAGCGTACGGGCCAGCGACCGCGCCAGCTCCCGCACGGCGGCGTCGTCGAGCGGTCCGAAGTGCCTGACGGCGTCGTCCAGCGTCGGGCCGGCCAGGAACTCCGTGGCGATCCACGGCCTGCCGCCCTCCAGTTCGGCGGCCAGTACGCGCGCCACGCCCTCGCTGGTCACCGCCTGCGCGGTCCGTGCCTCCCGGAGGAAACGCTCGGCCAGGTGCCCGTCGTGGGCAAGTTCCGGCAGCAGGACCTTCACCGCGGCGGGGCCTCCGGAGGCGTCCGCCCCGAAGTACACCTTGCCCATGCCGCCCTCTCCGAGGACGCCGTGGAGGCGGTAGGGGCCCAGGCGCAGCGGATCTCCCTGGCCGAGGGGTTTCACAGTCGGTTGTCTCCTGGATCGGGAACGGTGCGGGGCGGTGCGGGGCGTCAGGCGAGCGGGAGGGCGACGGTCCGCTTCTCCTGGCGGACGTACAGCCGTCCGCCCTCGGCGTCGGCGGTCAGGAAGAGCGGCTCGGTCTCGTACGTCCAGACGGCCTGCCGGGCGCGCAGGTCGATGGCGCGGAGGCCCTTGTCGTCGGCGCAGTACGCATACCGCTTCCCGATCGCCGGGGCCACGTCCCGCGTGTTCTTCCTGCCGGACAGCCCCTTCTCCTGCCAGTTCAGCGTGCCGGAGGCGGCGTCGACGGCGATCAGCCCCCGGTCGGCCTCGACGCAGTAGACGACTCCGTCGTGGACGACGGGCGCGCCGTACCGCCGTTCCTCGCCCGCGCTGTCGCCGACATCGCGCCCGGTCCCGAAGAGCCACTCCAGCTCGCCGTCGGACAGCCGGCGGGCGGTGAGGTGCTCGGCGCCCAGGTAGAGGTTCCGGTCGTCGGTGACCAGACGGGACGGAGGGGCGCCCTCGAACGTCTCGGAGAGCTCCCACAGTTGGCGGCCGTGGGCCTTGTCGTACGCGGAGAGGCGGATGAACTTCGAGTCCGTCCTCGGGCTGCCGCACAGCACCACCCGGGACCCCACCACGGTGCCGCACAGCGCGGGCGGGAGGCCTTCGGCCTGCGGCCCTTCCACCTGTCTGCGCCAGCGCTCCTTGCCCGATTCCAGGTCGGCCGCGATCAGGTACCAGCGCTTGCCGGAGGCGGTCCGGGCCACCAGGTACGCGATGCCGTCGGCCACGCACAGCAGCTGGTTGTACTGCTCCTTGCCGGCGAACGAGGAGAGTTCCACCAGGGGCTTGCCCAATTCGCCGTTGGTCTGCGACACCTCGCACAGTGCCAGAGACGCCGCTTTCTCCTTGTGCCCCCGCAGGGCGTACACCCGGGCGTCTTCGGTGGCCGACCGCCAGGTCTCGGCGACGTTCGCCTGCCAAGTGGTCTCGCCCGATTCGGCGTTGATGCCGCACAACACGATCCCCGCGCGCATGGCCAGGTTCCGGCCCACCCTCATCACCTCGCCCCCGGAGTCCGGGCACCACATGGCGGCGCTCCACATCTGCGTCGGAGGCTTGGGCCGGTCGACGGCGTCCTTCTTCCTGGCGCCGCCCCCTTCGTCCCCGGAGCCGCCGAGCAGGGCCCAGCCCCCGCCGCCGAGGATGCCGCCGCCCAGGAGGGCGCCCCCGGCCACGTACAGCAGCCGCCGCCGCGAGACGCCCGATACGGGGGCGGCCTCGGCCCGTGGCGCCTCGGCGGGCACCGGCGGCGGCAAGCGGTGCGGCGGCTCGCGCCACACCTCGTCGCTGCGCCGGGCGATCTCCCGCAGCACCGCGTCGGGCAGCAGATCCGCGAAGCCGCCGCGGTCACCCGGGGCGCCCCCGGCATCGCCCAGCGCGGTACAGAGCTCGGTGGTGGACGGGCGGTGCGCGGGATCCTTGGCCAGGCAACGGACGAGCAGGGGCCGCAGCGGCTCGGGAACCCCGCCGAGGTCCGGCTCGCCGAACCGGACGCGGTACAACAGGTCGGTGGGCGTCCCGCCGCCGAACGGGCCCAGACCGGTGGCGGCGAAGACCAGCACTCCGGCCAGGGCGAACACATCGCCCGCCGCCGCGTGTTCCAGACCCGCCGCCTGCTCGGGCGACATGAACGCCGGTGTTCCCATGGCGCTGCCGACGCTCGTCAGATGCTCGTCGCCGAAGGCCCGGGCGATGCCGAAGTCGATGATCCGCGGGCCCTGCGCCGTCACCAGGATGTTGGACGGCTTCAGGTCGCGGTGCACCACCTCTGAACGGTGCAGCTGCTCCAGCCCGGCGGCGAGGGACGCGCCCAGGGCGCGCACGGCCGGCTCCGGCAGCGGCCCGCCCGCCTCGACGGCCGTGTCCAGCGGCGGGCCGAGAACGTACTCCGTCGCCAGCCATGGGACCGGTGCCTGGGGGTCGGCGTCGACGACCACCGCACCGTGACCGGAGCCGATGACGCGTGCCGCGTCCGTCTCCAGCCGGAAGCGGGTGCGCAGCGTGGTGTCCGCGGCGAGACGGGTGTGCAGCGTCTTCACCGCGACCGTGCGCCCGCCCGCCGAACGGGCCAGGTAGACGGTGCCCATACCGCCTCCGTCGAGGCGGGCGAGGATCCGGAACGGCCCGACGGTGTGCGGGTCGTCGTGCAGAAGTGGGGAGATCATGACATCAGCGCCCTTGCGTGGGGAGAGCGGTGGCGAGGACCTCCGCCGACTGGCGGGACAACGCCTCGACGACACGGCCGGGCAGTGACACCGGTTCCGTGGCCCCGGTCAGTGCGCCGTACGCCGCGCCCGGCAGCAACTCCGCCAGCACCCTTGCCGGTTCGGGCCGGCCCTCCGGGTCACGCGAGCGGCACGCCGTGACGAGGTCGCGCAGGCCGGCGGGGATCTCCTGCCGCTCGGGCACCGTGTACCCGGTCGCCGCGTACGCCAGCACGGCACCCAGGGCATAGACGTCCCCGGCCCGGCCCGCCGGTCCGCCCGCCGCGAGTTCAGGAGCGAGGCAGCCGGTCTCCAGCCCGCTTTCCGGCGTGGGGGAGGCCCCAGCCACCGGGTTCGCGCGGGTCGCGCCGAAGCAGCCCAGGAGCGGCCCACAGGCGGTCAGCAGTACCCCCGCCGGACAGACGCCGCCGTGCACGATGCCCAGGACGTGGGCCGAGGCCAGGGCCTCGGCCAGCGTGCCGCCGAGCGTGCGGACCAGTGCTTCCGGCAGCGGACCGCCGTGCGCGGCCAGGACGGCGGGCAGCGGCAGCGCGGGCCGATAGGGGGAGGAGTACCAGGGGAAGGCCGGCGTCCCTCCGAGCCGTCCGACCGGCCAGAAACCGGGCTGGGTCAGCCGGGCCGCCTGCTGCGCCTCGGCCGCCCACCGCGCCGGATCCACGCCGGATGGCGGCAGGCACGCCAGCACGGTGTGCCCGCCGTCTGCACTGCGGGCCAGATAGCGGCGTTCGGGAACGCCCCGGCTGCCATCGGCGTCAAGACGCGCCAACGACACAAATTCCCCGATCCGCGCAGGATCGTCCTGCCGCAGCCTCTCCACCCGGCTCTCCCCCGTCAGGCTCGTTACGGGCGTGAGCTTATATACGGCGGGGACACGGGCGGGGAGGGGGGACCGCATTCGGGGCGACGGACACCTACAGGCGTCCGTAGTGCGTGTTTTACCCCGGATGGGGAGCCTGTTTACCGTCGTCTCGGGGCCGCTGGGGTTACTGGACGGAAACCTCAGATCTCGCGAAAACCTTGCAGCTCCTCGTTGAACCGCTGATCGAGCGATGCCAGGGTTTCGTAATTCGCTCGCAACCACACAGTGAAGAGCTGGAGGCCATATGGCTGTCCGTCGTGCCGCTGTCGCCGCCGCGTCTGCGGCTACGCTCAGTCTTTCCCTGCTGGCCACCTCCTGCAGCGTCAACGACGCCGCGTCCGCCGCCGAATCCAAGGCCCGCCCGCCCGCGAAGAAGGCCGTGGCCACCGGTAGCGGCGGTGCGGTGTCCAGCGTCAATCCGTACGCCTCCCGGGCCGGGATCGAGGTGCTGCGCAAGGGAGGCAACGCCGTGGACGCGGCGGTGGCAACTGCCGCCGCGCTCGGCGTGGTCGAGCCGTACTCCGCGGGAGTGGGGGGCGGCGGCTACATGGTCTATTACGACGCCAAGGCCAAGAAGGTGCGCACCATCGACGGCCGGGAGACCGCGCCGCGCCGCATGCGCTCGGACTCCTTCCTCGACCCCGCGACCGGCAAGCCCCTCCCCTCCGAGGAGGCGATCAACTCGGGCCTGTCGGTCGGCGTCCCGGGTACACCGGCGACGTGGGACAAGGCGCTCAAGGACTGGGGCACGGTCTCACTGGCGAAGGCCCTGCGCCCGGCCACCCGGGTCGCCCGCGACGGCTTCGTGGTCGACGACGAGTTCCGGGCGCAGACCGCCATGAACGAGAAGCGCTTCCGCGACTTCAAGTCCACCACCAAGCTCTTCCTGCCCAAGGGCGAACTCCCGGTGGTCGGTTCGCGCTTCCGCAATCCCGATCTCGCCCGGACCTATCGGCAGCTTGCCCGTGAAGGCGTCGACGCGCTCTACCGCGGGCAGGTCGGGCGCGATGTGGTGCGGACCGTCCAGAAGCCGCCGATGGCTCCCGGCTCCGCGCACAAGGCCCGCCCCGGCCTGATGAAGGCGAAGGATCTCGCCGACTACAAGCCCGTACGCAGGGATCCGACCCGGACCACGTACCACGGGCTGGACGTCTACTCCATGGCACCGTCCTCGTCCGGCGGCACCACGGTGGGTGAGGCGCTGAACATCCTGGAGAACTTCCACCTCTCGAAGGCCGACAAGACCCAGGCGCTGCACCACTACCTGGAGGCCAGCCGGATCTCCTTCGCCGACCGCAACCGTTGGGTGGGTGACCCGAAGTTCTCGGATGTGCCCACCAAGCCGCTGCTCTCCAAGGAATTCGCCAAGGACCGGGCCTGTCTGATCCGTGCCGACAAGGCGCTGACCAGCCCGCTGGCGCCCGCCGACCCGCGCCACCCGGGCTCGGGCTGCGAGCGCAGGACCGGCAGCAAGCAGCCGCACGAAGGGCCCTCGACCACTCACCTGGTGACCGCGGACCGCTGGGGCAATGTCGTCTCCTACACTCTGACGATCGAGCAGACCGGTGGCTCGGCCATCACCGTGCCCGGACGCGGATTCCTGCTCAACAACGAGCTGACGGACTTCGATTTCGCCCCCCTCACCAAGGGGACACCGGACCCGAACCTGCCGGGCCCCGGCAAGCGTCCGCGCAGCAGCATGTCTCCGACGATCGTCCTTCGGGACGGCAAGCCGATGATCGCGGTCGGTTCGCCGGGCGGCGCCACGATCATCACCACCGTGCTGCAGACCCTGGTCAACCGTCTGGATCTCGGCATGCCGCTCCCCGCGGCGGTCGCCGCACCGCGTCTCTCCCAGCGGAACCAGGCCGACACAGAGGCCGAACCGGCCTTCCTCGCCTCTCCCGAACGCAAGAAACTGGACGCCATGGGCCACCGGTTCGTCCTCGCCCCGAAGGCCTTCACTCCGTCACCGGAGATCGGGGCGGTGGCCGCCCTGGAGTTCCTGCCGCACGGCAAGGTCTCGGCGGTGGCCGAACCCAGGCGCCGTGGCGGCGGATCGGCCATGGTGCTCAACGAATCCCGCTGAGGCCGGCCTGTGGAGCCCACTCTGTGAAGTCGGTCCTCTGAAGCGGGTCCAATGAAGCAGGTCCAATGAAGCGGGTCCCATGAAGACGGCCCCTTGACGAGCGATCCCCCTCCAGGGCGTGTCCCGGAGGGGGATCGGTCGTCACGGGGGTCGGTGGAGACCTCACCCAGCGGCCGATGCGACGGAGCGGGCGTGCGAGCGTGCGGCGGCGCCTTCGGACCAGCCTCTTCCCTCTCCGTTCGTGGCCGTTCTCCGGAAGCGCCATGTGGGTCGTATACGGTGCGCCGGGTTCGGTGTCTGTGGTGCGGCCGATGGAGAGTGCGATGGCTGGATCGGTGGGATCGGTGGGCCCGGGGGAGCTGCAACGGCGGCTGGGGGTGACCGACGCTGTGGTGGTCGGCCTGGGGTCGATGATCGGGGCGGGGGTCTTCGCGGCCCTCGCCCCTGCCGCCGCCGCGGCGGGCTCCGGACTGCTGGTGGGTCTGGCGCTCGCGGCGGTGGTCGCCTTCTGCAATGCCACCTCCTCGGCCCGGCTCGCTGCCCGGTACCCGGCCTCCGGCGGCACCTATGTCTACGGCCGTGAACGGCTCGGGGACTTCTGGGGGTACCTGGCGGGCTGGGGATTCATCGTCGGCAAATCCGCCTCGTGCGCCGCGATGGCCCTGACCGTCGGCTCGTACGTGTGGCCCGGCCAGGCTCATACGGTCGCCGTCGCGGCGGTGGTGGCCCTGACCGCCGTGAACTACGCCGGCGTGCAGAAGTCCGCCTGGCTCACCCGGACGATCGTGGCCGTGGTCCTCGCCGTCCTCACCGCCGTGGTGTGCACCGCCCTCACCTCCGGCCAGGCGGAGACCGTACGGCTGGACCTCGGTGACGACACCTCGTTCACCGGCGTCCTCCAGGCAGCGGGCCTGCTGTTCTTCGCCTTCGCCGGATACGCACGCATCGCCACCCTCGGCGAGGAGGTCCGTGACCCCGGCCGGACCATTCCCCGCGCCATCCCGCTCGCTCTGGGGATCACACTGGTCGCCTACGCGGCCGTCGCCGTCGCCGCCCTGGTGGTTCTGGGCCCGCGGCAGTTGGCGGAGGCGACGGCGCCGCTGTCGGACGCCGTCCGGGCCGCCGGCGCCGATTGGCTGGCGCCGGTCGTACGCGCCGGCGCCGCCCTCGCCGCCCTCGGCTCTCTCCTCGCGCTGATCCTCGGCGTCTCCCGCACCACCCTGGCCATGGCCCGTGACCGGCATCTGCCGCACGCCCTGGCGGCGGTGCATCCGAAGTTCAAGGTGCCTCATCGCGCGGAGCTCGTCGTCGGCGCCGTCGTGGCCGCGCTTGCGGCGACGGCGGATGTGCGCGGGGCGATCGGGTTCTCCTCGTTCGGCGTGCTGGCCTACTACGCCATCGCCAACGCCTCCGCCTGGACACTGGCGCCCGCCGAGGGCGGCCCGCCGCGGATCATCCCGGTGACCGGACTGGCCGGCTGCCTCGTCCTGGCGTTCTCCCTGCCGCTGACCTCAGTGCTCTCGGGCGCCGCGGTCCTGGTATGCGGTGCCGCCGCGTACGGGGTGCGGCGCACGCTCTCGGCCCGCAGGGCACCGTAGCCGCTGCTCCTGTGCCGATGCTCCTACGCCGCGGTCCTCGGCGGGGAAGTCCACGAAGGCCCGTCTTCGGAGGCCGGGTGAGACCGGCGACGAGGCGAAGGGAACGGGAGCAGGCCGGGGGCGGGCCATGGCGGACCGGCCCGGCCGGCGATGTCGTCGTGGTCAGCAACGGCCCGCCCCGGACCCTCTCGGTCGAACCGGATCAGAAGGGCTTGGTCGGCAGGTACTTGCCGTCCAAGGTGATCACCGCACGGTCGCCGCCCTCGGGGTCGGCCACCTTCTGCACATCCAGCTTGAAGTTGATCGCGCTGATGATGCCGTCGCCGAACTGCTCGTGGACCAGGGCCTTGAGGGTGGTGCCGTAGACCTGGAGCATCTCGTAAAAGCGGTAGATGGTCGGGTCGGTGGGGATGCCGCCGTCGATGGAGCCGCGGGTCGGGATGGTCTGCAGCAGTGTCGCGGCGTTGTCGTCCAGCCCGAGGAGCTCGGCGACGGCCCCGGCGGTGGCCTCGGGCAGGGGGTGCTGGCCGAGCACGGCGGCGGTGACGAAGGCGGTCGACAGTCCGGCGGCATCGGCGATCTGCTGCCAGGTCAGGTCCTTGCGCACCTTCGCCTCGACGGCGGTGACGGCCAGGGCCTGTCGGGCGGCGGGGTCGAACTGGGCGTGGATCATACGAGGTGTTCCCTTCGGTGTGTGCCGTTCGCCGGGCAGGGGAGAACGGCGGGATCTGGGTGTGGTCGCCCCGGGACTCGGGTCCCGGGTGTCGGACGGTGGTCCGGGACCAGGTTGTGGGGCGGTTCTCAGGCCGCGGGGGAGGCCGGGCGGTCGGCGGGGGCGAGTTCTTCCATGGCGCCGCTGGGGATGTCGTAGACCCAGCCGTGCAGCGTGAGCCTGTTCGCGGCGCGGGCCACCGAGGGGTGGGTGGCGAGGTTCGCCAGCTGGGCGAGCACGTTGTGGCGTACCAGGGCGTCCACGGTCGGTGCGCTGCCGGCACCTGCGGCGGCGCGTGCCCGGGAGGCATCCGCGTGCCGCAGCCAGTCGGCGATCGCCGGCGTGGACATGAGGTCGTGGTGCTCGGCGAGGGCGGTCATGGCGCCGCAGGCGGAGTGCCCGCAGATGACGATGTCGGACACGCCCAGCACGGCGACGGCGTACTCGATGCCGGCCGTCACTCCGTCCGGGCCGGGGACGTAGGGGGGAACCAGGTTGCCGGCGGTGCGGATGACGAACAGCTCACCCGGTTCACTGCCGGTGATCAGTTCCGGCACCACGCGGGCGTCGGAGCAGCTGATGAACAGCGTGTCCGGCCGGTGGCCGGCGGCCAGGCCGGCGAAGAGCTCCGCCTTGGCCGGGAAGACGTGCTGCTGGAACCGCTTCACGCCCGCTGCGAGATCGTGCACGGGTCACTCCTTTCGGTGGTGCGTCGGCCTGGTGTGGCTGACGAGACCCACCCTGCACGGGCTGCCTATATAGCGTCCAAGACTTGCTACGGATGATTCCTATTGTTGGCATCTATAGTTGCCCCATGTCGTCCCTGGAGCTGCGCCATCTGCGCTATCTGCTCGCCGTCGCCGACCACGGCAACTTCACCCGTGCCGCCGAGGCCCTGCACATCTCCCAGCCCACCCTGTCCCAACAGATCAAGCAGCTGGAGCGCACGGTGGGTGCCCAGCTCCTGGACCGCACCGGACGCACCGTGCGGCTCACCGACGCGGGGGAGACGTATGTGCACCACGCCCGCCGCGCCCTGCGGGAGCTGGCGGCGGCCGAGCGTGCCGTCCTGGACGTGGCCGACCTCTCCCGCGGCCACCTGCGCCTGGCCCTCACCCCCACGTTCACCGCCTACCTCATCGGGCCCCTGGTGGCGGAACTCCACTCCCGCCATCCCCACATCACCCTGAACGTCCGGGAAATGCCGCAGGATCACATCGAATCCGGTCTGCTGGCCGACGAAATCGACCTGGGCATCGCCTTCCACGGCCCCCATCTGCCCGGCGTCACCGCGACCGCCCTCTTCACCGAAACCCTCAGCCTCGTCACCGGCGCCCGCCGGACCGACAGCGGCGAGGAACCGCCGCCCGTCCGGCACCGGGCGGACGGCCGTACGGCGCCACTGTCCGTCCAAGAACTGACAGGTCGCCAACTTGCCCTGCTCAGCGGCGACTTCGCCACCCGCGGCCATATCGACGCCTACTTCGCCGCGCACCAGGTGCAGCCGCGTATCGCGGTGGAGGCCAACTCCCTCCAGGCGCTGACCGAATTCGTCCAGCGCACCGGGCTGGCCACCGTCCTGCCGGACGCCATCACCGACGACCACCCGCACCTCGAAACGGTCCCCCTGGAGCCGGCCCTGCCGCCCCGCACCGTCACTCTGCTGCGCCGGGAAAACGCCTACCAAAGCGCCGCCACCCGCGCCTTCACCCACCTCACCCAGCAACTCGTCCGCACTCGCGGCTACACCCCCGCCTGAGGAATCGCCGCCCCTCTCTGCCGGAATCGCCGCCTACGGATTGGCCGCCTGCGGAATCGCCGCTCGACGACCGGGAACACCGGCGCCGGAAGGAGCGCCGCGGCCCCGACCGCAACGCCACCCTGCGCACCGTCTGCCGGCGGCGGAACCTCGATGATGCACGCCCGGGCCGGGGCGACCTCGCTCAGAGCGCCCTTGTCATGAACGTACTGTTCGGGTCGGGTCGATAGTCCGCGAAGGGGTCGCAGTAATGGAACCCGAACTTCTCGTACAACCTTCGGGCGGGCAGGAAGAATCCAGCGGCACCGGTCTCCAGGCTCAGCCGTGCGAACCCCATGCGTTGCGCCTCGGCGATGATGTGCTCCAGCAGCCGCGAGGCGATTCCACTCCTCTGCCGCGTCGGCCTCGTACGCATCGACTTCAGCTCCGCGTGGCCCGAGTCCAGTCTCTTGATCGCGCCGCAGCCCACCAGAGTGCCATCGTCCGAGGCCGACCAGAACGTTATGTCGGGCTTCCGAAGGCTGTCGAGGTCCAGGGCGTGTTTGCTCTCCAACGGCGTGAGGGACCGCATTTGCTGGACGTGTTCGTCGAGAAACCCGGCGATCTCCGGACCGGAGAGGTCGTCCACCACGATCTTCAACGTGCTCACCTTTCCTCGACTCCTGTCTTTGCGGGGTGCCGGGTCAGTCGGCTCTCGACTGTCGGATGTCGGATGTGCGTGCAGATGTGCAGACGTGCAGACGTGCAGACGGGCCGGCGTGCTGCGCAACGACACTATGTTGATCTTGACGGCCAAACCAGAGCTGTTGGCTCGTCGCGGTGGGCAGCACCGGCGTTGAGCAACTCGCCGCGCCGCGAGCCAGGCGGCGCAATCTCGCCCTGGGTGCGCCG
The DNA here is from genome assembly GCF_026239515.1 of Streptomyces sp. Je 1-4 4N24. Lineage (NCBI taxonomy): Bacteria > Bacillati > Actinomycetota > Actinomycetes > Kitasatosporales > Streptomycetaceae > Streptomyces > Streptomyces sp. Je 1-4 4N24. Next base: position 179,105 of record NZ_CP110836.1, on the reverse strand, counting down.
GCCCTGATCGCCGTCGGGGGAGTCGGAACCACGCGCACAGCCTGCACTTGAGCCTTCCGGCCGTGAAGATCACGGACGCCTGGGGACGGAGCTGATGGCGGAGCACGGTCCGGCCAGCCCATGCCTGTGTGGCCACATGCCAGGAGGGTTGCACCTCCGGCGTGAGGGCCGCGATGCCCGGTGCCGCACAGGGCCCGCGCGAAGATCAAGGGCAGCCCCCTTCATCGCGAAGAGAGGGCTCCTCATGAGCACGACCATTCAGCCGTGGCTGACGCCGCGGATCCCTGCCGCACTCGCCCAGGGCTCCCTGCCGGGCGGGCTTCCCACAGCCGCGACCGTTGCAGCCCTTGCCCAGGGGGGCCCGGCGCTCCAGCCGTTGCCCGCTTCTCTCATGGCGGTCACCGTCACCATCCCCGCCGGCGTCACCCCGGTAGCGGTGGCGGTGGCGCCCAACGGCAACGTCTACGTCACCAACGGCGCTACGTCCAATGTCACCGTCATCTTCCCCGCCCCCACGGTGACATCGATCAGCCCGGCGCAGGGGCCGGCCACGGGTGGCACAGTGGTGACGATCACCGGTACGAATTTGTCCGGTGCCACGGTGACGTTCAACGGCAATGCGGCAACCAACCTGTTCTACAACGCCGACGGTACGCAGATGATCGCCACCACCCCAGGCCGGTGTTCCCGGCCCGGCCACCGTGATGGTGACCACCGCGGCCGGCGCCGTCACCCTGCCCGGCGCATTCACCTACGTCGCCGCCCCCACCACATCCAGCATCACCCCCGCCCAAGGGCCGGTCGCCGGCGGCACGTTGGTCACCATCACCGGCACCGACCTGATCGGCGCCACCGTCACCCTCTGCGGCCGCCCGGCCTCCAACGTCATCGTCAACCCCGCCGGCACCCAGATCACCGCCATCACCCCGCCCGGAACCCCCGGCCTCTGCCCCGTGGTCGTCACCACCCCGAGCGGCACCAGCACCGTGCCAGGCGGCTTCACCTACCTCGCCATCCCGGTGCTGACCTGCATCACGCCCGGACAAGGCCCCGCGGCCGGCGGCACTGTGGTCACGATCACCGGCACCGGGCTGACCGGTGCCACCGTCACCTTCAACGGCGTCCCCGCCACCGCGGTCTCCGTCAACCCCGCCGGCACCCAGATCACTGCCACCCCCCCCGCCCGGCAGCCCCGGAACCGCCGCCGTCACCGTCACCACCCCCGGCGGCACCGCCACCCTGGCCTGCTGCTTCACCTACCAAGCCGTGATCACCCCGCACGCCACCAGCCTCACCGCCACCCCCGCCCTCATCCAGCTCTTCCCCCTCCAACTCCACTTCCCGTTCCTGACCGCCACGCTGACCGCCACGCTGACCGACACGGTCACCGGACTGCCCGTCCCCGGCCAGATCATCACCTTCAGCACCGGCGGGCACTTCCTGGGCACCGCCATCACCGACGCCAACGGCACGGCAAGCCTCGTCGAGATCCTCAGCCTCCCGCTGATCATCATCAACGGCGGTTACGACGCCACCTTCGCCGGCACCCCCACCCTCCAACCCTCCACCGTCCACGCCCCCTTCCTCGCCCTCTGACACTGCCCTGGCGCCCCATCTGCGCACAGCCCACCACCCACAGCCGGGGTCAACGGCCATGGGCCCGCCGTGAGAAGGACCGGCCCGCACGACACACCGGGCCTCCACCGTGCACGAAGAACGCGATCCGTGTTCCTGGCCACCCACATCGGGCGACCGCGCACACGGATCGCGTTCGCACACCGTCCCCGAGGGGGCAGCCAGAGGACGAGTGCCGGTCTTCGCGGGCCCGCTACGTGCCCTCAGGCCCGAGGGGCCCGGGGGAGTACGTGGCCTGATCCACGAAGATCGACAGGCGAGGTCAGAAGCTGCTTTTGGACCTCGGGCTGACGGCGTGTCCGGATCGCCGAACGACCTCGTGTGCGGCTCACTCGCCGACGGATACAATGCGAACGTAAATCTTGAGCGCTGTCACACTGCTGGACCGCGCCCGGCACGCGGGTGTCCGGACCGTCCACGTGGCCGGGGCAGGGTCTCATCACCACTGTCCAGTGCTGAAGGACCAGGTCCGGCAGATGCCTTCGCATAGGCGACGAATTGCCTCAGGGAACGCAATCGCCAGGCTTCGGTTGGCCGAGCGTGAGACGGACGCGGACGGGGTATCGGCCCGGCCGAGCGTCAGCCGGCGCCCAGAGGAGAACCAAACGATGCTTCTGGGCCGGCGTGCCGAGCGTCAGGCGATCGAACGGCTACTCGCAGACGTGCGGTCGAGGCGCAGCGGCGTGCTGGTGGTGCGCGGTGAGGCCGGTATCGGTAAGACCGCGTTACTGGAGTATGCCCATGGCGCCGCGTCGGGGTTCCGGGTGGAGCGTGCGGCCGGTGTGGAGTCCGAGATGGAGTTCGCGTTCGCGGGCTTGCACCAGTTATGTGCGCCGTTGTTGGACCGGCTGGGTGCGCTGCCCGAACCGCAGCAGGCCGCCCTGGGTGTGGCGTTCGGGCTGCGTGCCGGGGACCCGCCGGACCGGTTCCTGGTCGGGCTGGCCAGCTTGGGTCTGCTGGCCGAGGTCTCCGAGGAACGGCCGCTGCTGTGCTTGGTGGACGATGCGCAGTGGCTGGATGCGGCATCCGCACAGACCCTTGCGTTCGTAGCGCGGCGGGTGGACGCCGAGCGGGTGGCGCTGGTGCTCGCGCTGCGCGACCGCAGCCCCGACCCGAGCGACGCTCACGCCTTCACTGGGCTGCTGGAGCTGGGCTTGGACGGGCTCGGTGAAGCGGATGCGCAGGCGTTGCTCGCCACAGGGGTCAGGACACCGCTGGATGAGCGGATACGTGACCGGATCATCGCCGAAGCGCGGGGTAATCCGCTAGCGCTGCTGGAGCTGCCCCGAAGCGCGGAGCCGGCGAAGCTGGCGGGTGGATTTGGGCTGCCGGATGCACTGAGCGTGCCGCGCAGGATCGAGGAGAGCTTCCAGCACCGGTCACGCAGCCTGCCGGCCGAGACGCAGTTGCTGCTGCTGGTCGCGGCGGCTGAGCCGCTCGGGGACACGGCGCTGCTGCGGGGTGCGGCCGAGTACCTGGGCATCGACGCCGAGGCACCTGCACCGGCGAAGGCGGCGGAGTTGCTGGAGATCGGCGCCCGGGTGCGGTTCTTGCATCCGCTGGTGCGCTCGGCGGTCTACCGTGCCGCCGCACCGTCTGACCGGCGGCGCGTGCACCGCGCGCTGGCTGCGGCGACCGACCCGCAGGCCGACCCCGACCACCGCGCCTGGCACCGCGCGCAGGCCACGCTCGGGGTCGACGAGACGATCGCGGTGGAGCTGGAGCGCTTGGCCGGCCGGGCATGGACCCGCGGCGGGCCGGCCGCCGCGGCCGCGTTCTTGGAACAGGCGGTGGTGCTGACCCCCGAACCCGCCGACCGTGCACGCCGGGCGCTGGCCGCCGCACACGCCACGCACCAGGCCGGCGCGTCCGAAGCCGCCTTGGAGCTGCTGACGGTTGCGGCCGCCGTACCGCTGGATCCGCTGGGACGCGCCCGGGTGGAGCTGCTGCGCGCCCAGATCGCGTTCGATACGACGCGGGGCAGCGACGTGCCCGGGATGCTGGTGGACGCGGCCAAGACGTTCGTCCCGCTGGATGTCGCGATGGCCCGCCAGACCTATCTGCAGGCACTCGAAGCGGCCGTCGTCACTGATTCCTTCGGCCGCGGTCGCAGGGTGCTGGAGGTGGCCGAAGCCGCCCAGGCCGCGCCCACACCGCCGCACCCGCCAGGGGTGGTGGACCTACTGCTCGACGGGCTGGTGACCAGGGCCACGCAGGGATACGAGGCGAGTGTGCCCAGCCTGCGGCGGGCACTGGGGGCGCTCGGCAACCACGATCGCACTCCCCGCACCGCGGCAGCGGACGACAGCCGCCGCTGGCTGTGGCTGGCCAGCCGCGTCGCGGTGGCGCTGTTCGACGACGAGACGGTGCATGAGCTGGCCGGCCGCCGCGTCCGGCTCGCCCGCGAAGCGGGCGCACTGTCCGAGCTGCCCGCCGCGCTTGACTACTTCGCCGTCGTGCTCGTGCACACCGGCGAGCTCGCCCACGCCGCCGAGCTCCTCGCCGAGGCCACCGCGATCCAGCCGGCGACCGGCACCGTCACCGGGATCGTGCTCGCCGCCTGGCGCGGCCGGCAGGCCAAAACCACCGAGCTGTACGCGGCCATGGTCCAGGACGCGTCCCGGCGGGGCGAGGGCGCGGTGGTCACCGTGGCCCAGTACACGCTGGCCGTGCTGCACAACGGCCTGGGCGACTACCGCGCCGCGTTCGAGGCGGCAGCAGGCCCGAGCGACTCCGACGAGCTGGAGCACAGCAACCTGGCCCTGCCCGAGCTCATCGAGGCGGCCGTCCGCGCCGGTGAACCAGCCCCGGCGGCCGCCGCGCTGGAGCTGCTCAGCTCGCGAACTCGCGCCAGCGGCACCCAGTGGGCGCTCGGTCTTGAGGCGCGCTCGCGAGCGCTGATCAGCACCGGGCCGACCGCCGAGGCGCTGTATCGCGAGGCGATCGAGCGGCTTGGGTGCTGCCGGATGGTGACCCATCTCGCTCGCGCCCACCTGGTCTACGGCGAATGGCTGCGCCGCGAAGGCCGGCGTCAGGCCGCCCGCGAGCAACTCCGTACCGCTCACGAACTGCTGTCCGGCATGGGCGCAGAGGCATTCGCCGCCCGCGCCGCCCGTGAGCTGCGCGCCACCGGCGAGCGGCCACACAAGCCAACTGCCCGGCCGACCGATGCGCTGACCGCCCAGGAGCTGCACATCGCGCGGCGGGTGGCCACCGGGGCCACCTCCAAGGAGGTCGGCACGCAGCTGTTCTTGAGCCCGCGCACCATCGACGCGCACCTGCGCAACATCTTCCGCAAGCTGGGCATCACCTCCCGCCGCCAGCTCAGGGACATGCAGCTTCCCTGACCCCCGGGCCGCCGTGTACCCGAGAGGTATAGGCGATGTTCGCCTACGCCACCGGCCTCCCGCCCGAGAGGTGTAGGCGATGTTCGCCGATGCGACCGCGGTGCGGCAGCGCCGAGCATGAACACGCGTCCGGGACAGCCGCCCCGGACAACGGTCGGACGGGACGTACTGACAGAGATGTGCTGTACCACGGTGCTGCGTCGCTACCGGCGGCGGACAGCACAGCTACGCCACATCCGACCGACTGGACTGCCCGCCCGGCCTGCTCACGAATTCCTGATGACCGCACACTGCGGCACACAGATCGACGAGAGGAAGACGGAAAGACATGAAGAAAACTCTGGTGGCCGGTTTCATCGCGGCAGCGTGTGTGACAGTAACGACGGTTGGCCTAGGAGCGACACCGGCCAGCGCCGTTCCCAACGACTGCCCCAAGAAGTACGTATGCGTCTGGGACAACAGCAATTACGAAGGACGTTTCGTCTTCGTTCCCGGAACTGAACGTCCCAATGTCGGGGAATACATGAACGATCGGACGACCTCCCTCAGGAACCGCACCGGTTCCCACGTCTGCTTCTACCAGAACTCGGACGGCAAGGGATCCCTCCTGGCGAGGGTGAGCCCAGGCGAGTCGCGCCCCAACATCGGAACGACGGCCAACGACAGGATCTCCTCGTGGAAGGCCTGCTAGCCAGGGCCGCTTTTCGCCGGAGCTTCACACCCCGCCGTTACCAGCGACGCATGTCCGGGTGGGCGCAGGCCAACGGACGCTGACCCGGGCAGCATGGGAGTGCTCCGCGCTGGAAGTAGCCCGCTCGGGACAGTTCTACTCGGTTTGCAGGCCGAGTAGAACTGTCCCAACGGCTTACCGGGAGACGACCGGCTGATGTCCGATCAGGAGGCGGCGCCCTACACGACACCGGCTTCGAAGCCGCCTGCTCGATACAAGCGTTGGTACTGCGACAGGCGACCGTACAGCGAGCCCGACGGTGTCCTGGCCATGCCGACTGCCCCGGAGATGGACGGCTGGGCCCTCTTCGACGCTGTGGCCACACGTCGTGGAGCATTGCCGCCCGCATGACTTCGGGCGCTGGCTGGTGCTGGTGCTGGTGCTGGTGCGGGGCCGTGGCCGATGCCGGGTGTTGAGCCGGAATCGCCCAGCCGGACTGGCGCACGGTCAGAGTTCGAGAGCAGCACCTGTTCAGCGGCTTCCTGAGTTTCCGGGGCGAGATGGGTCCGGCCGGGTCATTCGCCGGACTCCCGAAAAGTGTCCGTGCTGTTCGCCAATTGGCAGCCAGCCAGCCAGCCAGCCAGTCGGTCAGTCGGTTGAGGCCGAGTTCAAAGGAGTGTTGTACGGCGTGCCGCCTTGCCGGCAACGACTCAAGGACTGCGTCGGTGTCATAGGCGGAGCCGAGGGCTGATTGCTTAGCCCACCTGGCCTCACGGGGTGGCGGGGCGGGCAGCGACGCCACTCTGACGTGCTTCCATCTCGTCATGGAGGTGCTCACGTGATGGCCGCAGACTCACAGCAAGACAGCTATCCGCATACGGGTGCGCCGCGGCGGCGTGTACTGGCCGCGGCGGCCCTGACTCCGATGCTGGCCGGTGCCGCAGCCCCCGCTCGTGCCCTGACCACCAGGGCGGACGAGGCGAGGAGCCGCAGGCTGGTCCAGCCGGTCCGCACTGCCTTGTCGGACTGGGAGGAGGTGGCCAACGCGCTCGGGCGCAAAGGCGATATGAAGCGCAACTTGATGTATCACACTGCGCTTCCGCGCCATGACCTGCGGGTGCGCTCCCACCGCATCGGCGTCAAACCGGCACTCGCTCTCGGCTCGCATTTCTCCTTCGTCCGGTACACCGACAAGAGCACGCTGTTGATGGGTGACTTGGTGGTCACCGAGCAGGAAATGCAGCCGTTCATCGACGTCCTGCACAAGCACAAGATCGGGCAGACCGCAATCCACAAGCACCTGCTCTCCCAGGCTCCCGACATCTGGTGGATCCACGTCCATGCACACGGTCACCACCCGGTGGCCCTCGCCCGCGGCCTGCGCGCCGCGTTCGACCGCACCGGCACCCCGCCCCCGCTGCCGCCGTCCCGGCGGAAGCCCGTCGACCTGGACACCGCCGGCATCGATGCCGCACTGGGCGTCAAGGGCTCCGTCGACGACGGCATCTACAAGTCCATCTTCGTCCGCCGTGAGACCATCACCGACGGTCATCTGGTGCTGCCTGCGGGACTGGGATCGACCAGCGCGTTCAACTTCCAGCCGCTGGGCGACGGCCGGGCCGCGATCAGCGGCGACTGCGCCATGATCGCCAGCGAGGTGCAAGACGTCCTGGTGGCGCTGCGGTGTGCAGGGGCCGAGCTCGTCGAACTGCACAACCACGGCTTGACGGACGAACCCCGCCTGTTCTTCGTCCACTTCTGGGCCGTGGGTGACGGCGTCAGACTCGCCCGGGCCCTGCGCCCCGCGGTGGACGCCACCAACGTCGTACCGGTCGGCTGACCCCGCGCGGGCAGCGGGGCCGACCCTGTGGACCACCTCAGCGCTCGCCCTCGGCAATGTCACCAGCGCTCACCGTCGTCACACCCCCACCGACAGGTCCACCCTCAGCCCCCGTTCTCTTCCCGGAGGGCCCGCCGACGCACGCCCGATACCGCGCTTCGCCTCAAGAGTCCTGCGCTATCTCCTCGGCCAGTTCGTACTCTTCTTCCAGTGCTTCGGTGACCTTCTCCCACAAGGCGGATTCCACGAGCGGGTCCAGCTTCCCGATCGCCGTGCGGAACTCCGCCAGCGCGCTCAGCGGCTCCCTCCCCTCGAAGCGCTGAGCGAACTGCGCGGCCAGCCCCAGGGCACCCGCCAGCGTCTGGAGGGAGGAGTGTGCCTCGCCCGCATAGCCCGCCGCGTGGTCCCAGCCGTTGGGGTCGTACAGATCGACACACCCCACCTCGCCGTCCACCATCAGGGAGAACTCCTGGCACTTGCCGAACTCGAACGCGTACTTCGTGGGCGGTGAGTCGTCGTCCGGGGTCCGCTCGCCGAACAGCTCGTCAGGGTCTTCGGCCCACGGGCCCTCGGTCTTCAGCCTGCTCGAGTCGAAGTCGACGAATTCGAGAAACCCGTCGATCCGTACTGAGGGGAAGCCGACCGTGGTGAGGAACTTCCTTGTCCCCTCGTGCTCCAGCCGCTCGGGCAGATCCGCCTCTGCAGGACGCCACATCGACCCCACTCCGAAACAGGACTCCAGCCACTCCGTCGTGGGGTTCCGGGCCGCCGCCATCAACTCATCCATGCTCACATGGTCTCCCTGGCCGTTCTGCTGATGTGTGACACCCACAGTGAACCTCAGGGCACTGACAACCGGGTCTGACGGGACCCCCCTCTCCAGCGGCGTCAGGCGCTGGGCGAGGGGCGGGCTGCAGGCGCCAGATCACGTCAACGCCCGTCTCACCCGGGGCCGTAGGCCCTTCCGACACCTGCACACGCTCCACCTCGGTGAAACCCAAGCGCCGGGCGACGGCTCCGCTGGCGGGGTTGGCCTCGTCGTGATGGATCTCGATGCGGTCGACGCCAGACATCCGGCGGCCCGCCTCCACCAGGGCAGCAGCAGCCATGGTGGCCAACCCCTTGCCCATCCACGCGTGGTGGAGCCAGTAGCCGATGTCCAGCCCGCCCGGACCGATCCGGCGCATCAGACTGGAGCTGCCGACCGCTACACCACCCGTGGTGATCGCGTAGTGGTACGCCTCCTCCGAGGCCCACTCCTCCTCGCACCGGGTCAGAAATGCCTCACCCTGCTTCCGGTCATGGCTGGCCGCGAAGGGCATCCAGGGGAGCAAGTGATCACGTGACTCGGTGATCAACCGGTCCAGGACCTCGATGTCTTGCACACGCCAGCGACGTAGCTCGGCCTGGTCCGAGCGGAGGATTTCAGCGGGCTGTTCCATGGCCAAGATCCTGACGGCGCCTCATCAGATCGACAACGCAATTACCAGTGTGCAACGCAATTGCCGGTGGTCAAAGAGCCAGCCCTGCCACCTCGCTACCTCCGTCATCGCGTGGCCGGCGGCGCTGCCGTCATCATGTCTCCTGGCAACCACTGGCGCCGGATGGTGGAGTCAGAGCGCGTGATTCAGCCGGTGGACGCTTCCGTGTCGCGCAGACCTACGCAGTCCAGCGCCCAGAAGGTGTCGGAGTAGACGAGGGTGCCCGTCATCCAGGGTTCGTGTGCTGCGAGCCGGGCGACTTGGAATGCCGGAGGCGGGATGCGCAGCGACGGTGAGCGGAAGCCGATCGTGTCGGCGCGTTCGAAGCCGCGCTTTCCGTAGTAGCGCGGCGAGCCTTCGAGGAAGACCAGTGGTGCGTGCTGGGCATCGGCCGCTGCGAGGGCGTGCTCGACGAGCCGGGTGCCGATTCCCTGGTTCTGGAATTGCGGGAGCACTCCCAGCGGCGACAGGACCAGGACGTCCACGATCCGGCGCGGGGCGTCGAGCCGGCCGGCGCTCAGCAGGACGTGTCCCACCACCTGTCCCTCGACCGTGGCGACGAACGACATCGGCGCCAGGGGCGCTTGCGCGCGGCGAAGGGCATCCGCGAGAGCCGGCACATGCTCATCGCCCTCGAACGCGGCCAGGTGCAGCGCGCGTACCGCCGGATGGTCGTCACGGTGCTCCTGCCGGATCGACGCTTCTGCGCTACGCGGAACTGCTCCGGTGTCATCTGTGGTCACGGCCGCGAGAGTAGAGGGCATCACACCATCCATGCCATCCAATTCCGGGACCGCAGATCCGCACCTGCTCAGGCGGCGGCTGCGACCGGCTGAAGCGTGGGCGCAGCGGCACCCGGCCACCTCGATCGCTCGTGTCGCCTCGTGAAATCCGCGAAGCCCCTGTCCCTTTCGTTGCATTGGGCCTCCGGAGACCACTTCGTTGGCACCGCAGGGCGGGTCTGCGTCTGCGTGCCTTCAGCTGCCCGGCGCTGGGGGCAGGGGCAGTTGGCGGGAGTCGGTGGCCAGGGTGCGGATTTCGGTGGCGACGGTGTCCCACGTGCATGCGGGGATTTCATGGCCTACTTGCGGCAGCAGGACCAGGCGCGAGTGGTGGATCCGGGAGGCGATTGCCTTGCCTGCGCTGGGCTTGATGAGCGGGTCGTCCTCCCCGTGGAGGATGAGCGTGGGCCGGGTGACGGCGCTGATCGGCGGGCCGTGCCATTGGGCACCGATCTGGCGGCTCTGTGCCTGCTGGTCGTGGATGCCGCGGTCGGCGTTGCGCTCGGCCGCTTCCCGTGCGGCCGGCTCGTCGAAGGGGCGGTGGGGTGAGGCGAGGAGGCGGGAGACGGCAACGCCGGCCGCGACGGCCCCCTCGGGGGTGTCGGGGAACTTCAGGCGGGCGAACTTCGCCAGGGTCCTCATCCGTATGTACCGCATGGCCCGCAGTCCCGAGGTGTCACCGGGTACGGCGGCCATGGAGGTGAGGCTTCGGACGCGGCCCGGGTGCCGCAGCGCCACGCGTTGTGCGACGGCTCCACCGAGGGAGACGCCCAGCAGGTGTGCCGACCGCCACCCCAGTGCGTCCAAGACGGCGACGGCATCATCTGCCATGTCCTCCGCCGTGTATGCCTCTTCACGCTTGGCGAAGAGTGCGGAGATGGGGTTGCGGGTGGGGGTGGCCGGCAGGTGGGTCGACTCGCCGCCGTCGCGCTGGTCGTACCGGGCCACGGCGAAGCCCTGCGCGGCCAGCACCCGGCACAGCCCGTCCGGAAACCACAGCCGGTTGGCGCCCAGCCCCGTGGCCAGCAGCAGTGGCTCACCGTCGGCCCCTTCGGTCAGCGAGTCGAAGGCCAGCCGCACCGCGCCGTTTTCAGCCCAGCGGACCGGGCTCCACAGGTGTTTCGGGGTTGGGGACACGAGAACCTCCCATAACTGTGACCAATAACTGCGATCGGTGTTCGCGGTTTTAGAGTAGTGGAGACACCAGGGGAGCGGAGGAGGCGGGTGGACGAGTGGCTCAGGAACCTGTGACGGTCTGGGCGCGGGCCGGACGCGGTGCCCGCGGCCCCGTGGCTGTCCACAGCCACGCAGAGCTGACCGCTGTCGCCGTCGAGCTCGCGGACCAGGGCGGGCTGCCGGCGGTGTCCATGCGCCAGGTGGCCAAGGAGCTGGGAACCGGCCAGGCATCCCTTTACCGCTACGTCTCCGGCCGTGACGACCTGCTCGACCTGATGACGGACGCGGTGACGGGAGAGATCGACCTCGACGTCCCGCTCCACGGCGATCCCGTGGAGGACTTGGTCGCCCTGGCGGCCCGGGCCAAGGCCGTCCATCTGCGGCACCCCTGGCTGCCCGACGTCCCGCCGGAACCTCTGCGGCTGGGGCCGCGGGGCATGGATTTCCTGGAATACGCGCTGCGGGCGATGGCGCCAGTCCGGCTGCCCGGCCGGACCAAGATGGAAATCGTCGCCCTGATGAGCGCCTTGGTCGCGCAGTTCGCCCGGGCAGAAACCCAGGTCGGCCGCGCAGCCACCGACCGCCAGGCGGCGCAGGCCGCCTACCTGACCCGGACGGCCTCCCACGGAGATCATCCACATGTCGCGGCCGCCATGGCCGATCACACGGGAGCGGACCCGGCAGAAGATCCCCAGCTGCTGTTCGAGCGGACCATGCACCGGGTGCTCACCGGGCTCGTGCTCGTCGACATCACTGCGGCCGAGGCCGACGAGGAGACCGAAACGTAGGCCCGAGGCCCGGCGGCCGCCGCCGCTACGTGGCGGTCGAGGCCGGTCTCGGACGAAGAGGGCCGGCCGCTCAGCCCCGAATGCGCCAGGGCCGGTAACCCTGCGGCCCTGGCCCCGCGGCCCCGGTCCCGCCCTCGCAGGCACTGAGTGTCACACGCAGCGGTGCCCGGCCTGTGCCGCGGAGCCACGGCTCACACGGCCTGGGACGGTCTCCCGGCGAGAACGCGACGCGCGCACCCGGGCTGAGGAGCACGAGCGGCAGCGGGCTCCGGAGGATGCCGCCGCCGCGGAAGACCGAGCAAACGAGCAGGTCGGCGCCACAGCCCTTCTGGAAGCTGCTCTGCCCCGGATGACCAATCGCGATGTCGGCTGTTTGGCTGCGGCGGAGGTGTCGACGCGGACAGTTCCGTCGTCGTGGGCGTGCAGGGAGGCATCATGGTCTGATGAGGGTGTTGCCGGTGTGGTCACGGGTACGCCGTTGGGTACCGGCCGTGGTGATCGCTCTTGCGGCGTTGGTGGATCTGCTGACGCCTACCTCGGTGTCATCAGCTCCTCTCTTGGCCGTGGCGCCGGTGACGGCGGTTTCGCTGTTCGGCCCGGTGGGGATCGTCGGTGTCGGCCTTACGGCCATGGTGGTGCAGGCGGGCCTGGCGTTCGTCGCCGGCTCGTACGACTGGCAGGGCGACGCGGCGGTTCAGATCACGCTGGCGTCCGTCACCGCGCTGGCGGTCGGCTTGAACCGGTCCCTGCGCATGCAGCACGCGAGCGCGAGCCGGGCACGCTACGCCGCGGAGGTGGCCCAGCGGGCCGTGCTGCCCAGCCCTCCGAGCCGGCTGGGGGACCTGCGGATCGCCGCCCGCTATGTGCCGGCCGAGGACATGGCGCTGATCGGCGGCGATCTCTACGTGATGCAGGAGACTCCGTTCGGGGTGCGCGCCATGGTCGGCGACGTGCGGGGCAAGGGGCTCTCCGCCGTTACGGCGGTCAGCGTCGACATCGGGGTCTTCCGCTATGCCGCCGACCATGAACCCGACCTGCCTGCCCTGGTGGGGTGCATGGAAGAGGCCCTGTGGCGCGAAAGCCAGCGCCGGGAGGGCCTGGATGCGACGGAGGGGTTCACCACTGCCCTGATCGTTCAGTTCGCCGACGATCTGAGCCAGGTCCATATCGTCAACCGCGGCCATCCCGCCCCTGTGCTGCTGCATGCGGACGGCCGGGCGCGGGTGCTGGAGCCGGAGGAGGCGGCGCCGCCCTTGGGCATCACCGGTCTGGGGGACTGGTCATCACCGGTGGAGACGTACCCGTTCCCGCCCGGGGCGATGCTGCTCTGCTTCACCGACGGCGTCACCGAGGCGCGTGATCCTGCCGGCGTCTTCTATGACCCCGCGGACCGGGTCCCGCGTATGGTGCAGTCCTACCTCCGCCAGACCAGCCATTTCCCGGACCCCTCGACGGTCCTCGACCTCCTGGCCCGCGACGTCAGCCGCCACAGCGGCGGTGCACCCCAGGACGATCAGGCCCTGCTCGCGCTGCACCGGCCGCTGCCACAACAGGATCTCCTCGCCCGGCCTGGTTGACGGCCGGCCACCGGCGGCCCGGCGTTCCACCCGCGCGGCCATGCAGACCTCCGGCCACTGCCTCCTGTGCCCGCCGCCGATCGAAGTGGCTCAGAGATCAGGCGGCAGCGCGTCGCAACGGATCTACGGGCTTTCCCACACATCAGCTCACCGAGTCGGCGCCCACGTCAGCGTCCCTTGCTCGACACACCGCACCCGACCTCTTCCGGGAGCAGCGGCCGCACGTCCGCGAGGCGGATGTCATGGAGTGGCAGAGCGAGGAGCGCGGGTCTTCCCACGGCCTGACGGCGAAGGACACCCGTTCCCGACTTCGGCATTACACACTCCGGCACTGACCTCCGGGCCGCGGCGGCCCTACGCATCCGTCTCCGTCCCACCGCGGCCGCCTGTGCGATCGGTGGGGTAAGGGGTCGGTCAGGCAACCACCCAGGGGCTGCCCCGCTGCATCCGAAGCGGTGCGGCGTGGGGGTTGCTGACGGCCCTGCGGGGGTGCCCCTATGTCTTTGGTCAAGGGAAACGGGGGTGCGGCGGCTCGGCGAGCTGGGCAGCATGGCGGGGTGGCCGACCTGCTGTGGGATGACGTGAAGTCCTTCTTCGACCCGGACTTGATGGGGTCATTGCCGGACGTGCGTGTCCCGGATGCCTCGGTGGAGGACTGGCAGGCGGTCCTCGATCTTGTCGCGGAGAAGGGCTGGAAGTCCCAGTACTCCGAGGGAGGGTTGGTGCTTCCGGTGCCGCCGGCGGAGGCGGTGCTGTCCCGCCCGGCGGATGCTGAGTGCCCAGACCTGTGGGTCTGGCCGACGGCCGATGTTTTGGCGATCTTCCGTTTTCATACCGACGATGAAGTTGACTTCGACATCGACCTGCGGGAGTTGCAGGGTCAGGAGCGACTTGATGTGTTCTGCGGCTTCCTCCGGGAGATCGGGCGGCGGCTGGGCAAGCCGGTGCTGATGGCTCCGGAGGGCGACTATGGCCATCCGGTGCTCGGCTTCGATGTCGAGGCCGATCGAGTCGTGCTCCTCGCACACCCGCAGGTCAGGTGACTGAGGTCGACGACCACGAGCATGGTCCCGTGCTTGGCCTGGAGCTTCGCGAACAGCTCACGGAGCTTGGGCTCGGTATGGGGCAGGCGCTTGTCGAACGCCTTCTTCCCGGCCGGGGTGACGGCGGTGGCGTGGTGTTCGCCCTTGCCGACATCCAGCCCGAGGAAGACGTCGATGTCGCCGGTGTCGATCACGTGCAGGCCCCTCCATCACGCTTTCGTCCGGCCTGCCACGGCACCGAGCTGCCACATCCACGTTACGGAGAGCTCCTCCGACCCGGGTGAAACCGGTGCTCAAGCCCCTCATCAGCGGTCCGTCGATGCCTCCGGACCCGGTGACACCACCCCCCCCGGATCATCAACAACAAGGGGGGAGTCATGCCGGACCCGAAGGCCGGAGGCCCCATTGCGAAGCCACGAAAAAGGCAACGGGGGGCGGCTGCCCGGGGCGGTACGGGCATGACATGTCTGCCGCCCCCATGGCCGTTCTGCCGGCCTCATGCCCGTGATGGAGTGGAAAGCTGTTGCCGGCCCCGGGTTTTCCGACCGGTCGCCCTGGTTGGGGAGGGAGTCACAAGCAAGATCAACGCCCCCTCGCCGCACGCAAGATCTCTATGCTGACGACATGTTGGATATACCTCTTTCAGCGCTTGAAGTCGCAATGGTCCAGACGGGCACCCGAGCCGTGGATACTCTGCGCGACACCGCGGCCTTCGCACAGGGAGTGGAACGGCTGGGCTACCACCGGATCTGGTACGCCGAGCATCACCATTCGCCCGCCATCGGCGCGTTCCCGCCGGTGGTGTTGACCGCGCACGCTGCCGCTTCGACATCGGCCATCCGTCTCGGTTCGGGCGGAGTGCTGGCGCCCAACCACGCGCCGATCACGCTGGCGGAGCAGTTCGGAACGCTGGCTGCCTTGCACCCGGACCGCATCGATCTGGGCATCGGCCGTGGCCCTGGCACCTTCGACGAGGCCATCGCCCGGGCGCTGCGCCGCGGTGCCGGACCGACGACGGATGCGGAGTACGAGGGCGACGTGGCCGCGATCCTGTCCTTTCTGGTCGACGAAGTCGCACTCGGCCCGCTGCCGGAGCCGTGGCTGCTGGCCTCCAGCACCGCAGGTGCCGCTCTCGCCGCGGGACTGGGCCTGCCGATCGCCGTCGCACACCACATCCGGCCGGACAACACCCAAGCAGTGCTGGAGCGTTACCGGGCGGCGTTCACCCCGTCGCGCTGGTGCGAGCGGCCCCGGGTGCTGGTGTGCGTGGAGACGGTGTGCGCCGAGACGGAAGGGGAGGCCGCGTGGCGGATCGGACCGATGGACGTCATCAAAGCCGGGCTCCTCAAGGGCCTGAGCGAGATCCCCTTCCCCACACCCGCGGACGCCGCTGCCCACCACTTCACGGCGCAGGAGCGACAGGCGCTGGCCGGCTTCCGTGCACAGCAAGCCGTCGGGACCCCCGAGACCGTCATGCGTCGGCTCACACGACTGGCCGGTGAGACCGGAGCGGACGAACTGATGCTGACCACGCCCGTCTACGACCTCGGCGACCGCATTCGCTCCTACGAACTCATCAAGAAGTATTCCGAGGCCACGGCAGCACCGTAGGAACCACGTTGGGCGGTGCCGGTGCCGGTGCCGGTGCCCTCTCCCGCCGCGTGATCCGCAGCCACCATGGGCTACATCTCCCGGCGGGAGGGCACGCCGGGACTCAGCACGCACACGAGCAAGGTTCAACCCCAGGCTCTGAGCTTGTCTTTTAACCCCGGAATCGGACGTTGATGCTGCCCCGTGGTCTATCTGGGCTGCTGGGTGATGTTGACCATCCAGGTGATCCCGAACTGGTCGACGAGCGAGCCGGCCTCGTCACCCCATGACTGCTTCTCCAGGGGCAGCGTCACGGTGCCGCCGGCGGACAGCCTCTCGAAGTAGTCGCGGAGTTGGGCGTCGTCGCCGTCGAGGAAGACCGCGACGTTGTTGCCTGGGGTGTGGGGCATCTCTTCCCGAACGTCCCATGCCATCAGCGTGTAGCCGTCTGGGGTGCGGAGCGTGGCGTGCATGATCTTGTCGGGGTGAGGCACGTCCGGCGAGCCGTATTCGGCGTAGGTACCCATATCCAGCTGGCCGCCGAGGACGTCCTGGTAGAACTCGATCGCGTGCCGTGCGTTCCCGTTGAAGGCGAGGCACGGGTTGAGTTGAGATCCCATCTGATGCTCCTTGGCGTGAGTGATTCGAACGGCTTGAACGTAGCAACGGGCACTGACAATCGTCCGAGCCCTGGCAGCACGCCGGTCAGCTGACATCGACAGCTCCAAGATCCCCGGCAGAGTCGCTCAGCTTGTTATTTGATCTTTGCGGCCTTTGAGGCGATTGCGTTCGGTGATGATCTCGGGTCGCCTGGTCGTTTTGCCCACGTCGTGACGGGTGGTGAGATGACGGTTCCTGGACCCGACTGGCCTGCCTGGTCCGGGTGTTGCGGGTTTCGGTGCACGGGCTGGGCAGTGCAGGTGCGGGCGGAGGTTCCGAAACCCTCGGCGGACCCTGGCGGGGGTGAGGCGAGCTGGCTCGGTCGGCTTCTCCCAGGGTCGGCGGAGATCAGCAGCGGCCTCGCGGGTGAGCCGCAGCTGCGTGTGGGCCGCGATCACGAGCCACGTCCAGCGGTCCGCGGCCTCGGGGGCGCGGAGCTTCGGGCGGGCCCAGCCGAGCGTCTGCTTGATCATTCTGAAGGTGTGCTCAAGATCGAATCTGCGGAGGAACGAGCCAAGCTTGCTCTTGAGGTCGTCTGGTTGCGAAATGCGTAATAGGGCTCAAGGGATGCTGAGCAGGCCGCTGGTGCGGCTACTCATGGGCCGGCGGTGTGCTGGAGACGCACTGAGGACATGACCCTGAGCGCACCTGGACGAGGGGGACTCCACCGAGCTGCTGAGGAAGCGGCCGGCACACCCGCAACGCGTACCGCCGGATACGGGGGCGCTTGACCCAGTGACCCACAGGGGAGAGGGCCCTCAAAACTGCTGGCTGCACGGCAGTCCTCAGCCCTACTATGCCTGGTCATGATCACTCGCAGGGAAGACGGATACGAGGTCGCCACCGACCCGGAACGCCTCGACATCGACCTGGTGCACCACTGGCTCTCGACCGACGCGTTCTGGGCTCTGGGCCGCAGCCGCGAAACAGTCGAGCAGTCCATCCGCGGGTCGCTCAACTTCGGCCTCTACGACGACAGTGGCGCACAGGTCGCTTACGCACGTGTCGTCACGGACTTGGCGACCTTCGCCTGGCTCTGCGATGTCTACGTCGCCCCCACACACCGCGGCAAAGGCCTCGGCACCTGGCTCGCCGCTGCGGTCCGCGACCACCTTGCCCCCTACAAACTCAAGCGGACGCTCCTGTCCACCCTCGATGCCCACGAGGTCTACGCCAAGGTCGGCTTCGTCCCCTTCCCCGACCCTCAGCACTTGATGATCATGAAACCTGCGCAGTGAGCGTCCATATCTGAGCTCCGAATGCCGTGGTGCCGATGCGCAAGTTCGCCCAACGCCTCCGGTGGTACGTGGGGCTGAACCTCCGGCCCTAGGGCGCGTCGTTCGGATCATGGCGGGCTCGCGGGGTCTGGCACGCACTCCCCCACGCCTGAACGGCGCGGGGGGACCCCCATCCGCGTTGTCGTCACTCGCCGACGCTCCGCGTCGACTCCCTCCTCCGCCTTGCGATCGCACGCACCAGACCCCGCTCCCTGATCCACCCTGATCCGAACGACACGCCCTAGATGTCTGCGTCGGTAGGGGCGTAGATGTCCGGGTCGGTGGAGAGGTGTCCATTGTCGGGGGTGAGGATGCCGCACAGCCTTTTGACGGGCGTGTAGAGGGGCCGGTTGTCGGGTTCGATGCCGTCCTCGTCGGGGAACTCGAAGAGCCGGTCGAAGGGCACGGTGACGAACGGCCATGCGCCGGGGATTTCCGCCGAATCGGGGTGGTACTGCCACACGGTGCCGAAGTGCCGGTTGTGGACTTCCCCGACGTACCACGAGGCGGTCTGGAGGAAGTCGCCGCCTTCCTCCTGTTGAGCGTGCTCGGCGGTGACGAAGCGGTCGCGGATCAGGTCTTCGAGGCGGGCGAGCGAGTCGAGGCCGAAGTCCCAGGTGCCGGGGGCCTGTTCGGCCCAGCCGGGGAACTCTGCGTGCTGGACGGTCAGCCAGGCGTTCAGGACCCGGTTGTCGGACCTGAGCTGGTCGAGCTGTCGCAGTTCCTCGTACTCGGTCTCGTCGATGTCCATACCTGCGACCCTACGGAGCTCGGGCCCGGAAGACGACCTCGATGCACGTTTCACGGAAGTCGAGCCAGAAGCCGAAGCACTCCCGTAAGGCCCCGGACGCCCTCCTGGAGCATCGCCATGAAGTCGACCGGCTCGCCCAAGACTGCCCCGGATGCCTGTCTCAGCTGAGAACCTGGCTGGTACCCCTCATCATCCGTGAGGGAGAACAAGGGTGCACACCACAAGAAGACAGGGGCGTGACGATGGACGCCGGCGACTCCATCTCCGCTGCCAGCGCGCTCGTTGCCGCCGCCGCGGCGGTAGTGGGCTGGTGGCAGGCGCACAGCGCGAGACGCACCGTCAAGGCGTCCGAAGAACAGGTCAATGTGATGCGCGACCAGCTGGCGCTGGAGCGCACCCTGCGGGACGACAGCATCAGGCCCCGATTTGAAGTCGTCCACACCACGGCCATGCTGCTCCCAGGGGGCGGAGGGCGCCTGACGGTTGAGGTCATCCAGACCACTGGCGTGCCGCTTGATGACGTGAAGGTGGAACTGTTTGCGGGCGGCCGGCAGATCGTGCCCGATGAGTCCGCCGACAGCGTCCACGCCTCCCTGTACTCCGCGCCCGGCAGTAAGTTCACCGTCCGGGCTCACCTCGATGAACAGACCGCGCAGGTCCCGGCCATCCGCGTCGAACTGTCCGGCACCGAGGCGCGAGGCACCCGGCAGTGGGCTGAGAGGCTCATCGCCCATCCTGCTGTCACAGCCAGCCGACTGCTCGGCTCTCACAGGGACGAGTACTCGGCGGTGACCGCCGCCGGCCTGCCACGGCGGGTGCACAGGGCCAATCTGGTCGCGGGGCCCGCCGAACCGCCCTGGCCGGGTGGCCCACAGGTGTCCCGAGCCCCCGACGATGTCAGGGGCAGGCTGAGCAATCTGCGCCGGGTGGCCCAGCGGCGACGCAATGCAGGCAGTGACGCGAACAGCCAGAGCTCCGTTCCTGACAGCAGCCAACAGCACAAGGAGTCTGGGGTGAGTCCTGGCGGCGCTGCGACGGAGAAGGGCGTGCCGCCCGGCGACGCCCCGCCCCCGAAGAAGATCCAGCCGTGACACGGCCCTCCACGTCGTGACCTCCGTCAAGAACGTGGCAGGCCCAGGCCGACGGCCGAGGAGGACTTCGACCTGGCTGACGCCGAGGGAGGGCTTCGACGGCCCGGGCCCGGGAAGGAACGTCAGGGCCGGGCGTGGGCGGAGAGGGTGGCCAGGCCCCGGGCCAGGTCCTCCTTGAGATCGTCGAGGGATTCGAAGCCGGCGTGCACGCGCAGGAGGGGGCCGCGGCCCGTCCAGGTGCCCGGGAGGCGGTGGGTGACCGGATCGGCCGGGACGATCAGGCTCTCGTAGCCGCCGTAGCTGTGGCCGAGGCCGAACAGCCGCAGCTCTGCCAGCAGCGCGTCCACGGCGGGCTTGCCGGGCCCGGGTTCGAGTTCGAGGCCGAACAGGCCCGCGGCGCCGGTGAAGTCGCGGCACCACAGCTCGTGCCCCGGGTCGCCCGGCAGCGCCGGGTGCAGCACGGCGCGCACCCCGTCCTGTTCGCGCAGCCAGGAGGCGAGGCCGACGGCCTGGTGATGGTGCTGACGCATCCGGACGCCCAGTGTGCGGAGCCCGCGCAGGCCCAGATAGACATCGTCCGCGCCGGCGTACTGGCCGAGCCGGATCGCCGTGGCGCGCACCGCGGGGTAGGTGTCCTCGGTGCACACGATGGCCCCGAGGATGCTGTCGGCGTGACCGGTGAGGTACTTCGTCGCCGAGTGCACGACGACATCGGCGCCCAGCTCCAGGGGGCGGTGGAAGGCGGGGGTGGCCCAGGTGTTGTCGATGAGGGTGACCACGCCGTGGGTACGGCACACGCTCGTGACGGCCGGGACGTCCTGTACCTCGAAGGTCGTGGAGCCGGGTGACTCCAGGCAGACGAGGCGCGTGGTGGGGCGGATCAGGTCCTCGATGGACTTGTCCACACCGGGATCGTAGTACTCCGCCTCCACGCCCAGATCGGCCAGCGAGTTGCAGAACTTACGGGTGGGCAGATAGACGGAGTCGCTGACGAGGATGTGGTCGCCGGCCCGGACGAACGACAGGATCGCCGTGGTGATCGCCGCGAGACCCGAGCAGGTGGCGACGGCGGCGTGCCCGCCTTCCAGGTCGGTCAGTGCCGTCTCGAAGGCGCGGGTGGTGGGTGTGCCGAAGCGGCCGTAGACCGGCATCCGGCGTTTGAGGGGGTCGGCCTGCGAGGCATCCATCGCGGCCACGTCCTCGTAGAGCACCGTCGAGGCGCGGTGGACCGGCGGGTTGACATAGCCGTGCTGCTGCCGCGGGTCGGATCCGGCGTGCACGAACCGGGTCTCCATCGAGGGTTCGCCGGTCATGACACCACTTCCAGATCCGCTTGCTCGTCGTGTGGTGCGGCCGCCGCGGTCCGGCGGCCGCCGAGTACCAGGGCGATGGCTGCCGCGACGGCGCACTGCACGGCGACGGCGATCCAGAACATGCCCAGGTCGTGTGCGCTTTCGTAGTGGGCGAAGAGGAAGCCGCCGACGATGCCGGCGAGGAGGCCGCCGACACCCGCCGTCAGCCGCTGGACGCCGAAGGCGAAGGCCGGATTGCTGGGTATGCGGTCGACCATTTCCAGGTCACAGCGCAGGAAGAGGAAGACCTCGCCGAGGCTGAAGAGCACGGTGCCGCTCAGCAGGGCAGCGGTGTGCCCCAGCGACATCACGGCCGTCCCGGCGGCCATCAGGGCGAATGATCCGGCCACCAGACGGCGGTAGTCGGCCCGCGCGATCCAGCCCGACAGCGGCGGCTGGAGCGCCACCATCATGGCGCAGTTGACGAGCATGGCCCAGCCGAGCACCTGGATGTTGTGCACGCCCGCGGCGTACAGGCCCAGGAAGCTCTGGAAGAAGAAATAGAGGTAGAAGGCGAGCGCGGTGAAGAGCACCGGTCGCAGGGCGCCGCGCAGGGTCTGGAGCTTCCCGGCGGGGGCCGGCCGGTCGGCGGTGACGCCGCCCGGCGGGGCGTCCTGGCGGCGTGCGAGGGGCCGCATGGTGAGCTGGTGGGCCAGGGTGATCAGGCCGAACAGTGCCGCGGCGCCGAGGAGCAGCACCACCGGATCGGCATCGATCAGGACGGCGGCCAGCAGCGGCCCGAGCCCCATCCCGGCGTTGAGGGCCGCGCTGCTGACGCCGAGGAACAGCGGCCGCAGCTCGTCGGAGACGCAGGTGACGATGTACGCCTTGTTCGCCGGGAGGTAGAGCGCGGGCCCGGCGGCGACGAGGACCACCGCCGGGTAGGCGACCCAGGGGACCTTCACGGCCAGCCCCAGCAGGAGCAGACCCGTGGTCCGCAGGGCGAGGGAGCCGACCATCGTCCGCTTGAGGCCGAGCCGGTCCACGACCAGGCCCCCCAGGATGCTGCCGCCGAACTGGATGAACGTGGCGACGGCCACGAGTACACCGGCCAGGCGGACGTCCAGGCCCACCGCTTGGACCATCAGGACGCCGATGAACGGGGTGACCATGTAACTGCCGAGTGCGACCACGAAGGACAGCACGATCAGCGACTTGAGGCTCGACGACAGCCCCCTGAACGTGCGCCACTTGGCCGAGAGCGAGGACATCACGCCGACGGCCCTCCGCTCTGCGGACCGGTGACGACCGGCCGGTCCGCGCCCGGCAGACCCCATTCGCTCCAGGACCCGTCGTACACGGCAAGGTCGTCGTATCCGGCCAGCTCGGCCCCCAGCGCCAGGATGCAGGCGGTGACACCGGAACCGCAGCTGAAGAGCAGCCGCCGGCGCTCCCCGGCGAGCGGGGCGAACGCGTCGCGCAGCTGCGCAGCGGGACGCATCCGGCCGTCCCGTTGGAGCTCGCCGAACGGCAGGTTGAGCGCTCCGGGCATATGGCCGGGACGCAGCCCCGGGCGGGGCTCGGCGGCCGCGCCGGCGAAGCGGTCGCGGGTGCGGGCGTCGAGGACCGCCGAGGCCGGATCGGTCAGGGCCCCGGCGACCTCGTCGCCGCCGACGATCAGGCCGGGACGCGGCCGTGCGGTGAAGTCACCGGGGCGCGCGACGGGCACGGGTGCGCCGGTTTCCAGGGGCAGACCGGCGGCGCGCCAGGCGGGCAGACCGCCGTCGAGCACGGCCACCCGGTCGTGGCCCATGGCCCGCAGCATCCACCATGCGCGGGCACTGGAGTAGAGACCCGCCCCGTCGTAGACGACGACGGTATCGCCGTCGTCCACGCCGAGCGCCCGCATCTCCCGGGTGAAGTGCCCGCCCCCGGGCATCGTGTGCGGCAGCGGACCGGAGTGGTCCGACAGCGCGCCGTCGATGTCGAAGGGCCGCGCCCCCGGGATCCGTTCGCCGGCGTCGCGGTGCCCGCCGATCGAGGCGTCGAGCACCACCAGCCCGGGGGTGCCCAGTCGCGGCGCCACCCAGTCCGTACCGACCAGCGGGCCCGGCAGGGCGCCGGGCGACGGCCCGTTCATCGGGTGCCTCCCGTGGGAGCGGGGGACCACTCGGCGCGGTCGGCGAACCAGGCCGCCACATGTTCCAGATTGGCTGCCACGTCCTCCTCGGTGTCGCCGCCGACGACGTAACCGGCCAGGAAGAGACCGGACTTGACCCCGCCGTGGAACTCCTGGCCGACCGTGCCGGTGAGCGCGACCTCCTTGACGCACGCCGGCTCGTCACCGGAGGGCAGACGGCTCAGTACGCCGTTCGACGGCGGGATGCACAGAGCGCCGGTGGGCCGGTAGGCGGGGGTACCCAGGGTGCTGGGGAGGCCGCATTCGGCGTACAGCCATTCCTTGTCGAGATCGATGCCGAAGGCGTGCCGGACCATCGAGCTGATCATCCCGCCGCCGGTCCGGCTGGCGATCTCGCAGAACACCGTTCGGTCGTCGGGGGTGATCCACAGCTCCGCGTGGAAGGCGGTGTGCGGTGGTGTGGGCAGCTCCGCCAGCACCGCCCGTGCCGCCTTGAGCAGCCGGTCGTGGACCGGGTCCTGGGGTGTCAGCGGGAGGTTGGCCACCCAGTCGTTCGCCCGGAAGGACAGACAGTCGTTGAGGTAGCGGAAAGGGTGCGCGAACACCACCTCGCCGTTCACGACCAGCCCGTCCACGTGGTACATCTGCCCGGGTACGAACACTTCGATCTCGCTCGCGCCGCGCCACGGGCGGGCGAGGTAGGCGTCCAGCTCCGCCTCGTCACGGATGATGGCCGCACCCAGAGAGCCGGACTCCGAGAGCGGTTTGATGACCACGGGATAGCCGTGCTCGGCGACGAACTCCAGGGCGGTGTAGGCCGAATCCAGGGGCCGGTAGGCGGGAATCTCCACCGGACCGCCGACAAGGTGGTCCTTCATGACCACCTTGTCGCGGAAGGCCAGAGCGCTCGCGGTCCGCTGTCCCGGCAGGTCCAGCAGGTCACGCAGCTGTGCGGCGCGTACCACGTCGGCCTCGGCGCGGGCGAAGACGGCCGTGACGGCGTGCTCGCGGGCCAGGCGCAGTGCCGTCTTCTCGACGAGCTGATTGGTGTCGTAGTCGTCGAAGGCGTGCACATGGGGCAAGTGGCCGTATCCGGCCGCGAACTCGGTGGTGGTGAGGATGACCGGCACGACACCGGAACCGGCCAGCCAGCGGTCGTACGGGGTCTTGGCATAGGGCGTCTTGGCGAAGACGAGGACGTGCGGCATGTGCGTGTTTCTCCTTCAGCCCGTCGTCTCGACGAGAGGGAGGCGGCGGCGTGCGGGGACCCGGGAGACCAGCTGCTGCTCCTGGGCGAGTTCGCGGGCGAAGCAGCCGTCCTTGTAGACGCCGGAGAGGCGCTTGTTGGTGAACGCCTCGATGGCCGCGTGGTCGAACTCCAGGTCGTAGCGGACGTCCTCGCCCCCGTCGGCGACCGTGCGGACGAGGATGCCCAGGTGCGGCTCGAAGGTGTTGACGCAGCCGACGATGTCACCGATCTTCTCGCGGCGGCCGTCCGCCGACTCCGACAGCACACTCTCCTCGGTGGGGATGGCGGCGAACAGCTGGCGGCCGGCCCGGCACCAGCCGACATGGCCGGGGAACCCCATCGCCTTGATCCCGAAGGTCCCGAAGTCCTCACTCACGCCGAGCTGGAAGCCCAGTTCGACGTTCTCGTGCAGCCACTTGAAGTCGCGGTAGGCCTGCTCGATCTCCTCGTAGCTGAGCTGGAGTTCGGGGTGCCGGCCGCCGTGGTCGGAGAAGTTGTTGAAGCGGACCGTGTCGACGCCCAGCTTGTTGAAGTAGTGGGCGTAGCGCTCCAGGGACTGACGGCCGTGGTTGTGCCGGCCGATGGTGACGCCGATGTTGACCCGGAAGGCATCCGACCGGTCGGCGTCCGCGGGAAGCGTGCTGCGATGGTGCTCGTTGTAGTGGTCGATCCGGCGCAGCACCTCCTCGGTGTTCGCCCCGCTGAAGACGCCCTTGATCGGGTAGCTGCCGTCGTCGATGACGGCCAGGTTCTCGTCGATGACGCCGTGGTAGGTGATGGAGATGGTGCCGTAGCCGTTGACCCGGGCGAGGTCGAGGAGCTCCAGGTAGTTGTCGGCGAGCAGCGGGCGGCCGCTGGTCCAGGCGTCGCCCTTCTCCATCGTCTCGGTGGGCTTGTGGTCGGATTCCTGTCTGAACTCACGGTTGTTGGCGGGGCCGTAGATGCGCATGAACTCACCGTCGTACGCGAAGCTGTCCACGTACCGCGGGTAGACGTGGTAGCCGTGCGACTGGAGTCCGGAGAGGATCCGCGGGCCCTCCTCCATGGCGAACGACTTGTCGTAGACCTTCTCGTAGTTGACGAACCAACAGTGCGTACATTTCTGTCCGCAGGTGTTCTTTCCGACCTTGGTGTCCAGGTCGAGGTAGATGTGGATCTCCTCGGGCTTGATCTCCTGGAACGGCGTGCTGAACGGCTCGTCTCCGTGGAAATCGTAGGAAATCGGCGCGTTGTCGACGGTCATGGTTCCCCCAGGCTTGGTCGAGTCGGGTGAGGAGCGATGAGAGTGGTACGGCTGCGATCGGCGCCGGGGCGCCCTGTGGCAGGGCGGCCCCGGACCGAAGCGTGTGGGTGGTGGTGCGTGGTGCGCGTTACGCGACGGGCGCGGGCTGTGCGGCGGTGCTCGGCGGGGCCGTGCTGCCGGGCCGAGCGGCCTCGGGCCGTGCGATGGAGCGGTCGTCTGCGACGCGGCGCGCCGAGGGCACGGTGGCATCGGGTTGCGTGGTGACAATGGGCAGCGCCGTCAGCTCGGCCACCGCCGCCACGCACGCCGCCGCGTCCGCGGCGGCGATGACGGCAGTGCCCAGGCGGTCGGTGGAGGACCTGAGCGGGCGGACCGGGTCGCCCGGCTCCACGGCGACCTCCCACTCCACGATCGTTCCGTGCGTCAGGGACGGTGGTGGGGCGACGTCGGTGACCGTGCCGGGCGGTGCGGTGAAGAAGACGGTCGCGGCCGTGGCGGCCGCGGCCTGCCCGCGTGGCACTCCCGCGCCGACCGCCCATCCGAGGGCGGCGACCCGCCAGTCGATGCCTGTGGTCAGCCGCACCAGGTCGGCGATGCCGTCGCCACCGAGGCGGTTGTGCGTCTCGATCACGATGACGCGGTCGCCGTCCACCTTCACCTCGGTGTGGCTCGGCCCGTCCGTCAGCCCGAGGGCGTCGAGCAGCTGTCCGACCGCCTCCTCGACCCGTGCCCGCCCGCCGGCGTCCAGTGCCGGAGGCGGCATCATGTGGCTGACCTCGACGAAGCCGCCCGTTGTCCCCTTCTGGGCGATACCCACGACGGTGTGCCGGCCGCCGGCGGACAGCGTCTCCACGCTGAACTCCAGCCCGCCGACGAAGGCTTCGAGCAGTGTGCCGCCTGTCCGGCGGTCCGCCGGCAGGTCCGCAGCACGGTCCACCAGAGCCACGGCATTGCTGCCGACGCCGCTGACGGGCTTGGCCACCACGGGGGTGTGCCCGGCGAACAGCCGGGCCACCGCGTCCGGGTCGCCGCCGGAGGCGAAGGCCGGGTTCAGATGCGGCGCCTTCCGTTCGAGGACCCGCCGCATCTCCAGCTTGTCGCGGGTGCGCCGGACGACCGCGGGGGCGACCCCCCGCACGCCGAGCCGCTCCGCCGCCGCGGCCGCCGGCTCCAGACCCAGCTCGGTCAGCGAGACGACGGCGGTGGGCGACAACGGCTTGAGCACCTCGTCGACGAACGCGAGGAAGGCCGGGCCGTCGTGGAAGTCGACGGTGTGCACCTGCCGTGTGCCGGTCATCCGGCCGTCGTTCCGGTCGAGGGCCGGAGCCCCGGGCAGCTGAACATGAAGGAGATCACCGGGGAGAGCCTCGGCCGCTCGCGCGACCGTCGGGTTGGCACCGATGACCACCAGGGTCACGACAAGGTCTTTCTGGTTTGCATGCTGCGATACACGTCTGGCCCCCCGTTTTCTTCAGGTCCGGGAACGTCCGCCGACGACACCGGGACCACATGAACCGAGCCAACGGCAAACAGGGGCCGCAACGCGACGACCGACCGTTCGAGTGGCTCAGGCGAAGACAAGGTCGCAGCGGCACTCACTCGCTGTCAACAGATATGCGCAAAGCTTGACTTGCCAGAAAGTCCGCTCTGACCTGCAACAAATCCTATGGTCCAGGGGATTGGCCGGAACCAGTCGATGCCTGTCTCATATCCGCCCCTTATGTCTTCCGGTCGATTTCACCCTCACCCCAACCCGCCCCGAAACGAGCGGCAGCACCTGGCGCCGCGTCCTCTGCGCCAGGTCAGCGCGCTGGGCGCAAGGGGGAGCTGACGCCCGGGCCGGGGGCTGCTTTCAGACAGGACGTGACAGTCCTCCTTGACGACAGCCATTCGTCCCCGCCTTGGGTGGGCACGGCCCCAGGACCCGGAGAATCTACGCAAATCACATGCCTCTGGCTCGCGAGGAGACGCAGGCCCCGTACGGCGAACGAGGGGCGGCGCCCCCGTTGTGGGCGCCGCCATCGCTCGCTGCGCGGACCTGCGGTTTCGGCCCTACAGCTTGCTGTTGCTGCCCTTGTTGACGATGCTCGCCTTCCTGCAGTTGTTCCAGGTGAGCTTGAGGCCGGTGCTGCCGCCGCCCTTGCCGCCCCACCTGATCAGCGGGAGCCGCTTGCCGGAGTAGCCGGTTCCGTACTTGTTGCCCTTGAAGACATTGCCGCGACCGCAGGTCTCGCCCTTCTCCAGCCGGCCCCACTCGCTGAACAGGGCGTACTGGCCGGACTTGGTGAAGGTGTTCCCGCTCACCGCGTTGTTCCGGCTGCCGTCCCTGATCCGTACGGGGTCACCGGTGATCGACGAGAACTTGTTGCCGGTGATGCTGCTGCGTGAGGTCTGCACCAGGTAGACACCGTGCATTTTCCCGCCGTTGCGCAGCCCGGAAAAGGTGTTCTTCCGGATTGCGATGCCGGAGGAGTTCTTCACGTGGACGGCGGCGTAGCCGGTGGAGCCGCTGAGGTTCTTGAACGTGTTCCCGCTGACCGTGACGTTCGAGACGTTCCTCAGCAGGATCGCGTTGTCGTGGCCGGAGAACTTCCTGCCGCTGATGGTGAAGCCACCGGGGCCGCCGTCGATGCACAACTGGTAGTCGCCTTTAGGGCACTTGACCTGCCCGGGGTACCTGGCGACGGCGGCACCCCAGCTCGGCTCGGCCATGCCGCCGAGCAGCAGCGCGGTGCCGAGGGCGGTGGTGAGGGCGGCGGTCGGTACGAGGCGGCGGGCGTGCGTGGGCATGGGACGACTCCTGTCCGGTGGTCGGGTGGGGTGGTGGGCCGCGGCGGCCGGACCTTCCCCCGGTGGGGCCGGCCGCCGCGACAGCAACCGAGCCTGGGGGACCGGATCCCTTCCGGCAATGGCTTTCGCTGTCCGGGACAGCCGTACGGCTGTCCGGGCTGGTCAGCGGCTTGTCCGGAGGTGCTCTGGATCAGAGTGAAGTGGTCCCCGATGCGCTTGCGTACGCCACCGCCGAGGGCAATGTATGCCGTGTGGGACCGGAGAGACGTGTATTCCGTGGTGGACCGGAGAGACGTGTATTCCGTGGTGGACCGGCGAGAGTTGTTCTGATCAAGGTCAGAACAACCAGGCCAGGTAGGCAGAGACGGCTATTCCGGCGACGGACATGAGCGCCAGGCGCTTGGCGATCCAGGCGAGCCGGGTGCCGCGTACCGCGGCGAAGAGGTCCTGACCCGTGCCCCTTCGCGGAAAGATGCCGCTCGCCGTCACGGGAAGTGCAGCTGAGCCGATCAGCAGGCCCAGGAAGGCGAAGGCGATGAGGGCCCAGGCCGAGCCCATGCCGGCGACGACGTAGCCTCCGCTGCCCTTGCGGACCTGGAGCGTGTCGCCGGGTTCGGCCTCCCGTGTGTTCACTCGGGCGTGCGGATCGCTCGACAGGCCATCGCTGTCACCGGCCTCGGCCGGGCGGAAGGTGCCGTAGCAGTGGCGCATGCCTCCGCGGCCGCCACCACCGCCGTGGCACTCGCTGACGGTCAGCTTGCCGGCAGTGCCCAAGAGCCCGCTGGCGACGGCGGCCTGAGATCCGGATACGCCGCAGATGCCGAGGGCTACCAGCAGGCCGATGATGCCGGCGGCGCGGCCCCCGATGGTGGGCCGAGGGTCACTCGTTATTGGCATGGACAGACCCTATGACAGAGCCCGCCCATGCCGGCGACTGCATCGGCGCGGACTGCTCCGCTGAGCCCCGAGTCCGCCAGCGGCTCGAGCTTTTCCCGCGTGTGGGGACGTCAGGGGCAGCGATGGACGAGGGGTGTGCGGGATGCGTGGTGGAGGAGGGCGGCGGGCGTGGTGCGGGAGTCGGGTATGGGCCAGTGGGGGTCCTTGCCGGTCAGGGCGGCAAAGAGGCGTTGCCAGGCTTCGTTGTCCGTGCCCAGGAGCTTCCCGGCCAGGACGGCCAGCTCGCTCGTGGCGTCCTGAACGGCGGCCTGGAGGGCGGTCGGGACTTCCTGGCGGACGGAGACTTCGGCGAGGTAGTGGAGCATGCGGTTGGCCATGGCGCCACCGTGGACGACCTCTTTGCCGGAGAGCAGACCCCGTTCCAAAAGGGCGTCGAGGACGGCGGCCCACTCCTTTCGCTGGAGCGACAGGTTCGGGATGTTCCCGATGGCCGCACGGGCCCAGCTGGGGCCGCGGTCGGTCAGGGTGCGGTCGATGAAGCAGGACCAGTATTCGAAGGCCGCCGGCGCGAGCTCGTCCGGCGCGTCCGGCAGCCGGGCGATGGTGCCCCATACCCGCGAGCGGAACGGATCCTGTTCGTGCGCCCGGATCAGGACGTCCCAGTCGCGGGTGTACGGGAGGTCCAGAACCTCCTCGTGTTCGTACTCCCCACAGGTGCGGAGCTTGGCGACGAGGCGCTCCGTGCTCAGTTCCTTGTCGAGGCGGGCGGTGAGGACCGCGACCGGGTCGGGCGCGGACAGCGCCTTCGTGGCGACCTTGGCGGCGCCCGTGCTGAGCAGGCCCCGGTCGATCAGTGAGCGGAGACGGCCGGGGCCGCCGTGGCGAAGCACGTTGCGCGCGGCCAGGAGGTGGTCCGGGAGCGGAAGGCGCTTGCCCCACGAGGCGAGCGCGTGCTCCACGAGTTCGAGGTCGGCCGCTTCGACCAGAACGCGGTGGTACTTCGCCCACCGCTTGTCGAAGTAGGACCGTTCGAGCAGTCGTTCGCGGAGTTCCGGGGCGAGCGGCAGGAGGTCGTCCGGGGCATCGGCGGTGCGGCCCTGGGGCCGGCGGGAGAGGATGATCCGGCGGATCTCGACGGTCGAGCTGCTGCTGTGGGCGGCCCTGTACAGCGCCGCGTTGATCGTGGGGTCGTCGACTGCCAGGAGCCGCAGATTCAGCTCCCGGTGACGGGAGCTTCGAGCCAGGACGAGCAGTGCGGCGCGGTCGTCGTGGGTGAACAGATGACCCAGCAGGGCGTCGGGCAGGTGGCTGGTCGCACAGGCGCGCTCGGTGAGGGTGAGGGTGGCCTGTGTGTCCAGCCGCGGCAGTACAGCCGCGAGCGCGTCGGTGCCCGCGTGAAGCAGGAGTCCGGCGCCTGCCGGGGTGAGCACGGTGGTGGCGACGGTGTCCGCGCTGCCGTGCTCGAGCAGCTCGACGAAGGGACGCTCGGCCCAGTCGGTGTCCATGGCGGCGAGCGCGCGCAGCCACCGCTCGGGGTCGGTGCCGAGCCGGTCGGCGACCAGTCGGCGCGCGGCGCTCACCGCGGCCTCGGCCGGCACGTCACGTGTGAACCAGTCTCTCGGCAGCGGGGACATCTCGCGTGCGGGCGTCCGGGCCACCATCTCGCTGGGCGCCGTGATCCCCTGCCGGCAGGCCAACAGGTCGGGCTTTCCGTGTCCGTCGGTCGTCTTCTTGACGAGGCGCCGGCGAGTGTCGGGCGAGGCGTGCCGGTCACACGCCTGCACGAGCCAGTCAGGATGGGACAGTCCGGGGAAGTCGGTCATGTGCGTGGCGGCGAGGACGTCGAGCACAGAGGGGTCGGTGGGCAGCGGCGCGCCCGCGACGAGAGTGCGGAGCAGGTGTGCCGAGGCGAGGGCCGCGTGCGGGTCAAGAACCCTTTCCCGCTTCCGTTGCTCGGCGTGGGTGAGCGCGGGTGCGGGTGCCTCGGCCGGTTCCTGGGCGTCGGTGGTCCGGGCGTTCGCGTCGAGGCGGGCCAGCTCTTCGGCGTCGGGTCGGGGGCCGGCCACGCTCGCGGCTGTGGTGATCAGTTCGGCGAGTGAGCCGGCGAAGGTTCCGACCAGGTTGAGCGCGATGACCCACGCTTCCGGGTGGCCGGCCAGATGCTCGCGTACGAGGTCGACGGCGTGCCCGCGTGCCCGGGCGTCGACATGGCCGAGGTACGCGAGGGCCGCCGCGGCCGGCTGGGCGGTGTCGACGAGCCGCTCGGGTCCGAGCAGGCCCTGCTCGACGGTCTTGACGAACCAGCCGTGCAGGGCGGCGTCGTACGCCGTGGAACGCAGGTGATCGACCGGCTCGGACTCGGGGGCGCTTGCGCGGGCGGTGAGGGCCTGGCGGATCGCCTCGTCGACGTCCTCGTGGCGGAGGAGCTCCTCGATGGGCTCGGGTTCGAAGGTGTGCTGGTGGTGGGCGGCGATCAGGCGCGGGAAGTCGTACACGTAGGGCTCGTGCACGATCTCCCGCATCAGCCGGCGGGTGGCGTTGCGTCCGCGCGGGGTGGCGAAGACTCGGGGCAGCGCTTCGGGGTCTTCATAGGGCTCGATCCCTTCCCGGAAACGGTCCAGGCCGTCGGGGTGCTCCAGCGCGGCGGCCGCCTTGGCGAGGACCGGGGGCGGGTCGGCGTCGGTGACCAGATCAAGGAGCCGGCGCACGGTGTCCGGGCCACCGCGTTCCCACACCCGGACCACGGAGAAGTGGCGCGCGCCGTCGCTCGCCCACCATCCCCAGGAGTGCAGGACCAGTTCGGGGTCCCCGCTCGTGATCAGCGGGCTGCGACGGAACCGGTCCGCGGTGGCGAGGAGTTCGGTGCGCAGCTCGGCGTCGAGGGGGACGAGTGCGGTGCGGCCCGGGGTGCGGGGGACGCCGGAGGCGATCGCGCGGCGCAGGGAGAGGGTGGCCTTCTGGTTGCGGTACACGGCGGCGTTGACCGTCGGTTCGTCGCACTCGGTCAGCCGGCGCAGATCGCGTATGCCGAGGGTGATGTTGCCGCCGATGGCGGCCCGTACGCGGGGGCCGGACGCCGCGAGCGCGGTGTCGAGGGCATGCGCCGGCAGCGAGCCCTTGCCGAGCAGGGCGTGCAGCAGCTCGTCGGGCAGGTGGGGGAGCAGCCCGCGCAGATCGTCGGGTTCGGCGGCGTACAGCAGGAACCGGTACGGCTTGGTCAGGGCGGGAGGTGTGACCGTGGGGCCGGGCTCGGGCACCGTGCCGTCGGCGATGCCGGCCAGAAGGTCGGCGAGGGTGCCCTTGTACCGGGACAGGGAGGTGCGCAGGGTGGCCCAGCGTTGCGGATCCGCGCCGAGTTGGCGGTGGAGGAGGAGGCGCAGGGGTGCGGTGGGGCCGAGTTCGAGCAGAGCCTGGGCCGCTGTGCGTGCGGGGGCCACGGTGTCGAGGACGAGTGCGCTGAGGTCTGGGTGGTCGCCGGACGGGCCCAGGCCGGCGGCGATCCGGAGGAGCCCGGGGTGGCCGGGCGTGCGGACGGCGACGCGCAGCAGGGCCGGACAGGGGGGTGCGGCTTCGGCGACAACCGCGGGGTGGGTGCGGTACAGGTCGCCGTGCAGCCGCTCGGGACAGTCGGGATGGGCGGCGAGGACGCGTACGGCCGGCTCCGGCAGCGGCGCGGCCTGATGAGCCGTCACGATGGCGTCCCAGTCGACGGTGCGGCGCCAGGCCGGTTCGGCTTCGCCCGCGCGGAGTCCGGCCACCATGCCCTCGGACCCCTCGGCGGTGGCCACCGCGGCGCGCAGCCGGTCGCTGCCGGTCTCGCCGTCGGCCTCCAGCGCGCTGTGCGCGAGGTCGGCAACGGCGGGGTGCAGGGGCGCCGGGCCGGTGGCGGGGGCGAGCAGCGCGCGCAGCCTGTCGGGGCGCGCAAACAGCCCGAGTACGGCACGCAGTTGCTCGGCTGTGGTCAGCGCGCGGCCGCAGGTGCGCAGGGCGTGCTCGGCCAGCTCGGGTGCTTCGCTCACCACGGCCGCACCCACGAAGTGGGGGAGTGCCGGTGCTTCCTGGGTGGTGGCGCGGATACGGGTCAGGAGCGAGGCGAGGGCGGTGGGCTCGGGGTACCGCCCGGGGGAGAGGATGAGACGGCGCATCCACGGGCGGGCCTCGGCGTGTTCGTACACGTACTGATCGACGACCGGGTCGGGGCGATCGAGCAGCGTGGCCAGGTCGTCGACGGTGAGATCCTCGGCCCGGGCCAGGGCCCGCCGTACCCGCACGTCGGGGTCGCCGGCCGCCTTCGCGCGGGCCTCTGCGGTGAGGGGCACCCAGGTGAGGTATCGGGGCTCCTCTTCGCCCAGTCGGCGGCGTACCCGCCCGGCATCGCCGGGGGCGGCCCCGGCGAGCAGCAGGGCGAGCAGTTGAGCGCCATTCCGGCCGTAGTGGGCCACTGAGCCTGATGTCACCGATCGTGTCCCTTGCGTCTGTCGCGCGTCGTCTTCGCACGGTGGTCCGACGGGAACACCCCATCACACAGGCGTGCACGGCTCTCCCGGAGGGTCGTCAGGGCTCGAAATTCAGCTGGCACAAGGGCTGTGCTCATCGACCGCGACGGGTGCGCGCCCCAGGGCGTCTGCCGCCGTGGTTGCCTCGCGAAAATAGTTTCCGCATGGAAGATGTTTTGCGTGTGGCCCGGGGGTAGGCGACGGAGCGACGCAATGACCGGCAAAGAGAGGAGCAGCCAGCCATGGCGACGGCAGCGCAGCAGATCCATACATCTGTGACCCGCTCGGAGAGGGAGGCAGCGCCTGACTCTGCACGGCCCTCCTTGCCGCTGGTGGACAAAGCCCAGCGTGTGGCCCCGCCGGATGCGCGTCGCCTGTCGAAGCTGTACTTCGAGCGGCTGGCGGCCCTTGAGGAAGGCACGGCGGAGTACCAGTACGCGCGCAACACGCTCATCGAGATGAATCTGTCGCTGGTGCGGTACGTCGCGCGCCGCTTCCGCAGCCGGGGGCAGGAGATGGAAGACGTCGTGCAGGTCGGCACGATCGGTCTGATCAAGGCCATCGACCGCTTCGACGTCTCGCGGGAGAACGAGTTCACCACCTTTTCGATTCCTTACATCACCGGGGAGATCAAGCGGTTCTTTCGCGATACGACCTGGTCCGTGCACGTCCCGCGCCGGCTGCAGGAGCTGCGCGTGGACCTTGCGCGCGCCCGCGAAGAGCTGGAGGGACGCGGCATTCCTGAGCCCTCCGTCGCCGACTACGCGGCCCTCTTGGAGCTGGAGGAGGACGAGGTCATCGAGGGGCTCGTCGCCTGCAACGGCTATGACGCCGCTTCCATTGACCGGCCCATTGAAGCCGGTGGCGGCAACCAGCGGACCGGACTCATCGCCGACCTGATCGGCAACGAGGACCCCGCACTCGCTCTGGCTGAAAATCTCCAGGCGCTCAAGCCGCACCTGGCTCAGCTCGATGAGCGTGAGCGCACGCTCCTTGAGCTCCGTTTCGGTGCGGAGATGACGCAGTCCGAGATCGGCGAGGAGCTGGGCCTGTCCCAGATGCACGTCTCCCGCCTCCTCACCCGCATCTGCACACACCTGCGGGAAGAGATGCTGGCCACCGACTGACTGACTGACTGCACAGCATCCCAACTGCCGGGCGCAGCTTGCCGCTTCCCTCGGGTTGCAGGTGGGCTGCGCGCGACAGCTGTCTCCGGAGGACAGCCCACGCTGTCCTCTCCTGGTGCAGCCTGGGCGATCAGCTGGGGCCGACGGCCTTGGCCCAGTTCTCGCGGACGGCACGCAGTGCCTTGTTCAGCTGCGCCTCGGTCGGGAACTGCGGTGTGCCCTCGACCGTCGGCAGCCGTGCGGCCAGGGCCGTGTCGAGGGTGCCGTTCTTCGCCATGGCGGCCATCAGCACCGGGCGGGCGTAGTCCACGAGGCGGAGGTTCTGGCCTGCCGGGCTGAAGAGGTACTCCTCCCAAAGTCGCGCCGCGGCCGGGTGGGGGGCGTCCTTGTTGATCGCCTGTGCGTAGTACTGCGAGAAGCTGCCGTCGAAAGGAATGGCCACCTTCCACTTCACGCCCGTACCGCGGAGCTGGTCGATGTGCTGGAGGTTGAGGTAGTCCCACTCGATGCTGATCGGTGTCTTGCCCTTGGCGATCGCGGCAGGGCTGGGCTCGGCCCGGTTGTAGTTGCCGACCTTTTCGAGCCGGGCGAAGAAGTCGATGCCCGGCTGGATGTCGTCGAACGACCCCCCGTTGGCGAGCGCCGCCGCGTACACGGCGGCGAAGGCCGAACCCGCGATCGTGGGCTCGCCGTACATCGAGACCAGGCCCTTGTACTCCGGCCGGAGCAGATCCGCGAAGGACGAGGGGCAGGTCCCGACGCGGGCGGCGTCGCAGCCGATGGAGACGTAGCCGCCGTAGTTGTTGAACCAGCGGGCTTCGGCGTCCTTCTGCTCCGGCGGAATCTGGTCGAACTGCGCGACCCGGTAGGGGGCCAGCAGGTTCTGCCGCGCCGCGGACTGGGCGAAGGAATCCCCGAGGTCGAGCACGTCGGGGGCGCGCTCCTGGCCACGGTAGCGCTTCACGGCATCGATCTCCTGGCGGCTGTGGACGTCCGGATGGTCGACGACGACCTTGAGGCCGTACTTCTTCTCGAAGCCGTCGATCAGCCCGCCGTAGTTGGCCCACTGGCGTGGCAGCGCGATCGTGTTGAGCCTGCCCTCCTTCTTCGCCGCCTTGATCAGCGCCGCCGTGCCGCCCACCTCCGCGGCGGATCCGGCCCGGGAAGGCGCGACCGGCCGGGTGGTTCTCTCCTCCTGGCACGCACCGAGAACGAGCGCCGCCAGGCCGAGACAGCACAGGAGCGCGCCTGCGCGGACCCGATGATGTGTAGCCACGACGCCTCCAACAGGGCCAGGTGGGGGAGCGGTCCGCCAGACGGGTGGCGGACGCGGACCAGGGCGAGCCACGACATGGACACGGTGCGGTCGCACGGCACCCGTACCGCGGCCCCGCGGAGGACGGCGCACGTCAGACAGTGGCGCGGAAGGCCGACGGGGCCCCGCAGGCTCGCCGAGCGGGCGCCGTCGGCACTCCCGCGGCCCGCAGGCCGCCGACGCCTTGCCACGCGGACGGTCCTGGCGCAACCCCGCCGCGACGGGTCACCAACCGAAGTTTCTCTCCGCAGCAATGGTCCGAACCAGCGTACTCTGCCGCTTTGTGGGCCTCTGTCAGGACGGTGTCGGGCCAGGTCATGGCGGCGAGTAGGCGCCACGCGCGTACGGAGGCACCGCGGCGGGTACCGGGCGCGGGCGCGCACCTCGGCCTCACCACTCCCCGCCGTCCTCCCATCGGCTGAGGAGGTGCTCCGGCGACTCCTCTTCCGAGGGCAGGACGCCGGGGCCGACCGCCTGAGCGGCCCAGATCGTCTTGCCCCTGGGGGAGTAGCGGGTGCCCCAGTGTTCGGCGAACTGCGCGACGAGGAAGAGGCCGCGGCCGTCTTCGTCGGTGGCCTTCGCCTGGCGGATGTGCGGGGAGGTGCTGCTGCCGTCGGAGACCTCCGAGATCAGGGCGCTGCGGGTGTGCAGGAGCCGGACGTGGATGGGCTCGGCGCCGTAGCGGATGGCGTTGGTGATCAGTTCGCTGAGGATGAGTTCGGTGCCGAAGGCGATGTCCTGCAGACCCCAGTCCGCCAACCGGCGGACGCAGTCGTTGCGGACCGGGCCGACCCCCGCCGGGTCACGGGGCACGTCCCACTCGGCGACATGTGCCGGGTCCAGCCGCCGGGTCCGGGCCACCAGCAGCGCGACGTCGTCGGTTGACCTGGCGGGCAGCAGCGACTCCATGACGGTGGAGCAGGTGTCCTCCGGCGTACGGTCCGGGCCGGAAAGAGCCGCACGCAATGCTTCCAGCCCTGCGTCCAGGTCGCGGCTGCGGTTCTCGACCAGCCCGTCTGTGTAGAGCACCAGCCGGGAGCCCTCCGGCAGCGACAGTTCAGTGGTTTCGAAGGGCAGGCCGGTGCCCAGACCCAGCGGCGGGGAGACCGGCGGGTGCAGGAACTCCACCCTCCCGTCGGGGTGTGCCACGGCGGGCGGCAGATGGCCGGCCGTGGCCGCGGTGACCCGCCCGGAGACGGAGTCATAAACGACGTACAGACAGGTGGCGCCGGTGATCGCCGGTCCCTCCTCGGTGTCCTCGTCCTGCACGTCGATGTGGGTCACCAACTCGTCCAGGTGGCCCAGCAGCTCGTCGGGGGAGAGGTCCAGGGCCGAGAAGTTGTGCACGGCGATGCGCAGCCGGCCCATGGTTGCCGCCGCATGCAGGCCGTGGCCCACCACGTCGCCGACGACCAGCGCCACCCGGGCGCCGGGCAGCGGGATGACGTCGAACCAGTCCCCGCCCACTCCGGCCTTCGCGGGGAGATAACGGTGCGCCACCTCCAGGGCGTCCTGATCGGGCAGGCCGCGGGGCATCAGGCTGCGCTGGAGCGTCATGGCCATCGTGCGCTCGCGGGTGTAGCGCCGGGCGTTGTCGATCCCCACCGCTGCCCGCCCCGCCAGTTCCTCGGCGAAGGACCGGTCCTCGTCGTCGAACGGAGGGGAGTCCCCCGACCGCCAGAAGTCCACCAGCCCCAGCACCACCCCCCGGGCACGCAGCGGTACGACCGCCAAGGAATGCACTCCGTGGTCCAGGATGCGTCGGGCGCGTTCAGGGTCCTGGGACCGCCACGTGGACGAGCCGGCCAGGTCTGGCTCCACCACGGAACGGACCTGGTCCACACCCGCTGCCACCGGGGTGCCCGGGATGAACCGGAGCAGCTCGCCGACGGGGTGGAGCGGGTGGTCCGGCGTCAGGCCGGCGATGGCCGTCCGGCGCAGCTCGGTACCCGCCACGGCCGGCTCCTCGCCCTTCAGGACGGGGTCCAGCAGCTCGACGGTGACGATGTCGGCGAACCGGGGGACCGCCACCTGCGCCAGCTCCTCGGCAGTACGCACGACATTCAGCGTGGAGCCGATCCGTGTCCCGGCGTCGTAGAGGAGCCGCAGCCGCTCCCGCGCCACCTCGGCGCGACCCGACAGCCACCTCAGTTCGGTGGTGTCGCGCAGGGTGACCACGCTTCCCTGGTGGGCTCCGTAGGGGGAAGTGCTCCGCTTGTTGACGGCCAGCAGTCTGTCCTGGGCCAGGTGCACCTCGTCGGTGGCGGTCCGGTCCGACGCCAGGAGTTCGGCGGTGCGACGGTCCAGCCCCAGGTCGCCGACATGGCGTCCCTCCGCGTCCGCCGGCAGGTCCAGCAGCCGCCGTGCCTCGTCGTTGACCAGCAGCAGCCGCCCGTCGCGGCCGACGATGAGGACGCCCTCCCGTACCGCGTGCAGGACCGCGTCGTGATGCTCGTACATCCGGGTCATCTCAACCGGTCCCAGACCGTGGGTCTGCCGGCGCAGCCGACGGCTCACCAGCCCCGCGCCGCCTCCGGCGAGAGCCAGTGCCCCGACTGCGGTGGCCAGGAAGAGGGGCAGCTGCCGATTGACGGATTTCTGCACCTTCTCCACGGTGACCGGGGCGGCGACAAGGGCGATGACCCTGCCCGAGGGGTCCTTGACGGGGGCCGCAGAGACCACGGAGAGGCCCAGGGCGCCCTCGAAGGTCCTGGTGAAGGGCTTGCCCCGGGCGGCCTCGGCATACGGACCGATGACGTGCTTGCCGATCTGCCGCGGGTCGCTGTGGGTGAGGGTGATCCCGTCGAGCTTGTACACGATGAGGGCGTCGACGCCGGAGGCCTTCCGGGCCGCCTCGGCGAGCGGCTGGAGCTTCGCGGTCGGATTGTCGCTGTTCAGCGCCTCCTGAAGCCCCCAGGAGTGCGCGAAGGACTCCGCGGCGGCGAGCGTCCGGTGCCGGGCATCGGTCATGGTGTCCCGCCGGGCCTGGACGACGAGGGCCACCACCGCCGCCGCGACGAGCAGCACCACGAGCACCAGCTGGAGGAGGAAGACCTCCCGGGCGACGCTGCGCATGGCCCACCAGGGCCGTACGTGCTGCGGACCTCCGGCCTCCGCAGGGCGTTCGTCCTGCTGGTCGCCGGCGCCGCTCCCGGCAGGGGCCACGTCCGGAAATGCGGAACGGCCGGGCGCGCGGCTCACCCAACGCCGGAAACGACCCGAATTTCCGCTCATGGTTCATATTTACCCTGCTTTGCCTGGGTGGCGGCAAGGCGTGCTACGGCAGCTGCCCGGCCGGCCGGCGGCGTACGCGGAAGATGTCCGGCCGGCCCTTCGCGCTCTTCGGCCGGATGACCACAGCGGGCCTCTCCCGCTCCCCCCACAGGCACCGAGTCGGCCTGGGCCTCCACACATGTACCGCAACGGGGTCGCAGCCTCCGCCGGTGCCCGGCGATACCGGCATGTGGATGAGCCTGGAGCGGACGGTCCGCCCTCTGTTTGTATTGGCCCCTGCAACGGAGTTCAGGAGGTGACGGACACATGGTGTCCACGGAGAGCATTCTCGCGTTCGCGGCGATGTCGCTACTGGTGATCGTGATTCCGGGGCCAAGTGTGCTGTTCGTGATCGGTAGAGCCCTTGCACACGGCCGCCGCACAGCCCTCGCGACGGTCCTCGGCAACTTGGTTGGTTCGTACGTCCTGGTGATCGCTGTGGCGTGGGGCCTCGGCGCGCTGGTGGAGAGCTCGGCGGCAGTCTTCATGGGCGTGAAGCTGGCCGGAGCGGCGTACCTCGTCTACCTGGGCGTGCAGGCGTTTCGGCACCGCAAAGAGATGCGCGCGGCGGACATGGAGGCCCCGGCGGGTGAGCAGCGAAGCGATCTACGCACGATCCTGGACGGGATTTTCGTGGGCGTCACCAACCCGAAGGGCATCGTCTTCTTCGCGGCGGTGCTGCCACAGTTCGTGGACCACTCGGCGGGCCACGTCCCCCTCCAGATGATGGTGTTGGGCCTGGTCCCGGTCGCCATCGGTCTGATCACGGACACCCTGTGGGGCCTGGGCGCCTCGGCGGCCCGTTCCTGGTTCGCCCGCTCGGACCGTCGCCTGTCGATGGTCGGCGGGGCGGGCGGCTTCGCGATGATCGGCCTGGGCGTAACGGTGGCGGCGACAGGCCGTGCCGACTAGAGACCGTACGGCGAGTCATCCAGGGCACGAGGTGCCCTGGAACGGGTTCCCCGCGTCGTAGCAGGCGTCGATGAAGCGCCGGCGGTCGGGCCTCGGCGTCGCCGGCGGATGCCCTCGTGAGCGAAAATTCGGGTGAGATTGGTGCGGCGATGCGAAACACTCGCGCCGACCGATGAGTTTTGCCAGGCAGTCCGGTCTCTTTCCACAATCACCACCCACGTTCGTGCCGACAGCCCTTGGCTGCGAGGCGACTGCGACCAGGAACCCCAGCGAGGTGCTGTCATGTCAGCTGTGATCCAAGAACGACCGGCCGTGCAGGCGGGCCGCATACCAACCGTGGTGCGGCTGCTGGTGCTGGCCACGTTCG
This sequence comes from Streptomyces sp. Je 1-4 4N24, assembly GCF_026239515.1. Classification (NCBI taxonomy): domain Bacteria; kingdom Bacillati; phylum Actinomycetota; class Actinomycetes; order Kitasatosporales; family Streptomycetaceae; genus Streptomyces; species Streptomyces sp. Je 1-4 4N24. Next base: position 138,296 of record NZ_CP110836.1, on the reverse strand, counting down.
TGGTGATCCTGAACGAGACGATCTTGATCAACGCCATCCCGCGGTTGATGGAGTCGTTGCACATCACCCAGCAGTCGGCGCAGTGGGTATCCACCGCGTTCATGCTGACCATGGCCGCCGTGATTCCGGTCACCGGCTGGTTCCTGCAGCGGGTGACCACCCGCCAGGCGTACGCCATCGCGATGGGCGTGTTCCTCGCGGGTACCGCCCTGTCAGCCGTCGCGCCCTCCTTCGAGGTGCTGCTTCTGGGGCGGATCGTGCAGGCCGCAGGAACAGCCGTGATGATGCCCCTGCTGATGACGACGTTGATGATCGTGGTGCCCGAGCAGGACCGCGGCCGGGTGATGGGCAACGTCACCCTGGCGATCTCGGTGGCGCCCGCGCTCGGACCTGCCGTGTCCGGGCTGATCCTGCAGGTCGGTTCCTGGCGCATGCTGTTCGTGGTCGTCCTGCCGATCGCCGCTCTGGTGACCGTGCTCGGGATGCGCAAGGTGGAAAACATCAGCGAGCCGCAGGTCAGCTCCATCGACTGGCTCAGCGTCTCCGTGGCGGCGCTCGGCTTCGGCGGCCTGGTGTACGGCCTGAGCCTCCTCGGCGAAACCGGCGGCCGGGTCGGGCTCGGCATCGGCATCGTCATCGCCGGGGTCGCGGCAATCGCCGTTTTCGTGATCCGCCAGCTCAAGCTGCAACGCAGCGGCGTGCCTCTGATGGACCTGCGCACTCTCGGGCACCGCACCTACGGCCTCTCCTTGGCCCTCATATCCGTCGGTTTCCTGGCGATGCTCGGGTCGATGATCCTTCTGCCGCTGTACCTGCAGAACATGCGCGGGCTCAGCCCGCTGGAAACCGGCCTGCTGGTCATGCCGGGCGGTCTGGCCATGGGACTGCTTGGACCGACCGTGGGAAAGCTGTTCGACCGGTTCGGCAGCCGGCCGCTGGTTCTGCCCGGCTCGATCGGCATCGTGCTCTCCCTCGGTGGATTCACCCAGGTCTCGATGACGATGCCGTACTGGCAGGTGCTGGGACTGCACGCGCTGCTGATGGTGAGCCTGGCGGCGATGTTCACCCCCGTCTTCACGCTCGGCATGGGAGCGCTTCCCCCGCACCTGTACTCGCACGGCAGCTCGATGCTCGGGACGTTGCAGCAGGTCGCCGCAGCGTTCGGGACCGCGCTTGTGGTGACCGTGATGACCGCGCGCGCCGGCCACCTGGTCGCCGACGGCGTCGCCGCCGCGCCCGCAGAACTGAGCGGGATGAAGCTGGCCTTTGGTGTCGCCGCCGTTCTCTCCTTGGTGACGATCGTCGTCGCCGCGAAACTGCCGCGCCGGATCGCTGCCGCCGACGCCCCAGAGGGCGGCCCCGTCGACCAGCCCACCGGATCATGAGGGCTGGGCGGAGCTCGGACCGCCCGACCTGGGGAACCACAGCGCAGACGAGATGAAGGGGCCCGCCACCCAAGGGCCCTCACTCTGACGGGGAGTACGAGTGAGCCCCTGCCCGACTCCGGGCAGGGGCTCAAGCCTCGTCTTGGCTCTCGAGACCTGTTACGTATGGCCGGCGAGTTGGAGCATCTCGACCCTTCCGTTGCCTCCTCCGTCGTCCAGGACCAGGAATGTGGCGCGTGAGCTCTGGCTCAGCCGGATCTGGAACTGATCGCCCAGCAGCCTCTTGTAGTTCGTGTCTCCGGCCCTCGCGGCTGCCTGGGCGGGGTGGAGTCCCTCGCTCTGGATCGCGTTCTGGAATATGTCGAACGTCGCTTGCTCGGAATTGGTGAGCTGACCGACGACTTCCAATCGGCTCTTGTCGAACGTCCAGGGCATGGCGCGCCTATTCCGTCGTCACGGTGATGTCCTCAAGGGTCAGGTTCTTGACGGCTAATTCGACGCCGCCGAAGGCGCGTTCGAACTCATTTCGTCCCAGCCTGAGCGCGTTGACCTCGGTCGCGGACCCGCCGGCCGTCATCTCGAAGTTCCCATCGGCCTTGCAGTCGACGATCACCTTGGTCTGCCTGCCGAAGCCCCAGGTGGGGATGTGTCCCTGCACTTCCTGTGGAGCGAGGCGAAAAGGACCAGCCATGGGTAAGGCCTCCCGTGGTTCTCGGAATTTTCTCCCTCTCACCTAAATGGCTACCTGGGCTTGCTGTTTCCCGTCAAGATTGCAAAGGGTCGGACAGGGTGGATTCGGACGTCCTCAAGGTGTCGAATAAATCTGCTACGAATAATCGGAGGGTGCGTCCGTCAGTCGTCCGGAAAGTGTCCGCAGATTTGCGGAGGTTTCGTCGTTGCGGGTCCAGGGGGCGCGGAATGACGGGGCGGCGCCGCCGCGGAGGCCGTTGCGGGGCGCGTCCGTTGTCATGTGGGCGTCGGTGGCGGCGCAGAGCGGCGGGGGGAGGACGCCGGATCCGGCGGGCCGGGCGAAGAGGAGGTTGGCCGATTCCGGCCGCCGCACAGGCGAGCCGGCGGCGGGACGGGCGGTGCTCGTGGTGGGAATCGGGGTCGGCGAGGCCGACGTTCGCGAGGACGTGGGCGCGGGCACCGCTGGAGACGGTGATGACGCGGGCAACGGGCGACGTCTGTCGCTCGTCGAGGTCGCCGCCCACTGATGAGCCCAGTTTCTCAAGGCGGTGATGGCGGCATTGGTGACGTCGCAGTCGGCGAGTTCCTCGTTGTCGTACCACTCGGTGCAGGCCTGACGGTCGCGCAGGTCATCGACGCGCAAGGCCTCGCGCCCGTGGCGTTGCGCCCCGCGCATCCCTGCCGAGGCGCTGACGGGTACCGCGGGGCGTACCCGGCGCGCGCAGGGCAGTCACCGGCCGCGCGAACGGCGTTACCACGCACCGTCTGGGGCGTCAGGCGGTTGATCGGTGGGAGAATCGGATCCGTGACGACCGAATACGGGGACTTCGAGCTGACCATGAATGAGCTGCGCGTTGTTGCGCGCTATGTGGTGGAGAGCGCGGAGGAAGTCCTCCCTGTGTTCGAGGCCGCCAACCCCAACGATCCTCGACCTCGTGCGGCCATCGATGCCGCGCGGGAGTTCGTGAACGGCGCGAGAAGGACGAAGCTCCAGCGCGTCACCTCCTTGGACGCGCACCGCGCTGCGAAGGAAGCGGCCACCGAAGCCGAACGCCTCGCCGCGCGCGCCGCCGGCGACGCCGCCGCCGCGGCTTACCTTCATCCGATTGCGAAAGCCACCCAGGTAGGTCACATCCTGCGAGCCGCTGCAAACGCGGCGCGCGTGGGGGAGTTGAACGCAGGTGGTGATGCCGCCGTCGGGCTCAGGCTGATCGAGCAGGCTCGACAACGCGCCACACCGGTCTTGATCGATGTCCTCAACCGGTATCCTCTCGCGCCGGCCGGCAAGAGCCGTGCTGCACAGCTCATGACCATCCTGGACACGTCCTTGCGCACGTCCCGTTAAGGGAGACCATCCGCCGTGGCGTCGCGAAGGTTCCGCGGCACTCCGCCTACTACGCTCGCGCGATGAGTGACGACGGCGAGCGGTGCCTGGTGTTGACCGAGTGCCTGGAGTTGCGGCGCGTCGGTCCTGAGGACCTGGATGCCCTGTGCGCCCTCAACTACGTCTTACTCCTCCAGGGTTGGTCCAACTGGTCGCGAGGCATCGCCGATGCTGACGTCGAAGCCAACCGGTAATAGGCGTCGCGGTGTTCGGCACCGGACCGGCAGGGCCGGACGGTCACGGTCTACTGGGACCGCGAAGTGGGGTTGTGGCGTAGGCGCGTTCAGTAACGCAGGGAAGCAACGGGACAGGGATTCCGGGTACGGCGACGGTCAGGGGTTGCCCGCGCCATCCGTACCCCCTTCGCCGGAACCTTGCGCTCCGCCGACTGCAGGGCAACGGGCGCACCTGCGCACGGCTGGTGCGAACCGGCGTGGACGGCGTGCTGGGGCGCGTGAACGCGGATGACAATGACCCGTTCGGACTCCGCGCGCCCTGCCGATGGCCACGGGCCGCAGCAATGATGAGCGGACCGCACGTGATCCAGGCGACTCCGCACACCTGCCCTTGCGCAGGTGGACATGCAGTGGAAGGAATCCACGTTGTTGCTTCTCATCTCCCCGGACAGCGTCGAGGAGGCCCTCGACTGCGCGAAGGCAGCGGAGCACCTCGACATCGTCGATGTCAAGAAGCCCGACGAGGGGTCGCTCGGCGCGAACTTCCCGTGGGTCATCAGGGAGATCCGCGCCGCGGTCCCGGCGGACAAGCCGGTGTCCGCCACGGTGGGAGACGTACCGTACAAGCCGGGCACGGTGGCCCAGGCGGCGCTCGGAGCAGCTGTCTCCGGAGCCACGTACATCAAGGTCGGCCTCTACGGATGCACGACGCCCGAGCAGGCCATCGATGTCATGCGAGGCGTCGTCCGGGCAGTGAAGGATTACCGGGCGGACGCGTTCGTCGTCGCCTCGGGCTACGCCGACGCCCACCGGATCGGCTGCGTCAACCCGCTCGCGCTGCCCGACATCGCCCGTCGCTCCGGCTCCGACGCGGCCATGCTCGACACCGCGGTCAAGGACGGGACACGGCTCTTCGACCACGTGCCGCCCGACGTCTGCGCGGAGTTCGTCCGGCGGGCCCACGAGGCCGATCTGCTCGCCGCCCTCGCGGGCAGCGTCAAGGTGGGAGACCTCGGCACGCTGACCCGCATCGGGACGGACATCGTGGGGGTGCGCGGGGCGGTCTGCGAGGGGGGCGACCGCACCACCGGAAGGATCCAGCCGCAGCTGGTGGCCGCCTTCCGGGCGGAGATGGACCGGCATGCCCGGGAACACGCAGCCGCCGTCGCCGCCGCGAGCTGACCGCTGGCATGCCGACGAGTCAGTCCCGTCGCGCGCCCGGGGCTCTCGGCGAGCGCTTCGCCGTCATCGATCCGTCCACGGACGAGGCCTTCGACGAGGCTCCCGACCAGCAGCCGGACGTGTTGGACCGCGTCGTCGGCCGGGCCCACGAGGCCTGGCGCAGTTGGCGGGCCGACCCCGCCGCCCGCGCCACCGCGTTGCGCGCGGCAGCCGACGCCGTGGAGGTGGCGAGGGCCGACCTCGCTCCGCTGCTCACCCGTGAACAGGGCAAACCCCTGGCCGAGTCGTACGCGGAGATCGCCCGAGCGGCGGCCCGCTTGCGCTACTTCGCCGGCCTGGACACCCGTCCCCAGCCGATCTCAGACGGTCGGCCGGTACACAGCGAGATCCGCTGGCGCTCGCTCGGGCCCGTCGCCGCGATCGTTCCGTGGAACTTTCCCCTCCAGCTCGCGTCGGCGAAGTTCGCGCCCGCGCTCGCCGCGGGCAACACGATGGTGCTCAAGCCCTCCCCGTTCACGCCCCTCGCCACACGGCTGCTGGGGTCCGTCCTCTCCACCGCCCTCCCTGAGGACGTACTGACGATCGTCACCGGTCGCGAGCCCCTCGGCGCCCGCCTCGCGACTCATCCGGGGATCCGCCACGTGACCTTCACCGGTTCGATCCCCACCGGGCAGGCCGTCGCGGAGGGCGCGGCCGCCTCGCTCGCCCGGATCACCCTGGAGCTGGGCGGCAATGATGCCGCCATCCTGCTGGAGGACGTGGATGTGGAGCGGATCGCGGACCGGCTGTTCTGGTCGGCGTTCCGCAACTGCGGACAGGTCTGCATGGCGGTCAAGCGCGTTTACGCCCCGGCCCGGCTCTACTCCCAGGTGGTCGAGGCCCTCGCGCAGCGCGCAAAGACCGCCGTCGTCGGAGCCGGGCTCGACCCTGGCTCGCAGTTGGGGCCGGTCAACAACGCTGCCCAACTGGCCCGGGTCGAGCGCTTCACGGCCCAAGCCCTGGCAGACGGCGCCAGAGCCGTGGCCGGTGGCCACCGCCTGGACCGGCCGGGCTACTTCTTCGCCCCCACGATCCTGGCCGATGTCCCGTCCGACAGCCCGGTGGTGGCGCAGGAGCAGTTCGGTCCTGTCCTGCCGGTGCTGCCGTACAGGAGCCTCGACGAAGCCGTCGAGGCGGCCAATGACACCGGCTTCGGGCTGGGCGGCTCGGTATGGGGCACCGACCTCGACCGGGCCGAGGCGGTGGCCGGCCGGCTGGAGTGCGGGACGGCGTGGATCAACCACCACGCCGAACTGTCCCTCGCCCAGCCCTTCGCGGGCATCAAGCAGAGCGGTGTCGGCGTCGCGGGCGGGCTGTGGGGGCTCTACGGGAACCTCAGGCCGTTCGTCGTACACCGTCCGCAGGAGGGGTGACGATGAGGTTCGGTGCAGCGGTACTGCGCTCGTACGAGAGCCGATTCGCCATCGAGGAGGTGATCTTGAACGCGGGGCCGGCCGACGGCGAGATCCTGGTCGAGATCGCGGGCTGCGGGATGTGCCGGACCGATCTCGCGGTCCGGCGTTCGGCGGGCCGCTCACCGCTGCCGGCGGTGCTCGGCCACGAGGGGGCGGGGGTCGTGGTGGAGACGGGCGGCCCGGGCACCGGCCTGAGCGTCGGCGACCATGTCGTGCTGAGCTTCGACTCCTGCGGACACTGCCGGAACTGCATGGGCGCGGCCCCCGCCTACTGTGACTCCTTCGCCTCGCTCAACCTCTTCGGAGGGCGCAAGGAGAACGCGACCCGGTTCACCGACGCGGCCGGGGGCGAACTGGCCCCCCGGTGGTTCGGGCAGTCCTCGTTCGCCGAGTACGCGATGGTCCCGGCCCGCAACGCCGTCCGGGTCGACCCCTCGCTCCCCATCGAACTGCTCGGGCCCCTCGGCTGCGGCTTCCTCACCGGCGCCGGAGCGGTCTTCAACACCTTCGGCGTCGGCCCCGGCGACACCCTCGCGGTCTTCGGCGCGGGTGCGGTGGGCCTGGCAGCGGTGATGGCGGCCACCGCCACCGGAGCGGTGACCGTGGCCGTCGACCGACATCCCGAACGGCTGGCCCTCGCCGAGCGGTTCCGCGCCATCCCGCTGAACGCCGCAACCACCGACCTGCCCGACCGCATTCAGCAACTGACCGACGGCGGCGCGCAGTACGCGCTGGACAGCACGGGCTCTGCCCGGCTCATCAACGACGCGCTGCGGGCCCTGCGCCCGACCGGCCACCTCGGCCTGGTGGCACGGCTCCACACCGCGCTGCCGCTCGAGCCGGGGACACTGGACCGGGGCCGGAGGATCTCCCACCTCTGCGAGGGGGACGCGGTGCCGGGACTGCTGATTCCGCGGCTGACCGGGCTGTGGCAGGCCGGGCGGTTTCCCTTCGACCAGCTGATCCGTACGTACCCACTTGCCGACATCAACGAGGCCGAACGCGACTGCGACGCGGGCCGCGTGGTCAAACCCGTCCTGGTCCCGGAGGGGGGGGGACCATGAGCAACCGGTGGCCGCAGGGCTGTGCGCCACCGGGCACGCCCCGAGGAACGCGGTCGCCCAGAGCTGCAGCGGCATGCGTTCACCGCAGATCCATCACCCGTATTCCGCGCCAAGGGAGGACATATGGTCGGCACAGCGCATCGGAACACCGGCGTGGAAGACGTGGAAGGGGGTGTCGGCCTGACCGCACTCCTGGTCGCCGCGGCACGGGCGATCGAGACCCACCGCCATGACAGCCTGGCCCGGGACGTCTACGCAGAGCACTTCGTACTCGCCACACCGGCGTCCGCGGGCTGGCCGATCCGCATGCAACAGGTACCGGACGGGGACGCGAACCCGCTGTGGGGGCGATTCGCGCGTTACTTCGGTCTGCGGACGAGGGTCCTCGACGACTTTCTCCTCCGGTCGATGCACGCGGGCGCCCGCCAAGTGGTCCTGCTCGGGGCCGGGTTGGATTCGCGGGCGTTCCGACTCGAATGGCCTCCCGGCTGCGTGATCTTCGAGATCGACAGGGAAGGCGTGCTGGCGTTCAAGCACAAGGTGCTCGGCGGACTGTCGGCCACCCCGAAGGCAGCGCGCGTTCCGATCCCGACCGATCTGCGCGCCGACTGGGCCGGAGCACTGACCGACGCCGGCTTCGACACGGCCGCACCGAGCGTCTGGCTGGCCGAGGGGCTGCTGTTCTACCTGCCCAACGCCGCCGAGACGTACCTCATCGACACGGTGGACCGGTTGAGTACGGAGGGAAGCGCTCTGGCATTCGAGGTCAAGCTCGACAAGGACTTGCTGGAATACCGCGACAGCCCGCTCTACGCCTCGACGAAACACCAGATCGGCATCGACCTGCTGAACCTGTTCGACAGAGAGCCGCGTCCCGACTCCGCAGGTGATCTGGCGGGCAAGGGCTGGTCCACTTCGGTCCACACCCCCTTCGACTTCACCCGCCGCCATGGACGCGGGCCGCTTCCCGAGCAGAACGACGCACTGGCGGGTAACCGGTGGGTGTTCGCGAACAAGTCCTGGGCGGGCGAAATGTGACTGACCAGTGAGCCGGCCTGCGCAGCCCCGGTGGGGTCGCGCAGGCCGGATGTTACGCACACCGGCTTATGTGCTTCTGCGGTGCAGCGTCAGGCCCCGGTGGTGACCCAGTAGTTGGGCGCAAGCGGGCCCGCCTTCTGCGTCTGCTGGACGTTCTCGGTCCACTTCACCTCGTTGCCCTCCTTGAACACCCGCAAGTGGACGCTCCATTCGGCCTCGGTCCAGCAGGCGTTCGGCCCGGCGACCCAGTGAACGGCCGGGACGCAGTTCATGAGGATCACCCGGGTGCTGAACTCCCGGTCGTTCGGACCGATCCGGTCGGTCCTGGGATCGCCCATCATCCGCTTCTGATTGGCACCGCCCCAGATGCCGACGGCCTCCTCCCCCTTGGAGATGCTCCAGGAGGAAGGCGCCTGGTCCGGGCAGGCGTTGAGGTTCACGCCCACCGTGCCCACGGTGCCGGTGGAGGTCTGCACCTGGTAGTTGCGGTGCGGCGGACCGCAGCCACCTGGGGCCGCGCTTGCCTGCGGCGCCGTCACGGCGCCCAGGCCCACGAAGGCAGTGCACGCCATGGCGACCGCTGCGGCTCTCTTGACTGTTGTACGAATGTACACAACTTCCCCTCACGTGCGAGTCGTTCGGTACCCCCACACTCTCTCCTGATGGTTGGTGGGGACGCGAACCGCGATGACCGGAAGCGCGACCCGATGGATCAGCAGGCCGCCGTGACCGGGTTCCGCCCCTAGAACTTGTCCGGCCGGTCATACGCGAAGCGAGATGGCGGTGGCCGGTGCGGTAGCCGGGTGCCTGAGCACGGGGGGACTGGCAGGTGTTTCAGCCGCCGGTGCAGGTGGCGCCTCACCCGTACTGCCGCACGGCCTGGCCGGGTGGACATGGGCCGTACTGGTGGTCAGATACCCGCGGGGCAAAGAAGTCGTGGCCTGGTGCGTCCCGTTCCCGTGTTCCAGGCGGCTTACGTATTTCCTGGTCAAGACCCATTTCATCGTTCCGGCGTCCCGAACTGCCGGGCTTTCGTTGCGGCTGGGACGGATCACCCCACAGGCTCGGGTCATCCGAGCACCACATCGATGCCACCCACGGTGGTTGCGAAGTGAGCTCGGGGTTCGACATCCGAAGCAAGGAGCACTTGTGATCTCAAAAACGAAGAAGGCTGCGCGTTCCGTGGCCGTGGCGTTCGCCGCGGCCGCCGCGTTCACCGTGACCGTGCCGACCGGCAACGCTTTCGCCATCGACGAGGTCCCCTGTCGCGGTGGGGAAAACTTCCTGAAGATCTGGTCCCACAGCGACGGGAAGCAGAGCGTGGACTGCTACGCGAACCGTGGCAAGATCTCCTTCGGCGGGTGGTGGGTCGACAAGATCTCCACGGGGAACAACGACTTAATCTACTACGACGCCAATGGCGATTCGGTGAAGATCGACCGGTGGCACGAGATCTCCTACCCGAACCGTCCGCCGAAGGTCAACGAAATCGAAATCCTGTGACGAGTTGACGGGCTGGTGGCCCGGGATGGCCGTTTCCACTGAGTCTCCATTCCTGGATACTGCCGCTTCCCGGGCGCGCATCGGATATTCCGTAACGTGAACCTGCTCGCATCCGGCTGCTCACTGATGCCGGCCAGGCCCTTCCGGGCGTGGCCGGCATCGTGTGCTGAGTCGGTAGTGCGTGGTGAGTTGCCGCCGGGCCCGGCCCGTTCGGCGCTCGCTCACCGGCGCGCCCGACCGCAGCGCATGCGCCTCCCGCTACGACAGCGTGTCCGCCACCACGGATGCCGCTTCCGCGATCAGTTTGTTGTCGAAATCGGCGTCCTTCTTGAAGCGGTTCGACATGATCGCCACGACGATGGGGGCGCGGCCGGGGGGCCACACCACGGCGATGTCGTCGCGGGCGCCGTAGTAGCTGCCGGCTCCGGTCTTGTCGCCGACCACCCAGCCCTTGGGCATCCCGGCCCTGATGACCTCGTCTCCGGTGGTGTTGGTCCGCAGCCACTTCGTGAGCTGCTTGCGATCGCCCTTGTCGAGGACGTCCCCGAGGACGAACGCGCGCAGGTCCTTGGTCAGCGTCCGCGGTGTGGTCGTGTCCCGCGTCTCGCCCGGGGTCCACCTGCTCAGCTTCGGCTCGATGCGCTCCATCCGGGTGACGTCGTCACCGATCCCCTTGAGTACGGCCTCGAGGCGCTTGGGTCCGCCGAGGTCCTCAAGGAGCAGGTTGGCCGCGGTGTTGTCGCTGTAGCGGACGGCGGCGTCACACAGCTCGCGCAGGCTCATCCCGGTCTCGACGTGTTTTTCGCTCACGGGAGAGGTGGCGACCAGATCGTCCCTGGAGTACTTGATCACCCGGTTCATCGCGCTCGGGGAGTGCTTCCGCAGTACGGCACCGGCGGCCAGCGCCTTGAACGTGGAGTTGTAGGAGAACCGTTCGCCGTCTTTGTAGGCCACCTCGCGCCCGGTGTCGGTGTCGACGGCGTAGACACCCAGCCGCGCGTCGTACGTGCGCTCAAGCTCCTTGAACTGGCGGGCGAACGGCTTCGCGGCCGCACCCGGCCTCGTCTTCGCGGCGGACGAGGACGGCACGTCGGACGGAGGCGACGAGTCCGGGGGAGCCCCTTGGCCACAGGCCGCCAGCGGCACGAGGGCGAGCGTGGCAAGCGCACCGAGAACGGTGCGCCGGGCACGGGTGTGCTGCATGATCCAAACCTCCAAGTCGCCCCGTATGCAGGGCTATAGGGGAGAGAGCGACACGGCCCATCCCGGTGAGTGGTCATCTCTACCCGGCCACCTTCACCTCTGCGCGGCTATGCGGTCCAATACACTCATGCGCTGTTTCATGCTGAACTGGCATAGAGGCGCGAGAGAGTTCAGGCCGTGAATCCCGTCGGAGCATGTCGTGCGTTCGTCAGCGTCAGCGAGCGGGCGGCAGTTCCACCATCGGAGCTGATGTCGCCCGGGTGTGCCAGTCGGTGGGCGCTTCGGTGAGCCGCAGGTCCGTTCCGCGAGATCACGCTCGGCCGGGTGGCGCCCTTCTGGGCGCTGATACGACGGACGCACCGCGTACGACTCCAGGACCATATGTCCAGCAGTCCGTCCACCCACAGTTGGACACACTGTGCCCTGCTGAGTGATTCGCCCAACTTCCTTGTGCGTAAGGGTGAGTGCGTCCCACACGTACCGACCGACCTGAAGGGCCATCCCCACGTGCGAAGCAGACGAATAGCCCCTGTCCTGGCGGCGAGCGCCGTCGCGGCACTGGTTCCGGCACTCACGCCGGCGACCGCCTCCGCCGCTGAGAACCCCTTACCGCGGCACCTCGAGCAGAGGCCGGCGTGGCACCGCTGCAGCAGCGCAACCCCTGCCTCCTTTCAGTGCGCCACCATCAAGGTCCCGTTGGACTACAGCCGTCCCGGCGGCAAGAAGATCGACGTCGCGATATCGCGGATCAAGGCGAGCAGCCCCGCCGAACGCCGCGGTGTTCTGCTGGTCAATCCCGGGGGGCCGGGCGGCCCGGGCCTCGATATGCCGCAGTACCTGTCGGGTGAGCTCCCCAAGTCCGTGACGAGAAAGTACGACCTCATCGGCTTCGATCCGCGGGGTGTCGGCCAGAGCTCCCCCCTCAGCTGCGGCCTGACCGCCGAGGAGGAGAACTGGCAGCGTCCCTACAAGGCCGCTACGTTTGCCAAGGACGTCAAGTGGGCCCGGACCGTCGCCGAGAAGTGCAACGCCAAGCAGGGCGACAAGCTGCGCCACATCACCACCCGCAACACCGCCCGTGACATGGACGTGATCCGCGCCGTGCTGGGCGAGAAGAAGATTTCCTACCTCGGGTACTCGTACGGCACCTATCTCGGAGCCGTCTACACGCAGCTGTTCCCGAAGCGCAGCGACCGGATCGTCCTGGACAGCGCCGTCGACCCCGCACGGATCTGGCGGGGCATGATGCAGGTCTGGGCGGAAGGCAGTGAGCCCGCGTTCACGAGGTGGAGCCAGTGGACCGCCCAGCGCAACGCGACTTACAAGCTGGGCAGCACCCCGGACAAGGTCCGCAAGACCTTCTGGGGTCTGGTTGCCCGGGCCGACCGGAAGCCGATCGAGTTCCACGGCGCCTTGATCAGCGGTGACGACATCCGCGCGGGCCGCGCCATGTTCTTCAGCGTGCGCGATGCCGCCGAGGAAATCGTCGAGCTGAAGAAGGCCGCCGAGGGCAGGGCCCCGGACTCCACCCCTGACACCGGTACGGCCGAACGACCCGCACCGCCGGCATTCGGCCGTGCCGTGCCCTCGGACAACGCCAGTGCCGCCTTCTGGACCGTCGTCTGTGCCGACACCCGTGCCTGGCCGCGCGACCCCGAGCAGTACCGCCGGGACGCCATCCGGGACAAGGCCAAGTACCCCTTGTACGGCGACTTCGCGTCCCACATCAAGCCGTGCGCGTTCTGGAAGAAGAACGGCAGCGAACCCGCCACCACGATCGACAACAAGGTCGGGGCGCTCACCCTGCAGAACGAGTGGGACTCCCAGACACCTCTGTCCAGTGGCCTCGGCATGCACCGGGCCATGAAGGGCTCGAGGATGGTCACGGTCGCCGGGGGTGTCGGACACGGCATCTACGGTTCCAAGTCGTGCGCCGACAAGACGGCCACCGCGTACCTGACCACGGGCAAGCTCCCCGCGAAGGACGTGACCTGCCAGGCGCCCGCGCCCGCACGTGAGCGCAGCAGCGCAACCAAACTGCCGCTTCCCACGCCTCCGGGCGTCCCGGGGATGCCCGGCCGCTTCTGATCCGTTCCGGACGAGGTGATGTGACGTGGGGCTTCTGCCCGAGCGGAGGCCCCACGTTGTGCGGAGACCGAGCAGGTGGCGCCGTGACCGCCGCCTGAGCTCGGAGAGGGCGTTTCGGGAGTCGCTGTCCGCTTTCTTCGCGTGGCTTGAATTAGTTGGGCCCGGCGCCCCCGCCCATTCACCGAGCCGAGGGGTGCCGGCTCCCGCGGGTGCGTAGACATGTGCGAAGTCGTGCAGATACGCCTGCCGTCGAGCCACCCAGGGAGCACTGACCATGGCAGTCCAGCGACGCCAACTCCTGCGATCCGCCCTTTTGTTGGGTGCCGGAGCCGCCCTGCCCACCGCCCTCGCGAGCGCCGGACCCGCTCTCGCCACGCCGGCCCTCGTACGGAGCGGGCGCCCCACCCTCACCCACGGAGTACAGACCGGCGACGTCACCGCGCACGGCGGCGTCGTCTGGACCCGGGCCGACCGGCCCGCCCGGATGGCGGTCGAGGTGAGCACCCGCCCCGACTTCGCACGGTCGGTGACCATACCCGGGCCCGTCCTCACGGCCGAGACCGACTTCACGGGCAAGGTCAAGCTGTCCGGGCTGCCCGCCGGCAGCGATGTCCACTACCGGGTGCGGCTCGCCGACCCCGGCGACGCCTCGCTCGTGGGCGAGCCCACGACCGGCCGGCTGCGCACGGCGCCCACTGTCCGCGACGATGTGCGCTTCGTCTGGTCCGCCGACCTGGCGGGCCAGGGCTGGGGCATCAACCCGGACGCCGGCGGCTACCGCATCTTCCGGGCCATGGCGGAGCGCGACCCGGACTTCTTTCTGTGCAGCGGTGACTTCTGGTATGCCGACGGCGTGATCCCGGAGACCCGGACCCTCCCGGACGGCCGCGTCTGGCGCAACGTGGTGACCCCGGAGAAATCCAAGGTCGCCGAGACCCTGGCCGAGTTCCGCGGCCAGCACAAGTACAACCTCATGGACGAGAACCTCCGCGCCTTCGCCGCGGCCGTTCCGCAGATCAACCAGTGGGACGACCACGAGGTCCTCAACAACTGGTATCCGGGCGAAGTGCTCACCGACACCCGCTACACCGAACGGCGCGTGGACGTCCTCGCGGCCCGCGCCCGGCAGGCGCTCTTCGAGTACCTGCCGATCGAGACGGGTCCCAGCGGCGGCGACCGCGTCCACCGGGTCATCCGTTACGGGCCGCTCCTCGACGTCTTCGTACTCGACATGCGCAGCTACCGGGACGCCAACAGCGCGAACACCGGACCCGCCACGGACAGCGGGATCCTGGGCGCGAAGCAGGTCGCATGGCTCAAGCGCGAGCTGGCGGCCTCGCGGGCGACCTGGAAGGTGATCGCCGCGGACATGCCGCTGGGCCTCGTGGTGCCGGACGGCGCCGCCCAGGAGGCGATAGCGCAGGGCGACGACGGCGCTCCGCTGGGCCGCGAAGGGGAGATCGCCCGGGTCCTGTCCTTCATCCACCGGCGGCACATCGCCAACACGGTCTGGCTCACGGCGGACGTGCACTACACCGCCGCCCACTACTACGACCCGGACAAGGCGGCCTTCCAGGACTTCACGCCGTTCTGGGAGTTCGTGTCCGGACCGCTCAACGCCATCGTCGCCAACGAGCCCAACAGGCTCGACGGCACCTTCGGCCCCCAGGTGCGCTTCCAGGCCCTCGCCCCGGACGCGGAGCACAACAATCCGGCGTTCGGCTATCAGTACTTCGGCGAGGTCGACATCGACGGCTCGTCCAAGGTCATGACCGTACGGCTGCGCGACCTCGACGGGAAGGTGCTCCACTCCGTGGCAATCGACCCGCAGCGCTGAGGAATCCGCAGGAGCAGGAAGGCCGTAGGCCGGTACGCGCGGTTTGTGTCGTGGGGGGCCTGGCGGAAAGCCGGGCCGGGGGCGCCCAGCGGTGTCGCCGGCCCGGCACACAGGCATGTGAACAGGCCATCGGGCGCGGTGGGTTGGCGACGCGACGCGCCCAGGAGCGGGAATAAGCTGGCGCCCTGAGCAAGGTTCCCCGCAGCGCTTTGCGCGAGAACACGTCACCCGATCCATGCATATTAATGTGCCGACATCCCGAATGCATGGAGGACGGAACGCGCTCGCCAGGAAAGGGCCTTGGCGCATTTGTGTTCACCGCTCCGAGTGGCGACTTCTCACGCTCCCTTCGGGGAGTTCCCGGCCATACCATTTTCTGCGGCTCGGAGAAATCGCTCTCCGAGCGGCAGTCATTGCCTGGCCCAAGGAGGCATCCCTTGCACATCCGTACCATCCGAAAGCTCATCGCCACCGCAGCCACCGCCCTGGCCGCGGTCGCGCTCACCACGCCCGCCCAGGCCACCGCTCCGGCCGTCAAGGCGGTGCCCGTCGGGCAGCCTGTGGTGGCCGTAAGCCAGGTCACCGGCAACTACTTGCTTCCGGACGACACGAAGGGGAATGCGGGGACATATCTTCAGGTTTATCCGAGCGACCAGCCGACCTGGAACAACCAGTGGCAGTTCGAGGTGGTCGCCTACTCGGACAACCGGCCCGTGTACCAACTCAAGAGTTCTCCCGGGGGCGCCTGCGCCACGGACGAGAACGGCGCCGACAGCATTTCGTATCTGCGGGTCTGCAGCCGGGGAAACAAGGGCCAGTGGTGGCTGCTCAAGCCGGTTCCTGGCACCGACCCCGAGAACCCCGATTACGGGATCGTCTCCTACATTCACGAGGATCTGGCTCTGACCGCACGCAGTGAAGGCGACAACTACGTGGACCTGAAGAAGATGTGGGGCGGCAGCCCCTCGGCGCGGCAGGGGTGGCACTTCTACCCGGCATAGCGGCACCACCCGCAACCGGTGCCGAGGACGATGTCGTCGGGCTGTGCAGGGCCCGGCAGCCCCTGCGGGGCGCATCCGTCATGCCCAGTCCTTGACCGTGGCGGTCCATGTCGGTCCGGAGCGGAACCCCACCGTGGAGGGGCGGTTCAGCGGGGCGGTGTGAAGTGGCGGACCGTGTCGGTCCCGCGGTCCGCCAGCCAGAAGCTGCCGTCCGGGACGGGCACGATGTCGGCCAGTTCCTTCGCGCCCCGCACGGGCCAGAGGGTGATCCGCCCCTTCGTGGTGATGCGCCCGACGCGGCGGTCCGTCGTGAACCAGAGGGCCTTGTCGGGCCCGAGGGTGATGTCGCTCGGGTACTTGGAGGCGGGTACCGGGAAGTGGGAGAGGCCGCCGTCGGTGTCGATGCGTCCGATGCCGCGCCGATCGGTGAACCACAGCGCCTCGTCGGGCCCGGCGACGATGTCGTTCGGGGCCGAGCCCTTGGGCAGCGGCCACTTCTTGTAGTCCCCCTCGGCGGTGAGCCGCCCGATGCCCTCGCGCTGCTCCGCGTCGTACTCGAGCTGCTGGGAGAACCACACCGCACCGTCCGGCCCCAGGGTCATTCCACCCGGCCCGACGTTGAACTGGCTCTTCAGCCGCGTGATGCGGTCCAGCCCGCGCTTGGTGTCGGCGCGGCTGAAGACCTTCGAGCCGCGCTCGGAGTGCTCGAACCAGATGGTGTCGTCGGGGCCGAGGGTCAGGGCGTCGGGGAAGCCGGGACGGTTGTCGTCGGCACCGGGGCCGTTGCCGGGGGCGTCGTAACTGTCGCTCCACCAGGTGAACTTGCCGGACGGGCCGAGGCGTCCGATCTGGTCGCCGGCGGTGTACCAGATCCCACCGTCCGGGGACTCCTGGAGGTCGGCCGGGAAGGGCGGGAAGCCGGTGCCGTGGGGCAGGGGGTGCTGGGTGACCTTCCCCGACGGGGCGATCTCCGCGATCGCGGCGAGCCTCGACTCGGTGACCCACAGTGTGCCGTCGTCGGTCAGGATCATGTCGCCGGGGGAGGCGTTGCCCGGCAGGCGGATCACGGTAGGGGCAGAGGGAGAGGGACTCGGGCCGCCGCCGTCCGCGCGGCCGCCGGAATCCGGCCCGCAGCCGGCCAGCGCGAGCGCCGCCGCCACCGCGAGCGCCGCGGCGAGCCCTCGCGCCTCACCCCCCGCAGCGCAGCGACGGCGGCGCCTCCGTGCCCATGTGCTGCTCCCAGTCGTCCGGCCGGAGTTCCCTGCCGGCCGACGAGCAGACGGTGCGGATCCAGACACGCGGATCGATCCTCCATTCGATGAGTTGCCCCATGTCGTCGGTGGCAGGGCCGTCGGGTTCGGGGGCGTCGGTCTCCGAGTAGTCGGCCTCCGTCGCGGTGACGAGCTTTGTACCGTCCGCCGTGAGGGCGATGCCCGTCGACTCCGCCTTGTTGCCCTCGGGCAGCGGGAGCGTCCCGAGGGTGCTCTCTGAGCCCAGGTCGAGGAGGCGGACGGTGTGGTCCTCGGACGTCGTCCCGGCGACGAGATCCCCGCCGGTGACCGGGCCGACCGCGGGGTCGGCCGCGCCCTCGACCGTGCCGAGGCGCCGGCTGCCGTCCGCGGACCGCAACTCCAGTGCGCCGCCGCTGCGTTGGATGAGCAGACGGTCGCCGGCGTAGGTGATGCCCCGGGCGTCGGCCGCGCGGATCGTGCGGATGCGGCCGGACTCGGTGCTGATGACGTGGATGCGGGTGCTGCCGCTCTCGTCGAGGTCCGGCGTGTCGAGCACCGCGGCGTGCGCGGCCTGTGCGTCCAGCGCCACGTAGCTGCTGCTCAGGACGGCGCCGGAGGCGGCCGTCGGCGCCATGGATCTCGGGCCCGGCACCTCACGCAGCACCTTTCCGGACTCCGCGTCCCTGAAGCGGACCGTGCCGGAGTTGTGCACCTCGGCGACCTTCCGGCCGCCGGGCAGGAACCGCAGCAGCGCGGGCGGGTCGGAGAGCCGGAGCGGGTTCGGTACGGCGGGCCAGGAGCCGACGGGCCGCCACACCCGTCCCCGGGCGAGGGTCTGCGCGCTGCCGTCCGGAGCCACCACGGTCAGACGCTCGCTGTCGGGCCGCCACAGCAGCTCCGCGACTCCGGGGAGCTTCACCACGCGGGGATGCTTCCTCTGCCACTGTTGCGTGGCGGGAACGCCGAGTCTCAGGGTGGACAGCCGGGTTCCCTCGCTGTCGAGGACCGCCGCGTCGCGCCCGTCCGGCGACACGGACACGCGCGGCGCCTCACAGGCCAGGCAGGAGCCCGGGATCGCCACTTCGGCGGCTCGCGCGATGCGGGAGTGCTGCTCCAGGTCCCACAGGCTGAGGACGTCGAGGGACGCCGAGACGAGCCGGCTGCCGCCGGAGCCGACGAAGGCGAGGGCGTCCCGGGCGACCGGCCCTGCACCGGGGAGGGCGAGTGGCCCGGACGCCTTCCCGCCCGGCACGTACGTCCGGCTCACGCGGACGGTGGAGCCGATCGCTGCGGCCACGTGGGTACCGCCGCGGCTGACGGCCAGGGCCGCCGGAAGGCCCGGTTCCGTCTCCGCCTCCAGCCCCGGCTTGTCGACTTCAGGCTCGCCCTCGGACGGCCATACCGGCAGCGGGGAGCCTTTGTTGCTGTAGGTGAAGTGGCTGCCGTCCGGGGCGAGCGCGGCGGCCGAGTGGTGAACGCCGAAGCCGACCGCGCTGCCGGCGGTGCGGGTGAGCCGCTTCATGGAGATCCGGTTCCAGGTGCCGTAGGCGAACTCGATGACCACCAGCTCCGCATCCCCGTCGAAGGCGAGGGTGGACGGGTCCGACGTCATGTCGTCGAGCTCCAGGTGTCTCGTCCGCCCCGAGTCCCGGTCCAGGACCGAGAGCGTGCGCGGGAGGCCGTACTCCGAGGCCGTCGTGGTGACCGCGACGAAGCGTCCCGACGGGGAGACCGCGAGCGCGGTGGGCCGCTGCCCGTCGGGCAGGCGGGGCGCGGTGGAGATCTCCCCGTACGCCCACACCTTGACCGTGCGGCGGTCGGCCGCCGCGATGATTCCGCCGCCGGCATTGGACGTGACCGTCTCCACCGGGCCGGGGAGGCGGCCCAGTCGCTCGTGGTGGCCGGCGAACCGCCCGCCGTCGAGCGCCCACAGCTCTACGTCGCCGCCCCGGGTCCCGGCGAAGGCGCGCTCCCCGTCCCCCGAGGCCGCCACTGCGGAGACCGTCCCGGTGGCCCGCACACTTCCGGCCAGATGAGGGCTCGCGGTGACCGCGCGGAACAGGGCCCGGCGGGTCAGCGGATCGGCGTGCTGCCGGTACGCGCGCTCCGCGAACAGCCAGGCGAGCCCGACGTCGCTCCGCAGCAGGTTCTCCGACACATCGGCCAGCCGGTGAGCGGTGGTCAGCCGGTCCCTGGCCGCGGACTCCCGGTGCTCCACCACCACCCCGGACGTCACTGCCGCAGCGACCAGAGCCAGCGCGGTGAGCAGGCGGGCGGTGCGGAAGCGCCGGGCGTGGCGGTCGGCCTGACGGAGCGTCTCGGCGAACTTCACGTCCGCGGGCTCGGGCGCGTGGGCGGCACCGGCCCGGTTCGCGGCAGGGGCGACCAGGCGCAGCCCTTTGCGGCGTGCGGCCAGGAGCTTGCTCTCCATACCGCTGACACCGGTGAGCCGCTCACCGTTGCCCAGTGCCCCCGTCACCGCGGTGCGCGGGCGCAGACCGTAGAAGACACCGCGCAGCCAGGCCACGCTGGGACGTCGCGTTCGGGGATGCCGCAGGAGTTCCCGCAGGCCCAGGGCGAAGGCGGCGCCGAGGGAGGGGCCCTCGATCCGTGCGGGAGGGGCGGGGCGGTCCGTGAAGACGAGGCGCCACAGCACACAGCGCGAGCCTCGGCCGGGCCCGGCCACGGCCCACGCCCGGCCGAGGGCGGTGGCGAACTGGCCGTCGGAGCTGCGCAGTCCGGACATGAAGCGGGGATCGGGGTACAGGCCCGGGGGACCGGCGGGGAACTCGCGGAGCTCCAGGACGCCGGTGGCACCGGGTTCCTCGTTGTGGTCCGTCTCTCCGAACACCACCGGCACTTGTACCAGCGGCCGTCTGCGCGGCTCGCAGCCTGCCATCAGCAGTACGGCGGCCATCAGCGTGCCGTCCGGCGCGGGCGACCGCTCGCCCTCGTCGCCGGGCAGCTGCGGGATGCGCTCCAGAACGGCGTTCAGCCGCTCGGCGGCGTCTGCCGGGAGGCCGTCGACACCCCGGCCGGACGGCTGCGCGGGACCGGGTGCGGCGTTGACGGACAGCAGACCGCTGCCCGCCCACGTGCTCCGTACGCGCGCCAGCGCTTCGTCGTGCTCCGCTGCCCCGCCCTCCGGTGCGCTCAGGGCGTGGGCCAGCAGGTAGGCGTGGAGGGCGGGCGTCATCGTGTCGGACGGGCGGTCCGGGGCTGTCGCCTCGATCCAGGCGGCCAGCTCCCCGGCGCTTCCGGAGCGCAGCCAGGAGGGGGCCGTGCGGACCGCCTCGCTGCAGCACTTCCACCACAACTGCCGCTCGCCGAGCAGCTCGTGCACCGCGCCCTGAGGGCTTGTCTCCCGGAGGACGGCGTCGAGCGCGGCGTGGTGCCGCCCGGCGGGACCGGACGCCTCCTTGGGCGTCATCGCAGCGCACCGTCGATGACGTCGCGTACCCCTTCACTGACGCATTCCCTTACGCGGCGCCAGGCGTCGCGGGTCGTCTCGTTGAGCGCCGCGCCGACGGAGTCCACGACGGTGGCCGGGGCCCAGTCGGCCTCCGCAGACACGGGTGACGGGCCGGTGGCGGCCCACGTCGCGCCCGGTCCGAAACCGCGGAGGCGGACGTACGAGGCCGCGGGCCCGAACCGGCCAGGCACCACGGGCACCAGGAGAGCGCGCTTGTGCCCGTCCGGCTGCGCGTAGGTGACGGTGGCCAGCAGCGGCCGGTCCTCGTCGTCGGCGCCGCGCACCACCAGCTCGAGGCTGTACTCGGACGAGTTGCCCGCAGGGTGGCGCAGCAGGAAAGTCGCCCGGCCGTCGGGGGAGGAGGCTTCCAGGACCACCGTGTCACTCCCGGAGGCGGTCAGCGCGCCGGCCGCGGGAAGCGGTGGCAGCGTGAACCAGCCCGGCGCGACGGGGTCGGCCTGCGGCCGGTGCGCAGGCGCAGGCGCCTGTTGGGGGGCGGAGGCGGGAACGTGGTCGGGACGCGGGGGGAGGACGACGCCGGTGAACGATGCCCAGGCGCGCCGCCACAGGGCGTATCCAGCACGTCCGCGTTCCGCTGCCCGCGGGGGGCTGGTGCGACGTCGGCCGGTGAATGACGCCCAGGAGCGCCGGGCGACCGATCCGCGGTTCACGGGGCGGCCTCCCCTCGCGCCTGGTCGCGTCCCAGTGGGCCGGGCTGCGTCGGAACGGTGGGAGGGGCCGGGGTGGTGGGGGCGGCGGGAGCGGCGCCGGGAGCAGCCCCTGCCTGGAGCGCCTCGGTGACGGTGGTGGCGCTCCCCATCTGGGCGAGCACGGCAGGCGCAGAAGCCCCCACCGCGACGGCCGCGAACACCCCGGCCAGCTCGCCGTGGAGCAGCCAGCCGGCCGCGCCGCCCAGCACGATGCGGAAGAGCGCGGCAAGCGAATCCGCTGGCGGATCGATGTACGTGCCGAGCTGCGGCAACGCCTCGGTTGCCACCCTCGCCGCATGCCGCGCCTGCTGCCACGCATGCAGTCGCCCGAAAGTGACGACGGCCTCGACGACCAGCCCGCCGCCGGCGCCGTACAGCGCGCCCTCGGCCCACGAAAGCATCGGACCCCCCATCCCTCCGGCGGGCCTCACGCCCCCCGCCGCATCGCATCCGGTGAACCGTTTTGCGTCAGGCAAACGTACCGGCGCGCCCGCGAACCTGACTGTCCGGAAGGGAAGTTCACTCCTCCCTCGCTGAACATGGCCGAATTTCTCTGTCCCCTTCAGAGGCGGGGGCGTGGGGGCGCGGGGCGGCCTGGGCGGGGTTCGTGTTGCGGAGCCCGGCGTTGGCGAGGGCGGCAAGCAGTGATCGAACGCGTCCGCCATCGCGATCGCGAGTACCGAGTGCGGCTGCTGCGCCTCCACCTCGTGCCGGCCGGGAACCTCACCGCAACACACCGCATGGGGGCTGCCGCCGTCGGGCCGCGACGGCGGCACCCCCCAGGTTTCAGCCCTTGCGGGGGTAGAAACCGCCCACGGCGTCGCCGTCGGACGTGCAGTCGGTGTCGCGGTAGCGGTCGATGAAGGTGCCGGTGAGGCCGGTGAACGCGTCGTAATTGTGGTCCAGGGGCAGGTCCTTACTCACCCTGAACCGCAGCTGCATGTGGACGGACTCACGGGGCTTCAGCGTCTTCGGACCGGGGACGGTGCCGCCGGCGTTTCCATCGGCCTGGCGCAGCGTCTTCCAGGCGCGCTGCGAGGTGTCCCAGTACTGCAGATCGCCGTACGGGCTCAGGTCGCGCTCGCCCTCGTTGTAGACGTAACTGCCCAGCTTGGCGCTGAGCTCGAACGACTTCAGCTCCTTCGCCGAGGCGTTGGTGAGCGTGGCGGTGTAGGTCGTCCAGTGAGTGCCGAGAGTGATCGAGTCGGGTATGCCGAACGAGCGGCCCACTAAGGCGTTGTTGTGGTGCTGCCCGTTGCTGACATCGGAGCACTTCGGGATTTCCGCGGCAGGGGCCGCCTGGGATGCGGGCGCGGCGGCCACCACCACGGGGAGCAGGGCGGCCGTCGCGGCCGAGACAGACAGGGCGCGGCGCAGTTTCATGAAGATCTCTTTCCTGGTTTTTCGGACCCTTGGAGCCTTTGTTTCCAGTGTCACGGAGTTCTCAGGCCGTGGATCCTTGGGTTATCAGGTACTTGGAGAAATGGTTGGTCTTACGCGGTGACGTCCGTGGCGCCCGGACCGGCCACGCCCTTCCGGCGGCGCACGCCGATGACCGCACCCGCGCCCACCACCATCGCGGCTCCGCCGGCGAGAGCGATCGCCGGGAGCGCGGACGAGGAGCCGGTCGCGGCGAGCTGGGCGCCGCCCTGCGGGCTGAGGCCACCGGTGGAACCGGAACCACCCGTACCGCCGCCGGTCGCGGCGCTCTGGCCGGTCTCGGCCGTGCCACCCGGCTTGCCCGGCTTACCCGGCTTGGCGGTCGGGGGCTGCGTCGGCTTCGCGCCCGCGGGGAGGATGGTGAAGTCGTACCAGGCTTCCTTGGCCGAACCACAGGAACCGTCGCGGTTGCGGTAGTCGCCGGCGGCGAGCGCATACCCGGCGCCGGGCTTGGCGTCCTTGACCACGCGGGTGCGCAGTTGGAGCGTGATGCTGCTGCGCGGACCGACGGCAAAGAAGCCGAACAGGTCCTCGGGCTCCGCGTCATGGAAGGTCTTCCACCGCCCGGTCTTGGCGTCGCGGTACTCCGTCTCCAGCTCCCAGTACGGCCGGTCGACATCTTCGGCGGAGGACACGAGCAGGAAGGGCTGGACCTCCCCCAGGGCCTTGCCGGTGGTGTTAGTAAGCGTCATGGAGAAGGGGGTCCAGGCGCCGCCCGCAGTCAGCCGGCGCGGCAGCCCGTGGACGGCCACCTGTAACTGGTCGGACTCGAAGGCGCAGGGCTGGCCCGCGCCATCGGAATCCGCTGGCCGGTCCGCCGGTGTTGCGGCTTCGGGGGAGGCGGGCGTGCGGGGGCCGGCCTCGGACACCGGCTCCGTTGCGAACGCGGCGGCGGGTGCGGCCAGTACGGCCGCGGGCGCTAACACGGCAGCCGCTGCGGCGGCCGTCAGGGTGCGGCGAATCTTCATCCAGCAGACCTTTCGTATCCCAAGTGCCGCCTGGGCGGCACAGGTTGACGTTCGTCATGGTCAGGCCGTGCTCATGGTGTGCGTGAGTGCGTATGCGGACATGCATACATGCGCACACCTTTGCCTCATATAGGAGCACTCGCACTGCGAAGAGGTTCCATACCCAAGTCACTGAAGCGGCGCATGAGCGGCGGCGACGCGGCATCGCGCACACGATCCCCGAGTTTTGGCGAATCCGGTGTGCCGCCCGCCGGGGCTGCGGCATCGTCGTCTCCGGCACCCCGGCCGGGGCGTGCTCGGGTGAAGGTGAAGCGGCTGGAGGGCTGCCATGGGTGAGCGTGAGTTGTGGACGACGGAGGAGTTCGGCGCGTCGCACGAGGGCGCGGTCGGTGTACTCCTGGCTGACGGCACCGTTCCGGGCCCTGTCTTCTTCCAGATGAATTCCGGTGGAGGTGGGCAGTCGGTCTCGCAGTGGAGTGTCTACGACGGCCACTTCACCCACGCACCGCGGGCTGCCGCGTTGCGCGCGGTGTGTTCCTGCGGCTGGACCGGCACAGAGCACCGGCTGGACTGGGACGAGATCGGCGACCAGGAGCTGGCCGAGGCGGGCGCGTCCGCAGCGGACGCGTGCATGGAGGATTGGGACGAGCACACCGTCACGGTGGAGAATTCGGCTGTTCCTCTGCCGGAGACGGTAGCCGATCTGCTGGCTCAGCTGGCGGGGGAGATCGAGAGGCTGGCGAAGTCCTCACCGCTGGCGGCCGTTCGAGCAGCCCGTCGGCTGGAGGTGACGGCTGTACAGGTCGGGTACTGGCCGGCCCACGATGCCCGGCGGGACGCGACCGCCGAGCAGGCCGCAGCCGCCCTCGGGCTGAACGAGGACGCCGCGCGGAAGCTGATGGCGCGTTTTGGTCGTTGGAGCCCCTACTGCTGAGCTCAGGCATTGATTCCCCTCTCGCGCGCGTTATAGCCTCTAACGAACGCGTGGGCTTATCTCGCTGTGGGCGGCGCGCAGTGTCGCCGCGCGCCCCGCCCGAACAGGCAGCTCTTACGCCCCGACCGCATAAGAGGAGAACTCCATGTCGTCGTCCACCGGAATGCCGAACCCCTGCGGAAGGGGCCGTGGACCAACCGTTGGTGGCAGGCGGCATGCCTAGTCGCCCGAATGCCTCCAACGGTGGGCCTTTCGCACAGCGTTCCAACAGGACCAGATCGTCATGATCGCACCGATGAGCGTGATGATGCCGATGCCTGGCACTATCACGGGGGCCGGAAGACTTGCTGCGTCGAACGGTGGACCCAGCAACGGGGTGGTGAGCATGACTGCGGCGACGGACCCCAGCGACGCGGCTACGGTGAAGGTCCCCAGAAAGACCCACAGCGCGATCCTGACGAACAGCAGGCGGGGGCCGGCTGTGTCCTTCACCGGTTCGAGGGGACGACGGAAGCGTGCGAACTCCGCGACGCTCGAGAGGCAGCCGGCAAAGGTCAGTAGCCCGATCATGGCCAGCACGGACAACGCCAACCACCAACTGCGCTTCTGGTAGGTGACAAGACTGGACGTCCACTGGCTGCCGGGCGGATCAGCTGTCCAGCCCGGCAGCAGATGCCGATGGGCGATTTCTTTGACCACAGCGGGAGCGATGTGACGCTCTTCGGGTGCCACGACCTGCAGGGCACGCAGGCTGTCTGCGGCAGTAACGGGGCCCACGGATACGCGGACGGGGATTCCGCCGTATTCCGAAGCATCGCCGAGCAGTGTCCGGCCGCGGAGCGTTGTGGCGTCCTGCCACTTGACGGGCCTCGAGTGTGGGGTAGGTGGCAGGCCGATCTTCTGCAAAGCGGTGGGAGAAGCGATGATCCGGATGTGCCCGACGCCCCCTCGGGCTTGCTGTGGGTAGATGCCCAGGAGGGAGACGCCGGGCGGGAGGGCCTTTGTGAATCTGGCCAGGCGGTCGTTTGTGTTGTCTTCGATCCGGCCGTCGACCTGTACGACCGATCCACGCAACTGACTCTGAAGCTGTGCCGCGGCCTTGTCGCTCCCGCTGATCTTGTTGTGCCAGGTATAGAGCAGGGCTGATATGCAGAGAGCCAGCACGATGCTTGCGATCGCTCGTGTCACGGGAGCTGGGCGTGCGGCCACCCACCGTCCCGCCAGGAGTGCAGAAGGCCTGCCCCTGCTTTTGCCATATGAGGTCAGACCACGGCCGGCAGCCCGGACGAGGAGAGAGACAAGCGCGGGCAGAGTGACGAGCGCAGTCAGGACACCTGTGCCATACGGCAGGAGGAAAAGCCATTCCTCACCGTTGGTGCCGAGCAGTCCAGGCACCAACATGACAAACACGAAGGCCCATGGGCAGAGTCCGGCAGCGCCCTTCGTCAGGGCACGGTCGCGCACAGGGGGGCGCCTCTTGTCCGCACTCATGATGCGCGGTTTCAGTAGCACGGTGGCCAGCATCACGAGGAGAACGGCCAGTGCCACGCAGCCGAAGAGCGCGAACTCGTAGGGGGCCAGGAAGCGGGCCGTCATTATGTAACCGACCTTTGGCACAGGCCAGTCGGAGGACTGGTAGCACCACAACACGACAGTGGCCAGGCCGCCTCCGGCCGCGATGGCGGGGCTCACTTCCGCGATGTCGCGCAGCAGACGATGCCGACAGCCGGAACCCGAGGAGAACATGGCCGCGCGACGTCGGCGGACAGCGGCTGAACCTGTACGAGCGGCGGTCACGGTGAGTACGAGAGCGGGCGCGAGCGCAGTAGCGGCAGCCAGGACATAGAAGTTGGCGGGGCGCTCGGCAAATAGGGGCTCGCCGAAGACCGGCCCCTCGTCGTCGCCCCACGCGGAGACGGGATACCCGCCGGTCATCGGGGCATCCGGCCGGATGTAGACCAGGGGCTCGCCTGCGCTGGCCAACCCTTCAGGACCGATGACGCCGTCCACGGGGCCAAATCGTGTAGCGATGCCTTCGCCGGCCCCTTGGCTCTTGGCACCGGGAGAGAGAACGGCGTGACCGGGCCTGGGCCATTCCCGCAACCCTGGAGGCGGTGGGGCACTATCGGTGAGCGGATCGACATAGATCACGGAGTACTGCTCCCCACCGACCGTGTCGAATCCGTCCTGCCAAAGGGCAAACGCTTTGCCCTTTTCCTCTGATGGCACCACATGTGGGCTGCGCGCCGCCTGAGCGGCTTCCCGGCCCTGATAGGTGGCCGCAATGACGACGAAGCCGGCCAAGGACAGAGCCACGGCCACAGTTGCCAGGCACAGGGCCACCCAACGCACCCGACCGCTTTCCATTGGCTGCCTTTCCGCGAAATGAGAAGGGTGCTGCCCTCCGGGGGCAAGGGCCCCCGGAGGGCAGTTCGAGGAGGCTCAGGACTTCCAGCTGCTGTAGCGGTCACTTCCCCACGAGTCCTCATGGATCCGTATTTTCTTGATGTAACTGCCGTATTTGGAATGCTTTGAGGTGTGGACGCCGGTCCCTACCCAGACCGACCGCTTTTTGTGCGGATGCTTCTTCCGGTAGTACTCCACTGCCACGTCGCACGCGTCCGCCGACGTATCGGTGACCTCGACCTGGTGGCGCTGGAGGTACGTATGTGCCTTGCCCGCCCCACCGAGACTCACCGAGAGGGCGGAAGCAGGGACTGCCATCGTGAGGCAGCTGAGGGCAGCGATGCCGCCGAGGAGGAGTGGCTTGTAACGCACAGGATTGCCTTTCTGAACGTAGGAGTGGACTGGCGTCTCCGTCTGGTGACGCCACCTGTGGGACGAGGCGCCGGCGGCCCCACGGTTCTGCTGTGGCCGATGTCCCGCCCTCGTACCGACGCTTCGCCCTCTCCCCCGACTGAGGGCGAAGTGTCGGTACGGGATTGAGTTCAGCTGCCTCAGAGTTGTTTGGCAGGCCTGTGAGCTGCATTAATCAATCGGCTGGGACCAACCGCCCGAGCAAGGCGGGCGTTGCTGCCCCTGTGGGGGGTCCCTAGGGTGGCGGTGATCTGAGGGGGAGGGACTCGTGGGGCGTCCGGAGAATCCGATCGATCCGCAGGACGGACCGGTCCAGCGGCTGGCGTATGAGTTACGCAAGCTCCGGGACGAAGCCGGTGCACCCGCCTACCGGGCCATGGCGCGGCGCGCGGGCTACTCCCCGACGACGCTGTCACAGGCCGCCGCCGGCGAACGCCTGCCGACCCTGCCGGCGTTCCTGGCCTATGTGTCGGCCTGCGGCGGAGACGCCGAGGAGTGGCAGCTCCGCTGGGAGCAGGTCGACCAGGAGCTCACCTGCCAACCACGCCCGCAGGACGACGACACCGAGCCCCCGTACAGAGGGCTGGCCCGATTCGAGCCAGGTGACGCTGGTCTGTTCTTCGGCCGCGAGGAGCTCACCGCTGAGATCGAGGAGACGGCCCGGCGGCACAGTGTCAGTGCTCTGGTAGGAGCCTCGGGCAGCGGCAAGTCCTCCCTGCTGCGGGCCGGACTCGTTCCCCGCCTCCGACGGACCGCCGACGCACAGGGCGAGCCACCGGCGGCGGTACGCATCCTCACCCCCGGCGCGCACCCACTGACCCACCGCCCCCGCCTGCAACCAGCCCCGGGGCCGGGCGACACCTGGGCCCTGGTCGACCAGTTCGAAGAACTCTTCACCCTCTGCCCCGACGCCCGCGAAAGGGACGAATTCCTCCAACTGCTGCTCGCCGCCCGCAACGAAGACTCCCGGCTGCGGGTCATCGTGGCCGTGCGCGCCGACTTCTTCGGCCGCTGCGCCGAGCACAGCGCCCTGGCCGCCGCACTGAAGGACGCCACCTTGCTGGTCGGCCCCATGGACCGGGACCAGTACCGGGAAGCGGTCGTACGCCCGGCCACGGCCTGCGGGCTGACCGTCGAAAAGGGCCTGACCTCCCGCATCATCAACGAAGTCCAGGACGAGCCCGGCGCCCTGCCCCTGATGTCCCACGCCCTGTTGGAAACGTGGCGCCGCCGTAGAGGAAAGACACTCACCACCCACGCTTATGAAGCGGCAGGCGGCCTGCACGGAGCCATCGCCCGCACCGCCGAAGACACCTACCGTGGGCTCACCCCCGCACAAGCCGTCCTCGCCCGCCGGATCCTGCTGCGCCTGATCGCCCCCGGCAACGGCACCGAAGACACCCACCGCCCCACCCCGTACGCCGAATTCGCCACCACCGGGACGAGCGGAGACGACGGCGCCGACACCGACGAAGTCCTCGACCGGCTGGCCCGTGCCCGGCTGCTCACCCTGGACGACGGACACGTCTTTCTCGCCCACGAGTCAGTGATCACCGCCTGGCCCCGGCTGCGGCGCTGGCTGGACGACGACCGGGACGCGCTACGGATCCACCGCCGGCTCACGGCCGCCGCCCAGACCTGGGACGAACTGGACCGGGACAGCGGCGCGCTGTACCGGGGTACACAGCTGGCCGCGGCCCAGGCGTGGTCCCGTGAACACGGCGATGCGCTCAACGCGTTGGAGCACGACTTCCTGCGCAGCGGCACCCGTGGTGAACAGCGGCGCGGCCGGCGGGCCCGGTGGGTGACCGCGACGCTGGCCGGGCTCCTGGTGTGTGCGCTGGTCGCGGCGGGGATTGCCTTCAAGCAGCGATCGGGTGCGGAGGAGCAACGCCGGGTGGCGGTCTCCCGCCAGTACGCCGCCCAATCGGGGGAGTTGCGCGACCAGCAGCCGGAGGCAGCGGCGCTCACCGCGCTGAAGGGCTATCAGCAGGCACACACCGTCGCTGCCAGAGGCAGCCTGCTCAGCGCTCATGCCACCTTCAGAGCCAACCAGTTCACCGGGCACACCGGTTTCGTGGACGCGGTGGCCTACTCGCCCGACGGCCGGACGATCGCCACTGCGAGCGAGGACCGGACGGTCAAATTGTGGGATGCGCGCTCCCACCAGCTGCGCGGCACACTCATCGGCCACACCGACGCGGTGACCGCGCTCGCCTTCAGCCGAGACGGCCGAACCCTGGCCAGCGGCAGTGACGACCGAACCGTGCGGCTGTGGAATCTGCGCAGCCAGAGCAGCACCGCCGTTCTCCCGGGCCCCACGAACCGGGTGAGGTCGGTGGAGTTCTCCGCGGACGGCCACACCGTGGCCGCGGCCGCCGGCGCGGCCGTCCGCCTGTGGGACGTGCAGTCCGGGCGCGCGGTGGCCGACCTCACCGGCCACTCCGCCTATGTCACCGTGGTGGCCTTCTCGCCCGACGGCCGCACGTTGGCCAGCGCCAGTGGTGACAACACGGTCCGCCTGTGGGACGTGGCCGAGCGGCGGACCACGGCCGTCCTCAGCGGTCACACCGAACCCGTCCTCTCCCTTGCCTTCACCCCTGACGGTCGCACTCTCGCCAGCGGCAGTGACGACTGCACCGTACGGCTCTGGGACGTCGGCACTCGCCGCACTTCCGCCACCCTCACCGGCGGCACCGTCGACGGAACCTCGGCGCTGGCGTTCTCCCCGGACGGCCGCACCCTGGCCGCCGGCAGCGATGACCACGTACGGCTCTGGGATGTGAAGGCCCGCCGCCGTACTGCCGTCGTCAGCGCGCACATCCAAGGGACGAGCGCGCTCAGCTTCTCCCCGGACAGCCGCACCCTGGCGGCCCCCGACAGCGCGGACAAGGGAGCAGTGCGGCTGTGGGACACCCGCTCCCACCACACAACCGCCACCCTCGGCGGTCGCCATGACGCGGTCAGATCTGTGGCGTTCTCCCCGGACGGCCGGCTGATCGCCACCGCCGGCCGCACCCTTCGCCTCTGGTCCGCCAAGAACCCACGACCGCTGCGCACCCTCGCCACCTCCGCCGAGCTCACCTGGGGCCTGGTGTTCTCCCCGGACGGGCAGTCGCTCGCCGCCGTGCAGACCAACGGCACCGTGCGGCTTTGGGACGTGGCCACCGGCCGAGCGGTGGCCACGTTCCAGGGGCGCACCAACACCTCCCAGACCGTGACCTTCTCGCCGGACGGGAAGACGCTCGCCGCTTTGTCCGACGACCGCACGGTGCGACTGTGGGACATGGCGACCCATCGGACCAAGGCCGTCCTCAGGGGGAGGACCGGGGGGCTTTCTGCCCTTGCCTACGCACCCGACGGCCGGACGCTGGCCGCCACGTACAACGGCAGCGACTACGGAACCCGCAGCACGGTGCGACTGTGGGACGTTGCCCGGCAGCATCCCGTGGCCACCTTCTCCGGCCGTGCTCCTGCCCTTTTCACGGCCGCGTTCTCACCGGACGGCAAGACGCTCGCCACCGCGGGAGCGGGCCTCGTGGTGCGCCTGTGGGACGTGGGCTCCCGGCAACCGGTCGGCACCCTGAAAGGCCACTCCAACAACATTGCCTCGGTCGCCTTCAGCCCAGACGGGCGGAAGCTGGCCAGCGCCGGTTTCGACAACACCGTCCGTCTGTGGGACGTGGCAGCGCAGCGGACCACGGCCGTCCTCAGCGGTCACAAAGACTGGGTGTGGTCTGTGGGGTTCAGCCCGGACGGAAGCAGCCTCGTGTCCAGGAGCACGGACGGTTCGGCGCGGCTGTGGGGCATCGACGCGGACCGGGCCGCAGCAGACATCTGCGCCCGCAGCCGCAGCAACCACTGGAGGGACCTGAGACCGGAGCTACAAGAGGGCTCCATCTGCGGCTAGCCAGGCGGGCAGGGGCAGGGGCAGCGGGGGAGGGCAGCCGGGTTGAGCCGTACGGCTCAACCCGGCCGTATCAGGCAGTGTCCAACCTGGCCTGAAGTCTCATTGCAATCCGTGTCCGCGAGATTTCATCGTGGGTAGGAATCATGCACAAGACGTTCACGGGGGAACGCATGCGACGACTGAGGACCACCCTTGCCCTGACGGCCGCGTTGGCTGCGACGATCATGGTGTCGGCCGGCCCGGCGCACGCCGGTCCGGAGCTGCGGGGCACCTGGTACATGGGCTGCGTAGACGACGCGAAGACTCTGAAGGTGTCAGTCCAGCTGAAGGGCAGCGGCAAGCCGTACGACAGGCACAAGCTCCGCATCTCCCTGCTCGACCTGGCCGCAGACGGGCGGAATCCATCCGTCCAGATCCAGACGTTCAACCGGGACGGGAGCCTCACCAACTACCGCCGACGGCAGATGCACGGAGGCAAGGGCACGCTCAAGCGCTGGTACACCTCTGTCCAGCAGCCCAAGAAGGGCATCAGCCACCTGTGGGTCTACGCCACGAGCCGGAACTCCGAGAGTCACAGCTGCACCGACTCCCTGCCTGAGTAACGACGTAGTGAGTGATGGGAGCTTGGTCAATCGGCGAGGCGAAGGTCGGTGATGAGGCGGAAGCGTTCCAGAACCACCGGCGTCGTGTCGTCCACGGCGAACTCGGGGTCTTCCAACGCCGCACGCATTTCCTCGCTGTGCCAGAACCGCTCGTGGGCCGCCCGCCATTCGGCCACGCTGGTGTGGCCCTCCCCCTCGTCCACGACGTGGGAGAGGTCCACCTGCACCAGCGGGACGACCCGCACGCCGGTCACCTCGATGACCGCGACCGGACGGTCGTCCGAGTCGATGACCACCGAACGGCTCCCGACTTCCGGCAGGGACTCCCCTTCGTGCTCGTAGTCGAGGACGAGCCCTGTCGTGGCGGTCTTGGAACCGTCGAGGATCGCTGCGACGAGCTGGTCGCGCAGTGGGCCGGGGAAGGCGAACTCAGCCCGGGGCATCGAGGCGAGGTTTGCGGGTGGTGAGGCGGATTCAGTCGTCATGCGCTCACAGTAACGACCCATTCCGCGCAAGCCGACAGGAATGGGACCTGACGCGACAGGGGCCGCGTGGGTTGCGTGTTGGTGTGACGCAAGCCCTGGCCCCGCGTGGCCCTGACCCCGTCATCTCTGCACCGGCCTGTCCCGGCATTGGCTCGGCGCACCGATCGGCGAGCACGTACTGGCTCAACCAGCGGCCGTCACAAGTAGCTGGATCTGGGCGTCACACCCAGGTGACGCCAAGTTCGCGTAGTGCGTCCAGCTGGTCTTTGGTGAGTTTGTGGCCCACCACTGCCGCTCCGCGACCCAGAGTTGAGTACGCCTACTCATGGCGCTTCACCATCTGGCTCGGCACTCTGACGCCATGACGGACGCCCTTCCACCACCGAAACGCTGGCGCCCCTGGTCGCACCGAACGCGCTTGGGCGTGGACCTTGCCCTCGCGATCCCGCTTCTCCTGCTGGAAACTGCGTGGCTCGTGCTGGACTGGATGTTCGCCCTCGGCCTGGAGGTATGGGCAGCGCAAGGCGATCAAGCGGGTTGCCGCCTGCCCAGTACCGACGGCAGGGCTGCTGGCAGGTCGCGCGAGGTTCCCGGCGGCAGCGCCGACGAGGACTGTCTCCACCCGAACGTCACGACGCCCGGTGGAGCAGGACCGGAGTGTCCCCGGCCGGTGATCGTGTGGCTGCACGGTCGCGTGGTCGGATGCGGGCTCGCTGCCGGACTGTTGAGCCGCCGGCGTTTCTGACCGGGCTCGGGATGGAGGACGCGCACGCTCAACGCCGTCAGCTGTGCCGCGGTCGTGCGACGTGCAGAACTTCATCGTCGCCGTCGGGCGAGTTCGTTGCGAGTCGTTGTGGTGTCGGGGTGGTGCGAGCCCAGGATGCGTTCTTGATCTGCCAGCAGTCCGCTGAGTTCCCTGACCGCATCGGCCGCGTTGCCTCTCTCGCCCCGGAAGCGGGCGAGGTAGCTGCGGGTTTTGAGGGTTGTGGGGTGGTCGGGGCCGAGAATCTGCTGCATCTTCTCCAGCAGGTCTGTGAATGCCTCGGTGACTGTGGCGGGATCTTCTGCGCGGGCTTGCCACCGGAGGAGGTCGCTGCGGGTGAGCAGTGTCCTGGGGTGCATCCGATCCGTTCAGCCCTGGGACGGACCGGGTGGCCAAGGGGTGCCGACACGCACCTCCCCATTGATCACACCAGCTGCGATCGCTCCGCTCTCGGCATGGATGTCGACCCTGCCCCCGGCAGCGAAACCGCCCGCCGAGGCCGACGTCGCGGTCGACGGTGTCGCATCAGCCAACAGTGCCCTCAACTCGGCTGCCACCAACGCACGTTCTTCCGGAGCCGAGCTCTCCAACAACGTCTCGAAACGGGTCCGCCAGGAGACTTCCTCGACGATCCGCGCCCGTTCCTCAGTGTCCGGACCCACCGTCCTCACTACTGCAGCGGTCCGGTCCAAACGCTCCAACTCAGCCTGTTCGCGCTGGGTGTCCCCCCGGCCGAGCAGCTGCGCAACCCGCTGGCGGAAACCCGCCCACAGGTCCGTGCCTGCAGCCTGCACCACTGCGGCGCCGCCCGCCGCAGCGAGCGCCATGAGTGCCTCCGTCAACGTTTCCCCCGCCCTCTCGGCCAAGCATTCCGTAGACCTGACGCCCACCTTGACACACCCAACGTATCCTCGTCAGTACGCCCCGCAACACGTATCGGTTCCGCCTTGCAGCAGGCAAAGGGCCCGCCCCGACCAGCAGCCGCCTCGGTTAACTGCCCCCATACATAGGGCCGTCGCCCAGGCCCGTGGCTGACGGTGACGGGGGAGAAACGGCCACCAGACCCAGCCGGCCCGACTTCCTTCAGCGCAGCGGGCCGAGCAGGCATCCTGTCGGCCCTTCTCGGCCCGTCTGGGCTGGACAGAGCCGAGCCGTAACCAGAATGATCGTCGGGCAGTTCCGCAGGTGTCGTCGGGGGTGGGCCAGTGAAGCTTGTTTTCCTCCGAGGCACGGCGCACCGTCCCCACTGACGCATCGGAGAAAACCACAGATGAGCTTCGGCGACCCGAACAACCCCTACGGCCGGCAGCAGCCGCAGGCCCCGTACGGAGCTCCGCAGCAACCGGCCCAGTACGGCTACCCGCAGCCGCAGCAGGCGTACGGCGCCCCGCAGCAGCCCGCCCAGTACGTCTCTCCTCAGCAGGCCGCGCAGGGCCACAGCTACCCGCTGCAGCCCAGTACGCCCGTCGGGCCCGGGGCGTACGCGAGTTGGGGCAGCCGTTTCGGTGCTTTCCTGATCGACTTCCTGGTCGCCGGTCTGGTGCCGCTCATTGCGGTCATCACCGCGGTCGTCCTGGAGAAGACCTTGTATTCGGGCTGCTTCATGGAGCATGCATGCTACGTGGCCCGGGAGAAGGAAAGGGTCCCCGTCATCATCGCCCTGTTGGCGGTCGCCGTCCTGTGGGGCGTCGCAGCCAACATCTTCATCCTCGCCAAGGAGGGACAGGGCGCGTCGCCGGGCAAGAAGGCCATGAAGATCCGGCTCATACGCGAGGACACCGGCCGGCCGCTCGGCTTCGGTCTGGCCCTGCTGCGCCGGATCTGCCACGGCCTGGACAGCGCAGCGTGCAGCATCGGCTACCTGTGGCCGGCGTGGGACGCGAAGGGCCAGACCTTCGCGGACAAGGTCATGCGCACGGTGGTCGTCAGCACCGAGTAGGCCGACGCCGAGCGGGCCGCCCGTCGGCCCTCACCCGCCCGAAGGCCCCCTCGCATCCGCGCGAGCGGGGCGTTCGCACCGCTCGGCCCGGACACCGCGGGCCAGTTGGTGTCCAAGTGCGCTGGCGGCAGGAGGACGTAACTGCTTCCCATAGCGCTCGGTGGCTTCGGTCGGACCGAAGCAGCTGATCGGTCCGCCGCACCGGCCGCGGGCTCGCCCGGCAGGCGAGCTTGTCGTGGGTGTTCGCCACGATCAGTTCGCGCTGGAGCTCAGCGAGCCGGACAGCACCCCGACAGCGCCCAGGGCCTCGACCGCCCCTCCCTCGCGGTCGTGCCGATGGCCCGTTCGATGAGGTGCAGCCGATGCCGCGCTCGCGCAGATCGCCGCCGAGGCCACCAGGTGCACCACGGGACCGGGAGAGCCGCAGACGCCGCCCTGGCATCAATCGTCCGGCCCCGTCGCCCGCGGCGTCACCGGGCATCGGATGTGCCACGGTCAGTCCGCCGTCAGCCCTCTCCGTCCTGGGCCCGGCTCGCAAGCCGGGAGGGGGATGACTCGGGCATCGTCCGGGGGAAGGCCCGGCGGTAGTTGCTGGGTGACACCCCGATCTGTTTGAGGAAGTGGTGGCGGAGGTTGTTCGCCGTGCCAAGGCCGCTGAGCTCCCCGACCTTCTCGATGGGCAAGTCTGTCGACTCCAGCAGGTTTTGGGCCCGTCCCAGGCGCTGGTTGAGGAGCCACTGAAGCGGAGTTGTCCCGGTGGCTGCCTGCAGTCGCCGGTGGAGGGTCCGCGGGCTCATCGCTGCGCGCCGAGCCAGATCCTCGACCGTCAGGGGCTGGTCCAGGTGTCTACGGGCCCAGTCCAGGACAGGCCCCAGGCTCCCGTCATCGGTGGCGGGCACGGACAGGTCGATGAACTGCGCCTGGCCGCCGGGCCGGTGAGCGGGCACCACCATCCGACGGGCCAGCTGATTGGCGACGTGTGCGCCCAGGTCACGGCGCACCAGATGGAGGCAGAGGTCTAGGCCGGCGGTCAGCCCGGCGCTGGTGAGCACATCGCCGTCGTCCACGTACAGCACCGAGTCGTCGACCTCTACCTTCGGGTAGCGCGCGGCCAGTTGAGCGGTGTGCATCCAATGGGCGGTGGCGCGTCGTCCGTCGAGCAGCCCCGCCTCGGCGAGTGCGAAGGCGCCGGTGCACAGGGAGACCATGCGGGCGCCTGCGTCGTAGGCCTGGCGCAGGGCCGTGATCAGTGCCGATGGCAGCGGTCTGCCCTCGTCGACGCAGGGGTCGGGCACCGAGGGCACGATGACCGTGTCGGCGCCGACAAGATCATCGAGCCCGAAGCGGGTCCGCATGGACAGCCCGGTCCCGGTCGGAGAGCTGTCCTGCTGAGGCTTCCCCGTACTGCACAGCCGCAGGTCGTACCAGGGGTCGGCCAGGTCCGGCTGCGGCTTCCCGAAGACGGTGCAGGGGATGCTCAACTCGTACAGATCCCATGAGGGGACGCCGATGTCCTCGGCCACGACCACGGCGACGGAACCAGGATTCATACCTCGAAGCGTATGGCAGGAATTTGGTGGTTGCTGTCGCCGGCGTCACTGTTTCCGGCCACCGCACGCTGCGATCTTGGTCCTACGTGACCAACCGCCGCAGGCGGACGTACAGGGAGTTGTGGCATGCATTCTGATCGCCCGGCAGTAACCGTCATCGGCTTGGGCTCAATGGGCTCAGCGCTGGCCGCCGCCTTACTGGAGCGGGGCCACGAGACCACCGTATGGAACCGCACGGCGCACAGGGCCCGGTCACTGGTCGACCGGGGTGCCCGCCTCGCCGCGACACCCCAGGAGGCGATCGCAGCGAGCCCGCTGACCATCGCTTGCGTACTGGACTACGAGGCGCTGC
The DNA here is from genome assembly GCF_026239515.1 of Streptomyces sp. Je 1-4 4N24. Taxonomy (NCBI): domain Bacteria; kingdom Bacillati; phylum Actinomycetota; class Actinomycetes; order Kitasatosporales; family Streptomycetaceae; genus Streptomyces; species Streptomyces sp. Je 1-4 4N24. The sequence goes on along the minus strand of NZ_CP110836.1, from coordinate 101,117 downwards.
ACGCCGTCCTCGACCCCGTCGCCGACTCCCTCACGGGCAAGGCCCTGGTCAACCTCACCTCCGGCTCCCCGGAGCAGGCCCACAAGGCCGCCGCATGGGCCCGGTCACACGCCGCCGACTACCTCGACGGCGCGATCATGACCACCCCGCCGGGGGTCGGCAGCCCCGAGATGATGTTCCTCTACAGCGGTTCACACGCCGTCTTCGAAGCCCACCGTCCGACCCTGGCGACCCTGGGGGACCCCTTGCACCTGGGCACCGACCCGGGCCTGGCCTCCCTCTACGACGCCGCCCTGCTCGGCCTGATGTGGTCCACCATGACCGGCTGGCTGCACGGCACCGCACTGGTCGGCGCGGAGAACACACAGGCCACGGCCTTCACCCCTGTCGCGATCCGCTGGCTGACCGCCGTGGCCGGCTTCCTGACCACCTACGCGCCCCAGGTGGACGCCGGCCGCTACCCGGGCGACGACGCCACCGTTGACGTGCAGATCGCGGCCATCGACCACCTCATCCACGCGGCAGCAGCCCGCGGCATCGACAACGCCCTGCCCGAACTCCTCAAGTCCGCCATGCAACGGACCAAGGCCGCAGGCCACGGCTCCGACAGCTACGCGAGCGTGATCGAGGTCCTGAAGAACCCGGCGGACGACAAATGACCGTGACACCCACAGCCGCCACCCATCTCGCGCCCAACCGGACGGCTCCCGCTCCCACCGTGCCATGGACGGACCTTCTGGCCGCCACCACCGACGACTGCCTGGCCGCCCTCCTCAAGAACGCCGACCAGGACTGGTCACGCCCCGCCCACGCCCTCGACTGGACCTGCCGCCAGACCCTCGACCACCTCGCCCTCGGCCTGATGGGCTACACCGGCCTGCTCATCGCCCGCCCCGACGACCGCTACATCACGCTCTTCGCCTCACTCGACCCCCAAGCCCCCATCCCCGCCTGCCTGGACGGCCTCCGCATCGCCGCCTCCCTCCTCACCTCCACCGTCCGCGACACGCCCGCCCAAGCACGCGCCTGGCACCCCTGGGGCCACTCCGACGCCACCGGCTTCGCCGCCATGGGGATCACCGAACTGGCCGTCCACACCTACGACATCACCCACGCCCTCGGCCTGCCCTGGGCCCCACCCGACGACCTCAGCACCGCCGCCCTCGCCCGCCTCTTCCCCGACGCCCCGTCCGGGCACACCCCGTCCGACACTCTGCTGTGGTGCACGGGCCGCATCCCGCTACCCGGCCTGCCCCGCCGCGCGGACTGGCAGTGGGACGGAACCGTGCGCTGACCCGTCCGCACCTGACAGCCAGAGCCACCCCATGGCTCATGGCTCCGGGGGCCACCGCCCGCTTCCTCCAGACACCTCGCACCAGCGGCCCCAAAGAGCGGGCTACCTCATCCCCTACTCTTCGGGGACCGGGCAGGGCCGCAGGAAGCCCGAGGTCGAGGCACTTGTGCTCTGATGGCCCCCGCCGTCAGCCGAACAAATGACTGACGCCTCCTTGACCGTCCGTTCGGTTCCGAATGACAGCTCTCACCCAGAAGGGCAACCAGAACACTTGCCCCTCGTTCGGCGGTCCGATGACGGATTTCAACTGGCTGGAGGCGTTGCCCAAGCCTGCCGGCGGCCTGGCGGATCGCCGGCTCGGCTCGTCCGCGCTGTCGTCACAGGCTCAGCAGCAGGTTCCGGACCGCTGCAGGCTGGGACAGGAACGGGTGGTGGCCGGCGTCGAGCTCGACGACGTTGCCGGCGCGGTGGGCGAACTCGCGCTGCAGCCGCGGCGGGGTGCCCCGGTCCTGGGCGCAGACGAGGTACGTCGAGGGCACCTGCCGCCATGCTGCCGCCCCGACCGGCTGCCCGGTCACCTGCATGTTCTGCCGGGCGAGGTGGTCCGCCGCCTGTGCCTGGACCTCGGGGTCGCAGTCCTGCAGGAACGTGTCCACGAGCAGCTCGGGGCGGACCCCGAACGTGCCGGAGTCGGGGTCGACGTCGAGGAACGGGGCGGGGCTGCCGTCCCCGAACTCCGACAGGCTCTGCCCGACCTCGGGCAGGTAGCTGGAGACCAGCAGCAGGTGGCGCACCGTCCCGATTCCCGCGGCGGCTTCCGCGGTGATGATGCCGCCGTAGCTGTGGGCGACCACGACGGTCGGCTCGTCGCCGGCCTGCAGCACCTGCCGCACCGCGGCAACATCCTCGGGCAGTCCCGGACCGCCGACGCCGCCGGGCAGGCCCGCCTCGCCGCAGCTCGGCAGCGCCGGGGCCACGCTCGACACCCCCCGCTCCTGCAGCAGCTCGGCGGTGCGGTGCCACCACCACGACCCGTCCCGCACACACGCCCCGTGCACGAACACGACTCTCATCGCCACCTCCAAGTCGGCCTCGACTGCCTCCAGGCCGGCTTTCCGATCGTCATGGCCCGGGTCTCGTCTTGTCAGCTTCCCCGTTGATGGAAGCCCGGTCAGGCCAGTCGAGCAAGATGTGGTCGATGGCTAGGTCAATCGCTTTCGGCCCCGATGACGGCCTTGACGCTGCCGGGCAGCGGGGTGAGGGCCCGGTACCAGTCGCACATCACCTCTTCGCACCGACTGTAGGTGGCCCACCGTCCAGTTGTAATGCGCTGCTGAGCCCGACGGGCAGGACTAGGCAGTGTCTCTCCGATCATGAGCAGCCCCAGATGAGGAGGCCGGCCGACATTACTGAGATTGGCGTGTCCCGGCGGGTCAGAGAAAGTGCCCGCTGGCGAGGTAGGGCGCCGGAACAGGCATGCCCCGGACGGCGATATAGCCTTCCTGGCCGATGTCGAGACGTGCGGCCAGGCCGACATCGATCGCCCACTCGTTGGGGGTGGTGATGCAGTTGGCCAAGGTTGTTCCCTGTGACGAGGCCAGGGCTTCCCACAACAGTTTCTGCGCGGTCTCCGGGTCCGAGGCGGCCAGCAGTGACGCTCGTCCCCGGTCGTCGAAGTAGGCATATCCCGGCCTCGCTCTGTCCCGGCATACGACCAGCCGCAGGGTGTCGAGCATGTAGCCGTGGTCCGGGCCGTGGCCCGCAACACGCAGGTCCTGGTCCAGCTGGTCCATCCACTCGAAGTCGTCAGCTTGGCCCTCCTGGAGACCGTCGACCACGGGGAGCGTGGACCGGTCCACGGTGCCGACCATCCGCATCTGCGGGTGGAGCGAGAAGTCCGCCATCCGATACCGACGTGTGGCACCGGGGTGGACACTGGACGAGAAGATGCCAGGGCGCCCGTCAGCGTGGGCGAGGGCGGCGTCCAACAGTCGTTTGCCGATGCCCTGTCCTTGATATCCGGGCAGCACTCCATACGTGGCGAGGAACCACAGACCTCCGCGGTTCTGCGAGATAGCGAACCCCACTGCTCTGCCGGCGCCGGCTTCCTCGTCAACCGCGACCCAGCACCCGCCCGGGTCAACGCTCAGGTAGAAGCGCATCCGGTCGATCCACTGATTCGAGGCAGCCGCCGACCGCGGCTCGGCCTCCGGATCGCTGACCCGCCTGGTAGTCCGCTCCGCCTCGAAGAACGTCACCGCTGAAGCCCGCTCCGCCGAAGGGAGATCGTCCCCTTGCATCAGCCTGACCTGCACAGAGTCCATCACTTCAGCGTAAGGATTGGCCAGGCCAGGGCGCATTCGATTTTCCAGCTGGGAGTATCTGCTCGATTAGCTGACTCATTGTTCAGTGCATGCTCAGCAGGGGTGACCTGACCGACAAGGAATGGGAAGTGCTGGAGCCGCTGCTGCCCGAGGGCAATAACCGGTGCGGCCGGTGGCGGGACAACCGGCAGGTGATCAATGGGATCATTCACCGGCTCAGCACCGGCTATCAGTGGCGCAAGCTGCCCGAACGCTTCGGCCCCTGGCAGACCGTCCACAAGCGGCACTTGCTGTGGTCGGCCGACGGGACTTGGGAGAGGCTGCTCAGACACGTCCAGGCCATCGCCGACGCCGCAGGCGATATCGACTGGGATATCAACGTCGACTCCACCTCGATTCGCGCCCACCAGCATGCCGCCGGGGCACCGAAGGCTCCGCCGCCCGCACCGCCAGACGCCTCAAAGGGGGCTGCAGAAAGATCAGTTCACCTGCGCGCGCACGTGCGCCTGCGGTCGTCCCTGGAGGAGGCGGTGCGGTAGGCGAGGCTCTCGGCCGCTCCCGTGGCGGGCTGACGACGAAGCTGCACCTGAGCGCGGAGGGGAAGTGCCGCCTGCTGTCTCTCGTCGTCACCCCTGGCCAGCGGGCGGACTGCACCCAGTTCGAGCCGGTCATGGACAAGATCTGTGTGCCCCGACTGGGCCTTGGGAGGCCCCGCCGCAAGCCCGACAGCGTCGGCGGCGACAAGGCGTACAGCAACCGGAGAACCCGCGCCCACCTTCGGAGGCGCGGTATCCGGCACGTGATCCCGGAGAAACGGGATCAGGAGGCCGGCCGCTTGCGCGGGGGCTCGCGTGGTGGACGGCCTCCTGGCTTCGACAAAGAGCGGTACAAGCGAGATCCACTCACCGAGGCGCGATGGGATCCCCAGCTGTCCGTCGCTGGCCGGGCCACATGGTGCTGCGGCCCACGCGGCGCATTTTGCGGGATTCAGGAAGTCGCCGCCGTCTGATGTTGCTCACCGGTCGCCGGCGTCAGGCGCGTTCCCGTTCGTTCGTCTCCTTGATGGCCGCGGCCCGGGTGCGACGGCGGCCGAGCAAGGTGCATCCCACAGTCACCAGGCCGATGGCTATGACCTTGGAGACCCCGTAGTAGGCGGACGCCGACTCATCTGGGGTGCCGGGCAGCCGGAAAAAGACCCATGCCGCCGCAAGGCCCCCGAAGACGATCAGCGCGACAGCCCCCCACGTCCCGAGGCCCGCCCACCAGGGCCCCGGGATGTAACCCCGCTCGTCGGTCTGCTCAACGTCCTTGTCGGCCATGGTCTGTTCTCCTGGGCATGTGGTGGCGGTCGCGGGGGAAGACGCGGGCCCGGCGCGGAAGGTTCACCAGGGGTGAGGCCGATGCGGGACTGTGGGTGTGTGTTTGCCGTAGAAGAGCGGCTGGTTGCCCCGGACGCCCGGCAGCATTTGAGATCGGTGGTGAGCGCGCCAGAGGGTCCGCGTACGCCGGAGCACGAAGTAACGAGCGCCGGACCGGCAAGTACGCAGACTCCCCTGGAGAGCATGATGAGGGAACACACCAAGACCCACCGAACTCTTCTGGCCCACGCCGATGTGCCGTCGAGTTGCGGCATCGGGATTTCGTTGCTGCATGCGACCGAGGTCAGGGCGCGGTCAGCCGCGCACGGAGTAGCCCTTGTCGGCCACGACGTGCTCATGCGTCTGCGGGAACTCAGAGTGTCCTCCAACCCGCCCTGACTGATGTCACTTGGCCGAGCGACGCGTCCGACAGGACATGCAAGTGCCGGTGGCGGGTACGCGCCCAGTGGCGAGGGCCCTGCAACCGGAAGGAGCCAGAGCATGAGCAACAGCACCTTGGCAGTAGGAGCGGCGCAGGAGACCTCGTCCAAGGTGTGCGCCGCTCCGGCCCCGGCGCTGCCCCAGGTCCCGGATCCGCGGCATGTCGCTCCCGCCGACGCACGTAAGCTCTCGAAGCTGTTGCTCCAGCGACTCAAGGCTCTGGAGGAGGGCACGCCCGAGTACCAGTACGTGCGGAACACCCTCATCGAGATGAACCTCTCTCTGGTGCGCTATGTCGCCCGTCGGTTCTCCAGCCGCAGGGAGTCGATGGAGGACGTTCTGCAGGTCGGGACGATCGGTCTGATCAAGGCGATCGACCGCTACGACCCGTCCCGTGACGTGGAGTTCACGACGCTGGCCGTCCCGTACATCCAGGGTGAGATCAAGCGGTTCTTCCGCGACACCACCTGGTCGGTGCGGGTGCCGCGGCGTCTGCAGGAGCTGCGGATCGACCTCGCCCGTGCCCGGGAAGAGCTGGAGGGGCAGGGGAGCCATGAGCCGTCCGTCGCGGAGCTCGCCGGCCACCTCGACATGACGGAGGAGGAGGTGGCCGAGGGCCTGGTGGCCTGCAACGGCTATGACAGCGATTCCATCGACCGGCCCATCCAGGCCGGCGGTGGCGGCAAGCAGCAGACCGGTCTCGTCGCCGACCTCATCGGCACCGAGGACCCCGCCCTTGCCCTGGCCGAAGACATCCAGGCCCTCAAGCCGCACCTGGCCAAGCTCGACGACCGCGACCGCACCCTCCTCCAGCTGCGCTTCGGGGCAGAGATGACACAGGCCGAGATCGACGAGGAGCTCGGTCTCTCCCAGATGCATGTCTCGCGCCTGCTGACCCGCATCTGCAGCAAGCTGCGTGAGGGGCTCCTCGCCGCAGCGTGAAGCTGCCCGGCGGCGTCGAACGGGCGGCCCCGGGCGGGAGCCGGCTCCCGAGCCCGTTGCGCTCGGCCGTCACGGTGCTGCGCCTCGCGTGGTCGTGACCGCGGCACCAGTTGCCGTTGCCGCGGTCCGGGATCAAAGTAAAAAGGAACACTTATGCGAGATCGGAGCTGTCATGGTCCTTCTCGGCGTCATTCTCCTGGTCGTCGGATTTGTGACGGGCCTATCCATTCTGTGGACCATCGGCATTGTGCTGCTGGCCATCGGCGCGATTCTGTGGCTCCTGGGAGCGACGGGACACGCCGTTGCGGGACGAAAGCACTACTGGTAGCGGCAGTGGGATACCACTGCCGGCAGTCGAGACAGAACATGCCGAAGACCGGCCAGATGCCGTCCGTAACGCTGGGAATCATCCGCCGGTCTGGAATTGATCTGCTTTTCGCGTCAGCAACTGCAAGCGGAGGACCCGATGTCCACTGGGACACTCATCGCCATCATCGTGCCTGTCGTGGTCGTGCTTCTGGTGTGTGCGCTGGCGGCATGGGTGATCATGCGTCGTCGCCGGCTGCAAGCACGGTTCGGACCGGAGTACGAGCGGACCGTGGAAGCCAAAGGCAGCCGCCGGGCCGCCGAGCGTGATCTGCGCGAGCGCGAGCAGCGCCACGACGCGCTGCACATCAAGGAGCTGCCGGCAGCCGCCCGGGATCGGTACGCACAGGAATGGGACCAGGTTCAGGAACGCTTCGTCGACCAGCCCGAGGACGCGGTCCATGACGCCGACCGGCTGGTGACCTCGCTCATGAGCGAGCGCGGTTACCCCACCGAAGGGCTTGACCAGCAGCTGAGTGATCTGTCGGTGGAGCACGGGCGCACCCTGGAGCACTACCGCGCCGCCCACGAGGTAAATGGCCGCAGTACGCGGCACGAGGCAACCACGGAGGAGCTGCGGGGCGCGATGGTGCATTACCGAGCGCTTTTCACGGAGCTGCTGCACAACGGCCATATCCCACGGGAGAGGGGTGCGTGAGCCGGTGTGATACCGGCAGGCAAGGCACGGCCCGGATGGAAACGGAGGCGGAAAGATGAAGCGCAGAGATATATCCGAGCCTGGAGCGGACGGCCCCTCCACTGAGGATCTGGCAGGCACGCGCCAGCACATGGGCCGCGCAGCCCAGGAACCCCAGGCCGAGGCGCCACCGACCTTCCCGGGGGAGGCCACAGCCGCAGACCGGGGGGCTTCCGTGTCCCCAGGCGAAGGCCGGGGCGCCTCAGCGGACAGGAGCCGGGAAACCGAGGTCCAGGAGGCGCCGCTGCTCGGGCCCGAGCAGGACGAGTTCCGCAGTCGATGGCAGCGGATCCAGAGCGAATTCGTCGACGATCCCCGCGAGGCGGTCGGTGCGGCCGACACGCTGGTAGCCGAGGTCATGCAGGCACTGGCAACCACCTTCTCCGAACACAAGCAAGGACTCGAAGGCCAGTGGCACCGCGGTGAGGAAGTGGCGACGGAAGAACTGCGTGTCGCCCTCCAGCGATACCGCTCATTCTTCAACCGCCTCCTCAACACCTGAGCGTGCGCCGTCGGGCCCGTCTCGTAGGGCCCGCTACCAGGCGGCAGAAGCGTGAGTGACCTCTTCGGCCGGCGGGATGGTGAGTCGATGAACGCCCATATCGCTGTCGGAGCGCCCCCAACGCGTCATCCCTGGACCACCATGAACGGCTGTGCGCAGTCTGCAAAGGCCCGACGCGATGCTGGATGCCGACCCCTCTGCCCTCGGCCCCCCCGCAGGCCACTTACATGATCGCCGGGGACATGAACGCCACCGGGGTAAGCCGTTGACCTGGGGGAGGAGTGGGGAGGGGCGCGGACATGAGTCCAGAGGGCTCTGACTCGGCGCAGGACAGGGGGAGGCCGAGCTGAGCGTGCCCCACTTGCCCTGCGACGAGAATCGGGGGGTGGGTGTCCTCGGCCCTGCGCCCGGAGCCCTGAAGCAGGGGGCAGACGCAGGACCGCCGGTCGATGGAGACCGGGACGATGGGCGCGGTACGCGGCGCACCCGCGTTGATCTTCTCCTCTCGGTTGGGCGGTGTCAGCTCGCCACGCCCTCCGTCCGGCAGGTGGGGCAATTGGACATACAGGCGCGTGATTTCCCTGAATGTTCGGGAACCCGTGAATGGGACGGCCGGTGATGTGCCGGCTGCACAGTGAGAGGCGGTGTGCCGTGGGGCATGGCGGCGATGTGATCGCGGAGCTGACCACCGACCACCGGGAGGTCGATGAGCTCTTCAAACAGTTCGAGGAGGCTCCCCCGGGAAGCGAGGACCGCAAGCGGTTGGTGGACGCGTTGACGATCGAGCTGGTGCGGCACTCCGTAGCCGAGGAGCAGTACCTCTACCCCGCGGTGCGTGAGCACTTGGAGGAGGGGGACGCGCTGGCGGACAAAGAGCTCGCCGACCACGCGCGCGTCGAGCAGCTCCTCGACGACCTCCAGCAGCGCGAGGCCGATGATCTCGATTTCGACCGGCTCGTACTCAAGCTGCGCACCGAGGTGACCGCCCACGTCGATGACGAGGAAAATCACCTCTTCGCCCAGCTGCGCACCCACGTTCACCCTTACGTTCTCGAAGAGCTGGGCAACAAGGTCCGGCAGGCGAAGAAGAACGCTCCCACCCGCCCGCACCCCAACGCTCCCAGCACGCCGCCGGCCAACAAGCTGCTCGCCCCGGGCCTGGGAATGGTGGACCGGGTGCGCGACTACCTCACCGGCCGAGGCAAGTAGGCCGTCCGTCTCCCGACGAGAGCGGCACGAGGATGTCTGTGGCACGAGGCATCATGACCCCGCCCCATCCCCAGGTTGGCGACCTCCTCGAAGCCCTCTCCACCAACTTTGACGCCGGCCGGCGCCGCCCGGGTGGCGGCGCGTGCCCACCAGACGTGGACTGGTATTGCCCACTTGCCCATAACAGACCACCGGGAAGGCTGACCGAAGAAAGGGTGAGCAGCCGTGCCTGCAGGATCAGGTAAGAAGCGTGAAAGGCAGTACGAGCACATCAAGGAACAGGCCGAGGAGCGTGGCACCTCGCAGAAGCGGGCCAAGGAGATCGCCGCCCGCACGGTGAACAAGGAGCGCGCCCGCTCCGGAGAAGCCAAAACCGCCGGCAAGACCTCCACCCGCGACCCGAAGTCGGCACCCCAGCGCGGCGGCGAACGCTCCCACCGCGGGCCCGGCGGCCCGACCAAGGACCAGCTCTACGAAGAGGCCAAGAAGAAGAACATCGAAGGCCGCTCCACCATGAACAAGGACCAACTGCGCCGGGCCGTCGGCCGCTGACTTCCCCAGACCCCGTTCACCGTACGGAGAGAACTGCCGGGGCGCAGCCCACGTGCGGACGCGAAGGGAGCGGAACGGCAAGGCCTCAGCCTGGCGTGCACCCCGGCTTCCGCTCCGTGCGCACCGACCGCGCCGTGCGCACCGACCGCTCCGGCCGCCGGGCAACCGTCAGAAGCGGTCGTCCACTGATGAGGCAGGTCGCACTTAACAGGCCATGACCGCCGGAGCGATCGAGGTTTCCACCGTCACTGCATGACCCGCACCGTGTTGAGCTGGGTGTCGACGGCGTCGGGCACATTCATCCCTGCCTCCAGCCCTGTGCGCAAGTACCGCAGCACAGGTTCAGTGAGCAGCTCGCCCGGCAACACGGTGGGGATTCCCGGTGGGTAGGGCGTGAGCATCTCCGCCGCCACACGGCCGACAGCATCCTGCACGGGAACATCCTCCACACAGCCGAAAAAGGCGTCGCGCGGCAGGCACCGTTGCTCGAGTCGAAGCAGCGCAGGCGGAGGAACGTCAACCATGGGGCCGGCGAGCAGGTCCGGCGAGGCAGCAGAAACAGCCTTCAAGGCTTCCAGGAGGCCCTCTGTCGTCTCCTGGTCATCGGCGTGAGTGAGCTGGGTGTTGATGCGGCGGTGGTCGGCGAGGTGTACATCGACGCTTCGGTGCGTGCGCAGCCAGTCCGCCACCCGGTATCCCGTCGTATTGAGCCCGCTGACGTCAATGACGACGGGCAGCGGATCGAGGTCATCCGCGAGGCCGGGCCCGCAGAAGTCTGCACGGCCGTGTACGTGCAGCCCGTCGATTTCCTCGATCGCTGCCCGCACACTGGCAGCCAGACCGAGGGCCCGGTCGAGCAGGTCCCGGCCATGTTGCGCCATTTGCCGTCGCCAGCCGTCGAGGCCGGCGTAGATGAGCACGGAGGGGCTGGTGGTGCCGAGCAGGTCGGCGCGCGTCTTCAGTAGGGCCGGGTCGATCAGATCCCCCTGGAGGTGGAAGACCGAGCCTTGCTCCAAGCCGCTGCCCATCTTGTGGATGCTGGTCACGCAGACATCCGCGCCCGCGTCCATCGCCCAAGTGGGCAGATCAGGGTGGAAGGGCAGATGAGCACCCCACGCCTCATCAACGATCAGTGGACGGCCCCGGCGATGACAGATGTCCGCGATGGCACGGAGGTCCGCGCAGGAACCGTAGGGTGTCGGGCTGGTGACCAAGGCGCCCTTCGCGTCCGGCTGGGCAGCAAAGGCAGCCTCGAAGTCCTCGGCGGCCGGTGGGTGCGCCAGGTGGAGGTCGGCATCCCACCGGGGCTCTACCCACACGGGTTGAATGCCAGAGAGGATCAGACCGGAAACAACAGACTTGTGAGCGTCCCGGCCGATCAGCAACTTCTCATGAGGATGTGCCACGGAGAGCATGGCGGCCTTCACCGACAGGGAGCTGCCGCAGGTGGAGAAGAAGGTGTGAGAAGCATGCACCGCGTCGGCCATCAGCTTCTCGGCACGCTCAAGGACCTGGTTACGGGTACGCCGGTCATCCAGACCGCCGGAGGCAAGCAGGTCCCCGTAGAAGACGGCGTCGCCCAAGACGTCCCGGACCCGGGGATCGGCGCCTCGTGCCTGCTTGTGTCCAGGTGGAGTGAACGAGAGACGTTTCGAGGCGTGGTACTCGGCCAGCGCTTCCAATACGGGTGCACGACTGTGGTCAGTGGCCATGCGAGACGGGTTCCCGGCGGCAAATACGGCTAACCATGCCTCCTTGGCCTCGTCCCTGTGCACGGAATGTCGCGAGGGCCGAGCGGGCGAGCCGAGCTCATCGTCCGTCGGCGGACAACGGCCGTCCCTTCTCTGGTGCGCCACGGGATAACCGCAGGCCGCGGATCGTCACGGAGCTGCGGAGCCATGTCCGTGGTCCGGGCGCCCGGAAGCCTGGACGCGCGGGCTATGGGGCGAAATGACGCAGCTCACCAGATTCCTTGGGATGCCTGTCCGTCCCTAGGTCTCCGTCTCCCGGACCGTCCCGCCTGCAGGCCATGTGGCACGCCCCGACGGGCCGCGGCACGGGTGACAGCGCGGCGCCATCCAGGGGCAAGGCTCCTCTTCCCCATGAGTCCTCGCCGTGCCCGGGAACATGCGTGATCGCCCTTCGCACCGCTGCGTGGGCTTCCGGGCCACAGCTTGCGGAGGCTCGCATGACGCGGGGTGGCAACATCACCGACGATCTGCCCCGGACCACAGCGAGGTCGAGGATCGCTTCGGAGGGATCGAGGCTCCCCCCAGGAGCAGGTGCACCAGGGGCGGTAAGCGCCTCATCGACGGTTCTCCATGCCATGGGAGAAGTCCCCTCGGGGGACACCGGCCATCACTCGACCAGGCCAGGGTATGAGGCTTCACGAGATTTGCTGCACAGAGCGTGGACAGGGCCCATCCGGTCGGCCGCCTTGAGAAACAGCGGCACCTCAACAACAAAGGGCTTGGCACCGAGGCGCCGCTGCGGTGACGCGGACGGCGGATTCCGGTTGCGCTCGACGGGCGCCCGGCGGCAGCGGTCTGCACGATCAGTTGGGGATGACGGTCTGGTTACTCAGGTGTGAGCTGGATTCCGACAAGTTGGAGAGGCCATGGCTGGTAAGGACACAGGCAAAGCCGCCGCGAAGCGGGCCGAAGTCGAGGAGGGGATTCCCGGTAAGCCGACGCCGCAGCCGCCGACGGTGGAGGAGCCCACCGAGGTGCGCGGTCCGCTGCCCCCCAAGCCGGACCAGGACGCACCCCAGACCGTGAGCCCCACCGGCCAGGCCGCCGGCGCGGACCGGGCCGCGATGGCTCAGGCCGGCCCCTTCCTGACCACTGCCCAGGGCAACCGCCTCCCCGACACCGACCACTCTCTCAAGGCGGGCCCCCGCGGCCCGGTGCTGCTGCAGGACCACCACCTGCGGGAGAAGATCACCCACTTCGACCACGAACGGATCCCCGAGCGGGTCGTCCACGCCCGTGGCGCCGCCGCGCACGGCGTCTTCCGGGCCTACGGCACCGCAGCGAAGATCACCAAGGCGGCGTTCCTGGCGGCGGATGTCGAGACGCCGGTGTTCGTGCGGTTCTCCACGGTGCTGGGCTCGAGGGGGTCTGCCGACACGGTCCGCGACACCCGCGCCTTCGCCACGAAGTTCCACACAACCGAGGGCACCTTCGACCTGGTCGGCAACAACATCCCGGTCTTCTTCATCCAGGACGCGATCAAATTCCCGGACGTCATCCACGCCGGCAATCCCCACCCCGACCGGGAGATCCCGCAGGCCCAGAGCGCACACGACACCTTCTGGGACTTCGTCACCCTGCACACCGAAGCCACCCACCACACGCTCTGGAACATGTCCGACCGCGGTATCCCGCGCTCGTTCCGGATGATGGAGGGGTTCGGAGTCCACACCTTCCGCCTGGTCAACGCCGAGGGCGGCACCACCTTGGTGAAGTTCCACTGGAAGCCGCGGCTGGCTATGGCGCGCGGGACGCCAAGGCCGGTGATCCCGCCGCGGCGGACCGGGTCGGGACCGACCCCCGGGTCCTGCTGATGCTGGCCGAGGCGTTCCGCCATGGCAAGGCACTTGGCGGCTGGGCCGGCGCCGAGGATGTCCTCCGGGCCGGCCGGTGTGCCCACCGATGCAGCCGGTGTAGTCATCGGCAACGGCGGCTCCGGCACGCTGGAGCAGATCTCCCCGCTTCTTGGTCAGCACCGTGTGTGGCAGCGGTTCCCCGCGCATGCCTAGAGGAGGCTCTTCGCTCTCCGTGGATCAGCATGCGGTGCCAGGCTCCGTGTGCCTACGGAGGCCGGAGAGCCAGCCACTGGGCTCAGCAGGTCTGGCCGTTCGCACAGCCGGGCCGCGCCACTGCTTGAGCGATCGGTGCGGCGTTCGGCAGTGGCCTCTCGCGCGGGAGGCCATCGATTGACCGGTGTCAGGGGTAAGGGGTGAGGGTGGCTCAGGCCGGCTGGGGAAGCCGTGGAAGGACGGACCGCGCGCACCGGCGACAGGAGGAGATCGGGCGATGGCCACCACCAGGGACGGAACCCAAGGAGCCACCGCGACGCCCCGCAGCGTCCAACTCCCGGGAATTGTCCTCGGGGTGGGGCTCGGCGGGTTCGTCGACGGCATTCTGCTCCACCAGCTCCTGCAGTGGCACCACATGCTCACCAGCACCAACCACGACCGCATCGGGGTGAAGTACTACAACCCCCACACCGTGTCCGGGCTGGAGATGAACACCGTGTGGGACGGCATCTTCCACACCGTGTGCTGGGTCGCGGTCATCCTGGGCCTGGGAGTTCTCTACTCCCGCGTCACGCACAACAGGCGTGCGGTGTGGGCGTCACGAGTGCTGTGGGGCTGGATCCTGGCAGGCTGGGGACTCTTCAACCTCGTTGAAGGCCTCTTGGACCATCAGGTCCTCGGCATCCACCACGTCCATGGAGGCCCCTACCAGATGTGGTGGGACGTGGGCTTCCTCCTCCTGGGGGCACTCTTCCTAGTCGGCGGCTACCTGATTCAACGCACTGGTCAGCCTTTCGACCCTGACGCCCCACCAGACACCAGCGGACGCCTGGGGAACAGGTGAGGGCTGACATGCACCCGATGCACGGCTATGAGGAGGGCACCCCTGCCATGGGGGTGTGGTCGACGGTGCTCGTTCTGCTCGGCGCCGCCGGTGGCTACCTCCTGCTGGCCCGCCGGGCCCGTCACCGCAACCCGGCCCGGGGCTGGAGGAAGTGGCGGTCGGCCGCCTTCCTGGCCGGGCTGGGACTGCTGGCGCTCGCCTTGCTGCCGCCGCTGGCACCCTTTGCGCACACCGACTTCCGCGGACACATGGCCCAGCACATGCTGATCGGGATGTACGCGCCCCTCGGACTCGTGCTGGCCGCGCCGGTCACCCTGCTCCTGCGTACCCTGCCGGCCGCCCGCGCCCGGCAGGTGACCGCACTGCTGCATAGCCGACCCGCGCGGCTGCTGGCCCATCCGGCCCTTGCGCTGGCGCTGAGCACCGGCACGCTTGCCCTGCTGTACTTCACCCCGCTGTTCAACGTCACGATGCACCACCCGGCGGGACACTGGCTGCTACACGCCCATTTCCTGCTGTCAGGCTGCCTGTTCGTCCACGTCATTGCCGGACCCGACCCCGCGCCCGCCCGTCCCGCTGTCCCTGCCCGGCTGGTCTACCTGAGCGTGGCAGTCGCTGCGCACGCCGTGGTGGCCCAGGCGGTGTATGCCGGGTTCTTCGTCGATATCCACGCGCCCATCAGCCAGGTTCAGGGTGGCGCGATGATCATGTACTACGGAGGTGACCTCGCCGAGCTGATGCTGGCGACCGCTTTGGTCTCCACGTGGAGGCCGGTCCGTCGGCAACCCGAATCCCGCAATGGCTCCCGCCCGGCCGTCACCGTGGAGGCGGGGTAGATGCCCTGCCTCCCTGGATGGCGCCGCAGAGGCCGTCCAGGCTTGTAGCCGGAGGCGGGTCGTACGCGCGTGCTGATCGGGTAGGCGATCCACAAGCCGGGGCAGGTCTCTCGGCTGTTGTGGACCAACGCACCGCTGGCGGCGGCCGCCCGGCTGAAGAAGAGGAAGCCGGAGCCCTCGCCGCGAGCGGCACTCGGAAAGGAAGATCACAGTGAACGACAGGGAAGAGGCTGCACAGAACAACCAGGGCGCGGCGCAGGTCCAGGTGCAGCTCACCGGCTGCCTGCCCGAGGACGCCCACACGGTCTTCACTGCGCTCCACACCCTTTTTGTCTCCGACCGGACGAAGGACGACGCGCCCCGGGACCCGCAGGGGGCGGGAGTGGCTGTGTGGGCCGCGACCGTTGACGTGTCCGAGGCGCCGACGCAGGCAGCGCCGCACCGGCTGACCGAGCCCGTCTCGGTCACTGTCCAGGGGGGCTATTGGGCAGCCGACCGGCTGCGGGCAGGCCTGGGATCTGCCTTCACGGTCCGCGAGCTCGGGTCGAGTTCAGGCGATCAGGAACAGGACGTCCAGCTGCGACTGGAAAACCGCGAGGCATGAGGCGGCAGCTGACAGCTGTCACCGCTACTGCGCAGCCTCGTGTGCGGCAGCGCCTCATGGCGGTCGCCGTGACATGAGATCGCGAAGCCGGCCTGCTGCTTCCGTGCGCCCCTCCCTCCCCTGATGTATGTGCCGGCTCGTTAAGGAAGGGGGGTTCCGCCGGTGGCATTGAGGATCTCAGCCGTGATGTAGCTGGCCTGCGGTGAGGCGAGGAAGACGTAGGCGGGAGCCATCTCCGCAGGCTGGGCCGGCCGCCCCAGGGGGGACTGCTTGCCGAAGGTGGTGGTGTCCGGGAGCGTCGCCGGGATCAGCGGAGTCCAGACGGGCCCGGGGGCGACTGCGTTGACGCGGATGCCGTCGGAGGCCAGCATCTGGGCGAGCCCCTGGGTGAAGGTGACGATGGCGCCCTTGGTCATCGCGTAGTCGAGCAGGTGCGGGCTGGGCTTGTATGCCTGCACCGAGGCGGAATTGATGATCGATCCGCCTTGAGGAATGTGCGGAAGGGCCATCTTCGAAAGCCAGAACATGCTGTACAGGTTGGTTCGGACCACGCGGTCGAACTGCTCGGTGGTGATGGCACTGATGCCGTCGGGCTGTGACATCTGGTAGGCGGCGTTGTTGACGAGGATGTCGATCCTGCCGAACTCTCTCACCGCGCGTTCGACAAGGCGTTCGCACTGCACTTCCTCGCGGACATCGCAGGGCACCGCCACCGGGGTGCGTCCGGCCTCCTCGATGTGCCGGGAGGTCTCAGCGGCATCCTTGCCCTCTTCCGACAGGTAGGTGAACAGGACGTCCGCGCCCTCGCGTGCGAAGGCCAAGCAGACGGCCCGTCCGATACCGGAGTCCCCGCCGGTCACCAGTGCCTTGCGGCCCTCCAGAAGGCCGCTGCCCCGGTAAGACTCCTCCCCGTGGTCGGGGGGAGGGTCCATGGGGCCCGTCCAGCCCGGGTGGGCCTGGTCTTGCTGCTCGAATTCCGGCTGAGGGTGCTTCGTGACCGGGTTCTGCTCGGCTTGGTTGTCGCCTGCCACTTCAGGTCTCCTTCATTGACGTGAGAAAGGTGAGGCGCCTCTGATCGAGACAAGGGCGAGCCGGGGCTGGGGGAGCATTTCGGCCCCTGATGCGGTCGCCTGCTCTCCGGAGCAGAGCTGGGTCAGCGCGGTGGAGACGGGTGCTGTGCAAGAGCTTCGCCCTTGTGTTGCGAGGCCTGGTACGGCTTCCGTTCCGGCCGGCGCCTGGCAGCTCAGGGCGTGAGGACGGTCTTGATCATGCCGTCTTCCTTTGCCTGGAAGGCCTTGTAGGCTCGCGGCCCTTCTTCGAGGGGCAGCGTGTGGGTGGCGAAGTCGTCGACGCCGAGGACGTCGGCATCGGTGAGGAGCGGGAGGATGTCGGGCACCCAGTGCTTGACGTTGGCCTGGCCCATGCGCAGCTGGATCTGCTTGTCGAA
Source organism: Streptomyces sp. Je 1-4 4N24 (assembly GCF_026239515.1). Taxonomy (NCBI): domain Bacteria; kingdom Bacillati; phylum Actinomycetota; class Actinomycetes; order Kitasatosporales; family Streptomycetaceae; genus Streptomyces; species Streptomyces sp. Je 1-4 4N24. The sequence goes on along the minus strand of NZ_CP110836.1, from coordinate 83,941 downwards.
CATCGTCATCATCGGCATGGGGTCGACGGCGCCCCCATAGACGCCGATGAGCGAGATGGTGCCGCCGCGGCGCACGGCATCGACTGCGGTGTTGATGGCAGCCATGCTGTCCACACCGGCTCGACCCATCATCTTCTCCCCGAGCGTGTCGGGCAGCAGGCCGGCGAACTGTTGGGCTGCCCTGGCCAACGGCGCGCCGTGTGCCTCCATGCCCACCGCGTCGATGACGGCGTCGGTGCCGCGGCCGCCGGCGGTAAGGCCGCGGACTTCCTCGCCCACATTCTTTCCGTATTCATTCAAGTCCAGGGTGTGCACACCCCGGGCGCGTGCCCGCGCCAGACGTTCAGGGACGAGGTCCACGCCGATGACCTTGCTCGCGCCCCGGTGCAGGGCGATGCGGGCGGCCATGTCGCCGATCGGTCCCAGCCCCAGGACCGTGACGGTCCCGCCCTGCGGAATGTCGGCGTAGGCAACCGACTGCCATGCGGTCGGGAGGACATCGGAGAGGTAGACGTAGCGTTGGTCCGGCGGGCCGTGCGGCACCTTCACAGGGAGGGTGTTGCCGAAGGGGACGCGTAGCAACTCAGCTTGTCCGCCGGGGACTTGCCCGTAGAGCTTGGAGAAGCCGAAGAGTGAGGCGCCCATCCCTCGCTCGGTGACCTGGGTCGTCTCGCACTGCGACTGAAGCCCTTGGCTGCACATCCAGCATGTGCCGCAGGAGATGTTGAAGGGCACGACCACCCGGTCGCCGACCGACACGGCGGTGACTCCCGGCCCGACCTCTTCAACTACACCCATCGGCTCATGGCCGAGAATGTCCCCGGGATCGAGGTACGGCCCGAGCACTTCGTAAAGGTGCAGGTCCGACCCGCAGATCCCGGTCGATGTGACACGGACGATGATGTCGGTCGGGTCCACGATCTTGGGGTCGGGGACTGTGTCGATGCGAACGTCACGCTTACCGTGCCACGTCAAAGCCCTCATGCCGTCTCCTCTGAATCTTTGTGCCTGCCAGGCAATTTTTACCTATTTGCCCCAATTTGGCATCGGCGTGCGCAGGCGCCGCCGATGGCAGCAGGAGATGGACGATCGCGATACCAGCGGTGGGGCCACCCCGGCAGTGCTTTTGTGCGCTCAGGGGGCGAGAAGAGAGTCGTCATGTACCTGCGCTCCGGGGAGCTGGTGGTGGGCGGCGATCAGAGCCGCGTCCACGTCGGAGGTGCCGGTGGATATGCACAGGGCGCAGGCGACTTCTGCTATTCGTCCACGCGGCTCTGCGTCGCCGCGTTCTGCGTGTACAGCCTGCAGGGCCTCGTACTCGTCTACGAGCTTGCGTAGTACTGCAGGGTGGGCCATCAGCATGCCAGGACTCCTCAGCCTTGCGCTCCGGGGTTCTCGGCGGGCACTCACGCCGGTACCCGGGACACGCACACTCATGTCCCGTGGTCGCGGCGGATCTGGGGTCGCCGGCCCTTGAGTCCGGCTGCTGCCCAAGATTTGCGAGTACTTCGCAATACATGCAGTCGCCGCGCAATTCGGACGCGTCCTCTTTTGAAGTCAAAGCGCCGCTGACCATTACCCACCGCGTTGGGAGGACAAGCGTGCCCTGGTCGGCGACAACTCCGAACTCGAGATCGTGAAGGATCGCGGCACGTCGGCTGGACGGTATAGGCCTGGATACCGGGCTCCGCGCCTGCGAGCGGTATACGACCGTCGCCGATGACTTGACCTCCGTCTCCGGCGAGACCGCCTGGACCATGCGTGTTCAGCGCGAGGACTGGGATGTGCGGATCGAGACCCGCACGGTGCTGCGGCGCAGCGACTCGGAGTTCTTCAGCGACGCCACGTTGGACGGTTTCGAGAACGACCGACGGGTGTTCTCCCGTACCTGGAACGAGACGCTGCCGCGCGGTTATCTGTGAAGCGACGGGACGCCCGCGTCCTTCGAGTACGGCGCCAACCGGTCATGGACCCGATACGGACGAGATCTTCTCGACTGTGATCCGGCACCAGGTCCGTCGCCTGCCGGTCATCGACGACCAACTGCCTGGTGGGCATGGTGTCCCGCAGGGAAGCACCACACCTTCCATACGGGTGTGTCTGCTGTGGCCGGGCACGAGTCGGGCGGGACACTTGGCGTCTGGCCGGGCGTGGAAGCGGAGGGTGTGGATGGCTGGCAGCGCGGGTCAGGTGGAGCCGTGGGAGGCAGGCCGGTTCGCCCGGATCGCTCAGTGGTGGAGCCGGGCACTCGGGTCGGACGGCTATGAACGTCATACGGCGTTGCTGATCGGCAAGAGCACGCTGGCCGCGACGCTCGCATGGGTGATCTCCTCCAGCCTCTTGAACGCGCAGTCGCCGGCCTTCGCGCCGTTCTCCGCGGTACTGATCACGCAGGTCACCGTCTACCAGTCGCTGGTGCAGTCACTGCGTTATGTCGGTGCGGTGGTGGCCGGAGTGGCCGTGCAGGTCGCCCTTGGCTTCATGGTGGGGCCCGAGGCGGTGACGTTCGCGCTGGTGGCTCTGGTCGCCCTGGTGATCGGGCGGTGGCCGGCCTTGGGGGCGCAGGGCAGTCAGGTGGCCACGGCGGCGTTCTTCGCCTTCTCCACCTATGCCTCTGCGACGGGGTATCCGGAAAAGATCACCGAGCTGGGACAGATCGTCCTCCTCGTCCTCATCGGATCTGTCGTGGCCCTCGTGGTGAACCTCTCGCTCTTCCCGCCGATGCGCTTCCGTAGCGCCGAATACAGCGTCCGCACCCTCGCACACGCCTTGTGTGATCTGCTCGGAGACATCCATCCCGTGCTGTCCGCAGGCGAACTGGAGGAGGAGCGCACCCAGCAGTGGCGCACTCGTGCCGCTCAAACCGGGGAGCTGATCAGCCAGGCGCGGGCCGGCATGCGCACGGCGCAGGAGAGCCTTTACTACAACCCGCGCCGCCTCTTCCGCCGCCATCGCGGGCACACCGGTTTCGAGAACTACGGGGCCGTGCTGGATGCACTGGAACGGGCCCTGTACCAGGTTGCTTCCCTCACCCGCAGCCTCCACCAGTGGCGCGACACCGAGACCAGCTACAACTACCGGGCGTTCGTCGAGCGCTATGGCACGTTCCTGGCGTCCATCGCCGACCACGCCCACCTCCTCAGTACCCTGGACGAGGACCACTTGGCCGACCAGGCCGGTGAACTGTGCCGACTGGCGGAGCGGGCCCAGCGCTACCGGCGGCAGGTGACCGACCAGGCCGAGAGCGACGGCCTGCCACTTGCCGACCCCGCCCGCCCGTATGGCGTCCTCGTGGTGGAAGCCATCCGGCTGATGGAAGAGTTCCAGCACACCAGCGATGTACTCCGGCGCTACGCCGACAAGTAGGGCAGCAGCGATTCCCTCGTGCCTTACAGGAAGCAATCCTTCCTTGGCCGTCGAGCGACCGTGTGGTGATCTTATTCGGCATGACCCTGAAATGACGTCGGCAAGCCTCGCTGCTTCTCCGGAAAAACGGTAAGGAACAGGCAGGGGTGCAGTGTTTGGTAGGAGTTTTCGAGGGCGCGCAACGCCGTGGAGGTCGCTAACTTGTCGGCTCTGCCCCGCAAGGCGTCCACCGCCCGCGGACCGAGGCCGCTCATGTCGCATACCAGGTGTCTGCTCTGCCGCAGGCGCGGTCACTGATGGAGCTCGGGCAGAGCCTGCGTGTCCAGGCACCGGCGAACGTCAGGAGTAGGTCTCGTCGAGCCATTGATATCGGCCCGATCCTGCCTGTGGGCGACGGTGGGCCGACCATCGCGCACCCTAGAGCCCATCGCGTGGAAGTACCTGACCTGCTCACCCTGGAGGGATCTGCCAGGTGAACTCGGATCGGGCTGGGCGGCGGTCGGGACGCTGGCATCGCCGCAGGGGTGGCGGCAGGCAGCGCCGCCTTACGCCTTGCTTCGGCGGGCAGAGCGTCGGCGTAGCAATACAGGCATGACGTACCAGCACAGAGCGAACCACATCATGACCCCGACGACGAGCAGTTCCGCGAGGAGGCTCGGCACGACGACGTGAAGCAGCAGGAGGAGAGTGCCGCCGATTGTCAACGCGAGCAGGACCATGCCACACACCATCAGCCGGCCCGCGATCGTGATGATGTCGTCCTTCATACGCTGCCCGGACAGAAAGCGGTGGATCGACACCGGGGCTATCAGTGCTCCGGTGCCGGAAGCCCCGAGTATCACGGTGATCACATAGACGACGTGGTCGAATGTCTCCAGTTCGTGGAAATACGGAGTGAACGCCACGCTGAGCAGGAAACCGAAGAGGATCTGCACGCCGGTCTGTGCGACTCTCGTCTCCTGCAGGATCTCGTTCCATCTTCGGTTTACACGCTCCCGCGCAGACTCCTGCCGTTCCTCGATCGGCGGGTGATACGACCTGCGGCACGACGGACAGTCGTGCCGCGGTATGTACGGTATCGACGCACCCGTCACGGTCATGGCGCCCTCCCCAACTGAGGAAACAACTGACGAAACGCGTGTTCCCACTCTCAGTGGATTCACGTCCCTGACCGCCCAAAAGACCGCGCGTCAGGGCCTTCAGTGAAGGCTGGCCGCGATCCGTTGTTGTGGCGTGTCCCGATAGGGGGCAGCCGTTCATCGGGCGTCTTCAACGGTTCTGACCTCCCCAGCTGCCGGTGCCAGCCACTTGACACGCCATCCGATGGGCAAGCGGCGGTCCCCTGAGGTGCCGAGCACTCCAACGTCACCGCCCGGCTCCGCGCGGGTGAGGCCGTCCTCGGCGTGGCGAAAGCGATGCCGTCAGAGGAGCCTTCCGCTGGTCAGAACCGACTCCCAAGAACCCGCGTCATAGGGGCATCCGTGAGGCCGGGCCCCGGCGCCCATGCTCCCCACCGGCATCACGGACGCCGGCCCGCCGCTGTGGTGACTTCCCGCAGCGCGAGCGCGCGGGCGCCGCGTGCCCGCTCCTCATTGATCAAGCTCAGCGGCGCGCGCCGGGAAACCTCACAGCTGGGAGCGCTGCCGACGGCGAACGTATCCTCAGAGGTCGTGGATTGCGATGTTCTCTCGTGGGGTGATTCCTTCATCGGTCAGAAACGAGTCCACCGACTGGCGCCGGTCACCGTCCAGCCTGCCGACTACCGGTCCGGGAAGGCACAGGGCACACGGGGGTGAACAGCCCAGGAAGATTTGTCTTCCCGGCACGCGAGCGGGCCCCCGATCGATCTGAGGGCCCGCGTGGCCACTACCTCTGCCTGCTGTTCATGCCCGACGCAGTGCGGAGCGGCCCGCGAAGCGCGCCGAGTCACCCAACTCCTCTTCGACCCGGATCAGTTGGTTGTATTTCGCCGTGCGGTCGGAGCGGGAGAGCGAGCCGGTCTTGATCTGACCGCAGCCGGTCGCCACCGCCAGATCCGCGATGGTGGTGTCCTCCGTCTCGCCCGAGCGGTGCGACATGACAGCCGTCCAGCCCGCCTCGTGGGCCGTGGCCACCGCGGCCAGCGCCTCGGTCAGGGTCCCGATCTGATTGACCTTGACCAGGACCGAGTTGCCGACACCGGTGCGGATGCCCTCGCGCAGCAGCGTCTCGTTGGTGCAGAACACGTCGTCGCCGGTGAGCTGACAGCGGTCGCCGACGCGGGCGGTCAGCTCGCGCCAGCCGTCCAGGTCGTTCTCCGCCATCGGGTCCTCGATGGAGACGACCGGGTAGGCGTCGATGAGCTTGGCAAGGTAGTCGGCGTTCTCGGAGGGGGTGCGGCGCACCCCCTCGCCCGCGTAGTCGTACACCCCGTCGCGGAAGAACTCCGACGACGCCGGGTCCATGACCAGGCCGATGTCCGTGCCGGGGCGGTAGCCGGTGCGTTCGATGGCGGTCATCACGAAGTCGAGCGCCTCCTCAGCGGTACGCAGCGCGGGTGCGAAGCCACCCTCGTCGCCGACGCCCGTGGAGTGCCCGGCGGTCAGCAGGTCCCGGCGCAGGGTGTGGAAGACCTCGCTGCCCATGCGGACGGCTTCGGCGAAGGTCTCCGCGCCCACGGGCGCGATCATGAACTCCTGAAAATCCAGCGGATTGTCGGCGTGGGCGCCACCGTTGACGATGTTCATCATCGGCAGCGGCAGGAGGTGGGCGTCAGCGCCACCGAGGTAGCGGTAGAGGGGCTGGCGGTGGGCCGCCGCGGCGGCCTTGGCGGCGGCGAGGGAGACGCCGAGGATCGCGTTGGCGCCGAGCCGAGACTTCGTGGCGGTGCCGTCGAGGGCGACCAGCGCGGCGTCGAGACCCGCCTGGTCCGCCGCGTCCCGGCCGCGCACGGACGCCGCGATCTCCCCGCTGACGTGGGCCACCGCACGGTCGACGCCCTTGCCGTGCCAGCGCGCGGAGTCTCCGTCGCGCAGTTCCACGGCTTCCCGGGCACCGGTGGAGGCGCCGGAGGGGACAGCCGCGCGCCCCAGGGACCCGTCCGCCAGGACGACGTCGACCTCGACCGTGGGGTTGCCCCGGCTGTCGATGATCCGGCGGGCGGTGACGGTCTCGATGGCGGCGTTGACGGTTCCGACTGCCTTTGCGGACATGGGAGTTCCTTCCCGTTGTCGTGTGCCGTGGCCCCGGCTGCGACAACGCTGGCGCTGAGCCCGACAACGCCAAACTCTACAGCAATGCTGCTCAGTTTTGCTGTACAGCATTGCTGTGCAGGTCAGGTGCACAGCTTCGCTGACCAACGGGGTAAAGTGCCCTATGCCCACCTCGGAAGCCGCCGCCATCGCCGCCGAACTGCGCACCGCGATGGGCAAGCTCACCCGACGCGTCAAACACGAGGACCGCATCCCCCTGGGCCAGGCCGCCGTGCTCGGTGCACTCGACCGCAACGGCGCCATGACCACCAGCGACCTCGCCGCCGATCAGCGCGTACGCCCCCAGTCGATGGCCCGGGCGGTGGGGCTGCTCATGGAACAGAACCTGATCACGCGCCGGGCGCACCCCACGGACGGCCGCAAGTCGCTGGTCGAGCTGTCGGACGCGGGCCGGGCCGCGCTCGAAGCGGAGCGCGGCCGCAGGGCCGGTTGGCTCGCGCAGGCCATCGACGCCGAACTCACAAATGAGGAGCGGGCGTTGCTGGCACGGAGCGCCGCCCTGCTGGAGCGGCTCGCCGCACGCTAGTGCCCCGACAGGCAGCGTTCGCCCCGTCGCGGCGCCCGGCACGCGCCCCCAAGCTCTCGGCCTTGCTCGAGCAGGGAGTTACCCCCTTCGCCGCACCGGCCGAAGGTCCAAGTACGTCCGGTACGAGCACTTCCGGCAGGCACGCCGAGAGCACGCACCGCGGTGAAACAGCGGCTAGGAGAAGGGTGCGATCGCTGCTGCTGGCGGGAGGGGATCACCCCCGCGAGCCCGGGGAGCAGCCCAACTCGGAACTTCTTGGGACCATCCCCGCGCAGGGGGAGCAGAAGTACCCAGGCTACGAAGACCCAGGCAAACGCGCACCGGGCGACCCCAGCATCGCAAGCGCCGCCCAGACCTACGTCACTTTCGCACTCGCCACCCCCTCAACGAGAACAACCACGCGATCCGCACGCTAACCGGCTGGATCGAACACCACACGGAAGCCACCGGCTCCGCAGTCGGCAACCTCGGCGACCTGAGCGGCAATCTCGAAATGCTCACCACCGGCTCGGCAACCAGGGTTTGCCCGAACGAGCAACCCGTCTCGGCTGAGGCAGATCGCGGCACTGCGGACCGTGCGTTCAGCTGAGCTGACTCTGCTGATCGAGGCATCGTCGGCGCATGGCAGTGTGTGTCAGGGTGGCGGGCATGGATTGGCAGTTCGAGAGCCCGGAACTCTGGGCGTTCCTGGGGTCACTGCACTGCGGCGAGATCCTGTCCGGAACCGTCGCGGCGGTCGAAAGGTTCGGGGTTTTCGTGGCCCTGGACGACGGACCTGGCCATCCCACGCTGCCCGGCGTCGGATTCATCACGATCCCCGAACTGTCCTGGCGACACATCGACGCTCCCACCGATGTCGTCAAGGTCGGCCAACGCGTCTCATGTGAGCTCCTTCAGTTCGACACCCACAACGCCGAGGCCAGACTCTCCTTGCGCGCACTGCAACCCGACCCCTTCCAAGCCTTCGCCGACCGCACGGTGGTCGGTCAGACACTGCACGGGACGGTCGACAAGGTGCTCCCCTTCGGCGTCTTCGTCGACATCGGGGACGGCGTCGTCGGGCTGGTGCCCCTCAAGGAGATCCACGGTAAACCTCCGGCCGGTCCGCCGGAGGGGTTCCAAACTGGCGACGAGATATCCGTCGTCATCACGGACATCGAGCGGCCACAGCGCAGGGTGTTCCTCGCGAGGTCAGAGGACGACCGGCATGCAGATGCTCAGCCGGCCAGATGACTGCTCCCTCCCCGGGTAGTTGGTGCGGGCATGGGACGGGGGGACCTGACAGATGCCGGGCTGGTCGTCCTTCTCCTTGCAGAGGGGCCATTGCCTCGGGCGCGCGGAGCAGTCTTCGTGACCTGCATCGTTACACGCGCACGCCACGGATGTGAACCACTTCCACCGACTCCGGCATTCACGACTGTTCAGTCCAGTTGTCCCCCTGAAGCCATGTGTCGCCGAATCTCTCCCGGTACGGCGACCGTAGGCCTTCCCTTCAGGGGTGGAAAGCAGCCCGGCCCCACAACGAAGTCCCCTCCGAACAGGGGCGTCCCCGCGGCTCTGGCCTTTGTCGTCGAGCACATGCGCTTTCACGAAAGCGTTCGCCCAGCGCTATGCGGGACGAAGAACGGGATCGATCTCTGCCAGGACCTCTTGCAATTGACGGGCCCCCAGCGCAACACGGTTGTCAGTGTCCCGCGACATCTCCTCGCACAGCCGTATCGCACTGTCCCGGTCGCTGGCGAAGATGCTGAATACATCGACGATTGCGGTGTGGATCCAATCGCTGTGATTCGAGTTGGCGACTGCCAGGGCGGACGCGACTATTGTCAGTCCGACTCTGTCCTTTCGCCGAAGCAATGCTTCCGCGGTCCGCCGGGTGACGAAGGTGTCACCCGGGTCGAGCACAAGCTCCAGCAGCGGCCCGAAGGCCACCTGCATCTCGGCGAACGCTGCCAGGCCGTGACCGGCATCCGCCCGGTCACGGTAGTCATGACTTCGCCTGAGCTCGCCCAGTGCCACGACAGCTGCATGCCGCAGGTCAGTGTCCACCCGTTGCCTCCCTCCCACGACTCCGGTCAAGGTACCGTCGAGGCACCCTACGGGGAGATCGCCAGGACAGGGCCTAAGCGGCCGGGGGGAGGGGCCTGCCCTTCGGCGGGCGCGGGGGGCAGGGGTCTGGGCCCGCTTCGTCGACCTGAGCACGGGACTTTCCCTGCGCGCTTGCGGGGATGGTCCCACTGGACGTTCCACGACACGTAGACGCCCATGATTCCTGGGGCCATGCGCTCGGCGTCCACCCGCGGATGCCCTAGCCACGGCATCCGACCTTCGATGCGGCAGCGTCACGCGGGTGCCGGCTGCGGTAGAGGAGTGGTGATGCCGGGTCAGCGTGGTGAGGTTTCGACGGCGAAGTCGTGCAGGAGTGCTCCGGTGGCAACGCAGGCAGCACTGGATCCCACCATGCCGTCGAGCCGGCCAGGCCGTGCAGAAGCACCACCGTGGGCGCGCCGGGCGGCCCATCCTGAACGACGTGGATGTCTCCGCCGGGAAGGCGCACGAGGTGCTTGCCGGACGCTTCGGCTGTCTCCGTGCGCACGGACACCGTGTTCCACGTCAGGAGGACGGTCAGCACGCCGAAGGTCAGCAAGGTGATCCGTCGCCGTCGACTCCTCCACGCTCGCCCTCCGCGCGGAGCGCTCGGCGCGGCGTCTGCGCGGCTGTGAGTGCGTTGGTCTTCGTGGCGACGTTGAAGGCCACCCTCACGCCGGCGCAAGCGGGAGTCACGGTCACCTTCTACGTCTGCGGCCTGCCGGTGGGCACCGCGGTGACCAACGCCGGCGGTGTCGTCGCCCTCAACAACGCCGGCCTGTCCACCCTGCAGATCAGCGCCAGCAGCTACACGAAGGTCGCCGTCGTCGGGGGCTCCACGGTCCAGGCGACCGGCTCCCTGGTGCCTTCCCTGGCGCCCTGCTTCCCGTCCGTGTAACCGGCCTGCGCCCGATCAGCCGGGGGAGCGTGACGGGTCCTGTGGCGATACTCGCGCACAGGTCTGGTCACGCAGTGCAGCCCCTGACCTGACGGCCTTCCGGCAGGCGGCCGGCCCCTCAAGGGCGTGTGCGACACCCCGGCCCGGTTCTGACCTTCACTCATGAGCCCGCAACCCGACCTGAAAGGACCCGACATGGCCGACTCGTCCCGCGAGCAGCCCGCCCTGCCCCATGCCACCGCATGCCAGGGTGCCAGCCGGCCGCTGCTGTCCGCCCGGCCTTGGTGGTGGGAGCTGGTTCGCGGGCCTCCTACACCGCCGGCGGCGGCATCGTCACCCTCCTCATCCAGTGGCTCCAGCACCTCCTGTAACCCCCGTGACGCGGCCCCGGGATGCCCGGGGGCTGGCAAGACGCACCTCGCGCTGGAGGCGTCCAGCGCGCGCCTGGCTTCGGCCCGGGGCGTATTCGTGTGCGGCCGGTTCGCGCTCTTGCCGCGGTAGGCACGGCCCCGTCACCGTCGACAGCAGCTGCAGTCGACACTTGGGGGATCTGTTGGCCGGCACCACCACACCCGCACCCCGCACACGCCTCGCCCATACCATCCGCACCTGGCAAGGCCGCGCCCTCCTCACCTGGGCCCGCCTCCTCCAGCACACCGTGGCCGGCGACGCCCGACGGCAGCGGCATGTGGCCCGCCGCAACCGGGCGATCCGTGCTGCCCACGCGCGCGGCGTCACCAAGACCGCGCTCGCCGGCGCCACGGGCTTGAGTGAGGCGACCGTTGGGCAGGTCCTTCGTGGTGAGGCGACCAGCGACTGACCACGTGTCTCCGTGCCCCCGGTCACCGGCGGGGGGCTTCGCTGTGTGCGCCCCCGTTCACGCCCTCCCGCACCGGGCGGCGCCCCGTCATGATGCTGCGCATGTCTGATCCGCACTGTTCCAGCTGCTGCCCCGTCGAACCGCCCAAGCCCGAGACGCCCGTGCCGTGGCCGCTTGGGGCGCTGCTGTGGCTCGGCATCATCCTCGGCGTGGGTGGCGGCGCATACGTGTGCGTGATGTGGCTGGTGGCCAGCGCCTTCTGACGCGCAGAATCCTCGCGTCGGCCCGCCGGGGGCGTTTCCCGGCACCGGCTCCTGGCGACTGGCGCGGGCGTGGGCGGCAGGGCCCGCCCTGATCGGGTGAGCTCTGCCGCCTGAAGGTCCAAAGTTCCAGCAGGTCAGCGGATACTGGACGGGATGTCAGGCACCGCAACGGGGCGGAGCACCGTTAGAGACTCTTCCTGGCGAGCCATCATCGCAAAGGGGAACCTGTCGATTTCCAAGCAGAGTTCGACATCGTCTGGGTGGTATCCGCTTCGCAGCCCACCGGCGAGGTCTGCCGCGGCACGAGAAGTCCTCGCGCGGTGGAGATACGGGGCCGCCTCGACATCGCCTCCGGCCATACATTGACCAATGTATTCAGCGCAGGCCAGGTCCTCGTCGGCCTGGCCTCCCTCGCCGGTGACAACGAACGTCACCGGACCGGAATCCTTGGTCTGCAGGAACCGCGCGGTCGGGCCGGCCACCACGAAACTCGCGCACAAGACCAGCGGCGCGTCCGCGACGGCCAGCGCGCCCACGGTTCCTGCCGTCGTTTTCTGCACCAGCGTGCGACCAGCAAAATCGCATGACCTGAGCAAGCCGGGTGAGTTCACCGCGTCGAAGCCCGCTGCTGGAGCTCCGTCCTTCAAAGCCAGCCAACCCGAGCGGCTTTCTTTCAAGGCAAGTGCCTCACTCTCCGTTGAGGCCAGGACGATCCTCTCGACTCCACGCGAGAAGGCCCAGGCAGCCACGGTGAAGGCGCGCATGACGTCGATGACGACCGCAACACGGGGAACGCCGGTCAACTCTGGGATGCCAACGAAGTGATGGTCCATCGCACCATTCTGACGCCCCTGGATCATCCGAAGGGCACGATTGATCCGGCTGCCGTCGGGATGCCGGTCAGCAAAGCGGTTCTGGTGCCAGTCGGCTCCCGTCGGATCGGGCGCGGATGCGCACCGGCCGGCTGAGCGGGCTCGCGCAGCCCTCGCCGCCGTTAGCTCCTCAAGCATCACTGCAGGTCAGAGGCTTCCGAACGCGCTCTAGTTGGCCAAACGAGCCAACTGCCGCGCTCAGTCACAAGCGTTTCGCTGACGCCGTTCGAGGTGGAACGACTGAGGGCCCTGGCGATTGCCGGGCCCTCTCAGCGCTTGGTCGGACGGTCAGCCGGTGGCGGGGTGGGCGATCAGCGTGCGGTGCAAGGCCTCGTCGAGGGCAACGCCGCTCGGTGTAGGCCCTGTTCTCGTATAACCGCTTCGACGAAGGTGACGAGCGCTGGGGGGCCGAGTACTTCTCCTGCAGAGAGCACTCGAAGAGGCGGCGGGCCTTTTGGAGCGTCGCTCCGAGCCGGTCCGGGGAACCAAGGGAGCCTTCTCCGACATGGTGCTCCACCTCACCGGCCCCGGGATCGTTGCGGGCCGACCTGGCGCACGGTCTACCGACGCTTCGCCCAGTGGAGCCGGGCCCGGGTGTGGGCCAGGATCCACCGAGTCATCCTCGATGAACTCGGCGCCAGAGGAGAGCTGGACTGGGCGACGCCATGCCGGTCCCTGGGCGGGCCTGATGAGCCAGTTGAACGGCGTCGCCCCGTCGGTGTCGCGGGATGCCGGGCACCTCATGGCCTCACGAGGCGGTGGCGCCCGCACCGCAGGTCACCCTGAATGCCATTCGGCCCGGGCCCGCGGTCCGTCATGGGGTCTGCCGCGGGCCGGGCCGCCGTCATGCCGTCGTGGTCCCGTGCCCAGTGGGACCAGTGCCCTGGGCAGGGATGCGGGCGTCGGCCCATCCCTGCACCGCCGGCTCTGCCAGCGAGTGGACCCACCAGTCGACCAACGCCGTCTCCCTGTCGCTGGGGCGGGGGCCGACTCCGAGTACCCGCATGCCCGCGCCTGCGGCAGCTTGGATGCCGCAGTGGGAGTCCTCGACGGCCAGCGTGTCAGCGGGCTCCACCCCACAGAGTTGGGCGGCGGTGAGGTAGACGTCCGGATGAGGTTTGGGTCTCGTGGTGTCGTTGGGTACCACAATGTGGCTGAAGCAATCCCGGAGTCCAGCCATTCCCAGACAGGACTCGACGACTTCAAGCGGGCAGTTACTGGCCACGGCCAGCGGGGCGAACTGCACGGTCGAATGCACCAATTCCGGCGCCCCGGGCATGGTGGTGGGGTCTGCGGCGACGAGTTCACGGAAGTGCTTGAGCAATGATTCCGTCATGTCCCCGGTCAGTTCCGGTCGCCCGGCCACATCGGCCATTAAGCGCCCGCATTCGGTGTAGTGCAGTCCTCGCGCCTTTTCCGCGAATCCGTCCGAGGGTGCGCAGCCGTAGCTGTGCAGCACCATGTCACGGGCGTCCTCCCAGTGGCGTTCGGTGTCCATCAGCGTGCCGTCACAGTCGAAAACGACGGCCGCGGGGGTCCAGGAAAGGATGCTGTCTGCGGTCATTCGGGATTCCGTTCTGATGGGGCCCGAAGACGCCGATGCGACCGGTCGCAAGAGAGGCAGGGCAGCGTCGCTTTCACGGACGCCCGGCACCGGGCCAAGGGATTCCGGCAGGGCAACTCCCATGGAGCGGAGTTCTTCCGCTCCAGCCGGAAAATAGCGATCGTTACGTTACGGATGGCGACGCAGAAAGGTCAACCAATTCACAAATGTCAATATTGTGTGCTCTACGTATAATCGAAGGTGACGCGAGCCGTCTCTGTGCCGCCCTGGAGGATGCGGAATGCACACGTCGAGCCATGCCGGGTGCACAGCACGCGTGCGGGTGGGGTCAGTTCGGTGAACCGGGAGGCCTTCAGCCGGCCGAAAAGGGGCCGGCTCAGCCTGCCCCGACTGCGGTACGAGGCGGCCTGGCGGGCGGCTTCCAACAGCACCATGCCAGGCACGTGATCGGTGGGGTGGTCGAAGAAGAACGGGTGCAGCGGGTCGGCCGGCGAGACCAACAGCTCGCCCTGGTCGAGTGCGAGGACCGCATCATGCGGGTGGTTCACGGTCAGCTGTGCGGCCGGCGGGCGGTACCCGCCCTCCGGAGGGTGAGCCGGGACGGCATCGACCGCGCTCCTGGCGCGCAGCGCGGTGAAGCGCGCGCCGTCCAGGAATCGCACGCCCCCGCCACCTTGGCCGAAGGCCACCCCGCACGCGGCGAAGGTGACATTCAGTCGCAGTCCGACGGCGGACTCGTCCGGCGCCCGCCGTACGGCGCTGACCCGTGCCGAGCAGGTGATTTCGGTCGCTCCGGCGCGGGCCGGCAACTCGTCGGCGGGGCTGAGGTGGAAGTGCAGGTCGGTGATGACCGCACGGAAGACCTCCGGAACCGCGTAGAACCGCAAGGGGATGTAGAGACCGAGCTGGCGCAGTGTTTCCACCAGAATCAGCGGGCTGTGCCGCTGCGACCCGTCGCGGGGGAACGTCGTATGCGCGCGCGGCCATGACGCCGCCGCCAGGAAGACGTGCGGGGTATCGGTCGGCCGTACATCCGTAAGGAGGACCTCTGCCACCGAGGTCCGGTGCACCAGCTCCCGCTCGACGGTACGGGACCAGCTGAGCGGCTCACTCTTTCCGACGACCCTGACCGTTGAGTTGCTCATACGACCAGGGAATACCGAAATTCGAACATGCGCACCCTTGAATTCCGGGGCGCGGGGAGCGGTAGGTTGCCTTCCGGCGGAACGAGAACAACGTTTGAGGTGTACGTGCAGATCCGGGCGGAAACGACGCGCAGATTCCTTCTTGAGGCGGCGGCAACATTGTTCGACGAGAAAGGGTACGCCGGTACCAGCATCAGCGACATCAGTGCGCATTCCGGTCGCACCAGCGGGGCCATCTATTTCCACTACGCCAGCAAGGAGAAGCTCGCGCTCGCCATCGTCGAGGAACATTTCGCCACGTGGCCGCATTTGATCAGCCGCTACCGGCAGCCCGGCCGGCCGGCCTTGGAGAAACTCGTCGGGCTGAGCTTCGAGGTGGCACGCGCCTTTCGGGACGACATCGTCGTCCGGGCCGGAGCCCGCCTTTGGGCCGAACGCAAAGCCATCAACGCCCAGCTCCCCGCACCGTTCCTCGGCTGGATCGAAGCCGTGACACAGCTACTCGAAGAAGCCGCCCGTAACGGTGAACTCGCTGCCGATGTGCCACCTGCCGCCACCGCCCACGGCATCGTCTGCTCCTTCTTCGGTCTGCACACCGTCTCCGACGCCCTGGAGGGACGCCGGCACATCGAGGAGCACCTGCATGACCTGTGGACTCTGCTGCTCCGCGGCCTCCAGGCCGAGCCTGATCCCGCCGGTCTGCTCGATCGCGTGCGCTGAGCGGCGCGCGACGCCCACCGATCCGTGATGCGAGTGTGACCGCTGCTTCGTAGGAGGTGGCGGTCTTCTCGTATCGGGTGGCGATGCCGCGGAAGCTACTGCAGGTCAGAGTGAGCGATGAAAGATCGCTTACCCTAACTGATTGTCCGAGCCTCCGCGCTACCGGCCGAGGCTCAGCCCACCTCTGAGGAACAAGTTGTTCGACCTCATCGTCATCATCCGGGTGTCCGAGCGCACCAACATCGATCCAGTTGCCGACGCCCTGTCTCGGATGCGCCCCATGTGTCTGGCAGAAGATGGCTGCGTCAGCTGGGAGGCGTACCAGTCACACCAGGAACCCAGCCGCTTCGTTCTGGTCGAGCGCTGGGCCAGCCGCGCCCACTGGGAGGCTCACGATGCCGGTGACGCCATCCAGAAGATCTACATCCCGGAGATCATGCCGCGCATCGAGCGCGAAGTGCATCCAAGCATGCGCGTGCATAGCAGGCATGAAGCGGTAACTGAGTGAACCTGTCACGTTGTTCGACCGAACCCGTCGCCTCGCTCACCTGGAGCCTGGCGGCGCTGGACGACGGTCCGGACCATGAGCGGTTCGACCGGCTCGTCGAGGTGGTCGAGCACGGAATGACGGCATGCGTTCCGCCTCAAGACAGGCTGTTCGCACAGGAGGTCCTCATGCGGTACCCGCATGGAGGTGAGCTGACGCCCAAGGAGGCGGAGCCTCCGGCCGCGTGGTTGGGCGTCAATTGCCTGACAGCCGGCCAGCAGCGCCGGGACTGAGGCGGCTGCTGAAGCGGGGGCCTGGGCCGGAGATGATCGTCCGCAAGCTTCAGGGATGGTGGAGACTGTGAGGCAGTTCTCCGCGATGTGATCAGGAGCCCAGTGGACGACATGGAATTCGCCGAAGCTCTGGAGACAGTCCTGCGGGACCTCCAGGCGCACTGCGCGGTGCAGCCGCACATACGTGCGGATGACAGGTTCGGGATCACGCTCTGGGCTCCGGACGGTTCAGGTCAGGGCCTGACTTCACCACTGGGTGGCAACGCCGCAGAGCGGCTGGTGCACCTGGCGGATCAGGTCCAGGACTGGGCGGTGGAGGCCCTGTGGTCCGAAGGCGCATCGGCGGTCTGGCCACAGTGCCCGACACACCCGGACAGACATCCGCTGACGGCGACAGTGCGCACGGACACGGCTGTGTGGGTATGCCCGAAGAGCGGAACGGCAGTGGCACGGATCGGGGAACTGCAGACCCAATAGAGCGGGCTGGGCCTGCGGCCGGCGACAACCGATGCCGGCCGTGCGGCGGTTGTGGCCCCGGGTGCCGTATGTGGTCACCGGAACGTTTGGCTGCGCGGAGCTTGGCGGCGTACGCCTCGCCCTCATCGCGCAGCACGTCGGCCTCGTCAACGATCAGCAGGGCGGGCGGCAGGCCGGAGAGTCTTCCGGCCTCTTCGCAGCTGTTCGATGCTGTGCTGCGGCTGCATCGCACGGGCCGGCGCCGAACTTGGACCGGCCCCCGCAGTGCAGCGCAGCGGAGGCCATCAACGAGTTCTGCACGGATTGCAAGAGATAACCGGAGCGGACACCGCCCCCTTGCCCCGGGCGTACGGCGAACGAGGGTGGGAACTGTCACCGGAGTCGGACGGCTCCCGTAAGCTCGCGCAGGCGTGGCTCTACCGAATACGCCGACCAAGGGGGGCCGGCCCAGGGAGGGCACGGACTCAGGCCTCCCCGATGCGGTTGTCGTCCACGGTGGGGACCACCATCACGGGGCAGGCGGCCGTATGGAGGGCCTCGGCGCTCACGGAGCCGAGCATCAGCCTGCGGAGCCCGGTGCGGCCGTGGGAGCCGACCACGAGCAAGGAGGCCTGTCGTGAGGACTCCGTCAGGATGGTCGACGGGCGTACCCGCTCCACGCGGGTAAGTACTTCGACGCCGGGATAGCGTTCGGCGCGCTGGGCCGCCTCGGCGTTCAGGATCTGCCGAGCCGCGTCGTCGAGAGCCTCGAAGTTCGGCGCGGCCATTCCCGGCCCGACCGGCATCTCGCTGAGGTGCAGGTTCGCATGCACCATCTCCAGACGTGCCCCGCGAAGTGCGGCCTCGGCAAAGGCCGTGTCCACGGCCTCCTCGGAGACGTCGTTGATGTCGACCCCGACGACGACCCTGGCCTCCGGCCTCTCAGCCGTTTCTCCCGGCCGAACGATAACGACCGGGCACGCGGCGTGCGTGGCCACCTGCCAACTGACCGAGCCCAGCGGCAGCCGAGCAAATCCGCCGGTACCGCGGTGCCCCAGGACCAGGGTTGCCGCCTCGGCGGAGCGTGCGAGGAGTTCTTCAGCGGCCCGGCCGGGGACCGTCTGCGCTGTGACCGCAACGTTCGGGAACTCGGAGTGTGCCCACGCCGCGAGCCGTTCCACGACCGCCGCGCCCTGCGCCTCCGCACTCGTCCGCCCACTGTCCTCATCCCTCGCTCCACCAGGGGGCGCCCCCTCGAGGACGTGAAGGAGGTGCAGCGGGTTGCCGTGCAACTCTGCTTGTCGTGCCGCGTGCCGCACCACGGCGCGCGCCGCGTCGTTCTGCTCCTCAACTCCCACCAAAACGGGGCAGCTTGATGCTATGGCCTCAGACATCAAGTGAGCTCCTCTCCTCATCGGTCACGGCCGCAGGTCTGCCTCGTGGCCACCTGGCCCAGCCGCGTACCCGTGCCTCGTGGCTCTATGCACCTTGCGCGGCGCTCCGTCCGCCCTCGCCCCGGATACGGAGAGCAAACACCGCTCCACAACTGGATGGGGGCAGCCGCACCGCAGCGGCGCTCGCGCACGACTCCGGTGGACCAGTCTCCGTGCGGCCCTTTGACGCACAGAAACTGAGCCGGCAATCGCGGCTTCGAGTGGCACCGGCCCGCTCAGCGGCTGCCACACGGGGCCGCGAGTGCGCGTGCGCTGCCGTTCGTCGCGCGCCACAGTGAGGCTGACCTGCTGCCCGGACGGCGTGGTGCCGTCAAGAGCGCGCTGATGGACCAGTCCGTGATCGCGGGCCTCGGAAATCCTCTGTGTGACGAGATCCTCTGGAGGGCCTGCGTCGCTCCCCGGACTCCGGCGCGGGACCTCAGCGGGACGGAGCGCCGGCGCCTCCACGCGGCGATGGGCCGGGTGCTCCGCAGCTCCGTGCGTGCCGGGTGCGTGCCGCAGCGGCGTTCCTGGCTCACAGGACGAAGGGACGACAGCGAGCCGCTGTGCCCCCGCTGCGGCCGGCCGCTGTGCTCCAGTCGCATCGCCGGACGCCGCACCGTCTGGGGTCCACGCTGCCAGCCCTGAACGGCTTTCCTGTGAGCCGGGACGGGCGTACGGCCCGTGGTGATCGATGCCGCAGCTGGGCCCAACGAGGCTGTTTCGAGGCGTGCTGGTCGGCCAGCGCTTCCAGTACCGGTGCACGGCTGTGGTCAGGTGCCATGCGAGACGGGTTCCCGGCGGCAAATACGGCTGACCATGCCGGCTCTGCTCGTCCGTGTGCAGGGGACCCTCGGACCGTGTCGGCCCGCGAGAGGGGTGCGCACGCCTCGGCCGGAGCCTCCGCTCTTCCGCTGGCGCCGAGCGCATCGAGGTAGTGCACTGGTGTGGGCAGGAGGTGAGATCGATGGTCACAGGCGCAGCACCGGAAGTAGGGGACGATTACGACGCCACTCCCTTTCTGCCGCGCCGTGGTGGCCTCCCGGCGCATCGGCGTGCTGCGGCGCGCTGTCAGGGCTGTCCGCTCTTCGAGGGCGCATCCGGGACGGTCTTCGGGGCGGGCGAGTCCTCTGCGCGGATCATGTTCGTCGGCGAGCAGCCGGGAGATCAGGAGGACCGGGCGGGTGAGCCGTTCGTGGGTCCCGCCGGGCGCCTGCTGCGGACCGCGCTGGGCGAGGTGGGCATCGCCCAGGAGCATGCGTATTTCACCAACGCGGTCAAGCATTTCAAGTTCGAGGTGGCGGAGCGAGGGAAACGCCGGATTCACAAGCCGCCGAGTCTGCGGGAGATGCGGGCCTGCCGTCCTTGGCTGAGTGCCGAGTTGCGTCTCGTGCACCCTGAGGTCGTCGTGGCCCTCGGAGCGACTGCCGCCAAGGCGTTGCTCGGCCCGTCGTTTCGGGTCACGAAGGACCGCGGTGCTCTCCTTCCGCTGCCTCAGGAGGGGCAACGCACGGCTGGGGGAGCCGGTAAGGAACCGGGGCTGGTTGTCGCCACTGTTCATCCTTCGGCGATCCTTCGGTCCGATGAGCGTGAAGCGGCGTACGGGGGATTCGTGGCAGATCTCCGGGTGGCTGCCGGCGCGCTGGACTGAGTCGGGAGCGGACCGTCCTGCGCCGCCGGAGCGCCGCCACCGCGGAGCGGCCGGACGCGGGCGCCGGGCGCCCGTCGGACCCTACGGCGGGCGGCGGTGGCACGGGTCAGTCGGCGGAGAGAGCGGCGAGGAGGCCCCCGACCTGGGGGACGGGCAGCGCGCGGGCGACATCGGCAAGGGCGACCATGCCAACGAGGCGGTTGCCGTCGACGACGGGCAGTCGGCGGACCTTGTAGCGAGCCATGGTCGCGAGGATTTCGTCCGCACTGTCGTCGGCGCCGATGGTGACGGCTTCCCCCTGCGCGAGGTCACTGGCGCAAGTCTGCTGTGGGTCCCGGCCCTGGCCCAGAACCTTGATCACGATGTCGCGGTCCGTCAGAACACCTTGGAGGGTGTTGTCCGTGCCGCATATCGGGAGGGCCCCGACGCCGAGCTCGGTCATCTTGCGGGCAGCGTCGAGGACACTGTCCTCTGTCCCGACGAATTCGGTTCCGGAGGTCATGATGTCGCGTGCCGCAAGCATCTCTCCCGCCTTCCTGGGCATGGCCTCGATCAGCTGGTGACGGGGTGGCCGCTGTTCGTGCCCTGGTCGCGCACGCGGTCGACCAGCCCCGGCCCGGGGGCCAGGAGCTTGTCCGGAGGCGGGACGCTGGGCGCCTGGGGGTGAGCGCGGGGGAGAGTGGCGTCCTTCGCCTCGCGGACCTTCTGCCCAAGCCTTGCCAGGACGAAGGGAGGGGCGCCGTCGCGCAGCTGGGGGAAGAGATGGCGCTCTTCGTCCTTCATGTGCGCCGTGGCCTCGGTGCGCAGGTCTCGTACGAGCCGGTCGAGGTCACGGTCTTCGGAGTCGCGCCCTTCTAGGTCTTTGAGGCGTTCTTCCATGCTGCTGTGTTCGGCGATCTCGTAGTCCGCCCGGCGTTCCCCGTTCTCCAGGTGTTCGCGCACGGCGGGGTAGAGATGCATCTCTTCGGCGACCGCGTGGCGGACCAGCTCGATGGTCAGAGCCTCCAGCAGCAGCTTGCGCTCGATGCATCCGGGCGGCCGCTCATCGAACTGCTCGAAGAGCGCGTCCATCTCCCGGTGGTCGGCGATCAGCTCCTCGATGAGGTCGGCCTCGTGCTCCATGATCTGCCTGCCTTTCCGGTGGCGCTGCGGCAGCGGTTCCCGGGCGGGCCGGCGCAACGGCTTCACGCTCGGCAACCGGCTCGTCCCGACGCGGATCCGGGCTCGCGGAAATCCGGCTTCGGCCCGTCATCCGATCTCCACACAGCGCCAGGGGCGGTATGAGGTCCGCGGCAGCTACGGCTCCGCAGGGCGGGGCCCTCTCTCCAGCGTCGCACGCCTGCCTCGCCGGGGCCCCTTCTGCCGAATCGCCGGCCACGGTGGCACCGGGTCAGCGGGCACTCACTGGACGAAGGGCCCCGCGCCGCCCCTCGAAGACGACGAGGCTGCAGCCCGTGGAACTCGGACCGCGTCACCTGGAACCTTGCAGTACTAGACGCGGTCTGCGTCGAGCTGGTCGCCTTCCAGATGTCGTACGAGCGCGGCGCGGTGCAGGTCGGCGACAGGGCCGAGGAGGTCCGGATGACGCAGTAGCGCCGCCGCCCGGCGATCGCCGTCGTCGGGCCGGGTCAGCCGGCGGAAGTCGAGGCTCACCCCGGCGGCATGTTCACCCCTCGTGACGGCGGCCACCGCCTCGTCGGCGAGCTCGGGCACGGTGAGCAGACACGCGGCCCAGCTCGCCACGACCTCGTCGACCCAGGTGCGCCATGGCTCCCCGGGTGCCTCGGGGCCGGACGTGTCGGCCCCGGTGATCCAGTCCAGTCGGGTCGAACCGCCAGGGCCGACGAGAGCGACTACGGCGGCGTCTGCCGCCGTGGGGTAGCGCAGCCACGCGGCGGCCGTGGCTGCCTGGCGGGCCTGGGCCTCGGCAAGGGCAACATCGAGGGCGCCGCCGGTGACGGGGTAGGAGCGCAGCAGCCACTGCGCGGTGGAGGCTATGACCGGCGAGATATCGGCGGACAACGGCACTGCGTCCCTTCTCTGGCGTGCCACAGGGTAACGGCGGGTCGCGGATCGGCACGGAGCTGGGAGTCAGGCCCGTGCCCTCGGGTGCCCGGAAGCCTAGACGCACGGACTATCGGGCGAAATGACGCAGCTCACGCAGAATGCTGCGAGATGCCTGTCCGCCCCCATGCCCTCGTCCCCTGACCAGGCTCGTCTCCCGTCACGCGGCGCGCCCCGACATGCCGCAGCACGGAAAAGAGTGCGGCACCAACCAGGACAAGGGTCTCCTTTCCCCGTCACTGATCGCTGTGCACGGGAAGACCTGTGAACGCCCGCCGCACCGCTGCGCGGGCTTCCGAACCACCGATCAAGGCGCACATGACGCACGGCGGCAACATCATCGACGAACTGGTGGACCGGGCCCGGGACTTCGCCACCGGCCGTGAGAAATCCTGAGCGGGCGGCGACTCGACGAACAGCCGGACGCATGATCGCCCGGCCGGCCACGTCCAGAAGCGGCGCGCCGGGCACCGCGGCGGGAGGGCACCGGTGGTTTACGGAAGCCGCCCAGGTCTCTTTCCCAGCGGTAGTGGATGCCGACCTGCGGCATCCAGTGGGCGAGGTTGCTGCGGAGCAGGTCGGGGTTGCGACGGCTGCCGGACTCGATCCATACGCCGACCACCGACCTCACGTCTGCCCCTTGCAGCAACTCAATCAACTGCTGCTGGTCCGCGGTGCTTTGGCCGAAGGTGATCAGCTCCAAGCGAGCGTTTGATTCTCCGATATCCGTTTCATTTGGCTCAGCTGTCATGCCAGTTGGGGGTGGTCTCTTGGGTGAGGCGGCGGGTCATGAGGTTGATGGCGGCCAGTTGGATCATCGCTGCTGATCGGTGGGGGTGGGTTTCGTGGTCGCGGGCCAGTCGGCGGTGGTGCATGAGCCGGCCGAGGGCCGCCGTTCTTCCGGCCTCGCGCCGCCGGAACCGGCTCCATCGCGTAGTAGCACGCCCACACGTGCCGTCCAACTCCAACGAGCCGACATTCGCACCAGTGACTCAGCCCGCCCCGCCGTCGAGCAGCCAGCTGTAGCGCAGCCGCAGCGCCCGCTCCATGCTGGCCGCCGCAGCACCGGCCCCGATCGTGATGTTGAGCCATACCGGCAGATCAATGGGCGAGGTGAAAGTCCCGATGCGCTGGGCGACGGGCTCCACCTGGGTGACCGTTTCGATGAGCTGTGAGATGAGGAGTGCCAGGGCGATGACGAGCACGATCGACGAGAGGAAACCGATCCAGCGGCTCAACGCGGGGTGCGCGCGGTCGAAGTGCGCGCGGCGCCCTTCGGCGGAGTCGCGGTCCGGGACGAGTTGGTGCTCGGCCCCCTTGGCGGTGACGTAGTGGCAGCGCTTGAGCCCGAAGGCGCTCATCCTTACTTCGACGGTGCCGCCTGGGACGGGGAAGGCGGCAGGGAGTTTGGACTGGGCGTGTTGCCTGCCATCGAGGTACAGATGGGCTTTGACCTCGCCGGACGACTGATTCTGCCAATGCCTGACGTCGACGGCGTAGACCGTCTGCCGGCCATCGTCGTTCGTCAGCCGAAGATAGAACAGTGCACGGAAAGTCATCTGCCACCAGCGGAACGGCTTCAGTGGTCGCCCGTCCCGGGTTTGATCCGCTGCGCAGCCCGACGACGACGCCACTTCTTGATCATGTCCCCCCTCCCGCTACTTGCTCGGCTCCGCCGCGCAGGCGAGGTCCTGCGACGGGCGCTGCCCGGTGGTCAGGAACGCCGTCACCGTGCTGTTCGCGCACGTGTTGCGGCCGAACGGGTAGACACCGTGCCCGCCCTGGTCGGCCGTCACCATCGTGGCCCGCTTCCCGAACGCGCGCCGCAGCTCCTGGGCGCCGGCCAGCGGTGTCCCCGGGTCGCGCTCGTTCTGCACCATCAGCACGTTCGACGGGCCCCGGTCACCGATGCGCACCGACGGCTCGACCCGCTCGGTCGGCCAGAACGCGCACGGCCCGATGCCGGCCGTGGATCCGCCCAGCATGGGGTACCTCAGCCGGTCGACCACGACATTCCGCTGATACTCCCGGACGGTACCCGGCCAGCGCGTATCACCGCATATTGCATAGAAACGCGCGGACATGAGGTTCTCCATGTTCGGCAACGGCGGAATGGGCGGGATCGGCCCGTCCGTGTCGAGCGCCTGCCAGAACTCGGCCAGCTGCGCCATGAGCGCATCAGCGTAGAGACGGTCGAACGTGTACCCGCGGAACGCATCTCCGTCGATGCCCTGGACCGGCTTCGCCTCCAACCGCTCCGCGAGATCGAAGAACTTCGCGGTCACCTGCTTCGGTGTGGTGCCCAGTCCGTACTCGGGGTGCGCGGCCGCGAACGCCGCGAAGTCCGGGAACCGGTCCTCCAGCCCACGGGCGAACAACCGCATGGCCGTGACGTCGTAACCGCCGGGGCCCAGGTTGCTGTCGAGCACGACCCGGTCGCTGCGCCCCGGGAACATCGTCGTGTACACCGCACCGAGGTAGGTGCCGTAGGAATGACCGAGGTACGAGAGCTTCGGCTCGCCCAGCGCCGCCCGGATCCGGTCCATGTCGCGCGCGGTGTTCGCGGTGGTGGTGTGCGGCAGCATCCACGCTGTCCGCGAGGTGGCGCACTGCTCGGCGATGGTCCGCGCGTTCCCCGCCTCCCGCGCGACATCGGCGGCGGTGTGCGCGTACGGCGGGAAGTTGCCGCGTGCCTGCTGCTCCGGCGTCAGATCGCAGGTCACCGGCGCGCTGCGGCCGACGCCACGCGGGTCGAAGCCGATCACGTCGTAGGAGTTCAGCACCTTCTGCGGCAGCCTTGAGCCGGCGAGAACGGCCGGGTAGTCGAGCCCCGCACCGCCGGGGCCGCCCGGATTTGTCAGCAGCACGCCGCGGCGCTGTGACGGCTTCTCGCTCGCCAGCCGGGAGATCGCGATCTCGATCTGCCGGCCGCCCGGATCCCGGTAGTCCAGCGGGACTTCGAGTGTCGAGCACTCAAGACGGGGCGAGGCGACGTCCTCCGGGCATGGGCCCCACCGCAGGGTGTCCGGCGTCGCCGCCACCGACATTCCCGGCATCGCGGTCGCCGCAGCCGCCGCGGTGGCTGCGAGGGCAAGGGACAGGGTTCTGCGCATCTGATGTCCTCCTGAAGGGGCGCACGGAGGCGCCGGAACGCGGCTCGTAAAGCCCGCCGCTGGTTGCGTGCCGTGGTTGAACTGGCCATCCACCACGGTCCGGCCGCGTCCCACCATGAGGACCAGTCCCGGACCGTGTATCAGAGGCCATCCGCTCTTGCTCGTGACTTTCTCTCGGCCTTCTTTCGGTGGTGCCGTAGGAGCGAGACCGTCGTCCCGGATCGCGTCAGGCCGTTTCCCGGCTGCGGATTCCTCAGGCCGTTTCTCGGCTGCGGATTCCTCCGGAATCACTGGCCCGCTCGGTGTCCGGTTCCCGGCGGGTGTGTGCCCAGCCACCGGACACCATTGCGACGAGCGCGATGAATCCGAGGAGGGCCATCCGGCCGGCAAGGCCACCGGGGACCCAGTTGGAGATGCCCCACAGCAACTCGGAGTCCTGGTCGAGCAGACCGCGGATCACCGCTGGGGCAGCCAGGGCCGTGATCGCCATCCCGACCGCCTCAAGGGCTGCAAAGCCACCCTTGCGCATCGCGTTTCTCCGTCTCGTATCCGGTTGTCTCGGCACGTGAACGAGTCTGTCCGTGCGGCGCAGACCGGCACATCAGCCCGGCGGCTCGAAACGTCTTCGACCACAGGCGAGGCGGTCATTCGACTCTGGTCCAGGGCGCATCAGCCCTGGGTCTGACTCACCTGCCGCATGGGTTCGCGATGATGGCCAGGTGAACATGGACGTCGCACCACGGTTCGGGTGGTGGCAGCAGACCTGGCGGCTGGCGGCAGCCGCGGCAGTGGGCATACCGACCTGGCTCTCTACCGGTGTGCTGCTGCAGTGGCAGGCGGCGGAAACGGGCTCCTGGTTCCACACCGGTGATCCGATGGTGGCTCTCGGCTGTCTGACGGCGCTTCTGTGGCGGCGGCGGTTCCCGCTCGCCGTAGCCATGACGGTCACGATCGCCTCAACCGCGTCGGCACTCGCCACCGGCGCCGCGCTCGTGGCGCTGAGTTCGATCTCCACCCGTCGTCGTCCGGTGGAGATCGGGGTCGTCGTGCTGGCCTACGTGACCGCGTCACAGTTCGCTGTCGGGTTCTATCCGGTCCAGAGCCCGCCCGGCTCGTTCTGGTTGCAGCTCGCGTTGCCGGCACTGACCGCGGGCATCGCGGTGGCCCTGGGCGTGGCCGTCGGCGCGCGGCGTGCCGAAGTGCGGTCCTTGCGAGACCGGGCGGAGAGCTCGGAAAGGGAACAGACCGCACGAGCGGCGCAGGCACGGGCCCTGGAACGCAACCGGATCGCCCGCGAGATGCATGACGTGCTCGCGCATCGGATCTCCCTGGTCGCCATGCAAGCCGGAGTGCTGGATCACCGCAGCGACCTCAGAGCCGAGGAGAACCGCGTGCTGGTCCGCGGTATCGCCGAGGGCTCCCGCCAAGCCCTGGAAGAACTACGGGATGTCCTCGGTGTGCTCCGGGCCGACCCGGGCCACCCGGAACCACCACAACCCTCCCTCGAGGGAATCCCCGACCTGGTGGCCGACGCCCGCACATCCGGACTGGACGTCACGCTCACCACCACCGTGACGGGGACACCGTCCGACGTCGTCGGACGAACCTGCTACCGGGTCGTCCAAGAAGGACTGACCAACGCCGCCAAACACGCCCCAGGCGCACGCATACACATCACCCTCGACGGAACAGCCGGCGACCAACTCGACGTCAGCGTCCACAATTCCCCGGCCACCACAAAAACCGCACAACCACCTGCATCGGGCTTCGGCCTACTCGGTCTCACCGAACGAGTTGACCTCGCCGGCGGAAAACTCAGTCATCACCCCACACCCGACGACGGATACCTCCTCACCGCCCAACTACCCTGGCCGGACCCCACCCACGAAAAGAGAACATGAGTGGACAACGAGCGGGAGCCGGTGCGTGTCGTCATCGTCGACGACGAACAGCTGGTACGAATGGCGCTGCGGCTCGTCATCGACGGCGAACCGGACCTGACCGTCGTCGCGGAGGCCGCCGACGGGAACGCCGCGATCACCGTGGTGGACGAGCAGCAGCCGGACGTCGTGCTGATGGACGTGCGGATGCCCGGCCTTGACGGCCTCAGCGCGACCCGGGAGCTTCTCACCCGACCGGCGCCGCCCCGGGTGCTCATGTTGACCACATTCGACTCCGACGATCTGGTGCTCGGCGCACTGCGCGCCGGAGCACTCGGGTTCGTCCTCAAAGACACCCAACCGCCGCAGATTCTCGACGCAGTGCGGACCGTCGCCGACGGTAACCCCGTGCTGTCTCCAGCGGCCACGGCACGCGTGATCGCCGCAGCCACCGGCCCGCAGTCCTCTCACGCTCGCAACTCAACCCGCGAAGCCGCACGGAAACAGCTGTCCACACTGACCGAACGGGAACTCGAAACCGCTCGCGCCATCGCGGACGGACTGGGCAACCCGGAGATCGCCCAGAGGCTGCACATCAGCATCGCGACCGTCAAGGCACACACAGGCAACCTGTTCGCCAAGCTGGCGGTCGAGAACCGGGTGCAGATCGCACTCCTGGTCCGCGACGCAGAGGAATGACCAGCCTGGCGCAGAGGCTGCCGACGCCTACACCGCCGCTATGAACGCAAACCTGAACACTTCCTGGCCCTCACCGGCATCGCCTGCCCCTCATCTGCTCCCGGCGATTCACCAAATGACGTGAGCTCCGCGCTCGCTGACTACGTACGGTGCGGCAGGGTATTCGAGTGTGGGTGCACGGCCGTGCCGAGAGGAAGCCACGCACGGGAAGGCCGAAAAGGATGCCTGACGAAGCTCCGACCCCGCGCGACCCGGTGACCAAGCATCCGCAGCCTGAATTCCTCCGCGCCACCGACCTGGAGCAAGCAATCGCTCCCGCTCGGTCACCAGAGCCAAGGCGGGCTGGTGCACGTGGGGTCTCGCCGCTGTCGGCGACCGCAGGAAGACCTGGTGGCTCACGCCGCAGAGCAGCCGGAATCCGTGGTCGAGCTGGCCCGGGAGCTGATCCGAATCCCGGCTGCGGGAGGGGGATCGACGACAACCCGCCAGACTTCACGGCCCTTGAGGTTTGGCTGTCCGGCGTGCTCTGCCGCACCGGTGCCGGGACGAGGAGGGCCACGAAGCCGAGACCGCTGATCCGCAAGGGCGCAATGCCGAGCACGGCTTGGTGGACACCGTCGCCTTTGAGGCTGCAGTCGCGGAGGATCTTCTGGTTCTTTGAACGCACCGTGTGCGTCGCTGCTCCGCCTGTTTCTGCCCATCACTTCTCGACGGCCGGTGTGAGGCGTGAGGTGATCAGGGGGGCGAGGAAGTGGCCGAGGAGGGCGGCGGTGGTGATCGCTCCCAGGGTGATGCCCCATGCGATGGGCCCGAGTGGGGTGCAGCCGAAGAACTGGCTGACACCGGGGATCTGGATGATGGCGACGAGGACGGCCGCGGAGCCGAGTCCGGCCACCAAAACGTTGCGGTCGGTGCCCCCGGTGGTGAGGGTCTGGGCGAGTTGGGTGCCGACGACGGCGGCGAGGGCGACGGTGGAGGCGCGCCGGCCGCGGCCCGTGAGGCGGGCCGCGGTCCAGGCCAGGCCGGCGCCGAGGGCGGTGATGACGCCTCGCAGCAGCATCTCCCGGGTGAGGGCGGTGCCCAGTGAACGGTGCGGTCCCTCAGCGAGGAGGCGCTCGCCGGTCTGGCTGGACGGCTCGCGTACCGCGATGGCGAGGGAGGGGGCGAGGTCGGTGAGGAGGTTCACGAGCATGATCTGACGTGCGTTCAGCGGGGTGGTGCCGGTGAGTGCGGAGGCGAGGACGCTGAAGGTGACCTCGCCGAGGTTCCCGCCGATGAGGATGGCGAGTGCCGCGCGGACGGTGGTCCACATGGCGCGGCCTTCCATGAGGGCGGAGACGATGGTCTCCAGCCGGTCGTCGGTAACGACCAGATCCGCGGCCGCGGTCGCGGCCGGAGTACCGCGGCGCCCGAGTGCGATGCCGACATCGGCGAGTCGGATGGCGGGAGCGTCGTTGGCTCCGTCGCCGGTCATGGCCACGACTCGGCCGATGCGCTGGTAGGCCTGCACGATCCTGACCTTGTGACCGGGGCTGCAGCGAGCGATGACGTCGACGGTGGGCAGCAGTTGGTCCAAGGCGTCGTCGTCAAGTTCGTCAATCTCCGGCCCGGTGCACACCTTGGGCTCCGCGAAGTCCTCGCTGATGGTGGAGGCGATGGCGTCCGCGGTGGCCGGGTGGTCACCGGTGAGCATGACGGTGTGCACGCCGGCCTCGCGCAGGCGTGCCGTCGCGGGCGCTGCGCTGTCGCGTACCGGGTCGCCCAGTGTGAGGAAGCCGAGGAAGACCAGGTCCTGTACGCCTTTGTCGGTGAGATCCTCACCGGCCTTCATGCGGCGTTCGGCCACGGCCAGGACCCTTCGCCCCGCTGCCGCGAGCTCCTCGGCCGCTTCGGCAAGGGCTCGCCTGGCTGAGTCGTCGAGAGCCACTGCACCGTCCGGCTGCCGACGCCGGGTACACCGGCTGACGACGTTTTCCGGCGCTCCCTTGACGCTGAGCAGAACATCGCCGCCGATGTGGCCGATGGTGGCGTGGTACGCCCTGGCCGGCTCGAAGGGAAGGGCGTCCGTACGCCGCCAACGGGACGCGCCGGTGCGGGTGGTGATCTTCGTTCCGCGGGCGCCGTCGACGATCGCCCGGTCGGTCCGGTGGGCCATCGGTTCGGACTGGCGGGCGGGCGGCGTGGCGCGCAGAGCGGCGGCGAGGATCTTCTTGCGGGGGGCGTCGAGCCGGTCGAGGGCAGCGGCGCTCTCGCCATCGCTGACGCCGGAGAGCTCCAGGGTGCCTTCGGTGA
This sequence comes from Streptomyces sp. Je 1-4 4N24, assembly GCF_026239515.1. Classification (NCBI taxonomy): domain Bacteria; kingdom Bacillati; phylum Actinomycetota; class Actinomycetes; order Kitasatosporales; family Streptomycetaceae; genus Streptomyces; species Streptomyces sp. Je 1-4 4N24. The sequence goes on along the minus strand of NZ_CP110836.1, from coordinate 54,060 downwards.
GTGTGCCGGTCTTGTCGAAGCAGAGGACGTCGGCGCGGCCGAGTGCCTCGATGGTGCGGGGATTGCGTACGAGGGCGCCGCGGTCGGCCAGGCGGCGCGCGGCGGCGAGCTGGGCAGCATTGACGAGGAAGGGCAGGCCTTCGGGCACGGAGGCGACGGCCAGGTTGACGGCGGAGGCCAGATTGTCGGTCAGGGGGCGGCCGTGGAGGAGCCCGGAGAGGGCGACTGCGACGGCGGACCCCAGGGCGATGGGCATGCTGGCGCGGGTGAGCGAGGAGAGCCGGGCCTCCACACCTGTTTCCGGTGCGGCTTGGCGGGCGGTGGCGAGGCTGCGTCCGGCTTCCGTGGCCGAGCCGGTGGCCACGACGACGGCCACGGCCCGTCCGGCGGAGACCGTGGTGCCCTCATAGAGCATCGATCGGCGTCCGGTGAGGTGTGCGGCGACCACCGGCGCGGGGTCTTTGCTCACGGCCAGGGATTCCCCGGTGAGGGAGGATTCGTCGACCTCCAGGCCTTCCGCCTCCATCAGGCGGCAGTCCGCGGGCACGACATCCTCGGGCCCCAGAGAGACGACATCGCCGGGGACCAGATCGCCCGAGGTCACCAGACGCTCCCGCCCCTCGCGCCGCACACAGGCGCCGATTGCCGACTGGGCGAAGAGCTCAGCAAGCGCGCGATCGGTCCTCACCCGCTGGAAGCCGCCGACAAGTGCAGAGACACCGGTGATGGCAGCGACCAGTGCGGCGTCGGTCCGGGACCCCACAGCCGCGGCGAGAGCGGCGCCGGCGGCGAGGATCGGGGTCAGCGGATTGGAGAGCTCTTCAATGAAGGCGTACGGCAGAGTCAGCTTTGTCGGCTCCCCTGCGTGCGCCTCGGCGCCACGGGTGGTCGCCTCCTGCGAGGAAAGCCCCTCGGGGCGGGTGCGCAGCCGCTCCATGACGCGGTCGACGGGCATGAGGTGCCAGGGGACCTGGGCCACCGGCGGTGTGAGGGGGCGGCTCAGCAGCTGCCGGGCGCGCCAGGTGCCGATGCAGAATGCCACGCCCCCAGCGGTGTTGCTCACCGCAAGCACCCGCGCGGTCGCTCGCCCGGACGGTCCCTGCAGGGCCGCGACAGCGCCAACCCCGCTGCCGCCCGCAGCCAGGTAATGGCTGTCGCGGTCCACCACCGCAGCTACCCCCACTGCGTCGACGATCAGGCCCGCTGCCTCAAGATCTGCTCCTACCAGGACGTGGGCGCCCCAGGGGGTGTGCTGCTCCTCGCGGTGCACGCCGATCGCGCAGTCGGCCGCGCCCAGCGCGCGGCGATCGGCGGAGATCAGCAGAACGACCGCACCGTCGGCCTGGAGGCCACGGACCGAGGCCGCCAGGCGGTCGCCCGCGGGCACCACGGCATCGGCGAAGGTGAAGCCGGGTTTCTCCCGGTCGGACGCCACCACGACCCGTGCGCCGGCCCGTCGTGCGGCCGCAGCGACGGCCTCGGCTCCGGGGGCTGTCTGGGTGCCCAGTCCCGCCACCGCCTGGAGCCGCCGGCCCTGGGCCAGCCCGAGGGTCTTCTCGCTGCCGCGCCGCCGCAGACGTTTCGCCGCTTTGCGACCGGTGCGGCCCTTCAAATCCAGCTCGTCCAGCGGCCCCAGTACCCAACCGCCCGCGCGGCTGACGGCCAGCGGCGTATCGGAGTCGAAGAGCGAGAACAGCCGCTCGGAGACCTGCTCCGGATCAGCGCCCTCCAGCAGCTCCAGGTCCACTGGCTCGTACCGGTCCCCCCGAAGAGCTTCTTCCTCCAGGAGGATCGTGTCCACCTGCCCCAAGCGCCGCAGCGCAGTACGGTCCATCGTCACCACGCCGCGCAGTGCCAGATACCGCCCCAGAGCCGTGGCGAAGCCCTCCCGTCCTGCGCCGGGTGCCTTCGGCACCGAGGCCACACCGACCGCGATCGCCTTGCGAAAGCCGGCGAACGGCAGGGCGGCCATCCCGGCGGCGACGCCCGCCGCCATGGACCGCTCCGCATACCGGTCGGCGCCGTCCTGCGGCGGAGGACCGGCCCGACCGGCCGTGACCGCGTCGGCTGAGGCTTCTTCCGGTCCACGGACGAGCCCGGCCTCGCGCTCACGCCACGCGGTACGTTCGACGCTCGCCTCCCGCCACACCGCCAGGCGCTGCAGCACGTCCAGGGCAAGCCCGCCACCGCCTGTGGCCACGCCCTGCACCAGCGCGCCGATCACCGGGAGCAGCGAGTCAGCCTGCTCACTCGGGCTGATGTCCTCGATCAGGTGACGAAGTCGCGGATGGTAGCGAACGGCATCGATGCCACCGGCGATCTCCGGCGGCAGGCCGAACCACGGAGCGAGCCGCCGGAAGGTCACCAGAGCCAGCCCCAGAGTGTCCGCCACCAGAGCCGGCACCGCCGGGAAAGGCGGACCCTCCGCCGGGTGGTGCGGCTCCGGCTGCCACTCGTCGAACGTTTCCGCATCCGCGGCATGGTCGCCTTCGGCCTGCTCCACCAGTGCGACCAGCTCACTCGCGCCGGGAGCAGGCGAACCAACCGCGATGATGACCCGTTCCATGGGCGCGTTCACCCGCGCCCACAGCACTCCCGGATGTTTCTCCACGGCCCGCTCCACACGACGGGCGACGGCCTCGCCTCCCGCGCCGTGGGCACCGAAGACCGCGATGTAACAGCGCCCGGACGACCACCACACCTCACGTTCAGGCCCCTGCAGCAGGCTTTCCGCCATCCCCCAGACGGCCCGGCTACCGGATGCCGTCTGAGAAACAACGGTGGAAACGATCGAACGCAAAAACGGCGGCACTCCGAGCGCCGAGGCATGCGGCATGAAGCGTGCCTCCTCGCAGCAGCGGGTCGGTGCGAATGAACCATCAGAGGCAGTCTCACCGAAGCTCTTGAAAGGGGCGAGGCAGGGTAGACCTACCGATAAGGGGCCAACACGTTCCTGATCGAACAAACGAGGCGATATCCATGCCCTCCACACCCCGAACGCAGTCCCCGTCCAGCATCGAAACCGAGACCCCAGGCGAGGGCTCGCCCGGGCCCCCTCCCAAGGCCGCCCCATCATCGGCAGGCAGGCGCACGATCACCCTGACCATGCCCTCGCCCCGCCAGATAGCAAACGGCGCCCTGGACGCCGCCATGCTGCCCGTCGCCGTCGTCCGCCAGATCCTGCCCGCCAAGAAGGGCCTCCCGATCTACCTGGGCCTCGGCGTCCTCGGTGCCGCAGAAGTACTGGAATGGCCCGTCGCCATCGGCATAGGGGTCGGATACGCCGTCCTGCGCCGCGGCGAGGGCGTTCTCGCCGCCCCACCAGCCTCCACCGCAGGCACACAGTCCAGCACCCCAACCGCCAGGACCGACGAGGAGAAGTCCACCAAGACGACCGCACGCGACATCATGACCCCGGACGCCACCTGCATCGGAGCCAACGAGACAGCCCTGGACGCGACGCAGAAGATGACCGAACTCGGCGTCGGAGCCCTGCCCATCTGCGGCACCAACAAAAAGCTCAAGGGCATGCTCACCGACCGCGACATCGTCGTGAAAGTCCTCGGCGCCGGCAAGGACCCCGCCCAGGTGAAGGCCGGCGACCTCGCCCAGGGCAAAGCGGTGACCATCGGTGCCGACGAAGAAGCCGAAAGCATCCTGCGGACCATGAGCCGGCACAAGGTACGCCGCCTGCCGGTCATCGACGGCCACACGCTCGTCGGCATCGTCGCGCAGGCCGACGTCGCACGCGCACTGCCCGACCCCAAGGTCGGCGACCTGCTCGAAGCCATCTCCACCTGAGTCAGAGACCTCGCGCAGGGCAACGATGGGTTCGGGCCTCCACAGTTGCTGGCCATGGCCGATGCGGGGGCCGCCGCGGTTTCGCCTGGAGGGCGCTGTCCGGCCGCTCTCGCCGCCCGGATGTGAAATGAGGCCACAGGGACTGTCGTATCAAGGTGAGCTGGACGGTCGCCTCGTACCACCTGAAGGTCTCACGGCCAGGTCAGACGCGGGTGATGGGGCGTTTCGAGTGATGAGGCGGCTTACGGCGCCTGCTGGTCGTCAGGCCGTCCGCAAGGGGCTCTCGACGGGGTTCACCAGGGCACTGTCTGACCTCGGCGTTCCGAGAGACGCTCGACCTCGCCACGGCGGCGGACTCCACAGTGCATCCGTCAGAGGTGAAGAGCGCCGGACGCTCGCTGGCACGAGAACCCGAGATCGCCTTAGCTACCGCCATCTCCGGCCCTTACAACATCCATGCCGTCGTCCACTGCCGAAACCTCGACGAACTATTCGAATTCACATCGAACCGTATCGGGGCCCTGCCCGGCCTTCAGAGCATGGAAGTCTCACCTGTCCTACGGCACGTGAAGCAAGCAGGCACGCTACAGTCCGGCGCTCGCCTCGCCGGGCCACCGACTCAAGCGTGACGTAAGCAGACCCTCGGCATCGCGACGCGTTACGGCAAGCTCACCGTCCGCTACAAGGCGCGCGGCTCGCCTTGATACGACAGTCCCTGTGACCTCATTTCAAACCCGCCTAGGTCGGCTCGGGCTGTGGTTCCGGTTCTGTGTCCGGCTCGGGAGCCGGTGGTGGTTTCGGGTCGGGGTGTACGGGATCGAGGGGTCCGGGCGGGGGCTCGGGGGCATCCGGGTCCGGCTGCAGGGGCGGCCTCCCCGGGGTGGGCACCGGCGGTGGCGCAGGCTCGAGCGGAGGCGTTGCAACAGCATTCCCGTGCATGGCGACCTGCATGTTTCCTCCAGGGGTCGATCTTCGCAAGGCGGTCGGTGCTGCCCTCGGTGCACCGGTGCCATTCACTGTGCAGGTGCCCGATGCCGAGATCCGGAAACTCACCCGCTCGGCGTCCCACTCGCCGACAAGGACAGCAGGTCGAATTCGGCGAGTACCTTCAGCCTGCCGCGCGGCGTAAGTGACCCCTATCCCAGCGCGTCGCGTGTCAGGGCGGGGATGATGCCACCAGCCAGCACTGCGGTGCGCTGTCGCTGCGAGAGGCTGTGGTGGACGGCGTACTCCTCGCCCCTGGTGGTGTTGGTGAGGTGCAGTGCCGTACCCGCGTCCGCGTCTGGCGCGAGGGCGGCGTGCAGTCCGGACAGCCGCAGACGGTCGTCACCCCGGATCCGGTCGTGGTCGTCCGGGTCGTCGAACTCCAGTGCCAGGGCACCGAAGTTGGCGAGGTTCTGCCAGTGGATGCGGGCGTAGGACTTGGCAATCACTGCCCGCAGGCCGAGATGGCGCGGGGTGATCGCGGCATGCTCACGTGAGGATCCCTGGCCGTAGTTCTCGCCGGCGACGACGAAGTGACCGCCGCTGCCCACATCGGCAGCCCGCTGCGGGTAGGTGGCGTCGATGCGCGTGAAGGTGAAGTCGGACAGCTTGGGGATGTTGGACCGGTAGGGCAGCGCCCTCGCACCGGCCGGGGAGATCTCGTCGGTGGAGACGTTGTCACCGGCCTTGAGCAGCACCGGGCCCTCGACGGTGTCCGGCAGGGCGTCGAAGTCCGGCAGTACGGAAATGTTGGGGCCGCGCTCCAGGCCGACCCGCGCGGCCTCCTCTGGCGGCAGCGGAGCCTCCAGCATCGCGTCGTTGACGGCCGGACGGTCCGGCAGGCGCAGGTCGGGCGGCTCGACCTCGTACTGGGCAGCCCAGTCCCGTGGGTCGGTGATGACGCCGGTGAGCGCGGAGGCCGCCGCGGTCTCCGGAGAGCACAGCCACACCGCGTCGTCCTCGGTGCCGGAACGGCCGGGAAAGTTACGGGGGAACGTCCGCAGCGAATTGCGCCCGGCGGCCGGGGCCTGCCCCATGCCGATGCATCCCAGGCAGCCCGATTGGTGCACCCGGGCGCCTGCCGCGATCAGGTCGAAGGTGGCACCGGACCGGGTCATGTCCTGAAGGATCTCGCGGGATGCGGGGTTGATGTCGAGGCTCACACCGGCCGCGGTCTGCCGGCCCTTGACCATTGCCGCCGACATGGCGAAGTCCCGTAGCCCCGGGTTGGCCGACGAACCGATCACCGCCTGCCCGACCGGCTCACCGGCCACCTCACTGACGCGGACGACATTGCCCGGCGAGGTGGGGCGGGCGATCAGCGGCCGGAGGGCGGAGAGGTCGATCTCGTCCGTCAGGTCGTAGACCGCTCCCGGGCGGGGGAGGAGTTCGGTGAAGTCGTCGCCGCGTCCGACGGAGTGCAGGAAGCGGTGCACCGCGTCGTCCGACGGGAAGACCGTGGTGGTGGCGCCCAGTTCGGCGCCCATGTTGGCGATGACATGGCGGTCCATGGCCGTCAGCGAGGCCAGGCCCGGCCCGTGGTACTCCAGGACGCGATGGACGCCGCTCCGTACGTCATGGCGGCGCAGCAACTCCAGGATCACGTCCTTGGCGCTGACCCACGGCGGCAGTTCACCGACCAGCCGGATGCCCCAGATGTGCGGCATGGTGATGTGTAGGGGCCGCCCGGCCATGGCGAGGGCCACCTCCAGGCCGCCGGTGCCCAGGGCCAGCATGCCCAGCGATCCACCGGCGCAGGTGTGCGAGTCGGAGCCTGCCAGCGTCTTTCCGGGAATGCCGAAGTGCTGCATATGCGTCGGGTGCGAGACACCGTTGCCCGGTTTCGAGTACCAGACCCCGTAGCGGCGGGCCGCCGACCGGAGGAAGGTATGGTCCTCGGCATTGCGTTCGTCGGTCTGCAGAATGTTGTGGTCCACGTACTGGACGCTGACCTCGGTGCGCACCCTGTCGAGGCCCAGCGCCTCCAGCTCCTGCATCACCAGCGTCCCGGTGGCGTCCTGGGTGAGCGTCTGGTCCACGCGCAGCGCGATCTCCTCACCCGGCTCCATCCGGCCGGACAGCAGGTGTGCCTCGATCAGCTGCTGCGTCACGGTTCCGGTGGCGCGCCCCGGATTCTTGGTTCCCATGGGTCGTCCCTCCGCATTGGCTGACTCCAAGCCCGGGTGCCCGGGGGACGGCTTGCGACACCCCCGATCCGCGGTCCGGAACGGCACACCAGCCCATCCCCGCTCTCATGCGCCGGCGCGGCTACCGGCACACGACGAGCGCCTCGCCCGGTCGTCCCAGGGAGGCAACATGGCCATCGCGAAGATCCGCACCGTCGTCCTGGACTTTCCCGAGCCACGGGCACTCCCCGTCTTCTACGAGCGGCTGCCGGGCGGCGAGGTGACGGGCAACTCGGACGCCGACTGGGCCGTTCTCCAGGCCGACGGACCTGGAGGCTCGCGTTCCAGCGCGCCCGTAGACGGCTACCTCTCCCTACGCTACCTCGCCGCCACCACCGGGACCGGCGACCCCTTCCTCGTCCCGCTGCTCGACCTCGGCTGGGACCTCCAGCAAGAGGACCCAGAAGTTATGTGGAATCACTTGCGAGGCTGAATCACTTGCGAGGCTGGTGGCCTCGTACAGGGACCATGGGCTGAAGGGATCAGCGGTACCGGATGGTCGAGCTGAGGGAGAAACGGCCGGTACTCGGTCGGCATGAGCAGGCAGCGGCCTGGCTGCAGGCGGGCAGGACCTGGAGCGGGCGCCGAGGACGGTCGATGCCTACGCCCGGGGGCTGGCAGAGTACCTAGCGTGATGCGAGCAGGGGAGCGTGGACCTGGCGCTGGAAGATCCTCCGGGACTGCCGCCTGAAGGGCGACGGCATTCACACTGCGATGCTCGGCATCGCTCGACGTCACAACCTCACCCTCACGGGATACTCCTGCCCCATACGGACCAAATCGCCGCAGCGCGTAGCGCAGGGCGATGGGTGCCCAGTCGGCGAGGGGCCGTCCGCGGTGGCGGAGGACGACCGCCGCCAGGATGACCGCCCACAGCGGGATGAGCTTCAGCGCATCGGTGACGCCGGCGTGCATCAGCACCGCGAGCAGGGCCAGGCCGGTGAGGGTGACGACGACGAGCTGGGCGACCGAGAGGCCCAGCAGGACCGGGCCGTCAGGCAGAGAAGCGTGTCGGAGTGCATGGCAGAGCCGTCCTTGGAACGTGGTGAGGAATGAAGGAGGGAGAGACGGGGCGGGCGGGCGAGCGCGGCCAGGCGCCCGCCCCGTTGAGGGCTACGAGCCCGATCCGCCCAGCGGCTGGGGCAGGTCCACCGCTACGGGGTGGTGTTGCCCTGCGGAGGGGACTGCTTGCCGGTGGCGGCCCGCTGGGCCGTGGCGCGGGCGGGTCCATCCGGATGCTCGCCGCGCCCGCCGTGCGCATCCGACCCGCCCATGGCCGAGACACCCAGCAGGAAGACGATCGTCATCAAGAGCTTGCTGACAACGAGCGTGGCCGTGGCCTCGATCCAGCCGCGCCGCCAGCGCTTGGCTGCTTCCCAGCCGCCGTCGGCCCCGGCCCCGGCGAAGACCGCCAATGTGACCAGCACCAGGATGCAGCTGGCCGGGTGGGCCTGGTCGGGCACACTCCCCTGGATCAAGCCGGCCTCACGGCCCCGCAAGGGCGGGCCGAAGCAGGACTCCGAGTTCATCCTCTGGGGCGTCAAGGGCTCCCTCGACAACACCAGGGACCGCTACCTGCCTGGCCACTACATCGCCTCCCAGCCCCGCAAGGACCCCGTCCACATCATCCAGAAGCCCGTCGAAGTCATGCAGCAGCTCGTCCAGGTCTGCCCTCCGGCGGCACCGTTCCCGACCCGTTCACCGGCTCCCGCTCCACCGGCGTTGCTGCCCTGAAAGAGGACCGTGACTTCGTCGGCATCGAACTCTCCGAGCACCACGCCGGCCTCGCAGAACAGCGCCTCCGCAGCGTGCTGACCCAGGGCAACGTCGCACTCGCGGGGCCCGAAGAATGAGAGTGACACGACCAGGAAGACCGGATCAAAACATGGGAAAGGTCGCTTCTGTCGTCGAAAATCCGATGACGCAACCGTCCTTGACTCTCTGGGTCAACTCGCTTCGAGGTACTGCTGCACCGACTTCGGTGAGGCCATACCCCCGTTCGCGACGGAACAGGGCCCTTTGCTCGGGTCGGTGGCGTGGTACCGGCGACGGAGGCGACGAGCTGCAGCGTTAGCACGTCGTCGAGGCCCGGTAGCTCACCAAGTCGATACGACGGCCGATCCTCTCGATCGCCACCATGTCATGGTGGGTGAAGTCACCGGCGATACAGACGAGTCGCGGATTGCTCCAGTCGACCGCCTCGGCTGCTTCGACCGCCCCGACCGCCCCGACCGCCTCGGCTGCCTCGCTGCCGAGTCTCCTTGACCAGGCTCCCGAACTCATGCTGGTGGTCATGGAGCTACGACAGAGACGACCGAGCCTGATGCGTCGCGTTCTGGTCGCGGGAGCGCTTGTGCTCGACATTACCGACCGCAGGAGCTTGGATACCGGCTCTGAACTGCGGCGATTCATAACTGCATGTCCGTGACGGCGAGTTGGGGTCGTTGTTGTAGCTCGTCCGGGTGGTCTCGTGAGACGGTCCCGTCCACCGTCCACCAAGGCGGTGGACGGGCCGCGAGGTCGTCAGCCGGACAGGATCAGGTTGTTGATCCTCTACTTGATGCGGTCGAGGAAGCCGAGCACGCGATGGTTGACCTGCTTTGCGGCCTGTTCGTCGTAGGACGGCAGGCTGCTGTCGGTGAACAGGTGCCTGTCGCCGGGGTAGAGGAACAGCTCTGCGTCCGCCGCCGTCTCGACGAGCGCGCGGGCGGCGTCCACATCGCCCTCCCCGGCGAAGAACGGATCTGCGTCCATGCCGTGGATCTGGACCGGGACGTCCTGAGGCCAGACGCCGCCGAACTCCGAGATCGGGATGCAGGCCTCGAGCAACAGTGCGCCCTTTGCTCCGGGGCGGGTCTGGGCCAGCTTCTGCGCCGGCAGGACGCCGAGCGAGAACCCGACGTAGACGAGCTCCGCAGGCAGCCCCTCGGCGGCGGCGATTCCGCGCGCGGTGATCGTGTCGAACCCGGCGTTCTCGGCGTAGCCGGCGCCCTCCTCGAGGCTGTCGAATACCTGCCCCTCGTATAGATCTGGGGCGTGGACGGTGTGTCCGGCCCGTCGCAGCTGCTCGGCGAACTCGCGAACGCCGACGGTCAGCCCGTGCCCGTGGTGGAAGACCAGCACCTCAGCCATGTTGCTCTCCTCGTGCTGCGGTGCCCGGGTGGCGCCGCGGCACGAGTATGGCCCGCAGCACTGACATCCGCGGGCCTCGGCCGGACAGGATCAGGTCGGTGGTCCCGGTTCGGCGGGGCGGGCTTCGAGGTCGGCGACTCGCCGGCCTTGGAAGCGCAGGTTCGAGCGGGCGGCCTTCAGTCGCTCGTCGAGGGTGCGGTTGTCGGTGGTGAGTTGCCGGACACGTTGCTTGAGTGTGGTGTTGAGGATGCCGGTGGGGAACAAGGCCGCGCGCAGGAACTGACGCCCTTGCCCAGCACCTTGACGGTGACGTCCCGGTCGGTCAGCACTCCCTTGAGCTTGTCGTCCATGCCGCAGATCGGCAGGGCCCCTACCCGCATCTCGGTGAGTTTGCGGGCGGCGTCCAGAACGCTGTCCTCGGCGCCGACGCACGGGGCAGCGACGCGTTCCGCCGGATGCCACTCGGCGGCCGATCGCTCGGGCGGGCTCCGGCAGCCCGGCCTCTAGGCCGTTTCTGATGGCTCTTCGACGGTGTCGCGGAGCCAGATGACGATGGCTGCAACGGTCAGGGTGCCGTTGAAGATGTAGTCACGTTTGTCGTACCTGCTGGCCACTGCGCGGTACTGCTTCCACTTGCTGACACATCGCTCGACGGCACTGCGGTGGCGGTACTGGGCCTTGTCGAAGGCCGGCGGACGTCCGCCGGCTGAGCCCTTTCGCTGGCGTTTGGCCCGCTGGTCATCGGGCTGGGCGATGGTCGCTTTGATGCTGCGTCGTCGCAGATAAGCACGGTTGTCGTAACTGGAGTACGCCTTGTCACCGCGGACGCGATCCGGTCGGCTGCGGGGTCGGCCAGGTCCGCGCCGCCGGATGCGCAGGCCCTCCAGCACAGGGATGAACATCGGGCTGTCGCCCTGCTGGCCCGGAGAGGTCTGCCAGGTCAGCGGCCGGGCCCGGTCGTCGGCCAGCAGATGGACCTTGCTGGTCAGTCCGCCTCGTGAGCGTCCCAGCGCCTCACGCCCATCGGCTTCCACACGCGCACCGCCCCCTTTTGCGGGAAGTCATGTGGCGGCCGCCGGCGGGCACCGGCCGCGTGCTGATGGGCCCGGCACGACGTGGAGTCGATGTTCACCGCCCATTCCCACCGCTGCACGCTTTCCTTCTCCACGGTGTTGGTCAGCGCCTCGTCGGGGTCGGTGGCGTCAGCCTCGATCTGTAACGCGGTCAGGATCTGCTGCCAGGTACCGTCCGCTGACCAGCGGCGGTGCCGCTCGTAAACGGTTTGCCAGGGGCCGTAGCGTTCGGGCAGGTCCGGCCAGGGCACGCCGGTACGGGCCCGGAACAGCACCCCGTTGATCACTCTGCGGTGATCGGCCCACTGCCCGCCGGGCTTGCCGTTGGCGGGCAGTAAAGCCTCGATCGTCTGCCACTGCGCGTCCGTGAGTTCATGTCGCCGCACCATAAGACGCGCCTGCCCAGCCGATGAACTGATCCACCACCGCAGCAAGAGCCATCAGAAACGGCCTAGACGCGACGCCCACACACGCATTGCGTGGCGCTATCGGTCGCCGAGGGAGCGGCAGCGGCCCAGTCCGCGGCGATGAGGGTCGGGGTCGGTACGGGTGTTCGGGCGGCTGGCGCCGGCGCTCACGAGGGCTCTTGCGGCTCGGTTGAGGCCAATCCGGTCCCTTTTTGCGTGGTCCGAAAGGTGACGGGGTGGCCGGAGCTGGAGAGCGGACCGCGTGGCGTGAGCGGTGCGCTGCCTTGCGGCCGACCGTTCCACCGTCTGGGCGCCGGACTGCTGCCGCCGGCGATGGTCATGTGCCGGCCGGTGATGCACGGGCGCCGACAGCATCGGGAATGCGACCGTCTCGTCGATCTCCTGCGGCGCACCGAGCCGACCGCACGGGTCCGCGCGGTTCGCCCGCAGTGAGAATCGCAGCCGCTTGGGCGCCACACGCACCCCAAGCTCTCCGCGTCAGCGTCTCGATGGCCACCGGTGCTCCGAGGACGAGCGCCGGAGGTGTCGGTGAATCGGCTCGTTCCTAAGCGACCGTGAGTACGATCTTGCCCTGGATGTGCCCTCGGGCGGCGCGTTCTTGTGCTGCTTGGGCGTCCGCGAGCGTAAACGTGCTGTCGATCGCGACGCGGACCGTGCCCGCGTCGAGCAGGCGTCCCAGTTCTGCGAGCTGGGCGCCGTTCGAGCGGACCTGGGTGCCCGTGACCGTGACGTCCAGCTTGGCGGTCTCTTTTTCGTCGAATTCGCCGAAGAACACGGGGAACTGGGAGCCGCCGCGCTTGAGCGTGCGCAGGAAGCGCTTGCTGTCGGGGCCGCCGACGGTGTCGAGAACGAGGTCGACGTCGTGTACGAGTTCCTCGGGGCGACTCTTGGTGTAGTCGATGAACTGGTTGGCGCCGAGCTCGCGCAGGAACGATTCATGCGCGCCCGATGCCACCGCGATGACACGTGCGCCCTTCCACTTCGCCAGCTGTAGCGCGAAGTGCCCCACCCCACCCGCGGCGCCGTTGATGAGTACCGTCACGCCGGCGTCGAGTGGCACCGGGCGATGCTGCGCCGCCTGGAAGGGCGACGGGTGATCGTGGCCGAGCTCGATCAGGAACTGCCACGCGGTGAGCCCGGCCATGGGGGCCCCGGCGGCGTGCACGTGATCGATGCCGGCCGGCTTGAGTGCGAGGTCCAACGCGGGCGCGGCCACGTACTCGGCATATGTGTTGCCATCGAAGCTGGGGAAGCGAAGGAGACCGAAGACTTCATCGCCGACGGAGAAGCCGTCCACATCCGCGGCGACAGCCTCGACGACGCCCGACAGGTCCGTGCCCGGAATCACGGGCAAGTCGAACTTCGGCCTCGTCTCCAGAGGCAGGTTGGACATGCCGTCGCGCAGGTACCAGTCGGGGGGATTGATGCCGACCGCGTGCACGCGAACGAGCACCTCACCCGGCCCCGGCTCGGGGATCGGCACTTCGTCGTACCGCAGAACCTCAGGGCCGCCGTGCTCATGGAGCCGGACTGCCCTCATCGTGTGTGTCGGCATCATTTTCTCCTGCCCGCGCTGCGGGATACGCTTATTCGGATCAGCGATCCACATAAATGGACCACTGATCCGAATATATGGACCACTGATCCGGATAGTCAAGAGGGACGGATGCGCGCCGACGCCAGGAAGAACCGCGACCACCTGCTCGCAGTAGCGGGCACCGCCATCACCGAGCAAGGCGTCGACGTGTCACTGCGCGACATCGCGCGCAGGGCCGATGTCGGACTCGCGACGCTGCTGCGGCACTTCCCGACGCGCGAGGCGCTGCTCGAGGCGCTGCTCCGCACGAGCTTCGACGAACTGACGGCAAAGGCAGGCGAGCTCGAGACATCGAGCTCGCCCGAAGTCGCTCTTGTTTCGTGGCTACGCGACTGCGTCGCGTGGACAACCGAGTATCGGGGCGTGACCGTGCTGATGGCAGCCGCCATCGAGGACACCGAGTCCGCACTCCACGCTTCGTGCGTCACCCTGCGCGCGGCCGGTGCGCGGCTCCTCACCCGTGCCCAGGCCGCGGGCACGGCGCGGAGCGATATCGATGGCGCCGATTTGTTTGCGCTGGTAGCCATGCTCGCTTGGCTCGGCGATCAACCCTCACTCGCGCCACGCGCCGATCGCCTCTTCGGTGTTGTCGCGAGCGCGATTCTGACGAGCGCAGGGAGCCAGCCGCGCCAAGGGGGAACGCCGCCCTCAGAGCCGTAGCTGATATGGCCACACGCTGACCAGCGGGCTCGGCCGCGTGCTCGGCAGGGAGAGGGCCGACGCCGAGTTCGCCAAGCCGGCCGAGGACCGCGGCAACGAGTCGCGCCGCTGCCCGGGAGCACCCCGCGCGACCGCCGCGAAGGGGCCACGAAGGCCGCGCCGCGCAAGCTGATCAGCGCCCTGGCCGGCTCCTGACGCTCAGCACTCTTCACCCTCGTAGCCCTCGCCCGGCTCCGGCGCATCCGGGTCGCGCAGCGGACGCAGGCCCCAGGCTGGAGGCGGTGAAGCTGTAGCGGCCGAGACAAGTGGACCCCTCGGCTTCCAATCCCCCGAACCCGCGCGCCAGAGCGCTTCAACGGCTATCTGGCGAGCGGGTTCTTGCCTTCAGCCCTCCGAGATTCCGCGAACCCGCGCGTTTCGTGCAGGCCGGGGCGGAACAGTCCGGTGCGCAGGTTGGGGACGAAGGAGTCGAGGACGACGCGGTGGAAGCGGTGGCGCTGTTCGGAGGTTCTGGAGGAGGTGCCCGCGATCTGCCACCTCCAGCGCGTCCGGGGCGGCCTGCCTGATGGCCTTGGTGAATGCCATCAGGCGGTCTCAGCAGATGATCTCGGCGCCGGGATGCTCCTGGAGCCAGGCGGCGACCTTGTCAGTCGTCGGCACTGGCTCTGATCACAGAAGAAGCGACGACTTGAAGACGGGCGGTCAACTGGTGGCCGCCGACGGGCAGCCTGGCTATGCGAGGCCAGTACCGGCTGTGAACGCGTGCGGCGGGATGCTGACACTGGGGACATGCTCCTGGAGGTCCGCAGCCTGCCGCATCGATCATCAAGTTGTCATCGACGACTACGGCCTGGCGCACTACGAGGTTCAGGCCCGGGAAGAGGACTTCTTCAAGCGTTTCCATCTCCATGGCAACGTCATCCCCTGGCGAAACGATCTTGCAGGCCCGCCCTTCGAGCGCCTGAAGTCAGGGGGCGACGTCCAGGGCGCGAGTGATCGTCTGGGCCGTCGTTCGCCACTCCTCCGCATCAGTGCTCTCGACCCAGCCCGCGGCCAGCTCTGAACCGTCCTGCAGAACGCGACGAAGTGCCCGCCCAGCCTCGCGCCGGAGCGAGAGCGGCAAGACAGGCCACGGCTCAGAAGGACCGTCATCAGGATCGATCACCACTTGGCTGCCCGGAATCTGTCCCACGATGTCGCGATCGGCGTCGTCTACTGGCTGGCGCTCGTGTACGTCGCCGCCCGGCTGCGCGCGGTGCTCGGGCGACCGGCCTGGCGCTGGCGCTGGGAGTGGATCGGCGGCTGGATGTTCATCGCCCTCGGGGTTGGGGTGGCCGCCACCGAGTAACGCCCGCTAGGACCGCGTCGCCCTCCCGCACTCGTCCCCAGAGGGCTCGCCCCGCCCGACCGGCGCGCTGCGGTCGTACGGGTCGACCTCCGTGCCGGCCTCGTCTGCCCGGCGGTCCGTGTCGAAGGGCGGGGTGAAGTAGCCCGTGGGGGCGCCGCAGCCGCCGTTGGTCATGTCGTACTTGTACGAGACGATCGAGAACGTGCCCGGCTCGGTGATGACCTTGTCAGGGTCGTCCCAGCTCAGGACCAGCTCGCGCCGGACGATCGTGCGCACGACTTCGTCGTCGCCGCCCGCCTCCGCGCGGGTGACCGGGTAGACGAAGGTGACGTCGGCGGTCACCTCGAGCGCGCCGCGCTCGCCCTCCCGGTAGGTCAGCCGGCCCCGGGTCTTCACGACGTCGCCGACCAGGTGGGTTCGGGAGGGCTGAAAGCGGCTGAAGAGGAGGAGGGGGTCGTTCTTCTCGCTCGGGGTTCGGAAAGCGGTTTTGAGAAGCTCCTGGACGTCCTTCTGGTGCGGGTTGATCAGTGCAATCGCCTTCTCGGGACGCTCGCCCCGCAGCACCCCGCGGTCCAGGCCGGACGCGACGAGGAAGTCCCGGCTGCGGGCGAGGGCCCGCTCGACCTCGGCCGCGCTCATCCAGCCGACCGCCCCGGCCTTCGGCACGGTGATCCCCGCCGCTCCGCTCGCCCAGCTCGCCGCCGGCGAACCGCGGAACGGCTCGTCCATGGTGGGGCGTTGGGCCGCCTCCGCCGGGGGTGCCTGGGCCGGGCGGGCGGTCTCGGCCGCCAGCGGCGCGGAGTCAGCACCGGCGAACAGGTCCACTATCCGTCCCGGCGCGAGCGCCACCACCAGCAGCACCAGCGAGGCCAGCAGCCCGACCACGTACCAGCCCGTGCGTCGCTTGGGCCGCGCGGGCGTGTAGCTGCGCCAGCCCTCCAGGCCCTGGCCGGGCTCCGCGCGCAGCCGCCTTGCCACATCGCGTGCCCGCGCCGACGGCTCCTTGGGCGCGTCGGCGGCACCCGCCACCGACTCGCGCAGAAACCGCTCCCACTCCTCGTCGGACCTGGACGAACCGTCCGGCTCCGTACCCGCGCCCATCCCCAACTCCCTGGCAATCAGTAGACCGCGGCCCACTCCCCTGGGACGCGTCCGCATCATCACACAGAGCACTGACAGCGAGGCCGGCTGGGCGGACGGTGTGGGCGCGCCCCCCTTTCTCAACTGGCCAACTGAAGGGTTCTGACCGCCCTCGGCTACACCGGTGGATACCACGTTGCGAACCGCTACATGATGGCCATCCGGGAGGGCATCTCGGTCGCCAGAATCAAAAAACGTTCAAGCGGCAAATGTACGGGCGAGTCTCATTCGCACTGCTCAGGGCCCGCGTTCTCCTTCAGCCGTAGGCATCGCGGAAGAGCGGTCAGAACCAACAGGAACGCTCAGTCGCAACGTCGCGCGACGTTCGTTCGTGTGTGTGTTGCGGTCTGGTGGTGGTGTCCTCCTATGGCTTTCCCGACGATTTCCTGTAGGCCTGGTGTGCCTGGTGTGCCTGGTGTGCCTGGTATGCCTGGTGTGCCTGGTGCGCCGCGTGCTGGCAGCTCGCGCAGGAGGAGCACCCTCCCAGACCACCGTCCTGCGCTGTACCCTGCAGCGCCTGTTGGTGCGGATCGCCATCTATCCGTGCTGGGCGACCGTTCCGGGCCGGGCGCCGGCGGCCCGGGTGGTGCTCAAGCAGCAGGCCTGGGCACTGGATATCGAAGAGGCCCGGCGATGTCCGCCTACTCACCGACGGCCGGCGTCGGATCGCTCGGGTTCTGCGGGAGCTGACCGTCGACGTCGGCTACCGCCGTCGATAGGGGAGGTCGCCGATGCGGTTGCCTGTCTGCCTCGACGGTTGCCTACGGCCTGCGGGCCCAGCCTGAACTCCTCGAAAGTCTGGGGGAGTGAGCAGCGCGCCGTTTCTGGGCGGACCCGAGTCGCAAGCGTGGTTCTGACGGCTGGCCAGGCCGCTCTTTATGCCGGGCATAGGACTTTCACCGGCTGGTGGGGGAGGAGTTGTGCCCAGTGGTGGTCGGTGCTGAGGCGGCAGATACGTGTGGTGACGTAGTCGGCGTCGGTGCTCCAGACACGGGGGGCGTTGTGGGGGGCGAGGGTTGCCAGGGCGTGGCCGTGGGGGGAGAAACGTATCGTGTGTGGCCGGTCAGGGTCGCCGGGAGATGGTGGGAGCGTGTGTCCCACAGCTTGACGCTGTGGTCGAAGCTCGCCGTGGCCAGGTGCGGCCATCTTGTGCAAAGACTGTGCTTTCCACCGGCTTGGTGTGCCCGGTGAGCTGGTTGGCGTAAAAGCGGGCGTAGGCGCTGAGCAGGCTGCTGCGTGCTTCCGTGGTGGGTGCCTGCCGATACGCGCGGAGCGCGAGACCCATGGCCGCCGCAGGGCGTTGTTCGCTCAATTGGGCGAGGTGGGTGGCAAGTTCACGGGAGATGGCCAGACGACGCTCGTTCTCCGCCCGGAGACGCTGTGGGCAGGGACTGTCGTGGCGATGAGGCCAGGCACAGGAGGGTGGCGACAGTGATCAGGGTGCGGTGGGCGCGCCGCTCACGGCGGCGGCCAGCGATGACGGATTTGTCGAGGAAGTCGGCCTCCAGGAGTTGAGGGAGGCCCGCCCACGCTTCTGGGTCCAGGCTCGGGCATCCTCAAGCTGGCCGCCTCGGTACAGCGCGCCATTGTCCCGGTCGAGGCGTCCCACGTTGTGGCGGCGGCGGTGAGTCGGCGGTGGGTTCGCAGCGCGTCCCGGTCTTCGTCCAGCCAGCGACGCAGCCGGGGCCAGGCCCGGATCACCGCTTCGTGGGCCACTTCCATGCTGCCGCGCGCCAGCACGACCAACCGGGCGGGTGTCAAGTTCCCCAGAACGGCGTCCACGTCTGCCGGTGAGGCGAGTTCGTTGAGTTCGGTGCGTGGTACGTGTCGGCGGGTGTGCTCGGTGCCGTCGCCGAGCGTGGTGAGGCGGAGGAAGACGGCGCGCATCAGGGCCCGTCGGGTGGGAGGTTCGGCTGCGTAGGGCGCCTCGGCCCTCGGGGCCACGGCGCCGCGCATTCCGTCCGTGGCGCGGTAGTCGTCCAGGCGCAGGGCGGGCCGTGGCGGCGGTGCCAGGTTTCGCGCAGGGCGTGGGCCACCAGCGGGAGGGCGCCGGGCTGGTCGGCGGCCTCGGCGACGACGGTTGCCACGAGCTCGGGGCGGCCGTGCTCCCTGCCTGTGCCGCGGGCTCGACGATGATCTCGCGCAGCTCGGCGCGTGAGGGCGGGCCCACGGGCAGCTGCGCGCCTTCGCGCAGCGCCGCCCGCAGCTCCGGGTGGGTGAAGCACCGGCCGTAGAAGTCGTCCCGTACGCCGATGACCAGTTGACGCTCGGAGGGGGTTGTTGGTGTGCGGGGTGGCGGTTGACCTGGTGTGTTGCGGATTTGCTGAGAGGCGGGATGTTCGGTTCCAGCGGGGTGGCTGTGGTGTGTGAGCTGGGTTGTGTGTTCTGTGCTGAATGGGACCGGGTTCGTTGTAGATGGCTCTAGCGTGTAATGGCCCGGTTGGCGTTTGTGCTGTTCAGAGCTGTTTGTGCTGGCGAGTGGGTTTATCGGTTTCGGGTGCGGGGGCGGTGGTGGGTTTCGGCGAGGTGGCCGAGTCGTACTGCGTCGAGGGCAGCTTTGGTGATGCGTTCGGTGCCGTCGCTGATGGCGGTGATGGCGGCTTGGCGGATGAGCCTTGTGAGGGATCCGATGCGGCCGGCGCTGCGTTGGTGGAGGTAGGGGCGTGGTGGGGAGGGTGCCGGGTTTGTGGTGGGTGAGGTCGAGGTTGTTTTCGATGTCGGTGATGACGTCGGTGAAGGGGTGGCGGGTGCCGTGGCGGGCGGGAGGGGGCCGCAGGTGATGAGAGTGGCGCGTCCGGCGAGTTGGGCGCCGCGGGTGCCGGTGAAGAGGGGGGCGGTGACGTTGATGCCGGCGCAGACGAAGGGCGCGGAGAGGCGTTCGGTGAGGTCTTTGATCAGGTCGGCGGTTTGGGCGCCGGTGGTGGTGCGGGGGTTGAGGCGGTGGATCTCGTCGATGAGGACGAGCTGGACACCAGTGGCGGTGTAGGTGTGGCAGACGGCGTCGGTGATCTGGGTCTGGGTCATGCGGGTGGTGGTGGGATGCCGAGGTAGCGGGCGAACTCGGTGATGAGGGTTTTCGCGGTGGCGCCGGGCGGGACGAGGACGTACGCGACGGGTACCGCGGTGTGGGCTGATCCGGTCGAGGGCGGGTTTTTGCGGGTGTGGGCGAGGTGGCAGGCGCGGCCGACGTGGAGGAGGGCGGTGGTTTGCCGGCTGCGGCGGGTCCGGTGACGATCAGGGAGGGTCGTGCGGTGGTCTGCTGTGGCGGCCGAGGACCATCAGGGTGCGGGCCTGGGTGGCGAGTTGGCTGATGGCGGGGGTGCGGATGGTGACGAAGCTGGAGTGGTAGGCCAGGCGTTCTTCCGTGCTGCGGGGCGGGTCGCCGGGCCGGGGCGGGGGCGGTGGTGGCGAAGCGGTGCCAGCCCTGCAGGTGGTCAAGGCCAAGGGACGCGAGTGGCCGTCGGTACGCATCGGCAAGGGCTTCATGGCCCCGTCGGTGGACGACCACGGCCTGCAGCGCGCGCTGAATGCGAGCGAGGCCCGCCTGATCCACGTCGCGGTCACCCACGCCCGCCACCTGCTGGACACCGAGGGCATCGCCTGGATCGACGAGTACGAAAAGGCCATGGCCGGCGCCGGCCGGGACGGCACGGTAGCCGGGCGGCCGATGATCGAGCTGAGCCTGACCGGACAGCTGAAGTACGACTCCTCACCCATCTCGCAGTGCATGTCCACCCACCTGCCCTACAGCCAGAACCTGGTCCGCGACTATCAGGCGCGCGTAGCAGGCCTCCCGCACCCGGTGCAGCCGATCGACGTGCAGTACCCGAACTGGTCGGCCCTCGGGCACGCTATCGATTACCGCCTCCGCCTCAGCCTCGGCGGGCGGCTCGGACTGGCCGTTGCCGGGGCGTCATGCTTCTCGACGGCACCGGACCGCTGCGCGGCGCACCGGCTCGTGGGGCCCGCAAGGCCCTGCACGCGGCGGGCCAGGAGCTGCTGGCCCGCCGTCGACACCTACCTCGCCGAGCCCAGCAGCCTGGACGAGGACGCGCTCATTCGGCTGTGCTTCGTTGCCGGCTTCTTCGAGGACATCGCCCGCACCGGTGAGATCCGCCGCTTCAGTATGCTCGCCCAGGCCACCCCCGCCACGGCCCTAGACGATCTCACCGCGGCGGTTCCCGAGTACGCCGTGACCGACATCGACCAGCAGATGCGGCTCGCCGACAGTCCGTTCGCCGCCTTCCGGGCTCTACCGCAAAGGGCCCGCGTGTGTGACAAATCCGTTGCCGATCACTCCATGAGCGAAGCGCTGACCTTGGGATCTGGTGATCATTTCCGGATTTTTGGCCGTGGTGTGGCGCGGCTCTGAGCTGGGGGTTTGTGGAGCTGTAGAAGCTGGAGAGGTCCTGAAGTGCGAGTTCAGTGATCGTCTCGGAATGCAGTGATCGGCGCGGGATTTCCCTATGTCTGCGTGGCTGGACTGGGGCGGCGACGGCCCCTGACGGCCTGCCACTCGGTCGGGTGAAGACACACTGCGGCGGAACCCTCCCGGGGACACCCGGCGTAGTGCCGTACATGAACGAAGTGCACGTAAGCCGGCTGGCCTGGTCGACGTCGCGGCCGCCGCCGACGCCCCGCGCTCGCCTTCCAGCAGCTGCTCGCCGACCGGTGGGCGGCGGCGAGCAGCGGAGTACACGACCCGGAACGCGGGCGAGCCCGGCGTTCGGTTGCTCTGCTACCTGGACCTGCGCCAGCAGCTCACCTACCACGGTTGCGGGGAGATATCCCGGGGTGAGCGCCGCGAGCACCCGTTCACCTCCGTGGGCAGCCGGAAACCCGCCTCCGGCGAGGCCCAAGGCCCCAGCTGTTCATTCCCATGGCTGTGCGGGCGTGCCATCCGGGTCCAACCCATGTGGCCATCGCTCCTGCAGGAACTGCCAGAGCCCGCCGAAGTCGGCAACGCATCGATAGAGGACTTCTGTGGCGTCTTGGTTTCCTGAAGCCTCGCGCATCTGTGCCACAGCGACCAGAGCGCTGGTGTTCCCAGCCTCGGCGGCCTGCATAGCGAGGGCCTCGGCGGCCTTTTTGTCTCCAGCCTGTTCGCGCATGCGTGCCAGGGCGACCAGAACGCTGGTGTCGCCAGCGTCTGCGGCTTGTCGGGCCAGGGCTTCGGCCGAATCTCGGTCTCCGGCTTGCTCGCGCATGCGTGCCAGGTTCATTCGGCCGTCCGGAATGCCAGCGTCGCTGGCCCTCTGATAGTGGGCTTCAGCTGTGACAAGGTCGTTAGAAGTCTCGCGGATCCACCCCAGCGTCACCAGTGCGACTCTGTAGCCGGCATCCGCGGCGCGCTGGTAGAAGGCCTCGGCAGCGCCTATATCCCCGGTACGCTCTCGCCGTCTTGCCAAGGCAAACAGTGCCTCCGGGGCGCCGTCGTCGGCGGCCTGCAGAAGTAAAACCTCGGCCGATTCCTGGTCTCCGGCCCTCTCGTGCAGCTGCGCGAGTAAGAAGAGAGGCACCTCGCTGGCGTCCGCGACTTGTCCACCGGAGCTTTCGGTTGTGCTCTCTTCGTGTGGCCTTCTCCGTTCAGGTGCCACCACGATGCTGGCGAGATTCTCGGCTTGTGCAGCGAGGGTAGGCCCGTGCCTGCGGGCCTGATGTCGGAGGTGCAATGCCCAATGGTTGCGGTAACGGAATCGCGCTGCTTCAGCGAGATTTAGCAAGTCGTCCATGTCGGTGAGATGGGTGTGGGCAGCTTGCCAGAAAGAGGCGGGTGGGCACAGGCGTCGGCGGGTGGCGCGGCCGTGTTGTTCGAGGTAGTCAGCAAGTCGGAATACCGGCGCCGCTGTCGGGTGGGAGGGCGTGGCGATTGGTGGGGTTCCGGGCGTGCGGCGCTGGGGGCGGGGGCTGGCGCGGCGTAGGGGGGCTTGCTTCCCATGAACCAGGTGTGCGAGTTCAGCGAAGGCAGCTTCTGCCCAGTCGTCGGTGAGCTGGTCGTGGTCGATGTCGGAGAGGTAGTCGAGGGCGGCGTCGGTGAGGAATGCCTGGGGGAGGTGGAGGGCGACGCCGAGGCGGCGTGCGTCCATCGCCGCTTTCAGTACGGCTTTGGCAGCCGGGGTGCCGCTCTGGTAGCGGTGCAGGAGTTCGGGGGCTCCGGCCAGGTCTTGTGTCAGGCGTCCGTCGGCACTGGCGCGGTTGAGGGCGTCGGCCAGCAGCCGGTCGCCGCCCTTGGCGAGGACGTTCGCAGCGGCCAGAGCCGGAGCGTCGAACGTGTCGGGGACCGTGAGGGTGCGGCCGGTAAGCAGTTCCCGGACCCGGCTGTGCGGGTCCGGCCCGTTTGGGGTGGGCAGCGCGGTGTACTGGGCGGCGTACTCGGGCCACAGCGTGCCCAGCACCAGCACCGGCCCACGCTCCGGCTGGACGAGCAGACTGTGCACGGCGGCCGCGATTCGTTCGCCGGTCCTCGGGTCGCCGAGGTAGTGCTGGGCCTCGTTCAGCCAGACCACGGTCCGTGGCCGGACGCAGTGCAGGTCGTCGAGCGCGGCCTCGGCGCGGGTCGGGTCGAAGGGGTGCCATAGCCGCCACCCCTTCTCGGCCAGCGACTGGATGGCTTCCCAGCAGGCCCGTGTCTTCCCGGTGGAGGATGTGCCGACCAAAATCAGCATCCGGCTGTGGCCCTCGCCGGCCTCGCGCACGGCGTCCGCCAGGATCCGGTCGTGCTCGCGGGGCACATAGCCGGGCAGGGCTCGCTGCTCCGGCGAGCCGGAACCGGGACCGGCCGGGGCGGGACCGGCCGGGTGGACTTCCAGAGCGTGCGGCTCCCACTCACCGATCGGCCTGCCCGGCCCCGACCCGGACCCCGCATCCGAGGCCGCCGCGGTCCGCTGCAGCTCCAGCAGCTCCTGCACGGGGAGTTTCAGCGCGCGGGCCAGTGCCGCCACCGTCTTTTCGGACGGCACCCGCCCGTCGGCCCCGAACGCCTCCGACACGGTCGTACGCCCCAATTGTGCCCGGGTGGCGAGTTGCGTCTTGTCGAGCCGGGCCCGGGCCAGTCCGCCGTTCAGTCTCCTGCGCAGCTCGGTCAGTGCCGGATGGTGTTCGCTCTGCTCGTCGTGCACGTGCTCGCCCCCGGGCCGTGATGTGTTCGCCGCTGTTCATCTTCCCTCCGGCGAACCCCGGCGCACACCGATTCCGCGACCTTCAACCATGTCAACACCTCACCGTGCGCAGGGAGCCTGCCGTGAACGTCGCCGTCGTACTGCTCACCACCGCCCTGGTCGTCGTGATCGCGCTGCTGGCCGCCGTCGGTGCCGCCGTACTCGCTCGCCTGGACGGCGCCAGCTACCCCACTGCCCTCAAGCAGGCCGCCACCACGTTTGCTGCGGTCATCACTGTTGCCGCAGCGATGACTGCAGCCCTCGCCGCTGTCTGTACATGAGCGGGTCCACCGGTGCAGCGACCCCGCGTCATAGGACACGGTCTTCACCGTCGTCGGCCTGGACATTGCAATGCTTGGCACCCTGGACGGGGCGCGAGGTGACGGGCCGTCGGCCGTCCCGGCGCCGTGTCAGCCGGGACGTATTTCCGCTGAAGGGTAGATACTTCCGGCGGGCGTTACATCTTTTCGCCGGTACATCCTGCGCGTTACACAACTCGCCCCCCGCCGACGGGGTGGTGCCCGGCGGGCTCCCGCGCCCCCGTGTACGCGCCCCAGCGCTCAGAGCCGGCCGTGGTGCCCAGTGGTCCGGCCGGGGTGTGGTGGTCACCAGTCGGGGGTGCCTTCGCGGACCCGGGTGCGGGTGAGGAGGCCGAGGGGGCGGGGTTGCCGAGCCCCGGGCGTTGCGGGCGGCCGCCCGCAACGCCTTCTCCAGGTCGGCGACGGTGTCCCGTACCCGCGTCGTCCGCTGCTGTCGGGCAGCACGGAAGATTTCAGTGAGCGAGCCTGTGACTTGGGCACTGAAATCTTCCGCGCGATGGCTCATGTGGGTTCGGGTGCAGCGATTGCTTCAGTGTCGGGTGGCAGTGGGTCAGCGTTTGACGCGGTTGCGGACGGCGAGGACCGCGAGGCCCAGAAGGACGGGCTCGGCCAGGCGGGAGGTCATCTCGATGTAGGTGCCGGCGGTGGTCAGGTCCTGGTCGGCGGAGCGGAAGACCACCGAGTTGAGCGTGACGTTCAGGGCCTTCTCGAAACGCTCGCCGGTGAACCGGTTCCCCGTGGGGTTGTGCGGTTCGTCCTTGTCGATCTCGAAGGTG
The DNA here is from genome assembly GCF_026239515.1 of Streptomyces sp. Je 1-4 4N24. NCBI lineage: Bacteria > Bacillati > Actinomycetota > Actinomycetes > Kitasatosporales > Streptomycetaceae > Streptomyces > Streptomyces sp. Je 1-4 4N24. The sequence continues at coordinate 29,458 of NZ_CP110836.1, read as the reverse complement.
ACCGTGCCTCCGCCGACGGGGACGGTGCCGGTCGCTTCCTGCTTCGGGGCGTCCTTGGGGAGGCCGACGCTCATCAGGAGCACGATGGTGACGAGCATGGCGGCGGCGAGCCAGCCCAGAGCCCGGGAGGCGCGCAGGCCGTAGCCGGACAGCGCCCAGTAAGCGGTCAGAAGGCTTCGCTCGCTTCGGGGGATGTCGTCGGCGTGGCGGCGCATCTCCATCTCTCCGTAATAGAAGTCGGCGGCCCCAGGCTCATGCTTGCCATCCTCGAACGCTTTGCGCAGCGCGCGGTACACCGGTGCCAGTTGCAACGGCCCGACGCGCCCGGCGCCGAACACTGCCACGTTCCAGCCCCGGGCCGCCGATGGCTCGCTCGCGCGCCAGTGGTGTTCTTCGGCGAGGGTGCGGCGCTGGGTGAACCGTACGGGGCGCCAGCCCCGCCAATGCACTGCGGGCGGCACCGTGTCGAAGATGCAGGCACCCTCCAGTCGCAGCTGGTCCAGGTGCACGGTTCCGGTGAACAGGCATCCCGCGAGGTCGACGTCGGCGAGGACCAGGTGGGCCGCGTCCACCCCGCGCAACGAGGCCATCCGCACCGCGGCGTCGGGCGCATCGGCAAGAACCTGTTCGTCCACCGTCTGTCCGTCGGGGAGTACGAAGGGGTTGGCCTCCGCGGCGATCGTGAGGGGGTATTCGAAGACAGCGTGGGCGAAGTCCACTGTGGCGTAGCGCAGACGTAACTCGGCCGTTGATGTCCAGCGGGTTCGCAAGCACTCCAGCCGGCGCGCAGCGAACGAGAGGTTCGCTGGGCTGCTGAACGTCGCCTCGGAGAGCACAAACCGCCCGGCGCACACCAAGGGGCCGAGGGTGACCAGCCGCTCGAAGGTCGCCTCATCGAACCTAGCGTCGCCCTCGAAAACTGCCGACCGGAAGTGGGCGGCGCCCTGGAAGGTTGCGTACCCGAATGAGGCGTGACCCTCGAAGGTCACCTGCCCGAACTGGCCGGTGCCCTGGAAGGCCGCCCGCACAAAAGAGGCGTCCTGGAAGGTCGCCGAGTCGAACTGGGCGAGGTGCTCGAAGGTCGCCGAGTCGAACTTGGTGATGCCCTGGAAGGTCGCCGAGTCGAACCATGCGAGGTCGTGGAAGGTCGCCGATCTGAACCCGGCGTAGCCCTGGAAGCTCGCCGTGTCGAAATGGGCGTAGCCCTGGAAGGTCGCCGACTCGAAGCGAGCGAGGCCCTGGAAGGTCGCCGAGTCGAACCACGCAAGGCCCTCGAAGGTCGCCGAGTCGAACCACGCGTGGCCCTGGAAGATCGCCCTTACGAATTGGGCATCGTCTTGGAAGGTCGCCGAGTCGAACCGGGCTTCGCCGAGGCGGGGGTGTCCGGTGGCGGGGTCGAGGAGGGCGTCGAGGAGGGCATCGAGAAGGGGTTCGGTGAAGGAGGTGCCGCGATGGTCGATGTCGGCGCCGGGTGTCAGGCCATCCAGGTAGGCGTCGCGGTCGGCGTCGGCCAGATGGGCGAGGCAGACTGTGTGACCAGGGGCGTGAATGCCGCGGCAGCCGACCGTGTCCTCCGGGGTAGTGCCGTGGCCACAGTGCGGCCAGTCAGGCGGAGTCGGGGACGGTTCAGGGCTCGGGTGTGGCATACCCGAAGGGACGATCGAGCACGGTCGATGGTTGCCGAGCTCGCCTCCGACACGGCCAGCACTGAAATCTTCGCTGCGGTTCTGAAGGACGTATCGAAATGAATCGTGCTCTACTGAAATCTTCCGTGCGTTCCGACAGCTGCCTTGGCGGCCTGGTCGACAGAGTCGAGGAGGCGGCGGGCACGAACTGGGCGAGCTCGTCGAGTCCGGGCCAGACGCCAGCGAGGGTGGCGTCGGTGGCGAGCTGTCCCAGCAGCTCGCGTACGGCGTCGTGCCGCTGGGCCCAGCCGTAGGTCCGCGGGCCGCCCGGTTCCCGCCTCATGACGGCCTCACCTGCGCGAAGTCCCCGCTCCGGGCCGCCCGCGCCGTGCTGTTCCCGCGTCCTGCCGCTGCGCCCGGTGGCGCGGGCCTGGAGCGTACGGCCCGCCGTCCGGCGGGGAGTTGGGGCGTCACCGCCACTGCAATGCCTCGGCGGTCGGTGAGCAGGGCGCTGCCGTCGAGGACGAGGGTCAGGCGCTCGGCGAGCTCGTCGCGGTGGGGAGAGGCTCTGCGAGGGCGCGGCCCATCAGATACAGGTCCGGGCTGTCGGCGCCGTCGGGGAGGGATTCAGAGGAGCCGGCGGGCGGCGCCCGGTGCTCCTCGTCGCCGAGGTGGAGGCCCAGACGGTGCTCTACGACGGCGCGGGCCGCCGCAAGGAAGCCGTGGGCGTCTAGCCGCGCTGCGACGCCGAGTTCACCGTCGTGCCTGGCCACTGATTCTGTTCCTCCCGCTCGGCCGGCGCCCCGGCCGCCCTCGTCCGGCTGGCGGTCCGTCCCGTCCATGCTGCTCCCGGCCGGACTGATGTCCGCCGATGCTCGTGTGGACGGCCGCGCTCCGTCGACGTCCTCGTCGGCGCCGGTGCGGCGGGCGCGTGCCCGGTCGGTGAGCTGGTGGAGGTGGTCGATCCAGCCATGCATGAACACCTCCGCCCCGCCCTGTTCGGCCCCGGGCAGCCGCAGCAGCCCCTCCCCGGTGTCGGCCTGTTCGGTGAGCACCGACTCCAGCCAGGTGGCGAGCGCGGCGATTTCAGGGGCGAGGCACATGGTCAGGGCGTGCACGACGCCTGACGGGTTGATCATCAGGGCGGTTAGCAGCGGGCCCGGGACAAACGCCTGGTCAAGGCCCGGGAAGAGCTCGACAGCTGCAGCGCAGGGCCGGCGGCCGCTACTGCAACACTGCAGAGAAGATCGCCGCCCGCATCGGCGTGATCGCCAAAGCCCGCCGCGTCACTGGCTGCCTGCGTACCTCCATCACCACCGACGCCACCGGACGGCCCACCTTCAACTGGCACTTTGACCAAGACGTCCTCCAGGCCGAAGCCGCCATCGACGGCTGGTACACGCGGCTGACCACCCTCACCCCCGAACATGCCGACACCGCAGAGGTACTGCGGTGTTACAAGGGCCAAGGCACCGTCGAGCGCCGCTACAGCGACTTCAAGGGCCTCCTGGCAGTCACCCCCGTCTTCGTGCAGGACAACAAGAGGGTTGCCGCACTGGTGACGGTGATCTGCCTGGCCCTGCTCGTGTTCTGCCTGATCGAGCGCCAGGCCCGCCGGGCCCTCGGGAGCGACCAGAGGATGCCCGGGCTCTATCCCGGCAACCAGCAGGTCCGGCCCACCGGCCGGATGATCCTCTACCATCTCTCTGGCCTGCGGCTACGCGTCGTCGGTGCCACCGACCCGACCATCATCGTCATCAGCCGCGGCGTCCAGCTCCATTTCCTCGACCTCCTCGGCCTGGAACCGACGCGTCCCCGCTGGCCAGAGACCTGAACGAGCTACCCGTGGCGCGCCATGGGCCATCCTGGGGGCGTTGACGGCATAGCCCACAACCAGGGGCGCGCCGCCCGTGCAGGTGCGCGTCCTTCCCTCAGCGTCGGTGGGCGTACGGAGGATGACCAAGTGGTCTCCGGAGGCACGTGCCCTGTGGCAAGCTCATCTCCCTGGGGGAGAGGAACGACTGATGGCCCATTACCAATGCGGATCGTGCTCGTATCAGAGCGACCATCTCGGCGAGGCTCAACAGCACTTGCACCAGACGGGCCACGTTTGTATCGGCAAGGGCGGTGTCGGGCCAGCCGGAGGTAAGTTCGGCAAAGCCAGGGTCGTGGGTAAGGCCGGCGTCAGCGTTCTGGCCGCCACCACCATCGGGCTCCTTGCCTGGAAGTATAAGGGGCTTCAGGAAGAGCACGAGGGGCTCCAGACGAAGCACGAGGGGCTCCTGTCCATGGCTGCCGGACTGGTTGTGCAGTTGGCGGAGTCGACGGCGGAGAACGAGAGCCTGAAGTCGGAGAACGACTACCTGAAGTCGGCCACCGGTGCCTCGAAGACGCTCAAGAGCTACGACTGCTGAGTGAGGGCGTACTGCGGGTAGTGCCACTGGTGGACGGGTGCCCCGGAGCTCGATGCCGTTGGAAGGTCGAGCGGGTGCCGGCCCAGCTCAGCGCTAGATCCGTTCTCCGCAGGTCACCCATTCGAGAAGATCAACTGATCGCAGCGGGCCAGCCACCGATCAGCGCAGCGGTCCGAGTTGCAGAACAACGCGGGAACGGCCGCTCAGGCCGGGAGCTGTGGCCTGGTGGTTGGGTCTGGCGGGCGGCGAGGGTGCGCTATTTTCGTGCCGTATGGAAGACACCTCCCCACTGCGTCAGGCCGTCCTTGCCTGGCTCGAGCTGGCACGGGACCTGGCCTCGATACCCCAGGCAATCACCGATGTGGCTCTGTCGACGCAGCCGGAGTTCGATGCCGTGATCAACGCGGTGGTGGGCGCCGCGCCGAAATCCGAACACCGCGACCTGTACGGCAAGGCCGATGGTGACTGGATGCCCCGATGGTCCACGCTCTTGAGCGGATCAGGGCTGGGGGACGCGACCCGTCTGGTTGCCCAGGGGGCGACGGTGCCGGTGGAAGAGGTTGCGGACAGCTTCGTCGCCTTCTGCACGGCGCCCGCGCCGGCAGTGGAGGACTGGCTGTTGCTGACCGGCGATCTCCCCGAGGGGGCACGGATCCCGCTGGGCCGGTACACCCTTCAGACCTTCACCGCCGACGAACTGAGGCAGTTGGGCCAGATGCCCGCCCTTTACGGCCTTCAGCCGGGCGGGCTCGACCTCCGTCTCCTGGCTGGTGCGCCGTTCGTCCACGCCCCCGATCCGGACCGTGCCTCGGACCGCAGTGGCGCGCCCTGGTTCGATTTCACCGGCCCGCGGCCGGAGGCCCGGCACTGGAGGGCGCTGCTGCCGTTGATCCTGTGGAGCCCCGAACTCCTGCATGTCGACGCGGTGTTCGACGTCGAACGCGGTCGCGAGTTCGGGCTGCACCCAAACCACGTGCCCACCACCCTCCAGATCTACGAGGACCATGACGGCAGGCAGGAGGAAGTCGAGGTCCGCGAGACTGGCACCTTCCACGTCACCCAGGCGCAACTCCCGCGCCTGCAAGCCTTCTGCTCCGCCGTGACCGCAAAGATCGACGCCGTCGTGGACGGCGCCACCAGCAGCCGAAGGCTGCCCAGGAGGCGCGCCCTGCGCCTGGAGCGCGCGGCCCGGCACCTGGTGCAGGCCCACCAGCGCACCCACAGCGACTACGGCGTGTGGGAGCAGGAGGCTGACGAGCTGCACCTGGACTACGTCATCACGCTGGAAGCCCTGATGGCTAGCCCCGACGACAAGCACGAGGGCGTCAGCGAAAGGATCCGGTCCCGTGCAGCCGCCCTGTTTTTCACCCCGTCCCTGCGCCAGCAGGTCGAGACAATTGTGCAGGATGCGTACAGCGCGCGCTCCAAGTACGTGCATGGGGACGTCCTCAAAAACCAGGACGAGAGCGAGAAGCTGGCCGCCCTGCGTGACCTCAGGCTGATCGTGCGGCAGGTTGTTCTGCGCTGGCTCGTCCTCACCCCCTGTGACACTGAAGACCTCGCACCCCTCCTCGACGCTGCTGCTGCCGGCACCGGCCGCGAACGCGCCGTCGATGAACCCCTGCGTGCCTTCTTCCGCGCAACGCCGCCGCAGGACCGCCTCGGGCTCTGAGCCGGACCACAGGGCCGGTCGTGAGCAGTGCGACGCGGCCCCCTGTTCCTCGGCAGGCGACTGGCAGCAGTGCGAGGGCGGGCAGCCGACGTTGGACGGTCCGCGTGTTGGGGCCACACCCGGTTTTCCTCGCCGGTCCGGGGCAGGTCGGATGTGGCTGGCACCGGCGGGGGAGTCAGGTGGTGTCGAATTCCGCTACCGCCGCCGTGGCTCGCTGGTCTGCCTCTGTTTGCAGGGTCTCCCAGTCGGCGGGTGCCTGGCGTGTTCCTGCCGCCAGGACCGCGGCGCGTACGGCGGTGCGGACATCGCCGGGGCCCACCCGCAGCCCGGCTCCCCTGAGGCCCTGGATTTCCGACAGCGCCTGCGCGGCGGCCTGGTCGAGGTCGGGGGCTGCCCCGGCAGACGTGCCCGCAGCGTCCCTGCACACCACGATGACGTCGATGCGGTTGGGCTCCGCCGCTGCGGTCTTGGAGAGACTGGTGGCCACTTCGGCGATCATGGCGCGGGTGGTGGTGACGGTGAAGCCGGCGTCGGACAGCGACCGCATCAGAGCGCACCAGCCCCTGGTCTGCGACTGGTGGAAGCTGAACAGGAGGCAGCCGCCGGGTTTGAGGACGCGCCGGCACTCGCGCCAGACACGGGCTGCGGTGGCTTGGAATCCATCAGGGGCGGCGTTCTGTACTTCTTGGACGGCTCGGGTGCTGGGTATGTCCGGGTAGCCCTGGTAGGGGCGCATGGCGCTGAGCCACGCGTGGAAGAAGTCGGCCAGTTCCGAGTAGTGGACGTTGTCGACGTAGGGGGGGTCGGTGACGATGAGGTCCACGCTGTCGTCGGGAAGATCCGTTTGCGAGGCATCGCCGGTGATGGTGTAGGCCGTTGCGGGATCCCGTGCGAACTGCTGCCACGTCGTGCTCAGGGGGCGGGCGACGGGCAGCGAGGACTGGTCGACGGCGAGGATCCGGCCGGCCTCGGCCCTGAAGTCCAGCGGGGTGTTCTTGTACTGGGCCGCTTTGTGCAGCCGGGTGAGCACCCCGGAGAACCCGGCCGATCCCCCCTGGGCGCCCCAGGGGTCTCCTTCGACGCTGCACCGCTCCGGTCGCAGTACGTGGTTGTGGAAGATCGAGCGGACCGGGCCGGTGCCCTCCCCCTTGTAGGAGCAGAAGAGGTTGTGGTGTTCGACGGTTCTGCCGAACGATGCGATGAGCGCCTCACGCTCCGCGGACGCCCCAGGGAGATCGCGCAGCGCCGCGCCGATCAGCCCGAGGCTATAACGCTGGCGCTCGTTGAAGAACCGCTCCCAGGAGTCGTACCCCCAGCGCAGCGCCTGGACCGTGCTGACGCCTTTCTCCAGCGCGCCGAGCGGGCGTACGAGCTCATCGGGGGATGTGTCGGCGAGGGACTTCGCCGCCTTGTCGTACAGGCAGAGGTCGAAGTCGTCGATCGCCCGGTACTCACGCTTGCCGTCGGCGTGCAGCACCAGCTTCGCGTACATGCGCCGTTCCGGGACGACGCCGTTCAGCGCGGCAATGACCGGGGTGCGGTGTCCGAGACGGCACGTCATGAACCGTCCGCGGGCGGCCCCTTGGAACGAGAAGGCCATGCCGCAGGCGGGACAGTGCCCCCTCTCGTCCTTGCTCAAGTCGGTGACGCAGATGCCCCGGCAGCCCGGGCATATGGCCTGTGCGCGGGGGAATCTGCGCGGGTACGCATGGCGGGCGAAGACCCGGGTGGTGAAGAGCTCCACGTCCTCGCCGCACTCTGGGCAGTGCGCGAGGGCCACCCAGAAGTAGTGCAGGACCGGTTCATTGGAGACGGTGCGGTGCAGTTCCTGGACGGGGCGGGCGCACTTCCTGACGACCTGCCCGAAGAGGTCCGCGAGCACCTCGAGATCCCATGGCTGCAGCGCCTGCCGCTGGGTGAGCGTCGCGACGGGGTTGATGTCGCGGCCGACGGCAGCGGCCCCGAGTTTGGCCGCCTCGACAAGGGTGGTGCCCGATCCGGCGAAGGGGTCGTAGACGACGAGCCCCCGCAGCCTGGCCGAGGCGTCCGCAATGGAGTCGTCCGGCCCGGACACGGCAGCCAACAGTAAGTGGCGTGCGACGCTGCCTAGGCGCCTCGCCCACCACTTGTGCACGTAGGTCGCGGGCCGGTGCACTTCCTTGCGCCATGACTCGTGTTCGGCGATCCGGCTCCACTCCACTGGCGCCGGCCCGGCCTCGAGAAGTGAGACCGGAGGGAGGCCCGCTCCTGACTTCTCGTTCATGTGTACGCCCCCGGTGGTCCGAACCCGGATCCACCGCCCTCGGATTGGGCAGGAGCAGGTGACGGCCTGTCAACGTGCGTTACTGTAACGGCAGGTAGTGGGGGGATACCAGGTGGGTGATTGCGCGCGTGACATATTTGGACTGCCTCGTCCCTCCCGACGCAGGCCCGGCCGACTTCTTCGAGCGCGTGCAGGCCCTTCGCATGACGGACCGCGGCCGCACCGTCGATCTCGGCCCGCTGGACCGTGCCACCCTGACCCTGCTGTCCCATGCGTTATCGAGCAATCAACGCAGCGTGTACCTGAGCCTGCCCCGCGGGCGGCACGACCTGGCCGTGCTGGTCGGGATCTACCTTCAGCTCATACGGCGCGGGGCAGAGCTGACCGGCGGACCATCCTGCCCGGTCCCTGACGGACCGGTGGTCGTCGTCGGACTGCGTACCAACGTCACCGTACGGCTGGCACAGCTTGCGATCGGCAGGCAGAACCTCTCGCGAGCCCTGCGCATGCAGAGAATCCGCGGTGACGGCCGGGTCGTTGATCTCCAAGGAAAGATCACGAGGGCTGTCGACTCGCCCTCGGGGCTGTTCTACCTCAACACCGCCTTAGGCCGGCCCTCGCTGGGGACCAGCGTCGGCACCGTTGTCATCGACCGCACCAGTATGGCCAACGACCAGTCCTGGGAGCGCGCGTTGGCCTGGGCGAGCGAGCACGATGCCGCTCGCGTCGTGGCCGTGGCCGACCTGGGCACCCAGCCAGGCAGTGGCCGGGCCTGGACACAATGGCCGTGGACTCCCGCGCTGCGCGCCGACGTGCGGCACACCCTCGGTCATCGTCCCGCATACGGTCCCCTGACCAGTAACGCCCTCCTCGCCCACCGCCCGGCAGCCACGGCAAGCGTGGCGTTATACCGTCACGAGCAGCTCGCCGAGCTCCATCGGACGGTCGTGGCGGGTGTGGTCGCAGCACGGCGTGTCCACACGTCGGAGTCCTGGCCGCAGCCGATCGCCGACGCCGTGCGTCTGCTCAACCTGCTGTGGTGCAGCTGGGGTTCGATCGGGAAGCAAGACGCCTGGCAGGTGCTCATGGGGCGCGGCAGTGGTGCACGGGCGCTGGCCCGGTCGGTGTCCCGCGGGACATTGGAGGGGAGGGTCGGGCCGTGGGGGCTGTTCCGCGAGACCCAATGGCCCGACCTTCGGCGCGGCGTGCTGGACCTGTATGAACTGCTATACGACGACAACCCGCGCCGGGACCTCCTGCTTGCGCTGATCGCCTGGGCACGGGCCGACCGGGCAGGCGGCCCCGTCATCGTCCGCACCCGCTCTCGCTCCGCCGCCGCCGCTGTTGCCGAGGAGCTGGCCGACACACTCGGCGTCGATGCTGACTCCCTGCTGCTCGCCCCCCGGCCCGGGCCCGCCGCCAACGGAGGAGCCAGCGCGCTGCACGTGATGCCCTATACGGAACGCCTGGCCTGGGACGCCTCGCCGAGGCTCGAGCTTCACCTCGGTGTCCCCTCGACCCTACACACCGGCGTGCTGTTCTCCGGTGCTGCCGATGAACACGTCGCCGTTGTGGAGCAGAGCGAGTACACCTGGCTGGAGCGTTCGGCCAGCCGTGCACTGCACGGCTGGCACGAGCAGATACGCCAGAGCGCCGCGGTGCTGAGGCTGGGCGAGGTACCGGAGTCGGCGACGCCTCCGCTCCCCGTCGCATACGGCCCCGTCGACCTCTCCGGACCGTCCCCCGCACCAGACGAGTTCCTCCAAGGCCAGTGCAGGTCAGACGCGGGCGCGGCCGGGCACCCGCGGCTGCCAAGGCCGGTTCAGGTCAGGCATGATCGTGCTTCCAGCGGGCCTGTAGGTGAGGCGAGCCGGTTGTGTCCCGGTGCAAGTGGCAGCCGTTCCTGCTTGGTTCTGGTGGCCGGCTGCGTTTCCGTGTCTGCAGGGACGGTCGCGGTCGGTGTTCGGTGGTGGTGCAGCCAGTCCAGCAGCGGGGCCCCGCCTGCCTGGGCATCCAGCTCCCACACCTCCATGAGCGCCTCGGCCTTGCCGAGCCACCGGGCGCGGGCATTGGTGTCCCGGATGTCCGACTGCTCGAACTCGGCCATCAGCTGTGCGAGCCGTGCCGCTTCCGGGTAGATCACCAGTGGCATCACCCGGCTACTGCGGTCCTCCAGCCCGCATGCCCACGCCCGGTGGACCCAGCGCAGCACCATGGGCATCGCCCGCCACCAGTCCGCCGCTACCTGGAAAGCGTCGGCGAACAGCTCCGCACCTGACCGGCCGAACTGCTTGTGCAGCCGGGCACGCTCCAGGTGTGCGGTGACGACCTCGGGAAGCTCCTTCAAGGGCAGCTCGTCCTGCGGCTCCGTCCTCGAGTCGTCGCACCACCGCCGGTGCCGGGCACACACCCGCCAGCTGTCAGACATCAGCCACCAGGCCGGCTCCCTGACCCCGCGGACCTCCGCACATCTCGTGCAGCAGCGTACGAGATGCCCCTCGGACGGCTGCCAGGGCCACTTCCACACCGCATCCGCGTTACCGGGCAGAAGATGGCGCGTGGCAAGCCCGGGCAGTGCCCGCCGCAACACGGCCGCCGGTTCGCCGGCCAGCATGGCCAGATACTCAAGGCCCGGCCCGTTCACGTACATCTCGGTGCACTGCGGATACTTCGCCACGCGCGCCGCATCGTCCGACGACGATCCCGTGCCCTGGCCCACGCGCTGAAGGAAATCTGCGAGCCCCAGCCCGTTGGCGTGGGCCAGCCGGTTCACGAACGACCCCGTCGACTCACCGGGCAGAGGCTGGACCCGGAGCGGCAGGGGCTGACGCGGACCGTAGAGCCCCGGCATCTGCAGTACCACGCCGTTCCCTCTCTTCTCTGACCGCCCCGCACGCCTGTGTTCTATCGTCGCCAGGCGCCGTACAGCTTGGTCAAGCGTCCTTAACCCCTTCGGGTGAACCAGGTCGCAACGCCCCGACAGCCTCCACGGCACGGGTCTGACTCTTGATCCGCAACGTGACGATCCGCTGCCAGGAGGGCATCGTGGCCACGCTGACGAGCAACGGCCTCAGAACACCACTACGCGGCCACCAGACACTCGCCGTCGACGCCTGCGTCGACGAGTTCACCGACGGCGCACCCCGTGTGAGCGTCATCATGGCCACCGGAACGGGAAAGACCCTTGTCGCCCTCAACACCGTCCAGGAGACCGCTCCCCAGGGCAACGCGCTGGTCGTGATGCCCACCCTGGACCTTCTCGAACAGACGGCCGCCGTCTGGCAGCAGGAAGGCCGACAGGGGATCTACCTGGGCTACTGCGGGCGCGACGACCCTCAGGTCCGCCCGCTGCGCGGCGTTCTCACCATGATCCACGACCCGGGCGAACTCGCCCGTCACGCCTCCCTGACCGACGGCCCGGTGAACGTCTTCTGCACCTATCAGTCGCTGAACAACCTGGCCCGAGCCCACCGCGATCACCACCTGCCGCGCTGGGGCATCGTGATCTCCGACGAGGCTCACCGCACCGCTGGCAACCGCCATAAAGCCTGGGGCGTCATCCACGACAACGACGTCCTGCCCGCCCGCTGCCGTCTCTACATGACCGCCACTCCGCGCGTCTTCGACGAGAAAGCCGGCTCACACGTTGCGATCGGCTGCGAAGTGGCCTCCATGGACGACCACAGCCTCTACGGCCCCGTCGTCTACCGCATCTCTCTCGCCGAAGCGATCGACCAGGGCCTCCTCGCGGATTACCGCATCGTCGCCGTTGAGATCAGCGACGCCGAGCTGCACCGCGTCCTGCGCTACGCCTCCATCGCATCCGCCGGAGCCGAAGGACTGCGCGTGGCAGCCGCCCAAATCGCCCTGCTGCGTGCTCAGAAGCGATACGACCTGCGGCGGACCCTGACCTTCCACCGCCTCATCGCATCCGCCGGCGTGTTCGCCGAGACCCTCCACGAAACAGCAGCGCTCATGCCCGTAGCGACGCAAGCGCCTCTCCTCGCCGGCACCGTCAACGCCAAGCAGACCCCCGCTGTCCGCCGCCAGGCACTCGAAGCCTTCGCATCCGTCCCGATCAACAGCCCCAGCCCCGACACCACCCCTCAACGAGCGGTCCTGACCAACTGCCGCTGCCTGGGCGAGGGCATCGACGTCCCCAGCACCGACTCGATCCTCTTCGCCGACTCCAAGCAGAGCTCCCTCGACATCACCCAAGCCGTCGGCCGCGCACTGCGCCAGAACCCCGGCGACGACAAGATCTCCACCATCGTCGTCCCCGTCTTCATGGAACCCGGCCAAGAGCTGGAGGAGGGAGTCAAAGGAACCCGCTACCGGCTCCTCTACCAGGTCCTCATCGCCCTGAGCACCTACGACGAGCACGTCATCCACCGTGTCGACTGGGCTATCTCCGACGACTCCGAAGAGAGCCTGGGAGTCGCCGCCCGGCCCGAACGCGCCGACGAGATCATCCCCCTGCTCGACCTCCAGGCCACCGGAGCACCCAACCGGGTATGGCAGATCGGATTCGAAAGCGCCCAGCGCTATTTCGACACCTACGGCCACCTCAACGTCCCCAGCCGCTACCTCGGCCCCGACCACTTCTACCTCGGCTGGTGGCTCGGCCGCCAGCGCTCCCTGCGCATCAACCGCATGCTCCTGCCCGAACGCATCGAACAGCTCGACACCCTCGGCATGATCTGGCCCCACCCCCACCACAGCATCGAGCACAAGCTGCAGATCGCCCGGGACTACAAAGCCCGTCACGGCCACCTCGCCCCGCACCTCGAAGAAACATTCGGCGGAATCCGTCTCGGCCGCTGGATCGCAGACCGCCGCCGGGAGGCGAGCCAGCGCATCCTGCCCTATGGCTATCAGCGTGCCCTGAACGAGATCTACCCCTGGTGGAACACCCACTGGCCGAAACACTGGCACCACACCTACGCCCAGGCTCTTGTTGCCGCCCGCGCCGGCAACCTCCCCTTTCCCGACCTGTGTCCTGACACCGACGAGACGCCCCTCACCCGCTGGCTGGACACACAGATCGACGTCCTCCCCACCCTCCACAGAGACCAGCACGAACTCCTCGGCACACTCCCGCTGCGCCACCCCCTGGCCCTGCTCCTTCGCCGCCCCCGCGGCCATGCAGCGTGGGCCTTCGCCAGAGGACTGCGCGCGGCACGCGCCTTCTGGCGCAGCCATCAGCACCTTGAAGTCCCCTACGACTACCTCTGCCCCGACACCGGACTTCACCTGGCGACCTGGATCGCCGACAAACGCCGCGACCCACTGCGCCTCACCCACGAACAACGCGATGCACTGGAAGCCCTGGACATCCGCTGGATCCGGTGACCGACATCCTCGGCCACGATCAATCCAGCTGCCTGAGACCATGTTGAACAGTGCCGGGTCCCTTCCACCACGGCGGCAGCCGAGTCCTGCCTGACCAGGTCGTGCAGCACCTTGATGTGCAGGGGGTCGGCGAACGGAGTGCCGGTTTCCATGGCCGTGAGCGCGGCGGGGACTCGCGTCTCCACAGATCCTCGGCAGACGCGGAGTCGAACGCCACGAAGCCCTTGGCCGTGCGCACGCCTCGGGCCCCTCCGGGGTCGGCGGAGGAGCATGTGTCGGGGAGGCGCGCGATGGCTGCTGCCTGTGTGCGGGTCGGTGGCGTTACCGGGTGGCGAGCCGGGGCACCCGTTGCCACGGGCGGGTCTGCGCTATGCAGATCCGGGCCCGGGCCCGGGTAGCGTACGGCGCAGACGGTCCACGATCTCCCGCCACTGGCGGGCCTGTTCCCGTGACGGGAACCATGCCTCGGTCCGATCGCGGTCCAGGCTGGTGAATTCCTCCAGCTCGGCCGCCAGGTCCGAGCCGTCCGCGACCCCCGTGCGGGCCACGGCATGCACCTGCTGTGCCAGATGGTGCAGCCGGTGGGCAGCGCGGTAGTAGGCGACCTGGTCCTGGGTCAGGCGGCGTATCGCGTACCCGCCGCACTTGCTGCAGGGGTCGAAGCCCTTGCTGCCCACCAGTTTTTCGACGGTCACCAGGTCGTCGTCTCGGCCGACGCCGTGCTCCGGACGCCGGTGGGCGCAGCCGGGGGAGTGGGCACGGCCCTGATACCGGCCGGCCGCGTCGGAGGTGTACACCTGCACCCGGGCGAGCACGCCAAGCGGCAGCCCCGACCCGAGCCGCCAGCCGGTCCCGGTGTCGGGTTCGAAAGGCTGCAGGTCCAGCTGCTCCATGGCCAGCAGACCGTGCCAGACCGCGGCGGCGAAGGGACGGCGCGCAAGGCCCCGGTCGTCGTACCCGGCAGTCTCCAACTGGCGCAGGTCGGCCATGCCACGCGCCAGAGCCAGCGACCGCAGCGCGTGGCCCGCGTCCCGGCGCCCCGCGCACAGTCGCACCAGCAGCCTTTCGCCTTCCGCCACACCCAGTCCGGCGCCGAACGCCGCGTGATGCGGATCGTAGACACGCTCGGGCCAGATCTCCCCGCCTTCCGGCACGTCCTGACCGGGAACGATGGGTCGGCTATCGAAGAGGGCGTCGGGCAGGTCACTGGCGCCCGCAATGATGACGCCCCGCCATCCCGCAGCGCAGCGCTGTTCCAGGACGCTCAGCGCCACGACCTCGAGGCCGGCGTCGACGGAGAAGACGACGTACAGCTGTTCCGCGTCCCGCATTGCGGCACGCAGTGCACGCAGGTGCGCGAGGGTGACCGGGCGCCTGCTGCGGACCGGAGTGTCATCGAACACCCCTGGCCCGAAAGGTAGTTCCGCCAGGGGAGAGGATGCTGCCACTGTCTCGAGCGCTGGTTCGATCCCGGCAGTCCTCTCGGTGTAGGAGAGGCCGTGCTGCTGCGTCAGCAGGCGCGCCGCCACGGGCTCCGGTACCCGCACGGTGATGACGGACTGCGGCTGCCAGACGGTGTCAACCGTGTACACGGCGAGGACGCCCAGCTCCCACTCGTCCAACCGGTCAAGGAGTGACCTGCGGGAGTCGCGCTCCGTCGCCGCGTCGTGGGGAAGGCGCGCGACCAGGACGTGCTCGTCATACTTCCGCTCGGCCGCCAACCGGGCACGGCTTTCCCATTCGGCCAGTACGCCCCGGGCGCGCTCGAGCATCTGATCGCGTCCCTTGCGGCGGCTGCTCATCCCGTCTGCCAGATGGTGGACGAGGTAGGCCTGTGCCCGTGGAGGATCCCAGCTGTTCTCGACCGTCTTCTGCCACCGCTGCCACAGCGACAACAGCTTCCTCTTCGCTTCGGCGGGAGCGCCCAGTGGGGCGAATGCCGCGTCGTCGGCGGGGACATCCGGCTCCTGCAGGGCTGCTGCCGCGGCCGCCGCCAGCAGCGCATCCTCCGTGACCAGCAGCCGGGCCTGGACCTGCACGGCGCGCAGCCGATCGGCCTTCAGTCGTAGCGCAGCCTTGGCCCAAGACCTCAACCACGGGAACATCTCCAGCTGCTGGTGCGCACGGTGCATGCTCGTCACCGCGTCGCGCCATTCACGAAACACCGCCTCGCGCACACGCCGAGCCTCCTGCAACTCCTCCCACGCGGCGTCCTCGTCGTCCTCTGCTTCGTCCCGCGCGGCGGTGTCCGCGGGTACGTCGGGCGCAGGCCGGCGAAGCAGGGCTGGCCTGTTAACCGAACTAACTCAACTGTCTTCGCAGGTCAGACCAGGTATCTGCTAGTTTCCCGAGGTGCTTGATGAGCAGCGGTCCGGAAGGGACCTGAGGAACTTTGTCCTGCCTGAGTTAGGCCAGTTACTGAAGACGGGAGATCCCTGGGAGCCGTACAGGGTGCTGGATGGACGCGGGAGGCCGGTTGCGCCCGTTGCGCTCTACCTCAAGGAGCTGATGGCGAGGGACAGCTCGCCGTTGACGCCACGTTCGTACGGCATGGATCTGCTGCGCTGGTTCCGGTTCCTCTGGGCGCTCGGGATCGAGTGGGACCGTGCGACCCGGGAAGACGCCCGGGACTTCATGTTGTGGATGAAGGTGGCGGACAAGCCGAAGCGCATCCATTGGCGCCATCGCGGCAAGGCTCCCTCCAAGGTCCCGCCGCCTCGCAGTGACAGGCCAGCACCAGGTACGCCGAATCCGGTGACTGGAAAGCCCACGGTCGGGACCAAGTACTCGCCGGCAACCCGAGCTCATTGCGAGACGGTGCTGCGGGAGTTCTACAACTTCCATCTGGATGAAAACACCGGTTCGTTGCTGGTGAACCCCTTCCCGTTGGTCCGTGGGCGCCGCTTGTCCCAGCTCCGGACACAGCGTGATGGTGAGAAGAAGCACCGCAACCGACGCACGGGCCTCTACCGGCCCACCGTTCCGCAGCGGGTCCCGCGGCGGATTCCCGACGAGATGTACACCAAGGTTTTCGCCGGGCTCCGTTCTCATCGGGACCGCGCCTTGCTGGCCTTTTGGGTCGCCACTGGTGCCCGCGCCGAGGAGCTGCTCACGGTCAAGCAGGGCGGCGCGGTTGTCGGCGAGCAGACCGTCAGTGTGATCCGCAAGGGCACCCGCGACTACCAGGACCTGGCCGCCACCCCGGACGCGTTCGTCTGGCTGCGGCTCTACCAAGAGTCCGCCTGGAAGAAAGGAGTCCCTCGAGGCCGTCACCATCCGCTGTGGTGGACGCTGCGGCGCCCATGGCGGCCGCTGGAGTACGACGCGGCGCGCATGATGTTCAACCGCGCCAACGATCTCCTGGGCGCTAACTGGACCCTTCACGATCTGCGGCACACGGCGACGTTCCTGATGCTCGATGACCCGAACATGCCGCCGGTTTACGTGCAGAAGATCCTCGGCCACAAGTACCTGTCGACCCTGGACATCTACAACCGTCCGACCAGGGACGACGTCATCAGAGCCGGCCTCGCCCACCACGCCCGCCAGGAGAAGCGACGCGAGGAGACCCCTGTGCCTGTTGACGAGCCGTCCTACAACCCCGACTCCTTGTCCATCCTCTTCGGCCGGGACGCGTCATGACGAGCACTGCGACGCACGTCGGCTCGAGCTTCGTTCCGCGGGTCACCAGCATGGTGGGCGCCGAAGAGCTCAAGCTGATGAACCGATTCCCGCATCGGGAAAGACCAAGCATGTGGGAAGCGACCGCGGTCACACGTGAAGAGGTCCTTGAGCGGCTGGCTCGCCCACCGCTACGAGCTGTGGAACCCAGCGCCCAGGCGAATCGGATGTTCGGGGCACGTCTCCTGCTCGACTGGCTGATGACCTTTCCTGGAGAAACCTGGCAGCAGCGCTGGCAGGAGAGCCCTGCCCACGGCCAGCACATTGCGTCGCAGGGGTGGAGGGATGCCTTCGCAGCCTGGGCCCGCCCGGAAGGGCGAGTATCCCGCCGTGAAACGCTCCTCGTCGGGGTGCTGGCGCTGCTCTGCGCGGATGCCGTCAGACCCGACCCGGAGTTCCTCATCGGGTCAAGATCGCGGCATCTTCGGCCGGCCCTGGAGACCACACGCGACCCCGAGGGGTTCGCCCGCTTGAGGGCTTCACTGCCGACCAACATCTCGGCTGCGAATATCTCGTCCGGGCTGAAGACCATCGCGGAGATCATGGCCTGCCGAGGCGGCGCCATCGAGGACATCGTCGTCGGCGACCTGCTGCTCTTGCAAAGCAAGAATCCGCGCAACAGCAATGGACGGATCCAGCTCGCCTACACCTGGCTACGCGACTTGGGTCTCTTTCCAGCAGACGCACCGCACACGCTGTTCCGGATCTCGAACCGTACGGGGCAACTCACCCCGGCGGACCTTGTCGACCGCTACGAACTGCAGTGCCGTCCGATCCGCGATCTCTTGGTCGCCTACCTCTCCCATCGGTCCGTAGGGCTCGACTTCACGACGCTGCAGGCGCTCACGATCTCGCTGGCGCTTCGGTTCTGGGACGACCTGGAGCGGCACCATCCGGGCATCGACTCTCTTCGGCTGCCTGCCGAGGTGATCACTGCCTGGAAGGTCCGCCTGGCTACGAAGACCGTCCGCAAGCGCCTGCCCGATGGATCATTTCGGGAGTTCACAGAGCCACGCCGAGGTGCAATCGGGATCAAAACCCAGGTCAGAGCCTTCTACCTGGACCTGGCGGAGTGGGCAGTGGAGGACCCCGGCCAGTGGGCCGCCTGGGTGGCACCCTGCCCGATCAGCGAAGCCGAGTGCTCGGGAAGAAAGGCTGAGAAGCAGCTCAAGGCCCGCATGGACCAACGTACTCGCGAGCGCCTCCCGGCCCTGCCCACTCTGGTGAAGACGGCTCATCGCCTGCTGAAAGAGGCCACCATGCGCCTCGATGCACTCAACGCTGCCCCGCTCGGTTCGGATTTCAGCGTGCTTGGTGAAACCTTCAGAGTCCCGCGCTTCAGCAAATGCGCTGACGGGCGCCCGATCCATGCCTGGGACGCGAAGGGCACCCGGCGCTCATTCGCGGGTGAGGAACGCAGCGCATTCTGGGGGTGGGCTGCCATCGAGATCTTGCGGCACACCGGCATCCGCATCGAGGAACTCCTCGAGCTGGGGCACCACAGCATCGTCAGCTACAAGCTCCCCACCACCGGACAGACGGTTCCGCTCTTGCAGATCGCCCCGTCGAAGACCGACCAGGAGCGACTTGTCCTGGTCACGCCGGAGCTGGCGGACGTGTTGAGCACGGTCGTCTCTCGAGTCCGAGGCTCGGACGGGAGAGTCCCCGTTCTCCGTAGCTACGACCACTACGAACGGGTCTGGAACCCGCCGATGCCTCTCCTGTTCCAGGATCGCTCTGGCGGCTACCTGCGTCCGCTGTCACGAGCGACGATCCGTCGGGGACTCGACGTCACCTTGTTGGCCTCAGGTCTGACGGACAGCGCGGGTGACCCCCTCATCTTCCAGCCCCACGACTTCCGCCGGATCTTCATCACGGACTCCATCCTCAACGGCCTGCCCCCTCACATCGCACAGGTCATCGCTGGTCACGACCACATCGGAACAACGATGGGATACGCCGCGATCTACCCCACTGACGCCATCGAGGCACACCGAGCGTTCATCGCCCGGCGCCGGGCTCTGCGGCCTGCCGACGAATACCGCACCGTCACCCCTGAGGAATGGGGAGAGTTCCTCGGACACTTTGAGCGCCGCAAGCTCGCCCTGGGCGACTGCGGCCGCGCATACGGAACTGACTGTGCTCACGAACACGCTTGCGTCCGATGCCCCGCCCTGATCGTCCACGCGACAGAACGTCCCCGGCTTGTCGAAATCCGCGACAACCTCCATACGCGCATCTTGGAAGCCGAAAGGGAAGGCTGGCTCGGCGAGATCGAAGGGCTGCAGAGCAGCCTGACCCACGCCGAGGAGAAGCTAGCCCAACTCGACGCCCAGATCTCCCGGAAGCAGGAGTCTGTCGACCTGGGAATCCCTACCTTCCGGGAGATCGTTGCTCGCACCACTGCGGCGGCCACCCCGCCGGGTCCTGCGTGACTGCACGGCTGTCAATCCGGCGTGCTCAGCGGACACCGCCACAGAACGCGGCGCTTGGACGAGCTTCCTCCACGCGGATGATCTACACCACCCCGACCCCGGCCACGGGCCACGTTCTACGGGCGGCGGGCCAGCAGGTGGGTGTCGAGGAAGCCCCGCTCGGACGCTGGGTCGTGGAGCAACCGAGCCACCGTGACGAGTCCGGCCCCGGCCAGCAACTCGGCAAACTGCTCCGCCGGCCAGCTATAGGCAGGCGCCACCTTGTGGTCGAAGCGGACAGGCTCCGGCCCCTCGGTTCCGAAGAAGGACGCCAGGAGCAGGCCCCCTGGTGCCAAGACACGCACCTGCTCAGCGAGAAGCGCGGGCAATTCTTCAGGTGGGGTATGGATCATCGAGTAGTGGGCCAGCACTCCGCCGAGCGCGCCGTCCTCGACCGGCAGGGCCTCCATTCGTGCTTCGTCGAACCGCAGCGCCGGATGGGCCCGCCGGGCGTGGGCGACCATAGCCGGGGAGAGGTCGAGCCCGAAGGCGTCCAACCCCAAGTCGTGCAGCATGGCGGTCAAATGGCCGGGCCCGCACCCGACGTCGGCTGCTCGCAGGTTCCCCGTGCCACGCACGAGCTCGGCGAAGGTGCCGATCATGTTCCGCGCGAACGGCTGCGTCTCCAACCGATTAGCGAACATCGACGCATACAGTTCGACGACCCCGTCGTAGGCCGCCCTGGTCTCGTCCTGGTGTTTTAACACGGGAGTGAAGCTAACACCCGCGTCGTTCACAGCAGTTCTCCGGCCCCATACCGGCCCCTTCCCCGCAGGACTGATCGTCCTGTCACTGACCACGGGATGCCCCGGTAGTTCGGAGAAGCTGCCTGCCGGACCTCTTCGTCACCGAAGGCGTCCTCGTCCGCGTCCCGGAAGCTGTCCAGCTCGTACAGCAGGCCCAGCCCGGTCAGCGTGTCCAAGAAGACGGCCAGACCCGTCCCGGGACGAGCCCAGGAGCTGTATGCCCCGCACTGCGGGCACATCCGGGCGACCACCGAGGCACCCAGATACACCTCCCGCTCGGTGGCGCGGGCGGAGCGCAGGTAGGAACACGAAGAACTGGCGTGCAGTTTGGCCTGCTTGCCCTGGGCGGACCACACGGTGATGGGCGAGCACTCGAACGGACCGAGCGGCACATCCGGTGCCAGCAGACCGTAGATCATGCAAACCTCCCCCTTGACCGGCTTTGAAGCCTAGCCGCGGGCACTGATAGCAAGGGGCAGGCGCGGTCAACTGGCCTGAACACACTGGCCGGAGAGCTGATCCCGGTGACCCGATCCCGAGACGAGGTTTTGTGCAGAGCCCGGCCCTTGGCGGCTGTCTTCACCCGGTGCAGGCGCGGCCCTGTGGAGTGCTGCAGTCAGCCAAGATGCGGCCGAAACTGGTACCGACAGCGGCCGGGTGGGTGCATTCCTCGGCCACGGGTCGCAGGCCGCAGGGACCGCCTACTCTCGCGTGCGGCACCGACTCGTCAGTCGTTGTCGGTGCCGGCAGTTAAGGTCTTGGCCTTCCGGTACCGGACCAGATGTCGCATTGAGCAGAAGGCATGCAGATGAAGCGCGAGCGGGCCACCACGGTTTTAAACGAGATGCTCGAACGACTGGAGCAGAACGCTTGGCCACTCAACCTGATCACAGAGATCCACATTTTCGGGTCCTACATCCGTGGAGCCTTGGAGGTCGGTGATATCGACGTCGTGGTCCAGCACACCACTGACGAACGCTGGACCGAGCAATCCCTCAATGCCTTCTTCGGCGGCCGTGACGGCTACGTTCCCATGCGTCAGGCTCTGCGAGGCAACCGCCGTGGCATCAGCTTCCAGTTCCAGGGCCGCGACTCCTTGCAGAGCGAGGACATCGAACTGCTCCTGCTCTGGCGCCAAGGTGAACCAATCGCGCTTGCCAAGCAGCGCCTGGCCGCGATCACACCCGATACGACTGCTCGCCGTGCGCCCCGTGACCACGTCCTGCCCGCCTACGAGACACTCGCCGACCTCATCCCAAGGCATGTCCGCATCGACCTCCACTGCTGGTCTACTGACCGCAAGATCACCATGACGACCCTTGCTCTGCCCGACGCCCAGCCCCGCTCCACGACAGCAACCCGTCACATGGACGACCGATGGGCGCCGAACAGCCCGCTCCGCCGGGCTGCCGCGGCCGCGCTCGCCTATCTGGAGAGCACTGGTCAGCGGCTGGACCGCTGCGAGATCCACCGCCAGTACCTGGCCCGCGGGGCGACCGACCAGACGATCGACTGCTTCGTCGACCTGGGCTGGCGCTACTGGAGAAGCGCAGAACGGTACCTCGCCGACGGGCAGAGCTGGTTCGAGGTCCTGCCCGCCACCTCCCGGCAGCCCCTCAACGCCCTGCACATCACACCTGCTGCACGGCCCTAAACGACAAGGGGATTCTTCAAGGGCGAGGCTGCGGCCCGGCGCCTCCGAACAGGTCGGAGAACGAGAATGTCGAGGCGCCGGCCTCACCTGAGCCTCCCTCGCTTCCCTGCGCCTCCTTCGCGAGCCGGGTGATCAGCCCGTCCCAGCATGACGAACACCCGCACGGGCCGCCGTCACGATGCTCCGTGCCGACGCGTCCGACCGCCGTCCTCACCTGGCCAGCCAGAGCCTCGAACGCCGCCCTCCACCGATCGGCCACCGCTCTGTGGCTCGCGACCTGCCTGCGGGCCGAGTTCGCCTCCTCCTCGGCGCGACGCCGTGCCTGGATCATCGGCCAGTTAGGACCGCTGCCGTACCCGTACGACATATGATCTCCTCTCAAGCGTCACCTGCCGTCATCCAACGGCCCATGAGGCGCACAGGACACGCAAACCCGCCCGTCTGGTGTCTGGCAGGTGTCCGGTTCCCACTGTGCGCTGTCCGCCGAGGAACTAGGCTGCCCGCAGCAACAGCACGGGGGGCATGACGACTGTGGCCACACGCGACAGCATCTACGACACGGAGTTCGTGAGCGGGTTCTGCCGGACCTTGCCTGAGCTTCTGGCCCAGGCGGGGCTCACCGACGACGAGGCGCGCACTGTTGTCGTCGACGTCATCCGCCGTGCGCGCATGCTGGCGGCTCTGCCGAGCGAATACACCGATGTGCTGGCCACCCCCTTCCTGGAAGAGGTAAGCCAGCACCGTCCCCTGTCTGCGCCGGCGTGGCTCCGGGCTGCAGTCGTCGTCACCGTCCGCAACAGCAAGCTCGAAGACTTCCACGCCTTGGGCGGCCCCGTCAGGGCCGCCGACATCACGGCCATCACTGAAGCCGCCGCCGGCCCGCTCAGGTCTTTCCTGGAGCAGCCCGGCACACCGGTCAGGGTCAACATCCTGGCGGATCTCGACGTCGCCCATCCCCGCGCGTGGGCCTGCCTGACGGCTCTCTCGAACGTCATGGAGTCCGGGACCGGCGGAGAAGACACCTACGTCCTGCCGCAGGCACCACCGCCCGAATTGCCAGGGGCGCACGAGATACTTCATGCCGAGGCCAGCAGTGTCCAGCCTGTCGCCAAGGGCCAGTCCGTCGTGGCCTCCGGCACCGACCCACGCTTCGACCAAGTTCTGATGCACCTGCTGGGGCAGGTGAAGGAGCAACCTGGATTCGTTGTCCCGCTCTCCGCGCTCAGCCGGTTGTCGCGCAACAGCGGCAAGCAACTGCGCGTCCTGGAATTTCTCCTGGCACACCAAGCCACCGTCGTGACGACTAACTACCTCCTCGGCCCTGGCATCGTGGGTGTGCGGAGCCGGCCGATGGCCAAGCCCGACTCATACGACCTGCGGCGCAGCATGAAACAGACCCGGGGGCTTGGTCCTGTGCACACCGAACTGCTGAAAGCACTGAGGCGAGATCACTTCTAGGGTATTTTGCACCGCCCTGTAGGCGCCGCGCTGCCACCAGCCGGTCCGGCGGCTGGTGGCGCTGGCAGTGGGGGCGCGGTTCAGCTCTCCAGAGCTGGGGCGTGGTCGAAGAACCGGTCGGCCTCGGTGATCGGGATCTCCCTCACGCCGGGATAGGGACGGGGGAGCGGATCATTGGTCGCGGCGACGACCTGGCAGGCGTGCCCGTCGGCAGAGGGGTCGTTGGCGATGGAGATGAGGGTGTCGATCAGACGCAGGCTTGTGTCGTGATCGAGGCCGGTCGCGCCGAGACCGGCCAGGGGCGAGTCGATGATCAGTAGCGGGGGGACCCGGACCGCGGCGTCGACCCGCCCGAGGTCGCGCAGGGCCAGGAGCAGGGCTACGTTCGTTGCGACCTTGGGGCTGCCGGCGACGGAGCTGTCGTCGAAGGTCTTGTTGGCCTCGTTGCGTTCCTTGACGAGGGTCGTGAAGTCGTGCGGGTCGATGTGTGCCGTCTCGACGGCAGGGTTGATCTGCCGTAGACGTGCGAGGAAGAATTCCGACAAACGGCCCGTTACCTCCTTGCGGCGGACCTCGTCGGCGGTCTGCGCGGCGTCCCGGGCGGCCTG
The DNA here is from genome assembly GCF_026239515.1 of Streptomyces sp. Je 1-4 4N24. Classification (NCBI taxonomy): domain Bacteria; kingdom Bacillati; phylum Actinomycetota; class Actinomycetes; order Kitasatosporales; family Streptomycetaceae; genus Streptomyces; species Streptomyces sp. Je 1-4 4N24. Next base: position 5,511 of record NZ_CP110836.1, on the reverse strand, counting down.
AGCGGCCTCCATCCGCTCCCTTGCTTCCTTGATGACCTTTTCCTGGGCCTGGATGTAGTCGGCGTTTTCGGTCTGCCGCTTGAGCTGGGCGACATCCCGGCTGAGCCCGAAGGCTTCCTTCTCTGCCTGTTGCGCGGCGCTGCGGGCCGGCCCGAGAGGCTGCTTCTCGAAGGTGTCCCGGTCCGTGAGCGTCTGCGCGGCGGCTTTTTCACCGGCTTCCGTCATCTCGGTTGCAGCGGCAACGGCAAGTTCCAGCTCGCTCAACTTCAGCTGCAGCCGGTCCACCTTCACCGTCGCCGCAGCGAGCTGCCGGGCTCGTCGGTTCTCCCCCTCCGGGTGAGGCTGATCGCACTGTGGGCAGTGCCCTGGGGTGCGTTCGGGAAGACGCTGCTCGCACTCCGTGCACTCCTTCTGCGACGGCAGCAGCAGGGCATCGCGCGCGCCCTCAGCGCGCGCGAGGTCCGCCTTCGCGCTGCTCAGCCTCGCCCGCGCAGCATCAGCCTGCCTGGACACCTTGCGGCGGTGCTGCTCCGCTGCCTTGTAAAGCGCGGCGAGACGTCCCAGCTCTCCGACTGCCTCCGTCAGCACGTTGGCCGCGTTCTGCCACTGCTCGGAGGCCGCTTTGTGCTCCCGTACCTTCTGTTCGTACTCGGCCCGCGTGGCGTCTGGGTCGGTCAGGGCACCGGAGTCACGCAGCTTCTTGAACTGGGCGAGAGCTGTACGCGCAGCCCGGTGCTGTGTCTCTGCCTCGGACGCGTTCTTCTCCAGCCCCGCGAGACCCTCGTTCCACAACCCGAGGATCACCTCCATGGCCAGAACCCGCGACGCATCCGGCACGCCACCGAGGAACTCCGAGGCGATCGTCTTCTGCCGCAGCGCCATCACGGTGTTGTAGAAGCTGTCCAGAGTGAGCCGGTTCGACCCGCGGACGGCGGCTGGCAGTCCGAGAAGGTCCTGGACGAACGCGCCAGCCGTGGTCTCACCGGCTTTCGACGAGCTGACCGGGAGGGCCTTCTCCAACTCCTCAGGACGGTCCAGGTTCTTCAGCAGTACCCGCGCCTTGGGGTCCGCCCCGCTGCGCGTGGCCTGCCAGCGCGTTCCGGCGACACGGAACACCAGACGGATCTGCTCGCAGCTGCGGACTTCGGGCATCACCCGTGTGGTCTTTAGCCCGAGAGGATAGAGAAGCGTCTCGATCGCGGTTGACTTTCCCGATTTCGAGTGGCCGACCAGGAAGGTGACCAGCCCTTTGAGCCACCGGACATACCAGATGCCGTTGCGCTTGAACTCGAGCCGCTCGATCACAAACGACGGGCCCACCAGGGCCTCCTTCGCGTCAGGTGAGTTGGTCCACCCCGGATAACGAGCAGCCCCCCAACGGATGACGCCGCCAGCACGAGCTACGCAGGCAGAGGAAACTGCCGAGACGGGATCGGTGGGGCGAGAGGGACGTCGTGAAGCTCGGCGTGGCCGTCCAGCCCGACCGGATCACAGGCATGACCGGCTTCGACACCGTCGAGCTGGACATCATCCCAGCGGCGCCAACCGCTCGACAACGAGAACCTGGCTCGCCCCATCTACCGGTCTTCGCATGTCGGCCCAGGACCTAATCGGGTGGGAACCGATCCTCTCTCCAGTCCACCTGAACCACGCCGAACGCCTGCCCCCAGAGGGAAGGGCACCGAGGCGCTGGCCACCGAGCATCGCACGACAGCACCATCGGGCCGCCGGGTGTCAGTGGCGGATGCCAGGATGGTGCCACCGCCCCAGGACGGTGATCAGGGGCGGGCTCGAACAGTACGCAGGGGTGGGGCGTTGATGGATCAGCAGACAGAGCTGTGCCGGTACTGCGGAGAGCCGATCGTCATGATCAACGATCGCTGGGCGCATGGCCGTCACGGTCTCGGTGGGTGGGGGAGTGTGGGCTGCAGCGCCTACAGCTTCACCCTGCGCGGCGAGTGGGACAGCCGCCTGACGAAAGCGGAGAAGGCCAGCCCTCGCACCAGGGGTCAGCGCGCCGGTCGGGAAGAGTTCCCTTCCTGGCCCGCCCTACAGCAGCAGCGAAGAGAAGCAGAACGCAAGGAGAAGGCAGCAGCTGCTCTGGCCGCGACCCGCTTCTCACCGCAGCTCGCCAAAGCCGTGCAAGCCGCAGAAGCCGTCGTTGCGGATCCGGGCAGCCACACCTTCCGCATGCTCGAGCGCCGTCGCCAGGCGGTGATTCTCGGTATGGAACAGCAGGCCCGGCGAGCCACCGCCAAACAGGGCCATAACGAGCTTACAAGCGGCACTGTTGACGACGAACTGAACCGACTCATGCAGCTCACCCGCGAACTTCTACGCTCCTTGCGCGCAGCAGAAGACCTCCTGCCACCACAGGAGGCATTTAAGGCGGCAGCAAGCCGCTACAGCGCCAGGATCGATCAGATCGCGACCGACCGCTACGCCTCTCTACCGTCGTACGGGGACGGCGCCTCCACCGAACGCCGCAGTCTCGGGGCCGCCCGGCAGCATGCCGGACGCCGGTAGAGAGCTGAACGTGCCGCCACGCACCCAGGCTGTCCTGGCCCTGGCTCCCTGACACTGACCACACCGCCGCACACCCGTCAACGGCAGCCGACAGGACGGCTAAGCCCAGCGCATTCCGAGCTCGGTGAGTTCTGCGATCCGTTCGGGCGCGAGCCGTGTGCGGCGGGAGCGGCTGTTGGCGATGAACACCCCCAGCGCGCACGAATCACCCTCAACCTCTTCGACGTGCCGGTGCGGCACCTCCAGATGCCCTTCCCGCCGCCGGTACTGGCGGGCAGCGGCCAGGTTCGCCGCCCACACCTCAGCTCGGGTACGCCGTGGCGCCACCACACCCTGCTCAGGCTCCTGCACGGGGCCGAGCCCGAGTGTTTCTCGCAGCAGCCACTGCTGCGCCGCCCCGAGGCTGTCCCATTGACGCCGCTGTCGGCCGGCCCACTGCCCCAGATCGTCACCCTGGACCACCACCTGCCCCGACTCCTGAGGCAGGGCCTGCCCGACTTGGACGTGGAGGCGGGCGAGGTGGAAGCATCGCTGCCAGACAACCGACCAGGAAGGGCACCACGACGGGTCGATGTCCTCCAGCGCCTGTCGCCGGGCCGTACTCAGCCCACCCGCCCCCTGCCCGTCCTCGCTCTGTCCGTTCTTGTCCTGTCGCGCGGCCGCCCGCTGGTTCTTCAGCCACACCCCTACCGCGTACCCGTCCCACATGGCATCGGCCGGTGCCAGCAGGTGCCCGTGCTCCTGGGCCCATCCACGCGCCGCAGACAGCCCCTCAGCGAATGCGACCTCGGCATGCGACCAGATCATGCCGAGCTCCTCCAGCTGGCCCACGCGCTCTTCGCTGAGCTCCCCGCGCGTATGCGCACTGCGCTGCCGGGCGATCCACACCCCCAGAGCGAACCCGTCCGCAGTCCGGTACTCATACGGAACCGCCAGGTCACCATGATCACTGCGGTAGGCCAGCGCGGCCGCCAGCCCCCGCCTCCAAAACTGCCTCTCCGGCTGCAACACCCGCAGACTGATGAACGCCGCCAGCTGCGCGGGATCCCGAGGCCGGGAGAATGACAACAGCTCCGCAGCCACCTTGCCCACCTCGCCAGGCACCTCCACCATCCCGCCGCCCGACTGGCCCCCGGCCACCTGGGGAGCGGCCAGCTGCTCCACGGCCTGGGCGTCATGCGCCCGCAGAGCCATGAGAACCTTCACCAGCTCCCCGTAAGCCCGCGAGACCAGCATCTCGTCAGGCTGCTCACCCGGCCCGAGGAAGACAGGAACGACCAGGGAAGCCACCTTGCCTTCGCCCGGCTGCATCCGAAGCGCCCGCCCCACCGCCTGGACGATGTCGACGGCCGACCCCCGCACGTCCGCGAAGACGACGGCATCGCACTCCTTGGTATCCACCCCCTCACCCAGCACCCGCACCGATGACAGCACCCGCACCCACGCCGCCCCCGGTCCAACCTCCGGCTCCGACGCGAACTCCTCCAGCACCAGACTCCGGTGCGCAGGCTTGTGCTCCCCGCACAGCCAGTCCGCCCACACCCCATCAGCCCTCGGGTAAAGACCCGGATCGCTCTCGTGCAGCTCCTTCGCCACCCCACCCAGGCCACTGGAGAACGCCTCGGCCTCACCCGTGCGGTAATGAAACGTCAGCAACCGTCTCAACCGCCGTTCCGCAGCAGCCTTCACCACCGCCGTCTGCAAAGCCGCCAGCCGCGCCCCCCGCACCCGAGCCGTCCTGCCCGCGCCCCCAGCCAACTCGGTCACGGGCAGCCCAGGATCCGCGATGTCCACACATACCACCTGGTAACGAGCGATCAGCCCCCGCTCGATCGCCTCCGACAGCGACAGCCGGTACACCACAGGACCGAACACCGCCTCATCGTCCATCGACGCAACCAACTCACCACCCCTCTCCGGACCCTCCCGATCCGGCACCTCCCACAACCGCGGCGTAGCCGTCATGTACAACCGACGCAGCGCCGGCACCCGACCATCGTCATGGACTCCCGCCCAAGCCTTTCCCAACGCCCCCGACGTCCGGTGCGCCTCATCCACCACCACGAGGTCCCACGCACCCAGCCCCGCGCGATGACTTCGCTCCAGGACCCCCAGCCCCAGCGAGGCATAGGTGGCAAAGACCGTCACCGACTCCAGGCCCGAAACCCACCCCACCAACTCCGCCTCGTCGGTGGTGCACTGAAGAATCTGTGCGTCCTCGCCCGACAGCGAACAGGCACCGAACATCGGACCCCGACGCCCCGCCTCGCGCCACACCGACGCGGTCTGGGCCAACAGCCCGAGCGTGGGAACAAGAACCAGAACCCGTTGGGCACGCAGAGCCTGCGCCGCGTGGACAGCGATCAGGCTCTTCCCTGCGCCAGTGGCAGCAACAACCTGGGCCCGTACCCCACCTGGTGATCCTTCAGCAGGAACTTGCGCCAAGGCTCGTACCACCGCGTCAACAGCTTCGACCTGATGAGGACGAAGCTTCCGCTGAGTCGCCACAGCGCGTCACCTCTCACCCCGGGGCACCCGGTAGGCACTACCCGCTCAGCGTGGACTTTATCCGTGCCTATTTTTGATTGCAGACTGCTGCAGAACTCGGACCTCCACCCCACTATGACAGGGCCACCACCCACATCGTGCGGGCTTGGAAGAACAGCCCCCGTCCGAGTACATGCCGAGGCGGACACTCAACCCCGAGCAATCCTCACCCTGTAACCAGCTGCCCGCGCAGCGGGCTAGGCTTGAAGGCGAAGCCGGAAAGCCTCAGGCAGGGGAGCGAAGCGGACCTGCCCAAATGGACTGCGAAGCAGTCCATTTCGTTGACGGTTGAGCGAAGCCAACCGTCAACGAACACTTCGTCAAGCAACCTCCGCGAAGCGGAGGTTGCTCCTGGGAGCGAAGCGGACCCAGGACCGCCGGGCGAAGCCCGGCGGTTTCGTTTGGACGCGCGCAGCGCGTTCTAACCCGCTCCGCGGG